>NZ_PEEU01000001.1:0-4800000 GCF_002754195.1 Flavobacterium sp. 9
GGGAGAAAATCCTTTTGCTTTTTCCTTTAAAAAGCAAAAGATTGGAACGTCCCGAGACTTCGGGAGCGGGAAATAGCTCCTAATTCTTATATAAATTCCAAATCTTAAACGAAAAGCTTCTTACGAACCTTCGGCTCTCTTCGCTCGACAAAAATTCTCCTTATATATAGGTACCAAAAATAAACCCGACAGGTTTTAGAAACCTGTCGGGTTGTGGAGATCATATTCTTCCTTATATATAAGGAGTGAATTATTTTTTAGCTTGTGTCTTGGCTTTTTCTTCCCAAGTATTCATTAGATCGTTGTAATCTATTGGAGTCGCAGGTTTTTGATTTGCTAATCTACCAGATTCGAAAGCACGTTGAAGAATAGTTTCTATCAAATAGTCTTCGTTTACTTCAAACGGTTTATATTCTTTCTTTAGACTTATGTCGAATAAATTGGCCGTTGTATTAGATACAAAGGCTTTGAATCCGCTTTTTAAGGTTCGGATTAATTCATACGTTGTGATTCCGGTTTGTCGATTGATTAACTTTACAAGTATTTGACCTTGTCGGCGCGACAATTTCTTTAATCTGTCTTCAAATTCATTATTAAGATAGTCTTCAACGATCTTGAAATACTTTTTCTTTTCGCGATTGGTTTTCAATCGAGCCATTCCCTGATTTAATGCCGTCAATCTATCTGCCGCAAGTTTAGCATATGGATATACTTTATAAACACGGTTTTGAAGTATCAAAAATTGCTTTTGTGCTTCGGGATCGAGCTTTTCTTTAGAAATAATAATCTCAGGTAATTGAATTGTATCGTTCAAAATAGAATCCTGCTCGGTTAATATATAACCCATTTCCTCATTTGGCTTTGGGGTAACCTGAGCTTGACTTGTAAACGAAATCAATGTAAAGAATAAAATAATGTAGGTAAATCTCATCGAGTCATAATTTAAATGTAAAATTATATATTTATATACAACTCTAATACCAAATTTATAAATTAGCAAAAAAATATTTTTATGAGTACTGAATCTATCTTAAAAGATACCTCTATTGCTTTTCTGGAAAGCTACCTAAATAATGCCTCGCCGACTGGATATGAAAGTGAAGGCCAGAAACTTTGGATGAATTATTTAAAGCCTTACGTTGATACTTTTATCACTGATACTTATGGAACTGCTGTTGGTGTTATTAATCCTGATGCACCTTTTAAGGTTGTAATTGAAGGTCACGCTGATGAAATTTCCTGGTATGTAAACTATATTACTGACGATGGTTTGTTGTATGTGATCCGAAATGGTGGTTCTGATCATCAAATTGCGCCTTCTAAAAGAGTCAATATTCATACTAAAAAAGGAATTGTAAAAGGTGTTTTTGGATGGCCGGCAATTCATACGAGATTACGTGATAAGGAAGAATCTCCAAAAATCAGTAATATTTTTATTGATTTGGGTTGTGAAACCAAAGAACAAGTTGAAGCAATGGGTGTTCATGTAGGTTGCGTGATTACATATCCTGATGAATTTATGATTCTGAACGAGAATAAATTTGTTTGTCGCGCCATTGATAACAGAATGGGCGGTTTTATGATTGCCGAAGTTGCTCGTTTATTAAAAGAAAATAAAAAAGAATTACCTTTTGGTCTATATATCGTTAATTCTGTTCAGGAAGAAATTGGTTTGCGCGGAGCTGAAATGATTGCTCAAACGATCAAACCAAATGTTGCTATTGTAACTGATGTTTGCCACGATACGACTACTCCAATGATTGATAAAAAAGTTGAAGGTGATCTTAAAATGGGTCGCGGTCCTGTTATTGCTTACGCTCCAGCGGTGCAAAACAGACTTCGCGATTTAATTGTTGATACTGCGGTAGAAAACAAAATTCCGTTTCAGCGTCATGCAACTTCACGAGCTACAGGAACTGATACTGATGCTTTTGCTTATAGTAATGGCGGAGTAGCGTCGGCATTGATTTCTTTGCCTTTGCGTTATATGCATACAACTGTAGAAATGGTTCACAGAGAAGATGTTGAAAATGTGATTCAATTGATTTACGAATCATTATTGAAAATTGAAAACAATGAAACTTTCTCTTATTTTAAATAAAAAACAGCATTAAAACATCAATTCGGTTGTTTTAATAATAACCGAATTGATTTCTAAAAAAAATATGAAGCTACTATTACTCGAAGACGATTTTACTTTGTCTAAAGAAATCTCAGCGTTCTTTACTTCAAAAGAATTCGAGTGTTTTCCTTATTATGACGGTTCTTTATTACTAAAAAAGTATTTTCCTTATGAATACGATTTAATTATTCTGGATATTAATGTTCCCGGAATTAATGGTATAGACGTTTGTAAAGGGATTAGAGAAATCGATAAAAAGACTCCAATAATTATGCTCACAGCTTTTAGCGAAATCGAAGACAAACTTGCTTCTTTTGATAATGGTGCCGATGATTATTTGGTTAAACCTTTTCATTTTGAAGAATTATATGCCCGAGTTTCTTCTTTATTAAGACGAAAAGATATTCCGCAGCAAAGTGAAAAAAAATTATTGATTCAGGATTTAGAGATTTTAGAAGATGATATGAAAGTTTATCGCTCTGGCGAAGAAATAAAACTTACTCCAAAAGAATTTAAATTGATTTTGATTTTGGCTCATGCCAAAGGAAAAGTTTTGTCGAAACAATTTATTGCAGAGAAACTTTGGGATTATCATATTGAAACAAATCAGAATACAATTGAGGTCTATATTAACTTTCTAAGAAAAAAAATAGACAAAGACCACGAAACAAAACTTATTCGCACCAAAATTGGATACGGATATTATTTAAGCGATCAGGAATGACTTTAAAAAACCGAATATCATTATTAGTTAGTTTATTATTTACAATCCTATTTGGATTGGCATCTACTTTGATATTTGTTTTGTATTCTAATTTTAGAAAAGAAGAATTTCGTGACCGTTTGGAAATAAAGGCGCTTTCGAACATTAAACTTTTAGTGAATGTAAAGGAAGTCGACGATCAGCTTTTGAAAATGATCGACCAGAATTCCATCAATAAATTATACGATGAGAAAACATTGGTATTCGATTCTCACTACAAACTTATATATAGCAGTATTGACGATGCGAGAATCAATTGGTCTATTGATGATTTAAAATACTTAAAAAAACATAAAACTTTCTTTAAACAACAAGGTAATTATGAGGTTTATGGTGTTTTTTATGATACTAAAGACAGGGATTTTTATGCTTTAATATCTGCAACGGATGATTATGGACAAAGAAAGCTTCTGTTCTTAAGATATACTCTTGTAATCTCTTATATTTTCTTTACTTGTATTTGTTGGGTTTTAACGTCTTTTACGGTCAAAAAAGCGATGAATCCGTTAAGTTCTTTTCATCAGAAAATTAAAAATATAAACGAGAATAATCTTGATACCCGAATTGCATCGAAAAGCAATAAAAACGAAATTGATTTGATTGCAAATGAGTTTAATTTTATGATGGATCGGATTGAGATTTCTTATCAAAAACAAAAAGAATTTACCGCACATGCTTCTCATGAACTCAGAACTCCACTGTCGAGAATTACTTCGCAAATTGAGAATATTGTAGCTAATGATAAAACTCCGCCTGAAAGTAAATCGTTCCTAAAAACAATTTTATCCGATGTAAATCAATTAACTGAGCTAATTAATTCGTTGCTTGTTTTATCTAAAATTGATTCTAAAAACTTCAACAATAACGAAGTTCATCGTATTGATGAGATTCTGTTTTCGGCAATCGAAAAATTAAATAAAAGCTTTCCGGATTTTGTTATTCTGTTTGAAATAGAAGAAAATGACAATTTAGATACGGCATTAGAAATCAAAGGAAATAAAAATTTACTTGAAATAGCATTAAGTAATGTCTTAAAAAATGCTTGTGTTTACTCTGATAATAAACAAGCAAAAGTCAAAATTAGCACTAAGGAAGATTATCTTGTTATTTCGGTCTTAAATACGGGGAAAACCTTAAATGAAACTGAACAGCAAAATCTTTTTGAGCCCTTTATGCGTGGCGAAAACTCAAAAGGAACGACTGGTTTCGGATTAGGATTGCGTATTGTACAGCGTATTTTAAATCTTCACAACGCTACTATAACTTACACAGCTACAGATATTAACACGAATTTATTTCAATTATTTTTTCATTTATAATTTATTTTAAGGTATTTTTAAGGTAGAATTTAAGGCATCTTAAAGTCTGCTGATAGAATATTTGTATAAAATAAATTTGATACAATGAGAAAACTATGTGCACTTCTATTGCTTGTATTATTCAATCAAGCGATTACGGCTCAAAAAACGGTCACACTTCAGGATTGTGAGAGTCAGTTTCTTAAAAAGAATCTTTTTTTGTTGGCATCACAGTATAATATCGATGCTTCGAAAGCACTAACCATTCAAGCCCGTATTTGGGACAACCCCACGATCAGCGCAGAATTAAATGCCTACAATCCCGAAAGAAATCAATATTTTGATATTGGAAAAGAAGGACAAAAAGCATTTGGAATTGAGCAGCTAATTTACTTAGGCGGAAAAAAACGCAACGAAGTTAAACTGGCTCAAACCAATGAACAATTGGCTGAATTGCAATTTAATGATTTACTGAGGACTTTAAAATTGCAGCTTCGCAAAAGTTTTTACACTGTTTACTACAATACAAAAAATCTTGAAACTACAGACAAACAAATCGCGCACATTGAAGATTTAATTAACTCCTACTCTGTTCAGGTTCAAAAAGGGAATATTGCACTAAAAGATTTGGTTCGTTTACAGTCTTTGTATCTAAATTTTAAAAACGAACGAATGGAAGTTGTCAACGACAATATTGAAGAACAGGCAAATTTAAAGCTACTATTAAACGAAACCGAAACTGTAGTTCCTAGCGTTCCTGATGGTGAGTTTAATAAATACCTAAAAACGATTGCTTTTGATTTAAAGTCTTTCGAAAGTGATGCTATTACCAATCGTCCTGATTATTTGGCTAAACAAAAAGAAATTGACGCTAATACATTAAATGTAAAATGGCAAAAATCTCTTTCTATTCCAGATATAACTGTTGGAGCAAACTATGACCAACGAAGTGGTGCTTTTAATAAAGAAGCTAATTTGACTCTGGCAATTCCTCTTCCACTTTGGAATAAAAAAAAAGGAAACATTAAATATGCGCAAACAATTTTGGAACAATCTAAAGTTGATAAACAAAATTTTGACTTGCAATTGCAAACCGAAATTACATCGGCATGGAATAAATGGGATGAATCGCGTAAAAACTATGTGGTTATAAAGCCAACCGTTAATTCTGATTTTGAAGCGGTTTATAACGGAATGCTAAATAATTTTCAGAAGCGAAATGTTAGTTTATTAGAGTTTACTGATTTTATGGAAAGCTACAATCAAGCTTCAATTCAGGTAAATGAATTAAAGAAAAAAGTAGTGCTTTCAGGCGAAGAATTAAATAGTACAATCAACAAAGACTTATTTTAAAACCAAATAAAGATGAAACATAAACTAATCATAGCAATTGCAATCGTAAGCCTGTCAATTGCAAGCTGCAAAAAAGAAGTTGAAAATCCAGACACAAATGCCTCTTTTGCTTTAAGCGATGCGATGCTGAAAACTACAACAATGGCAGAAGCTCAAAATCAGCCTGTAAAAAATCAATTGAGTTTTTATGGAAAAATTACTGCCGATAATAATAAAGCCATCGACGTTTATCCGCTTGTTGGCGGAAGCGTTATAAAAGTAAATGTAGAACTTGGTGATTATGTAAATAAAGGGCAGGTTCTCGCTACTATTAGAAGTACAGATATTGCCGATTTTGAAAAACAAGCTATTGATGCAAAAAGTGATTTATTGGTTGCCAAAAACAGTTTGAAAGTTGCTCAGGAATTATTTGACGGAAAATTAAATTCTGAAAGTGATGTTCTTCAGGCGAAATCAGAAGTAAATAAAGCGCAATCTCAATTGAATAAAATTCAGGAAACTTATAAGATTTACAACATCAAAGCAGGTTCTATTTATGAAGTTACGGCGCCAATAAGTGGTTTTATCATTCAAAAAAGTATTAATCAGGATATGCTTTTAAGAAGCGATCGTTCTGAAAACATCTTTGATATTGCAGAAATCAGTGAGGTTTGGGCAATGGCAAATATTAACGAAATGGACATCAATAAAGTAAAACTTGGAATTGATGCCGATGTAACTACTTTAAGTTATCCTGATAAAGTTTTTAAAGGAAAAGTAGACAAAATCTTCAACGTAATTGATCCGGAAACTAAAGCGATGCAAGCCCGAATCAAATTGCAGAATCCCGGTTATATGTTGAAACCAGATATGAATGCAAGTATCAAATTGTCATTTAATGAAGATAAATCGATGATTGCAATTCCTAGCAAAGCAATTGTTTTTGATAAAAGCAAAAACTTTGTAATGGTTTTTAAAGATCGTCATAATATAGAAACCAGACAGGTCGAAGTTTATAGAGTTGTTGGAGACACAACTTATATTTCAAGTGGTTTAAAAGAAAATGAGAAAGTAATTACCAATAATCAACTGTTTATTTATCGCGCTTTAAACGACTAGCAAGATGGAAAAGTCTGTAAACATATTGAGTTTTGCAACGTTGTTTTTTTCAGCGTTATCATTTTCACAAGAAACAGATTCGATACGAAAATATAGTCTGAAATTTCAAATGACTTCTATTTATCAATATCATCCCGGTTTTAGCGCCAATTATTCCGGAACGAATAGTATGAATCCCAAAGAAGAAAGCGCGCTGTCATTGACTTCGACTTTATATCTTGATGTTCCGCTTTGGAAAGGCGCAACTGTAACTTTTAATCCTGAAATGTCCGGAGGAGAAGGTTTGTCGCAAGCCAGAGGATTAGGAGGTTTTCCTAACGGAGAAACTTTTAGAATTGGAGATACAAAACCAGTTGTTTATGTTGCCCGAATGCTTCTGGAACAAAAGTTTAAGCTTGGCGATAATAAGTCATTGCAATTAGTTTTCGGGAAGTTTGGATTATCAGATTACTTTGATGACAATTCATATTCACATGATCCAAGAACACAATTTCTAAACTGGTCTTTGATGACGCACGGAGCCTGGGATTATGCCGCAAATACTCGAGGATATACAGATGGATTGTATGCTAATTATCAATTTGATAGCTGGCAAGTACGGGCTTCTTTGACTGCTTTGCCAACATATGCTAATGGTCCAAATGTCGAGTTTAGTTTTAAAGATTCGAATGCAATAAATATAGAAATTGAAAAGAATATAGTTTTCAAAAATAATGATTCCGGAAACATCAAATTGTTAGGTTTTCGAAATGTAGCAGGAATGGGAAATTATGATGAAGCAAATTCAAATTTTACAACAACTCCGGATATTAAAAGTACAAGACAAAATGGTCGTACTAAATATGGTATTGGTTTAAATATGGAATATACACATAACGATATTTGGGGGCTTTTTGCCAGAATGAGTTATAATGATGGTAAAAATGAAACCTGGGCTTTTACAGAAATTGACAGATCGGCACAATTAGGAATTAGCTTAAAAGGAAAAATGTGGAACCGTCCAGACGATTTTGGCGGTATTGCTTTAGTTGCAAACGGATTATCGAATCCGCATGAAGAATATCAGAAACTTGGAGGAAATGGTTTTATGATTGGTGACGGGACTTTGAATTACGGAATTGAACAAATCGCCGAGGTTTATTATTCTTTTTTAGTTCCCAATACACATATTTGGCTTTCGCCCGATTATCAATTTGCCATGAATCCTGCTTATAATAAAGACCGAGGTCCAGTTAGTTTTTTTGCAATACGCTTTCATACCGAATTCTGATCTTGAATTTCAATCAGAATTTATACTAAGAATGCCAATATCATAATTAAAAAAATAAAAATTCATCATTAAAAATACTTTTTAAAATGAACAAATTCATACGAAATATTATTGCTTTTTCACTTAAGAATAAAGCATTTACATTTTTTTGGGTGGGAATATTGGCAGTTGCCGGATTTATTTCTTTCAAGAATATGCCTATTGACGCTTTTCCGGATGTAACTAACACACAGATAATTATCATTACACAATGGAATGGTAAAAGTGCCGAAGAAGTGGAGCGTTTTGTTACCTCGCCTATTGAAATCTCTATGAATTCGGTACAAAAAAAGACCAGCGTTCGTAGTATAACGATGTTTGGTTTGTCTGTAATCAAGATTATTTTTGATGATGGTGTCGATGATACTTTTGCGCGTCAACAGGTAAATAATTTATTAAAAAACGTTTCTCTTCCAGATGATGTTGAACCAGATGTTCAGCCGCCTTACGGGCCAACCGGAGAAATTTTCAGATATATTGTCAAAAGTGACAGTAGAGACAGTAGAGAATTATTAACATATCAAAACTGGATTATTGACAAACAATTGCGTTCAGTTCCTGGTGTTGCTGATTTGAATGTATTTGGTGGTCAGGTAAAAACTTATGAAGTTGGTGTTGATCCTATAAAATTGGCCAAATATAATATTACGCCGTTACAAGTTTATAATGCTGTAAATGCCGGAAACTTGAATGTTGGTGGAGATGTAATCGAGAAAAATGGACAAGCATTCGTAGTTCGTGGTGTCGGACTTTTGAAATCAATTCCTGATATCGAAAATATTATTGTTGATGACGCACACGGAAATCCAATTTTAGTAAAAAATGTTGCCTCGGTTTATGAAAGTTCAATGCCTAGAGTTGGTCAAACCGGAATAGGTAAAAATGATGATGCCGTTGAAGGAATTGTTGTAATGCGAAAAGGCGAAAATGCTCAGGAAACACTTGCTTTAATTAAAGATAAAATAAAGGATTTAAATGAAAATGTACTTCCAAAAGATATAAAAATTGAAACTTTCTACGATCGTGATAATCTGATGAATTTCACTACCGAAACGGTAATGCACAATTTATTCGAAGGAATTATTCTGGTTACTTGTGTCGTATTTCTTTTTATGGCCGATTGGAGAACAACATTCACCGTTTCGATTGTTATTCCTTTATCGTTATTATTTGCGTTTTTATGTCTCAAAATGATGGGAATGAGTGCAAATCTGTTGAGTTTAGGTGCTGTCGATTTTGGGATTATCATTGATGGAGCTGTTGTTATGGTCGAAGGTTTGTTTGTGGTTCTCGATCATCGAGCGCATCAACTTGGAATGGCAAAATATAATAAAATTGCAAAAGGCAGTTTGATTAAGAAAACCGGAACTGAAATGGGTAAAGCCATCTTCTTTTCTAAACTTATTATCATTACGGCGTTATTACCAATATTTTCATTCCAAAAAGTAGAAGGAAAAATGTTCTCGCCTCTAGCCTACACTTTAGGTTTTGCCTTAATGGGAGCTTTACTTTTTACTCTGACATTGGTTCCTGTTCTGTCACATATTCTTCTTAATAAAAACGTAAAAGAGAAAAACAATCCTTTTGTGAATTTTTGGGACAGAATAGTGGGTAAAGGTTTTGCGTGGACTTTTAAACATAAAGTAAAAACATTAGTTGCTTCTGTATCCTTATTGGCAGTGGTTTTCTTCTCAGCAACTTTCCTGGGAACTGAATTTTTGCCACAATTAAATGAAGGCGCTTTATGGGTAACTGCCGAATTACCAATGAGTACTTCATTGCAAGAAAGTGTACAAACAGCGTCAATGATTCGAAAAGATCTTGAAAGTTTCCCTGAAGTGAAAAATGTTTTATCTCAAACTGGAAGAAGTAACGACGGAACAGATCCAAATGGTTTTGGTTTTATTCAGCTTCAGGTAGATTTAAAACCTAAATCTGAATGGAAACGAAAAATTAATATGGACGAACTGATCAATGAAATGGATGAGAAATTAAAAGTTCATCAAGGAATTACTTATAATTATTCGCAACCTGTTATTGATAATGTTGCTGAATCTGTTGCTGGTTTTAAAGCCTCAAATGCAGTAAAAATATACGGAGATGATCTTGATAAACTAGATGAATTATCGAATGAAGTTCTGGCAAAAATCAAGGATATTCCCGGAATAAAAGATGCCGGAATTCTTAGAAATGTTGGTCAGCCGGAAATCAGTGTGGTTCTTGACAGAGAGAAAATGGCCGCTTACGGAGTTACTTTAAGTGATGCTCAAGCGGTTCTGGAATTGGCTTTTGGAGGAAAAACTGCCACTCAAAAATACGAAGACGAGAAAAAATTTGATGTCCGAGTTCGTTTCTTAAAAGAATACAGAAAAGACGAATTCGATCTTGCTGAATTGAAAGTGCCAACAATAAGTGGTGTAAAAATTCCGCTTAAAGAAATTTGTGATATTAAAACCGTTACAGGTCCCGCTTTTATTTACAGAGATAATACAAAACGATTTATTGGCGTAAAATTCTCTGTTCGTGATCGAGATTTAGGAAGTACAATCGCTGAAGCACAGAAAAAAGTGGCTGAATTAAAAATGCCAACAGGCTATACAACAGGATGGACAGGAGAATTTGAAAACCAAGTTCGCGCCAGCGCACGTTTAGCACAAGTAGTTCCAATTAGTTTAATTGGGATATTTGTTCTGTTGTTTATTTTATTCGGAAACATCAAAGATTCTCTGTTAGTTCTTGCCAATGTTCCTTTTGCTGTTATTGGAGGAATTATCGCTTTACATCTTACAGGAATGAATTTTGGAATCTCGGCAGGAGTTGGATTTATTGCTTTACTTGGTATTTGTATTCAAAACGGAGTTATTTTAATATCAGAATTCCATCATAATCTCAAGGCAAAATTCACACTCGAAGAATCCATATTTATGGGCGTAAAAGCAAGAACAAGAGCTGTAGTTATGACTGCATTGATGGCTTCTATAGGTTTAATGCCAGCTGCAATCTCTACAGGAATTGGTTCTGAATCACAAAAACCATTGGCAATTGTTATTATTGGCGGTTTGGTTACAGCAACGATTCTTACCTTATTAGTATTCCCAATTTTATTTTGGGTATTCAATCGTAAAAAACATATCAAAATTGAGTAAAATATTGAAGAGTATTAATTGGTTAAATTAATTTGATTCGGTTACAAAAAGAAAGCATCATTATTTTAATGGTGCTTTTTTGATTTCATTATCTCTAAGTTTGATATCTTGCAGACACTATAAGTAATATCTGATTTATGAAATACATCTATTCTCTACTCGCCATTTTTGCAATTTCTTTAGTGGCTTCTGTTATAAATCCAAAAGAAGGATTTACTTGTTTTCTTGAAATTATTCCGGCAATTATTGGTTTCTTAATTTTAGCTTTTACCTTCAAAAAATTCCGTTTCACAAATTTCACTTATACTTTGATATTAATACATTGTATTATTCTTTTCGTCGGAGGACATTATACGTATGCCGAAGTTCCTTTTTTTGACTACATAAAAGAGGTATTTCATCAAAGCAGAAACAATTATGATAAAGTGGGACATTTTGCACAAGGATTAGTTCCTGCAATGATTATCAGAGAACTTTTTATTCGTAAGGAAGTAATTAGTAATAAAAGTTTCTTCAACTTTATTATCGTTTGTATTTGTTTGGCGATTAGTGCGACGTACGAATTTATAGAATGGTTTGTTTCACTTGCAACCGGCGAAGGTGGCGATGCGTTTTTAGGAACTCAGGGATATGTTTGGGATACACAATCTGATATGTTGTTTGCTACAATTGGAGCAATTGTTGGGTTAATTGTATTCTCTAAAATTCAGGATAAACAAATTAAAACGATCAATTTTTAAGCTATTTGTAATTGAGTAATTCTGTATCTGATTTAGTCTTTATTGAATAGCCTCCTGCTTTAGCTGAAGGTACTTAATGCCCTTAGAAATGGCTTTAGCCAAATCTGCTTTTTTTTGGCTAAAGCCATTCAAATTGATTCTGTATAAACTCCAGCTAAAGCTGGAGGCAATTCAAAAGAACTTTGCTCACAAGCATCGGGATGAATTTATATAAAATAAAAACGACCTTCTGCTCAAGGAAGGTCGTTTCAATTACTAACTCAAAACTCTTTTAAACTTTTAGTTCAAAAACGTTTATTTTTTATTTTAAATCTTTTAAAAATGCAATTGCATCTGTTGCATTAGATAATTGTGCATATTTTAATGCAGTATATCCTTTCTCGTTTTTATCGCTTGGACGAGCGCCACTTGCTATTAGTACTTTTAAAATTTCTACTTTATTGTATCGTGCAGCCACCATTAATGGAGACATATCATCTGAGAACTGATTTACATCAGCACCATATTCGATAAATTTTTTCACGATTTCAAGATCTCCTTTGCTAACTGCAACGTTTAATGGAGATACCTCATAAGTTCTAAATTCAACTCCATTTTTTACAGATGGTGTTGTGTGATTTGAAGCCATTGAAACATTTGCAAATGCTATTAAAGCTACTCCTAAAATAATTACTGATTTTTTCATGTTGATTGATTATTAATTGATTGATAATGATGATTCTTAATTTCTATGTAAATGTACTCTATTTTATGTATTATGTATTGCAAGGTACCGTGTTTTAACTAATTCTTAACATTCAGTTAATAAATGGGTTACATTTTAAAACTTAACGTTTCCAAAATTTCAACTTGCTTTACTAATAGACGCGACAACTATCGAAATGTTACAGTAAAATCGAAAAAAATATAAAAAAATTCATCAAAAAATTTTAAACTCAACAAATTCAAGCCTTTAGTTTTTTAACTTTACTGTAGAATGAAAGCAAAAAAGAATGTCTAACCAGAACAGAACCTAATTTTTAACCTTTAAACTAGAGAAAATGATAATTATTAAAAGAATTTTGGTAGTGTTGATTTTAATTATAGCAATAGTATTAATCGCGGCTTACTTTATGCCAAAAGAGTATGCGATACAAAGAGAGATTGTAATCGACAAACCAGCCGATAGTGTTTTTAAATATGTGAGATATTTAAAAAACCAAAATCAGTTTAGTGTTTGGGCCAATATTGATCCAAAAATGAAATTAACTTACAAAGGAACTGATGGAACTGTAGGTTCTATATCTTCTTGGGAAAGTAAAGTAAAAGAAGTTGGTATTGGCGAACAGGAAATCACAAAAATCACTGAAGGAAAACGTATAGACTTTGCTTTACGCTTCAAAGAACCAATGAATGATACTGCGGTTGGTTTTATGTCTACAGATGCAATTGCGGGAAATCAAACTAAAGTGAAATGGGGAATCAACGGCGTTTTTCCTTATCCGATGAATATAATGATGCCAATGATGAATATGGATAAGATGATTGGAAAAGATCTGGATAAAGGTCTTGAAAATTTAAAGGAGCAAATGGAGAAGTAAAAAAAATAGCCACAGATTAAAAAGAAGAGAACGATTATTAAAATCATTTTAATCTTTTAATCTGTGGTTAAAATTTATTCTTTATATCAGAAAGAAATCCTTTGGCTAAAAACTATTTTTTAGCGTTAAGATATTCTACTACATTTTTTTCAATACGCTGATCGATATTAGCGATATCAGCTTTCACGAATTTCTCTCCAAGAATATTTTCATATAATTCAATATATCTTTCAGAAACTGATTCAATATAAGCATCTGTCATATCTGGAATTTGTTGTCCGTCTTGTCCTTGAAAACCATTTTCGATTAACCAACGACGTACAAATTCTTTTGAAAGCTGCTTTTGCTCCTCCCCTTTTTCTTGTCTTTCCTGATATCCATCAGCATAAAAATAACGAGAAGAATCCGGTGTATGAATTTCATCAATCAAAACAATAACACCGTCTTTAGTTTTTCCAAATTCGTATTTAGTATCTACCAAAATCAAACCACGACTTGCAGCGATTTCAGTTCCTCTTTGAAATAAAGCACGAGTATATTTTTCTAAAACCAAATAATCTTCTTCCGAAACAATTCCTTTAGATAAAATATCTTCACGAGAAATATCTTCATCATGAGAACCGTTATCCGCTTTTGTAGTTGGCGTAATAATTGGTTCCGGAAATTTATCATTTTCCTTTAAACCTTCAGCCATTGTAACTCCGCAGATTTGTCTTTTTCCGGCAGCATATTCGCGCGCAGCATGACCTGAAACATAACCACGAATAACCATTTCTACTTTAAAAGGATCACATAAATGTCCAACTGCTACGTTTGGATCTGGTGTTGCAATTAACCAATTTGGAACAATATCCTGAGTTAACTCCATGAATTTTGTTGCAATCTGATTCAAAATTTGTCCTTTGTACGGAATTCCCTTTGGCAAAACCACATCAAAAGCCGAAAGTCTATCCGTTGCAACCATTACCAAAAGTTCGTCATTAATATTGTAAACTTCTCTAACTTTTCCGCGGTAAACTGATTTTTGATTTGGGAAATTAAAATTTGTTGTTGTAATTGTATTGCTCATTATCCTTAGTTGTGTTGTTTTTTTATGATTGCAAATTTAAAACTAATTAAAGTAAAAAAAGAATCTATTCAGATTCTTTTTTTTAGTCGCGGTTTTCAGTTTTCAGTCGCAGTTTGTAGTTTTCGAAAAACTTAAACTTGAAGCTTTGTCAAAGTTTTAAACTTTGACAAAGCTAGCGCAAACTGAAACTGAACACTTATTTCTCTAGAAGCGTCGAATTAAATAAATTCAGAATTCTACTATATTCATCAATCCACGAGTATGTTTCTTTAAAACTGTGCGATTCTATTGGAAAAGTAGAAAGGGTCCAATTCTTCTTTTGTAACTCTATAAAGCGTTGAGATAAACGAACAACATCCTTATATTCCACATTATCATCGACCATTCCGTGTAACATAACAAGATTTCCTTTTAAATTATCAGCGAAATAAATCGGAGAACTTTTCTTGTAAGCTTCAGGATCTGTCTCCGGAAAATTCAAAATATTTCCAGTATATCCGTGATTATAATGTGCCCAATCTGTAACAGAACGCAATGCAGCACCAGATTTAAATTCGCCAGGAGTCGTTAACATTCCCATCAAAGTAATAAATCCACCATAAGATCCGCCGTAAATACCAACTCTGTTCGCGTCTACACCGTATTTTTCTACTAGATATTTTTTTCCGTCAAGTTGATCAGATAAATCTTTTCCTCCCATAAAACGGTAGATTCCAGTTCTAAAATCACGTCCGTAACCATCACTTCCTCTATAATCAATGTCCAAAACTGTATAACCTAAATCAGTCAACAAATTATGAAACATATATTCTCTGTAATAATTGCTCCAAAAATTATGTGCGTTTTGTAAATAACCTGCGCCGTGAACAAAAATTACGGCAGCTTTATTATTACTTTCTGCTTTTGGCGTATATAATCTCGCATTTACAGGAGTTCCGTCTTGCGCTTTGAATGTAATTACTTCCGGTTCTCTCCATTTATACTGTTTGAAACTTTCAGAAGTCGAAGAAGAAATTTGTTGTAATGTTGTGTTCTTTTTATTATCGGCAATATAAAAATCCCAAGGAATATTTTTATAAGAATAACGTACTAAAAGTGATTTTTCATCTGGCGAAACCACAACTTCATGCGCGCCGTCTTTAGTTAAAATTGGTTCCAAAACACCGCCAATTGCAGGCAATTTATAAAAATTTCTATTTCCCGGATTTGTTGTATTTGTCGTTAAATAAAATGTCTTTTTATCTTTAGATAATGCTACCTCACGAACTTCCCAATTTCCGGTTGTCAATTGTGTTTTCTTATTTGACTTTAAATTATAAGTGTATAAATGTGAATATCCTGTCGCTTCAGATTGGAAATAAATCGTTTCATTATCCGCTAAGAAACCAAGAATTCCAGATTCAAAAGAATACGATGGAATTCCGGGACCGCCAATCCAGGCTTCGTCATGCTGATGTTCAATTTCCTTAAATGTTCCGTTTTCAAGGTTTAAACTTATCAGCCATCTGTCTTTATTATCCTGACTTCTAATTTCAACAATTGCAAGCGTTCCGTCTTCGTTATAAACCGGAGCAAGAGTTGTAATTAGTTTATCTTCTTTGGCTTTATTTTTTAAATTAGCATAAGTTTCATAATACTTCGGAGTATCCTGAATATGACTTAAAGTCGAAAAATTCACATAATAAACGGTATCTTTTGCTACAGAATAAATTCCGAATTTTGTTTTTACCAAATTAGCTGTAGAAACTTTCTCTTTAGTATTCGGCGTTTGATTATAACCGTCATCCGTTATAAAAACTTCCATTTTTTCTTGTTTGATATCTGCTTCTTCAACTAAACTGAATGTTGCAAAATTTCCATTTGGATTTGCTTTCAGATTAGACAAATTATCTTTTCCGTAGAAATATTCTTTAGCAAAATCAGATTTAACCGCTTTAGTTTTAGCAAGATTCCATTGTTTTTTTGCTGCTGCATCTCTAATAAACTGAAACAACTCTTTTTGTTGCGTCACTAAAAAAGAATCTTTTTCTGCAGTTTTTTCTTTTTTATCTCCTTTAGTAAGGTTTGTTATTTGCAAAACTGTCCCTTCTTTAGCATTGTATTTGAAGATATTACCATTTTGTTCGAAAAAAACAATTCCTGCAGTTGTTCCTAATTCCAAATTTGAAATTTCATTACTTTGCTGAATAATTTTCTTAACTGCTTTTGTACTATTTGTATAAGAATATAAAGCACCTTTGTCTACATAATAAAAAACATCAGAACCTGGTTTATTTTTAAAATCAAGTTTAGAAAAACTAGCTTCTTTAGGTTCAACCAAAAAAGGTTTTACGGCACCTTTTTGCCAAGAATAAGTACTTTCGCCTAAATCATTCGTAGGATTCCATTCAAAATACACTTTTTTTCCATCCAAAGACCAGCGTCCGTTTGTTGGTTGATTCCCAATAAAAGACTCGCCTTTCATTATTTCTTCAAGTTTCAAAATTTGGCTATTGCCCGATATTGAAAAAATCAAAAAGGCAAGGATAGAAAAGTTTTTTCTCATAGTATTTTTCATTTAAGAAAACAAAAATACACTTTGCAAATTATTAAAAAAATGTTTCTGCAATTTGGTTACAAAATCCTTAGAATAAACCGTCAGTTGCAATTCAAAAAAAAAATTAACACATAGAAACATAGATTATATATTTGAAAAAGAGAAAAATAAGAAACATGTTTCTTTCACATAGTTGACTATGCTTATTTTTAATAAGTGAAACGCCTTTATACTCAACAAGAACTATGTATCTATGTGTTAGAATTAATTACGCTCAATAGGTTTCGCGTATATTCGTTTCATAAAAAAATCCCTGAAGAATTATCTTCAAGGATTCTGTTTTTGTTAAAACTCTAAAAATTACAATTTCAATAATAGTAGACTTTCTATGTGTATTTATTTTTAAAAATTAACTCTGAACAAATTCTTTATCCAAAATTTTTGAAGCTATATATTTCGCTACACCATCTTTGGCATTTGTTTTAATTACTTCTAAATTTGGCAAAGTTTCCTTTAATAAAGCCGGAGCATTTCCCATAATTAAACCTTTTCCTGTTGAAGACAACATTTGAACATCGTTGAAACCGTCTCCAAACGAAATCGCTTCTTCTAATGAAAATCCTTCTTCTTCCAAAACTTTCTGAATTGCAACAGCTTTATCTACAGATTTATCCATAAATTCCAAGCATGTTGGTAAACTAAAAGCATGATGTAAATCCTGAGAAGAATTTGCCATAATAGCATCTTTTAAAGCCACTAATTTTTCATGATTATCATGAGAAAAGAATATTTTAATAGCGCCAAAATCTTCCAGTTTTTTATAATCAACCAATTCCGGAGCATATCTTAATTCTTCCTGAAAAGCATTTAATCTTTCACTTATTCTATTGGTTTGCCAAACATTTTCTTTGAATAAAACTACTGTAATTTCAGGATCAATTTCTACGTTTAAAGCTGCTTTTACAACATCACTTTCTAAGTTAAATGCAAAAAGCTCTTTTCTTTCAGGTGAATGAATTCTTGCTCCGTTTGAGCTTACCAAATAAACCGGAACTTCCAGTTTTTCAATAATTGCCATTGCATCAAGATGATGACGTCCTGTGGCAACAACGATAAGATAATTTTGATTGTGTAATTCCTGAAAAATAGATTTAGTATAATCTGATATTTTGTGGTGTGGGTTGAGTAAAGTTCCGTCTAAGTCCGTTACAACAACTTTTATATTTTTAAGTTTCGAAGTCATATTAAAAATCAAGTATTTATGATGTGCAAATTTACGGCTTTACGCTCACAAGAGCAAAGATTACAAGTCATAAAAGCCCGAAATACGCCAAGTTTATTATTTATTTAACTATTTCGTTAAATATTGTTTTATAACTATTTTAAACTTGAATAATTCCTGATTTATATAATTTTATTGCTTTCTGTATTATGTCTTCAATTTGTTCCAAAGGCAAATCTTCATTTATATCAAAAAGCATAATTTTCATTCTCGACCGATTTTCCTGAAGTAAAAAATCTTCGTCAAAATGTTTTCCTTCAACAATTCCAATATAAGGTTGTTTGTATTTTTTATGAGTCCACAAATAGCAGAACATTTTTCCTTTATAACAGAAGAATGGCATTCCGTATTTTAAAACATTTGTAATGTCTTCGTCTTGTTTCAGAATAATTTCTTTTAATGCCAAAAACAAGCCTTTTATAGGCTCTTCTTGTTTTAAATAGAAATCATCCAGTTGTTTCATTTTCTAATCTTTTGAGTTCTAGCAAACGTAATTTTCAAAGTATCCGGACAGCCTGAACTTGATTTTAGTTTATAAACTAAGGAATCATTTTTGATATAAAATCTTTCTTTGATGAAAATCGCAAATGATTTATTATTGACAGGATCGCAGTTTGGGATTGTTAGAATATCTTTCCTGTTATTTTTCCCAAAAGGAATACATTCAGCAAAAGGAAACATCTTATAACAAGTATCACTACTTGTACTATTTAATTCAAGAGAATCTCCAATTATTTTCCAGTTTCCTTTAGAAACTACTCTCCAATCACAACCTGCACTTTTATAATAAAAAGAACTATCTTTCTTAATTAAAATACTTGATTTTCCCGGAACAATATATTCTGTATCATACCAAGTTCCAACAAATTTACTAATTGGAATTTCTGCCTTTCTACATGAAATCAAACAGATCATTAATGAGAAAGCTAATATTCTAATTTTCATTTAATTGCTATTTAAAGTTTTATCAAAAAAATATTCGTTTTACACATTTCAAAAGATATGTATAAAACGAATATTAATAAATGTCAAAACACATTTCACGATTTACATTTGACATTTTATAAAATTAATCGTGATTTTCTATTTGTTTATAAGCGTCAATTACCTTTTTGACTAATCTGTGACGCACGATATCTTTATCATCAAGATAAATAATTCCGATTCCGTCAACGTCTTTCAAAACTAAAATAGCTTCTTTAAGACCAGAAATAGTTCTGCGTGGTAAATCGACCTGTCCAGGATCACCCGTAATCATGAATTTGGCATTTTTTCCCATACGGGTCAAAAACATTTTCATTTGCGAGTGTGTCGTATTCTGTGCTTCATCGAGAATTACAAAGGCGTTATCAAGCGTACGTCCACGCATAAATGCAAGCGGCGCAATTTGTATAATTCCTTTCAAAATATAATCTTCGAGTTTTTCGTTAGGCAGCATATCGCGCAAAGCGTCATAAAGCGGTTGCATATAAGGATCTAATTTTTCTTTCATATCGCCGGGTAAAAAACCAAGATTTTCTCCTGCTTCTACCGCTGGTCGCGTTAGTATTATCCTTTTTACTTCCTTGTCTTTAAGCGCTTTCACAGCCATTGCAACACCTGTATACGTTTTTCCGGTTCCTGCAGGACCAACTGCAAATACCATATCATTTTTCTTGATGGTATCTACCAATAATTGTTGGTTAGGCGTCATAGCCTTAATTATTTTACCGCCAACACCATGAACTAATATTTTGTCATGATCGTATGATTTTCTTTCATCCTGACCATCACTCATTATTACACGTTCAATTACATTATCATCAATGTTGTTGTATCGGGTAAAATGAAGCATAAGCCTCTGAAATCTTTTTTCGAATTCATCTAGAACTTCTTTTTCGCCAAATGCTTTCAAAGTGGTACCTCTCGCTACTATTTTAAGCTTTGGGTAATACTTTTTAATTATTTCAAGATGAGTGTCTTGAGCGCCCCAAAAGTCTTTTGGAGCGATGTCTATGAGCTCGATAATTCTTTCGTTCAAATGAGATAGTTTTAAATTAAAAATAAATCAGTTTTTATAATTTAGTGGTTGTCGGGTCTTTTTTAATTTACATGCAGTTTTTGTGCCATTTTTCAATAATTGCCATTGTGACTGAAAGCTGAGACTATTATTGCAAATTGTCTTTTCTTTCTTTCATTTTGCAATTACTATTATTAGCTTTGCATTTCTCAAATTTAATGAAAATTAGATTTAAATACTACCAATAGTTATAAACAAAATTATGTCAATAATTACCCTTACTACCGATTACGGCTTAAAAGACCACTTTGTTGGTTCGCTAAAGGGTAAAATATTATCAGAGTATCCAGAGGTTACAATTGTGGATATTTCGCATGACATAGATCCATTCAACACTGCCGAAGCGAGTTACGTTGTTGGCGCATCTTATTTGAGTTTTCCAAAAGGAACTGTACACTTAATTGGAGTCGATATCGAACGCAATAAAGAGAATCAGCACATCGCAATGGAATGGAACGATCATTTCTTTATTTGTGCCGATAATGGTATTCTGAGTATGCTTACGCAGAAGATTGTTCCGCAAAAAATTGTTTCTATTAATATACATGATCGTTTTCCAAGTGAATTCAGTGATTTGGATATTTTTATAAAAGTAGCTTCTCATATTTCTAAAGGCGGATTACTAAATGTCATTGGAAAAGAAATCACAGAAATCAAGCAAATTACAGAACTACAGCCAGTGATTTCAAACGACGGAAGTTCAATAAAAGGATACGTGATTTACATCGATCATTTTGGAAACGTCGTAACAAATATTTCGAAAAAGCAATTTGTAGAAATCGCAAAAGGACGTCCGTACGAAATTGTAATGAAGCCAAAAAGCATCAAAACTATTTTGCCGAATTATTCTGCTATTGCAACATCAGATAAATATCCAATAAAAACGTATGAAGGAGAAAAACTTGCCATTTTTAATGAAGCCGGTTTTCTCGAAATTGCCATTTTTAGAAGTAATCCTTCAAAAGTAGGTTCTGCAAATAGCCTTTTAGGATTGAATTATCGAGATGTGATTACGATTAAATTCATTTAAGATTTTAGACTGTAGATTTTAGATTCTTTCGATAACGAAAAAATGGCTCGCTGACTAAACTGGTTTGGCAGATTTACACTGATTTTTCCTTTACTTTTTATTTTCGCTGAAGGGAATTTTTCATTGCATCGTGAACATAGCCCAAGGTTTCAACCTTGGGACACGTATTGAGATATTTATTGTGATATTTATTGCGCTCCCAAGGTTAAAACCTTGGGCTATGTTTTAGCATTATTATGAGAAAAAAAATGCTTTTAGAATATTTTACTTTTTAATAAAAAGAACAATCTATTTTGGTATTTTTGCGCACCTGAAATAATTTTAGACTTCAACAAAAAATCTAAAATCAGCAATCTAAATTCTAAAATTAAAATATGTTTGTTCGAATAGTCAAAATGAGTTTTCACGAAGAAAAAATTCCTGATTTTCTGGAGAATTTTGAATCCGTAAAAGACAAAATACGAAAAGCAGATGGAAATCGTTTTTTAGAATTGTATCAGGATAAAAACGACAAATGCATATTTTTTACTTATAGTTATTGGGAAACCGAAGAAGATTTAGAAAACTATAGACAATCTGAGCTTTTTAATACAGTTTGGAGTTTTACAAAACAATTGTTTAATGCAAAACCGGAAGCTTGGAGCGTGGATAAATTGGTTTCTTTAGTGTAAATTGTTTCAGGTTTCAGGTTTCAAGTTATTGCTGAATCTGAAAATTGGGATGAATTAACCGCAAAGAACGCAAAGATGGCATTTAAAAAGTTAAATAAAACGCAAAGTTCGCAAAGCTGAATGTGAAATAAAAACAATAGATTTAATTATGAAATACTTTTTCTTATCTCTTTTATTAGTTACGCTTGGGAGTTGTGCACAAAATAAACGTTTAGTTTTAGGGGAAGAAAATGCAAAACAAGAACTAAAAGAAGCTCTCACCAAAAAAGTGCAACACAATGTTATTGATTACAAAAAACTTATAATTAAAGATAGTCTTACAGCAATTAAAATCGCAGAACCAATTTTATTTGATATCTACGGAAAAGAAAATATAGAACAGCAAAAACCGTATGAAAATTACTTATTAGAAAATTACTGGGTTATTTCCGGAACTTTGCCTGAAGATTATAAAGGAGGAACATTTTTAATAATTATTGATGCTAGAAATTCGCAGGTTATTAAAATTACACACGGAAAATAATTCAACACATTTTAAATAAGAATGATTTAACCGCAAAGAACGCAAAAGAGATATTTTAAGATTTTGGTAAAACGCAAAGTTCGCAAAGTTGAACTTGAAACCTGAAACCTGAAACTTTAAACAAAAAAACAATTCAACAATTCAACGATTTAAACAAATAAACGATTAAACAATAATTAAATGAAATCAATCATTTTACGAGAAATAAAATCCTTTTTTGGCTCTCCTATTGGCTATTTAGTCATTGCTATTTTCCTAATTAGCAACGGACTGTTTTTATGGGTGTTCGAAGGGGATTACAATATATTAAATACTGGTTACGCAGATTTGACTCCGTTTTTTACATTAGCGCCTTGGATTTTGATTTTCCTGATTCCGGCGGTTACAATGAGAAGTTTCTCTGACGAAAAAAAACAAGGAACATTAGAATTGCTTTTGACAAAACCATTATCTATTTGGGAAA
Organism: Flavobacterium sp. 9; assembly: GCF_002754195.1. Taxonomy (NCBI): domain Bacteria; kingdom Pseudomonadati; phylum Bacteroidota; class Flavobacteriia; order Flavobacteriales; family Flavobacteriaceae; genus Flavobacterium; species Flavobacterium sp. 9. The sequence goes on from NZ_PEEU01000001.1 coordinate 23,043, forward strand.
TCGTAAACGGAAAGTTTTTAGGTTCACTCCTATTGATTGTTTTGGCAATTATTCCAACATTTATATATGTAAAAGTAATTTCTAATTTGGGTTCACCAGAAGGAAATATCGATATGGGAAGCACAATTGGTTCTTATTTTGGTTTATTGTTTTTGATTGCGGCTTATTCTGCAATTGGGATTTTTACTTCTACCCTATCAGAAAATCAAATTGTAGCTTTTATAATTGCTGTTTTTATATGTTTTTTCTTTTATTTCGGATTTGAAGGTTTAGCATCATTAATTCCGGGATCTTCAACAATTGTTTCGGCTCTTGGTATGCAGGATCACTTTAAAAGTATGAGTCGAGGCGTAATTGATACTCGCGATGTTATCTATTTTTTGAGCATCACCGTACTATTTCTGTCTTTTACAGTTTATCAATTAAAATCTTTTAAAGCCTAATGAAAGCGTCTACTCAACAAAATATCAAAACATTAGGTATTACTGTTTTTGTTTTAATCGTTTTAAATGTATTAGGAAGTTTGTTTTTCCACCGATTTGATTTAACAAAAGACAAAAGATATACTTTATCCGAAACCTCTTTACAGATTGTAAAACAGGTAAAAAATCCGTTGTCAATTAAGATTTACATGCAAGGTGATTTACCGGCAGATTTTAAACGTTTACAACAAGAAACCAGACAATTACTAGAAGAATTTCAAGCTTATAACAGCAATATAGTTTTCGAATTTGTAAATCCAATGGAAAACAAAGACGAAAGCATGGATGTGGTAAAATCTTTGTATCAAAAAGGTCTTACGCCAATAAACATAACTGTTGACGATAAAGGAAAGCAATCTCAGGCGATGGTTTTTCCTTGGGCAATTGCAGTTTATAACAATAAAGAAGTTAATATTCCTTTGTTGAAAAACATTATGGGCGCTTCAACTACACAAAAAGTAATTGGATCGATTCAGCATTTAGAATATTCAATTGCTGATGCTATAAATAAAATTAGCAAAGACAGACAAAAGAAAGTTGCGATCATAAAAGGAAATGGAGAATTGAACGAAATTCACATTGCCAAAATGTTACAGCAAATTCGCGAAAGCTACTATATTGGACCTTTTACATTAGATTCTGTAGCCAAAGATCCAAACGGAACTTTAGACGCTTTAAAGAAATACGATCTTGCAATTATCTCAAAACCAACACAAACTTTTTCTGACGAAGAAAAACAAGTTTTAGATCAATATATCATGAACGGCGGAAAAACGTTATGGTTAATCGATCAGGTTGCTGCAGATATGGACAGTTTATACAATCAATCCGGAGCAACTTTAGCGTATCCAAGAGATTTGAATCTTAACGATATGTTCTTCAAATACGGATTCAGAATTAATCCTGATTTGGTAAAAGACGAACAAGGAAGTCCAATAAAATTAGCTACCGGAGAACAAGGAAGTGCTACTCAATATCAGGAATTTATTTGGAAATATGCTCCAGTCGTAGTTCCTGTCAGCAATAATCCTATAGTAAAAAATCTAGGTCAGATTAAGTTTGATTTTGCAAGTCCAATCGATACTTTAAAAAACGGAATCAAAAAAACGGTTTTATTACAATCGTCTCAATATTCGAAGGTAATTGGAGCTCCAACAGAAATCAATTTAAATATTGTAACAGAAAAAAGTTCTCCACAGGATTATTTAAACAAAGGAAATATTCCGCTTTCTGTTTTACTGGAAGGTTCTTTCAATTCGGCTTTTGAGAATCGCGTTTTGCCTTTCAAAGAAAATTCATTTTTAGCAAAAGGAAAACCTAACAAAATGATTGTAATTGCTGATGGAGATCTGGCGAAAAATCAATTAGACAAAAACATGATGCCTGTAGAATTAGGTTACGATCAACGTACCGGAAACCTATACGACAACAAAGATTTTATGATGAATTGTATTAATTATTTGTTGGATGACACAGGACTTATTAACATTAGAAGTAAAGATGTCAGCTTACCATTATTAGACAAAGAGAAGGTTTACGAGAATTATACGATGACACAATTCATAACTATCGGACTTCCAATTCTAATTTTATTAGTTTTCGGAATCGTATTTACTTACTTGCGAAAAAGAAAATACAGCAAATAGATGTTAATAAAAAAATTGCGAAACTAAGATTGTTTACGATATATTTGTAAAACCTATCTTAGTTGAAGAAATACTGAGGAAAAGTGCAAAAAAATAAAACAAAAGAGATGAAATTTATAGTATCGAGTTCGTACTTATTAAAACAATTACAAGTTTTAGGTAGTGTAATCAACAGTAACAATACGTTGCCTATTTTAGATAACTTTTTATTTGAACTAGACAATAGTGAGTTGACAGTTTCGGCTTCAGATCTTGAAACTACAATGTCGGCTACATTATCAATCGATTCTACAAGTAAAGGAAGTGTTGCTGTTCCAGCTAAACTTTTGCTTGAAATTTTGAAAACGTTTCCAGAACAACCTTTGACTTTTACAGTTGAAGAAAACAATACAGTCGAAATTAGTTCAAACTCAGGAAAATATGCATTAGCATATGCTGCAGGAGAAGAATTTCCTAAAGCAGTAAGTCTTGAGGATCCTTCTGTTACGCTTGTTCCTGCAGATGTTTTAGCAACTGCTGTAAGCAAAACTATTTTTGCTGCCGGAAACGACGATTTACGTCCGGTAATGTCTGGGGTTTTCTTTCAGTTCTCACCAGAAGGATTGACTTTTGTAGCAACTGATGCTCATAAATTAGTAAAATATGCACGTACAGATGTAAAAGCATCTCAGGTTGCTGATTTTATTATGCCTAAGAAACCATTGAATATCTTAAAAAGTATCCTTGGATCTTCTGATGCTGAAGTAAAAATTGAATACAACGATTCAAATGCGACTTTCTCATTTGACAATTATATCTTAATGTGTCGTTTAATTGATGGAAAATACCCTAATTATGAAGCGGTAATTCCAAAAGAAAATCCAAACAAATTAATGATTGACCGTTCTTTATTTTTAAGTTCTGTTCGTCGTGTGGCAATTTTCTCAAACAAAACAACACACCAAATTCGTCTAAAAATCGCTGGAGCTGAATTAAATGTTTCTGCCGAAGATATTGACTATTCAAACAAAGCTGAAGAAAGATTGACTTGTGATTATCAAGGAGATGATCTTCAAATTGGTTTCAACTCTCGTTTCTTAACAGAGATGTTAACTAACTTACAATCTGATATGATTATGTTAGAAATGTCATTGCCTAACAGAGCCGGAATCCTTACGCCAGTTGATGGTTTAGAAGAAGGAGAAACCGTTACAATGTTGGTAATGCCTGTAATGTTAAATAGTTAACATCAAAAGTTCTTTTTGTTACAGGGATCTTTTTTAATTTCAAATTAAAGACATATCATTGTAAAAAAAAATATCGCTATTAACCAACCATTTTTTATACCTAGAAACCGCAATTCCTATAAAGAGTTGCGGTTTTTTATTTGGAACACTTTTTTGTTTCAGGTTTCAGGTTGAAAGTTTCAAGTTTCAAGTTGAAATGCGGTTAAAGATTGGGCTGATTTTACCGCAAAGTCCGCAAAAGTTTTTTATCTCGTGTTTACAGTGCTTTATAAAAGATAAAGTTCGCAAAGCTTTGTGTATAAAAACTTTGCGAACTTTGCGAAAAACCTTAGCGAGCTTTGCGGTAAAAAAAACACAATACAAGCAAACTTGAAACTTGAAACAAATAAAACCTGAAACAAATTTTCTTTAACTTTGTAATATGAAAATAGAAATTTGGTCGGACATCATGTGTCCGTTTTGTTACATCGGAAAAAGACAACTGGAAACAGCCTTAGCTGAGTTTCCAAATGGAGAATTTGAAATTGAGTGGAAAAGTTTTCAACTTGATCCAACTATTGCGCCACAATCAGGTAAAGATGTTTATACGTTTCTAGCTGAACGAAAAGGTATTTCTGTTGAACAATCAATAGAAATGCATAAAGGTGTCGTAGAACGCGCAAAAAGCGTTGGTTTGGATTATCATTTTGACAAAGCGATTATCTCGAATTCTTTGACTGCACATCGCATTATACATTTGGCTAAAACCAAAAAATTAGGCGACGAAATGGAAGAGATCTTCTTTAAAGCTTATTTTACTGAAGGAAAAGATCTAAATGACAATCAAACTTTAATAGCATTAGGTGTTCAAGCAGGTTTAGATTCAAAAGAAGTACAAGAAGTTATAGAGAATGAGAATCTATATCTAAGTGATGTTCACGCTGATATTCACGAAGCAAATGAAATTGGAGTACAAGGTGTTCCATTTTTTGTTTTTGATCGAAAATACGCTGTTTCAGGAGCACAACCAGTTGAAGCTTTTGTACAGACTATTAAAGAAGGATTGAAGTAGTGATTTTTTAGAAGCAAGAGGCAAGATTATAGAGTAAAGATTATAGAACATAGAATATAGAGTATAGATGTTTTACTTTGTGATTATGTTGTGCTCTTCGACTTCGCTCAGAGTGAGAAGCGATATTTGTCATGCTGAGCGAAGTCGAAGCAGTCAAAGTGAATCAACCCTAACTTTAGATTCAATCTTAAAGACAATCAAGATAAAAATCTAAAATCTTGACTCTTACATCTTGCTTCTATAATCTATATTCTATGTTCTACAATCTTGACTCTTGCATCTTGCTTCTATATTCTATGTTCTATATTCTATAATCTTCCATCTAAATCACCCCCATTTTTTGCATTAAGAACGTTGCGCTTTTATTCTGGCAGATTCCGTTGCGGAGTTTATAATCAAAGTGAAGTTCGTTGTTTTTAATTTCTACTTCAAAACATTGATTCGTTAAAATATTCTGATATTCATTTGTTGTTAAACATACTTCGATATCGTGCGTCGCGATTGCTCCAATTGCTTTTTTTGCAATAATCTTTTTTACAACCTCAATTGTTCCGTTTCGTTTGTCGTCAGAGTTTGTTCCTCTTAAAATTTCGTCTAATAAAACAAACGCCGGTTGCTCTTCTAATGCGTCCATAATTTGCTTTAAACGTTTGATTTCAGCAAAGAAATAAGATTCGCTATCTGCTAAAGAATCCGATAATCTCATTGAAACTAAAACTGGAAGTGGGTGAATGTTAGCTTTTGAAGCACAAACAACTGAACCTACTCCGCCTAAAACCATATTGATTCCTAAACTTCTTAAAAAAGTACTTTTACCCGACATATTAGAACCTGTAAGAATCATAAACGATTCCGGATAAAAATGAGTGTCATTCCCTACTCTAGTTGCCGGATTCAATAACGGATGACTTAAATCTGAAAATCCAATTTTATATTCTGAATTGATTTCAGGAAAAACAAAATCCTGGTTATTATAAGCAAGATTTGCATAACTATTTAAAGCTTCAAATTCACCAATAATTTCAATCCATTTTTCAAGTTCTGTTGAATAGTTTTCTTTCCATTTTAATAATGCTTTTAAAACGTGAAGATTAAACAAAAAGGTTCCGTTAAATACTATTGCAGTTACAAAATTATTAATAGTATCCATTCTCGAAAATAACTCCGAAAGATCATTTAAATGTTTACTTGCAGTTTCTTTTCTAAAAATAAGCTGTTGTTGTAAATCGATTAGTTTCTTAGATTGAAAAGTTTCGTTTTCAATTTTCTCTACTAATAAACTATATTGTTTAATGATTTTATCGATATTATCTGCCTTTGCAATTTCCGATTGAATTCTTTTAAATGATTGTCCTAACACGATCATATTGGCTATAAAAATATAAGTCACATAAGATAATAAAATCGTTTTTGAAGTTATAGAATAAGCTATTAGAAAGCCAAAAAACAAAGTTGGAAGGATAATTGAAAGTGCAATTAAAACTTTAGATAAATGATTATTTTTAAATGAATTCCAATAAATTAAAGAATCAAATGAATTCTTACTGTCATTACTGACAATTGCTAAAGCCAGGAAATCCTGACGCCAATCAATTTTAGTTTTTAACTCGTTAATTGCTTCTTGGTTTTCCAGAATTGTTTCATTAGGCAACAACTTCAATAATTGATTTGCCAATGTTTTTTTTCCGATAAAAGTTGCTGTTCTATTTATATTTTGGAATAAAGAATGATCTCCAAAAATATCTAAATCGTAAGCATAAGGATGATGAAAATCATTGAATTCAATTCCGTTTTCAAAAGGGATTTTTTCTCTTTTTAAATACGTTATTTCATTTTTATTGATTTTTAAAATAGCAGAAGTAAGTTCTTTCTGGAAAGACAATTTTGAATGAAGTCGCATCAAAAAAATAAAACCAACAAAAGATAGAAAAGCAAAAACTACGTAAAGAATTTCACTGGTTTTTATGTAATAAAACAACATAAACAAACAAAGAAAAACGGTTAAAAGACGCAGAATACTTATGCTATTGTATCTTTTATTGATTTTATGAAAAAGTGCAGTATAGTGTTCAACTTTATTATTGTATGCTTCCATTTTAAGAATTTAATGAAATACAAATATAGGTTTTAGACTTACAAAACACCATCAATAGTTATTAGATTTTAGGTTTCATGCATTACCAAAACCGGAATTGAAACTTCTTTTGTAATTTTCTTAGAAAAACTGGATTCAAAAATACTCTCAAAGAAAGATCTTTTATGCGTTATTGTCGTTAAAACATCAACATCTTTATAAAGTATAAAATCAAGAATTGTTTCTTTTACTTCGTCACTTGGCAAGACTAGAAATTCAACATTATCGTTTGCAAATTCTCTTTCCCATTCTTTAATAGTAGCATCTGAAACATCTGAATTAGAAGTTCTAACATATAAACTTTTTACTTTTGCTTTTGTTTTATTTGCAATTTCAAGAACTTTTCTTAACTCTGTTTTATCTTTTTCACGATAGCGCGTTGTGAAAGCAATTGTTTTAATTTTCTTGAATTTTGCATCGGCAGGAATACACAGAACCGGAACTTTTACTTCTGAAATTACAGAACTCGTATTTGATCCCAGAAAGAATTTTGTCCAGTCTGTAACTCCCGAAGTTCCCATTATTACAAAATCAATCTTATCTTCTTCGACTGCGTTTTTTAAATTATAAATTAAATCGCCATCCATTAAGCGATGTTTTATTACAATGTCGTCCAATTTTCGTTCTGTGGCAATAGCTCTAAGTTTTGGAATTTCATCCTTAAACATTTCAAATTTTGCTAATTCTATTGAACTATAAATCGAGGCATAATTTTCAGGAAAAAACTGGCTGTCATAAACCGGAATCTCAAAAGTATGCAACAAAATAAGTTCTGCATTAACAATTTTAGCAAATTCTAAAGCATGAACAAAAGCATTTGTGGCTGCTCCGGAAAAATCTGTTGGAAATAATATCTTTTTCATTTTGACTGAGATTAAGTGGTTTGTTTCTCAAATTTAATCATTATAAAGAGAAAACAACTTGATAATTATCAGTATTTTAACATTTAATATTGCCTCAAAAAAACATTTAATTGAACCAAAAAAACTCGCTTTCAGCATCAATTCCTGGTTGCTAACTTTACGGCTTTTTTATACCTTTGCAAGATGATAAATCAAGATTCTATAGTTGCATTGGCTACTCCATCCGGAGCTGGAGCTATTGCTATCATTCGTATTTCGGGTTCTGACGCTATTACCATTGGAAATTCGGTTTTTAAATCCATAAAAAACAAAGACTTAACGCAGCAAAAAACACATACTTTGCATTTAGGTCATATTGTCGATGATTCGAAAACACTTGATGAAGTTTTGGTTTCTGTTTTTAAAGGACCAAATTCTTATACTGGCGAAAATACCATTGAAATCTCTTGTCACGGTTCTACATATATTCAGCAGCAAATTATTCAGTTATTATTGAGAAAAGGCTGTAGAATGGCTGATGCGGGTGAATTTACGCTTAGAGCTTTCCTTAACGGGAAATTAGATTTATCACAAGCAGAAGCTGTTGCAGATTTGATTTCGTCAGATAATGAAGCTTCGCATCAAATTGCTATGCAGCAAATGCGTGGTGGTTTTAGTAATGAAATAGCAAAATTGCGTGAAGAACTTTTAAACTTTGCGTCGTTAATCGAACTGGAATTAGATTTTGCAGAAGAAGATGTGGAATTTGCTGACAGAACTCAATTTCACGAATTATTGAACAGAATTGAATTTGTTTTGAAACGTTTAATTGATTCGTTTGCAGTTGGAAACGTTATTAAAAACGGAATTCCTGTTGCAATTGTTGGTGAACCAAATGTTGGAAAATCGACTTTGCTGAATGCTTTATTAAACGAAGAACGCGCCATTGTTTCGGACATTGCAGGAACAACTCGTGATACTATTGAAGATGAATTGGTGATTGGCGGAATTGGTTTTAGATTTATCGATACAGCAGGAATCCGAGAAACAAAAGATGTTGTTGAAAGCATAGGAATCAAAAAAACTTTTGAAAAAATCGATCAGGCGCAAGTTGTTATTTATTTGTTTGATGGTTTAAAATTCCAGATTTCAAGTTCTGAATTTGTTTCTGAAATTGAGCAAATCAAGAATAAATATCCATTAAAACCATTGGTAATTGTAGTAAATAAAAAAGATGTATTGTCTGCTGATGAAGTTTTAAATATTACTACAAAGCTTGAAAACTTAAATGCAAAACTTTTATTGATTTCTGCTAAAGAGAAAATTGGTGTTGATGATTTAAAGAATGAATTACTTTCGTTTGTAAATACCGGTGCTCTTCGTAATAATGAAACGATTGTAACAAATACAAGACATTACGATTCATTACTTAAAGCATTAGACGAAATACAAAAAGTAAAATATGGTCTTGAAACAAATCTTTCAAGCGACTTAATTGCTCTTGATATTCGCGAAGCTTTATATCAATTTGGACTTATTACGGGTCAGGTTTCTAATGATGAATTATTAGGGAATATTTTTGCTAACTTCTGTATTGGAAAATAACAGGGCAAAACAAGGCGAAATAACCATAGAAAACGAGTTAAAATATTGATTACAAATATTTTAACTCGTTTTTTTTTATGGGATTTTCTTTTGGATAATTTCAAATTACTTGTCTCTTCTTTTACTGATCAAGCCAATTCTTAAATTCTGCTACTTTATTCTTACTGATAATAATATCGATTTTGAGATCAGGTTTTATAATTAGTTTCAACTGGTTTTTTCCATAAAGCAAGATGCTGCTAATCGAACTAATGTTTACTATAAACTGCCTGTTTGCTCTGTAAAAAATAGTTGGATCAAGCCATTTCATTATCTCGTCAAGGCTGCTATTACTGTTAAATTGACGATTGTCAAAAGTATAGATATAAGTAATTCCGGTATCCAGTAAAATATAGGCAATCTCCTCTATATCTAATTTTATCAGTTCATCTTTATGATACGTAAGTATTCTTTTCTTTGGAATTTCAGACTCTTTTGATGTATCATTTTGAATAGTGTTATCTGCCGGATTTTGTAATTTCTGCTGATTTGAGTTTAACTGCAGATTCAGGATCTGAAGCTCATTTACCCGGTAATTTAAATCCTCTTTTTCAAGATCAAAAACCCTTTCATATTTTCGATAAATAAGTCGTATCATTAAGTAACAGCAAACACTTATGAAAACTGTGCTTAAAAATAGACTCACCACAAACTGCAGATACAAATCTGATAATTCTTCTTCTAAAACAGCTAAGTTAGCATGAGAAGCTACCATCCAGTCTGTTCCTGCAACGGGATTTATATTGATTATTTCTGATTTTCTTTTTGGGTCATTCGGAAATGTTCGCATCCCTCCTATTTTTTCTCCCTGTTCTAAAACGGTACTTAATGGTTTAAACTCTTTATTCCCTATTCCATTTATCTGAGAATTATTTTCCTGAATTTTAAGCCCAATTAATGCCGGATTAGGATGGCAGAGTTCAATTCCTTTTTGATTGTACATACAGATAAAATCACTTTTTATGTCTGTATTTTCAATACTTATTTGAAGATTATGAATAACCTGATCTTTAGATAATCCGCTGCGAAGCTGCTGTTCTAAAAGACGGGAAATTTCCCGAACTTCCCTCTCACCCGATTCCAATTTACTATTGCACAATTTTTCTTTGGCAGACAAATAAAGATAACTGGAAGAAATCAAACTAATAATTAGAACAACAATACTAATGCCTGTAAGTGTCAAAGTATAAAGGCGTGCTTTTTTCATGTAAATTTATAGTCCTTAAAATGAAATCCGTTTAGAAAATTTTACTTAGGCTAAAATAAGCAATTTATTTAGCTTTCAATATTTCGGCTTTAAGGTCAAAAAATCCCCTTTGAACCAATTAAATCTTTTAAACACAGGGATTAGGCCTAATTTTGAATTGATAATTTATTTCATCTAAAAAATAAAACAAATGAAAAAAGGACTTAAAATCTTCGCAATTTTACTGGTTGCACTTATTGCTTTACAATTTTGGAAACCCGAAGAAATTGAATATAGTACACCAACAAAGGACTTAACTAACGTTCCTGCAGAGGTAAATACTATTTTAAGAAACTCTTGTTTTGACTGTCATTCTAATACTGTAAATCTTGCCTGGTTTGACAAAATAACACCTGCAAATTTTATAGTCGCTTCTCATATTACAGATGGCCGGAAAGCGCTGAATTTTTCTGATTGGGATAAATTAGAAAAGCCAAAGCAAAGTGCAACACTTTTTTACGCTTTCAACAAAATACTATCAGGCGAAATGCCGCTTAAAAGTTATACAGCCCTTCATCCTTCAGCCAAATTAGATGATCGCTCTATCGCTGTTTTAAAGAATTATTTAACAACAATAGCTGCCCGAAAACCAAGTCAGGAAATAGCGCCTGTTGCTGCTCCAAAAGATGTTGAAAAAGTGCTTCCAAACAAAAAAATAACAGATTACACTAAAGTTAAACCTACCCTAAATAATATTTCATATATCCCCGATTTTAGAAACTGGAAAGCCATTAGTACATCAGATCGTTTTGACAACGGCAGTATGCGTATTATTTATGGAAACGAAATCGCCGTAAGAGCTATTGCAGAACATCAAACTAATCCTTGGCCCGATGGTGCTATTTTTGCCAAAACTGCCTGGAAACAAAAAACAGAAGCCGATGGAACCATATCTGCGGGAGCATTCATTCAGGTTGAATTTATGATAAAAGATTCAAAAAAATATGAAGCTACAAAAGGATGGGGATGGGCAAGATGGAAAGGAAATGACTTAAAACCATACGGTGATAATGCCAACTTTGATCAGGAATGTATTTCCTGCCATAATCCGGTCAAAAACAATGATTACGTTTTTACTACTCCGTTGCATCTTGATGTCAATAAATTTAATATTTACAATAAAACCAAATAAATATGAAACCATTTCACACTATCATAATTGCGCTTATTATTATACTTTCTGGATGTAACGGAAATAATAAGGATAATCTTAATGAAAAAGCTTCTGTATCAGCATTAGATGCGCTACCGGAAAATCCTTTATTATTATCCCCTATTACATTTTCAATTAATCCGAATAAAGCAGCTATGTCAACTTTATACGGAAATAAAATTGCTTTTCAGCATGCAAGAGCAAAAGCAGACAGTTCTTATCCTAATGGAGCTGTTTTATATGAAGTTACCTGGAAACAAAAAACAGATTCTCTATGGTATGGCGCTAACATTCCTGATCAGATTATTAGTGTCGAGAAAGTACAATTTAAAGCAAATGCTGTTCCTAAATATGAATTGTATGCAGGACACCCTTTAAAAAAAGTTTCTTCTAATGATGAAAGAAACAGAATAGCCTCGATTTTATCTAAACATATGGCAGAGACTCCATAAAGTAAAAATGGTAATTTTAGAAACTGGACCTCATACCTTTTTTTGCCACAAAAAGTTAAGATGGTTTTAAAGATATTTCACCAGGCTGAGTTTTGTGGCAGAATTGTGGCACATGGGTATTAACAAAAAAGGATTTCCACTAAAATAAAGGCATAACGGATTTAGGTTCGAAACTGTATTAAAATTTAATATAAATTTCATCAATCCCAACAGGACATCCAAATCAAAATACTCAAGACACATAAAGACAGCCTTTATAAAACACACCAAATACTTTTTACTTTGATATAGGTTTCATCAAATCTACAGCCTGCCCCTGATTTGATCTTTCTCTTATTCATCTCTGATTCAATGAAAGCTGCAAATTTATAAACACACGTTAAATCATAGCATGATCCGCAATCATGCCCCAAAGCTTAAAATGTACTGCCAGCAGAATGATAGACTTTGGATAACAATGACTTTTGGTATTCATTTTTCGATGAGTTTAAAATTCTACAGATAAAAGCTATTCTCAGATGCAACAGAACCCATAATTGTACTGTAAATAATTAATCGACAATAAAAGTAAAGTCTTTTTAATATTGTAGTATTTTTATTTACTTTTGAACCACATTTACATTTAACTATTATAGTAACAATTACCAATTAAAACTATTAAAAATCAAACCACCAACAAGCAAAACCTCACAAAAAAATTATGAATTTCATAAAATCAAGTCACTATACTTCAGCAAACCTGTATCAAAAGGTGCTATTTCAATTTCTATTTTAGAATCTACAATCTTGCTTACTTAAAAAACAAATTACAAAACCACTGCATTTTATTTCTATTTTTCAAAAAATAGAATAGAACAATAATGCCTTTTTTCAAAAAACACAACCAGTTAATGAGACAAACAATTCTAGTATTATGTTGCTTTCTTTTTTTATCAAATACTTTACAGGCACAAAAATCAGGTACAATTAAAGGATATGTAACAGATACCATAAACAAATCTACTTTAGCCAAAGCATCAGTCTCTTTGTTAAGAGCAAAAGATTCTGTTTTAGTAAAATTTACACGAGCTAAAGAAAATGGTTCTTTTGAGTTGAATAATATTAAAGCCGGTAAATTCATTTTACTGGTTTCTTATCCCAAATATGCTGATTTTGTAGATCAATTTGCTATTGATTCCACAAAGTTAATCAAAGATTATGGTAAAATTAATTTGGCTGATAAAGGAAGATTACTATCCGAAATAATTATAAAAGGCAATAGAGCCGCCATGAAAATCAAAGGAGATACGTTAGAATTTGATCCAAAAGCATTTAAAATAGAACCTAATGCAAAAGTGGAAGATCTAATAAAGCAATTCCCAGGAATACAAATTGATAAGGATGGAAAAATTACTGCTCAAGGCGAAACCGTAACCAAGGTTTTGGTTGATGGTGAAGAATTTTTTGGCGATGATCCCACTTTAGTTACAAAAAATCTACGTGCGGATATGGTCGATAAAGTACAATTGTATGACAAAAAAAGCGATCAAGCGGCTTTTACAGGGATTGATGATGGTCAGAAAACCAAAACTCTAAATGTTAAACTTAAAGAAGACAAAAAAAATGGTCATTTCGGGAAAGTAGAACTCGGTGGAGGAACTGATAATTTTTACAAAGGTCAAGCCATGTTTAATAAGTTTTGGGATAAGAAAAAATTAGCAGCTTATGGCATTTTAGGCAACACAGGACAAGTAGGATTAGGATGGGGAGATAAAGATAAATATGGACAAAGCAGTTATCAAGTAAGTGATGACGGCGGTATTAATTTTTCAAACAATGGAAATGATGAGTTTGAAAGTTGGGATGGACAATTTAATGGTGAAGGAATTCCAGTAGTTCAAACTGGAGGAATACATTTTGACAATAAATGGAACAACGATAAAGAATCTATCAATGCAAATTACAAAATTGGCGATATCAAACTTTCGGGAAATCGCAATGATATTAACCAGCAAAATTTAAGTTCCAGCAGTATTTATAATACTTCAGACAAGAGTTTTGAGAAAAACATGACTAAAAATAAACTTGATCTGACTTATGAAATTAAAATTGATACTACTTTAACTTTAAAATTAAATATAGATGGATTATTTAAAAAGAGTAATTCAAATGAAGCAGAAATGCGAAAAGGTACTGACGAACAAGGTAACCAATTGAATAATTTGAAACAGACAACTACAAACGATGTTGATGACAAAACATTTAATATAAATACTTTATTAACCAAAAGACTTAAAAAAACGGGCCGAACATTATCTCTTAATTTAAGCCAATCAAGTACAAATAGCAAAAGTGATGGTTATTTAAATTCCAGAGCTGAATTTTTTACACCATCCGTAATTAGTCCGGATAGCACCAAGGTCGTCGATCAAAATAAAGTCAATAATATTACCAATACAGCTTTTAAATCGAATTTAATCTATACCGAACCGTTGTCCAAAAGTTTATCTTTAATTCTTAATTACGGATTCAATATAAGTAACGGAAAATCTGATCGTAAATCTTTTAATCAATCCACGGATGGAAATTATAATGTTCTCGATTCAGTCTTTAGTAATAATTATGAATTAGACCAAACGATAAATCAACTTGGAGCAATTTTTAATTACAAAAAAAATAAAACTGTTTTTTCTTTTGGTTCTAAATTTAGCGGCGTAAACCTTAAACAGTACAATGTTTATACAGATGAAAATTTTACGCGAAAATTTGTCAACTACATGCCTCAGATAAACTATCAATATAATTTTAAACAAAGAGAAGTGCTGCGTTTTTCGTATAACGGAAACACCGATCAGCCAACATTAGAACAAATACAACCGATACGAAACAATCAAAACCAATTAAATACGATTTTGGGTAATCCAGACTTAGATCCTTCTTTTAGAAATAATTTTAAAGGAAGTTATTATTCGTATAAAGTACTTAGTAATCAATATTTTTCGGTTAATGCTACGTACAATTTTACGCTAAATCCAATAATAAGTAATGTGGTTACAAATGATAGAGGAGAAAGTATTTCTCAATTTGTAAACCTAAAAGACAAAGCTACAACAAGTTATTTTTTGAATACTAATTTTGGCAAAACAATCAAAGCTATAGACGTGAACGCAGGAATTGGTTTAAGCGCCAACAAAAATGTAAACTATAATTACATCAATACAAAACTGAATCAAACTAAAAATTCAAGCTATTCCTTTAATTTAAACTTATCAAAATATAAAGAAAAAAAATATAATTTTTATGCTAGCTTCGGACCTACTTATAACGTTGCTAATGCAAGCATCAACGAAAATAGTGATAGCGATGGCTGGGGTTTTAATGGAAATTTCTGGAGCAGTATAGAATTACCTTTCAAACTAGAAATTAGCACAGATGGTAATTATCAATATAATGGAAAAACGCAAGTGATTCAGGAATCTTTTGAACGTTTTATTTGGAATGCATCTGTCACCAAAAAATTTTTAAAATCAGATAATTTAAAAGTTTCTATAACGGGAAGAGATCTTTTGAACCAAAATGTAGGATTTAATCGTTCTGCATTCAATGGAAACATCAACCAAAGTACCTATACCACTATTCAAAGATACTTTATGTTCTCTGTAAGCTGGGATTTCAGCAAAATGGGCGGAGGAGAAATTAAACAAAACTAAAACCATGAAAACAATAATAAATCACTACTTAATTTTAATAATTGTATTGACAAGCTGTAATACTTTTGCGCAAAATGACCACTTTGTACAAAATGGCGTAATCGAATTTGAGAAAAAATCAAATATGTATGCTTTGATTACAAAAAAAATAAAAGGGGAAACTGATAGTTATTATCAGGCTGCTTTTGAAAGTTATAAAAAAAACAATTCACAATTTAAAACTACAAAAAGCATTCTCAGTTTTTCAAAAAATAAGAGTTTATACAAATGGGATGAAACAAATCAATCAGCAAGCAACAGTTGGATTGCTGACGATGCAATGGCTAATTTAAAAAATGTTATCGCCACAGATCTTGATACGAAAACCAGCATTACCCAAAAAAATGTTTATGACGATTTATACTTAGTTAAAGACAGTTTGCGCAAAATTGACTGGAAAATTACCGATGAAACAAGAGAGATTGCAGGTTATGAATGTCGCAGAGCAAATGCTATAGTTCTCGATTCTGTTTATGTTGTTGCTTATTACACTATTCAAATTCCATTCTCAGGCGGCCCTGAATCTTTTACAGGATTACCCGGAACAATTTTAGGATTGGCCCTGCCTCATGAAAATATGACATGGTTTGCCACAAAAGTTACTGAAATTCCAGTAACCGAAAAAGATTTAGCTCCTCCGGTAAAAGGTAAACCTACTAACAATGAAGAACTAAACAAAACACTTTTGGAAGCTTTAAAAAATTGGGGGAAATGGGCAAGAAAGACATTACAAGCCTACTCCTTGTAATTTCTGTATAGGCAAATAAATTGCTTACTAACAACACTCTGCAGCAAAAAGGTCATGGTTTCTTTAAAACAATATTAAAAGAAATATATTTCTCTACAATTTACGCTTTCACGTAAAATTAAAAATCTTTTTTTCAATATTTTAGCAAAAATTATTATTCTCGATAAAACTTAGTGAATTAAAGAAGGTTAAATAAAACAAAACTTATTTAACCTTTTTTATAGCTGGTATAAGATAAGTGAGCGAGTAATTAAACTAAGAATCATGACAATAAAATATGTAATACCATTCTTGATTTTTGCCTTAATTGGGTGTAAAAGCAAACAACAAAACAATAAACAAAATATTGAAAATACGATTACAAAAAATGCTCTTCAGTTATTAGAAGACAAAAGATTTCATTCTGTTTCAGTGGCAGTGTTTAAAGATGGGAAATCCACAATAAAACATTTTGGAGAATTATCTATTGGAAAAGGAAATAAACCAAACGATTCTACACTTTATGAATTAGCTTCTGTAACTAAAACTTTTACAGGTTATGTAGCCGCTAAAGCTGTACTTGATAAAAAAATAAATTTAGATGATGATATCAGAATCTATCTTGACGAACCTTATCCAAATTTAGAATTTAAAGGTGAGCCTATAAGGATTAAACATCTTCTCACGCATACAAGCGGGTTTCCTAATTTTCCCATAAAAAGTGAAAATAAAACGGCTTTTTTTGAGGGATTGAAACTAATCAAAATTGAAACTATACCGGGAGAAACATACTCCTATTCAAACACCGCTCCGGAGTTAACAGCATATATACTTGAAAAAGTGTATCAAAAACCTTACGAAGAATTGGTAACTGAATTTGTTTTGAAACCGAATAAAATGAATCAAACCAAATTTACATTAAATGATAATGACAGACTAAGATTGGTAAAAGGTTACAACGATAAAAACGAGTTGATGCCAAACTTCAATAGAACTTTATGGGGAGGAATCTCAGGTTTGCATTCTACTACTCCAGATTTAATAAAATATATGAAATTACAACTTGACGAGTTAAATCTTGTTGTAAATGAATCTCATAAAAAATTATATAAAGAAGGTTCTGATTTTTGGGAAGGTTATCATTGGTACATATTAGAAAATGGTAATGAATTAATTTACAGACATCACGGAGGTATTTACGGAATGCAGAATTGGTTTGTGATTTATCCTAAACAAAATATGGGGATATCTATATTGACAAATACCAGCTTTAATGAAACAGGACAAATTTTGGAAAAAGTAGTTAATCAATTACATGACGATATAAGTAAATAGATCACTCTTATGTATTTCCTTCTCTCAAAACCCTAAAAATAAAGGAATTCATATATTACATACGAAATAAAGATCACAATATTTTTCTCCTGATTTTACTTAAAAATTCATGAGAAATCCCCAAATATGCCGCAATTTGATGTTGAGGAATTCTTTGTTCAAGCGTTGGGTATTTGCTTTTAAATTCGAGATAACGTTTGTCTGCGGTTTTATTGAGCATACTAATCATACGCAATTGAATTGACTCTAACGCTTTTTGATTCATCAAACGGAAAAGTCTTTCGGTTTGAGGCATTTCCTGATATAATTTTTCTTTTTGCTCTTTGCTAATCATGATTACTTTGGAATCTTCCAGAGCCTGAATGTTTAGTTTTGAAGGTGTTCCGGAAACAAAACTTCCAATATCCAAAACCCACCAATCTTCTACTGCAAAGTATAAAATATGCTCTTTGATATTGTCTTCATTATAGAAAATTTTAAAACAACCTTCTAATAAATATCCTTCGAAATCACAAATTTCTCCCTCAGAAAGTATCATTTGATTTTTTTGAATTTCTTCAATATGATAAAATGAATTCAGTTTTGCAAACTCAGTTTCAGAAAGATCAATATACTTTTTTATGTTTTCGTAAAATTGGTTTTGTTCTATCATTTGCTTTATAAGATCAATTTGTTGTGGTACTCTAATTTAAAAAAAATATTGATTTTCTGAACCAATATTTGAATTGATATCCCGATTTATTCCCATTTGAGTATTTGGTGAACTAGTTCAACGTCTCTATTTCTTGTGTCGCTATACCTTTGACAAAAATATAAGACATGAAAAAATTAGCTTCACTATTGCTCATAATTGCTACAACGATAGCATGCAATAAAAAAAATGATTCATCAATTCAAAACAGTATTAAAAACACAAAAGAAATGGAAAGTTCAAAAAAAGAAAAAACAGCATTAATTATTATTGATATTCAAAATGATTATTTCCCAGGCGGAACTATGGAACTTGTTGAACCTGAAAAAGCAGCACTAAAAGCAAAAGAGGTTTTATCGTATTTTAGAGAAAACAAAATGCCGGTAATACATATACAGCATATTGCATTGCAAGAAGGTGCTACGTTTTTTCTGCCAAACACAAAAGGTGCCGAAATTAATAAAATTGTTGCTCCTCTTGCTAACGAAAAGGTAATTACAAAAAACTATCCTAATAGCTTTAGAGATACTCAATTATTAGAATATCTACACGAAAATAATATTACCGATCTAGTTTTTGCCGGTATGATGACAGATGTTTGTATCGATGCAACTGTAAGAGCTTCGATGGATAACGGTTTTAATAACACTTTGATTAGCGATGCTGTTGCGACAAGAGATCGTGAACTAAACGGAAAAGTAGTTCCGGCAGGCCAAATTAATACTGCTTTTCTAGCCGGATTAAATGCTCTTGGTGGTTTGTACGCTACAGTTTTATCAAGCGATGAATTTCTATCAAAAAATAAATAATTAAAGGTTCTTTAGTATAAACCTTGGCAAACCAATTCAGGTTTACCAAGGTTTTTTTATTACAAGAAATTGTAAATATTATTCTGATGCAGGACTATTTTTTGGTGGAAAAAAGAATTGCAAAGGTTTACTTCTAAAATATCTAAAAATCGCTTTTGCCACTTGTCTTAATTCTGAAAGTGGAATATTACGCGAACGAAATGCAAGTCCCAACGACAAACTAAAACTAACTGGACTTGCAACAAAAAGTCGGACAAATTTTCTAAGACCTATGCTACACTTTCTATTTTATAAAATTCTAGTTCCATTTCTTTAGGTGTTTTATATCCCAAAGAAGAATGCAGACGTTTTCTATTATACCATACTTCTATATATTCAAAGACTGCTAATTTAGCTTCTTCAATGGTTGTGAATTTATGCTGATAGATAAGTTCTGCTTTAAGGGTCTTGAAAAAACTTTCAGCTACAGCATTATCCCAACAATTAGCTTTTCTACTCATACTTTGAGTGATTAAAGTATTTTTATTAATCAATTTTCTGAATTCTATCGAAGCATATTGTATTCCTCTATCTGAATGAAAAAGTAAAGATTCTGTTATTTCTCTTTTTGATACTGCCATTTTCCAAGCTGGAATAATCGTTTGATCGGTATACATTCGTGTGCTTAATGACCATCCTATAACCTGCCTGTCATATAAATCAATAATAGTAGTAAGATATAACCAGCCGGCAGCTGTTCTTATATAGGTTATATCAGACACCCAAACCTCATTAAGTGATTTTGGTGTAAAATTTCTATTGAGATGATTACTGCACACTGGATATCGATGATTAGAATCTGTGGTTACTTTAAAGCGTCTTTTAAGTTTACTTCTCCAGCCATTAAGAAGCATCAATTTAGCAACTTTCCTTTTGGATATTTTATATCCTTTTCTTTTTAGCTGTTCCGCTATTCTGGGACTTCCGTAAGTTTGACTGCTTAGATCAAAAACTTCTTTTATTAAATCTGTAAATAGACTATTTTCTATAAATCTATTAGAAGGACCGCCACTGAACCATCTATAATAACTACTTCGGCTTACTTTTAAAACGCTGCACATCTTTTCAATAGGATATAAATGTTTATAGCTGACTATAAATTGGTAGATTTCCCATCGCTCTTGGAAAAGATGTGAACGGCCTTTTTTAATATCTCAAGCTCTAATTCTTTTTCTTTAAGGGCTTTTCGTAATTGTTTTACTTCTAAAGAATCTATCTCTGTCTTTTTAGAAATAATTGGTTGTAGATTAGTAAATGTTTTTTGAGAAGACCTCCATTTATAAATACGCTCTACCTGGACGCCTAGTTCATCTGCTAATTCTTTGATGTTTTCTCGCTCGTAACTTAATCGTACTGCTGATGATTTAAACTCAGCACTGTAAACTCGTTTTTTCATAATTCTAAGATATTTATTTTTATTTAAACAGTCTTAAAATTTATGTCCCAGTAAATGTAGCAACTCCACTTCGGGCTGTTTTAAAATGGTATACGAAGCGGCGTAGGATGGTGAAACAGTGTTGGCCAATAAATTACTACCGTTCACCATCGCATTAAAATATACGCCTTCAAATTTACTCAGCTTTTTACTTGCCTGCGTTGTTACTGTTTTGGTACGTTCCAAAGAAGTTCCCGGAGGCATGCTTAAAGCGGTCATTACAAAACTCTGATCTTCTGTAGGGATAAATGCTTGCGGTGTGTTGCGTGCCAATACTACCGTTAAAATGGTAACCAAAACCAATCCGCCCAAAGCCAGCCATTTTCTTTTAATTAGAAAAAGAACAGCATTTGTATATCTTTTTGTAGCCGCATGAAAACCAGTATTAAAGAGTTCATAGAATCTTTGTAAGCCTTTTTTATGTTTATCTTCATACAATTCAGCATGTTTGTTTTTAAGTAAAACAGCACATAAAGCTGGACTTAAGGTTAAGGCATTTACTGCTGAAATTACAATAGCAATAGCAAGTGTAAAAGCAAACTGTCTGTAAAACACACCAACCGGACCTTCGATTAAACCAATAGGTAAAAATACCGCCGACATTACCAAAGTAATAGATAGAATAGCTCCGGTAATTTCGCCCATCGCGCTGATTGTCGCTTTTTTAGCATCGGTAGAATGGTGTTCTAATTTATGATGAACGGCCTCGACGACGACAATCGCATCATCGACCACCACTCCAATAGCCAGAACGAGGGCAAAAAGTGTCAGCAAATTAATGGTAATGCCAAAGACTCCCATAAAAAAGAAAGTTCCAATAATCGCCACTGGTACAGATATTGCCGGAATAAGCGTAGAACGAAAATCCTGAAGGAAAATAAAAACAACAATAAATACCAGTATAAAAGCTTCAACCAAGGTATGTTCAACCTGATTGATAGAAGCGTCCAAAAAGCGTTTTGTACTATAAGTGGTTCTGTAACTAATTCCTTTTGGGAAACTCTTTTTGGCTTCTTCCATAAATTTCAGAATCTCAATCTGAATATCATTGGCATTCGAACCCGGAGTCTGAAAAATCGCAACTCCAATTCCCGGATGCCCATCCAGCGTTTGTGCCGATGCATAAACATGATCCAACGATCCTAATTCTATTTTAGCAACATCTTTTAAACGCAGCACAGAACCATCCGGATTTGCCCTGATTACAATATCTTCATAATCCGGTTCTTTGTTCAGTTTTCCTTTGTATTTAATCGTGTATTCAAAAGCCGTTGCGCTTCCTTCTCCAAATTTACCCGGAGCTGCTTCAATATTTTGATGGTCAATGGCTTTCATGACTTCCTGTGCTGTCATTTGATAGCTTGCCAATTTTCCCGGATTCAGCCAGACACGCATGGCGTAATCCTTACTTCCAAATACCTGCGCTTTTCCAACTCCCTGAATACGCTGGATTCCCGGAACAATATTAATAAGATCGTAATTGTTCAGGAAAGCCGAATCGTAATTAGGATTGGTGCTTTCGAGATCAATAATCATGATCATACTGTTGTTTTGTTTGGAAGTATTAATACCCGTTTTTACGACTTCCTGAGGCAGTTGATTTGTGGCTTGCGAAACCCTGTTCTGTACGTTAATTGCCGCCTGATCCGGATTGGTTCCCAGTTTAAAATAAACGGTAATCGTCAATGTACCATCGTTTGAAGAAGACGATGTCATGTAGATCATATTTTCTACTCCGTTAATTACCTGTTCTAACGGCGTGGCTACAGAACGGGCAACGGCTTCGGCACTGGCTCCGGGGTAACGTGCGGTTACCACTACAGAGGGCGGTGCAATTTCCGGAAAGGTTTCCATAGGTAATTTTTCCAGAGCCAAAAAGCCTAAAATTACCAATATAAGTGAGATGACAGTAGCCGTGACGGGTCTGTCGATTATTTTCTTTAACATAATTTAAAAGGCTAGATTATTATTTTGAAACTTTTACCTGTATCCCTTCATGCAAGCGTTCAAGTCCTTTTGATACCAATATATCTCCAGGTTTTAATCCTTCGGAAATGATATAATTTAAAGCTGTTTTTTGTCCTATTTTTAAGGATACGCTTTTCAGCTTGTTGTTTTTTTCGACCACATAAGCCATGACTTTATTTTGTAATTCGTAAGTAGCCGACTGTGGAATCTGAATTACATTTTTGTTGTATTGCGACATGATAATCTTACCAGTATTTCCGGAACGTAAAAGTCCTCCGCTATTAGGAAATGAAGCTCTAAACGTAATAGATCCGGTAGATTTATCAAATTGTCCCTGAACAATATCGACTTTGCCCTGTTCGTCGTAAACTGAATTATCAGGAAGCATTAAACGAACAGAAGGAATTCTTTTGATTTTTTCTTCTATGGTTTTTCCCGGATATTGTTGTTTAAACTGCAAAAAAGCTTCTTCACTCATCGAGAAATAAGCATACATGGTATTGATATCTGAAACCACAGACAAGGGTTCCGGTTCGTTATGCCCCACAAGACTCCCAACTCTATAAGGCAGTTTGCCTACATAACCGTTTACAGGAGCTTTTATAAGCGTAAATCCTTTGCTTATAGCCGCACTTTTCTTTGCAGCTTCTGCTTGTCGAACAGCAGAATTTGCGGCGCTGAGTTCGGCTTGGGCATTTTTAAGCTGTACATCTGAAACTACTTTTCCGTCAACCAGTTTTTGTATTCTAGTGGCTTCAATTCTGGCTTTTTCCCTGTTGGCTAATGCAGTTTGCAAAGATGCAGTTGACTGATTTAGTTTTTCGCTGTAAGGCGTATCGTTAATAAGAAACAATGGTTGTCCTTTTCGTACATAAGCTCCTTCGTCTACAAATATTTTTTCCAGATATCCTTCAGCCTGAGGTCTTATTTCAATATTGCTGATTCCTTCAAGCATGCCCGAAAATTCTAATTCTGTTGTAACCGATGTGGTATCAACTGTAACGGTTGACACTAATGGCGTCACTGTTTTTTCTTTTTCTGCTTTGGATGAACATCCTTGTAAAACCAATAAGCAATAACCGACCATCGACGTTCGGAATATAGTACTAAGCAATGCTTTTAAATGTTGCTGCATGACAATAAATAATTTTTAATGGATTAATAATGAATTGGATGGAAATTTCAATATTGTTGTTTTTAATTGAAGTTTCTCAAATTGCATGCAAAGGTGTATCGGAATTAATTATAAAGGAAATAGCATAATTTATAGATATCTATAAATCAATTTATACTTAATATTATAAGGAAAATAAAAAACAAGTAACTTTGCACTATGGTAGACATGGAATGGTACAGAACGTTTAAAACGATATATCAGGTGGGTACGCTTACTGGCGCTGCACAGGAATTGCTTATTTCGCAACCCAATGTAAGTCAGCATTTATCAGCCCTTGAAGCTCATGTAGGTAAACAGTTATTCGAACGTAAACCACGCCGAATGGTGCCAACAGATTATGGCAAATTATTTTATACTCAGGTAATTGATGCCATTGAAAAATTAGAATATATTGAAGCCGAATTTAGATATACACGTTCTTCAAATATTCCGCTGACTTGTATTGGCACATCTAAAGAGTTTTTCTACAGCATTCTGTCTTCAAAAATAAGTCAGGCTCCCGCAAATCTTGTTTTTGAATTTTGCCCTTCCAAAGAATTAATGCAAAAATTAAATTCAGGAAAATTGTATTTTGTCATCACTTCAAATCGTAATGATGAGAAGGATATTGTTTATGAACCTATTCGTACTGCCAATTTACTTCTTGTTGGCAATAAGGAATTCGATACAACCGAATTTGATCTTTTCATAACTAATTCTGAATTTGATAAAGCCGAAAAATGGCTTTGCGATAAAGATTGGTATGCTTACAGCAGTGATCTGGCGATTATTAGACGATTTTGGTTAGAAAATTTTAAAAAACGCCCAACCATAAAACCCCGATTTGTTATTCCTGATTATAATTCGATTTTAAAAGGAATTCGTTTTGGTTCCGGTATCACCATTGCATCAGATTATTTAGTGCAGGATGATATTGATCAACATCATATTAAAGAAATCTGGAAAGGCCATCATCCTACTCAAAACACGATTTATCTTGCCTACAATAAAAATAATGTCACTACAGATCAAATCGAAATGGTCAAAAAGCTATTGAAATAATCTTTTGTTTTCAAAGATTTATTCTAAAATATGTTCGCCTTTGAAACAAATAGCTTCCATCAAAAAAAACTTTCTTTAGCATTATAAAAATCAATACATTTGTCGCACATCAGAAATACAAAATGAAAAACTTAATTAACATCACTATTATTAGCAGCATTATTATCATTCGATAATGATCAGGGATGTTATATAAATAAGTACACAGATACAATTTAAAACCTCCCTTTTCGGGAGGTTTTTTTATTTAAAATACACATGAAAAATTCAGTACAAATTATCATTATCGCAATTATCATTATTCGTCTTTTATGACGAGGCAGGATTCTATTGTATAATAAAAACCTTTCTCAGTCATAAATGAGAAAGGTTTTTTTATTTCCGGAAAACACTAACTACTAATAAATCAATCAATTTAGACACACTTTTCAAATGAAACAAGAATATACTTTAACCGCCTACACCGAAGATCAAATGGGATTACTCAATAAAATAACCATTATGCTTACGCGAAGAAAAATCAGTATAGAAAGCCTCAATATCTCTACTTGCGAAATTGACAAAATGTACCGATGTACGCTCGTTATAAAAGAAACTTTTGAAATCGCCAGAAATATTGCGCTTCAAATCGAAAAAATCATCGAAGTTTTTAAATGTTATTTTAGCACAAACGAAGAAATCATCTGGAAACAAATGGGATTGTTAAAAGTAAGGACATCTGGTTTCATCAATGAAGAAAACATAAATCATTTACTTAAAAAATACAACGCCAGATTTATATTAATCGAAAAAGATTTCACTGTTTTTGAAGCAACGGGACAAGAAGATGAAATCAATAATTTGGCTAGCGAATTAAAGAACTTTGGATTAATAGAATTTATAAAAACAGCTCGAATTGCTCTCACTCTAACCAACGAAGCTTTTGATATATAATCTACAATATATAGTAATATTAAACCAAATAAATAAAGCCTATAATCTCCACTTTTTTGGCGGAGATTATAGGCAATAGTTTTCAAATCGCACAGATTTTTAATTGTGCTTTTTTATGAAATAATTCGATTATAAAAACGAAGTTCCAAATCGTTCAAAATGGCAAGTATAACCATTTGGATTCTTCACAAGATAATCCTGATGATATTCTTCGGCAGTCCAAAATTTAGAATAAGGTTCCAACGTCGTAACAACTTTGCCCGGCCATTTACCTGAATCATCAACAATTTTAATTACTTCATCAGCATCTTGTTTTTCTTCCTCATTCTGAATAAATATCGCAGATCTGTAACTAGAACCTCTGTCATTACCTTGTCTGTCGACAGTTGTTGGATCATGCATTCTGAAAAAATAATCTAATAATTCTTTAAACGAAGTTTCGTTAGCATCGTAGGTAATTTCTATTCCTTCGGCATGTCCCGGATGATTTGGATAGGTTGGATTTTCGTTGTCTCCGCCAATATAACCTACTTCGGTATCTTTTACTCCAGGTCGCACGCGAAACAGATCTTCCATTCCCCAAAAACAACCTCCGGCTATGTACGCTTTTTTTAAATTTTCCATGGTATTTTATTTTTAATATCCTTAAGATTAGACGCTAATATCTATTTTAAATATATACTCTCATCCTATCTTATTTGAGCAGTTAAATTAATACTATATTTTTAGAACATTCGCATTTCTTAACAAAATTAAAGAGAACTTTCACAAACATTTTTGTAGAAGTATATTCTTATTTTATTCTTCAAATATTATAATTTATCCTCTAAAATAGCGAAATAATCAGTTCTAAGCCATATTTAACATATGTTTATATTACATTCTCTATACTTTTGTATTTTCCTTATTGACTGAATGAATAATCTACTACAACCTTTACCTCACAACGAGACAGAGCGACTTGCGGCATTAAAGCGTTACAATATTCTCGATACTTTGCCTGAATATGCTTTTGATGATGCAACAGCACTCGTTGCTTATATATGCGGTGTGCCCATTGCACATATTTCTTTTATAGACGAAAACAGACAATGGTTTAAATCTGAAATTGGAATTGGAGTAACAGAAGTTCCTCGTGATATTAGTTTTTGCAGATATACAATTATGCAATCCGAATTGGTTGAAATATCCGATACTTTTTTAAGCGAAAGATTTAAAAACGATCCAAATGTTCTTGATGGTTTTAAAGTGAGATTCTATGCCGGAATTCCGCTTACAACACCAGATGGTTATAATATTGGAACTATTTGTGCAATCGACCATGTTTCTAAAGAGTTGAATGAAAATCAACGAAATGCACTTTCGATTGTTGCAAAACACATTATCAATCAATTAGAATTAAGAACAAAAAATATTGATCTTGCAGCTCAGAAAAAAATTGCCGAACGCGCAGTTCTCGCAAAAGATAGTTTTCTGGCTAATATGAGTCACGAAATCAGAACGCCTTTAAATGCTATTATTGGTTTTACAGATCTTTTGGCGCAAACTTTTCTGGATACAATTCAACGTGATTATGTTAATAGCGTACAAATTGCCCAAGAGAATTTACTTTTAATTGTAAATGATATTCTGGATCTTTCTAAAATTGAATCCGGAAACCTGACAATAGATGAAGAACCATTCAATTTAAAAAGCACGCTGAAACACGTTTATGATTTACTAAAAGTAAAAGTTTCTGCAAATGTCGAATTCAATCTTTTTCTCGATGCCGATATGCCGGAAATGGTAATTGGCGATCAGGGACGATTGAATCAAATTCTGGTTAACCTTGCCGGAAATGCACTAAAATTTACAGAAGAAGGTGAAGTAACGGTTTCTGTAAAAAAGATTAGTGAAACCGAAGATCAATATTCGCTTAGATTCTCTGTAAAAGACACCGGAATTGGTATTAATGAAGCGAAACTTAAAAGCATTTTCGAAAGATTCACGCAAGCCGAAGAAAGCACAACACGAAAATTTGGCGGCACAGGACTTGGTCTTAATATTGTAAAACAACTTATTGAATTGCAGAATTCTGAAATTCAGGTAAAAAGTAAACCTGGATTTGGTTCCGAATTTTTCTTTACTCTTACTTATAAAAAAGCAAATCATATTGAAACCACAGTTGAAACCACAACTGCTTATAACCCCGGAAACCTTAAAATACTTCTTTGTGAAGACAATGTTTTAAACCAAAAACTGGTGAAAAGTGTTATTCATAATTTTGGATTTAAATTAGATATTGTTGGAAATGGTGAAGAAGGAATTGCTCTTTTATCCAAAAATGAATATGATTTAGTATTGATGGATCTTCAGATGCCAGTAAAAGATGGTTATCAAACGACAGAATACATCAGAAACGAAATGAAATTAACCGTTCCTATTATTGCAATGACGGCGCACTCTCTTGTGGGTGAACAGGAACTTTGTTATAAAATTGGGATGAATGCTTACGTTCCTAAACCCTTCAAGCAAGAACAACTTTTAGAAGCTATAAAAACAGTTATAACTAAAGATGTTGATCCGATACAAAAGAGAATAATTGATTTTTCTTTTATTGATGAGGTTTCAAGCGGCGAAGCAGATTTTAGAAAAGATATGATTGATCTTTTTCTGGAAAAAATTCCTAATGAAGTTGTAGAATTAGGAAAAGCCATTCGCAATAACAATTACAATACAGCAATGAGAATTTGCCACAATATGAAATCCAGTCTGGATATTTTCATGCTAAAAGATCTTAGTAATTATTTATCTACTATTGAAAAAGAAGCCAAACAAGAGCAATTTAATTCTAAAACAATAGAAAAAATAAAAGCCTTAGATTATGAAATTGCCGAAGTCTTCAAGATTTTAAAGGAACTTCGATAGAAAAGCATTAATTATCTCTTTTCTATTTCAATAAATCCACCTATAGCCCGTGGTTTCAACCATGGGGACACAATATATATAACACGTGTTCCCATGGTTGAAACCACGGGCTATGTTTTACCTATCCGTTTAATTATAATTCGATTTCAACCATGCAATCGCAATTATTTATAACATATAACACGTGTCCACGTGGAAAACCACGGATTATGTTCTCCCTATTTCAATAAATCCAACTATAGCCCGTGGTTTCAACCATGGGGACGCAATATATATTACGCGTGTCCCATGGTTGAAACCACGGGCTATGTTTTTTATCTTCTACATTTTTTTTCTTTTCCTTGCGTTCGCCTTATAAATCTCCTCTTAAAAAAAATGCATTTTATATAATTTATATAAAATCATAATCTCCGATTAATAATTTTACGAAATACCGTAAAATAAAAATCACTCCAAAAATCACAATTCATTTAAAAACAACCGCTTAACTTCAACGGCACATTGTTTGAAAATTACTCTGCGTAAAATAAATAGTATTTAAAAATGCAGAACGTGAACATATCAATTTCGAGATATTTTTTTTTCTTAATCTAGGTTAACTGACAGACTTTCGAAACTGCTGTAAGTTTGTCAAAGAAATCAAACAACATCAATAAAATTAAAATAACACTTTATTATAATTCAAATTTTAACAATTATAGAAACAATTTAATAATCTAAAACCATAACAAGATGAGCACATTTAAAACACAAGACGGAACAGAAATTTTTTACAAAGATTGGGGAACAGGAACACCAGTAGTTTTTCACCACGGATGGCCATTATCAAGTGATGACTGGGATGCTCAAATGATGTTTTTCCTAAAACAAGGATATAGGGTTATTGCACATGATCGCCGCGGACACGGTCGTTCAGGTCAAAGTTCAGAAGGGAACAACATGGAAACTTACGCATCAGATATCGCAGAACTTACTGCATTTCTTGACTTAAAAGATGCAATTCACGTAGGTCACTCAACCGGAGGTGGTGAAGTAATACGTTACGCAGCAAAATACGGAAAATTACGTGTTGCAAAAGCAGTAATTATTAGCGCTGTAACACCAATTATGATTCAAAACGAAACAAATCCTGAAGGAGTTCCATTATCAGTTTTTGACGAAATCAGACAAGGAACAGCTTTTAACAGAGCGCAATATTTTTATGATTTCCCAATTCCGTTTTACGGATGGAACCGCGAAGGAAAAGTAGTTCAGGAAGGAATTAGACACAATTGGTGGCGTCAGGGAATGATGGGTTCAGTTTTGGCACATCATGATGGAATCAAAGCTTTCTCTGAATCAGATTTTACAGAAGATCTTAAAAGTTTAGATATTCCGGTTTTGGTTTTACACGGAGAAGATGATCAGATCGTTCCTTACGGTCAGGCGCCAAGAGCTGCAGCACTTTTGAAAAACGGAAAACTAATTTCTTATCCTGGTTTTCCTCACGGTATGCCAACTACAGAAGCGGAAACTATCAACAACGATATTCTGGCTTTCATTAAAGCATAAGTAAACAATTAATTAAAACTGCCTCTATTGGTTCGCTTTTACAGGCAGTTTTTCAAAACTTTCCAACCATGAGTACTATTCAACAACCCTCTTTTGATACTGTTACAGAAGCTTTGCAATGGCTAAATCAACAAGGTTTTACCGAAAACTTTAATCTTGATGAAAACTGTATTCGTTACAACAATAACAAACAAACGATGTCACCGGAAGAATTCAAAATCGAATATCTATTCCGTTTTGAAGGAGATACAGATCCCGGAGATGAAGATATTGTTTACGGAATTATATCTGAAATCTACAATATAAAAGGTGTTTTGACCAGCGCTTTTGGAATCTATGCCGACGCTGTTTCTGCTGAAATGATCCGTAAACTTTCAACACATTCTTAATGAATTTCACCAAAGCGATAATAAATCTGCGAAATATCGTAACCAAAAAACATCGTTTTATCTCATACATCCCAATATAATAGCCAATTACAGATTTGGCACCTTGTTAGCTTAACTAATAATATTAAATATCAAACTTATGAAACCATCAGTAAACTTATTATCACCAGACAATCACGCATTAGTATTAATTGATTTCGAAGGGCAAATGGCATTTGCTACAAGCAGTATTGCTTTGAGCGAATTGCGTAATAATGTTGCTATTGTTTGCGGCGCATCAAAAATCTTTAATGTTCCAACAATTGTAACCACTGTTTTTGAAGAAAGTTTTGCAGGACCGGTTTTTCCGGAAATTGAAGAATATTATCCAATCGCAACTTCAGGATATATTGACCGTACAACAATGAATACCTGGGAAGACGAAAACGCTTATAAAGCAATTACAGGAACGAAAAAACAAAAACTGGTTCTTGCAGGATTATGGACAGGAGTTTGCATTGTTGGTCCAGCTTTATCTGCTATTGAAGAAGGTTATGAAGTTTACGTAATTACAGATGCCTGCGGAGATGTAAGCACCGAAGCACACGAACGCGCAATACAAAGAATGATTCAAGTTGGTGCACAACCTATAACTTCTATCCAATATATATTAGAACTTCAAAGAGACTGGGCACGTCAGGAAACATACGTTCCGGTAACGAATTTAATGAAAAAACACGGCGGATCTTACGGTTTAGGAATTCATTATGCACACAACATGTTGAAACACTAATTCATTTCAACATAAAACTTGAAACTTCAAACCTGAAACTTCAAACAAAATAAATAACCCTTTTACGCTTCATTATCTTGGAATCATCAAAATCCATATCGCCAAAAAACAAGAACTTCGGAATCATCATAATATGTTTTCTTTTAATAGGAAGCATTGCATCGGCGCAAAACTTTAAACTTTTGCGTTATGATGAAAACTACGAATTTCTAAAAGATTCAAGCAGAAATTTTTATGAGAATCTAAAATTCATTCCGTTAAACAAACAGAAAGATTTTTATATGTCTCTTGGAGGTGAAGCAAGATATGAATACGTTGATTTCAATAATGAAGATTGGGGAAGATTAAATATTGGTCACAACAACTTTTTTCTGCAACGTTATGATCTTCATGCCGATGTTCATTTAGGAAAAACCTTTAGAGTATTTGCACAATTAAGAAGCGCTTTGCAAGATGGCAGAATCAACGGTCCAAGAGGAATTGACGAAGATCAGTTGAATGTTCAGAATCTTTTTTTAGATGTAAATCTATATCAAAAAGAAGATAAAAAACTAACGATTCGTGCCGGAAGACAAGAACTTGATTACGGTTCAGGAAGATTAATTTCAGTAAGAGAAGGTCCAAATGCGAGACTTTATTTTACAGGAGCAAAAATAATGTACTCTTCTGCCAGATTCTCAATTGACGGTTTTGCCATGATGGCAGATACAGTTTACAAAGGCGTTTTTGATAATAAAATGTCGAAACAAATCAATTTATGGGGCGCTTATTCCAAAATAATATTCCCAAAAGCAGGAAATCTGGATCTTTATTATCTCGGAATACAAAAAAAAGAATCACTGTTTGAAGAAGGAATTGCTCCCGAAAAAAGACATACAATAGGTACAAGATTCTGGAAATACGGCGGAGGTTTTATTTATAATCTTGAAGCTGCATATCAATTTGGGAGTTTTGGTTCCGGAAATATTAATGCCTGGACAGCTTCTGCAGATTTAGGTTATTCCTTTGAAAATATAAAGTTCAAGCCAACGATAAACCTTCGAAATGATTATATCTCGGGAGATCAAAATCAAGGCAATGGAAACCTGCAAACGTTTAATCCGTTGTATCCAAAAGGAGGATATTTTGGTTTTAGTCCGCAAGTGGGTCCCGTAAACCTTATCGACATTCATCCTTATGCCACGATGGATTTATTACCACAATTAAAGATGCAGGTCGATGTGGTTTTTAACTGGAGATATTCACTGCAAGACGGTGTTTACAGACCAAGCGGCACACTAAATCTTCCCGGAAGTGCATCAGACAAACGTTATATCGGGACGGCTTATCTTGCTAATTTTACCTATAGTATCAGCAAATATATATCAGTCGTAAGCGGAATTCAATATTTTAAAACAGGCGCTTTTATCGACGACATCATTCCAAATTCTAAAGACGGCGTTTTCTTTAATGCCCGACTCGGATTTAAATTTTAAGAACAACCATTGAACATAATTAATTAACACATAGAAACATAGATTTTGTAATTTTAAAAAGGCGTTTCACTTGCATTAACAAACATAGACTATGTGTGAGAAACAAGTTTCTTTTAGATACTCTTTTTTATTCATTTCAAAATATAAATCTATGTCTCTATGTGTTTAAAAAAATTCACCATTACAATAACGTTAACTAAATTCATAACGATGAAAAATACCACACTTTTATCCACATATAGACTTAGAAATTCTTATCTAATTCTTTTTACAGCATTATTTTTTGCTAATGCTTCTTTTGCACAAACAGCAACACTCGGATCAACAACCACTTGGGGAAAAGTTGACGGAGTTTCCATAAACGGATTGGTTCAGGGACCATCATCAGCCGAAGCAGAATTGCAAGTTGCCTGCGTTTTCGAATATACTGAAGGTGACATTTTTAACCCTCCTGCCCTTCCTGCAAACTTAAACGGAATGGTACATTTAGACGATGCCTTAAAAGGAATTATTACCGAATTACGCAAAAGCGGAAAATTCACCGGACATTCTCTTGAAACTTTATTGATTACACCTCCAAAAGGAACTTTGGCAGCCAAACAATTATTACTTATTGGTCTTGGCGATCGCAATAAATTCACACCAGATTTAATGATAAGTGTAGGAAGTGTTGCCACGCGCGAAGCTTTGCGTTTAGGCGTTTCTAACTTCGCTTTTGCAAGTGATATTAAAGATGCAGGAATCGATTCTCCCACGGCTTTAGTCGCAACAAATGTTGTTTTAGGCTCTTTTGAAGCTTATAGAACCCAAACCTATTTAAAAGATAAAAAATTATCAGATTATAAGCCTTTGACAAAAATCACTTTGCTTGCAGGACCATCATTCTACAATGTTGCAGGCGAAGGAATTAAAGAAGCAATTACAAAACTTAACGCTAAATAATTGAATTATGAAAGCAGATTTAATTTTATTCAATGGCAAGATTCATAGTTTCAATGCCGAAACGCCAAATGTTACAGCCGTAGCAATCAAAGACGGAAAATTTATTGCAGTTGGAAACGACAGCAACATAATGGAATTTGCTTCTGAAGAAACCAAAATAATCGATCTTCAAAATAAAAGAGTTGTTCCCGGAATCAACGATTCGCACATTCACCTTATTCGTGGCGGTTTAAACTACAACTTAGAATTGCGTTGGGATGGCGTTCCTTCGCTTGCAGATGCACTTCGAATGTTAAAAGAACAAGTCGATCGTACACCAAATCCGCAATGGGTTCGTGTGGTTGGTGGTTGGTCAGAATTTCAATTTGCTGAACGCCGAATGCCAACTTTACAGGAAATTAATGCAATTGCACCTGAAACTCCTGTTTTTATTCTGCATTTATACGATAGAGCAATTATGAACAGAGCCGCATTAAAAGCTGTTGGTTATACTAAAAACACGCCAGCGCCTCCCGGAGGGCAAATTGAGCGTGATTCAAATGGCGAACCAACCGGACTTATTATTGCGACTCCAAACGCCATGATTTTGTATTCGACTTTAGCAAAAGGACCAACGCTTTCGTATGAGCATCAAATCAATTCGACGCGTCACTTCATGAAAGAATTGAATCGTTTTGGGATAACAAGTGTTATTGATGCCGGAGGAGGATTTCAGAATTTTCCCGACGATTATAAAGTTGTAAACGAACTAAACGAAAAGAAACAATTAACGGTAAGAATCGCCTATAATCTTTTTACTCAAAAACCAAAACACGAATTCGAAGACTTTGAAGATTGGATCGATACCGTAAAATTATATCAGGGCGATGATATGTATCGTCATAATGGTGCGGGAGAAATGTTAGTTTTTTCTGCTGCTGATTTTGAAGATTTCCTTCAGCCAAGACCAGATCTTCCTGAAAATATGGAAGCAGAATTGGAAAAAGTAGTTCGTCTTTTGGTAGAAAATCGCTGGCCATTTAGACTTCATGCAACTTATAACGAAAGCATTACAAGATTTTTGAATGTATTCGAAAAAATCAATCAGGAAATTCCGTTTAACGGATTACCCTGGATATTTGATCATGCCGAAACTATTGACGAAAGAAACATCGAACGTGTCAAAAATCTAGGCGGAGGAATCGCAGTTCAAAGCAGAATGGCATATCAAGGTGAATATTTCACAGATCGATATGGCGCAAAAGCTGCCGAAAATACGCCACCAATTAAAAAAATGCTAGAAATGGAAGTTCCCGTTGGCGGAGGTTCTGATGCCACAAGAGTAAGCAGTTACAATCCTTGGGTTTCAATGTATTGGATGACAGTTGGAAAAACGGTTGGAGGTTTGCAATTGTATAATGAAAGCAGATTAAGTCGAGAAACGGCATTAGAATTATATACCAGAGGAAGCGCTTGGTTCTCTCAGGAACAAGCCAAAAAAGGAGATGTCAAAGTTGGAATGTTTGCTGATTTGGTAGTTTTAGACAGCGATTATTTTTCTATTCCCGACGAAGACATTAAAAAAATCGAAGCAGATCTAACCATTGTCGACGGAAAAATTGTGTATGCAAACGGGGATTTCTCCTCCTTTTCACCGCCTCATATTCCGATATTACCAGATTGGTCACCAACGAATATTTACAACGGTTATCCAACCAAAAGTAATTTGCAAAGTGCGATCGAAAAGAACTCAAAAGCAGATGCAAAACCAAGTCTGACTTCTCAAATACACAGTTGCTCCGGAAGCTGCGATGTTCATGCTCATAGTCATGATATTGCCAGAATGAGCAACGTGCCCGTAAATAACTATAACGCATTTTGGGGCGCTTTAGGCTGTTCCTGTTTTGCCTTTTAAATTTAAAAAAGATGAACGAAATTATCAAACAAATCCTTTACTCAGATTTAGGAACACCATTCAACAATGCGGCATTTTTAGTATTTAGAGTATTACTTGCAGTTGAGCTATTCAGAGTACACGGAATGAAGAAATTTAGAGTTGAAAATGGACAAAGAGAACACGTTCCAAATCCACTTCATTTACCAGAAAAATTAAACGGATTAGTCGCTACTTTTTCTGATACTGTAGTTCCGTTTCTTATCATTTTAGGTATCGGAACCCGACTTGTTGTCTTGCCAACTATTGGCGTTACAGCCGTAGGATATTTTGTCGTACACAGAAAAGATTCACTCGAAGTACGCGACGTTCCTTATATGTACACGTTGTCTTT
Source organism: Flavobacterium sp. 9 (assembly GCF_002754195.1). Lineage (NCBI taxonomy): Bacteria > Pseudomonadati > Bacteroidota > Flavobacteriia > Flavobacteriales > Flavobacteriaceae > Flavobacterium > Flavobacterium sp. 9. Next base: position 59,105 of record NZ_PEEU01000001.1, read on the forward strand.
ATTATTAATCCTTGCACTTGGAGCAGGAAAATATTCACTTGATTCTTATTTATTAACATTCTTAAACAATTAATTTAAACACATAGAATCATAGTTTTTGTTTCACGCAGATTTTGCAGATTAGAGCAAATCTAATTTTAGATTTTTATTAATTAATCTGCGCTTATCAGCTTAAATCTTTTTAAATCTGCGTGAAAAATATCCAATACATAAATTTAAAATGATTACTTATTAAACCTTATATAAAATGAAAGCAAACATCGGAATTAAACAAGAAAGCATCACAAAAGTTGTAGATGTATTGACTAAAGTTTTGGCTGACGAATTTGTACTTTATACCAAAACAAAAAAAGCACATTGGAATGTAGAAGGTCCGGATTTTTACAACAAACATATCTTCTTTGAGCAACAATACGAAGCGCTTGACGAAATCGTAGATGCTGTTGCCGAAAGAATCAGAACTTTAGGTCATTATGCGCCCGGAACTTTAAAAGAATATTTGGCATTAACGCATTTGACAGAAGAAACAAGAGAGAAAAACGACAGCACAGGTTATATCAAAGAATTATTGGCAGATCACGAAAGCATTTTAATTCACTTACGTGAAAACATCAATAATTTTGCTGCCGAACTTCACGACGCCGGAACCAGCGATTATATTACCGGACTTTTAGAAAATCACGAAAAAATGGCATGGATGCTTCGTGCTCACCTGAAATAATCAAAATTATGGAAATACAAAAAAACATTTGGTACGTAACCCTGCTTCTAACCATGATTGCAGGGTATTGCGATACCGTAACATTTGTTGCCGCAGATTCTATATTTTCGGCACACGTTACGGGCAACTTTATTGTCTTTGCTTATCAGATCATTAAAGGTTCTGATGTACATGCCTGGATAAAATTACTAACATTTCCGGTATTTATTATGGCCGTTATTACCGGAGGAAGAATCGCCTTAAAAAACACAAACCATTATACAATTTTGTTTTGGGAAGGTATCGTGTTGGTTTTAAGCGGAATTGCTTCTTATGCTTTTGGCTTTTTAGAAATTTTTTCAGAATGGACGATTTATACTATCGCAATGGCAACCGTTTTTGCAATGGGACTTCAGAATGCTTTTGGAAAATTGTATGCTAAAGAAACTCATGGTCCAACAACTATGATGACCGGAAATGTAACACAAGCTTCTTTGGATTTAGGCAGCATATTAAAAAACGGATTAAAAGATGCCGAAATCCTGTTGAGTTTTAAGAAACAAGTAGTTACTATTATGGGATTTTTGACAGGTTGTTTTTTGGGCGCAATTGCAGGAAAGTTTTTTGGTTTAGGAACTCTGATTATTCCCGGAATTGCCATGCTGATATGTTACCATTATCACCGCGAAAAATAGGCAAACTGAAGATACAGATTTGCAGATATCTCATAATAGATTATCTTTAAAAAATGAATTTGATCCCTATTATTCCTGTCAAAAACCACGTACGCGCCTTATTTGCAGTAACCTTTTTTATACTCGTAAATTATAGCGTTCCGGCGCAATCCAAAGAAGATTCAAATGTGTTAAAAAGTAAAATCAATAAAGCTGGAAACACGTCTCAAAAAGTCGAATTACTGTTGCGTTTGAGCGCTTATTATCTAAACAAAGATCACGAATATAAAGCCGATTTAGATGAGGCGGATATTTTAAACGGTCAAGCAAGACAATTAGCTACTAGTTTACATTATAAATCTGGAATTGGAAAATCAATCTTGCTTAACGCTCAGATTAATAGAGAAAAAGGAGATCAGAAAAATGGTCTGAAAAAGGCAAAAGAAGTTCTGGATTATTCCATAAAAAATAATTTAGCAGAACTTCAGGCAGATGCTTACTTAGAACTTGCTATGTATGGGGAATCACTGAGTGAGAGAATCAAATACAAAGAGATGGCCATCCCAATTTTAAAAAAAAATGGAGCAAAAGAAAAACAAGCAGACGTTTTAAAGGAGATTGGCGAATTGCACCTTATGCAGGATAATTGCGACAAAGGACTCGCTATTTTAAAAGAATCGCTGCTTTTGTATAAATCGATAAAATATCCTCATTTACAAGGCGTATATAACCTCTTTTCTGATGGTTATACACATACAGGGAATTTCGCAGAGGCTTTGAAGTATGCCCTTTTAGCAGAAAAAACAGCCTTAGCTGTACATGATAGTTCACTACAGTTAAGTTCAATTTACAATCATGTTGGAATGGCATATCTTAATCTTCAAAAAAAAAATAATGCAGCGGAATATTTTTATAAGGGTCTGGAAATAGCCAAAAAGCATAAAAGTACAGATTATGTCAGAGTAATTGGTGATAATCTTTGTTCGGTATTTATTTTGCAAAAAAAAGGAAACGATGCGCTCAAACTTTTAAAAGATATGCAGGTAAATTATCCTTCTTATGATGAGGAGAGGCAGATAAAAGAAAATTACCTTTTTCTTGGTATTTACAGAGTTCTGAACAATAATGAAAAAGCCACGATATACTATAATAAATTGGTAGCCTATTATGGCAAAAATGCAGAGAAAAAAGCCGAAAACAGAATGCCAATTCTGAGAAGTTTTGTCCGGTATCATTATCAGTTAAAAAACTATACCGATTTATATCCGGTAATTTATCGCTTAGATTCGCTTGCGAGGGCGTCGAACAATACTATAATGTTGTCTGACAATTATCTTATCTGGTTTAAAGCAGATTCTTCAAGAGGAAATTATCTCGATGCCATAAAACATTATCAGCTATATAAAAACATTTTAGATACTATTTATAAAGGTGAGACAAACAAACAAATTAACAATCTTCAAATTCAATTTGACACTGATAAAAAAGACAAAAATATTGACTTACTGACGCAACAAGCTAAAGTACAGCAAATACAAATTCAGAAAGACACCGTAGTAAGATATGTCTTTATAGGAAGTGTTGTCGTTCTAATACTTTTTCTGGCGTTTTTATACAATAGTTTCAGATCCAAAAAGAAAAAGAACGAAGAACTTGAAATTCAGCGACAACAGATTAACGAACAAAACGAGCTGAACAAAAAAATGTTGATCGAGAAAGAATGGCTTTTAAAAGAAATTCATCATCGTGTCAAAAATAATCTTCAGATCGTTATAAGTTTATTAAACACACAATCGGCTTATTTAGATAATGAAGACGCTTTAATGGCGATACAAAATAGTCAACACAGAATGCATGCGATGTCATTGATTCATCAAAAACTATATCAATCTGATAATCTGGCTAATATAGATATGTCTTGGTATATTTATGAATTAATAAACTACATGAAAGAATGTTTTGATACTGATAGAAATATTCTTTTTGTTTTAGATACAGAGAAAGTATATCTTGATGTTGCTCAAGCAGTTCCGTTAGGATTAATTATAAATGAAGCGATAAATAATACTATTAAATATGCTTTTCCTTCAGGCAGAAAAGGTGAAGTACATGTTTCACTAAAAAACACAGAAGCAAATCAATATCAACTTATTATAGACGATAATGGCGTTGGACTTCCGGCAGATTTTGAAGATACCGAAAGAGATTCGCTTGGCATGAATTTAATGATTGGTTTAAGCGATCAAATAGATGGAATTTTTGATATGAAAAGTGATAACGGATTGAAAATCAAAATCACGTTTACCCGAAACACAGAATTTGAAGGATCATCTGATAATGCAGAAATTATATAAATCTAAGAAATGAAGGAGAAAATTCTAATTGTTGAAGATGAATTTATAGTAGCAAATGACCTAAAAATCATGCTGCTAAAAGCGGGTTATCAAGTAACTGGTATTGCTTCTTCTGTGGTTCAGGCCCGAAAATTAATCGAAGCCAAAAGACCGGATTGGGTTTTACTGGATATCATGCTAAAAAATGATCTGACGGGAATTGATCTGGCTTGGGAATTAAGGGAGATGCAATTGCCATTTCTATACATTTCGGCAAATACCAACCAAACTACTCTTGAAGCTGTAAAAGAGACGCATCCGTATGGTTTTATGGTAAAACCGTTTAGAGAAAGAGATCTTATTGTAATGCTGGACATTGCAAAATATAGATTTGAGCAGGAAAAAGGAACATTTACGGAAATAAAAACGGAAAACGAAAATCAGGAAATCGACGGAATCATCGGCAAAAGTCATCTTTTAAAAGAAGTAATCGAAAAAATAAAAATTGTCGCTCCGGCAGAAACTTCTGTATTGATTCTTGGAGAAAGCGGAACAGGAAAAGAAAGAGTTGCGCATGCCATACATGATCTTTCGGCACATAAATCAAACCCTATTGTCATCGTCAATTGTGCTGCTTTGCCTCATTCTCTTATCGAAAGTGAATTATTCGGACATGAAAAAGGTGCCTTTACAGGAGCAAATGCTTTACGAATTGGGAAGTTTGAACAAGCAAATAACGGAACTATTTTCCTTGATGAAATTGGCGAATTACCGCTAGATTCTCAGGTAAAATTATTGCGTGTTTTACAGGAAAAAGAAATTCAGCGACTTGGAGGAAATAAAACCATTAAAATCAATGTTCGTATTGTGGCGGCAACCAACAGATCTCTGGAAAAAGAAGTTGCCGAAGGACGTTTCAGATTGGATTTGTATTACAGACTAAATGTTTTCCCAATACAATTGCCAACCTTAAAAGAACGTAAAGAAGATATTGAATCTTTGGCTAATTATTTTCTAAAGAAATATTCCGCAAGCTCCCGAAAAAATGTCAATAGTATTAGCACCGAAGCTTTAGAGCAATTGATGCAATACAACTGGCCGGGAAATATCAGGGAATTAGAACATTTGATAGAACGAAATGTACTACTTGCCAAAACAGATGAAATCAAAAAATTTGATCTTCCGTCTAATACAGTAAATTCTGTTTTAGAAAATACAGGAAAAATGAAATCCATGGAAGAAATGGAGAAAGAACATATTATGAACGCTTTACAATCCTGCAACGGTAAAGTTTCGGGTATTGGAGGCGCAGCAGAACTGCTAAAAATACAACCGCAGACTTTGTATTCAAAAATGAAAAAATTAGGTATAAAACAAGAATATAATTAATCTACATTAAGTAGACTTAACTCCTAGTTTAACGAACTTTGTAATTCTAAACCAAGACATAAAAAATAAATATGGAAACAATAAAACTAGAATTAGACGAAAAAAAACATGGAGCTTTTAATCTTTATGTTGATGAAAAAAAACTAGGCGAAATGACCGTAAGCATCAAAGATGATTTACTAACGGTTTACCATACTGGAGTTGAACCGGAAGCGGAAGGAAAAGGTTATGCAAAGAAACTTCTGGAAGAAATGATTTCTTATGTTCGTGCGAATAACATGATGGTTTTGGCACTTTGTCCTTATGTACACGCGCAATTCAAAAGACATCTGGATGAATATGCAGATATCTGGAAGAAATAATTGAATAGTCACAGATTTTAAAAACTTTGCGACTTTGCGTCTTTGCGCGCAAATTTCTCGCCGCTTAGAAAAAAAATAATCTCGCAAAGACGCAAAGTCGCAAAGTTTAATATATAAAGTGAAATAAAAAAATCATGCTATTCTAACAACATTAATTTAAAAATATAAACTCATGAATACAGACGTTATAACTGAAGGTATTCCCTTAAGCGAAGCAAAAAAAGCCCTAATCATAATACATGGACGTGGTGCTGGTGCTGACGATATTCTTTCGATTGCGAAACATCTTAAGGTTGAAGATTTTGCATTAATTGCACCTCAGGCCGAAAACAGAACCTGGTATCCATATTCGTTTTTAGTTCCTCTTGAAGAAAACGAACCTTCGTTTTCAAAATCATTAGAAGCTATTCATCAGGTTGTGGTTGCTATTCAACAAAACGGAATTGAGAAAGAGAATATCTACTTTTTAGGATTTTCGCAAGGAGCTTGTCTAGCTTTGGAATTTACGGCTAGAAATGCTGCAAAATATGGTGGCGTTGTGGCCTTTACAGGCGGACTTATTGGCGATAAAGTATATGGAAATCATTATGCAGGAAATTTTGAAAACACGCCAATTTTCATCGGAACGAGCGATCCTGATTTTCATGTTCCGGTTGAAAGAGTAAATGAAACCGAAGCACTTCTTGAAAAATTAGGCGCAGACGTTACTAAAAAAATCTATCCAAATATGGGACATACCATAAGTCAGGATGAAGTCGATTGTGCAAATGCGCTTATTTTTTCTAAGAAATAATGATCACGATAACGCGAGTTTACAGCGATGAAAATGGCGAAAGTCATTTTGAGGATTTTGAAGTTCCGTTGAAAAACAATGGCGACATCGGATTTTTATCGGATGATGAACCTGTGAAATCAATCGTTTTTAGAGAAGTCAAACCTTCTTATGATTATGATTTTCATAATGCGCCGGATCGGCAATATATTGTTTTATTAGAAGGCGGCGTAGAAATCGAAACTTCGCTTGGCGAAAAAAGAACTTTTGAAACCGGTTCTATTTTATTGGTCGAAGACACAACAGGAAAAGGACATAAGACCAAAAATATTGAACCGAAATTGCGAAAATCAATATTTATCAAATTATAGATTGAGAAAAAATTTTACCGCAAAGTTCGCTAAGGTTATATTATAGATTGTTTTGAAAAACACAAAGTTCGCAAAGCTTTGTCTTGAAATAGCTTTGTGAACTTTGCGTAAACCTTAGCGAACTTTGCGGTAAAAATTTAACTGCAAAGTTCGCAAAGCTTTGTCTAAAAACTCTGCGAACTTTGCGTAAACCTTTGCGAACTTTGCGGTTAAATAAATAATCATAAAATGGAAAAAGAAACCGTACGAATCGAGAATTTCAGCGATGCTGTTTTTGCCATTGCTATTACGCTTTTGGTTTTGGATCTTCATGTTCCGGACACAAATATCATCAAAAACGGCACAGATCTTTTGGTTTACTTAAAAGGCGAATGGACATCGTATCTGGCTTTCACGCTTTCTTTTTTCAGTATTTTTATCATGTGGGTCAATCATCATAAGATTTTCAAACAAATTTACAGCCGCAATACTGCCATTATGTTTGCCAACGGATTGATTCTTTTTTTGGTTTCTGCCGTATCGTTTCCAACCGCTTTATTAGCACGTTTTTTTGATGGAGAAGCTTCAAATATTGCTGTGGCGCTTTATACAGGAATCTTTGTACTAATCAATATTTCGTACAATCTTTTGTGGTTTATTGCAAGTAAAAACAAAAAGCTCTTGCGTCCGGGAATTACAAATTCGGCTATTCTGAAAATTCGAAATAACTATTTATATGGACTTCCAACGTATATAATCGCGTTTGGAATTTCTTTTCAATTTCCGGCAATTGCTTTGGCTATCTGTATGATTTTGCTTGTTTTCTGGGCTTTTTCTTCCGGAAAAATAAATGTAATACAAGAATAAATCAGCCTAAAAAATGTTCTTTTTTAATGCCTAATTTCTGCATTTTCGAAATTAAGGTTGTTCCGGGCAAGTCTAATAAAATAGCGGCGCCTTGCGGACCAGAAATTCTTCCGTTGCATTTTTTTACGACTTTCAAAATATGTTCGCGTTCTACTTCCTGCAATGTTTTTAAGTACAATTCAGTTTCCGTACTATTAGATTCTGTTATAAAAACTGGAGGGAAAATCATTTCACTAATAACATCGTTTTTAGCAAACAAAACACTTCTTTCGACCATATTTTCTAATTCTCTCACATTTCCCGGCCACGAATTTGCCGTCATACTATTAAGGACTTTTTTAGAAAAGCCTTTAATCTTTTTACCAATTCTTCCAGCGTGTCTCTCTAAGAAAAAATTCCCTAAAACGGCAATATCTTCCGGACGATCGCGCAAAGCAGGCAAAGGAATCGGATATACATTTAATCGGTAATATAGATCACTTCTAAAACGATCTTCGGCAACTTCTTTTTCAAGCGATCTGTTTGTGGCCGCAATAACTCTTGCATTTACTTTTATGGTTTTATTTCCGCCAATTCTTTCAATCTCTTTTTCCTGCAAAACACGAAGCAGTTTCCCTTGAAGTTCCAAAGGCAACTCTCCTATTTCATCTAAAAAAATCGTACTGTCTTCGGCTTGTTCAAACTTACCAATTCTTTGTTCTGTTGCTCCCGTAAAAGCGCCTTTTTCATGTCCGAATAATTCACTTTCGATAAGATTTACAGGAATCGAAGCACAATTTACTTTAATCATTTTTTTATTCGAAACAAGGGACAAATCATGAATCGCACTTGCCACTAGTTCTTTTCCAGTTCCGGTTTCGCCAAAAATCAAAACCGTAGATTGCGATGGCGCGACTTGAGCAATTAATTCATAGACAATTTGCATAGCATTGCTGTCACCAACAATTCCGTAAAAACCTTCCTTATTTAGGTTCGAGACTTCAGCTTTTTTTTCGCCTAAATTTCGTTTCAAAATCTTTAATTCGGCAATGTTATTTTCGTATTCTTCCGTCATCATAATATTTCTGACCGTAATAGAAAGCTGCATGGCGATTCCACGGATGATTCGGTTGGATTCTCTGCTAAAAGTAGTAGCATTTTTAAAGAAAAGAAAAAGCACATTCCGATTTCCCTTTATATAAGGAAGACAAATTCCAATTCCGTTTTTAAAACCTTTATTATTTACCGTACTTATATAAGGAGGAAAATTATTCTGTTTTTCGTTTATTGTTTTTAGATCGAAAATAACAGCTTCGGCAGAATCCAGACAAACGTCAAAAAAGCCGTCATTAATTATTAGTTTTTGTGACGTTAGATTTTTATCTAAAAATTGATAAAAAACATGATATTCGGTTTCTTTTTCATCGGCAGAAGCCAAAATAAAATCATCAAAACTAAAATGTTCTTTTAATAAATCACTTACTACATTATTAAATTCTTCTTTGGATAAAGCCTGAGCAAGCGCACTGCAAATAGACAAAATCAGCATTTGTTCTTTTTCTCTTTCCTGCAATCTATTCATAATAATTGCGGTCTGATCTGTCGGCTTTTCCATAAACGATAATTGGTGTGGTATTTTAATGAGGTAATAGGGTAAATTTAAGAAATAGCCTTTATTAAAATACTATTGATTTTGTAAATTAAACAATTTCCATCCATAAAATTACGATATATCGTATAATTAAAAATTACTTTACATCATTAAACTATTAATAAATAAGCAATTAAACAGAACGGAATATTATTTGGTTAGTACTTTACGAATAAAAAAATAACGGCTTTTTTATTTCTTAATCTAGGTTAATCGATAGACAGCCATAACCGAAGTAAATTTGTATAAGAAAATCAAAACAAATAAATAAAAAACATCATGGAAAATAAAATTTTAGGCTTACACCATATTACTGCAATTGCTGGTGACGCAAAACGTAATTTCAACTTTTATTCTAACATATTAGGATTAAGATTCATTAAAAAAACAGTGAATTTTGATGATCCTGGAACGTATCATTTTTACTTTGGTGACGAAGTTGGAAGTGCGGGAACAATCTTAACTTTTTTCCCTTGGGGAGAAGGAATTCAACAAGGAAGAAAAGGTTCTGGAATGGCAACAGAAATTGGATATTCTGTACCAAAAGGAAGTCTTGATTTCTGGCAAGAACGTTTCGAAAAATACAATGTAATTTATAATAAACCGGCTGAAAAATTCGGAGAAAAATATCTTACTTTCTTAGATCCGGACGGTTTAAAATTAGAATTAATCGAGTCTAAAACTGGCGATAACAGAAAAGCATGGGAAACTGATGAAGTAAAAGCTGACGTTGCTACAAAAGGTTTTCATAACATCACTTTGACTTTGAATAGTATCAAAGCTACCGCTACAATTTTAACAGATATATTTGGTTATAAATTGATTGACCAAGACGTAAACAGATATCGTTATGCAACAGATGCGGTAGAAAATGCTGCAATTGTTGACTTAGTAGAATTACCGGAAGAAAAACGCGGTTTAGGAGCAAACGGAACTGTACATCACGTGGCTTTCAGAGTAGAAAATGACGAAATTTTAATGCACTTCCGTGAAAAAATCGAAGAATACGGATTGCAAATTACGCAACAGATTGACAGAAATTATTTCCACTCTCTATATTTCAGAGAGCCAGGAGGAGTTTTATTCGAAATCGCTACAGAAAACCCTGGATTTACTGTTGATGAGCCACTAGAAGAATTAGGTAAAAATCTGAAACTTCCTGCACAATATGAATCTGATAGAGCTGCAATTGAAGCACATTTGGTTAAAATTAATTAATTCTAAAAACTGAATTAAATAGCTAAAAAAAAGGCGTTAATTTAATATAATTAACGCCTTTTTACATTTAAAAAATCTTATTCCAAAATAAACCATTGCTTAACATCTTCGGCAATTGTTTCTTGGTTTATAATACTTTCGAACTCATTGTTTGTTGGATTGTATTTATAAACTTCCTGCCATTGTTTATAGTAAAAAGTTATTTTTTGGATGGCATCACAAATAAATAAAAGTTCATCGTTGGTCATTGTTGGATGCAAAGAAATACGAACCCAACCTGGTTTATTGCTTAAGTTTTTCTGAAGAAGTTCTTTTGTTATTTCTGCAGATTCTTCCCGATTAATACCAAATAAATAATGCGCATACGTACTCGCACAAGACCAACCGCCACGAACCTGAATTCCGAAGCGATCATTTAAAATACGGACAATTAAGTTATAATGAATGTTTTCAATATTAAAAGAAACGCATCCAATTCGTTCTGTATTTAAATCACCTAAAATAGAAACTCCTTCTATTTTTTGAAGTTTTGAATAACATAAATCCAACAGTTCTTTTTCTCTGTTTTTCATGTTTTCGACGCCCATTTGCTCTTTCAATTCTAAGCACAAAGCCGTTCGAATTACTTGTAGAAAACCCGGAGTTCCGCCATCTTCCTTTACTTCTATTGTATCATTATAATGATATTCGCCCCACGGATTCGTACATTTTACATTTCCGCCACCGGGATTATCAGGAAAACTGGATTTGTATAATTTCTCATTAAAAACCAAAACACCGCAAGTTCCTGGTCCACCTAAAAATTTATGAGGCGAAAAGAAAATCGCATCCAATTGCGCTTCAGGATCTTCGGGATGCATATCGATTGAAACATAAGGTGCCGAAGCAGCAAAATCAACAAAACAAAAACCTCCGTTTTGATGCATGATTTTGGCTAATTCATAATACGGCGTAATAATTCCTGTAACGTTCGAACAAGCTGTAAACGAACCAATTTTTAAACTTCGGTTTTTATATTTCTTAAGTTCTGAAGACAAGATTCTTGGATCAACCAAATTGTTTTCATCTGCGGGCAAAACCACAATATCAGCAATGGTTTCGTACCACGGAACCTGATTAGAATGATGTTCCATATGTGTAATAAAAACAACTGGTCTTTCGTCATCAAAGTGCAGTTTTACATTATAAATATTATCCTCAGAACGAAGTCCCATAATGCGTTGCAATTTTGATAAAGCAGCTGTCATTCCGGTTCCAGTCGTTACCAGACAATCTGATTCATTGGCATTTACGTGCTTTTTGATTATTGTTCGCGCGTGTTGATACGCATATGTAGATGCTTTGCCGGTTTCGCTTGAAAACGAATGCGTATTGGCAATCATCGGACCTATTTTATTGAGCATTACCTCTTCAATTGGAAAATACAATCTTCCGCTAGCGATCCAATCTGCGTACAATATTTTCTGTTTTCCGTAAACTGATTCGAAAGAATGATTAACGCCAATTGTATTTCCTCTGAATTTAGAAAAATAATGTTCTAATTCTGTTGTCGCTGTTTTTTCTATAATAGATTCCATGACTATTTTTTCTAAAACCAATTATGATTTGAAGTTTTTGATTCCTGTATTCAGCCAATTATAATAATCTTCGATATCAGGATTATACGCCGAAGGTTCCGTTAAGTTTACACTATTTTGGTCTACAATTACATAAAAAGGCTGTGCGTTTGCTTTGTAGGTTTTGATTTGTAAATCGCTCCATTTATTTCCAACCGTTTTGATCTTTTTGCCTGTTGTTTCAGAAACATATTGTTCGTTTTCCGGAAGCTCATTTTTGTCGTCTACGTACAATGAAATCAAAACTACTTCATTTTTCAAAACACCTAAAACCTTTGGATCTGACCAAACCAATTCTTCCATTTTTCTGCAATTCACGCATGCATAACCTGTAAAATCTAATAAAACTGGTTTCTTGTTTTTCTTCGCGAATTCCATTCCTTTATTATAATCATGAAAAGTGATAATATTTTGCGGACCAAATTCAGCTCCTTCCGGTAAAGCCGACTTTACTTCGCTAACACTTTTAGAAGCGCCAAATCCGTCTGGCGATTCACTGTATTGCATTGGAGGCGCAAATCCGCTGATTAATTTTAAAGGCGCGCCCCAAAGTCCTGGAATCAAATAAATAGTAAACGATAAAACAATTAATCCAAAACCTAATCTTCCAACTGAAATATGGTTTAAAGGAGAATCGTGCGGTAATGTTATTTTTCCGAATAAATAGAAAGCCAAAGTTCCAAAAACGGCAATCCAAATCGTTAGAAATACTTCTCTTTCCAGCCAATGCAATTGCAAAACCAAATCAGCATTTGATAAAAATTTGAAAGCTAAAGCCAATTCCAAAAAGCCTAAAACGACTTTTACAGTATTTAGCCATCCGCCCGATTTTGGCAAAGCATTTAACCAACCCGGAAATGCAGCAAACAATGAAAATGGCAATGCAATTGCAGTCGAAAATCCTAACATTCCAACAATTGGCGCGATACCTCCTTTTGAAGCTGCTTCGACTAATAATGTTCCAACAATTGGACCCGTACAAGAGAATGAAACAATGGCTAAAGCCAAAGCCATAAAGAAAATCCCGACTAATCCTCCTCTATCCGCTTGCGAATCGACTTTATTGGCCAATGCATTTGGCAGCATGATTTCGAAAGCGCCCAAAAAAGAAACTGCAAAAACAACCAATAAAATAAAGAATATAAGATTGAACCAAACATTCGTTGAAAGCGCGTTCAGAGAATCGGCACCAAAAACAGCTGTTACAATTGAACCCAATAAAACATAAATAATGATGATCGAAAATCCGTAAATCAAAGCGTTTCTAATTCCTGCCGCTTTGGTTTTGCTTTGTTTGGTAAAATAACTAACCGTCATCGGAATCATCGGAAAAACACAAGGCGTTAATAAAGCTGCAAATCCCGATAAAAAGGCAATAACAAAAATGCTTATTAATCCTCTTGTATCTTTCTTTTTAGTTGGATTTTCAATTTGTGTTTCTGCTTTTTCTGTTGCTTTAACCGTCGTTTTTTCTTCAGCAACAGCTGAATCTTTTACAATTGCTATTTCTTCGGCGGAAGCCAACTTTTTAGAATTCGGAATTTTAAAAGACAATTCTTCTGATGACGGCGGTAAACAATTACTGTCGTCACAAACCATAAATCCAACTTCGGCTGCAATGTTTGTAATTTGATCTGATTTGAATTTTATTTTCTGCGTAAAAAGCGCTTTATCTTCAAAATATTTAATTTTCATATTGAAGATTTTATCCACGACTTCATGTCCTTTTCCTTCGGTAGTTTTGCCTGTTAATTCAAAGTTATTCTTTGGATTTTTAAACGAAAAAGCTGTCGCCGATGGTCCACCTTCTTCGATATATTGTCCGTACAAATGCCAACCGGACTGAATCGCAGCTTCGGCTTTTAAAACATATTCTTTATCTGATATTTTTTCTACAGAAGTAGTCCATTTTACCGGATTGTACATTTGTCCAAACATATTGCAACTCACAAGCAATAGTAAGGTTATGATGAATTTTTTCATTGTTTTTTTGTTTTGATATTTTAAGTTTGATTTAAAAAAAGAGCTGTCGGCAAAACAGCTCTTTTGGGTCTTTCACAAAAAATTGCTTACTAATTCAGATTTAAAAATGAAAGACAACTATTAAAATTGTTTTTTTTTGTTTCAGGTTTCAGGTTTCAGGTTTCAGGTTTCAGGTTTCAGGTTTCAGGTTTCAGGTTTCAGGTTTCAGGTTTCAGGTTTCAGGTTTCAGGTTTTGGATTGCGATAACTTTGTCAAAGTTTAAAACTTTGACAAAGTTGAATCACAATCTTGCTTCTAGTATCTTTATTCTTTATTCTAACTTCTTCCTCCTAAAAAAAATTACTTCAAAGGATTCCCTTCTTTATCTAATGAACCAGCTTTTATAACAATCATTTTGTCTAGCTGAACATACTTTTTGATCGCGTCGTTTACTTGTTTCAACGTTACTTTTTCGATATCTTTTGGATATTGGTCGATGTAACTTGGCTCTAAACCTCTTTCTATAAAGCCTAAAATTGTTCTCGTCATTCCGTTTGTGGTTGCCATTCCAACTTTAAAACTTCCAATTAAATTGGTTTTCTTATTTTCTAACTCTTCCAAAGTAATTCCGTCGTTTACCCATTTTTTCACCTGAACTATTGTTGCGTCCAGTCCTTTTTGGAATAAAGTTGGATTAAAAGATGCATTTACCATCCAATATCCGCCAGTTGCAATATTTCCACCTGTTCCAGATGAAATGTTGTACGTTAAACCGTCATTATCTCGAACTGTTTGCATCAAACGACCAGCAAAACCAGCGCCTAAAGTATAATTACCAATGTAAAACGGAATATAATCTGCATCGGTTCTTTTTAAACCTGTATATTGTCCAATGTACAATTCGGCGCTTGGTTTCTCCGGAATTGTAATAACTTCTGTTTTTGAATTTGCTTTTACAGCTTCTTCAAACTTCATATTTTCAATTACACCGCCGTTCCAGTTTTTGAAAGATTTATTTAATGAAGTGTTCAAATTAGCGCCTTCAGTATCGCCAACAATCACCAAATGCATTGAAGCTGGACCGAAATATTTTTTGTGGAATGCTTTTACTTCTTCCAAAGTTGCCTTTTTTACATTCGCTAAATCTTCTTCAACGCTTAAATCATGATTCGGATTTGCTTTTGGATAAATCGCCTGAGTTAATGCAATACTTCCTCTTTCTCCCGGATCATTCAGATTTTGCTGAATACTTCCGGTAAATTGTTGCTTTAAATTTTCAAATTCTTTGGCATCAAATAATGGGTTTCTTAATTCTTCAGCCAATAAAGTAATGACTTGATCTAAATCTTTTTTCAGACATTTAAAACCAATATTTACTTTAGTTGTAGAAGCATTTACGTTGATATTTACACCTAATTTTTGGAGTTTTTCTGAGAATTTAAATTTGTCATTCAACGTTGTTCCTTTTGACAACATTGAAGCTGTTAAAGACGGAATTGCCAGATTTTTGTTTTCATTGGCATAATTTCCTAGCGAAATACTTGCTGCAACGGTCACAAAATCTTTAGCCGAAGTTTTTACTGAAACGACATCAATTCCGGCTACTTTTTCTCTTTTGTAAGCCGAAGCTGTTTTTTCAATTGCATTATTATCTTCTAAAGTAAGTAGTTTTGTAATATTTTTTTCTTCAGATAAATGAACTTCAGAAGCTTCTTTATGATCGTGTCCATTTTCTGGATGTCTGTAATAAAACGGTCCATTCTCTGGCATAAAATTATTGGCTTGCGCCGATTCCTGATTTTGACCTCCATTTTGCTTCGGAACAAAATATCCTGTTGTGCTTTGATCTTCAACCAGATATTTTTTAGCAACACGCAAAACATCTGTTGGCGTTACTTTTTTCAATCGGTCAACTCCTGTAATATAGTCTGTCCAATCTCCCGCTGCAATGGCTTCGTTTAATTGTGAAGCGATTACGCCAGAACCATCACGAGCCAAAATAGTTTGCGCGCTGATATTGGCGACAACACGATTTACCTCTTCCTGCGTAACGCCATGTTTCTGAATTTTGGCTACAACTTCACTAATTTTAGCATCGATATCTTCGTGCTTTGAAGTCGTCGGAAAACCAACTCCAATAGTAAAAAGTCCTACTTCTTTGAAATTTGTTGCGCTTGAATATGTGTAAATTCCTAAACGCGTGTCTACAAAAGTTTTGTTTAAAATAGCCGATGGACCCGATCCAATAATTTCAGCAAGAATATTCAAAGCAGGTAAATCTTCGTGTAAAGCTCCCGGAATTTTATAAGCTTTGTTTATAACGCCTAATTCGCCGGGTTTTTTAACTACAATTTTGCGAGGTCCATATTGTTGCGGTTCTTCGGTATATGGCTGAGGCATTGCGTTTGGTGCTTTTGTAATTTTACCGAAATACTGTTCGATTAAATCAAAAACATTCTCTTTTTTGAAATCGCCAATAATAGTCAAAGTTGCATTATCCGGCCAATAATAAGTGTTGTAGAAATTACGTAATACTTCAATTGGTGCTTTTTCGATATCTGATTTCCATCCAATTGTAGAATGATGATACGGATGTGCAATATAAGCCGCTGCCCAAATTTCTTTGTCTAATAAACTATTTGGATCGTTTTCTCCGCGTTCGAATTCGTTGCGAACAACTGTCATTTCAGCATCTTTATCTTCTTTCAATAATAAAGAATTACGCATTCTGTCGGCTTCAATTTGCAATGCCAATGCGATTTTATCACTCGGTAATGTTTCAAAATAATTGGTTCTGTCATACCAAGTCGTTGCGTTAAGTTGCGCTCCCGTATTTTGAAGAACATCTGTAATTGTTGTTCCATTTTTCTTATTGAAACTTGGCGTACCCTTGAACATTAAATGTTCTAAAAGATGCGTTGATCCTGTGTTTCCTAAAACTTCGTTTTTAGAACCAACACGATACACAATTTGCACGGTTGCAACTGGCGAAGCATTGTCTTGCAAGAGTAAAACATTCATACCGTTTGGTTGATACAAATACTCTTCAATTCCACCTAATTCTTTGATTTTCTTAAAATTAACTGATTTATTTTGCGCTGAAATAAGCGTACAGAAAGCTAGTGAGCAATAGCCCACGAAGATGTGTTTTTTCATTTTTTGTGATTGAGATGTTTTTTTTAGCGTGAAGTAACTTTGTCAAAGTTTAAAACTTTGACAAAGTTTGACTGCTAATTTTATTGTTTATGACTTACTAAAAATCTCTTTTAGTTTAGACTGAAGTGCTTCTTCTCTTAGATTTTTAGCTACTATTTTTCCGTCAGGTCCAATTAAGTAATTGGTTGGAACTAGTTTTACTCCGTATAAAACGGCAACATCATTTTTCCATCCTTTTAGGTCAGAAACGTGTGTCCAGCTTAAGCCATCTTTTTCGATTGCTTTTTGCCAAAGATTCTTTTTATCGTCTAATGAAACGCCTAAAACTTCAAATCCTTTATCGTGATATGCTTTGTAAGCTACGACTACGTTTGGATTTTCTTTTCGGCATGGACCGCACCAACTTGCCCAGAAATCAACCAAAACGTACTTTCCTTTATAATCTGATAGTTTTACCACTTTTCCGTTTACATCTGTTTGAGAAAATTCCGGAGCAGCAACGCCAACAGCGGTTTTATCGTTAAGTGCAATTCCTTCTTTTATTTTTTTACCGAAATAAGATTTCTGAACTTCAGGGCTTAAAACTGCAAAATATTCTTTTACTTGTTCCGGAGTTCCGTATGTTACCAAACGATCGTCAAGAACTAAAGCTCCGGCAATCTGATCTTTATGAGATTTAATAAATTTAAAAGTAAGATCATCTGCCAACTTTTGTAAATCTGCCCAACGTTTGTCCATCATTGCTTTTTGCTCCGGAGTTAGTTTTACTTTTCCGCTTTGACTTATAGAATCAGATGTTTTGTAAACCGGACCTGCAATTTTCTGGATCTTTGTAAATTCGTTTTTGTAATAAGACATATAAATCGAATCCTGAATCGCTCCAGTTAATTTTGCATTAAAAATACTGTCTTTATGACCAACAAGATTTATAG
Source organism: Flavobacterium sp. 9 (assembly GCF_002754195.1). Classification (NCBI taxonomy): domain Bacteria; kingdom Pseudomonadati; phylum Bacteroidota; class Flavobacteriia; order Flavobacteriales; family Flavobacteriaceae; genus Flavobacterium; species Flavobacterium sp. 9. The sequence continues at coordinate 77,066 of NZ_PEEU01000001.1, forward strand.
TTTCATTTGATAAAACAAAAACTCTTCCAAATTCCTGCCCTTTTAATTTGATGCTGTATCTTAAAGGTTCGTCTACCTTTCCTGCAAAAGTAAATTTGCCGTCTACGATTTTAGCAGAATCTTTTACAACATTTTTATCTCCATCCTGAAATTCCAGATAGACCATTCCGTCTTTTTGTCCGGCAATATTTCCGTTTATTGTAAATCCTTCTTCTTTCTTAGAACAAGAACTAATTGTGGCTGTTAGCGCTAAGGCTAACAAACCTGATTTTAAGATTGTACTTTTCATGTTTGATATTTTTTTTATTTTAAGAATGTTTTTGTCTGAATTTTTAACACATAGAGCAATGTCATTAAGTTAAGATTTTTAGAAAATAAAATTAATCTCGCAAAGGCGCTAAGACGCCAAGTTTAAACAAACGTAGCTGTGTGACTATTTTGATTTTTAATTTTTAATTCTCAATTTTTAATTGAAACTGACAATTATGATTTCAAAAGTTCTTTTAATTTGGCTTCTAATTCTGCACCTCTTAAATTATCACCAATAATTACACCTTTGCTATCTACTAAATAGGTTGCCGGAATTGCTTTTACATTAAATGCATTACTTACTTTATTGTCATCCAGAAGATTGTGCCATTGCATATTTTCTTGTGCTAAAGCTTTTTGCCATGCTTTTTCGTCTTTATCAATTGAAATACTTAAAATTTCAAATCCTTTTCCTGCATATTCTGAATAAGCTGTTTTTAAATTTGGAATTTCTTTACGACATGGTCCGCACCAAGATGCCCAAAAATCAATCAGAATGTATTTTTTTCCTGCAACGATATCTTTTACATTATAGGCTTTTCCGTCTTTGTCTTTTAGACCGAAGTTGGCAACGCTTGTTCCGATTAATGACTTTGGGTTAAGATCTTTATCTACCAATTGACCATAATAACTTTTCTTTGCTGCGGGAGAAAATTGCTCATAAATTGGCTTTTGATCCGGTGTGAAATAACTGTATTGTGTGATCATAAAAAATGGTCCCCACCAAGTTGCTTTATTTCTTGTAATTAAATCTGCTGTTGTTGTTTCGACTTTCTTAAAAAATGCTTTTTCTTTTGCTTCGAAAGATTTCCATGCTGGAGAATTTCCAATAGAATCCATCAGTTTTTTGTTTCCTGAAACTCTTGCTTTTCCGTATGCTTCTGCAACTTCTTCGCTTCCTTTATGATATTCTTCGTAATCTTTGTTTAATTCTTCTCTAAAAGCTGTTTCTTTTTTAAAATAATCGTTCGATTTTGATCCTGAAACGACTTCATTTTTAAAATTGATTTTTCCTTCTTCTTGTTTTAAAACTTCGGCTTCAGCTGTTAGTTTTATTTTAGAATTTTCTATTAATACCGGAATGTATCCTTTGTTTTTTCCAAACTCCAAATAAAATAAACGAGGTTCATTTAATTTTCCTGTAAAGGTAAATTTGCCGTCTTTAAGCGTAGTTTCTGCAACTGCAGATTCTGATGAATGTGTTGCTCCGGGAATTAATTTTATGGTCGTTCCATCTTCAAGTCCTGTTATATTTCCTTCCAGATTATAAGAGGTTGATGCAACTGCTGGCTTTTTCTTTTGCGCTAGAATATTGTTGGAAAATGCAAATAAACAGATGCATAATCCAATTACTTTAAATTTAATTGTATTCATTTTTGATTGATATTTTAAGTAAAAGCTTCCTTTTCGAAAGTCCTAATCAGGAAGCTTTAAAGTTTTTATTTTGCTACATTTTGAGTTATAGTTCCGTTTCCAGGATTTTTTACAGCTCCTTGAGGAAATGGCATTGTCCATAAATGAGAATCCGGTGCTAATGTGTAGTTTACTCCACCAGAAGTTTTTGATAAACTTAATTTATAAGTACCTTCTGCATTTAGACGACGTGCATCTGCAAAAGGAATAATCGTCAGGATAAGTTCGTTATACTTCGTTTTGAAAATAGCGTTTAGGGCAACTGTTTTATCTGCAGTTACAATATCCTGATAAGCAGCTGGTTCAATACGAGTTTTACGTACTTTATTTAAAACGTCCAACGCATCGCTAATTTGTCCTGCACGAGCCAGACATTCTGCTTTAATTAAATATACTTCTACAGTTGTGATTCCGCCATAATTAAACATTCCTGATAAAGTTCTTCTGTAATAAGTATCTGCACCAACTGTTCTTAATTTCCAACGAGATTTAAAGCGAACATCTCCAGCTTCAAAACGTTGCGCACGTTCTACGGGAATACTATATTCTGTAGATAAATAGGTTCTTTCGCCATGACGAAATGTGTAATTCTCAACATAGTCAAATCCCATTGGAGATGGCGTCGCAGTATAAGAATTCGGAATGTCAATAATCGCTTTATTAGCATTATAATAAGCAACCCAATCGTACAGTTTATTATTTTCGGCAAGAGCCAAATCAGCGTATTTCAAGGCTTCTGTATAATTATTCATTTGCAAATAAACGCGGGAATAAAATGCATAACCTGCTCCTAAATTTGGATGCAAAGCGGTTTGAGAAACTTTTGGTAAATATGGCAATGCATCTTTTACATCTGCCAAAATAAAATCGTACAATTCCTGAATAGTTACTTGTTTACTTGGCGCATTTATATCGGCACTTGTAATTAATGGCACAGATAATTTTGTTTTTGCAGTTGAAGCCACATAAGTATCTGCATAAAAATTAACTAAGTTATAATATGACATTGCACGTAGAATTTTTGCTTCTGCCCAAATTACTCTTTTTTGATCTTCTGTTGCTTCTGTTGTTGTTAAAGCATTTGCGATAATCAAGTTAAAGGTCGAAATTCCAGCATATTGTCCGTAATATTGTCTTTCGTCTGCTTGATTTAACTGGATACGATCTGCAGTTTCATCCCACATATAGTTGGCTTTTGTCAAACGTTGCGCTGCCAGAGTCGCTATATCGATAAACTTATCGTTCAACAAAGTCGAAGCTTGTGCAATATCTACGCTTTGGTTGGTGTATTCATCACGAATAAAAGCTTCATAATCTGCCAATGTTGTTGGAATTTTAGATCCTTTTGGCGCATCGTCTAAATAGTTGGAGCAAGATGCTAAAACTAATCCTAGTGCTAAAATGCAAAGTATATTTTTATATATATTTTTCATAGTGTAGTTTTTTAAAATTAGAAGTTAATGTTTACACCAAAAACTAAACTTGGAGATTGAAAGCCATTTAAAAGAAATTTAGCGTCTCTGCTTTTAGCGAAAGTATAGACATTTTCTGCATTCAGATTGAAGCGAACATCTTGTAATTTTACTCTTTTTATAATAGACGAAGGCAAATTATAGGCTAGAGAAATATTGCTTAATCTGATATTTGAAGCATCAAGAATATTAATATCTGCATAACGATAAATGTCACGAGAATCTGTAGCAAAATCGGCTTCGTACTCGTAAACCGCGCGAGGAATATTGGTAAAAGCTTCGTCGCCTGGTTTTTGCCAACGGTTTTCGATATTTTTATTTACAGTTGTAATATCTGTTACATAACTACCAATTCCAGCCGAATAATTATTCTCTAACATTGGTAAAAATGTATTTCTGATTTTATGCCCTAACTCATAAATAAACAATGCCGAAAGTGAAAAATTCTTATAGTTTACAGCCGTATGAAATGATCCGCTGTGTGTAGGAACAGTTGAGCCATAATCATGAATTGCATTTAAATCTGCGGGATTGTAAATTGCTTTTTCACCTTTTGCATTATAAACCTGAGGCAAACCTTTATCATTTAAACCTGCCCATTTGTAACCGTAAATAGTGTTGTAATTGTTGCCAACTTTAGGATAAGCAGATGGATAATCTAATTGAAGGTAATATACCGGAGCTTCGACTTTTACGTAATCGACTTTGTTTTTATTGTAAGCATATAAAACTGAAGCATCCCAAGAGAAAGAATCTGTTTTTACGATTGTTCCTCTCAAAGTGGTTTCAATACCTTTGTTTGTCATTTCTCCATTGTTAATTTTATAGGTCGAATAACCAAATCCTTCTGTTGGGATTCCGTTACTGTTTGCTAATAAATCTTGTCCTTTTTTGTTGTAAACATCAAAAGTTCCGCTTAATCTATTTTTAAAGAATGAAAAATCTACACCAATATTCGTTGTTGTTGTTTTTTCCCAAGACAATTCAGGATTTGGTCTTTGGTTAACATATCCTTGATTTCCGCCAACATTTGGGTTTGCATAATAAGAAGCTGTTAAATAAGGCGCTGCATCTTTGGCAACATTTCCTCCAATACCATATGAAGCACGAAGTTTAAGAGAGTTTATCCAATCGACTGCAAAGAATGATTCTTTATCAATATTCCACGCTGCTCCTGTAGACCAAGTTGGTTTATTTTGATATTTATTATTTGTTCCCCAAAGGTTAGAACGATCCCAACGCAAACTTCCGGTTAAAGAATATTTTTTATCATAAGTATAACCTCCTGTTGTATAGAAAGAAACGTAACGATTTACCAATTCACGATCTGCTGCGAAATCATTTAATCCCATAGAACCTCCAAAAACAGACCCGTAAACTTTAAGTAAATCTGCCTGATTAATTGGTGTGTACGATAAAGTTTGCTCGTCCCAACCGTAACGTGTTTTATCTCCGTATTCTATTTTTGAATGGCGGATTTCCATACCTGCAATTGCGGTTACATCGTGTACATTATTAAAAGTCTGATCAAAATTCAATTGCTGACGGAAATTGTAAGCATTAGAAAATTGGTTGGTTTCTTTTAAGATATCGCCATAAGGCAAATTATAAACGGCTTTGTTATTACCATCAATAGTTACTAAACCATTTACTTCATTTCTAACATTAAAAGATTCTTTTTCTCTTAATAAACTGCCACGATCAACTCCATATTCGTACTGAAACATTGCATTATATGTAAGTGCTTTACTGAATTTTACATTAAACTTTGCAAAAGTTCTGTTCAGGAAGTTTTTAGTTTCATTTACATTTCGCCCTAATTCATCCATTGGCGTAATATCCATATTATAAAGACCGTAAGTCTTCATGGATTGAAGCGTAAAATTATTGTATCGTGATGCTGCTGTAGAAGTAAAATTTGATCCGTCGTCATTTACCAATTGGTTGTACATCTGAGTCTTATAATCTTGCTGAGTTAGAGGATTATAAGTTTGTGTATTGCTTTCGCCATAATTGATATAGGTTCCTAAATCTAAAGTCAACCAGCTTGTAATATCAGTAGAGTTTTTTAGATTTAAACCAACAGATTGATTATCAGAATATCTATCTTCAAATTTGTTTCCTTTATAAGTCAACGAAGCATTAAATGTGTTTGATTCTGTTGCTTTGCCTAAACTTACGTTATGCTGAATAAAATATTGATCGCGTTTTGCATATTTCGCAACATCATCATAATATTTATAACCTTGAGAACCCAATTGAGTCAAACGATTATTCATATCTGTTTGCGAAATATTTCCGGCATAACCGTTTAACAAAGTCTGCATTCCCTGACTAGTAAATACGGCATTGTTCAATAAAGATTGTGCGTACGTACTTGCATTTGCGCCTTTTAAACTTGGATTTGCATCTGCCCAGCCTTTTTCAAGACTTATAATATCGCCTGCGTCCGTAAGATTTCCGGTGTAATTTCTATATGGAGTTACGGTTAAATTGCTTGAAAACGAAATATTAGTTTTTCCGGCTTTGGCTTTTTTAGTAGTAATTACAACAACTCCATTTGCTGCACGTGCACCATAAATAGACGAAGCTGCTGCATCCTTTAGAACTGTAATAGTTTCAATATCTTCTAAATTCAGATTCGGAAGATTTTCTTCCAGACCAAAATTCTCCGTAAATTTTGTGTTTTCTATCGGAAAACCGTCAATTACATACAATGGAGTCGTTAAACCATTCATAGTCGTTGTTCCACGAATTTTACCGTCCTGATAACCAACGATACGTCCTTCTAAAATTTTGTTTAAACTGCTCAAACGCTGTTCTTGAAAATCTTTTGCTTTTAAACTAGAGAAAGATCCAGTCGCTTGTTCAGATGAAATATTTTGATAACCTGTAGTCAATACAACTTCGCCTAATTCAAGTGTATCTTCTTTAAGGACAACATTAATAACGCTTCTTCCGGCAACTTTAATTTCCTGTCTCACAAATCCTAAATAAGCAAATGCTAAAGTAGTTTCCTTTCCTACAGTAATAATCTGATATTCACCATTAAAGTCAGTCTGAACACCGTTTCCAGAACCATTATCGGAAACTGCTGCACCAGCCAAAGGATTCCCTTTTTCGTCTGTAACTTTACCTTTTACAATAAAATCTTCGGCTGCTTTTTGTACTGTAACAGCTTTTTCTGCAGGAGCTTTTTTAGGTGTTAAAATAATATGAGTTCCTGAAATTTTAAAATCAGTTCCTGTATTATTAAAAATTGTACCCAGAATCGCTTCAATAGATACATCATTGAGACTGACATCTATTTTGCGCTCTAAATCAACTGATCTTACATTATAAACAAATCTGTAATTTGTGGTGTACTCAATCTTTTCAATTATTTTTCCAACGGTCATGTCGCTGGCATTAAATGACATTTTTGCCTTTTGGGAATAAGTAACTCCCGCCTGCATCACTGTCAAAGTGGTCAATAAAAATAATGTAGTCAATTTCATCTTCAAATCAAATTTCAAAAAAGGCTTGTCGAACCTGATTTTGTTCAATAGTTTTTTCATACTTTTAAATGTTTTTAATTGTGGTTGGTTAGTTTACCGATCGCATCTTATCCTACCGGAAAATGTTGGCGCATTTTCCGGTTTTTTTTATAAAATAACGATCCATTTTTCGTGGAACTTTTTGTTACATAGGCTTCTTTTTTATTTTAGATTTATGATTTTAGATTCCTTGTTATTTCATCTTAATTCTTAATTATAAACTTTAGTCTACAAAATATAATCTTGCTTCTTGTTTCTATAATCTATTCTTTTTATTCTATACTCTATTCTCTTTCCAGGCTACTTTATAGTAATCACATCTTCATCAATCTTATAATCAATGGCATAACTGTCACTAAAATATTTCAGTACAACTTCGATAGGTTCATTATCAAAACGGGCGTTGAAAATTTCTTTACCCAGTTTTTTGTTTTTATTGATGAAAGTCACATTATAATGACGTTCTAACTTTTTAATAATTGACTCAAAAGAAGCGTTTTTAAATACTAAACTTCCTTGTACCCAAGCCGTATAATAATCAGTATTGACACTTTCTGTCGTGATTTTCTGTTGTCCGCGTGTGTTTGAGCCTTTTAATCCCGGAGTCAGATACACTTGATTTTCGGTTGTCTTTTTGTCTTTATAAAGCGAAACTTTTCCTTCGACCAAAACTACATCTGTACTTACATCTTCAGTATACGAATTGACGTTGAACTTAGTTCCTAAAACTTCAACATCAACTTCTTGCGTATTTACGATAAACGGATGCGCTTTGTCTTTTGCAACTTCAAAATATGCTTCACCGGTTAAATAAACTTGTCGGTTTTGATTCTTTAAAAACTGAACTGGATATCGCAATGATGTTCCGGCATTTAAATGAATCACTGTTCCGTCTGATAATTGAACTTCGAACTTTTTCCCGTACGGAATTTTCAATGTATTGTAAACCAGTTTTCCATTATAAGAAGTATTAGAATATACTAATCTGTTTTTTTCTTGTTTTCCAATTATTCTACCTTCTTTATCCGTTAAATTTTTTGATTCTGATGTATCAATTGTTTCTGATGATTCATTTTCTGATTGAAGTACAATTTCATCTTGTCTCGGAACTACAACATTTCCTTTCGAATGAAATAAATTTGAATTCTTATAGAAATAGAAACATCCTAAAGCTACAATCAAAATAGCTGCATATTTGTAATAAGATGAAAATCTTCTTTTCTGAAAAACATTATTTTCTTTCTGAATTCTTTCTGATAATTGTTTTCTCACTTCAGTTGAATCAAAAGTATTTACAACAGAATCTATTGCATAATTGGTTTTTACAAAATCCTTAAATACAATTTGATTCTCTTCTTCCTTAAGCCATTCCGTCAAGGTTTCTATTTCTTCCTGACTGGCTTGATTCGTGATGAATTTCACGATTAATCGCTCTGACTTTTTCACTGTCATTTTACTCTTTTTAAATATTATTACGAAGCTAAAAAACAAAACCCTAACAATTTGATAATCTTTTTTTCATTTTAGTGATTTTTTTATTATTTGAAGTCTTTTTCTTTCAATATAAATTTTTAAAAACTCTATTAATCACATAGAATTAATAAACAATTTAATATACCTTTGCATTTTCAAGTGATTTTCTATTTGTAATAAAATTCAATAGAAAATAGAAAAACGCAATGTTTTTGGCAAAAAAACTATCGTTTTGGGTCATAAAAATTATAAATTTATATATTTGTTTCTATGAAAAGCGAAGATTACAACGATAACGATATATTAATCGAATCTCTAAAAAACGGAGACGAGAAAGCATATACTTATTTGATCGACACGTATCATCACAAACTTTGTGTTTATGCCAATAGTCTGGTAAAAAATGTTTACAGTGCCGAAGATATCGTGCAAAATGTATTTATAAAAGTTTGGGAACAACGTACTCGCTTAAAAACAAATCATGCAATTAAGAGCTTTCTTTATAAATTAGTTTACAATGAGTTTATTGATTTGTATCGAAAAAATCAGTCTTTATTTTCATTAGAAAAATCATATTACGACGCCTTAAATTCAATTGTTCTGGAAGATGATTCAGAATCTTTGCAACATGTTATAAATGTCGTTAATAAAGAAATTCAAAACCTTCCGCCAAAATGCAAAGAAGTTTTTATTCTGAGCAAAAAAGAAGGTTTAACCAATATTGAAATTGCAGAACATCTTGACGTTTCGATCAAAACTGTTGAAGCTCAAATAACCAAAGCGTTTTCGATTTTACGATCTTCGCTTGACGAGAAAATAAAAAACTTCTTGTTTTTACTGTTCTCCATAAAGAAAAATTTACGCTTAAATACTTAAAGCGTTATTAATTCCTTCATCCGGAAATTATTGAAGTTTTTGATGTATTTGCTTAAGATCTTGGTTTTGGCAAGTTTCTGTCGTACATAATAATAGTTCCTGCAACAGCCACATTCAAGCTTTTTATAGATTTAAATTTCACTAAATGATGGCATTTTTCCATAGCTTTTAAGGACAAGCCATGATCTTCTGCTCCTAATAAATAAACGCAACGTCTTGGATGTTCAAAGGTTTCTAAATCTGAAGCTTTGTCATTTAATTCAACGCCAACCAATCGCGCTCCTTTTGGTAAATTTTCATAGAAAGCTTCAAAATTTTCATAATGAAAATAAGGTATAGCTTTTACTGCATCGTGAGTATCACAAGCTTGTTTGGCATATCGATTACCAATGGTAAATATAAAAGTAGCGCCCAGGTTTTGAGCTGATCGCCACAAAACACCCAAATTTTCAGGCGTTTTACCATTTTGTATTCCTATACCAAAGTATTCGTTTATAAAATTATCATTCATAAGTGCAAAAATACAAACTGCAAGCACATAAATCAATTTTAATTGAGATCAAACGAAGAACATAGAATTGAAATTTTACCAATTTCTTTGGTTTCCAATATTTAGGACTACCAAAGAAATGGTAAATAATATCTAGCTATTTCTGTAAAACATAAACGATGCTAAATGAAAATAATGATTGTGAAGGTTGCACAATATCTGTTTTATAAATCTTCCAACCATCTGCCAAATGCTGATTTAATTCGGTCGGTTCAAATTCAAGAGTATGGTTATTATCTCTTAATGCCTCTTTCAGTTCTGAATTTACATTTACTACTAATACTTTTTGCATTTTTAATTTATTATTAAGATTTTTAATTATTTTTTCACATCCTCTTTTTACTTAGAACTATGCTAAATTGGAAACTAACTTTTTATTGCAATTAAAAATTTTGAACCCAACCGCTTTCCGCTAAACGTAAACATGATAAAAAACGTTAATTCCACTAAATACCAAATCTGGTCAACCATCATAAACGGCCTAATTACAACTTAAATGGTTTTATTTCAACTTTTTTGATTTCAACCTCAGTAGTACTTATATCAGAAAATTGCAAAATATTCTCTTCTTTTAATTTAGAGAATAAATTATTGAATGAATGGTTGTCTTGGTCATCCTTAAGGTCTAATATATCAATACCTGCTATTGCTAATGGAGCTATAGTTTCTCTTTTAGATGTACCAAACGAAGCGAAAATATATTTATTTTTATTCTTTTTCATGTCCTCAAGAATAATTTTAAATTCTGTACCAACACCGCCCTCGAACTTATCAGCTCTTTTTTTATATTGCTCAGAAAGAATAATAATAATTTTGTCATTATTTGAAATACCTTCAACCATCATTTGATTAAAATTAATTGCAGTCTCTCCTTGACTTTTCATTCTGTCCATTGAGGCGTCAAAGTTATTTTGTCTCAAAAAGTCTACAAAAGAAATCACCAATGAATTAAACGCATCATCATTCCAAGCATATGTAACAAAAACAGATTTAACAGGAGTCTTGATTAAAGAATCTTCATTTTCTAATAAAATAGTTTCTACAGAGGTATCAGTTTTACGATTGAGCTTTTGGAATGCTTGAATTAGATCTTGTCTGACTTTTACCAGTACATATTCAATTGTCGCTGTTGGGAGTTTATGATATGCCGCATCTAAATGCAAACTTTTATTATTGTGATGAAAAGTTTTATCAAGCATTTTTACTAATTCTTTCGGAATTGGTTTTATACTTGTATTTTGAGTTAAATTTTTTAATGTTGTTTCTAAAAATGAAATTCCATCGGGTAAATAAGCAACTTCTAAATCGAATCCTATTCTATCCGATAAAGGCTTAAAATCTATTGTCTTTTCTCTAAATACTAATTGTCCATAAATATCTTTTATGTCACAAACAATTTCAGCCTTGACTTTTCTATATTCAGGTATTCCATCTTCTATTTTGTAGCCTTCAATTTCTTTTTCTATGTAGCTCAAAAGCTCTTTATCCTCTTTTTGTTCAGCAATAACTTTAGCTTCTAATAATAATAAACTTAAAGTATTTTCAGTATTATATAATTTTTTTAAAAAATCTTCCATTTTTTTATTTTTTAATCTTTTTAAAATCACCCATAAAATATTTAAAAATTCAAGAAAACTTAATATAAATATGAAGTTTCTATATGAAATTTAAAAATTTGTTTTACTTTATTTTTGTCTCAAATATATTAAATTTTTTCTTACAAACATCTAAATGATTCTCTTTCAAAAACATTTTTTTTATATTTTCTCATAATTAAGTTGTTTCAATAATACTTAAAATGATTATTTTAAAAAAAGCTGTTAAAATTCTCAAATACGACAAACTATACTCTCCTAAATCCCTTTAAACCAAAGGGATTTTCTTTTTTCAAAAAAAACATAAAAAAAGTCAAAAGCTACATAGGGGTAAAATGTGATTCGATTGTATTACTTCTATAACAATGTCAAATCGCATAAATCAATCAATCAAAAATCAATCATCATGTTACCAATCATCACTAAAATATTTATTAAGCTATCCCTCTTTGGCGCAGACCCAATTGCGATAGAAAAAATTCATGAAGTCGAAAAAAGTGCACCAAACTTAATCGTTTATGCCTTGCCAATTGTATTGATTTTTACTTTGGTCGAATTTGTTGTTTTTTATTATTTAGAAAAAAAAGAACATGACAAGAAAGAAACGATGGGATCTGTGTTAATTGGTTTTGGTAATCTAACAGTCAATCTCTTAATGAAAACCGGTTTGTTGTATGTTGTAGTAGGAATTTATAATATACTCCCGTATCGCATGGAATTGAATTGGTGGACTTTGATTCCGTGTTTTATTCTGTATGATTTTAGTTCGTATTGGACACACCGAATCTCTCATTATTGCCGTTTTTTCTGGGCGACTCATGTGGTTCATCATTCTGCAGAGCATTACAATCTTACGGTAAGTTTTAGGCAAAGCTGGTTTCAATATGCCAAAATTGTATTTTTTATTCCGCTGATTTTTGCCGGTTTTCATCCTGCTGTATTTTTTATCGCCAATCAGCTTAGCGTATTGTATCAGTTTTGGGTACATACCGAAGCCATTGGAAAACTGCATCCTTTTATCGAAAAATATTTTGGAACTCCGTCTAATCATCGCGTACATCACGGAAGTCAGGAAAAATATCTGGATAAAAACTTTGGCGCAACTTTTATGATTTGGGATCATTTATTTGGTTCTTTTCAATACGAAGAAGAAAAACCTAAATATGGAATTACAAGTCTTCTCAAAAGTAAATTGAACCCGTTATATCTTAATATTCATGAATTTCAGGATATTATTACTGATGTAAAAAAGGCGAATGGTTTTCGGAAAAAGATGCATTACATTTTTGCCAGTCCGGATGCTATTGCAAAACAAAAATTAGTTAAAGAAACTGCTCAACCAATCAAATTATCCACATCATGCGAACAAGTCAAAAAAAGCAACAAGAATTTCAATACCAACTTTTCAAATACTTTAGCCGAAAAGATAATTGTGCAACAGCCTTAAATAATGAAATAATTCATGCCGAAGAAACAGATCAAGCGCTGTCTTTTACCTATCTCACAGATCATATTTGTATTATTCATAGTTACGAATTTGGTTTGAATACTGAACTTGATATCGATACTACAATTGAAGCTTTTATTACCCTGTTAACCAATCATAACAGGATGCATTATCAATCGAATGCATCTTACAATTAATCAAAAAAATAATATTAAATATAAAAAGTATCTATCTTTGATTGAATGTCAAAACGTATTTGTGGAGTATAGCAATATCGAGCATATCAGTTTTATAAAGAACGGAAATGAAGCTGCTTTTGAAAAGATTTTTAAAATGTATTTTAGAAATCTTCATGCTTTTGCCTACACTTTTATGAAAGATGATGTTATTGCCGAAGAAATTGTCCAAAATGTATTTTTTAAGATTTGGGAAAAAAGAAATCAATTGCAAATTGATGATTCATTAAAGGCTTATCTCTACAGAGCGGTTCATAATGAGAGTCTTAATCACCTTAAACACGTAAAAATTAAATCTTCTTTTCAAATTCAATATTCAGGTCATATGGAATCCTCAAATGAAGATGCATCCAATCAAATGATGGCATCTGAACTCGAAGACAAAATTCAAAAGGCAATTAGCGAATTGCCACCGCAATGTCGTACTATTTTTCAGCTGAGTCGTTTCGAGCAGCTTAAATATCAGCAAATAGCCGATCAATTGAATATTTCGATTAAAACTGTCGAAAATCAAATGGGAAAAGCACTTAAAGTATTACGCTTAAAACTGGTTGAATATCTTCCGTTTCTACTGCAATTATTATATTTAATTAGAAGATCATGAGCCAAAACAATATGAATATGAACGATGATTTACTAGTGAAATATCTAGTTGGCGAAACTGATGCAAACGAAAGTGCAACAGTAGAAATTTGGCTTAAAGCCGATGAAAAAAACCAAAACTATTACAATGGTTTTAAGAAAATATGGGAAGACAGTCTTGTACTTGCCCAAAATACAACCGTGGATGAAAATGCAGCCTGGAAACGATTACAGAATCGCATTCACGAGAAGGATATTCCGGTACATAACCTGAAAAAAAACTCTTTCAATTGGTTACACATTGCCGCTTCTGTTCTCTTAATTAGCACTTTGGGATGGCTAAGTTATTCTTATTTCGAAAATAAATCAGCTAATACTTTAATTGCAATACATGCAACAAACACTACTCTAAATGATACTTTACCTGATGGAACAACCATCACTTTAAACAAAAATTCATCATTGACTTTTACTCAAAAGTTCAAGGGAAATACTCGTCCGGTTACCTTAAAAGGGGAAGCTTTTTTTGATGTTTCTCACGATAAAACAAAGCCTTTTATTATTACAATTAATGATGTTACAGTACAAGTTGTAGGAACTTCTTTTAATGTGAAAAACAAAAATGGAAAAACTACTGTAGATGTCGAAACGGGAATTGTAAAAGTGAGCAAAAACAAGGATCAGGTAGAATTAAGAGATGGTGAAAAAGTAATCATTTCTGATCAGGATTTAAAGTTGTTAAAAAGCATTAGCAAAGGCAGATTATATAATTATTACCGAAATAAGGAACTCGTTTGTGATCAGACACCTTTACAGGAATTGGTTGAAGCGTTAAACGAAATTTATAATGTCAATATCGTTATTAAAAACCCTGAATTGCAGGAAAAACCAATAACTACAATATTTAAGGATCAATCACTGGATCAGATTTTAGAAGTAATTCAGGAAACATTTTTGATTAAAATCGAACGTAAAAACAACCAAATTCTATTAAAGTAATTCCTTTTTTATATGCTGATTAATTCAAGGTCTATTTTCGTTTGGATTTTATTTCTGTTTCTTTCAGGTGTTTTTTTTAATGCCAATGCTCAATCTGTATTAGGTAACGAAATGTCTATCGATGGCGATAAAAAACCATTGGGTACTATTTTAGAGGAAATGGAACAAAAAGGCAGTTTTAGGTTTGCTTATTATAGCAAACTGGTTCCAAAAGATAGTATTGTTACTATTCATTCTGAGCAATCTACTGTAAAAGACATCTTAGATCAATTGCTAAATAATAAGTATGAATATAAAGAATCTCCGGGTTTTATTATTCTCAGATATGCGCCTTTAGAACTCAATCTCGAATTGGAAAAAAACACTGTTTCTGGTGATTTCAATATAGTAAGCGGCTACATTATTGATGTTCAAACCAACAAACGTCTTCAGAATGTCAGTGTATATGAAAAGAATGCACTGCAATCGACATTAACAAATAAGGACGGTTATTTTGAACTAAAGCTAAAAAATCTACAACAACCTGTCGAGTTGACTGTTACAAAGGAAAATTACAAAAGCATCACTATGATGTTGCTCTCGGAAATTACAATTCAGAAGGATTCACAAAAAAATGGTTCCGATTATTTCACGGATAATTTATCAGAAGTGGAACGTACAGGAATTGGACGTTTCTTTATTTCTTCTAAACAAAAAATACAATCACTAAATCTTGGCGGACTTATTGCCAAAGCGCCAGTTCAGGCTTCTTTAATTCCGAGTATCAGCACACGCGGTATGATGAATTCGCAAATTAACAGCAGTTTCTCTTTGAACTTATTGGGAGGATATACCGGAGGAGTTCGCGGAATAGAAATGGCCGGACTTTACAACATCAACCGAATGAATGTTTATGCGCTACAAATGGCTGGTTTGTTCAACACCGTTGGAGGATCTGTCAAAGGAGTTCAACTCGCCGGAATCTACAATAATGTATTTGGTGATTTAAGAGGTCTTCAAATGAGTTGTATTCACAATAGTGTAAAAGGTTCGCAAATTGGACTTCAGATAACGGGAATTTACAATAATGTAAAAAAAGATTCTAAAGGGCTTCAAGTTTCAGGTATTCAAAATACGGTGAATGGTACTCAAAACGGATTACAACTTTCGGGTATTTATAATATTGGAAAAGATACCGTTCGTGGCGCCCAAATTACAGGTATTTTTAATTATGCCAAAGAATTAAAAGGAGTTCAAATTGGATTAATTAACGTTACAGATTCAGAATCAGGTTATAGTTTTGGTTTATTGAATTTTAAAAAGAATGGTTACAAAAAAATAAGTATTACAAGTAATGAAATTTCGGATCTAAATCTTGCCATAAAAACGGGCGATAATAAACTCTATACTATTTTGATGGCGGGAAGAAGCGAACGAAGTAACGAGGAAAAACTAACTTCTTTCGGGATTGGATTGGGAAAAAATATCAAATTAGGAAAGCGTTTTACATACAATCCGGAAATCAGTACTCAATATCTTTATTTAGGCAATTGGGATCAATATAATTCGTTAGGTAAATTTGATTCTCCTTTTACATTCCGAATATTCAAAGGTGTTGCGATATCAGCCGGACCTTCCTTTAATTTGTATTGGAATGGAAAAAATGATAAAGATCCTGCCATTATCACTACTTCTACTTTTGTCCAAGATCGAACAAAACGCTATAATGTCTTAAAAGATAATGACAAAGGATTAAGCGCATGGATTGGATGGAGTTTTGGATTAACGCTTTTTTAAGACAAATACGTTTCAAAAAACTGCGTAAAGACGCCGCTTTTTTGAGTATTAAATTTATTGAATAGGCTCCAGCTTTAGCTGGAGAAACCCATTACGCAAACAACAAGGCTTTAGCCAAATTACGCATTTTGGCTAAAGCCATTCAGATTGATTTTATAAAAACTCCAGCTAAAGCTGGAGCCTATTCAAAAATGGTTTACGAGAGATTCTTGCAGCTCCGTTAAGAGTTAAATATTGGTAGTAGAATAATAAAATTTACCCGAAAAAATATCACGTTTTGCCTTATTTTGCTCAAATTTGCATCAAAAAAATAAATGATTATAGAAGAACTAATCGGGAGTTATGCGATTTCCGGAAGTAATCAGGATGAAAGTCTTGAAATGACGTACAAAGGTATTTTGAGCTTATCATTAGACAATGACAAACGTGTTATTGCTAAATGGCTTATTAACAATACTCAGGAACAAAAAGGCTACGGTTTCTTCAAAGACAATATTCTTGTTATTAATTTCAGCTATAAAGGCGAAAATAATAAAACTTATAAAGGCGTCGCTGTTTACAGATGCATCACCAAAGATGTTCTGGAAGGTTTTTGGTCTGAAAAACATGGAAATCCCCTATTTCTTGGAACTGAACATTGCCTGAGAATGGAAAGCACCGAGAAACTAAACTAGATTTTGTCTTTAAATTTTCAACTGGATTTTATTGCAAATTCAAAGACAATCCTCCAAAATATTATTTGTAAAGTGTAATTGTATCGGCAAGATTTTCTTTGCTAATAAATGCTGTAATATATTCCTGCACTTCATTAGTAGTTTCAACTGGCGTCTCGAAGGAATTGATGTGAAATTCATCATCCTGATCCAGAATATGTATTATTTCTGTATAACCAAGGGAAATTAAACTTCCTTTTAATTTAATGATATTAAACTGCTGTTTGCCATCTAATTCCTTGCGTACTTTTAGTTTTATAGCTTTGTCCATAGTAAAATATTTTAAATTAATAAGTCAGTTACTTATTCCAAATATAAAAATTAATTCTTTGAAACCACTGTTAAAAAAGACGCTTTAACACATTATTTATCAACACATTAATAACAATTTCATAAGATAAAATCAACATTTATTTCCTGAAAATTTACGCTTATCAAAATGAAATTCGTTGCGAAATTTTAGTTAATTCAGCCATTTTTTTCGTTTAAACCATATCAACGGTACAACAAAACATAAAAGTATTAGCGTAATCGCAAAAACATATCCGTATTCCCAATCCAATTCCGGCATGTTTTTGAAGTTCATTCCGTAAATTCCCGCAACAAGCATTGGCAAAGAAATGCACATTGTTATTATCGTCAGGGTTTTAAAAATCTTATTTTGCTGAAGATCTATTCTCGTTGACACATAATCTTTAAGATCTTCCAGACGCTCAAAATTATTCTGAACATATTCATTGATTACCGTTAAATCTGTTAATTCTAATAAAATTGCGTCTTTAACTTCAGCTTCCAGTTTTTCGCTTTTTCTAAGCATGAGTAAAATTCGCCTAAACTCATTAAGAGATTCTTTAATTATAAAATTATTGAACTTTAAAGCGGTTATTTCATTTAATCCCTGTTCAGAAAAGTCATTTTCCTTTTGTAATCTTAAGTAAATAGTTTTGATATTCTTTGAAATAATCTCCGTTAAATCAGCAAAATAATCGGGAACAATCCCAATCATCATCTGCAGAAATGTATCAATTGTAAAAGGCAGATTTTTTATTTTATCAAAATGTTCCTGTTTTTTATTTTCAGGAATAAACTTCTCGAAATTAATATCCATAAACGAAAACATGATTTTCTCTTTAAGAATAAAGGAAACAATCACTTCTTCGACTTTATTTTGTGGCGTAAAATAAGGAAATGAAAAATTAAATGCCAGCTGATTTTCTTTTTCTAAATAATGCGAACTAATTTCAATATCCTCACTATTATTAAGAATTGTGGTATCGATATCAAAAAGTTTTTCAAAAACCGGAACGTCTTTCTTAGCATAATTCACAACCTGAACACTATTTATTCCTTTCAGGTCTTTAGGAATTTCATCAATGCTTTTTACTCTTGTAATATTTTTATCAGTATCTAAAAGTTCAATAATCATAGATGAAGTTTTATGTTGTAGCTTGGTTTTAGTCCCTTTTACTACTATTGGTTTTGAACTAATTTAAGTTCAATTTATGGATTATCCTAAATTTATGAGCTTCTTAAAAACTGAATATTTCTTTCAGTTCAATAATAGACTTTCCTTTTGGTAATTTTTTCGGTGCTTTTACCAATTTCTCCGCTAATAAAGCCGTTGGTAAAGGTTTGTATTTTTTCAGAATTCCAATTGAATTAAGGACATTTAGAACTGGTACCATTATTTTTTCGCCCAAACGATCTGTTCCGGTTCTTAAAAGTAATCCCGGTCTGAAAATAATATATTGTTCGAAATTTAGTTCAGCAATTTTGTCTTCAAGTTTTCCTTTTATCTGAGAATAAAAAATCTTGCTTTGCGCAGAAGCTCCATAAGCAGATAACAACACAACCGAAGAAACTCCATTTTCTTTGGCTAAACTGGCAAACTTTGCCGGAATATCAAAGTCTATTTTCAATTGATTTTCTTCTGAACCCGCAGCTTTTAAAGTTGTTCCTAAACAAGAGAAAAAAACATCGCCAACTATCAGATCTTTAAACGATTCAATATTAGAGAAATCGACAATTTGTTCTACCAATTTAGGATGTTGTTTCTCTATTGATCTCCTTACAAAAACTGTAACTGTTGTATAATCTTTGTCTTCTAAAAGTTGGTTAACCAGAAATTCTCCCGTTGCACCTGTTGCGCCAATAACTATTGCTTTCATGTTATAAATTTATAAATATTCCTTGTAATACAGCCGACTTTAAAAATTAAAATCTACTGTATAAAGTTTCATTGGTTTTGCTTTTCCCCTCAAAAGTATTTCTCCCTGATGACTATAATTTACCCGAGAATCTTGTGGTAATACCTCTTTTATTGCTTCTGAAACCACAAAATCATGATTAAAATCATTACACTTACATTGAATTCTGGAAGTTGTATTAAGAAGATCGCCATGATAAACGATCTCTTTTTTTATTTTTCCAACCCAAGTTGTTATTGCCGTACCAATATGCATTCCTGCCTTAAATTTTGGAACAATATTATAATGTTCCAGATAATATTCCTTTTTGCTTTCTATACTTTGCCTTAAAAGATAAAAACAATACAGACAACGTTTGTCTTTTAATCCGGATTTTGTTTTCCAGGTTAGTATGATTTCATCTCCTGCATATTGATAGATTTCTGCGCGCGAAGCCATAATAGCATCGGTAAAATCGTTGAACAAATCCTGCAACATTTTACTATAAAGAAGATCTCCCAATTGTTCCGCCAATGTTGTGGACGATTTTACATCGACAAACATGAAAATTCGTTCTTCCTGCATTGGACGATGATATTGGCCTGTAAAATAATTATAGAAAAATCGGCTGTTTAGTAAACTACTGACTTCCAGAAAAAGAATTAAAAATATAGATGCTCCAAACGAAAATATAAAATCTTCGGCCAAACGATCTTTAATATAACTTTTGATTACTTCCTGATAAGTCAGTTTGCCCAATATTTCTTCAAAAAGTACGATACAAAGAAGCAAAAAAAGCAATATAGCAAAGCTGTAAAGAAATGCTTTAAGAATAACGGTTTTCAAAAAAGAGTATTTATTCAGCTTGACGGATCTTTCGAAAGTTATAATGATAATGCTAATGAAAACTCCAATCATTGTTCCTGGTAAAAACCTTAAATAAGCATAACCGGAACCAGCATCTGTAAAAACGGCATAAAGTAAACCTAATATTCCGACTACAATGATTGCTTTAAAAGTTAGGCTGTACTTTCTATAAAAAGGTATTTTGGGCAATTCCATAACAACATTAGCTTTAGTTTGAGACAGGCTAAAAATGCAAAAAAAGTATTCTAATCAAAAGTAATACAGAACATTAAGGATAAAAAATTATTCTTTACTATTATAATGTTCTGATAGCGAAGAAAGTGCACTTCTCCACTATCAGAACTTTTTATAATTATTTTTTAACTAACCAGTTTTCAACGGCTCTCGAAAAATCGGCTACATCGATTGGATGTCTGCTTGTTACTATGTTTCCATCTGTTACAACAATTTCTTCAAGTACGATTCCTCCGGCGTTTTTCAAATCTGATTGAATATTCCAATATCCGGTTAATTTTCTTCCTTTCAAAATATCTGCCGATGCCAATACAACTGGCGCATGACAAATTGCAGCTATTAGTTTTCCTGATTTATTGAAATCCTGAACAAATTTAATAACGTCTTTATCATATCGAAGATTGTCCGGATTCCAAGCTCCACCCGGAATAAACACGGCATCATAATCACTTACTTTTATTTGATCTGCTGTTCTGTCAAATTTTATCCAGCCAACCGGTTGCAAATACTGAATTGCCATTACGTGCGTTTTTGCCATTTCAGGAAATGCAAGCCCGTATCTTTCCGGAGCAGGATTGTATTTTGGAGCGACAATTTCTACCTCTGCTCCTAGTTCTCTAAAATACCAAACCGGACCAGTTAATTCAATTTCTTCAAAACCATCTGCTACAAGAACAGCGATTTTCTTTCCTTTTAAAACGGTTTTGTCTTTTACGGGAGTAAAAAAGAATGCTTTTAAAGCTTCATTTCCCGGTGCGTCTAATAATTTTGTTACTGGCATATTTACCACTGCGGATTGAGTAGATAATTGATTTACAACTGCTAACTCATTACTGTAATTTGTTTTCATTTCTTTAGTTTTTACTTTTACCTGACTTTCTACATTTGCTACAGCAAGTACACTTGTTATACCTGCAATGATCATTTTATTAATTGTTTTCATTTTTTTTTAGATTTAATTGTTTGTGAGGATTGCTTTTAATTTTCGTTATTCTCGAGTAAGCGGTGCAAACTCAATTAGATTGTGAATTCCGTCCTGAAATGGTTGTTTTTTAATGCTTGTATTCAAATAATCAATCACAGGCTGAATGGGCGGAAAATTCAAATGATACTCAAAAGCATTTTTGCTTCGGAATTTCTCGAAAGTCACAAATTGGGTTTTATCTGCTTCTAATTGTGATAATTGATACGTTACAACTCCTGGTTCGCTTCTAAATTTTTGCATTGCCGTGTGATAGACATCTTTGAAGTTTTCTTCGGTTCCTGATTTTGCATCCACAAAAAGCATGATTGTTAATTGATTGTCTTCTTTTTTGCTGACTTTTCTCCATTCTTGTTTAGAAATAGGTTCTAAATCTTTTATATCAATTATTTTTTCAGGTTTAACCAAAGCCGTTTTTCCGAGTTTTATTACTGCTTTGGATTTTGAATTGCTTCTAAAATTCTTCATTGCTTTTTTATTCGACCAACGTTCAAATAACCAAAGCACTGATGGATTATCTTGTTCGAAATACGCTTCTGACATAATATTATTTTCATCAGAAAGCGATTCTAATACATAATCACTCAATATCTTACGGAACTTCTCCTGATATTCTTCTTTAACTTCATAACGAGTGATTGTAGCGGCTATTTCTTCGCTTTTAAATTCTTCAGCTAGAGTTTTATGTGCAGCTTTGGCTGATGCAGATAATGAAAACGCTGAAAAAGCTACTACTGCTGTGAGCATTTTAGGGATTCTTTTTTTCATATCATTTCGTTTTATAATTAGTGCTTACTTTTTTTACGGTGTTCAGCTTTTCCGTTTTTTTAGCTTGTTTTTTTACTTCTGAAAACAAAAACTCCCAGATAGTGAAACAATAAACCGGTTCCCCATGCAGCGGTTTGCCACAAAGGCCATAAATAAGTTCTGTCTGTAAAAAACCAGATTAACCAAATCGCTGGAATAGTTAATGCAAATACTAATAAGTGAATTCTGAAACCTTTTTCCGGATTGATTTGAGCAACTTTTTGCTCGTTTGCTAAATGTCTCATGATGTTTGATTTTATTATTTTTTGTTCCCGATCTTTAAATCCTAGCGGATTATCTTTTTTGCAATTCTATTTATTTAAGTTGTTTTCCTAATTTCTCTACTTTTTTCAGCCATTTATTTCGTTGGCTTTCAGTTGATTTTCGCATAAATCCAAATGTTGAAAATCTGATTGGGTCAAATCCTACGTAACCAAAAACAATGTTTTTAAGGATCTGATATTGTGAGGCTCGATAAATGAGATAGAACCACCATTTTGGCGTATCCATCGTAACCAGAAGCCTTAAGCTTTTTCCTTTTAAAAGTTTTTCGGGGAATATTTTTCCGGAATGGTGTTTGAATGCAAAGTCAGGAAGTAGGATTCTGTCGATGTATCCTTTGGTGATTGCTAGCATAAAACCCCACCAGTTTGGGTAGCATAAAACAACGTGATCTGCCCATTTTATAAGTTCTTGCGAATGGACTAAATCTTGTTCGAGTTCTAGAGTTTCTCCGTTTTTATATCCGTCAGAAAGATTTACATTAAAATCAAGTCTGGAGATATAAATCGTTTTACAATTTGCTCCTGTACTTTCTACTCCTTTTCTGTAAGCGTCTAATAATGCGTTACAAAAAGAATTTTCAGATGGATGCCCAAGTATAAGTAAGATATTCGTTTTCATTGCAGTTCATTTAATTTGACACTGCAAAGATTTTAAATAATAGAAAGGGGTTCGTGACACAAATGTGTCAAAATATTATTGATGCGCTAATTTTTGCCTAATTCTGGTAAGTGATTGTCTTTCAATACCCAGAAAGCTGCAAAGATGAGAAACAGATATTCTGTTAAACAGATCTGAATGGTGTTTTATAAAATCAATATATCGCTCTTCGGCAGTTTGAAATATGAAGTTTTCAATACGCGATTGTTGTCGTTTTAGGATTTCTTCGGCAACTAAACGTCCGTATTTTTCAAAGCTGGGCAAATTTTTGTAGACCCATTGCAAATCTTCGTAGGAAAGACAAACCATTGTAGTTGGTTCTAAACACTGAATCGAATATTTACTGGGTTGTTGTGTTATAAAAGCAGGATAATGTGTGGCATAATCGCCTTCAGAATAAAAACCGACCGTTATTTCGTTGCCTTCGTTATCTACAAATGAAGAACGAACTAATCCGCTTGCAATAAAACCTATCGATTTTTGAACTTTACCAACTTGTAGAAAAAAGTCTTTTTTATGAAGTTCTTCAAATGTCAATCTTGAAGCATATTGTGACAATTCAGCATCAGTTATCTCAGGACAAATTTTCCTAACCGATTTTAAAAGTATCTCTGCTCCCAATTCCATCTTAAGACTTGTTTTTAATGATGTATTTAAGCCTTTCTTCCGTAAAGTAAAATTCTTTTAAAAGCATAAATCGCAGGAAGTTTTGGGAAATGTTCTGCAATTCTCTCTTTAAATGTGCTGACAAAATGTTTCTGTTGTTCTTTATCAAGACGTTCTATATACGGAATCAGGGCTGAACCGGAAATAAAATTATAAAGCGCTTCATGATCCTGAGCAATTATAGGATAAATTTTCTGCATCACCTGAATATCTTCAAGTTCCCCATCAAACATAATTTGTGCATATTGATCGATACTTAAAACTGGGGAATATCTTCTCCAATCGTTCAAATAGGTTTTAAATGGTTCTTCGCCTGCTAATTGATATAAAATCTTGTTTAGTATATTTTCATTCTGAACAGGCATTTGAACTGCAAATTGACCTTTTGGATTAATCAAATCGATCAGTTTAGGAAACAATACTTCATGATTATCTGACCATTGTAATGCTGCATTACTAAAAATCAAATCCCATTTTTGGTTTGATTCTGCTATATCTTCTACGGTTCCGCGCTCAAAACGAAGATTATTTGCGTCTAAAGTTTTTGATTTGTCCAGCATTTCTACAGATGAATCAATGCCCAGAAAATCAGTTTTGCTAAATTTCTTTGCTAATATTGCGGTTTGTTCTCCTGTGCCACATCCTAAATCGATTGCCTTTGTAGCTTCTGACTCTTTTATAAAATCCATCAGATCATAAAACGGTTTATATCTTAGGTCTTTAAACTCATTATATATTTCGGGATTCCAAGGCATAAAAGTCAGTTTTAAAATTTTATTTGCTTCTGAAAGTAATTAAAATGTAATTCAGCTAATTTACAATATAATTTTAAATTATAAACTTTTGAAATTAATGTCCTCGTTTCCAATGTCATTAAGTTAAGCTTTTAGAAAATAAAATTAATCTCGCAAAGACGCGAAGTCGCAAAGAAAGTTTTTAAACTTGGCGCCTTTGCACCTTTGCGAGATTTTTTTTAGTCATACTTATCAAAAAAAACCTCCAAAATCAAATGACTTTGGAGGTTCTAAATTTTATATTTTACTGTCTTACAATTAGTTCAAGTCGTTGAACTCATGTAATGATTTCAATGTACCTTCGTAGAACAAAATTGCAGCAATTAAATTTCCTTTATCTGAGTAAGGCATCATTTTTCTTTGAAACTCTACTGTAGTATCCAAAAATGCTGTTGTTCCAATTGCTTGGTTGTCTAATACTTTTTTGTGCTCACTATCGTCCGGAATACCTAAATCTCCCATAGTAACTCCTGGCTTAGTAACCAAAGCGATGTAAGGAAGAGTTTTTACAAGAACTTTGATACGCTCGATGTATAATTCTAAAAGTTCTCCTTTTTGCATACCACTTAGTTCTTTTTGATCATGATACTTACGAATTAACGCTGTTGTACTGATGATACTTCTTGGTGCATTTTTTGCCTGTGCTGAGATCGCTCCTGTAGTCAAAAAGAAAAGGATACTTAGTATAAAAATCTTGCTCTTCATTTTCATAATGTAATTGGTTGTTAATGAAACAAAAATATATAATTAAACTTAAACTGCAACTTTATTGATTTCTTTTTTTTTAATAAAATTTTAACTTTTCGTAATATGCTATTGCAGACACTTATAGAGGCTATTTTAGTCTGTTTGAAATGCTTTGCCAAGACAAAAATTTATTAAGAAATCAATTTTAATACTGTTTTGCAACGTAATAATAAGTGTAATTTATGACTTTATTACTCTAAAACGGCCTGGATATTTTATCCATATACTTTTTTTGTTGCCGTAATAATCCATAAACTCTTCGCAAACAAAAACGGCATGTGCAGATGACCAAGCGACAACTCCACAAAATTCACTTCCGGATTGTCTTTTTAGTTTTTGCACTTGCTTTCCTAGTTTAAATCCTAAATACTTGTAGATTGTTGGCGTATAAACCGCACCGTCTTCTAAATCTTCTAACGCTCTGTCAAAAGTTGATTCTTTGTCTATAATCTGCTTATATTTTGCCATCACGGCATAAGTCAATACAGCATAATCGGTTATTTTTTCGCTGTCGCAATTGTCTTTGATAAACACAAAACCTGCAGATTCTTTGGCTTTGCTTAATTCGTCATTATTAATATTAAACGACGCGCCGTTTTTCAGTGTTATTTTATGCAGATTATCGTTTATCTGTTCATATTCAAAAAGATTATCTAATCCGTAAATATTTAAAGAAGCTTTGATAAAAGCAATCGATGAACAATTTGTTCGTTCTCCTTGTTTAAAGCTCTCGAATATTTTATCTGCACTTAATTGTGAATAAGAATTAGAACACACTAACAATAAGAACAAAAATATTGAAGTAACAGATTTCATCGGCATTAGATTTTATAATTGTATCCCAACTCATTTTTGGGAATAATACATTATACAAATCTATAAAAATCAAGTTATAATTGCTTTTTTACTTCTTAACTTTTATTATTTTTTTAAAGACAACTCTATTTCAGATATTTAGAAAGCATTATCTTTTTGATGCGATGTTATATCCTTAAAAAAACTCAAATAAATCGAGATTATTTGTGAGTTATTTCATGAATTATGACTTAAACTGAGATTTTACTAATTCTAAAATTAGTTTGGAAGCGAAGTTTTTGTTATTTCGAGGAACGAGACCCGAGCGATAGCGAACAGACGAAGTAAATCTCCGCGAGAAGCTCGACAAAGACTGGATTCTCGTTGCGGAGTTACTTGCGGAGATTTCTCGTTCCTCGAAATGACAAGATTGAGCTGATAAAATCCGTTTTAATCTGTGTTTTCGCAAAGCGAATCCGCGTCATCCGCGTTCTATATTGCCGCCAATCTTTATCGAGTTACAAGTGTGATTTCTCCTTCGTCGAAATGACAGTATTGTGTTTAAGCCTTACATCTTTAAATAAAAACAGGCGTTAGTTTTCTTAAGCTTTTATTGATGATGCTTCGGGTCGATTTCTTTTTGATTTCATAATCTTCGCTGCACTTTTTTAGCTCCACAAATAATACCTGAAATCTATCGTAGAGCGCATCAAGTTCTTGCATGGCTCTTCGTGTGTTAGCATCTTCGCTTTCCTCTATTTTATTCTTGGAAATCATAGCCATATATTCAAATTTTCGAAATGCAGCCAACAAAATACGATGTTCTGAAGAATTTATTCCTTGCATAATAAGATACTCTAATATAAATAATATTTAAAAATTTGAATTTAAGGCTTAACCAATAACGGATCAGCATCGATATAAATTTTTGATAATGGTAATGATCTTGCCGTCGTCGTTTTTACTTTTTTGGTATTTCCGGATTGCATATTTATTGCAGTATTTAACAAAAGTTCTGAACGATTGCCTAACGGAAATATCTCAGGTTCCTGCAATTCGTCAACGGCAATCGATGGATTTATTCCGCTTGAATAATCGCCTTCGTGTTTTGCGTTGAATAATTTATAGATCGAAGGATATAAAATCCAGCCTTTAGTATTTGGATTTCTGTCATCTTCTATTGGAAAACCTGCTACATCTTTGCCAACCGTTTTTTCGCCTATTGTAATAACATCCATAAAAGGCCGAAGATTATTGATCATTATTTCTGAAGCAGAAGCGGTTCGTTTTCCGCATAGAATATATACTTTCTTAATATCCGGATGTACATTTTTAAGCAGATCAAAACTCACATTTCGTTCATTGCTTTCCAGGGCTTGCTGAAAAGATTGTTTTACAAGTCCGCCGTTTTTATTTCCTTCGAATTGTATAAAAAGATCACTCGCAATTATATTTGGTGCAATAATTATACTTAAAGCTGTTGCTGATGATACGTCTCCTCCTCCATTATATCTGAGATCCAAAACTAATTCGGTTATATTCTGATCTTTTAATTCCTGAAAAATCTGCTGGAATAATTTGGCTTGACCAACATCAAAATGCGGAATTTCTACATATCCAATTTTAGTATTATTGTTTGTAAATACTTTCGGAAAAATAGGCTGAGAAAACGAAAACCCCTGTAATAAAGAAACTGATTCCGGTTTAGAAAAACCCGTTTCTTTTGAATATGAAACTACTTTTAAATCTAAATGATTAGCCGATATTATACTTTTGTAAATCTTCTCATAATTACTCAAATTCAGTTCTTCTCCATTAATTTCAGTTATTAATTGTCCTCTTAATAATCCGTTATTTTTAGCCGGAGAATCTTCTAAAGCATATAAAATCACGCCATAAATTTTGCTTTGATATTCTACAAACGAAATATCAAACCCAAAATTTCTTCGTAAACTCTGCGGAACGGTTTCAGGTAAATTTGGATTCACAGCATACGAATACACATCAGATTTATTTAATAATCTATTGAAATATTCCTTTGGATTTACAGCTAAATCTCCCTTATCAGGCATTGTTTCATTCCATTTATAATACTTTTTCATTTGATTGTAGATCCAATCATTTGTGTATTTATTGGACCCTTCTTCATAAACTTCCGGTTTGTCATCGACTTCGCAGGAAATTAAAAATATGCCGAAAAAAAGAAAAAAAAGGATTCTGATAAGAGAAGAATATTTCATTTTAAACTTTTAAAATTATGGAACCTAAACTCTTAAAATAATAGTATTACAAATCAAAAAAGTCCAATAAACTCAAGCTTCCGTCTACACCAGAAAATTGACCATTATCCCCCTTTTTTTCATCCAATACAATCAATCTTGATTTGTCTTTAGTCATTAACATCACAACAAAAACCTGTTTTCCTGGTATATAAGATTCGCTTGTGCCGTGTTTTACTAATTCCATTTTAATAATTGGAGGCAATGTAGCAGGAAATTCAACGAAAGTACTGTATTGATTTTGTCCAATATTTTGTGCTACAGCAACAGTTTCTCCGTCTAATTTTCGTATTATTCCGTCCAGATTTCCTTTATATCCAGTATTTGAATACTTATTGAATGTTGGAAAAATAAATTTGAATCCCGCATTTCCAGCCTTTGTTAATGCTCCGGGTTTTGTTGCTAAAACATTGTCAACCCATAAATCTTTCTTGTGATAAAACGAAATTGTATCAATGCTTTTATTGTCTGTTATGTGATAGGAATGCAAAATTTCTTTGCTTCTTTTGTTTGTAATCACAACATCTTTGGGCGCGTTTTCATAGATTACAAAATCATAATCTTTGACAATATTTTTGACGAATGCATTCTTATTTCCAATTTTTATTATTTTGCCATTAACAGCAATCTGAATAGAATCTGCCCTTGCATTATAACCTCTAATAACCAACTTTCCCGCTTTTTGTTCCGGATAATAAGGAACCAATTCGTCATTTGTACAAGACTCTAAAAAGAGAAGTGCTATTAAAAAAAAAAGTGCGTTTACAATCTTGTTTTTCATTTTATATATGTAATTAGTAACTGTTTTTGTTCTTCGATAAAAACAATTACTTATTTATTTTTAGTTTTTGATAAATTTTATTTTTTAGAAATATCTGTTTTAGTTTAACTTAAGTGCTTTTTTCGAAACGTTTTCTAAAAGTGTTTCAGCAGTAATCCATACTTTGTCAATTTCATAGCCTACAAAGCTTGTGTTTTCGTTTAAGAACGAAATATAAACATTATGACTGCCTTTAAATTCTGAAATATCTAATGTGTAATCTGCAAAATATGCTGCATCTACAGAGGGTCCTCTAGTCAACAATATTGTTCCTAAAAGTTTGGCTGTGGCCGGATCTGATGATGTAGATCCATAAACTAAAAGATTGTAATTTCCACTGTAAACAGAAGGTTGTGCTGTAAAATTGAGTTCAATTTTTCCGCCGTAATAAGATAAATCTATTGCAGGCATAATGGCCCAATTTTGTTCTATTTGGTCAAGAGGTGCGCCATTATTAAGATCTACATTATATGTCCCTAAAATATTTATATCCCCTCCGACTATACCACCGGTATTTAGGTCTAATTGAATATTTTTTCTGGCAATCCAATTACTGTTATTTCCATCTTTATCGAGCAAAACCCAATCAGAAACATCTCCATCTTCAAAATCGTCTTCCCATATTGTGAATTTACCACTTACAGGTTCTTCAGGAGACTCAGGTTCCGGTTCTACCACCACAGGAGGAGAAGAAACAATGGGATCATCATTTTGGCAAGAAATCGCAATCAGAGCTATAATTGCCAATAAAAAAAAGTTTTTCATAATAAATTAATTAGTGCGTATTTGCTGCTGTTATACCAAGTAATTAGAAAGGGCAACAAAATTCCTTTCCTTAGCTATTTATTGTATTTGGTAAATACTTTTTTATAAACTATTCTGCTTTAAAACCCAATCAGAAACGTCACTATCCTCAAAATCATCTTCCCATATTAAATTGAGCAGATGAAGCAGTTATAATTATTAGTAAAATGAATAGTATCGTTTTTTTCAATTTTTGTTTTTAAAAAGCATGGGCAAAAATGCTGCCCATGCTGAATTAAATATTTATTAACCTGACAATTAGAAATTTGTAAACTTAGTCCAAGTGTTAGTCCAGTTAGCTTCTGTTTTGAAAGCTCCTGTAGCACCTGTAAAGTCTAATGTACCATTGTTGAAGAATGGTTGAGTAAGTGCCCAAGCTGTAGCTGGATTTACTGTTGAAGTTGTGTTTCCAAGACCTAAACTTGTTGTTGTAGGCAATACTGGATTAACAAATCCGTGAATAGATAATCCTGACCAAGTAGAGTTACTTGACAATGAAGGAGCTTCCCAGTAGATTCCTTTATTGTATCCTGTAACAGTAACATTAGTAAGACTGATTTGTCCTAATCTACGAACGTGGATTGCATTTTCGTATAAATTAGCTGTTGTAGCAGAGCTAACTCCAATGATAGACAATTGATTAATTACTGGACGAGTGATTAATGTAGTTGTAGTACCTCCAGCGTTGTTATCTAATTCGATACCGTTTGAATCCGGGCTTAATGTAGATCCACTACCTGAAGTACTGTGAGTAGAATTACTGTCTGCAATTGCGATAGCTTTTGTAACTGTTCCTGTGTAACCAAGATCAAAATCAAAGTTATCATCATCTGGAGCAAAAGAAACTAAGTGATTTACATTTACTGTTCCTCCAAAAAATTCGAATGAATCATCTCTTCCGTAAGAAACCTGAACGTGATCAACAACTGTAGCAGAACCAGCTCCACCAAAAGTTAATCCGTTGATTTCAACTCCTGTTGCAGCATCAAGAATACGTCCTGCAAATTCGATACGTACATAGTTTATAGCTCCACCATTGTGAACTGAATTTGTTCCTCCGTAGTAGAAATCAGAAACATTAGGCTGATCTCCTAATCCTTCGATAACGTTAGTAGTTAAACCATTGTTTACCGGAGCGTCTCCTAAAACAACAACTCCACCAAAATCTCCAGGAGTTGCTTTTGTAGTTGCGTTACCATCTAATAAATTGTAACTTGTAAAGATAACCGGAGATGCAGCAGTTCCTTGTGCGTCGATTTTACCTGTTTTAGTAATTACAAGAACTCCAGTTGCAACACCTGCAGCAAGAGGTTTTGCTTTAATATAAGTACCTGCCTGAATTGTTAATGTAGCACCAGATTTTACTCTTACTACTCCGTTGATTTCCCAAACTTTGTCACTTGTCCAAGTTGTGTTTACAGTAATATCACCACTTACAGTTTGAACAGTTGCTGGATATCCTGTGTAATCAGCACCAGCAGCTTTCATAGAAAAAGAAGAATCAGCAGAAGAATCATCATTTTGGCAAGAAGTCACAGCCAGAGCTATCATTGCACATAGAAAAATTTTTTTCATAATAATTGGAATTATTGCTATATTTGCTGCTATTAAACTAGGCCTTTGGAGAGAGCAGCAAAATATCTTTCCTTAGGTCTTTCTCTTTTTTGGTAAATTCTTTTTCTTCAATAAACGATTCCGCTTTACCGCCGGAGGTTTACGCCTACTTCCATCTTTCATTATAGGATTAATCTAATGAAAGGGTCAGGGTCAAATTCTCATTTAAATTTTAGAATAAATAAAAAGTTAGATGTTTATGGATATGATAAACCTAATGCCGCTTTATGGTGATTTGGCTTTGTATGAAGATTCCGAATATCTGCAACCTTTACTATTTTATTTATTTAAAATTTATCAAAGAACTTTTTTTATAAAAACTCTCCCTCAAAAATGAGTCTTTACAGAAAAACAAATAAGCATCGTGTTGTAAAATCTCCCCTACACAATCACAGTACTTACTAAGTATTAGATTTCAAAAAAGCAAAATATCATGCCTGATTTTATTGTTAACGGTTTCTTAATATTCAGAGAGAAAATACTTATAATTATCACTCTTTTCATTAAGTAAGTGTTCTTAAAATGAGTAATTAAGAGAGACACTTATTGTCCTTCCGCTCCAGGCTTTAAATACAACCTGATCAATATCTTCATCGTACTTATTTGTTGCTCCTGCTCCCAGACTATATCTTTCTCTTGGATTCACTCCATAGGGAACATCCGTAGTTTTACTATAACTATTAGTGTTATTATAAGTTTCTATACCTGTATCAAATATGTTTTTCATACTGCATTTTAATTCCAGATTTCTCTCTTTAAAAAATTTGTAACTTACCTGAGCATCCGTTATAGCGTATGGCATACGAATTTCTTCGGCCCTGTATTCAAATCCTACCAATATATATTGATCTCCAATAGCATTGCGTCTAAGACTAAAACCTAAACGATCACCTACATAGTCTAAACCAAGATTATAAGTATAAGGCGACTGCCCGTACAAAGGTCTGTTGGCTTCATAAAGTCCTCCCGTTCCATCTATATTAACATAAGAAGTTACTTTTGTATCATTGAAAGAAGCATTGCCATAAACAAACAAATCTTTCAAAATTTCGCCTTCACCTAAGAAAGAAAGGCTTTTATAAAACTCAAATTCAACTCCCCATAGTTTGGCATTGTTGGAGTTCAAAACGTAGATATCTCTTCCATCTGAAGGATTACGAAAACCAACTGATTCTATTGGATTATCAATGTCTTTATGATAAATACCAAAAGACAAAATTTCACCACCGGATGGAAACCATTCTACTTTTAAATCATAATTATTAGCTACACTTGAAACCAATCCATTTGAGTAATTGTAGACTTTAGCCGAACGAATTGGATCGTAATAAGGAATACCCAAACGCTCTGCAAATTGTGGACGCAAAACAGATTTATTATATCCCAATCTAACATTCATTTTATTAGTTGGACTAATTATTAAACTTGCCGATGGCAGAAATTGCCACATTTTATCATTACCTTGGTCTTTTGCTAAACCATCAGGATATTCAGACTGACTTTGTATTTCGGTATAAATGTAACTTTCTGCTCTTACTCCCCAAACCAACCTTACGTAACGGCCAATTTTATCATCGAGCATTAAAAATGGAGAATGTATTTTTACGTCGCCTTCATATTTATTACCGTATACGCCATAATCCTGCCATCCAAAACCTCCCCAATAATAATTTGATCCGTCTAAGAATTTAGAAAGCGGTTCATAAATAACAGCGCGGTCAGTTGGCTGACCAACCGTTATTAACTTAGCTGATTCTTGTTGATTTGTTGCTCTTTTGTAAGTCCCAAAATAACCTCCTTTAAGATCATTTGTAAAAGAATCTCCAAAATTAAAAGTGTATTTAAAATTAATCGCCCAGTTATAATCAGCCTCATCATTAGTAAAATTGCTTCGGCTAAACGGAAATCTCGTCTCAGCGTTATAAACACTATAAGATCTCAATATATCATCACCAACTTTTTCCTCGCCAATAGTTACAAATGTTGCGTCCTTGGTATCTTTTGCTACATTTCCATAAGCTCCATACCAATTAACTTCAAGGTTATCGAATTTGTGATTTCCTTCAATTTTATTCTGAATAAAAGTGGTGTAAACAGGATAATTAGACTCTGTAGTAGTTGGGAGTTTGCTACCGTCTAAAATCCCTTCTATAGAATCTTCATTTCCCCAACCTGTAATTTGGGTTAATTGATTGTTATAAATATGCATAACAGTATTGCGCATTGTAATTTTATGATTACCCAACTGAATACCCGCATTAAACATACCGCCCAAAGTCGAATTATAAGTATAATTGGCTCCTGAATTTTTAAAGCCATATTTTGCAAAAGTGGAGTACAATACTTTATCACTCTCCGGCGAAAAATCAGTATTACTTCTAAAATTTCTTTCTGTATGCTCAATTTCTAGTTTTTCCTGTGTATTCTTAAAAATTGCTGAACCAACAAATCCCCATTTGTTATTGTCTTTTAATTTATAAGTTCTTCCTATACCAAATTGCAATGTTGTTCCCGGAGCGCCATAGGTTTTATAGGTAGAAAAATTATCCTGAGTAAATAGTCTGCTATAATCCAAAAACGGACCTGATTGTGCCTCCGTTGTTGGTGGATCTATTGTGGCGCGGTTAGATGGATAATCACGTCGACCGTCATCAAATCCCCAATAATCATAATCACCTTCCTGTTTTGTCAATCGCTCTTTAAAAGCACTTTTGCTGTTATAAGAATTACTAATAGAAAAATTGGTGAAATTTTCTTTAGGAATATCCATCGTCTTAACTTCTACATATCCACCGGCAAAATTGGCGTACATATCCGGTGTTGCAGATTTGCTCACCACAATACTTTCGACAATAGCAGTTGGAATGATATCGAAAGAGAAATTTTGCTGATAAGCATCTGTACTTGGTAAAGCGATTCCGTCCATAACCGCCTGATTCCATCTTTCGCCCATAGAACGTACCACAACATATTTATCGCCAATTGTCGTTACACCCGTAATACGTTTTAATGAACTCGCTACATCTCTGTCAGGAGTTCTCGCAATTTGCTCTGCCGAAATACCGTCAGAAAACTGAGCCGCTTTTTTCTGTTGCAGCAACATACCTCCAACCGAAGCTGTGGCTTTTTTATAATCCTGAATAATAACAACTTCATTCAGTGATTGAGCATCTTCTTTTAAAGAAACTACAAGCGGAGTTTCTCCATTTTCAAGAACTTTAACTCCTGTAATTTTTTGCGTTTGAAACGAAATTGCGCTAATTTCAATCGTATATTCTCCTGGTTCTAATTCCAAAACATAATTACCATCAATATCTGATTGTGCGCCAATACTCAGTTCAGCTACTTTTATATTTACACCAGGTAACGAAAGTCCGTTGACATCTACGACTTTACCTGTAATTTTTCCCTTCTTTTTTTTTTTGTCACCGTCTTTACTATTTACGGCTATATTATTTTCGTTTCTTCTGAAATTTAAGTTGGTCATGTTTTGCAAATCACTCAAAATTTCATCTATCGAAACATTATCTTTTTTTAGTGTAACCAATGGCAAATCCAGATCTAAATCTTTTTGATAAACAAATTGATAAGGTGTGCGGGATTTTAGATTATCTATAATTTTTTGTGGTGAAGAATTTTTAAAATCAACCGATACAGTTCCGGTTTGTGCATAAATTGAATTTGTTCCGAAGAAAACCCCGAAAAATAAAATCCATAAGGCAACGACAAATCGCCTCGAAAATTCATTGTTCATAATTGATGATTGTTAGTTTATTAGAATTCTTTTTTTAATATGATTGTGGGCAAATATTTTCAGTTTAAAGCGAGCGATTCCTGACAACTTCTCTTAAATCATTTTTTTTTAGATTTAATTCCGTCGTAAATTATTGTTTCAAAATTTTTATAAACTTTTACCTGCTAATGAGAAAAGTACTGTTTCCGGTAGTTTGAATCTTGATTTCCAAAGCAAAAGCAATAGTCTGAAGCATTTCATACAAACCTTGTCTCGTATCAAGAGTTCCCTGAATTTTAAGATTCTTTAAATCTTCGTCTAAATACATTACCGAAAAATGATTATTTACTTTTAGCTTTTCCAGAACTTGGGCCAATGTTAATCCGTCAACATAGATTAAGACCTTTTTCCATTCCGGTTCAAGAACAAGAGATTTTTGTTTATTCAGCATCGAAGTTTCCGCTTCATAAATTGCCTTATCACCTCTTTCCAGCAATACAGTATTTTGTGTACTTTCGACTTTTACTTTTCCTGTTCTTACGTTTACTTCAGGTTGTTTATCGGCATAAGCTTTAATATTAAATGAAGTTCCAAGAACAGTCGTTTTTATAGCTCCGGAACTAATCACAAACGGATGTGACGGATCACGTTTTACTTCAAAAAAAGCTTCCCCTTTTAAAGTAACCGTTCTTTCTTTTCCAATAAAACTCTTAGGATATTCGATTTCAGAATTTTCATTTAACCAAACTCTCGTTCCATCAGGCAAATTTAAAAGTCGCACATCTTTACTAAATGTTATCGTTGAAGTAATTTCAGGTTTAACAAAACCAGACCTATTAAAAGCCTGATAAGCGCTAAAAGAAAGGATAATTACAGCACTTGCAGCAGCGGTCCAGTTATAAAAACTTCTATACTTATCAACTGTAGTCTTACGTATCGTATTCCACATACGAGTTGTGCTTTCATTTGGCAAAATACCTCTGTTGGGTATTGCGTCCCACTCTTCTCTTAATTTTCTGGATTTCATTAAAATCAACTTTAGTGTTTGGAAAATCATACATTAATCTCCACGATTCAACTACATTAGATTTCCAATGATTTAAATATCACGGGTAGTTGCATCTATTAATGTTTTCTTAATGTAGAAGAACATTTACTTAACTTTGACTTCAATGCAAAAAATGGATTATTGGCGCTAAAACAGGAGAAATCAGCCTAATTAAAAGGCTAAAAACACAAGTTAGTTTTAAGAGATAAATTCGGCCTGACTCACAAAAAAAAGCGCAAACCAATACAATTCGTGATTCTTAATCGAATTCTTTTTGAGAAATTGCAATGTCTTAGAAATTTGGTTTGCAACGGCGCTTGGAGACATATCCATTTCTGCCGCAATTTCTTTGTAACTGCGGTCTTCAAACTTATGAAGATTGAAAATTTTTCTTCTTTTAGCAGGGATTTTATTCAGCAGATATTCTATTTTTTCCAGTTTAAAACTAATATCATCATCGACTTCAGCGACATAATCTACTTCCTTAATCAACTGATCATTCTCTACAGAAAAAATTCTGTTTTGTTTCTTATACCATTTTGAGATTTCCTGCTTTGAGCTTTTAAACAAAATGGCTTCCAACTCAACATTCGGATCTAATTTTGTTCTGTACTTCCAAAGATGGATAAAAACATTTTGTGTCACATCTTCTGAATCTGCTAGCTGTGCAGTATATTTTTTTACAAAACAAAATATTTTAAAATGATATAAATCGTAGATTTCTTTAAAAGAGGAATCATCTCCATTTCGTAACCTTACTACCAAATTAGAACTCATAATGCAATTTTAAATTGTTAAAGAAGACCCTTACAAAAGTAAGACAAACCGCAATCGATATTTTTTGCGATTCGCTCATTTAATAATTTATTAATATTACCCTGTTGGCATATCAAGAAGATGCACCTTAGCCACAATATTGTCATTTCGATTTCTATGATAAAACCTTTTTTTTTCAGGAGCTAATCCCGCTATTCATTTCAATCTTTTGTGGCGAACCCCGCCACAAAAGGATTTCCACTTCTATCGGGGCTAGGTCAATCATTTTTCATAACAATATTTTCGTTTAGTTTGTCATTTCGAGGAACGAGACCCGAGCGATAGCGAACAGACGAAGTAAATCCCCACGAGTAGCTCGACAAAGATTAGATTCTCGTTGTGGAGTTACTCGTGGGGATTTCTCGTTCCTCGAAATGACAAAAATGAGAGTGAGTTTCTCGCAGATTCAGCAGATTACGCTAATAAAATCCATTTTAATCTGTGTTTTCGCAAAGCGAATCCGCGTCATCCGCGTGCAATTTTGAGCTTTTTATTGCAGAACTTTCTCAGTAATAGTATCTAACAAATTCGATCTCATTTTTGAATTTCTTTTATCAAGAAGAATTATAATTCCCCAATTTTTAGCTCTGTTATAACAGATAATAGAAGATTGTCCCATTGAATCACCAGATTTCATATAAAGCGTGTTTTTATCATCTGAATCAATATTTACAGCCAATCCTAATTCTCTGTTATCAACTTTATAGAACGTTTGTTCAGTAATTAATGCCGCTTTACCAACTGTAGTTTCTTTATTCAAAACCGCTTTAAGATATTTAACCATATCCGTAGCATTCGATTTTACTAATCCCGCAGGCGCAGTAACATTCCATTTGAAAAACTCCTGAATTCCTCCTTCAGGATTGTGACCAGTTGTTCTGTTTTTTACATCAAAATCTTTCGTTAGCGTATTATTCATATGTAACGGATTTATTATTTTTTCTCTAATAATTTCATCGTAACTCTTGTTATACGCTTTCTCTAGTATTTGTCCCAATAAAGTAATTCCAATTGTAGAATAACGGTATTTGCCATAATCTTTAAGTTCTGTACAATTATTGATAATGTCTGCCAATGTTTTTTCGGTCACATTATTTATTGGTTGTTGCGGATCTAGTGCAATTAATTTTCCGAAATCTATATCAGGCAAACCAGATTGATGAGAAGCTAAATCAGAAATTTTGATTTTGTTTTTTAAATTTTCATTCAAAACATATTGTTTAGGAAGATAATTGTCGATATAATCATCAAGCTTTATTTTGTTCTCCAAAACGGCTTGTGCAACTAAATTTGCAGTTAAAATCTTGGTAATAGAAGCAATTTCGAAAATAGAATTTTTATTAATTTCTGTTTTACTTTCTGCATTCAATTTTCCGTAAGAACTATAGAATTCTTTATTATTCTGAATAAAACCAACACTAATACCTACATCAGGATTCTTTTGATAATTGTCTTTAATTATGGAATCAATTTTTCTTGTAATGTCTTGTCCAAAAGAAAAAGTGCTTACTAATAATACTGCTGCTAATAATTTTAGGGAAGTTTTCATGGTATCGTTTTTTAAGGTTAGAAATTTATTCTGATACAAATCTCAGAAAGAAACCAGTCCTGCGCGACCGAATAAAAACACTCGTACTCATTTGTTTCAAAAAATAGGTACGAATAATAAAAACAAGAAGTACGAGTAATTACAAAGCGCTATTTTACAACATCTTAAAAACAAAATTCCAAAGCAAATTACAAAATATTGACAATATATAATCAAGAAAACAAAGCTGAATTTATTTAAAAAATTTACTCATACGAATTAAAAAACTTTGTTTTAACTTCTTCATTTAATTTTTCCGATTGCTTTTTTATCCAAAAATTAAAGCGCAACACCTCTATTTTATTTATTTTAATTAGGCATATTTGCATCTTCAAAATAAAATTTTAATGATAAAGATTAACAACGAGCAATCCTTTGCTTTAGAGAATGTACTTTTTTCGTTTGCTTTAGCAGTTGAAGCTGCCGATGTTTTTGATGGACAAAACACATTAATTACCGGAATTGGAAAAGTAAATGCTGCTTATGAACTTACCAAAGCTATACAGTCCAAAAAGCCGTCTCTTATTGTTAATCTTGGATCAGCCGGAAGTAGTCATTTCAAAAAAGGCGATGTTATTTGTTGTACCAAATTTGTACAAAGAGATATGGATGTTCGCGGATTAGGATATGCGTTATACGAAACGCCACTTTCTGATTTACCGGTAATTTTAGAATATGGTTTGACAATGCCGGAACTACAAATCGGGATTTGCGGAACCGGCGATAATTTTGAAATGGGACACGACACAAAAATATATGACGTCGTAGATATGGAAGCTTACGCACTTGCTATGATTGCGATGAAAGAGAATATTCCGTTTTTATGTCTAAAATATATTTCAGACGGCGCAGATGATAATGCTGCCGACGACTGGATGATTCAGGTTCATAAAGCCGCTGAAGCTTATGGGAAAATTTTAAATTTAAAAAAGTAACAATTCTTCTATTTAGAGATTTAGAATTTCCTGTTACTTTGTTTAATTAATTCCAGCTGCTAGCTTAATAAATCCGTTTTTATCCGCGTTTTTACGAAGTAAATCTGTTTTATCCGCGTCAAAATTAGACGCTGATTTTACTGATTCGCTAAAGCGAAAACGCTGATAAAAACGGATTTTTCTAATTATTAACCAATAACTTTAATTAATTAAATCATTTATTTGGAAGCATCCAAAAGTATCGCCAATTATATACAAGGCAAATCAGAGCGATTGCTCCAGGCATGATTTGTTCCTCTTTGTACGACAATATCTCCCGCTTGCAATAAAGTTTCGCCTTCGTCTACAATTAAATAAATTTCCCCAGAAAGAATAATGATATAATCCAGAGTTTCTGTTTGATGCATTAACGGATGTGGCTGATTTTCTGGCGCTACAATCCCTAAATCTTTATCAGGCGGAATCTGTACATATCTAAAATAACTTCCGTTTAAAGGTGTATTAGGAAAAGCTGTATTCTCAATAATTTTCTCTTCAAATTTCGCCGGAGCACTATCTGTTGACCAAATATCCGAAATTATCAGACCCGGAAAATGTTCTGAAACATTGGTTACTATAGAATCTTCTTCGATTATTGATTTTCCGTTGTGTAAACCCGTGACAACTCTTCTTGGAATTGTTTTCATATTGTATTGATTTTATTTTTTGAATCTTATCAAGTTTTTATTTGTCATTTCGACTGAAAAGAGAAATCACACAAGTAATTCGACAAAGATTGGCGATTTTGATTGTATTACGAAGCTAAATATCATTAAGTTAAACTTTATAAAATAAAATCATTGCAAATCAAATCCGTGTTTATCCGCGTTTTTACGAAGTAAATCTGTTTTATCCGCGTCAAAATTAGACGCTGGTTTTACTGATTCGCTAAAGCGAAAACGCTGATAAAAACGGATTTTCCTAATTACTTTCTTGACTAATTCGTTTATAATTTATCTTTCGCCTATTTGCATTACTAATTTCTTTCCTTGTGTTTTATTCTCGCGTAATATTGAATGTGCAGTTGTAACTGTAGAAACCTCTAAACCTCCAACTACTTGAATTTCTGGCGGTGAGATTATTCCGTTTTGCAAAAATAATCTTAACTCATTTAATCCGTTTTTGTAATAATCATAACGTTTTTCAAGTCCGTAAACGTAGTTCGAGATATTTAAGATTGTAGCGCCTTTTGTAAAAAGAATTCCCCGCGATTCTGGTGTCGAAAAATTAGTTACATCTACATAAACTCCGTTTGTTTTTAGGAGTCTCGCGCCAATTTCTGCTGTGTTGTTTCCTACCAAATCCACAACAAAATCAAAGTTTTTATTTTCATTTAAAGAAAGTGCGGTTTCGTAGATCTCCTCTTTTTTATAGTTGATGATTTTTTCTGGCTTAACACCAAGCCCAAGTAAGGCATTGATACTATTTTCATTTCCAGCCGTAACAATAAAATTCTCATAGTTATTTGCAATAAGTAATTTCACGAGCATATTGCCCACTCCGCCCGCAGCGCCTGTAATTAAAACCGAATCCGAAAGAGAAGCGTTCATGCGGTTAAACGATTGCAAAGCCGTTAAACCCGCAGACGGAATTGCCGCAGCTTCTTCGAAAGAAATGTTCGAAGGTTTATGTACCGCAATGGCTTCAGGAATAGAAATATATTCGGCATAAGTCCCATTAGATCCCATACTTCCTGATCCGCATAAAACAGCATCTCCTATTTTAAAATCGGTTACGTTTGTGCCAATTGCTGAGACAATTCCGGAAAACTCACGACCGAGAATTGGAGAACGCAAAAGCTTTCTTTCTGATCCGTCTTCGGTCATTTGATAATCAATCGGATTAAAACCTGAAGCTATAATTTTTACCTGAATTTGATTGTTTTCAGGTTGCGGAATTTCTATTTCTTCCAGAAGAAACTCTCTGTTTTCTTGTAGTACAATTGCTTTCATTTTTATTGTTTTATTATACAAAAATATAGTGCTAAAGCTTTATTTTTGTTATAGGTTAACCCGAGGTAACCGGTTACCAAATAGAAACTAGTATGGCAAAAATTAATGATAACGGAATACTTCGTGAAGCCAATTGTTCAGAAGAACTTATGGCAATGCGCGACAGTTTGGATGTATTGGGTGGAAAATGGAAACTTATGATTCTGCGTTTCTTAACGAATCGAACGCATCAAACGATTCATTTTAAGAAAATGCAACGTGAAATTGGAGGAATCTCGGCTAAAATGCTCAGTAAGGAATTAAAAGAACTGGAGACAAATTTACTCGTAAGCCGAACGGAACAAGATACTAAACCCGCAACTGTTGCTTATGCAATTACAGAATATGGAAAATCTGTGCTTCCCGTAACCGAAACATTGGTAAATTGGGGAATTACACACAGAGAGAAAATTATCGAATCTCTAAAGTAATTCTTTTTTTTTCGGAAACCAATTTCATTCCGTTAGGAATGTTTGGTCGGTTGAACCAAATTTGAATTGCGATTTATACGCTCCGTAGGAACGTTTGGTAAATGCTCCATAATCTATTCTTGTGTCAGATGTCCTTACAGGACATAACTCCAATCAATATCATTTTTTTTCTACCGACGAGATATTCCTACGGAATATTATCAATAAGAAACCCAACAGGTTTTAATCCCGAGGCTTCGGGACTATCGGGTTTATGTTATCAATGTTTATCTCATGTATTACTCGAAGTTAAACCATTCATTTACTTCTTCGGCTATAGTTTCTTTAATTTCAGGATTTTCAAATTCATTTGTAACCGAATTATACTCGTAATCTTTCTGCCATTTTTTAGAATGTAAAGCAACTTGTTCAATTGCATCGCAGATAAACGAAAGTTCATCATTTGTCATAATTGGATGCAGTGATAAACGAACCCAACCAGGTTTATTGGTTTGGTTTTTCTCTAAAAGTTCACTTGTAATTATTGCTGATTTTTTCTCATTTATATTAAAAAGATAATGCGCATAAGTACTCGCACAAGACCAACCGCCACGAACCTGAATTCCGAAACGGTCATTTAAAAGTCGTACAATAAGATTATAATGAATGTCTTCGATTACGAAAGAAACACAACCTATTCGATCCGTTTTAAGGTCTCCTAAAATAGACAAACCTTTTATTTTTTGAAGTCTGGAAAAACAAAGATCAAGTAATTCTTTTTCTCTGTTTTTAATATTTGAAACTCCCATTTTATCTTTTAATTCTAAAGCTAAGGCAGTTCTTATTACTTGTAGAAAGCCTGGCGTCCCACCATCTTCTCTAACTTCTATGACCTCGCTATAACAATATTTTCCTAACGGATTTGTCCATTTTACATTTCCTCCGCCGGGATTATCCGGAAAATCAGATTTGTATAATTGCTCATTAAAAACCAAAACACCACAAGTTCCTGGTCCGCCTAAGAATTTATGAGGCGAAAAGAAAATAGCA
Organism: Flavobacterium sp. 9; assembly: GCF_002754195.1. Classification (NCBI taxonomy): domain Bacteria; kingdom Pseudomonadati; phylum Bacteroidota; class Flavobacteriia; order Flavobacteriales; family Flavobacteriaceae; genus Flavobacterium; species Flavobacterium sp. 9. The sequence goes on from NZ_PEEU01000001.1 coordinate 120,190, forward strand.
TCTAATTGCTGTTTCGGATCTTTTGGATGCATATCGATTTTGACATATGGCGCCGAAGCAGCAAAATCAACAAAACAAAGTCCGCCGTTTTCATGCATAATTTTAGCTAATTCATGATAAGGCGTAATAATTCCTGTTACATTTGAACAAGCCGTAAATGAACCAATTTTTATACTTCTGTCAGCATATTTTTTAATTTCTTCCGAAAGAATATTCGGGTCGACCAAATTGTTTTCATCAGGAGGCAAAATCACAACTTCGGCATTGGTTTCATACCACGAAACCTGATTAGAATGGTGCTCCATGTGCGTGATAAAAACAACAGGTTTATCATTATCATCATTTGCTCGCAAGCCCATTATTCTTTGCAGTTTTGATAAAGCGGCCGTCATTCCGGTTCCGGTCGTAACCAAAACATCAGATTGGCTGGCATTAACAGATTTTTTTATGACATCTCTGGCATATTGATAAGCATAAGTCGAAGTTTTTCCGGTTTGACTTGAAAGTGAATGCGTATTGGCAATCATTGGACCAATTTTATTAAGCATAATATCCTCGATCGGAACGTATAATCTTCCGCTGGCAACCCAATCTGCATACAGCAAATTTTGTTTTCCATAAACCGATTTAAAAGTGTGATCTACGCCTACTGTGTTTTCTCTGAATTTAGAAAAATAACACTCCAATTCAATTGGTTTCGTTTCTGTCTCAATAGCATTCATTTCCTTATCATTTAAATTAACTAAATTTATTATTGTTTGTATTTTAAACACATAGAAACATAGATTCTATTCTAAATAAAAGATGTTTGAAAAAATCTAGATTTTCACACATAATCCCAAAGCTCGATATCATTAAATTAAGCTTTAAACACAATCCCTTTGTGATCTTAAAGCAAAGCGTAATTCTCAAAACTTTGCGAACTTTGCGTAATCCTTTGTGAACTTTGCGGTAAAATTTTCTTTGTCGAGTTAGATACAAGGCTTCTCCCGAAGTTTCAGGATTTGTTAAAACGCCTATCTATATAAAGAGAAACTATGTTTCTATGCGTTTAAAAAATTAATTTGCTTGTCCTAAAAGTGCTTTAAGCGTAGTTTGTAATTCTTCTCCGTGAAGATTTTTTGCTACGATAATTCCTTTTGAATCCACTAAATAATTCCCCGGAATTGCTCTTACACCATATAATTTAGCAACGGCGCTGTTCCAGAAAAGTAAATCAGAAACGTGTGTCCAGGTCAAATTATCATCCTGAATACCTTTGATCCAGTTTTCTTTCTTTTTATCCAAAGAGATTCCGATAATGTTGAATCCTTTATCATGAAATTCTTTGTAAGCCGCTACGATATTTGGGTTTTCTTTTCGGCAAGGTCCACACCATGAAGCCCAGAAATCCACTAAAGTGTAACCGCCTTTTAAATTTTCATAAAAGCGAACTGGTTTTCCTTCTGGATTAGTGCTGGTAAAATCAGGGGCTTTTTTTCCAACCGCCAATCCGTTCAAAACGGTAACCAGTTCTTTTAATTCTTTCACGTAAGTGGTACTTTGAAGGCTTTTATCAAGCAAAGCAATATTTTGAGTGATTTGCTCCGGCGTTAATCTGTACGACCAGTTTCTGTATAAAACATAAGCCGAAACGATAGATTTTGGATTTTCTGTAATGAATTTACTGATTTCTACATCTTTCGATTTTCTGTAGGTTTCGAATAAATTCTGAGTTTCAGAACCTTCAACTACAGATCCGCTATAGTATTTTTTTGGATTTAATTTTACAGTTATTGGACCTTTTTCAAGGAAAATATATAATGGACTGTCTTCTGTATTTACGCTTAAACCGTATAATTCAGGCGTTTTTACTTTGGTTTTAAAACTAAAATTTCCGTCTTTTACTTTTACCGAATCAATTGTGGTAAACATTTTATTGTGGAATTTCTGGAGATAAACATATTGCGCAACTGTATCTACAACAGTTCCTTTTAATTGCAAGCTGGTGTCTTGCGCCTGAGTTTGTGTAACTCCAAGAAATAAAGCGAAACCTAATAGTATTTTCTTCATTTTGTTTTGATTTTTAAGTGATAATATGATTTTTATTTTAGTTGAAATTAGACAACAGAATTCCTTTAACCCAATGCAAAATGGATTTTAGCAAATGCTATTTAAAGGGAAATTGGATAGAGTTTAATGCTTTCGCATTCGGAAAACAGCAATACTATTTGCATCAAAAATTGAATTCAAAAATTCATAAGCCGCGTATAAAGTTGAGTCTGTTTTCATTTTAAAAAATAAATAATTTCTAACATTCATGATCTTATTCAGATTTTGAGGAAATCTTTCTTATCTGTCCCGCAAGGCAGGAAGGATTTAGCACCTTATTCGGTAACAGGTTGCTAAGACATCATTGGGCCTATTCCCTCAGTCTTTCTGGATAAGTATCATACAGAAGTTTTCTGTGATACAAATATATATACTAATTCTATAAAATTAGTATAGTTTAAGAATATTTTTTCAGAAATTATTCAAACAGCCTATTTTCTATATCATAAATGACTGTAAAATAAATATTTATCTATAAAAAATTCTTTTGAAGTTTTCTTATTTTATAACATAAATTCATACACTTGATTGATGAAAAACATCAAATATCATTTTTATGTTGTAGAAAAAGCATAAAAAAACTCATTCCGTTTTTGAAATGAGTTTGCTTATTTTTATCGTAACTATATATCGCCCTGATGGGGCTCCACTTAAATTAATAAATTCTTTTCTATAAATATTACATTCCTAACGGAATTTTATTCAGCCCTGGAGGGGCATCATATTTATAGCACGAACAATTGCTATATGTTAAAAAAGCTTCAGAGAAGCGACATAGCATCAGCCTTACATTAAGCCCTGAAAGACATCATATTTACAGAAAAAAACAATTATAATATATTAAAAAGCTTCAGAGAAGCGACATGAAATTTTATACAAAAACCAGATTACAACCTCAAATCCTCAAAATAAGCTGTCGTTTCTTCAATTAAGGAATGCATTAATGCTGTCGCCTTTGTGTGTTTTAAAATTGGCGAAATTTGTCCTCCCCAGAATAATATCATATACCATTTTTGTTGATCTAGCGCTGCTTTTCGCAATGGCGAAATAAAAGTCGTTTGTAACGGAAAAGGCAGGACATCTAATTCTTTCCCTATTATATCTTTTGCGATTCGGCTTGTGATGCCGCGTCCTAGTCTTCCTGTGTAAGCTCGTGAAAGTGTTGTGTATTTTGCTGCATCCGAAAACAGCATTTCTCTGTGAATTGGTAATGCATTCGATTCATCGGTGGCTAAAAATGCTGTCCCAATTTGGGCTGCGCTTGCGCCTAATGTTAAAGCTGCGGCAATTCCTTTTCCGTCCGCGATTCCTCCAGCGGCAATAATAGGAGTTTTAATTTTTTCGCGCATTAACTGTAGTAAAACAAAAGTTCCGGTTACAGATGATTCGGCTGAAGCCAAAAAAGAAGGTCGGTGTCCTCCTGCTTCAAAACCCGAAGCGATAATCATATCAACACCTTTGCTTTCGAGAAAAATAGCTTCGTCAAGTGTTGTAGCTGCTCCTACGGTTACAATTCCTAATTTTCGGCATTGTTCTAAAACATCATCCGAAGGAACGCCAAACATAAAGCTGAAAACTTTTGGTTTAACATCTAAAATAACTTGCAATTGATTATCAAATCTCGATTGAAACGGCGCTGCTTTTTCCGGTAACGGAATCCCAACTTCGTCATAATAAGGTTTGAAAAGCGCTTTTGTTTTCTCGAATTGTTCATCGGTTAAACCGCCATCTGGAATATCATGATCCGAAACCCAAAGATTAATATTATAGGGTTTATTCGTTGCTGCTTTTATTTGCTTGTCGGCTTCATAAATTTCCTGCGGAGTTAAAGTATAAGCTCCGTAACCGCCTAATCCGCCAAGATTAGAAACCGTTGCTGTTAATTCTACGGTTGATAAATTACCGCCAAAAGGTCCTTGCAATATCGGATAATCAATTCCTAACAGTTCCTTCGCTTTTGTATTGTACCACATCGCTTTAGAGTTTAAATTATTCGCTAACGTCTGTCAACATTTTATTGACAATAATCCATTTGCCGTCAATCTTATGGAAAGATAAAAAATCCCGATAATTAAAGTTGTACATTTTAACATTAATCTCTGCAATCGCTATTGAATTCACGACTTTTATGTTCAGAATTTCACCTTTAAAAGGTTTTCCGGAATCTTTTGGACTTTGTCTGTTTTTTACGCCATCCAAATAAAGATCTACAGTTTTGAAGTAAGCTTGTCCTTTAACATCACCAAAAAGTAACGATCCGGGATGAAAAATACTTCCCAGCAACATTTCGTCTCCTTCATAAATTCCTTTGAAATAATAGTTTTCTACTACCTCAGTAATTGCTTTTATTTCTACTTGTTGATTTTCCATTTTAATTTTATTTTGTGCTTTAAGTCCTGCCGTTAAGCAGGACATCAAAGCTATTAGTATTGCAAAAGTTTTCAACTTAATTCAAATTATGTCCAGCTGCTTTACCTCCGTCAACATTGATAATTGATCCGGTAATAAAGTTGCTTTTTGCCACGGTATAAACCATTTCGGCAACATCGTCGATCTCTCCTACTCGGTTTAATAAATGTAAACCTGCACTTTGATCTGCGTTATCGCCATGCATTGGAGTTCTGATAACGCCTGGCGCAACGGTATTTATGCGGATATTTTGTTTTCCAAATTCTGCTGCCAATTGAATCGTCAATGCGTGAATTGCACCTTTACTCGAAACCGGAGCCGAAGCTGGCCATCCGCCCAATCCGTGGTTTACTAGCGGTGTTCCTATATTGATTACGACACCGCCTTTTTGTTCTAACATTTGCGGAATTACGGCTTGTGTAGTGAAGAAAGTTCCTTTTAGGTTTGTTGTTAGAAATTTATCCAAATATGCTTCGTCAACTTCCAAAAATGGTTTGCTGTCAAAAATTCCGGCATTATTTACCAATACATCTGCTGATCCAAATTTTTGAATTGCTAAAGCAACTAATTGTTTTCCGGTTTCTACATTACTCACATCGCCTGCAAACATTGCAAGATTATCTCCTGCTCCAAATTCATTAAAAGCGTTTTCTAATGCGCTTGGCGTTAATGAATTGATGACAACATTATCTCCTCTGTCCAAAAAGTATTTGGCGATTCCTTTTCCTATTCCAGATGCTGCTCCGGTCACTATTATGGTTTGTTTTTTCATGATATTTATTTTTTATCGGCTGTAATGCCTTTTTCTCTTAATACTGATACTTGTTCTCCTGCGTAACCCCAATCGTCCAATTCAATTTCCTGAATTACAACGTGAGTTAAGTGCGGATCTTTGTTTAAAACGTCTGTAATCAAATTGGTTATTCCGCTTATTAATTCCTGTTTTTGCTCGCGAGTTACTCCTTCGCGGGTCAATTCTATTTTTACGTAAGGCATGACTTTAGTTTTTAGATTATTCTAAATTAGATTGCTTGTGCAGTAATATTGAAATCCAATTCAAAATCATTGTAAATCAATGTATCACCCAAATCTTTGAAGAAATTCCCTGAACGGAATCTAATATCATATTTGGTACGATCAATAACCAATTTACCAGAAAGTGTAATTGCATTTTCAGCATTTTCTAAACTCGCTTCAAAACCAACAACATGCGAAATATCTTTTATAGTAAGATTGCCTTCAAGATAATAAGTGTTGTCTGCTACTTCTTTCACAGAAAGAATATCAAAAGATGCGGTTGGAAATTTTTCGATAGAGAAAAAATCATCTGAAGCAAGATGTCCAGCGAATTGTTCGTTTGCTGCAGTATCTGTAATGTCCAGAATTTTTATTGTAGAGGTATTAATAACAATATTACCTCCTTTTACTTTTCCACCATTCAAGATGAAATTACCTTCTTTGATACCAATTGTACCATTATGTGCACCGGTAACTTTTCTACCAGTCCATTCTACGTTGCTATTTGAGCTTACGATTTTAAAATTTGTTGTTTCCATTTTTATTGTATTTAAGTGTGTTTAAAACTACAATACAAAGGAACGGCGGATATAAAAATTGGTTACGTGACCTAGATCACATTCTTTTTTTTTGAGGTTCAAAGGGGCAAAGTTGCAAAGGTGCAAAGGATTTTACATAGAGATAAAATTAACCATTGCCTGTGGTTTCAACTACAGGGATTTAGATTATGATAATGAATTGCGCCAATAGATTGTATTCCCATGGTTGAAACCACGGGCAATGCAACATTTGTGGCGATAAAAAATCTACTTAAATCTGTAGAATCTGCGAGAAACTTATTTTCGTTTTTGTCATTTCGACAGAGGAGAAATCACACGCGGGATTCGACAAATATTGGCGATTTAGTTTGAGGAGTTACTTGCGGAGATCCCTCGTTCCTCGGGATAACAAACTACACGTAAACACATAATAATAATAATAATAATAATAAACTATTTATGAGCCTGCAATCTACTTAAAGTTTCTCTTGAAACGCCCAAATAAGCAGCAATCAAATGTTTGGGAACAAGATTATACAATTGAGGATATAATGCCAAAAGTTCTTCGTAGCGGGTTTTGACATTGTTATTCATAAAAGATAAAAGCCTTTTCTGTGAGGCGATATATCCTTTATTGGTTCTCCAGCGAAAAAAATGTTCTACCTGATGGAATTCCTTACACAGTTTTTCGCGGTCACTATTAGAAATACAAAGTACTTCGGCATCTGTAATGCAATCAATATTTATGGTTGCAATTGTTTGATTGTATAATGCATTATAATCCGAAGTCCACCATGTAGGCATGGCAAACTGAAGAATATACATCTTGATTTCGTCGTTTATAAAAAAAGCTTTTAGACAACCCAAAATCACAAAATATTCGCAATCAACATGATCTCCGGCGCTTACAATCGTTTGTCCTTTCTTGAAGGAAAGCGGTGAAAAATGAGAAAAAAAATAATCGAATTCCTCGTCCGACAATAAAGCGGTTTTGGTAATATGTTCTTTTAGTAGTTCTTTGGCTCCCATTCTTGTTGTATGAATTTCTGTTGTTGAGAAAGTATTTTTCAAAGTTACGAAATCGGATTACATCAAAACTTTAGTTCTGTAGAAAAGCTTAAAGTTTAGAATGTCTGATTCAAATCTCAAATTGTCCGTTTCGGCAAAAAAGCAATATGATTCCGAAGCCTTCTGTCGCAAATTTGTCCTGTTTAACAACTTAAAAATTAAAATCATGAACACAAAAACAACAAAAATTATTTATTGGACAGGAATTATTTTAACTTCTTTATGGTTTGGTGCCAGCGGATTTTTTGAACTTACAACAAATCCTGTAGTTTGGAAAATCACACAACAACTAGGTTATCCTACACACTTTATTTATTTGCTTGGCGTAATGAAAGTATCCGGAGTTATTACACTTTTGATTCCGAATAAATTATTAAGGTTGAAAGAATGGGTATTTGCAGGCGTTTTCTTCGACATCATTTTTGCTTTCTTTTCAAAAGTAGCAGTATTAGGTTTTCCTGCTACAATCGATGCGATAATTGCCTTTATTATGGTAAGCGTAACGTATATTATGTTTAGAAAATTATACACTGCAACTTACGTTAAAAACGAAATCGAAGCTTAATAATTCTCCTTCATTTCAGAAAATAAAAATATCAAACTAAAAATGTCTGAAGGTTTATTTCAGACATTTTTTAGTTTGTTCAAAACATTAAAATACATCTAATTATTTCGCTTTATCTAAAGTGAAAATTTAAACTTTAAAAATCATGAAAAATGCACTTTTAATAGTTGCGGTAATCGCACTTTCGGTTCTCTTTTTTCTCAATTGTTTCATGTTTCCGGACAGTCACGAAGAATTAATTGGAGAGCCAAAATCTGAAAAAACAAACCTCGAAATCTTAAATAATAATAATAATAATAATAATAATAATAGCTTCGCTGTTGTAGAACTTTTTACTTCAGAAGGTTGTTCGAGTTGTCCTCCTGCCGATGAATTAATGGCGAAATTGCAACAACAAACTGGCGATAAAAACATTTATTTCATGGCATATCATGTTGATTATTGGGATCGTTTGGGATGGAAAGATCAATTCAGCTCGAATGAATTTACGAATCGCCAACAGAAATATCAGGATTGGCTTCACTTGTTTGTAATGTACACGCCTCAATTTATCATTAACGGAAGTACTGAATTTGCAGGTTATAATGAATCTGCTTTAAAGCAAAAGGTTTCTGATGCTTTGAAAGCCAAAACAATAGCAGATTTAACTCTAAGTTCAAAATCAGATAAAGATTCTTTAGAAGTAGATTTTAAAACTAATTTACTGGAGAAAAACACGAGTTTGTTTGTTGCTACAATTCAAAAACAGGCAACTTCTAATGTAATTCGGGGTGAAAATAAGGGTAATATATTACATCATGTTCAAATTGTGAGACAGCTAAATTCTTTTTCTTTAACTGAAAAGCAAGGAAAAGTAAAGATTCTAAAACCAGGGAATTATAATTTGAAAGACTTTGAATTAATTGGGTTTATTCAAAATACCGTTACCGGAAAAATACTTATAACAACAAAAGCTGATTTATTGTAAATCAGCTTTTTTATTTGTCTTAATGTTATGATTAATAGATCTTGTAAAGGTTTTTGTCATTTCGAGCGAAGGGAGAAATCTCCACGAGAAGCTCGACAAAGATTGGATTCTCGTTGCGGAGTTTCTTGCGAAGATTTCTCCTCCGTCGAAATGACAAGATTGTGTTTAAACTTCAGGGTTACGAGAAAAACTAAAATTTAAAAGCTATTTTACCTATTCTCTAACCAACTTAAAAACGCAGTAGCTTTCTCTTTTCCTACCAATAATTTTTCTTCTGTGGGAACGGTTAATTTGAGGATTAACTTGCGAGAAAAATAATGTTCTGCTTCTCTGATTGCTGAGAAATTAACCAAATATTGTCTGTTGACTCTAAAGAATTGCATTGTAGATAATAGTTTATGAACCTCATCGAGGGATTGTGTAATTTGATATTCTGTTTTATCAAATGTCATAATCGTTGGGGTTTCATTTTTGATGTAAAAGAAGGCTATATTCTCTGTTAGAACGGTTTGATATTTATTGTTTTTAAAAACCAAAAAGCTGCTTTTTCCAGTATTTTCGCCAGTTCTGGTTAATAAATATTCGAAATCAGGCATCATTTTTTTATTCCTTTGAAAGAAATTCTTCAATTCGCCTACTTTCTTTATTGCGTTTGCAATGCTTTCTCCCGAAAAGGGTTTTAAGACATAATCGACTCCGTTTGATTTGAAAGCTTCAATGGCATAATCGTCAAAAGCGGTGCAGAATATAACGGGTGACAAAACCTCAACGTTTTTAAATATCTCAAAACATAATCCATCTGCAAGTTGAATATCCATGAAAATAAGATCAGGCTGATCGTTTTCCATCAAATAACTTACGGCTCCGTCTATGCTTTGTATATAGGACAAAATTTGAGCATCTGGTCTGATACTCAAAATAAGCTGACCAAGTGCTTTGGCCGTTTTAACTTCATCTTCAATTATTATGATAGTCATAGATCATTGGGATTTTTACTTTAAAAGTAGTTTCGGTTTTATGAATTTCAATTTCTTTATGAATCAGATGCATAAATCTCTGATTAATGTTTTCAAGACCTACGCCTGTCGATAATACGCCTCTTTTGAGTTGTATTTTATTTTCGATAATTAGAAAATCATCTTCTGAATATAAATTAATTTGTAAAGGTTTATCGAGTGAAACAACATTGTGTTTGATACAATTTTCAATTAATAATTGCAATGTAAATGGTGGAATTGCTGAGTCGTATTGTCTTTTATCAACTTCATTTATTAGAACAAATCCGTCTTCGAAACGGGCTTTTAGCAAATAAACATATGAATCTAAAATTTGAAGTTCTTCCCGAAGCGGTATTAAATCTAACTTTCGGCTTTCGAGTGTAAAACGATAAAAATCAGATAGTTTCAAAATAAAATCAGAACTCTGCGGATCCTGAATTTCTACCATCGATTTTAATGTATTCAAGCTATTAAACAAGAAATGCGGATTGACTTGTTGTTTTAAAAGTTCGTATTGTGCACCAAGATGTATTGCGTGTGTACGTTCCAGCTCCATTCCCATTTGCTGCGTTTGATAGTTTTGAAAAAGCAAATGCAGAAACATATATACAATCAAATTGATGAGAACGCCTCGCAATTCGAACATAATTGGTGCGTCCATTTTTGAGATCTGAAAAAGTTCCTGATGTCCAATTACGAGTACAACCATTATTAGGATTCCTAATATGACACTTAGCAACAGTTTCCAATTGAACAAACTTTTATTGGTACGTTGTGTAGAGAATTTTGGAAGACTATAAATGTTATAATACCATATAAAAATGGAAAACATCAACGTAATCGACGAATTGATGACAATATCTCCAGGTGTCGAATCGGCATCAAATAATTTGGGAATCGAAGCAAGAACTGCCAATGCTATAGAACTTCCCCAAATCACCTTGCGGGAAACGTGAAAGCTTTTTACTTTTTCCATATTTTTTTTATCTGTTTTTTTAGCTCTTGCTTTGTCAAAGATAGGATTTTTTGAAAGGCAATTTATTTCATTTTGACTTTTGCAATACAAAATAAATTGCTTTTTTATACCTAAATTTTAGATTTAAATAAAGTACTTAAATTAACTGTTTATCAATAACTAATAATCTAACATATAATTACTAATATTTAAAACTGTCATTTTGTCGACTTTATTTTTTGCTAATTTTCACAAAGAAGGAACTTGAAAATTTGCTTTGTTTACACCCAAAATACTTCCGGTTTTTGAATCTTGTATAAACCCAATTACTTCAAAATCTTTTGTATTAAAATCATTAGGTAAATGAAGTATCGCTATTCCGGATCTGTCTCTGTTTAAATTTACAGTATGCAAATGATGAACAATTTGATAATGGGATAAAATACGATGTGCATTCTCTCCTCTTTTCACATTGCTTTTGGCAGCTTTTTGAACTAATGCAATCAATAACTGACTGTTTTTTGAAGTTCCTTCTACATTATAATTTACTGCGAGTGTATTATTGTTTTCAACAGCTTCTAATGATACATTAGCAACAGCGGGCTTAGAAAGTGCGTTTTTAATAGCGTTTCTCACAACGGTTTCTTGTGAAGCAATATAATCTGCTTTGCCGTTTACGATTACTTGTGGTGTATAAATTGGTTCTTTTCCCAGGAATTTTGCGTATTCGTATTGTCTTTTGGTATAATCAGGATTGCTAAAGATGTCTTTCCAGCCTTGTTTGTCCCAATAATCAACGTGATAAGCCAAAACATAAACATTGTCCTCTTTATATTCGTTTTGGATTCTTCCCATTAATTCATCTGCCGGAGGACAACTTGAGCAACCTTCGGAAGTATATAATTCTAATAAGGCAAAACCTTTTGTTGCTTTCTGCTCAGGATTGTTTTGACTAAAAGCCATTGTTCCGATAAATAACAGTAATGTGGCAAATAATGTCTTTGCAATTTTTGTATTTTTCATAATATGTGTTTGTTTAGAGTAGTTAATAGAAAAGCCTCAACTATTGAAGAGGCTTTTACTTGGATTATTACAGAATATTAATTTCTACATTAATGTTTCCTCTTGTGGCTTTAGAATAAGGACAAGTCTGATGTGCTTCATGAGCCACAGCTTTGGCAGTTTCAGGATCTAAACCCGGAAGACTGATATTCAAACGTGCTTGTAAAGAATAAGCTCCGTCTGTCAGACATAAATCTACTTCGGTATCTACGGCAGTATCAGCAGGCAATTTGATATTTAGTTTAGAAGCTGCAATTCCCATTGCGCCAATAAAACATGCTGACCATCCAGCTGCAAAAAGCTGCTCCGGATTTGTCCCAGGACGTGAAGATCCCGGTGAACTAAGTTTTATATTCAATTGATCGTCTGAGCTTTTTGATGCTCCTTCGCGACCACCAGTAGTGTGCGTTTTTCCTGTGTACAATACTTTTTCTACTTGAAAGATGTTGTTGTTTTCCATGACTATTTTAATTGTTAATTGTTGATTATTAATTGTTGCTGTTATGATTTTTAATTTTTAATTCTAAATTTTTAATTCTTGCCAAAAGCATCCACATCTATAATTGCTTGGGCGAAAGCTTTTGGGTCTTCTTGTGGTACATTATGTCCGATGCCTTTTAGGATTCTGTGGGCATATTTTCCTGTGAATTTATCTGCGTATGCTTTTCCATCTGCGTAAGCGCCGTCAAAGTCACTTGCTATTGTAATCGTAGGAACTTTTATTGCCGGTCTTGCTGCTAAACGTTTTTCTAAACTATCGTATTTAGATTCTCCTGCTTCAAGCGATTGACGCCATCTGTAGTTGTGAATTACAATTGCTACGTGATCCGGATTATCAAATGATTGTGCGGTTTGATCGTAAGTGGCTTTATCAAAATTCCATAATGGAGAAGCGATTTGCCAGATTTGTTTGTTGAATTCGTAGGTGTTTTGTGCGTAACCTGCTTTTCCTCTTTCAGTAGCAAAATAATATTGGTACCACCATCCAAGTTCTGCTTTTGGAGGCAATGGTTTTAAGTTGGCTTCAAGATTTACAACCAAATAACCACTTACCGAAACTAATCCTTGTAAACGTTCCGGCCAAAGCGCTGCCATTACAACTGCTGTTCTTGCGCCCCAGTCAAAACCGCCAATTATGGCTTTGTCAATTTTAAGTGCATCCATCAAAGCAATAATATCACTTGCTAACGCGGCTTGTTGTCCGTTTCTAAAAGTATCTTTTGAAAGGAAACGAGTTGTTCCTGATCCTCTTAAATATGGTGTGATTACTCTATAGCCTTTTGAAACTAAAATTGGAACGACTTCGTTATAACTGTGAATGTCGTAAGGCCATCCGTGAAGCAAAATTACCGGAGTTCCGTTTGAAGGTCCTGCTTCTGTGTAACCAACATTCAATAATCCTGCGTTGATTTGTTTTAAGGTTCCCAGTGAACTGCTTACTTCGATTTCTTTTGTTTTTTGTTGGTTTGATTGTGCCGAGATTTGTGTTGCTGCAAATAATAAAACGGCGATTAAAACTGCTTTTGAAGCTGTTGCTTTGATAATTGTTTTGATTTGAGATATTGTTTTCATAAGTATTAATTATTTGATTATTAGTTAATTTCTTCGTCAAAGGTATCTCGGCAATACTCTTTTTAAAAGATGAAAAAAGGTGAAGTGGACAAAGTAAAAGGTGAAATGGACAGTCTTTTAGTTATGAGTTATGAATTGTGAAATGTGAATTGTGAGTAAGTTAACCGCAAAGGGCGCTAAGGTTTACGCAATGTTCGCAAAGTTTATTTCGCACAGCTTTGCGATCTTTGCGTTTTTATAGAAACTTACGAGTAAAAAATCTTTGCGCGCTTTGCGGTTAAATCATTCGCTAACTTATTTCACGCAAAGTCGCAAAGTCGCAAAGTTTATTTTCGCACAGCTTTGCGATCTTCGCGTTTTTATAGAAACTTACGAGTAAAAAATCTTTGCGCGCTTTGCGGTTAATTTATTCGCATTTCAACTTGAAACCTGAAACTTCAAACTACTTCTTCAATACTAAAATTGGTTTCCCTTTCTCTACAACATACGTTGCCAATTCAGAAGCTTTTGCGTTTGTATTATTTTTTGCCGAGTGAACCGTTCCTGCGGGAATAAACAAAACTTCTCCCGCTTTTAGTGTTACTGTTCCTTGACCTTCTACTTCATATTCTAATGTGCCTTCTAATACATAAATGATTTCTTCGCCCGGATGATAATGTTTTCCAAAAGCGGAATGTGCATCAAAATCAATTCTTGCCTGAACGGCTTCTTTTCCCGGAATGCTTAGATCATGTTTTTGTAAATCGGTACGTTTTATTCCTGATTGTTGTGCGGAAGCGTTATTTGAAGCAAAAGCCATAAAAAGGAACATTGCAATTGTATATAAGCTGAAGTTTTTATTTGTTTTCATATTGTGTATGTTTTAGATTGTGTGTAATTATTTAAACACATAGAAACATAGTTTTTCTGATACTGAAAAGGCGTTTCACTTTCCATGAATTCACATAGCTATGTGAAGAAAATTTAATTTTCTATTTTATTCTTTCTTAAAAGATAAAACCTATGTTTCTATGTATTAAAACATTTAAATTAAATAGTTTTATTATTTTCTTAATGATTTAAAAGCTGCACGAAGTTCTTCTGTATAAAGCTGTGGTTCTTCCCAAGAAGCAAAATGACCACCTTTGTTTACTTCATTAAAATAAATTAAGTTTTTATACGCTTTTTCAGTCCATGTTTTTGGCGCCTGATAAATCTCTCCGGGAAATACCGTTACTGCAACCGGAATTTTGATATCATGTGTTTTTTGCTCTACAACATTAAAATTGTTATTGTTGTTTTCCCAATATAAACTAGCCGAAGAATTGGCTGTATTCGTAAACCAGTATAAAGATATATCGTCAAGGATTTCGTCTCTGGTAAGTGATTTTTCAGCATTACCACCGCTGTAAGTCCAATCATTAAATTTATCTAAGAAAAATGAAGCTAAACCAACTGGTGAATCTGTAAGTCCGTATCCTAAAGTTTGAGGACGTGTTACCATCATTCCTGCATATCCTGCACCTCTGGTATATAATTTATTCAAAGAATTGAAAGCTGCTTTTTCTTTTACTGATAATCCTGCAGGCGCCGGATCTCCGTCTTGTAATGCTTTGGCAATATCAGCAGGAACCGTTGCCGGCATATTCAGGTGAATCCCCAATAATCCTTCCGGAGCTTGACGTGCCATTGCATCTGCGATTACAGAACCCCAATCACCACCTTGTGCTACATAATGTTTATATCCCAAACGTTTCATTAATACATCCCAGGCGCTTCCTATTTTTTCTACGCCCCAACCCGTTCCTGTAGGCTTTTCAGAAAAACCATATCCAGGCATTGAAGGAATTACAACATCAAAAGCATCTTCTGCTTTTCCGCCATAAGCAGTTGGATCTGTTAATGGTCCGATAACTTTTAAAAGTTCAAAGAAAGATCCCGGCCATCCATGAGTAATGATAATTGGTAAAGCATTTTTATGTTTTGATTTTATATGAATGAACTGAATATCTAATCCGTCAATATTGGTTACAAACTGTGGTAATGCGTTTAACTTAGTTTCTGTTTTATGCCAATCATAATCTGTTCCCCAATATTTTACAAGACCTTGAATCTGTGCTAATTTTACTCCTTGTGACTGATCTTGTACAGTTTCTTTTTGTGGCCATCTTGTAGCATTTACGCGTTCACGAAGTTCTGTGATTGCTTTTTCTGAAATAGTAATATGATAAGGACGAATCGCTTCTGAATCTGTTTTCCTTTTTTCTAAATTCTTTTGTGCAAAACCAGTTGTGGTAAGCAAAAGGAAAGCTCCTATTGCAAAAATATTTGCGATGCTTCGTTTGTTTGTGTGAATTGTTTTCATTGTTTTTGATTTTAAATTATTTGTTTATCAGTTAATTTCTTCCCAAAAGTATTCCGATAACAAGCCCTTTAAAATCAAGAAATATCTCAAACAGGCGAAGTTGATGCCCAAATGGACATTCTTAAACTTGAAAAATTTACGCATTACAATAATGGCAATTTTTCTAAAATCAAATAGATGGAAGTGCTGAGGCTTTCGTTCTGCTTACTGTAGGATAGAATTCTTAGAACTGAATAAGTATTACGATGTAAAATTACTCTTTAATAGTATGACGATACTTTAAATGATCTTATAACTGTTGTTTCAAGATTTTTATAAATGTATTTTCTTATGATTTATACAAATAGAATCATTAAAGCATAATAAACTGAATATAAACAAGATACTCATCTGTATTGCAATACCTTTATACTATAAACTCACTTATCCGCACATTAAAAACTTCCCTTAAGGATAAAGGCAAATCTTATGTTTTGCCAATAATTTGATTCCATTATTATAATGTTGTGAACCCAAAGTATTTCGGGTTCTGAATTGTCAGACTCACTACTCACTTCGTCTGTTTGACCTATATTTTGACTGTACTGCCTGTATAGCCAAAATACCTTTGTCTCCAATAATTTAAAATAATTTAAAAACAAACACAATGGAAACAGTTAAACAACAAGTAAAGAATGATTTACTAGAATTTGCAATCAAAGGTCATGGCGGTCAGGTAAATTTCAATAAGTTTGAAACTGTCTCAGCAAGACTTATCTGCGATGGAGTTCTTTGGTCAATGGTTGGACATCCGGGATCTGTAGATGATATTTATGTTACTTCTAATACCAATAAACAATTTACATCACATTCACCATTTCTTAATGAAGATTGGCATACTGCTTTTACAGCAAAACATGTGGCGATACTAAATAGTAAAGACGAAGTTCTGGAAGAGATTTCAAATCCTCGTGATTCTTTTGCCGGATATACAACAGAAACTCCGTGGAGCCGACTTCAGCTTGCTTACTTTACCGGATATGCAATGTGGACGTATTTTAATGCGCCTTTTAATTTTGTAAATGAAGGTTACAAAGTAAAAGAATTAGAACTGTGGGAAGAAAACGGAGAGACATTTAGAAGACTTCAAGTGACTTTTCCGGAAGATGTAGCTACACATTCTCCTGTACAGACTTTTTATATCGACAAAGAGGGTCTTATTAAAAGACATGATTATAATGTAGATATTGCCGGAGGTGCAACTGCAGCACATTATTTATCTCATTACATCGACGTACAAGGCATTAAAATAGCCACTAAAAGAAATGTGTATATAAGACAGGAAGATAATACTCCGTTGTTTCCCGAACCTTTATTAGTATCTATTGATTTAAGAGAAATCAGCAGAAAATAACAATTCACAACAGTATCAGCAACAATAAAATTAATTCAACTGAAAAGCATCATATCAATATGGTGCTTTTAATAAAACATATCTAATTATGAAAAATAAAATTGCATTTGCACTCTGTATGGGTGTTATTACAACAGGAATTATTTCTTTTAGTTTAATAGCAATCAATCTTGGTTTTACCGAAAACTTTTTGAAAGTCTGGCTTAAATCATGGGGAATGGCTTATGTCTTAGTTATTCCGGCTATACTAATTATTGGACCTCGTGTACAAAAAGTTATAGACCAAAATATACAATAAGGCTAATTTATCCCACATTCTTTACCAAGGCATTTCAGATTTGAAATTGTCCGCTTCATTCCCTACTTCGTCTGTTTAACCTATTCTCTGATTGTAGCGACTGGATTGTCAAAATACCTTTGCTTCAGAAATCTAAAATTATTATTCCTTTTAAACCAAAAACAATGAAAACAATTAAACAATACAAACAAAATTTCACTGGTATTTTTACATTCGCTTTGCTATTCCTGATGATAACAGCTGGTTTGGCTCAGAAAAAACAAATAGCAAACAATACTTCAGAATCTATTCGTCCTTGTGAATATCATGCTACACAAACGCAACTTGATGATTTGAAACGTAGAATCCAAAACACAAAATGGCCGGACAAAGAACTTGTCACTGATAATACGCAAGGTGTTCCGCAAGCAACAATTCAATCTCTTGCTAAATATTGGGCAAACGATTATGACTGGCGCAAAATTGAAAACAAAATCAATTCTTATCCTAATTTTATCACTAAGATTGATGAAGTTGATATTCATTTTATTCAGGTAAAGTCTAAACATAAAAATGCTTTGCCAATAATCATTACTCACGGATGGCCAGGTTCTATAATTGAGCAATTAAAAATTATTGGTCCTTTGACAGATCCAACTGCTTATGGCGGAAAAGCCGAAGATGCTTTTGATGTTATCATTCCTTCAATTCCTGGTTACGGATTTTCAGGAAAACCAACCGAATTAGGCTGGGGACCTGAGAAAATTGCTCAAACATGGGTTACTTTAATGAAACGCCTTGGATATCAAGAATTTGTAGCTCAAGGTGGCGATTGGGGCGCTTTGATTACTGATATGATGGGTGTACAAGCTGCACCGGAACTTATTGCGCTACATACTAATATGGCCGGAGCTGTGCCTAATGAAATTAATGCAGCTGCCTTTACAGATCAGCCTGAACCTACAAACCTTTCAATAGATGAAAAGAAAGCTTACGGACAACTTGCTTTTTTCTACAAACATGGTCTTGCATATGCTCAGGAAATGGGAAATCGTCCGCAAACTTTGTATGCAATAGAAGATTCACCAATAGGATTGGCTTCATGGATACTAGATCATGACGCGAGAAGTCTTGAATTGATTTCGCGCACTTTTGCCGGAAAAAATGAAGGTTTAACAAAAGATGATATTCTAGACAATATTACTTTGTATTGGTTAACAAATACTGCGGTTTCTTCTTCTCGTTTGTATTGGGAAAACAAGCTTGCTTTCTTTGCGCCAAAGAATGTAAAGATTCCCGTAGCAGTAAGTGCTTTTCCTGACGAAATTTATACAACACCAAAAAGCTGGGCAGAAAAAGCATATCCAAACTTGGTATATTTCAATAAATTGGAAAAAGGAGGTCACTTTGCAGCTTGGGAACAACCTGAAACCTTCAGCAAAGAATTAAGAGCAGCTTTCAAATCTGTACGTAAATAACAACAGCAATTTCATACTATTTTATTGCTCCATTTACCAACTTAACATGGTTAGTAAATGGAGTTTTTTTTATAATACTTAATGGCTAATTCTAAGCAAGAAATACAAATCCGTTTAAGATCTCATATTTAACATCTTCCATAAAACTTAGGCTTAAGCCAAAACCATTCCGCCATCCATTAAAATATCTGCGCCTGTTATAAATACAGAAGCTTCACCGCTTAAATACGAAACCATTTTTGCAACATCAGCTGCGGTGCCCATTTGTTTCAGCGGAATTCTTTCGACAACAACGTCCATAATAGATTTTACAGTTGCTTCGTCTAAACCTACTTTTTTCATTACTTCGGTTTCAGTTGGACCCGGACTTACTGAATTTACTCTGATTTTTCTTGGAGCTAATTCTACCGCTGCAATTTTCATTATAGCATTAAGGGCTGTTTTGCTTGAAGAATAAATTGATGAACCGGCGCCACTCATACTCGCTGTATTAGAAGAAAGAAATACTACTGAAGCTCCATCTTTTAGAATTGGAATAAATCGGCTTAAAGTAAAATATGCTCCTTTTAGGTTTATATTCATAATATCATCATATAAAGCTTCTGTTGCTTGCTCTATAGTTCCTAAACCAGCGATTCCGGCATTGATAAAAAGAATATCAACTTGTCCAAAATCTTCCTTTACTTTTAATGCTAAACGATCAATATCTGCAACACTCGATTGATCAGCAACAATAGCTGTAACGTCTAATTCTGAAGCTGCTTTTTCAATTGCCTCTTTTCTTCTTCCTGTAATGATTACCGTTGCACCTTGTTCTTTTAATTGTTTTGCAGTAGCATAACCAATACCGCTATTTCCACCTGTTATTACTGCAACTTTATTTTTTAAATTGTCCATTTTTTATGTTTTAAATTAACGGTACAAATTTAAAACTCAGAGCATATTACTTTTTCAACGGTATCATTGAGTATACCAAATTTTCTATCCTATAAGTGGTATAAGTTCATTTAAGTTGTACTGTTTACTAAGTGGTTAGCTTAAATTCTAATTACTAAATTCAGCATTTAAACTTATATTTTCTTATATCACTTATATGGTGAAAAATAAATGTTTTTATATCTTAGTTTAAAATAAATTCTAATGGCAAGAAATCAGCAAGAAGAAGTTCGCGCGCTTCAGGATACGATATATGTTTTGGGTGGTAAATGGAAATTACCCATTATCAATTCGATTTGTAACGGAAATAACAGATTCAAAGAAATCCAGCAAAGTATTCCGGGAATTACGTCGCGAATGCTTTCGAAAGAATTAAAAGATATGGAACTCAACAATCTTGTGAAAAGAACCGAAGACAGAGATGCAGAAATAGCAATACTTTATGAATCTACAGATTATTGCAAATCATTTGGACCAATTATTACCGAAATGATTAACTGGGGAATATCTCATCGGGAACACATTAAAAACAAAAAAACGAATACAGCGTTATAGCTTTCAAATTCTTAGCATAAATTAAATTAATTAGCAGTAAAAAAGGGTATTTATACCCTTTTTTCATTTCTTATATATTGATAAATTTGAATTCAATTAATTCACTGTACTACAGCTAATTAAACTTCTACTCTACTGAAAATACTGCTACATGCCTCCTTTTTATTGTTTTGCACAATTTCCTGCAGAATAATACTATTTTCATCCCGTCATAAATATTAAAACTCTAATAAGTTCAAATTTTAATTATTAATTAATTTAAATGAAACTAATATGGCAACAACTGTACATCTTGAGAAAAAGATCAATTATGAAATCTATGATTCGTTAATAATTTATATAAACTTGTAGCAAGTATTAAAAAACAATATACATTAAAATAACATTTAAGAAATGACCAATATTTATCCAAAAGAATATTTCAAAACGTTAAATAATAAAGTTGAAAGAGCCACTTGTTTTATAATGATGCCTTTTGATCCTAAATTTGATGATGTTAATAATACAATAACAAATACACTTCAATCTACTAACTTAAACTTTGTTTGTAAAAGAGCTGATGACATTATAGAACCTCATATAGTGGAAACAATATTAAAAGGCATTTTGAGAGCAGAATATATTATCGCCGATTTAACTGATCGAAATCCAAATGTTTTTTATGAACTTGGAATTGCGCATTGTATAAAAGATATAGACAAAGTAATAATTTTAAGTCAAAATATGGAGACAATTCCTTTTGACTTGAGACAATTTCGTTGCATTACATATAAACAAACAGAAGAAGGTTTAATACAGCTCCGTGATGACTTAATAAAAACGTTTGAAGCAGTTGCTAAACATAGATTCGTATTAAAAGTAACGGAAGGGAAGGAACTTCTATTTGATAAAAAATTAGCTGGAAATGACACAAATTTTTATCAACTTGAATTTAAAGTGCCTCACATTGGATACGGAGCGATAAAATTATTCATTAATTTTAATCAAATTCGTATTGACAGAGATCCTTACATTATAGAATCGCAATTTTTATTTCTGACAAATGAAAAAGCGACAGAAAAAATACAAAATATTCCTTGGTCAGTATCATTATTGAATATTGATGAACAAAACAAACAAGCTGTAATTTCAATTGAAATAGATTAAAATAACAAACATAAATTATAAATCTCTATAACGATGATTTAATAAATTAGAGAAAATTATATAGTGCCGAAATATGAAAATAAAAAAAACAGGAGTAAAAATACTCCTGTTTTTTATTTCTTTATTAAAAAAACTCACGCTAAACAAAAATTACTTCGCAGAAATAACTTCCATAATCTTAGTATAAATTGCTGTGTTTTGATAAACACCTGCAAAATTCTGAGCTCCTGCTCCATAAGCAAAAACCGGAACTGGAACTGCTGTATGATCGTTTGTACTGAAGCTTCCGTGTACATATCCTTTCTCGATACTTCCGTCGATTAAAGAAAGTCCGCCTGTTTCGTGGTCTGCGGTAACGATTAAAAGTGTTTCAGGATTTTTGTCTACAAATTCCATTGCTTGTCCAACTACTTTGTCAAAATCAAGCATTTCGCGTACTACATATTCCACGTTGTTTTGATGTCCGCCGTAATCGATTTGCGCACCTTCGGCCATTATAAAAAACGGATTTTTTGTTTTAGCAAAAGTTGATGTTGCTTTCGCTAAAGATTTAGTCAAAAAGTCTCCTCTGCCCGCTTTCATAGAAACTACCGAAGCATCTTCTAAAACAACAAATTTCAAGTTTTTGATGGTATCAAGACTACTGAATTTATCCGAAAAAGTATATCCTTTTTCTTTTAAAATCTTAGAAAGATCTTTACCGTCTTTTCTCGCATAAAATTCTTTTTCTCCTCCTCCAATCAAAATATCTGATGGATTTGATAGAAAATCATTTGCAATAGGTTCGCTATAACTTCTCTCTGGCTGATGTGCATAAAAACCAGCCGGAGTTGCTTCTGTAATATTTCCTGCTGAGATTATTGCGGTTTTGTAATTTTTCTTTGCCAATTGTTGTGTGATTAATTCTAACGGTTTTCCGCTTTCATCAACACTAATAAATCTATTATTGGTTTTATGTCCCGTTGCCATTGCCGTTGCTCCAGCAGCCGAATCTGTAATATAACTGTCCGAAGATTTTGTAATAGACAATCCCTGAGTCGGAATATTAAATAAACTCAACTGACCTTTATTTGCCGTATAACCGGAATAAATCTGAGTTAATCCCATTCCGTCACCAATTAACAGAATTACGTTTTTAGGTTTCTTTTTGGCGAAAGCCGAAACATTTTTAGGGACATACGCCTGATGAAATTCAGTGTTTTGAAAGAATGTCGTCTTTATATTATTGATGAATTGTGTCAATGTAGGAACATTGTCTGTAGCAATATAATCCACTTTTAGATTCATCAAAGTCATCCATGTATTCACATTATCTGCTGTTCCCCAAAATCTGATTTTTTTATTCTGATCGTGTACTTTTTTAATGATTTCCTGTACTTTTTCAGCATCAGCCTGAGTCATTACACCTTTACCATTCCAAGGTGTGATTTCTTTTAAATCCTCACTAATCATTTCGACACGAGCTAATTGCTCTGGAGAATAATTCTCGTTTAATCTTCCGTCAAAATAAATAAACTCCGGATAATCTTTCCAGTTTGCCGGAGAAGGTCTGCTTCCTGAAATAACCACTTTCAGGTTTTTATTCGAAATCAAATCCGGATACATTTTTAATTGTTGAGCAATTAATTTTAAAGTTGGCTCAGCTTCCGTTTTGATATCAATCATCAAAATTAAAGGTTTATTACTTGGATATGCTTTTCCGTTCAATGCCTTTAATTTATTCGATAAAGGATCCAAATACAAACTTCTAAGTGTATTGTAACTTGTAATTTCCTTTGAAGTATGAGCAACTGGTAATTCGTTATTTACTAAAAAAACATCGGCTTCAATAACACCGGCTTCATTAGAATAGGCATCATAAAAAGGATTTTTACTCGCATAATCATTATGAGAATGAATATTTGAAGAACTGTATTCCTGCGCTTGCGCAAACAGGAAAAAATGAAGACAAAAAAGAACTATTATTTTTTTCATTTTAACTGGGGTTTGTTTTTTATCATAATATTTGTCATTTCGACGGAGGAGAAATCACACGCGTAACTCTACAAAGATTGGCGATTATGCAGGCGGAGTTTCTAGTGTGATTTCTCCTCCGTCGAAATGACAATATTGCGGGTACTTCTTTGATATTTCCTTAAACACAAACCAGCCTTTTCCGTAAAAAAGACTGGCTGATTTTTTATATAAAATTCATTTCATTTTTATTACAACTGCAAGCTCCACAACTAAGCTTGCAGTGTAAAAAAAAAACAAAACAAACTGAAACTAATTAATTGTGTATGGTAAACTGTGAATGGCTAATTAATAATTCATAATTTACAATTCATAATTAAAATCTACCAACCTTTATTTTGAGTCAAAGCGCCTTTGCTCACTGCGATTTCATCTGGTGGTATTGGCCAAACGTGGTGAACTGCAGGATTGAAATTACGAGCCGGATAAATCACAGTTCCGTTATAGTGGTGCAAAGGCTTTGCGTATGTTGCCTGAGCATCTCCCCAACGAACTAAATCAAAGTGACGATCTGTCCATTCTCCAGCCAATTCGCAACGTCTTTCTCTTTTTAAATCTGTTAATGTTGCTCCCGAAATACTTCCTAAACCTGCACGATTACGGATCATATTAATTTCAGTGTCAGCGCTTAAACCTTTCATTAATTTGGCTTCAGCCAACATCAAAATCACATCGGCATAACGTAAAAGAGGTACATTTAAAGCTGTTGAAGGTTTATCTCCGTTTGCATTTACATAACGAATATCAATTCCGCCAGAATTTGTTTTTGGGTAACCGAATGGCTCCATATACTTCTTAAACTGATAACCTGTTCTGTTACTAGAACTTACAGTATATTTTCCTTCGTTAAAAGTTACTAATTCTCCAAAGTACATAAACTGATCTCCTTTTTGCAAGATAGTAGCGCTTCGTCTCTTATCAGCTGGATCATAAGTGTCGAACAATTCTTTGGTAGGATAAAAATTTCCCCAACCATTGTAAACTCCCCAACCTTTATCTTCTAAACAAACACCTGGAAAAATAGATCCTAAACCTGTGTTTTCTGAACTTGAAGTTACTGACCAAATATATTCTGAAGACCAATTGTTTTTAATTTTAAATACATCTTCAAAATTGTCAAGCAATTTGTGTTTTCCGCTATTTACGATCATGTTTGCGTACTTAATTGCATTGTCCCAATCTTTAGCATACAAATATGTACGAACTAAATATCCCCAAGCTGCAGTTTTATGAGCACGTCCATAATTGTCTGACGTAAGCTCATTAAAATAAGGCAATAAATCTGCTGCTTTTACTAAATCTGCTGCGATATAGGCGTAGTTTTCGGCAACATTTTTAGCACGTGGTACGTAAACATTTGTTGGGTCATTACGATCCTGAATCGGAATTCCCGCACGATCGTCTCCATAATGGTAAGCCAATTCTAAATGCATTACAGCATGGTTAAAATAAGCTTCTCCAAGCATCATATTTTTTGTTTTATCGTCTAAAGCAATCTTCGGAATGTTACGAATCACGTCATTACAACGTTTCATTACTTCGTAGTGTAATCTCCAAATATCTTTAGTATCAGATTCTGATCCGTCAACAATAAAATTCTTGATACGTTCTGCGTTTTGTCTTGGTTTTGTTCCAATATCGTCACTGGCATTATTCAGCCAGAAAAAACCACGACCATACATATTATCATCAGAATACAAAGCATAAATTGCATTTACTCCCGCTTTTGCATCTGCCGGAGTTTTCCAGAAGTTTCCGGTTGACGGCGCTCCTTGCGGAACAACATCAAGTTCACTTTCGCAAGCCGAAGTGCCTAATAAAAGCACAAAACTCAATAATAAAAGACTTAAATTTTTCATTTTATTTGTTTTATATTTTTTTTAAAAAGTAGCATTTACACCCGTCATATAAATACGAGAAAGTGGATATTTACCTAAGTCAAGACCAAAATTGCTAAGACCAACTTCTGGATCCATTCCAGAGTATTTTGTAATTGTAAACAAGTTTTGTCCTGAAATAAAGAATCTAAGTTTTGCTTTTCCGTTCAACCAACTATCTTTAACTGTATAACCAATCGAAACGTTTTTCAATCTTATGAATGAAGCGTCTTCGATATAAAAATCTGAGATTCTCCCGAAGTTATTGTTGTTATCTGTTGATGAAAGAACCGGAATATTAGTGTCTGTATTTGTTGGCGACCAAGCATTTTTAGAATCAGCCAATAAATTATATCCTGGAAAAGAAGCGTTTAATCCTGTGTATTTTACTGCGTTGAAAACTTTATTTCCTGCAACAGCATTAAAAAATACATTCATATCAAATCCTTTATATCTAAAGTTTGCGTTCAAACTGTAAGTCGTTTTTGGGAAAGGATTTCCAAGTACTACTCTATCGCTGTTATTGATTACTCCGTCTCCGTTTACATCTTTAAATTTAATATCTCCCGCAACTGCATTTGGCTGATATACTGCACCAGTACTGTTTACATATGCTTTTGCTTCGGCATTACTTTGAAATAATCCGTCTGTAGCATATCCGTAATAAGCTCCAACCGGGCTTCCAACCTGATAAATATTTGCTAAAGGTAAACTACGAACTCGGCTAATATTTAAAGGCTCAAGAGAAGTTAAACCGTCTTTGATAGATACAATTTTGTTGCTCAAAAATGCAGCATTTGCCGTTACATCAAATTTAAATTCTCCACGAGTTTTTTGGTAAGTTAAACTTGCTTCAAGACCTTTGTTTTCAACATCTCCAGAGTTTACGATTCTACCTTGTGGCGTTCCTGAAACTCCCGGAAGCTGATCACGAACCAACATATCTTTGTTCTTTTTTACATAAGCATCTAAAGATCCAGTCAAGGTATTATTGAACATTGTAAAATCTAAACCAATGTTTGTTTGCTCAGAACTCTCCCATTTTAAGTTAGGATTTGATAATTCACCTTCTGCATAACCATAATTAATTACCGGAGTTGAACCGATCAAAGCCTGAGTTTGATTCAATGGCACACTAAATTGGTATGGCCCAAGGTTTCCTAAGTTTCCTATTTGTCCCCAGCTTGCACGTAATTTTAAATTGCTTACAATTGGACTAATACTTTTCATGAATTCTTCTTCAGAAATTAACCAACCTGCAGAAACAGAAGGATAAACTTTCCAACGGTTTTCTGATAAAAGTTTTGAAGTTCCGTCGCGACGAACAATTCCTGAGAATAAATATTTTTGATTAAAATCGTAATTCAACCTTCCAACATAAGACGAAATAATTTCATCAGATAATCCTGCTGCCGTTTGCTGAACCAATTTTGCATTTAGCAAATAACGTTGTGATGGATCTTCGTTATCAAAACCAGTTCCTTCGATCGTATAAAAATCTCTTTTTGTTTCCTGATACGTATATCCGGCTAAAGCTTTGAAATTGTGTTTTCCTAATGATTTTTCGTAAGAAATCGTTTGTTCACCTAATAAATCAGTAGTTGTAATTGACTTTTGCGTTAAACGGTTAAAGTCAAATATTTTTCCAGGTTCTGTAATTTTCACTGCAAAATCTTTTGCATTATCCTGAATTCTCGTGTAACCCCAGTTTGTTTTTACTTTCAAACCTTTAACAATTTCCCATTCAGCATAAGGATTGATCAAAATTGTCGACACAGGATTTCTGTTATCTAATCTTTTCAAATAAGCCACAGGATTGATAACGTCTCCGTAAGAACCAATATATTTCTCCGGAACTCCACCAAATTGTCCTGAACCATCTTCTTTATAGATTGTTGCATTTGGCGGATAAAAAATCGCTGCCAAAATTGCTCCCGTATATCCGCTTGACGTATTGGCGCTTTGACCGTTTGTCAACGAATAAGATAAATTTTCTCCAATTGTAAAGTTTGGCGCTATTTTAAAAGAAGAGTTTGCTCTTGCAGTATAACGCTCTCCAAAAGTATTTAATAATATACCTTCGTTTTTTCTATAACTTCCTGAAACAAAGAAATTAGATTTTTCTGTTTTACCGTTTATAGAAAGAGAAAAATCCTGAATTTCCCCTGTATGGAAAATTTCATCCATCCAGTTTGTTTTTGTAGTTCTCGCCGTTGGTTCAAATGCAGGATCAAAAGCAGGAATTCTTGGCATGCCAGCATTATCTCTTGCTAAGTTCATAGCATCAGCATATTCAGCAGCATTAAGAACATCAAGTATTTTGGCTACATTCTGGAAACCTCCCTGATAATTTACATTTA
The DNA here is from genome assembly GCF_002754195.1 of Flavobacterium sp. 9. Lineage (NCBI taxonomy): Bacteria > Pseudomonadati > Bacteroidota > Flavobacteriia > Flavobacteriales > Flavobacteriaceae > Flavobacterium > Flavobacterium sp. 9. The sequence continues at coordinate 147,812 of NZ_PEEU01000001.1, forward strand.
TATTTACTTTCTCAGAAACTCCTTTTTTAGAAGTAATTAAAATTACGCCTCCAGAAGCTCTAGCTCCGTAAATTGCTGCAGAAGCCGCGTCTTTCAAAACACTTATCGAAGCAATATCATTTGGATTTAAAGTATTTAAAGATCCACTGTAAATGATTCCGTCCAAAACGATTAAAGGCGTTTCAGCATTCAAAGAACCAATTCCACGGATATTAATTGTTGGTTCAGCCGTTGGATCACCACCATTATTAAGCACTGTAACACCTGCAACAGTTCCTTGTAGTAATTCGGCAGCGCTATTGTAAGTTCTGCTTGAAGTTTCTTTCATAGAAACAGATCCAACAGATCCCAAAACTGCATTCTTTTTTACACTTCCATAACCCATAACTACAACTTCCTGCAGTTGTTTCATATCAGCTACTAATTTCACTTTTATGTTTTTATCTGCCGAAGTTACTTTAACCTCCTGATTAACATAACCAACATATGAAAAAACAAGTACAGCTTCAGATGAATTGATTTCCATCTTAAAAGTTCCGTCAAAATCTGTTGATGTAGCCACGTCAGAACCTTTATCTTTAATTCCTACGCCTGGTAATGGCATTCCGTCAGTTCCGCTGTAAACAGTTCCTGATATATTGATTTTAGTCTGTTCATTATCAGCTACTTTTTGGTTCTTTTTGATTACGATATTGTTACTTACAATTTCGTATTTCAACAAAAAGTTGCTGCATATTTTGTCTAAAGCTTGTTCTAATGTAACATTGTTCAGTTTTAAACTAATTTTTTGATTCGTGTTAACCTGATTGGTTTCGTACATAAAATGCACATCAACTTGTTTTTCAATTTTCTGAAAAACATTTTTCATACTTTCATTTTCAACTTTTAGCGTAACTCTTTTGCCAATATCTACGCTGGCCGCTTTTGCTGTTAATCCGATAAAAAATAAAGCCGCAAAAGTAAGTGCTTTCTTCAATACAGATTTTTTAATGCTCTGACAGTTTTGGATAAACCGCATTTGCTTTTTAGTCATGTTTTTGAGTTTTAATTGTTCTTGATTATGATTGGTTTTCTACGTAGCTTGTTTTTAAATAATATTGTAATCTGTTGTAATCATTAATCTTAACACATATATTCTATGTTGATCTTTATATATGTCTTAATTTTTTTCACGCAGATTGAGCAGATTTTTAATTTTTAATTCTCAATTTTTAATTCTTTTATTCTGTGTTAATTTTCTAAGCTTATTTTATAATATAACTTCCCGATTCTTGTTTATAATCAGCATTTATAATATTGCACACTAAAGCAAGAACCTGATCTACTGTAAGTTCTTTGAAATAAGCGCTAATTTTAAGATTGTTTAAATTCTTGTTTTCAATTTGAACATTTACATTATAATTGCGGTTAATTGTCGCAATCACTTCCGGTAAAGGAGAATCTTCAAAAACAATTATATTTTTTCGCCATAGCGAAATAGAATTCATCGGAATATCTGTAAACGCCTTTAGTTTGTTGCATTTTGATTTAAAAACTACTTTCTGCCCCGGCGTTACATATACATTTTCTTCGGTTACGGTCGACTTTACATTTACTCTTCCGGTTAAAACTGAAACTTCTTGCGTGGCGTGATCCGGATAAGCCTGTACATTAAAACTGGTTCCTAAAACTTTGGTGTCCATTTTATCAGTATGAATGATAAACGGATGTTTTTTGTCTTTGGCAACATCAAAAAAAGCTTCTCCGGTTAAATAAACTTCTCTTGTATCTCCTTTAAATTCTCCCGGATATTTTAATTTACTTCCGGCATTAAGCCAAATTTGAGTTCCATCGCTCAAAACTACTTTGGCACGTTCGCCCGACTTTGTAGTAAATTGTTTGTTCATTATTTGTTCAGACGATAAATAAAAGAAGCATGACAAACCCACTAATACAAGCAAAGAAGCTGCCATAGCCCAATTTCTATTCTGAAGAAAAACGACTTTATTTGATTTCTTTATTTGTCTCAGTTCTCTATTTAATTTCGAACGATCAGATTTTATATTTTCGATACTATCCAATATTTCTTCCGGATGGTCGTACCATTTATTCCATAATTCCTCCCCTTTTGGAGCAGGCTTTCCTTCTAAAAAAAGTTTTATATCTCGATGTAATTTTTCAGGCATTATAATTTGTTTATCTCTTTAATAGTATGTCTTAGAAATATTAATTTCAGGTAGGCGGATAAGGTTACGCTTTTGTTAAGAAAACAAAACGCTAACCTCAAGCAGGAAATCTTTGTCAGTTGAATTCGCCCAAATAGCTGCGCATGAACTTTAGCGCATAAGCAATATGATACTTTACGGTTTCGTGCGAAACGTTAAGTTCTTCGGCTATCTCTTTGTTGGTGTAATGCTTAATCCTGCTTAGAATAAAAACTTCTTTGGATTTTTTAGGAAGTAACGAAGCGGCTTTATCTACTGCTTCCTGCAATTCTTCGTAATAAATAGAATCTTCTGTTGCATTTGTACTGCTGTATTCGACAGTACTGCTATCCAGAACTTCTTTTATATATTGGTCTGTAATGGTGTGTGATTTGAAATAATCTAAAGTCACATAACGAACTGAAGTATAGATATAAGCCGAAAATTTCTTTTGAATAACCAAAGTCTTTCGACGTTCCCAAATAGTGGTGAAAACTTCCTGAACAATTTCTTCAGAAATGGGAATCGACTTCATCCTCAAATAAACGAAGCGAACTAATAAATCCCGATATCGAAAATATAATTCATCAAAAGCTTTGTCTTTTCCTTGTCTTAATAATTCGACAAGTTCTTCATCGGTAAATCTTTTATACATAATACGGCGCTTTTGTATTATTTGGCGAATAAATAAGGCTTGCCAAAACATCAGTTCCGATTATTTTCTTGCGATGTGTGCTCAATTTAAAAAATGACATATTCTACAGTGTGTTGTGTTGTTTTATAATATGTCTCCAAAATTAGAAATGAGGGTAGGTCAACAAGGTTACGTTTATATTAATAAAATGATCCGATTATAAAACATTATATTAACATTTCATTTCTCAGATGTTATGAAGGAAAGTTTAAAATTGAGATAATGAAGTTTTTGTGATATAAAAGAAATGTGCCGTTAGGTACAAAATATTGGTAGCCCAATAAATTCGCGATACGAAAGCGTGCCGTAGGTACGCAACAAAACGCAATCTATTACGTACCTACGGCACGTTGAACCCTTCTCAATTCATTTTTTTTCTACCGATATTTTGTACCTAAAGGCACAAAAACAAAACCTTCTGCCCTTTTATCTTTATAAAACAAAAAAGGTGACATCAATTAAGATATCACCTTTTTTAGTGTTTAAGTTATATTATAGACTACTTCACAAACTCAATTATAAATCCTCCTTTTGGAGCTAAATTATATTTCCAATTTGAAGTTATAGGATAAGTTTCTACTTTAAAATCCATTAAAGGATCTTTGCCTTCAGAGATAATTCTGAATTTTGAAAAACCTTTGCTGTATTTTTTAAGATCGATTGAAACTGGTGTTACAGAATTAGTTCCATTAATCCCAACGATATACGAAAGATTATCTTTTTTACGAGAAAGTACAATTGCTTTTCCTGGTTCTCCTATTATGCATTCGGTTTTATCCCAAGTTGCCGGCATTTCTTTTAATAAGTTCTTCAGTTCAGGAGGCAATGAATTAAAAACCTCTTCAGAATCGGCAAAATGAATAACTCCAGAAGTATAAATCATCGCCATTGACAACTCATGAACTGCAGTATTTAAACGTGTGTATTTTCTAAAAGTCAATGCAAATGGTGTATAATCTGCAGGTCCGGCAACATTTCTTGTAAAAGGTAAAACAGTGTTTTGTTCTGCTGCTTTTTCTGGGAATCTTGGCTCATAAAAATAACTTTCGGTTCCTAATATCGCTTCTGCAGTTACAAAATTCGGCCATGTTCTGTGCCAACCTCTTGGAACAGTTGTTCCGTGTAAGTTTACTAATAAATGTTGTTTTGCAGCATCTTCAAAAACTGATTGTAGCGTTCCCATAACTTCTTGACGATCTGAACACCAAAAGTCAATTTTAACACCTTTTACGCCCATATCAGCCAATTCTTTGAACCTTTTCTTTCTTTTATCCGCATCAAAATACTCAGCCGAATATCCCCAAACCAAAGGTTGAACTCCTTTTGACAAAGCATAATCAATAATTTTTCCTTCTTTATTTGCCTTTTCCCATCCTGCATCAAAAAGCGTGTATCTAAAACCAAATGAAGCCGAAACATCTGTGAATTTATTATACATTTCCGGCGTAAAATCCTCAGGATGTGACCACCATGACCAAGCTGCTTTTCCTGCTACAATCCAAGAAGTATCTTCAATTTTTGAGGCTGGAGCCAAATCTGTAATCATAGTCGACAATAAAATATCTCCTGCTTTATCGCCAATCATAATTACTCTCCAAGGCATTGTCCACGGTAAATTTGATTCCGGATAAGCATTATTATCTGGCAAAGGCAAGGTAAATTTTTCGTCTTTTTTAGCGAAAGCTATGCTGTAAATTCCTCCTTTAGAATCCGGTTGTAAATGACATCCCGGAAATGAACCGTCCGTTCCGGATTCCGCAATCAGAACCCAATTTTTAGTATCATTTACATTAAAAAGCGCTGGCATACACCAACCAACAGATTCATTTCGTGCGCCACTTATTGGATCTCCCGATTTTACATTTACATAAAAATCTTCATAACCAGGTGTATAATCTCCCGCTTTATTATACGGTTGAAGCCAACCTTTTGCATTTTGATCAATATGAAATCCTGTAATTTCATTTTTAAGAACTCTGGTTTGATTTTCTTTTTCTGAAAATCTATATCTAAAAGCAACACCTTCTTCTCCGGCAATTAAATCAATTGTCATTAAAGCGCCTTGCTTGTTTTTAAATGTTATGCTTTTACTTTCTAAAACATGATTTACAGCTTTATTATTGGCAACTTTAAGTTCGTATTTTTCGCGTTTTTCTTCTACAGCCGAAACATTTACAACCGATAAACCAGATGTAAAATCATTATTTTCGAAAGTCAAACCTAGCGGAGAATCTAAAATTACGGTTTTATCCTTGCGTGTCACTTTATAAGACAACTTTCCATCTTGGCTAAGCGATAAAGTAATTTTATTTAGATTATCCTTAGACTTCAGGTCAATTCCTGTATTTTGGGCTTTACCACTTGTCAGCACAAAAAATACTGCGGGTATCAGCAAATTTAAAGATCGATGAAGAAACATTTTTTTCATTATATATAATTTAGAGGTGATAGTTCATTTTTATTGGTTAGTAAAGTTTTTTTAGCCATCAATTTCACGAATTATTTTTTCACGCAGATTTAAAAAGATTTAAGCAGATCAGTGCAGATTAATTTAATAAAAATCTAAAATTAAATTTGCTCTAATCTGCTAAATCTGCGTGAAACAAAATCATTTTAATCTTTATAATCTGTGGCATATTTTTTTTAATTCTCAAGAATTACAACATCAAAAGCATACGTAATCGTTTCGTTATAAACTTGTCCGGCTCCAAAAATTGTATTTGGAAAATGAACATGATTCGGACTATCCGGATAATATTGACATTCTAAACAAAGTCCATCAAAAGGTTCATAATGTTTAGAATGTTCGCCGATTATTGCACTGTTTAAATAATCTCCTGTATACAATTGTACGCCCGGATAAGAGGTGTAAACTCGCATTAATCGTCCTGATTTTTCTTCGTACAATTCGCAGACAGCATTTTCATTGGCCGAATTTCGATCAAAAATATAATAGATATTCAGACCTTTATTTTGCATTACATCTGTTACTTTGTAATTAAAAAACAAATATTTATCTGCCGGTATAATTTTTCCTGTCGGAATATAATCTTCTTTACTTTCCAATATTTTTGTCGCCCGAATATTAAGTTTATGTTGACTTATTTTTTCTGTGCAAGCCGATAAATTAAAATAAGAATGATTCGTAAAATTCAGCGGAGTTGGTTCATCGGCTACAGCCAAAAATTCAATTTTGAGTTCGTTTTTATCTGTCCAGTTATAAATGACTTTTGCATTTAAATTTCCGGGGAAACCACCGTCTCCATTTTCATTTTCTAAAGTAAAAATCACAGAATCTTCCTTTATAATGAAATCAAAAACCTTGTTATTAAATCCCGCCGAACCGCTATGATTGTTGTTTTTACCATCGTTTTTATCCAGATAATAGGTTTTATTTTCGATCGAAAATTCGGCATTATTGATTCTGTTTGCAAAACGTCCAACCGTTGCTCCTATATAAGAAGTGTCTTTTAGATACCCTTCAAGAGTAGGAAATCCTAAAACTACATTTCCTTTAATTCCGTTTTTGTCCGGTACTACTATGGATTTTACTATGGCTCCATAATTAAGGAGTTCGACATAGTTTCCATGTACATTTGTCATTCGGAATATAAAGATTTCTTTGCCATTACAAACTCCAAAAGGTTCGCATGCAATCTTATTAATAGGATTCATATTGTTTTAAAAAAGGGATTGAAAACACCATTGTTATAATAGTATTTCAAATGTAGTTGTGATTATTATCATCAAAATGGACATTTTTTTTAAAAACATGGATTAAATTACGATATTTGAAAATTAGTAAACTGAAAATGAAGAATTCATCACAAAAGGAAAAAATAAAAGTTAGAGAAGGTTTTTTAGGACAACGAATGATTGTGATTCCTAAAAACATTCTTTCGAGCATTAAAAAAAATGCACTAATTTCTAGTTTGTACTTTACAGATATTGGTGTTTTCCCAAATGCAAGCCACCATTCGATGAAACGAAAACACGGAAGCAAGCAATATATCCTTATTTATTGTTACAAAGGTGAAGGCATTATTAGTAAAGAAAATAAAACTATAACGCTCAAAGCGAATACCTTTTATATAATACCTCCGGAAGTGGCGCATGATTATTATGCTTTAAAACAAAATCCGTGGAGTATTTACTGGATTCATTTTACAGGACCGCAAGCACCACATTTCTACGAAAAATTCATCACCGAATTTCCGGAAACAGCGCCACAATTATCGCTCGAAGAAAGACGTATCGAGCTTTTCGAAAATATACTTGATGTTATGGAAGATGGTTATAGTGCCAGTAATCTGGAATATGCGAATCTCTCGTTATGGCAATTATTGAATGCTTTTTTATATGAGCGATTTTTTATCAAAAAAAACAGGCAATTTTCAGAGGATAATACTATTGAGTCCGCAATTGATTATATGAAAAAACACTTGGATTTATCTTTAAAAATCAATGATGTCGCGGCTTATTTTAATTACTCGTCTTCGCACTTTTTTACCTTGTTTAAGAAGCAAACCGGTTATTCTCCAATACATTATTTCAACTATTTAAAAATGCAGAAAGCCTGCCAATATCTCAGCTTTACCACTATGAGTATTAAAGAAATAAGCTTTGCTTTGGGGTTTAATGATCCGTTGTATTTCTCGCGTTTATTCAAAAAAATAATGAGTACTTCGCCTATACAATACCGCACGGAATACAAGCAGTAACGCAATTGTTTTCGTATTTTAGCAAAGAGCATTCAAAAATCAGATTATAGTCCATCTATTCAAAAAAATCATCCATAAATCAAAGGTTCCTATTCCGCTAATTTTACAAAAGCTATTAAAACCTTTTTATGAAAAATTATAATTATACCTTTTTATTATCAATTAGCCTTGTTGCAGCATTGGGTGGTCTACTCTTTGGATACGACTGGGTTGTTATAGGTGGTGCAAAACCATTTTACGAAATTTATTTTGGCATTTCAGATTCTCCGGCTTTACAAGGATGGGCAATGAGTAGCGCCCTTGTAGGTTGCGTTGCGGGAGCCGCAGTTGCGGGAAAACTGGCTGATACATACGGAAGACGCCCTATGTTGATCGTTGCCGCCGTATTATTCTCCTTATGTGCGCTTGGTACAGGAGCTTCAGAAACTTTTACCGTATTTATTATCTGGCGTATTATTGGCGGAATCGGAATTGGGATTGCGTCGACAATTTCACCTTTATATATTGCAGAAATCGCTCCGCAAGAAACCCGCGGACTTTTCGTTTCGATTAACCAACTTACTGTAGTTATAGGTATTCTTGCCGCGCAAATAACTAATATGTTGATTACCGAAGTTATTCCGGCTGGATATACACACGCTCAGATTCTGGCTTCATGGAATGGTCAAACAGGTTGGAGATGGATGTTTTGGGCAGGATTTTTTCCAGCAGTTTTATTCTTTATTCTAATGTTTTTAATTCCTGAAAGCCCGAGATATTTGGCTAAAAAAGGAAAAAATGATACAGCCGAAGCAACACTTACCAAAATTGGTGGATTAGCTTACGGAAAAGAAGCTATCTCAAAAATTAAAGAAACTTTCACTGAGGAAACGGAGCAAACCGATTTCAGAATGTTATTGGATAAAAAAGCATTGCCAATTCTGGTAATCGGGATTGTATTGGCTGCTTTCCAACAATGGTGCGGTATTAATATCATCTTTAACTATGCTCAGGAAATCTTCGTTTCGGCGGGTTATAGTATCAATGATTTGTTTATGAATATTGTTATTACAGGAAGTATTAACCTTGTATTTACATTGGTTGCGATGGGAACTGTAGACAAAATTGGACGTAAAAAACTAATGCTTTTTGGTTCTGGCGCACTTGCTGTAATCTACGCTTTATTGGGTTATTTTTATTATACCAATGTTACCGGACTCCCTTTATTATTACTGGTATTATTAGCAATCGCTATTTATGCCATGTCCCTTGCTCCTATTACATGGGTTATTTTATCTGAAATTTTCCCTAACAAAATCCGTGGTGTTGCGATGTCTGTAGCCACATTTGCACTCTGGATTGCTTCTGCGCTTTTAGTACAAACCTTCCCTATTTTCAACGAATATCTTGGCACATCCGGAACTTTCTGGATCTACGGAATCATCTGTGCCTTAGGATTTGTGTTTGTATTTAAAAAACTTCCCGAAACCAAAAACAAAAGTCTTGAAGAGATTGAAGAACTGATGGTTTCTGATAAAAAATCAAAGAATATTCAATAATTTAAATTTCATTACATCATGCAAAAAGTAAATGTTTGGAAGGAAAAAATAATCCTACCAACCTATGAGGTGGGCAAACCTGAAAAAAATCCTGTATTTATTGAAAAAAGAGTTTATCAGGGAAGTAACGGATCTGTATATCCTTATCCGGTTATTGAAAAAATCGCAGACGAAAAAATCGACAAAGAATATCAAGCCGTTTATCTTGAAAATGAGTTTGTTAAAATAATGATCTTGCCTGAACTTGGCGGACGTGTGCATATGGCTTACGACAAAACCAAAGAACGTCATTTTGTATATTATAATCAGGTTGTAAAACCTGCATTAGTAGGACTTACAGGTCCTTGGATTTCTGGTGGAATCGAGTTTAACTGGCCACAACACCACAGACCAACAACTTTTGATCCGGTAGATTTTACGATTGAAGAACATGAAGATGGAAGCGCAACGGTTTGGTGCAGCGAAGTTGAGCGTATGTTTAGAACCAAAGGCATGGCGGGTTTCCGATTATATCCTGATAAAGCGTATTTAGAAATTAAAGCTCAATTGTACAATAGAACTTCATTCCCGCAAACCTTTTTATGGTGGGCAAATCCTGCGGTTAAGGTAAATGACGATTATCAATCGGTTTTTCCACCGGATGTAAATGCCGTTTTCGATCATGGAAAACGTGATGTTTCGTCTTTCCCAATTGCAAAAGGAACGTATTATAAGGTAGATTATTCGCCGGGAACTGATATTTCACGTTATAAAAATATTCCGGTTCCAACGTCTTATATGGCGATTGCGTCTAAATATAATTTTGTGGGCGGATACGAAAATGATTCAAAAGGCGGATTGCTTCACGTAGCCAATCATCATGTTTCGCCCGGAAAAAAACAATGGACTTGGGGACATGGAGATTTCGGTCGTGCATGGGATCGTAACCTTACTGATGAAGATGGTCCATATATCGAATTAATGTGTGGTGTTTATACCGATAATCAGCCTGATTTTACGTGGATTATGCCAGGTGAACAGAAAGATTTTACACAGTATTTTATGCCGTATCGCGATTTAGGTATCGTTAAAAATGCGACTAAAAATGCTATGGTAAATCTGGAAAGTATCGACAATAAATTAGTGATTAAAGCTTATACAACAGGTGTTTATCCGAATACAACGGTTACGTTAAAGAATAACGATACTGTTTTATTACAAAAACAATACGATGCTTCTCCATACAATTCATTCGAAGAAACGATTGATTTTGACAATAATACTTCGTTAGAAGGTTTATCAATTTCAGTAACTGATTCTGATGATAAAGTCTTGGTAGATTGGGCTTACGAAGGACCAAATGAGGCTGAAATTCCTGAAGCTGCAAAACCTGCTTTAGCGCCTGAAGATATTGAAAGTAATGAGCAATTGTTCCTTACAGCACAACATTTAGAGCAATACAGACACGCTACTTATAGCCCGATTCCGTATTATAAAGAAGCTATAAAACGTGATGTTGGCGATGTTCGTTCGAATAATGCGATGGGATTATGGTTGATGCGAAGAGCAAAATTCACAGAAGCTGAACCTTATTTTAGAGCAGCAATAAAAACTTTGACACAGAGAAACCCGAATCCATATGATGGCGAAGCGTATTTCAATTTAGGTTTATGTCTTAAATATCAAGATAAAAACAAAGAAGCTTATGATGCTTTCTACAAAGCAACGTGGAATGCTGCCTGGCAAAATCAAGGTTACTTTTATGTAGCACAACTTGACGCTTTAAACGGCGATTATGAATTGGCTTTGACACACATCAAAAAAGCAATTTCTAAAAATACCGAAGATCATAAAGCGTTGCATTTGCAAGTTGCCTTTCTTAGAAAATTAGGTCAACAAGAAAAAGCATTAAAATTAGCTAATGATTATCTTGAAAATGATTGCTTCAATTTTGGATTACTTTTCGAAAAATATCTTTTAAGCAATGACAAAAAAGACCTTGCGTATTTTAATTCATTGATCAGAAACAATATTCATACCTATATAGAGTATGCATTAGATTATGCTGCTGCAGGTTTATATCAGGAAGCTGCGAGTTTATTGAATGAAGGATTAAAAGATGAGGAAACTTATCCAATGGCTTGGTATTTTGCGGGTTCTTTCTACGAAAAATTAAATGATTACGGTCAAGCCGAAAAATGCTTCAAAATGGCGTCTCAGGCAAAGCCGGATTATTGTTTTCCTAATCAGGTTGAAGCGGCTTTGGTACTTCAAAATGTAATTAAGAAACAAACCAATGATGCAAAAGCTTTGTATTATTTAGGAAACTTCTGGTATGCTTCTAAATTTTATGATGATGCTATTTCTTGTTGGGAACAATCTGTGGCTATAGATGATACTTTCCCAACTGTACATCGTAATTTGGCTTTAGCCTATTATAATAAATTAGAAAACGAACAAAAAGCGCTTGCTAGTTTAGAAAAGGCGTTCTCTTTAGATTTAAGTGATTCAAGAATTTTAATGGAACTCGATCAATTGTACAAACGTTTGAACAGAGATTTGGTTTTCAGATTGGCTTTCTTAGAGAAACATTTAGAATTGGTGATTCAGCGTGACGATGTTTACTTAGAAAGAGTGGCTTTGTACAATCTTTTAGGCAAACACGATAAAGCGTTAACCCTATTACAAAACCGAATTTTCCATCCGTGGGAAGGCGGCGAAGGAAAAGTAAGCGGACAATATCTGGTTTCTTTAACTGAAATTGCCAAACAACAAATCTCCGAAGGAAATTATGATGAAGCAATTGAACTTTTAGAACAAGCGCAAACTTATCCTGATAATTTAGGTGAAGGGAAATTACCTGGCGCGCAGGAAAATGATATTCATTATTGGTTAGGCGTTGCTTTCGATAAAAAGAATAATCAGGAAGAAGCTAATAATTGGTGGAAAAAAGCGACTCAGGGATTAGAAGAACCAACAGCAGCGATTTTCTATAACGATCAGCAACCGGATAAAATTTTCTATCAAGGTCTTGCTTTCTTAAAATTAAACGACATTTCTGAAGCTAATAAACGTTTCGAAAAGCTCGTTGCTTATGCACAAAAGCATCTAAACGATCATGTTACGATTGATTATTTCGCGGTTTCACTACCTGATCTTATGATTTGGGAAGATGATTTAGATAAACGTAACAAAATTCACTGCTTGTATATGCAAGGTTTAGGTCTTCTTGGTTTGGATAAAAAAGCAGAAGCGGAAGAAACTTTTACAACTGTTCTTTCTGAAGAAAAAAGTCATTCAGGAGTTACGATTCATTTGTCTTTATTAAAGAATGAAGAATCGGTTTCTGTTTAAAAATAATGGTTAGTGGTTAGTAATTAGCCCCGACAGGTTTTAAAAAACTTGTTGGGGCTTTTTTTGTAATGAATATGGTACGCGGATGACACAGATTCGCTTCGCGAAAACGCGGATAAAAACGGATTTTTTTATTTTGCTTGCACTGATTCTTTTCAATCTTGTCATCTCGACAGAACTGTGCAGAATAACTTTGATGGCGAACCTTTGTCAAAGTTTTAAACTTTGACAAAGGTCATAGAACACTCCAACACTTTACATCAAAAAATGTCCTAATCTGATATTTTAATACTTTCTTATGTTTTATCATATTTTATTGTGCGAAGTATTTTTGCATGTTTTTAATAAACAACGAATTACGTCTAATTATATGATAAAAATTAGCACGCTAGTCGAAACTTATTATTAAACCAAAAACACAATTTAAAATTTTAAAACAAACAAAATTATGGCATTATTAAGTAAAAAAGCAATGAATTTCGCTTATGGTATGGGAGCGGCAGTAGTAATTATTGGAGCATTATTCAAAATTACTCACTTTGAAATTGGACCATTAACTGGTACATTGATGCTTTCTGTGGGATTAGTAACTGAGGCGTTAATCTTTGCACTTTCTGCTTTTGAACCAGTAGATCATGAATTAGACTGGAGTCTTGTTTACCCGGAATTGGCTAATGGTCAAGCTAGAAAAAAAGCGGACAAAGTTGAAACTCCATCTGATACTCAAGGATTGTTGTCTCAAAAATTAGACACTATGTTGAGAGAAGCTAAAATTGACGGAGAATTAATGTCAAGTTTAGGAAACTCAATCAAAAATTTCGAAGGAGCTGCAAAAGCAATTTCTCCAACAGTAGATTCTATCGCTGGACAAAAGAAATATGCTGAAGAAATGTCTATGGCTGCTGCACAAATGGAATCATTAAACAGCTTATACAAAGTACAATTAGAAAGTGCTTCAAGAAATGCACAAGCAAACAGCGAAATCGCTGAAAATGCTTCTAAATTAAAAGAACAAATGCAATCAATGACTGCAAACATTGCTTCTTTGAACAGTGTTTACGGTGGTATGCTTTCTGCAATGAATAACAAAGGATAATTAGTTTTTAACTATTATAATTTTATTAATAAAAACTAATTAGAAATAATGGCAGGAGGAAAATTAACCCCTAGACAAAAGATGATTAACCTGATGTATCTGGTTTTCATCGCAATGTTAGCAATGAATATGTCAAAAGAAGTTTTATCTGCTTTTGGCTTAATGAATGAAAGATTTGAAAGCGCTAATACTTCTTCAAAAACTTCAAATGAGGAACTTTTATCAGCTTTAGATTTAAAAGCTTCTGAAACCAAAGGAGAATTCGCAACTGCTGCAGTTACTGCTCATAAAGTTGAAACAGCTTCAAAAGAATTTTATGCATACATCGGATCTCTAAAAGGTGATGTTTTAAAAGGTTTTGAAACCGACAAAGAAACAGGAAAATTACCTTATGAGTCTATGGACAAAAGCGACAATATAGACAACTGGTTTACTGGAGAAGGATATACAGCTAAAGGTAATGATATCATTTCTCATATTGAGAAGTATAAAGCAGCTATGAAATCTGCATTATCAGATAAAAAATATGCTGTAATTTTAGCTGAAGTTGAAAAGAAATTTGATGTTTCAGATGTAAAAAATAAAGAAGGTTTAAAAGATAAATATCTAGCTTATCACTTTAAAGGTTTCCCGGCTGTAGCTTCATTAGCTAACCTTTCGGCTTGGCAAAATGATATTCAAAAAGCAGAATCTGATGTTTACAGTGCTGCTTTAGGAAAAGCTGCAGTAGCAGAAGCTTCTTATAGCAAATTTCAGGCAATTGTTGTTTTAGACAAAAATGCTTATTTCCAAGGAGAAAAAGTTACCGGTAAAGTGGTTTTGGGTAAATATGATCCAAATGCTCAATTTAGTGACTTTAAAGGTCCCGGTAAATTAGTAAATGGTCAAGCTATACTAGAGATGACTGCTGGTGGTGTTGGAGAACAAAAAATTGGAGGTTCTTTCAATTTTGTTGAAAATGGTAAACCAATTAATCTTCCTTTTAATGGAACTTATGTTGTTGTACCAAAACCAAATTCTGCTACTATTTCTGCAGACAAAATGAATAGTTTATAGAGGTGTTGTTAACCCAATCTCTGTATCATTCGCCGGTGTTGCTGATAATAAAGTTGTTGCTAGTGCTCCGGGATTATCTTCAGCTGGAAAAGCAGGAAAATATAACATGAGCCCGGGTTCAGGTACTGAAACTACTATTTCTGTAACTGGTACATTACCAAACGGAGATCAGGTTACGGATAAAAAAACATTTAGAATTAAAGGTATTCCCGGACCAACAGGAACAATTAGAGGTGAAATGGGTATCGTTAAAGGACCTAGATCTAACTTAGAAATTGCTACAATTGGTGCTAATTTACTTGATTTTGATTTTGAAGTTGGTTTAGAAGTTGTTGGATTTAACTTAAAAATTGCCGGACAACCTACAGTTGTTGTTAACGGTAACAAATTAAATGCACAATGTAAACAAGTTCTTTCAAGAGCAGGTAAAGGAGATCAGGTTACTATTTCTGAAATTAAAACTAAACTTGCCGGAGCTGGTAGTTATTTATTGCCAAGAACTGCTCCGGTAATTTACGAGATACAATAAGACAAATACTAGATCTGACACGATTTAAACTGTTAGTTTTTTGGAAACAAAAAAAGGTTTAATGATTAATTTCATTAAACCTTTTTTTTATTGTTTTTTTACAATCTTGTCATTCTTGGAATTAAATATAGTACGCGTATGACACGGATTCGCTTCGCGAAAACGCGGATAAAAACGGATTTTTTTTACTCATAGTGACATGTACAAATACTAAAATTAAAATCTGCGAAAACCCGTTCAATCTGTATAATCTGTGGGCAATTTTCGTAAAATTTATTTAATTGGTCTATCCTCTATTTTTGTTCCCCATTTATTATTGGGTTTTGATCCCATTATAAATTCTAAAACTCCGCCATTATCAATATCTGATTGATTAACAAAGGTTTTACTATAACTTTTACCGTTTAATTTGGCGCTTTGGATATAAATATTTTTATCAGAAACGTTCTTTGCTATAACTTTAAAGATCTTTCCGTCTTTTAATTCAATAGAAGCTTCTTTCAATAATGGCGATCCAATAACATAAATACTGCTTGCAGGATTAACAGGATAAAATCCCATTGCACTAAAAATATACCAAGCCGAAAGTTCACCACAATCATCATTTCCGGAATAACCTGATGAAGTTGTATTGTACATCTTTTTCAAAATCTCTGAAACATATTGTTGCGTTTTCCAAGGTTGACCTGCGTAATTGTATAAATAAGCAATATGATGACTTGGTTCGTTTCCGTGTGCATATTGACCAATGAAACCGGAAGCATTATCATTAACTTCTTCGGGTTTATCTTCTAAGGTGAAAAAAGTATCTAGTTTTTTGGTGAAAGCATTATCTCCACCAACTAAATTTATAAGCCCTTTTACATCTTGAGGAACATACCAAAAGTATTGCCAGCCGTTGCCTTCCGTGAAAGGATATCCACCATTTGCACCGTATTTTAATGGATCGAATGGACCAATCCAATTGCCTTTATCATCTTTGGCTCTGAAGAATCCTATTTGTTTGTCATATAGATTTCTATAAAATTGAGAACGTTTTGTAAAATGATTATAATCATCTGTTTCCCCAAGTTTCTTCGCTAATTCGGCTACACACCAATCATCATAAGCCATTTCTAACGTCAATGAAACCGATTGGGATTTTAGATTCTCCGGAATGTAACCATACTTTTCCCAAATACTAAATGGAGACCCCGGATGTTCACGCGTTGCCGAATTCTTTACGGCTTCAAATGCTGCTTCGGTATCAATTCCCGATAGATTTTTAAGAACAGCGTCAACCACAACCGGAATGGCGTGATTGCCTATCATGCAGTAATTTTCTTGTCCCCACAATTGCCAGATTGGTAAATATCCAAAAGCTTTATAATACGCCAACATGCTATTTACAAAATCAACCGAACGTTCAGGCTGTAAAATCGTGTACAAAGGATGTGCGCCACGATACGTATCCCACAAAGAAAATGTTGAATAATAAGGTTTTGATGAATTTCTGGTCGTAAAATCGGCTGAAGGATAATCTCCGCTAACATCTGATAAAGTATTCGGTTGAATGAAAGTGTGATACAAAGCAGTGTAGAAAATTTGTTTCTGTTCTTCTGTTGCCTCAATTTTTATTTTTCCGAGTTCTTTTTCCCAAATAGCATCAGCAGCATTTACGGTTGCGTTAAAATCCCAATCAGGGATTTCATCCTGAACATTCAAACGTGCATTTTCGATACTGGTTGCTGAGATTCCTACTTTCACCAGAACTTCCTGTTGTTTTGAAGTATCAAAATCTAAAATGGCACGAATTGCATTTCCGTTGACTATTTTGGCATTGTCATAAACATTTCCGCCGTCAGTTACATGATTACGGATTATAGGTTGTGAAAATTCAGCATGAAAAAATACTTTTCGCATTGGTGCCCAACCTGTGATAATTCGGTAACCTTCGATAGTATGATCGTTAGGAAATGAGATTTGTGAAGCAATTATGCGAGTATTCCAATCAGACTTTTTCATCGAATGATCTAAATCAATCACGATATGAGCTTCTTTATTTTTAGGAAAACTGTA
Source organism: Flavobacterium sp. 9 (assembly GCF_002754195.1). Lineage (NCBI taxonomy): Bacteria > Pseudomonadati > Bacteroidota > Flavobacteriia > Flavobacteriales > Flavobacteriaceae > Flavobacterium > Flavobacterium sp. 9. The sequence continues at coordinate 165,020 of NZ_PEEU01000001.1, forward strand.
TTTATGAAAACCTGCATGTGTAGTTGCGGTAAGTTCTGCTTTTATCTGATAATCTAACAATTCTACGCTGTAATAACCGGGTTTAGCTGATTCCTTTTCATGAGAAAATTTAGATTGATACGCATTTTGTCCGGCTTCTTCCTTGACTATTGCACCACTAAATGGCATCAACATGACATCGAATAATTCAGCTACACCAGTTCCGCTTAAATGTGTGTGGCTAAAACCTGCAATGGTTGTATCGTTATAATTATAGCCACAAGCAACACTCCAATCTGGAGTATTGCGGGTATCAGGACTTAATTGCACCATTCCAAACGGAACTGTTGCTCCGGGATAATTATTACCTGAAAGTGGCGATCCGTGTGCTGCTCCAGTGCCAATAAATGGGTTTACGTGCGACGTTATTTTCTCTTTAGTTTGTGCTCCCAGAATTATTGAACTTAGAAATACACCGCAGAATAATATTTTATTTAAAGTCATTGTTTAGAATTAAATTAGTAAAATATGATTTCATTCTTCTATGGAATAGACTCCTGCTTTAGCTGGAGATTAAAAGAATTGATTTAAAAAATGGCTTTAGCCAAAATATTTTAAGATTTCGGCTAAAGCCATATTTGACTCTCACTACAATAACCACCAGCTAAAGCAGGAGGCTATTCAAGTATTAAACCTGACAGATTTTAATCCCGAGGCTTCGGGACTGCCAGGTTTAAATAAATTATAATTTAGAAAATGTAATCTCTTTCATTTCTCCGTTCACTTTCACTTTAACCTTTGTTGGTACAGGAGATAAAACTTCATATTTAGTCACTTTTCCTTTTTCCCATTTGATATTTATTGTAAAGTTTCCTTCAGCTTTAAGTCCTTTTACTTCACCTTGGTTTAACCAAACATCTGGCATTGCAGGCAATAATTCGATAAATCCGGCGTGACTTTGAATCAGCATTTCGCCGATTCCTGCTGTAGCTCCAAAATTTCCGTCAATTTGAAACGGCGGTCCTGCAGAAAGTAAATTTGGATAAACTCCTCCTCCAGCTCCATAATTGATGTTTGTTGCCAATGTTGGTCTAAGAATTGTTTTTAATAATTTGTAAGCTCGGTTTCCTTCTTTCAAACGGGACCAAAACAACATTTTGTAAGCTATAGACCAACTTGGACCATCATCTCCTCTTACTTCAAGAGTTTTCTTAGCTGCTTCTGCAAGTTCCGGAGTGCTTTCTGGCGTAATTAAAGATGCCGGATATAAACCGTATAAATGAGAAACATGACGATGCTGCGGATCTGGTTCTTTATATGGTTTTAACCATTCCTGAATCCTTCCGTCAGGCGAAACTACTCCTGCCGGAGGTAATAATTTTAATCGTTTTTCAAGTTCAATTCTTAGATCATTGTCCAATCCTAATTTTGCAGATGCTGTGATTACGTTATCAAATAATTCACGAACAATCTGATTGTCAATTGTTGGTCCCATACAAACATGAGCGTCCTGTCCGTTTGGTAAGAAAAATGAATTTTCAGGTGATACAGATGGTGAAGTTACCAACCAACCCGTTTCAGGGTCTTTGACCAACATACTATTGTAAAATTGAGCCGCTCCTTTTATAATTGGATAAATTTCGGCCAAATATTCTTTATCATTTGAATATAAATAATGGTTCCATAAATTGTTACATAACCAACCAGAACCCGCTTTTGCAATTCCCCACGAAGCACTTTCTCCAGGTTCTGTAAAGCCCCAAACGTTAGTAATTACGTGCGCTACCCAACCATCGGCATTATAATAAGCTTTGGCTGTTTTTTCTCCGTAAGGAACCATTTCTTTAACCAAATCTTTTAGCGGAAGATTCAATTCTGATAAATTTCCTGTTTCTAATGCCCAATGATTCATCTGAACATTTACGTCAAGATGGTAATCTCCGTTCCATGGTGTTTGTACTTGATGTGCCCATAAACCTTGTAAATTTGGCGGCAACAATCCTACTCTGGTACTGCTAATACTTAAATAACGACCGTATTGGTAAAACAGAACCGGAAGTCCTGTATCTGAATCGGAATCTTTCATAAAAGCATCTAAACGCTCATTTGTAGGCAACGTCTTTTTGCTAGATTTACCAAAATTTAAAGCCACACGATTGAATAACTTTTGATAATTTTCGATATGTGTTTTCTTTTGATCCTGGTATTTCTTTTGCATTGCTAAATCCAAAATTTTATCTACTGAAGATTCGAAGTTTTTATCTTTAAAATCGGTTCCTGCAGAAATAAATAATACTACTTCTGTTGCATTTTTTATTTCGATTATATTGTTAGTGTATAAAACATTTCCGTCTTTTAATTGAGCTTTTACTTTAGCTTCATATTTCATTCCTTTTCCGTCGATTCCATTGTTTAATTGTCCTGACATTAGAAGGGAATTATCGCTGCCATTTACGGTTTTAAAATGTTCTGGTCTGTCTAACTTAACAGTAAAATTCAACTTCCCTTTTTTACTTGAAGTTAATTTGATAAAAGCGGCATCATCACCAAAACCTGCAAAATATTCACGTTTATACGTTACGCCATCAAGTGTAAATTGAGTTGTTGCAATTGCAGTTTGTATATTAAGATTTCTGCTGTAATTTGTAGCTTTTGATTGGGTTTTATAATCAAATTTTAAGGTCATATCGCCTAAAACCTGATAACATCCAAATTGCACATTTGCTCCGTCTCCACTTCCTGAACCCGGACCTGTACAAACAAAATTTTCATTGATTAGCTTTTCGGCATCGCTGTTTTTATTGGCTAAAAGCAATTCTCTGATCTGAGGCAAGAATGTGTATGCTTTATAATTGTTCGCGTCTTGCGAAGATCCGCTCCATAAAGTAATATCGTTAAGAACCAATTTTTCGGTCGCGATTCCTCCATCGGGCATAATTCCCAAACGTCCGTTTCCTAATGGCAATGTTTCTTCCCATTGAGAGGCTGGTTTTGTATACCATAATTCTAATGGATTACTTTGCGAATAGCCCAAAAAAGGCAACATTATAAAAAGTAATGCTTTGTATTTTTTGATATTCATATTTTGTATTTTTTAGCCACAGATCAAATGATTCTTTAATCTTTGACAAATTTATTTAATCGTTTTTACGATGTGTATTAAACCTGACACGTTTGTGTTGAGAATATTTTGGGTCCTAAAAACATACCTACCAGGTTTTGGAAACCTGTTAGGATAAAAATCTTTTTATTTATTATATGGAATCGCTTTTATAACCGGTTTTTCTCCGTTTTTCAAAAGCGTTTCATCAAATTCTATTGTAACTTCTTTGCTTTCTCCTTTTAGTAAAGTAAAATAACTATCACTCACAATTGCCGGTAAAATTTGCGCTCCAGTTTTATCATTTAAAACTTGAATATGAATTCCGAATGCTAATCCTGAAGGACTTGAAACTTTAGATTTGATAACATATTTTCGGTTTTGTTTTACAACTTTACTGGAAACATTTACGTTTGCTTTTGGTAATTTATTCAAATCTGTGAAGTCTTTCATATTAGAACCTCTCCAATAAAAATTTTCACTAACCAATTTGTTTTGAGCATCTTTTAATTTTAATCTAATGAAATGTACCGGACTCAAATCTGAGGTATTTGTATTAGTTTCGGCTCCAAAAATTTTGAAATCATAAAGCGAATATCCCCAGCCTGAACCACGTTTTATACCTAACATTCGGACATAACGAGCTTTTACTTCATCAAACGAAATGGTTTCAAGACCTTGTTTTCCTTCTTTTATAATGCTTGCGTCTGTCCAGTTTTTAGCATCTAAACTTGTTTGAATTTTATATTCTTTTCCGAAGGCATTTTCCCAATTCAGAACCACACGATTTACAACATATTCGTTTTCAAGATCAACATAAATCCATTCGTTATCTGTTGAATTACTTGCCCAACGACTGCTCGAATCTCCATCTGTAACGTCTCTCGTATTTCCGCCATCTGTTGAAGAAGCTGTTACATTTTTCTGAAAAGCCAAATCTTTTTGGTTCGAATAAAACGGAATCACAAAACTCTCTGTCGCTGTATTCGAATACGAATCTACAATTGCATTTTGTTTGAATTTAGCAACTGATTTTCCATCCAAATTATAAACCGTTGCTTCGGCATTTAGATTTTTGAAATCAGTTCCAGTTGCATTGATTACTTTAACCGAATTATTAACTGGATTCCACTGAATGTGTAATGGTTCACAAGCCGATTTTACGCCCCAATATGCTCCTGTCAAATCGTAATAATAATCATAAGTCTGCCAAACCATACTTGGATATGACGATTGACTCATCCAGGTCATAATTCCCGAAGCATCTTCCCACATATGATCTAGCCAGCCTTCGTACATGGCTTTGTTGGTTTCGATATTTAGCAATTGCGCTTTTGTAGTATATTCTTCCAGATTGTTTGGTTTTCCGTAACGTTCTGTTATGCTTTTATCATAATTATCCGGTGAAGCATTAAAGGCTTTTTGTCCAAAGAAATGTTTGTCCCACATATCATTTCGCGGCCACCAATCTTTCTCCGGAATAAATTTCTTGAAACTTTCGATATTAGGAAAAACAGCTGTACCAATTTCAGTTCTTAATCCCCAACCCGGACCATCTCCTGTTCCAACATACGCTGCAGGATATTTGGTGAAATAAAACCTTGGATCTTTATTTCCCCAAAGTCCGCTTCCGCTCAGGTTTCCTGTATTTGAACAAGGCTGATAATATCTGTCATTATTATCGAAAGTTTTGATGTTTTCGGCAATCCAACCGTTAAGCGGAGGTTGAGGAACTCCTTCATTATCTCCACACCAAACGGCTATACTTGCATGATTTCTCACTCGTTTTATTTTCTCGACAACATTGCTATTAAAAACATGAATGTCTAATGGTAAATTAGGATTTGCATTTAACCAAAAATCATCCCAAACCATAATTCCGTATTTGTCGCAAGCTTCATAAAATTCATCATCTGTAGTTGAACCTAACCAGTTACGAATGATGTTGTAATTCATTTCTTTATGAAGTTTTACTTTAAGATCGTATTCATCTCCTCGACAACGAAGCATATATTCGCTCATTCCCCAGTTTCCTCCTTTTAGAAAAACGCGTTTTCCGTTTATCGAAACATGCAAAACGCCGCCTTCTGTATCGTAGGTATATTTTTTAATTCCGAAAGTTACTTTTTGAGCATCTGAAACAACGTCTCCAATTTTAAAAGTAAATTGACAAGTATATAAATTAGGATCTCCGTAACCATTTGGCCACCATAATTTTGGATTCTGAATCGCTAGTTCCGGAAACTGTTCTTTACTTAATTTTATGTTTGTAATAGCATTTGCATCCAAACTTATTTTTTTAGAAAAAGTAATATTTCCAGGCATTATAATTCCTGTCAAAACTCCTTCTTGATTTTGTGCCGAAGAATTTTTTAGATCTACTTTTATTTCAAGATCTGCACGTCCGTTTGATGGCAAATCAGTATGAATCCAAGGATCTATAATTGTAATTTTATTGGTATTACTAAGAAAAACATCATCTGTAATTCCTGAATTTAATCCCGGAACATAAGGCATCCAATCCCAGCCTGCGCTCGAAATATAGGTTGGACTTCCGTAATTATTTAAAGGTTGCTTTGGAATACTCACCAAAATCGCCAACACATTTTTTTCTTTGCGATGCACCAATTTGGTAATATCAAATTTACCGCGTTGCATCATTCCGCTTAAAGTGGCTATTTTTTTTCCGTTAAGGTAAATATCGCCTTCACGATTGATTCCTTCAAAGTTTAGCCAGACAATGTCTTTTGTGAAATTCTCAGGAACTGTAAATTCTGAACGATACCAAAAACTACGATCGTATTTTGATTTATCTACCTGATAAATATTGTCGCCATAATTAGGATCTTTTTCTATTCCGCTTACGACATAAGAATTAAAAATTGTTCCCGGAACAACGGCTTTGACCCAATTTATATCTGAATAATTTGAAGCAAATATTTTAAGACTATCCTGCCCTAATTCTGCTTGTGGTTTTAGCTTCCAAACAATATCAGAAGAGTTTAAACTTACTTTGTTTTGAGAATAAACGCTTAATGATAAAGCATTTAAAACCAATATTATGGTATAAATCTGAATATTAATAAACTTCATGTTGTTGCTTAATTGGTTTACAGATTGTAAACATTAAAAAATAAGAATGCCATTTTGGAATAAGTTTTTTCTAACAGAAAACTCACTTGTACTGTTATTACCTAAATCCAAAATGGCATTACTAATCAAATCGTGATTAACCAAAAATCACGTGACCAAAAAAATAAAAAAATTACATTCAAACTATTTTTAAGGATATTAATATCCTGGATTTTGATTTTCCGGACCAATCTCATCATTTAGCTTAATCTCTCCGATAGGAATAGGATAAAGACTGTGAAAGGTAGCAATTGTACCGTTTTGTTTTGCCCATTTGTTACGAGCCTTTACTAATTCTACTAATTTCCCTGTACGATTAAGATCCATTCTTCTCCAGCCTTCAAAAGCTAATTCACGCATACGTTCATCAAGAATTTGGTCTCTAAATTGCGTTTGAGAAAGTCCGCTCCACTTCATTGCTGCCGGCAATGTTCCTCCAAAAGCTCTTGTACGAACCTGATTTACATATCCTTCAGCTTCTGCTGTATTTCCTAATTCATTTAAACATTCTGCGTAGTTAAGTAACACATCTGAATAACGAATGTATGGTTTGTTTTTTCCTGAATTCCAGAACGATTGCTTTCCTTGTACACGAATATCTTCATATTTTTTAACGTGCGGATCTAACTCATCACCACCAAAACCAGCAGGAAGTGTTGGTGTAACTCCTTTATAAGTAAAATCATAACGAATACTCGCGTCTTTACGCACATCGCCTGGTTCCCATATTCCGCCATCCGTTTTATCTTTATAACAATATTGAGTAGGAAGTATCAAATCATAACCGCCAAAATAAGCATATTGGTCTATATTTGCCAAAACTCTTGAACCTGTTTGCCATTGGATTTGGTTATTATCAGGCCAGTTATTATTATACTGCCATTCATATAAAGATTCTGAAGAATTAGCATGATCCGGGCTAAAAACATCTGCATAATTAGGCAATAAACTATACTTTCCAGATTTAATAACTTCTTCAAACCATTGTTTTCCTTTAGCATAATCACGGTATCCTGAAGCTTCTGGAGCATATAGATATACTTTTCCTAAAAGCGCCTGAGCCACACCTTTTGCAGGAAATGCAGGATTGCTCTGTGTTACAGGAAGTTTTTGAATTGCTCTTTCTAAATCGGCAACTATAGAAGCATACACCAAAGTCAAAGGCTGACGTTTTAAACCATATTCTACCGTTTTTGCTTTATCATTAATCGGTATTTCTCCCCAATATTGTGTAAGCTCAAACATTAATGTTGCTCTTAAAAAACTAGCTTCACCAAGTAAAAGATCACGTTTTGCACTATCGTCTTCGGTATTGGTTCCTAATGCTCTAATAGTTTGTGCAGCTACTTCAATTACTGGCCATCTGTCATTCCACAATTGCCCAATTGCCTGATTTTCCTGACTTAGAAAACCATTGTACAAATCAAGTCCTGCCTGGTTTGCATCTCCGGTTACCTGCAAAGCCCCTTGTTGTGCTTCGTCTGTACCAAGAGAAGTATAAAGTCCTGCACGGTCTTTTTGCATATTCCTCCAATTCGTTATAGCTCCCAAAAGAACAGGTTCTATTTTACCTAAACTGCCATATGCCTGAGCAGCAGTAAGTGAACTTTTAGGCTCTTCATCCAAAAAATCTGAAGAACAGGAAGCTGATAATATTGCTAAGGCCATAAAGGCTATAATTTTTGCTTTCATAAAATAATTTTTAAAATTAATTTGATTAAAGAGATACATTTAATCCCATAACTAACATTCTGGAAATAGGATAAGAATCTCCTCCCTCTGGATCATAACCTTTATATTTAGTTACAATAAATAGATTAGATCCCGTTACATAAAACCTTACATTTTTAAGGAAAACACTTTCTGCAACTTTGTCTTGTAATGTATAAGATAATGTAAGTGCATTTAATCTTAGGAATGAAGCATCTTGTATTGCCTTATCTGTCTCGCCTAAAGAATATCTTCCTCCTCCATAATAAGCTCTTGGAACATCTGTATTGGTATTAGTTGGAGTCCAACGATCCAAAAGGTCTGTATGTGCTGCACTCATTCCTCCTGAGTTCATATAGCTTTCGTAAGTACCACTTGGTCTCTTACCACCTATTGAATATGAAAATACTGCATTTAATGCAAATCCTTTATAATTAAGATCTGTAGAAAAACCACCATAATAATCAGGATTCAAATCTCCAACTACATATCTGTCTTTATCGTTTATTACACCATCGCCATTACGGTCTTTGATTTTAATATCTCCAGCCTGAACAGTTCTACTTCCGTAATTTACTTTAGTAAGATCTTCTCCCGTCTGTGCTATACCATCATATTCAAATACATAAACTGTATTTACTGATTGACCTAAGAAAAAGTTCCCGGTACGTTGGATCTCATTATTACTATAACCACCCAAATTGTATATCTCTGTAGCATCTCCATAAAGTTTTGTAACCTTATTTTTTGCCGATGATATGTTGGCAGAAACATTCCATTTAAAGTCTTTGTTTTTAATAATGTCTCCGCTAAGTTCTAATTCTACACCTTTATTAGTTGTAGCACCAATATTATCCAGTTTATATTTATATCCTGATGAAACCGGCATATTACGCAACATTAAAAGATCGTCATTATTTATATGAAAATAATTAGCACTTGCAGTCAGCCTGTTTTTAAAGAAACCAGCATCTAATCCAACATTAAATTGTTTTTGTTTTTCCCATCTTAAATCAAAATTATCAATATAATTATCAGACACATAAGTCCCTGAATTATTACTAACTTGTGCATTATATAAGGCAAAATATCTGTAAGCATCAACATTTTGATTACCTACCATACCATAACCTACACGAAATTTAAGCTGATTTAATTTTTCAAATCCTGAAAGGAAATTTTCTTTAGCAACATCCCAACTTCCCGCTATTGAAGGAAAGGTTCCCCACTTGTTATTTGGGCCAAATTTAGAAGAACCATCTCTTCTTACTGTACCTGTAATGTTGTATTTACCATCATAAGTATAGTTTGCTCTTGCAAAATAAGATTGGTTTGAATAATCTGTAAAATTCGAGCTTAACTGCGCATTATCCTTTTGATATGCACCTGATAATGCCATATAGGTCAAATCATCACTAACAAATCCGCGAGCTCTTACATCAGTACTATTACCTGAATTACTCATTACAGAAAATCCTCCCATAACACTTACGTCATGCTTTGCAGCAAAAACTTTACTGTAACTTACGGTATTATCCCACTGATAATTGAATTGTGAATATCTATAATGATGAGCTTCTCCATTCATAGAATTTCTAAGCGATTGTCCTGTGTAACTTGGTATGTAATCAAAATTTGCCTGATCTGCAATATCTACAGACAAAGTAGTTCTAATATCAAGACCCTTTACTGGTTTTAAACTTAAAAAATTACTACTTGTAAGTCTGTTACGTGTGCTTGAATTGATGATATCAAGACTTTTTATCGGGTTATAAAGATTCTGGTCAAATACTTCACCATATCTCAGATAAGTAGCTTTAGAGTCTATTGGCAATAGTGGATTTGCTCCCAATGCCACACCAAAAGCACTACCTTCCTGATAATCGCTTTTACTTCTTGAAAAAGTAGTATTTGTACCAAACTGCAGCCATGATTTTAAATCCTGCGTAAGGTTAATTTTTCCATTATATCTTTTAAAATCAGAGTTTTTAAGAAGTCCTTCTTGGTTAACATAATTAAAACTTACAAAATATGTCCCCTTTTCTCCTCCTCCACTAAAACTTAAATTGTGATTAGTCTGAAAACCTGAACGCGTTACCTGATCTAACCAATCATAACTTTTACCCGTTCTGTAAGATTCCAATTCATAAGGCGCAAAAACAGTTGAACCATCTGATTTAATTTGATTAACATAAGCAGCACGATCAGCCCCAGGATGCTCATCCATATAACGATTTGCATAAGCATCAACTCTTAGATCAAATAATTGTTGACCATTCATCAACGGGATAGTTCTTGCAAATTCAGAAACACCCGTCCATGTATCATACTGTATTTTTGCTTCTCCTGATCTTGAACCTTTTTTTGTCGTAATTACAATTACTCCATTAGCAGCTCTTGAACCATATAGTGCAGTGGCAGAAGCGTCCTTAAGAACTTCCAGACTTGCAATATCGTCGGGGTTAATGTTTTCAAAATTGCTGTCAGTAACCAAGCCATCTATTACAAATATTGGGTTACCGCCAAAGTTTAGAGAATTATTTCCTCTAATTCTTATTGAACCTGTCTGACCTGGTACAGCGCTTTGTTGTATATATACACCTGAAGCGCGCCCTTGTAATGCCTGCACAACATTTGGCGTAGGAACCTCTCTAAGTTTATCACCAGAAACACTGCTTACAGCGCCCGATAGATCTCCCTTTTTCATTACGGCTCCAACTATTATAACTTCATTTAATTCCTGAGAGCTTGGTTTTAAAGATGCATTTACAACTGAGCTAGTAGCAGAAATGCTTAGTGGAGTAAATCCGATGAAACTAAATTCTAAAGTTGATCCAGCTTTAACATTTGTCAATTTGTAACTTCCGTCAATGTCAGTTGCGGTAGAATTTTGTGTACCTTTTACTATAACTGTAGCACCTGGCAATGGTAAATTTTCATTATCTGTAACTTTACCGGTGATGGTTTGGGAATAAAGTGTACCGGCGGACATCATAACTACTAAGAAGCATAAGTATCTTATTGCGATTCTCATAATGATTTGGTTTTTAGTTAATAAAATATTGAGTTAGTTTTTTTTTATATTGAGCATTTAAAATATCAGAAGACGAATTGACTTATACTATCCTATACTACAACAATACAAACATACAAATATTTTTATAACATCCAAATTTATGTTTTAAGAATTTGTTATTTTTTTACTGGATTTTTTTCGGCATTTGTATAAATAATAATGTTTAAAAAGAATAAAGGAAAAAAATCAAGAATAAAATAAAGAAATCTCAGACAAAAACTTACAGAATCTCCTTCCTAAACAAAGAAAATAAGCACTTTCATACGATTTCTATAGTAAAATGCACATTTAGAAACAATTCGAAATAAAGGGAAATAAATAGCATAAATTCATGAAATTATTAGCCAAACCATTACTAATAATTCTCGTAAAAGCCTGATTTTATATGTGTAAAAAAGACGCATTGATAAGGGGTTATCGTTCTTAAACCTAACAGGTTTAAAAAAAGATGTGCCTTTAGGCACTAAAGATTGGTAGAAAATATCAATTGGGAATAAATTTAGCGTGCCGTAGGTACGCAACAAAACGTTAATCACGCGCACCTACGGCACGCAAACGGATTTTAAACCATTTTTTTCTACCAATCTTTAGTGCCTAAAGGCACAGATTTTTGGTTCTTTGTTTTTATTTTCTAATCTATGCGGAGACGCACTGCTGTGCGCCTCTACGTTATAATCTTTGTCTTCACACCTAATTTTACCGGTGTTAGATCTAACAGGTTTTAAAAACCTGTTAGGTTTGTATTGAACATAAAAAAAACGTAAAAAAGACGCACTGCTGTGCGCCTCTACGTTAAAATCTTTATCATTTGCAATTACCCTACAACGGATTAAAATCCGTTGCTACAATATAAATCATTCCTCCGGAATTTTATTCAAATACATTCCTTAGAAACAAAACACAAAAAAAGACGCACTGCTGTGCGCCTCTACGTTAAAACCTTTGTCCCTTTGAGCCTTCAAGCCTTTGAACCTTCCTCACGCTATTCCCCATTTTGAGAACAGAATAAAAATACTAATCATACCAATTAAAAGCGCTCCAAAATACCAATAACGGTTTTTCCACGGCGCGAGTCCAACAGATTCAAGTTTGATTTCGGTGTATTTATAATTCGGATAAAACCTTGAAACCACCAACATACATATTGTTGTAAGAACAAATAATATAGCCAGCATATGCAAGTAATGAAGTTTGATATCCAGAATATAATTAAAGATTACATAACTTAAAATAAAGAATATCATTCCGATTCTAGCGGCTTGTGGCGGAACTTTTTTCGATACAAAACCAACGAGAATTATCGTGAAAATTGGCACACAAAACATTCCTCCAAGCTGTTGCAAATACGTATAAAAACCAGCTTTGCTAAACATGATAAACGGAGCCGAAAACATGGCTAAAGCCGAAACAATTATCTCGAATTTGCGTCCCGTATAAACCAAATGTTTCTCTGTAACTTCTTTATTTCTTTTTTCCAACCATGGTTTATAAAGGTTCAAAACAAAGAGCGTACTGCTACTGTTTAAACCCGCATTAAAAGTACTTATTGCAGCGCCTAAAACTACTGCAGCGGTTAAACCAATTAAAAGTGTAGGCAACGTATCTTTTACCACTAATGGAAAAACTTCGGTAGTATTCTCTAAATTTTTATACAAATGAACACCAATAAGTCCAGGAATATTAATAATAAACGGACATAACAATTTTCCTAAACAAGCCAATCCCATTCCTTTTTGACTGTGCGAAAGACTTTTTGCCGAAAGCGCCTGCTGAACAATAAACTGCTCCATTCCCCAATAATACAGGTTCATGATAAACATACCTGTAAAAATCGTACTTAACGGAACTTCATCTGTCGGACTTCCAATAGCGTTGAGATGTTCTTTATTCTGCGAAAGCATGATATGCAAACCCTGAAACCAATCGCCGTGACCAAGAAATTTGAATCCAAAATAAGGAAAAGCGATACCAATGGTCAATAATCCAATGCTTAAAATAGTATCACTTATAGATATTGCGCGCAAACCTCCAAGAACAGAATAAGCACAACCGGTTAACCCGATTACCCAAACCATAATCCAGATATTTTGCCAATACGTTAAGTGCAAAGGTTCTAAGAAATTGAACATTCCGGTTAACGCAACCGCTCCGCCATATAAAACGGCAGGAAGTAAATTAACGATATAACTGCATAAAAATACAATTGAAACCAATCTTTTGGTAGATTGATCGTAGCGTTTTCCTAAATAATCCGGAATCGTCATGGCTCCGGTACGAAAATAAATAGGCAAAAAGTATTCTGCAACCAATAACATTGCCAGCACAGAACTCACGCCCCATGCAATAACGCTCATATTATTGGTGTAAATAGATTCGTTTTCGCCTATAAATTGATTCGCACTTATATTGCTTAACAACAATGCTCCTCCAACTATTAGGAAATTATTGTTGTGATCTGCAAAAAAAAGTCCACTGGTAGTTTGTACCTTTTTTTTACGTGTTTTAATTGCTGAAATTAGGGCAATAAGACCTGTAACTAATATAAAACTGACAATAGACCAAACACTCATAAACTACAGCGAATTTCTGTCAACCAAAACTGTTGGAATAATCTCCTGAATCTTTTTACGATTCAAAACAAAATTTGCCGCTTTTTTTCCCATTTCAGCGAAATCTGTGGAAAAAGTGGTAACTCCGTCAAAAATGATCTCTTTTACAATATCATCATTATGCGAAATAAACCCAATATCTTTCCCAATTTTAAGCCCTTTTACTTTAGAATCTTTTAGCATTTCCCAAAGTTCAAGATTGTGAATCGTGAAATATACTTTCCCTTTTTCAAGAGATCCTGAAACATATTCTTCCTTAATTACACCTTTTATATCATAATCCTTCATGAATTTTTTAAACGAATTTAAAATCTCATCAGGTTCAGCAGACGATGGTTTAAAGAAGAAAATAATCTCATCATACTTCTTAATTTTATCTTTTAACTGCACAAAAGCATTGTATGACGAATCGCCAAACTCTTGTGCAACATAATTATAATCTTCATCAGTATCTATATAACGGTCTACCAACAAAACTCTGTTCGTTGGTAATAATTTCAAAACAGGCGGCGTTTTTACACTCGGAATTGGAGCGATAACAAACATTCCGTATTTTCCTTTTATATTTTGAACAATGCTTTCGAAAGTATCAAAATTATTATGGTGAAAAAAGATATCTAACTGAACGTTTTTTCCAAGACCTTTTCTGAAATTTTCATAAAATGTCTCCTGAAAAATATCAAATGCAAAGATCAATAAAGCCACTTTTAGCTCTTGTTTTACATCATTTGTTGCCACAAAATAACCCAATCGGTTTTTTGATTCGATAATTCCTCTGTGTACAAGTTCTTTATAAGCTTTGGCAATAGTTTCTCTGGCAAAACCTAATTCGCTTATAAAAGTATTTACCGATGGAAGTAAATCACCTTTTGTGACTACCTTTTCATCAATTGCATTAATTATTCCCTGAACCAATTGCTCATGTTTAGAGAAGGAATTTATAGATTCAAGATTTTTTATCTGTTGAATAATTTGCTTCATAAAACGGTTAAATAGGTATTTAATTAGAAATATATTACAAATATATACTAATGTTCGAGATTTAGTTTAGGCCTTAGTAATTTTTAGAACAACACTTGTATTTGAAGAATTTACATTTGGATTAATTCCAACCTGCATTAAAAAATCTCCAGAGTAAGTTACCGTTTCTACCGCAGCTTTTTTATCCGGATAAACATTGATTTCTTCCACTTTATAGTTTTGTCCCGCTTCAAGTCCTTTTAATTTTATCGGAAGATGTGTTCCAGCTTCATATCTTGAATTTACCAAATAGCTAAAAACAACTGCTTCATTACCATTTTTATTCACAAACATTACAGAAGCTGCATCATTACCCCAAGGATTTTGCAAACGATATTGATCTCCTTGCCAGATTGTAGTGCTCAAAGCGCCATAGTTTTTTATCGCTTGTTGCGCATAAGCTAAATCTTTCTCATTTAGATCTTTAACCACAATATCAAAACCTAATCTTCCCATCATGGCAACATCAGTACGGTATTTAATAGGTTGTTTTCCCCAATCTGTAACGTGCGCCGCGATCGTTAAAGCAGGATAAAAATACGAGTATTCCCATTGCATATATACACGCTCCAAAGGATCTGTATTGTCACTTGGCCAAAATTCTGTAAAGTATTTCAAGGCTGCATAATCAACTCTTCCGCCACCACCGGAACAAAGCATCATTGGCACTTTTGGATATTTTACACGAATACGTTCCAGAACTTTGTAAAGTCCGTTTACATAATCTGTATAAAAATTATTTTGTTTGTCTTTCAAATTACTTGAATACGCGTTGTAAATCACCGCATTACAATCCCATTTGATATAAGCTAATTCCGGATTCTCAGTAAAAAGATTGTCTACAACTCCATAAACAAAATCCTGAACTTTTGGATTTGACAAGTCTAAAACCAATTGATTACGGAAATAATGTTCCGCTCTTCCCGGTTGTTTTACAATCCATTCCGGATGTTTTTTGTACAAATCACTCGCAGGATTTACCATTTCAGGCTCAATCCAAATTCCAAATTTTACCTGATTGTCTTTAGCCGTTTTCACTAAAGTTCCAATTCCGTTTGGTAATTTCTTTTTGTTAACGTCCCAATCTCCAAGAGCCGCATCGTCATTGTTACGAGGATAATTGTTTCCGAACCATCCATCGTCCAATAAAAACATATCTACACCCAATTTTTTACTATCAGCGATAAGCACTTTTAATTTGTTTTCGTCAAAATTAAAATAAGTTGCTTCCCAGTTGTTAAGCAATGTCATACGACTTCCTTTTCCGTCTAATATTTTATAATTTCTAGACCAATCGTGCAAATTACGACTTGCATTTCCTTTTCCTTTTGATGATAAAGTGTACCAAAATTTAGGCGTTGTAAAAACTTCATTTTTAGCCAATGAATAAGCTGCAGCAGCATTATTAATACCCGAAATAACACGAAGATTATTTAAAGGATCTAATTCTAAATCAGTTCTGAAATTTCCTGACCATTCCAATCCTGCAAACAAAACTTTTCCTTCGTCTTCTGTAGCAGGTTTATCAAGAGAAACCATAAATACTGAAGGCTGAAATAAATTGGCACGAGAACCTAATTTAGTATCTAAAACTTTAATTCCGTGTGTTAATTTCGTTTCCTCAGGCTGCATTTCTTTTGCCCAATCACCGTGATATTGATTCAAATAGAAATTATTATATCCTTTAAGGTATAAATTTGCCGAAGCATATTTGTTTAAAGTAATATTTGATTTTTCAGAATGCTGAATTGTTGTCCATTGCTCAATCACATCAGTATCATAATACGATTGAATAAACATATGAACCTCAATTGGATATACATTATCTTTAAGCGTAATTTCGGTTTGAGAAATTCCTGTTGCGATCGTTTTTGTAGTATGTTTTACGTATAATAAATCAAGCGAAGTATTTCCGTCTGCGTGCGTTACGGCGATTGCAGGTTCTAATAAATTTTTAGATCCAGATGGCGTATAAGCCGCATTATAAATCCCGGAATAATCTGTTCCCTGACGAAACTGACCCTGAATTTTTACATATTCAAAATCGTTTGCCAATTTTTCTCCTAAATAAATGGTATTCAATTCTTTTCCCGGAGTTACTTGCAAAACAAGTGCATTACTTTTGGTTTTAACCGAGATAATTTCTTGTGCCGTTATTGTGCTGCAATAACTCGTCAGAATAAAAAATGCGATCGTAAAAGACTGCCTTAAAGTTGTAAATTGTTTTTTCATTTTATTATGTGTTATTTTCTTATTTCTTTTCTTGTGTAATTCCTGCCCAAACATCTGTTCTAAAAGATGATGCCGGCAAACCTGATGCATTCGTTAAATTTCCGTCAGGATTATCAGCCCAATTGCAGCGCACCGCAACCGGATTTGTTACGCCTTGAGCAAAAACTTCGACTTTGCCATTTACTATTTTAGCATCCGCCCAATGAAATTTTTGATCAGATCCAGCAATCGAAAATCCTTTTAGCAGATTGTCTCTGGGTTTTATATTTTCATTAAAATCAAAATCAATTGTCACGACATTTTGCTTTATAGAATAAGATTTATAAAGTGGTCCCGAATAATCGATTTTGGTATTATATACTTTTGCCAAAGCTATATTTGCCAATCGACCTCCAACATCTTGCTTGTTTTTTGGGTGAATATCTGCCCCGTTTCCAATATCAGTTGTAACAGCCATTCCCGTATTTGGCAATCTCAAAGCTTTAAATTGTGCTTCTCTTAATTCTGCCCAATCAGAATCTCCTGGTTGTTGTTTTTGTTCTTTATAATTTGCCAATTGAACAAAGAAAAACGGCAAATTTTTATCCTTGAATTTTTCTCTCCAATCGTTTATCAGCAACGGAAATAACTTCTGATATTGATACGCTCTTTCCGCATTACTTTCTCCCTGATACCAGATTACACCTTTTATTTTATAATCTATTATAGGTGAAATCATCGCATTATAAATAGCACTTGGTCTATTTTGGCCTTGAGCCAAATACGGTTTTGCAGGCAAATCTTTACTGTCAACACCAATATTATATTTCCAGTCACCAACCAATGAAATTGTTTCTTTATTTGATTTTAAAGCGATTTTTTCATCGCCATAAACTCCGCCATTTCCAGCTCCGTCAAAAACTCTTATTGTGATTGTATTTTCTCCTTTTTTCAGAAATTTCGCTGGAATTGTATAATGACGTTCAACATTATAACCTTTGGTTTCGCCAATATAGTTTCCGTTTACCCAAATCATATCTTCATCATCTGCATAATAACTTAGACTAAAGTCTACATTATTATCCTGAACTGTAATTTTTTTTCTAAACCAAACTACTCCATCAAAATTGCCTAATCCATTAGTATCAAAAAAAGAAGGAAGTTTCATTATTTTCCAAGTCGAATCATCCAAATTGGATGTTGCCCAAATTGCTTTTTCTTCAGAAAATCCTTTATCCGAAGCTGTCAAATTCTTTTCCCAAACCGCCATATCAGCATTATATTTTTGCAGTAATGCAGCGTTATCAGTTTCAGATTTCATGGCTTTAATTTCCGTATCAAAATCATGAATTGTCGTTAACGCTCCAGAACTTGTCCAGGCTTCGATAAGCGTTCCTCCCCAAGAAGAATGAATTAACCCTATAGGAATCTTTTTTTCGTTGTAAATCTTTCTGGCAAAAAAATAAGCTGTTGCGCTAAAATCTGCAATAGTTTTTGGATCGCAAACATTCCAGCCATCGTGTTGTACTTTTAAGGTACTTAATGGTAAAGTACTTTCTATATGTTCAGCCTGCAATAATCGTATTTGAGGATAATTTGCGTTTTCAATTTCTTCCTTATAATTATTGATTTTTCCCCAACCTTCCAGAGGCATTTCCATATTACTTTGTCCGGAACACAACCAAACTTCACCAATCAAAACATTATTAAGCGTTTTTACAGATCCATCATTTATTGTAATTGTATAAGGTCCGCCATAAATGGGAGTTTTTAAAATCACTTTCCATTTACCATTTTCTACCTTAGAACTATATGATTTTTTATCCCAGGAAGTTATAATAGTTACCGATTTTCCGTCACTTTCTCCCCAAAACGGAACTGCACTTTTTTGTTGCAATACCATATTATCTGTAAAGAAAGATGGTAATGATACCGTAGCATTAACGCTATTTAACGATAGAATAAACAATGCTAATACAAGCATCATATTCTTAAAAAGATGTTTTTTCAGCTGCATTTTATTAGTGATTTATAACTTTATACAAATGCGCATCTTTAGCGCCAAGAGTGACTTTTATAACATTGTTTTTTACGTCAATATTTTCAGAAGTAAAAAGATCCTGCAATTTATAATTACCGTTTTTTATCCCTAATCTTTCCAAAGGAAGTTCATAATTTTTACTTGAAGCGCCATAATTTAAAACTGCGATATACCAATCATTACCAATTTTTTGTTCGAAAACTTCAGTAGTTAATTTTCCGGTATTTCCTTCTACAGGACGGAATGCAACTCCATTTGCAACAATTTTTAAAAGCTCTTTATTCTGAAGCCATTCCTTAGCACGTTTGCTCCAGATTCCATCTTTGCTATAATCATCACCAGTAATCAAAGTTCCGGTAATAACCGCCGAAATTAATCTCGCACGATTTTCGCCTTCTGTAACATCTGCAAAAACCACGTGATCAGCATCAATATAATCGTAAGCATACGTTTGCCACCAACCATAATTAACACTATTTAAGGTATATTGTGTTTGCTCAATTGTTTTCCAGGCATCGCACGCAATACGACGAACGTGTGCATAACGAGAAGTTGCCATATTTGGAGAAATCGCAGCATAAATAAGCATTTGTCCGTCAAGAGCTTTTACTAAATGCTCCATTCCTACTTTGTAAGCTTGCATTCCAGTCGTAACATTTTTATCATAAAACGAAGTAGATTCCGCAGCAGCGTGACCTAAAAAGTCGATTTTAATCATTTTAAAACCGCACGCTTTTAGTTTATTAATCACATAATCAACACGCTTAAGCGTTCCCGGATGCGTAGGATCAATGGCACGAGCGCCATCAAAATCAAAATAAGTATTTCCGGTTTTTGTCCACATTTCACCAAAAGTATAATCACTTCCTTCGGCTTTTCGATTTGGACCATCTTTCCAACCCCAATCTGTAAAAGGTGCCCAATATGCTCCCGGTTCCAGACCTTTGCTTTTGCAATAATCTGCAAACTCTTTTAATTTACTAAAATCTCCGGTAAATCCACCTTTAACCATATTATCCCAAAAAGAATCTAAATCGATAAAAGCGGTATTTCCAACACGAAATTGCGGAATTGAATTGGCAAAGAAATCTGCCACTTTAGTCGTATTATCATAATTGATTTTTTCCATCAAAACGCCCCAACTATTCCATCCAACCGGAGTTGGTTTATCCCACGCAAAGACAAAAGGTTTCTCGACAATGCGATTCGTTTTGGCATATTCTTCCATTCCGTTTCTCCAATCAGAATAATATCCAACAAAGAATTTTGGAGACGAAACTTTATCGCCTTTTACAATTCCGTGTGCAATACTATCACGTGTAGTTTCTTTTTCTGAATATCCTGCCCAAGCAGAAAATAACGGTTCCTTATCTTTATTGATCGTTTTTACAGCACTTTTCCAAACCGTATGTTCAAGAGAACCAACGATAAAACCATTTCGCGAAGTATTATTAAAAAGAATCCCAACTTCTGCACTTGTATTTTGAGAAACTGCATCTAGTTTTTTCGAATCATAACTTATAAAAGCGTCATTATCATATGGAACAAAAACAGTTTGCAGATTTTCGATTTTGTCAAAGCCAACTTTTCCTAAATCTAATGGCGAAATATAATTGGTTACAATTTGATTTCCGTTGCCTAAAATTTCAGTTTGAGTTATAAAGTATGACTGATTGTTATAAGTTATAAAACTCTGGATTATCGTTGGATTATTTTTATCTTTATATGTAAGCGTATATTTTAAACCTTTCCCTAAATTGTCATTAATCGTTTCTTTTGATAAAACAGCTTCCGGATAATCGCTCACAGAAATTGTTTTACCATTCACAATAACCGAAGCTTTTGCTCCAGAAAAAATGTTTTTTCCGGATTGACTTACGGCAATTGTTTTTTGTTGAACATCATAAGTAATAATTCCGCTTTTGCCATAAGTCATTTTGATGCTCTTTTGAGCTTGCGCCGAATTGCAAAAAATGACCATAAATAAAACGGACAAAAACATGTTTTTTAACAGGAAATGATACTGTCTCATTAAATAAAGTTTTGGTTATTATACTATTCTATACTACAATAATACAAATTATAATTTATTCTGCAAGAACTTCAAAAAAAAATGTTCGCCAGTTCTTTTAAAAACCATGCTAAACATCACGGAATCAGCTATTTTAAAATTTTAATAATATTACACTTTTTTAGTCAAATAGTCAATTTGACAATAATTCTTTTTAAAGATATCCTAAAAGTTTAGTAAACACATAGATTGTGTCTTTAAAATTTTAACGCCACAGATTAATGGATTAAAATGATATAATTTATGGAGTTATTTTAATCCGTAGAATATAAATTATTTGCATAACGCTAAAATATATCGCTCCCCAGGAGCTTTGATCCTATTGTGTGCAAATATTCTATAAATATAATGCCCCTCTGGAGCATATCTTAGTGAATATTTATTGCTATGATATTATGCTTTCCGTAACTGTTGAACAAAGGAATAAAAATCCCATAGGGATGTTATATTTATAGAAAAATTTATATTTTATCGCATTAGAACCCCATCGGGGTGAAATTATAATTGCCTCCAGCTTTAGCTGGAGGTATAAAACAAACACAAAGATTTGGCTTTAGCCGAATTTCTTCATTATTTGGCTAAAGCCATTTGTTATCAATTCTTCAAACTCCAGCTAAAGCTGGAGCCTATTTACTAACTTTTACACATAAAAAAAGGAGCATTAAAACTCCTATTCTACTTTATAACGACAATCGATAAAGTCAAAACTTATCCATTTTTCAAATGTTTTGCTCTCAATCTGCTTAGAAACTCGGGCGTGATTCCTAAATAAGAAGCAATATATTGTTGCGAAACCCGTTGCGATAATGTTGGATATCGATTCACAAATTCTACATATTGTTCCATTGCCGTTGAAGAAACGGTTTTGAACAAGCGCTTTTGCAATTTCGATAAATGCCTTTGAATCATTAACCTAAACATACGCTCTAATTGCGGAACTTCATTGATTAAATTTTCTTTCGTTTGACGACTTAAAACCAGTAACTCACAATCTTCAAGCGTTTCAATATACATATCACTTGGCACCTGATCCTCAAAACTCGTAATATCACTTACCCACCAATCTTCGGTTGCAAATTGCAGTGTCAGTTCTATTCCGTCGCGATCAACGAAATATTCTCTTATGCAACCTTTATTTATATAAGCTTCAAAATTGCAGATTTCACCTGCATGTAATAAAATTGTTTTCTTAGGAACTTTTCTAAACTCCAGACTGTTTTCAAAAATTTTAATCTCTTGTTCTGATAGTCTGGCAAATCTGGAAAGATAATCGTGTATTTTCTCAAACATCTTTAAAACTTGTTTAGTAGGATTGCTTTTGGTAACAAGTCGTAAATATAAGATGTATTTATTTAAAGTGTTTGTTGCGATTGTTTTTATCAACGTTAATTTATAGACAACGAATATCCGTAGTGGCTCACAATATTAATCTATCGACAACGAATATCCGTAGAGGCGCACAGCAGTGCGTCTCCGCATAAATTATACACAAAAATTACGCCCTAAAATGTGCCTCTAGGCACATATCATCGGTAGAAAAAAAAATGGCGCAAAATTCGTTGGCGTGCCGTAGGTACGCATGATTAACGTTTTGATGCGTACCTACGGCACGCTATATTTATTTCGATTGATGTTTTTTTTACCGATGATATGTACCTAACGGTACATTTTTATTGCAAATCTTGATTTGCTACGCATTTCTACGTTAAAACCTATTCACATCTTCACATATTTACATATTTACAAATTCACATGATTTGTATTATTTTATTATTTCTTGATCTAGTTTAAGAAATTAGGCAATTTAATATTTGATCTTTGAAAATTAAACACCCAATAAATTTACAATCAATGAAAGATCAAGTTCTCCATCTACGAATTACATTGGCATTATCGGCAATTGACGATCTAATTCCTTCTTATATGCAAGTTGAAGAAGACAAAGCAATTTCTAACGGCAACGTTGCAATTTGTATTATTGACGAAGAAGGTATGGTTTATGGCCGAATGTACGGAAATGACAAAGCGCGTAAAAGACAATCGTATAAAATTGCCTGGACAAAAGCGAGTCAGGTTTGGCTTACTGGAGTTAAAACGGGAGATTACGAGAGATTGGTTTTCAATAAAATTGTAGACGAAAACGCTAACGGAATCGAAGCGCCGGATCTTATTGGCTGGCAAGGCGGACAACCTATTATATTAAATGACGGAACACAGCTTTCTATTGGTTTTAGCGGTTTTAGAGGTGTTACCGATTTAGAAATTGTAACCAAGGCATTCAAAAAAATATAACAATCATAATTAAAAAAAACATGACTTATTTACCAGATTCAAACCGATATCAAAAAATGGAATACCGTCGTTGTGGCAACAGCGGACTAATGCTTCCGGCGCTTTCTCTTGGTTTGTGGCATAACTTTGGCGCGATCGATAATACCGAAAACGCAAGAAATATATTGCACACGGCCTTTGATAACGGTATTACGCATTTTGATCTTGCTAATAATTATGGTCCTCCGGCGGGATCTGCTGAGACGACTTTTGGACAAATATTCAAACAGGATTTTAAATCTTTTCGTGACGAACTTTTGATTTCTACAAAAGCCGGATGGCCAATGTGGGAAGGTCCTTATGGAGATTTAGGTTCAAAAAAGCATTTAATTGCCAGCTTAGACCAAAGTCTTAAACGTATGGATTTAGAATATGTAGATATTTTTTATCACCACAGACCAGATCCAAACACACCAATGGAAGAAACTATGGCGGCGCTGGATTTAATTGTGCGTCAGGGAAAAGCACTTTATGTAGGTATTTCGAGTTATAGTCCTGCCGAAACTCAAAAGGCTTTTACAATCTTGAAACAATTAGGAACTCCGTGTGTGATTCATCAGCCTAAATATTCGATGCTGGAGCGTTCTGTAGAAGATGGATTATTGGATGTTCTAGAATTAAATGGTATTGGCGGAATCGCTTTTTCACCTCTTGCACAAGGTCTTTTGACAAATAAATATCTAAACGGAATTCCGGAAAACTCAAGAGCTACAGCACATCGCGGAAATGGTGCAATCGAAGAAGACGCAATCACGCCTGAGAATATTGCTAAGGTTAAAAAGCTTAACGAAATGGCATTAGAACGCGGACAAACATTGGCACAAATGGCGTTGTCATGGGTTATGAAAGACAAAAGAATTTCATCGGTTATTATTGGCGCAAGCAAACCAGAACAAGTGATTGATTCTGTGGGATGTCTTAAAAACACTTCGTTTTCTGCAGAAGAACTAAAAGCAATCAATCAAATTCTGATATAAAGCAATTACGAATTGGCACAAGTTTTAAATAAAAAAATCTGTGCCAATCCGCTTAACCCGCACAATCTGTGGGCTATTCGTAACACACATACTAACTATCTAAACCATAATTATGAAAACATATCATTTTACAACATGCCTGACCATCATGTTATCGGGATTTTTGACCAATAATCTCGTTGCTCAAAAAAGTCCCTCAAAAACGGATTATAAAAGCGTTACGGTTTATGTAACGGCAAAAAATACCAATAACAAACTAACAAAAACGGAAACTTTATCTTTTATAGACAAACCACAACCTATAGAAAAAGAATTTTCTGTATTTGTAGATCCTTCAAAGACTTATCAAACTATGTTGGGAATTGGTGGCGCTATTACTGATGCTTCCGCGGAAGTTTTCTACAAACTTTCTAAAGAGCAACAGGCAGAAATTCTGACTGCTTATTATGATAAAGAAAAAGGTATTGGCTATACTTTGGCACGAACAAATATGCAAAGCTGTGATTTTTCAAGTGATATTTACAGTTATATTGCCGAAGGTGACAAAGACTTAAAAACCTTTGATATTAGCCACGACAGAAAATACAGAATTCCGTTAATTAAAGAAGCTATTGCAAAAGCGGGTGGAAAATTAACTTTATACGCTTCGCCGTGGAGTCCGCCAGCGTGGATGAAAACCAATAATAATGTTTTGCAAGGCGGAGTTTTAAAACCGGAATACAACCAAAGTTGGGCTAACTTTTTTGTGAAATTTATAAAGGAATACGAAAAAGAAGGAATTCCAATTTGGGGTTATACAGTACAAAACGAACCTATGGCGGTGCAAAAATGGGAATCTTGCATTTTTACAGCGCAAGAAGAACGTGATTTCATTAAAAACTTTCTTGGTCCAACGATGCAAAAAGCAGGTTTGTCTAAAAAGAAATTAATTATGTGGGATCATAATCGTGATTTAATGTACCAACGTGTGAGTACAGTTTTGGAAGATAAAGATGCAGCAAAATATGTTTGGGGAATTGGATATCACTGGTACGAAGACTGGCATAAAAACGGAATGAACTTTGAAGCTGAGCGCCGTGTAGCAGAAGCTTTTCCGGATAAACCGCTTATCTTAACAGAAGGTTGTGCGGCTGATTTTGATCAAAAGTTACTGACGGATTGGACTTATGGCGAAAAATATGGAATGTCGATGATTAACGATTTCAATATTGGAACGGTTGCCTGGACGGACTGGAATATTCTATTGGACGAAAAAGGCGGACCAAACCATGTTCAAAACTTTTGTATGTCGCCTATTCACGCTGATCTTACAACCGGAAAATTGATTTATACAAACGGATATTATTATTTAGGTCATTTTTCTAAATTCATTCATCCGGGCGCAAAACGTGTGGCTTGCAATTCCAGCAGTAATAAACTTTTGTCTACAGCATTTGTAAATCAGGATAATAATCTTGAAGTTGTCGTTATGAATCAATCTGATGATAATGTAGATTATTTTCTTTGGATAAAAGGTAAAGCTTCAAAAATAACCAGTTTGGCACATTCTATTGCTACTTTAGAAGTAAAATAATCTTTTTAACACATAGGTTTTCATGTTTATGCCTAATCTATGCGAAGACGCACTGCTGTGCGCCTCTACCAATATTCGATGTCAATAAATAATGTTGTTCTCAGGGTTTTAATGTAGAGATGCACAGCAGTGCATCTAACTCTTTGTACATCCGAATCTAAACGTCGTAATCATCAAAAAAAAGAATAATATGAAAAAAACATTAATAATCCTGAATATTTTCGTTTTGATTGGCACATCGGCAATAGCCCAAACATCGGCTGAAAAGTCAAAACCAATGAAATTACAGCAGATTCCGGGAAAAATAGAATGTGAATTTTACGATTTTGGCGGCGAAGGCATTGCGTATCACGATACTGATGAAATCAATAATGGCAGCGGAAAACTAAATCCCGTTAACGGAAATCCTTTGAATGAATTCCGAATTAAAGAAGCCGTGGATATTTCGTATACCAAAACAGATAGTATCGACGACACGCCTTATACCAAAGTTCCGATCAAGATGAAACAGCTTTATGTGGGCTGGACGCAACCTACAGAATGGATAAATTATACGGTTCAGATTAAGAAATCCGGAACGTATAAAATTGGTGTTTTATATATCGCAAATGGCCACGGCGCAATTTCTATCGCAGTAAACGGAAATGAAGCCACGGGAAATATGAAAATTGAATCAACACACGACGATAAAGATCCTGTTGCTTGGCGACAATGGCATCATTGGAACAGTTCAGAAAACATAGGAACTATTAAACTCGAAAAAGGCACACAATTATTGACTTTGCATATTGTCGAAAACGGAAATATGAATTTAGATTACCTGACTTTTACGCCCAATTAATTTTTTCACCATATAAGTTATGTAAGTTTATTTAAGCTTTGCGCATAATTTACAAAGCAACTTATATTTTCTTATATCACTTATATGGTGAAATTCATTTATTTAAGCTTTGCGCATATTTACAATCCAGCTTATATTTTCTTATATCACTTATATGGTAAAAACAACTTATATAGTGAAAATCGTCAAATCAAGTATTTCTACCTAAAACCAGTTCATTCTATCTTTCTAAATTAGCTCAATAAAATGATCGTCATTTTAATTCTCTTATAAAGATCTTATGAGCAATCCCATTTTTACCGCACTTTTACCAATCCAAAAAGAATTTTCATACTATTTACCTAACAGAAATTTCCTTGAATTCAACGGAAAACCTGTTTATCAATATATGATTGAAAAATTACTGAAAATCGATGCATTTGAAAGTATTGTTATCAATACAGATTCTGAAGAAGTGAAAGAATATTGCAAAAGCAACGGCAAACTAAGGATAATCGACCGACCGAAATCTTTAATTGGCGAAGACATAAAATCAGATTTGATTACAGCTTATACTCTTGATAAAATTGGTGGAGAACATTTTATCGAAATTCAAAGCTTTAATCCATTGCTTACGCAGTTTACAATAGAGAGTTTCATCAAACTATATATAGATCTTATAGTGTCTGGAGAATATTATGATTCGCTTTTTAGTATGCAGCGTTATGAGTTGAGAAATTATGATGTAGATAAAATGGAAATAAGAAATGACTTCCCTTTTTCAATAATCGAAAACGGAATTCTTTACGGATTTAATCGAACCACTTTCCGCAAAAACCGAAAAAAAATTGGAAAAATGGCCACGCTTTCTGACGTAAAAGAAATTGAGAATACACTTCTGGATTCAGAAACTAACTATGAATTAGTGAAACTGGTTTTTGCTAATCAGGATAAATTTCCAGCTATTTTTCATAGTGGCGTTTAAAAAAAGAAGCAAGAAGTAAGAAGCAAGAAGGGCATTTCATTACAAATGAAATGCCCTTCTTGCTTCTATCCAAATTTCAAACATAGCCCAAGGTTTCAACCTTGGGATACGCATCGTGATAAATAATAATAATAATAATAATTAATAGATCACGATAATATAACCCGCTCCAATGGTTAAAACCATTGGCTATGTTTATAAACATTAATTTTATTTCCTTAATATTTTTTTGGCTTAGCCAATAATCTTAGAATTTAAATGTAACATTTGCTGTTATACGAGTTGGATTTTGAGCTGCAAGTCTGTAAGACCAATATTTTTCATTCGTAATATTATCTACTTTAAGACCCAATCTGTATTTTGGCTGATCATAGAAAAGTGAAGCGTCTAATACCGTGTACGACGGAATAGAAAACTTGAATGCTGCAGTATTTGTTTGGTTATATTTACTACCGTAGATTCCTCCAAAACCAATTCCTAAACCTTGCGCACCACCTGTCGTAACTCTATAACTTGCCCATAAATTTGCCGTAGTTGGTGAACCGGCCGTTGATGGTCGTAAACCTTGGAAATTAGGATTACTCTTTTCAAATTTACTGTCATTATAAGTATAACCAGCGACGATATTTAATCCTGAAATTGGGTTGGCAATAAACTCTGCTTCAAAACCTTTGCTGACCTGAGTTCCATCCTGAACAGAGAAGTTTGAATGATCCGGATCGTCACGAGTAACATTTGTTACCTGAATATCGTAATAACTCAATGTAGCCGAGATTTTATTAAGGTCAAACTTAAATCCTCCCTCCCATTGATTCGCCTGATTTGGTTTGAAAGTATTACCATAAAAATCAGAACCCGAAACGTTGCTAAAACCGTTCATATAATTACCAAAAACAGAAATCTTTTCTTTCATAATTTGGTACACTAAACCAAATTTTGGCGATAAAGCTGTTTGGTTATAATTTCCTGCAATAGAATCTTTGCTTGGATAATAAGTTCCGTTGTTCATATAGCGATCCACACGAATTCCTCCCATTGCTAATAATCTATCGGTAACATTCAAAACGTCTGAAACATAAGCACTATATGTTTCTTCGTCATTTGATACATAATTAGTAAACTTAGCGGTAGCAAACATTGGCGCCACTTTATCCACATTAAAATTATTATAAGCATCACCCGGTTTTTTATAATCCATTGCCGGCATGTTTACAATTGCATCATTACGAGTGGCACGCAAACTATAATAATCAACTCCCGCTACAACTCTGTTTTTCAGCTTTCCGATATTAAACTTACCAATAAAGTTTTGCTGAATATCAGTTCCATAAAACGGAGATTCCTGATACGTAACTTGTTGTCTTAATGTCGTTGGCGATGTCATTTGCAATGCTACCACATAACCATCAGATGATGATCTTGTTCTTGATAAAATGGTTTGAGATGTCCATTCATCAGAGATTTTATACTTTAACTGAGCAAAAACATTGTATTGCTGACTTGTATAATTAATAGTATTATTGGCAAATGATAATTTATACGGAATATTAAGTGCTTCTATACTCGTTAACGCATCTTTACCTGCAAACGGAGTAAGTCTGGTTGGCGAAGTTGCTTTGTATAAACTAAATTCGGCGTCGATTAAAAGCGTTAATCTCTCGTTGATTTCATAAGAGAAACTTGGAGCAATAGAAAAGTTTTTGTTGAATCCTGCGTCCTGAAAACTTCTTTCGCTATGAAAAGCTGTGTTAACTCTCAACAAAGCTGTTTTATCAGCGTTAATTGGCGTATTAATATCAGCCGTAAAACGATTCAAATCCCAACTTGCTGCTGAATATGAAATTTCACCTTTGAAAGAATCAAAAGGCTTTTTGGTAACACGATTAAATAAACCTCCAAATGATGATAATGTACTTCCAAATAGTGTCGCAGATGGTCCTTTGATAACCTCAATACGCTCTAAATTTGCAGGATCAATACTCGTATAAGTAAAACTTCCAACACCGTTTCTAACGACTTGAGGCGTTGCAAAACCTCTCGAAATAGAAGTTGTTCGGCCTTGATTTCTTACTTCGGCAATACCGGCTCCGGGAACGTTTTTAAAAGCACTATTATAATCTGTAATAACCTGCTCTTTCATTAATTCCTTGCTTACGACGATATAAACCTGTGAATTTTCAATATTTTTTAAAGGCATTTTTGCCACATCAAAACTTTCTTTTTTAGCAAATCGATTTCCTCCTGTACGAATCACAACGTCATCAAGATTCTCTACAGACGAGTTTACTCTTATGTCTACATCTGCAGTTGAAGTTTGTTCTGTAATCTCAGCAGTTTCAGTAGATGACGCATATCCTGCCATCGAAACTTCCAGCGTATATTTTCCAAAAGGCACTTTTTTGAAATCATATTTACCTGCTGAATTGGTTACGGCACTTTTATTTATTTCGATCAATTTTACCACAACTCCCTGACTTGCATTACCGTCATTCGTGATAACAGTTCCTGAAATTTGTCCTGTAGTTGCCGTTTGCGCCTGAATAAATCCAACATTAGCAAGTAAAAAAAGCATCAATAATAATGTGGAATGATACTGAATGCTTTGTATTTTTTGGAGCGAATATTTTATAAAAAAAGAAATTTGGGGTTTTGGTCTTGTCATGTTATTCTTATTTAAACTGATTCTAAATTAAAGCGCAAATGAACAATATTTTTTTTAATCTATCAAAAGAAGAATGTTATTTTTTCATTGAAATAAATCTTTTAAAATAAGCGTAAAAAATATACTACAGAAATAATAATCAGGGATAAACGACAAGCTATTCTTAAAAAAAACTAATACTAATCAAGGATGTAAAGCCTCTTTTTTTGTACCATTAGGTACTAAATATTGGTAGAAAATATTAATCGAATAAATATAGCGTGCCGTAGGCACGCAATTGCGGTCGTTTTGTTGCGTACCTACGGCACGCCAACTAATTTCAAATATAATTGCTACCAATATTTAGTACCTAAAGGCACATTTTCAATTCTTGATTCGCATTAATATTTTGAAAAATAAAAACGCCTGTATTCTTCCAGAAAGAATACAGGCATTAAAAAAACTTAACTAAATTATTTTATCGAAGTATCAAAACCTACTTCAATGCCTCATAAAGTATTTCTACCGGATGTTGCGCTTTTCGTCCTGTACCGTCAGCGATTTGATGCCTACAACTTGTTCCCGAAGCCGAAATCAATGTTGCAGCTTCTTCTGAACGAATTGTCGGAAACAAAATCAACTCTCCTATTTTCATAGAAATGTCATAGTGTTCTTTTTCATAGCCAAAAGAACCCGCCATTCCGCAACATCCACTTGGGATATTAAGTACGGTATAATTCTTTGGCAACATTAAAATTTTCTTTAACGGAACCAATGACGACAAGGCTTTTTGAAAACAATGCCCGTGCATTCTAACTCGTTCTGTTTTATCTGTAAAACTATTTGATGAAATTCGTCCTGCATCTAATTCTTTGGCTAAAAACTCTTCGATTAAAAAAGTTCTGGCTGCAAATGTTTTCGCTTTTGCTTTTAAATCTCCACGACACAAATCAGGATATTCATCACGAAAACTCAATATTGCCGAAGGTTCAATTCCGATTAAAACTCCATTTTCCGGAATTGAAATTTCGAAATCTCTTGTGTTTTGTTCTGCAATTTCTCTTGCTTCTTTTAGCATTCCTTTCGAAAAATACGTTCTTCCGCTGATTCCTATTTTCGGAATTTCAACTTCATATCCTAAACTATTCAGAAGCTTAACGGACGTCTGCCCTATTTCTACATCATAATAATTCAGAAATTCATCATTGTATAAATACACTTTGCCATTTACAAAATCTCCTTTTTGAATGTAATTTTTCATCCATTTGGCAAAAGTAATTTTGTGCATCAAAGGCAATTTTCTTTCTGTTGCAAAACCAGTTGCTTTTTTAATCACATTGCCCAAAACACCTTTTGTAGATAAATTATACATCCACGGAATTGCAGCAAACAAATGGTTTATTTTTGGCGTATTTCCAATCAATCTTGAACGGAATTTTACGCCATTTTTATCATGATATTGTTGTAAAGTTTCGGCTTTTAATTTTGCCATATCAACATTCGACGGACATTCAGATTTACAACCTTTACAACTTAAGCACAAATCGAGAACATCAAGCAGATTTTCATCATCAAATCGATTTACTTTTTTCGAAGTGGTAATCGTTTCTCGCAACATATTTGCTCTGGCACGAGTTGTATGTTTTTCATCGCGCGTTGCCATATAACTTGGGCACATTGTACCACCGCTTTTCTCCGTTTTTCTACAATCTCCGGATCCGTTGCACATTTCGGCAGCACGAAGGATTCCGTTATGTTCAGAGAAATCAAAATACGTTTCCGGCATTGGTGTTTCCTGACCAGCCGTATATCTCAAACTCGAATCCATTGGTGGCGTATTCACGATTTTGCCCGGATTAAAAACTCCCCAAGGATCCCAAACCTGCTTTATCTGAATAAACAATTGATAGATTTCTTCACCCAACATCAGCGGAATAAATTCTCCACGAAGTCTTCCGTCGCCATGTTCTCCGCTCAAAGAACCTTTATATTTCTTAACTAAATGTGCAATATCTGTCGCAATAGTTCTAAAAATTGCTGTTCCTTCTTTAGTTTTTAAATCTATAATCGGACGCAAATGCAATTCTCCCGTTGCCGCATGCGCATAATGCACACAGTTTAAGTTTCGTTCTTTTAATATTGCATTAAAATCTTCGATAAAATCCGGTAAATCATTCACATCTACAGCAGTATCTTCGATTACCGCAACCGCTTTTGCATCACCCGGAATATTCGATAATAAACCCAATCCTGCTTTTCTTAATGCCCAAACTTTGTTCGTATCGTCGCCATAAACAATCGGGAAATGATAACCCAGATTTTTAGAACGCATCAAAGCTTCCATTTCTTTTGCAACAGCGTCAATTTCTTCTTGGGAATCTCTTAAAAATTCAACCGCCAAAATTGCCTGAGGATCTCCTTTTACAAAAAAACGATTCTTGCTTTGTTCAATATTTTCTTTGGTACATTCCAGAATATAATGGTCAATTAACTCGACACTATCCGGATTAAATTTCAACGCTTCTATATTTGCTTTTAGCGATTCATTTATGCTTTCAAAATGTACACAAACCAAAGCTGCGTAAGGTTTTAACGCGTCAACTAAATTCAATTTTATAGCGGTAGAAAAGAACAAAGTTCCCTCAGATCCTGCAATTAATTTACAGAAATTGAATTTTTCATCAAAAGTTCCAAAAGGCATCGAATCTGCCAATAAATCCAAAGCATAACCTGTATTTCTCCTCGGAATTGTTTTCTTTGGAAAGTTATCGTCGAATAAAGTTCTGTTACTTTCAGAAGATAATATTTCTTTTGCCTGAACATAAATCGCTTGCTCTAACGGACTCACAACATTGATTCCGTTGCATTTATCTTCAAATTCAGCATTTGTTAAGGAACCAAAAGTAACCTCATTTCCATCAGCAAGAAAGCCTTTAATTTCCAATAAATGTTCACGAGTAGATCCATAAATAACAGACCTTGCACCACAAGCATTGTTTCCAACCATTCCGCCAATCATGCAACGATTACTGGTAGAAGTTTCGGGACCAAAAAAAAGTTTATACGGTTTTAAATGAAGATTTAGTTCATCACGAATTACGCCCGGTTCTACCCAAGCCGATTTATTTTCCTGATCTACAGTAATAATTTTAGTGAATTCCTGCGAAATATCAACAATAATTCCGTTTCCAACTACTTGTCCCGCAAGTGAAGTTCCAGCGGCACGAGGAATCACACTGCTATTATTTTCTCTTGCAAAAGCAATAATTTTCTGAATATCTTCCTTCGTTTTCGGAATCGCAACCGCCAAAGGCATTTCTTTATAAGCGCTGGCATCTGTTGCGTAGAGCAAACGCATCGTGTGATCGTAAAATAATTTACCCTCTAATTGCTTTTCTAAACCTTCAAGATTAATAGAACTCTTGGAAAGGATATTATTGTTATTCATTTTGATATTTTATTATATAGGTCTGCTTTTATCCTAAAAAGGATTGAAATCAGGAATATTCTTCGTTTGTTGTTGTTTAACGCCTAGGTTTATTTTCTCGCAAAGACGCAAAGTCACAAAGAAATTTTCTATAAACTTTGCGCCTTTGCTTGATTAATTTTCTACAATTCGCTTAAAGCGATATCTAAAAATTTCACCATTTCATCAGCATTTTGTTTACTGAAAGTCATTGGTGGTTTTATTTTTAATACGTTATGCAATGGTCCATCTGTGCTTAATAAATATCCGTTTGCTTTCAATTTTTCGACCACGATATCTATTTCAGGAACTGCCGGTTCCATTGTTGTTCTGTCTTTTACCATTTCGGCGCCAATGAATAATCCATGTCCGCGAACGTCACTTATGATTGGGTATTTTGCCATTAAACCTTTCAAACCATCCATTAAATGATTTCCAACTTCTAACGCGTGTTGCTGCATTTCTTCCTCCTGAATAACATCCAGAACCGCTAATCCTGTTGTCATAGAAACGGGATTTCCGCCAAAGGTGTTAAAATATTCCAATCCGTTATTGAAAGAATCTGCAATTTCTTCCGTTACAATTACAGCTGCAAGCGGATGTCCGTTACCAATTGGTTTTCCTAAAACAACAATATCCGGAACTACATTTTGCAATTCAAATCCCCAGAAATGATCACCAATTCTCCCGAAACCAACCTGAACTTCATCGGCAATACAAACGCCTCCGGCTGCTCTGACATAATCGTAAGCCGTTTTTAGATAATTTTCCGGTAACGGAATTTGCCCTCCAACGCCCAATAAAGTTTCACAAATAAATACGGCTGGCGCTTTGTCTTCTTTCTTTAAATCTTCGATGATTCTTTGTACATCTTCGGCATATTTTTCACCCGCTTTTTCGTCACCATATTTATACGGACCACGATACAAATCCGGATTTATCGCTTTGTGAATCCAAGGCATTTGACCAGAACCGCCTTTGCTGTCAAATTTATACGGACTCATTTCCATTGCTACAGTCGATGTTCCGTGATAGGCATGATCGAGTACAATTATATCTTTTTGTTTGGTATAATGACGGCTCATTCTGATTGCTAAATCGTTTGCTTCACTTCCTGAATTTACGAAATAACAAACGCTAAGTTTTTCCGGTAATGTTGCGGTTAATTTTTCGGCATATTCTGTTATGGCGTCATTCAAATATCTTGTATTGGTATTTAAAGTTGCGATTTGCTTTTGCATTTTTCGAACTACAACTGGATGACAATGTCCAACGTGCGAAGGGTTATTTACGCAATCTACAAAGGTTCTTCCTTTATCATCGTATAAATATTGCAATGCTCCTTTTACAATTTTTAGTTTGTCTTTGTAACCAATGCTTAGATTTCGACCAATTTTCTTTTTACGAATTTCCAACAAATCACTGTAATCATCTTCATTTATTAATCCGTCGAAACCACACGCTTTTCTAAAAACATCCTGAGCTTTAATTGGGTTAATCTGAATTAGTTTATACAACAAATCCCAAGCTGGTTTTTCGGTAATAAAATGATGCTCGTTATTACTGTCTAATGACGCATTATAAGCAGATTGTGTCACGCTAATGCAAAGTCTTCCGGCAATTAAATAGTACAACAAATCTAATTCCTCCTCTGTCAATGCATACGCTTTATGATATCCTGCAACAATTGATGCGGCAACCGCCAACGGATCTTCTTCATCGAGCATTGCATACGTACAGGCTATTGCCAAATTATTGATAAGCGCGGTATAAACCATATCGCCAAAATCAATCAAACCACTTATGCGGTTTTCTTGTACTAACACATTGTAATCGTTGGCATCATTATGAACATATGCATGTCTTAAACGATGAATTTGCGGCAAAACTTCGGTGTCAAACTGTAACAGAAAATAGCCTGCAATACGTCTTTTTTCGTGATTTAAAATGTGTTTCAGATTATCTCCCGCTTCACTCGCTCGGCTGATATCCCAAGTATAATTGCGATGCATTGCGGGATGAGAAAAATCCTGTAACGCATTATCCATATTGCCTAAAAAAGTTCCTAGATTGTGGTGTAATTCGGTTGTTTTATTTTCTACATCAACCCAAAAAGTACCTTCCAGAAAGTTTAAAATTCTAATATAATAGGTTTTAGAATCTCTTACTATTTTGGTTAATTCTTCTCCTTGTTTATTGATACTAAAATGCTGAAAACAATCAGATATATTGCTTTTTTTAAGGTGCTGAATAATATTTATTTGCGCTTCTAAAAAAGGAAATGGATGACTCTCATTGGACACTTTTAGAATGTATTTTTCATTTTTCTCATTCGATAAAAGAAAATTCAATTCATCATATCCATTTAATGCTTTTACGGTCACGATTAATCCGTAATATTCTTTTACTAAATCCTGAATAGTTGCTTCTGAAAAAGTCATTGTTACTCTTATTTATTTTATTTTTTATTTTTTCTCCTGCAAGGACTTTTTCAGACCTTGTAGGTGTATTTCTTATACCTACAAGGTTTTGAAAACCTTGCAGGAATGTTCTATTTCCAAATAATTGCCTGAGCCGGTTGCAAAGGATTTTGTCCTACCAATATTTTGCTTCCTTGTGGAATTGGCAAGTTTACAGGCTCATTTGTATAATTTACGCCTACATAAAAACCGTCTCTCCATTCTACATATACACCTCTTGGCAAGTCTTCGATCGCAACTTTTGCACGTTCGTAAATTGTTCTTACAACTTCTCTTTCTAAGTTTCCGTCTTTACTTTCAGCGCCAATATACGTAATTGTTCCTTTGCCTAATTTTCTGGTAATTGCCGCTGCTTTTCCTTTATAAAACTGATCTGCATAAGTTGCTAAAACTTCTGTTCCTTGTTTTGGATTTAAAACATCAGCCCACGAATTCCATTTGTAGGTATTTGTTCCAGCGTTTATAGTTCCGTTTACATCTTCGACAAGCATGTCAAAAAATTCTACATCGGCACCAATTAAAGGCACGATTGGCGCGCTCCAATTAGCTTCAAAGAAATGTCCGTTTTTGTCTTTTTGACCAGTTCGGCAAGAAAGAATTAAGTTTCCTCCGTTCTCAACATATTTCGTCCATTTATCTACTAATTTCTGATCAATTAGTTGATAAGCCGGAGCGACAATAAACGGATAAGCAGAAAAATCATCTTCTTCAGTAATAAAATCCATTGGTGCACCAGTTGATTTTATTGCCGATGTGTACGTATTTCTATGTCTCCAAGTATTCCAAAATTCCGTTTGTTTTTGGTTTTCCAGATCCCAAAGATTTTCATGACTCCATAAAAATCCTGTTTTTCTTTTCGAAAGATTCTCCGGAATCACCGCTTTTGGATTGTATTCTTTACGAAGCAATTTCATGTCTTCGATTGATTGTACAAACTCTTTTCCGCCTTGTGACAAAGTTACTCCATCTGTACCTACGATTCCGTCGTGATACATTTCACTGCTTCCCAACGGGTGTCTGTATCTATACGTGCAGGTAAAAGAACAACCGCCGCCAAAAGCCTGAGAAATCCACATATGAACCGTTCCCGGAAGTAATTGGGGGTTTATACTTGCCCAGTTTACTTGTCCCGGCTGCATTTCCATAACGCCTGTAACGCCGTTTATAGATCTGTAATAATCATTGGCTTCCGAAATTTTATTCGGTTGTCCCATTCTAAAATTCTGTCCTCCCAATGTATTTCTTCCGCTTACGGGATACATTGTGTAAGTTGCAAAATCCATTTTATCAGTTCTTCTAGGATCTGCGCCGTAAACAACATTTGTATAATTTGTGGTAATCCATTGTTTTGGATCAACATATTTACGAAGTGTTTCTGCTTGTAAATTCAGATATTCTGCCTGTGAATCTGCGGTATATCTTTTGAAATCTAAAATCGCATGTGGACTCAATTTATCTTCTGAATAAAGCTCTGCATTTGGAATCGCGATTTGCTCGAAATTATTATATCGAATGCTCCAAAAACTTCCCAACCATTCGGTATTTAATTTTTCGATTGTTCCGTATTTGGCTTTAAGCCATTTCTGAAATCCTTTTTGTGCAGATGGACTAAAATCATCTGGTGCGCCAGGCTCGTTATCCACTTGCCAGCCCATAATGTTTTTGTTTTTACCGTATCTTTTTCCAAGTTCTGTAACGATTTTTTCTACAAACTCTCTGTATTTTTCATTCGAAACAGATTGATTTGCTCTGTTTCCATGTTCTCTGCGGCGACCGCTTGCATCTACTAAATAAATCTCCGGATACTTCTCTCCCATCCAGGCTGGCGGAGTTGGCGTTGGCGTACAAAGAATTACTTTTAATCCTTGTTTTTCGGCTATAGCCAAAGCATCATCCAGCCATTTAAAATCATATTTACCTTCTTCAGGTTCCATATAAGTCCAGGCAAATTCAGCGAAATGCGTAAATTCAAATCCTAATTTTTTGATGTTTTTTAAATCGCGTTCCCATTGTTCTCTCGGCCATTGCTCGGGATAATAATAAACACCAATTTGCATTAAATCCGGCTTTGAGAAAAAACGCTGCGGATCTTTCTTTTCTGTAACTGTAGTTTTTTTGCTTTGAGCAAAAACAGGCATAGAATTGCAACTTGCAATAAGCAATCCTGTCAATACTATTTTTGTAAGCGATATATTTTGGTTGAACATACTTTGTAATATTGTTGTGTTAATCAAATTTAGATAAATAGGTAAACTTATCCCTTAATTGAAATATCAAATTGTAAATTTTATTATTTACATTAAGATAAATATGCATTTATTCTTTAAGTCAAAACTCCGAAGGAGTAAAATATTTATAGTTAATTTAATACACGATCTTTAAGTCAAGCCCCAGCGGGGCGACATTATCTTTTCTATGAGATAGCTAAGCATCTCACCCCGATGGAGTTCTGTTGTGTGCACTTTTCTCTTTCTATAAATATCCTGTCCCGCTGGGACTTAAAATTAATTGCTTCCAATTAGCTTAACTATTTATCCTCTAAAAGCAGCATTAAATAATGCGACGCTGACCAGCTAAAACTAAAAGCTTCTAATCCTTTTCCGGTAATTGGCTGATAGTTTTCTCTTATCGAAGTGCCTTTGTCCAAAACTCCTTCGGCATTATAAATCAGTTTGTGCGCTAATTCGTTTGCTTCGTTGTTGTAGCCGTATTTTTCTAAACCGTTTATTCCAAAATAGCTTTGATCTAACCAAACTGGTCCTCTCCAATATCCGCCTTCAGGTTTAAATTTAGGATGATTTGCTGCCAATGTCGGTAACGGAACAAATGTGTTTAAGGAGTTTGTATCCATCATATTTGTTTTGGCTGCCTTGGCTTGTTCCGCTGTTGCAACTTCTGCCCAAATTGGCAAATATCCTTCGCAACCCATTGCTTTTATCAATGTTTTTCCATCGATTGTTGTGTCGTAAAACCAACCTGTTTCGGCATCCCAAAATTGAGTTTGAATTCTACCTTTTAAGGTTACGCTTTCGTCTTTCCATTTTTTAGCTTCTTCGGTTAGTTTTAAAACCTCCGCCATTTTATTCAGATAGTTTTTCTCTGCGTATAAAAACGAGTTTAAATCGACACTTTCCTGATCTAATGAATAGGCTTTTTCTCCGTTTTTCAGGATTTTACTATCATCAAAACGAACGGCATTGTCCATTCCGCTTTCCCATTTTGCAGCAATTACGGTTCCATCAGTTGAGCCAAATTCGCATAAACCATCCTGATCATGATCACGTTCTTTGTACCACCAATTGTGATATAATTTTAGCTTTGGATAAAACTCTTTTATGAAATTAACGTCTTTTGTTTTCTCATAAATTTTCCAGATTGCCCAAGCTGCAAGCGGCGCTTTTGTATTTCGGTAATTGTTTTCTTCCAGAAGATTGTTTCTGTAAATACAATCCGGAATAAATCCGTTTGGTTCCTGATAATCAAACAAAGCTCGCATTTGATTTTTTGCTAATTCCGAATCATAATTGGCTACAGCAACGGCGTGTTTCCAACTGTCCCAAGCCCAAAAACCATGAAACCATTCGTAATTATAACTCGGAAAAAGTCCGCCGTGTTTTAATCCTTCTGCGGCAATTCTGGTATTGTTTTGTAATGTCAATACTAATTTTGCTACTAAATCAGAATAAACAACGTCTTTGTAAATGCTTTTCTTTCTGGCAATCAATTGTGCTAATTGCTTTTCTTTTTCTTTTTGTGTGTTGTTTAACAGTGTATTAAATGCTGTTTTTGCAATTGCTTCGTTTTCGTTTTTCCATGAATATTGAGCGAAAATAAACGTTTGTGCAACTACAATTTCTTTGGTTTCATTTGGTTTTAAGACCAGTTTTTCTGTTTGTGCTTTGTATCCTTGTTTTGAAATTTCAAATTCGGGATTGCTTTTCAAAAACTGAATATAACCTGTCGCTGTACTTTTCGTGGAAACGATTTTTAGTGTGTTTCCTTCTTTCGATAATTGTAAATCATCCAGAAATATATTCGATTCATACGAAGGAAAAAGTGTTATTGTTTTTCCTGATGTATTGGTAATGCTTGTTTTTTGTAATGCGGTATGTCCTGATAAAAATACTAATTGTTGTTTTATCGCTAGTTTTTCATTTTTAAATTCTTGTTCTAAATGGCTGTTGTAGCTGTTTTGAGCAACTAATGCACTTTTCCAGTTGATGGCTTCTTGTTTGTTTTCGTCCTTTAGCTGCAGCGAAACAAACGATGGACTTAACCAAACTCCATTTTGTTCTGTCATTAAAAATGGTCCTGAAAATCCTGCCTGAACTTCTGATTGTTCTAAGAATCCGAAGGCAAACCATGCGCCTTTATCTGAAAATGCTAATGGTTTTCTGTCGGTAGCATTTGCTGGGTTTCCTTTGTAATTTATACTGTTTTTGGATGATTCCAAGTTTGGAAAACTCTTTTGGGACCAACCATTTTGTAGTATAAAAAAGGATGCAAGAATAAAAAGTATTTTCTTTTTGTCCATGTTATTTTGTTTTTATAGTGTGTGTTTTATTTAGATAATGTACTAAATGTTTCTTTATGCTGGAAATATTTCTCGCAGATTTAGCAGATTTTTTTGATTAATTTTAATCTTTATATCTGTGGATTTTCTTTGTATTAAATGTTCTCTCGCAGATTTGCTTCGCCAGTTCGCTATCGCTCGGGTGGCAGATTGAGCAGATTTTTTCTGTTCTTCTCTTATTTTCTTCTAATTATAAAATGCTTTTCGAAAGGCTTCTCAATATTATAATTAAACCCACAAGGTCAAAAAAGACCTTGCAGGTTTAATCCCTTATAGAAAATCAATTTTTGATATTTTGAATTCTTTCTTCCAGATGATTATTTCGTTTGCAATTCTGTTAAAGGAATTGGATAAAAGCTATTTTTTGATGCGTCAAAACCTGTGCGTCCAACTGCGTCAAGTGCTGCTTTTGTTTTTCCCCAACGACGTAAATCATAAAAACGATAGTTTTCTAATGGGAATTCTATGATTCTTTCGTGTTCGATTTGTGCTCTTACTTGGGCAGTTGTTGTTCCTGTCATTCCAGGCATATCTGCTCTTGCGCGAACTTTGTCGATATACGGAATCGCTTCTGCGCTACGTCCTAATTCGTTTAGAACTTCGGCTTGCATCAATAATACATTCGCATAACGCATCAATGGAATGTTGATTGCTGTAAATTCCTGATTCATTTTTTCCTGTGTACTTGGAATATATCTGCGGTAAACTGGTTTGTCTGTTCCTCCAAATTTTTCATCATAAGTTGTTCCTAATACCAATGGATTATTTGGGTCATTGAAATAAGGATCTTTGAAGAAAATTGTGCTGTAAAGACGCGTATCGTAATTTCCTGTTGTCGCAATTTTTCCTTCTTTTTTAAATTCACTTACAAGCATTGCACTTGGCAGAATCTCATCCCAACCTCCAAGTTCAGCTGATGCCATCCAATAATGAAGTGCATTACGGTAGAATGCTCCGTTTGCTGTAGTTTCTGAGAATTGCAATTCGAAAATAGATTCTTTTGTGTTTTTTGTAGTTCCGTCAAACATCGAAACATAATCTTTCACTAACTCATAACCTTGTACTTTATTAAGTGCTGTAAGTGCTTCGTTTAAGAATGCTTGTTTTTGAGAAGTTTCTTCATAAGCTCTTGTCAAATAAGCAAATCCTAAATAACTATTTGCTGCTCCGCTTGTTGCGCGACCTGTTTTATCTGCAGATTGTTTTGCAGGAAGTACATCGGCTACAGCCTTAAATTCGCTTGTAATAAAATCCCAAGCTGCTGCACGTGTTGCCAACGGAACATTTAGATCACTTTCTTTGGTCACATATTTATTTCTAATGTAAATCTGATCCCAGTTCAAAAGCAATTTCATGTGATAATATGCGCGTAAAAAACGAGCTTCGGCTTCAATTTGTTTGCGATCTGCATCGTTTAATGTTGTTGCCGGAACTTGTGGCAATTTGTCAATAACCTGATTAGCATTACTGATTCCTCTGTAATTAATTTTCCAATAACTGGTAAACTGACTGTTTCCGTTTGTGTAGGTAAATGTCGAAAGTTCTACCCAGTTTTGGTAGTTTAATGCGTCACTTCCTAATTCGTTTATGTCTTCGCGATAGGCTTCAACCGGCCATTTTACTTCGGCGAAAGCCCATTCGTCAACGGCACATTCTAATTGAGAATAGGTTGATGCCAAAGCAGATTCAGCATCGGCTTTATTTCTCCAGAAATTACCTGAAGTAAGTTGATCCGGAGATTGTTGGTCCAGGTAATCACTACAACTTGTGATGGTGAACAGACCTATTGTGGATAATAATAAAAATATCTTTTTCATGATAATGTCTTTTTTAAATCGTATTAAAATATATACTGAACTCCAGATACAAATGATCTTGTAAATGGATAAACAAAACGGTCAACACCCGTGTCTACTACTGAAGCACGTGAGAATTCAGGATCTATACCTGAATAATTGGTGATGGTAAACAGGTTTTCAACACTTACATAAAATCTAAGTTTGTCGATTTTTGCTTTACCTAACATTTTGCTCGGAATAGTATATCCCAATTGCAATTGGCGCATTCTAATAAAATCTCCACTTTCAAGAAAACGATCCGATTCACGGCTGTTTCCGTTTGGATCCTGCAATACTGCACGTGGTATATTACTGTGGTTTTCCGGTGTCCATGAATTTAATGTCGAAGCCAACATGTTGGTTCCTGAATTCATAGATTCATAGAAATATCTGTTTCCGTTGTATAGTTTATTACCCCAACCGCTTCCAATCAAAGCAGAAAAATCGAAACCTTTATAACTTGCTCCTAAACTAAGATTTACTTCTAATTTTGGTAATCCTGTTCCTGCGTATTCTTTGTCTTTTTCGTCGATAACACCGTCATTGTTCAAATCTTTGAAACGAATATCTCCAGGTTGTGCATTTGGTTGTAATAAAACTCCGTTTTTGCTGTGAGCTGCAACTTCTTGTGCGCTTTGGAAAATACCATCTGTTTTATACAGATAGAATCCACTAATTGGACTTCCTACGCGAGCTTGAGTCGGAAAATGTTCGTCTCCATATTTCAATCCTTCTCCGTAAATTGTTTGTCCTTCGTTTGCAAGTTCTTGCACTTTATTTTTAAGTGTCGTAAGGTTTAAACCTGCGTTGTATTTGAATTCATTAACCTGATCGCGGTAGTTTACTTCAAATTCAAATCCGCTATTGCTAATTTTACCTACGTTAAGAATTGGATCGTCGATTCCGGCAGATGGAGCCAGTTTTTTGGTAATCAACAAATTGTCGGTTACATTATGGTAGTAGTTCATCGAACCGCTGATTTTTCCTTTCAAAAGGGTATAATCAAGTCCAATATTCTTAGAATCTGTAGTTTCCCATTGCAGGTTTCTGTTTTCTAATGCTGTTGCAATACTTCCCGGCCAAGGATTACTTCCAATTCCTTGTACATAACCATTGCCTAAACTGTTTCCGGTTTTGATCAATGTATTTGCTGAGTAATATCCTAATGCAGCTTCGTTACCCAATTGTCCCCAGCTAGCACGTAATTTTAATGTAGAAAGGATCATATCTTTTGGAAAGAAATCTTCTTGTTCGATTTTCCATCCTAAAGCAACAGACGGAAATGTTCCCCAACGGCTGTCTTCTCCAAATTTAGACGAACCATCTTTTCTAACCGTAACCTGAAGTAAGTAACGATCATTATACGAGTAATTTAACCTTCCGAAGAAAGATACACGATTGTATTGAAATTTTGAACCGTCTGCAGTATATGTTCCGCCTCTTCCTGCTCCAATAGTTTCAAAACCAGGATCAAGGAATCCAGACGGACGATCAATAGAAACCAATTGTCCATTTTCTACCGTATAATCCGTTGTTTTACCTTCAACGCTAACTTGGTTCCAGTTTGATGATTGACTGTTAAAAGTATTACCAAGCATTAATCCAAAAACATGTTTACCAAATGTTTTATCGATTGTGATAATATTGTCTAATATTTGCTCGTTCCAGGTTGTTCTCAATTCGCTTTGCATTGGATAAAGATGTACCTCTTTTGGATTTGCAATAAATGGTGGAAAATGAGCCATTTG
Source organism: Flavobacterium sp. 9 (assembly GCF_002754195.1). NCBI lineage: Bacteria > Pseudomonadati > Bacteroidota > Flavobacteriia > Flavobacteriales > Flavobacteriaceae > Flavobacterium > Flavobacterium sp. 9. Next base: position 209,401 of record NZ_PEEU01000001.1, read on the forward strand.
CTGGTTATTTTTCACACGGTAAGAATACGCTAATTTGTATTTTATCCAAGGAGCAATATTTGTTGTAATAGCGATATTTGCTGTTAAATCCTGTCCTACGTCATTACTTTTTCTAAAGTGTTCTTCGGCAACCGGATTTGTTGCAGCCGGCAAACCGTTTTTGTCTGCCAATCCATAACCATATGGTTGTGTTGCGTCATAAACCGGAACTAAAGGCGCCATTGTATAAACTTCTTTCAACTGAAAGTTTGGCAATGCATTTTGTGTTCCGATGTAAGCCATTTTTCCGTCTACATCAAAAATAGATTTTTTGAAACTAACTCTTGCGCTTGCAGTTTGTTGTCCAAATTGGTTGTCAATTACAATTCCTTTTTGCTTTACTAAATTACCGTATAAAGCAAATTTAAAATCACCTTGTCTTCCCTGAACTCCTAAACCATAATTTTGGGTAAATCCAGAACGGAAAACTTCATCCTGCCAATCTGTATTTACATTAGACGGCTCCGTAATATAAGCCGGAAGCGGTTTTGGCGTAGTTGCATATTTATTATACTCATCATACATTCTTTTATTAACCGTACGATATCCGTCAGCGTCTAATAAGTCTAATGTTTTTGATGGGTTTGTAACGCTTAAAAAGGAACTGAAATCAACTTTTACGCCTTCTTTCTGACCATTTTTAGTCGTTACGATAATTACACCATTTGCGGCTACAGATCCATAAATTGCAGCTGCAGCACCATCTTTAAGAACCTCCATAGATTCTATATTGGTTGGATTGATGGTATTAATAGATCCTTGAAATCCGTCAATAATATAAAGTGGTTCTGTTGCTCCAAAAGTGTTTACTCCACGAATTTTTACACTTACAGAAGCTCCTGCAACTCCACCGCTTTTTTGCACGTTTACCCCTGCAACTAAACCTTGAAGTGCCTCGGCCGGACTTGTTGTGGCTCTGGTTTCAAGACTTTCCTTTTTAACGGTAGAAATAGCTCCGGTCACGTTACTCTTTTTCTGAGATCCGTAACCTATAATAACGACTTCATTTAATTTATTGGTTTCTTCCTGCATAACCACATCAAATTGTGTGCGGTTATTTACGGCTTCGCTTTTTCCTATGAATCCCATATACGAAAAAACGATAACCGGATCGACAAGACTTGAGGAATATACCAGAGTATAATTTCCGTCAATATCTGTTGCTGCATTGTACTTTGAGTCTTTGATAGAAATACTAACACCTGGCAATGTGTTGTTTTTATCATCTGTAACTTTTCCTGAAATTGTCTTTTGAGCCTGTGCGAAGTTGATACCTGGCAACCATAGACATAGCAGTAAAGGAAGCATGGATAGCTTCCTAACTAGTAGTTTTTTCATTTTGGTAATGGTTTTGGTTAATTAAAATTTTCTTTTTTTGTTTTTTTTTATTTGTAAGCAAGCAACTTATTTAGTCAGTGGCGGTAAAACACTGACCAAATAAATTGCGGTATTCTCATTCTTGTGACTTTTATTATAAGCGTTAGTTCTAATTCGGCTTATAAGTCAAATTTAATTCCTTGTGCTAGTGGCAAACTAGTTGTGTAATTAATTGTATTGGTTTGTCTACGCATGTAAACTTTCCAGGCATCAGAGCCGGATTCTCTCCCTCCGCCTGTTTCTTTTTCTCCACCAAAAGCACCTCCAATTTCAGCGCCTGACGTTCCAATATTTACATTGGCAATACCACAATCAGATCCTGTAACTGAAAAGAATAACTCAGCTTCTCTTAAATTATTTGTCATAATTGCCGATGATAATCCTTGTGCAACACCGTTTTGGATTGCGATGGCATCTTCTACAGTTCCTGAATATTTTAATAAGTACAATACTGGGGCAAAAGTTTCGTGTTGTACGATTTCAAATGTGTTATCAGCTTCTGCAATTGCAGGTTTTACGTAGCAACCGCTTTCGTATCCTTCTCCTGAAAGTACGCCGCCTTCAACAAGGATTTTTCCTCCTTCGGCAACTACTTTTTCTAAAGCCTGATTGTACATTTCGACAGCATGTTTATCGATAAGCGGACCAACATGATTTTTTTCGTCCAATGGATTTCCAATGCGTAATTGTTTGTAGGCAGAAACAATTGCATCTCTAACTTTATCATAAATACTTTCGTGAATGATCAAACGACGCGTCGATGTACATCTTTGTCCTGCAGTTCCTACGGCACCAAAAACGGCACCAATAACAGTCATTTTAATATCTGCATCCGGCGTTACAATAATTGCATTGTTTCCGCCTAATTCTAATAATGAATTTCCTAAACGTCCCGCAACTACCTGCGCAACAATTTTACCCATTCTTGTAGAACCTGTAGCCGAAATTAATGGTACACGTTTATCGCTTGTCAACAACTCTCCTATTTTATAATCGCCATTGATTAAGCATGAAATTCCCTCTGGAAGGTTGTTTTCTTTGATAACTTCAGCAATGATATTCTGGCAGGCAATTCCGCAAAGAGGTGTTTTTTCAGAAGGTTTCCAAACGCAAACGTCTCCGCAAATCCAAGCCAAAGCTGTATTCCAAGCCCAAACTGCAACCGGAAAGTTGAATGCCGAAATGATTCCAACAACTCCCAAAGGATGATATTGTTCGTACATTCTGTGTCCTGGACGCTCAGAGTGCATCGTTAATCCGTGTAGCTGACGCGAAAGTCCTACTGCAAAATCACAGATATCGATCATTTCCTGAACTTCTCCATAACCTTCTTGCAGCGATTTACCCATTTCATAAGAAACCAGTTTCCCTAAAGCTTCTTTGTTTTGGCGTAATTTTTCTCCAAACTGACGTACAATTTCTCCACGTTGTGGCGCTGGCATTACTCTGAATTGTTTGAAAGCAGCTGTTGCTGATTCCATTACTTTCTCATAATCTGCAGCAGTCGAAGTTTTAATTTTTCCAATTAATGCTCCATCAACCGGAGAATAACTTTCTAAAATTTCCCCATTCGAAAAATTGTTTAATCCTGTTGAAGTTCCTTCATTAACATCCTTTATTCCTAATTGGTTTAAAGCTTCTTTAATTCCGAATCCTAATTCTGTTTTTGTCATTCCGACCTTTTTTATTTGTTATTCTGTATTTCTCAATCGTTTGCGGATAATTCAAAATTTTTTTAACACATAGAAACATAGATTTTCTTCTTAGTAAAAGAGAATTTTTAAAGAAATTCATTTCTTTCACATAGTCATCTATGTATATTTTAAATAAGTGAAACGCCTTTTTTAAGCATTAAAAGTTATTTTTCTATGTGTTAAAACATTTACGCCTAACGAGTTTTATTATTTAGCTTCCTGCAACTTTACATCTGTACTTTCAAAGATTTTATCTGCAGATGATGCCACAAATCCCTGGTACAATTCTCCGTTTGCCATTGGGTAACGAAGTGCAAATTCATAATAGCAAGACGGAATTTCGATTGCTCCTTCTTCAAAATCTACTACATATAAATCTGCCAATGTGCTTGATTGTTCTAATAATTGCTCTGGCGTTCCTTTGATTTTTCCACCAGAAGCGTTTAATTTCCAACCGCTTTCTTCTAAGAAATTATTTAATTCTTCTAATGTTTTAAAGCCTTTTAAAGCATTAGTATTTATAGTGAAATGATTTGCTCTAAAACCGTAAACGTACATCCACGCTGCATATTCAGATTCTTCTAATAATGATTTGTAGATCTTTTGAGAGTTTCCTTTCCAAACAGATCCGCTTAAAACCAATTCAGGATCGTTGAATACATTTTGGTCACAACTGTTCAAAATGTTCTGTACTGTTTCCTGTAATTCAGCAGAGCATTTTTCTAATTCTAATTCTGAAATAAAGATTCTTGGAGCGCTTTTATCTGTAGCGTGCTCATAATGCTTTGCATATAATTTTTTAGTTTCAAAATTATACTCGCCCTTTGCCTCATAACCAACATTAATAAAAGGCTTTTCTAATACCTCAATATTAACACGTTTGTCATTGAAAGTACGAATCGCGATATGGTCATTCTGGATTTCTTCGCCTTTATCTTCTAATAGTTCATGTATTTTTTTTGCAGATGGAGTAATATCAGCATATTGCTCCCATAGTTTCGTAAGTAATTGATCTTTATTCATGTTTGGCTATCTTAAAATAATGTTATTATGACACAAATCTATAGAATATACTGTTAATATAACATTCAATAGATACGATTATTTACAACACGACATATTTTAAGTTAATTTTTGTATTTTTGACACTTTCAAAAGGAGTTTTAACAAAAGAATTGTCAAAATTGTAGAATCTATAAACAAACACAGGCTATGGCAAGTATCAAGAAGAATGAAAATACTGACTATTTAGATCGCGAAATCATGCAAAAACTGAGTGAGAATGGGAGAATACCTTTTTCAGATCTTGCGAAAGAATTAAATATATCAAATTCATTGGTGCATTTAAGGGTCAAAAAATTACAAGAAGCTGGTGTAATTACAGGTTTTGGCGTCAAGCTAAATGCTAAAGAACTTGGTTTTGAAACTATTACCTACACCGGAATCGTTACTAAAGAAGCGCGATACTCTTATTCTATTGCCGAAAAACTGAAAGAAATCCCAGAAGTGATCGAATGTCACTGGGTTTCGGGGAAATATGCTTTATTCATCAAAATTGTTTCTTTTAACAACGAAGAGCTTCGTAAAATTCTATACGAACAAATTCACCAAATCGAAGGCGTTGGAAGCACAGATTCGTTTTTCTCTTTTGGTGCGGCGTTTGAGAAGAATTTGCCGGTTTAGGTCTAGACTCGTAGAAGCAAGATTATAGAAGAAAGAATATAGAAGAAAGAATATAGAAGAAAGATTCTAGAAGCAAGATTATAGAAACAAGACTTAGAGAAAAGTTTAACCACAATATTGTCATTTCGACGGAGGAGAAATCCTCGCAAGAAATTCTACAAAGATTGACTATTAGGAACGGAGCTACTTGCAAGGATTTCTCCTCCGTCGAAATGACAAAAACTTTGCGCCTTTGCGCGAGATTTCTTCGCCATTAGATTATATATCTTTTCTTAACTTAATTACATTGTTGGTAGAGACAAATTAAATAAGAAACGAAACACATAAAACAAAAAATTCATCCTTTTTATGATGTAAATTCTATTAATAATTATTAAATTTATGTTCTAAAATCGTTTTTTATGAAAAATTACATCTTACTTTTTGTTGCTGTTTTAGCACTATCATTTAATTCTTGTACAACGATGAAGAATACCACAAGCTCTTCTGATCTTTACAATACAACTTGGGAATTAGAATATATTTCTGGTCCGCGTATTGCTTTTGATGGTCTGTTTCCTACCAAAAAACCATTTATTAAATTTGACGAAAGTAAAGGTCAGGTTTTCGGAAATGCTGGTTGTAACGGTTACAGCGCTCCTTATACTTTAAAAGGGAAATCTCTTAGTTTTGGAGAGCAAGGTCCGGCTACAATGATGTATTGCGATGGCGGCGGCGAACAGGTTTTTACACAAATGATCAGAAAAATTGATTCTTATTCTATTGATAAAGATGGTAAACTTAATTTGTTGATTAAAGACGTGCCAATGATGAGATTTAAAAAAGTGGCTGATAAATAAAAGTCATTTCATATCTAAATAAAAAAGAGATTCTTCAATATTGACGAATCTCTTTTTTTATGTAAATGAATCGTTAAAATAAGAATATACTGAAAAAACAAGTACTATTAGTTATCGTTGTATCGTATTTATTTTATAATTTTACATTCCAAATAAAAAACCAAACTTCTTTTACAAGCCTTGTAGAACTCTTTTATCTTATTTCCCCGATAAAAACCCCTTTTCTTTTAAAATTGAATCTATTTAGTAACTATTTTTTCAAAAAGAAATATCTAGTACAAAACTCGATTTCATGACAGGAAAAAACCATTCTGTAGCATATTTTTATTCGCGCGGTAAAAAGATATATAATTTTAATAACGATTTAAAAACAATATAACCAGGCAAAAAAATACTCCCCAAAAAAAATGCTTGACAAGAAAACAATATTGATTGGATGTGATGATACTATGGTATTAACCAAGGTATTACATATTTTGTCGACCATAATAGATTTCACTATTTCGACCGTTTCTGTTTCAAGAGCCGCAGATTTAAATCGTACAGCAGAATCCTTAAATCCCGATCTGATTTTTTTATGTTTCAAAAAAAACCAGACCATTATAAATGATCCAAATTTTAATTCCTGCAAAAATGATATTCCAATTCTCTGTTTAACAAAAAACGATGAATGTGAATCTTTATGCTGGTCAAAAAATTGTATCGTTTTTACGTATTCTTATAACCATTTAAATAATTCCGAATATTTAATCTATAGAATTCGATCTATTTTTTTACTCAAAAAAGGAGAAACAAGAAGTACTATTCCCACATCGTTTGTCGAAGCAGCATTTCAAAAGAATAACTCCAATAAATTAAGCCATTATGTAATGGAACTTGATCAAAAGGTTGAAGTCCTTTTAAAGGTAAAAGAACGCATTTCATACCTTTATCCTAATGTAGATGATAGTACGAGAATAGAATTAATGTCGATTGTAAATTCTATAAAAACAGTCGCAAACGATAAAAAACTCTGGGATGATTTTAAAATTTATTTCGAACAATCAAATCCCAATTTTCTTTTGGCTTTAGCCAAAAAACATCCTTCGCTAAGCTCCAAAGATTTAAAATATTGTTGCTACATCAAAATGAATATGAGCAACAATGACATCACAAATCTCCTTGGAATCAATCAGGAAAGCGTACGTACCCACAAATACCGCCTGAAAAAGAAATTGACCCTTAAAAAAGAACAGGATATTATCTCGTACTTGAGAACTGTTTCTTAAAGAATCAACAAAACCACGCAAAAATTTTACCTTCGATAATCTTTGTCAAAGTTTAAAACTTTGACAAAGATGAGACGCAAAAAAACTCCGTAAAATAACCGCCTAAAGAGTTCCGGAGGAACGGCGTATATTGTAGGGATGGATTTTAATCCATCAGACGCAATCATAAACGCAATCTTGTCATTTCGAGGAACGAGAAATCACACTAGAAATTCGACAAAGATTGGCGATCTACTATGCGGAGTCTCTTGTGTGATTTCTCCCTTCGCTCGAAATGACAAACCAATCGAAACAAATAAAAATTACTTTTAATCATAAAAATGTGGAAATCCGTAAAATCGAAGAAATTAATTGTCTACGTCACAAATAGACAAAACATTTTTTGTCTACAAAAAACGTTTTCTGTCTACATTTTGTCTACAAAAGCATCAAATATCTTTTGATTTTGTACACGAAAAGTATATTAGTATTTTTCTGTACAAATCTAATTCTCAACTACTTTTACAATAGTTATAGGTAATTAATTTCCCTATTATGCCCCAATCAATAAAGAATTAGACAAGATGATCAATCAATCACTTCAATTTACGAAAAATTTGCTCGGACAGTTTTTAAAAAACCGATTTGGTTTGGATGAAGACAAAACGGTCCTGAATTATCTTATTGAACCAAGCGGCACATTGCCAAAAGTGAATCAGAATAAAGTCGTTTTATCTTTAATTAATATCGAAAAAGAAACCAACCAGCCTTTTTACATTAGAAATAAAAAATTAGAAGACGGAAGTTTTTCTAATTTCAATCCCACAGAAAAATACAACATCGACTTATTGATTAGCAGCAACTTTGACGATTATACAGAATCTCTAAAATTTCTGGATGCTGTTATCGTCTTCTTTCAGATAAATAATTATCTCGATGCTTCGTCCTCTTCTTCTATTCCCGATGGTTTGAGCAGATTAGAATTCGAATATGAAAAAATCTCCTACCATCAAATGCACAGTTTGTGGACAGCGATGGCAGCAAAATATCAGCCTTCGATAATTTACAAAATGAAACTGATAAAAGTTCAGGGTCACGAAATCATGGAAATCATACCGTCTGTAAAAAACACCAGCAATACTATTGGAAAATGATACAGAGTAATTACATAAAGATCTTTAGTACTGCGGCTTATCACACTTTTTTTGATAATGGAAAATGCAATTGTCTTCACTTTATTCCGAATCATAAAACTGATAGTATATTAAAAAAATACGGCTTTAGAATGACTCCTGTTTCAAACGGATTTGATTTGTATTCTAATACAAAATCATCGCTATCAGACTTATTAGATTATATTTCTAAAAATACGGAGCAAGATTATTTTGAGTTTGATATCAAATGCAGTAATCCCAATTTCATTCTCTTTACCGCATTGCCTATTAACTGGATTGGAGCCGTTAATTACTCTAGTCAGGATCCTAAAAACGTAAACAATAATGGTAAAATAACGCTCAACCAAAGCTTAGAGAATAAACCTGCATCGACTCATTTTGGTCATTTAAAAATTTATTTCGAAGATATATTAAAAGAGCAAAATACAAGTGATTCAGTACTTTTCGAAATAAATTTTACCGCGAGAGCAACACAATGGCAATATTATTTTATCAATAAAAATGCTGTTCAGCTCAACAATCCTTCGATTACTGAAAAAGAAAATATACAATTTGACGGTCCACAAACCGTAACAATTCAAACCGGAGAATCGGCATTATTGTTTACTTCGAATAAAACTTATATCACGCTTAGCGAAAAACCGAAGTACAAATTTGATTTAATAAGCAGTTCAGCTTCGACAAATCAAACGAATACAAAACCCAAAGTAATTATAAAAGGGCTTCCTGTTCCGGATGTTTCCCGAATAGGAATAATCGAAAATAACGACCAAAATCAGGTCGCATCACCAATGTATATCTATCTATAAAAAACTATTAAAAATGAACATTAAAAACTAAAATCAATGAATTTATCTACCATTCAAACTCCTGGTGTTTACATTCAAGAATTAAATGCTTTTCCCAATTCAGTTGTTGCAGTTGCTACAGCCATACCAGCATTTATAGGGTACACACCACAGGCCTCTTACGAAGGAAAATCGTACACGAATAAGGCGGTAAAAATCACATCATTCGCTGATTTTCAGGCTTTCTTCTGTTTACCGGATCCGCCTGCTCCTGCAAGCCCGGCTAAGCAATACAGCCCTGAATACTATTTAGTAGCCGAAAAAAGTCAACCTGTAAGTGGCGATTATATGTTGATTTCCGGAACGTACTATTCGATAGTACCTGACCCTAACACTGTTTATTATTTGTATAATAGCGTAAGGCTTTTTTATGAAAATGGCGGTGGCGATGCTTATATTGTTTCTGTTGGACCTTATGGACCTTCGTCAGGAAAAGCCGGAACTCCGGGCACTCCTGTTGTAAACCCAAATGTGCAATTGACTGACTTGACAGGCGGTCTTGCACTACTGAAAAATGAGCAGGAACCAACAATGTACATTTGCCCTGAAGCAACTTTGTTAAGTTTAGACAACAATGGTACACTGATGCAGGCAATGCTTCTTCAGTCGACACAAATGCAAACGGCAATGTGCTTGTTTGACATTATTGGCGGCGACGATCCGGATCCGATTTTGTACACGCAGGACATTTCAAATTTCAGAATGAACACGGGTTCTGTTGGATTAAACTACGGAATGGCTTATTATCCTTTTATAGGAACTACAGTAATGCAAAATTCTGATATTGATTACACTAATTTATTTGGTGGCGATGTAAAACAATTAGAAGCTATCCTAAATCCTGCAAGTGCTCCTAATCCAGCTGTTGCTACAATTATTGCCGGTATTCAAAATCCTGCCAGTACCTTGACGGTAACGCAAAACAATAATGCTCTTTTGATTGCAAGTCAAACTTACACTCAAATGATCAAGCACATTTTGAAAGATGCTAATATTCTTCCTCCAAGTGGTGCTATGGCTGGCGTTATTACAACTGTAGACAATGCAATTGGTCCGTGGGAAGCTCCTGCAAATACTTCAATTGTTGGTGTATCATCATTGCCAATTTCTCTTTCAGAAAGTCAACAAGGCAATTTAAACGTTGATGCCGTTTCGGGTAAATCAATCAATGCAATCAGAACGTTCAATGGTTTAGGAATTTTAATTTGGGGATCAAGAACATTAGACGGAAACAGTCAGGATTGGAGATATATTCCGGTACGCAGAACGATGATATTCCTGGAGCAATCTTGTAAACTGGCAGCTCAGGCTTATGTATTCCAGCCAAATGACAAGAATACCTGGGAAGCTGTAATTTCTATGATTAGCAGTTTTCTTAGTTCGATCTGGAAACAAGGAGGTTTACAGGGAGCCAGCGCTTCTGACGCCTTTTCTGTAGCCTGCGGATTGGGTTCTACAATGACTGCAGATGACCTTTTAAACGGTTTTATGAATGTAACTGTAAAAGTTGCAGTTGTTCATCCTGCTGAATTTATCGTTCTGACATTTCAACAGCAAATGGCAACTTCTAGTTAATCGAATAAATACTCTAGTAAATCAAATAAATTTTTAATTTAAAAATATAATATTATGCCACCACCAGATGACGGAAGCGTACAAGGCGCAACATGGCCAATGCCAAAGTTTAGGTTCGAAGTAGATCTTGGAACCGAATTGACAAAAGTAGCATTCCAGGAAGTTACCGGAATGGATGTCGAAAATCAAATTATTGAATATCGCAAAAGTAACAGCCCTCTTTTTTCTGTAGAGAAAATGCCGGGTATTACTAAATACGGAAACGTAACGATGAAGCGAGGAATCTTTGTAAATGACAATTCTTTCTGGGATTGGCATCAGCAAGTCGTAATGAATACGATTAAAAGAAGAACGGTTCTGATAAAATTATTAGACGAAAAAGGCGGTGTAACCATGCAATGGACTTTAAACAATGCATGGCCAACTAAAATTACCAGCACGGATTTAAAATCTGATGGTAACGAAGTTGCGGTAGACACTATAGAAATTGCGCACGAACAACTGATCATTAAAAATGGCGGTAAGTAACGATTATCCCGTTAGCTTTTATTTTACACTCTCTTTTGCGGGTGTAGATGCGGCTTTCAAAGAGGTATCCGGAATTTCTAAAGAATTAAGCGTTGAAGAAATTGTTTGTGGAGGCGAAAATAGATTTAAATATCGCCTCCCAACGATTTCAAGCAGTCAAAACTTAGTACTAAAAAGAGCCATGGTGCCTGCAGGATCTCAGTTGGTAAATTGGTGTGCCAACTGCATAGATCAGGGATTATCAAACCCAATCCAGCCAAAAAATGTGATCTTAAAATTGCTCAATGCCTCTGGTGTTGTATGTATGCAATGGACTTTTAATAATGCCTATCCGGTAAAATATGCCGTTTCTGATCTAAACTCTCAGGAAAGCAATATTGCTATTGAATCTATTGAACTTGCTTACACCTATTTTAATATTTCTAAGGACACAAAATTTGATAAACTTTTTACGTAAACAATTATGCCAATCGAAATAAGAGAACTCATTATCAAAACAGAAATTGTAACTACAAATGCCAAAAATTCGGCTGTAGCCAAAGAAAGAGAACTATCAATTTTGAGAAAACAATTACTCGAAGAATGCAAAAGATTAATCGCCGAGAAAAATCAGGAAAACAGCTATAAACGTTAAAGCCACAGATTAAAGGATTAAAAAAGATTAAAAAAAAATCTGCTCGATCTGCAAAATCTGCGAGAGAACTTTTATCAAAAAAAAAAATCAGTTTTTATCCGCGTTTTCGCGATAGCGAATCCGTATAATCCGCGTGATCATAACTTCAAAAGTATAATTTATATTCTCAAAAAACTCTTTTAGAATTAAAATAACAAACCAATGGCAAGTTTAGAATTAATGAAAATAACGGGATATACCGACGAGGAATTTCAGAATAAATTCTCCGGAAATCCCTATTCTTTCATGATTAATCCTGATAATATCAAAATACAAAAAAGCATAGAATACAACGAGCAGCAAGCTCCGGCAACAAGCTCGGCATCGCAAAAGTACAAAAGTACGCCAAGCGACAAATTAAGTTTTGAAATGGTGATAGACTGTACCGGTATCGTAGATGCAAAACGTATCGATATGTCTAAAGAAATAACAGCTTTAGAAACGATTATTTATACCTATAACGGTAAAATACATCGTCCTAATTTTGTAAAAGTACAATGGGGTAAGAATATTACATTCAACGGAGTTCTCGATTCTATCGACATCTCCTACACCCTTTTTAAACCAGACGGAAGTCCACTGAGAGCCAAATTATCCTTGTCTTTTAGCCGCTATATTTCTCCAAAAACGGTAACCAGAACTGATGCTCCGGAATCTCCGGATCTTACTCATATCGTGACCGTTTCTGAGGGAATGTCCCTGCCGCAATTGTGTCAGAAAGTATGGAATGATGATTCCTATTATATACAAGTTGCGCAATATAATAAACTCAACAAATTCAGAAACCTGAATGGTATCGACAAACTAATATTTCCACCTATAAATCCTTCTAATTAATGGGCGCTTCAACCGAAATAAAAAGTGGCGGAATTGCAACATTCACTGTCAAAGTTAGCGGTACGGTAATACCGGACGAACTAAGTGTGCTTTCTGTTCATATCGAAAAAAAAGTAAACCGAATTTCTTCTGCAAAAATTACAATTCTGGACGGAGAAGCCAATACAGGTAAATTTGATGCCAGCTCATCTGCAATCTTTGCACCCGGCGCTCAAATTAGTATAGAAGCTGGTTATGATAACAATAATGTTGTTGTTTTCTCCGGTTTAATTACGAGTCAAACCATCCGAATTGATAATTTAGTAGGATCAGCATTAGAAGTTGAATGTCGCGATAATGCCATAAAAATGATCGTAGGTCGAAAAAGCCTTACGTATTCCAAACAAAAAGACAGCGCAATTATATCCTCCATTATAGGGAACTATTCCGGATTAAGCTCAGATATTACGGCAACAACCACAACCTGGCCGGAACAAGTGCAATTTTATGTTACTGATTGGGATTATATTTTGGCTCTAGCCGAAGCAAATGGCCTAATCGTAACCACCTTAAACGGAAAAATTTCTGCATTTCCTCCAGACAAAAACACATCATCAGTACTTTCTGTAACTTATGGTGATAGTCTGTTAGAGTTTAATGCCAAATTAAATGCCGTTACGCAATTAGGAAGCGCAACCGCAAACAGTTGGGATTTTAAAACTCAAGCAGTAGTAAATGGTACTGCTTCAGCAAATGTTGCCGGATCAGGAAATTTAACCACAAAAAAACTATCCGAAGTTATTGGACTTGAAACCTATCAATTACAAACTTCGGCACCTATAGAATCTGCCGATTTAACCAATTGGTCGAAAGCACAAATCATTAAAAGTGAATATTCTAAAATAATGGGTGAAGCCAAATTTCAAGGCACCAATTTAGTCGATCCCGGAAAATATATGACCTTCGCCGGTCTTGGAGATCGTTTTAATGGAGATTACCTTATTGGAGGCGTTGTACATGATTTATCGGTAGGAAACTGGGTTACAGAAGTTACACTTGGACTATCACCATTTTGGTTTACCGAAGAACCGGATGTTATGGCGCCGCCCGCTTCAGGACTTGTTCCCGGAGCAAAAGGTCTCTTTAACGCAACCGTAAAAAAGATGTACGAAGATCCCGATTCTCAATACCGAATCTTAGTCGATGTTCCCTTATTAGATCCAAAAGGTGAAGGAATCTGGGCGCGAATGACCAATTTTTATTCGACAAGCGGAGCCGGAGCTTTTTTCATGCCCGAAGTTGGAGACGAAGTTATTCTGGGTTTCATAAACGAAGATCCGCGTTATCCAATAATCCTGGGAAGCGTTTATAGCAGTACAACCATAAAACCCTTTGCAGGATTAGATCCAAATGAAAAAAACACAATAAAAGCCATAGTTTCAAAATCAGGAATCTCAGTGCAATTTGACGACGAAAAAAAAATATGGACCGTAGCAACGCCCAATAAAAATACCATCATAATCAGTGATGAAGACAAGAAAATCACGATTAAGGATGAAAATGAAAATAGCATCGTAATGTCAAGCGACGGCATCGATATTTCAAGCCAAAAAAACATCAATATCTCAGCCAATCAAAATGTTACCATCAAAGGAAATCAAGGCGTTAACATACAAGCAAGTGGCGGAGATGTCGCAATAAAAGGTCTGAACATCAAAGAAAACGCAGACATGCAATACAGCGCTCAAGGCGGACAAATGGCACAAGTTTCCGGAGGAATGCAGTTGACGCTGAAGGGTGCGATGGTAATGATAAATTGATGTGAGAAAATAGATTATAGAAGCAAGAAAATAGATGCTAGATGTGATTATCAAGCTTTGTCAAAGTTTTGAACTTTGACAAAGCTGTTGAAGTAGATTGTAGACAATAGTTTATAAACAATAGTCTATACAGCAGTAATCGCATTTTTTGTCATCCTGAGCGAAGTCGAAGGCGCAAGTAGCTCGACAAAGATTGGTGATTATAGCAACGGAGTTTCTTGCGGAGATCTCTCGTTCCTCGGGATGACAAGATTGAGAGACTTGTAGGGACATAATTTTTTGACATAACAACAAAATGAATCAACAAAAAACGATTAAACGACAAAACAATTAACCGATTAAACAACAACCAACAATTAATAATTAACAACTAACAATTAAAAAAATATGCCTCCAGCAGCAAGACTTACAGATTTTCACCAATGCCCGATGATTACACCGGGAGTGCCACCAATACCGCATGTTGGCGGACCAATTGTTGGTCCGGGTGCGCCAACTGTTTTAATAGTAGGATTACCGGCAGCCAGAGTTGGCGATATGCTGGTTTGTGTAGGACCGCCGGATTCTATTATAAAAGGATCAGCGACGGTTATGATATGCGGTATGCCAGCCGCCAGAATAGGAGATTCAACCGCTCATGGAGGATCAATTGTCCTTGGAGCATTTAATGTAATGATAGGTGGATAATAATACAGAACATAAAAACACGGCTTTTTTGGGTTCAGGATGGGCATTTCCTGTGTCTTTCTCTGTAGATAATCATCAGCTGAGTTTATCTGCTAATGAAACCAATATCAACGAATCTATCAATGTGATTCTAAATACCCGCAAAGGCGAGCGTACTCTCGAAGCCGAATTTGGCTCTGGAATACATCAATTTATGTTTAGAAAAATTGATAATACGCTTAAAGGCGAAATTATAGAAACCATCAAATATGCCTTATTACGCTACGAACCGCGAATAGTGGTACAAGACGTAACAGTTGCCGCAACAGATGTATTAAACGGAAAAATAGAAGTATTAATTACTTATATGTATTCAAAAACCAATACAAGACACAATTATGTGTTCCCATTTTATTTAAAAGAAGGAACAAACCTAGATCGTAAAAAATGATTTTAATTGATCAAAATAGCGCCATAAATTCACTCAACGAAGCACTCGTTCCAAATCCGTATTTGATAGACGGAAGAACGGAGCAAGACTGGTTGTGCTTTTTGACGGAGTTTAGCAAACTGATCAATTTCTATAATGACAGTAATACAATTGAAGGAAACTGGAGTCCATTTTTGCTAAAAGATCCTGTTTTTTTAATGGCATCAATTTCAAAAACAAACTACAAAAGTCTCTACTCCGACTATAAAAATGGCTGTAACGAAATTCAAAGATTAGTTAAAAACGAAAACGGTGGAAATCCGCATTCAAAAGCGCTAAACAACTTGTTTGATCGTCTTACGGCGATTTATAAAATCATAGAACGCTGGACGCATTATATGCTTAGTAATAACGAAATATACGATCTCAAAACTTATATTTTGCAAGAAGTAAAAACGAGATTAAGTATTGATTTTTGGGCGATTCAATCCTTTAGAGAATACTTGTACAGATTGTCTGTCGATGGTTTATTTATTGTTCCGGCTCCTCTGAGAGAATTTACTTCTTTTGATAAAAATATCTGGTATATCAATAAAGACAAGACGCCTTTCTGGCAAGTTTTTGGCTTTGATACAGAGCAAACTATTTCTCAGGAAAAGGCGACAATCACCTCTTTTAGTTTGGATATTCTAACAAAAATTGGCGATAAATTGTTTCAGTTTTTAGAAACGATAATTCATCATGCTTCAAAAGAATTTAAGAAATTAAACCTTAAAAAAGGGCAATTTCCGGATACCACGCTCCTACGCTCTTTTGTAAATATTTTGAAAGTTCAGCAAGATCAATTGAATGGTCTTTCTGAGAAACATCTTGATTTTTATTATAAAGATATTTTAAAACAAACCAAATTACCAGCTATTGCTGATCATGCTTTTTTATGTGCAACACTGGCAAAACCAACGCAGGCTTTTACTTTACCCGCAGGAACTTTGTTCAACGCAGGAGTTGACGCACAAAAAAATCCGATTTTGTTTGCTTCTCAAAAAAATGTAAATCTAAATCCTGCAACGATTACAAGCGTACATACGCTTGCTTATCAGGCAAAAAACACTCCGTCTTATAATTTGCAATCTATTGCAAAACCAACAGCTATTCAATTAGATCCCGAAAATAAAGTAATCAGTTGGGATACTTTTGGTTCCAGTAATCCTGTTATAGATCCTGTAGCAAATCCTACTTTAACAGGCATTGCGTTTGCTTCGCCAATGTTGTTATTGCGCGAAGGAATAAGAACCGTAACGTTAACGCTCGAATTTGATAATTCAATAGATTTATCATTATTGCAAGGAGCCAGTTATTTTTTGAGCACTCAAAAAGAGTGGTTAAAACTGAGTTTACTTCCTGCAAATTTTACACAAACTACTTCCAGCAATTGTGTGATCATATTTGAGCTAGATTCAACAATAGTTGCGATCGAACCTTTCCTGATTAATCCGGACGGATTAAAAAGTGATTGGCCAATGATGAAAATCTTATTTCAGGACATTCCAAGTTCCTATATGACACCGAAAATTACTTCGATAACTATTGCATTAAAAGTAAAAGGTGTTAAAACATTTCAATTGTATAATGATTTTGGGGAGCTCGATACAAAAAATCCCTACACTCCATTTGGACCAATTCCGTTGGTAAATGCCAATTTTATTATCGGAAATAATGAAATTTTCAGTAAACCGCTGGACAGTCTTATCGTAGAAATAGATTGGGACAAAAGACCTGCCAATTTTGCAACATATTACCAGCAATACAATGAATATTTGAATCCGCCAAAAATAGAGCAAAATAGAGGTTTTATGGGAACGTTTAGAAATATATTCTCAGTAAACGACGATGCTCCAAAAGCTACACCCATAACTTTGTTTGCAAATACCAGTTTTACTGCCGACCTTAATATTATGCAGGACAAATCATGGAAAGGTCTCAAAATGACAAAAATTCAAAGTAGCGATGTTGATAAAGTTTTTGTTCCGGTTGATGTTACTCCCCAAGCTGTTTGCTTATTCGATGATGCACCTGTAGATACTATACCTGCAGATCCTAAAAATCCTATTGTTATTCCATCTTTTCTTAATACATCAAGCAGTTATTATGTGTATTCTAAACCGATTCCAAAATCAAATGCAGATACAAATACAACTGCAAGTACAACACAAAATGATACTAAAACCTGGCAACCAGACCCAACTATTCAAAAAGAGGCTTTAAAATTTACAGAAGAAAGTTCGTCGGGATTTATAAAAATGACATTATCCAACCCAATTTACGGTTTTGGATCTGAATTATATGCAAATGTTGTTTCTAGTATTGCACTAAAAAATGGCAATAAACTTTCTATAGCAAAAGACACAGAAGTAAAAAATTTTCTGCCTTCTGCCAATGTTCCGTTTGCGCCAAAAGTACAAGCATTATCAGCAATTTATACCGCAAGTGTAACCTACAAACTTGACGGAACCGAAGGAGATTATCCGTTGCAATACTTTATTTATGCTCCATTTTTAAACCATATCGTATTTGATAGTACAACAGTTAATCAAACCAATAATAATAATAATAATAATAATAATAAGGTATTCAACACCTCAATAATGGGTAAATCTTCCAGCGATCTTGAAGACGGTTTTCCGCTTTATCCAACTTGCGATTATGATGGAAATTTATTCATTGAACTTGATAATCTGATTTCCAACAGCACTTTAAATCTCTATTTTGAACTCGCCAGAAACTCCACTGCACTTACGACTTACAATCATATTCAATGTTATTATTTAAGTGATTCAGGTTGGAAAACAGTTGAACCAATATCTGATGGAACCAACGATTTTAGATGTTCCGGAATTATAGAAATTCCAATTCCTGAAGATTGCAATAATAACCAAACGATCATGCCCGGAACCAATAATTGGATTTCTATTGTGGCAAATGGCAATATTGATTCGTTTTCTAAAACCATTTTTATGCAAACCAATGGTTTTAGTGTACAAAGAACCGGAACTACGTTTTTGACCGATACACAAAGTCCACAAATTGATGCAAATGTAATCACAAAACCAGAAATCAAGATTCCGGAAATAGGCACAATAATTCAGCCTTTTGCTTCTTTTGGAGGAAAAGCAGCCGAAGATAAAACCGATAGAAATAAAAGAGTCAGCAATACAATCAAAACCAAAAACCGAGCAAGCACGCCGGCAGATTATTATACTTTGATTGCCGAGAAATTTGATACCGTTTATTATTCAAAAGTCGTAACCAAGAAAAAAGACAATAGCACAAATGTTTATTTGGTAAAAAAAGTAGCATCTGATAATGATTCAAGTGCGTTTATTCCTTTGGTTACAAATTCTCTTGAAATTGAAATACTAAAATTTTTAAAAGCCAATTCATCGCCATTTACAAACTTGAAAGTCTCCAATTTTAATCTCGAATATGTTTGCGTTAATGCCACATTTTCAATTAAAAGCGGTTACCAAAAAAATCCTATGAGTAATGCTGTAAATCTGGCGCTGAAAGAATATTTATCGCCATGGATTTCCAATTGTCCTTCTCAGATCGAAATTGGACAACCACTTATAAATGCCAAAGTGAGCACTTTTATTCAAAATATTGAAGGAATTGCAGCAGTAGAAAGCGTGACATTTTCGACCTATTATATCAACTCAAAAACAGGACAACTAATCCCATTAAAGACAAAAAAAAGGACTTTAATGCCTTATGGACCAACTACACTTTTAGTTTCGGCACCAAATCATAATTTTATTTTTCAGGTATAAATGGATACAATTAATCAAATAACGAAAGTACAGCTTCCGCCACATCAGGATTTTAATTTCCTGAAGGACGAAGCTATTGATTATATCCAAAACCATATTGGCGACGAGTGGACAAACTTTAACCCAAGTGATCCCGGAATGACAATTCTGGATCAAGTTTGTTATGCACTTACAGAATTGGGCTATTGTACAGATTTTTCGATTCCGGATATTTTAACGGATTCTACCGGAAAATTAGAAATTGAAAATCAGTTTTATTTGCCTTATAAAATCCTGACAACTGCGCCTTATACGATCGACGATTATATAAAATATCTCGTTGATGGTATCGAAGATATTTATAATGTTGCGATAACCACTTTCAACAATAATATCCTGCCTTTTAGTAGAGTTTATCAGGTTTATCTCTATATAAATCCGGATATTACAGATGCAATTGAGCTTAATAACATTTGCAAATCGGCATTTTATTATCTTAATCAAAGCCGTAATATTGGAGAACTTTTTAATATGCCAATTGCGCTTCAGCCTCAAAATTATGCGATTGGAGGCAAAATAGAACTTGAAAAAGAAGTTGACGAACACGCGGTTTTATTAGATCTACAGAATACAATTCGAACTTATATATTCCCAAAAATAACTCAGGTAAGTTATGACGTTTTAAAAGAAAACGGATACAATGCTGCCGAAATATACGATGGACCATATCTTAAAAATGGCTGGATATTGACTGAAACTTTAGTCGATAAAAAAGACAGCATAAAAGTTCTTGATTTGATTCCGTTAATAGAATCTATACCTGGAATTGTTTCGGTTTCAGGATTAGAAATTTATCAGAATGCAAAATCAGTTTCGATATTACAATCGGCTTTGGGTCAAATAGTGGCAATCGATATTTTGTCTTCTTACAAGAATAAAACCCTGATTTTAAGCTGCAACGGAAAAGATTTGCCAATGGATCCTTTTGGTTCATTACCAATAAATAATTATAAATATGAAACGAGTGTTGTAAGTTTAAACAATCAGCCAAGTTATAAATTGCCTAAAAGCAGTTTTAGAGATATCAATAGTTATTATTCGATTCAAAATACATTTCCGCAGCAATATGGTATTGGCGATGACAAAATCGAAGATGATTCGGCGCCAATTCAAGTCGCACAATCGCGTCAGTTAAAAGGATATTTAACCTTATTTGATCAGGTTTTAGCAAATCAATTTTCACAATTGGCAAATGTTTCCCAGTTGTTTTCTTTTACTAATTCGGTTTGTGGAGCACCTTCTGATCTCGAAACTTTTTATGCTTTGAAAGATAAATTTGAGCAAAAACATTTAGAATATCCTGTTCCGTACAAAATGTTTTCGCCAAGTTATTTCTATCAATCCTTGTATAATGTGCCACATATCAAACCTTTATTAAAAGACAATAAAGTGTTTGATTTTAGTTTTGACGTAGAAACAAAAAAGGATCTGAATGAAAATAGCTGGTTCGAATACCAACAAGATCCTTATAATCCGTACATTTTTGGGATGATGAAAATCATGGAAGAGGAAGATACCAACCTCGAACGCCGCAACAAATTACTGGATCATTTGCTTGCCAGACACGGCGAATCGCCAATTGTGATTGACATGCTTATCGCTGACACAATTTATACCGGAAACAAGAAAAAAGATCAGATAATCCTGAAAAGTTTGTATTTGCAAAACCTTGGTTTATTGTCTTATAACAGACAAAAGGCATACAATTATTTGAGTGCTTCAGAAATAACTGCGGGAATTAATCAAAATATTGATGTGAATTTGTCAAGCATTAAAGACGAACATTATAATTATATAAAAGAAAATACATCTGATTTTATATTCAAATCAGACCAAATCAATAAAAAGGAAAAACTAAGCAAAAATGATTTCAATAATTTCTCGGGATTCGAATTAAAGCTCAACTTACTATTTGGATTAAAAAATATCTATGCCAATTTTATAACGTCACAATTTGAAACTACACAGAATAATGCTGATGATCGATTAAATATTTTTAAAACCTTAAAGAAAACATATTGGCTTAAAGAAAAAAGAAATGGCGTTATTTTTCTGGAAACTTCACTGATGTTAAATCAGTTAAAATACAATCTGGAAATCGTACAACAAAACGGAACGAATACTTTCTATGAGATTCAGAATATTGATTTTCAATCGGTCGCCAATATCAATTATGTTTTAAATACGATTGACAAAGCTACTCTGGACGCTGAACTGCAACAAGGTTATCTGGAATTTTCTAATGAAAAATATACTTTTTCAATCACTAATCCTGAAACGATTGCTCCGGAGAATTATATAAAAACGAATTTTCCTGATTATTCTTTTCGCATTACGGTTACTTCCGGAAACGGAAATATTACTATTAATGACGAACTTTTTAAGAAAAACACACTTTTAATATTTCCAGATTATATTCCGGAACTACAAACTCCGGAATTTAAAAAACGCTTGAAACAGTTTCTTAAAATCAGTTTTCCAACCAATATAAAATGTGAATGTCTGTTTTTAAGCCTTTCAGAATTAGAAAGCCTGATTCCTAATTATAGTAATTGGCATGGAAGTTTGCGCTTCAAAAATATCTTGTATTTAACTGATAAGCAAGAAGTTAACACACAAAAAGCAACATTTTCAGATCCTGAACAATCTGCAGTGAATTTAATCAATAGTTTAACCTCAATTTTAGAAACAAAAAATGGAAGAAATAAATAGCCATATTGTATCGAGTCTAAAGTGGGACACAACTTTTGACCAAAAAAGAGAAAGTTACAGACTTCAGAAACGTTTGAGTACCTGGAGCAAAATTTCGTTGCCCAGAGAAGTCGCTAATATTTTTAATGAGTTATGTCCGCCGGAACAAAGCTGGCGAATCGAATCGCTGGAACTCGATCTTGGTTCTTGCGATTATAGTGATCTTGAATTTGATTTGAGTCGAAAAATACGCAATTTATTACGAGAGAAAATAGCCGAACTAATTCTCTATCAAAATAGTCAGAAGCAAAACGGAATTGCGGTTTACAACAAAGAAAAATCGATTCTGGAGAATCTTATGGTCTTTTTGCTTGAAGGTTATTTACCGTGGAATTATCAAAATAAAGAGGGTTCTGTAAACCAAATTATGGCAGAATTACTTCAGAATAGTCTTGCCGAAGTTATTGCGATTATCAAGGAAACCGGAATGACACATGAGGAAGTGAGAAAACGAATTTCATGGCAATTTGACGAGAAAAATATAACCAAAATTATTGCAGCGCTTGAACCTAATAATAGCGAATCTATTATTGAATTTAGCTCGATTATGACCAATATTCAGGTCAAAGAAACTATTATTCAGACTAGTACGGCAAGTTTCAAAAAGAATTTGTGGTTCTTTATCCTGAACTTTTTATTGTTGGAACGCGGCACTCTTTTCAACAAATTAGCGTTCATGAAAAGCAGTATTCTGCAAATGGCGAATCATTATAATATCGCTTACGCTGAACTTATTCTTTTGATCGAAAACACGATTGTAAAACTCTCTGATAAAACGTCTCAGAATAACAATTTTATCGCTTGCCTTAAAATATTGACGCAGGAATATGAAACTCAAAAAAGCGAAAATTATAAACCTGAAACGAGCACAAATTACTGGAATGTTCTGGAACAATTGCTAAAAAGCAAAAGCGATCGAAGATTTAAAGCGGATAAAAACAATCTAAACGAATTGATTATTGCATTAAATAATGAGAATAAAACAAAATTTAATGTGCTTATTCAGCCTGTTTTAAAGGATGAAACTTTGCTTATTTTATTGCTTCAGGATTTGAACGAAACTTCGATAAAAATACTTTTTTCCAGACTGGACGCTACTCCATCGTTGCTTCACATGGAATCTGTGATTTATTTAAATAAGCTAAGTCAGACTTTTAAACTAAAAACAAACAGTAAGGCTTTATGGGAAATTGGAATTCTTTTTCTCCTGAAAAATAAAAATACTGACAATGCTACATTCCTGCTTTTTTGCATTAAGGAATTAAGCAAAAGAAACAATCTGAATCACGAGCATTTATTGGCAATGTTTACGAATGCAAAGATTCCTGCGGCGGTAAAAAACAATAATTCGGCAACGATATATACGAACTTAAATGCTATTTATTGCAAAGAAATAAACAGCAATAATTCTAATTATCCTGCAATTCACTTTAAGAATCTTGTTGTAAAACTGGAACTCGAATTGCAAAAAAATGCTACCAAAAGTGTCTTTTTTATTGACTTGCAAAGATCATTAATCAAGACTATTCTACTGCATCCCAAAATGGCTTTTGAGGTTATGCTTTCGTACGGAAATAAAGAGGTTTTGAAGAAAATACTTCCGTTGATTTTAAACCGTGAAATGCTGCAATTATTGGTAAAAACGGCTAATTACAAGAAAACAAAACTCGTACAAACAATACAAGTTGTCTACGAAATCCTAAACGAAAAAGACAAATATGATTTTCCGGAAGAATTAATGACGGATAATTTATTGTTGCTTGGAATGCAGGAAATATTGTTTCATCCGGAACACAACTCGTCTTTATTTCTGGAAACTATAATTGTGCAATTGTCCAAAAAAGTAACGGATACAAGACGCGATGATTATTTTCAGTTTATCGCAAAACTGATTCAGTCTAAGCGAATTAAATCTTTTGGCGTTGCAATCAAAAAGACTTTTTTAAATCAATTAAAGAATACAAAATCTATTGATACGCTTGCGCTTGCGTTGCTTATTCAAAATACATCCCAACAAGATCAGCTTGAATTAGCGCAATTATTGTCGACTAATTTTAATGATTCGGGGTTTGTTTTGTTGCGAAAACAAGATCGAAAAGAAAGTGAAAACATCTTGCGTTATTTCCTGACAAACGGAAATGCGCTGAAAAAGAATTGGATTCAGAAAACTTCGGAAACTATAATTCGAAATGTAAAATCAGTTTCTAAAACTAAAATTACGTTGGAATTAAACGAGCTTTTCTGGAAGACGATTCTGAAATATTCCGCTTATAAAGGCAATGAAGTTTTGTTTGAGAAACTACTTCAAAAGGAATTGAAAGCTTATCTGAAACAGAATGTTGTAAAGGAAAAATTTCAGCTTCAAAACGAAATAAAATCTTTTGAAGCCACAAATTCAGTTTCAGAATTGGATCATTTTTTTGAAAATAATATGATTTCAGATCATACGGTTTCGAATGGAATTTTGGAATCTATCAACAATAATATTCTGTTTGAGATTGAGAAACTATCGGAGAAGGAAAAATACGAATGGATTTCATCGATTATCATAGAACGACAAATTCCATCGGCTTTTATTATTTCTAAAACCATAGAAATCAAAGATCTTCTGAATGTAATTATTGTAAAAGAACCTAAGATTTTCTTTAGAATACTCAAAAAAGAAATTATTCCTGAAGCGCAAATGGATTGGCTTTGCCGAAATATTAGCTTTCATAATTTGTGCAATGCGATAAGTCAGCTGGATAAAAACAGGGAATCGTATTTGAGGATTCTGGAGAAATTCAATCATGTTTTGGGTTCGGTTACGATTAAAGGTTTGGCTTCTAAAGAAATGCAGCATCTTTTGCTTCGAAAACTTCTAAAAGCTGCCACAAATGACAATTGGAGATTAATTGCGATTGATAAAATCTGGACTGAACTGATCTGGGAAGTTGTTGCTAAAAAAGGCATTTCTAAAAAAAGCTTTCTGACAGATCTTGAAAAATATATCTATCAGTTTCCACCTGCTTTGCAACTTGGTTTCAAAGAAATTCTAAGAACGGAAAAACAATCTGCTCCTATTTTAAAACAAACTGAAATACTCTCGAAAATGGAATTAATTAAAACTAAACAAAGTCCAAAAACTAGCCTTAAACAAGGTATTGCGGTTAGAAACGCAGGAATTGTACTCTTGAACGATTATATCTCGATGTTGTTTGAACGCCTAAATCTTGTTGCCGAAAATAAGTTTATAAGCAATGAACATCAGGTTCGAGCGGTGCAATATCTACAATATGTAATCACGGGAATGCAGGAAACGGAAGAGGTTTATTTGCCTCTGAATAAAGTTTTGTGCGGTTTGCCGTTGACGGATACTGTGCCGGATTTTATTGAAATACCGGATCACGAAAAACAATTGATAAACGGTTTGATACAAGCGGCGATTTCGCATTGGCCGGACATTGGAGATTCCTCCATTGAAGGTTTTAGAGGAAACTGGCTTGTTCGCGACGGAATTCTGGTTGAGCAGGAGGATAAATGGGAACTTACGGTTGACAAAAGGGCGTATGATTTGTTGATTAACAGATCTCCTTTTGCTTTTTCGATTATAAAATACCATTGGATGGATAAGCCGTTTCATGTATTATGGCCTTATTAATCTAAACGTTGGCGACAATATAGAACGCGGATGACGCGGATTCGATTTGCGAAAACACAGATTAAAACGGATTTTATCTTGTCATTTCGACGGAGGAGAAATCACACGAGTAGCTCGACAAAGATTGGCGGTAATATAGAACGCGGATGACGCGGATTCGCTTTGCGAAAACACGGATTAAAACGGATTTTATCATCTCAATCTTGTCATTTCGAGGAACGAGAAATCCTCGTAAGTAGCTCGATAAAGATTGGGTATAGACAATAGTATATAAACAATAGTTTACATATGAAATTGGTAAGCGCATTTTTGTCATTTCGAGGAACGAGAAATCTCCACGAGTAGCTCGACAAAGATTGGCGATTTTGATTGCGTATGATGGATTAAAATCCATCTCTACAATATAATCTGTTCCTCCGGAACGCTTTATAGAATTCCGGAGGAATGAACTGTTTTGTAGCAACGTCCCGAAGCTTCGGGATTAATCCGTTGGATAATGTGAATCGACAAAGATTGGGTTTCGATTGCGAATAATGAGTGCAAACAATAAATAATAAAAAACCTTGAATACGATCTTGAAATATAAATTAATCAACTAAAAAAAACTATTATGAACAGCTACAATGAAAATCTACATTCTAGTGTATTGTCTTCATTAGAAAGTCAGGAGATGACCAAAAAACAATTGAGTACACAATTGAATGCTTCTATGTTTACGCTTTATTATGCAGAAGGAGCCGAAATTGTTGCGCAGGAAAAACTTGAGGCAACAACGAGTATGTACAAGGAAAAACAACTTATAAATACTGTGGTTGTTAAGAATAAGAACATGGCAGACAACTTGTTATTATCTGCAAATCAACAAAAAACGTACACTACACAATCTGTAACTAATATGGCTGTTTGCGCATCAAACATTCAGATTGCATCAAACTCTATTGTGCGTTTGGCGAGTGATATTGGTAGTATTTACAGTATTATTAATGCTGCAGATTATGGAACTCAAATCTACCAACAGGCTTTTGAGGCTTATAATTTAATCAATAAAACGGCTTATAATGCCGAGGAAACTTCGCAACACGCGATGGAAGCTTCCGCATCGATTGCAGAAGTTGCAACATCGACAGTTGCTGATGAAGCTAAACTGACCAATACTTCTGTAAACAATTTATTGCAGGTTACTACAACTGATTTAACTGCGATTACGGCTGTATTGACAACTGACAATGACACTAAATCTAAAGCTAGTATTGCTACAAGAGCTGCTGAAGGTGTTATAAAATGTAGTATGGTTGAATATGAGGCTTCTAAAAAAGCGTATGAATTTAATAACGAAAAATTCAATCAGAACTTAAATGTTGTGGTTCCGGCTCCTTTTGATGAAGTTAAAGGTCATTTTACGGTTTCTTTTAATTACTATAAAAGTCCGTTTTCGCCAAAAGACAAAGACACAGAAACTCAAAATCTGGGCTTAGATAAACCGGTTCAAAACTATAATATCATCTTGGTTAAAGACAGTAAAAAGTCCTTTTTTAACGTATCGACTGCTGAGGATTTATTGACAAGTCCTTCTCAATTTAAAAGAATTGCTGTTCCAACTGACCCTACAAAAATAGGAACTTCTGTAAATATTCGTTTTAATGAATTGCTGGATTCGGATAATGAAATTTTGGTATTAGGACAAAATTATGTGGCTTTTCTTTTGATCATTTTCACAGAAAACTACAAAAAAGAGATCAATACATTTGATGAATATCTGTCTGCTCCGACTGAAACTTTTACTTTGACGCATACTTTGAATAATGCCGACTCAATTACTGTTTCAAGAGAAAGCGGATCTACAGATTTGTCTAAAATAAACTTCACTGTTGAAAGAGAAGCTGATTTAAAAGCTTCTGAACTAGAATACAGATGTTTCTTATTGCCTTATCCTGACGATTTATTGACTACAAATAAGGATTTGAGTACGCTGGAATTTACAATTGAAACGTCGGAATTGGAAGAAGAGATTAAAACGGTCGAACAGGAAATTAAAGCTCTTCACGAGGAAATCGAGAATATTAATTCCGCGGCAAATGAAGTAACTCCTGATGCTACTAAAGCTGCTAAAGATCAGGATTTAGCAAAACAAAAAAGCAACAATTTTAGAAATGCTCTAAACGAAGCTAAAACTAAATTGAATATTGCTAATGACCAATTGAAAAAATTGAAAGCAGAATTGACTGAAACGGAAAAAAATTCTCCTAAACCGGTTAAAAATAAAAATGCTTTTTTCTTCAATTTAAACTTAGCCGAGAATATTCCGGCTGGTAATTATAAAAGTGCTAAGCACCATAGAGGTACTTCATATGTGGCTGAAATTGACGCAACTTCTACTGATAATTTTGGAAATCCATTGATCGAGGACAAAAAATACATTCCAGTGGTTTTGTCACTTTACAATGGTCCAGAAGTTACTAAAAGTAAGTATACAAACAGTCTTTCGGACTGGCAAAATACTACGCCGGTTGCCTATTCTACAAGTGAAACTCTAACAACAACTAATTAAAACCACCACATATGGAAACTCAAATACCTCATTCTGGTCCAAAATTGCAAAGATATGGGATCACAGAAAAGAAAAAAGCGGAACTGGATTCGTTAAAAAATCAGGTTATCGACGCGGGAGCAATTGTACAGCAACAACAAATAATCGTGAACTCGCTGAATGAAAAAGCGACGAGATATCAAGGTTATTTATTGGTTGCAGAAGCCAATCGTGCACATGCTTTGAGTAATAAAAACCTGATTGATCAGGTTGTTCAAAACGCTTATGACTTGAGTTATAACTCGAGAAATGCTTTTTACAAAACGACTTCTTCAAGTGGCGATGCTTCGCTTGTTGCGGAAAACATTAGCGATTTGATCAACAAACTGATTTATTCTGTAGAGATTATCAATAAGTTATCAAATCTTGTTATACGCAAGAAAGCACTTAATCCGCTTATTTCTGATGACTTGATTTCAAGAATAAATACGGCAGGAACAGATGCAAATAATGCTGTTGCACTTACTTTGATCGCTTTAAAATCTACGTTGGCTGCAGAAGCTTCTATTCTGGAATCTGAAGCTGCAATTACGTTAGAAAATAAACAAGCGACTAAGTTGTATCTGACCTTAACGGATGAAAAATCGATAGATACACCATTGTCATTGCACCCGGTTTCTGAGACTTGTATTAGAGGTTTGTTATATAATGCTTACAAAAATTCTCAGCTTGCATACGATAAAGCAAATACTGCAAATGATGAAACTGTAAGACAATTGAATTATGCAACTACTAATCTGAGTAAAGCACAAATCAAGCTTCAATCGCTTCAGTCAGGTTTGGCAGCGGCAACTGCAGCAGCTTTGGCGTCTTAAGATACATTATTAAAACACGGATTTCACGAATTTACTCTAATTCATTCGTGAACTTAATTACACCATATTAAGTTAACCAATATGCTTTGTGTTAATTAGTGAAATTCGTGTTTGCTTTTTTTGCGTTTATGTCCAAAAGGCAACACTTATTACAATGGTGTTTCTGTGGACTTTAATCAATAAATTTTAAGGTTATGGATCGCACTTACAAGAATTTTTACAGACAATTTTATCTTAAAACGGGAGGATTTCTGCCTACAAAACCTTTGAATAAAAATCTTTTTCCGGGCGATTATTTCCAAATAAAAAATGGCGAAATAATTCTCTTGGGAAACATTTATCGCAACGCTATTGTAGCGCATCAGGATATTGATATAAGCGATGTGATTGCGTTGAATGCCTCTAATTGGAATTTTAGCGACGGGATTTCAAAACCATATTCAGGGCGAGCGCATGCACATGCGGCAATTGATGGTCAGATTGAATTTAGTAAACAGATATTGGCTTTTGCTAATAAGGGAAGTTTCATTTTTAAAGCTGAAGAACCGGAATCCATAAAAATTAATAATTGGAATGAAATCCAACAGCAATTAATTATAAAACTAACGCAGACTTTATACTCTTTCAGGGAACTTTATGTGGTGACAGAAAGTGCTACTGCTTCTACCACAACTCTGGCTACGGCGGGCGAAGCAAATGCGGAATTGGAATTGGCATGTGAGGCGGAAAACTTTGGTCTGGTTGATATTTTTGGACATCAAAATACCAAAACGATTCAGTCAAAGGATATTGAATATTATCATAGGGAAACCAAAAGAAAACCCGCTTATTTCAAAGCTAAAAAATTAGTGGTTCAGGACGAAAAACTGGCTTATTTTATTAGTGATTTTATCGCCAAAGAAAATAATATGAGCGAATGGACGGATTCTTTTTTTGATTCGAATTTTCATAATGAGATTGATTACAATACTCAAATGCTAATGCAAAATGCGCAGGGTTTTTACCTGGATATGCTGCAATGCAATGAGTTAAATCCAAATACGGCTTTGTTGTATTTTAAATGGGTGGATGCTAATCTCGACGATGTAGAAAAACTATTTGGCACTTATGGAAACTAATCCTGATATTATCGTTTTGCATAATGAAATGGATTGGCTGCAAAGGGTAATCGATCAGGTTATTTGCAGCTATTTGCTTCAGGAAGGTCACGAAAATCGCTGGCAGGATATTCCGTTGCCTGAAACTGATACCGATATTGAAGATAGTGTTTATTACAAAAAAATAATAGAATGGGATTTGAGTCTCTACGAGCGACTTTGCCTTGCTTTGATTCTTGCGCCTCAGATTAAACCTGAAGTTCTGGATATTTTCTTTAGCAAAAATGCCATGTACGATCGTGGTTTTACTGAATTTGGCGGAGTTGTCAATAAAAATCACAGCGGTTTTTTACCAACTGGTCAAACTTTGTCTTTTTTGATTTCGGCGGTTAATCCTGAATTACGAATTGAAATACTCCATATTCTGAGCTCGACAAATATCCTTGCAAAAGAACAGGTTTTGGTTCTGGAATCTACGGAATCTTATGTACCTGTTTTGAATCAGGTGATTTCGATTAACGAACGTTGGCTGCACTATTTTATAACAGGAGTTTTGCCCAAACTTGAACATAGTGTTTCGTTTCCGGCGCAGCAAATTTCGACCAATATGGACTGGGACGATTTGGTTCTCGAAGATCATGTTATGAATCAGGTTATGGAAATTAATGCCTGGCTCAATCATGGTGCAACTCTTATGAAGGAATGGGGTCTTGAAAATAAAATAAAACCGGGTTATCGAACGCTTTTTTACGGACCTCCGGGAACGGGTAAAACGCTTACGGCAACTTTACTGGGAAAAAACACAAACAGAGAGGTTTACAGAGTCGATCTTTCGATGATTGTCTCGAAATATATTGGTGAAACCGAAAAAAATCTGTCTAAGATATTTGATGTTGCACAACACAAAGACTGGATTTTATTTTTTGATGAAGCCGATGCGCTTTTCGGAAAAAGAACGAGCGCTACCTCATCAAATGACCGACACGCAAATCAACAAACGGGATATTTACTGCAAAGAATTGAAGATTTTCCGGGTGTTGTTATTCTGGCTTCCAACTTAAAGGAAAATATGGACGAAGCTTTTTCGAGAAGGTTTCAATCGATGATTCATTTTACAATGCCAACTGCCGAAGAAAGGATTCTGTTATGGGAAAAAGCTTTCTCAGGAAAATGCAAGCTTGATCCGGATATTGACATCGAGGACATTGCCGAAAACTACGAACTCGCCGGTGGCGCCATTATTAATGTATTGCGTTTTTGTGCTTTGGCAGCAATTCAAAAAAATGAAACTATTGTAAGTCGTCAGGATCTGCTGGAAGGCATTAGACGTGAATTTAAAAAAGAGAACAAAACACTGAAGGTTACTCAAATGAATTGACGCATTATGAAAAAAAATGAAAACATAATTCAACCTATTCCTGATGAGGACAATTTATACTATTATAAAATGACTCTTAAAATTGGAAACTGGAGAAAACATTTTGATCTCAATTATGTCAATACGATAATTGCAATGGCACTGCATTTTTTTACTAAAAAGGATCAGATTTTGTTCAATGGATTTCTAATTACAAGTCAAAATGTCTATCTAATGATACAAACTAAAGAGGAAACTATAGAATCAGTGGTTAGTAAAATTGAGCTTCGAATTATTTATTTATTAAAAAATAATCCGAAGAAACTAAAAGTAAACCGAAACGAGATTTCTTTTATCGCCGACGATGAAAGTTTTTTTTATGAAACCCAAAAACCTTTATTCAAAATACATCCGTTGCGTAATAAACATTTAGAAAAACTGATTACAGGAGAAAAAGTAGAACTACCTTATTTTGATCGTACTCTTCAGAATTTGAAAGCAACGATTCATAATCATCCGTATTGTTCGGCTATTTCTTATTTAGGTGGTATTAGCACTGTAAAAGTTACCGAATTTCAAAAAGCAGATAAGGATAAGCCAGATCGTGATCGATAAAAATTAATAACACATAGAAACATAATTTTCTCTGCCTAAAAAAAGAATATAAATAAGAACAAGTTTCTTCACACATAGTTTGTCACCCTGAGCGAAGTCGAAGGGCGCTTCAATTGAAACACGAGCTTCGACTGCGCTCAGCATGACAAATAGTTATTAAAATAAAGAACCAAATCAACAAAAGCTATTAACGAAACTAAACCACAAAAAATGACTACACCAGCAACTAATAATTTCACTGTATTTGGTATTGATATTTCAAGATATCAGGGCAACGAAATCAATTTTCTAAATAAGCAAGTTGACAAACTCACTTTTATAATCTGCAAAGCTACAGAAGGAATTACCTATACTGATTCGAGTTTTAAGACAAACTGGCCAGCGATTCAGGCAAAAGGATATGTTCGTGGAGCCTATCATTTTTATCATTGCAACGATGATCCTTCCAAACAGGTTGCTAATTATCTGGGCGTTATGGGTGCGTTTTCAGACACGGACTTTCCTCCTATTGTTGACTTTGAAGAAAGCAGCATTGATGCGGGCGTTAATAAAGCGAGTATTCAGCCTAATTTATTGCAGTTCTTAACTTTATTAGAACAAAAAACAGGACGAAAACCTCTTATTTATACGGATAATAATACGGCAAATGCTTATTTGACTGATCCTTCGTTTGCTGGTTATGCGTTATGGATTGCCAATTATAACCCTACGCTTAAAATACCAAATGTCTGGACAAACTGGACGATCTGGCAACAATCTCAAAGTTATAAGCTAAATGGTCAGCTTAATGATTATGATGTTTTTAATGGTGATAGTAATGCTTTTTCAAATTTCATTCAATCGAGTTAAGGTTCTGAAATAGTACGCAGTTATATAATTCAAAAAAGAAGAAAATGACGCAGCAACATAAAAAAATATCGGAAAATAAAACGACTCTAACTGCCGCAAATGCAAATCGGGATAATAACGCTATTCAATTAAAAGACAATCGCGAATATTCTCTTGTACAAAGAAAAATGCAGGAACATGTAGAAAATAGTCTACAACAAAACACAATTTCTAATACTGGTGTTGCGCAGTTAAAAGGTGGTAAAAAAGAGGAGAAAAAGAATCCTAAGAAAAGAAAAAGAGAAGAGTCTGAAAGTGATGAAGAAGGCAGCGATGACGATGGCAGCGGTGATTTTGTACCTCCGCAAGCAAAAAAACAAAAGAGATTTCATATCCCAAACGATACTACGGAACATGTTATAAGGCATACTGCTCACAAACGCGAAAATGTCAATAGTAATTATGATGATGTTTATACTTGCCCCGGATGTAGACGACCTCTTGCTTATACCAAAAAAGGAAGCAAGAAGCTGGAACTTACCAAATATGCTTTTACTAGTAAAGGTGGTAATCATCACGAACAACGGGCTTTGACATTAGACCACTATCCTACTTGGGCACCGCGAGAACGTGAATTGAAGTCGAAAGGCGCGACTAATGAAGAAATAAAAGAAGATCACAATGATCCGGATCGTCTTAGGGCTTTTTGCAAAGTATGCAATGAAAGTCACAAGTATGAGAAAAAGAAAAAAGTCGATTATGAAAGTGATACTGATGAAGAAGGATATCATACTCCGGATGATGAACCTGAAAACAAAGGTTTTTATAGCGGTTTCCGCAAGGGTCCTGATCCTGGTTCCGGTGGTGCTGGAATAACTACATAAAAAGAAAATGACGCAACAACACGACAAAATATCCGAAAATAAAACAGCCGTAACTGCTGCCTATAATGGTGGCGGGACTACTGCTGTGCAATTAAAAAACAATCGGAAATATTCTGTTGTACAAAGAAAGCTTGCTGAGAGAAGTGCTGCAACGCAACAAGCTTCTTTTACTCCTGTTCAAAGAAAAGCAAACAATACTGGCTTGCCCAATAATCTAAAATCCGGAATAGAAAATCTTTCGGGTCATTCTATGGATGATGTCAAAGTGCATTATAACTCTGATAAACCTGCTCAGCTTAATGCTCATGCTTATGCTCAGGGATCTGATATACATATAGCTTCAGGACAAGAAAAACATTTGCCACATGAAGCTTGGCACGTTGTACAACAAAAACAAGGACGGGTGAAACCTAATTTACAAATGAAGGGAAAAGTGAATGTAAATGATGATTCAGGTTTAGAAAAGGAAGCTGATGTTATGGGGAATAAAGCTTTGAATATTCAGTTAAAAAAAACTGGTATTCAAATTATAGAATCAAACGTTTCTATACCCCAAGTTAAACAATTGTCTAAAATTAGCAAATTACCTCCAGTATCTGGTATTTTGCTTCCCTGTGGACATGAAAGTCAGGGAATAGTACAAAGAATGATTTTGTTCAATCTTCCTCCGGAAGCAAAAGATATTGAAGAACTTGAAAAATACGTCTATGGAACAGTAATTAATAATCGCGGACAAAATTTTGAAGAGGCTATAAGTGGACATAAAGATGCTCATTTATGGATGGATATTATACGAGATGCGCTCTATAAAAAAGAGATTGTGAGAGCTACGCAACAGATAAAAAATGTAATTGATATTGTAAACGACTCTGAAACCAAAAAGCCTCATCACCCAAATCCTGTGCATAAAGGCAAAAATGGGGGTGCAAAAAAACTGGCATTAGAAAATGAAGCTCCCTACACTATAAGTAAAAC
This sequence comes from Flavobacterium sp. 9, assembly GCF_002754195.1. Lineage (NCBI taxonomy): Bacteria > Pseudomonadati > Bacteroidota > Flavobacteriia > Flavobacteriales > Flavobacteriaceae > Flavobacterium > Flavobacterium sp. 9. Next base: position 244,226 of record NZ_PEEU01000001.1, read on the forward strand.
TGCTTTGAGTACTTCTCTTGTTAATAAGGCCCGCAAGTTAATTATTGATTCTCGTCAATTAGATACTAACAAATTTATGCTAGGTCTTTTGGTTCTTCCTGATGGTCAACAAATTTTTGCGCTTTCAGGAAATAAACCTGAAATGGTAAAATTAGTTGAAATGATTTTGGAAAAAGATTTTCAATTGTTCAATAATAAAGTTTATGATAAAACCTCGATTTCTCCTGAAGATGAAGCAAAATACGAAGAAGATGTCAGTGACGAAATAGGTAAAAATGACAAATACTTTGCTTATGAAGATAGAAAAGTAGTTAGAAAAAGAAGTGTGAACAAAGAAGATTTAGGGTCCTTTCCTGCTAACTGTTCAGCTGCGGTAGCTTTGTCAGTGGCAAAAACCGTTGATCCTAAAGCTTTTACTGGTTCGGCAAAAATGGGCTTGACCGAAGTTTTTGTATCAGGGAACCCCAATTCAAAAGTGTTGATTTATAATAAGCTAACTGCTGAGGGGGATAGCTTTACGATGCATGATGAAGATGTTCCTTCTTGTCACGTTTGTCAAATGCAATTAGCAAAAGTAGCATCTGAAGTAGTAGAACTTGAGAGACAAGGTATTACGGAAAGAGTTAGAATGGAAATCGATAAAACAAGTTATAGTATAGAACAATCAACAAAAAAATTAACTGCTCTAAAACAAGAAAAGGAACAAAAAAGCCCTTTGGCAAGTCAAGAAAAGGTACTGGAAAAAGCATTTGCCGAAGGTAAAGAAAAGCAATTAAGTTTGAAACAAGATCTTACAAATGTGGAACAAAAATTAAAAAATACCACCAAAAAATTAAACAAATTTAATGCCGAGGTCGAAGGACTAGAAGAACAAATTAACAATTTGAATTATGAGAAAAAAGGATGGGATAAAGAAGCAAAAACTTCTAAAAAATTTGAATTGCAAATGCTTGCTATCGAATCCAGAATAAAAAAATTGGAGGACAAGATTACGGAACTTGAAGCAGATTATAAAGAGTTACATAACGCAGGTAAAGGATTCGGTATAGTTTATACAGCATGGCATAAAAAAATAGCTGCTTTGCAAGTTAAATATCCTGAGGTTAAACCAAAAGATATGGAAAGCAAATTGTCAAAAGAGATTGAAGCTCTAGAAAAAATTAAATCTAAGGAAGAAGCAGATAAATCAAGAGTTTATGGAGAAAATACTTCTGCTAGTTTTACAGCCAGAGTATCAATCGCTGATCAAAAAAAAAGAGACATTTCAGACGAAATAAAACTAAAAACTGGTTCTAGAAATGAAATGAGTGCGCATGCTAAAGAGTTATCGATCGATCAAATAGCATTAAAAGAAGAAAATGACAAACTAAACCAAGAAATCGAAAAATTAATTTTAGAAAACAAAAATTTAGAAGTTAATTTAAGTGAGTCATCAACAGCTGCACAAGAATTACGTAAAATCGATAAAGAAATTAAAGATCTGGAAACAACACAAGCCAGGGAAATTCGAGAGTTGAAGATTCTTACATTAAAACAAAATGTCTATCATTAATCATAACGATGTTTTAAAAATTAAAAATGATACAGCAACACGACAAAATATCGGAAAATAAAACAACTGAAGCTTCTGCTAATAATGGCGGTGGGACTAGTGCTGTTCAATTAAAAAACAATCGGGAATATTCTGTTGTACAACAAAAACTTGCTGAAAAAACTATAAAGCAACAAGCTTCTTTCCCTCCTGTTCAAAGAAAAGCAAACAATACTGGCTTGCCTAATAATCTAAAATCCGGAATCGAAAATCTTTCCGGTCATTCTATGGATGATGTAAAGGTTCATTATAACTCTGATAAACCTGCTCAGCTTAATGCTCATGCTTATGCGCAGGGAACAGATATTCATCTTGCATCCGGACAAGAAAAACATTTACCGCACGAGGCTTGGCACGTAGTACAGCAAAAACAAGGCAGAGTAAAACCTACTTTGCAAATGAAGGGAAAAGTGAATGTCAATGATGATACCGGTCTCGAAAAGGAAGCAGATGTTATGGGTGCGAAAGCAATCCAATTGAAAAAAGAAATTAAGCAACCCAATACGCTTAAGACAGGAAATAATAATGGAAGTAGCTCTGTAAGACAATTAAAAAGCGAGCAAACTACAGATTATGGAAAATTTATTGCTGATCCGTACCAAACCATTCCAGCTACGGCACCTGTATCAGGGGCACATATCGAGTTGAAATTTGAACCCAATGAAAAAGTTGAGGGACGAATAGGTCTTGTCCAAACAGTAAAAAGAGACCTTTATACAGATAAAGGTGAGCATGCTACAAAAGACAGCGACTTTGGGCCAATGAAAGGCCAGGTTCTTGAAGGGGATAACAAAGGCTGGAGAGTAGATCAACTTCCGTTTGGAGAAACAAAAGGAGTGCTCGGTTATGGGAAAAAGAAATTTCTACAAACGACTAGTCCAGTAGCATATGGATTCTCAAACTATCATTCAGGTCATGAAGCATTGCCAGAAAAACTTTCCGATACACCCAACCCAAAAAATACCTTACCGTCTCATGGGTATAAAGGAAACAAAACTCAAACAGGTTATAGAAAAAATAATACCATAATACCTGCAATACTGGAAGATACCCCAACCCACCCAAAAAATGGAGGTTCACTATTTCTTGCAGAAACTGCGGCGATCATTCTGGATGGTCCAATGCAAAAGACTTATCTGGGTTCAATAGAATGGGGATATGTGGCTGCGGCAGGGAAATCGGCACAACTGCAGCCTGGAGCTATAAATTTGAAGAGCATGGGTGTTCCATCACCACGGTTTATGGATGCTGCACTAGCGTGGAATAGAGTACAGAAAATAACAGATCCATATAGTGGGACAGAGCATTTAATTATTCCATTACCTGTTCAATATACCGGTTTCAAAAAAGCCAAAGATCTTCCAAGTCTTATAGAAATTATCAAAGAATTTTTGCAAAGCAATCACGATACTCCAGATACTAAGTTAGCCGCTAAGCACCTTCTGACAATGGCAGAATCTGAAGGTCTTCATGCTGATAATCAAATACAAACAGGAATTCCTCAAAGCATAAAGAAGGTAGAAGATGCTCTTAAAATGCCACTTGGCTTCCTAGGTTTTATATCAGGAATGCCAACAGCCAAACTTGTATTCTCATTGAACCAGAAACTCGAATCTCTTAAAACAGAACATGAGAGAGCAAAAAAATATTTTAAAGAGTTGGAATCTCTAGCTGAGCAGCTCGACATTTTAATGAAGAAAATTAATAAAGACAAAACATTAGAAGAAAAAAGCTCCAATTCACAGATTTAATAACGGGTTCCTAATATTTTAATACGATATGGAAAATAGTTATGAAAAAGCAAAAACACAATCTATTGCCAATATTCTAAACCAGAAAACTGTTCAGAGTAAGGAATCTCTAATAAACTTAATCTAAATATTAATCTTTAAAAACTACAAAAATGAGCGACATTTCAAGAATTCCAAATGCTTCGGCATTATTTCCTTTAAGAGGAAGTGCTTATGTACCGGCACCATCAGATGATGCATTAAACCCTCCTGAAAAGTATTTTGACACTGATTTTACCAATTCTACGTTTCCTCTTATATGGGGAAAAGCAAATGGCGGTCGTGGCGATCTTTCTAATTTTGCCAATGATCTTAGAGTAAATTTTTTACATCTCTACGATTGGAGTACACCACCATATCCGGGTCAGGAACCAGGACAAAATCAAAGATCGCACATATCCTTTTTAAATGAGTGTGCTGCTAATAATATTAAAGTTTTTGTTCCTATTTCTAATTATTTTCTGGTACAATTAAATAAGGGAAAAGATGTAACAGCTTTTATTACAGCAATGGTAATTGAAATTTACAATGCCGGAACAACTCCGCATAAAGCCGCTGGAATCTGGGGAATTGGTAATGAATTTGATCAACCTGGAGAATTTACAGTAACGGATGTCGCTAAGATGATTCAGATTCTTATCAATATTGAAACAAAACTAGGAATTCCGACGTCAAATTTATTGCCAATTACTTCGCCAGTTTCATTTGCAGATCCAACACATACAAATATACCCGGAATTATTGCTATCCAAAAACTTCAAGCAGCTCTTAAGAATATTGGTTTAGAAAATGTTTGGAATAATAGATTTATTGCTTCTATAAATCCCCAAAACTCTGGCGACTATATTAGAAATTATATTGATGTAACATTTCCTAAATATTTTCCTAATATTCCTTTTTTCTTTACAGAAATGGGTGCTCCTATCAAACAGGATTGGGATTGGCCTGTAAAAACGGAAGAACAGCAAGCTGATTACGTTCTTTCTCAAATACAAAATTCACATCCGCGAGGTAACTTTTTAGGCGCTTGTGTATTTCAATTCCTGAATCAAACCACTCTTAAAACAGGTTCTGAAAGTACTTTTGGAATGACAAAACACTCCGGATCTTTTACAACCGGTATTATACCGCAATCTTATAAGCCGGGTGGAGGTCAAACTTATAATGTTGATACACTCACACACAAACCAATGTATCAGAGTGTTAAAACAGGTTTTTCGGCTATGTAATATGAATTTAGATGTTTCACACAAATCAATGAGCAGTTTTTAAATTAATTGAACAAAAACTGCTCAACGATTCAAAATAATTATCCGATGAGCAATCAGTTTATTTTTTGAAGAATTTAATGCAACTAAAATGGATCAGTACTCAGGAAAATATTTTACCCAAAATCATTCAATAACTTCGACAGCTAATAGTCAGAGTGGGAAAAATGCGATTCAATTAATGGATAATCGTCCTGTATCTGCTTTGCAGCAAAAGCTTTCTGGACTTGCAACAAAAAGTCGGACAAATTTTCTAAGACCTATGCTACACTTTCTATTTTATAAAATTCTAGTTCCATTTCTTTAGGTGTTTTATATCCCAAAGAAGAATGCAGACGTTTTCTATTATACCATACTTCTATATATTCAAAGACTGCTAATTTAGCTTCTTCAATGGTTGTGAATTTATGCTGATAGATAAGTTCTGCTTTAAGGGTCTTGAAAAAACTTTCAGCTACAGCATTATCCCAACAATTAGCTTTTCTACTCATACTTTGAGTGATTAAAGTATTTTTATTAATCAATTTTCTGAATTCTATCGAAGCATATTGTATTCCTCTATCTGAATGAAAAAGTAAAGATTCTGTTATTTCTCTTTTTGATACTGCCATTTTCCAAGCTGGAATAATCGTTTGATCGGTATACATTCGTGTGCTTAACGACCATCCTATAACCTGCCTGTCATATAAATCAATAATAGTAGTAAGATATAACCAGCCGGCAGCTGTTCTTATATAGGTTATATCAGACACCCAAACCTCATTAAGTGATTTTGGTGTAAAATTTCTATTGAGATGATTACTGCACACTGGATATCGATGATTAGAATCTGTGGTTACTTTAAAGCGTCTTTTAAGTTTACTTCTCCAGCCATTAAGAAGCATCAATTTAGCAACTTTCCTTTTGGATATTTTATATCCTTTTCTTTTTAGCTGTTCCGCTATTCTGGGACTTCCGTAAGTTTGACTGCTTAGATCAAAAACTTCTTTTATTAAATCTGTAAATAGACTATTTTCTATAAATCTATTAGAAGGACCGCCACTGAACCATCTATAATAACTACTTCGGCTTACTTTTAAAACGCTGCACATCTTTTCAATAGGATATAAATGTTTATAGCTGACTATAAATTGGTAGATTTCCCATCGCTCTTGGAAAAGATGTGAACGGCCTTTTTTAATATCTCAAGCTCTAATTCTTTTTCTTTAAGGGCTTTTCGTAATTGTTTTACTTCTAAAGAATCTATCTCTGTCTTTTTAGAAATAATTGGTTGTAGATTAGTAAATGTTTTTTGAGAAGACCTCCATTTATAAATACGCTCTACCTGGACGCCTAGTTCATCTGCTAATTCTTTGATGTTTTCTCGCTCGTAACTTAATCGTACTGCTGATGATTTAAACTCAGCACTGTAAACTCGTTTTTTCATAATTCTAAGATATTTATTTTTATTTAAACAGTCTTAAAATTTATGTCCCAGTAAATGTAGCAACTCCACCGCAAGATGTAACCTTTAGAGATACTCCGGTTGGAAAAGGCAGAGGTGACGGTCAATATAAAAACATGGCAAATACTAATGCTGCCGGCTATGCATGGTTACTAGGCAGAGTTGGGAATCAGCGTTGGGAATGGTTGCATATAAGAGGAGCCGGATTAGGCGGAAAAACCGATTCTACAAATTTAGTTGCCGGTGCAAGAGATGCAAATACACACATGATTCCTTTTGAATCAAATATTAGGCATTTAGGAACTGCCGTAAAAAATCATCCTCAAAAATATTCCAGATTACGGGTAATATGGTCAGTTTCTGGTCAGGTGGCAAAATATGCGTACAAAACCATTAGAATAAAATGGAGTTTATTTAGAAAAAATAATACAAAAAAAGCAACTGGAGATGTTTCGTTTAAACCTTTGGATACCTCAAATAACATTTCTAAAAATGAAGTAACCAAAATAGAAAACCTTTTAAATGACATTCGAAGCGGACTTTAACAAATATAGATGTTGTGGATTCAAATAGCGATTTGTTTTTGAACTACTTTCAATCCTATTTTCTGATGTTTTTAATCGTTTTCTTTTAATATATAACTATTTAAAATTTTCAGTTCATTATTTTAAAAAGACTCTTTGATTAAGATAAAATAAGAATAAACTTAGAAAACTCTGTTTTTCTGATAGTTATGTCATATTTATTTTATAAATTTATTATCTCAAATCGAAAAAGCATACTTCAGTATAAGCCTACAAAGATATTCCCTATTACAACTTTCAATAAAGTTTCTGTGTTTTGATTGACAAAAATCAAGCTTCTTCAGCAACAATCAATCAAAATTACTGTGACACCAAAAAGCGATTTTATGACACGAAAAAACCGTTCTGTGTCATATTATCCAGATTTTACGCGTTGGATATTTAATTTTAAAAACTGAAAAGAGAAATGATAGCGCTGGAAAGTTTGAAAGAAGAATTACTTCGTAAGAAGAATCCTAAATCAACAGCAGTTCATTTAAAAACAGGTAAAAACACCTGTTTCTAAGCAACTTATATAGAGTAATTTAGCATTTCATTAACAAAAATATATTTCAATTTAAAATCTTGAAATCATTAACAAATCTAATTTATTAACTAACCAATTAAACAAAAAAATTATGGACGTATTTTTAGGAACAATTCTAGCATTTGGATTTAACTTTAACCCAAGAGGTTGGCAATTATGTTATGGGCAACTAGTTCCCATATCGCAATACAATGCACTCTTTGCCTTACTTGGAACAACTTATGGAGGCAATGGGACATCTACATTTGCTTTGCCTGATTTAAGAGGTAGATCTCTTGTAGGTCAAGGACAAGGAAATGGATTAACTAATATTGTTATGGGACAAATAAGTGGTACTGAAACCATTACGCTTACAGCAAACAATATGCCTATACATGGTCATCCTCTTACTGCGGGTACATCTCCTATTGCTGTGGCTGTCAATGCAATAAGCTTAAAACCAATCAGTAATGATCCTGATGGCGGTAATAATAATTTTGCTGCTGGCGGTAATACTCCAAATATCTATAGTGAACCTGGAGGAACAACTAATGCTGTTGGTGGTGTAACTGCAACAATTAGTGGTGCTACAGGTGTTGCTGGAGGTAGCCAACCATTTGCTTCAAGAGATCCATACTTAGGTATAAACTTTTGTATCGCTATGGAAGGAATTTTCCCAAGTAGAAACTAATACAATTAAAATGAAACAGAGGCAATTATGCCTCTGTTTTTTTAATCTCATTTTATGGAAGATATTATTAAAATAGGAATTCTAATTCCGAAATCACAACAATACCCAACTCTGGACAAAGATTTTATGAGAGGATTAAAACTTAATAATCTCAATGTGAAATTTTTTGTAGAGAGCATTGGTATTGGTGCTGATGAAAAAATGATAATTGATAAAATACAAAAATTAAATTTTCAAGAGGATATATCTATTATTGTTGGTTTTTTTGGGCATTATAATATGTCTGAGGTTTATAATTATACCTCCAAAAACGATATTCTATTGCTTGCCGCAGATACGGGAGCAACTATGCCTTATGAAACATCTCCTTATAAAGGTGTTTACATAAATTCTTTTGGATTAACGGAATCCTGTTATCATTTAGGAACTTATCTAACTGCCAAAAACTATCAAAAAGTCGTAACCTCAACTTCATTTTATGATTCCGGTTATGGTATGCTGGCGGCAATTGAATATGCTTTTAAAGAAAAACCTATTTTTTCAGGCCACTACATCACTCCTTTTGTGCCCAGAGAAGACGAATCTGAATACATGGGACAGTTTATTAACTCGTATGAACCAGATGCTGTTTTTGCTTTCTACAGTGGTTTGTATGCAAAAGAAAATGCTGATTTTGTAAGTCAAAATAAAATCACTAAAAAGTATCCGTTTTATGTTACTCCGTTTTTTATCAATGATAAAATTCTTGAAGATTATAAAAATGACCCGCACGATCTTTATGTAGTGAGTTCATGGATGCAAAATGATAGTGATAACAGCAATTTTACTGAGGACTATAAAAATAAATACTCAGAGGTCCCAACAGTCTTTTCTATTTTGGGATATGAAAATGGACTTATATTAGAAAACCTTCTTCTAAATGCAGAAAACAATCTTAGTACAAGTTCTTTAATTAACCAGATTGACAAATTGAATATTACTGGACCAAGAGGCAATATTGAATTTGATAAGGACACTAACAGAACAATATTTAATCATTATATGTATAAATTAAATTTTGATTCTTCTAACGATATAAGCTTTAATAAAATTGAAACATTCGTAAATGACGGGCAATTTACCAGAGCTTTTAATTCATTTACAAAGCCCGATTATGTAGGCGGATGGCAAAATGCCTATTTATGTCATTAAACTAAACTGTATGTTATGAAAAAAAAATTACTCTTATTTATCATCTTTTTGTGTACATTCTTTGTACAACAAAACCTTAAAGCCCAGGCAACTGTCTTGGCACCAGGTGATATAGCCTTTATTGGTTATCAAGCGGGAACTCCAACTGATGGTTTCTCTTTTATCACTCTTAAAGATATCAATGCCGGAACGCTTGTATATTTTACAGAATGTGGATGGGGAAACGGTGCATGGATTCCATCAAACCCCGAAACTCATTTATTATGGACTGTTCCAGCCTTTACACCCGCTGGTAGAATTATATCAATAGTCGAAAGTTCGGCTGATGTTTTTACAGTCACAGGCTCAAGCGGAATAACACTTGCGTTGAATACAGGTTTTAATCTTCCTACTGCCGGCGACCAGATATTGGCGTATCAATCTGCAACAGGTCCACAACCGGCATCACCTACGTTTATTGCAGGTATACATGCAGATTATAATTCTTCAATTTACGACCCTATAACTACATGGACTACAGCAGCAGGTGCAGCAGCAGGTGGATCATCTGAGAGTTCATTACCACCTGGTTTAACTAATGGTACAACTTGTATTTCGTTGTTTCCGGGAGGAGTTCCCCCTGAACAAAATAACAGTAAATACATAGGAACTTTGACAGGTACAACTGCTGATTTATTGTCTAAAATTAATAATCCGTCAGCCACATACTGGTCGCATAGTACCGGAAACGTTGATTTAGGAATTATTCCTACTAGTTATCCTACACCTGCAGTATCTACTGTAGTAGTGGCAACTGTTTCAACTACTACAGCTACAAGTGTTAAAGCTGTTTCTGCTGTAATGGGTGGAAATTTAACTGTAGATGGCGGTGATGCAACCGTTCAAAGAGGTATTGTTTGGGCTACAACGGCAGCTCCAACTGTTGGTGCTGATCATAAAGTTCAAAACGGAACTGGAATTGGTAACTTTAGTGCTACTATAACAGGACTTCCTTCTGGAACAACTATTCATTATCGAGCTTATGCTACAAATAGTGCCGGTACCAGTTATGGTACTGAATCGACATTTAATACAGGTGCAGGTTTAAGTACCTCATCGACTCCACAAGTTGACATACTTTGTAATGGAGGTAATACTGGTTCAGCCACTGTTAATGTAACTGGTGGTACATTAAGCTATACTTATTTATGGTCTCCGTCTGGAGGAAGCGGAGCAACAGCTTCTACTCTTACTGCCGGAAATTATTCTGTAACTATTACTGATGGTGAAGGAACACAAATTACCAGAACTTTTACAATAACAGAACCTCCAGTAATTGTTGGAACACCTTCAACAACGGCAGAAACTTGTTTTGGATTAAATAATGGTACTGCGACTATTACTCCAACAGGAGGTGTTGGATCATATACTTACCTATGGTCTAACGGAGCTACGACTGCTACTGCTTCGGGGCTTGCACCCGGAACTTATAGTGTTACTGTTACAGATGGTAATGCTTGTTCAAAAACTATTCCCGGTATTAGTGTTGGAGGACCAACAGCTGCTCTGTCAGCAACAACTTCTACAACACAGGTTTCTTGTTTTCTAGGGACTAATGGTACTGCAACTGTTACTCCAGCTGGAGGAACAGGAACAAAAACATATTTGTGGTCAAACGGAGCTACAACTGCTACTACAACAGGACTTGCAGCTGGAACTTATAGTGTCACAGTTAAAGATGCAAATTTATGTTCTGTAACTATACCCGGAATCGTTGTAGGAGGACCTACAGCCGCTGTTAGCGGAACTTATGTTACTACACCGGTTACTTGTTTTGGAGCAAATAATGGTAGTGCTACAGTTACTGCATCAGGAGGTACTCCAGGATATACTTACTCATGGTCTCCATCTGGAGGTACCGGAGCAACAGCCTCTAATCTTGGATCTGGAACTTATAGCGTTACTATCACAGATAATAATGGGTGCCCAACTACTGTTACTGGAATTGTTGTAGGTGGACCAACAGCAACTCTTAATGGAAGTATAAGTGGTAGCTCAGTTACTTGTTTTGGAGGTGCTGATGGTATTGCTACTGTTGCTGCATTTGGAGGTACTCCAAGTTATACCTACTTATGGTCAAACGGAGCTACTACCGCATCAGCTTCTGGACTTGTCACTGGAACTTACAGTGTTACAATTACTGATGCTAATGCATGTAGCCGAACTATAAGTAATATCTTTGTAGGAACAAGAACAGCTATAAATCCTACTCCAACACAAGTAAATGTAAGTTGTAATGGAGGCAATAATGGTTCTGCAACGGTTACTCCTACAGGAGGAGGAGGAACGGGAACCTATACTTATCTTTGGAGTAATGGTGCAACTTCAGCCACAGCATCAAATTTATTGGCAGGAAATTATTCTGTAACTATTACTAATTCTTTATCTTGCTCAGTAACACAAGCTTTTACTATTACTGAACCACCTGTATTAGTAGCTTCTCAAGATACATTTACTAATCCGAGTTGTAATACTGGAACAAACGGATCTGCAACTGTTGTAGTTTCGGGAGGAACTTCACCTTATACTTATTCATGGTCACCATCTGGAGGAACTGCAGCTACTGCTTCAGGTCTTGCGGACGGTACATATACTGTTACCGTTACCGATGCTAAAGGTTGTTCAACAACACAATCTTTTACACTTGTAGAGCCATCTGCTTTAGCAGTAACGCCTTCTCATGTTGATGTATTATGTAATGGAGCTGCAACTGGTTCTGCCAGTGTAGTTGTATCAGGCGGAACACCTGGTTATACTTACTCATGGTCACCTACAGGAGGTACTGCAGATACTGCTACAGGTTTAACAGCAGGAACTTATACGATAACAATTACAGATAGTAATAGTTGTTCTACTACAGAAACAATTACAATAACAGAACCAACAGCATTAACTGCTACACAAGGAACAACTGTTAATGTAGATTGTTATGGTGATACTACGGGATCAGCTACTGTAAATGTAACTGGCGGAACTGGCTCTTACTCTTACTCTTGGTCGCCATCTGGTGGTACAGGAGCAACAGCTTCAGGATTAGCTGCCGGAAATTATGTTGTAACTGTAACTGATGATAATGCTTGTTCAACAACTCAGGGTTTCACTATTAATGAACCAGCAGCTGCCCTTTCAGCAACTACAGCATCAACTGATGTTAGTTGTTTTGGCGGATCTAATGGAACTGCAAGTGTTACGGTATCAGGAGGAACTCCAAATTATTCTTATTCATGGGCACCTTTGGGTGGTACAACATCATCAATTTCAGGCAGACCTGCCGGAGATTATACTTGTACAATTACCGATTCAAAAGGATGTATATTAACTAAAACTATTACTATTGGTAGTCCTACTATCTTATCTGGTACGATCTCAAAAGTAGACGTTTCCTGTAATGGAGGAACTAATGGATCAGCAACTGTAACTCCAACAGGAGGAGTTGGTTCATATACATATTCATGGTCACCTACCGGAGGTAACGCTGCTACAGCATCAGGACTTGCTCAGGGAACTTATACTGTGTTGATCCAAGATGGAAATACATGTGGCGCTACAGTAAGTGTTACGATAGACGAACCTGCACTTTTAACATTGTCACTCAGCAAAACTGATGTATTATGTAATGGTGGAGCCACAGGAACTGCAACTGCAACTCCAGCAGGCGGAAATGGTTCTTATACCTATTCATGGTCACCTTCTGGTGGTACTGCTGCAACTGCAACTGGACTTGCAATTGGAACTTACACCTGCACAGTTACTGATGCTAAAGGTTGTTTTGTATCACAATCAATCACTATTGTTGAGCCTGCAATCTTAAGTGCTACAACAAGTCAAATAGATGCAACCTGTTCAATAGGTGGTCAGGCATCTGTAAATGTTAGCGGCGGTGCAATTCCATATTCTTATGCATGGTCTTCGGGTCAGACATCAGCACTGGCAACGGGATTAGCTGCAGGCAGTCATACTTGTACAATCACAGATGCTAATGGATGTACACTTACTAAAAACTTTTTTATTAATACAACGAATACTTTAGTTGCTGCTACATCTCAAACTGATGTTTTATGTAATGGTACAAATACAGGTTCAGTTTCGGTAATTCCATCAGGAGCACCGGGTCCATTTACTTATGTTTGGGCACCGTCTGGCGGAAATAGCGATACTGCAAGCAACCTTACAGCTGGAAATTATTCAGTAACAATAACATCGGCAAATGGTTGTTCTATTGTAAAAACTTTTACAATTATTGAACCTTCTGCTTTAGCAGTTACTCCATCTCAAGTTGATTTATTATGTCACGGAGGAACTAATGGATCTGCATCTGTAGCTGTAACAGGCGGAGCTGGTTCTTATACTTATGCATGGTCACCTTCTGGTGGAACTGCAGATACAGCAACCGGACTTACTGCAGGAACTTATACTGTAACGATTACAGATGGCAATTTATGTCAAACAACTCAATCCTTTACAATTACAGAACCTGCTGCTCTTACTGCAACAATTGCTCCAACAAATGTTAGCTGTAACGGAGGAACAAACGGATCTGCAACTGTAACGGCAACCGGTGGAACTGGTGCATATACTTATTCATGGTCACCAACTGGCGGAACTGCTGCAACAGCTTCAGGACTTACTGCGGGAACTTATACCGTAACAGTAACAGATGCTAATAGCTGTACAACAACCGAAAGCGTTACTTTAACTCAACCAAGTACATTAGTTGCTTCTAATGGAGGTCAGACAGATGTTACTTGCAACGGACTTAACGATGGATCTGCAACTGTAAATGCAACTGGAGGATCTGGTGCATATACTTATTCATGGTCACCTTCTGGTGGAACTGCTGCAACTGCAACTGGACTTAGTCCGGGAACTTATACTGTAACAGTTACTGATGGAAATGGTTGTACTGAAACACAAAGTTTTACAATTGTAGAACCTAATGTTTTAACAGCTTCGGCAGCAGGTCAAACGGATGTTTCTTGTCATGGAGGAACTACAGGATCTGCAACTGTAATTGCAGCTGGAGGATCTGGTACATATACATACGCATGGTCACCTTCTGGTGGAACTGCTGACACAGCAACCGGACTTACTGCAGGAACTTATACTGTAACAGTAACAGATACTAACAATTGTACTGCAACACAAAGTTTTACTTTAACAGAACCTAATGCACTTACAGCAACAATTGCTCCAACAAATGTTAGCTGTAATAGTGGAGCAAACGGATCTGCAACTGTAACTGCAACTGGAGGAACTGGTGCATATACATATTCATGGGCGCCTTCTGGTGGTACTGCCGCTACAGCTTCAGGACTTACTGCAGGAACTTATACTGTAACAATAACTGATGTGAATAGCTGTACAACAACTGAAAGCGTTACTATAACTGAACCAGCTGCATTAGTTGCTTCTGTGGGAGGTCAAACTGATGTTACCTGCAACGGTCTTAACAATGGATCAGCCACTGTAACTGCAACTGGAGGAACAGGAACTTATACATATTCATGGTCTCCATCAGGCGGAACAGCTGCAACTGCAACTGGTCTTAGTCCGGGAACTTATACTGTAACGGTTACCGATGCTAACAGTTGTTTTACAACACAAAGTTTTACAATTGTAGAACCAACTGTTTTAACAGCTTCAGCAGCAGGTCAAACGGATGTTTCTTGTAATGGAGGAACTACAGGATCTGCAACTGTAACTGCAACTGGAGGAACAGGAACTTATACTTATTCATGGTCTCCGTCAGGCGGAATTGCTGCAACAGCTTCTGGACTTAGTGCAGGAACTTATATAGCAACCGTAACAGACGCAAACAATTGTACTTCAACACAAAGTTTTACAATTACAGAACCTAACGCGCTTACTGCATCAATAGCTTCAGTAGATGTAAATTGTAACGGAGGAACTACAGGATCTGCAACTGCAACTGTAACTGGAGGAACTGGTTTATACACTTATTCATGGGCTCCTTCTGGAGGAACTGCTGCAACAGCAACAGGACTTAGCGCAGGAACTTATATAGTAACAGTAACAGATGCTAATAGTTGTACAACAACTCAAAGCGTTACTATAACTCAACCAACTGCATTAGTTGCTTCTATTGGAAGTAAAACAGATGTTACTTGCAACGGACTTAGCAATGGATCAGCCACTGTAAATGCAACTGGAGGAACAGGAACTTACACCTATTCATGGTCACCTACTGGTGGAACTGCTGCAACTGCAACTGGACTTAGTGCGGGAACTTATATTGCAACAGTAACAGATGCAAACAATTGTACTGCAACACAAAGTTTTACAATCACAGAACCAACTCCATTAACAGCGTCAGCAACAAGTAAAACAGATGTTACTTGTAATGGACTTAACAATGGATCAGCAACTGTAACTGCAGCTGGTGGAACAGGCTTATATACTTATGCTTGGGCACCATCTGGCGGAACTGCTGCAACTGCAACAGGACTTAGTCCGGGAACTTATATAGTAACAGTAACAGATGCAAACAGTTGTGTAGCAACACAAAGTTTTACAATTGCACAACCAGCTGTATTAACAGCTTCAGCATTAGGTCAAACAGATGTTTCTTGTAATGGAGGAGCTACAGGATCTGCAACCGTAACTGCTGCTGGTGGATCAGGAACTTATACATACGCCTGGTTACCTTCTGGTGGAACTGCTGCAACTGCAACAGGACTTAGCGCAGGAACTTATACAGTAACTGTAACAGATACAAACAATTGTACAGCAATACAAAGTTTTACAATCACGGAACCTAATGCAATTACTGCAACAATTGCTCCAACAAATGTAAATTGTCATGGAGGAGCTACGGGATCTGCAACTGCAACAGCAATTGGAGGAACTGGTATCTATACTTATGCATGGTCACCTTCTGGTGGAAATGCTGCAACAGCAACAGGACTTGTTGCAGGAACTTATACAGTAACTGTAACAGATGCTAATAGCTGTTTTACAACTCAAAGCGTTACGATAACTGAACCAAGTTTAGTAGTTGCTTCTATTACAGTTGACGCAAATGTTTCTTGTAGTGGAGCAAGTAATGGATCTGCGACTGCAACTGCAACTGGCGGAACTGGTACTTATACATATGTATGGTTACCTTCTGGTGGAACTGCTGCAACTGCAACAGGACTTAGTGCAGGAAATTATACTGTAACAGTAACAGATTCAAATGGATGTAGTGCAACTCAAAGTGTTGCAATCACTGAACCAGCTGTCTTAACTGCAACAACTACACAAGTAAATGTAAGTTGTCTTGGAGCAACTGATGGATCTGCAACTGTAACTGCAACCGGAGGAACTGGCATATATACTTACGCATGGTTACCTTCTGGTGGAACTGCTGCAACTGCAACAGGGCTTAGCGCAGGAAATTATACTGTAACTATTACTGATGCAAACGGATGTTCAGTGACAAAAGCACTAAGCATAATAACAATTCCTGATGTAACAGCTCCGGTACCTAATTTGGCAACATTGCCTACGATTAATGCTAGTTGTTCAATTACAGCAGCTCAGATTCCTGTTCCAACAGCAACTGACAACTGTGCGGGAATAATCAATGCAACAACAACCAATCCTTTAAACTATTCGGCTGTTGGTACTTATGTAATTACATGGAGTTATAATGATGGACACGGAAATATTTCAACTCAAAATCAAACAGTAAATGTAACAGCATCACCATTAGATCTGGTAACATTTATCGATACTGAGTTTACTTATAACGGAAGTCTTAATACTATACAAGTAGGTAATCTTCCTGTAGGAGCAACAGTAACTTATGCAATAACTCCAGCATCAGGAACACCAAATGGAGCTATCAATGCAGGTGATTACAGCATAACAGCTACAGTAACACCATCTGCAAGCACGCCAAATTGTACTCCAGTAACTCTAACTGCGCAGCTTACAATTAAAAAAGCAGCACAACAGATTACTTTTGCAGCCTTGCCAGTTAAAATTCTTGGAGCAATTAATACCTTCAATTTAGCCGCAATTGCAAATTCAGGATTGGCAATACGCTACTCATTTACCTCTACTACTGCCCTGCCGGCTGCAAATGTTTCCGCAACTACAGGTTTAGTAAGTATGTTAAGAGCGGGTTCAATATTAATTACGGCGCATCAGGATGGTAATAGTAATTACTTACCGGCTGCAGATGTTTCTCAACTTCTTGTTATCAAGAACAATGACGTATCAATTGCAAAAATTACTATTGGAAGCCAAACATTCCTGACTCCTGGTAATAATATCAAATATGTAATGGTATGTGATGAAAACAATCCAAGTGTTTCTATTGTAAATGAAACAAATGCTGTGATTACTCCATCTGCTAACTTTAATATTACTACTCCAAAACCTGGAATTTATACACAAAACGTAACAGTAACTTCTGAAGATGGAACTGTAAGTAACACTTATACGATAACTGTAGAAAAACCATTTGGATTCTTTGATATCGTTCGTCAAAAATTCAATAACGTACTTCTTGTAAATAACAATCCTTTAACTAATGGAGGTTACGAATTTGTATCTTACGAATGGTTTAAAAACGGTCAGCTAATTGGAACAGGTCAATATTATACAGCAGGAAATGCTTTAGGAACAACATTAGATCCTACAGCAGATTACAGTGTAAAAATGACTACAAAAGATGGAAAAGTACTTCAAACTTGCAAAAGCAAAATTTCACTATCGAAATCAGCAGATGCTAAACTTTATCCAAATCCAATTCAAAGTGGAAAAACAATTACTGTTGAAGCAGATTTCTCTACAGAAGAATTAGCAAACATGCAAATTAGTCTGTATTCTGTATCAGGTCAATTGATCAAAACGGTTAAATCATCTTCAATACAAACTGAGATAGAATTACCTCAGGCAGAAGCAAGTATGTATATTGTAGTTGTTGAAACTGGTAATATCAAGAAAACACTAAAAGTAATTGTAAATAAATAAAATCTGGCAGTGCTATTCATTCAATAGCACTGCCATAAAAAACAATTAAAGATGAAAAAATATATAAACTATATAACATCAACGTTGATGATTACGGTACTTTTAGGAACATGTCTAAAAAGTAATGCTCAGGATAAAAAACAAGAATTATCAATTTCTGTCGCAGGTCCGTTTTCATTTCTGAAATATCCCAGCGCCGGAGAAGTAGTTCCTGGAAACGGAATCAGTGCCGGACTTCGCTATTCGTATTATTTAAACGAAGGCATAAGTATTGGTGTTGGTGCAGAATATCAAACGTATAGATCTGATGTAAAATTCGCGTATCTTGCAGGGCAATATACAACCATTGATGCCGAAAATGAATCATTTCAATTCAGATACAAAGCAACTCAATTAAGAGAAAAGCAAAATTTAGGATATGTAAATGTTCCAATTACGATTCAATATGAGAATCCGGGAACAACAAAATTTTATATAGCTGCCGGTTTTAAAGTAGGATTTGCAGTAAGCGGAAACTATGAAACAAAAATAGACAATCTTACTACAAGCGGTTATTATCCACAATACAATGTTGAATTGTTTGGTCCGGCATTTGCAGGATTTGCAAGTACAGATGATATCAAAGTAAGCAAACAAGATGTAACTACGAAAACCTCATATTCAGCTACGTTTGAAACAGGTTTAAAACAAAAAGTAGGAGACAGAAGTTCCGTTTACATCGGACTATATCTGGACTATGGATTAAATGACATAATAGATAAAAACAACAAAAATCTAGTAGAATATAATCCTGCAATACCAGTACAGCTGCACTACAACAGTACACTTGATACACAATTCACAAATAATATCAGATTGGTTTCATACGGGCTTAAATTGAGATATGCCTTGAGATAAGTTTTTACAATTTAGATAATCTTTCCTTAAAAGGGAAAAATTAAAAGCCGATTTTCTTAATGAAAATCGGCTTTTTGTGTTTATACATAATCCTCCCAAATTTGTACCGTCAGGTACTAAATATTGGTAGAAAAAACATGAATTGAAATGAATTTAGCGTGCCGTAGGTACGCAACAATATGATAACAGTTGCGTACCTACGGCACGCCAACGAACATTGAACGTATAATTATTACCAACATTTTGTACCTAAAGGCACATCTTTTTTTAACGCAAAGTTTAAAACACAAAGTTCGCAAAGCTTTATCGATTATAGCTTTGCGAACTTTGTGTTTATTAACTACAATCCAAGAAAAAGACCTTCGCGCACTTTGCGGTAAAAAAATAAACCTTAGCGAACTTTGCGTTTTCTACTTTGCTTTCTTTGCGGTAAAAAAACACATTTCCTGTTTCTCAAAAAAATCACTTCCTATTTCTCAACCAATTCTCAACAGGTTCCAAAACAGTATTCACAGTAACAACCAAAAATGTACAAATCAAAGCCTCAACAAAATACCCAGAAGCAGCAATACAGCCAATAGCAGCGCTGCACCATATTGTGGCCGCCGAATTTAATCCGTGTACATTAGCACCTTCCCTAAAAATAACTCCCGCACCCAAAAATCCAACACCCATAACAACTTGAGCCGTAATACGGGTTACGTCAATATTTGGTGCCGTTCCAGCCACTTTTATAGACAACAAAACAAAAGCGGCCGCACCGGTTGCAACCAGCATATTTGTTTTTAAACCAGTTTCTTTATGATGCCATTGACGCTCAAAACCAATAATTAATCCAGCGAACAAAGCAATTACAAGTCGGGTTAAAAATTCAGTAGTACTCAATATAATGTGATTTTATAAGGTTAAAAATAAAAATTTCTAAAGCAGATTTTTAGCTTTCTACTTCAACAGTTTGATTTTCTAATATGTTTTTTAATTGAGGAGCAAATTCCAATCCCCATTTATCAATAGCAGAAATCAAAGGCATTAACGATTCGCCCTCTTCCGTAAGAAAATATTCTACACGTAACGGAACTTCATAATAAACAGTTTTTCCTAAAAGTCCATGAAATTCCAATTCCTTAAGCTGGTTTTGCAATACACGTTTCGTAATCCCCGTAATCGCATTAACCAAATCCTTAGGACGTTTTATACCTTTTGAAATTTCATCCAACAAACAAAATTTCCATTTAGAACCAAACACTTCCATAGCTACAGTAAGACCACAGTTATAATCAATTGGTATTTTTCGCTGATACATAAAATATTCATTTAGTACTACAAAAATAGAAAACAAATATTGTTTTTATAAGAAAAATGAATAGGGATTAATTTATCACTATGGGATTAATTCGCCCCTTATTGTAGTATTTATCAATGTGTTTGATCTTTGCAATAGAAAATTTAAAAGTAAAAAAATGAAAACACTTGTAATTATAATTCATCCCAATCTCGAAACATCCATTATAAACAAAAGATGGATCGAAGAATTAAGTAAATATCCAGATCAATATACCTTACATGATTTGTACAGTTTATATCCAGACGAAAAAATCGACATTAAAAAAGAACAGCAATTAGTAGAAAATCACGACAAGATTATATTTCAGTTCCCATTTTACTGGTTCAATTGTCCGCCTTTATTCAAAAAATGGTTAGATGAAGTTGTAATTTCCGGATGGGCTTACGGAAAAACCAGCAGTTATAAGTTAGCCAATAAAAAAATTGCCTTAAGTATTTCAGCAGGAATTAATAAAGAAGATTACAGTCCAAGCGGAAGATATAAATACACACTAGAACAATTAACAGCACCATTTGAAGTTTCTTTCAATTACATCAAAGCCGATTATAAACCCTTATTTGCTTTTTACGGAGCTGAACATGAAGTAACCAAAGAACAACTAGAAAATAATACAAAAGAATACATTTCATTTCTGGAAGCTTTGTAAAACATCGCGATAACACAATCTTGTCATTCTGAGGAACGAAGAATCCCCACAAGTAACTCGACACAGATTAGCGACAATACAACCACAATCTTGTCATTGCGAGGAACGAAGCAACCTCACTAACATTAAGACACGAAATTTGATTTAGCAAATGTGATTGCTTCGTTCCTCGAAATGACAAAAAAAAAGAAAAACCTCTAAAATCAATACTTTAGAGGTTTTTATATAAAGAAAAAAAATCAAAAAAATAAAAGTGCACGACAATTTGCATCTAACATCTTGCCTCTTGCTTCTAAAATCTTCCTTCTAACATCTAACAAGAAACAATTCACAAAAGAAGCTAATCCAGATCAAAAATTTTCCCCAAATGCTCTTCCATGATAAAATAAGGATCATTAGTTTGAGTCACAGATCGCATATGAATTAAACTCGTTTTGCTCATCATTCTAAGCATTTGTCGGCGTTCGCATTTTACAATCTTGCCATTTTCTTCACGTTGTCCCGCAACAAAAGCACTTCGACCATGCGCGCACAAATGATTATTTACAAAGATTACATCACCTGAATTTGGCACATATTCACTATTTATAAGTTCCTTAGCCTCATTCCAAAATTCAGTTAAATTATAAAGAGCTTCCGGAGTTTGTCCCGCATTTTCATTGAATATTTGTTCGGCGGCATCAAAACGAATAAAAGGAAGTTGTCTGTTTCCGTATAAAACCGAAGCCGTAGGACCAGGAATTGCCTGATCATCATCATAATTAGCATCTTTTGGACACTGATAAATTGGATCAAATAATTTTTCCATAGTCTCATTAACTTCACCGTGAGAACGAATCGAATATAAAGTTGAAGGAACCCTTTCCTCATTTCTTAGATAAAGAAAACTCAAAAAGTCAGCCTGATTGCTCAAAAAAGCATCTTCGGTATGAACATATAAATCCGTTTTAGAACCAGATCCGGTTTGAGTTGCAGCCATTTTTTCATCCGGAATCACAGCATGCAAAAGCCCTCCACCCTTTCTTTGCGCATAATATTGCACCGGTTTAGAAGGAACTGCGCCATGAAGAAGCGAACATATAAAACCGTATTTATTCAGTTTTGCATAATCTGCACCTTGCCAGTTTGGAGGCGTTGGTCCTAAATCTTCCTGATCGACTTCCAGAAGGCCCTGAAAAACAATTGCCCCATATTGATTAGCCGAAAAATCAGAACCAAACTGACTTAAAATTCTGCTAATGCGTTCCGGAAGCAATTGAAAAGCGTGAAGATGAAGCGCAGCAATATAATCGGGGGTTTCATAATGATCAAAAGCTTTCACTAAAAGATTGCCAACATTCGACAAAATATTCCTTTCCTGAGGCGTAACTACTACTATTAATGGCTTTGTAGGAATTTCAAAACTTAAATTTGTTTTTGCAGGCCTTTCCTCTGCAATAATTGATTGTGATTTCATTTTTTCAATTCATTTATAGTTATTAAAAGATGTGGGGGATAAAATTTACAATTACTTAATATTCAATTAAATAAAAATTAAACATTAGATACATATGTTTTAATATGTACGGACATTCGTATAAAATTTTTAGCATTTATTTTTTTTATAAAGATTAATTTATACATTTGCCAAACACTATTCTTATTTATTCTAAATAATAATTACTTACAAATATATTTTTATTTAATCAAAACAAAAAGAATTTTCTTAAAAAAATTTCGAAAATGTATGAAAATTAAGTACAATGCCAGTAAAATCAAGCAATCAGAAACTTCTGATAAACTAAAAAAAGTTTCAAGGAATATTCGCAATAGAAGAAGCGTCTTTGCCAATGAGTTTATCAAAAAAGAAATACCTGATAAATTGCTTGAAGAAATTCTTATCAATGCCACTTGGGCTCCAAATCATAAAATGACAGAGCCTTGGAGATTTATTGTTTTTAAAGGAAAATATCTAAAAGAATATGGCGAATACATGGCAAAGTATTACACCAATTTCTATAGCGAATTGTCTCCTGAAGATCAAAAAGAAAAGCTTCGTTATCTCGCCAATTATCCACTAAATGCGGCTTGTCTTATTGGCGTAATTATGGTTCGAAATACCAAAATTAATTTACCGGAATGGGAAGAAATTGCAGCAGTTTCCTCGGCTGTGCAAAATATAGCGCTTACCTGTACTGCCCATAAAATAGGCAACTATTGGAGTACCAAAGGAGTTGCTATCGATTATGTTGCACAGTTTGATCTTGCTGAAAACGAAAAATCATTAGGACTTCTCTACTTGGGTTATCATCCTGAGGATTTAAAATCTTCTAAAAAGAAGCGAACTCACCTATCCAAAAAAGTCATTTATCTAGAATAACAATAACTAAACCCCTTAAACAACTATTTATGAATACCACACTAATCAACGAAAAACTACCTACAGACAAAGCGCTCCTGCCAGAACAGGAACTTTACAAAGACATATTTCATCAAAATTCAGGTCAGGAATATGAAAATGCTGTAAAATTAGCGCAGGAACGTGTTTCTAATTTTCTAAAAAACACAAAAAAACCTTTTACGGGAATCAGACCGGCAGAGATGAAAACCAAAGTTGAAGCAATAGATTTAGCTTCGCCTCTACCCGATTATCAAAGTCTCCTTGACGAAGTCGACGAAATTTATGTAAATCATGCAACAGCTTATCACCTTCCTGAATATATCGCGCACTTAAATTGTCCGGTTGTAATTCCGGCTTTGGCGGCAGAAGTTTTGATAAGCGCTATAAATTCTTCGCAAGATACTTATGATCAAAGTGCTGGCGGAACTTTTATGGAACGTAAACTTATCGACTGGACAAGCGAACAAATTGGCTACGAAAACGGCGATGGTATTTTTACTGCCGGAGGTTCTCAAAGTAATTTAATGGGATTGCTTTTGGCGAGAGATTATTATTCCTTAGAATACCAAAAATGGAATATCAAATTGGATGGTCTTCCTCCTGATGCTTCAAAATTCAGAGTTTTTGTTTCGGATAAAGCCCATTTCAGCAATCACAAAAATGCGTGGATTTTAGGTCTTGGAGAACAAGCAATCGTTCATGTTGGTGTCGATCAAAGATACCGTATGGATCCTGAAAAACTGGAAAAAGCTATAGCTAAAGAAATCGAAAAAGGTAATATTCCAATCGCGATTACAGCAACTGCAGGAACTACAGATTTTGGAAACGTAGATCCCCTAAAAGCAATTGCAGAAATTGCCAATCGCAACAATTTATGGCTTCATGTTGATGCAGCTTACGGTTGCGGATTACTTCTAACAGAAAAACACAGACATCTTTTAAACGGAATTGAACTGGCAGATTCTGTAACAATCGATTATCATAAATCATTTTTTCAGCCAATAAGCAGCAGTGCTTTTATCGTAAAAAATAAACTTCACCTGAATATAATCAAACATCACGCTGATTATTTAAATCCAAAAGAACAAAACTACGACGCACTTCCGGCACAAATCAATAAATCGATTATACAAAGTACACGACGTTTTGATGCCTTGAAACTCTGGTTTACACTTCGTTATTTGGGCAAAGAAAAGCTAGGTCAATTTACTGATACAATTATCGAAACAACCCAAAAAACAGCTGCTTATATAGAATCTGATAAAAACTTTGAATTGTTATGTCACTCAGATATGGGTGTTTTAGTATTCAGATATCTTGACGGTCCAGCCGAATCTAACTCTTGTGAAGTCAATCAATACATCAAAGAAAAACTCTTTTTTAGCGGAGAAGTCTTAGTTGCAAGTACCAAAGTAAACGGAGAATTCTATTTGAAATTCACCATTTTC
Organism: Flavobacterium sp. 9; assembly: GCF_002754195.1. NCBI lineage: Bacteria > Pseudomonadati > Bacteroidota > Flavobacteriia > Flavobacteriales > Flavobacteriaceae > Flavobacterium > Flavobacterium sp. 9. The sequence continues at coordinate 269,027 of NZ_PEEU01000001.1, forward strand.
AATCCAATTACAACCCTAAACGACATTAAAAACATTCTTAACCTCATAAAACAAAATGGAAATGAATACCACAGACTTAACTAATTTTCATCAATTGGCAGAACAGGTAAATTTTAAATCCCTGCTCAATTGTTATTGCAGAGAATTCAGTAATTGGAGTCGCTACGAAGGCATTCCTAAATACGACCAAACGCTGGCTGATTTCATGCAAACGATTAATCACAGTACGTTTTTTAGATTTGATTTTACAACGATTGGTCAGGAAGTTTTTGCTCCGCTGACTTATTTTTCTGAAAGTGGCGTTCATTCTTTTGGTTTTCCAATTGTGTCGCGCAATACAACAACAGACGAAATCAAAGCTATAAATCCAATGGAATTTACAGCACTTGTAGCTCAATATTCTAAAACAGAATATCCTGATATAGATGCAATTCCTACGCAGGAACGTATGGAAAACAGCATTGAAAACCTGGCTTTATACCTGGAAAATTATAAAAACAGCGATCATTCTGCCAACAATGCCGAACAAACATTTATAGAATCTGAGCAATCTTTGATTTTGGGACATAGCGTGCATCCTTTGCCAAAAAGCAGAGAAGGTTTTACAAAAGACGAATTGCTGAAATATTCTCCAGAAACCGCAGGGAAATTTCCTTTACATTTTTTCCTTATTCATCCCGAAAATGTAATAGAAAAAAATGCAGAAGAATTTTTAATGACCGATTATCTGAGAAATGAAATCTTGAAATATGCAGATAAAAACGCCAAAGAATTATTGGATTTTTATACCAATTACAAAGTAGTTCCTGTTCATCCTTGGGAAGCCAATTATTTGCTAGATCAAAAAGAAGTAAAAGAAATGCAATCGAAGCAACTTTTATTCAGTCTTGGTCAATTTGGACCTTCTTACACCGCAACTTCATCTGTTCGTACCGTTTATAATGAAGAAAGCGAATGGATGTACAAATTCTCATTACATGTAAAAATCACTAATTCCTTCCGTGTCAATTATCTACACGAATTAAATCGTGGTTATGATGCTACATTATTGATGAAAACAGATTGGGGAAAAGGCATTCAGGAAGATTTTCCACAAATTCAACTTATTACAGATCCCGCTTTTATCGCCGTTACTTATGATGATAAAATTATTGACGGTTTCAGTACCAGCGTTCGTCAGAATCCTTTTCATGGAGCCAATGCAAAGAAAAATGTAACGATGGTCGCTTCACTTTCTCAAGACGGAATTCTGGGCGAAACACCAAGAATCGTTAATCTTATCAATGAAGCAGCCAAAAGACAAGATTCTTCTGTAACCGAAACTGCTCTTTCTTGGTTCAAACAATATCTGAATATTACCATAACGCCTTTGGTTGGAGTTTTTAACGAATATGGATTTGGATCAGAATTTCATCAGCAAAATATGTTGGTAGAATTTGATGAGAATCTTTTTCCTGTAAAGCTTTATTTCAGAGATAATCAGGGCTATTTTTTCCGTCAGGGAAAAGTCGAAGAATTAGAAAAACTGATTCCTGATTTTGGAAAAGACAGCAGATCTTTTATTGCCGAAAAAAGAATTATCGATTTCTGGGGATATTATCTTTTAGTAAATCATTTGTTTGGAATAACAAGTATTCTGGGCAAAAACAAACTAGCCGACGAAAATGTACTGCTTAATCTAATCTACGAAGCACTAAAAAAACAAGAAGATTCAGATACGACAGGTTTAGTTTCGCATTTTACAAATAGTGTAACATTAGTTGTAAAAGGAAATCTCTTAACGAGTTTAAACAATATGGATGAAGCCAGCGCGCCAAGAACAAATCCAGCCGTTTACAGAACTTATCCTAATCCGTTAAACAAACATTTTTTCTCTAAAAAACTCATTAATCCAAAAGAAAATACCACCGTTTTCAGTCGCTTTTTTGAGAAAGAAAACGTAACCATAACCTTGCGTCCCGTAGATATCGACAAAGATATTGAGATGCTTCACGAATGGTTTCACCGTGAACACGCCTTGAAAATCTGGCAAATGAACTGGCCAATTCGCCAGATCGAAGCCTTTTACAGAATGTTACTTCCCGGAGATCACGGACACAGTTTTATTGGCGAAGCAAATGGGGTTCCAACCTTTAACATCGAAGTATATTGGGCAAGCCGCGATATTGTTGGAGAATATTATGATGTTCTGCCGTCAGATTATGGAACGCATCAATTTATCGCGCCAATAGATCCAAAATTAAAATACGGATCTCCGGCAACACAAACAATGATGGATTTTGTTTTTGGTGAACCAAAAGTTGGTAAAATGGTTGGCGAAGGATCTGTAGATTCCATTGCATCAATGATGAATAAAGCGCACGTAGGTTTTAAAATCGAAAAAGTGATCGAAATGCCACACAAAAAAGCCAATCTAAACTTCTGCTACAGAGAATGGTATTGGGCAAAATTTCCTGCTGCCAAAGATTTTCAAAACAATACAATTTCAGCACCTCAAGTTTAATTCGTAAAAATACCACAATGAGTACAGAAAAAATATATTCCGTAATCGGGATCGGAATTGGTCCTTTTAATCTTGGACTTGCAGCTCTTATAGAACCCGTTGAAGAACTGTCGGCACTATTTTTTGATCAGTCAGAAAGTTTTGACTGGCATCCCGGACTTATGCTGAATAATGCAACGCTTCAGGTTCCGTTTTTAGGAGATTTGGTCACAATGGCCGATCCTACAAATAAATACAGTTTTCTTAATTACATCAAAGAAAGCGGACGTTTATACAAATTTTATATCCGAGAAAATTTCTTCATTTATAGACGAGAATACAACGAATATTGCAAATGGGTTGCAAATCAATTGCCAAATTGCAAATTCTCGCATAAAGTAGTTTCAATTGATTACGTTGATGATCTTTATAAAATAATGGTTATCAATACGCAAACTTGTATAACGACAACTTATTATGCCAATAAAATTGTTTTAGGAACCGGAACTTCTCCGCATATTCCAGACTTTATTGATCACGAAGTTTTACCAAATGTAATTCACGCATCAAAATATCTGAATTTCAAATCACGTATTAATAAAAACGCAACCGTTACGGTTATTGGTTCCGGACAAAGTGCAGCCGAAGTTTTCCGTGATCTTTTGCCTGAAACTGAAAATGGTTTACAACTAAAATGGTTTACCCGTTCGTCTCACTTTTTCCCTTTGGATAATAAATCAAAACTAACGCTTGAATTGACTTCTCCGGAATATGTAGATCATTTTCATAGTCTTTCTGACGAAAAGCGAAAACAACTTTTGGCGAGACAACACGGACTTTACAAAGGAATCGATCAGGAATTAATCAACGAAATATTCGATAGTTTGTACGAAATGAGTTTAGAAGATAAACCTCTAAATGTAGAATTGCGTTCGAATATGCGCCTGACTTCCGTTAACGAAGAAACTGACGGATCTTATAATCTGGATTTCATTCACACAGAATTAGACCAACCTTTTGAAGATCAAACAGATTATGTGATTCTGGCGACAGGATATAAATACAAAGAACCGGGAATTCTTGCGGGAATCGAAAGCAAAATCCAACGTTTAGAAAATGGCTTATTCAATGTAAATCGCAATTATACAATCGATAAAAAAGGTACGGATATTTTTGTTCAAAATGCTGAATTACATACGCATGGACTTTCTACTCCGGATTTAGGAATGGGCGCTTACAGAAATTCCTGGATTATAAATCAACTGGCGAATCGTGAAGTTTATAAAGTCGAAAAACGAATTGCATTCCAACAATTTGGCGTACAAAAAACCACGCAGGAATTGTCTGAGGCCAATGTTTTGGAATTAATAAACGACTAACCAGTTGTGTATAATTCATAAAAACATTTAACACATAGTCCCGAAGCTCAATGTTATTAAATTAAGTTTTGAATTGCCTTCAGCCTTAGCTAAAAATCATTAAATCAATATTTTAAAAAAATAAAATTAATCTCGCGCGAAGGCGCAAAAGTTTTGTCATTTCGACGGAGGAGAAATCTCCACGAGAAACTCGACAAAGATTGGATTCTCATTACGGAGTTACTTGTGGAGATTTCTCCTCCGTCGAAATGACAATATTATGTTTAAGCTTTGTGATTTGTGAGAAAAATTATAATTCAGAAAGTTTAACATAATGACATTGAGCTAAAGCTGGAGGCAAGTCAATAAGTTAGTAACATGTTTCTATGTGTTAAAAATTAATACGCAAACGAATTAAATAAATAAGAAAAAATAATCAGGATGATAACCCCAGAAAACACATTCAAAGACGCACAACATCTCAATTCAGCGACTTGGGATAAAGTAAATCGAAACCTACTAGCCAAAAGTATCGCAGAATTAATGCGTGAAGATGTAGCGAAACCACAAATCATTAGCCGCGAAGAAAATGGTTTGACCCATTTTATATTAGACACCGATAAAGAGAATATTTATTACAGTTTTTCAGCATATCCAAGGTTTCTGAATTACTGGCATATTGTCAAAGAAAGCATTCATAAAATCGAAAATGAAGTAAAACTGAATCAAGTTGATGTTCCAAATTTCTTTATTGAACTTCAGGAAACTTTCGGGATTAACTCTTTCACACTTGCCCATTATATCGAAGAATTGCTGCATACTTTATATGCCGATGCTTTTATTCATTCAAAACGTCGTTTGTCGGCTTCAAAGTTGGCTGATGCCGATTTTCAAACCATCGAACACAGTCTCGACGGTCATCCGTGGGTAATTGTAAACAAAGGGCGAATAGGTTTTGACTCCGAAGATTATGAAAATTACACGCCTGAATCTGGTCAAAAAACACGATTGGTTTGGATTGCTGCTCATAAAAACAGAGCAACTTTGCGTCTCCAAACGGATATGAATGACCAGACTTTTTATGAAAATGAAATTGGTTCTGAAAAAATAGAAACCTTTAGAAACAAACTAATTCAGTCGAAAGTAAATCCGGACGATTATATTTTTATTCCCGTGCATTTATGGCAATGGCAAAATAAATTAGTCATGCAATTTGCCAATGATATTGCGTCTAAACATCTTATTCCGTTAGAATTAACCGAAGATATTTATAGTCCGCAACAAAGTATTCGTACTTTTTTCAACCAAAGCAAACCCAACAAACATTACGTAAAAACGTCGATGTCAATCTTAAATACAAGCCATATTAGAGGTTTGTGTCCAAGACAATTGTCGATTGCGCCACGTTTGACAGGTTATCTGAAAGATATTCTTAAAAAAGATCCGCATTTACAAAAAATGGATGTTGTGCTTTTGGGCGAAATGGTTTCGGTTAGTTACACACATCCAAATTATAGTAAAGTTGTAAATACACCGTATCAATACAACGAATATTTGGGTGCAATGTGGCGAGAAAGTCCTATCAATTTTCTAAAACACGGCGAAAATTTAATGACAATGGCGGCCTTGCTTTATGTAGACGATCATGGCAAAAGTCTTGTCGAAGAATTGATTGAAAAATCAGGACTTTCGACAGAACAATGGCTAAAAGCCTATATGACGGCGTATCTAAAACCTGTGCTTCAAATCTATTACCAACACTCATTATGCATCGATCCGCATGGACAAAATGTGATTCTTATTCTTAAAGATTACGTTCCAACGCGTATTGCTTTGCAGGATTTTGTAGGTGATATTTTAATTAATGAAGAAGGAAAGAAAAAGCTTCCGCAGGAATTTATTGAGAATATGTTTGTCGCTTCTCCAAATCCTGAAAATGCGCCATTAACGATCCTTATTGCGGTTTTTGATGCTTTTTTCAGATATCTGAGCGATGTATTAATTACGTCAGCAAACTATTCTGAAACCTCTTTTTGGAATTGTGTTCACGATATTATTTTAGAATATCAGCAGGAACATCCCGAGCTTCAGGATATGTTTGATAAATACAATTTATTTATTCCTGAGTTTAAACGTCTAATTTTCAATAGCCGACGTTTGTATAATGGTTATGAAGAAACGGTTGGTTTTCCACACATGAAAAAAAGCGGTTTTATTCCGAATCCGTTGCATCAATTGATCAATCAGGAAGTATTAATTGAAAAAGAAAACGCATGAAAGAAGCCATTTTAAAAACACGTACTTTCTTTGGTCTTTTAAGGCGTTCTCTTGCCGGAAGCGAAAGCAATTTTACATCAGGAAGTATCAACAAAACCATCATTTTATTGTCTGTGCCAATGGTTGCAGAACTTTTGATGGAATCTTTATTTGTATGTTCAAACCTGTTCTTTGTGAGTAGATTAGGCACAAATGCGATTTCTATTGCAGGCGCAACAACAACCTTTATTACGTTTTGTTATTCCGTTTCGATAGGTTTAGGAATTGCAGCATCAGCAATGATTTCGCGAAGAATTGGCGAGAAAAAGTTCAAAGCTGCAGGACAAACTGCGATGCAGGTAATTTATGTCACAACACCAATCGCAGCACTTATAAGCGTTGTTTGTACGATTTGGGCAACCGATATTATGAGCGCAATGGGACTTTCTGCCGAAATGGTTCAGGAAGGAACTTCATACGGAATCGTCATGTTTGCCTCAAGCGGATTTTTGATTCTCCGTATCGTAATAAACGGAATTTTTCGTGGTGCGGGCGATGCTTCTACAGCGATGAGAATACTTTGGGTATCCAATGCAATCAACATTATTCTATGTCCAATTTTTATTTTTGGATGGGGACCAATTCCCGCTTACGGCTTACTAGGCGTTGGATTAGCAACCTTAATTGCCCGAGTTATTGGCGTACTTTATCAAGCCTGGTATTTGGTAAGAGGCAAAACGGTCATGAAAATTGGTTTGGCACAATTAGTCTTTAATCTGGCTATTTTCAAAAGAATCGGGAAACTTGCTTTTGGCGGAACAGTTCAATTTATAATTCCTGCTTCAAGTTGGGTATTTATGATTAAGATTATGTCTCATTTTGGACCTAACGCATTGGCGGGATACATTCTGGCACAAAGAGTAACTTCGATTGCGACAATGCCAGCTTGGGGATTAGGAAATGCAGCCGGAATATTAACTGGGCAAAATCTTGGTGCAAAACAACCCGATCGAGCCGAAAAATCAGTTTGGAGAGCCGGAATGTTAAACATGGGATTCTTGGTTTTAATTGGAATTTCGTGGATTTTTCTCGCCGTTCCCGTTGTCAAAATCTTCACAGATATTCCCGAAGTGATTTCCTTTAGTACAAGATATATCCATTTTATTTCGATGGCATACATACTTCTGGGATATACAATGGTTATTTCCAAGGCTTTAAACGCTGCGGGAGAAGTCAAAGTTGTAACCTGGCTTTATATTTTAATGTTTTATATCGTTCAGATTCCGCTGGCGTATGCTTTGGGAATTTCTTTTGAACTGGGATCAAATGGTGTTTTTACAGCCATTCTTTTGTCTGAAATTGTATTGGCGGTTGCCTGTATAATTGTCTTTCGAAAAGGAAAATGGAAACATACTAAAGTTTAAAAAATAGCCACTCCCGATAGCTATCGGGATAAAGGATTGAAAAGATTTTTGTTTCTCGCAGATTTTGCAGATTAAGCAGATGATTATCTCGAATTAAATCTGCGTCATCTGTAAAATCTGCGAGAAAAAATTAGCAAATACATATCACCCCGCTGGGGTTTAAGCAAACGAATTCTGGATTTTCTATAAATATTATGTCCCAATGGGACTTCGCATTTATTAAAAGCTCTGGAAGAGCGCCATATTTATAGAAAATCCGGAACACATTTTTTGTAAAAGCTCCAGCGGAGCGACATATTTGTAGCCTCCAGCGGAACGACATGTTTATAACCTCAAGTGGAGCGATATCAATAAGCAAACACTTTATATCAAAACATTACATACAATAATAAAATATCAATTTAATTTTAACAACATAAAAATGAGTACAATAGAACAATTACACGGAGTATTTGCAAGAGCTTTTGAAATTCCTGTTGAAGCAGTAAACGACCAATTAGAATATCAGGCTATAGCCGAATGGGATTCTATGAGTCATTTGGTTTTGGTAGAAGAACTTGAAAGCACTTATAATATCTCTATCGAAATGGAAGATATTCTGGAAATGGGAAGTGTAGCAAAAATAAAAGATATCCTTAAAAAATACGGATTCGAAATTAATTAGACTAAACCATTAGACTTTTTTAATACATAATTTCGAAGCTTCATTAGGAACGCTTTTGTCATTTCGACGGAGGAGAAATCTCCACGAGAAGCTCGACAAAGATTGGATTCTCGTTGCAGAGTTACTCACGAAGATTTCTCCTCCGTCGAAATGACAATATTGTGGTGGCTTTGCGCGAAATTTATTAGACTTCGAAACTATGTGTTAAATCATTTTTCAATAATTACACTTAACCGATTAAAATAGACCTAAACTTATGGAACTATACGATTTAATCCGAAAAAACGAAAAACTTACTTTTACAGATTCGAGTACAGGAATTTCAAAATCGATTGCAGATATGCATCAGTCTTTAGAAATTGAAAACCTGCGTTCTGTCGTTTTTATATACAATGATAATCAGTTGCCGGCAATAGAAACATTGCTGAATTTTTATCAAAGCAGATACACAATTGCCTTATTAGGAATGGGATTATTGGAGGATTTAAAGGAGAATTTAGAACAAAAATATACTCCTTATTATATCTACGATCCTACACGAACTGAAATCGAAGGTTACGTTACGGTAAATGCCTCAGAAAGTATTGTATTGTTTAAACGAAACGTAAATTTAATTTATCCGATACATGCCAAAACCAAACTTCTTTTAAGTACTTCCGGAACTACAGGTTCGCCAAAATTCGTGAGACTTTCTGATGAAAATCTGGTTCAGAATGCAAAATCAATTATGGAATATATGCCTATTCGAACTGATGATGTGGTGCCGCTAAATGTGCCCATAAATTTTGTGTACGGATTATCAATTTTCACCACAAATTGTATAAAAGCAAGTCAAATTGTATGCACGGATAAAGATGCTTTTCAGAAAGAATTTTGGGCAGATTTCAAAAAATACGGCTATTCTACCTTAGGCGGAGTTCCTTATTTTTATGAGATGTTGTACAGCATTGGTTTTTTCAAAAAAGATCATCCTTCGCTAAGATATCTTACGCATACAGGCGGAATGTTAAATCATAAACTGATCGAAGCAATTTCAGATTTTAGTGAGAAATTCGGTAAACAATTCTTTGCGCAATATGGTCAAACAGAAGCTTGCGGAAGAATGGCGTATTTGCCTCCAAAAGATTTATTGCGAAAAGGAACTTCGATTGGTTTACCTGTCAAAAACGGACGTTTCGAAATCGACAATGAAACAGATGAATTGATTTATATTGGTCCAAATGTTTTTGGCGGTTATGCCAATATCAGAGCCGATCTTCAGTTTTTTGAGCAACAGGAAAAACTTCATACCGGAGACAAAGCCAGAAAAGACGACGAAGGTTACTACTATATTGTCGGCAGAATAAAACGAATTGTAAAATTATTTGGTGTACGCCTCAATCTCGATGAAACTGAGCTTCTTTTGAAAGATGCTTTGGGCGGACAAACTTTTATTTGCTTGGGAATAAACGATAAACATTTGGCTGTAATGTACACTGACAAGAATTTAAACAAAGAGTTGATTCTGAAAGTCCTAAAAGCAAAACTGAATCTTCATGCTAATTCTTTAAAAGTAATGCCAATCGAAGATGTGCCGCTTACGCCAAATGGAAAAGTAAATTATCCGTTGCTTAAGGAATGGCTGGAATTGAGTTATGCTTAGTTTTCAGTCGCAGTATTCAGTCCTCATGCTAGTGCGAGCTCAATATCTTTAATACTTATTGAATGAATTTCTCGCAAAGACGCAAAGTCGCAAAAGAATTACATAAACTTGGCGACTTTGCGGCTTTGCGAGATTTTTTTAGAGATTTTTTAAATAAAAAAAGGTTCCTGACAAAAAATCGCCAGAAACCTCTCAAATAAAAAAACAAAAAATATTATTATAATATCATATTTTAGAAACTATAACCAAGAGCTAGATTAAATCTTGAACCATTTCCTCTAGTATAGTTGGCATTTGTACCATAAAACTGAGAAGTAGTCGTGTAATAATCTGTATTGAATATATTTTCGATTCCAAGTTTTACTCTGATACTGTCTGTAACTTTGTAAGCAGTAGCCAAATTCCATAAATTGAAAGAATGAATTGGACCTTCGCCAATTGCATAAGCGCCTTTAGCATTTGGCTGAAAAAGATCACGATCTCCAACCAACATCCAGTATAATTCTACATTTAATCTCTCGTCGCCATATTTTGCATAACCCGTTACTTTTACCGGAGGAATTCTGTTTGATTTTAAGTAAATATCTGTCGGTCCGTAAAAATGTCCATCAGAATCTTTATCACCTCTTCCTTGCACATAAGCGTAGTTTCCTCCTACTGTCAATTGCTTCAGAATTTGATAATCTGCCTGAACTTCATATCCCCAAACTCTTTCCGGCAAACGTTCTGCAACTAAATAACCATCAACCTGAACCAGATTTGTTCCCAATTTTGAAGTACTGAAATAATAAGCGGCACTTAAATTAAATTTCCCAAGCTGGCTGCTAAAACCTCCTTCATAATTGTTAACGATAATAGGTTTTGTTTGTAGTTTTGAGATTGCATCTTCTTTAGCATTTGTAAGCACTCGGCCAAGATCGAATACTGAGAAAGATTGAGAAAAACTCACAAAAGGGTTAAAGAATTTAAACTTAGAATATCTCACTCCGGTATTAAATACAAAGGCATCATAAGTAAGATCACCGCCTTTTACAGCAATACTTCCCGCGCCATTTGCTCCGGTTGCGAGCGTGTTATAATCATCAATATTAATCTTGATATTCTCTGCACGCAAACCTGCTTTTACATTAAAATCACCAAAAATCTGCGTCGATAATTGAGCATATGGAGCAAGATTAACCATATTGATATTTGGAACCCAAACACGCCCGTCAACAAGCTTCTGATTTGTTTTATCATTCAGTAAATCAAAACCATACGTCACATCTCCTGTAAAATTTGAAGAAATTGTAAATGGCGTATTCAGATAAACTCTAACACCTTTTTTGGCCGATGCCGTTTGAGATTGTCCACTTCCGTAGAAGAATGCCGAATTAGAAAATATCGTTAAGAAGTCCTGAAAATAAAGATTTGCCGTAAACGAAGTATTTCCGAAAAGCTGTTTGTTTACATATTGAAGATTTGCATTGTGATTGTAACGCGTTCCTTCATCAACTCCGGGTCTGTTACCTAAAATACCAATCGCTGGACTTACGCCATAAACACCATTTTTAAGGATAAAATCAGAATCCTGATTCGAACTAAAGTAGTTATACATCACCTCAATTCGCTGTTTGTCTGTTAAATCATATCCAAGTTTCGTGAAGATATTGTAGGTTTTAGTTTCTCCTAATCCATATTCCGGAGAAATAACCTGTCCTTCGCCATCGCGGAAAACACCTGTTTTATCGTAAGTCCCAGAAACCATATAATTGAATTTATTAAGTCGCCCGTAAAACTGTTGGTTAAATCTATAGCCTAAAGTACTGTCACCTTTAATGTTTCCGTTCGTTCCTGCTTCACTATATCCGGCAAATTTCTTTTGAGTTTTACCAGATTTTGTAATATAATTGATCAAACCTCCATCGGCACCATTTCCGTAAATTGCTGTTGCACCTTTGATTACCTCGATGCGTTCAATTACCGAAGGATCGATAGAACGAATTTCTCTTCCTGCTGATTTTAATGGCGTCGATTGCGGAATTCCGTCAATAAGAACCAACGGATTTCTTCCGCGAAGGGTTTGTCCGTAGTTCCCTGTATTATTCGTTGCCGATCCTAAACCCGGAACTGCATAAGCCACAACATTAGCAATATTTGGACTAACAATCGATAAATCTTCGATATCTTTAGCATTAATTACCGTTACAGAAGAAGGCGTTTTTGATAATGTTTCTACCTTTCTGCTAGCCGAAACGATGATTTCATCCAATTGATCGCCATTATTGTCTGAAGCTTCGTCAAGTTTTCCCGTAAAATTCAATTGTAGATTTATTGTTTCGGTTTCATTATTGGTTATAAAAATGTTTTTTTCAATAGTTTCATAACCCGGCAAAGAAGCCTGCAAAGTATAGGTATTTGGAATAACTTTATTGAATGAAAAACTACCGTCACTTTTAGCTGTAGTTTTATATTTTGAACTTATAATGATAATCGTTGCTCCTGAAGCTGATTTTCCGTCAGAAGTTGTTATTTGTCCTTTTATTTTCCCACTATTTTGTTGTGCAAAAGATGAAAAGACCGAAAATAAAAAGCTGATAATAAGTAAAAACTTTGATGTTCTTAAACTAAGATATTTCATTGATTTTTAGTTTTGGTTAGGTTTATTTGTTTTTATTTAGAATCAATAAAAACAATTCAAAAGTAGAAATTAATCGTTGTTTAACAAGTAATATTTTGATTTATTCCCCAGAAATATGATTATGACACTTTCTTTTCTTCAAAAAACCAGCAGTTTTATTGACTTTATGTACATCATTAAATGTAATCCGTAATTCTTCTGAATAACCATATATACACAAAGCAACAATAACTTTAACAAGTAAATTATACGTTTAAGAACTTCTTTTCTTCTTTCTAATATTAAAATTCTGAATGTTTTATTTCGAATTAAAAAAAGAGCATTTTTTCTAATGTTATTGTATGGATTAAGTCTAAATAAGTATAAATTTGCGCCAGAACTTTAAAAGTTCAGATCAGTTTTATTATAACGCAAACAATCTCCCGGAACAAATTGAAAGGTTTTGGAAAACAGGATTTATGAAGAAAGGATTTAAAAAAAATATTGGTCTGTTGCATTTATGGCTTGGACTTGGTTCTGGATTAATTGTTTTTATAGCTGCCTTAACGGGAAGTATTTTGGTTTTTGAAAAAGAAATTGACAAAGCTATAAATCCTGAATATTACAATGTTGCTACGATTGGAACGACAAAAAAAACAATTGATTATTGTGTAGAGATACTTCAAAAAGAGCATTCTATAAAAAAGATTACTCGTATTTATACTTTTAACGATCCTTCGCGCACGATTCAAATTTTAGGAAAGGATTCCGATAAAAAAGCACAGTTTTTTTCAATCGATCCTTACACGGGGAAAATCCTGGCACAAACTCCTCAAGAAAGCAGATTTTTTGTTGTTGTTTTATCCATTCACAGACAATTATTATTGGGCGAAACGGGCGAAATCATTATGGGAACTTCCTGTTTGATCTTTGCTTTTATGCTTATTTCAGGTATGATTTTGTGGTGGCCTAAAAAAATCAAAAATCTAAAACAAAGACTTACTGTAAAATGGAGCGGTTCTTTTAAAAGAGTAAACTGGGATTTCCATTCGACTTTTGGTTTCTACAGCTTTTTAGTTTTGTTCATTATTTCCTTAACCGGATTATCATTTGCGTTCACGTGGTTTCAAAATGGTGTTTATTTCCTGACTGAAGGAAATGCGAAAAAGCCTTCGGCAAAAGTAGAAAACCCAACAAAAATTGATCCTAAACTAAACAATACTGCATTCTATCAAAATATATATAATAAGGCTGACAGCATTTTTCCGTACACAGGAAACATCCAAATCAGAATGCCTGCTGACACGATAAATAGTATTTTGGTACTAAAAGAATATTCAGAAATAACGATTCCAAATCAATCCAGTGCTGCTTATTTTGATAAATATACCACTGAACAAATTGAAGCAAGACCTTATGACAAATTTTCGACCGGAGACAAAATAAGACGTTTAAACTACCCTATTCATACCGGAAGTGTTTATGGTCTTCCTACCAAAATAATTGCATTTATAGTTTGTCTTTTTGCTGCGACATTGCCAATTACGGGACTTATAATCTGGTTGGGAAGAAAGAAAAAGGGAGCAAAAAAATAATTTAAACACATAGAAACATAGCTATTAAGAACTAAAAAAAAGAGGCGTTTCACTTTTTTTGAATTCACATAGCCTCTATGTGCAGGAAACAAGTTTCTTTTTAATCTTCTTATGGATAAAGAAAAGCTATGTTTCTATGTGTTAGATTTTTTGTCATTAACAATTGGAATCTACCAAATAGAACAAAGCAATAATTAAACAAAAAAGGATTTAAAGCTTTATTATTAAAGCTTTAAATCCTTTTTTTGTCTTATATTATTTCAGCTTTTGCTTAAGCAGGAATAAGATTTGTTGCAATACCAATTCTATTCCACGCATTAATTGTAATAATGGCTAAAATTACCTGAGCCAGATATTTTTCATCCAAAACTTTAGCTGCAGCTTCATAAGTTTCATCTTTTACATGATTGCTAATCAAAGTAATTTCTTCAGTTAAGGCTAATATTGCTCTTTCTTCGTCTGTAAAATACGGTGTTTCGCGCCATGCATTCAAAGCATAAATACGTTGTTCTGTTTCGCCCGCTTTACGAGCATCTTTTGTGTGCATATTGATACAAAAAGCACAACCATTAATTTGTGATGCTCTAATTTTAATCAACTCTTTATGCGTTCTTGTCAATGATGTACTTTCGATGAATTTTTCAAGTCCCAGAATAGCGCTGTATCCTGCTGGTTCTACTTTGTCAATATGAATTCTTGTTTGCATTTTTATAAATTTTTATATTATTAATCCTTTATTTTAAAACTAAATTATTGTTTATCAATATTTTACATCACAAATATACAACAGTAATCTGGATGTAAAATATGCCAATTTTCAAATAAATACCAGCCCAGATTATCAAACGAATCTCTCTTTTAAAAATGTAAACCTTATAAAAGCTTTCTACTTTTTGTTTTTAATTTTTAGTTTTAATATCAATACATAATGATGCAAATTCAACGATATTTGTATTCCGTGATTAAAGAATAATTCAGAAAGTTGATTTGTAAAATTGACTTATTCAAGTTTAAATTATGATCTATATATGAATGAAAATCTAATAAACCGTTATCAGATTAACTTTGCCAACTTGACGGAGCAATTAAATAATAATCAGGCGAAAATAACCAAGCATCCATATATTAAAAATAAGCACCTTAGTTTATTTTTATACGAATGGTCAAATCCTCAGGAAATCAACGAAGCCTTATTGCCTGATATTGAAGCTGCTTTTTTAGATACAAACTATTTCGAAAGTAACTCAAGCGAAAACGTAAGTATTATGATTTATCATAATAGAGTTGAACTTTATGATGATACTAAATGTGTATATGAACTGCCTCTGAAAGACTTCAAAGAAATAGTTATTGGTTGGCGTGATTTTTTATTAACTCCGCCATTAAATGGAAGTAAAATTTATCAAGACAATAAAAGTGAAAAATCTGAAAATAGGCAAGAAATAAATTCTACAGAATCTGATACAGTATTTGAAACGACTGAAAGTGAAATTTCAGATATTGAATTAAAGACTTATTCCAGACAAAACAAATTTGTATTTATCTTATCGTTGGTTTTATTTATTGCATCTTTTCTTTTTTTCTTCATTATTGTACCTTCGTTAGATGTTGCCAGAGTAATAATTTTCGTTTCTATTGTAGGATCGATTATGATAAGCTTATCTGGATTTTATTGTTTATTATATTATAAAAGTTGGAAGAAGGATTTTATAGAAAAAGTCGGAAAACCCAAATTAAACATTGAAACTTTTATTCTTATTTGTAGTTTACCAACAGTTTTGTTTTATTTCATAATTTCATGGAATTTCCTGGAAGGTCCCGGACATAATCTGTACAAATTAGGAATAACTCTTAAAGTATTAAAGTTTCTAAATCCTTAAAAAATGACTTCAGATATAAAATACAAAGATTATTATGGTAATTATATTGCAGAGCAAAAAGTATCAGATTTAAAATTCTACTCGAAAGAATTTTTTAATAATGATGAATTGAAATTAGTTGAGGATTATGGTCCCAAAGGAAGAACTACTGAAATTATTTTACGAGGCGGAGAATATTACTTATCTGCCGATGAAGATTTGCAAACAATTGTTAATCAGCATAAATATACTGGTAATCATTGGATCTTTTTCTTTAATAAACAACAAAATAATTTAGGAGATACTTGTTGGGAATATCATTTTTATGAAAAAGGAGAACTAAACAGAAGCGGAATCAAAGTTTTCAATAATGATAATCTGTTAATTGCTTCATGTACAATAGATTTAGAAACCAATGAAATAGACAATAAACAAAAATACTTTTATGGAGATCCAAAGATTTATAAAAGACCGGAATATGAAAGTCATTTTTTAAGTGTTTCTTATCATGCCAATAATGATGTAAGCGACATATACATTTATGACGATGATTACCAGAGCGCAGATGAATTTTTAGCCTCTTATGATTCTAAATATTTCGATTGGTCATCACATACTTATTTTCATAGTTTCATGCCTATAATGCCAAAAGATTAATTGTCTAATTCGCTCTGCTTTGATTTTTCATTAGAAAATCCTGAAATATATTGCTCTGAATTGTTTATTCCTGATAAAATTTTTCTTCGATCAATATCTTAAAAGATTTCACGGCTAATTGTATATATTTACCATTTAAACCGAAGTTTTTATTATGGAAGATTTTTTAATTGGTATTGGAAAAAGATTAAAAGAAATTAGAAAGAAAAATTCGCTGACCATTCACGAAGTTGCCAACATGGCGGGTGTGAGTAATGGTTTGATTTCCAGAATCGAAAATGGACGAACAATTCCTTCTTTGCCTGTTTTAATCGAATTAATACAATCTCTGAATACTGATGTAAGTTACTTTTTTGAAGGCGTTGAAAATACCAAAAATGCCAAATACATTCATATTAAAAAAGAAGATTACCAAAAAATAGAAAAAGAAGACCGCGCCGAAACTACTGGTTTTAATTACTATCATATCTTTAGTAAAAGCATAAATTCTATAGGTTTTGAAGCCGTAATCCTTGACGTTGAACCTAATTGCAAACGTGAAAAAGTGATTACAGATGCCTGGGAATTCAAATATATCATAAAAGGAAGCGTAACGTATATCATTGATGACGTTGAAGTTATCGTAAACGAAGGCGATTCGTTATGTTTCAACGGAAGACATCCGCACGTACCTGAAAACAGAACTACAGAAAATTGTGTAATGCTGGTACTTTATTTCTATTCTGAAAGTAATAGTTAAACTGCATAACTTTAAAATTTAACCGCGTATTTTTACCGCAAAGTAAGCAAAGGTTTTGCGCAAAGTTCGCAAAGCTTTGTATTGATTTAGCTTTGCGAACTTTGCGTTTACTAATCACAATCTAAAATAAAAGAACTTTGCGCGCTTTGCAGTAAAAAACATTGCAAAACTTCACGGTTAAAACGAGTAAAAGGCTACCTCCAAAATGAAGATAACCTTTTAAAAACAAAAAACACAAACTGAATTAATTTCCTGCCGGAAGCCAAGAGCGCCCATCCAGCGACCAAGCCGAATTAATTGGCACTCCAAACCATAACAGCGAAGAATATGCGATATCTACCATTTTAGGAACTACTCCAGTTGCTGTTCCGCATTTTAAAGTAGCTGTACTTGTTGTCCATGTTGGTGTATTTGGAAAAGCAAGATTAATTTGTTGCGCACTTGAATCTGTAAAAGAATTTCCTGATCCGTTATCGCCTTTCCAATATCCAATAAGATTTGCGTAATCAGGATGAGAACTTGTTACAGATGAACATGTATAATTCAAAATTGAAGCCTCAGACAAAGCTTTATTCCATACGCGAACTTCAGCGATATTACCGTTTACATTTGCGCCATAAGTCAAAGTTCCGTCTTGTCCAACTGCAAAAGGCAAACCAGAAGTCAAACTTCCAAAAGTGCTAACAATTGCTGCTTGTCCCACAAAAGCGCCATCTTGATACGTTTTTATCAACTTTGCCGTGCGATCAACTATCATTGTCAAATGATGCCATTTTCCGTCGTTGATTGAACCTCCTGAAATATCAACACGATTTTGAGTATCGCCAATATTTACTTTCCATGTTCCGCCAGTATTAGCACAAATCACAAATCCGCGATTTTTACCACTTACCCAATTTTTGTTTGAAACCAATGATGGATCGCTTGAATAACCAGAAGTTTTTACTCTACATTCAACTGTAAAACTTGAATTTCCAAAATTGTATAAAGCATTATTTGTCGAAGCATAAATACTATTCGAATTAAAAGTCGCAAATTTACCAGTGATTGATGTTGTAGGATCAACCGGTTTTTCGATTTTAGTCGAAGTGAAATTCTTATTATTGAAAATTGTAAAAATATTTCTTTCTTCATAAGATGTTCCTCCGTGCGATCCTGTAGAACCTGTAACGATTCCGCCATGATCCGGCGCTACAATTACCAACCAATCTTCATTAGCATAATTTGGTCTGTTTTTTAATGCGGTTAAGATTTCGCCAATATAACCGTCTGTAGTTTCGATTGCAGCTTTATATTGTGACACATTAAGCGAAAATCCGTAGCTGTGACCCGCGTGATCTACGTCATCAAAATGCATAAATAAAGCATCTGGATTGTCGTTTGTTAATGCCGTTACGACTTCATTTTTAACGGCTAAATCTGTAGTTAACGTTTTTTCTACGTCAATTCCGTCAACAATATAAGTATTGATTGGCGCCCAATGTACGATTGACATTGTTCTTAAAGCAGTATTATATGTTTCAAGACGTTTTAAAAAGCTTGGATAAGTTCCAAAATTTGGCGTTGAAAATGAATTGTCTGTAACACCGTGTTTCAAATGAGTTACACCGCTAAGCATTGTCGACCAACCGTTTCCACTCCAGGTTGGTGCTTCAGTTAAAGCATCTAAACTATAAACCGAATTTGGCAATAAAGCATGAACATTTGGTGTGTTTGCGCCCATCAAAGCGTCTCCTCGACAGCCATCGATTCCTATAATAAGCAGCTTTTTAGTACCGCCGCTTAAAGCAGATTTGCCTGTTTTTAAAATAGTTTTTGTATTTACTGAACTTTCATCGCTCGCAGGCGTTGGTTCATTGGTACAGGAAGTCACTAAAAGTGCACTTGCAAGAATTGTAATGTAACTTAATCTAAAAATCTTTTTCATTGGGTTGAATTGTTTTAATGGGTTACTATTGATTTACTTGTAAAACTATTTCCTGCAGGGATTTTTATTTTAACTAATTAGTTTATTATTATTTAGCGCATTGAAGCGTATTTTTAAACATTCATTTTTTTATTTTTTACCATTAAGAGATTAAGTTATATTAAGAAGCTTGACTTAATTTCTCTTAATATCTTAATGGTTCAAATAATATTTTAATTTTTAAAATATTATGTTTTAATTCATAATGCTGTCCAACGAAGCAAGAGAATCCAGGATATAATCCGGTTTTGCTTCTTCGAGTTGTGATCTGGTTTGTGCTCCGGATAAAACGCCAATCGTAATTCCGCATTTAGCATTTTTACCTTCTTCGATATCAATTGCTGAATCTCCTGCTTTCAATACTTTTGAAGCATCTTTGATTTCGAATAATTGCATCGCTTTGTGTATCATATCCGGAAAAGGGCGTCCTAATTCTACATCATCTGCCGTGATTAATGCATCAAACTGATGGTCTTTTTTCCAGTTTAGTTTTTCTAATAAAGTATTTGCAACATGGCTGCTATAACCAGTATTTAAAACTACTTTTACGCCATCTTTTTTAAGATTTTGAAGCACATTTTCTACGCCTTCAATAGGCAAAACTTTAGCTGTAAGGTATTCTTGGTCTAATGTTTCTTTAAAATATTCAAATATTTCCTCCGATTTATTGGCGTCTGTAATATTGATATGCTTTAAAATATCTTTTATCGCCTGATGTTTTTCTTTTCCTGCTCCTAACGAAAGCACCAATTCAAGAGAAACATCAATTCCGAATTTATTGATGGATTTATGTAGTGATTTATAGACTATATTTTGTTCATTTATTGTTGTTCCGGCCATGTCAAAAACAACCATTTCAATTTCATTAATTTTCATTTTGTGTGTATTTGTTTTTTTTACCATTAAGAAATTAAGTTATATTAAGAAGCTAAGCTTAACTTTTCTTAATCTCTTAACGGTTCAAATATTATTTTAATTTTTAAAATCTGTCGCTATATTTTTTTAGCTTAAGCGTTAAAAATTTTATCAATGTTATGTTTCGCAAATCCTGCGCTTCCAGTCATTCCCTTTCCTCCTATTCCGGTTATGATGTGAATATTTTCACCAACAGTATGTTCAAAAATATCTTTGGTTTTGCATTGCGAATACATTCCTGACCATCTGTTTTGGATTTCGTAAGTTGGTAAATCGATGATCTTTTTGGCTTCTTCAATCATGAAATTATCGATGTCCATATTCAAATCAAATCCTAGAGAATCTATATCTTTTGCAGCAGCATATTCGTGAGAATCTCCAAGAATTACAGATCCGTCCAAAGCTTGTTTGAATAAAATATGAACGCCGTATCTTTTCTCAAAACTATCCGGATTTTCCTTTGCTTTGATTCCTGCGTACGATTTACATTCTTCAAAAGATTCGTATCTTCTAATCGTTAATCCGGTCAGAATAGAACCATCTAATTTGTAATTATTCTGAGGTTTTGTTTGCAGCATCTGAAGTTTTGAAACTACTAAATCGCTGTTGTTATAAATTTCAGGATATAGTATTTTGAAATCACTTCCGTTACAAATAATCATTTTCGAAGCTTTGTATTCTAATCCTCCTGAAGTTGTTGCAATTACTTCATTGTTTCTGTTTTCGGTATTCAAAACCGTGGTATTCATATATAAATCCAGACCTAAATTTGCGGTCATATATTGATGCAGTTTATGAATCATTGTTGCAGGTTCAACGGTTACTTCTTGCGGAAAAAATAATCCTCCCGTACAATAATCAGAACGTAATCCGGCGTATTTTGCCAAACATTGTTCTTTGGTCAACAAATTTGATTCGTAATCATTTGCTATATTTATTTGATGCAATTCTTCAATTAATTGCATTTCTTCTTCATTTGAAGCTAAATATACCGTTCCGTTTTGACGAAGATTAATATCAAATTGTGACTGAATATCTTTATAAATCTTTAAACTTTCTTTTCCGAAGTTTTGCCACTTTCTGTCCATTCCGGAAGGTACAACCTGACCAAAATTTCTAACTGTTGCGCCTTCGGGTTTGCTGTTTTTTTCCAGAATGGCAACTGACATTCCTTTTAGTAAAGCATGATAGGCATGAAATGTACCTAAAACGCCTGAACCAACGATTATTAAATCATATTTCTCTTTCATGTGTTTGTGTTTGTGTAATTTGTTTTATGCTGATTTTATTCTATTCTTTTCCTTTATTTCAAGTGTATAAAGGTGCTGTACTAATTTTTGATGTTTTTTTGAATTTCCTTTTAAAGTAATTAAAGGACATTATAGTTGTGATTATCCCAACAAAGGATAACAGATAAATACAAGTGGTAAAAAAGCTTAATAAGGAAATGTTCTTGTCTCCGAAATTCTTGAAAAACAAAACTAAAACACTTCCTAAATATCCAAAAGCATCGGCGATGTAGATTAAAAATCCTGTGTTTCCGTCTATTTTGTAAGTGGCAATCATTCGATCAAAAAACAAACCGTTGAACGGAATATAGCAAACGTACATTCCAAATCCCGAGATCATCATCCACGGAAGTGGCGATATTAAATGCTTTTGAAACAAGAATGTTGTTGCGCCAATAAGTAATGAACCTAAAAACAATACTAAATGATAATTTTTGAAAGCTTTGTAGTTGTTTTTCATGCTTCCTAAAAACCCTAAAATAACGAGAACTGAAATCGCAATAGGAATTTCTGAGTACATATAAATCGAAATACTTTCTTTATATCCCAATGTATCCCACAATTCTCTGGCAAAATTATCCCTGAATTCTCTCATTGCCGTAAGCATTGCATAGAATATAATTATTGCCGTTAACGGAAATGCAAATTGCTGAAATAATGAAGCGCGTTCTTTTTTGCTCAGTGGTTTTCGTTTTGATTTTAAAGCTAAATCTTCGCTATCAGGATTTGGGATTTTCTCCAAAAACAATGAAAATACGATTAACGGAATTATAAATATTAAACCCGAAACAAAAGGCATCCAAAACTCATTGCATCCCAAAACCGTCAAGACAAATACTCCAACGGATTTTGCGGCTCCGGAAGAAACTATAAAACTCGAACAGAGAATAACTCCTAATAATTCGGTAGTTTTTCTTCCTTCGATATAGGAGAAAACGATTCCCCAGATCATTCCCAAAGGCAATCCGTTTATGAATAAAAACAGAATATTGTATGGCGCCGGAACTAATGCAAATCCTAATAAAGCTAACTCAGAAATGGCTATAAAACTGATTAAATATAAAGTTCTCTTTGCCGATTTTAATTCGGATATAATCTTGATTCCTAAAAATTTAGAAAGTGTATATCCTAAAACCTGAGCCAGAATCAACAAGATTTTATAGTCAATTCCCCAAAAAGACATGTGGTCAAATGTCGCTACAGTAAAGGGTTTACGGAACGCATACATACAAAAATAAGTACCAAATGCCGCAATGGATGTTTTTAATATAAACCTGAAATTAGATGCTTTTTTAGACATTAGTTTTTGAGATTTAGCGTAATAGTTGTGTGGTTGTAAAGTTTAAATATGTGTTTCTCTATAGTTTTTAGAAACTCGCTGGATGGGGTTGGTTCAAAAAAAATAAACTGTAAAAATAAAACCTGCCAGCATCCAACGAGTTAACTTATAGTTGTCTATAAATTATATTTTAAACCAAGATTAAATTTTGCACCATAATATTCTACCTGTTTTGGTCTGTTTGGTGTTTCTCCAAAATGATACATTAATGGCTCATTCAAAACGTTATTTACATCACTGAAGATTGTAAAATGATCTCCTACTTTATAAGAAGCCGAGAAATCAAGTGAGTTATATTTACCGTAATAAATGTCATTCATATCTGTATTCTTGGCATTTGCATCAAAACTTATTGCGTATGCCCCTTTATGGTTGAATGCTGCTCTCACGTTAAGTTTGCCCGTTTCATAGAACAATTGCAGGTTGTATAATTCTTTTGCCTGATAAGGAGTTGACACTTTTCTTCCGTTTGGATTATTGGTGTTTTGTCCTAAAGTCATTTCAGAATTCATGAAAGTTGCATTGATCTGAGTTCCAAAATATTTTAAGAATCCAGGCAAGAAGCTGAATCTTTTTGTGATTCCAAATTCTACTCCGCCAATCCAAGCGTTACCACCGTTTGTAGGCGAACTGATTTCGATATTAGGAATTCCGTTTATTGTACCTTGATACGTGTCGTCAAAAATTGGATCTGTAATCGATTTATAGAAAACTCCGGCGTTGATTACACCAACTTCATCTAAGAAATATTCTCCCAATAAATCAAAGTTCCAAGAATAAGTTGGATTCAAATTTGGGTTTCCTCCTGCATATTCGCCATCAATTGTGTTCAAAGATCCAGCTGGAGAAATGTCTCCAAAGTTTGGTCTTGCAAAGGTTCTTGTTGTAGCAAAACGAAGGTTTAAATTCTCAACCGGCGTATATTTAACGTGTAACATTGGTAATACTGAAGTGTATGTTTTTGTGTTTTCGGCATCAACAACTACATTATTTTCAACTGTTTTACCTGTAACTTGTGTAATTGTATTGGTAACTCTAACACCTCCTAAAACAGTCCATTTGTCAGATATTGAATACGTTGCCATTGCATAACCAGAAGATGTAGTTTCACCAACATTAAAGTTTCTTCCTAAACCTTTTCCTAATTCAGGAATTTGAGAATCTGTTGGATTTAGAACCAAACTCCCCTTAGCCGAATTATATAAATTGTTCATTCCGTTTCCAGATAAAACCGGACCAAAAGTGTTTCCAATATTAGTTCCTGTTTCACGTCTCATATAATCTGTTCCGCCAGGCTGATTGATTAAATCTGAACCATAGTTTGATAAAAATGGCGTTGGCGATCCTGTCCAATTATAATATTCGTCTCTAAAAGTTGCGATACGATCTTTGTCTGTTAATTTCGCACCAAACTTCAATTTCAGACTTTCATTAAAATTGTGTTCGTAGTTTACCGCAGCAATAATATTGTCTCTTTCTACGATGCTGATTTTGTATAATTCCAAAGTAGAAAACTTCATCTTTGTTGGATCTGTTTTGAAATTTGGATCTGAGTAAAAATCAAATATCGATTTTGGATTATTCGGATCAAGCATTCCGCCATCAGCAGCCCAATATGCTCTTGGTCCGCCAGCTCCGCCAGATGCAACAGGAACTGTGTTTAAATATTCAGGTTTAACGCCAACTCCGGTTTGATTAAATTGAATTAAAAAATAACTATTGTCTTCTGCATTTGGAATATTTCCGTATTTGAATTTGTTTCTGTAGGAAGCCAGACTCCAGTCTAAAGTTCCGTTTGCCAATTGATGTTTTCCGCCTAAATCAAGACCAAGAAATTGCGTCATCAATTCGTTGTGAATATCTTGTTGTTCAACCGTTAAAGCATTTGTAGTACTATTGAATTTGTCAAATCTGATTCTGTGTTTATAATGCGTTTCAGTATCAGAAAGTCCTCCGTAAGTTGCTTTCAGGAAAATTTTATCTCTCGAAGAAGGATTAAATTCCATTGCAGCATTCAATCCCGTAGTTTTTCTTATTCCCGTATAATCTCTTAATTCTAATCTGTAAACTCCCTGGTCACCATTTCTTCTGGCTTCATAATTATCTGTTGCCCAGTTTCTGTCCCAATAAGTACCATTAATAATGTATCCAAATTTTCCGTTTTTACTTTTGTCACCAATAGTAAGTGATCCGCTGTAAATTCCTTTATCCGATTTTTGATTGTATCCGCTAAAAATACTTGCTTTAATAGTTCTTTTTGTTGGAGCTGTTTGTGTCGTAAAATTTACGCTTCCACCAATTGCATCGCCATCCATATCTGGCGTAAGTGCTTTTGTAGCTTCAACATAAGCAATAAGATCAGACGGAAAAAAGTCAAATGCTGTAGCTCTCGAAGTGGTTTCTTCTTCGGCAGTTGGAATTCTGTTTCCGTTGATTGTTGTTGAAGACCAAAATGGCGGTAAACCTCTTACCGAAACGAAACGTCCCTCGCCCTGATCTCTTTCGATAGAAACTCCAGGCATACGCTGAACAGTTTCGGCAGCATTACGATCCGGAAGTTTTCCTATTCCGTCAGCCGCAATTACATTTACAATGCTCATCGATTTTTTTTGCATGTTCAGCGCTCTTGCTTCACTATTTCTTTGACTCATTCCGCTTACAACTACTTCGCTTAATTCTTTTGAATTGGTTTCTAAGCGAATTATTCCTAAACTAACATGTTGATTGTCTTTTACTTCAACTTTTATATTTTTTGTTTCATATCCTATATAGGCGATTTGTAATTCTAAACTACCAGATCTAACATCCTGAATCGTAAAATAACCACTGAAATCAGTTGTTGCTTTTTGATTGTTAGATAATATAATAGTTGCTCCCGGCAGTGGAGATTGTGAGTCGGTAACAGTTCCGCTTATGGTAGCTTTTTGCGCCGTCATGTTCTGCGCAAAAAGTGCAACCGAAAAAATAAAAATTGCCTTGTAAATTGTTTTCATGGTTAATTTGTTTACAAATATTAAATTTATTGACGCAAATAAACAATGATTTTTATAAATAGTAAATAAATGAAAATTATGTAATTGTTAAAGAAAAGCAAATTAAAGCACCGCAATTGTTAAGGATTTGTAAAAAATAAAAATGCTAATGAATTGAAAATGACACCCAAATTCCTTTAAATACGGGTGAAATAACCGATTTTGATCAACATTTTGAACAAAACAGAAAACGTTTTCGAAGCAAACATTCCTTAACAATTCTATTTTGGAATTGCGTACTTATTTACAAATAGTAAACTTTTTGAGTGATATTTTACTAGTTTGAGTTATTGAACATACATTATATTATGACCACCAAATTTGTGTTTAGTCCCTACGGGACAATTTTGATGTGGTTTGTATTTTATGTTCTACCAACATTTAATCTCTCCGAGATATTCCTTTTAGATATAATAAAAACCTTTTATTATAGAATTTCAACAGATAATACTCCTTTAGGAGTTAAATATTGGTAAAAAAAACTTATCACACACAGAAAAAATGTCCCGTAGGGACTACACTTTCTTATTAAAAATCCAACAAAACAAAATGACGTTTTAAACAAAGTAAAATGACATTCTGAACAAACTTCGTCTTTTAAGTTCCCAATAACTTTGCCTTATAATAATTACTTAAAAAGCACACAAAAATGAAAACAAACAATTATCAGGGAACTTTCCAAAAAGCAATTGGTTCAGGATTTAATGCAAAATCAACCACAAACGAAGTTATCAACGGAATTGACCTTACGGGAAAAATTGCAATTGTAACAGGCGGTAATACCGGAATTGGTTTAGAAACCGTAAAAATTCTTGCCGAAGCCGGAGCAAGAGTAATCGTTCCTGCAAGAGATATTGAGAAAGCAAAGAAAAACTTAAAAGATATTCCAAATGTAGAATTGGAAATAATGGATTTAATGAATCCTGATTCTATAGATGCATTTGCCCAAAAATTTCTTTCGTCAGGAAGGCCTTTACATTTATTGATTAATAATGCCGGAATTATGTGGTTTCCATATCGTCGTGACAATCGCGGAATCGAATCGCAATTGGCTACGAATTATTTGGCACAATTTCAACTTACGGCAAGATTATGGCCAGCGCTTAAAAAAGCCAAAGCTGCGAGAGTAATAAGTGTATCATCGCAAGGACATCAATTTGGCTCTTTTGATTTTGATGATCCTAATTTTTTACACAAAGAATACGAAACTTTACAAGCTTACGGACAATCCAAAACGGCATGTAATTTATTTGCTCTCGAATTGGACAATCGCGCAAAAGAATTTGGTGTGAGATCTTATTCCCTGCATCCGGGATCTATCAATGGAACTGAACTTGCTAGAGAAGCTTCATTAGATTTATTTCAGAAAATGGGACTTTGCGATGCTGATGGAAATATTCGACCGGAAATTTTAGCAAATCTAAAAACGATTCCGCAAGGCGCTGCAACTACGGTTTGGTGCGCAACGAGTCCGCTTCTTGAAAATAATGGCGGTGTATATTGTGAAGATGTTGAAATTGCTTCAATTGCAACCGATTCTTCTATAACTCCCGGAGTAAAATTATATTCGCTTGACAAGGATAATGCCAAAAGATTATGGTTGGTAAGTGAAGAAATGACGAGAATAACTTTTGATGTTAACTAATGTAAAATCTTTTTTTGTTTTACTGAATAGCCTCCTGCTTTAGCTCAATGTCATTAAGCTAAGGGGAAATCTACAAAATTACTTAACAGTTTAATCAGGAAAGTAATTAGAAAAATCCGTTTTTATCAGCGTTTTCGCTTTTGCGAATCAGTAAAATCAGCGTCTAATTTTGACGCGGATAAAACAGATTTACTTCGTAAAAACGCAGATAAAAACGGATTTTATTTTCTAAAAGATTAACTTAATGATATTGTGCGCTAGCAGCGGAGAAAATTTAAAAAACGTCTCTAATAACGTTTTATGCCTAACAAAAAAAATGGCGCTATACAGCACCATTTTTTGCATTCTTTTATCATAAAAGAACATATGTTGAAATTGATTCTTATTTTTTATCGATTTTGTACAGCCTTCCGCCGTCTGTAATGGCGTATAAAGCTCCGTCGTTTCCTTGTGTTACATCTCTAAAACGTTGATTTTCTGAAGCTAGAAGTCTTTCTTCACCAATCACTTTATTGTTTTTTATCGCAAGACGCACGATATGCATTCCGCTTAAAGCGCCTATGAAAAGATTATTTTGCCATTCAGGAACGCGATTACCGGTGTAAAAAATCATTCCGCTTGGCGAAACCACTGGATCCCAGTAATAAACCGGTTGCTCTAAACCATCTTGTTGCTGAATTCCTGCACCAACTTTTTCTCCGCTATATTCTATTCCGTAGGTAATTGTTGGCCATCCGTAATTTGCACCAGGTTTTATGCGGTTAATTTCATCTCCTCCTCTTGGTCCGTGCTCTGCCAACCAGATTTCGTTTGTCACGGGATTAAGTGCTAAACCTTGTGGGTTTCTATGACCATAACTATACAATTCCGGTAAAGCTCCGGCTTGCGTAAAAGTAGGATTTCCGGTTGCAGGCTGCCCGTCTTTTGTTATTCTGATTACTTTTCCCAAACCTGCTGTAACTGATTGTGCCAATGGTCTGGTTTCTAATACAGAACGTTCTCCCGTGCTTATTACAAGAAAACCTGATTTATCAAAAAGAATACGTCCGCCATAATGCAGCGTACTTGCGTTGGCAGGTTTAGCTCTGTAAATTACGGTTGCTCCTTCGATTGTTTTTTCGTCAGCTGATAGTTTTCCTTTGGCTACAGCCGTATTATTTCCGCCTGTTGTCGCTTCTGCAAAAACCCAGTAAACCATGCGATTTGCAGTAAATTCCGGATCAATAGTTAATCCTAATAAACCACCTTGTCCGGCAGCATTAACAGCAGGAATACCAGTTATTGGAGCACTCAAAACTCCGGCTGTAGTTGCAATGCGCATCGTTCCGCCTTTCTCGGTAATTAATAATCTGCCATCCGGAAGACTTTTTATTCCCCAAGGACTTGTTAAGCTTGTAGCAAGAACAACTCCTTGATAAGGTGTATTGGTTTGAACTCCATTTATACGCGTTTGCCCTTCAAATGCAGGTTTATAAGTGGTGTTAGCAGCATTTCCTTCTACAGGATTCGTGGTTGTTCCAGGATTTGAATCGATATCTTTGTCTTTGTCATTTGCGCAGCTAAATAAGGTCATTAGCACGCTTGCAACAATAGTAATTTGGTTAATAGTTCTCATAAGGTTTGGGATTTTAAGGATTAAAAAAATACAAATGGTAGATATTCTAATGTATAACAAATCAAAAATCTTGAATTAAAATTAAAAAAAGTTACATAATTTATGAGAAAAGTTATACAATTATACTGTTTTGAATGTAAATTTTCGTCTCTTAACAATAGATAAAATTAAAAGCAAAAGAACAGAAGCGATTTGAACCAAGAGTGTAAGGAACTTTTATAAAAGCTTATTTTTCAAAGTTGGTCCGCGTATTTTTGTCATTCCGAGGAACGAGGAATCTCCACAATCCCGAAGCTTCGGGACTCAGGCAAAATCGCCAATCTTTGTCGAGCTACTTGTGGAGATTCCTCGTTCCTCGGAATGACAATGATTATGGCAATTTTGTGCAAAACTAAAGTTCCTTACACTCTTGGATTTAAACCTTACACAAATGTCACTAACTTTGTTCAACGCAGGATATAATCGAAAAAAACAACATCTAATTACCGCAAAAAATGGAATACGAAGCAAAATATATAACGCCGGATATTAAGCTTTCTTGTTATGAAGATAAGTTTTTTAAATCGGATATAATGTTTGATCAGCATATGTTGGTTTGGTTTATTTCGGGCGAAACAAAGATTGTGCAAACTGATGGAATTCATATTTTTAAGAAAGGAGATATTTTTCTGATTCCTAGAAATCAACTTGCAACGATTATAAATTATCCAAAAGACGGACAACCTCATAAAACCGTTGTGATGCATTTGTCGACTGAAAAATTAAAAGATTTCTATGCAAATCTGGATATAAAATTAAAAACTAACATACAGCCAAAAATATATTCTTATAACAATCATCCGTTACTCGAAAGTTGTCTTGTGTCCTTGATTCCGTATTTTGAGATGACCACACTTCCTGCAAATATCGCCGACTTGAAAATAACGGAAGCAATAAGTATTCTAAGATCAATAGATCCTGAAATAGATAATATTCTGGGGAATTTTGAAGAACCTGGAAAAATTGATTTGGTTAATTTTATGGAACGTAATTTTATGTTCAACATGCCGCTGGAAAGACTTGGTTATCTTACCGGAAGAAGTTTGTCGACTTTTAATCGCGATTTTAAAAAGTATTTCGACACAACTCCGCAAAAATGGCTGACGAAAAAAAGGCTGGATCTTGCCCATTATCAGCTAAGCAAAAACAAGAAAAAAACAATTGATGTTTGTTATGAAGTTGGTTTTGAGAACTTATCGCATTTCTCTTATGCCTTTAAAAAACAATTTGGTTATACTGCTACAGAATTAATAAGCATCAATAACCAAATCAATATATAAAGCAGTATATAAAGCAATATTATCTATCACGTTATTATTGATTTGGTTAGAAATAATAAATTTTGAATCTTATTTATTTTGGAAAATAACTGCCTTTCAAAACAAGTTTTACAGACCCAATTGCTACTCCTAAAACAACAATATTCGTCAGACAAAAAACAATTAAAGCCAATATCATAACAGCAGAATCGGCGGTTTTTAAAGCAAAAATCGACAAACCTTGCGACAAAGTAGCAATCCCGAAAGTATAAGCCCAATATCCGGGTGCAAAAGCTTGTTCTTTAAGCCATTTTATAGCAAAAGTTATCGAAACAAAAAGAAACAAAGCATATCCCATTAATGCGTAAGTAATTGAAATATTACCGCTTTTACCTGTCAAAACCTGATATGCGACAAATAAAACAACCGCAGGCGCCATATAAATTCCCATAAAATTTCTCGTTTTTGCGCCAAGTCCGCCAACTGTGAGTTGATTTGTAATTACAGAATCCATAATCAACCACGAAATAGTTCCGATTCCGAGAAGTACAAAACCGTAATTTGTATATCCTAACAATCCTGCTGCAAGTGCATTAACCAAAATACTTGCCGTAAAGGTCAAAAACAAAGACGGTGTTGTTTGGTGCGCTTCACGTTCCTGTGTCCATAAACCTGAAAATTTGTAAGCACCATAAATAAGATTTAGAACTGAACCTATCCAAAATAAAGCGATAGCAATCGAATTATCATAAACGTGAACGGCAATTGCGACCAAAATTACAGACTCGGGAATTAATGCCAAAAATGAAGATTGAACAGGATCATTGAATTCACTTACGGCCAACTTTCTATGCTGAATCCATTTGTTGCAATAAAGCGTTAACCACCAAATAAACGAAAGCACAGCGAGCATTTCTAAAATTTCACCAATATAAATTGGCACGTTCCACAATGATGCAGCATTTCTCCATGCATTTCCTGTTTCTGCTAATCCTAATGTCATTGCGAAAAAAGATGCGGGAGCAATTGGCAATGTATTTTTTTGTTTTTCAAATTGTTGTAGTGCGATTTTTTCTTCGATTTTGTCCATCATTAAAATATTAAGTTTAACTTTGAGCAAAATTATACTGATTTAATAAAATATAAATTGTAATATTCTTCGTTAATATAGTAATAAGAGGTTATGATAAAGAATAATATATATCTTCCGTATGAAGTTATTTTTAGCGAAATAACGGAATCACTGCAAACTAAAGTGGGAAATAATTTCTTTGAACTGCTTTATATTGTATCCGGAACCGGAATTCAAACTATTAATCAAAATAGATTATCATATGAACCTGGGCATTTATTTTTAATAACACCTCAAGATTTTCATTCTTTGGAAATAAAGGAAAAAACGACCATTTTTCAATTGCGTTTTACTGATATTTATATCAAAAACGGACCTTTTACTTCTAACAATCTTTACAAACTTGAATATATTTTGCATCATGCGCATCATCAGCCCGGATGTATTTTGAAAAGAATTACAGATAAAAATCTCGTTCATCCCGTTATCGAAGCCATTAGGCATGAATATCACAATCCTACTTTATACAATACCGAACTTATCCAGTTATTAATTAATACTTTGATTGTAATTATTGCCCGAAATATCTCTGAATATCTACCGGAAAATATCAACAAACAATCTGATGGAAAAGCGCATACGTTGTTAGAATATATTCAAACTCATATCTATGAACCTGAAAAACTGAGTGTAACGGTTATGAGCGAGAAGTTTGGAATTTCGGAAACGTATTTAGGAAGGTATTTTAAAAAACAAGCAAACGAAACTTTACAGGATTATATTTCGAAATACCGAATAAAACTGGTAGAAAACAGATTGCTTTATAGTGATTTACGTGTTGGAGAAATTGCAAATGAATTGGGTTTTAATGATGAAAGTCATTTGAATAAAATCTTCAAAAAACACCGCGGCACTACTCCATCAGCTTTTAGAAAAAAGACTTTAAGTGTTTAAACCCTTAATTATTGATTTTCGTTTTCGCTCTTTAATTGTAAAGCTCTTTGCAAAAAACTTTGGTGCAAAATCTTGTTTTCGGCTTCGTCAATTGCTTTAAGTAAATTATTCTGATTGTCTGCAATATCAGAAAGAACTTGTGTCATTACGCCCCAAACAGGTTCCATTTTCAAAATAAGCTCCTGCCCTTTTGTGGTTAGAACAATAAGACGTTTTCGTTCGTCGATTTTATCTTTTTTCGAACGTATCAGTTTTTGCTTTTCCAATTCTTTGAGCAAACTAATAGTCGAAGGATGTGTATAACCGATTTCGTTTGCGATTTCGACAACACTCAAAACTCCTTTGTGATGTAAGGTATAAATAACCGGAAACCATTTAGGCTCAAAATCAATTCCGTACGATTTATAAAACAAAGCACCGTCTTTGCGCAATTGCTCACTGAGACGCTGTAATCGCGTTGAAATGGCTAAAATCCCCGATTCATCAATAATATTCATCCTTATTTTTTTAGTTTTAAATGACAAAATACATTGTCTGCGCTCATTATCGGAAATGCTGTTGGAAGCGATTCTTTCTCAACTGTCACAAAATTGTTTCTTTCGTAAAAACGCAAAGCAGCTTCTAAAATCGATACAGTTCCCAAATATAAATCATCGATTCCATTTTCTTTGCAATAATCGATCAAAGTCTCTAATAATTTCTGTGCAATTGAAAACTCTTTTCCTCGGAATTCCTTTTTTACAAACATTTTTCTGATCGCAGCTTCAGAATCACTGAATTTTACCAAAGCAATTGTACCAACCAATTCTTCATTGATAAAAGCGCCCCAAAAACCTCCGCCGCTAGCATAATAAAAATTGGTAATATTCAATAAATCCGGCTGATCTTCTAATGTAATTGGAACATTAAATTCTTTTTGCTGAATGCTTAAAACTAAATCTACTACAGCATCTGCATATTTATTTTCTATTGGAATAATTATCGGTTTCATATCAAATAAAATTAAAATACAAAACTACGTAGTTAAATACATAAATAAAAATATTTCTTGAAATTTATGATTTTTTTGATAATGCCTGAGCTCGCTAGTTTTTTTCTGTTGCGAAATATGCGCGCAAAGACGCAAAGTCGCAAAGTTTTTTTGTTTCTCGCAGATTTAAAAAAGATTTAAGCAGATACCGCAGATCTTTTTAATGTTTGCCAATAAATATAAAACTTTGCGACTTTGCGTCTTTGCGCGATTAAAACCCACTCTACAAACACAATAACCAAAAAAAAATAAAAGACTTAAAATGTGAAACTTATCATAAAAAATGAAAAACATTTGCATATATGACCAATCGGTCATATATTTGTACTCGATAAATGAAAACTATCATGACAAAGGGAGAAGAAACCAGACAATTCATTATAGAAAAAGCAGCACCAATTTTTAATACAAAAGGGATTGCCGCAACTGCTATGAGTGATATTATGGAGGCTACGAAGTTGTCGAAAGGAAGTATGTATGTTCATTTTGAAAACAAAGACGTTCTTGCCTGCGCTGCAGTTGATCATAATATGAAGGTTTTGGGCGATAAACTTTTACTTGAAATCAGTAAAAGCAAAACGGCAAAAGAGGAACTTTATACTTATATAGATTTCTTTAGTAATGCTGTAAATCCGCCTCTTACTGGAGGGTGTCCTTTATTGAATTTTGGTACAGAAGCCGATGACACCAACCCTATTGTAAAGGAGAAAATAAATAAAGGCTGTAACGCAAATCAGCAATTATTGGAAAATAGTGTCAATAAAGGAATCGCAAACGGAGAATTTAATCCGGAATGGAATGCCGAAGAATTTGCAGTCATAATGTTTGCAATGATGGAAGGCGGTCACTTAATTTCGAGAATGTCAGGCAATAATGATAAGATGAAAATCATCACAAAAAACCTAAAAAAAATTATAGAGGAAAACACACTCTAATTTTTTTTATCATAAAAATGACCTTTCGGTCATATTTATAATAAAAAACAATATCAATTACAAAATTCAATATCAATTATAAACGAATATCAATTACACAAAACATCAATTTACAATTCACAATTAACCATTAACAATTAAATATTATGTCAAAAACAATTTTAATTTCAGGATCAACAAAAGGATTTGGTAGAGCCTGGACAGAAGCATTTTTAGAAAAAGGATACAAGGTAGCTGCAACAGCCAGAAATATTGAATCTCTTAATGATTTGAAGGCAAAATACGGAGACGCAATTTTACCTCTTACGCTTGACGTAAACAACCGCGAAGATTCGTTTGCTGTCGTACGAAAAGTACAAGAACACTTTGGAACTATTGATATCTTAATCAATAATGCTGGTTATGCTTTAAATGGCGCTGTTGAAGAAGCAAGCGAAAAAGAAGCGAGAGCACAATTTGAAACTAATTTCTTTGGTACACTTTGGTTAACTCAAGCTGTTTTACCAATTATGAGAAATCAAAAAAGTGGTCACATTATTCAGGTTTCTTCTATTTTGGGAATCACAACTTTACCAAATTTAGGTCTTTATAATGCTACTAAATTTGCTGTAGAAGGTCTTACTGAAACTCTTTCTCAAGAGGTAAAACAATTTGGAATCAATGTAAGTTTGGTTGAGCCAAATGGTTATGTTACTGATATTTGGGGTAACGGATTCAACAGCGAAAATATTCCTGTTTATGACGGAATTAGAAAAGCAATTGCGGATGGACATGATCCTGATACTTTTGGAAAAACAAGCGCTACTGTACCTGCGATTGTTAAATTGGTTGAAGCCGAAAATCCACCTTTACGTTTATTCTTAGGAAAAGTAGCGTTGCCATTTGCAAAACAAACTTACGAACAAAAAATTGCAACCTGGGAAGAATGGGCTGATGTTTCTGTGGCTGCACACGGATAATTAAATCCTTGTTTTATAACTCTGAAAACTGCGTAGAATTGAATTCTTTTACGCAGTTTTTTTATGCATTTCAATTAAATTTAAAATCCGTTTTATCCGCGTTATTATAAAGACGCTGATTTAACTGATTCGTTAAAGCGAAAACGCGGATCAAAAAAAGGGATTTTTTTTATTCTGATTCTAGAAAAGGAATAGATATTCTGAAAATTCTATATTTAAAACTTACTATTTCTAAAAATAGCCTCTCTTTTGATATCATAATCATAAATTACTTTATCGTTTCAGTTTAATCTTCATAAAATTAACAATCCTTCTCGTTTATTTCTATCTTTGATTCCGGTAAAAGCCAAGATTACAAATACTAAATAAACTATGAAATATTGTTACTGTTTTCTTCTATTGGTTTTTATTTCTGTTCCTTCTTTTGCACAATTACCTTCCTCGACAGCACAATATGATTTAAAGAAAAAGAGAGTCTTGATTCAGCTTTGTTCGATGTTTTTGTATGGAAAAAATCAGGGAAAAATTGATGAAGACAGTTCTGCAGTTTTAGCGGTCAAAGCTTATAATTTACCTCTTTCGCTAAGTTATGATGAAGGTTTTAATGAATCTAAAGAAAATGTTTTACCCGGATCTGAATTTATCGACAAAGGAAATTTCAAAGCTGTAAACCAACTTTTAGAAAATTCAAAAAATACGGATAGAATTAAATTATTGCTTCAGCTTGGAAGTTTTTACCTTTTTAAACCGGGAACAAAACCGCAAGATCTTCAAAATGCTTTTTCGAACATAAAAGAAGCTCTCGAACTTAGTAATAAGCTCAAAATCCAAAAATGGCAAAATCAGAGTTTAATGCTTCTTGGCAAATATTACGCTCAGGCGAATAATCCAATTGAAAGTAAAAACTGTTTTGAAAAAGTTGTCACTCAATGCAAAAAGCAAAACGATCAAAAAGCATTGGCTGATGCATTGGCAAATCAAGCTTTATATCTGCCATACCAAGATCCGCAAAAGGAAATTCTTTTAAATCAAGTTATAAAATTATATACGGATTTAGGTTTAGAAGATAAAAAAATAGAAATGCACATGAGGCTTATCACTGTGCATTATTATACCGGAAATATTAAACTTGCGCTCAAAGAATTTTATCAAAATTTATACTACCAAAGGCAATACGGTTTTAAGCATACACACTTTACCGAAGGTACAATATCCTATGTTGAACTTTTGCGCTACAACACAAAAAGTGCTTTGTATTATGCTCTAAAGAGTGTAAAAACAATGGAAACGATCAATGATTATAATTTTGCCGATATATTTTATCTCCGTTTTGGCAACGTATATCTTACACTTGGTCATTATGAAGAAGCGCTGGATTTGTATAAAAAAAGTGTAGAAGCCGGACATCAAAATATTAATAGTGGTGGTTTTTACAGAAGTTTTGTGAGTCTTGTTGCAGCACTTTTCTCCAGAGGAAAAACGACGGAAGCCGTAGATTATATCAATAATATTGTACTGAAATATCCTCCAACAGATGTTTTTGATAAAATGATCGTTAATAATGTGAGAGCCGTTTGCTACGAACGCTTAAAAAACTACGCGCTGGCAGAAAACTATTTTAAAGAAATGGATCTCAACGCACAAAAACTTACAGGTCCTGAAACGTTGTTTGATGTATTAAATTCGTACTCTTCAATGACTGCTTTTTACGCACACAGACACAGACCTGTGGAAGCTAAATTTTATGCGGACAAGATTCTGACGCTTTCAAAAACTTATAAACGAAATTATACTTCTGAGAATCTGGAGCTTTCTTTGTCTGTAATAGATTCTTTAAATGGCAATTATCAAGGAGCGTTGAAGCATTTTCAGACTTATAAAAAACTAAACGATTCTTTGGTTGATTTTTCAAAAAACAAACAAATCGAAGAACTAAAAATTCAATATGAAACACTGAATAAAGAACAAAAAATCAAGTTTTTGAACAATCAGTCTTCGTTACAAAAAAGTGAATTACAAAAATCAAAACTGCTGAATAATCTTTCGATATGGAGTTTGATTTTATTGTCAATTACAATTGGTTTGCTTTATAACCGTTACCGATTAAAGAAACGAAATCACGCTAAACTGGAGCTTAAAGAGAAAGAAATCAAACTGAAAAACACGAATCTGAGGCATTTATTACATGAAAAAGAATGGCTTTTAAAAGAAATTCATCATCGTGTAAAAAACAATCTTCAAACGGTTATTAGTCTTTTGAATTCACAATCGGCATATCTGGATAATGATATGGCGTTATCAGCGATAAAAAATAGCCAACACAGGATTCATTCAATGTCCTTAATTCATCAGAAACTTTATAATTCTGAGAATATTTCGACGATAAATATGCCTAATTATATTCGGGAATTAATCGAGTATTTAAGAGAATCGTTTAATCTTGGACAAAGAATACGTTTCGAAATCAAAGTAGATCCGTTGGAATTAGATGTTGCACAGGCGATTCCGTTAGGACTTATTTTGAATGAAGCGATTACCAATTCGATCAAATATGCTTTTCCGGATGATCGCAGCGGAATGATTTATGTAACGCTCGAAGAGACCGCAAATAACTACTATTTACTGACAATTCAAGACAATGGAGTTGGAATCGACACTGACTTTTCTTCAAAGAAAATCAACTCTTTTGGTTTAAGTCTGATCAAAGGATTAAGTGCGGATTTGGATGCCAAATTCACAATGGAAAACCATAATGGAACGGTTTTGAAAATCGAATTTTTGGCTGAACTTCCTATTTCTAAAAAAGAGCTGGAAATCTAATGTAAACTCAAATTTTAAACACATAGAAACATAACTTAACAAATCGTATAAGGCGTTTCACTTGAAATAAAACGCATAGCTATGTGTATTAAAACCAAGTGAAACGCCTCTTTTTTAAATAAACAAAAGCTATGTTTCTATGTGTTAAATTATTTTTTATGATATTATATTAAACTAACCACCAATTCCAAAGAATTACCTTTGAAATTGGTGTAATTAGTTCTTATAAAAAACCTTTTATTTTTAGAATTTAAACTTCAAAATCTGTCGAAAAAGTAAACTCTTTATTCGCTTCGATTTCATTTTTTAAAGAATCAATTTTATAATTTGCAAATTGATACGCATCTGATCCTGTTAATAAGTGAAGTGGCGGTTGCGGCCATTTTGTAACTTCAATAATTAATGCCGCTACTTTTTCAGGATCGCCTAATTGTTTTCCCGGAAGATCTTCCTGATGGGAGCGCACTGCATCACGAATTCCTGTGT
This sequence comes from Flavobacterium sp. 9, assembly GCF_002754195.1. Lineage (NCBI taxonomy): Bacteria > Pseudomonadati > Bacteroidota > Flavobacteriia > Flavobacteriales > Flavobacteriaceae > Flavobacterium > Flavobacterium sp. 9. Next base: position 307,657 of record NZ_PEEU01000001.1, read on the forward strand.
AAGCCTCAATTGGTTCCGAAGATGTGATCAACGAACTACTGTTTAGAAAATTGGTACGCACATAACCCGGTTCAATAAGCGTTACCTTGATTCCGAAAGGTTTAACCTCTTGCACAAGTGCTTCTGAAATAGCTTCAACCGCAAATTTTGTACTGCAATATACTCCCCAACCGGCGCCGGCAAGTAATCCAAATACGGAAGAAAGATTTATAATATGTCCAAATTTTGCAGCTCTCATATGTGGCAAAATTGCTCTTGTAACGTTTAGCAATCCAAATACATTGACATCAAAATTGGCACGAACTTCTGCATCAGAGCTTTCTTCGATTCCTCCTATTAATCCATATCCGGCATTATTTACCAAATATTCAATGGATTCAAATTTTGCCAAAGTATTTTTTACAGCCTGTTTTACGCTTGATTCGTCAACCAAATTTACTTCAAGCGGAAGAAAGTTCTCCGATGAAATTCCAACTGCTTTTTTAAGCGATTCTGCATTTCTTGCTGTTGCGGCTACGTTATATCCTTGTGCCAATAATTGTTTGACTAAAATGAGTCCAATTCCTTGAGATGTTCCGGTTATAAACCACGTTTTATCTTGATTTTTCATAATCTCTTTATTATGTTTATTATTCCTCATTTACAAAACGGAAACTTATTTTTTCCCATTTTCTTTAATGTCTTTATAAGCATTTGGAACATTGAAATTAAAATGAAGCCAATTAAAAAGTTCATATCCTTTATCAAATTCCTTCATTGTTACGGCAGCTTTTGTCTGCTCTAAAGTGAGACCTTGTTTAACCGAATTTTCGACATTTGTCTTTAATGCCTCGACATAATCAATTGTATATTTTATTCCGGCTTTATTCGTAACACGACCGTGACCTGGAACAACAATATCTTTATCGCCAATCATATTATAAATTTTGTTCAGATTGTTTACGGGTTCTAAAAAATAGCCGTCAAACAACCACGGAATAGTTGGACTTTCGGCGATAAAAGGATTTCCTGCCCACAATACATTTCCCGAAGCCGATTTTAAATACACAAATAAATCTGCCGGAGATTGCGCCGTTCCTACGTTTATAACCTCAACAATATTTCCTTTTCCCATATCAATTTTCATCGTTTCATTGATTGGAATTGTAATATCGGCGGGACGATAAACACTCTCTTCGATTCCTCTTCCTTTACCAAAAAGCATAATCATAAACTGCTTAATATTGTCGTAATTTTTAGAAAGATTGTCTTTGCAGAATTCGTTTTGAATGACAATAGTTTCTTTTGGAAGTAAATAATTTCCAAAGCAATGATCGCCGTGATCACTCGTATTTATGGCGTATACAATTGGTTTATCACTCACGCTTCTGATTAATTTATAAAGTTGGTCGTATAGTCTTTTGCTTAACATGGTTTCGATAAGCAAAACGCCTTTATCTCCAACAATAAATCCTGCCGAAGTCGCTTGTGCAATACCTTTTGAGGTTTCTGCTTCGGCGGTTTCAGGCGCTACTGAATAAACGTTTTCTGCGATTTTATGTAATTTCAAAGTCACTTTATTCGCATCCCAAATCGGGACATGATCCGGCATTGGAAACTGCGCATAAGCGATAGTATTACAAAGGAAAAACAAGATAACAAATGCAAATCCTGAGAGAATGTTTTTAGTTTTCATGATGTTTATTTTATTCGGATAAAGTTATTTTGCAAGGAAAAAAGCCAGTAAATCTTTTTGAACCTGAGCTGTGTTTTCCTGAACTAACCAATGTCCTGAACCTGCGATTTTTGACTCGGTTACATTCTCTGCAACTAATTTTGAATGATCTTTTAAGAATGCTGCTGCAAAATATTCTCCACCCATTGCTAGCAAAGGCATTTTAAGTTTTGTTTTCATAAAGATCAAGTTGTCTTTTCCGTCTTGCGGAAAGTTTCCAAACCATTTAAAACTTGATTTTGCTGCATCTTTTACGGCGTATGCTCTCACAAATTCTGCAGTTTCTTCAGCAGTAAAAGGATCTTTTACGTGTCCAACCATTGGCCAGAAATTCGTCAAAAACTCTTTTTCTTTTCCTTTAACAATATCTCCTGAAGCTGGCCATGCAAAAAATCCAAACCACCATGCAGAAGCCGAAACTTGTGACCAAACTGGCTCAATTCCCGGAAGTAAAGCATCCATTAAAGCTAGTTTTTTTACTTCACTTCCATATTGTGCTGCATACGCATAAGCGACCATTAACCCAATATCGTGACCTGCAAGATTAATATTTGTGTAGCCTAATTTTTTAACCAATTCGTGAATATCGGTTGCCATTGTTTTTTTGTCGTAGCCACCTTCCGGTTTGTCTGACTCTCCTACTCCTCTTAAATCCGGTGCAATAACAGTAAAATGTTTAGAAAGTTCCGGAAGCAGGCGATTCCACATGTACCAGTTTTGACCAAAACCATGAACTAATACTAATGGATCGCCTTTTCCTCCAATTACATAATGAATTTTTACGCCGTTTACCAATGCGGTTTCGTGTTTAAAATTTGCCGGCGGATCTGCTGGTTTCGCAACTGCTGAATCTGCTGTTGCAGTTGATTCTTCGGAAACGGTTTTTATAGGTTCTTCTTTTTTATTGCATGATGCAAATGATAAAAAACTGATTAGTAACAGGCCAAAGATTCCTTTTGAAGCTTTTGACCATACATTTTGGTTAGAAATTGATTTCATGATTTTATATTTAAAAGTTATTAAATGCCTACTAATAGGCTAGAATTGTGCCTAAGACATCAACCCTTTTAAATACAAGGATTTACATATTTTTTAAAAAGCCGAAAAAGTTGTATTTCGTTATCATTTGAAAAACATTGACGATATAACACTAAAATTAAACTCTTCTCACGCAATTACTTTGTCATTTCGCTTAATTCGCGTCATAAAAAATTTAAACACATAGAAACATAGATTTTTTATGCTTAAAAAAGGCGTTTCACTTAGCTTTAACACACATAGCTATGCGTTTTATTCGGAGTGAAACGCCTTATTCAATTTGTTAAGCTATGTTTCTATGTGTTTAAATATTACCCGCAACAGATTATTTTAATTATTACACGGTCAATATTCTTTTATCGATGAATACGGTAAATTTTATAACTTTATCACTCTTTAATAAAGCTTACGAAGCTTTTGACTTAATCTCCGGACAAAACAATCACAAAATGGAAATCGACACAATTCTAGACGAAATATTTAAATTACCGGAAGAATCAAAAAATGCTTTAAAACGAAATATCACTCAGATAAAATATCCAAAAGGACATATTCTTTTAAATGCAGGAAAAGTGGAGTCGAATATCTATTTTATAAAAAAAGGAATCGTTCGGGCTTATGTAAATCAGAATGATAATGAAGTTACTTTTTGGTTTGGAAAGGAAGGTCAAACCGTAATTTCGATGAAAAGCTACACGCAAGACGAAAAAGGATATGAAGATATTGAGCTTCTGGAAGATTGTGAACTTTATGAATTAAAGAAAGAAGACCTTCAGAAACTATTTGATTCTGATATTCATATTGCAAACTGGGGCAGGAAATTTGCCGAAATAGAACTTGTAAAAACGGAAGAACGATTGATTTCGCGTCAATTTAAAAACGCCACAGATCGTTATTTGGAATTGTTAACCAATCATCCTGAATTAATTAGAAGAATTCAATTGGGACATATCGCTTCTTACCTTGGAATTACACAAGTTAGTTTAAGCAGAATTAGAGCCGAGATTAAATAATTTCATTTTTTATCATTTGTTAAATTTTATTTGCTTCAGGAAAGGGAACTTTGCAGCATAAAATTTTAACAATATGAACTGGATTATTCTAATTATTGCGGGACTTTTTGAAGTCTCCTTTGCAACTTGTCTTGGAAAAGCAAAAGAAGCTGTTGGTACAGACGCTTATTTATGGTACACAGGATTCTTTATATCACTAACCGTAAGTATGTTACTGCTTATTAAAGCAACTGAAACTTTGCCTATTGGAACTGCTTATGCGGTCTGGACAGGAATTGGCGCGGTAGGAACGGTATTGATGGGAATCTTTGTTTTTAAGGAACCTGTAGATTTTTGGAGATTGTTTTTTCTTGCGGCATTAGTTGGTTCAATCATTGGTCTTAAAGCTGTTTCTCATTAATAATGCGTATTTTTTTAGTTTTATTTCTTCCGCTTAAGCGGAAATTTTAAAGCTAACTCAAGATATTTATTTAAAGCTCAATTCATCTGAATTGGGCTTTTTTGTTTTTTAACTCTTTATTCTCGAAATGCCGCTTTATTGGTACAATACAAAAACCCGTGGAGTTATAAAAATTAAGGATGTGTTTAACCGCAAAGTTCACAAATTTTTTTATGCATATCGGATTTTATAAAAAACACAAAGTTCGCAAAGCTAGATCAGCACAAAGCTTTGCGAACTTTGTGTTTTCTATTTGCGTAAAGTAAAATTAAATCTTAGCGAACTTTGCGTTTAAAATGGTTATTAAATACAAACTATTTTATGTTTCTCCACAGGTTTTTCTATTGATCCATTTTATTGACCTATGTCAAACTTTTCTATCTAAAACACTTTTAGATTTGCTGTTCAAAAATCTTAATATACTTGAATTAAAAATGATAAGTACAGAAATAAGTCCGTTGACAAAATTTGGAATAACAAGTCAGGAACGTGTAGAAAACGCATTAAAACATCTTCAAAACGGAAAAGGAATACTATTAACAGATGATGAAAACAGAGAAAATGAAGGCGATTTAATTTTTGCAGCACAATATATAAATGTTCCAGATATGGCAATGATGATCAGAGAATGCAGCGGTATTGTTTGTCTTTGTCTCACAAATAAAAAAGCAGATGAGTTGAATTTACCTTATATGGTTAAAGAAAATACGAGTCATTTTCAAACTCCGTTTACAATTACAATTGAAGCCAAAGAAGGCGTTACAACCGGCGTTTCGGCTGCGGATCGAATTACAACTATCAAAACTGCTTGTGCGACAAATGCATTACCTGAAGATTTATCGAGACCAGGACATATTTTTCCTTTGCGTGCTAAAGAAAACGGTGTTCTGGAAAGAAACGGACATACGGAAGGAAGTATTGATTTAATGAAATTAGCAAATTTAAAGCCTGAAGCTGTTCTTTGCGAATTAATGAATCCTGATGGCAGCATGGCTAAACTCGGCAGAATCATTAGCTTTGCAGAAGAAAATGAATTGGTAGTTTTATCTATAGAAGATATTATCTATTACCGCAAATTTGTTAGAGATTATAAATAAACGATGATATACGAGCAACTTGGTAACTTTATAAAAAAGAGAGTTCAGATTTCAGATGCCGATTTAAATACTATTCTTTCTTACTTCAAACCTTTGAAACAAAGTAAAAACGATCTTTTGCTTGCGCACGGTCAGACGAGTCAGAATACTTACTTTGTTGGAAAAGGCTGTTTGAGAATCTATTTTATAAATGAAGACGGAAAAGATGTAACTCGTTATATCGCTTTCGAAAATCAGCTTGCTACGGCATTGGTGAGTTTTATAACAAAATTACCTTCTGCAGAATATATTCAGGTTATAGAAAAATCAGAACTTTTGTATATCAGTCATGATGATTTTAATCATTTGATGAGTATTATTCCGCAATGGAGAGAATTTTATTGTTCTTATTTAGAAAAAGCATACGTTAATAATACTAACCGATTAATGTCATTTACCACAATGGATGCTTTAGAACGATACAATCAATTGCTAAAAATAAATCCGGCGATTGTAAAACGATTGCCTAATAAAGTTGTTGCTTCTTATATTAATATCTCGCAAGAAACTTTAAGCCGATTAAAATCTAAGAATTGAAAATATATTGTAGAGATGAATTTTCTCCACAATCTTGTCATTTCGATCCCGAGGCTTCAGAGGAGAAATCACACGCGAATCTTGACAAAGATTGGCGACAATATAGAACGCGGATGACGCGGATTCGCTTTGCGAAAACGCAGATTAAAACGGATTTTATTAGCTTAATATTGTCATTTCTTGTTCCTTGTAATGACAAATATTGGGGTTACGTTGCGTTTCAACGGATTAAAATCCATCATTGGTCCACAATTGAAACCCAATCTTGTCTTTGCGAGGAACGAAGCAATCTCATTTGCTGAATTCGATTCGTGATTTTTGTTAGTGTGGTTGCTTCGTTCCTCGCAATGACAAATATTGAGGTTACTTTGTCGAGTTTCTTGTGTTTTATCTTTGTCAAAGTTTTAAACTTTGACAAAGATTTCGCAACGATAAACTTTTGATTCTATGATTCACAACTACTACAAGTAACTAGACTTGTAACAAGTTCTTTTGATACACTTTGACTGCGTTGGTAATAAAGACTTTTAACTCCTAATTGCCACGCTTCGATCATTAAACGATTTACTTCTTTAATTGGTAATTCGGCAGGAATATTTAGGTTTAAACTTTGTCCCTGATCTACAAATTTCTGACGGATAGAAGCTTGTTGTATAATCTCTAACTGACTAATTTCTTTAAAGGTTTTAAAGACATCTTTTTCGTTTTGAGAAAGTTGACTCATATGCTGAACACTTCCGCCATTAAGCATGATTTCTCTCCACACTTCTTCGTTATCAAGGCCTTTTTTCTCTAATAATATTTTCAAATATTTATTCTTACGCATGAAATTACCTTTGCTCAATCCCGCTTTATAGTAATTACTGCTAAAAGGCTCGATTCCAGGCGAAGTTTGTCCTAAAATTGCCGATGAAGACGTTGTTGGCGCAATTGCCATTGTGGTTGTATTGCGTCGTCCGTATCCTTTTAATAATTCAGGTTCTCCGTAGATTCTGGCTAAATCCTGAGTCGCTTTATCTGCTTTATCACTTATATGTTGGAAGATTTCTGTTGTTTTCATTTTGGCTTCTAAACCTTCAAACGGAATCATATTTTTTTGCAAATACGAGTGCCATCCTAAAACTCCTAATCCAAGCGCACGGTGTCTTTTTGCAAAACGATTTGCTGCAGAAAGATAATAGTTACCTTCTGTTTTCTCGATAAATTCCTGTAATACGGCATCAAGGAAAAAGATAGCAAGTTTTACAGCTTCGGTATCTTTCCATTCTTCGTAAAGCTCCAGATTCATTGACGAAAGACAGCAAATAAATGATTCGTCAATATCTGACGGAAGCATGATTTCGCTGCATAAATTACTAGCATTTATACGTAGATTTTTATCTTTATATACTTGTGGTTTATTCTTGTTTACGTTGTCACTAAAAAAGATATATGGTAATCCTTTTTGCTGACGGCTTTCAAGAACTTTTGCCCAAATTTGTCTTTTATCGCTATCGCCATCAATCATTTCCTGCATCCAATAATCAGGTACACAGATTCCGGTAAACAAATTCTGAATTGGATTTCCGATGCTTTTAATCTTCAAAAATTCTTCAATATCCGGGTGATCTACATCTAAATATGCTGCAAATGCACCTCTACGAACGCCACCTTGAGAAATAGTGTCCATTGTTGTGTCAAAAAGTTTCATGAAACTTACTGCTCCACTACTCTTTCCGTTATCTGTTACGGCACTTCCTCTTTCGCGTAATTCTCCAAAATATCCTGATGTTCCTCCACCAATTTTGGTTTGCATGATTACTTCACCAAGTTTATGTGTAATTCCTTCGATTTCGTCCGGAACGTGAACATTAAAACAAGAAATTGGCAAACCGCGTTCTGTTCCCATATTTGCCCAAACCGGAGAACTAATACTCATCCAGCCGCGTTCGATCATTTCTACAAAAGAATCTTTTAATTCTGGTTTGTAAAGTCTTTTCGCAGCAGCGGTACAAATTCTATCAATTGCGCCTTCTACAGTTTCTCCTTTTAAAAGATATCCGCGGTTTAATATTTGTTCACTTTCAGAATTTTTCCACCACATTTTATTGTCTGCGTCGCTTAACGGAGCGCTTTTTCCTGAAATTGTATCTATTATCGTATTCATATTATTTGGCTAATTAAAAAAGGTCGTTTGCTGTAATACTTTTATCATGTTTGGTATATTCTACCGGTCTTTTTGCAAAGAAATCATCTAAACTATTAGCAAAAACTTCTTCTTCAAACCACGCCATTGGTTTATAATCTTCAACCGGAATATTAAATATCGTTGGAATACTTATTTGTGTAAGACTTTCGTCTACTCTAAACTTCATGAAATTTACCAGATCAGCTTTTTTGATTGTTTCGATTTCACCATCTTCAAAAATCCAATCTAATATATCTGCTTCTACCGCTATCGAATTCTTAACTGTTTCTCTAATTAATGTTAGGGTTTCCTCATCAAAATAATTTGGAAATTCTTCTCGTATTTTGTTTACAATAAAGATTCCTCCATTGGCATGAATTTGTTCGTCGATAGAAGTCCATGCAATGATATTGCTCACGTTTTTCATGTATCCTTTGAATCTTGTAAAGGATAATAAAATCGCAAACTGACTGAAAAGTGATACATTTTCGATCAGAATACTAAATAAAATCAAGGATACTACATACTTTTTATTGTCTTGTGATTTGGTATCTTTAAGAACATCCGAAAGGTAATCTACTCTTTTACGAATCACGGCAATCTCCATCAATTTCTCGAATTCGTCATTATATCCCAAAACTTCCAAAAGACGAGAATAAGCTTCAGAATGTCTGAATTCGCACTCGGCAAATGTGCTTCCTAATCCGTTAAATTCCGGTTTTGGAAAATGCTCGTATATATTACCCCAGAAACTTTTTACGGCAACTTCAATTTGAGCAATTGCCAATAAACTGTTTTTGATTGCCGTTTTTTCGGCTTCATTCAAATGAGAATGAAAATCTTGTGTATCAGCAGTAAAATCGACTTCTGTATGAACCCAATATGCTTTATTTATTGCTTCTGTAAATTGTAATACCTCTGGATACTCAAAAGGTTTATAGTTGATTCTTTTATCGAAAATAGACATATATATAAGTATTAAATGGTGACTTGACTGAGAAAAAAACAGCTATTTGGGGAAAGTAACTCTGTTTTTCTATTTACAAAATTAAGCCACTGTTCTTCTTTCGACCTCGATTTGATGTTAAAAAACGAAGCAATTATCAACAGTTTTTTGTCTCTTAAAAAGGAAGTGGAATTTACTTTTATCAACATGCACAATACTTCCTAAAACCCAAACTCATAGCTATTTATACCGTTTCTAAATAAAGTTATCAACATGAAAAGCATCATAAAACGCTCTCTTTTCAAAAACAGTTATCAACAATTATAGGTTAAAATTTAGGTTTTTTAGTACAAAAAAGCATTTTAGAAAAGAAGATTGAATGTCAATTTAGCATCAAATTAAAGTTAAAAGTAATTGTGATTGATGAAGTAAAACCAAACTCAATAAAACACATAACCAACTAATTATAAATACATTACAATAAAATATTAGAATACTAAATAGTTTTATTTGCGATTATTCCTTAAAGAAATACCATTTGCGAGAAGAAAATTTTCGATCAATGATTGCGATAAAAGTAATTTGCAACCAAAATAAAAACATTAAACCAAATTTGAAGCTATTTTCGTTTTGATAAAGCAATTTATACTGCCAATAAATCCCGAAAACGTCAAATTGATTTTAGAAGGAATTTGCAACTATTTTGTTGTGAAGAGTAATAAAAAATCATCGGCTTTTTTAATACCTGAACAGGAAAATAAAATTAAACTGTTACCAATGAAATTTTATTTTTCCTATCCAGAATATTCACCTCTAAAGTTTGCGCAAAACTTAATCTAAAAAGTTGTAACGCAATCCTAATTCAAAAGTATCATTGGCAAAAGCGCCGTTGTTGCCAATATAACTGGAATAAGCCAGAAAGATTCCGAGATTATTTAATTGAAGCCCAAAAGCTCCCGAAATAGCTTCGTTAGTGTGATACATTGCCGATATGTTTATATTGTATTCCGGCATATTGAATCTCCCTCCTATATCTACTATATCCTTAAATCCTCTAATGGCCCTGTAAGCTAAAAGGGGTTCGATATTAAAATCGTTTATTCTGCTGGACAGAAACACCTTATAACTTATTGCCGAATAAAATATCTGATTATCTACATATCTTCTTTCGCCATTATCGTTTTCAAAAAATACATTATTGAGATTAGGTACCGCAGCTTGAACAGTTAATAATTTGGTAGTATATGAAACTCCGAAATCACCGTCTAAAGCGCCACCTTCATTAAAATTCTGAATGGAAGGATCGTCTATGTTTCCGCTAATTTTACTATTATCAAGAGAGAGAAATCTTGCTCCAAATGATAATCCGAAATTTAATTTACGATCTTCATCATCAAGAGGCAAATGGTAAGCAAAAGTTCCCAAAATTCGCGTATTGGATATTAAACCTGCTTTGTCATTACTAAAATTAAGTCCGTAAGCAAGTCTGTTATCCGGATTATATTCGGCTGTAGCATACATTAATACAGGCTTTCCCGGTACATCATCCCACTGTCCCTGATATCCAATGTTTACATTTAAACCCTTATTGAGTCCCGCCATCGCAGGATTGCCCAAATATTGGTTTTGAAAATACATGGCTTCGAATCTATTCAATTGTGCATTTGCCGGATTTGTTACCAATAAAACTATGCTCAAAAACAGAATTTGTCTGATGATAGATAATCTCATAATTACTCTTTTACTTGTACTCATATCTATATGGTTATGATGTAATAATTATATTATTTAGTCTTTTTACTATAGAAATTAATCTCTTATAATGGTAATGAAACCTTTGATTTTAGGTAAAGCATCGCCCAGATCAATTAGATAATAATAAGTATCATTGTTAAGTGGAGATCCGTCGAATAATCCTCCCCAATCATTGCTATATGATTTTTTAGAATACACTATTCGGCCTGCTCTGTCATATACTGTAACGCTATTGTTAGGATATAAGAGGATATCTTTAATTTCCCAGAAGTCATTTTTACCATCTCCATTTGGTGATAAAATATTATTTGCCGTCACTTTATCTGGTGCAACAGCTTTGTACACTGTAATTGTATACGTTTCTGTTGTTGTTCCGTCTTCTGCTGTTACGACTGTTTTAATAATATTCTCTCCAGGATTTAGAGGTATTGGTGTACTTGCTGTAGCATTAGCAACGGCTACTCCATTTACAGTTATGTGAGCATTAAGATCTGTAACGATTGGTATTACGGTAATCGATGCAACATCATATTTAACTGCTGCGGTATAGTCTTTTACATCCGATTCGAATGCGGGTTCTAATACTCCATTACTTATAGAAAGGTTAGATAATGTTGCAATATCTGAACTCGCTTTTATAATGTTTAATATGTAAGTTTTTGTAACCAATCCGTCTGGTGAAGTCACTGTTACAACCATTTTGTTTATTCCTGTTACTAACGAAACCGGAGTTAATGATCCACCATTAACAATAGTAATTCCGTTTATTTTTATCGTCGCCAAAGGATCTTCAGAAGAAACTGTTATTGTTTCTGTATGAATGTCATTTCCAACATTTACATTGTACAATAAGGTATCTGGTGAGAAAGCAGGATTAAGTAAACCACTATTAATAGATAAACTTGCCAGATTCACATTACTTAAAACAGAAGGTGTTACCGTTAATACACCAGAAACAAAAGTGATTGCATAATTAGAGTCAATTGCTCCGCTCGCCACAATTGGATATGATCCAATTGAACTTGTTGTATTCGCAATTGTCGAAAGTACTGTTGGCGTGTCTAAACTTGCCGAAGTATCTCCGTTTACAAATCCGGAATAACTTGCCGTTAAAGCTGGATTTGCAGAACCGTACGTTTTCGATTTATCGTCTGCTGTAATGGTTAGAGTTGCTGTGGTTACGGCTAGATTCCCCTTCACAAAAGTAATCGTGTAATTAGAATCTAAGGCTCCGCTTGCTACAATTGGATACGATCCAACCGGACTTCCCGTTACTGCTATTGTTGAAAGCGTTGCTGGCGTGTCTAAACTCGCTGAAGTATCCCCGTTTACAAATCCGGTATAACTTGCCGTTAAAGCTGGATTTGCAGATCCGTAAGTTTTCGATTTATCGTCTGCCGTAATGGTTAAAGTTGCTGTAGTTACGGCCAGATTTCCATTCACAAAAGTGATCGTGTAATTAGAATCCAATGCTCCACTTGCCACAATTGGATAGGATCCAACCGGACTTCCTGCAACTGCTATTGTCGAAAGCGTTGCTGGAGTATCTAAACTTGCTGCCGTATCTCCGTTTACAAATCCGGTATAACTTGCCGTTAAAGTAGGATTTGCAGAACCATACGTTTTGGTTTGATCGTCTGCAGTAATGGTTAGAGTTGCTTTTGTTACGGCTAGATTTCCATTCACAAAAGTGATCGTGTAATTAGAATCTAAAGCTCCGCTTGCCACAATTGGATAGGATCCGACTGGACTTCCCGTTACGGCTATTGTCGAAAGCGTTCCTGGCGTATCCAAACTTGCCGCGGTATCTCCGTTTACAAATCCGGTATAACTTGCCGTTAAAGCTGGATTTGCAGATCCGTAGGTTTTCGTTTTATCATCTGCTGTAATGGTTAAAGTTGCAGTTGTTACGGCCAGATTCCCATTCACGAAAGTAATAGTATAGTTGGAATCTAAAGCTCCGCTTGCTACAATTGGATATGATCCAACTGGACTTCCTGCAACCGCTATTGTCGAAAGCGTTGCTGGCGTGTCTAAACTTGCCGCGGTATCTCCGTTTACAAAACCTGTGTAACTTGCTGTTAAAGCTGGATTTGCAGAACCGTAGGTTTTCGTTTGATCGTCTGCAGTAATGGTTAAAGTTGCGGTGGTTAATGCCAGATTTCCATTCACGAAAGTAATTGTGTAATTAGAATCTAAAGCTCCGCTTGCCACAATTGGATATGATCCAACCGGACTTCCTGTAACTGCTATTGTCGAAAGCGTTGCTGGCGTGTCTAAACTTGCCGAAGTATCTCCGTTTACAAAACCTGTGTAACTTGCTGTTAAAGATGGATTTGCAGAACCATACGTTTTGCTTTGATCATCGGCTGTAATGGTTAGAGTCGAAGTTGTTACGGCTAGATTTCCATTCACGTAAGTGAAAGCATAATTATCATCGACTGCAGCACTTGCTACAATTGGATACGAACCTACGGCACTTGCTGTGGTTGCAGTTGTTGTAATTGTTGGCTGTGTTACTAAATCTGTTTCTGATTCGCCATTAGTAAAACCAGAATATGTTACTGTTAGAGCCGGATTTGCATCTCCGTAAATTTTGGTTTTGTCAACTGCTGTGATAGTTAAAGCAGCTTTGGTAATTTCCAGATTTCCATTCACGTAAGTGAAAGCATAATTATCATCGACTGCAGCACTTGCTACAATTGGATAGGAACCAACGGCACTTGCTGTGGTTGCGGTTGTTGTAATTGTTGGCTGAGTTACTAAATCTGTTGCTGATTCGCCATTGGCAAAACCCGAATATGTCACTGTTAGAGCCGGGTTTGCATCTCCGTAAACTTTATTTTTATCATCAGCTGTAATGGTTAAAGCGGCTTTGGTAATAGTTAATGTCGAACCTGTTGTAAAACTCATTGTATAATTTACAGCTATCGCTCCGCTTACTGTTAACGGATAAACACCTACCGGACTCGAAGTATCTGCTGTAGTTGTAACTGTTGCAGGGATTAGTAAAACTGTTTCGGTATCACCATTTACAAAACCAGAATATGCTACTGTAAAAGTTGGATTTGCCGAGCCATAAGTTTTAGTTTGATTATCTGCAGTAACAGTAAGACTAGCAGTATTTATTAAAAGATTTCCATTCACGTAAGTGAAAGTGTAATTTGGATTTACTGCTCCAGTTGCAGTTATAGGATAAAATCCTACTCCGCTTCCTAAAAGTGCTGTTGTTGAAACACTTGGAGCTGTCGTTAAACTTGTGACTGTATCTCCATTTACAAATCCTGCATAACTAACCGTTAATGTTGGATTTGCATCGCCGTAAACTTTGGTTTTATCATCGGCTGTAACCGTTAAGGTTGCTGGGCTTACTGTACTGGAAATTGTTGCTACATTTACGGTAAGCGCATTATTACTGGTTAAAACTATATCTCCAGAGTAGCTTCCTGCAGCAATATTTCCCTTTAATCTTATATACACTGGTGTAGAAGCGATAATTCCTAACGTACCAACTGTAACAGTGTTTGTAAAAGTACTATTATCTGTACTTACTTCAAATCCTGAAGGCGCAGTAACTAAGATTCCGGCAAGCATATCGCTTCCAGATACATTAAACGTACCGGATGTTGATGCTGTTCCATAGGTTGTAGTTAGTGCAGATAATGTTCCTGTTGTTACAATAGTTGGTGGTGCTGTTCTGGTAACAACGACTGTATAAGTTTCTGTTGTTATACCATCTTGAGCTGTTACAATTGTAGTAATTGTGTTTGTGCCTACTGCCAAAGCAATAGCTCCCGAAGCATTTCCGCTAATTACTGGAACTCCATTTACGGTTACAGTTGCATCTGCATCCTGGGTAACCGGTGTTACTGTCAAACTTGTTATCGCATTCGCGACAGTAGCGGTATAATTCTTAGTTGTTATAGCAAAAACTGGTGTCAAAGTGCCCTGACTTATACTAAGATTAGTCAAAAGAGCATCAGTTAGTGGCAATACCTCTAGTACTCCCGAAACATAACTAAAACTATAATTCACACTTACTGCTCCAGTTGCTGTAATTGGATATAATCCAACCGGACTTGTTGTAATGGCTGTTGTTGTAATTGTAGCCAAAGTTGTTAAGCTCGTTTGAGTATCACCATTGGCAAAACCGGAATAGGTTGCCGTTAGAGTTGGATTTACATCGCCAAAACTTTTAGTCTTATTATCAGCTGTAATCGTTAAAACAGCTTTGGTAACTTCTAGATTTCCTGCAACATAACTAAAGGTATAATTTGTAGATGCTGCTCCGCTTGCTGTGATTGGATAGGTACCAACAGGGCTTGTAGCTATTGCAGTTGTAGTTATCGTTGGCGCTGTTGTTAAACTTGTTGCGCTATCTCCATTTACAAATCCTGAATATGTTACTGTTAATGTTGGATTCACGTCACCATAAACTTTGGTTTGATTATCCGCAGTTATTGTCAGCGTAACTGGTGTTACTGCTAAACTTCCTGCAACATAACTAAAGGTATAATTTGTAGATACTGCTCCGCTTGCCGTAATTGGATAGGTACCAACAGGGCTTGTGGCGATTGCAGTTGTAGTTATCGTTGGCGCTGTTGTTAAACTTGTTGCGCTATCACCATTTACAAAACCCGAATACGTCACTGTTAATGTTGGATTGGCATCACCGTAAACTTTGGTTTGATTATTAGCAGTTATTGTCAGCGTAACTGGTGTTACCGCTAAACTTCCTGCAACATAACTAAAGGTATAATTTGTGGATGCTGCTCCGCTTGCCGTAATTGGGTACGTTCCAACAGGACTTGTCACAGTCGCAGTTGTTGTAATAGTTGGCGCTGTTGTTAAACTTGTTGCGCTATCTCCGTTTACAAAACCCGAATATGTCACTGTTAAAGCAGGATTCGCATCACCATAAACTTTCGTTTGATTGTCAGCAGTTATTGTAAGCGTAACTGGTGTTACTGCTAAACTTCCTGCAACATAAGTAAAGGTATAATTTGTGGATGCTGCTCCGCTTGCCGTAATTGGATAGGTACCAACAGGACTTGTGGCAATTGCAGTTGTAGTTATCGTTGGAGCTGTTGTTAAACTTGTTGCGCTATCTCCATTTACAAATCCTGAATATGTTACTGTTAAAGCAGGATTGGCATCACCATAAACTTTGGTTTGATTATCCGCAGTTATTGTCAGTGTAACTGGTGTTACTGCTAAACTTCCTGCAACATAACTAAAGGTATAATTTGTGGATGCTGCTCCGCTTGCCGTAATTGGATAGGTACCAACAGGGCTTGTGGCGATTGCAGTTGTAGTTATCGTTGGCGCTGTTGTTAAACTTGTTGCGCTATCTCCATTTACAAATCCTGAATATGTTACTGTTAAAGCAGGATTGGCATCACCATAAACTTTGGTTTGATTATCCGCAGTTATTGTCAGTGTAACTGGTGTTACTGCTAAACTTCCTGCAACATAACTAAAGGTATAATTTGTAGATGCTGCTCCGCTTGCCGTAATTGGATAGGTTCCAACAGGGCTTGTGGCGATTGCAGTTGTAGTTATCGTTGGCAATGTCAATAAATCTGTTGCTGATTCGCCATTGGCAAAACCGGAATACGTCACTGTTAATGTTGGATTCGCATCACCATAAACTTTGGTTTGATTGTCAGCAGTTATTGTAAGCGTAACTGGTGTTACTGCTAAACTTCCTGCAACATAAGTAAAGGTATAATTTGTGGATGCTGCTCCGCTTGCTGTGATTGGATATGTTCCAACAGGACTTGTGGCGATTGCAGTTGTAGTGATTGTTGGCGGAGTTACTAAATCTGTTGCTGATTCTCCATTGGCGAAACCGGAATACGTTACGGTTAATGTTGGATTTGCGTCTCCGTAAACTTTTGTTTTATCAACTGCGGTGATTGTTAAAGCAGCTTTGGTAATGTCCAGATTTCCATTCACGTAAGTGAAAGTATAATTGTCATCTGCTGCGGCGCTTGCTACAATTGGATACGAACCAACGGCGCTTGCTGTCGTAGCGGTTGTTGCAATTGTTGGCTGCGTTACTAAATCCGTTTCTGATTCTCCATTGGCAAAACCGGAATACGTTACGGTTAATGTTGGATTTGCGTCTCCGTAAACTTTGGTTTTATCAACTGCAGTGATTGTTAAAGCTGCTTTGGTGATTTCCAGATTTCCATTCACGTAAGTGAAAGTATAATTATCATCGACCGCTGCACTCGCCACAATTGGATATGAACCTACGGCGCTTGCTGTGGTCGCGGTTGTTGTAATTGTTGGTTGAGTTACTAAATCTGTTGCTGATTCGCCATTGGCAAAACCGGAATACGTTACGGTTAATGTTGGATTTGCGTCTCCGTAAACTTTGGTTTTATCAACCGCTGTAATGGTTAAAGCGGCTTTGGTAATTTCCAGATTTCCATTCACGTAAGTGAAAGTATAATTATCATCGACCGCTGCGCTAGCTACAATTGGATAGGAACCTACGGCGCTGGCTGTGGTCGCGGTTGTTGTAATTGTTGGCTGCGTTACTAAATCTGTTGCTGATTCTCCATTGGTAAAACCGGAATACGTTACCGTTAATGTTGGATTTGCGTCTCCGTAAACTTTGGTTTTATCAACCGCTGTAATGGTTAAAGCTGCTTTGGTGATTTCCAGATTTCCATTCACGTAAATGAAAGCATAATTATCATCGACCGCCGCACTTGCTACAATTGGATATGAACCAACGGCGCTTGCTGTCGTTGCTGTCGTGGTAATTGTTGGTTGTGTTACTAAATCTGTTGCTGATTCGCCATTTGCAAAACCGGAATACGTTACGGTTAATGTTGGATTTGCGTCTCCGTAAACTTTGGTTTTATCAACCGCTGTAATGGTTAAAGCGGCTTTGGTAATTTCCAGATTTCCATTCACGTAAGTGAAAGTATAATTATCATCGACCGCTGCGCTAGCTACAATTGGGTATAAACCTACGGCACTGGCTGTAGTTGCAGTTGTTGTAATTGTTGGCGGTGTTACTAAATCCGTTTCTGATTCGCCATTGGCAAAACCGGAATACGTTACGGTTAATGTTGGATTTGCGTCTCCGTAAACTTTGGTTTTATCAACTGCTGTAATGGTTAAAGCGGCTTTGGTGATTTCCAGATTTCCATTCACGTAAGTGAAAGTATAATTATCATCGACCGCTGCACTCGCCACAATTGGGTATGAACCTACGGCGCTTGCTGTGGTCGCGGTTGTTGTAATTGTTGGCGGAGTTACTAAATCTGTTGCTGATTCTCCATTGGCAAAACCGGAATACGTTACCGTTAATGTTGGATTTGCGTCTCCGTAAACTTTGGTTTTATCAACTGCTGTAATAGTTAAAGCTGCTTTGGTGATTTCCAGATTTCCATTCACGTAAGTGAAAGTATAATTATCATCTACTGCGGCGCTGGCTACAATTGGGTATGAACCTACGGCACTGGCTGTTGTTGCTGTCGTTGTAATTGTTGGCGGTGTTACTAAATCCGTTTCTGATTCGCCATTGGCAAAACCGGAATACGTTACCGTTAATGTTGGATTTGCGTCTCCGTAAACTTTTGTTTTATCAACTGCGGTGATTGTTAAAGTGGCTTTGGTAACGGATAAATTTCCATTCACATAATTTATAATGTAATTAGGACTTACAGCTCCGCTAGGTGTAATTGGATAATCTCCTATACCACTTCCTACTACGGCTGTAGTATTATATATTGGAGGCGTTGTTATGCTTGCTTCTGTATCTCCATTCACAAAACCGTTATAAGTTCCTGTAAAAGTAGGATTAGCTGCTCCGTAGACTCTTGTTTTATCATCGGCCGTGAAAGTTAGTGAAGCTGCAGTTATCGTCAAATTTCCATTTATATATGTAAAAGTGTAATTTGAACTTACTGCTCCACTAGGTGTAATAGGATATGTTCCAATTCCGCTATTTGCTGTAGCTGTTGTTGTAGCGCTTGCTAGAGTCGTCAGGTTTGTCGATGTATCTCCGTTTACAAATCCAGCATAATTTACGGTTAAAGTTGGATTGGCATCTCCATACACTTTCGTTTTATCGGCTGCTGTAATTGTTAACGGTGCTTTATTGACTGTGCTGGAAACTATAGCAAAATTAACCGTTGTAGCACCAGTACTGCTTAATACCACGTCGCCTAAATAACTTCCTGCCGGAGTGGTTCCTTTTAATCTGATATACACGGGTGTAGACACAATAATTCCTGGTGCGCCAACTGTAACTGTATTTGTAAAAGTAATGTTATCAGTACTTACTTCAAATCCTGAAGGTGCAGTTACTAAAATTCCCGCAAACATATCGGTTCCTGAAACATTAAAAGTAGCAGATGCAGATGGCGTACCATAAATAGTACTCAGTGCAGCCACAGTTCCGGTAGCTACAATTGTTGGTGGTGCTGTTCTGGTTACTGTAATTGTATATGTACCAATTGTTGTTCCGTCCTGAGCCGTAACTACTGTAGTAATAATATTAGGACCAACAGCCAAAGCAATTGCTCCTGAAGGACTTCCGCTTGCTACTGTCACTCCATCTACCTTTACTACCGCATTGGGATCTGTTGTCGCTGGTGTCACGGTTAAACTCGTAACAGCATTTGCTACAGTGGCGGTATAAATTGTAGTTCCTGTTGCAAAAACAGGAGTTAAAGTCCCTTGACTTATTGTTAAATTACTTAATGTTGCTACATTATTAAGAGTGATTACACCAGCTGGATTACCCGTACCTACTGTTGACAGATACATTTCATCACCTGCTGAACCATTTCGTTCAACGACCATAACCCGATAAATCGTTGCCGGATTTAAACCCGTTATATTAACTGCTGTTCCTGTACCGTTATAAACACAATACCAACCACTTGTTCCTATTTGAGTTCCTGTACCAAAAGCTGCATTTGCAGTATAAACTGTCAAATCAACTGGTAAAGGACTTCCTGTGGCTCCGGCATACATAAACACGGCTCTCGAAGATCCGTTACCATTTGCCCAGCTGGCTGTGGTTGTTGTTCCGGTTGTGGCTGTAAAAACAACATTTGTTGCTTGTGTAGTGGGTGCAAATAGTGGGTTATTACGTAAAATAGAAATGCTATTTCCAGTTCTATTTGCAGTTATTATATCATCTTTGCCATCTCCATCTAAATCCCCAATTTTAATTCTCCTAACAATAGGATTAGCAGCAAAATCAGTTTTTGATGCAAAAGTAACAGTACTTCCTGTTCCCACCGTTGTATTACGAAGGACTGACACAAAACCACCATTAGCTTTAGTTGCAACTAGATCTAATTTCCCATCACCATCTAAGTCTCCAATATCAAGATCTATAATATTATCAACTGTAGAAAAATCGACTTTAGGTCCAAAATTAATGTTACCAATTCCAGATGATGTATTATTTAAAACTGACACTGTGTTATTAGCACAGGCAATATCAGGTTTACCATCATTATTTAAGTCTCCAACTACAACATTGTAGGCAGACGATGTAACGGGAAAGCTGATATAATTATCAAAACTAATAATACCAGTTGTTGAAATATTACGAAAAACTGATACTGACTGACCATTAAAAAGAGACACGGCAACATCCATTTTGTTATCACCATCAAAATCTCCTACCGATACCCCGTTTGGACCAGTACCCACAGCAAGATCGGTTTTGGCGGTAAAGCCTATATTTCCTATGCCCGATGATGTATTACGAAAAACAGATATTGAATTACTATTAAAATTTCCTGTAATTATATCAGACTTACCATCTCCATCAAAATCATGTGCTACAATACTATTAGGATTTGTATCTGTTGTTAAATTTACAGAAGCCGCAAAAGCAATGTTCCCTATTCCTGATGATGTATTTCTTATAATCGAAACTGTATTACTATTATAATTTGTTACTGCTAAATCAATTTTTCCGTCATTATCAAAATCTCCTATGCATATCCCCTCAGGAGTATTACCAACAGGAAAATCAACTTTGGCAGCAAAAGAACCAGTAGAAATATTTCCACTAGTAGAGATATTACGAAGAATTGATATTGAACTAGCATTACTATCTGTTATTGCAAGATCAGGCTTACCATCTCTGTCAAAATCTCCAATTACCACATTAGTAACATTGTTTGTTAACGAAAAATCAACCTTTACTTCAAAATCATCAATAGTAATATTACCTTTATTAGGTGTAAAAGTTGTAATAAATGGTACTAACGAATATCCAACTAAAACAGTCGAAGTATTAATTACAGATATAGACTTATAAGTTGCTCCTGCAGGAACTGTAACTGTTAAACTTGTTGCGCTAGCTGCAGTAACTGTAGCTTGAGCAGCTCCAAAAAACACTATATTTTCTGCTATTGTCGCTCCAAAATTAGTTCCGGTAATCGTTACTGTAGTACCAATCGGTCCTGTCTGCGGGCTAAAATTGGTTACTATTGGCGGTGGTGCAACTCCAGTCTGAAAACTAAACACTGCTCCAGTTGGCAAAGCAACTGTATTAAAAGAAACTTTATTGCCCGTAATTGCTGCTCCCGGATATTTTACTACAGATCCCCCATTAAAATTGCCTGTACCTGTAGGATCTACTAAAAGGATATAATTACCAGCACTCTGTGCAGAATAGGTCAGCCCAGTTATATCATAACTTAGTGATACTGTTCCTGGGTTTCCTGTACTTTGAACTTTCCAAATTCTTTGTACTCGTTTTATAGAACCAATCACTGTCTCTGTCAATGCACTTGTATCGTGTCCAATAACTAAAAAACCATTATTAACTAATGAAGAAGGATTACTAATTACTATATTTCCTTTTCCACTTTGTCCGGTACCGTCCCCGCCTCCGGTATTCATACTATTGGAGATAACCTGATTTAAACCTGATAAATCATCTTGACCAATACCAAATACATCATTATGATAAGCGGCATTGGCGGTTGCATCCCAAATAACAGTATTATTTCCAGCTAAATAATTATCGGTTTTATGAATACCATATTTTAAAGATAAATAAGACTGGATATTTAATCTTTGTAAAGCTGTTGATTCATTATATACCACAACTTCTGCTATCTGTCCTTGCAAATGATTCCAACCGGAGCTATTTCCTCTATTATTGGTAGTCCCCACAGTTGGTGTAACAGATAAACTAGAAAAATTACCACCATTTCCAAATGCCATTGTTTGATTAACGCCGTCTAAACTTCCCACGGTGCCACCAGCTATTGAGGTATCCATATTAAAAATATGAAAGTTTGTATACTCTGTCATTGCAAAACTGGAATGAACACTATTTTTTCCAGACGCTACATACATACGGGAACTTTGCTGTGTAAATACAGCAATACCATAGTTAGTTCCTGATGATGAACTTCCAATAATAGTTCCTCCTGCTGAACTATTTTCTTTAAAAACACCATAAGCATCTACATAAGTAATAGAAGTATTACCAATTAAATTTTGAGTAGCAGGATAAGTTGTAATTGAATTTGTATTATTGAATTGAACGGTAGGATGAAAATTAACAGCATTATTATTTACAGTTGGCGGCGTGGCACTTACTGCAAAGGTATTAATGCCTGCCAAGTCAGACCACGCTGTTAAATTACCTCCCGCGGCCGTGGCACCATTACTGGCATCTAACCAAAGCTGAAGTCCTGTAATTACACCTCCCGGTCCTACTGTGCTAGTGCTTACTGTATCTGTAGTTACTTGCACAGGATTTTCAGTACTTGTAGCAGTAAGGTGTAATTCGTTCCCTATTGAACCATTAAATTCAATGACCATTATCTGATAAGTTGTTGAAGGTAATAAACCTGTAATATTTACCGTTGTCCCAGTGCCTTTATATACACAATACCACCCTGATGTACCAATTTGAGTACCAGAGCCAAAAATACTATTTGCTGTATAAGCAAAATAATTAAGAGGTAAAGGATTAGCACCTACTCCGGCATGTACAAACACAACACGGGATGCACCATTGCCATTTGTCCAGTCAATAGTTGCGTTTGTTGATGCGGTATTTGTAAAAAGAACATTCGTCGCCTGAATTGTTGGCAATCCCACATTTAAAACTCCGTTATTCGCCGCAAAAAAAACAGGATCAATGTTTATAGCACCTGAACCTGTACCTCCCCAAGTTCCCAGAGATGAATTTGCTCCATTAAGTGATAAAAGAAATGTTGTATGAATAAATGCACCTAAGTCAGCAATTACGCCCAAACCAATAGACAAAGTATTGTTTACAGCAATTGCACCACTAAAAGTCTTAATTCCTGCACCAGACAACGTAAGGCTATGATATATATAAGTACCAACTGATTGGGCTACCAAACCATTATAATTTACTGTTCCAATATCTGGAATTAAAGAACCGCCGGTCATCGTACCGCCAATATTTAAAGTTCCAACGCCAGTGAAAGTAACATCGTTTTGAAGTACGGATCCTGTCATCGTAATACTTCCCACAATATTTGCAGTTCCAGTATCAATATTTAACTTACACTTTCTGGTATCATTTGCACCGCTCGCCATAACAATTCCTCCCGAAGATAAAGTCCCCGCACCCACATTAAGTGAAGTAATACCATTATCCACAGTTGGTGCAGAGAAATTAATCTCACCAATAACAGATAAAACTCCAGTTGGATTAATAGTTAAATTACTTCCGGCTCCCAATGTAAGTGTAGCACAAGTTATTCCTGAGGTTGAGATTACAGGCTCATTAACTACAGCTGGAATAACAACATCATGTAAGGCTAATGGAGCAACTCCAAGACTCCAGTTTAAACCATTTTGCCATGCTGTACTTGTTGCGCCAGTCCAAGTGTTTGTCTGTCCATATCCAAAATTAAACAAAAGCAACACCAGTATAAAAAGTATATTTTTATTCATATTATTCGATTTTAAATTCTAGAAAAAGGGGAACAATAATGCAATAACTTGTCGATCAAAATTTAATTTTGACAAACAGTTTTCTTATTTTAAAAAAGGGAAAACAACATTTTAAACAATGTGATTATTTGCTAAAAGTTGCCTTAAATAGGAGTGTAAAAATGTGCGGTGGCAGATATATAGCCAAAAACAGAAATAGTATTTATAGCGTACTTTTCTATTCTTAAAGCTGATAGTTTATCAGCACAATTACCAATATCTGCTATGGAAAAATTAATTTTAGAAATTGTATTATCTGTATTGACATCAGCTTTCCTTGGCGGAAAAAAAACAAGAAATGATATCTTTGAAAATCTAACTAATTTAGTCTCAAAAGTCATATCCCATCCATGTTCGAAAACATTATGAACAGAAACAGCAAATACCGAATTCGGAATAAAAGCTACTTTGAAATTAGCTCGAGAAGTATCTGGAAATATCACGTTATTACTTCCAAATGAACTTTGAAAAGTTACGAATAATGATACCCAACAAATAAATAATGTTACCCTCATAAGAGGAAAAGTAAATCTTCTACCCATACCAACCAGTATTAAAGTTTAATAAAAATGTGCTTTTAAACAGCCGTTTTAAGGAATAAACACAAAAGATTGTTTCATTTTATAAAATGAAACATCATATTTTATTGTGCAACAATTATAAAATAAAATTTCGTTACGGAAACAACGCTTTTATTTGAGGTAAAAATTTTAGTACAAAATCAAAACAAAGTCAAAGTATTATTAGAAGAATTAAAACATTGATAAGATTAAAAAATCATTAGAAATGGGCTTTCTTTCCTAAATAAAATTGATTTACTAATATTATTTTTTACATTTGCGCTATTTTTAATTATTCTAAATAGATCTTTTTAAAATAAAATATTCTATTAGAAAAGTAAATCAACTGTCAAACAAAAATACCTCAATATGAAAAAGAACTTATTTCTTTCTTTCGCATTAGCTGCCACTTTATTTGTTAGTGCTCAGCAAAAAAATACTTTATTAGAAGCTTCTTTTTGGAAAACTACTCCGGATGTGACAACAGTTCAGGCTGAAATTGCCAAAGGAAACAGCGCTTCTGAAGCTAATGCAAATGCATTTGATGTTACCACTCTTGCTATCAATAATGATGCACCACTGGCAACTATAAAATTCTTATTGGACCAACCCGGAAATCCATTAAATAAAATGACGCACGACAATCGTATTTATTTACACTGGGCGGCATACAGAGGAAATATTGATTTAACACAATACCTTATTACTAAAGGTTCAGATGTTAATCTTGAAGACAGCCACGGCACTACTCCACTTGCTTTTGCAGCTTCTAACGGACAAACTAATCCGGCACTTTACGAGCTTTTTTTCAAAGCAGGAATAGATCCGAAGAAAAAATATAATGATGGTTCAAATCTATTATTAATGGCAATTCCAGCAGATAAAGATCTTGTTTTGACAGATTATCTTATCACAAAAGGATTGTCTCTTAAAGATGTTGATACTAACGGAAGTACAGCTTTTGATTATGCTGCAAGAACTGGAAATATTGTGCTTTTAAAAAAATTACTAGACAAAAAAGTAAAATATACAGACAATGCACTTTTGATTGCAAGTCAGGGAAATCGTAGAGAAACAACTTCGCTTGACGCCTATAAATTTTTAGTTGAAGAGGTAAAAATAAAAGCTACAGCTACAAATAAATCGGGAGAAAACGTATTACATTTTCTGGCAACAAAACCAAATCAGAAAGATATTATTGCTTACTTTCTATCAAAAGGTGTTGACGTAAACAAAGTAAACAACGAAGGAAATACACCTTTTATGCTTGCTGCCGGAGCCAGAGAAAATGGTGCTTTAGAGCAACTATTGGCAACAGCTAAAAATGTTAATCTGCAAAATACAAAAGGAGAATCGGCTTTGACAATTGCTGTAAAATCAGGAACTCCAGAAGCAGTTTCGGCACTTTTAGTAAAAGGCGCAGATGTTAAAGTAACTGATAAAGACGGAAACAATTTAGGCGTTTATTTAGTACAATCTTTCAGACCAGGACCAAAACAAGAATCTTTTGATGCTAAAGTAAAATTACTTCAGGAAAAAGGATTAGATCTTGCTGCCGCTCAAAAAGACGGAAGTACTTTATATCATTTTGCTGTTGCCAAAAACGAATTATCTTTGGTAAAAAAATTAGCCGACTTAAAAATTGATGTTAATGCTAAAAACAAAGACGGAATGACAGCGCTTCACAAAGCTGCAATGGTTGCAAAAGACGATGCGATCTTAAAATACCTAATTTCGATTGGCGCTAAAAAAGAAATTACAACAGAATTTGACGAAAGTGCTTATGCTTTAGCAAAAGAAAACGAGTCATTGACAAAACAAAATATATCAATAGAATTTTTAAAATAGCAGTCTTATAAATTCCAAATTCCAATCCGATTAAAATCTAAAATCTATCCCGAGGCTTCGGGACTAAAATCTAAAATAAGAATGAAATCAATATTCAAAATAGCACTTACAGCTTCATTAATCTGCCTAATTTCATTTCAGGCTTCGGCACAAAGCAAATACAAATGTATGCTTCAAATGGCAAATTATATGGGAGAAGGCGCTTATATCGTAGTTTCGCTAATCAATCCAAAAGGAGAATACGAAAAAACACTTTATGTAATGGGCGACGATAAAAAATGGTACAAATCATTGAAAGAATGGAATAAATTTCAAGCTCAGAAACATGAAGATATCAGCGCAAAAACCGGAGCTTCTGTAACTGGTGGAGATCGCAGCATTACAACAATAGAAATTGAAGATTCTAAAATCAATAAAGGATATAAATTAAGATTTGAATCAGCAGTAGAAGATCAAAAATACCATGTAAATGACGTTGAAATTCCACTTACAACCGAAGGTCTTGCTGACAAAACAGAAGGAAAAGGTTATATAAGATATGTGAGATTAAACAAGATTTAATACTTTATCATAATAAGCACAATATTGTCATCCCGAGGAACGAGGGATCTCCGCAAGAAACTCCGCAAAGTAAGTTATCAATCTTTGTCGAGCTACTCACGGAGATCCCTCGTTCCTCGGGATGACAAATAAAAATTAAAACACATTTTGATTACCTTTTAGCTTACACTCCATGACTCTTTCTTTTTGGCGTTACACACACTTAGCTTTGGCTTTGTTTTCTTCTTTATTTTTATTGCTGGCATCTGTAACGGGTATTATTTTGGCAATAGATGCCGTTCAGGAAAAAACAAATCCATACAAAGTAGAAAATTTTGATTCCATAACTTTAGGAGAAACATTACCCGTCTTAAAAAAGTCATATTCTGAAATTACAGAGTTAAGCGTCGATTACAATCAATTTGTAACATTACAGGCAATTGATCAGGACGGAAACGATATCAATGCCTACATCAATCCTAAAACTGGTAAAGCTTTAGGAAAACCAGTAAAAAAAAGCGAATTCATACAATGGGTAACCAGCTTGCATCGTTCCTTATTTCTTCATGAAACGGGACGTTTTTTTGTTGGAGTAATTTCTTTTTTATTAGTATTAATTGCGATTTCGGGTTTTGCACTTGTACTTAACAGACAAAGGGGAATTCGCAATTTCTTTTCGAAAGTAATAAAAGAATATTTTGCACAATATTATCACGTTGTTTTAGGAAGATTGGCTTTAATTCCAATTTTGATTATTGCACTTACCGGAACCTATTTATCCCTGGAAAGATTTAATTTTTTCATGGGTGAAAAGAAAGAAAAGCAAAAAACAGAATCTGTAGCGCCAACCCAAAAAGGTGCAGCAATAAATATTTTCAAAACGACACTTTTATCAGATGTCAAAAAAATCGAATTTCCTTTTACAGATGATCCTGAAGAATATTATATCATTGAATTAAAAGACAGAGAAGTTGAAGTTAATCAGGTTACAGGCGCAGTAATTACAGAGAAACGTTCGCCAATGACTGCTCAATTTGCTGATTTAAGCCTTGATCTTCACACAGGTAGAATAAACGGAATCTGGGCTGTAATTCTTGCCATTGCCTGCGTTAATATTCTCTTTTTTATCTATTCCGGATTTGCAATTACTTTAAAAAGAAGGTCAAGCCGAATTAAAAATAAATTTAATGCCAACGAAAGTAAGTATATTTTACTGGCAGGTTCTGAAAACGGAAGTACTTTACGCTTTGCAAATGCAATTCAGAAACAATTAATTGATCGTGGCGAAAAAGCCCACATCGCTCAATTGAATCAATATAAAGTTTTTCCAAAAGCCGAACATATTATTGTGTTTTCTTCAACTCACGGATTGGGTGATGCACCTTCTAACGGAAATAAATTTTTATCTCTTTTAAAGAAATACGATCAACAACAGAAAATCAAATTTTCGGTAGTTGGTTTTGGTTCGAAAGCTTATCCGGATTTTTGTGGTTTTGCAGTTGAAATTGATGAGCTTTTGGCAGCCCAAACTTGGGCAGAACGCTTTTTAGAATTACAAACCGTAAACGATAAATCGGCGGAAGAATTTGTAGAGTGGATTAAACTTTGGAGTACCAAAACAGAAATCCCATTATCGACAACGCCTTCATTATACAATCACGCGCCAAAAGGTTTATCAAAACTAATGGTTTTAGACAAAACATTGGTTTCAGAATTCGAACAAACCTTTCTGGTTACGTTACGCGCCAATATGAGAACCAAATTTACTTCTGGAGATTTGTTGGCAATTTATCCTGCAAATGATACCAGAGAACGTCTTTATTCAATTGGAAATCATACCGGAAATATTCAATTGGTTGTAAAATTACATCCACACGGATTAGGTTCCGGATTCCTAAATAATCTTGAACCCGGAAATACAATTAAAGCCAGAATAATTAATAATGGAGCTTTTCATTTTCCAAAAAAAGCCTCAAAAGTAGCCTTAATCTCAAACGGAACAGGTATTGCGCCTTTTCTGGGAATGATCGAACAAAACAAGAAAAAGATCGAAACTCATTTATATTCCGGTTTCCGAATGGAGACTGAAATGGTTTTAGGATATAAAAATTTCACATCGGAAATGATTGAAAAGAAACAGCTTCATAATTTTCATTTGGCATTATCACGCGAATCAAATCAGTTTTATGTAATGGATTTAATCAATCGCGATGCAGCCTTTTTCACTGATTTATTACAGCAAAACGGAGTAATTATGATTTGTGGTTCTCTTGCAATGCAAAAAGATGTAGAATCAATTTTGGATAATTTGTGTCTCGCAAAAAAGATGAAAAGTATTTCTGAATATAAAGAAAATGGTCAAATTTTAACTGATTGTTATTAAGCGGGATCTTAGATTTTAGATTGTTGATTTTAGATTATAGATTTAGGGTTGTAAATAGTCTATTCCATAAGTCCCATCGGGACAACATATTTATAGAAAATTAGAATGCGTTCAACAAAACCCCATCGGGGTGACATATCTTTACAATCAATATGTAAATATCGCTCCGTTGGAGCTTTAAACCTAATGCATCATTTGTCTATAAATATTTTGCTCCGCTGGAGCTTTAATAAAATTTCTTTTAAAATATCATGAATAAATCAATCCTATATAAACTTCTATTTCTTTCCATATTAATATCTGGATTATCCGGCAACGCACAAGTTCTCCGCAAAAGAACAACGCTTCTTATGGGCGGACGTTTTGATATTACAATTGTTGCGAATGATTCGCTTGAAGCGGAAAAAAATATAGATGCCGTTATTGCCGAAATTACAAGAATTGAAAACCTAATCTCAGATTGGAAATCAGATTCACAGGTTTCTGAAGTAAATCAGAATGCGGGAATACGTCCTGTAAAAGTAGATCGAGAAGTTTTTGAATTAACGCAAAGAGCCATACAATTTTCTGAAGCTACAAAAGGCGGATTTGACGTTAGTTTTGCAGCAATGGACAGAATCTGGAAATTTGACGGATCAATGACCGAAATGCCTTCGGCGGAAGCCATAAAAAAATCAGTAGAAAAAGTTGGTTACAAAAGCATCATTCTGGATAGTGCACAATCGAGTATTTTTCTAAAACTAAAAGGAATGAAAATTGGTTTTGGTGCTTTAGGCGAAGGATATGCAACTGATAAATGTCGCGCCATGATGATCGCAAAAGGTATAAAAGCCGGTATCATAAACGGTTCCGGAGATATGAGTACGTGGGGAAAACAACCTAACGGAAATCCGTGGAAAATTGGGATTACAAACCCATTTAATCCTGATAAACTTCTGGCTACAATTCCGTTAGAACAACACGCAATCACGACTTCGGGAAGCTATGAAAAGTTTGTTGTTTTTAATGGCGTGAGATATTCCCATATCATAAATCCCGCAACAGGTTATCCCGCAACAGGATTATGCAGCGTGACAGTTCTTGGTCCTGACGCCGAAACTGCAAACGGTTTAAGCACTTCGCTTATGGTTTTAGGACAAAAAGAAGGTCTTACTTTGCTTCAAAAATATCCTGATTATAGCTGTTTGATGATTACTGATAATGGTAAAGTAGTGAAATCAAAAAACTTCAAGATTAAGAAGTTTAAAGCTAAACTTTAATATAACAAGCTGGATTATCTTTGTCGAATTCCTTGTGATGGATGGATTAAAATCCATCCCTACAATATAGTTTCGTTCCTCGGGAACTCTTCATAAAATTTCGCAGGAATGATTTATCTTGTAGCAAGGGATTTTAATCCCTTGAAACGCAACATAACCCCAATATTTGTCATTGCGAGGAACGAAGCAACCACACTAACAAAAATTACTAATTGAATTCAGCAAATGAGATTGCTTCGTTCCTCGCAAAGACCAATCTTTGTCGAGTTTTTATTGTGATTTACTTCGTCTGTTCGCTATCGCTTCCGTCTCGCTCCTCCTTTTTCAGAACGAAACAAAACAAAAAAAACGCCCCATTTCTGAGGCGCTCTTCCAATTTAGTCATGTTTTTAATTAATGGTGATCATTGTGCGAATGATTCTGATCCCTGTCTTTGTTTGGATGATCCTTTTTTGAATTTCCTTTTTTATCGTCTTTATCCTTTTTATTATGATATTCTTTGTTGTTTTTTTCCGGTTTATTTCCTCTGTTTTTCTGAGGTTTTCCATGATATCCTTTTGGATAATTAGCTCTGTGTTTACTATGATAAGTATAAGGAGCATTTCCTCTGTAATCATTTAAAACCACTTTATAACCGCCATACAAATCATATTGTCTGTATCTTGCAGGCAATCTATTCTCACGAATCCATCGTCCATTGTTATCATAAATAAACTGACTTTGTGTAACATCATAATAAATATCGATGTCCGGTAAATAGTAATATCTACTATTGTCATAACCTTGTGGTCCCCAATTTGGAGGTGTACCAATATTTACGTTTACTGAAACTTGTGCCTGTGCAAAAACGCTCATCAAGAGTATTAATGCGAATCCTATTTTTTTCATTGTTGTGGTATTTAAGTATTATTTGATTTAATACAAAGCTAAAGTAGTGCCAAATATTTGCTTTTCACCTATTAATTATACGAAACCATAGTAGCAATCGACGAATAGCACTTCTTAATCGATATAAAATTATACGAAAAAACGCCTCAGGATTGAGGCGTTTTTAAACAAATAAAACAATACAATAACCAATAACTATTATTTCCATCCACCGCCTAAAGCGCGGTACAAATCAACAACTGCTTGTAATTTTTGCAAATTATCATTGATACCGCTCAATTGAGCAGCCAATAAATTTTGTTCTGATGTTAATACATCTGTATAATTTGTAGCTGAGCTATATTCTAAAAGCTGTTGTGTAAAATCGACTGACTTTACAAGAGCTTCAATTTGTTTTGCTCTGGAATCTTCTTTTTCAACTGCCATTTCATAAGCATATAAAGCATTTGAAACTTCTTGTCCCGCAACCAAAAGGCTTTGTTGGAAATTGTTTAATGCCTGCACTTGTTTAGATTGTGCCGTTGTTAATCTTGCTTTGTTCAAACCCTGATTAAAAAGTGGCTGCGTTAATCCGCCAATCAAAGAATAAAATACAGAATTACTAAAGAAATCCGTTAATTGCAGGTTCGAAAATCCTCCACTTGCTGTCAATGTCAAACTTGGATAAAAATAAGTTTTAGCCATATTTGTGTTTTCAAAAGCCGTTCTGAAATTAAATTCCGCCTGACGGACATCAGGACGATTCTCTAATAATTGCGCCGGAACACCAATCGCAATATTCTCCGGAATTACCTGATTTCCTAATGTTCCTCTTTCAATTGTTCCGGGAGCTTGTCCCAATAAAATATTAAGCGCATTTTCAGTCTCGCGAATGTCTCTTTTTAAATCCGGAATCAATACTTCGGCTGCATGTTGATTGGCTTCACTTTGCACAACTGCTGCACCTGTAACAATTGCGCCTTCTTTTAAAGCCTTTATAACTTCAACATTTTTGATACGACTTTCTAATGTTGCTTTTGTAATTTCTAATTGTTTATCATACGCTAACAATAAAAAATAATTATTAGCAATATCCGAAATCAATTGTGTCTGAATAGCTTGTTTTGCAGCATCTGTAGAAAGATATGTTGCCAAAGCCGCTCTTTTTGAACTGCTTAATTTTCCCCAAATATCAGCTTCCCAAGACGTACTTAAACCAAGTTTGTAAGTGGTTGTCAAAGTATTGATATTAATTCCTGCCGGAAAATTCAAACCTGCTTCAGATTGTTTCGTGTGCGTTGCATTAGCATCAAGATTCAGAGTTGGATAATACGCTAATTTTGACTGACGTAAAGAAGCGCGCGCCTGAACAATGTTTTCAATCGCATTCTTTAAGTTGTTATTTTGATTTAATCCTTTTTGAATTAAAGCATTCAGTTTTTCATCTTTAAAAACACTTTGCCAAGGCATACTCGCAATCGTAGTCGAATCGGCAGAAGCCTTATCACGATACAAATTATCTGTCGATATAGTGGTGGGGCGTTCGTATTTTTTAGTAACGCATGCACTCAAAAGAGTGGCTGCAATTACTATCATAATATATTTATTTGAACTATGAGTCATCTTTGTATTAATTAAATTATTACTCTTTATGAGCTTCGATCAGTTGCACTTCTTCATCATCTTCGTCGTCATAACCATCTTTTGCCGGACCACTAAGTTTTTCTTGTAAAGTCTGGAAAATGATAAACAATACCGGAATAACAAATACTCCTAATATGGTTCCAATCAACATTCCTCCAACGGCTCCTGTACCAATCGATTTATTTCCAACTGCTCCCGCTCCTGAAGCAAACATCAAAG
This sequence comes from Flavobacterium sp. 9, assembly GCF_002754195.1. Taxonomy (NCBI): domain Bacteria; kingdom Pseudomonadati; phylum Bacteroidota; class Flavobacteriia; order Flavobacteriales; family Flavobacteriaceae; genus Flavobacterium; species Flavobacterium sp. 9. The sequence goes on from NZ_PEEU01000001.1 coordinate 340,700, forward strand.
GAACAAGTCCTAAAATAAAGGCAAACGAAGTCATCAAAATTGGTCTTAAACGTGCTACGGCTCCTTCGACTGCGGCTTGTACAATTGGCATTCCTTTTCGCCTTCTTTCTAAGGCAAATTCAACAATCAAAATACCGTTCTTCGCCAGCAATCCAATCAACATGATTAAGGAAATCTGCAGATAAATATTACTGTTTAATTTGAATATAATCGAGAACAAATAAGCTCCTGCAAGTCCAAACGGAATTGATAATAATACTGCAAATGGCAATATATAACTCTCATATTGTGCACTTAACAAGAAGTAAACAAACACAAGACATAATATAAAAATGAATATAGTTTCACTTCCAGAAGCTAATTCCTCACGTGTTAATCCTGAGAATTCATATCCGTAACCTGCCGGAAGTTCTTGCGCTGCAACTTCCTGAATTGCTTTAATTGCATCTCCGGAACTAAATCCCGGATTTGGTGCTCCTGTAATAGCAATAGAGGTAAATAAGTTAAATCTCGAAATAGATTCCGGTCCAAAAACTCTGGTCATTTTTACAAACTCTGTAATTGGAGCCATTGTTCCTGAGCTATTTCTAACAAAGATTTTATTAAGTCCTTCTGTGTTTGTACGGAATTCCGGAGAAGCCTGCACCATAACACGATACTGTTTTCCGAATTTATTGAAATTCGAAGCATACAATCCTCCATAATATCCTTGCATTGTCGACAAAATCGTATTCACAGGAACTCCTGCATCTTTAGCTTTTGCTAAATTGATTTCCATCATATATTGCGGGAAACCAGGATTAAATGGCGTTGTCGCATATTGTATTTCGGGACGTTTTGATAACTTTTCTAAGAATTCAGTATTAACCTTAAAGAATTCCTGAGTTGTATGTCCTCCTTTATCCTGCAACTGAAATTCGAATCCACCACTTTGTCCAAATCCTGAAATTGTTGGTGGCGAAATAAAGAAGATATTAGCTTCACGAATTCCGCTTGTTTTGGCAAAAAGCTGACCAATTACATCATTAACACTCAGATCACGTTTTTCCCACGTATCCATTTTTATAATAACCATACTGTAAGCACTTCCTGCTCCGGCTGTAAAGTTTTGCCCAACAATACGCAATGTGTTTTTAACCCCTGGAATCGTTTTGGCAATACTGTCTACTTTCTTGGCAATTACATCAGAACGTTCCATAGAAGCTGATGGCGGTAAACTAATATTAGCAAAAATAGTCCCTAAATCTTCCGCAGGAACGAAAGCTGATGGTGTGGTTTTCATCATATAAAATAATGACGCACTCGAAATAAGAATAGCCGCAAGTACAATCCATTTTTTTACAGAAAGAAATTGAACTGAACGTTTATATCTGCCCGTTACATTATCAAAAGCAACGTTAAACGAAGTATAAAATCTTTGAATAAAACTACTATGTTTGTGATCGTCAGCATGTGGTTTTAAAAGTAAAGCACACAATGCGGGACTTAAAGTCAATGCGTTAATTGCCGAAAGGATAATCGCTACTGCAAGAGTAATACCAAATTGCTTGTAGAAAACTCCCGTTGATCCTGTAATAAAAGTAACGGGAATAAATACGGCAGCCATTACAAGTGTAATCGAAATAATCGCACCCGAAATTTCATCCATTGCATCAATCGTAGCTTTCTTAGACGATTTATAACCGTGATCCAGTTTGGCATGCACCGCCTCGACGACGACAATCGCATCATCGACGACAATACCAATCGCCAGAACCATTGCAAAAAGCGTTAGTAAGTTAATGGTAAATCCAAATAAATTCAGAAAGAAAAACGTTCCTACAATCGCAACCGGAACCGCAATTGCCGGAATCAAAGTTGATCTAAAATCCTGAAGAAAAATAAATACTACGATAAAAACCAATATAAAAGCTTCGATTAAAGTATGAATTACTTTTTCGATAGAAGCATCCAAATTTTCGTTAACATCAACAAGAGTAGTGTATTTTACTCCTTTCGGGAAAGTTTTTGCAGCTTCTTCAATCAGCTTTTTAGAGTTGATAATTACATCACGTGCATTAGATCCCGGAGTCTGGCTAATTGCCAAAGCTGTCGATTCTATACCATTTGTTTTAGTCGTTGAAGCATAACTTAAGGAACCTAACTCAACTTTTGCAACATCTTTAAGACGTAACATTTGTCCGTTTCCAACAGATTTGATAATGATATCACCAAATTCCTTAGCGCTCGTTAAACGACCTTTATACTTAATTACATATTGAAAAGCCTGATTTCCGTTTTCACCAAATTTACCTGGTGCTGCTTCGATATTTTGTTCAGCCAAAGCAGCGGAAATATCACTTGGAATCAATTTGTATTGTTGCATTACATCCGGTCTCAACCAGATTCTCATCGAATAATCGTTTGCACCAAATACAGTTACATCTCCTACTCCAACTACACGCTGAATTTGTGGAACAAGGTTGATCTTAGCATAATTTTGAAGGAAAGTCTGACTATACTCATTTCCATCACTATACAAAGAGAAAATCAATAAGTTACTACTCTGACTTTTCGTCACCGTTACCCCAGCCTGAGTTACCTCTACCGGTAATAAACTAGTTGCTCTTGAAACCCTGTTCTGAACGTTTACCGCTGCTAAATCAGGATTTGTTCCTACTTTAAAGTAGATTTTTATAGACGCATTACCGTCATTTGTTGCTGTAGAAGTCATGTAAGTCATGTTTTCTACACCATTAATTTGCTCTTCCAACGGAATTACAATACTTTTCAAAACCACATCAGCATTGGCTCCGGTATAACTTGCGGAGACATTTACTGTTGGCGGAGCAATATCAGGATATTGAGAAATAGGCAGCTCAACAAGTCCTAAAATCCCTAAAATGACAATAATAACAGATATTACCGTCGAAAGAACAGGTCTTTGTATGAATATTTTAAACATTTTTTTTCTTATTTTAAGTCAGCATAAACTTCTCCCTGACTTTGATTTTTAGGTTTGATTTCGCTTCCGTCTTTCAACGCTGCAACTCCTTCTAATACAATTTGATCTCCGGTTTTTAAACCTTCGGTTACGACATAATAATTCCCTGCGCTATTTTCTAAAACTTTGATAGCGACATTTTTAGTTTTACCGTCTTTTCCAACTGTAACAGCAAACATTTTATCCTGAAGTTCAAATGTGGCACTTTGCGGAATCAATAGTTTTTGTTCTACGTCTTGCGGAATTTTTACTGTAGCACTGCTTCCGCTTCTGATAATTCCTTTTGGATTAGGGAAACGTGCTCTAAAAGTAACCGAACCTGTTTCTGTATTAATTAATCCGTTTACCGTTTCAACATATCCTTTTTCACTATAAGTTGAACCGTCTGAAAGTAATAATGAAACCGCTGGCATTTTCTTAATCAACTGAGCAAGTGAACTTCCTTCGGCAGCAGTTTGAGTAAAGTTTAAAAGCATTTTTTCATTCAATGCAAAATAAGCATAAACGTTACCAATGCTTGAAACCGTTGTTAAAGGTTCTGTTGTATTTGAGCCAACTAAACTTCCTAAACGAAACGGAATCGAACCTACAACACCATTAACCGGACTTGTTACAGTTGTATATCCCAGATTAGTTTTGGCATTTACCAAACTTGCATTTGCCTGCGCTAATGTTGCTACAGCAGATTCATATGTATATTGTGCCGATTCTAAATCGTATTTACTGATAATTCCTTTTTCGACCAATGGTCTTACTTTATTTACAGCCAGTTTTGCTGCACTTAAACTTGCCTGAGCGCTCTTTATACTTGCACTTGCTGTACGAACTTCCTGCTCATATTCTGGCGCGCTGATTTTGAATAAAGGTTGTCCGACTTTTACAACGGCACCTTCATCAACAAAAATTTTGTCAATATAACCTTCGACCCTTGGGCGGATTTCGATATTTTGCTGTCCTTGAATAGTTGCCGGAAAATCAGTATATAAAGTTGCTGATTTAGGTTCTAAAGTCAGCGTTTTATACTCTTTAACTTGTGGTGCGCCGCCAGCCTGAGCCGATTTGTCATTTTTATTTCCGCATGAAGCGATGATAACTGACGCAGCAATAATGCTTAAAAAAGATTGCTTATTCATTTTGATGAATTATGAGATTATCTACTTATTAAGAAGCAAAAGAACTAAAACAGTTCAAGCAAAACTTTTCAAATAGACGTAGCCCTAGAGATAATCGATAGATATGCGATAAGAACCGATAAAGGTTGAATCCCTGAAAAATTGTAATTTTGACCGGCGCTCATCGGCTCTAAAATGGTTTTTATGGACTGTAATTACATTTTGAGCGATTGGTTTTATATTGAATGTAAATAAAATGTAATATTGCCCTTCAAACCTTAAATTATAATGGCACCAAACTTTTTTAAACCTTACATTTTTGTCGGATTACATATCCTGGTCTGGCTATTGTTAGGATTTACCTTGTTGTTTTATATTCCGCTCACATGGAATATTGTTCTTCCGGCAATCTTTTGGTTGTGGCAGTCTATTGTGCTGTTTTTCATGATTGTTATATTTTATTTTAATGCACATATAATCGTCCCACGAACTATTATAAGAGATAACATAAGTCCATTTTTTATTCTGGCACTTTTTATCATTTTTATAATGCAATTGGTTGCTTATCTATACAATTACAATACTGACTTACATAATAAACTGGCATTAATCTTAGGTTTTAAAAAATACCGAAATGATTATTTTGACAATTATGTTTTCACAATAACCTTATTAGTTTTAGGAATAAGCACGAGTTATGCAATGCTTCGACACTGGCAAAAAGCCGCACAACACAAGCAAAAACTGGAACAGGATAAAACCATGGCAGAACTGGCGATGCTGAAAGCGCAAATTAATCCGCACTTTTTCTTCAATTCGCTTAATAGCATTTATTCTCTTACTTATACCAATATCGAAGATTCTCGCAGCGCTTTGCATACTTTAAGCCGAATGATGCGTTATTTACTTTATAGTACAGAAGGCGAACGAACTACGTTATTAAAAGAAGCCGAATTCATGAAAGATTTTATAGCTTTGATGAAGCTTCGTGCCAATAAAAAACTAACGATAACAACAGATATACCAGAAAAGATCCACGATTTTCCAATTGTTCCAATGTTGTTACTACCTTTAGTAGAAAATGCCTTTAAACACGGTATTCACGCAACGGACAAAAGTGAAATATATATTAAATTAAGACAAAATGGAAACGATCTTGAATTTGAAGTCGAAAATACTTTTTTCGAAAAAACATCGACTACAGATCAAGGCGGAATTGGGTTGACAAATACAAAACGCAGATTGCATTTGATTTATCCAAATAAGCATTTAATGACTGCCGGTATTGACCAAAATGGTAAATACAAAGTAAATCTGCAAATAACTTTAGAACAATGATTGTATTAAAATGTATAGCAGTAGACGATGAACCACTTGCGTTAAGGCTTGTGGAAACTTTTATAGAGCAAACTCCGTTTTTACAATTGGCATGCAGTTGCGATAATGCCGTCGAAGCTATGAGTTTAATACGCGAGCAACAACCAGACATTGTTTTTCTGGATATAAATATGCCAAACTTAACAGGAATGGAACTTGCCAGACTTTTGCAGGAACAACCGGGACCATTGCCTAAAATTATTTTTACGACTGCTTATAATCATTATGCAATTGAAGGATATCGCGTAAATGCTGTCGATTATTTATTGAAACCTTTTAGCTACGAAGAGTTTTTAAGAGCTGCCAATAAAGTTTTGCAAATGTCTGAAGAAGCTTCAAATCAATTTCATTCTGTTGCGGCCGATGATGAATTTATTTTCTTGAAAGTCGAATATCAATGGGTCAGAATTTCTTTAAAAGACATTTTATATATCGAAAGTTTGAAGGATTATGTAAAAGTACATTTTGAAGATTCTCAGAAGTCTTTGATGTCATTGATTTCGCTTAAAGCATTAGAAGAGAAATTATCTTCTTCTAAATTTATGCGTATCAATCGCTCTTTTATTGTTCCCTTAGATAAAATAAGTTCGATAAGCAAAAACTCAATCTTCATTGGTAAAACCGAAATTACAGTTGGCGAACAATACAAAGAAACCTTTAAAACCATCGTAGACAAATGGTTGAAATAATTATAATACAATATAATACCGCATGGAAAAAAGATCGAATAAATATTCCCTCACATTAAGCTTAAAGGAATATGCAAACGGGGAAACTGAACCCGCAAAAGAACTAGGAATTGAATTTGACAATCACGACGAAATATTTGGGATTATCGAAAGAATAAAAGACAAAAATATATTTGAAAATCCGCACGAAGCAACGCAATTTGCACTTGGTTTAAAATTGTTCAGCGAAATCAAATTAAAGCATCGCAAAAATCCACTTTTTGAAGAATTGAATGAAGTATTTCCAATCTTCATGAAAAAATTAAAAAGCATGTAATAATAAAAAAGACTGTCGTAAAAGGCAGTCTTTTTTATTTGTTTTTTAACCACAATCTTGTCATTGCGAGGAACGAAGCAACCACACTAACAAAAATCACGAATTGAATCTTGCAAATGAGATTGCTTCGTTCCTCGCAAAGACCAATCTTTGTCGAGTTTCTTGCAAAGATTTCTCCTTCGTCGAAATGACAAAAAAATCTTTAATTACAGTTTTCCATTTCTATAATTGAATATCCATTTTTAAGAATTTGATTTTCTATTTCTATTGGAGCTTTATCAATATGGCAAAATCTACATTCTTTTGATGTTAAAGGCTGACCTTCTTGTGAAACTGTTTTAAGATATTCTTTTCCATATTCAAAAACCTTTTCGGCATTGTCTGTGCGTTCATCAACCAGAATATCAAAATGCATAATTTTTCCATCATTTCGGGTTACATAAGTATCCCATACTGCTACTTTCATATGATTTGTGTTGTTTTAAATTAAATCTTTTTGGTTTTATTATTTGATACAAAATTACTCGGGTTTGTAATCTGCTGAATAATCCAGTTTTCTGATTTATAGCGATATTCTGGTCTACTTCAAACACAAACTGGACTATTTATAATACTCAAAACTGGATCTTTTCCCTACTCCACCCTTTTATTACTTTTGATATTATGAAAGAAGAGATTATTTTTAACCTGAAACAAGTTCATCAGCGTATTGAAGATGCCTGCAAACTTTATGACAGAGATCTATCAGATGTCAAATTATTATTGGCAACTAAAACCGTTCCTGCCAACAATATTCAAATTGCAATTGAAGCCGGAGAAACACTTATAGGCGAAAATAAAATGCAGGAATTGCGCGATAAAGATTCCGTTTTGAAAAATCTCAATATCGAACGTCATTTTATAGGCCATCTTCAAACCAATAAAGTAAAAGATGTTCTTAAATATGCAACTTGCATTCAATCGCTTGACAGAATAAGTTTAGCCGAAGAACTCGACAAACAATTACAAAAAGAAAACAGAAATATCGATGTTTATATTCAGGTAAATACATCATTTGAAGAAAGTAAATTTGGTTTACCACCAAAAGAAGTAATTCCGTTTATTGAAAAAATAAAAAACTTTCAAACTTTAAACATTAAAGGTTTAATGACGATTGGATTATTAGATGTTGAGAAAGAAAAAATGCGTCCGTCATTGCGTTTACTTCGGGAAATAAGAGATGAAATTTACGCTCATAAAATTGATGGAATTACAAATCTAAAACTTTCAATGGGAATGTCTCAGGATTTAGAATTGGCTATTGCCGAAGGTTCAAATCTGGTAAGAGTTGGAACTTCTGTTTTTGGAAACCGCTTTTTAGGAAAAGAAATCTGGAACGAAAATATTGCAGAATAAAGTCTAATTTTGCACCAAATAAAAACTCAAATGAATCTGTTCGAACTTGTTATAAATGATACTGAAAAAGTAGCACTGAATGATTTACATTTCAGTCAGGAGAATAAAACTACGCTGCTTCAAACGATTAAAGAACATACTTATATCGAAGAATTAAAAAAGTATAATCTTGCCGTTGATAACAAAATACTTCTTCACGGTCATTCAGGCTGTGGAAAAACGACGACTGCAAAAGCCATTGCAACTTCTTTGAATAAAAAGATTATTATAATAAATCTCAGCACTTTAATCGATGCTAAAATTGGAGAAACGTCAAAAAATCTAAAAGCAATATTTGATCGCGTAATCTCAGAAAAAGCAGTTTTGTTTCTGGATGAATTTGACCAAATTGGAAAAAGCAGAGATAATAATGACAAAGATGTTGCTGAAATGAAACGTTTGGTAAACACCTTAATTCAACTAATTGATTATTTCCCAAATAACAGTTTGCTTATTTGCGCCACCAATTATTATGATAGCATCGATACAGCTTTACTAAGAAGATTTCAGATTAAACTAAAATTTGAAATGCCTAACGAAAATGAACTTCTTGCTTATTATGACAAACAATTAGAGCGTTTCCCTGTTCATTTTCAAGACATTCCACGCAAATTAAATATTTCATACGCTGAAGCGAAAGATTACATTAACACAACAATGAAAAGGCAAATTATAGCCGAATTAGAACTTCAGAATCAAAAACTCAGCGAAGCAATACTATAAAAAACAAACACGAATTTCACAAATTTGCACTAATTCATTCGTGAAATTACTTCCGCAAAAAAGTAACCTCCAAAATTTGTGTCAATTCGTGAAATTCGTGTTCAAATAAATCTGTGTATTAAGCTTTTGCTTTTCTTTTTACTGTACAGCCAATTTCTTTTGTTTGTGTAATCGCTGGTTTTTGATTGCTTTTTAAGGATGCAATTACATCTTCAGCATATTTTGTTTTTTCCGTTTTCGTTCCTTCCGGGTCATTATCGATTGCACCTACATATTCTACAACATTTCCTTTAGCACTTTTAGAAACGATAAAAAGATGTGGTGTATGTTTTGCTCCGTATTCATCAGTAATTTTTTGTCCTGCATCAAATAAATATGGGAAAGGATATTTTTTATCTTTTGCTAAATCCTGCATTTTGTCAAACGAATCGGCTTTTGAAGCTTCAGGATCATTTGGATTAATTGCAATTACTGGATATCCTTGAGATTTAAACTTTTTGTCAAGTTCAATTATTCTTTGCTCATAAGCCACTGCATATGGACAAGTATTACAGGTAAAAACAACAATAAATCCTTTGGCTTTTGGAAAACTCCCAAAAGAAACTTCTTTGCCATCTACATTTTTCAATTTGAAATCCGGTGCAGTATCTCCGGCTTTAAGTGTTGTCTGCGCCTGAGAAAGCAACATATTAAACAAAAACACCATGGTTGCAGTAATAAAATTTTTCATAATTTATAGTTTTTTATATTCAGTTAATAATTGTTCATAGGTAAATTCAGATTCGACAAATTTCCTTTTATCACCTTTTATAAAAAGTGTCGCAGGAATACTTCCGGACCACGTTGGATCGATTCTGTCAATATATTCTTGTGGATTGCTTTCGTTCAATAGAAAAACCTGGCTTTTCATGTTTTTTCTTTTCACAAACGGTATTACTGCCGAACTCAATTTGGATTTAAAATCAACACTCACTAATAATACAGCCAATTTTTCGGTTTTATATTCGGCGTTTAGTTTTTCAAAATGAGGTAATTCCTTAATGCAGGGAGCGCACCAGGTTGCCCAAAAATTCACGACATAAGTACTGTCTTTTCCATTTTTGATTCTTTCCTGTAATTGATCAATGTTTATCAACTTTACGTTCTGACCAAATGAGGTTATCGAAAAAGCAAAAAACAAAAAAGTATATATTTTAAAAGCGTGGATTTTCATATTTATAAGTGCTTTAGTAGTTTGCCTTACAAATATAAACTAATGTTAAATTATTTTTTGTTAATGAAAGTTTAATGGTTTCAAAATTGTCTGCGAAGCTACTAAAACACAATGTTCAGATCACTTTCCTCCTATTTAGTAGTATCTTAAAAACGCAATATTTTTGCCAGAAATCCTACATTGTTGCTTTTATGTTTATATTATTAACAAACAAGAGTTTCTCCATATTACTCATATTGATAAGGGATAAAATGCCATTCTTATTTTGATTAATACCATTTATTTTAAAACAAAATTCATCGCCATCTTTGTCCATTAAGGTTAAATACTCAATATTATCATCTGAATTATTCTGACAACTGTGCGAAATAGAATATTTGTACATTACCTTGAAACTATCATTTACATAATTATAAACCTTTCCGTCCGGCGTAAAAACCCATCTTGCACTGCGATTTTCATTATTATACCAGGTTCCAATGATTTTTTTTGAAGAAGGATCTTCATCTTGATTGTTTCCGAAAATTGTAGGGATTTGTAATACCAATAGCAAAATTAAAAATAGCTTTTTCATAGTTTTTCTGATTTAATTATGTATCTGATTTTCAAAAGTAAACTTGAATATTTTTTATATAAAAATAATAATTATTTGATTAACAGAATATTTTAAAAGAGTTTAAAATATATTATTAACCAATAACTCATTGTTCCATCGGAACATTTCATTGGTAACAAAAACATCCCGATTTCACGTTTTCGTCCCGGAGGGACGTTTGGATTCACACAATTGGCTCTTCAAAAATATATTGTTCATCATATTCTACTTCAAATGCTTTTAATATTTTTAGATATTCCTCTAAAAATGTTTCTTTCTTATGATGTTCCTCTTGATTTTGTATATAACGAATTACATTTGGAACATGACTTCTTGAATATGAAAATGCACCATAACCTTCCTGCCAGGCAAAAGTCAAACATAATTTTTCTTCTTTAATCCATTTCGTTGTTTCTGTTTTTACATTTTGAATAAGCGAAGAAATAGATTGAGTTGGACGCATTCCTATAAAAATATGAATATGATCCGGCATACTATTTATACAAAGCATTTTGTGCTGATTTGATTGAATTATACCCGTTATATATTGATGCAATCTGTCTTTCCATTCTTTGTCTATTAATGCTTTGCGAAATTTTACTGCGAAAACGAATTGTACGTGTAACTGTGTGTATGTATTTGCCATTACCGATGAGATGTTCCTCTGGAACATTAAAACCAATTATTACTTCATTCTACCGACGCGATGTTCCGATGGAACATTTTTCAATCATATGTCTTTGATTCTTGTGGGAAATGAATCTTTCAAAACTGTAATAATTTAAAACATAACATATCCTCAAAAGGATTTAATTGTATCAAATTAAGGCAAATTGTATCAAGCAAAAATCTAGAAAGAGGCATTTTACAACTTTGTACTTTTACAAAAATTATAATCAACTAGATTTAATAGCTTATGTTCCATCGGAACATCTCATCGGTAATATGTAACAAACTCTTCATTAATTCGTCCTATAAAAAAACCAAAAACCATGGATACTAAACCAAATACCAACTTGAAAGATTTTGAAGTTAATATCAAAGTCAAACTTGCTTTTCTCTGGACATCAGTAACCTTATGTTATTTATATGGAGATTATTTTGAATTGTATGTGCCCAAAAAAGCGGCTGGACTTGTAAGCGGAGAAAATTTGCTTGACAATCCTGTAAAATTATTTATGGCGGCAGTTTTACTCGCCATTCCGGCGGTAATGGTATTTTTTTCTATTCTGCTAAAACCAAAAATAAATAGATTTCTCAATATCTTATTTGGAGCTTTCTATACTTTAATTATGGTTTTAATTGCTTTTACTTCGCTAACACCATGGAGAAGTTTTTATGTTTTTCTGGCTCTTCTTGAAAGTTTAATTACAATTCTGATTGTATTTTACGCCTGGAAATGGCCAAGAGAATTGTAATAAATTTAGATCTCTCCAAATTTATCTTTATATCGTTCCAGTTCTGCTTCTGTTTTATGTAGAAGTTTTTCAAGGAGTTTTATTTTATCTTCGTAAAGAACTTTTAGCGTTGTGGTATTTTCGGTGTTAATCAGAATGCTTCCGTTGTTGTTTCCGATAACTTTATTGAAATTTCCGAAATATCGCTGACCATCAAAACTTAGAATATCTTCGACACTGACTTCTAAAATTCGGGCAATTTCGACGAGTTTTACGTAGGATAAAATAGTTTTCCCTTTTTCAATTTTGCTATAACCTGCCTGAGTAACGCCAAGTTGTTCTGCCATGTATTCTTGTGTATAATTTTTGAGCTCTCTGATACTTTTAATTTTATTTTTTATTGAAGTGGACATATTTTTTCGTTTGGGGGATGTAGAATAGACAAAACAACTCAATACCAGAATCTGATATTACAGTAGTTCCATCTTGAATTGCATGCTAAAACTATTTCACTTATAGAGAAATGAAATTGGGTATTTTGTTATTTTTTCTTTGCAATAATTACAAATCCATATATTACAGCAATAACAATGCATACCAAATCATAATTGGAAATTGGAGGTAATAACATTTAGTAAAATTTTAGTAGATTAGGCAGTTTTCTTTATCATTCGATCAAACTGTAGGTTCAAGTATTGATCTATTTGCCTGCCTATGAGATTCCGGTCTTCGGCTTTGATTTTGATTGAAATTTCTTTTTGATAAATATCCCGAACCAAAACGAAATATTCAAATTCTGTGCGATCATTAAATCTTAAAATGATAAGAAATGTATAACACAATAAGGTTGGAATGATATAATAAACGTCGATTATATCCGAAAAAATCATGCAATAATAAGCTATCGCGGTGACGAGAATAAACATGGCATTGACGAGAAAATATGCTTTCTTTTTTCGGGATATACCAAGTTCAACTATTTCATCAAAAGAATATTGCCATTGATTTTTGCCATAACAAAAATGGACTTGATTTGGAGTAAGGATAATGAACATAATAAATAGTAGGTAAAAAACAATTTAGGACTTTGTTTAAGGAATATTGCAGTTCTTCAATGCAAAAAACTCTCTTCCGCAATATTACGCAATAACTTCTTTTTTTTCTTACAACACATCTCATAGAATATAACTAAAAGTTATAATTAAATCCTAAATACAATTTAAAACCTATGATAGTTTGTTTTTCGTAAGACAAGTTTTACTATGTAGTTTTTTCGATGTTTATCTTAATTTTTTTTTACTAGAGAAATAATTTCTGACAATTAAATAAAGAACTCACATACTTCCAAAAATGCTTCGCTAATATAATATTTCAAAAATCGCAATATAATCAACTGATAATTATAGAAATAGAAACACATATTTTGTAATATTTTGCGTAAATTACTGGGGTAAATTAGCAAATGTAAAAGCCTGTAAAATTAAGTTCGAAAATAAGCCACAAAAACTACTTAAAATAAAATATCATGGAAAAGCTAAACAACCAGAATTATCGCGATTATAGTGATCTTGATACTCTTATCGAAAAGGAAAACAACTATACTGACAACATTTTTAATGAAGAAGAGCAATTGATAACTGACATTAATCATGAGACAAATGATTATAACAGAAACGAAAACACTCCTAATGAAGAAGCGATCATAAATGGAGAGGAACAAATCACAAATGACGAAGATTCAGAAAATCCGGACAATACTTTAGAAAAAGACGGTGATCTCGACGATGATGATTCTGACGATGAAGACGATTCTGATGATGATATTGATGAGATATCTCACGATCCTTTTCCGAGTCTTGAACCTGGAAAATTCTAAAAAATAATCCCCTGTAGAAACAGATAACTGCTAAGAATTATTCTTGGTAGTTACGTGCTTTTGTCGATAATCAGTATGAAATTCTATAAGAAAAAATTAAAACTATATAATTTTTCTTCTTTGGATTACTGTAATTTTAAATCATCAGTTTAAACAATTTAAATTGGTTTTAGAAAATGCAGTAACATATGGATATCACAATTCAAATCATCTGGCTTTTTGTTCTCGCTATTCCAATTGCTTGTATAAGCTGGACGGTTACGCATGAAGAAATTTTTAAAGAACCACGCGAATGGTGCATCAAACATTCTAAAAACGAAAAGACAATTCTTGGCAGAAAAGCATTTTATCTCTTTACTTGCGAGTACTGTTTTAGCCATTATGTCACAATTGCATTTTTGGTTCTTTGTAATTATAAACTTTTCTTAAATGATTGGCGCGGGTACATTTTGGCAGGATTTTCGCTTGTTTTTTTAGCAAATGTCTATATGAGCCTTTTTGCATTATTAAGACAAGCTATAAAAAAAGAAAAAGTCGAAATTGAAAAAATCGAACAAGAAACTGATACTGAAAAGCTATCTAAATAATAAAGTATAACAAACAAAATTCAAAAAATCATGGAAAATTTAAATTTCATAGACCCTCTACTTCACGGAATTACTCCTGAAAAATCGAAAATGCCAAATCTTACTACAAAACAATTGCTTTTTGCCGGAGTAGGTTCACTTATTGCAAGTGCCGTTCTTAAAAAAGCAGGACAAAATAAAACAGCTGCCGTTGTTGGCAGTCTTGCATTGCCTTTAATAGCTTCGGCTTGTTACAAACAATATTCTAAAGTTTCTAAAGCAAAAAGCGAAATAAATGACAGTAGTGGTATCGAATACAATCACTAATTTTTTTGTTTCACGTTTAAAACTTGTTTCAAGTTTCAGGTTTCAAGTTAAAATCTGATGAAAAAAATAGCCATAAATTCAAGAATCTTTCTACATAATAGTAGACAATCATTCCTGAATTTATGGCTTTATTTTTTAGGCAAAGGTCAAACTTGAAACAAAGAAAACCTGAAACCTAAAGCAAATTTCCTCTATGTGATATTTATATTTCCTTCGACCCAATTTAAAGCTTTGTTGAAAGCTTCTTTTTTAAAGCCGTGAAATTCTCCCGGAACTACATAACTAAATCCGTTTGTGAAAGAAATTATTTCATCAGAATCTGTAATTATGGCAGCACGATTCCATTTTCCAAGATGTTTAAGTCCAAGTAATGCATCTTGCAACCATGCGCCCGAAGTAAAGTTTTCTAAATCAGTATCTAAAACCAATAAAAAATTAATTTCATTAGTCTGTTTTACCAAATGTTCTACTGCGGGAACAACAACGGTTAAAAAATCTTCTGTTGTTACTTCTGCTAATGCTCTAAATGCTACAATATTATCTGTTGTGTCAATTTGATGTATCATGATATTTCTATTTTGAATGTTATTAATATCGGGTTTATGACTTTTAGTTTTCACCGAAATTCCTATCAAAAATACCTATAGAATAGTGTTCAGGTATTATATCATCTCTTTGTATTATTATAAAATAACTACCTGCTTTTTTAAGGTACTGAGTTACTGAGGTTCTAAGGTGCTAAGTTTTCTGTTTACTTTGTAAACTAGTTTTGTTTTACTAGCTATTTCGACATACTAAGTTACTGATAATCTGCGATTATTTAAACTCTTAGAAATCTTATTTTATAAACCTCCGTTTCCTTCATCAACAGATTTTTTGGTTCTGTGGAAGGATTTTATAAGGTCAGGAAGGAAATTATTAAAAATAAGTTTTACCTGTACTGCATTAACAAATTTATTGGTGTCTTTTCTTGGCATGATTTCGTTATTATAAGAAGCCTCTACTATAAAATCTTTAATAAATTCATAACCTAATCCAAGTGTAAGCCTGTTTCTGTCAAAATTTTCAGGACCACCTACTTGGCTGTCCGTTTTAAAAAAAACTTCTTCGGCAGCAAATGAATATAATACGCCTTTATGAATTTTAAGATCTGTAATAGGATATACTGCTTTTACCTGCAACCGAAGACGTTCTACTGCTTCAAAATAACCGTCGTCGTTATGCAAATGCCGATCTTCAAGTCGAAATCTCAAGTTTACTTTTATCCTGTAATCCTTCAATAAACTATAGCTTATCTGCAATGCTGATCGCCATTCTGGTGCTTCGGTCTGATTGAGTTCCGGTACATTTTTATTCGAATAGTAAGCATAAAATATAGACATTTTCCATCGATCACCGGGATAATAATGTGCCCAGCCTCGAAGATATGTTTGTGTAATATCATGAAAAACAGCTTTATCTTCTGGCGTGCTGCTCGAAGTAAAACCTGCATCTAATTCGACTACCCAATTTTGACTTAAATCTTTTGTAAATGAATATTCGTTCCAAAACTGATTTAGATTATCCGTTTGCGAATTTACAATTGTGGTACATACCAGTAAGAGAACATAAATACTATATCTCATGCTTTATCTGTTGCCTGTGTTGCGATTGAATTTGTTTTTGTTTACACAAATCTTACTATTACCGGTATTCAAGAAAGCGAAAACACAAATGAATGCATTTTCGCTTTTGATTTTATTTTATCAATAATTGAAATTTTTATCGAAAGTTCTTTATTTGCTAAAATCGTAACTTAAAGAAGCTCCTAAACCAAATTGAAATGTTGAAACATAGTCAGTTACTGCCACAGGGCCATAATAGTAGTCCCAATAATAATCATATCCAACAGCTGCTGACATAGATTGCAAATAAGCATGTAGGTTTATTGATAATGGTGAACTGGTTTTGATTTTTACACCTCCTTTAATTTCCCAGGCAAAATAAGTTCCACTACCACTATTAGGTGTTTCAAGAATAGCAACACCAGCACCAGCACCTAAAAATGGTCGGACTTGTTGTGAACTATCCATAAAATAATAAGTATAATCAGCCAATATATAGTTTATGGCTCCTTTATCATTTCCTGCATTAAGTTGAGTTCCTGGAGGAACACCAAATTTAGGAGTGAGAATGTTTGTGTATAATGGCATATGTGTATCAAGTCTGTTATATTTTAATTCTATAGAAGCGTTATCCATTATAAAATATTCCAAACCTGCACCATATTCAAAACCATCTTCAACGCGTGCGTATGAGTCATCAAAATCTACTTTGTCTGAAAAGGTATAACCACCATAAAGATTAAGCAAAAATGCTCCTGAACTTTGTGCTGACATTGCCAGCGAAAAGAAAAAAACAACGAATAATAAATGATTCTTTTTCATAATTTGATTTTTTTAATGGGTTTTCATTTTTGCTACAGCAGCGAAATGTTTTATATTATAAATTTTACCTTACAATATTTTTCAAATTGCTACATATAGCTTTGATTTTACATTTTTTCAAAATTATCCAAAATGAAAATAAAAATCTTTGAGATACAGCCGTTTAATGGTTGCAAATTACAATTTGAAACCAATAAAGAGAGGTTCTAAGGTATTATCGCGAAGCTTCGGGACTGAGATGCTAAGATTTTTTCTGTTTGTTTTTTATATTTCGATTATTCGTTATGATTTTTTTGTTTCATTTTTTCCATTCCAATTATTCCATTTCAATTATTACATTCCAATTATTCCGTCCAAATTTTCAATCCAATTTTCGATCCCAATTAACCGTAGAGACGCACAGCAGTGCGTCTAACACAAAGTATATCCATATAGAAATCGACAATTGGAACGTGAGACGCACTGCTGTGCGCCTCTACAAAACAGGGCGGAAAAATTAATGAATGAATGAATACAAATTGCCAATAAAAACAAAAGTGAGACGCACTGCTGTGCGCCTCTACAAACCAATCTTGGTTTTCCAATCTAATTTTCCGATCTAAATTTACCGTTTCAATATTCCGTCCCAATTTACCGTAGAGACGCACAGCAGTGCGTCTAACACAAAGCATATCCTTAAATAGAAATCGACAATTGGAACGTGAGACGCACTGCTGTGCGCCTCTACAAAACAGGGCGGAAAAATTAATGAATAAATGCAAATTACCTATAAAAACAAAAGCCTGCTTCTTTCGAAACAGGCAATTTGTAAAAAATAAAACTAACACAAAACTTTTAATTATATCCTTGATTTTGTTTGATTACCTTTTGATCGATAACCGTTTGCGGAATTGGAAATATTCTTCTGAAAGGTTGAGTAGCTGCTTTTGCAGTTCCCGGTAAATCGAATTTTCCAAAACGAATACTTTCTGGTCTTCTTTGTAATTCCCAGTACAATTCATAACCTAATTCTTTATACAACTGCTCTGAGTCTAAAGTCGTAAGTGCTTTTCCTGCAGCGTTTCCAAATAATGATTCTCTTTTTCTGCTTGTACGCAATTTGTTAAGATCGATCATGGCTAAACCAGCGCTTCCTTTTCTAAAATAAGCTTCAGCTCTCATCGCATAAACTCCACCTAAACGAAATAACGGAATATCAACATTACTGTTACCATTTCCACCTTCCGGATCAAATTCATATTTAAAAACACGAGCTCCCTGATTGATTTCATTTTGAGCAAAAACAGATTTCGTAGGATCAGCAAATGTTAATGATGGTGTAAAATTCATTCTTGTTGTCGTGCTTTTTTCCATAACTAATGGAGAAACTTTTATACGATTACCTACCATTTCAAGAGATCCTGAAGGCAATAATATTGGGCCATATTGAAGTCCAGCCTGAATTCCTCTGTTAAAATGGAACCAAGGCAACGCCGGGCTGCTTTTAGGTACAATGTCTGTTGCAGGAACACTTACATCTGTACCATCATTCATAAACCATGTTCCGTCAGCATATTGGTAATGTTGTTCAAATCTTGGATCATCATGATTTCCATCCCAAGATGCGTAGAATTCCGGAGTTGTACAAGCAGCATTTGTTCCTCTGTTTGCAGCAGATGTTCTCTGGTTACGCTCCATACATACATAAGCAAAACTGTTAGAACCGTTACGGATGTAATCTATCTTTTGAGTAATTGCAAAAATAAGTTCTGTACCATTTTCATTAGTTCTTGCAAAGTTTTTGAAGAAATCACTTTCTAAACTATATTTTCCTGAATCGATCAATAATGATGTATAATAAATAACACGATCCATATCTGTTCCTGTTCCGCTTACAGCAGCTTCATTAAAATTAAAAGCAGACGTAGCATTGTAGCGATCTTTAAAAACCGCACGATTCAAATACATATTCGCTAAAAAAGCATAAGCAGCTTGTTTCGTAAATCTTCCGTGGTGTGTTCTTTGAGTCCCACTATCAGCCAAATCAGGTATTAATGCTTCGACATCTTTTATTAACTGATCAATTTGAGTATCAGCTTTTAAAATTTGCAAAGGTGCTGTTGTACTCGATGGATCTCTATATGGTGCTTGTCCGAATAGATCTAATGTGGTGTAAGTATAAAAAGCTAAAAGTGCTTTTGATTCTGCCAAAAATAAAGTCTTTTCCGGAAAAGTGCTCGCTTGTGCTGATCTAACTGCAGTCAAAGAACGAGTAATTCCGTTATTCAATAAATCCCAATTCGAAACGATAATAGCATTTGTTGAGCTCCATGTAAATTCGTGCATATCTCTCCATTTTCCACCATCTCCCCAGTCACTTCCGCGAGTTGGCAAAATAGCTTCATCAGTAGTATATTCCTGCATGGCAAAAACGGCTCCGTGATCTGTAAAAGTTCCATCTCCAAGTCTGTCATACGCAGCAGCAAGTGAACCGGCAGGATCTGAAACAGAATTTCCTGATTTCTCATCTAAAACAACTTCATTTAAATCAGTACAACTGTTTAAGAGGATAATAAAAGAGAATAATGTTAAAGTTTTTATGCTAAAAAATGTCTTTGTCTTCATGATTTATAATTTTAAAGTTGCTCCGAAACTGAACGTTCTCGAAGTTGGATAAGCCGCATAATCAATACCAATAGATTGGTTTCCTTGGCTTGGTTTCGGGCTGTTAATTAATGGGTCAAATCCTGAGTAATGCGTTATTGTTACCAGATTATTTCCTGTTACATAAAGCGTTAATCCGTTTAACCAATTCAGTCCTTTTAAGTCGAAATTATAACCAATACGCGCTGTATTTAATCGGATAAAATCAGACTTTTCTAAGAAAAGAGTCGACAAAATTGGTGAGTTTGTTGGGTTTGCACCAGACTCATAATAATTTGTAGAAACGTTTCTGTCAGAAGCAAGGTTGTTGATATTTAAAGCATTTAATCCTGTATTGTTCAATAAATAACCTCCCGTTTGTCCAATAATTGAGAATGAAAAAGTAAAGTTTTTATATCTCATATCACTATTAAGTCCATAGTAAAAAGTTGGTAAAGCTCCTTCGATAATAACTCTGTCGCTGTTATCAATTTTACCATCTCCGTTTTGATCTTTAAAGATGTTACCACCTTTACTGTCAAAACCTATGTGTTGTAATAAGTAGAAAGATCCTGCAGCATAACCACTTTTATAAATATTAGCATTTACACCAGATTGTCCAGGTCCTGAAATAGTTCCTGTTAAGATTTCTGAAATTGGTAAATCTTCAATTTTATTGTTTAATGTTGCTCCGTTTACATCAACATTCCAGGTAAAATCTTTAGTATCAACTAATTTTGAACCTAACATAAACTCAAAACCTTTGTTTACGATTTTACCCTGATTACTAAGATTCGTCCAAACTGTTGGTGTTGGGCTTAATAGCGGTGAAGTAACGTTTAAGATTGCATCTGTAGTGGTTTTGTTGAAATAATCAAGTGTTCCGTACAATTTATCTCTCCATAAATTAAAATCTAAACCTAAATTCGATTGCGTAACAACCTCCCATTTTAATTCAGGATTTGCAGTTCTTACTACAGAAACTCCGTTTACTAAATTTAAATCATCATATAAATAATAACCGTCAGCACCAGATAAAGAATAACTTGCTTTAGTAATTTTATTTTCAACTTCCTGATTTCCTGTTTGTCCCCAACTTGCTCTTAATTTTAAGTTGTTGATAGCCTCTATATTTTCTAAGAAACTTTCTTTAGAAATATTCCATCCCAAAGCAAATGAAGGAAAGTAACCGTATTTGTTACTATCACCAAAACGAGTAGAACCATCCGCTCTCATCGAAGCTGTTAAAAGGTATCTTTCATTGAAAGTATAATTCAATCTTCCAAAATAAGACTGCAATTCATTTTCCTGAGCGTATCCAGAAAGTACAGGCAATATTCCTTTGAATCCAGGGTTGATTTCCGGTTTTACACCAACACCTTTGTCAGTAATACCTTCAATACTGAAACTTGTTCCTGATCTTTCGAATTTTTGATAAGAGAAACCACCTAAAGCTTCAACTTTATGTTTTCCAAATGTTCCGTTGTACGTTAAATAATGCTCGATTAATGAGTTTTTTGAATCAAGATTATTCTGAACATATTTACCAATTTTACTAATATCTGTAATGTTTGGATAAATAGTAGTATTTCTTTCAGATGTTGAACGATCTATACCAATGTTTAGTTTATATTCTAATCCGTTAACAATTCTAAAAGAAGTTTCAAGATTTCCTAAAACACGCAATGTATTCGTTTGATCCTCATAAATACTTAATAAATATGCAGGATTATAATGCGCATTCATATTAAAATTCGTGTAGTTTCCGTTTGCATCAAAAACTGATCTTGTTGGGTTTGCCATCAAAGTATGAATAACTAATTGTCCGTTAGAACCACCGTCATCACTTGTTGGAACTCCGTCATCTACAGTTTGACTCGCTGTAAGATTCACTTTTAATTTTAAACGTTTGTTATCCAAAAATGATTCAGCAGCATTAATTCTACCTGAAAGACGTTTGAAATTACTGTTACGAATAATTCCTTGCTGATCCATTTGCGCAACAGATGCATAATAATTTCCAGATTCTGTTTGTTTTGCAAAAGACAAAGCGTTGTTTGTAGTAATCGCAGATCTAAAAATTACATCTTGCCAATCAGTGTTTCCACCATGATCAAAAGATTTATCTTTTATTGCATTTCTATATTCACTTGCATTTAAAACATCCAATTTGTGAGCAACATTCGAAACTCCCATATAAGAGTCATACGTTAATGTTCCTTCACCTTTAGACCCTTTTTTAGTAGTAACCAAAACAACTCCGTTAGATCCTCTTGCTCCATAAATAGCAGCTGCAGAAGCATCTTTAAGAACGGTAATCGATTCGATATCACTTGTATTCAAAAAGTTCAATGGATTTTTTGCAGTTGAACTACCAAAACCAACATTCGTTCCAGACGGACTAATATCATCATTAGACAATGGCATACCATCAACTACGAACAAAGGCGTACTTCCGCTTCTGATAGATCCAACTCCACGAATAGTAACGTTTACTCCAGCTCCCGGTTCTCCACTTGTGCTTACAACACGAACTCCGGCTACTTTTCCTTGCAATAAATTATCAGCCGAAATATTAACTCCTTGTCTAAAACTTGCTGCTTCAAGTTGTGTTACAGCTCCGGTAACATCTTTTTTAGCTTGTTTACCATAACCTACAACCAAAACTTCACTTAGTTCAGCAGTATTTGGTTCTAACTGAATTGTCATGAAACCAGTTTGTGCAACAACAGTTTTAGTTTTATATCCCATGTAGGTAACTTCGATCGTTTTGCCTTCGCCAACAGTAATTTCAAATTCTCCATCAAAATTAGAAGTCGTTGAATTTGAAGAACTTGTTTCCTTAATAAATGCACCAGGAATTGGCACTTTATTCTCTTCAACAACTTTTCCTTTTACCTTAACTCTGTCAATTGCTTTACGAGAGATAGTTTTAGGCGCTTCTGTTTTTTGAATTAAAACTAATTTACCATTAATATTATAGTTGAAATTTGCTTTTTTAGAAAGATCACTTAAAATTAAAGTCACAGAATCATCTGAAAAATCTACCGTATACACCGTATTATCAGCGATAATTGCTTGTCCGTAACTGAATTTGTAATCTGTTTGTTTGCTTAATTTTGAAAAAATAGAAACAAGTGTAGCTTTTTCTGTTTTATTTTTTACTTTTGAATTCTCTAGGAAATTAGTTTTACTGTAACCATTTTGAATGGCCAGTAATGCCAGTACTAAAAAGAAAATTCTCTTTAGATTTAAATAGGAAAGTTTAAAATACATGATTTAAGTTATTGGTTTTTTATCGATACTTAATTATTAATCGCAGTTGTTCTCAGCAACTGCTTTTTTTTTGTTTTTAATCCACTTTTACTATTTCGTCATAAACTTTAAATTTTAGGTTTGTGATATAATTAATTTGTTCTAAAACATTCTCTAATGATGCGTCCTTCTTGATGAACACCGTTAATGGCGTTGCTAATACTTGTTCATTATTGTATTTAAATGAAACTCCGTATTTATATTGTAAAATGGTAATAACCTGTTTAAGAGTCGTTTGATTTAATGTCACATCCGTATTGTACCAATTAACCAAAAATGATTTGTCAGCCATTTGTTTCGTCAGTTTCTCAGATTCAAACAAAGCTTCTTCATTTGGAACCAAGTCAACACTTTGTCCTTTTGAACTAACATTTACTTTTCCGGTAACGACAATTACTTCACATTTTGATTTTGATAACTGAATGTGAAATGAAGTTCCAACAACTCTGGTTTTTATTTCGCCCGAAGAAATGATAAAAGGATGTTTTTTGTCTTTGGCAACTTCAAAAAATGCATTTCCTTTTAATAGCGAAACTTTTCTTTCATCTCCTTCAAATTTTTCAGGATATTGAAATAATGAATTTGCTGCCAGATAAATTTTCGAGCCATCACTTAATTCGATAGATTTGGGGGAATCTGAGGTTTTAAATGAAAGTTGCTTTTCGACAGCAATATTTGATTTGAAGTAAAAACCCAAACCAACAAGAAAAAGAATACTGGCAGCTGCCATATATTTTAAATAAGGATTAAAGCTTTTCTTCTTCCCTATTCTAAGTTGAATATTTTCGTAGATCTCCTGAGAAACTTCATCCGAATTTCCCATCGAAGTATCATTCCATTTTGAAAGTTGATATTGCGTAAAAGCAAAATCATTTAATAAATTTTCTTCTGCTATAGAAGTTTTATTCCGAGAACTTTTATCTATAAGATATTCTAAACTGTGTTTGATTCTTTTTATCATAATACTTATTATTACTAGTAAGTACCGGAAATGCAAAATCGTACTATCGAGAAATATTATGAAACCATTAACAGAAAGTTATCTTAAAACTTTTGATTCAAAATAATGAATGGAGCAAGCCACGCAAGGTCTTTTAAGCCTTCTCGCAATTGTTTTAAAGCCGAAGAAATTTGATTTTTAACCGTTTGTTTAGAAATTCCAAGTTCATCAGCAATCTGATCAATAGACATATCCTGAAATTTGTACATTAATAAAACTTCTTTTCGTTTCTCCGGAAGTTTATCTAATAAGGAATAAAGTAAATCCATTAATTCAGGATCGATCGTCGCAAAATTATCAATAATGTAATCTTCAAACTGATCTTCCAGAATCGTCTTGTCAAAGCGGTTATTTTGATAATGTTTGAAAACCTGATTTTTTACTGCCCGAAACAAATACGGTTC
The DNA here is from genome assembly GCF_002754195.1 of Flavobacterium sp. 9. NCBI lineage: Bacteria > Pseudomonadati > Bacteroidota > Flavobacteriia > Flavobacteriales > Flavobacteriaceae > Flavobacterium > Flavobacterium sp. 9. Next base: position 365,075 of record NZ_PEEU01000001.1, read on the forward strand.
AATAGCATTTATATTCAAGTCGTCTTTTCTTTCCCATAAATCGATAAAAACATCCTGAACAATGTTCTGTGCCAAGTCTTTATCCTGAGTCATCGTATACGAAAACGCATTGAGCTTTTTCCAGTATTCAGTATACGTTTTTTCAAAAATTTCAGGGTTCTTCATAACTAATTTGGGGACTATTTGGTGATGTAAAATAATAAAATGTAATACCAAAGTTTTTTTCCTGAACGTTATCTTTAAATTAAGGAATGAATTCATTTGTTTTATTAATACTACTTTTTTTGCTTAAAAATGACACTTGGTTTGCGATTTCTTTTTCTTTAACTAACATAAAAACCAAATAGCCTGTTTAATTTAGTCCATTCTAAAAAGCTATCGTTTTGAATACAAATAATATAAACACGAATTTCACGAATTGTCACTAATTCGTTCGTGAAATTAATATTTCACAAACAAGGTTAACCCGTTAAAATTCGTGCAATTCCTGTTCAAAATTGATTTATAATATTTGCTTCAACACATTAACTAAAAAGTTGATTTTTCTAATGCTGCGTCCACAGTCTTAATAAAAACTCACACTTTTCAATCATGAAACAAATTCTGTTTACACTATTTCTTGCGGGCGCAATCCACAACGGCGTACAAGCGCAAAATGACACTCTAAAAATTAATCACATACAAGTAATTGGATCACACAACAGTTACCGTCAGAATATTGAACCCGATTTATACAATTTTATTCAGGCAAAAGATACTTCGCGTTCTCTAAAAGGTCTTCAATACACACATATTTCGCTTACAGAACAATTAAATAAAGGACTTAGAAATCTGGAAATTGATGTTCAGGCCGATAGTAAAGGCGGAAAATTTGCACACCCAAAAGGATTGGATCTTGTAAAATCTGAAGCCGTTTATGATCCAAAAGGAGAAATGAAAAAACCGGGTTTTAAAGTTTTTCATATGATCGATATTGACTTTAGAACATCTTCTTATACGTTACAAATCGCTTTGGCGGAATTAAAAAAATGGTCAGACGCAAATCCAAATCACATTCCTGTTTTTATTACGCTGGAACCAAAAGATGATGACAGTTTCTTAGGTACAAAAGCAGAGAAATTTACACCTGAATTATTTGACGCTTTAGACAAAGAACTTCGAAAAGGATTAGGCAATAAATTAATCACACCCGATATGGTTCGCGGAAAATACAAAACCCTCGAAGAAGCCGTTCTAAACAATAACTGGCCAACGCTGAAAAAAGCAAAAGGTAAATTCTTGTTTATTCTCGATAATAACGGAGCAAAAAGAGATATGTATGCTTTGGATCATCCTTCGCTGGAAAAACGTGTTGCTTTTATTTGTGCAGATCCCGGAAAACCAGAAGCTGCAGCATTATTAATAGGCAATTCTGAAGATCCAAGAATTACCGATTTAGTCAAAAAAGGATATATAATCCGCACAAGAGCCGATTCAGACACTAAAGAAGCTCGCAAAAATGATTATTCACACTTTGAAGCAGCCAAAAAATCAGGCGCACAAATCATAACCACCGATTATTATTTGCCAAGTACCCTTTTTAATTCTCCTTATCAAATAAAATATGATGATGGAACTTATGTGAGAGTTAATCCTGTTACTGGAGGAAAATAGTTTCAAGTTTATTTTGTTTCAGGTTTCAAGTTTGAAATGAGTATAAAAAATTTAACCGCAAAGTTGCAAAGTATTTTTTTGTTGATTGCGTTTAGTAAACGTAAAGTTCGCAAAGCTAGTTCTTGATATAGCTTTGCGAACTTTATTTTTTTATATAAAAACACATAGAATAACCACAATCTTGTCATTTCGACGGAGGAGAAATCACACAAGAAACTCCGTTCCTAAAGTTGTCAATCTTTGTCGAATTACGTTTGTGATTGCTTCGTTCCTCGCAATGACAAAAAAAATCCGTAAAAATTCGCGTTTTCGCTTTAGCGAATCCGTATCATCCGCGTGCCATTTCCCACAAAGCTTTGCGATCTTAGACAAGCAAAGCAAGCATAAATAAAAACTTAGCGAACTTTGCGTAAAACCTTTGCGCGCTTTGCGGTTAAATTCATTCCAATTTTCACACACAATAAAACCTGAAACCTGAAACAAAATAAACTTGAAACTATTTTTCGCTTTTAACTTCGCCGCTCTTCAAATCGACACTAAAATGATCTGCAGGAACTTCGTGCATGAATTTATTGAAAATTATCAGGAACAATCGCATTTGGTTTTGCAACGGTTTATCTTTTGAAGCATCGTCTTTATGATTTTCAAAAAACAATTGAGATAAGACTTTATATTGTTTTGCTCTGGCGATTCCAACATCGGTTAAAGCCAATTCATCAGCGCTTCTAAAACGGTAAAAATCTACCAACAAATCATAACCAGTCCAGTTTAAATCCTCCCGTTTTATTTTCTTATCCGATAAAATTAAATCAGTTTTTCCTTCGGCTTCAATCCATTGTTTTTGAAAATCATCTTTATGTTCAAGATTATAATCAAAATCTTTAATCGATTGAATATTCGCTAAAATGAATAAATCTTTTGCGGAAACATTCAAAATAAAATTCTTAAATCCTTCTGGCCAATCATCTTTTAGAAATCTTAAACGAACTAATTCTTTCAAATGAAAATCGGTGAAATCATGATAATTTTTGGTTTTCAAAATATCAATATTCCAAATGTCTTTTGTTTGTTGACTTTCTAAGAATTTATATTCCATTTTATACAAATCAAAAAGCTCATTATATCTCGGAACCTCATCAATTGTTATCGTTTGAATGTCTACAAGATTGTCTTTTTTTATAGTCAATAGTTTATACGCAGGAATATAAGCCGCCAATGAAGGCGTTTGAATATTGACCAAAGTATTGCCCTTTTGCGTCGTGCGCATTCCCGTATCATTGATGTGCATATGTCCGCCAAAATGAATCTTCAAACCTGCATCCGCAAAAACCTGCGCTACTTCCTCAACCGGAACTCGGTTTAACTGCCATTTATTTGGACCCAATAATTCTTTTATTTCCGCGGAAGCGTCATCATTAAAATCAATCATCGGAAAATGACTAAAAGCGATCAAAGTTTTGCCGTGTAGTTTGGCTTGCGCCGAAATTTCTTCGACCCATTTTATAAGATGTTTTTTATTCGAAAGCACGTTATTATAACCTGTACTTGCTTCTGAATAATTTTTAGGATCTTTTGGATCTCCATCATTTTTCTTCGGAATATAAACATTACCATCGATTGCCATCAACCAAAGTCCGTCGATAGGTTCAACGACATAACTCACATCCGGAACTTCATAACCCGGCGTAACATTATAAACTCGGTTTGATAATTGAGCGGCTTGCGAAGCTTTTTCGAAACTATAATTTTGAGAAGTATAAGTCGAAAATGGAGTTGCCCAGAATTTGTATTTTTTATTAGGATAAAAACCAAAATCTTTCAGATTATCAGTAATTCCAAAATAACCCATTTTAGCAATATCGGCGGTTACAACTACAGGCTGTTCGATGGTTAAATTTGGCTTATAAAGGCCTTCTTTGCTATAAATGGGTTGACTTTTTCCTTCCGCACCAAGAAAATCTTCCTTGCCTGATTCTTGTGCAAAAGGCCCAACTGGATCGTGATTTCCTGTTGTGATAAAAAATTCTATATTGTATTTCTTTTTATATTGTTCTAATATTTTTTCCAGACCTTTTACATGAATCGGCTGACCGTCATCTGTATAATCGCCCGGAAGTGCTACGTATTTTATTTTTCGCTTGGCAATATCTTCCAAAGCAGCAATAAAAGCAAAATAGTTTTCATTGAAGATTCGGGTCGAATGTAACTGCGACGCCATTGTTCTCATTAACGTATATTTCCCGGTTTTCGTATTCAAAACACCTTTATAATCATTATCAGAAAATGTTCCGAATAAATCCTGCAAATGCACATCTGATAAAAAAGCAATCTGAATACCATCAAGTTTGGTTTGCTTTTGTGCCGAAATATTAGAATTAAAAAAAAGAAAGAATAGAAATATAAAATAGGTTTTATGGATAGATATAATTTTTAAATTCATTAGGTTAAAATTTTAAAAGGATTTATGAAGTGGGCGCAATCATAAATGAGAATTTGCAATTTTATGGATTAAAACCCGAAATACCTTTATCGTATTGTTACCTAATGATAATGTTTATTGTAGGTCGTGATTTTATCGCAAAACTTTTTAAGGCTTGTGTGATTTTACCGCAAAGCACGCAAAGATTTTTTTCCTATGCGTGGTTTTATAAAAACACAAAGTTCGCAAAGCTTTGTCAATAATCAGCTTTGCGAATTATTCTAAACATAGCCCAAGGTTTCAACCTTGGGTACAGATTGTGATTATATTGCGCTCCAACGATTGAAACCGTTGGCAATGTATAAATTAATTGATGTCAAGTCTTTTTAAACGCAATCTAAACAAAAACAGCTTTGCGAACTTTGTGTTTTTATAAAACCACGCATAGGAAAAAAACTTTGCGTGCTTTGCGGTTAAATCAACATTACGGTAAAAAAAATCCTTAAATTTATAATCATTTTCAATTCTAAACTTATGGAAACAAAAGATGGAAAACTTGCCATTTATGCCCAAACCAGAAAAGATTGGCGCAATTGGCTTCAGGAAAACAGTCAAATTGAGAAATCGGTTTGGTTAATTTTATACCATAAAAAAAGTAAAGTCGAAAGTATTAACCTCATCGATGCCACCGAAGAAGCACTATGTTTTGGATGGATTGATAGTTTGTGCAAAAAACGCGATGGCGAAAGTTATTATCTGACTTTTACGCCTCGAAATCCTAAAAAAAGCAAATGGAGTCAACCCAACCGCGATCGCGCAGAAAGAATGATTGAACAAGGCTTAATGACCGAACATGGTCAGCTTTTGATTGATATCGCAAAGCAAAACGGAAAATGGGAATCTGTATAAAATGTCCTAAATCTTTGTCAAAGTTCAAAACTTTGACAAAGATCATCATCAGCCCAGAATTTAAAAATCACACATAACCCAAATGGAAGAATATCAGTCTTTAATAAACCACATACAAAAACGAATATCACTTTCTGAAGAAGAAATTCATCAGTTTGTCTCTGAGTTTAAAATTACAAAAATCAAAAAAAGACAATTTATTATTCAGCCTAATTTTGTTGCTAAATATAGAAGTTATGTTGTAGAAGGTGCTTTAAGAGCTTATGTTGTAAGTGATCAGGGACAAGAACATACGATTTCGTTTGCAATCGAAGACTGGTGGATTTCGGATTACAACAGTTATATTTATCAGCAACCGGCAACTATGTTTGTTGTGGCATTAGAAGATGCTGTTCTCTTGCAGATTGATTTCGAAACGGAAACAAAACTAAAAAATGCTAATCCAAAATTTGAAACTTTCTTTCGTATTACAGCTGAGCGAACTGCAGCATTTTTTCAGCGTAGAATTATCATGAATCTTACTTCTACAGCAGAAGAACGCTACGAAACTTTTATAGAAAATTTCCCTTTAATCGTAAAACGTGTGCCTCAATATACGCTGGCTTCGTATTTAGGCATGTCTACAGAATTTCTTTCGAAAATAAGGAACAAAAAATTAAAAAAGAAAAGTTGAACTACTTCAACCTTTTTTCGTGATCTACTTCATTTTTATTCGGTTAAAACAGTCACAACTTTGTAATGTAATTTTAAATACAAAGAAAATGACAACGAATAAAAATACTGCGCTTGTAGTTGGAGCAAATGGCGTGATTGGAACAAATCTTATCAATCATCTTTTGTCTTTAGGAAATTGGAATGTTATTGGTTTATCCCGAAAAGGTGGTGAAAATGTTCCAAATCTTGAATATATTTCCGTCGATTTACTAGATATTGAAGATTCTAAAAAGCAATTATCTCATCTGAACAATATTACTCATATCTTCTATGCGGCTTATCAGGATCGTCCTTCGTGGGCAGAACTTGTTGAACCTAATCTGAGTATGCTTCAAAATGTCGTTAATACAATTGAGCCTTTGTCTAAGAATTTGCAGCACATAAGTTTAATGCAGGGTTATAAAGTTTATGGCGCGCATCTTGGACCTTTTAAAACTCCTGCAAAAGAAAGTGATGCCGGACATATGCCACCGGAATTTAATATAGATCAACAGGAATTCTTAGAGAAAAAACAACAAGGAAAAAACTGGAATTGGACCGCTATTCGTCCTTCCGTTGTTGGTGGTACAGCATTAGGAAACCCAATGAATCTGGCACTTGTTATTGCGGTTTATGCTTCAATTTCAAAAGAATTAAATCTTCCGCTTCGTTTTCCCGGAAAGCCCGGAGCATACGATAAACTGATGGAAATGACAGATGCAGGATTATTAGCAAAAGCTACAGTTTGGGCTGCTACAAATTTGCAATGTGCCAATCAGGCTTTTAATATTACAAACGGAGATTTATTTAGATGGACGGAATTATGGCCAAAAATTGCCGCTTATTTTAATATTCCTGTTGCGCCGCCTCTTCAAATGCAATTGCAAACAGTTATGGCTGACAAAGAAGTTTTATGGAAAAATATTCAGGAGAAATACAATTTAGAAAAACATAGTTATGAAAAATTATCGAGCTGGGGATTTGGCGATTTTGTTTTTTCATGGGATTATGATTTTTTCGCAGACGGAACCAAAGCCAGACGTTTTGGTTTCCATGAATTTATAGATACCGAAGAAATGTTCTTTAAATTATTCGATCAATTACGTCAGGAAAAAATTATCCCTTAAATAAAAAAGCTGCCATTTCTGACAGCTTTTGATTCGGTAAAAACCTTTGTCAAGGTTTAAAACTTTGACAAAGGTTAGAATAAATATAACTAACTATTTATTTCTTTATAAAACGTTTTATTGTTTTGATTCCGTCTTTCTCTAAAACAATAAAATAAACGCCTCTATTCAAACCAGAAACATCGATACTATTATTATAGACTTTCTGTCCAGAAACTACAGTTCCGGTTTGAGAATCTACAATACTTATATTTCCTCCAGTCAAATCTGTGGTTATAAAAAGTGTATTTGCAACAGGATTTGGATAAATATTCAAAGCAACTGAATCTGCTCTTTCGGGAGTAATTGGTGAAGCTGTAGATGCGGCTCCAATTCGTGTAATTCTAATCCAGTTGATGTTCATTCCAGTGTTTTGAATGTAGATTCCAAAGTTATAAGTTCCAGCATTTACGTTTACAGTTTGCGTAACGGTTTGCCAGTTTTGCCATCCTCCGGTATTTGGTATATCAACATTTCCTAAAAGAATTGTTCCTCCATTTAAATCAGATGATAATCTTCCTCCCGCAACAGCACTTGCCACACGATATTCGATTAAATAAGAACCTGTTGTTGGAAAATTAATATTATTATAAGCTAACCAATCTCCAGTTTCTGTATAACCAACATTTGAACCGCCACCAGCATCTGTCGTTGCTTCAACCTGAATTCCGCTCATTGCAGAATAATCTTCGGCTTGAATTAATGTTGAAGTTTGCGCTGTAGTAGTTGCGATTAATTTCCATTGTCCGCAAGTCTGATTGTTGTTATCCCATTGCTGCACATTGGCACCATTTGCAGTACTTGCTCCGGCAACCTCAACAATTCTACCACTATGTCTGGCAACTATTTTATAAAATCCGTCGCCTGTAGAAACTAAAACAAACTGCTGATTTGTTGTTCCGTTATACGGATATTGCTCAACATTGGCGCCATTTGCGGTATTAAAACCATTTACATCCAATGATTGTCCGCTATGATTGACAATAATTTTATACAAACCATCGCCCAAATGTGTGAATGTATACTTCTGATTGTTTCCTGAATTTGGAGTTCCCTGCGCTACATTGGCACCATTTGATAAACTGGCACTCCAAACATCCATATTTAATCCGCTGTTTCTGTTTTGCAAAAAGAAAGTCTGATTTCCTAAAGTTGTAACTCCGTTTGCCAAAATTCTAATAGAAGTTACTTTATCATTCCAAGTTGTATTCAAACAAGAATTATCAGAATTAATTACAGTTGAAGCTCCTGTAAAATTATCATCTTGGTACAAAATCGCCTGAAAACCCTGAGTAATTCTAAGCGAAGAAATATCATCATTTAAAACTCCTAAAGAATTCAAACGCGCCATATTATAATCACCAATTGTTAAACCTCCTGAAAATCCGGTATAATTACAATCTTTGTAAACCGTAATAACATCTGTTGACGGATTAATATTTCCTCCTGGCGGAATTGTTCCTGTAACCGAATAACTTCCTATAGATCCATAAGCCGAATATCCGCCATAGCCAACATTTCCGGCTCCGTTTCCATCAACGCCTATAAAATATTTACCGGCTGGCAAATTTACATTCATAGAAGCATTTAATGCAAAAGGATCTGAATTCCAATACGTTCCCATTTCGGCTCCAGCCGAATTATACAAACGGATTAAAAGGTGAAGGTTTCCATCTCTTCCAACAGTATTGGCATTGATCGAAACATTTCCTCCTCCAGTTGTAAACGTAAAGAAATCATAATCTGCTTCACTTGAAATGATACCATTTTTTTGATTGATAGTTCCGCTGGCATTATAATCTAAATTGGCTGCCGAAGCGGTCGTATTTCCGTAATCATCACTACGATATCCGACGCCAAATTTTGCACCTGCAATAGAAGCTACATCGTCTTGTTGGTTATCAGCATAATTATATTCGCCTTTACTCCATTGAACTACAGGTCTGTAATAACCCGCACCCATAATTGGAGCCCAAGAAGTTCCGTCAATTCCCAGAAAATAACCTTCTACAGGATTTGTACGCCCATCGTGACCAAGATCAAATGTGTGTCCTACCTCATGCGCAGAGGCATCTCCACCTGATTTACCCGAAGTAATAAATACCCAGCAAGGTACATCATTGTCCCAGTTGAAGGAACCAATATAAGCTACACCTCCTGCTCCCGGAGCCGCTGTATTGGTTGGAGTTACCACCACACGCATTCTTCTGTTTCTTGGATACGAATTAAAAACGGCTTCGTTCGTCGTAACATTTAAGTTAAAAGGTCTGTAATCTTCAGATACTACTTCCCAATGTTGCTGTACATCGGCATCGCTCATTCCGGATGGTGCAGCATTAATGGCGTTTCCGTTGTTCCAAAGATTTCCTGCCGGCATATTATACCCGTCAAAATCTAATAAAACACAACCTGCTGCGCCCGGTAAACTTTGCAAATTCAATAAAGCCGGAGCAATTTGAGCCGCAGCTGCTTTGCTCGTAGTTTTAGTATTTGAAGGAACATTTCTGTAATCAATACAAACCAAAGTATTGATATCTACTTTAGAAACAAAAGCGTTTCCTTTCGAATCTGAATAGTATTTATAGGCTTCTTTTGTTTTCTTCAAAATAATATGACCTTCAAGCGATTGATCTTTTACTTTTATGTAAAAAGAAGATTCGGGTACATTTTTGATTTCTCCAATCAGAAATTCGCTTGACGTATTTGATTCTTTATAATTTATTTTTCCGTTAAAGTTTTTCGAATTTTCAACCTGAAGTAAAACTGTTTTTTCTGCATTTTTTGATGTTGAAGCAACTAATTCTTTCTTTAGATGATTCATAAATACTTTACTCGAACCTAAAGAAGTCTGCGCAATAGCAAAACTGCTAAAGGCTAAAAACATAAATAGGCTTAACCGCAATTTGTAGATATTTTTCATACTTTATTTGGGATTATGATTTTATTGCTATGTGTTATTATTTTTAATGCAAAAGCTATTTCGTGCGATCAAAATCAACGGATTAAAATCCGTTGCTACAAAATGGATCGTTCCTCCAGAACTTTTGTAAAGAGTCTTCGGCTCGATTTATATTGTAGGGATGGGTTTCAACCCGTCCATCCGCAATGTATATTTTGTAATAGTGTTTTAATGGTGTTTTTCTTTCACGCAGATTTTTATCCACATTTTTGTCATTTCGACGGAGGAGAAATCTTCGCGAGAAGCTCGACAAAGATTAAAAATTTGCTTTGCGTTTGTAAACCCGACAGGTTTTAAAAACCTGTCGGGTTTGAATACCTATACAACCTTTGTCAAAGTTTTAAACTTTGACAAAGGTTAAACTCTAAAATTTATTATTTTTTAATAAAACGTCTCACCGTTTTGATTCCGTCTTTCTCTACTAAAACCAAGTAGATTCCAGATTTTAAACCTGAGACATCAACACTATTATTGTTTACTTTTTGAACCGAAACAGTATTTCCTCTCTGAGAATCTATAATGCTCACATTTGCTCCTGAAACTTCTGTTGAAAAAGTCAGTGAATCTTGTGTAGGATTTGGAAAAACACTCAAACTTGCGATTCCTTCCTCTGCAGTTATTGCCGGAGAAGCTGTTTTTGCTGCTAATGCTGATCCAGATTTTGTGATTCTGAACCAGTTTAAATTCACACCCGAAGCTTGTATAAAGATTCCGAAATTGTATGTTCCGGCATTCACGTTTACGGTTTGAGATACCGTTTGCCAATTTTGCCATCCTCCAGTATTTGGAATATTAACTGCGCCTAACTGAATTGTTCCTGCATTTAAATCAGATGATATTCTTGCACCGTTTACTGCACTTGCAACTCTGTATTCAATTACATAAGAACCTGAAGTTGGGAAATTGATGTTGTAATACGCCATCCAATCGTTTGCATCTGCGTAACCTACATTCAATCCTCCGCCGGTATCTGTTGTAGCTTCGGTTTGCACGCCACTCATTGTTGAGTAGTTTTCTGCCTGAATCAAAGTTCCTGTTCCTGGAGGATTACTTCCTGTAATAACCTGATTTACGGCTGTCAATAATGATTTTGCACCTGTAGCATCTTGCGATAATTCCCAAATCATAACTCCTCCCGCATTCTGAACTGCAAAAGTTGTTTTGGCTTTAATCGTTGGAATTCCATTATAATAAATTGTATTTCCAACTTGGTCTAAATTTTCGGCTCCAGGATATTGTGCTACGATATTAGCATAAGAAATTCCCTGATTTGCCGAAGCTCCAAATCCATATCCGTAAAACGGAAGACCAATAATGGCTTTACTTGCCGGTAATCCTCTTCCTGTCCAGTAATTAAACTGATTTACAGCAATACTATACGGAGAATGTTGTCCTGGACTTCCCGGAGCCCAAGGTCCTGTTGCATCATAAGCCATGATATTAATCCAGTCGTAAGCTGCAAAAGTAGACGCTGGCACATTTGCTCCTCCATATCCTTCTGAAAGTGCTGCTGAAATCAATTTGCCTCCCGAATGTAATTTCGCTGCAAGCGCAATTACAAATCCGCCATAATCACCGTTAATCGCCGGACCTTCAAGATCTACGTCGACACCATCAAAATTATGCGCAACAACATAATCGTATATTTTTTGGATAAAAGCCGTTCTGTTACCACTCGTAATAAGATTAAAATAATTATCGCGAATAGGTCCTCCTTCAGATACTGCACCTCCGCCAAGTGAAACAAATACTTTTACGTTTTGTGCGTGCGCCGCGTTAATAATGGTAGTACTTCCTGAATTCCAGGAAAGATATCCGTTTGCATCCGGATTTTCAAAAGCAATATTGATATGCGTTAATTTACTATACTGAACGCTGCTCGAAAACGCATTCAAGTCAACCCAATTTGGGATATAAGCTATTACTTTCTTCTGGGCCATTGACAAATTGAAAACTCCCAAAACTAAAATGATCATCCATTTTAGTGGCATTTTTTTGTAATTGTTTTTCATGGTAATTGTTTAATAGATTAATAAAAATTTGTAAATAATGGGGTTTTGAAATTGTAGATTTTAGACTTTAGATTTTTTGATTCGAACAACAAATCTGAAATCTAAAGTCTTAAATCTAAAATTTGCTTTAAAACTATTTTTTAATAAAACGCTTAATCGTTTTTGTACCGTCTTTTTCAAAAACTACCAGATAAACGCCTCTTCTTAAATGTGAAACATCTATACTATTATTTGATAATTTCTGTTTTGAAACAATATTTCCAGTTTGAGAATCTACAATACTGAAGTTTCCTCCAATAACATTTGTGGATACAAAAAGTGTATTTTCTACCGGACTTGGATATACATTTAAATCCGTTTCAACTGTTTCTTCTTCAATTGCAGCCGAAGCCACTTTTGCACTTGAACCTGTTTTTGTAATTTTAATCCAGTTGATATTCATTCCCGTATTTTGAATGTAGATTCCAAAATTGTATGTTCCTGCATTCACATTTACAGTTTGCGAAACCGTTTGCCAGTTTTGCCATCCTCCAGTATTCGGAATATCAACACTGCCTAATACAATTGTTCCTCCGTTTAAATCCGATGATAATCTACCTCCCGCTACAGCACTTGCAACACGATATTCGATTAAATAAGATCCTGTCGTTGGGAAATTAATACTATTGTAAGCCAACCAATCTCCAGTTTCGGTATAACCAACATTTGAACCTCCGCCTGTATCTGTTGTTGCTTCAACCTGAATTCCGCTCATTGCTGAGTAATCTTCGGCTTGAATTAAAACTGATGTTTGAGAACTTGTTGCCGGAACCAATTTCCATTGTCCGCAAGTTTGATTGTTATTATCCCATTGCTGAACAACTGCGCCCGAAGCCGTACTTGCTCCTGCAACTTCAACAATTCTACCACTATGTCTGGCTACAATTTTATAAAATCCATCTCCTGTAGAAACCAATACAAATTGCTGATTCGTTGTTGCATTGTATGGATATTGCTCTACATGTGCTCCATTTGCTTTATTGAAATTGTTTACATCAAGAGATTGTCCGCTGTGATTTGCAATAATTTTATACAAACCATCGCCTAAATGTGTTAATGTAAATTTTTGATTGTTTCCTGAGTTTAAAGCACCTTGATTAATGGCAGCGCCATTAGTCAAACTCGCGCCCCAAACATCCATGTATAAATTACTGTTTCTGTTTTGCAAAAAGAAAGTTTGATTTCCTAGCGTAGTTGTTCCGTTTGCCAAAATTCTGATCGAAGTTACTTTATCATTCCAAGTTGTATTCAAACAAGCATTATCAGAATTAATTACAGTTGAAGCTCCGGTAAAATTATCATCCTGATACAAAATCGCCTGAAATCCCTGTGTAATTTTTAGAGACGAAATATCATCGTTTAAAACTCCTAAAGTATTCAAACGAGCCAAGTTATAATCTCCAATTGTTAATCCGCCTGAGAATCCTGTATAATTACAATCTTTATAAACCGTAATTACATCAGTTGTAGCCGGCACAGAAGGCACCGTTCCCGCATATCCTCCAAAACTGGCAATAACTTTAGTTGGCTGTGGCGAATGAAGCGATGGCGATTGATCAGCCACATCATCATAAGCAAATCCATAAGCCAGATTGTCAACACTTATTCCCGGTAAATGCCAAAATTTAGAATAATGATTCGTTGGATTCACCTGATAAAATTTCGATGCATCGTACCAATTTTGCTGACCCGGATTTGGCGTTGTCGTATTTACAACATGTCTGTTTATGGCAGCGGTTAATTGCGCCTGAATCACAAGATCAAGATCTCCGTCGACCAATCTTCTGTCCAAAACTCCTTTTCCTTCCAGTGCTTCCTGAGTCGATGGTCTGTTTTGAACACGTCCTGTACGACCAACAAAACCTCCTGATTGCCCAACCATTTCTAATTGTTCACCATTAACTCGGCCTTTGAAAACTCCGGCATCTCCGGCATAAAATATTAAATCTTCATTTTTGTATTTATTCCAAATGGCATCAATATAAGACTTCAAATAATTAGCTTGTGGTCCAACGCTTGTTCCTCCAGTTCCATCGGCGAAAGCTGGCGTTTTAGAAGGCGCCGTAATTTCTCCCGTTGCGTCATTAACACAACCTTGAAATTCAGCTGGAACATTGGCTTTAAAAGCCGCAACAATATCTGCGTGTTTCTTCAATTCACCAACACGTTTTTGATATCCATTGGCACCAAATAACTCTAATCCCATTGGATATTTATACGAATCAACTCTCGATGGATTTCCGAAGAAACCGTATTGATTATTCGTCAATTCGATGATTTCATACAAAATTCCCTGATTTGGATCTGTAGCATTCAACGGATTTGGTGACGTATATCCTGACGGAGCGCCGCTTGCACCAAAAAAGTAGAAATACAACTGTTGTCCTTTCGCAATAAAAACTCTACAACCTGCAATTTGTGGCAACGTAAAAGTCTTATTGGGAATTTCGCTTAATTTGGTAAAACAATTGGCATATTTTGAGTTTTGTCCAGGTCCGGTATTTCCACCAATCGTTGGTCCTGTAACCGTATTATAAGACGAACTCATTGGCAAAACCTGACTTGTTTTGGCATTGACCCAAACGTGATTTCCTGTATTATAATCAATACCAACGATGGCAACATACAATTCGCTGTCGCTAAATGTTGAAGTATTGCTAATCGTAAACGGTATTGGCCCTTGGGCATAACTAAAATTAAATAGCAATGCCAACAGCAATGCCGCAAAAATGTTTTTTTGTAATTTAAAATTTCTCATTGTTTAATTGTTTTGGTTAATAAACTCGTTTTTAATTAATTAGTAAGAATGAGAAAATAAAATCTATAAAAAATTGGGTGTAACTATTAAGGATCATTACACCCAACTGTATTTTGGTTATTGCTTAATCAGTTTTTTAGTCCAGCTTTTCTGGTCAGATTTAAAGTTCAGAATATAAATTCCTCTTCTAAGTCTGCTAATATCAATTACACCTTCAGTAGTATTTGCATCAAATTTATTCTGAGATACCAATGTTCCTGCATCGTCATAAATCGTTACGACTTTATTGTCTAATTTTTCAGGTAATAAAAGTTGAACATAACTACTTGCCGGATTTGGATATATCGCAAAAGTTGTATTTTCTACGGCAGTTTCTTCAGTAATAACCGAAGCTTTTCTCGCTGTAGAAGCAGATCCGTAAGCTTCAATTTCGAATAAAGAATATCCGTATGGAGCCAAAGCTTTTGTGGTACATAAAACTCTAATGTATCTTCCAGTTCCGCTTACTGTTAAATCATCTGTTCCTCCGTCACTTGCCGTTTGAGTATTTACAGTTTCATTTTCGGTGAAAACATTATCAGTAGAAATCTGCACTTTATATTGAGTTGCAAAAGCTGCTTCCCATTTCAAAACCACACGATTAATGTTGTAATTGCTTCCTAAATCAACATAAATCCATTCGCTTGCATTTGCAAAACTACTCGCCCATCTTGTTCCTGCATCTCCATCTGTGGCTTTCGCCGAAGAAAAAGTCGCATTCTCTTCTGTAGAAGCCGTAGCAGTTTTGGCTAAAGCTAAATTGACATTGTTAGTTGGAGGTGTAATATTTCGAACAATAACATCGCTGAAAACTCCCGTTGTCAAAGTTCCGTTTGCATGAGAAGTTACCGCCATTCCCGCATAAATGGTATTTGCCATAGCAATTGTTTTTGGCGCTCCAAGTTGCGTCCACGTAGTTCCATTATCAGATGTATAAGATGTAAACACGTTTCCTGCTCTTGTAACACGAATCCATTTTGGAGCCGTTCCTGCCGCTACTGTAGCAGTTGTAATTCCCGAAACAGCATCTCTTGTTAGAAATTCTAAACCTGCTGCAGCGCTTACATCTGTCATCGCATGTTTAGAAGTCGCAGTCAAAGTTTCTCGGAACATAACGCCCGCTTTCGCGTAAGTATTGGTATTTGTAAGTGAATTTACTTTAGCAATAATTTCGGCATCACCAGTAATTGGTTGGTTCACAAACTGAAATTGATCGCCTGTATCCCAAATATCATTTCCTGATCCTTTTATAGTGAAAGTTCCGCTAGCGTGAGTTGCTTCTCCTGCCGGAGTAACAGCACCTAAATCTGTACTTACCCAAGGAGCTGGCAAAGTTGCCGGAGGATTTTCTGTACCAACTAAATTTACAGCTCTGATATTATCAAAATAATACGTGTTTCCTGAGCTAGTTCCCGGTTCTAACAAGAATACAAAACGATTTACTTCGCTGTCTAAAGTCGAAGCATCCGGAGAACTTGCGTATGTAAATACCAGCGTATGCCAAGTATTCGTTTGTTTGACAACTGCCTGATAAATACTGTGCCTTCCCGTTGGATAATTTGACGGAATCGAAGCGCTACTTTCTGCCTGCCAGGAAATTATAGATCCAACCGGAGCCGAAGTATAAACATCCATTGCAAACTTTTTAGTGCCTGATTTGAATTCTCCAATATTGTTTAAAGTCGTATTGAATGAAAAATTATCATACAATTCAGTCGATTTTCTAACATATTTTCCAACGTTTGTAGACGTATTGATTCCGCTTGCATTAGGATTTGCCGTGTTTGGCGTATAAGTTCCAATCGCGTCTCTGAAAGTAATATTATGTACCGTTTGATAATCTTCGTACACAACTCCCGGCGTATAAGTATCCGGCAATTTAGTAGAACCAATTCTGATATTATCAAAATAATACGTGTCGTTTGTATAAGAACCTGAATTCGCCAAAATCACCATTTGGTTTACCGCAAGATTTGAAGTTCCCGCATCAGGACTTGAATTGTAGTAGAAAGTCAGCGTTTCCCATTGATTTTGCTTCGTTGTGATTGCTACATAATTACTGTTTCTTCCTGTTGGATAATTTGCCGGAAGTGATGTTGCACTGTTTTCTAAATTCAGACTTACAACCGTACCAATTGGCGCTGAAGTATAAACATCAATCATGATTTTATTCGTCTGATTTTTCAATAAACCGGCATCTTCAATCGTACTTTGTGTATTAAAGAAAAGCACATCATATTGTTCCGTTACATTACGAACATACTTAGCCACATTTGCAGAATTATTAACCGAATTAGTTCCAGGATTTGCAACCACAGAATAAGTTCCGGTTGTAGTTCCTTTGATAATTTTATTGATTCCGTCGTAGTTTTGTAAAACATCTGTCGCAATAATAGGTTTTTCAGGTGCAGCTTTTGTCAGCAGATTATCAAAATAATAAGTCGCTCCGGAATTCGAATTAGATTCAAAAAGAAAAACCACATTATTGATTGTCAATGCGCTTGTATTTGGATCGATTACTTTTTCGAATTCAAATTCAATCGTTTCCCATTTGTTCTGAACCGTTGTCGTCGCTTTGTAACCGCTATGTCTTCCTGACGGAAAATTTGTCGCCGTCGTAACCAGACTATTTTCTAATTGCATCGAAATTTTGGTTCCAACAGGCGCAGAAGTATAAATATCAAAAGAGATTTTCTTTCTTCCATAAACATAATCATTAGCATTACTGATGACTACATTTTTGATATTCAGAACATCATATAATTCAGAAGCATTACGAACATATTTCCCCACCGAAGCCGAAGTATTGATTCCCGTAGCCGACGGATTTGCAACAGCTTCTGTCAAAACTCCAGTTTTAAGTCCGTAAACTATATTTCGATTCGTTTGAAAATCTTCGTAAATTCTTTCTACCGGCAAAGGAACTTCTGTAGTTACAGCCAGTTTATAAGTATTTGCAGCACATCCCGAAACTGTAGTCGCTACCGAAACATCTCCCCCAGATGTTCCCCAGTTTACAGTAATCGCATTTGTACCTTGTCCTGAGGTAATCGTTGCTCCCGCAGGAACTGTCCAGTTGTAAGTTGCACCAGCAATGGTATTTATAGAATAGGTTTTACCCGTTTCATTGTTATATACTTTTGCATCGCCCAAAACTCCATAAGTAAAACTTCCGCTATAAACGCGAACATAATCTACTTGCAGTTTTGCCGGAAAATCAGCTGGAATTGGTTCAACACCAGCGCCATTTACACTTGTATAAGGCGTTCCTGCGCTACCAACAGCCAGATTTAAAATAATATAAAACTGTTGATCGTTAAAAGGCCATCCGCCATTTACAGTCGTATTTGGTGTCGCAGTGTGAAATAAATTTCCATCAATAAACCATTTTATGATATTTGGTCCCCATTCCACAGCATAAACGTGAAATTCTGTAGACAAATCAGTTGGAGAATTGTAACTTCTTCCTGTAAAATGATAACCGCCGCCATCATAATGAATCGTTCCATCAATGGATTTTGGATTTCTGTGTTTGGCTTCCATGATATCAATTTCACCTGTAAAAGGCCAATTTGACGTTCCTGCCGGTAACATCCAGAATGCAGGCCAAGCGCCCATTCCGTTAGACAATTTCATACGAGCTTCGATTCTTCCGTACTTAATCGAATATTTTCCTTCAGTAGTTAATTTTGCCGAAGAATACGGTTGCGCCGGAAATGCTGCATTTGGTTCGTATTTAGCCTGAATATTCAAATAACTATCCGTTCCTTCCTTGACAATTGTTGCCTGATTAGGATCATAACGCTGTGCTTCGCCGTTTCCGAAGCCACAAAGAGAAGGACAACCGTTTCCTGTAATGCTTTGCCATTTTGTTGCATCTACAGTTGTGCCATTAAATTCATCAGACCAAATTAAAGTGTTGCATTGGGCCTGAAGTTTTAGAAAAGGAGACAACATAATAAGTGTCATTATAAAACACCTCTTTAAAAAATAGTAATTGCTTTTCGGTGGTCGGCCGAAAAAAGGGTCATTTTGTTTCATTTTTTTAGTTTTTTGTTAGTAAAGTTCCATTAACCCAACAAATCCTATATCTCGCAAAGAAATAGTCATTATTGTATTAATAAGATGACAATATTAACAAATAAACCACCTAAAAGGTCAATTTTGGGATACGGTTTGACTACGGTGTTTATAAAAAAATGTAATAAATAGCCCGCAAAACCCGTAAAATCACTTCAGATTTTACTTAATAATAAAAAGCATGAATTTTGTTATATTTTTGTAGATTCAAATTTTTGTTTCACGCAGATTTTAAAAAGATTTAGGCAGATTGAGGTGATTTTTTTTTTATAATTGAACAATTAATTTTTGACAATCATAACCACAATCTTGTCATTTCAAGGAACGAGAAATCCTCGCAAGTAGCTCTACAAAGATTGACGATCATGATTGCGTAGGACGGATTAAAATCCGTCCCTACAATATAAATCGAGCCGAAGGCTCTTTCCAAAAGTTCCAGAGGAACGATCCATTTTGTAGCAACGGATTTTAATCCGTTGAAACGTTAGATAAAACGATTACGAAGGACGGATTAAAATCCATCCCTACAATATAAATCGAGCCGAAGGCTCTTTGCTTTACGCATTTTTGTCATTTCGACGAACGAGAAATCCTCGCAAGAAACTCTACAAAGATTGACGATCATGATTGCGGAGCTACTTGCGAGGATTTCTCGTTCGTCGAAATGACAAACTAAACGAAGTAAAGCATGAGAAAAAAAAATCTACATGAAACAAAAATCAAAAATTCAAAATAAATTCCGTGATATTTGCCTCAGATGAAAGCTGCAGTTTCTTACGAATACGATATCTGGTATCTTCAACGCCTCTAACAGAAATTCCCAAAAGCGGAGCAATTTCTTTAGTATTGAAATTCATTCGCAAATAAGCACACAATCTCATATCTCGTGGCGTCAGTTCCGGAAAACTCGTCTTTAAACGTTGCATGAAATTATCATGAAGCTGATTAAAAATCTCCTCAAACTCGTTCCAATGCTGATCTCCTTTTAATTCGTGATCAATTATTCGGTTGATTTTAGTCAGTAAACTGAAATTTACATTTGGATCATTCTTCTTATCAATTTGACCGATGAGTTCTTTTATCGAAAGCAAAATTTCATTCAAATGAATAAGATTCACCGTACTCGAAGCAACTTTTGCATTTTTAAGATTGATTGTCGTTTCGAGATTTTCTCTCATAATCGTCATATTCTCTTGTTCTAATGCCAATTTTTGCTCGTTTAATTCAGCACGATTTCGCAACAATTCCTTTTCCTGATTCAGGATTAATTGTTCACGTTCACGTTCGGCAAGATTTTTTTGATACTTGATAATCGCATAAATCAAAACTCCAAAAAGGATTAAATACAAAATATAAGCCCAACTTGTGCGATACCAAGGCGGCGAAATCTCAAATCTAAAGACAGCTTCTTCGCTTACAACATCATAAATATTTTTTGCCCTTACGTGAAAAACATATTCGTTCTCAGACAAATTCGTGTATTCTTTTTCCGTTTGAAGGCTCCAATCCGACCATTTTGGCTCAAAGCCTTCCAGCCAATATTCGTATTGTGTAGCATCTGCTTCATCATAACAAAGTGACGCAAACGAAAAGTGCAGCGCATTATTCGAATATGATAAAACCGGAGAAAGCTTCTCGTTTGCCGATTCCGTATTGGTTGGAAGCACATCGTATCTACTCGAAAACAACAAACTATCTTTAGGAAAAATACATTTAACCTCAGATATAATTGCTTTGTATTTTGATTGATACTTTTTGTTTTTAATGGCATTATAATGAATCAAACCTTCTTGTGTGCCAAAAAATACATCGCCATTTGAAGTTGTTTGAATATTCTCGAAACCAGGAACATACAAATATCTGAGTTTTCTAAAAGGCAATTCTTCAACCTCAAACTTCCCTCCTGATTTCTGACTCATTTTTCCAGTATTCTCTCCGGAAATGTACCAGATATTATTTTGATTATCTGCTTTAAGCAAACGAATATGGCTTTTCAATCCGAGGTATTTTTTGAAAAGAGCGTCAGGAATCATTTTCTTAGAATTAGAATCTTGTTTGTAAACTCCTTTTCTTGTTCCAAACAAAATCTGATCGTTTATTTTGAAAGTATTCAAAAACAAACTCGACGGAAAACCCGCTTCCTTATTATAAAAATCGATATGTGAAACGGCATCAAATGTTGCATTAAACTTGATTTTGTAGATACCTTTATAGCCGTGCGCAATCCAAATATTTCCATTTTTTTCGGTTATAATAATTCTGCTGCTTTCTTCAAAACCTTTTATTTTATGCTGATAAACCCACGAATTATTGATGGTTTTTAGCAAATACAAACCATTATAACCGCCAACAAGCAATAAGTCAGGATGATTCGGAATTAATGCGCCTTGCCACGCTCCATCGGTCTTAGCCAATAATTGCGCTGAATTTCCTTTTATTTCGAAAATTCCATTTTTTTCAAAAGCCAAAAGTGAATTTCCAAAAATGCCAATATTCCACACATTTTCAGACATTCCCGAAATATGCTGGAAACGTACATTTTCATTTTTACCACTTTTATAAGCTTCCCAATCCAACCAAAAAACGCCATTGTCTGTAGCGATATAAAGTTTGTTTTGATAAATTAAACTACAATATATTTTGGTTTCGGCACTAGAAGTATCCAATATTCGTGATAATGGTGACGAAATCTGAATCATCGAAATTCCTTCTTTCAAAGTCACCCATAAATTGCCCGCTGTATCTGTCTTGAGATTCGTTACATAATCATTCTGCAATCCCATTTGCTTGTTGATATGCTGAATTAAATTTCCCGCACGATCAATGACTATCAATCCGGTTTGGCGCGTTCCAATTCCTAAATATCCATCTGAAAGTTGAATTCCGGTCGAAATCTGATATTGCTTAAACAAATCATCAGCTTCGGTCACAAATGGTTTTAGCTGATTATTTTTATATAGAAAAAGTCCTTTTTTCTGTGTCAGAATTAGCAAACCATCTTTAACTTCGAAAATTTTCCTAATCTTCATTCCGATAAACTGAGTGCTATTCGGAATTTCTACCAAACCGTCATTTTTGAGTTTTAATAATCCTTTTACATCATCTGAAACATAGATCTCTTTATTGACTTCAAAAAACTCATCAAACTTTGAATTTGGGCGTATTGTCTTGATTTTA
Organism: Flavobacterium sp. 9; assembly: GCF_002754195.1. NCBI lineage: Bacteria > Pseudomonadati > Bacteroidota > Flavobacteriia > Flavobacteriales > Flavobacteriaceae > Flavobacterium > Flavobacterium sp. 9. The sequence continues at coordinate 386,979 of NZ_PEEU01000001.1, forward strand.
TTATTCTTATAAATAAACATTTCTTCATTAGAGAAAAAAATCACTTCATTATTTCGAATAACAGTATGCAAAACATCTCCAAAATTCTTAGCCGAATTAGAAGCTAATTTCACTAAAGATATGTATTTATATTGTCCGTTTGATAACTGAACCGCATAACCAAAATCGCCCTGCGCACCTACATACATTCGATTATTTTTATCAATGGCAAGCGACCGAACCATACTTCTGTTTTCGGGTTGCGTCACAATATTCCATCGCACGCCGTCAAATTGCATGATTCCAAAATGATTGGCAAAAAACATCATTCCTTTAGAATCTTGCAAAAGATCCCAATTTTCTGAAGCGGCTTTATAAGTTTTCGGATTGTAATTAGTGATAAAAGGAACTCCAATTTTCTTAATTTGAGCGGTTCCAATTATGGGTACAAAGTATAGGTATAGAATTAAAATTCTAATTATAATTTTCGTCATTTTGCTGCTGAGTGTAGGTTATTTTGTGGTGTCGGAGTGCCACAATCTTAAAAACAACTACCGGGGAGAGGTTGCTTTTAAGGCAAAATAAAGTCGGTTATTAAGGCTTTAGAAATTATAATTTGATAACTTAAAGCCATTAAAAAAACGAATCTCTATATTCAAATATATAAAAATTTATTTTAATGCAACAAATTACATTTGAATTAAGGAATTTGATAATGGAGAAAAATTAGATAATATGGCAATTAGAAAATTAGATAATTTCTCAATGTCAAGCTTTGTCAAAGTTTAAAACTTTGACAAAGCTTATATAGATACAATCTTGTCATTTTGATGCGTAGGACGGATTAAAATCCATCCCTACAATATAATTCGTTCCTTCGGAACTTAAAAAATATGCAACTCAATCGATCGTAACGAAACCTGAAACCTGAAACAAAATTTTAGACTTGAAACAAAAATTTAAATCAAATCCCATAACTCTTCGTAACTATCAAAAAGTATTGCACCTTCTTTCTCTAAATCTTCATTGTTATAACCATTTGCAAAACCATAGACTTTAAAACCGCCTTTTATTCCTGATATTACTCCGGCTTTACTGTCTTCTATTACAATGCAATCTTTAACGTCAAAACCCATTTCTTTTGCGGCATGCAGAAAAATTCCGGGATCGGGTTTCCAACTATTAATTTGATAAGAGCTAAAGATTTTATTTTCGAATTTATCGAGTAAACCTGCAACTTCAAGATTCAATCTGATTTTATCAACAGGACCGCTGGAAGCCACACAATATGGGATTTCAAGTTTATTTAAGAATTCAACTATGCCTTCCATTGGTTTAACCTGTGTTTTGAAGGCTTCGAAACTTCTTTTACGATATTCACTTTCAAAATTATCCGGAAGTTTTTTACCAATTGCATTTTCAATATGTAAAAAACATTCCTTCAAATTACGTCCGTTAAACTCCCGATACGCATCTTCCAATTTCATTTCGAAACCATGTTCGGCACCCATCAAAAGTAAAATTCCGTTACCAATCTTTTCAGTATCAACAAGAACTCCGTCACAATCAAAAATAATACACTTAACTTCCATACTTTTTATTTACAATTTTAAATTATCTGACAACTTAATCAGATGATTGGAATGTAAATTACAAAAATTAGGATGAAAACTAAACTTCAGAAACTTAAATAAATCCCAAATATTTAATCGTGATTGACCATTTGGCGATAAAGCATTAAAATACCTTTTTCATCTCTTTTCCAGAGATTGGTGCTTTTTCCGGTAACAATTGCTCTTCCTTTTTTATTATCCCATGAAACATCTACGTAATAGTAACCGTATTCTAAAACAAATTTACCAAGCGCAATCATTGTGCTTGCCCTTATTTGTATAGCGTCAATTGATACACCGTTTGGCTTTTCGTGTTCCTGAAAATAAGGTTTTATATTATCAATTCCCACCAACATTGGCGTATCATATGTCATGTATATGGCATCTTTTTCAAAGAATTCTGTGGCATGTTTCTCGCCGTCTCTTTTTTTGACAAGTTCGGCAATGCGTTTATTACGCTTATTTACTTCATCAGATATTGCTTTATTTACCCCAAGTTTGGGCATAATACTGGCTTGTGGCTTTAAAAATGAAAAATTAGATTTATCAACAGCACTATTTGCGCCCCAGATTTCAGAAATAAGTTTGAGATCCTGATTCTTTTCAATTCGCCAGACATTCATATATTTTCCTTCATAAACGAATAAAGCGCCTCCATTTCTGGTAAAATTATTCGTAAAAGTTCCAATTTCAATTAAATAATTTTTGATTAACTGAACTTCATAAATATCCCTTTTATACGTATTTATCGTAACATTTTCGAACCATTGTTCATAATAGGATTTTATGCCGTTTTTTGTATATATCGCCGTATAATATTCCGGCATGCAAGTTGGCTCTTTGTCATCATAATATTTCATGACAACATTGATGTCTTTATTTACAAAAGCATTCGCCAATTCACTATTTATAGATTTTAGTTTTTCTTTCCATTGTTCCACATCTTTACTTATTGGCTCTTGGCCGAAGGATTTTGAGAAAAGTAAAAACATGATTACAATCCATAAATAGCTATTTCTCATTTTTTTGTGGTATTTGAATTGATAAGTTAAAAGTAACGAATAAATCATTAAAACACTAAAATTCAATACATTAAACGAAACATCCCAAAATCCATGTAAAACAGACAACAATTTCATTCACAAGCTTTTGGACGTTTTTATACCAATAATGTATTTTTATTAAATAATTGATTTGTATTTTTATAGAGTTATAAAATTCACATTGAACTCAAAACAAAAAACAAATGTCAATATCCTACGAATCACGATATGCTTCAAGTCCGCAAGCTGTAAAACAATACGACACTACACAATTAAGAGCCGAATTTTTAATTGATAATCTAATGAAAAAGGGAGAAATCGCCCTTACTTATTCTCATTACGATCGTTATATTGCAGGTTCAGCAGTTCCAGTTTCGCCTTTAAAATTGGAAACTATTGATCCGCTCAAAGCTTCTTATTTTCTTGAAAGAAGAGAATTAGGAATCATTAATGTTGGTGCAAAAGGTTCGGTTGAAGTTGATGGAATTTCGTATGAATTAGGTCATAAAGACGCACTTTATATTGGAAGTGGAAATAAAGAAGTAATCTTCAAAAGTGATGATGCTGAAAATCCTGCTTTATATTATTTAAATTCGGCTCCAGCCCACACACAACATCCAATTAAAAAAGTGAGTTTGGCTGAAGCCAATAAATTACAACTGGGAACAATGGAAACGGCGAATCACAGAACGGTAAACCAAATGATTATTGGCGGAATCGTAACAACTTGCCAATTGCAAATGGGAATGACGGAATTAAAACCCGGAAGTGTTTGGAATACTATGCCGGCACACGTTCACGATCGCCGTATGGAAGTATATTTCTACTTGGATATTCCGGAAAATCAGGCTGTTTGTCATTTTATGGGAGAACCTCAGGAAACACGTCATATTTGGATGAACAATCATCAAGCGGTAATTTCTCCGCCTTGGTCAATTCACTCGGGATCTGGAACTTCAAATTATACTTTTATCTGGGGAATGGCTGGCGAAAACTTAGATTATGGAGATATGGATGTTGCTAAAATCACTGATTTAAGATAAGAATTATGACAAACTTATTTGATATAAAAGGTAAAATCGCCTTAATTACAGGAAGTACACACGGACTTGGAATGGCAATGGCAAAAGGATTAGGTCAAGCCGGAGCGACAATTATCGTAAACGGAAATTCTTCACAACAAAAAATTGATGATGCTGTAGCTGAACTTAAAAATGAAGGAATTAATGCAATCGGATATAAATTTAATGTAACCGATGAAAAAGAAGTTATAACCGCAATTCAGAAGATTGAAAGTGAAGTTGGACCAATTGCAATCCTGATTAATAATGCCGGAATCATCAAAAGAATACCGCTTATCGAAATGGAAGTTGCCGATTTCAAAGAAGTAATTGATATTGATTTGGTTTCGCCTTTTATTGTTTCAAAACATGTTGCCAAAGGAATGATTGAAAGACGTCAAGGGAAAATCATCAACATTTGTTCGATGATGAGCGAATTGGGTCGAAATACCGTTGGAGCTTATGCTGCTGCAAAAGGCGGATTGAAAATGCTGACCAAAAACATGGCAACAGAATGGGCAAAATACAACGTACAAATCAACGGAATTGGTCCCGGATATTTCGCCACCGAACAAACAAAACCTATCCGCGTTGACGGACATCCGTTTAACGATTTTATCATAAGCAGAACTCCTGCTGCAAAATGGGGCGATCCAAGCGATTTGGCCGGAGCAGCAATATTTTTGTCTTCTAAAGCAAGTGATTTTGTAAACGGTCACATTTTGTATGTTGACGGGGGAATTCTCGCTACAATTGGTAAACCTTCTAACGAAAACTAAAACCTCAAATTTTGAAAAAAAATCTATTATTAACCGCAATTCTGGTAAGTAGTTTTGCCGTTCATTCGCAAAATAAAACCATAACTATTACCAATTCTCTTGCTATTGACAGGGAATTTGAAACGATCGAACTGACTAAAAAATCTCTTGGTTTGCCTTCTTCGGCTAAACTTGAAGATTATTCGGTTAAAGAAAGCGGCACAAGTACGTTTTTAGAAACTCAGGTTGTCGATACTGATGGCGATGGCAATTCGGATTTATTATTATTTCAGCCTAAAATTGCTGCATCTTCAAAAAAAGACTTTCAGGTTTTGATAGCTACAAATCCTGATGCAACAAAAATTATAAACTGTTATTCCAGATTTGTTCCGGAAAGAACGGATGATTATGCCTGGGAAAACAATAAAGTAGCTTTTAGAACTTATGGCCCGGTTGCGCAAAAAATGGTCGAAGATCATGTTGAAGGCGGAACTTTAACCAGCGGAATCGATGCTTGGTTAAAAAGAGTCGATTATCCAATTATCAATAAATGGTACGAAAAAGCAACTTTAGGAACGGGAACTTACCATAAAGATACTGGCGAAGGTTTGGATAATTTTCATGTTGGAGATAGTCGTGGCGTCGGCGGAATTGCCGTTAAAGTGGATAATAAATACTATTTTTCTAAGAATTTCACCACTTGGAAAACCATTACGACAGGACCAATCAGAACGAGTTTTATCCTGACTTACGCAAATTGGGATGCAAAAGGCAATAAAATAACTGAATCTAAACTAATTAGTCTCGATTACGGAAGTTATCTTTCTCGCTTCGAAATCAATATTAAAGGCACAAAAGAAATCGCTGCCGGATTAACGCTTCACGACAAAAAAGGAACTATTGGAACCAACATCAAAGAAGGTTGGTTAAGCCATTGGGAACCTCTTGATGATTCAGAATTAGGAACCGGTTTGGTTGCTGCAAAAGGTACTTTAACCGGATTTGACAACTATATTACGAATGATAAAGACCTAAGCAACTTATACGGAAACTTAACCGTTAAGAACAATAAAGTCGTTTATTATGTTGGTTTTGGATGGAAAAAAGGAAGTCCGTTTCAAACTAAACAAGAATGGGAAGCTTATTTGAGTTCGTTTGCAAGTAAGATAAATAATCCTCTTATTGTGAAGGTGAAAAAGTAATATTTTTGCCCACGGATTTGAGCGGGTTTTAACTGGTTTTACGCGGATTTTTTTTGTTTTTATTCGCATTTAATGTCATTGCGAGGAACAAAGCAACCTCGCTAACAATGAGACACAAAGTTTGATTTAGCAAATGTGGTTGCTTCGTTCCTCGCAATGACTTTGATTGTGGATAAGATTACGCAAAATCTTTGTCAAAGTTTAAAACTTTGACAAAGATCGTGACGATAAACTTTGCGAGATTAAAACAAATCCGTGTAAAAGCCGCAAAAACCCGCTCAAATCCGTGGGCAAAAAACTATTTCCTAGCCGGAAAATAATTCTCTTTCAATATAATTTCCAGCGGAATATAATGTGTGTCTTCAACGGGTTCCTGAAGCACTAATTTCTTGTATAAATGATTTATTCCCATATATCCCTGTTCTTCGGGTCTTTGATTAATTAGGAAATCAATTACACCTTTATTGAGATATTCGATGTTATCATTAAGTAAATCATAACCAATAATTCGGACACCTTTGATATTATTTTGCTCTAAAAATCGCGCTACAATATAAGCTCTGGAATTGGGTACAAAAACACTATTTATACCTGAAAACATATCGAGATTTAACTGATCAATTCCGGAATCTTTGATGGTAACTTCAGAAAATTTGAAGTTCTGAAGTTCTTCATGGTCTTTAAAAAACGAATAAAATCCATCAATACGCTGCAAATAAACAGAGGTACTTTCTATCTCTCTGGTAATCTTAAAAATCAAAACCTGCCTTTCATTTTTGACAGCAAAACTTATCAATCTTCCCGCTAAATACCCGCTTTGAAAAGCATCTTGGCCAACATAAGCATGATTCTGATTGGTTTTTATATTCGAATCAATCATCACAACCGGAATATTCTTTTTTTCATATTCGTTAAGAAAACGAACAGATTCTTCGTAAAAAATTGGTGCAAATAACAATCCGTCGCAATCAAATTCTAATACTTTTTTGACCGCTTCTTTAAACGAAGCAGTATTAAAATCATAGAAGAAATAATCCAGAACAATTCCGAATTTACTGAATTCTACAGCCGCTTTTTCTATTCCCTTAATTTGGCTTTTCCAATATTCCAGATTTTCATATTTAGGCAAGAAAACCACAAAATGAAATTTTTTATTCAGCGCCAGATTACTCGCCAGAATGTTTCTTTTGTAACCGTATTGTTCGATTATAGCATTGACTTTATCGACATTCTCCTGAGTCACCTGACCACGATTATGGATAATTCTATCAACTGTTCCAGGCGAAACATTGGCTAGTTCTGCAATTTTTTTAATCGTTATGATATTGATTGTTTTTAAGTTAAAAAGATTCTGTAAGAGTGTAAAATTAATTTTTTTTATCAAAGATAAGTTGTTTTAGTTAACTTTTTATATACATTTGCAATAACCCGTGTGCGTACACGTAAAATTACACATATGTCAAAAACTATCATAACTTTTGGCGAAATCCTGCTAAGACTTTCGCCTCCTAACCATTCAAAACTTTATAAATCAAGAACATTTGAAGCACATTATGGTGGCGCTGAAGCAAATGTTGGCGCATCATTGGCTTTATTTGGATGTGATGTAAAATTTGTAACCTCAGTTCCTGATAACGAGTTGGGAGATTCCGCTTTAAGCGAATTAAAATCTTATGGTGTAGAACCAATTGCTGTAAAACAAGGAAAGCGTTTGGGAGTTTATTATTTTGAACAAGGAGCATCAGAAAGACCAGGGAAAGTTTTATATGACAGAGATGCTTCATCATTTGCAAATCTTAAAAAAGGAATGATTGATTGGGAAGCTATTTTTCAAGATGCCGATTGGTTTCATTGGTCTGGAATAACTGCATCTTTAACCGAAGATCTTGCTATTTTATCGAAAGAAGCTCTTGAAGCAGCTTCGAAACTGGGATTAACAATTTCTGCAGATTTAAACTATCGTCCAACGTTATGGAAATATGGCAAAAAAGCTTCTGAAATTATGCCTGATTTGGTTCAATATTGTGATGTATTGTTAGGCGGTTCTGATGATTCTGAAAAGTGTCTTAATATAAAAATAGAAGAGTCTGAAAGTATTGATTCTGTTTTTAGCAAATGGAAAAAACAGTTTCCGAGACTTAAAACAATTGTTTCGACAATGCGCTACGATGCAAATGCTTCATCGAATACAATTGGCGCTGTTTTATGGAACGACGGAAAATTATTAAAATCTAAAGAATATAAGATTTCACATATTGTTGACAGAATTGGTGCCGGAGACGCATTTATGGCAGGATTAATTTACGGATTAATAACCTGGCCAGAATCATATCAGAAAACTCTTGAATATGCTGTTGCTGCTTCTTGTCTTAAACATTCGATACCGGGAGATATTAATTTATCGAGCGTGAATGATGTAACGGCGCTTATGAATGGTGCAAGTGGCGGAAGAGTTATTCGGTAATTTATTTGCCCACTGATTAAACGGATTGAACAGATTAACACTGATTTATTTTAATACACAAAGGCGAATTTTTTTTCTAAAGATGATATAAAATGCAGCAATAATTTTAACATTCGCCTGTAATAATTTAGAAAAAACGAAACACTTATTTAAGTTTAAACTTCTACCTTTCTGTGTATTAATTAAAAATATAAAAACAAAAAAATGATAATAGATTCATTACACAACGCAGCAAAATATTACGATTTACATCCAAATTTCAGAAAGGCATTTGAGTATGTAAACCAAAATGACATTACGATACTTGAAGAAGGCACTTTTGAAATTGCAGAAGGTTTAAAAGTAATTGTAATTATTGGCGAAGGAGCAACTCGAGAAGAAAGTATCAAAGGATTTGAGTGTCACGATCAGAATATTGACATTCAGATTTCGATAAAAGGGCCTGAAACTTTTGCGTGGAAACCAAGAGAAAAATGTATTAGTCCAAATGGGGATTATAGCGACGAAAGAGATGTTCGCTTTTTTCATGATAAACCGGATATGTTTTTTGAATTACAGGAAGAGCAATTTGCAATATTATTTCCCGAAGATGTTCACGCAGCGATGATTGGCGAAGGATTATTGAAAAAAATAGTGATTAAAGTTAAAATATAAAGTCATGAAAACAATTCAAAACACGATTGATATTATTTCGGAACAAGGGATTTTGCCTTTGTATTTTAATACTGATGAAAATATTAGTATTGAAGTTTTACGTTCTCTTTACAGAGTTGGAATCAGATCTGTAGAATATACCAATAGAGGTTCGCAAGCATTGGCGAATTTCGAGAAAATGGTTGCTGTGAGAAATACCGAAATGCCTGAAATGTTATTAGGAATAGGTACTATAAAAAATCTGGATCAGGCAAAGGAATTTCATGCCGTTGGAGCTGATTTTTTCATAAGTCCGGGTTTTGTTCCTGAGGTTTCAGATTTCTTGAAAAGCAAAGAAATATTATATGCGCCGGGCTGTATGACGCCAACAGAAATTATCGCTGCTGAAAATGCCGGAATAAAATTCATCAAACTTTTCCCGGGAAATATATTGGGGCCTGAGTTTTTAAGCAGCATTAAAGATGTTTTTCCTTCTCTAATTTTTATGGTAACCGGCGGTGTAGACACTACTCATACAAGCATTAATAGTTGGTTTTCGGCAGGAGCTTCGGCTGTGGGGTTAGGAAGCAAACTGATTAGTAAAAAACGAATGGAGGAAGGCGATTTTAATTTAATCGGAAATGAAGTTAAAAAAGCTATTGAGATCGTACAGATCATACAAAAACAATTAGTAAACTAATATATGGATTCAATATTTAATCTAAAAGGCAAAATTGCTCTTATAACTGGCGGTGCCGGAGTATTGGGAAGCAATTTTGCTAATGTTTTGGCCAAACAAGGCGTTATCACCGGAATTGTTTCTCAATCGATTGAAAAAGCCAATAAAACCGTAGAAGCAATTGAAAATAATGGCGGACAAGCTTTTGCGATTCAGGCGAATGTTTTAAATCAGGAAGAACTTGAGAAAGCCAAAGATTTTATCGTAGAAAAATATGGTCGGCTGGATATTTTAATCAATGCTGCTGGCGGAAATATGCCCGGAGCAACAATAAGTCCGGATCAGGCATTTTATGATATGCAAGTCGATGATTTGCAAAAAGTTGTTGATCTTAATATTATTGGTACAATGTTGCCATCGCAAGTATTCTCGGAACTTTTTGCTAAGCAAAAACAGGGAATCATCATCAATATTTCATCGGCATCAGCGCAAAGACCTTTGACGAGAGTTGTTGGATATTCGGCTTCAAAAGCGGCTATTGATAATTTCACGCAATGGATGTCGGTTGAGTTGGCTTCGAAATATGGAGAAGGAATTCGGGTAAATGCTATTTCTCCGGGCTTTTTTATTGGGGAACAAAACAGAGCTTTATTATTGACTCCGGAAGGAAAATTGACGCCTCGAGGCGAAAAAATAATCGATCATACTCCGATGGGAAGATTTGGAAAACCTGAGGATATTGACGGTGCTCTTTTATTTTTATGCAGCGATATGTCAAAATTTGTGACGGGAACTATTATTAAAGTTGATGGAGGGTTTTCGGCATCAAGTATTTAGTTTTTTTTGCTATGACATTTACCGCAAAGTTCGCGAAGGTTTACGCAAAGTTTGCAAAGCTTGTTTTTATGTCGCTTTGCTTTGAGATCGCAAAGGGATTGTGAAAAATTAAGAACGTTCTTGACAGAATGAAAAAGGGCATAAAATAAGAAAATGGTTCTTATGAAAATGAATGTCCTAGCCCCGATAGAAGTGGAAATCCTTTTATTTTTTTTCTTTAAAAAAATAAAAGATTGCAACGGATAGCGGGATTAGCTCCAAAAAATTATTAATAAAAATAATATTTATAAGGTTCTCAAAACCTTGCAACACAAAAAATAAGTCAAAAGATGGAACAAACATTAAGATGGTTCGGACCAAATGATCCTGTTTCTTTACAAGATATTCTGCAAACGGGCGCAACCGGAATCGTAACGGCATTGCATCATATTCCGAATGGAGAAGTTTGGAGTATTGATGAAATTATTAAGCGAAAAGTTGAAATTGAACATGAAAACGGAGATCCTAAAAAAGGCGCTTCGGGTTTAGTATGGTCGGTTGTAGAAAGTATTCCGGTTCATGAAGACATCAAAAAACAAACGGGAAATTATCTGGAATACATCGAAAATTATAAAGAAAGTATTCGGAATCTGGCTTTGTGCGGAATCAAATGCGTTTGCTATAATTTCATGCCGGTTCTTGATTGGTCCAGAACTGATTTGGCTTATGAAGTTGCTGATGGTTCAAAAGCTTTACGCTTTGATATTAATGCATTTGCAGCTTTTGAATTGTATATTTTGAAAAGACCGAGAGCCGAAAATGAATATTCTCAAACGCAAATTCAAAAGGCTAAAAGCTATTTTGAAGCCATGACTGAAGCCGATAAAGTGAAGTTACAGCAAAATATTCTGGCAGGACTTCCGGGTGCTGAAGAAGCGTATTCGGTTGAAGATTTTCTGGTGACTTTGAGCGGATACAATCATATTGACAGAGCGACTTTGAAGCAAAATCTTTTCTTCTTTTTAAAAGAAATTATTCCGGTTGCAGAAAGCAAAGGCGTTTTGATGGCGATTCATCCTGACGATCCGCCCTACCCTATTTTGGGTTTGCCAAGAGTTGTTAGTACTGAGGAAGATTTAATAGAATTAATGGCTGCTGCCGATTCAAAATCGAACGGATTTACGATGTGTACGGGTTCATACGGCGTAAGAGCTGATAATGATTTACCGGGAATTGTAAGGCGTCACGGCGATAAAATGAACTTTATTCACCTGAGAAGTACGGAAAGAGACGAAGAAGGAAGTTTTTACGAAGCGAATCATCTTGAAGGCGATGTTGATATGTATGAAGTTGTAAAAGCGATTATCGAAGTCGAAAAAAGAAATAATAGTTCGTTGCCAATGCGTCCTGATCACGGCCATCAAATGTTGGACGATTTGAACAAAAAGACAAATCCGGGATATTCGGCAATTGGACGTTTGAGAGGTTTGGCTGAGTTAAGAGGTCTTGAAATGGGAATTAAAAAAAGCTTATAAAATACTGTTGTCGGGATATTAACACGAATTGCACGAATTATCACTAATTCTGTTCGTGTAACTAATTTCACAAACTAAGTTAATCATTAGAATTTGTGCAAATCTGTGAAATTCGTGTTCAAATATTTCTATATAGTGCTCAAAAAAATATTTTATGTCTGAAAATAAATTTATTACTGAGGATTTTCTGCTGTATAATAAAACAGCGGTTTCCTTGTATCACAACTTTGCAAAAGCACAACCTATCATAGATTATCATTGTCATTTGTCTTCAAAAGATATTGCCGAAGATCGTCAGTTTAGGACTATTACAGAGATTTGGATTGAAGGCGATCATTATAAATGGAGGGCGATGCGCGCTAATGGAATTTCTGAAAAATACATTACGGGAGATGCTTCAGATTTTGAGAAGTTTGAGAAATGGGCTGAAACTCTGCCTCATACTTTGCGAAATCCTTTATATCATTGGTCGCATTTGGAATTGAAACGTTATTTTGGAATTGATTTATTATTGAATAAAGAAACGGCAAAAGAAATTTATGATACTTGTAATGAATTGCTGAAAAAGCCTGAATTCAGTGTCAAAAATTTACTTAGAAGAATGAATGTCAAAGTTGTAGGGACGACAGATGATCCTACTGATGATTTACAATTTCATCAAAAACTTCGTGACGATGAATTCGAAATTTCAGTTTTACCATCTTTCAGACCAGATAAAGCGACTGAAATTGAAAAAGGACAACTCTTTGTAAACTGGGTTCAGAAACTGGAAACTGTTGTTGGTTTTTCTATAAAAGATTATGCTGACTTTATAAAAGCGATCGCCTTAAGACATGACTTTTTTCATGAAATGGGTGGTCGAATTTCGGATCACGGACATATTAAATTTTATGCGTCAACTTATACTGAGTCTGAAATAGAATCAATCTTTAAAAAAGGTTTAAATGTTTCTGAATTAAGTGTGATTGAAATCGAAAAATTCAAATCGGCTGTACTTTTTGAGATTGCTTTGATGAATCATAAAAGATCTTGGGCGCAACAATTTCACGTAGGTGCGATCAGAAATAATAATAGCAAAATGATGCAATTGCTTGGTCCAGATCAGGGATTTGACTCGATTGGCGATTTGAATATGGCTGATAATATGAGCGGTTTCTTTGATAAATTAAATTCTGCAAATGGATTGACAAAAACTATTGTCTATAATTTGAATCCGCGTGATAATGAAGTTTTTGCTTCTATGGCTGTGAATTTTAATGATGATCTGATTCCGGGGAAAATGCAATACGGTGCCGCGTGGTGGTTTTTAGACCAAAAAGACGGAATGGAAAAACAACTAAATGTGCTTTCGAATTTTGGTTTATTAAGCCGATTTGTGGGTATGGTTACGGATTCCAGAAGTTTTTTATCGTTTCCGCGTCATGAATATTTCCGCCGAATTTTATGCAATATTTTAGGAAATGAAGTCGAAAATGGTCAATTGCCAAATGATATTAATTTGATTGGTGAATTGGTTAAAAATATCAGCAGCGAGAATGCTGAACGTTATTTTAATTTTTCTGAAAAAGAATAAACAACCATATTGAAACATTCTTTAAACACATAGAAACATAGGATGTGGTTTATGAAAAAGTCGTTTCACTTAAAATAAAACGCATAGTACTATGTGAAGAAATTATGATTTCTTAAAAACATTCTAAAATATAATTTTAAATCTATGTTTCTATGTGTTTAAAAAATTAAGCCCAACAAGCTAAAAAATAAAGATTACCGTTTGAGGAAAAAAGTTCAGAAAACTGCTTTTTTATAACCACCCCAAACTTTTACCATTTAAAAACAAAATGCTCTTAACTAACTATCATGACTATCAAAACCGAATCAATCGGAAGGTACCGCTGGACCATCTGCGGGCTACTTTTCTTTGCTACTACAGTTAATTATCTGGACCGACAAGTCTTGAGTTTACTGGCTCCCAGCCTTTCTGAAGAATTTAACTGGAGTAATACCGATTATGCCAATATAACAGCTGTTTTTCAGTTTGTTTATGCGCTTTCGATGTTATTTGCAGGACGATTAATTGACAAATTAGGTACAAAATTGGGTTATATTCTAGCCATTTTCATCTGGTCGATTGGTGCGATTATGCACGCTTACGCAATCCCGATTGGAAGTACTTTTAACAACTTATTAGTTTGGGTTGGCATTGGAGCCGTTCCGGTTTCTATTGCCGGTTTCATGATTTCGAGGGCTTTTCTGGGCTTTGGAGAATCAGGAAATTTTCCCGCTGCCATAAAAGCTACTGCCGAATACTTCCCTAAAAAAGAACGTTCTCTTGCAACCGGAATCTTTAATTCGGGTTCAAATGTTGGGGCAATTCTAGCGCCATTAACTGTGCCTTGGATTGCGGTACATTGGGGTTGGCAAATGGCTTTTATCATCATTGGAGCAATTGGTTTTATATGGATGTTTTTCTGGTATGTTTTGTATGAAAAACCAAGAAACCAAAAAAGAATGTCGGCTTCAGAACTTGCTTATATCTGTGAAGAAGAAACTATTGAAGAAAGTTCAACAGAAAATTCAAAACCGGAAAAAATCTCTTGGCTTAAACTTTTAAGCTATAAACAAACCTGGGCTTTTGCCATTGGAAAATTCCTGACAGATGGAATTTGGTGGTTCTTTTTGTTCTGGTTGCCAAAGTATCTTGAAGCACAATTTGGGATGGAAAAAACCGAAATTACGATTCCGTTAGCCGTCTTATATAGCATGACAATGGTTGGTAGTATTTACGGCGGATATTTTCCGATGTATTTCATCAACAAAGGTCACAATCCTTATGAAGCCAGAATGAAAGCGATGCTTATTATTGCGCTTTTCCCTTTGTTTGTGCTTTTTGCGCAGCCTTTGGGTTATATCAGTTTTTGGATTCCGGTGCTATTAATTGGCGTTGGAGCTTCGGCACATCAAGCTTGGTCGGCTAATATTTTCACCACAGTTTCAGACATGTTTCCAAAAAAAGCAATCGGTTCTATTATTGGAATTGGCGGAATGGCGGGCGGACTTGGCGGTGTTTTGGTGTCAAAATTAGGCGGCGCTTTATTTGATTATTACGAAGGCTTAGGTCATATCGAAACTGGATATACAATCATGTTTGTGCTTTGCGCTTTGGCTTATTTATTGGCTTGGAGCATTATGAAAACATTGGTTCCTAAATATAAACTGATTACTGATTTGTAATGGATTTACCCACGGATTTGGCGGATTAAACGGGTTTGCGCTGGTTGTCATTGCGAGGAACGAAGCAGTCACACTAACAATAAGACACAAAGTTTGATTTAGCAAATGAGGTTGCTTCGTTCCTCGCAATGACAGTATTGCGCGAAACCTTTGATAAAGATTAAAAAAATCCGTGTCAACCCGTTCAACCCGCCAAATCCGTGGCCCATTTATCTCTCTTAAAAAACTCAAACATGAAACGTCAAGCCCTTTTTATCTATAGCCTTTTCATTAGTATGAATATTATTGGGCAGGAATTGCCTAAGATTCTTACGCAAAAACCTGTTACCAATTATCTTCCTGATTTTAGTTATGCGGGATATCATTTCGGCGAAAGCCAACTTCCTGAAACTAACGGAAAGATTATAAATGCTGTAGATTTTGGCGTAAAAGCTAATGATGGTTTAGATGATTCTAAAACTTTATTGAAAGCTGTAAAAGCAGCAAATGCAGTCGAAGGAAATGTGATTTTGCAATTGCCTGCCGGAAGAGTTATTCTGAGTGATATTATATATATCGAAAGAAGCAATTTTGTACTTCGCGGAACTGGTTCTGGCGAAAATGGAACTGAAATTTATTTTCCAAGACCAATGATGTATCTCCAAAATCCGGAATCGTTAGCTGAATTGAGAGAATATCTAACCACATTTGATAAAAGACAACGCGAACCTGAAAACAATATCGATTTGCCTTTTTCTCAATATGCTTGGTCTGGCGGTTTTATCTGGACTCAGATTCCGGGTGAACGTGTAAAATCTTATTTGGATAAATACGAACCTGTACCAAATATTCTTGCCAAAGTAAGCGCGGGAAATATGGGCGAACATATAATTACAGTTTCGGAAATTAAAGATTTAAAAGTTGGCGATATTGTAGAACTTCAATTGTTTAATAAAGATGGTGAAAATGGCGAAATCATCAAAGATCTATATAAAGGCGCCAATGTAAAACCGGGTTCTCATCATTGGAAATTTCCAAAACTTCCAATCGTGAGACAACAAGTTGAAATTACCAAAATTTCAGGTTCTAAAATTACTATCAAAACACCTTTGACAATTGCGATAAAACCAAGTTATCAGGCACAATTGGTTGAATGGAAACATTTAAACGAAGTTGGAATTGAACATATTCGTTTTACTTTTCCAGATATTCCAAGAGTCGCGCATCATGTTGAACCGGGAAATAATGCCATATTTCTAACACGTGTTTTTAATAGTTGGGTCAAAGATGTTACGATAACCAATGCTGACAGCGGAATTTTGGGCGAAGAAATTTCGAACGTAACAATTCAGGATATCGTGACTGATGGAAATCATATGGCGCATTATACGGTTACTTTGGGCGGTGTTCACAATGTTTTGGTTAAGAATCTAAAGATTTATAATAAAGCTGTTCATCCGCTAAGTTTCAACACTTTTGCAACTAAAAATGTGTACCAAAATTGTGAAATATTTGCGGATCCGGTTTTAGATCAACATTCGGGCGCAAATCATCAAAATTTATTCGACAATATTACCGTGCATTTTACGCCGGATAAAAATAATAGTTACGCCTTATTTGGCGGTGGCGGTGCTGATTATTGGAAACCGTCTCACGGACCTTTCAGTACTTTCTGGAATCTTAATGTTCAGGTTGAAAAACAATCTGATAATACAAAACCTGTTTTACTTTACGGAATGAAAGATGGTCCTTTTGCACGAATTATCGGCGTGAATGGAAATGCTAAATTCGAAGTAAAATATGAACCTGACGCTTATATTGAGTTTTTAAATACGGCGATCGATAAAGTTCCTTCGTTGTATGATTATCAATTAAAAAAGCGGTTGAAATGATAATCTCGCAAAGACGCTAAGTCGCTAAGTTTTTTTAAAGTAATTATTTAGCGTACTGTTTGTCATTTCGACGAAGGAGAAATCTCCACGAGAAGCTCTACAAAGATTGGATTCTCGTTGCGGAGTTACTTGTGGAGATTTCTCCTTCGTCGAAATGACATAAAATGAGAAAAAAAACTTTGCAACTCTGAACCTTTGCACCTAAAAAAAAGCTATGAAATATAAAATTGCTTTTCTGGTTTTACTATTTGTTTCGGGGAATGCATTTTCCCAAAATAAATATCGGCTAAAAAATATCTCCACTACTGACGGGCTTTCGCAGAGTTCTGTTATTGCTATTCATCAGGATAAATTTGGGCAAATGTGGTTTGGTACGCGCGACGGACTCAATAAATATGACGGAAGCAGATTCACGGTTTTTAGAAACGATGTTACAGATAAAACCTCGATTAGCAACAATGATATTTTATCGATTGAAGAAGATAATTTAGGACAATTATGGGTTGGAACTTACAACGGACTTAATTGTTATAATCCTGTTACGAATACTTTTAAAAGATATCTGCATAACAAAACCAATCACACGATAAGCGGAAATGCTATTTGGGCAATCAAGGAAATTGGCGGCGAAATGTGGTTTGGAACATCAAAAGGATTGTCGATTTATAATAAAAAA
Organism: Flavobacterium sp. 9; assembly: GCF_002754195.1. Lineage (NCBI taxonomy): Bacteria > Pseudomonadati > Bacteroidota > Flavobacteriia > Flavobacteriales > Flavobacteriaceae > Flavobacterium > Flavobacterium sp. 9. Next base: position 404,543 of record NZ_PEEU01000001.1, read on the forward strand.
ACGGGATTGTTTACTTCTGTTTTTCATTCAGATACAGATAATACGACTTTGCCGAGTAATAATATTACCAGTATCGTAAAATCTAAAAAAGGAGAAATCTGGATTGGAACTACTAAAGGTTTATGTCAACTTTCAAGCCGAAAAAACGATAAATTTTCTTTTAAAAACTATCCGCTAAATGCTACTGATCTCCTAAATATTCAGTCGATTAAGGAAGATAATATAGGAAATTTATGGATTGGAAGTAAAAACAAAGGACTTCTGAAATTTGATCAATCGGCGAACAAATTTGTTTCTTTTTTATCTGATTCTAATTATAAAGAAATTAGCACTGATATTCGCGCTTTGGCATTTGATAATCAAGGTTCTTTGTGGGTTGGAGCTTATGACGGAATCTATATTTTAGGAAAAGACAAAAGCATTCAAAAAATAAATAATAGCACTAATAACAGCGGAATTGACAAAGTAAAATCGGTATTTATTGATAAAAAAGGTTCGGTTTGGATTGGCTGTTATTACAAAGGCGTGAATATTTGGGATGTATCCAATGTGAATTTTTCAAACTATAATCAGAATTCCAAAAAGATTCCGATGAGTTTTGATGTCGTGAGTTCTATTATTGCCGACAAAAATCAGAATGTATATTTTGGAACTGAAGGCGGCGGAATTACGATTTATAACAAAAATACTGAAGCGATAAGTTACATAAATAGCAAAACGAATCAGACGAACAAAAATGACATTAAATCAATGTGTCTTTCTGAAGATAATATTCTCTGGATCGGGACTTTTTCTAAAGGATTATCGGCTTACAATGTGATTTCTAAAAGAATCGAAGACAACCGAATTGCAAAAGATCTAAGTGATTTATTGAAAGAAAGCGGCGTTTATTCTCTTAAAACTGAAGGAAACGGCGTTTTATGGATTGGAACTTTTGGCAAAGGTTTGATTCGGTATAATACTATTTCTAAGACTTTTCAGGTTATTGGAAATGATCCAACTTCTGCCAATTTTCTGACGAATAATATAGTTCGAACTATTTTGGTAGACAAAGACAAACTTTGGATTGGAACTCAAAACGGACTTAATTGTATTTCGTTAAAAGATTTTCAGCACAATAATTATACGATAAAACATTACTTTTTTGATGCTTCGGCTTTGTCCGGCGATGATATTCTGACTTTGTTTAAGGACAGTCAAAATAAGGTTTGGGTTGGAACTAAAGCGAAAGGATTGCATTATTTTGATGGAAAAAAATTCAACAAAATCAATCTAAAAGTTGGAAACACAATTATTACTTCGATTCATTCAATTCTTGAAGATGCCGAAAAAAAGCTTTGGATTAGTACCAATCAGGGAATTATAAAATACAGTACGACTCAAAAAACGATTATACTTTATGATCAGAAAGATGGTTTGGCAAGCAATGAATTCAATGATAATGCGGCTTTAAAATTAGATTCGAATAAATTTTATTTCGGAAGTCCATCTGGAGCAACTTATTTTGATGCCAAGAAAATATCTCTAAATCAATACGCACCACAGGTTTTAATCACTGATTTGAAGATTAAAAATCAAACGGTACGCGCCAACGATACGACTGGAATTCTGGAGGAAAGCATTGGTTATACCAAAACGATTACGCTGGATTATGACAAATCTAATTTCTCGATCAATTTTGCGATTCCAAATTACATTCGATCAAAAAATAATCAATACAGTTACCGTTTGACAGGATTGGAAAACAACTGGACAACGACCAAAAATACGGAAGCAATATTTGCAATTCAGAATCCGGGAACTTACACTTTTGAGGTAAAAGGCGCCAACAACGACGGTGTTTGGAATAAGGTTCCTACAACTTTGACAGTGATTGTAAAACCTGCTCCGTGGCGCAGTATTTGGGCATTTTTGTTCTACGGAATTGTAATAGGTTTGGGATTATATGGTTTAATTTGGATTATGAAATCGAAAGCAAGTCTGAAACAAAAACTGGAATTAGAATATCTTGAAACAAAACGTATCGAAGAAAATAACAGGGCAAAATTGGACTTTTTTACCAATATTTCGCATGAATTCAGAACGCCTTTGACTTTGATTTTAGGTCCGTTACAACAGATTTTAGCCGATTATAACGGAACTAACGAAATGTACAAAAAGCTGTTGGTTATTGAAGGAAGTGCGAATCATCTTTTGAGTCTGATTAATCGTTTGATGGATTTTAGGAAACTCGAAAACGATCAGGTTGCGCTGGAATCTGCTAACGGAAATATTGTAAAATTCACTAAAGAAATCTTTTTGTCTTTTATCGAATATGCCAAAGATGGCGGTTATACGTATACTTTTGAATCATCAGAAGAGGAAATACTGGTTTATTTTGATCGCTATAAATTAGAACGTGTTTTTTATAATTTGATTTCAAACGCTTTTAGATATACTCCAAAAGGCGGAAATATCAACATCAAAATAAATCACGATCACGAAAATCTTTTTATAAATGTAGAAGATTCAGGAGTTGGAATTGCGGAAGAACATATCGATAAAATTTTTGATTTATTCTTTGAAGTTCCGCTGCACAATAACGTTCAGAAGAATTATAATAAAGGAACCGGAATTGGTTTATCTATCGTCAAAAATATCGTAAAACTTCATAAAGGAAGCATCGATGTGATTAATAAAAAGCCTGAAGGTGTTATTTTTAAAGTAACGCTTCCGTTGGGTCGCGCGCATCTTTTGGACAGCGAAATTATACAGGATTTTAAAATCAGTGATGATATTGCGCAATATACGGCTCAACTGGAAACTCCTGAAATAACAAATCATGAAGACATTGATGATCTTGTTGTTAATGCCGAAAAACAAACAATTCTGATTGTTGAAGATCATAAGGTTTTGAGAACTTTTATGAAAAACTTACTCAAAAAAGAATACAATATTATTGAAGCTGAAAACGGAAAAGTAGCATTAGAAAAAGCATTACAATTTATGCCGAATTTAATTATCAGCGATGTTATTATGCCTGAAATGGTGGGAACAAAACTTTGTTCTCTGATAAAAGAAAACATTAAAACGAGTCATATTCCGGTAATTTTATTGACTTCGAGATCTTCATTGGTCTATAAATTTGAAGGTCTTGAAAGTGGCGCCGATGATTATATCAGTAAGCCTTTTAATTTAATGGAATTTAAACTTCGCGTTAAAAACTTATTGAATTCTGCCGAAAGGTTGAAACTTAAATTTTCAAGTGAAGACAGTTTTGTTCCGTCGGAAATCACGGTTTCGTCTTTGGATGAAGAACTATTGAAAAAAGCTTTTAAGATTGTAGAAGATAATATCTCAAACGAATTATTTGATATTCCGTTTTTCTGTTCGGAATTAGGTGTAAGTCGTACGATGTTATTCTTAAAAATTAAAGCCTGGACGAATTATACGCCAAACGAATTTATTCATGAAATAAGATTAAAACGTGCGGCTCAATTATTAGAACAAAACAAATTGAACGTCTCTGAAGTAAGTTATAAAGTTGGTTTTAACAACCCGAAATACTTTAGCAAATGTTTCCAAAAAAAATATGGAGAAACTCCATCACAATTTGCTGACAAATTTTCGAAACCAATGTCGGTATTTTAAAAAATCCAATGTTTTCAAGGCTTAAAAAAGGGTATCTGTATTTTTAGATACCCTTTTTTGTATTTCTATATCGTTTTCGAAATATACATTTGCCATATGAAATTCAAAAAAACAAAATTCGTATTGCTTCAAATTCTGTTTGTGGCGCTGATAATAGGAATGAGTTTATTGCTTTTTTATTTTATCTAACATTAACCTTAAACCAACAAATGAATGTTTACAAACCAAAAAATTAAGTCGCTTAAATGGTGCTTTCTGGTAGTCTTTTTACTGGGAAGTATTATTGTAGAAGCACAGGAAAGAAAAGTGACCGGAAAAGTTACTTCGAGCGAGGATTTACTCGGACTTCCTGGTGCCAATGTATATGTTAAAGGCTCGTCTGTCGGCGCAACTGCGGATATGGACGGAAATTATAGCGTTTTTATATCTGAAAAAAATGCTGTTTTAGTTTTTAACTTCGTAGGATATCAAACTGTAGAAGTTCCTGTAGGCAATAAAACTGTCGTGAACATAAGCTTAAAACCGGATACTAAAAACCTTGACGAAGTAATTGTTGTAGGTTATGGTACGCGTAAAAAGAGTGATATCACGGGATCTGTATCTTCGGTTACGGCAAAAGAACTTACGGCTTATCCATTATTAAATGCAGAGCAAGCTTTGCAAGGTCGTGCAGCGGGGGTTTCTGTACAATCTAATAATGGTGGCGAACCGGGCGCTCCGGTAAAAATCAGGGTTCGTGGCGGAACTTCGATCAATGCAAGTGGTGATGCACTTATTGTTGTCGATGGTTTTGCGGGCGTTGCAATGCCGGCACCTCAGGATATTGCTTCTATCGAGGTTCTTAAAGATGCATCTGCAACTGCAATTTACGGATCGAGAGGTTCAAACGGGGTTATTATGGTTACAACCAAAAAAGGAAAACCTGGAAAACCGGTTATCGAATTCAGTAATTCAACTTCGGTACAATCTGTAAATCATAAATTGGATTTATTAGACGGAGATCAATTTGTGGCGTATAGAAAAAGTTTTACAACGCATACTTCGGGCGGAGCAAACACAGATTGGCAAGATGTAATTTATCGTGAAGGAATGGTTTCGAATACTTCGCTTTCGTTTTCCGGTGGTTCTGAGAATGTGAGATATTATGTTTCCGGAAACTATTTTAATCAAAACGGGGTTGTAATTAATTCAGGTATTGACAAATACACGATTGTAAGTAATCTTGAAGCTGATTTGTCTGATCGTTTTAAAGTTGGTTTGAATTTATTTCAAAGTAAGCAAAACAAAGACGGAATCATTAGCCAAACCGGCGCCGGAGGAACTGGTGCAGCGGGTGTAATTGCGGCGGCGTATAGATTTATGCCTGATAAAGGAATTTATAACACTGACGGAACTTATACGACAACGGCTCCAATTGGGGACGATATTGATAATCCATACGCAACTGCAATGGAAAATATTCTGGAAACGGTTTCTATCGTAAACAGATCAAATTTCTTTGCACAATATAAAATCACTAAGGATTTAGATTTTAAAACCACTTTAGGTTTAACCGATAATAATTCTCAAACGGGTCGATTTATTCCTTCAACTTTAATTGCCGGAAAAAATATCAAAGGAGAAGCTTCTGTAAACAATACGAGATTTTCTTCGTTCTTGACGGAAAATTATCTTACGTATAAAAAGGAAATTATTGCCAGAGGAATCCTGACGGTTCTTGGAGGATATTCGTATCAAAAGAATAAAAACGAAAGTTCTTATGCTGCTTCAAGAGGATTTTTGACGAATACAAATTCATATCGCAATTTAGGTGCAGGAACTGTATTCTTAAAACCGGATTCTAATTTATCTGAAACAGAATTAATTTCGGCTTTTGGAAGGTTGAATTTTGATTATGACGATAAATATTTATTTACGTTTACAGCGCGTCGTGACGGTTCTTCAAGCTTTAGTGAAAACTATAAATACGGAACTTTCCCTTCTGGAGCAATTGGTTGGAATATTGGTAAAGAAAATTTCCTAAAAGACAACAAAACTATTTCGAATCTTAAATTGAGAGCGAGTTATGGTGCAACCGGAAATCCATCGATTGGCGCCTACTCTACTTTGTCGAGATTCTCTGAAATTTATGATGTAAGCGGTGACGTAATTGTAAATGCGGTTCAATTGACTTCATTGAATAATCCGAACTTAAAATGGGAAACGTCTTATCAGCAAGATTACGGAATTGATTTAGGTTTGTTTGATAACAGAGTAAGTCTTACGGCAGATTATTACAAAACAATTACCAAAGATTTGTTGTTTAACAGACCTTTACCGGGAGTTTCAGGAATTGCTTCTCAGCTTCAAAACGTTGGAGAATTAGAAAATAAAGGTTGGGAATTGGGTATTAATTCTAAAAACTTTATTGGTGCTGATTTCACTTGGTCAACAAGTTTCAACATCTCTTCAAACAAAAACAAAGTATTAAAACTAGCCGATAATAAAGATCTTTTAATCAACTCAACGCCTGGACATTTCCTTGCAACAGATTCTCAGATTTTGAGAGTTGGTCAGCCAGTTGGTGCTTTCTTCGGATTTATTTATGATGGTGTAATTCAGCAAGGTGAAGCGGTTCTTCCGGGGAACTTTGAAACTGTTGCTGGTGGGGAAAAATTCAGAGATGTCGATGGTAACGGAAAATTAGATTCTAATGATAAAACGATTATTGGTAATCCAAATCCTGATTTCATCTTTGGTTTAAACAATGATTTCACTTATAAAAATCTTGATTTAAATATTTTCTTCCAAGGTTCTGAAGGAAACCAAATCCTGAATTATACTTTGATGGAATTGGCTTCTGGAAACAACAATGCAACTACAGAAGTTTTAGACGCTTGGACGCCAACGCACACGGATACAAATGTTCCGGCAAATGCTGCAAGAACAAAAAGGGTTACGTCAAGATTTGTGTATGATGGAAGTTATATCCGTTTGAAAAATGTTTCTATAGGATATAGTTTAGATGAAAAAGTGGTTTCGAAAATTGGATTGAGTAAAGTTCGTTTCTACATCAGTGCGCAAAATCTTTGGACAATTACAGATTATCCGGGTTCTGATCCTGAAGGAAATTACCTGAATGATACTAATGCGAGAAGTAACACGAACTTAGGTTTAGAGTACGGAAGTTACCCAAATGTGAGAACTTTCACTTTTGGATTTAATTTAAAATTTTAGTTTGAAAATGATCTTAAACACATAGAAACATAGATTTTCCTTTGTCAAAAAGAGGAAATTTAAAAAACTAGTTTTCACACATAGTTATACGCAAAATGCTATGATGATTAATGCAAGTGAAACGCCTTATTTAGCATTCCTAAAAGCTATGCTTCTATGTGTTAGAATTATTACACCAAATACCTAAAAAATAATAACATGAAAAAATATATAGCTTTATTTTGTTTTGGAATAATGACTTTGGGCTGTTCTGATCTTGAAGAACATCCGGTTGGAATTATTCGTCCTGAAAACTTTTTTAAGAATACAGATGACTTACAAGCTGCTGTAAACGGAAGTTTTGCCAATATTGCCCACAATAATTATTGGGGAAGAGAATTTACGATTGCGTTAATGCTTCGCGACGATATGGCTGATATTGGCGACAGAACCACTCAGGCTGCCAGAATCGATGTCAATGATATGAATATGAATGATACTAATGCGCTTGTTGCTAACTTTTGGCCTCAATCGTATGTAATTATTACTGCTGCAAATCAGGCAATCGAAGGCGCTAAAAAAACTCCCGGAGATCCTGCAAAAGTAAACGCAATTGTAGCTCAGGCTTATTTTGCGAGAGCTTTTACTTATTATCATTTGGTGAGAATCTTTGGTGATGTTCCTTATATTGATTTTATTGTGAACGATGTTTCTCAGGTAAATTCTCTAAAAAGAACTAAAGAAGCTGATGTTTATCTTAAAATTATTTCTGATTTAGAATTTGCAAAAAAATGGCTGGATGATAAACCAAAAGTAAAAGCTGTTCCGGGAAAAGGTACTGCAGCAGGTTATTTAGCATCGGTTTATTTGACTTTGAAAAACTACCAAAAAGCTTATGATGAAGCAAAATACGTTATCACAAACGAAGCTAAATTTGGTTTGGGATTAGACGCAGATTTTCAGGATTTATTTAATGCTACAAAAACAGCTTCGCTAAAAGAACCTTTGTTTACAATTGATTTTAATAACTTAGTATCAGGAAACTACGGACAAGATTATACTGCATTTTTTACTGGTTCTCTTAAAGACGAAAGTTATAGTTACGGACAAGGATTTTCGGTTGCTGTTCCTTCTTTAAAAGCCTTTAATACTTGGGATCAAAGAGATTACAGACGTGCTGTGAGTTTTGATACTATTATTAGAAAAAAAGTAGGTGGCGAATTAAAGATTTTCCCTTCGAGTGATAATGAAAAAGCGCCACGTCCGCATATTGCAAAATACTATCGTTTTCCAGGTAAAGCGGGCGCAAACGGAAGAACTTCTCAGCACAATTATATCACGATGCGTTTTGCAGAAGTATTGTTAACCGCTGCTGAAGCTCTAAACGAAATCACTCCAGGAACTGCCGAAGCTGATGGTTATGTAAACCGAGTGCGCGCAAGAGCGAGAAATAAAGCCGGGAAACAGGTTTCATTTCCTGCAAATGTAACGGCTGGAATGTCACAATCTGATTTTAGAAAAATGGTTATTGACGAAAGAAGATTAGAATTTGCTTTTGAATATATCAGATGGTACGACATCAAAAGATTGCAAAACGGACCTGAAGTTTTTGGTCCAGCTGGATTAGAACCGCACGCAAATTTTAATCCTAATAAAGATTATTTATTTCCGTTGCCGGGAACTGAATTGGCGATCAATCCTAATTTAAAACCGAATAATCCGGGTTATTAAAAGATTAATTAAAAATTTAGAATTAAAAATTAAAAATCTTGGAAAGCGTAATAGCTATGTGTTTAGTTTTTCATGCAGATTTTATCCACATTTTTGTCATTTCGACGGAGGAGAAATCTCCACAAGTAGCTCGACAAAGATTGGCTATTTAGCAGGCGGAGTTTCGTGTGTGATTTCTCCCTTTGGTCAAAACGACAAAACCATCACAAATTTTTAATTTTTAATTCTCAATTTTTAATTCAAAACAACAACATTAGATTAATTAGTAAGTATGAATAAAGTTAGTTTCATTTCTTTAATTCTTGGGTTTGCACTGCTGACAACAGCGTGCAAATCCGGAATTAATTCTTCAACAAAAGTTACCACGACAACGAATAGTCTTCTGGAAAACAGATACAAAATGTTACTGGATTATCCGGTTGATTCTATGTCGATGCCAAGAAGTATGACGATTAAAAGCAATTTGATCAAAAAAGTTCCTTCGAGAGACTGGACAAGCGGATTTTTTGCCGGAAACTTATGGCAATTATACCGTCTTACAGGCGATGATAAATATAAAACACAAGCTGAAAAATGGACTCCTTTTAGCAAAAAAGAAAGTGTAAATAGTAATTCGCACGACGTTGGTTTCAAAGTGTTTTGCAGTTTTGGTGAAGCGCTAAAAGTGGAAAACAAGCAAGAATACAAAGACGTTATCATTAAAGGTGCCGAAACATTATGTACACGTTTTGATGCAAAAGTAGGTTCAATTCGATCTTGGGATTTTAATAAAGAGATCTGGGATTATCCGGTTATCATAGACAATATGATGAATCTGGAATTGCTTTTTGAAGCTTCAAAATTATCCGGAAATCAAAAGTATCATGATATTGCTGTAAAACACGCCAATACTACATTAAAAAACCAGTTTAGAGAAGATAATAGCTGTTATCACGTAATCGATTATGATCCAAAAACGGGAGCTGTGAGAAAGAAAACAACGCTTCAGGGTTATAATGATGATTCGGTTTGGGCACGTGGACAAGGTTGGGCAGTTTATGGTTTTACAATGTCGTACAGATATACCAAAGATCCTGCTTATTTAAAACAAGCCGAAGCAACTGCGAAATTTTTTATGACTAATAAAAACCTGCCGGAAGATGGAATTCCGTATTGGGATTTTAAAGATCCAAGTATTCCAAATGCGCCACGTGATGCTTCTGCTGCGGCTGTTATGGCTTCGGCTTTATATGAACTTTACAGCTATACTAATAATAAAAGTTATTTGGTTTTTGCCGATAAAATAATCAACTCTTTAAGTTCTGATAAATATGTTTTGACTGCCGATATAAAAGCGCCTTTTATTCTGGATCACAGCACCGGAAACTGGCCAAAACATGACGAAATTGACGAACCTATTATCTATGCCGATTATTATTTTCTGGAAGCAATATTGAGAAAAAAGGGACTGAGAAACTAAGGAACTAAGATACTGAGGTTTTTAGCCTTTACACCTTTGAACCTTTGTTACTCTGAGCCTTTGAACCTAAAAAAAAGTAATGAAAAAACTACCGTACCACTACAATACATTTTATACTTTTGCGCTTTTGTTTTTTTTTCAAATTTGTCTGAGCAGCATTTTTGCTCAGACAAAAATGAATATCAATGACAATTGGCATTATTTAGAAAATAATACTTCAAGCCTTAACGAAGCAAAAAAGGCCACAAACTGGGCTTCTTTAAATTTACCTCACACTTGGAATGCCGAAGATGCAACAGATTTAAATCCGGGTTACAGACGCGATGCAAGCTGGTATTCTAAGCAATTAAATATTCCGAAAATTGATAAAAACCAACGTTATTCTCTCTATTTTGAAGGATCGAATGTAACGACCAAAGTATATGTAAACGGTAAAGAAGCCGGCGGACATATTGGTGGTTATATTGGTTTTACTATTGATATTACAAATTTCATTAACGAAGGAAACAACGATATTTTTGTTCGCGTTGACAATAGTTATGATATCGAAATTATTCCGTCTCAAAAAAGTGATTTCTTTATTTATGGCGGAGTCACAAGGGATGTTTGGTTCGTTTCTCAATATAAAAATCATATCGATAATCTGAAGATTACAACGCCTCAGGTTTCTGCAAAAACGGCTTCGGTAAATATTCTGGCTTCTGTTGTGAATCCTGAAAATACTGCTTTATCATTAACAGTAATTCTGAAAAATCCTAAAGGAAAAAAAGTAGCCAGTAAAACGATTTCTGTTTCGGATAAAACTTCAACTATTAAATTCGAAAACATCAAAAATCTGGAACTTTGGGATACTGAGAAACCAAATCTATATTCAGTTACTGCTTTCTTATCGGAGAAAAAACAAATTAAAGATAGTATTACCGAAAAAGTAGGTTTTAGATGGTTTGAGTTTAAAGATCATGGTCCATTTTTCCTTAACGGAAAAAGATTACTCATTCGTGGTACACACAGACATGAAGAACAAGCGGGAGTTGGCGCTGCAATGAGCAATGCACAACACCGCGCCGATATGGAATCTATAAAAAGTATGGGCGCAAATTTTGTTCGCTTGGCACATTATCCGCAAGATCCTGAAATTTATAAAGCTTGTGATGAACTTGGTCTTTTGGTTTGGGATGAATTGCCTTGGTGTCGCGGGGGAATTGGTGATGAACTTTGGCAAACAAATACTAAAAATATGTTGGTCGAAATCATCAATCAAAATTACAATCATCCAAGTATTATTATTTGGTCCCTTGGAAATGAAATGAATTGGCTTCCTGATTTTCCTGACGGTGATAATACGGAAAAGACGAATGTGTTCTTGACGGAACTAAACAATATCGCACACAAAATGGATCCAAGCCGAAAAACAGCAATTAGAAAGTATTATGAAGGTTCGCAAATTGTCGATGTATTCTCTCCTTCTATTTGGTCTGGCTGGTATTCCGGAAGTTATAAAAGCTACCAAAAAGCAATTGATGTTTACAAAAAAGAATACAAACATTTTATTCATGCCGAATATGGCGGTGATAGTCACGTTGGGCGTCACAGCGAAAATCCTGTTACGGGAGAAAACATCATAAAAGCTGAAGGTTGGGAAGAAGCAATTGTTCAAACCAAAGTGGCAAATATTGCGCAAATTGGCGATTGGAGCGAGAATTATATCGTTGATTTATTCGATTGGCATTTGCATATATCCGAGAACGACCCGATGTTTGTGGGTAACATTCAGTGGGCGTTTAAGGATTTTGCAACGCCATTGCGTCCCGAAGATGATATTCCGTATATGAATCAAAAAGGGCTTGTGGATCGAAACGGAAATCCGAAAGATGCTTATTATGTTTTTAAAAGTTATTGGAGCAAGGAGCCTTTTACTTACATCGAATCGCATACCTGGACGGAGCGCCAAGGACCTGAGAATACTCCAAGAACTTTGAGCGTTTTCAGTAATTGTGAGAAGGTTACGCTTTATCATGAAGGAAAATCTCTTGGAGAAAAACAAAGAAATCTTTCTCTATATCCTGCAAATGGTTTAACTTGGGACGTGAATTTTTTAAAGGGAGAAAATACGTTAATCGCCGTTGGTGAGACTAAAGATGGCAAAAAAGTTTCGGATACTTTGAAAGTTAATTATCGTTTTAAGAAAAATGATACGGCGACTTCTTTACAATTATCATCTCAAAAATTAAAAAGTGGTAATTATCTGGTTACAGCAATTGCGATTGATAATGGTAATTTGCGTTGTCTGGATTATGAAGAAAGTGTTTATTTTCAATGCTTGAAAGGTGGAAAAACCATGAAAAATCAAGGTACTCCAACCGGAAGTGAATCGATAAAAATGGCAAATGGAAAGGCTTCGATTGAAGTTGTTCCGGATGGTTCTGGTGTTCCGATTGAAATGACTGCTTTGAATCAGAGTTTTAAAGGGGAATATTTGAAGATTGAACAATAAATTTAACCGCAAAGAGCGCCAAGTGAAAAACGCAAAGTTCGCAAAGCTTTTTTTAAACTTTGCGGACTTTGCGTAAAATCTTCGCGGACTTTGCGGTTAAAAACGTCCCAAATTTATATAATACAACAAAAACAATTTTACTAATGAAAAAACTAATAACCACATTATTCCTCGCTTTATCCCTTTTTGGATTTGCGCAAAATCAAAGTCTGATTTCTAATGTTCCAAATCGACATACAACTTCTTTAAACGGGGTTTGGAATTATATTGTTGATCCTTACGAAACGGGATTTTACAGCTTTCACCACGATGAATATGATAAACAGGCAAAACCATCAAATGCTGCTTATTTCAATAATTATCATGCGGTAAACAAGCAGGAATTAGTGGAATATGATTTTGATAAATCTCCGAAAATAAATATTCCGGGGGATTGGACTTCGCAAGTTCCGGAACTTAAATATTATGAAGGAAATGTTTGGTTCAAGAAATCTTTTGACTATGATTTGAAAGCTAAAAAACGTCTTTTTGTTTATTTGGGAGCGATTAATTATAAGGCTGATGTTTATTTGAATGGGAAAAAACTTGGAACTCATATTGGTGGTTTTACGCCTTTTAATTATGAAGTTACTTCGATTGTAAAACCAAAAGATAATTATCTGGTTATTAAGGTAGATAATACAAGACATAAAGAAGATGTTCCGACGATTAATACGGATTGGTGGAATTATGGCGGAATCACCCGCGATGTGACTTTAATTGAAGAAAATGAATCGTTTGTTGAGGATTATAATATTCAGCTTAAAAAAGGGAGTTCAGGTTTGATTTCTGGTTTTGTAAAAATCAATAATTCTAATTCTGCATTGAATGTCGTAACGGTTTCTATTCCTGAATTAAAAATTAATTACAAAGGAAAAGTTGGTGCTGATGGAATTGTAAACTTTGAAATTTCGGCGAAAAAGATCTCTTATTGGGCTCCTGAAAATCCAAAATTATATGATGTAACTATTGATTATAACGGAGAAAAATTAAAGGATAATATTGGTTTCAGAACTATCGAAACTCAGGAAGACAAAATTTTATTGAATGGGAAACCAATCTTCTTACGTGGAATTTCAATTCACGAAGAAAATGCAAAAGGCGGACGTGCAAATTCTGAAGAAGATGCTTTGCGTTTACTAAACTGGGCTAAAGAATTGGGTTGTAATTATGTTCGTTTGGCGCATTATCCGCATAACGAAAACATTATCAGAACGGCTGATAAAATGGGATTGATGGTTTGGGAGGAAATTCCGGTTTATTGGACGGTTGAATTTACAAGAGAAGCTACTTATAAAAATGCTGAAGATCAATTGACAGCAGCAATTACGAGAGATAAAAACAGAGCTTGTATTATTATCTGGTCAATGGCAAATGAAACTCCAATATCTGATGCTAGAAATGCTTTTATTAAAAATTTAGTCGATCATACCAAATCTTTAGACAATACAAGATTAATCAGTGCGGCTTTATTGACGCAAAGTGACAGCGCAGGATTTGGAACTATCAATGATGCAATTGGTGATTATCTGGACATTATTGCTTTCAATCAATATTTAGGATGGTACGGCGGAAAGCTTGAAGATGCTGAGAAAATATTCTGGAAAACTAAATATAATAAACCAGTTATTGTTTCAGAATTTGGAGGCGATGCCAAAGCAGGGTTACACGGAGAAAAAAATGAGCGCTGGACAGAAGAATTTCAGGAATACTTGTACATTCAGAATTTGAAGATGATTGAAAAAATACCTCATCTTAGCGGTTTAAGTCCGTGGATTCTGGTAGATTTCAGATCTCCGAGAAGGCTTCTTCCCGGAATTCAGGACGAATATAACCGAAAAGGTCTGATCTCAAATGACGGTCAAAAAAAGAAAGCTTTTTATATTATGCAAAATTGGTACGACAAAAAGAAAAAAGAGCAAAACTAATAACTATTACCAATTCATTAACAAAAAACAGGTTATAACTTATATGATTTTTCTTCATTATTAACTTACTTTGTGTAAACTATAATAAATCATTTACAACTATGAAAAATTTTAATTTATTGATAATTATCTTATTGACTGCTTTTTCTGTCAATGCACAAGATGTTAAATTTGCTCCGCTTGACGCAAGTCCGGTTGATATTTCTTATTTTCCAAATAAAGCTGTTAAGTTCAAAAAAACAGATAATCCATCGCCTGTTGTTAGAGTTATCTATTCAAGACCTTCGGTTAAAGGGCGTGTGATTTTTGGAGATTTAATTAAATATGGTGAAGTTTGGCGCGTTGGTGCAAACGAGAATACTGAAATCAAATTTTACAAAGCGGTTTCTATTGGCGGTACAAATATTCCTGCCGGAACTTATAGCTTATTTGCTATTCCTGAAAAAGACAAATGGACGATTATCATCAATAAAGAGCTTGATATGTGGGGCGCTTATGCCTATGACGAAAGTAAAGATATTGCTAAAGTAACTGTTCCGGTTAAGTCAATATCTAATGTGGTTGAAGCTTTATCAATTGCATTTACAACTCAGGGTTCTGTTGCAAATCTTGTAATAGGATGGGATAAAACAACTGTTGAAGTGCCGATTACAATCAAATAATTGAAATTTCTAAAACATATCTAAAGAGACACTAATTTTTTAATTAAGTGTCTCTTTTTTTATATCTTTAATTCTGTTAACTATGACATAACCAATAAACTAACCAAAAAAAACCAAAAGAATGAAAAAAACTTATTTACTGTTGCTTCTTTTGTTGCCTCTTTATTACGGAAATTCTCAGCAAAAGTTTAAAATTACCTATGAACAATTAAAGGAGTATGAAGGTGTTTATGAATATAAAAATAATACCACTTTGCAAATCGCTGCTTCGCCCAAAGACACGATTTTGTTTGCAATTATCAATGACAGTAAATATGCTCTAAAACCTTCTGAAAAAGATGTTTTTTTGAATATGTCTCAAGAAACTGTGACTTTCCTTAGAGATCAGTCTTCTGGAATTAATGGATATTCATCTGATGGAAAAACTTTTAAATTACTCAATAAAAAAGTCGTTTTTCCGAAAGAAATGTGGTATCCAAGATTAAATGTTACTAAGGATTATAAATATGTGTATCAACAACCTAAAAAAGATTTAGACGGTTTAGTTACCGGAACGCTTGACAATACTGGTTTAGATAAAACTTTATTGAGCGAAATGATGCAGAAAATTGTGGACGGAACTTATGCTAATGTTCACAGCGTTTTGATTATTAAAGACGGAAAATTAGTGTTTGAAGAATACTTTTATGACAATAATAAAGCTAAGTTACACGAGCTTCGATCGGCTACAAAAAGCTTTGTTTCGGCTTTGACCGGAATCGCGATTGATAAAGGATTAATTAAGGATAAAACTGAAACGGTACTTTCTTATTTTCCGGATTATACGATTAAGAATCTTACGGACGATAAAAAACAAATCACAATTGAAAATCTTTTGACGAATCAAAGTGGTCTTGATTGTGATGTGAGCAATCCTAAAGCGGAAGGAAATGAAACGGCAATGAATAATTCTGATGATTGGGTTCAATTTACACTTGATTTGCCAATGGTTGATGTTCCGGGTGGAAAAGGAATGTATTGCTCGGGAAATCCTATTACGTTGGGGAAAATTATCGAAAGAGCCACAAAAATGCCTTTGCCTGAATTTGCCAAACAAACGCTGTTTAAAGATCTTGGAATTAAGAATTTCAAATGGAATTTTAAACCTGATGCTTCTAGTGCCGAAACTTTTTGTCAGGTTTATTTAAATTCTCGTGATATGGCAAAATTTGGTTTACTGTATCTGAATAAAGGTCTTTGGAATGGCAAACAAGTCGTTTCTAAAAATTGGGTTGAACAATCGCTTGCCAAACATTCTGTCGTTCAAGGCGTAAATTATGGCTATTTATGGTGGCTAAAATTCCTGACTGTCGACGGTGTAAAATACAACGGAAAAGCCGCGCAAGGAAACGGCGGACAAAAAATATATATTTGGGAAGAACAAAATATGATCACCGTTATCACCGGTGGAAATTATAATTCGCAATCACCAAGTGATGAATTGATTCAAAAGTATATATTGCCTTCGTTTAACGTGAAAAAAGCAGCTAATTAGAGAAAAGAAAAAAGATTATAGAGAAAAGACTTTCATTCTGAAAGTCTTTTTTTCATTTATACTTGTATTTTAAAGCCGTAATTTAGATCTTAAGTTTTATTAGAGATTTAAAATTTAACTATTTTCTAATTATCAAATTATCTAATTGACACATTATCTCATTATCTAATTTTTCAGAGTTAGTGTATAATTTAATTTTGATTTGATTATTTGGCGTTCCTTGTCTAGCAGGAAAATTTTATTCGGTTCTGCTGAAGTCAAGCCGTAGAATATTTGTTCTCCCTCTGGTTTGTCATAATTAAGGACGTAAATTGTTCCGTTTTGATCTTTTCCTACTCCTTTTTCGGTGTTGAAATTTCCTTTTTGCACGAAGACATTTCCAGGTTCTTTTCCTTGATAGGTGCTTGTCAATTCAAACTTATGACTTTCCATAGTGCCATCTCCCTGATAGATTTTTAAGACCGTTTGAATTCCGCTGCAATCTGCGCAAGGCAATACACCTTCGTATATTTTTGCTTCGCCCAGACTTTCACTTTCCGGAACTATGCTTCTTGTTTCTTCAACAATTGAAGATGTAGTATCGATAGGTGTAGTAATTTTGTTTTCGCTTTTCTTATTATTACAAGACATTATAAGACCTGAAATAACTAACATTACCATTAATTTTTTCATAATTATATTTTTTTAGAATGAGCTAAATATACAGAATATACCTATATTATTCTAGTTTTTCCAATGAAAAAAATTAGAAAACCTAGAATTTAAAAATTGAATTAAGGCATTTTTCTTTCTTATTGAAACTCCTGAAAAATAGTTTTATTGCCTTTTAATATTCTTACAATTTTATTTTTACTGAATTATAATTTGTATGATGAAGTTTTGTATTTTTATCAATAGCAAAATAATTTAATGCCTAACTTAAATAAAAAACTATATGGGAAAATTTGTGATTACTAAAAGAACTAACGGCGAATTTCAATTTAATTTAAAAGCAGGAAACGGGCAAACAATTTTAACCAGCGAAGGGTATACTACAAAAGCAGCGTGTCTTAACGGTATTGAATCTGTGAAAACAAACTCAGCAGATGACAATAAATTTGACAGAAAAGAATCTTCTAATGGTAAACCGTATTTTAATCTAAAGGCTACTAACGGTCAAATTATTGGTGCCAGCGAAATGTATGAAAGTACTGCCGCAAGAGAAAACGGAATTGAATCGGTAAAAACAAATGCGCCAGAAGCAACTACAGATGATCAGACAGCATAAATTTTAATATTTTATATATTAATTAAAAAGCGAGGCAATAAACCTCGCTTTTTTTGTTTACCAAGATATGAATCAAGAGTTCAAAATGTACCGCTAGGCACTAAATATTGGTAAAAAACATGAATTGGGAGGCGTTGGCATGCCGTAGGTACGCAATGATTAACGTTTTGTTGCGTACCTACGGCACGCCAACGAATTTTGATCCTATTAATTACTACCAATATCTTGTACCTAACGGCACAAAGGGAAGTCACATTACTTAATTGCATTAACTCCAGCATGCGTTGGAATTATTTGTTTTATGGTTCCATCGGGATTAAACTCTAGTTTATCAATACAAACTTCTCTGTGGAAACCTCCTGCATCGCCCATTTTTATTCCGGTTGGGTATGAAAATCGGTGATATGCAATGTACCATTCGTCTTTGTTTGGAATTTGCAATACGGAGTTATGTCCTGTTGCATAAATTCCCTGATTGGGATTTCCTTGTATTACGATATTGTTTTCCGGAATTTCGATTAGTCCAAGTGGTGATTTCGAAATTCCATATCTTACTTTGTAATTTGGACTTCTGGTATCGTCTTCGCTCCAAAAAAAGTAGTATGTATCGTTTCTGTAAATAACGTAAGTTCCTTCTCTAAAGGTATTGTCGACTTTAATTACTTTTACGCTTCCTTTTTTAATAGAAGTCATATTGGCTTTTAATTCAGCTACAGCCATATAACCATTTCCCCAATACAAATAACTTTTTCCGGATTTTGGATCTGTAAAAACATCTGGATCGATTTCCTGACCATCTTTTATACCTTCTGGTCTTTTGTTTATCAAAGCTTTTCCGCTGTCTTTAAAAGGTCCGGTTGGATTATCTGACGATGCAACTCCAACTTTTTGCGCTGCTGTGAAATAATAGAAATACTGATACTTTCCACCTATTTTTTTCTCTACAATACATGGCGCCCAGGCATTTCTGTTTGCCCATTTTACATCTTTTCTAAGGTCTACAATAATTCCTTCGTCTTTCCAATCTATTAGATTATCTGATGAAAAAGTCTTGAAATAATTTCCTGACCAGCCGTCAAATCCATCACTTGTTGGATAGATATAATATTTATTGGTTTTGTTTGAATATAAAATTTCGGGATCTGCATAATATCCTTCTAAAACCGGATTATTCTTTAATTGTGGATATTGTGCCGGCAATCCCCATTTGGCAATCAATCTTTTTAATTCAGAACGTGTTATGGGTAAAATTGTCCCATGACGCGGGTTAAAATCCATGGAAATATCGTTATCAATTACGGTGAAATTTTCTAAATCTTTCGTTTTTGTAAACTGATATTTTCCTTTGGTGTAAATATCATACATCAAAATATATTCATCGGAATTGTTTAGTTTGAAAACGCTGGAACCTTCAACTCCATCATTTGTTTGTTGCAGATAATTGTCGTTTTCAATCCATTTTCCTGATGTTAAATCAGTTGTTGTTGCGACTTTAATTCCTGCTTTTTCAGTTTCTGTTTTATAGAAAAGATGGTAAACTCCGTCTTTTTCGATAATATCTCCGTCGATGCAAGCTCTTTCTGATTTTGGCACAAATAATAATTTTGGAGCACTTTCCAGAGCAGTGAAATCTTTATTCGCATAAGCGTAATAAATTTTATCAGGACCTCCGGCATATTGCATACTAAAGTAAATCATATATTTACCTGCTTTTGCATCGTAAATTGTTTGTGGCGCCCAAACACGTTTCAGGTTTTCATTTCCTGAAAAAGCGGTTTGAATATTCACGACGCTACTCTCCCATTTTACAAGATCTGTGCTTTTTAATAAAATCATTGCGCGATTACTATCCCATCCTTTTGAAGATGTCATATCGGTTAAAACCATATAAAATGTTTTGCCATCGTCGCCACGCAAAATATGCGGATCGCGAACGCCTCCAGTTGAACTAATCGTTTTACTATCAATAACAGGCTGATTATTGTTCAGATTGTAATAGTGATAACCGTCTGCGCTGATGGCATATCTTACGGCTTCTTCTTCGACATTATTTCCGGTGAAATAAACGAACAAATAGGCTGTCAAATCTTTCTCAGCAATGACTGGCGGAATTCCTTTTGTGTTATTTTGGGCTTGTAAAAAATTAAAAAACGCTAAAAACGATACAAGCCAAAATTGTAATCTCTTCATTATTTTTTGCTTTTTAATTGATATAAAATGGAACTGTGCGGCTTTAAATCGGCAGAAATTTCTTTGGCAGAAACTTTTGTTTTTTCTCCTGTCCAAAGATTTAAAACTTCGGCAGAACCTGAAATTCCAAGATCTGAAAGATTTACAGCTATTTTCTCAGAAGTATTATCTGAGATATTAAACAATGCCAAATAAACGCTTCCGTCTTTAGGATTTTTTGAGGTTACAGCAATTTTTCCATCTTTCTGGAAAAGTTGTTTTATGTCCGTACTTTCATTGTGCATTTTCACGACATCTTTATTGGTTAATAATGACAAGGTAAAAGCGTCATTACTTGGTAAATCCCCTCCAAAAAACAACGGCGATTTAAAGATATTGAAGAAGGTAATCAACGTATATTGTTCGTCTTTTGTCAAACGAGTCATTCGGTCTTCGCCACGTTCTCCTCTTAAAGAAATTCGTCCAAGCGGAATCATATCGCAGTCTGGCCAAGTTCCAGGCGCAATGTATAGATACCATTTCTGGCTTACTTCCATCAAATGTGTAATGTGTGGCCAAGTGTCCCAAACATCGTCTACCATTCTCCACATATTAGCATGTTCTTTTACGTGTGAAGCCGCAGTAATAGGCGTTTCTCCAGGCGAAGTACTCAATACAATTTTACTTCCGCATTTGTCGATTGCATTTCTGATTAAGTTTATTTCTCCTTCGTGATAAGGTCTTGATAAATCATCGATTTTAATGAAATCTACGCCCCATTGTGCATAAAGTTCAAACAATGAATCGTAATATTCCTGTGCTCCGGGTTTGTCTGCAAGAATAGTATAATTGTCTTTTAACCATTCGCATTGTAAAGCAGTTGTATAAATTTGATCGGCAGTGATTCCGTTTGCGCCTTTAATAGGCAATTTATCTTCAACGGCTTTTTTAGGAATTCCACGCATGATATGAATTCCAAATTTCAATCCTTTTTTATGAATATAATCTGCTAAAGGCTTAAATCCTTGTCCGTCTTTCGCCGATGGAAAACGGTTTACGGCTGGCTGATATCTTCCGTATTGATCGATTACATATCTAGGATCTGTTTGATTGTATCCGCCTGCTTTGTCATTTTCTACAAACCATCTGATGTCTACAACTATATATTCCCAACCAAATTTTTTCAGGTTTTTAACCATATAATCGGCGTTGGCTTTTACTTCGTGTTCTTCTACTGTCGAACCGTAACAATCCCAACTATTCCAACCCATTGGCGGCGTTTGTGCCCATTGTTTGAACTTGTCTTTTGCGAATGTTTTTGTCTGCGCATTTAAAGAAATTGATGCTAAAACAACTCCAAGTATTAAGGCTATTCTATTTTTTATTTTCATGATAATTCCAAATAAGTGTTGTTGTTACACTTTAAATATAATAAACTTTTTTTAATATCTGTATTCTAATTTAAAATTAGATCCGACAGTTCCCAAGCCTCCGGATTAAAAATCTGTCGGATCTTTGTTGACTACTTCAATCTGTTTATCTTTTTTTAAAGCTCCAGCGGAGCAGCATATTTATAGAAAATTAAAATTGTTGGCGAAAACAAGCTTCAGCGAAGCGACATCGTTATTGTTATTTCGTCATATAATATTTTACCCCAATGGGGTTCTTTTCATACCCGTTTTAATTTTCTATAAATATATCGTCCCACTGGGACTATTTTTAAATGCTTACTTCACATTAACAGTAACCTCAACTGGTTTTAACCATTGACTTGTAAATGTCACTTTTATAGGTTGCGCTTCTCCGGTTGATTGAATATAAGCGGCAATATGACCGTGATAAACTCTTTGAACATTATCTGTATAATCTGTCATGTCGCTATTATTTCCTGCTTCAAGACCTAATAAAATTCCAGGTCCGCTAATTGTACAAGTAACTTCATTGTCTGAAAGCATTACCGGTAAACCATTTTGATCTTTAACCTGAACCATTATTTTGGCAACGCCTTTATCTTTTGTAATGGTAATATTTTTATCAGCAATTGTCAATTCAACTGGTTGTTGTGTAGAATTAATCGCGTATCTGCTAACTTCTTTGTCGTTTTTATCTAAACCAATTGCTTCTAATTTTCCCGATGCAAACGGAATATCCCAATAAATAATTCCGGTTTTTTCGTCGTAAGTTTTTGCTTCTCCAACTACTTTTCCGTTTAATTCTAAGCGTGCTTTTGCAGCATTTGTGTAACACACAACACGAATCATTTCACCTTGAGTGTAATTCCAGATTGCCCATGCATCTTTAGAAACATCTTTTACATCTTTTAACGGATAAGTTCCCACGTAAGCCATTGGTTTATCTGACCAAAGTGATTGGCGGAAATATCCTCTTGGCTTGATTACTCCTGCAAAATCAACTAATCCTGAGTAAAATCCTCTTGACGGCCATCTTCCTGATTCTCCTAAATAATCGATTCCTGTCCATAAGAATTGTCCAAAAATATGTTTGTTGTTTTTTACCGCTAACCAAGGTTCCATGTCGTGAACATTCTCACTTCCGAAAATGACTCTGTTTGGATATTTTTCGTGATCTGATTGGTATTTGCTTTCTGTATAATTGTATCCTGTAATGTCTAATGCGCCCGGATATTCTGTTTCGTTAGACATTGCAACACCGGCTAATCCTGCTGTTGTTGGACGAGATTTATCGTATTTTTTAACTGCTGCAACCAGACGTTTTGCAATTACGCCAAGACGCATTGCATCTGGTGCATCTTTTTTGTAACCGCCATAAGCTGCTTGTCCAAAACCGTCTTTTCCTTTGTCTAAAACTGGGTGAGAATACGGATCGTTTGGATAATCTACTTCATTACCAATGCTCCACGCAAATACCGAAAGATGGTTTCTATCACGACGAACGAAGTCTTCAAGGTCTTTTTCTCCATAATCGGCAAAAATATCAAATGAACCTTCGAATCCCGGAGTTCCGTAATTCCAACCTTCTAACCATTTACGTTTTGGAAATTCCCATTCGTCATAAGCTTCGTTTAAAACTAATAATCCTAACTCATCACATAGTTCATAAAAAACAGGCGCTTGCGGATTATGACTTGTACGAATTGCATTTACGCCAATTTCTTTCAATGTTTTTAATCTTGTTTCCCAAACTTCTCTTGGAACTGCTGAACCTAAAACTCCTGCGTCATGATGTAAACAAACTCCTTTCATTTTCATCCATTTTCCATTTAATGCAAAACCGTTATTTGCATCGAAAGTAAAAGTTCTAAAACCTGTTTTTGTTGTTGTTTCATCTATTTGTTTTCCATCTTTTAAAACGGTTGTTTTAAGCTGATACAAATTAGGATTTTCTAAATCCCACAATTGAGGATTTTTTACATTTATTTTAGTCGAAATTTTTTCGTTTTTGTTTGCTGCAATTTCAACTTTAGAAGATGATTTTCCAACAGATTTTCCGTTTTTAGAAATCAATTCATTTATTACGGTTACACTAGATTTTGCTGCTGAATTGTTTTCAACATCAACCTCAACATTTAAAGTTCCTGTTCCATTTTTTACTTCGGGATATGCGTAAACTCCCCATTGTGCAATATGAACCGGATTTGAATAAACTAACCAAACATTTCTATAAATTCCTGAACCTGTGTACCATCTTGAATCAGCGCTTTGACTGTGATCTACGCGAACTGAAATGATATTTTCCTGGCCGTATTTTATATAAGGAGTTGCATCATAAGCAAATGAAATATAACCGTTTGGACGTTTTCCTAAGGAATGTCCGTTAAGGAAAACTTCGCTTCTGTTGTAAACGCCTTCGAAGTATAAATAGACTTTTTCGCCCGTTTTATTTTGCGGAATATTAATTGATTTTCGATACCAGCCAATTCCGCTCGGCAAGAAACCTGTGCAACTTGCTAATGTTGGGCTCAATTGTCCTTTTACGCTCCAATCGTGCGGCACATTTACGGCTTGCCATTTACTGTCGTCGTAAATTGCTTTTTGTGCATCCGGAGTATCTTGCAAATTAAATTTCCAGTTGTCATTGATTTTTTTGGAATCTCCAAACGATATCTGACTGAATGCAGACAAACACGAAAAGAGAAATACGGGTAGTAAGATCTTTTTTGTAAACATTTTTTTTAAAGGTTCTAAGGTGCTGAGATACTGAGGTTCTGAGCTTTTTTAATACTTAATTTTTGTTTATTTTGTTTCAAGTTTCAAGTTTCAGGTTTCAGGTTTCAAGTTATCGCAAAGAACTTGAAACCTGAAACTTGAAACTTTTTAATATTCTAATTCTCCAACAAACGTCACAACTGACTTTGCAGGAATTTCCAGATTATCGATTTTTTGAATTTCTGTTCTTTTTAGATTTGTATTTTCAGAAGTTACATAAGGCGTTACTTCGTTGTTTTTTACGGCTCCTTTTGAAAGATTGAATTTGTATTTCTGGGAAGATTTTCCGCAATTTACCGCAACTACAATTAGTTTTTTGTTCTGTACATCTTTATAAGCAGTTAACATTACGTCGTTTGCAGCGTCGATTTCGTTTTGATTTGGAACATCGATTCTCAACATTCCGGGACGTACGAATAAAGAATAATTTCCTAAAGCCCAAAGTAGTTTTGATTCATGAAATTCTCCATCGTTTCTCACATAATCCGGTGCCGTTCCTCCGTTGCTTTTTCCGTCATCGAGGTAGATTAAACCATCTTTATAATCAACTCTTGTTATCGACGTCCACCATTGCCATGAAGCGGCGTTTGCAACTGCAATATCATTGTGAATTAAACGTGCTACGAATAAGGCTGTTTGCATTCCTAAATCTCTGCCTCCGCCTGAACCTCCAGGAATTTCTGCTTCTCCCGGATTTTCTAAAATGCAATATTCTGATTGCCAATATTTCAATCCCGGATTTTGTCTGATGTTTGCCGCGATTAGTTTTCGGCTTAAAACTTGTTTCTCAACTGGCCAAGTTGTAAAATAACTGTGTCCTAAAATCACATTTTTTGCATTGGAGAATTTCGAAATGTTTGTTTTTGTTTTTCCAAAGAAATACTCAATCTGATTGTCTCTGTTTTCGGCATTTACATTTTCATATAAATAATTGATTTGTCCGGCTTCGGCAATTACGATTTCAGTACTCATTTTATTTGCTTTGAGTTTTTCCGAAAGTGATTTGGTCAAATCATAAATTTCCTGATTGGTTCCCGGCGTTCCTTCCTGACTGTTTTTGCCTTCGTTATTTGGCATCCATTCCCATTGTGGTTCGTTTATTGGACTTACATAATCGAATTTGATTCCTTCTTTTTTCTCTAATCCCTGAATACTTTGAACTAAGAAATCGGCAAATTTTGGAATTGCACCATCTTTTAGATTCAGTTTATTCTTTTGAGTTGCAAAAGACAATCCGTTGTTTGTCATATAAACTGGTGGACTATTTGTGAAAATCAGGAATTTCTCGACACCACGTTTTTTAGCGGCTTGCAAAAACCATCTTTGACCTTCTTGTTTAGAGAAATCATAAGTTCCGTTGGCTTGCAAAAAAGATTCGCTTCTTCTCCACTCGTCCGAAACTCTACTGTTTTCGCCTTGTTCTGTACTTCCTGCTCCAAGATTAAATCTCCAGATCGATAATCCGATTCCTTTTGGGTTTCCTTGTGTATCTATTTCTTTACTAAAAAGTAAATCGGCAATGGCATTCTTTTTTTGGTCAGGCCAATTTTTTCCAACAAACTGACATCTCCATGCATCAGAACCTCCAAAACCGTCCATGGTCTGCACTACATTATCTGTGCTAATGGTGATGGTTCGCTGTGCAAATGACAGCGAACTCATGACCAATAAAAGCGAGATATATATTTTTCTCATTGTTTTATTCTTTTTGTTTTTTTAACCGCAAAGACGCTAAGTTTTCGCAAGGTTCGCAAAGTTTATTCCTAGCTTTGCGAATTTTTGCGGTCTTTCTTTGCGTACCTTGCGGTTAATTTTTTACTCTTACTTATAAGTTCCTACATAAGTCACTACAGACTTCGCCGGAATTACAAAATTCGTTGCATCGACTGCGGTTCCTTTTTTCAAACTCAGGGTTTCTGAAGTCGTATAAGGAGTTAATTTATTATCTGCTAAAGTTCCTCCTGAAAGATTCAGTTTGTATGTTTTTGCCGATTTGCTAATGTTAACCGCTACAACTACTAGCTTTTTTGTTGCTGCATCTTTGTATGCGGTTACCATTACATCATTCACGGAAGTGGAATTATCGACACTTGGAATTTGAACTCTGACCATTCCCGGTTTTACGAAGAAAGAGAAGTTTCCTAATGCCCAAAGTGTTTTGGCATCTCTGATATATCCGTCGTTTTTGCAATAATCTGCATTTCCGGCGCCGTTGCTTGAACCATCGTCTACGTGAATTAATCCGTCTTTGTAATCTCCGCGGCTAATTGCGGTCCACCATTGCCAAGACGTTACGCCTCCAACTGCAATATCTGTACTGATAATACGTGCTGTCCAAAGTGCCAACGGCATTCCTAAATCTCTTCCCGGACCTGCTCCACCAGGAAGTTCTGCGGTTCCAGGACTTTCTAAAACACAATATTCTGATGACCATAAACTTAATCCTGCTACTGCTTGTGCTCTTGTTGCAGCTGATTGTCTTGAATAAACCAACTCGGTCAAAGGCCAAGCTTGCCAATAACTGTGTGCTGAAATTGTTTTTTTGACGTTGCTTAATCCTGCAATATTTCTAGCTGAATTTACGCCAAAGAAATAATCGATTTGGTTGGATCTGCTTTCTTTACCTGAGATTGTTTTATAAAGTGGTTCATAAGAACCGCCTTCTCCTACTACAATTTTAGACTCTAATCCTTTTGCTTGTAATGCTGGAGAAAGAACCTTTACAAAACTGTAAATATTAGCGTTTGTAGCCGGCGAACCTTCTTGTGCAGTTCCATCCCACTCGTATTGTGGTTCGTTGAACGGGCTTACATAATCGATTGTTAATCCTTGTTCTGTTTTTAATTTGTCTAAAGATGTTGTCCAGAAATCAGCTAATTCAGACATTTTTCCATCTTTCAAATTATAAAATTCTTTGATGGTTGCGTGCGCTTTTCCGTTTTGCGTTAAGTAAACCGGAGCACTATTTGTGAAGGCTAATAATTTTTCAAGACCACGTTCTCTGGCGGCTTTCATAAACCAAACCTGACCGGCTTGTTTGTTCATATTGTACGAAACTCCATCTGTTGTAAAACATTCTGTACGTCTCCATTCGTCGCCAATATCGCTTGCATCGCCTTGTTCTGCGCTTCCTGTTCCCAAGTTAAAACGCCATAATGATAATCCGATTCCTTTTGGGTTTCCGTCTGCATCAAGTTCTTTACTGAAAAGTAAATCGGCTATTTTATTCTTTTTATCCGATGGCCAATTTCTTCCTATAAAATTACATTGCCACGCATCAGAAGCTCCGAAGCTTTCCATGGTTTGAAGATTTGCATCCAAATTGATACTTAATTCGGCTGTAGCATTTTCGGTGTTTGAATTGTTATTGTTTTCGGAATCGCAACTTACTAAAATAGTGTTTGCGAAAAGTAAGCCTGCACATAGCAGACTTACTTTATTTTGGTTGATAAACTTCATATTAGTAACCAGGATTTTGTGTAATTAAACCTCCACTTAAATCAATTTCTAATTGTGGTATTGGCCACAATAAGTTTTTCGCAGGATTAAAATTGATTCCTTTGTCTTGTGATTCTCTTAAATTAGTAGTTTCATAAGAATCTGTAGAGTTCAGATTGTACTGAACAAAAGTTCCGCTTGGTCCCATTAAACCTTCGATTACCGGTCTTCCTGTAGTTGGATCTTTTTCACGACGAATATCATATAAACGTAATCCTTCGAAAGCCAATTCTAAACGACGTTCTTTATAGATTTGTTTTAGAAGTGTTGGTCCTGCCAATCCTGTTTTTGGATCTAATTTTACACGTGCTCTAATGATGTTGATATCTGCTAATGCGTCTCCGCCAACATGATAACTTGCTTCTGCTCTTGTCAAATACATTTCTGCCAAACGAATCAACGGAATATTCAATGGTAAGTGTCCGTCTTTTTTATCTAATGCGCGACGTGTTGCTACGGGAATATAGTATTTACGGCAAATACGTCCTGATTTATTATCGTTTAAACTGAATTTGTGTGTTGGGTTTAAAACTTCGTCTCCATAAGCTGCTTCTCCCCATTTTGTAATGGTACTTCTGCGACGAATTACATCATTTTCAGAAAGATAAGCGTTTTCTAAATCACTGGTTGGCATACACCATCCCCAACCGTCAAGAACATCTACAGCGTCATTACTTGGAAAATATTTTTTGTCTTCTCCTCTTGCTCCAGATAATGTTGGTAGCATTGATCCTAAACTTTTGTCCTGAACTGATGATGATTGTGCTTCAAGAATTGATTCAACTCCGTTGTGGTTGTTTACATTCCAGATGTTTAGGAAATCGCCTTCAAGAGAATATGGTCCTTCTGAAATTACTTTGTTTGAATATTGTTTTGCTTCTGCCCATTTTTCCTGAAACAAAGATACACGAGCCAATAAAGCATATGCTGCCCATTTGTTCACTCTTCCCTGTCTGTTTACCGGAATTGTTTCTAATTTTTGAGCTGATTCTTTAAGATCGGCTTCGATTTGTGCATAAACATCGGCAGCTGAACTACGTTGTAATTTTAAATCGGCTGTTCCCAGAGATTTTGTGTATAACGGAACTCCTCCAAAAAGATTCACTAATTCATAGTAACAATAGGCACGAACGAATAATGATTCTCCCATATATTGATTTTTTTGAGTTTCAGATATTGGCGATGCAGCCATTTTCTCTAAACCAATATTAGCAGATTGTATGGTGTAATAATGAGCTGTATAAATACTGTTCATGTCTCCCATATTATCAGGCGTAATAATATATTGCGAGCAAGGTCTGTGTGCCGAATTATCCTGTCCTGTATTCCCCATCCAGGCATCGTCTGTAGACATTTCGTTGGTAACTCTTGGCGCTACTAATGCATACCAATCATTAGGAATCAGCAATCTACGTGTCAATTCATTAACGTAATTCTCACATTCTTGTGCAGTTTGAAAGTAGTTTTCAAGGGTTTGCTTTCCTCTTTCTTCTTTTTCAATAAAATCACTGCAGGAAACTGCCAGTAATGAAAAAGTTATTATTGCTATTATTATTTTTTTCATGTCGTTTTTTATTAAAATGCTACATTAAGACCCATCAAAATTGTTGGTTGAACGGGATAGTTCCATCCTCCAAAACCTGATCCTTTAACTCCATCATCTTGATTAGGATCTCCTCCTGCAACTTCCGGATCAACTCCTGTGTATTTTGTCCAGGTCCATAAATTCTGACCTGATAATGAGATTCTCAATTTGTCTAAACCAAATTTATTAAAGAATGAAAATCCAACCTGAAGGTTTTTCATTCGAACATAAGAACCATCTTCTACATAAAAAGAAGAGAATTTGCTGAAGTTTTCGTTGTTATCGTCTTTTGACAAACGCGGAACATAGTTTGAAGTTCCTTCTCCATGCCACGCCATTTGATCTAATCCGCTTACTTTGTTGGTTAAACTTGTACCATTGTATAAATCTGAAATGTTTTGATTAACGATATCATTTCCAATGCTTGAGTAGAAATTTGCAACTAAATCAAATTGTTTGTAAGCAAAATTCAAATTCAATCCGATGTTGTAATCTGCCCAAGGTGAACCAATTTTTGTTCTGTCTTTATCATCCAGTTTTACATCGCCGTTTACATCTTTAAAACGAATATCTCCTAATTGTGCATATGGCTGTAATTTGGTTCCATGTTCATCTGTATGTGCATTTAATTCTGTTTGATTCTGGAATAATCCATCAGCAACATATCCGTAAAAATATCCCGGTTCTTCGCCTTTTACTGTAAGTGTTCTGTTTCCTGCTCCGTACAATCTTTCTCCATTTGCAGAAAGTGACAACATTTTTACGTTTACGGTTGTAAAAGTTACATCTGCTCCATAAGAGAAATCACCTTTTTTATCTTTATAAGAAATCAACAAATCGATTCCGCTTGATTGCATT
Source organism: Flavobacterium sp. 9 (assembly GCF_002754195.1). Classification (NCBI taxonomy): domain Bacteria; kingdom Pseudomonadati; phylum Bacteroidota; class Flavobacteriia; order Flavobacteriales; family Flavobacteriaceae; genus Flavobacterium; species Flavobacterium sp. 9. Next base: position 434,779 of record NZ_PEEU01000001.1, read on the forward strand.
GAACCTACGTTTGTCCATATTGTTGAATAATTAGGAAATCCACTGTATGTTGGAAATTGTTTCTTGAACAACATATCTTCTGTTTTCTTCTGATAATATTCTAATGATCCTGAAAGTTTGTTTTTCCATAATCCGAAATCAAGTCCAAAACTGATATCTTCAACGGTTTCCCATTTAATGTCTTTGTTTGCCATTGATGACGGAAAAGAAGTATCTGTAACAACAGAACCAATAGGGTAAAATCCTTGTCCGATATTTGATTGATAAACTGCTGTTGGTAAACCTTGATTTCCTACTTTACCCCAACCTGCTCTGAATCTTAAATCGCTCAAAACATCTTTTGTCGATGACATAAATCCTTCGTTTAAAATTCTCCATGAAACAGAAGCCGAAGGGAAATTTGCCCATTTATTATTGGTCATGAATTTTGAAGAACCATCACGTCTGAATGTTCCTGTAAAATAGTATTTACTGTCGTAGTTATAAGAAAAACGCGAAATGTAAGACATCAAAGAACTTGACCAGCTATTACCACCACTATTACGGTTTTTGGTTGCTGCATTCAACTCTCTCATTGCATCGCTGTTGTTAGGAACGCCTTCTCCATATCCCCAAAGATCTTTACCATTGTACTCTTCCATGGTGTTACCAATCATTAAAGAAGCGTGGTGTTTGTCTGCAATTGTTTTAGAATATGTAGCCGTATTTTGCCATGTCCAGTCTACATTTGTTGTATTCCATCTTTCGATTGTATTGATCTCTGCTTTTTCGTGGGCTGCATCAATTACAAAATCAGGTGTAAATCTGCTTCTTACTTTGTCTCCAACTTCGATAGAAGCTTGTGTACGAAATACTAATCCTTTGATTGGTTCGTATTGTAAATAACCATTTGTATTTAAATTGTACTGATCTGTATAATCATCATAACGTTTTACGGCTGCAACCGGATTCCAAACATACGATGGAGAACGTGCATAAATACTGTATTGGTTTTCTAATCCTGTTAATTGATCTGCTGGTTTGTAAATTGGTGTGATTGGATCAATTTTTTCAAAATCTGCCCAGTTTCCAGGTCCTCCGTACGTTTCATAACGAGGATTCAACGTAATTCCGGCTTTGAATTTATCCGAGAATTTAAAATCATTATTGATTCTCATCGTAACTCTTTCCCATCCTCCAACTTCATAAATAGATTCAGAATTATAATAATTCAAACTAACAGAGTAAGTATGTGTATCAGAACCTCCGCTAACTCCTAAAGAAGCATTGGTTACGGGAGCGCCGGCTTTAATTCCTGCATCCCACCAATTAGTCGTTTTTCCTTTGTATTGAGAAGGATTTGGCAAATAATCAGCATATCCAGAATTGTTGTACGCTTTATTCATGATTGTGGCATAACCTTCGGCATCAGCCATATGATAAGGATTGTTCATCAATTGCATTCCTGAACTCATATCAAAATTGAATCTTGTTTTACCGGCTTTTCCTTTTTTGGTTGTAATCAAAATAACTCCATTAGAAGCACGAGAACCGTAAATTGCACTTGCAGAAGCATCTTTAAGAACCTCCATAGATTCGATTTCGTTATTGCTCAAGAAGTTAATACTTGTTCCCATCGGGATTCCGTCAACTACATAAAGTGGATCTGTACTAAGGTTTACTGTAGAAATACCACGGATTAAAACTCTTGGCTGAGCGCCAGGACCACCTTGTCCTGTAACCTGAACTCCGGAAACTTTACCTTGCAAAGATTCGGCAACGTTACCAACTGTCATTGTTTGAAGTTCTTTTCCTTTTACTGAAGAAATTGAACTGGTTACATCGCTCTTTTTAACGGCTGCATATCCTACAACTACGATTTCGTCTAATGCCTGACTAGATTCCTGCATAACAACATTGATCTCTGTTTTGTCGCCAACAGGAACGATTTGATTGGTAAAACCAACAAATGAAAATTCGATTTGAGCGTTTTTATTTGGAACACTAATTGCATAATTTCCGTCAAAATCAGTTGCGGCTGTCGTTGCTGTACCTTTTACGATTACATTAACTCCCGGAATTGGCACATTGCCTTTGTCCTTAACAGTACCTTTTATTTTTATTTGTCCAAATGATACTGCGGTACACATCAGGGCAATAAAAAATCCTATATATTTAAATTTCATATCAAGTTATTTTATTAATTAAATGTTATAACTGGGTTACAACTACTTATTTTTTTGTGATAAATACTCTTTCTAACTCAGTATCCAACAATACTTTGTACACTCCCGGAGCAGCAGGATATTTAGCATTTCCGTTTTCTCCCGGTGACATTGTACAAATACCATTTTTAATTAATCTCCATGACGGGCTCCACCATTGACCTGTAAAAGTTGCTTCCATTTGTCCTGTCAAAGTATATTCTCCCACTAATTGATAAGGGTTATTTGGGTTGTTTGCCAAGTGTAATCCTGTTTGAACCCATGCCGTCCAGGTATCCCAATCTGCACCTTGAATTCCGCCACCGCAAACACTTACAAAAGGTCTTCTTTGCGCTTCATCATCATGCCATAAACCGTTTGCAACATCTGCCCAAACTTTGCTTGATGGCGTATATTTTGTAGCGGTGTATGTCAAGGTATTTGGATTTACTTTTATGATATAATATCCTTTTGTAGGTAAAATAATTGGTGTTGAAGCAACATCATCAACTAAAGTTCCTGCTTCGTTCAAACCAAAACAATGTGGGGCAAAATCTGATTCCTGACCTAAGAAATAAACTTCTTTATTGTCTTTGTCTGCATAATATTTAAATTCAAAATCCTGTCCGTTTTTCTCATGGAAATACATCGGAACTCCAACTGCATCTGTCGTAAGATTGGTTCCTTTTGGCTGATCGCATAAATAGATTGCAGGATATTCGTTTGTCGCAACTATATTTACATTTAAAGTTCCTGTGTTTGGAATCGCAAATTTATCTCTCGCAGTAATTGTCAGTACATAATTTGCCGCGGTCACTGGCAATGTATACGTTTTATTGAAAGTATAAGATTGTGGCGCTCCTTGTAACTGAACCATTTCATCGATTCCTAATTCAGCACATTTTACCTCGATATAATCAATTCCTGAATCGTCATTAACTACAAAGTTTACCGGCATTTCTTTGCTTGTTGACAATAAGATAACTGCTCCTTCTTTTGGCGTTATCATTGTTATTGCCGGTGCAGCAAATTCTCCGTCTAAACGTAAATTAATTTCTTCATTGATTGCATTACCGGAAACATCTGTAATGATTAGTTTTATTTTGAATGCTTCAGAAGTTCCTCTGTTAGCAGGAATTTCAAAAAAATAACTCAAATCATACGATTTAAGTAAAGGATCTGTAGCAAATGAAATTACTTTATCCAAAGACAATTCGGGAATTTGAATTTGCACACTTTTTAATCCCAAATCATCAGCCAAAGCGGCTTTAATTTCAAATTTTCTACTTGGTGCGCCGTAAATTTCTTTTGTCGACACTACCACCGTAGGATTATCAGAACTTGGAAAATCTGATTCGTTATTTTGGCATCCGGTTAAAAGGAGTCCAAAAAGGGTAAGAAAAAATAAAAATACATTTCTTTTCATTTCTTTAATTTTAAGGTTAGGTTAGTTAGTTTGATAATCAGAAAATGAGATTATTAGATAATTGGCCAGATTAATAATTTTCGCATTGACTTTCTCTTTAATTTGATAATTAGAAAATGAGATAATTAACCTCCATTTAATAATTTTCGAATTTTCTCTTTATTATAATTCGATAACGAGATATTTAGTATCAGTAATAATTATCTACTTGACTAATTATCTCATTTTCTCATTATTCCTTTCGTTTGAAACATTCTTTTGAAATCTATTTAAACCCGCAGCTTTTTTACTGCGGGTTTGATAAGTAATCACGTAAAACCAACTCTTACTATCTTATTTTAAAGAAGGCTCAATTCTTTAAACAGATAAAAAAACTTATCGTAAAATAAACACTTATAACATACACAGTAATACAACTTAAATATTACTATAAGTGCAAAGTAATGTCGAGTTTAAACTTTTAAGGAGGGGTAAAATGGAAAAAAAAGGAGGTCAAAATTGTAATTAACTATTATTTTGGGTTAAAAATTACGGAGTGTAAAAAAATAACTGCAAATTTTTAAACAATACGCAATTATCTGATTTATTAATTATTGATTGTTAGTTGTTAATTATTGATTCGAAAATGAAGTTTGTTACGAGATCTTTGTCAAAGTTTAAAACTTTGACAAAGATAAAACGCATGAAACTCTACAAAGTAAACACGATATTTGTCATTGCGAGGAACGAAGCAACCACACTAACAAAAATCACGAATTGTATTCAGTAAATGAGATTGCTTCGTTCCTCGCAAAGACCAATCTTTGTCGAATTACTTGTGTGTCCTTCGACTTCGCTCAGGATGACAAGATTGTACTCAAATCAATCACAATAAGAACTTTTTACTTAATAATATTCAAATCTGCGTTGAATGAACTTTTGTATTTTTTAATGTATTCTGAAGGTGTCATTCCAAATAATTTTACAAACTGTTGTCTGAAATATTTTGGGTCTTCAAAACCAACTTCGGCACTTGCCTGCGTGATATTAATATCTTCGGTTAGCATTAACATCGCAGCTCTTCGAATCCGGACAGAACGTATAAAGGCATTTAAGGTTTGTCCAGAAATGATTTTAATTTTTGTGTAAAGTGTTCTGTGGCTCATTCCCATTTCGAGTGCGAAATTTTTGATCGTGAAATCTCTTTTGTGAATGTTCGCTTCTACAATATCAATGCATTTCTTGAGGATTTCCTGATATTCTATCGGAACCTTTTGTGTGTTTTCTTTGAGCGTGATACTGTCCAGGAAATAAGTTCTAAGATTACTGCGGTTTCTTAGCAACGACTCTACACGCGCCACGAGTATATCATCATCAAATGGTTTTGTGATATAATCATCGGCTCCATCGCTGATTCCTTGTAAATGTGTTTCCGGATTTTTTGATGCCGTTAATAAAATTACCGGAATATGAGACAAAGCGGGATTCTCTTTTATTTTTCGGCACAATTCGAGACCGTCCATTTCCTCCATCGTAATATCACTTATTACTAAATCCGGCATGTGTTTTTTGGTCAGCTTCAAACCTTCTTCTCCATTTTCGGCACTATAAACTACATAGTTTTCAGAAAATAATTTGATGAGATATGCTCTTATTTCAGCATTATCATCAATTATTAAAACAGTGCGTTTGTCTGTAAGCATTATTCTTTGGAAATCATTTTCTGAAACCGAAGTATTAGAAAATGAATTATTCTCTTCGATTTCATCCACAATCAATTCATTAAACAATTGACTTCTTTGCGGAATTTCGGTTGTAATTTCTACGTCTTCAAAATGACTGTTTCCTTTTAGAAACGTTAGTTTAAAAATACTTCCCTTTCCTATTTCGCTTGTACAGCTTACGGAACCTTTGTGTTTGTCTACAAAATATTTTACGATATAAAGTCCAATTCCAAAACCGGTTCCTACTGAAACTTTTGAATTGATTTGTTTGAATTTTTCGAAAATAACATCAATATCTTTTTTTTCAATTCCGTCGCCACTATCTGCAATTTCAAGAATTACTTCACGATCATTCTCATTGAGATTAAGATTAATCGTTCCGCCAATTGGTGTATACTTAAATGCATTCGACATTAAATTGAATAACGAAATTTCAATTTTTTCATAATCGCCTATAATTTCAATTTCATGATCAGGAATATTAAAATTGTAATGAATACTTTTTTCTTTTGCCTGATTGACAAAACACTGATAGACTTCGTTGCATAAATTATTGACATTGATTGTGGATAATCTTAGTGAATCAGCATCATTTTCGGCTTTTCTAAAAAGCAATAACTGATCTACAAGACTCAAAAGTCGGCGTGCATTTCGATGCGCAATTGCCAAATCACTCCCCGAAGATCCATTTTGGACACTTTCTTTCTGAACCGCTTTTTTCAATGGATTTATAATCAGGGAAAGTGGCGTGCGAAATTCATGCGAGATATAAGTAAACATCGACGATTGTTTTTCAGCAATTTCTTTTTCTTTCTTGCTTTCCAGTTCGGCTATTTTAACCTTGTATTTTAGTTTTTCTTTATTTTTATGATATTCCAAATAAGCAAAAATACTAGCAATACCGGCTAATAAATATAAAGCATAAGCCCACCACGTTCTGTACCAAGGCGGCAAAACGTTTATGATAATCAAACTTTCTTCTTTGTTCCAACCGCCTTTAAAATTGGTTGTTTTTACTTTAAAAGTATATTTTCCTTCGGGTAATCTCGAATAATTTGCTTTTCGGGCCTGACCTACAAAATTCCATTGTTCGTCCCAGCCTTCAAGGAAATAAGCATAATTTATTTTATCGGCATTATTATAGTCGAGCGCAACAAACTCCAGCGATAATGTGGTTTGATCATAAGGCAAATTGACTACTTTGACTTTATTGGAATCCCATTCTGAAATCAAATCTGTTTTGTTTTCTTCAATTGGTTGATTGTTTACGTAAAAATCCGTCAGCAAAAGATTATTCTGCTGATTGTATCCTTTGATTGCTTCGGGAAAAAAGATATTAAAACCATTAATTCCGCCAAATAAAAACTCTCCGGTAGACAATTTAATTCCTGCATTAAAACTAAACTGATTGCTCTGAAGTCCATCGTTTACAGAGAAATTCCTAAATGTTTTTTGCTTTTTATCAAATCTGCAAATCCCATTATAAGTGCTCATCCAGAGATTACCTTCTTTATCTTCGAGCAATCTTAAAATCGTGTTCGAAGGCAAACCATCATCTGTAGTTAATCTTTTGAAAGTATTCGTTTTTCGGTCAAATAACAACAAACCACCTTCCTGAGTTCCCAACCAGAGATTTTTGTCTTTGTCTTCGTAAATACATCTTACAGGATTTCCAATGGTTATTTTATTGATCTTTTTTGTTGCTTTTTCAATAGAAAATAATGAAGTATAATTTCCGCCCCAAAGTTTACCATCACTGGTTTGAGTCAGACATTGCAAATTTGTGATAGATTTATCAAAAAGTTCAAAATTATTAGCCGTTTTATTAAACAGATATAAAGAGCCTTCATTTGTGGCGCTTGCCCAAATATTGTTTTTGGAATCTTTGTAAACAAACCAAACGTTCTTTTCAGTTTGTTTTGTAAACGGATTGTAACAAGAATAATGCGTAACAGTATTCGTCTTTGGATTTATTTTATTTACTCCGCCAGCCCAGGTCGATAACCAGATTTCGTTATTATTGTCTCTAATTATACTTGTAATAAAACTACTCGAAAGCTTATTACTGTAATTGATATAAGTGTTATTTTTTCTATTCCAATATTTCAATCCTGCGCCGTCAGTACCAACCCAAAGATTGTTTTTTTCGTCTTCGCAGAAAGATAAAATGAAATTTTCGGCAGGATCATTGGCGTTGTAGCGAATACTCTTAAAATATTTGGGCGTATTACTCAACATACTAATTCCGCCACGTAAAGTACCAAACCATTTGTTTCCTGTTTTGTCTTCGTACAAACTCCAAACCGAATTACTTTTGACCAGATTATTGTCTTTTACCGTATTTGACGGAATTGCTTTTTTGTTTGTTCCAATAACTCTGTAAATTCCGCAGCCATCTGTTGTAATCCAAACGTCTTTTTTCTTATCTGTAAGAATGTCTGTAACACTACATTTAGTTGCAAAATAATTCTCTGAAAGAGTTCCTGATTGCGTATTAAATAAAAAAAGTCCTTCGTCTGTTCCCAACCAAAGATTTCCGTCAAAAGCGCGTTTCATCGCTTTTACTTCTATCGAAAGCGGAAAAACAACGTTTAACTTTTTTGTTTTATAATCAAAACTGCAAACACCAACGTTTCTGACATAAACCCAGGAATGGGCTTTTTTCTTGTCGTCCTGAATTGCTATCGCATCGTAGTTATCAATGTTTACTTTATTTTCTTTCGCTTTAAGCGGAATATGTTTCCCTACTAATGATCCGTTTTCAAAACTTAATAAACCTAAATTTTGTGAAGCCACCAAAACCATATTAGAAGAAATAGCGCTGGTTTGATGAATAATATCTTTTAAATATTGTGGTTTCTTATTCGAAACGACATACTCAACGGGACGAAATGTTGCATTTGTTTTATTATAAATACAAATACCATTCGTTCCTCCAACCCAAATATTATTTCTTGAATCGCCTTCGATATTATAAATCGTATTGAATAACAGTGAATTTTTATCATTAATTCTATTGCGATATACTTTAAAGTTATAACCGTCATAACGATTTAATCCATCATAAGTTCCAAACCATAAGTAACCGTCACTATCCTGAAATATTGTTGTTACAGAATTGTTCGATAAACCATCTGATATATCCAGAAACTTAATGGGATTATCCTGTGCCTGAACGACGGATATAAAACCAAATAATAGTAGAAAATTTAGAATGAAATACTTCAAAATATGGTGGTGTTTTTTGGTTTGGTGTAAAAAGCACAATTATAAGCTAATTTTGTATATATTTCACAACAAAAGGTAAACAAAATTCACATATACTCCTTTATTTATAAGACTTTTTCCTTATTTCGTATTTTTAGTAAACCAATCCCTATAAATAATAATTCCGTTTAAAATCAAATTAATCTTAAACGGAATTATATAAAAGTGGTTTGTAAATTATCTTAAAAACAGAAAAGTGATTTCGTTTAAGACAAGGCATAAAAAAACCCCGCTTTATTCAAGCGAGGTTTTATTCTGAATACAAATATTATTTTTTTGATTCTTCGATAGAAACTTTTCTAAACTCTTTTAAAAGTTTTTCAATTTCCAAAGTTGATTTACGTGCTCTTGGTCCAGCAGCTTTAACACCTTTTTCAGTTAAAGATTCAGCTTCTGCTTTGAATGTTTCGATTTCGGCGTTGATTTTTACTAATAGATCTTTCATGCTTATACTTATTAAATTAAGTCGCAAAAATAAAATTTTAGGCGGTAGTTTCAACAAATTTGATGTTAAATTTATCCCACTTTTAGGCACTTGAGCAAAGATTTGTCACAATTTGAAAATTTAAAATCATAACACTCTATTTATTATGTACTTACAAAAAGCAATCTTTTATACAGCACTATTTAAAAAATAATAAAAACGCCATTTACAGCAACAGAGTGCCATTTTTAAACAAAAAAAGCGCAGGATATAGAACAACATATACCCTGCACCAACCAGTTTCTAATCTATGAGAATAGAAAATATAAAAAACACACTAACTACTACATTAAGAAATACACTGCTTTGTCAAAATTGCTGAATTTAGTTTTTAGTGCACTCAAATTTTGAGAAATCACTCGCGGTGCAGTTGTTGTTGGATTGGCAAAATTTGTTTTTTCTTTAAAATACAATTTTAAATCCTTTATGATTTCGGCCTTATTATTAGTACCGTCAATCATAATTAAACTTTTAAGATCATTTAAAAAAGTCAAACTACTATATAACTGTTTATTGAAGAGACATACTAATATGTTTGTGCCTTTTTTGTCTAATTTTAAAAAATTAAGAAATTCAGCCTTATTGTAGACTACATAAATGCAACGATCAAAATCTAAAGATTCATTTTCATTGACATCTGAAAATGCAGTTTCATTAAATTCAAATTCATCTTTGAACTTTCTTTTAAACATTTTTAGAAATGTACCCTGATTATCACGTACCAAAACTTTTTCCTTCTCCATCTTTCTAGTCTTTAAAAATCTTTTAATAATAAAACTGTGCAAATTTAAGCCGACTATCAATAACCAACGGGACCAAAAAAGTCATAAAATGGACAAATTAAGACATTTAACACTTGGATCGTTTTCTTTATTTATTTACTAAGACTAACCATAATTTGAGCTTGAACAGAATTATTACGCTTTCTACGCATTGAAAAAGTTTCTTTTATTCTTTAAAAAATGAATCAAAAAATAGAATTATAAAAGATATAATTAGGAGGATTTTTTGAGAATAAATATCAAAAAATTTACCGCTTAATTTTTTCGTTTTACACGCTATTATTAAGTAAAAAAAAGACCTGAATTTTTCTTTATAAAAATGGAATCTTCTTCAATACAAAAACCACACTAAAAGGATCATTTTTTTCGATTTTTTTATCAAGAAAATGAAAAGTGAAGTTCTTGATTAAGATTTTGATTCTTTCAAAAAGTAAACTTTTGTCTACATAAAAAAGCACGACAAAACCACCTGAATAAGTTAAAAAAGTATCAGTTTAAGACTTATAAATCAATCCTATTTAGTTTGTTTTCAAATAGTTAAATAAATCTAATCAAATATAACACACATTCAAATATTTAATTACATTTGATTACAATTTAAAAAGATTATAAATAATTTCCTACAAGATGAATTCTGCCACACCACAAGAAAAACTCAAAGAAAGGGTCAAGGAATTGACTTGTCTATATGAGATTTCAAAAATAATATCACAGTCAAATAACATCGAAAAAAAGGTATTAAAAAACCTTATTTTCATCATAAAAAAAGCATGGAGATTTAATGACGATGCTATTGTCGAAATCAAGATTCCAGACTACTTTTTATCAACATCAAAAATTATTTCAGAAACGGTTTATCAAGTGAGTTATATAACGATTGGTAATTATAATGCCGGTTATATTAAAGTTCATTATTTAAAGAATAAACATACTCAAAATGATTTTCTGGCAGATGAACAACAGCTTCTGGACACAATTTCGATAGAAATTGGCAATTATATCGAAAAATCCCAAAACTTAGAAAGAGAGAAGCAACTTAAGAAAACTGCCGAAAGAATGGACCGATTGTCTATTCTTGGCGAAATGACGGCAGGAATCGCTCATGAACTTAATACACCTTTGGGCAACATATTGGGCTTTGCTGAATTAATTAAGAGTAACAATACAAATCCCGAAATTGAATCTGATATTTCTATCATCATAAACTCAGTGATGCATTCTCGTGAGATTGTAAAAAAACTTATGTTTTTTTCCTGCGAAATGCCACAACAACTAATTGTAAAAGAAATTAAACCAATTGTAACTTTTGCTTTGTCATTTTTAAATCAAAATTTTCAAAAAAAACAAATCAAAACTGAATTGGTATTTAAAAACGATGCTATTCGTGCCAAAGTTGATTCGGTACAAATAACACAAGTCCTATTTAACTTACTCATAAACGCCGTTTATGCTTCTCCAGCCAATAGTATTATCAGAATTATAGTTGATAGTGATCCCGAAAATTTATTTATAACAATTGAAGATCAGGGAACCGGAATACCGGAAAGCATTAAAGAAAAAATATTTGAACCTTTCTTTTCGACTAAACCCTCAATTGATGGCACTGGCCTTGGACTTAGTGTCGTACACGGAATTATAAAGAATCATAATGGCGAGATAACTGTAAAAGACAACTGTCCGTCCGGATCAATTTTCATAATAAAATTACCTATAAACTAATATAAAATGAGTTTAAGAAAAGAGAATATACTGATTGTAGATGATAATTATGATATGCTTGATGTACTTCAACGAAATCTAAAAACATTTAATTATCGCACTTATAAAGCTTCTTCTGTGGCCGAAGCTCTTGATGTTTTAAAATATAATACTATAGATCTACTGATTACGGATCTAAATATGCCGGAAATAAATGGTATCGAATTATTAAAATATGCTGAGGAACATTTCCCCACAATGCCCAAATTGGTCATAACAGGTTTACCATCTATCAATAATGCAATTACAGCCATAAAATCCGGAGCATTAGATTATCTCCCTAAACCATTTACAAGCGAAGAACTTTATAATGCTATTGAAAATTCTATTATAAAAACAATAAATAATGCAAAAAAAGGTCCGTATGAGGGTTCTACACTTTCAGACAAAAGCTTTTATGCGGGTATAGTTGGCCACTCTAATCAGTTTAAGGATTTAATTGAAGTCATAAAACGCGTACAGAATAATAAAGTAAATGTTTTGATTGAGGGCGAAAGTGGAACTGGTAAAGAACTAATTGCCAAAGCAATTCACTATGAAGGTGCGTTGGCAAATATGCCTTTCGTTTCTATGAATTGCGGAGCCATTCCGGAATCTTTAATGGAATCTGAACTTTTTGGATATACTAAAGGGGCTTTTACCGGTGCATCTGAATCCAGAATTGGTCTTTTTCAGGCGGCTTCAGGAGGAACTATTTTTCTGGATGAGATTGGTACGGCTTCGATGGCAGTACAAACAAGGCTTTTAAGGGTCTTGCAAGAAAAAGAAATTACTAAAGTAGGTTCCAGAAATCCCGAAAAACTAAATGTACGAATCATAAGTGCTACCAACAACGATTTGTACAAAATGGTTCAGGAAGGTACTTTTAGAGAAGATTTATATTATAGAATTAATGTTGTCAATATAAAAACAACACCGTTAAGAGAGCGAAAAGAAGACATCATACCGCTCGCTAATAGTTTCATTTCAAAATATGCAATTGAATATAATAAACCTGCAATTTTGATGAATGAGAAAGTCAATGAAATTTTATTGCGCTATTCCTGGCCCGGTAATATCAGAGAACTCGAAAACATCATTCAGCGCATGATTATTATGAGTGATGAAGTTATAGATATCCAGCAAGTTCCGGAACATCTAAAATACGCTATACCAGAAAAATCAGTACTTTTTAAATCTTTAAAAGAGTACGAAAAAGAACAGATCTTAAAAGTACTTATGGCCGTAGGAAATAATAAAACTAAGGCAGCCAATATTCTAAAAATTGATCGTAAAACTCTTAGTCAGAAAATAACCTAACCAAAAAGCGGGTAATTACACCCCAAGCGACACTAAATTTCCTATAGCAAAAACAGTGATTATTCTATTATAGTATTAGAATGATTTAATTATCAATGCGTTATATTTTATACAGCTTTTCAGGCATATGTTTTGCCTATAATAAGTCAAATTAATATCAAAATAAAACATAAATGTCAATACTGGTACGGTGTAACATAACAAGGCTAAAATTATTCAACACTAATTATCAATAAATCAAATGATTAATATTCTAGCAAAACAATGATGCATTTATAAAAATTTAACGAAATAAAAACATTTTACTAACCGAAAACACCACCAAACAATCTGAAAACCAAATACTTAACCTAACTTTAAACAATACAATTCTTATTAATATGAAAATAATTGAACATTCATACGGCGCTGACTTAAGTTGGGTAGAGAATTTAGCACAAGAATATGGAGGAAAAATAGACGGTAATTTTATCATAGCTCCTGAAAGTGATATAGCAACAGGAACACGTTATTTTCTTGATTGTGGCGAAGGTATAATCGCTTACCCTTTTCCTCCAGCTAAACCTGGTGCTCCAGATATACCATCTTTTCCGTCTTTTCCGTTGATTGGAATCCATTTCGTAGGATCATTCGTATCACGAACATAAATGATTCCGGTAGCGCCATCAACATACATTACTGTATTGGCGTCAATTCCTTTCTCACCATCTTTTCCTGGTACTCCGTTACCTCCAACAAAACCGTCTTTTCCGTCTTTTCCGTCAAGTCCGTTTATTGCTGAAACTTCTTTCCATCCACTTGGATCGCTCGGATCTTTTACATAAACAATACCTGTATCTGTATTTATCCATGTAGTGATTCCATCTGCAGGGGTTACTCCATCAACTCCGGATGCTCCCGGAATTCCTTTTCCTCCAGCTAAACCTGGTGCTCCGGATATACCATCTTTTCCGTCTTTTCCGTTGATTGGAATCCATTTCGTAGGATCATTCGTATCACGAACATAAATGATTCCGGTAGCGCCATCAACATACATTACTGTATTGGCGTCAATTCCTTTCTCACCATCTTTTCCTGGTACTCCGTTACCTCCAACAAAACCGTCTTTTCCATCTTTTCCGTCAAGTCCGTTTATTGCTGAAACTTCTTTCCATCCACTTGGATCGCTTGGAACTTTTACATAAACAATACCTGTATCAGTATTTATCCATGTAGTGAGTCCATCTGCAGGAGTTACTCCATCAACTCCGGATGCTCCCGGAATTCCTTTTCCTCCAGCTAAACCTGGTGCTCCGGATATACCATCTTTTCCATCTTTTCCGTTGATTGGAATCCATTTCGTAGGATCATTCGTATCACGAACATAAATGATTCCGGTAGTATTGTCAATATACATTACTGTATTGGCATCGATTGCTGGTGTTCCAGGTGCGCCAGGTACTCCTGCTGCTCCCGCTAAACCGTCTTTTCCATTTTTACCATCAAGTCCGTTTAGACCAGAAACTTCTTTCCACTCTTTTGTAATTGGATCCTGAACATAGATAATACCTGTTGATGAATCAATCCATGTAGTGATTCCATCTGCAGGAGTTACTCCATCAACTCCAGATACTCCCGGAATTCCTTTTCCTCCAGCTAAACCTGGTGCGCCGGATATACCATCTTTTCCGTCTTTTCCATTAATTGGAACCCATTTGTCTGGATTATTCGTATCACGAACATAGATAATTCCGGTAGTATTGTCAATATACATTACTGTATTGGCATCGATAGCTGGTGTTCCAGGTGCGCCAGGTACTCCTGCTGCTCCCGCTAAACCGTCTTTTCCATTTTTACCATCAAGTCCGTTTAGACCAGAAACTTCTTTCCACTCTTTTGTAATTGGATCCTGAACATAGATAATACCTGTTGATGAATCAATCCATGTAGTGATTCCATCTGCAGGAGTTACTCCATCAACTCCAGATACTCCCGGAATTCCTTTTCCTCCAGCTAAACCTGGTGCGCCGGATATACCATCTTTTCCGTCTTTTCCATTAATTGGAACCCATTTGTCTGGATTATTCGTATCACGAACATAGATAATTCCGGTAGTATTGTCAATATACATTACTGTATTGGCATCGATAGCTGGTGTTCCAGGTGCGCCAGGTACTCCTGCTGCTCCCGCTAAACCGTCTTTTCCATTTTTACCATCAAGTCCGTTTAGACCAGAAACTTCTTTCCACTCTTTTGTAATTGGATCCTGAACATAGATAATACCTGTTGATGAATCAATCCATGTAGTGATTCCATCTGCAGGGGTTACTCCATCAACTCCAGACGCTCCCGGAATTCCTTTTCCTCCAGCTAAACCTGGTGCGCCGGATATACCATCTTTTCCATCTTTTCCGTTGATTGGTGACCAATCCCCAACTTTTGTTGGATCCCCTTCTGGTTTCAATACATAAATTGTACCTGTATTATCAATAACCATATTAGCTCCTGATGGAATACTTACTCCATCTGTTCCAGGTACACCTGAAACTGTTGGAATACTTGCATTTCCAGAACTTTCTCCCGCAAGTGCCATTCTATTCCATTTACCTTTCAGCCAATAGTAGTAACCTGGAGTAACATCAGCTGCCGTAGCTGTATTAAAAACCAATAAGCTTTCTGCAGGATTATTAATTGGCAACACATTATCCGTGGTACTATTTAACTTAACATTTGGTATTAAAACACCACGATTTCCAGCCACAACATGTAATTGAGCTGAAGGATCAGGGTTGTTTGTCCCTATACCTACCTGTGAATAAGCCGAAAAACTACCTAAACCTAATACAACAAATAGTGGGAGTAATTTATTCTTCATAACTTTAATATTATGTGTTATTATTATTTCTTTAAACTCTATTAATCTAAATCTTAGGTGATTACATAAATATCAATTTTAAACACCTCATTTTGAAGATGCAAAGGTCTTGCGAAAGTCAACTTTTTTTGACCTGTAAAAGTTTTTAAACTTATAGATTAAGACATACCTTTTATATGAAGAGATTTTAGTCACCAAAACACATCTTGCTCATTTTTAGTTACTTGAATAAAAAAAAGTGTTTTTACAGGCAAAAAAGACTATTGCCAAATAAGATTAAACAACTCTAAGCAGATTTTATTAATTAATCAAATAATTAAAACCCTCAGTAGTATTGGACTAAAATAAAAAAGAGGAAACCTCAGTTCCCTCCTTTTACCTAATTAATAACCACCACAATAAAATTGATTTGAAAAGAATTATTATCACAAATCTTTAAATAAATTATTTTGAAAAAATGGATTTAATCAAGCATAAAAAGTATAATTATAATAGTGTATTGTACTCCGCCGAATTTTATTTCATCTACTTTACTTATCATCAAAATTTAAATTAATAAAAGAAAATAGACAGTATATAACCTCAAAACCAAATGATTGTCTAAAATTTTATCCTACAATAAATTAAAAACCGGTCCATATACTGTCTAAAATCAATGAAAAAAATAATTATAAAACTTTTTACTGAATCTTTTATTGAATTAAATTAACAAGTCAAATGTCATTTTAATTACTTACAGATATTACCCTTAAAAGTTTTTTAAGTAACAGATTAAAACAATCTTTAAATTCAAAAGAATTCAATTTGAGAAAAACAGCTTAATACAAAATTGATTATTTACGAAAAATTATCGCAAAAAAAGAGAGAACCTAAATTCTCTCTTTTTAAAAAGCTATTAAAAATACTAAGAAATAAAAAACAATTCAACCACTAACCACTAACTTAGTATTAACTACAAATTTCTGAATCATTACAAACTTTTTTTACTCCTAAAAGTTTTTAAACTTATAGATTAGAGTATTTCTAATGATTAAAGTCCTCTAAATTGAAATTAAATCTAAAAATTCAGTATTACTTAATACTTTTTTGGAGTTTTCCCAAAGATGGATCTTCTAATAATTTAATCTGATTTACTACAATTTGTGCAATAGACATTGCTCCCAATAAAGACAGATGTGTATCATCAGCCTTCTCCTTATCATAATACGCATTTTCACCAGCTTTAAAATGCAAATGCAACTGTTTTGATTTTTCCGGTCCGTAAGATTGTTCCAATATTTCAGTATAATATTCTAAATCAATAAAAGGTACTTTATATTCTTGTGCTACCATTCGGGTTTCTAAGGGGTAATCTCCATGCGTAGGCACTAATACACCTTTTTCATTAAAATTTCGTCTGGCAATAGATGTGAATAATATTGGAATTGCACCTTTCTCACGACTTTCTTTTACAAAACGAATTAAATTATACCTATATAGAGTATGTGGATTTGTATATCTGGTTGAATCTTCTATTTTTTCATCATTATGCCCAAATTCAATAAAAACATAATCCCCCCTTTTTAATTTCTTATAAATAGAATCCCAGCGGTTTTCGTTAATAAAGCTTTTTGTACTTCTACCATTTACTGCTTTATTTTCTACTATCACATTATCTTTAAAAAATGGCTGTAATACTTGTGCCCAACCATGTTCCGGATTTTTGTCAGGATCTTTTTTATTCGCCATTGTAGAATCTCCTATAGTATATAAGGTAGTTTTTTGAGCAAAACAGATTGTTGTGATTAATAAAAAGATTATTATATAGTATTTCATTTTTTATAAGTTTGCGATTAATAGCACGCGAATTTTACGGGTTTAGACGGATTTTTACTGGTGCATTTATTCTTTATCAAGTTTTCGTGTTCTAACAGTAGACGCACTGCTGTGCGCCTCTACGGAAAATCTTTGCGCCTTTGTTCCTCTGTCCCTTTGTAACTTTGAACCTTTGAACCTCAAAAAAAAAACCTATTTCGCAGCCGAAGGAACCGTTGCTTTATCTCCAATAAAAACTTCATTCAATATTACGTTTTCAGCATTTTGACTTGAAATCGCATTTTTTGCCCATTTAATCTCTATATTATTTAAGGTGATATTGCGAACTTTTTTATCCGGAAATCCCTGAATTACAATTCCTGATTGAGTTGCTTTATTGCATGTAATATTTGAAAAATAAATATTTGATATTTCCGATTGAAACCCACTTCCTTCACCATGATAATTTGCCGTGATATACAAACAGTCTTCTACAGTATCCAGATTAATATTTCTAACAAATATATTTTTAATAAAACCACCTCTGTCAGCATTGGTTTTTAAATAAATTCCTCTTTTTAAGTAACCAACCGTTTTACAATTTTCAACATAAATGTTCTGAACTCCTGCTGACATTTCGCTTCCGATAACGACACCATGAAGTCCTTTGAAATTACAATTTCTAATGACAATATCCTCACTCGGTGTTGCTGAATTTGCTCTTCCTTCATGATCTCTTCCGGCTTTTATTGCAACATTATCATCTCCATTATCGAAGGTTACATTTTCAATTAAAACATCTTTTGCATACTCCGGATCAATACCATCATTATTATAATTTAATGATT
Source organism: Flavobacterium sp. 9 (assembly GCF_002754195.1). Classification (NCBI taxonomy): domain Bacteria; kingdom Pseudomonadati; phylum Bacteroidota; class Flavobacteriia; order Flavobacteriales; family Flavobacteriaceae; genus Flavobacterium; species Flavobacterium sp. 9. The sequence continues at coordinate 453,177 of NZ_PEEU01000001.1, forward strand.
TATAACGTACTCCACGAACGGTAATACTTTGTGATTTTAATAAATGTAAACACCAAAAAGGCGAGTTTTCAATCTTAATATTTTCGACTAAAATATTTTTACAATTGAAAAACTGAATCATTTGTGGACGCAAAAAATAACCTTCACCAAACTTTCTGTCTTTCAGTGGTATATTATTATGATTCATTTCTCTACTCAGCTTTTTACCAACTTCTTCTTTTGCTTTAAAGCTTTTCCAGTTCTTTCCTCCTTCTCCATCAATTATTCCTTCGCCTGAGATTATAATATTCGAACATCCGTAAGCATAAATTAATGGACTATAGTTATAAAGCATTGTACCTTCCCAACTTGTTAAAACCATTGGTAAATAATCTTTCGGATTATCGCTAAACTTAATTTTTGCGCCTTTTTCAATTCTAAGATTGACGTTACTTACAAAATGAATTGGACCATTGATTTTATAAATCCCTTTTGGAACAATTATAGTTCCGCCATTGTTCTTTTTACACAGCGCCATTGCTTTATCAAAAAAAGCTTTATTGTTGGTAATAGAATCTCCTTTTGCTCCCAATTTTAAAACATTAATTTGATTAGACGGAATTACCGGAAGCTGAATTCTATTGACAATTGAATCTACTTTAGCCGATGGAAATTCACCATTCTGAGCAAATGAAATGCAAGAAATAAATAGAAAAAGGAGATATTTAATGTTCATGTGTGTATGTTTTAGCCCACGGGTTTAAGCGGATTAAACGGGTTTACGCAGATCTTTTTTCTTTGTTGAAACGATTAATTTAAAATATAAATCAGTGTAAATCCGTTTAATCAGTATAATCTGTGTGCTATTTTTATTTTGAATACCAATTAGAAATCGAATCTTTCAATATGTTTTCGATTGTATATTTTTCCGCTTCATTTTGTTGAAGCTGATGTGACCATGAAACTCTTTTTGCTGGCTGAAAACCTTCGCCTTTACAATTATATTCTGCATAAAAAGCGCTTTTTTCGGCTTCAGGTTTTGACCAATTCTCCCAACCTTCCGGTCTGATATGTTTCCCCATATCGCAATTGATATAAACGGTTTTAGCATAAATACGCCACGGTCTTCCTAAATAAACTGCATCTACTGACGAACTTGCAGTAAGTTTACAATTTTTAAAAACAAAACCAAAAACAGTATCCTGAGGTGTTGAAGCTGCCGTGATATAGGAATTCTTAAGACTATGAATTTCACAATTTTCAAATAAAGCTGTCGCACTTCCAAAAATAAAATCAGTTGTTCCTTCGATATAACATGCTGCAAAATATTGTTTTACCTCTTTTCCTGACAAGTATAAAGTATCCTGATTTCCAAGAATATTACAATTCGAAATCTGAGCACGATTCCCTGTCAAAGATAATGCGATCGCTTGCCCGTTATCACCAGACGTATTTTTAATCGTTAAATTTGAGGCCGAAAAATCGTCAGCTTCAACCAAAACTGTATAGGTATAAAAAGTACTATTTCGTCCTGAATTGATTTTCGAAAAATTATCATCAAACTGAATAATAGTTTTCTCCTTGCTTTCTCCAATTAAAACCAAATGTGTGTTCCATTCCGGAATCCGAACTTTTTCGGTATAAATCCCGTTTTTTATATAAAGCGTTACTTTTTCATATGGAAATGACGGACAGGCATTTATAGCATCCTGAATTTTTGTAAAATCTCCTGAACCATCTAAAGCGATCGTAAAAAAATTATCTTTTTTTTTATCCGAAGTTTCTATTGCCGAAACTTTTACTCCGTTTTTGATTGCCCAGGCAGCATATTTTTTAAGTACTTCTTTTGGTGCATCTGTATACCACGAATAACCATTTCGACGTTCTGAACCAATTTCAGCAAGAGATTTTTTCTTAATTCCATCACGATCACAAAAGAAAGGTTCGTTTGTATCAAGATCCATAAATCTCGCCCATATTGGTGCTGCATTTTGAGTAACAATCATTTTCTTATCTACAATTTTTCCGGCATCATTCAAAACACGTTTCTCTTCAAGATTGGTGATTTTAGTTTTTTCGAACCAAATCTGAGCACTTTTAATCGCCGTTATTATTTCCGGCGAAGGCTTTTCGATCGACATTAAAAGCAACACAATTTTTGCCGATTCATAACCACTAAGCGACGCCAGTTCAAAAGCTCTTGCATTTGCCGGAGCCAAAGTAACCTCATCATGTTGTGCACACCAAACCGTCAATATTCCGTTTTGTTTGTACTGTGTTTTTAAGATACAATCAACGCCTTTATCAAATGCTTTTTTACTTTTCTCAACAATCTCTTTTGATGGTTTTATACTATAAAAACCCGTTTCTTCACTCACTTGTTTTAAGACATTCAGAATATTAACCATCGAATCGTCATTGTAAGTAATATGTGTGTAATACCCTTTTTTTAAAGGATAAAACTGAGGCCAGCCACCGTTTTTATATTGAGCTTCTAATAAATAATTTAGCCCTTTTAAAAACGATTCTTTATACCTTTCATCTTTGACCTGAGCATACATTCTTGACATGAAAAGCATTTCCTGACAAGTCGCGCCGTTATCTGTTGTAATCTCGTGTAAGTCACTTTTTAGTGCTATAAGTTTTTGCTTTTCTGATTCACTAAGCACACTTTGCATTTGAATATTTTTTGGCCATCCGCCAATATTTCTTTGATAGAGCAAAACATTTTCAGCAATATTTTTGGCTTCTGCCGAAGCAAACCAAACCGCGTCATTTTTTCGAATAATATCAGGCCAATTCTTAAACGTATTCTGAGCAATTGACTCAAAACTCATGATTAACAAAAAGAATACTATTGCTTTTTTTAATGGAATCATTTTCTTTTAATTTCTATTTGTCATTTTTATTTTAATGCAAAACCTAAACACTATAAAAGGTCAAAAAATCTATTTTTTATAAATTAAATGATTTAAACTTCATTAAAACCTTTTATTTTTCTTACAATATATCAAACTGTCATTTTTATAAATTCGTTCAAAAAAACACCGTTTACGGAAGTCATTTTTTCACAAAAACTAATCCTGATTTTATTTCTGACCTTTATTTATTCTAAACCAATCTACCGCAACATTACCGGAATCATTTGTTATTTTCTTGCTTAAAGCAAAAAGACCAACTTTTGCGCCAATCCATTTTCCTTCTTTCGAAACAAAATCAGATCCAATTGGCTCATACTTTTTATCATCTAAACTATAGGAGAAACTACAAGTGCCTCCCTTTTTAATTTTTACTCTAAGATAGATTGTATTGTTTGAAATTAAAATTGGTGTGGTTTCTGTTTCTGAAACTTTTTTATCAAAAGTTCCGGTTTTCTGATTCAGATATAATTTTCCATTTTCATTTTTGAAATTCAGGTAACTATAATCTAATCCCATTATCAAAAGTCCTGTTGATTCTCCGTTTAGTCTTGTATTAAATGTTAGTTTGGTTGTTGCGGTAAATTCTTCGGCTGGGAATTTTTGCAGTAACAAATTTGGAGCTTCAAAAATTTTCTGATCCTCCTTAATTGTTGGTAAACAAAACAAATTCAAATATCCCAGACTTGTCGGAAAACCCCAATTGATTTGAGAATTTGCCTGCCATTGCCATTGTAAACCTAATTTTGGTTCGTTAAATTCATCTGATGTTTCGGGAACTTCTATCGGATATTCCTTGCCTACGTTTGGTTTTTTGAATGTAGTAACAGGTTCACCTATTCCATTTTTATCGAAATCTTGTCCCATTACTGGCCAATCGTTTTCCCATTTCATAGGCTGAAGATGAACTATTCTGCCATACGTTCCTTTATCCTGAAAATGAATAAACCAATCTTCTCCAGTTTGTGTTTGTACCCAAGCACCTTGATGCGGACCATTTATAGTGGCTTTTCCTTGTTCGAGAACCTTCTTTTTTTCATAAGGACCAAAAACTTTTTTTGATCTTAAAACAGTTTGCCATCCTGTAGAAACTCCGCCCGCGGGAGCAAAAATATAATAGTAATTGTTTCGCTTATAGAATTTTGGCCCTTCAATTGTGCCTTCGCTTTCATGACCGTCAATTATCATAACCTCATCAGTATTCACAACCGTTCCTTCAGCGTTCATTGTACAAACGACTAATAAACTTTTTATCTGGGCGCGGCTTCCTGCAAAGGCATGAACGAGATAATTCTTTCCTTCATCATCCCATAACGGGCTTGGATCTATCAAACCTAATCCAGCTTTTACCAAAAGTGGTTCTGACCAAGGTCCTTCAGCATTTTTGGCTTTTATCATATAAATTCCAAAATCAGGATCAGGATAATAAATATAAAATTCATTGTTATGAAAAGTAATACTTGGCGCCCAAACTCCGTTACCATGCTGCACTTTATTATAAGTTTCAAATGGCGGTTGTTTACTAAGCGCATATCCTATAATTTTCCAATTAACCAAATCTTTAGAATGCAAAATAGGTAATCCCGGAATGCAATTAAAAGACGATGCTGTCATATAAAAATCATCTCCAACACGAACTACATCAGGATCTGAATAATCTGCATGAATTATAGGATTTGTGTAAGTTCCGTCTCCATTATCGGGCACCCAAACCTGAGCAAAATTACTTTGCATCAAGAAAAATGAGCATAACAGAAAAAGGACTTTTATATTTTTCATTTATAATAATGATTGTTTTCTAATCTATTTTTATGCGCATTTTGTGTCATTTCGACGAAGGAGAAATCAGGTAATATTGAGACATTCTGTGTCGAGTTTCTTGCGGAGATTTCTCCTCCGTCGAAATGACAAACTTTGTGGCTAACTCTTTTACTCTTTACTCTTTACTCTTTACTCTTTACTCTTTACTCTTTACTCTTTACTCTTTACTCTTTACTCTTTACTCTTTACTCTTTACTCTTTACTCTTTACTCTTTACTCTTTACTCTTTACTCTTTACTCTTTACTCTTTACTCTTTACTCTTTACTCTTTACTCTTTACTCTTTTCACTCCTCGTTTATCTATTCAATTCTAAAGCTGCCAAAATAAAAGGTCCGGTTGCTTTAGGATCGTTGTCTTTTTTTCTTTCTTTAACGTAATATTCATAAGAACCATCTCTGTAAGGTGTTCCTCCTAAACCTGCAACAGCACAAGCTTCTGTTAATGTAATTGATCCGTAAGTAACTACTTTTATCAATTGTTTCGTTAATCCATCAAAGGCTTTATTTGCCAGTTTTTTATATTTTGAAGGTAAATAACCTTTGTTTGCTCCTTTTGCAAAAGCATAAGCAAACATTGAAGATCCTGATGCTTCAAGATAATTTCCTTCTTTGTTTCCTTTATCTGTTACCTGATACCACAAACCAGATTTATCCTGATATTTAGCTAAAGCTTCAGAAACACTATTCAAATATCCAACAAGTTCTTTTTGTTTAGGATGTTCTTTTGGGAAATAATCCAGAACATCTACAAGCGCCATAGCATACCAACCTAAGGCTCTTGACCAGAAATTTGGCGAAGTTCCGGTTTCTTTGTTTGCCCAGGCCATTTGTTTGCTTTCGTCCCAACCGTGATACAATAATCCTGTTTTAGGATCTGTGGCATGTTTTTGAATCAATTCAAATTGTTTTGCCACATCGTCCAATTCTTTTCCGTTTTCAAAAACTGTTGTGTATTCTGCATAAAACGGTTCTCCCATATACAAACCGTCTAACCACATTTGGTTTGGATATATTTTTTTATGCCAAAATCCACCACTTGCTGTTCTTGGTTGTTCTGTCAATTGTTTACGTAACAACTGTAAAGCTTTTAAATATTTTTCTTCTTTAGAAGTTTCGTAAATCTTAAAAAGTAAACGACCGGAAACCACCATATCAATATTATAATTATCAAGATCATAACTCTTAATACTTCCGTCATTTTGAACTAAAGCATTCACATATCCTTTAATATAAACAGGATATCTTGGATCAGGATTTTTTTTATACAATTCTTCCATTGAATGCAAAACCAAACCATGAACATAATCCCATTTTGGATTCTTGGCATCATCAATCATATAGGCTTGTGGATGGCGTTTCATTATCGTTAAAGCCATTTTATCAGACCATTTCATATCCTTAGAAATAACAATATCCTTACTAGCCGATTCCTGCGAAGTCACTTTACAACTTGTAAAAGCCATTGCACAGATCAATAAAACCGATACGAAATAACCTTGTCTTATATTATTTTTCATTTTTAAACTATTTTATTTTCTACTTATCTAATTCAAGCGCGCTCAACAAAAAAGCAGCTAAAGCGGGCGAACCATTATCTTTTGTTTTTCCACTAATATAATATTCATTTGTACCGTCTCTAAAAGGTTTTCCTCCTAAACCAACACTTGGCGAAACGTTTAGAATATTTACCTCAACATTTTCATCTGTTTTGACAAATTCTTTTATAAAAGCATTAAAAGATTTTTGCGCTATTTTTTTATAATTTGATGCTAAATATCCTTTGTTGACGCCTTTAGCCAAAGCATAAATAATCATCGCAGAAGCCGACGGTTCTAAATAATTCCCTTTCAAATCCGGTTTATCAGCAACCTGATACCACAATCCTGAAGAACTTTTATACTCAATTACACTTTTTGATATCTCGTTCAGATAACGAACTAATTCTTTCTGTTTTGGATGGTTTTTTGGATAATAATCCAATGTTTCTACCAAAGCCATCATATACCAGCCAATTCCTCGTCCCCAAATTGTTGGCGATGTTCCCTTTTCCGGATTTGCCCACGCAATTTGTTTGCTTTCATCCCAACATTGATATGGTAAACCACTTTTTTTATCTAATAAATGATCGTGAACCAATTCAAATTGTTTTGCAATATCGTCCAGACTTTTACCATTTTCATACTTAACCGTATATTGTGTATAAAAAGGTTCTGCCATATACAAACCATCAATCCACATTTGATTGGGATAAATTTGTTTGTGCCAAAATCCTCCGCTTGCAGTTCTCGGTTGATTTTCGAGTTGTTTTCTTAATTGAACAATTACTTTTTGATAGCGATTGTCTTTCTTTTTATCATATAAATCAAAAAGAATTTTTCCCGGATTTACATAATCAATATTGTATTCTTTCTCGTCATATTTTTTAATATTTCCAGAACTGTCGATCATTTCATCAGCATATTCTTTTATATAATTCAGGTATTTTGAATCGTTTGTTTTCTGATACAATTTCTCGAAAGAAAACAGTAAAAAGCCCATTTTATAATCCCATTTTGGTTTTTCGTTTCCATCAATTTGCCAAGCTTTCGGATAATTATTTAAAATTGAAAGTGCTGTTTTTTCAGACCATTTTAAATCTTTAGAAATTACATATTTATTTTGACCAAATATTAAAATACTGCAAAACAACAGAAAAACAATTACCCAACTCGAATATTTTATTTTCATGAAAACACTTTTAAGCATGTGATTAGTTCTGTAATTCTTTCACGCAGATTTAAAAAGATTTAAGCAGATACGCACAGATTTTATTTTTAATTATAATCCAAAATAAAATCAGCCCTACTCTTTACTCTTTACTCTTTATTCTATATTCTTCACTCTTTTACATCTTCCCTTTCTTATTCAGAACTTCTAATTTTTGATCTAAATATTTTACAAATTCTTCTTTCGATTTTATTCCGTTTTGTTCTTGTTCCCAAGCTCCCAAAAAGTAAAAAGAATGTGCTTTAGTTGTTGGCTTAAATACTATTAGATAATCTAAATCAGTATCAGCAACATTTTCAACTTCGCTTACTTCATAAAAAATTGCCATTCCTAATTTATCCGGAACTAACGATTGTTCACCATAAGTTGCCAAATAAGCCCATTTTTTGTTTTTGCTTTCTTTTTTAAGCAATTCAGTATTCTTTTGTTTTACAATTCCCGTGCAAATTCCTTTAATTTCTTTTGAAGCCTTAATTTTATGTTCTGTATAAAGTTGGTCCGGCTTAGTCGTTAATTCTGTTGTAAAATCAATATTATCAGAAGCCGTTTTCCAGCCATAATATTTTACGATAACTTTAGATTCATTTGCTTTATTTTCAACATTTGCAATCGTTGAATCTACCGTATGAAAATGTAATTTTTCGTTGTTTAAATAACGATCAATTGAACCAATTCCGATACCTTTTCCGGCTTTCAGAATATCAGCTCCCCAATCACTCATTTCGTGATACGAATCAAAATTATCCTGTCCGACTTGAGGCAAAACGATTGCCGAAGTCTTTTTTCCGAAAATATCAATTGCATTTCTCCAGTCTAAATACAAGCGATATCCAATTCTGTTATTTTCCCAACCCGGACCTTCATAACGAATATCAAACGAATGATCTGTATGTTCCGGGGCTAATTTTAGTTTGTCAACGTTTTTAAAAACAGTTCCTCCAATGTACTTTCTATTTTCCCATTTTCCATCTGTTTTTACCGATAATTCGGCATAGGTTTTTGCCGTTTTGATATCGTATTTCTTTTGAGCTTTACAAGCCGAAAGTCCAAAAACTAAAGCTGCTGATACCGTTATTAATGTTTTCATTTTATAAAATTTATTTAAATATTTTGTCCAAAAATTGTGTTATATACTTTGTCATTTCATCAAACCAAGGTTGAAAAAATCAAAAGGAATGTGGCGAATTTTCAATTGTTTTTACTTCGCTGTAAATCTTATTTTCCTCTAAAATTGCGATCATATCATCTCTTCCGGAATGAAACCTATCAAAACTACTGTTTATAAATAAGATTGGCGGCGTGCTTTTATTTGTATGGCTTAAAGCCGAAGCATTTTTCCAATTCTCCGGGTTTTCTTCATAAGAACCTTTTAGCCAAAATGCTGCCATCTCTCCTTCTTTTGATTCCGGATGTTTAAATGCTAATATTCCGTCTACATCAATAATTGCATTTACTTTTGATGAAGATTTACTTTTAAATTGTACGTCTTCAAAAGCCAAGTCCTCATTTGTTGTACCAATCAAAGCTGCCATTTGACCTCCCGAAGAACATCCTAAAACGGCAACTTTGTTTGGATCTACATGAAACTTTTTAGCATTATCTTTTATAAATTTAATTGCATTTTTAATATCATAAATCCCTTCCGGATATTTCGCTTCAAGTGATAATCTGTATTCAATTGCAAAACAAGAATAACCTTTTGAAGCAATTTCTTGTGCCATAATCCGCATCTGACTTTTATTTCCTGATCTCCATCCGCCGCCATGAATCATGATTACAGCTGGATTTCGTTTTTCTTTTTTATAAAAATAAGAATCTAAATGTAAGTCTCTATTTTGCTTTTTATCATAGACAACATCATAAATTTCAGTAACATTTTCATTCTTTTTTGACTCCGCAATTTTGATAAAAGAATATTGTTTTATCAACTTACTATAAGTGCTTTTTATCGTATACGAAGTGTCAATTTCAAACTTGCTTTGCGCAGAAATTGCCGTTGCATACATCATAAAAAACAGTACTATCTTCTTCATCTGCAAACTTCAATTATTGGTTAAGAAAGGAGTTTGATATGCGGTCAAACTCCTTTATAACTACTTCAAAAAAATAATCTCAAAAATTATCAAATTACTAATATGCAGGATTTTGAGGAAAATCTTTATTTCTGTTCAAATCTAATGCTGATTGTGGGATTGGTCTTAGAATTTTAAGATTACCATTTTGTCCTGCAAAAGCATTTGTTGTTGTCACTTTTGGGTTGTACAAAACAGTTCTTTCTACTAATGTTCCAGTACGTTTTAAGTCAAACCATCGGTGGTATTCTCCCAATAATTCTCTACCTCTTTCGTCTAATATTGTATTGATATCAATTGACGTTAATACCGGAATTGCTCCTACAACTCCGCCTCCAGCTCTTCTTCTTACTTCGTTTAATCGTGCTAAAGCTGTTCCTGATTGACCTGCTTTAAAATAAGCTTCGGCAGCAATTAGATACGTTTCACCCAATCTTGAAATAATAAAATCGCGCGTACTACTTCTGTTAGTAGCTGGTGTAATTGGCGTTGTGTTATAATTTGCACTTGTTGCACCACTATATGGAGCATTTGGATCATCAAATTTACGAACCGGAATCAGGTTATAATCTCCTCCCGAAGCCGCTGATGAAGAATAAGTTCCCCAATTATGATATCTGAAATTCGCTACCATTCTTGAAGCATTATCCAGTTTCCAAGCGTCTCTGTCAGCTGTTGTAAACCATTTTGGCTCATAGAAATCTGAAATTTTCAAAGCTGCTTTATCTGTTACGGTATAATAATCATAATATCTGCTGTAGATTTCATTCATAAAAGTACCTTCCCAACGTTTATCTCCTTTTTCATATAATGACAAAGCATAAACCGTAGGACAAAGTGTGTAACTTCTATTTGGATAAGGATTTCCAGCCGCCGCTGCGCCTAAATAAGAACTAAACCAATAGTTTTGAGAACTTCCTAAAGCTGTTGTTCCCGTTGCATTTGAAGCAATCGAAAACTGAACCGAAAAGATAGTTTCTGCATTCATTTCATTTCCTGGTTTTACAACATTATCAAAAGATACATTCAAAGCCTGACCACCAATTGCCTGATCTGCCAAAACAGCCGCTGTTGTAAAATCTGCCGGAGTTCCAAAAGTTTCATAACCTCTTGTCAAATATACTTTTGCCAATAAATCCTGAACCGCTCTTTTATTAACTCTTCCGCCATATGCCGCTGTACTTACTGCCGGAAGTGCCTCGTTAAGATCTTTGAAAATTTGTGTATAAACTTCCTCTGCCGTATTTCTGTCAAATGATGTCACTGCTGTATTGATATTATCCAAAACAACCGGAACTCCTCCATAAGTTTGAACTAACAGAAAATAAGCGTTTGCACGTAAAAATTTAAGTTCGCCAATTCTGGTATCCAACGTGCTTGATTTCTCTGTAATTGTCGAATAATACAATCCTTTATTTGCCTGTTGAATTGCGATATAACAAGTTCTGTACAATTGATCAACTCCTGCAGATGACGATGATAATGTCAAATATTTGGCTAATCCTTCCGGTTCTTGATTTCTTCCCTCAGAATACATATCTGTTCCTGCTTCAAACAACCACGGATCTCCTCCATAAATGTCTTTTAGTGTTGCATAATTTGTATTTATTAATGACTCAAATCCCGCAGAAGTCAAAAAATATTGCTCTGCTGAACCGTAAGAACGATTGTCTTCCTCGATAAAATCTGAGCAAGAATTTAATGTCGTTCCCAGTATTAGTATAGCTATTATTAATTTTTTCATTTTTTCTAATTTAAAATTTTAAACTTAATCCCATTTGAACTGTCATTGTCGACACACGATTCACTGCTAAAGCCGCAGTCGCCCATTCCGGATCGTACCCTTCATAAGGTGTAATTACAAACGGATTCAACACATTCACATAAAAACGCATGCTTTTAAGTTTCAATTTATTTACCAGATCATTATCCAAACTATATCCTAATGCTATGTTTTGAACTTTGACAAATGATGCATTTTTGTAAAAAGCAACATTATTAGTATCATAATAAACTCCCGCTCCACGTGGCAAAGGGTTTGTATTTGAATATTGTGGTGCAATACCGGCGCCATTGGCAGGAATGTACCAATCATCAAGATCTAATTTCTGACGACCTCTGTCTGTAACATCGGCAAAATTATCGTGGAAGCCACTAAACACAGTCATTCCCTGATTTGTGATTAAAGACAATGACAAATCAAATTGTTTTACTTTTAATGTAGTAGAAAAACTTCCAGACCATTTAGGATCGTAATTTCCTAAAATTGCCCTGTCATTATTGGCATCAATTTTACCATCATTATTTAGATCTTTGACTCTTGCTTCTCCAGGTTTCTGACCGTAAGAAAGTGCTTTTGCTGCTTCGCTTTCCTGCCAAACTCCATCAAAAACATAGTTATAATAAGAGTGAATGTTTTCTCCTATAAATAAGTTATTTCCAACATCATCAACTTTATCTTGTCCATAAATAGACTCTAATTTATTTACATTTTTAGTGAAAGTAAAACTGGTTTCCCAAGACACATTTTTAGTCTGAATATTTTTAGTTACCAATGCAACCTCGATTCCTTTATTACTGATAGAACCTACATTTGAAGTAATTGTAGGAACTCCAATCTCTAACGGTAATGCTTGTTGAAACAATAAATCTTTTGATAAACGATCGTAAACATCTACACTTCCTGAGATTCTGTTTTTAGCAAATCCAAAGTCTAAACCTAAATTCACCTCTCTTGTTTTTTCCCAAGTTAAATCAGTATTTCCTAAGCTTGAAGATGTAAAACCGTTTGCCGGAGTACCGTTAAAATCATAATAAGTTGGCACTTTTAAAACGCTTAAACTTGAATATGGCGAAACATTATCGTTTCCGGTATAACCAACACTTCCTCTTAATTTTAAATTAGAAATAAAAGAGACATTTTTCAAAAATGATTCCTGATTAATATTCCATCCTAAAGCCACAGAAGGGAAAGCAGTCCATTTATTTCCATCGGCTAAAACAGACGAACCGTCATAACGAACAGATGCTGTCAATAAATAACGCCCTTTGTAAGTATAATTTAAACGAGCTGCATAAGATTCTAACGTGTTTTTAGAATACGGAATAAATACTCCTGACGGAATTATCGCAATAGATCCTGAAGGCGTTAAATTGTAAGTTGGCTGTGCTCCTGAACCTAAATTATAAAATCCGGTTTCAAATGGATTTTCTCTTGAAGATTGGAAATAAGTTTCGGTCGTATTAGAATAAAAACTCTGAAGCAATAAAACGTTGAAAACATGATTTTCCTTTAAAGTATAATTGATATTAAACTGATTGTCCCAAGTATAATTAAAGTTCTGAACATTAGTTACATCTCCAGACGGCAAACTTTTGTTTTTAAGACCAAAATCTGTTTGAGCACCAAGAGATCTTCCTTCTCTCGCATTCATCGAACCAGCAGAAAAAGTCGATTTGAAAGACAACCAATTTGTAAATTTATATTCTCCATACAAATTACCAATTGTAGTAAATCTTTTTATCTCATCACTTGAATTTGCAATTTCTAAAAGCGGATTATAAGAACCCGTTTTATTAATTGCTAAAGTTCCGTTAGGATATCTTAGCGTACCTGGTTGTTGCGCATAAGTTCCAACAATTTCGTCGCCATTTGCATCAATTGCCCAAGGCGATGTATATGGATTTTGTCTAAAAGCTTCCTGCATAGCAGTTGCACTTCCTAATTGTTCATCCGTTTTTGATATCGTAAGATTTACTCCAAACGAAATTTTATCATTGATCTTATGATTTAAACCTGCTTTAAAATTATACTTATCAATACCTTCATTATCAATAACTCCAGTTTCTTTTTGCACACCAAGACCAATGTTATAAGACAAACTATTATCTGCACGACCGGTAATATTCAGATAATTATTCTGAGTCATTCCGCCTTTTAAAACCGCATCCTGCCAATTATAACTTTGATTATTAGCCACTCTGTTAAACAAAACAGGATTCGTTCCTGCCTGACCAACTGCCGTTTTTAATTCGGTTGCATCAATATCATTATACGTTGGGTTTGTAGCCGAAATTGTAGTTGCCAAAAATGCCGATTGATGATAATACCACCATTTTTCAGGACTCATTAATTTTGGTAATCTCACCGCTTGCTTATTTCCATAAGAACTGTCATAAGAAACTGATACGCCCGCTTTTGCATTTGTGCCACTTTTGGTCGTCACAATGATAACCCCACTTCCTCCTCTTGAACCGTAAATTGCCGCAGAAGAAGCGTCTTTCAACACGTCCATTCTCGCAATATCCTGCGGATTCAAAAAGTCGATATTATCCGTTGGAACGCCATCAACTACAAAAAGTGGTTTAGAACCGTCTTTATTAATAGAGTTTGCCCCTCTAATAATAACGTTGAACCCGTCGCCAATTCTACCGGAATTTGAAGTTACCTGAACTCCGGCAATTCCTCCCTGAATAGCTTCCATTGGGTTAGTAACATTTCTTTCCGTGATTTTAGCCGCAGATAAAGTATTTACAGCTCCGGTTAAATCTGTCTTTTTTACAGATCCATAACCTACAACCACAACCTCGTTAAGCGAATTGGATTGTTCTGAAAGACTAACATTTACTCTCGATTTTCCTGCAACGCTAACTTCCTGAGTCTGAAAACCCAAATAGCTTACAATCAAAACCGCTTTATTACTTGCAACGTTTATTTTAAAACTTCCCTCAAAATCTGTAGAAGTACCGTTTTTAGTACCTTTTTCCTGGATATTCACACCTGGAAGTGATAATCCTGCAGCATCAGTAATCTTTCCCTCTATCACACCCGACTGAGCGCTCATAGTGTTACTCAACAGAAAGTTGAGGAAAAATAAAAACACAAGATTGTATTTTATTTTTTTCTTTGATAATTGTTTAATGTTCATAGTTTGGTTAATTGGTTTGGTTAAAATGATAGTTTTCTTTTTTTAATTTTTAATCGATTCTACTTTCTTTCCATTGATATAAGTGCTTATAAAATTTATATTTTTTACGTTTTTTAACGAATAAACCGAGTCTACTTTTTCGATTACAACATCTTTAAAAGTGATATTTTCTATAGGAGATGTTTCGTAACCATCAGCAAGGATTCCGAACTTTCCTCCGTTTTTGACCCTAATATTTTCAAGGCTGATATTTTTGATTGCTGGTATAAAATTTCCCGATTGACTTCCGTAAACATCATAAAACATAGTTGCTCTCAAAACACATTCTTTTACAGTTCCAACCTCAATATTTCTAACATAAATGTCCTCTGTAGTTCCACCACGTTTAGAGTTTGTTTTGATCCTGATTGCCCTTTCTAAATTGGGACTATCCATTACACAATTCTCTACAAAAACATTATTTACTCCGGCAGAAATTTCGCTTCCCATCACAACTCCGCCGTGACCATCAATCATTTTACAATTCTGAACAATGATGTTTTTACTCGGAATCCCAACTCGTCTTCCATCAGCATCTCTTCCGGATTTTATCGCAATACAATCGTCTCCCGTATTAAAAGTGCAATTTCTAATAATTACATTTTGAGAATATTCAGGATCACAACCGTCATTATTAGGTCCGTGGCTATTGACCGTTACGCCGTCAACAATTACATTATTAGATTTTATCGGATGTAAAATCCAAAACGGAGCATTGATTATCGTTATATCTTTTACCAAAACCGTATTACACTCAAAAAACTCAATAAAATTGGGACGCAAATAATGTCCTTCTCCAAAAATTCTTTGTTCAACAGGAACTCCTTTTTCAGCCATTTCGATCAAAGCAATACGATTAAGAGGATCATTTTGAGAAGCAATACCTTTTTGCCAACCGTACATTTTACTTCCTGCCCAAATCCACCAATTTGTATTATTTGCCTGTCCGTTTAATGTTCCTTTTCCAGTTATTGCAACATTCGTTTTGTTCTTTGCATAAATAAGTGGCGAATGATTCATTAATTCTGTTCCCTCAAATGAAGTATGCACCAAAGGATAATCTTTTGAATCAATACTAAACAGAATTTCAGCATTGTCTTCTAAATGCAAATTCACGTTGCTTTCTAAATGTATTGGTCCAGTTAGATATTTTCCATTTGGCACAAGTACTTTTCCACCGCCATTTTCAGCGCAAGCTTTAATGGCTTTTTCAAAAACTGCTGTATTTGATGTTTTTCCATCTGCAACAGCACCATAATCCATAACATTATAAGTCTTGTCTAAAAACTGCGTTTGTGGAATGCTTTTTACGATTAATTCCATTTTTTTCCATGGATTAGCTTCTGAAGTATTCGAAACTTGTTTTCCACAAGACAAAAATGAAATCGCAGTCAGGCTAAAAACCAGAACAACTTTTGACGCTATAGACTTACTTGTAATCATTTAAATATAGATTTTGATTTTCCGATTACAAAAATCAATATTAATGTAATCGATTACACGAAAGTAGAAAAATTGTTTCAATACAACAAATTTATTTAGATAAAATTTATATATTTAATTTTTATTATTAATTATATTTACATTTAATGCAAAAATGCTCCTAAATTATTATCATTACGGAGTATACAACGTTTTAGTTATCCGTTATGGTAATCGATAACATTTTATAATTTGATAATAAAAAAATATGTATTTTTGTCTAACAATTAACCTGAAACACTTTTTGAATGAGCGAAAAAATAACCATTTATGATATTGCCGAGAAATTAAATATCACTGCTGCTACTGTTTCAAGAGCCTTAAACAACAACCCGAAGATCAAAGAAAGTACACGAGAGCTAGTTCTAAAAACTGCTGCATCGATGAACTATAAGCAGAATAAACTGGCGTTAGCCTTAAAAAGTGGTCGTAGTAATAATATAGGTGTAATTGTTCCTCGTATCGATAGCAACTTCTTTGCATCGGTAATTAGAGGAGTCGAAGAAGAACTTCATCCACATGGTTATCAGGTTATTATTTGCCAAACGCATGAAGATCCAAAAAGAGAAAATGAAAACTTATATACCTTAATAGATGCTCAAGTAGACGGTATTATCATGTCGGTTACAGATGTGACTAACGAAAATGATGGCGCGTTTCATAATGTTTTAGAGAAAAATGTTCCGTTAATCTTTTTTGACAGAAGCAAACATATCGATGGCGTAAGTTCCGTGACAATCAATGACTTTAAAGGCGGATATATCACAGCAAAACATTTAATTGATGAAGGCTGCAGACATATTGCGCATTTCTCAGGAGATCAGTCTCTTGAGATATTCAAAAATCGTTTTTTAGGATACAAACAAGCATTATTGGATCACGGAATTAACTTTAAAGAAGAATATGTTATTCGTACTAAAAGTAGCGTTGAAGCCGGAAAAGAAGCAATCGACACTTTATTAAAACTAGAAACTCCACCAGACGCTTTATTTTCTTCGAGTGATTTTGCGGCTTTAGGTGCTATTCAGGAATTAAAAGAAAGAAATATTAGTATTCCAAATGAGTTTTGTGTGGCTGGTTTCAGTAACGAACCTTTCACAAAATTCATGGAATTATCGATAACTTCTGTTGATCAGTCTCCATTAGAAATGGGAAAAATGTCAGCACGTGTTTTCTTAGAACAAGTCGACAAAACCAATACGATTAAAATCGAAAAAAAGGTAGTTCTCGCACCAGAATTACACATTCGTAAATCTTCGTCAAGAACTACCTTCTAAGGATTTATACCATATAAGTTATATAAGTAATTATAAGCTGCATGCTTAAATTATGCGCAAAGCTAAAATGAACTTACATAACTTATATGGTAAAAGTTTTCAAATAATATAAGCAATTATAAGTTGCATGATAAATATGCGCAAAGCTAAAATGAACTTATATAACTTATATGGTAAAATCATAGTGAAACTCCTCTTTTCCAAGGAATAAATACATCTTGTTTCAACTGGTCTGCTTTTGTTTCCACGTTTCCGCTTGCCAATTCTATAATGTAATCTACTATTTCTGCTCCAACCTCGGCAATGGTTTTTTCACCAGTAATCACCGTTCCGGCATTTACATCGATAATATCAGACATTCTATTAATTAATGCCGTGTTCGAAGAAATTTTTACAACGGGTGCAATCGGATTTCCCATCGGATTTCCTAAACCTGTGGTAAATAAAACAACTGTTGCGCCCGATCCCACCAATCCTGTGGTACATTCTGCGTCATTTCCCGGAGTATTTAAAAGATTTAATCCTGGTTTTGAAATATATTCTCCGTAATCTAAAACATCCACAACAGGCGAAGTTCCACCTTTTTTAGCTGCGCCAGCAGATTTCATTGCATCTGTAATTAATCCGTCTTTGATGTTTCCCGGAGATGGATTCATATCAAACCCTGAACCTGCATCTACAACTGATTTTTCAAAAGCTTTCATTAAAGTTAAAAACTTATCTGCTTTTTCTTCGTCCACACATCGGTTCATCAATTCTTGCTCAACGCCACATAATTCTGGAAACTCTGCCAAAATTGTTTTCCCTCCCAAAGCTGCAAAAATATCTGAAACAATTCCTAATGCCGGATTAGCGGAAATTCCTGAAAACCCGTCAGACCCTCCACATTCTAAACCAATACTTAGCTTTGAAAGAGGAGCAGGTTTGCGTTCAATTTTGTTGGCTCTTTTAATGGCTTCATAAGAATCTTTAATCACCATTTGAAACATTTGATCAGTAGTTCCAATTTGTTGTTGCTCATAGATCAAAATTTCTTTATCACTATTCGGGCTCATTTCTTTCAATGCCTTTTTAAAAATATCAACTTGCAAATTTTGGCAACCTAAACTTAAAACAGTTGCACCTGCAACATTGGGGTTGTTCACATATCCTGCAAGCAGTTTCGCCAACAATTCTGAATCTTGTCTAATCCCTCCACAACCACCTTGATGATTGATAAATTTTACTTCGACATTCTCTAAAAGATTTTCATTTAAATTTTTATCCGAAACTTCTTCTACGCTTTTTTCTTCAATTAAAGAGCGTAACAAATTTTTATAAGAAACTTCTTTTTTGGGCATTAATTCGTTTTCGAAAATATCTTTCAGTTTTTCGATATTTTTGTTTTCACAAAAAACCAATGGAAAAAACAACCAAACGTTTTTGGTACCAACTTGTCCATCCGTACGATGGTATCCGTTGAAAGTTTTGTCTTTCCAACGATCTACATTTGGTGGAGTCCAACCTAAATTTCCGTTTTTACCAAAAACTTTTTCACTTTGATGTTTTACATTTTCGGTGGTAATTACTTCTCCTTTTTTTATAGGTTTAGCAGCTTTTCCAACCAAAACACCATACATTATAATATCATTACCAATTGTAAAATCTTTCTCTGCGATTTTATGTTTTGCTTTAACATCAGTTGTTGGTGAGACGGTATTTCCTTCAAACATAATTTGTTCGTTTTGTACCAAATCGGTTAAAGCGACAATTACGTTATCTGCTGAGTTGACTTTTATTATTTTTTTTTGAGTTGCCATGATTAAGCGTTCTGAGTTGTAGTATGTAATTGTTTTTGAAAATTAGCAAAACCATTTTCAATTCCGTTTGCATCAATTTCCTCCAAAGCTGTTGTAATTGCTTTTGTCAAGCCCGGAATTAGCGTTAAATCTTCATCCCAGAAACTTTTATTCTGCAAAGTAAGTCTTGCTATTTTGTTATAATCATCAGATTTCCAAAGTCCATCGAAGAAAGTAACAATATCTTCGCTATCATTTACCGGTAAATTTTCACCTTTCCACGTTCCTTTATAAAAACGAATTAAAGCCGCAAATGCAAACGTCAAATGAACCGGAAGTTTATGATGAATATCTACATAACCCGTTAAACTTGGTAATACTCGAACTTTAAATTTAGAAATTGAATTTAAAGCAATCGAAGACAATAAATGCTTGATAAACGGATTTCTAAAACGGTCTAATATTTCTTCAGCGAAACTTGTTAATTCCGCTTTATCCATGTTTAAAGTTTCATTAATCTCCTCAAAAACTGCCTTGTTTACAAATTCTCCTGTAAAGGCATTATCAACAGTTTCTTTTACGGTTTCATTTCCGTAAAGCAATGAAAACGGAACCATTGCAGTGTGCGCTCCATTCAAAATTCTAACTTTTCTCGTGCGATACGGTTGCATATCGGCTACGATTTTTACATCTAAATCTGTTTTCTCAAACGGAAGTTTTACTTTCAATTTATCATCGCCTTCAATTACCCATAAAAAGAAACTTTCAGCGCTTACAATCAAATCGTCTTTATAACTTAATTGACTATTATATTCTTCGATTTGATCTTTTGGATATCCCGGTACAATCCTGTCTACCAAAGTATTATGGAACGTACAATCTTTTAATAACCATGATTTAAAATCTTCCTCCAGATTCCAATCATCACAATATTTCAAAACAATTTCCTTTAAAGTATCCGAATTATAATTAATTAACTCACAAGGAATAACGGTTAAAGCTTTCGATTTATCGCCATTAAAATGCTTGAATCTTTCATATAAAAGTACGGTTAATTTTGCAGGAAATGAAACTGGCGGTTGCATTGTCAGGCGATCAGATTCTATATATTCGATTCCGGCTTCGGTTGTATTTGAAATGATGAACGCCAATTCTTCTTCTTTGGCTAAAGCCAAAAATTCCTGAAAAGAAGCATACGGATCAATTGCTTTTACTATATTAGTTATAAGCTCTTTTTCCTGAATTTCTTCGCCTTTTTTCACGCCTTTCATAAACAACGTATACAAACCGTCCTGAGCGTTGATCATATTGACCAAACCTTTATCAATAGGTTGTACAACAGCGATTCCCGCATTAAAATCGGCTTTTTGATTTAACTTTTGAAAAGCATATTCTACAAAAGCTCTTAAGAAATTTCCCTCTCCAAATTGTACTATTTTAATCGGAAGTCTCTCTGAAAATTCCGTATTTGATCTGCTTATTTTATCCATTATAATTTCTTTAAAACTTTATAAATAATCCCAAAATGCCTTATTCGTTTTCTGTGCGAAGATTATAAACTTGTAAAAGAAACATTACACTTGTTTACGATAAAATAGAAACTTGCTGTGAGGAATGACAAGCTTTATTTTTCAAGCGTAATGCTCAATTACAATCTCTAAAACCAAAAAAACTGCGTTTCAAATAAGGAATTGGCATGATTACTCCTTATTTATTTTTAATATTATTTATGATGTCAAGAATCTGACTTACTTTCGTTTTTAAACCTTCAAAATCATTATTATCCAAAATATCTTTTGATATCAATTGTGATCCAATTCCAACACAATATGCACCCGCATTAAACCATGAAGTCAAACTTTCTACTGTTGGCAAAACACCGCCCGTTGGCATAATATTCGTCCAAGGACATGGACCTTTTATTGCTTTTATAAATTCTGGTCCATAAATATCTCCGGGGAATAATTTCACGACTTCACAACCTAATTCTTCGGCTCTTGCAATTTCTGTTAATGTTCCGCAACCTGGAGACCACAATACTTTACGACGATTACAGGCAATTGCAATATCTTCTCTAAAAACCGGAGTTACAATAAAATTAGCACCTAAACTCATGTATAATGAAGCTGCTGCAGCATCGGTAATCGATCCAACTCCTAAGATCATTCCCGGTAATTCGGCCAAAGCATATTTGTTTAAAGCTCCAAAAACTTCATGAGCAAAATCGCCTCTGCTCGTAAATTCCATTAATCTTGCGCCACCATCATAACAGGCTTTTAGCACCTTTTTACTAATTTCTATATCCGAATGAAAAAAGAGCGGAACCATTCCGTTTTCTTTCATCGTTAAAGCCACTTCAATTCTTGAATATTTTGCCATTTTTATCTAATTATCTTGATACTAATCCTGCCGAATTACCATCAATCATATTTTCAACTTCTTTTAAGGTTACCAAATTATAATCTCCTGCAATAGTGTGTTTTAAACAACAAGCCGACACTGCAAAATCTAACGCTTTTTGGTTATTATTTTTATATTCTAAAAGTCCATAAATCAATCCGCCCATAAAAGCATCACCACTTCCTACTCTATCTACAACTGGCGTAACTTCTTTAATTCCCGCATGATATATTGATTTTCCGTCGAATAAAACACCACCAATTCTCTGATGTGAAGCACTTACAGAATAGCGTAAAGTTGTTGCAACCGTTTTTAAATTCGGAATCAAATCAAACAACTTCGTATACAAAACCGGAAGTGATTTTTCGTCTTGATAATTCGGGTTTACTTTCGGAATTCCCAACATGAAATATGCAGTATCAATATCCCCCAAAATAACATTACAATATTTCAACATTTCGGGCATCACGTCACTTGGAGTTTTACCATATTGCCACAATTTTGATCGGTAATTCAAGTCGCATGAAATTGTAATTCCCATTTTGTGCGCGATTTTAATCGCTTCTAAACAAGCTTCGGCAGCGGTTTCTGAAATTGCTGGTGTAATTCCGCTCCAATGAAACCAATTTGCACCTTCCAGAACTTTTTCCCAATCAATATTTCCCTTCTCAATAGTTGCCATTGAACTATGCGCACGATCGTAAACAACGTTGCTTCCCCGCGTTCCTGCTCCGGTTTCTAAGAAATAAATCCCTAAACGTTCACCTCCATAAATGATATTTTTGGACTCAACATTCATTTTTCGCATTTCTTTTAATGCCGAAATTCCGATTTCGTTATCTGGTAATCGCGTTACAAACTCAGCGTTTACACCATAATTGGATAAAGACACGCAAACATTAAATTCTCCGCCTCCGTAAGAAGCGCCAAATGCTGTAGATTGTGAAAAACGCAAATGCCTTTCAGTCGAAAGACGCAACATGATTTCTCCAAATGCAACTACTTTATTCATATTGTTTTATTGTTTTACCAGTAAAATTTTTCTTTTTTCACCATTAAGATATTAAGTCAATTAAGCTTTGAACTTAATCTTAATTGTTATTTTTTTGCCACAGATTCCAATGATTAAAAGATTTTAAGCCCAAACAAAAATTCTTTCTTCTATATTCTATGTTCTTTCCTCTTTCTTCTCAACTAAAATTTGAAATATTCTTTTGCGTTGTTGTATGAAATGTCCTGAACCATTTTTCCTATCCATTCCATGTCGTTTGGAAGTTCTCCGCGTTTGATTTCATCCCCTAAAAGATTACATAAAATACGTCTGAAATATTCGTGTCTTGGAAATGATAAAAAGCTTCTTGAATCTGTCAACATTCCAACGAAACAACTAATTAATCCCATATTTGAAAGAGCATTTAATTGTTTGGTCATTCCGTCTTTTTGATCTAAAAACCACCATCCTGAACCAAACTGAATTTTTCCTTTGACACTTCCGTCATTGAAATTTCCAATCATGGTTGCCATTACTTCATTATCAGCCGGATTTAGATTATAAATGATCGTTTTGGTCAATTTATCTTTACTATCTAAAGCATTTAAAAAACTCGATAATTTTTGCGCCTGCGGAAAATCGCTAATAGAATCCCAACCAGTATCAGGACCTAAAATCCTGTGCATACGCGCATTATTATTTCTTAAAGCGCCTAAGTGAAATTGCTGAACCCAACCAAATTCATGGTAGGTTTCGGATAAAAACAATAGAATTGCACTCTGAAATTTCAATGCTTCTTCTGGAGAAATTACTTGATTTTCTCTTTTCTTTTTGAAAATAGAATTGATTTCATTTTCGGTAAAATTTTCAAAATAAATCTGATCTAAACCGTGATCGCTTAATTTACAGCCGTTTTGAGCAAAAAATTCAATTCTGTTTTTTAAAGCATTACACAAATCCGAATAAGAATTAATTGCAATTCCGGACACATCCCCTAATGTGTCCAGATATGCATTATATCCATCATTAGAAATTAAGATGGCTTTATCAGGTCTGAAAGCCGTACTTACTTTAGTTCCAAAAGGATTCTTAGCCAGTTTTTGATGATGTTCTAAGCTATCAATAGGATCTTCAGTTGTACAAACCAATTCAGCATTTACTTTTTTAAGCAGGTTTTGTGTACTGTAAGCTTCAGAATTTATTTTTTCTGAAGTCTCGATATATATTTTCTCTGCTGATTTTTCATTCAATAAATCGTAGATATCAAAATAACGTGCCAGTTCTAAATGTGTCCAATGATATAAAGGATTACGCATCGTGTACGGAACCGTTTTTCCCCAGTTTAAGAACTTCTCTTTATCAGATCCATTTCCGGTTATAAATTGTTCGTTTACACCCAACGTACGCATTGCACGCCATTTATAATGATCTCCATTTATCCAAACCTGCGTTATGTTATCAAAAATTTTATCTTCGGCAATAAACTGAGGATTCAAATGATTGTGGTAATCTATTATCGGCTGATTTTTAGAATAGTTATGATATAATTCTTCCGCGAATTTATTTTCAAGTAAAAAATTATCGTTTATAAAAGTCTGATTTACACTCATGTCTTTTTAGTTATAATTGAGAATTATGCTTCGTTTGACGGTTTACCAATTGTAGCGAGAATTCCACCGTCTACATACAAAATATGACCGTTTACAAAATCACTTGCTTTAGAAGATAAAAATATTGCTGCTCCGGCTAAATCACTCGGATCTCCCCATTTTGCAGCAGGAGTTCTACTTATGATAAAATCGTTAAACGGATGCCCGTCAACTCTAATAGGTTTTGTTTGTTCTGTTGCAAAATATCCAGGACCAATTCCGTTGATTTGAACGTTGTATTTTGCCCATTCTGTTGCCATGTTTTTGGTCAGCATTTTAAGTCCGCCTTTTGCAGCAGCATAAGCTCCAACCGTATTTCTACCAAGCTCGCTCATCATCGAACAAATGTTGATGATTTTTCCTTGGCGTCTTTCAATCATTCCTTTGGCAACATGTTTTGAAACTATAAAAGGCGAAACCAAATCAATGTCAATTACTTCTTTAAAATCAGTAACTTCCATTTCGATAAGCGGAATCCTTTTGATAATTCCCGCATTATTAATCAGGATTGCAATTGGTCCAACTTCAGATTCAATTTTCTGAATTGCAGTTATAACTTCTTGTTCATCGGTTACATTAAATTTATAACCAACAGCACTTATTCCTTCATTTTTAAGTTCAGCTACAGCATCATCAATTTTTTGTTGAGAAGAGTTTCCGTTTACAATAATAGTCGCTCCGGCTTGACCTAAACCTTTTGCCATTGCCATTCCAAGTCCGTGCGTACTTCCGGTGATTAAGGCGATTTTACCTTTTATATCAAATAAATTTGTCATGGTTCTTATCTTAAATCAGTGATTTTACAAACGTCCATATCTCCATAATCCAAGTTTTCACCAGCCATTCCCCAGATAAAAGTATAATTTGAAGTTCCTGAACCCGAGTGAATTGACCAAGGCGGAGAAATTACCGCTTGATGATTATTCATCCAAATATGACGTGTTTCCTGAGGTTGTCCCATAAAATGACAAACAGCCTGATTCTCCGGAATATCCAAATAGAAATAAACTTCCATACGACGATCGTGAACGTGCGCCGGCATTGTATTCCAAACACTTCCCGGTTTTAGTTCCGTCATTCCCATTTGCAATTGACAAGTGGTAACAACGCTTCCAATAATCATTTGATTTACCGTTCTGTGATTTGCCGTTTCCATTGTTCCCAGTTGTAATTTATTGGCTTCTGCCAAACTCACTTTTACAGTTGGATAACTTGTATGTGCGGGAGCAGAATTGATATAGAATTTAGCAGGATTCTTGCTGTCGTCGCTTTTAAAAACCACTTCTTTATTACCACTTCCGATATACAAAGCATCTTTAAAATCTAATTCGAAAGATTTCCCTTCGACAACAACAGAACCTTTACCACCAACATTAATAATCCCGATTTCTCTTCTTTCCAAAAAATAAGAAGCTTTAAGCGGATCGATACTTTCTAAAGTCAAATCACCTTTTACCGGAACTGCTGATCCTGTAATATATCTGTCGTAATGAGAATACGTTAATACAATTTCATCTTCCTGCATTAGATCTTCAATTAAGAATTCTTTTCTTAATTCCTGAGTATCATATTTTTTAACAGCTTCTGGGCTTGACGCGTATCTTGAACTATATTTCGTCATAATTTTAATTTAATGTAATCGATTGCACAAATTTAGATTTTTATTTTAAAATACCTTTTAGAATCGTTCTAAAATTTTGCTAAATCTTATAAATCTGTGATTGGACGGTATTTTGGAACCAATGTTTTCATTACGATCCAACCTGTTAAGTAACAAACGGCGCAAATAGAAAAGATGATAAAGTATCCGGCTTCAATTCCTTTAAAGCCCATAAAAGCCATATTGGTTTCTTTGCTATAATCAAACAACAAACCCGAACCTTTGTTGATTAAAGTTGAACCAACACCTCCGGCTAAACCACCAATTCCCGTAATAGTTGCGATTGCTTTTTTAGGAAACATATCTCCTACTGTAGTAAAAATATTTGCCGACCACGATTGATGTGCCGCGCCCGAAATTCCAATAATAATTACTGGAATCCAATAACTTATATATCCTAAAGGCTGTGCAATCAACGCTAATAAAGGGAAAAATGCAAAAATCAACATTGCTCTCATTCTGCCTTCGTATGGATTCATTCCTTTCTTTTCGACAAAATAAGTCGGTAGCCAGCCTCCAATAATAGAAAGCAATGTAATCATGTATAAAACAAATAATGGCAATGCGGCTTCTGTAGAATCCATTCCGTAAACCGAACTTAAATACGCTGGCGTCCAGAACAAAAAGAACCACCAAACACCATCTGTCATGAATTTTCCAAAAGCAAAAGCCCACGTTTGTTTGTATTTAAAACAATCCACAAAAGAAACTTTGGTTTTGGTTTCCGGAATATAGCCAACTAGTTTACTATCAGCAATATCATCTTGTTGAATATATTCTAGTTCTGCAGCACTAACTCTTGGATGTTTTTCTGGTTTATCATACATAAAAACCCAAAATCCCATCCATACAAAACCTAACGCACCAATGATAATAAAAGACATTTCCCAACCAAAAGACGCTGCAATGAACGGAATCGATATTGGAGCTGCCAATGCGCCAACAGTAGCTCCGGCATTAAATATACTGGTAGAAAATGCTCTGTCTTTTTTAGGAAAATATTCGGCTGTTGTTTTGATCGCCGCAGGAAAATTTCCCGCTTCACCAATTGCCAGAACAAAACGGGCAAATATGAACAATGTAACACTTACATTAATGACTAATCCGGTATCTTTTACAAGATGAATTGCTTCTTTAGCACCTTCAAAACCTACAAACCAGTTTCCTGTAATATATCCTGCCGTTGCAATCCCACAAAAGGCGTGTAAACAAGCTCCAAAAGACCAAATCCCGATTGCCCAAAGAAATCCTTTTTTAGTATCCAACCAATCCACAAAACGTCCAGCAAATAATAATGAAACTGCATAAAATATAGAAAATAATGCTGTAATATTCCCGTAATCATTATTAGTCCAATGAAACTCCGGCGCAATAAAATCGCTCCATGTCAACGAAAGTACTTGTCTGTCTAAATAATTAATTGTAGTTGCAAAAAATAGCAATGCGCAAATACTCCAACGATACTTTCCTGTAGATTTACCGGTTTGGCTCATAATAACTGCATCTGTTTGGTTCATTGTAATGGTTTATTATAAATTTTTACTTTTTGGCTTTTCAATTTCATTATTATTTAAAAATTCGAAAGATTCAAATCTTTAAAAAATCAAATAATGTAATCGATTGCACAAATATACTTTTAAATCTTTATATTCCAAATAATTTGTTTAAAATTTTAATTTAAGCCAATAAATAAACATATCGAATAAAAAAAATAATACATAATTACATATTAAACAATATATTTGTTAATTCGTGAATTTCAAAAAACAAAAGATTTATCAACATAAAAACACCCTAAAAGAGCTCTTTTTTCAGATGTTTTTTTCTAATAGAAAATTCCTCATATTTTTACCGTTTTTACAGCATAAATCGACTTTTATAAAGTAAATTACATCCCGATTACGACAACCCTAAATACTTTTAAAATTGAAAAAACTAAAAAACCAATTATTCAAGAAAACACTACTAATTCCAATACTGTTCTTAGCATTTATGAATTCTTTACAAGCACAAAATTCTCAACCAATACCACTTTGGGATAAAGTTCCAGGGGAAATTAAACACTATGATTATATTGAAAAACCTGGTTTTAATTTAAATCCTTGGTATATTGAAAGTACGAGTCATGTTACAATGCCTACTTTAACTGTCTTTTTGCCAAAAGAACAAAAGGCGATTCAAAGCGCCGTTATTATACTTCCCGGAGGAGGATATCAACACTTAGCAATTGATAAAGAAGGAACTAAGGTTGCTGAATGGTTTAATAGTTTAGGAATTGCAGCATTTGTTTTAAAATACCGTTTGCCTAGTGATTTAATTATGACGGATAAAACCATTGGTCCTTTACAAGATGCGCAGCAAGCCGTTCGCTATGTGAGAGAAAATGCTAAAAAATGGAATATTGATCCGAAAAAGATTGGTGTTTTAGGATTTTCTGCCGGAGGACATTTGGCATCAACTTTAGCAACACATTATGATGATAAAGTATATGAAAACGCTTCAAAAGTAAGTGCTAGACCAGATTTTTCTCTTCTGATTTATCCTGTAATTTCGATGCAAAATGATATTACACACAAAGGTTCACAAACTAGTTTATTAGGTGAACATCCTTCTCAGGAATTAATTGATTCATTTTCTAATGAAAAAAGAGTAACCGCACAAACTCCACCAACCTTTTTGATTCATGCTACAGACGATACTGTGGTTTTGCCCGAAAACAGCATCAATTACTATTTAGCACTCAAAAAAAATGGTGTTTCTGCTGAAATGCATATTTATGAAAAAGGCGGACACGGTTTTGGTTTAGGCATTGAAGATACCAGTAAACACTGGACTAAAGATTGCGAAGAATGGCTAAAAAGTAATGGTTATAAAAACTAAAAGTAAAAAAAAGGGTCTTTAGAATCAGTTAAAAAACCAAATCTAAAGACCCTATAAAAATTAGACAGACTTGTACTCTTGCAAATTTATACAACTCGACCCACGATCAAATGAATACGCCCAATTTTCATTGTAATAAAAAATTGTTTCTCCAAAAACAGTTTTAACCATAGAATCAAATAAGATGTTTAAAAAGGCAAAAGCATCTTATTTCTTGATTTCTACTCTACAAAACTACATTGTACTTTTATGAATTCATTACGGGTTTCCTCATTTTACACAATAAAAATCATTTTTTATTACTTATAATTTCTAATTTCTTGTTTTCGATCGCGTTAGAAATATTTTTTAACAAAAGTTTAATTAAAAGGTACTAAGGCTTTAAGCTCCTAAGTTACTAAGGTTTTAATCGAATGTTAATTTTTAGTTAGTATCGCGAAACTTTGATACTGAAATTCTGATTCATTAACATTTCTTGTTCTAGATTAAGTTGAAACTGTAATTTCTGAAATACATTTGTCATGTAAATTAGAAGTTCTTTTGACAACTAAAAAACTTAGCGACTTAGTACCTTAGAAACTCAGAACCTTAATTAAAAGATTTCTTGTTCTAGATTAAGTTGAAACTGCAATTTCTGAAATACATTTGTCATGTAAATTAGAAGTTCTAATAAAATATGAAGATTAAAAAAACTTAGAAACATAGAACCTCAAATAAAAACAAACAAAATGAAAATATTTGAATTCTTAATACTCGGAAAAAACGAACCAATTTTGGAGATCTTACTTAGATTGGTAAATGCATACGAAAATTGGAATGCAGTTGGCTTCAGCGATGAAAATCTAGCTCAGGAATATTTTCAAAACCACAAAATCGATATTGTTCTTTTGAGTTCCGGAATCGAAGATCACATCGAAAAAGAGTTTACCCAATTTTGTTTAGAACAACAACCTGATGTCGAAGTAATAGAACATTTTGGCGGCGGAAGCGGTTTACTAAAATCTGAAATACAACACAGATTATATCTTAAAGGAAAAATTTAGATACCCGAATTTTTCTCTTCAATACTTTATTAATTAACACATTTACGAAGATCGCCTAACTATTGACGATATATCGTTAAAATCTCTATTGCCTTTTTTTAAAAATTCGTTAGAAATCAACGCCTTACAAACAAGGCACTGCTTTTGAACGCAATAAACTGAAAATCAAACTGAATACAAATTTTAAAAACCTTTTTTATTAACAAACAAAATTACATTATCATGAAAAAATTAGTTTTAACAGCAGTTTTATTATTCGTAGTATTTATCGGTTTCGCACAAAAACCAAGCCCGGCACTACTAGACCCAACAAATCATACTTTAGTCTTAATTGATTACGAAAGCCAAATGGCCTTTGCAGTAAGCAACATTCCAATAGATCAGCTTAGAAACAATACTGCATTAGTAGCCGGAGCTTCTAAAATTTTCAAAGTGCCGACTATCGTAACAACCGTTGCCGAAAAATCTTTCAGCGGACCTGTTTTTAGAGAAATTGAAGAGTTTTATCCTCAAAAAACTTCTAACTATATCGATCGTACAACCATGAATACTTGGGAAGATGCCCCAGCACGTAAAGCAATTATTGCAACAGGTAAAAAGAAAATTGTTTTTGGCGGATTATGGACAAGCGTTTGTATTGTTGGACCGGTTTTATCAGCCATTAACGAAGGTTATGATGTGTATGTAATTACAGATGCGAGCGGTGATGTTTCTAAAGAAGCTCACGAAATGGCTGTAACTCGTATGGTTCAAGCCGGTGCTCATCCTGTAACTTCATTGCAATATTTATTAGAATTACAACGCGACTGGGCTCGTCAGGAAACTTATGTTCCTGTAACAGATTTAGTTAAAAAATACGGCGGCGCTTATGGTGTAGGTGTTCAGTATGCGCACGAAATGTTGAAACACTAAATACAATTCAACGCGGATAAAACGGATTCGCTATCGCGAAAACGCTGATTTTAAGGATTTTTTTAATTAAAGTTAAATCTATAAATCCGTTTTTATCCGCGTTTTTGCAACGCAAATCCCTAAAATCAGCGATCTATTTCCTCTTAAAATATTTCCAGAAATTGATTTTGAAAGCATTTTTTTGTTCCAGATAAATTCAAAATAAGACAGACTGATTAATAAGAAATTTATAGTATTTTTGATAAAGCAATTCAAAACAATACCACTTAAAGATTTCTGTTTATGAAAAATAGTCTACTCTTAGTAATACTTTGTTTATCGGTACAAATAAGCAATTCACAAAAATTATACTTTCCAAAAAGTAATTATACTGACAGCCTTAATTTTTCTAAAAACCTGACATTATTAGCCAAAAAGATAGTGCCTGTTTATTCCAATTCGGACAAAGCAACGTATTTGGATAATTACGCCCGAATCAATTTTATTGCTCAGGATTATACAACGATGAAAAAGACAATGCGAACTTATGCGCAAGAGATTATGGGTGACAGTATTGCCAATAAGCCGTTTGGTTTTCATTACAGAACTTATGCAAATGCGATTGCTAAAAACCCAAAAACAAAAGCTGAATTCGATAAATATTTCACCTCTGAATTTAAAACTTTATATGATAGTTATAATAATGATGGAAAAACCTGGGTAGAAAATTATTATAGTATTCAACTAAATGAAATGAAGAAGCAATATGAAACTAAACGAAACGATTGTCAGGCCAATGACAGTATCAGTTTAGAAGATGCCGCTTTATTATGTAAAGTCTATTCGAGATATGTAGTTTACAGTAAAAGCCTTGCTCCTGCCAAAGAAATAATCGCAAAAATAGAAGCCGAAAAATATATTATAGACAACAATATCATCATTACATTACCAAACGGAAGCACGATATCCGGCTCGATGGTTAGAAATCGAAATATAACGGAACCACAACCAGTTGTAATGCAATATAATATTTACGCAGGAGCTGAAGTTTCAGACTGCAAGGAAATTGCTAATATGGGATATGTGGGTTTTGTAGCAAATACAAGAGGAAAACGACTGAGCAACGATCCTATAGAACCTTATGAACACGATGGTGACGACGCTTATTACATCTTAGACTGGATTAGTAAACAGCCTTGGTGCAATGGCAAAATTGGTATTTATGGAGGAAGTTATTTAGGCTTTAGCCAATGGAGCGCTGTAAAAAAAGTACATCCAGCCTTAAAAACAATCGTTCCGCTTGTGTCTGTGGGCGCAGGAATTGATTTCCCCATGCAAAATGGCGTCTTTATGAGTTATGCTTTAAGATGGATTCATTTTGTAGCAAATAACAAACTAACGGATTTAAATGACTTTCAAAATAACAAAAAATGGGACGACGTTTTTACGCAATATTATAAAAATGGTTCCAGTTTTCGTTCCCTAGATAAAATTGAAGGAAATCCATCTCCATTGTTTCATAGATGGCTAGATCATCCAACTTATGACAGTTATTGGCAAAATATGACACCACAAAAAGAAGCTTTTGCCAATATTAATATTCCTATTTTAAGTACAACAGGATATTATGATGACGATCAGATTGGTGCAATGTATTATTACAACCAATATCATAAATACAACAAAAGCGATAACTATTATCTAATTATAGGACCTTATGATCACGGAGGTTCACAAGGATATCCCAAAAAAGAATTAGGCGGTTATACGCTTGACGAAGTTGCTACTATTCCGATAAATTCTATCATTTTCGAATGGTTTGATTATATCTTAAAAGGCGCAAAACGTCCGGAAGTTTTAAAAGACAAAGTCAACTTTGAAATTATGGGCAAAAATAAATGGAAAAGTGTTCCATCGTTGGATAAAATGCACAATCAGGAAATCACTTTTTATCTTGACAATGCAAACTCAAAATATTCATTACAAAAAGCGGCTCCTAAAAAACCAATTGCAATAAATCAAACCGTTGACCTTAAAGATCGCTCAGAAATTAACATCTATCAGGATGATTCTGTTTCCGGTTTTCCCAGAGTCATAGATTCGATTTTAAGAACCGAAAAACAATTAATGATTTTTGAAAGTGACGCATTAGCTGAACCAACAATTATAAGTGGTTCAATAAAAGCATCTTTAAAAATCAGTATCAATAAAAAGGATTTGGATGTACAAATACAACTTTATGAAAAAACTCCTGATGGCCGTTATTTTGCTTTAACAAATAACTTGCAAAGAGCCAGTTTAGCAAAAGACAGAACAAAAAGACAACTTTTGACTCCTAATAAAATAGAAACAATTGATTTGAATCAAAATTATATCATCTCAAAACAATTACAAAAAGGAAGCAAAATTGTAATTGCTCTTGGTGTAAATAAAAATCCAAATTGGGAAGTTAACTATGGTTCCGGCAAGAATGTAAGCGACGAAACAATGGCTGATGCCGCTGAACCTCTAAAAATAAAATGGTACTCAAATAGTTCGATTACAATTCCAATTTTAAAACAATAATTAATGCTGAACGATAAAAGAATAGTTCCTGTTTTCAAATTATTTTTAGGATGCCTTTTCGTGATTTTTATTTCATGGGTTTTATTTTTTTTGATCGATGAATTTGATCTTTATAGCAATCCTTTTTGGAGTTTGATTTTTTATATATTGTATTTTGCAGTTTTTATATCTTTTTATTTAGCTGTTATTTTATTCATTGCTTTAGTTTATTTAGTACTAAGAAAATATGTTTTAAAGAAGGTATAAAACAACGTTTTAAAGCAAAACAATTCTCTAAGTAAACAACCTTAAATTAAAATGGAAAAGAAATATTCTGTTGTTATTCATCCTTCGCAAGATGTTATTGATTCGATTAAAACGATGAAAGAACTTTTAGCGGATAAAGTTGGTTGGTTTAACAGCAAAAATTCTGTGGCTCATATTACGATTTGTGAATTTAAAATTGATGAATCTCAAATTGACAAATACAAACAGAAACTCTTTAAAATCTGTGATACTTTTTCGCCTTTTCAGGTTTATTTAGATCATTATGATTCTTATGAAAATGGCGCTTTTTTCATTTCTCCAAATGAAGATTCTAAAATGCTTCTAAAACCTATCATGAAAAAAACTCAGGATGCATTGCAGCTTTCAAACTTGATAAAAAGCAATGATCCTCATATTTCAATTGGTCGAAGATTAACGCCCGAAAGCCTTAAAATTGCCAATCATTTATTTACAACAATCGATATTGATTTTTTGTGTGACAATATCATTTTAAGAGAATTCGATCCCGTAAAAAAACAGTTTTTTGTAATTGATTCTTTTTCTTTTAATGGAAATTCACAACCGGAATTTGTTCAGGGAAGTTTGTTTTAAATACAAAGCTGGTATTATTTAATCGCGCAAAGACGCAAAGTCGCAAAGTTTATTTCCTTTACCACTTTGCGTCTTTGCGTGAATTAACTTTGCGAACCTTGCGTAAAACCTTGCGAGCTTTGCGGTTAAATAACAACAAAGTAAAAACATGAAACAAAGAAAACCTGAAACCCAAAAAACAATCTTTTAATTTTTCGTATATTTGAATTTTACAAATTTACTCTCATGAAATCATTAGATTCATTTTACGAAGATATTACAGGAGGCTCTACTATCGAACCGAGTTCATTGTTACCAAACGACATTAAAAAAGAAATTGGGCATTTTAATGTTTTTGATATAAAAGAGCTTTACGAAAGGATGAAAGAAAAGCCTGGTATGCCTTATGACAGAAGAGCTTATTACAAAATAAGTTTGATAAGAGGTAAAAACAGAGCCGAATATGCTGATAAAATAATCGAAATCGATAAACAAGGACTTTTATTTGCTACGCCAAAAATCCCTTATAACTATTTACCGCAAGACACAAATCAATCCGGGCAATTTTGCGTTTTCACAAGTGAGTTTTTATCGAAAAATAAAAGCGGAATTGACTTAGATGAACTTCCTATTTTTGCTACAGACGGATATCCTATTTTTCAACTTACAGATGAAGAAGTTGCCGAAGTTGAATTGATTTTCAATAAAATACAAAAAGAAATCAACTCCGATTATATTTATAAATATGATTTAATTCGAAATTATGTTGCTGAATTAATTCACTTTGGACAAAAATTACAGCCAATAACTGCGTTGTATTCTAAACATAATTCAGCTACAAGAGTTTCGTCTTTATTTGCAGAATTACTGGAAAGACAATTCCCAATTGAATCACCAAATCAACGATTAGAGCTAAGAACTGCTAAAGATTTTGCGGAAAGATTATCCGTTCATGTCAATCATTTGAATAAAGTTCTAAAAGAAAACACAGGAAAAACCACAACCGAATTAATCAGTACGAGATTAACGAATGAGGCCAAAATCCTTTTAAAACAAACCGATTGGAACATATCTGAGATTGCGTTTTCATTAGGTTTTGAAGAATTGGCGCACTTTTCTAATTTCTTCAAAAAACAAACTTCTTTTACGCCTTTAGTGTTTAGATTGTAGAATTTAGATTTCTGATTTTAGATTTCTGATTTTAGATTACTGCTTGTTGATTATTGCAGAATAGTAATCTCAAAGCTTGTCCTCCTGAGCGAAGTCGAAGGATCTCATGCTAAATCCGTATAGAACGTTAAACGGTGTGTGTCCTTCGACTTCGCTCAGGAAGACATAAAATGAAAATAGAAAATTGGATTTTATTCTTTCTCTGATTTGAATTTTGCAAACATCGGTTTGATATTTACAATTCCCCAAGACTACTTCGCTCCTACCTTTGTCTAATCAATTTAAAAGATCGAAAAGATGAATTTATCAAACAACAAAATTTTAATAACTGGTGGCGCAAGCGGCATTGGACTTGGGCTTACCGAAAGATTTATTCAGGAAAACAATACTGTAATTATTTGCGGAAGACGTGAATCTGTTTTGGAAGAAGTTAAAGCAAAATTCCCAACAGTAATTACAAAAGTACGCGACTTGTCAAACGAAGCAGAACGTGTAGCGCTTTACGAATGGATTGCAGAAAATCACAGCGATTTGAATGTTTTAATTAATAATGCAGGAATTCAAAAATGGGTTTCGGTTACAGATGCAGACTTTTTCGAAAGTGCCAAAACTGAAATCGCAACAAATATAGAAGCTCCGCTACATTTAACTTCTCTTTTTATTCAGTTAAAATCGCTTACAACTGTAATGAATGTAACTTCTGGATTATCACTTTCTCCATTTGCAAAAGTTCCTGTTTATTCGGCTACCAAAGCATTTTTCCGTTCGTTCACGATTTCACTTCGTCATATCTTAAAAGGAAAAAATATTGAAGTAATCGAAATTATTCCTCCGGCTTTAAATACAGATCTTGGCGGAGTTGGTTTACACGATGCACATCCAAGTGTAAGTGATTTTATCGTTTCTATTTTTGAACAATTAAAAGAAGGAAACGACGAACTTACTTTTGGAACCAGCGCAACAAGAATAAACTCCAGCATTCCGGAATTAAAAGAATCTTTCAACGCATTGCACGCTAATTTGTAAAACTGTGAAATGTAAAATGTGATTTGTGAAATACTATATACTAAAACATCTCACAAATCACATTTTACATCTAACATTTTACTTTTCACAATCAACAATTAACAATCAACAATTAAATAAAATGGCAGTAAATACAAAAATAGCTCTTGTTACAGGCGGTAGCAGAGGTTTAGGAAAAAATATGGCAATCGCAATTGCAAAAAAAGGAATTGACGTAATCATTACTTACAACAGTAAAAAAGACGAAGCAGATTCAGTAGTAAAAGAAATCGAAAGTCTAGGACAAAAAGCAGTGGCTCTTCAACTGAATGTTGCGGATTCAAGTACATTTGATGGCTTTTTCGGAAGTATTTCTGAAACTTTAAAAACCGTTTTTAGCACAGATAAATTTGACTTTTTGGTTAACAACGCCGGAATCGGAATTCATAATTCGTTTATAGGAACAACAGAAGCGGAGTTTGATCAATTGACAAATATTCAGTTCAAAGGACCTTTTTTCTTAACGCAAAAAGCGCTTAATGTAATGAATGACGGCGGCGGAATTGTAAATATTTCAACTGGTTTGGCAAGATTTTCATTCCCTGGTTATGCCGCATATGCATCTATGAAAGGTGCAATTGAAACACTAACAAAATACCAGGCAAAAGAACTTGGCGAAAGAAAAATCAGAGCAAACGTTGTAGCTCCGGGCGCAATCGAAACTGATTTTGGCGGCGGAGTCGTTCGTGACAATGAGCAATTAAACAAAAACTTAGCAGCTTTAACCGCTTTAGGAAGAGTTGGTTTGCCGGATGATATTGGCGGAGTTGTTGCTTTTTTATGTACCGAAGATGCTCGTTGGGTAAACGCACAAAGAATCGAAGTTTCTGGCGGAATGAATTTGTAATTTTAAATTAATCCACAATCTGATTAAACCTAGCAGATTTTATATCGAGGCTTCGGGCAATGGCATTAAGCTAAGCTTTTAGAAAATAAAATCCGTTTTTATCCGCGTTTTTACGAAGTAAATCTGTTTTATCCGCGTCAAAATTAGACGCTGATTTTACGGATTCGCTAAAGCGAAAACGCTGATAAAAACGGATTTTTTTAATTACTTTTTTGATTAAATTGTTAAGTAGTTTTGTAGATTTCTCCTTAACTTAAAGACATTGGGCTTCGGGATTGTTGGGTTTGTTATTAGAAGTAAACTTGCTTATTATAAAATATCTATCTCGATTCTTTTAATAAATTCACCTTCTTTATTAAAGACAATATTGTACATTTTTTTATCTTTTTTTGCTTCTGCAATGTACGTTTCATTGTTTTTATCATCAATCTTGGTCAAAATTTTACCGACAGACTTTACTTTACCTTTTATGGGGTAATTTATCTTTAGGTAATCCTGAGCTTTTAAAGGCAGTTTATTAATTGAAATTTCTGTTTTTAAAGATTTAAAAGCTCCATAACTATCATAAAGCACATATGCTTTGGTTGCAGTAACAGGATTAAATGTTCCTTCAAAATAAATTTCTTCCTCATTACCATACTCAATAGACCAAAGTACTTTTTTTTGAGAATATTCTTTTTCAAAAACTGTAGTCACAGCTTGTGGCGGCACAAGTATACTCCTTTGCCCTATTAAGAAACTCGTGTTTAAAAAAGTAATAATTAGTAAAATATATTTCATTTATATCTATTGTAATTTCAATGACTACAAATAACGTGAAAAATGTACAGTACTTAATAAAAGAAAGATAAAACTTACGTATTTTTTTTATTGACCACTTTTTGAAATTCATCTGAAATAGCAAACTATTGCTTTTTAGCTCCGATAGTCGAAGCATAGGGTGCGGGATTAGCTCCTAAAAAAATTACTATAATTAATTGAAAAACAAAATGATAAAAATCAAAACCCGACAAGTTTAAATAAACAAGTCGGGTTTCTCATTTTCAAATATATTGAATTAGTAAGTCTTCTTTTAGTCTTTTTGGATTATGACGTCAAAACCGCCATTTTGATCAAAGACAACATCGTAAAATTTTGATTCTTTTTCTACACCTACTTCATAAGTAGTTTTCTTTTTATCATCTACTACGACAGCAATTTCGCGAATGGCTTTTGCCGGATAATTTTTCTTTAAATAACTTTGAGCTTTCGCCGGAAGTTTACTTAATGGAATTTGCGTTTCAAATGCTTTTAAAACTCCCAGATTATCATAAACCGCTAGCGATTCTGTATTTTCATTGGTTCTAAACTTTCCTTCGTAACGTATTTCATCATCATCATCGCCAACATATTTTAAAGTCCAGGATGCTATTTTTCCAGGATATTCTTTTTGAAAAGTAAACAAGACTTTTTCTGGTGGCGTAACTGCACTACTTGGTGCAATTTGATTTTGCGCTACTAGAAAGCAACTATACAAAAGTGTTAAAATTAAAAATGCTTTTCTCATGAGTCCGATTTTTACATTAATAATACTTCACTAAAATTACATTTTTTTTAACAAGAAAAAAGAACTTTTAACGAATACTTCATTTTTTTAATCTATCGGACAACTCTCTTTTATAAGTAATTCCTATAGGAAGTTTCTCGTTTTTAATAATAACAAAATCTTTGTCCGTAGTTTCAATCTTATCCAACGCTACAATATAGGATTTGTGAATGCGCATAAAGTTCTTTTCGGGCAGACATTTTTCAAATTCACTTGTTGTAATCGAAGCTAAATAGGTTCTTTTTATCGTGTGTAGTTTCACATAATTTCCAAAACTCTGCGCAAACAAAAGCTGATCTAATTCGATGTCCATAAAATAACCGTCGACTTTTACGCTAACGGAATTTATAACTGTTTCTTCTGTTTTTGCTTTTGCGCTTTCGGCACCAAAAAAACGATCAACGGCCTTTAAAAATCTCGGAAAATAAATAGGTTTTAAAAGATAATCAATCACTCCGTAATCATAACTTTCAAGAGCAAATTCAGAATAAGCAGTCGTTAGAATAGTTTTAGGATGCGTTGGCAGAATCTTTAGCAATTCCATTCCTGAAATCTCCGGCATATTAATATCCAAAAACATCAGATCAACCGGATTTTCGCGAAGATAATCCATTGCTTCAATACCATTGTAGCCTTGAAAAACCAACTCTAATTGTGGATTTTGCTTGATGTAATTCGCCAACACATAATGCGCTGCGGGTTCATCGTCTACAATTATACATTTTTTGGATTCTCTCATTCTACAAACTTTTTCAATTGTACTTTAAAATCTACAATGTAAGTGTTCTTATCGTCCTGAATGTCCAATTTATAGTTTTTTCCGTAAATTAAATTCAAACGTTCGATTGTATTTTTTAAACCAATTTTAGTCGAAACTACATCGGTTTTCTTTGTTGGAATTGAATTTACAACATGCAAATGCAATAATCCATTTTCGACCGTAATAATTATTCTGACGAAACATTTTTCAATAGCACAAGTTCCGTGTTTAAAGGCATTTTCGATAAAAGCAATCAACAACATTGGAGACACTTTATAGGCGTTTTCGTTATCGATTTTAGAATCATAAGTGATTTCGCAACGATAACCAACACGTTCTTTTTCGAGTTGCACATAACTGTTTATAAACTCCAGTTCATCTTCGAGTGAAACACATTTTTTATTGTTACTTTCGAGCTGATAACGCATTAATTGCGAAACTTTCATGATCAAATCCGGCGTTCTGTCCGGAAATTCCAAGCTGATTCCGTAAAGCGTATTAAAGGTATTAAATAAAAAATGCGGATTCAATTGTCCTTTCAAAGAATTCAATTGCATTTCATTAAACAATAGGGTTTCATCTGTTTGTTTTCTGTGAATTCTGTAGAATTTAAACACAATTATAGGACTCAAAATACAAACCAAAGTTCCTAAAACACTCGCCAATTGGTAGACATAACTGCGTTGATGCGAGTTTTGATACAAGCGGCAATTACTAAACATATCGAGCATTGTTATCTCATATAAAAGTACTGAAAATACAAAAACTCCAAAAAGCGTTAGAAATATATAGGTTAAAGGACGTTGTGTTTTGAATAATATTGGCAAAAGAAAAAAACGATTGAATTGGGCATGCATGTATAAAATGAAGTAGAAAAATATGCCCATTAATATGGAAGTAAAAGAACTAAATAACATCCAGTCATTCTTTAATGTATAGATTGTAAATGAAAAGGCAACAACGGCAATTTCCTGCCACCATTTGTTGTCCAATATGTTATCAAATTTTTTATTCATTTTTAAAACTTAAATAGTTTACAAATTAACCACAATTTTTTAATTATTATTTCCATTAAATGACAAATTCAATTGGTCATTTATGATTGTATTACATCATTTAAGAATGGTTAAATCCGCTAAAGACGAATAATTTTGGTAGATAATTTCATACCACTAATTTTATGTACTTCAGAAAAATTACTTTGTTAGTTTTCTTGATTTTTGCCAGTGGCAGTTATTCACAAAACCTGACTTTAAAAGAAGCCATAAAAACAGGTTTAGAAAACTACGGTTCCATCAAGGCAAAAAGCAATTACACGAATGCCTCACGCGAGAGTCTCAAACAATCTAAGCGTGATTATTTGCCAAATCTAAATTTATCGGCACAACAAGATTACGGAACTATCAACGCTCAAAACGGTGCGTTGTATGGTTTTAATGGTTTAGGAACAGCTTCTTCCGGACCTGCATTGCCGGACCAAAACTGGAATTCAGCTTTTGGTGCGTTGTATTTAGTCAATATGAACTGGGATTTTTTCACTTTCGGAAAAACGCAGGAAAAAATCAATTTGGCTAAAGTTGATGTTCAGGCAAAAGAAAAAGACTTGAAACAAGAGCAATTTCAACAGGAAATTAAAATTTCTGCTGCTTATTTGAATTTGTTGGCAAGCCAAAGATTATTGATTTCGCAACAAAAGAATTTAAGCCGTGCCGAAGTTTTTAAGAAAACTGCCGTTGCACGAGTTAAAAACGGATTATTGGCGGGTGTCGATTCTACATTGGCTACAGCCG
Source organism: Flavobacterium sp. 9 (assembly GCF_002754195.1). Classification (NCBI taxonomy): domain Bacteria; kingdom Pseudomonadati; phylum Bacteroidota; class Flavobacteriia; order Flavobacteriales; family Flavobacteriaceae; genus Flavobacterium; species Flavobacterium sp. 9. Next base: position 494,370 of record NZ_PEEU01000001.1, read on the forward strand.
AAGTTTCGAAAGCTAAAATTGCACTGAATCTGGCTAGAAATTTTGTCAAGGAACAAAACAGCAAATTAGTCGATTTAATGGGCGTTGCGCCTCAGGATTTTGTTACAGATACTTTATTTGTAAACGATATTCCGAAAGAAGTTTTAAGAGGAACTGCAACTTCAGACAGTTTGCATCCTTTATTGCAATTCTACAAAACGAAGATCGATTACAGCAATCAGCAAACTAAATTATACAAACGTTTTTATTATCCAACGATGAGCGCTTTTGGTGTTTTACAAACGCGTGCTTCTGGATTTAATAGCGATTATGTGACGAATCAAAATTCTTTCAGCAGAAATTATTGGGATGGCGTAAATCCGGATCGCACCAATTATTTAGTCGGAATTGGTATTAGCTGGAATTTGACAACTCCGTTTAGAGCAAGCAAACAAGTAAGTGCTCAAAAGTATATTTCGCAAGGACTTCAAGAAGAATATAATCAGGCGGACAGAGAATTGAAATCGCAATTAAAACTTGCCGACGATAAAATACAAATCACGCTTGAAAACTTTGCCGAAGCGCCAATTCAGGTTGATGCAGCGAAAAGAGCGTATTTGCAAAAATCGACTTTATACAAAAACGGATTGACTGATTTAACAGATATTACTCAGACTTTATATACGTTAAACCGTGCCGAAATTGACCGCGATATCGTGAACAATAATGTATGGCAATCGTTTTTGCTTAAAGTAGCTGCGACAGGCAATTTTGACTTATTTATAAATGAATTTTAATTAGATCCTAATGAATTTAATACGTTTTGCACTCCGCAAACCCATCTCCATATTAGTATTGGTTGCGGGTCTATTTTTCTTCGGAATTGGTGCCATCCAAGACATTAAGGTAGATATTCTACCAAAAATGAACTTGCCGGTTATCTACATTGCGCATCCTTTTGGAGGTTATACGCCAGACCAGATGGAAGCTTATTTTGCTAAGACTTATGTCAACATTTTACCGTTTGCCAATGGTGTAAAATCGGTAGAAACCAAAAATATTCAAGGGTTAATGATCATGAAATTAACCTATTATGAAAACACAAATATGGCTCAGGCTGCAGCCGAATTAAGTTCACTTTCGAACAGGATTCAGGCGGCATTTCCTCCCGGAACCCAACCTCCGTTTATCATTCGTTTTGATGCTTCTTCTCTTCCAATTGGTCAATTGGTTTTGAGCAGTAAAATACGTTCAAACAATGAATTGCAGGATTTAGCCAACGTTTATGTTCGTGCTTCGTTTACTTCGATTCCCGGTTTATTATCGCCGGCTCCCTTTGGCGGAAGCCCAAGAACTATTGAGGTTAACGTAGATCCTGATTTATTGCGTTCGCACAATATGACACCGGATCAGATTGTAGAAGCGATTCGTATCAACAACCAAACGGCTCCTTCCGGAAACGTGAGAATGGGCGATGTAAACTATATTACGCCAACAAATAATACGATTAAAGAAGTTAAGGATTTTGAGAATATTCCGTTGTTTAAAGGAAGTGTTCAAAACTTAAAATTAGGCGATGTTGCGACTGTAAAAGATGGTGCCGATATTACGCAAGGTTATGCTTTGGTAAACGGAAAACGTTCGGTTTATATTAGTATTGCAAAAGCCGGAGACGCTTCGACTTGGGATGTGGTTCAAAAATTAAAGGCTGAATTGCCTAAAATTCAAAGTACATTACCGGAAGATGTAAAATTATCATATGAATTTGACCAGTCAGTTTATGTAATTAACTCGGTAAAAAGTTTGATTACTGAAGGTATTATTGGAGCAGTTTTAACCGGATTAATGGTTTTACTTTTCCTTGGAGACAGACGTGCGGCTTTGATCGTAATCTTGACTATTCCAATCTCGATTATCTCCGGAGTTTTATTCCTGAAATTATTCGGACAAACAATCAACTTAATGTCTTTAAGCGGATTGGCACTTGCAATTGGTATTTTGGTGGATGAAAGTACGGTAACGATCGAAAATATTCACCAGCATCTCGATATGGGAAAACCCAAGGCGCTCGCTATTTGGGATGCGTGTCAGGAAATTGCATTGCCTAAATTATTGATCTTACTTTGTATTTTGGCGGTTTTTGCACCGGCATTTACAATGGTCGGAATTCCGGGAGCTTTGTTCTTGCCTTTGGCTTTAGCGATTGGATTCTCGATGGTTATTTCGTTTTTACTTTCTCAGACTTTTGTGCCTGTAATGGCAAACTGGTTGATGAAAGGTCATGAAAAACATGCACATGGTCCGGAAATTACTGATGATGAGGCTGAATTTAATGATTGCGGATTAACTCCGGAATCTGAAAAAGATCTGATCACTCAGAAAAAAGCTTACGTAGAAAGAGATGATACTAATAACAACGGAAAAATTGGTGCTTTCGAGCGTTTCAGAATCCGTTTTATGAGAACTCTGGATCGATTATTCCCTTATAAAAAAATAACTGCTTTAGTTTACCTTATCGGAATTACAGTTCTTGCTGTTGTCTTTATTAATTTCATTGGAAAAGATGTATTCCCAAAAGTAAACTCAAGTCAGTTTCAGCTGAGAATGCGTGCTCCGGACGGAACTCGTTTAGAACGTACCGAAGAAAAAGCAATCATTGTTTTGAAAGAATTGCAAAAAATGGTTGGAAAAGAACATATCGGAATCTCATCTGTTTATGTTGGACAACACCCGTCGTTATTCTCTATTAACCCGATTTATTTGTTCATGGCAGGTTCGCATGAAGCAGTATTTCAGGTGAGTTTAAAAGAATATCATACGGATATGGACGACTTTAAAGACGACTTTAGAGCCCGAATCAAAAAAGTACTTCCGGATGTAAAACTTTCTTTTGAGCCAATCGAATTGACTGATAAAGTTTTGAGCCAGGGATCTCCTACTCCAATCGAAGTTCGTATTGCCGGAAAAGACAAAAAACGAAATGAATTGTATGCGACTCAAATTGTAGAAAAATTAAAGAAAATCTCTTATTTCAGAGACGTACAAATTGGTCAGCCAATTCATTATCCTGCGATGAATATTGATATCGACAGAACTCGTGCAGCTGAACTAGGCGTTGACATGAACGACATATCACGATCATTAGTTGCGTCGACTTCGTCTTCAAGATATACCGAGAAAAACACTTGGGTTGACGAAAGAGCCGGATTATCATACAACGTTCAGGTACAAGTGCCTTTGAACAAAATGAAAAGCAAAACTGATATTGGAGAAATTCCGGTATTAAAAAATTCGCTTCGTCCTGTTTTAAGTGACGTTGCAAAAATTACACCCGGATTTGTAAGTGGTGAAAATGACAATTTAGGGGCGATGCCATACATAACAGTTACAGCCAACATTAGCCAGACCGATTTAGGAACGGCAGTAAAAGATGTGGATGCAACAATCAATTCATTAGGTGAATTACCCAGAGGGTTATTCATCACTCCAATTGGAATGAGTAAAGTATTGGTAGAAACATTAAGTAGTTTGCAAGTTGGATTATTGGTTGCCATATTTGTAATCTTCTTAATGTTAGCCGCTAATTTCCAATCGTTCAAGGTTTCGTTGGTGATTTTAACAACGGTTCCTGCGGTAGTTTTAGGAGCTTTATTAATGCTTACAATTACCGGTTCAACGCTTAACTTACAATCGTATATGGGAATCATCATGTCTGTTGGGGTTTCGATTGCAAATGCCGTTTTATTGGTTACAAATGCAGAACAGCTTCGAAAACGAAACGGAAACGCACTAGAATCTGCACGTGAAGCTGCAGCGTTACGTCTTCGTCCAATTATCATGACATCTGTTGCGATGATTGCGGGAATGTTGCCAATGGCGATTGGTCATGGCGAAGGTGGCGATCAGGTTTCTCCATTAGGAAGAGCCGTAATTGGTGGATTATTATTTTCGACTTTTGCCGTATTGCTAATCCTGCCACTTATCTTTGCGTGGGCACAAGAAAAAACAACAACACAATCTGTTTCTTTAGATCCTGAAGACGAAGAAAGCATACATTATATATCATCATTAAATCCGAAAAATGAAAAGTAATAACATTATACAATCGACCGCATTATTTTTTGTAGCCGTATTTTTTCTAACTAGCTGTAATTCTAAGAAAGAAGAAACTCCGACCGCAGAACTGGAACCAAAAACTGAAACGTTTCTTTTAACAAAAGAAAAACTAACTACAGAATTGCGTTTACCAGCCGAATTAACTGGTTTTCAACAAGTAGATTTGTATGCTAAAGTAAGCAGTTTTGTAAAATTGCTAAAAGTAGATATTGGTACCAAAGTAAAAAAAGGACAACTTTTGATTGTTCTTGAAGCACCGGAAATCAGCTCACAATTGGCTGCAGCCGAATCAAGATTGAAATCAATGGAAGCTATTTATGCTACAAGCAAAAGCACTTACAACCGTTTGTACGAAACAAGCAAAGTTGAAGGAACGATTTCTAAAAATGATTTAGAAATGGCAAACGGAAAGAAAAACTCTGATTACGCACAATATCAAGCCGCAGTTGCAGCTCACAAAGAAGTGTCGATTATAAGAGGTTATCTTGAAATTCGTGCTCCTTTTGACGGAGTTGTAGCGGCAAGAAACGTGAATTTAGGAACATTTGTTGGTCCGGCAGGAAAAGGTTCAGATTTGCCTTTATTGACAATTCAGCAGCAAGATAAATTGCGTTTGGCGGTTTCTGTTCCGGAATTGTATACAGGATATTTGCATGAAGGCGACGAAATGAGCTTTAATGTAAAATCATTACCTGAAAATTTTAAAGCTAAAATTACCAGAATGTCTGGAGCATTAGATTTAAAGTTACGTTCTGAGCGTGTAGAAATGGATGTTATTAATACCAAAAAAGATCTTTTACCAGGAATGGTTGCCGAAGTTCTATTGCCGCTTAACGCGAAAGACAGCACATTTGTAATTCCGAAATCAGGATTGGTAAGTTCTGCCGAAGGTTTATACGTAATAAAAGTTGTAAACCACAAAGCAACTCGTGTTGATGTGAAAAAAGGAAGAGAAATCGAAGATAAAATTGAAATATTCGGAGATTTAAACCCGAAAGATAAACTGGTAAAAATTGCCAGCGAAGAAACTAAAGAAGGCGATATCATAAACGAATAACCTGCGTTTAGTCTTCAATTTAGTGATTACCTAAACTGTACGCTTAATGCGGCATTTTAAAATCTGATTTTAGAATGTAAATTAAATTTACCTTAAAGGACGATACTTAATATAGTATCGTCTTTTTTTTGTGCCTTAAGGTTTTCTTATTTTAATTTCAAGTATTGCGATTAGCGTTACTGCAATGTATTACGTTACAAACATCTATGAGAATTAATAATAAACAACCTTTTTTTCAAAAATATATGAGTCTGGCTAACAACCATTTTATTGTATTATTTTTTATTAAAAAACTTCATTAATTTTTAATAAATAACCTTTCAGTCAACAAAATCCTATTATATTTACCAAATATTTAACATTTTTTATATTCAGAAAAGTTTTACCTAAATTGATTTAAAAGTAACCTCAAAAAATTCCAAAACAAATTATTAAAATGAAAAAAATAATTACTTTAATAATATTATTTACCAACACATTTATTTTTGCTCAAGCCCCATTCCCTCATATTTCGACCTCTACTTTTAATGCCGAAAGAGTTGCTAGTTTTGGAGTAATCGATGCACCAAGTGATTTTTTAGAAATAACAAATTCAACTGTTAATGATAATTCATTTATTCCATCAATTTGGGCGCATCAACAAAGTGATGACAGATATGTTTTAAGACTTTTTGCGACTACTACTTCTGCCAGAGATAATGGAAGTATTCCTATAATGATTTTCAGAACAGAAATTAGAAATGATTTAGTTACCAATGCTCCTACCGGATATTCTTTTCCCTGGGGTACAACATCAAGCACTATAGCAACCAGACCTGTATTTGCCTGGGAAAATGGTACTACACAATTAATGAGAATTCTGGCAAATGGTTACGTAGGAATTGGAACAATTAATCCAACTGCATTACTTCACACAAATGGAACCGTTCGTTTTGAAAATTTACCTACTACTACAACAAACACATATGTATTAACCACCGATGTAAATGGAAATGTAAGCAAACAGTTGTCTTCCTCTTTTGGAAGCAGTCTTACTAACAGTTGTAATACCACGAATTTTGTATTAAAGAAAGGAATATCTGGTTTAACTTGTTCACAAATTTTCGATAATGGCACTAATGTAGGTATCGGAACAATTAATCCTACTGCTTTATTTCAGACCAATGGTACTCTTAAATTTGAAAATTTAGCAGATGCAACAAATCCTTTTAAACTTCTTGGAACTGACAATTTAGGTAATGTATTCGAATATAGTCCGGCAGCGTTAATAAGTCCTAGTACGGGAGACTACGATTGGCTAAAACCAGACGGAACTTTTCCTACTGCGATTACTGATAATATTTACACAAGAGGAAATGTTGGTATTAATGTCATTAATCCTACTGCAACTCTTAATACAAACGGAACGCTGAAATTCGAGAATTTAGCAGATGCAACAAATCCTTTTAAAATTCTTGGAACTGATAACACAGGAAATGTTTTCGAATATAGTCCGGCAGCATTAATAGGTCCTAGTACGGGAGACTATGATTGGTTAAAACCAGACGGAACTTTTCCTATTGCGATTACTGATAATATTTACACAAGAGGAAATGTTGGTATTAATGTCGTTAATCCTACTGCAAATTTTAATACAAACGGAACGCTGAAATTCGAGAATCTGGCAGATGCTGCAAATCCTTTTAAAATTCTTGGAACTGATAATACAGGAAATGTTTTCGAATATAGTCCAGCAGCATTAATAGGTTCAGGTGCAGGAGACTTTGATTGGTTAAAGCCAGACGGAACTTTTCCTACTTCGATCACTGATAATATTTATACTCAAGGAAATGTTGGTATTAATGTAGTTAATCCTACTGCAAATCTTAATACAAACGGAACTTTGAAATTTGAAAATCTGGCAGATGCAACAACTCCTTTTAAGCTTCTTGGAACTGACAATGCAGGAAATGTTTTTGAATACAATCCCGCTACACTTACAGGTCCAAGCACGGGAGATTTTGATTGGCTAAAGCCAGACGGAACTTTTCCTACTTCGATTACTGATAACATTTATACCAAAGGAAATGTGGGTATAAATGTGGTTAATCCTACTGCAAATTTTAATACAAACGGAACTGTAAAATTAGAAAATTTAGCAGACGCAACTAGTCCATTTAAGATTCTTGGAACTGACAATGCAGGAAATGTTTTTGAATACAATCCGGCTGAGCTTACTGGCTCAGGTTCAGCAGTACATGACTACGACTGGCTTAGACCTGATGGAAGTTTTGCAACTTCTATCAATGATAACATTTATACTAATGGAAAAGTAGGGATCAATACAAGCGTTTTTCCTACTGAAGTTGGAAGCGTTGACGTAAGCTCTTATAGTTTATATGCTAAAGGAGGGATTTTAACAGAAGAAGTTCGAATTGCATTAGACTCTGAATGGGCGGATTTTGTATTTGATAAAAACTATAAACTAGAACCTTTAGAAAATGTTGAAAAATTCATAAACGAAAACAAACATTTAAAAGATGTTCCAAGTGCTAAAGAAGTAGAAAAGAATGGTATTGAATTGGGTGAAATGAATAAAATTTTACTTCTTAAAATCGAAGAATTAACTTTGCATTTGATTGAAATGAATAAAAAAATAGATGCTCAAAATGCTATAATTGAAAAATTGAAATAGAAATGAGAGATACTCTTTTAATCCTTATTTTATTCGTTTTCAATTTTGCGTCGGCCCAAAAGACCAATTCAGATTGTACAGATAATTTTGTATTATCAAATACCGAAAGCAATAAAATCTACACTTACAACGCTCAAAATTCAATTACAACGCAAGACAATTATTCGATTAGCGCTTCAAGCGATATAAAAATGAAGGCCGGAAATGTAATTGTATTAAAGCCTGGTACCTATTTAAAAAAAGGACCTTTGTATTTAGCAAAAATAGAAGCTTGTACAATTTGTGAACAGACTTTTTCTTTTCCAAATTTCTTTACTCCAAACGGCGATGGTTTTAATGACTCTTGGAAAGTAGATTGGTTTGACTCGACTAGTTTTTCTGCAGTATCTATTTTTGATCGATACGGGAAATTAATTAAAGTATTACAAAATGTAAATGATTCCTGGGACGGAACAAGTAATTCAAATGATATTTCTTCTTCAGATTATTGGTTTAGACTCAAATATGTAGATTGTAACGGAAATTCGAAAGAATATAAATCCCATTTTTCATTGAAAAGATAGTTTATACAAACCAAATATTTCTCACAGAAAACCTGAAAAAAAATATTTTTAATTAAACGATAATTAAGTAAATTTGTCCACTAATAAAGCTCTGATTTTTGACAAATCAGAGCTTTTAATTTAAAAAATAACATGGGAATTATAAAAGATAGTCTATATAAAATTTCAAATAAAAACGCATTAGGTTTTTTTAAAAAACAGTCAGTTTTTCCGTACTATCATATTATCAGAGACAATAAAGTTGCTCATATTGAAAATTTATATCAATATAAAAACGTAGCTCAGTTTAAAAATGATTTAGATGTATTGTCTAAAAATTTTAGCCCAATAACTATAAATGACTTAATTGAGAAAAAGCCACATACTAATTCGTTTTTAATTTCATTTGATGATGGTCTGGAAGAAATCTACAGTGTTGTTTTTCCAATTTTAAAAGAAAGAAATTTAAAAGCTGTTTTTTTTATAAATCCTGTTTTTGTTGATAATAATGAAGGTTTATACAAACATTACATCAGCATAATTATAAGTGATCTAAAAAAGGCAAATTACCCTAAGGAACATTTAGATAAAATTTCTTCTATTCTTGATTTTAGTTACATTTCAAACGAAGATTTTATAAATAAATTCAAAAGCATCAAATTTTCTCAAAGAAGTAAAATTACTGATGTCTTAAACCTTTTAAATATTGATATTCAAAAATATTTAGAAACTCATAAACCTTATATTTCAAAAGAGCAAATTAAAGAAATGGTTGATAATGGCTTTTATTTTGGAGGTCACACAATGTCTCATCCCCCATTAGAACAACTTACTTTTGAAGAACAAAAAAAGGAAATTATAGATTCAATCGATTGGATTAAAAATAACTTTGACATCAAATATTCTTTGTTCGCATTTCCTTTTTCGGATAAAAAAATATCAAAAAAATTATTAAATGACTTGTTTCAATATGATGAGAATATCTTGTTATTTGGAAATTCAGGTTTAAAGAAAGATTTTGATAATAGAATAATTCAACGCTTTTCACTTGAAAATCCAAATAAAGAAGTTAAGAAGCTTATTGTAACTGAAAATCTATATAAAAATTTTAATAAAATTATTGGCAAATACAAAATCAGTAGAATATGATTGAGATAAAACAAATTTCTAAAAAAAATGTTCCTTTGTTGTTTGAAGATAAATCATTTTGGAATCATGATTTTTTATCAATAAGCAAACACAGACTACTATCTCATTATAGAAATCCAAATAGCAAGGATGATGATATTGTTTTAATCCTAGCGTATCTAGACAATGAAATTGTAGGTTATATGGGTGTTTTTATTGATCAGATAATCTTAGATAATGTTGAAACCAAAATTGGATGGCTTACGACTTGGTGGGTGCATCCAAAAAAGACATTTAGACTAGGAGTTGGCCGACAAATATTAGATACAGCATATCAAATTAATAATGGCAGGGTTGGAATTTCTCAATTTACCAAAAGTGCCAAAAGAGTATATGACAAAACCGGTTATTTTAATACTTTAAAAGAAAACCATGGTGTAAAAGCTGTTTTAAGAAGTAACTTGATTTTTGTGATTCCAAAATTATATCCAAAATTAAGTTCTCTTAGCCCATTATTAAATTTTACAGATAGTTTTTTAAATCTGTTTATAGATCTAAAACTAGATTTACAGCAAAAATCTCTATCTCGAAAATTAAAAAATATACAGCTAGAATATTTAAACAAACCTGATACTGAAGTTTTAGAGTTAATCGAAAGATATGGCAAAAATGATATTGCACATAAAAAAGAAGATTACTTTGAATGGCTAAAAGCATATTATTGGGTTCAGGAAGCTCCTCTTTTAGAATTTACAAATAAAGACAAATACGAGTTTTCTATTTACGATCATCAATTTAATATTTATTACATAAAAGTTATAAAAGATTCCGAGTGTATCGGTTTCTTAGTTCTGCAAAGAAGAAATAATGTTTGTAAATTATTATTTGCTTATTACGACCATACAATCCATGCAAATATAATGGCCGATATTATCAAATTACAATGCGTAAGACAAAATATCCGTGAAATAATTTGTTATGATGAAGCTATATGTGATAATTTCAAAAAGTCAAATTTGTTTATTTACAAAACAAAAAAACTAAAGCAATCCATAATATCAAAAGCATTCGAAAAAACGGATTTTAGCGATGTAAAAATGAATTTTGGAGATGGAGATTGTTGCTTCGCATAATTGACGAAGATTTTTTTTCAAACATAAATAAAAAGCTTTTTTTATCATGTATGTGATGAAAAAAGCTTTTTATTTTATATCCTTTCAAAGTTTTTATTTTTTGTCATTTCGACGAAGGAGAAATCCCCACTAGAAGCTCGACAAAGATTGGATTCTCGTTGCAGAGTTACTTGCGGAGATTTCTCGTTCCTCGAAATGACAGACTTTGCGGTTATATTCTTTTTAAACTTTTACTTAAATAAAAATTCCTAGAATTTTTAGGAGCTATTTCCTGCTATCATTCCAATCTTTTATGCCGAACCCCGGCACAAAAGGATTTTCCCTTCTATCAGGTCTAAAAATTCGTTTCTCATGAAAATAAACAGGTAAAAGTACTTGACGGTTTAGATTTATAAATTGATATTTTTGATAAATTGATATTTCTTTCAGCAAAATTAATCCAATAATAGTTTTTCAAAGAGATAATATAATTAGTACTACTCCTTTAGACAGCATATATAAGTTGAATACTTTTAAAAGGATAAAAATAAAAACCTATAATTATTAAATAAAATTTAGTTACTTACCACTTACAAGCAAACAAATTATTATGAGACTTGCAGCTATATATATCTATGATCACTTTCTATTCGAAAATTCTAAAACGATTAATTTTGGTTCAAAATATAATTATGATATTGAAACAGATGGAAAATTTTGTTCAATTAAGAGAAAAGAAAACTTATCATTTATTTCAAATTTTTTCGCAGAAGATACTATTATAAATATATCAGCAATAGTAGGGACAAATGGAGTTGGGAAGACAACAATTTTAAAAGAAATAACAGATTTATTTGGATCAAGATATGGGACAAAATCAATAATTATTTTTGAAAGTGATGATGAAATGATAATTCACAAAAATCATTATGAAAAAAGAATTATTACTGAAATAAAATATAGATCAGAAATTATAGATTTTCAAACTATTTATTATTCCCCTTTCTTAGATTTCAAAGAACCTTTTTCAGGTATTGATTTGAGTTTCGATAATCTATTATCTTTCGATTTAGACAATATGAAAGGGGTACGGGAGGGAAATGAGAGAGTTATTCCAATAGAGCGTTTAAAACAAAAGAATTCGAAAAGAATAAGAAATTTAAAAAATTCGGAATTTGCGCATTCAATTTCAAAAATTTTTGATTTCCCTGAGGATGATTTACATAGAGTAACTTTCACTCGTCATATTATAGATGCAAATGAAAAAGAAATTAACTTTCACAACACTCCAATGGATTTTCGATTCTTTCTAGATGAATTATTTTTGAAAATCAGGAATGAAAATAAAAATGCAAACAGAAGCGTTAATAATGAATTTGAACGTTTTCAACTTCAAAAAAATCTTTATAAGAATTATTTACTAATGGATGTTTTGTGTCTATTAGTCAATTTGATGGAGTCTAAAAATACATATTTAAGTGAAGGACATTTTATATCAACACCTTATGATAAACAAAAAGAATTAGTAAAAAAACTTAGTGCATTCGAGCTATTAGAATTTTGGTTAAGTAACTATAAATATTCTAAAGGTAAACCGCAACCACTTCCACATAAAGAAGTTCTTGATTTACTGAATTTTATTTATGAATATTTAGATAAAATTGAATGTGATGAGTTTGGTAAATCAGAATTATTTGATTGGGGGAGAAAGAATTTATATTTTAATTCAGAAAATCTAGACAAGTTATTCTTACTAGATAAAGCCTTAATTAATAAATTACCAATGTATTATTCAAAAACGGGTGTCAAAAATGAAACCTATTATGATTTGCTATCTGAACTGTCACATTTTACAAATCTTGAACCTTCGACAAGAAATCTAAGTTCTGGAGAAACAGCAATGCTCAATTTATTTAGTAGAATATATGATTATTTTGACAATAGACTTCTACAAATACAAACAGAAAAAAAATATGCAAATTATCTTTTATTATTAGACGAAGCTGATTTAGGATTTCATCCTCAATGGAAAAAAAACTTTATTACAATTTTAATAACCTTCATAAAAGATTTTTTTCTAAAAATAGGATCGGAAGTACAAATAATTTTCACAACTCATGATCCTTTAACTCTTTCTGAATTACCAAATTATAATATTATATATCTAGATAAAGATAATTCTGGAAAATCTCAAATTATGAAATATGACGATCCTAAAAGACCAAAAAAATCATTCGCAGCTAATATTACAGAGCTTCTTGCTGATTCCTTTTTTGTAAAAGAAGGATTAATTGGGAAATTTGCATCTGATAAAATTGATAAAACAATTCAATGGTTGAATTCAAAAGACAAATCAAATAATGAATATCATAAAAAACTGATTCAAAACATTGACGAGCCAATCATTCAAAGAAAATTAGCGGAAATGTATTCTGAAAAGATGCAGCAAAATCTATCAAAAGAAATATTGAAAAAAGAAATTGAAATGTTAACAGAAAGATTAAATAATTTATAACTATGATCTATTTCGATATAAATTCAAGGCAAGATATTATTGATGAACATTATAATTCTCTTAAGGATTATCTGGATTCTCAAATTGCTTCTAGCACAATTAATAAAGAACTTAAGGAATATATAAAAAAGAATCTCGAAGAAATAATTAAAGGTAAACCAAGTAAAATCAAAAACTTAAATTCAAGTTTCAAATTATTAAAAACTTATAAATCAACAAAAATTCTTAAAGGTAAAATTTCTAAAATTTTTAATTACAAACATTTTGCAACAAAAAAAGACAATGCATATGACGGATATGATTTAGCACAAAAATTAAATATAAAAACTTGTTTATATTGTAATCGTAACTACACTCTTACTGTTTTAAAAGGAAAAAAGAAAATTGAAAAAATAACTAGACCAGAATTTGATCATTTTTTCGATAAAAGCGAAAATCCATTACTTGCCTTATCCGTACAAAATTTAATTCCTAGTTGCAAAGTTTGTAATAGTACATTAAAAGGGCGTAAAAAATTTAATTTAATTTCAAATTTACATCCTTATAAAGATGAAGTTATTAACTTTTATAATTACGCCTTTGTTCCGCATGTTGTAACATCTATAATTGGCAGAACTTCAAATGTTTCTGTAAAATTAAATATCGTAAGTGGTAATATTGATATCGATAAAAAAATTAAAAAATCTAATGAAATTTTCAAATTAGAAGATATCATGAGTGCGCACTCAGACGAATTAAAAGACTTGTTTGATATTAGATACAAATTTTCTGAAAGATATTTTGAAGAACTTTTTAATAAATATCAATCTTTGGGACTAAACTATGAAGATGTATATAAAATTGTTTTTGGTGTGCAATACAATGAAATTAATTTCTGCGACAGACCTTTTAGTAAATTAAAAAAAGACATTTTAACAGAATTAGGTATAATAAAGTAATACAACTGGAGAGACCGTCTCACTCGTAAACACAAAGATTGACAACATTCAAAATATAAAAAAACCTCGACTTACAAAAATCGAGGTTTTATAATATATCAAAGAAAAGATCCTATTCCACATCCAAATAAGGATTCAAAACCTCAGCTAATTCATTTAGCCAATAAAAGCTGTTTTCTATGTTGTCGATTTCATTTTGAAGAGTTTCATTTTTTCGCATGACTTCTAAAGCGAGTAGATAATTTAGTTGTCTTATTGCTTTAGCCATCGTTTCTGGCTCGATTGTCTTGTTGAAAAAATTCATAAGCCTTGTTTCGGCTTCTTTCGAAAGGGAGTTTGTACTCATAACTTACATTTTAATGAATATAAAACCCGTGATAATTAAGATGCATTAGTATTATTCTAATAATGCAACCATATTACAAGGGCAAATTTTATTTCGTCTTAATGTGAAGATTTAAGAACGGTAAATATAAAGAAAATTCTCTCAAATAATAAGTATTCAGTATCAATAAAAAATAAGTTCTTTTAAATTTAAAAAATACTTATTTTCGTTTTAGTTTATTAATCATTTCCAATTGCTAAGAAATATTAAAGCCATATTACGTAAGCTAAAATAAAGAAACCAAATCTAATATGAGTCAAAGTCTAAATTTATATCAAATAAGTAAAGCCAATTTTGAAGAGTTTTCAAAAGATCATGAATCTTTCCATTTAGATTTTAGCGACGATAATTCTTCTATATTCGATCAAAATTTCGAAGGATTAATTTTCCTGTTTTCATCTTACTATTTCGATCAATTGCCAAAATCTTTAGAAGAGCTTTTTTATCCTCAGGATTTTATTGGTGAGTATGTTAATTTCAGCGAAATTGATTTTGATACTATTGAAGATTTTCCGGAATCAACTTCTATCTATTTTTTAAATCCCATAGTAATAAAAGAAATTAATTCAGTTTTGGAGAACATTCAAAATGATAAAATTTTAGATTTTTACAGCGCTGATCTTTTTAATACACACGATATTTATCCTTCGGTTTGGCATGATGACGAAAGCGAAGACAGAGCATTTAATAAAAGACACTTAGAAGAAGGTTTGGTATTACTAAAACACACCATTTCTCAGGCAAATATTAATGGAAATTATATTTTATTTTTCGGTTGATTTAAAACAAAACTTATCATAGAACCCTTAATATTGGTTTTATCCAAGACGTTTATTTTTACAAGTGCAATTTTTGGTTATTCACATACAACAGAATCTCAATTGAAATGAAAAATGTTATTATTTTATTAGTTTGTTTCGTTTTTTCAAAAGTAGCGTTTGATCAAACTTGCCTGCATAAAAATCTATCTAAAGATTTTAATTTTAAAATAACTGTTCGAAAAATAAAAAACCCTAATAATGAAATTGATAGTAATTCTGTAAAAATCATAGTCTCCAACAAAATCTCAAATAAAAAGCAAGAAATTAATTTTGGATCAAGTTACCTTTTTGAAAAAACTTTTATTGATTGTAAGACAGTAAGATCTTATTCAACTGGCATTAATAAAAACAATAAAGCTATTGATAATGACTTTGGAGATTTAATAATTACTGATTTTAATTTTGATAATAGAGAAGATTTTGCTGTTAAAAATGATTCCGGAGGAAATGGAGGTCCAACATATAATTTTTACATTCAGGACAAAAATAAAAACTTTGCATTAGATGAATTTTTAACCTCACAAATGGAATTTTTCCCTTCAAAATTTATCATAAAAAGTAAAAGGCTAGTAACATACGTTCATGCAAATGCCTATCAATTATCCGAAAATATATTTGAATACAATGAGCAATTAAAAAAATGGAAATATAAAAGTTCAAAATTAATAACTCCTAAGTAAACTGAGTATAAAAACTATTGTATTTACCAGCAAGAAAATTGTCCTATCAAGAACCTTTCGTTAATCAAACTGAAATTCAAAATTTAGAAAATGTTTTTCAATTTAACTTTAGCGATAAATTACCTTTTTAGTTAGATTTGTTATTTCTAAGAAAAGTCGATCACATTATTGGTAATCTAAAAACTTTCATCAATAATAAAAAAGTCATTTGTTCTGCTAGTGATCGCACATAAAATAAATTTATAAATGAAAAAATTAAGATTTCTAACTTTTATAGTCTTACTATTCGCTTCTTGCAATAGTAATGAAAATCCTCCTATCGCTGAACCCCTAACATTTGAACCCAGCTTATTACTAAAAACCTGGACATATGACACCGTTCTATTGCAAGGAAACCTTTATCTCTATGATCATAATCCAGATTGCTTTAAGGATTATTTTACGTATAGAAACAATGAAGGGCAAATGTATCAATATGATGAAATTTATTTCACAAATACTTATTGCAGTGGCAATCAATCTATCTTAACATGGGAACCTGCTGGCGATCATATTAATTTTTATTTTGGAACAGTCATAGTTGACGAATATAAAGTAATTTCTTTAACGGAAAAACTTTTTACTTTTGCTATTGATAGAGATATCGATAATGATGGTAAAAAAGAACATCTAATCATTACTGCAATACCATATGATATTTTTAATTCTTCTAAAATTAAAGATAAAAAAAACCAAAAACTGAAAACATTTCCAGTAAAATTAAACTTCTAATTCGATTTCAAGGCTTCTTTAATTTATCATAATTTGTATTTTCGTTTAGCTGAAATATATTTGAAACAAATCCAATTATGATTAGACTATTATTTATACTTTTTATTTGCTCGACGAATGCAATTGGACAAACTTCTTCAGGAAAAGAGTATATTATAGATTATTCTGTTGGCCATTACAACTTTGGAAAAACGGGAGAATATGAAAAAAAAGAAATTTTTAAATTTACTATAAATGATGAAGATTTCGTTCTCACAGAATTTCAATCTATTTCAAATAAATATGTATATAATCCTGAAACCTTAAAAAACGACCGAAAAGTTTCTGATACAATCTTGAAATTTCCAAATAATAAAATTGCAAAGGAAGAGTTTGAAAACCTCCTTAAACAGTTAAACCAACATGAAGATAATTTTAATGCTGATTTCTTAAGTTCAAAATTTTCTACAAGAATATCAGAAAAGGAGATTCTAAAAATTGCGAAAAAAAACGAAGTAAAGTTTTTGTTTATTGACGACGAAACTGGAAAAATTGACGATTCTGGAAAAGAAAAAATTAAAGAAATTCAAAGTTTAAAAAACTTTGAAAAATACATTGAAGATGTAAAACCAAAAACAGACACCTTTATGGCATTTTCTGATGCTTGGAATTTTGCAAGATTAGGCTACGCAAATTCTACTTTGACTGACAGAATGGATTTCAATTCAATTTTGGGTCAACCAATTCTAAAAAGCGATAATATAACCCAAATAATAAACTTAAATGTAAATCTTATTTTATTGAAAATATTACCAAAAGAATCTTTATTAATTAAAGAAGTAAATTTTGAAAATATAAAAGATGGCTATATCAATTGGTTTATTAGAAACATCAACTAACAAACAAGATTTATTTAGGATTACCTCTAATCTTTCTTAAGAACCAAATCTTCTCATAAAACCAAATGCCCTAGCCCTGATGGGAGGGAAAATCCTTTTACTTTTTTCTTTAAAAAGTAAAAGATTTGGAAGGACAGCAGGAAATAGCTTCAAATTAAAATTCAAATAGATAAACTCCAAATTCCAACATTTACCGTGTGATTAGTGTTGTTGTTTCGACTTTATATGCCCTCTCCTATCTCAAAGATTCTGGATCGAGATTGGTTTAGTGCAACAAATTGGTTTATATAAAAAACTTTGTGTTTTAGCATCTTTACAACATTATCCTCATTATTTCTTCCTTTATAAAAATACTACATCGTTTTTTATATAAAATTTTTCTTATAAAAAATACAAACTTTAACAGTCTTTAATTTAAAATCTCATTACATTAGCTTTTTATTGCTTCATAATGAAGCAATAGTTTTATAAAATTGTTTTGTCTTATCAGGTACCTTACAAGACTCAATATTAAAATTTTATAAAGCAAATCAAGAGTCAAAAAAATTAAAATATGTAGCCATGAGATGTAGAATTATAAATGGAATTGCCATTGCAAGTATGTTATTTGGTGTTAACAGTTATTCGCAGGTAAAAAACGATAGTATCGCAAAAGTCGAAAAGGACAAAAAAGAGACAAAATTAGTAAAGGAACAAGCTCAAAATATGATGCTTAACGCTTCTAATGATAACGGACCAAGAAATGTAAATATTGGTTTACCGGCAAGTATTGGCGGTACGACGATTTTAGAAAACGGACTTCCTGTTGTTTACAATTGGTCTGGTCAAGGTCCTACGAGTGTTTGGCGTGCAGGATCGAGTTTTAGCAAATTTCAAGTGCAAACCGTTGGTGAAACGGCAATTTCTGTGGGAGATGTAGGAGTTTCAGTAAGTACTTTTTCGAATAGAGGAACAGAAAAACACGAACAAAATTTAGCTTTTAATACCAATAGTTTTGGACTTTTAAGAGGTGATGTGAGTGTTAGCGGTCCTTTAAAAAACAATTGGTATTATGCCGCAAGTATATTTCTGAATTTTGATCCTGGAACTTTTAATTCGGATTTCACTAATTATTTCGATAAAACACAAATCTATAAAGGTGTTATTACAAAGAAATACAATGATGGAAAAGGAGAAATTTCGGTTCAGTACAAATTTGCAAATTCTGAATCAATTACTTCAAAAGTAAGTCCGTATATCTATAATCTGGATGGAACGATAAGCCAGTTTGGAGATTTTAAAATAGGACGAGATTCATATCTGGAACGATCCGGAAAATCGACTATTATTAATCCTATTTCGGGACAAAGAGAGACGTTGGACCAAATGAAAGATATGGGTTCTACAACAAATGTCGTTGATGTAATGGGTAAAAATGCTTTGAACAATGGTATGAAACTAGATTATATTGTTCGTTTTCAAAATGCCAAATCAGGTTTGTATAATCCGTATTACACTAATCTTGGAAAAATTGATCCGGCCAAAAATCGTTTTGTATATGCTGATAATCAAAATGAGGTTTATCAGGGAAATTACGTACAGGGAGTTGCAATGCTAGCGACGCCAAAAATTTCTCAAAATACCATTATGGGAAAAGTAGATTTGAGCAAGAAAACGCAAAAACATCATTGGTTAGTTGGCTTAGCTGATTATTACTATGATATCGACAATTATTACCAGTCGACTTATAATATGGTTCAGGAAGTAGCGGCAAATCCTTCTAAATTAATCACTCAGACTAAAGATGCAAGCGGAAACTGGATAAACGCAACAGGAGTTGATGATTACGGAAACTCAGGTTATAACAGTGCATTACAATATTATACGGGTCATGAAAATAAACTAGCAGTTTATGCCACAGAAAAGTGGACTGTAAATAATAAAATTGATCTTAATTTTGGAGCCCGATTAGAATGGCAACGCATCGATGGAATGTGGTATCCTAAATCTAGCAGAGATGCTGCGAAAGCAGATGGATTTACGAACAATCAAATCGATATGTCACGAAGAGAAAACGTTCAAAAAGATTGGTTTAATAAAGCTTTTACCGCTAGTTTTCTTCATAAAACATTTAGTAATGTTGGTTTTTTAACTGATCTTTCTTATACCGAAGTAGCAGGAAATCTAAGCAGTTATTCTGGTGCTGATGATCCTAATGTTACTCCTTCACAAATTCCCGGAGCTTCTGTAGGAACTTATTTTAATCACCCTATACTAAGTTTGGTATCTAAAATTACGTATATCCAACGTAATAATTTTAAGAACAATTCTTCTTTTCAAGGCGGACACAAACAAACGATTACCTATGATATTCAAACAATAGGCTGGACAACTGATATGGAAGTTAAACCATTTAAGAACTTTAAATTTCATGCGCTATTAACGTTTCAGAATCCGGAATATAAAAACTTTATTGTCGATCTAAGCGAAGTTCCTGCCGAAGGAAATAAGGTTTATGATTTTAGTGGTGGTACTGCACGCAGTGTTTCAAAAGTACTTATAGAATTAGATCCTAGTTATACTTATAATGACTGGAAACTATGGCTTAGTGCTCGTTATTTTAGTAAAGAAGCCGCAAATTATCCAAATACCTTATTCTTCGCAAGCCGTTGGGAAACCTTTGGCGGTGTTGCACGTAAGTTGAACAAAAAAATTGATCTAAACCTTAATGTCGTAAACTTTTTAAATCAAAAAGGAGCGCAAGGATCTATTTCAGGAACTAATACAACTTCTATTGAACAAGCGCAAGCTTTTGACGGAAGACCTTTAGTGGGGACTTATATCCGTCCTTTTACAGTTGAATTTGGTATAAAAGCAAAATTATAATTTTTAACAAAAAACGATCACCATGAAAACATACAAAATCTTCTTATTAGCAGTTTTCCTTTTTGGAATAACCTCAACTATTACGGCTCAAAAGTCGAAAACAACAGCAAAATCAAAAACAGTGACTTTCTATATTGCCCGACATGGCAAAACAATGCTTAACACGCTTGACAGAGTACAAGGCTGGTCTGATGCGCCATTAACTCCAGAAGGAATTCAGGTTGCTGAATTTTTAGGCAAAGGCCTTAAAGGAATTGACTTTAAAGCGGCTTATACAAGTGATTTAGGACGTGCAACACAAACCACTAATATTGTATTAAAAGCAAAAGGAGATAAAAAAATACCTATTACAGAAACTGAAGGTTTGAGAGAAACCAATTTTGGAAGTTATGAAGCCGATCTGAATTCTAAAATGTGGGGAGATATTGCGATTTATCTTCATTTTAAAACTACTGAAGATCTTTTTGCCGATGTAAAAGTAAACGGAGTAAATGAACCTTTGAAAGTTGTAAAAATACTTGACAAACTAAATATGGCCGAGGATTATGAACAAGTAAGAACACGCACACAAAATGCATTGAGAAATATTGCAGAAAAAGAAGCTGCAACTGGCGGGGGAAATATTTTTATAGTAGGACACGGAATGGCGATTGGTACTATGTTGTCTAATATATCTGGCGAAGAAGTTGCGCGTTCTCATATGGCAAATGCTTCTGTATGCAAAGTAATCTACGAAAATGGCAAATTTACCGTAGAATCTTTTGGAGATACGAGCTACATAGAAAAAGGAAAGAAAGAATTGTAACAATCTGTTCGACTCATTTTAAATGATTTAGTTCTTTAATCATTTCAATATTTGCATAAAAAAATCGGGTAGCTTAAATTAAGCTACCCGATTTTTATTTATTTTAAATTTATAACAATCAGTATAGAGTGTCTTTGCGTTTTTGTGAATTACTGTTTTTTATAAGTTTCAGTTCTGGTATCTTTTATAACACCTTTCCAGTTTAATCCATAAGCAAAATCATAAACATTTCCTTCGCTGTCTTTATGCGGAATCATATCGTATGGTACGTCTTCAAATTGTTTTTCGACAGTTTCCATATTTGCTGGCATCTGAACCGGAAGCAATCCTGATGGTTCTGTTTTTCCGGAGATAATATCCAAAACAGCTTGTGTCGAAACTCCAAAGTTTAAAACAATTCCATCAACTTCTTTTTCAAATTCATTAAAAATCATTGGTTTTGAAGCTGTAACAGATACAATAACCGGTTTTCCGTTCATCATATCTTTTGTATCCAGAATCGTTCTTAAATCCATTGTATTGGCAACAGTAACTGTTTTGTTTTTATACGTTCTGTCTTTTATCATTGGATCAATAACCTGATCTCCGGCAGCGATACTTTTGGTTCTGGCTTCGGTTGCTGTATAAGTGCCGTATTGTAGTGAAATTGGCACGTAACCATTGCTTCCATTCTGTCTGTCTTTTAAATCATAACCTCCTTCTAGACTTTGCGGACTGGTTACAAAAACAATTGCAAAATCTGCTTTTGTAGGATCTTCGGTAACATTATAATATTTTTTTACCAACTCAAGATTTACCGGATAATCAAGTTTTGGCTGACTTGGAATTCCCCACCAATCTTTGGTCGAAGCGGTATAAATCTTTGGAATAAAAACGGTTTTCTTTTCTTTTACAGGAAGAAGTGAAGTTTTGTTTTTTAACAACACTACAGATTTTAACTGAGCATCATATCCCGCTTTCATAAATTCAGGATTTCCAACAATTTCTTTTGTTTCGGCAACATTTAAATATGGATTTTCGAAAAGACCAACTCTAAAAATGTTTTTTAATAATCGCACTGCTGATCTTTCAAAACGAGCTCTCATAAATGATTCTCCGTATTCTTTTACTCCCATATCATAGGCTTCGAGAACAGGTTTTTTATCATTGTTTCCGCCAAATTGATCTACGCCTGCAATAATCGCTTTATAATGTCTTTCGGCAATCGAAAGATTCTCAACTCCCCATGGTTTTCCTGCAAACACATTTGGAGTTTTTCCTTCATCTGCAGTAATTAGCCAATCTGTACAAACAACACCATCGTAACCGTATTTATCTCTTAATAAATCTGTAATAATATATTTGCTGTAACCATTTGCTACATTTTCATTGTACTTTTTATCCTGATCAAAACTGATCGTGTAATATGGCATTACTGCAGAAGCTTTTCCGGTTTTTCCTTTTAATTTGAAAGCACCATTTACAAAAGGATCAATGTGCTGTTGCAGATTATTTCCGGGATATACCGCAAATTTCCCGTAAGCCCAATGTCCGTCACGTCCGCCTTCTTCGGCACCACCGCTTGGCCAGTGTTTAACCATTGCATTGACACTTTTGTATCCCCAACCGTCTTTAATTTCATCTTTTCCGTATGAAGTTTGAAAACCATCAATATAGGCACGTCCCATATCTCTGGTTAAAGCCGGGCTTTCGCCAAAAGTCATCGAAATTCTATACCATCTTGGCTCTGAACCTAAATCTATTTGTGGCGAAAGTGCCGTAGCGATTCCTAAAGCGCGATATTCTTTGGCAGCTATTTGTCCAAACTGTTCTACAATTTTCGGATCAAAAGTTGCTGCCATTCCCAAACCATCAGGCCACATTGATATCGTCCCTCCTGCTCCTGCGTTAAACTCTGCCGTTACAACAGCATTATGACGCGGATCTGTACTTGTATTACTTGGGATTCCTAAACCAATACCTTCTACAAAAGCCTGCATTCTATTGTTCCATAAAGCAGCTGTTTCAGGACTTTCGACGCTTGTGATTAAGACATGACGAAGATTATCCTCTTTTAAAAAAGCTTTTTGCTGATCTGTCAGGTCGTAAGCTTTTGCATTACTCTCAGGAAATGGTTTTCCGCTGTAGGTCCCTGCCATAAAACCTGAAATTCCTGCCGGCAAAGCCTGATGACGACTATAAAGCATTAATCCTGCGATTTGTTCAACAGACATTTTTGAAGCTAAATCCTTGGCACGTTCATCTGCAGAAAGTCGCCAATCTTCATATTTATCGAGTTTTCCGTTTTTGTTTAAATCTTTAAATTTCTTTCCGTCAACAGTTAGAATTTTAATCCCAGATTCAGGAGAATATCCTAAATCTGCTCCTTTATTATTTTTTATAATCGTGAAATTTTCACTTTGAGCCTGTAACGAAGCACCTATCAAAAAGGCTAAGCCGGCTGAAATAATTCTTTTTTTCATGAGTTCGTAATTTAGTTTTACTTTTGTAACTTTTCATTGCTTCATTACGAAGCAATATTAATTACAATTTTTCATATCAACAAATAAATGGCTACTTAATTTCTATAATCCCATAAAAATCAGATATTAGAAAACCATCTTATTATAAAAAATCACTAATGAAAACAAAAAAGAAATGAGATTTGCAGGATAAAATTAGAACTCAGTATGAGTTAGAATCAAAAAAGAGTAAATTTGAATTTAATTGTAAAGAATGGAATTTAAAAAATTAGTTGAGCAAAATTCTGTAGAGGCTTGGAAAAAATATATTCCAACGCTCTCGATTGATTGTGTTATTTTTAGTTTTAAAGATACTTCGCTTCAGGTTCTGACGATTAAACTTAGAAATCAGGATTCATGGGGATTGCCGGGAGGTTACGTTCAGAAAGATGAGAATGTTGATGACGCTGCAATTCGTATTTTAAAAGACAGAACCGGTACTGAAAATATCTATCTCCAACAATTTTATACGTTTGGTAACTTAAATCGTTCTGAAAGTGTTTTTCAGGATTACGAGGATAACTTATGGAACAAACAGCGCTTCGTTTCGATAGGATATTATGCTCTTGCTGATTATTCGAAAGTGAAGCTAATTATTGATGACATTTCAAATGCATGCGAATGGCAATCTATCGATGATTTGCCGCCATTTATGATGGATCACAGAACGATATTTGACAAAGCACTTCTTACGCTGCGTGAGCAATTAAACAATCATCCTATTGGTTACAATCTCTTACCTGAGAAATTTACTATGCCTGAATTACAGAAATTATATGAGATTATTTTGGGCAAAAAATTAAATCGAGGCAATTTTTACCGAAAAATTTTGAGATACGACATCCTGACAAAACTAGACGAATCAAGAAAAGGCGGTGCCCATAAAGCTCCCGATTTGTATAGTTTTAATTTAGAAAAATATAATGCTGCTCTAAAAGATGGCTTAAAGGGAAGTTGGTAAATATTATACTCAAAAAAGACAGAGAATCATAACGTTTTTAATCTTTCTGTTAATACTAAAATTTACTTTATCAAAAACCAAATCTTCTAATAAAACCCAATGCCCTAGCCCTGATGGGAGGGAAAATCCTTTTACTTTTTTCTTTAAAAAGTAAAAGATTTGGAAGGACAGCAGGAAATAGCTTCAAATTAAAATTCCAAACAATAAAT
This sequence comes from Flavobacterium sp. 9, assembly GCF_002754195.1. Classification (NCBI taxonomy): domain Bacteria; kingdom Pseudomonadati; phylum Bacteroidota; class Flavobacteriia; order Flavobacteriales; family Flavobacteriaceae; genus Flavobacterium; species Flavobacterium sp. 9. The sequence goes on from NZ_PEEU01000001.1 coordinate 519,307, forward strand.
TCCCAAATTCTAACCTTTTAATGTGTTTATTGCTATTATAATTTTAGTTCTATAAGCATTCTCCCGAAGTGTCGGGATCGCTCAGGATGACAATTTACCTTATATAAAACACTGTTATTTAATGTCTTTAGTAAATTATTTTTAAAAATAAATGTCAAAAAAATTGCGAAACCGAATAGTTGCATGTATATTTGCAACCGATTGGCTTCGTAATTAAAACCGGAATATTATGAGACGAGATATTTTTCAGGCAATTGCCGATCCGACAAGGCGGTCCATTATTGCCTTAATTGCAATGCAGGCAATGACTCCAAATGCCATTGCGGAGAACTTTAACACGACCCGACAGTCTGTTTCTAAACACCTGCGGATACTTGTAGAATGCGACCTGATCAAACAGGAACAACAAGGCAGAGAAATTTATTATTCACTTGAAATTGAAAAAATGAAAGAGATCGACAAATGGATTAACCAATTTAGAGCTATTTGGGAAACCAAATTTAATCAGCTTGACGAAATACTATTAACACTTAAAGAACAGAAAAAATGAAAAAAGATTTGCAATTTGATTTTACCGTTGACAAAGCCATAAAAACGGTATTTATTACGAGAGAATTTGCTGCAGAACTTCCGTTGGTTTGGGACGCTTTTACTAAACCGGAACTTCTGGATCAATGGGTTGCGCCAAAACCATGGTCGTCTAAAACAAAATACATGAATTTTGAAGTTGGCGGACGAAGATTCTATGCCATGGTAAGCCCCGAAGGATTGGAGCGTTGGGCGATTCAGGAATATACATCGATTACGCCAAAAACAAATTTTAAAATGTTCAACACTTTTGCTGATAAAGAGGAAAATCGCGAATTGCCTGGTTCTAATTGGGATCATACTTTTAGCGAAGAAAATGGCATCACAAAAGTGAATATTGCCATTTTTAATGAATCTCTTGAACGTCTGGAAAAAATGATTGAAATGGGCTTTTCAGAAGGCTTTAAAATGAGTATCGATAACTTAGAAAAGTTATTGGAAACGTTGTCTCAGAAGTGATTTTAAAAAATATAGACAAGAATAAAAAAAAACATTTTTTTTTCAAAAAAAACAGCTATATACAACCTTAAAAATTCAGCTTATAAGACATTCAAAATGAATAATTATAATGTTTACCTTAAGATGACGGCAATATAAAATACCGTCATTTTTTATGATATAAAATGAGATAAAAAAAAAATAACCCTATAAAGATTTTAAAATTTAACATTAGAAAAACACAACAAAAAAATTAAACCTTTAGTCAAATTGCTATTTTAATTACTATATTCGTTTGTCAGAAAATTATCTACGACAAGATTCTAGATCTTTTCAAAACAACGAAACATTTATAATACCATTAAAAGACTAAATGAAATACAACTTTACTCTCATCCTTATTATCACCCTTTTTAATTTAGCACATTCACAATCGATCGATGCAAGTTTAGTAGAGCTAAATTTCCATGAAGACAGTGATCCTCAAAACTTTACAGCTACTAAATCCGGCTTCTATTTTTCAGCCACAGATGGTTACAATAAAAAAAACGGTCAGGAATTATGGTACTCTGATGGCACAAAACAAGGAACGCAAATGATTAAGGATATTAAAACCGGTCTAAATTCTTCAAACCCAAGTTCATTAGTTGTCATCAATGACATTTTATATTTCACAGCTTCTGATGATTTACATGGTACTGAATTATGGAAAAGTGATGGAACTGAGCCTGGAACTAAAATCATTAAAGACATAAGACCAAACAATAGTGATGATTATTACGGTCCATCAGGTTTATTAAATTGTAATGGTAAATTATATTTTATTGCCACGAATGAAACTAATGGCTTTGAATTATGGACAAGTGACGGGACTGAATCCGGAACTCATATGGTCAAAGATATAAATCCTAATGGAAACAGTAACCCCAATAGTTTATTTGTTTTTAAAAATAATCTATATTTTGTAGCTGACGATGGGGTAAATGGAACTCAACTATGGAAAACTGACGGAACAGAATCTGGAACTTTAATGGTTAATAAAATTAATCCAAAATATTCTGCATTCCAGTTTGGAAATCAATTTCTAGTTATGAATAATAATTTTTATTTTTTCGCAAATGATGGTGCAAAAGGTTTTGAATTATGGAAAAGTGATGGCACTGAATCTGGAACGACCATCGTAAAGGATATCATGCCGGGTTCTAATTCCAGTTCATATGTTATAAAAGGAGCAGTATTAAATAATTTAATAGTTTTTGAAGCTTATGATGGAATTAATGGATCTGAAATATGGAAAAGTGATGGAACAGAATCTGGAACTTCACTGATTCGTAATATTAACAACACAACAGCTAACAGCATAAAGTATAATAATAAGTTCATTGAATTTAATAATGAAGTATATTTTATTGCAGACGACAATATTCATGGTTTCGAAATATGGAAAACTGATGGAACATTGAATGGTACAATTTTATTAAAAGATATTAATAATGGAGATGCATCGTCATATGTAGAAAATTTTTATGTCGATAAAATAAATAATAAACTTCTATTTTATGCTACCACCACCAATTACTCAGAAAGAAAACTTTGGTCTAGTGATGGTACATTAAATGGTACATTTGAATTAGCAAATATTAAAGCCAAAAACATTTCAGGATTCATACCAAGCTTCGTTACTGTTAATAATGTTACCATTTTAACAGGTGAAAATGAAACAAATGGAAATGAATTATGGAGTACAGACGGAACAGTGGCTGGAACTTCTTTTTTTGCAGATCTAAATTATTCAAATAGCAGTAGTCCTTCTAAATTTACAGATGTTAATGGAAATATGTTTTTTAAAGCACAAGGAAAAGAATATGGAAAACAATTATTTAAAAGCGACGGAACTATTACTGGAACTCAATTAGTTAAAGATATAAATCCAGGCTATGATGCTATCGATGATCTCTCTGAAATGAAAGTAATAAATGGTACTTTATTTTTTAGTGCAATTGATGGTACCCATGGTTATGAATTATGGAAAAGTGATGGAACGGAAAATGGTACTGTTATAGTAAAAGACATAAATCCTGGTAATAACAGCAGCATGCAAAATTACAATAACAAACAGTCATTTACTGTAATCAATAATATTTTGTATTTCAATGCTACTGATGGAGTAAATGGTTTTGAATTATGGAGAAGTGATGGAACGGAGTCCGGAACTTATATGATCAAAGATATAAAAGCTGAAACAGGCATTTCTTTTGATGGTAGTTATCCTCGAGAATTTACTTTACTAAATAATACAATTTATTTTATTGCTAATGATAATGTTGGTACTGGAATATGGAGTACAAATGGAACTGCGTCAGGAACAGTTAAAATAATAGATTTAAACGATATCAGAATCTTAAAGACAGTAAATAATAAATTAATGATTTTTGCTTCAACAGGAAATTCTGGACCAGATGCTTTATGGATATCAGATGGAACTACAGCTGGAACAAAACATATAAAAACGTTTGCAACTAATGTAGATAGTGTTATTCAATATAGTACAATTTTCAATAATGAATTATATTTTGTAGCTACGAGCCCTGATAGCTTTTTTAAAGCCCTTTATAGAACTGATGGAACTGTTGCTGGTACAATTTTATTATTTGATGGAGCAACTCTTCCAACATTGCCAAATCTTAGCATCAAGCATATTTTAACATGTGGTAATTATGTATATTTCACTATTCAGGATTTCTATAATACTGATAAAGAATTATGGAGGACGAATGGTAAAATAACCGAAAAAATAGCAGGATCCGACACTACAGATTTTATATATATAAGGAACTTGACTTGTTACAACGACAATCTATTATTTCTAGCTGAAATGTTTCCTCATAAAATATGGCTGATAAATGATAATATGAATAAACCCGTGGATCTAGACATAAATGTCTTAAATGGTTCAAATCTTACCGGATATAATTCAATATTGGACTTAGGAGCAACAGCCAATAATTTATATCTCCAAGCTAACAATGATTTCAGTGGTAATGAACTTTACATTGCTAAAATAAATAACTCCTCATTGGGTATTGAAGATCATTTAAATCCTAAAAGTGCCGATCTAAAACGAATAAATGTATATCCTAATCCTGCAAATAAAGCAGTAAATATTAAATCTCTTGATAATTCAGAAATAAGTAAATTTGAAGTATGGGATTTAGTAGGTAAAAAAATTCACGCACAATTAAATGAAGACTTAAAAAGTGAAATAAAATACGATGTGAGTAAATTACCTACTGGAATCTATTTCATTAAAGCAACATTCTCAGATGGAAAAATAAGTAATTCAAAATTGATTGTTAAACATTAAAATAACAATGTAAAGTTCATAATATCTCCTAATCCGTAAGGTCAAAAGACTTTACGGATTTTAAAAAAAAAATAGATCACACACTTAACTTCGGCAAAGCAAGGATATCTTCTTCACAACTTAAATAGAAGACTTTTCAAAAGTAACATTAAAATACCAACCTTTTAGATTGACAAAAATTTTCCTAAATTTGAAATAAACTTTCTCTACAAATGATTGATATAAAAACATTTGATCAGGCAACAGATTTAGAAAATCCGAGACGTGTTTTAAAATACATTCTCCTTTTTTGTACTTCAGGATCCGCTACGATTTCGGTAGATGAAAATGAATTTCTATTGACTGAAAATTGCGTTATTACGATAACTTCGGGACAAATTCATTATTTAAGGGATTTGCAAAATGCAACCGGATTTGTTTTGGAATTTACTTATGATTTCTTTTGTAAAGATGATACTGATATGGAATTGATTTTCCATAATGGTTTGTTTTGTCATTTTGCAATGAACGAAATGATTCAAGTTGAGAATCCTAAAGTTATTATGCGGGAATTAGAAGAAATCAAGAAAGAACTGATTGAAACTCCATATCAATATCAGATTTCAATTCACAGCCGAATCGAATTGATCTTAATTGAAATCAACCGCACCAAAATCAATCGTGGCGACGAAATCTACAAACCCGATGCTTTATTTCTTCATTTTCTGGAAACAGTTTTAAAGAATTTCGACAAGAATCTTTCTGTAAACGAAATTGCTGCTTTAATCAATACAACGGAATCAAAACTAAACGAACTTTCGAAATTACACACCAATAAAACTGCTCAAAATGTAATTTTTGGATTAATTATTTCCGAAGCTAAACGTCTTTTTACGTATGAAAAACTATCTGTAAAAGAAGTCGCTTATGCATTGGGGTTTAATGATCCGTTTTATTTTTCAAATTTCTTCAAGAAACACACCAATATCTCTCCAAAATCTTATAAAGAAAAACTTGTTCTTTCTTAATTACATGCTTTTTCCAAGATTCTCTATTCTTTAGCAAGCGTACTTGCAACATCTTTGTATCAGTAATAATTACTTATAAAATAGTATATGAAAAGATATCAGGATTATGCAGTTTTGCTTTTGCGAATTGCCTTAGCAACAGGGTTTTTATCTGCCGTTTCGAGTCGGTTAGGATTTTGGGGGAATTATTCTTCGGGTTGGGAAAGCTTTTTAGTTTATACGGAAAAAGTAAATTCTTTTGCTCCAAAAAATTTTATTCTCCCAATTGCGATTGCAGCAACTATTGCCGAATCGGTTTTGGGTTTACTCCTACTAATTGGTTATCAGACAAAATATGTTTCGATTGCTGCGGCACTTTTAACTTTTCTATTTGCGCTCGCAATGACGTATTCTTTTGGTGTAAAAGATCCTTTAGATTATTCGGTATTTGTATTTTCTATGGCCGCTTTTCTTTTATCAACTGTGGAAAAATACAGATGGAGTTTAGATGAAATTATTTCGAAAAATAAAACAAATTAAAAATTATTAAAATGGAAAAACAAATCACAAAAAGCAGCGAAATAGATTGGAAACCGCTTGCTGAAGAAGGTATTAAAACAGACGGTATTTATATAAAATTTTTACGTTTTGATGCTGTAACAAAAAGGCCTCCAACATTTTTATTAAAATTTGATACAGGCGCTTCGTATCCAAATCATATTCATCCTGCGGGAGAAGAAATCTATGTTCTTGAAGGTGAAGTTCGCTCTGGAAAAGACGAATTAAAAGCCGGAGATTATTTATACATGCCACCCGGAAGTACACATTCGGTATTTTCAAGAACTGGTTGTACTTTATTATTTAATGTTCCGGAAGAAGTGGTTATTTTAAAATAAATCGATTTGAATTAGAAACAAAAAAGCAAGCTTAATTAGCTTGCTTTTTGTTTTATTAATTGCTTAGAATCTAATAGCAATTTTACCAATTGTTTTTCCGGATTCTAATAGTTGATGTGCTTCTTTGAAGTTTGCAACCGTCAAACCATTCAAAGTTGTTTTTAAAGTAGACTGAATAGTTCCGTTATCTAATAAATTCGCCAGTTTATTTAAAATATGATGTTGTTGAATGATATCTTCTGTTTGAAACATAGAACGCGTAAACATTAATTCCCAATGAAAACTGGCGCTTTTGCCTTTTAACTGACGAAGATTTACTGACTCTACAGGATCACTAATTGAACCAATATGTCCCTGAGGTTTTATCAACTCCACAAATGCATCCCAATATTGGTTTACATCGACAAAGTCTAAAATAAAATCAACATTTTGGAAACCTGCATTACGAACTTCTTCTACCAAATTTCTATGGTTTACCACAAAATCTGCGCCTTGTTCTTTACACCAATCAATTGATTCAGAACGAGAAGCTGTAGCGATTACAGTCAATCCGGCAATCTTTTTTGCCAACTGAATCGCGATCGATCCAACTCCGCCTGCTCCGCCAATTATTAAAATAGTTTTGCCTTTATCTTTTTCCGGATCAATACGAATTCTGTCAAATAAAATTTCCCAAGCTGTTAATCCGGTTAATGGCATTACAGTGGCTTGTTCTATAGAAATTGATTTTGGTTTATGACCAACAATTCGTTCGTCGATTATTTGATATTCGGCATTACTTCCTTGTTTATTAAGATCTCCGGCATAATAAACTTCGTCGCCAACTTTAAACAAACTTACTTTATCGCCAATCGCTTCTACAATTCCAACCGCATCCCAACCAATAATTTTTGGCGTTTCGAGAACAGTATCTTTTGCACTATTTTGACGTATCTTAAAATCTACCGGATTTACAGAAACTGCTTCAATTTTGACTAATAAATCGTGTGATCCCGGAACTGGTTTTGAAGTTTCAAATTCAATAAAACTATCTTCCTTTTCCATTGATAATGAGGTTTTAAATCCTATTGCTTTCATATTATTTGTCTTTTTATTTAAACTTATATTACAAAGATACATACAAAGAAACGTCTTGAAATTGTACAAATGCACTATGATTCTGTACATCTTTATCGTTAATTAGCTTTGCTGGATTTTAATAAAATAATGAAGTTTAAACAGCTTCTTTTCTTACAAAATTCAATTTTAACAACGATTGCCATAATTAAATCCTATTTTTGATATTCCTTTCAGGCAATTTGTCAAGCAACTTCATCTTTTAAATTAAATGAATTAAACGCATTATTGCCATATAAAACTATTGTAACCTTATATTTTTAAGTATGAATGTTCTACTCATTGAAGATGATAAACGCATTAGCGAATTTATTGTAAAGGGTTTAGAAGAAAACAATTTTACGGTACATCTGGCAGAAACTGGCGAAATTGCCCGAGAACTTGTCCAAAATGATACGTGGGATATTATTTTAATGGATATTATGCTTCCGGGAATTGATGGCATTCAGCTGACTAAATTAATGCGTTTCAAGAAAATTCATACACCAATATTAATGCTCAGCGCGCTTAGTGATACTGATGATAAAGTAAATGCACTCGATTCTGGTGCCGATGATTATTTGGTTAAACCTTTCCATTTTAAAGAGTTAATTTCGAGAGTAAACGCATTAACGCGAAGAACTAAATTTAATTACGACAAGGAAGAAACTTTATACACTTTAGGAAGTTTAACCATAAATCCCGAAGAACATAAGGTTGCCGAAAATGACGAATTGATCGATTTATCTCCAAGGGAATATAAATTGCTATTGTTTTTATTAGAAAACAGAAATAAAGTAATGTCCAGAACGCAAATCTTAAATGCCGTTTGGGCATTAATTATGATAATAATACCAATGTTGTTGATGTTTATATTTCTTATTTGAGAAACAAAATTGAGCAAAACCATAAATTTATCCATACCATAAAAGGAACCGGATATATGCTTAAAGAACAATCATGAAAATACGCAATCGGTTTACATTAATATCCTCTTTCACTTTTAGCATTGTATTTGTCATTGCTTCAATCATCACGTACTTTTCATTCTATAGTTATTCTGAGAAAATTGTTTATAATGAACTACAAAAAACCTGTTTGTTAACTGGTATTTTTTACCTCGAAAAAGACGAATTACCTCAAAATCAACATTTGATAATTGGTCAGCAATTCCGCGAAAATTCACTCGAAATTATAACACGCGTTTACAACAAAAAAAATCAGATTGTATATGGCGATAAAGAAACAGATAAAAACATAAATGCAGAAAAACTGGATTATATTCGAAAGAATAGAAAACTGAGTTTTAAGTCTAATCATCATTTTTACTTTGGAAGTTTTTATCATGATAATCAAGGTGATTTTGTTGTTTTTGTAAAGAAAAACGATGTCGAATTTAAAACCATTACAAACAGATTATTAATCATTATGATTCTGGTTTTAATTACCGGATTAATTACCATTTATATTGTAAGTCGCGTGCTTTCGAATCTTGCCTATAGTCCAATAAAAAACATTATCAATCAGGTAAATGATATCGAAGCTTCGTCTCTTGATCGGCATATTGTTTCGCCAAATACCAAAGATGATATTCAGGAATTAATCGAAACATACAACAATCTGTTTAAGCGACTTTCGGACACATTTATCATTCAGAAGAATTTTATAAACTATGTTTCGCACGAATTCAAAACACCTTTAACTGCAATCTCTGGAAATCTCGAAGTATTTGCTCAAAAAGACAGAACGAGCGCAGAATACAAAGAAATGTCTGAAAAAGTATTAGAAAACGTGTATCAAATCGAAGATACAATGAACACGCTTATGTTACTTTCTGGATTGAAAGGCAACACTGAATTGAACGAAATTTTTAGGGTTGATGAATTGGTTTGGGATATTAACGATCAATTACCCGAAGTTCATAAACTGAAAGATGCGCAGATACAAATTGCCATTGAAATTGTAAACGATAAACTTCTCTCGATAAAAGGAAACAGCAACGAAATCAAAATTGCTTTATACAATATCATAGAAAATGCCGTGAAATATTCGAACGGAAATCCTATAAAAATAAGTCTATTACAAGAGAATAATCAGCTTAAAATTGTAATCGAAGACCACGGAACCGGTATTAACGAAGACGACTTAAAATTCATCAAACAAACCTTTTACAGAGGTAAAAATGTTAATGATATAAAAGGAAGCGGCGTTGGACTTTCTCTGGCAAACATTATCTTCAAACAGAACAATATCGATTTTACAATTACTTCAAAAAAAGATGTAGGAACTACTGTAATACTATTATTTCCGCCACTCTAATCGTTTTCTAATGTAGTTGCAACTCCTTTCTAACTGACCTCAAATTAGGGTTTAATATGCCGCAGATAGCTTTGCACCATATTAAAAACAACTTAATTTGAAACGTATACTTCTAACCCTGCTCGTTATTGTATCGCACAAAAGTGTGGCACAAATTGCTACAATAAACGATACAATTGTTCTTTCCCGAACTCAAGCTGAGGCTTTGTTTTTGGAAAAAAACATTTCTCTTATTTCCGAAAAACTAAACATCGACATTGCTGATGCACAAGTTATTCAGGCTAAATTATGGCCGAATCCTACTCTTACAATTGGTGAAATCAATCTTTGGCACAATGCCACAGCTGCTGAAGTTCCTCCGCTTTGGGGAAATTTCGGAAAAACATCTCAAGTTACAGCAGAATTAGAACAACTGATTCAAACTGCAGGAAAACGCAAAAAGATGATTGCCATGGAAAAAGTTGGCGTTGATATCGCCAAAGAATACTTTAAAACTTTTTTACGAAATCTAAAAATTGAGTTTAGAGGTAATCTTACTGAACTGCAATATACGCAAGCACAGGAAGCCATTTATACAAAGCAACTTTCGTCGATGCAAACTTTAATCAAAGCTTATAGCAATCAGGTTGCACAAGGCAATGTTGGCAGAGGCGAATACATTAGACTAAAAGCTTCCGAATTACAATTCGTAAAAGAAATCGCTGATCTCAAAAAAGAAAACAATTCATTGCAAAAAGAACTTAAAGTCTTAATGAATCTTCCTGCGACAAGCTTTATCAAACTTACAGATGAAGGTTTTGTTCCTGATAATAAAAATATCGACAACATAAATCTGGGCAATCTTATGGCTTCCGCAGTAGAAAATCGTCCTGATATGAAGGTTATTAAACTTGGAAACGATTACAACGATAATAAATATAAATATGAAAAGGCAATGCGAACGCCAGACGTTACACTTGGTATTAGTTACGACCGTGGTGCAAGTACGATGAATGATTTTGTGGGACTTGGTTTTGCGCTCGATCTTCCGTTTTTTAATAGAAATCAAGGAAATATCAAAGCGGCTAAAATAGCAATCGATCAAGGTAAATTACTTGCCGAAGAAAAAACTATAAGTGTTAAAGCAGAAGTTTTACAAGCTTATGAAGATTTAATTGTGACAAAAAAATTATACGAAAGTGTCGATGCTAATTACGAAGCAGATTTAGACAAACTTCTGGAAAGCTATCGCAAAAACTTCATGCAACGAAACACAAGCATGTTAGAATATCTTGATTTTGTTGATGCTTATTTAGACAACAAATCGATTCTGTTAAACTCTAAAAAAGATCTTAATAAAAATCTTGAAGAACTGCGTTATATCGCCGGTCAGGAAATCAATTAAATCTAATTCTCTAAAAAAATAATAACAAACATAATGAAGAAACTTATTTTACTCCCGATACTTGGGTTAATGCTCGTTTACGGATGTGGCAAAAAAGAAGAAATCAAAGATACAAAAGAGGAAAAATTTTGTATTGACAAAAACTTAAAAGAAAAAATCACAATCGAACCTGTAGAAAAACGTGCGGTTACGGAATCTATAAACCTTACCGGAAATATAACTTATAATGGCGATCACGTAGTTCAGTTTAATAGTCTTGTTGAAGGTATTATTACCAAAACTACTTTCTCATTGGGCGATTATGTGAGAAAAGGACAAGTTTTGGCAGAAATAAAAAGTACGGAATTAAACAATATGCAATCTGAGAGTAAATCATTTCAATCTCAAATAGCAGTCGCACAACGCAATTTGCAAGCCACAAAATCAATGTTTGATGACGGAATCTCTTCACAAAAAGATTTAATGCAAGCACAAAGCGAATTGGATGTTTTAAAATCTTCTCTTGAAAACGTAAAAGCAAATCTTGCCATGTTTAGTGCAAGCAGCGAAAGAGCCGTTTTCCAAATAAAAGCGCCAACTGAAGGATATATCGTAGCAAAAAATATTAGTCCGGGAATGCAAATTACAGATTCCAGCGAACCTCTTTTTACTATTTCTGATCTTAAAGAAATCTGGGTTTTGGTAAATGTATATACCAGTAATCTGAAAAACGTAAGCGAAAATATGTTGGTTGATGTTACAACTCCCGCATATCCCGGAGAAGTTTTTAAAGGGAAAATAAAAATGATGGCCAAAGTTTTTGATGCTGAAGAACATGTTCTAAAAGCAAGAATTGTAATGGAAAACCAGAACTTAAAATTAAAACCCGGAATGACCGCTGATATTATTATCGATAAAAGTAAAGGTGGCGAAATGTTAGCTTCGGTTCCTGCAAAAGCTGTCATTTTTGATAATAATCGCGATCATATTTTGATCTACAAAGACGATTGTACAATCGAAACCAGAGAAATTAATCCTGTTATAAAAAACAACAACTGGGTTTATTTTGATAAAGGAGTTAATGAAGGTGAAATGGTGATTACTAAAAATCAACTGTTAATTCACGAACGATTAAAAAACTAATTATCCCTAAAAACGGATAAATACCATACAAGACATGAAAAAATTTGTACAAGGTCTGGTTGCTTTCTCGCTAAAAAACTCCCTTATAGTTTTTTTCCTGACAGCCATACTACTAGTCGCCGGAATAGTTAGCTATATCCACACGCCCATCGAAGCTTTTCCCGATGTAACGAATACAAGAGCAAGAATCATTACGCAATGGCCTGGAAGAAGTGCCGAAGAAGTAGAGAAATTTATCACGCTTCCGATTTCGAAACAAATGAATACAATTCCTAAAAAAGCTGAAGTACGCTCTATTTCGCTTTTTGGATTATCAGTTGTAACGGTTTTATTTGATGATGATGTTGAGGATTTTTACGCACAACAATATGCTTCAAATCGCCTTAGCGGATTGGATTTACCGGAAGGTGCAGATGTTGATATTGAACCACCATCCGGAGCAACGGGTGAGATATTTAGATATGTAATCAAAAGTGATTTACCTATTAAGGAAATCAAAGCCATTCAGGATTGGGTAATCGAAAGAGAACTAATCGCTGTTCCTGGAGTTGCCGATGTAGTGAGTTTTGGTGGAGAAGAAAAAAACTTCGAAATCAAAATTAATCCAACGCAACTTGAAAATTATAATTTATCGGCACTTGATGTTTACGAAGCTGTTTCTAAAAGTAATGTAAACGTTGGTGGAGATGTTATTCAACGTGGCGATCAGGCTTACGTGGTAAGAGGTGTTGGTTTGATTAATAAAGTAGAAGATATTGGAAATATTTTGATCGAAACCAAAGGTTCATCGCCAATATTAGTAAAACACGTTGCCGAAGTTTCAATATCTGCCAAACCAAGATTAGGACAAGTTGGTTTAGATGGTGATGATGATGTTGTAGAAGGTATTGTCGTGATGTTGCGTGGAGAAAATCCGGGTGAAGTTATCAAGAGACTTAAAGACCGTTTGGCTGAAATTAACGAAAGAGTTTTGCCGGATAATGTAAAAATAGTTCCGTTTATTGATCGTACAAAATTGGTAGATACAACGGTAAAAACGGTTACAAAAAACCTTGTAGAAGGGATTTTATTGGTTTCGTTAATCGTATTTATTTTCCTTTATAACTGGAGAACTTCATTGATTGTGGCTTCTGTGATTCCGCTTTCGTTTTTGTTTGCAATTGTAATGTTGCGAATTCAGGGATTACCAGCGAACTTAATTTCTATGGGAGCTCTGGATTTTGGATTGCTCCTCGAAGGAACATTGGTCATCGTCGAGCAAGTATTTGTATCACTCGAGAAAAAAGCACATAAAGTAGGAATGGAACGCTTTAATAGTATGAGCAAAATGGGGCTTATCAAAAAAAGTGTTGGTAGTGTTGCTACTTATATTTTCTTTGCCTTGATCATTTTGATTGTTGCTTTGATGCCAATTTTCTCTTTCACTAAAGTGGAAGGAAAAATGTTCTCTCCCCTAGCCTTTACGTTAAGTTATGCGCTTTTAGGATCGTTGATTTTATCTCTTACGTATGTTCCTGCAATGTGTAAAGTCATGTTGACGAAAAACATTGTAGAGAAAGAAAATATGATTTCGCGCTTCTTTAGAGAAAATCTGTATAAGTTATTTCAATGGAGTACGAGACATCGCAAAACAACATTATATGCTTTCTTAGGTTTACTGGCAATATGTTGTGCTAAGTTCGCTTTTTATGGTTCAGAATTTATTCCGAAATTGAATGAAGGAGCAATTTATGTACGAGCAACTTTGCCTAATAGTATCAATCTTGATGAAGCCGTTCGACTTACAAAAGAAATGAAAGGCAAAATCAGGAAGTTTGAAGAAGTAAAATTCGTTCTGACACAAACCGGACGACCAAATGACGGAACGGATCCAACCGGATTTTTTAATATTGAATTACACATCGAATTAAAACATCAGGACGAATGGAAACGTGACATTAGTAAAGAAGAACTGATAGCCGAGATCAAGAAAGAACTTGATGTATATCCCGGAATTGGTTTTGGATTTAGTCAACCGATTCAGGATAATGTTGAAGAATATGTTGCGGGAGTAAAAAGCCCGTTGGTGATAAAGATTTTCGGAAATGATCTTTTTCAATTGGAAGAAATGGCTGCAAAAGTTGCCAAATCTATCAAAGATGTAAAAGGAATTGAAGATATAAATGTCTATAAAAATATCGGTTTGCCTGAATTAAGAATTCAGCTTGACGACGAAAAAATGGCGCGTTACGCGATTACAACCGCCGATGCGCAAGCCGTAATACGAATGACAATTGGAGGACAAGCAGCAACTAAATTCTATGACGACGAAAAGATTTTTGATATCACTTTACGTTTTGAAAAAGAATATCGTGACTCAAAAGAAAAAATTGAAGATATTTTGATTCCAACCATGAATGGTAAAAAAGTTCCGCTAAAAGAAATTGCTACCGTAGAATATAAAACGGGACCAACTTTTATTTATCGTGAAGGAAACAGTCGATATATTGCCGTAGGTTTTAGTATTGAAGGACGAGATTTAGGAAGTACAATTGATGAAGCACAGAAAAAAGTAGCTGCCGAAGTAAAACTTCCAAAAGAAAATACAATGAAATGGGCAGGAGAATTTGAAAGTAAAGAAAGAGCTTCTAAACAATTGGCAATGATTGTTCCTGTAGTTTTAGTATTGATTTTATGCTTGTTATATTTCAACTTTGGGAATTTCAAAGATACTTTAGTTGCCATTAGCGCAATGCCTTATGCTTTTATTGGAGGATTCTTGTCGCTTTGGGTAACAGGAACCGTATTTGGAATCTCGGCAGGAATTGGTTTTATTATTCTGTTTGGAGTCAGTGCAATTGATAGTATTGTCCTCATCGGAATGATTAGAGAAAATATGCGAGCCGGAATGCACCTTAAAGATGCAATTTCAAACGGAATTTACAGCAGAATTCGTCCTATTGTCATGATTGCTCTTATGGGATCTTTAGGATTATTGCCCGCAGCATTATCAACCGGAATGGGTTCTGAGGTTCAAAAACCATTAGCCATAATGATTGTTGGCGGATTGATAACCTGTATGTTTTTATCATTGACGGTATTGCCTCAAGTATTCTACTTGGTATATCGCAAAAAAGACGCTGGTTATAGTGATTCAAAATCTTAATCAAATCTAAATACACCTTTGAACAATATGTTTAAAGGTGTATTTTTTTATTATGCCAATAACTACTCATCATGAAATACAGCTATTATTTTGCGATAATTTCTTTCTTATTAATTTCTTGCGAATCAAAAATTCCCATTGAAATTAAACAAAATGAATCTAAGGAAATGGTACAAATTATTCCAAGTTCAGTAAAAGACAGCGTTCTTATAGCTATCCCAACAGAATTTGAAATAAAAATAAATTCTTCTGTTAAATATATTACCTGGCATTATGTAGGCGATGGAAAAACCTTGTGGAATGATGCTTTTGACTATCAGATTTATGAAGCATCACCATTATATCAATTGGATGTTTATGAAATATTCACGCAGAAAAAGACTCGGATTATTAAAAAAGAAAGAAAACATCTTATTGCTCTAAAAGAAGCTTTATCGTTATTAAAAAAATACAATGCTCAATCTTTGGATAATTTAAAGTTTGGAGAAATCATAAAACTGAGCTCTTACGATAAATTCAAAAAAGAAAATAAAGTGTTGGTTGATGATTTCAGAAAAATTAATGACTCGATTAAATTTAGGGTTATGAAAGGAGATGGAAGTTTTTTTTATTTGCGTAAAAAAATCGATTGGTAATTTCTTCAAATATTTAGAGCGACAATCTATATAAATAAATCTTAAAATTTAAATTTCGTTTTGAATATATGTAGTTAACTACATATATTTGTCAAAAAATATTCTCACGGCTTGATATAACTTAAATCGGCGGTGCTTGAAATACAAAAAACGAATGAAAAACAATACACCTCAAACCACTTCAGAAAATACCATTAAAATTGAAAAAGTTCAAGATCACAATCTAATTGAAACTGCATTTGCCATTAGAAGACAAGTTTTTGTAGAAGAACAAAACGTGTCGCCAGAACGTGAATCAATGGATGATGATGAAGCAATTCATTATTTAGCAACAGTAAACGGAGAACCAGCCGGAGCTGCAAGATATCGAAAAATGGAAAAAGGCGCAAAAATTGAAAGAATTGCGGTTCTAAATACCTTCCGTGGAAAGCGAATTGGGGAAGCTATTTTATTAAAAATTCTAGACGATTTAAAAAACGAAGAGAAAGTATATTTATACGCTCAGGTAAATGCAAGTCAGTTTTATATTAAAAACGGATTCAAACAAACTGATAATTATTTTCTGGATGCCGGAATTGAGCACGTTGAAATGGATTTTATAAAATAATTTTTATTAAAAGCTCCGGAGGAGCAACATATTTATAGCAAATATAAAATATTCAAAACAGAGCCCCAGCGGAGCGATACCGAATACAATATATATCACCCGCCGCCGCGGATTCTGAAAAACACAATACATGAATTCTATAAATATGTTGTCCCTCTGGGACTTACTATATTAATAATAATCTAACACATATTGTTCAGATACTCAAAGATTTTTTAAATTCTGATGGTGATGTTCCTGTGCTTCGCATAATGAATTTATTAAAATGACTACTGTCAATAAATCCTAAGTCATTGCTGATTTCTGAAAAAGTCAGATTGCTTTTGCTCAGTTTTTCTGTTACAACTTTAAGTTTAGTTTGTTCGATATAATCTCTTAAAGTAATATTTAAGTGAGTTTTAAAATATTCGCCAATGTAATTAATCGAAACATTAAAATGATTGGCCATTTCTTTTTTCTTCAGCAGATGCGGGTTCGCAATATTCGATCTGATATAACTTAAAATAGTATCAATCTTTAAAACTTCGGTGGTTTGAAACTCTAGATTGCTTTCATTTATAATTGCATTTCTTCGGATTATTTGAATTAATGACATCATCAAACTCTTGATTATGATTTCGTTTTGACCTTTTGGTTTAGCTACTTCATCCAGAATTTTTAGAATAACAATTTCGCAAAACGTTTTATCTTCTTCCAGGAAAATTAGATTTCCATTGGTTTGATTGTGATAATAAAACAACTTTTCGATTTCTTCAATTTCTTTTTTATTCGAAAAAAAACTAGGCAAAAAACGCAGACAATGAAACTTTGTTGGTTCAAGTGTTTTGAAAGAATGATAATCCTTTGGCGTAAGCAAATAAATATCATGCTTTTGATAATTATGAGGAATCGAATTTAGTATATGATTTCCGGTTCCGTATTCTATATATAATAGTTCGAAAAAATTATGTCGGTGGACTTCCTTTTTCCAGGTAAGTTCTTCGACCGAATAAATTTCGAAATCTTTGTATATAAAAAACGTGTCTTTCATAATCCTATATTTTTACAAATATAACCTATATTTTTACATCAATTAATGATCTTGAACCTATTTACTTTGCATCAGAAATTAAAACCTAAAATACTACAATATGAACTCAGATACAATAAAAATAGGAATTCTTGGAATTGGTGGAATCGGCGGATTTGTTGGCGCACCTTTAGCCAAAAAATATAAAAACACTTCGACAAATATTATATTTATATGTCGAGGCGAAACTAAAAAAGCGATTCAAAATGATGGTTTATTATTTGAATCTAAAGGTATAACAGAAACTATATTTCCAGATTTAACATCAGATAATCCAACAGAAATTGGTGTTCTGAATGTACTGATTCTTACTTGTAAATCTTATTCTATAAACAATATATTAGAAACTTATAAAGATTGCATAAACGATGAAACAATTATAATCACTTTGCAAAATGTGGTCAATGCCAAAGAAATAATTCAGAAAACTTTACCAGAAGCTAATCATATTATGGAAGGTTGTATTTATGTAGCTTCGAATGTAAAGAAACCAGGGCACATTCAGCATGTTGGCGGACCTGGAAAAATTTTCGTTGGAGGAAAAGAAAACAAAGCATTGATTGATTTATTAATTGCCGGAGGTTTAGACATTACATATGTTGCCAATATCAACGAAATTTTATGGAAGAAATATTTATTTGTTGCGCCAGTTGCTGCAATAACGTCGGCATATAAAGTTACGTTTGGTCAACTTCTCGAAGATCAAAATCTAATGCACATTCTGGAAAACATGATGATCGAAATTCAGTCACTTGCCGCAAAAAACAATATCATTTTGACGAATGAAGATATTCAAATTTCTAAAGATTTATTGACTAAATTTCCGTTTGAATCTAAATCGTCTCTTCAATTGGATTTTGAAAATCATAATCAAACCGAGAAACAATTTTTAGTGGATTATGTTATTGAAAATGCTGTTAAATACGGAATTGAAACTCCTTATTATAATGGCGTGAATGAAAAAATAAATACTCTTTATGGGGTTTCTTAACATGAGAGTAAGAGTTTTATCTTAACTTTGTTGATCAACTTTAGTAAATTAACATCATGCAAGCAATTAACATCACAGCATATATGGAAGACGCTTCTCAAATAGAAGCTGTAAAAGCTTTTATGAAAGCGCTAAAGATAAAGTTTGAAATAGCGAATGTAAAATCCTATGAATTATCTGCTGAACAACAGGAAATTTTAGATAGTCAAATTAATTCAGACAAAAATTTATATACAGATGCTGAATCTATATATACTGATCTAAAAAAGAAATATGAATTATAAGATTATCGTTTCTCCAATTGCATTAAAAAACATTGAAGAAGCTATTGAATATTATATTTTAAAATCAACTAAAAAGGTAGCTCTAGACTTTCTTAATGACTATAAAAGTATTTATAAAGCTTTAAAGATAAATCCCTTCTATCAATTTCACGACAACAATTATCGATTTTTACCTTTTAAAAAGTTTCCATACGTAGCTTTTTTCATTGTTGACGAATTATCAAAAACTGTTTTTCTAAATGCAATTTTTCATACTTCTCAACATCCTGAAAAATATCCCTCAAAATAAAAAAGTATAGACGGGTTAAAACTAGAAATCTTATAAAAAAAGATATTTTCTCGCTTAGCCCTGATCGAAACGGCATCCTTTTATCCGCCGCGGCGGATAAAAGATATAGTGTAGAGCAGGAAAAGAAGTCTTGAAATATCAAAAATGTTCTGCTCCTCAAAAAAAATAAAATTAAAAAAACCTTATAATTAAAGGCTTTTAGAAGTTTTTAATACTTGTCTATACAACAATAAGAAAATATTATGACAAAATTATTTCATTATTAGAAAAACCGTCATACATTTGCTTAACGGTGTTAAACAATTTAATACTCATTAAAAATGGCAAGTAAAGATCGAATTTTAAGACAAAAAGAAGAAACAAGAACTAACATTCTTGAGGCTGCTTATGCTATCGTTAAAGAAGAAGGATGGCAAGGTCTGAGCATGAGAAAAATTGCTGACAAAATTGAATATACGGCTCCTATTATTTATGAATACTTTTCAAATAAAGATGCCATATTAAATGAACTAACCGGAAAAGGTTTTCTTAAGCTGGCGAAAGAACTTCAGCAAGCTCGAGATAAATTTGAAAAACCCGAAGATCAATTAGAAGCCATGTGGATGGCTTATTGGGATTTTGCTTTTACAGATACCGAAATGTATCAGGTAATGTTTGGTGTGCAAATGAACTGTTGTTCTCAAAGATGTTCTGCTGCCGAAGCACCATATAAACTGTTTACTGCAGTTATTGGTGAAATAATGAAAAACAGTAATCCAAGCGAAGATATAATCAAACAAAAGTACTTTACTTTCTTCTCTGTTATTCATGGTTTAATTGCAATCAATATCATTAACAAAAGTGATATTATGGCAACTATAAATGCTCAAATCTTAAAAGATGCCATTAGTGGTATCATAAAATCAATACAATAAAAAAAATTTCATTTTTACTTAACAGTGATAAATGATTTAATTAAGTAATATAAAGTACTTTTGCACATACTACTTAACAACGTTAGATAATTTAATAGAGTAATATGGAGAGTTTTTTTCTCGTTTTACTTAACAGTGATAAATAATTTAATACCAATTACAGAATAGAATTGGAAGGCATCATCGTATGAATTTCTGTACCAATTCACTTAACAACGTTAGAAAATTTAATAGACTTAAATATGAATGCCGAAAATGTCAGAATACCACAAAATTTAAATAATAAGAATGTCCAACAAATTAAAACCAATATGAAAATGAAAAATGTAATTATAACCAGTTTTATTCTGGCACTTGTGTTAAGCAGTTGTGCAGATAAGTCGCAAGCTCCAGCAGCTCCAGCGCCACCATTATTACCTGTTTTAGCAATATCAAGCGAGAACACTACTACAGATGCTGAATATCCTGCTTCGATACAAGGAACTGTTGACGTAGAAATTCGCCCACAAGTAAGCGGAAACCTTGAAAGAGTTTTTGTAGACGAAGGGGCTTACGTAAATAAAGGTCAAACTTTATTCAAAATAAACGAACGTCCTTTCCGTGAGCAATTAAACAATGCTTTAGCAAATCTCCATGCTGCCGAAGCTGCTTTAATAAACGCAAACTTAGAAGTTGATAAATTAACTCCTTTAGTTCAAAACAAAGTAGTTTCTGATTATCAATTAAAAACTGCTAAAGCTTCTCAAAAAATTGCCGCTGCAAATATCGAACAAGCAAAAGCAATGGTAGGATCTGCCAAAATTAATTTAGGATATACAAACGTAACAGCCCCTGTTAGTGGTTACATTGGGAGATTACCTAAAAAACAAGGAAGTTTAGTTTCTGCAACAGATGTTGAACCTCTAACAAATTTATCTGATGTTCATGAAGTATTTGCTTACTTCTCTTTAGGAGAAACAGATTTCATCAACTTTAAAGCACAATATGCTGGAAGCAGCCTTGGCGATAAAATCAAAAAATTACCTCCTGTTACTTTAATATTAGCAGATAACAACGCATATCCTCAAACCGGAAAAATTGATATGGTTGACGGTCAATTTGACAAAACTACCGGAGCGATTACAATTAGAGCAACTTTCCCTAATGCTGGCGGAACTTTACGTTCAGGAAACACAGGAAGAATTCGCTTAGGTCTTCAACATGACGATGCTATTTTAGTTCCACAATCGGCTACGGTTGAAATGCAGGATAAAGTATTTGTTTTCACCGTAGGAAAAGAGAATAAAGTAAACAAAATGCCTATTACAGTTATTGGTAAAAGTGGTACAAACTACCTTATCAAAGACGGTGTAAAATCTGGTGATCAAATTGTTTTAAGCGGTATCGATAAACTTCAGGAAGGACAAGTAATTCAGCCTGAAAAAGCATCTACTGCAAAAGTTGCCCAAATAATTAATAAAAAATAATTTTTACGAAAATGTTCAAAATATTTATACAAAGACCTGTACTGGCAACCGTAATCTCCATTTTGTTGGTGATCCTGGGTGTACTTGGACTTACGAAATTGCCCTTACAACAGTTTCCTGATATTGCGCCGCCATCGGTTTTGGTAACAGCGGTTTATCCGGGAGCTAACGCAGAAACGGTTCTACGTTCTGTGGCACCATCTCTGGAAGAATCTATAAATGGTGTTGAGAACATGACTTATATGAGTTCTACAGCCAGTAATGACGGATCTCTTGCTATTACAGTTTTCTTTAAATTAGGAACTAACGCAGATCAGGCAGCGGTAAACGTACAAAACAGAGTTGCTCAGGCAACAAGTCAATTGCCTACAGAGGTTGTACAACAAGGTGTAACGACTGCAAAACAACAAAACAGTTTCATCATGGCGATTGGTATGTATACCGATGATGAGTCAAAATACGATCAGACTTTTGTTGCCAATTATGCTCAAATCAATATTATTCCAGAGATCAAACGTATTCCAGGAGTTGGTTCTGCAAGTATTTTTGGAGGTGTAAAAGATTACTCTATGCGTGTTTGGTTGAATCCAACACAAATGTCAACTTACAAAGTGACGCCAAACGAAATCATGAGCGCTATTCAGGATAAAAGTTTGGAAGCTGCTCCGGGTAAATTTGGAGAAAGAAGTAAAGAAGTTTTTGAATACGTTATTAAATACAAAGGAAAATTAACCAAACCAGAAGAATATGAAAATATTGCTATACGTTCTAATGCAGATGGTTCAGTACTTCGCTTAAAAGACGTTGCGAGAGTAGAACTTGGCGCTTATTCATACAACAGTTTAACCCGATTAAATGGGAAAAAAGGAGTTGTAATTGGTATTATTCAGTTAGCAGGTTCTAACTCAAATGATATTCAGGTTGCGATTAACAAATTGATGGTGAAAGCCTCAAAAGATTTCCCAAAAGGAATTAAACATAACATTTTCTATAGTACAAAAGTATCTCTGGATCAATCTATAGAACAAGTTGAACATACTTTAATCGAAGCATTTATATTAGTATTTATTGTAGTATTTATATTCCTGCAAGATTTTAGATCAACATTAATCCCGGCTATTGCTGTACCTGTAGCAATTTTAGGAACGTTCTTCTTCATGCAGTTATTCGGATTTTCGATCAACCTTCTTACGCTTTTCGCTTTAATTCTGGCGATTGGTATTGTGGTAGATGATGCGATTGTGGTCGTCGAAGCCGTGCATGCTAAAATGGAGCACAAACATTTGTCTCCAAAAGTAGCAACTCATGAAGCAATGCACGAAATAACGGGTGCTATTATCTCGATTACGCTGGTAATGGCTGCTGTATTCCTGCCGGTTGGTTTTATGGAAGGCTCAACAGGAGTTTTCTATCGTCAGTTTGCCTTTACGATGGCGATTGCAATTGTAATCTCAGCAGTAAACGCTTTAACTTTAAGTCCTGCACTTGCTGCTTTATTCTTAAAAGACAATCACGGAACAAATGGTGATGGATCTCATGAGAAAAAAGGATTTAAAGAGAAATTCTTTAACGGATTCAACAAAAGTTTTGATTCCCTAACCAACCGTTATGTTGGAGGTTTGAAATTCTTAATTCGTAACAAATGGGTTAGTTTAGGAGGTTTAGCTTTAATTACATTTGCAACTATTGTAATGGTTAAAACAACTCCAGCAGGATTTATTCCAACAGAAGATCAAGGATTTATTGCAATTGCAGTAAACACACCTTCAGGAACATCACTTGACGGAACTCAAAAAGTAATGACTCAGGCAGAAAATACTTTAAGAGGTTTAGACGCATCACGATTTGTAACAGCAATTTCAGGTTTCAACTTATTGACCAACTCTACAAGTCCATCTTCAGCAGTAGTTTTTGTATTGCTTAAACCAAATGAAGAGCGTGGAGAAATCAAAGACATCAACAAAATTATGGCTGATGTTCAAGGAAAATTAGGAGCAATTACTGGAGGAAGTTTCTTCGTATTTAGTTTCCCAACCGTTCCTGGATTTAGTAACGTAGAAGCTTTAGATTTAGTTCTGCAAGATAAAACTGGAGGAAAACTGGATAAGTTTAGTGGAATTTCTCAAACCTTCATCGGAGAATTGATGAAACGTCCTGAAATTGCAGTAGCATTTACCTCTTTCAAAGCCGATTATCCTCAATTACAATTGGATATCAATGACGAAAAAGCAAATCAATTAGGTGTGAATGTAAAAGATATTTTACAAACCATGCAAACCTATTTTGGTAGCGCGCAAGCCTCTGACTTTAACAGATTTGGTAAATATTACAGAGTTGTTGTTCAGGCCGATATTGCTGACAGAGCAGATCCGTCATCAATTGACAGAGTTTTTGTGAAAAACAAAACTGGCGAAATGGTGCCAATAAATACTTTAGTAAAACTAAGCCGTATTTATGGTTCAGAAACCGCTTCGAGATACAACTTGTTTAATTCGATTTCGATTAATGCAATCCCGAAACCTGGATTTAGTTCCGGAGACGCCATTAAAGCAATTGAAGAAGTTGCAGCACAACAATTACCTGCAGGTTATAGCTATGAATTCTCAGGACAAACCCGAGAAGAAATTGCATCAGGAGGTCAATCAGCAACAATTTTCTTACTGTGTTTGATATTCGTCTATTTCCTACTTGCTGCACAGTATGAAAGTTACATATTGCCATTGGCTGTAATCTTATCAATTCCTGCAGGTATTTTTGGAGTATTTGTTGCCATCGGATTAACAGGAATCGAAAACAACATTTATGTACAAGTTGCATTAGTAATGCTTATTGGACTGCTCGCCAAAAACGCGATTCTAATCGTCGAGTTTGCCGTCCAAAAGCGAAAATCAGGTCAGGCATTAGTTAAAGCTTCAATAGATGCTGCCAAACTACGTTTGCGACCAATTATCATGACGTCACTAGCTTTTGTTGTGGGATTAATCCCGATGATGAGCGCCACAGGACCGTCAGCACAAGGTAACCACTCTATTAGTATTGGTGCCGCCGGAGGTATGGTTTCCGGAGTAATCCTTGGGTTGTTAATCATCCCTGTTTTATTCATCGTATTCCAATATCTACAAGAAAAGGTTTCTGGAAAACCAGTAGCCGTAACTCATAACGAAGAAAAATAAAAATGGAAAACTATATAACGACAATCCTAATAGCCATAATTGCCGGCATTGGATACATATCCTATAAAATCTCAAAAGATCTTGATAATAGAAAAGATACTTGTACAGAAATTTAATGACAAAACATAAAATGAAAAATTATATAACCAAAATCGTGATGATCGCCATTTTGATCACGACTATAATATCCTGTAAAGTTTCGAAGGATATTGAAACTCCAAAAGATGCATTTCCTGAAAATTTCAGGAATGCATCGGTTTCAAAAGATACAACAAGTATTGGAGATGTGGAGTGGAAAAACTTCTATACCGAAAAAGATATTATTCAATTGATTGATAGCGCCGTTGCAAGAAACAATGACTTGCAGATTGCTGTTAAAAACATCGAAATTGCACAATACAGATTCACACAATCAAAATGGGGAAATGTTCCTCAGGTTAATTTATCTGTAACTGCAAGCACAAGCAATCCGTCAGACAATAGTTTTACAGGAAAGAATTTAGGTCAGGCTTTAGGCCAAAACCATATTGACGATTATTCTGCAGGAGCAACACTTTCGTGGGAAGCTGATATTTGGGGAAAAATCAAAAATCAGAAAAAAGGAGCTTATGCAGGTTACCTTCAATCAGAAGAAGTAAAAAAAGCATTGCAAACTACAATCGTAGCCAATGTTTCTAAAGGATATTACAATCTTTTGATGTTGGACGCACAATTAGAAATCGCCAAACAAAACTTTAAATTAAATGATAGTACAACAAATATCATTAAATTAAAATACGATGCTGGTCAGGTAACTACATTAGCAATTCAACAATCTGAAGCACAAAAATTAGTTTCAGCACAATTGATTCCTCAATTAGAGCAAAATATTGCGATTCAGGAAAATGCACTAAGTGTTTTGACAGGAGCTTTTCCAAATTCAAAAACAAGAAGCATTCGTTTGGCAACTTTAGAAGTTAAAAATAACAATGCAATCGGAATTCCGTCTTCATTAGTAAGCAGAAGACCAGATGTAAAAAGCGCCGAATTAGCTTTGAAAGCAGCAAATGCAAATGTTGGAATTACAAAAGCCGACTTATATCCGTCGCTTAAAATTACCGCTCAAGGCGGAGTAAACTCGTTCGAAACCAGTAATTGGTTCAACATTCCGGCTTCATTATTCGGAACCGTTGCAGGAGGTTTAACACAACCTTTGTTGAACAATAAAAAGGTAAGAACACAATATAATATTGCCGTTGCCGAAAGAGAAAAAGCAGTTTTAAGTTTCAGACAATCTGTTTTGGTTGCTGTTAGCGAAGTTTCTGATGCTTTAGTAAAAGTTGAGAAATTACAACAACAAGAATCATTTCTAAAAGAGCGTGTAAAAACTTTGCAACAAGCTATTAAAAATGCCAATTTGTTATTCAAAAACGGTATGGCCGAATATCTGGAAGTTCTTTCAGCGCAAGAAAATTTATTGCAAAGCGAACTAGAACTGGCAAACATAAAAAGAGAGCAACTTTCTGCCAATACAGATTTGTATCGCGCATTAGGCGGTGGTTGGAAATAATACCCGTTAATTATTTATTTTTTGAGATGAAAACGCTGTGAGACTTTTAGTTTCATGGCGTTTTTTTTGTTGTTGAGATATGGCACGCGGATGATACGGATTCGCTATCGCGAAGACGCGGATTTTTATTTTTATTTTTATTAATGTGATAATGATTGTCGATATACTTTGTGCTCCTTCGACTTCGCTCAGGATGACACACGTGATTATTTAAAGTTTCCTATTGTCAGTCTGAGCGAAGTCGAAGACCCGCAACGTAAACAACCTGTATTAAATAAAAAATCAGTAAAAATCCGCGTCTTCGCGATAGCGAATCCGTGTCATCCGCGTCCCATCTCTTCACTTTATTTCTTTAATTTTCATATTTAAGTAAAAATGAATTTCAAATTATAAAAAAAAGGAATACTTTTAAAATAAAATTCCTACTATCAATACATTCAAACTATGAAAAAAATTGCATGCATCGCTCTCTTCGCTTTACTATTCACAAACTGTAAAAAAAGCATTTCCGATGAAGAATTAAAATCAGAAAAAAAACCAGTAACAACCAATATTACTGCAAAAGAAGAAAAAGAGGAAAAAGAAGATTGCAAAGATATTGAAGTAGAAATGGGATCCGGAAAAGAGTGTATCATAACAAATACAGATCTTGAAAAAGCTTACGGAAATATTATCAAAAAGAAAGAAGTAGAAGAAACAGAATATTTTCTAAGTGCAATTCCAAGTAAAAACGAATCTGTTGATGTAAATAAAAAAGGATTAATCTCAATTGATTATGAAATCACTTCAGGCAAAAAAGTTGCTATTACGATGAATTATGAAGGCGGAGTAACAGAAGTTACTCTTGAAAAAATAAATGATACTATTAAAAAAAGTATCTATCATTACGCTGACTAAAATAAATTATACAAAAAAGTATAAAAACCTTTTGAATGAAACTGCTATATAACTTTTACGTTTTTAGCAGTTTTTTTATAATAATTAAATACTTTTGATAGTATATAATATTCCGTAAATGTCAATCAATCAAACCAAATATCTCCACGATTTAAAACTAAAATTCGAAAGCTACGCTCCTATTTCTGAACAATCCTGGCAATTGATTGAAAATATTATTGAATTTCAATCAATAAAAAAAGGAGAAATACTTTTGAGAAATGGTCAAATCGCAAAAGAAATTCATTTTATAGCCAAAGGTGCTTTGCGAGCTTTTATCACCGATGCTGCGGGAAATATTTATAACAAAAACATTTTTCTTGAAGGCGATTTTGCAGGTTCTAAAGCTTCATTATTGCAACTAACTCCTTCTGAATTTACGATAGAAGCACTTGAAGATTCTACTTTGATAAACCTCAATTATAAAAAGTACAGAACATTAATTGACCAAAATGATGATCTGAAAAACTATTATATCGCCTATTTAGAAAAAAACTGGGTAATAGAAAAAGAACAACGCGAAATTTCGTTAGTGATGGAAAACGCAACCGAAAGATATCTGCATCTTTTATCTAAACATCCGGATATTTCAGAGCGAATTCCGTTACTTCATATTGCATCACATTTAGGAATTACACCAACACAATTAAGCCGAATTAGAAAAAGTCTCGAAAAAGATTTGTAAATCAACATATGTAAAGATTTCGCTCGAAATCACAACTTATCTTTGTCTTATATTTTTATAATTAGTATCAAAATGAAAGATCTAAACTTAATCGAAGATAACATAAACAATCTTACCGGATTATGGAAAACCGTTGGCGCTCCTTTCCTATCCTATCATAAAAATGAAACTTTCGAATATTGCAAAATCGAAAATTCAGGCTGGCCAAATAAATTGTGGTTTCGTAAAGATATTTCTAAAAAAGACCTTCCACAAATTATCAAAACTATGCAAACAAATTCAGGCTTAGTTTTACCCTATTGGAATATCTTCGGAACAAAATCCTATGAAATATTGGAAGCCTATGGTTTTGAAATAAAAACCGAACAAGTAGCAATGGCGCTTAAATTAGATCAAAAATTTACACTAGAAAATAAGCTAAGTTTTAAAAGAGTTTCTACTGAAAAAGATGCTAAAATTTGGGCAGATTTATATCCAAATGCTTTTGGTTACGTGATCAGCAAAGAAATCCTGATTCACAATCATGATGATGTTCATTTTTATTTGGTTTCCATAGAAAATCAGCCAATTGGTACTTTCATGCTTTATCAAACCCAAAACAATATCGGAATTCATGGCGTTGGCGTAATCCCCGAAATGCGCAGAAAAGGCTTTGCCGAAGAAATCATGAAATTCGCCCTTAATCTTTCTATAGATTTAAAAGCAGATTATGCTTTGTTGCAAGCTTCTGCAATGGGAAAAGATATTTATACCAGATTAGGTTTTGAGGATTTGTTTGTGATTAAGAATTATGTTTTGAAAGAGTAATAAATGGCACGCGGATGACGCGGATTCGCTATCGCGAAAACACGGATTTAAAACGGATTTTTCTTTTTTTATGTGCCTTTTTATACGCTCATTTTTATGTCATCCTGAGCGTAGTCGAAGGACACGTGAGAAGCTCGACAATCAAAATCACCAATCTTTGTAGAGTTACTTGTGCGTCCTTCGACTACGCTCAGGATGACAAACCATGTGGTTACAGAATCAAAAAAAATCTTTACTCTATAATCTTTATCCTTTACTCTTTCCTCTAAAATCTAAAATCTAAAATTCCCCAACTTGTCCAAAATGCCCCTAAAATAGTCGTAAATAAGTATTCTATCAGAAAAATAAGATTTGTAAGTTTGTAATACATTAACTGATAACCATTTAAAAATAACAAATTATGAAGAAAGCAAAAATTATTTTTTGGATTACAACTATTATTATTTTCTTATTTGAAGGCGTTATGCCAGCATTATTTTCCCAAAGTCAGGAAGCAAAAGAAGGAATCAGACATTTGGGATATCCTGAATATTTTGGAAATGCATTAGTTGTTTTTAAAATATTGGGAGTTTTAGTGCTAGTGATTCCGTCAATTCCTAAAAACATAAAAGAATGGGCTTACGCCGGATTTGGTTTCGATTTCATATTCGCATCAATAAGTCATGCTGCAGTTGACGGCGTTAATTTTCAGTCGTTTTTTCCATTAATATTTTTAGTGATACTGGCGATTTCATACCATTATTATCATAGAATTGAGCGATACAAGAATATCGCTCTGTAAACTTTTAAAGTGATGATAGAAGTTTTCAAAACAAATGTTCAGGAAGTTGAGCAATCCATTATGATTGTGGGTAAACTTCTTGAACATCTCCCAAATAGCGCGATCAATTTTGATTTAGAAGATTGCGACAAAATTCTGCGAATCAATGCTGCTTCTATCTCCAATCAAAAAATAATAGAACTTCTGGGTTCTTACGGTTACCATTGTGAGGTACTTTTATAATTCATAAAAAAACACAATATACTGATTATCAAAATTTTAAATTTTTATTGTACTTTTGAAATACTATCAATCTTCAAATTTCAAAAAATGAATTTACCAATCAATCATCAAACAATAATGCCTTATCTAATCTTAGATGGCGCTTCTGAATTTATTGATTTTACTCAGAAAGTTTTCGATTCAGAAAAATCTAGTACAAACGTTTTACGCAATGACGGAACTATTATACACGCTGAAATTATCCTTCACGGAAGTACAATAATGGTTGCTGATCAAACAAAAGACTGGACAAAACATAATTCTAACTTGTTTGTCTATGTTCCTAATGCAGACGAAACTTACCAAAAAGCATTAGATCACGGTGCCACAAATTTAATGGGTTTGAGCAATCAGGATTATGGCAGAACATGTGGTGTAACAGATCCTTTTGGAAATGTTTGGTGGATAACATCCATTATCGAATAAAAAACACAACCTCTAAATCACAAAAAATGGATGCAGCAATTCAAAAAGATACAGTTGAAACATTTAAAAACCTAAATGCGATACTTTCTTTATTTTCGCAAGAAGAATTTAATATTGTTCCTGCCAAAGATAGTTGGACTGCCGGACAAACGGCTCAACATCTTGTACTTGCCTGCTCCGGTTATCCTCAATTATTTCTGGGGAAAACCGAAGAAACCGACCGACCTTATCATGAAAAAGTCAAAGATATTGAAGCATTATTTTTAAACTTCGATATAAAGATGGATGCGCCGGAATTTTTAAAGCCGGAACTTATTGATTACGACAAAGATTCAATATCAGCTATCTTTCTTAATACCGAAGCGGATCTATTACTTGCTACAGAAACTTTAGATTTATCACAAACGTGTCTTGATTTTGAACTTCCCGGTTTTGGAAAATTTACTATTTTTGAATGGATTAGTTTTGCTTTGACTCATATTCAAAGACATACAAAACAGTTGAATGACATTTATAAACAAGTTTCCAAATCTTAAATCATTATATGAAGTCTAAATCAGGAAGTATATTTTTAGCAGGTTTAATTGCGGGAACACTAGATATTCTCGCAGCAATCTTTTTCTATGCCGTTCTATTTCAAAAAACAACTGCCATAAAAATTTTGCAATCTATTGCAAGTGGAATTTTCAAAAAAGAAGCTTATAGCGGCGGCTCACAAATGGCGTTATACGGATTGTTATTACACTATTTTATAGCTTTTGTTTTTGCCTGGTTTTACTTTACGATATATCCATATTTCACATTCTTAAAAAAGAATACGCTTTTATCCGGAATCGTTTATGGAATCTTCGTTTGGATTGCAATGAACTTAGTTGTATTACCGGTTGTATTTCCAGTTTTACCAGAGAAACATTTAGACTTTCCATTAATATTATCAATCCTGATTCTGATTTTCTGTATCGGAATACCGATTGCCTTTCTAAACAAAAAATACCATTCTTTACAGAAATAATTTTCAAACTTAAATTTTTCGTTCCAGACAACAACCTGAAACGTGAAACCTGAAACAAAACAAAAAAAGCGAAACCTAATAATCTTGGTTTCGCTTTTTTTTAGCTGATTAAAACTTATTGCTAAACTTTTGTTCTTCCTGTTACTAGTGAAATAACAAATAATAC
Source organism: Flavobacterium sp. 9 (assembly GCF_002754195.1). Lineage (NCBI taxonomy): Bacteria > Pseudomonadati > Bacteroidota > Flavobacteriia > Flavobacteriales > Flavobacteriaceae > Flavobacterium > Flavobacterium sp. 9. The sequence continues at coordinate 550,695 of NZ_PEEU01000001.1, forward strand.
TAAAAATATAAAGAATAAAACTTTTGCAATGCTAGCGGCTCCGGCGGCAATTCCTCCAAAACCAAAAATTCCGGCTACTATAGCCAAAATTATAAATGTGACTGTCCAACGTAACATAATCCTGAATTTTAAATTTATAATAAAGACTTTTAAAGTCTGATTTGTTTGTTACTCAAAGTTCCTTCATTCGATACAAAACCTTTAACTCAAAACGTTAATTTTTTATCGCAATCAACTATAAATCAAATTTTTGAGTTAATTTTATAATTCCCCCTTTTCGTTTCAAAATTCCCACATAAATGCTTTTGAGTTAACTTTTTGATCGATTGGATTAATCGTCACTTGATTGATAAAGTAATTTTAGATAAAAATTTTAGCAGTATAGAAATAGCCATAATAGAGACATAATTTACATGTCATATTAAAACTAAACGACTTATTAAACGAACTAAAACAACATCCCCATGAAAGCGATATCAAATAAATCTAAAATAGTTTTTCTTTCTACATTTCCTCCAACGCAATGTGGAATAGCAACTTATACACAAGACACAATAAAAGGAATTAATGATGTATTTGGTAAATCCGTTACTTGTCAAATTTGTGAATTGGTCGATAAACCAAAAGCAAATCCAACACAAGCCTACACTTTAAACACAAGAAATAAAGAAGAATATACTAAAGTTGCGCATGAAATCAACAAAGACAAATCAGTAAAATTGATTCATATTCAGCATGAATTTGGTTTATTTGGAGGTAATTATGGAGACTATTTATTAGATTTTTTAAATGAAGTCAAAAAGCCGCTTACTTATACTTTTCACAGCGTAATCCCAAACCCGAATGACGAATTAAAAACTTTCGTGAAATTGCTGCTTTCTTATAGCAATTCGGTTTTTGTGATGACCAATCAATCAAAAGAAATTTTAATGAGAGATTATGGCATCAAAGAAGACATAATTACTTGCGTACCACACGGAACTCATATTGTAATTTATGAAACTCCGCTACAAGCCAAAGAAAAATTTGATATTCAGGATAGAAAAGTATTATCAACTTTTGGGCTTTTAGGAGAAGGAAAAAATATAGAAACAGGTTTACAAGCTTTGCCAAAAATTGTCGAAAATACTCCAAATGTTCTTTATTTAATTATTGGAAAAACACATCCAAATTTAATAACAGATGGCGTTGATGCTTATCGCGATAAATTGGAAGGTATTGTTAAAGAATTAAAACTGGAAAATAATGTTCGTTTTATAAATGAATATCTCGATACAGACGAACTTTTGGATTATCTAAAAGCTACAGATATTTATCTGTTTACGTCAAAAGATCCAAATCAGGCTGTAAGCGGCACTTTCTCTTATGCAATGAGTTGCGCTTGTCCAATTGTAGCTTCAAAAATTCCGCATACATTAGAAGTTCTAACTCCGGATTCTGGAATTCTGGTTGATATTGGAAACGTAGATCAGTTTTCTGAAGCTGCCATTAAATTACTTTCAGATGAAAATCTAAGAGAAGAAATGGGGAAAAATGCATTTAGAAAAACGCGCGCTTCTTCATGGGAAAATGCAGCAATCACACACATGAATACTTATAAAGAGCTTTTCGAAAGTCCTTCTGAAATAAAATATACCTATCCTTCAATTCAGTTGAAGCATATCAAAAAAATGACAACCGATTTAGGTATCATTCAATTTAGCAAAATCTCAATTCCAGATCTTGATTCAGGTTATACATTAGACGATAATGCGCGTGCTTTGATTGCTCTTTGCATGCATTATAAATTGACGCAAGACAAAGACGATTTAGCTTATATCTTGATTTATTTAGATTTTATTGAACGTTGTCAACAACCAAAAGGTGATTTTATCAATTATATAGATCAGGAAAACCGCGAACATGTGGAGCAAAATGCCGAAGTAAATTTAGAAGATTCAAATGCAAGAGCAATTTGGGCTTTAGGAACAGTGGTTTCAAATGCTGCTATTTTACCTGAAGCTATCACCAAAAAAGCTACAAAATGTTTACTGAATTCTTTAAAATGGGCCGAAAATATTCAATCGCCACGCTCTATTGGTTTTGCAACAAAAGGTTTGTATTTATATCACACCGCAGTTCCTAACTTATATGTTGCCGCGATTATTAATAAATTGAACGCTAAATTGCTTTCTAATTATGAAATTCACGCTTCAAGCGATTGGAAATGGTTCGAAAATTATATGACTTACGGAAATGGAATTTTACCGGAATCAATGCTTTATGCTTTTTTAACAACGAATAAACCAATCTATAAAAAAGTAGCTTTGGATTCTCTTGACTTTTTAATGTCGAAAATGTTTAAGGACAAAAACTTTAAAGTAATTTCTAACAACGGATGGTTACACAGAGATTCAGAAGCAGATGTAAACGAATATGGAGAACAGCCAATTGATGTTGCTTACACAATTCAAACCCTAAATTCGTTCTATAATGCATTTGGCACAGCCGAATATAAAAACAAAATGAAAATCGCTTTTAACTGGTTTTTAGGCAAAAATCATCTTAACCAGATTATGTATAATCCTGTAAGCGGCGGTGGTTATGACGGACTGGAAAAAGAAAATGTCAATTTAAATCAAGGTGCAGAATCTACAGTATGTTATCTTACTGCAAGATTAATCATGGAAAACCTTAAATTAGCAGAAATAAAAGTAATTCCGTTAATGAAAAACAGAAGCGGCGTTGCAATAAATTCATAAAAAATCAAATAATAATAATAATAATAATAATAATAATAATAGACTGACCAAAATTGCTATTAAACCCAGAAAATCCCTTTTAACGAAGGGATTTTTTGTTTTTGCCAATCCCGATACCTATCGTTAAAAAGAATCTAAAAGAGTTTTTAGTTTTTCAGCCTTGTATATATTTATACAAAGTCCCAGCGGGACATCATATTTATAGAAATTTATAAATCATTTGAAAGAACCCCATCGGGGTGAAATAACAATTTATTACATTATAAAAATATATCGCTCCGATGGAGCTTTTAATCCTCCTGATCTTTGTGTTTCTATAAATACGATGCTCCGCTGGAGCATTAAATAAAAAATCTACTTTGTGAAGTTTTTGTTTTTATTCCTAATTAAATCTCCTGGATTATCCTCTATTTAAAAACCGTTTTCTTTTAATCGTTTAAAAAATAAGTCGCAAATAATTTGCCTATCTACTAATAGGTAGTATATTTGATAAAAATTTATTGCGATGACAACAAGAGAAGTAATCATAGACAAAGCCGACCAATTTATTAGAGATAAAGGTTATAATGCTTTTAGTTTTAAAGACATTTCTAATGATATTGGAATCAAAACAGCTTCAATTCATTATCATTTCCCGACCAAATCAGATCTTGGCGTAGCAACAATTAAAGAACATATTGCCAGATATGAAGGTTTAAAGGAACACGTCGCAAATGAATCTCCCTTAACAAAACTTGAATCTTTCCTGGCCGTTCATACTCAAATTGAATTTGAAAATAAAGTCTGTATTGTTGGTTCTCTGGCAACAGATTTAAATACGCTGGATGAATCCATAAAAGACGAATTAAAAATATTTGCTCATTTGGTAATAACCTGGATAACTGAAATATTAACCGAAGGATTGGAGAAAAAAATATTCGATTTTAAAATGGAGCCAAGAACAAAAGCAATAATGATAATAACAAATATGGTTGCTATTGTACAATTGTCAAGACTTACAGACCGAAATGATTTTGAACTTGTAAAACAAACAATATTAACAGAATTAAGACCGCAGAAATAATGAAAAGAGTAGTAATAACAGGATTAGGAGCTGTAACGCCTATTGGAAATAATGTGTCGGAATACTGGCATTCTTTAATTAATGGAGTTAGCGGAGCAGCGCCAATAACGAGATTTGACACGTCACAATTCAAAACCAAATTTGCGTGCGAGGTTAAAAATTTTGATCCTCAAGGCATTTTCGAAAAAAACGAAATTAGAAAATATGATCTCTTTACACAATATGCAATGTATGTGACTGACGAAGCCATAAAAAATGCAAACATTGATTTTGATACTTTAAACAAAGACAGAATTGGAGTTATTTGGGGTTCTGGCGATGGTGGAGTTTCTACATTTGAAGAGCAAATTGGAGAATACAAATTAGGAAACGGAACGCCAAGATTTAGTCCATTCTTCATTCCTAAAAGGATTATAAATATTGCTTCAGGCGCTATTTCAATTAAATATGGACTTCGCGGAGTTAATTATACCACAGTTTCTGCCTGTTCAGCCAGTAATACCGCAATTATTGACGCTTTTAATTATATCCGTTGGGGAAAAGCTGATATGATTATTAGCGGTGGTTCTGAAGCTTCGATTACAGAATCTTCTATTGGCGGTTTTAATGCTTCAAAAGCATTGTCAACTTTAAATGAGGATTACACTAAAGCATCTCGCCCTTTTGATATTACGAGAGATGGATTTGTTTTAGGCGAAGGTGCCGGAGCAATAATATTAGAAAGCTACGAACACGCCATAAAAAGAAATGCTGTAATTATTGCCGAAGTTGTTGGCGGCGGACTTGCCGGTGATGCTTACCATTTAACAGGAACTCATCCAGATGGCGAAGGCGCGATTCTTGGAATGCGACTTGCTCTTGAAGAAGCTGAAATTACTCCAGACAAAATCGATTATATCAATGCACATGCAACTTCTACTCCAACTGGAGATTTGAGTGAACTTAAAGCCATGGAAACAGTATTTGGCATAAACCCAAATGCAAATATTAGTGCGACAAAATCAATGACAGGACATTTACTTGGTGGCGCCGGAGCAATTGAAGCAATTGCTTGTATAAAAGCCATTCAGGAAAATATTGTTCCGCCAACAATAAATACTCAAACTGTCGAACAAGACTTTGCAAACAAATTCAATCTGACACTAGAAAAAGCACAACCCAAAATCGTTAATTATGCGATGAGCAATACATTTGGTTTTGGCGGACATATTGCCAGTTCAATCTTTAAAAAATTTACAGATTAATTTCATCTAAATTAAAATCAAAACTTCGATAATTCTAAAAATCCTTTTCAAAAGGGATTTTTTGTTTTTTTTACTTCTATCCCATTTCAATAATAATAATAATAATAATAATAATAATAATACACCCTTTTTATTACTCCCAGAAATAGAAAAAAATCAGTGCAAATCCGTTTAAACCCGCGTCATCCGCGTGCCATTTAACAACAACCAAATTTTAACATTTTCCACCAAACGATACAATAATCTATTTATTGTGCACTACTATGTTAATTATATAAACTTCCTAAAAAGTTGTGTAAGATTTCTTCTGTATTAACAGAGTAATTTTATACTTAACAATCAGAAGATGTAAAGCTATTTAAAGAACTGGTTTTCAATCATTAGATTTAACTTAAAACATAGTATTTTGATTTTCACTATAAAAAATACATTCACAGAAATTGGAAATGCAACCTTGTTTGCAAAGCAGTTTTTTAAGGAAGTTTTTGTACCTCCTTATGAGGCAAAAGAGTTCTTGAAACAATGTTATGTGATAGGTTATAAATCGCTGCCATTGGTAGCTATAACCGGTTTTATAATGGGTTTGGTACTTACGCTTCAATCGCGACCAACACTTGTAAAATTTGGTGCCGAATCATGGTTACCAGGAATGGTTGCACTTTCTTTAATTAGAGAAATTGCGCCGGTAATTACTGCTTTGATCTGCGCTGGAAAAATTTCGTCAGGAATTGGTGCCGAATTAGGTTCTATGAAAGTAACGGAACAAATTGATGCAATGGAAGTTTCAGCTATAAATCCTTATAACTATTTGGTCGTAACGCGAATTTTAGCCTGTACATTAATGGTTCCTATTTTAGTAATTTTTGCAGATGCAATAGGAATCGTTGGCGGATATGTTGGTATCAATATTCATGGCGATGTTAACTTTTATCGTTATCTGACTCAGATTCTGCAATCGTTGGAATTTCTGGATTTGATTCCGGCGACAATTAAAACATTTTTCTTCGGATTTTTTATCGGAATGATTGGATGTTTTAAAGGATTTAATGCCTCAAATGGAACCGAAAGTGTGGGTAAAGCAGCAAACTCAGCAGTTGTAACAGCTTCTTTGACCATCTTTATTCTGGATATGGTCGCAGTTCAAATAACCGATTTATTCTTTTAAAAATGATTAAAGAGAAAGAAAATACAGAACCTAAAACAAAGGAAAAAAGCAAAACTCCAATCATTGAGATCAAAGATTTGCACAAAACTTTTGGTGCCAATAATCAAATCTTAAAAGGTGTAAATCTTACCGTAAACAAAGGTGAAGATTTAGTGATTTTAGGACGTTCTGGCTCAGGAAAATCAGTTACAATAAAATGTATTGTAGGTTTAATTGAACCGGATAAAGGCGAAATAAAAGTTTTTGACGAAAATGTCCTTAATATAACAAAACCTGAACTGAACGAAATCAGAGTTCGAATTGGATTTTTGTTCCAAAGTGGTGCTTTGTATGATTCAATGTCAGTTAGAGAAAATTTGGCATTTACTTTAAAAAAACATAAAAAAGAATTAACCGCCGAAGAAGTTGAAAGTGAAGTCATCGAAGCTTTGGATAACGTAGGATTGGGTGATGCAATTGATAAAATGCCTTCTGAATTATCTGGCGGAATGCAGAAAAGAATTGGCTTAGCCAGAACTTTAATCCTTAAACCGGAAATCATTTTATACGATGAACCAACGACAGGATTGGACACGATTACCTCAAGAGAAATAAGCGAATTGATTCTCGATATCAAACACAAACGCAAAACAACTTCGATCATTATTACGCACGATATGGCTTGCGCCAAATTAACTGCCGACCGAATCATGGTTTTGAAAGATGGAGTGATACACGCTGAAGGCACATATGAAGAATTAGAAAAAGACGAAGACGAATGGGTTCGCTCATTCTTTGAATAAAGCAAAATAAAAACTAGAAATCATGGAGAAGCAATCTGGATATACTTGGAAATTAGGAATGTTTGTAACAATAGGTTTACTGCTTTTTATTATGGCAGTTTACTTTATTGGGAAACAAAAAAATCTATTTGGGTCAACATTTCACATTTCATCCCGATTTAAAACCGTCAGTGGTTTAGAAGTGGGAAATAATGTTCGGTTTTCAGGAATCAACATCGGAACGGTCGAAGAAATCAGATTAATTAATGATTCTTCTGTCGTTGTGTCTATGGTCGTAAAAGATGAAGTTCGCAAATTTATTAAAACAGATGCGCGCGCCAGCATTGGTTCTGACGGATTAATGGGCGACAAAGTTCTGACTATTACGCCTGGAATAAAATCTACAAAAATTATCGAAAACAACGGTGCAATTGCTTCTATTGACGGAATCGAAATGAATGATATTATGAAAAGCGTCAAAAAAAGTGTTGATAATGTTGGCGTTATTTCTGATGAACTTGCCATTTTCAGTCATTCTATGAATAACGGAAACGGTGCTTTGGCAAGATTAGTTCGCGATGATAAAATGGCAAACAGCGTTTCGAATACTTTATCAAATTTAGAATCCGGAACCAAAGGTTTTAGTGATAATATGGAAGCTGCCAAAAATAACTTTTTGTTGAGAGGATATTTCAAGAAAAAAGAGAAAGAAAAAGAAAAAGCTAAAGAGGAAATGAAGGAGAAAAAGGAAGAAAAAGAAAAAGAGAAACAAAAAGCTAAAGAAGAAAAGGCTAAGGAGGAAAAAGAAGCAAAAGCTAAGGAAGACAAAGCCAAAGAAGATAAAAAACAGGAAAAACAAAAAGAAGAAGACGCTAAAAAAGAAGCTGAAAAAACTAAATCATAATTTGTAAAATGTGATTTGTGAAATGTAAAATGGTTTAAAAGATTTCTATATGCCAGTATCTTATAAAAATATAACCCTAAAAATTCTAAAAATAACCGGAATTACAATTGCCAGTATCTTGCTGTTAATGTTTTTGATTCCGCTGTTATTTCCTGGAACAGTTGCGTCTGAAGTAAAGAAAATTGCCAATGAACGTTTAGATACCAAAATGGATTTTACGAAATCAAGGTTGTCATTTTTTACGCATTTTCCGTCGCTTACAGTTTCGCTTGACGATTTATCACTTACAGGTTCGGCGCCATTTCGCAATGATACTTTATTAAAAGCAGAACAAGTTGCTTTTGGGATTAATTTAAAAAGATTGCTTTTTGACAATGAAGTAAAAATCAATAAACTATATGTTTCTAAAGCTTTAATAAATATAATGGTCAACCAAAAAGGAGAAGCCAATTATAATATTTATGTTGCTCCTGAAGATCGTGACAAAAAACCAAACGATCCAAATGAACCTGAAGAAGGAACTGCAATTCGCTTAGAAAGAATTGATTTGAAAGATTGTCACGTAAAATATAACGATCGATCTGCAAAAATTTTGGTTGATGCAAAAGGCTTTAATTATATTGGAAAAGGAAATCTAAGCGAAGATATTTTCGACTTAAATACAGATGCCAGAATCGATAATGTGGATTTCTATTATGACAGAACCGCTTATCTTCGAAAAAAAGCTGTTCGAGCTGATTTGATTACAAGAATTAATACGCACGCACTTTCGTTTATTCTTCAAAAAAATGAGTTAAGAATCAATAAATTACCATTGAAATTTACTGGTTTATTTACCATTTTAAGAGACGGATATAAAATCAATATCAAAGCAGCATCAGAAAATACAACCGTAAAAGATTTGTTATCAGTAATGCCTCCGGAATATTTAAAGTGGATGGATGAAACTGAAATCTCAGGAAATAGTGATTTGCTTTTTACTTTTAAAGGAGATTATAATGTTGCTAAAAAACAAAAACCGGATTTAGCTTTTAATCTCAAAATTGATAAAGGCGCTATAAATTATCAAAATGCTCCTGCCCCATTAACGGATTTTCAGATGGATTTAAATGCGATCTTGCCTTCGCTTGACGTAGAAAAACTTTTAATTAATCTAAAGACTTTTAAATTTAAAGTAGGCGAAAAAGATTATTTCACGGCTTATTTACATAGTAAAGGTTTTAATGAAATGACGGTCGATGCAAGCGTAAAAGGTGCATTAGATCTCGCCACAGTTGATGCCGCGCTAGGTTTAACTTCTATAGAATTAAAAGGAATTCTGAAAACTAATATTCAGGCAAAAGGAGTTTTTAGTACTTCAAAAAAATTATTCCCTAAAACTATTGGCGGAATTGCGTTGCATAATGGCTGGTTAAAAACCGACTCCTATCCTAACCCAATTACAGACATAACTTTTGTCGCCAATGTATTGAATAAAGCAGGAACATTCAAAGATTTGATTGTTGCCGTTGCTCCGGCTTCTTTTGTTTTTGAAGGAAATCCAATGTATGTAAACGCCGCTTTATCTGATTTTAGTGATTTGGCTTATAATGCAAAAATAAAAGGAGAATTGAATGTTGGTCGCATTTATCAGGTTTTCTCCCGCAAAGGACTTGACGTAACCGGTTATGCAAAAGCAGATCTTTCGCTTAAAGGAAAACAAAGTTATGCCACAAAAGGAGAATACAATAAGCTCGATAATAAAGGCACCATTATGTTAAAAAATATCAAAGCAACTTCTGAACTTTTTCCGAAATCCTTTTTTATCAAACAAGGAAATTTCCGTTTTCAAAATGAGAAAATGTGGTTCGAAAAATTCGATGCTTCTTATGGAAAATCTGATTTTGCGATTAACGGATATTTACTCAATACGATAAATTACTTTCTGGAATCGCACGGAACTTTAAGCGGAAACTTTAATATGCATTCTAAACTTATCAATGTCAATGAATTTATGGCGCTTAAAAAAGGCGAAAACACCGATCGAAATCTTGAAGTTGAATATGCCAAAGAAGATCATCCAAAAATGAGCGGCGTTGTAATTGTACCCAAAAACTTAAATGTTGCGCTTACTGCAAATGCAGATAAAGTCGAATATAACGGTTTGGTCTTAAACAAACTCAACGGAAAAGTTGGTATCACAAAAGAAGGTTTTTATTTAGATAATGCCACTTTCAATATTATCGATTGCCTCTTGGGAATAAACGCAACTTATAAAGATGAATCGCCAACAGCGGCACATTTTGATGCCCATTTTACAGCAAAAGATTTCAGCGTTCAAAGAGCTTACAAAGAAATTCCGATGTTTCATGATATGGTTACCGTTGCTGAAAAAGCACAAGGAATTATCTCTGTAGATTATAAAATAAAAGGAGATCTAAACGGAAATATGGGGCCAATTTATGAATCTCTTGAAGGCGGAGGAACTCTAAACTTACGTGACGTAAAAGTAAAAGGATTGAAATTATTTGACGGAATTAGTTCAAAAACCGGGCAAAAAGGTCTTGACGATCCGGGTCTGAAAGGAATCGAAATCAAATCGTCTATAGATAATAATTTAATTCACATAGAACCTTTCACATTTAGTGTTGCAAGTTTTAAACCAACAATAAAAGGAACTACAAGTTTTGACGGACTTCTTGATTTAAGAATGCGATTAGGATTACCTCCATTTGGAATCATTGGTTTCCCGATTGTTATTACCGGAACTCATGAAGATCCAAAAATCAAAATCTTTAGTAAAACAGGGCAAAAAATTGATGATGCCGTATATGATGAAAAACACAATAAAGTCATAAAGGAAGAAAAAGTAAGCAAACGAAAAAGTTAAATTCAAATGAAAACTAAAAAAACAAAACAAAGCAGTGCTTTCGAAAAATTTGCTACCAATGTTTCAAAAGCTGCCGGAAGCACACCAGCTTTTATAGGCGCTTTTTTGATTGTTGTAGCGTGGGCGGCTTCTGGTCCAATTTTCGATTATTCAGAAACCTGGCAATTGGTCATCAATACAGGAACTACAATTATTACTTTTCTGATGGTTTTTTTGATTCAGAAAGCGCAAAACAAAGATTCTCTAGCAATTCAGCTTAAGCTAAATGAGTTGGTTGCTTCAAACGAATATTCGAGTAATAGTCTTGTCGATATCGAAAGTATGACGGAGGAAGAAATGATTATTGTTCAGAAATACTATCACAGACTAAGTGAACTCGCTAAGAAAGACGAAAGCATCAGAAACTCACATTCTATTGCTGAAGCGCATGAACAACATGAACGCAAGGACAAAAACAGAACGAAATCACGTACCAGAAATATTACAAAAAAATGAAACTACGCTCGACCGAAACTTTCTGGCCTTTAAAAAACGCCATGCTAAACAGTTATCCATCAATAACCAAAGATATTGATACGGAAATTTTAATCATTGGCGGAGGAATAACGGGAGCATTAATCGCCTATAAATTAATAAATGAAGGAAAAAAAATAGTTCTCGTTGATCGTCGTGATGTCTGCAACGGAAGCACGGCGGCAAGTACAGCTTTACTTCAATATGAAATTGATGTACCGTTACATAAATTAATGGAATTAAGAGGTTTAGAATGTGCTGTTGACAGTTATAAGAACGGAAAAAAAGCTATTTTTGATTTAAGAAATATCATTGATACCATAAAAAGTGACTGTCATTTTGAGTTCAAAAAAAGCATATATTTTACTTCCTTAAAAAAAGATATTCCGTTTTTGAAACGAGAATTTGATACCCGAAAAAACTCTGGATTTGATGTAACCTGGTTAAGCAAATTTAATTTGAAAGAAATGGGCTTAAATGCTCTTGCAGCAATCGAATCGAAAACGGCGGCAGTTATGGATCCGTATAAATTGGCTCAGGATCTATTGGTTTATTGCCAAGAAAATGGAATGCAGATTTTTGACCGCACAAATATTACGGGTATTCAAAACCTAAAAGAAAAATCTATTGCTCGTACTGAAAACAAATTTACCATTACGGCAGATCACGTTATACATTGCAGCGGTTACGAAAGCGTAGAAACATTGAAAGAGAAAGTAGTTGATCTAAAAAGTACTTATGTAATAGCTTCAGAAAATTTACCTGATTTACCAGTGGCTTTCAAAAACGCAATATTCTGGAATACAGCAGATCCATATCTCTATTTTAGAGCAACAGCCGACAATCGGATTATTATTGGCGGTGGTGATGAAGACTTCAAAGACGCTCAAAAACGCGATAAATTATTGCCGAAAAAAGAAGCGTATTTACTGAAACAATTCCGAAGAAAATTTCCCCTTATCGATTTCAAAATTGATTATTCCTGGGCAGGAACTTTTGGAGAAACAAAAGATGGTTTACCTTATTTTGGAAAACCAGATCCCAAAAAAAACGAACATTACGTCCTCGGATTTGGAGGAAACGGAATCACTTTTAGCGTTCTGGGCATGAATTCTATCCTTGATTCTATTGATGATAAAGAAAATCAGGATTTGAAGTATTATAGGTTTGGAAGGTGATTTTTTTAAGGTACTGAGTTGCTAAGGTTCTGAGTTTCTAAGGTTTTTTTCTTAGTAGCTTAGCAACTCAGAACCTTAGTAACTTGATTATGGATAATCCTGTCTTAATGCTGTAAACACATCAACTATTTCGTTCTGCTTCGGGGAAGTTATATAAAATATCGAAAGTTTAGAGGAACTGAATTTCCTTTATTTGAGATAAATAAAATCGTGAATTGCTAAGGTTCTGAGGTACTAAGTTTTTTTTCTTAGTAGCTTAGTAGCTTAGCAACTCAGAACCTTAGAACCTAAATTTTCAACTCCATCTGAATATTACAACGTTTATAAGGCGTCGTTAATCCATATACTTTTTGGAAACCGAGTTTGTAATACAAATTAATTGCTGGTTTTAAGATGGTGTTACTTTCGAGATATATCTTTTTTGCTCCCGCTTCTTTAGCACTTTTTACAATTTCCTGACCAAGCAAAAAGCCAATATTCTTGCCTTGCGCTTTTGGTGAAACTGCCATTTTTGCCATTTCGAAATCATAATCAGAATCTTTCATTTTAATTAAGGCACAAACGCCAACAGGTTCGTTGTGATACAAAGCGACGAAAATTTTACCTCCTTTATCCAAGATATATTCTTGAGGATTATCCAACGCTTTATAATCTGCTTCTTCCATTTCGAAATAAGCTGAAATCCATTCTACGTTTAATTGTTTGAAAGCATCAAGATATTGAGGTTCAAATGGTACAATTTTCACATCCTGGCTTTCACGCAGTTTCTTTTGTTCGTTTACTCTTTTAAACAAACTCTTTTGGTCCAGTAAAAATTCCCATTCTTCAAGAGCTGCCCAAAGATTATGACTTGATTCGGCAATTAAACCATCAACGGCAGCTTCGACATCTTTAAGTTGCTGTTTTAATTCTTTCGAAAATTCCCTGCCTTTTTCTGTTAAGCCAACAATGTTTCGGCGTTTATCATTGCTTTTCAAACTTTCTTCGACCAAACCTACCGCAATCATTTCCTGAACTATCTTACTCACTGATGGTTGCGAATGTCCTATTTCATTGGCGATTTCTGTAATCGTGATTTCGCGTTCTTCTATAAGCGTATAAAAAACCGGAAACCATTTTGGCATAAAATTCATGCCATAAGACTCATATATTTTTGCAGCATCATCGGTTATCATTGCTGTCATCAAACGTAATCGGCTTCCTAAAGCCACTTTACCAACTTTATTAAAAAATTCCATATATAATTAATTACATAACTAGTTATGCAAATGTATATCTTTTTTTAGGAACTGAGGTTCTAAGTTGCTAAGAATCTAAGTTTTTTTTCTAAACTCGCTAAAATTCGAAAATGTCTGATGAAATTGGAATTCTAGCCCTGATAGAAGCGGTATCCTTTTTCTGGTTTCTTTAACCAGGAAAAGATACAAGCGGATAGCAGGAAATAGCTCCTTATATAAATTCTAAACACAAAAAAAGACGTATTTTCTGTACGTCCAATCTTTGTCAAGACGCACTGCTGTGCGCCTCTACGTTAAAACCTATTTGTCTTTAATTCTAAAAAACCTTAGCAACTCAGAACCTTAGATACTTAGAACCTTTTTCTAAGCTGTAATCGCTAACGGATTTAAATTAAATTTATATTCTTTTGGGCTGCAGTTGAATTTTTGTTTGAAGATTTTTGAGAAGTAACTTCTGCTTGTGAAACCAATGCAATACACTATTTCGGAGATATTTAAGTCTGAAGTTCTGATTAGAATTTCGGCTTTCAGAACTCGCATATGTGTGATATAATCGTTTACGGTTCTGTTGTGAATCATTTTAAAACCTTCTTGCAATTTATTTGGAGACAAACCTGATTTTTTACTTAGTGATTTGATTGTAAAAGCTTCTTCGGGATTGGCTTTTATGATTTCTGAAAGCTCTTTTATTTCTTCCATTTCTTTGAGAGTCAAACAATTTGTATCTTTTGATAAAGCATTTAAATCGTCTGTATGTTGCTGAATTTCCATTGCGAGAATGATTCTCAAAATTCCTTCTTTAAGTAAATTTCTAACGATTCCGGTTTGTGTAACGGCGTTTAATTGTTCTATTTTTTCTGAAATTTTCAAGTTATAAGAACCTATATAAAAGAAATCCTGAACTGCATTATTTTCAAAGAAAGTTTCTTTTACCTTTTGATTCAAAGAATACATTTCGTTTTGTTCTTCATTTTCAGTTCCCACAATGATTAAAGTAAATTTTGTTTTCTTGTCTTTTTCGAAAAATAAAACATTATCCTGACTTTCTTTTGAAGTAACAATTGCGGTTTGAAAAGTCTTAAATTTTCTTTCTTCACCTGTAAAACCAAAGCTGTGCGAAAGGCTTCCTTTTGAACAATATGCAAAATAAACCGGCGATGATTTAACGTTTAAAATATCCATGCGAACATTTGTCGAAAAGGTCATATCAAATTGCACATATGAAATATTATCGTTGAAAGACGCGCCAATAATCGATCCTTTTGCAAAACTATTATCCACTTCAAGTGTATATTCATCTAAATCATAAGTCACTTTTCCGTCAAAGTTTTTATTTAATGCTTCAAATATATTTTGAATTTTCTCTGTATTTATAGTAACTGTTTTCATTTTGTTCCGATTTAAAATTCTATAATGTCTTGTGATGGATTTGCGCTCAAGAAATAGTATTCTTGTGTAGTAAAATCATATTTCAAAGTTCGTCTTTACCTGTGCGAATAATGTTATATAATTTTCTGCTTTTGTTTTATAATTACTTATAAATGATTATTTTAACTCAAACAAAATATTTCTTAATTCAAAACATGAAAAGTTTCTCCTTTCAACCTATAAGTAATAATGACGCTAACATTTTGATTCTAGGCACAATGCCCGGAACAAAATCATTAGAAATCAATCAGTATTATGGACACAATCAAAATAATTTCTGGAAGTTTATGTTTACGATTCTAAAAGAGGATTTCTCGACGGATTATGAAACCAGAAAGGCGCTTTTGCAGAAAAACAAAATTGCGCTTTGGGATGTTCTTCAATATTGTGATCGTGTTGGAAGTCTTGACAGCGCAATCAAAAACGAAATTGCAAATGATTTCGAGACGTTTTTAAAACAACATCCTAACATAAAAACTATTTTGTTTAATGGACAAAAAGCGGCGGCATTTTTTAAGAAGTACGTTCATTTAGAAAAATCATATCAACTTATTACGCTTCCTTCGACAAGTCCGGCAAATGCTAGTCAATCTTTCCAATCTAAACTAGATGAGTGGAAAATTATTGAGACTTTTTAAATTCATTTTAAAAAGTCAATATTGAAATCATGTAACATTTCTCATTTAAAATATAACAACAAACGTTCCTTTCTATAATAATTTTACAATAACGAAATAAAGCCATAGAATGGATTACAGCAGAAGAAAATGAGGCTTTTCGAATTATAGATATTACTAAGAAAACTGTAAAAAGTTTAATTATAGAGGAAACATTGGTTATGTTAGTTTATTTTTGGGAAAAGCTATTCTATTTTAGGGTAGCTTTGTTTTTTTAAGTACAAACCAAAAACAAAATATTTATGAAAATTCAAACCTACTACAATCACATACGGTTTTATCCCCCACATCATTTTGTTTATTATCCAGTGTTGACGTTGTTTTTAATCGCCAGTATTTATTTTGCAATCACGACAAACGACACTCTTATTTGGTCGTTTATTAGCGTTGGCTTTGTATTTTTATTCTGCTTAGCGTTTATGTTGCGCCAACATTATGCTCTTATTCTACAAAACCGAATCGTAAGGTTAGAAATCCGTTATCGTTATTTTACTTTAACCGGAAAACGATTTGAAGAAATTGAATATAAATTAACTGACGATCAAATATTTGCTTTGAGATTTGCTCCAGACGATGAGTTTTTACCACTTCTTGAAGATGCCATAAAAAATAACCTTTCCGGAGATTCTATAAAAAAAGCAATCGTACACTGGAAAGCGGATTATAATAGAGTTTAGTTTTTTTTTAAGGTTCTTAGGTTCCGAGATACTAAGATTCTAAGACTTTTCTTTTTAGATTGAACAAAATATAAATCAAAAAAAGAATCAACCAAACGGCTATAATAACACCGAAAAAAATCGCAATAATCGACGAATGAAGGTAATTTGGTTCATAAAATAATCTTTCTAAAGTGTCGAATTTTTCCGCTAATGTTTTTCGATCAAAATTGTTTCTGATTGCATTTAATGGTTCATCGTTATGATTTTTATAATACTCAACATCTTTGACAAGATTATTGGAAACGATCTGACTTTCGACCTTATATTTTTTAAATAAAGTATCTAACTTTTGGAAATTAGATTGTAGTGAATCTTTCTTGTATTTATAGATTAGCTTATATCTTTTGACTGCGGCATCAAATTGCTGCTGCTCAATCGGGATCCCGTTTACAGGTTTATAGAGTGATTTATTTTCAATAAAAATACAAATATCTTCATCATACTTTGGGTTTACTTCTCTGCCTTTGTAGATAATTTCAGTGCTGACTTTGATGCTTTTTTTCGATATAATTCTTTTCGAAATTTCGTCTTTATCAAAACCAATTTTATCCAAAATTGTATTCGTTGCAGCCGAAACTTTATCAAAATCTGCTGTAAGTACTTTCAGCGTGTCGATACTATAATAAGTACTTTCCGTATTATAATATTGATCCGAGATTAAAGTGCTGTCAACAACTTCAATAACCGGATAAGGTTTTGGATATAAAATATTAACCGGATTAAATAATTTCTCAGAACTATACGATGTATAATTATACAAAAACGGATTCAATACATTCAGTAAATCTTTGTCTTTATTAAAATTGGTTTCGGACAATTCAGTTTTCAATTTTGCATTCAGTCCAAAACTATAACTTACAAAAAATGAAAAACTTAAAAAGGAAACCAACAGCAATAAAAAGCCAATTTGAATTAGTTTAGCAAAAGGATAACGCGGTTGTGAATGATTTTTAATTAAAAAAATCAGAAAGAAAAGCAAGAATAAACCACTTATAAAAAAGTGCGAAATAGAGACATCATCATAAAACTTAAACCTATAAAACTCAAAGTAAATATTGATATCTCCAATACCTGCAAACTTAAAATAACCGTATAAAAAATACGCCAAATGTATCAGCAATAATACTCCAAAAGACTTTATAAAGAATTGTTTTATTTTTTTGTCCATATTTTTTTTCAGATTATACTTTCAAATATAGAGAATCAAATTTAAATATCACTTATAAAGTTACAGACACAATATCATTAAAAAACGACAAAAAAAAGACGCACAACTGTGCGCCTCTACAGAAAACCTTCGAACGTTTTCAAAAATATCATAATTAATGACAGACAAAAAAATTCACAGAAACACAAAGAAGTTTACGTTTACATAGATGAGACGCACTGCTGTGCGCCTCTACGGTAAAAAAAAACTTAGAACCTCAGCATCTCAGAACCTCAGAACCTTTTTTCACTTAACCTCAAATCCTTCTTTCGTAATCTCCTTCTCTACCTTATCAATCAATTTATTAGTTTTTCCGGTAAGTCTTTCTTTTTTCCAATCGCCTTTAGCATAAATTGAAACTGTAATTAAAGCTGTTACAACTGTTGAAATAGGAAAAGCCCACCAAATTCCAATTTTCCCAAGTGAAGTATTATGAGATAAAATATAAGCTAGCGGAAATTGCAAAACCCATTGCGAAACTAATGTCAAAATCATTGGAAGTGTTGTATTACCAACCGCTCTAAAAACACCAAGCAAACACATTTGAAGTCCCAGAAATCCCCATGAAAGGCATGTAATTCTTAAAAAAGTCGTTCCACCTTCAATAACTGCTGGTTCGTTTGGCACGAAAAAAGCAATAAAATGTGGAGCAAAAGCATAGGCAATCACACCAATTCCGGTTAATAATCCGAAACCTAAATAAGCGCCCAACTTGGCAATTTTTCCGGCGCGAAGCATATTTCCCGCACCAATATTTTGTCCAACTAAAGTTGCGATTGCCATCGAAAGTCCCAATGCCGGAATCATAATAAGCTGAATTAAATTTGATCCCGCTCCGTATGAAGCCACTGTTGTGGTTCCAAAATGCACAATTAAAAAAGTGATTGCCGTTAAGCCAATCGCACGCATGGATTGTTCAATCGAAGATGGAAAACCAATTTTAAACGCTTTTTTGATATGTTTATAATCGGGTTTAAAATCTTTTAGTTGTAGATGAATACCGTGTTTTCCTCTGAATAAAATAGCAAAACCAATAATAATCGCCAGACTTTGAGTTGATAATGTTGCCAAAGCTGCTCCTTTTACGCCCATTGCAGGAATAAAATTCCACCCGAAAATAAACAACGGATCTAGAGCAAAATTTAGAATAACGGTTCCTAAGACGATATAAACCGGCAAAGTAACGCGCCCAACACCTCGCATTACGGATTGAAATATCATAAAACTGAAACTAAAAACCAGTCCGATAAAGGCGATTTGCATAAAACCCAACGCGTCTTTATAAACTTCTGGCGTGACTTTTAAAAGCGTTAGAAAATAGGGACTCAAAAAATAGCCAATAATTGATAATCCTATCGAAACTGTAACTACCATTAATAAGGTTTGAGCTGCGACATGATTGACCATTTCCTGTTGTCCGGCGCCAAAATATTGTGCAATCAAAATTGATCCTGCAATGGCTAAACCTGTTCCCAAAGCAATTGTCAAAAAGATTACGGGCGTACTTACAGAAACTGCTGCAACGGCATCTCCGCCCAAACGCCCAACCCAGAAAGCGTCTACTAATTGATAAGCGGCTTGTAATAAATTGGCAATCATAATAGGAACTGCCAGTTTTAATAATGAAGAAAGTATAGGTCCTTCTAATAATTCGTTTTTATTCATTTTTTATTTTATAATGTTTGTTTTGTTTTTGCCCACTGATGTCGCGGATTTAACGGATTTTCGCGGATTTTTTTTCCTTTAAAAATTGAAACTTACTTATTTACCAATTTTAAAAATTCGTCCAATTCGTAGCTAAATTTTCTTTGATAATAAAACAGTAAAAATCCGTTTTATCCGTAAAATCCGTGGGCTATTTTTAAGGTGTATCTAATTTATCTGCATAACCTTTAATAGTTTCCAGGGCTTCTATTCTTTCTTCGGCAGAAAAAACAGAGAGAACCTCATCTTCGGATTTTTTCATTAAAGTCCGAATGTTTTTTGCCAATTTAATTCCTTCTTCGGTAAGACTTACGATGTTCTTTCGTTTGTCGTCTTCGTCTTTTTGAACCTCAACCAAATTCTTTTTTTCTAAAGCATTGATACTTCTTAAAATTGATGATTTATCACGCATTGTCATGTCCGAAAGTTCTCTTTGCGAAAGATTCTTTCGCTGCAAAATCATAATTAACGGAAGTTGTTCGAGTTGCAAAGTAATTCCCGCCTCATTCATAAGTGCATTTGTACGACGAAAAATAGTTCGTTTCATTCGATGAATCTGAAAGAAGAAACTATCTGATATTTCGTCTTTAAAAGCATCAAAATCTGTTGTTGATTTTTCCATTTGACAAAATTACAAAAAAGAGTGACATGTCAACTAATTTTAACTAAAAACACATATCATACTGACTATCAGATTAATTATAGAAATAATAAATCCAAAAAAATGAAATGAATGATTTTTTTCGCTAACTTTAAGTGTTAAAAATCTTATTAACTAAATCTAAAAATAATCCAATGAAAAAATTACTTTATTTTTTGATAGTTTTTGCTTTTTGGTTTTCTGTTAAGGCACAAAACACAGCTGAAATCCCCACCGAAAACGCTTTACAAACGATACAAAACGATAATTCTGATAAATTCCAGAACTACGATGCCGAAGATCTTCCTTGGCACGCAAGACGTTTTAAAGTTACAGCCGGAGCATTTTTTCCGATTAACAATACCGAAGTTGAAGTAGGAAGCAACAATGGAAATTTTGGAAATCTAATTGATTTTGAAAAAGATTTAGGCTTTAATAAAAATAGTCAATCTTTTACAGCAACATTTGAATGGAGAATTTCAAGAAGATCCAGACTTGGTTCTGAATATTTTTATTTGAACAGATCTTCGACAAAAGTCCTTCAAAAAGATATTGAATTTGGCGATCATACTTATCCAGTGGATGCAAGCGTTTCTGCTTTTATGGACAATCAGATTATACGAATTTATTACGGTTATGCATTTGTGTCTAAGCCAAAGTATGAAATAGGCGCATTAATAGGTGCACACGTCATGTTAATTGATGTAGGTTTAAGGCTGGAAGCCCAAACACAACAGGCCGAATATCGTGATAATTTTAGTGTAACCGCACCACTACCGGATATTGGAGTTTGGGGAGAGTTTGTACTGGGAAAAAAATGGGGATTATATGCTAATTTCAATTATTTTGCTTTAAAAATAAATGATATTGACGGCCGTATTTTGAGTTACAACTTATCTGTTTTATATAATGTTTACAAAAACTTCAGTTTAACAGCAGGATACACAGGTTTAAACATTAGAGTTGATGCCCAAAAAGAAAGACTTAACGGATTCTTTAAATGGGGTTATAATGGACCTACTATTGCAGCAACGTACTCATTTGGTAATCATGTTAAACTTTATAAACACTGAGAATTAATTGTGAATTGTTAATTGTAAATTGTGAATTAATGTCGGTGAATTAATTTTGTGAATTAAATAAACAATTGTCTACAATATTGTCATTTCGAGGAACGAGAAATCACACTAGAAGCTCGACATAGATTGGCGATTTTGTTTACGGAGTTTCGTGTGTGATTTCTCCCTTCGCTCGAAATGACAAGCTTGCGCAGACAAACATTATCATTCATTACAAAGTGACCACAATATTGTCATTTCGAGGAACGAGAAATCTTCGTTAGTAACTCGACAATTTATGCAATACTTTGTGTTAGCTTCTTGTGGGGATCCCTCGTTCCTCGGGATGACAAGACAAAACTTATAATCTCTTCCATGAACTTATATGGTTTAATACAAAATAACAAACCCGATACCTTTCTCAAGATATCGGGTTCATTGCTCAAACCAAACTTAACTCAAAATAAAATTTACTAACTTATTTCTCGATTGGAGAGAATTTTATTGCTGTTCCTCCACCAGCTGCCAATTTAATATTCAGTATTGTTTTACTATTTACTTTCTGTTTTGAAATCGTAACTGGATAAGGATTTGTTTTATAGTTTGCTCCTGCTCCATCGGCATAAATTTCGGCTTCGTAATCTTTTCCTGCATCTAGAAATGGCAAGGCAACTTTAAGATCTCTTGCGTCTCTATTTGTGATAGATCCCAAATACCAGTTTTTTCCATCCCAGTCTTTACGCACAATTGTAGTGTATTCTCCAATTTTAGAATCCAAAACTTTGGTATCTGACCAATTGCACGGAACTTCTTTTACAAATTCAAATTCAGGTTTTCCTTCGTAGTTTTCCGGTAAATCAGAAGCCATTTGCAACGGGCTATAAATGATTACATATAATGCCAATTGGTTTGCCAAAGTCGTTTGAACTCGCGCTCCAGATGGTGTTTTATAATCAAAATTGAAATTCCCAGGCGTGTAATCAAATGGTCCAGAAAGCATTCTTGTAAACGGCAAAGTCGTTAGATGTTCCGGTGTATTTCCGCCATCAACAGACCAAGCGTTGTATTCCTGTCCGCGTCCGCCTTCCTGAGACATAAAGTTTGGATATGTACGTTGTAATCCTGTTCCTTTTATAGGTTCGTGATTATCGATCATGATATGATATTTGGCTGCAGTTTCCATTACTTTTCTGTAATGACGTGCTCCGTATTGGCTATCATGCCATTCTTTTTTATCCAAATATTTATTTACATAACCTGTTTTTACGGTATTCACACCCATTTTCTGATACAGTTTAAAAGCATCTTCCAATTGGCTTTCATAATGTTTTGTAGCTCCCGCCGTTTCATGATGTCCTATTAAGCGAACATTTTTAATCGCAGCATATTTTGTAATTTCTTCCAAATTAAAATCGGGATATGCTTTAGTAAAACTAAATGCAGATCCATCGGCAGTCCAGTCGCCGTCCCAGCCCTCGTTCCAGCCTTCTACCAGAACGCCGTCAAAATTGTTTTTCGCAGCAAAATCAATGTATTCTTTTGTATTCTTAGTTGTCGCCCCATGTTTTGGTCCTTGTCCCCAAGTATATTTCTCTAAGTGCATTCCCCACCAGATTCCAATATATTTTGAAGGTGTAATCCAGGAAAGATCTTCAATTTTCGAAGGATCATTCAGATTTAGCATTATAGTCGAAGTTGCAACTTCTCCAGCCGTTTTACCTACAACAATAGTTCTCCAAGGTGTATTAAAAGGTGTTTCGGCATATACTTTTACTCCGTCTGCCCAAGGCACCAATTCGCTTTTGTATTGTTTGTCACTTGTTTTTAAAAGTGTCATTGAAGCAAAATCAGTCAAATTTGCTTCGTGAATTGCAACGTACAACTTCTCTTTTGTTTCAAAAGTTGCCGGTGTGTTTATTGTATCTGTTTTACTAATTGGTGTTTTGCGATACGTACTTTCGTAATAGCTGTTTTCGCGGTGCACCGGAATCCACCAAACATCATTATCTGATTTGAATGTAAATTGTGTGATTTCATTAGCGATTTTTACTTTACCCAAATGTGGTTGTTTCGGGAAAAAGTATCTAAAACCAACTCCATCATCAAACACTCTGAAAATGATATCTACTAAACGTTCTTCGCCTTTTGCTTCTTTCAGGTGAACAATTAGTTCATTGTGGTGATCTCTCACTTTTCTGAATTCTCCCCAAGGTTGTTCCCAGGTTTCATCAGCAGCTTTTTCTTCGGTGGAAACCACTTCAAAACCTTCTGTCATTTTTTGGATTCCCTGAAATTCAAATCCCATTAAAGAGGGTTCTATAACTGATTTTCCGCCTGACGTAAAACTATATTCGGGCTGACCTGAAGCGGTTAATTCAAAAACTAATTCGACGTTTTTTCCCGGAGAACTTATTCTGTATGTTTTTTTAGTACCAGCACTGCAGGCGTAAATTAATATTGACGCTAAAGCAATGAGACAGTATCTATATTTTATGTTTTTCATTATTTAATTGTATTAATTACAACTCTTATTTAATTTCATTTATTAACTGTTTTGCTTTTGCGGGCTGCATTGAAACAAAGTAATTAAAAGCCTGATCTAATTTTTTCTGGGCATCGGCGTCACCCTTTTTTTCTACTCTCAGATTATAAAGTTTACTGATATCTGGGAAAACCGTTTCGGTATTTTTTACACCGGCAAATGCTTTTACTTTTTCGATGTAACTGTAACCAAATTCTGCTGTAGGTTCGAACATTGTTCCTTCGCCAAAGTCATTCCAGGTGATCAATTGCAGATAGTTTAAATTTGCATTTTTAGCCAAAGAAAGTGTTTCATCAAGTGTGGCTCCATTGTTTGGTTCTATTGTCCAGCCAATTGCTGCTCCACCACCACCTTCGGCATAAAAATCTTTAAAACCGGGATAAGCACTTCCCATTGCAACAGAAAGTTTTGGTTTTGTATTGGTATAAAAATTGGTCAGATAAGTGCTGTTTTTAAATACCCAGGCATATTCGCCCGAAGCATTATCTCCTGCTTCTACTGATTGATCCCAAAGGGTTAAAAAAGTAGGTTTTGTGGTTAAGGTATTAAAAACGTTTGTCCACTCGGCAGGCGTTTGCAATACTATTGGACCAAAATTTAGCAACAATGGTTTTCCGTTTATTTTGATATAACTTGCATCGTCAAAATAATTGTTTTGCAGGTATGCCAAATCTGTTTTTGCAGCTGCGGTTACAGAAATTGCTTTCTGGGCATCTACCACATTTTTTGTTGTTCTGTCTTCATAAACAATCGCATATTGAAGTCCTACTTTGTCTAACATTGCAATTAATTGCTCTGTATTTTCTTTTACCATTCGGTAATCATTGACATCGTAAGTTCCGTACCAATCGATTAAAAGTCCATCAATTCCAGAATATTTCATCAATAATAAATGATTTTCAATCACATTTTTATCGCCAGAATGGTATGGACCAATTAGTGGATAATAATAGGACGCTATTTCTCTACGACCGTTTGCTCCTACATTGTTTGGATTCTTGTTTGCCATTGTCCAGTGATATCCCCATTTTTTATCGGCACTACTTTCATTGGTTTCAAACCAAGGCATATAATGAACGTAAATCTTGGTGCTATTTGTTTTTTCGATTGCAACTGGCGCAAATGTTTCTGGTTCTGTAGGTTTTTCTGAACCTTTATCATCACTGCTGCAACCGGCGACAACCAAAATATTCAGGACTCCAAAAAACAATAATGTGATGTATCTTTTCATATTGATTTTATTTTTGATTTTTTATAGAAGTATGGAATTGCTTCATATATATTCTGGTCATAATTATTTAAAAACATAGAAACTTATTTTAATTTTTAATTCCCAATTTTTAATTTAAATAAGTTTCTACGCATTATAAATATGTCAGCCTTCCACGACTAACCAACATGGAAGACTGACACTCTAGAACCTAATTTACAGGATAACCAGGATTCTGTACCAGATTTTTATTTGTTGTCATAACTGTACTTGGAATTGGGAATATTGCTCTGTACTTTTCAGTTGGACCTTTTTCCCACCATGAATCGAAGAATGTTCCAAAACGGATATTATCTGTTCTTCTTCTTCCTTCAAATGTGAATTCTTTTAGCAATTCCTGATCGATAAAATGAAGATCAATTACTGCTGGCATTTCTTCTCCGGCACGTGCTGTTACTTGTTGCAAAAATGGTTTTGCTAAATCCGGAGCTCCTAAACGAACGTAACATTCGGCTTGCATCATTAAGATTTCGGCATAACGAATTAAAACAAAATCATGATCGCGTTCCCATTGTTCTCCGGCTTTCATTTCGTATTTTCCTAAACGAACTCCTTGATTTTCTTTAGCATCAGCTACACTTGTAACTTCTTCTGTGTAAGTCAATGGTTCTCCGTTATCCATTATAATAACTTGTCCAGTTGCTACACTAATCTGATCTCCGGCAACCATACATTTCTTTCTTTTGTCTGTATCTGCAAATGCTGAATAAACTCCAGGTTGTGCACACATTCCGTTTGCGCTCCACGGATAATCATTTCCAGATGCTGAGATTGTCAATTTGTGTAAGTAGTGACAAGACATTGAGTTCATATAATTACCTAATGTTCCTGCTTTTGAATCGTAAGGAATAGCAAAAATAATCTCTGGTGATTTTTGATTTTCTGTAGCAAAATTGGCGAAGAAATCCGGTGTCAAAGTATAACCTGTAATCTTCTGACACATATTAATACAATCTTGCCAACGTGCTGTTCCAATAAAAGCTTCTGAATTTAAATACAATCTCGCCAATATAGAATAAGCCACATTTTTTGTCATTTTAGAATAAACCACGTTTCCAGTCAAATGCGGAATTGCGTCTGTTAATTCTTTTTCAACAAAATCATACACTTGTTTTCTTGTAGAATTTGATGGTAAAGATGTGTCTTCAAAATTGGTTACAATTGGCACATTACCAAATAAATCCAAAAGATTATAGTAGTAATATGCTCTTAATGCTTTCAATTCGGCAAAAATTGGAGCTTTTGCTGCATCTGTCAATGATGATTTATTAACCTGATAAATAATCGAATTGATTTTTGCGATTCCGGTGTAGTTGTAACGCCAAGCCGAAAGAATCAAACGATTGTCCGGTTTCCAGGTATGTTTTTGAGCATCCTGATATTGTCCGCCATCGTACCAGTTTGTACCTCTTGTTGGAATTGTAGCTTCGTCAGAAACAGTTTCTTCAAGAAAGAATACATACTCAGAAGTTGGATAGTTATTAGAAATTCCATCGGCAAATCCTCTTAATGAAGAATATGCTCCACCAACTAATGCATCGACCTCTTTTGGAGTATTTCCAAAATTTCCATCTTCTACCTTATCATATAAATCCTCGTTTAAATTGGTACATGATATCGTAAAAAGCATGCTAATTAATAGTGCTGCTGTTATTTTGATTTTCATTTTTTATATTTTTGAGTTAATTCGCTTAATTATTAAACGTGAAATTTAATCCAACAGAAATTGTCGTTGGTCTAGGATAATTATTGTATCTGTCAATTCCAGGCGCTGCTAATCCGGTTAAATCCATTACACCAGTTTGATTAATACCATCTTGTGCATTTAAACCAATCTCTGGATCTACGCCTTTATAACTTGTAATTACAAATAGATTTTCTCCCATAAGGTAAACTCTCAATTTTGAAGATTTTAATCTCAATGGCATTGTGTAACCTACTGAAAGTGTTTGAAGTCTAAAGAAAGACGCATCTTCGATCCAGTAATCTGAATACTTTGGAGCAGATGTAATTCCGCTGTTCAGGAAATCATCCGGCACATTAAAACTTGGTAATCTGTTAGGATCGTTCAACATCATGTTTGTAGCGTTTAATGCTTTTTGACCAAACATTCCGTATCCTGAAATTCCAAGATCAAAATTTCCGTAAGTAAAATTCATTCCAATACCCATAGTCAAATCAGGCTGAATATTTCCTAAATCTGTTTTGTCAGCATCTACTAAAGCACTTTCAGGAACTACAGCTCCTGCTGCATTATAGTATTGAATTTTACCACTTGCATCAAGTCCCGCGTTTTTGTATCCCCAGAATGTTCCAACAGGATATCCTTCGGCAATAATTTGAGAATATTGTCCTGACATACCTGCTAATCCGTGTAGAGATCCGCTGTAGATAACATCTGTTTTATAAGTTGGATTTGAAAGTTTTTCGATTTTTTGAACGTTGTGTCCTAAAGTCAAATTAGCATTCCAAGTAAATTTATCTCCTTTTATAATGTCTGCATTCAAAGTAAGTTCAACTCCTTTATTCGACATTTCTCCAACGTTTGCCAACATTGTTCCTACTAAATAAGGAGGTTGTGGCACTTCGTAAGTATATAATAAATCGTCTGTGTTTTTAGAATAATATTCAAATGAACCTGTAATTCTATTAAATAAACTAAAGTCTACACCAATATTTAATTGTCTTGTTGATTCCCATTTCAAATCAGGATTTGGGTTTTGTTTTGGCGAATAAGCCAAACTCCAGGTTCCTGTTTTTGGATCATAATAACTATCGTTTCCAACTCCTAAAATAGAAAGAGATTTGTACTCACCAATTCCGTCCTGATTACCAGTAACTCCGTAACCAACTCTTAATTTTAAGTTGTCTAACCAGCCTTTTGTTCCGCTCATAAATTCTTCGCTTGAAACTTTCCATGCCGCAGATGCAGATGGGAATGTTCCCCATTTATTGTTTGCTCCAAAACGGCTTGAACCATCACGTCTCACTGTTGCAGTCAATAAATATTTGCTGTCATAAGAATAATTTGCACGAGCATAAAACGAAACTAAATCTGATTTTCCTTTATAAGAATAAACATCTCCTAAACGATAATTATATCCTGCACCTAAGTTATTATAACTAAAAGCATCAGTAACAAAACCACTACGTTGCGCTCCAAAACCTTCATAAATATTCTCTAAATACGAATATCCCGCAAGAGCTCCAATTGTGTGTTTGTCAATTACTTTATTATAATTTACATAAAGTTCCCCTTGTGCATTTGCGTATTCTGCATATGTTTTTTGAGCATAACCATTTTCAGTTATACCTTCCATAACTGCGTAACTTGGTTTGTAAGTACTTCCTTTTACCGCATTATGTTCGTATGAAATATTCCCTACAGCAGTAAAATCACGAAGAAATTTAACCTCAGTTTTAAAATATCCTAATAATCTATGTCTTTCATTGTCAACAGTTCTGTTAGTTAAAATCTCAACCGGATTCTCATAAATAGTTCCTGCTACAGATGTAAATTTTCCATTAGAATCATATACCGGAATTGTTGGATTTAG
Organism: Flavobacterium sp. 9; assembly: GCF_002754195.1. NCBI lineage: Bacteria > Pseudomonadati > Bacteroidota > Flavobacteriia > Flavobacteriales > Flavobacteriaceae > Flavobacterium > Flavobacterium sp. 9. Next base: position 579,173 of record NZ_PEEU01000001.1, read on the forward strand.
ATTATAAGTACGTTCAAAAATTCTGTAATCTAATGGATGCCATTTGTCAACATTGGCAAATAAACCCATATCAAATTTCACATCTTTATTGTCTCCAAGATATTGATAAGCACTTACGTTTCCACTTAATCTTTCTAATCCTGTCTTTTTGATAACTCCTTCGTTATTTAAGTACGAAAGTGAAGTTCTGAAACCGCTATCAGCTTTACCGGAATTAATACTCAAAGTATGTGATTGCGAAATTGCTGTTTGCTCAATTGCTTTTTGCCAGTTTGTATTTCCGCCATAATCAATTGCATCTTTGTTTCCGCTGCTGCGAACATATCCTCTCCATTGATTTGCTGATAAAAGATCTAAATTGTCAGCTACATAACCTATGCTTGATAAACCGCTATAAACTACAGAAACACCTTTTGTCCCTGATTTTGTAGTAATGATAATAACTCCATTTGCTCCTCTTGATCCGTAAATGGCTGTCGCCGAAGCATCTTTTAACACATCAATAGATTTAATATCAGATGGTTGAACCACGTTAATATCAACTCCTGCAATACCGTCAACAACGATTAACGGACTGTTGCTTGCTGTTAACGAAGTTCCTCCACGCAAACGGATTGTAGAACCCGCAGCCGGATCTCCCGAAGGACGAATTATATTTAAACCCGCAACTTTTCCTTGCAAAACCTGTTCTGTCGAAGAGATTGTTCCTTTTACTAAATCATCCGCTTTAAGCGAAGAAATAGCACCCGTTAAATCTGCTTTCTTTTGCGTTCCATATCCCACAGAAACTACCTGAACTTCTGCAAGCTGATATCCGTCATTTTGTAAACGAACGTCTATATTTGGTTTTGTAGCTTCAGTAATTTGAACTTTTTGAGTTGTTGATCCAATAAAAGAAACTTCAATAGAACCTCCTACGGCTACATCCAACACAAATTTTCCGTCAAAATCTGTTGTAGTGGCATTTCTGGTTCCAGTTTCCAGAACTGAAGCTCCAGGCAATACATTGCCTGTATTGTCATAAACGGTTCCTGACACATGTTTTTTTCCCTGAGCAAATATTCCTGCCGAAAGAAAAAGCATGAAAATCATGAATACCAGCGATTTAGTAGTCCACATTTGCTGTAGGACTATTTTTTTATTTTTACTATTCATTATAATTGATGTTTTAATTTGATAGTGAATTATTTGTCTAAAGTTTTAAGAGGCATCATTGTATCCGAAATCGTTTTGTCTTTGTTGTCTTTTACCAAAACATGAATTTCAGTTAAATTTGGAATACCATTTAGTTCTGAAACCAAATTGACAAATCCTTTTATCTCAGCCGTTCCTCCAGAAAATTCTCCAGTAATTACTTTACTTCCCGCAGTAATCGTATAGATTAATTTGTTCACGCCGGACTCATTGTTTTTTCTTGACATTCCAAGAAAATCTTTTTGACTGATTTGTAAAGGGAAAAATCCAAAAACCGGTGCTGGTGGCGGTACATAAGCTCCTGCATATAAAACCTGATCTGGAGTTGTTGCTGCCCAATCGTCTTTTACCATCAGGAAAACTAAATTTTTCATCTCGTAACCATCCGGAGCATTGTAATAATCCTTTGGAACTAAATCCATTTTATAAAAACCGTTTCCTAAATCTTTCAATTTTGTTTTGGCTACAATATCCGGTAACCATGATTGGTATTCTTGTTTAATATCCCAGTCGTTCAATCCGCTATGCATGTGTACGCTTGTAGCGCCTGCAAATCCAGGAACCAAGTTGGCGTTGAACAAGATACTTACACCTTTATCAATAGTTGGTTTTGTCGGATAAGCTCTGATCAGCTCATTCGCCGTGTAAAATGATGAAAAATCAGTGTATGGCACATTTGCCACTTCGCTTTGTTTAGATCCGTTTTTATTTTTTAAACGAAACCAAAATCCTGCGCTTGCTGCAATTTCATCTGGGGTTTTAGAAAAATATTCAGTTGGAGTCAAAGTAAAACTCCAAATTTTATCACCTTCATAATGTAATTTTGCAAAGTCTGAAGAGTTTTCCCAATGTCCTGCATCTGGTTCAGATGGTGACCAAATCCAGATATAAAGATCTTCGGTTTCTGCAAATGTGGTTCCTGAAAGATCAAAATACCAGGTAACTTTTTCATCATATTTGTATACCACCGGAAATGATGATATTGGACCTACAGATCCCGCAGCTTCTTGCGCCTTCATAAAATTTGGGGCCATCAAAAGGGCAAGTAAGATTGTATATAGAAATTTTTTCATATTACTTTTTAATTAATAGCATTAAATTTGAATACATAAGACACGAACGGCGATCCTCCTGAAGAGTGCACCAATTGAAACTCCATTTCACCACTTTTACCCGGTGTAGAAGTCAATACAAGTTCATCTGTTTTTTGAGTTTTTTGAGCGTCGCTATACAAATAGATTTTTGTAGGTCCGCCTCCAGTTGTTGGTTGAAAAGCTGTACTTAATTGCCAGTATCCTTTTGGAGCAAATAATGGTGGAACATCTCCTGTAACCTCATAACTCGTTGGATTGTTTTTTTCGTCTACACTAAATTTAATTTTAAAATCTTCGTAGTTAAACCAGGTGTTCAAGGTTTGTTCGCTTGGCTCAATCTTATTTGCTTTCGCAAATTCATCGACCATTTTCAAATTTGTTAATCCCCAGTTTCCATTTACTTTCTCATAAATGGTAATTGGAGCAACGTAGCTTCCGTCATCTGTATTGTCGCAGCCAATGGCAAATAGACACATAATAACAGCTAACCAATAAATACTTTTACATCTCATAAAATTGTGGTTTTTGTTAGTTTTTATCCCTTTAAAAGGACAGTACGAAACTAGATGTTAAATAAATCTAAAAAAAAGAATCTGCGAAAAATCAAGATGTATTTCAAGTAAAAATAAATTCAAATAATTGATAATCAGTATTTTAATAAATTTCAATATTCGCAAAAATCAAGGTGCTGTTTAGATAAAAAAAGCAAATAATTAATGGTAAAAATGACAATATGAAAATTAAATGAGATATTTTTTTCACTATACATATATTTATTAGCTTTTTATTGTATAATTGCAAGTTATTAAACCACTTTTAACATTTCAAAACCATTTTCACGAACCTAACTCCCTTTTTAGAAGCATTTTAAAAAGAAGTTACCTGTTTTAAAAGTTGCTAATCATCAACTCTTAGACTAAATTTGACTTATAAACGAATTAACTCAAAAAAGAACCACCAACTATCTTAAACCAAACCAAACCATGCAAAGAATATTAATTCTATATTTTTTCATTGCGGGTTTTTCTCTAACTGCGAAAGAGACAAATCCTGTTCTAGAAGAATTAGATAAAGTACTACTCAAAAAAGATGTGTACTTAAAACAGAAGTATCATAAAATTGAAGCATTAAAAAGAAATGTTTCAAAATTTACGGTAAGTCAAAACAACGAACAGTTGTACAATACCTATATGGCATTATTTGAAGAGTATAAATCCTTTAAATATGACTCTGCCTATTACTATCTGGAAGAAGCCAAAATCAAAGCAATCGTTTTAAAAGATCCTAAATATTTGGCTAAAAGCCGAATTAAAGAAGGTTTCGTTTTGCTCTCATCCGGATTGTTTAAAGAAGCCATCGATACTTTGAATGTTATCGACGACAAGAAACTCGATCAGAAACACAAATTCGAATATTATTCCATCAAAGCCCGCGCCTATTATGATCTTGCCGATTATAATAAAGATCAGCGTTTTAACATTCATTATGTACAACAAGGAAATCACTTTCTGAAAAAAGCACTGGAATTAATTGGTACAAATACAAACGAATATTGGGCTGCCGAAAGTTTGAAACGCCTCAAACAACAAGATTGGCGTGGCGCCGAATTTGCCTTTAGTTATTGGATTAACAATTATGATTTACCACCGGATTATTACGGAATTGCGACTTCGAGTTTAGGTTATATCTATTCGGAACGCGGATACACCAAAAAAGCCATACAATATCTGGCGCTCGCCGCAATAGCCGATGTTAAAAATGCAACTAAAGAAACCGTTGCACTTAGAAATCTAGCCAACGAACTCTTTAAGATGGGCTATCTTGACAAGGCAAATGAGTATATTAATATTGCTATGGATGATGCGACATTCTATAATGCAAGACATCGTAAAATTGAGATTTCGTCGATATTACCAATTATCGAAAAAGCGCAACTAAACAATGTAAAAGAAAAAAATGATAAACTTGAACGCATCATTATTCTGTTAACGATACTTACGATAATTATCGTTTTGTTCTCGATTATCATTTTCAAACAATTAAAGGAAAGAAATAAAGCCCGAAAAATAATGGCTTCGTCTTATGCGCAACTTCAGGAAATGAACATAAGTCTGAGTGAAGCAAATGCTATTAAAGAAGAATATATCACGTATTTCATCAAAGCAACTTCCGCTTTCATCAATAAAATAGATCATATCCAGAAAAGTACGCTGCATAAAATCATTACCAAAAAAACCGATGAAGTTATTGCGAGTTTAAAACGTTATAATGTAAAAGAAGAACGAGAAAATCTTTTCCATCAATTTGATGAAATCTTCCTTAAGTTATTCCCAACATTTGTCACAGATTTCAATCATTTATTCCCGAATGATCACAAATGTATTGTCAAAAAAGGAGAACTTTTAAACACTGAACTTCGCATTTTTGCTTTGTATCGATTAGGAATCCAGGATAGCAGCCAAATGGCCGAATTTCTGGAACTTTCTGTGGCTACAATTTACACGTATAAAACAAGAATCAAGAGCAAATCAGATTTCAAGGATACTTTTGAAGAGAAGATCATGGCGATTAAAACGATCTAAGTTTCTAAGATACTAAGATGCTAAGGGACTAAGTTTTTTACGGTATACATTTAATAAAAAATGCCACGAATTCACGAATTTTTACACACGTAGATGTAACAATAATTAGTGAATTCGTGGCTAACTTTTTTAACTTTTATTCTATCTTCTTTATTCTATCTTCTTTATTCTATCCTCTTTATTCTATCCTCTTTATTCTATCCTCTTTACTCCGAGGTTTCTAATTGAAGAATTACATTTTGATATCTTTTTCCGAGAGAGAATAATTGCTCTAAAAAAATCATAATCGCCAACGGAACAAAGAAAAACGAGAACATATTTTCTTCATATAAAAAGTAAGTTGTAATCATAAAAATGCGTCCGTATTCAAGATAATACATCCATTTTCGTTGTTCTAATAAAGCGCCACAATTAACAAGCGTTATCAAAATAACCGAAAGCACAAAAACCTTATCAAGAACATTTAGCAAGTCAAAATAATAGGTAAAAACGGTTAAAACCAATGTCGATAATCCTAATTGTATATAAAGATAATTTCGGAATCGAAGTCTTTGATTTGGATTTGCTTTATCCTGCAAAAAACGTTTTTCTAATATTGGACGAATATCCTGATCCATATGTGCCGGACTTCCAAAAACGGCTTTCCATCTCGCCTTAAATCCTTTGGAGCGTTTCCATAATTCATAAATCTCAAAGTAATAATGAAAATGCTGCCATAAGAAACTATAACTCTTTAGCGGATGTGTTAATCCATATTTTGGTTTTTCTTCTTCTGCCTGGAAAGTTCCAAAAATACGATCCCAAAAAGTGAACATATCGCCGTAGTTTTTGTCTAAATATTTCTCATCAGAAGCGTGATGAATTCCATGAACTGAAGGCGTCACAAAAACATATTCTAACCATTTTATTCTTCCGATAAGCTGTGTATGCGTAAAAAAAGAATATGCTCCATGCACAATCAGCATTGTGATTACCATCGAAGGATGAAAACCAACAAAAGGCAAAACACACCAAAAACCCGTTCTCACAATCGCCTGAAAAGTCGTAATTCTGGCTGCTGCCGTAAAATTAAATTCTTCGCTATGATGATGGACAATATGTGCTGCCCAGAAAAAATTGACTTCGTGCCCCAATCTGTGGTACCAATACCAAACAAAATCTGTTGCGAGAATTAAGGCAATCCAAACAAAAATATTACTTGGAATCTCAAAAATTCGATAATTGTTATAGATAAAATAATACAATTGATAAAAACTGGCAGCGATAAATAAATTGATTAATCTCTCAGCAATACCAATGCTAATATTTGAAACAGAACTTTCATAATTGAAAATTTCAGGTCTTTCTTTTCGTTGTGCCAATTTATATTCCAGAAATAAAAACAGGAAAAAAGCAGGCATTGCAAAGGCAAGAAAATTAATATGTTCCATTTTTAAAAATTACTTTTTTTGATTCATAAAAAACTCCTATTCGATTCATTTTAAAACTAAGAAAAAGACATTTCCATTGACTATCATTCTTCTATCAGAATAATAACCAATGAAAATTATCTTTATATTTTAAAAACTTAATTTTAATTCTGTCTGTATTTTGGGGCTTCCAATGCCACTTCTTTTACAGCTTGAGTATCGGCAACTTTTTTCAAAGCAATAACATAAGCCGCAATACGTGGCGTAACATTATGTTTTAGCGCGATTCTAAAAACGGTTTCGAAACCTTTTTCAAGAATATCTTCCAGACGTGTATTGATTTGATGAATTCTCCACGATTCTAAAAGTGAATTTTGCAGCCACTCAAAATAAGAAACCGTAACTCCTCCAGCATTTGCCAGAATATCAGGAATTACCAACACATTATTGTCATGTAATATTTTATCAGCATCAGATGAAACGGGACCGTTTGCACCTTCAACTATAATTTTTGCGCGAATATCATTGGCGTTCTTTTGCGTAATCACGTCTTCTTTTGCAGCAGGAATTAATACATCAACATCCAAAAGCAATAAATCCTCGTGTTTTATAGCAACCGAATTTGGATATCCTTTTATACTTTTATTATTTAGATTATAATACAAGATTAACTCTGGAATATTCAGCCCCTCAGGATTATAAAAAGCTTCAGAAACATCACTAACAGCAACTACTTTTAGCCCTTTTTCGAACAAAAACAAAGCCGAGTGTAAACCAACATTTCCAAATCCCTGAATCGCAACTGTAGATCTTGCCGGTCTTAGCTTTAGTTTTTGAAGAGCTAATAATGTAATAATACTTACACCTCTTCCGGTTGCTTCTACTCGACCTAAAGATCCTCCTGAATGCAAATGTTTTCCGGTTACTACAGCATGAATTGTCTTACCGTGAAGTATCGAAAATTCATCCATAAGCCAGCCCATTTCGTCAGGTCCGGTTCCCATATCCGGTGCAGGAACATCTTTTTCCGGTCCAAAAATATCTGCTAAAGCTTTTGTATAAGCTCTTGTAATTTTTTCTAATTCGGTTTTAGAAAGCGTTCTTGGATCACAAATGATTCCGCCTTTTGCTCCTCCAAACGGAATTCCTGTTACCGCAGATTTCCAGGTCATCCATGCTGCAAGCGCTTTGACTTCATCCAGATTTACGGCTGTATCATAACGGATTCCTCCTTTTGAAGGTCCTAATGCCGTATTGTGAATAACGCGATATCCCTCAAAGTTCTGGATTGTTCCATTATCTAATGTAATCGAAAAATTAACTACGATTTGTTTTTCCGGACGTTGCAACTTTTGCCTGATTGATTCATCAAGATTAAGAATATTCGCCGCAATATTAAAGCGATCAATCATCGATTGAAAGGGATTCTGTTTTATAATTTCTGCACTCATGATATATATTTTTTTAATTTGGGTTCGTGTGATTTAGATTTTTTCCTTTTAGAACACTTTCAAAGCGTTTTTAAGAAAGAGTTTAGTTTATCCTCAATTATTGCATTCGCCAACATGGAATCTTCATCAGACAGCATTGCATCATAATATTGGTATTTCTATTTGATCTCATATTCTTAATTTTTTAATAATTCTAAAAAAAGCCTTTCATGGTGCATGAAAGGCTAAAAAAAAAAATAACTAACAAGTACTTTCTCTATTAACGCCATTTCATCGCATCGTTTGTCATGCAGCATATCTCTGAGCAGCACATAAACGGGATGATATATTGACTATAGTTCTTCATTGTTATTGCAAATTTATAAATATATTTATAAATTCTATAGAATTAGTCGAGTTTATTTTGCAAATAATAAAAGCATAACCTAAAAGAGATTGTAAATTAAGGCTTTAGCCGATTTTAAAAATTAATTAAATTGCGAAATAACAATCAAAATAATAGAAATCAAGGCCAAAAAGAGACCTAAAAAGTTGATTTTGGACAATTTTTCTTTAAAAAAGAACAAGCCAACTAAACTTCCAAGGATAATAACGCCCATGTTCATTCCTGCAAAAACCGTTGAAGGATTTTCCGCGAAAGCCTTATGTGCTTTTAAGTAAAATAGAATATTTCCGAAATTAAAGATTCCGACTAAACCTCCAAAAAGAATATTTTTTGGTTCTAATTTGACGTTTTTAATTCCAATTTCATAAACGCTAATTATAAGTGCAAATCCTAATGCAATACAGAAAACCACAAATAATGATGAAGTATAAGGTAATGTCGTGTATAAAGCGATTTGCTTAAAAAGAATATCGATAATTCCAAAACCCAGTAAAACTACGGCAGGATAAATCCATTTGTTTTCTTCATTATCAGATTGTTTTCTTAAGATGAATAAAAGCGCCAGAAAACCGACAATAAGTCCAATAACTTTATAAGAATTGAAATCTTCTTTAAAAATAAACCAAGCCGCCAAAATTGGGATAAATAATGATAATCGTTGCGCAGCATCTGTTTTTACGATTCCCATATGTTTTATGGAAGCTATTAAAAACAAGAAAACTACAGGTAATAAAATACCAATTGCAATGTAAATATTCCAGGGTGCATTATTATCAACTTCAGTTAAATCTGGAGTAAAAGTAAAATAACAAAGTGCCAGTGCAAACACATAATTGAAGCTGACAATTTGAGTTGGATTACCATTATACTTTCGGGTCATTTTGAAAATTACGCCAACAATTACGCTACAAAGAATACTTAAAATAAGAAACAACATAGGATTAAAATTTGAGTACAAAAATAGTACTTAAACTCCTTTGGTTTTATTTTTCACCTCTTTTATTCCTGCCTTTTTTATTTCTAACTGCGTAATTTTTCCTTTTTTGTTTTTGACAAATTCTATTGTAGTATTGTTATTGTCGGAACGGAAAAATTTCGTTTGAGATTCCGGCAGTAATTCAATATCAAAATCAGTGTAATACAATTTGTTACCCTTTTTCAGGATTTTAATATTTTCATATTCACCAATATATTGATCGTAAACTTTAGTATCTATTTCTGTTTGAATATGTTTGTACGGAAGTTCTACGTCTTTCCCAAAACAAATTCCGGCAAGTCCATAAGCGATATAATATGATTTGGATTGATTATTGGACAAAACAGTAATAAAAACTTTATCGTCAGGAAATTTATTAAACGAAGTCATTGCCCCCAAAAAACCTCCGTCATGCGCAATAAGCTGATGATTTTGATTGTAAAAAGGATTAATAATTAATCCAAAACCAAAATTTTGTTCATTATACGATGTAAACATCTTTTTCTTCGATTCTTCTGATAATAATGTCTGACTTTCGAAAAGTGCTTTATTCCATAAATTTAAATCTTCGACAGTTGAATAAACTCCGTCATGTCCAAAATTAAAATTCCAGTTGATATATGGGTTTTTAACTAATTTGTCTTTATCAGATTTACTATTATCAAAATAATACGATTGAGCCATTTTGTCAACTATTGCATCATTCGACGAAACTCCGGAATTGTACATTTTTGCTTTATCAAATAAATTTTGCTGCAAATACGCCGAATAAGATTCACCGGAAACTTTCTCGATAATACGTGCTAATAAATAATAACCAATATTACTGTAAGCTGTGCTGGTTCCAGGTTCAAACAATAAAGGCTTTTTTGCCAGATATGCATAAACGGAATCTTTATCAAGATTTGTTTTTGTCAAATACAATTCGTCAAAATCCATAGCAAAACCCGAATTATGAGTTAACATCATCTTCAAGGTTATCTTGTCTCCTTTTGTAAAACCAGCAAAATATTTACTAAGATTATCATCTAGCGAAAGTTTTTTATCTTCGGCTAATTGCAAAATGGCAACTGCTGTAAATTGCTTTGAAACCGAAGCTAAACTAAATTTCGAATCTATTACATTTTTTACTTTCCATTCGTAATTAGCAAAACCATATGCTTTTTTTAATAGTAACGAATCATTTTTAGAAACCAGTACAGTGCCGCTAAAATCATTAATAGCAAACTGCGCGTCCATGTATTGTTCTAATTTCGTATTCAGTTCTTTTTGTGAATATCCAAAGGTAAATACCAACAATGCAATTAGAGTTAAGCTTAATTTCATACTATTTATTTTGAACAATTAGTGATTATTTTATTGAGTGTTTTGTCAAGCAATGCTATTTCTTCTAATGATAATCCTTCGAGCGCCGTTTGCCTGTTGATTTTAATAACGGGTTGTATTAATTCGAGTGTTTTTAGTCCTTTCTCTGTGATTTCAAGATTGAATTTTCTACGATCTTCGGGATGAATCGTTCTTGTTATATATTCTTTTTTAACCATTAATTCGATCATTCTGGTAATCGATGCATTATCTTTAAAGACAAGATTTGCCAGTTCGTTTTGAGCAATATTCTGGTTATCGTTTAGTATAATTAATACCAAACCCTGATCTACCGTAATATCTTTTACAACTTTGCTAATATTTTTTTGTGCGAGTTTTCGATATTCTTTTATCGCCTTTTCGATTGAATACAAAGCAGTTCCGGTTGGATTTTCAAGTTTCATATCTTTTTTATTTGACACAAATATAATTGATATATCAATATAATTTCCAATAACTGATATTTTTTTTTAACAAACTCACTCCTTTAGATTTGAAATGGCTTAATTAAAATGAGGATTTTACCGCAAAGCGCGCTAAGTTTTTTTAATTAAGCAGTTTTATAAAAACACAAAGTTCGCAAAGCTTTGTATTGAACCAGCTTTGCGAACTTTGCGTTTGCTAAGCGCAAAACAAAACAAAAACCTTTGCGTGCTTTGCGGTAAATTTCTTTCGGTGAAACTAGTCACTTTTAAGCCAACCTGTAATACTCATTCTGGTATTTTGAGTAACCAAAACCTCATGAACCAATTCATTGCTTTTAAAGAAAACTGTTTTTCCCTGAGTCGGAGCAATTTTCTGGTTGTTATTTTCCTGATGAATCATCAATTCTCCTCCATCACTTTCCTGCCAATTACTATTAAGATAACTAATCATAGAATATTTTCGGCTTGGATTATTTTTAAACTGATCTAAGTGTTTCAGATAAAAATCTCCGGTTTCGTATAATGAATAATGAAATTCGTAACCGGTAATTCCGGCGTAACAGCTTTCGTTTAGATAGATAATAAAAGCATCGATCTGATCAAAGAATTCATTTTCGAATGCATTATTGTTTTTTTTATCCAGCCAATAAATAGAATCACTTCTAATCGCTCCGTCATAAGAAACTTTCTCTGAATTGCCAATTCCAGCTTCTTTCAGCAAACTTTTCTGATTTAAATCAACCAAGTTTTGCTTTAAATGATTTGCTAATTCAGCACTTAAAAAATGCTCTGATATCCCTACTTTGTTCTCAATATAACTCGCAATCAAATCTTCGAAACCATTTTCCATTTTTGTTTTGGGAAAACTGCAAATACAGCCAACGGAGCAAGGTAGACGAAATAAAACTGGTAATGGGTTTATTTTAAATAAATAAAAAATGATGACACTTAATCTTTGTCAAAGTTTTAAACTTTGACAAAGATAGCCGCGCATAAAAACAAGAAACCCGACAGGTTTTAAAACCTGTCGGGTTTGATATATAAGACACAAGCCTTAATTAAATAATTAATAATTCACAATTAATAATTATTTACAATTTACTAATATAACTTCCGTACATATCTTTAAACTGATGTCCTTGTGCGAAACGATCTTTGCTTAATTTTTTATATTCAACCAATCCCCAAAGGATAAATTCTTTCATGAAATATTGGTCCTTTTTATCTAATTGAGGCTGATATTTTTTCAGTAAAACATCTAATGGAGTTACTTCGTCTAAAATCGCCTGATATTCTTTATCCGTAGCGTCGTCTAACAATTCGAAACCACTTTCGGCAAAGAACCATTCGATTAAATCAGAATAAGCCGTTTTTTCACCTTGCTTTTCTAATTTTTCAATCTTAGGTAAAAGCGTTGGAAACAATGTTCGAATTGCCGAACCAATTAAGTTTTGTGCAACCGCCGCAGCTCCCTCCTGCTCTCCTTCGTAAACCAATTCTACTTTTCCTGTAATAGCAGGAATAATTCCAATAAAATCAGACAAACGCAAAGTAGTTTTATCAACTCCGGCTTTCAAAGCTCTGCGTTCAGCTGTGCTCATTAAATTCTCAAAAGCAGTAATACTCATTCTCGCACTTACGCCACTTTTATTATCGATGTATTCGCTATCACGAGCTTCAAAACTTATTTGTTCTAATATGTCTTTGGCTAAACTTGGCACGTAAACCAATTTATGTTGCGTTTCGTCCAGTTTAGCTTCTTGTTCCGTAATTGTTCTCGCAACTGCAACACTTTCCGGATAATGCGTTAAAATTTGAGAACCAATTCTATCTTTTAATGGCGTTACAATACTTCCTCTATTAGTGTAATCTTCTGGATTTGCAGTAAATATAAATTGCATATCCAAAGGCATTCTCAATTTAAAACCTCTAATTTGAATATCTCCTTCCTGCAAAATATTAAAAAGTGCAACCTGAATTCTGGCTTGTAAATCCGGCAATTCGTTAATTACAAAAATACAACGGTTCGCTCTCGGAATCATTCCAAAGTGAATTACACGATCATCAGCATAAGATAATTTTAGATTTGCAGCTTTAATTGGATCAACATCTCCAATTAAATCGGCAACGGTAACATCCGGAGTTGCTAATTTCTCAAAGAAACGTTCATTTCTATGCAACCACGAAATTGGAGTTTCATCGCCTTTTTCTGCAATTATATCTTTAGCAAAACGTGAAATTGGATTTAGTGGATCGTCGTTAATCTCCGAATCTGATACAAACGGAATATATTCGTCTAATAATTCGACCATTTTACGCGCCAAACGTGTTTTTGCCTGACCACGAAGTCCTAATAAATTGATGTTATGACGAGATAAAATAGCACGCTCTAATTCTGGAATTACAGTATTCTCGAAACCATGAACGCCCTCAAAAACTGGCTTTCCGGATTTGATTTTCTCACGCAGATTATTTCGTAATTCATCCTTGATACTGATGCTTTTATATCCCGAGGCTTTTAACTGTCCTAATGTCTTTATAGTATTTATTTCCATTTTTATTGAAATATCTGTTTTGTTATATTTTGATTGTGTTAGACGCACTGCAGTGCGTCTCTACGATATACGGTATGTATGCATTGTCTAAAAAAACCTTAGCAACTTAGATTCTTAGTTCCTTAGAACCTTAAAATTAACGTACACGTTTTTTCCTATTTGTTTCATAATCTTCAAAAATCATTTCGCCCAAACCTTTTAATCCGGTATAAAATGCTTTTCCTTGATTTGCTTCGGTAAAATGATTGACGAAACGCTGTAAATACGGATCGTTTGCAATCATAAAAGTCGTAATCGGAATATGTAATTTTCTGGCTTGTTGTGCCTGCGTGTAGCATTTATCTACGATATATTCGTCGAGTCCGTTACTATTCATATAATAAGAACCGTCACGTTCGCGAACGCAGCTTGGTTTTCCGTCGGTAATCATGAAAATTTGCTTGTTGGTATTTCTCTTTCTTCGCAAAATATCCATTGCCAACTGAAGTCCCGCAACCGTATTTGTATGATATGGACCAACTTGTAAATATGGCAAATCCTTGATTGGAATTGTCCAGGCGTCGTTTCCGAAAACCAAAATATCAAGCGTGTCTTTTGGATAACGTGTCGTAATTAATTCTGCCAAAGCCATTGCAACTTTTTTTGCCGGAGTAATTCTGTCTTCGCCGTACAAAATCATACTGTGGCTAATGTCAATCATCAATACTGTACTCATTTGAGCTTTGTATTGCGTTTCTTCGACAACCAAATCATTTTCGGTCAGCATGAAACTTTCTACTCCATTATTGATTTGTGCATTTCGTAGACTTTCCGTTAGCGAAATTCGTTCTAAACCGTCTCCAAAATTAAATTCGCGAAATTCTCCGGTATGTTCATCGCCATTTCCGGCATGTTTGGTTTTGTGATTTCCGTTTCCGGAACGCTTCAAATTACCAAAAATCTGATCTAAGGCTTGTTGTCTGATTGCACGTTCTGTTTTGGCAGTGATACCAAAACCATCTGTTCCATCTTCTTTAACCTCGTCTTTTATGTAACCTTTCTTTTTTAAATCTTCGATAAAATCATCGATTGTGTAGTTCTCGTCCGTAAGTTTATATTCTTTATCTAACTCCCGAAGCCAGTCTATAGCTTCATCAAAATCACCCGAAGTATGGGTGATTAACTCTTTAAAAATGCCAAAAAGTTTTTCAAACGGAGACTGAAATGGGGCTTCGTACGACTTAAAATAAAAACCCTTTTTAAATTCGTTTTTCATAATTCTAAAATTACGTTATTTTAGAATTACGAAAAAAGAAACGTTTATTAATTTTTAGTTAAAATATTGAAGCAAAACACGTTGAAATTCCTTATAAATTTAGCAATTATTCAAACTTTCCATCGACATAATACCAAGCATTATTTTCGAATTTAAAAGTTGAAAATTCGTAATGCGTCTGTGGTTTTTGATTTGAATCTAAAAAATAGGCTTTAAACTCTACTGTGTTTTCAGTAAAACTTAGAATTTCGAGTTTTTGCCATTTATTGCTTGTCGCCCATTTTAGAATTTCTGCTTTCGAATAATATTGTCTTTCAGAAACATAAGTGGTTTCTAAAAGATAATCGGCATTATGAGTTGCATATCCGGAATATCTTGAGCGCATTAAGGCCAATGCTGTTAGCGCTTTTTGATTGTTTTGAAGATACAATCCGCAGCAATTCTCAAACAACAAACCGGTGTCACAAAAGCATTTTTTATTCTCCATCAACTTGCTCTTCGCCGTTAATTTTTACATGCAGCTGATTCAATAAAACCTGGTATCTGCTTATTTCTCTTAAATCTTCGTCTTCTTCTGCATGATCCAGCATTTCGTCTAATGTTTCATTTACTTCAAGTAACTTATTATTAGCTTCTCTATCGTTTTTTGCAGCAATTAAATCAATAATTTCCTGTACACTTACTTTTAAATCTTCGAATTTCATATCTGTAATATTGTTTTTTTTGTTTCAGGTTTCAGGTTGAAATGAGAATTTTACCGCAAAGTTCGCAAAGTTTTTTTTAAATATCTAAGGCTAAAAAAAGTTCGCAAAGCTTTGCGAACTTTGCGTAATTCTTAGCGTTCTTTGCGGTAAATTTTACGTTCCAGTTTTCACGTTTCAAGTTACTCGTTGCAAAAACTTGAAACTTGAAACAAAGAAAACCTGAAACTTTTTTACTTCTCTTCTTTTTTGTCTTCGTTGAACTTTTTGATAATTTCTTTTAGCTTTTCTTTTCTTGCAATTTCGGCCTGTTTTACTTTGTTTTGGGCTTTATGCAATTTGTCATTATGCTTTTTGATATTCCTTTCGTTGTTGCGTCCCATTATATTTCTCTTTTAATTTCGTCTAAAGTTTTCTCGGTAAAAATCAATTCTGTTATAATTTGTTTTCTCAAATCACCTATATCATCATAATCAAAATGTTTTGCCCAAGACGTTAATTGTTGCAGATTCCTGATTTGTTTGATTCTTTTTGTGGTTTCAAAACTTGTTCTTAAAACAGGTTTTCCATCATATTTCGGATTCTTTTTATGCTGATACGTTACTGTATTTTTTTCAAAATCGGCTTCTATATAATAGAGCTTTTCTTCGGCATTATCCGGATAAAATTCATTCCATGCTGCAAAACCTATTTTAGTTTTAGATGGCGTTTCCGGTTCCATTGCAATTAAACGCCATTTGCTATTAGCCAATCTTCCCCAATGATTTGAAACGCGATACATTCCGGCTTCTGTATAATAATAGGTACTTCCGGTTTTGCTTTCAAACTGTTTTTTTAAACCTTCGATTTCATTTGGAAGTACTTCATGAAACACGCAAAAGGTATTTTTGAACGAATTAGGATGTGGCTTGAAGTTTTTTTGCATGTGCAAATATACTGAGATTGTCCAAGACTCCCTAAAACAAAGATAAATTGATTAACTTTGTACCTTCAAATTTTAAATAAAGAAGTCATGTCTAAAGGTTCAGAAGAAAAAATGATGCAAAAAGGAGTTTATACCGGTATCATGGAGAAAGATGAAAACAACAATTATTTTTGTGGTGAATATCTTTTAGATTATAAAATGGCTCACGCAAATCATACTGTTGGTGAATTAATTACAATCAAATCGGTAATTGAAAATCCAAGCGATATTAGTTATGATAAATATCCAAAGAAGTCGAAAAACTTTCATAAAGCAAATCAGAAACTTGAGGATAAATAAGATTTTGTTTCATGTTTTCTTTGTTTCAGGTTTCAAGTTGAAATGAGGATTTTACCGCAAAGTTTACAAAGGTATTCGCAAAGTTCGCAAAGTTTTTATTGATAAAGCTTTGCGAACTTTGCGTTTTTATAAAAGCCACGAACGAATACATAAAAATACTTTGCGTGCTTTGCGGTTAAACTTAAGTATCTAAAGTATTCAGTCTCACATTCTAATCTTTTAACTTCTAACTCTCAATATTTTACATTTTTTTCGAATATTTTTTCGATCAAAAGTAAAAAGTTAAAAAAAAGTGTACCTTTGCAAAAAATTTGTCGTTTTGAAGTAAAAAACACTCATTTCAAACTAATAGACAAGAAGTTACCTTTTATTTATGAAAAAAATAGTTGAATACCGCAAGTTACTAAACGTAGACAAAACTGCTGAATTAAAAGATTTGAAAACAATCTATCGTAATGCGATGAAAGAATCTCATCCTGATAAATTTCAAGGTGATGATGCTGGTTTAAAAGCTGCAGAAGAAAAAAGTAAGGCTATTATTGAGGCTTATCACTTTTTGGTAAGTATTAATCCTGAAACGATTAAAGCAAATTTACCTGAATATACTGAGACTATCGCAACTTCATCAATTACTGATTATAAATTTGTTGAAGGTCGTTTAATTATCGATTTCTCTAACGGAAGTGTTTACGAATACATCAGTGTTCCTAAAGCGACTTACGTAAAAATGGTAAATGCTGATTCTCCTGGAAGATTCGCAAAAAGACACATTTTGAACTCTTTTACTTGGAGAAAGAAAACAAATCAAGAATAGTTTTTATACTATAATATACTTACAAGCATTCTGGCAACAGAGTGCTTTTTTTATGTCTAAAAATTAAAAAAATGATAATTTAGATTCATAATAATAATAGAAACGAGAGTTTTAAATCAAATAAAGCCAGCAAACAAGCTGATTACAGGAGGATTAGATTCAAAAAAACTATAACAAAATTTTAGGTTCCAAAATTCTTTAAGTTTTAGATTTTTAGATACTTTTGTTGCACAAATCAATTAACTAATTATTTTATAAATGAAAAAAATACTTTTTTTACTTACCGCTTCTGTAGCGATTATGTCATGCAGCAAAGTTAAAGACGGAGAATATCTAATTACCGGAACAGCTAAAGGAATCGAAAACGGAAAAACTATCATTCTTCAAGGTCAGGATCCAACAACAAAAATGACAGTTGCTCTTGATACCGTAAAAGTTGAAAATGGAAAATTCGAAATAAAAGGAAAAGTAGCTGAACCAGCATTTCACGCATTAATTGTTCAAGGTGTTAATCAACCATTTCCTTTCATCTTAGAAACAGGAGAAATCGCTGTTGCAATTGACAAAGACAGTATCCACAAATCTAAAGTTTCAGGAACTTATAACAATGAAGAGTATACAAAATTCACCGAAGAACTAAACAAAACTCAAAAAGGTTTAGTTGATTTTCAGAAAAAAAATACTCAAAAAATGCAAGCTGCTCAACAAGCTCAGGATACTGCAACTATCAATGGTTTGATGAAACAATACATGGAACTTCAAACAGAAGTACAGGCAAATTCTAAAAAGAAATATACTTCTTATGCTGAAGGTCACCCAAAATCATTCATTACTGCTTTGATTCTTCAAAGTATGCTTGCTGATCCAACTGCTGATGTTAAAAAAATCGAAACTATCTATAATGGATTAGATGAGTCTTTAAAAAACACTACTCCTGGAAAAGAAATTAAAACTAAAATAGGTCAAGCAAAAATGCCTGCAGTTGGTGCGTCAGCTCCTCCTGTTGGTAGCGCTAAATGAAGATCAGATTTTTCAGCTCCTAACACAGAAGGAAAAGTAGTCTCGCTTAAAGAAAGTTTAGGTAAAGTGACTATTGTAGACTTCTGGGCTTCATGGTGTGGACCTTGTAGAAAGGAAAACCCGAATGTTGTAGCTATTTATAAAGAACTACACGCAAAAGGTTTAAATATTGTTGGTGTTTCTCTTGATAAAGAAGCAGCGGCTTGGAAAGAAGCTATTGCAAAAGATGGTCTAACATGGACTCAGGTTTCTAACTTGAAGTTTTGGGAAGAACCAATTGCAAAACAATACGGAGTTGAATCTATTCCGGCAACTTTTATTCTTGATGCTACTGGAAAAGTAGTTGCGCAAGACTTAAGAGGTCCTGAATTAAGAGCAAAAATATTAGAGCTTTTAGCTAAATAATACCAATTTCAGAATAAAACAAAAAAAATCTCCCTAGTGGAGATTTTTTTGTTTCTATACATATCTATTTGAATTCAAATTATAGGATTAAGACAAAATCAAGTTAAGGCAGATATTATGTCATAATTAAGCTCGCCATTTAGCTTGCTTAATTCAATGAAAAACCTTTCAATTCTTATCTTTCAGGAAAACTCTCATTCGCTGCAGAAAACGGCATTAAATCGCCTTACAACTCTTGTACTATCTCTATTGAACTTTACAAAATGGAAAACTTATATTTTTCAGCCGTACACAAAGAATCATATTGAAAAGGATACTCTCACTCTATTTCTTCCAAACAAAGCAGAATTAGCCTTAAAAAAGTCTGCAGAAAAAAACTTTAAGACAAACTTCCTTTTTTAATCTGGTTTCTTTGATCTAAGCAAACATTAAACGATGCATATTAAAATAAATTTCCAAAGATTTTATTCTTTGTAGTGCAAGAAAACTAGCTATTCGAGAATATAAAGATTAAAAATCAAAAGTAAAAACATCGAAAAAACAACAGAATAGTCTTACTTTTTAAAATAAATGAAGAAAATACCCAAATTAGATATTTTTTATTTTATTCAATTCCAATGAATTAAAAAATAACTTTAAAATAACTTAAAATTAAGTTGATTTTTTGTTTGTAGACATGAAAAACGTTCCTATATTTGCAACCGCTTAGAACAACAAAGCGCACTAACGCTGAGATCGGGGAGATACTCAAGCGGCCAACGAGGGCAGACTGTAAATCTGCTGTGAAAACTTCGCAGGTTCGAATCCTGCTCTCCCCACTAAAAGTCCTAATGAAAATTAGGACTTTTTTTATGCTCCAAATTTAGATTTTTTTGCTACAAAAACCAAATCAACGCGTAAACGGAATTTTACCACTAAAATTTTTTAGCTTTTATTTAAACTAACAGAACTGAGAAATCATTCCTGAAAATCTATATTTTTTCTGCCTGCATATCTTTGTAACTATTAATTTCTTCTAAGTTTTCATTTTTTGTTTGCAAACATGAAAAACGTTCTTATATTTGCAACCGCTTAGAACAACAAAGCGCACTAACGCTGAGATTGGGGAGATACTCAAGCGGCCAACGAGGGCAGACTGTAAATCTGCTGTGAAAACTTCGCAGGTTCGAATCCTGCTCTCCCCACAAAAAGGGTAAAAGAAGTAAAAAGGTCACTTTTTCAATCTTTTCAAAAACCCGCAAAAAACGTGGTAAAACCTGCAAATCCTAGGATTCGCAGGTTTTTTGCATTTTAGGCAATTTTCAAACTTTATAAAAACACTCAAAAGTTTTGTGGCAGAATCGTGGCACATTTGGGTGTTTGCAAAATGTGCCACAGAATTGCACCTTAACACTTGTAAATACAGGGGTTAAGGAGGTTAACGACTTGTTTTTTTGATGCTATAATTCTACATTTATTAATCTAAAAAGTTGAATTATGTTAGAAAGCAGCTTTGGGTTGGTTTTCTTTTTGAAAATCCCCCGCAATGAAAGTAAAATTAGAACAGTTTATCTTAGAATAACTGTAGATGGAATTCCAAAGGAAACATCCACCAAACGTAAATGGGACAGCACCCGCTGGGACCAAAAAACCGAAAGAGCAATCGGTACAAAAGAAGATGCAAGATCCCTTAACTTCTTTTTGGATTCACTGATTTTAAAAGTCAATGAATACAAAACAGAGATTATGTACAGCGGAAAACCCATAACTTCAGAAAAAGTTATGGATTACGTTCTGGGAAAAATCACCCCAAGGGTTAAACTGCTGGAGGAATTTCAAAAACACAATGACCAAATGACCGCGCTTCTCGGTAAAGGATATGCCAGAGGCACTCTTCAACGATTTACTATCACAAAAAATCATTTAACAGCTTTTATTAAATTTAAGTTTAAAAAAGATGACATGGAATTTGCGGATTTAAATCTTGAATTCGTAAAAGATTTTGAGTTTTATCTTAGAACAGTTCGCGACTGCAGCAATAATACTACGCTTAAGTACATAGCTAATTTCAAAAAAATAGTAATTCGTGCGATTGACAAGGAGATAATCCTAAAAGATCCTTTTAAAAACTTTAAAGGAAGAAAAACTAAGTTGGTAAAAAAACCTCTTTCAACTCAGGAATTATATGAATTGGAGAGACATTATTTTACCACAGACAGGCTCAATGTAGTCAGAGATGTGTTTGTTTTCCAGTGCTATACAGGACTAGCTTACATTGACGCTTACCAGCTTAGGCAGGCAGATATCAAAGACGGAATGGACGGTAACTTATGGATAATGTCTGAGAGACAGAAAACAAATTCGACCACGAATGTCCCGCTCCTGCCACAGGCACTTAAAATAATTGAGAAGTATAAAGATCACCCGATTTGTGTACAGCGTGGCACAGTGCTGCCAGTTTCTGGACTTGCAACAAAAAGTCGGACAAATTTTCTAAGACCTATGCTACACTTTCTATTTTATAAAATTCTAGTTCCATTTCTTTAGGTGTTTTATATCCCAAAGAAGAATGCAGACGTTTTCTATTATACCATACTTCTATATATTCAAAGACTGCTAATTTAGCTTCTTCAATGGTTGTGAATTTATGCTGATAGATAAGTTCTGCTTTAAGGGTCTTGAAAAAACTTTCAGCTACAGCATTATCCCAACAATTAGCTTTTCTACTCATACTTTGAGTGATTAAAGTATTTTTATTAATCAATTTTCTGAATTCTATCGAAGCATATTGTATTCCTCTATCTGAATGAAAAAGTAAAGATTCTGTTATTTCTCTTTTTGATACTGCCATTTTCCAAGCTGGAATAATCGTTTGATCGGTATACATTCGTGTGCTTAATGACCATCCTATAACCTGCCTGTCATATAAATCAATAATAGTAGTAAGATATAACCAGCCGGCAGCTGTTCTTATATAGGTTATATCAGACACCCAAACCTCATTAAGTGATTTTGGTGTAAAATTTCTATTGAGATGATTACTGCACACTGGATATCGATGATTAGAATCTGTGGTTACTTTAAAGCGTCTTTTAAGTTTACTTCTCCAGCCATTAAGAAGCATCAATTTAGCAACTTTCCTTTTGGATATTTTATATCCTTTTCTTTTTAGCTGTTCCGCTATTCTGGGACTTCCGTAAGTTTGACTGCTTAGATCAAAAACTTCTTTTATTAAATCTGTAAATAGACTATTTTCTATAAATCTATTAGAAGGACCGCCACTGAACCATCTATAATAACTACTTCGGCTTACTTTTAAAACGCTGCACATCTTTTCAATAGGATATAAATGTTTATAGCTGACTATAAATTGGTAGATTTCCCATCGCTCTTGGAAAAGATGTGAACGGCCTTTTTTAATATCTCAAGCTCTAATTCTTTTTCTTTAAGGGCTTTTCGTAATTGTTTTACTTCTAAAGAATCTATCTCTGTCTTTTTAGAAATAATTGGTTGTAGATTAGTAAATGTTTTTTGAGAAGACCTCCATTTATAAATACGCTCTACCTGGACGCCTAGTTCATCTGCTAATTCTTTGATGTTTTCTCGCTCGTAACTTAATCGTACTGCTGATGATTTAAACTCAGCACTGTAAACTCGTTTTTTCATAATTCTAAGATATTTATTTTTATTTAAACAGTCTTAAAATTTATGTCCCAGTAAATGTAGCAACTCCATATTTACGTCTTGTATAAAATGGGAGGTGTTTCTCTCTATTATCTTATTTAATTTCCTCACAAAGTACGGGAATCGCTTGTCGGCGCTAGCAAAAAAAAACCATAAATACAAGAAAAAAACCTGCTTTATTGCGTTGCTTTTTGCGCTTGCTTAGCGATTCTCGATGAATGTTCCATAATTATTTACAAATAAGTACTAGTTGAAAAGTATAAAAAAACTCCATTTAGAAATGGACTTAGAATTAAGAAAATTCTATATTATTAAACAAGTTCATAAATTAAATCTCCATTTTTTATGTGCACTAAATAAATTTGAGGTACAATTAAGATATAATTGGGAAAGTAAAATTAGAGTCGTAAATCAAAGGAATTTTATAAAGTAAGCCTAAAAATCTTAGTACTCAAAGTTTTGTGGCAGAATCGTGGCACATGGGTGTCTTGCAAAATAGAAATCTAGTAAAACCAAGGTCTGGCGAGTTTAGGTTCGAAACTTTTAGAAAAAAGTCCCCCAATTCTGCTGACAGGGTCGGCACAATTTATTTTCCATATTCAATGTTTTCAAAATTACATTATATTCATTAAATTAGTACTATGGATAAAGAAGCAGAATTAGGACTCGATTTTATAATTGATAAATTAACAAACTCTATAGAAAACGTGATTACTGGAGATAGTTTTCAGACTGAAATTTCTATTCTCCAAAATTCTGATTTAAAGTCTTTAACAAAGAAAAAAGGTTGGCTTTTTAATTGGAATGAAGAATTTAAAAATCCAATTAGAGATGTTTATAAACTTACAATTTTTGGAAATTCAAAAATAATTCAAGGTCTTATAAGCTTAGAAGTTAAGTCAGATCATGTCTATATGCATCTAGTTGAGAGTGCTCCATTCAATAAAGGACAAACAAAGGTTTATGCTGGTGTACCTGGTAATCTAATTGCTTATGCTTGTAAATTATCTTTTCAGCGCGGGCACGATGGAAATGTTTCTTTTCTTTCAAAATCGCAATTGGTTGATCATTATGAAAAAACACTTGGAGCATTGCATTTCGGTGGTAGAATTATGATAATTGAAACAAAATCAGCTTTGAAATTAATCAATAAATATTTTCAAAATAAATAATTATGAAAACTAAAAAATTAGATTTAGAAATAGACAGTATTGGTGGACTAAGTTCTCTAACATTAGCCGAAGAAAAAGCTTTAAGCGATTTTTTTCAAAAGAAAAAATTAACAAAAAAGAAAACTGAGAAAAAAAAATAATACTTAAAAATTAGAACGTAGCATATCAGACATTTTTTGATGGAGTTGATTCTTTTTTGCCACAAAAGTTGGCAATCGGATCACTTACTATCTCAATTGTTACATTATTGGTTTTGTGGCAAAATCGTGGCACATGTTAATTTGAAAAATTAGAAATTCAATGTTTATAAGCGGTAACGCGTATGGGTCGAATGTCTGTGCTGCCCACTAAAAGGGTAATATTATGAAAGTAATTTACCACTAGTTTTTTTTATTTTAAAGGTCATTTAAAAGTGTATTCTCCTTTATTTCAATCGTGTCCACTTTAATGCGTAATTGGATTTGAAATTTATTCCGAAAGGTATTTTCTTTCTATTTTTTCTTTTGCTTCAGTTAGTAATGAATGCATTTTTTCTTCAAACTGCTTTTTAAGTGGTAAATCGGTCCAGTATTCAGCAACTATTATCCCATCTTTGTGCATTTCAAGTAATTCTATTTGTTCACGACTGCTTTCTGCGCAAAGTATTAATCCAATTGGTGTTTTTTCACCTTCTTGCTTTTCATACTTGTCCAACCATCGCAAATATAACTCCATTTGTCCTTTATGTTTAGCTTGGAATTTCCCTAATTTTAATTCAATTGCTACTAGTCTTTTTA
Organism: Flavobacterium sp. 9; assembly: GCF_002754195.1. Taxonomy (NCBI): domain Bacteria; kingdom Pseudomonadati; phylum Bacteroidota; class Flavobacteriia; order Flavobacteriales; family Flavobacteriaceae; genus Flavobacterium; species Flavobacterium sp. 9. Next base: position 603,679 of record NZ_PEEU01000001.1, read on the forward strand.
ATTTACGATGATAAAATAGTAAATCTAAATTAAAATCTTCACCATCTATAATCATTCTTTTTTGGCGTTCCACAAATGTAAATCCCTTTCCTAGCTTAAGAATGAATTTTTCTAACTCATACAATATTGCCTGCTTTAAATCCTTTTCCAAGTAGCCATTTCCTAAATTTAGAAAATCCAATAAATAAGGATCTTTAAATGAGTATTGTAAATTATATGGAGATGATATTGTTTGAATATTGGCTATTGCGGTACGTTCAAAAGTTTTGGCTGCTATTTGCTTGCGCAAATCCCTAACACTCATTAACTGGTCGCTTACCTGATTAGCATAAAACAGTTTAGCTTCCGGATTTTTGATAGGAATTATTGCTAAAAAGTGGGACCAGCTTAATTGTCTGTAAACTGATCAGCAAACTGCATTCTCCGAAGATTTTTTTCTTCGAAGTTTCTTCCGTATTTACTTTCCAATTGTATCGACAATGCCGACACAATTTGCTTTCCGTATTCTGCTCGTTTGTTTTGAAGTATAGTATCGTTAATTCTAAAACCAATCTCCCAAAAAAGCAATGTTAAAGAACTATTGTTTTGAACAATAACTTGTTGTTAAGTTTGCTCAACAAGCATTGGATAATTCGTTGAGTAAATCAGTTTCAATAAATGCTATATTATTTTCTCTATCCTAGTATGATTATTAATAATAAGTGTCGTAAAAAGCATAGGTTCGAATATATTATAAAATAGAATTAGTGTTGTCCAGTACTTGTTAGTCAGCCGCACTTTTTGGTAATGCAATGTTAGGGTCAGGCATCTTTCTTAAATTAATCACCTCGGGGTTTTCTTCTTATATCCTAAGTATGGCTCACCAAACCATTCTGCCATCCATTTTTCTTCCCGAAGTACAAATTACGTGTGAAGTATAAAAAAATGACTGGAATTACAAGAAGGGATCAAAATGTTCCTAAAAGTATTGAACTGCCAATGAGCATAGTGATGTACCCCAAATACATCGGGTTTCTTGTATACTTGAATGTCCCTTTTGTTACAATTAGAAATACCCAGGTACCTGGAGGAGAATCTGTGCCTAATTTTTGAAAGAACATGCCACTTCCAAGGATAAGAGAAAATACAAGAACAATTGTTATAATTCCAATGTATCTCCAAGGAAAATGTAACCATCGTCCGATTGGAGCAAATGAACGGAGTAGTATCATCGCAGTTAATCCTAAAAGAAGATAAATTGGAGGACCAATACCAAAGGTTATAGGCGAGACATTCGCACATCGACTACGATGAAGCCTTCGTACAGCAGGTGTTTTTAAACAAGATTATATCTAATCAATAAATTTTACCGGAATCTTATTTGAAAATAATTTGCCATGAAATATTTTCACATAATTCTCTTGTAATTCTTTTAATTTAAACTCTGGTAAGCTTTTTTTTGTTTGAGTGCTATCTGAAATATAAATTAAATTAAAATCATACTTTATTTTATTTTTAAATATGAAATATGAAATACTATTATCATAAATATTTGCCTCCTTCAATGGTAAATAAATGATTGTTTGAAAATACTTACTTTGATTTGGATATAATACAAATGAATTTTTCCTTATTGAATTAGAAAAATCAAAATCATTGTTTGGACAAGAATAATTTAACTCATTCAATTTATAACGATTTTCCTGAATTCGATAAGTTTCCGGATTTAACATATCATTAGATTTTATAAAACTATCCCCTCTATTTAAAATATGATGTGGCATAATATTATTATTATTTGTTTGAATATTATAAAAAAGCTTACTCTTTACAATATAAACAAGTATTTAAATCATATTGATTTAGTTACTTCTATCAAATCTTCATTCAAAACAAAGAAATATTTGTATTTAGAAGTATTGGTTAATTTATATGTAATAATGTTTTTTGCATCATTTTTCTCTTTATCATTATACATTAATTTTGTCCTATTAAAGATTGAGATATCTCCAACTGAATTAACTTGCTCATTAATTATTTTTATGGCTACAGGATTTTCCGATAATTCCTTGTTTTGACAAGAAATAAAAACAAGACAATTGAAAATTTTATTTTTCATAATATTATTATTTTTTGATTAATACTAGCTCACTATATGATGGCATACCATGAACATATGCTGCTCCAATTGCGTAATTAACATAAGTCTTAATAAATTAATTAGACGGAGTATAATTCGTAAAAAAAAATCCTAATAACAATGCCGTTTGTGAAAGTTTTTTCTATTATTTTAAAGCTGAAATACTTGTCGGAAATAGTTATAACGAGAAAACAGATGAGATCTGAAGTTTACGAATACATCGAAAATTGGTACAATAAAAAGCGAAGACATTCAGCTTTAGGCTATAAAACAATCGAAGAATTTGATAGAATTAATTTAAGATAAATTTGGAGAAGTAAATTAATAATATTTGGAAATGTAAAAAAACCTGAACATTGTGCTTTTTAAACTTTTTAAATAATTTCAAAATGGAGTAGATACCCTTGTGCCAGAAAAAAGTTAAGATGAATTAACAGATAATTCTTCATCTCGATTATGAGGCAAAATCTTAGCGCATACCTTTTCTCGGAAACAACACCTCACACAAATAAGGAGCTTAGGTTTGAATATATTAAAACCATTTAGGATAAAGGCCACATTAAAATGAAAAAATGAGGATTATTGCTCAACTTTAATTCTGTTAATGTTTGCATTTATCTCTTTCACTATTTTATTTATCTAAAATTACTAACTCTGAACAATACCTTATTGTTCATTTATTTTTTTTGCAACGTCTCTTGAGTTTTTTTGCTCTTTATAATATATACATAGCCTAGATTAGTCATATCATTGAACAACTTAACATGGATCATAAAAGAACTATTTGAAGTCTCCATTTTATCAATAGTTCCAATATCAATATTTTCAGGAAAAATTTCAGACAATCCCCCAGTCACAATTGTGTCTCCTTTTTTTATAGATACACCTCTAGTAATATCACTAAGTTGAACAAAACCAGTGCTTTTTCCATTCCAACTTATAGTTCCAATAAGGTTACTATTTTTTATTTTAGCATTAATTAGACTTTTGTTATTTAAAATACTTGCAAGCTTCGCAAAATTTGGAGACACTTTATCTATGACTCCCACAACGCCTAAGTCATTTATCACTCCCATATCTACATTAATACCGGCTTTCCTTCCTGTATTTATGATTATATAATTTTCATGTAAATCATACGAATTGCTTATAACTTTTGATATAACAACATTTTTAGGGCCTATTCCGAATACACTATCAATTTTTATTACTTCGTTCTTATTTTCTTTATTGAAAAGAATTCTTAATAATTTAGCATTTTCTTCCGCTAATGAGTCATTTTTTTCAGCTAGACCCATATAATTGCCAATGGTATCAATTTTACCATGAACCCCATCACCCACGAATTCAACTGCACCAATAAACTTACTTGTATGATAAGAATGAGATTGAATTGTTAATGCAAGGGAAATCCCTAAGAGTGATAAAAACAATAACCGATTACCATTTTTAATAATAAAATTAAATATTCTCTTCATTATAGTAAATCATTAATATTTATAGATTCTAAAATCTCCAATTTCACGAAAGTACAACTCTTTTTCTACAATTTAATATTTTCACAATAGCCTTAAAACCAAACGATAAAGCTACCTTACAAACTCAGCTAACGATTGCTCATAATTCTGAAAAAGATATTAAAGTGGCTCAATTTCTAGACTGTGATGTTTCACCGGCATATAGTTTTACCGCTCTGGTCTGTCCTTTGGCATAGTCGTAGTTAAAGGAAATACTTAAACTACTAAAAATCTTTTAAGTTTTTTAGATTGTCTAAAAGAACCAAATTATATGTTTTTTTATTAATCGAGTTTAGGTTATAAGTAATTATTTTTTAATCAACTGCTTTAAATCTTGAGTTCAGGAAATTTTAAACCAAAAATGTCAGCGTGAATTTCAGATACTAATGTTATTTTTTCTAAAACTCAAATTCTCCAATCAGAATCTTACTGTCGTTTTCGCGTTTGTTTTCTTTCTGACTCTGAAAAACAGCAATTTTACGTTCTTGTCTTCCATCAGAATAGTACAGATATACTTCTGCCATCACTGTTGTTGGCCCGGAAAGTATATTCTGTCTCTCTCCAAAAAAATTGGTTTTAATTTTATATTTACCCTTTATGGCTTTTTTTAGTAAAAACTGTTCGGGGCCAAAACCCTGAGTGAAATCATTACTTAATCTTCCTCCAATTTCTGTAGATTTATGAGAGTATGAGCAATCTTCCCCTCTTGGATCTGTAACCCAAAGATCTATATCTGTATTATCTTTATTCCAGTTAATTACAACGCGAATGTCTACGGGTAAATTTGCTTTTAGACGATCATCTATTTTGCTCGCATCTACATTTTTGTTTTGGCTCAGAATATTATTAATTTCCATAATCAAAATCTCCTCTATACCGTTGTCTCTTACTGAAATTTCATCTGTATATTCCTGATAAAGCATCGATTTATAGACATTAAGAGCCTCTTGAGGTTTTTTATTATCAATCAGGGCCAATGCATAATCTCTGTGGCTTTGAGAATCGAAAGGTCTCCATTCCAGAATTTTCTGGGTAATCCATAATTCCTTTTCATAATTACCTCTCTGTTTTAGGAGATAATATATAGTCTTGTATAACTCTTCATTCTCCAGATCGAGCTCTGCTAATGTACTTAAAACCTTTAAAGAAAGCACTTTATCTCCTTTTTTGAATAGCAATTTAGAGACATCAAAATAATACGTTACCTGCTTTTCATATTTAGAACGATTTTCAAGATACTTCTGGTAGATTAATTCAGAGGACTGTAAATTCTGAAAATCTTTCATATACTCTTCGTTGCTTTCTACCTCTACCAAAGTTATTTTACCTTGTGGTTTTGTTACCCCGCCAAGCACTGCATTATCAGCACTTGAAATATTGTAAACAGCATTTTCTTGTAATTGATCTTTATTTGCTGATTCTGCTAATGATTGATTAGAAATTTTAGGGTATTGTTTTTTTTCGGAAGGTTTAAACTCAGTATTATACCAAGTTACCAGTTCACGGGTTATATCGAAAGATTTGGATAAAAGGTTTTTTCTTTTTTCTAAAATTTCTTTTTTGTTTCTTGAAACAATTTTATTGTATTGAGATAATAACTCCTGAGGTGGTGTAATTCCGTAACGCACATAATCATTGATGTCATCCAATACAATAAGACTGGTGTTTTTACTCACCACTCCAAACTGTTCGCTCAAATTTCTGATTTCATCACGGTTTTGAGTCGAATTGAGTTCAAGATCATTGATTTTCCTTTGTGCCCAAAATTGCGCAATTGGCCAGTTATCTACTTCTACAGCGGTATTAAAATCTACAGGCACTTCATAGTTTTTATTCCCTACGGAAAAAACAGCAGTTAGTTTACCCAAATTTGGAGCTGAAATTCCAAATATATTTATTGGTTCATTTATTGCAGTTCCCACATTAGGAAATAGTTCCTGAATATCGGCACTTTCTTTAAATCCTAAAAATTTAACAGGCAGTTTATTGTATGTTTTTATAGCAGACTCGGTGTCTAATTCATTAAGATTGATAAAATTTCCTCCTGATTGGAATGCTAAAAGCTTTAGGAGGTTAAAATCAGAAGTAGGCGTACTTACGATACTATTTAGAGGTTTTTTGAATTTTAAAGTCAGATCACCAAAATTTGAAATTCCATCAGAAAATAAAAGATATTCTTCTACTTCCGGAATTTCTTTTAATGCACCAAAATCGGTTCCACCATCATATTTCAAGTCAACAATTCTATTTTTTAATGCACTCCAGTTTCCACCGGAAACCGTAAATTCTTCTGTCTTCTCCAGAACATTATTTAAAAGGATAAAGGATACTGAAATATCTGTGTTACTGGAAAAATAGGCATTAAGAAAGTCAAGCTCTTTTTGGCGGTTTCTTTTCGATCCGCTGAATGAATTGTCCCAAATAATAGCAATCCTATTAGTTTTTGGCTTTTCCTTTACAGGGAAATCCATCGAAACACTCGCTGCAAAATAAAATTTATCACCAGCACTTTTCTGCAGCAAAATATTTGACGACTGATTTACTTTTGGTATTGTTATTTTAAGATTTTCATTTGGTGTAAAATTTTCTTTGCTAATCTCAGCAATCCATTGATTTCCTTGTTTCTGAAAAGCAAAACTTCCATCTGGATTTTCAGTAATTTTGGGAATTATAAGACTTTCATTAATTAGAACTTTCAGATTAAATTTTGGAATACTAGCCGTTCCATTAGCAAAAGTTAAAAGATATTGATAGTCAGAAGCAAGATTTTTTAGTTCCTGATGATACGTAATTTTAATCGTTCTGCTGCCTCTTGCGGGAATCGGATAAATTCTTGTTCGAAAATTATTCCCATCTACTTTTTCAATAATTCCCGGATCTATATTTCTCTTTTCTATACTTTCAAATACTTCCTTAGCTCGTTCTTTGGGAACAGGAACTGCATCTCTTAACTTTCCGTTGATATCTAAAGCGTAGCCACTTATGCTTACTCCTTCAGGTAATGGAATAGTAAGTTTTCCTTCTAAAATTCTGTCGCCCGGATTATAAAATGTGTAAATGGCTGTTGTTGTGGCAAGATTTCCCAAAATCTTCGTCTCAATTTTTGCTTCCTGCATGATAACTGGATGTTTTTTTTGATTTTCTACGTCCAGAGTTGGGATTTGAGAGAAAACGACACTAAATACCATTAATGCACATATAGTAAAAACTTTATTCATATTAAAAAAGTGATTTTTATTTCGTTACAAAAGAGAAAAACTAATAGATTCTTAAGAGGCTCTAATTAGAAAGTACGAATATGCTTAGCGACAATTCCAAAATTAAAACCTTGTACCTCATCTACTCCACTGAAATTGACTGCGATTAACTGACCACACTCATTAAATACCGGTGCGCCACTGGCACCATGTGTAGAAGTGATACTGTATTGAATTTTATTCCCGTCTGATTCTTTACTTATTTTACCATCATAAAGCTGCACTTTTATACCTGAATTTGTCTTTGCCAAATCCATTCCCAAAGGATAGCCAACCATTATTGCTTTTTGTCCGGGAGTTAAAGAGGCATCATTCTCAACTGCATTGTCAAGATTGATGATGTTAGCAACACTTCCCGGTGTTGCATGATCTGTTAATCGTAAAATCCCTAAATCAACATTTGTATCTTCTGAAATTTTTTCAATCTCGCAACTAAGCCATTGGTCATCTGAATCATGAAGTGCAACCGCAATATAGATAGTTTTTACATATACCTCAATATCTTCCTTAGATACATATTTTTTAACCGGAATAGCAACTGCAATATCTATTGTTGCTTTGGTTGTATCTGCTTCTGTATCATTTGAACTGACAAATTCTTCACCCGCTGGCTCTTCACTGGTTTCTTCGCCTTCATCTTCATAATCCCCTTCGCCTTCACTTTCGTCATAATAAGATGCAACTTGCCAGTTTCTTTCAATAAAACTTTGATACTCATCTTCTGAAATATCAGTAGTAAGAATTGAAGCAATTTTCAATTTTAGATTTCTTAACGCAGTATTTGTTTTTTCCTTTTCTTCATCTGATGAGTTCCATGGCTGTAAAACATGGCTATTGGTCAATATTTTTCCGTCTCTGTCTACGAAAAAACCTGTTCCAAAAACAGTTTCTTCTTTTGCATCCTGAGTAGTAAGCTGAATTTCTTTTCCCTTTATTTTTGCAAAATAACCATAGCTGTGTCTTATCAATACAACTGCGTCTTTGTATGCGTTATAGACTTTTGTATCTGAATCTAAACAAATAGCTGCAGGTGGCGTTTTAAAATATTTAAAGCCAAAAAAAGTTACTGTTGAGAGAATGATTACAGTAAAGAAGATAATTTTGTAAGGTTTTCTTTTTGTATTGTTAATGTCATGCAAATAATTATTGATTCCGATTTTTCTAATTTTCATTTGTAAATAAGTTGTTTTAAAAATAATTCAAGTTGCTAGTTAATTGATTTGTTTAATTACAGTCCAAACAAAAACAGAGTTAACTTTATTAGAAAACCTTCAAGTATAACTTTATATAAAAAGGTATTAATTTGCAAATTAATTTCCATCAAGATATTTATAACAATTAAGACTCATTAATATTAGTCTAATATTTTGACTAAAGCTTAATAAATTACACAATGCTAATTTAATTCGGAATCCTAACAAAATAGAGCTTCGATAAGCCAAAAAAAAAGCACAATTAGGCATATTTTTAAATCACAACCCACACAATGATTTAACAAAAAAACATCTATTGTATCAAATTTTAAAAAAAGTTCAATTAAATGTTATATCGAGAGCTCAATGTGTTAATTTTTACAGAAACCCATTTTAACTTTTTCAACAATTGAAATACTTATTTCTTTTTTCTAAATATTAAATAGATGGAAAATTTAAATTTTAGAAATAACTCGTAAATAAGAATACAAATGGCGCTTCGTCGCCTTTACCTGATGTAAACTAACTTGGCTGATATTTGTTCCGTCATTCCTAACAATTGCGAAGTCATCCAGAGAATCAAGTTGCAACTCGAGATCATCTACGTTAGCTTTATTTAGTATTATATGATAAAGTGCAATCTTGCCTTGATAAATAAACCCACTCCGTGTATCAGCCGCAGAGTCTATATCGTTAGGATTGATTAATGGCATATTTTTTCTTTTGAGTTATTTTGTCCAACTTTAATCTATTTTTCAGCTTAAAGTTTTTTTTTGAGAACAAATTATTAGAATATAGCAGTTAGTAGAATTTTGTGAACTTCAAAGTAAGAGTTTTAAATAAATTAAAAATGTCGTTTCCCTTTAGAAATGGAAATAAAATCTTTCTATGCCGTGGGAACTATTATATTTATTCAGCTACGCATTTTTGCAGAAAGAAAGTTTATAAAGTTAAGTCTATCAGAAACTTGTAAGACATAAATCAATTAAGCCAAGCCAAATTGATTTCATGTTCATCTAGATATTTTTTTCCATGTTTAAATTGAAAAAGAAATTCAATTCAAGTAAAATTGAATTGAATTTCTTTTAGTCAAGAAGAGTTTGGATAAATTAATTGAAGTTAAAAACCTCCCAATCAGTTTCTGTGGCTAATTCAATAACTTTATGAATTTAGAACGTCTCAACCAAAGAAAGTGCGTAGTCCCGATCGATGGGTAACATATCTGGTTTTATAACTTCTTCAAGATATTGTTCAGGATTCCATAATTTACGTACTGATACAGGATGTGTATGTTCAATACTTTATAGTATATTCTCGAACTTCCTGTTTGCTATTTCAATGAATTCCTTACGATCTATTCCGGCCAATGGAGGGTGGTAATTTTAATTGTAGGTTTCTTTTCCACGGGTTTAATATTTTAATTTTTAATTGCTGTTTCCTCTATTTCAGCCAGACGGTAGTCATAACCACCACTTTGGTGGCTATCTACATCAGCAAAAACTGCTTTAAAAATATCCAGTTTAAACTCGTCATCAAATAAAAAACCTTTCTCATCTTCCTCGCCCGAGATATACATAGCCACTTCTTCGATACTAACTTTATGCATGTTATCGAACAACAATTTTGATAATTCCAGTGCCTCTGGATTTGCTTCAGCAACCAAGTCCATTTTTCACATCCTCCTAGCCTGGCAATGATATGCTGTGCATTCAATTAGTGTGAAATGGTTTTCATGGATCTCGAAGTCAGTGACCAGCGCGTCAACATCGAAAAATTTTGGCGAATACTCGAAGAGGTTGTCCTCTAAAGAAGAATCGAAATAAGGTTTTTGTGTTTTAAAATCTTTGTGCAGATTTTTTGCATGAAGTTTGAAGTACTCAATAGTTTTTAATACATTCCTTTAGTACCAACTTAATTATCCCGGATATTGCGTTCGTAATCTTTATTTGGATAATAAGCAGCTAGGTTAGCATTATTAAACTATTGGCTGATGAAATCCTTGCATGAACGAGCAAGCTTGCCTATAAGCATATACAATATTAGCAATAAAAATTTAAATTACCAAACTTATTGCACTGACTTATAACTACATGACTATTAACTAAATATTTATATTTCACTATTCTATTTAGTTGGATTACACAGCAACAGCATAAGAATTGAGGAATTTCGGATTTTAAGGATAGCCAAATTAAATACAAAGAAGAGGTATAAATATCATTGGCGATAACAATGCTGAAACAACAATTCTCTCGAAAGCATTGTCACTGTGTATTGAAAAATGAAACTTCAAAAATAATTGAAATTGATTATTTTAATAAAAACCACCTTATGATGTTTAATTTAAAACTTTATTTTTTTTACTTATACCAATTTTTCAAGTAGGAATTTCTATTTACCCTTGTGGTAACCTTGTGGTGATTTAATAATCCTAAAATATATTTTTATTATATATTTATGTATAATTAACCAAATGTCCTCTGCTATACTCCAAGAAATTCAAGATGGCGTAAAGGGTTTATTTAATATCATTAATTCTATCAAATTCTTCAATTGTTTTAAGCCTAAGGATGAATGCATTCTTTTTTTATTTTACCAATTTTCAATGTATTCATATACTTCGACTCTCATCTGTTTCCTTGGCAGAAGTTTGTTTCGATTAATTAATTCTTTTTTAAAAGAGCTGAAAAAGCTTTCGGAAACTGCATTGTCAATACGATTTTGTTTACGGCTCATACTGCGTATAACATACTTATAAGATTCTAAATCTATTAGTGAAGATTTTATTAGCATATTGAATACCTCTATCAGAATGAAAGATTAAATCTTTAGTGATTTTCCTTTTATTTACTGCATATAATCCTGCGACGGTGAAAATTTCATCATCTTATGAGTTGATCTGGTATTTGTCTTTGCTCTTTCCTTTTTCATCATTCCAATGCCATTCATAATAGGCAGATGCTATTATCAGACAGCGGTTGTGCGTTATATTTTTAAAAGATGCTTTTTCTTCGAGGGATTCAATCCTCGCATTTAGGGTATTTTATCTAAATTCCATATCTTTTGCCTAGTCCCCATGTATAGTCCGTTGTAATTAAATGCTGCGATGAATTAAGGATTACAGGAATATTAGGATGTGAAAATCCATTTATAAAATCAGATTGAAGATAAGTTTCTTCATTATCCACTTCAGAATTAAAACGTCGTTTTACATTTTCAATTGCTGCTGACTGCTGGGTATAGTAACACATAATTTTTATGTCCGTTAAAGTTAAAAAATACCTTATTTTCATAATGCTAAACCTTTTAAAGGCCCCTTTGCTAAAATGTCCTGTCATAAATTTGGCATTAAAATTATTTAAAATGAGCCAGTACCAATTTGACGTAAGGCTTATCGAAAGCCTCGTTAGGAAAAATGCGCAGAGGAAAAATAATCTACGTCAGAAAAACAGCAACAGAATGCTAATTTATATGCTAATTTTTATCTTTATATTTTTCGCTTTATATCAAATTTAGTTCATAATTAAGACTTTACATAAATAAAAAATTAAAATTTCATCCGATGACTCGGGAGGTTGATTTCATGTTCCTGTGGATAAGGTTGCTGATCAGTATTGCTGACATCTTCTTTTATTAGCTGCTGTGTTTTAAACTGGTTATTTGTATCCATGTAACGCGAATCAGGCATAAATGGCATTTTTGCCATTTTATGAAGCATAATAGTTGGGAAATGATAATCAATCTCGACTGTTCCAAGCAGCAGGTAACAGCCGCCTTCCTGCAACGGGTGTACCGCAAAACTGTCAGAAAAAGGTGCAATATCAAAGTAAGCCCCTTCATTGTCTATCCAGATTCCAAAATACATATTGCCTATTTTGATTGGTACCTGTTTGGTTGAAATAAGATAAGCCAGTATACGCACCTGTTTTTTATGGCTATTAACAAGATCCTTTACTTTTATGTCACCACGGTGTTTGGTTTGTAGCAGATCAAATATAGTGCAGGAAATCGGAAAACTAACCAGTTCAATCCCATCAAAAGCATCTTCAAAAACGGATCTTTCCAGTGTCGGTAGTTTATACTCCTTCACTAGTTCCTGCAAAAGCATAAGTCCTCTATTTTCAGGTTTAAAATTGTTAAGCAGCAGGCTTGCGATCACCAGAAGCTGGTTCTTAGTTTTTTCCGTAAAACGGAATGCACCTATAAAAATCAGGATTTTAATGCTTTCAATTCCCTTTGGGATCCGGTTTATGAAATCTTCCAATGATTTGAACTCACTGTTCCTTTCGCGATCTGCTTCAATAAAACTGTGCCATTTTTGAATCAAGGCTCATCAGGTGCATAAAACCCCAATACACGTCATTTCCGTACAAAGTAGCTTCAAACACACTCTCGTTGACGCAGGGATTGTGTATCACTGCGCCAGCCATACGCGCCTCATGCACATATATCTCAAGACTGTAAAAGGCCTCTCTGATTATTAATTAATTCAAGTTGCTAGTTTATAGGTAATAAAAAAACAAAGCAAAGGTTCAGTAAATTTGTTTTGCGAACCAATAAACCTTACCCATGCTTTGTAGAGACAAAATTATATCAATTTTTTGTTTAATAGATGATATTTCAGAGTAGAATCTGCAACTCACCACTACAAGTCGAAAAAAAATTTCATACTAAAACTACTCAACAACAATCCAATTGTGTCCACACTGTAGACAAAATTTATTCAGATATTTTTTTAGAATATATATTAACTTTTAAATCATATTCTTAATACAAACTTTAAATCAAATTGCAACTAAATTATTCTTTCTATTTGAACTTAACATATTTAGGCAATAGAAAAGAAGCTGTCACAAAACTGAACAGCTTCTTTAAATTATTTTTTAATGAATTTTATTCTATTTCAACAGGTTAGAAATCTAAAATCTCATATCACTAACTTTGAAACACCATCATCAATTCATTGATGAAATTACATTAAAAATAAGTTTTTTAAATGATTTCGTTTCCCACATAAGCAAATAAAAAAATTGACTGCCAGTTTTTTCCAATTATAACTATCGTTTAATTGATTCTGAAATACGCTAATCTCTTCTCTAGATTTATTTAGCATCTTTTATTAAAGATTAATAAAATTATTTCTTTCTAACTTACTTAATTTGCAAAACTAAGTTACGGTACTGCATTTTAATGGTTAATTAAAAGTAAAAGAGGCGACCAAAGCTGCCTTTTCTTCTACATAATTAGAAATTTACATCCTCTTCCATTTCATTCTGTTATTATCTTATATAATCAACCAACTTAAAACTGGAGTTACCCATATTTACCACAAAAATTTAAGGCAGTTTTTAAATTTACTTCACCATTCCAAGTTTTGAGGCAGAATCGTGCACATCTTAAAAAATTTAGAATTTGACTTCCGTGGCACATTCGTGGCACAACAGTAAAAAAATATTGAAATTGCAGTATAAAAGCGGGATGCGAGGTAATAGTTCTAATCCCTCCTTAATAATCTTTTTTCTGAGTGCAACATCAAAGACCCTTTTTTTGAACGCTTTTGAAGCCAATCATTAAAAACCTAAAACATGCCTTGGGATGATATTGGTTTAAACTTTACTAAATTGTAGAGCCTATGTATGTCTACCTATATATTTAAGAAAGTGCATTTCTATTAGCTGTTTTTTCTGATTTACATACGAAATTTACAACAAGTTCAACATTGTTTATCCTAAGAATCGCCTTAGGATTAAATAGTTTTTCACTACATCCAATTATTTATAAACCAATAATTTACGATTTTAATTTAATCTAACTAAACAAATATTCATACAAACAAGATAGGAGCCGAACCATTGTAACACCATCAAAATCAATTATTTAAATTACTTTTTTTATATATAAAAACACTCACTACATGAAAGCAAAAGTGGTAATACCAAAAGTGGTTCAAAAAAAAGAGAGAGAGCGGAATTGAAATAAATCTTAAAGAAACTGAACAAATATTAGCTTTCTTACACAAATGGATTGGTTTAGTTTTGCGTCAGCATATTCCACATAATTTTATATAATGTAAACAATTCCATTCATTTTTTTATTATCAGCCTTTTTATGCAAACAATAAAGTAAATAAAAAATTAAGCTCAGTTTTGGTTGGCATTTTCATAATAATTCATGCCCATTTAAATTACAGCAAAAAAGCCAATTGATATTGGCATTATTTTTAGAGCTATTCCATTAGACATTTTATTCCATTATTACAGTGAATAAAATGTATGTGGTTCATAGGGTTTTGGAATATCTATATCTTTCAATAACTGTTTTATATTAATTTCAATAGTAGTGGTAATGGTTGTCATCGCAGTATCTGTTGGCTCGTTTTCAAATGGGTCCTGCAAAAGTGTAGCTGTTTTTTCCAACACAAAAAATCCAGAAGCGATTATTAATAGAAGCGGGGTTTCAAATATAGGGTTAACATCCCCCAATGAAATTGAAAGAGTAATAACAAATATGTAAATCATTAAATGCAGAAATACACGATAGGTTACAGGAAACATAGTGTTCTTTATCCTTTCCGCCATTCCCATTGAACTTGAAAAATTCAGCAATGTTTTATTAAGCTGAATTTGGCTAAAAATATCCATTTCCCCTCTATTCTTAAGTTCTGCTATTTGCAATACATTTATTTGTAATAGCCCTAAAGGCTTATTGTTATGTGCACTAATTCTTTTTATTTCCTCATTTGAAATGAATTTCTCTAAGTTTTCTAATGGATCTAGCCCTCTTAAGGATTGCCCCAAACTGTAACACCATGCAATGTGCCTCAAGGCTATTTGTCTTACGTCATCTTCATTACCCTTAACAATGTAGGATTGTAATAGAAGTGTCAAGTTTCTGCTTTCATTTACGATGTTTCCCCATATTTTTCGTGCTTCCCACCATCTGTCATAAGACTGGCTAAGTTTGAATGATAAAAGAATTGATATTGCAGTTCCTAAAAATGCCGGAATGGAAATTGGCATTTTTGGAATATCTGAGTGAAACTTATAGGTCAAAAAGGAAATCAGCAATGCGATTACTGCTGAATAAATGAATTCAATTCTTATCTCTTTAAGAATATAAAAAATACTAAGTCTTCTAGTTAATAACATTTCTTCTATTTAATATATTTGAATTAATTTTAACATACATGAATCGCAAAATAAATCAAAAGACAGCAGCAAATTCGAATTTTAACAACTTTAAAAGTACCTTGATGGGCATTCAAAGATCAAGCCAAAGCAAAGAACATCCGCTTTAGTATACCCATGTATAGGATCACTATCTTTTGAAAAATCTTCTTCTTTTGTTTATCTACTCGGGTTCTAATAATTTTTTAAATAATTGTATGAAATTATTCTTGTTTTTTATGCCCATAATCAATGTCACTAAAAACAGTGCATTTCTTGGATAAAGATGTGCGCTTTTTCCGCTTTAAATAACTTTCATAAAAAAAATACCCCTTACTTTATTACTCGACAATCAGTTTCATACGGTTCTTCTAGAAATCCATACAAAATTATCTTTTGCCAGTCTACGCATTTTATTGGGATTAGTTTGTCGATATAATTATCTGAATAAAGTAAAAGAATGTATCATCTAATTTTTTTAGTAAATCTTATTTCCTTTTTATTCCATCTCTCATTTATCTCCCTTATTACCGGAGGGGCTAATATTTTATTGAAACAAATATTCATTTTTTCGCCGTTTAAATTAAGCTCAAACTTTAATTGCTGAATTTCATCTTCTGTAAGCTCTGTTATAGTCGGCCTTAGTTTTCCATAATCATTTTCGAATATACAATCCTCAATAGTTGACTTTTCATCATTTAAAACAGTATAAATTTTTCCTTTTTCAAAAAAGCGAACTCGATCTGTATTAATAAATTTATATTCCATGAATTCTCTATTACTATTTTCCGCAATTATTTTTATTGACGAAGCTTAATCACTTTTCTCAACTTTAAAATAATTAATTTTATTACTGTCAAATTGAATTATCTTTGGTCTCTCGTAATGATCTGGAGTCTTTATAAATAGCCAATTTTCTTTCATATATTATTTCTATAAATTCTGAGTTATTTTGTAATACCTAATATAAGGTCCTATCAAAATTAAAAATTATATCTTCTACTTCACTAGCTTGAAATCTTATTTTAGATTTTAGCTTAATATCTTATATAGCAAACATCATTACCAGCTTATCATCAAGATAAAAATTAAGTGTCTGATCTGCCAAATCAAAACGTAATTTCTGATTAAGAAAACCCAGTATTTTTTGCTCCGTTATACCGGTCTGCTCATCTAAACATGCCATTCTAGTGGTGCCTATTTTACTGAAAACAATAAAATCACCATCTGTTGTATAAGTGCCAAAAAAACTGTTACAGCCACTTTTTCCACTTACTTTACTCGAAACAGGGTCAAATTTTATTGAAACTGGCCCATAGTCCCTTCCAACGCCCTCCAGTTGTATGAGTTTCCAGTTTGTTTTACCAATGAAACTCCAGGCTCCGTTTTGAGTCGGTACCATAAATTCCATGATTGTTTTGCTACGTAAATCTTTAAAAATAACAGTGTTTTTTTTCCTTGTAATTTTTAATATTTTATTGTCCATTACACTGATAAACTCCTGTTCCAATCCCATTTTTTCTTCGTCACAGGCCATCATAGTACCTATGGGCGATGAAGTTTCGATATGGTTCTTTTTTGCAAGATTTTTATAATTTACGCTAAAGTTATTACATCCGCTTTTACCTTGTATGGTATTGTTGCCACTGTCTATAGTAATAAAAAAACCGGTACTGCTTACAGCTTTTCCATTTAGGCGTGTCAATATCATTTTCGTATCGTAAATTCCATCTGCTGATACAGATGATTTTAAAATATTTTTCAAGTTATATTGAGCGGCTGAGATATTACTGTTTTCTATTTTTACCTTTTCTATTCCGTAGGATACAGTTGATAAAAATAATAGCGCAATCAAAATGCATTTGTGTTTCATGTTTTTAATTTTTTGTATTTATAACTGATGTGCATCAAGGATCAAGTCAAAGCAAAGATTCATCCAATTAGTTTTTAATCATTAGGTGCTTTTGGTTGTTTTTGTAATTCTAAAAATTACTTCTTGAGTACGATTGAACTCCCAAAATTTAAAATTTGGACTTAATATTCCACATAGTACTTAAAATCATACTGATACCAATTCTATTTTGGCTTACTTCTTATATTCTTGGTTTCTTCGGCTTGAGCTAAAGCAATGAACTTTTTAAATAGAATATTTTCACATTTTTAATGATTCTTTCCACTAAAAGTACCTCCTCTCTGGTCAGAGGCTTGCTGGATTTCTTTTGACTCTTTTAAATATCACAGTTTAGGCCTTGCTTTAGATTTACACCTAAGCCCAGTAAAACTCTGTCTCTATTTTTTTCCTATTGAATTATAACAGATTCGCTGGAATATTAAGCCAAAACTGAAGTAAAAAATAACTCTACAGTCGATTAACCATATTTAAAATAGTAAATCCAACCATAGAGCATTATTTATATCCGCAAATTATTTATAATCAATGAACTTTAGAATTCAAAAATATTATATTCATACAATAAGCGACTACGCCAAATCAAAACGATCAAGGTTCATTACTTTATTCCATGTGGCAACAAAGTCTTTTATAAATTTATCTTGAGCATCGCTACTAGCGTAAACTTCTGCAAGAGCCCTTAATTCTGCATTAGCCCCAAAGACAAGATCGGCACGTGTCCCAATCCATTTTAGCTGGCCAGTTGAACGATCGTTTCCTGTATAAAGTTCTTTATCGTTAGAAACAGATTGCCATTGCGTATTCATATCGAGTAAGTTCACAAAGAAATCATTTGTAAGCTGACCCGGACGATTGGTAAACACCCCATTTTTAGAGCCATCAGCATTAATATCCAATACACGTAATCCACCTAAAAGCACTGTTAGTTCTGGCGCCGTAAGCTTTAACAAATGTGCTTTGTCTATAAGTAATTCTTCAGTTGAAACAGATGATTTTGTTCTGCGATAATTACGGAATCCATCCGTTTTAGGTTCTAAGAATCCAAAAGATTCAACATCCGTGTGTTCGGCAAATGCATCCATACGTCCCGGAGTGAAAGGTATGCTAATGGAATATCCCCCAGATGCAGCTGCTTTCTCTACTGCTGCTGATCCCGCAAGAATAATTAAATCCGCTAATGAAACTTTTTTTCCATTACCTTGCGCCGCATTAAATTCCACCTGAATACTCTCCAGTTGATCTAAAACGCTTTTAAGTTGAACAGGATTATTTACAGCCCAGTCTTTTTGCGGAGCCAGTCTTATACGGGCACCATTAGCACCTCCGCGCATATCAGATCCTCTAAAAGTAGAAGCCGAAGCCCATGCAGTCCCAACTAATTGAGAAATATTTAATCCTGAATTCAGAATTTTTCCTTTTAACTGCTCAATATCGTCCGCATTTATAAGTTCATTCTTTACCGAAGGAATAGGATCCTGCCACAACAATTCTTCCTGCGGAACATCTGTACCTAAATATCGCGAGACAGGTCCCATGTCGCGATGAGTTAATTTAAACCAGGCACGTGAAAAAGCATCTGCAAACTGGTCTGGATTTTCAAGAAAACGTCTTGATATTTTTTCGTAGTCAGGATCCAATCGCAACGATAAATCTGTTGTAAGCATTGTTGGCAAATGCTTCTTAAAACTATCAAAAGCGTCTGGAATAATTGGCTCAGCATTTTTGGCTATCCATTGGTGTGCACCGGCAGGACTTTTTGATAATTCCCATTCAAAGCCAAATAAATTTTCAAAAAAGTTGTTACTCCATTGTGTTGGTGTTGTTGTCCAGGTAACTTCAAGTCCACTTGTAATGGCATCTGCACCTTTACCAGAACCAAAGCTATTTTTCCATCCAAAACCTTGTAATTCCAAACCTGCAGCTTCCGGTTCCTCAGCTACATGATCAGAAGAAGCAGCTCCGTGTGTTTTTCCAAATGTATGACCACCAGCAATTAAGGCCACAGTTTCTTCATCATTCATTGCCATACGACCAAAAGTATCTCTTATATCTCTAGCAGCGGCAATAGGATCGGGATTACCGTCTGGTCCTTCTGGATTTACATATATAAGTCCCATTTGCACAGCTGCAAGTGGTTTTTCTAAATTTCTAGCATGAATCTGACCATCTGCACCATCATCAGATGAAACAACTCCATGATCATTTGGTACACCATCAGAACCATCTTTATAACGCTTCTCTCCACCTAACCAGGTAGTTTCAGAACCCCAGTAAACTGCTTCGTCTGGTTCCCAAACATCAACTCTTCCGCCGGCAAAACCAAACGTTTTAAAACCCATAGACTCCAATGCGACATTTCCTGTTAAAATTATCAGATCTGCCCATGAAATTTTTCTACCATATTTTTGTTTGATTGGCCACAATAATCTTCGTGCTTTGTCAAGACTTACATTATCTGGCCAACTGTTAAGTGGGGCAAAACGCTGTTGTCCTGCACCGGCTCCACCACGACCATCTTCTACTCTATAAGTTCCCGCACTATGCCATGCCATTCTAATAAATAACCCCCCATAATGACCAAAATCTGCTGGCCACCATTCTTGCGAATCCGTCATAAGTACATGTAAATCTTTTTTTACCGCTTCAAGATCAAGGCTTTTAAAGGCTTCTGCATAATTGAAATCTTCACCCATCGGATCTGATAGTGAGGAATTTTGTCGTAGAATATTTACCTTTAACCGTTTTGACCACCAGTCACGATTTTCCGTGCCTGTAGCTGCTACTTTGTCCATACTCCCATTATGAAAAGGACATTTGCTAATGTCATTTGATTGGTTGTCCATAAATGTTTATTTTTATTTTTGATACTAATTTACAAATGAAATGAAAGAATTACCATTACTGTCGATAGTAAACAAATCTTCCAATAGTTAAAATCTATTATTAGTATTGCAATGACCTCTGCTTCGAAATAGGACGTATGCGTAGAATACAATCCACTTAGTTTTTTTTAGCAAATGAAGATAGATTAACCGTCATGCAAGTGATGCTTATCAAATCATCAGCATGGTACGTAGTTTGGATGTCGAGCCACAATTAACAGAACAGCCATTAGATTTATCGATTCCTGGTAATAAAATTTTTATTCTTGCCCTACAGCTATTACTAATTTTTTAATTAAAAAAGACTCAGTGATCATTCTCTGTCTTCTTCTAGTCAAAAGAAAGTCAACCTCAGAATTATCTACTTGTCTAAAAAAACTTCCCATTTTGAAGGATGTTTAAAAATGATCTATTTTTGATCTAAGTTTTTCAATAAGCATTTTGATAATAATAAATATTTGAAATATTAAACAAAGTGTAATAAGAATGAATCTCAAAATAGTACTTAAGAACAAATACCAATATGATATTAAAGACAAGAAAATTAAAACCTCCAACAACAAATTTAATCATAAGAACGAAGTATGCAATTTTAAAAAAAATAGCAAGCTTTTAAAACAACACTATTGAAACTAACTCTATAGAAAAGCAATTATTTGATTTAAGCATTTATTTTCTATTAATCAATGAAATATCACATCATAAATTGATTTACAAAATAAATTTTAACACTTACAAATCTACACACAATGTACCATTCAAATCATTGAAAAAAGACATTAAAACAAGACAATAAGATATTTTTACTAAATTCAACATTCACCCTGATTCACAAAGCCTTATCTTAAATAATCAATCTCTGCTAATCAGGCAATGAAAATATTAAAAAAAAAAAAAAAAACATATCAGCACAGCACAACATGTATAAACGAGACACTTCGTTTCCTGTATATATAATAGATATATTTGAGAGATTTAAATATATCTGACTTAATGAGTAGCCAGCAAAGGGGATATCGAATATCAAATCTTTATTTATTTTAAGACATTTTTTAAAACGATTTTACAAATCCAAAAAATTGAACCAGTAAAAAATCAAAAACAACACAACTTCTTTTTGGTCAATAATCACGAAGTCCAGGCATAGCGAGCGGTTTGTTTTTACCCCCATAAAAACAAAGATTAAGACTCTGCTTTATTACGTTGCTTTTTACAATCGCTATTCTTTATCTGGTATTGCGACATTTTATGATATTAAAAAAAACTTTTAACCATGTTTTAATGTCTTTATTTGTAAAGCGCATTGAAACCATATTTGTACTTTTAATTTTTTAAAACAGTAAAAAATTAACAACCAAATACAGATTGATGAGATTAATTTTAAATGAAAACGAAATTACAAATACTAAAAGCTTTAAAAAACTAGACCAATGCTATAAGAACATAATTTTAAGACCTACAAATAAGAAAGTAATTGCACAGGGACTAGAAATACATCGCAATTCCGGTCTAATCCCTGGGAATATTTCGGGCAATAATCTAAAAATATTGAAAGATTTAATTGAAAAAAACTAAAAACTTCTTTCTATTTAAAAATCAAGCCAGATAGCTTTACGATTTATTTTCACGATCTAAATTTTTTTTTCTTAACTAAAACTCCATGCTAAGTTACTAGTTGAAAGATATTACAAAAGAGAAAAATATTGGAAAAATGAAATCTGAATATATACAATTCCATTAGCTATTGAGTGCAGATTGTAGAAAATTATTATTTAGCATTTCGATAAACGTACCGCCGATAGTTCAAAAAACTTTTGTCATGTTTGACAAAGTACAGGAAACAACTAAAATTAATAAACCATTACGAGAGTATTATCAAAATAACAGTTTTAATATTACATATTATAAATAAACAAATCTAAAAATGAGTACAAGAGAAGAATTAATTACAAAGTATGTAGCAGATCTTAAAGAAAAATGTGGAGTTACTCCAAATATAGAGCTACTGACAAAAGTTACAATTGGATGTGGACCTTCAATTTACAACACTGATTCATCTACGGTTGCCGGATCACAACAATCTGAATTAGATACAATAAAGAACAATTTTCTAATTAAGAAATTAGGATTACCTGATAGTCCAGCTTTAAATGAAGGAATTGATTCCGTCTTAGAAAAATATGGTAAATCTAACAGAAATAAATACAGAGTAGTTGTTTATTACCTACTAACTTTACACTTTAAAAAGGAAGGTGCTTACAAATAATCCTACAAGAAGAAATAGCAAGAAAACAAGAGTAGCCGAAAGAAATCCAAGCTACTCTAACCACCTTGTGAGTATATATCATTACTATAAATATGAGCCATTAATTGACTTAATTACAGGAGTAGACATTAATATGATCTTAAGAAAACAAGAAGTTGTAAAAGCTATTATCGATCCAAGTACTTTACAGAAAATAGCTTTCAATAATCGTTAGTTTGCCTGAATTACACTAACAGAAGAGGTTTTCTAACCTTTTATTTATGCAATATTTGATTTATAAGGATCATTAGTACAGTTCATAACTAAGGAAAATATTGGAAATTCGATTCACGAAGACAATAATATTAAAGCACTAAAAAGCTGTTATGGTAACCCTTGTACTTAAAGCAACGGAACTATAAATAAAAGTAATTTTATTGCGACAGAACATCACAATTGCACTGGTTTGAATTAAAGAGCTAAAACTCTATATTTTTGGTAGTTTATAAGTGATTATCACAACAAGCACACATTGCATAAAAGGTCAATATAACTCAAGCTGATTCCTTGATCCAATATTCTTCACTGTCCATATTTTACAAAACAACTAATTGCTAAAACTTGAACTAAAACGCCAATTTTATTAATTAGGTTTTTATCTCAAACGTATTTAGCTATCAAAAGTAATTGGTTTGTCTCCGAGTACATGATAAACTCATTTTCCCAATAGCACTTAATACATCAGAGAGAAGCCTGCAGTCAGAGAAATTTTGAAACGCAATCCGACCTTCAACTGTTCCATTCTATCATTGAGATTAATACTTATTAAGTTGTTAAAACTCTTCCCATATTAATTCAGGACAAGGTCCTGCTTTTGAAGTTATAAAATCGCCAAGGCTTATAGCTTGTTTCACAATATCTTTTACAGCAGCATCTTTTACAAATCTTTGAGACAAAAATCCTGAAAGAAAGGAATCTTCGCTACCCACCGTATCGACAACCGTGATGTTTCGGCCAAGGTACAAATGAAAATCATCATCATTGACATAAAAAGCTTCTTTATTCCCTTCGAATAATAATTCCCCTTACTCTAAAGTTGTCTTGTAATTGTCTGACAGCATACTCTTCTGAGGTATAGGACTTTCCCTAATAAATCTAAAACCATAAGTAATTCTGAGTTATTAAATTCAACGGTGCCTAACTTATGCAACAGTTTTTTTAAGAGATTAAAATTATAGTGTGGTTTACGCAGATCGATATCAAAGATATTAAATGAGCTCTGTTCTATCAATTCAAGCAATAAATTTCTTCAGTTGCACGAGTTGCCAATATAAATTACAGGATACGGATAAAAAAGCGCAATAAATACCGGATTTATGTGAGCGTATCACGCATCCATATCAAAAAATGTGTATTTTTATTACCAAAAAGAACGCGGCAACGAAGGCCCATTGGAAATACTAAACAGTTTTGAAGGCTATCTTCAAACCTATGACTACCGAGCGTATCCATAATTTGCACTCAAAGAAAACATCACGCAAGTAGCTTGCAAGACACATGCCACCTGCTATTTTGAAAAAGTACTGGGTTATAACAAAGTCAATTCTTCACACATAATGTCGTGTATTCAAAAGCTATATAAATTCAAAGAAAAGCGACTTCTCAAAACAGTCTAACCAGTAATGACATGCTTTGAAACTGGACAAATCATATCCTGTTTAAAACGAAGTAGGCAGAAACATTGGGACACCCAAACAGGGTATCTAAAGACGGAAATCTGTATATCGTCAACAATGTGTTGAAAATGCCATTTGCCCCTTGGTTCTATGAAAGAAAAATTGTCTTTTTGCAGGTTCATGCAAAGCTGCAAAGAATATTGCCATATATTATTCTTTTTTTAGCCACGTGCAAAAAGAACCATATCAATCCATCCAAATGGTTACATAATGTTCTTAAAAATATCAACGACACCAGATCTTTAGAACTCGCAATCTTCTTCCTCAATACTTCAATCAGAATTTATAAAATAATGCAGTTGCTGAGATGGATAGGACTATAAGGTTGAGCCTTACCTTTTCAACTTACACAATTTTGGAACAGTTTTCCATAGTTCAAATTAGACCCCTTCTTCGAATGAAATTTTAGATATTTTAATCATAGAAGTTAATCAAAATCTAAGAGAATGATTTTACTACATATAATTTTCATCAATAAAATAAGGCTTATTGCTGTGTTTTTATGTCTTTTAAAAAGTTTTTTCTGCATGTATAAAACTTATTATTGCATCATATTTGAAACCGTTATTTTCTTTAAAAACTTTAATTAAGTTTGTTTTTTAGTAGACTTTTTATGGTAAAAAAAACACTTCTGATATATGGTTTTAACTTTAGCACTTTGGCATAGCGCGTTTGAATTATAGAACACAAATTAACTAATTATAAAATGAACATAACTTTTTCTTTCTTTCTTAACTACATAATCATGTTAGATTTATAAAAAATTATGATAAACATTACTCCTACAGTAAAACAGTTATTAATAATAAATTCATTGTTTTACATTGGCTCGACAATTGTTGGCGAACCCGCTTATAAATTTCTTTCGCTTTGTTTTTTTGAGAATCGCGATTTTTATTTTTGGCAAATTATCACTCATATGTTCATGCATGCACCAATACCAAATATAATGCATATTATTTTCAATATGTTGGCTTTGTATTTTTTTGGCTCAGCATTAGAACATTTTTGGGGTAGTAAAAGGTTTATCCTTTTTTATATTTCTTGTGGATTAGGAGCTGCTTTCTTATACATTGCTATGAATTATTACTATTATGAAAACGGAATCAACATCTTAGTGAGGAATGGCTTCTCCAAAAATGAAATATTAAAAACCATATGGGAGGGCAAAATGAATGTAAAATGGAGGGAAATATTGACCCCGACAGATTTTCAAGCATTTAAAGATGCAGCATATTCAGGAAATTTTTTGGGCTCATCAGGAGTTGTTTATGGCTTAATGGTAGGATTTGCTTGCATGGTTCCAAATCAAGAATTAACTTTTTCAGCGTCCATTCCAATTCCAATTAAAGTAAAGTATTATGTCTCAGGATTATTGTTGGTTGATTTATATTGGGGTGTTTCTGGAGATTCTATTTTTAGCCCAACCGGAATTGACAGTTTTGCAAATCTCGGAGGTGCAATAACCGGCATGCTTATGATGCTGTATTGGAAAGATAATAAATTCAAACATAATCGCTGGAATTAACACCAACAATCCCAAGCAATAAATAATACACTATAACTTTATGTATAGATTCTGTGGCATCTGTCAAAATCAAATATAAGAATTTAAGTAATGTAAAAGTTAGCTCGACAATTTACAGAAGGATTTAAACCTCTGGTCTAACCGTCTGATTCTTCCCGAGCATGTGGACAACTTCAATCCCACTCAATGTTCGTCCAGCTGATTCAAAGCTTTAAAACCTAATCCGTTTTGGATGTGCCACTTGACAAAACGATGATCCTGTGCTACAATATTGTTGAGATATTTACACTGTCGGATTTTAATCTTTGAGAACGAACGCTTGTTATAGACTTTGATTACTCAGTTATTAGAACCGCTTTTATCAAGGTTCACTACGTTTGGTCGGAAAATTATTGCTAATTGCCTTAATTAGAAAAGTTTGAGCGCTCATTCTCTGTTCTTTTTCTGATCAAAAGAAAGTCTACTGTATTGCCTATTTTATCTAATGCCCTATATAAATAACACCATATACCTTATTACTTTTATATAGGTTTGATCCAATCTCCAGCTTACCCCTACTCTCACCTTTCTATTTTCTTCATCTCTGACTCAATGAAAGGTGTGGACTTGTAAACCCAACATTGGATCGTGGCATGATCAACATAAACTCCTCGCATTTTTATGATCTCTTCAACATCCCCATAGCTTAATGTAAACTTAAGCTTAAAATATACTGCTAGCAGTATGATAGATTTCAGATAGCAATGGCCCTTCGTATTCATGACTTTAAGAATTAAAAAAAGGCAAAGATAGAATTTCACTATAAATGAGACAGAGCCCAAAATTCTAATATTAGTTACTAGAGTGCAAATTCTACTTATATTGACAACCAATTTTCTATTAGACAAAAGATTGGTAATTATTTTATTTAGTATTGAATTTATTGATAATTTACAACTCCAAATTAGATTTTTATCTTCTAATTTCAAAAGCATTACAATCTGAAATAAAATCTTGATAATATCTATTCTTCTGCCACAGAAAGTTATTATGTTTTTTAATTCAGCTATCTTAATCATTTAAATATCGCTGCACTAATCTCTTCTTTTTACAATACCCAATCATTCACAAGCAAAGCGCGTCTAACTAATATTTCTTTATCAAATTACACTTACAAAACTTCTTATTATCTTTAATCTAATTATCCTCATCATAAATTTCAATTATTCAAGCTTGCCATCAATAACGTCTCATTTATCGTAAAATAACATAAACCGTTGTATTGTAATAACAATTGGCCGCTAAAAAATAAAAAAAAATCTCTACTTTCTCTTTTAGATTCGATGCTTTTTCTTAGCAAGAAATCAATTGTTGCGTGACTGCATATTTATTAAGAGTAAAAAAATCTTTTGAGCTATAAATCCTGGTGTGTATTTTTAAAATAAAAAACAGGCTTTTGAAATTGTTCCAATCTTATATTAGATGCTTGCAATTTATGAAAAGGGTATTTTGGCTAAATGAAAACTCACTAAAAAATGGTAATTCCTCTAAATTTGCAAACATACGGAAACATGTGCTAACGGTTAAGGTCCCAAAGTTCGTTCATGCTTTTATTCCGCATTTTTTTTTAGCAAATTCTCTGTAATATTTCAAGATTTCTTTGAATGCTTTGTCAAAAGTATAATTCCCACCCTCATAGTCCGTATCCGAAATTTTCGCACAATTTTCACCTCACATTGCTAATTTTTGTTTTCCTTGACACATTATAACTTATACTGCAAATATTTAAAAAATAAGTTTCGCATATCTCCCTCAATGTTTTTTTTTAGAATAGACTTGTTCCCAAATAAACCTTTTAATTATGTATAAATGTCTTAAAACCCATTGATAAAACTCCACCAGTGTATAATTTAGCGCTTTGTTAAAAAGTAACACAGTAAACAGAAGATTAGTAAAAGAATTAAAGCCTTTAATATGTTAGAGATGTACAAAAAAAGTAGTTATAGAAAAAGTACGCAAATTTTAATGGAAGAGCAAGAAGAAAGGAATTTTGGTAATTATTTTATTTCGATAGTTATTGACGATTATAAACAGCGAAGACTTTGCTTTAGTGTATAGCTATCTTTGGGATGACATTGGTCTTCATCCATACATAAATTATAAAGATGAGATTGGAGTTTTTGACAATAAAATTCAAACCAAGAAGGACATGAATCCTGATAACTTAAAATATGCAGGAGAATATTTGGAAAAAAAATGGATGAAATTATACCATCAGGACTAATGAACAATTAAAAGCATTTGTCAAAAAGAGATCTGAGTCTAGTATACGCCGAAATGCAAAATTTAGACTAGCAATTCTAATAAAAATCAGTCGTACAGCATCTTTCCGCATAAAATCGTGTCTTAACGCAAAGTTTTAGTATTAAAACAATGATGGTATCCTCACAAACTATTACCATAATTATTTATTAAATACTAGTGGTTTATCAACGACTTACGAACACCAAATTATACATTAAAAAAATGAAAAGAATAGAAGACCTAAATGATCTAAAACTGTTAATGATCGAATTATTTAATAATGAAGGAAGTGACTTTATAGACACCCAAGAACATGGAATTATGTTCGTAGCTTCAGGAAAACCAAAGACCACTTACGAATCGATTAAAAAAGGTACTGAGGAAAAAAAATGGGAATTTGATGGGTCGTTTTTTTATAGGGATAAAGCTAATAATTTGACAATATATTTATCTCCCATGTCAAAAAACACTTTGATTTTCGCTTCCGTACTTACTTTGCATGAACTATATATGGATAAACATAGGTGAGTTTTATTATCAAATTTATTTGATAATGTAACATTGTGTATATCATTTTTAATCTTGAAACTTTATAATGTAACAATACGCCAAAGTGAAAAAGTATATTCTACTTTTTCACTTGTATTGTAGAGGGATTCATTGTAAAAAAACAAATCCTTCAAGAAATTTACACTTTAAATAGTAACTAATTAGCAGGCATTTAAATTAAATCCACCCTCTTATTGGGTGTAATTAAATTGTTTGATTTTTAATATTATTTATTAGTTCTGTCAAAGATGAATTTATTGATATATTGAACCAATGTTAATGCTGTTGTTTTTACTAAAATTCTTACTTTAAAATCTTCAAAAGTTTTAGCATAATTGTTTCTAATTCTAAACTGGTCGCATAGTTGTGAAAATAATATTTCATTCTTTTTTTGATTTCCTTAAATTATAAAGTTGTAGCTAATAATCTTTTTGATCCTTTCTTTTGATGTTTCTAATTTAATGTTTACCATTTGAAACAAATCTAATCGAATGTGTTGAGATAAGTAACCTCTGTCATCATTTACCAAAAATGAGTAAAATTGATCAAAAAAAGCAACGTGTTTCTGTTGATCATTTTAAAAACTCACAGGTTCCGTTAGTAAGATTATAAAAAACTCCAACAATTTTTATTTTACCTTTGTCCTCCATTTCTTTTAGAATTGTACTTTTTTCTCTGATTTGTTGAATGGTATATTTTATATTATTCTCCGCAACGTATTTTACAAATTCATCATTTTTAGATTTTTTTTCACCTTGAAAATCCTGACTCATTTTTACGGCTGGTTTAATTTTAGCCAGCATAGCAGTTATATTTCCAAGTTTTACATCATTTATTGCTCCTTTTATCGCACCACAATGCTGGTGCCCCATCACTAAAATTAATTTAGCTCCTGTTAATTTACAGGCAAATTCCATACTCCCTAACTGGTCTTCATTTACAAAGTTTCCAGCAACACGGCCTACAAATACATCACCCAAACCTTGATCGAAAACATCTTCAACCGGTACACGACTGTCTACACAACTCAATATAAAAGCTTTTGGAAACTGTCCCGGTGCAGATTTACGAACTTGAGCACTATGATCTCTTACTGTTGTAACGCCACTTTGAAATCTTTTGTTACCATCAATAAATTGTTGTAAAACATCATTAGGTGTAAGTTTTGTCTGTTCTTCTTTGGTCATTACATGTACCAGAGGCTGTATTTTTTCTTTTTGCTTTTTATAATCTTTATTACAAGAAATAAAAAGTATTAATATTCCACTTATTAGCAATATTTTGAATTTCATTCGTGCCTTAATTTTAATTATCATACGAGATTGGTTGATATATTTGTGTTTTTAAAAAATTAATTGATTTTTCGGAATGTTATTATAACTTTCTGAAAATATATAAATACAGAATGTAACTCTTAGGTTACATTCTAATAAAAAAGTAGTTTTCTAATCTTTTCAAGATATTATTTTTTTCCTGCATGCCTTTAATATTATTACACGTATTCAGAATAAAATGCCTCTTTTATAATAAAGAAGCAACGCAGAAAAATTAATAGAACATTGCTTAAAATCAAACAACTAGCAAAAACTTAAAAAAAAAAAAACTTACAAGCCTATTACCTATTTTTAATACAGCAAAACCGACCATAGAGAACTATTATATCACCTAAATTTTATTATTTAGAATTATATTTTTTTAGTATAGAATTAAAAATACTATAAACAATTATAACAAATCAAAACGATCAAAGTTCATTACTTTAATCCAAGCCGCAACAAACGAATCTTTTATTTTGTAACTTTGGCTTCTTAGGAAATAGTTTTCATTAATTGTAAACTTTTTTTTAGAATATCTTTCATTTTTACCAATCCTTAAAAGCTACAGTAAAGTTACGTGAACAAATATACATGCGCATATTGATAAAGACTTTAAAATAAGACAATACGTTTTTTTGTATTCTAAGAAACAGTAAATTATAAAATCCTATATGAAATGTGTGAATGACTACATTATTAATAATATTTTTTTCGGGGTCTGTCGCATCTGTGAAAATCAGTCCTAAATATTTATATAATTAAAAAAATAAACTGCCAATATACAGAATGATTTAAATATAGTCATCTCCGGTCGAACCTTCTGATTCTTTCTAAAATTTACAAGAACTACAATCTCTTCTACTAGATATTCTACAGCAGAAAATTTATTAAATCAGAATTTTAAAGTGAGTAACCAAAATCAGGTATAAGTTTAATCGTTAATACTTTATCTGCATGTATGAATACTCCCGGTTTTCTTTTAAAGATGTTCCAGATTGAAAATCAAAAACACAACTTCTTCCTTCAAAATAGTTTCTACCAAAGCTCTATTGGGTTGAATGTCTTTTTGGTGCGTTTCAAGTAATTTTTCCCAAATTTGAGCAACTTCTTTTTTATCCAGAACAACATCTACCATCTCAAAAACCTTAAATCTAAATTCTACAAGTGCTTCCTACAAATTCCAATTACATTTATATTTTCCATTCCAATAATGTAAGCTATACATTTTAAAAAACTGTTTGAAATGCAAAAGCATCCTGCATCAGGTATTATTCAGGATTGTATTGCATCACTCGTAATTAGATCAAGAATATTATTCTAAAAAACTAGCTTCTGAAAATACTCGTGAATTTTAAAATATCATATTCGTTCTCCCTTTATATTAATTAAAAATGATTCGCCATTAAGCTTGACGTTCATTCCCATTCGATTATATGATGTTATTTTATCATAGATAAAAGGAATTGCCACTTCTCCTTTTCTGTCAATCATCCCCCATTTCTTATTAATATTTGCACGTGCAAAACCCTCTGAAAATGCATAAATTTCATCATATTTTAGTGGAATAATTTCCCTGCCGGTTCTATCAATATAACCTCCCTTTTTATTTAGAATTACATGAGCAATATCACCATCAAAGTCATAAATTATATCATACTTAAGCGGAATAATTTCCCTGCCGGTTCTATCAATATAACCCATCTTATTATTTAGAATTACCTTAGCAATATCACCTTCAAACGCGAAAATTTCATCATACTTTAGCGGAATAATTTCCCTGCCAGTTCTATCAATACAACCCATCTTTTTATTTAGAGTTACCTGAGCAATATCACCATCAAACGCGAAAATTTCATCATACTTTAGCGGAATAATTTCCCTGCCGGTCCTATCAACATAACCTACCTTTTTATTTAGAATTACCTTAGTAATATCACCTTCAAACGCGAAAATTTCATCATACTTTAGCGGAATAATTTCCCTGCCGGCTCTATCAACATAACCTACCTTTTTATTTAGAGTTACCTGAGCAATATCACCATCAAACCCGAAAATTTCATCATACTTTAGCGGAATAATTTCCCTGCCGGTCCTATCAATACAACCCATCTTTTTATTTAGAGTTACCTGAGCAATATCACCATCAAACGCGAAAATTTCATCATACTTTAGCGGAATAATTTCCCTGCCAGTTCTATCAATACAACCCATCTTTTTATTTAGAGTTACCTGAGCAATATCACCATCAAACGCGAAAATTTCATCATACTTTAGCGGAATAATTTCCCTGCCGGTCCTATCAACATAACCTACCTTTTTATTTAGAATTACCTTAGTAATATCACCTTCAAACGCGAAAATTTCATCATACTTTAGCGGAATAATTTCCCTGCCGGCTCTATCAACATAACCTACCTTTTTATTTAGAGTTACCTGAGCAATATCACCATCAAACCCGAAAATTTCATCATACTTTAGCGGAATAATTTCCCTGCCGGCTCTATCAATACAACCCATCTTTTTATTTAGAGTTACCTGAGCAATATCACCATCAAACGCGAAAATTTCATCATACTTTAGCGGAATAATTTCCCTGCCGGTCCTATCAATAAAACCTCCCTTTTTATTTAGAATTACATGAGCAATATCACCATCAAACGCGAAAATTTTATCATACTTTAGCGGAATAATTTCCCTGCCGGTCCTATCAATATAACCTACCTTTTTATTTAGAATTACCATAGTAGTATCACCTTCGAACGCGGAAATTTTATCATACTTTAGCGGAATAATTTCCCTGCCGGCTCTATCAATATAACCTACCTTTTTATTTAGAATTACCTGAGCAATATCACCTTCAAACGCGAAAATTTTATCATATTTCAACGGAATAATTTCCCTGCCGGTCCTATCAATACAACCCATCTTATTATTTAGAGATACCTGTGCAATATCACCATCAAACGCGAAAATTTTATCATACTTTAGCGGAATAATTTCCCTGCCGGTCCTATCAATATAACCTACCTTTTTATTTAGAATTACCTGAGCTATATCACCTTCAAACCTGAAAATTTCATCATATTTCAGTGGAATAATTTCCCTGCCAGCCCTATCAATATAACCTACCTTTTTATTTAGAGATACCTGTGCAATATCACCATCAAATTTGAAAATTTTATCGTACTTCAATTCAACAATTTCTACCCCCTTGATATCAATTAGCCCCCATTTTTTATTTAGACACACCATAGAAAATCCATTGTTAATAGACAAAATAAAATCATACTTTGGACTTAACACTACAAATCCTTGCTCGTTTTTTATTCCCATTTTCTGCGTTGTCGCATCAAAATACACCACCTGCGAATATATTGCCGTATTAATAAATAGAAAAAGTATTATACATTTTTTTAATTTGGAATAAATCATTACTTTAATCTGCGTTTTATATTCAAATTTTATTTTAGCTTCCATACCTAATAACTTCCGTTTTGCATTTTTGTTAAAGTTTCTCTTATTTCATTCGCAGTTTTTTTATCTACATCATCATTTAATAATTTTACTGCCAATTCTTGGGTTGTTATCGCACGCTGCTTTTCTCCATCTATATAATACAGCTGGGCCAGCGTATTAAAATGATATACTTTATTCTCCGTTACTGCTGAACTGTATTCCGACCATAGAATAGCATCTTTTATAAAACGTGAATTTTCCGGATTCTTCACTACTAACCATGCTGACGAATTAGCCAAACTAATATGGAATTGTTTAAAAAAATCTAATTCGTATTTATATTCAGAATCAGAATCCAAAGCTAAAAACATATTTTCTAATCTTTTTTCAGGATTTCCTTTCCAAGTTGCCAAATAGTTATCGAAATAAGATTTAAATACATTTAAATACTCTGTATCATCAATTGAGCTATAACTCTCTGAGTTTAAATATTCGAAATAATTTCTATAACAATCAAAATATCCTTTACCAGCTATAATCAATTTGTTGTAAAGTGCATTTATTTTCTTCTGGTTTGCTTTTGCAGCAATAACACCATCTCCTGAATCGAGACTGTCTCTCAATAAAGCACCCGAGATTTCAGAACTCAAATCTCTGCGAAATAAAGGTGGGGTATCTTCTTTTTTATCTTCAGCATTCATTTTTTCTATGGCGTCATAATGCTTCAATAAATAATCTATGGCTAAGTAATCAGTATCATTAAGCACTCTGTTTTCATTAAAAATCATTTTGTAAAACCCTTCTTTCTTAATTTCCTTCAAAATAGTTTCTACCAAAGCTCTATTGGGTTGAATGTCTTTTTGATGCGTTTCAAGTAATTTTTCCCAAATTTGAGCAACTTCTTTTTTATCCAGAACAACATCTACCATCTCAAAATCTCCCGCTCTTTTGCCATATACATCTTCATCGGGTTCATCGACAGTAGTCATTTTATTAAAAGCAAAAACTACCTCAGCATCAGTGGCTTTTTTATTTTTTAATGTTTGATCAAAAACAAGCAATCCATCTATCCTTAGCAACTTTCTATAGAGGCCATTATCATTATTAAACTGGTTTTTTTTTTGCGTTATATTAGATTTTGCAGTTGCCAAAATATCTTCATTATTATTTAAAACAATTAAACATGGACTATCGCTAATTTTACTATTTTTAAACCATTTTCTGTCATCGGGTATAGCCAAATAAAAATTATATAAATCATATACTGAATTGTATCCATCGTACATATCATTCCCTACTTCTATTTCCTGATTTTTAATAAAAGAATCAAAATCAGCTTTCTCCGAAATGTTTTTGTTATCGATTGCTACTACTAAAAATTTATTTTTCGCACTTTTAGTTGCAGCTATAGCAGCTTTTAAACTATTTTCGATTTTAAATTTAAAATTAAATTTAGAGGTAGTTGTATCAGTTACATCTTCAAAATCTTCCTGGTTAATTGAGCTATCTTTTCCCGGATATGTCCAGTTTGAAACCGCTTTATTTTCGATTGCTGTCACTTGCAAAATTTCGGAAGGCGGAACATCTTTTACATTTAAAAACACTACTACATCTTTTCCTTGACCAAAAATTCTTAATTCGCCTGTTTTTTTATCAAAAAATCCAAGATTTAAATTGTCCCGAAAATCAAAACCATCAAATTCATATTCAATAGTCACTTCTGACACATCTTTTGGCAAAGCGTATTTAGAAATTTCAGTTTCGGCATGATGACTTTCATGCACTAAATACAAATAATCCGTACGATCAATCTCAAAACCAACCTTTATAGGTACTTCTTCAGAATATATTTGGGTTATAATATCAGAAATTTTTTGATAGTGAACTGATTCAGAATTATTTTGTGTTCCTATATAAAATGAAGTATCCGAATAAGAATTCTGATATTTAATCTTAACTTTTTTAGCAGTCTTGTCATTCTTAAAAGTAAGATGAAAATAATTATTCTTTTCAGTTTGGACAAACGATAAAGAATCCCCTTTAATTATGTATTCCCCTATATAATAAATAAATTTGTGCCCAACACTAGAAATAATAAGCTCACATTTATTATCTTCCAATAAGTTTAATTTAATTCTTCGTTCATCTCTACCAATATAAGTTCCTTTTTCGATACTTTTTGTTTGAGAAAAAGAAAAAGATACCGCATAAAAGAACATTAAGAAAGTCCACATAAAATTTCGCATGCTTAAAATTTTTAGTTATTACCATTTGAAGCAAAAATATTGAGTATTGTCTACTTTTTAGGGCTGTAATACGGTTAAAAAATAACACATTAGAACAAAATACGCCATTTATTAATTTACGAACCTATCCCATTTAAAGCTAGTCTATTACCCACTCCACAAAATCAGATATAACATTGTCCCAACATGAGAATAAAATGTTTTTTCCTTAAGATGCCCGAAACTTTCATTCAAAACATTCAAGAACATATTACTTTCTAATTCATTTCTCAAAGAATAAATCACCTGTACTCCCGTTTTTACCACTTCTTTGGTTTGATTATCAATCTTAATTTTGTTTTTAACAATCGAAATCAATTTCTTTAGTTTCTCTTCGGAAATTTTCTTGATCCTGCTTTCATCCCCATTTGGTAAACAAGTTTATCCAAATAAAATATCATCCAGCAAAACATATTTAGTGTCTGACGACTTCTTTAATTTAACAGTATAATTTCTTAATTGATCATAATCTGATATAATCCCTTTAAAATGATTTCCTCTAAAAACAACTGCCTAACTACATAATACGGCAATGCATCTAATTTTAGTTTATATTGATCGTGTGTAATATATTACGCCAATTCTTCGCTTATTCCTATAGAATTTTTGAATTTAAAATCGTTTGATTTACCAAATTATCCACAACAACACTTTATCAACCCGAGGCTTTTCAAGCCTATCTATACTGCTAAGGTCGGATTGCAGCATAAACTTATGCAGTAGGAAATCCTTTTATAATTTGTTACAATAAATAAAAAAAATTGTTCTTTAATTTTTATTTCCAGTCCCAATCAATTAGAAATCTCTTTAAGATCAACTTTTAATTCCGCCAGCTCAATTGCTCTTACAGAATCATAATTGATATATCTATAGTTTTCCTGTTTGTAAGGATATCCAATCACATTGGTAATTATCGGCTTTGTTTCATTTATAATCACACCAATTTGTTGAACTCGTTGTGCAATTCTAACCGATAAACTATCCAATTGTTTTTTATCAGATTGTAAAATAACGCCATTGATTATAAAACACTTGGTATAATATCAGAATGGCTTTTATTCGATCTAACACCATTAATTATCGCAACTAAAAGGGTTCTGGTGTATACAGATTCCAATCGACATCAAAAAAACAAACATACATATTTTGCACATTCAAATTCCTTATTAAAGAGTCCTCTTCATTTACAAAATTCACATCAGTTTTCTAATAACTAAACTTATTATTTCGTGTTCTCACTCACCCCCCGACCCTAAAATGGCATAAAGCAAAAAAAAATGATATTTTTTATATTTTTTAATAGATTACAAAAAATACTTTTGCTAATCCACTTTTTTTTTAAAATTTTTAAATAGCTTAACTTTTTTTTTATTGTTTTCTAATTAAGATTTCGTTATAAATTGGATTGTTTTTTTAATTAAAATACTATTGTTCACTCATTTTTGGCTATCCTTTTAAATTCACAGGATTCTCTTTGTGAGCTATTCATAACCTTTATCTATTTTACACTGGCGGCAAAGGAAATTTAGTATGAGATTATCATTGGGGATATCCCTATAAGGGGCAGGGCTGTGTATCTATATTCAGGTGTATAGGTAGGATATTCAGCATAAAAATCATCAGTTAAAACATTTTTTGCCCAATATACTTCCCCTTGAGGAGTCATTAACTGTTTTTTCCAACAATCCTTTTCAAAGGAAAATCTTATTAAATCAAGGTACCCAACAGTTGCCTTTCGATCTTCAAAATCGCTTCGAAAACTAATTCTTTTAGAGTAAAAAGAATCTAATCCTTGACCTTCCATATTAAAGAATTCTATCCAGTCTCCATTGAAATCATTAGCAGATATATACCACTGATGTACAAGCTGCAATTTGTTTTTATTTAAATGAAATAGGTATTGTTGATGAAACTCACCAAAAACATTTAAATGAACTTGAATAAATGATGAGTGAAAAGTATTACTTCCCTGTAAAAATCCATTATACGCCATCCATTCAGCGTTATCACAATCTTCCACAACAATTTTTTGTGAACCTGCTTTTACTTTATTAATGTAAAAATCAAGTCGATAAGTTTCTTCCGTTGATTCAGCTAGAAAGTTCTCATCGGCAGTTACTTTCCTATCTAACAAATGAACTATAATATAATCGTTTGCATTTTTTACTTTAGTATTGATGATTTGTATTGTATCATTTTTATGTTCATCACTTGCAGATAAACTTTTTCCACGGTCAACGCCAATTACTGAATGATCACAAAAGTATATTTTATTTTTATCTGTTAAAAAACATATACTTTTTGAGACAGTATCATTACCTATTATCCTATAACCAAGAACCCTGAAATAATTTTTATCTTTTATTTCATAATAATCTAATTCAAAACTATTTAATTTGCATTTAATTCTATAAGGGTTACCAACCTTAACGTGATATGCGTATTTACCAGAGACTGGCATAACATCGTAAACAAATTGATTTAAATCTCTAACTGATACATGTTCTTTTAAATGTTGCCTTACAATTTCTATTTGGTCTTCGTTTTTAGAAACTTTGTCTGCAACACTACTTGCTTTTAAATCTTGATTTACAATTTCTATTTGACGATTGCTTTTAGAGCATAAAACCAAAAAAAAAGCCAATATTGACACTAATAATAATTTCTTCATTTTTATTTTATTTATTCGAATCTATAAAATATATCTATTTTTATCTGTAAAAAAAGGGATCTACATAAAAGAGTATCTTTTAATTCTTATGAAAGAAGCCATAACCCTGAAATATTTTTTATCTTAGATTTTATCATAACCTAATGCTTAAGTATTTATTGCTTTGAATTTTTCATAGCTTCTGACTATGATGGCAACCATCTAAAAACAACCTCATGCCAATCTTTATCACACACTGGTCCATAACAAATACTCCATACAATCTCAGTCCATTTTAAATGCATTGAAAAAATCTACTAAACTTTCTCCTTTGAAATCAATAAGCCAATAATTAACTTAAGACAGAAATAAAATGGCTATTAATTTTTGACAAGATTATAAATACATATTTAAAGAATTGCATCTTAAATCTTTCACATTCATATTTGAGATTCAAATATTTTATTTTTAACGAAAGAAACATATTTCACATATTTAGTATTGTTAAAAATCAAAAAAACGTGAATAAAACATTCAAACAAAGGGGGAAAATATAAAAATACTTAGCCAAATCAAATTAATGTCTCAGATTACGGATCAAATCCCGGTAATATGAAATCCCATTAACTGAAACTTATAATCCAACCTACATTGATTGTACCTTGTAAACATCGTTCTATGGGAGATAGCACCCCAATAACAACAAAAATTATAATAGCTGGTATAAAAATATAGCCATTATGCCTATAAAAATGTTTTTTTTTTAATATTTGATTTGTTAATTTAATATTTTTTTTCTTTTCATCCATAGTTGCGAGTAATCTGATTAAATAAAATTTCTTTAATACTAGCTCCCAGCTATGAAATAGTTTGCTTATGAAATTTTTCCAAAAATAGTTAAACATTTATTTTAACAGAACCGTAATAAGGTTAAAAAAAAACACTTTAAGACAAATCGAAACAATAAAAACCTCACAAGCAAAAAGGAAACGATGAAAAACGCTGGATATACTATTATCTAAATTAATATCCTCTGTTGTTATAAAAGTTAAATTTTTGGAGCGGAATTATTCCAAAATCTTTTGCAGTTTTAAAATCGTCATAATTAGCTATAAGGGCACCATCATATTTATCATTGTCACCGTCGTTAAGTCTGTAATTTGTCGAATGTAATTTGTAAAGAAACCAGCTCTTTTTAGTTTTATTATATGTGAACGTAATTGTTCGTTCCCAATGCTGATGACCTCCGGCAGCTCCTAAGCCTATATATAAGTAGCCGTTTTTTATTGTTATTCCTGTAAATATATCTTCAAAAAAAGCACCCTGGTAATCAATGCAAGGTATGATATTATCATTTTTATATGCTAGTTTGTAAGATCCGCTTTTTTGCCCTAATAAAAGAAGTAAAGTTCTTTTTTCAGGTTGATCTATGTCACCATGAGAGGTACCCTCTTCGTTATCTTTGCTTAAAACTATAATTGCATCTCCAAATTCATCAAGATTAAGATCACCATATGTAATACTTAGTACACTGTGATTTTTAGAAATAAATGATATTAAGTTTGTATTTATAGTTGTATTTATATGCACATTGTGCGGTGTAATAGTATTTTCGTCCTCATCATTAATATTAAATTTTTCGATTGGAATTTCTCCAAAATCTTTTGCTGTTCTTATACTTTTATAATTTACAACTGCTTTTTTTGACTTTCCATCTATAGGTTTGTAATTAACATATTTGGTTTTGTAAAGAAACCAATTATTTTTAGTTTTATTAAATTTAAAAATTATGGTCTGGGCCCAATGACGACTACCTATTATTTCATTTTCTATATTAAAGTTTCCATTATTAATAGTTACTTTTGAAAACGCGTCCTCGAAATCATAAATGCCAATGCAGTCAAAACATAAAATAGCATTATTGTTCTTAGATGCTATTTTATAAGATCCATTTCTTTGTCCCAGTAAAAGGAGCAAAGGTCTTTTTTCAGGTTTGCCTTCATCTCTCATGTTTGAGGTTAGTTCCTCGTTATTTTTGTGTAAAACTAAAATGGCATCTTCGAACTTGTCAAGATTAAGATCTCCATATTCAATGCTAAGCACACTATAATTTATGGGGATAAATGATTTAAAAATTTCACTTAAAGTGTCACTTTTTTCATCTACTATACTATAATCTGCATTTTTTACTGTTTCCTTCTTTATTGCAATAGTATTATTATCCAATTTATTGATTGCTTTTTCTTTTGAAATTTTATTACACGAAAATTGAGAAAGAACTAATACTATTAGGAAAACTATCTTTTTCATTTATTCCGTTGATTTTTAATGACTATTTTAAGAGTTTTATTTAAATAACAATAGTAGAGATTTAAAAATAAAAAAACAGGTAATAAAAGACAATTTTACACAAACAGAGGTGTTTTATCGTAAGACTAAATCATTGTATAACAGAATTTTAAAACACACTAATATAAAACTCCATAGCGTGCATTTTCTAAATAAACCATATTTTTTTGTTACAACTGAAGCTCTTCTTTTTGTTGTAGATAAAAAAAAAACATTAGGACAAAGCGGGAACAAAACTCGATAAACCATTTCACAAGCTATAGTTTTGGGTATGAAATCTAGCAAACAAAAAGACAATCAAGAAAGACAAAATAGCTATTAGGGAAAGACATGGGAAGCGTAATAGCAAACTGAGATTTGAAAATTCAATTAATTTGATTACGAAGCAGATAAAAGTTTTGGAATCTCAAGAATTGAATTGTAATATATTGAAATTCTCAAAAAATGCCAAGTTTAGGTCAAGAGTAAGAAAAATATTATTCCGAATTCTCGTTTTGTAAGTCTATTTGAATTTCCAATATTACCAAAATTAAACAGAACTGTTGTATTGTTTAAAATACATTAGGACAAAGCAGAACAATAAATATCAGACTAAACCAAATTATTACCTCAGTTAACAGCTCAGACTTAAACAACAACAAAATTTTGAAAGCACGTGCAAAGCGTAAAACCACTACACAGGCAATTATTTTGAGTTTAATAGATTAACCAAGCAGAAAGGCAGTGAGGAAAAGGAAAATAGTTTATGCAATACGTACCATTGTCAGAACAGATTAATGTCAATGAGGGCAAATTATACAGAAAATATTACAAAAAATAGATTTTGTACGCTTTGTTGTAGTAACCGGAAAGCAGAAATCATCAGTACATATTTAACTATCATAAAACAATGGGAAGAACCTTATTTTTCCTCATTCATACCAATAAATCATGCAAAGCCAACAGATTAAAACTTATGTATGGAAAACTATTGCAAGGTTTTTCAAAAAACACAAAAAGACAATGGCATAAAATTAGTTGCTGTTAAGTCTTTAGAATGTAACTTTAATCCAAAGACTCAAACCTACAATCCGCATTTGCATTTGATTGTAGCCAGTAACGAAATTGCCGAATTATTAGTTAATGAATAGCTCTTAATCTGGAATCAGAACGTTTTATTCTAAGCCGCCAAAAAAGCACAGGATATGAGAAAAATATATAATACTGAGGTTGCCTTAATAAAGATTATAAAATACGGGAGTAAAATTTTCACTAAACCTGACATGAATAAACGAAGCAATCAAATGCCAATTAACAAATATCGGGATACATTCTTAATTCTCAGCTAACCTCCATATTACATAGCCGTATTAACATTTCAAAACTATAAATTGTAAAAAATTGACAGTTAAAAGACAGGTTACGCGTTAGCCGATTAACTTAATTTCGATTTACAAATTTATCAATTCAAGCCTATGGAATTTTTAGTAAATATCTAGATCCTTAAAAAGAACAATACAAAAATCTTTCGTCGTTCTAAAGTTTTCTCAACTCTCTACTACTTCATCATCAATTTCAAGGGTTATCGTAACTCTGCTGAAATCTACAGGAAATAATAACAATAATAATAAAGCAAAAATAAAAAGCACAAGTAATATAGGTGTATCATTAACACAATTATATAATATATTATCACATATTTTTTCCTTTTTGTTTTCAACCAAATCACCTGTCCAATTGTAATTAAAGGTATTAAATACAATACTAAAAACCCCACTAAATACAAAATTATGACTACCATTTTAACTATATTCATTTATGATTTGTAATTAGTATACTTATCAGGAAAACTTTCTTTTCGATAGGATTCACTTGGGGGCGTTATTAACTGTTTTATCCAATAGTCCTTTTTGAAGAAAAATTTTATTGAATCAGAATATTCAACAGTTCCACCTGCACAAATTTTCCAAGAATACTTAAATTAAACAAGCTGTTTTGTTATTTAAACACATTAGAACAAAGCGCATGATAATAGCTTGGAAGAAGACAAAAAACTAACAATATAAATATTAAAAAAAATCACAAAACTCATTAACATTAGTTTAGCTTTTTATTAGTAGTAAGTATTATATTTACAATTGTAAACATCATCCTATACGACCTGACGTCCCCCATATTACTAACAAAACAAACCCTAAATACATAATACCTCCTATTAACAATATAACCATTATGCCAATGAGAATGTTTTTCAAAAATTTTTGATTTGCTACTTTAACTGCTTTTTCCTTTTCATCCATCGTTGTGAGTAATTTGATTAAATTTAATTTCTTTAATTGTATTTTCCTAGGGAATTTTAATGTCCTAATATAGAATACTAGCCACATCAAATAAAATAGTTTGATTAAAACATTTTACAAAAATAGTTAAGCATTTATTTTTTACACGGCTGTAATAAGGTTTAAAAAAAGCACATTAGGATAAATCAAAACAACAAAAACGTCACAAAATCAAATTATTGTCTCAGGCAACGGCTTATAATTCATTTTTCTTGCAAAAAATAAAATCGGAATTATTGACCTTACACCCTTTATTTATATATTTTTTAAAAATATATAAATAATTGACTAACAAAGCATGTTTTTAGTGACTTCGCTTAATCGTTTCTTATTAGTTTCCTTTTATTTATTGGTTTCCGAATATCAGGAAACTTATATATAAAAAGATAAAAGATAAGCCAAAAAATAATTTTTGGCTTTAGAAATATCACTAAAAATAGTTATTCCTTTTACTTAATTACTACATAGCCATTTTGCTAGCAGTTTTACTACATTTTTTTTCGTCTTCGCAATCTTGCAATTTTCGTTCGATAAGTTCTATCTTTTCTTTATAAAAAGGTATCCGATCTTCCAA
Source organism: Flavobacterium sp. 9 (assembly GCF_002754195.1). Lineage (NCBI taxonomy): Bacteria > Pseudomonadati > Bacteroidota > Flavobacteriia > Flavobacteriales > Flavobacteriaceae > Flavobacterium > Flavobacterium sp. 9. The sequence goes on from NZ_PEEU01000001.1 coordinate 647,014, forward strand.
TTCTTTTATTTTAGCAATTGAATTTTCAGCCGCAGATATTCCTTCCATATTTCTATTAATTAACATCTCGCCTTTTCTCTCATTCATTTAAATGAGAAGATGAATACTTTAAATATCTTAATTTCTTGGCTAAATCAACTATTTTTACAAAAACATAAAAAGTTTATACTTAACTAAATCGCTATATCTTTTATATAAAAATCAAGATCCTTTTACTTAACTTTCTTTTCCGGAAAAACCTCTTCTTCTTCTTTATATTGCTTTCTGTACAATATCAGCCTATGCGATGTCCGAAAGCAGAATTTAAGGCGTACATGTAAAATGCAAAAACAATCAATGCTATACAAGCTATAACTACTATGCCAACAACAATGTAAAATAATAATTTGTTTGATGATTTTTGACGTCTTGATTGAACTGTTTTTTCTTTTTCGCACATAGAGTAATTAATTTTGATTAATGTTTGGTTTCTTGTAGAAAGATGTGAATTTAGGTATACTCACACTAAATTACTTTGACTACAATATTTACAAAATTAGTTAAGTATTTATTTTTTAAAGGCCTATAATATGATTTAAAAAAAACACATTAGGACAAATCGAAACAACAAATACTCAGACAAAACCAAATTATTACCTAAGCAAACGGCTCAGGATCAATTTCTTTCCCTAAAATTAAATCAGAATTATTTACCACTTATGCTCCCTATTTATTTTTTTTCAAAATATCAGGAAACTTTAATATATAAAATATAAGCCTAAAAATGATTTTTGCTTTAGAAATATCACACAAAAGAGATGTTTTTTTTTATATTTAGTTACGAAATAACCATTTAGCTAATAGTTTTGATACGTTTTTTTCGTCTTCGCACTTCAGTGATTTTCGTTCGACAAATTCTACATTTTCATTATAAAACGTTATCCGATATTCTAAGATTTTTATTTTATCAATTAAATTTTCAGGCGTAGATATCCCTTCTATATTCTATCAATTGACATCTCGCCTTTCTGTTGTTAATTCCAAACTAAGCTTATATTTCCACTATTAACTGCAGTAATTTACAGACTTATGAAAAAATAGAACTTTCTAATTCATTATCATTAAAAACATAAAAAAGTTTATATTTATCTCAATGACTCATCTTACCCTAAAATCAAAGACACTTTTTCTTCTTTAGTATCCTTTATCAAAAACATCATCCTATACGATATGGCAATGCCGATATCATCATCCAAACAATACCTAAATACACAATACCTGCTATTAACAATGTAACCATTATGCCAATAAGAATGTTTTTTAAAAATTTTTGATTTGCTACTTTAACTGCTTTTTCCTTTTCATCCATCGTTGTGAGTAATTTGATTAAATTTAGTTTCTTTTATGGCATTTAAACAGGGAAATACTTACTAAAAAATATCAGCCCCTTGGCAAGTGGCCAGCAATTTTAAAAAGCAAAAATAAACCAATAATAAATAGAACGTAAACTATAAACATTGTATTAATAAAAATATCAATTAATAATTTCTTAGATGTTTTTTGACCTTTTGCTGCTTGAGCTATTTTTTCTTTTTCTACCATAGTTGTGAGTAATTTGGGTAAGTTTAATTTCTTTTATTTCAGGGAGTCCCAACTTTAAAATATAGAATACTGTAACCCACCATAATTAAGATAGTTTTGTTTAGAACATTTCACAAACATAGATAATTCTTTGTTTTTTAACAGGTTGCAATAAGATTAAAAAAAAGGAATCCAGGACAAATCAGAAGAATAAATACTAGACAAAAACCAAGGCTTTGCAATTTTTTTTTAAAATCTTCGAAAATCAAGAAAATATACAAAATAGCGTATTTAATACATTTAGAACAAATCGACAATTTAGCCCAAAATAAAACAGTTTGCCAAGACAATAATTTGATATGGTTTCGAGTATTCACTTTTAACCCAGAGTATCAACTTTAATCTTTCTGTTTGTTTAATAATTTCTTGGAATGTCAACCATTGAGATCTATAGCTACTGAATTTTGATTTTCTGGCGAATATCCTAAAAAAAACAGTATTGGAAATTTATGTGACTGACCAATACAATCGGAAAATAATTTTATATTTTAAAGGCAAAAAATACTTCAATATTAATTTCATTTTTTCTTGCTTCTATATCTAAAAAAAAACATGGAATACCCCAAAATATTTTATATTACTATCAATTATAACAAGATTTACATAAAGTAACATTTATCTCTTCCCTTTATTAAATTTTGATCAACAATAGAATAATCGCTATAATCACGATCTGAAACTGCAATATAAATTTCAGATTCAGGATCTTTATCTAAATCGAGTACAAACCAATGATCATTTTTTCCCCATAATATTTAAATTTTAATGATTTTATATTCTAATGAAATCCAATTATCCATTTCTAATATCTATTTTATCTCCTGTAGTTATGCATAAAAAATCAGGTATAAAACAAGAAGTTTTTTTGTCGAGCTTAATTACATTCAACTTAAATTAAAGAATCCAATTCAAAAAAATCAATAAAACAATAAAAAAGCCTTATTCTTTTAAAAAATGACTGATTATCCCTTTTTAATGTCTTAATAATTGCAGACTCCAAAGTAATGGCATTCTATATTTGTTTTATAGCTTGTTTATTAACAAAGCAAAACATGATTTATTAATATTTATTTTTTAGAAAAATGAAAAAATTTAGTTTTAAAGATGCAAAAATCACTCTTGCCAGGGATGAAATGAGAACTATTGTAGGAAGTGTGAAGTTCGTTAAAGATAACAAAGGAAATGGAATAAGTGGAGGAACTTGCGTTAGTTACAAACCCTGTTCTACGGGTTGTGGGGTAACTACTGGGGATGGATCTATTTCCTGTAATTATTGCTGTATAGCATAAATTAAAAAGAATCACAAATTTAAGTTTCACTACAAATAGTGAAACTTATTTTAAAAAACATAATCCATGAAAAAAAAAATGTTTCTTTTTTTGACCCTAATGATTTGCGTCTCTGTTTATTCTCAAATACTTCCAGAAAAAGTTTTCTATAATGATGGATTAGACGAAAGTTGGAATCAAAAAATAAAATTAAACCAACGTCCTTCAAAAATTATGCTTGCTAATAAAAAAGCAAAAATACAAGGTGATATAATCTCAAATAAAGACATAAACGATACAATCAACTTCAGTTGGTCTACCCTTGGTGAAAATTATTATAGTGTTAAAAAATTAAGTTCAGTGGTTTTGAAAAACAAGTTCATCTTAAATTTTAATCTTGACTATCCCCAAATGTACGCATTAAGTTTTAGTAGTGAAAAAAACACAACTAGCTTTAGAGTTGAAAGTTTCTTTATTGACAACACTACAACAAAAATTAAATTTAATTCAGAATATAAATTAGAAAGTTCAGATGGAGATACAAATATCGAATTTATAGAAAAATTTATACCTAATGTATTTAACGGGTCAAAAAAATATCCAATACCCTTTAACTTTAATGATGAAGATGATGCGAGATTGTTTGATTATATTAAAAATAATCCCAATTCGTATGTAGCATTATGGTTTTTGGTTGGAAGATTTAATCAACAAGGGTATACTGAATTATATGAAAAATGTCTAAAGTCTTTTTCAAAGAAAATAAAAGAGGAAAGATTATGGGGAATTCTAAATAATGAATTCCAAACTATATCAATAAAGGAAAACCATAAATTTCCAGAATTAGTTTTACAAAACACAGATCTTCAGAAAAGTGTTTTAAAAATACCTACAGCCAAATTTACACTAATCGAAATTTGGTTCAGCAGGTGTCGTCCTTGCTTAGATCAAATTCCTTTGTGGAAGGATTTATATAACAAATACAACTCAGCAGGTTTTAACATTATTGGCATTTCAACTGACCATACAAAAGATGTCGATATTTGGAAAAAAAGGATTTTAGAAAAGGAAATTCCCTGGAAACAATATCTTGATGAGGATGCTCTAATAGCGTCACGAGAAAAGATTTTTTCTTTTCCTTCCAACTTTCTTTTAAATGAAAAAGGAGTAGTAATTAAAAAGAATATAAAACCACAAGATCTAGTATTATTTCTAAATGAAAATATAAAAAAATAGTACTTGTATGCCAATCTTTTCTTTTCTCTGTCAATATCTAAAAAAAGAGAGTGTAAATATTGATCAGGATGAATTTGTGTTTCAAACCCAATCTCATCCTGACTATCCATTGTTATTGGCAATTTCAGATACATAACACTTTTTTGACATATTAAATATAGCAATACATGTTACGATTTCAGAAATTGAATTATTATCAGACCGTTTTGCCTCACTTTTAAAAGATGAAGAAATAAACCTCAATTATATTTTATCGAAAACCAGGGACCTAAATTTCCTTTGTTTTAAAGATAATACACGAGAATCTATTTCCTGTGCCACATTAGAATCTAGACGGGACGATATAATTGTACTGCTGGATAATAAGAGATAGAAAATGGATTTTCTATATTTAAGTCTAATTTATTTTGGACCTTGCCAATAGAATCTTCAATACTCTTTGTCTTATTGGTAATTGGAATTAGGTAAGCACCATTAATAAAGGACTTGCAAAACGTCTTACAATGGTAGAGAACAAGTTTGTATACCTAAGATCAATTTCTCACGGAGGATATGTAATTAAAATTACACATATTAACCTTTACTTATATTTTTATAGTTTATAAGTGTTTTTTTTGGAATTAAAACCAACCACACAGCTACTAATGCGGTGGACAGACTGCGGTTGCAGCTGCTATTATTTACACAAAAAAGACTTCGCTACGGTATATTATTGGGCTGGTAAATAGATTCTCAAAAAACTTTTAGAGTCCTTTACTAAAATCCTCAAGCCTGGTTTTAATGAATCAGAATAACAGCGCGGAAATCAAGTGCCAAAACGTCTTGAACTGGAACCTCAGGCTCCAAACAATGTAAAATTCATGCTCTCGACGTTATTATTATCCGTTGATCTGGTGGAACAAATTATTTTCGTTTTAAAAAAAGCAAGTGTTTGGAAATTCAGAAATTCTAATTAAATAATAATATTTAAAACAAAAAGGATCTTTGCATTTCATTAAATAGCCGTCTTCAACATTGTGGCAAAATCATGGCACATCGCTATTAATAGAAACAAAAAATCATCGAAATCAGATTAAGATTCCAATAATAGTAATCCGCACTGAAAAAACGCAAACCTTTCTACATAAAAAATCCGCATTTTTTCTTTGTAAAATTCCCCAACCATTGACCAACAGAAGAAATATATTTATAATTTTCATCTATTAGACTCTACTTTTTTAATCAATCTAAAAAACAATTATGAACTAAATAATTATATATCCAAATTACTAAACTAAAACTCTTTTATTGCAATGAGATTTGTTTAGACACATATAAACTTTAAATTTAAACAAATATACCTGAAAACACTATCAGATTATATTTAAGAAAGTTATCATCTATATTGAAAATATTTGAACAATGTGAACTCTAACTCTTAACGGAAGATATACAACATACTTTGTACAGAAACTACCTTATCGGCACATTACATATTTTTTATTTAAATAAAATCGTTTACTGTTTTATCCGATTAATCATTTCAGACAACTCGTAACCTGAAAATCTACCAATTAAGGACTATCCTTACTCACTCTTTGAAATAATTTATTTGTTTTTTTATGGATGTTATAAAACATTAAAAGAAATACAAAAAGCACTATTTGGTTTAAGCTGTTTTTCATTATTCTGATTTAAATATGTTTTTTCTAAGGATGCTTAGTTAAGAATAAATATATTCTGTTAACTACTTCGCACTAGATACAAAGTTAGTATTTATTTATTTTAAGCCTATTATCGTATTTTAATACCTTTATTATCCTGTGAATTGATGAATTGCTTGCTAAATTTGCCCTAATCTTTTTGAAGATAAAAAATATAAAGTGGATATTATTTTAAAAAATCCAATTTTAAAAAAATGGGATAAAAACTTAAATCAAATGGATACTTTTTTTGCACTGGTACTTCATTTGTTCATGTAGATAGTTTTGGTATTGCTATTTAAGCAGCAATACTCTTTTCTTAAAAAGTGCAAAATACGTTCTTATAGTAAATTTGTTTTTGGGGTTTAAATCCTTATGCCTTTGACTTAGTGGTATTTGTTTTAAAGGCGTTTTTTTTTGAGATTTACTTCTCAAATTAACACATATGTTGTTCAAATGTTTTTTTTTAAAAGCATTTGAAATTATATTAAAAACTATTTATTGAAAGAGTAAGATTCAAAAATCAATCCCTATTTTAAAACAATCTTCAAAAAGAGCTAGTCAAGAAATTTCTTTAAGACTTAGCAACTATAAAAGGAGCAGAAATTAAAACTTTCGCTCCTTTTTTATATAATATTGTGTCATTTTGGTAATTACCATTGGAAAAAACAGCAACAAAGCAAATCAATAAAAATATACTATTTTTATAACCCTATTAAATTTAACCTGTTGTAAAACTTTTAATTAAAACACATTCGTTTTTACTTAAGTAACCTTAATAAAACATAAAAAATCTAGCAATCTATGGCGTTTTACTATATCTATAGATTATTCACAGATTATCATAAAAATAAAAGAAAAAATATCCTTAAAAAAAATGTTTTCTTGCTCTTTACCACTCCTTTGGTGTTTCAATTAAATATTTTAAAGAATTATACCTTAAGAACTAAGTATACTTTCACATCATTAAACCAAACCATTAATGACCAATCACTAACAATAATATTTCTCGTAATTATCGTAACATTAAGATATCGACATAAAATTCATATTGTCAAAAAATAATTTATAATTTTTTAAGTCTTTTGAATTTGTTTACAATAAGAAGAAATATTATAAAAAAATCATTTATTAAAAAATAACAATAGCAAGATAAAAAAGAAACTAATTACCAAAGAATAAAAATCAATTTTAAAATCTTGGAAGTGATTATTCCGGTGAAAGTGTACACCTAATTCCAGTTCGTTCCGCAATACCCAGTTAGCAAACCATATTCCTCTTATTGTACTATATTCTTATAGTTGAAAACTTATAATACTATAAATCCCGTTCTTGATTTAATACCTAGAGATTGTTATTAATTACAAAAATAGCAATAAAGAAAACCAGTACTAGCATGTAGTCATTTCGCTGGTATAGATATTAATACTAGATTCTGCTTTTACTTAATTAATTATGAAACATTCGTCTGAAATAGTATAGCAGGCGTAAAAATCACTAGAACAGAATTTTTCCGTGTATTTATGTAGAAACTTTCGGAAACCGCCACAAAGCTATAGCCGAACTCTGTGTCAAATTAAATAAGATATCGGGAAGAATAACTAACTTTTGAACTGACTATCAAAAAACATATTCTCAATGGCGTTATTTTCTAAGAAATTAATCAACAACACCCTTCTTTTTGACATGAAATTAAAAAATTAATTTCCAGAATCTTATCATCAATCATTTACTTTTAACAAGAATTCCAATATTATTTTAAGACAATACTTTTCATTAAGATAAAGAAAGGATTCTAATAATGGAATAACAGATCATTCTTCTTTTCCTATCTAAAATTGCCAAAACCTGTTCTAACACTCGAAAGGTTTTGGCTATTGCTAAAAAATTGAGTTTGATTTGCCTAGTATGAAGTTTCCCTTTTATTTTTTCATAATTTATAGCATGAAAAAAAATAAAAAATAGTTCGACAAAAGGAAATTACGCTGTATGAATTTGCATTAATAGAAAAAGAAAATGCAGATTTATGATCGCCATAAGTCTCGACTAATCACTGTTTTATATCAAATACATAAATACAAATAAATAGTAAAAAAGGCGTGATCGAAATCAATAAAAGATTGGCATTTTTTAACACTCTTCTCTTTTTTCGATTCAAAACTATGGTTTCTATCATTAAAAAAAATACCCATAGTACAGCAAAAGATATTAATTCCATGAATATAAATAACTTATCATGACTGTATAGTTTTTTTTGCATTGATAAAAGATATACTGAAATTACAAGAAAAATTGCAACTCTAATAACTAAATGAACAACAATATTTTTGTTTTTTAGCGAATCTCCATCTACTCGTCTTTTCTTCATTTTATTTAATCTATTGATTAATATTTATTATTAATACTAGCTACTATAAAAAACTTAAACCGCATTATTGATAGCATTAAGCTCTTCTACTATTTGAATTTTGGTTACCACAGACAGAACAAAAACCTTATATTAAACATTATAGTAACGCTCAAAGTTTTTTATTTGTTTAAAATACACATCCCTATGTATCAGAAACATTTTCTTGAGCTATTCTTTTTTCAAGTATGAAATCAATCTTTCTACTTGTTAAATATTTTTACGAATTTATTTATTCGTTAAGCGAGTATTATTTTATGTTTGAAAATTTTACAACAGATTTACCTATAGCGCTATAGTGTTTGTCTTTAAATGAAAAACGTCTTTCAATTACAAAATTAAACTTCTTTTTAGTTTCAGCCATTCTGACAATTTCGCTTGGCAAATCTACCTCAACATCCCCTTCACTATCTTTTGCATTTACATATGAGCCAGTTGTTGTAATAACAAAATCACGGAAAAACTTTTTATTATTATCATTAACCACTCTATATGAACTTGACCACTCTGTACTTATATTATTAAGAGAATAGTAATTTACTTCCATTAAAGGCTTATATTTTCCGTCAATACCAACAAGGAGATAAAGATCACCTGAAGAAGAACTACCAAAGGCCCCATTTTCATGTACAAGTGTTAACGCGTACTGGTCTTCACCAATTTCTACCAATTTTGGCACAGGAGATTCAGCAAAAGAACCAAAAGCCTCAATAGCAGGTTGAAAAGATTTCATTTCCCATGAATTACTATTTTTCTCAAATTTAGCGATACTCAAAAGACCACCAGTAAATCTGCTGGTTCGTCCTCCGTCTTCATCATAAATAGAATGATTAAAGATCATGAACTTAAATTCATTTCCTTTGGAATCTGAATAATCAATATTTGTAAGTAATCGCGTAGCAACACCTTCAGTATATGGAAATAATTGATCTTCTAAAAAACCATTCACATCAATATAAGAAACTGGCTTGCAGCTTGTACATTTCCAACTCAGAAAAGTATTATGATCAGGAAAATTATATAATTTACCAGGAAATAACATTTGCATGGTTTCTACAGGATCTAGTTGTCCTTTTATCCTTAATGTTCTTTTAGTATTTAAAATGGTATCACTAATATTTTTAAGCTTTACAATATCATCGTTTTGAGCTGAGCACGTAGAAATAAAAAGAAAGAAAAAAAGAGTAGATAGAATATGACGTATACCTAGTGCATTTGAGTCAGGGTATCCTACTGTGCCAACTCCATTTTTAAGTTTTTGAGGAGCAGAAATTAAATTTTTCATTTGTAATAATTTTAATTTTTTCATATTTAAGAATTATAACTATCTGTAGTATGACCGTTTTTAGGTTTGTTTGTTTTTAAAACTAACAAACATATAATACATTCCATTATAAAGCATTTAGAACAAGTCATAAAATCATAACAATAAGCTTTATTTGCAAGATGTAAAACTACAAATTGATTAGTGTACTGTATACTCCACTACGATTTTTAGCCTTTTTATTTACCAGATAATACATTATTAGAGATGGATCTATTAGAAACGTTAGTGCTGAAATAGAATTTTCGATTTCAATTTGTTTTCGTGCGAACATGAAACGGAAATAATTCGAAAGATTATTACTAAAATCATTTTATTTACTTTATTAATATTTATTTTCACTAATATGAACTATAAAAAAAGCCTAATTGTTTCCTAATTTAGGTAATGAGAACTCAGCGTAAGATTCTATAATTGCTGTATATTTTTACGTAATAAAAAACAAAAAAAATAGCAAATGCAGCTATGGCATTTCGCTTATGGCATTAATATTCCAAAATTAAACCCGGTATCAAAACATTTATCATTTGCCTGCGCCTTTTCAATTAATTGGTCAAATAATAAATATTCTCCGGCACAATAATCAAAATATTCTTTCATAGGGTCACTCTGTATATCGAAAAAGATCACGCATAGTAGTTGGCTATCTTGAGAACGCAAGGCCTGTCAGAAATCCGTTTCAGTCCTATCATTTATACAGAGCTATGTTCTTATCATCTTTTCTATTGAGCCTCAATAAAACATTAACTTCCTTTACTCCTAATGGCAATGTTTTGAGGGAATAGCTTTTTTATCTTCCCATATTATTCTTTAGGGAGCAGAACCAAATGTTCCAACAGTTGTTGCGATGATTTTAGTATCCTGGCAAATTAAATTTTCCTAAACAGCTAATCAAATTTACCCGTTAATAAAGCAGGGCTCTCATATAATCGAACCCTTTACTTGATCGTAACTTGTTAGCTATTGTTGTGTGATCAGGTTTTAATAAATTAAATCTTATTACAGTATTTTTCAACCTTATCGAATCACGACCATTTGAAATTTGCATGTACTTTTGCATGTAATAGAATTATTTCCAATACAATTTTTGACGATATAATAATCATCAATTTGTTATTTATCCTCAGTAGAGTCCGCATGGAGCAATCTAATACCTTCAAGTATTTATTAAAAAACATTATCACCAACTGTTTCGCCAGTTGTTTCATCTGTTTTCTTAATTAATTTAAAAAGCTATAAGAAATAAAGGTAGAACTACAATTATTAATGATTGCGAAGAAATTTGCATGGGGACATATTCGGAACCAGTTATAATGAATTTTTAAACAACAAAAAAAAGGATCTTTAATATTTATCTGTCAACAATCATGTACTATAGAAAATGATGACAAAGAAAAAACAAACAACCATCAACCAGCCTTATTTTGGAAAACATAACGAAAAGGGGGTGAAAACAGCCTCCTTTGTGGGGCTTTTTTTAAGTATTTCTGCAACTCTTTTCATCTGGGCAGGATCAGAAAGAATTAATTGTTCACCACTTATCTGGAAGGTCTCACTCTGCATCAACTTGATTTTTTTTGCCTTGACCTGGATTACATATCTTCCGTTCAGGAAAACTGACAAACTCCTAGGAAACGGCATGATGGCTATGTTTTGTATGATCAGCGTTTTTTGGATATTTGGTTTTGCAGGATTTTATTTCTATTTCCTCTTTGCTTCTATTCATTTATGGGTGAAAATTTCTATATCCGTTGGCATGACTCTCATATTGATACATCTCGTTTATCAAACTCACAATGACATTGAGAAGGCGTTTCGACACAATAAGAATCTGTTTTCCCTTATGTATGTGGAAGAAGAGCATGCGTATACTATTACACAAAAAGCAGCCAACTTTCTTGATAAGGCAAAGCCTGCCAGAAATCCGCTTCGGTCTTATCATCTATACGCAGCAATTTTCTTACCTATTTTTGTATTGAGCTTGAATGAAATATTGACTCCTACTACTAGTAATGGCCACAGCCCTTTTTGGTTATTGGCTTTTTTGTGTTCCCCAATGCTTGTTTGGGGAGTAGACCCCTTTGTTCAAATATTTGTCACGAGGATTTATTACCCAATCACATTAGAACATAATACAGGAAAACCTGTTTTAATGAAAGATTGGTAAATACAGTAAAACTGGACAAAAAATACGATACAATAATTAAACAAAATGTTAGTAACTTTTAGTCCGGCTTAAATATGTCACTCTATTTTAGCTATTAGAAAAACTTAAAGATGGTCCGAATTACGAAACATTCACACCAATATTACATAAGAACCCTTCCTTCAAGAGGTATTTTTACAATAACAACAGTTATTAAATCCCGAATAAACACTTAATCTTTAATAGCTTACATTTATTTAAATATATAAACAAATAAATTATCCATCTTACTAATTCTCTTAATTGCCTGAGCATGTAAAAAAGAAGAAATGAGAGTAAATTAAAAAAAAATAAGAGTTGTTAAATAATTTATAAATCCCCGACGAAATAAAATGTCATCTTGCATTTCGTTGGAAAAATCTTGGGATAAGCATTTTGGTACTTAATAGTAGATCCGAAAGATTCGAGATTAAAAAGACTTAAGAATTTGCATGCGCTTTGAGTAAATACAGTAACAAAATTAGATAAAAATAACATTTAATAAAATAAGGAAAGTTACTCACTGAGTGGCTTTCCTTTATTTTACTTAAGAAATTAAATATTCGTCGAAAATAAGATCTTTATTATTAAATAACATATTGTGAAGAGTCGGAATTTAATTTTAAAGTTTCGACTGGAAAAATGTAAAAACATAAAAACATTAGTACGATATTTTCTTAATTTCACCAAATAAGTCAAATAATATTGTGTTTTCTCTCCTCCCATTATTTAACAACATAAAGATCTTTGTTTATTACATTTTTTTCGCCATCTTAAAGAAATACCTAACTGCCTATTTTGTTGTAGCATCATCATTTTCTTTCGCATCTTTTTAAGTCTTCTTTTTATCTTTTCACAATACATAACATGCAAAATCTGCCTAATTAGCTTAGTAGGCAGATTTGAATTCTGCCATTCAGATAATTTATTTAATAATTTATGTAAAACCGTTTAGGATATCTGTACTGATATGGTTATATAAAAAAGACCTATCATCGTATTATTATGTCTTAATGAAAAAACCCAAAGATGTACCTGCGTGTACTTTTGCTAACGGAATAGAAGCAAGTGTAAAATGATTTAAGATCAGTGTTCTTTTCCAGCGATGCCCCATAAATAAAATTATATTTCTAACGCTAATCATTATACTATTTATTCCTAATAGCAACTATAAAGTTACTTATAAGAATTAGTTTAAAAAAGCAAAGTATTGAATGAAACACGAAAAAAATATAAAAATCCTTTTGGAACTATTCCTAAGAGTTTGTCTGTAATGAATATTAAAGCTTTAAAGATCCCACATAGACTAATTAATCTAAGCATACACCATTAAGGTCAATAAAATGATTTTTGTTAACAAAGTGAAGTCCAGAAATCACTAAAAAAAACGGGGAGGAACTGAAAATCCATAAGAGTATGACAAAAATAAATAAAAATCAATGATTACAAGAAAAATATTAACATGTGCATTTCTTATTACATGCGCAACAAGTTTTTCACAAACAAGTAAAGAGATAAAATACCGTAGAAGTTCTCTTCATACTATTTTAATCGAATCAGAAAATTTTCCAAAAAAGGACAAGGTTATAAATGCCTATAATAATGCTCCCTTCCCGGATAAATATGATAATCATTCAATTAGTGAAAAATCATTTGATGCAAAAAAATATGGTTTGGTTAATGAATCTTCGGATCAGGAAATGATGATCGCTATAAATAAATACCTGAAAGATAATAAAATCGCCAATAAACTTGTAGCTAAATGGTTTAACAGAAAAGCTAACGGAACATTTGACATTGACATGGTAAGCCAAAGGGGGTTAAATAATGCATCGTTTACCGATATAAAAACTGCAGAGGCCTCTTCTGAAGGAAAGACATTATTACAATCAGCAGGTTTAGAGCTAATAGGAAACACATTTGTTGTAGTTTCGAAAATGAAATTTATCGAAAATGAACCTGTTGCAAGAGCCGCAAGAGAAGCGGCGATAGTTGCTGCAAATAAAATCTCCATATCCCTTCTAAGAAGCAAGGCTATCGATGTTGCTGAAAAAGCTTATGAAAAAGGAAAAGTAGGCTATTCTGTTTGGACAACTTCTTATTTGTACAAATTAAAATGGGATGATGTAACCAGCAATACTTTCTACCAGGATTTATGGATTGATAATTCTACAACCGGGAATTTAGCAACCAAAAAAGCACAATTTGACAAGTCTGATTTATTTCAACTGGAATATATCGGTTCAGAGAATTCTACAAGTTTAGTCACATTCTCCCTTAACGAAAAAAGAACAGAGGACCAAATTATTGATCTTGCCGTAACTAGAAATGTAGACAATGTTTATGCCAAACTTCAGAAAAAATATGATGTATTTAAAACCAAAACACCATTATTTACAGGAAATCCGATTACTGCAAAAATTGGAATAAAAGAAGGTATTGAACCGGGAGATAAATTTGATGTTTTGGAAGCGAATATGGATCCTAAAACTGGAATTATTGAATATAAAAAGAAGGGATCTATCAAAGTTAGTAAAAATCAAATTTGGGACAATCGTTATACTGGAGGACTACCTCTTTTAGATGATGATGGAAATGAAATTAAATCAACAATTGAGGCAACAACATTTGAAGGCGGAAGTAAATATTATCCAGGAATGCTAATCATACAAGTTAATTAGTTTTAAATCAATTAAAAATGAAAAAAATTATAATCACATTACTTCTACTGATCATTTCTTCGATTACAATTAATGCCCAGCAAAGAAAAGCCAATAAAGATACTGAAGCATGGCGATATGAAATTGAAGCTGTTCAAACCGGAATTCAGGGAACGTACCTTATAAAAGTTTGGTCTTATTCTAAAAAACCCGAAGTAGCAACAGAACAATGCAAAAAGAATGCTATTCATGGAATTATTTTTAAGGGATTTGCAGGCAAATCTGGTGTTCCAGGTCAAAGTCCACTGACTAACAATTCGGATTTAGAAATTGAAAAAGCCGATTTTTTTAAGACTTTTTTTAGTGATGGCGGGAAATACATGAAGTTTGTTACACTGTCAAACGATGGTGCTGTTGATGCTGAAGATCGCATGAAAATAGGTAAAGAATATAAAATCGGAGTAATTGTATCTGTAAATGTATCGGAATTACGTAAAGACTTAGAAACTGCCCAAATAATCAAATCTCTTTCAAGTGGATTTTAGTCTTTAAAAGAAGTAAATGATACTCCTTTAGACATTGTTCCCTTAGACTATTTCATCTTAGAAAGAAATAATTATAAAGAAAATAAACACCTTGTAAAAAAATGAAAAAAACACTGTTACTTTTTGCACTTCTATTAAGTGTAACAATCAATTCTAATGCGCAAGCAAAAAAACCAACTATTATGGTCGTCCCTAGTGATGTTTGGTGTAATCAGCGAGGTTATATGTTTGAATTTTATAATCAGGGCTCAATTGTGAAAGTCCCTGATTACAAAACTGCATTACAGGAAGATTCAGATCTTTTGATTGTTATTAGTAAAATAAATGAATTAATGGCCTCCAGAGGATTTCCTTTAAAAAACCTGGAATCAACGCTGAAATCGTTGCAAAGTGAATCAGCAGAAGATGCCATGGTAACAAGCAAAACAAGTGGTGCTGCTATTGCCGAAAGCCCGATTGATAAATTAAAAAAAGTAGCTAAAGCCGACATTATCATACAAATTATGTGGGACGTAAATACAATGGGACCCAAACACTCTGTAACATTTAATCTTCAGGGATTAGATTCTTACACCGATAAACAAGTTGCAGGTGCATCGGGAACCGGAGCCGAATTAATTGGATCCAATCTGCCTGTAATGTTAGAAACTGCAGTACTATCTCATATCGATAATTTCAATACCCAATTGATGAGTCATTTTGATGATATGTTCACCAATGGTAGAGAAATAACATTGAGATTGAAAAAATTTGATTCTTTTAAAGGTGATTTTGAAACAGATTACGGCGGAGACGAATTAGGAAATCAGATTGACAATTGGATGAAAAACAATACCGTAAAAGGTCGTTTTAGTGCATCTGATGTAACTGAAAATATGATGCTCTTCGAACAGGTCAGAATTCCACTTTTTGATGCAAGCGGCAAAGCTATTGACACAAAAGGATGGGCAAAAGGACTTCAAAAATATTTAAAAGATACCTATAAAATTGAGTCAAAATTAATGACCAAAGGATTGGGTCAGGCATCTATTGTAGTAGGAGAAAAATAATTATAATATTAAAGATGAAAAAAATAATTTTAATATGCTGCATGCTGGTAGTAGTATTGGCAAATGCACAGTCTTCCACTGTACCTGATAGCAGTCCAAAAATAGATATCTCAGCATACGTTTCGCCATATCAGGTAGAAGATATGACGGATATTGCGCGCAATAATCTCGAAAACAAGTTATCTCAAATCATTACCTCTAGCGGTTTAGGAGTTAGTTCTGAAAATTCAAGATTTATAATAACGGCAAATATTGTTGTCTTATCCAAGGACATTACACCAACAGCACCGCCAATGCAGGCCTACACATTAGGAGTAAATCTTTATATAGGCGATGGTATGGAAGGAATTAAGTTTTCAAACTGTTCTGTAACATTAAAAGGTGTGGGAGAAAACGAGACTAAAGCATATATGTCCGCTCTAAAAAACTTAAAAATAGAAGATCCCAAATATCAAGATTTTATTGAAAAAGCGAAAGTTAAAATTGTAGAATATTACAATCGTAAATGTGATCTTATCATAAAAGATGCTAAACTGCTGGCAAGTCAAAATCAGTTTGATGCTGCCTTATTTAAATTGGCAACCATTCCTGATGTTTGCAAAGCTTGCTATGACAAAAGTACGCTAGAATCGAAAGTAATTTATAAACAGTATATAAACTATGACGGTAAAACCAAATTAACACAGGCAAAAAACATTTGGGCCAAGCTTCAAAATGAAGACGGAGCATATTCTGCCAGTCAATACCTTATCGAAATCGACCCTAATTCAACTTCTTATACTGAGGCCAAAGCTCTTACAAATAGTATTGGAGCCAAAATTTTAGCCGATAACAATAAGGAATGGTCTTTTAAATTGAAAGTATATCAGGATGAAATTGCTGCAAATAAAGCTACTTTGCAAGCCGAAAGGGATATCGCTACAGCTTATGCAAAATCAATATCGGTGGATTATATAGTAACAGGCTGGTGGTAATTTGTGATGCAAATTTAGCAACTACAAACTCAGATAAAAAACAAGAAGTTTTTATAAATCTTTTTTAAGTAGCAGTATATTATTCCTATTACTAATAATCAAGATCTTTTCTTGAAGTCCAAATATGAATTATTATTATTATTATTATTATTATTATTATTATTATTATTATTATTATTATTATTATTATTATTATTATTATTATTATTATTTAATTGCTATTTGAAAGTGAATTAAAAAGACCAATCCACCATAAAACTTTAATGATGGATTGGTTTTTAATTTTTAAAAACAAGCTTAACAAATAACAAATACTGCGTTGGCTCACCTAAAGATACTATGAAATTGAAAAGTCTGATTACATCACTCAAAATAGCAATGGCGCCTATACTCTCCCCAACCTTATTATCTAGTTTATTTGTTATTTTTAATAATAAATAAATTTACTTTTAGAATTTAATATATAGTAGCCCTAAAACGTTAATTTACTTTATTTTAAATCGTGCCAGACTACCTACTCTATGGCCTATGTCTTCATTAGTGAATATAGTGTCCCTTTTCGTTAATATTTTATAATCAAAAAAAAAGTATAAAGAACACAAGAAATTTTGGCAAAGATTAATCAATAGCTTTTTGGTCTCTTTTAAGATTTTATATTCTTTATACAACTAGCCATATCAAATTGAAATCTTTGACATTACTGTTACGGGAGCTCATCATTTGTACCCGTATCTACAGTACCCAAATCACCAGGCAGCACCTTTGGTGGCGATGGAATCGGTGGCGCATTGGGTAAATCGAAGCGTGCGATCCACATATCCGGGCCCCGAACTATTTCTAACACGCTCGGGCGTCGCAAGACACGCAACAGACTGTTGACAAACACATATGGTTCCGGCAATCCTTCTTCAGGCGCACCTAACCGCGGGAAATTACCTGCGCGGATCAGCAGGCATGCATCAATACGCTCAACTCCAATATCAGGTCGAGCCAGAGATTTCCGAACCGCCATTTCCCCACCCAGGCGGTTAACAAACACATCGCCTATTAAAGTGTACCAGTTCACGCCTTTGATAAAACCATAATCCTTTACTTTTGCACCAGGATGAGGGTAGGGGTAAAAAGTATATGCTCTTTCTGATGGCTTACCCTTATAAGAACGCACCACGTAGTTGTCCTTCTTTATGAAAGCATCACTATCGATTTCGAGCCCACTGAACCGTTTGGCCAATACTCTTTCCTGTTCCACGCAATAATTATCAGATCTATAAGGTCTAATTGGTGACAGCCCTCCATAACCCCCACGTACCGGAAGATGCTCGCATACAAATCGTAAAAAACTTTCGTATTGTTCGATTCCTTGCAGGTTTACCACAAAATCCATCGGCATATGGAATTTCAGAAATGAAAGCTGACCACCATCACAGCCCTTAGGCCACACATTCTTCTCTCCAGGTTGGCAGTAGTCTTGAGAGAGCTCATTATTGGTCAGTGTTGTTATTTGATATTCTGCCGCCGTATTCTCATCGGTAGCACTGGAACGCACTACGCTTACTTTGTAGTACGGCGGAGTCTCTAGAATTGCACTCCGGATCGCTTCCAGTCCCTTTGGCGTACGTTTTGTAAATCCACCCAAATCCTTATCCTTACCTCCCTTGAGATGTTCGCCAAACATTTGTTCGAAGCGGTCAAAGCAGGCAAGAATACCTTGTCGTACATCTGGTTTAGAACCACGTTCGAAGAATACCGTACCAATCACACCCGGTAGGATCGCCAACCGCCCATCGGCCTTATACAAATATAGCTCGTCACGATAGCGCTCCAGCGCATCATGCGGGGTCAGTATTAAATTCTGATCAAAAGAAGTCATAGTTATTTTCATTTTTAAATATTTATCATGTAAAGTTTCTATTTATGTTTTTACACCAGATACAGCAATTAATGCATAGTGAGATCTTCCAAATAAAAACAAGACAGTTTATTGCTTTCCATCTGTCTCTACGAAATTCGTTTATGAAATAATCAAAAAAAGTATTTGATAAATTATTATGATAATGTCCTCTAGGGATTTTTATAGGGTATTGCTATCCGATCTTCCATAAAGCCTGATCTCAAAATAACACTTCCTAACTACCAATCCTTTATTAAAAACCTGCTTGCCTGTTTCTGGTTCCAATTTAATGGGTAATAGACCATAACCATTAATGTCTGGATGAAAACATCTCTAAGCCACAATAATACCGGCACATTAAAAAACGCAATCACAAAAAAATTAACATGCGAAACACCAACAATAGGTATCAACGGAGGATCCCAAGAGAAGATAAAAGACATCAATATGGTAAGAGATACATATCTATTCCGTTCTGGCCGTGCTTTCTACATAAGCTTCAAGGTCTTACAGGGAAACCTAAATGTATTTCCTTCATTGACATACACGCTTTTAAAAACATTTTTTTTTGACTTAAATGCTTGCTTAATATCATTAAAAATAATCCAACTTCTGCATATGAGAGCAATAGCCATTTCAAATCCGGAAACAGTCATTTATTTGCGTAAACATAAAATAGAAATAGAACATTCAGAACTCGAGTGACCAGAGATAGCCAGGAAAAAGAATACTAAAAGCAATCCATATTCATACAGCTGATTAATTTTCTAAAAGGAATATAGATAATCCAAATAATAATGAAAGCTATAAGATTTATGACGATCGAAATTTTCCACACCATTGGTGAAGCGCATAAATCTTTTGTACCAGCCCAAATAAAAAAGTCCCTTGTACAGGGACTATAATAAATCAACAAATGAGGCAGGCTTCATTAATCGCCATAGAACTTACCCACATATGGAAGATATTCTTTCTCTGGTAGATTTTTTCATAATTCGATTTCTATCTATTTAAGTTTATTCTTTTCCAATCTCATCTAACTCATCTACTAATCTTTTAGGATCTGTCCCATATTCATTATATCCTTTTTCTCCTTGAGTACAACCCAAAACTATATTATAGAAAGGAATAAACATACACCAACCACTTTTACCAACATCATGCATTCTCCTAACAGCTACCGCTATACCTGGCAAAAGAAAAACTAATGTATATATACTATAAAGTAAACCAAAATGTCCCACTCCAATCGTTAAACCATAAGTAGTATCTACGATTTTAAGAACTGTTAAAATAATAGCATTTACCAAACAATAATACCAATACTATTTCCTTCTCGCTCTTCCTTTAAAATTCGCATAGTTGTCAATAACTACCTTTTTGTACATTTTTAACATAATAAAACTTTAAATTTGTCCCTACTCTTTATGGATTTTCAGTTACTCCGTTACTTTTTAATAAAGCACAAAATTACTTGTTTTTTAAACCCTTTCAAGGAGATAAAGAGACATTAAAACACAAGGAAACAACATATTTAAGAACAAAAAACATTCCGAACTCTCAGCACAAAAAAGCGCTATAATACCCGGTTCACCTGAATGATGTTATGAAACATTTTCAAGAGTCAGATTGCATTATTTAAAATATCAATGGCGGCCATCCTCTCCCCGACCTCTTATTATGTATTGTCCAAAAATAATTTCACTTTGAACATCTGCCTCTATGTTATATTAATAACAAATAAATTTACTTTGAATTTAGCATATAGTAGCCCTAAAACGTTAATTTACTTTATTTCAAATCGTACCAGAGATTACAAAAGAAAAAATAATTGCTCAATAAATCAGGAATTATAATTACGATTGAAGACAGATAAGACAATTAAAAACAAAGTTAAAGTTTTATAAAAACAGAAAGAAATTTATATAAAAAAAACTACGCAATGGTATTTAACTAAGAAAGTTTGATATTATTTGTTTGATAAAAAAATACTCTATACCGATATTTTCTAAACCTATTTAATCAATATAAAGTAAAATTAAATCATTCCTTTACAAAGTCATTTAATTGAAATACAGTTTGAATTCTTTTTTCTGATAATCTTTTTTTTTATAAAAAGAGTTAATCTAAACTGCATATAAATTACAAGTGATTTTAATAGAAATACTAATAAAATAAAAATACAATGAAAAAGAAGAATAATTTTTATATATTAGGAATGATCATTCTAAGTAGCGTTACAACTATAAATGCGCAAATTAAAATAGGTGATGATCCAACTCATATAAATAACGATGCAGCGTTAGAAATTGAAACAACGAATAAAGGTTTATTGTTACCGCGTATAGCTTTACAAAATAGTACCAGCTCCAGTCCGTTATCCACCCATGTAAAAGGTATGATAGTTTACAATACCGCTACAACCGGGGATTTGGTTCCTGGCTACTATTATAATGATGGGCTAAAGTGGATAAGTGCAACTGGAACTACAGGGCCACAAGGTGTTCCAGGTAAAGATGGAAAAGATCTAATTGCACAAGATTTTATTATTGATGGTGAAAAAATATTTGCTCCATCTCAAAATGCAGTATTTGATGCTCTGGCTATAAAAGCTGACCAAGCAAATCTCGATACGGCCAATACTAATATTACGACTAATACCACGGCGATAGCTTTAAAAGCAAACCAGTCAGATTTGAATACTACCAATACAAATCTTGGAAACAACACTATAGCTTTAACTACACTTACAGCTGTGGTGTCCACAAAAGCAGACCAGGCAGATCTCGATTCTGCCACTGCCAATATCACAGGAAATACCACGGCGATAGCCTTAAAAGCAAACCAGTCAGATTTGGATACCACCAATACAAATCTTGGAATCAATACTACTGCTGTAGCTACTCTTGCAAATGCGGTGTCCGCAAAAGCAGACCAGACAGATCTCGATACGGCCAATTCCAATATTACGAGTAATACTACGGCGATAGCCTTAAAAACAAACCAGTCGGATTTGGATACCACCAATACAAATCTTGGAATCAATACTACTGCTGTAGCTACACTTGCAAATGCCGTGTCCGCAAAAGCAGACCAGGCAAATCTCGATACGGCCAATTTTAATATTACGAGTAATACCACGGCGATAGCCTTAAAAGCAAACCAATCAGATTTGGATATCACCAATACAAATCTTGGAATCAACACTGCAGCTGTGGCTACCCTTGCAAACGCGGTATCCGCAAAAGCAAATCAGGCAGATCTCGATACGACCAATGCCAATATTACAGGGAATACTACGGCGATAGCCTTAAAAGCAAAACAGTCAGATTTGGATACCACCAATACAAATCTTGGAATCAATACTACCGCTGTGGCTACACTTGCAAACGCGGTATCCGCAAAAGCAAATCAGACAGATCTCGATTCTGCCAACTCCAATATTACAAGTAATACCACGGCAATAGCCCTAAAAGCAAACCAATCAGATTTGGATACCACCAATACAAATCTTGGAATCAATACTACGGCTGTAGCTACACTTGCAAATGCGGTGTCCGCAAAAGCAGACCAAACAGATCTCGATTCTGCCAACTCCAATATTACAAGTAATACCACGGCAATAGTCTTAAAAGCAAACCAATCAGATTTGGATACCACCAATACAAATCTTGGAATCAATACTACGGCTGTAGCTACACTTGCAAATGCGGTGTTAGCAAAAGCAGACCAGACAGATCTCGATTCTGCCAACTCCAATATTACAAGTAATACCACGGCAATAGCCTTAAAAGCGGACCAATCAGATTTGGATACCACCAATACAAATCTTGGAATCAATACT
Organism: Flavobacterium sp. 9; assembly: GCF_002754195.1. Taxonomy (NCBI): domain Bacteria; kingdom Pseudomonadati; phylum Bacteroidota; class Flavobacteriia; order Flavobacteriales; family Flavobacteriaceae; genus Flavobacterium; species Flavobacterium sp. 9. The sequence goes on from NZ_PEEU01000001.1 coordinate 669,699, forward strand.
ATCGCTGTGGCTACCCTTGCAAACGCGGTGTCCGCAAAAGCAGACCAGGCAGATCTCGATACGACCAATGCCAATATCACAGGAAATATTGCAGCAATAGCCTTAAAGGCAAACCAATCAGATTTGGATACCACCAATACAAATCTTGGAATCAATACTGCAGCTGTGGCTACACTTTCAAGTGCAGTGTTAGCAAAAGCAGATCAGGCAGATCTCGATTCTGCCAACTCCAATATCACAGGAAATACTACGGCGATAGCCTTAAAAGCAAACCAGTCAGATTTGGATACTACCATTACAAATCTTGGAATCAATACTACAGCTGTGGCTACACTTGCAAGTGCAGTGTTAGCAAAAGCAGATCAGGCAGATCTCGATACGACCAATGCCAATATCACAGGAAATATTGCAGCAATAGCTTTAAAAGCGGACCAATTAGATTTGGATACTACCAATACAAATCTTGGAATTAATACTACTGCTGTGGCTACTCTTGCAAACGCGGTATCCGCAAAAGCAGACCAGGCAGATCTCGATTCTGCCACTGCCAATATTACGAGCAATACCATGGCAATAGCCTTAAAAGCGGACCAATCAGATTTGGATACCACCAATACAAATCTTGGAATCAATACTACCGCTGTGGCTACTCTTGCAAGTGCAGTGTTAGCAAAAGCAGATCAGGCAGATCTCGATACGACCAATGCCAATATCACAGGAAATACTACGGCGATAGCCTTAAAAGCAAACCAGTCAGATTTGGATACTACCATTACAAATCTTGGAATCAATACTACAGCTGTGGCTACACTTGCAAGTGCAGTGTTAGCAAAAGCAGATCAGGCAGATCTCGATACGACCAATGCCAATATCACAGGAAATACCACGGTAATAGCCTTAAAAGCAAACCAATCAGATTTGGATACTATCAATACAAATCTTGGTATCAACACTACCGCAGTAGCTACACTTGCAAGTGCAGTGATAACAAAAGCAGACCAGACAGATCTCGATTCGGCTAATACCAATATTACGAGCAATACCATGGCGATAGCCTTAAAAGCAAACCAGTCGGATTTGGGGACTACCATTACAAATCTTGGTATCAACACTACCGCAGTAGCTACACTTGCAAGTGCAGTGTCAGCAAAAGCAGATCAGACAGATTTGGATACTACCAATACAAATCTTGGAATCAACACTACCGCTGTAGCTACACTTGCAAACGCCGTGTCCGCAAAAGCAGACCAGACAGATCTCGATTCGGCTAATACCAATATTGGAATAAATACTGCAACTGTGGCTACACTTATAAGCACGGTGTCCGCAAAAGCAGACCAGGCAGATCTCGATACCGCCAACTCCAATATTACGAGTAATACCACGGTAATAGCCTTAAAAGCAAACCAATCAGATTTGGATACTATCAATACAAATCTTGGTATCAACACTACCGCAGTAGCTACACTTGCAAGTGCAGTGATAACAAAAGCAGACCAGACAGATCTCGATTCGGCTAATACCAATATTACGAGCAATACCATGGCGATAGCCTTAAAAGCACACCAGTCGGATTTGGATGCTACCATTACTAATCTTGGAATCAACACTGCAGCTGTAGCTTCACTTGCAAACGCGGTGTCCACAAAAGCAGACCAGGCAGATCTCGATACAGCCAATGCCAATATTGCAGGGAATACTGCGGCAATAGCCTTAAAAGCAAACCAATCAGATTTGGATACTACCAATACAAATCTTGGAATCAATACTACCACTGTAGCTACACTTGCAAACGCAGTATCCGCAAAAGCAAACCAGATAGATCTCGATACAGCCAATGCCAATATTGTAGGGAATACCACTGCGATAGCCTTAAAAGCAAACCAGTCAGATTTGAATGCGACAAATGCTAATATTGTCATAAATACATCCGATATTTTGCTTAAGCAAGACCGATTACTTTCAGGTCTGGCTACAGAATACAGAAAAGGGGACAATACTCTAGGTTCTTTTGCCCCAGATGTTGATGCCAGAATAACAGCTCAAAAAGGTATTAACAATGGTTTAGCTACTCTAGATGCTACTGGAAAAATTGATATTAATGCATTACCAGCTCTTGCTATATCAAATACTTTTATTGTAAGTGACGAGAATGAAATGCTGGCTACTCCATCAACTACTGGCGATATCGCTATTAGAAATGATATAAATATAACTTTTATACTCAAAGGATCTTCGGCAACCGATATAAATAATTGGGTAGAATTAAAAACACCTACAAGTCCTGTTACCAGTGTCAACGGAAGAATTGGAGCTATTACAGCATCAAATGGAGATTACACAACTGACTTAGTTACAGAAACAGCTAATAAAAAATATCAAACTGCTAATCAATCATTGTTTAATAATGCAACATCCCCAATTCAGACACAACTAGATACTAAGGCACCCATATTATCACCAAGTTTTACAGGAGTCCCATTAACCACTACGCCAACAATTGGTGATAATTCAGAAAAGATCGCATCAACAAGATTTGTAGTCAGTGCCATTACTGCAGTACCAATTGTTAATGCTTCAGAAACCTTATCTGGTAATGTGAGACTGGCAACAACTGCCGAAACACTAAGTGGCACAAGTACTGTACTTGCTATAAATCCAGCAAGATTAGCCGAAAGATTATCCACAAGAGCTACTTTGGATTCTCCGGCGCTTACTGGAATACCTTTGGCTCCAACAGCAGCTGAAGGGACAAATAATACGCAAATTGCAACAACAGCATATACTGATATTGCAGTAAAAAGAGTTTCACAAAATTTTAATGGAAACGTAGTTCCGATGCCAACAATAGGTCAAGACGGGGACACATTTGATAAATGGTAGAAAGGATTAATATGAAAAAAATTATATGGATAGCAGTACTATTTTTAAGTCTTTCAGGATTTGCTCAAAATGAATCATATATTAAAAATGGCAACCTATGGCATCCGATATCACAAAGGTATGTAAAAGTCAATGGTGTATGGAAATCCGTTGGAAAGCATTATGTTAAGTCAGGAGGAACATGGCATTTAGTAAAAGATTACGGCGGAGGAAACACAGCAAATACATATATTGAAACTCAAGACTATGAGATTGTTAAAGCAAATGCTGGTAAGTTGATGTCTTTTTATATACAGGTGCTAAATAGTAATGATGCTACAGTAACAAAATACTATCCAATATCTCCTGTTCAAGGGACTCAACTGAGCTACTCAAACATATTGGATTTTAATAACTTGGCAGTATACAGCATCTATTATTCAGGCACGCAAGGTAAGGTTAAAGGTTATGATTTAGAAATGTTGGGCGTATCGTCTATTAGGCCCTCGGGAACTTTTATGCAAATGTATACGGATTTAGTTGCTTATGGTGAAATGACTCCCGGAGATCATCATGGATCCATGTTTAAGTTTGTTAAAAATTCGACAATAGTTAATAATGTACCCTACATCAGTACCTCCTTCACCTTTCTTAGGAGTAACGGTAATCCTATGTATATTAATATATTGAATAACGGATTTAACTACAGTAATCCCATAATACCATTACATGACGTCACCTTTATTATATTTAATTAGTAGTATATAGTCCGAATTTATCTAATTCTAAAACTTTTGAATTATATTTTATAAAACCATTTATTGATCGCCCTTTTTTTGAGTTTAATTATTCGGAAATGATAGCTAACAAAACTTAATTACAAAAAAATGAATATGAATCTAAAGATACAAAAAGAAATAAAAATTAAAAAAATGTTTTTAATTGTATTACTTTTTGTATTACAGCAAATACAGTCACAGGTGTACGTGCCAGCGAAAGGCGAAATTACATTTTTTAGTCCTCCCCATTTAGGATTTAATAGTGATTGGGCAACAAGTCGAAGTTCTTCGCCAGGTTACTTCAACTGGCTTATTGCATCGGGAAATTATACGGGAGTAGATGATATCCATCATATTAATGGCTATGTGAAGAAATATGGTTCAGAAGAATTTACTTTTCCTGTAGGCGATGGTAATCAATTGCGCGAATTATCAATTTCGGCACCACAAATACCTTCGGATGTTTATGCCGTAGCTTGGATTTCTGGTGACCCTTCCTTAACTATTGATCCGACAAATGGAGATCAAAAACATTCCGTAGAGAATCTGTCCGAAGATATTGTGGCAGTTAGCAAATTGGGGCAATGGGATTGGGAAGCAATAAGGGGTACTGGTGAAGAATTAATAATCACGGTTTCTATACCGGAGATGACAGAAATACAATTTAATGACCCATCCAAACTACGATTGGTAGGATGGAACGGAACTTCATGGATAAAAATTGGAAATACAGGTGCCAGTGGACTAACAAATAAAAGTACTTTGAAAGGAATTATGAAAGAGGGAATTCAGGCTATTGCCATTGGAGCTATTGAGTCAGTTATAATAGATTCAGATGGAGATAGTCTTCCTGATACAACTGAAGGTTATACAACTGATACAGATAGTGATGGTATATTAAATTATTTGGATAATGATGATGATGGAGATGGCATTTTAACCATTGATGAACACCCCGATCCTAATGGTGATGGATTGACAAATGATGCATGGGACAGCAACAACAATGGAATAGCAGACTATCTAGATCCGTTTATAGCGAATCCTGTAGACGAAATTATTATTTATAATGCGATCTCACCATATAATTCAGATGGATTAAATGATACTTTTGTTATCGAAAAAATAGAACTATATCCCGATAACATTGTAGAAATATATGATCGCTGGGGTAAGGTTGTTTATGAAACGAAGGGTTATAATCAAAATAAGAATGTCTTTAGAGGTATGGCAGAAGGAAATACAACATACAAACAGGGCATTTTTTTAAGTATAGGTACATATTTCTATTTTATAAAATATAAAAATGATAAAGGACTAGAAAAAATTAAAAAGGGCTATTTATATATAAGTAATTGAAATATGATCATCTTATTAATAACTTAAAAGACAAGATGATCATTTTTCACGATTCTCTATTTTTTTTATTAGACCGCATGAAACCAAACGTATAATAGTAATAGCTTGGAATTTGTTTTCTTTATAATTTCCTTTTACTGTGCTTGTAAAGCATTTTCCAAGATAGTTTTCTGTAAATTGGTACCCATACCGCTTACTTCCATAGATCTATTATTGCTTACTTGCCCTACTCTATTCCTTTTGAACTGAATCCCTCTTTCTTCCATTAAAGATAAGTATATTAATAAAGAACATAGGTATGCAATTATTTTTATTAAAGTAAAGTATTCCTTACCTAAAAAAATAACCTATAGTCCTGTTTTTATATCTTTTTACACCAAACTAATAATAGCCTGTTTTTTAATTTTACACCTTTATTAATCTAAGTGATCAATTTAAAAACTTTACAAATTTAAAGATCTTACCGATCATCACTAAAAAAAGAAATGGAAATGAAAAAATTAATTATTGCATTAGTACTTGGAATTGGACTAAATGGTTTTGCACAAGAAAACAAACCAAAAACAAACAAAACAACCCATAAAAAAGAGATGAAATCAGACGTCAAACAAAAAGATCAAACTGGTCGTGACGTGTCAAAGAAAAATGAAAAATCACAAGAAAAAAAAACAGAACCCAAAGCAACAGTAACTAAAACAAGTACTACACAAAAGAAAGATCATAAAACTAAAAAGTAAAATCGTAATAGAAAATTATTACAAACTATAACCTTGCTTAAGAAAACTTAAGCAAGGTTATTTTTATTCAACCTATTAAATTTCAAAATGGCCTCTCACAAAAGAGACCTAAACTTAAAGTCTTTTCTTATTTACACCAATACACTATAGGTCGATATAATAATATTTCTCCAAGTTAAGTATATCTTCTTCTACTCTTGCTTTCAAATATTTTTTTCGAAATTCGATTTATCCCCGGATTTATAAAAAACGTGTAAACAATAATACAAGGTAAAAACAAATTATTCCCTCAATAAAGAATGAATACTCAGCATGGATAAAAGGTCCGGAAAAAGTTATTCTTCTAAAGCAAGGGATATTTCAAAGCTAAAACTCCGTCAAAATTGTTTTTGAATATAATAAGTAACCTATTCTTCTATTAATATGGCTTTATACAGTGTGTTTTAACAAACAAATAGTAATTCCTTTGTATTCTTGACATTTTAGACATAATCATATACATCAGTGAAAAAGAGTTATAAAGTCTTGTCACACTATGGAGCAAGCAAGGTTATATTGAGCTCACAAATTTTAAAATATATAATAATAATAATAATAATAATAATAATAATAATAATAATAAATTATAAACGTCTCCTTCGGTTTCATCTCGATACCAGGTAAGAAAGATTTTATGTAATATTTAATAAATAAACAATAAAAATATAGATAATTATGGCTGAACTGAGCACACTTTTTGCGAAAATTCATATTACAAAAGACAATTTTGATAACTTTCTAGAATCAAAACCAAGGACTCCTAAACTTGACAACAACTGGTTAACATGGTGGAATTCACGTACAATGTCTGGTAAATTTGATTTGCAAAAAGAAGATTTACATCATTATGAATGCACAAACAACAAATCCATAATACAAGGCTGGAAAAACTACCTCCAAAGTTTGACCTTTTCAGATTACGATCCGGACAATGAAATATGGCATTTTGGAATTATTCTTTTCAGTGAAAATTACCGAGAAATGATCCCTATGCTTGCATTTATAAAAAGCGTAGCAGAATTTAAAACAGAAAGCATCGAGGACTTTGCAACGGTGTACAGCTATCTTTGGGGCGGTGATGTTAGCGCATATATAAATTATGAAAATTTAGTTGGAATTTTTGACTCTAAAATTCAAACAACAGCGGACATAGAGCCTGATAACTTAAAATATGCAGATGAATATTTGGCAAAAAAAATGGAAGAATTTCAGTCAAACGGGGCACTAGACCAATGCTATTAAATGTTGCCAGATGAAACTTCTGCGTCAGGTGGCCTGAAGAGCAAAATTTGACACAAGTCATTCTTACAAACATCACTTATACAGCATAATCCGACCTTATATAAAATCTCCTCCAAATACCAAGCACCAATATAAAATAAGTATTTAACTAAAATAAAAAGGTTGAAAATGTATTATCAAAAGAAAATCTTGCTTCTTCTCTTTATTGGAATTCTATTTACAAGTTTTAAGCTTATAAACAGAACTGAAAAATTTGTTGAAACAAAAGTTTCTGAATTAAATGATTCTTCGAAATCGTCAATGAAAGATGAAATAAATGCCATAAAGAAACTAATAAAAAATACCCATTATAATAATAAATTATGTTTTTTGATAGATATGAGAATTGAATCCGGAAAAAATCGTCTTTTTATTTACGATTTTAAAAGTGATAAAATAATTGATGAAGGCTTAGTCGCTCACGGCCTGGGATCTGAAACCGGAATCACAGGAAAACTAAAATTTAGCAATACAGATAATTCACTTTGCACCTCTTTAGGGAAATATTCAATTGGAAATTCATATTATGGAAAATTTGGAAAAGCATATAAATTATATGGATTGAATAAAACTAATAGTAATGCTTATAATAGAAATATTGTTTTACATAAATATTACGATGTTCCATATAAAGAACAAGAAAAAAATATTTGCAATAGTTACGGTTGCCCGATGGTAAACGAAATATTCTACAAACGAATTGAAAAAATAATAGATAATTCAGAAAAGAAAATTGTGATGGATATTTACTATTAACAAGTAAGAATCGTTACCAACTACGACAAAAGATTTAGGTAATTCAATCAATTAAATTTAGTTTTTCGATTATTTGACAAATTAGAAAATACTGCTTAATCTAAACTCAAACCATTTACTGGGAAAGACCCTATAGCTTATTTTATATGACAAAATTAAAAAAAACAAAATATGCAATACTAATAATTTCAGGGATACTTACTTTATACATAAATACTCCTTACGTTGACTCCTGTCAATCAATGTGCAGTGTGTTCATCTTTCTGATTTTAATTATATTATTCGGTCTTACTATTGTGATATCAATATCTCAAAGTATATTTAACCTAATAAGCAAAAAAGAAAAGTTCGACTTTATACCATTAGCATTTCTTGTAGTTTTTATATTAACAAATGGTTTTTTATTAATCGGACATAAAAATAAATTTTGGCGAAAAATTAGATACAAAGGTCAAACAGAAACAAATATGGAAGTGATTGAATTGTATGAGAATAATACTTTTGAAGCCACGATACAACATGGATGTTCTAGTTGCTTATATGTAGGGAGATATCATATTGAAAAAAAACTAACTATTCTTGGTGATCAGACTATAATTATTCTTGATGATGAAAATATTGAAAGCAAAACTCACGGTACATTCACCAATCTATATTTATTAATTCCCAAAAGTATTTTGCAGCCATTGAACAAGAAAGAAGGAAGAATATATTTAGAGAACAAATAAAACTGGATAAAAATAGATGATTTTCAGTTCTTGTTCAGAGAATATATATTTATGTTGTTGTTGACAAATACAAAGAATTTGGCTATACGGAATCAATTGAAACTACAGAAAAGTATCTCGGAAAATATACGTTGCGTATTTAAAATTTTAATATTAACAGCTCATTAGAAAAACTTCAAAAAAAGCAATTATGGAAAAAGAATTAATAGAAAAATCAATTTTTGTAGAAATCCCGACAAAAAAAATTTATGGCTCTCTTGCAATTGGTATTGCAACTTTTTTAGGAGGACCGTTAGTTGCGGGTTATTTAATAGCAGAAAACTTCAGGACATTTAAAGATAATAAAAAAGCAAAAATAACTTGGATTATTACAATTGTTACAATTATACTTTCTTACGGAGTATTTTTTTTTATTAAAAATATTAATCTCCCAAATGAAATTATTAATATATCATATATAATTATTCCTGTGACATATATTGCAGTAACATTTTATTTTGCAAAAATTTTTCAGGAACAAAAATCGAATGAGCATATTAAAAATGGTGGTAAATATTATAGCTGGTGGAGAATAATGCTTATTGCAATGATTGCAAATTTTATTTTGGCTTTGCTTATATCGGGATTCTTTCTTTTTTATATCGCACTTATGTTTCTTTAAAACTATAATAATGACAACTAATTTTTAGCAATTGGTTAAGTTAATTAAAATTTTAAAACCGAAAAACTATACATAATATGAGAATAGAATATACATTAGAAAAAATTGATTTTTTAAGACTGCATTTTTATGCAGCATCTAAATCAATAATATTAATAAGAAAAAGAATACTATCCGGAATATCTATCTTGTCCTTAATTTTAAGTATTTTACTACTTATATTGGGATATTTGGATTCTGCCCTTGTTTTTATTGTATCTGGAATTATTTTGTATTTTTTCTATCCTTATATTATAAAAAAAAGATCTTTTTTGTATTTTACAAAAAAAATAGAAAAAAAAACTAATACGATAGTAGCTAAGATTATAGAGAAACGTATTGATAGCAACTATAAAAATACATATGGCAAGTTGATTAATTTGGAATTTGAACCAGATTACATTGTTATAGTTAATTATGTGGGAGAAAAAAGGTTACGGATTAAAGAGATATCTGAAATCAATGAAATCAATGATTATATTTTTATAAAATTCTCCGATGGGACAATATTCATTCTGCCAAAAGAGAGAATAACTAATAAAAATGAATTAAATAGTGTGTTAACCAAAATTGTTTCGGATTTGAACGTCACCCATAATGTTGACTTAAGCCAGCAGTAGGAATAATCAAGAAAAATATAGAAACCAAAAGTTTCCTTATAATAAAAAAATTTCCATTGTTTTATTATATCATATACTTTAAAACTACATATCATCCACCAGGATTAAATATTTAAGGTTATTAATAGAATTAACATCCTAAAATCCAAAAAACTTTTAAAATCTGATACTTTTCCGGGTAAAACAAAACTATATGAATTTACTTAATAAAATTATAATCGAACCCCAAACAAATTACACTTCACTCTTGCGGTTTTTCTCTTATATTTTCCAAATTAACGAACAAAAATCACAATTAACCATTGATCTATTAATCATTACAATTTTCAAAAGATAAACATGAAAGAAATTAAATCGTTGCCAAATCATTCACAGGGCAAAAATAAACAAGAAAAAACAATTCCTCCACAAAGTAAAAAAACGCACCTAAAACTCTTTTTATGGCTGTTAGTTTTATTTATTATAGGGTTTATTATTTTGTCCCTTTTCATTTTAAAAAAAATAGGGGGATTTTTAATGACAATTGGATAATTGTAGTATTAGAAAGATATCCTCTTGATGAATATTTTTTTTACTAGTTTGTTTTATTTGTTTTTGTTTAATGTGTTTTTATAAACTCATTTACATAAGTGTGAAATATAAATTCATATTTTTCTTTTACACAAAAGTTTTAATCAAACTAATTCAATTAAAATATATTCGTATTTTCATTTTTTACTTTTTATCTAAAAGACGACTTTATTTTTAGATATCTTTTGATCTCTTCACAATAATAGCTTAAAAAACATATTTTTTTTTATGAGAATTGTAACAATTATTTTAAAGATTCTCTTAATTTATAATCGGACCAAAGCAGTAAAATAAAAACGAAAGAAGCTTTTGAATATATATCAGCTAGAAATTCTATTTCAAACCAGTTGAGACCAAAACAGCTAAACACACAATTAATCTGACTGATTTGATAACAACATAATATTAATTTTCTTAATCATTAAAACTTCCTGTAAGATATGAAAAAAAACAAACCTGCAGCAGAATATCCAGAAATTACAAATCAATACGGACACATAGTTCAGGAAAGCAAAAAATCAACCACAAAAGTCATTATTGGCATATTATTTTTCTTATCTGCACTATTTTATATGTTTATAATTTGGTCCTTATTTGCACTTGAACTAATTGGTCAAGGCTATTTAGGAGGAAGAGAGATCTTCTTACCGATCATAATTGGAATCCTTGCTATAATTGCTAGTGTAATGTTGATAATGGAGGGAAGTAACGGAAAACCAGTTCAACAAAAAACAGTATGTGGAGTATTGGCCATATTTCTTTTTTATGTACTATTTAACATTTGTAAAATTAAAGCCTAAAACATGGACCTTTCATACAGGTGCATACAAAAATATTGATATCACTTTACATCGTGGCTGATGATTATATTTAAAAACCAATGGGCTCACATTAAGGCTTTCAAAAAATAACTTGATTATTACGGTGAAACTGGTTCTTAGTGAATTTTGGTGAAAGAAACAAACCAAGTTCGTTATCAAAAATGGATTACTAATGCTAAAATGATTGCATCTAGGTTTCAAAATTTCGCTTCTATTAAAAATACGTCAGTTACCTCCAGATATATTAGCAGACAAGTTACAAGCTAGTTTAATCTACTATAAAAGAATTGTCAAAGTCCGATTCGGATCACCAAAATTGATGAAGAACCGCTTTCACCGGAATACCCAATAACTAGTGAAAAATAAAAATAATCAGTACAGATCAGCTTTGAGTATCCCAATTTTAGATTAAAAGCCTACGAAATGAAAATTCTTAAAAATTTATTTATGATTATTTTGTTTTAAGACAGATGTACTATATATAAATTAAAAGCCATAAAATAACCCCCTATTTATCGGGTTTATTTTATGGCTTTTAATTTTAGAAAAACAACTTTATTATTATAGTAATTTGGTAAAATCTTTTTAAAATTCCATAACCTTCCATACTATAGTAACTTCAAGTATTTTAACCAATCTAAATTATATATTGATCTGATAAATATACAACGAAACTTTTTAAAATTAATCTCATACCGCATATTTTCATAATACTTCGCTAATACACACCTTTTTGCATTTTATTTAAAGTTTCTCGCATTTCGCTGGCAATTTTTTCATCGATATCATCATTTAAAAATTTTACAGCTAGTGTTTGTGTTTGTATTGCTTTCTGCTTTTGTTCATCCTTATAATATAATTGTGCCAGCGTATCTAAATAATATGGATTATTCTTCGTTACGGCCAAACTGTATTCAGACCATGTAATAGCATCTTTTATAAAACTCGAATTTGTAGCTTTTAGCACTACTAGCCATGCTACAGAATTAGCCTGATCAGAATAATATTCCTTACAAGAATTCCAATCATCAAAAAAATTAGAACCATCAGCATAGATTTCATCTAATCTCTCAATCACGTTTCCATTACCTGATAAATAGGTAGTAAAATATGTTTTAAATTCATTTAAATATATTCCGTCTTCAATTGAGCTATCGCTTTCTTTGCTTAAATATTCGAAATAATTTTTATAAAATTCTAAATTTCCTTTGCCGGCTGCAATCATTTTATTACAAACAGCAATCAGCTTCTTCTGGTTTGCTTTTCCTGCAATATTATCTTGTGAAGTGGAGCTCTTTTGCTGTAAGATACCTGAAATTACGGAACTAAGGCTACTATAAAATAAAGGTGTCTCATCATCTTCAGCATTCATTCTTTCGATAGCGTCATAATGTTTCAATAAATAATCAATCGCCAAAAAATCCGTATCATTTAAAATTCTGTATTCATTAAAAAGCTGGTGACTAAATCCTTCATTTTTAATTTCTTTCAAAATAGTTTCTACCAAAGCTCTATTGGGTTGATTATCTTTTCGATGAGCCTCAATTAATTTTTTCCAGGTTTCATAAACTTCCTTATTTTTGAAATTAATTTTTACCAATTTCCAATTACCATTAACACTATCTGATTCCAAATCCTCCCCTAAGTTCACTGTATTATTGAAACCTGAAATCAAATCGGCATCTGTTGCCTTTTTATTCTTAATTACTTTATCCAAAGTGTAAAAAGCACTTATTCTCTCTAATTTATTATTAAAACTATAATAATCGTTTACGTCTGCTTTTTTATCCAATAAGGTTGATTTTGAAGTAGCCAAAATATCTCCCTTATCGTTTAAAATTATTAGATTTGGAGTAGTAGAAATTTTATTTTCTTTAAGCCATTTTTCATCTTCAGCTGTAGCCAAATAATAATTAAAAACATACAAAAAATCGTTAACAAATACATTAGATCCTATTTCCAGTTCCTTGTTTTTTAAAAAAGTATCGAAATCAGCTTTTGAAGCAGGATTTTTGCTGTCTACAGCAACAACTAAAAACTTACTTGTACCAGCTTTAGCTGCAGCAAGTGCCATTTTTAGATTATTTTCAATTTTGAATTTAAAATCAGATGAACTCAGACTATCAACACTAATTTCCGTATCAGAACTTAAGTCATTATCTTCTAAATCTTCTTTTCCAGGATATTTCCAGTTTAATATACTTTGATTCTCAATTGCTATAACTTTTGGAAAAAGATCAGCAGAAACGTCTTTTTCATATAAAAAAACTAGATTATCATTCCTCCTTCCTGATTCATATATTTTGAGCTCATTTGTTTTCGTATCAAACCCGCCCTCCAAATCGAATAAGTCAAAAAGCGAAACATCATATTTAATTGTCACTTCCGAAATATCTTTAGGCAGAACAAACTTCGAAATTTTACTCTCATGTCCAGGTCGTTCGTAAACTAAATACAAATAATTTGCTCGATCAATTTCGAACTCTATATAACCATCTACCAAATTTGTATCAATATTCTGTTTCATCTCTGCTACTTCCTGATATAAAACTGGCTCAGAATCATTTTGTGTACCAATATAAAAGGGAATATAATGAGGCTCTGAAAACTTTATCTTTATTTTTTTTGCATTTTTATCTTTTACAAATTCAAGATTAAAGGGACTTTCGGTTTTAATATTTTGACAAAACAGTAACGAGTCCCCTTTTATTTTATAATCTCCTGAAAACAAAACAAATTCAAATTTATTATCATCTAATAAGTTCAATTTGATTTTCATTTGTCCAATATTAGTACTATAAGTACCCTTTTGGATACTTTTTGTTTGAGAAAAAGAAAGAGATACTAAGCAAAAGGACAATAAAAAAGTCCATATAATTTTACGCATATATAACATTGATTTTTTTTTGCAAAATAAAGTAATTTTAAATTCAATAAAGCAACATAAAAGACTTAAAAACAAAACTATAAGTCTATAGTATTTTATTTTTTATCACATTTAGATTTTTAAATTTCAGATTACATAAGACGATCCTAATATCAGCGTGTTATGGAGAAACAATCGATTTAATTTTAAAGATGAATGACATTCCTTATTATTTTTAAAATTGCCATTATTTAAACAATGATACTTATTACAAATTCTTAAACTAAACCACTCTGCACTAAAAGTGCAGAGGTTTGTTTGACCAGAGACTGAAAGTCTCTGTATTTTAAAACCCAATAGCAATTTTAAAAACTAGTTTGAAGTTAATTAAAAGCTAATGTTTCATATTTTTTCGCTTTACTAAAGTACTGCAATAAATTGCAGGGTTTTAACCCCCGACCTGAGACCAATAAACAAAAACGCCTGAACGACTTTATTATCTATTTGTATTATGCTGGTCTCAATTTCTACTTTAATAATTAATTACCACAAAGCTCAATAGATAATTTAAATTATCGAGATTAAATTTAAAACAATCATTAATCACAATTCATTCCATACATATCTATATAGTCTTGCCAGATTCTTTCAATATAATTATCATTTTCTACTCTGTAGATAACCCTTTCTCGAATTACATACTGTGATTCATCTGGACGTTTTACCCATTGAAAATCATCTCTATATGAAAAATACATTGAGCCGATATTTGCAAATACTTTTTCATTCAAATTATTAGCAGCGCCATCAGGATTGTAAAATTTATTAATTTTTTTCTCTATTCTTGAATATTTTTTTTCGTAATTCAGCTTTAACAATTTTGAAGAACAAAAAATTGGATTGCCATTTTTAATAGTGTCAAAATCTCTAATCGTAAAAGCAACAATGTAGCCTTCACATCCCACCCACCCAAATATTACTTCCCCTACATTCATTTCAGAGAACCCACGTGTTCCGTAAACATAATATTTGTCTTTAATTATCTTTTTGATTTCTGTTTCTAGTAATTTACTTTTACTCAGTTTAACCGCTCCCAAAGTATCAAAATATTGCGTTTTTTTTGATACATCTTCTAATATTTTTCCTAAATTTGTTTGCTGAGAATCCCAAGCTACTTCAACAACAATTGCTGCAGTTGTCTTTTTAGATAAAGTATATACAGGGAAAATATCACCTTTATCAAATAAACCAATGTCTTCGTGTTTCTTTTTTTCCTCAGCCTTACCCCCTTTAACTTCACTTTTCACATTTCTTACACAAGAGATTAGCCCTAAAATTAAAAACAAACACAATACTTTTTTCATTTTACTTTTTTTATTTAATATTAAAATTCCTTTTTTAATAATTTAATTTGGCTGCCCTAACATAATTTCAATAAAATTTGCTCTATTGTACCGAGTTTCACCAAATGTCTATTTGACTTCAACAAAACATTAAGATTCAACAAGACTTTCAAAAATCGCTCCATCAATCTTTATTAAAGTTTTCGCATTTAATAATTGCCATTTTGCATTTTGTTTAAAGTTTCTCGCATTTCACTGGCAGTTTTTCTATCTACATTAGCATCTAAAAAATTTACTGCCAATGTTTGTGTTCTAATTGCTTTCTGCTTTTGTCCATCCTTATAATATAATTATGCTAGCGTATCTAGATAATACGAATTATTCTTCGTTACGTTTAAACTGTATTCCGACCATGTAATACCATCTTTTATAAAACTGGAATTTGTAGTTTTTAGCACTACTAGCCATGCTACAGAATTAGCCAGATCAGAATAATATTCCTTATTTGTATTATGTTGGTGTCAATTTCTACTTTAACAATTAATTACCACAAAGCTCAATACATAATTTAAATTATCGAGATTGAATTTAAAACAATCATTAATCACACGGTATTCCAAACAGATCTAATGATTGACTCCAAATTACTTCAATAGCTTTATCATTTTTTATTTTATAAATACCTCTTCCTGGATAAAGACATTTAGATCCAATTGAAGGATTACACCATTGAAAATCATCACTATATGAAAAATACATTGAGCCGATATTTGCAAATACTTTTTCATTCATATTATCAGTATAGTCATATTCTATACGTTTACTATCGTAAAATCTTTTAATTTTTTTCTCTATTAGTGAATATTTTTTTCCGTAATTTAGCTTTAACAATTTTGAAGAACAAAAAATTGGTTTACCATTTTTAACAGTGTCAAAATCTCTAATCGTAAAAGCTATAAAATTGCTTTTACATTGATCAATCCCACATACTATTTCCCCTACATTCATTTCAGAGAAACCACGTGTTCCGTAAATATAATATTTGTCTTTAATTATCTTCTTGATTTCCGTTTCTAGTAATTTACTTTTAATCAGTTTAACCACTCCCAAAGTATCAAAATATTGAGACTTTTTTATTCCTCCTTTTGAATTTCGACCATCAAAAACTTCGTATAGTGAATCCTTTAACGCTACATGTTCAAATATATTTTCAAAATTTGTTTGCTTCTGTCCATCATAAAATACTTCAACAACAATTGCAGTTGTCTTTTTAGATAAAGTATACACAGAGAAAATATCTCCTTTATCAAATAAACCAATGTCTTCCTGTTTCCTTTTTTCCTCAACCTTAACCCCCTTAACTTCACTTTTCACGTCTTTTACACAAGAGATCAGCCCTAAAATTAAAAACAAACACAATACTTTTTTCATTTTACTTTTTTTATTTAATATTAAAATTCCTTTTTTAATAATTTAATTTGGCTGCTCTAACTTAATTTCAATAAAATTTGCTCTATTGTAGCGAGTTTCAGTAAATGTCTATTTGACTTCGACAAAATATTAAGATTCACGAAAACTTTCAAAAATCGCTCCATACATCTTTATTAAAGTTTTTGCACTTAATAATTGTCATTTTGCATTTTGTTTAAAGTTTCTCGCATTTCACTGGCAGTTTTTCTATCTACATTAGCATCTAAAAAATTTACCGCCAATGTTTGTGTTCGAATTGCTTTCTGCTTTTGTCCATTCTTATAATACAATTGTGCCAGCGTATCTAAATAATAAAGATTATTCTTCTCTATGATTAAACTATATTCAGACCATGTAATAGCATCTTTTATAAAACTCGAATTTGTAGCTTTTAGCACTACTAGCCATGCTGCAGAATTAGCCAGATTAGCATAATTGACAGGATTCTGCTTCTCTTTACCGGTCGACAAATAACTATTGAAATAAGATTTAAATTCTTTTAAAAACGTTAGATCATCAATTGAGCTATCGCTTCCTCTGTTTAAAATTTCAAAATAGTCTCTATAGCACTCAAAATTCATTTTGCCCATAGCCATCATTTTTTTATAAACCGCATATATCCCTACCTCTTTTACTTTTCCTTGCTCACTATATTCTAAAGGAAAACTTCTTTCCCTTAAAACATAAGAAATTTTAGAACTTAAGCTTCCATAAAATAATTGCATTCCTTCTCTTTCCAAAAATTCAGGTTTCATTTTCTCTATAGCATCATAATGTTTCAATAGATAATCAATCGCTAAGAAATCAGTTTTATCAAGTACTCTGTCTTTATTAAAAAATCGTCTGTAAAATCCATCATTATTAATTTCATTCAAAATCGCTACTACTAAATCTTTATTAAGCGTCGTGTCTTTTTGATGCGATTCAATTAATTCTTTCCAAATTCGAACAACTTCTTTTTCCTGCAGAGTAACAACTTTTGTCATCTTAAAATTTGCGAAATTTTCGTTTAATGAAGTTTCATCATTATTCCCATAAGCGGCCTCGTAGATAGTGGCTGCTTTTTTAAAAGCCAAAATTAAAGCAGCATCAGTTGTTTTTTTATTTTTTACCGTTTGATAAAAAAACAGCAATGCATCTATAATTTTCAATTTCCCATAGAGATTACATACATCATAAATCTGATTTATCTTTTGTGTTGTACTATATTTTGCAGTTGCCAAAACATCTCCGTTATTATTGAGAATCATCAAACTTGGAGTGTTTGTAATTTTATTTTTTAGCAACCAACTTTTATCATCGGCTGTAGCCAAATAAAAATTATACAAATCATATGTCGGCATCAAAGCACCATCGGTTAATTCTACCCTCCACATACTGCCGCTATGTTCTTCTTCCTGAATTTTAATAAAAGTATCGAAATCAGTTTTAGCTGCAGGATTTTTGTTATCAGTTACCACTACCAAAAATTTGTATTCTTCGCTTTTGGTTACAGCAATAGCAGCTTTTAAGCTATTTTCGATTTTAAATTTAAAAATAAATTCAGAAGCCGGTTCATCCGGTTCATAATCTTCTTTAATTAACAAATCTTTTCCTGGATATGTCCAATTTGAAAATATTTTATTCTCTATTGCTTTAAATTGTGAAAATTCAGCAGTCGGAACATCTTTTATTAAAAATACTACAGGGTTTTTTTTGAGATTAAAAATTTGTAACTCAGCCTTCTTTTTATCAAAAATTCCCGTAAGATTTGAAAAGCTCAGCAAATCAAGTTCATATTTAATAATTAATTCTGAAACATTTTTTGGCAAAGCATATTTAGAAGTTACGGCTGTGCCATTATAAACTTCGAACACTAAATATAAATAATCGGTACGTTCAATTTCAAAATCAGCATTTATAGCCTTCTCTTTAGAATCTACCATGGTCATAATATCAGAAAATTTTTGATATTGAACTGATTCAGCACCATTTTGTGTTCCTATATAAAATGAATTAATAGAAGGATCTGAAAATTTAATTTTAATTTTTTCAGCAGTTTTGTCTTTCTTAAAACTAACATTGAAATAATCTTCAGCCTTTTTGGTTTGGATAAATGATATAGAATCGCCTTTTATAGTGTACTCACCTGAAAAAAAGAAAAAATTAAATTCATTTTTATAAACAGCAAACTCTATTATTATCTAATAATTTTAATTCAACTCTTTGTCCAACATTAGTATCTGTAGTAATATAAGTCCCGTTATTGATTGTTTTTGTTTGAGAAAAAGAAAGAAACACACTCAAAGGGAGTAATAATAAAGTCAGGATAGATTTACGCATATTAAACAATTATTTTTTTTGCAAAAATAAAGCAACTTTAAACTTAATAAAGAGACATAAAAGCCTTAAAAATACAATCATATAACAATAATATCTTAAGTACATTTTGAGAAGACAATCAAACCTTCGCAAATGTTGTGGAATTGATTTCAATGGACTGTAATTTATTAATTCCCCCGCCAATCGTCCTAGACAAGGTGTTTTCATCATACTAATTATCAGGAATATCTTTTTTTTCAATAAATTTTGCCTCGAGATGTCTGTAACTCTTCTACCAAATGAATCCTTTTGAAAAATTTATTAAAACAGGGTATTGAGCAGTGGCCTGTTGAAATTCAAAATGACTATGACTTACTTAATTGTAATTTCTTCATTTTTCACTTCTATTTATTCTCTATATAGATCATAAAAAAAGCGCTCAAATCATAACTAGTTATGAATTCAAGCGCTCTTACCCAAGTTCCTATCAAATCACCTAATAGACTGCAAATATCGACATTGATTATGTAAACAAAACAGCCGATAAGCCTAATTAATAAGACAAAAAAGCATTTATTTAACTCTTATATTTTTACCAATAAGTCTTGATCTTTTTATAGTATTTACCATTACATCTAAGCAAGGTAGTTCAAAATTGGATACAACTGTCAAATTTCCAACCAAGGCTTATTTCTATTACAACAATTTGGTCTTTCTGCTATTTGTCTCACTTATATCGCTCCATGTTACCTTACATATATTTAAATTATAGCGTATTGCTACATAAAAAGGGCTTATTGAATCCGCTTTAATTGATTATTTAATTCAATTTTGCCAAAAAAATATGAAACTAATGAAAAAAAGAAAGTTTATCGTCTTTTTGCTTTTTTGTTTTTTAAAAGTAGTTGGACAGCAGAAAATAACTGTCATGAAAATTGATGTTACTAAAATTCCAAAAGAAATCAAATACAAAGGAAAAATTAAAAACGCAATAACCTGGAATGACAAATTAGGCGAGAACTTTTTATTGACTTGTGAAACAGGAGTCTTCGAAACTAAAAATCCACAAGCCGAAGATAGCGGCGATTCTGAAATTTATGCCTATCATTTCATTCGTTATAAAAACAGTATTAAACAGAATTGGAAAATATATGATTACGTAAAAGATTGCCCTGTTGACATTATAGCAAGTTTCGTAAAAAATACTTTGAATATAACAGACTTAAATAATGACGGAATTGGCGAAATTTGGGTAATGTATAAAACAGGTTGCCACGGTGATATAAGTCCTTTGCCAATGAAAATTATAATGTATCAGGGAAAGCAAAAACTCGCAATGCGAGGCACAACCCGTGTTAAAATTTCGGATACGGACTATGAGGGTGGGAATTACACTTTTGATAAAACATTTAATGAAGCTCCAAAATATTATAGAGATTACGCTAAAAAAATGTGGAATAATAACATGTATGAGCGCTGGGAATAAACACAACTATTACTACATGCTTTATAACATTTACTTGAAAATTACTTCATTTTACGAATTACATCAATAACAATATTTAATTTCAATCCGAAATGCGTAAGCAAATAAGCAATTTACCCAAAAAAAGTGCCCGAAAAAACTATAAGTATAATAATGATAATGACATTGAAGACCTTGCGATTCATTTATGTATTAGAATAAATGTCCTCTTACTGTATTTATTGTCTCTTTTTTGGACCAAACCCAGCATTGCATCGTTTTTAATAATAGGTACAATCTATTTCATTGCAGGATGGGTATTTTTTTTAGTAATAGAAAGTATAGTTTTACATTTCAAAAAAAGAACGTTGTTGCGAAATGCAAATCTTCTACTGTTTATTGTGGTAGTATTTTTTCTAATATATGATTTTAAGCATTCGAGCTTTATTAGGTAATAAAAGTTTTTCGTTAAGAGTTAATTTAAAATAATAGGTCATAAAAATACAAAGGTAAATTTTATGCCATTTTCACATCTCATGTAATGTTTCATACACTATATAGATAAAGAAATTAGATTTAAAAAACGCTATCATTTTTTATTAAAAATTGTTTTTTTACTATTATTATTGTAATGATCCGAATCTAATATCGATACTACTTGCAAATTAATTTTATACCCAGTTAATATGTCCTTGTCATCAATATCAAGATTGCCAAATCCTGGATTTGAATTAAGTTGCGCCGTTTCAAATTCTAAAAAGACTTATTATTTTTTTGACACTTTTTCTTAAATATTACACCAACGCTATATAACACATAAAAAAAATTAAATTATGGAGAATCTTATTCTATTTGTAATACTTGCATGCATATTTTATTTATATTACAGCTTTTACAAATTTAAAGAGGAACACACATACTTGCATTCTCTTGATACGGACAACAAAGATGATTATAATTCTTTAAAAAAAGAGATAGATGAAATTAGAAAACAAATCACAGAATCAGGTTTTGTTTCTGAAAATTTAGTTTCAAAAATTGATGAAATTGAAATAATCTCAAAGCAAACAAAAGAAAACTCAGCTCTCACATCTTATGATATCGTGAATATCAAAGATGATATTGAAATAGTATCAACCCAAACAAAAGACAACTCTGATCTCACACCTTATGATATCGTCAATATCAAAGATGATATTGAAATAGTATCACCCCAAACAAAAGACAACTCTGCTCTCACGCCATATAAATTTAGGCTGGAATCCCTAACCACTCCTACATTTGAAGAACAACAAATTCTTGAAGAAGAAAAAACTTCAAAAAAAATAGAACATCTGGATATAAAACCAAATTATAGATTAGAAGCAGAACCTAAACCTGAACTTCAGGTTCGGGAAAAAAAAGAATATGTAGAAAGTACTTTTTCTATTTTAATAAAAAAACTAGAACATCAGTTTGCCGAGAATTGGACTGGAATCTTAGGAACAGCAATAATGGTTTTAGGAGTTGGCTATCTGAGCATTTATACTGCTTTAAAAGTTTTACCAATATTCCGTATTCTGATTCTTTGGTTCTATGCCGGAATTTTATCTGGTTCCTATTTTTTCTTAAAAACAAAAGAAAAATGGTTTAAGACCGGACTTTGGCTTCGTAATGCAGGGGCAGCTTTGTTTTTATTTGGTTGTTTTGGTGCTTCACAAATTCCCGCCCTCACTTTTATACATAATATTCCGCTTGCTTATTCGCTCATCGGAATTGGAATTGCAATCAATTTATACGTTGGTTATATTATAAAGCAGCAAACTTTTTTATCCCTGCATGTAATACTGAGTTTCTTGATTTTATGTGTAATTCCTGAAAAACTATTAATAACATTTCTATTAGCGTCATTAACTGCAACAGCAGGAATAATTTTATCTTATAAAGAAAAATGGGAATATCATTTATTGATTGTTATCTCAGCTTTTATAATATTTGACATTTGGTTTACACAAGGAACAAGTATTTTAAGTCCATCTCAGAATATTTTTGCTATACTTGGTATTATTTTGGTTTCAATAAGTTGTATGTATATGCAATATCGCAGTATTTACACCAATACTCGTTTCGACCGAATTGCTTTTATAACGCACCTTGTTAACTGGGTTTTATTTGCATTAGGATTAATTTTACATTCTACAGGAAGCAAAATCAAAATTTTCGTTCTATTTACGGCGGCAATCCTTTGTCTTTCTGCAACTCTTTTCGCCAGAAAGAAAAAGATTACCTGGCTGTATCATTTAGACGGAATGGTTTCATTTTTACTCTTTGCATTAAGCATTATCATGCTCAATGACTGGAGTGTAGGTTCAGATATTATTGTTTGCGTATTATACTTGTTAATTATCACTTGCATGTTTATAATGTATAAAAGCAAAGAAGTTTTATTGTACAATATATTTTTAGATCTCAACCATATTTTCTGTATTTTGGCTTTAGTTTTTTTTATATACGCTGATATGCCTTTTAATTACATCACTATTACAAACTATTTTGTAACGGTAATTATGATGACATTCATAACATTACTGGTTCCTGTTTTTTGCTCCATGAAAAAAGAATACCTGGGAATTGATTCTTTCTTCTTCAAAAAAGATTTGAGTTTAAACGGGATTTTCTCTGTTCTCTTTTCAATATTACTTTTAATAAACTGGTATCATACGATCGAGATTTCGTTTTATTTCCCTCTTTTTTTCATATCACTATTGTGGTGTTTTTTACAATTAAAATTCAAAACCAAAAGCTTTGATTTTGGAAGGTTCACTTTTTTAATGATAACCATTGTTACGGGAATAGTATTAATTCTCACAGACCCAAAATCTGATTTAGATATTTTTTTCACTTTAGGAATTATTGCTTTAATAGAATTTAACTGGTTTGTAAAATCATTACAGAATGACAAATCTATTACTAAAACTACAAGTATCATTGGCATTAATGCATTACTAATTTCGCTTTCTTATAAATATTTAGCGTCTTATGATATTATCCAGATTTTTGGCTGGTTTGCTATTGCCTTACTAAATCACGAGTTTTTATGGATTCAGTTTAAACGAAAAACACTAACGACTGACAATCAAATTCTACTGTACGGTTTTTGTCTTGCGTTCTCGATATTTGGAAGTGGCTTATTTGCATACAACACCCAATTTTTGAATAGCACCGAAATTGGTTTAACCGCCATTGGACTTTCAATAATCGAAATTTATATTTTATTTGCAGATAAAATCAGAAACAAATCTAACGCGGTCATTTCAGGCTGGGGAAATTTCAATGTATTAAATTCTGAATTCATTCTTTTTAATGCCCTTGTATTTGTATTTTCATGTATTCAGCTCGATTATATTCCTGTTTACTTAGGAGGTCTGGCGATAGCTACTTTTTGGATTTTTCAGAAAATCGATAGACTTAGACGTTATAACATTTACTCTTTTGTGCTTTTAATTGGAGGGATATTTCTAAGTCTTTATTTAGCTGCATTCGAAGCAAATACGGTAAGCAAAAATGTACTCTATGCTATACAGGCAATAACTATTTTATTATCTGTTGGTTATAGTTACCTGCAAATGAAAAGTCAGAAAGAAGAAGGCAAAATGTTTATTGCATTTTTACCTGTTATTCAAAACCTATGGGTAATTGCTTTATTGTTTCTTCAGGTAGAGATTGCTTATTTAGCACCAATATTTATGCTTCTAGCAATCCTGAATTTTAGCCTGATTTTATATGAAAAAATAGAATTAATGCCGGAATCGGTACTACTTATTGGGCTTTTGTCTATTGTAACCTCTATTTTTTACAGCACCAAAGAACTAAATGATTTTACCTGGTTAGCTTGGGTTTTACAACTCTCCAGCATTGCTTTATTGATTGTTTTAGTTTTGCTCATGAACAAAAAAGAGTTTATAAAATCATTAAAAATAGATTATCAAATAGTCATCAATATTTGGCTTTCTATCATTATGCTCACACAATTAGAACACAAGTGGCTTCCTGTGTTTTGGGCAACAACGGCTATAATAAACTTATGCCTTTATTATAAAAAAATAGGGAATAAAAAAGAAATCAGTATCGTGTATTATTTATTGGCAAATTTCCATTTAGCTTTCATTAGTTTCACGTATTACGAATCTAAATTTGAATTTGAATTTGTTTATCTGATTATATTTGGTCTTTTGGCACTATACATCTTTATCATTTATAAGTATATTGAAGACTTCAGGTTCAGAAACAGTATCATTATTTATCCGGCCACATTTAGCATCGGATTATTTTTGTATCTCTCATTCGATAAAGGAATCTTAACATTCTTCTGGATTTTAGAATCTTTAGGATTATTAATACTTGGTATTATTCTTAAAGAAAAATATTTCCGTTACGTTTCACTTTCTTTAGTAGGTGTCTGCGTAATTCGACTCATGTTTTTCGATTTATCAAATGCGGATTTCTTAATAAGAGCCTTGGTTTTATTGGGCGTTGGAGTCGTGCTTTTGATCATGAATACTTTATTCAAAAAATACAAAGATCGATTCAATTAATACAAATCAAATTTATTTTATAGATAACCGTAAATTCGAATTAATGAATTTGCGGTTATTTTGTAAAAAATAATTTCTTTAGCATACCCTATATGCCAGAACACGGTATGATAGTATATTGAGCCATTGTCTGTAATAAAATTTGTTTTTTTTCTTAAATATTTATTGCCCTTTCTTATCTGAATGCATAGATAAAAAGAAAAACCATATCTATATCTTTTTATGTTTTTTTGCCCCCTTTTTTATATAATAACTAGCCTAATTTTGCGTTTATATTTAATTTAAATTTTAGCCTCTACTTCTAGAATCGTTAGTAGTGAGTGTTTTTTTTATAAACAGAAGACAATAATAAAAACAAAACAACTTCAGATAAATACAAAAACATCAATTATGTGAGTTTACTTTCTCATGACGTTAAAATTGTAATTTATTTTTAACAATAAGTAATTAAAATATTACAAATTCATTTAAGAAAAACATTCTATGCCAAACAAATTTCCCTTAATACTTAGCTTTTTAATTTTAATCAGCTGTAATGAAAAACAAAAAAGCAGTAACTTTTATCCAAACGATAAAAAAGTTATAAAAGCAGTAGCAAATCAAAATACTAAGGAATTAGATAAAAAAACATTAAAGCTGGAGAAAAAAGAATTAGTTAATTGTATGAATGTAGTTATGGAAATTCTCACAACTTCTCCTACTTACTTAAAAACAACAAACGGTCTTACTGAAGCAGTTATTAAAAATGGAGGAACATCATTTGGTATTTTAATTGAAGGAAGTCCCAATCCGAAAGCAAATAACGCTATGGAATATTCAGAAACTTATGATTTTAATATTCATGAATCATATGAAGACAGAGAGCCAGTTGTTGCACGATTCAGTTTTGATCCTATTAAAAAGCAGTTATATCTATATAATGCTGCTGAAGATACATTAGTACCAATTGCTTTTGATAAAAAATTACTTTTAAAACTTAACAAAGTTTGTCAATAAGATAATTAATTTTTAGAAATACTTATTATTATTATTATTATTATTATTATTATTACAAAATGATCCTCTATATTCTATTTACAATTAAATTGAAGTTTTTTCATTGACAGACGTTCAAATGATATTGAATAAAAAAACATAAAACGACTGTATAAATCATCTATAATCCTATTTTTTATTTGGTTTATTGGAATATCTTTCACATAACTTATGACGGTTTAATAGATAATGGAAAAAGTGCCGATATTGCAGTTATTCTTGATAACTGATTATTCCGGTGAAAGTGTACACCTCATTCCGGTTTAAACTGGACAGTGTATTCCTTAGAAAATGAAGAGTTATTTTATTGATGTTTTCTTGATTTAAAATTAGGTAATTTTTTTACTGCTTTTCATTTTTTTTCATCGATTCTCCTTTGAGTTCAAAATGTATTGCTAAGTGTATAATTCGATCCAAAATGGCATCGGCTATTGTCTTTTCTTCTAGTTCATACCAGTTTTTTTATGGGTAATTGTGAACAAAAAATAGTAGCTTTTTTTGGTTTCATCAACAAGACTCAGGTCAAATCTACGTAAATAGCTTCATTTTTTGTAAGCCCTGACAAAGTCTTCTTAATCTTGGAGTCCTTCCAACATACTCAAAACCGTACGATTATGTTGTGTTACTTAATTCCAGGAAAACTATTGCCTTATTTAATTTATGTAATTTAAATATATTGCAATACATTTTAGGCTTATTAAATCCATAAAACAAAACAATAGTTCTTTTATTTGTAAGGTAAATAATTTGAAACTTATTTAGCTTGTAGAAAAATTTGGTATGAGGCACTAATCATTAACATTATGATTTTAAGTGCCTCATTATTTTTTTAATAAAAACCGTATTAAATTTAAATTTTAAAAATTATGTAAAGACTTAAATTAATGAAAATTAAGTTTTATCTCTGTTATTCAATAATTCTTGTAATATCAGCCACTGGTCATCTGTGATCTTGTAGATAAATCACTTTCTTCTGCCATAATACCTGCAAAAATAATATTGGAATTTGTTCTTCAAATTCGAAGTCAGGTACACTAGCTCCCTATCGAATTATATTATTTTCTTTTATAACAGTAAAGAATGTAGTGTAATCCACTCTTGTACAATAGCCTATGTTGGTTTAATATAAAGAATAAAAAAATTCAATGTCAGTTCCACTTTTTTATCTTTATATCTTTTATATTATCTAAATAATATCCCTAAAACCTTGAATGTTCAGCAATTACTACCGCATCTATATGAAGTAATATTTCATCTGTTCCTGCTACTAAATTTTAATCAATAATATAGTAGTCACTTGCAGGTGAATTTTTAATAATTTCAAGTTCAGGATTGCTATCTAAATTTATGAACCAACGACAATAGAAGTTTTTCCACAAGGTGTTTTTTACTAATTTTGTATCCTGTTGAGATCCAATATTCATGTACAAACACCCATTAACGCCGTAGTTCTACATATATAATCAAGAATGTTATCACCTGTAAAATCAATTGTTTCAACACTATCAATTACTCTAAGTTTATTCTTTAACTGGGATTGAAGTCTAAAATTCATTTCCAATAAAGGGTGCCTCTACTTTAATTCTCCATATAACCGCGGATTTTATTACTTGTGAAATCAATTATTTCAGCATTATGAATATATTCTTTGCGAATATCTTCTGTAACAATTTCTTTAAGTTTACCAGTAATGGGTATTTTTTCGATTTTATAAAAAAAAGGCTGATATTTTTTAATGGATCTTCATTTTTTGATTCTATATTTGCTATGTTTCGTTCCAACTTATCCGAATTTAAAAATTTGACCTTTGGTTTCAAAATATCTTTACATGAAGTTAAAATCCGGTTAAAGGAATTAATAAAGAAAGATTTTGTTTCATTTAAAGGTTTGTAAAAAATGTTTCCAATAATTTGTCCAACTTCCTAAATACAGAAAATCTTGGAACAAGAGAAATAGTATCTTCCAATTTCTCCTTGGGTTAGTTTAAAAAAAAACTCAAAATTCAGTTAAGACAAAATAAAAGATATCTAATACCTAAAGAGTTTAATTGAGTCATATAAAACAGGTGATAAATTGATACTAAACATTTCTATCCAAAAATTAGTTAGTATAGTCTGCTTTTTTTTACTAAACAGTACAAAGTCTTATTATAATAGTGACTGTTTACAATATTACTTTGATAATTTCGATTCCATTTTTATACCTTGATTTTACTGAATCACTTTGTGTGCTTTCAAGTTTTATATCAAACAAACCCAAAGTTCAATTTATTTTCCATGTCTATAATATTTATCTTTTTTCTAAAAACATATTTTAACAAAAAATGACCTATTGATCCATTTTTTGGTCTTTTCAAAACGCTTTAATGATTTTAAGTGTTTTATTTTTGTAAAAAAAAATATATTATGATAGAAACCAAACTTCAATCAGGATTATACACATCAATATATGAACAAGAAAAAACAGCTCAACCAACAAAACTAAAACCGACTTTAAAATATTTACTTCTAATTTTCATTGCCGTAATAGTCATATTCATTGTAGGATGTATTTGTTTTTCAATACATCTAATGCATTATTAACCCAGTCATTTAGTGAATATTTTAACAGAAGCAATCCAAGATAAAAATCAAGAAATAAGTCTCTTTCCTGAAAAGAGAACTTTAGTAGGACGAATTTTGATTTTAAAGCAAAAGATGGAGCGAATAGAAATACAAAAATTCAATATATTGCGGATAGTGAGCAGTAAGAAAAAAAAGATATTACTAGAAAATTTAAAACTTAGGGCATGAAGTTAGATTTTGCCAACACAAGAAAAGTTAAACTGAAGAAATTTAATTCTAACAAGACAACACGGATACTTAAGGCGGGGAATTTAAGTAATTGATTTGATTTAGAAAACAACTTGTATTTGAAATGTTTAAGCAAATCCGAAGACAAAAGTTCCTCCAACGAATTGTAGCAAAGGGATCACTACCAACTATTATATAAAAAAAGATGAAGTACAGCAAAAAGCAAGGATATTTTCTTAACGACACAATAAATGAGTGGAAAGCAAACGGAACAATAACAAAGGAAATAGCAGATACTTTAAAAAATAGTTATTCAGTTCGACCGTTTGACTATAAAAAATTAGCAAAATATTCTTTTTGGGTTGCAATTATTTGTGGCATTATAGCATTTGAAGCAATTATAGCTAACGAATTTTTAATTGATTTAATTAAAAGTTTTTTTTCATTATCATATATAGGCTTGTGCTCGATATTTGCAACTTTAGCAGCAACCATATATTATGTTGGACTTAAAAGACGACAAAAAAGCCCTGAAAAAAAATTCAGTAATGAGGCTATAATTTTTGCAGGTGTATTATTTACTGCCTTTTCAATTGCCTATTTAGGTATGGCATTAGATACAGGTAGTGGACATTTCTCACTTCTATTTTTATTATCCACTGTTATATATGCCGCTTTGGGACTTTGGTTTCCGTCAAAACTTGTTTGGTTGTTTTCGCTCATAACACTTGGTAGTTGGTATGGTTTAGAGACAGGTTATATGTCTGGCCAGGGAGCATATTTTCTTGGAATGAATTACCCTTTACGCTTTATTTTGTTTGGGGCCATTTTGATAAGTGCAAGTTTTGCTCTAAAAAGCAATTCAAAGTTATCTGACTTTCACAAGCCGACCTATATCATGGGACTACTTTATCTTTTCATTGCACTATGGATTTTGTCAATTTTTGGTAATTATAGTGATATGAACAGTTGGTATGGCGTAAAACAATATGAACTTTTTCACTGGGGACTGCTTTTTGGTTTAGCAGCAGTTGGAGCAATTTATTACGGGCTTAAACATGATGATTATACATCAAGAAGTTTTGGTATCACATTTTTATTTATCAATCTCTATACAAAGTATTTTGAATATTTTTGGAACAAAAATAACAAAGCAATATTTTTTTTAATTCTTGCAATATCATTTTGGTTTATTGGACAGAGAGCAGAAAAAATATGGAATTTAGAGTTTCTTCAAAAGGACAGGGACTTTGACAGGGAAGAATAATGAGTACAGTGGTTTGGTAAAAATAGCAATTCAGTGTTTCGGAGAAACAAGACCATGAAATCAGCAAAATAAACTGTAATCATTCGCTCAAGAATGCCCATATTTATCTCATTACCTTCCCTCCCAAAACCCTACTGCTTAAAGATTTTATTAGGATATATTTAAATTAATTTCATTAGCAATATTTAATTGGTTTTTTATTTTATATAAAAAGCATATCCAATCCGAAATGAATAAAGAAATAAACAATTTAGCAGATATAAATTCAAAAAAAAAAAAAAAAAAACATAACAAACAAAGCATAGCGATCCATTTGGGTGTCAGAATTAATGTAATTTTACTAATACCGGAAGCAGATCTTTTTGTAAAGGAAGACAATAATTACCATGACTGTGATCAAAGCAAAACCTTTTTTTAACCTTAATGCGTGATTATGTTATTATGACATGGTTACTGTTATACTTAGTAATAGAAACCATAGTCTTTCATTTCAAAAAAGAAGATTGTTGCAAAATGTAAATATTGTATTAGTACTCCTTATTATTTTGGCAATATGCCTTCTAATATAGACTACCTTAATGTAAAACGATATATGAGAACTTTGTTCGAAATAGCTAGTTTGAAGAAATACAAGGGTCGATTGATCCTGGTTTAAACTTGTTCTAATTAATTCAAGTTGCTAGTTTAGAGGTAATAAAAAAACAAAGCACAGGTTCAGTAAATTTGTTTTGCGAACCAATAAACCTTACCCATGCTTTGTAAAGACAAAATTATATCAATTTTTTGTTTAATAGACGATATTTTACAAGGAATTAATCATCCTGAAGATGTAAGAAGACATGTAAGTGATAGCGAAATTATCCTGACTGCAATTGTTTCTTCGACAAGTTTTTATGGTAATCACTGCTCAGCCATTAAGTTTATGAAAGAATATGGATTTATTCCAAAGATGCTTGATAAGAGCAGGTTCAACAGACGTTTACATAAAGTTGGCAGACTTCTATATGAATTATTTGAGATCATAAGTTCCTATTTTAAAGATTTCTGTTGTGAGATGCAATACATTATAGATTCATTTCCCGTAGCAGTTTGTAAAAACATGAGGATTACAAACTCTAAGATTCTTAAAGGCAAAAAGTACAGAGGTTATACAGCAAGTATGAGAAACTATTTTTATGGGGTAAAAGTTCAGTTATTGACAACTAAAAATGGAATACCTATAGCGTTTCATTTCACTCCAGGTAAAACAGCTGACATAAAAGCTTTAGGAAAAATGATAGATAAGCTGCCTGCTGAAGCATCGATTTATGGAGATAGTGCTTATACTGATTACGGTTTAGAAGATTTTGCCCTAATGGAAAAATGTGTTTTATTAAAAATTCAAAGAAAGTCAAATGCTAAACGAACAGATACAATAGAGCAAAAAAAAGAAAAGTTAAAAATGAGAAAAAGAGTAGAAACAACAATAAGCGACATAAAAAAAATGTTTCCAAGAACTATACATGCAGTAACATTAGAAGGTTTTTTGATAAAACTGACATTGTTTGTATTTGGACTCCAGTTAAATAAAGCAATCAACTAGCAACTTGAATTAATTATTAAAAAGGTAAAGACTTTTTAAATTGGGATTAAAAGTTCCTTGTAAGTTTCAAAAAAAAAAAAGGTATTTTTTCTTATTAGCCTTGAGATATTGATAAAGGAATCTAGTATCTACGTTAGTTTCGAATTAAAAAACATATCCTAAAATCCCTTTCTTCTCGATATTTTCCCAGTCACAAACCTTAGGGTTAAATTCTGGCACTTCAAGATCTGTAATTAATTTGGTTTTATTTGTTTGACGTTTTACTCTTTTGTATCAATGTTATCAATTATTCTCTTTTCACGATAAAGAATTCGAACAACTGTTTTGTTGGTATCAATGTCTTTTTCTTTTTTATATATGAACCCGGTGATTCATGATTCATCTTCTAGGCCTGAAAACGAATTAAAGAAGCTTAATATACATCTTTCCCTAAGAATGGGGAACATCCATAAGCAAATAAATTTAATTCAACGTCTGACGTTTCTTTTAAATTCTGTTTTACAATTCTATTTGTTTCCTATATATTTATAGCATTCTCACGAACAACCTGATTTAATTTTTTATCTTAAACATTCATTTATAAATCTTGCCTTACAATTTCTTTTGCCCATTGTTTTAGAACATGAAACCAAAAAACAAAAACAAAAAAAACAAACATAAATCCTAATAATAATCTTTTCACTATACTATTTTTTTATTGTTATTTTATTCACAAAGATAAATTTCATTTTTATCCCTTAAAAAATATACATAATATCGAAGGAGTACCTTTATCCCTTACTCGGCAAGCATCCACCATGAAATATCTTTTATTTTTTATTTTATCATAACTTAATACTAAAGTATCTTTTTGTTTTTTATATGCTGTCATCAAGGCATGAAAATCAACTTAAAGCAGCGTTATATGCATCTTTTCTTAAGATGGGCGTAAATTACAAACCCATAAATCTGCATTTTCGTTTGGAATTTCACTTGGATTTTCTTTTAAATTTTGCCTTACAATTTCTATTTGTTCCTTATATTAACAAGCACTATCATGAACAACTAGATTTATTTTTTTAAGTAAAATACTTGTATTTAAATCTTCTCTTAGCATTTTTTTCGGTCCTTGTTTTTACATGAAACCAAAAAAACATTACCACAGCCCAAATAACAATCCTATCATTGCTTTTAATATATTATTTTTTTATACCAATAGATTGAAAAAAGCGCTCAAATCATAATTACATATGATTTCAAACGCTTTATCCAAGTCCTTATTAAATTACCTAATAGACTACAAATATCCACATTGATTACTTAAATAAAACAAATGATAAGCCTAATAAACATGGCAATAAAGTATTTCATTTAAATCGTAAATATTTCATCTATAAGTCTTCCTTATTTTTTTATGTAAACAGTAATAAAATTATAAAATCATCTATCTAGTTATTTTTTTTATGTTTTCCACCCGTAAGGAAAAAGTTCATGGATTTAGCATCTTTAAATCTTGTAGTAAATTGCTAAAACTTTGCATAAGGAACATGTTCATTCAGAATATGCTTTTATGAGGAATCTCACCTTGATTTTAAAAAGTTAAAAAGGTGTATATCATCACCAAAACTAAAGATAGAACTCCCGGAGTTTTAAGCCCTATAGTGTAGAGGACAATATTTTTTGCTGAATTTATTGAATGAACTGAAATTTTTGAAAAAAAATTCCAAAAACCGTTAATCTCATTGTAATACCCAATGTAAAACCTTTAATTACCGGAAAGTCGTTTTTATTATAAGGATAAGAATAGCCAAGTCCCAAATCCATTACACCACTACCCCTTCCAACTAAAGCGTATGCATGACGATCAGAAGTTCCGGCTTTAAAAAAAAGTAAGTCATCATTAGATAAATAAGACAAATGTAAATCCGGCAAACCATAGCAAGTATCCGAATAACTAGTTATGCCAAAACCCACTCCTAAAAGTAATTTATTGTAATTATCTTTATCTAAACAAAATTCAAATCCGCCAATAAATTGATTTTTAGTTACATTTTTATAATCCACGTATGGAATAATTATTGGTACGTTTAATATTGCTAAGTTATCTCTTCTATTGCCATTGTGTTCCTCCAAGTGTTCGATGACATTGTTTTGATCATACCATTTTGCTATTCCGACAAGTTGTTTTTCGTCTTTGCTTATCGAATAACCTTCAAATTGAAGTTTGTTGTTTTTTAAGTAATAATCATTAAGAACATAAAGTGAATCAATATAGTCTATTTTATATCCAATGGCTTTTTTAGTTTTTATTCTTATGGGCTTTATTCTGTAATAAATAGCAGAATCTTTGATCGTATTTTTCCAATTATGATCATAAAAGATTGTATCCTTTTGAGCTACTATTCTTGATGAAATCAAAAGAAAAATTCCAAGAAAGTAATAAGTAACTTGTCTTTTGGACAAAAAGTAAAAAGTCGTAAATAATGACATGTTTTGCTGAATTAGTTTGATTGCAATATTTCGCAAAAATACTTAATAACTATCTTTTGTCAGGTTGCAATAAGCTTAAAAAAAAATACATTAAGACAAAAGACCCTCCAAATCAAATTATTCTCACCAACAAATCAGATCCCGGGAGTGATAAAAACTTTTAAAGCACATGGCAAAATTTAAAATCAATTACACAGCAATTTTTCAGTTTGACGAATGTTTTTTTACGATAAAAATATAGATGAATATTAAAAAAAGCGTATACAATACCAATTCTATCTTTACACCAATGCTAAAATTTATTCAATTTGATTTAAAACAGCTCTCCCTGTATACCTCATGTGATAAAAAATTCTTAATCATCCTAAAAAAATGAGGTCAGCAATAGCAATAATTAACTTACAAAATCAATTAATTCTTTCCGAAATTAAATATGTCTTATTACTCTATAAATATAACTTAAACACTCATTTTAATAAATTAAAAATCATTCATTTTACCGAAATTTAAAATTCATAAAAATGAAAAAATTACTATTATGTGTTGCTTTAGCTGTTTCAGTAATGGCTACTGCACAAAAGGGCTCTGTCCTTGTAGGGGGAAATATCGGATTTTCTTCTGAAAAAATTGGAGATGCAAAAGCAGAGTCTTTTGAATTTTCGCCAAAATTTGGCTATCAATTTTCAGACAATTGGACAGCGGGAGTTGACGCTAGTATTAATAACATACACAACACCGAGACTAGCAATTCAGATCATCTAAAAATCGGGGCATTTGTACGTTATAGCACGCCACTTACCGAAACTTTCGCCATTTTTACTGATATTGGAGCGGGCTACCAACAAAACTCAATAAATGATGCAAAGGGAATGTATGCAAACATTACACCATCTTTGTTCATTAATATGAAAAGAGGTTTTGGATTAAACTTTTCAATTGGGGGAATCAACTATGACAATATAGATGGTCACAATGATCTAAAACAAAAACGTTTCGGATTCAATTTTGGAAAAACACTCAATATTGGTATCAATAAAAACTTTAGTTTATAAAATCATTTTT
This sequence comes from Flavobacterium sp. 9, assembly GCF_002754195.1. Classification (NCBI taxonomy): domain Bacteria; kingdom Pseudomonadati; phylum Bacteroidota; class Flavobacteriia; order Flavobacteriales; family Flavobacteriaceae; genus Flavobacterium; species Flavobacterium sp. 9. The sequence continues at coordinate 705,177 of NZ_PEEU01000001.1, forward strand.
TTAATTATTAGAAAGAAGCTGTCTCAAAACTGATTCAGCTTCTTTTTTTTAGTTTGTATTTTTATAAGCAATTTTCTAAATTTAATTAGTGATAAACAGCTGATTATATATGTGATTCAAACATTATAACCAACAACAAACGGTGCTTTTGCCTTATTCGTTTGATGATTTAATTCCACCGAAACATCCGGTTCGAATAGTTGAGCAAGTTATGGAATCCCTTAATATCCAGCCTCTTTTAAAAGCCTGTAGCAGAGAAGGTAATCCTGGATATCATCCAAAGATGCTGCTCAAAGTGATGTTGTATGCTTATATGACTAATATTTATTGTTCGAGAAAGATAGAACTTGCACTTCGTGAGAATATCTATTTTATGTGGCTTACTTCTATCACTATTGTTGATCACAATATAATTAACCGCTTTAGAAGTGACAAACTCAAAGAGAGTTTTAAAGAAATCTTCAAGCAGGTAGTTTTGATGTTAGCATCAGAAGGGCTCGTGAATCTAAAACAAATTTATGCCGACACAACAAAGATAGAGACCCAGGCTGGCAGATACACTTTTGTCTGGGCAACAGCATAAAAACCATTAAAACAAAGATACTCACTCAGCTCGAAGAATTATGGAACTATGCCCAAAGTATTGATAATAAAAATGACCCCAACCCCGAACCAACAGAGTTCAAAGAAATCAGTAAAGAGGTAATCCAGAAAACCGTTGCTAAAATAGATACCAAACTCTCTGGCAATGAAAAGGCGAGTTCTAAAGCAAAAGCTAAATTACGCTATATAAAAAATAATTTTACTGCTAATCTTGAAAAGTATGAAAAACAAGAAGTTATTCTGGGAGAAAGAAACAGTTACAGTAAAACCGACACCCAGGCTACTTTTATGCGCATGAAAGAAGATCATATGCTAAACGGGCAGCTCAAGCCAGCTTATAATACCCGGATATCTACACAAAATCAGATCATTGTTCATTATACCATCCACCAAAATCCGACTGATACCAAAACACTCAAACCTCATTTAGAAAATCTGGAACAAACCTTCGGCAAGAAAATATTTAAAAAGATAAAAGAGATAACTACTGACGCAGGTTATGGAAGTGAAGAAAACTATGATTATCTGGAGCAAAAGAAGCTCAAAGCTTTTGTGAAATATAATACTTTTGAAAAAGAACAAGATCAAAACTACCAAAAGAAATACAAGACTTTTAGCAAGGAAAATCTCCATTACAACGAGGAAGAAGACTATTATGTATGCCCAATGGGACAAAAAATGCATAAAACACATCAAAACCAGAAAACAACAACTGCAGGATACACCCAAACCTTATCGCATTATCAGGCAAAAAACTGTGAAGGCTGTTCACTTAGGGGTCAATGTTTTAAAGCTCAGGGAAACAGAAGTATAGAGCGAAACCACAACCTTGAAAGGCATAAACAAAGGACAAGGGAATTACTGCTAAGTGAAATAGGAATACAAAGAAGAAAGCAACGCTCTGCCGATGTAGAGCCTGTATTTGCCCAACTCAAACATAATAACGGATTTAGACGATTTTCTTTAAAAGGACTTCAAAAAGTTGAATTAGAGTTCGGATTAATGGCTTTAGGTCACAACTTAAGAAAGAAAATTGCGGCATAAGGGCAATTTTTCCTCCACTCAAAATTAACGCAATAAATATCAAAACATCATCCAATAAAAAACCGCCTAAATTAGACTGCTTCTTTTTTTATAATAAACTTTAATCCAACCAATCAACTATTAGAAAGCATCATATCATACCCTATAATTACGACCTTAAATATTTTAAAAAAAAAAACATAAAAAATACATTCGAAAATTTTCTCAAAATTGACTAATGTTTTATTGTTTAAAATACAAAAGCCTCATTTTTTTCACCTTTAAAGATGTAAAAAAAATGTTTTTAATACGTTCATTTTCTAAATCATGATAATTCCAGTTTTTTCGGAAAAACAATATTAAAAAAAACAAATACAGCTGGAGAATGTTACAATTAATAGTGTTAATTCTTTCGATTTTATTTTGGAACATCTTAATAATTTATTGCAAAAAATAAAAATCCAGATTTTATATCAAGATGCTTCTTTATTGTAAGACTAAAATGGAGAATTTATTATTGATAATTTCAGTCATTCAACTATAGAGATCCAACGAGTTATTTCATTGCCTGATGTTTGACAAATACAAAAGAATACTCTGTGATCTAAAAAGCAAAAGAGAAAGAAAATTTTCAAATTCACGTTTCTGTTCACCTGGATTTCATGATAAAGATGATTCCGAAAAATATTATACAAAAATGGACCAATAGTTTCTAATGATTTTGAACAAAAAAATCAAAATAATACTTGTTGTGACTACTTGGGGCTATATTATTTAATAATATAGCCTGTATTGCTTTGTACCCTTTTTTAAAACTGAAAATAAATAAAGGGTTGTGAACCTGCAACGGCTGTTGCGTAAACAATCCAATAGACGAAGCCCAGAATTACGGCTTTTAGCAGTAAAGGTGTATTATCGAAAACAAATTTCATTTTGGATGTAAATACTTCTGGTAAAAAGTGCCAAACATATCCGAAAAGCATTAATCCAAACACATTTTTATATCCTAAAACTATTACTTTCCATTGTTCCGGCTCAAATGTTAACTGACCAATATTGTTGATTACTTGTATGGCTGTCTCGAAATCTCTGGCACGGAAAAAGATCCAGCAGAAAACCACGAAATGAAACGTTATTAGGATTGAAAAGAATCTCCATAAAAAACCGGAACTTTTACCTTCTTTTTTGGAAGGAAAAAATTCTAAGAAAATTTTATGAACCGCCAATGCCAAACCGTGCAATGCTCCCCAAATAATAAACTGTGCTCCTGCTCCATGCCACAAACCTCCTAAAAGCATTGTGGTAAATAAATTAAAATTGGTTACCAGCGTTTGATTTTTTTTCTTCGAAAGTAAAAATGTCAAACAAAAAACCACAAGCGCTCCAATTGCTATTCCTAACGGAATAAAGCTCACATTTACATTTGAAATTCCCCAAAGCAATAATCCAAAGAAGAATAAACTTGGGAATAAAAACCCTGCAAATGTTCCTTCTCTGTTTCCTCCTATAGAAATATACAAGAAATCTTTTAACCAGGTTGACAATGAAATATGCCATCTTCTCCAAAAATCCGTTATCGAAGTTGATTTATACGGTGTTCTAAAGTTGGCTGGTAATTTGAATCCTAATAACAAAGCGATTCCAATTGCCATATCTGAATATCCCGAGAAGTCACAATAAATCTGAATGGCATATCCGTAAGATGCCATTAAGTTTTCGAATGACGTATAATTCATTGGCGTATCAAAAACACGGTCAACAAAGTTTATGGAGATATAATTTGAAATTACTGTTTTCTTGATTAATCCGCCAATAATCAAAAACAAGGCGTTGTTTACATCTTGCTTTGTCAGATTTAATTTTTGGTAAATCTGAGGAAGAAAATCTTTTGCCCTAACAATTGGCCCAGCTACTAATTGTGGGAAAAACGAAACGAAAAATAAATATTCGATGTAGTTTTTTGTCGGTTTAATTTCTTCACGGTAAATCTCAATAATATAACTCATCGACTGAAAAGTATAAAACGAAATTCCCACAGGAAGAAAAACATCATGAAGCTGGAAATTACCATGAAACATATCATTGAACGTTACAATCATAAAGTTCATGTACTTGAAATATCCAAGCAGTCCTAAATTCAGGATGACACTTATTACCAGATAAATTTTCTTAGTACTTTCTTTTGTTGCTTTAAAAATAATCTGGCTCAGGCTATAATCGACAACAGATGAAAGCAACAATAATAGAAAGTAAATTCCGCTTGACTTATAATAAAAGAAAAGCGAGAAGAGTATAACATACGTTAATCTCAAATAAAATGTCTTGCGTAAAAAAGCATACACAAAATAAAAAACCAAAAACAGTCCTAAGAATAAACCTGTATTAAAGAGTAATTTTTCTTCGGGATTGTATATAAACCAGCTTTTAGCCTGCTCTAAGGTAATTGCACCAAAATTTTGAACAAACCAATTATTTATGCTATCAATTGTAGTCAACTTACTTCTTTAATTTAAAATTATTGTATGCGCTTAAAAATGCCTGTGTAAACAAATCACCTTGTTTTTCATATCCTTTTTTAGAATAATGAACCCAATCCGGCCCAATTAATCCTTGAATTTTCAATTGATTGATTCCATTGATTCCACCAAATTCATCATATAAATCCCAAACAGCAACATTGTCGCTTTCGGCAATTTGAATTATGCCTCTCGCATAATCGTATACGTAAGTATTAGTCCTTCCTCCTTTTAGCAGAGAAGGCGCCGGCGTACTAATAATTATCGGAACGTTTATATTTTGCTCTTTTACTTTTTTTATAAATTGGCGCAATTGCTCAATATATGCCGGAGCTTCCATGTGATCGTAGCTTTCGTTTGTTCCTAAAGAAAGAACCAACATATCGGGATGTAATGCTTTTAACTGCTCGAAAAACAAAGGATATTTATTGTAATCCGAAAACTTAGATCCATTTACTCCAATACTGCTGTAAATTAAACCCGGTGAATCTTTCTCGAGAACAATTCCGTTTAGTTCGTATTTTGAAGCGTTTTTATTTGGAATCAGAAAAATTTTATCTAATGCTTTATCTGAATGATAATAGTGACTAAATGAATCAAATCTAAGATTTAAGGGAACAAATTCTGAACTGGTAATATTCTTAGGTTTTATTTCGTTAGTCAAAATTTTCAACGTTCGCCCTACAGGAATATTACTTGACTTTAGACCATTTTCTCTTTTGATCTGGGCAACTGAAACCTTGTACCTGTCGGCAATAGTCGATATCACTTCTCCCTTTTTGATTTTATGTGTGATTACTTTTCGCTCTTTCGTTTGAATTATTTTTGTTTGAGATGATGTTGCCAAATCAAACATATTCTGATTTCGAGGCGTAATAATGCAAATTGTATTAAACTTATAAGCCGTATCTTTGACATTCAATTCAACTGTAAAACCGTCATTATCTCTCCAGAGTGCAATTCCGCTTAGGCCAACGGGGAACTTTTTAATAGGATGAATATCGCTATAACTTTCCCATGTTGTGTTCGAATGAAAACGCTCGTTGTAAGAACCATTTGTTTTGGCCAACTGATATGGAAAAACTAATCCTCGTCCGGCATTTCCAAATTTTCGCTGCAAATTCTTTCTGATTTGATTGGTCATTAAATCACCCTGAATATGAGAATCTCCAATATGGACAATATTTATCTTTTGATTGTTATGCTTTTCATTTTCTACTAGTTTCTTAAAAAAAACCTCCAATGCTTTCGCATTATAAACATCCTGATCAGCAATAGGCTCAATCACTGCTGAATAGCCTTTTTGAATCATATTTTTTGCTATTGGATGTGAATCTGTCGATCTAGATTTATCGTTTGCAAAGAAAAAAAGGCAACAAAAAAAAATTAGAAATCTAGTCATTTAGGTTATATTTTATTACATAAAAACGCAGTCTTTATTTGTCAATCTACCAGCTAATTATGGCACCACGTTTTTCACGCAATTTCTTGTACTCTTCATAACCGTTATTTAATTGATCATACAATAATTTAGCAACTACTTTTGCACCTCGTTGGTTAAAGTGCGTATAATCTTTATTGGCTCTCGCAGGAGATTCATCAACCCATTTTACCATTGATCCGTCACCACCCATTAAAGTGTATAAATTTACAAATCCGGATTCGGTTTCCAATGCATATCTTTTTTGAGCTTTCATTAAAGGAACTACCGCAGAATCTGTTTTCATTTTAAAACTATACTTTGTCGATTTATCGGCAGTTGAAATAATCAAAATAGAAACACCCGGAAAAGACTCTTTGATTTTATTCACCGTTTTTTTCATTCCTTTTTCGTACCAGGAATAATTTTTAGTTCCGTAATTCAGTACGTTGGTGCCATAATGCAAAATGACTAGGTCGTATTTCAAATTAGTATTGAATCCTTGCATTACACCAGTGTCAAAAGCCGAAATTGGCAATCCTGAATTTCCTCTTTGCGAGAAATTGTCTACGTGAACTCCTTTTCCGTTATCGAAATTAAATCCGTAAATCGGAATTGAATCGGCATGAAAGAAATTTGCCTTGAAAGCTTTGATACTTCCCGATGTTACTTTTAAGGTATTGACCAAATTATTCGGAATCAGGTTTTTTCTTAAAGTATCTTTTCCAATCACAAAATTCACATTTCCCCTCCTAGACGATCTTCCGTAAAACAAGGTTGGATTATCTAAAGAGGTTGAATTTTTATTAGGTCCTGCTTCATATTGAACCCAGGTTGCGTTTGTTTTATCATTTGCAAAAAACACATGTCCGTTTACTCCAAAAGGACTTGATGGACTTCTCACATTCAAATACGATTGCATTTTCCAGTTCTTAGAATACAATGATTTTACAGAACCTCTCGAAGCAGCAGATTCTGAGGTTATGGATACAAAACCAACTCCGTTTCCACCAAAGCGTTCCTGATAATTGGCACGAACATCCTGCACAATCAAATCTCCGTCGGTCATAGAATCTCCATAATAAGCGATTCTAACATTGCTTTGTGGTTTTTTTTCCAGCTGATATAATTTCTCATAAAAAGGAATCAAATATTGATACCCTTTGTAATTGTCAAAAGTCTCAGATGGAAATGTGATCCCTTCATTGGCATCATAAACTATCTTGCCCCATTCTAATTTTCGCGAGCTCTTCTCGATGCTATCATTTTTAAATGGCAACGAATCTTTTGCTACCGACTCTAAAAGTGTACTGTCTATTAGTACATTTTTGGAATCGATTTTACTCTCCGAAAATATTTTATCAGGTAAGATTTGCTTAAACCCAATGAAAGCTACAAACGCCAAAGCTACAATTGCAAAAGACTGAAAAAAATAAGATTTTGTGTTCACCTATTAATTATAATTTAAAAAAAGAGTTTATTAAAATTTTAATGATAACATTTCAACTTTGCCATCGGGTACTTTACACAAAAAAGTTCTACTAGATGCCAATTTCTAAACTCTTAGAGAACTAAACAAAACAAAAAAAAACGCTGCTTACATTAACTTCCATTTGATCCACACCAATACACACTATTTATCAACCCTCACCAACTCTTCCTTTGATGTCACTTAGATAATTTTGTCCATTAAGTTGAACATCCATTACCTCTCTGTCCTAATCAGAAATTTAGTTATCTTTAAAAGGCATTACAATTTTCCTTTTTTATCAATCCCATTTTCCGTGTATCATTGCAGATGAGTATCCCATCGAGAATGCAAAATAATATCATAAATTATTAGAACGCTTACCTTACCTTCAAATCAAGAGAACCAACTTTTCTATTAAGCATTATTCTGTCCAATATCAACCTCCAGCAGGCAAAACACTAGCCATATTTCAGCTTTAATACAATACTACCTTACATTTCTTCAGTCCATTTTTCTGTTTTAATAGCTGTTTATACTCCCTGCGCACCACTGTTATATAAGTGATATTGACTAAAAAATGTTTTATTTTTAAATCTCGAATAAAGTATAAGTTTAATTAATCAAACACTATTTACACTTAAAAAACATCTTACAATTGGTAACACAAAATAAAAACAATATATTAGTGCTGTTTTATTTTAAAAAGTCATTCTTATACTTTTTTCTATATTGAACCAGTTCGTTTAAACAACTACATTTCTAAGATGCAAATAAAACATAATTCACAAACTAAAAACAAACCAATGGGACATAATAATAGTGAGATACGGCTTTCCAAGTATTAATAAAAATTCTTATTGCCAAAAGGTATTATAAACACCAGTAAATGCGAGATACTGCATTAACAATTATACGAACGTAAACTGCAAAAGCCTGTCTATAAATCAATAGTTTAAAGCACTTCAACAAGTCCAAACAATGGGAAATTCGCTATTACCCCCACTAAAATTTCTAACCTGAATCAGGCGATTTATGGCGATACTGATACATGATGAATTACAAGAGGGCTAATTACACAAAAAGCAAACCTAAATTAAGGTAATTAGTTTCTTTTTTTTTACAAAATTTTGTCGCTTTTTATTTTTTTATCTGGAAATAGATAATTGTATTGTTTCAAATGACTTTTTCCAGTTCTTACTTTATGCTGAGTTGTTAAAACAGTTAGTTTATTTTGTTCGGCAACTTCTATAGTCAGAAGATAACTTGTCAAATATTTTCTGAGTATTTGTATCGTATCAACTTCAATAGAATAAATTGTTTTTTTACCTTCGTTTTTTACCTTTACCAGATTTGCTTTTTTTAATTCTAATAAATGTTTAGATACTGTAGATTGCGATAATGGAATTAAGTTAACAATATCACCGCAGCTTCTATTGTTCCTTTTCCATAGCAGTGTCATAATCTGAACTCTTGTAGGATGTCCGAGTGCTTTGCTAATTTTTCCTATCGTCTTTGTTTCAATATTAATATTTATTTTTTTTGTAATTCCCATAATTGCCAATTTAATTTTCTTAAACCTAACGCTACTTTTATGCGTTTTTTTCCAACTCCCCTGACATAAATCTATTTACAAGCTCTTCCCAATACATCCGAATTTTCTAATCACTACTTCCGTACAATTTGAGAATTTAGTATTTTGTTCCGGCAACAGAAAACATTTAAATCGTATCCAATATAATTTAAGTGCCTAAAAGCCAAAACCAAACAAATATCGACATTAGACTTTTAATTTCGAGGCGAAATAAGACACATAAATAGGACAATAAATTTTATCTCTAATCCTCAAATTCTCCTTGCTTACCAATCATTACGATCTTATATCATCGGTACATATGATAGAATAATCTAAATAGCCATTATTTATTTTTCTTCATATTTACAGCGGTATTCTTTATTAAAATGTTTATAAAAATTAGCTCAACTTAAAAAATTCAATTTTTTCCATACAATTATAGAAAACACTAATAATAATAATTAGCAACGTTATGTCGCTTCTAAAAATAATATCAATTAGAGTACTGATTTTACTAAAAAATTAAAAAACATCATTTGTATACTGTGTTATTAGCGAAAAATAAAAACGGACTATTCTAAATTCCTTGTTAAAATAAAAGCACTTATTTTTTACCAAAATCACTTTCTTCAGTAAACAAATAAATCCTATTATATCTTAAACTTCTCTTCGAAAATTTCCCCAGCGAATCTGATGTACGATAGATATTTTTAGTAGCATAAGCTTTCTTTTTTAAGGTAATTACATATGTTGTATCTGATTTCACTTCCATACAAAAATATCCACTACTATCGGTTTGAGTTCTATTACCATTAATATTTATAAATACATTTTTTATAGGTTTTTCCGTGTCATAATCATAAACAGTACCACTAAATTTATTATTGGTGCAACCATAAAACAGCAAGACAGCTATAAAAATAAATGGGTTTTTCATATTTTTTTTAGAATTTAGTGTTGGTAATTTTTCAAACTCCTACATAGCCTCCTTTACTAAGCAACACTATACAATTTAAGTTAAGTGTTTCCATTTTTTTGAAATATTTTAGAACAAAAAAAAGAAGTCATACAAAAGCAAATTATTGCATCAGGAAATATAACTCCAATTACCTTTGAATAAATTCATGTCTTTTTAAACCAAGTCGTCAAGATTGAAAAGACTACTAACTTATAAGTTAAAGGCTTTACACGAGAGCTTACAAAACCTCACGATCAGATACTAATAAGACAACAAATCTAACAACTCATTTTCAAATCGACTTTTTGGCAAATATTGATCTTCCAGTGCTTTTGCAAAAGGAACAGGAGAATCTAAACTTGCAACACGTTTTACCGGCGCATCCAGATATTTAAAACATTTTTCCATAATTAAAGCCGAAATATCACTTCCTATCCCGCCAAACATAGAATCTTCCTGATAAACAATAGCCCTTCCTGTCTTTTTAACCGAACTAAAAATAGTTTCAGTATCTAGAGGTTGCAGTGTTCTTAAATCGATTAAATCAGCCTCTACATCCGGGAATTTAGCTAAAGTATCCAGCGCCCAATGTACGGCTGCTCCAAAAGTGATAATCGTAACAGAACTTCCTTCTTTCAGTAACGCCGCTTTTCCCAAAGGAATCGTATAATAGTCTGTTGGTATGTCTTGGTAAACACCTTTATATAATTTTTTATGCTCAAAAAACAATACTGGATTCGGATCGCTTATGGAAGTATTTAATAACCCTTTTGCATCAAATGGAAAAGCTGGATAAACCACTTTTAAACCCGGAGTTTTGGTAAACCAGGCTTCATTGGTTTGTGGATGAAACGGCCCTTTCCCTGTACCACTGCCGCAAGGCATACGAATTACAACATCCGCTTTTTCTCCCCACCTATAATGCGATTTGGCTAATAAATTCACAATAGGATTAAACCCAGTTGAAACCAAATCTGCAAACTGCATCTCGATAATAGCTTTAAAACCGTTAATGGATAACCCCATTCCTGCAGAAATAACCGCACTTTGGCAAATTGGGGTATTTCTTATACGTTCTTTTCTAAATATCTCTACAAAACCTTCCGTAATTTTAAAAACCCCTCCATATTCAGCAATATCCTGCCCCATAATTACAAGGTTTTTATAACGCAGCATGGATTGTTCTAAACTACTTCTGATAGCATCTTTAAAACAACTATTTTCATATTCCAATGTAGGACTAACCCCTTCATATTGAAAAGGTTTATAAACATCGGCTAATTCTCCGCTATGAGTAGGAATGATTTCAGGTTCTGCATTTGCAATGGCTAAATGCTCATTAATTTCCTGCTTGATTTCATTTCTTAATATCGCATCATATTCTTCTGAGAGAACACCCTCATTTAGTAAAAACATTCTATAATTATCAACAGGATCCTTTGTTGTCCACATTTTTATTATTTCCTCCGGTACATATTGTGTACCACTTACCTCTTCATGACCACGCATTCTAAAAGTTTTAAATTCCAGTAAAACAGGACGTGAATTCTTAATCATAGAAGCTTTTAATTCTGATAAAAGATTATATATTTCTAGAATATTATTCCCATTAACAATATGACTTTCTATACCGTACCCACTTCCTTTATCGGCCAGGTTTTCACATCGATATTGCTCATTTGTTGGCGTTGAAAATCCATAGCCATTATTCTCAACAATAAACATTACCGGTAAGTCCCAAACTGCCGCTATATTTAATGCTTCATGAAAATCACCTTCACTCGTTGCTCCATCTCCCGTAAAAACAGCAGTGATTTTGTTATTCTTTTTTAGTTTATTCCCTAGAGCAATCCCATCTGCAACACCCAATTGAGGCCCTAAATGTGAAATCATACCAATAATACAATATTCCTGGCTTCCAAAGTGAAAGTTTCCCTCGCGACCTTTTGTAAAACCGTTCGCTTTGCCTTGCCATTGCGAAAAAAGTCGGTATAAAGGAATATTTCTTCCTGTAAATACACCTAAATTTCGGTGCATTGGCAAAATATATTCATCTGCATCTAAAACCGCTGTAACACCAACCGAAATAGCTTCTTGTCCGATTCCGGAATACCAATTGAAAAATTTTCCTTGATGGATTAGAAGTAGCATTTTTTCCTCTATCAATCTGGGCTTTAATAATTTTTTATATAAATCTAATAGCTGATTGTCTGTAAGGTTTTTTCTGTCGAAGATCATTTTTTAGTTATTAATTTGTGCCACGTGAAAATCCCTACAATGTAGACCGTAAATAAATAGTTGCTTTTAAACTTAGAATTGCCTCAAAGAGTTATTTGTTTTTACAAAAAATCAAAACTATAATCACTAATATTTTATTTCTAATAAACACCAGCGTTTTAAAGTTCTTAATAAAGCTTCTTTTTAAATTAATTCTTTTTTAGCAAAAAATTGTGTATTTGTGCATGTGTTCATACAAAAAAAATAAAATTGTATAAAAAATAAAAATCTCACAATTAGTTTTAGCACTTGTTAAATTTTATAAGTTTAAATCAAACTTTTGTTCCTCGCATTAATCAAAATATTTTTTTGCTAAAAAAGATGTGATTCTATTTTTTTTTATTCCTAAAGAACTTTTTCATAAATACATTTTAAAATAGCAATAGCATATAATCATTTAGAAAGACAAACCTTAAAACCTTAATTTCTTATTACTTCTTACACTTATACTTTCGTATAATTAGAATTTCCTCAATTTGCTCTCTTTTGTTTTAAACAATATTAATATTTCCAAATAGATTATAAGGTATCAAAAAAGCCGTAAAAATATAATTATAAAGCTTATTGCAAGGGGTGACATCGAACGAGTTTATTCAAAAGATTTTTTTTTAGAAATCAACTTGTTTAAAACAGATCATTTTTTTTTATTGGGATCTTTTTGCATTGTTGTTTTCCAATTTAATTCCAACATCTATTAAAGACAGCCCTAATGCTTTATAAATTAATTCTACAATCTATAAATAGAACTTCAACACACTATTTACTATAAATCAAAAATATCGCCATCACTCAACAATTAAACAGTTATTGAAGTGAACAAGAAATTTTGGCGAAAAAACATTAGAATTACAAATCCAACAATAAAAAAACAGAGCCTTTTTTAGAAAAGTATTTTATTAAAATACAATTGCAGATTAAAAAAAGGTGCTTAAATCATATCATGATTATAAGCACCTTACCAACGTTTAATCAAATAAGTGGAAAACCCAATTGATCTATTGCAAATTAAGTAAGTATAAACTCAATTAAAGGAGCAAATAAGCCATAAAAACACAATAATACATTCATAATGTTTAATAGTAAATAACATTTTTTTAACTAAAAGAAGTCCTAACATGTATCCTGCAAAAATTAGGACTAAAACTCAATTAACTTGCTTAATTAAACCTGTCGCTTACATTACCCTTATATCAAAGCAAAATAGGGAAATAATAGTTAGCTGATATTGAATATTCAAATATGGTGATAGCAAATTTATCTAAACCACTATTGTTCTTTTACAGAGCTTAGTCCAGCAACGAAGTGTGTTCACTAAAAAGTCTTGAAGTAATAGCCGAAATTGCCAACAGACCAATCAATAATACAAATAATTGTAATCCATTCTCATATCGCATAAATATTGATAATTTTTTTCTTTGCACAATAATTTCTTTTTCATTTTGCAATAAATAATTTCTTTTAAAAACAAAAAAAGAAATGCCTATAAAAATTAGTACTAGAAAAAAATGTCCAATATAATTTAATGAATACATCAACACACTACTTAAACATAAAAAAGCATTCAAAATCCACACAAAAATATTTACATACGCTAAAAAGTTATTGATCTTCATTATAAATTTTATTTATTTGTTATTTTTATTTTAACATCCCTCATTCAATTACCATTTAACTTTTTATAAAATTACAACTATAATATTTTTAGAGACCAGTATAATGGTATTGAAAAATCACTAAAAAAATCTTTAGTAATTCTTGAAAAAATCATTGGAATTTTACCTATTAAAATTAGATTACCATTTTTTTTTAATCCTACGCCCTTATTTAAATGGCTTTTTAAACATGTTTATTGTTTTTATTGTTACTTAATTTGTAATCAAAAATCCACTAGGATTCATGAGTCTGTAAATCTGGTCAATGTTCTGACTAAGTCATGGGAGACAAAAAATATGAGATGTGTCCAGATAATACCCCATTTTAAATAATTCATAATAACCTTTGATTTTTTCCACTATTTTAGAAAAATAAAGCGTTTTTTTTTATTTCAATGGACTAAATTTCACTTCTAGATAATAATTGAGGAGCAAATAAACTTTTTGTCATTCAATTTAGATGATCTTTCGACGACCGCAAATCACAAAAACATAAGTCCATTAAAACTAAAGGGCATAATTACATGTTTGGAATTAAAAAATTAAAAAGCAACATAAAATTAAACTTGTATTCTAAAAATTATTAACCACCGATTACTTCGCAAATTTATACTAAATACATGGAAACAAAATAATTTAAAACAAATCTATATGACTCAAATACCATATACTAAAAAAAAATTTTTTTTAGTATTTTCTCTTTTAACTGCACAATTTTACGGACAGGAAAATTTAGACTACAAAACAAATAAAATAACTCCTGACACTACTTATATAAAGAATTTAAACGATAAATTAATTGTCAAATTATTCCTTGATAGCAAAGTTGATTCCTATAGCTTTAAAAAAAAAAAATCACGCGAAACCCTAATGATAAGCCCAAATGTAAATTCCAAAATTTCACTGTCATTAGACTATGAAATCCTTACTATAGCCTTGTCGGTTCCAAAAAAATGGGGACTGACAAAATCAGATAATAAATTAAGAGGAAAATCAAAAGATATTTCCTTTTCGTTTGGTGTTTTTCTCAACAAGCTATATCAAAATTTTTATTTTAGCGACACTAAAGGATACTATATAGTCAATACTGAAGATTTTATCCCAGATTGGCAACTAGGAAAAGATTCTTATTTACAACTCCCCAATTATAGGGTGAGAAAATTCGAAGGGACTGCAGCTTATGTTCTTAATGGAAATAGGTTTTCATATCGATCTTTTTTATATCAAACTCAAATCCAGAAGAAAAGTGCAGGCAGTTTTATTCCAACTTTGAATTATATGTACTTATACAAGAACAATAATGAACAGGAATCTAATCAACGTTATCATAATAATGTCCTTTCCCTTTTATTGGTGCTCTCCTACCAATATAATTGGGTTGTCTCACCTAGCTTCAACCTATATGCCGGAACTAATATTGGAGGCGGTTTCAGAAACTCAAACGAATCTCTCAATAATAATAATAATAATAATAATAATAATAATAATAATAATAATAATAATAATAATAATAATAATAATAATAATAATAATAATCCGGAAGTAAATTACCACACTAGTTTAAGCAAGACTTTGGGTTTTAATGCCAATGTAAACTATCAAAAAAACAACTTTTTTTGCGGTTTAAAAGCTACCTTTACAGAAACAAATGCCAATGATGACGTACAAAGCAGTGTTAATAATTTAGTTTCTTCTGGAGTGGCTTATTTGGGATACCGTTTTGACACCCCTAATTTAATTTCCAAAACTTACAACAATCTTCAAAAAAAAATATAGATGCATACATCCGTAAAATTAACAACTTACCAAATTTTTCACAATAATCTATTAAATAGTCAAATCTTATTTTATATAAAATAAAATAAAAAAACCACGAAATCTAAAGGTTACCATAAATAAGATCATCAAGTATTTAATTTTTGCCTTACTATCTTAAAAATTAATAAACAAAGATAATACATAAACAAGAAAAATAACCAATGATGCGTACAACGTATTTTGCAGAAAATGCCATCCCTTAATTCCCTGAATTATCAAAACTACACTAGAAGCTAGCGCCATGCAAGCCATTCTGAGCTGTAAGAGATCAAGATCCTTTTGCATATGACCTTATCCACACATTCCTCCTAATCCTTCTGAAAGGGCATATAGGAAGTGTAAAAATGCTACTAACAATAGAAATATTATGCCTATTAAAATTTTTATTATAGATTTTTTATTTTCTGGTTGAGCCGTTTTTTCTGGTTCAACACTTTGTAAATAACTGGATAATGATTTGATTTCTTTCATATGGTGTTGTTTTTTTAAATTTTAATAATTAATTCAAGTTGCTAGTTGATTGCTTTATTTAATTGGAGTCCAAATACAAACAATGTCAGTTTTATCAAAAAAACCTTCTAATGTTACTGCATGTATAGTTCTTGGAAACATTTTTTTTATATCGCTTATTGTTGTTTCTACTCTTTTTCTCATTTTTAACTTTTCATTTTTTTGCTCTATTGTATCTGTTCGTTTAGCATTTGACTTTCCTTGAATTTTTAATAAAACACATTTTTTCATTAGGGCAAAATCTTCTAAACCGTAATCAGTATAAGCACTATCTCCATAAATCGATGCTTCAGCAGGCAGCTTATCCATCATTTTTCCTAAAGCTTTTATGTCAGCTGTTTTACCTGGCGTGAAATGAAACGCTATCGGTATTCCATTTTTAGTTGTCAATAACTGAACTTTTACCCCATAAAAATAGTTTCTCATACTTGCTGTATAACCTCTGTACTTTTTGCCTTTAAGAATCTTAGAGTTTGTAATCCTCATGTTTTTACAAACTGCTACGGGAAATGAATCTATAATGTATTACATCTCACAACAGAAATCTTTAAAATAGGAACTTATGATCTCAAATAATTCATATAGAAGTCTGCCAACTTTATGTAAACGCCTGTTGAATCTGCTCTTATCAAGCATCTTTGGAATAAATCCATATTCTTTCATAAACTTAATGGCTGAGCAGTGATTGCCATAAAAGCTTGTTGAAGAAACAATTGCCGTCAGGATAATTTCGCTGTCACTTACATGTCTTCTTACATCTTCGGGATGATTAATTCCTTGTAAAATATCATCTATTAAACAAAAAATTGATATAATTTTGTCTTTACAAAGCATGGGTAAGGTTTATTGGTTCGCAAAACAAATTTACTGAACCTGTGCTTTGTTTTTTTATTACCTCTAAACTAGCAACTTGAATTAATTAAGTAAAATAGTTTATTGTATGTTTATTGTTTAACTAGCTAAAGATCATTGACGCTGAGTCTTTCGAATAAAAAATAATTAAGGATACATATACGAACATGCTTTTTTACTCAATTAGTTTAATTAAAAGCTTTAAAAAAAATATTTATTTATATTTTACAGGATAAAATGAGTCTATAAAAAAACAATTGCACTGAGCAGGAAGAATATCTCGCATTACTATTAACCTATTGCCCTTATATAATTCCCCATTTTATTTAAAATACTCCGATAAGAAACAATCCCAAAAATAGCATTCAAAAAAAACTTTTGAACTTGATCTCTTATTTTCTGGCTGAGCTATTTTTTCTTGTTTTCTCCTACTCTGCGATCGATCTGACAACGATTTGATTTCTTTTTCATATAATTTCTTTGGAAAATTTGATTCAAGTAAAGCAATGATAAATTGTATATTTTGTTGCTTAGTCTACGAGATATTAGTGAAAATCAAATTTCTGTGTGACATTTTTATCCAATAGCTTTTTCACTTTTGCTTTATGGGGTTGAATCTATAATAATCTTTAATAGTATCTTGGCAATTCTGAGCAAAATAAATAACATTGTTTTAAGCAGCAATTCAGGAAGAAAATAAAAAACATCACGAGAAAGCAGTAAGATACTGATGGAAGTGTTTTTTAATGAATCGACAGTTTCAGATTCTGCATATATAGTTTTGTGCTCAATCGTATGTAATTTTAATAGATTTAACCTTGGGCTTTAAAGTATTAACACAAGAAATTAAAAATCCGGTTAAAACAAATAAATAATGTAGTTTTCTATCTCATTTCCAGGGTTTATATTTTTTTTCAGTAGTAAGTTCCAAAATGCAAAGCAAGTACAATTTATCTTTTTTATACCTATATTGAGTCATATTAATACAAAAATGAGACACTTTTTAAATCAAAAAAATCGATGGCAAAAGAAATACCTATTTACCTTTAGAACAACATATCTTTAACATTTCAAAGAATAATTTAAAGCTCGATACTAAATATGGCTATTTTAAAAACAGCAATAATTTATTAGTCATTTTTTTGAGAAACCGACAATGAAAATTTCAAAGCTCTTTCAAATAATGTATTTTAAAATTTGGCCTGAAAAGAACTTTTCATCCTGATAAAAAAAATGTAACTAAGACTGCATAAATTAAAAATGAAAAATTGAACCTGAAAACAATACTTCAAAATTATCCAGCTGTCATAATCCGCATATAATCATTTAACAACTACAAAAATTCAATATTTATTTTAATTAGCACTGATTTACAATCGTTTAAACCAAAAACAATTCCTTGTCGCACTTCTTTTTACTAAATGTCCACTTCAAAAAAATACTTTATAAATTCCCGAACCTTGTAAGGCAAGATGGATTCCCGTTCAGAACAATCATCACAATCTTTTAACTCAATATTATTAAGCTCTCTTAGCTTTAATTTCTCCTTTTTTAGAGCCGTACAAGACCCTAAAATTATAATTCCGCCTAATAATACAATTTTATTCATATTTTTTTCGCTATATTATTCAATCAAAAGAGCTATATAAGGATCCTCTATTCAACTTTTAAAGTGACTCTCTAACTTCTACAACTTCTTCCCATTTTTTATTCTATTTTATTTTGGTACGAAATGTTTTGGAACCCGAATCCAGATAATCTGTCAAAATATTAAAATGTTCGGATTAGAATTTTATCTCCATTTGTTCAATCATTCAATTTTCAAATTACTTTTTTTAAGTGGTTTTTCTTTGGACGATACTTTAAATTTCTTGTAAAATCAATACTTGATTTTAGATTATCCCAATGATCGAAACGAAAATAAAATCATTAATTTCATCATAAAACTTAATTATAAATTAAGCAGAATCATAAGGAATCAAAAAACTAATTGGTATTTTTTTTAAAAATTTGATAATGGTATGAAATAAGCAATGATAATTCTACCCATAGGAGTTAAGATTCTTTTACTATCTCACTAATAAGATTAAAAGAGCTATTAGGATATTATTAAACTCAAAAATAGAAAGCCTATTTGATTTAGAAATGGCCTTAAATTGGATTTTAAATTTAAAAATAATTTTTCACAAACCCAACAATGAAATTAATTTACAAATAAGTTCTTTTAGAATACCATAAACCTGACAATAGATTCTCTTTCTTGGAATAATATATTTTTGAACTGAAAAGGGCATGATCCCAACACACCCTTTCAATCCAAAACTTAACACTCTCGTGGTGAATTTAAATAATCTTTAAAAGAAATATTCAAATCACATCCGTAAGGTCAATAATAAATTCACTAGATTTTATGTGAATCTAAATCTCCTATAGTTAATGTAACTAACCCCTTTGTTTTTTCCCATATATTTTGGAATCCTTTATAAGGAACCGTTGTACCGGTACGAGTAATATTTTCAATTTTCTTTTTAAAATTTGCGTTTTCCGTTTCAGTCAGCACTGATGGACTCACTACGACTATTAAAGAATTAAACTTTTTCTGTGCCTGAGCACTGTTTGGAATTCTAACTTTATCAGTATAGCGACTGTCATTATAAATACCCAAGCTGGCCTTATCTTTAATTTCTGAAGCCGGAATAGCTCCCATAAGATAAAGTTCTATCTCGGAGAAGTTGTTAGCGACACTACTTAAAATCCCTGTTCCGTTATCCCAATGACTAGGGTAATTTTGCGGAACAATCCAATTGGCCCAGCGATGCATCATTTCATGCAAAATAGGACCATTATCAATATTGTTTTTATACAAAAAATAAACCCCCTGTAATTTACCTTTTGAACCAAATTTTGATGTATCATTAAAAAGGCTAAGCCCAATACCTTTGGTATCATTTTTTACAAAAGCAAATTCACCATAGGGCATATTCGATGGCAGATCCTTATTATTCATCACAAAGACAATAAAATCGAAATCATCTTTCAAAACTGGAAAGATTTGTGTTTTACATAAATCTTTTAGTTTATCATTTGTTAATTTATTATTAATTGAGTTACTGTTCCAGTATTTGAAATCAGAATCAGATACTTTTAAAACAGTAAAAGTATTTGATTTTTCAACAGTTAAATTGGTTACAGGCGGCAGTTGAGGATCTTTAGGTGTTTCAATAATCGGACTCTTGTCCGTAAGTTTAGTATCATCGTCACCCGAGCAGCTTGTAAACAAGAAAAAAATTCCTAAAATTGTAAAAGCACAAGATTGAAAAGTAAAAAAAGGATAGAATTTAATAGTTTTCATTTATAAAATTAATTAAAATTATTTACAACATATTTAAATCAATATGTTGCTGACAAAAATAATGCATCTAAATATTATAATCCGAATACAATAAGCCTTTAAAACAAAACATTGGGATTTATTCACAACCTACTTCATTAATGGTTAACTAGAAAAACTAAATCTTGGCCAATTCCATTAACTTCACAGTCTTAAAACTCTATTTCTTACCAAATTAAGCACTTCTTTTCCTTTTTTTTCAAGCAAATACTTAGATTCTATAATATCAATGCTATAATTGTAAATAGCAATAAAATAATTTTAATGAAAAATATAGTTTTTAAAAAAGTAGAAACAATTAAGTCTGACGGGTAAATTCACAATCTGTAAAGACCTTTTTTCATCAGCTTAACCATGTATTTAAAAGTCCTTATGTTTTTAAAAAATGAATCACAATAACCAAAAGAGGTGCTACTTTATAATTTCTATAATAAGCACCTCTAAAAACAAATTCAATAAAGCAATACCACTTGCCTCTACAAAGGTGACATTTATTACTCTAGTACTATTATTCAATAAGCCTTAAAAATATAACTTAAGACTCAATCTTTTTACAATATCTTACCTGTTTTCATTTTTTATCCTAAAACCTAGACAACTCCAGGTTAACAAAAAAGGAAAAATTTAATCTTTCTTGCACTTTCTAACTTTCTTTGACTCTTCAAACTGTTACTATTGCAAATAATATCAAGATAAAAAAATCATCTATCAATGAAAGAACAACAAATTTTCAAAAGATATTATACTGTTAAATAATTTTCTAATTCCAATTTTCAAACCATCAATAAAATGATCTATGATCATCTTTATTAGACTTATTTAACACCCGTATTTAATGCTTGTTAAATAAATTTGCTCATTCATTTAACTAATGACTTTCAAAGCCTTATCATTATTCTATTCTCACTTTGAACTCTTCTTCTATATGGAGCTATACTATAAAAATAAATATTAATTAATAATCAATAAAAAATGCAAAAAAAAATCTTCGGATTGGTTCTAGTATTTTATTTCATTTCATGCTCTAACGACAATACCAAACTAGAAATTGTAAAAAACCATTTAAAATCATTAGGTATTTCACATAACGAATTGAATTCATTAAATTATAAAGTTACACCAATCTTGGGAAAAGATGCGTATGATGCTGCTTTTAAGAGACTTTCTAAAAACGAAATGCGTTTTCAAACAACTAAATCAAACCATCATATCAAAGGGGTTTACAAACAAATAGACACCTTAGGATTAAATTATTACAAAATGAGAGAGAAAAATTACTTTCTTGTTTTGGCTTTTAAAATAACAGGTAAGGATACTGTTTTTAAAAGCTTATATTATTTAACAAACCAGAATAAAATATATGATTTTAACAATATTAAAAATGAAGACAGGATTTAAAAATACATTGGTTTTAAAGTCAATTCGCGCGTTAGGATATCTATTGTCTTTTATAATAGCAACAGTAGCTATTGGAGATATTATCTATGCTTTCTATAAGATTTGGATCAGGTAAACAATTCAGAAAGCATATTGGTCCTTTATAAAAAATATAAAATCACTTGCTTAAACACGGGCATCTTAAAAATATTGGAAAACAGTAAAAAACGGGGAAAAAAATAATTTCGGACTCTGATTTCTATCTAAAAATAAAAGATAAATGATATTTCACACCATGAAAGTACAAAATAATTTGCAAAAAAAAACAACCACCTGAACAACAGTAGCTTTCTTGAATTTACACAAAAAACTTAATCCTTTTCATATCGTCCTTAAAAGGTATAGATTAAAAATGAGACAGTGACCCCATACTGATAAATAACTAGTAAAAAAAACTTAACAATAAAATATTAAAAAAACCATCAAAAATACTTTATTGTTGTATTTATTAGACTTACTACACATCATTTTTAAATAAACAATATCGAAATTTGTACTCTATTTAGGTAATTTGATAGAAACTTGGGTAAAAGCACTTGAATTATATGTAATTATAATTTGAGCGTTTTTTTATGCACTAAAGCAAGACTATAAAAATATCAATCAATTAAAATTAAAACAAATGAAGAAGATTTTCCTAGTGTTCGTGATTTTTATCTATTCGATTTGTAATGCACAAAATGATTCCAAAAAATCGCCATTAAAAATAGATCTTATTACAGACAATAAAGGTGGATGGATAGCGTACAAGCTAAATAAAAACTTAAGATTCCTTAATAAAGAACACACTACTGGATTCTCGATAGTACCGCACCTAAACATTAAAAAAAAATTGGACTACTTTCAAATAGCAACTTATAACATAGGAAATTGTGACGAAAAAGGAACCGTAATATTTTCCTTTGAAGACAACACAACTTTAACCTTAAAATCTTTTAGTACCTACAATTGTGATGGATCAGCCGCTTTTTTTTATGATAGTGAAAATGTAAAAATATTATCAGCAAAAAAGATAAAAAAAATAAGATATAAAAATGGTAGAAGTGGCGAAAGCTACACAACCTCTTTAAAACCTGAAGAAGAGAATTATTTTATCACACTTTTCAATTTTCTAAACAACAAACAATAAAATGAAAAAAATAATATCAAAATTGATCTTAGGATCTATTTTAATCTCCTGCTCAAAAGAAAGTAAAATAGATTCCGAAATTAAGACATATTTAGAAACAAACGCAGAAGCACCAAAGAATTGCGAATCAATCCACTTAACTATAATTGACACGATAACAATTGGAAACATAGCCCAAAGGTTAAAAGAAGAAAATGACACTTATATCAAAGAAAATGAATCATTAATAAACCAAACACAATTGGCTTTGAAAAAAAAAGTTTTTAAGCCCAAACAAAATCAACATGAATTTGATGATTTTGCCAAACAATGCAATGATCAAATTAGTTCCTGCAAAGCTATAATAGAAGAAACCAACCTAGACAATAAAGAGATATCAAAATATTTAAAATCTTCTAACATTTTAGGATATACAGCTTCTTACAAATATCGACTTACAAACACACTTGGAAACTCTGAATTATCGGAAAAATTAGTACTTTTTAATAAGGATTATATTTTAGAATTTTTTGATGCTTCGCTTATAGACGAGAAAGTATTGTTTAGAAAAACAATTAGACATATTAGGACAAAATGATAAAAAACAAGAACCAAAATTAAGTCTATTTATCAACAATAGACAGAACTAGGCAATTATTACTTTAAAGGCAAAGCTTATTAAATAGATATTTTATAGAATATACACACATCCGATTACTATCTTTTAGCAATACTAAAACAGTATTTTTTTTAAAACATACAAGCCTTCCAACCAGCTCAAAAGATAATTCTAGGTAAAAAAAACCAATAAACCTAATATTGAATTTTTACCACAATACCATCGGCGATCAGCCGACACTCCCCTCCTTCGGACTGATTAAAAAAAAAAACATATAAGGCAAAAAAAGCATCTTCACAATAATATTGATACTTTTATCAAAAGTGCCCAGCCTTGGAAATCACACGTCTTCTTGCTCTAAAATTCCTTCATTGTCCTTCTGAAAAATTGACAGGCATGATACCCTATCCCAATTCTAAAAAATGATTAAAGCATCAAAAAACAATAGGCTCTCTTCTTCATTATTACCCGGACTGTGACAATAAGATATTTTAAACAAAACAGGATACACAAAAAGCATCCTACCATGAAATCGTAACTTTTTAAATTACATAATCACATTAAAAACAGATGAAAGACAAAAAATGAAGTAATAAACCCAAAACCAAACCACAACAACCTGGCCACCCAATTTTCTCTCTGAATTTCTTCTCTTTGTACATTTTTCATTTTCATAATACTTAAAATTATTTATTTTAGACTTACAGAATTTGTTCTGTAAAACTATATTAAAGATTAAAATTTAAAAGTCTACTAAAGACATATAAATATCTAATGAGCTTTTTACTTGCTTAGAATTACTGTAAAAAAAATCATTACTACATTTATATGTCTCATTTAGCACCTCGCTCAAATTATACTTAACGATATTTGTATAAGCATATTTGGAAGATAGCTTATTCTGGACATGAGGTACTTAAAATCGTTCTTTAAGTACCTCTTTTATTAATTAAATGTTCATTTTTCAATCTTTACTTCATTTACAGAAAACTTATAAAACCCCTTACTTTCTTTATTTCTTTTAAGTTCAGAAAAATAGATACTATCACCCCTCACATCATACGTATTAACATAATAATTGTTTTTCTCTTTATCTGTAATTTTATATTTTGTAACCAAACTCGTGCAGCAAGAAAAAAGGCTTCCATAACAGACTAATAAAAAAAAATATCTTTTTTTAACCTTATTCACTTCACTATTTGCAAGATATATTATTTTCACTCTATTTATTTTTATGCCTGAAAATTAAAAAAAGACTCAAACATAAAAATAAAAAAAAGACATACTTTCAGTAAAAAAAGCCAATATTTGACCGATATAAATTGGATATTCTAGAGCAAACTGAATAAATAATTAAAACTATTTTTATCCGATTAAAAAAGAGTACAAAACAATAACAACTTTAGTTTCTTGAACGCTCTTTAATCTCAAGTGCTTACTAATTTAAAAAATCACAGCAACGATAAGATACGTGAAAACCTCACAGTTCTTATAAACTAAAACAAAAAAAAACAACCACAAGAATCTTCTTGTCGCTGCTTTTTTTATCTTATTCCAAACTAGATTTTATAACCAAACAATTTAGAATTATTGATTTTCAATTACAAAATAAATTACTATATTATTTGATATACCTAAACTTGATTACATCACCGATAACTAAAGAATAATTACCATTAGAACCAGGAACATAAGTAGCATCAGTACCCGCAAAAGTAACAGAACCATTAGCAAGTTCAACACCATTACAAATCATAACTAACACAGAACTAGTAGATGGTGTTGCTGTTAATGTGAATACCGTTTGACCAGCAGAAGCAACTGTAAATTGATCAACAATCTCTGTAAAAGAATTTCCTTTATCATTAAAAGTATTCCAGTCAGCAGCAGAAATTACACCTCTTGTCGTAGCAGATGCATTTGGCAAACTTATAGTTATGGCTGGAGTGGTCGTATCGGTAGCCACTGCCACAGCTACATCAGAACCCAAGGTATTGACCGTGGCAGAAACCAAAGTAACCGAACCAATACCTTTTGCATCAAGCTGTCCCTGAACACTCGATGTCGCATCTAAAAAATCTAAAGTTGTTGTTGTCACTGAAGATTCTGTAATATCACCACTTGCATCAGTTACCACTACTTTTCCTGCTGTCAACTGCTCTGTATCTATTGTCTTTGCAGAACCTGTAATTAAAGGCTGTACACCACCAGTTGGGAGGGTTATTTTTTTACCATTTACAGATGCAACGACATCTTGCGCTTTCACCGAATAAACTCCCAAAACCAAAAGAGAACTTAAAATATAATTTTTCATAATATTATTTTTATTATTTTTATTAATATTATGCAAAAATAAATACGATGATATTTTAAACTTTTATAATTAAGCCCTAAATTTATGATAATAAGGTATTTCTTCAAAACTGATCATATAGTAAAACCAAATCCGCACCCATCAAAAGCCCTGAAAAAAATAAATTATTTTTCTTCTTTGTTTATTATTATAATCAAGCAAAAGCATTTTTTTTTCGTTTTAAACTCTGTAATACACACTCTACCGAAATTATATAAGCAGAACTCTTTTTCACAAAAAAAACACTCATTATCAGTATTGTTATATTCAAATACTACAATAAAGCTTTCTTTCCTATCAATTCCTTCTACTTTTTTTTTGCTAAACCTAATGCAAAACCACATTGTTTAACTTCACATACTTTTACCATCTCACTGTAAAATATTTGACTAATCTCAATGTAACTGAATATCTCTAAAAACATTTTCTGAGACAAAGTTAAATCACTAACCAAAAACAAGAATCTTATTTACAATTAAATTTAGCCTCACCTTTATTCTCACCTAAAAGATACCTAATTTACATTTTACTAACTAGATATGAATATTAAAACCTAATAACTTTTTTAATTATTTTATCTTGTGAAAACCAATTTTATTTAACATCCTTGCCCTGCTAAAAAAACTTCCGATTTAATTTTACTAATCGATTATCAAACTATAAAGAGATTCGTTAAATTGTTTCTGGATACATGGACTTGGTAATTGAGAATTTGTTAATTGATTCTCACAATAAGAACTACGTCTAAAATACAGTTTTAAATCTTTGATAATATCAGACCTTTTTTTTGATGCATTTAACAAAAATAAATCATTGATATTTTCCAAAAATGCTAAGTTTGAATATAATTTTTCATTGAACACACAAATTATTGTATTTGATTCGATTTTATATAATCTTAAAAAATCTAATAATTCAAATTTATTATAAACAACCAAAATCAAGAAATCAAACTCATCTTGTGTATCACACAAAAAAGTGGTTTGAAAAAACTCCGGCTCATTACAAAGTTTTTTTTTAAACATTTTCAAAAAAGCCCTTTTATTATCACAAACCAAAATTTTTTTCTTCATCTTTTTCTAATTTTTAATCTTACATTAAAAGGTTTTGCAAATTAAAATCAATACAAAGGTATAGTAAGTACGTAGGGAAAAACTGAGCAATGAGACATAAAAGAAGTATAATAAGTTCTTTTTATTTAAAAAATTACTGTTTAAAATATCTATTAAAACTTAACAATTTTAAATCCGCAGTACAAATCTTTAGTTCAAAAAGATTCCAATTTTGAGGCATTACTAAAATCCAACAATATACAATTCGAAATTATACAAAAACATTATTGCCTTATTTATATGACTTATTCAAACCCTTAAATAAATAAGGTTTGATGATATTTACCTCACAATTTAAAAAATGTATCTTTTGTGTTCCCAAATAAATATACGAATCAGCACTTGAAACATACAAAATCATTCCATTTGAATTTTAACAAAAAACACATAAACTGATCGTTTTTTTATCATTTTTTTAATCGCAAAAAAAATATCGCAAAACTTATCCAATAATTTAAATCACTTAAAAAAAACTTTAATGTTCGGCGATCATTTACATCATCTTAATGCGATAACATTACCTTAAAACACTAAAATTAACACACCAACCAACAATTAAAAATAAATTCAATTCCTCCGTCCCCAGTGAAAAAGTATTTTTTCAAACCTAAAATCTCGAGAATCATTTACTCAAAATTAATCGTAATATATTTGATTTTTCACCTCTACAAAAGACCGTTTTGATACAAAAACTACGATTAGCCATATAGTTATAAATTTTAAATCCATCCAAGAGAGATCGGATAATAAATACCCAGATAATGAAAAAATTGTTAGCCGAATTTTTAGGAACCTTTTTACTTGTTTTTTGTTGCTGTGGTGGCGCGTATTTTGCCGCTGAAATCCCGAAAATAAAAATATCAGGAGATTTTTGGTTATTATATAGTGGATATAATAACATTTTTTTCACAACTAAAATTCACAATCCAGAATTTTTAAGAACACACTGGCTGGCTTTCGACAATTCTAACGCCCTTCTTTTTGCCATAGGCATTCCTGATGTAGACCCAACAATTATCTGGGTGATCACAGGACTCCTCTTTAGTGTTTTGAGCACAATTTATGCCTTAAGTGATATTTCCGGAGGACATTTTAATCCCGCGATTTCATTTGGATTATGGGCAAGCAATAAATTCCCTACTAAAAATTTATTGCTTTATATCCTCGCCCAGTTTCTTGGTACTTATATTGCCGCAGAAACAATATACTCGATCGCCTATGACAAAACCAAAAATTTTGCCTTCAACGGGTTCGGAATCTTCATCCCTCCTCAAGGCTACTCAACAAAAGATATATTTATTGCAGTTTTTTTACTGACGGTATTTTTTTGATAATACTGCTGGTCACCACTGACAAATATGCAGAAAGAAAATTCACAACAGTCTCCACCGGTCTTATACTAACCATAACACTATTGATCTGTATCCCCATTACCAACTCGTCACCAAATCTATCGAAATCTTTTCCCCAGACATTGTCCGTTTGCGAAGATTCACTTTCCCAAATTTGGCTATTTTGGATAGCACCGGTCTTAGGAGCTATTTTTAGTGGATCTATATATAAAACAAAAATACAAATTTTTATCTGGAAATAAACCTCCCTGTCATATCCTTGCACAGCAATTAAGCAAAAAGCTCTTATGATATAAAGGACTCTAAATCAACATAATTAAAAACAATCTATGATAACTAATTTCATTTTATACACAATCTTATTTTCAGGTTACCATTTAAGAGAAAATCCTTCAGTTGGATTAATTAACTTAAGTCTGACCTATAATACAAAAACAAGCATAGATACATTTTTTAAAACTGTTGGTATCACTATCATTTGATAATAAATCCTGCGATTAAGAAAAAAAATCTTATTTAAGTAAGATGACAACTTTTACACTCAAACACAATAATACTAATAATGACATAACGCTTAAAGCCGAATGGATCTCTTTGGGAGCCCTGTTCTAGTTAAATCCATTTTATTATAAAAAAATAAACCTATTACTCAACTTTATTCAATAATTTTTATAATACCACTTGTAACCAAATCTAAAAAAACCACTTGCTTTCATCTCACGTGATAATCCAAAAATTTCCTGATCATCTCTCTTGTCATAAGTTACCCTTATTCCAACAAAAAAATTATCCGTTAAATTGAGTTCAACACCTCCTTCAAGCCCAAACATCGGACGCCATGCTCCTTCATGCCCCCGTCCTACACGTGCTAATCGAATGCCACTGTAAAATCTTGTTTTCTCAAATAGCCCAGAAGTCAAACTCATTCCTATAGCTCCATGTACATCCCAATACCCACCATATAATGCAGAAAAAGATTCAAAACCAGCCTTTGTATAAACAAACCCTGAATATTCTATTTCACCCACGAAATCTGCCCCCTCTTCCTTAATAGAAGCAACAGGACTAATTGAAATACTTGCGGTAAAAAATTCTTTTTCTGAAAACCGCAAGCCGTTTTGAGAGAATACTATTTCACAAAAAAGAAATACAAGTATTAAAAATAAACTTTTCATTTAAAATATTTTTATATGTTAAACCAGTCAAAATAACGTTCTCTAACTTTGATTATCAAACAATTTAACCGAGATACAAAAAAAAGAGAAATTAATAACAGCAGCAGATTTAATAGGTCTTATAAATATTGTAATAGTTTTTTTGTACAGTCATATAAAGTAACAAATACAAAATGAAGGTATGTGTATTTATATTTTTATCACCACACTATAGAGTAATATCTGGCTAAATACATTTCAATAAATAGCCTGACAAAATTAAAATATCATTATTTTGAAATAAAAACCTAATAGTAAAAGGACCAATTATATAAATTGCAAAAAGATCTATTTAGGTATCCGTAAAAAATTCATTGCAAAAAAATAAAACAATTGACATTAGCTTTGTCAATTACTGTCACATACTTATTTGAAATGAAGAAATATTTAATTTGAAAAATCAAATTACCCAATTGCTCCAAAAATGTTTCTTATTGAAACACATTATCATAATAAGTAATGAATAAAAAAAAAGATGCTCAAAGCTGAGCATCTTTTTAAGATAATTAAAAAAGTTATTCTAAGGTGCCCCATGTATTTATTGCTTTGTCTTATCACCTACAAAAATTTCAAAACTCTACAAACCTTAAAACGGCACAACGCATTTCTATAAATGAATTGTCATACAAAGATAAAGAAGATACAAATGTCCAATAGTTACAATAAAGACATAAAAACATTAAAATAAATTCTTTTTTACATTCGTTTTTTCTAATACAACTGATAACTTTCAACGCTAATTCGTCCTTTTTATATTCTCTTTCTCTGCATCTGATAAATACACCTTTAAACAATCCGACCTTATCACAATGTTCAAGTAACTAAAAATAAGTCCCTTATACAGGAATCCGCTCTCGGATACCCAAATAAAATTATAAATGATGTACTTATTTTTATGTCTTTTTATAACAAAGAGATTATTAAAGTATAGCTACTTTTGCCTGTCTAATTTGGTCTATCTAAAAAAGCATACCCTTTCTTTACGAGTAAATTCTAAAATCATAGCAAAAAACAATTCATAACAATACAATGAAATTTAATCTTGATGAACCAGACCAACTAATTTTAAAGTCTTTAGTAGACAATCCCAGAATTCCATACACAGAAATTGCACAAGGAATATCATTTACTTGTGGAACGGTAAACCAACGAATTAAGAAAATGGAAGATACTGGAATAATTCTTGGATTCGAATTGAGCGTTGATTATAAGAAATTTGATTACTTTCAGATCGCTTATGTTGGTATATATATTAATAAAACTTCGAATATCAACTCTGTATTAACCAGCATGATAAAAATTCCCTATATTACAACAGCCTCGGTCATATTGGGAAAATTTAGTGTTTTTTGCAAAATTAACGCAAGAAATACATCACATCTTCAAGATATTATTTTTAAAATTAATGCCATTGATAATGTTTTTAAAACAGAAACTATAGTTTCATTGGAAGAAAGTATAAATGATGACAATCGGTTAATGCTTCATATACTAGAACATCCATTCTTAATCTAACTCCAGTTAACCACTACCTATTCACTCCCACCTTAAAAAAAACAATTTTTGCCTTTTCATTATCTATTTATGAAATTACAGCATCTTTAGATACAGCTTAATCCACATGAATTACTTGAAAAAAAATTCACCCCTGACTTTTGCATTTTTCTTATATTTATAGGGCCTCACCCTATTAAAATTACCATAAGAGTCGCAATTTTGTCATATCGACAAATTACAACAAATAACTTTACTTACCTCTTTTTCAATACAAAAAAGATCAATAATTTATAAAAACAAATAAGCAAGTTTTCTTCCGGGAGTAATCCAAAAAAGTATAATACTTTACCATTTCTCACGCACGCAACAACAAATAACTTAATTTAAATCATCACTTTTATGAAAAAACTATTTGCAGAATTTTTTGGAACTTTTTGGCTTGTCTTTGGCGGTTGTGGCAGTGCAATTTTTGCAGCCCAAATTCCCAACTATGGCATTGGATTTACAGGAGTATCCCTTGCGTTTGGCTTAAGCCTTTTGACCATGATATATGCCCTTAGTCATATATCGGGAGCACATTTTAATCCTGCAGTGTCTTTTGGCCTATGGGCAGGCGGCAAATTTCCAGCAAAAGATTTGTTACCATATATTATAGCACAATGCATTGGTGCTTTCACTGCAGCTATAACTTTATATGCAGTAGCTATAGAAAAAACAGGTTTTGTTATAGACAATACCAAGGCTGGCGTTTTTGCCACTAATGGTTTCGGGGCATTTTCTCCCGGAGGTTACTCATTACGGGCAGCATTTATATCAGAATTTATATTAACTCTGTTTTTTATAATAATTATCTTAGGGACAGGTAATAAAGTTGCGAACAAAAAATTTGCTGGAATCTCAATAGGACTGGCATTAACTTTAATTCATCTAATAAGTATCCCTATTACAAACACTTCTGTAAATCCTGCCCGATCATTATCTCAGGCATTATTAGTTGGAGGAGAACCACTATCACAGCTTTGGTTATTTTGGGCCGCACCAATCCTTGGGGCCATTACAGGCGGATGGATACATAGAAAAATATTTCAAAATTATTAAACCCGAAAAAACTAATTGTGTTTGGCTTTCAGGTCAAAACAAAAATCTATTACTGCATTAAAAATGAAAAGCAGCCATCTCTTAACTTACACGTATTTCGAAAGTAAAAAAAAACCTTATTTAATAAAATAAGGTTTTCTTGAGTTTAAAAATTAGAAATCAAAATTATTTTTTTGATTCTTCCACAGAAGCTTTTCTATAATCCTTGAAAAGCTTACTCAATTCCAAAGATGCTTTACGAGCTCTTATACCTGCACTTTTATTTCCTTTTTCTAAATGCAATTCCGAATCAGTTACAAATGTGTCAATTTTGGCGCTAATTTTTGCTAATAAACCTTTCATATTATATTATATATTTAAATTGAATCGCAAAACTAAGGGTTTGTTTTGTAAAAAATGAAGCTTTTGATAATCAAATATATTGCTCAAATGTAAAAAAAACCTATCCTTGTATTTCTTCGTCCTATTGATCCTGTCTCACCTTATTATTATTTCATTTCAGCGAAAGAGGTATCTATGATAATTTTGTAAAGACAAATTTATACTCTAATACAATAAGACCAAACACAGCCAATTAATAAAGAATATCTACATCACTAGCCGGCTCATTTCCATCATCTTTATTATTATGTACCCACATCTGGTAATCTTCCAGCAATCTTTTTCTGTGTGCTTGTTTTTTTATTTCAATTTCAAATTGTATATTTCTACAAATTTCGCTTCTTATATAAGCACACAATTCGCCATATCGGTTTAAGGCAAAATCCTTGGCTTCTTCTTCTGAGACCTCTTTTTGTAACATCTTTTCTACTGTAGTAATTAGATCCATTTTCTATTTTTTTTTATCGTTCCCTCAAATTATAATTTTAGAGAATTTAATACTGGAGAATATCCTCTTACTTATAATATCCCCTCAAAAGAATTTAAATTTATCTATACAAAAATAAATAACACAATTTCAATTAAGGGGGACAAATAGGTCTTAAAAATATTGAAATGTTATTTATTTTCTATGTAATTATTTCAGAGAAAGTTAAGAATAGATCTGCTCTTTTTTCTCATATAATAATCCCTTTAGCAAAGAACATTAGTTATTCATCTAAGAAAAACAAGTAATTTCCTATATAAGTTGATTGCTTTGAGTTTTTTACTAACCGTTAAAAGTCATATTTATATCGTAATACATTATTTCTAATAGACGATTCTACTTTACCACACAATAATTTTAACAAGATAAACACTTCGTAAAAACAAAAAAAGTAGGTGGGTCAGTCATCACAAAAAAAAACACAAACACCTGTAAGTAAACAGATTAATGAAAAGTTAAACAAAAGTTAAATAAAAAAAATAATTAAAATTTTCTCAAACAAAAAAAAATAAATACTTTTCAATTCACACTACAGCAATCTCCAGAGGCATATCCCCGATTAAATTATTAATTACATTTACCTTACAATCATCCAAAAAAACATGACCTATGAAAAAAATTACTCATCACTTTGGTGCCGACCTTGAGTGGATAAAGAACTTTACAAACCAATTTGGAGGTACAATAGAAGGCAATCATATTGTACTGCCTGAAAATATTAGTACCGGAGAGCGCTATTTTTTAGAATGTGAACCCGGTATTGTCGCCTACTATGTTGATGTTACTTATCAATCCGATTTCACTTTTATCCAAGAAAATAAAATGCATGATTTTATTGGATTATATTATAATCTTACAGAAGGTGAAATAAAAATTAATACAGATACTTTTTCTTGTAATATAGGGCGCTGGCTTCATAATATGATTATTATAGACAGCGCTTTAAGAAGCCAATATGAGGTAAAATCGGGAAGTAGAACATTAGCGTTATCCATATTTATAAAAAAAGAACTTATTATCGCGTATTTTAAAGAATACCATAATCAGCATAAGAAAGAGTTGATAATGAACTCCTGCAGGAACACAAATATCAGGACGCATCGTATGAATGTCGAAAGCATGCATGCTCTTGATAAATTAAGTAAAATTAACACTAATGGAATTCTATTTGATCTAAACCTAAGTGGAACCGTAAACTTATTAATTAACGATTATTTAAAAAAGTTAAGCGAAGAAAATGAAATTTTAGAAGAAATAAATGAAATCGACTTATTCCAGATTATTTCAACACAGAAATTTCTGGTAGAAAATTTTAAAATTCCTTATCCTGGTAATGAAGTAATTGCAGAAAAAGCAAATATGTCAAAATCAAAATTTATAAGGTTATTTAAAAGAATAAATAATGATACACCCGGTAATTTTTTCATAACCAATAAACTTATAAAGGCCAAAGAATTACTTGAAGAGAATCGCTTGTCTGTTACTCAAATATCAGAACAACTTAATATCAATAATTCTCATTTTTGTTCAATGTTTAAATGCTTTTTTGGAATATCTCCTAAAACATTTATTAAGCAAATACAAAGATATGATAATAATTAATCATCACTATTCACTAACACCTGAATGGCAGAATGAAGTAATACAGCAGACCAATGCAAGACATATCAATAATGAAATTACAATTGTACCTGAAAAACTAGGAGATGGTACAATCTATTTCACACAGGTACTTCCCGCCTTATCTGTACATTTGTTAGACATGGTTTTCACAACTGGTATTACCATTAACAGGTATCCTTCTCATCAGAACTTATACGTTTTGCAGTATGACATAAGTAATAAACATAACAAATTAATTATTGACAATATAACACATGATATTGGAAACAAGGGAGATATACAATTAACCGTTATAGACAGTCAATTCCCTAATACATTTATTCCCGTAGTTAATGAACGAACCTTCGGTTTAAGATTAACCGTTGACAAAGATTTTTTGAATTTACATCTCAAAAATGAAGACATATTCAAAGCTATTGAAAAAAATCATTCTTTTAACAGCTTTATTGATAGTGAGACCAAAATACTTATTTATTCATTACGCAATAAATCAGTATTTGATATTTCTTACAGTTCCTTTTTGAAAGGCATTACTTTAAAAGTATTTGCAAATTTTATAAATACTCATAAGAATAAAACACAAATTAACAATGAAATCATTAAATCGGATATCGAAGCAATCAATAAAACAACAAATTATCTTGCAGAAAATTTATACGGTCCCTTTCCTTCCATACTTTTATTATCAAAAATGGCAGGAATGTCACCCACTAAATATAAATTGACTTTTACTAAAATACATAATACTTCACCAAATAAATATTTTATCAAAGAAAAAATGATCTTTTCAAACAAGCTCCTGACAAGCAAAGACTTTACTTCATTAACAGAGATAGCTCAACTATTGAATTATTCAAAGGTATGTTATTTTACGTTTCAATATTTTAAGGTCTTTCAACATAAACCATGTGAAGATTTCAAAAAAAAAGAAATTAAAAATTCGCCATAATTATCTTAAATAACTATGGCGAATCTCCCGAAATAATCCTTAAATTTTTTATTCTCAAAAACAATTAAGTAGTGAGATATTCAACAAGGACATTAAAATTAAATTACACTAAAAGAGTAGAAAATGATGATTTTCTACTCTTTTTTTATTCTTAAGATAAACCTCTTAAAAAAATTAAATTTTATTAATTAATTCAAGTTGCTAGTTGATTGCTTTATTTAACTGGAGTCCAAATACAAACAATGTCAGTTTTATCAAAAAACCTTCTAATGTTACTGCATGTATAGTTCTTGGAAACATTTTTTTTATGTCGCTTATTGTTGTTTCTACTCTTTTTCTCATTTTTAACTTTTCTTTTTTTTGCTCTATTGTATCTGTTCGTTTAGCATTTGACTTTCTTTGAATTTTTAATAAAACACATTTTTCCATTAGGGCAAAATCTTCTAAACCGTAATCAGTATAAGCACTATCTCCATAAATCGATGCTTCAGCAGGCAGCTTATCTATCATTTTTCCTAAAGCTTTTATGTCAGCTGTTTTACCTGGAGTGAAATGAAACGCTATAGGTATTCCATTTTTAGTTGTCAATAACTGAACTTTTACCCCATAAAAATAGTTTCTCATACTTGCTGTATAGCCTCTGTACTTTTTGCCTTTAAGAATCTTAGAGTTTGTAATCCTCATGTTTTTACAAACTGCTACGGGAAATGAATCTATAATGTATTGCATCTCACAACAGAAATCTTTAAAATAGGAACTTATGGTCTCAAATAATTCATATAGAAGTCTGCCAACTTTATGTAAACGTCTGTTGAACCTGCTCTTATCAAGCATCTTTGGAATAAATCCATATTCTTTCATAAACTTAATGGCTGAGCAGTGATTACCATAAAAACTTGTCGAAGAAACAATTGCAGTCAGGATAATTTCGCTATCACTTACATGTCTTCTTACATCTTCCGGATGATTAATTCCTTGTAAAATATCGTCTATTAAACAAAAAATTGATATAATTTTGTCTTTACAAAGCATGGGTAAGGTTTATTGGTTCGCAAAACAAATTTACTGAACCTGTGCTTTGTTTTTTTATTACCTCTAAACTAGCAACTTGAATTAATTACAAAATATCTATAAAATTGATCGCTTTTCAATACTTTCCATTTTTTTTTAATTCTTGATAATCTTAAAATTTAATTCAGAATTATCCTGATAACAATAAATAAAATAAATACCCTTTTCTAATTCTGAAAAATCAACATTAACTGTATCACTATTGTATGTTTGGATTAAAACCAATTCTCCTGAGAGGTTATACATTTCTACCTTTTTTATTTTTTCTAAATCATTACGAATGTATAAGGTATTAAGTACCGGATTTGGATAATATACAAAGGTTATTTTATCATCATCCTGGGTTGATAATAAAGGGTCGTTAACCAATATCATCCCATTAATATATTTTGTATCAGTACCACCACTATTACCTACAGTTAGTTCTACTTTATAAATTCCAGATTCTCTAAAAGTAAAAATTGGGTTTTGTTCTTTCGCACTAAAGGCAAGGATATCATTTTTATAAATTTTCCATAGCCATGCAGTTGGTAAATTACTTGAGTTATCACTAAAAGAAATGCTTTCTCCTTTAAGAATTACACTTGCAGAGGCTGTAAAATCTGCTACAGGTGCAATTTCTGAATCAATTACGTATACACCATAATCTTCTACATCTCCTGCCCAATATTTGACTCTGCAATTTATTATATCATTATCTATCGGCGATTTGCCATTTCCCGCTACCCTCATTCTTAATAATTTATTAGGAACGGTATTTTCAGGGATAATGATCGATTCGATGAATTGACCATACTGATTAGAAAGTGTCTTACCTTCTGCTATTCTTTCCGTTTCCTGAAATACACCATCATTATTATAATCGATATAAACAGCATGATATTCAGGATTACCACCAGAATTCCCCGCATGAGTGGTTACTTCAAGATTATAGCTCCCACCAGCCTTTACAGCTGTTTTGTGCAAAGTACTAAAATCTGTATAAGCAATATTCAAAAAAGGATCGGTTACATTATCGATATCCTTAAAACGAATCTGATGAATTGTATAACCAAAATTACCAGAATTTACAGATATAGGCACACTTGGTTGTATTGTCGCGTTTGCTACCTGAATATACTTATATTCCTTTTTACTACCTGATCCCAAAACATTTGTAACTTTTAATGTAACCTGGTAATTTCCGGCTTCCATAAATGTAACCTCAGGATTTTGGACATCACTGGTAAGAGTAGTTGTCCCATTTGTAAACTCCCATTCAAAAGTATTCCCCAACCAAGGAGTATCACTTAAATAGGAATTGGGAATTCCATTTGAAAAATTAAAGAAAGTAATTTTATCACCACTATTAATTAATTGCGATGATGCTGTAAAATCAGCTAGCGGTAAACTTACCGGCAAAAAACTTTTGTTTCCTTCCGATTCCAAAAATGATTTTCGTATTGTAGTTAATGTCGTTATAATGCGATTCTTTTGGTCTTTTGTAAACATATTTCTGCAACTACTATAGGAATAACTCATATAATTATTAATAAAAAAAACATTTGATGAATTAGCATCACAAATATTATTCCCAATAATACTACAATCATTTATACCTCTTTTATGCGGCGCAGTATCATTACAAAAGTCCCCATTACCAGATGGGCAGTCTAAACCATTATTATCTCCTTCAAAAGTATGATATAGATTAAATGCATGTCCTATTTCATGAACTTCTGTAGTGCTTTCAAGATTCTTAAAAGAATTGCTTAAAATAACAGCACCATCAACATCACTGCCATGTTGTGCAGCGTAATAGGCGTAACCCTGCACTCCTGACTCACCTTCATTGTTATCAATTTCTGAAACAAGCCAAATATTATAATATTGTTTCGAGTCCCAAAATGAAAGTTTTTTCAAATCAGCATCATCCATACCCTGAGTTTTTGCAGAATTAATTCCATTATTCACGTAATTGCTATAACCTGACATATCATATCGCACAATACCATTTGTTGCCTGATTATCCGGATTCCTTACAGCCAATGCAAATTCAATACCCACATCAATACCTGCTCCATCACCCTGTGATCCTATAATTTTTCGAAATTCTTCATTTATCGCCTTAATTTTAAAAAAAACCTCCTTATCACTTATATTGGTTCCCGTGCCTAAACTTTCGCCTTTATGCATAATATGTACAACAACAGGAATGACATATATTTGTTCCTTATTACGGGATATTAAATTATTTTTTTTAACCATATCCTCAAATTGAATCATTTTTGAAGAAAAGGTACTATTTGATTTCATTAGCTTTTGATTCATGGCATCACTTGCACAACTACTTAAATTATTAGTATTCTGAGCATATAAATTGGTAAAAATCAAGCTAAATAAAGAATATCCTACTATCATTATTTTTTTCATGGTAAATTATTTTAAAATATTAATCCTATAATCCTAAATTTGTCATTGTAAAAAGACAGCTGAAACATAAATCATTTGCAAAAATAAAAATAGGCAGATTCTTTAATGGAATAGATAAGTCTTAAAAATACTACTTTACATTCATTCTTTAAATCAGGTTATATTTCCTAACAAACCTGATAGTATTAAATTAAAAAGTATTCATAAATTACTTTGGATTTAATTAAAAAATAAGTCTTATATAGACATTTTTATATCAAAAAAAAAATTAAATTTGTTCTTATACCTGCAGATTAAAAAATGAATATATATTCTTATTAAGCAAATTAAATTTATTGTTTAACCCAAGAATATTTCCCTGATTACTATTATTACATAGTAAAGGAATTTTTTAAATACGTTTTATAAAAATATTTCCCGGCAAAAAAACAGAACTATTTATTTTTAAGTAACATATTTCAAATTATGATATACATCCACTTTATAGTAAATCCAATTTCAGGAAAAGGTAATAACACCCTTTGCTTATCAAGGCTAAAAAAAATTCTACCAGAAGCTGAATTTAACTTAGAAGTAACTTATACCCAATATAAAAAACATGCCATATTGCTTACTCAAAACATCCTCAGATACAAGCCAGATTATATCATTGCCTGTGGTGGTGATGGCACTATTAATGAGATAGCATCATCTCTAGTTGGCACAACGACAATACTGGGAATTATTCCCATGGGATCGGGTAATGGATTAGCGGCGCATCTTAATATTCCTAAAGACATAGAAAAAGCAATTGAAATAATAAAACGTGGAAATCAAATATCTATTGATCTTGGAAAAGCAAACGATAGATATTTTTTCAGTAGTATGGGAATTGGAGTAGATTCCCTTATTATAAAAAAATATGAAAAGTCCGCTTTAAGAATGCGAAAAGCTTATGCTATTGCAGCTTTTAAGGCTATTTTACAATTTAAGGCAAGAAATTATGTTCTTTTTCTTGACAAAGAAACTATACAAATAAACCCATATTTATTTTTTATTTCAAACACTAACGAGATGGGATATAAGCTAACATTGACCCCAAAGGCAAATCTTGAAGATGGCTGGCTGGATTTAATAATAGTTCCTGAATTATCTTTGCTACAAAGAATACTACTACTAGGTTATTTATTTGCACATAAAATCGAGCATTATAAAAAAGCAAAACATCTCTTGATTCAGAATCTCGTAATAGAAATGCCAGAAGTCCAAAATATAGAAGCACAAATAGATGGGGAAATTTATCCCACAAAAACAAATACTTTAACTGTTTCTATAGTAAAAAAAGGCTTATCTGTCATAGTCAACGGAAATTAAAAACTATAGAAAACATGACCTATATCTAAATTTTAATCACAGATATCTTTTTTTTTATTTAATCAACCAAGCAAAACATATTAAAATAAAATGCACTTTATTACTCCATTTTAAAAGCTAAAGTATCAGCCTCACTTCCATAACGGTTTAATTCTTCTAGGATAAGATCTATTTTTAGATTAATTTGAAATGCAATATCCTGGTTTAAAATACGAAGAGAAACAGAAGCACTAATAAAATTACTTATCTTTCGCAAATGATATTTTCCATTTATAAAATAAGTATGATTAATCATATTTCTTCCATTTTTCCTAATATCATAAATACACAGTAATAAATCAGATGATTCATCTAAAACTTTCCTTGCTTCGATCTTGTGTTTCTTCGGAAGAGACTCTTCCAATTTAAAAATCATCACGAACAAATCATAACTAGTTTTGTATTGAGGCAGAATCAAATAATTTTCCATAAAAATTCTTTTTATTAAACATTATTAAAATTATTAATAATCCATCGAACACTATTTATCCAAAAAAAATATTTAAATAGATTTTAATATATATTTAGCCTTAAGGGTTATGAAGTTTTTTTTATAAAAATAATTTTCGCAAAGAAACGCTATTCTTAAACAGGCCTTAATCGACATACATAATATTGAAAAACATATATTAACAAGGGATTTATAAAAAATGATAATATTATTACCCAGGCGGTACTTCCTTAATACTTATAATTCAATATAGTTTTTA
Organism: Flavobacterium sp. 9; assembly: GCF_002754195.1. Classification (NCBI taxonomy): domain Bacteria; kingdom Pseudomonadati; phylum Bacteroidota; class Flavobacteriia; order Flavobacteriales; family Flavobacteriaceae; genus Flavobacterium; species Flavobacterium sp. 9. The sequence continues at coordinate 746,056 of NZ_PEEU01000001.1, forward strand.
AGTCCCCACCACCTGATGTAATAATCAAATACAAAAAAAAATATAATTTCCAAAAAATTTGGATAAAAAAATTCTAATTTAGAACAATAAACTCTGAACGTCTATTCATTTGATGCTCTTCTTCTGTACATTTAACTCCATCAGAACATTTGTTCAATAATCTCTCTTCACCATAGCCTTTGGCAGTAAGTCTCGTAGCATTTATCCCGCTAGAGATAAACCATAATCGGGTTGCCTTTGCTCTTTTATCTGATAATAGTTTATTTGAAGCAGCTGATCCACGACTGTCCGTATGAGAGCGAATATCAATCTTCATATTAGGATTTTGTTCCAATACCGTCAACACTTTCTCCAATTCTACCTCCATATCTACACGAACATTAGATTTGCCCGTATCAAACAAAATTTCCTTAATACTTAAAATTTTAGCAATATCACTTCCTTTAGTAATGAGTATTTTTGGAAGGTTTAACAAAATAGTACCTTTTTTTAAATTGATATCATTGCTTTCAACAACAACTTCTTCTTTCTCATAACCAGACGCAATCCCTTTTACATAATAGGTTTTTCCTTTTGTACTGCTGTCAACAATGGCTTTAAATAAACCATTACGGTCTGTTTTAGTAGTACCAACAACAGTATGATTCTTATCATATATAGTTATCTCTGCATGTGCCACGGCTTTTTGCGTCTCTTTACTAACAACCATGTACTCCATTTCAACCGCAAATTCCCTGTCTTCAGTAAAACTATAAATATCATCCTTACCTTTGCCTCCATCTCGATTCGATGTAAAAAAACCAAAATCAGAATTATCTAATTGCAAAAAACCAAAATCATCAAATGAACTATTAATAGGTTTACCAATATTTTCAACTTTAGAATTTAAATCATCTTTTAAAATAGTGGTTCTAAATACATCTAGCCCTCCAAGTCCTAAATGACCATCAGATGCAAAATACAATTTATTGTCAGCACTAATCCATGGAAAGGCCTCCTTACCTTGTGTATTGATATTTTTACCTAAATTTACAGGTTTTCCATATGTATTTGTTTTAACATCTACAGAAACTCTATAGATATCACTATTACCAAATCCTCCAGGCATATTAGATGTAAAATATAATATTTTATTATCAGCACTCAATGCAGGATGAGCACAGCTAAAATCTTCACTATTAAACGGTAATTCAACAACATTACCCCATTTCCCATTCTCAAAAGTAGATTTATAAATTTTTAAAGGAACAACATTCATACTATTTACTTTCTGCGCCTTATCACTGTTTCTGGTAAAAAAAACTACTTTACCATCATTACTAAACGTTGGATTAGATTCATGATATTTTGTGTGTAATTCACTTGCAAAAGGCTGTGCATTACCAAGAGATCCGTCTTTTGAAAGCATTGCAGAATATAGTGAACTATAGTTATCTAATGTCCATCCATCTTTGTCGCTTTTTCCATTTTCGGGGATACGGGACGAAGCAAATACTATCGACCTATCTTGATAAATTGCAACTCCATAGTCAGAATAAGCCGTATTTATATCAAGATCTTTGATATCGTAACGCTCTGAATTATCCTTTATCTGGGATAAATAATTTTTATTATCAACATACTCCACTGCCCTGCTATCAGTATTGCTAAGTTTAGAAAATTGCGAAAGATAGTCATTGGCATTTTTATCATCTCCAATAGATTTCAGCGTTTGTGAATATCTATAATAATAAATAGGGTCTATAAAGCCAATTAAACCAAAAAGCTCTGTGTACCATTTATTAGCTTCAGAGAATTCCGAATTAAAAAAATAAGCATCTCCTAATTTTTCAAATAGCTCTATGGACTTAAAGCCACTACTAGCAACTTTTTCATAAGCGGCCATAGATTCGGAATATGCCTTTTCATCATAAAGCTTATTCCCTTTAATGAGCTTACTATCAATACCTTGAGAAAACGAAGATACTGCCAATGATAATAATGTAATTATATATATCTTTTTCATGTTTTTTTTAATTTAAAAAAATCTAGGACTCACAACTGATGTATTTCCACCTTGAGAGAATTCATAACGCAGGAATATTTCATGCGAACCCGAATTATAGCTTCCAAACTTTGAAGTATCGAAGTCATAAGCATAGCCCGCCATTAAACCCGGGGTAACCTGAAAACCGACCATAGCGCTAAGGGCCGCATCCCATCGGTAAGCCATCCCTACAGTTAATTTTTCATTGTACAGAAAGTTAGCAGACAAATCAAGCTGGACAGGAGCACCTACTACCATTTTTACAAGAGTCGCAGGCTTAAATTTCCATGTATCAGACAAATCAAATACATATCCTCCCATTAGATATAAATGCATTTTCTCCTGAACACTGGAAATTGCCGAATGATCATAATGCGTACTTTGCAACAAATAAGGAATTGAGATTCCTACATAAGATTTATTGGATTGCAGATATACACCCGCCCCAACATTTGGTGAGAATTTATTGTCTATATTATATTGATAAGTAGGATCAATAGCATTTTCTATACTCAGCTTAGTAAAATCCACATTTAACAATTGTGCAGAGCCTTTTATTCCGAAAAACAACCTGTATTGATCTGATACCGGAATATTGTATGAGAAATCTACTGCTAAATTACTTTCATTAGATGGTCCAATTTTATCATTGACAACAGAAAACCCTAATCCTAATCTATTACTCAAAGGTGTATTTAAAGAAAAAGTCATTGTTTTGGGTGCCCCATCCACCCCAACCCATTGTGTTCTATACAATCCGTTAATACTCAATACATCTCTGGAACCGGCATAAGCTGGATTTATCCCAATTGTATTGTACATATATTGGGTAAATTGTGACTCTTGCTGAGCATATGTAACTATAGTAGTACCTAGTCCAAAAAGGAATAACATACCAAGTTTAAGTTTGATTTTATTCATAATTATTTATTTTTTTTATGTAATTTCTAAAAGAATTTTAATCTGAATTACATTTTTAAATCATGGAGATTCCATAATTTTAAATTATTTTTTAAGATTAAAAAAAAACATTTTTTTATTCGCAAAAAAATTTACAATAATGAGTTTCTATAAACAAATAACCGTAAGACTTCTATTTCTTAGAATCAAATAAACTCAAAACATTTTTTTTTTAATCAAAGTATTTGTTTAATCATTGATATATAAATATCCTGCCTTTTTAAAATTCTTACCATCTTTTTTAACCACATCTATAGTATAGAAGTAAGTCCCTGAAGGCAGCTTATTTTCTTTACCCAATGTACCGCGACCTTCTGAAATACCTCTAAAATTATTTCCGCTGGTATCATAATTTTGTGTCTCATACACCACTACCCCCCAACGATTATAAATTGTTATTTTATCAGAAGCAAATACCTGTAAGCCAGTAATTTTAAAATAATCATTATAACCATCAGCATTTGGAGAAAGACCATTAAACACTACAATACCTTCATCTATCGCTTTTTTCACTCTTGCTAGAGTAAAAACACCATAATTCTCTAATGGATTCACCACCATAGTAACTTCTTTCCTACCATCAGTTACCCCTCCTTCGTCAACCCAACTATTAAGGACAGCATCCCAACGCACGATATGTATTTCATCATCAGAAGCTGCGTATATTTCATCCATAGTAACATTTTCTTTCCAGCTAAGGGTTAAAAACAAATTACTTACACCTGCAGCCCTTGTGACAGTCCAATACTCCTTATTATCAATCAAATTAATATCAGCAGCTTTATTCTTTAAAGGATATAACACATCAGGATCTGTCATAAAATATTTACCAATAAAAGCATCTGTAGCTGCACCAGGATTAGAAATTCCCGCAGGGCGAAAATTACCCTTGTCACCTATCGGAAACAAAAAGGAATCTTTACCATTTTTATTCACAAACCCCTGAACATAACTTATATCACTAACATTTATATGAGAAGCGTTATCCTCAAACACTACCAAACCTCCGTAGGTATCATCATCTATGATACCATTGGTGAAATCAGATTTCCCGAACATACTTATTTCATTCGACAAATGAAAAGCAGGCTGTGTCGCAGAATTATTCCATTGCGTATTATACCACTTTACCGGCACCGATCCTGAAATATCCTGAAACCCTGCAATCCCGGCCACTCGTGTCATACCTGTTGTTGAACCCGGAGTAAAACCCACTAAGCCATCGTTATTAAAATGACTGTAAACATATAACTCACCATCATTTACAAGATTTGCTGTATCTCTATTATCAAATGCACCAACTGTATTCATTACAGTACCAGGACTGATATATAGATCTCCACTATTTACTGTTTGCGCTGTACAAATGGCCGAAACCATTACCAGCATTCCTAGCAGCAATTTGTCTGCTTTTATTACCTTCATAACTTTCATATTTTAATTAATTACTTCTAGAAAATTCTTTAAGAATTAAATCCCTCCGCTATAGACCATAAACCCCTTTGAGTTGTTTCTAAGATTAAAACAGGTTTTAAACCTAAAGACAAAGATAATTGCTCAACTAAAGATTAATCGGAGGTAATAAGTCATTAAATTATAATAATAGGTTCTAATTTCAGCGCAAAAAAAACCAAGACTACACGAATTACTACAATCTAATATTCAACATATTAAATAAAAAAAACTACGTGAAAAATCTCATCACAAGACCCCAAAGACGAAATAAAAAAAATCATCAATAAATGCCACGAAACAAAAAAATCGGAAAACTTTCTAAAAAAAAAAAAACACTACTAGAGTAGTAGTGGTCGGAAGAAATTCCGGCCACTTATGTTTTAAAGACTTTTGAGGGATCTCCTCCCGAAAGAGTTATCATTATTGCTGTAATAAGCTCTCTTAGCTCCATGATAAACCTTTTTTTAGCTGTTTTGTACCCAATATTATTTGCTTTTTTATAAATTAATATAAGCATTGCTACAATTAGAGTCATGTAAATCATAACTTCTATTCCATTTTTACTCAGTGATACAAGATGGCTAACATTGAGTTCTTGTTTTATAAACCGGAAGAAGACTTCAATATCCCATCTTCTTCTGTAATAATCTGCAACTTCTTTGGCCGTAAGTTCAAAATCATTAGTTATAAACCAAAATTCTTTTTCTGGATTTTGTTTGTTTTTTACAATGACCAATCTGAATTTAGTTTCAACTTTTTCTTCTCTATAATGTGTGTTTCCTCGTTTGTTTTTAATTGGAGTTCCTGTATAGAGATTGATAATACTGTCTTTTATTAAGAGGTTCTCTCCGATATCTAAATCTTGATTTTCCTTGATTAGGGATTCTAGCTCTTCATGTTTACGGTTTTCTCTGGCTCTGATTACAAATTTGACATTCTTTTGGTCAAAATCCTTCATAGTACGGGTGGATTGAATACCTCTGTCAATAATATAAATATTACGATGTTGAGCATCTTTTTCGACCTGCTTTAAAATAGCCTCGGGAAGCGCAATATCCTCAGATGAATAGCTCTGAGTATTAAACACTTCTGCACCTGCCGGAAGAATCCCATCAAAGAAAACACTATATTTTACAAGCTTTTTACCGGTCTTTTGGTCAATACCTTCTTTAAATTTTCCCACAGCTTCTGAAACAATTGTACTGTCAACGCGTATTAAATTGTACTTATCTCTTTCTGCTTGATTATAATTCTCTGAGAAACGATCATACATGTATTCAAAAATTTCTTTGAAATAACCGGCATCAATCTTCGATAATCTCTCAGAAATAGAACTTCTGCTCACTGTTTCAGATTCCTCAAGATTGAAAATAGTTTTAAAACCGGAATAATTAAAAGTGTCTTCTAATGTGCGCTGACCGAGTTTTTCATTGTCAAGGATAGCATACAGAAGTAGGTAAAATACTTTTTTACCATGAAGTACTTTTGAATAATGATCCACTTTTGTACTAGTAGAGAGATGTGATAAGAGCGCTTCAGGAATAAAACCTAATAACTCATTTACCGACACTTTGTGATCTTTAAAATTTGCCATAAATTACTGATTTATGGCAATAAATATACAAACAAGATTAATCCTGTTAAGGATAATTTGTTAAGAACAAGACAAAAAAAAGTCGGAAGAAAAATCTTCCGACCATAACTACTACTAGAGTGGTTTTTTCTAAAAATATGTTTTTATATAAAAAAAACATTACTTAACAGCTCATTTTACATTCTATAATTTCTATATTTCCCTATTTACTGTCTTGTGAATTAGCCCTTGGCCAGACATACATCAATTTGTCCCAAACTTAAAAGGCTTTAAAATTATTCTATCATCAAAATCAACCAAGTACATTGTTGAACTGGCCAATACACAGTAATAAACAACACTTTTAGATTTCCAGCCTTTAAAACCACAACTAAAATCCACACATGTATTATCCTTCCAACAACATTTTAAATTCTATTTTAGATAAAACTATAATTATAAAAAAAACCTATATTTTATTTTCTGGCACATTCTCCAGCCATACATCAATTTGATTTGGGCTAAATGGCTTTAAAAGTATTTTACCCTTAGAATCCAATAAGTACATCGTTGGACTTGCAAAAACGCAGTAATCAACAGCGCTTTTAGATTTCCAGCCTTTAAAATCACAACTCGAAATCCACGGAAAAGAGCTTACAAAAGCATCATACTTGTCTTTTTCCGTATCCAACGAAACAAACACAATCTCAAGCTCATACTTACTCTTCCAATCTGAATAATATTCTTTTAACTTAGGCAATTCCTCCTGACATTTTGGACACCAGCTACTGCCAAAAACAACCAGTTTGTACGCAGCAGCAACCTCAAAAAGTGTCTTATATGATTTTGCTGCGGGAAACAAAATAAGATCCGGCGCATTTTTACCAACAACCATTTTCCGATATTGTTCATATGGCGCAGCCTCACTTATACCTAAAGAACAAGAATTATCATTTAGCATTTTTAAGGCTAAATATTCAGCATATTCAGTCTGATTAAATCTTTCAAATTGTTTAAACATATATTCAGCAACTACTTTTTTCAATGCAATGTTTTTATCCAGACTCTTCAACACAGCATCCGTAGCAGCATTAGCATCATTTACAGCTTTGCCATGATCGCTATAATTTCCAATAACCACATAATAGTTACTTAGCATACGCGGAAGCAAACCCGAGCTTGAAAGTTTTGGATCTGAAAAATCAATAGCCCGAAACTGCCTGCCAACCTCCGGCAGCTGATCTTTATACCTATCGATAGTCAACATCATGTCACCCATAAATTTGCGCATGGACAGGTAATATCCCGAATAAGAATCAACAGGTAGTTTTTTTCTAAAATCTGGCAAAACCCTTTCCTGTTTCTCAATTTCATTCTCCAACCAAACCTGTTGCTCCAGGCACTGGGCATATAAAGGTTTTAGATATTTGAGTCCTGACAACAATGCTTCAGCATTTTGGGTCATCATTACTCCCTTACTGAATACCTCATTTTCTACTGAATTGTTAAATTTTAAAGAAGTATAATCATTAGGATCGTTCCACGATAAAGAAAAGTTTTCATGATTAAGCATCACCACCAGACCTGTAATTTCATTTTTATCCCCACCATCAATATTAATAATGGCTGCTCCTACATAATCTTTAGGATACTTCAAACTAAAACAACCTTCTGAGTCACTGTAAGCTTCACTCAGAATCGTATCTTTTAACACATTAAAACCAACTAGTTTAACTTTTTTATTTACTTCTCTTAAATAATGACCGTTAAGAGTAAAATTATTCTGACCATACCCCTCCACTACAAACAAAGTTATCAAACATATTAAACACCTTCTTAGATTCATGATATTTTCATATAATTATTTTTTTTAACTAAAAATTATCGTTCAAGACGAAATATTTGATTTTATTGAAAGACTAACACTAAAAAAAATGTCAATTAACCTCAAACCTAAAAATCTTTTAAACACAATTCTATTCCGCAATACAGTATACCGGCAAACCACTAGTTAAATTAATAAAACCTACAGTCACCACACCCAAACCCACTTTTATATAATATCCATAAACAGTCTCTCCTTCAACATTTGCACTCCACGCATATCTCCCTTGAGTATCTGACAACACACCTGGATTATTAATATCCCTATACCCACCAACTAGAATATCAAGAGGAGAATTAGTGAATACACCAGGACTCGATGCTTTAACCTCCGCAGCAAGTTCATCAATTTGAGGCACACGAAAACCGGAAGGACACGGATTGTTATCTTGAGGAAACTGGTTCCAACGTCCCGCCCCAGCTGCAGTAGTAAATTTAAACCAATCATCATGATAACCACCTGTTCCCGGAGTAGGTATAATAAAATTTCCATGCCCAGGAACAATAGTCTGACTTACAGTAGTAGTAACAGGAGACAAATAAGTAGGTGTATCCCATCTCGATTTATATACTACCTGATGACCATCGGAGTTGCGCCCCCATTGATATAACCCACCAAATCCCTGAAGATCATCCCAATACTGTGACCGTCTTTGCGCACCCACAGGTCTGTCCAGCCATACTTTTCCAGCATTTCCTAAAACAGTTCCACTTGCTAACGAAGGTTGAACAATTATACTAAAAGCAACACCGGGATTGGTATTAAGGGTAAAATTATATGTGCCAATACTAACCGGTACACCACTAGCTTTCAAGCTTATCTTTTGATTTCCTAACGCAGTAAACGTACCCGATGCTTTATAAGTTATCCCATTTACAGTTGCCGTAAAAAGATCATACGTTCCTAAAGTTTGTACTACTGCATAAATATCTAACCCAACACCCGCAATCGAAGTCTCCTGTCCAACCATTGCCCTTCCTAAAATCCCATCAGCTGAATAATAGTACGACGTAATTACAGCTGTACCACCAGAAGATGTTGGTGAAGTATCAGACCCGCACTGGTTATACCATACTAAACCCGTATAAAATTCATAACAAGATGTCGTTGTATTGTAGATCATTAATCCTATAGCCGGTGTAGCAATTGCATTACGTTCTACAGTTGTCATACGTGGGGCTAAAAGCCCACCTGTGGTAGATTTTACTTCAAAAGCCGAAGAAGGATCCGGTGTCGCCGCCCCTATAACCGTAGGGCTATACGTAAGCTTTTCTCCATTAACAGTCGTTATAACCTTAGATTGTGCTATAGCAAAACTGCCTGAACCAAACAAGAGCAAACAAATTATTTTTTTCATTTTGTTTTTTTTTTAATTTTTAATAACAGCATTAAAAATACAGGTATTCTTAATCCCATTTTTTTATACACTATGCAAAGATAAATACAAGCAAAACCATGAAGCATAGCCAATAAGTCGCTTTATTATAAGATTAGGTTCTTTTTACACTACTTTTCTGCCACTTAAATATGCTTTGATATTTATTTTTTTTACAGGTTCTAAAAGTTTAGCCTTTTTTATTTAAAATAAAACCAATAAACCTTTATTTCCCTGAAGTACCTTATAACGATTCGTATCCCGAGGCTGTAACCATGACCTATAATTGAAATCCGGTAAAAATTCAAGAGGATAAAGAATATAGACTTTTTTCTTTTATGTCTAACGAATATTCAGTATTTATTTTTACTACCTCAGAAGTTTTCCCCTTGATACTCACTGGGAGTAATTTTTCCGTTTATTTTTATTTTCTATAATACATTCTCCCATTGAGATCAAACATATATTATATATAAAGAAAAGCCTCAAAATGCTTTACATTGCATTTCAAGGCTTCTCAAAAAAAAAGTATTATCACAAAAGTTACATCCTAAAAATATTCAGGAAAACTTTATTGAAATAAATTATTTAACGTAGTCAATTACAATTAAATCACCTGCCGCTAAATCATACGAACCATTCTTAGTTTTATCATATGTTAGTGTAGTTCCAGAAACAGCTAGAGCAGAATTAGAGATGCGCACACCATTAATAAAAAGTCGCTCACTTCCCAAAACCGGTATATCTGTCAAGGTAAAAGTAGCTTGCGCAACTGAAGCATCAAATTCTTCCACTTTATAAACAGTTTCTCCTTTTACTGCAATCCATTTGGTTGCATCCTTTGGATCTCTTACATACATAATACCAGTAAGGCTATCAATATAAAACTGTACTATACCATCTACAGCTGGTGTTCCGGAAGCTCCCGGTATTCCATCTCCCGCTGAAATTCCGTCTTTACCATTATTACCATTAATAGGAATCCACTTAGTTGCATCTTTTGGATCTCTTATATAAACAATACCAGTAGCATCATCAACATACATTTGAACTGAGTCATCAATAGCAGGCGTTCCAGCTGCTCCCGGTACCCCCGTTCCTCCATTAGCACCATTTTTACCTCCGACAGTAATCCATTTATTTGGGTCCTGAGGATCTCTTACATAAACAACCCCTGTATTAGTATCTATATAGAATTGAGTAGTACCATCTATACCAGGCGTTCCTACTGCTCCCGGAACTCCGGCACCTCCTGAAATCCCATCTTTTCCATCAACTCCATTCTTTCCTCCAATAGGAATCCACTTTGTAGCATCTTGAGGGTCCCTTACATAAACAACACCCGTAGCAGTATCAATATAAAATTGAGTAGTACTATCAATAGCCGGCGTTCCTGACGCTCCTGGTACTCCTACACCTCCTGAAATTCCATCTTTTCCATCAACCCCATTCTTTCCTCCAATGGGAATCCATTTTGTTGCATCTTTTGGATCTCTTATATAAACAATACCTGTAGCATCATCAACATACATCTGAACTGACCCGTCAATAGCTGGTGTTCCAGCCGCTCCTGGTGCTCCAGTTCCGCCATCTGCTCCATTTTTACCACCAACTGCTATCCATTTACTTGGGTCCTGAGGATCCCTTACATAAACAACCCCTGTATTAGTATCTATATAGAATTGAGTAGTACCATCTACACCAGGCGTTCCTACTGCTCCCGGAACTCCGGCACCTCCTGAAATCCCATCTTTTCCATCAACTCCATTCTTTCCTCCAATTGGAATCCACTTTGTAGCATCTTGAGGGTCCCTTACATAAACAACACCCGTAGCAGTATCAATATAAAATTGAGTAGTACTATCAATAGCCGGCGTTCCTGACGCTCCTGGTACTCCTACACCTCCTAAAATTCCATCTTTTCCATCAACCCCATTCTTTCCTCCAATGGGAATCCACTTTGTTGCATCTTGAGGGTCCCTTACATAGACAACACCCGTGGCAGTATCTACATAAAACTTAATAGTACCATCGATACCAGGCGTTCCTGCTGCTCCCGGAACTCCGGCACCTCCAGAAATTCCATCTTTTCCATCAACCCCGTTCTTTCCTCCAATGGGAATCCATTTTGTTGGATCCTGAGGATCTCTTACATAAACGACTCCTGTATTAGTATCTATATAGAATTGAGTAGTACCATCGATACCAGGAGTTCCTGCCGCTCCCGGAACTCCGGCACCTCCTGAAATTCCATCTTTTCCATCAACTCCATTCTTTCCTCCAATGGGAATCCACTTTGTAGCATCTTGTGGATCTCTTACATAGACAACACCCGTAGCAGTATCTACATAAAACTGAGTAGTACCATCGATACCAGGCGTTCCTGCTGCTCCAGGCGCTCCGGCACCTCCTGAAATTCCATCTTTTCCATCAATCCCGTTCTTTCCTCCAATGGGAATCCACTTTGTAGCATCTTGAGGGTCCCTTACATAGACAACACCCGTTGCAGTATCTACATAAAACTGAGTAGTACCATCGATACCAGGCGTTCCTGCTGCTCCAGGCGCTCCGGCACCTCCTGAAATTCCATCTTTTCCATCAACTCCATTCTTTCCTCCAATGGGAATCCATTTTGTAGCATCTTGTGGATCCCTTACATAGACAACACCCGTAGCAGTATCTACGTAAAACTGAGTAGTACCATCGATACCAGGCGTTCCTGTTGCTCCCGGAACGCCGGCACCTCCTGAAATTCCATCTTTTCCATCAACTCCATTCTTTCCTCCAATCGGAATCCATTTAGTTTTATCTTTTGGATCTCTTACATAGACAACACCCGTTGCATCATCAACATACATCTGAACTGAGCCATCAATAGCCGGTGTTCCAGCCGCTCCTGGCGCTCCAGTTCCCCCATCTGCTCCATTTTTACCACCAACTGTAATCCATTTACTTGGGTCCTGAGGATCTCTTACATAAACAACCCCTGTATTAGTATCTATATAGAATTGAGTAGTACCATCGATACCAGGCGTTCCTGTTGCTCCCGGAACGCCGGCACCTCCTGAAATTCCATCTTTTCCATCAACTCCATTCTTTCCTCCAATCGGAATCCATTTAGTTTTATCTTTTGGATCTCTTATATAAACAACCCCTGTAGCATCATCAACATACATCTGAACTGAGCCATCAATAGCCGGGGTTCCGGCCGCTCCTGGCGCTCCAGTTCCGCCATCTGCTCCATTTTTACCACCAACTGCAATCCATTTACTTGGATCCTGAGGATCTCTTACATAAACGACTCCTGTATTAGTATCTATATAGAATTGAGTAGTACCATCGATACCAGGAGTTCCTGCCGCTCCCGGAACTCCGGCACCTCCTAAAATCCCATCTTTTCCATCAACTCCGTTCTTTCCTCCAATGGGAATCCACTTTGTAGCATCTTGAGGGTCCCTTACATAGACAACACCCGTTGCAGTATCTACATAAAACTGAGTAGTACCATCAATACCAGGCGTTCCTGCTGCTCCAGGCGCTCCGGCACCTCCTGAAATCCCATCTTTTCCATCAACTCCATTTTTTCCTCCAATAGGAATCCACTTTGTAGCATCTTGAGGATCTCTTACATAGATAACACCTGTGGCAGTATCTACATAAAACTGAGTAGTACCATCGATACCAGGCGATCCTACAGCCCCAGGCGCTCCGGTACCCCCAGAAATCCCATCCTTACCGTTATTTCCATTTTTTCCGTTAATCGGAATCCATTTAGTTGGATCTTTTGGATCTCTTATATAAACAATTCCGGTAGCGTCATCAACATACATCTGAACTGATCCATCGATACCTGGTGTACCTGCAGCGCCCGGTACTCCAGTTCCCCCATCTGCTCCATTTTTGCCACCAGCAGGAATCCAATTATTTGAATCTTTAGGATCTCTTACATATATCAATCCTGTTAAAGAATCAACATAAAACTTGACAGAACCATCAATACCAGGTGTTCCAGCCGCTCCCGGAGCCCCAGATCCTACATTTACCCCACCCAATGCACTTAAACTAATTAAATCAACAGAAGTAATTAATCTAACCCATTCGTTTTGACCAGCTAACCAATAGTAATACCCCGGCTCTATCGCTTCAGCACCAGTAACGGTAGCAGTATTATAAACAAAAAGGCTATTTACATTACCAGCAACAATAGTAGTATTATCAAGTTTTCCTTTTAATGCCAATCTTGGAAACAATACACCTTTATCAGTAGCCGTTATTTCTAATTGAGATGAGGCATTCGGAGTTGTATTCCCTATACCAACTTGCGCATTTGCACCAAGCCCCACACCTAATACGGAAGCAAAAAAAAGTAATTTTTTATTCTTATTTTTCATAATTTTAAATTTAATTTCAACACTCAGTATTTTTTCTAAAAACAAAATCATTTTTTTTTAAGCTCCAGGTATAAATAACTTATCGCTTAAAAAACAAAATCTTCACATCAGAAAGCATACTATTAATATTCAGTCAAAAGATCCTCTTATCAAAAAGACAATCTCAATTAATAGATTCATCACATTTTTTTCACATTTTTATTTTTTGCTTTAACACTTATATATATAATCACCAGCAATACCATAAAATTTATTCACAATCTTTTACAACAGAATCCAAACAAACGATTATAAATTGCAAGGATCTTTCTTTTTTAAAACTTTATGGCAAAGATAAACACACAGGTTACTAACACACGGTTGTAATAAGTCGTAAAACTATGAGAATAAGGTCTATTTTATATTTAAGCATTTTTTTTTACAAAAGATATCAACAAAAATCTTACAAATCAAAACCCCTCCAAAATATGCTTTACAAAAAAAAACACATGTACTAAATACAGAATTTCAAAACCAATCCTCGAAATTTATCACCTATAACTTTGGTCTACTATAAATCAAAACCTTATTAATAATAAAAAAACCTATAGCAATATTTTTACGACCTATTAACACCCCTAAAGAATCAAATCTGTATTTAATTTTGCCTATGATTTTAATAAAAAATAAAAACTGTTAATTATTAATTCGAAATTATCTAAAACTTATAATCACTAAATAACAGCAAATCTCCCGAGATAAAAGTTTTAAGATCTCTCAAAATTCATAATTAAAGCATAATCCAACTTAATTTTAAATATCTAAAAGTGTTTTTACTATATTTTTTGAATGCTTTTAAATATCTACTTAATCATTATGAGAAATTATAAAATTATAACTTCGCTCTTATTAATTACAATTCTTTTTAGCTGCAACAAGCAGCCATTATACGATAAGAGCTCAAGAGCAACAGGTTGGCAGATGAGTGGCACAACCAAAGGAGTTATTGGAGCCCAAGAGCTTAAAGGTCAAGATACCGCACCGGGATTAATTTTTGTCGAAGGAGGATCTTTTGTAATGGGAAAAGTTGAAGATGACATAATGCATGATTGGAATAATCAAGCAACACAACAGCATGTACAATCCTTTTATATAGATGAAACAGAAGTCACTAATGCTATGTATTTTGAATACATAAGATGGATAAAAAAAGTTTTTCCACCAACTATTGAACTTTATAAAAACATATACAGTGGCGTTATTCCAGATAGTTTAGTTTGGAGGAACAGACTAGGCAGCAATGAAGCAATGGTTAAAAATTATCTTAGACATCCTGCTTATTCTGACTATCCAGTTGTTGGCGTTAGTTGGATTCAGGCAACGCAATTCTGCAAATGGAGAACAGAACGGGTCAATGAAGCATCACTAGAAAAAAACGGGTATTTAAAACAGGGAGCCAAAATTAATGATGTTACTGCAGAGAGTTCTTTTAACACCGAAACCTATTTAGTGGCGCCTACAAGAACTTACGGAGGCAATTCAGACATTGTTTTAAAAGGAGCCAGTGGCGTGAGAATCATGCAAAAACAACCAGCAAAAAATGCAAATCAAACAAGAGAAGAAATAAATTTGTATGCAGAACGTTCCACAGGAATAATCTTTCCAGAATACCGACTTCCTACTGAAGCAGAATGGGAATATGCAGCCGCTGCCAATGTGGGTCAAAGGGTATATAACAATTACAAAGGAAAACGCAGATATCCCTGGTCGGGAGGAATTACATATTCCAAAGGAGAACAGTTAGCGAATTTCAAACAAGCTACAGGAGACTATAACGGTATAACAGGCTGGCCAACTGACCATGGTGAAATAACCAACGAAGTCAGATCATATCCTCCGAACGATTTTGGATTATACGATATGGGAGGAAATGTAGCCGAATGGGTAGCAGATGTCTACAGACCCACGATAGACGATCAAAATAATGATTTTAATTATTTTAGAGGCAGTGTTTTTACCAAAAACAAAAAAGGAAAGGACGGGAAAATTGAACTAGTTACTAAAGAAACAATAAAATACGATACTTTAAGTAATGGCAAAATAGTAGCCTTGGATTTTCCCGGAGAAATTAAAAAAATCCCCGTCGATGATGATGAAACATTCTTACGTCAAAATTTTGATCGATCCTACGAAATTAACTTTAGTGATGGCGACTCACGATCTACAAATTTCCTAAAATCAAACACTTCAAATTCGAACGTTTCAGATAAAGACAATACATACAAAATGTATAATTCGCCAAAAAATACAATTACATTAGATTCATTAGGAAATATGATTAGGAAATATGACAAGTCAAACAAAAGGACCACTTTAATAGGTGACAACACCAGAGTTTACAAAGGTGGTTCATGGAGAGATCGGGCATACTGGCTTAACCCTACACAAAGAAGGTACATGTCGCAGGATTTTTCTACTGATTTTATTGGATTCAGATGTGCAATGTCAAGAGTTGGAGCAAAAGCAAAAAGAAACAAAACACGTAAAAATTAATTTTCAAAAATATTAATGCAGAATTCTTACCGCATATAATTTTCCCCTAGTGGAGCACACATACTTTAATAAAATAAAAAAAACAGTAGAAAGCATAGCTTTCTACTGTTTTTTTTTTAATCTATCTCTCCCTATCCTCCACACGAACTAAAAAATCAACCATATTCTGTTTGGTAATTACACTCGAAAAACCAAACTATACAAGACAATACCTACATATCTAACTGGTACTGAAAAAACATAAACCAAATTTCAACTAATCAAAAATTCTTCTATAAATAAATTTGCTCCAAAAAATAAAGAAAGACCTTATTGCCATGATTTTAAGTCTTAATACACTCCAAAAAAACCATATGACACTATAATTTTGTCTTTTAAAAACCACTTACCTCCTATATTAATAACAAGCTAACAAACAGCTCATTAATAAATACTTTTAAAACTTCCAAAAGTAAATCTTCAAATAGAACAGTTTTATAATTAAATCAATATCTATGAAAAAAATACAGCTTCATTATGGCGCTGATCTAGACTGGGTCGAACCATTTGTTAAAAAATTTAAAGGAAAAGTAGATGGAAATTTCATAATACTTCCAGAAGAAATTCATACTGGCAGCAGATATTTTTTAGATTGTGGACAAGGTGTCATTGCCTTATATATAGATGTGAAATACAATTGTGATTTACAAATAATTCAAAAAAATTTAAAACATGATTTTGTCGGATTGTACTACCACTTATCTGTAGATCCTACCAGACTTTCTTTCGGCGATATCTCAACTTCAATGGGATCTTGGACATACAATTTATCATTAATTGACAGCTCTTTAGACCATACATTTGAAGTTAAAAAAGATGACGAAATTTTTATCTTTTGCATATTTGTTAAAAAAGAAATTATAAAATCATATGCCCAAAATAATAATTTCTCAAGCAAAACTATTGAAGCAATAATGAATCCATCTAAAAACACCTTTATTAGATGGGATAGAATGTGTCATGAAAGCATACACATATTAGACGACCTGCGCAAATTACAAGTTGGAGAAGTATTGTTTGACCTTAATATGATTGGCAGTGCACATATGCTTATTTCTAATTATCTAACTAAAATATCAGAAAACAATATCATCATACAACAAGTTAATCAAGATGACTTATCAAATATTATATCCGCTCAACAGTTTTTACTGAAAAACTTGAACAATCATTTTCCTGGTATAAAATTAATAGCAGCAAAATTTAATATGTCAGAATCTAAATTTAAAATTTTATTTAAAAAAATTACCGGTAACACTGCAAATGCCTTTTTTCTAGATAACAAACTCATCAAAGCCAAAGAACTTCTGGAAGAAAACCAACTTTCCGTTACTGAAATTTCCAAAACATTCAGTTTTGGAGACACAGCTTACTTTTCTTCAAAATTCAGAAAAAAATTCGGAATACTACCTAAAACATATACTCAACAATTATGATTGAAATAAATCATTTTTATTCACTAGCACCACAATGGCTACATTGGCCAGCTCAACAATTGGGTGCAAAACTAATTAATGAAAAAATAACCATATTCCCAGATGATATAGGATTGGGAGTACATTATTTTACACCTGTAATACCGGGAATATCGGTAATATTTTTGGATGCTACCTTTAGAACTGAAATCGTAATAAAGAGACTTAAATCAGACGACAATCTCTATATTTTACATTTTGACATGAGTAATGAAATTAATGAAATCACAATAAACAATGAAAATTACCCTATAAATGAGCATCAATTCGATTCGGGGCTCTTTGTATTACACACAAGTGTTGAAAATTCATTTAAACCAAAAGTAGGACAAAGAATATTTGCCCTACGTTTACTTATTGATGCAAAATTACTAGAAGATTACATTTCCCGTAAAGATAACAAATTAAAAAATATAAAGAAAAATATCCTATTCTATAAATATATCAATAGCAATATTAAAATACTCATTAATAGCCTAAAAGAAAAACCCATATTTGATCTTGAATTTGATTCTTATTTAAAAGGTATATCTTTAAAAATATTAGCCAATTTTATAACAACCTATACCAATCCCACAAAAAATGATATCACAAAAATTGAAATTGAGGCCATTAGCAAAACAAGAGACTATTTATTAAATAATCTATACGACCAATTCCCTTCAATAGTTTTTCTCTCAAAAACAGCAACAATGTCTATCACCAAATATAAAGTATTATTTAAAAAACATTATAATATTTCTCCGAATCAATTTTTTATACGAGAAAAATTAATACTTGCAAAACAATTACTAATTAGTGGCGAGTTTTCATCACAAATACAAATAATGAGATTACTAAATTATTCAAATAAAAAATATTTCAACAAAATATATCAGAATCATTTCGGAACCAAACCTTCAGCAGATTTTATTAAAAACACAAACAATTTAAATCTTTAGATTCTTTAAAAAATTGATTATTATATTAAGATATTAGCCAAATAACATGAAAAATAAATTTTAAAAAAACTCATATATAATTCTGTATTCTCATAAAAAATTTACAGCAATAAAGCTTACATGACTTAAAATCACAATATATCATCTGTTCACAACTAAAAGATTAAGTAAAAAAATCCATTTCTAAAAATGGATTTTTTGTATTGGAAATAATGACTCTATTAAAAGCTTACACTTTACACCTGCTAAAGAAATATGAATTTGAGAAAAACAAAATACAATACAACCCCACGCATCTTATTTTTTTGATTTATTAAAGACCTGAAAAATTCAAATGTCTTAACTAGAATTTTCACCATATACAACACCTACACCTATCACACGCTAAAAACCAAAATAACTTCTAAAGTAATACTAAATCACATTACTCTTTCTATAATACTTTTTTTAAAACAAAAAACACCAAAATAAAAAATACCTTAACACCTTAAACTCATAATAAATTTTAGAAGAAAATAAAACAATTTTCTTTAAAATACCCGAAGAAATTAAACAAAAACATACTTCTTAGTATGACATTGTCTTTAAATTACATTACAAACCATATTAATTTTCAATTTAGAGCTGAACTCGGAGTTTAATAATAAATTTTTTTTACTCGATCAAATTTTCCATCTTCCATAATTTTTATTTCTACCGGATAGCCATTTCCATTATAAGAATAAATATTTTTACACACACTTGTACCCTTTTCAGAAACACGGCTTACACTCACTATGTTATTCCCCATAGCTTCATAATCCAATAACAGATCAAAACCTAAAACATTTTTAAAAATTGCATACTTATCATCAAATTTAATAATGGAGAACTTTTTGTCTCCCATGAAAGTTTTTTCCTTTTTTATTAAATTTCCGGTTTTAAATGTAAATTTCCCTCTTGAACCTTCATCAAATATTGTACCTGTAAAAACATTAATTCGACATTCTGTATATGATACAGTTCCATCAATATTATATATATATTCCCTCTTATAATGGTATTCATTTCCCAAAATTTTAATCAATGATGAAATTAACATTTTACCACTATAAGTAAATTCCATTGTCAAATCTATTACCCCTCCCGCAACAATTTCTTCTATTTTTGAAATGACATTTCCAGAATAAGTATATTTTGTCATAAAACCATTTTCCTCACATACTTTTCTAATTATTCTATTTCCACTATAAGTAATATTAAAATTTTTTAAATCTTCATCATTGTACTTATCAACAATTTTCTTTGGTAAATTTGACTGCAAAACTTTTCTCGAATTAGAATTAAACACCAATAAACAAACAAAACTATTAAATAGATTAATTAAATTTCTCACGATTTTTATTTTAAATTAATTGATAAATTTAAATTCATATAGCTTTAAAATCAAAAAAACAAGCCATAAAAACATAATCTTACGTTTTTTTTATCGGCTTTAATTACCAGTGTCAGAATAGAGTATCTGCCAATATAGATCTTTTAAAGCCGTGCAATCGATATTTTGTTCACTATCCATTGCTTCCACACCCTCACATATACCCTGGAGGTTATTCAATTTTTCACTTCCTAATACTTCCTTACCTCCTAAAATCCTCCTCTTATAATAAATCTCCAATTTAGTTATTATGTTTCTAAACAATAAATAATTCGACTCCATAAGCAATTTTTATTTGTATAATGAATACGCATTTATATCTAATTAATGACTATCCCAAATCAACACATTGAAAGAACGATCAACATCTTAACTTGCCATTTTAGCTAAATATAAATTTACACTTTAAGTAAATTTATATTTTTTGCAGTACACCAATTAAAATTTAAAATTAAATCAAAAACAATAAAATTTAATATTCAATAAGACATATAAACACTGTAATAGATTTGACCTGCAGTTAAACTTATCTCATAAAAACAAAGAAAAATCTTTCATTTTATTTTTTTAGTAAAAAAATACCCGTATAATAACGGATATTCTTTTTCCAAAAACAAAAATCTAAACAACAGATAATCAACCTACTCTCTTATTTAAATAACTACACAAATTTAAAGCAACTATACTCCATAAAAGGAACCCAAAAGCCTTAAAATTAAAACAATAATACATATTACACAGATAACAAAACTTACTTTGACAAAACACGCCTCTTTGACATAAAATAATTTTTTATTCCAAACCTAAATTTAGTTTTCAATTACTCACAAATTCTAATTCAAAAAAAAATATTAAAATTGAAACAGTTTTATTGTGGAATAAGCATATATTAGAAAATTGCCCTCTTCAAGCATCCATAATCTCTATAATAACTTCATCCGACGCAGTCAAAATTTCAAAAACCCACTTTTAAAAATGTAAATTTCATTTAATTTCCCTTCTTCTTTTTTCCCTTGTGCATTTTACAACATAACTTTTGATATCAAAAAAAACCGCTTGCTTATATTGAAACCTCGAAAATATAAGTGCAGTTTTCTAATTTTAAAAAACTTATTACTAGTAGCAACTTTCATAATCTTGCAGTGTAATATATTTAGTAATTCTAACAAAACATTTTCTGCTATTATTAATTTATTAATAGTACTAACTAACACTAATTCTTTTATCAACAGAATATTAAACATTAAAAAGCAAAACCAGCATTTTAATTCACAAAAGTATTTTCAATTTGAAAATTATCCTCGATTCAATTGTATATTTAATTAGATATCTCACAAATAGCAATTTAATTTCTCCTGATAATATCATACCTAATATTATTTAATAAGAATTGCGAATAAACACTCAAATAAACCAGTAAGACATAAAATCAAGAAAACAGTTACAGGAAAAAATCCCGTAACTGCTTTTAAAAAAATAAATTTAATTTTATTTCTCTCTCTTATCTCAAAAAAAAAAAAAAAAAAAAAAATTACTTCACTCTAAAAGTGACTCTCCTAGCCAATCTTCTTGCTTCTTGTGAATTTTTCTCTATAGATAAATCTGCCCCTTCTGGAACCACATTTAATTGTGAAGATGGAATACCTGCCTTTTCTAAAATGACTTTAACATTTTTAGCCCTTTGATTTGATAATTTATTATTATACACTGAATTACCAATCTGATCAGCAAAACCAATAATATCAAGGGAAGCTGATGGATTTTTTCTTAAATAGTTCAAAACAACATCAATTGCAGCAGTAGAATTTTTGATTGGAGTAGATTTATTAAAATCAAAGTAAACACTATAATATTTTTCATTAATCAATTCTTTGATAATATCTTTATCATTTACAATCGTAGTTGTAGTTGGTTTTTCTACAATTATTTGTTTTTCAGGAATCTTTGATACCAAGGCCTCAAGCTCAGCAATTTTACTCTCTAATGGAGAAAGATCTACCTCTTGTGAGATTACTACCCAATCAGCATGTTTTTTATTTTTACCTAAATAAACATTTAATCCTAAAGTTCCGTTAAACAATACTCCTGAAAAACCTCTACTTTCCGTAAGACCTGCTCCGTCAAAATTGCGATCTTGAAAAGCATTAACAATAGTAGACAAATCACCGGTTATCGCAACACGATCAGATAATCTAACCTGACCTGTAAAACCTGCTATTAAGTTACCCATTCTATCCTTAACATGTAGCTCTTTATTTTCCAACTGCGCAACACCAAAGCCCGCATGACCCAATATCCCAAGAGTCTTAGTCCAGGTTTCGAAATTCATAATTCTTCCTAAATTGGCCACCCCTTGTAAGTCCGCTCTGTAGTATTTAGAATCAAAGTCAATTGATGTATCTCTGCCAGTAAAGCTATTATAACCAAAATCAGCCTTTAAACCAAATTTGTTATTCATCATATATCTAACACCTAAATCAACGGTATATGGACTGATTCTTTCCATAGAATATTTAGCAGTAATTGTTTGCTGTGGCTTATTAAAACCACCAGCTGCCTCTACAGACCACTTATTATAATTATTAATATTATTTTTTTCTTTTTCTATTTGTGCCTGCATTTTAAGTAGTCCCAGAGAAAACATAAGGATTAGTACAATTTTTTTCATAGCAATTTATTAAGATTAAATTTTCTACAAAAAAACAATTTAACAACACAAACTACCGGCTCTTTAAGGTCATAAATACCTAACATTAGGATTTAATTAAAGCCTTTTAAAAATTCAAAAATCCCTTTCCTTATCCGTTTTATTTTTTTACTAAAAATATCATTAATATTAAAGAGTAGATAAATCAAATTTAGAATACTAATTGCAATATTTTACAAAAAAATCTTACAATATTTTTTATTGCTTATTTTAAGAACCAATGAAAGCGCTTATTTAATTTTCGTCAAAACTCTCTTTTTTAATATAAATTGGGTATTCCAGAGCAAACTTTCACCGGAATAATCAATAAATCTCAAAACATAAATTTTACACTTATATACATCAGGGTCTAAAAAAGGAACTTTAATTAAATCTTAACTACATATAAATTTAATTGAAAATAGTTTTCACAATCAGATATACGTACGCTATAAGCCCTTTCTTAATTTTTCAAGGGAAGCGGAAAACCTTATAGAATACGATTGTTACTAAGAGATACAATGGAAATTATTTAAAAAAAAACAGCAACAAAAAAGTTTTTGCCACTGTTTAATATTTAATTTTATGTAATAATCCGTATCGCTTTTTCAGGACCAGACAAAATAGAGAATCAAATTAAAAACCAATCTTTTTTATTTCCACTATTTACATTTTAAGTCTTTTTTTGTTTGATTCATTTTTAGCATACTCCATTATTCTTTTTGTTAATAGCACTTGACAACATTATTTTATAACAATTACTTGTGGTGGTAAATTTTGTCTATCTTTTTTATACGAGTAAATCATTCCATCTTTATTTAAATAAACATATATATAGTCCCAGTAACATGGTCCGGCTATGCTAGACGCCCCCCCCTGTGCGCATTAATGAAAACTTGTTCTCCATAAATAAGTATTTCCCCTTGCTCGCCATGAACAACTGTACGTATTGGTGATCCCCAACACTTAATAATATTACTTTTAGTCTTTCCGATCAATTTATCTCCAATTTTTGCTGAACTTAAGCATGCAGAGCAAAGTAAAATACAAGCTAGTAAAATAATTTTTTTTATTTCTAGTACGTTTCTGAGTAATCTCTTCAATTCCATTTATTAGAGAATGTTTAATATTTTGTTGATAGGACTTGCTTTTATTTCTTTTTCTAATTCAATAATTTCCGCAGTAGTTTTATTTTTTGCAATTAAATCTTTAATTTTATCTGCAATGGATAAATAATCTGAATGAGCACACATACGATATTTAAAATGGGCAGATCTAAAAAAAGCAACCATTGCATAATAATGTGTCTTAGCATTTATCACTTCGTAGTTTTTATACTGATTGTAGAGTTCAATATAACCTAGCTGAGATAGGTGATGACAAAAAGCATTGTTTAAAAAAAGAGTAATTTTAGGATTAATTTTCCTCCATGGATGTTTTTCCTCGTTAGATAATAAATTGTAATCCGGAATATAAAAGTTTTGCAAAACTCTGTACAAAGTATCCCTTATAGGGCTAGGGTAAGAAGCGGCGGTAATAGGAGATGATTCTGTTATGACAGTATTTAACATATCAAGCAGAGGTTCATCAATTATTGGATATTGGCTTGCGTATGTATAGTAATACTCTTTAATTAATATAAATTGTGGATGGATAAAAAGGCTTTTTAAATGAATATCATCCCAAATTAAATCAATTCCTTCATATCCGCAATAAATTGCTGCTGTTATCGATTCTATTGCTTTGTCTAAAAAATTAAGAGCAGTATAAATACAAGCTATATTATGAAAAATAAATGGTTCTACGAAACAAGTTTTTTCTATTTTATCAAATAAGACAATTGCTTTTTCAAAATGAATTGTGTCGTTAGATTTTAAATACAGTTGAAAACAGCAATAGAAATAATCATTAAATCCTCTATGTAAATAAGCAGAATAAATATTTTTTTGATATTCTTTTTCAAAATATTTTTTTAGCCATTGATTCATTCCGGTATAATATTTTTCCACACCATATTCATAAAACTTACCGGGAATATATGTGAGAGAATTTTCTTTGTTTTTTTTTTCAAGATTATTCAAATAATTACTAAGCGAACTTATTCGTTCTACCACTACATTTGGTTTATGTAAATTACGCTCACGAATAATGAGTTCTCCATTTTTATCCTTACAATGCAAAATAAAATGTGAAAGGTCTGATCTGCTATTTGAGACCAGCATCCCTGCTATTTCAGAAATAATACTAAAAGAAGCTTCGTCAATACCGTTTATTACAATTCTTCCTACTCTAATTTGTTTAGCACTATAGAGAACAATGTTTTGATAATAATAGCCACAAGAATTTATTTTATAATCACCAACATCTGTTTTTAAAAATTGTTGTCCTACAAAGTAAATATGCAAGTGATCTTCTGCTACATATTCGCTGTACATTTTAAAACTCGCTCCGTCTGAATTTGGATACGCTTCAAGTGAACTACTATAAACAGTTTCAAGTGAAGCATAATAGCGCATGCTTGCTCTTTGATGTTTTTTGAATTTGGCACCATCTCGGATCATTATGCGCAAATTCCCAATTATAATACTACTGTCATCACGTAAACCATAGTCAGTCTTTCTTAATTCTTGCAAATTTACGTTGACAAATGAAGTTATTTCATTGAGTTCTACTGTATAAAAAGTTATTCCGTTATAAAAATAGTTCGCAAATATTTCGATAGGTTGCTCTAAAGTAGCAGTATGCAAACTGTTTTTTAATGTTTGCGTACGATGTTCTTCTTGTAATTTTTCAACTTTTTTCACAATACTTTTATCAATAATTTGCTTAAAAAGAAAAGCAGTGTAAAAATCAGTTTCCGTTTCCTCAAAAAAATATTTTGCCGCGTCATTCCAAAATTCATTAGTTTCTTTACTTGAAAAACGAGCTGCGCTAATTTTCTTATTTTTTATTTTAGCGGCAAATATTAAGTCTGCCTTTGCACAGTTATAGGCATTTACATTAGCAATAATATAGCCAATGCTTTCCTGATCAAGATATGCCTCAATTTGTTTTAAGTTATGAAGTAAAGAATGGTGCAATAAAAAGTCGGAATTACCATAGTTGAAAAAAAAGAAAGCATAAAACGCATTTTCTTTTTTTACATATTTAAAAACAAAATAATTACTGTCTTCGTTTTTAATACAATCAAATACTGAACTGGCAATATCTTGAGAAACTTTTCGAAGATACTTTTTGTAATTTTCTTCTGATATTTTAATTTTTGCACTAATACTTACAGGTTCAGCCATAATGTTTTTAATAAAAGTTCGATGTTTAGTTTAATGATATCAAAAATTAACAACTTAAGACCTATTGTATAAAAACAAATATTAAATGTTTATTAAGATAAAACTGATCACAAATATAATTAAAGGCAATATGCTTTATACACCTACTTAAGGCTTAAAAACACATAAATAAGTCCATTTACAATAAAAAAAAAGCGTTGAATATCTTTCTTTTATTTGTTTTCACACTGAGTTCTTAAGTACAATAGGGATAAAATACAATTTATTTTAAATAGTTCATTTTCTTATGAGAACAGCGCTACAAACTTTAGATTTTGTAAATTTTTGAAGATTTATAAATGAGATATTTTAATAAATACCATTCATTAAAAAAAGTATTAATTATTTATCCAAAATAAGGGAGCAGATATCTTTTTTCTCACAAATAGTTAAGACGGTATACAATGATTGTAAAAAAATAAAATCTTTTTAATTAAATTTTAATTGAATAATTAACCCATTTTTTTAATACTACAACTTTTCATGTAATGGATTTTGGTTAAAATTACTCTCACTGCTCTGGCAGATTCAGTTTGGCTGGTTAGTTTCCAGTTTTCGAATTTGCAGAAAAAAATTATGTGAAACGATAATGCCACTAAATTACACAATAGGCACATACATGCGTTGAACTAAACTATAGTAACTAAGACTAAAAGGGTAGTTTAACAGCCAGAGGTTTTAATGCATCTTTCAATTATTTTTTTTGTTTTTCCATGAACACTTTTAAAATTAGATGACCAGATGAGATCTTTAGGTACGTCTAGCCATAGTTCCAATTTCTTAACATCATAGAAGGCAGCATTTAAAGTAATAGTTCGATATAGAAAGGGACGCGAATTTTTATAAGCATCCAAATTTTTATCAAATGGGATACAAATGTTTTCTTTCATTTTTTTTAAAACTGGAATCAATTCGGGCTCTGCAACTAAAAAGTCAAGTAAACCTCCTCCCTTAGCTCTGTTAAATTTTTTAAACTCTTGGAAAAACCAATTTATACCCGGCTGATAATTACTGTAAAGATGGTATTCATATATATTTAACGATACTGCTAATTTTTTTCTAAAATCCGGATTATTTTTTCCAAATTCGATTATTTGTTTAACTTCTTCATTTTTCTTTGAAAAGTTAAAAGCCATCGAATATAAGTTAGATAATTCTGGCAAACCAATATAAGAAGACACTTTTTCTCGTATTGATTCCATTTCAAAACACATTAATGTGACTTGGAAATGCTCAGGAAGTTCGGGTAACATGGAACAAATATCGTTTAAAAAGCCACATTTTACTAGTACATAGAGCAAATTAAGAAACTCCCCTCCGGTTCCAGAATTGATTCCTACACCTTTTGAAATCTCTTGAAGTTTTCCATCAAAATAGTAAGTCCTAAAAGCTGATGGATTTACTGGGGGATTAGCTATCAAATGCAGTGTTTCTTGTAAATTAAAATCGTCAAGCCTATTCCAAAAAGCATTTATTAATGGGTGCTTGTAACTTACTTTAAATGCAAAATCAGATAACTGATAATTATTATCTTTGTATTTTCTTAAGTTTTCCATTGCTTCTTTGCAAGAATGAAAACTGCCAATATCAGCAAAAAAAAAATCAGTAGGGATGTCATATGCGCCATTAAAAAATCGGAATTGATACACTTCAATACCCTTTTCCAGCTTTTTTCTTGATATTAAACACTTCTCATTTTTTCTATTAAGAATAGATTTTTCGAACCAGCACAAAGGCGTTTTCTTTATATCAAAACCCCAATACTCAATTATAGGTTTATAAACAGATTTTATATATTCTTGAATGAGCGTATTCTCATGCAACGGTTTTAGTAAAATATAATCTCTATCTTGTTCCTTAGTCCCCCAACTATTACCATTAAACTTCCAAAAATTGCGAAAACCATAGACAAATGCATCTTTTACTAAATTTAAGGCTTCTTGTGGATCATTATTCAAAATGCGAGTTAAAGAAGCATAGATTATGTAGTTACTTGATGTGTAAGAAAGTTCTGTGTGTTTTTTTTAAATTATCAAGTAAGTAACTCGCATCAGTTAATAAATGCCTTTCTAAGAAGTCAGAATACATCTGCCAAGTTGATTCCAAGTTTTGGTCTAAATTCAATATGTTGTCAGGTTCCATATAATAGAGCTGTAAAGTTATTTGCTTATTTTAATATTTTGTGAACTAATCGGCGGCATTGGAGCCGCATAACACTTACTTTTGGGTATGGCGAAGTTTCCAGAATCGCTCACCGGATCACTTCCAGTCCTCTTGGTTAGCGCTTACTGAATTTTACCAAGAAGACGTCCTTACCGCCCCTTCAAATGTTCGGCGAACATCTTTTCAAAGCGGTCGAAGCAGGTAAGAATGCTTTGCCAAATACCGGCCTTGGAGCCACGCTCGAAGAATAATGCGCCAATCACTCCCGGCAGCCCATCGTCCTTATGCAAATACAGCTCGGCGCAATAGCGCTCAAAGTATCTGACCCGGTGTCAGTAATAATTTGTTGTCAGAAGCGGTCAAAATTAGTTTCGTTTTTAAATATTTCTAACGGCATGTATCTAATTTTTTCTCGTGGAGTATTTCATCTTTTGTATTATCTGATTTTAGTTGTTTGTTATACTCCATTTTACAACAGTTTAAAATAAATAAGAGCATTAAAATAAATATTTTGTTCATTGATATATTATTAGACCCATTTTTGCAAAGGCTTTTTTACAAACTTCTTTTAGTTTAAATCTTTCTATCTATAAAATGCCCCTGAGCTAATAAGCGTATCACTGAACCAATCATGGCTAATTTCATGTTGGTTTCTTTTTATTTTCTTCTTCTTACGTATGCGGTCTTTGTCCCATAATTCAAACTCTTTTTTGTTTTTCATTATCATTAAAAACTTTGAAGTTTTCTAATAGTATTGAACCCGAAAAAAACGTCTCCCCAGTAGCGTTCAAAACTAAAAGTCACCTTTTATTAAGTAAAAATTGTCGGGATTTCCGCAAAAACTGATTTTCTAAATTCTTCTTATGTAATTATTTCTTTCCTTATTGCCTTTTCGTTTGGCCGCTCACAATTATATATGCCGGATAAAAACATATCTTTTTATAACTGAATGCAATATTAGACAAAATTCACATTAACAAACCGTCTTAAAAAGCCATAAAAACAGAACTAAAAGTCTAATCATCCATCACTTAAAACAAATCTAAGCTTACAATATCCTATCCATGATATAATGAACTTCGCAAACAATGCAGACATTTTTTTTTACCAATGTTATGCTTGAAACTTTTAGTATTCTCACAATACCTCTTATCCCTAATCCTATAAGCCGCACTAGTGGAGCACTCTACTTTTGTTTTTGTTATAATTTAAACATTTAAATCTCGTCTTCCTGAAGTAAAGCCAAGTTTTATGAGTTTTCCTCCACATACATTACTTACCTTTCTGCCAAACCAAACTTTTGACACTAGCTTCCATTTTATTCATTTTTAAACCCTAAAAATAAAAGGGATAAATATCATGCATCATCCCTTTAAAGTTAACTTTAATTGACAAGTACTAACCATCTATCAATACTACTTAAGTTCGAAAAACAAAAAACACACAATTTACACAATTCCCAAACCACTAATAAAAATACGCTATCCCTCACTTATTATACATATTCAATACTTATATTTAAGAATCTACTAGATAGTTTGCATTCTAAAGAAAAGAGGACTGGATTTACAATTTTCGCGTCTCAGTTAGATTTATCTATGATGACTTGTTTAGAATTTAATTGAATGTAAATTAAACCAGTTTAGGATTATTATAGTGTTTTCTAAATTCAGTATATAACATGTTAAAAGTATAAATGTCGAGTTTTAGAAATATTTTGTTCAAAAAAGATTTTAAGCGATTTTTTTTCTAAACACTAAAAACTAATCAGATATCTTTTTAAATAATAGATTTCTATAATAAAAAAAACTTTTTTTTTCAAAATCTCCTCAAAAAAAAATATATGCGAGAATATTGTTTTTTGTACATACACAAGTTCACGGCAATTTTATAGATGGACTTAATAAAAGGAAACAAAAAATAAATTAATTCACATCAAAACTAAGCACACTTTTCACAAAAATTCATATTACAAAAGACAATTTTGATCACTTTCTGGAATCGAAACCAAAAAAACCTAAATTGAACAATAATTAGACAGAATGATAAACTTCAAAAGTGTTAGACAGAGCCGGTTTACATGAAAAGGATTTATATTATGATCAAAATCAATACAACAAGTCAATAAAAGGACTAGAAAGACAACGAACATAGTTCGACATATTGAAATTATAATATAGAAAAGGAAATAAGGTATTTTGAAATTATTCCACTTTACGAAAATTGCAACGAAATGATACCTGTCTAGCATTTATATACATCTTTAAAAGAGAATGACAACATGCATTTTTACCCCTTTATGAAAAAGACCTGAACTACAACAACGATCGCAAACCAAGTAAGCCCTTGCTAATGCTTACTCTGAAACTAACATGCACGCTGTATTTCAGAGAGAGATTGACACGACCATTGCGGCATACAAATGGAGATTGTTTCGAGAAATTTCACGAACTATTCGAAGAGCAGTGGTGTGGTTTATGACGGCGGAGGATATTAATCCCCAATGACAAGCAATGCAGTTGAAGAAAAAATCTCTCTTCGTTTTCATACGTAAATACATCAACAGCCTGCTTCCCCGTGATTATTTGGAGTGGTGTTTCTATGGAGGAAAAATCGCAAGACATAGCCAGCGATTATTACATAAGCACTTGATCTTTTGGGCTATTTATCGTCCTCTTTGCCTAATGTATTTTTGAAAGCCATGTAGCTGTTAGACACTAATTTTTAATTATGTATATGATCTTACTTGAGAAATGAAAAAATTAGACACCAAAAATTATTAATATCTTCACCAATTAAAAACAAAACTTTAGAGAATCTATTTTATGCCCTTTTAGTTTTCATATTCTGCACGTTAGTATGATTTAGGCAGATCTTACAATAGCTTTAATTCAATATTTTTTTGTCTTTTTTTTACTTAAAATTGTATTTGTTTTTTAGTTATTTGTTTTTAAAATAAAAAGGATATTAAATAAAATAATTAAACATGGAAGAAACTTATGTACATGAATTTGAGTTTGAATTAAACCAAACTGCAACAACAATTTTGAAAGAAACCGCAAAGTGGGCTTATCTTTTATCGATTGCAGGCTATGTCGCGGTTAGTCTTATACTTTTATCTACTGCTTCTCAAGCAGATATCTTTTCCTCGAGAGAGATCACTGATTCTGAAATGAGTTCAACACCAAGTTTTTTGGAAGCAATAGAAGCCTTTATACAAATTTGTGTAACAGCACTTAATTTTTTTCCTGTGTATTATTTAAATAAATTTGCAGTAAATGCTAAAAGAGCTTTTAGAAATAATGATTCACAAGCATTAACCAATTCCTTTGAATATCTAAAATCACATTATAAATCTATTGTTATTATAATGTTGATTACCTTGGTAATATTTGTATCTATAGTATTTGTATCTCTAATTGCTACGTACAGAGATTTTAGATAAAATATAGCTTTAAAAGCCAAAGCTTTATATAACAAAAAGAGGTTGTTTTATGGATAATTTCTTTTTGTATAAATACAATTATTTATGTAAAATGGAAAATTTATTATTGATATTGTATTGCTATTGATTTTCTTTTTTGTGATTACTTGGTGTGATTAGTTTAGATTGAGATATAATTCCCGAACCGAGATTCGTTGAAAACCATGTATGATCCTTGAGAATAGAATAGAAATCAAGACACACAAACTTACACTCCAAGATATCGATCAGCTTCAAATGTATGTAAACTATCGGACAAAGTAAATTAGCCTAACAGGTTTTTAAAACCTGTTAGGCCTCCTGACAAACAACAAAATGCAAATCTAACTCTTGGTTACATTATCTATGAAATGAGCATAACTCTAAATTGGTCGCAACGACTAATGATGATATGCGAATTATATATCCAACAAAAAAAATATTATCTACATATGAAAAAAGCACTTTTATTATTTTTCGCCCTCTATACTATAATCGGGTTTTGTCAAAAAAAAGAATTTTATTTGGAAGGAACTTTGGCAAAAAATAAAATCTATATGAAAATAACAACATTCGATAGCTCGGAACCTGAAGCTACCTATTTCTATCAAAGTTCATTAAAAGACATTCCTTTAGAAGGAACAAGAGAAAATGATGATTTTACTTTTATCCTTAAAAGTGGAGATTCACAAATGGAGAAATTCGTTTTAAAAAAAATAGGAAAAGCTACTTTTAAAGGAACATGGAGTAATACTCAAGGAAAGACATTTGCCGTAA
Source organism: Flavobacterium sp. 9 (assembly GCF_002754195.1). Lineage (NCBI taxonomy): Bacteria > Pseudomonadati > Bacteroidota > Flavobacteriia > Flavobacteriales > Flavobacteriaceae > Flavobacterium > Flavobacterium sp. 9. Next base: position 778,540 of record NZ_PEEU01000001.1, read on the forward strand.
AACTCTCACCTATTGATTTTTCTAATTACAAATCGACTTTGTCAGAAAATTATTTGGATGAAAAATTAAATTTGATAAGATTCAAATTATTTGAATTCAAAAAACAAAAAACGACAGTTTACAAAAACAAAAAAATTGTTTGGTACACCGAAAAACACTGTAATGTTCGCTTTTTTAGATTAGGAGATAATTTTTCAGAGAAAAGCAAAAACGTAGTCAATCCCCTTTTAGAAAAAATGCAAATTGAAAACATCTTAGATCAGTTTAATTGTTCTTTTAATCTGCACAATACTTTACCAGGATACATAGAATATGACACATCTATAACCTTTTTAAGCAACAATTTACTTGGTTTTAAAATATCTTCCGAATGGCATTGCGGAGGACCTTATCCTGACCATGGAACGGAAGGCTATTTAATTGATTTGAATACTGGAAAAAATTATGGTATAGACAATATAATTGCTTTTGACAAAAGTGTTACAACTGAAAAAGAAAGCAATTTTGACCATTTTGTCAAGTACAAGCAGACCTATTTTGCGCCTAAACTATATGCAATTATAAATAGCGAACAGCATTTTAAAAAACCAACTCCTGAATGGTCTTGTGATATGACAAATTTAGATTGGTGGTGGAGTTCTGGAAATTGGGTTTACACCGAAAAAGGCATAGAATTCACCCCCAGTTTCCCACACGCAATGAAAGCTTGTGCGAAGCCTTTTTTAGTTCCCTTTCAAAAATTAAAAAAGTATAAAAACTCTAAATTCCCATATCAATTTTAATTAAACTTTTTTTGCTGATTTATCTCAAAATAAGTCGAAAGTTTAAAAGTCTCAAATATAAAATTCAACGGCAGTAATTCAATTGAAAATTAATACTAAATTTAGTTTTTCTGTTTTGATTGCTTGCAAACCTCAAAGCAATCAAAACAGTAGTGATAAACAAACGAACAACTGGCAACAATGAATAAAACCAAGTTTATAAAACTGATATTTCTTTTTACCGTAACACCTAGTTTATAAACTTCTATATGGTGAAAGAGACGAATTAGTCGTTACCGGTGGCGGTAATTCCGTTTCTTCCTTTAATTCATTATAGAACTGGCGATTTTTGCAGTTTAAAAATAGAAATTGGTGTTCCGTTTTTAGTTGATTTAGAAGCACGAAATCCAGTAGTTTTTGTAACTAAATCAGATGTAAAAATCAATAATATTGATATTTCTAACCATATATCTGAGCTTCCTTTGGCACCTGGACTAAAAAAATATAATGGTAATTGAAAGTATTCCGGCATATAGTGGAAAGAATGAATGCCTTCGAGAAATCACGCTCTTTCCCTAATCGGTCATGCAACTTTCCCTGGTCCATTATTTGCAGGAATACATCATATACAGAAGTATATGCCTGTTCAATTTCGTCAAACAGAACAATAGAATAAGGTTTTTGTCTGATCTTATTTACAAGCAACCCGCCCTCTTCATATCTGACATAGTCTAGGGGCGCACCATAGAAAGGGAGTGCCTTTGTGAGAGCTTTATGAAACATTTAAAAAAATAGATCATCAAATGTATCCCCTTATAAATTGTTTACAGAGAATTAGTTTTAACATTAAAGGGAAACCTTAGTCTTTTGTGGTATTGAGATTAAGTTTTTAGTTGGCCTCGATATATTGCAATAATTTAAACAAAAAGTAGTTTTATTTGGCAAACTAAACTGTTAGTTTTGCTTTATAATTTAATATATAAAATATCATGAAAGATTTATTAGTAAAAATCAACGCTGAAATTGAAACATTTAAAACAGAATCTGAAACTCTTACTCAAAAAAGTGTTAAAGCTGCTGGACCAAGAGCCCGTAAATCAAGTTTAGAACTTGAAAAGCTATTCAAAGAATTTAGAAAAGTCTCTGTAGAGTCAGCAAAAAAATAATTTATGTTGAAAATGATCCTCCTTTAAAATGCTTGAGCGAAGTAGCTGTTTTGATTTTAAAAATCTTATTATGGTATTTTTATAACCTCAAGAACCCATTTTTTCTTTCAATTACTTTTATTTTTACATTTCAATTAAAAAGGATAATTCTAATATTTTAAAGACTGTAAGTTTCTTAATTTAGGTAGTCAAGAAACAATAAATTACATGAAGTAGTCTTAAAAATATTATATATTAAAGATGCTCAGAGATGAGCATCTTTTTTTATATAGAGATATTAAATATCCTAGAGAACCGATGTTATTTGAGTTTATAGAAACTCCTATATAGTTCATTGCATTCGAGTCAATCAGATTTTCTAATTAAAAAGTACAATACTGGGTACTTATTTAGCACCTTTACATTGTAACAACTTAATATACAGTAAGTTAAAATGCCCTCTGAAAAATTAATTAAATAAGAAATAGTATGAAGCTAAATTCAGATTCTTGAGCAAGTTCCGGAAAAGAAAAATTAGATTTTACAAACAGTTTTTTAGAAGGATACTCTGTACTTTTGAAAAATAAGATTGCTTTTGTATTGATGTTAACTGTTCAAAGTTCATATATTTTTTATCTAGCATTTGGGAATATACAATCAGCTTACCGATATAGTATTACAAGTTACTTGAATAAATATTCTGATAAATCTCTCCAATGCAATCATTATATGACTGGTAGTAAGTAACCTAAAATCAGCTTTACATTAAATGACAATAATAACTGCATTGATAACTCAGTCAAGTTAGAAAATACGTTCTAAATCCAATGCTATAACTCAGCAATCAGCTCGATCATATCGAGTTTGATAAGTTCCCAGTGTCTGCCTCTGAGACATAGCGGTTCGAAATCTTCATCAGCATCCGAAAAATCAGTAAACTGATCAATTAGAAGCTTGCGGTCATGCGTGTAGGGATATCTTTGCTCGTGCAGGGCAAACATTTGAGTTATGCTGAAATCTTTCCTGAGCATATCAATATCCCAGAAATCTTTCTTCCTTCCCCCTCTCTGAACAACGTCGAGTTTCATTGCCGCAATCTCTGATCTGCTGGCAAGCCTTATGCTTCCATACTCTTGCACAGTATCAATAAACTCATCGGTATAATACAAATCAAGCTTTACACTTTCCTCAGCACTACGTCCCACATAATAAGACTTCCCCATACCAACAGGCCGTATATCCATACTGTCCACATAAAAATAATGAGCCCGCAGATAATCATCAATAGCCTTAAAATCAAGGCTTCCGTAATCTGCATCACTAAATAGGTCAATATCCGCAGACATCCTGTGCCCATAATACAAACTCAGTGCTGTGCCTCCCACCAGTCTGAAAGAATCAAATTCCTCGGCCTGCATCAAATCCTCAAGGATCGTTCTAAGTAGCGGGGTAACGGTATTAAAATGTAATGGCATTATTTAGATGTTTTTACTTTGTTTATAACATCGCTGCGATAAAATCGGATGATTTCCTGCTTCTCACTCTCATTACCTCTTTCAAAAATCCTTTTTATAACTGCTTTTTTTTGTTTCTGCCAGTCGATTTTCTTAATGTCAGTATCCCAGAAAATAATCTTTCTGATTTTATCAAGATCAGGCTTTAAATTTATTTTATTTCTGCTTAATTTTTTTTTCTGCTCTTCAATATCATAATAAACCTGAAGGGTCATAAAAAACCCTTCCTCCATGCAGAGTGACTTCTCAATTTTCATGGCAAGAGGGATGTTCATTCTTCGCTTTCCTTTGGTTATAGCCGTTAAGGTCTGGGGGAATTCCCCAAGCTCGATGGCAAACTGTCCCTTAGCAAGCATGCGTTTTTTCAGCTCCCGCTCCAGTACAAAGCCCGGATGAATTCCCTTAATGATATCTATAGTCGTTTTCATAATACAAAAATAAACAATTTTGTTTACACAATAATATTAAAGACGCATTTTAACAAACTCTTAGCTAATGAGTCGCAACAAATATTTCCATTCGAAATGGCAGAAAAGGGAGTGGATAACTTTTTTGCACAAAAAAATTAAGGCGATTTTTATAGATATTTTACCAATTAAAGTTTTGTGGCAGATTCACGGTATATGCTATTATAGAAAAGCAGAAATTCAGCAAAAGTAAGCATTAGAGAATTTAGGTTCGAATGTGCAACTGCCATCTAAAAGGGCAATTTTGTGCAAAAATTTAGCAGTAGTCTTTTTTAATTTTAAAGGTCATTTAAAAATTTATTGTCCTTTAATTTCAATCGTATCCCCAGTAATTCATAATTGGATTTAAAATGTATTCCGAAAGGTATTTTTTTTTCTATTTTTCTTCAAACTGCTCTTTAGGCGGTAAATCGGTCCAGTATTCAGCAACTATTATCCCATCTTTGTGCATTTCAAGTAATTCACTAGTTACGACTGCTTTCTGCGCAGAGTATTAATCCAATTGGTGTTTTTTTACCTTCTTTCTTTTCCTACTTGTCCAACCATCACAAACACAATTCCATTTGTCTTTTATGTTTAGCTTGGAATTTCCATAATTTTAATTCAATTGCTACTAGTCTTTTTAATTTACGATGATAAAATAGTAAATCTAAATTAAAATCTTCACCATCTATAATCATTCTTTTTTGGCGTTCCACAAATGTAAATCCCTTCCCTTGCCCAAGAATGAATTTTTCTAACCCATACAATATTGCCTGCTCTAAATCCTTTTCAAAATAGACATTTCCAAAATTTAGAAAATCTAATAAATAAGGATTTTTAAATGAGTATTGTAAATTATATGGAGATGATGTATAGCGATATCACCTTTACTTAAAAAATGTTTTCGAAAAGGCAATTACATTTTAAATAATTTGTTTTATTAGAAAATGTTTTAAGGTTTTATGAGATCGCTTTTACAAATAAAAAACAATCGTTTTCTCTGGGCAATTTTAAGACTAACCTAATAAATATTGATCAAATTAATTCACAAAAAAGACAATTCAACCTATTTTTGAAAAAGCAAAAAATCCAAAGCTAAAGATATACCAACTAATTGATAAAAAAGAACTACTATCGAAAATTAATAATGGAATTATACTAAAAGTGCAACTAGACATACTAAATCTAAGCCTATTTTGATTTCGGACAAAAAAATAAAACTAAGATTTTTTTAAAATATAAATGACAATTTCTTCTTCTAGCTCCTTTGATAAATTTTCTTCTTTTAATATGTGATAGAAAAATTTTTCAATTTTTCTATCACATATATCTGCATTTTGTTTACTTCTACAATACTCATCACAAATCAATTTAAAATGATTATCAATGAAATATAATACCTCCAGAGACTCAAGATATTCGATAAACTTTAGATGATATAATTCTTTAGGGATAGAAATCATTTATTAGCTTTTACTTTAAACTAAGTTATTGATAATTTTCATTTCAAAATTTAAACTATTGTTTCAAATTATAAAATGGAACTGATTTAGTAATATTCGCAAGACCTTTCTTATCGCACAGGATAATTACAAATCAATCCTCAATTATTTTGAGATAGAATATTACTAAAAAAAAGATTAGTTATAAAATTGTTTAATTTTGAATTACAAAAAATAAATTATAAGAATCATTTTAAATAAGTTAAATTTTATAATCTATTTAAAAAAATGATTATTAAAATTTCGTGGTAAAATCGTGGCACACTAGATATGGAAGGGATACCTTTTTTAGCACAGAAAGCTGAGGCAGTTAATCTAAAAAGTATTAAAAACTAAAAATATAAGTAGATGGAGTAGACAAAGACTAACTTCAAAATCCTAGAACTACTTGAACTAAAAAAAACTAATAATTATCAAAAAAGCAGTTATTTTTATCAAAAAAAGAATAACTTTGGTTCGGTGATCAAAATGAACTATAAATTCAACAAAACAAAAATTTAAATAAATGACAATCAATTATTTAAACCGTTACTAAATTCAAAAAATTGACGCTTTTATTTTCGTGGCAACATCGTGGCACAATAGGTTTTAAAAAATAAAAAACGCAGGAAATAAGCGGGTTCACATCTTATGGTTCGAATCCTGCTCTCCCCACGGAAAGGCCGAAAAGTCGAAAAAATGTAAGTTTTCAATCTTTTCAAAAAGCCTTAAAAAATGTCTTAAAGCCAGTAAATCCGATGATTGGACTTGCAACAAAAAGTCGGACAAATTTTCTAAGACCTATGCTACACTTTCTATTTTATAAAATTCTAGTTCCATTTCTTTAGGTGTTTTATATCCCAAAGAAGAATGCAGACGTTTTCTATTATACCATACTTCTATATATTCAAAGACTGCTAATTTAGCTTCTTCAATGGTTGTGAATTTATGCTGATAGATAAGTTCTGCTTTAAGGGTCTTGAAAAAACTTTCAGCTACAGCATTATCCCAACAATTAGCTTTTCTACTCATACTTTGAGTGATTAAAGTATTTTTATTAATCAATTTTCTGAATTCTATCGAAGCATATTGTATTCCTCTATCTGAATGAAAAAGTAAAGATTCTGTTATTTCTCTTTTTGATACTGCCATTTTCCAAGCTGGAATAATCGTTTGATCGGTATACATTCGTGTGCTTAATGACCATCCTATAACCTGCCTGTCATATAAATCAATAATAGTAGTAAGATATAACCAGCCGGCAGCTGTTCTTATATAGGTTATATCAGACACCCAAACCTCATTAAGTGATTTTGGTGTAAAATTTCTATTGAGATGATTACTGCACACTGGATATCGATGATTAGAATCTGTGGTTACTTTAAAGCGTCTTTTAAGTTTACTTCTCCAGCCATTAAGAAGCATCAATTTAGCAACTTTCCTTTTGGATATTTTATATCCTTTTCTTTTTAGCTGTTCCGCTATTCTGGGACTTCCGTAAGTTTGACTGCTTAGATCAAAAACTTCTTTTATTAAATCTGTAAATAGACTATTTTCTATAAATCTATTAGAAGGACCGCCACTGAACCATCTATAATAACTACTTCGGCTTACTTTTAAAACGCTGCACATCTTTTCAATAGGATATAAATGTTTATAGCTGACTATAAATTGGTAGATTTCCCATCGCTCTTGGAAAAGATGTGAACGGCCTTTTTTAATATCTCAAGCTCTAATTCTTTTTCTTTAAGGGCTTTTCGTAATTGTTTTACTTCTAAAGAATCTATCTCTGTCTTTTTAGAAATAATTGGTTGTAGATTAGTAAATGTTTTTTGAGAAGACCTCCATTTATAAATACGCTCTACCTGGACGCCTAGTTCATCTGCTAATTCTTTGATGTTTTCTCGCTCGTAACTTAATCGTACTGCTGATGATTTAAACTCAGCACTGTAAACTCGTTTTTTCATAATTCTAAGATATTTATTTTTATTTAAACAGTCTTAAAATTTATGTCCCAGTAAATGTAGCAACTCCATCCTAATTTTTTTTTTTAATAGGCACACACTTCAGTACTAAACTTTTAAGATTCAATTTTTACCAAAACTATCTCGCCGTCGCTGGTTAGGTTTTTTTATGATGTTACAATTCTTCTCAAACCCGTCTTAAGTCCCTAACTTTTAATTTTTAATTAGTTATGAATCTCAAATATAGCTATTTTATTAAAAAAGAAAATACAAATTTATTAATTGTCTTTAATGAAAACTATACCTGCCACTGATCTTTGTTTATCCCTGCTCAAGCATCACAAAACTTATTAGCCACAGGTTCCTGAAGCTTTTCTAAAATCAGTTTCTTTTAAATAAATGCCCATTCCAAATATCTCACAGGCGCCAAATAGGAAGGGATTACCACGCAGCTTCCCCCGCCGGAACAGTGCGCGGATCTGCTGCAGTTGGAGCACGCGCTGCAGTAGGCGCTTCCGGTGCATCTTCCAGCCTCTTCCTTTTTTGCCTCGCAGCTACTTGCCATCAGTCTGCTGTTCTGGGCATCGGCTGCCAATGCTGTTAAAAGGAAAAAGGTGCAAAAAGCTATTGTCTTAATCATGGATATAAACTTTGGACTTGCCTCCAAAGTGCCACAAAAAGCTAAGGCTATTTTTATAAATTTTTCCCTTTTAATCTTTGTGGTAGAATCATGGCACAATATATTTCGAACAATCAAAAATCTAGTAAAATCAAAACCTAATTAGTCAGGGTTCGAGTATATTAAAGAAGGGTTTAGATAGCTGGAAAAATTTAAATAGCATTATTATAAATATGGGTGCAGAATCGGTGCATCATTTTCAGGAACCAAATTAAAACTCTGTGAAACAAATATTTAAAATCTTAAGTTCGAAACATTACTACACCAGCAACTATGATTTGTCTAAGTTTGACACCAGTTTCTTTGGAATGGGAATGAAATTTACTCCCCTTAATGGATTTTTTGGTCTTAAACACTGGAATACCTTCGAGATACGTTATGGTCATTATACCAGAACTGCCAATATGACTTCGGATATTATTAGCATAAATATTAAATATAAATAGTTCTGAAAATAAAAAATAAACGTGCATAAATCATTCAATTTATGCACGTTTATTTTTTTATAGTCGTTACGAAACTTTTTAAGAACCATTCTTGCCTGATTTGAATAAAAATGCTCTATCTAATTATAAGTTTTTAACTACTGTAATCTGCTGAGAAACTTACAACTTCTGTTCAGCAGTTTATATGTATTGTTTTTGCCGCTAAAATGTCATTGCCATTGCTAAACCATATTGCTTTCCATTGTAAGTGGGCATAATTACTCCGTTTAGGTTTTCTTTTTTTCTGAATACTGATTTCATAATAAGAGGATGAATCCAATATGCTATTTTAGTACTTAAAATTCCAATACCAGCTCCGGCGGCAACATCACTAAACCAATGTCTGTCATTGTACATTCTAAAAAATCCGGTTCCAGCTGCAACCAAATAACCAGAGATCCCACACCAGACAGATACATCTTTATATTCCTGGTACAAAAACTCAGCACCCATGAAAGCCGTTGCCGTATGTCCGGAAGGAAATGAGTTGTTTGAAGTCCTGTCTGGGCGCATCTCGTTTCCTGTGTGTTTTATTATATTGACTGTTGTGCCCATAATCAGATAGGCAGTAGTTAAAATAACTGTGCGGTCCCTAAAATTATTTTTCCCTTTTACCCCAGCTGCATTAAGTGCATATACAGATAGAAAAGTACTGTACTGCGAAAAATCATCAATAGTGAACTTCTCGTCAATGTGCTCATTGAGTTCTGCTTTGGTATCGGTATTGATATCTTTAAGGGTGTGGCTTTCCAGCCCAATAACTCCATAGCTGATTAAAGCGACGGGGATAATCAATGCTTCGTATTTAAATTTGATATTCTTGTTTGCAGTTATACTGTCGTGGTTTTTGTCCTGCCCAAAAATATTCAAGGCCAAGAGACTAAATAAAATCAGCAATTTATTTTTCATTTATTTTTTTATTAAGGTGAACTTATTGATATATAAATATTTTATGATTTATTATATTCAAATTTATTAGAATTTTGTCAAAAAGAACCAGGAGAGGTTTTTATTAAAAATAAATTCCAACAGGAATTTTGAAGGACATGATATTGTTAGTTATTTCGCTTATTTTCTAATTTTTTCAGTATAAATCTCCACCGATGAAGATTGTTTATCATGACCAATATTCTCACTATAATAGAAAATATAATAATGCTGGTTGCAATTATCAAGGTTAAAGACAGAAAAGATTGCATTGATGTTTCTATTAGAAGTACAAATGCAAAATGGAGTTGCTACATTTACTGGGACATAAATTTTAAGACTGTTTAAATAAAAATAAATATCTTAGAATTATGAAAAAACGAGTTTACAGTGCTGAGTTTAAATCATCAGCAGTACGATTAAGTTACGAGCGAGAAAACATCAAAGAATTAGCAGATGAACTAGGCGTCCAGGTAGAGCGTATTTATAAATGGAGGTCTTCTCAAAAAACATTTACTAATCTACAACCAATTATTTCTAAAAAGACAGAGATAGATTCTTTAGAAGTAAAACAATTACGAAAAGCCCTTAAAGAAAAAGAATTAGAGCTTGAGATATTAAAAAAGGCCGTTCACATCTTTTCCAAGAGCGATGGGAAATCTACCAATTTATAGTCAGCTATAAACATTTATATCCTATTGAAAAGATGTGCAGCGTTTTAAAAGTAAGCCGAAGTAGTTATTATAGATGGTTCAGTGGCGGTCCTTCTAATAGATTTATAGAAAATAGTCTATTTACAGATTTAATAAAAGAAGTTTTTGATCTAAGCAGTCAAACTTACGGAAGTCCCAGAATAGCGGAACAGCTAAAAAGAAAAGGATATAAAATATCCAAAAGGAAAGTTGCTAAATTGATGCTTCTTAATGGCTGGAGAAGTAAACTTAAAAGACGCTTTAAAGTAACCACAGATTCTAATCATCGATATCCAGTGTGCAGTAATCATCTCAATAGAAATTTTACACCAAAATCACTTAATGAGGTTTGGGTGTCTGATATAACCTATATAAGAACAGCTGCCGGCTGGTTATATCTTACTACTATTATTGATTTATATGACAGGCAGGTTATAGGATGGTCATTAAGCACACGAATGTATACCGATCAAACGATTATTCCAGCTTGGAAAATGGCAGTATCAAAAAGAGAAATAACAGAATCTTTACTTTTTCATTCAGATAGAGGAATACAATATGCTTCGATAGAATTCAGAAAATTGATTAATAAAAATACTTTAATCACTCAAAGTATGAGTAGAAAAGCTAATTGTTGGGATAATGCTGTAGCTGAAAGTTTTTTCAAGACCCTTAAAGCAGAACTTATCTATCAGCATAAATTCACAACCATTGAAGAAGCTAAATTAGCAGTCTTTGAATATATAGAAGTATGGTATAATAGAAAACGTCTGCATTCTTCTTTGGGATATAAAACACCTAAAGAAATGGAACTAGAATTTTATAAAATAGAAAGTGTAGCATAGGTCTTAGAAAATTTGTCCGACTTTTTGTTGCAAGTCCATTCCAGGTCCATACCGCTGTGGGGACAGGTTCCCTCATAGAGGTGCAGTTTTCCGCTTTTATCCCGGTAGGCCGCAATTTTATCATCTCCCGCAGTAATAATCCTGCCCTCTTCATCTGGCAGGTCCGAAGCTGTTGAAATATCCCAGGCAAGCCATTTTCGGGCCTTATCCAGTGAAGCCCTGCGAATTTCACTAGTATCCTCTTCGGCTTTCCTCAGCGGAGTCCGCGACGGATCATATAATTTTTCACAGCTGTTTCTTTTTCCATTAATAAGATCCTTAATAATAAGGGCACCTAATGCCCCGTCCGAAATTTCGTTTACTGCAGACCCTTTCACAATAAAAATATTCCCGCCGGCTGAACTTCTGCCTATCAAAGGCAGCAGATCGCAAGGCCGCATTATTTCTCCCGACCATTTACAGTCAGCAGCGGTGAAAGAAGGAAAATGCATTTTAGTCCATAAAGCAAGCTTTTCCATTCTCTGCTCCCTTTTTTCTGTTTCAGGCGCATATCTTGCTGATGTATCATATAAAGCTTCTGCAGTTAAAAGATCGTACTGGGAATCCAGTGCTTCCACTACAGCATTATGATTGGGTCCGGAAACCAGCTGGGAATATAAAGGCCGGGTTTCACTCCAGAATCCAAAGGATATTGTACCCTTTGGAATTTTTACTCCGATGCGGTACGTTTTCTGCATATTGAGTCTGGCCGAGAACTGAGGCAGCTTGTTGATCAGCATATCGCAAGCAAGTACAATATGGTCCGATTGTATGAAATAACCGTTAATATCTGCCCCTTGGTCAGAGATTTTTTCAACATTTGAGTGGTCAAAAAATACCCCGCCCTGCTCTATAAATGCCTTAAGAAGCCCATTAAGAAATGAGGCAGCATCAAATTGGGACTGTCTGGAAAGCTGCAGACATTTTTTGTTTTCCGCCGTCTTGCAAGACGGTATAGAATGAAGCATCTTTACCGGCAGCCGCAGGGACCGGGCAGTGGCATATTCTTTGTCCATCCTGCTGTCATCTTCATCCGCACAAGGAAATAAATAACTCTTCACTTCCTTATATCCGCATTGTATTGCTTCCTGCCTTATTACAGAGGCAGTCCATTCTAATGCATTTTTGTAACTCTTGAGAACTTTGGCCGCTTTTTTCACCCCTATCCTGTCTGACATGTCATAATAACTACACGTTATGGGGTTTGCTATATTGGCTGTAATCCTCCCGGACCCGCTCTGGTGAGGCATTGCCGTGCCTGCCAGTATCACCTTCCTGCCGGATTTTCTTAACCAGTAGGCAGCGCTGATACCTGCAGCGCTTGTACCGATAACTAAAATCTCTGTGCTGTGATTGCATTTGATTTCGCTTCGAATATCCTTGGTAGATGAAATACATTTTGTAGACCCGTCCAGTTCTAAACATTTATCTGTATTCATAACTTATCTTATTATAAATTGAAGTCGTTATCAGAATAAAAATATAACTTCTAAAAGTTTTAAATTTAATAAAATTCTTACAACAAAAAAAATAAAATGTCTATAAATTTTAAAGTTCAGGAAATGATAATTTATATGATTATCCAGCAAATCTTCCGCTGGGGTCAGGATGTAGAAGCTTAAAGTCAAAACGGCATTTTTAATCCCCTGTTTCATTATAACACCAATCATTACAACATACATTAAAACGCTGGCAATTTAGCTCTAAAAACTACAAATGAGTTTTTAATAAGCAATTGGTACACAAATAACTGCATTTTTATGGTACGAATTTTTGGTGACTGGTTCCAGTGGAGTTGATATTTTTTTTGCGACTTTCACAGAACTTTAATTTCATATTGCGAAATATTCTGTATTTTTAATATATTTGTGATACAAAAAAAGAATAATACTGTTGTCTGTTAATTAGTTAGTATTTAAATTTTGTGCATGATTTAATATTGAAATAGTAATAATTTGAATTTGGTGCAGAATCGGTGCACAGAGGTTCAAGACATAGATAAAAGTGAGATATACAGTGGTTTCAAGCTAAAAGTTCGAATCCTGCTCTCCCCACAAAAAGGGTAAAAGAAGCGAAAACGAAAGTTTTTCAATCTTTTCAAAAACCCATAAAAAACGTGGTAAAACCTGCAAATCCAAGGATTTGCAGGTTTTTTTGCTTTTAGGACACTTTTCAATTTTTGCAAAAACTTTAAACATCACTGTTTAAAGGCTTTTTCTTTTTTGGCATGCCTTTCAAAATATCCATACTCGTTCGAAAAACAATTATAATTCATGAATCATAATTCTGTCAGGACCAACAATCATCACATCTATCTTATCTTTAAAAGCCAAATGACACTTGTATTTTTCATCGAGAAAAATTTCTTTAACAAAAAAATCATCATTCTCTATTTTAGCATAATTATTCGTTACTTCAAAAGATTTTAAAGGAATTGAAAGTCCTTTTCCATTTGCTTTGATAACTGCTTCTTTTTGTGTCCAGTAATCAAAAAAAGCAATTTTGGAATCTTCATTTAGTGAGAGATTGTCCCATTCTCTGTTGGTCATTTGTGATTCAAATCCTTCGATATTTATATCTTGGATTATTTCAATATCTATTCCAACATCATTTCTATCGGATAGAACACAAACTACAATTTCGCCTGAGTGTGATATATTAAATTTAGTAGTCGTATTATTTAAAAACGGTTTACTGTAAAGCGTATAGCTAAGATCTTCTTCTACGAAATTCTTACTCGTTTGATGAAGACCATGGCGCAAAAGCAATCTTCCTAATAAGGATAACTGACTGTCTTGCCAACGCCTGTAAGCCAATATCTTTTTTTGAAAATCATCTGAAAACCCATCCAGATAATTCGTTAAAAGATAATTATGATTCCTTTCACAGATATAAGAGTATAAAATTTGAGTCATTTTTGTATCCGTATTTTGTCTATAACATTAGTTAGCAATCTCAAACACTATTGCTTCAACGGCTCCAGTCGCGGAATTAATCACACCAACATCCGTTTTCACTTCTGACATTCTTACCCAAACACCTCCATAACTATCACCAAAACCAAATGACCCCCAGATAAGTTTATGCAATGTCCATTCATTTTTAGCACTAGGTGCCAAAAAATCTAATGAATCGCTAAATTCCTGTGCAATAAACGCACTGTTTTTCATTGCCAATTCCAGTGCTTCTTCCCATTCTTTATCAGTTGAAAATTTACCTATAAAAACATCTTTTCCTTGAAATCCTCTTGCAACCTTTATCACAAATTTATCTTTATCCGTTTTTAATAACTCCTGAAGAATATATTCTGAGTCTTTGAAAATGACTTTTTTATTTTCGATAAACGAAGTCCACGGGATATTTTTTAGTATTAATGCATTTTCGTCCGGTGAAAATTTTCCGTTCTGAGCCAATTCCAATAAAATAGATAAGTTTCTTTTATCACCAAGCATTCTGAGTCCAAGATGATCCGGAAGATAAATTCTGTCCATCATAAAAGCTCTAAATACGGCAGGCGTAACATTCATACCCATTGCTAAAACTATCAAACTGTGAATCACTTTATCCTCTAAATATAAATTTCCATCTGTGAGAACCAATGAGTTTATATCTCCTGTATATGCTCCGCCTTTTAACCCAAAATTGGCAAGTTCTTCCTTAAACAGGCTATCAAAAAAATTAAGGCTTTCCTGTTTTTCAGATTCATCTTCGATATCTCCCATTTCCATAAATATGTTAATGGTACTCTGTTTTCCAAGCTGCTTAATTATTTGTTCGATAAGGAATTCCATATAGATCTGTAATGTATTCCTTCCTTTATAATCCAGAATTTTATCTTTATTTACCAATTGGGGATGATTATTCCTTATCAGGGATTCAAAACTTTGTATTTGCCACCCTCCTATCGAAGATCCTATATTGGCTTCTAAAACTTTAAATCCATCCTCGGTAAAAGTCAGATCTAATCTACAGCCTATTTCAAGATCTTTTTTATGACATAACATTGCAAATTCTGTCATCATTTCGTCTCCTTCGAAATAAAACTCCGCTAGTTTTTTAATATCGTCTTTAAAATACAAAGTGGGTATTTGTTTTAATAAACCAGGAATTTTTATAGAAAGTTCTTTTAGCTCTTCCGTCATTTGTTTATTGATAAGCACCGGCCATCCGCTTACAGGATATTTATAACTTTTAAAGACATCAGGAACGGAGTCATGATTAGTATTTATTCTTGCAGGGATATCTTTATTGCCTTCAAATTCTAAAAATTTTTCAGAAAGGATTGTATATTCTGTAGTTGTATTTTTTATCATAAAAAAGTTTTTTTTGTTTAAATATATATTCTTCTAATTGATACAAAACAGGCTATTAGTCCTGCTCATATATTTTATATTATTCCCCAATAAAACAGATAAGTTGCTAACAATATGTTTGAAAAAATCACGGAGAAAACGACACTTCTGGCATCGGTTTTTTTTATGGTTAAGATGTAATACACCAAGGTCAAAATCAGGCACACAAAAAATACCAGCACCAACAGAAATATATAGTTGAAGGTTTCCGGCAAGCCAAATGCTAAAATGAAATAATTTTGCTCTGAGACTTTTATAATTGCCATAACCAAACACCCAAAAAGCACTAATCCAATAATAGAAGTAATCGTTACACCAATCCTTACAATTTTATCCTGAATCGTGGTATATCTCTTTTTTATTAACTTTATAAGGTATGCAAAAACAAATCCCAGCATTAATAATAAGGCAGTTACTAAAGGAAACAGAAAAATAGGATCTTGATCGCCAATACTTTTACCGGTTTTAGAAACTCCTTTGTTAATCGTAATTCCGGTAACAAGCTTAACTTTATCGGCTTTATTAAATATATCAAGATCTAATTTCTGTTTCGGATTATTGATGAAATTTTCTACAACCTGATATCCAATTTTTGTAAAACTAGGAACGTGACCATATGTTTTAGCTTCAATATAATTGGCTTTACCGAATCTTTGCGCCACTTTTTTTCCGTTATCTAATGGCGTAATTGGGTCAAATTCACCTGAAAAAACCAACACGGGATATGTAGCAGCTGAAAGATTAGAAAGGTTAGAATCTTTTTTTGTTACTGTACGATTACTATTCCATGCATCACATACTTTAAAATCAGATTTGTAGAATGAAATTCCTCCATTTAATCCCTTGAATTGTGCTGCATTTTGTTCATATTTTGAAAAATCATTGTTTGGAAGTGTCTCATTACAACTCACACAATAATAAACGCCGTAATCCATCGACAGTAAAGCAGAGAAAGCACTGACCAAGTTTCCTAAAGATTCTCCTTTTCTTTCGTGAAACTGATAAATTAACAACGGAATAACTTCTACCAATTTTTTATTGTATAAGGCTTGTTGAACGGCCACTTTAAAATCTTCTGCATTATAAGTAAATGTACCTGAAGGTATTAATGTTTTATCTACAGCCACTGTAAGCGGATTTTTCTCTAAATCGGCAATTACCTCATAGTATATTTTTTCTAAATTAGGATATTGCTTATCATATATCTTGTCGCTTTTACAGATTTTAAATACTTTCTGTAAGCTATTCATATAATTAGAAGTATTTTCTACATAATAGGTCGAAATATCATAAACTGGCGAATCTAATAGTAATGATTTTACATCGCCCGCAAAATTATTTGCATATACTTGCGCCATATATGTTCCGTATGAAACCCCGTATACATTCCAGTTTTTGTATTTTAAAACTGCCTTTAATGCATGAAGATCATTGGCAACAGCTTCACTATTATAAGCATCAATATTAATTCCTCTATTGATAAGATCTTGCTTGCAGGACATTGCAGCATTTGTTTTTTGCTTTTCATCTTCTTCTTCCGATTGATTCTTTGCCAGAATTTCTAAAAATTTCTTTCCTAGTCCCTGATCTAACCTTGGTTGAGAATATCCTGTTCCGCGAACATCAAACAATACAATATCATTATTTTCGCGAAGAGGATGGTTTGACCACAACCATATATTATCAATACCACTTGCACCCGGGCCACCTTGTATAAAAACTATTGCGTTCGAATCTTTTGAAGCCGAATTCTTTTTTAATACGGTTACTGCAATTTTTATTGTTTTACCATCATTTGCTCCCCATGTTTCAGGAACGGTAAGATATCCCCAAGTAATTTTTTTCGGATCAGCTTTTTCGAATTGAGATATAAAAGCTTTACTTTTTTCAAAAGTCACATTTTGTGCTTGTAAATTCCCGATGAGGATTGCAAATAAAAAAGAAATAGTAGTTATTGTTCTTATTAATTTCATAATGTTTTTGTTATATTTTTTTCTATTTATTCAAGTTAAAAGTTGAAACCTATATCTATTGTTGTCTCTTTTTCAATAGCTAATTTTATGTCTATTGATTCTAAAGATTTGTCTGCATTTTCTACAATTTCCCGAAGTAATTTTTCATATTTCAGTTTAATTATCTCAATTGTGGCTGTTTCATATTTTGTGGCATTATAACTTATTGTACCAGATACATTTCCTTCGTTTACCACAAAGTTGATTAACAGCGGAAGTCTGCTATAAGACGCACTCATAGGCATTATTTGCAATTGTAGATTTTCATTGACAGAAATGTTTGTATAGCTAAAAGAAGGATTTTGCAATACCAACAATACATCTAATCGTAATTTGTTCTGTACGCTTTCAGGAATATCTTGGTGTTCATCTATCACTAATAGATTTTGGTGCGTTTCTTTTAGTATTTCACTAAGACTATTTTCTGATTTTATACGATTCCTTAAAGGCAAAGTTTTCGCAAACATTCCAAGCTGATTGTGCAATTCAGAATGGGTTCTTCCGGAATTTATGGTACCGATACAAAAATCTTCTTCTCCATACATTTTGTGCACGAGCATACTAAATGTACCCACCAAAAGTGTGTGAAGTGAAATGTTTTGCTGTTGTGCAAATTCATTTAATTCCGAAAATTTAATGGAATCAAACACAAAATCATGATCAGCTCCTATATGTTTCTCTTCATAGTCTTCCCTGTCAAAAGGAATATTGTTTTTCCAGGAATATCCATCCAGATATTTGTTCCAGAATTTTAAATTCGCCTCATTAGTGTTTTTCAGCTGCTCTTGATACCACGCGACATAATCCTTGAATTGAAACATCAATTTGTGATCCTGTAAACTTTCCTCGTTCTCGATTTGCTTGTATTTGTTTACAAACTCATTTACTAAAATTTCTAATGACCAGCCATCCATAATGATATGATGCGTGCAAAATACCAAATAAGAATCTCCGTTTTTCTGATGAAATAACGCCACTCTCAGAAGCGTTTCATTTTCTAAATCAAATGCTCTGTTTACATAATCATGTATCGACTTTATCCTTTCTTTTTCTTCATATAAGAATTCATCAATTGATATCTGTACGATCTCAGAAGAAATTTTTTGATGAGGAATACCTTCTATTTCAACAAAATTTGTCCTTAATATTTCATGCTTTTTTTGCAATTCCAAAAACACCTGATCTAAAACCTTTTTTTGAATTTGACCTCGTATTTTGAATACTGCCGACATATTATAGGATATCGATTTTTCTTCTAATTGCGATGCAAGCCAGATGTTATATTGAGAAGAGGTAATTTCATAATACAAACGCTCAGCTACTGGTATAATAGCACTAGATTGTACGGTTTGTTTTTTCTCAAGATACTTCGCTAATTTTTGTACGGTAGGATAGTCAAAAATATCTTTTAAGGTTATTCTGTAATGCAATTTTTCATCTATACTGTTTATTAATTTCACCGCATTTAGAGAGTGACCGCCAAGCTGAAAAAAATTATCCGTAATGCCAATTTCTGTCTTTATTCCTAATACTTCCTGATAAAAGTTACAGATCTTAATTTCGATTTCTGTAGTCGGCTTTTCATAAGAAAGCATTACTTTCTCTGTCGCTATTTTAGTTTGTGAGAGAGCCTTTCTATCTACTTTTTTATTGGGTGTTAACGGAAATTCATCTAAAGAAAATAGTGCATGAGGAATCATATATTCCGGTAATTCTTCTCTCAATGTATTGATAATCGCGAGAGTATTAAACGTACCAGTTTGTACAATTACATAGGCAATTAACACCGCTTCCTGTCCTGCACTTTGTTGAGCAATTACTATAGCTTCTTTAATATTTTCGATTTGGTTTAACTTCGTTTCGATTTCTCCAAGTTCAATGCGATATCCTCTTATTTTCACCTGATTATCGTTGCGTCCCAGAAATTCTATTTCGCCCTTTTCATTCCATTTTCCTAAATCACCTGTATTATACATTCTCTCTTTTTTATTGAATGCATTTTGAATGAATTTTTCGTTGGTTAACGCTTCGTTTTTAAAATATCCCTGCGCTAATCCGTCGCCACCAATATAAATAGTTCCAACACTACCAACAGGCAGCAATTGCATACAATCATCGAGAATATACAATTGAGTGTTGTGAATAGGTTTACCAATATTTGAAGCTTCTTTTGCCTGAGTTATTTTTTTACAGCTGGACCAAATTGTAGTTTCTGTTGGCCCATACATATTCCATAATTCGGCATTGGTTTCTAGTAACATTTCGGCTAATGCTTCACTTAGTAAATCGCCTCCGCATAAAATTTTGAGTGTTTTATTTCCTTTCCATCCTGCATTATAAAGCATTTGGTAAAAACTTGGTGTTGCCTGAATTATACTCGGTTCAAGCTCTTTTAACTTTGTAACAATAGCCAAAGGATCTGATAAAAGTTCCTGACTTGCTATATATAATTTAGCTCCCGAAATTAACGGCGCAAAAAATTCAAGTATAGAAATATCGAAGGATTGTGTTGTTACCGAAAATAAATAATCGCCTGCTTCTATTTTAGGCTGATGCTGTATACTGATTAAAAAATTCAGTAATGATTGATGACTTATTGCGACTCCTTTAGGGTTTCCTGTAGATCCCGATGTATAGATAATATAGGCAGTGGCTAAAGCCGATATTTTTGCCGATTCTGTTTGTTCTAAATTAATTTCTTCCTTTACAATAACTTCAATATCTATAATTCTGTCCTCTAGATTCAGATTGTGTTTTAGACTTTGAGTTGCTATAATTTGTTGTACGCCACTATGTTCAATAATATACTCTAAGCGATCTTTTGGAAAAGAAGGATCTAACGGAATATAAGCGTTGCCTGACTTTAATATCCCTAGTAAGGTAACTACAAGATTAGCCGAACGATTCATTAAAACCGCAATTGGAGCAGAATCTTTCTCTCTATTTCTTTTCTGTAAATAAGCTGCTATTTTATTTGACAGTAAATCTAACTCGCTATAAGTATACGCTCTGTGCTCGTCTACTAATGCAATTCTTTGCGGATTTTTGTTTACATGCTCATTAAAAAGCGTTATAAAAGTAGCCTCACAAGGATAACTGAATTGTGTTTTATTGAAGTTCTCTACTATTTCCTGTCTTTCTGATTCTGTAATATATTGATATTTTGAAAGTAACTCGACTGGGTTACTAATTACAGCAGAAAGTAAGTTTTCAAAATGAGTTACCATTTTGAGACTATCAGATTCACTAAAATAATTTATATTATAATCAAAGTCAATTTTAACATCTTCCGACTCATCAAATTCCCGAATGTAAATGGCTAAAGCAACACGTTCAGATTGATGTGATAATGGTACTACTCTTGTCTCTGAATTGACAAAATGATCCGCATAATTTTGTTTTTCATAAGATAAAGTGATATTAAAAAGCCTGTCTTTTTCCTGAAATAATTCCAGTTCTTTAATCAACTTTCCTAATGGAAATCGCTGATGGCGATAATCTTGTCGCAATTGTTGCTTGATATTTTTTACCAGATCGCCGAAATTATCCTCAAAATCAAATTGAATTCGCAATGGTGAAACGCCCATGAATAATCCCACCGTTTTTTTGAATATCGATTTGCCTCTGTTTAATACCGGAAGCCCTATTGCAAAATCTTTATTTTGATGTTTTCTGCCAAAATAAAGATACAAGGCTCCTAAAATTACATGAAATGTTGTCGCTCCTAAATCTTTACCAACTTGTTCTAATTGATTATAAACAGCGCGCTTGATTATTATTTCTCTTCTTTTACTTTGATTTGGTTTGCTGTTTTGGTCAATTTTTTCAAATAATCTTTCAGGAAGACTTTCAAATTTTTCTTTCCAATATAACTTATCATCTTCATAATCCTCTGAGACGGCATACGCGCTATCGTCTTCAATAAAATCCTTATACGTAAAAGGATATTCCGTTTCTACTTTCCCGAAACTTGAGAGTTCATTATAGTTTTTTACCAATCTTTGAAACATCAATGAAGTTCCCCATCCATCCGTTATAATATGATGATATACAGAGAATAAATAATGAAGTTCCTCATCTACTTTTACAAGAATAAATTTATGCAGTGCTTTTTTTTCATTTAATTGAAAAGGGATTTCAAACGTGTTTTGCATGAATTCATTTGCCTCCGCATCTGCATTTTCTTTTGATGAAAAATCAACAAATTCCAATGCCATAACGTGCTCTTCAATAGTTTGAATTCTTACCTCTTCATCCAGTTGATTGAGAATACTTCTATAAGTATCATGCTGATTTATGAGGGCTATGTAAGCCTTATTTAATACTTCGTAAACTATAGATCCTTCGATGATTATTTTTGCTCCTATATTATAAATAGGATCTTCAGGATACATCAATTGCTCAAAATAAACATCTTGCTGTGGAAGTGTGAGTTTCATTTTTTTATTATTAAAACAATTATTAAGACTAAGATTCTCTATCTTCTTCATTGATTTGAAAACTATAAAAATGCCTTATCCGCTCAGGCATTTAGACAAAAGTGTTAAACCCAAAGATTTTCACTTAGTTCTTCTTTTGTAGTTGTTTTTAAATCTCTGACGATATTTCCGTAATCAAATTTTACAATTCTATCTGCAAGATGAAAATAAGCATCATCGTGTGTCACCGCTATAATTGTTTTTCCTTCGCCTTTAAGTTTTGGCAATAATTGTTCGTAGAAGTATTTTCTAAAATGAGGATCCTGATCTGCAGCCCATTCGTCAAGTACCAAAACCGGTTTATTTTCCAGCAAGGCAAAAATTAGCGACATACGTTTACTTTGACCTTTGGAGAATCTTCTTCTGGCAGATTCTTCTTTGTCATTTTCAACAATGCCATTTAGTTGCATTGTTTTTAACAACTCAACATATTCCGCGTTATTTTCAAGTTTGTACTCATCATAATTATGAGAGAACAGGTGATTGTCTGTAAATACTGCCGAAATTAAACTTTGTGTTATTTCAGTAACATCTACTTTCTCCACTCCATTCATGACCATAGAACCGCCAGTAGGTTTGTATAAACCTGTCAATAAATTTATAAAGGTACTTTTACCGGATCCGTTACCTCCTACTATAAAGATGATTTCTCCTTGTTTTATCTCAAAATTTATTGGACCTGAAGTAAACGAAGCCGTTTCTTCACTTTCATTATGATACGAAAATGTAATGTCCTTAAAAGTTAACGATTGAAAGTCATGATTTTCCCCGGACTTCGAATTATAGGTATCATCGACAATTTCAAAATCTTTAATAAACTTTTTTATTCTTGCATTTGCCACCATAAATCTGGTATACATTTGTTGCAAGTTGATTATGTTATTGATTGGTCCCGATATGAACAATATAATGACTACATAAGAGATAACGTCTGCTCTTGACAATAATCCCATTTCTGGAAGAATAAAAAGAATTACAGCTACAACAAAGTACAATCCATATTGACTTATTAGATTGATGGACAAAAAGATGTAATTAATTTTAAAATCCAAATCCATAGATTGATTTCTATTTGGAATCAGAAAATTATTCATAAGGCTTTCTCTTCGAAAAAAACTTAGTTTTAATTCCTTAAATCCTTTCATTACATCGTCTACATATTTGTAATAATTCTCATTATATCCTCTTAATTGAGCTACTTGTTTTGACATGGAATTCATGACTAAAAAATAACATCCTGCAACCAGAACAATAAGTGCAATCACAATTAAGGCAGAAAGCGTTGAAAGCGTGAACATATAAACCAAACACAACACCAGCATTAATAAGGAATTTACGGTGTGCGTTACGGTATAGGGTAAAAAAGAAAAAGTACGCAAATCTTCTACCGCGGTGAAAAAACGCTGAGAACCCAGTTTTTCAAGTCTTTGTAAGGGTGCTTTTAAAATCTGCGAAAAAATATGTTTTTCATTGTCATAAAGCAGTTTAAAAGAAAATTTGTTCAGTCTTTTTTGAAAAATAACATTCAATAAATAGCTGTACACTATTATGGAAACAAAAACTATTCCCATATAATCTTTCAGGAAACTCTCTTTTCCAGCCAATATATTATTAATAATATAGACTATACCAAAGCTTAAAACTGTATTTGGAATCGCATACAGTAGCAGATAAAATATTTCTTTAGGTTTTAATTTTAACATCTTTAAATTTGTTTTAATCTTAATTATTAAATTGTTAACTGCTCGCTATTCGCACATTTTACTAGTATGCTGGCTATTTCTTCGGGATACTCGTGTATAAAAAAATGATTTCCCGGTAACGTTAAGCTTTTAAAATTGGCTGTAGTATAATTTTTCCAATTATCAATGAGATGAGCTCTTTTTTCGCTCTCGCCCATTATGGCATGTATTGGACAATCTATTTTAATATTTTGCTCTATAAATCCGCCTGTTTCCAGAACTTGAAAATCTGCTCTGATAATTGGGCCAAAGAAATCATACAATTCTTTGTGCTCCAGTACTTCTTCAGGAATACCGCCCAACTCTCTAAGCACATCTTTAAATTCCGAATCCGGTAATGCGTACCTATATTTTTTTATTTCAGAATCATTTTTATCAAATACTTTTAGTCCCGGTCCGGCGTTTCCTGAGACCACTAATTGTAATGGAGCATCATTTTGCTGTTCCATTTCTTTGACAACTGAAAACCCTAATGTGGCTCCCATACTATGCCCGTAAATAATGTAAGGTTCCTTATTTCTTAAATTTTTTATTTGCGCCACGTAATCCTGTATCGCTTCTTTTTTATTTAATACAAGATTTTCATTATGTCTTTTTCCCCTGCCCGGAAGTTCTAAAGCATATATGCTGACCTTTTTATCCTTTATCTTTCTTTTCAAAAAATCATAGGAATAACAATTTCCTCCGGCAAAATGAAGTAAGAATAATTGCATGTGATTGTTTTTTTTAAGCGTTAAATAACTTTTTTTACATTCTTATTACAAGATTTTTTTAGAATGAGAATCTTATGCATTGGCGATTATCATTTAAATCCTGCTCTTTCAATTACCGTATGTATTTCGATAATTATTTAAAGCAAATAACTTTTTTATCTCCCTCTATCATTTTCAGATTCTCCTGTTGATGTATTTTTGTACGTTATTTTTTTAAGTTTTCCAAAGTTGTAAGACAAGGCAACTCTAACATAACTGGTATTGTACTCTCGATTATAATATATCTGAGTTTCACCTACATTATAGTCACCGGAAGCTATGATAGAATGAAATATATCATTGGCAATTAATCGACATCTTAATGACTTATCAAAAAAGCTTTTTTCTAAACCAATAGTTACATTGTATCTGCTTTTATCATAATATAGTCCATAATATTTTTCGCCCAGATACCAGGCCAAAACCTCAATATTAAATAAATTCTTAACATTAATTGTGTTATTGCTATACAAGTAGATTTGTGGTCTTGGAGACATTACTTGAAAATTATACTGATCGTCGATTAAATTAGTATAACGAACACTTACATTGTTTGTAGACGTTAACCATTTGTTGGAAATACTTTTTGAAATGTTTAAAAAGTAATTATGTCTTTCTTTTAAATTAATTCCTTTTAAAACATAGCTGTTAGGATCGCTGCCTCTTAATGCAGCTGCATCGATTGGATTGGTAGTATAGTCGTAACCTATTTTGAAACTATAACTATTATAATTCGTACTCATTTCTAAAGACTGAGATTTTTCAGGAACCAGATCCGGATTACCCTGTATAGAAGTAAATTGATCCTGGTATATGACATTAGGATTAAGTAATCTGTAGGATACTCTATTTATTCTTGACGAGTACGAAGTATTTAAACTGATTTTATCTGATAATTTTATATTTAACGAAGCATTTGGGAACACATCCAAATAGTTGTCTTTTATTACCTGTTGTCCTTGATCAGACGCTACTGTTAATGAAAAATCCGTTAATTCTGCCCTTGCTCCTATTGAATAAGAAAATCTGTCATTAAACTTACCCCTGTAATTCAAATAAGCTGCCGAAATATTTTCTACATATTTGAAGTCACTTGAAAGAGAATCTTCCTTGGTAAATTGCTGCCCATCAGGAGAACTATAAAAATCTAAAACAGATTTGTTATCCACATAACTAATTTTAGCACCTGTTTCCCATATACTTCCGCTACTTAATACTTTTGTATAATCTATTTGAGTACTGGAAATGAATATTTTATGATCTATTAAATTTTTAAGGACCTCTGAAGAAGCATTGTTTCCTTCACTTTTTGCAAATATCAGATCGTTAATATCATATTTATAACCAGAAGATTGCGTACCAATAAAAAGTGAGGATCCTATTGTGTCCAGAACTGAATTATAATTTACTGATAACGAATTGTAATAAGTTGAATTATCCTTTTTAATATCACTCGTATATAACCCTGTACCTGAATCATTTGTAATCTTGTTGACACTTTCCTGGTTCCCTCCTAATTTTTCAAGATAGCCGCTATATTCTGCTGAAATGTAGTTTTTGTCATTGATGTCATATTGCATTCCTACTCCATAATTAGAATAGTTGTCTAAGTTCCTCTTCCAATCTGTTTTTAAATCAGAGTTTAAAAAGTCTGCCTGAGCATCTCTATTTCTGGTCGTCTTTAATATTTCCCGATCCTTGCCCAACTGAAGAGAATAGTTCCCTAAAAGAGAAAGTTTACCTGTTTTATAATTTAAGTTAGAGCTCGTAAAAGTGTTGAATCCGGCAAAGTCTGAATAACTAACATTTTGATTTACAAAGCCTTTATAACCTGCTTCTACATTTCTTTTCGTCCTAATATTTACAACAGCATTTCCCTCCGCATCGTATTTGGCAGATGGGTTGGATATAATTTCTATTTTATCTATTTGAGAAACTGGTATAGCAGCAAACTGCTCACTGGTAATTTTTACGCCATTTAAATAAAGTACGGCCTGTCCTCTGCCAAAAACAGAAATCCCATTTGCATCTACAACCAGACTTGGCGATTTGCTTAATATTTCACTCAGAGAGTTACTGGCAGCAAGCATCGTATTGGCCACTTTAACTTCAAGCGTCCCATCTGCTTTTTGTCGAACTAAAGAAACTTTTGAACTTACCTTGACCTCATTAAGCTCAAGATGATTTTCTTTTACCTTGATGTTTCCCAATTCAACATTTGCTTTATCCTTATATTTCACATTTATAAAAGTATCGGCAAACTCTATTGAAGTTAGTTTAATAATTACATCTTCCCTGTTTATGTCCGTTAGTACTAATTTTCCATCTAAGAAACTACTCCCTTTAATAACAGTAGAATCAGTTACAGAAAGTGCTACTACATTTCCAAAAGCCGGTTCATTTTTTGAATTAACAACTCTACCTGATATAGATCTGATTGATTGCGAATTTGCATTTAGTGATAAGAAAAAAAGTATTGTAATTATTGTTCCTTTAAATAAATTCATTCTAAATTTTATTTTTTATTATTAATGCTATTGAAATGTTTATTTTTTCTACAGAAATTTTATAAAGTTTTGATTTCTGATATCTGATTTTTGTTTTCATTTTTAACGTCACCATTTAGATAGAATTTAACAATATTACCTAGGTAATGAAAACGGTTATAACTATTTACAAAAGAGACATTTAACTTCTTGATAATTTTCATCGTAGCTTCATTTTGAAAACTAAAATTATTCTCCTCTTCCGCATCGTTTTGTCCTATCTTATATAAATTTAAGCCCACGTTCATAGATTTTTTTTTCATTTGCTCTAGCTTTTGAAGAAATTCATGGTGCTCAATTTTCTTCACATCTAAATCATTTTTTAGAAAAGATGATACAATCTCGCCAAAAGAAAAACCTTTCTCTATATTAAGATGATATGTTTTAAGAGAATTGATGTCAGTCAATGCAATCTCTACAATTAAACCTGCTAAATGGTCTACAGGAGTAAAAATAATTCCTGCATACCAGTTCATAATTTCATCTGAATAATAGCCAACTTCATGAAAATATTTTAACTTAAGACTCATTAAATTTTTACTTAAATCAGAAGGGATAAATCCGTCCTCATATCTTCCGCCAACGTTTGGAATACGGAACACCTTTGCATTATTTTTAAAATGATTTTTAAGATACTCTTCTGCCAATAGTTTTGAAGAAGCGTGAATTAAGTTACCTGCCTCCTGACCGACATTTAAATCAGTTTCATAAAAATTTTTAATTTCTTTTGGCATTGTTTGACCTACTATTCCTATCGTTGAGATCAAATTGAAGTTTTGAACACCATTTGAGTTTGCCCAATCGATACAATTTTTGGTTCCTATGTAATTGATATGATCTTTTGGTTTGTATTGACTAACAAAAGATGGTGAACCTGCCACGTGAAAAACAGTATCAACATTTGCGAGTACATCATTTTGTTCAGCCCCAAAATTGACTAAAGACAGATCTCCTTTCACAATTTGAATTCTTGAACTATGTTGAATCTTAAAGTTCTGATTAAATATTGTCCAAAATTTATCATGCTCTGAATTATAATCGTCTCCTCTCACTAAACATACAATTTGAGCGTCTGTATTTTTAAGTAAATACTCTACCAAAAATGAGCCTACTAAACCTGTAGCGCCTGTGACTACTATTTTTTTCGCTATGATTTTGCTGTATTGTTCACTTTCAATATTTTGAATCAGCAGTTCGTAATCATTCTTTCTGATTTCATCATCAGTTACATTAACAACCTCTTTCTTTTCAGTTTCAATCAAATCCTTAGTCTTTAATTGATTAAAAAGAAATTGAGACAATTCTGTGATAGTGGTGTGGCTGTACATTTCTTCATAAGAAATAGTACTTCCCTTAATTTTACTTTCCACTTCACTCATCATATCTAATGCTGTAAGAGAGGTTCCTCCTAAATCAAAAAAATTATCCTCAACTTCTATTTCTGTGATCTCTAAGATTTCACACCAGACTTCTTTGACAATCTTCGTAATTTGCAATAGCTCATATTTTGTTCTATCCGGAATTATACTGGAAATAGCTTTTTCCTGAACAATTTGTTTTGTCTCCGGCCAAAATCTCTTTAAATCATAATAAGGGAGTTCTGAATCATGAAACATCGGATTAATTTTACTTTTCAGAGCGTTAGCTCCAGCTATTATTATTTCGCTGTACAGTTTAAAACGCTGTAAATCTGTTAGTGTTCCATTTATATTTACTAAATCTAACTTTAAATCATTGAATCGGTCAGGATTTTTATTTGAAAAATCCACAAGTATTACTTTATCTGAGGCATTGTTTATTTCTAAATACTTTTTGAATGCTTCTTCATCAAAAAAAATGTCATTAGCAACGCATAGTTCAGGATTATTAATAAGTTGGAGAGGAGTTATTACTTTATTTACTAACTGTTCGATAATACCTTCTCCTTTTTTGGTAATGAATTTTACCTTTTTATTCAGATTAGCAATCAGATATTTATATAAAACAAATTGAAAAAGTACATTAAGAACTTTATCATTATCTATCGAATCTATGGATTGAGGTATGTTTTTATCCCATTGCAGGCTAATCAATTCATTTTCCTCGAGTATCGAAGTAATTATATCCCTGTTATATTCCAATATATCCAAATCAAGAATGTAAAAAACTGCATTTTCAGGAATACTCTTTTCAGCTGCTTTTAAGTCGTTCCTGAGTATATCCAATGAGGAGAAAACATATCCCTGATTCTCATTTTTTAACTGAAACAAACGATTTGTTTTATGGCAAAATTGACTTATTTGTTCTAAGTTTAAATTTTCAACCTTTTTTAAAATTTGTTTTTTTAAATTATCGAATCTTTCTTTAGTGTCCTCACTGATTTGCAGGTAGAAAAATTCTTTAGTATCAAGCTGTTTTATTTCTTCTTTTTGGAAAACAACCAGGTGTACATTGGTCCCAGTCAATCCAAAGCTGCTAACACCACCTATTCGTTCTCCATTTGTGCCTTCCCAAATAGCATTACTATCCTGAATTTTTACGGGACTATTTTCGGTATTCAGATGCTTATTTAATTTTTTGAAGTTTGCCTGTATTGGTAAAACCTTGTTATTTAATGCGGCTATTAAACGAATTAAGCCCGCTAACCCGCTTAAATAATCCAAATGCCCTATCTGTCCTTTAAATGAACTTATGGAGCAAAGTGCGTTGGATTGATTATCTTCTAAAAAAGCAGCTTTAAGTCCCTCAAATTCGATAGGATCCCCCAGAATTGTTCCCGTTCCATGCGCTTCAATAAATTTAATTTGATTGGAAGAAACCTCAGCATTCCCCCATGCTTTTACAATCACATCTTTCTGTGCATCTGAACTTGGGGCTGTTAAACTTGAAATTCTGGCTCCTCCATGATTTATCCCACTTCCTTTAATAATACCATAAATTGGATCTTTATCTCTTTCTGCGTCCTTTAGACGTTTCAGTACAATACAAACTGCTCCCTCTCCATTCATTAATCCATCTGCATCATCATCAAAGGGTTTACAATGTTGTTTTTTGGAAACCACAGTTGATTCATCAGCAGCTGCTTTAGTAATTGCACTAAATTTTACACCTCCAACTAAAGCCTTGTCACATTCCTTAAAATTTAAACTATGGATAGCATTGTTTACAGCAACCAAAGAAGAAGAACAAGTGGTGTCAATAGCTATAACCGGTCCTCGCAGATCCAGAAAGTTCGCCAATCGAGTTCCTTCAATTCCAAATAATGCATCAAATTCATTAAAAGATAATTCTGAAAAATTAGCATAAGCTGATTTAGATGCTGTGTAAAAAATTCCTGTATTGGAGCCTTTTAAATCTTCTTCTACATATCCGGCATCATAAAATGCTCTTACAGCATGCAATAAAAATAATCGGTGCTCTGGAAATATTTTTGTGGCTTCTCGTTCAGTGGTTCCAAAATATTTATTATCAAACTGATCTATATTAGGCAGATACCCTCCTTGGGACATTTCTACATTCCCAAATCTATTGTAAATATCTTCTAAACGAGTAGATGACAAATGATCTATATATGTTTTACTATCTGTAAGAGACGCTGTTAAGTTTTTCCAGGTTTTAATCCCGGGAAATTCAAAAGACACTCCAATTATTGCTACTGATTCTTGCATAATTATTGAATTATAATTTAATACTAGGCGATAAAATCTAAAAACTCATTGTTTTTATAACTTCCTCTTCCTGATCTGTTTTTAGTTCTTTTTGGAGTATGAATGCTTGTTTTTTAATAGTCACATTGTTAAATAATTCAACTATATTAATTAAAGTTTGAAATTCTTTTTGCAAATGATTTTGAAGTTTAACGACCATAATAGAGTTACCACCTATTTCAAAAAAACTATCATTAATTCCTATTTTGTTAACCTGCAGTAAATTTTTCCATATATCAACCAACTTCTTCTCAACATCATTGCCGGGAGCCTCATAATTATCGGCAAACAAATTATCCATATCCGGCAATTTCAATGCGTCCTTATCCAACTTCCCATTAATGGTTAATGGCAAAGTTTCCTTACTGACTATCAAACTTGGCAACATATATTCCGGAAGATGAGCAGATAAATAATCCATTGTACTTTCCTTACTATATCCCTCTAATGGAACAACAAAGGCTACAATTCGTTTATTTTCTTCATCTCCAATTGTTAGTGCAGCTGCATCTTTAACATAGCCTGAATTAAGGATTGCCAGTTCAATCTCTTCCAGTTCTATTCTGAATCCCCTTATTTTGACCTGTGAGTCACCTCTTCCTAAAAATTCGATGCTACCATCTGGTAACCAACGTCCCAAGTCACCGGTTCGATATAATTTGATTTCAGCATTATAGGGATTATCAATGAATTTTCTTGAAGTTAAATCTGCTTCATTTAAATAACCTGACGACACTCCTTCTCCCCCAATACAAATTTCTCCCAGTAAACCAATAGGGGTCAAATTGTCCGATTTTGGAGAAAAAATATAAATCTGACGATTATTGATTGGTTTCCCTATAGAAATAAAAGTATTTAAGTCTTTTATTTCATGGTAGGTAGCGCAAACCGTAGTTTCAGTAGGGCCATACGTATTGTATATTTTAATTTTGTCCCATATCCTGTCAATATATTTTGGTTTTAAAACATCACCACCACTAATCAAAGCCCTGAATTTAAAATTATGATGATCATATACTTCATTGATATACTGGATAATAAAAGGGTTTACACTTAATACGGTGACGTTATGTTTCTCGCATAAATCCAATAGATGATTAAGATCTTTCTTTGATTCATTCATTACCAATAAACCTCCACTTATAAGTATTGGGAAAATCTCCTCAATTGAAGTATCAAATGATGTACTTGACTGCTGAACAATACAATCATCAGCATTAATTTTGAAATAATTTTTAAATGTTAGTACATAATCAACTAATGATCGGTGTAAAATAGGCACTCCCTTAGGTTTTCCTGTTGAACCAGATGTGTAGATAATGTAAGCAGTATCATTTGGATCGACATTCGCCTCAAATTCGTCTTTATAGTTCGCTTTAGAATCTCTAAAATTTTGAAGAATTTGATCCTGAATAACTACTTTACAATTACTATCAGCATAAATCAACTCTTTTCTCGAAGCGGAATAATCAAGATCTATTGGCAAATAAACAGCTCCTGTTTTCAGAATTGCCAGAAAAGATACAATCATTGCCGAATCATTATTTAACTCAACGCCAACTATATCTCCAGTAGAGATTTCAAATTTATCTTTTAAGAAATTTGCAAATTGATTTATCTCTTTATCCAGTTGCCCATAGGTAAAGGTGGTCCTGCTATCTGTAATAGCTTTATTTGATTGATTATTACGAACACTTTCACTGAACAATTCCAATATGGTGCGCTGCGGATATTTTGTAGACGGTTGATTAAAAACAGCTAAAATTTCATGTTCTTCTTCACTGGAAATGAGAGCGGTTTTGCCTACTATATTTTCAGAAGCATCGATATAATTTAGTATAATTCTATCTATAAATTTATGGATTCTTTCTAAGGATAGCTCATTCTTAAATTCTCTTTGCAAGGTATAATTAAACGCAAACCTGGATCCTGAAGTATTTACATCTATGTCAAAATAGGTGTTGGTTGATTCGTGTGATTTAATATTCAAATAATTTTGAACCACCTTTTGCTCTTTTTTATCCACACCATTAGTTTCCAATTCCTCGTAAATGTGAAAATCAACGTAATTAAAAAGTACATTAATTAATTGTGATTGACTTCCAGATTCCGCATTAGCCAGCTTATTAATCTCTAAAAAAGTCAGATCTTCATAACTTTTTAAGCTAAGTAATTTGTCATCAATACCTCTAAAATATTCTTTCCAACTAAGGTTTTCAATATCATTTAGTCTGTTTCTAACCGGAATCGTGTTCAAAAAGCACCCTAATAATTTATCCCCATCTTCAAGAGAGGGACGATTATTACCAACTAAACCAATCATAAAATCGTTTTCTGCTGACAGCAATTTTATAGTGTAAACCAATGCGCCATAAACTAGCGTTTTTAACGTAATCTGATCTTCCTTACATTTTTTCTGCAATTTTTCTTTAATAGCTCTATCGTAACTTATTGAAAATTGCTGGTAAGTACCTTTAGTATTAAAAATGTTAAGATTTTGAACACTTTTAATTTCATTTCCCCAAAAATCGATATTTTTTTGACATTGCTTTTTAAACAACTCTTCAATAACAGCCTCTTTATTAGATGTTTTCAGATAAGTTATTTCATAGGTAAGGTCGTTTGATACTTGTTTATAAATCTGAAACAACTCCGTATAAAGAGAAGCAATACTCCATCCGTCTAAAATAGAATGATGAAATTGAAATAATAGCACTTCATTGAAGGGTGAAATAGTAAATAAATGAATTCGCCAAAGTGGAGCAGTCCTAACATCAAAAGGTACTTTACGTTCTGAAACCATAAAATCATTAATAAATTCTTCCTGCTCTTTTGAACTTACAGTTTGAATATCTGATTGAGTGATTTTAAAATCAATTTCTTTTAGGACAATTTGAATTTCTTCACTATAATTTACCAAATCAAAACAGATTCTCAAAATGGCATGTTTAGCTACTAATTTTGATAGGGCTTGCTCCAATAACTGCAAATCAACTTTTGGAATCTGGAATACAAACTGATCATGATAAATTCCACTCGCTGGATTAATTGACGACAACAAGACCATCCCTTTTTGAATATCATGCATCGGATAGACGTCTTCAATTAAATCACTATCCTCCCTTACATTTAATACCTCGTATTTTAATTTCTCAACTTTCTCAATGATTTGCGCACTTAAAAGATCATCCTGATTCGAAATTCCTTCCGTTTTAGCGATTAAGTTACTTAAAGCTGCTATCGTATTATTTTCATACAAATTTCCGATTGTAATTTTAGTTTTAATCGCTTTATTAATCTTGCTAATCAGTCGTATAGATACAATAGAATCTCCTCCTATACGAAAAAAGTTATCATGAATACTTACTTTATCTAATTTTAAAACTTCTTCCCAAATAGCTGCCAATTCTGATTCCATTTCGTTTCTTGGAGCTTCATAGCTTGAAACATTTATCTCTTCTTTGAGCTCTAATAAGACTTTTTTATTTAGTTTTCCACTGCTCGTCAAAGGAAGATTCTCCATCTCTATCAACAATCCCGGAAGCATATATTCAGGTAATCGGTTTTTTAAATACCCATACAAATCCTCTTGTTTGTAACTTTCTCTTGGTACCAGATAAGCAACCAGATATTTTCTTGAAGATTGGTCTTCTTTTACCAAAACAGCCACATTTTCAACAAAACCTGATTCTAATATTCTGGTTTCTATCTCGCCTAATTCTATTCTGTTTCCACGGATTTTTACCTGATTGTCGATTCTGCCTATATAAGCTATTTCGCCATTTGGTAACCATTTTGCTAAATCTCCTGTGCGATAAATTCTCTGTCCTTCATTAAACGGACTTGCGATAAATTTCTCTGCAGTAAGTTCAGGTCTGTTCAGATATCCTCTGGCAACCTGAACGCCTTCGATTAACAATTCTCCTGGAACACCTACAGGTAGTAAAGACAGGTTTTTATCAACTATATAAATTTTAGTATTCGCTACAGGTTTACCAATTGTAACTCCAGATTCTTCTGTATTTACATCGGTTAAATCAATAGACGTAACATCAATCGCAGCTTCAGTTGGTCCATATAAATTATGAAGACGAACCCCTGGCAATTTGCGCTTAAATTCTTCAACCATAACGGCTGGTAAAGCTTCTCCACTACAAACCACATGTTTTAAACTTGCGCATTTTTCAGGATCTAATTCTTCAAGGAAAATACCCAACATCGAAGGAACAAAGTGCAGAATACTTACTTGTGAATCTGCGATTAAATCCAAAAGATAAGCAGGATCTTTATGTCCGTCTGGTTGTGCAAATACCAATTTACATCCTGTTATAGATGGCATTAAAAGTTCCCAAACGGAAACGTCAAAAGTATAAGGTGTCTTTTGCAAAATGACATCGGCTGAAGTGATTTTAAGATCATCACGCATCCAAAGCAATCTGTTGTAAAGTCCGTTATGATCGTTCAAAACTCCTTTTGGATTTCCAGTTGAACCTGACGTATAAATGGCATAAGCCAAATTGTTTCCTAAAACTTTTGCGCCAATAACTTCTCTGCTGTAATTGTCTTTTTCAACTTCGAAAGCTTTAATAAAAGCCTCATCAATGCAAACTTTATATCCACTATCTGATTTGATATATTCTAATCGCTCCTCAGGATAATTTGTATCTACAGGAACATAAGCTCCGCCTGATTTTAAAATACCCAATATTGCAACTAGCATATTCGCGCTGCGCTCCAATTTTATTCCAACCAAATCATTGTGTTTCACGCCAAAACGATCTACCAGATAATTTGCCAATTGTCCGGTACGAATATCAAGATCTTTGTAACTCAATGTTGTATCCTGATAACTTACAGCAACCTCAGCCGAATGATTTTGAACACTTGAAGCGAATAAATCTAAAATCGTTTTATCTGATTCATAACTAATATCAGTCGCATTAAAATCTTTCAACAAAGCCAATTCTGCTTCTGATACGAAAGTTGTATTGCTTAATTTTGTGTCCGGAGCATCCAGATAAATCGCCAAAATCTGAGTGATATAATTGTGAATTTGAACTAACGAATATCCTTGTTCTAATTCTCTGGTCAGTTTAAAATGAAATTCTAAAGAGCCTTCAAAAGTGTCAATGATATTAGCATCCAGAAAAGTATTCGTTACCTCAAAAGACCTTAGTTTTATATTCTTTTGTTTCATAAGGTACTTCGTTTTCGAAGTCGCCACATTAAGATCCTTATAGACATTATAAAAATCTATATGATTAAATAATATATCAAAAAAAGGATTTCCGTCACCAATTCTTTCTCCTGCAATTTTTGAGATTTCAAACAAAGTTGATCTGTCTTTTGTCTTAAGAATTCTCATTTCTTCCTCGATACTTTTGAAATACTCTAACCATGTTGAATTCTCATATTCGCCTAAGGAAAGTTTCATTGGCAAAGAGTTCAAAAAGCATCCTAAAACCTTATCTCCATCTTCTATTATTGGTCGCGTATTAGAAACAATTCCTACTACAAAATCTTCTTCAAGCGAAAGTGTTTTCAGAACATAAACGAAAGCTCCGTAAACTATATTTTTATAAGATAGTCCATCTTCTGCTGCTTTCTTTTTTAGTTTTTTTGTCACTTCCTGATCAAGGAATTTTCTAAACTCTTCAAAAGTAACTTTAGAAGTAAAAATACGAGGCTTGTTATAATTGCTTAATTTATCTTTCCAAAATTGGATTGTATCCGGATTATTTTTTTCGGCAATTTCCTCAACAACCGCATCTTTTACCGAAGCTTTAAGTGGCTCAGGTTTATAATCTTTATTGTTTTCTAATTCCGAATAAACATTAAAAAGTTGTGTATTAAATGTTGCCATACTCCATCCATCCAATACAGCGTGGTGAAACTGAATCAAATAAACACTATTGTTTTCATCCAAATTAAACATGGCAATTCGCCACAAAGGAGCAATTTTAAAATCATAAGGTCTGTAACGTTCCTCCTGCATGTATCTTTTAATATACTCTTCCTGTTTGTCCTCACTAAGTTCTGTTAAGTCAACGAAATTAAATATTGGATCTACCTTGTCGTAAACGATTTGTAACTGTTCTGTGTAGTTTTCTAAATCAAAGCCTGTTCTCAGAATTGGATGTACTTCCATCATTAATCTTATAGCATGTTCAAAACGCTCGACATTTGTGATTCTTGGAACATAGTACACAAACTGATCGTGATAAATAACATCTCCAGTATTTTTTAAGGTGGTGAATACCATTCCTTTCTGTACATCGTTCATAGGATAAACATCCACTATATTTTCTGTTTTCATTGCTTACTTTTTAATGTTTTTAAACTTGTATTTTTTAGAATCTCTATTTTTAAAACTATTTATTTCCCAGAACTTCGTCCATGTAGCTATTGAATGTCACCCTTATATCGTCTCTGACTTTTTTCGTTTCCTCAAAAGAAATGGTGTTGTTTTTAATCTGGTCACCCAATTCTGCAATCGTGTTGAATTCATATAATTGCGCAATTGTGATCGTTACATTAAACTTTTTATTGATTTTACTAATCAATCGTATAGACATAATGGAATCTCCTCCAATGCGGAAAAAATTATCCTGAATCCCCACTTTATCAAGCCTCAGAACTTCTCCCCATATAAGCGCCAATTCTGTTTCTATTTCATCTCTTGGAGCTTCATATGATTCTGAAAGTAAATTCGTTTCGCTTGGTTCCGGTAACAATTTTCTGTTCAGTTTACCGCTTGACGTTAAAGGGAAACTCTCCATTTTTATCAACAATCCGGGAATCATATATTCCGGTAATCGGTTTTTTAAATAACCAAACAGATCGTCCTGATTGTATCTTTCTCTTGGAATTAAATACGCAACCAGGTATTTTCTTGAAGATTCGTCTTCTTTTACCAAAACAGCGACATTCTCAACATAACCTGATTCTAATATTCTGGTTTCTATCTCGCCCAACTCAATTCTGTTTCCACGGATTTTTACCTGATTGTCGATTCTGCCCAAATAAGCTATTTCGCCATTTGGTAACCATTTTGCCAAATCTCCGGTACGGTAAATTCGTTCTCCTTCGTTAAACGGACTTGCGATAAATTTCTCTGCGGTAAGTTCAGGTCTGTTCAGATATCCTCTGGCAACCTGAATACCTTCGATTAACAATTCTCCGGAAACACCAACTGGTTGTAGAGACAGGTTTTTATCAACTATATAAATTTTAGTATTGGCTACAGGTTTACCAATTGTAACTCCTGATTCTTCTGTATTTACATCTGTTAAATCAATAGACGTAACATCAATCGCAGCTTCAGTTGGACCGTATAAATTATGAAGACGAACCCATGGAAGTTTTTGCTTAAATTCTTCAACCATAACGGCTGGCAAAGCTTCTCCACTACAAACCACATGTTTTAAACTTGTGCATTTTTCAGGATCTAATTCTTCAAGGAAAATCCCCAACATCGAAGGAACAAAGTGCAGAATACTTACTTGTGAATCCAGTATTAAATTCAAAAGATAAGCAGGATCTTTATGTCCGTCTGGTTGTGCAAATACCAATTTACATCCTGTTACAGAAGGCATTAAAAGTTCCCAGACAGAAACATCAAACGTATATGGTGTCTTTTGCAAAATGACATCGGCAGAAGTGATTTTAAGATCATCACGCATCCAAAGCAATCTGTTGTAAAGTCCGTTATGATCGTTCAAAACTCCTTTTGGATTACCCGTTGAACCTGACGTATAAATGGCATAAGCCAAATTGTTTTCTAAAACTTTTGCACCGATAACTTCTCTGCTGTAATTGTCTTTTTCGATTTCGAAAGCTTTTATAAAAGCTTCATCAATACAAACTTTATAACCACTATCTGATTTGATGTATTCTAATCGCTCTTCAGGATAATTTGTATCTACCGGAACATAAGCTCCGCCTGATTTTAAAATACCCAATATTGCAACAAGCATATTTGCGCTGCGTTCCAATTTTATTCCTACCAAATCATTATGTTTAACGCCATAACGATCTACTAAATAATTTGCCAATTGACCAGTACGAATGTCAAGATCTTTGTAACTCAATGTTGCATCCTGATAACTCACAGCAACCTCAGCGGAATGATTTTGAACACTTGAAACGAATAAATCTAAAATCGTTTTATCTGATTCATAACTAATATCGGTCGCATTAAAACCGTTCAACAAAGCCAATTCTGTTTCTGATAAGAAAGTCGTATCGCTTAATTTTGTGTCCGAAGCATCCAGATAAATCGCTAAAATCTGAGTGATATAATCGTGAATTTGAACTAATGAAACATCCGATTTTAAACTTCTCTTAAGCTTATATCCTAAAGTTAATGCGTTTCCTGAAAGGTTAACATTTAAATCAAAAGCTGTATTTGTAGTTTCAAAAGATTCAATATTTAAATCCTGCTGCTGAGCTTGACTATATGTTTCATCTTTTTCAAGTTGCAATTCATTGTAAATATGAAAATCAACATAATTATATAACACATCAAAAAATGGAGCTCCTTCGATTGTTTTCTCGTTAGTTATTTTTGAAATCTCATATAATGTTAATCGTTCTTTACTTTTTAAGCTGTTTAGTTGCTTTTCTGTGTTTTTAAAATAAGTACTCCACGTTAAATCATTTTGTTCTTCCAATCTGTTGCGAACAGGAATTGTATTTAAAAAACAGCCCAGAATTTTATCTCCATCTTCGACTACGGGACGGTTATTGGTAACCATTCCGATCACAAAATCTTCTTCGAAATTTATAATCTTCAAAGCATAAACAAAAGCCGCATACAATACTGTTTTTACCGAAATTCCATCTATTCTGCATTTTTCCTGCAGTTTATGTTTGAAATCGAAATTGTAAACTTTAGTAAGATTTATATTTTCTGCCTGATTTTTAAAGATGTCTAAGCGTTTGTAATCTTCTAATTCTTCTTTCCAGAAGTTAATCATATCAGCATTATTCTTCTCGTAAAGCTCTTCTATAACCGAATCTCTGTAATTTGATTTTAGTTTTTCAAGTTTTATTTCCGAAGTACTTTCCAATTCACGATACATTCTAAACAATTCTGTGTTTAAAGATGCAACGCTCCAACCATCAAGGATTGCATGATGAAACTGAAACAAAAAGATTGTTGAAGTCGAATTGATTTCAAACAAACTGATTCTCCAAAGCAAACCTGATTCCATATTAAACGGATTCTGGCGCTCAGAAATCATAATTTCATTTATCAAAGCATCTTGTTTATCAGCATCCAAATCCTGGATATTCTGATAATCAATGCTAAAATCTACTTCTTTTTCTACGATTTGTATTTCTTCATCATAACTAGTCAGATCAAATCTGGTTCTCAAAGACTGGTGTTTCTCTATTAATTTTGAAAATGTCTTCTTAAATAAAATTAAATCAACCGTTGGTATTTGAAATACAAATTGATCGTGATAAACTCCCGCTTCAGGATTTAAAGTGGAAAGAATAACCATCCCTTTTTGAATATCACTCATTGGGTAGATATCTTCAATCTTTTCAGGATTTGGAATTTCTTCCAATACTCTTTCCTTCAAAACATTGATTTTATCTTCTATTTCGTCCTTAATTTTTCTCTTAATTTCAGAACTATTGATGTTGTTTTTAATCTGGTCACCCAATTCTGCAATCGTATTGAATTCATACAATTGCGCAATTGTGATGGTTACATTAAACTTTTTATTGATTTTACTAATCAATCGTATAGACATAATGGAATCTCCTCCAATACGGAAAAAATTATCCTGAATCCCCACTTTATCAAGTCCCAGAACTTCTCCCCATATAAGAGCCAATTCTGTTTCTGTTTCATCTCTCGGCGCTTCATATGATTCTGAAAATAAATTTGCTTCGTTTGGCTCCGGTAACAATTTTCTGTTCAGTTTACCACTTGAAGTCAAAGGAAAACTATCCATTTCTATCAAAAGTCCGGGAATCATATATTCCGGTAATCGGTTTTTTAAATAACCAAAGAGATCGTCTTGTTTGTAGCTTTCTCTTGGAATTAAATAAGCAACAAGATATTTCCTTGAAGACTGATCTTCTTTTACCAAAACAGCTACATTCTCAACAAAACCTGATTCTGATATTCTGGTTTCTATCTCGCCTAATTCTATTCTGTTTCCACGGATTTTTACCTGATTGTCAATTCTGCCTAAATAAGCTATTTCGCCATTTGGTAACCATTTTGCTAAATCTCCTGTGCGATAAATTCTCTGTCCTTCATTAAACGGACTTGCGATAAATTTCTCTGCGGTAAGTTCAGGTCTGTTCAGATATCCTCTGGCAACCTGAATACCTTCGATTAGCAATTCTCCGGAAACACCAACTGGTTGTAAAGACAGGTTTTTGTCAACTATATAAATTTTAGTGTTTGCTACCGGTTTACCAATTGTAACTCCAGATTCTTCTGTATTTACATCTGTTAAATCAATAGACGTAACATCGATCGCAGCTTCAGTTGGACCGTATAAATTATGAAGACGAACCCATGGAAGTTTTTGCTTAAACTCTTCAACCATAACGGCTGGTAAAGCTTCTCCACTACAAACCACATGTTTTAAACTTGCGCATTTTTCAGGATCTAATTCTTCAAGGAAAATACCCAACATCGAAGGAACAAAGTGTAGAATACTTACTTGTGAATCTGCGATTAAATCCAAAAGATAAGCAGGATCTTTATGTCCGTCTGGTTGTGCAAATACCAATTTACATCCTGTAACAGATGGCATTAAAAGTTCCCAAACGGAAACGTCAAAAGTATAAGGTGTCTTTTGCAAAATGACATCGGCAGAAGTGATTTTAAGATCATCACGCATCCAAAGCAATCTGTTGTAAAGTCCGTTATGATCGTTCAAAACTCCTTTTGGATTCCCTGTTGAACCTGACGTATAAATGGCATAAGCCAAATTGCTTCCCAAAACTTTTGCACCGATAACTTCTCTGCTGTAATTGTCTTTTTCAACTTCAAAAGCTTTTATAAAAGCCTCATCAATACAAACTTTATAATCACTGTCTGATTTAATATATTCTAATCGTTCTTCAGGATAATTTGTATCTACAGGAACATAAGCTCCGCCTGATTTTAAAATTCCCAATATTGCAACGAGCATATTTGAGCTGCGCTCCAATTTTATTCCAACCAAATCATTATGTTTCACGCCAAAACGATCTACTAAATAATTTGCCAATTGACCAGTACGAATATCCAGATCTTTGTAACTTAATGTTGTATCCTGATAACTTACAGCAACCTCAGCCGAATGATTTTGAACACTTGAAGCGAATAAATCTAAAATCGTTTTATCTGATTCGTAACTAATTTCCGTAGCATTAAAATCTTTCAACAAAGCCAATTCTGCTTCTGATAAGAAATCAATTTCTTCCAGTGCTTTTTCTTTATATAGTATAAATTGTTCTGCTACAGTATAAAAATGCACTGCCAGTTTTTCAACCAATACTTCTTCATATATAGTATTGTTGAATTTAAAACAGATCTGCAAAGACTTTTCAGAAGGCGAAACCAGAATATTAAAATCATAATTGGTTTGTTCAAAAACATCCACAGCTTCTATGGCAAATTCCTGAGCATTGTTTACTTCATTTGGATTAGTTTCTTCACTTTCTATAGCATCTTTAACCAAATAATTTTCGAAAACCATAATATGATTGATCAAATCGGCCCCTAAATCACTTTGAGACTGAACTTTTGCCAGATTCACATAATGATGTTTATTACCTGCTATAGCATCTTCTTTGAGATCTTTAAATAAATCCAGAGGAGTTTGAGTTCCTTTATATTTAACTCTTACGGGAATTGTATTGATAAATAATCCCACGATATCCTCAACTCCTGCTAATTCTGCAGGTCTTCCTGATACAACTCCTCCAAAAATAACATCATCGGTATTGTTGTATTTTGATAAGACAAATCCCCAAACAGCCTGAATAAAAGTATTTTGTGTAATTCCTATTTCATTACACATCGCTTGCAGCTTACTCATTATTCCGCCTTCAATTTTAACTGTATTGACGGTTTCTCTGTATTCTTTTACAGTAGTATTGTTTTTAATAAATGGAACAGAAACAACACTATTATAGTTTTCCAACTGCTGTTTCCAATATTCAAGAGAAGTATTAACATTGATTTTATTCAACCAATTAATATAGTTGGAATACGGAATTGGTTTTGAAAAATTAACTTCCTCGTTTTTATTAAGTGCCTGCAAAATCAGGTTAAAATCCTGAATCAGAATACTCATACACCAACCGTCCATCAAAATATGATGATGGCTCCACACAAATTCAAAATACTCATTTCCTAAATCAAGTATTTTTAAACGCATAAGAGAATGATTTGAAAGATCAAAACCTTCCTTTATGTCCGCTTGTTTAAACTCGGTAACATAGTCCGATATGTTTTCTTCCTGAATAAAATCAGGACGTTTTTTATAGACGAAATTAGCTTTAACCTTTTTTCGCACAATTTGCAACGGAACATCGGCTAAGTCGTTTGTAAAACTGGTTCTCAATATGGCATGCCTGTCCACTAAGAGTTGATACGCTTGAGATATTGCTTTTATGTCAGCATTTTTAAGATGAACTCTATACGATATTTGTTCAAAATACAAGGAGCTCGACTGACTTGTTAACCAATGAAAATATATTCCTTGCTGTAAAGGCGAAAGTTCATAAATATCTTCAACGGTATTATCTGAATTTAAAACCTTTAAATCATTTACAGCCAATTTTTTATACGATAAATCCGAAGGTGTTTTGTGTGTACTTTCTTCTTTGGCTAATTCCTGAACGAGCTCAGTAAGGCAAGTCTTGAAAACCTGAGAAAATGCAGCTATTGTTTCTTCTGCATAAACGGCATCTGAATAAGCAACAGAAATCGTCAATATGTCTGAAGTTATAGATCCCGAAACATCTAATAATACTTCTTCTGTATTTTTTGCAGAGATATTTTCTCCTATTGCTTCAGAAGTATATTGAAATATTGATTCTTCTTTTTGGTTTGTTTCAAGACCAAATTCTCCTAAATAATTAAATAATATCGTTGGAGAAAATGACAAATTGCTGCCAGCTTCGTTTAGGTATTTAAGCATTCCAAAACCAATACCTTTGTTGGGTATCTTTCTTAAATTTTCTTTTACCTGAACTAAAGCTTCGGCATTACCATTTGTATTTGCAATGTCTAATACCATCGGATAAATAGACGTAAACCATCCAACGGTTCTGCTAATATCTATATCATCGATAATATCTTCTCTACCGTGACCTTCCATTTTTATCATGCTTTTTTCAATTCCAAAAGCTTTTTTTATTGACATGGCAAGTCCGGTAAGCAGAACATCATTTATTTCGGTATTGTACTTATCGTTAATCTTTGTTTTCAATAAATCGGTAACTTCTCTGTCAAGTGTGAAGTATTGCCTTTTATCTAATTGTTTTTTTTCTGCAAGACTGTAATCTGTTTTTAGAG
Source organism: Flavobacterium sp. 9 (assembly GCF_002754195.1). Classification (NCBI taxonomy): domain Bacteria; kingdom Pseudomonadati; phylum Bacteroidota; class Flavobacteriia; order Flavobacteriales; family Flavobacteriaceae; genus Flavobacterium; species Flavobacterium sp. 9. The sequence continues at coordinate 822,629 of NZ_PEEU01000001.1, forward strand.
CCGGGATTTCGGTCGTACAAATCTCTTCCCAATACGGTAACTCAGAAGTTATTTTTTCTTTTAGAGCGCTTTCTTTTTGTAAAGTTGCCCATTTCTGGAAAGAATCAGATTTAAGAGGCAATTTTAAAGTAATTCCCTGTTTTACCTGATTGTATACCGTAAATAAATCTTCTAAAAGAATTCGCCAGGAAACTCCATCGACCACCAAGTGATGGATAATTAAGGCTAAATAATCTCCGCTTGCCGTTTTAAAGTGAGCCACCTTAAATAATGGACCTTCAGAAAGATTAAATTGTGACTGTAATTCGTTCCCTAGCAAATTCATCCTCTCAAAAGGACTTATATCATTAGTTAAATCATACGATTTAAAATCATAACTTTTTGATGACATTGCGGCGTTAAATTGTTTCCAATCCTGCCCTTCTTTTTTGTATGTCATACGCAAAACATCGTGGTGTTTTACGAGAGTCGATAAACATTGCTCTATATGTGTTGTATCAATTAATTCGCTGCTCTTTAAAACCACTGATTGGTTGTAATGATGGTGTTCTAAAATTCCGTCATATTTAAAAAAGTAGTTTTGTACCGGCGTTAAAACAACTTCTCCAGATACGTCTGATTGATCGCTAATTTTATTAAGCTCAGTCATAAAAGAAACTAAGTCTTCTAAAACAGGAGATTCCAAAAGATCTGAAAGTTTTAAAGTATATCCTTCTTTTTTTAGCCTTGATACAACGAGAATTGATTTAATAGAATCTCCTCCAAGATGATAGAAATTAGATTTTACTCCAATACTTTCTCTTTTTAAAACGCCTTCCCATATTTTAACCAATATTTGTTCTTCTTTTGTTCGCGGTGCCACATATTCAATAGCATCAGAAATTCCGGCTCCTTCAAAATCAGGTAAATTTCTTTTGTCTAACTTACCATTAGGCGTCAAGGGTAATTTATCAAGCTGAATAAAATAAGCAGGAATCATATATTCAGGGATTCTTTCTGATAAATAATTTCTCAGACTGCTCACTTCTTCCTTTACATCCGAAATGATATATGCAACCAGTTCTTTTATTTCATCAGCAGTTTCATTTACCAAAACTACTGCCTGATTAATGTTCGCTTTTGTCTCTAATTGATATTCGATTTCTCCAAGCTCGATTCTGTGTCCTTTGATTTTTACCTGATCGTCGCTTCGGCCTATATATTCCATCACGCCGTCTGTTGACCACTTGCCCAAATCTCCTGTTTTGTACATTTTTCCTTTATCATTAAAAGGATTATCTACAAATTTTTGTTTGGTAAGTTCCGGCTGATTTAAATATCCTGAAGACAAACCAGCTCCAGCAATATAGATTTCACCAACTGCGCCAATTGGACAAAGCTGTTTGTATTCGTTTAGAATATATATTTCGGTGTTGGCAATAGGTTTTCCAATGGTAATTTTTTTGTCTTCTCTGGTTATTTCTTTAACAATACAACCAACAGTTGCTTCTGTAGGTCCGTATTCATTATAAATTTTAATACTCTCCTTAATATCCCAAATCGCATTCAATTGTGACAGTGTCAATTGCTCACCGCCACAGATAATCTGATCAATATTTGATTGGTCAACTCCCGAAGCTTTTATTAAAGTAAGATGGGTTGGCGTGAGTTTTAAAGTATCTATTTCAGGATGCGAAAAACTTTCCTGAAGCAGGTCGTTAATATCCTTTTTAGCATCTCCTATCCATAATTTTTTCCCTCTGGTTAAACTGGTAAAAATACTGGTGAAGGTCAAATCGAAAGAAAATGAAGTAATTAATGCCCAATTTCCAGATTCGGATTCGTTAAAATAATAATCATTAGACCATTGTATGTAATTGAACAAATTGCTGTGATTAATTTTACAGCCTTTTGGTTTTCCTGTAGAACCGGAAGTATAAATTACATAAGCAAGTTGCTCCGGTTTTATTCTGATAAGGTTTGAATTACTTGCTTTTTTTGCAAATAACGCTTCCATATCGTCTAATACGATAATTTTTATTTCCTCCTTATTTTCTACCTTAATCTGCTGCGATTTTTCGCTTAGAATAACTTTAGCACCACAATCTTTTAATATGTAATCAATGCGTTCCTGAGGATAAGTAGGATCAACAGGTACAAATGCTGCACCAGATTTCAATACACCCAAAATAGCCACAATCATCCATTGACTTCTTTCTAATTGTATGGCTATTAAATCCTCTGATTGAATTCCCATATCGTGTATTAGATAATGTGCCAATTGATTTGACACTTCGTCTAATTCACGATAAGAATAAATCACCTCTTTATAGGTTAATGCCTTAGCATCAGGATTTTTATAAGCTTGTTCGCCAAATAAATCAAGAATTGTTTTTTCTTTGGAATATTCAGTTACTGTATCATTAAATGTTGACAAAAGCATATTGTGCTCTTCCTGACTTAAATAGTCTATTGCGCCAACTGATTCTTTTGAATCCATGAGCTGATCGCTTAGATTTCTGAAATGCCCAATCAGGCTTTCAATCGTTTGACGATCATAAACATCTGTATTATAATATATATTGAATAGTAAGCTGTCGCCGTTTTCAAAAAAACCAATTTCCAAATCAAATTTTACATTGCTCTTTCCTTTGCTTTTAATGTAATTGACCTGTTCATTTCCTAAATTATTATCTTCTGCACGATCAGCCGCATTTTGACCTACTAATACAATATCAAATAAAATATTCCTGCTGTTATCTCTCTCTATTTGAAGATCTTCAACCAACAAATCAAAAGGATAATTTTGATGTGTAATCGCTTCTAAAGTATTGTTCTTGATTTTCTCATATACTTCTTTGAACGAATCATCCGGATCGATTTTATTTTTTAAAGCCAGTGTATTTACAAAAAAACCAATCTGATTTTCTAAAGCCGAATGATCACGTCCCGCAACCGAAGATCCTACAATAATCTCTTCTTGTTGGGTATATCTGTACAACAATACATTCCAAATACTAAGCAAAGTGATGAACAAACTTCCTTCTTGTTCCTGACTAAATCTTTTTATTTTGGTTGTTAATTCTTTAGATAAATGCGCTTCCAGAATTTCCCCGTTATGGCTTTTAACTCTTGGTCTTACTTTATTAGTTGGTAAATCAATTGTTGGAACAGCATCTTTTAACTGTGCAAACCAATAGTCTTTATCTGATTGATATTTATTATTCTTAAGCTGGTCAATTTGCCAGGCTGTGTAATCTTTATATTGTATTTCAAGTTTAGAAATAGCTGGTGTTTCTTTACGAAGAAAGGCTTCATAAAAACTTATTATATCTTCTGCCAATACGCCCATTGACCAGCCATCGCTGATGATATGGTGCATAACGTAATAAAAACAATATTTTTGATCCGAAATTTTAACCAAAGTAGCTCTGATTAAAGGGCCTTTGCTTAAGTCAAACAATTCGTAACTGTCTTTTTGAACAAATTCGTTAAAGAGTTCCTGACTGTTTTGTTCTTTGCTAAAATCAAAATTTAAAATTTTAAAGCCTAAATCCTCGCGCTCCAAAATCCATTGTCTTACTTCGCCGTTTTCTTCTTCTTTAAAGATTGTTCGTAAACTTTCATGTCGTTCGATAACAGCATTTACTGCTTTTTCGAATATTTCTAAATCTAAATCTCCAGATAAATCAATTATTTTAGGCATCATATACGCTAATGAAGCCTCAGCGTATTGACTTGAAATCCATAGCCTTTTTTGTGCAAATGAAATAGGATAATTTTTTTGTTGTTCAACAGGCTGAATTTCTTCAAAATTATCTTCTGAATTATATTTTTTAAGATATGAAACGATCTCTTTTTTGTTTTCCTTTATCTTATTAATAAGGGATTCCGATATTTCGTCACCTTCAAAATTTATCACTAAATCTTCTTTGTCTAATGACATAGAAATTCCATAATTATTTAATTCTATAAATAACTGATCCATAATCATTATATTTTTAAAGTCTTGGTTTCTTTTTTACTCGTTTGCATTTTGATTAATTTGGCAATTTTGATTTCCTGTGATAACAATGTAACCGTTGGTTTTGCAAAAAAATCTTTAAGTGATATTTGAACATTATGCTGTTTCTGAACTCTTTTTAGCAAAGTCATTGCTTTGAGCGAGTTTCCTCCTAATTCAAAAAAGTTATCTTCCATTCCCAGTTTATCAAAACCAAGAAAAGATTGCCATAATTCGCAAAGTTCTTTTTCTAAACTCGATTCCGGCGCTACATAATTATCACTAATCGCTTCTTGTTGAATACCTGAATCAACAAGATTACTGTCTTTTTCTTCTTTTGATTTTAAATTCTGGACAATTGTATTTACATCTTGAAAAGAGACAATTGCAGAAGCTAATTTTTGGTTTAGAGACAATTCAAATATTTTAGCAATCTCCTCATCATTAAGGACTTCTTTATGTAAATCATCCAGAAATAATGTCGCCCAGTTCAAGGTCTTATCTTGATTTTGCTCTTGCAATAATCTGGCATAAGTATCTGCGTATATATTTTCATTTATGCCGTTTAACAAAGACGACAATTGCAAAGGGAACCATACAAAATCAAGATCTTTGTCTTTAAAGTTTTCGTATAGATTTTGTATTGGCTGAAACTTCTTTGTTTGCAATTCAATTAGATTGTTCAAATCAGATAAGTCTGCCAATCCGTTTTCTTCATTAATAAAAATTACTCCGGAAATTTTGCGGTGTTCTCTTTCGACTTCCTGAATCAATCCTTGAATTTCTTCTGTTTTACTGTGATTAATCTGGTAATAATGTGTCTTTTCATTTGATTTTTTAAGTTGACTTAATTTTTCAAATGCATCATTATCTTTTTCTAAGGCCTGGCTTCCAGTAATCAATATCTTAGCATCATATTGTTTGCATAAATACTGCGAAATAATACTTCCTGTTTTGCCAAAACCATTCATGATTAAATAGTTTTTATCGCTTTTTATAACATCGGAATTTGAAGTTGTATCCACTTTAATTTTTTCGAAAAAAGCGACCCATCTTTGATTATTTCGATAAGCAATTTCAGAAACCGATAAATTATATTCAAGATCATTCAAAATACTGCTGTCGTATACTTCTGATGCTTCATAAGTATCAAAATCCATAAAACAGGAGAAAATATTTGAATTATTTTTTATAATCATTCCCGCTGTTTTTTTGGCTAAAGCCTGAGCATTATTTATGGACTCGTTTCCAAAAACAGTCGAAGCAAGAATTGAGATAAAAGTGATTTTCTTTAAATGTGCTGCTTGATTAATAATTAGATTTCGGCACAAATGCATCACCGGAATTGAATCTTTTAATAGATTTTCTTCTTTTTGAAAACTCCAATTGTAAATTACCTGATCTATTTCTACGCCTTTATCTTCAAGGCTTTTAAATAATTTTTCGTAATGTTCAGATTCAAAAGGATCGATCGTTATTAAAGAAGGTGTCTCACTATATTCGGCACCTTGCTTAACTTCGATTATATTATTTTCTTGCTTAAGTTTATTAGTGATTCGTTGTAACAAAGTGTTTTCGTCTGAAAAAATCAAATAGTTAGAAGAACTCTTATTGCCTGTTACTGCAATTGATTTTTTCCAACTGGTCTGATAAAATGAATCCTGCAAATTACTTTTGCCTGTATCAAATAATAATCCCATATCTACCATTTGCTGGAAAGGATTGACTTTAACTTTCAGACTGGTTTTATCAAAACAATAACCAGGCGCAGAAATCTTTTGCTGATTATCAGATACATTAAAAATATTCCAGTCTATTGCTGCACCATTTTGCCATAATTTACCAAGCGATTGCAGGTAATATTCGTGATCATTTGCTTCTTCTTTAGGATGTCTCAATAGATTGATTCCAAAGCTGTTTTTATTAAAAAGCTTATTTTGTTTTAGGAAAGAAGTTAGAATTCCTCCTGATCCAATTTCTATATAATTGGCATTTCTTTTCTCTAATAAATAGCTGATTCCGCCTAAAAAATTAACTGTATTTCTCAAATGCTTAACCCAGTATTCTGGTGATACAGCTTCTTGAGCGGTTATTTCTTTTCCGCTTAAATTAGAAACAAAAGGAATTTTTGGAGCATGAAACTGAATGTCTTTAATTGCTTTTCTGTAATCATCTAATATTTCGTCGAGCAAAATAGAATGCGCTGCTATTGAAATTTTTAATTCCGTATAGTCGATATCATTTTGTTCTAATACTTTGATAAAATCAATAATATCTTTTTTTGCACCGGAAATCACGCAGGAATTCTCCATGTTTATCGTTGCAATTGATAGTTTTTCAGTGAGATAGGTTTGTACTTTTTCTGCTGAAAGTTCTACTCCAACCATACCTCCTTCAGGTAATCTACTTGTTAGTTCTCCTCTTTTTAGAACCATATCCAAAGCGTCTTCAAAAGAAAATACTCCACTAATACAAGCTGCAACATATTCGCCTAAACTATGTCCAATCATGCAATTAGGCTGAATACCAATACTCATTAATAAACGGGCTAATGCATATTCGACCAAAAAAAGAATAGGTAACATATATTCGATTGAATTAATCAAATCGTTATCTGTATTGTCATCTTCCCAATAGCCAATTATTTTTTCAAACTCTTTTCCGGTTTTACTTTTTAATACCGCAAAACCCTGATCCATAACCTCTTTAAAATAAGGTTCATTAAGATACAATTCCCAAGCCATTTTGTAATATTGACTTCCACCACCGGAAAACATAAAGACCAAATCTTTTGTTCCACCGGAAGTTTTCTCTGAAGGTGTTTTTTGTGCAATATTCTCTAATGCCTCGATTGCTTCTGCGTTATTTTTACAAACCAAAAAATTTCTGTATTCAAAATGTTTCCTTCCTGTTTGTAATGTATAGGCAAGATTGTTCAGGTCAAGTGAGTCTTTTTCTTTAATGAAATCCTTTAGCTTATTCTGATAATTAAGTAATGCTGTTTTAGTTTTTGCAGAAAATACCAATAACTTATTTCCTTCTTTTTTTATACTTACCTCAGCTGCAGGTTCTTCTTCAAGAATAGCGTGTGCATTTGTACCGCCAATTCCAAAACTGCTTACACCGGCTCTTAATAATTCATTGTTTTTTCGATCCCAGTTTTGCAACTTGTCATTCACATAAAATGGACCTGACGAAAAATTTATTTCCGGATTTGGACTGCTGTAATTTATAGAAGGCAGAAGCGTTTTGTTTTTTAACGAAAGTGCCGTTTTAATCACACCAACAATTCCTGCTACGGTATCCAGATGACCAAGGTTTGATTTGATAGAACCAATAGCACAACGGTGATTAATATTGTAATTAAACGCTTTGTTCAGAGCCTCAATTTCTACAGGATCTCCTAATTTCGTTCCTGTTCCGTGTGCTTCTATATAACTGATACTTTCCGGTTCAACTCCGGCAATTCGGTGGGCTAATTTTATACATTCTGCCTGACCAATTATACTTGGAGCAGTATAACCTACTTTTCTTTTTCCGTCGTTATTAACGGCTGTTCCTTTTATAACAGCATAAATATGATCTTTGTCTTGTATTGCATCTTCCCATCTTTTTAGTGCTATTACACCCACTCCTTCTCCAAAAAAGGTACCCGAGGAATCTTTGTCAAAAGCTCTGCAACGACCATCTTCTGAAAAAACCATTCCTTCTTCATACAGATATCCGCTGTCACCATCTTCGGTTGACATTAAACATGCTGCGCCTGCAACTGCTATTGAACATTCTTTAAGCAATAAGTTTCTACAAGCAATATGTATGGAAGATAAAGAGCTCGAACATGCGGTATCAATATAATAACTTGGTCCTTTTAAGTCTAAATTATAGGAAATAAGAGTGCTTATAAATGATTTATTGGCCAATCTTGTCCCCATAAAATCACCAACCTGACTATTAGGATTGATTAAGGCGTGTGATCTCCAGTTCAAATCATCAGACGCAGCCAGGTACAACCCAATTTTTCCGCTGTATTCATGAGGATTACAGCCTGCATCTTCTAATGCTAACCATACTTGCTCATGCATCAGTCTGATTTGTGGATTCATTAACTCCGCTTCATCTTTTGAATAACCAAAGAAAGAATAATCAAAACTTTCCGAGTTTTCGATATGTGATTTCGAAAAAATATATCTCGGATTATCAATCAATGTTTCACTTACTCCCGCTTTTCTAAGTTCTTCAGGCGAAGGTGTATGATTTAATTCTTTTCCTTTAATTAGATTATCCCAAAGAGACTGGATATCATTTGACTGAGAAAATCTCCCGGATAAACCAATAATGGCAATATCCTTTTTTCGTTGGTCGCGCTTTACTTCGTTATTATTGACAAGACTCACTCTTAAAATGATTTAATTAATTATATTTTTTTGGATAATGGCGTGTTCTGTATTCTTTGATGGTTAGTACTTTCTTCCCATACCAACCAAAATTTTTCTTGGTCCTTCAAAAGGTTCTCTACCGTGGGTATAAAGCATATTATCTAAAATCAAAAGATCATTTTTCTCCCATTGAAAAGTAACTTTTGTATCTTCATATACATTTCTTATCAACGCAAGTGTTTCTAAATCAATAGGAGTTCCATCTCCATAATAAGCGTTCCTTGGTAAATTTTCTTCTCCCAAAAGTTCAATAAGACCTTCCTGGATTTCTTCTTCTAAACTGCTTACATGAAACAAATGAGCTTGGTTGAACCAAAGTTTATCATTAGTTACAGGATGGCTAATACTGGCTTGATTGGTTTGTTTTGTTCTCAATCCGTTCTCAGTCCATTCAAAATCGATATTGTTTTTTCTGCAAAAGTTCTCTACCTCTGATTTGTCATTTGTCTGAAAAACTTCTGTCCAGGGCAAATCTATATCCGAATAATTTCGCACATACATAATTCCTTTTCTTTCAAATTCATCACGTATTTCTTTTGGTATTTTTTGATACGCCAAACGACTGTCTGATATTGGTGTGTTTCCTAATTTTTGCGCTACAGTTACACATAAAAATCCTATTCTCATTGGCCACGCATTAGAATATGCATTTTCGTTATGCTGAGGAATAGTTTCAGAAGGATGATATTCAGTCGCCGTATATACCTTGTTTTTTAATTCGGTTCTTGGAGTTGATCTATAAGTATAATCCAATAGTTCTTCGCCAAACAGATTTCCTAAAATTTCACCAAACTCATTTTCATCTACATTTTTAAAACCTCTGATTAGCAATGCTCCTTCTGTAGACAGAAATGATTCAACAAAATCCTTATTGTTTTTTGCCCAATCAACTGGAGAAATATCTTCATCTATTTGAAGTAAAATTTTTAAACCGGCTATTTCTTCAACATTTTTAATTTCCATATTGTTATTATTTAATTAGTAAAATAAAATGAGTCATTATTTCTTTGGGATTTTAATCCTCCATGAGATCTATCAAACTGTCAATTTCATCTGAAAGAGCAAAATCGTCTTCGTCCTCTTCTTCTGAAATTTCAGTAAATGCATATTCTACTAATGCATTTATTGTGGCATATTGAAACAATAAGACAGGTTTTAAATCCATGTCGAATTCTTTGTTTATGGTGTTCAGAATTTTAATTAGTTTAATAGAATTGGCTCCTAAGTCAAAGAAGTTATCATGAATTCCGATCTCTTTATGATCTCTGCCAAGTTCATTTGCGAAAATTTGAATTAGCTTTTCTTCTTTTTCATTTCGTGGAGATTCATAGGCAATTCCGGTCGATAGTTTATGATGTTCCGGACTTGGCAATGATTTTGTATCTACTTTTCCGTTGGATGAAAGTGTTAATTTATCTACCTGAACAAAATAGGAAGGGATTTCATATTCCGGAATTCTGTCCGATAAAAACTTGCGCAAAGCCGATGCATTCTGAACTTCATCAGAAACTATATAAGCAACTAATTCATGTTCTAAATCTTCTTTTTTATAAACGGTTACAACAGCTTCCTTTAAATCCGGTTTTAATAACAATGAGGTTGTTATTGCGCCCAATTCGATTCTGTTACCTCTTATTTTAACCTGATTGTCTTTTCTGCCCAAATATTTTATTGTTCCGTCTTCATTCCATGATGCGATATCTCCCGTTCTGTAAACTCTTTCGCCGGAAATAAATGGATCGTTGATAAATCTTTCTTTTGTTAAATCAGGCAGATTAAGATATCCTTTGGCTACCTGTATTCCAGATATTAATAGTTCTCCCGCAATTCCTGCCGGCTGTAAATTAAGTTCGCTATCAACAATATAAATTCTTGTATTTGCAACAGGTTTTCCAATGGTTACGGTATTTGAAATTTCCAAATCTGTAACGTCTATCGCAGTTACATCTATGGCAGCTTCTGTTGGCCCGTAATAATTATGAATTCTGGTTTGAGGAAATTGTGTTTTGCTCTGACTTACTATTTTAGGAAGTAATTCTTCACCACTACAGATAATATGTTTAAGGGCTGAAACTTCTTTGTAAGTAGCAAATTGCAGAAAAACACTTAACATCGAAGGAACAAAATGAATGATACTTACTTGTTCTTTCTCTATTATTTCTTTTAGATATTCCGGATCTTTGTGTCCGTCCGGTTTTGCAATAATCAAGGTGCTGCCAATACTTACAGGAAGTAAAAATTCCCATACCGAAACATCAAATGTATAAGGCGTTTTCTGTAAAAAAACTTCCTTTTCTTTGACATTCAAATCATCTTTCATCCATACTAATCTGTTGAACAAACCGGCATGTTGATTTAAAACTCCTTTTGGCACTCCTGTTGAACCGGAAGTATAAATGCAATAGGCTAAATCACTTGGAACTGGCTTAAAAGAAAGGTTCTCTGTAGAATAATCATCTTTTACTGAGAAGAATTTTTCCAATTCCCTTTCATTAATCATAACCTTTATTTTGGCATCTTCGATAATGTAACTTACTCGATCCTCCGGATAATCAATTCCAATAGGCACATAAGCTCCGCCTGCTTTTAAGATGGAAATAATAGACAAAGGCATTTTTTCGCTTCTGTCTAATTGTATTCCAACTAAATCATTGGCTGTGATTCCGTAATTTTCTTTTAGATAATTGGCCAATTGATTCGCCAATTGATTTAATTGATGATACGAATATTCTTTTTCTTCAAATTTGACTGCTGTATAATCCGGAGTACTTTTTACCTGTTCTTCAAACAGATCAAGTACAGTTTTATCTGTTTCATATTTTACATCTGTCTGGTTCAAACCAATAATCAGCTCATTTCGTTCCTGATTGCTAATGATATTGGCTTTGCCCACATTTGCGTTCGGAAATTCTATTAATGATTTAAACAGGCGTTCAAAATGATTAGACATTCTTTCTATTGATTCTCTCTTAAAAATGTCTTTGTTGTATTCCCAACTTAAGGATAAACCATTCTCGTCTTCGTTAACTGTAAAAGACAAATCGTACATGGCAAATGGCTTTGATTGTTCGATTTGTTTTAAAGATAATTCCGGTAGTTTCGGTTCTGCTCTTTCATTGTTTTGCAAAACAAACATAATCTGAAAAAGAGAACTGTAATTTGGATTTCGCTTTGGTTGTAATTCTGAAACTAACATATCAAAAGGCATTTGCTGATGCGAAAAAGCATCATACATCATCTCTTTATTTCGATTAATTAGCGTTACAAAACTTTCATTCTGAGACAAATTACTGCGCAACACCAGCATATTAACAAAGAATCCTATCAGATTTTTAACTTCTGATTGTTCTCTGTTTGCAATAGGCGTACCCATTATTATGTCGGTTTCATTACTATATCTTGCCAATAAAATACCGAAAATGGTATGTAATCCGGTAAACAAAGTCGCTCCTTCTTTATCGCATATCTTCTTTAAACTGTTTAAAGTTGTGCTGTCAATTTGAGAGTAAATTGTATTGCCTTCAAAAGTTTGCACTTTAGGTCGTGCATAATCAAGTGGCAAATTATGTACCGGTGGCAAATCAGACAATTGATTTAACCAGTAGCTTTTTAATTCTTCTAATTTTTCGTCTTTTAATATTTCCTGTTGCCAATGTGCATAATCAGAATATTGAATCTCCAGCTCCGTCAAAGGGTTTGATTTACCTTGAGAATAGGCTGTATATAAAGTATTAAATTCATTAATTAAAATTCCTATTGACCAACCGTCTGTAGCAATATGATGCATATTTACTACTGCAATAAATTCATCCTCCTTAATCTGAAGTAATTTAACCCTAAGCATGATATCGCTTTTCAGGTTAAAAACTTTTTTAGATTCTTCTGTTTGAATTTTATTTATAATTGTATCCTGCTCTTCTTTATTGAAACTGCGTAAGTCCTCATTCCCTATTTGAATTGGAACAAACGGTTGAACAATCTGAATCGCATTGCCATTCTTATCCAAATCATATACGGTTCGCAATACTTCATGACGCTCCAGAATGGTATCGAATGCTTTTTGAAAAATAGCTTTATTTAAATTTCCTTTTAATAATAAAGCATTTGAAATATTATAATGTGTACTTCCTTCAATTTGATCTAAAACCCATAAACGCTGTTGCGCAAAAGAAAGCGGTTTATCTAATGCGTTTTTATCCTGTTTTAGGATTGGTGATTTTATAAGTTTATTCTTTTTTGTATTCTGAATAAATTGTTTAACCTCCTCTTTATGTTGTTGTAATTTAGAAAACAGAGCATCGTCAATTCCTTTTTCCGGCAATTGGCATAATAGCTTGTCTTCCTTTACAGAAAGCTTTACCTTATTTTCAATTAACTCTTTTAACAATAATTCTATATTCATAATTCAATATAATTGTCGTTGTTATTATCCATTTCGATAGTCTCTACTAACTCAAGAATTTCCTTTTTTGAGTCGATCAAAACAGCCAGTTCTTTTATCGTCTGACATTCCGACAATTCTCTAAAAGACAATGTGATTTCGAATTTATCAGACAATAGAGAAAGTAATTTTGTAGCCAGTAAAGAGTTTCCTCCTACTTCAAAATAATTGTCTTGTATTCCGGCAGGAGAATAGCCTAAAATTGTGCTCCAATATTCCTGGATGCTTTTTTCGGTTTCTGTTTCCGGTGCTACAAATACGCTGCTGACATTTCTTTTTTTATTGAATTGTATAGCATTTGGAGTTATTTCTTCACTGTCTGACACAACCTCATCATACAATACTTCAATTAGATTACTAATTTTTTCTGTTGTTGAAAAAAGCTTTTTAACTTCATTTAAATACTGAGCATTTAAATCATTTAAGCTGTTTAATATCTCCTCTGAAACTTCCTTATCATCAGCAAGTTCAATCTCTATTGAAGATCTCAGTCTGTCGCTTTTATATTGATTGTTGGTATTATAATAAGATTCCTGTACGTCGTAAAAGCTCTTGTAATTGATCTTGATTTTTGGTTTCCAAAACCTGTCTTTTGAAAAAACGTAACCTGGTATTGGAACTCTTTTTCCTTCGTGAACTTCAGGCAAATTAAAACGTACTCCTTTTGCAAGAAGAATCGCTTTTGCTTCATAAAAATTAGTTACAGCATTGCTTTTATTAGATGGTCTTGGCAATAAACTAACTGTGCTAACCTGATGATTAAAGATCGTATTGGCAAAATAAGACAATCCGTTTCCTGGTCCAATTTCAATAAAAACCGGATTTGAAAAATGAGAAGCTGCCTTTTTAATCGCTTGCGAAAACTTTACAGGATGAATTATTTGATTTAGCCAATACAGTTTAGAACAAAAAACTTCCGGTTCTGTAAGATCACCTGTATAGGTAGAAAATATCACAGATTCAAAACTTTTAAACTCTGCCTGAGACAATATTTCATCATATTCAGCTAAGACATCGTTCATCATTTGTGTATGATAAGCGTGGGATACTTTTAATTTTTTGTATTCGATACTATTTAATTCCAATATGCTGCATTGCTCACTAATATCTTCTATCGATCCTCCAATTACAACACTATTATCAGCATTGAAAGCACAAAAAGAAACTCCGTTTAGCAATAATGGTTTTAGGTCATTTTCTGTAGATTGCACCAGAAGCATGGCTCCTTTTGGCATCATTCCCATTAATCTTCCTCGATGGTAAACGAGTTTTAATGCATCTTCCAATGTAAGAGAACCTACAATACAAGCCGCTGTATATTCTCCCAGACTGTGTCCAATGATTGCATCCGGTTTGATTCCGGCTCTCATTAATTCTTTGGTAAGGCAATATTCAACTATGAATAGGCCTATTTGCGTATTTTCGGTTTTATCTAATAAAACACTGTCATCAGAGAAAATGGTTTCTTTAAAATCAACCTGAGATATTGTTTTCAGGTAATCAAAACAATAATTCATATCCTTTTTAAAGGCTTCATTATTCTCGTATAATGCTAAAGCCATATTCGCATACTGACTTCCTTGTCCCGGAAACATGAACACAGTTTCGGGTATATTTCCATATCCTTCAAAACAATTATCATTTTGAATTCCGTTTAATTGCGCTACCAATTCATCTTTATCATTACAAACCAGACTAAATCTGTACGGCATTACTTTTCTTCCGTAAAGGCTTGAAAATTCTAAATCAGCAAGTGTCAACGTTGGATTTGCCAAGACATATTCTGATAATTGCTTTTTCTGCAATTGCAAATTTTGTTGGTTCAAAGAAGATAATGTGACTACAAAAGGTCTTTTGCTTTCTTCTTCTTCTAAATCGATCATTGGCGGTTCTTCTACAAGCACGTGAACATTACTTCCGCCAACTCCTAACGAACTAACTCCTGCTCTTCTAAGTTCAAAATGTTGTGGCCATACCGATGTTTTTTGACTCACATAAAAAGGAGAAGTACTTAATTGTAAAGAAGGATTTGCTTCTGAAAAATTAATACTCGGTACCAAAATTCCTTTATTAACACATAATGCGGCTTTAATAATCGAAGCTATTCCTGCTGCTGCATCTAAATGTCCAATATTTCCTTTTACAGAACCAATAGCACAATATTGTACCTTATTTGTGTATTCACGAAATGCTTCCGTAAGTGCAGCCACTTCAATTGGATCTCCTATTAAAGTTCCTGTACCGTGCGCTTCGATCATTCCCACAGATTCCAGATCAATATCTGCAACTCCTGAAGCTTCAAGAACGACATCTCTTTGAAAACTTACACTTGGAGTTGTATATCCCTGTTTGTTGGCTCCGTCATTATTTGTTGCAGTTCCTTTAATTAATGCATAAACATAATCCTTGTCTCTAATCGCATCAGTTGCTCTTTTTAAAACAATTGTACCAACGCCGTCTCCGTTAACAGTTCCGCTGGCTGCGCTGTCAAAAGGACGACAAACTCCGTCTTTAGAATAGATGGATCCGGGTGTATGTATATAACCTATATTCTCATTTGAATCGAAAGATACTCCTCCGGCCAAAGCCATATCACATTCGCGATTCAATAAACTCTGACAAGCTAAATGAACGGCAAGTAATGAAGTCGAACACGCTGTTTGCACGCTCATTGCGGGTCCTGTTAGATTAAGCTTATAAGAAATCCACGTTGCCAAAAAATCTTTTTCATTTAAGATTCTGTACAACAAAGGATCTGCATGCTCACTATATGAATTTGTATCTAATACTTTTAATAAATAAGAGTTCGTAGACATTCCACAAAAGTTTCCTACAGCTACATCAAGACGGCTCATATCATAACCAGCATCTTCTATGGCATGCCAGCTCGTTTGCAATAACAATCTAATTTGAGGATCCATATGTGTAGCCTCTATATTTGATAGTCCAAAGAAATCTGCATCAAAGTATTTTGCATCTTCAAGTCTTGAACTTGCATTAACAAAACGCTTATGATTGAGCATACTTTCAGAAAAACCGGATGCAAGAAGTTGTTCCTCATCGACTTTAACGATACTATTGACACCACTAACAAGATTTTGCCAATATTCATCTATGTTTTTTGCGTTAGGGAACCGACCAGCCATCCCTATTATGGCAATATCATTTTCAGAAATTTGTTTCATTTTGTCCAACTTTTGTTAATTAATTTCGATTAGAACGGGCATTTCGTCGAGACGCTCCTTTGTCTACTGCTTTTTTGATTGCAACATCTTCCTGAGTGTCTTTGTTGGCATTTTCTATCAATTTTGCCTGTTGAGGAATTGTAGGGTTTCGGAAAAGTTCTATTAATGAAAACTCGACACCAAACTCTTTTTGAAGCTTTTCATGCAATACAACAATCTCAATTGAATTACCTCCCGCCTCAAAAATACTGACGTGATATGGGATGTTTTCTTTCTTAAGAACCTCACACCAAATGCGATAAATATCTAATTCTGTTTTATTATTAAGTGTAATGACATTATTCGAAATGGATTCCTGAGGTTTAATTTCTTTCAACTTCATCATGTCTACTTTTCCATTTTCCATTAAAGGAATTGACGGCACAAAAGTGATATCCTTAGGACTCATATAATCCGGAAGCATTTTCTTTACAAAATCTCTGATAGAAGTCTCGTTTGTTTGCGATTCGAATTGTTGCAGAATCTGATCTTTTTTCTTCTCGCCAATCTTGTGATTAGTTCCATAAACCATATAAGTATTTTCGTCTCTTGGCAATTCGGCATCACTCATTACCAATTCGTCAACGTTTACCTCATATCCTTTTATGTTAAGCAACTCTAAGATGGTATTCAAATTATTGTCTCCGTCTACTTCAATTGCAACCTGATGGATCATTGGCCAATGTTCTTCGCGAATTCCCTCTAATACAAGACATTCGCTCTTTTCTACGTCTATCTTTAGTAAATCTATTGCCTCTATTTTCAGATCATCAATTACATCAGATATTGTTGTAAGCTGACATTCGACTTCATTAGAATTATACAACGAGGTAAGGTATTCTCTGAATTCGTTCGAAAAATCATTTTCTCCATCTATAGTATCATAGAAAGATTTTACAATGCTGTTTTTTTCTCCGGATTGATACGTTTCATCTGCCATAAGGGCTTTGTCGTACTCAATATATTTTCCGACAGCATCAACTATTGTCTCTTTTTCTGTAAACCTGCCCGACATTCCTGACATCTCCGGATAATAGTGAAAAGTTGCGTTTTCTTTTTTATTGGAAACTCCAAAATTCAGAATACGTCCTTTTATTTGTCGGTGTTCAAAGTTTTTCTTAAGAGCAGAAAAAATTTGCGGAATAGGTTCAAAAGCAATAATTGTTGCGCTAGGCTGACTTTGGTTTACCTCCATACTAAAGGTTCCTATATTGGCTCCTACATCTAATACTAAACCGTTTTCAGGTACTTTTATATGGTGTCTGGAATATATTCCGTCCTGAAATATTTCTTTATACAACATTGCCAATTGGCGATCAGACTGATGATAAACCGTACTGCCATCAGGGAAATAAAAAGGTTTGGCTTGTTCTTCAACAGGAAGTTCTGTGTAGTTTCCATAAACAATATCATCCTTAATTACGTAGGCTGACAAGTAGGTTGTATTGTTTTCTGTAATTGGTAAAACTTTACAATTTTTAACTCCTGGAACTTTAGAAATTGTTTTTTCTATTTCTTCAAGTTCAATACGGTAACCGTTTACTTTAACCTGATTGTCTTTTCGGCCAACATACTCAAACGTTCCATCGCTTGTCAATTTCATTAAATCTCCCGTTTTATAAAATCGGCTGTTGCCAAAATGAGAATTAATGACTTGTTTGAAGCTTTTATTCGTGAGTTCAGCGTTATTATAATATCCTTTTGCAACTCCTGAACCTCCAATATAAAGTTCTCCAACAACTCCAAAAGGTACTTGTTGCTCAAACTCGTTCAGAAGCAATAAATTGGTGTTTATTATAGGTTTACCTATTCTAAAATCTTTGCTGTTAATCTCTCTCCATGTTGACCAAACAGTAGTTTCAGTAGGTCCGTACATATTGTACAACTTAGAATTAGTAATTAAACTAAGGCTGTTAATTAGATTTTGATTTAAAGGTTCTCCGCCAATAAACCAATGCTGAACTGAAGATAATTCTTTGGATTTATCCTGACTATTTAAATCTGCTATCAGTTTAGATTGTGATGGAGTCATTTGAACGTGAGTCACTTTATACGTGTCAATAAGCTCCAATTCGGTTCTTTGATTGTCTATATTTAATAGTTTTGTAAGCTCAGCCTGAGAGTGATATAAGGTTTTGGTTTCTACAATTTTTTCAAGTCTCGACAATACTTTTTCGCTTTCAACTCCAAAATCTACTAAACAAGCTACTTCAGTAACTCCGATATTCTGAATACTAAAAAGCATTTTCTGACACGATTCAGGAGTACCTATCAGTGTATTTTCTTTACTGAATTTTCTGTAAGCAATATCTATGATTTCATCACTTTGCGTATCAATATCTAACCCTAACTCTTTTGCCAGAGGTTCCATTAATTTCATAGAAGATCTCAGATAATCTTTAAACGGCTGCTCACTCGTAGCGGTCGCATCTTCATGTGAAGCATCAATATAAGTATGAAGCATCAAAGAAACTTGTTTGTCTTCTATGCTAAATCCGTTGTCTTTTAAGGCTTGGTGATAAACCGCAATATTTGCTTCCAGTTTTTCTAACGTTTGCCCAAGCATATGTGTTAGAATATTGGCGCCAATTTCTCCGGCATATTTAAAAGTTTCTGGACTTCCGGCAGCAGTTATCCAAAGTGGTAATTTTTGTTGTATTGGTGTTGGTCTTATTTGTATTGTAAAATCTTTATCAACACCATTCTTACGCACAATAGGATTTCCTTCCCAAAGGTTTTTAAGTTCAGTAATTTTTTCACGCATCTCATTATGGCGATCACTATAATTTGAATTTGAAAAAACAAAATCATTCGGATGCCATCCTGATGCAATACTTATTCCTACGCGACCATTGCTTAAATTATCAACTATCGACCATTCTTCTGCGACACGAATTGGATCATGCAAAGGAAGTACAACACTTCCTGATCTGATACTTATATTCTTTGTCATCGTCGATATAGCGCCACTTAAAACTGAAGGACTTGAAAATGCTCCTCCAAATTCACCAAAATGACGTTCCGGTGTCCAAATTGCAGTGAAATTGTTTTGATCTGCATATTTTACAGTATCTAACAATAAATCATACTTCTGATTATTGTTTTTATCAGCTCCAAAAAACATGATGCTGAAATCTATATTTTTTGATGGCGTTATTTTATCATGTGATACTAATTTAAAAGGATTTGATTGCTGTAATACAACCTTATGTCCTCTCGAAATAGTCCAGATAATTTCTAAAACCGAGATGTCGAAATTAACACTCGTTTGCGCAAGCCACGTTTGTTTGGTTTCGCTGCCAAAAGAAATATCTAAGCCTTTTAATAAATTACTTAAATTTTCATGGGTAACTTCAATCCCTTTAGGTTTTCCGGTTGTTCCCGAAGTAAAAATAATATAGGCTACGTTGTTACCGCTGCAATTTGTCGCGATTACCTGATTTTCTTTTTGAGCTTGAACCTTGTCCAAATAAACAAAATCCTCATTCGATGATCCGTTTAAAAAAAGTTCTTTTAATGCGCTTAATGTTACAATACACTTAGGTTGTGCATCATTTATAGTCTGATTTATTCGCTCTGAAGAGTAAACAGGATCAAGAGGAATATAAGCGGCTCCAAGTTTAAAACAAGCAAAAATTGTAGCGACCATTTCGAAATTACGCAATAAACAGATTCCTACTTTGTCTCCGTTTTGTACGCCCTGATCTATTAAAAAACCAGCAATTGCATCGACTTTTTCTCCTAATTGTGCATAGTTATACGAAACATCATTACTAATAATAGCCGTTTGGTTTGGATTGTTCTTCGTTTGATAGTCAAAAAAGTTTATGGCACTTTCGTTCGTACTCACTTCAACTACATCTCCACTTAAGTGTTCGTATATTTGATTTGCTTCTTTTTCACCGATAAGGTTTGCTTTAAAAACATTTTCATCAGGATTAACCAATAAAGAACTTAATAAAGTATTAAAATGTTCTGCCATACGAACAATAGTTGACTCCACGAAGAGATCTGTATTGTATTCCCAGGAAAGGATAAGTCCGTTTGGGGTTTCGGTTACATTTAAACTAAGATCATATTTTGCGCTATTTCCTTCTTTATAATTAAATGGTTCCAAAACAATATCACTCAAAGAAATCTCTTCTTGCGTATTATTCTGAAGGGATAATAAAACCTGAAATAATGGATTGTGTCCCAAATTTCTTGGAACTTTTAATTCTTCTACCAGTTTTTCAAAAGGCATTTGTTGATACTCATAAGAGTCTTCCAACATTTTTTTACTTTGTTTCAGCAATGCTCTGAAACTTGGTTCTTGAGACAAATCACTTCTTAAGACCAAAAGATTCATAAAAAACCCAACCAGATTAGCAATTTCAGCCTTTTCTCTATTAGCAATTGGAGTACCAACAACAATGTCTTTTTCATTGCTATATCGTGCTAACAAAGTACTAAATGCAGCATGAATAGCCATAAATAAAGTAGCGCCTTCTGCCTTAGATAAATTGTATAAAGCGGTTAATGTCTTTTTTTCAACAAATGAATTATAGGTATTTCCACTAAAAGTTTGTGTGAACGGTCTAGGGCTATCTAATGGTAAACTATGAATTACAGGTAAATCTGCCAATTGTTTTTTCCAATAATTTATCTGATTGTCCAAAACTTTTCCTTTCAGCCATTGTCTTTGCCAATAGGCATAATCAGCATATTGTATGTCTAATTCCGGCAGTGTATTAGATTCTCCTCTAAGATAACTGCTGTAAAGAATATTAAATTCGTTAACTAAAATTCCAATAGACCATCCATCTGAAGCAATATGATGCATGGTTACGATCAGAATATGCTCTTCATTATTTATTTTGAGCAATTTGACTCTTAACAACAAATCCTGGGTTAGATCAAATACGTTATTTGATTCTTGCTCAATTAATCCTAAAATATGAGATTCAAATTTTTGAATTGAAGGATCTATTTCTTCAACTGTAACATTAAAATTTGGTACATCCTGAATTTTTTGAACAGGTTCTCCATGACCATCGACAAAAAAGCTGCTGCGCAAACTGCTGTGTCTTTCAAGAATAGTCGCAAAAGTTTGATTTAAAGCTTCGTAATTTATTTTGCCTTTTAATTTAAAAGTAGAAGCAAGATTATAATGTGAACTACCATTATTGATTCGATCCAGAAGCCATAAACTTTGTTGGGAAAAAGAAAGCGGTTTTGGCAGCTCTTTGTCCGTTTTTTTGATCTCGGGAATTTCCTGAGTCTGACTTTCTATCAAAGAAATAATTTCTTCTTTATTGTCTTTTAAAAACTCTTTCTGTGCATTATCTAATGCGCTTAAATTACCTTTTACCAAAAGTTTACCTTGGGAAACTTCAAAACTTATACCTTCCTGAATTAACTGTGTTAACCTCTGCTTTATAATTAGATTTCCCATACTTCTGAATTTTGATTTGTTGTAGTTTCTTCTGTTATACTTACGTTTACGCCTCCTTTAAATAGTATTTCATCGTCAATTGCTTTTGCCAATTCACGTATGCTTTGCAGCGTAAATACATCTTTCATGTTTATTTTAATTTCAAAAATTTCGTTGATTTTATAGATCATACGAACGATGTAAAGTGAGTGTCCTCCTAATTCAAAAAAGTTGTCCTCAATACCTACTTTTTCTATGCCTAACAGCTCTTGCCAAATAGCCACTAACTTTGCTTCTGTTTCATTTGTTGGCGCTACATATTCTCTTGAAATACTGTTTTCCAGCGTAACATCCGGTAAGGCTTTTCTATTTACTTTTCCGTTTGGAGTTAATGGAATATTTTCAAGTTTTACATAAAAATTTGGCACCATATAATCCGGAAGCCTGCTGTTTAGAAAACGTACAATTTCTTTTTTATCCAATTCATTGTTAGACACATAATAAACGACAAGGGCATTTTCGCCGTTTATTTTTTTAGCTTCTACAACAGTGTGTTCAATGCTATTTGAAAACATCTGAATTTGAATTTCTATCTCCTCCGGTTCAATTCTAAAACCTCTTATTTTTACCTGAGTATCATTTCTTCCCAGATAAATGATATTACCGGAATAAGCCATATAAGCCAAATCTCCGGTCTTATACAATTTTTGATTGCTATCTAATGGATTTGAAATAAATCGGGTTTGTGTTAATTCCGGTAGTTTTACATATCCTTTGGCAATGTTTTCTCCGCCAATGTATATTTCGCCAATTACTTTTTCTGGTACTGGCTGAAGATTACTGTCTAATATATATATCGTTGTATTTGCCAACGGTTTACCAATTGGCATATAATGTATAATATCGCTGGTATTTGCTGAGATTGTAAAACTAGTCACCACATGGGTTTCTGAAGGTCCATAATGATTATGAAGCTTTACGTGAGGAAATTCCAGTAAAAATCTTTCTAAAGCTCCACTAATAATTAATTGTTCTCCTGACGATATAATATCTTTAAGCTGATTTTTTTTGAAAAATTCAGTATCTGTATGATCAAAAAAACTGGTCATAGCAGAAAATGGAAAGCATAAAACTTCGATTTTATTCTCTATAATATAATTAGATAAAGTACTAAAATCCAGCTTCATGGATTCTGGAGTTACATATAATACTCCGCCGCTACTAAGCACAAACCAAACATCCTGAAGAGAAACATCAAAACTAAAAGAAGTATATTGTAAATGTCTTAAACCTGACGAAATACCGGAATCATATATATTCCATTGTATTAAATTAGACAACATTCGATGTGTCTGAATAACTCCTTTTGGATTTCCTGTTGACCCTGAAGTGTAGATAATAAAAGAAGAATCATCTAATTCATTAACGATAACAGTGTTTTCTACTAATTCGTCTGAGTATTCAAACTCATCCAAAGAGATTAAATTGATATGTTCTGTTCTTCCACTATATTTTATATTAGAAGTAGTAAGTATGTTTGTTATCTCAGCATCTGCGATGATATATTCTCTTTGACTTTCCTGATATTTACTGTCTATTGGAACGTAACATCCGCCGGATTTAATAACACCCAACATCGCAATAACATTATACTGCGATCTATCTAACAGAACACCAATATTAGTATTTGGTAAAACATTATACTCGTCTCTTAGCATTTTTGCTATTTGATTCGAATAATTATTTAATTGAAGATAGCTTATTTTTACCTCTTCGAAGTGTAACGCAATAGCATCCGGAGTAGCGATTACTTGTTTTTCTAAGAATGCTATTACGGTATCTTTTTTATATTTATTTATATCTAAATCTAAATTTTGAATTCCAGAGTGTCCTTCTAAATAGTTAAATTCGCTTATACTTTCCTGAGGTTTCGTTAAGAGTAATTCTACTATTTTTTTGTAGTGTCCAATAAATTGTCTGATAAATTTTTCTTCGAACAAATCAGTATTGTATTCTACTTTAAGTGATAAAAGTTCATTTTCGGTTTCCTCTACATAGATTAACAAATCAAATTTACTTGTAGTAGATTTTTCAACAGTAATCGTTTCTAAAGACTCTTCACTATCAAATTGTTCTTCGTTTTTTGCTCCGTCTTTTGGTAAAACCACAAGCATGACATCAAAAAGAGGGTTTCTCGAAGGATCTTTTTTAAGTTTTAATTCTTTGACTAATTCTTCAAAAGGGAATTGCTGATTATTGTGCGCTTCTAATATGGATTGTTTTACGGCAGCAAAAAAAGTATCAAATGAATCTGATTTTTCTACTCGGTTTCTAATTGCCAAAGTATTGGTATAAAAACCTATCTGATTATTCAAATCCATATGCTCTCTGGCTGCAAAAGGACTTCCTATAATGCTATCATTATTTCCGGTATATTTTGCCAACATTACATGCAATGTGCTCAACATTACCATATATAAGGAACCTTCTTTACTTTTTTGATAAGCATTTACAGCACTCGAAATGTTCTTATTAAAATAGGTTTTCAGAGTTTGTCCATTATACGTTTTTACCGGCGGACGATTACTTTTAATTGGCAATTCTAAAACCGGTGTTTCACTTGAAAATTTATCTAACCAATAGTTTTTTTGCTTAAAAAAAGATTCTCCTTTCAGGTTATCCAAACTCCATAACGTATAATCTTTATACTGAATTCTTAATTCTGGCAGTTCTGGTAATTTGTTTGCTTTTAGTGCCGTATAAACCGTTAATATTTCGCTTTTTAAAATAGGAATTGACCACGCATCACAGATAATATGATGTAGATTACAATAGTAATAATAGCTATTATTTTCATATTTTAATAAAGCGGCTCTTAGCAAAGGTCCGTTCTCTAAATCAAAAGATATATTTAAATCTTCCTTGATGTATTCGTTTACTTTGCGCAAAGAATGTTCAACTTCTGTAAAATCTTTGTAATCCAGATTAAAGTTTAATTCTTTGGCAGATAGAATATGTTGCTGCAATTCTTTTTCTGAATTCAGGCGAAAAACTGTTCGCAATATTTCATGTCGGTTAATTGCATAACGTATGGCTTCTTCTAAAACATTTTTATCATAATCGCCTTCTAATTTAACTTCAAAAGGAATATGATAAGCAATAGAAGCGGTAGTTGACTGTGATTCAAACCAAATTCTAAATTGTGCATTCGATACAGGATAACTAGCTGATTCTTTAGCTTTTGGTACTTCTTTAAATTTATTAATTGAGATAGACTGCAGATAATTTATAATCTGTTCTTTATTATTTCTTACTATTTCCACAACCTCATCTTCAACATTCTCTTTTAACAGAGATACTTCTAACTGATCTTCGACTAGCT
The DNA here is from genome assembly GCF_002754195.1 of Flavobacterium sp. 9. Taxonomy (NCBI): domain Bacteria; kingdom Pseudomonadati; phylum Bacteroidota; class Flavobacteriia; order Flavobacteriales; family Flavobacteriaceae; genus Flavobacterium; species Flavobacterium sp. 9. The sequence continues at coordinate 847,507 of NZ_PEEU01000001.1, forward strand.
TTACCGCTACCCCTTTTTCTCTTAGTTCTTTAATTAAAAAGATTGTTTCCATGTGTAATTTTATATTAGTATTTTTTTTACAGACCGCTCGCTATCAATTTCTTCCAACCACTTAACATTTTCTATATTCAGGGCTAAATTCTGAATTGTAGGATGCATAAATAATTCCTTAATGTTTATCGATACATCAAATTGTTTCTGAATGACTGATAATAGTTCTGTCGCTTTTAAACTATGACCGCCCAATTCGAAGAAATCATCCGTTATTCCTATTTTTTCCAAGACAAGTATTTCTTGCCATATTTCTACAATTCTCTCTTCTGTTTCTGAGGTTGGAGCTATATAATTTGAAGTTTTAATTTTGAAAACTTCCAGTTTTAAAAGCTCTGTTTTATCTACTTTTCCATTAGATGTTAAGGGTATTTCGTCTAACAATAGATAGTATGTTGGCAACATATAACCCGGTAATTTTTGAGACAGCTTGTTGCGTGTTTTCTGGATATCAATCTTTTCTCCCTTTAAATAAGAAACGATTTGTTTTTCTCCGGCATGCTCTTTAGTAAGAACTACTGCATTTGTTATTGTATCATCTTCTTGTAAAGCATGCTCTATTTCGCCAAGTTCTATACGATATCCGCGAATTTTTATCTGATGATCTTTTCTACCTGCAAAACCTATGTTTTTGTCCGGCATCCAATACCCCAAATCTCCTGTGCGATACAGTTTTGTTTCGGAATCAAATGGATTGCTTACAAATTTCTCTTCGGTTAAATCTGGTTTATTCAAATAACCTGCTGATAATCCTCTTCCGGAAATACAGATCTCGCCAATTAATCCTTCTCCTTGCAATGCTAATTCTTCTGATAAGATGTAAAAATGGGTGTTCGAAATAGGTTTTCCAATTGGAAGCGAGTGTTCATGCTTTTTCTCAATTCTGTAGCAACTACTATACGTTGTATCTTCTGATGGACCGTATAAATTTCTAATCTCTATTGGATATTTAATCAAAGTATTGCTCAAGGCTATCGGAATAGGTTCTCCTGCCATGTTTAGTGCCGAAACATTTTTTAAAGAAACTTCTCTTTCCAGTAAATTATCGACTACGGAAGGAACTGTATTTATTAAGATCTTTTCGTCTTTGTCTATATAATCGGCAATGGATAATCCATTAGCAATAATTCTGATTTTTTTTCCTGTGCTTAGTGGATAAAACATTTCAAACACAGATAAATCAAAACAATGTGATGTTGCTGCATATAGAATATCAAAATCTGTTGCAGCAAATTCTTCTATACTCCAATCTAAAAATGCCACCGCATTATCATGGGTTAACATTACGCCTTTTGGTTTTCCTGTAGAACCGGAAGTGTATATAATATAAGCTAATGAATCCGAAGTTATTTTAATTTCAGGCAACTCTGCTTCTTTTATATTCGCTTGCTCAAAATCATGCAACAGTTTTTCTGTTATTGTAATTTTACAATTACTATCCTGCTCGATATAAGCGATTCGTTCTTCCGGATAATTTAGATCTATAGGAACGTAAGTCGCCCCGATTTTTAATACCGCCAAAATGGCTATAATTAATTTCTCGTCTCTTTTTACTTTTATACCTACAAAATCTCCTGAATTTACAGCGCAATGATCCAATAGATATTGTGCTAACTGATTCGATTTTACAGATAACTCTTTGTACGTAATCGTTTTATTTTCAAAAACAAGCGCAATGGCATCCGGTGTTTTTAGGGTTTGTGATGCTATTAAGTCTACTATTGTTCTGTTTTTTGGATAGTCAACATTTGTTGCATTATAATCGTACAGCAGGCGTTGTTTTTCTTCGTTAGGTACAAAGTCGATTTTAGCAATACTATAGTTTGGTTTTTCTATACCTTCAGAAATAAATCCTTCTAAATATTGTATTAGATTTTGAACAAAAGCCTTGCTATATATATCAGTATTATAGTTCAAGGTCAGATTTAAACTCTCTTTTCCTTCGGCAAAAGAAAAGCTTAAATCGAATTGGCTTGTATTCTTTTGTATTTTTTTATAAGGCGCTATTTCTATTTCTGAGAAAGTTTCTTCCTTAGAAAAAAGATCTTGCTGATTGTGTAAAACTACCATAACATCAAATAGTGCCGACCTTGAAAGATCTCGCTTCAACTGCAATTCTTCTATCAGAATATCAAATGGATAAGACTGATTATCATATCCGTCGAGTAGTATCTTTTTTTGTTTTTTTACTAAACTGCTGTAAGTATCGGTAACTTCAAAACGAGTTCGAATCGCCAATGTATTCAGGTATAATCCTATTTGATCTTCTAAATCAGGATAATCTCTTCCTGCTACCGGAGTTCCGATTATTATATCGGTTTGTCCGCTGTATCTATAAAACAATCCGTTCAATCCTGCCATTAATGCCATAAACAAAGTAGCTTCGTTTTGGTGGCAAAAACTTCTTAGTTTTGAGATGAAATCTACTGAAAAAGCATGCGAAACATTATCACCATTATATGTTTTTACTTTTGGTCGCGTTGCCATAGTCGACAATTCCAATACTGGAATATCACCGGCAAATTGCTCCCGCCAATAGTTTCCTGATTCGGCTAGTTTTTCCTGATTTGGCACACTATTATACCAATAAGCGTAATCTTTATACTGAATAGGCAAATCAGGTAATTCGATTCCTGTAACCTGTTTAAGATGGTTATATTGTGCTACTATTTCTCTGGATAAAATTTCCATAGACCAGCCATCTCCCACAATATGGTGAAGATTGAACAACAGCAAATGATGCGCATCGTTAAGACTTATAATTTCTACTTTTAGCAATGGCGCAACACTCAAATTAAACTCATGGTTTACGTGACTGTTTATTGTTGCAGATATTTCTTCGTCATCTAATCCCTGATACACTTCAATTGGACAAATAACCGATTGTGGAGACAGAACATATTGGTGCAATATTCCTGATTCATCTGCTTTAAAAACGGTACGAAGACTTTCGTGTCGTTCAATGAGTTTATCAACGGATTTTTGAAATAATGACAGGTCTAATTTGCCTTTCAATTCTAACACATTCGCAATGTTATAAGCCGCGCTTCCTCCTTCAAATTGGCTTAAAGTCCATAAACGTCTTTGCGAAGAAGTCACCGGATAATATTCCTGCTCCGGTATTTTGGTAAATTGTGCTCTTGAAGAAACTTGTAGTTTTTCTATGATCCCTATTATTGTCGGGGATTCAAAAACGTCTTTGACTTTTAATTTATAACCTAATTTTTCTAATTTGTTTATTAGTCTGATCACTTTCAGACTGTGTCCTCCCAAATCAAAAAAACTAGTGGTGATTCCGATTTTGGATATTCCTAAAATCTCTTCCCATAGCAAAACCATTTGTGATTCGAGATCGTTTCCAGGAGCAACATATTCGTTGTTTTTCACTCCAAGATCTTCTATCGCCAATAATGATTGTTTGTCTATTTTTCCATTAGATGTTAAAGGAATTGCATCCAGTTCTACATAAAATCCGGGAATCATATATTCCGGTAAACTAGTTCTTAAGGATTTTTTTAAAACTTCGATATCTACATTTTCACCAACTATATAGGCAACAAGAACTTGTTCTCCCGCGCGTTCTTTGGCTAATACTACTGCAGTTGCTACTGTTTTATCTTGTTGTAACGCATGTTCTATTTCACCAAGTTCTACACGATATCCGCGAATTTTTATCTGATGATCTTTTCTGCCTATAAAACCTATATTTCCATCTGGCATCCAATAGCCAAGATCTCCGGTGCGATACATTACAGTATTAGAAATAAAAGGATTGGCTATAAATTTTTCCTTGCTCAATTCAGGCTGATTCAAATAACCAACTGATATTCCTTGTCCGGAAATGCAGAGTTCTCCAACAATTCCAACAGGAGTTAATTGAGTAGAATCAGATTCAATAATATATACTTGTCTGTTTGCGATTGGTTTCCCAATAGGAATAACTGATTCTTTATTTGTTACTTGATAATAGGTTGCACAAACAGTACTTTCTGTTGGACCATAAGTATTAAATACAGAAAGCTTATTCCATAAATTACTAACATGGTCTGCTTGCAAAGTATCGCCGCCACTAATTAATGTTCTAATACTAAGATTATAGTTCTCGTATACATCATTCAGATATTGCAGCGCATACGGATTCGTACTTAAAACAGTAATTTTATGACGTTCACAAAGCCTGAATAATGCTTCAAAATCGCCTTTTTCGTCGTGAAAATATAATGTTCCTCCGCTAATAAGAATCGGAAAAATTTCTTCTATAGAAGTATCAAAAGAAATGCTGGCTTGCTGCACAACACTATCCTGAGCTCTTAATTGAAAATAATTTTTAAAAGTTAATACATAATCAACAAAAGATTCATGTGTAATCTGAACTCCTTTTGGATTTCCGGTCGATCCTGAAGTGTATATCAAATAAGCCAAATCTTTTTGAGATATCGTCTCAATATGCACCTCATCGTACGTCTGTAAATTACTTTTAAACGCTTCTAAGATTTCAGCATTGATAATAAGTTTACATCCACTGTCTTGTTGTATATAATTTTTTCGTGCTTCAGGATATGCTGGATCTATAGGTACGTAGACAGCTCCTGCTTTTAATGCGCCTATGATCGCAATAATCATCCACGAATTTCTTTCCAGCTCAATTCCAATAAAGTCACCTTTTTTTATTTTGAATTGTTGTTCAAGACAATTCGCCAATTTATTGCTGTATTCTTCTAATTGTCCATAGCTGATTTTCTCTCCCTGATGAACAAAGGCTGTTTGATTTTCGTTTTCCTTAGCCTTTGATTGTATAAGACTTACAACGGTCAAAGAAGAATCATAAGGTGTCAAAACCGAATTGAATTCGTTAAGAAGTTTATTTTTTTCTGCCGGAGATACAATTTCAATAGCATTAATTGCTTGTTCGGGCTTTCTCAAACCTGCGCTTACAAATGCTTCGAAGTGATTTAGCAAATTATCTATGAATTTTTCCTCATAGATATCTGTATTGTATTCCACATTTAATGTTAATCCTTGTTCACTTTCTACAAAGACAAAGCTAATATCTAACTGGCTTACGCCTCTTTCTATTTCGGAGTATTCCGTGGCAACAATCCCGTCTATTCCTTTCTGATCATTTAGTTCCAATCCCTGGTGATTTTGCAATAACACCATAATGTCAAACAACGGTGATCTGCTTTGATCTTTAGGAAGTGATAATTGATTTACAAGCGCTGTAAAAGGATACTCTTTGTTTTCATAAGCCTTTATAAGTGTCTGCTTTTGCTTTTGCATCAGGCTCAGGAAACTATCTTCTTTTTCAAATTGTGTCCTAATTGGCAAAGCATTGGAGTATAAACCTATTTGGTTCTCAATATCAGAATGGTCTCTTCCTGCAACTGTAGTTCCAAGCGTTATATCAGTCTGACCTGTATATCTGGAAAACAATCCATTAAGACCTCCAACTATAAGCATAAACAAAGTCATTTGCTGCTCTTTGCCAAAGGCGTTTAATTCTGCTAAAAATTGTTTTGAAAATTTATGATTTCGGATATTCCCATTATAAGTTTTGATAACAGGACGTTTTCTTGGAACTAAATTCAATACTGGAGAATTTGTTTCAAACTGCTGTTTCCAATATTGCAATTTGCCAATATATTCAGAGCTTACAAGCTTTTCATTAAGCCATTCGCTATAATCTTTGTATTGTATGGATAGTTCAGATAATTTTATTTCTTCGTAACTGGCTAAACTATTATAAGCCAACATTACTTCTCTGGTAAGTATTTGTAATGACCAGCCGTCTCCTATGATATGGTGCAGTACAAATAACAGAATGTGTTCTTCTTCATTTCTCTTTAATAAAGTAGCACTTAGCAAAAGATCTTTCTCTAAATCAAAAGCTTTTTGGTATTCTTGTTTTATTTGATTGTGAAGTTGCTCAACAGAAGAATTCTTCAGATCTACGGTTTGAAGCTTAAACTCCGTTTGCTCATTTGTTAGGATATACTGTTGTATTTCGTCACTTTGATTTTTTCTAAAACTGGTTCTGAGTGATTCATGCCGTTCTATAACATATTGAAATGCTTTTTCCAGAAGTGCACTATTAAGTTTTCCACTCAACTTCAATGTCGAAGTAATATTATATGCTTTGTTTCCTCCCAGATATTCGTGTGTAAACCACATAAAATATTGTGTTGGCGTCAGCGGATAACTTTCCATCACCTTAGCCTTAGGAATTGAAACATTAGAAGAAATCAAACTGATTAAGTATGCTTTATGCTCTTTAATTTCTTCTAATAACTCATTTGTCAATACTCCCTTTGGAGCATTTACCTTAAGATTACCGTCAATTATTTTCAACTGAACTCCTAAAGAAAGAAGTTTATTTATAATTTCATTTTTCATAAAAAAACAGTATAAATCTAGTATTGTCTTTTATTCTACTTTCCCGATCATCTTCCTTCCTTTTCATTCATGATAATCTTTAACAAATACTAAAAAATTACTTGATAAGTTTCTTTACGCTAAAATATTAGCAACCTTCCTTTAAAAATTACGGACTTTTGACTTATAATTTACGGACTTTTGAATTCGAAAACATAAATAATTGATAATCAAATACATAAATTTATAGGTTATATCTAAAAAAAATGATTCCCTTAAACCTTATAACAAACATTGAATCTTAGTTTTTGAAGAATCTTTACAAAATAATTTCGTCTTGATCTTGCTCTTCAAATATGGTATCTAATTCACTATTTTGACGTATGGAGAAGTTCAACAATGCCGATAAATCTCGAATGTTTAAAGTCTCGTATAGGTTTGCTATAGAAAATACAGTGTTATATGTTTTGTTTATTTTATTAATCAAAACAACTGCCTGCAGACTATTTCCTCCCAATTCAAAGAAATTATCTTCAGTCCCTACAATCTCAAGATCGAGTTTGAGAACTTCTGCCCAAATAGCAGCCAATTTAGTTTCGATCTCGTTTTGAGGAGCTACATAAGGCACCGTTTTCAAATCTGATATGGTAGGATTTGGCAATGCCTTTCTCTCAATTTTACCAGTTCTTGTCAACGGAAATTCTTCCAGAGTTATATAGATCGTCGGGATCATATATTTGGGTAATATTTTCCCCAAAAGCATTTTTATTTGAGATGCTTCTAAACTTTCATCTACTCTGACATAAGCTGTTATATAAGTATTTTGCTGCAGTTCTTTAAGCAAAACAACCGCCTCTTTTATGGACTCAATCTGCTCTAATTGATATTCTATTTCAGATAATTCAATTCGTAATCCATTGAGTTTTACTTGTGAGTCTTTACGCTGCAAAAATTCAATTTCACCAGTAGGAAGCATCTTCCCTATATCACCGGATTTATAAACTCTGCCTTCTCCTGTAATCGGGTCTGTTATAAAGACGTTCTCTGTTAATTCCTGCCTGTTGAGATAGCCTAATGAAAGGTATTCGCTTTTGAAAGTGATTTCTCCTGTTTGATAAACACCTCTTAGTTGATTATTTTCATCCAGTAAGAAGATGCCCGTTTCCTCTACTGCTTTACCTAATGGCATATTGTTTCTCGTTAATTGAGAGGTGTGTCTTAAGAATTTTTGAGCAACAATAGTAGATTCCGTTGGTCCATAATCGTTTACTAAAAATGCGCCTTCAAGAAAGTATTTTTTAAATAAATCCAAATCCGGCTTGTGACATGATTCTCCGCCTAAATCAATTAATCTTACTGTAGGTAATACTTCGCCTTCTTCGAGTCCTTTTAAAAAATTTCTGTAAATGGTTGGCACCATATGTATAATCGTAATATTTTGAGTGAGCAGCCAGGAAGAAAGTTGGTCGAGTCCGTTTTCAACAATATCATAGATACTCACTGTAGCACCATTTAAAATAGCACCATAAATATCTTTTACAGAAGCATCAAAGGTAAAAGTGGAGAAAACACTTAAATTATCATTGATTGCAATGTGAACATTATTAGTATATACTCGTATAAAATGAAGTACATTTCTTTGATTTTGCACAACACCTTTTGGCATGCCTGTAGAACCTGAAGTGTACAAAACATAAGCTTCCGATGAAGCACTTGCTTTATTTTCAGGATTTGGAATTTCTGAAAGAGTATAATTTTCAGATATCTTTACAATTGATAATTGCGGTAATTCTTGTTGTAATTGTTGGGCTTTTTCTATAGTAGCATCATTACAAACCAACTGGTTACACCCTGAATCTTCAATAATGTACTGAATCCTGCTCAAAGGACTGTTGGCATCTATAGGCACATAGGCATATCCGGCTTTAAGAACGCCCAGCATTCCTATTACACAGGTTTCATTGTGATTTAAAAGCAGCGCTATTCGTTTTGTATCAGGATTGGCTTTCTCATTGATTTGTCTCGCCAAATGATTAGCACAATTATTCAGCATCTTATAGCTAAGTGCGGTCTGATTGGCAAATACTGCTGTATGATTTGGAAATCGATCTACTTGTTTTTCAAATCGTTTTGCTATACTTTGTTGGATTTCGTCTGCCTCAAAAAATTCAAAATCATTAGCAGGTTTTAAATCTTCTTCTTCAGAAATATAATCTTCAAATACTTTTATCGTGTGTAATGTTATTTTGTCATTCTCTATTACCTGATCAATGATTGATAAATAGGCATTCATCCAATATTGAATAGTTTCTTTTTTAAAGAGCTCATGATCATACACACAGTTTATACCATATCCATTTGCATAACTTTTTATATAGCATTCCATATCAAATTTTGGAGTTGCTTCCAAAAGTTTGTGATTTGGACTAAAGTCAGTTATTGTTTCGAGCACTTTTGCATCAAAATCAACCATATTTAAAAATACGGGACTTAACGGAAAACGGTTGTCATTTTGAGGAGCATCAATCAGTTCCAGCAACTGTTCAAAAGGATAGTTTTGATGTACTAAAGCATTTACTAATGTGTCATTAATCTCTTGCAGCCATGTCTGAAAGGATATGTTTTCACTTATTTTATCTCGCAGCATCAACGTATTAATAAAACAACCTACCAAGTCTTTTAATTGATAATGGTTTCGGTTTGCCACGGGAATTCCTATAATAATATCTTCTTCTGACGTAAGTCTAAACAATAGCATTTTAAGCGTTGCAACAAATACTGCAAATACACTAATGCCATTTTTTTTGGATAATTCCTCTATTTTTTTCTTTCTTTCTTCTGTAATATATACTGTGTAGGAAGAAGAAGTATCTGCCTTTTTTAATTTTGCATTATAATCTAATGGTAACTGCAAATAGGATAAAGGTCCTGCAAGTTTTTCTTTCCAATAATTTTCCTGAACAGTAACTTCCGGCGATTGCAGCAGCTTATTTTGCCATTGTGCATAATCTTTATATTGTATTGACAATTCTGGAAGTTCTACAGTTTTGCCCGCTATTATGGCACTATAAATATCCATTAAATCTCTCGATATAATTCCCATAGACCAACCGTCGCCAATACTGTGGTGCATATTGAAATACAATGTATGCGTAGTGTCTTTTTTTAAAATGGCTACTTTAAATAAAGGAGACGATTCAAGATCAAACTCATGTTCAAAAACCTCTTTTTTAATAGCTGATTCCGATTCAAAGAAAGGAATGGACATCAACAAATTTGACAAGATTTTTTGTTTAGGAATACCGGCGTCTTCAACAAATACGCTCCTTAAAATCTCATGACGCTTCAAAAGGATATTAAACGCTTCTTCGAAAGCGACCGCATTTAAATCATCTGGCAATTCAAACGTACTGTAAATATTGAATTCTCTGGATTTCCCATGTATTTTATAAAGTAACCAATATCGAATTTGCGAAGGCGATAAATCATAGTATTCCTGATTGGCTAATTTTTCAATCTCCAGCACCTCTTCTGCTGAATCATTTAAAAGAACAGCATGATTTTTTAGAGTGGTATTTGCATAGAGTGTTTTAAGGTCAATTGATACTTTAAATATTTTCTGATATTCGCTTAGTAGTTTCGTTAGCAGTAAACTATGCCCGCCAAGTTCAAAGAAATCGTCAGTAATACCTATTTTTTGATGCCCTAAAAGTTCTTGCCAGATTACAGCAATCTTTGCTTCAGTATTGTTTCCTGGTGCAACATATTCTTTTTTCAGGATATCTGCTTCTGATATAGTTGGCAGTTTTGAAATGTCTACTTTCCCGTTTGCATTCAACGGTAACGTTTCCAGTGCGATATAATAGCTGGGTACCATATAATCGGCCAACTGTTCTTTTAAGTAATCTCGAAGTAATTTTTTATCTATAGCTGCTCTCGTAGTATAATAGGCAATTATAGCAGGTTCTTTATTTATCTCTTTTACCAATACCAAAGCATTTGTAATTGCAGAATCATATTCTCTAATAACATGTTCAATTTCACTCAATTCAACCCTATTGCCTCGTATTTTTACCTGATTATCTTTTCTGCCTACAAATTCAAGAGTTCCATCGGGCAGCCATCGGGCTAAATCTCCGGTTTTATATAGTTTTCCTTCCCCTTTAAATGGGTTTTGGATAAATTTCTCTGCCGTAAGTTCCGGTTGATGCAAATACCCTTTTGAAAGTCCAATTCCCGAAATACACAACTCTCCTATAACACCAATTGGTTGTAATTTTAAATTTTCAGACAGAATATAAACGCGGGTATTCGCTACAGGTTTACCTATGGATACCTTTTCTTTTACAGCTTTTTTACAATCATAATAAGTCGTTACTACTGTATTTTCAGTTGGGCCGTAGTTATTATATATTTGTAAAGAGGTATTTATAGAATAATTCAAGCTTTCTCCTCCTGTCAGAATGATTGTAGACAATTCTACCCCTTCTTCTGCCATGATATCCTGACATATTTTGGAAGGCAAATAGGCATGCGTTATTTCATTTTTTTGTAAAAAGCTTACTAACGTTGGTATCTGAAGACGTATTTCTTCTTTTTGAATCGGATAAAGTGTCGCTCCCGATATCAGATATGGATAAATTTCCCAAACAGATGCATCAAAGGCAACTCCCGAAAACAAAGTTCCTCTGCTGGTTTCATTAACGCTATAGGCTTCTTTATGCCAAAAACACAGATTCACCAAACTCTGATGCGTAATCATCACTCCTTTTGGTTTTCCTGTAGATCCGGAAGTATAAATTACATAAGCCAGATCTGTGCTTTTAGCTTGTATTTGCGGTTGTACAGCAGACAGTTCTTCCTGGCAATAAAAGTCATCCAGAAAAGTATCGTCTATTACCACCTTGGCGGCAACATCATTTAAGATATCCCTAATCCTGTTTTCAGGATAGTTTGTATCTACAGGCACATAGGCAGCACCTGTTTTTAAGATCCCCAGTAATGATATAAGCAGACGTTCCCCTCTCTCTAGTTTAACAGCTACCAAATCATACTGAGTGGCCTTATAATTTTGAATGAGATAATTCGCTAATCTATTGGATAATTCATCTAATTCCGCATAAGTTAGCGCCCCGCCATTTGCTATTACAGCCTTGTTTTGAGGTGTCTTTGCTACTTGCTCCAAAAACAAATCTATTATCGTTTTTTCAGTATCAAAATCTACATCGGTATTATTAAATGTGTGTAATAGGATTTCTTTTTCATTTTGGGAAACTAAATCTATTTCTTCCAGAAGTATTTCAGGTTTTTGAACTATCTGATAGAATAGATTCTCCAGATGCTTAATTATTCCCTGAATAAAATCGGAGGTATAAAGATCTGAATTATAAAGAATTTCTAAGTGAAGTGCTTCTTTTTCTGTAAAAGTAAATACAATATCAAAAGGAGCTACATTTCTGTCTATTTCAAATTCTTCTATGGCAATATCCGAAGAAAATTTATTTTTAAAGTTTGATACCTGGTTTTGATTCTGCAAAACCACCATGATGTCAAACAAAGGAGATCTTGATGTATCTCTGGAAATTTTTAACTGCTCAATCAAAACATCGAATGGGAAGCTTTGATGTTCATAGGCTTCCAAAAGTTGTTTTCCTTCTCTTTGAAGCAATGCCGAAAATCCTTCTTTCTGGTTTACCGACGTTCGTATTGCAAGTGTATTAATATACAAACCTATCTGGTGTTCTAAATCCGGATGTTCACGTCCGGCTATAGGAGTTCCAATAACAATATCATCCTGAATGCTGTATCTTGACAATAGTGTTTTTACTCCTGCCATCAACACTGCAAATAGTGTCACCTGAGAATCTTTAGAAAGGTTTTGTAGTTTGGTAAGTAATTCTGTAGAGAAAACATGACGCAACTGATTCCCACAATATGTTTTTACCACGGGGCGGTTTGTGTAACCCGGCAATTGAAGCGCTGGAATTGTTTCTTCAAATTGTTTGATCCAAAATTCTTTTGCAAGCTGATATCTTTCTTTTTTCTGCTCTTCGATTTGCCATATTGCATAATCTTTAAATTGAACAGAATGTTCAGACAAAGAGATTGTTTCTCCAATCTGTAAAGCATCATAACATTCTAAAACCTGATTAGTCAACACTTTAAGAGACCAACCGTCACTTATAAGATGGTGAATTGATAAATAAAAGACAAAATTATCATCACTTATTTTTAGTAATGAAGCTCTAAATAAAGGTGCTTCAGTAAGATTATAGGTTAGCTTGTCTTTTTCTGCAATATAATCCTGCACATTATGATATGGTGATTTCTCATGGGAGAAATCTTTGGTTTCTATCGCAAATTCAAATTCGTGATTTGGAACTATAAATTGCTTCACAACTCCTTCTTCATCTTTTTTAAAGAAAGTCCTCAGAATTTCGTGACGTTCAACAATCTGATTGAATGCTTTAGTAAAGTTAACGGCGTCAACATTTCCTTTTAGTATTACTGCGCCTGAGATCTGATAAGCTTCATTCCCACCTTCCAGTTGGCTTAATAACCATAATCGGTTTTGCGAATGTGTCAATGGATACGATTCTGAATAAGGAGCCAAAGGGATTGACAAATATTCCTGATTCTTCAATACTTTTCTTAAATCGCTTAGAGTAGGATTAGTATAAAACACTTTATACGGAACACTCTTATGAAGTTTTTTATAGACGGCATTAATAATTTGCGAAATCATTAGACTATGACCTCCCAATTCAAAGAAATGATCGTTCATACCTATGGGCGAAATTCCCAGAGTTTGTTCCCAAATTTGAACTAATTCTTTTTCTAAGCCATCAACAGGTGCTACATATTCTTTTTTAACAATGCTATTATCTTCTATTTCAGGAAGAGCATTCTTGTTTACTTTTCCGTTATGAGTTAGTGGAACAGTTTCTACTTTTATAAAGTATGAGGGAATCATATAAGCTGGGAGCTGTTTTTCTAAATAGGCTCTCAAATGTGTTTTATCTACAGCGGTGTTTTCTATATAATATCCCACTAAAGCATCTTCGCCTCTATTTTTTTTAACGGCAACAACCGCTTGCAGCATGTTTTGAGAAAACGAAAGCATAACATTTTCTATTTCTCCAAGTTCAATACGATAACCTCTGAGTTTTATTTGATGATCTTTTCTCCCCAGATAGGCAAGATTTCCATCAGGCATCCATTTTGCCAAATCGCCTGTGTCATACATCTTTTCCCCTTCTTCAAAAGGATTTTCTATAAATTTTGCTATCGTTAGTTCTGGCTGATTGAGATAACCTTTGGTAAGTCCATCTCCTGAAAGATATAATTTCCCCATAATACCAGCCGGCACTAATTGCAACTCTTCATCTAAAATATAAGCCTGTGTATTGGTAATAGGTTTACCAATTGGAATGTTCTGATATATTTTTTTTGAAGACAACTGGTAACAAGTACTATAAGTTGTATCTTCTGAAGGACCGTATAAATTTCTAATTTCGGCATTGGTTTGTAGAAGCTTTTTAGCAATATCTACGGGAAAGGGCTCCCCTGCAAGATTAATTACACTAACGTTATCAAGCGAAAAACCTTCTTCTAAAATATTACGGATACTCGAAGGAACTGTATTCAATAAAATCTTATGATCGTTGGCTAATTCTGCCCCAATCTCTAAAGCGTTATTTAATACTTTTATTTTTTTTCCAACAGAAAGCGGATAGAACATTTCATAAACTGAAAGGTCAAAACAATGTGATGTAGCAGCATAAACAATATCAAAACTTTCTACATTGAATTCCTCTTGTGCCCAATAAATCAAAGCTACGGCATTTTGATGCGTAATCATCACACCTTTAGGATTACCTGTAGTACCCGAAGTGTAGATAATATAGGCCAGATCATCTGATTTTCTATTAGATAATGGATTTTCAGTAGCATATTTAACTTGGTTTTTCTGAAAATCACTATATATCGCAACATCAATAACCTGCTTGCACTTACTATCTTTTTCTATATAGGCAATTCTTTCTTCCGGATAGTTAACATCTATTGGAACATAAGTGGCTCCCGCCTTTAAAACAGCCAATAGTGTTATAATAAGTTTTTCGCTTCTTTCTAATTTAACTCCAACAAAATCACCTTCTAAAATGCCATGCTCTTTAATAAGATAATGAGAAAGCTGGTTTGCCTGTTCATTAAGTGATTCATAAGTAAGTGAAGTTTCTCCACAGACAACAGCAATATTTTGAGGTGTTTTATTTGCTTGCCTTTCGACAATTCCAGCTAGTGTTATAGTGTAGTCGTAGTCGCATTTCTCCGTATTCAAAGTATGCAATAGGACTTTTTGCTCCTCTTTTGAAACTAAAGGTATCTTAGATGCCGATACATTAATATTTACTTCTAATTCTTCAAGCCAGCTTTTAAAATTCTTTAAAAAATGCGGGACAATATTATTTTCTATAAATTTCTCAGAATAATGTAATGAAACACGTAAATCTTTATTTTCAAGCTTTTCAATATGAAATGACAATCCTTGATAGGATTCAGAAGGCTCATTATCTACTCCATAATTAAACTGAAAAGGAATATAATCTACATACGAAGTTTGCTCGATAATAGCATCTGCATAATAAGGAGCATACTTATAAACCTCTTGAACTTCTTCTTTAGTTTCTTGTATAAACTCCTTTATCGTTTTTTGACCAATCGATTGAAATTCATAACACAAAAGTGATTTTTGAGACGATAAAAATGACTTCAAAGACAAAACATTAGAATCTTCAAAATATCGTTGAAGCAGCATATTATAAAGTGCAATTAACACCGTAAATTCTGCAACCGTATTTTCCGCTGTCAATTTGTAGAAATAAGAAAGTTCAGAGGCATCAACTATAATAAAATCCATAAAAGAACTTCCTGAAAAACCTTCCTTAGAATGAACAATCCTATTGTTTTTTTTATGCCAATAGTCTTTAGCTATTTTTTCGTTGATGTGATCCATTGTACCGTAATTCTTTTATACCATTAGTTTATTAAATAAGTAGCCAGACCTTACTATGCTTTTTCTATGACAAAATTTAACTATTGTAATGCAACTTGTGCATCGCTTTCACAAGTAATACAATACGTTTTTTAAATATAGTTTGCTGCCTCAATTACAAGAATCTACATCTAAATACTAATTTTCAACAGTAAAAACACAATAGGTTGTATGCTAAAATAGCAGTAACATTTATCTAAAAATTACGGACTTTTGATATAAAAATTACGGACTTTTCCCTACGAAAGCAAAGCAATAATTATTGACTCAAATTAATTTTATGGAAAGAAAGAAATACCGTTTTTTTGATTTTAAGAAGTTCTAAATACAATAGAACATCACATAATTATCTATGTAATTTTATCCCGTTTCCATGAAGAATTGGACCGGGATTTTATAATGAGAATTATTTGTTTTTATTGAAGCTCTGCCTCAAATCGAATGAGAAATTAATTAGAAATACCTATTTAAAGTTATATATATCGAAATAATAATAGAAGTCCAAAATCAGATAAACGCAACTTAACGCTACATTTTTTGAATAATATTGTTAAGTTGGTGTCTGAAAATTAAATGTGACTTCAATTTTTGTCCCTTTCCCTATTTTTGATTCAATTTTTAATTGACCATTTAAAGAATTAGCTCTTTCCTTCATATTATTCAATCCAATACCATTTTTTTTATTATTGATATCAAATCCATCTCCGTCATCAGTAATGCTAACTTTTAAAAGATTTCGTTCCTTCCTTTGAATTTTTATATCACAATTTTCTGCATTCGAATATTTATTAATATTTAAAATCGCCTCCTGAATTATACGATATACATTTATCTTATATATATTTTGAATAGTAGCCCATTCAAATTTTTCATCCTTCAAATACTTAAATTGAGTACTGCTTATATCTTTTTGATTTTCAATTAAACCTGATAACAATACATTAAAATCATTGTCGTCAAAAAAAGAACTTCGGCTTAAATCATGCGATATAGTTCTAATCTCATTCTCAATATTTTGTAATTCAAAAATATATTCTTTCCTTTTTTCAATTATAACTTCATCTACCTTAGAATTAAAAAAGCCTAAATTCATTCGGACACCATAAATTTTGTTCATTATGCCATCATGCAATTCCTTTGCTATTTTAGTTTTCTCATTTTCTTTTGCAATATTTATTTTTTTATGCTGCTCAGTTAACAACAAATATATCTCTTCGCTAGCTTCTTGCTGTTGCTGTAAAAACTGCAATTCTTTATTTTTGTATTTTAAATATCTGAAAACAAAAAACACGACCAATAATAAAATCAGTCCAAATGAAATAATTAAAATATAAAAATTACTCTTGGTCAAAACTTTATTTTCATCTTCAATTCTTGAAGTTTCATATTCAATTCTGGCATACTTATCATGTGTGTTTTTTTGAACTGCATTAATACTGTCACTTACCTTAATGTATTGATTTGTATAAAACAAACTATTCTTTTTGTCAATTGCAGAGAGTAATTTTAATGAAGTCAAAACTTCATTACTGCTTTTAGTTTTAATTGCGAGTTGATTCGCTTGATTTAAACTTTGAATTGATTTTACGGTATCTTTCTGAGTTAAAAAATATTCTCCTATACGAATCTTTTTGTACAAAATATCGGATTCTACTCCAATGCCCTCAACAATTTTTAAGGATTCGAAAAACATGGATTCAACATTTTCATAGTCACCATTTCTCATCTTTGAGTATGCCAAATTGCTTAAAACATTAGCATATAAACGAGGCATCTTTTTTTTCAAATCTTCTGAAAGCAAACTTTGTAACTTTTCTATCGACTTCGAAAATTCTCCTTTTAAATCATATAAATTACAGATATTAATAGTAGACGTTACATTATAGTTGTTTATTTCATCTTTATCATAATCAATTAGTTTCATTTTTTCTAATTCACCCAATGCTAATTTGTGATAAAGTAGTGCCTGATCGTAATTAAGTAATTTCTCTAAACAATTACCCATTAAATTATTACAAGTATAAATCAAACAATGATTTTTAGATCTTTTTAAATACTGTAATGCTTTTGAAACTTCAACCTCACATTCTATATAATTCCCGTCATAAAATAAAACATGGGCTTTATTGAATAACATTCTGCCAACATTATCATAGTCATTAATTTTCGTGTATACTTTTTGAGCTTGCAGATAATAAAAGTAAGCACTGTCTTTTCTTGAGTTTTCATAAGAATCGCCCACAAAATATAATGATTTCGCCATTCTAATGCTATCTTTTGATTGCTCAGATAACTCCAAAGATTTCAAACTAACCTTTAAAGATTTTTCAGAATTATTAATATAATAATATTCAGAAGCTACCTTTAAATATAGATCTCTGATAACGGAATCATTTTTTTTAGATTTCAACAAATCAACTATTGAATCTAAATATTTTTCTTTTTTATCTACAGATAAATTATCTATATGACTTTTGTCAAATAAAACAGTTGTGTGTTTTTTACATGAAAAAAGTAATAACATCAGAAACAAACAAACAATTTTACCAGGACTAATCAAAATGTAATTATTTTTTTATAATTTCAAATATAGTATTTTGAAACAAATGAAGACTAAGTAATTATAAATAATCATTGCCTTTCTTTAAATAATTACGGGAATAAGAAGTTAAGGTCTAGGTGGTTTTGGATTACTTGGGTCTCCCGGAACCATGTTTAACTCAATACCATTCTCTTCTGTAGCATTTCCTTCTCTAGCATTTCCTTCTCTAACGTTTGTTTCTATAGTATTTCTTTCTATAGCATCTCTTTTACTAAAAATTACTGTAGTTGAATCAATTCTTTTTGGTACTAATTCATTTTTTAAATTAACCTCTGGTTTAATTTTAGAATTATTATTTTTACTTTCCGGCATTCCAAACTCATCATCATTTGAACATGAGTACGTCAATAACGAAATAAAAACAAGCCCAGCAATAAATAATTTGTTTTTCATAAAATTTAATTTTAATATAGCAAACAAATAAAAAGCAATCATTTCCTACAATTTTACGGAATAACCGTAAAATTTAATTAATTTTGTGTGAAATTGAAAAAAACAAATATGTATCTTACTATTTTGATAGTCGATGATCACCCTATGACAGTCGATAGTTATATAAATCTTTTATCTTACGATGATTTTCAAAAAAACGAACCAAATTTTATTAAGAGCTACAATTGTGAAGATGCATACAACAAAATAAATTTTCAACAAAAAAAAGATACAAAAATTGATTTTGCTTTACTAGACATCAATCTTCCTCCTTATAAAGAGCACAATATTTTTAATGGTATTGATTTGGCTTTACTTATTAGAGAAAAGTTCCCAAATTGTAAAATAGTTCTTCTTACAATGCATAGTGAACCTCTGACCGTAGACAAAATCATTAAAGGAATAAACCCTGAAGGCTTTATATCAAAAAGCGACATTAACTTTGAATTGTTTCCAATAATTTGCAAAAAAATTCTTGAAGGCGATATATTCCGAAGTAATACTATAATAGAATCTCAAAGAGAATTATTTAAAAGAAATATAAATTGGGATACCCACGATAATCAAATTTTAACCCTAATTTCTCAAGGAGTTAAAACTGTTAATCTTCCTGAATATATTCCTCTCTCTATGAGCGCTATAGAAAAAAGAAAAGCAAACATCAAAGACCAGCTTTTATTGGGAAAAGGAAGCGATAAGGATCTAATTGAGAAAGCTAAAAAATTGGGGTTACTATAAAGACAGTAAATTAAATTATTTCTACAGGTAATTAATCATTTATAAAAGATATGATATAGTGTTTATTAAGTTGTTTTCTGTTTTGCTTAATTTTACTTTTCAAAAACAAACTTATAAGACTCATTTCAAACAAGTTAAGCAAGGTTTCAGACGATTAAGTTCGAATCCTGCTTTCACTACAAAAAGCCCTAATGAAAATTAGGGCTTTTTTTATGGCAAAATTTCATTGCTAAGAATTACAATTCTTTAATTCAAAAAAAAGGATAATCAATATAACCTCGTGCCCCGCCGCCGCCAAATAAAGTATGATTATCTGAAATTTTATTTAAGCTCAAATTTTCTTTCACTCTGGCAGGATAATCCGGATTAGTCAAAAAATTTCTTCCAAAACCAATTAAATCAACCAAATTTTCCTGAAGTAATTTTTCGGCTTCTTCAGGAGTTTTATTGCCGGTAGCGATAATGGTGTTTTTAAAAGTATCTCTAAGTTTAATTCTAAAATCAATTGGAATTTGAGGTGCCTCATCCCAATCAGCTTCGCAAAGATGAATATACGCAACATCAAGTTTGTTCAACTCTTCTGCTGAAAGCATTATCGTTTCCAAAATCTCCGGATCATCCATATCTTTAAAACTAATAAAGGGAGAAAGTCTGACTCCTGTTTTTCCTTTTCCAACTGCATTCGCTACCGCTTTTGAAATTTCAAGCAGTAAACGAATTCTGTTTTCCTTAGTGCCTCCATATTCATCAGTTCTTATATTGCTATTGCTTCTTAAAAACTGATCGATCAGATAACCGTTTGCCCCGTGAATTTCAACACCGTCAAAACCGGCTTCAATAGCATTTTTTGCACCTTCAACAAATTCTTTAATTGCAACCTCAATATCGGTTTTATTCATTTCTCTTGGTTCATCTACAGGTACAAAAGTGGCATCACCATTTGGAGCGCCGTCAAAAATATAAACACTTGTGTTTTGAGCCGTTAGTGACGAAGGTGCGATTGGCTGTAAACCGTTTACTTTAGAACTGCTTACTCTGCCTACATGCCATAACTGCAGAAATATTTTGCTCCCGTTTTGATGTACCGCGTCTGTTATTAATTTCCAGCCTTCTATTTGTTGTTTACTGTAAATTCCGGGTGTTTTGGCATATCCCTTTCCCTGGAGAGAAACCTGAACTGCTTCTGTAATTATAATACCCGCCGTACTGCGCTGGGCATAATATTCTGCCATTAAAGCATTTGGAATATCTCCAGGTTGAGAAGCTCTTGAACGCGTCATTGGAGCCATTAAAAAACGGTTTTCTAAATGATTATCGCTTAAATTATAGTGCTGAAATAGTTTTTGATACTTCATCTTATTATGATTTTTATAGTGATCGTTTTATTCTTTTATGATGCTCTTGTCCTGATAAGCCATTTGAGCAATCTCGTCTTTTCGTTTAAAACTAACTCCTTTATGTTTTTGAATATAACTAATGATTTCTGTCTTTCATGTATTTTGATTTTAAGATATAGCGTATTTCCTCTTCATTGAATACATTTTATTTCAGTACTTTTTCAATAATAAGCGTTTCTTCATAGAGTGAAAATTTGCTAATCAGATTATTTTCTACTGTTAGATGTATCGCAAGTGGCATTTTAAAATGCTTACCGTTTTTTTTCACCGTTCTTTCAACAAAACCAAAAACCGCTACTTCATTTCCTCTTACTAAAAAAGATTGTGCTTCGAGTTTTTCACTTCCATCAATAAAATAACTAAAGAGGGTTTTGAATAATTCTGAAATTTCTTCTCTCTTAGAACGATGTCCTGTCCATGGCATATATTTCGATTCGAAAATATACCAATCTACTTTTTCGGAAACCATAGAAGCTATTTTTTTCGGATCTTTTGCTCCAATATATCCAAAGAACTTCTCTGCAGTTTCTTTTGTTTTGATTTCTTCATCAGTATATACTTGTGCTTGTGCCGAAAAACCAATCAATAGCATTACTGTTATTAATTTTATAGTTTTCATTTTTGATTTAAAGACCGCTTTTTCCATAATGCTATTTTTTAAAATTATTTGATGCAGCTTTTAAGTTAAAAATGAAGCTGCATCGTAATTCCCGTAAAGAATATATTTTTACCTGTTCCGGATGCTTTGATATAATCTTTTGCCTGAAACCAAGTCGCTTCGAGCCTGAAATAAAGATATTGATTAGGCTCCCAAATCATTTCACTTTCCAGCTGGTTTCCTATTTTCTTTGCTGTAGTGGTATCTCCGGGATAAATCAAAGTCGTATTTGGTGCATAAATACCGTCGTTGCTGCTGTATCTCCAAAACATATCATAATCAATTACCCAATCAACGTTTTTGAGAATTTCAAAACTCAATGAAGGATGAAAATCAATCAAATTGGAAGGCCCAATTACGGAAGCTAATCCGAAATAAGCACCTCTTGGAAAAAGCGGATTAAAGGTTTGCAAACTTGTATCGCCTTCCGTTTTATCTCCGCTTATTACTTCGGTTTTAAAACCAATTTCAGGATGAAATTTTACGGCATTAAACCGATATCCTGCATTTATTGAAGCCGTCCAGGCACTAATGTTTTTATCAGCAACATTCCCAAATTGGTAAAC
Source organism: Flavobacterium sp. 9 (assembly GCF_002754195.1). NCBI lineage: Bacteria > Pseudomonadati > Bacteroidota > Flavobacteriia > Flavobacteriales > Flavobacteriaceae > Flavobacterium > Flavobacterium sp. 9. The sequence continues at coordinate 869,378 of NZ_PEEU01000001.1, forward strand.
AGCTTCTCCGTCATAACGCCAGTTTTCTGTTTTACCCCAAATTCTTGTTCCTACAGATTGTCGGTTTTCTTTACCCGTTGCATCATTAAACGCAGCATGAGCTCTTTCATAACCTAAATAATAAACATCAATATTTTTGATCACCGGTATTTTGTTGAACACCAAATAACTTCCCCATAATTGCCTGTCTTTATTCGACGCATCATCAAAAATACCATCGTGTGCTACAACGTAATGTGAATAAAACAAATCTGTTGTAAAATTTTGTCTGGATATAATTGCTTTAATTCCGTCAAAAGATTGTCTGTTATTAGGTCCGTCCCTAACGGCAACCAAACGCTGTGATCCATAAGTGAGTTCCTGCCTTCCTACTCTTAAAATAAGTCTTTTTGGTCCCTCATTTATAAAATTAAAATCTGCAAATGCCTGATGTACTTCAAGCGGATTTTGTTCTACGGGATTCGGATCAATTCTGCCGTCTGCCATACTGCTTTGTGTCTGAACAAAAGTTCTGAAAAATTTTCCGGCATGAAAATCGGCATGAAATAAATACCTTCCCAAAACATAACCATCATTATCCTGCGGACCATCTCCCCAATTTTCATTTTTAGCATAGAAGTACTGAAATCGTATATCGCCCCCAAAACTGATATACGTTTCTTTGGAAGCAGAAACTGGCAGGATTTTCATTGTTTTGTACCAATCATTGCTTACGGTATCATTTTTTAAAACACTATAATTTTCATCAAATCGCAGTGATTTAAAAGCTGGATATCGTTGTGCAAAACCAGAAAATGAAATCAATAAAATCACCAATAGGATTTTGTTTTTCATAATTCAATTTTAAATTATCAACTTGATGCTTAAAGTTTTTTAGTGTATCCTCCAAAATATTTCACTGGCGACCAATCCGGAATTACCGGAGCAATTTCAGGATCAAGTGCTTTAAATTCTCTCGCACCGTACACTATTTTTCCATTTACAATTGTCAAATCCGATTCAATATTTCGAACTTTATCGGCTGAAATTGTAAAATAATCTTCTGATAAAATCGACATATCGGCATACATTCCTTTTATCAATTTTCCTTTTTCTTTTTCTTCGCCCGAAAACCAGGCGCTTCCTGAAGAATACAATTGAAGCGCAGTAAATTTATCCAAAACCTGCTCTTTTGGCCAGAACTGCATTCCTCCTAACGTTTTTCCTGTAATTAGCCAATGCATCGCCATCCAGGGATTGTAGGTTGAAATACGTGTAGCATCAGTTCCCATTCCTACCGGAATTCCCATTTCGAGCATTTTTTTAATTGGAGGAAGCTGCGTTTTTGGAGCACCGTACATTTTCTCATACAATTCTCCCTGAAAATACATTCTGAACTGGACTGCAATTCCGCCATTAAGCGCTTTTACACGCTCTAATTCCTGAGGCGTAATAGTTTCGGCATGATCAAAAAACCATCGCAAGCCATTAAATGGAATTTCTTTATTTACTTTTTCAAAAACATTCAGCATTCTGTCAATTGATTCACCATAAGTAGCATGCAATCGAAACGGCCATCTGTTTTTAACAAGCAGGCGAATAATGGGTTCAAGATCTTTTTCCATTTCATCAGAAAGTACAATTCTTGGTTCCAGAAAGTTTTCAAAATCGGCGGCAGAAGCTACAATGTTTTCTCCGGCTCCTTCTTCGGTATAACCGTTGGCAACCAAAAGATTATCGTTTTTATTGATAACCGTTTCGGCAACCCATTTTTCATAATCTTGAAGTTCCTTCCCTTTTTGCTGTGCAAACAAATAATAAGAGATTCTAAGGTTTAGTTTTCCTTGTTTTGCCAATTCCATAGAAGTCGCATAATCTGATGGGAAATTTTGAGATCCTCCTGCTGCATCAATTACAGAGGTTAATCCAAAACGATTTAGTTCTCGATTAAACTGAAGAGAACTGTTGATTCTTTCTTCCGGAGTTAGTTTTGTGGTTAATCCCAAAGTAGTATAAATTGCTTTTGGAGTTTCTTTTGCAAACATTAATCCGGTTAGATTTCCGTTTTTATCCTGTTCCAAAACACTTCCTTCATAATGAGTATCTTTGGTATAACCCAAAACTTCAATTCCTTTTTTGTTTAAAAAAGCTTTGCCGTAGAGATACGTTATAAAAACAGGTTTGTCAGGAACTGCAGCATTTATTTCGTCGATTGTTGGCTGTCTTTTTTCTTCAAAACCATATTCATTCCAACCTCCAATAACTTTTATCCAAACGCCCGGCGGAGTTCTTGCAGCTTGTTCCTTAAGCATTTCCATGGCTCTTTTTAGCGTTTTCACACCATCCCAACGCAATTCTGAGTTATAATTTAAGCCTTCACGAATAACATGAATATGGCTGTCATTTAATCCCGGAACAATGGTTTTTCCTTTGGCATCCACAATTTTAGTGGCTGTAGTTTTATACGTTTCTAAAATACTTTTAGAAGTTCCTGTTGCCAGAATAATTCCGTCTTTTATTGCCAGCGCCTGAACAAATTCGCCAGCTTTTTGCATTGTAGCAATTTTTCCGTTGTAAAGAATCAGATCTGCTTTTTCCTGAGACTGAGCCAACAGTCCAAAGAAAAATAATAGTATTAATAATATTCGTTTCATTTTTTTAGATTTTAGTTTTAATTGATTAATAAGTAATTGGTTATTATAAATTTTTATGCTGACAATTTTGCGATCCATTCTTGTATAAAGACTGATTTAAAACAAAGTGATTGCTTTCCGGAAAAACCTTGCAATCTGTGATAAATACATTTTTTGATATTATGCCACGTTATAAACCAAAATGAAGCCAATTTTTCAACTAATTAAAAATCAATTACTTATAGGTGATTAAGATTTTAAAACCAACTATATTTCGCTATTTAACGAAAATGCAACAACTTAATATCGTTTTTTAATGAAATGTCAGAATGTAGCAGGAAGCTTTATTCCACCATATAACATGAGAAATAAATTCTTCCCAGACGCCGTGTTGTTTTATCAGAAGTATTCTTAAAATAATCTTTCAGGACTTAGTTTATTCAAATCCATAAAATAAAAAAATCGGAACAAGAAAATCTTGTTCCGATTTAGTTCATGCATTTATTGACACTTTTCAAAAAAATTCAATCAGTGCCGAATGAGATTTTTATGCTATCGTATATTTTTTTTCTGTAATAGTATTGGTACTTTCAGTTGTTACATTGTCTACAAATCGCCATTCAGCTTCAGAACCAGATGCTGTAAATTTAAGATATGTATATCCTCGTTTATACAAATTTGCATATTCTAAATCATCAATCAGTACTGTAAATGCCTGTGCTAATTCTATTGCTTTTGAAGGGTCTGAGGTAATTCCAAGATAAGCTTCTAATCCTGGTGATGAAACAGAACTGCACGCTATTTCAGTTGCTATATGATTTCCCTGCATATCTGTAAGTTTACCCATCCATGCATTATGAGTATCTCCGGCTAAAACCACAACATTTTTTCCGGAAAGTATCGCATACAATTGTTCTCTTTCTGCAAAATAACCATCCCAGGCATCCAGATTATATGGCAAAGTTGTGGTAACTCTCGCAATTTCCTGAGCAGTCAAAGAAGGATCGTTTTGTTTATATCTCATTTTAATAACAACAAGTTGAGAAATTGTATTAACAAGAGCCTGCATGGTCGCCGGCTGTGCACTTCCTAATTGATCAACTTCTGCTAAAATTTGGTTCAAAAGCATCAGCAATTCTGCAGGAATCAGCATTTTTGTCATCAGGATCTGCTGACCTAATACTTTCCATTTAGCAGTATCCGCATTGATCTGTGATCCCAACCATGTCATTTGTTCGCTTCCAATTAATTTTCTGCTTGGGCTTAAAAGATCTGTTCTAAATTTTGTCTGGTCAAAATTTCCACCATTATCAATATAATCCGAATAACTCATCTGCTTATCTCTTGCAATTACTCTGGTATCCATCATAAAAAGGGAAAGAATAGTACCGAAATTAAAACTTCTGTAAATTCTAAGATCTTTTCCTGTTTTAAGCGGAATATATTCGCTGTAGGCTTGAAAAGCGGCCATTTTTCTCATCTGAAAATCTCCTTCGGAAGGCTGATGATTTTCTGCACCGGATTTATAGGTGTCATTAGCAAACTCATGATCATCCCAGACACAGATAAAAGGTTTTTTCTGATGAAGAAGCTGAAGATTTTTATCTCCTCTATATTGTCTGTATCTTTCTCTGTAATCGCTAAGGCTTGTAATCTCCCTGGCTGGTTTATGTTCTCTGCCCAACGGGTTGGTAAAAGGATTTGTTCCGTACTGTCCCGGCGCATATTCGTAAATATAATCTCCAAGATGAACCACTACATCGGCATCTGAAGAAGCAATCGCTCCATATACATTGAAAAGTCCTGCCGGAAAATTAGAACAGGAAACAACAGCCATTTTTACATCATTTACAACATCTGTTTTAGACGGCAGTGTGCGTGTTTCTCCGGTAACAGTTACTTGTTTGGTTTTGGCATTATAAAATCTATAATAATATTTTGTATTGGATGAAATGTTCTGAACATCTACCGCTATTGTAAAATCATTTGTAGAAGATGCTGCGGCCTGACCTTTTCTTGTTACTTCAGAAAATGCGCTATCCTTACTTAACTCCCAGGTAATTTCAGCATCTGAACCTGGTGAATATCTTGTCCAAATAATCACTCCGGTTTCAGTAGGGTCAAAACTGGCTACTCCTGTCTCAAACCCTTCATTTTTCATTCCGTCCGGTGCACCGCTATTATCAGTTTTATCATCATTACTGCAGCTTTCAATAAGTGGGGCGATGAAAACTCCTCCAGCAACCAATAAAGAATTTCTAAGAAACCTTCTTCTGCCTAAATCATTGTTATTTTCCATAAAAAAATTTTTATATCAAAAAAACAATTTAATATTACAACTCAAGTTATGGCATTTTTAACATTACCTTTCATTAATATTAACAATCCATTTACTATAATAAATTATCATTTTTTTTAAAATATTTTAGAACCTATTTCTCCGTCAAAGGAAAATTAGGGCCTTTTTATGGCAAAATTTCATTACTAAGAATTCAGAAATAAACCTTCAGTAAATTCAAAAAATAGATAAAACTGCGAATCCCTGGATTTGCAGTTTTTTTGTTTTTGAGGCAATTTCAATCTTTATAAAATGCAAAAAGAAGCCCATACTCCTATTTCGGTCTCTTATGCATAAAAATTCGGCACTCATGCCTTTTTTTTAATTTAAACTTCTGCATCGTGGTAATTTTATGAATAAATAATTACTCCAAAAAGCAATCTAAACAAGAACCTACAACATGGAAAATTCAACTAACCTAGAACAACCAACTTGCCCTTATCTGGCGCAACAAGCTGCTACGGCACCAGCAGTAATACCAGACATTACAACTCCAATTGTAACGACGACCAATCAGCCAACAGTTATTGGTACATCCAATCTCGGACTTTTAAATAATTTTATTGGTACGTGGAATAGTCCGATGGGAGCCGAAGCTACGGGTTACAATGTTATGCCACTGCCTCAGGCAGATGTTCCAATTGGCTATATCACTAAAAACTTCCCTTATTTTGAAGAAATTACTTTTTCGGCTATAGCAGGCGGAGCACCAAATCGCGAAGGTCGATACACACAAACAAGTGGTGTACTCTTTTATGAACAAAGAGTTTACATTGCCAACAATGCCGATCCAAGCGGAGCACAACCAATAGAAAACACCTTAATTCATGCCGAAAACGGCACTTGGCTTTACCACGCTATACAACCTCAACTGGAAGGTCCTTATGGTCCAAATAACGTTCCTGACAATACTATAATTCCAACACAAGATCCAACTACTCAATACAACAAGCAAATTTCGGTACCACACGGCGTTTCCATTTTAATGGTGGGAGGACCAGTTGTTACCGGAACAGGCAATCCACTTTTTCCAACCGCCGACAGAACTCAGCCACCCTTTACAGACCAATCTATTATTGATCCGTCAACCTATCTGACACAGCAATTGGATGCCTTAAACGCCAATGGAATTACAGTTACAAACTATTCCAGCATTACGGTAAGTACCACTAATCATGGTGGCGGAGTAAACAATATCAATTTCGAAAATTCTTTTGGGAAAGTAATTTCAATGGAAACCACTTGGTATGTTGAAACTTTAAGTAACGGAACAGTTCAGTTGCAATACATTCAAAATATTGTTTTACAGTTTTTGATTAATGGTGTTCCTACTGAATTTCTACATATTGACGCCAATACTTTACAAAAGGTATAAACATTCGCACAAATCTGAATCTTGAATATAGTGTCAGATTAACCAATAACACTGGTAGTTTACAGGTGCGTATAAAAATTTAAAACAATAAAGATTACAAATAAACCTATTCCAAAAAAAATTAACTACATGGAAACCAAAAAACTTTTTACATTCTCGGATACGGTAACAAAAGAGAATATCAAGGAAGTAATGCAACAGGCAATTGCGCTTGAACTTGCTACTATCCCAACGTATTTATCTACCTATTATTCGATAAACAGAGCACAGGATCAGGACGCATTGTATGCTAAAATCCACGCTCAGCTTTCTCAATCAGGCAAACTTAGTCCTGCAAAAATTGATGAATTGGCACAAGAACTGAAAGTAGACGTATTGGTTTATTCCAATAAAGCCGCAGCTTTAATCATGAGCGTTGTTATCGAAGAAATGCTACACCTTGCTCTCGCATGCAATGTTAAACAAGCGGTTTGTCAAACCGCACCGGATCTTATGGGAATTGGAAAAATATTATCATTTCCAACACAATTAGACGGACATATTCCAGAGTTTCAAATTAATGCTGCAAAATTATCATTAAATCAATTGACTACTTTCTTGCAGATAGAAAGCCCTGAACCATTTGAAGATCCTTACAAAGACAAACAATTATTAAATACAATTGAATATAAGACTATTGGTAAATTGTATGAATTAATTATTGCATGTATAAAAGAAGATTTCCCCGGACCATATGATTACAGACCACAATTGCTTCCTCCGGATGATTCAGGAAATGCGAGACCATTCTATTCTCAAAATTCCATGAATACGGTACATTATGACCGAGACCACAATCCTCAGTTTGCAAATGCTGATGACAGTGGTGGACTTCTTGGAGTATATGATGCTAATTCAGCAATTGAAGCTATAGGACGCATTATTGAACAGGGAGAAGGACAAAGTAATGACAAACCACAACATATCTTAGAATGGGGTGAAAATAAAATGCCTGTTCCATTGGAAATTGTTGATGGAAAGGCAGTTTTTTTGCCAGGTGATTATGATGATTCCGGAAAAGAACTTGCTCATTTTGCCAAATTTCTGGAAGCCTACAGTTTTGGTGGTTACTATCAGGAAAAGTTTAGTAAAATTCACGGCTTAGACGATTTCTTTAGCTATTTTGTATATGATACTGATGCTAGTCCTAAAATAGCCGATTATACTGCTTCAAATAACAAAGCACTGGCATTATGTTCAGAATTGGGTAATGCCGTTTTTGCTTACATTCTTTTAATGATTGAAGCCTGCTATTACAAAGATGAAAGTACCCAATACGATTTATTCATGTACGGTATTCATAAATCGATGATCTGGCTTTTAAGCGGTGTTGGAAACCAAATCAACAAATACACTTATGCCAAAGACAATGCAGCTTACAGAGGGGCTTTGACATTTGAACCTTATTTGTTTGAGCAAAGTTCCCTAAGACCCAAAGCACAAATTATGAATTTAGTTGATCAATTGGCTACAGCAGATTCTAGCTGGAGTTGGGCAACAGATCCTAAATACAACAATTATTTTCCAGCTCTGCCAGATGTAGGACTAGATTATAGCATTGTAGCCGATGTTCCTAAAGTACCAAGTACACCTTATACTCACCATTCTTAAAAAAATATATTATGTCAGATTTAATAAATAGAGAGCTTCATGTATGTATGGGTCTTAATTCATGCAAAAATGAAGGATTTTCAAAAAATAATGATTGTGCAGGAACGGGAGATTGCTCAACAGCAGTTGGTCATCCTTGCCACACTTTAAATGAATGTAAAGGGCAAGGAGGCTGCGGTATTTTTGGAACTACCGAAGAATTTTGTCATCCGGGTCAAAACGAATGTCGCTATCAGGGAAGCTGTGGCGTGCCCATTTTATCTTCTCGTTTTATGGCTCAGGGTCCTAATAAAGGACTTAGCGTTTGGCAATTAGCCAGAATACGTTTCGAAGAACAAAGAAAAGAAAATGGTGAGTCATTTGGAGAAGCTCCTCAACCATTCGGACCAAGTAATGACTACGTAAACACCATTCGCGGTACAGTAAATAATGATTATTCTTCTTGCGGACAAAGTGGTTCAAGATCTTGCTCTTACATCAACAATCCTGCCGAAAGAAAGATTGCTGCCGAGAAAAGAGTTTTGAAGATGGAACAGGAAAGTGCCCAAAAACTACCGGAGAGTCTTTCAAATTGTAAACCAAAAAACAATGGCAACTAGACTCGGATTACCCAATTTAGGATTGGGTTTAGGACTTAGAAGCCAGCATTTTGAGCATATTCTCAAAAAAAATCCTGCCGTAGATTGGTTTGAGGTAATTTCTGAGAACTTTATGGACTCGCATGGACGTCCAAGATACATCTTACATCAAATAGCAGAACGATATCCCGTAGTCATGCACGGGGTATCGTTGTCTATTGGAAGTACCGATCCGCTAAATTTAGATTACCTCAGCAGTTTAAAACAATTGGCAACCGAAGTACAACCAGCCTGGATTAGCGACCATTTGTGCTGGACAGGAGTTTTAACGACCAATTCGCACGATTTACTTCCGCTTCCGCTAAATGACGAATCATTAAGGCACGTTTGTAACCGAATCAATCAGGCACAGGACTATTTAGAACGACCGCTTATTATCGAGAATCCAAGCACTTATGCCGCCTTTAATAATTCTACGCTTCCAGAATGGGAATTTTTACGAATAATGACCGAAGAAACTGGTTGCGGATTACTTCTGGATGTCAACAATGTTTATGTGTCTTCTTTCAATAATGATTTTGATCCTGTAGAATATATCAAAGGAATTCCGCATGATAAGATTGTACAAATGCACTTGGCCGGTCATCAAAATTGTGGCAATTATATTATTGACACACACGATCGAGAGGTAAATTCCCAAGTATGGAAATTGTTTCAACTGGCGTATCAACTGGCAAATGAAGCATCGGTTTTATTAGAATGGGATGGTAATATTCCGTCCTTCGATATCTATCATTCTGAATTACTAAAATCAAAACAATATATGGATGAAACATTTATTGGAGTTGAAAATGAAGCCCGGTTTATGGACAAAGAACAGGTTTCAAACCCATTAAATCTTTTTGAAATGAATAAATTTATATAAGCACAAAAAATGCAGAAAACGGTCAAAATACCATTAAAGAATTTCCAACATTGGATGCAGCAACTTTTACTGGATCCTTACCAGCAAACGGGCGTTAATCCCAGTGATTTAGTTTCGGATCAATTAAATGCTGCTTCAATTGAAGATGTGATTTGCCATTCTGAAAAACTTACTGCAAAGGAACATTTGGGTATTTACCAAAGAAGCTATATCGCCCGTTTACGAAATTGTATGTCTCAGCAATTTAGTGCTTTAGAATATGCCTTAGGCGAGGATCTTTTTTGCGCTTTCGCTGATGATTATCTCGCTTCAAAGCCTTCGCAGAACTATAACTTAGCCTATTTAGGAGCTCATTTTGCAGACTATCTTGAAACTAACAGACCCGATACTCACGAAAACATCAAGGAAGATTGGATTGATTTCATGATCGAACTCGCCCGATATGAATATGCCATTGGCGTTATTTTCGAAATGAAAGCCGAAGAAGATTACCAATTAGCCACGATAGATTCAGATGAAAACAAACTGAAACTTGTACCTATATGTGAATTGTTTAAATTTAAGTTTCCTGTTCGAAAATACTATTCTGATTTTAAAAATGAAAAACAACCCAATTTACCTTCTGAAAGCGAAAGTTATTGTGTAGTCCTTCGGCACAAATTTAAACTAGCTATTTATGATTTGCATAAAGAACAATTTGAGTTTTTGACTTATTTGAAAGAGCAAACCAATATTGCTGAAGCCAAAGAACTCTTTAAAAACCAATACAAAGAAAATACACCTTCATTTGATGAAGTCTGGAACAGTTGGAAAGAATCCTGGGTAGCTGCTAATTTTTTCCAATTTTAAGCTAAAACATTCAAAATCAAATATTCTACAATATAAAAGCAGGTAGAATTACGCTTAAAAATCAAGATCTAAGTGAGTTAATTTATAAATAATTTCATTTCCCAAAAACAATAACCCAATAACTAAACTACCTAATCATGGAAAACTATTTACACGGTTTACTCGACGAAGACAACGACGACATTATTAAAGACTACTTAAAATACATTGACGGGGGAATTCCATGTACGGATAAACCAAAAGACGTATTAATCATTGGTGCCGGAATGGCCGGAATGGTCGCCGCAGCTATGTTAAAAGAGGCCGGACATAATGTTACGATAGTCGAATCAAACACTCGTGTTGGCGGAAGGATTAAGACTTTCAGGAATTCTGAAAACAAAAAATATTTTGAAGACGACAGTGTTTATGGTGAAGCCGGTGCAATGCGTATCCCAACCATACACAAGATGGTGCTCAAATACATTGAAAAACTCGGACTCAAAACCGAGCCTTTTTATTATCTTTCTGTTGATAAGGAACAGGCAATCGCATATCAGGCAGGCTCAACTAAAAAGGAGCCGGATGTTACTAGAAATTCCCTTTTCTATGTTAACCGCAAACGTGTTGTACAGAATGAATATATCAAAAAAGATGTTAATGTAAACGAACTACTGGGCTTTGATCTTGGCGAAAGTGAAAACAAACGTGCCAGCGATTTAATGGACATTCTCATTAAACCGCTTAAGGAGTTTATAAAAGAAGATCCCGAGAAAAACTGGCCTATACTAATCGAGCGCTATGGAGAATATTCGATGCGTCGTTTCTTAAAGGAACATTCGATGTATTCAGAAAATGCTATCGAGATGATTGGAGTTATGCAAAATCTGGAGTCCAGAATGGCCTATGATTTTATCCAGAGTTTTATTGAGCAAAATATCATCAAGGATTCTACCTCTTTTATGGAAATTGTGGGCGGAAGCGACTTACTTCCAAATGCATTCTTTAAAGCTTATAATCTCGAAGAAAACACCTATTTTGATTGCAGAATGACGAAAATGAAGCTCGTTAACAACAAGGTAAAAATAGAAGTTGATATTGAAGTTCAACGTGACTTTCAGTTTTATGAAGACGCAGGATTCAAAGCTTTAAAAACCCCTGTTAGTGATCTGGAATTTGATGAAATAATTGTCACCATACCTTTTTCTGCATTAAGACATGTGTATGTATTACCTCAATTCAAACAGGAAAAACGAAAAGCAATCCGAGAACTGCACTATGATTCTGCTACTAAAATATTATTGGAATTTCGTGAAAAATGGTGGCAGGAAGCACCTTATAATATTGTTGGCGGAGGTACGATTACTGATTTTTCGAACCGTTTTACCTATTATCCAAGTAATGATTTGGGAGCTAAAGGACATGGTGTCGTACTGGCATCTTATTGCTGGTCTGACGAAGCAAGCCGTTGGGATTCTATGGATGACGATGACAGGTATTTTTATGCACTTAAAAATCTGGCGATCATGCACTCCGATGACCCGAAGGAACAGCAGCGTATTATTGACCTTGCCGTAATTACCTCAAGCATCAAAGACTATAAAAAGAAAGGCGGAAAATTAATTGGTGCAGCAACACAAAGCTGGATGCGTGATCCGTATGCTTATGGCGAAGCGGCAATATTTAATCCGGGACAGTTACAATTATTGCAGCAACATATCATCTCAACTGAATGGGAAGGAAAAGCACATTTTGCCGGAGAACATACTTCGCTAAAACATGCGTGGATTGAAGGTGCAATTGAATCCGGAATTCGTACTGCACTCGAAGTCAACGAAAATACTGGTAACCTGAATAACCCAATTTAAGATGTCACAGCAAAAAATCACCGTTGCAAAATACCTGCAAATACGTCTGGAACAATTAGGACTTACCCATTTATTTGGAATTGCAGGCAATTATACCGCGCCGTTTTTGAATACGATTCAAGAAGACAAAAATGCAAAAATTAAAATCGTTAACGACACGAATGAAATAAACGCCGGACATTGCACTGATGCTTACGCGCGTCAAAATGGTTTCGCTGCAGTAGCGGTAACTTATGGCGTGGGAGCATTTACGCTGCTTAATTCGGTTGCGGGTTCTTATGTAGAGCATTGTCCAGTTCTTGTCATTAATGGGGCACCGACCAATAAAGATCAGCAACGAAGCCTAGTTCAGGGAATGCTGGCATCACATATGACTGGTGATATGTACAGTAATATCAATGTTTACCGAAACGTTACTGTTGCGGCAGAACAAGTTACAGGTTCATCAGATGCTCCTTATAAAATTGATTCAGTTTTAAATGCCTGTATTTTATATGGAAGACCGGTTTATCTTGAAGTTTTCGAAGATGTATGGCGAATGGAATGCAATCCGCCTGACGCTCCATTGGTAGAAAGAGAATCCTCTAAATGTCAAACAAGTGCACGCAAAGCTGCTCAAAGAGTAGCTGCATTGGCAAAAGGAAAAGAAATTATTTTCTGGGGCGGCATTGAAATCCAGCGCTACGGTATTCAAAAGGAATTTCTGGATCTTATCGAAACTACCGATACTGAGTTTGTGACTTCTATACTTGGGAAATCAATCGTGTCTGAAAACCATCCTAAATTCAAAGGAGTTTTTAATGGCAAGGCATCGCCAAAAGATGTCGATAAAAAATTCAGAAAAGCCGGGCTGAAAATTGGTCTTGGCGTATGGACCACCGGCAAAAATTTGGGAGGTTTTGATGTCTGGCAAGAAGATACTGTACTTGCCAATCACAGCGGTGTAAGGATTGGCGCTTCTTATGTGGCTAATGTTTCGCTAAGGGATTTTATTATATTTCTGAAAGAAGAACTTACCCAAGTTCCCTTTAGTGCTTACGAAATGTATGATGCAGAAAAGCTGCCTGAATCATTTTTCTTAGCTGATAACAGAATGCTAAAAAAAGCGAAACCGCAGCTTACTTATGATACATTTTTCAAACGAATCAATGATTTTATAGATGAGAGACATATAGTCGTTGCCGATGCAGGTTTTCCTTTATTGGGCGCCCAAGGCATTCGTATTACAGAACCTAACGGATTCGTAGCACAGGCATCATGGCTTTCGATAGGTTATTCTGTTCCTGCGGCAACCGGAATAAAATGTGCCAGACCTGATAAAAGGCCGGTAGTATTTGTTGGAGACGGTGCTTTTCAGGAAACTTGTCAGGCCATATCTACACAGAATAAACTGAAACACGACACGATTGTTTTTGTTTTGGATAATGGTATTTATGGAATTGAACAAATGCTTGTTAATCCAAATCCGTTTCGTGGTGAAAAAAAGGTAGAATATAGCGTTCCCGATTTAAACAGCGTTTATGATTACAACGAAATGCACCGTTGGAAATATGCGAAACTCGTTGATGTATTTGGAGGCAAAGGTTTTGAAGTCAGCACTCTCGACGAACTCGAGGAAGTTCTGACACAACTTGACAACATTAAGGAAAATACCATTATACATGTAAACATACCTAAGACCTCTATTCCTGAAGCAATTGCTTATAAAACAGAAGAGGCTGGAGAAGATGAATTTCTGGATAAAGACTGGAGTTTATGTTAGGTTTAAAATTGGCTAAGTTTTAAACCTAACTCAAAATAAAAAAGCACTGAAAACCAATCATTTTCAGTGCTTTTTTTATTATTTATAATTTACTTATCTTATTTTAAGTGAGTAGTATCTACTCTTGTTGGTGTATCTTTTCCACTAATAATCGAAGAAGAACTTAATGCAATTGATTTGATTATTTGAGTCATATTATCAATATCCAGCGTTTCAAATTCATCATCGACTGTGTGATACGTTGGCTCATTATCCATTTTTGAAGTAGAAATAGTATGAGCAGGAACTCCAAGCTTGGCTAACGTAGCGTTGTCTGAGCGGTAAAATAACTGTTGGTCTGGATAAGGATCTGAATAAAATGTAAAATTTGATCCTGTTAAATTAGTTTGTAAAATCTGTCCCATATTCGACTTTTCGAAGCCTGTAATGTAAGCAGAGTTTTTACCCCATTTAGATTCTGTTCCTATCATTTCAATATTGAACATCGCAATCACTTTTTCCGGATCAAGCTGTTTAGAAAAATATTTGGCTCCATAACCACCTATTTCTTCCGCTACGAATGTGGTAAAAATGATAGTACGCTCGTTGTTATTTTGTTTTTTAAAATATTTCGCAAGCATAATTACTGCTGTTGTTCCCGCGGCATCATCATTAGCACCATTATAAATAGAATCTGTTGCAGTATGAGGAGCACCTTCTTCTGGAGAACCAACTCCTAAATGATCATAATGCCCTGAAAAAATCAAATACTCATTTGGTTTAGTTTTTCCGGGTAATATTCCAACAACATTATTCAATGTTTTTTTGGAGATTGTATTCGTTAATTCAACAGAAAAAGTAGTCGCTTCTGTGGTACCAAAAACAAACATAATCGTATTATTTCCAGGATTAGCACTTATTCGATCAATATGTTGAATATTCTGCAAAACCTTATCAAATGAGGGATCAACTAGTACCAAAAGATTTTTCGAGCTTTTATAATATTCATTAAATTTCTCGCCAATGTTATCCCCTTTACTGATTTTTACAATAGAAATATCACTTTTTTCAGTTAAAGAAACTTGAGGAAGGTATGAGAATGTTACAACTTGATTATTATTTATTTCTTTGCCATCAATACTAATTTTTGAATAAACTGCTTTAGAAGTAGTCATCGAAAATTCTTGTCTGTAATTCTTTGCTTCATTGAAAGTTTTCAAACCAATTTCTTTAAATTCTGATTCTATAAAAGCCGATGCTTTGTCAATACCGGGAGTAAAAGTTCTCCTGCCCTGCATATCATCAGCCGAAAGTATTTTCTCTATACGAGTTACTTCCTTATTCGTAATAATTTTATCAATCGATTGTCCATGAACATTAAAACATTGACTTAGAACAAAGATACTTACAATAATTTTTTTCATATTTTACTTTTATAAATAACATTTTAGCTAAACCAAAAGTACATTAATTATTTGCAAAAAATAGCATATGTAGGTTTCAAACTTAAGGTTCGAATCCTGCTCTCCCAAAGAAAAAGTCCTAATGAAAATTAGGACTTTTTCTTTATGTTCAAAATTCAAACTATACTCCTTATTCTTTTATTCCTCTTCCTTTATGGCTTGAATTTGTGATGTTGATAAAATCTGATTGAATACTTTCAAATCTTTGATTTTTCCGATAAAAGAATTTTCGCCGCCTCCAATTTTATCAAGAGGAAAAAACAGGGTTTTCATTACCCAAATCGAGTCTTTTTGATACCCGGTTGGGATTTTTTCTCTTGTGAGTTTCTTAACCAATTCTCCGTTTAGATATAAAGTTGTTGAATTATTATCCCCAGTAATAGCAATACTTGTCCATTTATTTTGCGGGATAACAAAACCAAAATCATAATCCTTTCCTTCATGAGAAAAACCAAGATTTGACGTATTACCTTGTTTTAACTTTACAGTTGCATGATTCGATTGAAAAAGAACAGCATTCGCAACATTATTTTGAGAAGGATTTATTTTGAAACTAACGGTATAATTATATCCAATTTCGTTGTACGGAAGTTTCGCAGAACTTTTACTATTTTTAAAATTTAATACTTTTCTGTTCCCATCAAGCACATAATTTGCATGTTGTAATTTCTTTATTTCTTTATCATTGCCTTTCATTTTATAATTTAAAACTAAAGAATCCTTAGCGGAAATTTTTCCTCTCAAATTAAGTCCCGGACCTTCGTTTATATCTTTGGCTTTGCCTGAAAACTCATTAAAATCTACTGCAACCTCAGCGCCACTCCACATTTTCTCACTCAATACCTGAATTGCCGGAAATACTCTGTCTGTAACATCCTGAGCGGTGATTCCGTTTTTCGGAACATCATTCCATACGGCAAACATTCCTCCTCTTATAAAAGGATCTCCCATCTTGAAAACGGCATCGCCAATAACAACTGGTTCCCATTTATCATATAAATATTTCAGGTCTAAATAATCATAATAATAACCTGCAGCAGGCACAATATATAGGAAACCATCTGGCGTACTAATTAAAGGATAACCCAATTCTTTCATTTTAAAAGGATCGGCGTAACCGTTGTACCACGCGTTCATAGTTACTCCTTTTGAGGTAACCGGAGTAATTCCTTGTGCGTGAGTCAAAGCGCCCCAAACCCTAACTTCTTTGCCAAAAGTTTGCACGTATTTTATAAAATGATCTGTGAACTTTCTAAAAGGTTCTGCTTCTTTTTTATCATATTCATCAGTTCCGATATGTACTTCTTTAAAACGAAAAACCGGATTTTCTCCCTCTAAATATTCTTTAAATATGTTTTCTACGATTGTATAAGTTTCCGGATTTTTTATGTCTAAATGGTCTTTGCCAAATTCTTTACTTGCAATTTGCGGAAATGCTTTTGAAATCGCCAAAGAATGCGCAGGCACGTCAATCTCAGGAATAATATTTACTGCGTAATTCTCGGCAAGTATTTGCAAATCAACAAACTCTTTCTTGGTATAAAACTCTCCTTTGGTTGGCAATTGCGGATATCTTTCATTTTCTAATCTAAAGCCACTATAAGTATTATCCCAATTATTATCAAACTGTTTTACAAAACCATTATCACTGAGATGCAACTGAAAATCACTCATCTTATAATAAGACATCATCTTTACATAATCCCTCAAAAATTCGATTTTGAAATATTTTCTTCCAACATCCAATAAAAATCCTCTTACTTCATATTTAGGATAATCTCTTGAAATCCCCTTTGGCAAAGAACAATGTTTTATATCTCTTTCTAATAGTTGCAAAATAGTACGTGTTGCCCAAAAAGCTCCTTTATATTGTGCCGCATTAATCGAAACAAAATCTTTTATCGAAAGAGAATATCCTTCCGAACCTAATTCTTCTTTATTGCCATTTAAAGAGATAAAAATATCACCGGCTTTTGGAATACCCGAAACAATAGCTGGCTTTATTTTGTATTGTTCAACCAAATCATTTTGAAAAATTATTGCCGCCTGTTTAAGGACATCTGCATATTTTTCATCCAGCACAATTCTTGATTTAGTGTTCAATACAAAATTACCTTCGTCTCCATGCCATTCTCGTAATGAAGGAATTACAAAGGGTTTCACATTCTTTCCCTGATCTTTGTAAGTTCCTTCTACTTTTAATGAATAAGGAATCTCAATAGAAGAACCATCCTTTATTTTACTTGCTTTAAACAACAAATTAACTGTGGTATTTTGCAACGGAGTAAAAATTGTTCCCGACTTATTTATTACCGAAAGATTATCTGATCCTATTAGTTTCAATTCAAATCCTTCAGGATTTACCGGCATTTTATAAGTTGAAGTCTCTTTCGAAATAAAAGGTTCCACCACTATTTTTTCTGCCAGATAAATCGAATCTGATTTAATCATTTTGGATTGTGCTAATGCCTGCATTGACATTAACAAAGAACATACAACTCCAGTATAAAATTTGTAACTCATATTATTATTGTTATTAATGCGAATCAAAGGTTAAAGTGCCGTTAGGCACTAAATATTGGTAAAAAACAGTAATCGTTATAGATTTAGCGTGCCGTAGGTATGCAATAGTTATCGTTTTGTTGCGTACCTACGGCACGCCAATGAATTTTCGACGTATAATAACTACCAATATTTAGTGCCTAACGACACAAATTAGAGACTTTCAATTCTTGATTGGCATTATTATTTTATCTCTTTATTTTTTAAAACAATCCAACCTTCTTTATCAAATTCCAGTTCTATAAATTCCTCTGAAATCTGTTTTGTTTTTGCAAGATGACTTGATTCAACTTTCCAGTTTTTAAAAGGCAATTTTAATTTGGTCATTCCTCCTTGTTCTGCTACGATTTTAACTTCTGTTATAATTCCATCTTTCTTTGAAGCACTTATTAAAAATGCGCCTTCTGCTCTCAATGTATTAAAAGAAACATCTTTCCACGAAACCGGAACGGCGGGCATGATTTCTATAAAACCGGCATAACTTTGTAATAACATTTCTTGTAAACCCGCTGCAAACGCAAAGTTTCCTTCCAATGTAAATGGACGATACTGAAATTTTGAATAACCTGATTTTGTCTGATCTCCATTTGCATGAAAACTATTTTTAAGACAAAATGCTTTAGCAAAAATTTCTAAATCTTTGGCGGCACCTTCTCCATCTTTTGCTCTTGCTTTAAGATTTGCCATCCACGAATAAGAATATCCACACCAGTAATCTGGTCCAATTTTATCTACCAGACTAATCGTATTTTTAATTGTTGCTTGTGATTTTTCACCATCTTCCCATTTAATCAAACCAAGCGGATGAATTGCCATCAAATGCGAAAAATGCCTGTGAGATTCCGTATAGGACATTGTTGGCGTAACCATCATTTCATTATTTGCTGTACGTGCATAATCAGGAAATTCATTTAATATTTGTTTCCAATGATTTGCTTCTTCTTTCAATCCTAGTTCATTTGCTAATTCTGCAGCAGTTTTAAAAGTGAAAGTCATTAATGCCAAATCATAATTCGAACTTTGACTAAACCAGGCACTAATATCATTATCATTCATTTCAGGGCTGGAACTAATGGGTAATTTTCTAAAGCCTTTTTCGTCTTTTATTGTAATTTGTTCCAAATGTTTGGCAACATCTTTAATCCACGGATATGCTTTCTGTTTCAAAAATTTACGATCCATGCTATAGCGCCACTGCAAATAATAATGCTGACTCAACCAAGCCGATACTGTAGGAGAAAAAGAATACTGAATCCAACCTCCCATTTCAGTACCATCAAGTGTTGTAACTCCCGGAACGGCTAGTCCATCATTGGTGAAATACATTTTGGTATAGCGCTTATAATTTTCTTTATTTTCCTCGAGATGATCGATATATCCCATGGCTTCTTCCATGTGATTGCCACTATAGGAAGGCCAATAACTTAATTGTGTATTTAAATCATGATGATAATCCCCTTTCCACGGCGGCAGACGGCCATTATCTGCGGTCCAAACAGCCTGCAAAGAAATGGGCGGAGCTCCTCTTCTGGCTGCGGAACCAAATTTATATTGCTCTAAATACCATTGTTTTTCTAATAAAGCATCCGGTACCTGAATACTGGATTCATTCCAGAATTTTTTCCACCATAAAATATGACTTGCAAAATCTTTATTATATCCTTCTTCTAATATTTTTTTGACAATATTCTCGGCAACAGGATTTATTTTTTTGTCTGGATATTGAGAAGTAATACTCCAAACGCCTTCAATAGTTGTGTCATTTATTTTTTTCCAGCTCACACTAATTTGATACTTAAATCCTCCCCATCCTTCTTGTTCATATGATATGGTATTGCCTTTTTCAGTTACTTTGCCTTGTTTATATCCCAGACGGGCCAAATCATCGCCACCTACCGGATCACCTGATACTTTTACTTCTCCCTGATATTTAGGAGGCACCAAATGAGGAATAAATCCTTTTTTTAAATTCTCAAAACGAAACCATCCAACGGGTTTTATAGCGTGTACGAATGTTTTTAAAACAGTTCCGTTTTCCCATTTAACTTCGCATACAGCAGTTGCAATAGAAAGATTTACTGCGGAAACTGCTCCCCAATTTTGAATTTCAAATTCTAATGCTCCTCCGGGTATTTTGCTTGGAGCAGGTTCATTATCGTATGGTTCATCAAAATATTTTTGTACAATGCCATAATCATTCTTCTGCACTTGTCCTTGCACCCATTTGTAACTAAACTCTTTACGATGCAAATCTTTCATTGGTCGCATATCCCATAAATCAGCGCGATCTAAGGACATGTGTAGATTATTTCCTTTTTGCCATACTAAGGCACCGATTATTCCATTTCCAAGCGGAATACCTTCATCCCAAGTTGTAGAAAGTTCCTTGAAATTTAGTTCGTGTTTTGCAACAATCTCGTTCTTGTCTGTAATTTTCTGGGCGTTTATATTAGCACAAACTATTGTAAATAAGCTTAATGCCAGATAAGATATTTTCATTTTAATTAATCATAATAGTTAATTTCCCTTCAGATGAAAAAAATAAGATTGTTATTCTTTCCTGTCAATGTTATGTCGTTTTCATATATTTTTTCTCTCGCAGAAATATCAAACACGTTAACAGCTTAATCACTTCTTGATTCACTAAATATTAGCAGATTAACTACTAATATTTAGTGGAAAAACTTTTCAATACTATATGTCTTTTTAATACATTCCTATTTCTCCAAGGGCAGCAAATGGTTCGCCATCCCAAGATGTGCTCGCAACTATTTTGAAGTATCTGAAGGTTTTTGGCGCAGCAAAATCAAAATACTGTGCACCATTTGTGTTGGCAAACACATAAGTTCCGGCAGAAGTGAAATTGACTCCGTCAAGACTGGTAAAGAGTTCCGCATTTTTTATGGCACGTTGTAAGCCTGATCTTTGGGTAATTGTTAAACCATTGGCTATTTTATTGCCGCCCATATCAATTACAAATTGATGAGGATAATTCGCCGCAGTGCCGGACCAATTAGAATGCCAATAGGTAGCAGCATTGCCGTCGATCAAATTTGTAGCCAGTCCGTTTGGAGCAGGTTCACCACTAGTTTCCTCTGAGCTGAAAGAAGTAACACTCCATCCTTGCTTACTGATTTCGTTTCTGGTACTAAAATTCAAAACTGGTTTGCCGTTCAAAAAAGTATAGGAATAAATAGTTTCTATTACATTACCGTTCTCTTGCACAAGCTTCACTTTTAATTCATAAGGTATATTATCCGTTTTAAATTCCAAATCCGAAATCGGCATTTCAATGTAAAAGCTATTGGAATTGACAGGTTTTGATGTCCAGGCAATAGCATTATAATCCCTGTTCACACCTGTTCCTTCATTATTTACATTAGGATCATTAAAAAACAAAACATCTTTAACTGCTAAAGAACTGCTGTATTTTCCTGAAACAATAATTGCTCCTTTACCAGTATCATAGTTGGCATGTATTTCTGAAATAGAAGCAGTACTTGTTCCATAATAGGCATTGTTATCATTATTAAAAATCTGGTTTACATTCAGAACGGCACAATCTGCGGCAGTTAGAAATGTCTTGGAAATACCCCAAGTGCTATTACCTGCCCACATTAATGCCATACCCAATGTTGTTTCAGATGAAAATTTTTGACGATTATGAGGTAAATTTAATCCGTGGCCGAGTTCATGTACCATACCGCCAATCCATTTGGTGGCTATTTCGCCTGATTTTCCGCCAACTCCTAAATATTTTATATCCTGATTGGCATAGTCAAGTGCAAAACAAAACTTACCCAGCCCGTAAAAAGGAACACCTTCGCCCTCAGCATTGCCATTTTGATCCATTGTAACTGGTGTTATCACCAAATAATGATCTGAAGTAAACTCAGTTGCATGTGTTGCTTTATAATTATTGATGTCGGTTATCATAGCATCGGCTCCGCCATTATAAGGATATGCTGATTTTCCCTGACTTCCTCTTACTACAATCAGTTTAATTCTTTTTTTGGCATCATCTTTTAACAGTCCAAAAGTTTTATTTCCATAACCGTTGCGCTGCATTTCTATACTATAAAAAACTTGCAGATTTAAAAGTATTTCACTTATTCGACGATGATAATCAGCAGGCTCGGTTACATCATTTGGAATAAAATAAACAACATTAAGATTGTGTGCCTTTTCACTGGTGTAATTAAAATTTGATTCCTGAGAATTTGGTTTGGAACCAGCCACATCGTCCTTAGAACAAGACTGAAAACCGGTCATAAGAATTAAGGACAATAAACAAATAAAATTTAGTTTCATAATTTGGTTTATTAATAGTTAATCATAATATCATTCGTGTTTAAAAAAACATCTCATTGCTAATCTTTCAAAAACTTGTGAGCATTTACAATTTGATTCGCTTAACAATTTTCCTGGTATTGCCTTTTTAACATTCATACTCTATGAAGCAAGCTGTACATTTTTTCAAATACAAAAGAGATGGTTTGAATCCATCTCTTTTGCTTTTGTTACTTTATTGTGCTTCCAATATCCATTGTTGATTTGGACTTCCTGTCGCGCCATTAATACTATATTGAACAATCTTGGTTCCGCTTGTAGTGCTGCTTCCCGGATTATCCAATACATAATGATTCGACAAATTACTTTGAATTACATATTTACCAGAACCAGCCGAAATCAGATTCCATTGCTGATTTGCACCATTAGAAATTGTATATTGAATAATGTTTCCTCCTAATGTTTGTGTTCCTCCTGATATATCAAGTGCTTTATTACTATTGGCATTAACAATTACATAAGCAGTTCCTTGTGCATTAAATTTCCACTTTTGCCCGTTTCCGGTTGCACTTGTGCTTTCTACAAGAAAAGCGCTGTTGGCAGTACTGTTACTCGCAATAGCCAGATAAAGACCACTCGCTACATTTTTAATTTTATACCAGGTACCTGCTGTTGGACCAGAATTAACTGTAACCGGTACTACTAATGGAGTAGAATTTTGGTTAAAAATATCTGTAACAGTAATTCTTACTGAATAACTTCCGGTACCTAATGTGCTTGTAATCGTTGCTGCTCTTTTTTGAGGCAACACTTCATTTACGGTACTTACTACTGTTCCCGAAGGATCAAGCAATTCTACTTTAGAAGAAAATTGCGGGCTTTTAGTTTGATTGTTTGTCCAATTTACAGTTACTGTATTTCCGCTGCTAATGGCTGTCGCCGATTGAACCTGAGCAATTGTTAAAACTGGAGCAGTTCCTTGATTGGTTTGTGCCGGAAGAGCTAATGTACGCCCCGTACCAAATCCTGCACTAGGCTGAACAGTACCTCCATGTTCCATAAAATAAGCGTCTTCTGTAGCATCATAGCCAGAATTGAAAGCTCTGTCATAAATTCCGTTTCTGCCTTGATCACCGTCATTAGCACTAAAACTTCTGCTGGTGTGTTTTTCCCAAGTATTTGTAGTACTTAAATTCCAACAATCTTTAAAGAAAGCTTTTCTAATAAATCTACCATCATAAGCAGGATCAGATCCTGTCCAGTTTTCTAAAAAAGCATCATTTCCTGAACCTAAGAAAGTAGTTCTGTCAGGAACAGCTAATGTCGAAGTATGAAACCAAATTCCGGTAGTTTGATTTTGGATAAAAGTCCCGATGTATAATTTTCCGTTTAATTTCCACGCTCTCAAAGCTATATTGTACCAAGTATTAAGCGTCCATTGGTACGGATTAATTGTTTTGTATCCATCACCTTCGCCTCCAAATCTGCTAGTTATAGTTGCGGGATCGGCGTAAGCAACTTCAGAAAAAATTCCTCCGGCAGTATTTGGATCCCATAATGACGAAATCAGAATATTAGGTGTTCCAAAAGAATTATCAGGCGTTTGTTGTAAACCTGCATAACCTCCCGAATAATTGTGAACCGAGAAATATTCTGCATTCGCCGATTGGGTGATTTTTATTTTGTGCAATTTAAGAATCGCATCGGATGGAAAAGAAAAATAAAGATGTTCAGATGGTGCTGCATTTTCTCCAGTTGCCGCAGCGGCTTTTGCAGAACTTTTGCCCGAATTTGATGCTTGCGGACTTTCTTTAACGGTATCTTCCTGACAAGACATTACAACAGATAAAAGGAAAAACATAGCCACTAATGGCATAGAAAAAAGGGTATTTGATCTCATAGTTTTAAAGTTGATTAATTGTTAATATTATTTTTATTTGGTACTTACAAAAAATTTAATTCTTTATTCCTCAATAAATTAACTGCTTAAAAATTATTACAACAGGCTGATATCTAATATGTTTTTTTTAATACTTATGCTTTTTAATGTCCCAGCAATAAAATTTTTTCAAAGCTTTACTTTCACACTGGGACATTGTTAAATAAGATTTTATACAATCAAGTCTGCAGATGCCTACTTATCGTACAAATCTATTTCTTGGTTGTAAATGGAATTTTCATTCGAATTTCCCAAGTACCTGAATCATTAATTTTCATTCCCCATCTTATGTAGGCTCTGTTTCGGATTTGACCAGTAGCAGGATCGATATATTTACTCCAGTCCTTTACCCCATTTGCTGCTTCAAAAGCTGCTTTGTCAACTGTAAAAGCATCCGCTGTTGTCAAATAATACATTAAGTAAGCATCATTACCTGTATAATTTCTTGCGTATTGTGGGAATGGCGGCGCCGGTAATCCAAAAGTGGTACTTTCTGAATCTAATACCGTTCCTATAGTATTATCATGATAATTTTGCAAAGGCGCAGATCCGCTATAATTAAAAACTACTTTATTAGGATCAAGAGCTGCTCCGTGACTATCTGCAATAATCATTTTTACTTTTATGGCTAATTTTGGTTCTTCACTTATTTTTACAACTGTGATATAAGGATCGGTTCCGTCTAATACGCCCGGTACTTTTGGATCGCTATCGTTCAATACAGAATACGTAAAACCGGTATCATAAACGCCTGCGCCTTTACCCAATTGTAGTCTTGATCTCATTTCTGTTTTGAATTCTACAGGAACAAAAGGACCCAATTTTATACGTGTGAAATTATCTAACTGACGTTCTCCACGAACATTTTTTGCCTTGACATTTACTATAAAATCATTCTCAACAACCGATTTCGAAGCTTGTGTGAAAACAAATTCTCCACTTACGGGATTCATTATAATTGAAGGTTGCGGGCTAAGTTTTAATTTTTTCATAGCCAATTCCAATGTAGTATCCGTAGTAGGATCAAATGGCGCTGTCCAGGTCAAAATCTCATGTTTATCCTGCAATTCAGTGGTTACTTTACCATTTTTATCCGTAATACTGGTAATTGCCCATTCCATTGGATAGGTTGATCCTTCTACTGCTGGCGGCACAGAAGAAAAAAACACGCCGCGAGGAACGCTGATTGTGTCTTGTAGTGAATGTATATTATCACTGATATAGCCTACTTCTGGTTGCTCACAGGATAATATCAATAGGCTAAAACCTAATAAACAAATTATCTTTTTCATATGTACATATATTATTTTTTTAAAATTTTCTTAGAAATAGCTTTCAAAAATTGATTCTGACTATTTCATTTTTATGCTAAATCTTAATCGACATAATTCGAAAAATGATGAGATCCTTGCAGCACATGAATTACTCCATTTGTAGAAATTAAATTCGAGGTTCTCACAACAGTATGAACATCGTCATTTACGCCTCCTTCGTCTGGATTAGGTCCCCAAAAATCATCTTCTCCTTTGAAAGTATAAAAGACATATTCCGGAAACTGATCTAATTGATCTTTATAATCTTCAACAGGTTCCAGCGAAAGCTTTCTTTCTTCTCCGTTATGAGCAGTATAAATTTTACCTTCTTTTACCAATTTGCTGCGATCCAGACTTTCATCGAAAATATATCCTCCCAATATTTCTTTCAAATCGTCTACAGGAATATCATTAATACCATAATTTGGATTCTCTTCTACATCTTTTTTATAAAAAATATAATTTTTTATAGACAGATTATTTGGAGCAAAAAGAGTTGTTGATTTAGCGTTAACCAAATCAATCATTCCTGCCTTCTGGATCAATAAAGCCAATGTATCCAGTTGTTTATGTGATTTTAGAAAATCATAAGTAGACATTCCAACATTTTGATTGGCAAGACCACCATCAATTAGATAGTCGTCGTTTGAACAGGAATACATACTGAAAAGCACTATTATTATTACTATATATTTCATGTTTATGTTCTTTAAAAATTATTAAATAAATTACAACTTACCTTTCCAAAAGTCGGTTTGAATAATGGCAGAATTAATTGAGATTACAGATGGATCAATTGGCCAAAAACAGCCTTTATGAGCAATTCTGCTTGGGTTCATCCAGCTTACTCCCGCAAAATAATTCATTCTGATTCTGTCAAATCCTGATTGTCCTTCGCCTACCAATTCAATGGCACGTTCGTCAAAAATGGCTTTGGTAAGTGATTCATTATCGGTTGGACCAGTATAATTAGGTACATTGGCTTTAGATCTGATTGTGTTAATATCCGCAACAGCAGCTGAAGTGTTTCCTAATTTCATATTTGCTTCTGCTCTAAGAAGATAGATATCTGCCAATCTGAAAATTAAGATGTTGGATTCTGAAAATCTCGCATAAGGATCAGATGCCTGACCGTCTCGGGTTGCTTGAGAATATTTCATTAAAGAAGATTGTTCATTTGAATCAAAATTGCTAAAAAACAATTCTTTACGTTTGTCATTGTCTCTGTCTGAATCTGAATTCATCATGTCCTTTCCATAAAAATC
Organism: Flavobacterium sp. 9; assembly: GCF_002754195.1. NCBI lineage: Bacteria > Pseudomonadati > Bacteroidota > Flavobacteriia > Flavobacteriales > Flavobacteriaceae > Flavobacterium > Flavobacterium sp. 9. The sequence goes on from NZ_PEEU01000001.1 coordinate 896,125, forward strand.
ATCACTAATAATAGGCGCATTTGAATTAGGGCTTAGAAAAAACGGATTCGTTAATGTTAATCCTGTAGGAGTTGTATCTCCTCCATCCACACGATACGATTCGTTCATCGCAGCACTTATATTAATTTCAAAAAGACCCGTTTTAGATTGACCGATACACATATCATTAAATCCATCTACACCTTCGCTTACATAATCAATAAGTGAAGCATGACTGTTTTGAATCACTGAATTTGCAGCCGCCAGAGCCTGAGTAATCATAGCAGTATTACCATGATCTCTACTTGCATACCAAAGCGTGATATGCGCTTTTAGGGCTTCGGCACTTGCTTTATTGGCAGTAATTGCCCATTTAGGAGCGCCTGGAGTAGAATATTCTAATAATCCAATCGCTTTATTGGCTGCAGCCAAAGAAAAATCTAAAACTTTAAGTTCATTCTCTCTTGGTTTTGTAACGATGTTACCGTCCTTAATCAATTGATCTGAAGTCTCTATCACCTCATCTACAATTGGCGCATCTCCCCAGATACGTGCCAAATAGAAATAGGATAATGATCTTACAAAGGCTGCTTCGCCAATAAGTCTGTTTTTTTCGGTTTTTGATCTAAAAGCGCTATCCGGCATTTCGCTTACGTGTTTTTCTATAGAAAGAGCCCAGTTTGCTGCTCTGTAAAAAGCTTTCCAATTGCGTGAATCATCACGATACGCCAGAACATAATTTCCGTTTCCTTCGATATAATCTACAATCCAAAATTGACTATTCATAAAAGTCATTCCGGTAAATTCTCCCCATAACATGAAGTTTGAATCTTTGGTCAAAGCTTCTTTAAGCAAAGCATAATCTCCTGCTAATGCCGATTCAACATTGGCTTGAGAAACCCAAAAATTTTGCGGAGTTGCCAACCCCATTGGCTCTTGATCCAACATATCTGTACAGCCAAAAAGGCTAAACAAACAAAAAGTCAGAATCGTTATTTTATTGTATGTATATTTTTTCATTTTTAATTCATTTAAAATTTAACATCCAATCCAAGTGAAAATGTTTTCGATTGTGGATATCCGTTACCAAGTGTGTATCCCATTTCATCAACTTGAGAAGCATCTGCAACAACCTTAGAACGTTGCCATTGATATGGATTTATAACCGAACCATAAATACGTACGCGAGAAATATGTATTTGTTCTAAAACACGACTTTTTTCAATTGTATATCCAATAGAAGCGTTTGATATTTTCCAATAATCACCACTTTCTTTCCACAAAGACTGACCGCTTCTAAATCTATAATAAGGAGTTGTATTAGGACGAGCGGGATATAAAGCCGGATAATGTGCTCCAGCTGCACCATCGCCTGGGTTCTCCCAAAAATACAATCCGCTTAGATCTTGTAAACCTTTAACAGCCCAATCGTCTCCTCTGTCGTAATTATCTAAATATCTTTGTGTAGACGAATCTATAATATCAGAACCAAATGAGAATTGACTGTAAGCTTGTAAATACCAACCTTTGTATTTTAAATTGATATTCAATAATCCTGTAAAATCAGGTGTTGGTTTAAATGAAGTATCCAATTTATAATCGCCGGCTTCATCTAATAGATAATCACCATTATAATCTTTCCAGATTGGTGTACCTGGTGCAATAGTTCCCCAGGCAGATTTACCATGTAGTATTTCTCCAGTGTATGGATTTATTGGTAACTGATTTAGATTATCTACAATATATTCATACTTGAATTGTACAGGAAGAATCAACGGCATTCCTACCACATATCCATAACTTCTGTCTCTACCTGCATCATATCCATAATAATCCTTGTTTCCGTTAGGAAGTTTAGTTACAAAGTTTTTGTTTTGACTCATTCCCGTGCTTATTTCCAGTTTCCAAGGATTTCCAACTGAAAAGATTTGCCATTTAACCATTGCTTCCCAACCATAATTCATTACGCCCGCAACATTTGATTTTGCCTGATTGAATCCTGAATAAGCAGGAAAAAGCGTTTCGAATAATAGATTTTCTGTTTTCTTGTTATAAGCATCAAAAGTTATATTGATTCGGTTATTAAATAAATCCATATCAAAACCAATATCCCATTGTTTTGAATTTACCCAAGAAAGATTCGGATTCCCGATTGTATTGTAATCTGTTACAACTCCTGTTGTACCTCCGTAAGTAGAAACATTCATCAAATTAGACCATAATGGATTTCCGCCATATCCTAATCTGTAGGATCCGTATCTCAGGAAATTCTCGTCGATTTCATTTCCATTAACACCATAACTGGCTCTTAATTTTGCGTAACTCAAAACATTTCCGGTGATTTTTTTGATGAAAGGCTCATCAGAAATAATCCAACCCAACGCTATCGAAGAGAAATTAGCATATCGAACATCTTCACCAAAACGAGAAGAACCGTCTCTACTAAACGCAACATCAACCATATAACGGTCTTTAAAACGATATCCCAAACGTCCAAAATAAGACAGCAAAGCATTTGATTCTATACTTGTGTATCCATTAATTTGACCCTGAGTATAACGATCGTTGATAACCTTGATCGCATCTACACCAAAACCTTTGGCATACATAAACATATCTTCATATTTATTATAATCTGTTTTTTGTCCTAAGACTGCTGTAACAGTATTATTACCGAATTTCTTGTAGTAATTAATGTAAAGATCTGATGATAAATTTTTTCGATTATATAAGGCATAACTAGCAAAACCATCTCCTTCTTCACGCACTGATGATGGTTCATAATAATTTTTCTTTTCAGAACTATACACGTAATTAAACTGAGCATTAACAGAAAAAGCAGGCGTGAAATCATATTTCAAAAAATCAGAAAGTGTTACTTGTACCGTTTCATCTGTATTCAGTTTATCTGATAATTCTCCTTGTAATGCTTTAATTTTATCATCCGAAACATAAAACAAAGAAGAATTTAAGTTCGAAGGATCCGTAGGCAAAGTATTATTGAATTGAAATCTTCCTCCATCAGGATTTCCCTGACCTGTTTGATTGTCCGTTTGCAATAAATTAACTCGAAATTGGTTTTCAAAATTTTGCCCAACTTTTGAATTAATGTTTCCTGAAAAAGTATAGCGCTTAAAACCAGAGTTTTTAATAACTCCTTGTACATCATCATATCCTAATGATAATCTGTAGTTTGTGGTTTCGCTCCCGCCTCGCATACTTAAATTATACTTGTTAGAAATTCCCGTTCTATAAAATAATCCCTGATAATCTACTTTATTATTAAATGCAGGATTCAAACTATCTGATAAAACCATTGGTACATGCGATGTCTGCACATCATCAGACTTCCACCATTTATAAAGCATTCCCATTTTAGCATTTCTTTCGGCAGATCCGATATTCATTGTCACTAAATTTGGAATAGGAGATATTCCTGTATTTAATGAAAATGTAAATTCGGGTTTATCCAAAGCTCCACCCTTTTTGGTTGTAATAATAATAACTCCATTTGCACCACGTGATCCGTAAATCGCAGCCGCAGAAGCATCTTTTAAGAAATCTATTTTTTCAATATCATTTGGATTTAAAGAAGCCAGGAAATCTGTATTGGAAGTATTATATCCAGCCAAATCTTCTAAAGATGTTTGTACTCCGTCAATTACATAGAGCGGACTACTATATCCAGAACCTGACATACTTGTGTTTCCACGAATAACCAACGATCCTCTTCCTCCAGGCGCGCCCGTTTGAGTAGGCGTTTGTATTCCTGTTGCCAAACTACCAATGATAGAAGAAACACTAATTACCGGAATATCCTGCAAATCTTTACTGCTAATGGTTGATACCGCAGCGTTGACATTTTTTTTATGCACTTTTTGATAACCAATAATAACAACGTCACTTAAATCATTTTGGGCTGATTTAAGTCTAATATTTAATTGTTTCTGGCTTCCAACTGTTACTTCTTTCGTAATAAATCCAACATAAGAAACAATCAAAACATCACCTTCTTTTGCCGCAATAGAAAAGCTTCCATCAACATCTGTAGATTCTACTTTGTTTGTTCCCTTAACTTTAACAGAAGCTCCAAATAGGCTTTCACCCAATTCACCAGTTACTTTTCCGGTAATGGGATTATCATCGACAACTAAATTCAGATTTCTTTCTGCTTTTGTTTTCTCCGTATGTTCCATTATCTCCCCTTTTTCTAAATGAAGTGAAAATTTTACTGTATGACCAAAAGAGGAAATACTACATAAGGTGACAAAAAAGAATATCGAATTCTTCTTGGTCCAGAGAAATATCTTTTTTTGTTTGGTTAATAGCTCGGCATTTACCGGGTTAAATTGGTTTTTCATAAAATTGGTTGTTTATTGGTTAATAAGTATTTTTAATCAACTGGTTAATAACATAATAAAGAGTACAGTTGCCATATCTGGCACGTTGTTGGCGTTTTATATTTTATTTCAAAATCAAAAATCAGAATCAAAATGAAACAGTATTATTTTTAGATAATTTGCTTTTATTTACTTTAAAAAAAGGCATAGAAAGTGCCGTGGCTAAATCGAGTACGACTTAACCTTCTTAAAATCAGACATTAAAAAACAAGCTGTTTTTTTTTGATTTGCAGGAATCAGGGTTATCTAAAAAGTTCTCTGATTTTTTTTCCTTTTAATTTTAATAAACTATATTCATTGGTTATCGGTTTATTGGTTTCTACTTTGGTTAAAGGCAATATTATTTTCGAAAATTTTAAAATCTTATTTATAATCTGAAGCCGTTAGTTGTAATGCATAAAAAAAAATTAAACACATAGAAACATAGATTTTATGTTTATAAAAAAGTAAATCAAAAAGAAACTTGTTTCTCGCACATAGCTATGTTTGTTAATGCAAGTGAAACGCCTTTCTTTAGTTCATCCCCACGCTCCGGGACTATGTTTCTATGTGCTAAAATAATTACTCCCAAGGGTTTATAATATGACTTGTTTTTTTGTTTTTAAATATAGCTGTACATCATCCATAAGCTTTATCTGTGTTTTGGCTCTGACCAGATTTTGATCTTCGTATGTTGTAGTATAATAACTGTCATTATTTAAATAATCTCCCAAAAAACGACAGGCTTGTTCAAAAAGAATCAATGGTAAACTGAGATGAATGTTATCTGCTTCTTCATCAGACATAAAACAAGAAGCTTCAGCAACATAAGCTTTCATAAAAGCCTCATAGATTTCTATGTCAAAACATACTTTTGACAAATCTTTTTCTTCTTCTGTAGCTTTATTGGCTCCCGTTCTTAAGCTATCACCTACATCATGAAAAATACTTCCGGGCATTACCGTATCAAAATCAATAATGCATAAAATATTTTTATTTTCATCAAAAAGCATATTCCCTATTTTAGTGTCGTTATGCACAACTCTCACAGGGATTTTTTGCGTATTTATTGCATTGGCAACGCGCTGTATAGTTTTAATATTAGATTCTAAAAACGCAATTGATTCTTTTGCTTCTGATAACCTTTCCGGTGAAGCATTTTTTACACTTTCTTCAAAATCAGAAAATCTTTTTATGGTGTTATGAAAATCCGGAATTGTGTATTCTAATTCCGAAATTGGAAAACCGAGCAATGCTTTGTGAAACTTCGCCAAATAAGCGCCAACCTGACTTGCAACTGTATTTGAATCAATCCGATCTAAAACAACGGAAGGAATATAAGTTGAAAGCTGCCAAATCGCCTGGCCTTGTTGTGAATAAAAATGTCCTTCCCTATTTGCAATAAATTTTAAAGTAGGAAACCCGTTTGCGTTCAAATACCAAGTGGTTTTTATCTTATTATTCAGTAACGATTTTATATTTGGAAACACAACCTGATTCATTTTTTGCAAAATATAATCTCCATCAGCAGTCTCAATTTTATAAGTACTATTGATCAGACCAAAATGTATGGCAGAATACGTAAGGATTGTTTTATTGGGATAAAAATCTTTAAAGACAGTTTTAATTAATTCTTCCATGCTTGTTTTTTATAATTGCCTTGATGCTGTATTTTTTTAAGTTTTACTTCAACCACTACTAATGTCGACTTCATCTACTTTTGTTTTTTCTATTATTTTATGCTAAAAGCAAAACCTTAACTCGTTCTATTCTAAACTTTAAGGCTGTTGCTTTATGAATAAATATTATTTATTTTATCGTTCTGTTTTTACTTTTTTATCTCTTTAAAAAGCTTTGTTTTAACCCGAAAAAAGCTCTTTTTTATGCTTTTATTTTACAATTTTAAAAAATACTGGAAACCACTATTATTTGTCATTTTTTCAATTCTTAAAAAAAGCTTAAAGTAGGACAGAATAGTAAACAAATAATAGTTTTATGATTATTAACTTAAGAATTAAACACTATTTTTCATAATTACATGACTAAACTATATTTTTTTTTTTACATATAAAACAAAAATTAAAAAAAATGTGCTCGTGCACATTAAAATTATGTGTACGAGCACATTAAAATTGATGTGTCAAGCAGTTTCGGCCGTTTTTTAAAATTATTCTAAAATTTTAAATTGTAAGAAAAGTAATCTGTAATTTTTATCTTGTAAAAAATTTAAATCTGACTATTTGCTCCAACTTTTAACCCAAAAAAAACATCTTGCTTTATCATGATAAAAAGTTGTTACAAGCACTAAAAGTTTTTTGTTATTCAAATTAAAAACTATTTTAAACACGTTATAATTATGCTCTCTCCATAAAAAAAGCCCTAATTTTCATTAGGGCTTTTTTTATAAGTAAATTTCAAAATTGAAAATTCCAAAATCAGGCATTTACTGTATTTCCATTTCAATTATCGTATCTATTTCATCTATTTTATCACCATTCAAATACACAAAAGTACCTTCAGGTTGTTGTTTGAATTTAAGGTCCTTTTTACTGTCCATCAAATAACATTTTTTGATTTTTTGTTTCATCTCGGGAATGAAAATATACTCGGCCTGATTTGGTGTTTTTATGATGTGTGCAAACAAGGTTTTGTCTTTGGCCGTAAATACACCCCATTCTTGCGGTTTTATCACATTGCCCCTTGTTCCGTAAATACTTTTTCCGTTTTTATCCATCCAGATTCCTATTTCTTTCAGAGTTGCCACAAATTCCGGTTGGATTGATCCGTCAGGCATTGGTCCAACATTCAAAAGGAAATTAGCATTCAAACTGGCTGCATTTATCATATAATGCAGTAAATCTTTGGTTGATTTATATTTTCTGTCATTAATATCAAATCCCCAGGAATTGTTCATCGTTTCGCAAGTTTCCAAAGGCAATTGAGAAACAGATTGTCCTCCAAATCCAGAGGTATTTCCGCCAGGTAAATCTTTTTCAAATGCTTGAAAATCTTCTCCTTGAATAGGAGTTAAATGGTGATTGTTTGAAATCAAACAGTTGGGTTGAAGTGTATGAATCAATTTGTAAATTTCATCATAATGCCAGTTTACTTTTGATGCTAATGTTTTATCGGTATCATTATCCAATTGGTCCCAATGTCCGTCAAACCAAATACCACCTATTTCTCCGTAATTGGTCAGCAATTCTGTTAACTGTCCTTTCATAAAACGGATGTAGCTATCCCAATCACTTTTTGCAGTTCTTCCTGTTCCTTTCCCAGTCTTTCCCGTTTCATATTGGTAATCGGTTCTTGTCCAGTCTAAAAGTGAATAATAACAGAACAACTTAATACCTTCTTTATGACATTCTTCAGCCAACTCTTTTAATAAATCTCTTTTAAAATGCGTATTTGTAATTTTCCAATCTGATAATTTGGTGTCAAAATTGCTAAAACCATCGTGATGGCGCGTGGTAAAAGTGATGTATTTCATTCCCGCTGCTTTTGCAATACCAACCCATTTCTTAGCATCAAAATCCTGAGGATTAAAAACGTTAATTAATCTTCCGTATTCGGTTACTCTGATGTTTTCATTGTTCATAACCCATTCGCCATTTCCCAGAACGCTATAGGGACCAAAGTGAATGAACATTCCAAATTTATCGTCTTGAAATTCTTTCCTATTCTTAATATTTCCTTCTGAAGGAGTATAGGTTTGTGCCAGCATTCCCATCCAGCTCATCGAGAAGAACAGTATACAAAGTGTTATTTTTTTCATGGTTATTTATAGTTTTAAGTAGATAGTATTATATTTTATTAACCTGTTGGTGTAATGCGCAAAAAATAATATTTAAACACATAGAAACATAGATTTTATGTTTTTGAAAAAAGTAAATTAAAAAGAAACTCGTTTCTCAAACATAGTCCCAATAACTATTGGAATGTATTAACGCAAGTGAAATGCTTTTTTTAATAGGCTCCAGCTTTAGCTGGAGTTTATATAAAATCAATCCGAATGGCTTTAGCCAAAAATGCATGATTTGGCTAAAGCCTTCTTGTTGCTCCTATTAAGTAACTCCAGCTAAAGCTGGAGTCTATTCAATACATTTAATATTCAAAAATTGTATTAGATTTAATTCTCTCTAAAATAGTTAGCTCCCCAAATCGTATATCGCTTTTTCATCGTTTCAATTTTTGTTTGAAATTCAGTCCAGTTTTTACTTTCTTTTGAAGACCATAATACTTCGCTTAAAGCACTTAAACGGGGAAATATCATATATTCTACTTTGGCAGGATTTGCCATATATTCTGTCCAGACATTTGCTTGAGCACCCAAAACGTATTTTGCTTGTTGCTCATTCAGCTCTTTCGGAATTGGCTCATAACCATAAACGGTTTCCAAAGGTAAAAACCCTCCAATAGTAACTTGTTTTTCATTCTTGGTTTGAGAATGATCTAAATAAACATGGCTTCCCGGAGTCATAATTACCTGATGATTTTCTTTTGCAGCAGCAATTCCGCCTTCTTCTCCTCTCCAGCTCATTACGATAGCATTTGGCGCAAGACCGCCTTCTAAAATTTCATCCCAGCCAATTAAGGTTCTTCCTTTTTTATTAATGTATTTTTCCATGCGTTGGACGAAATAACTTTGAAGACCATGCTCATCCTTCAAGTTTTTGTCTTTTATCATTTGCTGACAAAACGCACTTCTTTTCCAGGCATCTTTAGGAGATTCATCTCCACCCACATGAATGTATTTTGATGGAAATAAAGCGATCACTTCATCAAGAACATTCTCCAGAAATTTAAACGTATTTTCTGTTGGAACAAACACATCTGAATGAACTCCCCAGGTTTCCTGAACAATTTTATTTCTTCCGTTTGCCATTTCCTGCTTGCTCTTATCAGAAATCATATTGTCTGGAAGATTAGTTTTCTCGTCTGGAAAACAACTCAACTCCGGATAAGCGGCAATAGCAGCGCTACTGTGTCCCGGCATTTCAATTTCCGGAATTACCGTTATAAAACGATCTGAAGCATATTTTACGATATCTTTTACCTGTTCCTGAGTATAAAAACCTCCTTCTTGTGTATTATCACTTCCTTTTCCCGGATAGCTTCCAATAATACTTCCATTTCTTTTAGAACCTATTTCAGTAAGTTTTGGGTATTTTTTTATTTCAATTCTCCAACCTTGATCTTCGGTTAAATGCCAATGAAAATAATTCATTTTATGTAAGGCTAAATAATCAATATATTTTTTTACAAATTCAACTGAAAAAAAATGACGTCCAACATCAAGCATAGCTCCTCTGTAAGCAAAACGTGGTTGATCTTTAACTTCTACTGCTGCAATTGCCAGAGTATTGCTTTTTTCTACAGGCAGTAATTGAATAAGGGTTTGCATTCCATAGAAAGTTCCCATTGGAGAATTACCGTTAATTTCGACACCATTTTGATCTGATTTTAACTTATAGCCTTCACTTTTAAGTCCCTCAATATTCTTTTGACTTATTAATTTAATGGAATTTTTATTTGACTTTTTTACAACAGGCAACTTAAAACCATAATAATTAAACAAATAATCATTCAAAAAAGCAGCCGTAGCATTATCCTCTTTATTGATAACAACCAAGCTGGTTTGCGAACTAATCACAAAATTTCCGCTATTTCTAACAACTTCCACTGGCTGAGGAATGATATTTACTTCTTGTGCAAACGACAATGTACTGCATAAAAGAAGTGAAAAGAAAAATGATTTCATCATGTTTACTATTTAATTAATTATTGTTAAAACTAAAAAAAATGCCTTGTGTACGATAACACTTTAATTATAAAAAAAAAACATACTCCATGTTCAAAATTGGTCAACCCATTTTTGTCATTTCGACGGAGGAGACCCGAGCGATAGCGAACAGACGAAGTAAATCTTCGTAAGTAACTCCGCAGCGCGAATCCAATCTTTGTCGAGCTTCTCGTGGAGATTTCTCCTTCGTCGAAATGACAATATTGTGTTTAATACTTTGTTCCCGTCCCGTCCCGAAATTTCGGGATCGGGATCAGGCTTCAGGACTATATTTTATAATTAACGAATTACGTTATTCTATTTTGTGTAAGCCACAGCATGTTGTTTACTGCTTCCTAAACCGTCCATTCCTAATTCGATTACATCTCCTGTTTTGATGTAAATAGGATCTGGTTTAATACCTAAACCAACACCCGGAGGAGTTCCTGTACTAATGATATCACCAGGAAGCAACGTCATAAACTGGCTTAAATAATGTACTAAAAATGGAATTTTAAATACCAGATTAGAGGTATTACTATTTTGGAATTTCTTTCCGTTAACTGTTAACCACATTGGTATATTATTCACGTCTGCGATTTCATCCTGAGTTGCCAAAAAGGGTCCAAGTGGTGCAAATGTATCGCAGCCTTTTCCTTTTGCCCATTGTCCTCCACGTTCAATTTGAAAAGCTCTTTCGCTATAATCATTAAGTAAAGCATAACCGGCAACATAATCTAAAGCATCGGCTTCTTCTACATAACTTGCTTTTTTACCCACAATAAAAGCCAACTCAATTTCCCAATCTGTTTTTTCACTGTTCTTTGGGATTATCAAATCATCATTTGGTCCGCATAAAGATGTAGTTGATTTAAAAAAGATAATTGGCTCTGCCGGAATTGGCGCATTGGTTTCTAAACAATGGTCTACATAATTTAAACCAATACATATTATTTTTGAAGGTCTCGCCACCGGAGAACCTAAACGTACATTTGCGTCAACTTCCGGTAATGCCGGATTATTTTCTAATGCTTTTTTTAATTTTTCTAATCCGTTTTCTTCAAAAAACGTTTCGTTATAATCCGTTACTATTGAAGAGACATCAAATCTTTTTTCTCCTATTAAAATACCTGGTTTTTCTTTACCGGCTTCTCCAAATCGTATTAGTTTCATTTTTATTACTTTTAAATATATTATACTTCTTTTATTTATTCAGACAACATTATCCTTGTCGTTATTCAATTACATAAATCACGGCACTTCTTGCACCATGTGCTCCTATTACCAATGATTGTTCTATATCGGCGGTTTTAGAAGGTCCGGCTATAAATGCACCAAATCCTTCTTTTGATACCTCTATTTTTTCGTATGCCTGATGTAAAGTGTTTACAATGTTTTTTTTCTCGATTACCAAAATCAAATGCTGACATATAAACGGAATAAGTCTGTTTATCATTTGACTTTCATAAACCCAGACAGCGCCATTTTCTGCCACTCCAATTGTACCTTTTATATATGCTTTTTCAACTTTTTCTAATTCAATTGCCGACAAAAAAGCTACTTGTTCGTCAACATCTCCAAGTGCTGTTATAGTATTTACAATAAAACTTCCACTTGTCTTATCTGCAATTAACTGATCTTTAAGCACTGCTATATCCGAAATCAATTCTACTTTACCACCAATGCTCTCCAATACAATTTTAAATTGTGCAAAGGCATCTTCATAATGAATAACAGAATTGATATCAATAACAGGAAGTTCAACCAATTCAGGCTGATTCATCGCTATGGCATTCAATATATTTTCTCTTGCACTCATATTCTCTTTCTCTGCTATTTTATTTTTGGCTTTTGCCGTTTTTCAAATACCAATCCCGGAATGATTCCTTTGGAGCTACTGGCATTTCTCGTTGTTTAGACCAAATATTTAATTTATTATTTACCATAAAAGGGAATAAATGCATTACGCCTCTTCCCATTTTTCCCATGAAACGATACACTTTAGGATTCGAGAATACAAAACTCATTCCTTTCATTCCCAGTTTTTTACTTGTGGCTACATATCCTTCGGTAACAATTACTTGTCTCCATTTCCATAACTGTTCATGTATATTGATTTTAACGGGACATACATTGGTACAACTACCACATAAAGTTGATGCAAAAGGCAAATCGGCATTGGCTTTCATATCCAAATTTGGATTTAATATAGAACCAATTGGACCCGCAACAGCTGTATGATAACTATGTCCGCCACTTCTTCGATATACCGGACAAGTGTTAAAACAGGCTGCGCAACGAATACATTTTAATGAATTTCTAAAATCTTCTCTTCCCAGTTGTTTACTGCGGCCATTATCTACAATCACAATATGCATTTCCTGATTTGGTCTTGGTTTATGAAAATGACTTGAATAAGTTGTAATAGGCTGACCTGTGGCGCTTCTGGCTAATAATCTCAAAAACACAGAAAGGTGTTCTGCTTTTGGAATTAATTTTTCAAAACCCATACACGCAATGTGTACAGGCGCTGTATGAGCTCCCATATCAGCATTTCCTTCATTGGTACAAACTACAAAACCTCCTGTTTCTGCAATGGCAAAATTGACTCCTGTAATCGCTAATTCCGATTCTACAAACTTATTACGCAAGTGCTGTCTCGCAGCTTCGGTTAAATATTGTGGATCGTTATTTCCTTTTTCAGTTTGCAAATGCTCATGAAAAGTAGCACTTACATCTTCTTTTTTTAAGTGAATTGCAGGCAAAACAATATGACTTGGAGGTTCTTTTCTAAATTGAACTATACGTTCTCCCAGATCAGTATCGACCACTTCAATTCCGTTATGCTGCAAATATTCATTCAAATGACATTCTTCGGTTAACATACTCTTGCTCTTGACAATTTTCTGAATACCGTGTTTTTTGATAATTTTATGAATTATCTCATTGTGTTCTTTGGCATCTGAAGCCCAGTGTACTTTTATGCCATTAGCCGTAGCTTTTTCTTCAAATTCTTTTAAATAATTGGAAAGGTTTGAAAGTGTGTTGTTCTTAATCTGCGAACCCCATTCTCTTAATTGCTCCCATTCCGGTAAACCATGAGCAGCCTTATCGCGCTTTTCACGAACGAACCACAAAGTTTCGTCGTGCCAGTCGGTTCTAGGCTCGTCAGCTATAAACTTTTCCGCTAATGCAGCGTGTTTTACCGTCATACTTTTATATTTATTCTGTCTATTACTTGTCGCTCAGGTGTTATTTGAATTGCCTCCAGTTTTAACTGAAGGCGAAAAATTGATAATCGATTCAGGCTTTAGCCAAACTTATGCATTTTGGCTAAAGCCGTCAATCTAACTTTTATCATTTACATCCAGCTAAAGCAGGACGCTATTCACTCTTTACTAATTCACAAAAACCATTCAATATTTCAGCAATATGAATCGTTTTTGTCTTACTTCCTTGTCGCTTTAATATTCCTTCCAGATGCATTAAACAACTAGTGTCTCCTCCGGTAATATAATCGACCTCATTATCTTCGTGTTCTTTTATTCTGTCCTTACCCATTTTTACGCTTACTGCTTCTTCAAACACGCAAAAAGTACCTCCAAAACCGCAACATTCATCATTTCGTTTTGGTTTACTCAGGGTAATGCCTTTGACCATATTTAATAATTGTTCCGGTTTTGAAAATTCCGGCAACATTCTTTCTGTCATTGATGAAAGGTTTAATCCTCTCTGTCCGTGGCAACTGTTGTGCATTCCAACTTTATAAGGAAAACTGGCACTAATACTTTCTACTTTTAAGATATTAGTTAAAAACTCGGTGAATTCATAAATAGTATTACGAATATGTAATGCTTCTTGCGGATGTTTGTCATCTTGCAAATGTTCTTTTACATGCAAAACGCAACTTCCCGAAGGAGCAACTATATAATCAAATCCTGTGAAATTTTCAACAAAATTGATATCGCAACCCTTACTCAAACTTGCAAAACCACTATTAGCCATAGGCTGACCACAGCAAGTTTGCTGTAACGGAAAAGTGACATCGCAACCTAGTTTTTCTAATACCTGCAAAGTAGCAATACCCACTTTAGGATAAAACTGGTCTATATAACAGGGTATGAATAAGGCAACCTTCATTATAAATTAGTTATTTAATTTAATAAAACCTCCATCAATAGGATAATCGCAACCCGTAACAAAACCGGATTCATCGCTGCATAAAAACAAAGCTAAAGCTGCAACTTCATCCGGTTTTGCCATGCGTCCGATAGGTTGAGATTTTGATAATTTTTCGAACATTTCAGCTTCCTGACCCGGATAATTCTTTGCAATAAATCCATCTACAAAAGGTGTATGCACGCGCGCCGGAGAAACAGAATTACAACGGATATTTTCACTCATATAATCTCTGGCTATCGACAAAGTCATTGCCATTACAGCTCCTTTGGCGGTAGAATAAGCAAATCGATCCGGAATACCCACCCAAGCAGCAATCGAAGCCATATTTAAAATAACGCCTCCGCCTGTATTTCGAAAATGTGGTATCGAAGCATGTAAACAATTGTAAACTCCTTTTACATTCACATTCATAATTCGGTCAAAATCTGCTTCAGGAGTTGTTTCTACTTTTCCAACATGAGCAATTCCTGCATTATTTACGAGAATATTAATGTTTCCAATTTTTTCGAATGTTGCTAATACTTCTTCCTGATTGGCTACATTACAAGCATGTGAAAATACTTTTCCTCCATTTGCTTTTATTTCTTCAACAGCTGTTTTAGCACTTTCTTCTGTTAATTCAATAATGTGTATCTCAGCTCCTTGCTTTGCAAATAAGACTGAAATAGCTTTCCCAATTCCGCTGCCACCACCAGTAACAACCGCTTTTTTGTTTTGTAATGAAAACATATATTTAGATTTTTAGATCTTTAGATTATTAGACTTTTAGGTCTTGAGAGTTTATAATTTACATCTCATAATTACTACAATGATACTCCACGTTTCCACGGAATAAAATCATCCTGGTTTAACAAAACCGCTTTTGGAATAATTTCTCCACTAGCCGCTTTTATGCAATATTCCAAAATATCTTCGCCCATTTCTTCAATGGTTTTTTCGCCACTAATTATCGGACCGCAATCAATATCAATAATATCGCTCATTCTTTGAGCCAAAATAGAATTTGTAGCCACCTTAATAACAGGACAAACCGGATTACCTGTTGGAGTTCCTAATCCTGTTGTAAACAATATTAATGTTGCTCCCGATGCTGCTTTTCCTGTTGTTGCTTCAACATCATTTCCTGGTGTACAAACCAAACTCAAACCTGCTTTTGTCGCTGGTTCCGTATAATCTAATACATCAACGACTGGCGCTGTCCCTCCTTTTTTAGCTGCTCCAGCACTTTTTATAGCATCTGTTATTAATCCGTCTTTGATGTTTCCCGGCGATGGATTCATGTGAAATCCTGAACCTACTTTATGTGCCAAAGCATCATAAGACTGCATTAAATCAATGAATTTTTTAGCTACTGGCTCTGAAATACAACGGTCAATCAGATTCTGTTCTACTCCACATAATTCGGGAAATTCTGCTAACAAAACTTTACCGCCCAAAGCCACCAGTAAATCTGAAGCATAACCCACAGCCGGATTAGCAGAAACTCCGCTAAAACCATCACTTCCACCACATTTAACTCCCAAACATAATTCGCTCAATGGCGCTGAAACTCTTTCGTGTTTGTTTATTTCGATTAAACCTTCGAATGTTTTTTTAATGGCATCGGCAACTAATTGTTCTTCACTTTTAGATTGTTGCTGCTCAAAAATAAATAATGGTTTATCAAAAGATGCATTTTGTTTTTTAACATCATTTGTAAAATCCTGTACTTGCAAATGCTGGCATCCCAAACTCAATACAGTTATACCTGCTACGTTTGGATGATTTGCATAAGAAGCCAGTAAGGCGCTCAAGGTAGCCGAATCCTGACGTGTACCTCCGCAACCTCCCTGATGGTTTAGAAATTTAATACCATCTACGTTTTTAAACACGCGGTTCGTATTTATATCCGGAGCCAATTGAACATTTATGGTGTCCAGACTTTCTCCTTTTTTAAATGCCTCCAATAAACTATGCGTATATTGTGTGTATTTATCGCTTACTGAATATCCTAACTCATTATGCAAAGCTTCACGGATTACGTCAAGATTTCTATTTTCGCAAAATACTGTTGGTACAAACAACCAATAATTGGCAGTTCCTACACGACCGTCATTTCTTTTATATCCTTTAAAAGTTCTGTCTTTATATTTTGAAACATCTGGTGCTTTCCATTCAAAATTAACATCACGATATTGATAAGGTTCTGCGGCATGTTTAAGATTATCTGTTGTCATTAGGCTTCCCTTAGCAACATCATTTTGCACTTTTCCAACCAAAACGCCATACATCGTTATTTCAGCTCCCGCTTTTAAATCTGCTGTATAAAATTTATGTTTTGCCTTAATAGTATCTTGAAGGATATAAGTCTGATTATCAAAAATCACATTTTCTCCTTTTACCAAATCTGTTAAAGCTACAAGCACATTATCTTCCGGGTGCATTTTCACCACCAATCTTTTAACTTCGTTTTCTAACATATTATATAAATAGAATTTATGCTTTATTTGTTTTATGTCCGTTAAATGCGAACAATAGTATTACTGAAAAACAGGTCAACGGAACAACATATCCATTTTGAATACTTCCTGTAACATCTGAAATAAATCCTAAAACCGGAGGAAGTAAAGCTCCTCCAACTATTGACATTACGATCAATGAAGATCCAATTTTTGTATTATGTCCGAGTCCGTCAATACCCATTGAAAAAATAGTAGGAAACATGATACTCATAAAAAATGCAATCGCTATTAAAGTATAGACTACTATCATTCCTGTTCCCACTATTGCCAATATTGATAAGAGAATATTAATGATTGCATAAATGATTAATAGTTTTCTTGGCTTTATATATTGCATGAAAAATGTTCCGGCAAAACGTCCTATCATAAATGCCAAACCATAAAATCCTAAATATTTGGCTGCAGTACCTTCTTCCAAACCTGCCGAAGTAGTTGCCATTTTAATAAAAAAACTTCCAACACAAACCTGCGCTCCTACATAAAAAAACTGAGCTAAAATTCCCCATCTTAAACGCATAGATTTCAAGGCTCCGGCAAAACTTGCTCCGTCTGCTCCTTCTTTATCTTCATCTTTTACATCAGGCATATTGGTGAAGTAAAATACTAACGCTACTGCCAAAATAATCAGTCCCAAAATTAGATAAGGCATTTTTACACTTGCTGCTTCTTCCAAAACATAAGCATGCAATTCTGCCGGTGCCATCGCATCCATTTGAGGCTGAGTTAAATTTTTTCCGGATAAAATCATTGGACCAATATATGCAGGCGCTATAAAAGCAGCCAGTCCGTTAAATGACTGTGAAAAATTTAGTCTTTTGGTCGCTGTTTCAGACGGACCTAATATTGTCACATAAGGGTTTGCAGCTGTTTCTAAGAAAGTTAATCCGCAAGCTATAACAAATAAAGCTCCTAAAAAGTAAATATATTGCAGTGAATTGGCAGCCGGTACGAACAAAATCGAACCAATACCAAACAAAACCAATCCTATCATAATACCGGATTTATAACCGTATTTTCTCATGATATAACCGGCTGGCAAAGCCATAACAAAATAGGCAATAAAGACAGAGGAATCAATCAAAGAAGATTCTAAATCTGTAAGATTAAATGCTTTTCTTAAATGAGGAATAAGTATTGGATCTAGATTATGTACAAATCCCCAGAAAAAAAACAAACTGGTTACCAGTATAAAAGGAAACAACCATTTTTTATTTTCTTTAGAACTAACATCTTTTTGAACATCTATTTGAGTTGTCAATGCCATATGTTTTTTATTAAATTTATTCTATTTTAGAACTATAAAATTATAATGATTGCAGTATACTTATTAATTCAATATTACCATTATTTAATTAGTAATTGTCTTTTTTTAAAATTATGAAGTTTTATTTTTTAAATACTCAAAAAGAATGGGGGAAATATTGATTTTTAACAGAACCGTCTTCAAATAAATCTATAATGGCATAACCCGGAGGCGTTTGCTTATAATAGCTTTTTCCAGCGGAGTCTTTATCTCCCGGTTCCCACCAAAAACCACTCAAAGCACCATTGCAGTAATAATGTACATTATTATAAACGGCCTCGTCCAGCAAATGAATATGTCCGCTAAGGCAAGTGATTTTTTTGTCTTTGTGTTTATAAAAAAGATCGCTGATGTATTTAGAATCGGTGTGGTTTCCTCCGTCAACATGAGTACAAACGGCAAGAATAGGATAATGACTCATGCAAACCACTGGCGTATTCGCAGGAATTGCCTGCAAATCTTTTTCTAACCACAAACGCTGTTCATCGTCTAATGAACCTTCGCCATTATTACTGTCTAAAATTATAAAATGCCATCCTTTTTTATCAAAACTATAATAACGATTTGGAATTCCTAATTGCTTTACTACATAGTCCTTTCCATACATCGAATCCTGTTTGTCCGGAGCAGCCCACCACATATCATGATTTCCAAGGCAACTATGCATTTCAAAATCACTTATTCCTTTGGTCGTTTCGTACCAAACTTTCCATAATTCATTTACTCTGTCTCGTGTAATATTGCCATAATCAGCAGCAAAAATGGTATCTCCTCCATTTAGGAAAAAATCTATTTTATGTTTCTTTATTTCTTCCAAACATTTTACAAAACGATCGGGCGCATTTTCTTCCGGTCGGATGTGCACATCAGTGATATGCGCAATACGCAATACTCTTTTAGATTTATAACTTTTTTCTGCAGCAGAAACAATAGATGCCGAACCAGTCAATGCAACTGTACCGGCAGTTAAACCAATATATTTTAGTAATTCTCTTCTTTTCATTTTCTAGTTTGATATATTTAGACCTAACAAGTTTTATCCCGAGGCTTCGGGACTGTTTGGTCTTTATTGAAATCAAAAAAAACTTTGTGCCGTTAGGTACTAAATATTGGTAATCGTAACGGTACAAAATTCGCTGGCGTGCCGTAGGTACGCAACAAAATGATAACTATTGCGTACCTACGGCACGCTAAACTTATTCTAATTCATATTTTCTACCAATCTTTAGTGCCTAACGGCACATTTCAATTCTTGATTAGGATTACTAGTTTAACTATTCAGCTTTCACAGAATAAGGTCTGTCTTTAGCAGAAACTCCCCAAGTTTTAGACGGTTTATCTCCCATTGTAAAAATCAATTCACCGCCTTTCATAATGTCCGAATGAAGGATATAACTTTTGGTATAAGCTTTTCCGTTTAAAGTTGCTTTTTGAATGTAGATATTCTTTGAATTGTTGTTTAATGCTTTCACAGTAAAGCTTTTTCCATCAACCAAATTCAATACTGATTCATCCATAGTTGGACTTCCAAAAACATAAACCCCGTTGAATGGATTTACAGAATACATTCCCATGGCGCTCCAAACGTACCAAGCCGACATTTGTCCTACGTCTTCGTTTCCACACAATCCGTCATGTTTATCACTATATAAATTGTCTATGATGTAACGTATTTTCTCTGCAGTTTTCCAAGGTTGTCCCACGAAATTATACAGATACGTAATGTGATGACTTGGCTCGTTTCCGTGAGCATATTGCCCAATCAAACCTGTAATATCACTTGAAGCCTCAGCTCCCATATCTCCTTTAATCGTAAATAAAGTATCCAGCTTTTTCGTAAATGTTTTTTCTCCTCCCAACATTGCAATCAACCCTTCTACATCATGAGGCACTAACCAAGTGTATTGCCATGCATTTCCTTCGGCAAAATCATCTTTCATGTGTGCCGATTTAAACGGATCAAAAGGTGTTCTCCATTCTGTATCGCTGACTTTTCCTCGTACAAAAGTGGTCGAAGCATCGTAATATTTCCTGTATGCTTTTGAGCGGTTATAGAAATAATTATAATCTTCTGTTTTGCCCATTTTTTTAGCCATCATAGCAATTGCTCCGTCCGAAATTGCATATTCCATCCCAATTGCTACCGATTCTCTCAAACTATCTGCCGGAATGTAGCCTATTTTTTTCACGAAATTTAATCCACGATCATCTTGCATTACCGTTGCTTTTACTGCTTCGAAAGCCAATTCTCCGTCAATTCCTTTGATTCCTTTTAAATACGCATCGGCAACAATCTGAATGGCACTGTTTCCAGGCATACAATAGGTTTCATTGCCCATTAAATGCCAAACCGGAAGATGTCCTGTTTCTTGATAAATCGCCAACATCGAATTGATTATATCCGAAACTTTTTCGGTTTGAGTTAAGGTAAACAAAGGATTCGCACCTCTATAAGTATCCCATAATGAGAAAGTTGTCAAATTTGTAAATCCGGCTGCTTTATGAACTTGTTTGTCTGAACCATAATAATCACCATTGCTGTCATTATAAGTTGAAGGTGCAATCATTGTGTGATATAAAGCAGTATAGAAAGTTTTCATTTTGGCGATATCATTCGATTTTACTGCAATTTTATTCAGCTCTTTATTCCATTTTTCATCAGCCTCAGTTGCTGTTTTTTCGAAGTTCCAACCTGAAATTTCTTTTTTGATATTCATTAAAGCATTCTCAGTGCTAACAGCTGAAATTCCAACTTTAATTTTAATTACCTCATCTTTTAAAGTCGAAAATTGAATCACCGCTTTTGCACTATCACCCAAAACCACTTTATTTATCATCTCTTTTGTATTGTTGTACAATTGGATTTTTTTAGCGGGTTTTGATAAAATTGCTGCGAAATAAATTCTTTGATCAGGAGCCCAGCCTTTTGAGAAACGATAACCTTCAATTAAAGTATCATTTTTAACTCTGATATAAGTATCTACCGCTTTATCCCAACCAATTCCTTCAACCAGATCTAAAATAATATGTGATTTATCTGAAGCCGGGAAAGTGTATTTTTGAAAACCAACTCTTTCAGAAGCAGTCATTTCGGCTTTGATTCCGTTTTTCTTCAAAATAACAGAATAATATCCTGGTTTTGCAACCTCATCTTTATGATCAAAACCTGAAATATATCCGTTTTCCATTTCTTTGGCAGTTCCTTTTTTCAAGTTAATTTTACCAACGGCTGGCATAAAAAGCAAATCTCCAAGATCACCAATTCCGGTTCCGCTTAAATGTGTGTGCGAAAATCCGATAATAGTAGGATCAGAATAATGATAACCCGAACACCAATCCCAACCTTGTGATATGTTTACAGGTCCCAACTGAACCGCTCCAAAAGGCACATTTGCTCCCATGAAAACGTGTCCGTGAAATCCTGTCCCAATAAAAGGATCTACATATTGTGTCAAATTTTGTTTAGTACTCTGACTTTGCATTTGCAGATAGCAAAGCGCTAAAATTGCAAAAAATGCCGATTTTAAATTTTTATTCATGTTTGTTTTTCATTTATATCAAGAACATTACTCCCTAAAGTCTTTATTCTATAATCTTGCTTCTATAATCTTTCCTCTATAATCTTGCTTCTTTATTCCTCTCTCTACTTCACAATTTCGAAACTCGCTTCTAACATTGCATCTCTAGAATTGGAACCAATTTTTACATTATATTTTCCTTCGTAGATTTTGAATTGTTTTTTAGCATCATCCCATTTTTGAAGTTCTTCCAACGGAATTTCTAACGCGATTGTTTTAGAATCTCCTTTAGAAATTGACACTCGTTTGAAAGCCTTCAATTCTTTCAAAGGCATTCTGTCTACATTTGGATATTCGATATATACCTGAGCTACTTCATCTGCATCATATTGCCCTGTGTTTTCAATTTTAATTTGCATCGAAATTTTATCAGAAGTAGTTTTGATATTCTCCGGTTTTTGAACCCAATTGTATCCAAAAGTCGTGTAGCTTAATCCAAATCCGAAAGGATATTGTACTTCTTTATCAAAATAACGATAGGTTCTGCCTTTCATCGCATAACTACTATAATCCGGTAAATCGCTGAAAGATTTATAAAAACTAATTGGTAAATGTCCTGACGGAGATACTTTTCCAAAAAGCAGATTAGCCAAAGCCGTTCCGCCTTGTTCACCCGGATACCACGCAAAAACAATTGCATCAACATAAGGTTCAATCGCCGAAATATCGACAGCGCTTCCACCTGTTACTACAGCCACAAGAGGCGTTTTAGTTCCTTTTCGAAGTGCTTTTATGTATGCAATATGCGAAGCCGGTAAATCCATATTTTTTCTGTCGCCTTTACCATCAGCCAAAAAAGCATCGCCTTCTTCGCCTTCATAAACTGGTGTAAAACCAATTACTGCAATCGTCAAATCGGCCATTGAAGCAGCCCAAACTCCGCCAAAATTAGTCGTATCGTTAAAATCGCAACCCATATCATATTCTATACGAGTATCAGGATCTACAGCTCCGGCAATTCCTTCTACAAAATTTACGGCTTTATCGGTGATTCCATGGTAATTTCCTAGTAAAGCATCTAACGAAGCTGCATTTGGACCAACAACCATCAACGATTTATAATCTTCTTTTTTCAAAGGAAGCAGTTTTGTTTTTTTCTCACCTACTTCTCCATTTTTCAACAAAACCATACTTTGCTCTGCCATTTTTCGGCTAAGATTTCTGTGGTACGTATTGGCAATACTGTCTATTCCATATTTTCTATACGGATTATCCTCTGCTTTGTCATAAAATCCTAATTTGAATTGTGTACGCAAAGTTGGAGCTAATGCATTATCGATATCTTTTAGGGAAATCAACTTCTGATTCAATGCATTGATTGCATCTTTTTGCAACAATCCGCTGCAATCCATATTTACTCCGGCTTTAATTGCTGCCGCTGCGACAGTTACACTATTTGGCAAGGTTTTATGACTATCATAAATATCCTGTAATGCCCAACAATCAGTCACAACGTGTCCGCCAAATTTCCATTCATTGCGTAAAATATCTTTTAATAAGGTTTTCCCGGTACAACAAGGTTCTGAATTTACTCGATTGTAAGCGCACATAACAGTTTCTACATGGGCATCAACCAATTTTTTGAAAGCGTATAAATAAGTTTCTCTCAAATCTTTTTCATCCACAATAACATCAATAGAATGTCTTGTTTTTTCAGGTCCGCTGTGCACGGCAAAATGTTTGGCACAAGCCGCTGTTTTCATGTATTTTGAATCTGTTCCTTGTAATCCTTTGACATAAGATGTTCCCATTTTTCCGGTAAGAAAAGGATCTTCTCCATAGGTTTCCTGCCCTCTTCCCCAACGCGGATCTCTGAAAATATTGATATTTGGTGACCAAAAATTCAATCCCATATATTGCAAACGGCGGTCTTTGGCAACAGCCATATTATTCTTAGCTCTTGCCTCTGTTGAAATAGCATTTGCCACTTCATTTAATAAATTATCATTAAAGGAAGCCGCCATTCCGATCGCTTGTGGAAAAACGGTCGCTTTTCCGGCTCTGGCTAATCCGTGTAAAGATTCATTCCACCAATTATATTGCGGAATATCCAATCTCTTTACTGCTTTGCTTTCAAATCCTAACAAAGAAATTTTCTCTTCGGTAGTCAATTGTTTCAATAAATCGTCTACTCTTTTATCAATCGATAAATTCTGATTTTTATACGGAAATGCTTTTTGTTGTGCATTTATAATCCCAATGCAAAAACAAAAAAACATTATAAATCTGTAGCTTTTTAAACAATTCATTATTGATCTATTTTAATTATACAAACACTTATTATTTATTATAAAACCAGAAAATAGTTCCTCTTAAAAATAACTTCTTTTTCTCCCGGACAAAAAGTCATTCTCATAGATTTTCTATTAAATTCCTGTTCTTTTAGAAACTGAAAGATATAATTACTTCCGTTTATATAATAATTCGATATTATCTTTATTTAATTATTAATTGCCTTCTCCTTTTTCCGGTTCCATTTATCATATTGTTAATTCATATAAAATATAAAGAGCAAAACTTGTTTATTATTCAATTCTTTGTTCTTTCAAATACAGATATTTATCTATATTTGTTTTTTACAAAATCGATTTAGTAAATTAATCCGAAAGTAATAAAAAAAACCTGTAGCGTTATAATTAAAGATGATTTAACTACAAAGTTCGCTAAGATTTTTTTAAAGGTATCGTTTTATAAAAACATAAAATTCGCAAAGTTTTGTATCAATCTGGCTTTGCAAACTTTGTGTTTTCTGTGTGTAAAGCAAAATTAAATCTTAACGCACTTTGCGTTTAAAATAACTAGAAAAACCAACAAACCAAACAAAACCACAACATGAAAAAAACTTTATTTACATTCTTTGCCTTTTTCATAATCTCTTTGTCATTTGCTCAAAAAACAATTAAAGTTAGTTATCAAAGAAGTTACAACGGAAAACTGATCGAGAATCAGGATCCATTGTTTTTATATACTTCAAAAGACTTGAGTTTGATAACGACGGATAAAATCATGCAAAAAAAAGCAGATTTTCCATTCGAGCAGACTTTTGTAGATTTTAATACCAAAACGATTTTCCAATTGGCGCAATTAACCGTAAACAAATCAATTTTAGGTCAGGACGCCGAAGCTTTAGGAAAGCAAAAATTTGAATTCAGTACTGAAACCAAAAAAATTCTGGGCTACGTTTGCAAAAAAGCTGTTACTTCTGTTAACTCCAATAGAATTGAAATTTGGTATACGAATGAATTAGGATTAAAAGGAGGACCTGGTGTATTGGGGCAAGATTTAGGTTTGGTTTTAGAAACAAATCGCAATGGAAATTCTATAGTTACGGCTTCAAAAATCGAAACTTTAAAAACAATTCCATTATTTTTAAAAATCCCTGCGGTTCAAACCGTTGATCAATTGACTTATAAAGATCTATTATGGAAAAGCCGTTTTGTAAATATCGCTGTTTTCAATAAAGAACAAATTCATTTTGCAGGCGATGCAAAATCAAATGACAGCATTTTTAGATTTGCAAGCGGAACTATAATTGTCCGAAAAGTAAAATTTCCTGAAATAAAAAAAGGAAGTGCCATTTTTGCCGATGTAACTCAACAATCAAATGGTGATGCTTACGACAGAACTGGTTCGGTTTTTATGATTCCAACTGATAAAAAAACTTCTTTTCTGGACGGATTAAAAAATGGTGTCCAGACATTACCCGTTTATGAAAACGGAAACGGTAAAAAATATCAAGGTGTTGTGGGAACTAACGACTATACTCCTTTATTGGAAATGATGCGCTTTTTTACTCCTTTTGGTGTGAAGCATTTCAATTATTTACAACTAAAAAACAAGGTTTGGCAGGATAGTGTTTTCTATCGTCAGGACATTTCATTATTACAGCCTAAATTAAGCAATCAGGAAGTATATATAGGGATGTTTATTGGTAATTATGATGCTGGCGGACATAAAGCGAGTTTGAATATTTCGATTCACCAAGGTGAAGATAACAATGAGAAGGGCGATTTTATTTTGCCGCTTTTCAATACTTTGAATGTAATGGAAATGGCAGGACAAGATTACGCTACAATGTTTGACAACGAAAAAGGACTCGAAATGACTTTTGAAGTACCAGAAGGATACAAAAATTTTAAACTGAGTTATACTACAACTGGTCATGGAGGCTGGGAAAATGGCGATGAGTTTTTACAAAAAAAGAATACCATTTTTATTGACAACAAAGAAGTTTTTGGATTTACTCCGTGGCGCACCGATTGCGGTTCATACAGATTAAGTAATCCCGCTTCTGGGAATTTTGGTAATGGATTATCATCATCAGATTTAAGCCGTTCTAACTGGTGTCCGGGAACAACTACCAATCCTAATTTGATTGATTTAGGAAATCTTTCGGCAGGAAAACATACGATTCACGTTTCGATTCCGATGGGAAAACCTGAAGGAACCAGCAGCAGCGCCTGGAATGTATCCGGATTTTTGATTGGAGAAAAATAAACTACTCTGTACCAAAATTGCAGAGGTTTATTTTATGAAGAACTAAAGGTTCTTCTATTTTAAAACCGGGTTAACGATTTAAAAAAATATATAGATTAATTACATTGAATATCATGTTTAAAAAAATTATTTTCCTCTCTATTGTCGCTTTTATAGCAACTGAAAAAGGAACCGCACAATCAACATTTTCAGCAAAAAGATTCCTTCAACACGATACTTATTTGGCGTCAGATAAGTTAGAAGGTCGTCTTGCCGGAACAAAGGGCAACAATGAAGCGGCAGCTTACATCAAAAAATATTTTAAAAAATTTGGATTGAAAAAATTCAACAACAATTATTATCAGCCGTTCAAAATATTCATAAAACCCGATATCAACAAAATGAAATCGGATAGCGTATCGACTCAAAATGTGGTAGGTTATATAGAAGGTTCTGATGAAAATCTAAAAAAAGAATTCATCGTGATTGGGGCACATTATGACCATTGGGGATGGGGCGGAAAAGGTTCCGGCAGCAAGAAAAAAGATACGATAGCAATTCATAATGGAGCTGATGATAATGCTTCTGGTGTTTCGGCCCTTTTATCAATTTTGGAAGAACTTCATCATAATAAAATTGCTCCAAAAAGAAGTATCATCTTTATTTCTTTTAGCGGTGAAGAAGAAGGTTTATTGGGTTCTAAGTATTTTGTTAATCACCTTCCGGTAGATAAAAGTGCTGTAAAAGTAATGATCAACATGGATATGGTAGGGAGATTGAACGATAAAAAAGAATTGTATATGGGCGGCGCTGGTACTTTTCCAGATGGTGTCGAATTAATGAAAAAACTAGGCGAAGGCAGCGGACTTAATCCAATTGTTTTTGCAGGAGATGTAGGTGGTTCTGATCATGTTACGTTCTACAAAAATAATATTTCTGCTATTGGATTACATACTGGCGGACATCCACAATATCACACTCCGGAAGATGATACAGCTTTGATTAACAGCGAAGGAGCAGTTTTGGTTTGTCAATACATTTACAATGCCTTGACTTCTATTGCAAATTATGGGCAATCTTTAAGTTTTATTAAGCAAGACTAGAATACTTCAGCATTCTCTCTAATATTAACTTAGAGCAATTATTGAAAGAAAGTAAAAGCATATTTTTAAATAAAAATCGGCGAACTGCGCTAAAATTAACAGCAAGTTCGCCGATTTTTTTGTGCTATAACAAATAATACTAATCAAGAGTTGAAAGTCAATAATTTGCACCATTAGGCACGAGATATCGGTAGTCATAACGGTTCGGAATTCGTTGGCATACGCAACAAAATGATAAATATTGCGTACCTACGGCACGCTAAACTTAACTTATTCCAATTCTTATTTTCTACCAATATTTAGTGCCTAACGGCACATTTCAACTCTTTATAAGCATAAAACAAAGTGGTACATATATTTATAAAGAAAACCCCATCGTCAATTATAAATCGACTTTGGGGTTTTCTCATTACTAACCAAAATTTAAACTTAAAAATGAAATTATTTTACGTCCCAGAAAATTTTAGTATTTAAATCGTCTTTGTCTTTAACTTTATTATAATTATCTGTATTATAAACTCTTTCAGAATTTGGATATGTCCAACGCGTTGGTGGAGTTTTTCTAATTGAACTTGTCTCATCATCCATGAAATAAAATGCCGGAAGTTTCAATCTTCTTTGTTCCGCCCAAGATTCATCAGCTTGCATTACATTGTAGTGAATGTACTTTTGAAAAGCAATCAACTTCAATTGATCAGCAGCTGTTGTAGCTCCGTCAAAGTTAATTTTAGCAATATAAGCATCAACCTCAGCCACTGTTGGTTCAGTAGTTGGTTTCCAGGTAAGAACATCAGCTTTGTCTCCTAATCTTACATAATATTCGATAGATTGTCTGATCGCTTTCTCGAAATGTACTTTTGCTGTAGCAGCATTTCCGTTTCTTGAATAGTACTCTGCAAGAATCAGGTTTACTTCGGCAGCATTTACAACTGTTCCTGGTAACCATTTATTTTTGCTGATTACAGATCTATTGTAGATTGCGATTTGAGTATCAGCAACTAACTGCTCCTGAACTCCGGATGTAAGCGTTGGATCAAGTCCTACATAAGCTGTTGCGCTTGCTCCTTTTTCAAACAACCAAGGTTCACGCGGATCATTATTGGCATTCATGTGATCAATCATTGGTTTTGGGGCAATGTTGTTTCCTCCTGATTCTAAAGCATCAAAGAAACCTGCGGTATCTAAATCAGTATCCTGAGTATAAACTTTGAAAGCAATATTCTCTGAGGTTTCGTCTACAAGTTTTCCTTCTGCAATGATCTCAGCCATTTCTGTACTAGCTCTGGCTGATAAAGTAGGAACTGCAGAAACTCTGTTTAACATTTTCAAACGTAAAGAATTACAGTAGTTTTTCCAGCTTACCAAGTTTCCTTTATTAATCAGGTCTTGATTTTTAAATACTGTTTCTACTCCGGTAGCCAAAGTAATTGTATTTAATTCAGTAGAAAAAGCTTTCAAATCGTCTAACATCTTAACATAAAGCTCCGTTTGACCATCATACTTAGCAGCTGCTTTACTATAATCACCACCTGTCATACTAATTTTACCAGCTTCAGAGAAAGGAATATCTCCAAAATTATCAATCATTTTTGACGTATGATCATACAAATAAATGGTTGCCGTAATCATGTAGATTCTATTCGCTGCCTGATCAGCAGGAGATAAAGAACCCATCACTTTTTCTAACTCTCTATATTGAGCAATGAATTTGTAATACCTGTTCCATCTGTCTTTTCCAGCTTCTCCTACAACATAACGACCTGTTGAATTAACAAATCCATGAGCCTGAGTATAGCTTAAAGAAGTCGTTCTTATTACTGTAAAATAATTCCAATACGATGGGATTACATCCTCAAAGTTAATTTTCATGAAACCGGCAAACTGTTTAGGCACAGTTGTCGTTGTTACTGTTTCCGGATCTCTATACGCATCTGCAAAATCACTCTCTGAACAAGAGCCTAGAAAAATTGCTGCTGTCGCAAATGATATATATAATAATTTTCTCATGTTGTCTATTTTTTAATTATAATTTATCCAATTAGAAAGATGCTCTTAACATTACTCCATAACTTCTTGTAGAAGGAGTTAATCCTGCATTGTTTACGTTTTGAGTCCATTTTGTTCCTGCTGTAGTTGCTTCAGCATCCATATCCTTAATTGTTCTGTAGATATAAAACAAGTTACGACCGAAGAAAGACAAACTCAATTTTGTAGCGCCAAATTTACTTGCATAAGCCGCTGGCACATTAAACGCAAGAGATACCTCTCTTAATTTAACATAATCATTCTTTTGAATATACAATTCATAACGTGAGCTGCTGTATTGAGGACCTCCCCAGTTGTAAGTCATGTTATAATAACCTGCCTGAGAAATTACGTTTGTATTTGGAGAACCATCTGCAGTTACACCGTTCATTAACATACCATCGCGGTATAATACCTGACCTCCTGGTCCTGCAGTTGCGCTATTAGGAACCTGAACTCCTTTACCATTTTCCATATAATACGTTAAACCACCACGCTCATTTGTACTGTATTTCAATGATTCTTCTGTCAATCCTCTTGCAGTCATCCAGTTAATACCTGTTGGCATCAAAGAACCTCCATAAGAATAATCTATATTTACATCTAATGTGAAACTTTTATAAGTAAATGAGTTTAATAATCCTCCTACACCTTTAGGCATAGCACTTCCGTATTTTACCCATTTATCTCCATCAATCATTAAGAATCCATCAGAGTCAACCATATCTTTACCACTAGCATCAGTTTTAACAGGGTGTGCATAAATACCTCCCATTGGATCACCTACTACAGATTTCAATTGAGCCGCAGACCCATCATAATCAGCATGTAATAATTCTGTTGCACCGTTAGCCAATTTTACAACTTTGTTGATATTTTTTGCCCAGTTTAAAGTTACATCCCAAGAAAAATTCGCTGTTCTGAAAGGAGAACCTGTCAAAGCAACTTCAAATCCTTTATTACTCAACTCTCCTACGTTAGCCAGGATACTACTAGCTCCAGTCGTTGGTGCCAAAGTCAAATCAAGAATCTGATCCTTTATCTTTGCATTATAATAAGAAAAATCTAATCCTAATCTTCTGTCGAAGAATTTAGTTTCAAAACCAAGCTCGTATTCATTTTTCATTTCAGGTTTGATTCCCTCATTTCCATACTTGTCTTGAGAATTTGTAGTCAACACTGGATTTGGAGTTCCCTGAGTTCCTAATGTATTTTGTATGAATGCCACATTTGCTCCATAACGACCCGGATAGCTACCCACAATACCCCAAGAACCACGCATTTTTGCATAACTGATAAAGTCTGGCAATTTTACCGCATCTGATAATACAAAACTTGAATTTACAGAAGGATAAGTAAAGGCATTATTATTTGGGTTCATTGTAGAAGTACGGTCTCTTCTGATAGTTCCTTCAACAAACAAATAATTTCTGAAGCTTCCGCTTAAAGTTCCAAAAACAGCATCTTTTAAAGTCTCTTCTCTTTTTGAATCACTAGTAGCGATACCTATAGAAGATTTTAGATCATACCATCCTTCAACACTTAAACCACCTTTAGTAGAACGAGATAATGTTCTGTAAGTTTCTCTTGTAGCAGAATAACCAACAACAGCATTTATACCAAAATCTTCATTGATTTTTTTGTTGTAAGTCGCTAATAAATCGCCATAAAGAATATTATAATCCTGACCTTCCATCATAAAAGAACCTGAACGATCTCCCTCGTTTCCAAATTCATAAACCAAAGGTACTTCTACTGGATTTTTATTCTCAATATTTATTGCAGTTAAATCAGTCGAAACACGACCACGTAATGCTAAATCTTTGGTAACAGAAAGCGTTTCAGTAACACTTGCGATTAAACGGTTTGTAATCTCATCTTGCTGTTTAGCACCTGTATTCCAAAAATAATCAGCAATATCTCCTCTGAAACCATTACGGTAAATATTTTCAATTGGAGTTAAGCTTTGAGTATCTTTACCTATTACGTATTTGTACCCTAAACTAGTTTTGTATTTAGCTTTGTACCAATCACCATTATCAAATGGGCTAAGCATACCAGTAAAGTTATTAACCAAACGATCCATAGCAAAAGTACGGTTCTGTAAATTTTGATTCATATAACTCACAATAACATCCGTTTTTAATTTACCTGTTTTGAATGACGCATTTAGGTTAAAATTATTCTTTTTGTTATTGTTCCCCATACTTAATGCTTCTGATTCAATACGTGTGTAAGAAAAACGAATACTACTGTTTTCAGTATTATTTGAAAGCGCAAAGTTTGTTGTCGAATCCCATGAATTTTGGAACATATTTTTGTATCCATCTCTTTGAGCTGAGTAAGGACGAATTACTCCATCCCAAGTCATAACAGGCTTACCGTCAAACCAAGGACCAAAGTTATTACCACTATTTGAAACTCCTCTCGTTTCAAAAGTACCATTACCATCTACATCATAATGAGCAAATCCGTCTGGAGCTAAATATCCTGTAGAATAATTCGCATTTGTCCAACCTGGTCCTCTTTCGTATTGAAATCTAGGCAAGTATGCAATTTCATTACCAGAGTAACTAGTACTAAAGTCAATACCTAATCCTTTTTTTCCTTTACCAGATTTAGAAGTAATCAATACAACTCCGTTTACAGCTTCAGAACCATATAATGCAGCAGCAGAAGCTCCTTTAAGAATCGAAATATTCTCAATATCTTCAGGATTAATATCGGCTAAACCATTATTTTTTACACGTTGTTGGTTCCAATAATCATTGTTGTTAACCTCTCCATCACGAATAGGCACACCATCCAAAATAATAAGTGGCTGATTTCTACCGGTTATTGAGTTTATACCACGAATCTGAATATTGATTGCTCCGGCTCCACCTGGAGTAGAACTAATACGCACACCTGGTGCCTTACCGTACAAACCATTAGCAATGGTAGGCGAAGCTGTTTTTACTAATGCATCTGCTTTAATAACACTTGTAGCATACCCAATTGATTTGTTCTTTTTAGTTTGTCCTAAAGCAGTAACTGTAACGCCATCAAGTTCGTTAGTCGCAGTTGCTAATTTAATTTTCATTCCATCAACAGCTTTTAGTTCTGTTGTTTTAAAGCCAATAAGGCTTACGATGATAGTAGCTCCTTCTTTTACTGAAATTGTAAATGCTCCATTTTCATCAGCTGACGCTTCTACTTTCGTTCCTTTTTCTTTAACAGTAACAAATGGAATAGGCATATTTGCACTATCTGTAATTACTCCGGAGATTGTTTTGTTTTGTGCGCTCACTCCTTGAGAGCACAATACCATTAGAAAAACTAACAGTGATTCATATAACAGTTTTCTCATAATTAAATTGGTTTGGTTTGGTTTGTAATTTTTTTAATTAAAAGGTTTGATTTCTTAAAAAATATGAAACTAAAACCTTTAATTTTCTATTACCTAATTTCCCTGATCAAGGATTTGGTAACAATTAAGTTTCGTTTAACATTTCTCTTTTTCTTTTACCTCATAAGCGTTTTTTTGTTTAATAATTTGATTAGTCATTCTGAGTTTCTTCTATATACTACTATATCGTTTTAGTAATTTGTTTTAAAAAAAAGGGCGCAATTATTAAACCGATTCCCTTATAGTTAGACTGCCTTTTTTCTTTTCTTTCTCAATCTTATAATTAGTTCCCTCATTCATTTGCTTCATCAATAACATTACAGTTTTTTTTCCCATCTCTTCGATTGGCTGAGATAAAACAGTTATAGAAGGAGAATGCAGTCTAAAACTGTCGTGATCATCAAAACTAATTACTGCTTTATCAGTAGGGATTTTTAGCCCTAATCTTCTAAATGACTGCAAACCGGCAAGCAACAAATAATTTGCGCTAAACAAAACAGCGTCAACTTCTGTATTATTACTCAAAAATTCAGAGATCTTTTCTATTCGCTCCTCTTCAGTGATGTGATACTCCAAATCCAAAACTCTGGAATTATCATATAAACCAACTCCTTTTAAAGCATTCACATATCCTTGCTTTCTTAAATTCATCTGAATCAACTCCGAGGAATTAGTAACAAATGCAATTTTTTCGAATCCTTTTTTCAAAAAATAATGAATAGCAGTTTGGGCTCCTTCAAAATTATCCAGAACGACATGACTTACATCCTGCTCTTCAAAATACCTGTCAAGCAAAACAACCGGACATTGAAGTTCTAACAATCGATCGATAGTTTTTTTCATATTCTCTGTAGGAGTTATAATAAAACCATCAACATTAGCCTGCAATAAACTATTAACTAACTCGACCGCACGCTCATCATTTCCGCCAGTACTACAATAAAAAACTCTGTAATTTAAATCTATTGCCTCCCTCTCGATTACTCTTGCCAAATCAGAAAAAAATTGATTTGAAATATCTTCCACAATAAGCCCAATAGATCTTGTTTTTCCCGTTCTCAAACTACTTGCGATCATATTGAGTTTGAACTTCATTTCTTCAGTAACTTTAAGAACTTTCTTAATCACTTCTTTACTGATCCCCATCTTCTCCCCTTTATCATTCAGAACAAATGAAACCGTAGTAACCGATACATTTGCAGCTTTCGCGATATCTTTAATAGTGATCTTTTTTTTCATCAAAAGTTAATATTATCTTAAAGTTAAGTTAATTTGTTATTGACAAATATATAGTTATAAAACGATTTACAAAAACGATTTAGTATTTTTTTTACACATAATTACAACTTTTAACATTTAAAAATAACAGAACGAAATTATTCTCTAAATACCCTGAAAACAAAACAAATACACCCAATTAAGCGAGTACTATTTTTCTCTCAAACAACAATAATTGTTTTAAATTTAAGAAAAATTAAAATCGCAAAAAAGAGTACCTTAAAGTCAATAAAACCATTAAAAAATTAACATAAATATATGTTAACTAAAATTTATACAATAATTCATCCTTGTCGTTCATTTCATGATTTTCATCAAAAAACATTTCTGATTTTTTCTTCATTTTCAAATTCATTAACCAAATTATTTTTTCTCTCATTACGCATTTTTTTAGCCATTTTTAAAAATGTAGTTTTTTCTTTATAATTATTTTTTTTCAGCATAAAAAAAACATCAAAATGGGTTGTTTTTTTCTCTAATTCTTCCTTTAAATCGCTAGTTAACAATGCTTATTTCTCCATTAGTCATTAAAAAAACATTCTACTTTTTGCTAAATCGATTAAATAGATTAGATAAAAAATGTCATCTACAAATGAAGATGACATTTTAAATTCTTTTAGTTCGTCAGAAAACCACCCTGACCTCTGTATAATTTAACTGGTGCGTCTAATGTAACTTTAATGCAAGTCACATATTTATCGGCAACATTTTCCGGCAAATCAATATAAACTAATCCAGGAACAGCACTCCAGGAAATTTTTCCTACTACTTTATGAGTCAGCTTTACATTTGATCCCAAAACAGTTATATCCTGAATTTTATTATCGAGTCCTTTCAACATCAACTGGCCTGAAGTTTTTCCGTGAACAAATAAATAAAGCGTTTTCGAATCTTTAGAAAGTGTTGTAGGTCCATAAAAATGCCCTAACGGAATTCCGGGAATAGTTCCAAAAATTCCCTCACCGTTTCTTCTGTTCCAATCACCAAGTTCTTTCAGCGTAGAAACAACAGTTTCAGGATAAGTACCGTCAGGTTTTGGTCCGATATCTAATAATAAATTTCCTCCGTTTGAAACTGCATCCACAAAAATTGTGATAATTTCATAAGGTGTTTTCCAATTGTTATCACTCACACGATATCCCCAGTTTTCATTCATAGTCATACATAATTCCCACCATTTGAAGGCAGGACGCACCACCGGAAAATTTTGTTCAGGAGTATCATAATCACCATATCCCTGTAGACGTCCGTTTATGATCGTATTTGGATTTCTCTCTAACATCATCTTACGTGTTTTTTCAGCTTGCCATTCCTCTGCACTATGTTCCCAATCACCATCAAACCACCATAAATCCGGATTGTACCAATCAGAGATTTCTTTAATTTGTCCTTGGTAGAACTTTTGGAAACGTTCCCAACGAGCTGGCTCTTTTTTAATATCATAACGTGATTTATCTTTCAGGAACCCCGGATAATCATTGTGCGTCCAGTCGATTAATGAAAAATAAGCACCACATTTAATATCTCTTTTGCGTAATTCTTCAAAGAAAGGTTTCACCATATCTTTCTTAGCAGGACAGGTTTTTACTGAACTTAATTTTCCTAATTTGGTATCATACATCGCCACACCATCATGATGTTTTGTTGTAATTACTGCATATTTTGCACCTGAATCTTTAATCATATCAGCCCAAGCAGCAGGATCATAGTTACTCAAAGTGTAGCTTTTTTGTTGTTTCATATAATCTTCAACAGAAATTTTTCCGTTGTGAAAACTCCAGGATTCAGAAACATCGGCAACGGAGTAAATTCCGGCATGAATGAAGATTCCTAATTTAGCATCTTCAAACCATTTCATTTTTTCAGCGATATCTTTTGCGGCAATTTTGTTTTGCGCAATACCTGTGATAGTAGTTCCAACGACTAAAGCTGTTAAAATTATTTTCTTAATCATTTTCTTTTATTATTATTTATTACTTGATTCTGATTGTTGTTGCTGCCGATTGTAATCCTTCACTTTCTGCTTTTACCGTAAATTGTCCTTTTTCTCCTTTTTTCGCTTTAACTATTACTAAAACTTTTCCGTTATAAGCAGGTCTTTCAGTACTTTGAAAAGGCACAAAACTAGTTGCATCACCATTATCAGTTGCAACGATTTCTCCATTACCTTCAATCGAAAACTTAACTAATGGATTTGTGCGAGGAACCATCAAACCTTCTTTATCAGTAACATCGACGGTTACGAAAATCAAATCAACATCGTCCGCAAGTACTTCTGATCTATCCGCTGAAATTTTTAATTTTGTTGCTGTTCCGGTAGTTTTAACAATATCTGTCGCCCAATTTTTACCATTTTTATAACAAACAACTTTTAGTTCGCCAGGAACATAAACCACATCATCCCAAGTCAAACGGAAATCTTTTCCTGCTTCCATTTTCTTTCTTCCAAGACTTTTTCCGTTAAGGAACAACTCTCCTTCATCCCCCGAAGTGTAAACATGTACAGGAACTACTTGCCCAACACGTTCGCTCCAATTCCAATGCGGAAGAATGTGAGCCGTTGGAACATCTGGTCTCCAATGTGATTTGTAAATATAATAGCGGTCTTTTGGGAAACCGGCTAAATCGATAATTCCGAAATAACTACTTCTTGATGGCGGATTAGTTTTTTGTAATTCTGCCAATTTCGCTTCCAATTCTCCTTGTTTTGAAGGATCACTTCTAAAATTCAGCAAGTTCGTTTCATCTGAATTATAAGGTGTTGGTTCTCCCAAATAATCAAAACCTGTCCAAACATATTCTCCTAATAAATGCGGATACTTTGCATTGATACGAAATTGTCCATCAGGCGAATAACCCCATCCCGGAAATGCATCGTCATAAGACGAAATTTGCCAAGACGTTTTATTGTATTTATCGTCAAAGAAATATTCTCCACGAGAACTTACCGTTGATGCTGTTTCGCTTCCAAGTGTTGGTTTATTCGCATATCTTGGATCAACATCCCATTTTGGTTGTTGGTCAAAAAAATAATTTATTCCCATAACATCGATTGCAACAGCCGCTCCGGATCCTCTTCCTCCATCAGGATCATTATATCCATTTGAAACCGGACGTGTTGGATCTTCTCTACGCATGATATCTGCCAATTCTTTGGTCATTTTTACATTTAGCTGATCTGGAATTTCATTTCCAATTGACCAAATAAATACCGAAGGATTATTTCTGTCTCTGCGTACTAATGCCACTAAATCTTTTTCGTGCCATTCATCAAAAATCACATTATAATCTAATTTTTTCTTGCCCGTTTTCCACGCATCAAAAGCTTCATCCCAAACCAGGAATCCCATTTTATCTGCCAATTCTAACAATTCAGGAGCAGGAGGATTATGAGAAGTACGCAAAGAATTACAGCCCATTTCTTTCAACATTATCAATTGTCTTTTTAATGCCGAAGTATTGATCGCAGCTCCCAAAGCACCTAAATCGTGGTGATTACAAGTTCCGAAGATTTCGACTCTTTTTCCGTTCAGAAGAAATCCGTTTCTTGGTGTAAATTCTATAGTTCGAATACCAAAAGGCGTATTATAAGTGTCCACAACTTTTCCGTCAATACTAACTTTAGTTTGCGCCACATAACGATTTGGCGTTTTTAAATCCCATAATTTAGGATTGTTTAAAACCGAATGTGTTTCTGCTTCTTCAGTTCCGTTAGCTTTGATTTCAAGAGTTGAAGGAATTAACGAACCTACTTTTGCTTTAAGCTTATCATTGATATCTATCTCGTATAAGTCAGTTGTAACAACTGCTTTTACGGTTTTATTTGTGGCATTGTCAACGTTTACCAATACTCTGACATCAGCAGCTTCTTTAGTAACATTTGGAGTTGTAACGTAAGTTCCCCAATGCCCAACATGTACCGGATTGGTTTTTACCAACCACACGTGGCGATAAATTCCTGCGCCGGGATACCAGCGAGAATCCCAGTTTTCAGTATCTAAACGAACTGCTAAGATATTTTCCTGTCCAAATTTTAAAAATGGAGTCAAATTCATTCGGAAAGAATTGTAACCATAAGGCCAGGTTCCTACATAATTTCCGTTCAGATAAATTTTGGCATTAGCCATAGCACCATCAAAATCAACAAAAATCTGTTTCCCTGAATCTGAAGCCGGAACAGTAAAATGTTTGCGATACCAACCAATTCCTTTCCACGGCAATTTTCCTGTTTCTCCTCTTAACTCAATTCTAAAAGGTCCTTTAATCGCCCAATCATGTGGCAAGTTTAATTTTTCCCAGTTGGTTTCATTCGTAGAAACAGCTTCTAAGTTCTTTGGTTCTTCTTTAACTAATCCATCCGCCTGAGATCCGTATCGTGAAAAAAGCCAATTATCATCAAATGACTGCGTATCGGTCGAACCCATTCTCTTTATTGGCATGTTCTGTGAAAATACAGAAAAACTGATCATCGAACAGATCAGCAAAACAAGGTAATTGTTCAGCGAAAATATCTTTTTGGTTATCTTCATTTTGGTTGGTTATTTTGGTTTTGTTCGCAAAAACGAACGCAATTAGTCAACTATAAACTACAGAGAACGGTCTAAATGTGTATATCCTCCATCGACATAAATCAACTGACCTGTTGTGTGACTTGATTTATCAGATAATAAGAAAACAGTCATATTGGCGATTTCCTCTGCGGTTGTCATTCTGTTTTCGAACGGAATTTTGGCTGTAATTTCTTTTAACTTTTGCTCCGGATTTTCAAGTGTATTAATCCATGCATCGTATAAAGGCGTATAACATTCAGCCACAATAACCGAATTAACACGTATTCCGTATTTCAATAATTCGACAGCCCATTCGCGGGTTAAAGCATTACGCCCACCATTTGAAGCCGCATAAGCTGACGTATTTCCTTGTCCAGTATCCGCAACTTTTGAACCTATATTTACAATTGCACCTTTTGTTTTTTTCAACTCAGGCAAAGCGTATTGTGCCATCAGATAATAATGAACTACGTTTTTATGAATCGATGCCATAAAACTTTCGTAATCCCCACTTTCCAGACCAACGCCATCATTGACACCTGCATTATTGATTAACCCATCAATGCGACCGCAAAGCTGAATTACCTGTTCTACGGCATTTTTACAAGCTTCGGGATTAGTCAATTCGGCAACGACTGATAATGCTTTTCCTCCTTCAGCTTCGATTTCTTTAACAGCAATTTGATTGTCAGCATCTGCTCTTCCTATTATTACAGGAATAGCTCCTTCAGCAGCCAAAACTTTACAAATCCCAAATCCTATTCCTTTTGCTCCACCGGTTACG
Organism: Flavobacterium sp. 9; assembly: GCF_002754195.1. Lineage (NCBI taxonomy): Bacteria > Pseudomonadati > Bacteroidota > Flavobacteriia > Flavobacteriales > Flavobacteriaceae > Flavobacterium > Flavobacterium sp. 9. The sequence goes on from NZ_PEEU01000001.1 coordinate 935,433, forward strand.
ATAATTATTTTGTCTGTGAGATTAAGGTTCATTTTGTTCTCTATTTAAGTTGAATAGTTATTTCTTTTAGTTGTGTATAAAACACATATCCGTTTATTAATCTTTTAAATCGTAAAAATTAATTGCGTTCTTGCTCCAGAATTTATCCTGATCTGCTTTCGAAAATTTCGAAAAATAATCTTCTACAATATCACATGATTCTGCATAAGATGCTGCCAGTAAACTCACCGGCCAATCACTGCCAAACATCAATCGATCAATTCCAAACACCTCTGTAACAACATTTAAACAATAAGTAAAGTCCACAGCGGTCCAATTATTCCAGTCGGCTTCAGTCACTAAACCCGAAACCTTACACATCACATTTGGAAATTGTGCTATAGCTCTGATACCTTTTTCCCACTCTCTGAAATCCTTATTTTTGAAATCCGGTTTCGCCAAATGATCGATAACAAACTTTTGTTCCGGAAATTTTGCCACCAGTTTTGCTGCATTTTCCAAATGTTTTGGAAAAATCAAAATGTCATAAGTGAAATTATGTTTTACCAATTTCGAAATTCCATTTTGAAATCTTTCCGACAACATAAAATCAATATCTGCTTCGGCCTGAACGATGTGTCTGAATCCCTTTAGTTTTTCATATTTGGTATAATATTCCAAACGTTCTTCAATATTTTCAGCACATAAATCTACCCAACCCACAACACCTTTGATGAAATTATTGTCTTTTGCCAAATCCAAAAGAAAGCGAGTTTCATCTTCACTCTGATCTGCCTGAACAGCCACACAACCGTCAATCTGATTTTCTAACAATAAAGGTTTTAAATCCGAAGGCAAAAAGTCCCGTTTGATCACTTTCATTTCTTCATTGATCCAGGCGTCTTTTACAGCGTCGTATTTCCAAAAATGTTGGTGGCTATCTATTTTCATGCAAATCAAATATTTTATCCATTATCATCCATTTTTCGCCTTCCTTCGCCCAAGGCAATGCTTTTTGATATTTCCACATCAGTTCTTCCCATTTCTGAACTATCGGATTATTGGCATCCATTTGCCCTTTTCTTTCAAAAGTAAAAGTTTCATTGGCCTCAATAATCATAAACATTCTGTTACCAACGCAATAAATATCAAGATTTTCAATCCCCGAATTGGTGATGCTTTCTGTGATTTCCGGCCAAATCTTTTCATGATATTTCTTGTATTCGGCCATTAGTGTTGGATCTTCATTCAAATCTAATGCAAGACAATATTTTTGGGTTACCATATTATTTTATTTAAAATCTCAGATTAAAAACCTAAAACCATTTGATTATCAATTAAAAACAAAGATTAATAGTTATCTTTTCGATTTCTGTTTTTATATTTTTTATAACGAATTCCTTATAACACGAGCGCAATGCCTATTATCCTTAACAATAAGAAACGAATCTACTAAATCGTTTTATGTTTTCGAACACAATATTTTGCTTCAATCTTAAAAAAATAAAATTATTAGATTATTAAGTTTTATTTTAACTCAAAATTATCATTAATTAAGCATTTATTATCTTTTTAATTAATTTCACAAAAAACAACTAAATAAGTAGCTATTTTAATATTAATTTGCTCAATTAAAAAAAATAAGATCAATTTACAGAATAAAGAATCAAAAAACTTATCCGTAATTTCAGAAAAAAATAAAATAGATTTAATAAAAAAAGTATTAGATCATAGCTTATATAAATCAAAAATTGAAAGTTTAAAATTTGTGCCTTTAGGCACTAAAGATTGGTAGAAAACGGGGAATATGAAAATAAATTTAGCGTGCGGTAGGTACGCAATAGTTATCATTTTGTTGCGTACCTACGGCACGCCAATGAATTTCGAATCTATTAGAACTACCAATATTTAGTGCCTAACGACACATTTCAATTCCTGATTCATACAATACATCAACAATTAAAAAATATTAGTTTACAAAAAAGGCATATAAAATTACGCCACAGCATTTTTTCTGTATTCCTTAGGAGTTGTTCCTATTAATTTTTTGAACAGCTTATTGAAGTTTGAAGCTGTTTTATACCCACATTCATAGGCAATTTCCGAAATACCTAAATCAGTTTCAATTAGATACTTACAAGCATTTGATACTCTGATTTCATTCAGATATTCTACAAAAGGTTTTTTTGTTTTAGCTTTAAACATTCTGCAAAAAGATGTAGGTGTCAGATTCGCAATTTTAGAGATTTCATCAAGCGATATTTCCTCTTTATAATTTGACTTCACATATTGAAAAACGGCTGCAAGTCGGTCATTTTTATTATCCTCATCAACTGATATATACGAATCATCATTGATAAATCTCAGATCTTTACTTTTTGACAAAAGAAACAAAATTTCAATCAGTCCCATGATAACTTCAAAACCTTTCTTTTTGAGCAATTTTTCCATTTTTTTAGAAACTACTGCATTTGTCTGTCCGGTAATCGACACACCTTTTACGGCCTGAGATAGAAACTTTTTAACTTCCTGGGCTTCCGGTAATTCATAAAAAGAATTTCCAAAAAGGTCTTTGCTAAAATAAATCACCATCGCTTTAGCCTTTAAACTATTAATTCCTTTATAAAAAATTTCATCATTAAGCCAAACATGCGGAATATCATCTCCAAGAAAAATCATATCTCCGGCTTCGAACGATTCTACAGAATTTCCTATAATTCGTTTTCCATGGCTTTCTAAAATATAAACCAGCTCAAATTCCGGATGCGAATGAAAAGGCGACTGAAAAAAAGATTCTTCACGAGAAAATACAGAAAGTGATGTATTCGTGTAGGAAGCGATATTTGTCTTTACAATTTTCATTTTAAGAATAGCAATGATAATTAATAATTAAATAATGATAAAATTGGATTAATTACTAAATTGATTTAGATATAATTTTAGAATTCCCAAAAAAACAAAAATAACAAAAAATGTTTATGAGCCAACTAAATCGTTTTATTAACGTCAAAATATACAAAAACAATTCAAAAATAAGTAGTTAATACAGTAATTATTGACAAATTTTTTTGGTTTTATTTTATCACTTTAATTAGATTAATTGGCTAAGTCAAAAGTGATTGAAATCAAAATCAAAGTGTTCCTATAAAAAAACAATGGATATTATTGAGACTGAAAGCCATATCCTAAAAAATAAAATAAAAAAAATGAAAAAAGGATTCCTAATTTTCTTAATTGCCCTGGGTGCAAATTCGATCGCACAAACAAAAGCCACTGGAAATGTCGTTGAATATTTTGGAAAAGAAAAAATCACAACAACTGCCGAAGGAAATGTTCTGTATAATTTCATTACTGGTTATACGCTTGCTTCCGACAAAAGAACCGGTACACTTTTTAACGGACAAGATCCCGTTGCCTGGCAATACGCCGTTGGAAAATTTGTAAATCCAAATAAACAAAAAGGAGATTGGCAGCCTATCGAAGTCGATTCTGTTGGAGTTTTTAGTCGGAAGGAAATGAAATCAGCTTTTCTTTTTACGGAATATAATTCGCCAAAAGAGCAAATCGCACTTCTGGAAACTACAGGAGGAACCCGTACTTATATAAATGGTTTACCGCACGAAGGTGATCATTATGATTTTGGATATACTTTGATTCCATTTAAACTTCGAAAAGGTGTAAACGAATTTATTTATACAAAAGGTCGTTTTGGTCGTGTTAAATCCAAAATTATTATACCCTCAAAAAGTATTCAGTTTACCAAACGTGATTTGACGCTTCCGGATGTTATTAATGGCGAAAAAGACGAAAAATGGGCTTCTATTCGTATCATAAATGCGACTGAAAGAGAGCTGAAAAACCTTGTTATTACTACAAAATTGTCAAGTGGAGAAACGGCTAAATATGCAACTGATGCCATTATGCCTTTGTTTGTCAGAAAAGTAAAATTTAAAGTTCCAGCGGCAAAAGAGAATTTTACTGGCGAATTAAAAATGGAAATAACACTTACAGACAAAAACGGAAAAGTAATTGACAAAACTGAAATTACAATTCAACAACGTTCTGCAACGGTTCATCATGAACGTACTTTTTTGAGTAAGGTCGATAATAGTGTACAATATTACAGTGTTGCTCCCGCGCTGGAAAGCGGACCAAAAGCGTTAATACTTTCGGTTCACGGCGCTTCTGTTGAAGCACGAAATCAGGCACGAGCTTACAAACAAAAAGATTGGGCTACTATTGTTGCTGCCACAAATCGTCGTCCATTTGGTTTTAATTGGGAAGATTGGGGAAGAATCGATGCCTTGGAAGTTTTGGCTGAAGCTAAAAAAGTATTCAATACAATTCCTGCTCAAACCTACTTAACAGGTCACTCAATGGGTGGTCACGGAACCTGGTTTTTGGGAACGACATATCCTGATAAATTTGCCGCAATTGCTCCTTGTGCCTCTTATCCTGATATTTCGACTTACGGATCTGATAAAGGCGACGAAATGCACGATATGTTTAAAGCCTTTGATCCAATCAAACGTTCGGCTAATTCAGGTCGTATCAAAAGTATTATACAAAACCTGAAACAATCAGGCGTTTATATTCTGCATGGCGATGCTGATTCGACTGTACCAATTTCGCAAGTGAGAGAAATGCGTCAGATTTTAGGAACTTTTCATCCTAACTTTTGTTACTACGAATATCCCGGAGGCGAACACTGGTATGGCGATCATTCTGTAGATTGGTTTCCGATTTTTGAATTCTTCAAACGTCAAACAATTCCAACAAACAAAGAAGTTAAAGCAATTGATTTCCATACCGCTACTCCTGCGGTCTCTTCAACGGATTATTGGTTAAAGTTACAGCAGCAAATATACCCATTTGAGTTTTCTAACATTGATGCCAAAATTGTTAAAGGACAAATTACTATCAAAACAGAAAATGTTGCGATTATGGAACTTGATTTGGTTTCATTGGATTTAAAAGGTGAAATCACAATCAATATCAACGATCAAACCTTAAAAACAGCAGCAGATAAAAAAGCGATTTTGGCTTTAAAAGACAAAAAATGGGATTTTATAAATGAAATCAATACTGCCGAAAAATATGCAGAACGTCAAGGCGGATTCAAGTTTGCTTTCAATAATAATGTCGTTTTTGTTTATGCTACAGGCGGATCTGCTTCTGAACGTGAATGGTACCTCAACAGAGCGCGTTTTGACGCTGAAACTTTTTATTACAGAGGAAACGGAAGTATTGATGTGATTTCGGACAAAGAATTTTCATTAGAAAAATACAAAGATCGAAATGTGATAATTTATGGAAATGCTTCGAACAATAGCGCATGGAAGTTGTTGTTGAAAAATTCTCCAATTCAAATTGACAATCAACAAGTCAAGATAGACAGCAAAGTCTTGAAAGGAGATGATTTGGCAGCTTATTTTGTAGTGCCAAGAAACGATAGCAAAACGGCGATGATTGGTGTTGTAGCAGGAACTTCTGAAAAAGGAATGAAAGCAACTTGGGCAAACAATTATATTTCCGGAATTACAGGTTTTCCCGATGTCATGATTTTCAAAGCTGATTTACTTTTGAACGGTTTACCAAATATGAAAGTAAGCGGTTTCTTTGATAATGAATGGTCTGCCAAAACATTAGAATTTTATAATTAAAACTTTTTATATTCGACAAAATGACTGACATTAAATTACTAATACGATTTAGCATTTAAATAAAAACATATATTTTTAGCAGCTCTATTACTTGTAATCATAATTGAGGTACAACATAAAAAACAACAAAAAATAAAAGAACAAAAGTCAAAAGATGGAAAAAAGATTTGCAATAGCCATGGATGTTGGAGGTTCACATATTACGACCGCAATTGTTGATCTAAATGAGATGAAAGTCTTTGAAAACTCCTTTTTTAAGGTTTCTTTCGATTCTAATTTACCCAGCAAAGAGGTAATGGATTATTGGGAAAATGCTATTCGTGCTTTATGGGTGAAATCTCAGGTGAAAAAATTATCCGGAATCGCCATGGCATTTCCCGGACCATTTGATTATCACGATGGAACTTGTTGGATTAAAGATCAGGATAAATACAATAATTTCTATGGACTGAATATAAAAGATCTATTAAGAGAACGTTTCGATTTTGATCTGGACTTTCCTATTGTTTTTGAAAATGATGCTAAAAGTTTTGGGAAAGGCGAAGTTTACAAAAACATGAAAAATCTCCCTAAAAATGTAATGGCAATTACTTTAGGAACAGGGCTTGGTGCTTGCTTTATAGAAAATGGAAAAATTATAAACACTGGAAATAATGTTCCTGAAAATGGCGAAATCTGGAATCTTCCCTACAAAAATGGCATTGCCGAAGATTCTGTGTCATTAAGAGGTTTGCTTTCTAATTATCAGAATTTAAGCGGTATTCAATTAAATAATGGGCTTGAATTATACCTTTTGGCAATTGAAGGAGATAAAAAAGCAATAGAAGCCTTTCATAAATTTGGAGATGATCTGGCCGAAATTGTACTTCCGTGGCTAAAAAGCTTTAATGCCAATATGTTTGTTATTGGAGGAAAAATAGCAAACGCCGGAGACTTATTTCTGAATATTTTCAAAGAAAAAGTAAAAAACGCAGGAATCGAAATGGAACTGGTGATCTCAACAGACAATGAAACTACCGCTTTATTAGGAGCTGCCAGCTTACTTTATGAAGCTTAAGAATAAAAATACTTTCTGATTTTCAACAATCAGATTTAAAATAAAATGATATGACAAATCGTAGAAATTTTCTAAAAACAACTGCAATGGCCTCGGCTGCGGTAGCATTAAGTTCTTTCACAGGAAAATCGGAAGAAATAAAAGAGCAAAACGAACTTCCTGATGGAAAAATAAGAAAACCTATTGTACTTTCTACATGGAATTTTGGTTTGAAAGCCAATGAAGCGGCCTGGGAAGTGTTGAAAAACGGAGGTCGCGCGCTGGATGCTGTAGAAGCCGGAGTAAAAGTTCCTGAAGCAGATCCAAAAGAAAGAAGTGTTGGTTATGGCGGAAGACCTGACAGAGACGGGCGAGTAACGCTAGACGCTTGCATCATGGATGAAATGTCGAACATTGGTTCTGTAGGCTGTCTTGAATTTATTAAACACCCTATTTCTGTAGCTCGTGCCGTAATGGAAAAAACGCCTCACGTTATGTTGGTCGGTGATGGAGCACTTCAATTTGCATTATCGCAAGGTTTTCCAAAAGAAAATCTATTGGTTCCTGATTCCGAAAAAGAATGGAAAGAATGGTTAAAAACTTCTGAATATAAACCAATTGCTAATATTGAAAATCATGATACTATTGGAATGATTGCTTTGGATGCTTCCGGTAATCTCTCCGGAGCCTGTACTACAAGCGGAATGGCATTTAAAATGCACGGACGTTTAGGCGATTCTCCAATAATTGGTGCTGGTTTGTATGTCGATAACGAAATTGGTGCCGCAACCGCAACTGGTCACGGTGAAGAAGTGATTCGGATTTCAGGAAGCCACTTGGTTGTTGAGTTAATGCGTCAGGGAAAATCTCCACAAAAAGCCTGTGAGGAAGCCGTTTTGAGAGTGGTAAAACTGATGAAGAACAGAAATAAAAATTTAAAAGATATTCAAGTTGGCTTTATTGCTTTAAACAAAAAAGGCGATTACGGTTCTTATTGCGTTCAGAGTGGTTTTAATTATGCTGTTTATGATGAAACCGGAAACCGATTGATTGATCCTGAGTTTTATATGAAATAGTTCCTGACCAAAACTAAAAAACGACTAAACAAAAAACCAAAAATGAAAAATAAATTCAAGTTAATATTTACGGCATTCGTCTGGTTCAGTGCATTTTCTGTTCAGGCGCAAGGTGATTTCAGCATGGAAGCCAACAAATCTGAAGAAGCAGGTTATATTGCACCAAAAGATCCATTGGTAAAAGCAAATCTTGAAAAATGGCAAGGCTACAAATTTGGGGTATTAATCCATATGGGACTTTATACTCAATTGGGAACGGTAGAATCTTGGGGATTAGCACCTGAAGATTGGGTAACCAGAGATGGTTACGACGATTATTACAAATACGCTACTGACTACAGAAATACGAAATATAAATTGAATCCCACGAATCTGAATTCTGAGAAATGGGCGAAAATGTTCAAAAATGCAGGTGCAAAATATATGATTTTCACCTCTAAACATCATGATGGATTTTGTATGTATGATTCAAAATTTACTGATTTCAAAATTACAAATCCAGCTTTACCTTATGCAAAAAATCCAAAAGCTGATGTATTAAAAGATGTATTGGATGCTTCAAGAAAAGAAGGATTGGCAGTAGGAGTTTATTACTCAAAACCCGACTGGACTACTGAAAACTTTTGGTGGTCGTATTATCCTCCAAAAGACAGAAATCCTACTTATGACATCAAAAAATTCCCGGAGAGATGGCAAAGTTATGTACAATACACCCAAAATCAGTTGAACGAGTTGACTACAAATTATGGAAAAGTTGATATTCTTTGGCTTGACGGATGTTGGGTTCGACCACTTTCTACCATTAACAAAAAGGTAGAAGAGTTCTGTAAATATCCTTACGATATGGATATCAACATGAAATTAATCTCAGAAACTGCCCGCAAAAAACAACCCGGAATGTTGGTTGTAGATCGTTGGGTTCCCAGTGAATATGAAAATTATTTAACACCGGAACAAAAAACACCTGAAAAACCTTTGACTGTGCCTTGGGAAAGTTGCATTACCCTTGGCGGGGCTTGGGGATGGGTACCAAATGATCATTATAAATCATCTAAGGAAGTTATACAATTAATGACTAATATTGTGGTCAAAGGAGGAAATCTTTTACTGGGTGTAGGTCCGGATGCTAAAGGTGAATTTGATCCAAAAATCGAAACAACTTTAGCTAACGTGGGAAAATGGTTAACGGTAAACGGTGAAGCTATTTACGACACTAAACCTGTTGCACCTTATTTAGACGGAAAAGTTGGTTATACTCAAAAAGGAAAAGCAATTTACGGAATTTATATGCCTGCAAAAGACGAAAAACAATTGCCTGCAGAGATTACTATTAAAACTAATATAAAAGGCAATTTGAAAGTTTCTTTATTAGCTAATAAACAAAAACTGAAAAGTAAATTAATAGACGGCGGAATTATAGTCACTATTCCGGAAGAACTAAGAACTTCTTTAGCAAATCAGGAAGCTGTTGTGATTAAAGTGATTCAATAATTCTAAGAAAGAAGATATTAAAACAAGAAAAATGAAAAAGCAATTATTAACAATTTTGGGATGTTTTGCCTTCTTGTCCGTGACGGCGCAGAGAATTGGTCCACCAGATCCTTATGGAGCATTGCCAACCGAATCGCAATTGCGTTGGCAGGAATTGGAACAATATGTTTTGGTACATTTTACGCCAACAACTTTTCAAAATAAAGAATGGGGATATGGTGATGCCGATCCTAAAATCTTTAATCCTGCAAAATTTGATGCAAGTCAAATTGTGAATGCTGCCAAAGACGGCGGTTTTAAGGGTGTAATTTTTGTTGCCAAACACCACGATGGATTTTGTTTGTGGCCAACCAAAACAACTTCTTATAACATTAGCAAAAGTCCTTTTCGAGATGGAAACGGTGATATGGTAAAAGAATTTGAAATTGCAGCGCGCAAAGCAGGAATGAAATTTGGACTTTATTGTTCGCCTTGGGATCGAAATAATGAAGATTATGGAAAACCTGAATATGTAGAGAAATATAGAAATCAGTTAAGGGAATTATACTCTAATTATGGGGATTTATTCATTACCTGGTTTGATGGTGCAAATGGTGGCGATGGCTATTATGGTGGTAAAAATGAGAAAAGAAACATCGACAGATCTACTTATTATGGATGGGATAAAACCTGGGGAATATCTCGTGAACTGCAACCCGGAGCCGTTATTTTTGCTGATAATGGAGATGTACGCTGGGTAGGAAATGAAAGAGGTTTTGCAAATGAAACTTCTTGGGAAACTTTTACACCGGAACCAATCGCAGGAAAAACAGTAGCAGTTCCCGGAGAAACCGACTCGGATAAAGCTCAGGGCGGAACACGAAACGGTAAATTCTGGAAACCTGCAGAATGCGATGTACCGCTTAGAAATGGCTGGTTTTATCATGCTAATGAAGACAATAACGTAAAATCAGTTTCAGAGTTATTCGAAATTTACTGTAAATCTGTTGGAAGAGGCGCTGCGATGGATATCGGAATTTCACCAAATACAGACGGTTTATTACATCAAAATGATGTTAAGGCTTTGAAAGATTTTGGCGATTTCCTAAAGAAATTATTTGCTGATAATCTTGCACAATCGGCTGTAATTACTGCTTCGGAGATTCGTGGTGAAAATCAAATATTTTTCGGAACAAAGAATCTGACTGATAACGATCGTTATTCTTACTGGGCAACAAATGATGATGTAAAAAAAGCGTGGCTACTTTTAGAATGGAAAAAAGAACAAACATTTAATATCATTCGTCTAAGAGAAAATATCAAGTTAGGGCAACGCATTGAAAAAATAGAAATTGATGCTTTTAACAATGGAATTTGGAAAAAAATAGGCGAAGCTACAAGTATTGGCGCTAACAGATTGGTACGTTTACCAAATTACGTTACAACTTCAAAATTGAGAATTCTAATTAAAGAATCTCCGGTTTCTATTGCTTTAAGCGATATTGGTGTTTTTAGAGAGTCGGAACAATTACCAATTCCAAAAATTAAAAGAGACAAAGACGGAAACATTTCTATCACAACTGAAACAACGGTAAATCAAATTCATTATACAATCGACGGAACGGAACCAACCGAGAAATCTCCAATTTATGAAGGTATATTTTCATTTTTGTCTTCAGGTAATATCAAAGCCAAATCTTTTGGGACCGATATGAAATCCGGCGAAACTTCAATTCAATCCTTTAATATTTGCAAAAAAGACTGGAAAATAGTTAGCACTTCTTTTGAAAATCCGGAGAAAGAAGAATCATCGAATGTTATTGATGAAAATACCGAAACTTTCTGGAGTACCACTGATAACACTTCATTAACGCCTTTACCTCAATTTATAGTTATTGATATGGGGCAAGAAATAGAAATCACGTCTTTATCATATTTGCCTCGTCAAATGGGAACTGGTGGAATTGTAAAAAATTACCAATGGGAAGTAAGTACCGATGAGATAAACTGGACAACAGTTGCTGCAGGTGAATTTGCAAATATCAAAAGTAATCCGGTGGAGCAAAATATCACATTAAAAGCATCAACGAAAGCCAGATATATTAAATTTATTGGAAAAACCAGTGTAGATGGAAAGTATATTTCGATAGCAGAATTAGGTGTAAAAACTTTAAAATAAGCCTGTTTTCTTTCCTATAAGACTTAAAATAAAAAAGAGGACATCCTATCGAATGTCCTCTTTTTTATGTTTAAATTCTAACCTGATATTTCCGAAACTTACGGACTGAACATAAAGCTTAAACACAATCTTGTCATTTCGACCAAAGGGAGAAATCACACGTGTAACTCTACAAAGATTGGCGATTATGCTGGCGGAGTTTCTAGTGTGATTTCTCCTCCGTCGAAATGACAAAAATCTTTGCGATTTAACTTAATGACATTGTCCAGCGAATTTTAATTGTAATTGTGCTCTTTATTCCTGAATCACTTTTAATGTTGTTCCGTTTACAAAATCATCATGCGAGATAAAGAAACTATTCAAAGCTTTTCCATTTACCTGAATTTCTTTAATTTTTCCATCTGTATTGATTTCTCGTTCAATTATAATGTTTTCTTTTTTATAATATCTTGAATCTAATTGAATCGTTATTTTATCAAACATTGGCGTTGTTATAGTATAAATTGGATCTCCGGGCGATATTGGATAGAATCCCATCATCGAATACACCAGCCATGCCGACATTGTTCCTGTGTCATCATTTCCGGGTAATCCTTTTGGTTCATTTTTGAAATATTCTTTTACTAATTTCTTTACCATTTCCTGACTCTTCCACTCCTCTCCTTTTACGTAATTGAATAAATATGGATAGGCAATATCCGGCTCGTTTGCCATATCAAATTGTTTGATGTCAAAAACTTTTTGCAATTGATCTGAAAACGGTTTATCACCACCCATTAATTTTATCAATCCCCTGATATCATGTGGCACCATAAAAGCATATTGCCACGCATTGCCTTCGATAAATCCAACATTTGCCTGAAAATTAGCGCCTGCTATCGGATCAAAAGGTTCATACCAATTGTCTATAGCAGTTCTTGGTCGAAGTAATTTCAAATCTTTATCATATAATTTTCGGTATGATAAAGAACGTTTAGTAAAACGTTTATAGTCTTCTTTTTCACCTAAAGCTTTCGCTAAAAGTGAAATCGCATAATCAGAAGTATTATATTCCAACGTTGTAGAAACAGGTCCCGGGTAATTGGTTGATAAATATCCTTTGTCGAGATATTCTTTAAGTCCCGGACGTAACGGATTATCTTCAATTTGGTCTGCACCTTTTAACATTGCATGGTAAGCTTTGTAAATATCAAAATCCTGAATTCCCTTTAAGCAGGCGTCTACTATAACGATACTTGCCGGATCTCCAACCATTGTAAATGTTTCTGTTGAATTTAATTCCCATTTTGGCAACCAGCCGTTTTCATCATACATTTCCAACATACTTTTTATCATATCCGATTGTTGCTTAGGATAAACTAAAGACGTTAACGGATGCATGTTTCGATACGTATCCCACAAAGAAAACACGGTATAACGCGTGTCTGTGGTTTTTCCAATTTTACTTCTTTTTATTCTGGGATATTCACCATTTACATCATTTAAAGTATTAGGATGAATTAAAGTATGATACAATGCAGTATAAAAAATAGTCTTATCCTCTTTTGTACCTCCTTCGACCAAAATTTTAGAAAGTTCCTTATTCCATTCGTCATAAGTTTCTTTATAAACAGCTTCAAATGATTTATCTCCGGTTTCTTTTTCTAAATTCTCACGGGCATTTTCAATACTCACATAAGAAACTCCAATTTTAACTTCGACTGTTTCTTTTTTATTAAACTGATACGTAAAATAAGTTCCAATACTATCTCCAACGACTGTCTTAACGGTGCTTTTCATCATTCGGGTTTTACCGTTGTAACCCATCCATTGTGCTTCTACACCTTCGTATTTTGATGTTTTTTTCCAAACTCCGTAATGATCTGCCGGTTTAGAAAATTTTGCCACAAAATAAACCGGATAAGCATCTTCAGGACTATTATAACAAAATGAACCTACAGAACGCATACCTTCTATTTCTGTTGAGGAAACTACTTTTACCATAGCTCCTTCTTCGTTTGTTAATCCTAAACCAAGATTCAGTAAAATATTAGATTGCCCTTTTGGGAAAGTAAATTTGCTAACTCCTACTCTTTTCGAAGCTGTAAATTCTCCCTTAACCTTATATTTATCAATATCTACACTATAATAAGCTGTTTTAGCAACTTCATTAGAATAAGTTGAACCGTATTTTAAATGATTGGTTTCAACCGCTCCCGTCGTTGGCATTAGCAAAATAACACCTAAATCAGGGCAGCCAACACCGCTTAAATTCACCTGACTAAATCCGGTTAAAAATGTATTTTCATTTACATAAGGATTAGACAACCACTGACTGTCTTTTTCTAAAGGCCGATTTTGAGGTCCTGCAACATTAAACGGACTAATACTTGCCATTCCTCTTGGTGCAATTGGCCCCGGAAAAGTAGCTCCATAATTGGAAGTCCCAATAAATGGATTCACAAAATCTGCGGGCTGCTGCCCAAAAGCCGTTATACTAAAAAACAGCATGCAAAAAATACATGCTGTTTGTAATGTTATTCTCATATTAAAAATCATAATTAATTTCCTATCTTATAATGGCGTCAATTTTTAAAGTCCAGGCTTCTTTACATGGCAAATTATTCCTTAAACTTTCCGGAATTATCACTTTAAATCCTTCCGCAAATTTAGTCCATTTCAATTGTATTTTGGAACCTAACATCGTAATTTTTGTTCCTTTTTTAGGAGTAATAGATTTTATAATAATCTCTGATGCAATTTTATCTTCTCCCTGTTTAGCTAAATAAAACAAAAATACATTTCCTTCTCTGTTTTGAGTCATGCAGATATTATTCTCTTTAAAAGGAGCAATTGGTTTTGTATTATAAATTGCTGTGCTGTTTACTTTCATCCAATCTCCGTAAGCTGCCAACAAATCATAAGCGCCTTGCTGCCAATCTCCTTCCGGACTGGGCGCAACATTCAGTAGTAGATTTCCGCCTTTTGCAACTACATCAATAAGCATGTGAATACCTTCTCTTCCTGTTAAATATTTAGCATCAGGAGTATAAGACCATCCACCGCCCGAAGTAATACAAGACTCCCACGGATAAGGCAATGTTTTTTCAGGAACACGATTTTCAGGAGTCAAATAGTTCTGGTTTTTTCCGTGAACTGCTCTGTCGACAACAATTAATCCCGGTTGTTTTTGGCGTGCTTTTACAACCAGCTCATCCATTTTTACATCCTGATCTACAACTCTGTGTTTTATAAATCCGTTTTTAGAAGTATTTTCTGCAAACTTCTCTTTATAATTTTCATCGATATTTTGTTGATCTCTCTTTTTCACCCATCCACCATCTAACCATAAAATATCTATTTTACCGTAATCAGTCAATAATTCTAAAATCTGATTGTGTGTAAAGTCAACATATTTCTGCCACTTTTCAGGATATAATGACGGGTCATAATTTACATTTCTGTCAAAAGGAGGAAAATAAGGATCCCAATAATTTTCGTTATGCCAATCTGGTTTAGAAAAATAAGCTCCAACAGATAAATTTTCTTTTCTAAAAGCATTAAAAACTTCTTTTGCAATATTTGCTTTCGGATTATTACTGAAAGCACATTCTTTATCTGTTACTTTATAATTGGTATATTTTGAATCGAACATAGAAAATCCATCATGGTGTTTTGTGGTAAAAACCATGTATTTCATTCCAGCCGCTTTTGCTGCTTTTGCCCATTTTTCAGGATCAAATTTCACTGGATTGAATGTTTTTTTCAAGCCTTCGTATTCCTTTACATATTGAGTATAGTTTCCGGGATTACTTCCTTTTTTACGTTCGCACCATCCATAATCCTCTGGACAAATTGACCACGATTCTACAATTCCCCATTGGCTGTAGGTTCCCCAATGCATTAGTAAACCAAACTTTTTACCTTGCCATTCTTCCAGATTTTTCAGCACTAACGGATCCGTTTCCGGTACATAGCGCTCATCTTCATAAATGGCCTGAGAAAATATTTGAACTGAAAATAAAATTGCGATTATAAATATTCCTCTTTTCATATTTACTCTTGTTTTTTGGTTTTGGTTTATTTTTTTTTTTAACACTTAGAGAAATAGTTCTCATAGCTTAGAAAAAAAGTCGTTTCACTTACATTAACACACATAGCTATGTAATGTTATTATTCTCATTTTTGTCGTTCCTCGGGATGACAAGATTGTGGTTACTTTGCGAATGATGTATTAAAATCCATCTCTACAATATATTTTGTTCCTCCGGAACTCCTCAAAAAAGTCCGAGGAATTATTTACGAATTTTAATCCGTTAAAATGAACAAGAATTAGTTTTTATCATAAAAATCAGAATGACAAGATTACAATTATTTTTATTTTAAGCTTTGTCAAAGTTTCCTCAACGAGTTTAATTCACTAAAATCTCATCCACAAACAACCAGGAACTATCGCCTCTTGGGCTCTTTTTCAAGTTAGTTGCAATTACTTTTACAAATCTTACATCTCGTTTTTCAAAATTGATTTTAAATTCTTTCAACTCCGAATTCACATTAACAGCAAACGGACGCATTATCTTTCCAACTTCTTTATAATTAATACTATCGTTTGATACTAAAACTTTTATTTGTGTTGGAAAATAAATCCCGGCGCCTTGGCTTTCTAAAGTTCCAATTGTTACTTTTTCTATACTTTGTACTTTTTCAAGATCTACAATAATTTCCATATCATTGACCAACCACGCCTGCCATTGACCATCATGAAAATTTTTAGAACCTCTAATTGTATTTACCATTCCAAAAGGACCATCTCCCTTATAACTCTCACTATATGGCGTTAAATAATTTACTTTATGGCCAAATCCTTTATGAAATACGATCGTATCTGTGAATGTTTTTCCAATTGGTTTATCATTTTGAAACAAAGAAGCTTTGAGAACTGTTGTTTCTTTAAACGGAATAGGATTCACATATTTTATTGCTTGATGATCTATGCTTTTATCTCCTAAAACGTAACGAATGTCAGGATTTTGAAATTCATTTTTAAGCGTAACATTAATCACTTTTTTGTCTAAATCAGCAACTGCTGAAGCCGTAACCAAATAAGCACTTTTTGCATAATTGATTCCTAAATAATCATATCGTTTCAATAAAGAAGGCAATCTTGATGTAAAATTATTCCAATTTCGATTTTCTTTTGAACTCCATAAAACTTCAGATAAAGCGGCCAATCTTGGAAAAATCATATACTCTGAAGCTTTTGGATTTGTAATATGTTCTGCCCATAAATTTGCCTGTCCGCCTAAAACGTGACCGGCTTCCTGTGGCGTCATTGTGTCTACAACAGGATCAAATTCATAAACTTTATTTAACGGATTATAAGCATCAAAAGCCAAAGGTTCTTCGTTTTGAGGTCCTTGATAAAAATTAAAATAGCACGGAGATTCCGGCGACATAATTACATCGTGACCTTGCTTTGCTGCTTCAGTACCTCCTTTTGTTCCTCTCCAACTCATTACAGTAGCTTCGGGAGCTAAACCGCCTTCGAGTATTTCGTCCCAGCCAATTATTTTTTTGCCTTTAGAATTGATGTATTTCTCCATTCTTTTTACGAAATAGCTTTGCAATTCATGAGCGTCTTTCAAGCCATTATCTTTCATTCTTTTTTGGCAATTCGGACATTTATCCCAATTGGTTTTGGTTGCTTCGTCGCCACCAATATGAATGTATTTTGATGGAAAAATTGTAATGACTTCATCTATTACATTCTGCAAAAACTCAAAAGTAGTTTCTTTTCCGGCGCAATAAATATCCGTAATTGGCCATAATCCGCCTGACGGAACTCCGATTCTCTGATTAAAACAAGCCAATTCAGGATAAGCAGCAATTGCAGAACTCACGTGTGCCGGCATTTCTATTTCGGGAATGATTTCTATATTTTTTGCTGCTGCGTATTTTACAATTTCCTTTAATTCTTCCTGAGTCAAAAAGCCTCCGTAGGTTCCTTTTTCATCCGGATTTGTAACTAATCTTGCATTCCAGGCTGCATTTTCCTGATCGACTCTCCAAGCACCAACTTCTGTTAATTTTGGGTATTTTTTAATCTCAATTCTCCAGCCTTGATCGTCAACCAAATGCAAATGCAAAACATTCATTTTAAGCATTGCCAAACGATCAATGGTTTCGATTACATAGTTTTTATCAAAAAAATGACGCGACAAATCCAGCATTAATCCTCTCCACTGAAAACGAGGTTCATCTGTAATCGTAAGATTTGGAATCTCCCATTTTGCACTCGTTATAATACTTTTACTTTCGATAGCTTCCGGAAGTAATTGTCGAATACTTTCTAATCCGTAAATAAAACCTGCGTTTCCTTTTGCCGTAATTGTGATGTTTTTTTCATTTACATCTAATAGGTAAGCTTCTTTATTTAAAGTTGCATCTACTTTAAATTGGATAAAATTCTTTTTCGGAATCTTACTTGAAATTTCAGGGCGAAATCCTGCAGCAGTTTCAAACTTGTGTATTAAAACCGATGCAATTTCTTTTTGAGAATCACCATTTACAACAAATTTAGTTTCATTAGAAAACTGAAATTTTCCTTGTCTAATAACTAATTGCTTTGGTTTTGGAATTAGTTGAATATCCTTTTCGGTATTTATTTTTTGACTGTAAGCATTGCTTAAAACGGTCATAAAAAACACGATAAAGATCGGTTTTAGTATTCTCATTCTTTATTATTTTAAAAATGGTATAATTTTAAATTGATAATGATAGCTTTTTTCTCTTAGTAAATCAAATTGAAAAAAACTGTAATAAAATATAACGTATGCCTATCAAGAGTTTTAGATCTGTAATTTGTGCCGTTAGGCACTAAATATTGGTAGTCATATCGTTCAAAATTCGCTAGCGTGCCGTAGGTACGCAACAAAATGATAACTATTGCGTACCTACGGCACGCTAAATTTATTCCAATTTATATTTTCTACCAATATTTAGTGCCTAACGGCACATTTCAACTCTTAATTAGTATAGCTTACCTAAAACAAACAGAAACATAATATTATTACGATTCATATTCTAAGTCCCTAAAGTTACTTTTTTCTCAATCCGAATTAATTATCTGTAATAAACAATACCATGGATATTTGAATATTACTAGAGATATTTACTTTATTTCAAGCTGGCTTTTGTTTCTCTGATTGTTTTAAAATTACTTTCAGACAATGCATTTCCGTCAAAAAAAGAAACTCCAACAGCTCCATTTTCTTTTGCCAATAAAATAGCTTCTTTCAATTCTTTATCTGATTTTAATCCCGGAACATAAATACCCGTATTGATTTTTGTTTTTCTATCTTCTAAATCAGTAACACCTTGTTTTGTAGCGTACCCAACCCAGTCAATTTCTTCATCATAAAAACTGTGATAAATCATTGGATATACCTCATCAATATTCCATTTATCCCAACGCTGACGCACCATATGATCTGCCATTTCAGGATAAGGAAATACTGCTGCTGTTAGTTGCTTATTGTGTTTGTGTACAATTTTGTAAGCATCATCAACAACTGCTTTTATTGCATTTAATCTAAAGTTTTTCCACTCCATATCGATAGAAGTATTGTGGCTTGTTTTTGGATTTTTATGATGGATTTTCTCGAACGCTTTTACACATTCATCACAATAACAAAAGTCGAATTGAGGCAATTCTACGTCCTGAACTAAATTGTATTTTGGCAATAGACTTATTGGTAAAAAGATGTCCGGAAAACGAATATAATCTAAATGAACACTTTCGATTCCTTCTACTTTTGACAATTCTTCAACTAAACCTAAAACGTGATTTCTGGACTCTTTTCTTGTTGGGCACAACCATTGGTAATAATCTACATAAGGCCGATTATCAAAACAAGATTTTCCTTCTTTACTCACCTGATACCAATCCGGATGCTGTAAAGCAATTGAATCTCCGGGTCTGTTCATGGCCATAATCCAGGCGTGCACTTTTAGACCTTCGTTTGTTGCTAAAGGCACTAATCTTTTTAAAAGCTTTGGATCTGTTCCTGTATTTATTAATACTTCATCAATTCCTCCGTCTTTGTATTTTTTGAATTCTTTTGTATAATCTGCATCTGATTTTTTAGCGTCGGCTGTTGTCCAGACTCCAAATTTAAAAGTGGTTTGTTCTTCTTTTTTGGCACATGAAAAAATACTAAATGCCCATAAAAGAAGTAATAGTTTTGGTAGTTTCATAGTGGTTTATTTTGAGGTTATTTTGCCGTCCTGCCTTATAATAAATGTTTGATTAGAGAAAGGACTTTTTACTAAAATATTATATCCTG
Source organism: Flavobacterium sp. 9 (assembly GCF_002754195.1). Lineage (NCBI taxonomy): Bacteria > Pseudomonadati > Bacteroidota > Flavobacteriia > Flavobacteriales > Flavobacteriaceae > Flavobacterium > Flavobacterium sp. 9. The sequence continues at coordinate 955,160 of NZ_PEEU01000001.1, forward strand.
CTGCATGATTTTCTACTATTGGTTTTAAAATTTTACCATCGACAATAATTGACTTATTTGTAAGATCTGCAAGAGATTTTGCCCACGTTTTATGTGTTGCAAAATATTTTTTCTGAGCTCGGTATAACGAATACAATTCCCATTTTACTTTTTCATCCTGTGGAATTGTAAAACTGTCTTTTCCTTCTTTTGAAGAAAAATAAACATAACCCCATTTTTCAGGCTCATGCATATCGATTACGCCCATTGGCGACCAAACCCAATTGTACTCGGGCAAAAACTTTCCTTCGGCATCTTTTTTACGTTCGTAACTTCCATTTTTGATATCGTGCTGCCAGTTTACTCTTGAAAAATTGACTCTCCAGAATTTATCTACGGGAACATTCTGGTCGAAATAAGAAGTTTTATAAGATGCCCACGGAATTGCCATTTCTAATACCCAACCTTCATCAGTATCATTTGGATTATTAAGCGTTCCGTTGATTTTTACAGCCGATTTTAAACCTGGAATATTCCAATCATTTAAAACAACTTTGTCTTCTTCTCTATACGGTTTTGACAAAAATAAATCCCAGGCAGTATTTAAGGAATTTATTTCTAATTCATAATAGTTAAAAGTATCGCTATCCGGATCTACAAAAACCTCAAAATCATTATTATAAAAAATAATGGTATCACGTTGTTTCAAATTTGCCCAAACGTGTGATTCTTCCAGTTTTGCCAATATATAGAAATTGGTATCATCCCAAAGCATTTTCACTTTGGTTGCGTATTTCGGTTTCACACCATTTTCAATGTCTTCAAAAAGATCGGTCCAATCTGCTTTATTCCAGGCAGCATCAGATTGATCTCCGTCAATTACGACTGGAGTTACAGTTTTTGACGCCACATAAGTTTTAGGTACAATCGTATTTTTCGATTGCGAATATCCTATTATCGAAAGTAATCCAAAAGCAACTGTTAATCCTTTAAATTTTAAACTCATCTTTTCTATAAACTATTATCTTTTGTAAACTGAACTACTTCACTTAATTTTCCAAATGCTATAGCCACAACTGTATCTGCAGCACCATAATAAACGGCTAATTTATCTTCTTCAATACTATGCAAAGCAGCACACGGAAAAACTACGTTTGGCACATCTCCAACCATTTCATAAAGTTCAGCCGGCCCTAATAAATAAGGTTGTGTTCTGTATTTTACTTTGTCTGGTGAATCTACTTCTAAAAGCGCTGAACCCATTGCGTAACGAAACCCGTTGCAAGTATTAATAACGCCGTGATAAATCATCAACCATCCTTCGTCTGTTAGAATTGGAATTGGCCCTGCTCCAACTTTGGTACATTGCCACGCACTGTCTTCAAAAGGAGTTGGTTTCATCACTAGACGATGTTCTCCCCAATATTTCATATCCGGGCTATAACTGATCCAAATATCTCCAAAAGGCGTATGACCATTATCACTTGGACGGCTTAACATTGCGTATTTTCCGTTTATTTTCTGTGGAAACAAAACTCCATTTCTATTGAATGGTAAAAAGGCATTTTCGCATTGAAAAAATTCCTTAAAATCAAAAGTATAACCAATACCAATTGTTGGCCCATTATAACCATTACACCATGTAATCCAGTAACGATCTTCGATAAAAACTACACGAGGATCATATTTATAAGCTGATTCGATCATATCAGTATTACCAGATTGCATTACAATTGGCTCATGATTAATGTCCCAATCGATACCGTTTTTACTAAAACCGGCAAAAATATTCATTTGAACCGCTTTGTTATCACATCTAAAAACACCTGCAAATCCATCTCCAAAAGGAACAACTGCGCTGTTAAAAATACTATTTGATGACGGTATAGCATATCTTTCAATAATTGGATTTTCAGAATATCTCCACATTACATCGTTACTGTTTTCTGGTCTGTCTTGCCAAGGAATTGTAGTCATTTTTATATTTTTTGTTTATTATTTTTTTCTGTTGTTTGTTATTACTGCGCCATTATTATAAACACATAGAAACATAGTTTTTAAAATTTAAAAAAGCGGTTTTAGTCAGTCCAAAAGATATAATTATGTGTGGAACATTTCTTTTGTAATTTTTCTTTTCTAAACATAAAAATCTATGTTTCTATGTGTTTACTATTTTTCTTAATCTGCTATTCTTCTAACTTTATCCAACCAGGTGAATTTCAATATTGTTGTTGTCACTAAAAAGACAATTAAAGCAGTAATTGCTTTTGGGTAATCTCTGATTACAAAGAATATAGGAAGTAAAATCATACTTGATTGCCATACAATCCCAATCACACAGTTTAGCATATCTTTCCAGAAATCATTATTTTTTTCGAAAGTCTGATCTTCTGCTTTTAATAATTTACAAACTGGTTTCCACCAACCCCAAGGTCTTACGTTTGCATAAAAAGATTTTAAAACTTCTATATCTGTTGGTTTACTTAAGAAAGTTCCTAAAAGACATCCTAAAATCGAGAAACCAAATATTACCGGAAACAGATAAATTGCCTGCACTTGCGATAACTCATATAAAAATGATCCCTCAGTTAAATTACCTTTATTTTGTCCTAAAATAAATTGTAATGAAGCGACAATTAATCCGGCAAACATTCCCCAGAAATAACCCCAACCGTTAAATCTCCACCAAATCCATTTTAGAAAATTGGCTGCCACATAACCTCCGTACAAAGCGCTTGTAATCCATAAGGTTAAGGAATTAATTGAGTCTGCAAAGAATCCCATAAAAACACCTAAACCAACAACTACGAAAGATGAAATCTGACTCACTTTTATATAATGTGCATTTGTTGCAACCGGTTTGAAGTATTTTTTATAAATATCATTTACGATATAAGCCGGACCTGCATTTACAAAAGCGGAGAATCCGGACATAAATGCCGCCAATAAACCCGCAAGCAAAAGCCCTTTTATTCCAACAGGAAGATATAAATTAACCACTTTTGGCATTAGTAATTCCAAATCGGCTCCGGTTAAACCTGTGTTTGCATTAAGCTCCGGTGCTATATTCACCAAAGCAATTACAACAATTCCTGTAATTAATAAATATCTGGGAATGAACAAAATCAAGTTGGTAAAACCACTCATATATGCGGCTTCTTTTACTGATTTTGTAGAAAGAATTCTTTGCAAATCATAACTTGGCGTTGGGCCTGCAACACTAGCAAAGAAACCTTTGAACAATGTCATTCCGATAAAAGCGCCAAACATTTTGTAACCTTCGGAATCAATTAAATTATTAAATGTTTGAAACTTTTCACTCCATTGTGTTTCAAACTGCCATCCGAAGAAAACATTTTTCCATTCTTCGGTAATTACAGAATTGATCTGAATATCGGTATAATTTATAAATGCATAACCAGCAATCAGAACACTGGCAATAATCATGATTAAATATTGTACAACTTCTGTAGCAACAACAGAAAACATACCTCCTTTAGCCGTATAGATTGTTGTTAAAAATATGATTATCAAAGCATAAGATCGCTCTGATGTCAATAAAATTAAATCTCCGTAATGAAGAGTTAAATCCCAAGGAAGAATGATGGTTATAAATTTCCCGATTCCTTCAAAAAAATAGGCAATAAAACCAATTGTAGAAATAATGGCGAAAATTGCTACTATAATATGTGATGCTTTTCCGGCTCTGTCGTTTCCAAAACGAGTCAAAATCCATTCAGAACCAGTCATTACTTTTGATCTTCTTATCCAGACAGCCAGGAACATCATTACAAAAATCTGATTCCAAATAGGCCAAAGCCACATAAACATGAAACTTTTTACTCCATACAAAAACAGCACTCCAATCATCCAGGAAGTTCCTGAAACATCAAACATTCCTGATCCGTTACTCAAACCTAAAAAATACCATTTGATTGTTTTTCCACCAAGGAAATAATCATCTAATCCTTTTGATGCTTTTCTTGAAATCCAAATTCCTATTCCTACTGAAAGCAGAATATAAGCTACGATGATCGATACGTCAATGATATCCATTAATTTTAATATTTGTTTTGGGTTAGTTAAATTGTAATTTCTGTTTTCGGTACTTTGTTTTGGTTAATAACAAAGTCAAAATCGATAAAAACGAAATGCTTTTCATATTTTTTGCAAGTGCATATTCATGAAAAGCTTTTGGTTTATGATGAGTAAATTCTATATTGATTTTAGAATTCTCAAGAAAAACTTATTTATAATCTGATATTGTTTTTTTGTTAGCATAACTTAATTTGTTTGAAAATTAATTTCAAGAATTGTTTTTGGTCTTAAAAAATCTTGTCGACTATTATTTTCATACCTTTTTATTTTACAACTTGCAATCAGAATTGGCAGTGAAATAAAAAAGCTGAAATTCTCCCCATAAAACAATCTTAATTTAGCTTTAAACATAAACAAATTTGATTTTTATTAAAACTAATTTAGACAGACGACATATAAACTAAGATAAACACCAAAAAAAGTCACAAAAAATACTATTATTATGAATTTCAATTCTGGCAAACTTTATCGCGTTCCATTACATTATCATATCTTTTTTTGGCTTACATACTTTTTATTCAACACACTTCGCTGGGGAATTTATTTTAATAATTATGGCTATTCATTGAAAACTAATTTATTGGGTTTTCCGATTCATATGACATTATGTTATTTGAATATTTTAGTGTTTATGCCTTATCTGGTTTATCGCAAAAAATACCTTCTATATATACTTGCCGTTTTGTCCTCGATTTTTATAATGGTGATCGTTAAATTTAACCTAACTTACTTATTGATAAGTCATGATGTTTGGCCTGAAGGACCTAAAACCATCGATAAACTAACACTAAACTACACCATAGATATGATGATTGGTGAGCTTTATGTTATCACTTTTGTTACTGCAATTAAAATAACTTTAGATTTTCTGAAAGAGCAAAAACGAGTAGCCGATCTCGAAAAATCTCAATTAGAAACTGAATTACTATTCTTAAAATCTCAAATTTCTCCTCATTTTCTCTTTAATACGCTTAATAATATTTACTCTTTATCTGTAGAAAAATCAAACAAAACCCCAAAAGTTGTACTAAAACTATCGGAACTAATACGTTACATGCTTTATGAAACAAAAAACAAAAAGCAAACTTTAGAAAACGAAATACTCTGCATTGAGAATTATCTTGATCTGGAGAGAATCAGAAATGATGATCGACTAGAAGTAAACATGTCTATTTCAGGAGATATTCATGATAAAGAAATTTCTCCTATAATATTACTCACGTTTATTGAAAATGCATTTAAACATGGCGTAAACAAAAACACCGGAAAAGTAATTGTTAATATTAACTTTAAAGTAAAAGATAATTTTCTTCATTTTACGGTTTCAAACCCAACACCGGAAATTACTCACCATAAAGACAATTTTAACAAGTCAAGTGGCATAGGTATAGAAAATGTAAAGAAAAGACTTGAGTTAGATTATAATAAAAATGACTACAATCTTTCTTTTAAGAATAAAAAGAATATTTTTGTGGTTAAGCTTGTGATTAAAGTCTCTTAATATGACTTATCTTTTTTTAATTTACTACAGAATTATTTCGCTCAAAAAATAATAATTACAAAATGAAAATAAATTGTTTGATTATCGATGACGAGCCACTGGCAATCAATGTTATTAAAAATTATTTAGAGTCAATTGAAAATTTTGAGGTAATAAACACTTTTACGAATCCAATAGAAGGCTTAAATTTTTTAAAAAACAACAAGGTCGATGTCGTTTTTCTGGACATTAACATGCCTGTTCTTGACGGCATTAATTTTATAAAAAGTCTCGAAAATCCGCCGTTATTTATTATTACCAGCGCAAACAGCGAATTTGCAATAGAAACTTACGAATTAGATGTTTTAGATTATCTGGTAAAACCTATTGAATTTCCGAGACTGATGAAGGCGCTGAATAAAGCAAGTAAAAGGCTTGAAAATAAAACCAATACACCTCAGGAAAGCAATACAGAAAATCCTTTTATTTTTATAAAAATTGACAAGAAAAGAATGAAGAAGATTTTCTTAAATGAAATTCTGGTCATAGAAAGTCTAAAAGATTACTTAAAAATAAGCACTTTAACCGGCAAATACATTATATACAGCACATTATCAGACTTTACGGATTTACTACCCGAAAGAAATTTTTTAAGAATCCATAGATCATATACCGTAGCCATTGATAAGATTGACGCTATTGAAGGAAATAGCATTGAAATTGAAGGCCTTAGATACGTAATTGGCAGATCGTATATGGAGCATGTAAAACAACGAATTTTAAATTCTTCAAATTAAAAAAGATCTTTTTAAATTTCATTATTTGGAATCTTTATCATCTGATAAATAAATACATCTATAGAAGTATTATTTTTTCAATGAAAATTCATCCTCAATGAATCGAAATTTTTCTCTATCGAGTGGTTTGTTAAGAAATCGAAATACAAAAGGATTATTATCCGCACGCAAAAAATCATCCGGATGTATAGATGTCGTAATCATTAAAATGATACATTTTGTTCTTACAATCTCTGAAAGTTTTTTGTATTCTTCAAGGAATTCATATCCATTCATTCCAGGCATATTGATATCTAAAAAAATAAACTGCGGAAGTAAATTGGGTGTATCTTCTAATGATCTAATATATTCGAGAGCTTCAATAGCAGATTCCTGCAGAATTATTTCTTCGGCAAAATGATATTTTTCAGCCATTCGTTTTGCAATATAACGATCTGTAGGATTATCGTCTATCACCAGAATTTTTTTAAAAGTTGGTTGTATATTTTCCTGATCCATGATTAATTTGGGATTTTAATTAAAAAGGTAGTACCTGTACCTTTTTCAGATTGAACTTTTATTTCTCCATTGAGTTTATTAACGGCTTCTTTTACAATATATAAACCCAGTCCTGAACCAACAGATTCGTGCGATACACGATAAAACATATTAAATATTTTCGTCTGCGATTCTTTATCGATTCCTATACCATTGTCCTGAATCTCAATATTAATTTCAGTTTGAGATGTATCTACTTTAATACTGACAAAAGGGTTTGGAATCTTGGGATTTTGATATCGAATAGCATTTGAAATAAGATTGCTAAAAATGGTAATAAGACGATTTTTATCTGAGGAAATCGAAGTTTCACCAGTTATTTCAATTTTAAATTCAACTGTTCTGTTGTTGTTACCTATGAATTTTAAATTCTGTGTCACATCTTTCAAAAGTTCAGCAAAATTAATCTGTTCCATTTGGACTTCCATGCGAGAATTTCTCGAGTAATCAAGAATATCACAAATAAAACTATCGAGTTTTTTTGCGCTCGTATTTAGCATTTTAAGATGCTCAAGTGTCAATTCTTCGTTAGTATCATCTTTGGCAATTTCGATAAGACCAAGCATTGAATTCAATGGCGCACGTAAATCATGAGATGTACTATAAACAAAACGATCCAATTCATAATTGGCAGTTCTTAATTCCTTATTTTCAGTTTCGCGTTTATTAAAAATGAGTTCTATATGTGCCTCGCTATATTTTTTAAATTGATAAGCCCATAATCCGCAAATAGAAAAAATAACACCTGCAAGTATCATATGAATTATAAATGTCTGCAGAGACATATAATCTAACTGAGAAAAATAAATATTATCAAAACCAATGTATTGAAAATAACCAAACAATGCATGATGAATTGTAACAACCAGCATAAGTGGTATTTGCAATTTCCAGTTTTGATAAGTAATAAGTATTGCACTTGCAATGAATGCCATAAAATGCATCTCGAACATCCCATGCATCTGATAAATAAATTGTGCCATGAAAATCCCCAATACAACACTAAGTACATATTGGTACAAATTTGATTTAGGCAGGCTCAATTTTGTGGAGTAATATGCAATCAGTAATAAACCTCCAACGCCTATTCCGATTTGCCATGTATCATAATAAAAAGCAAGAAGCAAACCAACAATAAAAAAACTGATCAGGAAATAGTTAATTAAGTGATCCGATTTTTGTTTAATTATAAAAAGAAAATCCTGAATATGCTTAGATTGCTCGTATTCTTCAATTTCTGGGCTCATTTTTTTTCAATTTGGGATTGTTATTTTATTTTTCTTTTAATTGTAGGTCATAAGAAACATAGCCTCATATTGGTAATTGAGGAATTGCAAAAACTTTGGCTTTAAGTTTAATGAAAATTTAGGTTATAAGAAAAATCACTAACAAAGTCTTTACCAAATTATGTAAAAAATAACATAATGACAAATTTTTATTAAGATAATCCACATAAATAAATTATAAGATTTTCCAGATGCTAGTTTTTAAAATTTAAGTTTAAAACATAGTCTATAGCCGATAATGGACTTTGCATAACTGGAGTTACTATATTTTTTATTACAAAAGCTAAGACATATTTTTGTTTGCATATCCAAAATTTTATATCTAACTTCCTGAAATGGAAACAAATCCGGATGTAATAGTTATTGGTGGAGGACTTGCCGGATTGGCAGCAGCTATACATCTATCTCAAAACGGATTAAAAGTAATTCTAATCGAGAAATCACACTATCCAAAGCATAAAGTCTGTGGAGAGTATATTTCTAACGAGATTCTCCCCTATTTGCAATGGCTTGGCGCAGATGTTTCGGAGCTGAATCCTACTCATATCTCTAAGTTCGAGTTTACATCAAGCAATGGAAAAGCTGCAGTTGCAAAACTTCCGTTAGGAGGCTTTGGCATTAGCCGATATACACTTGACAATTTTTTATACCAAAAGGCACTGGCAAACAATTGTACTATTATTAAAGAGAATGTTACTGATGTTTCTTTTAGCAATGATGTCTTTACCATTACAACGCCAAGCCAAATTTTATCGGCTAAAATAGTATTGGGTGCTTTTGGCAAACGATCCAATATTGATCAGGTTTTAGCCCGGGATTTTATCCATAAAAAATCACCTTGGCTGGCTGTTAAGGCGCATTATTCTGGTGATATAGATAATGATCTAGTTGCTTTGCATAACTTTAAAGGAGGTTATTGTGGTGTTTCTAAAGTAGAGAACAACATTATAAACATTTGTTATCTTGCCGATTATGCTACTTTTAAACAATATAAAAACATAGAAGATTATCAACAGAATATCCTCTATAAAAACAAACATTTAAAATCTGTTTTTGAAAACAGTAAACTTCTTTTTGATAAACCAATCACCATAAGCCAAATCTCTTTTGATAAAAAACAACCAGTAGAAAACCATTTGTTAATGATTGGTGATACTGCCGGACTTATTCATCCGCTTTGTGGCAACGGAATGGCTATGGCAATTCACAGTGCAAAAATAGCATCAGAATTAATAATCGATTATTATTCAGGCAAACTAATGTCACGCGAATTATTAGAAAGAACTTATAGAAATCAATGGAATAAACATTTTGGTAAAAGATTATTTATGGGCAGAATCCTCGCAAAAATCTTAACCAATAAAACCATTACTAATGTACTCTTTGCAATCGTGGCATCTTTTCCGGGATTAATGCCCGCAATAATTAAACAGACTCACGGCAAACCTATAGCAATCAATTAAATGGGAATAAGCACTAAATTCAGAACAGAAGAAACTGAGATAATGGATGATTTTTCCCTTCATGGGAAAGAGCTCAAAAATGCATTAGACAAAATCGCCACTATTAATCAATTATTAGGAGGCAACAAACTTACACTTCATGGCATAAAAACATTATTAAAGAAATCTGATACTCATAAAACAATAGTAATTGCAGATATAGGTTGTGGCAATGGAGATATGCTGCGTATGTTGGCGAAATACGGTCAAAAAAACAATCTTCATTTTAAACTTATAGGTATAGATGCAAATGCCTTTACGATAAATTATGCTAAAACACTCTCCGTTAAATATCCAAATATCGAATATATATGTGTGGATATTTTTAGCGATGCGTTTACATCTCTAAAATATGATATTGTTTTATGCACTCTTACCCTACACCATTTTACCAATGAACAAATATTAAATATAATCACTATCTTTAATAACAATGCCGAAGTTGGCATTATTGTTAACGATTTGCATCGAAGTAAATTAGCCTATCGACTTTTTAAAATGATTGGTATTATTTTTAATCTAAACAGAATGTCGCGCCAAGATGGACTTGTATCTATTTTGAGAGGGTTTAAGAAAAACGAATTAGAAAGCTTTTCAAATAAAGTAAATTTTAAAAACTATACCATAAACTGGAAATGGGCTTTTCGTTATCAATGGATAATCGCTAAAACATGAGTGTAAAAATTATAACTGTTGCCAAGCAACTACCAAAATATTCGCGTACAACGGCAGACATAATTCCAATGTTGGAAGGATGGCTGCACGGACAAGACGAACGCTTTATCAAAAAAGTAAAAAAAATATTCGAAGGCGCTGCTGTAGACAAACGGTATTCTATCATGGATCCTGCCGAAGTTTTTACTGCAACTTCATTTGAAGACAAAAACGATATTTATAGTCGGGAAGTAATCATTCTGGGCGAACAAGTCTTAGAGAAAGCATTAACTAAAGCAAACTGGGATCCGCAAACTCTTGATTATATTATCACGGTAAGTTGTACAGGGATTATGATACCATCATTAGACGCTTATCTTATCAATAAAATGAAATTAAGACAAGATATCGTACGCCTTCCTGTGACCGAAATGGGTTGTGCTGCTGGAATATCGGGCATAATATATGCTAAAAACTTTCTTAAAGCTAATCCCGGAAAACGTGCTGCAGTAATAGCAATTGAATCGCCTACAGCAACATTTCAGTTGAATGATTTTTCGATGCCAAACATTGTAAGCGCAGCTATTTTTGGCGATGGTGCTGCCTGTTGTCTTTTATCATCGTACGAAGAAGATAATGGCCCCGAAATACTGGACGAACAAATGTATCATTTTTATGATGCTGAACATATGATGGGATTTAAACTCACCAATACCGGTTTACAAATGGTATTGGATATTGAAGTTCCGGAAACTATTGCATCGCATTTTGAAGATATTATTCATCCTTTTTTACAAAAAAACAATTTAGGGATTAATAATATAGATCATATGATTTTTCATCCTGGTGGAAAAAAAATAGTTACAACCGTAGAATCACTTTTCGCAGGATTAGGAAAAAATATTGACGACACTAAGGAAGTTCTCAAACAATATGGCAATATGTCGAGTGCTACAGTTTTGTATGTTTTAGAAAGAATTATGGACGGAAACCCAAAGTCGGGAGAAAAAGGATTAATGCTAAGTTTTGGTCCGGGATTTTCGGCGCAAAGAGTTTTATTACAGTGGTAAGTAAGTCGATAATTCTATTGAATTTGATTATTGTATCTAAAATTAGACGCAGATTTTACTGATTCGCAAAAGCGAAAACGCTGATAAAAACAGATTTTTTTCTTAATTAAAATAAATTTTCAATGGTTTGAAATTATTTAAAATCCGTTTTTATCCGCGTCTTTACGAAGTAAATCCGTTTTATCCGCGTTCGATTAGACATCAACTTATTAAACGAAACAAATTATGACTTTAAAAAATATTATAGCAAAGCTACCTTATACAAAGCCTTTTTTGTTTGTAGACGAATTATTGCATGTAGATGAAAATAGTGTTACCGGAACCTATACTTTTAAGGAAGATCTTGATTTTTATAAAGGTCATTTTAAAGATAATCCTGTAACTCCGGGTGTAATTTTAACCGAAACCATGGCTCAGATTGGTATGGTTTGCCTGGGCATCTATTTACTCGGAGATGATTTTAATAAAGAGACTGTAATCGCATTTACCTCAGCGGATATGCAATTTTTAAAGCCCGTATATCCAAACGAAAAAGTAACAGTAACTTCTCAGAAATCATTTTTTAGATTTGGAAAATTGAAATGCGATGTAATTATGAAAAACGAAGCTGGACAGGAAGTCTGTAAAGGTATTTTGGCTGGTATGATTACTAAGAAACTATGAACAAAAGAGTTGTAATAACAGGATTAGGCGTAGTGGCTCCCAATGGAGTCGGAATTACTGCATTTACTCATTCTATAAAAAACGGAATCTCCGGTATTCGTCATGATGCGCAATTGCAGGAATTACAATTTTCATGTCAGATCGCTGGTCAGCCACAAATATCAGACGAACTTAAATTGGAATATTTTACAGAACTTGAACTAAGAGGTTTTAGTAGTACTGGTATTTTATATGGCGTTATCGCGGGCATAGAAGCCTGGAAAAATGCAGGATTGTCGATAGAAAACAATGAAGATCCTGATTGGGACAGTGGAACTATTTTTGGATCTGGCACATCAGGAATCGATAAATTTCGTGAAAGCATTTATAAAATCGACGAATTACAAGTCCGAAGACTTGGCAGCACTGTCGTTGCACAAACAATGAACAGTGGTGTAAGCGCTTATCTTGGTGGAAAATTAGGACTCGGGAATCAGGTTACCACAAATTCATCAGCCTGTGCAACTGGTACAGAAGCAATTTTAATGGCTTATGATCGCATACAATCCGGGCAAGTAAAACGAGTACTGGCTGGAAGCACTGGCGATAGCGGCCCTTATATTTGGGGCGGATTTGATGCTTTGCGTGTTTGCAGTTCTAACTATAATGATAGTCCTGAACGAGGATCCCGCCCAATGAGTGCCTCTGCTGCAGGATTTGTACCCGGCAGTGGTGCCGGAGCATTGGTGATAGAAGATTTAGAAACTGCTCTGGAAAGAGGTGCTACCATTTATGCCGAAATATTAGGCGGAAATGTAAACTCCGGCGGACAACGCGGAAACGGAAGTATGACGGCACCAAATAGTATTGCTGTACAAAAATGTATTACCAGTGCTATTCATAATTCCGGTATTTCAGCAAATGATATTGATGCCATAAACGGTCATCTTACTGCGACTACAAAAGATAGTCTTGAAATTGAAAACTGGACGAAAGCATTAGGAAGGAACGGCACTAATTTTCCATATATCAACTCTTTAAAAAGCATGACGGGACATTGCCTTAGTGCTGCCGGAAGTGTAGAAAGTATTGCTGCAGTTCTACAACTTCATGAAGGTTTTGTATTTGGAAATATCAATTGCGAAGATCTTCATCCGGAAATTAATGCACTTATTGATTCATCAAAAGTTCCTTTAAAAACAATAAACATTAACCCTACTATAATTGCCAAAGCAAGTTTTGGATTTGGTGATGTAAATGCCTGTATTATCTTTAAAAAATTTCAAAAATAATCCTATGAACAAAGAAGAACTTATAGCTCAATTAAAAGTAATTATAAAGCCGTACACAACAAATACCGAAGCTTACGATAACCTTACAGAAAATACCGATTTCATTAATGATCTTAGTATTAATTCGGCTAATCTGGTAGATATTGTACTTGATATCGAAGAAACTTTTAATATCATAATTGACAATACAGACATGGAACGTATGCTTGACGTTAAAACCGCTGTAGAAATTATAGCAGCTAAACTAGCAGAAAAATGATTGGTAATGATGTCATAGATATCATACAATCACGTCGTGAAAGCAATTGGCAGCGCAAAGGTTTCATACAAAAACTCTTTACTGTTAACGAGCAATTAATGATTTCAAATGCAACAGATCCTGAAATCATGGTCTGGTTATTTTGGAGCATGAAAGAGGCAGCTTATAAAATTTATAATCGGCAAACAAAACAAAGAGAATATATTCCTAAAAAGCTAGATTGTTCTCTAATATCACAAGAGAGCAATTGCATTATTGGAAAAGTGAATTGTGCCCAAAATGTCTATTATACAAAAACAATTCTCTCACACGAAAGTATCCATACTTTAGCAGTTAACTCATTATACAACTTAGAAAATGTAATTGAAATCGAAAACAAGGGCATTATTAAAGACAATAATGGTATTCCGTACTTATATAGTTTTTTATCTAATACATTTCAGGATGTATCTATTAGTCATCACGGCAGGTTTGAAAAAGTGGTAACATTAGATTTCAAAAAATTTGTGGCTGAATCATAGCGCAGCTGGTATCATTGAAATCTTTTTATAAATTCCATCATGTCGCCAATTGTTTGTATTTCTTCTTTTTGGGTATTCCCAAGAGCTTTCATTTTTTCGATGTGCAACAAACTGGTTAACATAGCCTTCTGTAACCCGTTTAAGGGATCACCACTTGTGTCGGGTTCAGGAAGTAATTCCTTTAAGCTCATTTCTGATGGAATATCAGGCCAATCTGTTCTTTTCTGATTGGAAAAAACTTCCGTAAATGGCAAAACAGCAGGATCTTCATCTCTCTCGGTTAGCGGGTCTAATCCCCATTTTTGGCAAACCGTTTTTACGAATGAAGTTTGCTCAAACTGCCCGTTGATTATCGTCCGTGGCTGAATATAAGAAGATACCATTATCATAGGAACGCGAACTCCCAGGCGATCAAAGGTAAAATCACATTGACCTTTCATCCCGGCAACTGGCGGAACCGTTTTTGGCGGAGGAACATGATCATAACAGCCTCCATGTTCATCATGAGTGATAATAAAAAGTATTTTGTCTCTTTTTGGGCTGTTTTTTATGGCATTATACACTTCTCGGATTAGTTCATCTCCTAATTTTACTGTACCAGTAGCTAATTTATGATGCACTGCCGATGGATGCTGATCGTTATGCTTATGAAGAAACTGAGGTTCTACAAACGAATATTTTGGCAACGTTCCGAATTCTAAATCGAAGAAAAAATCAAGATGTCCATGCGTATTGTCTTCTCCTTCTCCGGTCCCGTTGACAATATAAGTGAGACTCAGAGGTGCAATAGGCGAATAGACTTTCCAGGAAACATTATTATCGTTCATTCGATCAAAAATAGTTGGCAGTGACCAAACTTCTTTTATCCAGGAATCCATACCACTCAAATCACCATCAATGCCGGAAAAACCCGTTCCATCTTCACCAAGCGGATTAATCACTTTGCCTCCCGAACTTGCGGCATGCCAGAACGCCCGATTGCAATAAGTCTGACTTGGCACTGAACAATACCAATGATCAAAAACTGCAAATTCTTTTGCTAAAGTTGCCATTGCTGGAATCTGATCTGGCTCAAAACACTGCATGATTACCTCATACTGTTCGTATGTTGGTTGAACAATATTGTAGGTTGACCTTAGATTACTTTCATAATCGTTGACAAAACCATTCATAACAGGCGTACCTGCAGAAGGAGACAAATTATAAGGTTTTATCATTCTATAATCAGACTCACCAATATTGTAGTCTGGGATTATAGTATTAAAAAGCTGTGTATTAACATGCGGATATTCTTCACCGGGATCTGGATACGGCACCGAATAATTAACTGCACGCGAAGGAGAGATACTCGTTTTACCGGGATCTTTGCTAGCTCTTTTAGGAATAGGATTTGCATAATCAACATTCGGATTATAAAGTCCATCGAAAGACTTTTCAGGCGTTATCTCATCGTTCTTATAGAGATAACCTAATAAATTATCGAAAGAACGGTTTTCAAGCATAAGAACTACGATATGATCGAAAGTTTCCAGACCGTCAAATTGGTTTTGATTTTCCATTTTCAACTATTTTTGCGTTACAATATATAAGTAAATTAATACAATTATAATCAAAGTTGTACACGTAGTTCTACGTGTTTTACAAAAAACACTTTAAATACTGGTAACAAAATGTTATTTATTGATAAATTAATGATTATCGTTATCTAAAATATTACTGAATAAAAGAACCCTAAAACAAGTTTTTTTAACAGGATAGAAACCAAAATATTCAGCAGAAATCAATCTGTTTTATTGATAGCAAAGGTGCCATATGCATCATTTGTCATACATAATGCTTCAAATGTTCTACTATCATTACTACTCTAAAACTACATTTACAATCCTAAAATTCTGCAAAATGGTAATGCTTTAAAAATCCGACTTTAATAACTTCTATAATAAACCTAAAAACCACAATGATGAAAAAACAAATTAAAAAGTATGCCTTTTTACTGCTAATCGTTTTTGGAAACGGATATGCTCAAACAAAAAAGTATATGGATCCCAAAAAACCAATTGAAGATCGAATTTCACTTTTAATGAAAGAAATGACATTAGAGGAAAAAGTTGGACAAATGAATCAATACAATGGTTTTTGGGATGTAACTGGACCAGCTCCAAAAGGCGGAAGCGCTGAATTAAAATACGAACATTTACGAAAAGGTCTTGTTGGATCAATGCTTACTGTTCGAGGTGTAAAAGAAGTTCGCGCCGTACAGAAAATTGCTGTAGAAGAAACTCGTTTGGGAATTCCGTTGATAATTGGTTTTGACGTTATTCATGGTTATAAAACTTTGAGCCCGATTCCGTTGGCAGAAGCTTCAAGTTGGGATTTGGAAGCTATTAAAAAATCGGCGGCAATTGCGGCAGATGAAGCTTCGGCATCCGGAATTAACTGGACTTTTGCGCCTAATGTAGATGTTTCTAATGATGCACGTTGGGGACGCGTGATGGAAGGTGCCGGCGAAGATCCTTATTTAGGAAGTAAAATAGGCTACGCAAGAGTAAAAGGTTTTCAGGGAGAAACTGTTGCAGATTTGGCTAAAGTAAATACGATTGCAGCTTGTGCAAAACACTTTGCAGGATATGGTTTTGTTGAAGCAGGATTAGAATATAATAGTGTAGATATCAGTAATTCTAAATTATATAATTCGGTTTTACCACCTTTTGAAGCTACTATACAAGCGGGAATTCGCACGTTTATGAATTCATTTAATACACTAAATGGCGTTCCGGCAACGGGAAATGCATTTTTGCAAAGAGATATTCTAAAAGGAAAATGGAAGTTTGATGGTTTTGTAGTTTCGGATTATGCTTCTATTCGCGAAATGATCGCACACGGTTATGCAAAAGATGAAGATGATGCAACAGCAAAAGCAGTAATTGCAGGTTCTGATATGGATATGGAATCGTATTTGTATGTGGCAAAATTAGTTGCGCTGGTAAAAGAAGGAAAAGTAAAAGAATCATTGGTTGATGATGCGGTTCGTAGAATCTTACGTGTAAAATTTGAATTGGGTTTATTTGATGATCCTTATAGATATTGCGATGAAAAGCGTGAAAAAGAAGTTGTTGGAAGCAAGGCCAATAACGACGGAGTTCTTGACATGGCAAAAAAATCAATCGTATTATTGAAAAATGAGAAGAATTTGCTTCCGCTGAAGAAATCCGGACAAAAAATTGCTTTGATTGGAGCTTTGGCAAATGATAAAAATAGTCCGCTTGGAAGCTGGAGAATTGCAGCCGATGATAATACTGCAGTTTCAGTTTTAGAAGGAATGCAACAATACAAAGACAATCAACTGACTTTTGAAAAAGGTGCTGATTTGCTTTCGCAGAAAGCTACTTTCTTAACCGAAACAGTTTTCAACACAACAGATAAAAGTGGTTTTGAAGCAGCAAAAACAGCTGCAAAAAATGCTGACGTTGTGGTGATGGTTTTAGGTGAATATGGTTTTCAAAGTGGAGAAGCAAGAAGCAGAACTGATTTAAATTTGCCTGGAGTTCAACAGGAATTATTAGAAGAAATCTACAAGGTAAATCCTAATATCGTTTTGGTTTTAAATAATGGTCGTCCTTTGAGTATTCCGTGGGCTGCTCAAAATGTTCCGGCAATTGTAGAAGCTTGGCATTTAGGAACTCAGACTGGAAATGCAGTGGCTCAGGTTTTATATGGAGATTATAATCCAAGTGGTAAATTGACAATGTCTTTCCCGAGAAATGTAGGTCAAGTTCCTATTTATTACAACAAATACAGTACAGGAAGACCAATTGATAGTGACAAAAATGTGTTTTGGTCTCATTATATGGATGTAGAAAAAACTCCTCTATTTCCGTTTGGTTTTGGATTGAGTTATACAACTTTCGATTATAAAAATCTTAAACTAAATAAAACTGCTTTTGCAAAAGGAGAAAAAATCCAAGTGAGTGTTGACGTTACAAACACAGGAAATTATGACGGAAAAGAAGTCGTTCAATTGTACATCAATGATCCTGTTGCAAGTATTGTAAAACCTCTTAAAGAATTAAAAGGTTTTGAACTTGTTGCCTTAAAAAAGGGAGAAACTAAAACAATTCAATTTACGTTATCAGAAAAGGAACTTGGTTTTTATGATAACGAAGGCAAATATTTAGTAGAACCTGGATTATTCAATATCATGGTTGGCTGGAATTCTAATGAAGGTCTTACCAGCAAATTTGAACTAAAATAATTAGAAAAATCCGTTTTTATCAGCGTCTTTACGAAGTAAATCTGTTTTATCCGCGTCAAAATTATACGCTGATTTTACTGATTCGCTAAAGCGAAAACGCGGATAAAAACGGATTTTATTTTAAAAGCTTAACTCAATGACATTTTCCGAAGCGTCGGGATTTATTCTTAAGTAAACAACCTAATAACCTGAGTACGATTAATTAATTATCGGGCTCAGGTTTTTGGCAATATGATAAAATTTACACTTAAAAAGTTTATTTCCTATTTAGTTTTATTAATATTGTTATTATTACACTTAAAATAAAAGGAAATTTTCAGGAGGAATTGATCAATAATACTATTAAATGAAAAATATTAAATATATTCTTGTATGCTACTTTATAGTTCTGAATTGCCTGTTTTCTCAAGATAAATTTGATAATTACCAATTTAGAAGTATACAGGAAACTACTTCAAAAAGGGCGATTTCTTCGATTATTCAGGATAAAAATGGTTTTATTTGGATAGGTACAAACGGCACGGGTTTGTATCGATATGATGGTGTAAATTATTTTGGATATGATCACAATAAAAAGCGCGGTTCAATAAACAGTAACTTTATTTATGCAACTTTTATTGACTCTGATAATAACTTATGGGTTGGCACGGATGACGGTTTATGTTTGTACAACAGGGATTTAGATAATTTTACCAAAATCAATATTGAAGATGTAATCAGAAAAGGTTATGACGAACCTATTACCGTAAAAACAATTATTCAGGATAACAACGGCAATTTAATCTTAGGAACGTATGGTTTTGGATTGTTCAAACTGAATATTAAGACTTTAAAAGCTTCTCTGATTCCGTCAAAGGTTTTGGATAAATTTAATTTTCTAATAAAATCTTCGGTAAAAAATAAACACGGAATTATTTATTTAGGAACGAGTTATGGTCTTTTAGAACTTGATTTAAACGGAAAACTAAAGCAGGTTTATAAAGATAAATTTAAAAGAGAACCTTTATTAGACGATATCGAAAATCTTGTTATTGATAAATTTGGATACATATGGCTGGGAACGACTGAAAGCGGTCTGATAAAAATTAAACCTGAAACTGATAATTACCAATTTGAAAATTATTCTATTACCAAAAACAAAATCTTATCGATTATAGAAAGCAGTCACGATTATATCATTTGTGGTACTGAAAATGACGGATTATTGGTTGTAAATTATAAAGGGCAAGTACTTCAAAAATATTTGCACAGTAAATACAATGATTTTAGTTTAAAATCGAATTCTGTCTGGTCACTATTTGAAGATAAAGAAAAGCGTCTTTGGCTTGGGTATTTTAATAAAGGACTTGGTGTATTTGATAAGCCCAATAACAAATTTAATTCGCTTGAATCACAAGTAAATAACGATAATTCACTACAAACCAGCTATGTAACTTCAGTTATAAAAGATAAAAAAGGAAATCTGTTAATCAGTAATGAAGGCGGAGGACTTGATATTTATAATCTAAGTAATAAAAGTTACATTCATGTAAACAAGAACAATCAAAGCTATTATTCCGGTTTGGATGCTGCTGATATTCAGACGATATTTATAGACAGCAAACAAAATATCTGGATAGGAAGCTGGGATCGCGGAATCTACTTTTTGAAAAATGGCACTACCCGATTCATAAACTATAATACAGCAAATACTTCGGGACTAAAATCGAATAGGATTTTTACTTTTTCGGAAGATTCAAAAGGTCGAATCTGGATTGGAACTTTCATAAAAGGATTGCATTATTTTGATAATAAGACCAATACTTTTGTTCATTGTGAATCGAAATCATTTACAGACAATGCTTTGGACAATGCTTTTATTCGTAAAGTTTTTGTGGATTCTGATAATGTTTTGTGGGTAGGAACCATCTTAGGTTTATATCAGGTCAGTTTAAAAGGCGATTCTGATTTTAAAGTGACCAAAATGCGCGATGCGATGTTCAAGGATAAAACGAAGTATAATAGTATTCAGACTATTTTATCGATTTATGAATCTAATGACAAAACAATTTGGATAGGAACTGATGGCGAAGGATTATTTAACTACAATAAAAAAGATAAGACATTTTCGAACTTTAATAATTTTCCAGGTTTTAAAGAAAAATCTGTTCGTGCGATAATTGCTGACAACAATGGTTCTTTATGGATAAGCGGCGGATCTGGATTAACAAAACTTGATTTTAAAAATAAAAAAAGCACCAATTTTACTAAAGATGATGGTCTTGTTGATAATGATTTCAACAATAATGCTGTCTTTAAAGATGGAAATGGAGAGTTGTATTTTGGCAGTTATGAAGGCGTAAATTATTTTAATCCTAACGAGATCAAAAAAACAGAGAAAGCCCCAAAATTATATTTCAGCGATTTTAAATTATTCAATAAATCTGTAAAACCCAATGAAGATGCTTCGCCCTTAACCAAAGTAATTGCTGAGACTAAAGAAATTATTCTCAACTACACGCAATCTGTTTTTACGATTGAATATGTGGGAATCAACTATAATTATTCTAAGAAAAACCAATATGCTTATTATCTTCAAGGTTTTGAAAAAGATTGGAATTATGTGGGAAATAACAGAACGGCAACTTATACCAATCTGGCGCCGGGTGATTATGTTTTTAAAGTAAAATCGGCAAATGCAGATGGTTCCTGGAGCAATAATCCATTAGAATTAAAAATAAAAATTCTGCCTCCGTGGTGGAAAACTTTTTGGGCTTATTTATTATATACTTCTATTTTAGTATTCCTAATTATATACCTTAATAAAATTTATCAAAATCGTTTTAAAGCCAAACAAGCTATAATTTTAGAAAAAGAAAAAAATATCCAGTCGGAGAAATTGAACAATAAGAAATTGCAATTCTTTACTAATATTTCGCATGAATTCAGAACTCCGTTGACACTGATTATAAATCCCTTGGAAGATATTTTAAGAAGTAAAAATCTATCTCCTGAAATTCATAATAAATTAAAAATTGTACACAAAAGTTCGGATAGACTTTCGCGACTTATCAATGAGCTTATGGATTTTAATAAATTAGAGTTTAATAAAATTTCGCTTCAGGCCAAAAAAATTGAAGTCGTAGCATTTACACAAGGAATTATAGGTTATTTTGACGAAGAAGCTTCTGCCCGAAATATTACTATTAATTTTGAATCTGAATTTGACGATCTTGAAGATTGGCTGGATCCTAAAATGTTGGAAAAAATACTCTTTAATATTATTTCAAATGCCTTTAAATTTACGCCGGATAATGGTTCTATTACCATTTCTATAGCTAAATCAGATACTGATAATTCATTGTTAATTAATGGTGATCGAGTTCCATCTTTTTCAATAACAATTACTGATACTGGTTCCGGAATTCACAAAAAAGATCTCAAAAGAATATTTGACAGGTTTTATCAGGTCAATAATGTCAATAAGGATTATTATGGAAGTACGGGAATTGGTTTAGAGGTTGTAAAAGAATTTGTTGAGCTTCATAAGGGAAGAATTGATGTTGAAAGTCAGGTTGGAGAAGGCACAAAATTTACGGTAACTTTTCCTTTAGGTAAATCTTTGTATAAGAAAAGTGAGATAATCGACGAGGTTTTTAAAACTGAAAAAGCTAAAAACAAATTTCTGTCTGAAACGGTTAATCATTCTTCTGACGATGATGATGAAACGGATCAAACTGTTGAAATTGATGTTGTTGAAACTGCAAAACCATATACTGTTTTAATTGTTGAAGATAATCCTGAATTAAGAAATTATCTTAAACACGAATTAAGCAAATTATATAAAGTTATTGCCGCCGAAAATGGTCAGAAAGGTTATGAACTTGCGGTTCAGAAATTACCGGATTTAATAATCACAGACGTTATTATGCCCGTTATGGACGGTTTACAATTGTGTAAAAACATAAAAGGTGATTTAAAAACAAGCCACATTCCTTTATTAATGCTTTCGGCAAAAGCAATGGTAAAAGACCGATTAGAAGGTATCGATTCTGGCGCTGATATGTATTTGAGTAAACCATTTGAATTAGATATTTTAAAATCAAGTCTAGCGCAGCTTATTACAAGCAGACAAATCATGTTTAAGAAGTTTTACAGCGGAATCACTAAAGATGGCAAAGAAAAAACAACTTCGCTTGATAATGATTTCATACAAAAGATTCTGCATTTTATAAACGAAAACATTAGCGAACCTGAATTGACTGTAGAACTTTTGTCTTCTAAAATTTTCCTTAGCAGAAGTCAGTTGTATCGAAAGATAAAAACTTTAACAGGCGTTTCGGTTAATGAATTTATCAGAAACGTACGTTTAGAAAAAGCAAAACAACTGATCGAAAAAGGAAATAATAATATCAACGAAATAAGCTATAAAGTAGGTTTTACTTCTCCCTCCTATTTCACTAAATGTTATAAAATTAAATATGGATATTTGCCTACACAAGAAAAAGAACAAGGGAATAAACGTTAAAAAATACCTCATTAAATACACAATTAAATTAAAAAAAGAGCTTCGGTACTAAAATCGGAGCTCTTTTTTTTGTAAGTCAATTTTTTCAAAAAGTATCCTTACTAATTTGAAACAAAAATTGATATTTCTAAAATATTATTTCCTTTTTTTATACAAACAATACTTTTTAAGCATTTTTTCTAGCAATACTTCAGTATCTGTTTTTCTGTCTCAATTGTCTCTTTTTAGTAATAATAACGTTTTCGCACCTTTTTTTGCATCATTTGTTGCACAATATGCTTCATCTGTTCTACAATAGGACTCCTCTAGATTTTACTTTCGTTAAGAAATATTTAAGAAAATTTTCTCTTCTCATCATTCCAATTTTAGATGTGCAAAAAGAGTCTTCTATTGAATATTTTACAATAAAAACTAAACTAACTTAATCGACCAATTTTTATGCAGAAAAGAACATTAAAAAAACTATTGTGTTTAGCAGTGTTAATGTGGGGAAATTTTTTCTTTGCTCAAACTGTTAAAGGAAAAGTAACATCAGGAGGACTCGGCTTACCCGGTGTTGGTGTAATAGTACAAGGAACAAAAAATGCAACAACCACCGATTTTGACGGAGGTTTTATCTTAAACAATGTAGATCCAAAAAGTACATTGATCTTTAGTTATATCGGTTACAAAAATGTGATATTGCCAGCTGACACAAAATCAGTGATGAAAGTCAATATGGTTAATGACCTTGAAAAATTAAATGAAGTTGTCGTGATTGGTTACGGAACTTCTAAACGAAAAGATGTAAATGGCGCAATTTCTTCTATCAAAGCTTCTGAAATTCAGGACAAACCCTTTACTTCTATCGATCAGGCTCTTGTGGGTAAAGCTGCAGGGGTAAATGTGACTCAAAATTCAGGTACGCCGGGAGGAGGAATTTCGGTTCAAATTCGAGGAATTACTTCTATTAACGGAAATGAACCTTTGTATGTAATTGACGGAACTCCGGTTTTTGCGGATAAAAACAACGATTCATTTTCATTTAGCGCTTTAGGCGGAGGAAACGGACAAACTAAGAACTCGGCTTTGTCGGGATTGAATATTTCAGATATAGAAACTATTGATATTCTAAAAGATGCTTCATCAACCGCAATATATGGTGCAAATGGTGCAAATGGTGTTGTTTTGATTACAACTAAAAAAGGAAAAAAAGGAAAATCGACTTTCTCCTATGAAACTTATATGGGAACTCAACAGGTGACAAATTCAGTTGATGTTTTGAACTTGCCACAATATGCTGCATATCAGGCTAAAATTTTCAAAATGAATGGTGAACCAATTCCGTATCAATATCAAAAACCTGATTTATTAGGAAATGGAACAAACTGGCAGGACGAACTTTTTAGAACTGCTACTATGTACAACCACCAAATATCATTTTCAGGTGAAAAAGAAGGAACAAGATATTATACGTCTTTGAATTATTTTGATCAGGAAGGTATTGTTTTAAATTCAGATTTCAACAGAATGTCGATGCGATTAAACATCGATTCAACTGTAAAATCATGGTTGAAAATTGGTAACAATATGTCGATCAGTAAATCATCTCAACAAGTAGTAAGAAACGATGACAGAGGTGGTTTAGTAATGAATACGTTAAGACAATCTCCAGAATTACCTGTAAGATATGCTGATGGTTCTTTTGCAGGTCCAACAAGTGGTTTAGGTTCTTCGGCAAATGAGGCGACGAATCCAATTGCTTTATCAGAATATAATAACGCAAAAACGGACCGATATAAAATCAACGGAAATGTATTTGCTGATTTCACTCTTATCAAAGGTTTGGTTTTTAGAACGGAATTAGGATATGATTTAAATTTTGCAAAAAGCAGCTCTTTTGCGCCTAAATATACTTTAGGAAATGTGTCTGAGCTTTTAAATAAATCATTCAAACAACAAGATCAAAGCTTTTATTGGAGTTTAAAAAATTATTTGACTTATAATAAAACTTTCAATGAGAAACACAATTTTACCTTTTTACTTGGTCAGGAAGCGCAAGAAAGTCAATACGAATATTTGAGCGGTTACAGATCGGGTGAATTCTTAAGCAGAGATTTTACTAACCTAAACATTGGTGATATTGATACTGCAGTTAACGGAAATGGTTCTGGAAGATGGTCTATGACTTCTTATATTTCGAGATTAAATTATAGCTTTTCTGATCGTTATTCTTTTTCGGCGTCTTTAAGAGCAGATGCCTCTTCAAACTTTGGACCTAATAATAAATGGGGTTATTTCCCTTCATTTGCTGTGGGTTGGACTGTTAGTAACGAAAAGTTTTTTGAGCCTTTATCTTCTACAGTAAATTATTTGAAATTTAGAGCTGGTTACGGTTCGGTTGGAAATCAAAATATTCCGGCAAACAGATACCAAACGATTCTTTCCTTGACGGCTTCTCCATTTGGTGGCGTATCTCCAACAATTGACAACTTGGGTAATCCAAATATTAAATGGGAATCTCTTAAGTCTTTTGATGTTGGTTTTGAATTAGGAATGCTTAATAACAGAGTAAAATTAGACTTTGATTATTATATTAAAAATTCTTCTAATTTCCTTACGAAACAAATCAATGATGAGTCGAATCAAAGTGCACTTAATTATTATTTGAATACGGGTGAAATTGAAACTAAAGGAATCGAACTTACTTTGAATACCAGAAATATTGTAACAGAAAATTTTACATGGGACAGTACAATTATCTTTTCAAAATACGATAATGAACTAACCAGTTTTCAAGGTGCAGGTAAATCTTTATTAGGAAAAGTACAATTTGACTTGTATAACGTTACCAGAACTACAGAAGGTCAACCAGTTGGACAATTTTACGGATATGTTACGGACGGATTATTTAAAAATGCTGCAGAATTAGCCGCAGGACCAATTCAGGAAACAGGAACAGGAATTGGAGATATTCGTTTTAAAGATCTTAATGGCGACGGAAAAATTGATGCTAAAGATCAAAAAGCTATAGGAAGCGCAATTCCGGATTTTACCTATTCATTTACGAATAACTTTAAGTATAAAAACCTTAGTTTATCTGTTGTTTTAACCGGAAGTGAAGGCAACGAAATCTACAACTTTACGCGTCATTATACTGATGGAATTTATCCTGGATTTGGAGATCGATTTGCAAATGTGAGTACAAGGGCTATAAATGCTTTTGAACCGGGCGTAAACGAAAACACAAATGAACCAAGAATTACGCTGAATGATCCAAATGGAAATGGTCGAATCTCGAATAGATTTGTTGAAGATGGTTCTTATTTAAGAATTCAGAATGTGTCTTTGAGCTACGATTTACCAAGCCAAATATTCAAAAATTCTATTATATCTAAAGTTAGATTGTATGTTAATGTCCAAAACTTATATACATGGACAAAATACTCTGGTTTTGATCCTGCTTTAGGAAATTTAGATCAAAATATAACACTTAGCGGTATTGATCTGGGACGTTATCCAGTGCCAAGAACTACTTCTATGGGTTTAAATTTAGAATTCTAAAATTGATAAAAAACACAATTAACTTAATGATTCATAGTCATTAAAATAAAAAATAATAGTCATGAAAAAACTTTTTAAACTTTTTATGATGGGAATGTTAATACCATTGCTGTCTTTGTTTTCCTGTTCTGATGATTTTTTGGATGCACCATCTGAAAATCAATTAACACCGGGCGATTTACCGGAAGGAGTTACCGCTTTTGACGGAATCGCTGAGAGTTTGTATTTTAAGCCTTGGTTTACTTTTAATGATAAATTCCTGATTGCTGTTGGCGATATGTATGCCGGCAACGCTTTTACATTTGATGGTGCTTATGCGCAATTTAAAGATGCTCAGGTAACGTCACAAAACCCAATACTTACAGAAGGATATACCTCTTTGTTTTCGGTTATCGATCAATCTAATAATTTAATGAGTTTAGTCGAAGCAAGAAAGAGCGAATTGCCTGAAGCGTCTTATAAAAATGCCATAGCGATTTCAAGATTTATGAGAGCCAATGCCTATTTTTATTTGGTAAGAACTTTTGGAGCTGTGCCTATTATTAACAAAGCGGGAACGGCAGCACAACCTAAAAGAAATCTTGTTGCTGATGTTTACAAATTTATAAAACAAGATTTGGAATATGCCATCGAAAATTTGCCTGCAACTTCTGTAAAAAAAGGATATGTGACCAAATTTGCAGCAATGGGAATTCTTGCAAAAGTGCATCTAACGTTAAACGAATATGGAGAATGTGCTGCTTTGACTCAGAAAATCATCGGAAATCAATATATTTTGATTCAGGATTATGGAAACTTATTTAGCAGTCCGGAGAATAACAATAGTGCCGAAAGTATGTTTGCCCTGCAATGGAAAGCAATTGCTACAGAATGGGGAACTCAAAATACAAATCAGGCTTATATTGTTCCGGGAGGTACAGGAATAACTGGCGGTGGAGACGGTTGGGGAGTTTACCTGCCTTCTATTTCATTGCAAAGTGGCTTTGAGCCGAATGATACCAGAAAAAAGAGCACAATCATGACAGATGGTGACTTTTATCCTGAATTATTAAAAAATCAAGGTGGTTTTAGATACAAAAAAATATACTCTTCGACTGCTGCTAATTTCAGAAAGTATATTGTAGGTTCTGCTGCCGAAAGAAACGATGTGTTTTTTATGAGAACGTCACAAAACACAATTATACTTAGATATTCTGATGTTTTACTTATGAATTCTGAAGCAATTTTAGCTGGAGCGGGTTCTACAACTTCTGCAGCAGCTTTAAGTTCTTTCAATGAAGTAAGAGCCAGAGCGGGATTACCAGCCAAAACTGTACTTACAAGAAATGATTTATTTAACGAAAGAAGGATCGAATTTGCACTTGAAGGACAATATTTCTTCGATTTAAAACGTCGCGGTCTGGCTGAAGCAACGGCAATTATTTCGCAACAGGAAGTAGGTTTTTATTCTGATGATGCCAGAACCGAATTGGTTTCTGTTAAGATCACTCCGGGAAGCAACTATTTTGAATTGCCGTTACCGCAAACTGCTATTGATACTAATCCATCATTATTAGAGCCGCCGGTTCCTTTTAACTTTAACTAACTTTTACTATGATTAAGAAAATAACATATAGAATTATAATTCTTTTGGCATTTGTTTCCTTTACAGCTTGTCAAAATGATGATGCGCCTAGTACAAATATAGATGCAATGGTTGCTGAACCCGGCGATCTATTGAATCAGGCTTTTCCATTAAATAAAGTCAGAGTTGAAGGTGAAGGTTTAAAAGGATTAAAGAAAATTACGCTGGATAACAAAATTGATATCAGTTTCAATCCAAATTACAATTCAGATAAAGCGTTTATTTTTACTATTCCTTTTGATGAAAAACTAGGAAGCAGATTTGGTGTACAGCCAATTACGTTTATAACAGCTTCAGGATCTGTAACTAAAAATATCGAAATTTTACAACCTGTTCCAACTATTACGAAGACAATTCCTGCTGTTGCAACTCCGGGATTTCCGTTAGAGATTGAAGGAACTTGGTTTTATAATATTTCTTCTATCACTCTAGGAGGAAAAACGCTGAGTTATACCCTAAAATCGTCTACTTCGATTATCATCGGTTTACCTTCAGATGCCGTTTCAGGATCTGAACTTGTGGTTACTACTCCGGGAGGTTCTGCAAAGAAAACGATCAATTTTGCAACTGTTGTTCTTGTGTCTGATTTTGACGGAAACGGTAGCAGACGTGATTGGACTGCTTATGGCGATATCGATAGTTTTAACGCAAGTACTACAGGCGGACCATCGGGCAGTTATGCAACATTAGTATGGGCAGGTTCTACTGCAAATGGTTACAACGGAAGCAGCGCCGGCGGTGGAGCCAGTTTCTTAAACGCGTCTAATAATGATGCTTCAAAAACATTTATAGATATTGATGTAAGTGCAAATGTTGTGGGTGCACAATTTGCTATTCAATTAAATACTATTGATGGTGTGAACTACGGTTATAATTTTAAAGTAACCGATGTAAACTGGACTACAAAGACAATATTATTAAGTGATTTCAAAGATAATTACGGTTTTGGTTCAAATACAGCTGCAACATTAGATCCTTCTAAAATTAATGAAATCAAGGTCGGAGTTGCTCAGGGAGATTCCCCAAATCCGAGTGCAATAAAATACGATAATATTAAAATTCGCTACCAATAATTAACGGTTTTGTGTTTTAATCTTTAAACTTTAAAAAGAGGTTGTAATCAAAAAGCAACCTCTTTTATAACTAAAAAAACAGAATCTATAAATAAGAATATTCACAATTACAAAAGGATATTCTATAATAAAAAACAGTATGAAAATTAAATTTTTACTAATGCTGACTGGTATTTTCTTTTTTTTGAATTCTTGTTCAAAAGAAGATAATATAGCGGCTAATACTTTAGAAGTGCCTGTTGCAAACGCACCAAAAGACGTAAACGATGCAGGTTTTAGAGCAAAATGGATGTACGTTTCCCACGCAAAAAGCTATCTTCTGGATGTTTCGACCAACGAGAATTTCTCCACTTTTGTCCCAAATTACAATGCAAAAGAAGTTACTGATTTAAACGAAGTTGTCGTAGGTTTAACTGGAGGTACACAATATTATTACCGAGTTAGAGCAAAAAATGAGACAGAAACTTCGGGTTATTCAAATGTTATTAGCATTGTCACTACAGGTTCGAGCAACATTCCTGAAGATCCTACATTCTTAAAAGTAAAAGCAAATAAATTGGCACATCCGTTCTTTGTAGGTATGGCAATAAAAGCTTCACAATTAACTACCGGAAGTCCTTATGATGTTATTTTGAAAAATGAATTTAGTAGTATTTCTGCTGAATACGAAATGAAAATGGATCAAATTTCTACCGCAAGTGGTGTTTACAACTGGACTGTGGCTGATAAAATTGTCGCTTACGGAAATACTAACGGAATCAATGTTCACGGTCATGCTTTGGTATGGCACAATTCAGTGCCACAATGGTTAAAAGATTTTTCTGGAACTGATGCTGAATTTGCTGCAGAAGTAAAAAAATACATTACAGATGTGGTTACGCATTATGCAGGAAAAGTAAAATCATGGGATGTAGTTAACGAAGCTGTAGATGATAATGGCACTTCTATGAGAAATACTATTTTTCTGCAGCGAATGGGCACTAACTACGTAAAAGATTGTTTTCAATGGGCACGAAATGCAGCAATTGCAGCTAGCGACAACTCTTTGTTATTATTTTATAATGATTATGCAACGTCAACAAATATTGCAAAACAAGACAAAGTTTTTAGCATTGTAGATGATTTAAAAGCAAGTAATCTTATCGATGGTATTGGTTTTCAAATGCACAATAATTATTTAAATCCAACAAAAGCTCAAATCGAAACTGACCTTAACAAAGCTGTAGCAAAAGGTCTTAAAATTCATGTTTCGGAATTGGATATACAAGTAAATCAGTCAAATGATATTTCAACTTTTACAAATGAAAGAAGACTGGCTCAAAAAGAAAAATACAAAGAAATTGTAAAACTCTATAATGGACTTCCAGCCGCAAATAAGTATGCCTTAACCGTTTGGGGAATGAAAGATAACGAATCCTGGATTCCGTTTAGTACGGAACTTAACCACCCAGGAAATGACTGGCCTTTATTGTACGATTCAAATTTTGCAATTAAAACCTCTCATACTGGCTTTCTTGAAGGTTTAGATTAATTTTTTAAAACTATAATACTTTACTTCAACTATTAATAAACCAAAAAATTAAATTATGAAAAAATTAAATTTGCTAGCATTAACAGTGACATGTGTATTAAGTTTAGGATTTGCATCCTGTGCAGAAGACGTAAGTCCAACTGCAAAAGACCAATCAGCAAGTGCGAGTACAAAAACCAGTACAAGCAAAGTAGCCGGCGCGCCATGGGTCAAACAATTTGAAGATACATTTGATGTAGGTTCAAGTCTGTCACAATGGACAAAGGAACAACGTGCAGATTATAATTCCTGGTATTGTGACTATGCCAGTTCAGTGCCAACAACACAATGGAGAGACGGAAAACAATGTTTGGAAATTAAGACTACCAAATTGAGCACGTACAAATACCAATCCGGGTTCATTTCTTCTAATTATCAATATAAGCCTGAAAACAATACAGAGTATATGCTTTCTGCCAATATTAAATTAGTAGCGATGGATGGCGGAACTTATAAGTCTTTCAAGGATACTTATGGTGCGTGGCCTGCTTTCTGGTCTGTGCAGCAAAATGGCTGGCCAACCAAAGGAGAAATTGATATCATGGAAGGTTATTCTTTTGCCCCAAATGCAAGTCGTTTTACTTCAAATCTTTTTTATGGAACTTCTAACGGAGCAAACCAATTAGGAAATTCTGCTGAAAGAAACTATCCGGGCAATTTTGATGTCAACGGAAATAGTGGATGGCATTTATATGAGTCTTATTGGAAAATGAAAAACAATGTAGTAACACTTACTATAATGGTTGATAATGTAACAGTTGCAACATATACTAATGGTAGTGTAGGCAATCTTAACTTAAATAATTTTGGACCACACTCGATTATATTCAATCTGAATGTTGGATCAAAAGATTCTAATTTCATTGACCCTAATAAGATTAATTTGTTTTCAACAGTAATGATGTGGGTAGATGACGTAACAGTCTACAAAAGACCAATCTAATTTATACTGTAGTCAATTTTACTTAAAAAAATATACTATTCATTTCAAACAAGTTAAACCAATAATGAAGTTTTTTTATTTCATAACAAAGCTATAGTACAAAGCTTTATAAAACCTGCAAATCTTTTGATCTGCAGGTTTTTTTCATTTAAATAACATTTCAACTAGAACCTCACGCTAAGTTTATATATCTCCAATTATTTTCAAACAAATTACCAGTCTCTAAATATTGATAATTATCGAAATAAAAAATAATTTTAGGTATGCATAGCGGATAATTAAACAAATTTAGATCTATAATTTTACTATGAAGAAAAAAAGGATTTATAAAAATTTTAAATTAAACTAAGAATTATGTCTGATTTTTTAAAACAATTCGGAGAGGATCTCAAAAAAAATGTAGATGGTTTTATTGCGGTTGCAGTAACAGAAATTAAAAGTGGAATGTCATATTATTCACAATCTACTGTAGCTGGATTTGATCCTGAATTAGCTTCTGCATATAATCTTGAGGTTGTAAAAGCAAAAATGAACGCAATAAGAGCCTTGCATCTAAAAGATCAGGTTATTGACAGTATCATGATTACCCTTACTTCTCAAATTCATATTATTGACGTTTCTGATAATGGAGAATATTTCATTTACTTAGCTGTTGATTCTACTAAAGCAAATCTTGGTTTGACAAAATCTATACTTAATAAATACAAAAAAGAAATAGTGAATAAGCTATAATTGTTGTTGTTAAATTAAAAGAGAATATTTACTTAAATATTCTCTTTTTAATTTATGATGTTTTTTTAGATATAGGTTTCTTATATTTAATCCATAAAACAAATATTTTAATAATGGAATTACAGGGATATTTCGAAAAATATCATAATGAAGAAACCTGCATAGAGGATTTTAAAAATAAACGTTTAAAAAACGGTTTGATATGCAAGAAATGCTCACATAATATACATTCATTTAGAAAAGTTGATTTAAAATTTCAATGTAATAAATGTGGAAAAAGAATCAGTCTTCGATCCGGTACGGTTATGGAAAATTCAAATTTACCAATTAAATACTGGATGATTTGTATAGAATTAATGACGTTGTCCAAGAGAAGATTCTCAATACTGCAAATACAATACCTACTAGGCCATAAACGCTACGAGCCAATTTGGCTAATGGTTCAAAAAATTCGTTTTGTAATGCAACAAAGAGATGAAAAATATCTGTTACGAGCCTATTCTGAATTTGATCCTGAATTTCTTAAACAAATGGAAAAATCTACAAATTCTAAAATAAAATTTGGACTCAATAAAATAAACATTCAAAATCAACAGAAACCAATATCTTCTTGAATTGACTCGTAAATTAAGCCCTTTTTCTACAAAACTAATAGTCGTTCTAAAGTAAAATAATACGATCTACAAAGCTTTTTTCTGGCTTGATAACCATATTTATACATTCGAAAGTTTTTATTCCTATTTTCATCCAAAATACCCCTTGTTCATTTTTACTACAACTTTAATACAAATTCTATTTATGGCGTTCCCCTCCGGGTCGGGCTGTCCACTAAATCTTTTGTAATAGCGGTTTTTGTAGAAAACAAGAAGTTTAAGTTATCACAAAAGGATATCGCTCCCATCCCTAACGCACTCTGAGATAAAAAGAAGTTCATTTTTCAACAGAAAAAAGAGAAAACTATTATAAAACAAAAAACCCTATCTATTGGATAGGGTTTTCTAAAGAAAGGCGACGACATACTCTCCCACATAACTGCAGTACCATCTGCGCAGGCGGGCTTAACTACTCTGTTCGGGATGGGAAGAGGTGAGCCCCGCCGCAATAACCACCTTAAGGTCGTTAGTTGCTTTAGGCAACTTTTTAATTGTTAATTGTCAATTATAAATTGTTAATTATCAATTAAAGAATATCTTAACATACTGAGATAAAGAAACATAAAAGTATTTAGAAAGTTTCTCCCCGCACCTTGCAGTGCGGGAAAAGGGTGTACATAAGCTTACGGATTATTAGTACTACTCGACTATGACATTACTGCCTTTACATCTATAGCCTATCAACGTGGTCATCTTCCACGATCCTTAAAAGAAATCTCATCTTGTGGTGGGTTTCGCGCTTATATGCTTTCAGCGCTTATCCCTTCCAAACGTAGCTACTCTGCGGTGCCCCTGGCGGGACAACAGATACACTAGAGGTTTGTCCAATTCGGTCCTCTCGTACTAGAATCAGATCCACTCAAATTTCTAACGCCCACAGTAGATAGAGACCGAACTGTCTCACGACGTTCTGAACCCAGCTCGCGTGCCACTTTAATGGGCGAACAGCCCAACCCTTGGGACCTTCTCCAGCCCCAGGATGTGACGAGCCGACATCGAGGTGCCAAACCCCCCCGTCGATATGAGCTCTTGGGGAGATCAGCCTGTTATCCCCGGCGTACCTTTTATCCTTTGAGCGATGGCCCTTCCATGCGGAACCACCGGATCACTATGCTCTACTTTCGTACCTGATCGACCTGTATGTCTCTCAGTCAAGCTCCCTTATGCCATTGCACTCTACGCACGGTTACCAAGCGTACTGAGGGAACCTTTAGAAGCCTCCGTTACTCTTTTGGAGGCGACCACCCCAGTCAAACTACCCACCAAGCAATGTCCCCCACAATATGGGGTTAGGCCTCAGATAAACAAAGGGTTGTATTTCAACAATGACTCCACAACGCCTGGCGACGCCACTTCACAGTCTCCAACCTATCCTACACATCATTTATCCAAGGTCAATACTAAGCTATAGTAAAGGTGCACAGGGTCTTTTCGTCCCACTGCGGGTAAACGGCATCTTCACCGTTACTACAATTTCACCGAGCTCATGGCTGAGACAGTGTCCAGATCGTTACACCATTCGTGCAGGTCGGAACTTACCCGACAAGGAATTTCGCTACCTTAGGACCGTTATAGTTACGGCCGCCGTTTACTGGGGCTTCAATTCAATGCTTCTCCGAAGATAACATCTCCTCTTAACCTTCCAGCACCGGGCAGGTGTCAGGCCCTATACTTCATCTTACGATTTTGCAGAGCCCTGTGTTTTTGATAAACAGTCGCCTGGACCTCTTCACTGCGGCCAGCTTGCGCTGGCGACCTTTCTCCCGAAGTTACAGGTCTATTTTGCCTAATTCCTTAGCCATGAATCTCTCGAGCACCTTAGGATTCTCTCCTCAACTACCTGTGTCGGTTTACGGTACTGGTACTAATTACCTGAAGTTTAGAGGTTTTTCTTGGAAGCCCTTAGGCGCACTATCTCTTTGTCCGAAGACTCCGAGTACTATCGTATTTCCCCAAGATCTGTGGATTTGCCTGCAGATCTTATAGGTAGGTACTTCAACGAACTATTCCGTCAGTTCGCGGCGCTTTCATCACTCCGTCACCCCATCACAGTAATTAGTAGTACGGGAATATTAACCCGTTAGCCATCGACTGTCCCTTTCGGGTTCGCCTTAGGACCAGACTAACCCACAGCTGATTAGCATAGCTGTGGAAACCTTAGTTTTTCGGTGTGCGGGTTTCTCGCCCGCATTATCGTTACTTATGCCTACATTTTCTTTTCTAACCAGTCCAGCATACCTTACGATACACC
Source organism: Flavobacterium sp. 9 (assembly GCF_002754195.1). NCBI lineage: Bacteria > Pseudomonadati > Bacteroidota > Flavobacteriia > Flavobacteriales > Flavobacteriaceae > Flavobacterium > Flavobacterium sp. 9. The sequence continues at coordinate 990,425 of NZ_PEEU01000001.1, forward strand.
TTCAACCCTGTTAGAATGCTCCCCTACCACTTACAGTAAACTGTAAATCCATAGCTTCGGTAATACGCTTATGCCCGATTATTATCCATGCTCGTCCGCTCGACTAGTGAGCTGTTACGCACTCTTTAAATGAATGGCTGCTTCCAAGCCAACATCCTAGCTGTCTGGGCAGACAAACCTCGTTCTTTCAACTTAGCGTATATTTGGGGACCTTAGCTGATGGTCTGGGTTCTTTCCCTCTCGGACTTGGACCTTAGCACCCAAGCCCTCACTGTTATGAAACATTATATAGCATTCGGAGTTTGTCAGGAATTGGTAGGCGGTGAAGCCCCCGCATCCAATCAGTAGCTCTACCTCTATATAACTTTATGCATAACGCTGCACCTAAATGCATTTCGGGGAGTACGAGCTATTTCCGAGTTTGATTGGCCTTTCACCCCTACCCACAGGTCATCCGAAGACTTTTCAACGTCAACCGGTTCGGTCCTCCACTGTGTGTTACCACAGCTTCAACCTGCCCATGGGTAGATCACACGGTTTCGCGTCTAACACTACTGACTAAAGCGCCCTATTCAGACTCGCTTTCGCTACGGATCCGTGGCTTAACCACTTAACCTTGCCAGCAACGTTAACTCGTAGGCTCATTATGCAAAAGGCACGCCGTCACCCCACGAAAGGGCTCCGACCGCTTGTAAGCGTATGGTTTCAGGATCTATTTCACTCCGTTATTCACGGTTCTTTTCACCTTTCCCTCACGGTACTGGTTCACTATCGGTCTCTCAGGAGTATTTAGCCTTAGCGGATGGTCCCGCCAAATTCAGACAGGGTTTCACGTGCCCCGCCCTACTCAGGATCCCACTATCTATTATACTTGTTACCCATACGGGACTATCACCCTCTATGGTGTCACTTTCCAGTAACTTCCGGTTCCTTGTACATAAAATGTCGTGGTCCTACAACCCCAACAATGCCGTAACATCATTGGTTTGGGCTAATCCGCGTTCGCTCGCCACTACTTACGGAATCACTTTTGTTTTCTTCTCCTCCGCCTACTTAGATGTTTCAGTTCAGCGGGTTTGCCCACCTATCGGTGTACTATGTCTTCAACATAGTGGGTTGCCCCATTCAGGTATCTACGGATCAATCGGTGTGTGCCCGTCCCCGTAGCTTTTCGCAGCTTATCACGCCTTTCATCGCCTCTGAGAGCCTAGGCATCCCCCATACGCCCTTATTTTGCTTATTGTACCAATCATAAAATTAATTATGACCGTTTTTTTTTGCTTTTTACAATAAATTGTAAAAAACGCTTTCTACTTTTTATTATTTTCTTATCTCAATATGTCAATGAACTTTTATTTACTATCTTCACAGTAAATCAGTGGAGAATAACGGAGTCGAACCGTTGACCTCCTGCGTGCAAGGCAGGCGCTCTAGCCAGCTGAGCTAATCCCCCTTTTTAATTAAAAATTAAAAATCGTGAATTAAAAATTATGAACTTTTGATCCTAAATCTTTCAACTTCTAAAATTTCCTTTTTCTAAGCATACAGTCTTTTTAATTTATTTGCTTCTTATAATTTACAATTCATAATTTATAATTAACAATTTAAAAAGTAGTCCCGGGCAGACTCGAACTGCCGACCCCTACATTATCAGTGTAGTACTCTAACCAGCTGAGCTACGAGACTCTGTTTTACTTAAAATTTATTATTTGAACTAACAGCAAGAGTAATTGAATCTGGTGATTCAGAACCTTCTAAATAAACATCTTTTTTCCTCAACGTGTGTTTCCACTAACATTTGAGGCTCTAGAAAGGAGGTGTTCCAGCCGCACCTTCCGGTACGGCTACCTTGTTACGACTTAGCCCTAGTTACCAGTTTTACCCTAGGCAGCTCCTTGCGGTCACCGACTTCAGGCACCCCCAGCTTCCATGGCTTGACGGGCGGTGTGTACAAGGCCCGGGAACGTATTCACCGGATCATGGCTGATATCCGATTACTAGCGATTCCAGCTTCACGGAGTCGAGTTGCAGACTCCGATCCGAACTGTGACCGGTTTTATAGATTCGCTCCTGGTCGCCCAGTGGCTGCTCTCTGTACCGGCCATTGTAGCACGTGTGTAGCCCAAGGCGTAAGGGCCGTGATGATTTGACGTCATCCCCACCTTCCTCACAGTTTGCACTGGCAGTCTTGTTAGAGTTCCCGACATGACTCGCTGGCAACTAACAACAGGGGTTGCGCTCGTTATAGGACTTAACCTGACACCTCACGGCACGAGCTGACGACAACCATGCAGCACCTTGTAATTTGTCTTGCGAAAGATCTGTTTCCAAACCGGTCAAACTACATTTAAGCCTTGGTAAGGTTCCTCGCGTATCATCGAATTAAACCACATGCTCCACCGCTTGTGCGGGCCCCCGTCAATTCCTTTGAGTTTCATTCTTGCGAACGTACTCCCCAGGTGGGATACTTATCACTTTCGCTTAGCCACTGAAATTGCTTCCAACAGCTAGTATCCATCGTTTACGGCGTGGACTACCAGGGTATCTAATCCTGTTCGCTACCCACGCTTTCGTCCATCAGCGTCAATCCATTAGTAGTAACCTGCCTTCGCAATTGGTATTCCATGTAATCTCTAAGCATTTCACCGCTACACTACATATTCTAGTTACTTCCTAATAATTCAAGTTTAACAGTATCAATGGCCGTTCCACCGTTGAGCGATGGGCTTTCACCACTGACTTATTAAACCGCCTACGGACCCTTTAAACCCAATGATTCCGGATAACGCTTGGATCCTCCGTATTACCGCGGCTGCTGGCACGGAGTTAGCCGATCCTTATTCTTACGATACCGTCAAGCTGCTTCACGAAGCAGTGTTTCTTCTCGTATAAAAGCAGTTTACAATCCATAGGACCGTCATCCTGCACGCGGCATGGCTGGATCAGGCTTGCGCCCATTGTCCAATATTCCTCACTGCTGCCTCCCGTAGGAGTCTGGTCCGTGTCTCAGTACCAGTGTGGGGGATCTCCCTCTCAGGACCCCTACCCATCGTAGCCTTGGTAAGCCGTTACCTTACCAACTAGCTAATGGGACGCATGCTCATCTTTTACCGTTGTGACTTTAATTATAAAATGATGCCATTTCATAATACTATGAGGTATTAATCCAAATTTCTCTGGGCTATCCCTCTGTAAAAGGTAGATTGCATACGCGTTACGCACCCGTGCGCCGGTCTCTAATTCCGAAGAAATATACCCCTCGACTTGCATGTGTTAAGCCTGCCGCTAGCGTTCATCCTGAGCCAGGATCAAACTCTTCATCGTATATTTTAATATTATATTGCGATGATATCTATCGGTTCTTTTCAAATCTCTCGATTCTATTACTCTTATTCTTTTGTTTTAACATCTCTGTTAAAACGGCTGTCAATTCAATATGTCTACGAACGTGTATTTCTTTTTCTTTTCGCTTGTCTCTCAAAGCGGGTGCAAAAGTAGAAAACTTATTTCTAACTGGCAAATGTTTTTTGAAGTTTTTTTTAAGAAAATTTTCGTCTCTTTTAACTTCTTTATTTACCAATCTTTCAATGAACTTTCCGTGTTTTGCGGGGTGCAAATGTAATATCCCTTTTCGAATCCCACAAGCTTTTTTTAATCTTTTTTTGAAAATAAATTTTCGTTTTAATCTTAATCGCTTGTCAGTATTTCTGTGAACGTCTATCGCTGTTGCGGGTGCAAAAGTACACTCTTTATTCGCTTCTGCAAGCTTTTATTTTACTTATTTTTGATATATTTTCTAAGTGACTGGTTTGGCGTTTTTTACAAGGCAATCTTTTTTTTCGATTTTACCGTTTTTGAGCAATTGGGGCCATTTTACCGCAAAGAGGCTAAGTTTTTCTTCTCTGGTTTTGTTTGCCAAAGATCGCAAAGCTGGATTTTTCCTTGGTTTTATTAATCGCGCAAAGACGCAAAGGCGCAAAGTTTTCTCTTTTATCTCGTATTTTTCTGTTTTACGCCTCGTCTTTCCTTTGAAAACCTCTGCCCTAGCCCCGATAGTCCCGAAGTGTCGGGAGAAAATCCTTTTGCTTTTTCCTTTAAAAAGCAAAAGATTGGAACGTCCCGAGACTTCGGGAGCGGGAAATAGCTTCAAATTCCAATAATGCTTCTTGTAAACCTTCGGTTCATTCAGAGGAATGAAACTTACTCTTATATATTGGAGTATATTTTTCTCCTTATATATAGGTACCAAAAATAAACCCGACAGGTTTTAGAAACCTGTCGGGTTGGGGGATTATATTCTTCCTTATATATAAGGAACGTGATTTTCCACTTAATATGTATACCTCTATAAAATCTTAATTGTTGTTAAGCCAATTATTAATGATGACTTGCAAAGCTTTAAAACGAATTAAAATACAAAAAAAGATTCAAAAAACAAGTATAAACACCTGATAACAAATCAAGTAATTGTGCTAAATTTAACTGTATTTCAAAAAAGACAAAACTAAGCGGCATTCCATTATATATAAGGTGCATTCTTAAGTTCTATTAAGTGATAATAATTAAACCCCAAAGATTATGAAAATTGGAATTATAGGAATCAGTAGTCTTACGATGGAATTAGCCGTGAGATCTGCGCGCGCGGGATATGAAGTTATAATGTACAATCCTAAAGGCAATAGTCTTGTGCGGGATGTTGTTGAAAGAATGGGATCAGATATTCAACTGGGTTCTCTTCAGGAAGCTGTTAGTACAGAAATAATAGTATTGTTTATCCCAAAAGATGATTTGGAGAAGCTAAAGCAGAATTTACCTGATATGACAGGAAAATTAATCGTTCATACCAGCGGTTTGATATTTGATCCTCAGCTGCTTTTATCAGGCATTACTAATGCTATGACTTATAAAACTACAGCTGCTTTATTTCCTGAGGCTCATGTTGTAAAGCTATTTAATCCGGTTAATTTAAAACCAAACAATACATGCATCCAACAAAGAGATAGGGATGAGATATTTTTTATTGCAGATCATAAGGATTCCAGAGCCTCTATAAAGGAGTTTTTAAGAAAATTAAAATTCTCATCAATTGATCTTTCTGGTAGGGTACATCTTCAAAATATAGAAGTAAATAAAAACAAAGAGCAGTTTATATAACTGCTCTTTAAATAATTATCATTTTTTAGAAATATAAAATCTAACTGCAAATCAGTTTTTACTTTAATTCCCCATCAAACTCTCAATTCTAGAAGGTGAAATTTCCGGATTTGCTCCTGGTGCTTCAGCGACTAAGGCTCCGATCGCGCATGCAAAATCAATTGACTCTTGTGGTGCTTTATTAGTAAGCAAAGATGTGATTAAAGCTGCCAAAAATGAATCGCCTGCTCCAACTGTATCAACTACTTTAACGGGATAACCGCCATTATTATAAAGTTTTCCCTGCCACATTAGCAATGCTCCATGTTTTCCTTTGGTGACACACATATCATTTACTTTGGTTTTCTCTGCAATGAAGTGCATATTTTCTTCCAGGCTTTCAAATGGTGATTGCATTGCTTTTGCAATTTCTAACAACTCCTCATCATTGAACTTAATAAAATCTGCTGAATTCATTAATTCCTCCAGAATTTCATATGTATAATGAGGTTTTCTTAAATTGACATCAAAAACTTTATAGGCTTTTGTCTTCAACAACTCTTTTAAAGTGTCTCTCGAAACTTTATCGCGACAAACCAAACTGCCATAAATTAGCAGATCTGCTTCTTGTACTGATTTTTTAGCCAAATCGTTCAACACAATTTTATCCCATGCTGATGGATAATTGATTTCATAACTTGCCGATCCGCGATCGTTTAAAGTAACATTCACCAGACCTGTAGCGAAATCTTCTGAAGTTACAATTGTATCTGTTACAAGTCCCAAACTTTTTACCTGTTCCTTAATTGCTTTACCATCTTCATCATTTCCTACGCAGCTGATCATGGTTGTATCGCAGCCAAATGTTTTCATTCGCAGCGCTACATTTAAAGGTGCTCCGCCAATTTTTTTTTCGCCAGCAAAAACATCCCAAAGTACTTCTCCATAAGCCACCGCCTTAAGATTCTTTCCGTTATTCATTCTAAAATTATTTTATATTATTGTTATTCAGGCTGTGTAACCTCAAGATTTGTAAATACTGCGTTTTGTCCTTCTGACACTAATCCCCATTTATTTTTGTCTCTGCCATAAATGCGATTTGTCAATGCCGTTTGTCCATTTATATATAGTACTGTCACACTTCCTTCGGTAATGATTTCAACATTGTATTTGACATTCGTCTGAAGCTGAAAAGGCAAACTCGTCATTTCCTGCCCAGCCGAATTATATCCAATAACACGGCTTTGAGCTAAATCAAACACAATTTTATAATAACTTCCTGTATCATTAGTATGAAAAACAAATCCTGCGGTTCCATTTGCATCTGATAATAAAACCTCAGCTTTAATTTTTGCCTTTTTACCAATTGGTTTAAATGTTACTAATGCTTTTTGTGCTGCACCTGATAAGGTATAAGTTCCATTATTAGCCACTGCATTTCCTGAAACTGCATCGACTTCAACAGTCTTTTTCTTCTTAGAAAATAGATCTTTGACTGTTTGTATTGCCTGTGTTCCTAAAGTTCCATCAGATTTTTGAATCAGCTCATGAATAACCATATTGCCTGCCCAATCTTTATTTCCTAAATCATTCTCTGGTGTTTTTCTAGCGTTCCATCCAAAAACATATCTTTTATTTCCGTCTGAAGCTGTTTTTCCGGCGTAAAAATATTCGCCGTCAATCCTGTCATTTTGTGGTTTTGTCCATGGTCCATTAATAGATGCAGATATTCTATAATGTGTTCCTTTATTACCACTCCAATTTTCAGAAAAAATCAAATACCAATAATTTCCCATTTTAAAAATATCGGCACATTCCATCATTAAATAATTATCCTCGGGAGTAGTTGTATAAATTGGTGTCTGAACTTCCCATTTTCCCAAAGCCGGATTATCACTTGTATAATGTAACAAAACTGCTTTTCTTCCCGGTTCTGTTTGTGTACTTACCAACATTGAATATTTTTTTAACTCGTCATTATAAAACACATGCGGATCTCTAAAATCATAGTTATAATATCCTGTTGGAGCTGTGATTTTGAAATCAGAAATTTTAGTCCAGTTTTTCAAATCACTGCTTGTAGCGCACAAAACACTTTCTCTTGCATTGGACTGAACAAAAGCAGGTGTTTCATTATGTCCTGTATAATAAAAGTAATAAAGATTACCGACTTTTACTACTGATCCTGTACCAATGGCAAAATCAGGATCTGTAGTTTTTCCGTATGGGATCATCTGCCCTTCGTAGGTAAAATGAGCCAGATCTGTACTTAAATATTCATGTATATCATGAAAACCTTTTCCTGCTGGCTTGTTTTGTGCATCGTGCAGAAAATAAATATGAAATTTTCCATTATCGAAAAAAGGCATAATATCTCCTGTATAACCAGCGCTATAATACGGGTCAGATTCTCCCATCCATTGTGAAGGCGGAACCGGAAAAACACTGGTTATTTCAGAATTACCTCCTGAAATCGATCCTCCAATATAGTTTTCTTCCTGACTACAGGAAACAAACGAAAAGAAAATGGAGGCCATCGTTATTATATTTTTATATTTCATTTTATTGATTTCAAAAGTGATTAATTTTTAGCCAAATAATTGATACTATTTTGCGTCAAAAGCTTAATGTTATTAATAAACTCATTAGCCTGACTTGGTACACCACTACTATTGGTTTCGTTATACCAATCATATGCGCCCATAGAAATCACGATTACATTTTTATTAGTTCCTGTGTTTGGGAATTCTGCAATGGTAACTCTTCCGTCAAGATTATTATCCCAAGCTTCACTTGCTAAATTGATTCCTCCGGTTTGATTTCTCCAGCCTTCTCCGTTAACATATCCGCCCCACTCTGGTACAAACCACCAAGCAGTATGATTTAATCTGAAAGTTCCACTTTGTAATAAATTGGCTTTTCCGCTTTCATAAGTTGTCAATCCTTCAAAAATTGGATGATTCTCATGCCCTACAAATGACATTCCCCACGAGTTTCCATCTACAAATCCGTTTGGAGGAAAGTCTCCAAAAACATTATTTGGTCCTTTTCCTGAAGGAACAATTCCTAAAGCATCAACATATTGAGAAGCAAAAGATGTTAAAAGTAAATTTCCTCCGTTTGCTCTAAAATTCTTTAAAGCGGTTGTAACGGCAGGTTTGTAAGCAATTGCAGGTAAATTTGCTGCTGAATCAAAATGCCACCAGATTACATCAACATCACTTAAATCAGCTCCGTTTTGAATACTGTCAAATGAAATATATTTAGCTCCGCTAAAAGTCGAAAAGAACCAATCAGCGGCTGTAATTTCATCCATGTTTGTGATTTCGGCTCTTGTTGCAGCGGTTCCTAAAAATGCTACTACTAATCCTGTTACCGGAACTCCAATATTGGCGGTATAATTCATGCTTTTTCCGTTAGCTGTTAATACAAAAGTTACTGCATTACTAAAATCAATCGTTGCGTCTGAAGCCGGTGAAATAGAAACTCCTTCTGTCAACTCTATAACTGGTTTTAATGCTGTTAGATTTGTACCTTCAGGTAAAGTCATTGTAATAGTTTTACTTATATCATTGACTGTTGCTGCAACTCCATTAATGGTAAAACTTTTTATTGGACTCAAAACTACTGTTGTTACGGTATAGTCTTTATATAAATTACCGTTTACTACTCTGAATTTTACAGGACTTGTAAAGTTGATTGGTTTTGTCAGATCAAGATTTGATGTTGCTCCGGCTTGCAAAACAATTTCAGGTGTTACTGCTGTAATATCTGAGCCATAAGGCATTGTGATATTAATTGCTCCGGTTTTTTGATCGATTTGTCCTGAAACTCCTTTTATTTTAAAAGAAGTAACATTTGAAGGTGAATTGACCTCAAAACCTCCATTTTCAAAACTATTCTCGCAGGCCGTAATTATAAAAATCATTGCCAATACTACAGACATTTTTGTCCAATATTTATTTATATGGTTTCTCATATTAATGATTTTTAAAGATTAATAACCTGGATTTTGCTTGTATAATCCCTGACTGAAATTAATTTGTTTCAACGGAATCGGACAATACTCTTCTTTATTTTTATCAAAAAAGGCATCTTGATAATAGGTACGTTTCGTTTTTTCTTCGGTATAAAACTGATTCATCACTTCGTCTGTAACTCCCCAACGAACAAGGTCAAAAAAGCGGCTTCCTTCCATAGCCAATTCCAAACGACGTTCCCAACGCAAAGCTTTACGGGCAAAATCCTGTGTCCAGTTGCAATTGCTTCCATCTACATAAGTATTAATTTTGAAATTGTTTACATACGGAAGTCTCCCTGTACTTTGAGCGGCTCTTTCCCTGATTTGATTGATTAATGGCAATGCTTCGGCTTGTCTTCCTAATTCAATTAAGGCTTCGGCACGCATTAGAATCACATCAGCATAACGAATTTGAATTCTGTTTTTTGAGTTTCCATAAAATGGATCAATATTAACTACGCAACTACAAGTAGGCGCAACGTTTTCTTTTAATGAAGCAAAATAGCCATAAGTTCCAGGAGATCTTACCCAAGCTTCTACGTACAAAAATTCAGGATCATATTTATACGGAAGTCCCGGCATTGCAACAGTATGGTATAATCTAGGATCAACTGTGTTTGCATCTATGTTTTTATAATCAAAATCCTGATCGTTATACGTATCAAATTCAGGTAAACCGTTGGTTCCGGTTTTAAAAGCATTTACTAAGTTTTGACTTGGTTTATGAAAATCACAACATCCTAAACCTTGAGGCGTAGATAACACATCTGAGAAATTCAATCTTCCGTATAAAGTTCCATCATTGTCTGAAAACTGAATTGAAAAAATAGATTCCGGACCATTCTCATAATTTCCAGGTAAAAAGTTATTTGCAAAATCAGGTTCCAAAGTTGCTTTTCCAATTACTTTATCTGTCGCTGCAATTACTTGTTGCAAATGTTGCTGATTGATTCCTGTAACGGTAAATGTTTCATCTTGCGTATAAGCCTGATACAAACGAGTTTTTGCCAGATATGCATAAGCTGCTTTTTGAGTTGCGCGTCCTACTTGCGGTTGTATTTCTGGTAAATTATCGGCTGCAGCCTGAAAATCTTCTGCTATTTTATCCCAAAGCTGTTCGTTTGATAATGCTTTGTTCGAAATGGTTTTATAATCCTCAACCGGAATATCCTCGGTGATATAAGGAACATTTCTAAACATAATTTTCAGCATAAAATAAAAATGTCCTCTTAAAAAGCGCATTTCGGCTATACGAGTTTTTTTCAACGGATAGTCTGCTTCTGAAATTTTTTCTAATGCTTTCAAAGCTTTATTGGCTCTTGAAACTCCAACATAACTGATGTACCAAAAAGAATCTAATTCTCCAAAATCAGGTCTGATATTATTCGAAACTTCAAAAAAGTGAAAATCCTGAATATCATTAGTTCCGCTTCCGCCTTTGTACGCATCATCAGAACGTACATTTCCAAATGGCCATAAACTGTATGGCGAATCATAATGATCATTGCCTAATTGTGCGTAGGCAGCATTCATAAATCCTTCTATTGATTGTGGTGTTACAATATCTTCTTCAGATAAAACGCCGCGAGGATTATTTTCCAGAAAATCAGAACAGGAAACAACAGTTCCAAGTACTAAAAAGGCTGTTATATATAGTATCTTTTTCATATGTAGATAATATTTGTTTTTTATTGGAATATGGAATCGCCATTCTTCATTATAATTTACAATTGCGAATCATGGCGATTTCATGTCTTTAGATTTAAACTTTTATTATAATGTAAAATTAAGTCCAGCCGTAAAAGTGGTTGGCTGTGGATATCCAAATCCTGCATTTTCAGGATCTACACCAGTAAAACTTTTAGCATCTATGATCAATAAATTTTGTCCGCTGATGTAAAATCTAAAGCTGTCGAAATTTATTCTTTTCAATAAATCTTTTGGTAAACTGTATCCAAATTGCAAAACTCTAAGTTTTAAATAACTTCCGTTTTCTACATAATAAGTTGAAAATCTAGACTCTGCATTTCTATCTACTGTGGTTAGAGCCGGAATAGTTAAATTTGGATTGTCTAAAGACCACGCATTAAGCAAACGTGTTCCTTTGTTAGAACCAACATCGTCAACACTCCAGAAATCAGTTTGGTATTTGGTATTATTTATGACATCAACATTACTTGCTCCTTCCCAGAAAGTTGTAAAATCCCAGTTTTTATACCCTAATCCTAAATTAATTCCATAAAGTAAACCCGGATTTGGATTTCCTATCCAAGTACGATCTTTATCTGTAATGCTTCCGTCTCCATTTAAATCTTTGTAACGAATTCTTCCAAGGCCTTTCCCTTCCTGAATAGCCGAGTTGTCTACTTCGTTCTGACTTTTAAATAATCCATCTGTAACATAACCATACATGGAATTAATTGGACGACCTAAAATATTATCGTTTAATCCGTCTCCACCATAATTATTCTTTACTTCATCCGGCAATTTTGTAATCTTATTTTTGTTTGATGAAACATTAGCAGAAATATCATATTTTAATCCAAAAGAAGTTTCGTCATGATAACCCAAAGTAAATTCCCATCCTTCATTTTGCATTGAAGCACCGTTTACCCAACGATTTCCTCCTTCGCCAATTACGCCTAAATAAGGAGGCAATACCAAAATATCATCTGTTTTTTTGATGTAATAATCTACAGAACCGCTTAATTTTTGTTTGAACAATCCAAAATCCAAACCAATATTAGTTTGTGTGGTAGTTTCCCATTTTAAATCATCGTTTCCAGATTGCGTTGCGATGAAACCAGACGGAAGTAAACCGTTTCCGTTTCCTGCAATATCATATGCGGTCCCATAAGAAGTTGCCCAAGTTGGGCTTCCGCCTGCATAACTTGCCAGGTACAAACTATAAACGGCAGTATTGCTGATTTCCTGATTTCCGGTTTGTCCCCATCCTGCTCTTAATTTTAAATCAGAGAAAACAGGCGCATTATTTTTAATGAAATTTTCATTGCTAATTCTCCATCCTGCCGAAACCGCCGGAAAAGTTCCGAATTGATTGTTTTTACCAAAACGAGAAGATCCATCACGACGAATTGTAGCCGAAAGTAAATATCGATTGCCAAACTCATAATCAGCTTTTCCAAAATAAGAAAGTAATGAATATGTTGTTGAAGTTCCGCTTGTAAACGATTCTCCGGTTCCTGCATCCGGATACATATAATCCGGTGTTTCGATCAAAAAGTCATTTTTACGCAAAGTTGTCGTGTCATAAATATCTTTGTACATCTCTGTTCCAGCCATCAAATTCAAATTACTTTTCCCGAAATTCAAACTATAAATAGCTGTATTTGTCCACGTCCATTTATCACTTACAGATTGATCAATGGTAACAGATGTCTGATCGTTTTGCAAATAACCTGACTTATAACTTCTTTGTAATGTTCGTTTTTTATAAAACCCATAATCAATACCAAAACTACTTTTGATATGAAGGTTTTTGATGACTTCCCAATCGGCATACATATTTCCAAAAAGACGTAAATAATCGTATTTATTGTCTTTATTGTATTCTAAAAGACGAACAGGATTTTGTCTGTCATTCATTCCGCCAACAGGTCCGCCCCAGCCTTTTCCGTCAACAGTATGCACCGGAATTATTGGCAAAGCACGAAGCGCCGGATCTAAAACACCCGGATCTGTAATTTCATTAGTACGGTTGAAACTAAAGTTTTCACCAATAACCAATTTTCCGTCAAAGTATTTATAAGAACCATTCATACGAGCCGAAATTCTTTCAAAATCAGTCGTTTTTACAACACCTTCATTTCCATAATAGCCCAAAGAAAAAACATAACTTCCTTTGTCTGATGCATTAGAAAGCGATAAATCATAAGAATTTGCTACTCCTGTTTGCGAAATTGCATCGTACCAATCAGTATTTGAAGCTTTCAATGTTTGATTAGCATCTAAATATTCAGGAACCAAAACTTTATTTAATTGTGGTTTATTATTATTTACTGACCAATCAAATTGATAGCGCAGATTATTATTGTTTGGATTTAATCCGTCATTAATATTTGCCTGCCATAAAGCCTGACCAAATTGATTGGCATTTAGCACTTCTTGTTTTCTTGAATAATCTGATATTGAGGTATAAGTGCTAAAATTAATTCTCATTTTACCTTCTTTTCCTTTTTTGGTCGTAATGATAATTACACCATTTGAGGCGCGCGAACCATAAATACTAGCCGAAGAAGCATCTTTTAAAACCTGAATTGTTTCAATATCATTTGGGTTTAATTCGTGCATTCCTGATTTAGTTGGCATTCCGTCAATAACATAAAGAGGATCTGTGTTGTTTAAAGTTCCTACTCCGCGAATCACAACTTTTGTGTTTCCTCCGCTGGGAGATCCGTCAGACGAAATTTTCACTCCGGCAACTCTTCCCTGAAGCGCTTTAATAGGATTTGGTTCCGGTTGTTTCATGACTTCCTTCATGTTTACTACCGCAACTGCTCCCGTGATATCCGTTTTCTTTTGTTTTGAATATCCTGTTACAACAACTTCATTTAGCTGATTATTATCTACTTTTAAAGTTACACTTAATGTTTTTTGTCCTTTAACTGAAATGGATTGTGATGCATATCCAATAAAAGAAACAACAATTACCGCGTCTGAATTTACGTTCTGGAAAGAAAAATTTCCATCAAAATCTGTTACCGTACTGGTATTCGTTCCGGAAATAAGCACTGTTGCTCCCGGAAGCGGCATTCCGTCGTCTGACGAAATTACCGTTCCTTTTATTCCGCTTTCCTGCGCTGTCATAATCAGCATTGGAAAGAAGAAAAAAAGAAAATAAATAATCTTACTTTTCATAGTTAGTGGTTTTGGTTGTTAGTCTAGTTTATATTTAATTGGTTAATTACGAGATTACTCAATTCTATTCCTTGGTTTGAAGAAACGGAAAGAGATGTAAAGGGCTGGCTTGAGAAAAAGATTTCTGTTATAACTTTTTCGCCATTATTGTAAAATATTTCAATAGATGTTTTGTCTAAAATGATTTTAAAAACACCTTCTTTTTGATTTCCATCTAAAGACGCTTCGGTGATTGTGGAAGCAAATTTTTCAGAGAAATCATTTTTTCCGGATTTCGAACGATCCACAAATAAATAATGTTCTGAATTATTTATTCCAAAAGCCAAAGACTCACCTTTATCATTTGAAAGTGTAAAAGTGTAAGTATCCTGTTTTAAGTTTTTCAGATTAAAATCAATAATCGCCTGAGTCAAATCAATTTTTCCAGCTTCCGCAATCGATAGTTTACCTTTTCTTTTTAAGTTTTTAGCTTTGATTGCTTTAGAAACATATTTATTGATTTCTTTTACCGGATTACTAACTAAACTATAGTCATTTCCTTTTTTGATTAACTGAATTTCGCGAGCAATTGTCGTAGCACTTCTCCATGCATTTGTTGGTACATCTTGTGCATAATCCCAATTAGACATCCAGCCAATAAACAATCGTCGTCCATCAGCATTTGGAACATTATTCCAGGTTACACCAGCATAATTGTCTTTTCCATAATCTATCCAAACAGCTTTTTCTTTCCCAACTCTGTTGGCAAAATTTGAGTCTAAGGTGAATTTCGTTCCATCAAAATCTCCAATAAAATACTGTGTTCCTGAACCTCCATTTGCTCCACCCGGATTTAAACTCTGAATTAAAACCCATTTGGTCTCATTGCTTCCCTGAACTTTTATCTCAAAGAAATCAGGACATTCCCAAACACCTCCGTGAGCTCCAATATTTTTTCCAAAATCAGATAAATACTCCCAGTTTTTAAGATCTTTAGATTTATAAAAATGAGAACGATCTTGTGCAGCCAAAACCATTATCCATTGGTTATGCGTTTGATCCCAAGTAACTTTTGGATCGCGAAAATCACGAATTCCAGGGTTTTTCACGACAGGATTTCCTTCCTCAAATTTCTGCCATGTAATACCATTATCATTCGAATACGCAATATCCTGCTGCTCAACGTCAATTTTGTTTTCTTTTTCTTTTATCATATCATGCAGCGTATAAATCGCTACAATTGGAGCTTTTCCTCCAATACCTAAACCAGATGTATTGTTTAGATCTACAACAGCGCTTCCTGAGAAAATATATTTATCCTTATCCGGATAAATCGCAATTGGCAACTCTTCCCATTTAATTAAATCTTTGCTTACTGCATGTCCCCAATGCATTGGTCCCCATTTATTTCCATTAGGATAATGCTGATAGAATAAATGATATTTTCCGTCTGCATAAAACATCCCGTTCGGGTCATTCATCCAGCCTTTTTTTGGTGTAAAGTGAAAATTAGGACGATACATTTGTTCTTCAGCAGCAACCGATGATGAAACCACAGTTGTTTGTGCAACAGCCGAATATGGTTTACAACCTCCGATTGATATAATTAAAGCACTATAAAATGCCAGCGGTAGATGTTTCTTTGATTTCATTTTTTTTGATATTTTTTTTGGTTAGATTTTCACTCAATACTTCTAAAGAAATTCCTTTAGTTTCCGGCATCATAAAAGCTACAAACAGCAATTGCAATACCATCATCAATGTAAAAATTAAGAATACGACATCTGGTCCAATTTCTGAGAATAACATTGGAATTAAAGATGGAATTATGGCTGCCAAAACCCAATGTACTGAACTTCCAAAGGCTTGTCCGGAAGCACGAATATGATTTGGGAAAATCTCTGAGATGAAAACCCAAATAACTGCTCCCTGACCAATCGCATGTGAAGCGATAAATAAGAAAAGGAAAACAGGAACCGATAATCCTCCCCAATTGTAATAAAAAGAAGCAGAAACTAATCCCAGAGAAATAATATATCCGACTGAACCAATGTACATTAACAACTTTCTTCCTAATTTGTCAATTAATGCCACTCCGATTAAAGTAAATATAAGATTTGTAATTCCGATTCCGATACTGCTCAATAAAGCTGTATTTTGTCCTAAGCCAGCTTCTTCAAAAATTCTTGGTGCGTAATATAAAAAGGCATTGATTCCTGAAAACTGATTGAAAAATGCAATTAAAAATGCCAGAATTAAAGGGAAACGATATTTTTTCATGAAGATATTTTCATGTTTAGTAACACCATTTTCTCTGGAATCATCCATAATATCTTTAAGATCTGCAGTTGGATCTATCTTGAACAATACTTTACGCGCTTCTTCATCACGATTCTTAGACAATAACCATCTTGGGCTTTCAGGAATTGTCAATATAAACAGAATATAAATAAACGATGGAATTGCCTGTACTCCTACCATCCAGCGCCACGCATTTTCGCCAATATCTTTTAAAAAGTAATTCGATATAAAAGCAATTAAAATTCCCAATACAATATTAAACTGGTACAAAGCTACAAGTCGGCCACGTTTGTCTGCAGGAGCAATTTCTGAAACATAAGCGGGAGCAGCGATTGTTGAAGCTCCAACACCTAAACCACCAATAAATCTAAAAGCAGCAAAAATATAAGGGTCATTTGCAAAAGCGGCACCAATAGCTGAAATGAAATATAAAATTCCAATCCAGAATAAAGTCTTTTTACGACCTATTTTATTGGTTGGGATTCCTCCAAAAATAGCACCTACAACAGTTCCCCAAAGTGCCATTGCCATAACAACGGATCCATGAAAAGCATCAGAAGAATGCCAAAGAAGCTGCAATTGTTTATCAGCTCCAGAAATAACTACGGTATCAAAACCGAATAGAAAACCTGCCAGTGCAGCAGTAACAGACCAAATCAATATCTTATTCATTGTAGATGTATTAAAAACTTGTTGCTAAGATATCCGCAAAAAAAACAACTTATTTTTAATGATGTTACAATTTAATTCTATAATTATTGATAGTTTGATACCTAAACAACAAATACTTAATTTACAAGGCTTTACAAGATTTAAAACTTATTTACGAAAACCTTGTAGTTTCGATTTTGTTACATGAAGTATAAAATTGATACTTAATTTGCATCAATTTTATACCAATTCTAATTTGATGATTTGTATTCCTTTGGTGAAATTCCAAATTTATTCTTAAAAGCTGTAGAAAAATAATTTGGAGAAGAGAATCCAAGTGAGTAAGCAATTTCAGAAATATTCATCTCATTTGACTTCAAAAGCTCTGCTGCTTTCTCTAATTTTACATTATTGATGTGATCGCTAATGTTAATTCCAATGATTGCTTTTACCTTTCGATACAACTGAACTCTTGAAACGCCTAATTTATCGGCTAGATCTTCAACAGAAAACTTAGGGTTTTCGACATTTTTCTTAATAATCTCATTCATTTTGGTAATAAATGATTGTTCCTGGTTGCCAAATTTAGATTCCGGTTCGACACGATAAATATTATTGGTATAATAATAACGAAGCTTTTCTCTGTTGAAAAGTAAACTAGAAATGGATTGTTTCAAAATAGACAAACTAAAAGGTTTTGTAAGATATTGATCTACTCCGCTTTGCAATCCTTTCAGGACGGATTCTTTATTGCTTTGCGCTGTCAGAATAATAATTGGAATATGCGAAGAGCGTAAGTCTTTTTTCAGTTCTTTACTAATTTCATAACCGTCTTTATCTACCAAATTAATATCGCAAATGATAATATCAGGAATAATCTCCATTGCTTTTTCAATAGCATCGCTTCCGTCAGAAGTATAAACGACATATTCGTTTGATAATTTGTTTTTTAAAAAGGTAACCAAATCTATATTATCTTCTATAACCAAAAGAGTATGTTTTTCAGTATCAGAAATTACATTTACTTCATTTAAATCTGATTCTATATCTAAATTATCCGTGATTAAATTTGCCGCTATATTTAAATTCTCCGCTTTATTAATCATTTCAGAAGGCTGTAAATGACTGTTTCCTTTTAATAAAGTAATCACAAATTCACTTCCTTGTTTCGATTTTAATTCGATTGTCCCCTGATGCAAAAGCACGAATTCTTTAGATAAATGAAGCCCAATTCCCGAACTGTTTTTATTATTGTTTGAAGCTCTGAAAAAAGGATTGAAAACATTTGAAAGTTCATTTTCTGGAATTCCAATTCCGGAATCTTTAAAACTAATTTTAACGGTATTGTCCTGATTTTCGACAATCGAAATGGTAATTTTTCCATTATCAGGCGTAAACTTGAAGGCATTAGAAAGCAAATTAAAATAAACTTTATCCATCAATCCTCTATCAATAAATAATTCCAGGCTTTTATTTTTGCAAATTAGCTGAAAATCAATATTTCTACGGGAAGCTTCACCTTTAAAATTGGTCATTACTTCGTTTGTAAAATCATAGAGTTTAGTATTTGAAGCTCTTAATGTGAATTTTTGTTCTTCAATTTTTCTAAAGTCCAGCAACTGATTTATTAATCGGAGTAATCTGTTCGAGTTTTTATGAATTAATTTTACCTCATCTATAAGCGCAGTTCCTTTAATTTTTTCATTTTCAATTAATGATTCTACATAACTCATAATCAAAGTTATGGGTGTTTTAAATTCGTGCGAAAGTCCGGTAAAGAAATTCAATTTGGCTTCATTACTTCTTTGAGCCATTTTTGCCATTTCCTGAATTTCATTATTCTGATCAATTACCGTTTGATTAATACTTTCGAGCTGTTTTTTCTTTCTTGAAATAGAAATAGTCGAATAAATACTGTAAATAGTCAAACTCAGAATAATCACTAAGAAAAAACTCAATAATCGAACCAGATTATTCTGTGAGGCATATTCTCTTTCCTGCACTTTTATAGCTCCTTGCTGTGACTCAATAACGGTTTGTTGCTGATCGACTTTATCCATTTGATTTTCGATAATCTCAGCATTATTCTTATCTATTACAATGGTATTTAGAATGTTATTTTTAGCAATTGCCTCTTTATTGTACATTTTCAAAGCCAATTTCAAAGCTTCGTTTCCGCCTGTTGGATATAAAATAGTTCCGTCAAGAACGCCACTTTTCACCAATTCAATTCCACCATTCACGGTATTTAAGCCATCAACTCCAATAAATTTAATTTTCTTTTCTAATCCCAGAGTTTTAGCCGTTTCCCAGGCACTTAAAGCCATTCGGTCGTTATGAGCAAAAATGTATTCAGCATCAGGATTTTGCAAAAGGATTGCTTTCAAAGGTTCTTTTACAGATTCTCCTTCCCAATTGCCATGAATAATATTCTCGACTTTGAAACGCTTATTTTCATTGATAATCTGTTCAAAACCAAGACTTCGCTCATATGCAGGAGATGAACCATTTGCTCCGGTAATTTCAATAATTTTACCGGAACCTTTACTATGTGAAACGATATATCTGCCAGCAATTCTTCCAATTTCAATATTATCTGCTCCCAGATAAGCAGTATATTTTTCTCCTTCAATTTTTCTATCTACTACCAAAACCGGAATTCCGGCTCTAATAGATTTCTCTACAACGGCAGTTAAAGGTTTAGATTGAATTGGAGATACAATAATAACATCTACTTTATTAGAAATGAACCTTTCTATATCCTCGATTTGTTTCTCTACATTATTATTGGCATCGCTAATCTTTAGATCTACTTCCGGACGCAATGAAGCTTCAATTTTTATGGAGCTGTTCATCTGTTTGCGCCAATCATCAGTAGTCATAGCTTGAGAAAATCCAACTTTAATTTTATTTCCCTGTTTTTGTTTACAGGAAATTAAACTTAATGATACTAACAAAAGCATCAAAGTATATTTTACAAATTGATACATGAAATTATGTGTTTATGTAAATGAAAATGAGTTTTCAAAAAAAAATACCTTCTTAGACTTACAACCTGTCAAAATAATTAGGAAGGATTATTTTGTAACGACAAGCGAGAAGGCAATATATAAAAAGTAAAATTAAACTTTTATTTTATCTAAACAAGTTATAATCACTATATCCATTATTAAATATAAAGAAACTTATACGGTTAAATACTCAAGCGACAAACTTCTCTTGTCTATAGTTCCAGATCGTTTTTGATCGATATTTTACATTTAAAAACAAATCTGATTGCAATTCAACTAAAAAGCAATGAAATTAATATTTTTTTTGTTTCTATTTTTAACAGTATTTTTTTACATAAACAATATAAAAAAACAAATATACTTGAAGTATCTGCATATATTTTAATATAAACACATAAATATTTACAATTCAGCAATTTACCCCGATAAAAAACATCATTTTTTGCGAAAAATTAAAAATCTTTTCTAATTTTGCACTCTCGTTCATAACTGATAATCAAACATTTAAATAATGACAAAATTTAGCAAAACAGTCTTAATTGGTGACTTACTACTATCATCAATTTATACTTATGCTGATGAAGGCCCACGTGATTACATTCTGACAATAGCAACCGGAAACGGGAAAGTAACAGACTTTAATCTAGCTAGTGCCGAAAATTCATCTTTTAATATTTTTGATCAAAATTACAATTTAGTTTACGCAAGAGAATCTGAAATAACCATATTAGAAATATCATCAACAATTAGTTTAGAAGGCTATTCCTCTGGAATTTATTTCCTGGAGATAATAGAAAATGGCAAAGCTACAATTCACAGAATCAATGTTGAAGCTAAAAAAGTCAAAGCCAAAACTGTAAAACAGATTCCTTCTTTACACCGTTAATTTTTTGCCCCCACAATTAAGAACAGCTCATTTTTGAGTTGACTAAGAACAGCTCTCAATTGGGCTGTTTTTTTTATCTTCTTTATTTTATAATTATTATCCTATTATGCCGGTTGTTTACAAGATTCAAAAAACTCGTAAGCTCTTTTCTCTACATAAGAATATGTCGAATCTCGTAACGGAAAAGCGCAATGTCCTCCGTATTTTGGAGTTTCCAGATAAACATAAGAACTGTCTTGTGCTATCGCTCTTGGATAACATCTTTCGCCTAAAAAAGGATCATCAAGCGAATTAATAATTAAAACCGGAGTGGTAATATTTTTAAGAGAAAATTCAGGAGAGACACGATGATAATAGTCATCCCGATTTGCAAAGCCATGCAACGGCGCTGTAAAATACTGATCTACCTCATCAAATGAAGTAATTTTATCAATCTGATCGCTATTTATGAAATCAGGAAATTGTGCTGCTTTGTATTTCAGCTTTTTTTTAATATCAATTGTAAAATTCTTTAAATAAACTCTGTTAAAGCCTTGTTTGAGTACTTCTGCACTTGTTGCAATATGTGTTGGCACTGAAATCGAAACTGCTGCTTTTACACGCTTATCAATTTTGGTCCAGCCTAAATAATTCAAAAGCTGAACTCCTCCCATTGAATATCCAATTAAATAAACATCTTCAAACTTTTTTTGTAAAACAAACTGAACTACTTCATCAAGATCGTCAACTGCTCCGTGATGATAAAGTCTGGGAAGTCGGTTCATTTCTCCGCCACAAGTACGATTATTCCAAGCGAAAACAGAAAAACCTTTCTGCTGAAAATAAGCAGCACAACTATTATTGTAGGTTCTGCGTGAATCGCCTTCTAAACCGTGGCATAGAATAACTGCTTTTTTAGAATCATTTATCACAAAATCAATATTGATAAAATCTCCGTCACTTAACTCATGTTTTTCTCTAGTATATTCCGGAACTTCAAACTTTTTGAATAAAGCGGCATAAATAGTAGAAATATGCCTGTTACGATGAATAATAGAAGGAAAATTATATTCTGATTGTTCAATTAGTGGCATGACAAAAAAGTTTTTATGGTATTTACTACAAATCTATGAAATCAATCAACATCAAGTTTAATACGGTCTTTTTATTTCACTTTTTAAAATCATTAATCAAAGAAAATTAAAAAAGACACTCATAAACTTACTAATGCATAATATATGCGGGTTAACCTTATATCAAATTTGGCTTTCTCATAAAAAAACCTCTAAATCAGATTTAGAGGTTTTAATATATCATTCTTAAATAAAATTTAACCGATTAAATTAATTCGCCGGTTTTTCTTTTTCTTCAATGTTAGTTACAGGATTATCTCCAATATTAAAAGATAACGAGAATCTTAGCATATTATCTAATGGTGTTTTCTGTTTTGCAGCAGAACTTAGGTATGAGAAATCAAATTTGGCTTTCTTGTATTTAAATCCAGCTCCAAGTGTAAAAAATTTACGATCTCCTTTTTCACTGCTTTCATGAAAATATCCTGTTCTTAAAGCAAAAGCTTTTTGGTATAAATATTCAAGTCCAACAGCCCAGGTAACTTCTTTTAATTCTTCGCTAAAACCACCCGGTGCATCAGAAAAAGAATTAAATGCTCCTTTTACAAATCCAGCATCCTGATATTGAGCATTGGTTTGGTTATTTTGCGGCGATGGAACCAATAATTTATTAAATTCTATAGAAGTTGCCAATGTATTGTCCTGATCAAAAATAAAATCAAAACCTCCACCTACTTTCAAATTAGCCGGTAGAAAACTGTCAGATCCTGAATCTCCATTATATTTTAATTTAGGACCAAGATTTGAAACATTAAATCCACCTCGCCAAATACCATTAAAGTTTTTGAAAGCAGTTTCCGGTGTTTGATAATATCCTGCAATATCTACAGCAAATGAACCTGCTGCATGACCACCTGCATTAGCTTGCTGAATTTCTAAATTAGAACGAATGTATCTTCCCGTTACAGACATTGCAAACTTTTCGCTTAGTTTTAAGGAATAAGATCCATCCAAAGCAAATTCATTTGGTTTCACTATTTGTCCTGCATCATCTTCATTTTGTTTGAATACAGTTTCTCCTATTCCAAAATATCTTAGACTGAATGCAAATGCACTTCTTTCATTGATCTTGTTAAAGAAATTTAAGTTCAATAAACCTGTATCATTTGACAATGAAGACATATATGGCGTATAACTCAATCCTATACCTAATTTATTTTCGGCAAAAGGATATTTCGCCGCGTTCCATTGTTGCGAATAAACATCTACCGAAGTCGCAACTCCCAAATCTCCCATTCCCGAAGCTCTGGCATCTGCCGAAACTTGCAAAAAAGGAACTGCGGTGACAATTGGCCTATTTTGTGCTTGTGCGAGTAAATTTCCAACTCCAAAGAGTAATGAAAATAAAAAATATATTTTTTTCATGTGTATCTATTAATTGTTTTTGATTGAAATTTCAATGCGTTTTGCGATACAATATTTAGTGCCAAATGTAATTTTGCTATAACATTAAACTTGTACCGCAACGCACTTCATCATTTCATTTCATTATTTACTCCCCTGATCTTTTGATAAATTTGAATACTGACGACGTTCCTTCTTTTCCACTAACATGTAAAAAATAAGCTCCGGTTGGTAAAGTGCTCAAATCAAGCTGGCTGTAAGTTTTAAGTTGTACATCATCAATGTCAAACTTGCGTACAATTGCACCATTTAGCGCTACAACCTCAGCAACAACATCTCCAGCCCAACGGCTTGTCCATTTAATATTGATTGTATTCACAACAGGATTAGGGAATATATTCAGTTCCATAACTTCTGATTGGTTTACGATAACCGTTACACGCTGTTCTGCAGTTGCGCCGTAAATATCTGTTGCTTTCAAGATCAATTCAGTTTCTCCGTTAGAAAGGCTTTCAATTGTAAAACCAGTTGCCGATGGCGCGATTGATGCAATCTTTCCATCTACTACAGTAGCTTCAAAAGTCAATTGATCACCATCTGGATCGCTGAAATATTTATCATAACTAAAGGTTTCCTGAACAGACAATTTATTAAACAAAATTGCTTGTGCACCAAGTGCCAAAGGAGCTTTATTGTTTACAACCGTTACTTTTATTTGTTGTACAGTACTTAAACCAAAAGCATCTGTTGCAGTCAAGGTTAAGATTGTTTCGCCTGCAGTATGTGTTTCGACTACAAATTGTCCCAATTCCTGACCAACGGTTGTGGTTGCAATATTTTCATTTGCTACCGTTGCATTAAATGTCATTTTATCTCCATCAGGATCTGTAAAATAATCTCCAAATTGACGCACATCAAAAAAGTTCAGTTTAGAATAAACCAATTCATCTGACTTAATAACTTCAGGCGCACGATTCGTTTTTAATACTTTAACTTCAAATGATGCTTCTGAAGATGCACCAAGATCATCCACTGCAGTGTAATTCAATGTATATGTTCCTGCAGTTTCATAACCCGGAGCAAGTTTTACTGAAAGTTCTCCATTAAGCAATTCAAATGTTGCCCATGTCGGTGCATTAGCAGATTGAACTGTAATTACATTAGCTTCTTTATCGGTCAAGCCGATTTTAACCACTACTTCTGAAGCTTCATTAACAATCGTAGTTTCTACAGGTACATTAGAGAAAACAGGCGCTTCATTAATATGTAATTTAACCGGAATCTTTCCTATACTCTTAACAGGATCGTTTGTTCTTACATTTAAAACGGCATGTTGATCTCCACGAACTCCATTTGCAGCAGTAAAGTCTAATTGAACTTGTTTTTTTCCGCCAGGAGCAATAGTTCCGTCTGAAAGTCCGTTTATAGAAACCCATGCATTTGAAGTAAAATTCTCCTCGCCTGCTCTAACCATCCATCCATTACCAGGATACAAATCTGAAGCTTGCAAATCGTACCATTTCTCGCCATCACTTAATGTATATCTACCCGGAGTATCTACAATTCCTGACATAGAACCTTGTGCATAAGCCATTTCATAAGGATATGTAATCACAACGTAGAAATCTTCATTTGGATAAAGTCCTTTAGGCTCTTTAATTGGCAATGTAACCCATGATCCGGTTTTACCACCTTCGTAAACATAATCGACAGAACCTTGGTCTATTATTGTTGCATCGGCTACAGAAGTTCCTCCTGCACGTATTTCGTAAACAATAGTTCCAGTTGGTTTATCAAGACCAAACATAAAAGTTTGAAAATGTGACAATGTAAAACCGTCTTTCCCAGCATTAAATCTGGTTGCAGTTGTAAAAGGTTCTCCTCCATCGTAACCAAAGTGAGAATCTGCAGCCATTTTATCTTCGTACTTTAATACTCTGTTAAAAGTAGGTTCAGCATATACACTAACTCCACCTTTAGGCGCAGGATTTGATTTTACTATAGAATCAGCTTTGGCATTTTTTGCCTTTTTTGCCATCGATCCTGAGCGTAAATTAGTTCCTTTTGCCGCTTTTCTCAAATAATCGATACTCAATTCATATTTTAAAGCTCCATTACCTTTACTATTATCAAAAACAGCATATTGTGTATCTGTATCTGTTATATAATTTACGATACTATTTACTTCAGTAGTTTGTAATGCCAGAGTTGGCGGTAATGTAACTTCCGCTTTTATCGGAATCAATAGTTTTGCTACTGTAGCATTGCTTTCGATAACTAAATTATCAGTAACAGAACCTGCAGCTGTTGGAGTGTATGTAATTCTGAATTTAGAATTTTCACCCGGTAATATCGCTGTGTAGCTTCCCGCTAAATCATTAATATTTGTCCAACTCCAATAACCTCCGCCAAACCAACTTGTGAAATAAGCATAAGCTTCGATAGTATAAGCCGAAGAACCACTTTCTACAGAAATATTTGAAATTTGAAGTTTTTCAGCGCCAGTATTTTGAACTAAAAATTCTTGTGTATAGCTTACTTCAGGGTTTACCATTATTTCACCATAATTTATTTCTTCTAAGTTTGAAGTAATAATTGGCGCTCCGGTTACTGTTAATTTAATTGGTTTTTCAAGCCATTCCTGATTTGGAACATTAGTACGTAATTTTAATTTACTATTATATTCTCCCGCAAATATATTACGTGCATCGATATCTATTTGAGCACTCAAAGTAGCTCCAGCCGGAATTATATGTTTTTTCGCCGGGCTAATTAAATACGCTAAACCTTGCCCGTGATTTACATTTGCATGATTAGAGATAAGAACAAAATCTGACTGATCACCATTTTGAAGTGCTATGCTTGCCAAATTTGTGGTTTGATCTAAAGATCCGCTTCCGTTAACTTTATATTGAAACTTCATAGTTCCGTTTTTGTAAATGATAATCTGAGCAGAAGTTGGATCTCCCATTCCACCAAAGAAATTCACAAAATATTCCCATGAGATAATCACTTTATCATTATCGCTGTAATAGAAAACACCTACTTCATCTTTTGGATAAGTTGTAGTGTCAAAAGCACCAAATACCCAATATGGAGCAATAACAGTTTTCAATTGATCTGTAGGCATGTTTCCTATTATTGAAGGAGCTTCTGTTGGTTGATCAAAAGTTAATAATCCAGTTGTACCAATGTGGATATCTGTATAATCCTTTCCATAATAATTAAATGACCATGGAAGTGTTTTTGTTTTCCAATATTGATCAACATCATTTAAATCACCATCTACTAATATTTGAGTTCCTGTTTTACGAATATCAATCCATTGATAGTTTGTTCCGTCATTAGAAGTTTCATAATTATAAGTGAAATTTGGAATAGCTTCTAAACCACCTACCGGTACAGACATCGTCAACCAGTTTGTACCAGTCGCAACCACTTCAAGATCAGCTTTACCAGTATTTTCGATCAATAAAGGATATTTAGACGTTTGTCCGTGTGCTAAAGTCTCTGTTAACAAATTTAAATCAGTAACTTTTATTCCCGGAGCATCTAATACTTTTCCGGCAAGAGCGATAGTATAATCACCTCCTTTATCATCTTTAATATGTAGTGCATCTGTAAAATCAGCCACTACATCTGTAGGCAAAATAACGTCGTAAACTTTAATAAGTCCTGGTGCTATAGTTGCACTTGTTTCGCCAGTTACTTGAAATTTATTATTGTCTAAAGTAAAACCTGTAAGTGTTACAGCAGTAGTTCCAGTATTTTTAATACTAAATTTTCTAGAAGCAACAGCGCCTTGAAATACATTTCCAAAATCAATATTTGTTTCAGAAACAACAAGTTCTGCTTTACCGCCACTTGTAATATTAACTTGGATTAAAGGATTAACCTGCGCATTTACAGGATCTGTAGATACGATATTTACATATCTGTTGATTTTACCTTCATGCAAAGCTGCAGTTTCCATAACAACATCCATCTTAGCAGATTCACCTGGTAATAAAATTCCTCCTGCATTACTGATAGAAGTAATCATATCCGGACCAGGATAATCAAAACCTAAAGCCAATCCAGAATAAACTTTTGTTAGGTTACTATAATTGCTTATTAAAATTCCGTCTACCTGATCATAATCTTCCATAAGAATGTTAAGATATCCTAAGGCATCATCCTGAAAAGTAATATCATTATAGTAAAAACGAATATTTCCGTCTGCAAACAATACCATTTGTGCGCTAAGATTTCCTGAATATCCATCAGTAAGATTAGAATATTGCACGATAACTCTGTCTGCTTCTACTTTATAATATATAGAACCACCTTTGCTCAACTCAACATAAGTTCCTAATGGAGAAATATATCCTTTTGGCGAATAAGGTGCTCCGTCTAAAGCTGGCTCGTTAACCGGATTTGTTGTATCATCAAAAGTTGTAAAACCTTTATAACTGATAAACAGTTTTTGCATTTTCTGAGCATAATAAGGAAAATCAAATCCCATTTCTACCGGATAATATCTATTTGCTTCAGCTTTAAAATAATTAGTAATATCCGTTCCTGTACCAGAAATATCTTGATAATCATACGCTATCGGAGTTGTTTCTGATGCTAAACTTGTACGGTATTTATATCCGTATTTATGATATCCGCCTTCCCAAGTATCGCTAGTTCCTGATTGATCATACTTTGGAACAAAATATTTCAATGCAGCTTTACCTTCATTTTTTACAGTAATTGATGCCGTAACTTTATCTCCCAATGCTACATTATCGATCAATTGAGTCATTGGATCAACTACGATTTTTGCAGGTTCAGAACTTACTCCAAATAAAATAACTCTTAATGTTTTAGGACTGCTTGTAGATGTAAGTGTCAAAAATCCATTATCGTTTCCTGTTGCATTTGGCGTATATTTTACTTTAAGCGTTACTTCGCTATCTGCCGAAAGTTTATTTGGATAACCACCAATAAGTTCAAAATTTGGATTAGAAATATTAGCCGTAATATCATTAAAATTACCTAATCCTGTATTTTGTACTACGAACTCTAATTCTTTAGAACTTCCTTGAAAAACACTTGAAAAATCCAATTTTTCAGCTGACTTAAGAACCGGTTGCTGCCCTGATACATTTACGGTAACGGGAACTTTTAATTCTCTATTTGTTGCATCATTAGATTTTAAAATAGCATTTGCGTGATAAGTACCATTTATCAATTTAGAAGCATCAGCAGAAAGAATTGTTTTTTGATTTGCATTTCCGTTTACTTCGCCACTTGTAGGATCTAAAGTCAAATATTCCCCCAAATATTTATTTTGACTTCCTGCAATATTGAACCATGCAAAATCATTACTTTCAAGAGCCGCACTTAATGGTCCCCAAGTTTGTCCTACGTCAAAAGAAATAAAACAATTATCTGATCCTTCAGCCGTATTTTCATAACCAATTCCTAAAGGGTAAAGACTTCCAGCCGGAATGTGTAGAACTACCCAAAAAGTTTCTCCTTGCTGGAAATATAATTGTTCATCCAGATTTATAGAAGCATAACCTTCGGCTGCACTAAAAGGAGTATATTCCTGTGCATAGATTAAATTATCTTTGTTTAATGAAGTTCCTTTATAAATCTCGATTACAACAGGACCAAATTTAGGATCAACTCTTAGATACGACGTAATTTGCGTTAAGTTGAAACCATCAGCTTCATCAACAACATATTTTGTCGCCGCCGAATTTGGAATACTGGTATCTTCGTCTCCAATAATGTTGGTTGGATTATTACAATAACTTTTATCTTGTGGCGTAAATCCAAGTGTCTCAATTGCTGCGCTTTTTGATGAAGCTGCAATTTTAGATTTCTTTCTACCCACTTTTACTGCAGAAGTAACTTTTCCTGCTTTCACAGAAGGATATTTAATATTCTTTGCAGAAAAAGCTGAAAGAGCAGTTTCTTTATGACGGGCTAAAAATTCCCATCTCAAAACACCTTCACCATTATTTAAGACCGTAATATCATGCGTTCCCTTAAAAGAAGTGCTTGCATCAACATCAATTACAATATCTTTACTATTGTCATCAACCGTAATTTTTGGTCCCGCATTCGTTGTACCCTCAACAATATTAGATAATTCAGACAAATTGTTCCATCTGTCTCCAGAAATTACCGTAAAGTAATATTTAGTAAGACCTAAAAGTCCGTTGATAGAATGTGTTACCGTTGTTCCGGCTTCACCTGAATTTTTAATAATATCATATTTTGCCGAAGCCAAATTACTTTTCGTTATTGGCGAAGTGCTGTAGTAAATACGAAAATCAACAGGTTTTGCATCATCAGTATCTGCTGGAACTGTCCATGATAAATTTGCAAATTCCTGTGCAATTCCTGTCAAAGCCAAATCTGTGATGGCATCTGGTGCAACACCTGCATTATTTTGGATCGCCAAAAATGCGTCTATATGTCCTGAACCTAATTTTCCAACATAATCCGGATTATGAGAATCAATATCAACAACACCAGTTACAAGTTTAGTTCTTAAAACTTCAGGCGTTAATTGACTTTTTCTATTTGCCAAAGCAAGTGCAGCAATACCAGAAACGTGTGGACAAGCCATTGAAGTTCCCTGATAGAAACCATATTGGTTCTTTGGCAATGTACTTAAAACACCGTTTTTTGACCCAAGTTCAGTTTCTCCACCTGGAGCTGCAACATCTACCCAAGTTCCATAGTTAGAATAACTTGCTCTTTCCCAATTTGGTCCAATAGAACTTACACATAACGTGTTTTCATAATGCCCCGGAAACCAATCTCCATCAGAATTACTATTTCCTGCAGCAAAAATCACGATTCCACCTTTCATTGGACTATTCGGAAAATCTCCCGCTTCAGCAATAAAATAATCTATCGCATCTTTTATCGATTCGTCAAAATTTCCAGGCTCTGTATATCCCCAACTATTTTGAGAAATCACAGAACCATTATTTGCCGCATAAATATAACTTTCTTCAAAACTTCCGCCTCCTAAAGTCTGAACGGACATGATTTTTGTACCATCATTATTACCGCTTCCTCCGGCAACTCCACAAACACCAATTCCGTTGTTGTTTACCGCAGATATTGTACCCGCAACGTGAGTCCCGTGAGGTTGTCCTTCGATCGCTCCACTATTCTTGTCGAAATTCCAACCATGAATATCATCTATATAACCATTTTTGTCATCATCGACTCCGGCAACTCCGTTAAGCTCAGCTTGGTTTGTCCAAATATTTGCTTTTAAATCCGGATGCTCAATATCAACTCCCTGATCATGAATCGAAACTATAATTTCAGGATTCCCTTTTACAATATCCCAAGCTTTAAATAAATTAATATCAGAACCATTTGGATATCCCGTTTGTCCCGTATTATTATAATGCCATTGTTCAGGCAATTTAGGATCATTAAAATAAGACGCTGTTGTAGAAGATTTTTTATCAGCAATTTTAACCGCCTTAAAATTGTAATCAGACAACACTTTTTGTTTCTCTGTTTCTGCTGTTTCTACTTCAGCAATTGCCTTGTATTTAAGTACTGCATCTTTTGCGCTCTGGTTCGCGTCAATGTCTACAACATACCATAAATCAAGTTTGTGTTTTCGCAATTTAGCTTCTAATCTAGGATTAGGATTTTCCGGAAATAGCCTGTGCATATTCCGCGCTCCAACTTTGCTCGAAACCTGATCAAAAGCCAGGATTCCCGTGGTAAGCTTTTTTCCCGTGCTCACATTCATTTTCTTTAAAGTCGATGACATCTGTCCTGAAAATTTAATTTTTACAGAACCTTGTTTGACACCTTGCTTAAAAGTCGCTTGCTGACCAAAAGAAAAAACTGACCAAAGCGAAAAAATAAAAAACCATAATAATCGATTTCCTTTTTTGTAATAATTTGTCATTAAAGTTGTTTTTTGGTTAGTTAATAATTTAATGCAATTGCAAAAACAGTCTCTTAAACCTAAGTACTACTCTTAAAAAATTACGAATAGTTTGCTGTTTTAACAACACATTAAATGTTTCGGGGCAAGAATATGGAAAAATCAAATAGTCAGGCTTCAAACGATAGTTACATCTTATATATAGAGAATAAATGATCATTACATTTGTATAACAACGAAACGTAAACGCCTCATTAAAAACAATTTAAAAGCTATAAATTATTCAATTCTAAAGATTAGGATTTAACCGCAAAGTGCGCGAAGATTTGATATTTTATTACGTTCTAAAAGTGTAAAGTTCGCAAAGCTGTGTGGCGCAGCTTTGCGAACTTTGTGTTTTTACAAGAACTTATTAGCAAAAAAAACTTTGCATGCTTTGCGGTTAATTTTGTCATAACAGGCACAAACCTTTGCGTGCTTTGCGGTTAAATCTCATCTATTTATTTTTTGAGTAAATCGCATTAATATCTTCAAAACATCAAAAATTATTCATAGTTTAGCGTCCAAATCTTTTAAATTGAAGCGTTTTTATACTTATATAGTTTTTTTTATCTTTATCTGTGAAGCAATGTTTTCACAAAATATTGATCGCCTAAAATTGCAGTATCAAAAAACTACCGATCCTGATAAAAAAGCACATTTACTTCTTAAAACCGGGCGTATATTAGAAAAACAAAGTCTGGATTCTGCTTTATTTTATTATAAAAAGATTCTCCCTTATGAAAAAACGGTTACTGATACTCTTTTAGCCAAAGTATATTCTAGTATAGGAAATGCCTATTTATTGAAAGGTAATATTGATGTTTGCCTTGAATATCAGTTAAAAGCATTGAAATTGTTTGAGCGTTATCCGCCACAACAAGATATCGTAGGAGTTTATAACAGTATCGCTCTCGTTTATTTTTACCAAACTGATTTTGACAAAGCTCTTGTAAAATACAATCAGCTTAGGGCTTTATTGAATAAAAACATTGTGAAAGATCCCAAAAAAGCACATTATATTCAAGGAAAGCTTCTCAATAATATTGGTATTATTTACGACAATAAACATCAGGAAGACCTTGCTCTTGAATATTTTATGCAAGCTTCAACGCATAGCAAAAAGGCAAAAGACAATGAAAATCTGTCTTCGGTTTATTCTAATATGGGGATTATCTACCTTAAAAGTAAACGCTACGATCTTGCCGAAGCTATTTTTATAGAAGCACTTAATTTGCGAAAAAAAGAGAACGACATTTTTGGATTATGTAAATCTAATTATCATTTAGGAAGGCTTTATAAAGAAAAAAAGCAATTTGATAAAGCAAAAGAATATCTTCTTATCGGTCTTAAATATGCTAAGCAAGCCAATTCGTCTTCTACAAGAGCATCTATTATTGAAGAACTTAGTCTTGTAATGGCAGGAAAAGGAGATTATAGAAATGCCTATGATTATCATGTTGCATATAAATCTTTGAGCGACAGCCTTTTTAATAAAGAAAACCAGCAAAAAATTACTCAGGCCGAAATGCAGTATAAATTTGATAAGGAAAATCAAGCTGCAAAAATTGCCCAAGATCAAAAAGAACTTGTTTACACTATTATTGCAGTTGGGCTGATTCTGGTAATCATTATTGTAGTTATTATGTATCGCCTTCAGCAAACTAAAGCTAAAATTCAGCAATTGGCGAAAGAAAGCGCACAATTGAGTAATAAAGAACTTTCTTCAAGAGAAGATATTTTGAAAAGGGAATTAGAATTTAAAAATAAAGAGCTTACAACAAATATTATGTATCTCTTAAAGAAGAACGAATTCAATACCGAAATTTCGAATCGCTTAATGGAGTTGAAAAAACAAATGAAAAAAAGCGATCAGGATGTTATTCAAAAAATCATTCTTGACATTAAAAATGCTCAGGATGACGATATCTGGAAAGAATTTGAAGTCAGGTTTAGTCAGGTTTATAATGATTTTTATGAGCGTTTAAACATTAAATATCCTGATTTAACGCTCAACGAAAAAAGGATTTGTGCCTTTTTAAGATTAAACATGACGACCAAAGAAATTTGTGCACTTACACGTCAATCTTATAATAGTCTGAATGTAGCGCGAGCAAGATTAAGAAAGAAACTAAATATCCAGAATGAGGAAATTAATCTGGTAACTTTTTTAGAAAATATATAATTCAAATAATAGAATAAAAAAAATCCCAAATTCCAATTATTAAGTTGGAATTTGGGATTTTATATATTGTGAATTTATCGAGACTTTAGTCTAAAATAAAACTAACACTTACGTTTGCAGTAACTTCGATTTCACCAATTGCTAAAGTTTCATTTGAAGCTCCAGCAGAATCCGCCGCCATAGATTTCATAGAAGCATACATTGGTTGTGGGTGATAAACCTGTGTATTATCAGAAATTGTATAAGCTTTACCAACTTTTTGACCTAAAACCGAAACATAATCTTCTGCTTTTGATTTAGCATCTTTTATTGCCAATTTTCTAGCTTCTGTTTCAAGTTGAACTAATTTAGAAGTTTCAAAAGAAACTCTGTCTATACGATTGATTCCTTGTTGAACCAAACCTTCCATTAATTCGTCGTATTTAGACAAATCTTTCAAAACAATTTCTACAGTTTGAGTAGCATTATAACTTGTTTTCTTTTTCTCATAATCATATTGAGGATTAAGAGCTACTTGTTTTGTTTTGAAATCTGCTGTAGGAACATTCATTTTTTTAATGAATTTCAAAACAGCGTCCATTTTCTCGTCGTTTTGCTTTTTGACATCTTTAGCATTATTCCCTTTTGTTTCAACAGTTGCTGAAATACAAACCTGATCAGGTGCTACTTTTACTTTTCCTTCTCCATTTACATTTATCTGAGGAATTTGTTTGGTTTCTTGAGCGTAAGACATAGTCATAAACATGATTGTTAAAAATAATACTACTTTCTTCATTTTTGTTATATTTAAGTTATTTGATAATGACTTTTCAAAAGTTGTGCCATTAATTATAGTTTTCCCAATTTTGCCATTACGAAAAGTATAAAAATAGGGATTGCCAAGAGAACAACCATTAAAGTATGATCAGCAAATAATGAAGGTTCTTTTATCAAAGTTATCAAATAACCTCCTATGGCACCTCCAAAGTGTGCTGTATGTCCAATGTTATCATTTTTGGCACGCATTCCATATATAGAATACAATAAATATAAAATTCCGAATAAATATGCCGGTATTGGTATGACAAAGAAAATTCCTAACATCATATCCGGCTGAAGCAATATCGCAGAATACAAAACTCCCGTAACTGCTCCCGAAGCTCCAACGGCACGATAACTATAATCATTTTTATGAAAAAGCATCGTTAACAAACTTCCGAAGATTAAACTTCCAAAATAAACTAAAACAAAAGAAATAGTTCCCAACCATTGTATTACAACCGGCGCAAAGAACCAAAGTGTTAGCATGTTAAAAATTAAATGCATCATATCAACATGCAAAAATCCCGACGAAAGCATTCTGATTTGTTCTCCGGAACGAATACTTCCAACATGAAACTCGTATTTTCTAAAAAAAGAAAGATCATTAAAACCTTTGTAACTAATCAAAGCATTAGCTACTATAATTCCAACTAAAATGGTATTCATAAAAAACATTTAATGTGAATTGTAAATATAGTCATTCTTAAACATATGTTAGCGTCAAAGCAAAATATCAATGGTTATTCATTTTTAATTTATATTTGTAAAAAAAAATACATGCAATTTCTCGTTTATATATTAGCCTATCCTTTTCTTTGGCTAATCTCAATTCTTCCTTTTCGAATATTTTATTGTTTTTCTGATGTAGTCTATTTCATTATTTACAGAATCGTAGGTTACCGCAAGAAAGTTGTTCGTGCGAACCTAGCATTGGCTTTGCCACACCTAAATGATGCAGAAAGAAAAGAGATCGAAAAGAAATTCTACCAGCATATGTGCGATATGTTTCTTGAAATGATCAAAACCATGAGTATTTCGGCAGAAGAAATGGACAGAAGATTTAAAGTAACGAATATTGATCTTGTAAACGAATATGCAAAAAAAGGCAAAAGCGTTATTCTTGTAGCTTCCCACTACGCAAGCTATGAATGGCTTTTGACGATTAATCCTAAAATTGATTTTCGCGGAATTGCCGTTTACAAAAAAGTAGCAAATCCATACTTTGATAAATTGGTTCGAAAAATTCGTTCCAGATTTGACACAGAATTGATTGAAACCAGAAAAGCAATTCCAACAATGGCTCAAAATCAGCGTGACGGAATTTTAAGTATGTACGGTTTAGCAAGTGATCAATCGCCAAAACTTGACAGGATTTTTCATTCTATGAAGTTTATGGGAGTTGAAGTTCCTGTACATACAGGCGCCGAAATGCTGGCAAAAAAATACGATTTAAGCGTTGTTTTTGTAAAAGTAAAAAAAGTACGCCGTGGTTATTATGAAGCTACAATTATTCCAATTGCAGATAATCCAAAAGATTAT
The DNA here is from genome assembly GCF_002754195.1 of Flavobacterium sp. 9. Lineage (NCBI taxonomy): Bacteria > Pseudomonadati > Bacteroidota > Flavobacteriia > Flavobacteriales > Flavobacteriaceae > Flavobacterium > Flavobacterium sp. 9. Next base: position 1,026,211 of record NZ_PEEU01000001.1, read on the forward strand.
GAAAATTTCGAAATCACCGAAAAATATCTAAGAGAAGTTGAAAAACAAATTTATGAAGCTCCCGAATTTTATTTATGGACGCACAAAAGATGGAAACATCGTGTTGAATAATCTTTCATAATAACAAAAAGGTCAAAAAAAGTAACATTCTTTTTTTGACCTTTTTCTTTTCGAAAAACAACAAAACAATTAAACATACTATTTGATCTGCTGAAAACTGATTTTGATGTGTTTTTGTAATATTTTTTCCTTAGTCAGGAAAAATCAAAAATTACACAAACAACATAAATTTGGAGTTAGAAAATTTATTACTCCAAACCCAAATCAAACCTAGTAATCATGATTAAAAACCTACTTTTTACATTTATCATAATTTCGATTTCCAATGCTTCTTTTGCTCAAAGTCCAAAACGCGGAATTGCTTATGGCAATAACTCAACATCTGATTTATTAGCCTTAAAACCCGGAGTTTCATGGTGGTACAATTGGGGATCTTTACCTGAAAATGATACCAACACAAATTATGAATCTATTGGTGTAGAATATGTTCCAATGACTTGGAATGCCGTCAGTGATGCTGACGTACAAGCTTTTATAAATAAAATAAAACCAGGCGCGAAATATTTACTTGCTTTTAATGAACCTAATTTTAATGATGGCGCAAGATTAACGCCTCAGGAAGCTGTAAACGCTTGGGCAAATGTAGAAAAAATCGCTGCCGCCAAAAATCTTGAAATTGTAAGTGCTTCACCTGCTTACAATGGTCCTGATAATTATGGTGGTTTTTCGGATCCAGTTGCGTGGCACGATCAGTTTTTTGCTATCTGTCCAAAATGCAAAGTCGATTATATTGCTTTTCACACTTATGATAGTTCAGCTGGAGCAGTTATTGGCGTTACGGGACTTCTTAAAAAATACCGTAAACCTGTTTGGGTAACTGAATTTGCGAACAGAGTTATTCAGACTTCTGCCGAAAAAATTGCGTTTATGAAAGAAATTCTAACCAGTTTTGAAAACGATCCTGATATTTACAGATATTCATGGTTTACAGGAAGAGTTCCTGCAACCTGGACAGATATGCTTGAAGGACAACTTCTTGCTCCGGAAAGAGGGGTTTTGAAACCAATTGGCACAGAATATATAAATGCTTCTTATACCGATAAAAAGATAAATGTTCCGGGAAGAATTATTGCCAACAAACATTATCGCAGAAGTGGTACCGGCTTGCAAAACACAACAGACTCAGGAACTGGTCAAAATGTATGTTTTATAAATGAAGGCGACTGGAACGAATTCCAACTAAATGTTGCCAATGCCGGAACTTATAATCTGACTTTTAGAGTTGCTTCGCCAACAATTACAGGAAAATTTGATATTATCGTAAATGATATTGTCGTAAAAACTGGTGAAACTTTTCCAATAACTGGCGGATATCAAACCTTTGCAGATAAAATAGTAAGTGGGATTACATTGCCTAAAGGACAAGTTTATTTGAAGATTAAATTCAAATCAAATGATATGAATTTTAATTACATTGATGTTGCTCAGGCAAATTTAGGTGTAAACGATCCAACTTTCGAAAAAGATACTTTTACCATTTATCCTAATCCTGTTAAAAATCAATCTATACTTCATATAAAATCTGTAGATACAGAACCGTTGTCAATAAAAATTGTCGACATGAAAGGAACACTTTGTTTCTCTTCAAACTCTTATTACACAAATGAAGATATTAAAATTGGAGATAAACTTTCAACAGGAATTTATATTTTAACAGTAAGTTATGGTTCCGTAAAAAAATCCTTGAAAATCATCAAAGACTAAGATTGAAGTTTTACCGCAAAGTGCGCAAAGTTTTTAGTTTTACTTTGCGCATAGCAAACACAAAGTTCGCAAAGCTTTATATTGATTTAGCTTTGCGTACTTTGCGAAAAACCTTTGCACACTTTGCGGTTAAATTTTTAAATACGTTTTACAAAAAAACACCTCTTTCATTAATTTGAAAGAGGTGTTTTTTTTATAATGAATTGCCGTAAATTAAATCCCTGCAATTGCTTTTATCTCATCAATAATTCGAAGAGCCAAAACATCAGCTTTTTCCTGAGAAGGAGCTTCAGTATAGATTCTGATAATTGGTTCTGTATTTGATTTTCTTAAATGTACCCATTCTGTAGCAAAATCAATTTTTACACCATCAATTGTCGTGATATCTTCGTTTTTATATTTTTCAGTCATAGCAACCAAAATCGCATCAACATCAATTTGTGGAGTTAATTCAATTTTGTTTTTGCTCATATAATATTCAGGATATGAAGCTCTCAATGCCGAAACTGACATTTTTTTATTCGCTAAATGCGTTAAAAATAAAGCTACTCCAACCAAACTATCACGTCCGTAATGAGATTCAGGATAGATAATTCCACCGTTACCTTCACCACCAATAATAGCGTTATTCTTTTTCATTAATTCCACAACATTCACCTCTCCTACTGCACTGGCTTCATATTTTCCACCGTGAGCAACTGTTACATCACGCAAAGCGCGAGACGATGACATATTCGAAACTGTATTTCCAGGAGTTTTACTCAAAACATAATCGGCGCAAGCCACCAAAGTATACTCTTCTCCAAACATTTCTCCATCTTCGCTGATAAAAGCCAAACGATCAACATCAGGATCTACAACAACTCCAAGATGCGCTTTTTCTTTAACTACCAATTCAGAAATATCAGTTAAATGCTCTTTTAAAGGCTCTGGATTATGAGGAAAATGTCCGTTTGGTTCGCAATATAATTTTACAACTTCAACGCCCATTAATTCTAATAATCTTGGAATAATAATTCCACCTGAAGAATTTACACCATCAACAACCACTTTAAATTTTGCAGCTTTTACAGCTTCAACATCTACTAATGGCAAGTTTAAAACTTCGTCAATGTGGATATCCATATATGCATCATTGATTGTAATTTCGCCTAAATTATCAACATCCGAGAAATCGAAAGCCTCAGCTTCTGCAATTTCTAAAATTTTAGCTCCTTCTGCACCGCTTAAAAATTCCCCTTTTTCATTCAGTAATTTCAAAGCATTCCATTGTTTTGGATTGTGAGAAGCTGTCAGGATAATTCCACCATCAGCTTTTTCTAATGGGACAGCAACTTCTACAGTTGGCGTTGTAGAAAGTCCAAGATCAATTACATTAATTCCTAAACCTATTAAAGTATTTACTACAAGATTGTGAATCATCGGTCCAGAAATTCTGGCATCACGACCAATTACAACCGTTAATTTTTCTTTTGAAGTATTGTTTTTCAGAAAAGTACCATATGCCGATGCAAATTTTACAGCATCAACAGGAGTCAGGTTATCTCCAACTTTTCCACCGATTGTTCCTCGTATACCTGAAATTGATTTTATTAAAGTCATTTTTGTGAGTTATGGTTATTTTTAGTACAAATATAAAAAAGTTGCTGAGTTACTTAGATGCTAAGGTGCTAAGATTTTTTAAAAAAGATGCTAAGTGGCTAAGATGCTAAGTTTCTGAGATTTTAAATAAACTAAAATGTTAAGTTTATATTGCATGTTCTTATTATAAAACCGATCTGAAAAAGTTTTCATACTTTTACTAAAACAAACTTAGTCTCTTTGCCTTTAAGTCCCGAAATTTTGGGACAATAACTAAAAAAACTTAGAAACTTAGCACCTCAGAACCTTAGCACCTCACAAAAAATGAATTTCCTAGCCCATATATATCTTTCAGGTGAAAATGATTTAATTAAAATTGGCAATTTTATGGCCGATGGAATTCGCGGAAAACAATTTGAACATTTTCCTGAGGATGTCCAAAAAGGAATTATTTTACATCGTTTTATAGACACTTATACAGATTCTCACGATATTTTCAGGCAAAGTACCAAGCGTTTACACGAAAAATACCATCATTATGCCGGCGTAATCGTAGATATTGTTTACGATCATTTTTTGGCAAAAAACTGGGCAAAATATTCCGATGAAAAACTGGATCTTTTCATTAATCGGTTTTATAAATCATTACATGAAAATTATCCTATTCTAACGGAAAGAACACAGAACTTAATGCCAACCATGATTAGAGAAAACTGGCTTTGGAGTTATCAAACCACGGAAGGAATTCAGCATATTTTAACACAAATGGATCGAAGATCAAAAAATCAATCCAAAATGCAATTTGCGACTCAGGAACTCAAAGATTTTTATGCCGAATTTGAATCCGAATTTGATCTTTTCTTTGAAGATATGCAAGCTCAAGCCAAACAAAAAAGACTTTCCTTATAGAATCTAACCGATTCCAGAAAACATATTACAATACTTTTTATGAAAAAAATCACATTATTATTCAGCTTTATTTCTTTTTATTGTTCTGCTCAGGAAGCTGTAAAACCAACGGGTTTAGTAGCTACAAAGGCAATGGTTGTTTCGGCACGTCAGGAAGCTTCAAAAATTGGAGCGGACATTATGAAAAAAGGCGGAAATGCGTTTGATGCAATGGTTGCCACCGAATTAGCTTTAGCAGTTGCTTTTCCGTATGCAGGAAATATTGGCGGCGGTGGATTTATGGTTTATCGAAAAGCAAATGGCGAAGTTGGATCATTAGATTATCGCGAAAAAGCTCCGCTAGCAGCAACAAAAGATATGTTTTTGGATAAAGACGGAAATGTAATCAAAGGAAAAAGTACCGAAACCGCTTTAGCAATTGGTGTTCCCGGAACAGTTGCAGGAGTTTTTGCTGTTCATAAAAAATTAGGTTCATTACCAATGTCCGAAATTTTAAAACCTGTTATTGCTCTTGCCGAAAGAGGTGTAATTGTTACGCTAAAACAGCAAAAACAATTAGAAGCTTATCATGATGCAATTGTAAAGGCAAATGGTCCAAATACGCTTATGGCAGGGAAATTCAAAGAAAATGATACGATCAAATATCCTGCTTTAGCCAATACTTTGAAACGTATTCTAAAAAACGGAAAAGATGAATTCTATAAAGGTAAAACTGCCAAAATTTTAGTAGAATATCTTCAAAAAAGAGGCGGAATTATTACGCTAAAAGATTTAGCTACTTATGAAGCAAAATGGAGAAAACCATTACAATTTAATTATAAAAATTTAAAAATCACGTCAATGTCGCCTCCAAGCAGCGGCGGAATATGTCTGGCACAAATCATGAAAATGATCGCTCCATATGATTTATCAAAAATGGGACACAATTCTGAAGAATCTATTCAGGTAATTGTTGAAGCTGAAAGAAGAGCTTATGCAGACAGAAGTCAGTTTTTGGGCGATCCTGATTTTGTAAAAATTCCAATTAATGCTTTATTATCTGACACATATTTAAAAGACAGAATGTCAAGTTTTAATACCAACAAAGCCAGTTTATCATCTGATATAAAAGAAGGGAAAGTAACGTATAATGAAAGTACAGAAACTACACATTACTCTATTGTAGACGCTCAGGGAAATGCTGTTGCAGCAACTACGACAATAAATGACGGTTTTGGGTCTAAATATTATTGTGATGAATTAGGTTTCTTTTTAAACAACGAAATGGACGATTTTAGTGCAAAACCAGGATCTCCAAATATGTTTGGTTTAGTAGGAAATGAAGCCAATAGTATCGCTCCGAAAAAAAGAATGTTAAGTTCAATGACGCCAACTATTGTTGAAAAAGACGGAAACTTGTTTATGGTTGTTGGTTCGCCTGGAGGTTCGACGATTATTACAACTGTTTTGCAAGCGATTCTAAATGTTTATGAATATAATTTGAGCATGCAGGAAGCTGTAAATGCACCACGTTTTCATCATCAATGGCTTCCGGATTTAATTACTTTTGAGCCAAATGCTTTTGACACAACAACGATAGATAAACTAAAAGCAAAAGGATATTTAATCAACGAAAAAACAACTCCGGTAATTGGAAAATTGGATTGTATTTTGGTTTTACCAAACAAAAATCTTGAAGGTGGTGCCGATTTCCGTGGAGATGACACAGCAGTTGGATTTTAATTTAGTTTCCAATTTTCATTTATATTACAACATTATGAACTAAATTTGTGGTTTCCCTAACTCTTTACAAACAGAATGCTAAAAAAATATTTTAGAAAACTAGAAAGCATTATCGCTTTAGGACAGTCATTGATGACGCCAAAGCAATTTATTTTTTTATCAAGTGTTTTAATTGGTATTTCTTGTTCTTTGGCCGTAATCGTTTTAAAAACTTTTGCGCATAGTGTTTTCTCTTTTGCGACTTATATCAACGGAATCTTAAAGTTAAGTTTCATCAACAGTATTTTGCCAATTATCGGTATCGTACTAACTGTTTTTGTAATCAAAAGAGTTCTAAACGGATCTATAGAAAAGGGAACTTCGCAAATTTTATACGCTGTTGCTAAAAAAGCAAGTATCATCCCGAAGAAACAAATGTATGCGCAAATTGTTACTTCTTCACTTACAGTAGGTTTGGGAGGTTCTGCGGGTTTAGAAAGCCCGATCGTAATTACAGGAGCAGCTTTTGGATCAAACTTTGCCCAGAATTATAAACTACCTTATAAAGACAGAACATTATTGATTGGTTGCGGTGTTGCAGCAGGAATTTCGGCAGCTTTTAACGCTCCAATTGCAGGAGTTTTGTTTGCAATAGAAGTTTTATTGGTCGATGTAAGTATTTCGGCCTTTACTCCTATTATGATTTCGGCGGCTACAGGTGCTTTGGTTTCTGCAATTGTTCTGGATGAAACGATCTTATTATCTTTCAAAAAACAAGAAGCTTTTAATTATCATAATATTCCATTTTATGTTCTTTTAGGATTATTAACCGGTTTTATGGCCGTTTATTACGCCCGAAATTTTCAAAGAGTAGAGCATTATTTTTCTAAAATGAAAATCGGTGCGTACAGAAAAGCATTAATTGGTTCTTCATTATTGGCATTATTAATTTTCATTTTTCCAACTCTTTTTGGTGAAGGTTACGAAAGTATCAAAACACTTTCAGAATCAGATCCTGGAAAAATATTAGACAATACATTGTTTGGCGATTTTAGAAACAATCAGTGGGTTTTACTGCTTTTTGTAGGTGCTACAATGATGGTAAAAGTATTTGCTTCAGCATTAACACTAGGAAGTGGCGGAAACGGTGGAAACTTTGCTCCATCCCTATTTTTAGGATCATATTTAGGGTATTTTTTCTCTAAATTCTTCACTTTAATTGGTTTAGCTAAATTGCCAATAAGCAACTTTACAATGGTTGGAATGGCAGGTATTTTGAGCGGATTATTTCACGCGCCATTAACCGCTATTTTCTTAATTGCCGAAATTACTGGTGGTTACAGCCTGATGATTCCTCTTATGATTGTTTCATCAATAAGTTTTGCGATTTCTAAACGTTTCGAGAAATATTCTCTTGACGTAAAAGGTCTTGCAAAAAAAGGTCACGCTTTTACCAGTAATAAAGATTCAAACATTTTATCTACTTTAGATATTGACACTATAATTCAATGTGATTATCTGACTGTACATCCCGAAGAAAACTTAAGCAAACTGGTTGATTTAATTTCACATTCAAATCAAGTTGTATTTGCCGTTGTAAACAATGAAAAAGAATTGGTTGGTATCGTTCATTTTAATGATATCCGCGAAATTATCTTCAATACTTATCGCGTAAAATATACCTTGATTAAAGATGTAATGAAAACTCCGGCAGCCACTATTTCGTCTTTTGACAGTATGGAAATAGTAATGAGTAAGTTCGAAAAATCAAAAACAGCCTTTCTTCCGGTTATCCGAAATGATAAATATTATGGATTTATTTCCAAATCTATAGCACTTGAAGCCTATAGAACTAAGCTGCGTTCTATGACAATAGAATAAGCTTAATATCGGATAAGTTAAAAATTTTAGTTATCCGATATTAAGAAGTATATTTGTAGGAATATGTGGAACATTGACCTAACATACAGAGAAGAATTTCAATCGACATTTGACAGATTGTACCAAAAAAGGCTTGATTTGCAAAACAGCAGACCATTGCCCAATATTGCTTTGCACAAAATACGCGAGAGCTTATCACTAGAGTGGACCTATAACTCCAATAGCATCGAAGGAAATACTATGAGTTTGCGAGAAACCCAAATGGTAATTCAGGAAGGTATTACTATAAAAGGAAAATCACTCAGAGAACATTTCGAAACTCACAATCACGATAAAGCAATTGATTATTTATATTCAATTGTCGACGATAATTATAACCTTCGAAGCATCGATATCCTTTCGATACACGGATTGGTTTTACGCTCTATCGAAGATGATTTTGCAGGACGTTTACGAAACGGTGGTGTTCGTATTTCAGGCGCTAATTTCATGCCTCCAAATGCCAATAAAGTTTCAGATTACTTAGATGAATTAATTGATTTTGTCAATACAAATCCTCTGGGTTTAAACGATATTGAACTGGCTACGATTTATCATCATAAACTAGTCTGGATTCATCCTTTCTTTGATGGAAACGGTCGTACAGTTCGTTTGAGTATGAATTTATTATTGATGCGTTGTGGTTTTCCTCCGGCAATTATCCTCAAAAATGATCGAAAAAAATATTACGAAGCACTTAATCAGGCTAATGGCGGTAATTATCAGAAACTAACACTTTTGATGTGTCAGGCGCTGGAACGTACACTTAATATATACTTAAGTTCAATGCCGGGAAGTACTTATGATTATCAACCCATACAAAATATTGTAAGCGAGCCAGAAACTCCTTATGGTCAGGAATACGTCAGTTTACTAGCCAGAACCGGAAAAATAGACGCTTATAAAGAAGGTCGAAACTGGTACACAACCAAAGAGGCCATCGAAGAATATATGGCAACCCGAAAAAGAAAACGCTAACTTAGGTTAGTGTTTTTTGTTACTATTTGTAACATAAACTTTTGCTATCGAGCACAAAAAGAACAAATCAAAGTGGTAACTTTGCGTTTTGCTCAAATTTATGTTAGAAAAAGACAATACTATTGAAGTTCTTGGTGCAAGAGTTCATAATCTGAAAAATATCGATATTTCTATTCCGCGTGAAAAACTGGTTGTAATTACCGGTCTTTCTGGTTCGGGGAAATCATCTTTGGCGTTTGATACCATTTATGCTGAAGGACAGCGTCGTTATGTTGAAACATTCTCGGCTTATGCCAGGCAGTTTCTTGGTGGTTTAGAGCGTCCTGATGTAGATAAAATTGACGGACTTTCGCCTGTAATCGCAATTGAACAAAAAACAACCAGTAAAAGCCCGCGTTCTACCGTTGGAACTATTACTGAAATATATGATTTCCTGAGACTTTTATATGCTCGTGGTGCTGACGCTTATAGTTACAACACAGGCGAGAAAATGGTTTCTTATTCTGATGAACAGATTAAAGATCTGATCATGCAGGATTTTAACGGGAAACGAATCAATATTCTAGCTCCTATTATTAGAGCAAGAAAAGGTCATTATGCCGAATTATTCCAGCAAATTACCAAACAAGGTTTCTTGAAAGTTCGTGTTAATGGTGAAGTTCAGGATTTAGTTTCAGGAATGAAATTAGACCGTTACAAAACCCATGATATTGAAATTGTTGTAGACAGAATGCTGATCGAAAATACGGAAGACAATCAAAAAAGATTGGCTGAAAGTATTAATACGGCAATGCATCATGGCGAAAACGTCTTGATGATTCTTGATCAGGATACAAACGAAGTACGTTATTTCAGTAGAAATTTAATGTGTCCAACAACTGGAATTTCATATCAGAATCCAGAACCAAATTTATTTTCGTTCAACTCTCCAAAAGGAGCTTGTCCGCATTGTAATGGATTGGGAACAGTTCATGAAATCAATGTTAAAAAAATTATTCCGAATCCTAAATTATCTATTAAAGCAGGAGGTTTTGCTCCGCTTGGCGAATATAAATCATCTTGGATTTTCAAACAATTAGAAGTTATTGGAGAAAAATACGGCTTCAAATTAACAGATGCAATTGAGAAGATTCCGGAAGAAGCCATGAATATGATTTTACATGGCGGGAAAGAAAAATTCACTGTAAATTCAAAAGATTTAGGCGTAACACGCGATTATAAAATTGATTTTGAAGGAATTTCACATTTTATCAAAAATCAATATGACGAAAGCGCATCAACCACTATAAAACGTTGGGCAAAAGATTTCATGGACGAAATAAATTGTCCGGTTTGCGAAGGTTCTCGTCTTAAAAAAGAAGCTCAGTTTTTTAGAGTTAATGGAAAAAATATCACTGAATTGTGTGATATGGATATTTCAGATTTAACGGCTTGGTTTCAGGATTTAAATACACATTTAACAGACAAACAACTTTTGATTGCTTCAGAAGTAGTTAAAGAAATAAAAGATCGTTTGAACTTCCTGATGAATGTTGGTTTGAATTATTTGGCTTTAAGCCGAAGTTCAAAATCACTTTCGGGAGGTGAAGCACAACGTATTCGATTAGCGACACAAATTGGTTCTCAATTAGTTGGTGTTTTATATATTCTGGATGAGCCAAGTATCGGTTTACACCAAAGAGACAATGAAAAATTGATTAAATCTTTGGAACAATTACGTGATATTGGAAATTCGGTTATTGTTGTAGAACACGACAAAGACATGATCGAAACCGCTGATTACGTGATTGATATTGGTCCAAAAGCAGGTAAATATGGAGGAGAAATTATTAGCATTGGAACTCCGGCGGAAACTTTAAAATCTAACACAATTACTGCTCAATATTTGAACGGTACAATGAAATTAGAGATTCCGAAAGAGCGAAGAAAAGGAAACGGAAAGTTTTTGAAATTGACCGGAGCAACAGGAAACAACCTAAAAAATGTTTCCATCGAATTGCCTTTAGGACAATTGATTTGCGTAACGGGAGTTTCAGGAAGTGGAAAATCGACTTTGATCAATGAGACGCTCTACCCTATTTTGAACGCTTATTATTTTAATGGTGTAAAAAAACCACAACCTTATAAAAAAATTGAAGGTCTTGAACATATTGATAAAGTAATTGATATTGACCAAAGTCCGATTGGGAGAACTCCACGTTCAAATCCAGCGACTTATACGGAAGTTTTTACCGAAATCAGAAACTTGTTTACGATGACTTCTGAAAGTATGATTCGTGGTTATAAAGCGGGACGTTTTAGTTTTAATGTAAAAGGCGGACGTTGCGAAACCTGCGAAGGTTCTGGTGTTCGTACGATTGAAATGAACTTTTTACCAGATGTTTATGTAGAATGCGAAACGTGTCAGGGAAAACGTTTCAATAGAGAAACTTTAGAAATTAGATATAAAGGAAAATCAATTTCGGATGTATTGAATATGACGGTTGACGAAGCAGTTCCGTTCTTTGAAAACATTCCTAAGATTTACAGAAAAGTAAAAACAATTCAAGATGTTGGTTTAGGATATATTACGCTTGGTCAGCAAAGTACAACGCTTTCTGGTGGTGAAGCGCAACGTATAAAACTTGCCGGAGAATTGTCCAAAAAAGACACCGGAAATACATTTTATATTCTGGATGAACCTACAACCGGATTGCATTTTGAAGATATTCGTGTTTTAATGGATGTAATCAATAAATTGGTCGATAAAGGAAATACAATCCTTGTTATCGAACATAACATGGACGTAATTAAACTTGCCGATTATATTATAGATATTGGCCCTGAAGGCGGAAAAGGCGGCGGACAATTAATCGCAAAAGGAACTCCTGAAGAAGTAGCAAAAAGCAAAAAAAGCTATACGGCGAAGTTTTTGAAAAAGGAATTAGAAGCGTAAATCTTTACAGGAAAATCTTTGCTCGACAATACCTTTGCCAAAGTTTAAAACTTTGACAAAGATTTGAAACGCATAAAAAATGAAGAAATAAAAAACAGTTTTTTTAATGAACGATAAATTAACGTTTCCACTTGTAATTCATGCAAATCCAACAAAATTAGAACGTTTTTTAAGTTTGTTTTTAATTGCTTTTATTTTTCTTCCTTTTTCTTATGGTGTTTTCACCGCACAAGGATTCTATTGTTTAAGTCTACCGTTTGGTTTCTTTGGAATGTTGACATTTAACCATTTTACAGATTATAAATTCACAACCTTAAAAATAATTCAAAAAAACAAATTCATATGTTTTACTGAGAATGAAGTAGAAATTTGGGAAGACGAAGAATCTGTTTTATACAATTGGAATGATTTAGAGAACATAAAAATAAACATAATTGCATTTAACGGTAAATGGAAAGATGAAGATGGTAAATATCACGGAATCGAAAATTATATATCATTTGCTTTTCAAGGCGTAACTCATAAATATCTTTTTTACATCGATACTTCTAAAGAATTCAATTTCTTATGGGATTATTTTGAAAAAATAATTTTACCAAAACTATATCTATCCAAGAGAATTAAAGATGAAAGTATAATTATACCATTATTAGATTATACAGAATTACAAAAATTTAAAGCAAAATATAATATAAATAGATACACTGATTTTATATATTTCAACTAAGAAATAAGAATACTCAAAAAATACAAAGTGACTAATTATTCCGTTCAAAAATAAAACAATTCATTACACACTCCAATCTATTGATAATGAATAAGAACATAAGAATGATCCTATTTTAAATGTTACATTTTAATTAATAAATACGCATTTCTGTAACAATTCTCGAAAAAAGCAGTAATTTAGTACGCCCTTTTTGCCAAAGCTTTTAATTCTGGCAAAGAGTAAGATAAAATCCATGAATCTAAAAGACAAATTAACTGGTGTAGACCGATATTTTTCGCCTAAAATTATTGATGAAGTAAACGATCAATATATTAAAGTGGCTAAAATAAAAGGTCAGGAAGTTCCGTGGCATAATCACGAGAATGAAGACGAATTATTTTACATTATAGAGGGTGAACTTTTAATGGAAATTGAAAACGAAGCTTCTTTCACGATGAAAAAAGGTGATTTATTCGTTGTAAAAAAAGGTGTAAATCACCGGGTTTCATCGGTTGAGGAATGTTCTATAATGCTGATTGAATCGAAAACTACTGAACATACCGGAAAAGTTAAAAGCAACATTACAAAATCAATTGAAGAACAAACCTATTAATTAAAAGAGAATTTTTCTTTTTTATAAAACAATATTTCAATTGAAAACCGATGCCCTAGCCCTGATGGGAATGGCATCTTCCGATTTAGAAAAACAAGGCTTTTTAGCCGTAGTTTTTGTTTATCGGGAATATAGTGGACAGCAGGAAATAGCTCCTTCTCCTTCGACTAAACTTGAGATGACAATTTAAAACGACACAGCTAGAAATAAAAATATAAATAATTAAAATACCTAAAATGAGATTAGAAGATTTTGATAATGATGAGGACAAAGTAATTCAGGACCGTTTGAAACAAAAAACGTGGAATGAAATTAGAACAAATGACAGCTGGGCGATTTTTAAAATCATGGCCGAATTTGTAAACGGTTATGAAAGCATGGGACGTATTGGTCCTTGTGTATCGATTTTTGGATCGGCGCGAACAAAACCAGATGATAAGTATTATTTATTGGCGGAAAAAATTGCATTCAAAATCAGTAAAGCTGGTTACGGTGTGATCACAGGAGGTGGTCCCGGAATCATGGAAGCCGGAAATAAAGGTGCACATTTAGGAGGCGGAACTTCGGTTGGTTTGAATATCGAATTGCCTTTTGAACAGCATTTTAACCCTTATATTGACCACGATAAAAACCTGAATTTCGATTATTTCTTTGTGAGAAAAGTTATGTTCGTTAAATATTCGCAAGGTTTTGTGGTTATGCCAGGTGGTTTTGGAACTCTTGACGAAATGTTTGAAGCGATCACTTTGATTCAGACTAAGAAAATTGGAAAATTCCCAATTATTTTAGTTGGTGTTGAATTTTGGTCTGGATTAATTGACTGGGTAAAAACTGTTTTGGTTGAAAAAATGCATACCGTAAGCCCGGAAGATTTAAACTTATTCAAAATCGTAGATACTGAAGATGAAGTAGTTGACGTATTAGATAAATTCTACAAGAAATATGACTTAAGTCCAAATTTCTAAAAATATTTTAAACATATAAATGATGTAAACTAATTTAAATTCACGTTATGCTATGCTTAAAATAACATGAACTTAGATCACTTATATGTTTAATTACATTAAATCTTACAAAAAAGTAAAGCTGTTTTTTAAAACAGCTTTTTTTATGCTATTTTTACATAAAACCAAAACAACTATACGCTCGTAACTTAAGTTATATTCATCAATATCTGAACTATCCTTGAAATCAATCTATAGAATTATATTATTTGTTTTAGTTTTATTAAGTTCGGTAAAACAGTACGCACAACATCAATCTAAGATGGAGGTGGCGGTTAATCTCGAACTCAAAACTCTAAATGTAAAACAGGATATTACGTATTATAATATTTCAAACGACACATTGAATTCGATTGTTCTGAACGATTGGAACAATGCTTTCTCTGACAAAAACACGCCGCTTGCGAGACGTTTTTCTGATGAATTTTATAGAGGTTTTCATCTTGCCAAACCCGCAGAAAGAGGAAATACTACGATTTTAAATTTATCAGATTCTGATAATATGGCGTTTGAATGGGAAAGAACAGATAAGAATCCGGATTACATTATCGTTAAGCTAAATCGGAAATTATATCCCGGACAAAAAATAGATTTGCATCTAACTTATATTTCTAAAATCCCAAGTGACAAATTTACGCGTTATGGCTTTACTCAGAATGGTGGAATGATTTTGAAAAATTGGTTTTTAAGTCCTGCAAGATTTGAAAATCATAGTTTTACAAAAAACGACAATTTCAATCTGGACGATATTGCTAATGCAAGTACTGATTATGAAATCGAAGTAAAACTTCCAAGCAGCTATTCTATTACAACTGATTTGAATTCGGTTTCAAAAGATATTACGAATCCTTCTTTTAGTACGTATTTATTTTCTGGAAATAACAGAACTGATTTTAACTTTTATATCGAAAAACAGAATACTTTCAAAAGCTATGATAATAGTCTTGTAGAAGTTTTATCGGATTTAAAAACCAAGAAACTGGATGAAATTCAAAAGGCAATTATAATTGATCGAGTTGCTACTTTTGCAAATGATTTTATTGGGAAATATCCACATGAAAAAATATTGATTTCTCAGGCAGATTATGATAGAAATCCTTTTTATGGATTAAATCAGTTACCATCTTTTATAAGTCCGTTTAGTGATGATTTTATTTTTGAGATTACTTTCTTAAAAACGTATCTGAATAATTATTTGAAGAATAGTTTACGTTTGGATCCAAGAAAAGACAATTGGGTTTATGACGGAATTCAGATTTATGCCATGATGAAATACATGGAGCAAAATCACCTGGATCAAAAGATGCTTGGACGACTTTCTGACATGAAATTGTTTAAAAGTTACAACATTACAAATCTGACTTTCAACGAGCAATACAGTTATTATTACATGTTAATGGCGAGAAAAAATCTCGATCAACCACTTGGCGACCCAAAAAATACTTTAATAAAATTCAACGAACAAATTGCCAGCAAATACCGCGCAGGTTTAAGTCTGAGTTATTTAGATGATTATCTAAATAATAATATTGTTCCTGAAAGTGTGCACGAATTTTATAATCTGAACAAAAAAGAACAAACGAATCGCTATGATTTCGAAAAAATACTAACTAAAAACAGTCCAAAAAACATCAAATGGTTTTTTAATACCATCATAGATTCACGTGATATTATTGACTATAAGTTTACAAATGTTTCGAGAACTAAAGACAGCGTTCAGTTTAAAATAAAAAATAAGACCGATAACTTTGTTCCGATTCCAGTTTACGGAATTAAGAAAAATGAAGTAGTATTCAAGAAATGGATTGAACCAAAGAATAATGATTCGATTTATGAATTTGCCCGAAAAAATGCAGACAAACTGGTTCTTAATTACGACAACGAGGTTCCGGAATACAACCAAAGAAACAATTGGAAATCTCTGAAAAGTGTTGTAATAGTAAATCGTCCTATAAAATTTAATTTTGCCAAAGATCTTGAAGATCCGTATTACAATCAGATTTTATATATCCCAACGCTGACTTATAATTTATACGATGGTTTGACACCCGGAATTCGTTTTCACAACAAAACTATTCTTGACAAACCGTTTACTTTTGACATTAATCCTGCTTATTCTATAAATGCAGGGACAATTTCCGGTTCTTCGGCATTTTCATGGAGCGAATATTACAGAAATAGTACCTTATATAATGTGCGATATTCTTTGAGTCAAAATTATTTTCACTACGCTCCAGACGCAGCATATTTCAGATTAAATCCGATGGTTCAGTTTAGAATCCGTGAAGAAAATTTTAGAGACAATAGAAAACAGCTAATACTGTTTCGTCAGGTAATTGTAAATCGTGAGGAGAGCAAATATATAACTGATAATTCAAAACCAAATTATTCGGTTTTCAATGCGCGTTATTCAAATACAAAAACCGAGTTGATTAATCATTTCAGCTACATGAATGATCTTCAAGTTTCGGGAGATTTTGGAAAAATTGCCGGAGAAGTTGAATATAGAAGATTGTTCGAAAACAATCACAAATTAAATTTAAGAATGTACGCCGGAGCTTTTATATACAACTCTACAAATTCAGATTATTTTAGTTTTGGTTTAGATCGTCCAACAGATTATCTTTTTGATTATAATTTTTACGGAAGATCTGAAAGTACGGGATTCTTTAGTCAGCAATTTGTAATGGCAGAAGGTGGTTTTAAATCAAAATTAGAACCAGCATACGCCAATCAATGGATGACAACTTTGAATGCCAGTTATTCGATTTGGAACTGGATTGAAATGTATGGAGATATTGGTTTTATGAAAAGTAAACATCAAAGTGCAGACTTTGTTTATGATAGCGGTATACGGTTAAATTTGGTTCCGGACTATTTTGAACTCTATTTTCCCGTTTATTCGAATAATGGATGGGAGGTTTCTCAAAAAAATTATGACCAAAAAATACGATTTGTTATCACTTTATCACCAAAAACATTAGTCAATCTTTTCACTAGAAAATGGTTCTAATCGAATGAATTTTAAATAAAAACCTGCATTATTATCACAAAAAACAAATTTTACGTAAAAATACCACAAAAAAAGTACGTAGTTTTTTGGTTTTAAATACAAATAATTGAATTATATTTATTTTAAAGAATTATGATTATTGATTGTTTTTAAGTAATTTCGCAGAGTAAACATGACTCTCCAAGATTATGATAAAAGAAAAAAGCAATACTACATTAACATTTGAAGATTTCAAAACTGAGGTATTGAACGACTATAGAATTGCAGTTACCAGCCGCGAATGTAGTCTTTTAGGTCGTAAAGAAGTATTAACTGGTAAAGCCAAATTTGGAATATTTGGAGACGGAAAAGAAGTGCCGCAGCTTGCTATGGCAAAAGCTTTTAAAAACGGAGATTTCCGTTCCGGATACTATCGCGATCAGACTTTTATGATGGCAATTGGCGAGCTGACTCCAAAACAATTTTTCGCAGGTTTATACGGTCATACCGATTTAGATTTTGATCCAATGTCTGCAGGAAGACAAATGGGCGGACACTTTGTAACGCACAGTTTGAACGAAGACGGATCTTGGAAAGACTTAACAAAACAAAAAAATTCAAGCGCAGATATATCTCCAACAGCCGGACAAATGCCAAGATTATTGGGATTAGCTCAAGCTTCAAAAATTTACAGAAATGTTGATGGTATCACTATCAAAGACAAATTCTCTGTGAACGGAAATGAAGTTGCATGGGGAACTATTGGAAATGCAAGTACATCTGAAGGTTTGTTTTTTGAAACCATAAATGCTGCCGGAGTTCTACAAGTACCAATGGTTATGAGTGTTTGGGATGATGAATACGGAATTTCGGTTCACGCAAAACATCAAACCACTAAAGAAAACATCTCTGAAATCTTAAAAGGATACCAACGCGACGAAGATTCTAAAGGTTATGATATTTTTAGAGTAAAAGGTTGGGATTATGCCGAGTTAGTTTCTACTTATGAAAGAGCCGGTGCAATCGCCCGCGAACAACACGTTCCTGTTTTAATTCACGTAAACGAATTAACTCAGCCACAAGGACATTCTACTTCTGGTTCTCACGAACGTTACAAAAATGCAGAAAGACTGGCTTGGGAAAAAGATTTTGACTGTATTCGTCAGATGCGTTTATGGATGATCGCCATCAATATTGCATCTCCTGAGGAATTGGCTGAAATTGATTTTGAATTGAAAAAAGAAGTTCTCGAAGCCAAAAAAGAAGCTTGGAATTCTTTTATAAATCCAATTATCGAAGATCAAAAAAATCTTTTAATATTATTGGAGCAAATTGCTGAGGCAAGCATCAATCATAAAGAAAGAATTAAAAAATACATATCTGAATTAAGCGCTATAAAATCACCTTTAAAAAAGGAAATGCTTGTTATTGCAAGAAAGATTTTACGCTTTATCGAAGTTCCAAATAGTAAAGTTATACTATCAAAATGGATCACAGATTATATTGGAATCACACAAGAAAGATTCAGCAGTAATTTATATTCTGATTCTGAGCAAAATGTATTTTCAGTTAAGAAAGTACTTCCTGAATATGCTGAAAATGCAAAAGCTGACTTAGATGGACGTATGATTTTACGTGACAACTTTGACGCTTTGTTTAGCAAATATCCAGAAACTTTAATCTTTGGTGAAGACGTAGGAAACATTGGTGACGTAAACCAAGGTTTAGAAGGAATGCAGGAAAAATACGGTGAACTTCGTGTTGCCGATGTTGGTATTCGTGAAGCAACTATTCTTGGACAAGGAATTGGAATGGCTTTGAGAGGCTTACGTCCAATTGCTGAGATTCAATATTTAGATTATTTACTGTATGCGATTCAAATCATGAGTGATGATTTGGCTACTTTACAATACAGAACCGTTGGAAAACAAAAAGCACCATTAATTATCAGAACTCGTGGACATCGTCTGGAAGGTATCTGGCATTCTGGTTCTCCAATGGGAATGATTATTAACGCTATTCGCGGAATCCACGTTTTGGTTCCTAGAAATATGACGCAAGCGGCAGGATTTTACAACGCTCTTTTAGAGACTGACGAACCAGCTTTAGTTATCGAATGTTTGAATGGTTACCGTTTAAAAGAAAAAACTCCGTTAAACTTTGGAGAATTCAAAACACCAATTGGTGTAGTTGAAACCCTAAAAGAAGGTTCAGATATCACTTTAGTTTCTTATGGATCAACATTGAGATTGGTAGAACAAGCTGCAGTAGAATTGTTGGATTTAGGAATTGATTGTGAAGTAATCGATATTCAGTCTTTACTTCCGTTTGATGTTAACAAGGATATTGTAAAAAGTATTGCCAAAACAAATCGTCTTTTAGTAATTGACGAAGACGTTCCTGGAGGAGCTTCAGCATTTATTTTACAACAAATTCTGGAAGACCAAGACGCTTATAATTACTTAGACAGTAAACCGCAAACCCTTGCTGCAAAAGAACACAGACCAGCTTATGGAACTGATGGTGACTATTTCTCAAAACCTTCTGCCGAAGATATTTTTGAAAAAGTATACAGTATGATGAATGAAGTTAATCCATCTAAATTCCCTAGTTTATACTAAAAATTTAGTTCGGTTTTGAATATAAAAAAAGCTTGTAGACAATTGTTTACAAGCTTTTTTATTTTTACTCAAACTATGTCATTGCCAGGAACGAAGCAACCACACTATTAAAACATGACGTGATAAAGCAAGTGAGATTGCTTCGTTCCTCGCAATGACAAAAAATCCGCGTCTTCGCAATAGCGAATCCGTGTCATCCGCGTGCCATCACAAAAACTAAGACTTCAAAATAGCCCTAGCCTTCTCTAAATCCTCAGCCGTATCAATCCCAATACCAACATGAGTTGTTTCGACCATTTTAATACGTTTTCCGAATTCTAAATAACGTAGTTGCTCTAACTTCTCAGAAGCTTCCAAAGATTTCATTGGTAAACTATAAAAATCTAACAAAGCTTGCTTTCTAAAAGCATAAATCCCGATGTGTTGAAAATAACGCACACCAACATCTTTATCTCTAGGATATGGAATCACTGAACGTGAAAAATACAATGCAAATTGCAATTGATCAACCACCACTTTTACATTATTTGGATTATTTATATCGTCCTCATTTGTGATTTCACGCATTAACGAAGCCAAATCAATCTTGCGATCGTCATCATTTTTAAAAACAGATAAAACCTGTTCTAATGGTCCGGCTTCTGTAAAAGGTTCATCACCTTGCACGTTTACAACAATATCAACATCTAAATTCGCAACAGCTTCAGCAATTCGATCACTTCCGGATTCGTGCTCTTTGATGCTCATAATGGCTTTTCCGCCGTGATTTACAATTTCATCAAATATCAAATCAGAATCCGTTACTACAAATACATCATCAAACAATTTTGTAGCAACAGTTGCTTCATAAGTTCTTAAAATCACAGTTTTTCCACCTAAATCCTGCATCAATTTAGCAGGAAAACGTGTTGAAGCATATCGTGCCGGAATTACAGCTATTATTTTCATTTTAAATTTATTTTTAAACGTAAACAAATGTAACTATTCGAAATTAAGTTTAAAAGAAATTACTTTATCAATAGATTTCAGCTTTTTCTAAACCGCTTGATTTTTTTATTTTACTATTTGCCCCCTTTTTTCTTCATAACTAACTGAATTACAATTTGATATTCAAAACTTATCTATTTAATTACAAAATGTAAGATTTTTTTTAAGTAGTTTTATATCAGTTTTTTAACACAAAACTTTCGTAATCAATTACTGGTAAGATATTTACAAAACAGAAAATTCTAATTTAAATTTTGGAAACCATGAAGGAAGAAATTAAAATCGCTGAAGTAGACAAAAATGATTTTTTGGAAAATGAATTACAAAATAAAGCAACAAATATTGTAAAGCTAATTGAGCAAATCACAGAACGTTATCCCCCAAAAAATGCAATAATCGACAACTCAAGTAAAACCACATATCAAAATCTTAACGAAAAAGCCAATCAACTAGCTCGATATTTACAAACCAATGGCATTCAATCAAACAGTAAAATAGGCGTTTGTATTCCGCAATCGGCAAATCGGATCATCGCTTTTCTGGCCATTCTAAAAACCGGTGCCTCCTATTTACCAATAGACGCAGATTTGCCACAATCGCGAATACAAATGATGATTACCGATTCTGAAATTGATCTTTTGTTGACAATAGATTCGGTTTTAGATAAAATAGAAAGTGGCAAAACAATCATTAAAGCATTAAACTTATTGACCGAAGAGGAATCCTTTAAAGCATTATCTGATGAAAATCTTCCAAGCCAAATATTACCCGAAAACCCTGCGTACATAATCTATACTTCCGGAAGTACCGGAATACCAAAAGGAGTTATTATTGGTCATAAATCGTTCCTGAATTTTGTACAATTTCAGGCAGATCTTTTAGGTTTATCAAGCGAAAATACGACTCTTCAGTTTGCATCTCCAAGTTTTGACGCTGCAGTAATAGACATTTGGACACCATTAATCAAAGGCGCAACAATTTATTTATATCCAAATAACAAAATTGTTGGAGAACCACTTTTGGATTTTATTGTCCAAAATAATATTGATACCATCCCACTATTACCTCCAATGGTTTTGGCTTCATTACCTCAAAACCGACCAATTGGAAATCTAAAAACAATAGCAATTGGCGGTGAAGCCTGTACTGAAAATACGGTAAAAGCATGGTATAAAAAAATCCGACTAATCAATAGCTACGGACCTACGGAAGCCACAGTTGCAGTTAGCAATTATGAATTCAAAACTGAAATCAATCCCAGAATTATAGGAAAGGCTATGCTATTTGCTAAATTATTGATTTTAGACAAAAACTTAAAACCGTCTGAATCAGGTAGTATTGGAGAACTTTATATTAGCGGTGATCAATTGGCTTTAGGATATCTAAATCGCTCTGAAGACACCAAAAAAGCTTTTATACAAACACCAGAATGGCTTCTGAATCTCAATAATAATAATAATAATAATAATAATAATAATAATAATAATAGACTCTATAAAACGGGCGACATGGTTTTGTTAAGAGAAGATGGAAATTTAGAATTTTACGGCAGAACGGACGATCAGGTTAAAATAAGAGGATATAGAATCGAATTGGCAGAGATTGAGCACAACATTTCTAAATTACCTCAGATTTCTAAAGCCGCATTAAAAGTTCAAAAAAAAGAAAATGGATTACCTACTCTGGTTGCCTTCGTTCAACTGCATGCAACAACAGATCATGAGACAAAATCATTGCAATCAATAAGAGCAAAACTTCAACAAGTAATGCCTGCTTATATGTTGCCGGACAAGTATATCGTAATCGAAAAAATGCCGCTAACTCATGCAGGAAAAATTGATAAATCTATTCTGGAAATCCCTGAGAATCCAACAAAAAGTAATACGACACCAAAATGGAAAGACGATAATCTTACTGAAATTGTAAAACATATCTGGAAAGATTTATTATCACTTAATGTTATAGATCAAGATGATGATTTTTTTGAATTAGGCGGTCATTCTTTATTATTGGCACAACTTCATATCAGTCTTCCGGAACCTATTAGAAATCGCATTACTCTTCCGGAGCTTTATATCTACAAAACCATTTCGTCATTTGTAAAAGAAGTTGAAAAACGAATGCTTGAAACAGAAGTTTCACAAAAAAAGAAAGCAGAAGAAATGATTAAAGAACTTGTAAAAGATGCAGAACTTCATATAGATTTTACCATAACCGATATTCCGAATCCTTCAGTTTTAAAAAATCCGAATTCTATTTTTTTAACCGGAGTTACAGGCTTTGTAGGATCTCATTTATTAGAAGAACTTTTGCAGCATACAACAGCAAATATTTACTGTTTAGTGCGAGCAACAACTAAAGAAGAAGGATTAGAACGAATTAAAGAAACATTTGCCAAATTCAAGCTTCATTGGTTGAATGTTTACGACAACCGAATTATCGCTATGATTGGCGATTTATCCTTACCGCATTTTGGAATGGATCAAGAGAATTATAACTTTATCACCGAAAACATTGAAGTAATTTATCATTCCGGAAGTTCCGTAAGTTATGTACAGCCTTATCCACTAATAAAAAAATCGAATATTGACGGATTACATAATGTTATCGATCTCGCTGTTACAAAAAAAATAAAATATCTGGTATTGCTATCTTCAATGGGCGTCTTTAGTTGGGGAAGACCGTTTACAAAAAAAACATGGATGTATGAAGATGATGCGATAGATCAAAATATGGCAGCAGTTTCTCGTGATTTGGGATATATAAAAACCAAATGGGTAATGGAAAGTATCGCCGAAAAAGCAAGAATAAAAGGACTGCCTATTATCAATTTCAGATTAGGTTTTGCCGTTTGTCACAGTACTTCAGGCGCTACAGTCATGAATCAGTGGTGGGGAGCGTTAATCAGAAGTTGTGTAAAGCTCAAATCATTTCCGTTAGTTATGGGACTCAAAGACGAATTGACTACAGTAGATTATATGTGTAAAGCGATTATGCATATTAGTCAAAAAAAGGAAGCTGTAGGTCTAAATTTCCACCTTTCTCCTCTGGCTGAAAATGACGTTTCACTGACTGATTTTTGTTCAAAAATGAATGAATATTATAGTACAAATCTCGAAGGAATAGAATATCATCAATGGCTTAACCAATGGAAATATGACAGCAATCTGCCAATTTATCCTTTGCTTAGCTTATTTACAGAAGATGTACACGAAGGCAAATCATTAGTAGAAGCTTATGAAAACACCTATTATTATGACCGAAGTAATACCAAGCATTTTTTAGAAGATTCTAATTTAACACCACCGCTTTTTGATAAAAAATTAATGACTCCTTACTTAGAATTCATGGGAGTATTTAAAGCGTAAAATTTCAATTAATGAGGGATAATGCTTTCTGTATTATCCCTTATATTAAGGTTACAAATGCAATATTGCTGCCAAAAACACCTAAACTGGCATCCAAATAATTCCTGTAATTAACAATTTACTTTAAGCGTATTAAACACGTTTTTAAAAATGTAACATATTGAACTTCATTTATTAGAATATCAATTTCTAATATCTTCTTTTTAAAATTATAGTATATTTATCAGAAAAAACATCATGAAAAAACTGTCGATTCTGATTCTGCTTTTATTGAATTTCTTTTTTATTAATTCGGCTTTAAGCAAAAAAAATAATCCTAAAATAATTAATGCATTTTCGAATCCTGTTTTTGACGGAAAAGGATATCAGCCAATTGGTTCTTTAAAATGGAAATTCAAAACTGAAGGCAAAATTTTCGCTTCTCCAATTGCAAAAAATGATATTGTTTATATTGGCAGCGAAGACGGTTTTCTATATGCCATTGAAGAAAAATCAGGAAAAACAAAATGGAAATTCAAAACTGAAGGAGCAATTCACAGTTCTACAAGTATATTTGAAAACACGATTTATTTTGGAAGTTTTGATGGAAATTATTACGCCGTAAATACAGAAGACGGAAAACTAATCTGGAAATTTAAAACTGGCGGCGAACATTGGCTGGGCGAAATTGGAATGTGGGGAATGAAACCGGAAACTCAATATATGGATGATTTATGGGACTTTTATTTATCATCTCCAGTAGTTTATGAAAACGGAAAAACAGCCGTAGTTTTATTCGGAAGTAGCGACGGAAATGTTTATTCTGTAGACGCTAAAACAGGTGACTTAAAATGGAAATTCAAAACTAACGGACCTGTTCACGGAACGCCTGTAATCGATCGTGATAAAATTTATATTGGTGGTTGGGATGCAACTTTATATGCATTGAATATAGAAACCGGAAAGGAAATATGGAGTTTTGCCACGGGAACAAAAACTGGCTTTAAAGGAATTCAATCGTCTGTTGCAGTTTCTGACGGGAAAGTTTATTTTGGCGCCAGAGAACCATTCTTTTTTGCTTTAAATGCCGAAACCGGAAAACTAATCTGGAAATACGATGCGCAAAGTTCCTGGATCTTAAGCTCTGCCGTTATTCAAGATAATACGGTTTATGTAGGAACATCAGATACATATGCATTACTAGCTTTGGATGCTAAAACCGGTGCCGAAAAATATCGTTTCAAAGCCAATGGTTATGTTTATACTTCACCGGCAATTGCAGGAAATACGATTTATTTTGGAGATTTTACTGGTAATTTCTTCTCTTTGGATTTACACTCAAATGGCAAAAAATCTAATGTTGTAAGCACCGAAAATCGGAAACAATTTGCCGCTTCGACGTTAAAAAATGACTTACTTGATTTTGGATATACTGGTCAAAATGAAGATCTTTCACTTTATGATAATAATAAAAAAGTGATGGATCAATTTTACCAATTAGGTTCTATAGTTTCGTCTCCATTTATAAACAATAACACCATTTATTTCGGAAGCGCTGATGGATATTTATATGCTTATTATTTAGAAAAATAGAGTGAATTTAACCGCAAAAGCTTTACCGTTAATCTTGCCTTGTGTATTTTACCGCAAAGTTCGCAAAGTTTTTTTATTTGTAAGGTTTTATAAAAAACGTAAAGTTCGCAAAGCTTTACCGTTAATCTTGCCTTGCGTATTTTACCGCAAAGCGCGCAAAGATTTTTTATTTGGAAGGTTTTATAAAAACGCAAAGTTCGCAAAGCTTTATCAATATAGCTTTGCGAACTTTGCGTTTAATGAGCGTAATCTATAACAAAAATACTTTGCGCGCTTTGCGGTTAAATTCCCACGCACTTCCCACGCAATTACTACATAATTTTGACTGAAGTCATGCTCAAAGAACCCGCCAATAATTTATCATTGAACAAACTCAATTCTTCTGATTTTTCTTTTAAACCTAAAGTATATAATAAAGGCAAATAATGATCCGGAGTTGGAATCGCCAATTGAATCGCTTTATTCATTTTTTCGAAATCAATCAAAGGCTGAAAATTTCCATCCAATAAATAATTATTAACGGTTTCACGCGCTTCAATCGCCCAATCGTAACCATAATTATCTTTATCGAAATTTCTGAAATCAACCAGACGAAGATTATGAACAATGTTTCCACTTCCGATAATCAAAACACCTTTACGACGCAATGATTGCAACTTCTGAGCCAACTCAAAATGATATTGTCCTGATTTTGTATAATCAATACTCAACTGAATTACCGGAACATTTGCCTCTGGATATAAATGTTTTATTACGCTCCAGGCGCCATGATCTAAACCCCAATGTTCATCTAAATCAACTTGAACAGGATCTAAAATTTTCTGAGTTTCCAAAGCTAATTCAGGACTTCCTTTTGCAGGATATTGCACATCAAATAAAGCTTGCGGAAAACCACCAAAATCATGAATCGTTCTTGGCATTTGCATCGAAGTCACTTTGGTTCCGTTCGTAAACCAATGCGCCGAAACACATAGAATCGCATTCGGTTGTGGCAATGTTTTGGCAAGATCACGAAAACCAGCCACAAACTGATTTTCTTCAATTGCATTCATTGGGCTGCCGTGTCCTAAAAATAAAACCGGCATTTTATCTGTATTCGAAAACGTCGATGAAATCGAATGTAAGTCGTTTAATGTTGTCATTGTGAAAATAGATTTTACAACACAAATTGCACTAATTTACACAAATTATAAACCTAAAATAATTCGTAAAAATCTGTGAAATTGGTGTCTTATTCCTCAAAACTCTCGTCTTTAAATCCTATCAAATATAACTTATTTTTAGCACGTGTCATAGCGGTATAAAGCCATCTGATATAATCGCGATCGATTCCGTTTGGTAAATATGGCTGTTCTATAAAAACCGTATTCCACTGCCCTCCTTGCGATTTATGACACGTAATTGCGTACGAGAATTTCACTTGTAATCCGTTAAAATATTCGTTCTCTTTTACTTTCTGAAACTTCTTGTATTTCGTCGTTTCATTTTCATAATCCTTCATCACTTCTTCGTACAAACGATTTGATTCTTCGTACGTTAAAGATGGAGATTCACTTTTGATTGTATCTAATAACAATACCGTTTCAAAAGGTTTCTGCTCCGGATAATCGACCATTCTGATTTTTACTTTCGCAAAAGTAAATCCGTATAATTCTTTGATTCCAAAAAGTTCCAGAACTTCAATAATATCACCATTGGCAATAAATCCAGCTTCATCAGTTTCTTTTAGCCAGAAATAATTATTCTTTACTACCATCAAGAAATCGCCCACAGAAAGTTCACTTTCTTTAAACAAAATCCTCGTTCTGATTTGTTCATTATATTGATTCGCTCTTTTATTCGAACGAACTATAAACGCTGTATCTTCAATACTATAATTACTGTAAGCCGAATTAATTGCATCCTGAATATCGTAACCATCCGTTAATCGGACAATATCTTTGAACTTTTTTACATTGAATTTAAACTCAGTAATAAAGCTTTCTTTTAGTAATTCACGTAATTCTGTCGCATTAAACAAAATCCCTGAACTTTCCTCCTGACGCATTACTTCGTCAAGTTCGATATGTTCGATTTCTTTATTATAATGAGCCGCCAAAGTATGCGTGTCAAGCGCCGGACTTATATCTAAATTTACGGGCGGCAACTGAGCGGTATCTCCAAGAAGAATCATCTTGCAATTGGTTCCTGAATATACATACGAAATCAAATCGTCCAGAAGCGATCCGTTATCATAAAGTTTAGAATCTGAATTGCTATCAGAAATCATCGAAGCCTCATCGACGATAAAAATGGTGTTTTTATGCTTGTTCAATTGCTTGGTAAAAGCAACGCCTCCACCAGCCGACTTTTTAGGAAAATATATTTTTTTATGGATTGTAAAAGCAGGCGTATTCGAATAATTTGCAATTACTTTTGCCGCACGACCAGTTGGCGCCAACAAAACAAACTTTTTATTAATATCGCCAAGATTGTTTACAATTGTCGAAATCACAGTCGTTTTTCCAGTTCCGGCATATCCTTTTAGTACAAAAATCGTATCGTTATGTGTGTCCGTTAAGAAAATAGCGATTTTCTGAAAAAAAATGTCCTGTTTGTATGTTGGAGGAAACGGAAATCTTTTTTGCAAAACGCCGTAAAACAAAGATGAATTCATAAGGTAAAATTGAAATACAAAGTACGGGCTTTTTAATGGCAATGTCAATTTAATCTTTTCCACCATATAAGTAATGTAAGTCCATATTATCATGGAATCAATACAAAAAGCTTTGACATAAGAATCAGCATGGCCCAAGGTTTCAACCTTGGGAGACGTATTATAATATTTGTTTGATTCTATATATTACAACAATATATTGTGTTCCAGTGGTTGAAACCACTGGCTATGTTTCCTATACTTTACCTTTACTGATCATTTACAAGATTCAAACTTTAAATGGCAAGTCACAGATTTTCACATTGAATTCCATTTCCAGCAAAAGCTAAATCTTAAATTACTTACATCACTTATATGGTAAAGAAAATTTAACCTTGCTTTAAAATCTAATTGAAATTGTTTTTTGAAATTGCAATTATAATTCTTCCTTTTTAATTTGTAAGTTTGTACTCGCCTTAAATTCTTTCTTGATTCAAAAACAGGTAACGAATTGTAAATCAAATATGTCATTGCAAAATACTAATATCACTTCAAAAAATTACAAAAAACTTTCTATTCAGGTTTCCTTGAATGGATTTTCATTTTGTTGTTTTGATACTCTAAATAATACTATTACAGCGTTTAACGAAGTTAACTTTGATGCTGCACAAAAAACATCAAAAATTGAAGACTTATATAGTGCTGCTTTTAAAAACTATCCTGAATTAAAAGATTCTTACGACGAGATTTTGGTAATTCACAACAATAATCTTTCAACTTTTGTACCAACGGCTTTGTTCGACGAAAATTACCTGGCAAGCTATTTACAATACACTACAAAAGTTTTTGAAACTGATTTTTTTACTTTCGATCATCTTTCAAAATACGAAATGAATTCGGTTTATATTCCGTATGTCAATATTAATAACTTTTTAATTGATACTGTTGGTTCGTTTGATTACAAACATGTCAACAGTATTTTGGTCGAGAAAATCATTGAAAATTCAAAAAACAATGATGAGAAAAAAATGGTGGTAAATTTCAATCCAAATCATTTTGAAATAATCGTTGTGCAAAATCAAAAGCTGCTATTATTCAATTCTTTTGAATACCAGACTCCCGAAGATTTTCTTTATTATATACTATTTACTGCCGAACAATTGAGCTTAAATCCAGAAAGTTTTCCGCTTGAATTGTTAGGAACAATAGATAGAAACGACCCATTTTATGCCATTGCTTACAAGTATATTCGCCATATTTCTTTTATGGATGTAGAGACTTTACAGCAAAGAAACCGCTTTTCAACTGCACAAAATCAAAAACATTATATCTTATTTCAATCATGAGAATCATTTCAGGAAAATACAAAGGACGCCGAATTTTTCCGCCAAAAAACCTTCCTGTAAGACCTACGACTGACATGAGTAAAGAAGCATTATTTAATGTTTTAAATAATCATTTTAGTTTTGACGGCTTAAAGGTTTTAGACTTATTTTCGGGAACCGGTAATATCAGTTACGAATTCGCTTCACGCGGAAGTGCTCCAATTACCTCAGTTGATGGTGATTTTGGATGTGTAAAATTTGTCAAACAAGTCGCTTCAGAATATGATTTTAATATTGCGGCTACGAAAAGTGACGTTTATAAATTTCTGGAAAATTGCAAAACATCCTATGATATTATTTTTGCAGATCCGCCTTATGGATTAGATCAAAATGCTTTTGAAAAAATTGTTTTAACGGTTTTCGAAAGAGATTTACTTCATGAAGACGGAATGATGATTATCGAGCATTCGAAATATACAAAAATGGAGCATTTAAGTAATTTTTCTTTTCAGAAAAGCTACGGAGGATCTTTCTTTAGTTTCTTTGAATTGAATTCTACAGATGACGACGAAGAACTTCCGGACAATTCCATAAAAATAATAGAAGAAGACGAAGGATAATTTCCTTTTTAAATCATAAAAAAATCCCTTGAAAATTTCAAGGGATTTTTTGTTTTATCGAACTCTGTCTGAATTCTCATTAATACTCTTTTCTTTAAATTCAGTAGTCTTTATTTTTCCAAAAGAATACTTTATCGCAATTGAAACTTCCTGAGCATCGACTACATATCTTGCTTTTGAGCTGACATTATTAATTGTAAATTCTTCTTTTTCTACTACATTTTTAAAAATGTTATTCCAACTGAGTGTACAATTCCATTTTTTAAGAAAGGTTTTTGAAACCGCCATATCAACCAGAAATCTGGCATTTCGTTCAAAAACTCCTTTATATTGTTCCGTTAATCCCCAAAAACTAACGACTACATTATATTCTTTTGGAAGCTTAAATTCGTTACTCGAATAATAATACAAATAAGGTTTTGATGATAATTGTACTGCCGACGGATCTTGTATTTTCTCCAGAATAAAAACGAGCGAATTAGTTGTTGTCCAGAATTTATAAGTAAAAGGTATTTCAAAATCAAGACTAATTCCTTCTTCTTTCTTGAAATTTATATCTTTAAAAGTCATTATATTTTGCTGGTTATCAAACGTAAAAGTATTATAAACCGGATCTGTATTTTGGTAATAACTTAATTTCACTGATTTATCATGATATTGAAAAGTAGACGAAATTTCATTAATAATAGTTGGATCTAAAAAAATGTTTCGAGCATATAAAAAATATGGATTTATATAAGTTGCGCCCTGACTTAAAGACGAATAATTAGGTCTTGAAATACTCTTAGCATAATTTATACTAATATTTTTTGTGCTGTCAATTGCAAATGTAAACTGTGCTTTTGGAAAAAATTTGGTGTAGTTTTTATCTATTAAAGGCGTTAAATCAGTTCTAAATTTCCCGTCTACATTGGTATTCTCTACTCTTACACCAACTGAGAAATCGACCTTTTTAATCTTTCCGGAAAGCTGACTATATCCCGCTAAATTTTGCTCGCTAAAATCATAATGGCTTATTTCATTTACATTAGTTTTATAATATAAAATATCCGAATCTGATTTTGAAGTAGCAGAAGAGTACAATCCTCCAACTTCCAATTTTATTTCATTTTTGAATTTTTTCTCTGCATCAATTCTTCCGGAAAAAACATTTACTTTAAATCTTTGATCTCGATTTTGCGTCAATTCAAATTGTGTATCATTAAAATTATCCTGAACATTACTCAAAGAAGTCTGATCAAAATTTGAATATTGAATTCCGGTAAAAACCTGCGTATCAATTGACTTAATTTTCTTAGAATAATTCAAAAAAGAGTTTACAAAATTCTTTCTTCCGCTATTATTGCTAGCCGTCACAACATGATTTTCAATCTCTTTATTTTTATTATCCGTTATTGTATTGATTGGAAAAGCATCTGTTTGTAATTTACTATTGACACTAAACGAAAAATAATCATCTTCGTTTATTTTATAAAACAAACCTGCGCCAAACACGTATTGTTTTCTTTTAGTATCGGCGGTTACATCATATTTAGAAGCAATATCTGCAGTCGGAATTTGATAATCGATACTATGGTTTTCCCACGGGTTTAGACGATTGTAATTGAAATTTGCTTTCAGTTCGAGTTTGTTTTTTTTGAAATTAGAATTAAATCCTAGGTAATTATTGTAGTTTTTTTTGAAAGAAGCAACCTCAGAAATTTCCGTTCGGAAACTATCTTTTTTGCTAAATTTTCTTGTAATTAAAATCACAGAACGACCTTCGGCTTCATATTTAGAAGATGGATTCTGAATGATTTCGATCGTTTTAATATCGGCTACAGCCAAAGCATTCAAATCGTTCATTCCTACTTTTTGATTGTCGATATAAATCAGCGGACTTCCTTTGCCAATAACCGTAATACTTTCTTTGTCTGAACTCACTTGAACCGTTGGTAATTTCGCCAATAAATCAACTGAATTTGGAATCGAATTGTAAATCGAATTAGCAACATCTACTTTTATATTTCCGTTTGTATTGGTAAAAGTTTTTTTGTTTTGAGTGATCACAACTTCATTTAACTTATTCGAAATACTGTCTTTAGGAGTTTCGGTTTGTGCATTTGCAAGTAGAGAACAACAAAATAAAATTAGAATTAAGAAAAGTTTTAAAGGCAAATAAATGTTCATTTTTTGATTGATTTTAGATTGAAACAATGCAAAAGTGCTTCTAAAAATGAGTTCTGAAGGTTAATTGAAGGTTAATGCGGAGTTAACGTGCTTTTTGTACTATAAAAGCATTATTTTTGAATCGAGAAAATTTGCCCACAGATTTTACGGATTAAACGGATTTACACTGGTTTAAGTAATAAAGTTTGCGTAAAAATAATATCTATACAAATCCGTTTAATCAGCGTCATCCGCGTGCCATTATTTCATAATAACAAATGAAACAAAGAATCAATTTATTAATCGCATTTTCTGTTATAGCTTTGATCGTTTTATCGACGGTTCAATGCTATTTGGTAAAAACGACTTACGATTATAAAGTGGCGCAATTTCATACGGAAATCAAAAATGAAATCGCTCAGATATCTAACAATTATAGTGATATAGATTCTGTAATTGTATCTAGAAAAGAAGCTCTTTATAAAAATTTGTCCGAGAATTATATCAAAGGAAAAAAGAGCAAACTAGATATCAAAAATGGTGTTCTTGGCAATGAATTTAGAGATATATTGACGCAGAAAATCCAACGTAAGTTTGAACGTGATTTACCAAATCTAAAAATTGATTTTGCGATTGTACTCAATAAATTTATACTGTACCAAAACACAAAAAAAGCAGATACAATTTTCTCTGAAAAGCCATTTATACAAAACAAATTATACGGAAATCTAGCTTCTTTAAATCACGCTTTTCTGGTACGGAATTATGTTGGAACCACGAACGGAACTTTCGCTAATCAAGATTACAAATTATTGACAGAAGATTCAATGTACGTTTCTGTAATCGACTGGGAAATGATTATTTTAAGGCGAATGATGTTTGTTTTAATCTTATCATTATTATCGATCTTAACACTTATAACGCTTTTTGTAATCGCAATAAAAGCTTTAATCAAACAGAAAAAAGTAAGCGATGTAAAAACTGATTTCATCAATAATATTACGCACGAACTTAAAACACCTTTAGCAACTTTAAGTATTTCGACCAAAATCCTGGAGAAGAAAAATATTCGTGATGATGATGAAAATTTCCAGGCAATTGTCAATACGATTTCACGCCAGAACAATCGTTTACAAAATCTGATTGATCAGGTTATGGCAAATTCACTGGCTGAAAATGAAATTGAATTACAAAAAGAAAAAATAGAAACCGAAGATTTTCTTACTGCAATTGTGAATGATTTTAAAATTACATTCCCAAAAATCAATCTTCAAACTGATTTTCAAACGCAGAAAACAATTTTAGTTTTAGATAAATTCCATCTGACAACCGCTTTTTTAAATGTTTTAGAAAATGCTGTAAAATACGGTTCAAATACGATTACGATAAAAACAAGAATAGTCCAAAATCAATTTTCTATTAGTATTGAAGATGACGGAATTGGAATTGAAAAGAATAAACAATCGCTCCTTTTTGATAAATTCTATCGCGTAGAACAAGGTAATCTTCATAATACAAAAGGCTTAGGTTTAGGATTGTATTATGTCAATCAAATTATAAAAGCGCATCAGGGCACAATTAACGTTGTGAGTGATTTAGGAAAAGGAACTCAGTTTACTATTTTATTAAAAATTTAATTATCTTATTTTGAAAAAATTACTTTTAGCTGAAGACGATTTTGACTTTGCCGGAATTTTAAAAAAATATTTAGAATTACATCAATTTGAAGTAATCTGGGCAGAAAATGGAGAAATAGCTTTAGACTATTTTAAAAACCAAGAATTTGATATTTGTGTTTTTGACGTTATGATGCCAAAATTAGATGGTTTTTCATTGGCCGAAAAAATAATTACAATCAATCCTGAGATTCCATTTATTTTTCTAACAGCTAGAAAGTTAAAAGAAGACAAAATCACCGGATTAAAACTTGGTGCAGACGATTATATCATAAAACCTTTTGAAGTCGACGAACTGGTTTTGCGTTTGCAGAATATTCTAAAGAGAATCGAACAAAAGAGAACTCTGGACGGAAATAATATAATTGAAATTGGTTCTTATATCTTTGATAATGAAAGATTAACACTAAATAATAGAAATCATGTGCAACAGCTTACAGAAATGGAAGCTTCGCTTATTGAGTATTTATATCTAAACCACAATACGTTATTAAAGAGAGACCAAATTTTAATGTCGGTTTGGAAAAAAGATGATTATTTCTCAGGACGAAGTATGGATGTTTTTATCAGCAGACTTAGAAAATACTTTAATTCAGATCCAAAAATCAGTATTGAAAGTGTTCGTAATATTGGCTTAGAATTTAAAATAGAAAAACCTTGACGAATCAAGGTTTTTCTATTTTAAAAAGATTATTTCCCGATAACCCATCCTAGTGAAAAGTTTGCTACTGCTGCAAATTCACTGTCATATTTATCAATATTAATACCCGCACCTAAGTTTACTTCTAAATTAAATCTTCCTTTATAAGTTCGCTGAAATCCCCAAAGCGGAGCAATTGTTACAGAAGGACAATATTCATTAAACTTACTATTTGCAGAAATTGATTGAAAGTGATAGTAGACCGAGCCAGCGACAAAGTTCCCTGAATTATAGGCTGTTCTTTTTCCTTTAGTTGCTCTTTTTTCCAGATTATAATAATGACGAAATTGTTCCGTAATTGTTGGAACAAAATACCAAGTAGATTCATCATAAAAATCACTATGTCTATACCCTAAGTTCAAACTTAGTTCCGAATAAAGTGTATTTTTAGTATCAAAGCCATGTTCATATACAAACCCCGGAACTAACAAATTAATTTTAAATTGATTTTTTCTGACAGAAGTTACAGCTTCATCTTGTGCATAAACCCCATTAAACAAAAGAACGGCAAAACATAAGAACAGATAATTTTTTTTCATTTTGGTTATTTAAATTGGTTGCGCCAAAAATAGCATTTAAATAATACAAATCGTATTAAAAGATCCTTTTAACACTGAGAAAAATATAAGTTTTAAAGGCAATTGTATAACGGTTCTAAAAGATATCATAATACATTTGTTATGAACCTTTTAAAACTAGAAATCATGAACCTAAAAAGATTTTTTGGAGGTCTACTAACCATTCTTGGTATAGTTGGACTTATTTATACAGCCGTGATATTCTCCGGTACATCCGGAGCAACAAGAGATATTAAATCACTAATTATTTATGGAATTCTTGGTATTGTTTTCTTTATGTCCGGAATCAGTTTAGTGCGTACAACAAAAGACGAATCATAATTTATTGAGGCAACAAAACGTTAGCAATCTTTGTATAAAAAGGAGTTTCTACATTGTATTTAGCGCCTTCTTTAACCACAAACTGAGTTAATGAAATTGCCTCTGTATTTTTGTCTGCCAATAAATCTCTGTGCATAGATGAAGTCGCTTCTTTTGGCGATTTCTCTAATTTTACGATTGTTTGTTGTACAATATCGTTTGGCAGTTTCAGCTCTTTAGCTTTGGCAACCGCTACAATTTCATGTATTAATTGAACATAAAGCTCTTTAGATTCGGGATTGTTTAAAATTTCACCAATATTCTCATTCAAATAAGAAGTTGCAGAAGCTAATGCCGAAATAAAAATGAATTTCTCCCAAACCGTTTCTTCAATATTTTCAACCAGATAACTTTCGATTTTGGCCTTTTGCAAAATGTCTTGCAATTCTTCTAATTTTGATCTTGAAGTCGTTTTAGAGCCAAAAAATAACTTTTCGTAAAAACCCATTTTCCTGATCGTTCCAGGCGAAAAGATCATCGAAATAATATAAACACAACCTTCTAAAACTACATTCTCAGGGAATAATTCCTGAATACGTTCCGGCGCATCAACGCCATTATACAAAGGAAGAATAACGGTTTCAGAAACAATACACTTTTTTAACGAAAGTAAACTTTCCTCAATATCGTAGGTTTTGGTAGCGCAAATTAAATAATCTAATTGCCCAATTTCATCCGGATTATTCGAAACCAATTTTGGACGAACAATAAATTCAGTTTCATCTGTAACGATTTTTAATCCGTCCTGAGCGATTATTCTTTGAGTTTCTCCACGCGCAATAAAGACAATTTCAATTGCATCCGATCCAAAATAAGCTTTCGCCAAAAGTCCACCAAAATAACCTCCAACTCCACCAAGTCCTAAAATTCCGATTCTTGTTTTCATAATTATTATTTTTTAGCCACGAATTACACTAATTAGCTCGAATTAAAAGTAACACAACCATATAGTTTGTCATTTCGAGGAACGAGAAATCTTCACGAGTAACTCCGTAACGAAAGCCCAATCTTTGTCGAGTTTCTCGCGAAGATTTCTCGTTCCTCGAAATGACAAAAATGCGGTTACTGCGAGTAAATAAAAAAAAATCCGTTAAAATCCGCGCCTTCGCAATAGCGAATCCGTAAAATCCGCGTGCCATTCAACACAAAGCCATTTCAACACAAAACCATCAAACACAAAGCTACTCCTCCAAAACAGGATCCAAATTCAACTCCGTAAAATCATGTTCTGTTTTCGAGATTATAATTGTCGCCACGGTATTTCCAATCAAATTTGTTATTGCTCTCGCTTCACTCATAAATTTATCAACTCCCAATAAAAAAGCCAATCCTTCGACCGGAATCTTATGCAAAGCCGTCAAAGTCGACGCCAGAACTATAAATCCGCTTCCGGTTACACCTGCCGCGCCTTTTGAGGTTACCATCAGGATTCCGATAACACTTAGTATTTCGAAAAAACTCAAATGAACATCATACAATTGCGCTAAAAATATCACCGACATCGACAAATAAATCGAAGTTCCGTCAAGGTTAAAAGAATAACCTGTTGGAATCACCAAACCAACAACCGATTTACTACAACCCATTTGTTCCAGTTTTACCATAATACTTGGCAAAGCAGCTTCGGAAGATGAAGTTCCAAGAACCAATAAAAGTTCCTCTTTAATGTATTTTAAAATCGAAAGAATACTGATTTTATAATATCTCAAAATACTTCCTAAAACCAGAAATACAAACAGCGCCATAGTCAGATAAACACATAACATCAATTTCCCAAGCGGAATCAAAGTCTGCAAACCGAACTTACCAATAGTGAAAGCCATTCCGCCAAAAGCACCAATTGGAGCCAAATACATGACATATTTTAATCCTAGGAAAACTAATTTTGAAAAACGTTCTAAAACTAAAATTGTTTGTTCTCTTTTTTTATAAAAATTCAATGCAATACCGCAAACAATCGCCGCCAATAAAACCTGCAAAGTAAAGTTCGAAAAGAAAAACTCTAACCACGAAAAATGTTTGGCTGTACTACTTGTATATTGACTGGCATCGCCAAGAGTCAATCCGGATCTGTCAATTTTTCCGGGCTTAAAAATATTAGCAACAGAAACTCCAATCGCCAAAGCCACTGTCGAAACCACTTCAAAATATCCGAGCGCTTTTATTCCAATTCGGCCTACTTTTTTAAGATTTCCCATTCCCGAAATTCCTAAAACGATCGTTAGAAAAATAATCGGACCAATAAAAAGTTTGATAATATCAATAAACCTTGTGCCTAATATTTCCATTTTCACACCATTTTCAGGCGAAAAATGTCCAAGCAAAATACCTGCAATAATAGCAATCAGAACCCAAAAAGTAAGATTGGTAATGATGATTTTAAAAGTACTTTTCTTTGGTTTATTAGAAGATTTGGGAGAGTTTATATTCATGAGGATAGATTAGAGAGTATCACAAATATATATAAAAAATGCAGACCTATAAGCCGGATTCTGTCTCTGATAAATCAGAGCCTTATCATTTATCTAGATCCAGCATTACTGCTGGACTCAAGCTACCTACCCTTCAACAACGGACGAGAAGCCCTTAAATGCTGATATACTTGGTATTTCACCGCATAGAGTTTACCTGGTTTCACTACAGCATTACCTGTACATACTTTCTGTTGCACTTGTCCTTGCGCTATTTCTAACGCCGACGGGTGTTACCCGCTATGCTTCTCTGTGGTGTCCGGACTTTCCTCCCTCCCGATAAATCAGGACGACGATAAGGCGGTCTGCGCGGCAAAAGTAACGATTTATCAACTAAGAATAATCATTTAAAATTTTAGATTTTAGACTCGTTTTCATAACATTTTAATTTTAAATTAGTTATCTTTAAAATCCATAATTTTAAAATTCAATTATTATGATTAGAATGTATCATTACGCAACTGTTTCAAAAGCTTTAGATCAATTGAATGAAAAAGGATTTACATGTGATTTTAATCTAAACTCGGACCTGATTAAAAAAAATCCTGAAAAATTTGAAATTGTTCATGTGTATCGATACGAAGGGGATTCGGACCCAGGCGATGAGGCAGTTGTATACGGAATTAAGTCGACTTCAGGTAAAAAAGGCGTGTATGTCGCGGGTTTCTCCGCCGACTCAGATCAGGAAACTGCAAAGTTTTTATTCGATCTCAGTATAAAGGGCAGGTGATTTTTAAGGAGCTATTTCCTGCTATACGCTGTATCTTTTCCTTGTTAAAGAAACAAGAAAAAGGATGCCGCTCCTATCAGGGCTAGGACTTTAGGTTTCATAAGAAAATTTATGTTTTTAAACAATCAAAAGTTATTGCGAGAAACGAAGTAATTACGCCTATAAAAACAACGTGATTCAGCAAGTGAGATTGCTTCGTTCCTCGCAATGACATAAAATCCGCATCAATCCGTGTTTTCGCGATAGCGAATCCGTTTCATCCGCGTACCATCTCAATCCAATAAACCACAAAAAAAAGTCCATCATAAAATGACAGACTTTTAAAAACAGTACATAAAATAAATTATGCTGTTGGTATTTTTATTTTCCAACCCGCTTGAATCAAGTCAGGGTTTTTAATAAGATCTCTATTCGCTTCAAAAATTGCTTCCCAAGAAACGCCGTGTGCTCTTCCTATTTTCGATAGCGAATCACCACTTACAACAGTATATTCCGTTGTTGTTCCTTCGGCAACTGCAATATTCAACACTACATCTGCTGATCTAAATTCAGGATCAATCTTTCCGTAAGCATCCCAAACCTTATCTTTATCCGCAGCCGATTTTGCTGTTCCGTCAATATATAGCACATTATCCTGCTCTCTTACTTGCAAATTAGCGATACCTAAATTGGTCGCTAAATCTGTTAACTCTTTGTATTTATCCAATAAACTCATAGCTCCTTTTATTTAATAGTTAACTTATTTTCAACTTTTTTAGGTTTCAATTCCTGTACACTTTTAATCAAGTTTGGCAATTGCTCTTTTTTGATAGTTCCTGTAAGAGTTACTACACCATCCTTAATCGCAGCACTTACACCGCTATATGTTTTTACAACCTCATTTACCGAAGTAGTTAAAACCGCATCTGGGTTTATTTCAACAGGAGCTGGCGCTGCTACAGGTTCCGGAGCCGCAATCTCACAATTATTCACTACAGATTTTACACCTTTTATACCTTTAACAATGCTCTCCGCATTTTGCTTAAGAGCTTCATCTTTACAAATACCCGAGATTGTTGCAACTCCATCTTTTACAGTCACGTCAACACCTGGCAAAGCACTTATTTTTGCAGCAATTTCTTTTTGAATATCTGCATCTTTAGGGCCACAAGCTACTAATGAAAAAGCAAGGCACAGTCCTAATAAAATTGATTTAACTTTCATAATGATATCTTTTAAATTAATTAATCACCTAAGTTAACGAATAAATCAATTAAATATTACATAATAATCTTACAATTTTAAAACTTATTAATTTCTTAAAATTAATGCATAAAAAAAGTCCTGAATTTTAATATTCAGGACTTCTGCATTATTTACTAAAATCTCTATCATTAAAAAAAAACAGATTTTACTCTATATCAAATAATTAGTTTTTTTTCTCTTTTTAAACTATCGAGATGTTTCAATGAATCAAAATTCTCAAATTGTCCACTATTAATTCCCTCTTGAATTGCATTCTTCAAAAAGAGTACTTGGTTTTCTTCTTCCGAAAGTTTTTGCTTGGTAAAATTTTCAAAACGATTATTTATTACAGTATTTTTTTTCATAGTTACTTTTCAAATTAATCCAAAAAATTCTCAGGATAAAGTGTTTGTCCATACTTTTTAAAAATGGCATTTATTTTATCCTTTTTCTCAAGATCATTGCTAGATGAAGCCGTTTCCATATAGTTTGACATTTCTTCAAACAAATCATCTAATCCAGCCGGAGTCACCGTACATAAAAGTTTAGCAGGTTTATCGCTTAAGTTTTTAAAACCATGAACAATTCCGCCTTTCGGAATATTGATAAAAGAGTTTTTCTTCGCCACATAACTTCCTAATTCAGATTTGAATGAAACTTCACCTTCCAAAACAAAAAAAGTCTCCGCAAAATCAGGATGTGCATGCGGATTTGGCCCGGCTCCAACAGGAACCGACATTTCGATTACGGCATATTCTCCGTTAGTTTGTTTTCCCGAAATTATAATTCGGTAATTTCCTCCGGCTATATTTAATTTCTGACCTTCGGATTCGTCGACAGTTATTATTGTGTTTGGAGTTTTCATTTTTAAATTGTTTTATTACCCGATAATCTATTAAGATTTAATGTTGCCAAAACATGAATTTCATAATCATGCCAATGAGAACCACCAGCATGATTGCTATTTTCTACAATTGACAAAAAATCTAATATTTTTTCAATTCCAACACTATTATCTTCCTCATTTTCAATTATACTATTTATAACTTTTGAAGTTTCATATTCTATCACATACAAATCATCATATTTTGATTTTTCTTCGAAATATCTGCACATCATTTGCATATTTTCAAAATGCTGAATTGAATGTATCTTCATTATAGATTTTAATTTGATTACGTTCATGCGCAGGATATTTTTCCTACTTATACTTATTCCTTTAAAAATTAAAACTAAATATATTCAAAAAATAGAACATGATTAATCCTAAAAAAAGCGCGAAAATCCCAATAAGAATTGCACTTGTAATCAATATTTTTTTCATATTTAATTTTATTTCTTTACAAAACTATTCATGTTATCTAACATTTTAGTTTTCAAATTATTTCAATCAATTCGGCGAATAATCAACCTTTGTCAAAACCCGATCTTCAACATTTCCAATTACATCGCCATATTTTTCGGTGTATTGTTTTTTAATTTCTATCCATTCTTTATCGGCTTTAAAACCGTCCCAAGCTTTTTTCATTGTATTTTGATCCGGCCATTCTAAAAAATAAACAAACTCAGTTTTCTTATCTGACTTTGATTCGTAAATCGACATGATTTTAAAATTATACTTCTTCATAATACGCATTGCATGATCTCGAAATCGCTCATGAAAAATATCTTTATTCTTTTCGAAAATTTCATAAATACGCAATTGATAAACAGGACTTGTCTGTGTTACACTTTGCGCTTTTACAACCGAAGTTGCGATTAATAGTAAAGTCAATAAAAACAGTTTCATATTTGATAATTTATATAGGATTAAAGTCTTGAAAAAATAGTCTTTTTAAAAATTACAATATTGATAATAAAGTTTTTGCACGTAATCAAAAGTATAAATTTTAAATAACATTTATTAGAATTAAATCTTACAACAACAATTCGTTTTCGTGCTTAGTGAGATTGCTTCGTTCCTCGCAAGGACTTTGATTGCCGACTATGATGGCGACTCTTCACCTTCATTAAGAAAATAAGCATACAGAAAAAATCCGCATAAATCCGCGTTTTCGCTTTAGCGAATCCGTTTTATCAGTGTTCAATTTGCCCATTCCAAAATTTAAAAATGTTAATTTAAATCGCTTACTTCCTCACATTCAAAACCCTCAAAATTCCCTTAAATATTTATCAATTTCAGATTTGTGATTTGGTAATTTTCAGCCTATATTTGCTATCGAATAAAACAGAATATGGAACAATTTGTAGTATCGGCTCGTAAATATCGCCCACAGACCTTTAAGGATGTTGTAGGTCAGAAAGCCATTACCAACACTTTGTTGAATGCTATTGACAGCAATCACCTTGCTTCTGCCCTATTATTCACAGGACCTCGTGGAGTTGGAAAAACAACTTGCGCGCGTATTCTGGCTCGTAAAATAAACCAGCCTGGATATGATGATCCTAATGAAGATTTTGCTTTTAACGTTTTTGAGTTAGATGCTGCTTCAAACAACTCGGTTGATGATATTCGTAATCTGATTGATCAGGTTCGAATCCCGCCACAAACCGGACAATACAAAGTTTATATCATTGACGAGGTTCATATGTTGTCTTCGGCCGCTTTTAATGCTTTCCTTAAAACATTAGAAGAGCCGCCAAAACATGCTATTTTTATTTTAGCAACAACAGAGAAACACAAGATTATTCCAACGATTTTATCTCGTTGTCAGATATTTGATTTCAAAAGAATTACTGTAAAAGACGCTAAAGAACATTTGGCAGAAGTTGCGACAAGTCAGGGAATCAATTTTGAAGACGATGCTTTGCACATTATTGCTCAAAAAGCTGATGGTGCAATGCGTGACGCTTTATCTATTTTTGACCGCGTTGTTTCGTATTGCGGAACTAATTTAACGCGTCAGGCTGTAACCGAAAACCTAAACGTTTTAGATTACGAAACTTATATCAGTATTACAGATTTACTTTTAGAGAATAAAATTCCGGATCTTTTATTGGCTTACAATGATATTCTTGCAAAAGGTTTTGACGGACATCATTTTATTGCTGGTTTAGCTTCGCATTTCAGAGATTTATTAGTGAGCAAAACTCCTGCTACTATTGCTTTACTTGAAGTTGGAGAACAAGCACAACAAATGTACGGTGTTCAGGCTCAGAAATGTTCTCAGGATTTTTTACTAAAAGGAATTGACATTGCAAATGACTGTGATTTAAAGTATAAATTAAGTCAAAACCAACGCCTTTTGGTCGAATTATGTTTGATGCAATTGGCCTCTATCAATTTTGATGGAGAAAAAAAAAAGTTGAGCAATTCATAATTCCGCCTACTTATTA
Organism: Flavobacterium sp. 9; assembly: GCF_002754195.1. Classification (NCBI taxonomy): domain Bacteria; kingdom Pseudomonadati; phylum Bacteroidota; class Flavobacteriia; order Flavobacteriales; family Flavobacteriaceae; genus Flavobacterium; species Flavobacterium sp. 9. The sequence goes on from NZ_PEEU01000001.1 coordinate 1,069,728, forward strand.
TAAAAACGGAAGCTACTCTATAATTGAAGTCCAAAGTCCAAAGTCAAAAGTTGAAAGTGCTGAAACTGTAAATCCAACTTCAAAAGTTGAAAATGCAGTAAGCCCAACAGAAACTCAAGCTCCGCCAAAACAAGAAACTCCTGTTGCTCCAAAACCGGAAACTAGCAACGAACCAAAAATTTCGGCTTTTTCATTATCTAGTATTCGAAAGAAAAAAGAGTTGGAAGCAGCTAGTATGACTTACGTAAAACCAACTTCTGTAATGCCTACAGAAGAATTTACGGAGACTGAAATGTTGGTACAATGGAATAAATATGCACAACGTTTAGGAGATAAAGGCCACAAAATCATGGAATCGTTATTATTAATTAACGATCCAACTTTAAACGGAACAGTCATTACTTTTGAATTACCAAATGAAGGTTCTAAATTAGATTTTGAGTCACAAATTCATGGTCTTTTAGGGCATTTAAAAGGACATTTACACAATCATGATATTACGATTGAAGTTAATGTAAATGAGACTATCGAAATTAAACGAAGTTTGAATGATCAGGATCGATACAATCGTTTAATGGAAATCAATCCAAATCTTGATCTTTTACGTTCTACATTTGGATTGGATTTAACTTCTTAAGATTTTTTTTCAAGAATATTCTTTGCCGCGAATTTCACGAATTTTAACGAATTTTAACGAATTTGCGTTGTTTATTGCGCATTAAGAATTAGTGAGAATTCGTGAAATTCGCGGCAAACTTTTTACTTATTTCGAAGTCCGAAATCATAGACTTTCTGTAACCATTTTTCTTTTTGAAAATCATCAGAAGTTTTTATGATTCCGATGTAGCTTACTTTTACGGGTTTTACGCCACAGAATTCTAAAGTAGTTTTCTTTAATTGATTGACACTTGGATTTCCATAAATCATTTTATAATACCAACTTGGCTGATCTAATGTTGTGATAATATGAGCTGTTTTTCCTTTGAGTAATTTATCCCACCAAACAGAGTTTTCTCGGTGCTCAAACGCCATTCCAGGTAAAAATAATCGGTCGATAAATCCTTTTGTTATTGCCGGAAGTCCGCCCCACCAGATTGGGTGAATCCAAACTAAATGATCTGCTTTTTTAATCTTTTGCCAGGATTCCACTAAATCAGGCTCTAATTCTGTTCGCTTTTGATAGCCAAACTGCAAATTGGGATTAAATTTTAAATCGGCAATTGTTATTGTGTCTACTTCTGATCCGGAAGCAATTGCGCCTTTTAAGTAAGATTCGGCAATTCCAAAATTAAAACTTGATGGATTTGGATGACCATTAATGATCAGTATTTTTTTCATATGATTTCTTTTTTAGCAAAAATACTATTGCAATGAAAATTATTACTGGACAAATGTCCTATAAAACCGCTTTTCTAATTCGGCTTAAATGCCTTGGCGTAACGCCTAAATAAGATGCTAAATATTGAAGCGGAATCAACTGAAGATATTTTTGGTGATTCTGATAAAGCTCTTCGTAACGTTGTGTTCCTGATAATTTCTGAAAAGAAATCATTCGTTTCTGAAGCGTTACATATTCCATTTCAGTCAATTTACGTCCAATTTCCTGCCAATGAATTCCTAAGTTATAAAGCTTTTCTAAACTTTCACGACTTAAAACCTGTAATTCTGTTTCGGCTAAAGCCTGAATATTTTCTTCGGCAACATTTTGAGTTATAAAACTGGAGAAGGAAGCCATAAATTCATTTTCGAAGGCAAAACAATTCGTGATTTCGTCTCCTTGATGATTGAAAAAATAAGATCTCAAAATCCCTTTTTTAATAAAATAGATTTCATTACAAACCTGATTTTCTTTCAACAGAAGTTCTCCTTTTTTAAGCGTACGAAAAGTAATTAAATCTTCTAATTGCTCTAATTCTTTCTGAGGTAAAATCTGAATCGATTGAAAAACGGTTTTCATTTGAAAAAATTCAGAATAAATTAATCTTTTGATGCAAAAACCCTTTCGATTCTTTTATCCGGCACAAGCCATATTAAAGCTACGACAACATAACAAGCACCTGAAATCCACACATTATAAAATGAAGAAACGATTCCAACAATATTAAGACCTGTAGAGATTTTACCTTTTAAATCTTCACCAATAGCTTTTCTTATAAGTGAATCTTTCCCTTCTGCCTCCAAAACCATTTTCTGCAGAATAATATAAGCCACTGCACATCCCAATAAAATAATTCCATAAAGCGCTAAAGGTGCTTTTTCGAAATTATGTTCTCCCATCCAACCGGTTGCGACAGGAATCAGAGAAAGCCAAAAAAGTAAATGTAGATTTGCCCAAAGAATTTTTCCGTTGATTTTGGTAAGACCATGAAGTAAATAATGGTGATTGTTCCAGTAAATTCCAACGTAAATAAAACTTAAAACATAACTTAGAAACTTAGGAATTAGTGGTTTTAGATCTGCAAACTCAATTCCATGAGGCACTTTTATTTCTAAAATCATTATGGTGATTATAATAGCCAAAACACCATCACTAAAGGCTTCAAGTCTAGTTTTATTCATTTATTAAATTATGCTGGTTATATATTTTTTTTGCCACAGATTAAAAGATTTGAATAGATTTCTTTTTTATTTTAATCTGTAAAAATCTTTTAATCTGTGGCATTATTTTTTTTTAAATTTTACCGTAATACATTGCTTTTACGATTCCGTCAGAAAGACCAATTTTAGGAACAAAAATTTGACGTGCTCCACTCCATTTCATCGCATTCAGATAAATTCTGGTCGCGTGAATAATTACGTCGGCACGATCTGAATTTAAACCTAATTCGGCAATTCTTTGTTCGTACGTTAACGAATTCAGGAATGCATATTGCGAATTAATATAAATGTATGAAAGCGGTTTTTCTTGTTGTTTTCCGGACATTTTAAACAATTTATTAATGTTTCCTCCGGAACCAATCAAGGTTACTTCTTCATAATCAGCTGTATTGGTTTTAATCCATTTTTCGATTTCATCCCAAACTGAATCGTGAACCATATTATTTAATAAACGAACTGTTCCGGCTTTGAAAGATCTTGAATTGATCATTTTTCCATCAGAGAACAATGTAAATTCAGTGCTTCCACCACCAACATCTACAAATAGATAGGTTTCGTCAGTTTTTAATAAATGATGTAAATCTGTTGAAGCGATAATTGCTGCTTCTTTTTTACCATCTATAATTTCAATTTTAATGTCGGCTTTTTTCTTAATCAAAGCGACAACTTCTTTGGCATTATAAGCTTCACGCATTGCCGAAGTTGCAAATGCCATATAACGCTCAACTTTATGTACTTTCATCAAAAGATTGAATGCTTTCATTGCATCAACCATTCGATCTATATTTTCTTCTGAAATTTCCCCTACTGTGAAGGCATCTTGTCCCAAACGAATTGGCACACGAACAAGCGAACTTTTATTAAATTGTGGTTCTTTGCCATCTTGCTCTACAACATTCGATATTAGTAACCTCATGGCATTTGAACCAATATCTATTGCTGCATATTTCCTTATATTAATCATGCTCACTTTATGATTTGAAATTTTATTATTTTAATTTGTTCGCTGCACTACCTCTGCGATTACATCAATTTTATTCTGATAATACTTGTAGGTTTCAAGCTGCGCTCTAAATGGGGCATGATGATTACGTGGCTTATACTTATTATCTAATTTATAGGAATGATATCTCACTTTTACATTCCCTTTCCATGCTATATTGAAATTATCTATTAATTCTTTTTTAATTTCAAGGTCATAAATCGGGCATGTTACCTCAACTCTTCCGTCTAGATTTCTGGTCATGAAATCGGCTGAAGAAATGTAAACTTCGGTTAAACCGGCATTTCCAAAAATGTACACTCTTGAATGTTCCAGATAGTTATCTACGATACTTATGGCTTCAATGTTTTCGCTCATTCCCGGGATTCCAGGTATTAAAGAACAAATCCCTCTTACCTGAAGCTGGATTTTTACTCCGGCATTACTGGCTTCGTATAATTTATCGATCATTTTAAAATCTGATAAACTATTCATTTTTAATTTAATATGCGTTTTTCTACCTGCTAATGCGTGCAGAATTTCACGGTCTATTAATTTAACAAATTTTGTTCTTGTATAATGTGGCGATACTATTAAATGCTTGTATCTGTGTACTCTATAGTTGATATCGAAAAATTCGAATATTTTAGAAATGTCTTTCAAAATTCCCTGATGACAGGTAAAAAGCGTAACATCTGTATAAATCTTAGCTGTTGATTCGTTAAAATTTCCTGTCGATATAAATCCGTAACGACGTGTTTTTCCTTCTTCAACTCTTTCGATTACACATATTTTACTGTGTACTTTTAAGCCTTTTATTCCAAAGATAAGATCGATTCCTTCGGTTTGCATTTGCTCTGCATACGAGATATTTGTAGCTTCATCAAAACGCGCCTGAAGTTCGATTTGTACGGTTACTTTTTTACCATTTTTAGCTGCATTAATCAAAGAACTAATGATTTGCGAATTTTTTGCCAAACGATATAAAGTGATTTTTATACTTGTAACTTTTGGATCTAAAGCGGCTTCACGCAAAAACTTTGTCAAATATGAAAATGACTGATATGGAGCGTGTAATAAATAATCTTTTTTATTTATTTTTTCTAAAATACTTCCGCCCAAACTTAACCCCGGAATTGGTAATGGTTCATTTGGTTTATAAAGTAAATCGTATCTTCCTAAATTTGGAAAACTCATATAATCACGACGATTGTGATATCTTCCGCCAGGAATTATACTATCTGTTTCTACAATTTTCATTTTATCAAGGAAAAAATGTAGCGTATCTTCTTCTATTAAATTGTCGTAAATAAAACGAACGGGTTCTCCTATTCTTCTATCTTTTACGGATGTTGCAATTTTCTCCAACATACTTTTACTCAAATCACTATCAATATCTAACTGCGCATCTCGCGTGATTTTGATCATGTGTGCGGAAACACTTTTATAATCGAAAATATTGAAAATATTCCCCAGATTATAACGTATTACATCGTCTATAAGGATAACATATTGTTTTTCATCGTTTGATGGCAGGACAACAAACCTGTTTATTGTTTTAGGAATTTCGATAATGGCGTATCGAATTTCATCATTCAAATTCATTTCCAGACGAACTGCCAAATAACCTAATGTATCTTTAAGAACAGGAAATTCAGCTAAATCATTCAAGATAATGGTTACTAATTCGGGACTTAATTTTTGAACAAAAAAGTCTTTTAGGTAGTTTTCCTGATATGTTGTAATCTGATCTTCGTTTATAACAAAGATATTTTCGGCTTCAAGTTCTGTTTCAATATTTCCTAAAATTCGTAAACTTTCTGATTGTTGCTGAATTACAATTTCGGTAATATCTTTAATTAATTGATGGGCAGAAACTCCGCCTAAATATTTTTCGCCAGAAATTCCGGAGAGACTCAACCGTCGAATTGCAGCATAACGAACTCTAAAAAATTCATCTAAATTATTGGAAAAAATTCCAACAAAACGCAACCTGTCTAAAAGCGGAACTGTATTATCTGCAGCTTCCTGAAGAACTCTTGCATTAAACGCTAACCAACTTTTTTCTCTATCGATATATTTCTGTTCGTACACTGGTATTTATTTTAAATCTTTGGGGAAAATGGTTTTATGGGTTTTGCCTTTATTAATAGTGTCCCAACTTTCTGAATCAAATCGTAATGATACGAAACCGGACGTAGGAACATTTTCGATAAAAACATCCCCAAATTTATTAACAAAATTTGTAATAGCCTCGTTATGTCCAAAAAGAATAACGCTATCGAAACTATTATCACATGATTTGATAACTTTCTCGAGTTGTCTCTCATCAAAGGTATAAAGGTCGTCTTTATAAACGATACTTTCAATAGGGTATGAAATATTTTGAGCAAAAATAAGAGCTGTTTCCGTGGCACGAGCGGCAGTACTACTCCATATAATATATGTCTTTGGCAGAAATTTTGAAATATTTGCTGATACATCATGTGCATCTAAAATACCTTTTTTCATTAAAGGTCTGTCAAAATCTTTTAAAGGAGCTTCCCAGCTGGATTTTGCGTGCCGTATTAAAATTAAATTTTTCATAAGCCGAAGGTTTAGAGATCTCCATTAAAGAGGTAAATCTTTATTTAAGTTCTAATTTACAAAAGAAATTCTAATACTCCTCCTTTTTTTATATCTGTTAACATTATATACAAATTTTAACAAGAATATGAAATTCTCAAAATTTTAACAATCCAAAATTTCTACTTACAAATTTTAACAAAAAGTGTACTTCATCTGTTAAAACAAACACTTCGTCGATATTATGCATATTACCAAAAAATTAACTAAATAATTGATTATTAGCGTTTTAAAACATTTCAAAAAACCACTTTTTCATGAAAAATTGAAAAAAAGCCACTAATTTTTTTTCAAAAAAATGACACAAAAATTACTTTTTGGAGGTATAATTTAACAAAAAAAGAACATTTCAACGAGTTTTTAGGTTAGTTACAGACAAAAAAAATCAAAATTAAACAGACTATATAACTTTGATTCTGTTAATTTTTCGCAAATACAACAAAACTAAATCTTAAGTTATGAGAACTAAATCTACTCTTGAAAAGGCAGTAAAATTTGTAACCAATTGTAAGTTTATTTTTTCGTTCAAAAAAAATATCTTTCAAAAAAACATTTTTTCTATACTGTTTTGTTTACTAACAACTCTTTCGTTTGCCCAATCTGGTTCGTGTAACGCAACTCTGGGTGTCGAGAAAAACCGAAACTACAGCAACGCTGGTGATGATGGCGCTTATTTTACGCTGGTGATAACCAATGAGGGAAATTCTACTGATGTTTATAATCTGAGCGCTTTGAATATAAATGGTAATTGCGTAAACAATGATCAGACGAGTACTTCTCAAAATGTTAACTTAATTGGCAGTTTTCTGGACAATAGTTCTGTACCGATCACTTCGATCACTGTTTCATCTCATCAAACAGCTACTTTCTCAATTCATTTAACGGTCCCTCGAGGAACTGCATACAACAAATGGAATTGTACCCAAATAAATGCGACATCTACAAATTGTAGTAATTACACAGCGAGCACTATTGTTCATACAATCGTAAACAATCCTTCTGAAAATTAAATAGTTCGTTTCGAAATATTTAGTTGTTTTTCAATTTAAATTCATATAAAATGAAAAAAACATTACACTTTATCCATTTTATGAAACAAGTTAACAAAACATTCTATTTGTTACTTTTTTTAATTTCTTCTACGATAGGTTTTGCACAAACAATTACACCAACAAAAACTGTTACTGTAGCACCTGGAGTCTGTGGAGCATTAGATGTGGAATTAAAAATTCAAGGTTCAAACCCTGTTGCCAGACCTTTAGAAGTTGTTTTAGTTATTGACGTATCCGGAAGTATGGGCGACGGAAATAATCCGAAGCCATTATCTTATGCTCAGGATGCTGCCAATGATTTTATTGACAAAATGTTTCTTGCTGCGAATAACCCAACCGGGAATAATAAAGTGGCAATCGTAACTTTTAGTAATAGTGGTTTAATAAGACAAGGGTTTACTGGTTCTGCCGGTAAAGCCGGACTAAAAACCATCATTAACGGACTTGTTGCAAATGGTGGTACCAATATCGAAGATGGTATTCTTAAAGCCAATCAGGTTTTAGCGACAGCAACTTATAATTGTTCGACCGCAAGAAGTATGGTTTTATTGACTGATGGGGTTGCTAATGCATCTGCTTCTCATGGTACTGGCTGCTCTAGTGGTCAACAAGGTACTTGTATACAGGATGCTATTGCTGCTGCTAATGCTGGAAAAACTGTTGTTGTATCGGGAGTTACCTATAATAATCAAATTTTTACTGTTGGATTATTTGGCGCTATTAACGGAACCGAACAAACTGATGCACAATATACTCTAAATCAAATCCAGTCAGGAGGTTCTTTCTTTACTGAAAATGCTGCTGATTTAACTGGAATTTATTCTCAAATTTTCACTCAATTATCATGGGTTGCAAAACAAATAGTGGGAACTCCTTTTGAAAAAGAAACTGTTGATCCTAATTTTATAATTGGAACTGTAACTTCTACTAAGGGAACTACTACTGTTACCGGACAACAAATTGCCTGGAATATTGACTTTTTGAATGTTGAAACTATCACGTTAAAATATCGATTAACTCCAAAACCAAACACATGCGGTAATCAGATGGTTAGTACATCGAGATTAGATTTCCAAAATGCGCTTTGTGTCACAACATTCCAAGACATAACTTCTCCAACTACAAATGTTCCCTGCCCAATTGTAACGGTAGCGAATCAAACAAATGTTACTTGTTTTGGAGGTAATAATGGAGCTATTACACTTAATACTCCAACTGGCGGTCAAGGTCCATATACTTATAAATGGACTAAAAACGATGTAAATTTCGCAACTACAAAAGACATATCTGTTCTAACTGTTGGAACTTACAAAGTGATCGCAACTGACAATAATAACTGCGCAACGGCTATATTAACGATTAATATAACACAACCTGCAGCAGCTTTAGCTCTTGCGGCTTCTTCTAAAACAGATGCTACTTGTAACGGTGCAAGTTCTGGAAGTGTAACTGCAGGAGTAGTAACAAACTCCGTAGGAACTGTAACTTATTCCTGGAAAAATAGTTCGAATGTGGTTGTAGGAACTACAGCTTCTGTAACTGGACTTCCAACCGGAACATATACATTGACGGTAACAGATTCTTGTTCTAGTCAATCTAATTCGGTTACTGTCGGACAACCGGCTTCACCTTTAGCATTAGCGGCTTCTTCTAAAACAGATGCTTCTTGTAATGGTGCAAGTACCGGAAGTGTAACTGCTGGAGCGGTAACAAATTTCGTAGGAACTGTAACTTATTCCTGGAAAAACAGCTCTAATGTGGTTGTGGGAACTACAGCTTCTGTAACTGGACTTCCTGCCGGAACTTATACATTAACAGTAACGGATTCCTGTTCGAATAAATCTAATTCGGTAACCATTGGACAACCGGCTTTCCCTCTTACATTAGCAGCTTCTTCTAAAACAGATGCTTCTTGTTACGGCGCAAGTTCTGGATCAGTAACTGCTGGAGCGGTAACAAATTCTATAGGAACTGTAACTTATTCCTGGAAAAACAGCTCTAACGTGGTTGTGGGAACGACAGCTTCTGTAACTGGACTTCCTACCGGAACTTATACTTTGACTGTAACAGATTCTTGTTCTAGTCAATCTAATTCAGTAACTATTGGACAACCAAGTTTACCTTTAGCATTAGCGGCTTCTTCTAAAACAGATGCTTCTTGCTACGGTGCAAGTTCTGGAAGTGTAACTGCTGGAGCGGTAACAAATTTCGTAGGAACTGTAACTTATTCCTGGAAAAATAGTTCGAATGTGGTTGTTGGAACTACAGCTTCTGTAACAGGACTTCCAACCGGAACTTATACATTGACCGTAACAGATTCTTGTTCTAGTCAATCTAATTCGGTTACTGTTGGACAACCTTCTTCACCTTTAGCATTAGCGGCTTCTTCTAAAACAGACGCTTCTTGTAATGGTGCAAGTACCGGAAGTGTAACCGCTGGAGCAGTAACAAATTTCGTAGGAACTGTAACTTATTCCTGGAAAAATAGCTCTAATGTGGTTGTGGGAACTACAGCGTCTGTAACTGGGCTTCCAACTGGAACTTATACATTGACTGTAACAGATTCTTGTTCTAGTCAATCAAATTCAGTGACTATTGGGCAACCGGCTTTACCTTTAGCATTAGCAGCTTCTTCTAAAACAGACGCTTCTTGTTACGGTGCAAGTTCTGGAAGTGTAACTGCTGGAGCGGTAACAAATTTCGTAGGAACTGTAACTTATTCCTGGAAAAATAGCTCTAATGTGGTTGTGGGAACTACAGCGTCTGTAACTGGGCTTCCAACTGGAACTTATACTTTGACTGTAACCGATTCTTGTTCTAGCCAATCTAATTCAGTAACTATTGGGCAACCAGCTTTACCTTTAGCATTAGCGGCTTCTTCTAAAACAGACGCTTCTTGTTACGGTGCAAGTTCTGGAAGTGTAACTGCCGGAGCGGTAACAAATTTCGTAGGAACTGTAACTTATTCCTGGAAAAATAGCTCAAATATAGTAGTTGGAACTACAGCTTCTGTGACTGGACTTCCAACCGGAACTTATACATTGACTGTAACAGATTCTTGTTCTAGCCAATCTAATTCAGTAACTATTGGGCAACCGGCTTTACCTTTAGCTTTAGCAGCTTCTTCTAAAACAGATGCTTCTTGCTACGGTGCAAGTTCTGGATCAGTAACTGCAGGAACAGTAACAAATTTCGTAGGAACTGTAACTTATTCTTGGGTAAACAGCTCTAATACTATAGTTGGAACTACAGCTTCTGTAACAGGTCTTCCAACCGGAACATATACTTTGACTGTAACAGATTCTTGTTCTAGTCAATCTAATTCAGTGACTATTGGACAACCGGCTTTACCTTTGGCTTTAGCGGCTTCTTCTAAAACAGATGCTTCTTGTTATGGTGCAAGTTCTGGAAGTGTAACTGCAGGAGCGGTAACAAATTTCGTAGGAACTGTAACTTATTCTTGGGTAAACAGCTCAAATACTATAGTTGGAACTACAGCTTCTGTAACAGGGCTTCCAACCGGAACTTATACTTTGACTGTAACAGATTCTTGTTCTAGTCAATCCAATTCAGTAAATATTGGGCAACCAGCACTTCCTTTAGCTTTAGCAGCTTCTTCTAAAACAGATGCTTCTTGTTATGGTGACAGTACTGGATCAGTAACTGCGGGAACTGTAACAAACACCGTAGGAACTGTGTCTTACTCTTGGGTAAACAGCTCAAATACAGTAGTAGGAACTACAGCTTCTGTTAATGGGCTTCCAACCGGAACTTATACTTTGACTGTAACAGATTCTTGTTCTAGCCAATCAAATTCGGTAACTATTGGGCAACCTTCTGATCCTTTGTCTTGTTCAATTACACAAAACAAAGCAGTAACTTCAAATGGATTGAGCGATGGTGAAGCAACTGTTTCTCCTCTTGGCGGAAATGGTAATTATACCTACTTATGGGATAATAATGAGACTACACAAAAAGCAATTGCTTTAAATGCCGGATTACATTCTGTAACGGTAACAGATTCTAAAGGTTGTACAACAACTTGTACAATTACTATTTCGCAACCAAATGTTTTGTCTTGTAGTGTCGTTCAAGATGCTCCTGCAAAATGTTACGGTGATAATAATGGTATTGCAACCGTTACAGCTATTGGAGGAAACGGAGACTATACTTATCTATGGGATAACAACGAAACAACAATTCAGGCAACAGCTTTAACTGCCGGTTTACATACCGTAACTATTACTGACAAGTTAGGATACAAAACAACTTGCGATGTTACAATCGGACAACCACAAGCGGCCTTAACTGCAGCCATAAATAATAAAACTGATGTAAACTGTAAAGGTGATGCAACTGGTTCTGCAACAGCATCTGCAACTGGAGGAAACGGAACTTATTCTTATTCTTGGAATACTAATCCAATTCAAACTTCTGCTACAGCTACAAACTTAATCGCAGGAACTTACATTGTAACTGTGACTGACGAAAAAGGTTGTACTGATACTGAACAAATAACAATTACAGAACCTGAACTTGCACTTACAGCAGCAATCACAACTGATACTAATGTAAATTGTAAAGGTGATGCAACTGGTTCTGCAACAGCTTCTGCAACCGGAGGAACCGGAACTTATTCTTATTCTTGGAATACAAATCCGGTACAAACTACAGCTACAGCTACGAACTTAATTGCAGGAACTTACATTGTAACGGTAACTGACGAAAAAGGTTGTACTGATACAGAACAAATAACAATTACTGAACCTCAACTTGCATTAACAGCGACAATCAATACTGATATTAATGTAAACTGTAAAGGTGATGCAACTGGTTCTGCAACAGCTTCTGCAACTGGAGGAACTGGAACTTATTCTTATTCTTGGAATACGAATCCAATTCAAACTTCGGCTACAGCCAATAATTTAATCGCAGGAACTTACATTGTAACGGTAACTGACGAAAAAGGCTGTACTGATACGGAACAAATAACAATTACCGAACCTGAACTTTCACTTACAGCAGCAATCAATACTGATACTAATGTAAATTGTAAAGGTGATGCAACTGGTTCTGCAACAGCATCTGCAACCGGAGGAACTGGAAGTTATTCTTATTCTTGGAATACAAATCCAATTCAAACTACAGCTACAGCTACAAACTTGATTGCAGGAACTTACATCGTAACGGTAACTGACGAAAAAGGTTGTACTGATACGGAACAAATAACAATTACTGAACCTGAACTTGCACTTACAGCAGCAATCACAACTGATACTAATGTAAATTGTAAAGGTGACGCAACTGGTTCTGCAACAGCTTCTGCAACCGGAGGAACAGGAAGTTATTCTTATTCTTGGAATACAAATCCGGTACAAACTTCGGCTACAGCTACAAACTTAATCGCAGGAACTTACATCGTAACGGTAACTGACGAAAAAGGATGTACTGATACTGAACAAATAACAATTACTGAACCTGAACTTTCACTTACAGCAGCAATCTCAACTGATACTAATGTAAATTGTAAAGGTGACGCAACTGGTTCTGCAACAGCTTCTGCAACCGGAGGAACTGGAACTTATTCTTATTCTTGGAATACGAATCCAATTCAAACTTCGGCTACAGCTACAAACTTAATCGCAGGAACTTACATCGTAACTGTGACTGACGAAAAAGGTTGTACTGACACAGAACAAATAACAATTACTGAACCTGAACTTGCATTAACTGCAGCAATCAATACCGATACTAATGTAAATTGTAAAGGTGACGCAACTGGTTCTGCAACAGCATCTGCAACCGGAGGAACAGGAAGTTATTCTTATTCTTGGAATACAAATCCAATTCAAACTTCGGCTACAGCTACAAACTTAACCGCAGGAACTTATATTGTAACTGTGACTGACGAAAAAGGTTGTACTGACACAGAACAAATAACAATTACTGAACCTGAACTTGCATTAACAGCAGCAATCACAACTGATACTAATGTAAATTGTAAAGGTGACGCAACTGGTTCTGCAACAGCTTCTGCAACCGGAGGAACTGGAACTTATTCTTATTCTTGGAATACAAATCCGGTACAAACTTCGGCTACAGCTACAAACTTAATTGCGGGAACTTATATCGTAACTGTGACTGACGAAAAAGGTTGTACTGATACTGAACAAATAACAATTACAGAACCTGAACTTGCACTTACAGCAGCGATCACAACTGACACTAATGTAAATTGTAAAGGTGATGCAACTGGTTCTGCAACAGCGTCTACAACCGGAGGAACTGGAACTTATTCTTATTCTTGGAATACAAATCCAATTCAAACTTCGGCTACAGCTACAAACTTAATCGCAGGAACTTACATCGTAACTGTAACTGACGAAAAAGGTTGTACTGATACGGAACAAATAACAATTACTGAACCTGAACTTGCACTTACAGCAGCAATCTCAACTGATACTAATGTAAATTGTAAAGGTGATGCAACTGGTTCTGCAACAGCATCTGCAACCGGAGGAACTGGAACTTATTCTTACTCTTGGAATACAAATCCAATTCAGACTTCGGCTACAGCTACAAACTTAATCGCAGGAACTTACATCGTAACTGTAACTGACGAAAAAGGTTGTACTGATACGGAACAAATAACAATTACAGAACCTGAACTTGCACTTACAGCTACAAAATCTCAAGTAAACGCGAGTTGTGGTGGAGCCGAAAGTGGATCTGCAACTGTAGTAGCTTCTGGAGGAACTGGTCCTTACACTTATTCTTGGAATACAAATCCGGTGCAAACTTCGGCTACAGCCACAAATCTTTTAGCTGGAAGTTATAGTGTAGTAATTACTGATTCTAAAGGTTGTACACATACGGTTTCATTTGAAATTCTTGATGGTGATTCGGTTAAACCAATAATTGATCCGCTACCGGAAACCTCAACTATTAATTGTCCGGCAGAACCTGTATTTGCTCAGGCAACTGCAACAGACGACAATGGTACAATTGCTTCATTAACTTATGAAGATACTGTAACTCCTGGCAATTGTGCTGGTTCTTATACAAAAACAAGAACCTGGACAGCTAAAGATGCTTGTGGAAATGTTTCTCTTCCTGTAAGTCAAACAATTATTGTACAAGACATTACAGCGCCAACTTGGTCAACTGAAATTGCTTCTTTAAATAAAACTATCGAGTGTAGTGATGCTGAAGCTTTGAGATCGGCGCAAGCCCTATCTCCTGTTGCAACAGACGCTTGTGATACTGATGTTACAAATATCGTAAAAGTATCTGGTCAGTTTGTAGCTAACGAAGGTTGTGCAAACTCAGGAACTTACACTAATACGTGGACTGTAAAAGACGATTGTGGAAATACTTCTGATACTTTCACCCAAGTAATTACTATTCAAGATACTACAGCGCCAACTTGGTCTACTGAAGTTGCTTCACTAAATAAAACTATCGAATGTAGTAATGCTGAAGCTTTATCATCTGCGCAAGCTTTATTCCCTACAGCGACAGACGCTTGTGATACTGATGTTTCGAATATCGTAAAAGTATCTGGTCAGTTTGTAGCTAACGAAGGTTGTGCAAACTCAGGAACTTATACTAATACCTGGACTGTAAAAGACGATTGTGGAAATACTTCGGATACTTTCACGCAAGTGATTACTATTCAAGATACTACAGAGCCAACTTGGTCTACTGAAGTTGCTTCGCTAAATAAAACTATCGAATGTAGTAATGCTGAAGCTTTAGCGTCTGCGCAAGTTTTATTCCCAACTGCAACTGACGCTTGTGATACTGATGTTACGAATATCGTAAAAGTATCTGGTCAGTTTGTAGCTAACGAAGGTTGTGCAAATTCAGGAACTTATACTAATACCTGGACTGTAAAAGACGATTGTGGAAATACTTCTGATACTTTCACACAAGTAATTACGATTCAAGATACTACAGCGCCAACTTGGTCTACTGAAGTTGCTTCACTAAATAAAACTATCGAATGTAGTAATGCTGAAGCTTTATCATCTGCGCAAGCTTTATTCCCAACTGCGACAGACGCTTGTGATACTGATGTTTCGAATATCGTAAAAGTTTCCGGTCAGTTTGTAGCTTCAGAAACTTGTTCAAATGCGGGAACTTACACCAATACCTGGACTGTAAAAGACGATTGTGGAAATACTTCGGATACTTTCACGCAAGTGATTACGATTCAAGATACTACAGCGCCAATATTTGCTGGAGAACTTCCTGGTGATATTACAGTTTCTTGTGATGCTGTACCTGCTGCGGCAAACGTTGAAGCTTCTGATAATTGTAATGGTAATTTACCAATCGTTTTCAGCGAAGTTAAAAGTGGTATTGTAAACGAATGTCCAACAAATTATACTTTGACTCGTAAATGGACCACTAGCGATTGTGGCGGAAACATTGCTTCTTACACTCAAATTATTACAGTAAGAGACACAACTCCTCCTACAGGAACTGCTCCTTCAAATGTTGCGAACTTACAAAGTATTGCAGATATTCCTGCCGGAAGTCCTGGAGATATAACTGATGCTGCTGATAATTGCAGTCCTACCATAAACATTACTGTTAGCGACTCTCATAATGAAGCCAGCGGATGTGATGGAAATGCTTATATCTTAACAAGAACATATACTTTGACAGATTGTGCGGGTAATAAAACAGAACTTGTTCGAACTTTTACTGTCGACAACAAAGTTTCTATAAACGCTACAGTTTCAAATGTTACTTGTCTTGGAGCACATGACGGTTCGATTACAGTTACTAATAGTCCTGGTTCAACTGTAATTATCAGAAATGCAAATAACGAAATTGTTGGTAATACAAATTTACCAGCAGGAACTTATACGCTAACTGCAACATCTGCAGTAAATACTGAAAATCAAACGTGTACAGCTACAACTACAGTTGTGATAACTGAGCCTAATTACACGATTAAAATATCCGGACAAATTATTAATGTAGACACTAATACTCCAATTGCAAATGTACCGGTTACATTGATTCCACAAGGTACTACAACAGGTCCTATCCTATTGCGTATCACCGGAGCAGATGGTCGTTATACCTTTACAGGAATGCCTGCCGGAAGTTACTTAGTTCAGGTTCAGGATGCGAATTTAAATAGTGCATACCAATTATATCCTGTAGATTCAAGCTTGTTCTTTACTACTCTTGAAGATTGTAAATTCCAGGAACATAATTTTGAATATGGAAAATCAAACCTTCCGGTATTAGGAGATTATGTTTGGTATGATACTAATGGAAATGGCGTTCAGGACGAATGGTACGATGCAAATAATGATGGCGTTGTAACTAAAAATGTTCCAGATGCAAATGGCGCTATAGACTTTAGTCTATGGGAATGGATCGATCTTAATGGAGATGGAAGTTATGCAGGTCCTCAAAATGTAGGTGAATTAAATGCCGGTGGTTTTGGAAATGCAGCAAGTCCAAACGTTATTATCGATGGTCCTAACGGATATCATAAAGAAGTAATTGTAGGTATTGCAGGATTCTGGAGAGACAGACCTGGAACTCCAAACCCTTACGGAGATTATAATATAAAATTGGTAAGAGATGCAAACTTAGACGCTGTTGCAACGGCTTTAGGAGTTACAGGTTTAGTAAAAGTTATTCCATCTGGTGGAACAAACAAAAACAAAACTTCTAAACCAGCCAAAATAGCAATGCACACCGTTTGTCAAACTACAAGCACTGCCGGATATATTGTTACAGTAACTGCCGAAGACTTAGTTCACTTAGATGCTGACTTTGGTGTAAACTGTAAAGAATACCGCGATATTGTAGCCAATGATGATAGCGCAGGACCATTCCCTGGAGTGAATCATACTCAGCCAAATGTTCTGAATGTATTACCAAATGATACTATCGAAGGTGTAGTTGTAACGGCTTCTGATGTTATTATAACTACAGTAACACCAAATGAGTTTTTACAATTGAATCCTGACGGCTCTATAGATATTTTGCCAAATGCTCCAGCAGGAACTTTGACAATGGTATACCAAATTTGTGAAGCTGATCAAACTTCAAACTGCGATACTGCAACAGTTACAATAACTATTGAAGCACCAACGATGACAGTTACAGCAACAGCAATTTGTGTAAACGACGTTCCGTACCTTGATTACGTAGTAACTCCAGGAAACTTTACTCCGGTAAATGGTGTAACAATTGCCTGGGCAGATGCTGCTAACAATGTAGTAACTACAATGACGGACTTACCACTAAACGGACGTGTATTATGGCCTGGTGCTATAGTTGATCAAGCCGGACATGGTATTGACTGGCCAGGATGGGTATTCCAAAATAATAAATGGATACAAGCGCCTGACGGATTTGAAGGTCTTCGTCCAAAAGCTAACGTGACATTATCTGTTAATCCAAGCCAAACAATTACTGTAGATTATCCGCCAGCAGATCCTTTCTGTACTGCAAGACCAACGTTTGCAATTGTAGCAAATGATGATAGTGCAGGTCCCTTGCCAGCAGCAATTGGAGGAACAAACGTATTGAATGTTTATACTAACGATACCTTAAACGGTGATCCAGTAAATCCTGCAGATGTTACGCTTACATTAGTAACACCAGATCCTACCGGAGCATTAACACTAAACCCTGATGGTTCTGTAGATGTAAAAGTGGGTACTCTTGGAGGAACTTATACTTTAACGTATCAAATTTGTGAAAATGCTGATAACGGAAATTGTGATACCGCAATCGTAACCGTTACAGTTCTTGACCCAGCGCCACCAACTCCGGTTGATGCTGTAGACGATACTTATACTGTGGGTTGTAACACTTTTGGATTAGTTGGAAACGTTTTAGCCAATGACTTAAAAGGAAATATTCCGGCGACATTAGAGTTGGTAAACTTTACCTTATTAGACCAAACCGGAAATGATCCAAATATAACTGTTGACGCATCCGGAAATGTAACAGTTTCAAGTTTAACTCCGGCTGGTACTTATACTTATTCTTATAGAATTTGTGATAAACTAAGCGCTGAGAATTGTGATACAGCAACAATTACGATCACAGTTTCTCCAAATGGTGTAACAAATATTGCCAGCAAAGCTTGTAATGACGATAGAACTCCTATTGATTTACATGCCTTATTGCCAGAAAACACACCACAAACCGGAACCTGGATTGATACTGATGGCAGCAATGCACTGCAAGGAAATGTACTTAACGCATTTGGACTCGCAATTGGCAATTATAAATTTGAATATAAAATAGCCGATGAAAATTGTCCAAGAAGTGTACTTCTTAACATGGAAGTAAATGCTGATTGTGTAGTATTAGCGTGCGAAAATATTGTAATACACAATGCCTTCTCGCCTAATGGAGATGGAAAAAATGATGTTTTCGTAATTGATAATATCGATGAGACAACATGTTATCCTGAAAACACTGTAGAAATCTATAATCGTTGGGGAATATTAGTATTTGAAACTAGTAATTACAATAACACAACCAACAATTTTGACGGAACCTCAAGAGGTAGAACGACTGTAAAACAATCAGACGGATTACCAACAGGAACTTATTTCTACATCGTTACCTACAAATCTCTTGACGGAAATAATGTAGTTCAAAATCATAAACTAGATGGATACTTATATCTGTCTAAATAGAACATAGCAGAAGAAATGCTCTATAACAGACATTCTATTATAGAGCATTATCCGATAATTAATAAAAATAAATCCTTATTCCCTGAATAAGCGAATGCATTGAATTTTTTGATTTCCCTGATACAAAAAAATCAATAGTAATAATTAAAATAATAAATATCTACTATGAGAACAAAATTATTTTTCTTCGTCATTATGTTTGTTACAATTGCAGGATATGCGCAGCAAGATGCACAATATACGCAGTATATGTACAACACAATAAATATAAATCCTGCTTATGCAGGTTCTCGTGGCGCTTTAAGTATTTTTGCTTTGCACCGCGATCAATGGGTAGGACTTGATGGAGCTCCGAAAACTAATACTGTTTCCGTAAATACTCCAATCAATAATAGCAATATAGGAATCGGGCTTTCGCTGGTAAATGACAAAATTGGTCCAACAAACGAAAACCAAATCTCTGCAGATATATCCTATACAATACATACTTCTGAGGACTGGAAACTCTCATTTGGTATTAAAGCTACAGCTGATATTTTTAATATTGATATTGATAAATTAAATCCTGAGACTGCTGGAGATCCACAATTTCAAAACTTCACTACCGATTTTTCTCCTAATATTGGAGCCGGAGTTTACTGGCACTCTGACAAAGCATACATTGGATTATCAGTTCCTAATTTTATAGAAACCAATCGTTATGATGATAATGATGTAGCAATTTATAAAGATAAAATAAACTATTATTTAATGGCTGGGTATGTTTTTGATCTCTCTTATGATTTAAAATTTAAACCCGCCGTGCTAACAAAAATGGTCGAAGGTGCTCCTCTTCAAGTAGATGTATCAGCAAACTTTATGTTCTTTGAGAAATTTACTGTTGGAGTAGCCTATAGATGGAGTGCTGCCCTAAGTGCTATGGTAGGATTTCAAATTACAGATGGTCTATATGTTGGATATGGATATGACAACGAAACTACCAATTTAAAGAACTACAATTCAGGTTCGCATGAAATCTTCCTGCGCTATGAAATCTTCAAAAACAACGGTAAAATCACAACTCCTCGTTTCTTTTAAAAATGATTATTATGAAAAATTATATACTCCTTTGCTTAACAATCATAAGTGCTTTTTCATTTAAAAGTTATTCTCAGCAAGCGAAAGTAAACTCTGGTGATAAAAAGTACAATAACTATGCTTATGTTGATGCGATAAAGACGTACGAAAAAGTAGCCTCAAAAGGATATAAATCTGAGGAAATGTTCAAAAAGCTTGGTAATTCCTATTACTTCAACTCTGAGTTTGACGGCGCAGCAAAATGGTATGGAGAATTATTTGCAATGAATACCAATGTTGAACCGGAATATTATTACAGATATGCACAATCTCTAAAATCAACCGGACAACTTGATAAAGCAAACAAAATTCTTGACGAATTTAATATCAAATACAAAGGCGATAACAGAGGTAGACTTTATAAAGAAGATGTAAATTATCTGGACCAAATCAAAGCAAATTCAGGACGTTATAAAATTGAAGATGCTGGCGTAAACAGCAAATATTCTGATTATGGTACTACTGTTTACAACAACAAACTGTATTTTGCTTCAGCAAGAGATACCGGTAATTTTTCGCAACGCAAACATAAATGGACAGGAGAATACTTTACCAATTTATATAACGCAGATATTGATGCCACGAATAATAGTGCTTCTAAAGTACATAAATTCAAAAGTGCCATAAATACTAAATTTCACGAAGCAACACCTGTTTTTACAAAAGATGGCAAAACAGTCTATTTTACAAGAAATAACTATGTAAATGGTAAAAAAGGAAAAGATGAAAATAAAATTACTTTAGTAAAAATATACAAAGCAACGCTGGAGAATGATGGCAAATGGGGAAATATCACAGAACTGCCATTTGATAGCGACAATTATAGTACGGCACATCCTGCACTTAGCCCAGACGAAAAAACACTTTATTTTGCATCAGATATGCCAGGAACAGTAGGACAATCTGATATATATAAAGCAAGTATAGATCCAAGTGGAGGCTACGGAACGCCAGAAAATTTAGGAAAACCTATTAATACCGAAGGAAAAGAAACTTTTCCGTTTGTTACCAATGAAAAGGAAATTTATTTTGCATCTGACGGACATCCCGGACTTGGTGGTCTTGACGTATTTGTGGGACAAATTGAAGAAGATGGCACTATTACAGGAATTGAAAACCTTGGAGCCGACATTAATTCTCCTAAAGATGATTTTGCCTACATCATAGATCCGGTAACACGACTAGGTTATTTTAGTTCTAATAAAGATGGCGGAATGGGTTCTGATGATATCTATAAATTCCTGGAAACAAAAAGACTAAGATGTATTCAGGAGTTAAACGGAACCATTACAAACTCTGAAACCGGAGCAATTTTACCAGGAGCAACAGTCACGTTATATGATATGGGATCAACCACACCAAAGAAAACAGTTACTGCTGATGAAAACGGAAATTATACTTTTGCCGTCGAATGTGGAAAAAGCTATAATGTAAGAGCCGAAAAAGTTGAATTTTCTACCAAAGAAGTTAACATAACAATTGGAAAACTAACCGGAAAAACAAATCTTCCAATTGCTTTAGATCCCGAAACTTGCAAAGTAACTGTTGGAGATGATTTAGGAAAATGCTTCAAAATAAAAATGATTTATTTTGACTTAGACAAATCAAATATTCGAACAGAAGCCGCATTAGACTTAGAAAAAATATTGGTTGTATTAAATGACAATCCAACAATGAAATTAGATATTCGCTCACACACAGACAGTCGTGCATCATTCAAATATAATGAAGCCTTATCTGATCGAAGAGCAAAATCGACAATACAATGGCTTGTTAAAAATGGTGTAGCGCCAAACAGATTAACTGGAAAAGGTTATGGCGAAACCCAGCTTGTAAACAAATGCGCCGACGATGTTCCTTGTACAGAAGCCGAACATCAGGAAAACAGACGTAGTGAATTCATAATCACTGCACTATAGTTGAAGTTTAGTTAAGATTATTACACTTTTGCCAAAGCTGTCTTTTTTTTAAGGCAGCTTTTTTTTTGGATCAACACAAAAACCTGTGGAGAAATTTAAAATATTTTGTATTGACTAATTATTTTAACCGCAATCCCGATAGCTATCGGGAGCAAAGTTTTTTAATACATATGGGATTTTATAAAAATACAGAGTTCGCAAAGCTTTACCGTTAATCTTGTCTTGCGTATTTTACCGCAAAGCACGCAAAGGTTTTATATTTGCAAGGTTTTATAAAAATACAAAGTTCGCAAAGCTATATTGATAAAGCTTTGCGAACTTTGCGTTTAATATGCGTAATTCTCGACAAAAAATCTTTGCGTGCTTTGCGGTTAAATTCATCCCTTAATTTTTATAGCTCTACAGGTTTCTGTATTGATCCTTTTTTTTGCATAAAAAAAGTCGTTGCAATTCTACGAATTACAACGACAAATAAAAACCAACCAGTCCAATATTTTTCTATATTCTCGCGAATATATTTGTGTAGTATTTGTTTCCAGTTCTGGGATCAATTGTTACTGATATGCCAAAATGGGTATAGTTTCCTTCGATATTTTTTTTGTGACCAGGGCTTGCAAGCCATGATTGCAGTACAGCATCAGCCGTTTTGTAGTTGTAAGCAACGTTTTCTCCAACGTTTTTAGCACCAAGCAACTTCATAATATTTTCAGAACGCGCAACAAAATCACTATGATCTACAACAGCTTTTTCGATCATATATTCATTATGCTCCTCGCATTTAGAAGAAATGTGGTTGATTTTTTGCAATGCATTCAAACCAATACTTACTCGGTAATTGTTTATAGCTTGCATTGTCTCCAGCTCAGAATCATTGTAAGTGTAATTCATCACTACTTTTTCCGTCGAGCTGCTATTTTCAGTTCCCTCGGCCGTGTCAGCAGAACATGAGTTCATTGTAACTGAGATTACAATGAACAGCATGGTGCAGATAATCTTCTTCATAGTCAATAGCATGTTAAAATTTTAAAGTAAATGTTGGGGCAAATTCTTTAAACTTATATTTGGATAAATCTTCTTGTTTCTTAAGCCAAACGTATTCAATTTATCGTTAAACTACAAAAATAATCGACGAACTACATTATTATTTTATTATTAAATGTAAAATTCTTACAACTACGAAGATAATCGTTCAATCTTCCATGAAAAATCAGATTGACTTGTATATCGAATTCTGTCATGCAATCTATTAGGTCTTCCTTGCCAAAATTCTACCTCTAAAGGAGTTACTAAAAATCCTCCCCAGTTTTCAGGTCTCGGAATTGGTTTTCCTTCAAATTCAGCCTCTAGTTTTATTAAATTTTCTTCTAAAAATGCTCTCGACGGAATCACTTCACTTTGATGAGAAACAATCGCACCAAGTTTACTTCCGTCAGGACGAGAATCAAAATAATTATCCGAAATATTTTCAGAAGTTCTTTCGGCAATTCCTTTAATGATTACCTGACGTTCCATTTCCTGCCAGAAAAAAGACAAACAAACATGCGGATTTGCAGCAATCGCTTTTCCTTTTTCCGAATCGTAATTTGTATAAAAAATAAATCCTTCCTCAGAAAATTTCTTCAACAGAACAACTCTCGATTTTGGAAAACCATCCAAACCAATTGTCGAAACCGTCATTGCGTTTACTTCTCCGCTTGCACCAAAATCTTCCACTTCATGAAACCATCGGTTAAAAAGATTAATTGGATCTTCCGGAATATTACTTTCTAATAATTCACTTTTCTCGTAAGACTTTCTATAATTACTTAAATCGTTCATGACTTTAGATTTTAGATTGTTGATTTTAGATTTTAGAATTTTTGTTTCAGGTTTCAGGTTTCAAGTTTCAGGTTTCAGGTTTGTCAGGCTGAGCGAAGTCGAAGCCCTTCTTGTTATAAAAGCCCTTCTCCCGACGCCTCGGGATCGCTCAGGGTGACATCTGTAGATTCACATTCCAAAGCTTAAAAACTTAGCATCTCAGAACCTCAGTACCTTAGAGCCTTATTAAACAAACTCAAAAGAAACCCCATCATTCCCTAATAAAACATTTGGGAAAACAGTTTCAGCTTCTTCTTTAAAACGTTCGATTCCGTCATATCTTGTAGAATAATGTCCTAAAACCAAATGTTTTGCGTTTGCTTTCAACGCGATCTTTGCCGCTTCTATTGCAGTAGAATGTAAAGTTTTTGACGCCAATGCAGCTTCAGATTCCAGAAAAGTAGATTCGTGATACAAAACATCAACATCTTTTATAATCGGGATAATGTCTTCCTTATAAGCCGTATCTGAGCAAAACGCATAACTCAATGCAGGAATCGGGTCAAAAGATAATTTCTCATTCTCGATAACCGTTCCGTCATCAAGCGTTACATTTCCACCGCCTTTTATTTTCTGATAGTATGCCGTATGAATATTGTAATGCTGAACTGCTTCTACATTTAGTTTTCTGTCTCCCGGTTTTTCCTGAAACAAAAATCCATTTGTATAAACGCGATGTTTCAACGGAATCGTTCTTACAATTACTTTCTGATCTTCAAAAATAACTTCGCTTTCCTTAGATTCCAATTCATGAAAAAACAAATTATAAGTTGTCCAGGATTCCGTTAGTTTCAACTGAAGAAGAATAAGTTCTTTGATTCCTTTTGGTCCGTAAATATGTAAATCAGTTGTTCTTCCTAAAAGAGAAAAAGTCGAAATAGTCCCAATTAATCCGTAAAGATGATCTCCATGCAAATGCGAAATAAAAACGTGATTTATCTTTGAGAATTTAATCTTGTTTTTACGTAATTGTACCTGAGTTCCTTCGCCACAATCAATTAAAAACATTTTGTTCTTAATTTCTAAAACCTGCGAAGTTGGGTTGGTAAGTGTTCTGGGAGTTGCGGCATAACAGCCGAGTATGGTAAGCTTCAATTTTTTTGTTTATTTGATTATTTGTTAAATCGTTTAATCGTAGAAAACTAAAATCTTAAGTAAAATCGATTAAACATTTAAACAAATTTAGCTTATAATAGTTACATCGTAAAATATTATAAGTCGAGTAAATCAATTAAACATCATATAAAATCGATTAAACAGCTAAACAAATAAAAAATTAAACCAATTTTAAAAACCTAAGTCTCTTTCGATTTCTTCCATTTCGATAATATCGTGTGCTTCCAAAAGTGAAGGAACTACAACCAATTTATCAGAAATAGCATTAAAGTCAAGATCAGAAACTACAATTACAAACGATTTTTTGGCTTTCTTTTGTTGCTTCGAAAGCGGTAAAAAAAGTTTCAAATCACCTTCTGCCAATTGAGCATTTGATGATAAATCGATTATAATATTTTGTTTTTCAAAGGTTTTAAACTGCTGCGTCACTTTCTCCAAAAAAGAATTAAAATCTCCCTGGGTATCTTTAATCGTAACGGTATGTCCTTTTTGATCTACTTTCATTTTATTATATATAGGCTCTGTTTTCGAGAGCTAAGGTACGTTTTTTTTGTTTCAGGTTTCAAGTTTCAGGTTTCAAGTTTGTCAAGCTTAACGTCCCACAACGTGAAACCTGAAACTTGAAACAATTTAAACTTTACTGAATCTTAGAAGCCAATAAATAAATCACTGCCATTCTGATCGCAACACCATTCTCAACCTGATTTAAAATCACCGAATGATCAGAATCTGCCACTTCAGATGTAATCTCTACTCCTCTATTGATTGGTCCCGGGTGCATGATTACGATTTCTTTTCCAAGAGAATCCAGCAAAGGTTTATCTACACCATATTGTTGTGCGTATTCACGTGTTGAAGGGAAAAAGTTGACATCCATACGTTCGTTCTGAACACGAAGCATATTGGCAACATCACACCATTCTAATGCTTTTCTTAAATTTGGTTCAACCGTAACACCAAGCGATTCTATATATCTTGGAATCAATGTTTTTGGTCCGCAAACTTTAACCTCAGCGCCTTGCATTTGCAAAGCATATATATTTGATAAGGCAACTCTCGAATGCAGAATATCACCCACAATTACCACTTTTTTTCCGGCTACATCACCCAGTTTTTCTCTAATCGAATAACTGTCTAATAAAGCCTGAGTTGGATGTTCGTGTGCTCCGTCTCCGGCATTTACAATACTTGCTTTGACATTTTTAGATAAAAAATAAGCCGCTCCGGGATTAGAGTGGCGCATTACAACCATATCAACTTTCATTGATAGAATATTGTTTACAGTATCAATCAGGGTTTCTCCTTTTTTAACAGAAGACTGAGCTGCCGAAAAACTAATAACATCGGCAGATAAACGTTTCTGTGCTAATTCGAAAGAAAGTTTAGTTCTCGTACTGTTTTCAAAAAATATATTGGCAATCGTAATATCTCGTAATGAAGGAACTTTTTTAATAGGTCGGTTAATGACTTCTTTAAAATGATCGGCAGTTTCAAAAATCAGGTTAATATCATTCTCGTTGATATATTTAATTCCTAATAAGTGATTTACGCTTAATTCTTTCATTTTTTATTGTTTAATTGTTTTGTTGTTTAATCGTTTATTTGTTAAAATATTTAATCGGGGGTTTTTCCGATTAAACAATTAACCGGTTAACCGATTAAACTAATTCGTCACTAAGTGAACAACATCTTCACCATCATTTTCTTTCCAGCTCACTTTTACTTTTTCGCCATTAATAGCATCGACCTGACGACCGCGATAATCGGGCTGAATAGGTAAATTACGGCTAAAACGTCTGTCGATTAGAACCAGTAATTCAATTTCTGAAGGTCTTCCAAAAGATTGAATTGCAGTTAAAGCTGAACGAATGCTTCGTCCGGTAAACAAAACGTCATCAATAAAAATGACTTTTTTGTTTTCGACTATAAAGTTGATTTGGGTTTTATTTGC
This sequence comes from Flavobacterium sp. 9, assembly GCF_002754195.1. Lineage (NCBI taxonomy): Bacteria > Pseudomonadati > Bacteroidota > Flavobacteriia > Flavobacteriales > Flavobacteriaceae > Flavobacterium > Flavobacterium sp. 9. The sequence continues at coordinate 1,096,634 of NZ_PEEU01000001.1, forward strand.
TTCAAGCGGTTTATCAGTTCTACGGAAATCATCTCTAAAAAAAGTAATATCCAGATAACCCAAAGAGATTTCGGGTGTTTTGTATTCGCTTTCTAAAATTTGTTTTAAACGCTCCGCCAAAAAAACACCTCTCGGCTGAATCCCAATTAAAATTGTATCGGAGAAATCAAGATGTTTTTCGATTAACTGACAAGCCAAACGATGGAGTATGATAGTAACTTCTTTTGAATTAAGTAATACTTTTTGGCTCATAATTAGTTGTAATGTTTGGTTGGGCAAATATACAAAATCAGAATTTATTTGTTGGGGTGTTGGGAAGGGAAATATTTTTTTTTGATTTGGGTGAGAGATTTAGTATTGAGAAGCAAGTTGCTTTTAAAGATAGGTCTTGCACTAATAAAATATTTTTAAATTACGGTTTTCCGTATAAATTTTCTATTTTAGATTTCTATTTTTGAAAAAACTGAATAAACATCTAACAATCTACAACGACATGTTATAATTTAGTATAATTTAAAACGAAAACAGCATGCTAAAAACTAGAATTACTAGATTTAAAATTTTTAAATTATTTGGATATCAAGACGTCGATATTGACTTCAGTGATAGATACAAGATTTTAATTGGTGAAAATGGATTAGGAAAAACTACCATTCTTAATGCTCTATATTTTTTATTAGATAAAAAGTTTAAAAAATTAAATAATTTAAAATTTGAATCGATTGAATTAACATTTGGTAATAAAAGTAAAATATCATTTACCAAAAGTGACTTAAACTTTTTTATTGAAGGTAGAAGTAGAAATCAAGAGAGTCATTTCTTTCAACTTTTAAGAGATAAAATAACGAAAGACAATATTAATACATTCAAAAAAATAATTTTAGATAAAAATATCAATGAATTAGCCAAACGAATAAGTGTTAGTGAGCAACTTAACAAGATAGACATTAAAATAAATGCTCCTACAAAATTCATATATGATAACATTACAAAGTTCATCGAAGAATTTGAAGCAATAAATTTTCAAGGAGTTATTGATATTTTAGATTTAAATATTTCATCAAAAATTCTATATTTTCCAACATATAGAAGAATAGAATCTCATATCGAAACACTTAAAATCAAGCGTAATTCACACCAAAGTGTTCAAATATGGGAGGAAGAAGATTTTTCTACTTCAAATTTAGATGATAATTTAAAATTTGGAATGGAAGATGTGAAGGAACGTATAGAATATTTAACTGAAGAAATCAGAGAAATGTCTCTATTGGGATTTTCTGAAATTACTGGAGATCTATTAAGTCAATTATCTAATGAATTTAAAAACTATACTTTAAAAAATAAAGTTGATAACAAAAATTTACAAATTATACTAGATAGAGTTGGTAATTCAATTAGCGAGGTTGATAAAGAAAATATAAAAAATTACATAAAATCTGGTGACAAAAATAACAAGGGATTATTATATTTAATTGATAAATTAATTGATTTATACAATGACCAATAAATTCTAGATGTCTCAATTAAAAATTTTGCAGATACTTGTAATAATTATTTAAATTTAAAACAATTTGTATATGATGAAAGTTCAGTATCTCTAAAAATCTTCAGATCTAATTCTACTGATGAAATTGAACTTGAACAATTATCATCAGGTGAAAAACAAATAGTTTCACTTTTCTCTAAGATTTATTTAGAGCTTGATAAGTCCTTTATTATATTATTTGACGAACCAGAACTTTCTCTTTCTATTTATTGGCAACAAAGATTGTTAACCGATATTTTAGACTCAAAAAAATGCAATTTTTTACTTACTGTTACTCATTCCCCTTTTATTTATGACAATCAATTGGAAAATTACGCCTTTGGTTTAACTGATTATATTAAATTTAACTAAATGCAACCACAAGATTTACTAAACAAAGCCAAGTCACCTAAAACAGCATTTCATAAATTTGTTCTCTTACATAGACAGGAACATATTAAAGATTTATTTTGTTTTTTTGAAGGTTCTGATTCTCAATATTATTTTCCCAGAATAAACATTTACAATGAAAATCATCATCCCATAATTTGTGGAAACAAAAAAGCAGTCTTTGAAGTCTACGACTTTATAAAGATTAAGTATCCAAAATATAAAACTTCATTTTTCGTTGATTCTGATTTCGACGAAAATACTGAAAAAGTTGACCTATATACAACATGTGGTTATTCTATTGAGAATTTTTATTGTACCGAAAATGTAATAAATAGAATTCTAAAAAATGAATTCTTCCTTAAAGTTACAGATTCTGAATACATAAAATTAATGGATTTGTTCAATAAAAGACAAAAAGAATTCCATCAAGCAACTAGTTTATTTAATTTATGGTATTTCTCAGCAAAAGAAAAAGCAAAAATGCTAAACCAATCAACTAATGTTAGCTTGGATGAAAAATTCCCTAAAGATTTTATTAGTTTTTCTTTTAATTCCATTACCTCCAACTATTCACTTAATGATATCAAGGAAAAATATCCTAATGCAATTGATGTCACAGAAGAAGATTTAGACAAAAACAAAGAATTCTTTTTTTCTAAAGAACCTACTTTCCGTTTTAGAGGAAAATATGAAATTGAATTTATAATAAAATATATAAATTTTATTATAAATGATGCTAATAGTAATAAAGTCATATTAAAGAAGAAGACTAAATTTAAAATAGATTCCGCTTTAGTTTTAACTCAACTTTCGCAATATGCTGAAACTACTAGTAATTTGATTAGTTTTCTAAAGAGTTGCGCATAATAATAGTTTGACTGTAATAGATATAATAACAGTATAAAATGAAAGCAAAAGTTATAGGAATCCCAGTTCAAGACCAAGAAATAGCATTACAATTTTACACTACAAAATTGGGTTTTATAAAAAAGCATGATGTTCCTTTAGGCGAAGGAAACAGATGGTTAACTGTAGTTTCCAAAGATGAACCAGATGGCGTTGAAATTTTATTAGAACCTTCACCAAATCATTTTGAACCGGCTAAAACGTATCAAAAAGCACTTTTTGAAGCTGGAATTCCATACACGCAATTTAATGTTGATAATCTTCAGGAAGAGTACGAGAGATTGATAAATCTTGGCGTTGAATTTATCATGAAACCAACTGAAATGGGAAATGTAAAAATTGCTATCCTAGATGATACTTGTGGGAATAAAATTCAATTAATTGAAATGTTGTAACGATTCGACTGGATTAAAATCCAGCTCTACAATATGGGCCGAACCTTTGGTTCTCTTTTTGGTTTGAATTATCCTTTAATCAAAATCATAAAACTTTTCAACCAAATTATGTAACACATTTTTTTACTGACTGAAGTAATTTTATTGTAAGCAAATTAGAATACTCAATTCTTTTTAAAACAATTAAAACAGCAAAATCATGCAAAAAAATATTACACGTTTGTTAATGGTATTCGTAATACTATTTTCATTTACAAGTTGCGAAGTTATTGGAGATATTTTTAAAGCCGGAATGGGATTCGGAATCTTTATCGTCATCTTTATTGTTGCGATAATCATTTTCATTTTTGCAAAACTCTTCGGTGGCAATAAGTAATCATAAAAAAATCCCGATTGCCAAAGCGATCGGGATTTCTTCTTATTATAAATTGAAATATTACAAATTGTACATTTTCTTTCTTAATTCCTGAATTTTTTCATCATCTAGGTATTCGTCAAATGTCATGTAACGGTCTATAGCTCCATTTGGCGTTAACTCCACTACTCTATTACCTACAGTTTGTGCAAACTCGTGGTCATGTGTTGTGAAAATTACTGAACCTTTGAAGTTTTTTAATGAATTGTTGAATGCTGTAATCGACTCCAAATCTAAGTGATTTGTTGGTTCGTCAAGCATTAAGATATTTGCACGCTCCATCATCATTCTTGAAAGCATACAACGTACTTTTTCTCCTCCTGACAATACACGGCTTGTTTTTAAAGCTTCTTCTCCAGAGAAAATCATTTTTCCTAAGAATCCTCTAATAAATACTTCGTCGCGCTCTTCTTCTGTTTTTGCGTATTGACGTAACCAATCTACCAATGTTAAATCGTTTTCGAAAAACGAGTGATTTTCTGCCGGTAAATAAGCTTGATTTGTTGTGATTCCCCAATCAAAAGTTCCTGCGTCTGCTTTTTGATTGTTATTTAAAATTTCGTAGAAAGCTGTTGTAGCACGTGAATCTTTAGAGAAAAGAACGATTTTATCGCCTTTTGCCATATTCAAATCTACGTCTTTAAACAAAAGATCTCCTTCTACAGAAGCTGCTAATCCTTCTACATTCAAAATCTGATCTCCAGCTTCACGATCCTGATCAAAAATAATTGCAGGATAACGACGGCTTGAAGGTTTGATTTCAGAAATATTCAATTTAGAAATCATTTTTTTACGAGAAGTTGCTTGTTTAGATTTTGCAACGTTCGCGCTAAAACGACGAATAAATTCTTCTAATTCTTGTTTCTTTTCCTCTGCTTTTTTGTTTTGCTGAGCACGTTGTTTTGCTGCCAATTGGCTAGACTCGTACCAGAAAGTATAGTTTCCTGAGTAGTGATTTATTTTTCCAAAATCAATATCAGAAATATGCGTACAAACCGCATCTAAAAAGTGACGGTCGTGAGATACTACAATTACAGTGTTTTCGTAGTTTGCCAAGAAATTTTCTAACCAAGCGATTGTCTCGAAATCCAAATCGTTGGTAGGCTCATCCATAATAAGCAAATCAGGATTTCCAAAAAGCGCTTGCGCCAAAAGCACACGTACTTTAATTTTTCCCTCAAGATCGCCCATTAAAGTATAATGATGTTCTTCGTTGATTCCTAAGTTAGACAACATCGCTGCGGCATCAGAATCTGCATTCCAACCGTTCATTTCTTCAAACTGAACCTGAAGTTCTCCAATTCTGTCTGCGTTTTTGTCGTTGTAGTCTAAATAAAGTTCATCCATTTCTTTTTTAACAGCATAAAGAACTTTATTTCCCATCAAAACGGTTTCCAAAACAGTATGCTCGTCGAACATGTTGTGATTTTGGTTTAAAACCGACATACGTTTTCCCGGTTCTAAATGAATGTGTCCAGAAGTTGGGTCGATGTCGCCCGAAATGATTTTTAGAAAAGTAGATTTTCCAGCACCATTGGCTCCAATAACTCCATAAATATTTCCGTGTGTGAATGTGGTATTTACTTCGTCAAACAAAATTCGTTTGCCAAATTGAACTGATAAATTATTGACTGTTAACATGAATGTCTTTTTAATTAATTTGGTGCAAAAGTAGGGAAAAAGGTTCAGAGTTGCAAAGATGCAAAGGAGCAAAGTTTTTTATCTAAACAATCATTTCTCGCGCAAAGACGCAGAGGCGCAGAGAAAACATATTTTGTCTTAGAATTTTCACCATATAAGTTATATAAGTTCATTTAAACTAGACTTATCAACTTAAAAAATACCAACAAAAAAACTTGGCGACTTGGCATCTTTGCTAGATTAAATCGTCACAGCTTGACTTTTAAATTAAACTTATAATATCTTATATAACTTATATGGTTTAAAATTGTAATTTGTTTACCTTCACTTTTATTTTTATTTAAAATTATGCAGGCTCCCATTTTATTATATCAAACCGCTCAAAGCAATATCGAAGTCGAAGTAACGTATCTTGATGAGAGTTTTTGGCTTTCGCAAAAGGCAATGGCACAGCTATTTGGAATTGAATCACACACAATAACATATCATTTAAAAGAAATATATAAAAGCTTAGAATTGGACCCTATTTCAACTACTCGAAAAATTCGAGCAGTTCAAATTGAAGGAAAACGAGAAGTAAACAGAGAAATTGATTTTTACAATCTCGATGCAATAATTGCAGTTGGCTACAGAGTAAATTCAAATCAAGCAACTCAATTTAGAATTTGGGCAACAAAAACGCTTAAGGAATTCATCATCAAAGGATTTGTTTTAAATGATGAAATGCTAAAAAACGGAAAATCTTTTGGCAAAGATTATTTTGAAGAATTACTGGAACGAATTCGTGAAATACGTTCTTCTGAAAGACGATTTTATCAAAAAATAACCGACATCTATTCTCTTTCTGCAAATTATGAAAAAGATAGTATTGAGACTAAAGCTTTTTTTGCAACAGTTCAAAATAAACTACATTGGGCAATAACTGGAAAAACCGCTGCAGAAATAATTTATACAGAAGCTGATGCTACCAAGATTTATATGGGATTGTCGACATGGAAAGATGCGCCTGACGGAAAAATTCTAAAAAGCGATGTCAGTGTTGCTAAAAACTATTTGAATGATGCACATCTTCAAGAGCTTAATAGAATTGTTTCAGCTTATTTAGATCTGGCTGAAAATTACGCCAAAAGACAAATTATCATGCAAATGGAAGACTGGACTGTCTTTCTAAACAATTTTCTACAACTTTCAAATTATCCAATTCTGAATGATAAAGGGAAAATTTCTCATTTGGAAGCAAAAATTAAAGCTGAAATGGAGTTTGATAAATTCCGCATTATTCAAGACAGAGAATATTTATCTGATTTTGATAAGGAAATAATGAAATTAAATAAAAACAATTAAGTAGATTTTCAAAAAAGTTTTACCATATAAGTTATATAAGTTCATTTAAACTAAACTTATCAACTTAAAAAATACCAACAAAAAAACTTGGCGACTTGGCGTCTTTGCGAGATTAAATCGTCACAGCTTGGCTTTTAAATTAAACTTATAATATCTTATATAACTTATATGGTTTAAAAACTACAATTTACTTTCTTTTTCTAAAGCTACTTCCAGGCTTCTGAAATTAGGTAAAACTTTGGCAATTAAACCTTCTTTGTTCAGGATAAAATGAGTTGGGAAAGCATTCAGTTGCAAAGTTTCATTCATGTAAATTTTCATGTTTGGAATAACTGAATATGAAAGTGGCTTTCTGGCTAAAAATACTTTTAATTGCTCTGGATTGTCTTCGGCAAGGCTTACAAAAAGAATATCTTTTCGGTCTTTGTATTTTTCTGTTAGTTTATTGACTTCCGGAAATTCTTTGATACAAGCGGCACAATGAATATACCAACATTTGATTACAATAATTTTCCCTTTCATGGATTCGTTGGAAACTACATTTCCGTTTAAATCTTTAAAAGAGAATTTAGGGAAAGGCTTCCCTTCCATTTCGAAATTCTTTAACGCGTCAAAAGCTTCCTGATTTATGGTTGCTTTTATACTTGTATCTGAATTAGGCTGGATTTTAAAGAGTTTATAATAGTAGATTGAATCTTCTGATTTTAATCTAATTGGGATATAGTTTCCGTTTGTCAATTCGTTTAGAAAGGTTTCTTTTGAAATTTCTTTAGAATCTGTATCAAGCGCTACATAATCTCTGGAAAGCATGATGTTTTTGCTTTGATAAATCCACCAATCACTGTATTTATTCTGAATTTGGATTGGATCAACTTCCGGATTTCCGAATTTGTTTTGGCCGAAAATTGTTGTCGAAATTAGAAATAGGATTATAAAAACGATTGACTTCTTCATGAATTTTTTATGCAATAATTGGAAATCAAAAGTAGTTATTTTTTAAAGACTTTAATTACTACATTTGAATACTCTCAATATCTAAAGACGTTTTTTAATGAAAAAAATATTCCTGTTTCTTTTAATTCTAAATCAATTCTCAGTTCTCTCTCAAACAGAGAAACTCTATTATTTTATTGAAAAGGATAGTCTTTTGGGCGTGAAAAATCAAAATGGGAAAATTATTATTCCTGCTGCAAATACTATGGACTCATTTAATTATGATGGAATTTTAAAAGATGAGATCAAAGAAAACCTAATCTTTTTTTGGATAGTCGGAAAAGGTCAAAAAGTGTACGACAGAAAAGGTAATTTTCTTTTTGTCCCTTATATGCTTGATGCCGGTTTTGATGATTTTAATGAAGGCTATATGAGATTTGTAGAAAACGAAAAACTTGGTTTTGCTAATCGAAACGGAGTTAAGGTTATTCCGGCGCAATATAATTGGGTTTCTACTATGAATTTTGGTTTTGCCGGATATTGCAATGGCTGTTATTTTGATTACTCTAAAGATGACGAACATCCGTCACTTGTTGGTGGAATCTGGAGTTATATTGATAAAAACGGTGTCGAAATAAAACCAGCTGAAAAACGAAATCATCCTAAGGATTTTGAAACCGAAAACCATAAATTTATTCCGTATCAGTTTGTGTATAATAAGAAGGAAAAACAGATTCTGGATTTCTTTGAAAAACGAAAAAATCAGATTATTAAAATCTACAAGATCGATTGTTTAAAGAAGGATTTGTATTTTGAAATCGTAGAAAAACCTTCTGATCTTGAACCTTTTTATAAAATTAAAACTTTTGAAATCTGTGATCAATATTTTCAAGGTGCTAGCGAAACTTATGATGAATGTAAAATTTTTAAAGTTTCTGCAGATGGAAAAAACTTCTTTGTGACTTATATGGATTTAGTTGACCACGAGAAATATTCTGAATATGTTGAACGAAAGATTCCTGTTGATGAATGGATTAAGAAAAATTGAATTGCTTTGCGGTGAGATGGCACGCGGATTTGACGGATTCGCTATTGCGAAAGCGCGGATTGATGCGGATTTTATGTCATTGCGAGGAACGAAGCAATCTCACTTGCCATGTCGTCTATAGTATTGTGGTTGCTTCGTTCCTCGCAATGACGCGCTTTGTGGTTACTTTGTGTTGAGATGGCACTCGGATTTTACGGATTCGCTATTGCGAAGGCGCGGATTGATGCGGATTTTATGTCTTTGCGAGGAACGAAGCAATCTCACTTGCCATGTCGTCTATAGTATTGTGGTTGCTCCGTTCCTCGCAATGACGCGCTTTGTGATTACTTTGTGTTGAGATGGCACGCGGATGGCGCAAATTTTAACTGATTTAGATTGATATTGCTTAGAATATGATTAAAAACTGGAAAAAAACGAATGAAAACGGTATTCAAATTCCAATTGATATACTTGCTCCTCACTTATCTTATTTTGATAAAATTGATAAAAATTTAAAGAATGAGTTTTTAAAAGGAAAAAGATTTGGTATTACTTGGGAATATAACGGAACGGAAGTTTCTGTTTTTGATAATGAAGGCAGCGTAGAAGGATTTCCGACGGCTAATTTGCAATATGTTATAGCAATTTTCCGCAATAGTAATTTATATCCAAATCCAAATAATGCTGTAATTTTTAATCTGGATGGGAGTTTAAATAAGGTTTTACAATTTCCGGAATTTAAATCTGAAATCATCTTAGCAGAAATAGAAAGGAACAATCAGGCAAATCCTCCTTTAGGTGATAATCGATCGTCTTTTAATAAATATAGCAGACATACAAATGATCAAGGTATTGAACTTGATGTTTTGGAAATTAATTACGATTTAGAATATAGTGAATCGCAAATTTTAGATTCTGATAGTTTAGAATTAACTCATTTATTCAAGAGTCGTTTCGATCGCTACAATTTTTAAAATGCTTTGCGTTGAGATGGCACGCGGATTTGACGGATTCGCTATCGCGAAGACGCGGATTTATGCGGATTTTATGTCATTGCGAGGAACGAAGCAATCTCACTTGATACTTTGCGCTAAGATGGCATGCGGATTAAACGGATTCCAGCGGATTTACACTGATTTTTTATTCTTTCTTCCTTTATTTTAATGTTCTAAATCTTTGTCAAAGTTTCAAACTTTGACAAAGATAACACACGTCAAACCCGACAGATTTTTAAAACCGGTCGGGTTTACTATGCGTCGATATGGTTTGTCGATTAGGCTAGTGTGGTTGCTTCGTTCCTCGCAATGACGTATTTTGTGGTTACTTTGAGATTAGTTCATCTTGATTGTTTCTGATAAAACCGAAAGCCCTAGCCCTGATAGAAGCGGTATCCTTTTTCTTGCTTCTTTAGCAAGGAAAAGATACAAGTGGATAGCAGGAAATAGCTCCTAAAAAACATTATTCCCTTGATTATCTTATTGAATATTATTACGCTTTAAAACAAAAAAAACCTGGCAATAAAATTGCCAGGCTTAGAATGCTCTCCTTCAGGTGAAAACCAAATAACAAATCACCTGAGTTCGATGCATTTATTCGAAATAAAAATCAGATTAAAAAATAAATAACCAAACTCAATTTTAACCGTTCCAATGTTTTATTTCAGTGTTTTTATTCATTGCAATGAACTTTAGTTTAGGAAGTTCAATACTTTGAATGATTGTCTTTTTCCTGCTTTGTCTGTTACAACAACTAAGAACAATTGTTTTGTTGAAAAACTTTGGTCTTGAAGCAGAATTTCTTTATTATTTTGAACGTTTTTATGACTTACTAATGTTTGTCCAAGGATGTTGAATACATCAACCTGAGCAATATCTTCGTTGTCATTTGAAACTGATAATGCATTGTTTTTGAAATACGCTACCGTTTTACTGCTTTTTGAAGGAACATTTTCAACCGCTAATGTTTTTGCCGATGACTGTGAAGCAAAATAAGTAGCATATGCTTTAGATAATTCAGATGAATTACCGCAAGATGATGCATCCCAGTTTACAGACCAAGTCATTAATCCTCTTAAAGAAGGATATGGTCCGCCTGGCTGCATAGTGTATGTTCTTCCTGTAAAAGCTGTTCCAGTTCTTAAGTAATGCATAGCACTAATTCCTTCTGCCGGTGTTAAATAACCGCTACCTGCTGCACTTGGACAAGCTGGTAATGCAATAAGAACTTTTGAGGCTGGTAAACCATCAAAATGCATTCCTGTTGTAGCAATGTTGTATCCTTTTATAATCATATCAGTTAGGGCTGTTACCATGTTTGCTTTTTTAGCTGAACCATAGTATTGACCATCTAATCCGTTTTCTCCTCCTGTATTATACAATTGTACGGCTAACAAATCTAAATCGTTACGTAAGTTTTGAATGATTGGAAGGAACGAACCAAAAGTATCTGTATAAGTAGAATATCCTCCTTGTACGTATTGTGTTTCCGGAGCTGCAGTTAATAAGAATCCAGGACCATAGTAAGCTTTTAATTCTTTGAAAGCATCTACTACGTTTTTTAATCTTGGATAAGCAGAAATACCCGCATACGAAATATCTCTTAAACCTCCTGCGCTAAAATTCATCGATCCGCCTTCAAAATCAATATCAACTCCATCAAACTGATACTCGTCAATAATTGCTTTCAGACCATTAACAAAAATATTTTTTTGAGTTACATTGTCTAAAACAACATGTCCATTTTGACCTCCAATAGAAACAATAACCGGAACACCGCTATCTCTTAAGGATTTGATATCGTTTTTCAACAATTGCTTATTGAAAACTCCATTGGTCAAATATCTATTGTCATTTGTAGTTAATACTGGCGTATAACCATCACGATTAACTGTTTCTACGAAAGAATAGTCAACTACGTTAAATTTACTTCCTACCATTTGAGAAAAATATAAAAATGGAGCACCTGCATTTTCCCAAGAATGTGCGTATCCTAAAATAATTTTGGATGGAAGCGGAATGAATCTATTTGTGCTCACCGGAGCAATTTTGATTGTATTGTTTAATGTAGTTACACCAGATTGATTATCGGTTGCTTTGATTACAACTGGATAATCCTGATATGCAGATGGTGTAAAATTATACGTATAAGTATTATTTGTACCTGCTGTCATATTAAATGTACCTCCATTTATTGTAATAGTAACACCTGAAACTGATCCGTTACTATCAACAGCTGTAACCGAAATTGGCACAACCTGGAAAGTACTTTGGTTTACTGTAGTATTCGATGGCGAATTCCAAGTAATTACAGGCAATGAATTTGGACAGTTTGCACCTGAACAACTTAATGTAAAACTATATGTTTTTGCATCTGTTGTTCCGTTTGATGCAGTAGCTGTAACAGTTAAGGTATGAGAAGCCGAAAACTGATTTGCTGCTGGTGTCCAAACCGATGTATAAGTTCCTGAAGAATTTGTAGCACTTATGGTTTGTCCGTCTAAACTAAATACAACTGATGAGATTGTAGTAGCATCTGCAGCACTTAATCCAACACTTGCAACAAAATTAATTGATGATCCTAAATTTATAGCTATCGCCGAAGCTGTTGGCGCTGTAATAGTAACCACTGGTTTAGTTGCAACTACCGCTTGTCTATTAAAATTATAAACTGTCGCTGTTGTTGGAACTGCGAAGTTGGCTAGGTTATTTGGATAATAAGTCACGTCGCCATTTTCCCATGCATTTAATTTCAAACTTAAAATTTGTGTATAACCTGCTACAACTGAATTATCGAAAGTATAATTTCCTGATGCATCTGTTGTTGCCAAAACACTTTTCCAGTTATGAGTACTATCTGTCCAAGGTAAAACTATTTCTACTTTTGCTCCAGCTACTGCAACTGTTCCGTTTTTAACGGTTCCGCTAATTAAATTTGCGGCAGCTAATGCTGTTTTTGCTGTAGAACTTGTATTGAAATTGTAAACTGTTGGGTTTGCAGGAACTGGAAAATTTGCCAGATTATTTGGTAAATAAACTACTTCTCCGTTTTCCCAAGTATTTAATTTTAAACTTGTAACTGTTGTATAACCTGCTACAACTGAATTGTCAAAGCTGTATTTTCCTTGTGCATCTGTTACAGCAATTACGCTTTTCCAGTTGTGTGTACTATCTGTCCAAGGTAAAACTATTTCTACTTTTGCACCCGCTACTGCTACTGTACCATTTTTAACTGTTCCGCTAATTTTATTTGTTGGAACTACAACAGCATCTTGTGTTAAGTTTAATGTTTTATTAGCTATTAAATTGGTATAAACTGTTGAAGCCGGAGTAAATGTTTGTCCTGCTAAAGCTGCAGTTACAGTATAAGTTCCGCCTGACGGTAAATTAGCAATCGAATAAGCTCCAGTTGAATTTGTAGTTGCTGTAAAAGTTCCTCCTGACGAAGTTGCTGTAACTGTTACTCCTGAAACTCCAGTAGTTCCGTTTAGAACTGTACCGCTAACTGTATAATATACAATTGGAGCGCCTTGAGCAAAATTCAACGTTTGATTTGCACTTATAGCATTATAAACTGTTGAAGTTGGCGTATAAGAGAATCCGGTTTTTGCAGCTGTAACTGTAAAGTTAAGTCCTGCTGTTAGACCTGCAACGCTGTAAACTCCGCTTGCATTAGAAGTCGCAGTTAAAACTGTAGATCCTGATGTAGCTGTAACTGTAACGCCTGAAACTCCTGTAGATCCGTTAAGAACTGTTCCGCTAACGGTGTATAACGGTTGTGATCCGTTGATAACAACTCCTGTTTGGTTAACGGTTACGTTTGTTAAAGTTACCGGCGTAAAAGTATACGAAGCTTTTGCAGCTGTAAGTATATAATTTTGTCCTGAAGTTAAGTTGCTGAATGTAAAATTACCTCCTGTAGAAACTACTGTTTGCAATACTACATTGCTTGCATTTCTAAGTTCAACTGTTACATTTGGAACTAAAGCTGTTCCGTTTTTTACAGAACCTGCAATACTTACTGTTCCGGGAACAACGCTTCCAAATGATGTATCTACCTGAGTTAATAATGCATTTGGAATAGAACCTCTTGTGTCCTGAGATAATTCCCAAACCATACCTCCGGCAAGATTTTTTGATTTAATATATTGTACTTTTAAATCCATTGATTGTTTATCTTCATAAGAGATAAACTGTTTTAAAGTAGCATTATACAGGTAAGGAACTTTTGTTGTATTATCAAAATATCTTACCCATCCTGCTGCTGCTGCAGATGATGTTACCTGCATTGTATTTGGATCTAAATAAGCGTGTGAATTCGTAACTGGATTTCCTACCAAATCGCAAATTTCGATACTTCCTGATTTTTCACAAGCTGCCGGACCATCCCAAGTTCCTGTTGGATTTTGTGGATTTGTACATCCTGCAACAACATCTCTTGGAGCTGAAACGAATAATCCATTTGTTGAATTTGTCGCTACATGATCAAATTTCTTTCCGTAGAAAGGTAATCCCATGATTAATTTATTTGCAGGAAAACCAACAACGTTCAAATATTGATTTGTTAATTCGTCAAGGGATTCTGATTGTGTTGCGCCATAAAGTGGATCATTTGGGTTTCCACTTGCATATAAAGGTGCATTGTAGCATGTTTTATCATACCAGTTTCCACCAAAATCATATCCAAAATAGGTAATGTAATCACAATAAGTCGAAATATCTTCTGTCATTCCGTATTGTGCTCTGTTTGATGGTCCTAAATATTGCGATGCAACTTTACGAACATTGTTTCCGGCAGCAATCGAGATTAATTTATTTGGCATTGCCTGACGCATTGCTTTCAATAAATAAACTAAGTTTTTGTTGTCGTCCGGGCTGTACTTTTGTGGAGGAATTGGTGCTCCATTAATTACTTCGGTACCATCTGTTCCACCAGAAAGAGGATATTCCCAATCGATGTCAAATCCATCGATAAATGGATATTTGGTAATAAAGTTTGCCATATCTGCAGCCAGAGCGGCTCTTGCTACAGGACTTGCAGCAATTGGAGAAAGATCCTGACCTTTTGTCCATCCTCCAACAGAGATTAAGATTTTTAAGTGCGGATACTTTTCCTTAAGTTTCATTAAGTCATAAAAGTTTCCTTTTACAGGAGCATCCCACGGAATTCCACCTTCCATATGCTCAAAATCGGCATAGGAATCTAAACATAACAACTTTGTATTCTCCGGATGTGCCGGATCGAAAGTTGTACCATAAAACGAATAATTCAAATGCGTTAATTTACTTCCGTCTATCTTAGGAACATTGAAATCCCTGGCATAAATAGACCATTGCGCATAATACCCTACTACCTTTTTACCGTGAGCTGGTTGGGCTAACGCGAGTAAGGGAAACAGTAACAAAAAAAGCAATCTGTAATAATGTTTCATAATTAAATTAATATTGGTTAATAAAAAAAAATATTCCAATCGTAATAAGTTACATACCGCAACTCTGTATATAAAATGCAACAACTGGGATTCAACCAATTGCAAAAAAAAAGATTGCAACCAATTGGAAATTAATTCATATAACTTCTAAAAATAAATATTACTATTACTGATTTTATCCATAATCATTGGTGAATAGTAGTGATTGATATTTATTTAATTTTTAAAAAATTAGTTTAAATACAAAAGATAAATTTGGGGTTCATCGATTTTAATACTTTAATTGTTTGTCATGTTTTCTTTTAATCTATTCTGTTTATTTGGTTTTAAATGTTACTATTTGGTTTCTATAATTCTTATACTTATATTCTTTTTAACAGGTTTTTATAGCGCTTTTTTCGGTTTTTACCATAATTATCTCTACTAGAAATCTCTAGTAGAGATAATGAATTACTAAATAATCATGGTAACTTAAACTTACTAAACACTAATTCAAACCAAACTTTCTCTTTATATCAATTTCTTAAGACTCGCATAAACTGATAACTCAACATCTGCGTGATCTTTTGTGTTACATTGTTCGATAAGGCTTTTTAAATCCTCAGCTTTCAATGTTGATTTATTATCTAAAACAAGTAATAATTCTTGTGATGCATCATTTAATTTTTTCGACAAAGGCAAAATTGGCTGTACTAAAGGTGCGTTTGCACTCAACTCAATTAATCCTTTATTTAAAGCAATCCATTTAGTGAAAAATGCGGTAACTTTTGCTTTATTTTCAGGTGTCTTATTTGCTAAATACTGATTTACAGCGTCATCAAAAGCTAAAGATCCTTTAGCGTCCGGTCCGCATGCATCTGCAAAAAGTGTAAACGGTGAATACATTTGATATTCTGTTCCTCCTTTATTACGCGTGTATCCTTTTAAAGGTTCGCATACATTTGAAAATTCTTCAAGCAATTCTATGTTTTGATTGTTTGAGACGTTTCTCAAAATAACCCCTTTGTTACGAATGTGTGTTAATCCTAATTCTTCTAATCTAAAAGATATTACATCAAGACGTTTGCGCATACTTGCTAAATCTGTAATATCTTCTGCTGACCAAAGTCTTTCTGCAATTGCTGCTGTTCTTGGCCAAATTCTTGAATCTAAAGTTGTTGGTGTTGTAAGTTCTGTCCACATTGTAGCTTCTCCACCTAAAATTCTTGCTTTTTCTTCGGCAGTTAAATCTGCTCCTTTTGGCATTGGATCATTCAAATAATGACTTGCAACAGGATACATTAGATCGATATAATAGCCATTTGATAAAACTGTTTTATATCCTTTTTTTACTGCATCTGTTAAAGATTGTCCTGCAACCATTCCTTCATTTGGACCTCTCCAAGAATGAATAATAGCATCTTTTGACATGTTTTTAGTCAAAATTTCTTCCCATCCCATTAATTGTTTTCCATGTTTTTTAAGCATTGGAACTAATTGCATGGTAAAATAAGTTTGCAATTCATGATTGTTGGCTAACTTATTTTTCTTCATGAACTCTTGAATTTTCGGGTTTGCGTCCCAGTCTTTCCCTTCATTTTCGTCTCCCCCGATATGAAAATAAGCGCCGGGAAATAAGGGACAAACCTCATCAAAAATTTCACTTAATAATTGATATGTTTTAGGATTTGAAGGATCTAATGTTGGCGAAAAAATACCCGCATTTCTTTCAATTCCATAGGTAGCAATTGCTGTACCTTGAATATTTTTTTCAGAAGTTCCTCCTGTCAGTGTAATCACCTTGCTTCCAATTTCTGGATAAGCCGTTAAAATTGCAGATCCATGACCAGGAACATCTATTTCAGGAACTACTAAAATACCGCGCTCATCAGCATATTTTACGATATTTCTAATTTCCTCTTGTGTGTAATACATTCCATCCGAAGCTACATCTATAAGCTTCTTATGTTTTTTCATTTCGATTCTCCAACCTTGATCATCAACCAAATGCCAGTGAAAAACATTCATTTTCATTGCTGCCAATCCATCGATATTTCTTTTGATTACATCAACTGGCTGAAAATGTCTTGAAACATCAATCATTACACCTCTCCATGTAAATCTTGGAAAATCTGAAATTTGTGAGATCGGAAAATAAAACGAATTGTTATTATTCTGCAACATTTGCAATAACGTTTCAAGGCCATGAAGTGCTCCTAAATCGCTGGTTGCATTTATTGTAATTTGATTTTTCTTGATGTCTAAATGATAACTTTCATCTTCATATAAACCAATTTTTCCACTTTTAGTACAGTTAATCTGAAGCTCAGCTGTTGGAACTTCGTTTAATTTTGTAATAAAACCTTGTTGAAAAAAGATACCAGTTCTACCATCTAAGCGGCGTAAAAAACGAGTCACTCCACCAAAAATTCGGGGACTAGGATTTCCGGTAATGTTTACTTTAAAGTTTTTATCTAAAGCAAAATTCCCGTCGTTTAAAACAACACTTTGAGGCCACGGCATAAGATTTAGCTGCTCTTTTTGAATTTGAGCACTAGAAGTTACACCTGCTAATAGTAGGACTAATAAATATTTCATTTTTACTGTTTTTGAAAAGATGTTATCTCAAGACAACATTAATAATAGATAATAGAAACAAAACTCAGAATGATCTCTCTATTGAACCTCACAAATCGCTATGAAATCAATCTGAATTTTGAATTTGATTCGCTCCAAACCGAATCTTAAAAAACAACTCTAGTAATCAAAACGCTTAAAAGCTTCAATTGCTTCGTATTCAGCCAATCCTAATTCATCGTATAGAATTGCTGTATTTTTATTACGGTCTTCGGCTCTTACCCAGAATTCTCTTGAGTCATTTCCTTGGAACATTACTCTGTCTTTTTGAGATTGGTGGTACAAAATCGCATGACGTTTTAGTAATACTTCTGATGGAGAAAGCGGAACTGCCATGTCAATTTCGTGAATATCCCATTCGTGCCAAGCACCTCTGTACAACCACAACCAGCAATCGTCCATGTATTTTTGTGGTTTTAATTCTTTTAAAGCCGCAAAAATTGCATTAAGACAAACTTCGTGTGTTCCGTGTGGATCTGCCAAATCTCCTGCAGCAAATACCTGATGTGGTTTTATTTGTGCGATAATATCTTTTACAATCGCAATATCTTCAGGTCCTAACGGATTTTTCTTAACCTGTCCTGTTTCGTAAAACGGAAGATCTAAAAAGTGTGTATTCTCATCTTTCAGCCCAATGTATCTTGTCGCTGCATAAGATTCTCTACGTCTGATTAATCCTTTTAATTTTCGAACTTCAAGAGAATCGATTTGATTTTCTGATTTGTTATTCAAAAATTCAATTACAGATTTAAAGTTGATTCCTGCGCCTGCTTCACCAATAAAATCTTTGGCAACCTCAGCAAATTTCAAAGCTTCGTCGTCTGTAACGGCAATATTTCCGGAGGTTTGATATACAACATGTACATCATGACCTTGTTTTATCAATTTTGAAAAAGTTCCTCCCATAGAAATCACATCATCATCAGGATGCGGACTAAAAAGAATCACTCGTTTTTTTGCCGGATTGGCTCTTTCCGGACGATGAGAATCGTCTGTATTTGGTTTTCCACCTGGCCATCCTGTAATGGTATGCTGCAAAACGTTGAACATATTGATGTTCAAATCATAAGCAGAACCTTCTTGCGCCAAAAGATCAGACATTCCGTTGTTGTTGTAATCTCTGTCGGTTAATTTTAATATTGATTGTTTTGTTTTTTGGCACAACCAAACAATCGCTTTGCTTTTTAATTCCTGATTCCAGATGCATTCTCCAACCAACCAAGGCGTTTTGAAACGCGTTAATTCTGATGCTGCAGACTGGTCTAATACGAAAGTCGCATTAGGGTGATTTTGTAAAAATGTCGCAGGAACTTCTGAACTGATATCCCCCTGAATAGTTCTCTTGATGATATCGGCTTTGTTTTGTCCCCAAGCCATTAGTACAATTCTTTTTGATCTAAGAATTGTAGAAACTCCCATGGTAATCGCTCTTTTAGGAACGTTGTCAATGCCATTAAAATCTGATGAAGCATCTACTCTTGTAATATGATCCAGAGTAATAATTCTGGTTCCTGAGTTAATGTGTGATCCCGGTTCATTGAAACCTACGTGACCTGTACGACCAATTCCTAACAATTGAAAATCAAGTCCTCCAGCATTTTTAATATTCATTTCGTAATCGATACAATATTGATTTAATTCATCAATATGTACGGTTCCGTCAGGAATATTAACATTTTCAGGTCTAATATCTATGTGATTAAAAAGATGCTGATGCATGAAATAATGATAGCTCTGATTGTTCTCTTTTGTCATTGGATAATATTCATCCAAATTGAAAGTGATTACATTGCTAAAACTCAAGCCTTCTTCTCTGTGCATTCTCACTAATTCCTCATATACTTTTATAGGAGAAGAACCTGTTGCTAAACCTAATACGCAAGATTTACCTTTGTCTTGTTTAGATCTAATTAATTGCGCAATTTCCTGCGCTACAATTACTGAAGCTTCTACAGAACTTTTGAAGATTTCGTTATGAATTTTTTCAAATCGAGTTTCTTCAAATTTTCCTGCGCTTTTATAGCTGATATCAGGTTTTATTTCTAAAGCACTTTTCATTTCTTTTTCTTTTTTTGCTATTTACAATTTTGGTTTTTGAAATGGTATAAGCAATTTGCATTGCTTATACCATTTACTAACCAAACTTAAATTCTTTTAATCTTTATCTTTTATTAGAATTTGTTCACTCCAGTATCCCACCAAAGTCTTGTTGCTCCAGTATCAACACCTCCTAAAAGGCTAACACCTTGTGCATATCCAGTTGGATTAGAAGTTTTCTCATTTACATAGAAATTCAATCTTCTTACGAATGTACCATTCGGAATTTTTCCTCCTGAAAAGTTATTTACAGGTAAAAATAATTTTGGATAACCTGTTCTTCTTGTTTCAGCCCAAGCTTCTTGTCCGTCAGGGAAGATAGCAATCCATTTTTGAGTAATAATTTTTTGCAATTTAACTTCGTTAGAAGCTGCATCAGACCATTTTACTGTTACTAAGTTTTGTGCAGCAATATTATTTGTAGCATTCAACGGGTCTGTAAAAGCAGCTGGCAATGCAACGTCATCATTAGTATAAGCAGATGCGCTTCCTGCACCCAATTGTGCGAATGAAGTTGCAATTCCTGACTCATAAAATGATTGAGCAGATCCACCAACATTCCATCCTTTTAATGCCGCTTCAGCTTTCAAGAAGTGAGATTCAGCTGCACTAAACCATGGGATTAAGTTGTTTTCTACAATTGGTCCAACTTTAGAGAATAAATCTGCTTGAGCTGTTCTATACTCAGCATCAACTATAGAACCCATTCTAATACCTTGATAAACTCCGCCCTTAGCTTTATGGAAGAAAACATCTCTTCTTGGGTCATTATAACCATTCATGATAGAAGTAATTGCTCCACCAGCATTAATATCTGCCCATGGACCTGTATAAGTTTTAACAGGGTGTTCAGCCATATAAGCCATGTTATCAGCATTAGAAGTGATTACACCTAAACCGGTTAATGCTGCTTCACCTTCTGCTTTTGCTTTTACAGGATCGATATTAGAAATACGGATCGCTAAACGTAATCTTAATGAGTTAGCAAATTTTACCCATTTTTGTATACTTCCACCAGCTGTAGTTCCATCTGTAGCATCTCCTGAAGGGAAAAATGAAGCAGTAGCATCTGTTGCTTTTGGAGTTAAGATATCAATAGCAGTTTTTAACTCTGCAAAAAATTGATCATAAACTGCTTTTTGAGAATCGTAAGGAGTTGTTCCGTCTGCGTTACCAAAACCTGAATAAACGATTGGTCCGTAATAATCAGTTGTTTTGTGCATTGCATATACTTTCAAGATCAAAGACCAAGCATAAAATTGAGGGTATTTAGTTTTTGTTAATTTCTCAAGATTATATGCATTAACCATCTCTCTTTGATATTTCTGAACCCATTCAGCACCATTCCAACCATCTAATAAAGCATAAGTTGAATTGTTTGCATTACCTTCAAAATCATGGGGAGTTCCCATATATCCTGAAAAGATATCTGCATTTAAGTTAAACTGAATATCTCCTTGCCAGTCATCTGCAACCAGAATATACATTCCTCTTTGCATTGTCTTAAGAGGTGCTTTTACCTGATTAAAGTCTTGTTCTAATTGACCGTTATTAAAGCCAGCTTCATTGGTATTTATGTCCTCAAAGTTACTTGTACAGCTGGCTAATGAAAGGGCTAAAGCTGAACCAAATATTAATAATTTATTTTTCATCTGTGAATTTTTATCGTTAATTAAAATCATTTTTATTGATTTATAAGCCAACCCATTTAAGGGTTTAATGTTTGTTGTTTTTACACTTTTCTACATTCAATCAACAAACAAGATATCTCTTACAACAACCAAAAGGTTTTGTCCTTTTATTATATTATTTAGAAAGTTAAATTTAAATTAACACCAATACTTCTTGTTGATGGAGCACCAAAAATATCAACACCTTGCAATCCTTCTCCAGAACTTAATGTTACGTTTGGATCAAACGGAGCATCTTTGTAGAAGAAAAATAAGTTTTTACCAACAAGCGCAAGATTCACTGTTTTGAAAACTGTTTCTTTACTGAAATCAAAAGTATATCCTAAAGAAAGCTCTCCTAATTTAACGTTTGTTGCTTTGTACATGTACTCTCCAGTAGCACCAGCTCTATCTCCAACTGAACTATAGTAATTTTTTGCAGACATTACAGTTACTGGATTTCCGTTACCATCTATTGCATTTACTTTAACGCCTCCAGCATCTCTTGCATCACCAGTAGCTTTAGATACTCCATAAGAATCAAGCATTGCTTCTGTCAAACTCATTACATTACCACCAAATCTTCCATCAATAAGCACATTTAAAGTTAATTTTTTGTACTTGAAAGAGTTTGAAAAACCTAACATAAAATCAGGGTTTGAACTTCCCATGTCTACCCAGTCCGTTTTTTGAGCCAGAGCATCAGCTCCAACACCAGCAAGCAACATTTGACCTTGTGCATTTCTCAAAATATTCTTCCCTTGAATTGTCCCGAATGGTTGTCCTTCTTTCATAACATATCTATAGCTATTTGGATCACCATTAGTCAAGATAACTGTATTGACTTCTCCATTTGCACCTTTACCTAAATCAAGTACTGTATTTTTATTTGAAGCATAATTCAATCCAAGATCCCAAGAAAAGTTATCTGTTTGAATTGCTTTACCAGTTACTGTAATTTCAAAACCTTTATTTTCAATACTTCCTGCATTAAATGCGTAGTTAGTATATCCTGTAGTATTTGGAATTGGAGCCGGAGATGTAATTAATTGATTTTTAGTTTCGTTTCTGTAATAAGTAAAATCAAATCCAATTCTATTATTCAAGAATCTCCATTCAGTACCAAACTCATAAGAATTCTGCATCTCTGGTTTCAATGAAGAACCTGGCTTTGGTCCAACTATTGGAGGTGTAACAACACCACCAACTAAAGTATTTACCGGTGAAGTTAAAAATGCAGAAACGTCATTACCTACCTCAGCATAAGAAGCTCTTACTTTAGCATAGCTTATTGCTTCCGGTAATGTTACCATTTGGCTTAAGATAGCAGATAAACCTACAGAAGGATAAAAGAAACTTAAATTATCTGTATTTACTAATGTAGATGACCAGTCATTTCTTCCTGTTACATCAAGATAAAGCATGTCTTTGTAACCAAAAGTTGCGCTTGCAAAAACTGATTGAACTTCTTTTTTACCACCAATAGTGTGTGCATTTCTTTCAGCAGATACAAAGTTACCAGTATTAAACCAGTTTGCATTCACTAAACCATTCTTTTGACCTGAATCGCTTACATAAGCATCATTAATTGTAGACTTTGTTAAACTCGTACCAAGATTAGCACTGAATGAAAAATCATCGTTGAATTTTGTATTGATAGTAGCAATTAAATCACCATATAATTGATAACTTTCACTATCTGAGTAGATATATCTACCTGTAGATGGAGCCAATGTTTCGTTTGTTCCTGCATACATTCTTTTATCGAAAGTATTGTACAATCTGTTATAACCTCCACGAGCTTTAATACTTAACCAGTTGTTTGCTTTGTATGTAATTGCAGCAGAACTAATTAATGATTGATTTTTATCGATAGATGCATTTCTGTTTAAAATCCAACCTGGGTTTTGAATAATATCAGATGTTTGTGATGGCCATCTTTGAGTCATTAAGTTTCTAGCAGGATTAAATACTTCATAATTTTTGTAGTAATCAGCAAAATCATTTCCTCTTGGAAACAAATAAACTCCTGTTAATGGATTGAAATATAATCCGTTTGTTGGCTTATTATCGATTGTTTGTTCAGCATAAGATAATGCAGCATCAACAGTTATCTGATCATCAAACAATTTAACACTTTGACGAAGTGCAATGTTATTTTTCTTAAACTCATTTGTTGGTATTACTCCATCAACTTTAGTATTTGCATAAGTAAGACTAGTTGTAGATTTATCTGTACCACTATTTACTGAGATAGAGTTAATCATCGTTACACCAGTATTGTAAAAATCTTTAACATGATCAGGAGATTTTTTTGCAGCACCCCAAGTTTTATCAGATGATGGATCTGCTCCATAATTAGTTTGAAAATCAGGTAAAGAAACTACATTATCTACAAATACACTTGCATTATAGGTTGCTGTTACTTTTCCTTCTTTACCTTTTTTAGTTGTAATTAAGATAACACCATTTGCACCTTGAGAACCATACAAAGCAGCAGCAGAAGCTCCTTTAAGAACTGTCATCGATTCGATATCATCAGGGTTCATCATTGAGATTGCATCTCCACCATCTCTGTTACCTCCGGCTGTATCACCAAAAACCTGGTTTGACATAGCAGAAGTAGAGTTCAATAACGGGATTCCGTCAACAACATATAATGGCTGATTGTTTGTAGCAGATGAGTTACCACGAATAGTTACTTTTACAGCACCACCAGCTCCTGCAGAACTTTTACCAACAATTAAACCTGCAACTTTACCAGATAAACTGTTCATTAAGTTAGCATCTTTAACTCTCGTAACCTCTTCACCTTTTACTTCTTGTGCAGCATAAGTAAGAGTCTTTTTTGATCTTTTAATACCTAATGAAGTTACAACAACTTCGTTAAGTGCATTTGAAGATGCTTGTTTCATTTTTACATTAATTGTAGAAACATCACCTACAACTATGCTTTGTGTTTCAAGACCAACATAGCTAAAAACTAAAGTCTGTCCTTTTTGTACTTCAATTGTGTACAAACCATCAAAATCGGTAGAAGAACCTTTTTGACCTCCTTGTACAGCAACAGATGCCCCTGGCAATGGCATCCCCTCAGCATCCGTAATCACACCCTTGACACTTTTTACTTGTGCAAGCGAAACTTGCGCCGTAAAAACAATCATAAAGATTAAGAAAATTTTTTTCATGTTTATTTATTTTGTTAGTTATGGTGTAAATTTATTCTTAAGGGATTGTTAAAAAAAATAATTTATACAAACAGCAATAAATTTTAAACAAACGACATAAAACATTCAATAATACGCTTTGCGAAAACGTTTTCATGTTGATATATTCTAACGTTTTTCACTTATATATACTTTTTAATTAAAAAAATAAGGAATTTAGCTAACAAATGTTGAATCATCAATAAAGGGGTAATTATCTGATATTTAGCTTTAAAATCAATATTTTCAATAATAAATATTTAATTTTAACAAAATATTATAATTATAAAGAACTACGATTATAGAAACAAAAACCTGAGATTTCTAAAGTTTCTAATTCCCACACAATCCGGTTGTTTGAGTTTTTAAAGAAGTATATTTTTTATGAATAACATCCAGCAAAGAATATTCACCAAAAGAATCTTGCGCTAATTCCCAAATCATAATTCCTCCTGTGTTTTGAGAAGCAAATTCTACTTTTTGCGAAATGGTTGGTCTGCCGTTATAATAAATTTTTCCTATTTCGTCCTGATCTGCAAATTGAGTTCCTGCTTCTACAATCTGAGCAAAAGTAGAACTGGTAGCTTCCGGATAAGTAAAATTATATCCATAAAAAGGAACACCGAGAGTCAATTTATCGCTGGATACATTTTGAAGTTTGTGCCAAAAATTAATTCCGTCTTTGGCGAAAGCCATCGAACTATGTTGCCCGGGATTATTAGGTGTCCACGGACCGGTACTATCATACGCCATAATATTCAGAAAATCGAAAGCATTCAAAGCTTCTGAATTTATATTTTCGAATCTGGTATTATTGGGTAAAGCAGCAGTTAAAAGTTTTTTATGTTCTGTAAGACTCTTTTTTAATTCAATAACAAAACCGCTATATCCCGAAGTTACCGCATCCCATTCAAGATCTACATCTACTCCATCTAAATGGTGCAATTCAACAAAATTTATTATGTTTTGAATTAAAGCTGGTCTATTTTCGGGTTTATCAATTAAATAAGACCAATTTGCAGCTTGCTCCGGAGAAATTACTCCACCCGCAAGAGAAATACTTATTACAATATTAGGATTAACCGATTTAGCATATTTAATAAGTGCATCAATATCTCCTGAAAAAATTAAATTACCATTTTTATCCGGATTTGCAAATGCTATATTAAGGTGTGTTAATTTGCAAAACTGAATTGAATTCATTTTGCTAATATTATCCGTTGATAAATATCCAACAACTCTGGCTGTTTTAGTTTTTATATTTATCGGATTTGTTTCTTTATCATTCGAACAACTATAAGCAGACAAAAGCGAGCTTATAAAAAAAAGGATGCCTAATAAGGCTTTATTTTTTATCATAATTTTTAATTTAAACTTGAGTTTTTAATTTTAATTAGAATGAAAATAACACCTTATTAGGCATAACTTTATGTTTTTGGACTATTTTTTAGTTTGCATCCCACCAAACTTTACCTAACCAATCATTCTTACCTCCAAGTCTTGCTACAGCTTCCTGATAGTTTTTTTCATTTTTCTGCATCTCATCATTTGGATAATACAAACGTGTTGGTACAACTCCTCCAGTTCCGGAATCTGAATTTGTTATTGGTACTAAATGAGGAAATCCTGTTCTTCTCCAGTTTGAATAAGCTTCCATACTATTAAACAAATAAGTAACCCAAAGTTGTGTTGCAATTTGTTCTTTTTCTGTTCCGGCCACTAAAGGTTTTGCAGAAAGATAAGTATTTATACTAGCCTGACTTGCCGCAGGTGCACCATAAACTTCTAACTGTTTCACGCCTGCTTCAACTCCTTTTTTATAAAAGTCTGCTGCTGAACCTGAAACCCATCCTCTGTATGCAGCTTCTGCTAATAACAATTGTGACTCTGAATAACTCACATGTAAAAACGGAGTCGTTAATTGTTGGTAGTAAGGCTGAATATCTGATACCGCTTCTGAACCTCCAGGAACTTCCCAGATAAAAGATCCCGGAACAACTCCTTCATATAAATTTTCTCCTGGTTTAGGTCCTCCACCACCTGTTGAGCTTGCTGTTTTTGGAGTTGCCAACATCGTTAATCTAGGATCTCCATTATCTCTTAAATAATTAATTAGCAAAGAACTAAAGTGATCTCCTCCTTGGTCTCCAATAAAACCGTAAGACAGTCCGTTTCCTCTAAAATCAAGTTTTGAAGGATCATCGTTAAAAGGAAAACCTAAATGTTTCATAATACAGTTATCCGCATTACTTTCAAAAACTCCATTCTGAAAAGCTGCTTTTGCTTGCTTTTCTGCTTCTGCAGGTTTTACTTCTGAGATTCTCATAGCCAAACGTAAACGTATTGTATTGGCTAATTTTTTCCACTTTGAAATATCTCCACTATAAAACAAGTCTCCTTTTACCGAACCTCCACCTGGATTTAACTGAGCAGAAGCTTCTTCTAATTCTTTGAAAAAGGAATTATATATATCCTCTTGTTTATCGTATTTAGGTGTTACAATTCCTTTAGAGAAACCTAAACCAGCTTCTGAATAAGGAACATCTCCATAAAAATCAGTTAAACGCTGTGCAATCATTACTTTCATAATTTTACCAACAGCATTCATATTTACCGCCGTAGGATCTCCATTAGTCTTATCAATGATATCTACAACATTTTTCATTTCATTAGAATATACACTTCTCCATAATGCCGTTGCATAATCATCGACTGGCTTAAATTTTCCGCCATATTCTGTTACTGCCCATGAACCGGAATAATGTTGAATAAAACCTCCTGAATATATTAAATTGGTTCTATGTTGATAATATCCATTACCGGACATACATAACTGAATAAATGTAAGCTGACCTGCCGGATTTGGACTTAACGCAACCGGATCTTTTATCAGCTCGTCAAAATTGTCTGTACAGCCTACTACCGTAAATGCTGAAAGTAGGACTATTATTATATGCTTAATTTTCATAATTTACTTTTTTAGAATGTAACTTTAATATTAAAACCATACGATTGTCTTGATGGCAATGAACCATACTCAAAACCTTGTCCGTTTCCAGAAGTATACATAGACTCCGGATCAATGTTTGGTAAATCTTTATTGAATGTCAATAAGTTTCTTGCAAATAGAGAAACATAAATCGAGTTGATTTTTGCTCCTTCAAAAACACTTTTAGGTATAGTGTACCCCAAACTTACCTCTCTTAGTTTAACGTAAGAAGCATCATAAATAAACGGTGCCGGAGTAGCATCTGTAACACTTCTCCAATATTCCTGTGGATCTACTGGTTTTGTATTTTTAACATAAACCGGATTATCGGCAGTTCCTGTATTCACAACCCCATTTGCCACATAACCAGCTGTAGGAACCCAGTCTTTAAAAACAAAATTAGGATCGTTTGCTGCAGCTTGTGTTCTTGCGGCAATAAATTCATCTCTTCCTTCTGTAGTAACATCCAAAAGTCCTTTTGCAGCAGCAAGTGAATTTGTCATAGAATATACATCCATACCAAATTTCATATCCAATAAAAATTGAAGTGTAATTCCTTTATAAGAAAATCTGTTTGTTAAACCAGCAGCCCAATCCGGAACCCCTTTTCCTAAAACGACTTTATTCTCTGTATATGTAGGAAGTCCGTTTGCACCAACAATCATTTCTCCTTGTGGTGTTCTTTGAAAATCTCTACCAATAATACTTCCGTATTGTCCGCCAACTTGTGCAACAATTGCAGCATTTGCCCAACGAGCCTCAGAAATTGTATAAGTATTAATATCCGGATGAAGAGAAAGAATTGAGTTTTTATTCTTAGAGAAGTTCAAGTCAATTCCCCATTCAAAATCCTTAGTTTTTATTGGCGTACCAGATAAAAATATCTCAATACCTTCGTTACGCAATTCTCCGGCATTTACAGAAAGAAATTCATATCCTGATGTTGCAGAAGATGCCAAATCAAGTGTTTGATCTGAAGTATCTTCACGATAAACTGTAATATCTGCTCTTAATCTGTTTTTGAAAAATGCTGTTTCCAAACCAAACTCGATTCCTTTTTTTGTTTGATACGTTAAATTAGCATTTGGAGCCGATGTATTCTTAACATTCACAACACTTTGTCCGTCATAAGAAGAATAAGTAGTATAGTTTAATGAATTTTTGTAAGCTCCCGGTGCATTAGAAACTTTTGCCCAAGAAGCTCTGAATTTTCCATAAGAAAAAGTATCGCTCTTAATATTAAATGCATCCGAAAATATAAAACCTAATGAAGCTCCAGGATAAAAAGCATCTTTATTAATAACGCTAAACCAGTCATTTCTTCCTGTAAATTCAGCATATAAATATCCTTTGTAGTCAAGCTTCGCAGAACCGTAAACAGAGTTTGTTCTTGTTTTAGTTACTGATGGTGCATTTATGGTTTGATTAGCAAAATTACTTATATATTCTGTCCCCGGTTCAATAATATTTGTTCCAAAGCTAGAATTTTCCTGTCTTCTGAAATCTCTTCTGTTTGCTCCTAAAATTCCTGAGAATGTAAGATCTGTAGCTAATTTAATTTCACTAAAATTAGCAATAACATCAGTATTCATTTCAGAAACTGTAATATCATTCAATCCAAGATATCCAGTTTCTCTTGCTGGCCAAGTACCTCCAGGTGACATAAAATCTTTTGAAGTAAAAAGATAAGTATCTAAACCACTTCTAAAAGTCAATCCAACCCATTTTGCAAATTGATACGTTCCGGCAACATTCCCCATAAAACGGTTTTTCTTAGAAGAGTTGTGATTTGCATCTACTGTGAAATAAGGATTTAACTGGTAAATATTATTATTCCATTTATAAATTTCTCCTGTATCTTCATTTTTATAATGTTGAAGCCATGCCTGATCAATATTTGGTGCCAAACTACTTAAAGAATATCCAACGTTGTTTGGCGAATCTCCTAAACCTGGTCTGTTAGCCGTAGTTTCGATCATATAATTCACATTAGCATCTAAAGTAAATTTATCTGATTTTAAAGTTGCGTTTAAACTGGCATCATTTCTTTCTAAACCTGAATTAGGAATAACGTCATCATTTTTTAGATTGTTATATCCAAAACGAACATACGCAGTTTCGCTACCTCCAGAAAGTGCAATTCCGTTTGTTGTTGTAAATCCTGTTCTAAAAAAGTCCTGAATATTATTATCAACTTTAGCATAAGGTTTCATAGAACCATCAAATATTTTAACCTGTTGTCCTATTGAATTTGAAAATTTAGGTCCCCAAGCACTTGTAGTATATCCGTATAATTCTTCTGGCGCTTTTGTAGGATCTGGTAAAACACCATGACTTCCTGAACCATAATCACCCTGAAAATCTTTATATTTAGCATTTACTCTGTCAAAGCTAACACCACTTGTTAATTCGACTTGTAATTTACCTTTGCTTCCTTTTTTAGTTGTAATTAAAATTACACCATTTAACGCTCTTGAACCATATAATGCCGATGCAGCAGCTCCTTTTAGAACCGTCAAACTCTCAATATTATTTGGATTTAGACTCGAAATTCCGTCTCCGTTATCTCTTCCATCAAACCATTTACTTGCAGCAGCGCTATCATTATTCAAACCTGAGTTATCAATAGGAACTCCATCTACAATATAAAGTGGCTGATTACTTTCGCCTATACTCGAAATACCTCTAATAATAACCCTTGAACTACCTCCAATTCCGGTTGCAGGCAACGAAACATCAACTCCGGCAATTCTTCCAGAAAGTCCCGAAGCAACATTGGTTGTTATTACTTTACTTAATTGGTCGCCTTTTACATCCTGAACTGCATAACCCAGTTCTTTCTTTTGTCTCTTAATACCTAATGCAGTAACAACAACTTCATTTAAGTTTTGAGCATCTTCCGTAAGTACAACATTTATTGTAGCAGAACCGGCCACAGTTACAGCTTTAGTTTTAATACCTATATACGAAAAAACAAGTACATCCCCTGTCGATGCTTGTATCGTATATTTTCCGTCATAATCAGATTGGGTTGCAGTTTTTGTGCCCTGAATTACAACAGTTACTCCTGGCAACGGCAATCCGTTTTGATCGCTTACTAAACCTTTGATTGTCTTTACCTGTGCAAGCGAGACCTGCGCCGTAAATACAATCATAAAGATTAACATAATTTGTTTCATTTTATCATGGTTTTGTTGGTTAAGTCGTAAATTTATTGTTAACACACTGTTAAAAAAAAATTATTATACAAACGACTCAAAATTTTAAACCAACGACACAAAACAATCAATAATGCGTTATCCGAAAACGTTTTCAATGCATTATTTTTCATTTTTTTTGCAAAAACACAATGATTTATTGCAACAAAACTCCCAAATAACAAAGAATTACTCAATAATACCTAATGTTTTAAGCTTTTCAAGCCAATAATTGAAAATATTTTGCAAAAACAAAGTAGTATAAATCACCCAAAATTCAAATCACTGATAATCAATATCATATTTAAAAACTTCAAAATATTATATCTAATTCAATATCGTTAACCTTCACAAAGACCTATAAAATAAAGATGCCTAACTAGATTTTAAACTCTTAAAATAATCTTAAATTATCAAAAAAGTCCAAAACTTAATCAGGCATCATTTTATGCTTGATATTTTTTTAATTCTAAAATAAAATCTTATTCAACCAGAACCTGATGGCTTTCAGAAACACCGTTGATATTTACTATTAGAACATAAACTCCTTTTTGAAGCTGACTTACATTTATAGTTGCTGTATTATTAACAACGGCAACATTGCTTTTTTCCTGCCCATTTAAATCATATAATATTGCATTAATTTGAGCACTAAAATCTGGCGCTCTATCTTCATTAATTAAAGATATATTGATTATGCTACTTGCAGGATTTGGATATATTTTATAAAAAGAGCTATCTCCAACTTTACTTGATGCCTGAGTAGACACACTTGATTTTGTATTACATCCGGAATACATTTTGCGATAAGCCACAAGACCACATGACGTATTTGCTTCGACTTTAAGGATTCCTCCGCCACAACCAAATGGCACTACAAATGTACCTGGCGAATTACTTGTATATATTAAAGTTGTCTCGCCTCTATAAACATTATAAGGCGGTGCTCCACCTTGTACAAAAACATCAACTTGTCCATAAGGCCCTACTCCATCATGCAAAGTAGCTACAAAATTACTTCCGATAGTAATAGTTTTATTAATAGTTCTATAACCACAAGATGCACTACCGTAATATAAACTAAGTGTAATTTGTCCCGTACCTGTTTGTGATGTTTTTGTTAATGTTACCGAGCTTGTTCCATTTCCTGAAAGAGTAACTAAACTACTACTTTGAGTAACAGACCAATTATAAGTAGTTCCGCCTGTTGGAGCCGAATATGAAGCACTAGAACAAATAGAAGCTGCTCCGGATATTTGAGAAGTTGTCCCCGTACACTGTGCTGCCAAAACTGCCGCGTAAGCATCTACTAAACCATAACCTGTTTGCGTATTCCATGTTCCGTTTGTTTTATCAGTAACAAGTCCATAAGAATAGCTTCCTACTTTTTGAGAAGTTTGTTCTATAATATCACGAACCTGTTGACCTGTAAGAGATGGATTTGCAGAAAGTATTAATGCACTGATACCTGCAACGTGTGGACTTGCCATAGATGTACCATTAGCATCCAAAAGTGTATTTCCAGGAGCTGTTGATTTAATTCCCACTCCCGGAGCGACAACATCCAATTTTATTCCATATCCGGAATCAAATGCACGAGTACCACCAGAATCTATCGATCCTACTGTTAAAATATTATCATTAAAATAAGCTGGATAATCCATAACTGCGCCTTGATCACCATAATTGCCCGAAGCAAAAACAACTACACAACCTTTACCACCTCGGCCCAAAGTCATTGCTTTGATAATTGCATCTTCGAGTATTGCAGTATGAATACTACTATAATAAGCTCCTCCATGATCTCCCCAGGAATTATTAATTACATCGGCATTATTTTGATATGCCCAACTAATTCCGCTCGCCACCTCTGCAGACATTGTTGGTGTTACTAATAAAGGATGACTAACAGCCATAATTTTAGAAAGTGGAGCAACACCCACAACCTGCAAATTATTATCTTTTATTGCCCCAATAGTACCAGCCACATGTGTTCCGTGCCAATTACCATTTGTAAAAACACTAGGAGAAGTCCCTGACAGAGCATCGTAACTTAAACTGGAAAAATTTGCCGCTAAATCATTATGAGCCATATCAATTCCCTGATCAACAACAGCAATTTTAATTCCGCTTCCTTGCGAAATAGTCCAGGCTTGGCAAGCATTAATATCTATATTAGTATTTGCAGCATTATACAATCCCCATAAGCTTCCAAAATTAGTATCATTTGTACAGCTACTTTTAAAATCGAACATAAAAGCCGGATCGACATCTTCAAAAAATCCGGTTTCAAAAAAATAATTCGCAAGATCTACTGAACTCTCTGCGTTATTTTTTTTCGCAGAAAGGATATACCATTGAGGCATATTAGGAACTTGTTTTACAATTTCAACCTCTTTTTTAGAAGCAACTTTTTGCAGTCGTGCCAAATCATTCTCTTTCTTAAGTTTTACATAAAAAAACGCCGAAGTACCAATAGGTTTAGCATTTTCTCTTTTATAATATAAAGAGACATTTTTTACGGCTGGATTTTCTTTTAAGGATTTAATTTTCTTCTGAAATTCTTCATCGGTTGGAACATTTTTAAATTCTAATCTGGCTGACTTTTGTCCTTTAGCATTTTTATCTGTTGCCAAATCAAAGTCTTTCACGTCTAATGCCGTAATACTTGATTTTTGAACATTTTCTTCCGTACTAATATTTACGGTAGATTTATCTACTGTCAAATAAACTTTTTCTCCCTTATAGTAATAATAAGGATTATTTTGTCCGTACATCCCGGAAATACTAAACAAAACAATAAAAATGGTTAAGAGTAATTCTTTTTTCATATATATTTTTTTAGTAAACTCCACGATAGTCCATTTTCATAAAAATATTATTTCAAGAAATAAACTATCAATATCGTTAGTTAATATGTTAAAAATATTGTTAAAATTCTTATATAAGAAATTTTTTATATAAACTACACAAAACGTTAAACAAACGACATAAAACAATCAATAATATGTTTTACGAAAACGTTACATCAAATAAAAAACACACTAATTCCATTTTTTTTCAAAATAATATTCAAAAGAATTGCGATTAAGCAACTAATTGTTTAAAGTTGCACAATATTTATGGACACAAACCAGAAAAATCAATAATTAAAACGATAAGTTGAGCGAAATTCGAAAATTGAAATTTGACATTAAACTTCAAAATCACATTTGGTTTTGGAGTACTTACTTCACTCTTAACTTCTTAAGATGGGGAGCCTACTTCAATGATTACCCTTATTCGTTCAAATCAAACTTAATTGAGTTCTCGTTACACATTCCTTTAGTCTATTTTAATCTATTTGTTTTAGTACCCAGATACGTATTAAAACAGAAATATATTACATATACATTTTCATTACTAGCGAGTCTTTTTGCCATCTATTTATTAAAAACAGCTCTTACCTATTATATTATATCCGAAAATATCTGGCCGGAAGCCAATCGTGAATACCATCCTTTTGAGATTAATCATATTGTAGCAGTTTGTATTGGCGAATTATATGTTCTGGCAATGGCTTCATCTGTTTACCTGACTTTGACCTGGTTGCGAGAAAGAGAAAGAAACAGATCGTTGAGAGAGAATCAATTTAAAATCAAGTTAAAATATCTTGAGAATCAAATTCAGCCACATTTTTTCTTCAATACATTAAATAATTTATATGCATTGTCATTAGAATCTTCAAATAAAGTTCCTGATGTGATTATAAAACTATCAAATTTGATGGAATATGTGTTATATGATGTAAAAGGAACCAAATTTGTTCCCTTAATAAAAGAGATCGATTATATTCAGAATTATATCGAAATTGAGAAGTTACGCTTTGAAAATGTAGAAGTTACGATAAACCTGGAATCTGATATAGAGGATATTGTTGTGCCTCCGTTGATTTTTATCTCTTTGGTCGAAAACGCCTTTAAACACGGGAGTTTAAACAATCCTAACTTAAAAATAAAGATCAATTGTAAAGTTACTAACAATAAAATGTTAGATTTTGAAATCTTAAATAATTTTGTAATTTCACAAAATCTTAATCAAAAAGGTGGAATTGGATTAGTCAATACCAAAAAACGATTAAAATTGATTTACAAGAATGATTTCAGTCTTAAGTACGCCACTAAATTTAATTACTATATAATCCGTTTGCAAATACCAATTAATGATGAAGATTAAATGCGTGTTGATCGATGATGAGCCACTGGCTATCAAAGTCCTCCAGAATTACTTTACCAATTTTACAGATTTTGAAGTAATTGGTACATTTAATAATTCTCTGGAAGCGCTGGATTTTATAAACAGCACTTCTGTAGATGCTGTTTTTCTGGACATTAATATGCCTATGATGACAGGATTTGAATTGATTAGCTTAATCGAAAACAAAACCAAAGTTATCATTACAACGGCATTTAGAGAATTTGCTGCCGAAAGTTACGATCTTGATGTTCTTGATTATTTAGTAAAACCAATTCCGTTACCAAGATTCATAAAATGTATCAATAAAATCACAACCGAGTTCAATGTCAAAAACAATATTAAGGTAGAAACTACCAAAGGAGATTCTCATATTTTTATCAAAGTCGATAAAAAAATGATGAAAATTAATATTGAAGAAATTTTATTTGTCGAAGGAATGAAGGAATACATAAAAGTCGTGACGCCCGATAAAACCTACATTACACACAAATCTTTAACCTCATTATCTGAAGAATTACCTGCAGATCGCTTCTTAAGAATTCATAAATCTTATGTAATTGCCTTAAATAAAGTAAAATCTATAGAAGGAAATCGAATCCAAATTCAGTCTTATACCATTCCTATTGGCAGAAACTATAGTAAAGAGGTAAAAAACAAAATTCTCGAGTAAATATTTAACATTTATAACTCTATAAAAACTAACACTTTGTTGAATAAATACTGTTGTTGGTTTAAATTTAACATTATTTTTTATTAATTATTTTTTTTTGATATACTTAACAAATATATTTACGGTCTTCAAAAAACATATTAAATAAAAATTAACCTCTTAAATTATGAGTTCAGAAAATGTTCAAACCAAATGGGGACAGTTTATCTCTTTGATAATTGTTTTCTTCTTTTGGGGTTTTGTTGGTTCAGCCAATGATATCCTAATCCCAGTATTCAAAAAAGTATTTACCTTATCTCAAGTACAATCACAATTAGTAGCTTGGGCTTTTTATGTCTCTTACTTCGTAGGATCAATAATTTTCTTTTTAGTTTCCCTAAAAATGGATATTTTACAAAGATTCGGATATAAAAAAACACTTTCTGCTGGATTAGTTCTGTCAGCTTTTGGATCATTTTTATTTATTCCTGCAGCAACAATGGAAAGTTTTCCATTTTTCTTAACCGCTTTATTTACTGTAGGTTTAGGTTTTTCAATTCAACAAATCGTAGCAAATCCTTTAGCTATTAAAATGGGAAGTCCACAAACCGGAGCTCACCGTTTAACATTGGCAGGAGGAATCAACTCTTTCGGAACAACAATTGGAGCAATCTTATTAGGAATCGCTTTGTTTGGAATGGGAGACGACAAAAAAACTTCACTTTCATTAGAAGATATTAAATTACCATTCATCATTCTTGGTCTTGCATTTATTGCTGTAGCCATTTTCATGAACTTCTCAAAAATCGAAGATCCTGCAAAAGAAGAGGAAGAAGTAGTAAAAGTAGCTCACGAAAAATTCAACATACTAGATTACCCACAACTATATTTAGGGATGTTAGGAATCTTTATTTACGTTGGAACTGAGGTAACTATCATCAGTAATTTACCGGCTTTACTTCATACATCAGAATTCGGAAATGTATTAGAAGATGCTATCGCTCCGTTTATTTCTCTTTACTGGGGAAGTTTAATGATTGGTCGTTGGAATGGTGGTGTAAACGTTTTCAATACATCTAACTTAGTAAATACAGCACTTAAATTCATTGTTCCTGCTATTGCATTTGGAGTAATTATTGGAGCTAACATTTTTGCTGCACACGACGTTTCTTCATTCTATATCTACCCAATCTGGATCTTGTTATTTATCGCTGTAAGTTTTGTAGGTGGTAAAAACGCTGGAAAAACATTAATGCTTTTCGGAATTTCAGGAGTAATCATGATGATTGCCGGATTAGTTTATCCAGATCCTCAAATTGCTAAATTTTTCTTTATCTCTGGAGGTTTGTTCCTTTCTATCATGTGGCCGTCTATCTTCGATTTAGCGATTGCAGGTTTAGGAAAAAATACAGGAAAAGCATCATCTTTCTTAATTATGATGATTCTTGGAGGAGGAGTTATTCCTTTAGTACAAGGAAGTATCTGTGATATCGATCTTACAAGCCCAGGCGGAATCTTCGGAATCACATGGACACATTTCTCTTATATCGTACCACTTATTGGTTTTGCATACTTAGGATTCTACGGTTTTTATTGCCCTAAAATCTTAAAAAGCCAAGGAATTGATCATAACATTCAAAGCGAAGGTGGAGGTCACTAAACCTTTATAAAAATTTCAAATTTTAAAATCCAAATTTCAATTATCAATAATTGGAATTTGGATTTTTTTTTATTGCTATAATTAATTAGTCTACTCAATTTTGTCATTTCGACGAAGGAGAAATCTCCGCGAGAAGCTCGACAAAGATTGGATTCTCGTTGCGGAGTTACTTGTGGAGATTTCTCCTTCGTCGAAATGACAATGATTGTGGTTATTTTGGGTAAAACTAAAATCCCTTACACCTCTGAACCTTTGCAACTATGTTCCTTTGAACCTCTCCTAAACTATTTAGCCGTAATAATCGCATTCAGATTCTTTTTAAAAAGAGCCTTATTTTCTGCAGATAAAGCATAAACAACATCTTTATCAGCATGAACTATAACTTTATCAATATTAGCCTCTAATAATGCTTTAGGATCTTTAATTTTCAAAGTACAAGCGCCGTCAAAAAAACCATCATCCTCAATAATTTTTTTAGCCTCAATAACAGTTCCATCAGTCAATACTGCCGAAATCGTCATCGAATTATTTAAAGTCTTCGAATAAAAACCATCCATAACAAGCAATAATCGGTACGAGTTTTTCAATTCAGGACCTTTAAACTCGTGACGTGTAATATTATAACGCAAACCTTTGGCGAGAGTCTGAAATTTAACCGAACAATCGAGTTCATACGTCGCCACATCTCCGGCATCATTTACACTTGTCAAAACTTTTGCCTGTGCATTTACATTTAAACCCGCAGCTAAAAACACCAACATTACAATTACTTTTTTCATATGTAGTTCTTTTTGAGACATATAAAAATAAAAAAAAATCGCCAGCTTCTTCAGAAACTGGCGATTTTAATTATATGTAACTTATTTAATTACTTATTTCCTTTTTCAAAATCAGCAACAAACTGAGCAAGTCCAATATCAGTTAATGGGTGTTTCAACAATCCGTAAATTGCAGAAAGAGGTCCAGTCATAACATCAGCACCAATTTTAGCACAGTTTACAATATGCATTGTATGACGCACAGAAGCAGCTAAAATTTGAGTTTCGTAACCGTAGTTATCAAAAATTAATCTAATTTCTTCAATCAAGTTTAAACCATCAGTAGAAACATCATCCAAACGACCAATAAATGGCGAAACATAAGTTGCTCCGGCTTTTGCAGCTAATAAAGCTTGTCCAGCAGAAAATACAAGTGTTACGTTAGTTTTAATTCCTTTATCCGAAAAATATTTTGCAGCCATTACACCTTCTTTAGTCATAGGCAATTTTACAACGATTTGATCGTGTAATTCAGCTAATTCTTCACCTTCTTTGATCATTCCATCATAATCCAGCGCATTAACTTCAGCACTTACATCTCCATCAACAAGATTACAGATATCAACATAATGCTTTAAGATGTTGTTTTTTCCAGTGATTCCTTCTTTTGCCATCAAAGACGGGTTAGTTGTTACACCATCCAAAACACCTAAAGCTTGTGCTTCTTTAATTTGAGCTAAATTAGCCGTGTCAATAAAAAATTTCATAATTATATCTATTTAATTGTGTTCTTATTTTGGGCGTGTCCCTCCGGGTCAGGCTTTCGGCTTTATCTTTTATTCCGTTTCACTTCATAAAAGGATACCGCCTCAATCCTTCACGCAAATCCGGTGCAAAATTACAACTTATAATGATTCATCAGCATTTTTTCGTACACTTTATCCGGAAGAGCACGTTTTAAAACGATTGAGAATTTCTGCATAAAAGCACCAACTTTATAATGAACATTCGGTTTTTTCTCCTGCATAATTTTATAAACAAACTCAGCCATTTCGTTTGGATTACTTCCTGCATCAACATGCTCATTCATTGCAGCAAGCGTGTCTTGGTAAACCTTTTCGTAAGCCGAACCTGTAATAACAGGCGCATGATAACGCCCTGATGCAATATTGGTTGCGAAATCGCCAGGAGCAACATTTGTAATTTCAATTCCAAAAGACTTAACTTCCATACGCAAAGCTTCCGTAATTAATTCTAAAGCCCCTTTTGAAGCCGAATAAACACTACGATATGGCAATCCCATATAAGCTGCAATTGACGTAATATTAATAATCAAACCCGATTTTTGCTCTCTCATTTGAGGCAAAACAGCTTTCATTACCTCAATTGGACCAAAAAGATTAGTTTCAAAATTGTTTTTAATTTCCTCCATCGGAATTTCTTCTAACGGACCAGTAATCCCAACACCGGCATTATTAATCACAACATCCAATCTTCCTGAAGTTGCAATAACTTTAGCCACAGCAGTCTTTATAGATTCAACATTTCGAACATCCAGAGCCACAAGTGGAAAAATAGAATTCAATACTTTTTCAGGATTTCTGCTGGTTCCATAAACTACGAAACCTTTTTTATGTAAAAATTCTCCAATTGATTTTCCAATCCCTGAGGATCCTCCGGTAATTAAAACGACTTTGCTCATTTGTAGGTTAGATGTTAAATGTTATAAGTTAATGGAATCACTACTAATTATACCGGATAATAATTTTAACGCAAAGAACGCTAAGCTTTTTATCTTAAAGTATCTTTAGAAAACACAAAGTTCGCAAAGCTAAATCAACACAAAGCTTTGCGAACTTTACGTTTTTTTTTATAAAAACTTAAGAGTAAAAAGCTTAGCGTTCTTTGCGGTAATTTTTTTCTCTTCACGTATTTTAGAGCTGACAGCACTTTCCTCAGGTCCAAAAATAAAAAAATCCTCCCGAAGGAAGACTACTTTTGAATTAATTCTAAAAAAAAATCTGAACATAACATTCAGATTAAAAAAAAATGGCAAGCGACCTACATCGCACCGCTCAACCACGTACCCTTGCTATGTTCCCATCCTGGGGGAGTCTGCAGGAGCTGGTCGTGTAGGACTTGCCGGTGCAAATATACAATCTTTTTATATTTTTGCAAGACCTTTGTTGCTATAAAAATATCGTCGTATATTGGCTTATTCAAATTTTTAACTATGAAAAAATATAACTTCCTAACTGTCATTTTATTAGGAATCACATTAATTGGATGTGGAGATACAAAAAAAAGTGAAAATTCTTTGTTTAACATCGATGATTCTGCTTTTCCTGCTCATTTTTTACCACAAGAATCGATTTCGATCGGAATTTTGAACCCAAATTCTAAAGAAATTGACAGCGTTGCCTACTTTGTAAACGACAAAAAAGTGGGAAGTTCTAAAGGTTCCGAAAAATTCAAATTTGAATTGAAAGATCAAAAATTAGGATATCAATACTTAAAAGCTACTGTTTATTTTGGTTCTGATTCTTCAGACGCTACTAAACGTGTTGAAGTGGTTTCAAACGTAGAACCTAAATTATTAAAGTATAAAATTGTTAATACTTATCCGCACGATACAAAAGCTTTTACTGAAGGTTTAGAATTTCATGATGGTGTTTTATTCGAAAGTACAGGTCAAAAAGGAGATTCTTATTTTAGATCTGTTGATTATAAAACCGGAAAAGTTATCAAACAAGTTGATCTTCCTAAAGAATATTTTGGAGAAGGAATTACTTTTATCAACGGAAAATTATTTCAATTAAGCTGGCAGGAAAACACTGGTTTTATCTATGATGCTAAAACATTAAAACTAGAGAAAACTTTTAAATATGACAAACCAATTGAAGGTTGGGGAATGACAAATGACGGAAAATATATTTATCGTTCTGACGGAACTGAAAAAATCTGGAAAATGGATCCTGAAACGCAAAAATTGATAGATTATATTAATGTTTATTCAGGAACTTCAAAAATTAAAGTTCTTAATGAATTGGAATATATTAACGGTAAATTGTATGCAAATGTTTGGCAAAAAGATGCAATTGCGGTTGTTAATCCAACAAGTGGTGCAGTTGAAGGAATCTTAAACATGTCAGACTTACGTAAGTTTATCAAATATCCGCAAGCAGAGGTTTTAAACGGAATTGCATATAATCCACAAACCAAAACTATTTTTATTACTGGTAAATATTGGGAGAAAATGTTTGAAATAACAGTTTCAGAATAAAAAATAAAAAAAATAAAAACACGAATTTCACAGATTTCACGGATTAGTTCGTGATAATTTGTGAAATTTGTGTTTTATAACATTCCTAAAATATAAAATCATAATATGATCACTTTAATAACAAACATAAAAGAATTGCTACAGGTTCGTGAAACTTCAATTTCTAAAGTTTCAGGTGCCGAAATGGCTATTCTTCCAACCATAAAAAATGCCTTTTTAATTTTAAAAGATAATCTGATTCACGATTTTGGATCTATGGAGAATCTGCCAGAAATTAAAGTGGACAAAATTATCGATGCAACCGGTCAAATCGTTCTGCCTTCATGGTGCGACAGTCACACGCATATTGTTTATGCCGGTAATCGTGAGCAAGAATTTGTGGATAGAATTAACGGATTTTCATATGAAGAAATCGCCAATCGTGGCGGCGGAATTTTAAACTCCGCTAAAAAGCTTAACGAAACTTCAGAAGAAGAAATTTATGAGCAATCAAAACTTCGTTTAGAAGAAGTGATGCATTTAGGAACCGGAGCTGTCGAAATTAAATCGGGATACGGATTAACAATCGAAGGCGAAATAAAAATGCTTCGTGTTATTAAAAAACTGGCTGAAAATTATCCAATTACAATAAAAGCTACTTTTCTTGGCGCACATGCTTTTCCGTTGCATTACAAAGAAAACAAAGCAGGTTATATTGAGGAGATTATCACAAAGATGTTACCCGAAATCGCTGAAAATAAATTAGCCGAATATATTGATGTGTTTTGCGAAACAGGTTATTTTTCTGTTGAAGAAACAGAACAAATTATGCAAGCCGGAATCAAATTTGGTCTAAAACCAAAAATCCACGTAAATCAATTCAATTCTATTGGAGGAATACAATCCGGAGTTAAATTTAAAGCCCTTTCTGTCGATCATCTTGAAATTATGAATCCTGAAGATATTGAAGCTTTAAAAGATTCAGAAACGATGCCTGTAGCTTTACCATCGTGCTCTTACTTTTTAAGTATTCCATACACGCCAGCACGCAAAATGATCAAAGCCGGACTTCCTTTAGCATTAGCTACAGATTTTAACCCTGGTTCTACTCCATCCGGAAATATGAACTTTGTAGTTGCAACGGCTTGTATTAAGATGAAAATGACGCCCGAAGAAGCGATAAATGCCGCAACTATTAATGGCGCTTATGCAATGGGAATTTCTGAAACTCACGGAAGTATTACAAAAGGCAAAAAAGCCAATTTAATCCTTACAAAACCTATTTCATCTTATTACCAGATTCCATACGCATTTGGAAGTAATTTAATCGAAAGTGTTTTTGTAGAAGGAAAAATTATTTAATGTAAAAAGCATAAATTATTAACACATTGGGTATAATTAATTTTAACACATAGAAACATAGTCCCGAAGCGAAATGTCATTAAGTTAAAGGAAATATTTTTAATACTGTGTTGAATAAATCTCACGCAAAGGCGCAAAATCGCAAAGGGTTTGTCATTTCGACGCAGGAGAAATCTTCGTAAGTAACTCCGCAACGCGAATCCAATCTTTGTCGAGCTTCTCACGAAGATTTCTCCTGCGTCGAAATGACAATATTGTGCTTAAACTTTGCGCCTTAGCGCCTTTGCGAGATTAATTTTATTTTTTTTGAATTACACCCAACGGGCTAATCTATTAATTTTCTCCAATCGTTAAAATAAGCATAAAAATCTTACATAAATTAGTTTCTTCTGAAATAAGGGACTATGTTTACAAATCAGATTTTTAGATATGAAAAATTTAGTTCTAACAGTAAACACAGATAAATTTGGTTTGAAACAAAACGTTTCAAATACCAATGTATACGTGTATAACTGTAAGAAAATCTTAACATTGTCTTCTTTATTAAAATTAAAAATCTTCCCGAATTATTAAGCATCGCGAGTATGCTTAATAAAATCCTATAAAACTTTTTTACCATGCAATTTCAATTCAGATTGAACATTGTGACTCGCTATAAAGTTTTTATTTATTACAAAATAAATTATAGGATCAGGATTAAACTTTTTTTTAATAATTAAAACAAAAATATCATGGCTAAGAAAGCTTCAACAACAGATTTAAAAGCAAAAAAACAAGAGAAAATTCAAAAAAAACTAGAAGCACAACAAACTAAAAAAAGAAAATAGATACCCAATTAATGTGATTTTTAATTGAATAAAAAAAGGTCTGTGAAAAACTTCACAGACCTTTAATATTTTAGTGGTATTCTACTTTTAGACAGTTTCTTATCTCAAGTTAAAACTTGTTTTAGAAACTAATTCGTCGTTATCATAAACATTGATAAAGTAAGTTCCTTTAGCAAAATCTTTACCTGGTAAGTCTTCACTAACATTTACAGTTTTGTTTTCGTACTTAACAGTAGTTTTAAAACTATAAGTTAAAGAATTATCACCAAAGTTTTCTGTTTTCTTTTCGCCCAAAACATTGTTTTTAGCATCGATAACTTGTACATAATACGTTTTATCTCCAGATTTAGCGATTTGATTTTCAGCAATAGTAAAACTAATTTTTAAGATATCAGCACGACTAGCTTTATCTGTTTCGATTTGTTTTCCTGAGCTTCTCAATTTGTATGCAGCAGTTTTTGTGTTTAAAACTGATAATTTAGCGCCTTTTTCAACTGTCTTAGCCAACTCTTCGTTTTGACCAACTAA
Source organism: Flavobacterium sp. 9 (assembly GCF_002754195.1). Lineage (NCBI taxonomy): Bacteria > Pseudomonadati > Bacteroidota > Flavobacteriia > Flavobacteriales > Flavobacteriaceae > Flavobacterium > Flavobacterium sp. 9. The sequence continues at coordinate 1,140,697 of NZ_PEEU01000001.1, forward strand.
TACTTCATTATATTTTTTAGATTCACCTAAAACTGTAATCGTACTATCTCTTTGAACTGTCAAAACACCATTTTGTTTTTTCAATTCATCGTTTTCAGCAACAAGAGTTTTCATTTTTCCTTGCATAGCCTGAACTTGTGATCTGTATTTAGACACATCACCTTTCGATTTATTCAAATCATCCATCAAAGCTACTACTTTATCTCTTTCCTGAATTAACTCGTCAGACATAGAAGTATTTTCAGCAATTGCAGCATCATAAGTTGCTTTTAATTCCTGCAAATCTTTCATAACAGATTCTTTCTCTGTCATGGTTGTTGTAAGTTCAGTCTTAACTACATCTGTATCAGAAGACAGTTTAAAAATATACACTAAGCTACCAATTAGTAGGACTGCTAAAACTGCGATTATCGCCTTTAGACTTGAGTTGTTGTTCTTTGGGTTTTCCATATTTAATAATTTTCTTTAAAACAAATTTAAGAATTAATATATCTTAATAACGTAAGTTGATACAATTATATTATTTTTGGAAAATATTTTTTTTTAATGGAGAAACTAATTCCTTTTACTGTAAATGATTTAGCAAAAGTCACAAATCACAGAAGTGGCGAAATAAAATTTGGAGAGAAAATGATTGTTATTCCCAAAGGAGTAGACAAACTCAGTTTCTTGAAGGAAAGTGAAGCTAAATATGTGCTTTTGGGAATACCCGAAGACATTGGCGTACGCGCAAACTTCGGCAGACCCGGAGCGGCTTCTGCATGGGAAAGTGCCATTAAAAGCATTGCTAATATTCAGCACAATCGTTTTTCAAAAGGCAGTCAGATTATTGTTTTAGGACAAATTAATGTTCTGGAAGAAATGCGTGATGTCGAAAATCTTGATTTCAATGATATCGACGACCGATCTAAATTAAGTCAGTTAGTAGAAAAAATAGACAAAGAAGTTTCCCATATTATTTTTACCATTGTAAAAGCTGGAAAAACTCCAATTATCATCGGCGGAGGCCATAATAACGCCTACGGAAATATTAAAGGTTCGGCTTTAGCCAAAGGAAAACCAATAAATGCGATTAATTTTGATGCTCATTCTGATTTTAGAATTTTAGAAGGACGTCATAGCGGAAATGGTTTTTCATACGCTTACGAGGAAGGTTTCTTAAAAAAATACTTCATCTTCGGTTTACACGAAAATTATACTTCAAAAAGTGTTTTAGATATCATCAAAAAACTGGAAGATCGTGTTCGCTACAATACTTATGACAGTGTAAATATTCGTAAAGAAAAAGATTTTGACAGAGAAATGGCTTTGGCTTTGGAATTTATCAGAACAGATTCTTTTGGAATTGAAATTGATTTGGACGCAATTCCAAATATTGCAAGTAGTGCCATGACAATTAGCGGATTTTCTGTAGAAGAATTAAGACAGTTTATTTCCTTTTTCGGATCACATAGAAATGCTACTTATTTGCATATTTGCGAAGGCGCACCAGATTTAGCCGATTCTCCAAATAACAATTTAATTGGCAAATTGATTGGGTATTTAGTAACGGATTTCATTAAAGCCAATAATGAAAAAGAATAAAAAGGGAGAATATTATCCCCTAAAAATCAGATCATTTACCAAATAAACTAAGTTTCAAATCAAGGTTTGATTGAATAAACCTATCTTTGCACAGAATTTTAGTACTTAAAACTAAATTCTTAATACCTAAGATATGTTATTCGAAGATTTATCACTTTCAAAAAGTATACAAAAAGCCGTATTTGAAGAAGGCTACCTAAATCCTACTCCTATCCAGGAACAATCTATTCCGATTGTTTTAGCAGGAAGAGATTTAATTGGTTGCGCACAAACAGGTACAGGAAAAACGGCCGCTTTTGCCATTCCAATCATACATCAATTACATAGAATTGTTGGCTCTTCTAAAAAAGCCAAAGTAATTCGTGCTCTTATAGTAACTCCCACACGTGAATTAGCGGTGCAAATTGGTCAAAGTTTTGACACTTATGCAAAATATACCAATTTAACACAACTGACCATTTTTGGTGGAGTTTCGCAAAATCCACAAGTAGATACCTTAAAACAAGGTGTTGACATTCTGGTTGCAACTCCGGGAAGATTACTTGATTTACAGAAACAAGGTTTTCTTGATCTGGATCATTTACATACTTTGGTTCTGGACGAAGCAGATCAAATGCTGGATATGGGTTTTATAAACGATGTAAAAAAGATCGTAAAACTAACTCCCAAAAACCGTCAAACGCTATTGTTTTCGGCTACAATGCCAATTGCAATACGTGAATTGGCGGAAATGTTCCTGAAAGATCCTGCTAAAGTCGAAGTTTCTCCTGTTTCATCTACTGCCGAAAATGTTGAACAACGTGTTTACTTTGTTGAAAAAACGGAGAAAAGAAATTTATTATATCATTTAATAAAAAACGAAGATTTATCGAATGTTTTGGTTTTTTCAAGAACTAAACATGGTGCAGATAATGTTGTAAAAGCACTTCGTAAAAAAGATATTCCGGCCGAAGCAATTCACGGAGATAAATCTCAAAATGCAAGACAACGTGTTTTAGATGCGTTCAAAAACAAAGAAGTTGGCGTTCTTGTAGCAACTGATATCGCAGCAAGAGGAATCGACATTGACCAATTGCCATTTGTAATTAACTTTGATTTACCTAATATTCCTGAAACTTATGTTCATAGAATTGGACGTACAGGACGTGCCGGAAACGGAGGAATTGCAATCTCTTTTTGTAGTAAAGACGAACAGCCTTACTGGAAAGACATTCAAAAATTGATAAAAGTTGATGTAAAAACAATTACAGATCATCCTTATCCATGGCATTCCGGAAGCCCTGAAGCATCGGCTGAAAAACCTAAAAATTCAAACCGAAGCGGTGGTGCTCATAAATCAAGAAAATCAAACGCTTCTAAACAAAATAAAAAACGCTGGTATTAAACTGAGCGTTTGAATATAAATCAATACAAAACACGAATTTCACTAATTTGCACAAATTTTAATAGGTCAGCCTAGTTTGTGCAAATTAGTGAAATTCGTGTTTTATACTTCTTCTCATCTTAACAACCGTTTTTTGCTTCGTTTATTAAGTAATTTATAATTTTAAACAACTTAACCGGTTCAAACGGTTTTATAATAATATCGTTTATTCCTGACGAAATCGCTTCTTCTGCAATTTCATCTTTATCAAAAGCAGTAAGCGCTACAACTGGCGTTTTTATACCCAGCAAACGAATTCTTTTAGTTGTTTCGAATCCATTCATTAAAGGCATATTTATATCCATTAAAATCAGATCAAATGTTTCATTTTCTAAGATTTTAAGCGCCGAAAAACCATCGTCTACCACTTTACAGATATAATTATTCTTCTCAATGATTTTCTTAGTAACCAACTGATTAATGAGATTATCTTCGACAATTAATATCTTATAAATTTCGTTTGAAGTTAAATCAACTTCAATTTCTTCAATAATAGTTTTTGTTTTTTGAGGATCATATTCAAAGGGAATAGTAAATGAAAATGAAGTTCCTTCGCCAATATCACTTTCCAGTGTTATTGTACTACCAAAAAGCCCTAACAATCGTTTTACAATACTTAATCCTAATCCGGTTCCTTGATAATCTTCATCTTTTCTTCCGACCTGAACAAACTTTTCAAAAATTTTCCCTTGATCAATCGCCGCAATTCCAACGCCATTATCCCTAATTAGAAAATCCAGAAAATACATTTTACCTTCTATTCCATCAAGCTTTACAATGATTTCAACTTCTCCGTCTTTAGTAAATTTCAATCCATTACTTACTAAATTCATGATAATCTGAGCCAATCGCAACTTGTCTCCAATCAAATATTCAGGAATATTGGGATCGATTGAAACATTAATTTTGTTATTATTTTTTTGAGATAAAAAGGAAAGTGAGTTTTTTATCATTGTAATTTCGTCCGAAATATTAAATGTCAAACTCTCCAGAACAACTTTATTCTCTTCTATTTTATTGATTTGAAGAATATCATTTACTAAAGACAATAAATATCTGGCCGAAAATTTCAAAGCACTTAAATGCTGGCTTTGTGATAATTCTTTATGTTCTTCCAGAAGCATATTAGTTATTCCCACTACTCCATACAACGGAGTACGCAATTCGTGGCTTATAGTCGAAATAAATTGCGTTTTAAGCATCGAAGCTTCTTCCGCAATTTCTTTTGCCTTTAGAAGCTCTAAATTATGCCTTTTCTTAAATCTGATGTTTTTTATTAAAGTAACAATTAATAAAAGTAGAATAAAAGAGATAACGATAAACAGAATAACAATAATTCTGGATTTTTTTAAACTTTGATATTGTGTTATTTTTTCGTTTTCGATTTTATCAATTTGCCTTTTGTACTCGTCCAATTCAAGATTAAAACCTGCTATAGAAGCTTTCTTAACCTTCTCATCATTATAGATTTGTTCCGTTATTTTATTATAGGCGGATAAATTGGCATAGGCTTCCTTAAATTCTTCATTTTTAGTCAAAAATTTTGAATACTCTAAATGCGCATATGACAAATCTAATTTTTCTACATGTTCATTCCCCAACTTTATAGCTTTTTCAAAATAAACACGAGCTTTAGAACCCTCATCTTTGTAGCTGCAATACATACCGTTTAACATATTAGTAATTATAACGGTATCATCATCTCCAACTTCCTTCTGATGTTTATTTACAAAACTTAAGTAGGGATATCCTTTTTCGAAATTACCAATATCAAAATAAGCCCAGGCGATATTAACATTCGTAAAATATATCTGGCTCAGATCTTTAGTTTTACTACTTAATTCTATCGATTTTTTATAAAAAATGATTCCTTGTTTGTATTGTTTCTTTTCAAAGCAATATATATTACCCAGATTGTTATATAGCATATTCTTAAAGCCATCATTCTTTGCTTTGTCAGCATAAAAAAGGCTTTTTTTATAAAAAAAAATTGCTTTATCGTATTCTACTAAATCATTATAATTGGCGCCGATTATATTGTAAGAACGGGCAATAAAATAATCATTTTTGGTAATTGTTGATTGATTAAGCGCAACTCTGGAAATAATTAATGATTTTTCATAATTTGACTCTCTATAGTTCGAAAGTGCTTCTAATATAAGTTTATCGATTTTTTCTGTTGACAAATTATTCTGTGCCCATAAATTAAATGAAAATAAATTCATTAATATGAAACACGATAAAAAGATTCGAAATCGAAACATAATTTGGGGAATATTTATTCAAATATACATTATTAAGACAAAAAAAAACAGCTTGATTTTTACAAACTTCTTTTTTGTTTAATCATTTACTCAGAATGTTTTACAAAAAAAGAACTTGTACTTTCCTCTTAAAAATGAAACTCCGCCAAAAGGCCAAAAGACATGGGATAAATCAAGATTTAAAGCGAAATTCCTCGTAAAACATAAAAATAGCAAAAAGGCAAATAAACCTTGAAAACGCATAAATTTTAACACTATAAATAAAAATTAATTTTATCTTTAACAAAATTTACAAACACAAGCCCCAAGTGTTTTATAAGATTGGAGCATTAAAACCAAAAATTATGTTAGAAAACTTTTTAAAATTTACTGAAGTAGAAAAATTAACTAAGGCACAACAAAAAACAATTCAGGGTGGTGATATCCCAGAAGACGAAGGAAGAAAAGGAAAAGTAGCAGCATAATTACTGCATAAGTTTGTAGTTTGAAATATTCTCTAAACTGCAAACTATTATTAAAAACAAAACCGTAACAAACTAAAGTCTGTTACGGTTTTTTTATTATTTATAAGGGAAGTAAATTAATTCTCTTCCTCTAATTCTAAGTTTCCTTCTTTACCATCTTCCCATTGTCCAACAACAGATGTTGCCAAAGCATTTCCTAAAACGTTTGTAGCGCTTCTAAACATATCACAGAAGTGATCAATTGGTAAGATTAACGCAATTCCTTCTACAGGAATTTTAAACATTCCGCAAGTCGCCGCAACGATTACTAAACTCGCTCTTGGTACACCTGCAATACCTTTACTGGTTAACATTAAAACCAAAAGCATAGCCATTTGCGTTCCTAAATCTAAATGAACGCCATAAAACTGAGCGATAAAAATACTGGCAAAAGTCATGTACATCATACTTCCGTCAAGGTTAAACGAATATCCAAGCGGCAACATGAATGCTACAATTTTGTTTTTAACACCAAAATCTTCTAATTCTTCTGTTAATTTAGGGAAAACAGCTTCACTACTTGTTGTTCCAAAAGCAATTGCCAATGGTCCAACGATTCGTCTTAATAATTCTGTCATTCTTCCTTTCAAGAAAATATAACCTACAGCAATCAAGACAACCCATAATGTACTGATTCCGACTAAAAATGATCCGAAGAATTTAAAGTATGTAATTAATAATTCTTCTGCATCTCTAATCGCAAATACTCCTGCAATGGCACCAAAAACTCCAATTGGAGCAAAGTTCATTACATAATTTACCATTTTTAAAACGATATGCGATGCTTTATCAAAAGCATTTATAATTGGTTTTACAGTGTTTCCTAATGAAGCCGCTGCTAATCCAAAAAAGATAGAAAAGATTACGATTTGCAAAATTTCATTGGTTGCCATTGCCTCAAAAATACTTTTAGGAACAATATGCTCTACGAAATTCTCAACAGACAATACTTTTGTTTTAGCCGTAACTTCTGTAGCTGCCGCCATATCAACGTGATCCAATTTCAAACCTACTCCGGGCTCTAAAAGATTCACATAAAACAATCCAATTAATAAGGATATAAAAGAAGCTGTAAAAAACCAACCAAGTGCTTTTCCACCAATTCTTCCAACGGTTTTGATATCACCCAATTTCGCAATTCCTACTACTAATGTGGTAAAAACTAAAGGAGCAATAATCATTTGCACCAATCGGATAAAAATGGTCGCAAGCATTTTTATTTTATTACTAAATGATACTGCTGCTTCTTGCGAAATTGAATTATGAATAATAATTCCTAAAGCCGCTCCAAGTATCATTGCAATTATAATTTGCCCTGTTAATCCTGAAAAAAATGATTTCTTTTTGGTTTCTGTAACTTGCATTAATTTATTTATTTAGAATTAAAACATTAAGACCCTCACTGTCTTAATTTTTATTAATATGTTTTGTTGATTAAATAAAAATCAGCCAAAACAATCGCAGCCATTGCTTCTACAATTGGCACTGCACGAGGTACAACACACGGATCATGACGGCCTTTACCAGTCATTGGTGTAATATTTCCTTTATTATCTAATGAATCCTGAGTTTGCATGATAGTCGCAACAGGTTTGAAAGCTACTCTAAAATAGATATCCATTCCGTTGCTTATTCCACCTTGAATTCCTCCTGAAAGATTTGTTTTTGTAGTTCCGTCAGAATTGTATAAATCGTTGTGTTCGCTTCCTTTCATTTCAGAACCAGAAAATCCGCTTCCGTATTCAAAACCTTTTACAGCATTAATCGAAAGCATTGCTTTTCCTAATTCAGCATGTAATTTATCAAAAACAGGCTCGCCTAAACCAACCGGAACATTTTGAATTACGCAAGAAACAATTCCGCCAACAGTATCACCTTGTTTACGGATATCACGAATATATTCTTCCATAATCGCAGCCGATTTTTCATCAGGACAACGAACAGGATTACTTTCTATTTTAGAAAAATCTAAGTCTTGGTATGGAGTATCCAAATGAATTGGACCAACTGAAGAAACGTAAGCATTAATCTTAATCTCCGGCAACATTTGTTTTGCAATTGCACCAGCTACTACTCTACTTGCTGTTTCTCTTGCAGAACTTCTTCCGCCACCGCGATAATCACGAAAACCATATTTTTGGTCGTATACATAATCAGCGTGACTTGGTCTGTAATTATCTTTTATATGGGAGTAATCATCTGATTTTTGATTGGTATTCGGAATAATAAAACCAATTGGAGTCCCAGTAGTTTTACCTTCAAAAATACCTGATAAAAACTGAACTGCATCCGGTTCTTTACGTTGTGTTACAATTGCTGATTGTCCTGGTTTTCTTCTGGACATTTCAACTTCAATTGCTTCCAGATCAAGTTCGATTCCTGATGGACATCCATCAATAATTCCTCCTAAAGCTTCACCATGAGATTCACCAAATGTAGTAACTTTATATAGGGTGCCGTAGCTATTTCCTGCCATTGTATTTAGTTTTGAGCAAATGTAAGTTTTATGAATTAAATTAAAAAATTTAAACTTAGTATTATTATATAAAGGCGAACGAGATTAAAAATCACAATTTATTAAAATTGTAGCCAAATTGGTAACCTTTTCATAAAATAAATCCGACTAGAGTTTCTTTTATTTGCTAAACTTCAAAAAACGAAAAATTGAAAAAACGAAATGTTGAATTGGTCATCCTGTCAGATGTCCATTTGGGAACTTACGGAAGTCACGCTAAAGAACTAAATAACTATCTATCAAGCATTAAACCAAAAACATTAGTCTTAAACGGCGACATAATTGATGCTTGGCAATTTAGAAAATCATATTTCCCAAAAGCACATTTAAGAGTCATTCAACGCATAATTGGGATGGCATCTAAGGGAACAAAAGTGTATTATATTACTGGAAACCACGACGAAATTCTTCGAAAATTCAGTGATATGAATATGGGAAATTTTGCTTTGGTCGATAAATTAGTTTTAGAACTTGACGATAAAAAAGCGTGGATTTTTCACGGAGACGTTTTTGACGCTTCAGTTCAGCACTCTAAATGGATTGCAAAACTTGGCGGTTTAGGTTACGATTATTTGATTCTTACCAATCGTTTTGCAAATTGGTGTTTGGCAAAACTTGGAAGAGAACCTTACTCGTTTTCTAAAAAAATTAAAGCCAGTGTAAAGAAAGCTGTAAAATTCATATCAGATTTCGAAACTACTGCAACAGATCTTGCTATCGAAAAAAACTATGATTATGTAATTTGCGGACACATTCACGAACCAAAAATCATTACCAAAGAAAACAAACACGGTTCTACTTTATATCTAAATTCAGGTGATTGGGTTGAAAATCTAACGGCTTTAGAATACCACAAAAAGAGATGGAAATTGTATTCTTATGCTGAAAGTAATTTCACAGAAGAAGAGAATCTTTTTGAGATGGAAGACATTTTGAGCTCTCAGTTAATTTCGTCTATTATTCTAAACAAATAGCCTTTTTAGATGCGAATCACTTTATTTAAAAGAGTTAACAACACTTTCAATTTAATTTGATTGTGATTGAAAATGTGAATTATGTAACAATTTCCAATAATTTTATACGTTTGAAAATGGTATGACACATTAAATTTGAAAAATAATTAATAACCATTTTCATGAAAAAAATAATTTTATCGGCCATTATGCTATTAGGATTAGCATTTACGGCTCAATCACAAGAAATTTCGAAACACGCTTTAGGAATCCGTTTAGGAGACAATAACGGTTTTGGCGGTGAAGTATCCTATCAATTAGGTTTAAGTCAAAAAAACAGACTTGAATTTGATTTAGGCTGGAGAAACAGTAGCGACGTAGATGCTATCAAAGGAGTTGCACTTTATCAATGGGTTTGGAATATTGATGGTGGCTTTAACTGGTATGCTGGTGTTGGTGGTGGATTAGCAGCTTGGGATCACGATTACTACAACAATAATTACAAATATAACGACAGCGGAACATATGTATTCGCAGCTGGAGACATCGGTATAGAATACAGATTTAGCGAAGCGCCAATCACACTTTCATTAGATGCAAGACCTGAAATTGGTTCTGGATATTATGATGATGACAATTTTGGATTTGACGTTGGTTTAGGAGTTAAATTTAGATTCTAAAATTTAGAATAAAAGTAAAAAATAATTGTAAAAGAAAACCTGTCGTTTTACTGCGACAGGTTTTTTTTGCTTTTGTCAGACTGAGCGAAGTCGAAGTCCTCATATGCAGCTGATTTAACCGCAAAGCGCGCTAAGATTTTATCGTGTAAGGCTTTGCAAAAACACAAAGTTCGCAAAGCTTTGTGTTGATTTAGCTTTGCGAACTTTGTGTTTATTAGCGTGATCCAGAACAAAAAAACTTTGCGCGCTTTGCGGTTAAATCCACTGTTCAATCAGACAAAAACTTCTACTGAAGTCAAGGAACACAAACCCTCAAAGGTTTTAGTAAAAACACAAAGTTCGCAAAGCTTTGTATTGATTTAGCTTTGCGAACTTTGTGTTTATTAAGCGCGATCCAGAACAAAAAACTTCGCGCACTTTGGGGTTAAATTCAATATCCAGTCAGACATTTCACATTTAACATTTCACACCTAAATTACTTTATAATAATATCTTTTTTGGAATGAATTTTCACAACCGTATAAGGATATGTAATCACTTGCATCACCATTGCGTCTGCAGCAGGATTATTTTCTTTTACTGTAATGATAATATTCTTATCAGTTTCTTCAACTTTTTCGACACCAATAGAATATCCACCAGTATTTTTTTCTCCCATATTCAGGATTACATAATTTGAATTACTAATATCAGTCTGTTTCATTTTATCAGCCAAAAGCGGATCGTTTTCTAACATTTTGATTTCGTTAGGTTCTGTCAAAATTTCAAAAAATTTGATATTTCCCCCGCCATCAGATTGTTCCGTTAGAACTTCGTATAAAACTTTTGAATCTGTTGTCTTTTTTACTCCACAAGAAATCATAGCAAAAACTGCCAAAACCGAAATTACTTTTTTCATTTACGTTTATTTTTAAGATTGCTGCTTTTCACTTTTATAATCGTCAATTGCTCTTTGATATAAAGCCTCATATTTAGGCAGGATATTTTTAATATCAAATTTCTTTGCAACTTCAAGAGCATTTGCTTTAAACTGATTCAAAACTTCGTCATCTTTCAGTATCTTAATTGCATTTGCAGCCATTTCTTCAACATCTCCAACATTGCTCAAATATCCTGAGATTCCATCGAAATTAACCTCTGGCAAACCTCCTGAATTACTCGAAATTACCGGAACTCCACAAGCCATAGCTTCTAAAGCTGCCAAACCAAAACTTTCTGTTTCTGATGGAAGTAAAAACAAATCCGTCATACACAAAATCTTGTCGATTTCATTACTGTTTCCAAAGAAAATCACCTTATCGTAAATCCCTAATTCCATGCACAAAACCTCTGCTTTTTCTTTTTCAGGACCATCACCAACCATCATTAATTTAGCCGGCATTACTTTCTGAATATTATAGAAAATCTTAATAATATCCGGAATACGTTTTACCTTTCTAAAGTTACTGATATGCGTAATGATGCGTTCATTTTCCTTTGCCATCACATAACGGTGACAAGGCGCTCCAGGCTCTTTAATGACTTTATCCAATTCAATAAAATTCGGAATTACCTTAATTTTATTCTTGATTTTAAACAACTTCAAAGTATCATCTTTCAAACTTTGTGAAACCGAAGTCACATAATCTGATTTATTGATACTAAAAGTCACCGCAGGTTTATAAAACGGGTGATTCCCTACCAAAGTAATATCCGTTCCGTGAAGCGTTGTAATCATCGGAAGATTAATCCCTTCATTTTTCAGCATTTGCTTCGCCATATAACCCGCATATGCGTGAGGAATAGCGTAATGCACATGAAGAACTTCAATTTTATATAGTTTAACCATATCGACCAATTTGCTTGACAAAGCCAATTCATAAGGCTGATAATGGAAAAGAGGATATTCAGGAACGTTTACTTCGTGATAATGAACATTAGGATTCAAAAGTGCCAACCTAACCGGCTGACTATAAGTAATAAAATGGATTTCGTGTCCGCGTCTGGCTAATTCAAGACCCAATTCTGTAGCAACTACGCCACTACCGCCAAATGTCGGATAACAAACTATAGCTATTTTCATGTATTAAATTTAATACTACGAAAGTACTCAAAAATAGCGTTTAATTTAAGTTTTAGATTGTTAGATTTTTGTGAATATTAGTTTCCAGATAATTAGATTGTTAGACTTTAAAACCAATATACTTTGACTCTTTATGTCTTTCTGAGCGAAGTCGAGAATTTTTACACACAAACTAAAACTCAAAATTTACAATTCATAATTATAATCAGGAGCAGAAAAGACTTTTTCATAAGAACTACTTGTCCCGCTGTCCACTATATCTTTTCCCGGCTAAAGAAGCCAGAAAAAGGATATCGTTTCCATCGGGGCTAAATTAGAAGTTTTTATTTTTACAAGAACTTTATTCTAAACCCGGCAGGTTTTAAAAACCTGTCGGGTTTGTCGTAATCTATCTTTGTCAAAGTTTAAAACCAAAAGTACAAGGAACATTTATAAAAGTTCAATTTTAAAGTTGGTCTGAGCATTTTTTGTCATTTCGACGGAGGAGAAATCTCCACGAGAAGCTCGACAAAGATTGTCGATTATCATTGTCGATTATGATTGCAGAGTTACTTGCGAAGATTTCTCCTCCGTCGAAATGACAATGGTTGTGGTTATTTGGTGTAAAACTAAAACTCCTTACACTTTTGATTTAAAACTTTAACAAAGATTCCCACGATCTTTTCATTTCGAAGAATAATACACAATACTAAACATGAAACCTAAACTTGAAACAAACCATTTTAAAAACAAAAAAGGCGTAAAATCTAAATTTTACACCTTTTCATTTATTATAAATTCTTCTTAGAAGAATCTGCTATGCCAACTATCAGCAGCAGGAACTTCCCAAGATTCATTAAATTCTTCGATATTGTTTACCAAATTATTAAACACAATCGTATTCTCAGATACAGATTTGTCTTTAACCATTTTCTTGAAATCAATTAAAGGTTTATGCGCGATATGCTCTCCAAGTTTAAAAGTAACGTTCATTTTATCTAATAAATCAACATTATACTTTTTCTCTAAACTCTGAATAAATTCCACAGAACTATCGATAGAACAACCAGTTGCTGCTTGCACATCCTGATTTACAGCCAAAATAATGAATCGGTTGTATTTCAATAAATATGAAGCTTCAAGACTTGTTCCGTGTGCTGCCCAACCTTCAACAAAAGCTTTCAGGTCAGTTTCTATTTCAGAAAATTCTTCCTCAGAAAATTTTCTGTTCGATTGATAAATCCAGATTCTGGATTCACCGGGTAAATCTTCAAAAGGTATATACATTTTAATTTTTTCTTTAAGTTTGTTTTGTTTCAGGTTTCAAGTTTCAGGTTTCAAAAACTTAGAATCTTAGCATCTTAGCCACTCAGACCCTTAACTAAAGATCCTGTGCATTAGCAATCAATTCCGCAATATCCATTACTTTAACTTGTCCTTCTTTTTCCTGATGTTTAATACCATCCGTTAACATTGTATTACAAAACGGACAACCAGCAGCAATAATATCCGGCTTTACTTCTAAGGCATCTTCAGTACGCAATACGTTTACTTCTTTGTTTCCCGGCTCAGCATCTTTAAACATTTGCGCTCCACCTGCTCCACAACATAAACCATTTGCTTTAGAACGTTTCATTTCAACTAATTCAACGTCTAATTTCTGAATCAAATCTCTTGGTGCTTCGTATACTTTATTTGCTCTTCCTAAATAACAAGGATCGTGAAAAGTGATTTTCTTTCCTTTAAATTGTCCTCCTTCAACTGTTAATCTTCCGTCATCAATTAATGACTTTAAAAACTCTGTATGATGAATTACTTCATATTGACCTCCTAATTCAGGATATTCGTTTTTTAAAGTATTAAAACAATGCGGACAAGCGGTTACGATTTTTTTAGCTTCATAGGCATTCAAAACCTCGATATTCATCATGGCTTGCATTTGAAACAAAAACTCATTTCCGGCACGTTTTGCAGGATCTCCGGTACAACTCTCTTCTGTACCTAAAACTGCAAATGAAACATTGGTACGATTTAAAATTCGCACAAATGCTTTTGTAATTTTCTTTGCTCTATCATCAAAACTCCCTGCACAACCAACCCAAAATAAAACTTCCGGTTGTGTTCCTTGGGCTAGCATTTCAGCCATTGTTGGCACTACTAAACTTTCTGACATCTTCTTTTTTTGTTAATTCGGTTAATCGTAAATTTGGTTAATCGCTCTTCTGAATAACCAATCCAAAACCTAAATTTATTTTATATAATCGATTAAACGGTTAAACAATTAACCATTTAAACTTTTTGACTTTAATTTTCGTTTTTCCAGTTCAATCTATCTTGTTGACTGTATTGCCATGGCGCTCCATTGTTCTCAATGTTTGTCATCATTGCATTCAATGACATTGGAGCAGCACTTTGTTCCATAACAAGATAACGACGCATATCCATAATAATAGACAACGGACTGATATTTACAGGACATTCTTCTACGCAAGCATTACATGAAGTACATGCCCATAACTCTTCAGGAGTTATATAATCGTTTAATAATGTTTTATTATCCGGAACAAAAACACCTTTGTTTGCATCAATATTTTTTCCTACTTCCTGCAAACGATCTCTTGTATCCATCATAATTTTACGAGGAGACAATTTTTTACCAGTTTGATTAGCAGGACATGATGATGTACAACGACCACATTCTGTACAAGTGTAAGCGTTTAATAGTTGTACCCAGTTTAAATCCTGAACATCACTTGCTCCAAATTTACTTGGAGCTGCATTTTCATCCACCGGAGCAGCAGCAAACGGATCAGCATTTGGATCCATCATTAACTTAACTTCTTTAGTTACTGACTCTAAATTATCAAACTGTCCTTCAGGATTTAAGTTTGCAAAATAAGTATTCGGGAATGCCAAAAGAATATGTAAGTGTTTTGAGAAGTACAAATAATTCATAAAAACTAAGATACCTGCGATATGCAACCACCAAAATACTTCAAACAACAATGCAACTAATTCGTTTGACATTCCGTTGAAAATTGGCGCAATAAACTGACTTATCGGAAAACTTCCTGCTCTGTGAAAATGAGAAAATCCTCCGGGAACATTTTGCAAATGCAAATCAGAAGCATCCATAAACAAAAACAGAAGCATTAAAACAGTTTCAAAATACAAGATGTAATTGGCGTCACTTTTAGGGAAACCATTTAAATCAGGATTAATAAAACGTTTTAATCTTATCACATTTCTTCTAATCCAGAAGGTAATAACGGCAACGAGAACTAAAAATGCTAAAATCTCGAAAGAAGCAATTAAAACATCATAAACCACTCCTAAATAAGGAGCAAAAATTCTATGAGTTCCAAATAATCCATCGATTATAATTTCGACTAATTCGATATTAATAATTATAAAACCTACATATACAAAAATATGAAGTATTCCAGCTACAGGGCGTCTCACCATTTTTGATTGCCCAAGAGCAATCAATGCCATGTTTTTCCAACGTGCTTTAGAATTATCTTTTCGATTTACATCTACTCCTAAATTGATGTTACGGATGATTTTTTTTACGCTCGATGCAAAAAAACCGAAACCTACAATTAAAAGTATAGCGAACAAAATATTATCTAAATAACTCATTCTAATTAATTTTTAGTAGTTGTGTTAGCGTCTTCTGTTGGTGCTACATATGGTTTGTTTTTCTTTCCAAAAAGAGAAACATTCACATAACGAGTTGGGTAAAGACGAACGTCTTGCAATAATAACTCTAATTCTTTTGAAGTTTTAGAAAGATTATTATACAAAGCATCGTCACTTAACAACTTACCTGCAGTACCTTTTCCTGAGTTTAAGTTGCTCATAAGATTATCAACTTTAGCCAAAGTCTGGTTTAGGTTTCTAACTGTTTTTCCTAAATCGGCTTTGTTCAAAGAATCTGATATTTTATTGAAGTTACTTGACATTTTATTAAAGTTGGTTACAACTCCGTTAATTTGTCCTTTATTAGTATCTAAAATAGAATTAAGACTTCCTGAAGCTTTATGAAATTGCTCCATTGTCTGGCTTAATTCTGCCAATGATTTCTTTAAATTTTCTTGCCCTTGTTTGTCTAAAACATTATTTAATCCAGAAACCAATGTATTAATATTAGCTAGCATTAAATCTAATTTTTGCTGAATTGGCTCGATTTTACCTCCTAAAGACTCTGTTAATCCCAACTCAACTGTTGATGCTAACGTTTGTCCATCTTCAACTGGTTCTTTGTCTGCAAGATTAGGAATAATCTTGATTTGTTTTCCTCCAATTAAACTTGGAGAATACAAAGCTGCCTGGCTTGATTTTGAGATTGGAAAATCTGTTTTTAATTGAAGTTCAACTAATAATTTACCTGTTACTTCATTAATTGTAATCTTATTTACTTTACCTATTGTAAGTCCGTTTATGGTAACTGGCGCTGATGCTGATAAATCCTCCACATTATTATATTCTACATATAATGTTTTGTAATTCGTAAAAAGGTCTCTGCCTTTTAAAAAACTATAGCCCCAAATAAATAATAAGATTGACGCGATGACTAAAATAGCCGTTTTAATTTCTCTTGTTAGTTTCAAAATTCTAAGTGTTTCTACAAAATTAATATAAATATTCGAACAAAAGCCTATTATTTAATAGCGTTCTGAATATTGATTTTTTCTCCGTCTTTAGTTGCAATTAAAAAAGCTGCGCCATATCCTTTGTCTTTAGCCTCTTGCAAATATTTTTTTGCTGCTTCGTAGTCTGCAGTTTCCTGATAGAAATATTTGTAAATATTATTTTCGTATAACATTGTCACATTTTTCAATCCTTTAAAGTTTTTAGGCTCTGTTGGAGTTTTTTTAATACTTGCTATAAGTTGTACTTTAAAGAAGATTCCTTTTGGAGCATTTTTCACCGCCGTAGTTTCAGTAGCTTTAGGCTTTGCAGGAGTTGTATCTCTCGCTGGTCTTGCTTCAACAATTTCTGGAGCGCCAGAACCAAAAAACTCTCTTTTATAACTCAAGATAGCTTCGGCAATAGCTTTTGCAATATCGTTCTGACCTTCTTCTGAATTTAAAATATTTCCTTCATCTGGATTCGAAACAAATCCTGTTTCTACTAATACTCTTGGCATATAAGCTTTATGAAGTACCATAAATGGCGCCTGCTTAACTCCGCCTTGTCTTATTTTTTTACCAAGTTTCTCGAAATTATCTTCAATTTTACTTGCTAACGAAATACTGTTCTCTAAATATTCTTCCTGCATTAGTGTCATACTAATCATAGATTCAGGCGAATTTGGATCGAAACCTTCGTATTTACGTTTATAATCTTTTTCTAAAGTAATTACCGAGTTCTCTTTTTTCGCCGCTTCAAGATTCGAAGCCGTTTTACTCAAACCCATTACATAAGTTTCAGTTCCATCTGCTGCAGTATTTTTGTTTGCATTACAATGTATTGAAACAAAAATATTAGAATTTGCGCGGTTTGCAATGTTCGCTCTTTCTACTAAATCGATAAAAACATCTGTTTTACGAGTGTAAATTACATCAACATTTGGGTTAAGTTCTAAAATTTTTCCAACTTTTAGTACAATAGCCAAAGCAATATTTTTTTCAATTCGTCCGCTATAAACTGCTCCAAAATCGTGATCACCATGTCCAGCATCAAGAGTTACCTTAAATACATTTGACTGACTATAAGCACAAAATGACATTATCGTTAGAAAAAAAGTAAATATTACCTTAATTTTGTTAAATCTATTCATAAATCTAAAAGTTAATTTTAATAAAACGCAACAGCTATAATTTTTACAATTGATTATTTTTGACAAAAAATTATATGTAAGTTTGACATGTCAAAAAACAAGCCATAATTTTACAAAAATAGCATTTAAACCTTTGCATACAAACTTATTTAATATCGTTTTATTATCATTTTTCCTAACACTAGGAACTGGTAAATTATATTCGCAAGAGATAAAAAACAAAAAAAAGCCGTTAGCAACTGTAAAACAAACAGATAAACCTACAACTGCTGTTACAGATACCATAAAACTTGATACTGTTAGACCTAAAAAGACTTTTCTTGACGGAAAAGTTAAGTACAGAGCTAAAGATTATGCAAAAATCGATCAGAAAAGAAAACTGATCACTTTATATAATGAAGCTGAGTTATACTATAAAGATGTAGAATTAAAATCTGGTATAATTGTTTTAAACTATGAAAAAGATGAAGTTTATGCCGGAAGAATAAAAGATTCTGCCGGAGTTTTGTCACAATATCCAAATTTTAAACAAGGTTCAAGCGAAGTTCAGCCTGATTCTATCCGTTTTAATTTTAAAACAAAGAAAGCCTTAATCTTCAATTCAAGAACCGAACAAGGTGAATTTAAAATAAAAGCTGCTGTTACTAAAAAAGAAAATGATTCTGTTTACTTCTTAAAAGGTGCCCGTTTTACAACAGCTACAGATGTTGACAATCCTGAATACTACTTTCAGACTAATAAGGTAAAATTTATCCCTGGTAAAAAAGTTATCACAGGTTTAACCAATATGGTTATTGCAGATGTACCAACTCCGCTTGCGTTGCCGTTTGCTTATTTCCCGATGAGTCAGGAAAAAAGTGTTTCCGGTATTATTATTCCAAGTTACAATGACTCAAATACGAGAGGTTTTTCGCTTCAAAATATGGGTTATTACTTTGCATTGAGTGATAATTATGATTTAACGGTTTTGGGAGATTATTATACTAATGGAAGTTACGCCATGCGATTTGAATCGGCGTATGCCAAAAGATATAAGTACCGCGGAAATGTCAATATTCGTTTTGAGAATTTAATTAGCAGTGAACGTGGTTATCCGGATTATAGCAAACAAAATATTTACAACATTCAGTGGTCGCATTCAAGAGACTCCAAAGCAAGTCCTAATTCGACATTTTCTGCTTCCGTAAACATGGGTAGTAGTAAATATTTTAAGCAATCTATCAATCAGGCCAATATTGGTTCGAACTTAAACAATACTTTGAGTTCTTCTATATCGTATAGCAAGACTTTTAATACGATTCCGCAAGCTCGTTTTTCATTATCAGCAACACATTCACAAAATACACAAACAGAAGTTATTACAATGACACTTCCTACTTTACAGGCGAGTATCGACCGTGTTTATCCTTTTGTTGGAAAAGATGGTGTAAAGAAAGGACTTATAAAAAACATCAACTTACAATATAACTTAAGCGGTAAAAACAATATTACAACAACGGATTCATTGTTTTTTAAGCCACAAATGTTTAGAGATGCTCAAATAGGAATGCAACATACGATTCCGTTGAGTACTAACTTTAAGTTATTCAAATATTTTAGTGCACAGGCAGCTACAAACTATCAGGAAACATGGGTTACCAAAACTATTAACAAAGATTATGATCCTGATCAGAGCAAAGTTGTAAATACGGTTGTAAATGGTTTTGATTCTTTTAGAACGTATAATTTTACTTCTAGTTTAGGAACAACTATCTACGGTACCTTTAATTTTGGAAGTGATAAAAGAATCCAATCGATTCGTCACGTAATGCGTCCTACGATTTCTTATTCATATACTCCTAGTTTTGAAAAATACTATGACAACTATTCTGTAGATGCTTCAGGAAAACTTAATCAATACACACGTTTTGAAGGTGGTGTTTATGGTGCTCCGTCGAGAGACAACTCAAATATTGTAGCTTTTGCTTTAAGCAACACTTTTGAGGCAAAAGTAAGAGATCGTGACAGCACAAAAACAGAACCTAAAAAGGTGATGTTGCTTAACAACTTAAATCTTAGCACAAATTATAACTTTAATGCTAATGGTAAAGATGTTTTAGCGTGGCAACCCTTACTTATTAGTGGAGGAACACAACTTTTCCAAAATAAGATGAATGTCAATTTTGGAGCTACTTTAGATCCATATGCTTTAAATAACAATAACGACAGAATCAGTACCTATAATATTGATAATGGAGGAAGTTTATTCAGAATGACAAATGCCAATATTACCTTAAACTATTCGTTCTCGAATAAAGGCACTGGCAAAGACGAAAAGAATGCTCAAAGTCAGCGAAATGGTGGTCGAAATGATGACTTGTTTGGTACTAATACAGATTTAACAGACCCTCGAAACAGTCAGTTTGCAAATGAAAAAGATGACGACAAAGATGTAATTAGTGAATTCTTCAAGTCGAAAATTCCTTGGGACATGACACTTGCTTACTCAATGACATACAGCAACATAAGAAGAGAAAACAAAATTTCAGGAAACTCAATCATGGTATCTGTCAATATGGATATTACTCCAAAATGGAAAGGTGGAGTTTCTACCGGTTATGACTTTGTACAAAAGGGAGTTACATTTACTCAATTCCGTTTTGAAAGAGATTTAATGAGTTGGAGAATGGCCTTTAACTGGTCTCCATTGGGAACAAACTCAAACTGGAACTTCTTTATCGGAATCAAATCTGGAATGCTTAGTGACATCAAATGGAATAAACGAAGCACTTTGAACCGATAATTTCTCAAAACCAAATTGATCGAATAAAAATAATTTATTATGAAAAAAATCATCTTTACTGAAAAAGCTCCAGCACCAATTGGACCTTATAATCAAGCTGTATTATCAGGAAATACACTTTATGCTTCTGGTCAAATTGCTATTAATCCAGCTTCTGGAGAACTTGTTACTGACAATATCAATGATGAAACTAAACAAGTAATGGAAAACATTGCTGCAATTTTGGAAGCTGCAAATATGACTTTTGAAAACGTAGTAAAAGCAACTATATTTATTATGGATATGAATAATTTTGCTGCTATAAATACCGTTTACGGATCTTATTTTAATGAAAAAACTGCTCCTGCACGTGAAACTGTTCAGGTAGCTTGTTTACCAAAAAATGTAAACGTAGAAATATCTATAATTGCTGTACAATAGCATTTAAAAATAATTGTGCCGTTGCTTCATTTGTTGCCAGCGGCACATTATGAACATCACATATCCTGACTAGCATCTTAATATCGACTTCGTGAGCATTAGTCACTAAAGGATCGGTAAACATAAAAACGATATTAATTTTACCTCCTGCTACTTTAGATGCAATTTGAGCGTCACCTCCCATTGAACACGGAAGCATCTTTTTTACTTTGAACCCAGATTTTTCAGCATTTCTCCCTAATATTCCTGTTGCAATAAGTTTAACTTTATCATGCTGTAGCGTAATTCCGTTTTTAATTAAAAACTGAATCATATCTGCTTTTTTATTATCATGAGCAATTAGCGCAATTAAAGTATGTTTTTTCATGATTTAACAATAATTCTACTAATCAAATTTAAGTTAAAAAAGCAAACAGATTAAAACATAAGATAATAAATATCAAACAATTAGTAAAATAGCAATAAAAGACTACAAATAGATTATTATCATAAATTTATAGGCAATAAAAAAACCGTTTCAACAAATGAAACGGTTTTTAGTATAATTTAAATGAATTGAAACTTTATAGTTGTAATGCAACAGCATTTAATAACAATTGAGCCGAAGCTTCATTTGTTGCTAAAGGCACATTATGTACATCACAAACACGAATAAGCATATTAATATCGACTTCATGAGCGTGGCTTGCAAGTGGATCTTTAAAAAAGAAAACCATCTGTGTTTTACCTTCGGCTACACGCGCAGCAATTTGTGCGTCACCTCCCATTGGTCCAGAAAGCATTCTTTTTACCTTAAAACCGGCATTTACAGCCTTACTTCCGGTAGTTCCTGTAGCAATCAATTTAATATTTTCTTTAAGAAGAAGTGTTTTGTTTTTATTTAAAAACTGAACCATATCTGCCTTCTTGCCGTCGTGAGCTATAATAGCAATTTCTATCATTTACGTTTATTTATTGATTAGCAACATGGTAAGCAATTAATCCATCAATAGGTCTTCTTAAAACATTCCCTAATTGAAGTTCGTATTTGTTAAATGTTTCTTGTAATTCATCTTTTAGATAAAAAGCAATAGAACCAACAAAATGAACTGGAATCTCTTTGCAATTATCATATTGCTTAATGTAATTTTTCACGAAAGATTTCATCCCTTTGAAGATGATTTTTCTACAAAATTCAGTGTCTTTATGTTTGATTAAGAACTTCGCAAAAGTAGCTAAATAAGCATTTGGATTTGGCTCTTTATATAATTTATTCTTGATGAAATCAGGATCTAAATCATATTCTTTTTCAAATTCAACTGCCAATTCCTTAGGCATTTTATTGAAATAATATTTTCTGATTAATTCTTTTCCAAAAACATTTCCACTACAATCATCCATAGCGATATACCCTAATGATTGAACTTTTTGATGCAATACTTTTCCATCAAAATAACTGCAGTTAGATCCTGTTCCTAATATACTAACTATTGCTTCTTCTCCTTTTGGAGTTGTTGCATAAACAGCAGCATAAGTATCCTCATGAACTTCTACAATTGCATTAGAAAAATATTCCTGAAAGATTTGTGACAAAGCCAGCTTCATTCTGTCAGTTCCACAACCTGCTCCGTAAAAGAACAAATGTGAAGCATTTTTTTTGTTTTGCAAAATGTCAAAACGGTCATTTAATCTTTCTATAATTTCAGGACCATCAAGAATTTCAGGATTTAGTCCCAGAGTTTGTGTGGTAAATAATACTTTTCCATTATCATCAATTGCAATCCAATCGGCTTTGGTAGATCCACTATCAACTATTAATTTCATTTTATTCAGTTTTTGGATTAGTTCTTCTTTAATAAGTGTGTTTTACACATTAATTAAGGAAGTAACAAAATAAGAAAATCCCGTTACTATAGAATAACGGGATTTTGCAAAATTATAAATTATTATTTTAAACCAGCGATATGCACAGACAAATCGATTAATTTACTTGAGTATCCATACTCATTATCATACCAAGATACGAATTTGAAGAATGTTGAATTTAAACCAATTCCAGCAGTTGCATCAACGATTGAAGTTCTTTTGTCAGAAATAAAATCTTGAGAAACAACAGCATCTTCAGTATATCCTAAAATACCTTTCAAATCAGTTTCAGAAGCTTTTTTCAATACCGCTAAGATTTCCTCGTAAGTAGTTTCTTTAGCAACTTTTACAGTTAAATCTACTACAGAAACGTCAGCAGTAGGAACACGGAAAGACATTCCAGTTAATTTTCCATTCAAAGAAGGAATTACTTTTCCAACAGCTTTTGCAGCTCCTGTAGAAGAAGGAATGATATTGATTGCAGCAGCACGTCCACCTCTCCAGTCTTTTCTAGAAGGTCCGTCAGCAGTCATTTGAGTTGAAGTTGTTGCGTGAACAGTTGTCATTAAACCTTCAACAATTTCGAAATTATCGTGAATAACTTTAGCTAAAGGAGCTAAACAGTTTGTAGTACAAGAAGCATTAGAAACTACTGTATCTGTTGCTTTTGCAGTTTCGTGGTTTACACCCATTACAAACATTGGAGCATCTGCAGATGGAGCAGAAATAATTACTTTTTTAGCACCACCTTTAATGTGCTCATTTGCAGTTTCGATAGTTGTGAAGATACCAGTACATTCTGCAACTACATCAACATCAACTTCGTTCCATTTTAAGTCAGCTGGATTTCTTTCTGCAGTGATACGGATATTTCTTCCGTTTACATAAAGTTTTCCTTCTTTAACTTCTACAGTTCCGTTGAAACGACCGTGAACTGAATCATATTTTAATAAGTAAGCCAAGTGATCTACATCTAATAAATCGTTTATCGCTACTACTTCTACATTATCTCTATTGAAAGATTCTCTAAAAACGATTCTTCCGATACGTCCAAATCCGTTTATTCCTAATTTTACTTTTGACATTTTACTTAATTTTTGCTTTTGTTTTTATTACACTAATTTAAAGTCTAATTTCCTCACAATAAACTTCATTCCTTTTTTTAAACTTTGTATGTATATATTATGTCGACATAATGTCTGACACTCTCAACAATTCTCTATCAATTTCAGATTTACCTTTAATTGCTTGCTCAAGTGGAGTCAAAGCCACTTTGTCTTCGCGTAAACCAACCATATAGTTTGATTTACCTTCAATTAAAGATTCCACTGCTTTTACGCCTAA
This sequence comes from Flavobacterium sp. 9, assembly GCF_002754195.1. NCBI lineage: Bacteria > Pseudomonadati > Bacteroidota > Flavobacteriia > Flavobacteriales > Flavobacteriaceae > Flavobacterium > Flavobacterium sp. 9. The sequence goes on from NZ_PEEU01000001.1 coordinate 1,164,836, forward strand.
ACGGCTTGCAAGAACACGGTCAAAACAAGATGGTGATCCACCACGCTGCATGTGTCCTAAAACAGAAACTCTTACATCATACTCAGGCAAGTTAGCTTCAACGTAATCTTTTAATTCGAATACGTTTTTACCAATTTTATCGCCCTCAGCAATAACTACTATACTTGATGATTTTCCTGAAGCTTTACTTTTTTGAAGAGAGTCTAATAATCTGTCAAGACCTAAATCTTCTTCAGGAATAAGAATTTCCTCGGCACCAGCACCAATTCCGGCATTAAGAGCAATGTGTCCGGCATCTCTACCCATAACCTCTACAAAAAACAGACGGTTGTGAGAACTTGCTGTGTCTCTGATTTTATCAATACAGTCTACAACAGTATTCAAGGCAGTATCATATCCTAAAGTATGAGTTGTACCAAAAATATCATTATCGATTGTACCTGGGATTCCCATTACTGGGAAATTATATTCTGAATTAAAAATCAAACCTCCGGTAAAACTACCGTCTCCACCAATGACAACAAGAGCATCAACTCCAGCTTTCAAAAGATTCTCATGAGCTTTTTTTCTACCTTCAGGGGTTCTAAACTCAACTGAACGAGCTGATTTTAAGATCGTTCCACCTTTGTTTACAATATTATTTACACTACGAGGTCCCATTTCTTTGAAATCACCTTCGATCATTCCTTGGTATCCTCTATAAATTCCAATGCATTCTATATTATGGTAAGCGCACGTTCGAACAACTGCTCGTATTGCGGCATTCATTCCAGGTGAGTCTCCTCCCGATGTTAGAACACCAACTTTTTTTATTGTTTTTGGCATTATTTAAGTATTAAAGTGTAAAATTAGCAAACATTCACCACTTTATAGGTGATGTTTATCATTAATTAATAAAATGTGTTAAATTCAAACGTTTTCGTTAATAAGTTTTTTGATAGCAAAAAATTCATTTAAAATAATAAAAGGCTCTTATTTTAATTAAATGTTTAAAATTAACAATACATTAATGAAGTGTTACAAAAATCCGAGCTTTTAGAAATCCGAAAATAAATTTTTGAATCTCTAAATTTAGCACAAAAAAACCATTCGCAGTCACGAATGGTTTTATATCATCATATTTTTAACAAAGTTGCCTGAATTAAAAGTCATTATCAGGAATTAAACCCTCATTATTGTTTTGAGGCGGCGGATTTTTCGGTTCTTGTTTCTTCTCCGCATCTTTCTTGTCTTTCCCTTTTTTATTCTTCTCGGCGTCCTTTTTATTAGAGAATTTTACAAAATCAGGATTTAAATAAGAATCCTGCAAATCATCATTTGAACCTTTAATCGCTCTTTCGAGTTTATGATCTTTAAATATTTTATTTACCAATTCGCTAAAAGTATCAAAATCTACTTCATACGAAATACCAACACCTTGAGTATAACCAATTCCCTGCCCTACGTAATTGATATCATTTTCTTTATTAAACAAACGAAGATTCATAGATCCGTCTTCGTTAACTCTATATAGAATTTCGATATCACCAACAATTGCAGATTCGTTTACACCTCCAACCGGAACTCCTAATTTACCGTTGATAGTAATTCTTTCGTTTACCTGAGATGAAATATTAGCCACAAACTGACCATCGGCTTCTTGTCCTAATCTTTTATCTGCCGAAATATAATTCAAGTCGATATTAACTTTATCATTATCCGATTTTATAATGCCGCCTAATAAACTAGAGGCAGTTTCTGTCAATGTTCCGGATAAATCGCCTTGACTAAATCCATCTGTACTCATGAATGAACCAGTAGACAACAAATACAAGGCTTGTGTCTGACGAATATCTTTATCATCTAACTTATATTGTATCTCAGATTTAAGAACATTACTTACAGATGGAAACTGAATATCAAAATTAGGCTCTGGGCTCGTTAAATCTCCTCTTAATCCAATAACAACTTCTACCGGCACTTTCTTATTGAATGAAGAAGTATTATCTAATAAAACAGCCGGATTTGCCGATGTTTTATAAACTGCTTCCAGATTAAGTTGCGCTTTCATTGGGTTTCCTTCCCAAGTGATAGATCCTCCTTTTTTAACCGAGAATTTTTTATCGATTAAACCACCGTATTTAAAGTTGTAAGTTCCTTCGTATGCCTGGAAATCTCCCCACATATTAAACTTACCAAGCGTATTAATTTTAAATAATAACGATCCATAACCTTTTCCTTTCATACCGTGTCCGGAATTTCTGTCCAGGATTACTTCGACTTCGGCATCTGGCGTAATATCAAAATCAAACTCCAATTCAAGTCCGTTATAGTTTTTCGTTTTCTCAACGATACCATTTGCCAGATTGTATTTTTCTTTTGGTGTCACAAAATGAATCCAACTGCTTTCTCCAACACTTTGCGCATTATTAATAGGAATCTTAACTTCGGTACCTTTCTCAGATTTAGCGTCTACTTTAATAAACAAACCATCTGTTGGACCTTTTATACTTGCAGTTCCGTTAATAAATGCAGTTCCAAAATAAGCCGCATCTTCACTATCTTTTGTATCAAGAGCCAATAATCGTTTAGAAGTAATGGTAAGATCTAATTTCCAATCGCCAAAATTATGATGTTCAATAGTTCCGTTCAACAATCCTTTAGTTCCGTATTTAGTATCTGTCAATTGGTTATTTCTAAATAAAAACTTTTCATCCGTTAAATCAATTACGGTTCGATCACTCAACTCATAATCTGTATTAAGATACGGAATTGTCATTCCTGCCTTTTCAACATACAAACGACCATTGATTTCCGGTTTTTTAAGATTCCCGACAACAGCAGCATTTCCGGAAACACTTCCCCTCACATTTGACAAAACATCGCCTCCAACAGAACCTAAAGTCGCCAGATTAAATCCTTCGAGTTTTAAATTCAAATCTAAAAGAGTTTCTTTATTTTCGATTGCAAAAGTTCCATTTGCTCTAAATGATTCTGTAAATCCGTTTTGTATCGAAGAATTTACCGTAAACTTTCTAAAGCTTTCATCTCCTGCAATATCAAAATTCAGCGTTCCTAATTCTGTTTTATTCAAATTAAGATGATCAATAACAATAGATGCCGTGGGCTGATAAACATTCTTATTCTGCTTATAATTTACCTTACCATTTAAATTACCATTAAATACAAACTTCGAATTAAACGGCGTAATCTTATTAATATCGACATCTTCAAAATTCAGAACGACATCTTTATAATCTGTACCTTTTATTATACCATTTAAATCAATCTTCTGATTTTCATGTGAAAGGACAATATTATCTATCGTGAAATTCTTGAAAAACTGATCAAAAACAATCTGATTATCTTTTTCTTCGTCTTCATTTAAATACCATAAATAGTCTTTAAACTTCATCTCAGATTTCTTGATTCCAACAATGTTATTTTTGTTTTTATCTATTGTATGAAATAAATTCAGATTGTAATAATCCTCTCCTTTATCTCCACCTTTAAATTCTGAACGAACAAAAAGCGTGTCTTTTGCAGTAACATTAATCAAACTAAAGTCTCTTACCTTATAATAAGGAGTTTTGATACTATCTAATTCGACGTAAGCATTATAAAGCGTGTTTTTATTATCAATATTAATTCGGATATTATCGAAAGTATTTTTTGCGGCAGTAATTTTCTGAGATCTAAATTTAAACTTAAACTCCTGAAGATCTGAATCAATTTTTCCTCGCACGACAGTCGACGAATCTATATTAACTTCCGGATAAAGCATTTCAACCACTTTATCATAAACATGGAAATTGAAATTCAAAAACTGACCTTTTTTAACCTTATAAGGTTTATAATTGGTATACAAACTTCCTACCGAATTCATAACCAGCTTATCTAATTGTCCAAACTGAAATTTACCAACAATTTTTCCGTTTACAACATCGTTCGAACTAATTGTAATCGTTCTCAATCGATCTGCATCAAAATTAGAACTGATTGTTACTTCATCAAAAGCATAAGTAGATTTTGGATTTTGATAAACTGCATCCTTAATATATACATTTCCCTGAAGATTCTCGATCGAATTTCCGGTTACTTCGACAACAGCGTCTCCTGTAAAATTAGAAATAGAATCGTCAACAAATCTCAGCTTTCGCAAATCGGCATTTTCAACATTGATATGAAAATCATATTTACTTTCTCTTTTGCTTAAATCAACCAAACCGTCAAATGTCAAATTCAGATTTGGATCACTTATCGAAACTTGTCCTTTATAATAAGGCAATTTAAAATTCCCGTTTACTACAATATTATTATAGGTGTATTTATTATAATCTAATTTTGCAATATCACCTTTAATGATTGTATTCAGATATTTTTCGGTAAAACCAACGCCTTCAACATCAAGATTTAGTGTTGTTTTTCCAATATCTTTCCGAGCTAATAAAGCTCCAATATTAAAATTATCCAAAATAATATTCCCAGAATAAGACGCTCTGTCAATAAAGTCCATATTATTCATATGCAAATTGGCCTGACCATTTCCTAAATCAGTTATCATCTTAAAGTCTGTCTCTAAATCTGTTGTCGAGACTTTTGCTTTACCAACAATATTAAATTTGCCGATTCTTTGCAGTTCTTTCGGAAGCTTTTTCCCTAAAACACCAGGTAATAAAACAACCAGATTATCATAACTGGAAATCAGTTTATCAAACTTTCCCTGCATCGAAAACTTCTGAGTTTTGTCTCCCAAAAGATTTCTGAAATTAATAGTTCCCGCAATCTTAGAACCGTTTGTATCACTAAGTTTAAGATGTCTTAAATTAAGATTATTCAGCGTTCCTCTAATCTTAGTTCTGATTCTAAAATGCTGATTTTTACCCAATCCGTCATAGAAATAACGAATATCATTTGAAGCAATCGAAGCCGAATCCATCGCGACATTAAACTTTACTTTGTCTGTAAAATCTAAGAAATCTTCAATTTTATAATTCAAAATAGCTTTACCATAAATCCATGATCTTTTGGTTTTTATAGCTAAGCTTTCTACTTTAATTTGCTTTTTGGTATAACTGAATTTCCCTGCAAAATTAGACACATACAAACCACGATGATCTAAAAAAGAAAACCTGTGAATCATAGTATTTACATCCGGACCATACAATTTAAAATCACTGATGTAAGCGTTTAATTTTTTAAAATCAAGAAACTTTGGTGTGTTTTTATTCTCATCAACAACAGAAAAAGCTCCTCTGTCGATATAACCATTCTTGGCTGTTAATAAAAAATGCTTGCTTGATTTAGGAGATTTTGGACCTTTTTCGAATGCCTGAATAAAAACATTAAGATTGTTTTCATGTTCATTCTTATACGTTTTTAGGTTAAAAATTAAACCCGTCAAGCGAATATCTCCAAAAATAAGATCTCCATCTACCAATCTTTTTAACCCTAAAATATCAGTTGCAATAATATCTGCGTAGATCATTGTCTTTTTATGATGATCTAAAATCAATACTTTTTTCAACTTTACGCCTCCAAAAATGTTTATTGAAGTTTTTTCGACGCTAATATTTACATTAAAATCTTTGTTTAATGTCTCTGTAATATAATCTGCGATTTTTGTCTGAACCACAGGTAAAGACAAGATGATAGCGAGTGCTAACAAAAGTAAGATTAACCCAATTAGGGTTCTGGATATTATTTTCTTTACTTTTTTGATAGCTGCTTTTATTTTAGTTTTCTATTTAAATTTACTTTGAACAGACAAAGAACGACTGTTTTTGATAAAAATTCTTTAATTTTGGCTTCTCCTTACAAGTCAAAGAAAATTAAAAATTTGATTTGTCAAATATAATTCAAAATTCGTGCCTTTATATGCAAAATTCAGAGGTTTTTATTCTTGCCATCGAAAGTTCATGCGATGATACTGCTGCCGCGGTTTTACATAACGATAAAGTACTTTCAAATGTTGTGGCCAATCAGCTAATTCACAATCAATATGGTGGTGTAGTTCCTGAATTAGCTTCAAGAGCACATCAGCAAAATATTGTTCCGGTAATTGATGCTGCACTTCGTAAAGCAAATGTACAAAAAGAACAATTAACTGCCATTGCCTTTACACAAGGTCCGGGTCTAATGGGATCTTTATTAGTGGGAAGTTCTTTTAGCAAATCGCTTTCATTAGCGCTAAAAATTCCGTTAATCGCTGTCAATCACATGCATGCCCATATTTTGGCTCATTTTATAGACGAAGAAGGTTTTGATAAACCTGAGTTTCCATTTTTGGCCTTAACCATTAGCGGAGGTCATACTCAAATCGTGAAAGTAAAAGGTTTTTTTGACATGGAAATTATCGGAGAAACCACTGATGACGCGGTTGGAGAAGCTTTTGATAAAAGTGCCAAAATCCTTGGACTTCCTTATCCAGGCGGACCTTTGATCGACAAATATGCCAAAGAAGGAAACCCGAAAGCGTTTGCTTTTACAAAACCTAAAGTTCCAGGATTAGATTTTAGTTTCTCCGGATTAAAAACCGCAATTTTATACTTTATTCAGAAGGAAAAATTAAAGAATCCGAATTTCATCGAAGAAAATCTGAATGATATTTGTGCTTCTATTCAATATACGATCATCGAAATTTTGATGGATAAATTGAAATTAGCAGTAAAAGAAACCGGAATCACACAAATTGCAATTGGTGGCGGAGTTTCGGCAAATTCAGGAATTAGAACCCGATTGAAAGAAAGTGAAGCTAAATATGGCTGGAAAACTTTTGTTCCAAAATTCGAATACACAACAGATAATGCCGCAATGATTGGAATTGTAGGATATCAAAAATATTTATCAAGTCGTTTTGAAACTTCTGCTGTAGTTTCTAAAGCGCGAATTCAATTTTAATTATGCAATTATTTTACAATCCTGATATTGACGAAACGACTGAAACTTTTTCTTTTGATAAAGAAGAAAGCCGCCATATTATAAAGGTTTTACGAAAAAAAGATTCAGATATTCTACACGTTACAAATGGTTTGGGATTATTATTTGAAACCGAAATTACGCTTGCTTCTGATAACAAATGTATTGTTGAAGTACTTTCGATAAAAAAATCTCCTGAACCAAAATACCGTTTACATCTTGCAGTTGCGCCAACCAAAATGAATGATCGTTTTGAATGGTTTCTGGAAAAAGCGACCGAAATTGGAATTCAGGAAATTACACCAATAATTTGCGATCGTTCTGAACGTAAAGTGATTAATATTGAGCGTTTTGAAAAGATTATTCTTTCGGCAATGAAACAATCTAACGAAACTTATTTACCAAAATTAAATGAGGCAATTTCGTTTAAAGAATTCGTAAAACAACAAAATGAAGGTTTACAATTAATTGCACATTGCGAAGAAACCGATAAAAAATCATTGAAAGATGTTTTGAAACCAAATGAAAACGTAACGCTTTTAATTGGTCCTGAAGGAGATTTTTCGGAAAAGGAAATTGTATTGGCTTTAGAAAATAATTTTCAGCCGGTTACTTTAGGAAATACTCGTTTACGAACTGAAACTGCTGCTGTTGTGGCTTGTCATAGTGTGGTGTTTTTTAATGAAACGCCTAATTAATAAACGCTGTTTTTATCAGCAATAACGCTAGCTTTGTCATTGCGAGGAACGAAGCAATCACACTTGCAGATTAAATTACAGAGCTTTGTCAAAGTTTAAAACTTTGACAAAGCTTTAGAAGCCGAATTACTAGTGAGGTTGCTTCGTTCCTCGCAATGACAAACCGATAATTTAAAATTACATGAAAAAAATATTGTTTCTTTTTTTATTGATTTCTGTTTCTTCATTTTCGCAAGAAATTGCTTTGCTTAAATATAGCGGTGGCGGCGATTGGTATGCAAATCCAACTTCTTTGCCTAACTTGATTAAGTTTTGTAATGCAAATATTAATACCCGAATAAAACCAAAACCTTCTACGGTTGAACCAAGTAATCCGGATTTGCTTTCGTATCCTTTTGTTCATATGACGGGACACGGAAATGTCGTTTTTAGCGATTCTGATGTTGCTAATCTTCGAAATTATCTAAATGGCGGAGGATTTCTTCATATTGATGATAATTACGGAATGGATCAATATATTCGAAAAGAAATAAAAAAAATATTCCCTAATAATAATTTAGTCGAAATTCCGGCAAATCATCCAATTTTTCAAAAACCGTTTCCATTTCCGAATGGTTTACCAAAAATTCACGAACATGATGGAACTCGTGCTCAGGCTTTTGGAATTTTTGTAGACAATAAACTCGTTTTATTATATACTTATGAATGTGATTTAGGTGACGGCTGGGAAGATACAGAAGTGCATAATGATCCATTGGCCGTTCGAGAAAAAGCTCTGAAAATGGGTGCTAATATTATCAATTATATCTTTACCAATTAAATTTAAAAAAGTGCAGCTTACTCACGAAGAAAATCAATTTCAAAGAAAAACATTTCCGATAACACTGGTTTGTGATCACATCTATTTTCAACAGAATATTGGTTCTCTCTTTAGAATTGCTGAAGCTTTTGGCGTTGAAAATATTATCTTTTTAGGAAAAGATATTCCGCTGACGCCCCGTAAAATCAACAAAACTTCAAGAAGCACACATCTTCACGTGCCTCATTCTGTAATCGAAGAAACTAGTGTTCTTAAAGATTACTTACTTCAAAATAACTTTGAAATTATTGCTTTGGAAATCGCAAGCAATAGTAAACCTCTTAAAGAAGTTGTTATTCCTGACAATCAAAAAATTGCACTTTTACTGGGAAGTGAAATTGACGGAATCTCAGAGGAGCTTTTAAAAATTTCGAATCAAATTGTGCACATAAATATGTTTGGCAAAAATTCCAGCATGAATGTGGTGCAAGCTGCAAGTATAGCTTTGTACGAGATTACTGCTTTGTGAGTTTTTGTTAAAATATTAGAGAATAATTAACAAAAATGAGAACCGATTCTGGATCGTATTTAACAGGAATATTTAAAACCCTCGATTAAAGACAAATAACATCGTTAAAGTGCGTCAAAAAACAATAAGTAGGAAAAAACATCTTAAAAATAACTTTAACTTTTTTGTAGGAACTAGATTATACAAGGGATTGTAAAATTCTCACAAATATTTTATTGTAAAAGTTTTGCTACATTATGTTTTTGTTATAAAATTGTCACATAATTAACCAAATGTAATTTTTTATAACAAAAATCCAAATTATTATGAAAAAAGTTCTTATTACCGCATTCACAGCGTTAGTGCTGTTTTCTTGTCAAAATGACCAATCTGAAGCTGCAGGCTCAGAAGCAAGTGCAACAGCTCGTCGTGGATGCGCCACACAAGAAGTATTAGAAGCACAGTTAAAAGCTGATCCGATGTTAGCGATCAGAATGAATGAAATTGAAGCATACACAAACAAAGCAATGCTTTCTGGAAAACTTGTAAATGGCAAAGTTCAAATTCCGGTTGTAGTAAATGTTTTGTACAAAACAGCTGCTCAGAACATCTCTGATGCACAAATTCAATCTCAAATTGATGTTCTTAACAAGGATTTCAATGCATTAAACTCAGATTACAATAGCGTACCTGCTCTTTTTGCTGGTGTAAAAGCTAATGTTGGAATTTCTTTTGTTCTTGACCAAATCATCAGAAAATCGACTACAAAAACTTCATGGGGAACTAATGACGCTATGAAAAAAACGGCTCAGGGAGGTCTTGCACCAACTTCGCCAACTACAAAACTTAACATATGGTCTTGCGCTATTGGTGGCGGAATATTAGGTTATGCACAATTTCCTGGAGGAGCATCTGCTACTGACGGAGTTGTAATTGATTCTAAATATTTTGGTTTATCTGGTTCTGCTGCAGCGCCTTATAATTTAGGAAGAACTGCTACTCACGAAGTTGGTCACTGGATGAACCTACGTCACATCTGGGGAGATGCAACTTGCGGAAGCGATTTAGTATCTGATACTCCAACTCACAATGATGCAAATTATGGTGTTCCTGCTTACCCTCACTACAGTACTTGTTCTGGTACTCCTGTAGAAATGACAATGAACTACATGGATTATGTTGACGATAACGCAATGTACATGTTTTCTAATGGGCAAAAAAGCAGAATGGCTGCAATATTCCTTTCTGGAGGTCCAAGAGCTGCTTTTGGAATCTAAGAAAAGAAATCAAGATAGCAAACTTAAAAGCGAGATGTATTCATCTCGCTTTTTTTTGTTTCCATGAAAATTTTAAAAGCTTTTTCCTATATTTATCCTCTAAAACCTAAACATGATAACATCTAAAACTATTTCAAACGGAATCCTAAGAGCTCTCGTAACAATCTTAATTATTGCCGCCATTTTATTCTTTTTGTACGAAATACAAACCGTAATTGTTTATTTATGTGTTTCCTTGTTATTGTGTTTGCTTGCCAATCCGTTGGTACAGTTTTTAAGAAAAAGATTGAAATTCAGTAATTCACTTGCCGCAACAACTGCGCTGATTATTTTTATACTTGCAATTGTTGGTTTTATCCTATTATTTGTTCCACTGATTATTTCGCAAGCCAATAATTTATCTTTATTAGATACTAATCAATTGCAACATCAATTTATTGAAAGCGAGAAAAGTATCGAAACTTATTTCAATATTCAGCATGTTGATTTTGACAAAGTTTTAAAGAACCCAAAAGTAACTTCATTATTGGATTTTAGTTATTTCACAGCATTTCTAAACTCTATTTTTGGCTTTATGGCCGATATGGGAATGGGATTGGTTTCTGTATTTTTTATTACTTTCTTCTTTATCAAAGATCAGGACGCTTTTAAAGTAAGCGCAAGAAAAATTCTTCCTGATACAAATGAAGATAAAATTCTAAACTCGATTACAAAAATAAATCACTTTTTAACCCGCTATTTTATTGGTTTATTGCTTCAATTAACGGTTGTGTTTATTCTCTATTTTATTGTTTTAATGATTTTTGGAAATAAAAATGCTTTTGTAATTGCCTTTTTATGTGCCATCTTAAACATTATTCCTTACATCGGACCCATTATTGGAACTATATTAGCTGGACTTTTAACGATGATTAGTTTAATTGGAAGTGATTTCAGATCTGAAATTCTACCTACAACTATATATGTAATCATTGGCTTTTTGCTGGTTCAGGCGATTGATAATAATATTAGTCAACCTATAATTTCGTCAAAAAGTGTAAATTCGCATCCGCTGGAAATATTCTTAGTTACTTTAATCAGCGGAATTACTTTTGGAATCGTCGGAATGATTATCGCAATTCCTGTTTTTACAATGCTGAAAGTAATTTTGAAAGAGTTTTTTCCTAACAACAAAATTGTATCCGTATTAACCGAAAGAATTTAAACATTGAATACTTCTATTTTAAGCCAAAATATTCAGGATTTTATAACTCAAAATAGTGGTGCCCCAATTACAAAATTAGCGCTTCAGAAAAATCCATTTCCTGAAGTAGACTGGATTTTGATTTTAACTCAGATTGAAGCTAAATCCAAAGCAAAAGATAAATTACCAACCTGGTTTGCAACCGATAATATTATTTATCCAAGTAAAATATCTGTAGAACAAACCTCATCCGAAAAAACAGCGGCTTATAAAGCTTCTTTGATTTCGGGAGAATCTTTGATTGATCTTACGGGAGGTTTTGGGGTTGATGATTATTACTTTTCTAAAAGATTTAAAAACATTGCGCATTGCGAAATAAACGAAGATTTATCTGCAATTGTAAAACATAATTTTGAACAGCTTAAAGTTGATAATTGTGTTTGTTATGCCGATGATTCTGCCAATGTTCTAAAAGAATCAAATCAAAAATGGGATTGGATTTATATTGATCCTTCCCGCAGAAATGATGCGAAAGGCAAAGTTTTTATGCTGAAAGATTGTTTGCCAAATGTTCCCGAATCTTTAGATTTTTACTTCGAAAAAACAGATTCTATTTTAATTAAAACAGCTCCTTTACTCGATATTTCTGCAGGTTTATCTGAACTTAAATTCGTAAAAAACATTCATATTATTGCTCTTGAAAATGAAGTAAAAGAATTGCTTTTTGAAATTCACAATAATTATTCAGGAGAAATCACGATTAAAACTGCCAATATTCTAAAACTGAAAACAGAAACTTTTGAGTTTGTTTTAGGTGATGATTCGGTCTTTGCTTTTTATCATTTACCTCAAAAATATGTTTACGAACCCAATTCGGCCATTATGAAATCTGGTGGTTTTGATGAAGTAAGTGTTATTTTCGATATTAATAAATTGCACAAACATTCTCATTTATATACTTCAGATGAACTAATTGACTTTCCGGGAAGAACTTTCGAAATCGAAAAAGTGATTCCGTATAGTAAAAATGAAATGAAATCTGAACTTGCAAATCAACAGGCAAATCTTACTACACGAAACTTTCCGGACACGGTAGAAAACATTCGAAAAAAATGGAAAATAAAAAATGGTGGAAATTTGTATTGTTTTTTTACAACAGATAAAAATGATAACAAAATAGTTTTAATTTGCAGAAAAATAACTTAAAAATGAAACAACTAATTACACTAACTTTTTTTCTATTAACCTTTACTGCATTTGCCCAAAAACCATGTGAATACAGTGCTAATGTATCAGACTCAATTGGTACTTATAAAATAACTAACGAATACTTAGTCAGTGAGAAAAACTTTGGAGGAACATCCAGTTATGTTTTCTTATCATTGGCTCAAACTGATGGTTTACCAACCTTAAACCTGCAAGTGATTCAAAAAAGTAAAGACTTTATAAAAGCGAATTGTTTTGACAAAAACTCAAAAGTATTTTTACAATTAGAAAACGGTAAAATCATTACTTTAATTCACGTTAATCAGGAAAATTGCGGAACTCTTATTCGCGATGATAAAGGTTTTGATAATCGCGTAAACACCGGATATTTTATGTTTCTGAAAGATAATTTTGAAGAATTAAAAAAATCGCCGGTTTCTATTATGAGAATAAAATACTTAACAGATGTTGAAGATTATATTGTTAGACCTGATTTAACATCTGAATTGAATGGAAAAGTTTACCATCCAAATACTTATTTTATTGACAACATAAGATGTGTTGAATAATTAATTGCAATCCCATTTTTGATTGGAAACTTTATCATTTAAACCTGTTTTTAGATTATAATGCCACCATTCTGAATCAAATGAATTAAAGCCATTTTGAATCATTACCATTTTCAGATACTTTCTGTTTGCTCGTACTGATGTTGGAAATTTTTTATAATTATGGCTTGCTTCTATTCCAAAAAAATCAAAAGTAGTTCCCATTTCGAGTTCTTCTCCCTGGGCATTTACTAAAGTAATATCAACGGCTCCTCCTCTATTATGGATGGAGCCTTTTTTTGGATCCGCCACATATTCCGGATTCGAAACGATTTCCCACATTTTTTTCTGAATAGATAAAGGTCGGTAGCAATCGAAAAGTTTTATTTTGCAGCCTTGCTTCATAAATTCTTTGTTGGCGGCAATTAAAGCTTTTACGGTTTTATAACGCAACATACACTCAGCACAATCATAAACTTTGGCTTTCAGAAAATTATCTTCTGTCGCATACTTCATATCATAAACAAAATCCTGACTGTAATCTTTTAAATTCACAAAAGTAGTATCCTCAACCTGATGTTGTGCAGGAGTTGTATATACTTCATGCTGCGCATTTGAGAAAGTCACCCAAAAAAGAAATCCTGCACAAAAAATAGCTTTCATTAATTGTTTCATGAGTCATATAATTTGAGAAATGAAATTACGTAAAAAAAATCAATCTCCTGTTTAATATTTTTAAGTACTAATTATGTCTTTTCAAGTACTAAATTTATCGTTAATCAAAAACAAAACCCACTCAAAATGAGTGGGTTTTGTTTTCTATATTTTTTAAAATGCTTATTTACATTTATACTTTTCGAAAATTGCTTTCAATTGATTCAAAACATCTCCGTTTTTGAAATTTTCTTTAGCGATTGCATCTATTAATTTAGGACAATCAGCAAAAGCTTCTTTAGACATTTTTCTGATTAATGAATCTGTTCCTATCGCAAAACCCATTGATGCTGTGGTTGCATTACCAAAAACCAATTCTTCACTGTTTTTTTTACCAAAATAATATGCTGTATTTGCAAAAGTAACTATGGTACTTGTTCCACCTGCATTTGGTCTTCTGCTGCCTTCGGCACTAATACCGCCAATTTTTACATCTTTGTCATAAATAATATAAAACCACAACTTTTTTCTGGACCTCGAAAATTTCCCTGTCAAAAGATTGGCTGTTGTTGCATATAACCTTTCAGCTATATACTTAGTATCATCAGAGGATATATATTCGATTTTTTTAATATCTGTACTTGCGATTTTTTCTTTTTTTGCTTCTTCATCAGTTTTGAAATTCACTTTAGAATCTTCACTTTCTACCATTTCAGCAAGACCTTTTTTGATTGATCCGTCTTCCATATACAAAACTGCTTTATTGTATTTGGCGTGTCCTACAGTTGCAAATAAAAAGGCTATTGCAACTAAAATTATTTTTTTCATTGTTTATTATATTAACAGTAAATATAGTATAAATCTATACATATTCTCTTAAAGTAGTTTTTCTGCTTCGGCAATTTTGCTGTGCGCGTTAGTGTATTAGAAACTGTATCTTTTGTTAAATCGTAAATTACACGCTTGGTAGCAGAATTTAAAACATATCTCTTTCATATTTTTCTATTGGAATCAAATCATAAAGAGTATAATTTTCTAAATCAACAAATAAATCATCAATATGAAGATATTTCTTTGTTTTATGGGTGGACCAATTTTTATCAGCTGGTACAAAATCAACTTCAAACTCATATGCTGCAAAAAAACAAATTGTAACGAAGAAATCTAATCCAGACATATCTATTCTAACAACATAATCATCTGTTTTTTGGTTATTTACAATCTTTAATGAAAATTTCTTCCATAAAGTCTGAATCGTTTTTTTTGATTTACATTCAAAATAAAAAAATTGCTCTAATTGTTTATATTTTATTAGATTTTGTAAATATTCAATATACTCTAAAGCATCTTCTACAATATCAAACTGCTTTAAAGTAGTATCATGATTTAAATATTGTTTCACACCATAAACAGAGTGATTTAAGACTTCCTCTTCTGTATAATAAACATATATCTTCTGATCAAATCCTAAATAAATGCCATTACTAAAATTGAACCTGCTTATGTTTTTTGAAAGATCAACTTCATAATCTAAATATTTAAGTTCATCTTTCGACTTTAAAATATTAAATACTTTTACATTAAAACTTTCCAAATTACTATTTATCATTATTCAACAAGTTTATTTACCACCACTTTTCCTTCTCTATATATCTGAAAACCGCCATTTTCTAATATCCTAGTGTAATTTCCTTTTCCTTCCTGCATTATTATCCTTTCTCCAGTTCTTTCAATCACATTTGTTTCACCAACTAAGATATTTTAAAACTTTATTTATATTAGAATAAGACAATCCGAAACACATAAAAAAAACCTCGCTTCTCAGTAAGGTTTTTATTTTTATTTGTTCTTTGTCCATTCTTTGCATTCATAAGCAAGATGCTAGCGCCAGAATGAGAGTACAGAAAATATCCAAGCAATCAACTCTTCTATTCCTGTTCTCTTCGAGAGATTTTTTTTAAAATAATTTTTAATCCAATAATTATAAGAATATTTATTAAAATCGAAAAAATAAAAATCTATCTGTTTCAATTGGAATCTTATGACCGCTTCCGTGGTACATAAACCACAAAATAACGACTAATCCAAGCAATATATAAAATACTACTAATAAAATGTAAATTGATATTCTCATTACTATCTATTATTTATCATTGATATATCAAAAAAAAATCACATTTTATATTTGTAATCATTAAAATTTACTCCTTTACTTTTAAGTTTCTCAATAAGTTTTTGCGTCTTTTTATAGCCCTCAGTTCCTTTTTCATAAGAAAAAAAAATATTTATATAATCTTGTACATAAAGCTCTGTCAATTCATTTGAAGGTTGTCTATTAACAATACTTAATGGCTCTTTTAAATCAACATTTAAACTATCAATATAGTAATTTGTTATCTCGAATTTATTCTTAAATCCTTTTAAAGCACTTGAAAAAGGAGAGCTTTGATTTTGTTCCAATTTTTTATAAGGATTCGCTCCTCCCTTTATTAAGATTTTAACCATTGTCAGATCTAATGCACTAGCTTCATGAATTGCAGAAGTTGCCATGTGATAATTTCCTTCTTTATCTGTAAAATCATTTTCTACAATGTAATTTGGATTAGCTCCTTTCTCTAACAATAATCTAATATATCTTAAATCAATAGTATAAGGTTCTGGTTTATTGTAAAAAGTACAAGCATCTATTAAAACACTTCGTTTAGTAATAGGATTAATAAAATTTGGATTAGCTCCTAACTCCAATAATTTCTTAAAAGATTCAAAATTTTCAAGTGTCAATGCTAAACTTAAAACATTAGAACCTGAAATAGGATCAATTACTTCCAGTAGTTTTGCATCGCTTTTAACTAAATTTTCAACTTCATCTAAATCTTCTTTTTCAACAGCTTTAGCTAAATCATAAGCTTTTGTATCTTTAAAAAATACAACATTTATATTCTCTTTTTTACAACTTACTATTAACATACAAATAGCAAAAATGACAAGTTTAAAATAAATCTTCATAATTCTTTTGTATTTTTTAATTCATTTAAATTTATATCATAATACAAACAAAAAAAACTTTTTAAAACTTTATTTATATTAAAATAAGACAATTCTAAACCAACAAAAAAACCTCGCTTTAACAGCGAAGTTTTTTACGTATTTCATTTTTTATCGATATCTTTTAAAGGTTCAAAGCGACAGACACTTGTGCAGCTAGGAAACACTTAATATGTTTCCTTATTAATATTTTTTATAATCATAATTTTTAAAATCAACTCCTAACTCTTCAAGTTTTAAAATAAATTTCCATCTTTCATAATTATTCTCTTCGATATCTTTATTCTCTTTTTTCAGCTTATCTACTTCCTGCGTATCACCTTTTATTTTTGCTAATAAAAACTTATTTACAACCTCATCTTGAATATAAAATTTAACCTCTTCATTAGATGGCATCTGTATATTAATTGATATTGGTTCATTAATATCAACCTTAAGGCTATCAATAAAATAATTTGCAATCTCAAAACCATTTTTTGAAGTTTGCAAAGAATTTGAAAAAGGAGAACTTTGATTCTTGTCTAATTTTTTATAAGGATCTGCTCCTGCTTTTATTAAAAGTTTTACCATATTTAAATCTATTGAACTGGCTTCATATAATGCAGAAGTTGCCATGTGATAATTTCCTTCTTTATCTGTAAAATCATTTTCTACAATGTAATTTGGATTAGCCCCTTTCTCTAACAATAATCTAATATATCTTAAATCAATAGTATAAGGTTCTGGTTTATTGTAAAAAGTACAAGCATCTATTAAAACACTTCGTTTTGTAATAGGATTAATAAAATTTGGATTAGCTCCTAATTCCAATAATTTCTTAAAAGATTCAAAATCTTCGAGTGTCAATGCTAAACTTAAAACATTAGAACCTGAAATAGGATCAATTACTTCCATTAGTTTTGCATCGCTTTTGACTAAGTTTTCAACTTTATCTAAATCTTCTTTTTCAACAGCTTTTGCTAAATCATAAGCTTTTGTATCTTTAAAAAACGCAACATTTCTATTTTCTTGTTTACAGCTTAATAATAACATAGAAATTACAAAAATTACAAGTTTAAAATAACTTTTCATAGTTTTTATCTTTTTGATTCCTTAAATTTTTCCATTACAGGCCCCATTAAGTGATTACTAATACGCTGGGCTGTTCTTATTTGATCATCAGTTTTGAGATATGGTATTTGCATTATATATGTGGCTGGTAATGTAACTATTTTACCTTCCGCCCTTAATCCTATTTTACCTTGTAAATGACTTACTATCTCCCCTTGTACAACATAAGCAGTTATCTTCGCAACATTTCCTGTGAGATTATTATTAGACTTAGTCATACTAGATAATCCTGCGGCATTAAATGTTACAGCTTTTCCTTCAACCGCTAAAGCATTTGCACTTGCTAAACCACCACCTAGAGAGTGACCAGTAAAGGAAATTCCCTTATAAAAATAAGCCAGATCCTTCGCTATAGCAATTGATTGCTTATACTGTGGTGAATTACCCGTTACTGCCTGTTGAATGTTATTTTCCCAATCATCTCCTGAGCCAGGATTAGTCCCTTGAGTAGCATAAATATATTGTTTTTCATTTGTTTCATTAAACCCCTGATAAAGCACACCTTTATATCCAGTCTTTTTATTTTCGTCAACGCGAATTGCCTGCCATCCGTTTGGAGAAATATCACCTCTCTTTGCTTCATAGACGTGATTTGCTAATTCTAAATAAATTTCATCTTCACATTTAGGACATCTACCATCTGGATCAGTATATTTAATAGGATTACCCCAAAATGCACTATAAGCAGATTTATCTATCTGATTAGGATGATCTGCCATTGGATCAACATTCAACCATAAACTGGTTTTCGCATCATAGTACCTAGCACCAAAATACGATAAATTCGTCTCTCTGTCCAATTCCTTTCCATTAAACAAATAAGGCGAAGAAAATGAACTAGAATGCTCTTCAAACAAAACCTCTCCAAAGGCAATATACTCGACATGTTGCGAAATAGAGCCGTTTCGAGTGGTAATATACGAAGTACTTCCTAAATGATCGGGATGAAAATAGAAAATATCATTTTCCGGCATACCAATTCCTGTGAAGCCTTCTCCCGCTTTTACCGTTGTAGGTTCTATTGGTGGTCCAAATTGTACCGGTGGTCCCGGAACATCTCCCGGAGCATTAAAAATTGGGTTACGTGGCCAGCCTTCCGGTGGTTCCTGATTTTCTTCAACTGGTTTTAATACTCCGCTTGGGTAAGGATTACCTGTAAACTCTGGTGTACCATAAATACCTTGTTGTGTTGGCGGTCCCGGAGGCAAACCTAAACTTTTTACATAAGCATCTAAAGCTTTTTGTTGCTCAGCGGTAAGTTTGGTATAATTTACTCCTCCGGCTGTGATGCCTAATGGCTGAGCAAAAGTTCCGTTACCTAACTTACTTACAATACGTCCTGCACCTTCAAAATAATGCTTGGTAAACTTTCCTTTGCTTATTACAAAATACGGAGAAACATAGCCTGTATAATCATCTGTATGAACCATAGTGGCCGCAGTTTCGCCATTAATAGCTACATTTTGAGAATCTCCGGAACTTTTAATCACTCTTTCTCCACTTGCATCATAGTTATATTGGTGAATTCTACCGTTGTCATTGATTCCCATTAAACGGTTTTCTTCGTCCCATGTCATTTTTCTGAAACTTTGGTATTCCGTATAACTAGTTGGATTTCCGTTGCCATCGTAGGCATATTGTCGCGGTTCTTGTTTTCCGGTTTCTATAATTTTATTTGGTGCGTTAGGATGCAATTCATTATCATAATTATAATCCAAAACATATCCTTTTTGCACATTGTTTACAGTATGTACCAAGTTTTTATTGGTAATATTATGCATTTTATTATAGCTCATATTCAGCTCGTAACTTGCTTTGGTAAACTCGCCCTGATACGTTGCTTTTGCAGATTTTAACCTGTAAAAATCATCATATTGGTATTCGTGACTGGAAGTTCCGCCTAAAGTATTGTTTACGATTGGAGCCGTATTTTTGATTCCTAAAACATTTCCAACCAAATCATAACTATAACTGTTATTCATGACTTGTCTTGCACCGCTTTTCACCTGCAATTGCTGCAATCTGCGCAATATAGCATCATAAGTATAATTGGTTTCGGTTCCGTTACCGTATTTTAAATACTTGCGTTGTTCGAATTCGTCATAACTCAATTGTTTGATATAATCATACGTATGGCTTTCTTTCTTCCCTTGCATACTTTGCAAATTTCCTGCGCGGTTATAGGTATAATCCACCACTTCGCCATCAGGATAAATCATTTTCTGGATTCTGTTCCAGGTATCATATTCGAATTGAGAAATATAAGTCTGAACATCTGTTGGTGTGATACGAAGCGTACGAATTTCTTTTTCGACTTCACCCAGTTTTCCATAGAAAAATTCCTGTCCTCCACTCGCATCCTGTACAAACCAAAGCCTGCCTCTTCGTGATGCAGTTCCATCGGCTTTGCCATAATTGTATTGTACGTTATTTTGCGGGTTTTTAGGGTATTTTATAGACTCTAGTCTATTAAAATTATATTCGTATTGTATTGCTCCGCCATTTGGCACCGTATTTTTGATGTCTTGTGTAATGCGTGAAGTCAAATTACCTGCTAAATCATATTGTAAGGTCGTTATTCCTGCATCAGGATGTGTAAACTCAATACGTTGCCCCAACCAATCATAACTGCTTTTAGTAATATGATCCATAGCATCTGTCACTTTTATGGTTTCACCCAATGCATTGGTTTCAAACTTTGTAAGCAAATCATTTTGTTTACTTGCCATATTCTGACCCGTCACATCAGTATAAGTTTCATTTGTTTTATTTAAAGCATCGGTTTGTGTGGTATGCAAAACCGGAACTCCATCATAATTATCTAAAGAAAAAATAATCTTATTGATACTTCCATCAGGTAAGGTTACATTTACAGCACGACCAACCTCATCATACTCGGTTTTGGTAGGTGTAATGGTCGACAAAGCTGTACTAAAATTGTTATCTACAGTTGTTGTCGTAGTTGGATAATAACTAGTTGTTGGTCGTCCTAATCCGTCATAAATAATTTTTCCGGAAATAATTTGAGCTTCCTGATCAGGGCTTCCAGACTGTGTAAATAAGCTTGCTGTTTTTTTCACCTGCAAAGCTCTTCCTAATCCATCAGTATAAATATAGGTTTCAATATCCTTGTCTAATTCCGGATCGTAATTTTTAGTTTTTGCATACGGAACTTTAGCTTCCGGAAAATATTCATACGCTATCGTATACGGTTTTCCCGAAGCAATTTCATAAGGTGCTTTTATAGTTGCCAGACGTCCCTTAGCATCCAGTGTGATGATATTACTTTGATCATTGCGATCTGTAGTTTTTAATACAACTCCAAAACGATAATCGTATTCCATTTTACTCTGATACCCAAATGCATCTTTTATTACCGTCATATACTGATGATTATCTGCATCATAAGTATATTCTAATGTCATTCGCTGCGCTTTGTAATTGGCTGGTCCTGTTATTTTTTGCAGGTTTCCGTACGTATCATATTCAATATCCGTAAGTGCAATTTTATCGGCTGCACTATAATTTTTTATTTGAGTAACTTCTGCTGTTGTTGTATTTATAGAAGTCGCTCTTTTACGGCGTAAACCATCAGTTGTGAACACTTCTAATTGTTTCGGAATTCCGCCATAATAAGGCGTTGTACTTTCGTAATAGCTAATTTTTGCTGTTACTTTATCATCGGCAGTTCCGTTTCCTAAATCTTCATATTGTGTGATGTTTCCATTCGCATCATAGGTATTAAAAGTATTGGTTTCCAGATAATCGCTTCCACCTTCATATACTTTTTGATTAACATGAATCAATCCCACAAAAATACGTTTGGCATCACATATTGGTAAATTTAAGTCAGATACCGGAACGCTTGCCTGCGTTGCAACATCAATAAGACTGTATTCGTTTTCTGACTCCTGACGCATTTTGTCATTTTTATCTTTTGTATAACTGTGTTTCAAAAGATTTTTACGGAAATAATCCTGATTGTAAAACTCCTGAACAGTTGTCATAAAAACTGAATTATCGGCAGCGTCAATTTGTTCCTGAATTACTTTTCCAAAACCATAAAATTCTCTTTCACGACGATCATGATAACCGTCTTCATATCTGAATTTTGCAATCGTATGATCGATTCCATCACCTACGTGTCCATCAAAAATATCTACAGATTGTAAAACCCATTTTGCAGAAGGATTTTCATAACTTGGTTTTAATAATTCATAATCGACCACATAACTATTTCCTGCGGCATTGGTAACGCTTTTTAATTTATTGGTTCTTCTAATGTTCGAAAGCTGCGCTGTAAGATGTCCATCATCTTTAGAAATAATATAATCAAGGTTTCCGTCGCCATCAATATCCGTAAAAGTCCCCTCAGAACGGTTGGTACTCCATCCTTTACTTCCTCCAATAGTTGGTGTAATACGCAACAACCAGATACTAATATCGATCGATACATTGGCATTAAAACCATAACTAACTCCTTTGTTCTGATTCATTTCTGCGAATCTCGGATAGTCAATTGGTGTATCAAAAGAGCCTCCTAAATTCAGGGAAACCAACATGCTATTTCCCTCATATCTTATTTTATCTGCCAATCCATCGCCGTTAATATCCATGAAAGATTCGTCACTATCAGACTGAGATCTGGCATAATTGGCACCTCCGGAAATTGAACCTTGTTTAATACTATATCCCAAACCGGCACTCCAATCTGTAGAATTTCCACTGTTTATACTATCAAAATTCCATTTTTCGACTGGTAGAAAACCATATCCTGTATTCAAAAATACATCTCCTGATTCTGATATTTTATCCGGCAATCCGTCTCCATTAATATCGCTGTGTATCATTGTCGAGCGGTCTTCACCTTTTCCTTTAGAAGCACTTACAGAAATACTGTTTCCTCCTTTTTCGGCTTCATCTGAAGCGGTGCCTTTTGCAGAATCTTTTTTGACACTTGCTTTTCCAATTGTAACACTCAGGGAATTTGAAGGTGATCCGTGGCTATAACTTCCTCCAAAATTAGGTCCTTCAGAACTTGTTTTAGAATGACTGAAATTATCGCCAATATTAACCACCTCGTCTGATATAGATCCAACAGGAGCAGTTAACTGTACATTTTCTCCACGAATATAATCCGGAAATCTATCGCCATTAAAATCGCTCATCGTTTGAGTTACATACGAATCTCCATCGATCGATTTGCTGTAACCTATGTTTGCCTGACCCGCAGAAACTCCGGCAGAAATACTTTTACTCTTGCTTTCGTTAATCATATCAAGTGCCGAAGTACTTCCTCCAGCCAATGTTGGCATAGAAAAATCAGTATAATCGGCAATATCATCTTCTCCTAATCTCGAAGTTCCTATTGTTTGCCCTTTTATATAAATTCCTTCTTCCAGACCTTCCCATTTAGATCTTGCATAAGATGGATTCAGCGAAACAAAATAACTATTGGCAACTTCATATCCTTTTCCATTATAATTTTCGGGATCTGTATTGTTCAAATCAGGTTCTGTATTATAAGCATCTGATTGTTTTAGCAGCGTTTGATCGATAGTATCCGAAGCCAGATTTCCGTTAATAACAAATCCGCCCCAATTGTGCTGATACAATCCAAGCGTTCTTTCATCTGTATTTAAAAGGCTGTAAATCGCAAAATCATTGGTCGTATTATTTGATATAACATCATCTGTAAGATCTGCTATATCTTTTAAATCGGTTACCTGAACCTGAATATTTAGCGCATTTAATTTTGGATAATTTCTAAGAATAGCAACAGATTGCGGATTAGAAACCGTTACTTCCAACTGAATTGGAATCCCAGCAACAGCCAATGGATAATCAACCGCATTATCAAAAGCATTGTTAACTTCTACCAAAGTTCCGGTTGTCAATTTATATCTTTTACGGGCCAACAAAACATTATTTTGCTTCGCCGATAAAATAACATCACCATTATAATTATTTACCGTTCCGGCAGGAAAAGGCGGTGCCAGAACCAAATCTGCAGGTAAAATGTTTAGTTTTACTTTTCCGTTTACAGTCGTAGTTACTCCCGGAATAGCATAATTTCCTTCTCTTTTATTGTATAATAAATGAGAAACTTCCATAGGAACTTCTTCTAATGTTCCTCCTGAAATTACCGGTACAGTAACTGTTGGCGCAAAAGAAATGCTTTGCCAATTGATATTTGTTTCCGTTTCTAATGCTACGGTTATTTGTGTTTCAGCTTCGAATGCCGACAAACTTACAGTTGACAAATCGAAATTTACTACATCATTTGCCAGGAAAATTTTCTCGAATAAAACCACTGAAGGATTTGCACCATCCAGATAGTTTTTGGAAATCTTTAATTTGATATGATCTGAAGTAACAGGTTTATTCAATATTCCTTTCAATAAAACATTTCCGACAACAGGAACTACTTTTCCGGCAGGAGAACTGCTAAAAAAATCTGTACTTGCCTTGTAGGTCGCTAATGAATAAGTGTTCACATCTTTTAAAGTGGAAGCAACCGTAAAATCACTGTTGACTAAATTTCCGTTAATATCTCTGTCATATTGTTTTACCTGCGAATACGTAATAACCGGATCCCAAATCACGGTATCAAAATTTCCGTCTTTTACAGAACTGACTCTGAAATACAATCGTTCTCCTTTTTCTACAGAAATCGCTGTATTTTGTTTGGTTTTCACCGAATAATCAGTTGCGCCAATTGCTTCATTCCAAACTAATTGATTTCCTTTTTGAAAATACAAACGAACGCCATCTGCTTTATCGGTTCCTGCATTATTCACATATTCGGAACGAGCTTTTATTCGTTCAGGTGTAGATTCTGCTAAAAGTTGGTATTGATGCGAAACAGAAACAATTCCTTTTGCAGGAGCTTCCCACATACGAACAACATCATGCAGCGGATTTTGTTTTTCTATTTCTTCTGCCGAGATTGTTGTAAATCCGGGAATCGTTACATTTCCTCCTCCAAAAACGGGAGACGGAGTTCCTGTACTGCTATTTCTAAAAGTCGGAATTCCGCTTTCCAATCGGTTATAATATACTTGTCCGTTGCGAACAAAATCCGTTAGTCCGTCACCATTAAAGTCCATAAAATAAACTTTGGTTTTATTGGTCGAACGCTGTTCTTCGTATCCGATGTTTCCGTATTTTAAATTCAAATCTACTCCCCAATTAAACGAAGTTGATTTAGAGTATCCAACATCACTAATATTAAGACTTTGCAGATCTCCAAAAGAATTTTGTCCTGACGCTGATAAGTTTTTTCGATAATAAACACCATCTTTGGTTTTAAACACTTTATCCGGCAATCCGTCTCCGTCAAGATCTTCTAATACCACGGCAACATCAGAGGAACCCCAATTATTTCCTCCGTGACCACCAACTGTAAAACCTTTCAAACTTCCGCTATTAAGCGCTAATCCAACCCCAATACGGTAACTTACTCCTGCAGTAGAACCTTCAGAACTACTTACCAAAGAGTGTTTTCCTGAAAATAAAATATCACTAAACGAAGGAATTGAACTGTTTTTAAGATTATCATTTGGAACACTCCACGTTTGTTCCGGTCCAAACGGATTGTATTTTCCGGAAGCATCACGAATATCATCAAAATAATCTAAGGTATTCGTATAAAACAATTTGGACTCCGAATCATATTCTGAAACTGATTTAAGCAATGTTTTCTTAAAAGCTCCCAAAGTATAATTTAGTTCATAACTGCGAATCATATCGTTTTTATAACGTACTTCAATTTTTCGCAACAATTCATTATTCAATTGTCTGAATCCTAATCTTGCCGAAATTTGTACGTCTGGTCGGTTTGCTTCTCCTAAATCTCCACTTTTTACAAAAGTGACACTGTAGTTTCCTTTATCAGATCCAAAACCGGTGTAATATACTTTTTTAAGAAAGAGTTGACCGTCCTTTTTATCGTACTCATAAGTAACCGTATTTCCTTTTAAATCGACTTGCAGACAAAGTCCCCAATGCCCAACATTTCCATTGGCATCCTGCAAAACTCCATTTGACGAAAGTCCGGAATCCGTTCCTCCGTAATAACTCGTAACTCCGCTTTTATCTTTTACAACCCAATAATAATTTTTAGGAGAAGATCCTTTACGGATAATCTGCTGAAAAGCACCTTCGCGTCTTGGATAAAATTGTTTGTCTGTAGTACGTCCAATCCAATCTACTCTATGTGAATTAGGAATTAATTGTTCTCCGCCAATCGAATACGTTTCCGTTTCTTTTGAAGCATCATATCGTGGTGCTCCCCAACGGGTTTCGATACTTACTGTTGGTGCCGAAATATCCCAGCCCATTCCTGCCCAACTATGACCGCCGTCACTATCATATTGCAAATTCAGCGATGGCTGCATTCCTCCTCTTCCGTTTGGTATTGCAATAGAAAAACCTGTACTTGCCGTTCCTCTTCCGTTTGCCGATGGTGGAGCAATGGATTGAATTCCAACTAACGGACTTGCTGCTTTTAGATCTTTAATACTCGTTGGTGTATAACCAGAAGTTTCCGGAGATTCCGGCATTTTGATAATTCCGGCAATAAAATCCGTAAAATGAGTCGTTTTAGCCTTGATAATTCCCTGCTTAATATCTAAGGAATCTTTGGTTACTTCCTGCCACAATCTCTTATTTTCATCAAAATAAAATACATTAATATCTTTTTCTGTATAACCTTCGGGAATTGCTTTTTTATCAAATGGAAGTGATAATGTTACTGCTTTTTCAAAAATGGTTCCGTGTGGCAATAATCTAAAACCTGCATTTGTTCCTGTAACGTTTACCATTGCAGCGTTTAATGGCGCAACGTCAATTTTTCGCAATCCACTTACAGAAACTGATACATTATTTTTTAAAGCTCCAACCGGAAAAACAGCCAGAAAGTCTTTGTATGCTAATTTATTTTCTGTCTGAAAATCAACAATTTTTGAAATACGTTCTTTTGCATTTTCAATGGATCTGAAACGTTCTACTTTTAGAAATTGATTGGTTTCTAATCGCTCATTTACAATAATTCCAGTTGAAGTTTCTTTGGTAACTAAAATAGATTTACCAGCAGTTTCAGCATCAAATACCAATTCAAATTCAGGCTGATTTACATCAATAGCAATTCCGCCAATACTCATTTTTCTAATCTCAGAAGGAAAATTGGTTCCTTTGATGTATAATTTATTTTCTGATTTTAGTAACGTATAATGAAAGGAAGGTTTTGCCGATTTGTAGACAATTCGAACATTTTTAACTTTATATCCATTCAAAATTCCTTCGGGAGCGGTAAACAACAAAACGTTATCGCCTTCTCGCAATGACTTTTCTGAAAGCAACTCAGATTGTTTGGTCCAGTTTTTATTTTGAGATAAAAATTGCCCTCCAATACTTGGCTGATTGTTTAAACTTCTTGAAATCGAAGCTGCCTGATCATAACCATACAATTCATATTCCAGATAAGCATGTTCTTCATTTGATGGCAAAACATCAACTTTAAGATGAAAAACGTTATCATAAGCATCGTCAATATCCTCTTCGTCTTTTGTACCAATAATTCCCTCGGCAATATCTGCGGGAAATGATTTTATGTTTTTGTTTTCGCTGCTAAAGATTCCAATAGAATCTGTCTTTGAAATAACGGTTTCCTTTTCTAAAATAGTTTCAGTAAATAAAGAAGCTATTTTGTAAGGTCCAAAATTGGCTGCAAACAAAAAAGAACCTATTAAAAATACCAGTATTATTATTTTATTTTTCATAAAGTATGATAATCGATTATGGGGCAATCGATTTATTTTTAATTATTTCAATATTCTAATCTGTGTAATCTATTCTGAAAACAGCTTTAAAATTATTTCACAATAACTTTAAAAGTTTTAGTACCAAAATCAGAATTTACAGTAACCAAATACATTCCTGCGGCGCTTTTAATACTTTCATCATACAAATAAGTTTCTATTTGCGGTAACTGTTTTTGTTTTACCAGCGAACCGGTTGGACTATAAATAGAAATTGTTGCATTTGTTTTTTTGGGAAACTGCATTGCGATCGAAAAATGCCCTTCTATTGTAGGATTTGGATATAAAATCAAGACACTCGAATCTGTAATTTCTTTTCCGTCTGTTGCCACTACAATCTTTGTAGATGTTTTACATTCCTGACCGTTCAGTAATCTTAATTCATAATTACCTGGCTGATCAATTAGTATTTTTGGGTTATTATCGATAAAATCCCCTTCATAAAACCATTGATATTGATAATTGCCATTTGGTAAACCTTCACTTGCATCAAAGGTTAAAGCATTGCCATCTGTCAACAAATAATTTGGTTTAAGATTAGGAAATGTTCCCTGTTTATCAGCAACAAAAACGGTTTCTGAATATAAATTTCCTTTTCCGTCTCGTACGATATAATCATAAGTTCCTGACGAAAGTTGTAATCCTGAAGTACTTTTTGCCGCTTGATTCCATTGTTTTACCACGGCTTCACTTCCTTCTTTTTTAACGGTAACGGTAAATGGCGCCTGACCTCCTTCAATCGTATAATTTAATTCTCCAGATCCAATAACTCCGCAATTAGCTTCAGTAATCCAGACTCTGCTGAACATTTCCGGCGCAACTTTTAGTGTAAATTTTGCTTTACCGGTTTTTTGTTTGTCCCAATTAAAATCATTCAGTGTTAGTTTTTCTTTATTAGAAGTGCTTGCTAAACGAATGTATTCAGAATCTTTTTCGTCATAAGTTCCTTTGCCTGAATAATCAACCAATAACCAGTAATAAGTATCTTTTGGTAATGTTCCCTTTATAAAATTTGGATTAAAACTCCAATCCAAACTTAAATCAGCGGGATTAGAAAAATCCAATTGCCATTCTCTTGAAATCCCAACTGGTTCTCCTTGTTCTTGCTTTTTAACCAAAAGATTTTTACCATTATCACTCCAAAAAGCAAAATAATTATCCGGAATTTTATCTGATTTACTTTTAAGTTCAATTGTCAAAAGTCCTTCATCAATCATATTATTACTCTTGGTCTGTAATAATCCGCTGGCATCATCGCGCCCAATTCCTGTAATGGAAGATTCAAATCCTTTGTGTTTTTCGATATCCCAAATCGTTTCACCTTTACTATTCAGGTAATTTTTGATATCAAATTGTGAAAGCGAAATACCATATTTAATGGCTAAATAACTGGCTACTTTTTGAGTTTCAAGCCCGGACAAAACTCTGTTATAAACCAGAATTTCGCTTATATTTCCTTTAAATTCTTCTGGCGGAAGCTTTTCAAATTTTGACTTTTGTCCAATAATCAAAGACGATAACTTTGCAACACTATCTGTTACATTTTGCTGAAAAAAATGAATATTCGCTTTATGTGGTTTAATTTTTTCCTGATAGGTTTGATAAGAGAATTTCTTTAAATCGACTAATCGTTTATTGGTCGCAACCGAAAGTGTTTTTTTAGGATCGTTTATGGTCCATAAAAATTGTTCTTTCAAACTATCTTTCACTTTGTAAACCATAAACAAAGTCTGTTTTCTTTTACTATCTGATCCTAAGGGCAAAATCAAAGAATCTTGTGTTGTATCAAAAACAATACTTGGATTAAAATTAAAAACAGCTCCAGTATGTTTTCTTCCTGATATTTTGGCTTCTTTTTTTGTCAAGCTTTCCCAATAATAAGCGTCTCCGCTATTTCGGGATTTTATCCAATATTGCGGTTCTTCTACTAATCCCGGTAAAACTTTCTTTTGAGAAAAAACAGTATTACCTCCCAATAAAATTCCAAAAAAAGCTATTAAAAAAATCTTTTTACACATAATTCCTATGTTTTTAAAGGATGGGAAACGATTAGAAATTGGCTAAATCATCAAAGTCAAATGAGTAACCTATAATCAATGAAATACTATTTATCTTATTATTGTTTTCGCTATAGCGATGACCATTTTCTTCGGTGGCTAAAGCATCTGTAAACCCTAAAGTATATCGCGCTCCAATAGAAAGATTCGAACTAAATTCATATCCGGCAGATAACATTCCGTAGAAATAATTTTTACCGGTCAAAGATTCTTTTAGCACTTTCTGAACATTGGCATCCGGCTCAAAATAAGCTCCTGAACCGCCAAAAACTTCCTGAGCATTTGAGCTATATTTTATATTATCACTTGCAATATTGAATCCCACATATGGACCTGCACCAATATAAAACCCTTCGACAGGATAATATTTAAATTGTGCCCCAACATTGATATAACTGTAGCCAAATGTCATTTTATATTTCAGTCCTTTGATATCTTCATAATTCAAATCTGTACTTTGTCCGGAATATGAAAGTTCTGTTTGAATACTAACTTTTGCATAAGGATATTTCCAATTGATCATAAGACCTGCTGTGCCTCCAAACTTTCCATCTTCTGTAAAAGTATAGCCCTCGTAAATTCCTTTTGGAACAATTACATCTGGAAGATTAGACATTTTAGAATAGATTCCGCCTGCAAAAAGACCGTAAGTAATCTCTCTGTCACCTTGTGCAAATAGCGATTTTGTACTTACTAATAGTAGAAGTATAATAAATTTTTTCATGTTTTTTATTGAAATTACCATTGATGAAAACTGTAGCCTAACGAGAAGCAAATCACACTGCTTTTGTTTTGATTTTCGATAAACTGAAAGGAAGAAGAATTACTTTTAACAACATCTTTTACACCCAGATAGTAGCGTAAATCAAAATGAATACTTTGATGTAATTCATATCCTAATGCAAAACACAACGAGAAATCATCCGTTCCGTCCAAACCATCTTTATAGAATTGTCTGGTCGCAACATCATACATTCCGTCTGCTTCATTGGATTTATAAGTAACGTTATTTGCCGATAAACTGATTCCGTAAAAAGCACCAAATCCTAAATTCAGACCTTCATATGGATACACTTTATACAAAGCTCCAATTTGCAAATAAGAGTAATGTAAGCCTAACTCAAATTCTTTGCCTGTAGCATCATGATAACTAACTGTTTCGCCCGCTTGTCTGAATAAAATCTCGGGCTGAATAGCAACTCTTGTATCATGAAGTTTGCAGTTCATAAAAAAACCGCCTTCTAATCCATACGCACCTTTGCTTTCCATAACACTATTATCAAAAGTATTATCGCGTCCTTTAATACTTTCCGGCAAATTACTGATTTTAGAAAACAGCCCGCCAAGCTTTAAACCATAGGTAATATTAGTCTCATTTTGCCCATAAAGAGCACCACTAAAAAAGCAACTAAATATTAATAAGTGTAATATTACTTTCATTCACAAAAATTTTTGCGAATATATGTATTAATCTTTAATTAACATGGTTTTAGAAATCGACGAAATGCAATATAAATCGACGAATTACATATAATTCAACGTTTAAAAAGAAAAATAGCATAATTAACAAAATAGTGATTCAGATATCGTTAAGCTGATTTATTTTTTAGAATTGTTTAATGTTTATAAGAATTCCTTTAAAAAATCGAATAAGAGTAAACTGCATAAAAAAACCGTTCTCTATGGAACGGTTTTTATCTTGTGTTTTATAGTGATTTTTAAATCTCGCCTGTCATCATAATGTTTTCTTTTACTCCTTTATTTTTTAGCATTCTGAAATGCGAACGTACAGCATGATAAAATGGATAAGAAGTATACGGAAGATTATATTCCTGCGCATAACGCCTGATAATTGGTGTGATATAAGGATAATAAGTATGTCCAACTCCGGGAAAAAGATGATGCGCAACATGATGTGTAAAACCGCCGTATAAAAAATTAGCCAATTTACTTTCTGTACTAAAATCCTTAGTAACAATCATTTGATGCATTGCCCATGTTGCCGAAAGATTTCCGTAATCGTCCGTTACCGGAAAATGAGCATCTTCATCAACATGAGTCGACACGAGCGCGACAACTCCAAGTGTACTTCCGCATAAATGCATCGCAAACCAACCTCCTAAAACTATATACCACGGTTGATGAAGCAACATCATTGGAATAAAAAGCAAATAAAAAAGATTAATCACTTTTGCTGCAATCATTTTATAGATTTCACTTCTCGGAATCTTATCGACAACTTTTTTTACGTAGTTATCTTTCTTCCCAAAAAAGTCTTTAAAATCACGGATATAAATCCAGTTTAAACTATAAAACGGATAAATCATCCACATATAAATATGCTGGTATTTATGATAATCAAACAACGGACTATTGGGGAAAATTCTAATAATATCGCTTTGCTTTATGTCGATATCCCAATCAGGAACGTTTGGATAAGCATGATGAAGGTTAATATGCCGGCGTGTCCAAAGCCAGTGGTTGCCACCAAAGAGTTCGAGAACATACATAAACCATTCGTTATGTTTTGATTTCCTGAACAATGCTCCATGCGCCGCATCGTGAAAGGCATTTATAAAAAGTAAGATCATTGTGATACCGCACAAAATATAAAAGAGAAATAATAAAGGCGTATGGTCTCCAAACAACAAAATACAGGAATAAAATAAAAAGAAAAAAAATACAAGTGCCAGAGACTTAATAATATTGAATTGGTACAAGGATGAATTTTGTAAAATAGTTTCGTTCACTTCTGTGCGCATCTTTTTAAAAAAATCATCAGTACCGGCTTTTAAATAAACCGGGCGTTTTAATTTTTCCATAACAGGTATTGCTAGAAATTGTCATACCAAAATTAATAAAAAAAAGTTAAAACACACAAAAACAAACCATTACACTTAAACTAGAAAAAGAAATTATACCAACAAAAAATCCAAATCTCATCGCTAAGATTTGGCTTTTGACATTGTTTAAAAACAAACAATATATTTTAAAACATAATTTTATAAAGCTTTAAACCAATCCTGAAATCTTCCAAATTGTTCTGCAAAAAAGGATTCGTTTTCTTCTTTCTCTTCTTTTGTATTGGCTAAAACGTGTTCATAATAAACCTACCGATATGATGTACTTAACGGCACATTTCAATCTTTGGCTATTACGTTGATGTTTTCCTATCAATATTTTGCATCTAAAGGCACATCAAATACACATCATTACTTTTTTAATTTATATCCTAAAAAGCCAATTCTACTTGGTATTAATAGATGTATTTCCCGTTAATGCTCTCTGAATTTTACACTTACCAAAAGAAACCGAAAAATAAAAGGAACATAAAATTTTACTTTTTTGTAATTTGCTTCTCAGAAAAAATCTAAATCATTCTTATCGAAAAAATTATACTATGCTAAAATTCTGTAGACAATCGGCATTCCTAGTAATGTTTCTGTTTCTTTCTTTTGCGGTTTATAGCAAACCCGTTATTTATGTAAATCAGATTGGTTTTGATACCAAAGGTTCGAAAATTGCTGTTATTGGCGCTGATCATAATCTTGATGCAAAAGCGACTTTCAGCATTATTGATATCGCTTCCGGTAAAACTGTATTTACTTCATCGGTTGGAAAAGCACAAAATGTTACTGAATGGAATCTTGGTCAAAATTACTATCGTGCCGATTTTTCTTCCTTCCAAAAAACAGGAAATTACAAAGTATCTGTAAATATTAACGGAACAATATACGATTCTCCCAATTTTGCAATTGAAGAAAATATATTAGCAAAACGTACTATTTCGTCAATTGTGCATTATTATAATAAACAAAGAGCTAATACGCCCGACGAACTCAATGCCGATAAAAACATGTTGCTTTATGGCAGTACAAAAAGGGTCGATGTTCACGGCGGATGGTGCGATGCATCTGGCGATGTGAGTAAATATTTTTCGCATTTGGCTTATGCCAATTTTGTATCGCCACAACAAACTCCGCTTGTAACGTGGTCGCTAATTAATACTTCAGAAACTCTTTCGAAGCAACTCAAAGATTGGAAAATCAAAGATTCATTAGATAATGAAGCACTTTGGGGCGCTGATTATTTAATGCGTTGTCTATCTGACGAAGATTATTTCTACATGATTGTTTTTAGTTATTTCGATAAAGATCCCGCGGCAAGAAGAATCGTTGGATTGAAAGCAAATAGTGTTACTACAAATGAATATCAATGTGCTTTTAGAGAAGGTGGCGGAATGGCAATTGCAGCTCTTGCCCGAATTTCACAATGGAATAAAAATGGTGATTTTACTTCTAAACAATATCTTGACGGCGCAAAACGAGCCTACGCACATCTATTACTAAATAACACAAAATATGATGATGACGGAAAAGAAAACATCATCGATGATTATTGCGCTTTAATGGCGGCAACAGAATTATGGATTGCAACTAATGATACTTTTTATGCAGACGAAGCCAGAAAATGGGCGCATAATCTAGAAAACCGAATGACAGATAAAGGATGGTTTAGAAGTAATGACGGAAATCGTCCGTTTTGGCATGCCGCAGATGCGGGTTTACCAATAGTTGCATTAACCCGATATTTGAAAAAAGAAACGAATTCTGCTGAAAAAACACTGGCTGAAAATGTGATAAAAAAAGCATTAGATTATAATATTGCGGTTACCAATAATGTAGAAAATCCTTTTGGTTATGCCAGACAAAGTTTTTTATATAAAGATCAAGTCCAGGATGGCTTTTTTATTCCGCATGATAATGAAACCGGTTGGTGGTGGCAAGGCGAAAACGCGAGATTAGCTTCTCTTGCAACAGCAGCTATCGAAGGTGGAAAAATCGCTTATTCTCAAAAAAATAATCCTACCAAAAAAACACTTAATTCTTATGCAGAACAACAAGTTTCGTGGATATTAGGCTGTAATCCTTATTCTGTATGTTTTATGTATGAATTTGGACAAAAAAATGTGCCTTATATGCATTCTAATTATGGTCATGGTTCTGAGAAAGGCGGAATCTCAAACGGAATTACCGGCAAAGAAGGAAATGGCGACGGATCCGGAATCGACTTTAATATGGATGTTGAAGGAAATGACGAATGGCGCTGGACAGAACAATGGATTCCGCATTCGGCTTGGTTTTTACAGG
The DNA here is from genome assembly GCF_002754195.1 of Flavobacterium sp. 9. Taxonomy (NCBI): domain Bacteria; kingdom Pseudomonadati; phylum Bacteroidota; class Flavobacteriia; order Flavobacteriales; family Flavobacteriaceae; genus Flavobacterium; species Flavobacterium sp. 9. The sequence goes on from NZ_PEEU01000001.1 coordinate 1,199,789, forward strand.
CAATTACGGCTATGGTAGAAAATAAATAATCAATTGAGATTCATGAAAAACTTTCGAATAATAATCCTTTTAGCGATAATAAGTTGCTTTTTTCAACCGGAATGTTTGGCTCAGAAAACCAAAAAATCAAGATTCAGAGCTTTGGTTTTATATGAAAATGGCGGGCATCATTTACCTTTTTCAAAAGCCGCTAAACCCTGGCTAAACAAACTGGCAATCGACAGCAGTTTTACAATTGATTATATCGAAAACACAAAAACCATTAATGACGCGTTTTTAAAAAAATATCAGGTTTTTATACAATTAGATTATCCGCCATATACCTGGAGCGAAGAATCTATGAAGGCTTTTGAAAAATATATGAATAATGGCAAAGGCGGATGGATTGGCTTACATCACGCTACTTTATTGGGCGAATTTGATGGTTATCCAATGTGGCAATGGTTTTCTGATTTTATGGGCGGAATTCGGTTTGTAGATTATATTCCAACTTTTGCAAAAGCTCAGGTAAATCTCGAAGACAAATCACATCCTGTAATGAAAGGCGTTCCTTCGAGCTTTTTTATAGAAAAAGAAGAATGGTATATTTATGATAAAAGTCCTCGAGAAAATGTGCACGTTTTAGCTTCTGTAGATGAATCTACTTACGATCCCATTTCAAAAATAAAAATGGGCGATCATCCCGTAATTTGGACAAATGATCATTTTAAATCTCGTAATGTTTACATTTTTATGGGACATTCTCCTGATTTATTCGAAAATGAAGCTTACACTACTCTTCTTAAAAATTCTATTTTTTGGGCTGCTAATAGAAAATGAGTTTTTATAAATTGATAAAAAGGACGCAAAGCTTAAACACAATCTTGTCATTGCGAGGAACGAAGCAACCTCACTAACAAAAATCACTACTTAAATTCTGCAAATGAGATTGCTTCGTTCCTCGCAAAGACCAATCTTTGTCGAGTTTCTAGTGTGATTTCTCCTCCGTCGAAATGACAAAAACTTTGCTACTTTGCGCGAAAAAAATTCAGCCATAATTGTCTAAAAAAAAACTTAAAATATTCCCATACTTTCGGGTTTGATTGTAAACCCTAAACGTATCATACTTTTGTGTTCCTGATAATCAATCAAACTTTCGGTATAACCCACAAACCATTGTAGCGTCAGATAATAATTCTCTTTTTTGTACGGTCTCCAATTTACTTGAGTTTGCAAAGAACCGTAATTAATAAGACCGCTTCCTTTTCTGAAAAGAATATCTGCGCTCCATCTTCCGGGTTGTATTTGATACGTTGCACTTGCTTCTCCATAACCTACATATTTGGTTAATCCGGGATTATCTTCTTTATCAACAAGCGGAATCCATCCTCTCAATCCAACAACCCAACGTGGAGAAATCTGTGATTTTAAGGAGAACGCAAGCATATTCCAGGTTCTGGAATAAATAGAATCTCTTCCGTTTGATTCGTGCTCGAGCGAAATTGTTCCGTAAGTTAGTCTTCCGCCTTTTAAATAAAACGGACGAACGATGGCTACGCCGGGATTAAAATTAATTTCAGAAAATGGTTTTGAGCTTGCATAAATATCCCAAAAGGCTTTTTGAGTATACATTAGATAAGGGAAAAAACCGCCCCATAATGGCTTCGATTTTAATCGTAATTTAAAACTTACCTGATATTTTACATCGGCAGTATTTCTTGTAATGGGTTCATTTATTGGAACTCCTGTTAAGAAATAATTGTCTTTGTGAACCGAGAAACTTGGTTCTTTTAACAGCGAATCGGCTGCGCGAAAATTTTTCTTATCTTCTAAAAGTTGTGAATGTGATTGGATCGAAAATAAAACAAAAAAGACCAATAGATATTTGAAATGCATTTATAAAAGTTTAATTAAAATAACTTTTATAAAAATCTATTATTCTAGGGAATCCTATTGACGCAATAAAAACAAGGGTTAACTCAAAAAATCTGAATTTATTCTTTTTCGAAATAAAGATATTTCGTGCTATTACTTACATCGCGCAATCTTATTTGGGAATTATTAAACTCAAACAATTTCCAGCTGTTATTGTTTAATTTACTAAGCAAATCTGAACTAAAAGTTAGCTTTAAATCTCGAACTCCATATTGCAAAGAAGTTTCCCATTGACCCGTTTCTGAAGTTCCGCCTTTGGTAGCAACCACAGATTTATCACTTTTAAACACAAATGAATATCCGGCGTAAGAAGAAGTTTTCTCAGAATCAGCAAAGAAATAAGGTATTGACCACGAACCGTTTGTAATTGTTGCAGCAAAATCAAGTGCTACAGTATTATTTTCCGGACAATAATCAATCGCGTATTTAATAGCATTTTCGAAATCTAAATTGCTCGTAAGCGATTTTGTCTGATTGTTGTAATCTACTATCGAAATTGGATATTTTAGCGAAATATACTGACTGCTACTTAAATTTTGTATGAAGCTAAAAAACGCTTCATCACTCACAATCGATACAGAACTTCCTACTTGATTGGCGCTATTATAGATATTAATTGTAATAGGATAATTGATATTTAGACCATTTATTTTGGATAAAAGATCAGGAAGATGATTCCAATAATCAATTAAAGAATTAAAATCAGCTTCGTTTGGAATCAGTTTTTGAATATAATTATAGTAAACCATTGTTACAGGAAAACTTATTTTTACAATATCATCATCATAATTATTTGCATTGATATTGTCTATTACTTTTTGATAATCTGCGGTAGTATTTATGGCAATTGTTTCGTTGTTAACCGTAACAGTATAAGGTAGTTTTATGGTACAATAACTAGATCTGTCGATTACATTATCCTGCACCGTTTTTACCATTGCAACCCTTTGCAAATAGGTCGTAAGCGGCGAAACATTAGTAACTGTTCCCTGCGGATTATAGCGCTGTTCTTCCATATCGCTTTGGCAAGACAATAAGAACAAGAAAGCTACTATTGATAAATATTTTTTTAAAGGGAACATAATTATGTTTTTACAAAGATAATAAAATTAAGAGAAATTGTTTTTTTAATAAATTCGGCATCAAGGATTTCGATCGCTGCATCTGTACTAAATTGTCAAAAGCCAATACCATTTTATTCTACTATAAAACAATCATCTTTACTTTTACCCTACTTAAACTAAAAACAAATACTTTTGTTGGGTACAAATTGAAAATCCAAATGCCAAATAAACCCGAATCAAACACTTGCGATGAAATAGTCTTTTCGTCTTTTTTCAAAAGTCACGTAAAAGCACTTCGAAATTTTCTTTTATACAAATTTGGCAACAGCGATCAGGCAGAAGATGTTGCTCAGGAAGCATTTGTAAAACTATGGCAAAACTGCGCTTCTGTACCAATCGAAAAAGCAAAATCATACATTTATACAATTGCCAATAATAGCAGTCTAAACGAAATTGCGCATCAGAAAGTTGTTTTGAGATATGAAAAAAACTTCACCGGTTTAGACAAAACAAATGAAAATCCCGAATACCTTTTAGAAGAAAAACAATTTCAATCCAAACTATTAAAAGCTATTGAAAACCTCAATGAAAAACAACGTATCGCTTTTTTGATGCATCGAATTGACGGAAAGAAATACAGCGAAATTGCTTTGGAGTTAGAAATCAGCGTAAAAGCAGTAGAAAAGCGCATTCATCTGGCTTTGTTAAGTCTGCGTAAAGAAATTGATTTATAAAAGTAGGGTAAAATTAGTTCCAATTGTTTTAATATATAATACTAGTACAATGAAAGAAAATCGATTATTAGCAAAATGGCTCAACAATGATTTGTCGGAAGACGAATTGGCCGAATTTAAAGCAAGTCCCGATTTTGAAAAATACCAAAAAATAAAGAATTATACAGAACATTTGGCAGTAGATGATTTTGACGAAAATGCCATGTTATCGAACATTCTTAAACAGAAAAAAGTGACTCCAAAAGTGGTTCCTTTATATAAAAAATGGATGTTTCGAGCGGCTGCAATATTTGTTTTGGCACTTGGAATTACGTTTGCAATGAAAGTGTATGTGCCTCATACAGAAAAAGCAGATTTTGGAGAAAAAACGACTTTTTCATTACCTGATAATTCTGAAGTAGTGCTGAATTCAGGTTCTGAAATAAATTATAAAAAATGGAATTGGGATAATAACAGAAGACTTGAATTAAAAGGAGAAGCTTATTTCAGAGTTTCAAAAGGGAGACGATTTGAAGTACAAACCAATCTTGGAAAAGTATCGGTTTTAGGAACTCAGTTTAACGTAAAAGCCCGAAAAAACAGGTTTGATGTGGTATGTTATGAAGGATGCGTAAAAGTAAATTATGGAAACACCGAAATTTTATTAACGCACGGACAAGGCGTGAGTTTTGAAAACGGAAAACAAATAAAAATGACCATAACTTCATTGAAACCAGAATGGACAGAAAATCAAATATCTTTCTATAAAGAAAATATAAGAACCTTGCTGGATGAAGTTGAAAGGCAATATAACATTAAAATCGAATTGAAAACTAAAGACACAATCTCCTTATTTACAGGAAAATTACCAGCCAAAAACCTGGATATTGCTTTGCATATTATTGGTACAACTTATCATTTAGAGGCTAAAAAAGTCTCAGAAAATAAAATAATTTTTGACGAAAAATAAATGTTGGTCCCCAAACAATTTCATTTTTTGTTTTTTACATTTTTCCTTGTCCTGAATCTTTTTGCTCAGGACAAAGGAAAACTTGTGCCTTTTAAAAAAATCATAATTGACATTGAACAACAACATCAGGTAACATTTAATTATACCGAAGACTTAATTGCTAATCTTCAAATAAACCCTCCTAAAAAATCACTTTCGCTAGATCAAAAACTGCAATATCTGGCAAAAAACACCAATTTATCTTTCGAAAATATTGGAAACAAATTCATCAATATTTATAAAAAAGACATTGAATCTAAATTAATTTGTGGCTACGTTTTTTCAAGTACAGATAAAAAACCTATTGAAAACGCTAATATTAGTTTGGCTAATAAAAATCAGGTTTCTACCAATTCCAGCGGTTATTTTGAATTTGAAGAACAGGATAAAAACAGCTTTTTAGTTAGTCACGTTGGGTTTGTTACCAAAAGATTTATTGGAGATAATCCAGATCCTAAAAATTGTTTCCAAATAGTATTAGAACCTGAAATCACACAACTTGAAGAAATTAAGGCGAATGCAATTTTAGCTTCGGGAATTTCAAAGAATAATAATGGATCATTTGAAATTAAACCGAAGAAATTTGGTATTCTTCCCGGACTTATCGAACCTGACGCTTTGCAAACTATGCAGCAAATTCCGGGCGTAAACAGTTTAGACGAAAGCGTATCAAGTATTAATGTTCGCGGCGGAACTCACGATCAGAATTTATTTTTATGGAACGGAATCCGAATGTTTCAAACGGGACATTTTTTTGGTTTAATATCTGTTTTCAATCCAAATTTGGCGCATACTATTTCTATTTATAAAAACGGAAGTTCGGCCTTTTATGGCGAAAGCGTTTCTAGTGTTGTCGCTATTTCTTCGACTCCGGAAACTACAGAAAAGAATTCTTTTAGCGCCGGAATAAATATGATTAATGCGGATGTTTACGGGAAATATAATCTTTCCAAAAAGAGTTATATAGAAATTTCAGCACGTAAATCTATTACTGATTTTGTAGAAACACCTACGTATAAAGAATATTTCAATAAAGTATTTCAAAACACTACAATTACTGATTTTTCGGAAAAACAAAATGTTGATTATCGAAGTGACAAGAAATTTGGTTTCTATGATGCGACGCTTAAATATGCTCAAAAAATTGGAAATAAAGATCAGCTAATCTTAGATTTGATTACGATTAAAGATAATCTGGAGGTTTTTCAAAGTGCGACAGTTTATGACATGAACAAATCTGAAAACAATGTTTTACGTCAACAAAATTATGGCGGAAATTTGTCGTGGAAAAGAAACTGGAACAACTTTAATACGACTAAAATTAATGTTTATAATTCTTCGTATGAACTTTTGGCTAACCAAAAAACTACGATTGGAGATCAAATCGTAATTCAGGAAAATACGGTAAATAATAACGGAATTAATCTGGAAAACAATCATATTATTAATTCTAAAATTACTTTTAATGATGGATATCAATTTAACGAATTAGGAATTACTAACTTGGAAGAAGTTACAAATCCTGATTTCTATCGTAAAGTAAAAGACGTTTTGAGAACTCACGCTTTAATCTTGGAAGGAAAATATAACGACACACTTTCAAGAACTTATTTTAAAGTTGGAACCCGAATTAATTACATCGAAAAATTTAAAAAATTCATTGTAGAACCGCGAGTTCAGTTTAGTTATGGCATTAATAAAAATCTAAATCTGGAATTACTTGGCGAAATGAAAAGTCAAAATTCGCAACAAATCATTGATTTGCAAAAGGATTATTTTGGTATTGAAAAAAGGCGTTGGATTATCTCAAACAACAACACAATTCCTATTCAAAGAAGTAAACAATTGTCTATAAACTTATTCTACAAAAAGAATGACTGGCTTCTTGATATAGAGAATTTTTATAAAAAAGTAACCGGAATTACCACTTCAAGTCAGGGTTTTCAGAATCAGTTAGAGTTTGTTAAAATGACTGGCGATTATGAAATTTGGGGCGCAGAAATGCTTGTTCAAAAAAGAATGAATCACTTTCTGACGTGGTTAAGTTATACGTACAATCATAATAATTATCATTTTTCTACTTACGAATTTCCCATTTTCCCCAACAACTTTGAGTTAATGCACAGCGTTTCATGGGCAGGAATTTATGAGAAAAATAATTTTAAAATCGCTTTGGGAACAAAATGGACTTCTGGTCGTCCAAAAACTTCTCCGGATATCGCTCAAATTGACCAGACGAATCCTGTATTAATTTACAACAAACCAAACAATACGAATTTGCATATTTTTTCGCAGGTTAATATTTCTTCGACTTATAAGTGGGAAACTACGAATGGAATTCAATACAAATTAGGAATCTCCATCTTGAATATCCTTAACAGAAAAAATGAAATCAGCGAATATTACAGAATAACTTCTTTGACAAATTCCATAGAAGAAGTTGAAACTTTTGCATTGCAAAGAACTCCAAATGTGAGCTTTAGAGTTTCTCTGTAATACTATTTCTACAAGGTTTTCACAAATTCTTACATCTTTTTTACTTTTTTTTCAGAAAATATCATTTTTTTGGTAGGGTAATCTACTACAAGCCTGTTTTATTATTGAATCCCATCAAAACAATAAAAAATGGCTCTCTTAAAAAAATTGATACTTTCTTCTTATGACAGTTCGTAACCTAATTAGGAGAACGAAATCCTCATTAAAATAGATACAACTTTTGATATCTAATCAAACAATAAAAGACTTTACGAATTCTGTAAAGTATATTTTTCCCTTTCTATTAAAATTAATCTAATCAAAAAGACAATGAAATTAAATCAAATTAAACTCGTTTTGGCTGCTCTTGTAGCAACTACATTTTTCGCTGGTTGCAGTAGTGATAACAGCAATGACAATGATACTCCTACTCCACCGGTCTTAAAAACAGAAGTTAATCTTTCTACGAGTGCGACTTTGGGTTCTTACCTAACGGATAAAAGCGGAAGGTCTTTATATTTCTTCGGAACTGATGCAAACGGACAAGTTTCGTGTACTGGAGGTTGTGAAGCTTTATGGCCTGCTTTTGTAGTAGATAATTTAACTGCAGATAAATTAGGTGCAGGATTAACATTGGCAGATTTTGGTACTGTAACTAATGCTTCCGGCAAAAAACAAGTAACTTACAAAGGTTGGCCGTTGTATTATTATGCACCAGTTTCTGGAGACGATGGATATGGAAATGCTGGTAAAAATATGCCTGAAGCTGCCGGAAAAACAACTGGAGACGGAGTTGGCGGTATTTGGTTTATTGCAAAACCAGATTATTCGATTATGCTTGTAAGAAGCCAGCTTAAAGGTCATGACGGTAAAAACTACAAATCAGATTATACGGTTGGAGATGGCGTAACTACTTATTTTACTGATGCTAAAGGTTTGACTTTGTATACTTTCAAAAATGATAATTTCAAGAAAAACAATTTTACAAAAGCAGACTTTTCAAACAATGGAGTTTGGCCAATATATGAAACTGATAAAATTGTTGTTCCTTCTGTTCTTGACAAAGTCAAATTTAGTATTATCACCGTATTTGGTAAATCTCAAATAACTTACAATGGCTGGCCTTTGTACTATTTTGGACAAGATGCAAGCGTAAGAGGTTCAAATAAAGGAATCAGTTTTCCTGCTCCGGCTGTTTGGCCTGTACCGGTAAAAGATTCACCACTTGCGATATAAAGTTATTTGATCTCTTACCCGCTGGGCGTAATTAATTTTAACACATAGAGACATAGGATTCCCGCTTCTCAAAAAAGGCGTTTCACTTAGCATTAATGTACATAGCTATGTGTGAAGAAACGAGTTTCTTTTTTATTATCTTTTTTACAGAAACAAAATCTATGTTTCTATGTGTTGAATTGAACTTTTATTAATTATTCCTATGGGTTGATCTCTTTATAAAATTCTAAAGCAAATTTCAGATTAGTTCAATGCTTTATTGGACTAATTTGAAATTTCAATAATCTTAGAATTCTATTCTGACAGGATTTTGAGGAATCTTGTTTTCCCCTTTTAGTTTATTACAAATAACAATTCTTTGGTAGCTCAATTTCTACCAAGGCTGTTAGACTATTGTCTATTACCAAATGAAAAAATATGAAAAGAAAAAAAATAGCATTTGTAATTGCGGCCTTATTGATATTGGCTTCGGCGGGTATTTATTTTTATTACGGTTTTCTCTTTAAAGAAGCCCGAAATATAGAATCAGAAATGCCGGATTTCAGCATATCGGCAAAAAAACTACTTGAAGATTATGATGCTGATCCCAAAAAAGCAGACGCATTATACCTGAACAAAACTATTGAAATAACAGGCCAAGTAACCAAACAAACGGATTCTGAAATCATACTTGAAATGAATGTTTTTTGTCTGTTTACTCAAAAAGTTAAACCAGCACTTTTAAATAATAAAGTAACGGTAAAAGGCAAATGTATTGGTTACGACGAACTGTTTCAAGAGGTTAAAATAGACCAATGCACCATTAATAAACAAACCAATTAATCAATTTATGAAAAATTTTCTAGTTACAATCTGCCTTTTTTTAGTCACGATGTCCTATTCGCAAGATGATTTATTAAAAAGTCTTGATTCTACTCAAGTAGTAGACACATATTCTACCGCAACTTTCAAAGCTTTACAGCTAGTAACCTTACAGACCACAAAAATGGCTGGAAAAAAAGAGTTTTACTTTGTGGTTTCTCACCGTTTTGGAAGTGTTAAAGATGGCTTTGACAGTTTTTTTGGTCTTGATAATGCAACTACAAAACTGGGCGGTATTTATGGCGTTACAGATTGGTTGTCTGTTAGTTTATCCAGACATACATTAAACAAGATGTATGAAACCGGATTAAAATACCGAATGGCAAGACAAAGCGATAATTTCCCGGTTGATATTGTTGGATACAGCGTTGCAGATATTAATACGTTTTTAGAAAAAGAACAATATCCACGTTTGGAATTTAAAGATCGTATGACTTATGTACAACAATTACTGATCTCCAGAAAAATAGGTCAAAAACTATCTTTAGAATTAGTGCCTTCATTTATACATAAAAACCTTTACAATCCAGATATCGAAAAAGACAATCAGTTTTCTTTTGGAGGAGGCGGACGTTATAAAATCACCAAAAGATTATCTGTGAATTTAGAATACATGCACAATTTTGACAAACCAGAGTTTTACAAAAATCCACTTTCTGTTGGTCTTGATGTCGAAACCGGCGGGCACGTATTTCAGCTAATCTTTACCAACTCGCAATCCATGAGCGAGAGCGGATACCTTACCAATGCTTCCGGAGATTGGGGCAAAGGAGATTTCTTTTTCGGTTTTAACCTCTACCGAGTATTTTAATAACTACATATAAATAAAAAATCATGAAAAAAACATTAGCACTTACAATTTTACTGGCCGCATTTGCAAGCTGTAGTGATTCTGATACTTACCAGGATATTGAAAAACCAATAGATACAGGAACGCCACCAACAAATCCAACAGATCCGACAACTCCCACGGCTCTTACTTATAATAAAAATGTAAAATCTATTATTGATGCAAGTTGCGCCGGTTGTCACTCTAGCAGCGGATCTGCTTCTTTCAGGCCTTTAACAACTTATGCAGAAGTTAAAACGGCGGTTCAAAACGCTGGTTTATTAACTCGAATTCAGTTGCAAAATGGTCAACAAGGACTTATGCCTCAAGGCGGAAGAATGTCTCAGACCAATATTGACTTAATTGTAAAATGGAATACTGACGGATTAAAAGAAAATTAATTATTATGAAAAAATCATTTCTAAATTTATTTGCACTACTGTTTATTATTGTTGTGAATACAGATGGATTTGCTCAAAAACTGATCACAAAAACAGGGAGTATAAAATTTCAGGCTTCAACGCCAAATAATGAAGAAGTTGCTGCCGAAAACAAAAGTGTATCTGCAGTTTTAGACCAATCAACAGGAGATTTTGCTGCATTGGTTCTTATAAAAGGTTTTCGTTTTAAGGTTGCTTTAATGGAAGAACATTTCAATGAAAATTATATGGAATCTGAGAAGTTCTCAAAAGCAACTTTAAAAGGTAAAATAGACGATTTTGATATTTCGAAAATTACAAACACGGCTAAAAATTTTACTTTAAAAGGAGATCTTACGATTCACGGAAAAACAAAACCTATTACCGTAATCGTAAAAATTTCAAAGGCTGCCAACGGAATAATTGCCGTTGGTTCATTTGAAGTAAAACCGGAAGATTATGATATCGAAATACCAAATCTTGTCAGAAAAAAAATTGCTGATAAGATAAAAATCAGTTACAACTTTCTACTAACCAATTGATCGCCTTTAATAAAATAAAATGTTTAGATAATAGATGTCACCCACTGCATATTAGCTGAATACTTTATTTTGATTTTGGAAGATCAGCAAACATGACTAATGTTATGAGGTCAGTTTCATACTTAGCTGACCTCTTTTTTTTAATCTTAACTACACTTAAAATGATCTGCAAAAATTATGTTGTTTCCGGCGAAGATGTAAATGATTTTATGGTTATGGAAGATGCTGCGTACATTTCTTATACACTTCGATTATTATATCATTTTCTATTTCATAACGGTTTTTCAAGAGAGAAACTCAATGCGTTGCATCTTGGATTGCAAGAAGGAAATCATGCATTAGTCTGCCATAAAAATCTAATGTTTACCGAACCTTTTTTTGTTGAAATGAAATATTGTTATGTAGAAGATAAAATCAATATTAAAAGCTGTTTTTTCAATTCGAAAAATGAATGTTGCGCAGAAGTTATTAAAGAAGTAGAATGGTTTGACTCTATTCGCAGAGAAGTTATTGCTGCGCCAAAACAGATTTTGAAGCATTTTAAAAAGCAAACATTAAGAGGCGCATAGATTAAAAAAGATATTAGTTTTCATAAATGATAAAAATACAAAAAGCCACTCGATTTGAGTGGCTTTTGTTGTGAATCTTAAAGAACAAAATCCTATTTTTTTAGAAGATTTGAAACTAAAACAAAGATAGTATTCAATGCTATTTAATCACACACTTCCAATTCAAAACAAGCATTCGGTTTTGGCTTAAATCAGTTAAATTCCAGTCCCCGAATTTAAATCATAACTGATTTTCTTTAAATTTACTTTATAGGGCCACAATGAATGAAAATTACAGCGTTTTCATTTATAACTACGCGGTAAATTAGGTGCTCATTTTAAATTGGAAGTGTGTGATAAATAGACTTTAAAAAACATTGATTAAAGCGTTGAATGCATTTTTTTAGGAGCTAATCCCGCTATCCGTTTCAATCTTTTGTGGCGAACCCCGCAACAAAAGGATTTCCACTTCTATCGGGGCTAGGACATTCATTTTCAAAAGAACATTTTCGCCTAGTTTGTCATTTCGAGGAACGAGAAATCTTCACGAGTAACTCCGCAACGGGAATCTAATCTTTGTCGAGTTTCTTGCGAAGATTTCTCGTTCCTCGAAACGACAAAACCTTTGCGATTTAATGCCATACTATTATCGATTTTTCCTCAACACATTGTTTACTTTATTTTAATAACAACTTTACCTTTGGCGCGACCACTTTCTACATAAGCCAATGCTTCATTTGTTTCTTCGAAAGGGAAAACTTTATCTAAAACCGGTTTAATTATTCCTGATTCTATAAGTGTCGTGATTTTGCCTAATTGCTCGCCATTAGCCTTCATAAATAAGAAAGAATAGTCTACATTTTTATTAGAGGCTTTTTTACGAATACCAGAACTTAGCAACGAAAGAACTATTTTTACAAACCAAGGCGCCTTAATTTCTTTAGCAAAATCTGGCGTTGGCGGTCCTGAAATCGAAATTAGTTTTCCGCCCGATTTTAATATTCTTAATGATTTTTCGAGTGTTTTTTGATCCTGACTGTTCAATACAACATCATAATTACTTAGTCGGTTTTCGAAATCACTATTCTTATAATCAACAATAACATCAGCTCCAAGTTTTTCAAGTAAATCAAAACTTTTGGCACTTGCCGTTGTCGCAATCGTAGCTCCTAAATGTTTTGCCAGCTGAATTGCAATTGTCCCAACTCCTCCGGAACCAGCCTGAATAAATACTTTTTCTTCCTGTTTAATGTTTGCTTTCTCTACCAAAACTTGCCATGCGGTCAAAGCCACTAACGGAATTGAAGCGGCTTCTTCCATAGAAAGATTCTTTGGTTTTAGTGCAACATCTTTTTCATTTATAGCTATTGATTCGGCAAACGTACCAATACGATGATCTGACGGACGGGAATAAACTTCATCACCAACTTTAAAATTCTTTACGTTTTTTCCAATCTTCGTAATAATTCCGGCTACATCATGTCCTAAAATTAAAGGAAGTTTATAAGGCAAAATAAGTTTGAATTCTCCCGTCTTTATTTTAGAATCTAACAGGTTTACTCCTGCTGCATAAACATCAACTAAAACATCGTTATCTTTTAACTCAGGGACAGGCATATCTGCAAGTTGCAAAGTTCCGTTTTTGAGGTATTTATTAATTATAAATGCTTTCATTTTATATCTTTAAAGTTCAAATTATTATTTTAGACTTGCATATATCTTTTTAGGATTCACTAAATTGAAAGCTAACTTTGGAAAAAATCTGCTCACAACATAAAGCAATTTTGTATCGCCTACTCTAATCGTAAATTGGTCTTTTTTAATTCCCGAAACAAGTGCTTTTACCAATTGTTCCGGTGTGATTTTCTTATCATTTCTGTTCGCTGTCATTTCTGTTGCGACAACCGGAGGAAGCAATTCGAATACTTTTACGTTGCTTTTCAAAATCTCTAAATTCTTTCTAAGCGTTCTCGTATAAAAACTCAAGGCCGTTTTGGTTGGTGCATAAGTCGGTTCTTCGAGAGCCGGAACCAAACTCAAAATCGAAGTTGTATTGATTATCGCAGCTTCTTTTCGTGATTTTAGCATGTTTATAAAAAGGTTATTCAATCTTATAACACCAAAATAATTGACATTCATTTCATAAACTGCATTTTTCAGGATTTGATCATTTGCAATTCCAAGGTTAAGCGCCGGACTTCCAACTCCTGCGTTGTTATACAAAATATCGATTCCGCCCAAAGAAGTCACTTTATCTAAAAGCGCAATAGCATCTTCTTCATTTTCAACATCACTTTTTATAATAATTAATGATGGTAATAACTTTTTTGCTGCTTCTAATTTTGCTGAATTTCTACCTGTAATAATAACATTTGCACCTTCGGCTAAAAATTGCTTTGCAGATTCCAGTCCAATTCCGGAACCACCTCCGGTAATCAATATCGTTTTTCCTTTGATATTCATATCTCGTTATTTAAAAAATTGCTTAGAATCGCCTACCGGAACATCAAACTGACTTTTTTCAAGAGCAATAAATAATTCATCTGCAACTTCTTCCGGAGGAATTCCATTTGCACCGCCAATTTCTGCCGAGAATTCTGTATTTACCAACGGAGGATAAACTTCATAAATCTGAAGGTTTTTTTCTTCTTCATAAGTATATCGCAGCGCAACGGTATAGCTATGTAATGCGGCTTTTGTAGCGCCATAAGTAGGCACTAATTTATGACTGCCAAAAACAGCGATAGACGAAATATTTACTATCGCACCTTCTGTTTTTTGTATAAGATGAGGCAATAAAAGTTCCGTAAAATGAATTACACTTAAATAGTTTGTATTCATTTCTATAGCTGCTTTTTCGTGCGCATTTAGAGTTTCATTTAAAAGATAACTAAAAGCTGCGCCAGCATTATTGATGATGATATTCACATCTGGATAATCTTCTTTTAATTGTTTTGCAATACGAATTCGATCAGATTCTATTGATAAATCGCCTTGTATCGCAACTGCATTATCCAATTGTTTTAATGCATTCTCAAGACGCTCGCTATTACGTCCGTTAATGATTACTTTATTCCCTGCTGCATTTAGCTTTTTTGCTATTGCTAATCCTATTCCTGCGCTTCCGCCACTGATGAATATTGTATTTCCTGATGTTTTCATTATTATATATTTATAATTTAAATTTTATATTTTAGACTTTTTAGTATATTTTAAAATAAACTTTTTGGTATATTTTAGATTAAAAAAAATCAAATCACATATTGCTCTAATTCATTTTTTAGACTCTTTACAAGACCTTGCATTGGTTTTGCTGTATTCATAACTCTGCACATTACGATCCCTCCTTCTACAGAAGCTACCAATTTAAAAGCAAAAACGGCAGGATCAAGTTTATTAGAAAACTCACCAATATTAATTCCTTCCTGAAGTAGCGCCGTTAATTCCAATTGACCATTTTTTAATACTTTGGCAACTTTTTCCTTTATGAAAGGATAATTATCATCCGATTCTACAGCGGTATTAAATATTGGGCATCCGCCTGAAATAAAAGTTTCGATTGGGTTTTTATAAAAATCTAAAAAAGCAAATATTTTACCTTTTATGGTTTTTCCGCTATAAACGGCGGCTCTAATTTTGTCCGAAACCATTTTAAGCGATAAGTCAATAACTTGTTCAGTCAAATCTTCCTTATTTTCAAAATGTCCGTAAAGACAACCTTTTGTAAGCTTGGTTGCCTCCAAAACATCATCAATATTAACTCCCGAAATGCCTTTTTCGTTATAAAGCGGCACTGCAGTTTCTAATATAAATTGTTTTGTCTTTTCGGCTTTTGTAAGCATTGTGTTTTGTAATTAGATTGCAAATATACTAAAAAGTATATTTTAAAATCAAAAAAGAAATATTTTTTTTCATATTCAATCACAACCTCAGCATTTTAGTATAGAATTAACCCGTTAGATGGAATTCAAAAAAATATTTAATAACAGTATTTCCGTCTAGTTTGTCATTTCGACGGAGGAGAAATCTTCGCAATCCCGAAGCTTCGGGACGCAACGATGATCTAATCTTTGTCGAGCTTCTCACGAAGATTTCTCCTACGTCGAAATGACAAGATTGTGTTTAAACTTTGGTCTTAGCGCCTTTGCGAGATTGATTTTATTTAAACTAAAGCTGGAGCCTATTCAAAAAAACACAAAAAATCACTCGATTTGAGTGGCTTTTGATATAAAAATACAAAGATGCAAACATTCTATTTACTACCTGAAGAACAAGCGTATTCGACTTCTTTTTGGTTTGTTCGCCAGATGCTGGTAATTTCTGCCATTATAGATAATGCGATTTCTTCGGGAGTTTTGCTTCCGATGGAGATGCCAGCGGGACCATAAATTTTGTCAAATACTAAATCGTCAATCATTAAATCAGTATCAAGGATTGCGTTTAGTAATTTTTCTCTGCGATGTACCGGACCAAGAAGACCAATATACTTAACTTTTGTAGTAATGGTGTTGAGTAAAAAACGTAAATCTTTGGAAAAATTATGACTCATGACTACAATTGCGGTATTTTTACAAAATAAACTCTGATCTAAATCCTCTGGTTTCATTGTTAAAACTGATTTTGCAAACGGAAAATCACTACCATTTACGCTACTGTATTCAGAACCTATTATGATGACTTCCCATCCTAAGAAGTTGGCCATTTGACTTAGTTTCTGTGCGTCATGTTCTACTCCAAAAATACATAACCGATTTAGTGATTCTATTTTTTGTGTAAAAATCCGATTATTGGTCTCTTTTTTATAATTAGGATGATAAATGGTAATAGTATTGAATTCAAAAGAAGTTCCAAAATCTGGTTTGCTTATTTCGTCTGTCAGGAAAGAACAGGATAAAGAAAAAGTTTTTCTTTGTTGGATAGCATCATCAATTAAATGGAGAAGTACATCACTTGGACGAAAGACTTCTATTAAAATATAAATACTTCCTTCGCACCCCAATCTAAAACGACCGTCATATTTGAATACTTTTGGACAACTGGTAGAAAATACACTATCTGCTTGTCTGATAACTTCTTTTTCGACACAACCGCCGCTTAATGCTCCTGTTATATTTTCATATTCATCAATGAGCATTTGGGTTCCTTCTTTCCGATAAGAAGAACCTTCTACATGAACAATTGTTGCAAGAACGGTTCGTGTATTCTTTTTACTTGCTCTTTTGTACGACTCTATTATTTTTAAAAATTCGTGGGTCATTTGTTCTAGGATTTAAGCTTTTGGTACTAATTAATTATTCCCTAAACAATTTTTATAATTTTCGCATAACATCAGTATATATACCGATTCAGGTTATCTAAAACCCGAATCGGCATACAATAATGAATTATTAATTTTGAACGTAAGATTATTTATTAGGCGCAATATCTCCACGACGGATAGGCACATGAACGGCTTTGTACTGAGAAGCAAATTTCCCTTTATCTGCAGCTTCTTTTGCAGTAAAGAAATTTTCTAAAGCAATAGCGACCTGAAAAGAGAAATCAGTTGAATATACATTGTTATTCATAGAGGTACCGCATTCTATATTCTGGAACCATTCCATCCATTTATCACCACCACCACCTGCAGGAGGAGTTGGGCCACCATCTGGAGCGGCATTAGGCGGAACAAGTGATGTTACTGCCGGATATTGAGCTGCATTATGACATGACATACATGAAACAGTATTCAAATCTGCAGGCCCGTCTAACCTACCATTCCATCCAAGGTGCTGAGGCGGAAGATTTGGACTTTCAAAAATCACCGTTTCTTTTAAATCTTTATTTACCTCAGTCTTGATTGGCGGATATGGTGATGTTTTGTTGATTTTGTTTTCAGGATCATTCCCCCATGTAAGTCCAACAGGCACAAGGTTCATTAATTTGTTTTTATTATTTAATTTACCATTGTAACAAAAAGTTCCAAATACCCATCCGGTTCCTTGAGGATTTGTCGGACTTCTGTCTGCTCTTGGATCTCTGATAGAAATATCCATTTGCAAAAGATGTACTTCAGAAACGACTCTTTTATCTGAAGTCCAAAAATTCTCTGTAATATAAGCTTTCCATGTCAATGGATTTACAAGATAATCTACGAAATCTTTTCCTTTTGGTGCATCAGTAAAAAGTAATTTTACAAAAACAGTTCCGGTTGGAAATCCGCCATCATCATAACGTTTATCCAATACTTTTATATTAGGATTTTGTGGGTATTTCCACATTTTGCCCATCGCATAACCTGCTTTATCATTGATTAAAGTAATGGCGTACACAGAATAATCACCATCAACTCCTTTTAGTCCCGGTCCTAACTGATAAGGTCCCAGAGGTGCTTCTTTAATAAGCCCATGAAAACCTTCTGTACCTCCGTTTGGCGGATAAGCACCTGGTCCTTCAACACTTGGATGCAACCACGGAATATGGTACCAGTTCCGTACTTTATTTTTGTATGGATTCCATTCTTCAGTGTTTCCTTCAAAACCATAATCGCGAACGGCTTCTATATATTTTAAAGGTTCTTTTTTGAAATCGATATCCAAAAATTTAGGCATATCTTTAGGTAGTTCCGTTGGAAAATCTGTTTTTAGACGAAATATAGGCTGATCAGAATATTTGTCTCTGTATTCCTGAGGGCTTACCATGTAACCGAAATCAGGAAATCCATCTTCTTCATAATTTTGCTGCTCTAATTTAGCTAAAGCATTGTTCTTTTTTGCTGCAGCTGGTTCTTCCTGTTTTTTATTACAGGAGACCAACAAGATGGAAATTGCTAAAATAAGTGGTTTTAAATGTTTCATAAATAGTCGATTTGGTTGTTAGTTATTATTCTACTAGATTTTTTTGAGTTACTTCGCAAGCTTTGCGTACTTCCTGCACCGTGGCCGGGGCATCTAAACGAAAAAGAGCTGGTAGATTACGTTCTTTTCTTGAAGCACGTATAGCATCTTTTATAGCAAAGAAGACACTGTTTGCCAATACTAAAGGAGGCTCACCAACTTCTTTGGCAGAAAATATTTGGTTAGGATCCTCAGGAATACTTTTTACAGAATCTTCATCCCTAGGGAAAAGGAATGTATTCATTTCTAAAGGAATGGTTGTAATAGCAGGAATTTTATAACGCCAGGTATTGGTCGAATTTAATCGTCCTATATTTGGGCCCTCAGTTTCTGATACTAACTTTTCAGTTAAAAGATATCCAATACCCTGAACAAAAGCACCTTCTATTTGTCCTATATCTATAGCAGGATTCATGCTCCATCCCATATCATAAATAATATCAGAGCTAATAATTTTTACTTCTCCGGTAAGGATATCTACTTCAGTAACAGAACATGCTACTGAATAGGTGAAACCAACAAATGAATCAACGCCACCGCCAAGGGTTGCATCTTTAACACGGTCTACACCCGGAAGATTAGGTTGATCTGCTTCGGTTTTGAAGGTCATAGCCGGAACCTGAACCTCACCGCCTTTTATTTTAGCATTAAAAGTAGCAATAAGATTTACTCTGTTTGAGGCCGCTAAACTGATTAGATTTTGCCAAATCATCGGTTTGTTTGGTCCGCTTGGTTTTATTTTTTTAGCCCAGCCTTTATTTTCTCCGGCACCATAATTCCAAAAGTCTATATTTTTAGCTTTACACCAATCATCACCATTATCTTTCAGCATTTGATAACCAAATTCCATAAGTCGGGCTCGCATTTCTTCGCAGGTTTGTTTTACGGCTTCACAAGAATAAGGTGTTCCTGTAGAACCTCCTGTACTTGTTGGATTTGGAGTAACATTTGTATTTACATTGTTAATAAATATCATTTCCATTGGAATTCCCAAAACATAAGCCGCAACTTGTTGTGCCTGAGTGACCAATCCTTGTCCGATTTCAACACCACCCTGATGAATAACAACCGTTCCATCACCCGGATTGACGGCCACAATAGCAGTTGATTGCTCTAGTGCAAGGAAATTATATCCTGAGCCATATTTTACAGGAATCATAGAAATACCTCTTTTAATCCATTTGTTATCTTTGTTGAATTTTTGGACTTCCTCATATTTGGCTTCAAAATTCGAGACTTTTTTAGCGTAAGCCCATACTTGTTTCATATAACAATACGTAAGTGCTTGCCCAAACGGAGTTACATCACCACGATCGTAAAGGTTTTTTTCACGTAAGTCTTCCGGTCTCATATTGATTGAAACAGCGGCATCATCGATGGCATTTTCAACAATATTTTTTCCCTGAACGTCTCCAAAGGCCCGCATTGCGGTACTAGGAGCGGTATTGGTTCTGCATACATCAATTTGACTTTGAAAGTTTTTAATTTTGTATGCATTGTCTGTACGCAATTGAATACAATTGGATACTATAAAAGAACAGTCATAAAATGCACCTCCATCACCCCACATTTTTAATTGAAAGCCATGAATTATTCCTTTATTTTCTTCTTTATATTTTCCAGTGTCAACGGCAATTTCGTATTCACCATAATAGGCATGGCGTTTTCCAATCATTGCAGTATCTTCGTCACGAGGTATTGCTAATCTGACAGGTCTTTTAGTAGCTTTTGCAGCAACGGCAGTTGGTCCGGCAACAAAACGTGTTTGTTCTGTTTTTCCTCCAAATCCTCCTCCTACGGCAGGAACTTCAACTTCAATTTGATTATAATATATTCCTAATGCCGAAGCAACAGTTTCATGCATTCCTCCGGGACTTTGAACTGATGGTTGAACTTTCATACGTTGTTCATCTATAGGAGTTGCAATGCAGGCTTGTGGTTCCATATAAAAATGAGCTTGACCTCCACAAAGTTGTGAAGAACTGACAACTGTACAAGGAATATTGTCTACATCCTCTTTTCGGGCATCTATTTGTTCTTCTCGTATAAGAGTTTTGGGAGTGGTTGACGGATGATTTTTTACCCAATCAAATTGACTTCCCGGACGTGTTATTTTCCAGATATGAGAAGAGTAAGAAGCAGAAACAGGTGCATCCGGAAAAACACTATCTTTCTTGATAGCATCAAATAAATCTATAATAGGTTCACTCCATTCTCCTGTATAGGGAGCTCCTGGTTTTGTATATTGAAGACATTCTGTAGAAACGTAGGATGCAATTTTGATTGCCTCTTGCTCGTTTGAGGCAAGTATCATAGCGATAGACTGACCTACATAACTTACTAATTGTTCTGCAAAAAGTGGCTGGTCATTACCCATTCCCTGATAATTACGTCCTCCGTTTTTAATGTTGTCATGGGTAATGATATCGGTAAAAGTTGAGTATTTTTTCTTTAGATGTGTTCGTAATTCTTCTATCGTTGCCTCTTTATTTTCTACAGCAAATGAATAATTCATCAGCGCTCTCTGACTTTGTACAAATGCCCCGTTTAAAGTAAGCGGCGGTACAGGAAGCTCATGCGTGTAATGAGTTTGTCCTGATGTTTGGTACATCGCCGTTACCTTGATATAAGGTTGTGCCACAGGAGCTTTATAATCTTGCGTGTGGTAATTTTGAACACCATCACTTACAGGCCAGTTACCCCATTTATTTTCTGCTATTGAAGTCAGATTTGCCGGAATCGAAATTCCTTTGGCTACTAAAGCATTTACAATTGATTTGTAAAAAAAGGAAACTGCTAATTGTGTACTATATTCTAAAGTGAAACCTTCATTAGGAACTTCTTTCATACGTTCTTCCTGAGCAATAAGCTCTTCGTAGACTTCTTTTGCCAGAATTTTTACAAGACTATCGACATCTTTTAATGTCAATTTTTTATTTTTCATTGCTTTTTCAGTTTCTATTGCTCTCCACGGATAAGGAGCAATACCACCAAATACAATTATTGCCGATTTAACGATAGCATCATCGTTGATATTGAAATTCGTAGTAACATTTACAATACTGTGAGCGTTTACTTCACGAAGCGCAACTTTTTGAGCAAATACAATGTCATTGCTATCTCTTAAAGGAATTTCATAGGAACTAAGAACAATATTATCTGCAAGTTTTGGATCAGCTATAATAGCCTCAACAAGTTCTTCGGCTGTTTTTGTATATCCTTTGAACTCGCCATTTTTTTCCAGTAAGAAATAATTGATTTTTGTTCCTACAGCATATAAAGCTGTAAAAAGATCAGATGGAAATGGTTCACCCGTATGTATCGGAATATGCTTTAATACCAACATAGTGTTACCTCCAATTGAAGCAGCATTACGGACAATACGACCAGCAGTTCTTCGTGCCATATAATCTAATGCTTCTAAAGTAGTAACATCTGATTTGGATATTTTTTTAGCATTGTGTTTAGCTTTATCAATACCTTCAGAAAGTATTTTAATCAAATCGCTATAAGTGGTACTTGCTGCGACTTCAAGATGCCCATTAGTTACTTGATTTTTTGTATTTAACTCTGGAATAAACCTAATGTCAGCATAAAAAGTAGTATCTAAATACTCATTTTTATAAATACCATAAGAAGTATTAGCATGAACCAGTCGGGTATCTTTGTTGTCTTTTAGAATTTTAGCCAGTTCTGTTAATGAAGTTGGAGTTGCCCAACGACCAGTTGTAACTCCTGAAGCAGGCTGTTTAGCATCTGCAGGAAAAGGAATCTCGACATAAGCAGGAAGCTGAGCTTTAGTAACAGGATCCAGCTTACAAGGCATTCTCTTTTTTTCATCAGCAGCATCCCAGTCAGAAGCAAAAGTTTTCATTCCGGTAAGGATTGATCTATAACCTGTACAACGACATAAATTTCCATCAAATGCCTGTTCGATTTCTTTTTTGGTTGCCTTTGGGTTATTAACTATGAATTCTGACATATTCATTACAAATCCAACGCTGCAGTAACCACACTGACTTCCGTTGTTTAATGCCAATTGATAAGCGACAGGATTTACCCCTGAATGTGTTTCTTCAGATGGAAATTCAGAAATTTCGTCTACAAGCATTACTTCTGCAGAATAACTTGAATTTTGGGTACTCTTGGCGATAGCTTCCTGAACAGCAATACGTTTGGACTGGGCTTCTTTTTCTGCTGCTTCTAATACAGGAGAGTTATCTTCGTCCAAAGTAACATTACTACGCGTAGAACTGGATTTTTGTATGAAATGTTTCGGATCAGGTTTACGAACACCACCGGTTCCTTCTACAGTAGTAACAGAAAGCCCTCCTATGGCACATACAGGTCTAAGACAGGAGTTTATAGCCAAATGATTAACTTTATCATCTTTATCACTCCATTCCGATAATATAACTGTGCAACCACCGCAACCACCTTGACCGCATGGTTTTTTTGGGCCGGAAAGACCTACTTCAGGAGATCTTAAATAATCAATTAAAAGTAAATCAGGTGACGGATTTTCTATGGTTGTAGGTTTTCCATTTAGAAAAAAGTTTACAGTATTTTCCATATTTATAAGAGAGATTTGGTTCTTAATATTTTTAAACTTTCAAAAAAAAACAGATCATTATTAACTTTATTTGTATAATTATAAAGTTGAAAAGCTTGCAATACTGAAAACAGATGTTTTTCTTGGCATAATATTGCCATCCTCTGGCCTGTCTTCCTTTCAGATTTGATAAATTTTAATACTTATAGACTGCAGAAACTAAGATTTAATAAATTGGCTTATTTTAGAGACGTCAAGCTCCAAAACCACTCCATCGCTCACGTCATAAATATCTGACTAATAAACCTTAACAAATATAATGCAGTGTTTTAAATCAAGACCAAGTAATAATACCTGTTTTTAAGATTAACCTTATAAAAAATAATTTTCCAAAAGCATTAATCTCCTCATATCTATACTTATAGCAATCTGTCGAGATTGATGCAATTTTATGTTTTGGTAAGTGCTACAAAACAAAAAAGCCACTCAAATTTGAGTGGCTTTTGAAGTAACTAACTAACTTAATCTCTGCAAACAATTTAATGTAATTGCAATATTGTAATAATTAAAGTTCTGACTTTAAATTTATTTTTCCTTTCTGAAGTCCTTTTCCTGTTACTTCCAATTGGATTGCGCCCGGAGTTTTGATCGCTTTAACCAAAACCACCAATTTACCGCTGAAAAGCTTCATTTTATTCTCGTGAAATATTTCTAATGAAGTTGCATCTCCATTACAAGCTGCTCTGTAAGTTGCTGCGCCAGTAACTTTAAATTGTAATTCATTGATTGCTGTAGGACATGGAATTCCGTTTTTATCAACTACCGAAACCGTTACAAAAGAAATATCTTCGCCATCAGCTTTGATAGTTTGACGATCTGCATCGAGTACAATTTTATATGCATCTCCGGCAGTTTTCACTTCGCTTTCTGCTGCTATTTTTCCATTCGAATCAAAGGCTACAACTTTTACAGTTCCAGGTTCATACTTAACATCATTCCACATTAAACGATAACGATTTTGCGGAGTTGAATTGTTTTTCTTCTGAATTCCCATACTTTTTCCATTTACAAAAAGCTCAGCGCTATCGTAATTGGTGTACACAAAAACCGGAGTAATTTCGCCTTCTCTTCCTTTCCAGTTCCAATGTGGTAAAATATGAAGCGTTTTATCCGTCGTATTCCATCTGCTTCTGTAAAGATAAAAACGATCTTTAGGAAGTCCCGCCAAATCAGAAATTCCAAAATAAGAACTTCTTGATGGCCATTTTTCGTCATAAGGCGTTGGTTCTCCTAAATAATCAAAACCTGTCCAGACAAATTCGCCAATAACCCACGGTTTATCATCCTGAAGCACGAAATCTTCGTCAGGAACATTTGACCAGCTACAAGCTTCAAGATCATAAGAAGAACATTGGAAATCATCGTATTGTTTTTCTTTTTGCTGCACAACAGGAAACTTATAAATTCCTCTTGAACTAACCGTTGAAGCTGTTTCTGACCCTAATATAAATCCTTGGGGAAATGATTTATATGCTTCTTCATAAAGATGAACTCTATAATTTAGTCCCGGAACATCTAATAAAGATCCAAAACCTGATGCCATAGTTTGTTTTACCTGATCCATTCCAACAGTTACCGGACGTGTTGGATCTTCTCTATGGAAAATATCCTGCAAAAATTTAGCTCTTGTCAAACCCTCAGCTCCGTATTGATCCGGAACTTCATTTCCTGAACTCCACATTACAATACAAGGATGATTTCTTGTGGCTCTTACTAAGTTTACAATGTCTTTTTCTGCGTATTCTTCAAAAAAGCGGTGATATCCGTTTTGTACTTTTGGCTTTGCCCATTCGTCAAAACTTTCTGCAAGAAACATAAATCCCATTTCGTCAGCCAATTCAAGCTGTTCAAAAGAAGGCATATTATGAGAACTTCTAATCGCGTTACATCCCAGATCTTTTAGAATCGTCAATTGTCTGCGAAGTGCCGCTTTGTTTACAGCCGCGCCAAGTGGTCCTAAATCATGATGAAGACAAACTCCTTTAAATTTCGTCACTTTACCATTAAGGCTAAATCCTTTATTGGCTTCGTATTTTATAAATCTTATACCAAATTTTATATTTTGTTCGTCTTTTAAAGTTCCGTCAGATGCATATAATTTAGTTGTTGCAGTATATAAATAAGGCGTTTCAGGACTCCACAAATGAGGATTTGCAACTGACATTACTTGATGGAATTTTCCATCTTTAATTTCTGTATCTTTTTGCGTTGCTACTACATTATTATTTGCATCTTTTTATTTCAGTTACCATTGATGCATTACTGCCAAGAACCTCAGCTTTAATATCTACAACAGCATTATTATCTTTCATGTCCGGAGTTGTAATAAAAGTTCCCCATTGTGCAAAACTTTCCTCCTCTTTTACTTCAATACTAACTTTTCTATAAAGACCTGCACCAGGATACCATCTTGAAGAAAATGGCAAATTAGTCAATTTTACAGCCAATACATTTTCTGAACCTACTTTGAGATCGTTGGTAATATCGATGTAAAAATAGCTGTATCCATAACCCCAATTTCCTATTTTTTTTCCATTCAAATAAACCTGAGGCTCGCTCATTGCGCCTTCAAAAACAAGAAGTGCTTTCTTTCCTTTTTTGAATTCCGGAAGCGAAAATGTATTGCGATACCAGCCTGTTCCAATATGCGGAAGTGCTCCGGTACGTCCCGTTTTTTCGGTAGGAACTTTTTCTCCGTTTTGTTCAATTGCCGAAACTTGTTTGTCCCATTCTTTATCAAAAGGTCCGTAAATCGCCCAATCATGAGGAACACTTACTTTCTCCCATTTTGAAGCATCAAAATCTACAGAAAAAACATCTCCTTTTACCTCTTTAGAAAAGCGCCAGTTATCTTTTAAAACAACAGTAGTGGATTGTGACATCATTTTTCCAGACGAAAAAACAAGTAGAAATAAGAATAATACTGATTTAAAAATTAATTTCATTTTCTGTTTTAATTTTTTCACCTTTCAGATATTAAGATAACTCGTTGAACATAATAATTTTAACACATAGAAACATAGGATTATTGAACTCAAAAAGGGCGTTTCACTTGCATTAACACACATAGCTATGTGTGAGAAACAAGTTTCTTTTTAATTTACTTTTTCAAAAAATAAAATCTATGTTTCTATGTGTTTAGTTTTTTTATGCATTACAACCACAACAGATTAAGCCCGTAAAGCTTGAATCACTTAATTTCTTAATAGTAAAATTTAATTGTTTATTTAATTTTTGAAAGCATCTAATGCCGGCGAAGGTTTTCCGTCAGAAAGCCAGGCATTAAGTTGATAACCGCTCCAGCTTTTTTCGCCTTGTGGTTCCCAATAAATAACCCCTAAACCTTTATTATTAGGCACGCTTTTAACCGCTTTTATAGTAGCTTCAAGCATTTCTTTGGTGTTTTGTACTTGTTCAAAATCACCACCAACTTCAACAACCATAACTTCTTTATTGTATCGTGAAGCCATATCTTTTAGATTATTTTCTAAATCTAAAATCGTGCTTTGATAATCGGTTTTGATCCAATATGGATAATAAGACAATCCAATTACATCATATTTCACTTTGTTTTCTGTGGCTTTATCAAAAAACCATCTGAATTTTTCGCTTTTATTTCCTTCGTCCAAATGAACAATTACTTTGATCTTTGGATCAACCGCTTTTGTCGCTTCGTAACCTTTATCAAGCAATTGTGCTAATTGACTGAAATTATCTGTGCTGCCTTCCGGCCAAAGCATTCCGCCTGGAATTTCATTTCCAACCTGAACCCATTCTGGAGTTACTCCGGCTTTTTTCAACATTTTCAGAACATCATATGTATGCTGATAAACATCGGTTAACAATTCTGGAAAAGAATGTTTTTCCCATGCAGCAGGTTTTTTTTGTTTTCCGGGATCTGCCCAAGAATCGCTGTAATGAAAATCGATCATAATGCGCATTCCCATTTTTTGAGCACGAACAGCCATAACAACTGTTTCTTCAGGACTGCAATGTCCGCTTGCTTTATCATTATTCGGGTTTACCCAAACTCTTAATCTAATCGTATTTATTCCGCGGTCTTTTAATAATTGCAGACAGTCCTTTTGAGAACCGTCTGCATCATAAAATTTATAACCAGTTGCTTCCATTTGCGGCAGCCAGCCAACATCTGCTCCGTTTGAAAAGGAGTTTTCTTCGCTAATCATTTTTGATTTACAGGAAGTAAAAGCAACACCAATTAGCATTAAAAAAGAAGCAATTTTAAGTGATTTTTTCATGTTTTATTCTTTACTGAAAGCTTGCATTACTGATAAAGCATTGTTATCAAAACTGTACAAAGCCTGATTTTCGAATGTAGAACCGCTTTGAGATTGTGGACCTTTGAAAGCAACCCATTCTCCACCCCAATACGCAAATCCTTGTCCGAATTCTGATGTTTTTACTAAATTTTTAATATCCATAACAAAAGTTCTTTGTCCGGCTGGAGTTGCAGGATATCCCGGAACCAACTGATCGCTTGTACCTACAATATTGTTAGTCTGATCGTTGTGTAATAAAGTAAAAGGATAAGCAGTTTCTGCAATCAATACTTTTTTGCTGAATTTCTTTCCTAAAGCATCAATGGTATTTTTTACTTCGTTTAAATCTTTACCGTGCCAAACAGGATAATAGGATAATCCGATATAATCGTAATCAACACTTTTCATTTTATTAAAAAACCAATCTGTTGCACCACCATTTACACCTGCATAATGAATCATGATTTTTGTGTTTGGCGCTTTACTGCGAACTGTTGCACTTGCAGCAGATAATATTGCAAGACATTGTTGTTCGTTACTGATTAAGTTTCCTTGTGGCCACAATAATCCACTATTGATTTCATTCCCAATTTGAATAATATCAGGATTGATTTCTGTAATTATTGTTGAAGTATAATTTGTAACGGCTGTTTTTAAATCAGCAAAATTTAGATTTTTCCATTCTTCAGGAGTTGTCTGAACACCTGGATCTGCCCAATTATCAGAATAATGAACGGTAAGCCAAACTCTCAATCCGGCTTGTCTTGCTTTTTGTGCCAATTGTTTTACTTCGGTTAAACCGGAACGACCGTTTACAGGATTTTTCCACAAACGGATTCGGACTGTATTACAACCTGCATTTTTTAGCGTTGTAAGCATTCCTTCGGCTTTGCCATTGTTGTAAAATTTTGTTCCCAAAGATTCCATTTGAGGAAGAAAAGAAACATCTGATGCTCTGATAAAAGTATCCGTTGCATCTGGCGGATTAACTGCTTCTTTGTCTGCAGAATCATTACTTGAGCACGAAAACTGAATTGCAGTTATGACAAGTAACCCAAGAATTTTTATATATTTTTTCATGATAATATTTATAACTGGTGAAATTTTGAATTTTAAAAAACTTTGATTTAAAGAAGCCTCAAAATAATCGCATCGAGACTTCTTTAATTTTTTTAATTCAATTATGGAGTTGGTATAAACATATAACGACCATCTAAGTCATTGAACCAGATATCATATTTTCCAGCCTCAACAATAATGTCTCCACCATTATCTCCCCAGCTTGTATCCCATCCACCGTTTGCTTTAAATTTCATTTTTCCGGCTTTTAAAGTTTGAGTAACTTTCCAGATATGAGCATCAAATGTTGATTGAACCATAGGAACATTCATATCCCAACCCGTATCATCGCCTGTTAATACAGATCCAGCCACGGTAATTGTTGTATACGTTGTCAATGGCCCTGCGTAAGGTGTGATTTTGTATGTTAATTCTTCAAGGTTAATTTCAAAACTGTAATAACCTGCCGCTGTCGTTGGGAAAACTCCCGGATCAGTATCGCTTTCTGTTGCTCTGTATTGAACTTTGGCACCATTTGTTCCGTAAGCCGGAGCCCAGAAACCAATTTGCTCTATTAATTTGAATCCATCTTTATTAAAATATCCTGTATAATATTGTTTTGCATTTTCTTTTGGATCTCTGTAAATTGGCATATTATTGCTCGTTACACTCCAACCTGCAGCAGTTCCAGGTCCAACTAAAAACAAATCAACTCTAGGGAAAACACCTCTGTATGGAGTTAAATTAATGGTGATTGGCGTAGAAGTTTTTGGCTCTGATAAAGTAGTTCCAACAGTAGATTTAATTCTCACATCGATTGTTCCTTCAACACCTGCTGTAAGTCCAAGTTCCAGTGCTTTTGCATTTAATTCTGCTACTGTAATAGTGGCGTGAGTTCCTGTAGAAGTCGTAATATCTACCGGCGCAGCAAACTCAGTATTACTTACTGCAAATTGCACTGTGTAAGTAACAATTGTTGGCGTTCCGTAACTTACTTTTTCCCAAGTCAATGTCAATGCCGTATTGTTTGGCGTGTCTTTATTTAGAATTGTCGAAGATCCAGTTTCTGGAGTTATGATAGAAAAAGCAGCCGCTTGTGGCTCTAAAATCATTAAATTTTCTTCGTTTTCACAAGACCAAAATCCTGTAAGTAAAACAACAGCTATAAATATTTTATATATAAGTTTCATTTTGTGTATCGTTTAAGTTTAAAAAAGTTTTAGTAACCCGTGTTTTGAGTCAAATTTTTATTTGCTCCTAATGATCCTTCCGGAATAGGAAAAACGCTCATGTAAGCAGGAATTGAAACTCCTTTTGAAGAATTTCCTTTCCAAGCCCAATTGTAAGATCCTCCGGTATATTTTCCAAAACGAATTAAATCTTGTCTTCTGTGCGCTTCCCAGTGTAATTCACGAGCTCTTTCATCAATTAAGAAATCAGGCGTTAAGTCGCTTAAAGTGATATTTCCAACGGTCGAATTATTATTGGCTCTTTGTCTTAAAGCATTTACATATTCTAATGCTTTCGCCGAAGTTCCGTTTCCGCCTCTTAAAGTTGCTTCTGCATACATTAAATAAACATCGGCTAATCTGAATAATGGGAAATCAGTATCAGCAAAAGTTGAACTGATTCCGTTAACTCCTGTCGAAGTTTTATTCGAGAATTTAGACAAAATATAACCTTGTGTTTTTACGCCAATGTCTTCAATATCAATAGATCTTTGTTTTCCAGGATCGCCTGCAACTCCTTTTCCAATTGTATTTCTGGTATCTTGGCTGAATTTAGCACCATCAAATTTCTGAGCAAATTCTTTTCTGATTCTAAGTGCTCCAGTCCATCCGCCAATTCCAAAATCAGCACCATTATTTTCCCACGCACCAATTTGTCCGTTTGTTAAAACAGTTGTTGCTCCCCAGTTTTGAGAAACCGATCCATCAGACTGAATTCCGAAAATGATTTCAGCAGAAGTATTGTTGTCTGCTTTAAAATTGTCCAGATATTTTGGTTTCAAAGTATAACCGCCAGCAATGATTTCGTTACACATTGTAATACAATCATTAAAACGATCCGCCTGAATATAAACCTGAGCATTCAAATACATTTTAGCCAAAATCATACGTGCCATAGATTGGTCTAATCTTCCGTATTCATTTGTTCTCGCTGCTTTTAAATCTGGTAAAACTGCTGTTAATTCCTTTTCGATAAATTCAAATAATTGCTTTCTGTTAAACTCAGGTCCGGCAAAATTTACAGGATCATTTTCCGTATACATTGGTGCTTTTCCAAATAAATCCATCATGTTATAATAAGCGTACGCTCTTAAAACACAAACTTCTTTACGGTAAAGTGCAATATCTGCCAAGGTTGCAGCATTTGTAATACCTCTTGAACTTAATTTTTCTGGTGTACTTTGACGTAAAAATTCATTTGCATACGCAACAGAAACCATCGTTCTACTAAACATTCCAAGAATAACAGGATTTGCAGCTGTCCAGATATTACGTTGTAATTCTGCTGTTCCTCCGTCATTTTCATAACTCCAAACCAATTCGTCTGTAGTTAATTCCTGCATGTATAATAAACATCTTGTAAACTGACTTGTTCCGGCATCAACGCCTTCAAGCGATGAATTATCAGGACCAAGAACTCCTGTCAAAGTTAGATTTCCATATACTCCTGCGAAAGCTTTTTTGTATCCGTCAGGTGTAGAAAATAACACATCAGAAGAAAGAACGTCGTCATCTTTTGAGACTACATTTAAATCATCTGTACAAGACTGAAAAATTACAGTCAATGCAACTATTGTTATTAAAATATATTTTTTCATGATTTCGTTATTAAAATTTAAGATTAAGACCAAATAATACTGATCGTTGTCTTGGATAAATCGTTTTGTCTACACCGTTGTTTGTAATTTCAGGATCTAAACCACTGTATTTTGTAAGTACAAAAACGTTCTGAACTCCGGTTGAAAATCTTAATGAAGCTTTACTGTTTAACCAGTTATTCAGCGTATATCCTAAAGTAATGTTATCCATTTTCAAGAAAGAAGCATTCTCAATATAAAGATCTGACAATACTACATTTGAAGTCGTTTGAAAATTAGTATCCAAAACCTGTTTCGGAATATTACTTAAAACACCTCCGTTTTCCATCGCATCATATTGTGCTCTGCTCGCGTCTACGGCATTAAAAATTCTATTACCAATACTTGCTCTTAAATTGAATGAAAAGTCAAACTTTTTGTAATTCATATTAGATGCAAATCCCAATGTAAAATCCGGATCTGGATTATTATAAATGTACTTATCCGAATCATTTTTGATATTATTACCATTCAAATCTGCAAAAGCACCATCAATTGGTTTTCCTTCGTTATTGTATAATTGTTTGTATACATAGAAAGAATAAGGCGTATATCCTTCTCTGAAAATTTGTCCTGGAGTTCCTGTTCCTGCGATATTGTCTCCTAAAAAGATATCAGTTCCGTTAACTAGATTTTTGATTCTTCTTTCGAATTTAGAAATATTGAAATTCATATTCCAGTTGAAATCCAATGTTTTAATAGCATTTGCATTAATCGTAAACTCAACTCCTTTTGTTGTAAAACTACCAACGTTTTGATACACACGATTAGAGAAATTACTTCCATCAGATATTGCTGCGTTTACCAATAAATCTTTAGATTCTTTGTAATAAACATCAAGTCCCGCAGATAAACGATTGTCTAAAAATCCGAAATCAAGACCTGCATTGTAAGAAGATGTTTCTTCCCATTTCAAATTGTTTGTTCTTTTTGAAGGAAGTGCAACCGGAACCGGGCTTGTGCCAAAATAGTATTCAGAATTTCCTCCGCCAACTTGATATTTTTGAAGATATCCGTTTGGTTCAGGAATATCTTGTTGTCCAGTAATTCCATAACTTAATCTTAATTTTAAATCAGATATTACCGTACTTTCTTTAAAGAAATCTTCTTTGATTTTCCATGCAAAAGCTACAGAAGGGAAATTTCCCCAACGATTCGCTTCTTCAAATCTTGAAGAACCATCTCTTCTATAAGATAGTGTCAATAAATATTTGTCTCTGAAATTTAAGTTTGTTCTCGCAAAGAATCCTAATAAAACAACATCTGTATCTAAAGTTGTTTCAGGAAATGTTGATGGTAAATCCGGATTTAAAATATTACCCGTTTCGAATTTTGAGCTTTGAAATTTTTGATACGAATAACCAGCTGTTGCCTCAAAATTCAACGATTTAAACGTTTTATTATACACTAAATAAGTATCTAATAATTTATTTCTTCTGGTTGCTTCTGTATATTCATTTGTACCATACGGAATATTATTGTTTGATGGAGCAGAACCTGCATCAGCACCAACCAATCTTCTTCTTTCTCCGTTTGATTCATCAAAACCAACATTTACAACGGCTCTTAAAGCAGGTAAAAAGTGAAATTTATAGTCAATTTCAAAATTTCCAAAAAATCTGTCATTTATACCTCTGTCATTTGTATTCAACAATTGCGAAACTGGATTTCTTGCCGCAGTCGAAACTAACGGATAATTCCCGTTTGCGTCAACGCCAGTAGTATATTCAAAATATCCTCCGTAAGGCGCGCCATCAACTTTTATAGGTTGCGTTGGGTCAAAACCAATAGCAGCTCCTTCAACAGCATCTGTAAATCTGTTTCTTTCGTTTGTATAATTCGCAGAAAGTCTCAATTTTAAATGATTGTCAAAGAAAACCGGATTCATTACTAAACCAACAGTATTTCTTTTAAACTCATTCGTCAAGCGTAAACCTTGCTGATCTGTATTTCCAAGCGTTAAACTTGTTGGAATAATATTAAACAAACTTCCTCTAACAGCTAAACTTTGGTCTACAGTTCCTGTGTTTCTATAAATTGCTCTTTGCCAATCTGTATTTGCAGTTCCTAATTTACTTAAATCATCACTTCTTCTGTCTGCAATCACACTTCTAAATTCATCTGCGCTAAAAACATCAACAGTTTTAGTAAGTGTTCCCGCAGCATATTGCACATTATAATCTACAGATAATGTTTTGCTTCCTTTTTTAGTCGTAATAATAATTACACCATTTGAAGCACGAGAACCGTAAATTGCAGAAGCCGATGCATCTTTTAAAACCGTGATAGATTCAACAGTTGCAGGATTCAGCGACGCTAAAAACGAAGAAGATCCTGTATTTGTAGCATTATCAAGAGGCAATCCATCAATTACAATAAGAGGATCATTACTTGCAAAAAGTGAACTTCCGCCACGAATTCTAATTTGAGAACTAGAACCCGGAGCACCAGTTGAATTTACTGTTAAACCGGCAACTCGCCCGCTAAGTAAATTTTCGGTGGTAATATTATTTCCTTTGTTAAAGTCTTTTGTCGTAAGTGCTGTAACAGATCCCGTAGCATCTTTCTTTTTTACACTTCCATATCCAACCTGAACAACAACTTCTTTCAGTTGATTATTATCTTCTTCAAGATTTACCGTTATGTTCTTCTGTCCGGCAACCGCGATAGTTTGATTGGTATAACCTGTATAAGAAAACGTAATTTTACTATCTGCTTTTACTCCGGATAATTGAAATTTTCCGTCAAAATCAGTCGTGGTACTGATATTTGTTCCTAATACTTTTATGTTGGCTCCCGGTATGGGCTGCTTGGTGGACTTTTCCAAGACAATACCGCTAATTGTGTTCTGAGCAAAAACACAAAAAGGAAGTAAGAGTAATAAAAGTAAAAATTTGGTTTTAATTCTTTTCATACTTTTTAAAAATTGGTTTTGTTTAAGTTAGTTTTTATTAATAAGTGTTGGTCACAAATTGATTGTAGAGCGCTATAATTTTTAAGATTATAATCTCCTTCTGAAATAAGCTTACTCTGTTTTTCTTAGAATAAGGAAAAGCTTTTCCCGATAAGTTTTAATTAGAATGTTAGTCATGTTTAATTTTTTTTTTGGTTAGAATAATTGGTTAGTTTGTTTTCATTGATTTGCTACGAACAAAAAACAAAACATTATTTTTCAAACGTTATAGCTGATCAACTAACTTTGCAAATTAAGGATAGAAGAAGTTTTTAAGACAGGGAAAAATTCATTTATAAAAGGGGACATTTTCGTAAAAACCCACATACAACGCCGTATAAAAACATATTATGCAATTTTTCATTCAAAAAAAAATGACAAAACCAATAATTAACCATGAAAATAATATTTTTAATAATTAACTTAGACTGTAATTTTTACGCAATATATTCCCATAATATTTACCTGAAAAAATCTAAAAATCTTAATCTTCAAAAATCATAGAAATAACAAACCGTAATTAACTTAAAAAACAAATGTTGTTTTTACACATTATATAATAAATAAATTAATTTCGCAAACTATACAGTTTGTGGCAACCCTAAAAAGAAAACGTACAAAATGGTGAACCGAATTAAAATAATGATAATTATAAATTTGCTGATTATTATTTTATGCAATCAGACATTTGCCCAAAA
The DNA here is from genome assembly GCF_002754195.1 of Flavobacterium sp. 9. Lineage (NCBI taxonomy): Bacteria > Pseudomonadati > Bacteroidota > Flavobacteriia > Flavobacteriales > Flavobacteriaceae > Flavobacterium > Flavobacterium sp. 9. Next base: position 1,234,742 of record NZ_PEEU01000001.1, read on the forward strand.
TTCGATAACAAAGGAAATTCTTTGGACAACGGATTGGAGTCCGAATGGGAAATTCATAGCGATTGGCGGAAATATTGACACTTTAAAAATTTATAATGAAAAGGATCTAAAATCATTCAAGTCATACCATATAAAGAATACTATTACGCGTATAAAGTGGCATCCTTCAAAAAATATAATTGCTGTATCGACACAAATGTCAGGTGACAAATCGAGTATTATTAATTTGGATACGAATGAAAAAATTGAATTAAACGGAATTTCACCAGATGGAGCAAGAGGAATTGACTGGAACAATACAGGTGAATATTTAGCTGTTGGAGACAATGACGGACAAATATTAATTTATACTATAAAAGGTGAATTAATTAAAAAGTTTAATAATGAAAATACAAAGGGCATAATGGCTATTGATTGGCATCCTCAAAAAAACACTCTTACAACGGTTACAGACAAAATACGTTTTTATGACATTGATGGGAATTTGCTAAAATCAATAAAACATAGAAAAGAAGAAGTGATGTTATTAAGTATTGCCTGGCACAAATCAGGTACTTTTTTTGTTACAGGCGATTATGGTGATGAAAAAGACAAATCTCTGCTTCAATACTGGGATGAAAACGGTAAATTATTACAATCAATTGATATAAGTAAAGCAGAATATAGAAATTTAACCTGGAATTCAAAAGGAAGCAAATTAGCAACTGCAAGTGATGCGTTGAGAATTTGGGATACCAACGGCAAACTTGTCTCTGAAGGAAATTCTAAAGACTATTTATGGGGTGTTTCCTGGAACAAACAAGGAAATAAAATTATTACATCAAGTATGGAGCAAAATATAATACTTTGGAATAATAAAGCAGAAAGAATATTAGCTATTGAATAAGAATATCCCGAATAGCCGTTTTAAACTAATGTGTGATTTAACGGAATTACGGTTTCGCATCGAGTTTTCATTAAACCGAAAATCGAAAGGTTACAAACCAAACAATGCCTCGAAGCCCTAGAACGTTTTTACATATATTTATATAAAAATTGATCCAGCTTTCAGACCACATTCCTCGTATTTTTCGTATATAAAAGAGCCACAAGCTTTTTAAAAAAAATTCTATGAATAAGCTAAAGTCCTTTCTTGTTATTTGTTTTCTTTCCATAAGTGCATTTGGACAGAACTACCCGATAAGACATCTTGATATTTCGTCAGGACTTTCTAATAATTCGGTTGCGACTATATATCAGGATCAGAATGGTTATATGTGGTTTGGAACTTTTGACGGACTTAACAGATATGATGGAAATGATTTTAAAATTTACCGCCATATTCATACGGATCCAAATTCTATTCAGGGAAATGCTATAAGCTGTATCGAAGGTGATTATAAAAATAATTTGTGGATTGGAACAACAGCCGGTCCAGTTGTTTTTAATGCAGAACGCTCCTCTTTTACTCCATTAAAATATATTGGAATTGATAAAAAAGTCAAACCTTTAAAAATTACGGCTTACGAAATAATTGCTGTACATTCTCAAAATATAATTCTTGTTGCTACAAAAGAAATGATCGTCGCTTATAAAGAAGGCGAGCAAACCGGAACTGCGATACCTTTTAACGGAAAATTAAATTATATCGCAAGATCAATATCTTATGATGCGAAAAAACAAATCTTCTATGTTTTTGTAACCGGTTCAGGTCTTTGCAAATATGATCTTAAATCAAAAAAACTAACACTTCTCAACAATACAATTACCGGAGCAAATTGCATAAAGCTCACAAATGAAGGTTTATGGATTGGATCCGATGAAGGGGCGCATTTATACAATGCGAATCTGAATACTTATTCTAAAAATTACTTTCAGGAAAAAACAGTCGTTCGCGATTTTTACCAGCAAGACAACAGACTTTGGATTGCCACCGACGGCGCGGGTCTTTTCACTATTACAAAAAACCAGTCTACTCCTATTTTATATAAAGCAAGCGGTCCAGTTTCATTACTGAACAGTAAATCTCTTTATGACATATTTGAAAGTAAAAACGGAGAAATGTGGTTCGGAACTCTCCGAGGCGGCGTGAGTATGATGGGGAAAAAACCACTTTATTTTAATCATTTTAAAAGCAAAGATCCACTGACCAATAAAGAAGATGAAGATCCTGCCGCAAACTTCATGCTTTCTTTCTGCGAAGACGACAAGAAAAATATCTGGATTGGTACTGATGGCGCCGGAATGCGATATTGGAACAGGAAACAAAATACCTACGACGTTTATTCTACAACATCGTCTGGCGGAAGAAAACTGCAAAGTAATTTTGTTACAAGTATAGTCAGAGATTCTGATAATGCAATTTGGGTCGCCATGTGGAAAGGTGGAGTTTGTCGTATTGATCCAAATTCAAAGGCAATTCAGAATTTTTCGATTTATAATCAATTCACTAAAAAAGCAGAACAAGAATCATGGTTGCTCTTTTTAGATTCAAGAAACACCTTGTGGCTTGCCATAACTAACGCAGGCGCATTATATCAATTTGATAGAAAACAAAATAAATTCATTTGCTACAGCAACACTTTACGCGATGTTACTTGTCTCTATGAAACCAAAGACGGAAAAATATGGGGCGGAACATTCAATTCGTTTTTTGAGATAGATACCAAAACAAAAAAAGTAAAAAACTATCATTCTGAATACACAATAAGATGTATTACTGAAGATCAAAATAAAAATCTTTGGATTGGTACTGTAGAAGGCGGTTTGCTTTTATTTGATCGAAAAACAGCCACTTCTAAAAAATATACCACTCAAAATGGTCTTTCGAGTAATACCGTACTTCGCCTTTTAGAAGACAAAAAAGGAAATCTCTGGATGAGTACGTATCACGGAATTTCAAGATTGAATCCAAAGAATAATACTTTTAGAAATTTTGGCGTCGCTGATGGATTGCAGGGAAATCAATTTAGCTGGAATGCAGGCACAAAACTTTCTACAGGAGAATTTATTTATGGAGGTATAAACGGATTCAATGTTTTTGATCCTGAGAATATAAAAGACAAAAAAAATACCGGTAAATTTTTATTGAATGATTTGCTGGTAAACAATCAGTCTTTAAAATCAGACAGTCCTTATGTGACCGGAAAAAAACTTGAAATGATAAGCGATGTCGAACTTCCTTATGAAAAATCGGCATTAAGTTTTGATTTTGTTTACCTTGATTATGTCAATTCCGAAAAAATAAATACCGCTTACTTTCTTGAGGGTTGGGATAAAAACTGGAATTATGCTTCAAAAGATAACAGAGCTAATTATTCCAGATTGACCGAAGGAACTTATGTTTTTAAAGTAAAAACAACCGATATTTTTGGAAATTGGACTAATGAGGTAACGCTGGCAACGGTAACAATTCTTCCGCCTTGGTATAGAACATGGTGGGCATATACATTTTATCTCATCGCTGCAATCGCCGCCATTTATGCATATGTAGGTTATCATAAAAACAAGGAAAGGCTTCGCTACGAAATAAAACTTGCCCGAATGGAGCATAAAAAAGATAAGGAACATGCCGAAAAACAGTTTTCGATGTTTACATATATTGCGCATGAATTGCGAACTCCTTTATCCTTAATTATAAATCCGCTTAAAAGCGCTATTGAAAGAAAAAACCGTTCTGAAGACGATCTGGATCTAAATCTCGCCTATAAAAATGCAAAACGATTATTGAGTCTTACAGATCAATTACTATTATTTAGAAAAGCCGAAACGGATCTTGATGAACTCAAAATTTCGAAGATTAATTTAAACTCGCTTTGTCGTGAAATCTACGAAAGCTTTACACAAATGGCAGCCGTAAAAAGTCTAAATTATCAATTTATCGAAGAAAAAACACCGACCGAAATATATGGCGATTACGAAAAATTAGAGATTACCCTTTTCAATTTAATTTCTAATGCTTTCAAATTTACTCCTAATAATGGATCAATAAGCATTGAGATAATCGAGAATCTTGCCGACGTTTCTATCATTATATCTGATACCGGAAGCGGAATCAATGAAAATGAAATTGACACTATTTTCGAAAAATTCAAGCAAAGTCAGTCTAAAGCCAGCAATGGTTTTGGAATAGGACTTTATGTTGCTAAATATTTCGTGAACAAACATCATGGCGAAATAGAGTGTAAAAGTAAAATTGGAGAAGGCACTTCGTTCATTATTACACTTCCAAAAGGAAATAGCCATTTTGCAGAAATGAACATAAACGAGAATCATTCGCATATGTCGCCACTTGTAGGTGAACTTCTTGAAGGAATGCCAGCGGATAATCAAAATACAGCTGAAAATAGAACTCAGCCATCGCATCCGGAAAATCTACAGGATGAATTAATCAGTACAAAAAAAGTATTGCTAATTGTTGAAGACAATCCTGAAATGAACCATTATCTCGTGCAACTTTTTACCAAAAATTATATTGTTTATTCAGCGGCAAATGGTCTTGAAGGATTAAAACTTGTAGAAAAACATATGCCGGATATTGTATTGAGCGATATTTCTATGGAAGGTATGAACGGTTTGGATTTATGCAAAAAAATCAAGCAGAATGATGATTTAAGCCATATTCCAGTAATACTTCTCACCGCTACAACGAGTAATGATATTCATTTGCAAAGTATTACAGAAGGCGCCGATGATTATGTGACCAAACCTTTTGACAGTGATATACTTCTGGCACGAGTAGATTCCGTTCTCCGAAACAGAGGACAATTGCGCAAGTATTTCTTAGACAGTATAACGCTTCGTGAAAATGTAAATAAAGTTCCTACTGAATACAAAGAATTTCTGGACAAATGCATCGAAATCGTAGAAGCCAATATTGAAAACAACGATTTTAATCTAAAAACTTTTTCAGCTGAAATGGGAATGAGTCATTCAAGTCTTTACAAAAAGATTAAAGCTATTTCAGGACAAACCGTAAATGTTTTTATCCGATCTATCAGAATCCGAAGAGCAGCAGTAATTATGCTTACCGAAAATATTAATATCGCACAGGTTGGCCCACAAGTTGGTATCGAAGATCAACGTTATTTCCGTCAACAGTTCGTAAAATTATTCGGGATGAAGCCTTCAGAATATATCAAAAAATATAGAAATTCTTTTAATAAGGAATTGAATATAATTCAGAAAAAGGACAATTGATATAAAAGGGTAATTTACTAAATCTTGTAAACATGCTTTATATTTACATATCCATAATTACCCGAATTAATTACCTTGACTTGTAACCACTCACCATCAACAGCGATAACCTTTAGCAACGCATGTCTTTCCAATACTTCAATTACTTCGTATTCAGTACCAGGTCCTTCTCGTAAATTAAGAATTTCTGAATCAACTGCAAGCATATCTTCAGAACGATAATTAACTATCGTTTTTTTAGTTACTTTTTCTTTTTTAGGCTCGCTATAAAAGTTCGAATTAGAAGAATGAGTTACAGTATTTTTAGAAGCTGTTTTAACTCTGCTCTTGCTAACTGTACGTGGCGCTGTATATCTAACAGGTGGCGAATACGAAGCACATACTCCGCAGCTTCCACCATTCGAGCAATGTGCACATCTGCTACAATTTGAGCACGCACTGCAAGATGCACTACCGGTGCATCGCCCACTTTCTTTAGGTTTTGCATCACAGCAGCTTGCCATAAGGTTATGGTCTTGCGCACTAATTGATGAGACAAAAAGAAAGAACAAAATCTTAAAAAATATTAATTTTATCATGGCAATTCATTTATGTTTAGGACAAACTTAAAGAGAGATCATTATAGAACTTTACGGTTTTCCATAAGAGATTCAATTAATCTGGAAAATAATTCTTTAACAAATAGTTGAACATAGTATAAATATCCATTTTAACTGATTACAAGGAACATAATAATATTTCAAAGATGTTTGTTATTGACAAATCCCGATTATTTTTATAAGTCAAGTAAATACGGGCGAGCAAAAAAAAATAAGATTTAGTCTAAAACAAAAAAGCCACTCAAATGAGTAGCTTTTTATGTGAACGCAGAAGGATTCGAAACTTCGAGCGTCCCAATTGAAAATCGGGATGTTTTATCCAGCTGAGTTATTTTTTCGATTCATTTATTAATTTTTCAACTCTAACCCTACTTTTCCATTTCTTAACTTCTAATTCACGTTTATAAGCCAATGATTTTGTTTCAAATTCTTCAGAGTAAATTACAATCCAATCTTTCGTTTTTCCTGTAAATCCGGAATGATTTGATAAATGTTTACGTAGTCGTTCATCCAAACCTTCAGATGTGTGACCAATGTAATATTGGAGTTGCTACATTTACTGGGACATAAATTTTAAGACTGTTTAAATAAAAATAAATATCTTAGAATTATGAAAAAACGAGTTTACAGTGCTGAGTTTAAATCATCAGCAGTACGATTAAGTTACGAGCGAGAAAACATCAAAGAATTAGCAGATGAACTAGGCGTCCAGGTAGAGCGTATTTATAAATGGAGGTCTTCTCAAAAAACATTTACTAATCTACAACCAATTATTTCTAAAAAGACAGAGATAGATTCTTTAGAAGTAAAACAATTACGAAAAGCCCTTAAAGAAAAAGAATTAGAGCTTGAGATATTAAAAAAGGCCGTTCACATCTTTTCCAAGAGCGATGGGAAATCTACCAATTTATAGTCAGCTATAAACATTTATATCCTATTGAAAAGATGTGCAGCGTTTTAAAAGTAAGCCGAAGTAGTTATTATAGATGGTTCAGTGGCGGTCCTTCTAATAGATTTATAGAAAATAGTCTATTTACAGATTTAATAAAAGAAGTTTTTGATCTAAGCAGTCAAACTTACGGAAGTCCCAGAATAGCGGAACAGCTAAAAAGAAAAGGATATAAAATATCCAAAAGGAAAGTTGCTAAATTGATGCTTCTTAATGGCTGGAGAAGTAAACTTAAAAGACGCTTTAAAGTAACCACAGATTCTAATCATCGATATCCAGTGTGCAGTAATCATCTCAATAGAAATTTTACACCAAAATCACTTAATGAGGTTTGGGTGTCTGATATAACCTATATAAGAACAGCTGCCGGCTGGTTATATCTTACTACTATTATTGATTTATATGACAGGCAGGTTATAGGATGGTCATTAAGCACACGAATGTATACCGATCAAACGATTATTCCAGCTTGGAAAATGGCAGTATCAAAAAGAGAAATAACAGAATCTTTACTTTTTCATTCAGATAGAGGAATACAATATGCTTCGATAGAATTCAGAAAATTGATTAATAAAAATACTTTAATCACTCAAAGTATGAGTAGAAAAGCTAATTGTTGGGATAATGCTGTAGCTGAAAGTTTTTTCAAGACCCTTAAAGCAGAACTTATCTATCAGCATAAATTCACAACCATTGAAGAAGCTAAATTAGCAGTCTTTGAATATATAGAAGTATGGTATAATAGAAAACGTCTGCATTCTTCTTTGGGATATAAAACACCTAAAGAAATGGAACTAGAATTTTATAAAATAGAAAGTGTAGCATAGGTCTTAGAAAATTTGTCCGACTTTTTGTTGCAAGTCCAAAGTGAATTTGCAAGTAAAAATGGTACATCATACTGGCAGACTATTTGAGGGTTATATTAAAATAAGTCATATTTAAAGCTGGTTATAAATCGGTCCATCCGATGCAAAAATGGGCAAGCCAAATTACAATTCTACCTGTCTATATTACCTTAAAAATGTAATCAAAGTAATAATCAGTCCGGCCAAATAGCCGAACCAAAACTCATTGCAGACAAACCGTTCCTGTAATCCATACTATCGTTGTTAAAATACAAATCTTCAAGTTTTCTTGTTTCAAAAACATTTCATTTTAACTAAAAAATTATAAAAGACAACAAAAAAGACTCCTTAAAGTTGGTTCAAATTAATTTTGATCTATCTAATCTAAAAATCTACTAAAAAAACAATTTTAAATTATTCATCTTTAAACAACTGTAAATAAGGAATTTAAAATAATTTATTTGTTTCAAGTTATAAAATGAAACAAATAAATTCTCTCTTTCATGTTTCAAGTTATAAAATGAAACCACTTGATAAAGATATTCTTTCAAGGCTGCGATTTAATTTTTTAAATTTGAGAAACATAGTCCACACTAAAATTCTAAATACAAAATTCAGCGAAATTTTGTGTAAGTAAAATCACTTTGGTTTCTCACTTTCCAGGTAAATTCATTTCATCACATACTTTAACTATAAATTAATAAAATTTTTATTATGAAACTAAGCAAACAAATCGATTTCAAAAGCAAGTTGTTTAACAGGTCAATCTTAGTATTGATATTAATTTGTCTTTCTAGCACAAAGTTTAATGCCCAGAATACAAAGAAACCCAATATTCTGATAATTTGGGGTGATGATATTGGAACTACAAACGTTAGTGCTTATAGTGATGGTTTAATGGGGTACATGACTCCTAATATTGATCGTGTAGGAAATGAAGGAATACGTTTTTTACATTATTATGCAGAGCAAAGTTGTACGGCGGGACGTGCTGCCTTGATTACAGGGCAACACGGTATTCGTACCGGATTGACTAAAGTTGGTTTTCCAGGAGCTCCCATGGGTATGAGCCAGTTAGACCCAACAATTGCAGGAGTACTTAAACAATTGGGATATGCTACCGGACAGTTTGGCAAAAACCACTTGGGGGATCGTAACGAAAGTCTACCTACCGTAAACGGATTTGATGAATTTTTCGGAAATCTTTATCACTTAAATGCAGAAGAAGAGCCAGAATTACCAGATTATCCAAAAGATCCAGCTTATTTAAAACAATTTGGACCAAGAGGAGTCTTAAAATGCACAGCTACTAATGTGGATGATCCTACTATTACAGATGCTCGTTTTGGAAAAATAGGAAAACAAAAAATTGAAGATACGGGGGCTCTTACTAAAAAGAGAATGGAAACTATCGATGATGAAACCGTTGCCGCCGCCATTGATTTTATTAAAAGACAAAATGCTGCAGGAAAACCATTCTTCGTGTGGTGGAATGGTACTCGCATGCACTTACGTACGCACGTAAGAGAATCACATCGTGGTAAATACACACACGGAGATAGTGAATACATGGATGGTATGATCGAACACGATTTAACCGTTGGAGAACTTTTAAAAGTATTAGACGATTTAGGAATTGCTGATAATACATTAGTAGTTTATTCTACAGATAATGGTCCTCATATGAATACATGGCCTGATGGCGGAATGACTTCTTTCCGTTCAGAAAAAAATACAAACTGGGAAGGTGCTTTTAGAGTTCCTTGTATGGTACGTTGGCCAGGTGTAATAAAGCCAGGTCAGGTAACCAATGAAATGATGAGCCATAACGATTGGTTTCCAACTTTAGTTTCAATAGCAGGGGAACCAGATATTGTAAATAAAATGTTGAAAGGATACAAAGCAAACGGTAATACTTATAAAGTACACTTAGACGGATATGATCAATCTGCATTTTTAGAAGGAAAAACACCAAAAAGTTCTAGAGATAGATTCTTTTATTCTGATGATGATGGTTTACTTGTAGGGATGCGTCTAGGGGATTATAAATATGTTTTTGCTGAACAGCGTATGGCAGGAACATTAGGCGTTTGGGCTGAGCCATTTGTAAAACTGCGTTTGCAAAAAATGTTCAATTTAATGCAGGATCCTTATGAAAGAGCAGATTTCACTTCTAATACATATTGGGATTGGCTACTTAACCATGTTGGTTCTGTATACGGAATGAATGTGGAAGTAATGAAGTTTGCTGAAACTTTTAAACAGTATCCGCCTCGTTCGATACCACCAAGTTTTTCGCCAGCAACAATTATGGAAGAAACTCTAAATACAATTAAGTTAGATAAGACCATTAAAACACAAACTCAAGAGGCTCCAAAGAAAAAATAGAAATATTATTAGTATAAAAAAAGCTTGAGTTACCCATAACTCAAGCTTTTTAATAACTTCAAAAATCAATATCATGTATAGAAAAATATATATATTGCCCCTGTTTTTATTGTTGCTGGTTTCGTTTAATAAGGCTGATAGCGCTACAATACTACACACTTCAGACCCTGTAAATTTTGTAAAAAATTCAGATCCGCTGCCTAGCTGGAATGATGGTGCTTTAAAAAAAGAAATTATTGCTTATGTAACCAAAGTAACCAAAAAGGGAGGTCCGGATTTTATTCCGGTTGAAGACAGAATCGCCACTTTTGATAACGACGGAACGCTTTGGGCTGAAAAACCATATGTTCAGGAGTTGTTTGCTTTTTACAGAGTAAAGAAAATGGTCGAAGCAAAACCAGAATTGGCCCAAAAACAACCTTTTAAAGCTGTTGTTGAAAAAAATAAAACCTATTTTGAAACAGGAGGCGAGAAAGCACTCATAGAGTTAGTAGCCGCAACCCATACCGGCATGACCGAAGATGAGTTTGAAGCTGAAGCAAAAGAATTTTTTGCCGGAGCCAAATATCCCGGAAAAAATGTTCCCCTGAAACAAATCAGATATCAACCACAGTTAGAGTTGTTGAATTATTTGCGTGCAAACGGATTCAAAACTTTTATCGTAACAGGAGGAACAATAGAATTGGTTCGTGCCATATCAGCTGATTTTTATGGTATTCCAAAATATCAGGTTGTGGGAACTTCTTTCAAATACAAATTTGATGATGCTACAAACAGCATTCAGAGAGAACCTGCCTTAGATCTTTTAAATGACAAAGAAGGAAAACCTGTCGGTATACAATTGCATATTGGGCAGCGTCCAGTTTTTGCCTGCGGAAACGAGGGTGGTGCGGGCGATCTTGCCATGCTTAGATATTCTCAGGGAAGCAAATATCCTTCTTTTCAAATGATTGTTAATCATGATGATGCTGCCAGAGAATACAGTTATGAAGAAAAAGATAATTTATCATTGAATACTGCTACTAAATATAAGTATCATGTAATCAGTATAAAAGACGATTGGAAAAAAATATTTCCAGATAAATAATTTGAATTAATGAGAAGTAAAATGAAACAATCTTTATGAGTTAAAAGTTGTTTCATTTTAGTTTTCTTAGAATGATTACGAAATTTTTTAAAGTCTCCGATTATGAAGTCTACAATACCACAATTTAGTATCAAACTATTCCTTGCGATAACATTTTTTCTTTCAAATTTAGTTGTATTTGCGCAAGAAGAACCTGCAAAATCCGGTGCGAGTGCTCAGGAACTGGCAGATAAGCTAGCGAATCCTGTTGCGAGTTTGATTAGTGTTCCGCTACAAAATAATCTTAGTTACGGTATTGGTCCTTATAATGGATCAAAATATACGATAAATATTCAGCCTGTAGTTCCTTTTAAATTAAGTGAGAATCTCAATTTAATTACGCGTTATATTCTTCCTGTTGTAGATCAAAGAGATATTACAGGAGAAAATACACATCAATTTGGGTTAAGCGATGCAACTGTAACCGCTTTTTTTGCACCTAAAACAAAGGGAATTATTTTCGGATTCGGACCTGCATTTTTAATTCCAACTGCTACAGAAAAATTTCTGGGAACAGAAAAATTTGGAGTTGGACCAAGTGTATTAGTGATGCATCAGGGCAAAGGACTTTCTGTTGGTTTTCTGGCCAATCAAATCTGGTCAGTTGCCGGAAACGAAGATCGTGCTGATTTTAATAGTTTTTACACTCAAATATTTCTTTCGCACAGTTATAAAAGCGGAGCCAGTTTAGGTGTAAATGCTGAAATTACTCAAAACTGGGAAGGGAATACAACCTTGATTTCCTTAAATCCATCAATTGGTGCTGTTACTAAACTGGGCGATCAGGTTGTTCAGTTTGCTGTTATGCCTTTGATACCAATTGTTGGTCCGCACGAAAGCAGACCAGATTGGGGATTAAGAGCTGTCGTAGCTTTTGTATTTCCGGGTTCGTAAGTTATTTTCAAATTTAAAATCATTCCTATGAAAAAATCACTTCTTATACTAGTTGCGATAGGCTTAATTATTAGTTGTAAAAAAGAAACAGCAACTAAAGATACTACAACTGCTGTTTCAGAAACGAATGCAGTTCCGGCAGATCAGGACATTATAGATGCTTTCCAATATTTATATGCAAGATATCTCGTAATCCAACAGGAAAATCATGATATCAATGTAGAGAAAGTTGGGTATAATAAAATCAAATACAATCCGCTGGGTTCAGCACAATTTGTGAATCCAAATTTAGATGTTGCTTACCTTGAAGCCTGGATTGCAGTAGATAAAGACCACGCTGTTATTTTGAATGTTCCTAAAATTGAGGGCCGTTATTATACCGCACAATTATTAGACGGTTGGGGAGAAGTAATTGTAAATATCAACGAACGTAATTTTCCTAAAACACCTTACGGAAAATTTGCCTTGGTATTAAAAGGCTCAAATCCTACAATTCCTGCGGGCGCAGTAAAAATCGAATTGCCATCAGAAAAAGTAAAAATGCTGGCTCGTGTAGAATTAAAAGGAACTCCGGCTGTTGCCAAAAAACTTCAGGAACAATTTACTTTTAATGTACCGGACGGAATTAAAATTGCACCGCCAATTACCATTCCTGAATTTACTCCGAAAGCACCAATCGGTGGTGAAATATTTGACAAAGTCGAAGAAGTATTGAATTCTTATCCGGATGCAATGCCTAAAGCAAAAGAATATCAGGCAAAAGCTATTGCAGTTGCTAAATATGCTAAAACAGATGATAAAGCCAAATCTCATATTGATGAAGTAATAAAAACAAAAGCAATTCCCGCATTTTTAGCAGGAGCAAAAGGTTTTGGCACACAAAAAGGAGGATGGTCAGTATCGTATGTTGCCGGAAAATTTGGTGATGATATTATGGCCAGAGACATTATCAATTATGGTGGTTTATGGGCCAATCAAATTCAGGAAGCTATTTATTTTGTTGGACTTACAGATAGTAATAAACAAGTTTTAAGTGGCGATAAAGTTTATGAAATTAAATTTTCAAAAGATCAATTTCCAGATGCTTTTGTAAATGCATTCTGGTCAATAACATTATATAGTGTTCCTGATTACAGAGTGGTAGAAAATAAATTAAAACGATATAACTTAAATAATGTTTCGGGATTAAAGAAAAATCCTGATGGTTCTTTAAGTATCTGGCTGGCTTCATCTTTACCAAAAAATGCACTTCAAAGCAATTGGTTACCAACTCCGGGAGGTAAAGGTTTTGCTTTGACAATGCGTATGTATGTTTCTAAAAAAGAAGTTCTTGACGGAAAATGGTTTCCGGCTCCGATTCAGGAAAAATAATAATTGCCTATAACTTCCAAAAACAAATCCCATGAAAAATAAATCCTTTATTTTTTTAGTTGCTACATTTTTAATTTTAGCTGTCGGATGTGAAAAAAAGACCGTAATAAATGAACCGCCATCATTAGACTCTACATCGGTTGTAGTTTCTGAATTTGGAACACAAATAAAAATGGATGATGAACTGCCTTCAAAAGAATCAATTCCGGCATTGTTTGACGAAATGGATTTTCAACAGGCAACACAATGTTATTTATGGGGATTGCCGATTGTGGCTTTCGCCGAATGGCAGCAGCAACATTATAAAACATTTAATGCCACAAGTAATGACCTGGTTTTTTATAATTCCTATCACGACCGTTTAGGAATTTTAACAGCAAATGCAACAACTCCCTATATTATGTCTTTTATAGACTTAAAAGCAAATGGACCTACCGTTATCGAAATGCCAGCTGGACACACTGCAGGAGGACTTGGAGATTTCTGGCAGCGTGAACAGGCTACTATTGGCGAAATGGGTCCTGATAAAGGAAAAGGAGGCAAATATATTTTAGTTCCGCCAACAATGAAAGACTTTAAACCAGCAGGTTATTTTATAGTTCCATGCACAACTGTAAATATGTTTTTTGGATTTAGAGCTTTAGATCCAGATCCCAAAGTAACAGAAACATTGGTAAAACAGGTTAAAATTTATCCGTATGACAAACGTGCTAATCCAACGCCAACAAAAGTGGTAAGTCCGCCGGCAGGAAAAAAATGGTACGGTGTTCAGCCAACTGGAATCGCTTATTGGGAACGTCTTCATGCCATTTTACAAGATGAACCTGTTGAAGAACGTGATCGTTTTTTTATGGCATGGCTTAGAAATCTGGGTATAGAAAAAGGAAAACCTTTTGCTCCGGACCAGCATCAGAAGAAAATTTTGATTGCTGCTGCCGAAAAAGGACAACAAATGGCAATGGCGAATTCATTCAACAAACGCTTTGCAGATGTAAAACACTGGCCGGATAAAAAATGGGATTATGTAATGATCATAAAAGATCCGTCGCAACATGCGGATAATTATGATGAGTTTTTCGAAAGAAGTTCTTATTTCTATGAAGCCGTTACGTACTCAAAAGCAATGATTACCAAAATACCAAACGTGGGCCAGGCCTATTTAGGATCTTATTTTGATAATAACGGAAACTGGTTAGATGGTGCTAAAAATTATACGCTAAATGTTCCTGCAAATCCGCCAGCAGTAAATTTCTGGTCGATTACCGTTTATGATTCTGCAACACGTTGTTTGATTGATAATCCGCAACAGAACGCCGATTTATCTTCCCGTAAGGATCTTATTAAAAATGCCGACGGATCGATCGATTTGTATTTTGGACCAAAAGCTCCGACTGGAAAAGAGAAAAACTGGGTGCAAACTTTACCCGGAAAACATTGGTTTACTTATATGCGTTTTTATGGACCAACAGCAGCTTATTTTGATAAAAGCTGGAAAATGGATGATATTAAAGAGGTGAAATAAAAACCATTTATAAATTTTAACTGCGAGCAATATGAAAAAAATAATCTTTATAACACTGGTTTTAATTGTTGCTTTTTCTTGTAAAAAGCAAGAGAGTTTAAATAACGAAGCAGCAGGAAATATTACGATAACAAAATCACCAGATTCGGCGAAAGCCATTGCAAAAGAAGCTTGGGCGTATGCTTTCCCGATGGCGATGAATTATCGAACGATGCATTTGTATGCTTTAGATAAAACCTATCCGGATTATGCAGGTGGTTTTAATAAATTCAAACATTATGATAAAATTTTTACAGCTTCTGATACAGCAGTTGTGACTCCAAATAATGATACACCATATTCCTGGGCAATTCTCAATTTGGCAGATGAACCAGTTGTATTAGAAGTTCCGGAGGTAAAAGACAGATATTATTCGTTTCAGTTTATTGACTTATATACCTTCAATTTTGCGTATGTAGGAAGTCGTGCAACGGGTGATAAAGCAGGAAAATATCTAATTGCCGGACCAGATTGGAAAGGCGAAAAACCGGAGGGAATTGATAATGTACTTCAATCGGAAACCAACTTAGTGACTTTATTAGGGAGAACTGAATTGAAAATGGCACCTGGGGATATTGAAAATGTAAAGAAATTGCAATCTCAATATAAGTTGACACCATTGCATGAATTCATAAAAGAAGCTGTTCCGCCTCATAAGGAATTTACTTTGCCTTATCCTGAATTTAAACAGGCTGATTTAGGTTCGGCAGCTTTTATTGGTTTAACCAATAACTTATTGCAGTATACTTCTCTAAATCCTGCTGAAGCAGATTTAAGAGCAAAGTTTGCTAAAATAGGAATCGTTCCGGGGAAAAAATTTGATCCAAACGAATATACACCTGAAGTTTTAAAAGCAATAACCGAAGGAGTTCAAGAAGCCGGAAAAGAACTTAAAGAAGGAACTGATAAACTGGCAAATGCAACAGATTTATTTGGAACCCGTGAAATGATTAACGGAGATTATACTAAAAGAGCTTTAGGTGCTGCGGCAGGTTTATTCGGAAATACAAAACAAGAAGCTGTTTATATTGGAACAAGATCAGATAAGGCGAATAATTTTATGTCTGGAAAAAATAAATATGTTATTCGTTTTCCAAAAGGACAAACCCCGCCGGATAAATATTTCTGGAGTATTACTTTGTATGAATTGCCAAGTCGTTATTTGGTGAATAATCCAATAAACAGATATTCTATTGGAGACAGAACTACGGGTTTAAAATATGAACCTAATGGAGATTTAGTGATCTATATTCAGCATGAATCCCCAAAAGGAAAAGAGTCAAACTGGTTGCCGGCACCAAAAGATGCTTTTTATTATTTGATTCGAATTTATGGTCCGGAAGAATCCATATTAAACGGAACATGGAAAGCTCCGCAACCGGAACAGGTGAAATAATGAAACACACATTTTAGGTAAAAGTATTGGACAAATATTTTTTTTCATTGAATTAAAAACTAATCGGATTGTAAAATGAAGAGAATCAATATTTATACAACACTGTTTATTATAATTGTTTTCACTTTGTCCAGCATAAAAACAAATGCCCAGAAAATGACCCAGAATGTTGCAGCCTGGGTAGGTTACGAAATGTATCTGCCTTTTAAAGAAGATGGAAGATGGGGTTTGTTGTTTGAAGGTTATTCAAAAGGCAATGATTTTGTTTCAGAACTTCAGGGGTCTTTTTATAGAGTTGGAGCTAACTATTATCTTAAAAACGGAAACCGATTAGGAGCAGGTGTAGCTTACCAATGGGATTTGCCTTATGACGAAGTTTCATTGCCCTACAACAATCCGGATTACAGAATATACGAGCAATTTATTTGGCGTATCGTCAGGAAAGAAGGAAATCAGGTATGGTCACAACGTTTTAGAATGGAGCAACGCTGGTTAGGGCGAAAAGACGATCCAAACAGTACAGGCGATCATTTTGATTATTACAAATTCGAAAATACATTCAGATATCAGGTTCGGTATCAACTGTGGTTCAAACAACGATGGGCAGCAGTAGTGTATGAGGAGGTTCATATCAGAACCAATGCAGCAAGCGGCAACGAAAATTATCTGGATCAAAACAGATTGTATGTAGGAACAGCTTATAGTCTTGATAAGCGCAGAGAAATCAGGATGGAATTGGGTTATATGAATCAGATTTTTTTTAAATCATCAGATACCGAAAGTGGTTTAAGCCGAATGAATCATACGATCCGGATTACACTAACGACAGATTTACCTTTTAAAAGAAAAGAAAATTAAAAGTTATGACTGACAAATTTAAAGAGAATAACGAAGACAGATTTGATCCGGCACTATCAAAAGCACATCGTTTTGATCAAGGTGTTGCGCTCAGAAAAGTTACGCCCCGTTCAACTCATCAAGAATGGAATCCAAGTGAAAATCGTGAAGATCCAGTTGAAATTTTGATTAAAACAAGTATTGGAAGAATCGAAAATTTATTGCCTATTCGATACAGCCGAATGATGGAATCTCCATTTGCATTTTATAGAGGAGCTGCTTCAATTATGGCTGCCGATTTAGCTCAAACTCCTAATACAGGAATTGATCTTCAGCTTTGTGGAGATTGCCATTTAATGAATTTTGGAGGATTTGCAACTCCGGAACGTAAGTTGGTTTTTGATATTAACGATTTTGATGAAACATTTCCCGGACCTTGGGAATGGGATGTAAAAAGACTTGCTGCCAGTTTTGTAATTGCCGGAAGGTGGAGAAAATTCACTAATAAAGTTTGTAAAGAATTTGCATGGAATGTCGCAGACAGTTACAAAAGACATATGTTGGAATACAGTAAATTATCGGCATTGCAGATTTGGTATGCTGATATTGATCTTGCTGAATTGATTGAAAGAGGTGAAGACGAAGAGATAAAATCGTTTCAGCAAAAGCGGATAAAAAAAGCGGCAGAATATACTGCACACGAAAAGGAGTTTGCAAAAATGACTTATCAGGAAGGTTCCCGAGCGAGAATAAAAGATGATCCGCCTTTGATCTTTCATCCGACAGGAGAAGAAGGAAAACGAATTTTAAAAGATGCTGAAGTGATTCATAATCGTTATTTGGAAACTTTGTCAGACGAAAAAAAAGTGCTTTTAAGCCGCTATACATTACATGATCTGGCTATAAAAGTAGTAGGCGTAGGAAGCGTAGGAACACTTTGCGGCATTAGTTTATTAATGTCGGCTACAGGAGAACCAATTTTTTTACAGTTTAAAGAAGCAAGACAAAGTGTGATAGAACCTAATGTAAAAGCCAAAGGAAAATACAGTCATCAGGGAGAACGAATTGTGAGAGGACAGAAATTAATGCAATCGGCGTCAGATATGTTTTTAGGATGGACAAACGATGATAATAATAAGTTTTTTTACATCCGCCAGCTTCGCGATGCCAAAGTAAAACCTGTTCTTGAAATTATGAAGGCCAAAAACATGGCAGATTATGCAAAAGCCTGCGGATGGGCACTTGCAAGAGCACATGCTCGTACAGGAGATCCATCAGTGTTATCGGGATACATTGGGAAAAGTAATGAATTTGCTAATGCAATTTCGAGATTTTCTATTTCGTATGCCAGTCAAAATGATTCTGATTATAATAGAATGTTAGAAGCAATAAAAGAGGGAAGATTGCCAATTTCAACAGAAGTCTAAATCTATTAATAAAAATAATATTAAATCAATAATTTTTAAATTCCATAAAGATGAATATCAAAAACACAACACTTCGAATAATTCCTTTATTAGTAGCAGCTTTCTATTACAGCTGTTCTCCATCTGTAAAAGTAACTGCTGATTACGATCACGCAACTAATTTCAGCGAATACAAAACGTTTGCATTTTACGACCTGAAAGCGCAGGAAGGGAAAATAAACCAGTTAAACGCCGATCGTATTACAAAAGCAATACGTGCTGAAATGCTTAGCAAAGGTTTTGTAGAGACTCCCAGCAACCCAGATTTAAAGGTAAATGCAGTAACAATTTTAAAAAATAAAACGGAAGTTACAGCCAATTCTAATTTTTATGGTTATGGAGGAATGTATCGTCCATACGGATATTGGGGCGGAGGCGCAATGATGGGCGGTGGAACTACAACCTTTAATTCTTACGATTATGTTGACGGTTCTCTTATAATTGACATTGTATCTACTAAAACTCAAAAATTGGTCTGGCAAGGGATCGGAAATGCTCAAATTGACAGCAAGCCTGACAATCCTGAAGAATTTATTACAAGTTCTATCAAAAAAATACTGGCAGGCTTCCCTCCTGGTTTGGCAAAAAAATAAGTTTAAAAATTAGTTATGGGCTATGCTTGCCTTTTGGGGAGAAGCACAGCGCTGTTGAAATGGGTTATTAATGAATTCCATTGGAAGAAAACAAAAAAATAATTAAGCTTACACGATATGATTGATTTAGTTCTATCGCTTTTCTTTTTTATAGCAGCAATAATTGGCTTTGCAACGGCTATTATGGTTCTGTTTTCAAAAAATAAACATGCAGAAAAATTTTTCTTTGGACTATTTCTCTGTAGCCTTGCTGTGGTAAGCATTTATAATTTTTATATGTCTGCCAATACCTTTAAGGATTTTCCGCACATCTTCATAATTACAAAATCATTTATTTTTTTAGCAGCTCCGAGCGCTTTTCTATATCTACGCAGTATTTTATTCTCAGAAATGGAATTTAAAAAGTATGAGTGGATACATTTTCTTCCATTTCTTATCTATTTGAGCATGACAATTTTATTATGGACAGGGTATAACAGTAGCAATCTCTTAATGGGTTATATCGCCCTTATAGGAAACAGTCCCTACTCCCTATTAAGTGTGACCTTATGGCTCACGTATGCATTTTGTCAGACCATTATGATTTTACATTATGACACAAAAGATATAAAAGGAAATCATTATTATAACAAAGAGGTAATGAATTGGATTAGAATATATAATTTAATACTGCTGGTTTTGTTCTCTATACTATTCACGCGTCACCTCCTATTGGGCAACGGAACGGCAGCGGATGACAATTTATGCTGTATTTTGATCTCATCAGTTCTTATTTTTACAGGCATCTGGCTTTATTTTAATCCGCAAATTTTTAACAACCAGAACCATAATAGCCCTGCGATGGACGGTGCTGCATTAACTGCACAACTAGAGGCAGTTCCAAAAGACAGAGAAATAAAAAATTCATTCCTCATAGATAAAGAATTAAAAATTGAAAAGAAACAGGAAATTTCGGCAAAACTCGATATTGCTTTCTCTGTAAAAAAGCTCTTTCTGAAAAAGGATTTTGTAATTCGTGATCTATCCGAAGAAACTGGCATATCAACTCATCAGCTTTCTAATTTTATCAATAGTGAATTTAATCTTCATTTTCAGGATTACATCAATTTAAAAAGGATTGAATATTTTACCGAAATGGTTAATGAGCCCAAATGGAAAGATTTTCCATTAGAAGAAATGACCTTCGCTTCCGGCTTCAAATCCAGAACAACCTGTTTTAGGTCATTTGTGAAACACACAGGAAAATCTCCTTCCCAGTATTTAAAAAAAATTAGACCCAATGCCGCTAAACCTAAAAAGAAAAGGTACGATTTCGGCACAAAATGATACCAAAAAAAAGTATAATATCTTACCTAAAAATAGACATTATGATAATCAAATTTAATAGAATAAAAATAAAATTAGGCAGTATGGTACTGCTGTTGCTGGTTTCCTTCTTTTCACAAGCGCAGCTCAAAGGAGGCCATATCCTCGGTGCAATGGGATTACAGTCTGGGACTCAAACTCCTGCCAATACCCTAAGTGTTTACGTACCGGGGTATTTTTACAGTGCATCTTCATTGAGAAACCCAGACGGAGATAAATCCATTGCAAATCCTGATTTAACCATGAGTATTACAGGTGCAGGAGCATCTTATGTTAGTGATTTTAAAATTTTAGGGGCTAATTACGGGGCCACTATTTTACTTGCTTTTGCAGCAAATACCATTCAGGGAAACAGTACAGATGTTCATAATTCTTTGGCTTTTACAGATACATACATTCAGCCATTACAATTAGGTTGGCACAATAAAAGGGCCGATTTTGTTTTTAGCTATCAAATCTATTTGCCAACAGGTAAATTTGAAATGGGAGCTTCAGATAATAGTGGTTTAGGAATGTTTATGAACGAGTTTTCCGCCGGAACGACTTTATTTTTTAATGACAAAAAAACATTTCATTTCTCGGCTTTGGCCTCTTATGAGATAAATGGAAAAAAGAAAGATACTGATATTAAAGTGGGAGACCTTTTAAGTATTGAAGGAGGCCTGGGAAAAACATTTTATATGATGGATGCTGAGAAAACTGCCCCCAAGGGAATATTAAACGCGGGATTGATATATTATCTGCAATATAAAGTGACGAACGATCAAATCCCTGTGCCGGTATTGGGCGCTATTGAAACCAATAAAGATCGTGTTGGCGGTATAGGGGCTGAGATAAATTATTTTCATATTGGATGCAGTACCTCAGCCGGGTTTCGCTGGATTGCTGAGGTGGAAGCTGTAAATAGATTTCAGGGAAATACATTTTTCTTAACCCTCGCACATGTTTTCAGTTTCGAGAAAAAATAGGTAGTAAGCCTAAAATACAGCTGCTTTTTTAAAGAGTGAATGTTTTTTGCTCAATGCAATACAATCTAAATTAGTTTAAATAAGAAATAAATATTCAGATGCTATTATGAAAAACACGAAACTGTTGCAGAAAATAATTCTCGCAAATCTTTTCTTTATCGTATCATTCACTGCAGTGATGGGACAAAAAAAACATATTAGTTTAAGAGATTCCATAGACGGTGCAATAGATTTGAGCGATTATATTATTTACGCGCATGGTTTTATTGTGGTTCCTACTATCATAACCGAGCCCGCCCTGGGAGGCATTGGCGGCGCGGTGGTACCTATTTTTCTTAAAAAACACGATCCGGTTATTGATGAAAACGGAAAGAAAAGATTTATAGATCCTGATATTACCGGAGCGATGGGAATGTATACAGGTAATAAGAGCTGGGTTGCAGGTGCATTTCGGGCAGGAAGTTTTGTGAAACCAAGAATAATGTACCGCGTGGGAGCTGGTTATGGAGATGTAAACATGTCATTTTATGAAAATTCATCCAGTGGGAAAGACCAAAAAATAGACCTTAATTTTAAATCCTTTGTGTTTTACACGCGGGTCATGAAGCAGTTTCGAAACGCAAAATGGAGTGCCGGTCCCCAATATTTTTTATTAGATTCTAAAATTAATTTCCCCGATTTAAACGACCTTCCCTCCTTTGCAAAACTAACAGATGTCAAGAGTGTCGTGAGTCAGTTAGGAGCAGCGATTCAGTTTGACGGACGTGATAATATCTTTACTCCCGATAAGGGAATACGGCTGCAGTCAGATTTTTTCTGGTCAGATAAAGCGATCGGGAGCGACTATCAGGCTTGGCGTTTAAACCTGTCAGCAATCGGATATTATCCCCTAACTAAAAAATTAATTGGCGGGCTCAGAATCGAGGGAGAACAGGCATTTGGAAGTCCGCCTTTTTATCTTCGGCCCGGAATAAATTTAAGAGGAATTCCTGCTGCCAGATATCAGGGAAAAGCCAGTATCGTAACCGAAGGTGAATTAAGATGGGATTTGTACAGAAGATGGAGCCTCATGGGCTATGGCGGGGTTGCAAGCGCGTTTAACGATTGGGACAATGCTTTTGCAAAACCGATCGTTTACAGTTACGGAACAGGTTTTAGATATCTGCTAGCCAGAAAATTCAAACTTCGTATGGGGGTTGACGTTGCAAAAGGTAATGAAGACTGGGCTTATTATATTGTTTTTGGGAGCAATTGGCTGCGGTAAAATGACGCAGGGCGTCAAATATTTTTTTTTAATTATAAATTTTTCAATAAATAATAATCTAATTTTTAAATTTATGAAAAAGGCTTTTTTAATAATTTTACTTTGCTTTAGTTCAATTTTCTTTTCATGCAAGAAAGATAAAAAGCAGGATCAAACGGCTTCAGAGACAGTTCAATCCACTGCTTCTGATTCAATTACCGATGATGGCTGGCCACGCGAAGCATCAAATAATGGTGCAAAACTGGTTTATTATCAGCCCCAGGTTGATGATTGGAAAGATTATAAAGAAATTACGGCAAGACTGGCCTTTTCACTGACTCCAAAAGACGGTAAAGAAGTCTTGGGTGTAGCCTCCTTAAAAGCGGAGACATTAATAGACAAAGATAACCGAAACGTATTTTTTAAAAATGTTCAGGTAACCGATGTCCGATTTCCTGCCCTCGACGAAAAAAAAGTTCCTGAAATGGAAAAGCTTTTTAAGGAAACACTGCCTAAAGGGGGCGATCCTATTTCGGTGGATCGTATTCTCGCAGATTTAAACCAAACCAAAAGTCCTTCTAAAGGAATTGCCGGCAAAAACGATCCGCCTGCGATTTTCTACAGTACAAATCCGGCAGTTTTGCTTATTGTGCAGGGAGAACCCGTTTTAGTGCCCGTAGAAAAAACAGATATTCAATATATAGTCAATACCAACTGGGATTTGTTTTTTGATAAAACCACAAAAGACTACTATTTGCTGGCTGACAATATCTGGGTTACTTCAAAAACACTAGACGGGAAATGGGTCAAAACCACCAAACTGCCTGCTGGTTTGAGCAATCTTCCATCAGGTCAAAATTTTGATGATGTAAAAAAAGTGATTCCGCCGCCGTCAGGAGGTACCGCTCCACAAGTTTTCTATAGTAACAAACCTGCTGAATTAATTGCGATCAATGGAACCCCGAAATTTATTAAAATAGAAGGAACGAAACTCTTATACATCGACAATACCGAAAATGATATTTTTGCCAGTGAAGGCGATGGTCAATATTATGTATTGTTATCCGGAAGATGGTTTAAATCTGCAGCATTAACAGGACCGTGGACATACGCCGGAAACAATCTGCCGGCTGATTTTGCCAAAATCCCCAAAGATTCCCCAAGAGCCAATGTATTAGCCTCCGTACCGGGAACTCAGGAAGCCAGAGATGCTGTCATGTTGGCTCAGGTTCCTACAACAGCCATTATAAACAAAACTGATGCCGAAGCTAAAGCGAAAGTTACCTACGACGGAACACCTCAATTTAAGCCTATCGAAGGAACCAAAATGCAATATGCAAGCAACACTCAGGACAAGGTAATAAAAGTAGGCGATTTGTATTATTTGTGTTTTCAGGCAGTTTGGTTCATGTCGACGAGCCCTAACGGGCCGTGGAAAACGGCCGATTCTGTACCTAAAGAAATCTACACCATTCCGCCAAGTTCCCCTGTATACAATGTAACCTACGTTACGCAGACAACAACCGATACAACCGTATCAAGCAGTACAACAGCCGGTTATTTTGGTGCCTTTATTATTGGTGCCACTGTAGGGGCTATATTGACTTACGGTACAGGATTCTACTATCCGCCATATGTATATTACGGAGGTTTATACCCAATTTACCGTCCTTGGCCTTATACATACGGAGGCGGAGCAGTCTATAATCCATGGACGGGCGGCTGGGCGGCCGGAAGAAGGGTTTACGGACCTTACGGAGCTGCAGGCACATCAGCCTGGTATAATCCCGCAACAGGACGATACGGACGTTCTGCAAGTGTACAGGGCTGGTACGGAGGACGTACAGCAGCTAGTTCTTATAATCCCTGGACAGGAAATTACACCAGAACCAATCAGGGGCATAATGCGTATGCACAATGGGGACACTCGGCAGCTACAAATGGCCGTCAGTGGGTACAGTTGGGACATGTTACTACAAGACGCGGTACAGCAATTGGTTACGAAACTTCGGGAGGTCAAAAAGGCGTAATTACGCATCATAGAGGAGGAGGAACAACCATTCATACCAACAATAATGTATATGCCGGACACGATGGACATGTTTATAAAAAAGATGCCAACGGAAACTGGAGTCACTATAACAATGGCAACGGAGGATGGACACAAGCCGGTAAACTTGGTTCGACAAAAAAAACAGGTTCACTCCCTGAGCGCAATAAACCCAACCAGAACCTTGGCGGAGCAGCACGTGCCGGTGAGGGAATCAAACGTGATAATTTGCATAAACCGGAGCAAAACTTGAGAGGTTCAACCCTTGTAGGTGATGGAATGCAGCATGATAATTTCCCTAAAGCCAATCAAACTCTTGGACAACGAGATAAACCGCTGGGAGAAGCTGGTCGTACTGATATTACAAATGATCTTGATCGCTCGGAATTCTCGAGAGATCGCGGAGAATCACAAACCCGTAATTTTCAAAGAGAAGGAAATCGTTTAGGCGGTGGTAATTTTAGAGGTGGTGGCGGATTTAGAGGCAGAAGATAAAGCCTCAAAAAATGTGAATGTCACGGCTGGGGAATTGTAGTCTGACAGACTCACAGTTACAGCCTAGTGTACTGCAGTGTGAAAATGATGAAAACTTGACCCACTGAAGGAGCAATTCATAGGCACATAGTGTCTTTAAGTGCTAGAAATTCAGTATTGACACGGTTACCGTAGTACTACTATTCAAATCAAAAGGAAGCACAAAAAAAATATGCAAAATTCTACCTGTTTCTAAATGAAATAGCTCGTTTTTATGTCTTTTTTAAGCTGTCTGATAGTTTTTCTTTACAAATATTAACGTTTTGAAATCCCATGCCGTTGACTTGATAGGTCTAAAACCATTTTACTTTCTAACTATATTAACCAAATTATTTCTATTCAATAAAATTTTCTTAAAGTTGGTTCATTGTGATGAATAAACCCTTCCTGTGTGTAAACAAATTCCCCTTCTTTAGTTGCCTCCCGGACTCAATCTCATTTATAGAAAAAGCTACTTCTGATAATTATAATATCAATATTGCATTAATTGAAAATTGCATTGTAGATTATTCAGATTCTAAACATACTTATGAAGGTTCGTTTATTTCTTCTTATATTAGACATCTAATGGTTAAGAATAATAAATCTTTTGTTTTTGAATCCGTATTTAGTCACCCATCAAAAATTGCACAGCTTCAAGATGCAGTACTGACGAGTTTATGCTCAAAAATTTATTAACTAAAAAAAGTCTTAAATATTATTGCTCTCAGTTTTGTGCCAAAATCTTCGCAGGAGTGATTTTACAAAACTATAAGCTCAGTAAAATCAATTGCTACCTAATTTAGGTTAGAAGCTTTATTAGATTTACTATCACTTTATTAAATCAATCGAAATTTTTTTTTGTTTTTCGAGATCTTCCAGTTCATTTTTAATACATCTTCCAGAAATATTTTCAGGGTGTCAAACCTGTTGGGTTTCACAGCATAAAAAGTTGCACCAAGCTCCAATGCCTTTTCAATATCTTCCGGATCACTGCTGGTGGAAAGTATTATAACTTTTACATCCTTTATAGCTCCATCCTGTTTTCGTATTTGCTCAAGACAATCAAAGCCGCCTTTTTTGGGCATATTGATATCCAGGAAAATAACATCAGGCAGCGGATCGGATAAAGTATCAAGCATATCCATTAGCTGCATGCCGTCCTGAGCCTCCTTTAAAACGATAAAAGGGTCTACTTCAAGAATTGCATCTGTAAAAAGTGCTCTGTCATCTTCATCGTCATCAGCTATATAGATGTATCTGTGGGAATTTTGATTTACTGCAGCCATAACTAAACGTATTTTCGATTCCATAAACATAAGACAAGAATCTAAGAATCTGCAAATTTTATATTAGAATACAAGCTTTTACAAATTGATAAATGATCATATTATATCCGCGCAATAATTAATGATAATGCAAATATAAAAAAAATTAAGAAAAATTAAGAAAAAACACACGAATTTAAAAATCAATAGTCACTGTTTATTATTAATCTTAAATTCAATGCTTTACACGGGCAGTTACCCGTTAATTGACTGCTCAATGATAGGCATGTAAAATTGTGATTGTAGCGCTCGTGAAACTACTTAAAAATGATCTATACAATAAAAAAATCTTCTTATCTTTAATTTAAAAACTATTATATCTTGGAAGTACCATCCGTTTTTTTCGACAAAAGACTTCATAAACTTGCCGAAAGTTACGGCAGGAACTTCACTTTAGAAGAGCTCATTGCACTGGTAAACCCGGGCTATAATATCTTTAAAACATTTACTGAAAATATTTCTGCACAAAGTGAAAACCATGCAACAATATTAGAGGCCCTGATCCTGATGGATTATGAGGGTTAGTGGTTCTGAATTCAGCTACAAACCATAGCGCTATCACTGTAAAAGGCCTGCTCAGAATAAACAAAAGGGTATTGTGCAATTAATTTCTTTTTAGAAATTCCAAAAAAAAACGGCATAGAGAACCCTGCAAGGAAAATGAATAAAGCTGCCAAAAAACTGATACATCAATTAGCCAAAAACCCTAAGAAGCTGTTTTAATTGACAGTCTTGGAGCGCTGCTTACCGCTGTGTTATTATTGGTCATCCTGCAAAATTTCAACCGCTGTATCGGCATGCCAAAAACAGCCCTGAACCTTCTTTTGGTGGCAGCTCTCTGTCTTTTATTTTATTCGGCCGCCTGCTTTTTACTGCTAAAAGAAAAATGGAGCGTTTTTATCAGAATCATGGGTGCCGCCAACGCGCTCTACTGTTTGCTGACCCTGCTGCTTTTAATTGTGCATTACAAGCAGATCACCTATTTGGGTCTGGCTTACTTTTTAGGGGAAACAGCCATTATCCTGGGACTTGTTTGCATCGAGCTCAAAACAGCTGCCAAAATTTAAACAGGCACGCGTGAAAAACTTCGGCTGTCGTTTTTTTTAATACTCTTGCTTTTATATATTTATATTGTAATTATAAAACTCTTTGCCAAAGTAATGTAACGGCTATCAATTTTAAAAAATATATTTTAGCCAGACCAAAAACAAAAAACCCGCCATGTACCAAAATATGACCCTCTTAAAAGATATAGTGGACAATACCCCATTGCCTATTGCAGTTTACACAGGAGATCAGCTTAAAATAGAACTGGCCAATACCGCCATGATCAAGACATGGGGTAAAGGCGATGAGGTATTAGGGAAAAATTATACTGAAGTACTTCCAGAGATAAAAAATCAGCCTTTTTTTGACCAGGCCCTCACTGCCCTTAGAACCGGCATACCCTTTGATGCCAAAGATAAAAAAGTAGACCTTCTTATCGATGGGGTACTCAAAACACATTATTTCAACTATAGTTTTATTCCCCTTAAAGATGAGCAAGGCAATATTTACGGGGTCATGAATACAGGAGCGGATGTGACTGACCTGCATTTGGCAAAACTGCAGACCCAAAGCGCGGAAGAAAGGCTCAGAATTGCCATTGAATCATCGGAGATGGGAACCTATGAAATAGATCTGGAGACAAAAAAAATAAAAACCTGCGGGAATTTCAACACTATATGGTCTATTGAATCGGATACTCCTAATGAAGAATTAATTGCAAAACTGCATCCTGAGGATCTTGAAGTACGCGAGAAAGCACATCAGCTGGCCGCGAAAACCGGAAAAATAAGTTATGAGGCCCGAATTATAAATGAGGACCAATCTGTAAAATGGACCAAGATCAATGGAAAGATAATCAAAGATGAAAACGGTACGCCCACTACTATTATTGGGATTATCCAGGATATAAGCGATCAGAGAAAATTTGAAGAAGAACTCAAGAAACAGGTAGCCTACAGCACCGAAGAACTCAGAAGATCCAATGACGACCTGCTGCATTTTGCCAGTGTAGTGAGCCATGACCTGAGAGAACCATTGAGAAAGATTAAAATTTTCAATACCCTGCTGCAAAATGAAAAAGACACCAATTTTAATGAAAACTGCCAAAAATATCTCAGCAAAATAGATCAGTCCACCTCAAGGATGAACAATATCATCGAGGGGATTTTAAGCTATTCCACTATCGATAGAACCCAGCAGCCAATTGAAAGCATTGACCTGAGTGAAGTTATTGAGAATATAAAAACCGATCTGGAACTCATTATAAAAGAGAAGGGTGCGATACTCAATACGTGTGATCTTCCCCAGATAGAAGGTGCTCCCATTCTGATCACCCAGCTTTTTTACAACCTGCTGCAAAATGCACTTAAATTCTCCAAAGCAGACCAGCCTCCAAGGGTTATTATTACCTGCGAGACGACTGCTCTTGATGATAGGGAAGCTGTAAAAATTATCATCAAAGATAACGGCATCGGGCTTGATAGTGCTTTTGCCGAAAGGATTTTTATTGCCTTTGAAAGATTAAATTCCAAAGACAGGTATGAAGGAAATGGCTTGGGCCTTGCACTCTGCCGAAAAATAGCAACAAGGCACGGGTGCACCATCACGGCAATGGGGGAAAAGGATAATGGAGCTGAGTTCACCGTAACGCTGCCCCTAATACAGACAGCGGATACTATTTAAAATTTTTATTTTATATCCTATTCTGCATTCTTATAAAATTCAATTTTACCTATTACATTGAAATCAAGGCCTTGTTTTACCTTTTCCAACTGTATTTCAAAATCAGCCTGGCATTAAATGGGTCCTGCAGTGAAATGAATTTCCTCAACACGATCAGTTTCACTGGCTAAACTGGTTTCTGTTAAAATTGCGTTTCCTTCCATTTTGTATCAAAAATGTTGTCAATATTTATTCCAATGGAAATCTTTTTGATCATCTTCAACCCAAACAAATAAAGAAAAGAATATGCAGAAGATTATACATATAACTTCATGTTACTTAATTTTGCAATTTGATTTCCCTTTTTCAACTCCGTCTCAATGAAAGATGCAAACTTATCACCCCAGCGCCAATAGTAGCATGATCAACATGAAATCCTTGCATTTTCATAATCTTAAACAACATCCCGATAGCTTCTAAACCTAACCTTAAAATATACTGACTGCAATAATGGACATCGCATAGCAACGACATTTCGCATTGATAAGTTTACGAATTAAAAAAAGGTAATAATAAATTCGCTACGTCTGTTCATTTGGTGTTGTTCTTCCGTACATTTCACACCATCAGAACAACCATTTACAAGCTGGGTTTCTCCATAACCTTTTCCGGTCAATCTGTTTGGATCTATCCCTTTTTTAACAAGCCATTTTATGGTCGATTTCGCTCTTCTCTCTGATAAAGCTTCATTGTATTGGTATGTTGCTCTGCTATCTGTATGCGAGCGGATATCAAGTTTCATGTTTAGATTGTTATTCAATACATCTAATACTTTTTCTAAATCCAAAGCCGTTTCAGTTTTGATATTTGATTTGTCCAAATCGAAGTAAATCATTTTGATACCAAAACATTTTCCTAGATCATCACCAATGGTTACCTTACAGATAGCTTTATCCAAGGCAATTGGCAGACTTGTTTTTCCTGATACTTTTCCAATGTTTACAATAACTTCTTTGGTGGTGTACTCTTCTTTTTCAGCTCTTACATTATAAGTTTTTCCACATTCAACCGAAAAACTGTACGAACCATTTAAATCTGAAATGGTGTTGTTTTTCATTACACCCTGACTGTCATATAAAATGACTTTTGTTCCTGGCAAAATAGCATTTGTTTCAGAGTCGGTAATGATTCCGTTGAACTCCTGAAGGCATTTAAGTCTTCGGGTTTCCAGAAATTTATAAATATCATCAGAACCCTGTCCGCCTTCTTTATTGGAACTAAAATAACCTCTTCGTGAAACGGGATCTATGCTATAAGCAAAATCATCTTTTGGAGAATTGATATCATCTCCAACATTCTGAATGTCGCTTATAGTTCCGTTATCTTCAATTTTACCCACAAAAACATCCAAACCTCCCAATCCGGAATGGCCGTCAGAGGCAAAATAGATTTCGTTTTCACTCGTTATATACGGAAATGTTTCTTTGCCTTCGGTATTTATTGTTTTTCCCAGATTCACAGGTATGCCGTATCCTCCAGTGCTATTGATACTCACTTTATAAATATCCGATTGTCCTACCGTTCCGGGCATATCAGAAGCAAAATACAAGGTTTTTTCATCAGGACTCAACGCCGGATGAGCCGTGCTGTAATTGTCACTGTCAAAAGGAAGTTCTGTTACATTACCCCATTTATCATTTTCAAGAGTAGCTTTGTATACTTTTGTTAAAGTAATTTTGTTCTCATCTTTTCCTTTTTTGCCGTTTACGTAATTGTTTCTTGTAAAATATACCGTTTTGCCATCTTTGGTAAAAGCTGGAGATGTTTCATGAAATTTGGTATTGATGGTGGTTTTAAACTTGTTTACTTTAATACTTCCTCCGGTTGTTGGATCAACATCGGCAACATAAAGATTGGTAAAATATTCTCCTGTCCATTTGTGTTTGCGCTGAGAGAAGTTACCTGTATCTCTGGCTGAGGCAAAGTATACTTTATTGTCGTAAACAAAAGAACTGTAGTCTGAGTATTTACTGTTAATACCTGCATCTTCAATTTTATAGCGTCCTGAATTTTCTTTGATCTTATCGAGATAATTGGCATTCTCCTTAAAAAGTTTTCCTCTGCCGTCGTTTTTGTATTTGTTGCTAAACTCATCCAGAATTTTATTTGCCTTAGCAGTTTGACCAGTTGATTTTAGAGACTGAGCATATCTGTAATAATATTCAGGCTCAACGTTTGTGCTCATCGCAAACAATTCGCCATACCATTTTACAGCACCATCGAAATCAGAATTGAAATAATAGGAGTTGCCGAGTTTCTTCAACATATCCTCAGATTTGTATCCTTTTTCGGCTACGCGTTCATAGGTTTTAATTGCATCTATATAAGCATAGTTATCGTATTGTTTATCGGCAGAATTTATTTTTGCTTTTTGAGAATAACTATCAAATGAAAAAAAGCTTACAATTATAGAACAAAAGAGTATATAATTTTTCATAATCATTGTTTTTTAGAAGAAACGCGGAGTGGTAATTTTACCATTATTTTTGAAGAATTCATAACGCAGGAATATCTCATGCGATCCTGAATTGTAATTATTTAAGTTTGTAGTCTCGCGGTCATAACCATAACCTAAATAAAGTCCGTCTGTGATCTGAAATCCTACCATGGCACTCACTGAAGCACTCCATCTGTAAGCGACCCCCACCATAAACTTGTCGTAAAACATAAAATTGGCTGATACATCTACCTGAAGGGGTGCGCCTTCTACCATTTTGGCAAGTACAGCAGGTTTGAATTTTATATATTGGTATTTATCAAGATCAAAAACATATCCAGCCATCAGATAATAATTGATTTTATCTTTGTAGATAGCTACATCATTATCATCATAACGATTTGTTTCAATAAAATTTGGGATTGAAAAACCAATATAAGCTTTATCAGAATGCCAGTAAACCCCGGCTCCAACATTTGGAGAAAATTTATTGTCGAGATCCTGAAACTGTGGATCTCCCGCAATTTCCGGATTCAATTTGTTAATATCAAGATTGAATAAATTTGCCGTTCCTTTGATCCCGAAAGAGAGCTTAAAATCGGCAGAAGTCTGAACGGTATAGGAGAGATCTACGGAGAGATTGTTCTCATTGGTTGGACCAATTTTATCATTGACTAATGAAACACCTACTCCCAGATTGCTATTGTTGATAGGTGTATTGACCGAAAAACTGCTTGTTTCCGGTGCTCCATCCAAGCCAACCCACTGGGTACGGTATAATCCAAAAACACTTAAAGCTCCCCGAGAACCGGCGTAGGCAGGATTTACGTTTATAGTATTATACATGTATTGCGTATATTGAGCGTCCTGCTGCGCGTAACATTCAATAGCCGTAAACATCAAAACGAACGAAAATATTTTTGTTATCATTAGAATGTTCTTTATTTATTACTGCTTTTTTTTGCTTAAACTTGAGAAAAAATAAAATTCTAAAGTGACTTCAATACAATCCAAATATCTTATAGCTAAAAGGCTTTAAGCCTGCATAAACAAAAACAATAGAAGAATGTTATACACTTTTATAAATCTTTTAGCTTTAAAAAAGAAGATTTAAGTAGTTGTCTTTTAATTTTTTTTCAAATCACTTGTCATTACTGATATATAAATACCCCGTTTTATTGATGGTCTCATTTCCTTTTTTATACTTCAAAATATAAAAATAAGTTCCAGCCGGAAGGCCAACGCTTCTATCAACTGTAGTTCGTCCGTCTGAATATCCTTTAAACATATTATCATTTTCGTTATAAGAATCTGCATCAAATACTTTTACTCCCCAACGATTATAAATTTCAACTCTATTATCAGGATATTTGTCTATTCCCTTTATCACAAACTTGTCGTTTATACCATCTCCATTAGGCGATATTGCATTGTAAATAACTACATCACTATCAGGGGTAATATTTGTTTTTTTAACTATCGCTATCGTAAAAATTCCGTAGCCACTTACTTGGGTTGTAACCATTTTTGAATAATTTGCTCCAGCAAGAAGATCTGTAGTGACACCTTTTTCATTAATCCATTTTGATGTGGAAGTGTCCCAACGTACGATTGCTAATTCAGTTAAAGAGTTCTCTTGAAAGAAAAAAGCTAGAGGCGTTGTATTGGTATCTAAAGTTAGTGTTAAGACAATTTTTTCACTTCCCTGATCTTGGGTTATGTTCCAATATTCGACCTCATCAATAGATAAAATTGTGTCTTCCTTACTGGTATAAGGGTGAAGAACTCCTGTACTATCCAAAAAATACTGAGTTGTATAAACATTGGTTGTATTTGCTGCTTTATCATGATATGAGGGTCTGAAATAAAGATTATCTCCCACAGGAAATTCAAAATTTAAGTTTCCAATATTTTCAACTTCTCCATCAACAAAGCTCAAATTACTTGCATCTGAATGAAAAGCTTTTTCTTCAAAAATCATTTTGCCATCATAACTGTCCGCATCTATTACTCCAAACTTGTACTCTGCCAAATTATTGACACTGATCACGGTACTTAAATGAAAAGGCATCAATGACGATGTATTATTGAATTCAATATTTTGAAAATGAGAAATTTGAGAACCTTCAATCAATTGTGTTTTATTTCCTAAAAAAAAAGTTTTTCCATTACCCAAATCAGTAAAAGTAACTAATCCGTCATTTTTGAAATTGGCATAAACATAAAAATTCCCGTCATTTAAAACATCTCCATTTGGTTTATTATCAAAATCAAAAAGAGTTGAAAGTTGTGTATTGGGCGCAACTGACAATTCGCCAATATTTATTGTTTGCGCTGCAAGATTACCAATAAAAAGTATTGATATAAGACTATATTTTACGTTCATTTTTATCATATCTTTTTTATTTAAAATGATCGATTAAAGTTGTTTTAAACACCTCATTTCTACTTTATAAAAGAGGTGTTTAATAGATTTCAATGTTCTAAGGAATAACATAAGCAGTATTAATATTTGCTTGCACGTATTGAATAGCCCACGCCATTGCATTAGCATACATAATACTATTATAAACTGTAATTCCAGAATTATACGCTTTTGGCTGAGGAACTCCAGTTGATGAAAATTTTGCTGGCCATGTGGTAGTAGAAGTATTGGTAACTTGTCCGGCAGTCCATCCTGAATCTCCAACATACATATATCCTAAAGTATTGTGTTTAAATGCGAAAATTCTCGTTGCATTAGCATTCTGGGTTGATAAACTTGTTACATTAGCTGGCAGACCAGTAACATAATAAGAGTTGTTTACATCACTACCTAAACTAAACCCTTGAATAATTCCAAAAGGCCCCTCTAAAAGAGGATCAGAAACACTTAAAATAGGATTTGTATAAGTTGTTCCTGTTCCGCTGGCAACTGCTGTTGACGAACCACAAATTGTATTAATTAAATTTGCAGTACTAGTTGCATCATTTTCCTGAGAATGAATTAAAACTCCTTTTTTGTTTTTGACAAAATCATCTAAAATTGTTATTGATGACGCATTTGGAATAAAATTATACCCAATTACTATTATATCAATGCTATTTGTATTAATTAAGTTTTTTAAGGTAGTTCCTTGATTTGTTCCGCCATTAATAATTGTTATTGCCTGAACTTGAACAGTCCCTGTTGGTCCAAAATTTGCCGTTGCCGCCAATATAGCTCTAGAAGCATCACCTGTACCGGCGGTTCCCGGTTGATACATTCCGTCTCCAAGTCCTAAAACTTTCATTGTTCGGAATACATACGTTACGCTTTTATTACAAGCTATAGATCCATTTGTGCTA
This sequence comes from Flavobacterium sp. 9, assembly GCF_002754195.1. Classification (NCBI taxonomy): domain Bacteria; kingdom Pseudomonadati; phylum Bacteroidota; class Flavobacteriia; order Flavobacteriales; family Flavobacteriaceae; genus Flavobacterium; species Flavobacterium sp. 9. Next base: position 1,269,945 of record NZ_PEEU01000001.1, read on the forward strand.
TTTGCTGTAATTGCATAGGAGAATGTTCCTCCTGAAGTTGGTGTACCGCTGGCAATAAGCACGACGTTTTGCGCTCCTGTTGTCGCAAATGTTCCTGTACCTGAGAAACTAACACCGTTAATAATATTTGTTGTAATACTATAGTTTCCTACATAAGTAACGGTTACCGGAACAGTCATTGTATTGCTGGCTACCATTGCTATTCCTGGAGCATAACTACCACTTGTTGTAATTCCGGTACAATTTGTCGTATAAGTAACGGGTTGAGCTGCAATAGTTACATTCAATGAACAGGTTGCCGCTGCACCAGGGCTTCCAGTAACGGTTAATGCAGCTGTTCCGGAAGCATTGGGTGTTCCTGAACCTATTAAAGTTACATTTTGTGCTCCTAAAGTCGATAAATTTATTAATCCAGAACTAAATGTTATTCCGCTAGCGGTAGTCGTTGTAATTGTGGTTTGACCTGTTGCCATTACATTAATAGGCAAGGTTATTGTATTACTGGCAGTTAAAGCAACATCTTGCATATAGGAGCCATTTTGCGTTGCTCCCACACAATTAATTGTATATGCAACCGGTGCAACAGTAACTGAAATCCCCGAACAAGACCCCGTTGCCGTAGTTGTTGCATTAGAGATAAGATTAAAACTATTTAGGCCAGATGCAATAGGTGTTCCCGTTCCTAATAACTCAACCGTCTGGTTAGGTGTTAAATCCGTAAAATTTCCTGTTCCGCTGAAAGAGTATCCATTTACAGTATTTGTATTCATACTCCAAAAGCCCACAGAAATAGGATTTACACTAACAGTTAATTTATTCGAGACTGTGAGAGGAATACCGAGATAATAATTACCTTCCGTATTTATAACGCCACAATTTATAACATAGTCAACATCTGCCTTACTAACAAAAATATTTGGAACACAAGAACTGGTTTTACCATTCAATACAATATTCACTTCATCTCCGGGATCTGGTGCAACATAACCATTATTTGGGGTACCGGTGCCAGGTAAATTTAAGGTATAGGTTCCTGCTGTTGGAAAAGTTCCGCTTGATCCAAAATAATAGCCATTAGTGGTAGTAGCCGAAATCGTATAAACTCCAGGCTGTGAAACAGTAACAGGTAGTGTTAAATAATCAGATGCCATTAATATTCCACCCTGGTTGTAAGAGCCAAAAGCCTGAACTGCACTACATTGATCTGTTGAAATTTCGAATACCGCAGGAGGTAATGTTCCACAAATACTCAGCCATATATTTTGCATGACACTCCAATAATCAAAACACCCAGTTGTTGTATTGAATATTAACAAACCATCCGTTAAATTACCTGTTGGTATCGCATCTCTCTGCGCAGTTGTCATCCGAGATGTAAGCATTCCTTTATTATTGCTTTCTAATTCAAAAATTGCTCCTGGTTTTGCTGGTTCCGGTCCTGTACTTACTGTTCCGTCTTTTATTTTTGTATTGTTAACCTGAGCAAAAAGAGAAGTAAAACTAAATAAAATGAAGAATATTACTAAGTTGCTTTTTTGTACTTTGTATGTTTTTACTTTCATAATCTTATTATTTAAGTCTATAATAATGTTAGTTGTTGCCTATTATTTTTAAATGCTTAAAAAAAATCAAAAAGCAACTTTAATTATCTTTTTCCGCTATTAGTTTTTCGAGTCTTTCAAGACGTAAATTCATTACTCTTGAAGCTTCTTTTAATTCTTTTATCTCTTTTTCTTTTGCTTCAATTTCTTTATTTTGAGCTTCATTTATTTTATTCTGTTCTATTGTATACAAGTAAAGTTCTTCCGTTTTTTCTAATAATTGAATTGATAATTCCGACATATTAAAAGAATAACCTTCTTTTGTTTTCTCCAATTCATTTATAGGTGTAATACCCGGAAGGTGTTTATTTTTTTTAATAAAAGCTTCTATCTCAGGTAAACTTTTAAATTTGTAATCAGATTTTATAGTTGAAAATCCTTTAAAATAATCTTCAAATACATAATCGGCATAATAATTATTTACAGTCGATATCGCCCCGTTAACTCTTAATTTTTCATTTGGAGCTGTAGATGGAGCAGTAAAACCTATTCCTACCCAGCCACTCATATATACATCCTCAGTATTTAATGTTGCTCCTATATGGGTGGTTGTACTATACCAAGGTTCTTTTACGGCTGCACCCAAATCCAGCTGAGTTACTACCTTATGTTCATCTGTATAATCTAATGTTGATGTAGTCGCGTTTACAGCCAAAGTGGTTAAAGTTTCGGCATCTCCAATTAAATCGACCATTTTAAACTCTGTTGCATTTCCAGCTTCATCATTATAAATTAACGAATGTGCTGCCCCATCATAATTTAATGAAGTTAATGTTTCAACACCTTTAACTAAAACCTTCATATCGATTGGATATGGTGTATTGGTTTCATCTGTATAAGTTAATGTATGCAAATCAAATACATTTCCAAACGGATCTGTTGCATCAGTTACAATGTCTTTTAATGACGTAACAGTTTCTTTTATTTCTATCGGTGTTCCTCCAGCTTCATTAGTATAAGTAGCGATAGTACTGCCTGAGGTAATAATTGGAGTTATCGTAGTGATTGTCTCATTGGCTTTTATAATCGCAGCATTAACGAATCCTCCACCGTCTGTACCTACCGTTACAATATTCCCTACATCTGTGCTGACTACTTGAGAATTAGTAACTAAACCATCCTCATTAGTAAAAGTTATAATTCCAGTACCTAAATCTTGACTTAGTTTCGTTACAGTTTGTTGAATGTCAACAGGTGTTCCTCCCGCCTCATTAGTATATGTAGCGATAGTACTGCCTGAGTTAATAATTGGCGTTATCGTAGTTATTGTTTCATTCGCTTTTATAGTGGCAGCATTAACAAATCCTCCACCGTCTGTACCAACTGTCATAATATTCCCTGCATCAGTACTTGTTACAACAGCAGTTTGATCAACTGAATCCTCATTAGTATAAGTAATTAAGCCTGTACTTATATCTTGCGTAAGATTCGTAGTTGTTTCTCCCGCGGCAATGACAGAAGTTAGATCAATCGCATTACTTGGCTCTCCATTGATTGTTGAAGTTAAAGTGTTCCCTGTAGTTGACAAAACGTTACTATTGATGATATCAACTGCTGTTCCTGTTATCCCATTTACAGTAGTTGTTAAACTATTTGATGCCGAACTATTTGAAACTGTAGTAGCTGCTGCAATGGCGGGAGTCAAATCTAATGACGTGCTTGCAACTCCATTTACTGTTGTAGTCAAACTAGACCCTGCCAATGAAACTTCATTACTGTTAACAATTGGAGCCCCGGTACTGGTTACTCCGTTTACTGTTACTGTTGCTGTATTTGTTGCTGATGCATTTGAAACTGTTGTCGCGCTTGTAATGGCCGCAGGAGTCAATAAACTTCCGCCATCTGTCCCAACTGTTAAAACATTTCCTGGGTCAGTACTAGTGACAACTGCAATTTGATCAACTGCATTTTCATTGGTATACGATATTACACCGCTGGCAGGATCTTGTGTTAAGTTCGTAATTGTTTGTCCAGCTGCAATGGCTGGTGTCAAGTCTAAAGCTGTACTTGTAATTCCGTTTACTGTTGTGGTCAAACTTGCCCCTGTCAATGATGCTGCATTACTGTTAATAATAGGAACATCAGTTCCTGTTACACCATTTACTGTTGTACTTAAGCTATTTATTGTTGAAGTATTTGAAACTGTAGTTACAGGAATCAATGAACCTGGCGTTACTGTTTTTAAAACTCCTGAGGCATCGGCAACAACAATGTTGTCTGATGAAGTTCCTGTCTGCAAACCTGCTACTGCCAGAGTATTGGTCGCATCAGTAGTTATTGTTGTAGGGATTATTAGTGTTCCTCCCAATTGTGCATTACCATTTGTTACAGTTAGAGCATTATCTGCAGATATTAGCACTGGAATAGAAGGTGTTGTAGCAACACCATTTACGGTTGACACTAAATTACCATTTACTGCCTCTAAAGTATTCGAATTAATGATATTTACATCCGCGCCTGTAAGACCATTTACGGTAGTATTCAATGCATTAGCTGTTGAGTTATTGGCCACTGTTGTAACGGGCAATGCTCCTGCATTTAAAAATGCTCCGCCATCGGTACCGACTTTTACAAGATTTCCTGTATCAGTACTGACTACTTGAGCTGTGACCGCTGCACCTGCTTCATTCGTATAGGTTATGGTTCCTGTTCCCAAATCTTGAGATTGGGTTGTGATTGTTTCATTTGCTTTTATAACATTTGTTAATTCTGTTATAAAAGCCGGATTAGTAAGAATCGTTGATGAATTATTTATAACATCGCCAACAACATCTATTGTTGTTTGAGTACTATTTTCACTTGTATAAATATATTTTCCGTTGTTAGAAGCATCTTTATCCAAAGTTGTAATGGTTTCATTTGCTTTTATAATTGTACTAATATCTACTAATTGTGTATTCCCTGAAGCATCAACATAACTAAACTGATTGGTTGTAGCATCAAAAGTGACATTGCCTTCTGTTTTGTTTACAATATTCTCAATTATATTTGTGACAGCAGGATCATTTGCAATGGTCGTAAAATTTGTAGTTACATCGCCAACTATGTCAATATTTACGGCTGTTCCGGCTTCATTAGTGTAAGTATAAGAACCAGCACCATTATTTACAAGTGTAGTTAAGGTTTCATTGGCTTTTACAATTGTACTAATATCTACTAATTGTGTGTTTCCTGAAGCATCAACATAACTAAACTGATTGGTTGTAGCATCAAAAGTCACATTGCCTTCTGTTTTATTGACAATATTCTGAATAATATTTGTGACCGCAGGATCATTTGCAATGGTCGTGAAATTTGTAGTTACGTCGCCAACAACATCAATATTTACGGCTGTTCCGGCTTCATTAGTATAAGTATAAGAACCAGCACCATTATTTACAAGTGTAGTTAAGGTTTCATTTGCTTTTACAATGGTGCTTATATCAACTAATTGCGTATTTCCAGAAGCATCAACATAACTAAACTGATTGGTTGCAGCGTCAAAAGTGACATTGCCTTCTGTTTTATTCACAATATTCTGAATAATATTGGTCACAGCAGGATCATTTGCAATCGTCGTAAAATTTGTAGTTACATCGCCAACAACATCAATATTTACAGCTGTTCCGGCTTCATTAGTATAAGTATAAGAACCCGCACCATTATTTACAAGTGTAGTTAAGGTTTCGTTGGCCTTAACAACAGTACTAATGTCTATTACTTGTGTAGTCCCGCTGGCATCTACATAACTAAATTGATTTGTGCTCGAATTAAATGTGACAATTCCTTTTGTCTTATTTACAATATTCTCAATTATATTCGTTACTGCTGGGTTGTTTGCAATCGTAGTGAAATTTGTGGTCACATCACCTATAACATCAATATTCACAGCCATTCCAGCTTCATTGGTATATGTATAAGAACCATCTATATTACTTACAAGTGTCGTTATTGTTTCATTGGTTTTTACAATTGAATTGAAGTCTAATATCTGACTATTACCTGATGAATCAATATATGTAAATTGCTGGTTAACGGGATTATAAATAACTGTACCAGGACTCTGAGATATTTCGCTTGAAATAACAATCCTATTCCATTTGTTATTGTACCAATAGTAGTAACCAGGAGTGATATCAGAAATACTGACGGTATTAAATACTAATAAACTATTTATATTTCCATTTTTAATAGTTGTAACATCAGTCGAACTAGTCAAATTAATTCTAGGAATTAATACACCTTTATCAGTAGCAACAACTTCTAATTGCGAAGAAGAATTTGGCACTGGTGTTCCAATACCAACCTGAGAATAAGCTGTATAACTACCTAAAAACAATAATACGGAGAGTAATTTATTCTTCATAAGATTTGATATTATGGGTTGTCAAATAATTTATTATTAACAGAAAAAAATGTTAAAATAGATTCTAGCGAAAAGTTTAAATTCCAAAGATTTTAAATTGTATCTAAATGAGATAAATCGTTAGGCTTATAAGAAGAAGATAATAAGTAGAGATAAAATGAAGTAAAAGACATTTTCCAGAAGTCTGGATATAATATAAGTATTATTTTTTATTAAAAATTAACCATATAAAACACACATTTTTATAATAATTAATAAAAAAAAATACTATTAAAAAAAAATTTTTTATAGTATAAATTTATACTTAATTGTTTATTTATTTTTCAAACATACTAAACACCAACACATTAAAAAAATAAATAGAAGTTTTTTTTTACAAATTTATCTTAAAAAAAATTACGCAGAATAAAAACTGCTTGAACAACTATACTAACCACTCGTTATATATCTGGAAAAATTGATTTAATTGATCATTATCTGTCAAAATGAAATGACAATCGTGATTTGGTTTAATTTTATCCTATATTTAGTAGGATTTCATAATATGACAAACGAAATATTAGAAACTCACTAACAACAACTTAGACTCGAATTAATTCCAAATTATTATGATCAATTAAAATTGAAGAATGTTGGTCACTGCATTCCGAAACTACTATTCAAATTGTACAGAAAGTATATGGTCTGATTGACCAATTTTTCCACTTTACCCACAGGCCTTTTGGCAGGTATGGGATTTTTAGCCGTTTTTGCAGGAGCTACCAATACCCCCTGACCTTTATGTTTATGGCATTGAACTCTTTGGCAATTAATACGTTTTTGCCACTTGTCAATTTATTAATTCCCAAGCTTTAATGCCAGTTTCTTTTTCATTTCGCTAAGTTCCTTCTCCATCCGCTCGATTGTTTGTAAATTTAAATCACATGAAACATTTTCCTTAGCCGCAAGTCTTTTCGTTAATCCCTGCATCTCACGGCCGATTGCTGCTTGTTCGGTTATAGCATACTCCTCAGTCTGTTTAACAGATGAATGGCCTAGCATTTCTTTTACAACATGTATAGGTACATCATTACCTAGAGTTACAGTACTTCCAAAAGTCCTTCTTGCTTTATGTGTATTTAAAATTACATCTAATCCACATACTTCAGCAATTTCTTTTAGATATTCATTCATTTTCTGGTTTGAGATGACAGGCAGGACAGATCTTCTCTCTAAACACAGTGGATGTTCTTTGTGTTTATCCATTATTTCAAGAGCTTTTGGCAATAAGGGTATGTTAGTTGCTAATCCAGTTTTTTGACGCTCTGACATAATCCATTTCTCACCATTCAGACCAATTTTTATATTACTTATCTTTAATTGCAAAACATCAACATAGGCAAGACCTGTATAACATTGAAAAACAAATATATCCCTCACATTATTAAGTCTTTCTGTCAAAAAATTATGATTTTCAATTGTGTAAAGTTCATGTGCCGTTAACGGTTTTTTATTTGTTTTCGTTTTCCTGCCTTTAAATGTTCTAAAAGGATCCTTTGTTATAATTTCCTTGTCAATAGCTCTCATCACAATTTTCTTTAATTGAGAGATGTATTTAAGAGTTGTATTGTTATTACAGTTTTTGACCGTTTTGAGATAAAATTCATAATCCTTTACAAATTCATAATTAAGGTCTTTAAACTCCATATCCTTTAAACGATATTTAAAGAATATAAATTCCCTGGCATGTTTTATAGCAACTTCAAATCGTTTATAAGTTCCTATTGCATATTCTTTTTTATCCACAAGAGCAAGCACCTCATAATTATGAAGTTCAAATTCTTCAAGCACCTTTGTCTTAGGAACATTCTTGCCCAAAATAAAATTTATTATTTTTTCAGAACTAATTGACTGTTGAGAGTAGATCAAATCATTTTTATACTGGTTGACTTGTCCTTCAAGTGTGTCAAGAAACGAATTAAGAATCTTAGCATCTTCTTTGTTTCCAATAGCACGTTCTTCTTTTTGGCTCCACCTGTTCATTTCCCAGATTCTCTTAATAGAGGTTTCTTTTGGAATACCGTCAACTGTAATTCTAAGATACACAGACCTAACACTTCCTTTATTCCTTGGTACTTTCAAAAAAAAAATTAATCCAAAACTGCTTTCTAACATAATTCAAAATTTAAGTGAGTAAATATCGAATTTTAACACCCATAAATCAAGTCGTTAACGCCTTTTACATGTTGAATTTAAGATACTTAAGCCGAAATTTGTGGCGCACTTTCACAAATTTAAAATGCGCCACGAATGTGCCACAGAAACTTTGGGTATTTTTGCAAATTTTGGTGGTATTGAGCAAAAATAAAAAACCCTGCAAATTCAAAATTTGCAGGGTTTATAAGGGTTTAGAACATTTAATGATTAAATTTCTAAATCTAAAAGTGAACGCAGAAGGATTCGAACCTTCGACCGCCTGCTTAGAAGGCAGGTGCTCTATCCAGCTGAGCTATGCGTCCATTTATTTTAAAACTTAACCTTCTGACCGTCCCAATTGAAAATCGGGATGCTCTATCCAGCTGAGCTATGCGTCCTTATTATTTTTAAACTTTATACAAAGTTAGAATTCTATCTAACTAAACTCTTTGACCATGCGAATTAAAACAAAAAAGCCACTCGTTTGAATGGCTTTTGATGTGAACGCAGAAGGATTCGAACCTTCGACCGCCTGCTTAGAAGGCAGGTGCTCTATCCAGCTGAGCTATGCGTCCATTTGTTTTAAAACTTTATGGCAAAGTTTTTGTCGGGGTGGCAGGATTCGAACCTGCGGCCTCCTGCTCCCAAAGCAGGCGCGATAACCGGGCTACGCTACACCCCGAGCTTTAGCTATAGATTCGTATCTGTGCTCTTCCCGATTTTAATCGGGACACGATAACCGGGCTACACTATACCCCGAAAATTCTATCTGTGCTTTTGACACGATAATCGAATTTCTTCAATACCCAATAAGCAAATTATTATGCGGAGAGACAGGGACTCGAACCCTGGCGACGATTACTCGTCGACAGATTAGCAATCTGCTCCATTACCGCTCTGGCACCTCTCCAAGCTCAAGAAACGTGTTCTGTTTTGCGGTTGCAAATGTAAGACAACATTCCATATCTCACAACTATTTCAGCGCTTTTTTTTCACTTTTTTCAATCTTTTTTTTAAACCACTTAACAATCAAACAAATAGAATTAACAAAAATTTGATATTAAATTTAAAATCCAATCGAATTGCCCCAAAATTTGAATTTATTCAAATAAAGAGTAAATTTGCTTGATTAACTAATATTAACAGAAAATGAACAAAAGAGTTGTTATCGTTTCTGCCGTTAGAACACCTATCGGAAGTTTCATGGGAGGTTTATCTACCGTACCCGCACCAAAATTAGGTGCTGCCGCTATAAAAGGAGCACTACAAAAAATTAACCTTGACCCAAAATTAGTTGATGAAGTATTCATGGGGAATGTGGTTCAAGCCGGAGTTGGACAAGCTCCAGCACGTCAGGCTGCACTTTTCGCCGGTCTATCTAATGAGGTTGCTGCAACAACAGTAAACAAAGTTTGCGCTTCAGGAATGAAAGCTGTTATGTTTGCTGCACAGGCAATCGCTTGTGGCGATGCTGAGATTGTAGTGGCTGGAGGAATGGAAAACATGAGTTTGATTCCGCACTACGTACAAATGCGTAACGGAAACAAATTTGGTCCTGCAACAATGCTTGACGGAATGCAAAAAGATGGTTTGACAGATGCTTACGATAACAACGCAATGGGAGTTTGCGCTGACTTATGTGCAACTGAATACAACATTAGCCGTGAAGAACAAGACAATTTTGCTATTCAATCTTACGAAAGAAGTGCAAAAGCTTGGGATGCAGGAAAATTCGACAACGAAATTGTTCCTGTAGAAGTTCCGCAGAGACGTGGCGAACCAGTTATTGTTTCTAAAGACGAGGAATACACTAATGTCAAATTAGACAAAATCCCTTCTTTAAGCGCTGTTTTTACAAAAGACGGAACCGTTACAGCCGCAAACGCATCAACAATCAATGATGGAGCTGCAGCTTTGGTTTTAATGTCTGAAGAAAAAGCAATCGCATTAGGATTAAAACCTCTAGCCTACATAAAAGGTTATGCAGATGCTGCTCAAGAACCAAAATGGTTTACTACGAGTCCTGCAAAAGCATTACCAAAAGCTTTAGACAAAGCCGGAATTGCAATTGGCGATGTTGATTATTTCGAATTCAACGAAGCATTTGCCGTTGTTGGATTAGCCAATTCAAAAATCCTTGGTCTTGATAACGATAAAGTAAACGTAAATGGTGGTGCAGTTTCTTTAGGACATCCTCTTGGATGTTCAGGAGCAAGAATCATTGTAACTTTACTTAATGTTTTAGAACAAAACAATGCTAAAACCGGAGCTGCTGCAATTTGCAATGGTGGTGGTGGAGCATCAGCAATTGTTATCGAAAGAGCTTAAACAATATATGTTAGGAGTTATTTTTAAACGAAATAACTCCTAATTTTTTCAACTAATAAATTACCCTAAATGTTCGGAATTTGCAATCTAGCCATAGTACCCGTTCGATCTGAGCCAAGTGACAGAAGTGAAATCGTTACACAACTTTTGTTTGGTGAACACATCGAGATTTTAGAACGCCAAAATCAATGGGCCCGAATAAAAATACAATTCGATGACTACGAAGGTTGGGTAGATTCTAAACAATATCAAATTATCTCAGAAGCAAATTACAAGCAATTGAGCAATGACGCCATTATTCTTAATGCCGATTTGATTGATTATATCAGTGCGCCTGAAAATTTATTATTACCGATTCCGCTTGGTGCATCTTTATCATTTTTGAATAATAGCGAAATCAACACTGCAAACTTTGATTTCGAAGGCACAAAAACAAGTGGCATAAAACCTAAAAGCGCAATAGTAAATACCGCTTTTATGTATTTGAACGCACCTTATCTTTGGGGCGGAAAAACACCTTTTGGAATTGATTGTTCGGGTTTAACCCAAATGGTTTACAAACTAAACGGATACAAAATTCACCGTGACGCTTCACAACAAGCCCTTGAAGGCGAACCTTTAAGCTTTATTGAAGAAAGCGAAGCAGGAGATTTAGCCTTTTTTGACAATGCCGAAGGAAACATCATTCACGTAGGTATTATAATGGACAATAACTACATCATTCACGCAAGTGGAAAAGTACGCATTGACCGTTTAGACCATTTAGGAATCTATAATCCGGAACTCAACAAACACACCCATAATTTGCGCGTAATCAAGAAGATTATTTAATTCTTTTTCTAAGATTTTAAAAAATATTACGCTTGGCTTTGTTAATTTTTAAATAAACTATTTAACTAGACAGCAAAATTGTTGTACATTTACAACAAATCAGTTGTATCATGGCAAAAATAGCACCAAAAACAAAACCTTTTGACACTCAAAGAAGCATTGATAATGCCTCTGGAAAAGTCATATCTATCAGAAAGTCTACACTTTATTCTGGCGGAAAGGAATACAGTTGGAGTAATAAATTGGAGCGCGTAGGAGTTATCAGATCTGGTATTCCTTACGATTCAATCGAAGAAATTAGCCGACGATTGAACAATCCTGTAAAATCAGTTTTAGCCATTGTAGGTATTCCTCAAACTACTTACAACAAGAAAAAAAGCGAACATTTATTACTAGATAGCCGAGATAGCGAACTTGTAATTCTCATAAACGAATTAATAGATTATGGTTTAGAGGTTTTTAACCATGAAGAAGAAAAATTTCAGAGATGGCTAAAAAAACCAAACCTTTCTATTGGCGGAAGCACGCCTGAGAATATGCTCGATACGATGACAGGAATCAATGAGGTAAAATTTAGCCTTAACAGATTAGAATTCGGAAATCTGGCGTAATGATAGTATTTAGAATCGAAAGAGAAAAATACCTCACCACTACCCTAACCGGAATTGGAGCTTCAATGACCGAAGGTTATCGCTGGAATAGTCTGAACACGCGAATAGTTTATACAGCTGACAGCAGAGCTTTGGCTACACTTGAAGTTTCTGTACATTTAGATCTTAGCGAAGACTTACCTTCTGATCGTTTTTATGTAGAAATTGAAATTCCGGACGATGTCTTAATTCAGGAAGTGAACATAAAAGACCTACCGGATATTTGGAATTCAAAACCACCATCTTTAATAACCCAAACGATTGGTGATGATTTTGTATATTATAACGAAACCGCAATACTAAAAGTTCCAAGTAGCATTGTACCTCAGGAATTTAATTATCTGATCAATCCAAATCATGAAGATGCTTCAAGAATTAAAGTTTTAAGCACCAAAAGGATGATTTTTGATTCCAGATTTAAACACTAATTGCACTAATTTACACAGATTTTTTTGCCACTGATTAAAGGATTAAAAAGGATTTTTAAATCTGTGAAATCTGTGGCAAAAAAAATCCACATCATCCGCGTGCAATTATCATGCACTAATTCTTATTACTTTCCTAAACTCAGATGGACTATTCCCTCTTTGTTTCTTAAAGAATTTATTAAAGTGACTTTCATCCGTAAAACCAAATTCATACGCAATTTCGTTAATACGTTTATCACTAAACTGCAAGCGATGTTCGATCAGTTTTGTTTTGTAATTACTGATATATTGCTGCATCGTTTCATTAGCATGTTTCTTGAAATAACGTCCTAAATACGTATTCGAGATTCCGAAATAATCACTGATAGATTCCGCTTTAATTCTTTCAGGATAATAAATATTGTTCTGAATATATTGCAAAATATCCATCGCTTTGGCTTCACAACCAATGTTTACCTGTTCAGGTAAATACTTGGCAATATTTCTGGCAACCACAATAATCAAAGTATTCACCAATTGCTGAATCAATTCTTTATTATAAACATCTTTATCCTGATGTTCGCGAATAATTGCTTCAACCATAACTTTTACCAGACATTTATCAGCATGATTTTTCAAAATACAACCTGGCTGATGATTTGCATTTTGCAGAATATATTCTAAACGCTGAATATTCTCATTCTGCAAACTCGAATTCTTCAAATAAATATCATTAAACCTCAAAAAGAAAAACTCCGTTTTGGTCTCAATTGTAAAATTATGACAATCCTCAGGCGTCAATAAAAACAAATGTCCCGCATCATATTCAAAAATATTTTTGTTGATACATTGCCTTCCCGTTCCGCCTAAAATATAAACCAATTCAAAGAAATTATGACGATCACCAACATCCGGATATTCGTCCAGCGTTTCGAAAGAAACCGTAAAAGGCTCGTATAAATTTTCTTTTTTCATAATGCACTTTATTAATTCGGCTACAAATTTACATAAAAAAGACAAATATATACAACTTAAAAGTCTTAAAAATGGTATAATTTTGCCAAACAATTTTTAAGCATTAAAACATAAGATTATGGAATATAGAAAATTAGGCAATACTGAACTTGAATTATCAACTATTACATACGGTGCATTTGCCATTGGCGGAAACATGTGGGGCGGAAACGAAAAGAAAGATTCAATCGACTCCATTCACGCATCAATCGATCACGGCGTAACCACAATCGACACCGCTCCATTCTACGGATTTGGATTAAGCGAAGAAATGATTGGCGAAGCTTTAAAATCAAAAGATCGTTCAAAAGTTCAATTATTAACCAAATTTGGTTTAGTTTGGGACGGAAGCAATCAAGGCAAAGGAGAATTCTTTTTTGATGCCGAAGACAACGGAAAAAAAATCCCGGTATACAAATACGCATCAAAAAGCAATATCATTAAAGAAGTCGAAGAAAGCTTAAAACGCCTTCAAACAGATTATATCGACCTATTACAAATTCACTGGCCAGACGCTACAACTCCAATTCACGAAACAATGGAAGCGCTTGAGACCTTGATTCAGCAAGGAAAAATCAAAGCAGCCGGAGTTAGCAATTATAGTATCGAACAAATTAAAGAAGCACAAAAAACAATACAATTAGCCTCAAATCAAGTTCCTTTTAGCATGTTAAATCAGGCAATTCAAACTGATTTAGTTCCGCTTACAATTGCAGAAAACATTGGAATCATTGCTTACAGCCCAATGGAAAGAGGTTTATTAACCGGAAAATATTTCACCGACAGTAAACTAAAAGACAACGATCACAGAAACGGATATTTCGGTCAGTTTGATCTTCAAAAAGTAAAAACTTTAGTCGAAGAATTAAGTTCATTAGCAAACGCAAAACACATTTCGATTTCACAATTAGTATTGCGTTGGACAACTTTACAAAAAGGAATCACCATAGTTTTAGCCGGAGCAAGAAACGCAGAACAAGCAATTTCAAACGCAAAAACATTAGATTTTGATTTATCTGTTTCTGAATTAGATTTCATTAATCAGGCAATTTCAAAATTAAAATAATATTTAAACACATAGAAACATAGCTTTAGCAATCCAAAAAAGGCGTTTCACTTGCATTAACAAACATAGTTTACGCAATATTGTCATTTCGACGAAGGAGAAATCTCCACGAGAAACTCTACAAAGATTGGCAATTCACTATGCGGAGCTACTTGCGAAGATTTACTTCGTCTGTTCGCTATCGCTCGGGTCTCCTTCGTCGAAATGACAAACTTTGAGAACTATGCGTTAGAAACTAGTTTCTTTCAATTCCCTTTTCAGAAAAGAAAAATCTATGTTTCTATGTGTTTAAAAATTATGCTCAATAAATTAAAATAATAAAAATAATTTGGGTGTGACCCGCAGAAAAAGCGGGTCGGGCTATTCGTTACAATCTTTTTAATAAATAGAAAAAATTTATAAAAAAGGATTTTCACTTCTATCCCTCACACAAACTCACGAATACATAAGAACATTACAATTATGAAGAAAATATTTATCATCAACGGAAGTCAAAATTTTGCACATTCAGGTGGAAAATTCAATGAAACCGTTACCGATTGGACAATCGAGTACTTAAAAAGCAAAAACTACGAAATTAAAACAACTGATATCAAGCAAGATTTCGACTTAGATCTAGAAGTAGAAAAATTCGTTTGGGCAGATGCAGTGATTTATCACACACCAGTTTGGTGGTTTCAATTGCCAAACCTTTTCAAAAAATACATCGACGACGTTTTTACTGCCGGACACCAAAAAGGAATTTACAAAAGCGACGGAAGAAGCAGAGTAAATCCTGACATCAATTACGGAACTGGCGGAATGTTACACGGCCGTAAATATATGCTAACCACAAGTTGGAATGCGCCTGCAACAGCTTTTACACTTCCGGGAGAATTCTTCGAAGAAACATCTGTAGATGACGGAGCTATGTTTGGTTTCCATAAAATGAATAAATTTGTAGGTATGGAAAAACTGGACGGTTTCCACTTTCATGACGTTGAAAAAGGTGCAACTGCCGAAAACATTAGCATTTTTAAGGAAAATTACACAAAACACTTAGAAAAAACTTTTAACTTTTAACCTTTAAATTTTCACAATTATGATCTCAATTACAGCAATTTTTAAAAGTAAAACCGAAAATATAGAACAAGTTCAAGGCATGTTAAATCATTTGGTTACCGAAACCAGAAAAGAAGATGCTTGTGTTCGTTACGATCTTCACCATAGTGATAATGTTTTTATTATTTGGGAAGAATGGAAAGATCAACCAGGTCTTGATATCCATAATAATCAACCGTATTTACTTGATTTTGTTGACAAAAGCGAAAGTTTAGTCGCTGCACCAATTCAGGTTTATAAAACAGTACAAATACTATAATCTGAAAACAATGAGAGCACTATTAACTAATACTTACGAATCTGAATTTGTAAGCACCGAAATCGAAAAACCAACTCCTAAAAAAGGAGAAGTTTTAGTAAAAATACACGCAAGTGGCGTAAACCCAATCGATAACAAAATCAGACTTGGACTTTCGCCTTATGCATCACCGGTTTTGCCTGCCGTTTTAGGAACTGATCTTGCTGGAGTAATCGAAGCAATTGGCGAAGGCGTTACAGAATTTAAAGTTGGTAACGAAGTTTACGGACTTGCCGGAGGTGTTTTAGGACTTCAGGGAACTCTAGCCGAATATACTGCTGTCGACGCTGATTTATTGGCTATAAAACCAAAAAACTTAACCATGAAAGAAGCTGCCGGAGTTCCGCTGGTATTGCTTACCGCTTGGGAAGGTTTAATCGATAGAGCCAAAGTACAAAAAGGCGACAAAGTTCTGGTTCATGCAGGAGCCGGAGGTGTTGGTCATATGGTGGTTCAGCTTGCCAAAAATCTTGGTGCCGAAGTTTACGCAACAGTTTCTGAACAAAAAGCAGATTTTGTAAAATCATTTGGAGCAACTCCAATTGATAAAAATACTCCAGTTGAAGATTACGTAAATCAATACACAGACGGAAACGGTTTTGATGTAATTTATGATACACTTGGCGGACAATCTTTTGATGATTCCTTGAAAGCCATTCGTCATTACGGTCAAATCGCAAGTTGTTATGCCTTTGGAACACATACTCTTGCAACAAGTTCACTCCGTTCTGCAAGTATTCATGGCGTTTTTGTGCTTCATCCAATGATTGGTAATGAAAGAAGAAAACATCATGGTGATATCCTGAAACAAACTACAAAACTAATTGAAGAAGGAAAATTAAAACCAATTATCGATTCAAGAAAATTCACTCTGGACAATGCCATGGAAGCGCATAAAGCTGTAAGTGATGGTTCTGCGGTTGGAAAAATTGTTGTTGATATAATTTAATTTCAAAATTCTAATCTTTTTGTGATATTCATTTAGTTTATAAATAATTAATTCAAAAAGTATTAATTTGGCTGATATTCAAAACCATACAAATATGAGTCATTATCATCTTGCCGAAATTAATATTGCCAAAATGAAAGGAGTCGATATCAACGATCCAATCATGAAGGAATTCACAGATAATTTAGACCTCATCAATACTTTAGCCGAAAATAGCGATGGATTTGTCTGGAGATTAAAAGACGACAGCTATAATGCAACAAATCTGAATCCGTATAATGATGAGCAGATAATTGTAAATGTTTCCGTTTGGGAGAATATCGAAACTCTGGAACATTATATGTACAAAACGTTTCACAGTGATTTTTTGAAACGCCGTAAAGAATGGTTTCTCAAATTTGGAAAAGCTCATACTGCTATGTGGTGGATTCCAAAAGGACATATTCCGACTCTTGAAGAAGCTGTCGAGAAATTAGATTATTTACAGAAAAACGGAGTTTCGGAATTGGTATTTGATCTCAGAAATAAATTCCCGGCACCAGAATTAAAAAACGCCTCAAAATAGAATAATTGCTTTCTAAAATATATTTCAAGCAATATTCAACATTATAAAATGCAAAAAGAGACTGAATCTTTAATAGACACAGTCTCTTTTTTTATAAATTAAAAAATTACTTCTTTATTATTTTCTGATTATAAGTCTTCTTGCTTGAAGAAGTTATATTTAGAAAATAAACTCCTTTTGCTTTTCCTGCCAAATTAATAGATTTATCAGCATTATTTTCTCCGGAAAAAGTTTCTGTATAAATCATTTTTCCTTCGACATTATGAACCGTAACTGTATAATCATCGGTAGAAGTTGGTATCATAAAATTAAATACATTACTGGAAGGATTTGGATATACCTGGACTCCCGTCAAACTATTCGGCTTTTTAGGTTTAGCTACAGCTAAATTAGATCCGTTATCAATTTTTAAATTATCAAACCAAATTCTGGTTCCATATCCTGAGGTGTTTTTTATTTTAATCAAGACATTCTTTTGATTTTTCACCATACTCAAATCAACTTTTTCTGCTCTCCAATCAGAATCTTTAGTCGGAATCCAATCGTTAGTTTCATTCGCTCCCGTTGTTGCAGGATCATCCTGAATTGCAGGAGAAACCGTTTGCAGTTGTATTTGATTTTTAGAATAAACATTTGTCCAAGTTACACCACAATCAGATGATACCGTAATATCTATATGATCAGGAGCCGGAGTTGGATCAAATGCATTAAGATATTGTGTATAAGCCAGATCAAAATATAAATATGGCGTTGCAGAAGTAGAAAAATCCATTGCTTTCAAAATTAATTCATCTACTAAACCAGTTGGATTATCGGCATTATTAATAATCATACAAGACAAATCACCTTTACCGGCATCAGAACGTTTTTCCCATGTTATAGCATCTTTATCCGGATTAATAATCTCCCAATCCTGAACAGGAAAACTTCCTTCGAAATTTTCTAAAAATGGAATACTGTTTTTAGCTTTTATAACCACTACACCCGTTTTTTGCATAACAGATCCCGTTCCATAAGAATTTGAAGCTGTCAAAGTCACATTATAAGTTCCCGGACTATCATAAATTACATTAGGTGTTTTACTTGTAGAAGTTGCCGGCGTACCACCCGGAAAAGACCACGCCCAAGAAGTTGGTTCTCCTGTTGAGCTATCATTAAACCCAATTGGCAAATCGCTGCATAATCGATCACTTTTTATTACAAATTCTGAAAATGGCGGTTCTTTACTATCAAAAGTAAATTTCAGATTATCAATCCAGATTCTTGAACCATATCCCGAAGTGTTTTTAAACTTAAATAAAACATTCGATGAACCTTTAAAATCTAACAATATTATGCGTTCTGTTCTCCATTGTGAATCTGAAGTTGGAACCCAATTATTAGGATCTGTACTCACAAATGTTTCTAATTCAGTATGCGTTTTTAAACAAACACTTTGCCAGGTAAGACCACAATCTTTTGAAGCCAGAATTTCAAGAACATCAGGACTTGAAGCATCAAATTTGGCGTAAGCAACATCGAATGAAAAATCAGTTATTCCAACAGATAAATCAACAGGTTTCAGGATAATTTCGTCTATAGCGCCAACTTTATCATTATCAGCATTATTCATAACCATACAAGACGAGGAATTATGACCAACGCCAATTCGTTTCTCCCATGTTAATTTGTTATCAGGATTGATAATTTCCCATTCAGCAGGAGGAAAAGAATTTTCAAAACCTTCCGTATAAGAAACCTTGTCAGGATCTGTAACCGTAATAAAATTATTTTTAGAAAGCGTAGTTCCTGTTCCGTTTGCGTTTGTTGTAGTAAGTGTGGCTGCAAAATGACCTGGTGAATTGTAAACTACAATTGGATTTTTCTCTGTAGAAGTTGCTGGCGTACCTCCGGGAAAAGACCAAGCCCAAGAAGTAGGATTTCCTGTTGAAACATCAAGAAAAGGAACTGTAATAGTACTGCATCGCGTTCCTCTAACTGCCGAAGTAAAATCAGAAATCGGAGTAATAGCCTGCGTAATTGCAACGTTTACATTATCAATCCAAATTCTTGTTCCATAACCCGACACATTTGCAAACCGAATAGAAACATTGCTATTTCCCTGATAAGCGCTAAGATCTACAACTTCTTTTCTCCAGTTAGCATCTGTAACAGGCACCCAATTGTTTGCCAAAGCTGTAGGAACTTCTGTAGTTTGCAAAACGATATGCGTTTTAGAATAAACATCATTCCATGTAAGTCCGCAATCTGTAGAAACCTGCACTTTTAAAACATCCGGACTTGCATCATCAAATTTCGTGTAAGCAACATCAAAAAATAACTGACTATTTTGTCCCGCTGTAAAATCAAGATAAGGCAATCTGATATAATCCAGCGAACCTACAACGGCATTATCTGCATTGTTCATAATCATGCATGAACTATCATTGTGTCCTACATTTTTTCGTTTTTCCCAAGTTAATCCATTATCAGGATTTGTAATTTCCCATCCTAATGGAGGAAAAGCGCCCGTAAAACTTTCAACTAAATTTGCAGTCGATTTTTGATCTACTTCGATATAATTAAATACTTGTTTTGTATTTGTTCCGAGAGAATTCGTTACTTCCAAAGTCACTTTGTATTTTCCTGAAGCATTATAAGCAACAACAGGATTTAAATCTGTAGACGTTGCTGGAATACCACCTTCAAAAGTCCATACTCTCGAAGTTGGCAATCCTAAAGAAATATCTTTAAAAGAAATAGTTTTCCCGGAACAAATAGCCGTTGTATTACTGTTGAAATTAGCTACCGGAGCAGTTTCAATTACCCCAACCGAACTAAGATTACTTTGCTGCCATAAAACTCCTCTTGGATATTTGGCAACAGACATATCATCTAACCAATACGTCATCGCATTCGTCTGATCTCTGGTGTACATATTCTGACAATCGGTATTATAATCCATGTGATTTTCTGCATTTGGATACACACCGCAGCTATTCAGCACTTTTCTGGCGCAACCTTCAGCTACTTTAGTTGGCGGAGTATCAGCCATTCCATCATTTACAGGATCGCAATCGTCCTGAAAAGTATGTTTTAATCCAAAATAATGACCAAATTCATGCGTCATTACTTTTGCAAAAGTCGTACTTGCATTAGAACCGCACGTGCTCCCAATATACCTGTGATTGTAGGCAACACGCGGAATCGCATCCTGAATTGGCAAAAATGCATGTCCGGAACCAACAGATCCTTGCCCCGTATTTGGCTCATCGACAACCAAGACATCCAGATAATAGCGGTTGTTTTTACCATACCATATATAATCATAAATTTTAGCATCATAACCATCAACTACATGAGCCTCAGGATGCCAATCTAAACCGGCAAGTTCCAATGGATTTCCATCCGGATCAACAGTCGCAAGCACAAACTGAATATTCATTTTACTTTTAACAGCATCAAAACGAGGATCAGTCATTGCATACTCCGGAAACAAACCGTTAAAATCTTTGTTTATCGTAAGCAATGCATCATCAATTCTGCATTTCATTTGTTCTTTAGTAAAGACATTATTGATATTCGTTCCATCTGCGAGAATATGAAACACTACCGGAATAATGTAAGGTGTTGTTGCTGACCTCTTTGTATTGCTTTTCTTCCAGGTTTTAATCTTGGAAAGTGATTTTACAAAAGCAGCTTCTTCCTTTTGGGATAATTGAGTTCCGCATCCAATTGGATTTTGTTTTTGCCCAAAGGACACGAGAAATTGCAGCAGAAATACTGCTGTAAAAAAGTAGTTTTTTTTCAAAATAATAGGTTTTTTGTTAGTTGTTTATTCAAAAAATATTACAAAAAAATCAATTCAAAAAAAGCTTTAAAAGCACTTCTCTGCTTAATTATATTTTATAATATATTTTTTATAAAAATATTTAATCACCACACAACTAATCGATATTATCTTATTGTAAAACAATTGTATATTAACTACTTTACTCAATCTAAAAAACAAAAAAAGCTGTCCTTTTGAGACAGCTTTTCTTAAAAATACAATAATTTAAAAGGAATCAAAAAAGCTATTTGATTCCGCCAAAAGCACCAAAACACATATTCTTGTGCAAAATTTCGACGCTTCTAAAACCAATCTTTTTCATCAAATCCAATTGGTAATTCATAGATCTTGGCGAATCTTCTTTCTCTACATAATCCAAAACTTTCTGACGATATTCTGCACCGCCAATTCCTTCTAAATAATCGCCATAACGCTGCCAAGTATACTCGTTTAACAATTCAGTATCCTGAGTAATTAAGTCAGAAATCATAAAACATCCGCCTGGTTTTAACAATTTGAATATCTTAGTAAAAGTCGTTTCCCAATCCTGATCATCACGTAAATGATGCAAAACTGCTCCAGCCAAAATAATATCAAAATCGTTTTCAGGTAAATCTATTGCTCTAATATCACCGTGTTTTATTTCTACATTTCCATTGGTTTCTTTTGAAACTCTATCAAAAGCACGATCCAACATTGGCAAACTCAAATCGACCAAAGTGCAATTCAAATTCGGAACTTTCGAAAGCATTTTTAACGTATAATTTCCGGCGCCACATCCAATATCTAAAACATTAACCGCATTTGGAACAATTCTTTTAGAAGCTTCCGTAATTAATTCTAAAGAAATTGTAGCGTCGATTGTCGCGACTTGTCCCGTTTCTAAATTTGAAAATCGTTCGACATCATTGTCAAATCGTTCTCTGATTTCTTCAATAGTTGATTTTTTCATAGCTTTTTGTTTTTTTTGGTTTCACGCAGATTTTAAAAAGATTAAAGCTGATTTAAAATGATCTTTTATTTTCAAATCGGCACAATTAAAAATAAATCTGTAGAATCTGCATAAATCTTTAAAATCTGCGTGAAACAATTTTTTATCAAAACTATCACTTTGATATATACTTCAAAAATACTTATTTTGTCAATTATTAATACTTAATAAGTATTTATGGAATTACGTCATTTGAAATATTTTTTGGCTGTAGCCGAAGAATTAAACTTTACCAAAGCTGCCGAAAAACTATTTATTTCGCAACCGCCTTTAAGCCGACAAATTATCGAATTGGAAGAAGAAATTCAGGCGAAGCTTTTCATCCGAAACAATAAAAAAGTAGCACTTACAGAAGCAGGAAAATATTTCGAAAAAGAAGTAAAAGAACTTTTTCAGAATCTGGAACGCATTTCCGTGAAAACGAAAAAAATAGCCGAAAATGTTTCCGGCGAATTCCGAATCGCTTATATAAGTTCGATTTATTCGGCTGTAATTTCAGAATTAATAAAACATCTGAAAGAACAATTTCCATATGTAAATTTCAAATTATTCGAAGTTTCAACAACCAAACAAATCGACGCTTTAGAACAAGGGAAAATCGAATTAGGAATTATTCGTTCTCCGATAAAATCTCCCAAAATAAAATCGCAATTATGGTTTCAGGACGGATTTTCGGTTGTTTACAATAAAAGCCTGATTCAGATTAATTCCGAAAAAGAAATCCCGAATCTAAAAGAGGAAACTTTTGTGTTTTTCAACAAAGATTATGCACCACATTATCATGAAGTTTTACTGGAACTTTGTGCATTTTATGGCTTTACGCCAAAGGTAGTTCACGAAGCAAACAATATCAATTCGATCGTTCAATTGGTCAAAAACGGATTAGGGATTTCGATTGTTCCATCAAACATTGCCAAGAACAATCAAGATTCTGAAATTGGTTTTATCGAATTAAAAAAAGTCAATTTGTTTACGGATGTTTCACTAATAACTTCAAAAGAAGACGATTCTGAAATTACGAAATCTGCTGTTGCTTTTTTATTGAATTTTAAGAAGTGAAGCTACTATGAATTATTTGAAACGATGGAAATCCGTAAAAAATAGTTCTTATAAGTGCTTAAATTGCATGCTTTAAAAATAATCTCGCAAAGTCGCAGAGACGCAAAGTTTTTTTTTAAGTACTTATTGATTACTGTTTGTCATTTCGAGGAACGAGAAATCCTCGTGAGTAGCTCGACAAAGTTTAGACTCACGTTGTGGAGTTTCTTGCGAGGATTTCTCCTCCGTCGAAATGACAAATAGTACGGATAATCAATAATTACAAAAAACGTTATGGCACTTCAATATATTTTTTAAAGCCACAGATTAAATGATTAAAATGATTAAAAAAATCTGCTCAATCTGCAAAATCTGCGTGAAACAAAAAAACTTTGCGTCTCTGCGACTTTGCGAGATTAAAATAAAATAAAAACTAAAAAAACCATTCGCATTAACACAAAACAATTCGTGAAAATTCGAGGAATTCGTGGCAAAAAAACCTCAATTTTTAAATACCTTAGCAAATTATAATTCTACTCAATAAAATAAATAAAAATGGCAGAGCAATCTTCAATTCAGTGCCCAAACTGCGGAACAACTATCGATGTAAATGATATTTTAAAGCATCAGTTAGAAGATAGTATCCGTAAAGAATATCAACAAAAGGCAAATGCTCAAGCCAAAGAATTAGAACTTAAAAACGAGCAATTCGAAAGAGCAAAAACCGAATTTGAAGCCAAAAAGAAGCAGGAAAATGAACTTTTTGCAGAACGCTTAGAACGCGAGAAAAAAACAGCTGAAAAAGAGATTACCGAAAAAGTAAAAAATAAACTCGCCGAAGAAAATAAAGATCGTTTGCTTGCGATGGAAAAAGAACTTTCTGAGAAATCAGAGAAACTTCGCGAACTCAATAAAATGGAAGGTGAAATTGCTAAACTTCAGCGTGAAAAACTGGAAATGAAAGAAGCTATCGAAGCCGAAGCTCAAAAGCAACTTAATGCAACTTTAGTTTTGGAACGTGATAAAATCCGAAAACAGGAAGAAGAAAAAAACGAGCTAAAAATCAAAGAATATCAAAAACAATCAGACGATCAAAAGAAACTGATTGAGGAAATGAAACGCAAGCAGGAACAAGGTTCTATGCAGCTTCAGGGCGAAGTAATGGAATTGGCGATTGAGGAATGGCTGGCAAATAACTTTCCTTTAGATACTATTGATGAAATTAAAAAAGGCGCAAATGGTGCGGATTGTCTTCAAATTGTAAATACGCGCGAATTGCAAAATTGTGGTTCTATTTATTACGAAAGTAAACGTACAAAAGCTTTTCAACCCGCTTGGATTGAGAAGTTTAAAAATGACATTAGAACCAAAAGAGCCAATATTGGTGTTTTAGTAACTGAAGTTATGCCTGCCGGAATGGACCGAATGGGAATGCGTGATGGAATCTGGATTTGTACTTATGAAGAATTTAAAGGTTTAAGTGCCGTTTTACGTCAGTCTTTAATTCAGGTAAGTCAGGCGGTTCAGGCGCAGGAAAACAAAGGCGATAAAATGTCGATGTTGTATGATTTCTTAACAAGCAACGAATTCCGTTTGCAAATCGAAGGTATTGTTGAAGGTTTTACACAAATGCAAAGCGATCTTGATTCTGAGAAAAGAGCGATGCAACGTATCTGGAAACAACGTGAAAAACAAATCGAAAAGGTAATTCACAATACATTAGGAATGTACGGTTCTATTCGCGGTATTGCCGGAAATGCTGTTCAGACTGTTCGTGCTTTGGAACTGGATTTTGTTGATGAAGAAAAAGATATAACGGAGGAATTGGAATAGCGATGTGAGATGGTACGCGGATTTTACGGATTCGCTATCGCGAAAACGCGGATTTTTACGGATTTTTTTTATTAATCAATCTTGTCATTTCGACGGAGGAGAAATCACACGCGGGATTCTACAAAGATTGACGATTTTGATTACGGAGCTTCTAGTGTGATTTCTCCTTCGTCGAAATGAAAAAAAAAGAATTAACCCATAAAAAAAGGCTTCGAAATCAATCGAAGCCTTTTTATTTTTATGTTGCTTTAATTAACCTTTTTTGAAAGACATCGTCAATCCAAATTGATTTGAAAGCATCAGCTTATTATTCTCTACTGAATAACCTGAAGTTGTTTTTAACAATTGCGAAAACTCACCTTCTTTTTTTGCATCGCATTTTTTAGTTTCTGAAGTAAAATTCAAAAACTGAATTTGTCCTGCTCCTTTCGAAAATAAATTTCCTTTAATAGCATTACATCCTGTAGATCCTGAGAATGTTGACGGACTCATTACAATTTTTGGCAAGACTGAAAAATCCTTTTCAGTAACAACTTTCCCATTTAGATTTTCTAAAATCCAGGTTTGTTGTATTTTCTTTTCAATCGAATTTGCATCTGTAGTTGCACTTGCATTCTTAGTTGATTTGCAGCTGTAAGCTAATGAAACTGCAATAAATAACATTAAAATCTTTTTCATGTAAAATAACTTTTTATAAGTATTATTATACAAAAATATTTCAACTGTAATGCACAATGGTACACGTCAGGCTATTTTTAAAACAGATTAAGACATTTCAAAAATTAATCTACTTTTCTAAGAACCAAAAGTTTTCCTGAAAGATTAGAAAGTGTTAATCTATTGTTTCCAATATTATAAGTAGTTGTACTTTGAAGCGCTGTAACAAATTCACCTTCTTTATTACCTGGCGCACAAGCCATCAATGTCGAAATTACATTAGAAAATCTCAATAGATCTTTCTCATAAAAAATTGTTCCACCTATAGAATTACAACCTCCAAATCCCATAAATTTATTATCGGCAGCATGGATTTCAATTCTTGGCAATTCTCTTTGAAAATCAGTAAGAGCAACTTTTTTTCCGTTTAATTCCTCCAAAACCCAAATGTCATGCAAGCGGTAATCTGTAATATATTTTCCACAGCCATTTAAGGTTTTATTGTTAATTTCTACCTTAACTGTATAAGGTGATTTCTCGCCTGACATTGAATCTTGACAGTCAAATTGCTGAATCGTAACTGTGGCAGTCGTTTTTCCGTTGTCAAGTCTATACATTTTTACATTAGCATCCATCGCTCTGATAGGTTCAACAGATTTAAAACTAACAGACTCCATTCCTTCAATCAATGATGTAAAAACAGTTTTGTCCTTCCCTATTTTCAATCCCCAAAATGGTTCATTTCCAGTAGCTTTAAAATAAACTGTTAGATCTTCTTCGTCTGAAGTTGCTTTAGAAGTTGTTTCTTTCATGTTCGAATTTTTAACTGCGACTGACTTGCAACTTAACACAACAGTTGTTAAGACACATAGTAAAAGTACTTTTTTCATATTATATATTTTTTATTATGCCTTCCCACTAGAAAAAACTGAGCCAAAAATTGTCAAGCCTCATTTTTTATGATTTTTTTAGGTCAAATTCATTATAAATTTAAGAAAAATAACACAATTACAAAAAAAATCTAAAAATCAAAAAACCTTCGAACCCGCGCTACTTAAAAGATTGAGATAAAATACGTAGATAAAAACAAAATACTACTTAAAAAAATACCTTTATACGTATTTTTATAAGTACAAATACTTATATTTGCGTAGTAATACTTAATTAAAGAAATCATGATTAGAGTAATAGTAGTTGGAAACGGCATGGTTGGTTATAAATTTTGCGAAAAATTCATTGCAAAATCAGGACAGGAAAAGTATCAGATTACAGTCTTTGGCGAAGAACCCAGACGCGCTTACGACAGAGTTCATTTAAGTGAATACTTTGGAGGAAAAACAGCGGATGATCTTTCATTATCTACAAGTGAATGGTACGCAGAAAACAACATTACTCT
Source organism: Flavobacterium sp. 9 (assembly GCF_002754195.1). NCBI lineage: Bacteria > Pseudomonadati > Bacteroidota > Flavobacteriia > Flavobacteriales > Flavobacteriaceae > Flavobacterium > Flavobacterium sp. 9. The sequence continues at coordinate 1,297,001 of NZ_PEEU01000001.1, forward strand.
AAATACTTCGGAGTTAATTACAGACATTAACAGAGAAGAAAAAACAATACATACACATTTAGAAAAAACACATACGTACGATTACTTAGTTCTTGCAACTGGTTCTTCGGCATTCGTTCCTCCTATTGACGGTGTCGAAAAAGAAGGTGTATTTGTTTACAGAACAATCGAAGATCTGGATGCGATTATGGCTTACGCCAAAAAAATAAAACAAAAAGGCGCAACAGAAGCAGCAGTTTTGGGCGGCGGATTATTAGGTCTTGAAGCTGCAAAAGCTGTTCGGGATTTAGGACTGAATCCACATGTTGTAGAATTTGCACCACGATTGATGCCAAGACAATTAGACAAAGGCGCAAGCGATATGCTGCAATCCAAAATCGAAGAGCTAAATATTGGTATTCATCTTAATAAAGCGACACAATATATCGACGGAAAAGAACGTATAACGGGAATGATGTTTGCTGAAGACGAATTGTTAAAAGTAGACATGTTGGTTATTTCTGCCGGAATTAAACCTCGCGATGAATTAGCCCGAGTTTCCGGTCTTGAAGTTGGTTTGCGAGGCGGCGTTGTGGTAAACAATCAAATGCAAACATCAGATCCTTCTATTTTTGCAATTGGCGAAGTTGCCTTGTACAATCAAAACATTTACGGGCTTGTTGCTCCTGGTTACGAAATGGCCGATGTAGCCGCTGAGCAAATCTTAAATGGTTCGAAAACCATGAGAGAAACCATCGATATGTCGACACAATTGAAATTAATTGGTGTTGAAGTTGCGAGTTTTGGTGATCCTTTTGTCGAAAATGATGCTGTAACTGCAATCATCTATGAAAATAAATTAAGCGGAATTTACAAAAGAATCAACGTTACCAAAGATTCTAAAACTTTATTAGGCGGAATTTTAGTTGGAGATTCGAGCGATTACAATTCACTTTTTCAGATTTACAGTAATGCAATGGCATTGCCCAAAAATCCTGAAGATTTGATTTTAGGTTCTCGTGATGGTTCTGAAGGTTCAAGTTTAGGAAGCGTTCTGGATTTGCCAGACACAGCCGTAATTTGTTCTTGCGAAAACGTTACTAAAGGTTCTATTTGCTGTTCGCTTCTGGACGAAACTTGTTCTAATTTTTCAGACGTTGTCAAACATACCAAAGCTACTTCTGGTTGTGGAGGTTGTAAACCAATGGTTTCTGATTTGGTAAAAGCCACTCAAAAATCATTAGGAAAAGAAGTCAAAGATGTTATTTGCGAGCATTTTAGCTATACGCGTCAGGAATTATTCGATTTAGTAAAAATCAATAAATACGAGAATTTCTACGAAGTTATAGATCATCACGGTAAAGGCGATGGTTGCGAAGTTTGTAAACCTGTTATAGCTTCGATTTTCTCGAGTATTTATAATGATACAGCTAACAAACACGTTACGACGCAAGATACAAATGATAGATTTTTGGCCAATATTCAACGAAACGGAACTTATTCTGTTGTGCCAAGAGTTGCCGGAGGTGAAATTACTGCCGAGAAATTAATCGTGATTGGAGAAGTTGCCAAACAGTTCGATTTATACACTAAAATTACTGGAGCGCAACGTGTCGATTTGTTCGGAGCGCATTTAAGTGATTTACCAAAAATCTGGAAAATACTAATCGATAATGGTTTTGAAAGCGGTCATGCTTATGGAAAATCCCTTCGTGCCGTAAAAAGCTGCGTAGGAAATGCGTGGTGTCGTTACGGAATGGACGACAGCGCCGGATTTGCCATAGAATTAGAAAACAGATACAAAGGAATCCGTTCTCCGCATAAACTAAAAGGTGGCGTTTCGGCTTGTATTCGCGAATGCGCCGAAGCTCGAGGAAAAGATTTTGGATTGATTGCAGTCGAAGGCGGTTGGAATTTATACATCGCCGGAAATGGTGGAGCAAATCCAAAACACGCTGTTTTACTGGCAGAGAAAATCGACAAAGAAACCGTGATCAAATATATGGATCGCTATTTAATGTATTACATCCGCACGGCTGGTCCGCTTGTTAGAACCGCAACCTGGCTGGAAAAACTCGACGGAGGTTTAGAATATTTGAAAGAAGTAATTATCGAAGATTCTCTGGGAATTTGCGAAACTCTGGAAGCCGAAATGCAAACTTTGGTAAACACTTTTGAATGTGAATGGAAACAAGTCCTTGAAAAACCAAGATTATTAAAACGCTTCAACCATTTTGTAAACTCTGAAGAAAAAGATGATAATGTTGTTTTTGTTCCGTTAAGAGATCAAAAAGCGCCAAAAGCATGGTCGTAAATTTTAAAATTTAAACACATAGAAACATAGCTTATAGAAGTGACCAAAGGCGTTTCACTTAGTTTAAACACACATAGCTTTCAAAGATTTTTAATTTTTAATTCTCAATTTTTAATTAAAAAAACAGCTCCAAAAAAAAAGAAAAAAATATCGCTAACGTTTGCTGTCCTCTTACCCTCTTTTTTACTGCGCCATCATAACTCTCTTGATTGTAAAAAGAGGGATAAGAAACAGAAAACTAAAATTTGAATCCAATGGAAGAAATCTTAAATCAATATGAAACCGTTCATCCAAGTGATGCAACAATTTGGTTCAAAGCCGGAAAAACAGAAGATTTCCCAACCAATCGTGGTGGTTGCATTAAATATAAAAACAAGCAAATTGCAATTTTTAATTTTGCACGTCGCAACGAATGGTACGCTTGCCAAAATGCCTGTCCGCACAAAATGGAAATGGTTCTCGCAAGAGGAATGACCGGATCTACAGATGATATTCCGAAAATTGCGTGTCCAATGCACAAAAAAACATTTTCATTAGTAGACGGTTCGAACCTAAATGGAGACGATTTTAAAATTGCAACATATCCGGTTAAAGTTATTGAAGACGAAGTGTTTGTTGGTTTTGTAGATTAGAGTTTTAAGAAACAAGATGAAAGATGATAGAAGAAAGACGCAAGACAATAAAGTTTTTCAAATCTTGCTTCTTGCTTCTTTCATCTCCTTTAGACAATCAACTTTCGACTTTTCTACTTAATTCCGTATATTTGAATTCTATTATCTAACCGAAAAAATGAACACACCTTTTCAAAAAGCAAGCGAATGGATTGATGCTGAAAATGCTCAGGATCCGAATATCGAAATTGACCAAAATATCGAATATCCTAAGGAATTATTATATTCTAACAGGATGTACGAAAGATTAATGCAATTTGAACCTGAAGCTTCAGAAGAAATTCAGATTGCGTCAAAAGCACAACACATTTGCCGATGGAAAGTTGCAAGAGAATCTTATCCAATGGATCGTGTTGGGTATTTGAAATGGCGCGAAGAACTTAAAAAATTCCATGCTAAAACTACTGCAGGAATCTTAGAAAAAGCTGGATATTCGCAAGAATTTATTGATCGTGTTTCGTTTTTAATCGAAAAGAAATTACTTAAAAAAGACGCCGAAACCCAATTACTTGAAGATGTAATTTGTTTGGTATTTTTAGAATATTATCTCGATCCTTTTGTACACAAACACGACGAAGAAAAACTAAAAAATATCATTAAAAAAACCTGGGATAAAATGTCTGACAAAGGACATCAGGAAGCTTTAAAAATTAGTTATTCTGAAGAAAACTTAAACTTAATAAAAGCATCTTTAGGATTGTAAATGCTTTTGTAAAATGAATTAAAAGCAAATTATATTCTCGCCAAAAAAGACAGATCTTATTTTCGAATGAAAAAAAACAATCAGGAAGCTGCAGATAAAATCACTTTCAAAAATTTACGACGTCTGTATTTTTTTGCACTTCTGACTATTGCTATAACCATCATTTTAAGTCAGTTTTTGGTTCAATACAATCTAAAACAACAATTAAGCGATTCTAAAATCATCAATATTTCGGGAAAGCAAAGAATGCTGAGCCAGAAAATTGTCAAAGAAATATTGATTTTAAATTATGTTTCTGCTGATGTTTCTCCACAACAGATTTCGCATTTAAAAGAAGTTTTGTCCCTTTGGAAAACCACTCAAAATGCTTTAGAAAATGGCAGTGATAGTTTGGCTTTCCCAAAAGAAAAAAGCGAAACACTCACAAAATTATATCGTGAAATAAAACCAAATTTCACAACAATCGCCGAAACAACAGATTTGTTTCTGCTAAATTTAGAGCAGAAAAATAACTTAGCCAATAACCAAAAACTGGTTCAGCTTATTCTGGAAAATGAAGGTGTTTTCCTTTCAAAAATGAATCAGATTGTAACGCAATACGATCTCGAAGCACACGAAAAAGTTACTGAACAGCGTAAGATCGAATATTGGATTTTTGGTTTTACACTTTTGGTTTTACTTTTAGAATTCTTCTTCATTTTTAAACCTACAAATAAGAAAATCGAGAAACTGATCGCTAAACTTTTATCCTCTGAAAAGAAAGCTTTAAAACTGGCGCACGACACAGAAATTATCAGCGAAATCAAAGAAAACTCGGTAAAAGAATTAAAATCGCTCAATTATGCAATGGAAAACACGCTGCTTTATTGCCGCATTGCTCCCGATGGTTCGATTATTCATGTTGGAGAAAAATTTGCCAAACTTTTAAATTATACCAAGTTTTTATCCAATAAAAAGTTCTCAGAAATCTTAACGACTGACGAAAAAGAACAACTTAATATTGATCGTATTATTTTTGAAAAACAACGAAGCGGCTGGCAAGGCGAAATCAAAATCGTCAATAAAGAAGCGCAAACGATTTGGCTTGATTTATCAATGGTTCCGGTAATGATTAAAAAGGACGAATTAGAACTTTTGATTGTTTGTTTCAACATTACAGAACGCAAAAAAGCGCAACGCGAAGTTGAGCGTTTGAACATTGAAAACAGCACCGAAAAAATCAATCAGCAGAAGATTATTTCCAGCAAAATTGTCGAAAATCAGGAAAACGAACAAAACCGAATCGCCAAAGAAATTCACGATGGAATTGGTCAAATGCTTACCGGATTAAAATTCAGTTTGGAAAGTATTAATCTGGATGACAAGGAAAAAGCGGCTCAAAAAATAGAATATTTAAAGAAATTATCCCTTGATATAATCAAAGGTGTTCGCACGGCAACTTTCAACCTGATGCCGCCGGAATTAAGCGATCACGGTATTGTTTCTTCTCTGGCAAAACTTACGCAGGAACTTTCGAAATTAACCGGAAAAGAAATTCTGTTTTACAACAAAACCGATTTTAATCAGCGTCTGGATTCTCTAATCGAAATCAATATTTATCGCCTAACTCAAGAAGCAATTAATAATGCCATAAAATACGCCGAATCATCACATATTATCGTGCAACTTTCGCACAGCGATACTTTGTTAAGTATAATTATAGACGACAACGGAAAAGGTTTTGATATAAATGCGGTCGACAAAAAACGCAACAGCGAATCCGGAATGGGATTATTGTTCATGAAAGAAAGAATTCAATACATCAACGGACGCGTTTTTATTAAATCGATTCCCGGCGAAGGAACGAGAATTACTTTTAATATTCCGATCTAGGAATTAGATAATTTGTCAATTAGATAATTTTCTACATGCAGACCTTTGTCAAAGTTTCAAACTTTGACAAAGGTTTTCGCAATCTTTGTCGATCTACTTATGTGTTCTCTCTCCCGAAGCTTCGGGATCAAGATGACAAAAAACACAAAAACCTTCTTCAAAAAGAAACTAAACAAAAGTCTACAACGAATTATCTAATTTTCTAATTGACAAATTATCTAATTATAAAAAATTACAAAAATTACGTATCTTAGCATCTTCTTTTTAGATGAATATACGTAAAAATCAAGAATCAAAATTAAGTAAATCATGAGCAATAATATTCGAGTAGTTCTGGCAGATGATCATGTATTTGTAAGAGATGGAATAAAATCTTTACTGGAAAACGAAGCAAACATAGAGGTTGTGGGCGAAGCTATTGATGGCGCTGATGCTCTTGAAGTTGTTGCAACCAGTAAACCTGATTTACTTATAGTAGATATTCGTATGCCAAATTTAACCGGCATCGAGGTAGTAGAAAAACTTAGAAGCGAAAGTAATAATGTAAAAATTATTATGCTTTCTATGCATGAATCCGAAGAATACGTATTGAAATCTATCAAGGCTGGAGCCGATGGTTATTTATTGAAAGGCTCAAGCAAAGAAGAATTCCTAAAAGCGCTGCATACTGTGGCAGCGGGCGGAAAATATTTTAGTGGAGATATTTCTTCGATATTAATCAGTCAATTGACAAACGTTTCAAATTCGCTTGAACCTAAACAAAATTTAGGCGAAGAAATGATGATTACCAAAAGAGAAAAAGAAATTCTAACGCTTTTATTATCCGGAAAAGGCAACAAGGAAATCGCTGAAGCACTGGAAATTAGCAAACGAACTGCCGAAGTGCACCGTTTTAATCTAATGAAAAAGCTTAAAGTGAAGAATTTAATGGAACTTTCGAATAAAGCAGCAGAATATTCGCTTTTGTAATTCTGTTTAAACGATAAAAAGGACCTTTTAAAAATAGCATTTTAATAAAATAGAGAATCAATTTTGTGATGTTGGTAAATCTACTTATTAAATTCAAAATACTTAGATAAAATTACGTATTAATACTTATAAGTATTTACATTTGGTAAAACAAATCTAAGTACTATGAAAAATACAAACTCTTTATCACAATCACACAAGATTTTATTTTTGAATACTTTAGCCTTCACCGTATGTTTTGCTTGTTGGACATTAAACGGTGTATTGGTAACTTTTTTGGTTGACAATGGCATTTTTCATTGGAGTGTTGTACAAGTCGGTTGGCTTTTGGGAATCCCAATCCTAACCGGATCTATTATGCGTTTGCCAATTGGTATATTAACAGATAAATATGGCGGAAAATATGTCTTTTCCCTTTTACTTCTCCTCTGCTCGATTCCGCTATTTTTATTGCCTTATGCAGATAGTTTTGTAACGTTTGCAATCTTAAGTTTTTTATTCGGAATGGTTGGAACCAGTTTTGCTGTCGGAATTGGTTATACTTCTATTTGGTATCCAAAAGAATGGCAGGGACGCGCACTTGGAATCTTCGGAATGGGAAATGCCGGAGCCGCAATTACAACTTTTTTAGCGCCATCATTATTGAATCATTTCTCTATTAATGATCCACAAAATGGCTGGAAAATACTTCCCGTTATTTACGCAATTGCGTTAGTCATTATTGGAATTGCCTTTTTAATTTTTGCTACAAACAAAAAAATAGAAAACAATACCAAAACCGTTTCTCAAATGCTACAATCCTTAAAATGTGCCAGAGTTTGGCGTTTTGGAGCGTATTACTTTTTAGTTTTCGGATGTTTTGTGGCGTATTCGCAATGGCTTTTACCCAACTTTATGAACGTTTATCAAACCAGTCTTGTTATGGGCGGATTATTTGCAACGCTTTTTAGTTTGCCGTCTGGCGTAATCAGAGCTTTTGGCGGTTATTTATCAGATAAATTCGGCGCAAGAAAAGTGATGTATTGGGTTTTAAGTTCTTCGGTAATTTTAAGCGCTTTATTAATGATTCCGAAAATGGAAATAACCACAACTGGTCCGGGCGTTCTGGCTACGAAAAAAGGTACAATAACTTCCGTTTCAAACGAAAAAGTAAAAATTGGAGATACAGATTTTGCAGTCGCTCAAAGAAAAGAGAATCAAAACGAAAATGCTATCTTGCCCACTAAAACTTCATGGCAGCAAGTTGTTGTAGAACAAAATCAAACCGTAAAAAAGAAAGAATTACTGGCCAAAGGAATTACGGTAATCAAATTTGATGCAAATATGTGGGTTTTTCTGGTTCTGGTTATTCTTATCGGAATTTCATGGGGAATTGGGAAAGCTGCTGTCTATAAACACATTCCGGAATATTTCCCGACCGAAATTGGCGTTGTTGGCGGAATGGTTGGAATGATTGGTGGTTTAGGAGGTTTTTTTGGTCCAATAATTTTCGGATATTTGCTCACCGCAACCGGAATCTGGTCGAGTTCATGGATTTTTATCTTTGTATTTTCTGCCCTTTGCCTGATTTGGATGCATTATACAATAACAAAAATCATGAACGAAAAACAACCAATTTTAGCCAGAGTAATTGATCGAAATTAAACTCTTTTAAAAGTTAAAAAATTAAGAACATGATTATTATCACAAAAAAAGAAATCTTTTTCTTATACTTTTATACCATTATTTAAACAAACCAAATTATGAAAAATCTAAAAATAATTCTTTTATTGCTATTAGCAGGAATAAGTGTTGATAGTCAGGCACAAGAATTAGACGTAAATTTACAAATAAGACCACGTTTTGAATATCGAAATGGGTACAAATCACTTTTATTAGATGGTCAGGAAGGAACTTCGCAAATCTCACAACGTTCAAGGCTAAACTTCAATTACAAACAAGATCAATTAACGGTAAAATTAACTTTTCAGAACACCAGAACCTGGGGAGATGTAGCTACTACAGCCACTGCAGACAAAAATGGTGTAGCTGTTTTTGAAGGATGGGCACAATACGACTTCACAGAAAAGTGGAGCGCCAGAATGGGACGTCAGGTACTTTCATACGATAATCAACGTATTATGGGAGAAATGGATTGGGCGCAACAAGGCCAAAGCCACGATGCGTTAATGGTTTCTTTTCATCCAAAAAACCATCAACTTGACATGGGATTAGCTTATAATTCAAATGCCGAAAATACTGTTCAAACACCTTACACAATAGCCAATTACAAAACAATGCAATACGCTTGGTATCATACCACTTTTGATAAAATTGGAGCTAGTTTATTGCTATTAAATACAGGTTATGAATTTTCAAGAACACCCAATCCTGAATTAATCATAGATTACATGCAAACATTTGGAACTTATTTAACCTACAAAACAGGAAAAATTGACAGTAATTTAAGTTTCTATGGTCAAACCGGAAAAAGTACTGATCAACAAGTTAGCGCTTACGATGCTGCAATAAACGTTGGATATAGCATAACTGATTCTTTTAAAGCTGGTTTAGGTTATGAATTTCTTTCTGGAAAAGCCACAAATGACGGAAGCTCGGTAATTAAATCATTCAACCCTATATTTGGTACCAATCATGGTTTCAACGGTTATATGGATTATTTTTATGTGGGTAATCATTTAAAAAATGTTGGTTTGCAAGATGCCTTCTTAAAACTAAACTATAATTCTAACAAATGGCAATTTGCTTTGATTCCGCATGTATTTTTAGCTGCTGCAGATGTAGTAACTCCGTTAAACGAAAAAATGGATTCTTACTTAGGAACTGAGATTGATGCTACTTTTGGCTATAGCTTTAGAAAAGACATTAATGTTTCCGGTGGTTATTCTCAAATGTTTGGATCTAAAACTATGGAATTCATAAAAGGCGGAGATGCCGGACATACCAACAATTGGGCTTGGTTAATGATTTCTGTTAATCCTAGAATTTTTAGCTGGAAAAAATAGTTTTTATTCAAATTTCACCTTTATATTTTACCCTTTTCCTATTTCGGAAAAGGGTATTTTTTTTGTCCTTCCAAAAACTTGTTTTATACTTTAATTAGTTATATTTGAATCGAATATGAACCCCAAATTCTATCCCATGAAACAATTTTTAAAATTATCGATGCTAACTTTTATAGTTACTCAAACAGGTTTTTCGCAAAAATATAATAATACCTTAATTTCGAAAGATTCGGAAATAAATTTTGCAAAAACACAAAAAAGAGGAATTAAAAAAAACAACATTATTTACTTTGTCGAAAATGACTTACAGACAATATCTGCTTATAAAAAAAATAAACTAAAATGGCAGATAAATGTAGTTTCTGTTTGTGGAAAACCAAAAAACGGTGAACCTGAAATAAGATATGTCGGATTTAATACAAACAAACTACTTGTTGTTATGGGAAAGCATAATTTTGCAGAAGTTGACATAAATAGTGGCGTAACAAAACTTGTTGGTTAAGATTTAAAAACCGAGTTTTTAGTCTTAAGAAATAGATTTTAAACTTTCTTATATATTTTACCCTTTTTCATTTTGTGGAAAAGGGTATTTTTTTTTGGCTTTACATAAATTATTTTGGAGTTTTAATTGGTATATTTGATTACCCCATTCACCGCTAGCACGAGTGTCTTGTTCGTGAACACAATCAAATCTTTGATCCAATGAAAATCATAGCTTGGAATTGCAATATGGCATTCAGAAAAAAAGCCGAATTTATTTTGGCTTACAATCCTGATATTGCTGTAATTTCTGAGTGTGAAAATCCTGAAAAATTAAAGTTCGCTGACGAAATAAAAACTCCAACCGATATACTTTGGTATGGCACAAATCCGCATAAAGGACTTGGCGTTTTCTCTTATGGCGATTTTCGATTTCAATTGTTGGATTGTCATAATCCAAGTTTCAAAAATATTTTGCCAATTGCCGTAACAGGTGGAAAAATTGACTTTACTTTGTTTGCCGTTTGGGCTAATAATCCCGAAGATAAAGATGGAGCTTATGTCACTCAGGTTTGGAAAGCGATAAATCATTACGCAGATTTGATTCAGGAAACAAAAACTATTTTAATAGGCGATTTCAATAGCAATACGATTTGGGATAAACCACGACGAGAAGGAAATCATTCGACGGTTGTTCAAACATTAGAGTCAAAACAGATTTTTAGTACTTATCATAAATATTACAATCAGATACAGGGCAAAGAACAACATCCAACTTTGTATATGTACCGTCACGAAAACAAACCTTATCATCTTGATTATTGCTTTGCATCAAATGATTTTATAGAAGTTTTAGAAAGCGTCGAAATTGGCAGTTACAAAGACTGGACTATGCATAGTGATCACAAACCTTTAATAATTAAATTTAATATATAAACTATGAACAACTGGACTCAGCGTTGGGACGACCGTTACAGCAGCGAAGAATTTGCGTACGGTGAAGAACCCAACAATTATTTTAAAGAACAAATAGAAAAACTAAACCCCGGAACAATTCTTTTTCCTGCCGAAGGTGAAGGTAGAAATGCGATTTATGCTTCAAAATTAGGATGGAAAGTTTCAGCTTTTGATATAAGCGAAGAAGGAAAAAACAAAGCCTTAAAACTTGCCGAAGCTAACAATGTTGCAATTGATTATCAGGTTGGAGAATTAGAAACCTTAAATTATCAGACTGAACAATTTGATGCAATTGCTTTAATTTATGCTCATTTTCCGGCAGAAATAAAATCAGCAATTCACAAAACGCTGGAAACTTATTTGCGAAAAGACGGAATCATTATTTTTGAAGCTTTCAGCAAAAAACACCTGGAATATCTTGCTATAAACGACAAAGTTGGCGGACCAAAAGATATTGAATCCTTGTTTTCTATTGAAGAAATTCAAGCTGATTTTCCTAATTATGAAATCATTGAATTACAAGAAAAAGAAATCGAACTGAACGAAGGTTTATTCCATAACGGAAAAGGTTCTGTAATTCGATTTATCGGAAAGAAAAAATAAATTTACCCGACGTGGAGACGCATTGCGGTGCGTCTCTACAAAAAAGATTATCTTTCGTTGCAAAAAACATATATGCTGAAAAAACGACTTAAAATAATCACTCTCTCTTCAATCCTTCTTATAATCCTTTATCTCTTTCTACTTAGTGATTATAATCCAATGTTTGAAAACGAAGAGTTTGTTTACCTCACAAATAAATTAAAAGATTCACAAAAAGAAGATTTAAAATCTTTTACACACATTTACAACATTGTCAATGAGACAGAAAAATACAAAAGATGCCCTTGTGAAGTTTCTACAAATTTCATAGGTCCTTATAGGCATGGATATTCATTCACAAAATTGATTTATATATTAAAAGTAGAAAAAGAATTTACTAATGATGAATGTCTTAACTTTCAATTATTAAACTATGATTTTGGATATAAAAATATTGGAATTAAAGCAGCTTCTAAATTCTATTTTAATAAGAATATCAACGATCTTAATGAAGAAGAAACAATAACTTTAGTCGCAATGCTTAAAAACTCCTCTTTGTATAACCCGATTCGAAACCCAGAGGGAGTTGCTAATAGAGTTAAGGTCTTTCAAACAATACTACAAAAGCATAAAAAATAAATTCAAAAATTACGTATTTATACGTAAAAATACTTATTTTTGTTTACACCAATATACGTGAATCATCTTAGATAGATATAAATTCATATTTAGTATTCAAAAACGAGTTATAATGCAAAATACCAAAATCAAAACTACTTGTTCCTATTGTGGCGTTGGCTGCGGAATTATCGTGACTAATGATGCTAAAAATGGCGTGATGGTTTCGGGCGACAAAGATCATCCTGTCAACAAAGGAATGTTGTGCTCAAAAGGAATGAATTTGCATTATGTGGTCAACGATACTTCAGACCGAATTTTATATCCTGAAATGCGCGGCAGTAAATCTTATCCGCTGGAACGCGTAAGTTGGGATACGGCTCTTGATCGTGCCGCTGCTGTTTTTACTTCTATTATAAAAAAACATGGTCCTGACAGCGTTGGTTTTTATATTTCAGGCCAATGTTTGACCGAAGAATATTATTTGGTCAACAAACTCGTAAAAGGCTTTTTGAAAACCAATAATATAGATACCAATTCCAGACTTTGCATGAGCTCGGCCGTTGTTGGTTATAAAAAAACTTTTGGTGAAGATTCTGTTCCAATTGCTTATGATGATATTGAATTGGCCGATACTTTCCTGATTACAGGCGCAAATCCGGCTTGGTGTCATCCTATCTTATTTCGAAGAATTGAAAAACACAAAGAGAAAAATCCGAAAGTAAAAATCATTGTTGTAGATCCCAGACGAACAGATACCGCAGCTTTCGCCGATTTGCATTTGCAGATTCTTCCTGGATCTGATATTATTTTGTATCACGCAATCGCCAAACGTATTATCGAAAAAGGATACGTAGATCACGATTTTGTAAAGAATAATGCCGAAAATTTCAAACAATATAAAGACCTTGTTTTAAATACTTCTTTCGAAAAAGCTTCTAAACTTTGTGGTATTTCGGTAAACGATATCAAACTTGCCGCAGATATAATCGGGAAAGCAAAAGGATTTATTTCGCTTTGGGCAATGGGATTAAATCAAAGCGCCGTTGGCGTTGATAAAAATACGGCTTTATTAAATTTGTCTTTATTAACCGGACAAATTGGAAAACCGGGTTCTGGTCCGTTTTCATTAACTGGACAACCGAACGCAATGGGCGGACGAGAAGTTGGCGGAATGGCAACTTTACTAGCAGCACACAAAGACATTGCAAATCCGGAACATCGCAAAGAAGTTGCCGATTTTTGGGGCGTTAATGAAATCTCAGACAAACCGGGTTTAACGGCAACAGAAATGTTTGAAGCTTTAGAATCAGGAAAAATGAAAGCCGTTTGGATTATTTGTACCAATCCAATGGTGAGTTTGCCGGATTCTCGCCGAATCGAAAAAGCTTTACAAAATGCCAAATTTGTTGTTGTTCAGGATATTTCACATAATGCGGATACTTCAAAATATGCCGATTTATTATTACCGGCAGCAGGTTGGTTAGAAAAAGAAGGAACGATGACAAATTCTGAACGTCGAATTTCTTATTTGCCTAAAGGAATTAATGCGCCTGGAGAAGCTTTATCGGACATTGAAATTTTAATTCGCTTTGCTAAAAAAATGAATTTCCATGGTTTCAATTTCAATAGTGCCGAGGAAATTTACAAAGAACATTGTGCGTTAACCAAAAACACAAACATTGATATTTCATTTTTAAATTATCATAGACTAAAAACCGAAGGCACTTTTCAATGGCCTGTTCCGGATTATGGACATCCGGGAACTCCTCGCCTTTTTACTGATAAAAAATTTTACACGCCTTCGCAAAAAGCTATTTTCAATTTACCAACAGCAATTGAAAATACATCAGAACAACCAAGTCCGCAATTTCCGTTTATACTAACAACAGGAAGAGTTCGCGATCAATGGCATACAATGACCAAAACAGGAAAAGTATCCCGATTGATGACGCATACACCAAGTCCGGTTTTAGAAATAAACCCGATTGATGCTTATAAAAATGATATAAAAAACGGTGATATAATTGTTGTTTCCAGCAAAAACGGAGAAGTTCGGGTAAAAGCAAAAGTGACCGATTCTATCAAAGAGAAAGTAGTTTTTCTACCCATGCATTGGGGAAAACAACTGGAAAATGACTTGAACCGAACTAATAATTTAACCAATACAGTTGTTGATCCGGTTTCTAAAGAACCTGATTTTAAATATACTACAGTTGCGATTAGCAAATATATAAAGCCTTTTCAGAAAATTGCAATTATTGGTGCCGGAGCAGCTTCTTTTAGATTTATTCAGAACTATCGGGAGTTTAATTCGACAGATGAAATCATTGTTTTTTCGAATGAAATAAATCCGTTTTACAATCGCGTATTGCTTCCGGAGTATATGACAGGCGAATTTACGTGGGAACAATTATTAAAAGTTAAAGATGGCGAAGCTTTAAATAAGCTGAACATTACCATGAAAGCGGGCGTTGCAATTGATAAAATAAATGCCAAAGAAAAAACAATAATCGATAGTCTTGGCGAAATTCATACTTACGATTCTCTAATAATGGCAACCGGAAGCCGTCCTTTTATTCCTGAAAATGCACAACTTCATCTTCCGGGACGATTTACGGTAAGACGAAAAGAAGATGCCGATCGTTTAAAAAAACATCTTGACAGCACCAATTTACCTCCAGAAGAGCAACATGTTGTAATTATTGGCGGAGGATTATTAGGTTTAGAATTAGCGGCAGCTTTAAAACATAAAAAAGTAAAAACAACGATTATTCAAAGAGCTTCGCGTTTGATGGAACGCCAATTGGATTTAATTTCGAGTAAATTATTGGCCGAAGAAGTTCAGCTTCGTGATATTCAGATTTATTTTGATAATGAAGTAAGTACAGTTTTTGAAACCGATAATCCAAATGAGATAGAAATCGCACTTAAAAGTGGCCGAATCATAACCGCAAATGCGATTGTTTATACTATTGGAACAATTCCGAATATTGAAATTGCACGCGAAACCGGACTTGCCTGTGGTCGTGGCGTAAAAGTAAATCAGTATTTACAATCTTCAAATCCTGATATTTACGCTATTGGAGAGATAGCTGAATTTGATAATAAATTATTCGGAATAACTTCTGCTGCTGAAGAACAGGCAAATATTCTCGCTAATTTTATGGCGGGCGATATTAGTAGTTTCTACAAAGGTTCGATTTTGATGAATATTCTAAAATTAGAAGATATTAATTTATGTAGTATCGGAGATCTTACAATTCCCGAAAATGACGATTCCTACGAAGAAATTGTTTTTGCCGATCTTAAGAAACGTTACTATAAAAAATGCATCGTAAAAGATGATTTGCTTGTTGGAGCGATTTTAATGGGCGATAAAAATGAGTTTGCTGAATTTAAAACGATGATCGAAAGCAAAATCGAATTATCAGACAAAAGGAATTCATTATTAAGAGGAAGTTCAAATGCAAAACCTGTTTTAGGAAAATTAGTTTGTTCCTGCAGTCAGGTTGGAGCAGGAAATATCGAAGACGCAATTAAAAGCGGTGTAAACGATTTTACTGATTTATGTAAAAATACAGGCGCCGGATTAGGTTGCGGAAGCTGTAAAACAGAAGTGAAAGAGATTCTTGCAAAGTGTAAATAGTTTTCAGTGTCAGTTTACTTTGCTTTGAACATAAATTTTTACCGCAAAGTTCGCAAAGTTTTTTTCGCAAAGTTTCGCAAAGCTTTTTTTATTGATACTTAATAAATAGCTAAAGTACGCAAAGCTTTGAGCAAAGATTTAAATGTATGCTTTGTGAACTTTTTCGATAGAAAACAATTTTACATACAGCATATAAACCTTTAAATCTTTGCGAAAAAAACTTTGCAAACTTTGCGGTTAAATCAACACAATCCAACAACCTCAAACCTGAAACAAAATAAACTTGAAACAAATAAACACATGGAATTGACAAGACTAATAGTAAAAGGAGGCGTTATTTCGCCGGGAGAATTACGAGAAGTAGTTAATATCGCTATGGATCAAGGTTTAAATTCAATTTCCTTTGGTTCAAGACAGGATATTATTTTCCCGAAAGGATTAAAAACTATAGACAAAGAAAAAATTGGAAAACATCATTTTGTGTTTCCAAATGAAAAAAGCGGCAATAATATTGTTTCTTCTTATGTTTCTACAGACATTTTCAGAAATACGAACTGGTTAACCGGAAACAAGTTTTTGTACGTTTTAGAGCAGTTTAAAGAACAGCCGAAACTAAAAGTCAATATCAATGATCCAAAGCAGCAACTTGTTCCGTTGTTTACGGGTCATCTCAACTTTATAGCTTCGGAACATGAGGATTATTGGTATTTATACATTCGTTTACCAAAATGGGAACGCATGGAAGTTTATCCCGTTTTAATTTATAGTTGGGATATTGCGAAGCTTTATTACGAAATTGAAAAAATTACAAACGAAGAATCATATGATATCGATGTGCTTTTTAGTTTAGTCAGCGAAACTTTAGATACAAATAACAGAACAATTGACAAACCGCTAAATATTCCGTTTTATCCGTTTCCATATTACGAAGGAATGAACAGAATGGGAATTGATCAATATTGGCTTGGTTTGTATTGGAGAAATAATTTGTACGATTTAGATTTTCTTAGGGAAATGTGTGATTTGTGTTTCGATTGCAAAATTGGCAAAATATGTATCACGCCCTGGAAATCATTTATTATAAAAGGAATCCCAAAAGACCGAAAACTAGAATGGGAAAAGTTTTTAGGAAAAAGAGGAATCAACGTTCGCCATTCTTTATTAGAATTGAATTGGCATTTGCCTGTTGCAATGGAATGGGCTTTGAATCTTAAAACTTTTCTGGTTCGAACGCTTGACCAATTTGATATTAGTACTTATGGATTAACTTTTGGAATATCCGAATACAATCGTGACGGACATTATTTCACTTCAATTGTAGTTGAAAAAAATGAGTTACCAAAAGATCTCGAATCGATAAAAATCAGAGATACTTACAATGTTTTATTTGCGAAGAATTTCGACCCAAATACGCGAGAATATATTGTACACTCACAAGATATTGATAAACTTGAATTACCGACAATCCTGATTGAATTGAGTCGAAAATATTTCGATGAACTCGGAAATTCTATTCCTGATGCTGTAGAAAATTCACAGAAAAAAGAAAAACCTCAACTTGATATTTACCAATGTCAGGAATGTCTAACGCTTTACAATTCTGAATATGGAGATAAAACTCAGGGAATTTCGAAAGGAACTTTATTTACTGATTTACCTGAAACCTTTTGTTGTTCTTTATGTGAATCTCCAAAGAGTAATTTTAAGATTCTTGAAGTTATTGCAAATTAATACTTCGCCTCTACTCAGCCTGACCTTATAATCACGCTGAGTAGAATTGATTTATTTCTGCTCTAATAATGCTATTAAATTTTGGTTTAAATCTTTCGTATTTACTCCCGTAACAGAAAAGAATTTTCGATCAAAATCTTCGACTGTTAAAATTGCTTTCTTAATGATCTCTTTTCCTAAATCAGTAAGTACAACTACTTTTGCTCTTGTATCTGTAGCATGTTCTTGTCTTGTAATGAAGCTTTTTTGCTGCAAAGTTCTCAAAACTGTCGAAGTCGTCATTGGGTCAATTTTCGTATGTGCCGAAAGAATAACTTGTGTAACTTCCTGTTTATGAAGCGTAAGCCAATGTATGCTTGCCATCAATACAAACTGCGAATGCGTTATATTGTGTTCTTCTAAAGCTTTTTTGATCTCGCGTTGCCAAAGATTCGTTACTTGCCACAGCAAAAAACCTGAACTTTCTTCCGATTTTTCAACACTAAAGGTATTATCTTCTGCTTTACTCATTTTTATTTTTTCTGTTACGAATTATCAGTAACGTTTGTTTTAGAAATCATTTTTGAAGTTATAAAGTTAAAATCATTTTCGTTGATTTCAAAGAATCCATAACGAAATGGATATCCCCAGGATTTTTTATTGGGTATAAACTCCAGATTTTCAATTAACGGAAGTATCGAAACTTCATTAGCTTTCATAAATTGAATATTTCGCCTAAAAGGCACAAAATTTTCAGTCATCTGAAAAGCATATACTTCATCACCCACTACTTTTCCTAAAGCTGTAAAACATTGGCATTTTTCATTTCCTTCCATTGTTATTTTAGAAGAATAAATTAAAATATAATCTTCCTTTTGCATTCTCTTCAACGGCCCTTCTTTTCCATGACAAACTTGAATAAATCCGCCATTTATAGCTCTTTGTGCGTGCTCTTTTGATATGGTTGCTATCCAATATTTCTTCGTTCTCATAATTTAGAAGCTGCTTTAATTTGTTCCTGAACATCAATTGGCAAAGCATCGACAATCTTTTTTGCAACTAATTTCACCCAAAGAAAACCTAATAATCCTTTTACGGTTATGATATTCGTAATTTTTAATCCATCAGGAGTTTCTTCAAACAAATGTTCATCATACATTTTGGCTAAAGGAAAATTAGTGACATCCAGAAATCTTTTATTTTCTACAACTTCCAATAATTCAACTTTTACATTCGGTCCGCCTTTTGGTCGTAGTAAAAAATGATTTCCTTTTTCAAAATTGCCTACTAATTTAGCATATTCAATTCCTGTGTCCCAAGTATGCCAATTGTTTACATCTACAAATAAATTCCACATTTGCTCCTTCGTCACCGCTTTTGTTACTACTGAATGAGATTTTGACCACATTTT
Source organism: Flavobacterium sp. 9 (assembly GCF_002754195.1). Classification (NCBI taxonomy): domain Bacteria; kingdom Pseudomonadati; phylum Bacteroidota; class Flavobacteriia; order Flavobacteriales; family Flavobacteriaceae; genus Flavobacterium; species Flavobacterium sp. 9. The sequence goes on from NZ_PEEU01000001.1 coordinate 1,315,921, forward strand.
GTTTTAAATTAAAATTAATAAGTGCAAATATAATATGTGTACTTATAATAATTACTATATTATCTTGTTTTTTTTATTTCCTAGTTAAAATACCAGGAAAACAAGCCCAAATTATAAGTTTAGATCATTTTTTTGTCAGTGGAATTGTTAAGAGATTTTCATTTTAAAATTTTACCTAAAAAACAAAACACTAACAATCAATACTTTAAAGCTTTAAATTAAAGAAAAACTTAACATTGGAATAGGTTTTTATTACTTACATTTACGTAACAACCAGTTAACAATTTCTTAATCTTCAATTGTAACTTCATGGAGATTAATTAAATGCAAAATGTTTTATTAATAAAAATTGTAAGATATGACAAACCCAACAACAGAAAACGGTGCTGAACAAACCGATTTAACGCCACCTGTAGAGTCAATTACTCCAACAGAGCAGCCTGTAAAAAAAACTGCGCCGGTGAAAAGGACTCCTGCCGCAACGGTAAAGAAAACTCCAACGCCTGCAGTAAAAAAGACTCCAACGGCTACAGTAAAAAGTGCTACCACTACTCCAATTAAAAGAACACGAACTGCTCCAGTAAGAAAAGTTACTCCTGCTGCAGTTGAAAAACCTGAAGAAATAACGACTCCAAAAGTTATTATCGAAGAAAAGAAAGTAGAAGGAGCATCAGAAGACGCAACGGAAACAAAAGGAGAAAACACAAAAGATAAATCAACAGATAAAAAGAAGAAAAAAGTGAAAGATAAAGAAAAAGACAAAGCGAAAAAGAAATTAGCAAAGGCAAAAGAAAAAGCTAAAAAAGACAAAAAGAAAGAGAAAGCTAAAAAAGCAAAACAAAAAGCTGCAGCAAAGAAAAAAGACAAAGCAAAAAAAGCGAAAGACAAAGCTAAAGCGAAAAAAATAGCAAAAAAGAAAGCTAAGTCTCAAAAAAAGTCAAAAGCTAAAAAGAAAAAATAATATCAGAAAGGTTTAACTTAATTGTTGAACCTTTTTTTTATACAAAAACTTTTTAGATATGGTTTGTCATTGCGAGGAACGAAGCAACCACCAAACGATGCGCTATCTTTGTCAAAGTTTTAAACTTTGACAAAGATTCCCGAAGATTCTCAAAACGATAACCTCTTCAAACTTACCCACCAATCGCAATCATACTGCGATTATCAAAATGAAGTTTTGGATCATCCATTTCAGAAATACTAACCATTCCGGATCTGATTTTTTTCTTGTTTTTTATAGATTCTGAAATCAAATTTGTGATAGATTCACCGTTTCTAAAAGGTGTTAGTAAATCTGTCTCGGAATGCGAAAAAAGACAATTTTTAATTTTTCCATTTGCCGTCAAGCGGATTCGGTTACAACCATCACAAAACGGATTTGTAATCGAACTGATAATCCCGAAATCTCCTTGAAAGTCTTTTATTTTATAAGTTCTGGCTGTGAAGTTTTTTTCATCTTCCAATTTTTGAATTTTATCCAGTGTAAAAGATTCCTCTATTTTTGATAAGACTTCATTTTGCGATACCATTTTACTTCTGTCCCACTCGTTTCCTGCAAAAGGCATAAACTCTATAAAACGAATTGAAATAGGTAAAAACTGAGTTAATTTAATAAAATCAATTATTTCATTATCATTAAACCCTTTTATTAAAACCACATTTACTTTTACACGAAAATCATTATTGAGAAGTAAATGCATATTATCAATTACTTTCTCAAACTGATTTCTTAGCGTTATAGAATTAAACTTGGAAGCAACTAAAGTATCTAAACTTAAGTTGATTTTTTTAATATTGGATTGCTTCAAAACATCAATATGACGATCAATCAAAATACCATTTGTAGTAATTGAAAGCGAAGTATTTAAAGTCGATAATTTAGATACAATCTCAGGGAAATCCTTTCTTAACAAAGGTTCTCCGCCTGTTAATCTTATTTTATCTACACCATTTTCTACGAAAATTTGGGCCAAATCAAAAATCTCGTCAGCTGTCATTAAACTGGCTTTTGGAGACAATGCGATTCCGTCAGCAGGCATGCAATATGTACAACGCAAATTGCATTTTTCTAACAACGAAATACGCAAATAATTGTGTTTTCGTCCAAAATCATCCGTTAAAATGGTTTTAGATGGCATCATGATTTTTACCTTTTAAAATATGAAAAACATGCATTACATGCGGAAAAACAGCATCCATAGATTCTCTCGCTCCGTTTGTTGATCCTGGCAAAGCCAAAACCAAACTTTTTCCTAATGTTCCTGCAACTGTTCTGGATAACATCGCATACGGCATTCTTTGCTGTCCATAATCCCTAATCACTTCTTCTATTCCAGGAATTCTGCTTTCAAGCAATGGTGCCAAAGCTTCCGGCGTAACATCTCTTGGCGATAATCCCGTTCCTCCGGTAAAAATAATTAGTTGATGCTCTTTGGCGAAAGCTTTTGTTTTTTCCTGAATAATATCAAATTCATCAGGAATAATTTCATAATGCGCCGCTTCAACTCCGTAAGAAGTTAATTTTTCAACTATAATTTTTCCGGAACGATCTTCTTTATCTCCTGCAAAAATTGAATCAGAGCAAACAAAAACTGCTGCTTTTATTACGTTTGGAAATTTATTTTTGAAAGACGATTTCCCACCCTCTTTACTTATTAATTTAATAGTCGAAATTTCAATTTCTTTATCAATTGGTTTCAACATATCATACATCGTCAACGCAACAATTGATGCGCCGTGCATTGCTTCAACCTCAACTCCGGTTTTGTAAACTGTCTTTACATTGAAAATAATCTCAATTGTTAAACCTTCAATTTTATATTCTACCGAAGTAAATTCAATTGGAATGGGATGACAATCCGGAATCGATAAATGGGTATTTTTCACTGCAAATAATCCAGCGGTTTTCGCCATTTCAAGCACATTCCCTTTTGGCACAAGATTATTTACCACAGCATCAATTGTTTCCTGTTTACTAACTTTGACAATTGCCGTTGCTGTTGCGGCTCTTAAAGTGCTTATTTTATGCGTAATATCAACCATTATTGTTTTGTTTCCAGGTGAATGTATCGTTTTCAAACATTTCTTTTCCAAAAATCGGTACATCTGTTTTTATCCAGTTTACGATTGCTTCCGTAGCTTCATAAACTTGTTTACGTCGCGTTGCCGAAACAAATACAAACAAACAAATTTCGCCTGCTTTTACTACGCCTAAACTATGATAAATATGCATGCATGTTAAGTCGAATTTAGCAAAAGCTTTTTCACGAATTGTATGCAAAGCCTCGTTTGCCATATCCGTATATGCCGAATAATCAATCGCAACAACCGTGTTGTCATGAATAACATCAGCACGAACTTGTCCTAAAAAAATATTGTGCGCACCAATCGTGTGTTTTGATTGGTGTTTTGCAATCGATTCTGCAATAAATTCTGAAGAAATTGGTCCTTCTACAAATACATTTTTACTCATTATATTTTATTTTTTACCACAGATTAATTATAAGATAGGTTGCAAATTAGCCCGCAGATCTACACTGATTTTAACAGATTTTCTTTTATCACAAATTTAAATTTAGCAATCCATGCAGATCCGTTTAATCTGTTAAATCTGTGTGCTATATTTGGTCAAACTTTTATTTCTTTTTTTAATAACTGCTTCAACAATAAAGCACCGCCAATAATACTTTTTGTATTTTTAAATTGATGTTTTTGAAGCAATTCAACTGCAATTTTACTTCTGATTCCAGATTGACAGAAAACATAAATTGTTTGATTTTTATCCAATTTTTCAATTTCATTTTCTAAGTTTAAAAGTGGAATCTGAATTACATTCTTGAAATTTATTTTTGGAACTTCATCTTCGTTTCTCACATCCAAAAAAAGAACTTCAACATTATCAATTTCCTTCAAAATTTCATTCACAGAAATTTCTTCTACTTGATTTTTAGCTTCATTATATTTTTCGTCAAAAACTTCTTTATTTATTACAATATCAGTATTCTTTTCGAAATCATATTTTTGCTGATCATTATTTAAAATATTATACACCAATATTTTACCCCTTAAAACTTCTCCTATTTCCAAAATCATTTTGATAACTTCATTGGATTGAAGCATTCCTATAATTCCAACTGAAATCCCAATTACTCCGGCATCTTCACAACTTGCAGATTGTGTATTTTCATCCGGATACAAACATCTGTAAGTTGGTCCGTTTTGATAATTAAAAACCGAAACCTGACCTTGAAATCTAAAAATAGATCCATAAACCATTGGTTTGTTTGTAATTATACAAGCATCATTAATCAAATATTTAATAGCAATATTATCTGTTGCATCAACAATAATATCATAATTTTCGAATAATGAAACCGCATTTTTTGCCGATAATCTTTCAGGAATTGCATGAACTTTCACTAAAGGATTCAATTCAGAAACCATTAATTTAGCTTCATCAGCTTTGTATTTTCCAACTGCTGAACTCTTATAAATTACCTGTCTATGCAAGTTTGAAATCTCAATAACATCATCATCTACAATTCCAATTTCACCAACACCGGCAGCGGCCAAATAAGGCAATATAGCCGAACCTAAACCACCGGCTCCGATAATTAAAACCTTAGCTTTTGTAAGTTTCTGCTGTCCGATTTCTCCAATTTCCGGAAGAATTATTTGTCGATTATAGCGTTCTCCTGTATTCATGAAAATTTATATTATCCTCCTGCAAAAGGTGGTAATAAAGCGACAATATCACTTGTTTGCAACTTATAACCTGTTCCTTTTGGTACTATTTTTTGATTGATCGCCACACTAAATGAAAGTGAATCAAACTGGTATTTCTTTTCTAAATCCTGCAATAATTCCTCCAATGATATATCTGAAAAAGAAACTTTTTCAAACTCGCATTTGGTTTTTTCAGCGACAGCTCCAAAATATTTAATTTCAATCATTATTTTAAATTTAAATTCTGAAAGATAAATTCGTCATCAAAATGCTCCTGAAAATAAGATGTTAATCTTGATGTATTTTTCACCACTTCGCCGATTACAATAATTGCAGGAGACGAAATCTTATTTTCAGACACTAATTTAGCAATTGAACTTATAGTTCCTACTACTTTCTGCTCTGTATTTTTTGTTCCGTTTTGAATAATCGCAATTGGCAAATCATCTTTACGGTTCTCATGATAAATAGCTATAATTTCCTCTAATTTATGCATTCCCATCAAAATAACGACCGTTGCAGCGGATTTTGAGGCTAAATGAACATCTTTAGATAATTCATGATTAGAAGTTGTTCCTGTAATTACCCAAAAACTTTCGGCAATCTGACGTTGTGTCAAACTAATTCCAACCGAAGCCGGAACACCCAAAGCTGATGAAATTCCCGGAACCATTGCAGTTTCTAAATTATATTGTTCTGCATATTCAATTTCTTCACTTCCTCGTCCGAAAATAAAAGGATCTCCACCTTTTAAACGTACAACATGACCATAACGATTTGCCATCGAAACAATCAATTCATTGATCTGATCTTGTGTATAAGCGTGACATCCTAAGCGTTTGCCCACAAAAACAATTTCTGCATTTGTTGCATATTGCAATAGTTCTTCATTAACTAATGCATCATACAAAACTACATCAGCATCTTCAAGCGCTTTTATTGCTTTTAAAGTAATTAGTTCAACATCTCCAGGACCTGCGCCTACAATTGTTAATCTGGGAGTTTTTAAGCTTTTCATAGTTATTAACTTAAATTGATATTCAGATCGTTTAATTCGTCAATCGAATTAATATTGGTCAAATGAAAGTTTTCACTTTCTTCTATTGTGATGATTTGATGCGGAATCTTCGCGATTAAATTCATCATTTTTAAATCATCGTTATCAATTGCGCTTTTGATAACAGATAATAATTTCTTCGAATAAATTCCAATTAAAGGATGCATTCTGCTTTCGGAAGCAAAAACTGTAATTTCAGCTTCGTCATTATGTTTTGAAATTAGTTCTGATAATAATTCGGTTGAAATTAACGGAATATCACAACTAAGAATCAAATTAAACTCGGTTTCAGAATCTGACAAAGCGGTATAAATACCTCCTAACGGACCTTTGTCTGTAACTGTGTCCGGAATTTTATCATAAGGCAGATAATCGTATTCTTTATTTGCCGTTACTAATTTTATTTTATTTGTTATAGGCAAAATAGCCTTAATTATGTGTTCTATAAATGGTTTATTCTGGAACAAAACAAGTCCTTTTTCTGACTGCATTCGGGAACTTTTTCCACCGCAAAGAATAAATACTGTTAGAGTTTCCATGACTTTTTTTTTGTTTCAGATTTTCTTTGTTTCAGGTTAAAATGTATAAAAATTTTACCGCAAAGGGCGCTAAGATTTTATTCATTATTAATTTTTAAAATAAAGTTCGCAAAGCTTAATCAACACAAAGCTTTGCGAACTTTGCTATTTTCAATAAATTATTTTCTGACCTCAATTCCCAAGGTTGAAACCTTGGGCTATATTTTATATAGCATCTTTTAATTCGTTTTTCAAGCATTGCCCGAGGTTTCAACCTTGGGATTTGCATAATTCAATTACATCATTAATTCCAATTTATGGAAAAATCAATTTTATACTTGCCATTAAAATTACTGCTCCTAAAACCATTTTTAATGTTTTGTTAGAGAAATAACCACTTCCGTAAAATCCGCCTAAAACTCCTCCAATAACGGCAATCGGAACTAAATAAAAACTCTCTGTGGGAATTATTTTTCCGCCCAGAAAGAAACCCAACATTCCTGCAAATGAATTCACAAAAATGAATAAACTTGATATTGCAGCCGATTCTTTTATCGAAGCCCATCCTAAAAACAATAAAATAGGACTCAGGATAATTCCTCCGCCAATACCTAACATTCCAGATAATAATCCTATTATAAAACCAATCGCTAATGCAAAAGGTAAGTTTATCTGAACTGCTTCTTTTTCTTTAAAATTAAATACTCCAAATAATCTTAATGCTGCAAAAACCAATACAGCACCCAAAATAATTTTATAAATCGCATTATCTAAAGTCACAAATCCGCCAATAAACGCCGCTGGAACTGATGCAATTGCAAACGGATAAAACAACTTTGGCTTGAAATAATTCATTCGGTAATAAAAGAAAAACGAAATACTCGAAACAAACAAATTAAGCAATAAAGCCGATGGTTTCATTATTGAAATTGGAAATGCAAAAATGGTCATCAACGCTAAATATCCTGATGCTCCGCCGTGCCCAACACTAGAATACAAAAAAGCAATCACGATTAAAGCAAAACTGAATAATAGGATATTTTCGGAACTAAGTAACTGCATTTATTATTTTGTTTTATTTTGTTTCAGGTTTTCTTTGTTTCAGGTTTCAAGTTTATGCTGTATGTTTTAATTTACATACTGCATTTCATATTTCAAATATCTAATTTTCTAATTCTCTTTAATCAATTGGTAATAAAGTTACAAGCTGTCCTTTCTTTAAGGTTTCTGTATCGTTTGGAACAATTAATAAACTGTTTGCAATTGCAAATGTATTTAGCATCGCTGAACTCTGTCCTTCTAGAATTGTCACGTTTGTTTGATCGTATAACGCTTTTAAAAACAATGTCTTTCCGGTTGTATTGGTAAAACCTGAGTTTAATTTTCGAACGATTTTTGGTAAATGAGTATCAGAGAATCCCATTCTGTTTTTGATCGCAGGATAAACGTAAACGTAAAAATTAGTAAGTGACGAAGCTGGGTTTCCAGGTAATGCAAATACTAAAGTTTCTTTTTTAGATCCAAAAAACATTGGTTTTCCGGGTCTCTGATTGATTTTATAAAAAAGCTCTTCTACTCCATTTTCTAATAATGCTTCTTTTACAAAATCATAATCTCCAACAGAAATTCCACCGGAAATTAAAACTATATCATATTTATCTAAAATGTCTTTAAGCGCTTTTTTAGTGGCTTTCAGATTATCTTTTACTTTATAAACTTTTGTCTTTTTAATCCCAATTGTTTGAAGCGCTGCTTCTAACATAACTGAATTACTTTCGTAAATTTTCCCTTTTGGTAATTTTTTTCCGGGCTTTACTAATTCATTTCCTGTTACTAAAATGGCAACTTTTGGCTTTTTATAAACTTCAATTTCTGTAATTCCCAGACAGGCCAAAAATCCAATTGCTGCAGGTGTAATCAAAGTATTAGCTTCAAAGACTACATCTTCTTTCTCTATTTGTTCTCCTTTATTTCGAACATTTGCATATTGCTTAGGCATATTAGTAATCAAAATTGATTTTTCATTTGCCATTACATGTTCCTGCATCACTACAGTATCAGCATTATGAGGTACAAAAGCACCTGTAAAAATACGGACTGTTTCGTTTGGATTCAGTTTTATATCAGAATGATCTCCTGCCTGCGAAACACTAACAATGTCATACTGATGTCTTTCGCTGTGAATAAAAGCATATCCATCCATTGCCGATTGCCGAAATGGCGGCATGTTGATGGGAGAATAAATTGTTTCTGCCAAAATGTGACCCAATGCTTTACGCACCGGTATTTTCTGAATTGGCATGTTTGTGCTATTCTCTGCAATAATTGATAATGCTTGTTCAACTTGGATCATGTTTGCTATTTTATTTACTGCAATAAATACTTATTACAAATATAAGTATTTATACTTAGTTAAAATCATTGATTTTCTAAATTTCTAAAAGATTATAAATTTAAGCTTTATTCTTTAAATTATTTCAGAAAAACCAATCAAATAGCTTTTATAAGTCATTGAAATTATCGAAACTTCAAACTATTTCTTTCTAAAATTTCCGGTTGGCAGGTAATATAGCCATGCAAAACCTATAAAAAACAGAACTGCCGAAGCTATAAATGCGGGTAACAATATTTCTTTGTTATTATCTAATGCATTATTTAGGGAAGCATATAACAACCAAATTTGAATACTTACATTTAATATTAAAATAAATATAAGTGTCGAAAGTATATTGTTCAGCTTATTGGGATTTGCGCGATTTTGACTTCTTCTAAAAGTACTCATATCGATTTATTTTTAGGATTACTCTAACTATCTTTATTTTCAACATGCGCTTTTACATAGACTTTGTTTTCTTTAAAAAACACATCTAATTGTGGTAAAGCTCTAGGTGGCGGTCCTGCAATTACATCGCCAGTCATTGCATCAAATGAACCTTCATGACAAGGACAGTGTATAATTCCGGTTCCAGGTTTATAGAAAACGGAGCAAGATAAATGAGTACATTTTTGCTCATATGCTTTGAAATCACCACTTTCGAGATGTATTAAAATATAAGGTATTGTACTGCCTTCAATTACAAAACCACGGGTTCCTCCTACCGGTACATCTTCTATATTGCAAATAAAATGTTCTCCCTGTACGCCTTCACTTGGCAATAAATAAGCTTTTGCAGCAACAAATCCGCTTCCTACCATTAATCCTCCAGAAACAAAGGTTAAGAATTTGGCAAAATCACGTCGGCTTACCTGAGTAGATTCTTGTTTTTTTATTGGGAAATCTTTTTTCCAGTTTTCATTTAAATTATCTTCTTTTGACATGGATCTAGATTTAATATATTCTTAATTCATTACTGCCTTTAGGCATCATAATATTTACTTTAGTATTGACTGTTTCTTTTCCAAAGATGAATGTATTGACTGGAGAACTATTAGGTCTCATTTCTTCAATTTCAGCTCTTGTTCCGTAAAACAAAGCTCCACTTGGACAAACTGTTGCACACATTGGTTTTTTACCGACACTTGTTCTATCGTAACACATAGTACACTTCATCATCAAATCATATTCTTCCATTTTTTTAGGTACTCCAAATGGACATGCCATAACACAGTTTGAACAACCAATACATCTTTCTGTATTTGCGGTATGAACAACTCCAAATTCATCTTGCGAAATTGCATCTGCAGGGCAAACATTTGCACATACAGGATCTTCGCAATGCATACAAACTTGTACAGTAGTTTGAATTGTTGAAGAACGCTCGACATAGTTTACGCTAATTAGGGATTCCTGTCCGTTAGTTTCACATTCTGCACAAGCCATTTCGCAGGCTTTACAACCAATACAGCGTTGCAGATCTACAAAAAACTCTTCGTTTTTATTAAAATTAGTCAAATTCATAATTTCATTTTTATAGATTATATACTTGCATATGCTTGCGATTCTTTTGATAATGGAGCTATTTCTCCTAACGGATCTAATAAACAGGCACAAACTTTAAATTCCGGAATTTTTGAAATTGGATCTAAAGTTCCCGGTGTCAATTGATTTGCAGATTTGGCTCCAGGCCAATGATACGGTATAAAAACAGTATCTTTTCTAATGGTTTCTACGATATTTGCCGGAAAAATTCCTTCTCCACGTCGTGTTGCAACTCGTACTAATTCATGTTGCTTGATTCCATATTTTAAAGCCATTTCCGGATGAATTTCTAAAAGCGGTTCTGGAAATTGATCTACCAATTTACCAATTCTTCGTGTTTGGGTTCCGCTTAAATATTGAGAAACCACACGACCTGTTGTCAAAATAACAGGATATTCAGCATCGGTAATTTCGCCCGGTAATTTGTAAGGCGCCGGATTAAAGTGTGCTTTTTTATCTGGTGTTGCAAATTTTTTATCTTCCCATAATCGTGGTGTTCCGGGATGATCGTCTGTTGGACATGGCCAAAAAACGCCCATATTATCTTCTACTTTTTTATATGATATTCCAAAATAATCTGCCGTTCCACCTTTTGAAGCTACACGTAACTCATTAAAAATAGCTTCACTACTATCATAAGTAAACTTATCTTCTTCACCTAATCGCTTGGCTATTTCCAGTAAAATAGAAGTATCTGTTCTTGCTTCTCCCGGAGGTGTTACTGCCTGACGAATTCGGATCACGCGACCTTCCGCTGAAGTTGTTGTTCCTTCTTCTTCTTCCTGTAAAGAACCTGCTAAAACAATATCTGCATGACGAGCCGTTTCATTCAAAAAGAAATCAATACAAACGTAAAACTCTAATTTTTCGAGTGCTGATCTTACATAATTATTATTTGGCAATGAAACTAGTGGATTGAAACAAATCGAAATAAGTCCTTTGATTTCATCTCTATGAATAGCCTCTATAATTTCATATGCCGTAAGCCCTTTTCCAGGCATATCTTTTTCATCGATTCCCCAAACTTCAGATATGTATTTTCTGTGTTCCGGATTCTCAATATCTCGGTTTCCAGGCAATTGATCACATTTATGTCCGTGTTCTCTTCCTCCTTGTCCGTTTCCTTGCCCTGTAATTGTTCCGTATCCACAATAAGGTCTACCGATTCTTCCGGTTGCCAGAACAAGATTTATACAACCCAAAACATTATCAACTCCTTTTGAATGGTGTTCAATTCCGCGTGCATGAAGTAGGAAACTAGTTTTAGCTTTTCCCCATAATTCAGCGGCTTCTTTTATTTTATTTTTATCAATACCTGTAATTTCTTCTGCCCATTCAAGGGTATAATCTTTTACAGCATCTATCGTTTCCTGAAAGCCTGATGTATAATTATCAATAAAATCGTGATCCAACATATCGTGATCTACGAGATATTTAAGCATTGCACCATATAATGCAGAATCTGTTCCCGGTCTTACATCTAAATGCACATCGGCAGTTCTTGCTAATGGAATCATTCTTGGATCGATTACAATTAATTTCGCTCCACGATCTCTGGCTTTCCAAATCCAATGTGTTAATGTTGGGAAAGTTTCACTGATATTTGCTCCGGCTACAATGATTACTTCGGCATATTCTAAATCAGAATAATTGTTTGAAGCACGATCTAGTCCAAAAGCTTTTTTGTTTCCGGCTCCTGCACTTACCATACAAAGTCTTCCGTTATAATCCAGATTTCTGGTTTTTAACGCTACTCGGGCAAATTTCCCAACTAAATAACTTTTTTCGTTAGTAAGTGATACTCCTGATAACATTGAAAAAGCATGTTTCCCGTATTTTTCCTGAATTCTTTTTATCTCTGATACCGTTTTATCCATTGCATCATCCCAAGACGTTTTCTCAAAGTCTTTTCCTTCTACTCTTTTTATGGGATGTAAAAGACGATCCGGATGATTATTTTGCAAATAACGCTGAACTCCTTTTGGACACAAACGTCCTTCATTGAAAGGAAATTCCATCCATGGTTCAAAACCAACGACTTTATTATCTTTTACTGATAATTGAATACCACATTGCATTCCGCAAAAACAACAATGTGTTTTTACCAAACTATCTGGCTCATCTCTACCTGCGTAACCATCTTTGGGCGCATAATTTAAATGAGGACCAAAATCTTCAATAATTTTCTCGGTTGATACGGGTAATTTTGCCATTTTCTTTGTTTGTTTTATTTTGTTTCAAGTTTGAAGTTTGAAGTTTCAGGTTATTATAGCTTGTCTATAAACTAAAGTCTATACAAAGTGCAAACTTGAAACCTGAAACAAAAGAAACCTGAAACCATATTTTTTTATCCAAATAACTTTCCGCCGTTCTCTAATCTTGCTTTTAAATGTGCCTGAGCTAAGCGAGATCTTTTTCCTTCGGGACTTAAATCTAAATGTGATGTTCCGTCTTCATGCGTGAAATCAAATCCTAATTGTTTTGTAACAATTTTTAAATCGGCGATATGTAGTTTGGTTGCAAATTCATCGCCTGTATGAGGACAAACTGCCATTCCTTTTTTAATTCCTTCTTGTTTATAAATATGTGCTCCAATCTGTGCGGGACGCTGAATTATGTGAAAAAACTTTCCAAAAGGAATCCATATCAAAAACATAATGACTGTTACGGCATGAATTACGGCTAAGAAATCATATGCAAATCCTTTCATGAACTGATAAGAGTACGTAAGACACAAACCGGTAACTGATATTGCTATCAATAAAATAAGCGGCAATAAATCTCCTTCAAAAGATTGAGTCGCAATTAAACCCGGATTTGTTAATCGCCTTCTTAAATAATAAACAGATCCAATTATTACTAACCATGAAGACCAGTTTAGGGCGTGAAAGATTAGAAATGCTAAGAAAGATCCAATCTTAAAATCCATCATTTTAAACCCAAAGAAATGCGCTTCATAAATCGAAATAGAATCTTGTGCCAATGTAAAATGTATCCAACCAAAGGTTAATGGGATTGTTATGGCAAAAGCTGACATACATCCTAATGCGATACAAAAATGGGCTGCCCAACGGTATTTGCTTCTTGGGTAAATGAACTTTTGAATTACTATATTTTCAACCGATTCTTTTCCTAAAAACCACATATGAGAAAATATTTTTCCCGTAAACAAAAATCTAAGACTTCGTTTGAAATACATCCATGTTGGCGGACGCTGTAACCAAACTGTATAACGATATACAATTCCAAAGAAAGCGAATATTGTCCCAAACAAGTAAGTAACTAACGCTGCATCAAAATTTTGCAGTTGTCTGGATCCGTAAAACACTAACACGATAGTTAATGCCGAAACCAGTGTTGCAACGAGTAAAGCTTTGGTATTAAAAGTTTTATTTTTCATCCTTAATTGAATTTAATGATTACTTTTTTAACTTGGTTTCTCGCAACCTTTACGATTATAGAACCACCAATTGATACCTGTAGCTAATATAGTGAAAACAGCAACACCAATAAAGAATTGATTTACAGTGCCATTAGCAGATAAATTATTTCCGATTAACTTAGAAAATATAAATGGTCCAAATGCTGCAATTGCTGCTGTCCATCCGATAACTCCAGCTGCCTGACGTTGATTTTCGGCAAAAATAATTGGGTATTGTCTAAATGTTCCAGCGTTTCCGATTCCTGTAAAGAAGAACATTGCTAAAATCACTGTTACAAATAGGGGAAATTGATCCATACTTGTTGGTGAAACTAATCCTTCTGTAACTAAAATTATTGATCCTGCTAAAATTCCTAAACCTGTGATTGTAGTTAGTATTGCGCCACCAACTCTATCTGCTACAAAACCAAAAGCAATTCTACTCGCTGATCCTATAAGTGGACCATAAAAAGCATATACTAAAGGATCTGGTGCATTTGGAAAATCACCATATAAAAACTTAATCATCAATGGAAATGCTGCTGATAAACCCGCAAAGGTTCCAAAAGTCATTACATAAGTAATGGTACAATACCAAGTGTGTTTATTAGAAAAAATATCCATTTGCTCTTTTATAGAAGCTTTCATTGGAATACTTTTTAAGTAAAACCAACTTATAAAGGCCAATAATATTAAAAAAGGAGCATACCAAAATGCTGCCGATTGTAAGTAGATTTCCTGGTTTTTAACCGCCGTATTTTCAGGACTGATATCATTTAGTATTTTTTCAGCCATTTTAGGGTTTGCATTTGCAATAGCCTTTGCTTTTGCTTTTACAGGCAATGCAGTAAAAAGAGCGACTTTATCATCTGATTTGATTGATGCACTTACGGAGTCTCTAATAGTTTCACTTACATTTGTCAATATTCTGGCTTGAACCTCAGGTATTAGACCTGAAAAAACTTCTTTTTGTTTTTCGATACTGGCATTTTGAAAAACAACTATTGCTTCTTTATGATCAATACTTGTAAATACTGATGCGGCACCATAGATACTAACACTAATAATAAGTGGAGTAACAAATTGAGCTACTGAAACACCAAAATTTCCGATTCCGGCTTGAATTCCAAGTGCTGTCCCTTTAAGTCTTTTAGGAAAAAACAAACTTGTACTTGGCATATAAGAAGAGAAATCTCCACCACCAAAACCGGTTGTAAAAGCTAACAAAGCAAAAACCCAAAACGGAGTACTTAAATCCATTACTGCGAAACCAATTCCAATTACTGGAATTAATTTAATTGCTGTAGCAAAAGAAACTACATGTCTGGTTCCGAAGATTGGTAATATAAAAGTGTGTATAATTCGTAAAAAACCTGCTGATAGACCCGGAATTGCTGTTAACCAAAAAAGCTGATCTTTGGAAAAATAAAATCCTAATCCTGGTAATTTAACAGCAATAACGCTCATCATAAACCATGAAGCAAAGGATAATATTAATGTTAATGTTGTTATTATTAAAGTTCTCCAGGCAATTTTACTTCCGGCAGCATTCCAAAACTCATCATCTTCGGGCTCCCATTTGTCTAACCAAGTTTTCATATTTGTGTATGTATTAAATTATTTGTTTTAATGATTGTCTTCAATATCTCTGGTGAAGTTGGGTGATTTTGTTCGCATTACATTTATGATTGTTCTATGCATCCAAAGCAAACAAAGAACAGAAATGACGAAAATAAATATCCATGAGCTGGTCCAGAGTCCAGTATAATTAAGTAGATAACCAAAGATGATAGGGCCAACAAATCCGCCCAAACCACCTATTAAACCAACCATTCCTCCTACTACACCAACTTCGTTAGGGAAATATTCAGGTATATGTTTGTAAACCGCAGCTTTACCAATTCCCCATGAAATACCTATAAGGATTACCAAAACTACATATACCCAAAGATTGGCGCTAAACTTGATTTGCGTAATACCCTGAGCTAATAGTTCTTTCTTTTTTACTTGCTGATTTTGCTCGACTACGATTTCCTGCCAGGAATTTTTTACAGGAAAAATTGCTGTGTCATGACTTTCTGAAGTTTCTTTTTTATTGATTTTATGAGGTTTACCATTTACCACTATTTCATTAGCAGAAATCTCAGTAACTACGCCATTTGTACTTGCTAAAACTCCGGGACCTGCTGTCAGAATTTCCATTTTTGGGAACATCAGTAAAAAACTAATTACTATCGAAGAGCCAAGAACCCAATACATTACTTTTCTAGCTCCAAACTTGTCTGATAAATATCCGCCAAAGGCTCTGACAATTCCGGATGGTAAACTGAACATGGTTGCAAACATTCCGCCCATTACCAATGTAGTATGATAGACGTTCATGAAGTTAGGAACCAACCATTGTGAATAAGCTACAAAACATCCAAAGACTAAAAAATAGTAGGTTCCAAATCTCCAAACTCGAATATTTTTAAGAGGAGACAGTAGTTCTTTCATTGTTTTTGAAACTCCGGGATTGGTTTTGTTTTTCGCAAAAACAATAAAAAGTATACCTATAACTACTAATACAGCACCATAAAGAAATGGCAGCATTTTCCATCCGTTTTGTGGATCAGTTTCTGAGAAGTTATTTAATAATGTCGGAGCAGCAAAAGTTGTAATTGCAGCACCTGCATTTCCCATTCCGAAGATACCTAAAGCTCTACCCTGCCAATCTTTGGGATACCAAATAGAAGTATAACCAATACCTACTGCAAAGCTTGTACCTACTAATCCGAAGAAAAAACTTAGTACTGCAAAACTCCAAAAAGAGTTAGCAAAAGGAAGAAGAAAAAGCGGAATTGAACACAGAATTAATAAGATCGAAAATATTACCTTACCTCCATATTTATCTGTCAATATGCCTATTGGAAGTCTAAATATTGAACCTGATAAAATAGGAATTCCAAGCAACCAACCTGTTTCGACAACTGTCCAGTTAAAGATTCCTTTATCAACAAGATATGTTACCAAAACACCATTTAAGGTCCAACAGGCAAAGCAAATAGTGAATGCTAATGTGTTTAAAAATAGAATTCTATGGGATTGAGACAGATTACTCATATAATTTTTTTTAAATATTTAAGATCAATGAGTACTGGTTTCCTCAACTAAAAGCAAAATTATAACGTTAAATTCTTACATAATATGATATATATCATATTAAAGGACATTCTTGTCCTGAATACAAAAAGCAAAATAAAAACCTATATATCAAGCAATTAAAACTAATAGAAATAATTATGTTTTTAAAGGCTTTTACTTTGAAATCTTATCTTGAGAATAATTTCAATCTATAATTTCCAGAAGGTATTTTGAATTCTTTTTTGGCTTATAAAATTCTAATGAGGAATACTATATTCTTTTAAACTTATGAATTTAAAAAAGTTAACACAATAAATGTAAGTAAAATTACCATATTAAACAATTGGAAATTAATTATTTACAAAACAAAACATACATTTCATTTATTTTAGCAGTAACTGACTCTAATTATGAAAGGCAATTATACCTTCAAAATATTGCAATCTGAAAATGCCTGATAAAAAGAAGTATTTTCATTAGATAAAAAATCATAGTTGATCTCACACAACTCTTTTCTCGACGTTTTTAGCTCATTTTCAATATTTTGGAGAAGTATCAAATCATAAAAACCAAGTAAAAAATACTACATTTCAATACTTTTTTATGACTATTTTTTAACATTTTTTTTAATTCAAATAAAAACACAAATAACTGATAGTCAATATGTTAAATACGAAAAAAATCAACTTAAGAATAGCCTTTATCCTGCCTTTTAAAAAAAAACTTATGAAATTTTTGGATTTTATTATATTAAAATTAACTTTGTCTATAGGATTAGTAGAGTTTAAAATCATATTTAAAACATAAAACACTATATTTTGAAAACAACCGCAAGCATATCGTATAACATTCTTCCTAAAAATGATACTTATAACAATTGTTGTTATATGTGCTTCTGTTGCTAAACCTCACAGCAATTTATTCGTTTTTCTGATTTTCCTTTAACAAATTAGATAAAAGCGAATTTCTAAATAAAAATACACCAAAATACCCTTTTACTGAAAAATACAAAAGTCTGTTTTATGCACTATTTGCATCAAAAGGATTCTTGAAACGATACCTATATATTAAAAAAATGACTAATAACTAAAACAAAACTAAAATGAAAAAAATGCAAAGCTGTTGCTGTAAATAAAAAAAGCCATTTCTGCGGCAACAGAAATGGCGAGGCCTAAAGAATATTTATCACTAAACCAAGAATACCTATAGAGAGTTGAAAATTCAACTTTCAAGGCGCCTTGTTAATTACTTAAAACCAATACAAAGAAATGAAAAAAAAATTAAACATATACTCATTGCTTTTTCTCCTGCTATTTTCGGCGGGAATTAATGCCCAGAATACCACCCCGCTTATTCAATCTAAACTTGACGGAACTGTTGTTGATGATGTTACAAATCAACCAATTATAGGAGCTTCTGTAGTAATTAAAGGTACAACACACGGAGTTCAGACAGATGCTGAAGGAAAATTTTATTTTCAAACAGGACAAAAATTCCCTTACACTTTAATCGTAACTTATATAGGATATAAGAAAACGGAAATAGTCGTAGAAAAAAATCCTGTTACTATTAACTTAAAAGAAGAACGTCAGGAACTGGATGAATTAGTAGTTGTAGGTTACGGTTCTCAAAAGAGAAAAGACATTACGGGTTCTGTAGCATCGGTTCCAAAAGCCAATTTATCGCAAGTAACTTCATCCGCAGATAATCTATTACGCGGTGCAATTCCCGGTGTGGTAGTTACACAAAGTTCGGGTCGTCCCGGAGCTTCTTCAAGTGTTCGTATCAGAGGAGGAAACTCAATTACAGCGGGTAATGAACCTCTTTATGTTGTTGATGGAATCCTGATTTATAATGACAATAATAATAGTACGGCGGGTGTTACGAATGCCGGTGCAACTGTAAATGTTTTGTCGACTATTAATCCCGGAGATATAGAATCTATTGAGGTTTTGAAAGATGCTTCTGCAACCGCAATTTACGGTTCTCGTGGTGCTAATGGAGTTGTAATTATCACAACCAAAAAAGGAGTAAAAGGTCAAGACAATATTTCGTATCAAGGTTATATTGGATTTCAAAATGTTTCGAAAAGATTACATTTAATGAATGCCAGCCAATGGGCAAGTTTACGTAATGATGTTCAGGCAAGTATTGGTCAGGCACCATCTTTTACACCGGCTCAAATAGAAGCTTTTAAAACTTCAGGAAGTTACAACTGGCAAGATGCTGTTTTTAGATCTGACGCGCCAATTCAAAATCATCAATTATCATTTTCAGGTGGAGACGATCGTTCTCGTTATGCTATTTCAGCAGGTTATTTTCAACAGGACGGGATTGTTATTGCATCTGATTTTAAAAGAATTTCGCTTCGTGCTAACTACGAAAGAAACTATTCTCAGAACTTTAAATTTGGTGTAAACGCTAATTACAGTAATTCAGTTTCAAATGGTATTGGTACAAATGGCGGTGCCGCTGCAGGAAGACAGCCAAATCCTTTGGTTGTAGCTTTATATCAACCGCCTGTAGTTCCTATTAAAAATCCTGACGGAAGTTATAATCTAACAAACAATCCATACGCAACTGCAACAAATGGTATTATTCCTAACCCAATTAATGATTTGGTTAGTACAACTAATGAAACAAAAATTAACAGAATTCTAACCAGTTTATTTGGTGAATACAAAATCACAAAAAAATTGACTGCAAAAGTTGCTGTTAGTGGAGATGTTATCAATACGAAACAAAATTATTATGCTCCGGCAACAACTACTTCAGGAGCCGGAACTAAAGGTTTAGCTTCTGTTGGAGACAGACTTGTAAGTTCTGTATTGAACGAAAATACCTTAAATTATAATACTAATTTCGGTGAAAACCATAAATTCTCAGCATTAGGAGGATATACGCTTCAATACACTCAAGGTGAAGTTGTTAATGCAGGAGCACAAACATTTGTAAACGACTCAAATACTTACAATGCTTTGCAGGATGGAGTTCCGGTAAAACCATATAGCGATGCATTTGAAAGCGTATTGAAATCATGGTTAACGAGAGTGAATTATTCTTATAAAGGGAAATATAACTTCACATTATCTGCACGTGCGGACGGTTCTTCAAGATTTGGATCAGAATCACTTTGGGGTTACTTTCCTTCAGCAGGATTCTCATGGAATATTACTGATGAAAGTTTTGCAAGCAACATAAAAGGTCTAACAGAAGCAAAACTTAGAATTACAGCCGGAACAACAGGAAATCAAGAAATTGGAAACTATCTTTCTCTAGCTCAAATGGGATCTGTAAACTATTCTTTTGGAGGTACTTTGCAAACAGGTTTAGCACCAACAAGATTAGCAAATCCGGATTTGAAATGGGAAAAAACAAATCAATACAACGTAGGTTTGGATTTATCATTATTAGATCGAAAAATCAACTTTGTATTTGATGTTTACTACAAGAAAACAAACGACTTGCTAATAAATGTACCAATTCCGCTTACTTCTGGTTATGCAACAGTACTTCAGAATATTGGAGGTGTTGAGAATAAAGGTATCGAGATTGGTTTGATTACAGAAAACATCAAAACTGAAAATTTCTCTTGGAATTCGAACTTCGTTTTCTCTGCTAATAAAAACAAAGTAGTTTCTATAGGAAATGGAGTTAATCAATTCTTTCCGGTAGTTCCAAACGGATCATTATTGCAACAACAACCAGTAACTGTAAAAGTAGGATTGCCTTTGGGAACTTTCTGGGGATACAGAACTGCTGGAATTTTCCAGACTCAGGAAGAAATCAATACACAACCTAAAATCAACAGTTTAGCCAATACTAAAATTGGAGACAGAAAATACGTTGATACAAACGGAGACGGCGTAATTACTGCACTTGACAAAGGAAATCTTGGAAGTTCTCAGCCAAAATTCGTAGGAAGTTTTAGCAACACGATTTCTTATCATGATTTTGATCTTAATTTCTCTTTCCAGGGCGCTTATGGCGGAAAAGTGTTTAACGCTTTGAATCAACAATTAGAAATTTCTACGCTTGGAACAAATGCAAATGTTACTTTGGATAATCGTTGGACACCAACAAACACAAATACCGATGTGCCAAGAGCAACAAGTTCTCCGCTTGGGATAGTTTCTGAGCGTTACGTAGAAGATGCTTCTTTCTTAAGATTAAAATTGATCACTTTAGGATATACATTACCAAAAAGCCTTTCGTCAAGATTGGGAACAAAAAGCATCAAATTTTATGTTTCTGCCGAAAACTTAATTACATGGACAAAATACACAGGTTTTGATCCAGAGGTAAGTTCTTATGAGCAAAATAACTTATATCCGGGAATTGATTTTGGTGCTTATCCAAACTCCAAAACATTCATTTCAGGTCTAAACGTAACTTTCTAAGTAAAAAAATATACACAATGAAAAAGATTATAATAACAATACTATTAAGCGCCGGTTTATTTTCGTCGTGCGCAGATTTAGAGGTAACACCTACCTCTTTTGTAACCGAAGACAATTACTTTAAAACTCAAGATGATGCAATTGCAAGTGTAACCGCAGTTTATGCCTCTTTGAGTCTTGATCCGGGAGAACAAAGTTTATTTGGCAGAAACCTGTATTTCCTTACAGACATGGGATCTGATTATGCTGCTGCAGGAGTTTCTGCTACAAATCCTCAGGTTAGAGCGATGAGCAGTTTGACTCATGATGCAACAAATGACCGTGTTCAGGTGGCTTGGCGCCAAATTTACGCTGGAATAAACAGAGCAAACGTAGCGATAGATAATGTGCCTAAAGTAGCTGGTAATGAAGTGATCAAAACCAGATTAATCAATGAAGCAAAATTCATAAGAGGATTATTGTACTTTCAGGCTGTTCGTATTTGGGGCGGAGTTCCAATCGTTTTACACGAACCAACTTCTATACAATTAGAAAGCCTTAAATCAAGAAGAGAAACCGTTGATGCAGTTTACACACAAATCATTTCAGACTTAAATGCTGCCGAAAATTTGCCTGCAACATATCCTGCAACTGATGCCGGACGTGCAACTTCTGGAGCTGCAAAAGCAATTTTGACTAAAGTATATTTGACCAGAAAAGATTATCCAAATGCAA
This sequence comes from Flavobacterium sp. 9, assembly GCF_002754195.1. Classification (NCBI taxonomy): domain Bacteria; kingdom Pseudomonadati; phylum Bacteroidota; class Flavobacteriia; order Flavobacteriales; family Flavobacteriaceae; genus Flavobacterium; species Flavobacterium sp. 9. The sequence goes on from NZ_PEEU01000001.1 coordinate 1,337,798, forward strand.
TCTTAAAAGCAAGAGAAGTAATCAACGGAGGTTACGGATATGCATTATTCGAAAACTTTCAGGATATCTTCACTAAAACAAAAAAGAACGGAAAAGAACATATATTCTCTGTTCAGTTTGAAGCTAATCAAGCAGGAAACGGATCAAGCGGAAGTACTTTTCAATCTACTTCTTTTACAGGATTTACAGCAACAGAACCTGCAGATATTATCTCTGACGTAGCATTATTCTATGATATTTATGCTGCCGGAGATGTTCGAAGAGATGTTAGTTATGCTAAGACTTTACCAATTCCGGGAACTGCAAATATTTATACTTTTCCGAAGCCAATTTTCAAAAAATATCTGGATTTAACCAATTTGGCAACACCAGGAAATGTGGCTATTAATTTCCCGCTTATTCGTTATGCAGATATTTTATTATCTCTTGCAGAATCGATTAATGAGCAAGGAGGTCCAACTCCAGAAGCTTATGAATTAATTAATCAGGTAAGAAGAAGAGCTTTTGCAAAACCAATTAACACGCCAGATCCAACGGTAGATTTGGTTGGATTAGATCAGGTAACTTTTAGAGCAGCACTTCAGGAAGAGCGTAAAAAAGAATTTGTTCAGGAAGGACAAAGATGGTTTGACCTTGTACGTTGGGGAACTCTTGTAACTGAAGTGAAAAAAGTAACGGCAAAAAACTCAGTTTCAGCACGTAATAATCTATATCCAATTCCGCAAAGCGAAAGAAATATTGACCCAGTTGGGTTGCCACAAAATCCAGGTTACTAATAAAATGAGAAAAAAACTGTTCCTACTAGCCTTTTTGGTTGTTACACAATTTCAGCTGTTTGCACAGGAAAAGCAACCTAATATCATCGTCATTTTGGCCGATGATTTAGGTTTCTCAGATATTGGCGCTTTTGGCTCAGAAATCAAAACTCCAAATTTGGATAAACTCGCCAAAAACGGGCTTATTATAAAACAGTTTTACAATGCAGGGCGCTGTTGTCCTTCTCGCGCTTCATTGCTCACAGGTTTATATCCGCATCAGGCAGGCGTTGGCGATATGGTTCAGGACAAAGGATTTCCGGCTTATCAAGGATATTTAAACGAGCATTGCATCACGATTGGGCAAGCACTAAAAGAAGCAGGATATAGTACAATAGTTTCAGGAAAATGGCATGTTGGTTTAGTGCCATCAGCCTGGGCGGTTAATAGAGGATTTGATGATTCTTTTACGTTACAAAACAACGGAAGCAGTTATTTTAACTCGCAGCCTTTATATAACGACGGAAGAAAAATTACTTTTTTGAAAGGAGATAAAGAAATTATTCGCACGGATACTTCAACATATCTGACTCAGGAAATTACCAATTTTGCCATTAGTTCTTTAGAAAAACAGCGAAACGAGCAAAAGCCTTTTTTTCTGTATGTTGCTTATAATGCGCCACATTGGCCAATTCAGGCATTGCCGGAAGATATTGCAAAATACAAAGGTAAATACCTGCAAGGTTGGGATAAATTGAGAGCAAGCCGTTTTAAAAAATTAAAAGAACTGGGAATTATTGATAAAAACTGGGGCTTATCAAATCGTTTTGAAAAAGTGCCTGATTGGGAAAAACTAAGCACCGATGAAAAAGATAAATGGGATACCCGAATGGCAATTTATGCCGCAATGATCGACCGAATGGATGCCGGAATTGGAGAAATTCTGCAGAAAGTAAAGTCGTTGGGAGAAGAAGATAATACAATTGTTCTCTTTCTTTCGGATAATGGAGGAAGTGCCGATGATGTGAAAAACTGGAATTATGTTACACAAAAAAATGGAACACCAGGTTCAGTTGCGTCGATTGATAGTTATGAAACTCCGTGGGGAAATGTGAGCAACACGCCTTTTCAATTATTCAAAAAGAACACGCACGAAGGCGGAATTGCTTCTCCTTTTATAGCTTATTATCCAAAGCATATTAAAGCAGGAACAGTAAGCAACCGAGTAAGTCATGTGATTGATATTTTCCCAACTTTTCTGGAATATGCAGGTCTTACATATCCAGATGCTTTTCAAGGAAAAAGTCTCACGCCATTAGAAGGAATTAGCTTAAAAAAAGAATTTGAAGGACAACAATCTGATGCACATGAAGCCTTGTTTTGGGAACATGAAGGCAGCAAAGCAGTTAGAAAAGGCAATTGGAAGGCTGTCGCCGAAAACAATCAGCCTTGGGAATTATACAATCTTGCTACAGACAGAACAGAAACAAAAAACGTAGCAAAATCAGAACCCAAACTGCTCGAATCCCTGATTGAATTACACCAACAATGGTCAAAAAAAGTAGGCGTCGAAGATTGGAATAAAATAAAATAAAATAAAATAACTCGTTGAGTATAACATTTAAACACATAGAAACATAGGTTTTTCCTTTATTTAAAGAAGATTAAAATAAATGATACATCATTTACACATAGCTATGTGTATTTAAATAAGTGAAACGCCTCTTTTGAGTATACAAAATCTATGTTTCTATGTGTTAAAAATTGCATACAACGAGTCAAAATAGCAGAGTTAAACAGTATTACGCATTAAATAACTAAAAATTTAATCTAATGAAAAAGTTTAAAAATAACATTGCAATCAAAAGTCCGCAAAAAGGGCTTTTGATTACTGCATTGCTTCTTGCACAAGTGAGTTTTGCACAAACAAAACCAGACGAATTTAAAGGAGTTATTGGCAAAACCTTAGCCGAATCTAAAGAATATTGGCCGGAACCGGTTACGCCTCCTAAAGGCGCGCCAAATGTCGTTTGGATTATTCTGGATGATGTTGGTTACGGAGCTTCAAGTGCTTTTGGAGGTCAGATAGAAACTCCGGTTTTAGAGAGTTTAGCCAACAACGGATTGCGATACACCAATTTTCATACAACGGCAATTTGTGCTCCTACCCGTTCCGCTTTATTGACCGGAAGTAATTCGCATAAAGTGCACGTTGGAGGATTTTCTCATACTATAATGTCGGCTGGATTTCCGGGTTGGGACGGAAGATTACCTTCTAAAAACGGAACCGTTGCAGAGATTTTACGTGATAAAGGATACAATACTTTTGGCGTAGGTAAATATGGAATTACGCCTGACGAAGAAGCAACAGATGCAGGACCGTTTGATCATTGGCCAACAGGAAAAGGATTTGAACATTTCTACGGATTTTTGGGTTCTGCAACAGATCAGTACAAACCAGATTTAATTGAAGATCAAGCTCATATTACGCCTGACGGAAGACATCTTAGCGAGCAAATCACCGATAAAGCAATTAGTTATATTCAGAAACAACAAAAAGCAGCACCGGGAAAACCATTCTTTTTATATTATTCTCCGGCAGCCGTTCATGCACCTCATCAAGTAGCTCAAAAATGGAGCGATCCTTACAAAGGAAAATTTGATGATGGTTGGGACGCTTACCGCGAAAAAACACTAGCCAATCAAAAGAAACTTGGTGTTATTCCTGCCGATGCTGTTTTACCGGAACGCAATTCACTTATTGCAGATTGGAAAAAATTAACACCGGATCAAAAGAAAGTATATTCAAAATTCATGGAAGTTTATGCCGGATATTTGACTTATACAGATTATGAAATTGGAAGATTGGTTACTTATTTAAAAGAAAGCAATCAGCTGGAAAACACTGTTGTTTTTGTTTTAATTGGCGATAACGGAGCAAGTAAAGAAGGAACATTGCAAGGAGCTGTAGACAGACAAACCTATGTAAATGGTGATACAGAAGAAAAAGTATTCCAAAATAACTTAAACAGAATTGGTGAAATTGGAACTCCTCAAACATACACCAATTATCCTTTGGGTTGGGCGCAAGCTACAAATACACCTTTCAAATATTGGAAACAAGATGCTAATTCTGAAGGAGGAACACATAATCCGTTGATTGTTTATTATCCAAAAGGAATCAAAACTCCGGGAATCAGAACGCAATACAGCCACGTAATTGATATTTTGCCAACAACTCTTGATATTTTGGGCGTTAAAGCACCGGAATCTATTAGAGAAGTTAAGCAAGACACGATTCAGGGATATTCATTTTACAATTCCTTGAATGATGCAAAAGCCGTTTCCTTGCATAAAATTCAACATTATTACATCTTTGGATCAAGAGCGATTTATAATGACGGTTGGAAAGCAGCTGCGGCACATCATCCAAATTCAATTGAAGTAAAAGAAGCTTTGAATAATAAAGCAAATCTTCCGCCAAGTGATTTTGACAAAGATGTTTGGGAATTGTACAACATCAACGAAGACTTCAACGAAAGAAAAGATTTGGCTAAAAAATACCCTGAAAAAGTAGCCGAATTAAAAAAACTCTTCGATCAGCAAGCCAAGAAAAACAACTTATACCCTTTAATAGACTGGCAGGATGTTTACCTGAGAAAAATACACAAAACGCCATCTACCGAAGGAAAATCTGCTCAGGAATTATTGACCAAAGCAAACAAGTAAAAAAATTTACTCAAAAACTCTACTAAATCCATAGATGTACAAATATTAAAAAAAGAAATAATGAAAAAATTTGAAATTAACTCAAAAATCAAAAGCCCTAAAAATGGGCTTTTGATTACTGCATTGCTAGTTGCACAACTGGGCTTTGCACAAGAAAAACAAGAAGAATTTAAAGGTGTAATTGGTAAAACTCTAGCCGATTCTAAAGAATATTGGCCAGAGCCGGTAAAAGCTCCTCAAGGTACGCCAAACGTAATCTGGATTTTACTTGATGACGTAGGATTTGGAGCTTCAAGCGCTTTTGGAGGTTTGATTCAAACGCCAACATTTGACCAATTGGCAAATAACGGTTTGCGTTACACCAACTTTCACACCACTGCTATTTGTGCTCCTACTCGTGCGGCTTTATTAACCGGAAGAAATTCAGGAAGAGTGCACGAAAGCGGATTTTCACATACTATTTTATCTGCAGGTTTCCCGGGTTGGGATGGAAGAATTCCATCTGATAAAGGAACAATTGCAGAGATTTTACGTGAAAACGGATACAATACTTTTGCCGTTGGTAAATATGGCGTAACTCCAGACGAAGATGCTACAGATGCAGGACCATTTGACAGATGGCCAACCGGAAAAGGTTTTGACCATTTCTACGGATTCTTAGGTTCTCAAACAGATCAATACAATCCTGATTTAGTGGAAGATCAAGTTCACGTTACGCCAGACGGACGTCACTTAAGCGAATTGATCACAGATAAAGCAATTAGTTATATTCAAAAACAACAAAAAGCGGCACCTGGAAAACCATTCTTTTTGTACTATGCACCGGGAGCAGCGCACGCACCTCATCAGGTGGCTACAAAATGGAGCGATCCATATAGAGGAAAATTTGACAAAGGTTGGGATGCTTATCGCGAAGAAGTGATTGCAAACCAAAAGAAATTGGGTGTAATTCCTGCCAATGCGGTTTTACCGGAACGTAATCCGTTAATCACAGACTGGAAAAAACTAAGTCCGGATCAGAAAAAAGTTTATGCTCGCTTTATGGAAGTTTACGCAGGATTCCTAACATATACAGATTATGAAGTTGGAAGAGTTGTGAATTATCTAAAAGAAACTAATCAATTAGAAAACACTGTAATTTTCGTTGCAATTGGAGACAATGGAGCAAGTAAAGAAGGGACTACAGAAGGAACTATTAACCAAAGTTTATTTTCTCAAGGAACATCTGACGATGAAAATCTAAAGAAAAACTTAGCTAATATCGACGAAATTGGTACAGCAAAAGGTCTTAACACCAATTATCCATTAGGATGGGCACAAGCAACAAATGTTCCTTTCAAAAACTGGAAGCAAGATGCACAATCTGAAGGAGGAACACACAATCCGTTGATTGTTTTTTATCCAAAAGGAATCAAAGAAAAAGGCGGAATCAGAAACCAATACAGCCACGTTACGGATTTATTGCCAACAACTTTGGATATTGCAGGAATTAAAGCTCCAGAATATATTAAAAATATCAAACAAGATATTATTCAGGGATCTTCTTTATACGCTTCATTAAATGATGCTAAAGCAGAATCTTTACACAAAGTGCAATACTACTATATCTTCGGAAACAGAGCAATTTACAAAGATGGTTGGAAAGCCGGAGCAGCACATTTACCGGATTCATTTGCTTTAAAAAATACTTTGGGCAAAAATGAAAAACCTGTTGCAAGTAATTTTGATGCCGATGTTTGGGAATTATACAACTTAAACGAAGACTTCAACGAACGTAACAATCTTGCTAAAAAATACCCAGAAAAATTAGCTGAGCTTAAAAAAGTATTTGATGAGCAAGCCAAAGAAAATAACGTTTATCCGTTAATCGACTGGCAAGATGTATACAACAGAAGAATTCATAATTCTGGTGCAGACAAAGGAAAAACACTTCAGGATTTAGTAAAACAAGTAACTAAAGGCGGAAATACTGAAAACAGTGCAAAATCCGGAAGTTCTAACTAATATAAATTCCAAAACCTGCAAAGTTTCTCAAACCTTGCAGGTTTAAATCATCCCGCAAATTTTCAAAAGCATTGCAGGATTACATCTTTACAAACAATGAAAAAAATAAAAAATAATATAGCAAGTATTAAATCGCCTCAAAAAGGGCTTTTGATTACTGCATTAATAATTGCGCAATTAAGCTTTGCACAATCAAAACCAGATCCTAATTACAAAGGTGTAATTGGTAAAACTCTGGCAGATTCTAAAGAATATTGGCCAGATCCCGTAAAAGCTCCGGAAGGCGCGCCTAACGTGGTTTGGATTTTATTAGACGATGTTGGATTTGGAGCTACAAGCGCTTTTGGAGGTTTAATCAACACGCCTACTTTGGAGAATTTAGCCAATAATGGTTTGCGTTATACCAACTTTCATACAACTGCAATTTGTGCACCAACACGTGCCAGTTTATTAACGGGTCGTAATCCGCATGCGGTTCATGTTGGAGGATTTTCGCATACGGCAACTTCAGCAGGTTTCCCGGGTTGGGACGGAAGAATTCCATCATCAGCAGGAACAATTGCCGAGATTTTACGCGAAAACGGATACAACACTTTTGCCGTTGGTAAATACGGAGTTACTCCGGATGAAGACGCTACAGATGCAGGACCGTTTGACAGATGGCCAACCGGAAAAGGTTTTGATCATTTCTATGGATTCTTAGGTTCTGAAACTGATCAATACAATCCTGATTTAGTCGAAGATCAAACTTGGTTAAACGGAAACACAAGATTAAATAGTTCCGGAAAAGATAAAACCAAAAACGAATTTATCGCCGATTTAAAAGGAAAACATTTAAGCGAATTAATTACTGATAAAGCAATTACATATATCGATCGTCAGAAAAATGCAGCGCCAAACAAACCTTTCTTTTTGTATTATGCGCCGGGAGCAACACATTCTCCTCATCAGGTGGCCAAAGAATGGAGCGATAAATACAAAGGCAAATTTGACGAAGGCTGGGATATTTACCGTGATAAAGTATTAGCAAAACAAAAGAAATTAGGTTTAATTCCTGCCGATGCAAAATTGCCAACGCGCGATTCTTATGTAAAAGCATGGAATACTTTATCTCCTGACGAAAAGAAATTATACGCTCGTTTTATGGAAATCTACGCTGGATATCTTGAATATACAGATTATGAAATAAGCCGAATCGTAAATCATCTGAAAACAATTAATCAATTGGACAATACGGTTTTCTATATTGTTTTAGGAGACAACGGTGCCAGTAAAGAAGGAACTGAATCCGGAACAATTGACGAACCATTGTTTAAAAAACTTTTTGCAAAAAATTCTAAAGAAGCTGATTTAAAAAATAATCTTGCCAAAATAGATTTACTGGGAACGCCAGATGCAATTGAAGGAAATTATCCTTACGGATGGGCATTAGCAGCAAATACTCCGTTTAGAAATTTAAAACAAGACGCACATTCTGAAGGAGGAACAAGAAATCCGTTGATTGTTTATTATCCAAAAGGAATTAAAACTCCCGGAATTCGTAACCAATACGGTCATGTAAATGATATTTTGCCAACGACTTTAGAAACTATCGGAATTAAAGCTCCGGCAGCAATTAAAGGAATTGCTCAGGATTCTATTCAGGGAACTTCATTGGCGTATTCTTATGCTGATGCAAAAGCGCTGTCAAGACATAAAATTCAATACTATTATATTTTTGGCTCAAGAGCACTTTACAAAGATGGATGGAAAGCTTCGGCGCCACATCATCCTGATTTTATTGACATTATTGATAATGGAGCTTTGGCTAAAAGTACAGGTCCAAGTACGTTTGACAACGACGTTTGGGAATTATACAACCTCAACACGGACTTTAACGAAAGAGTAAATCTGGCACAAAAAAATCCGGAAAAACTAAAAGAACTTCTAGCCGATTTTGACGATCAGGCCAAGAAAAATAACGTTTATCCTTTTATTGACTGGATAGATGTTTTGAAACAACGTACTCACAAGAAAAATAAATAATAACTTTTTCAGAGCTGTTAATGATTTTCGAAAAAATTAATGGCCCTGATATTAAATCTGGTAAATTATGGCAGCAGTAAAACCACTTATCAAAAAAGGCTTCTTTGCCTTGGTACTTGTAGTAATTGCAGTAAGCTTTTATTACTTAACAATTTGGGTAACTCCTTATTATGTTCAGAAGAAATTTGCAGAGAAAAGTTTGGGTGTTATCAATACGCCTCAATTTGGAAATCAGCCAAATGCTGAAAACAGCCGAGTGATTCCGTTACCGAATCCTGACTTTTTGTATTCGACAATTAATTATGATTTGAAAGATCAGGTATTGAAAATTTCAGGTATAGTGCCAGATTCTACTTATTGGTCGATCTCGGCTTATCAGGAAAACACGACCAATTATTTTGTTCAGAATGAAGAACAGGTAAAAGCAAAATTCGAATATTATTTAGCTCCGGAAGGAAGTACTTCTGAAGTATTGAAAAATATTCCGAAAGAAAAAATCATCTATAGTCCAACAACTAAAGGATTGATTCTGTTTCGTTATTTAGTTTCGAAAGCATATACGGTAAAAACTCTGGCTGAATTGCAACATGGCGTTACGGTAGAGAAATTAGTGAAGTAGAACGCGCGAATAGCTTTGTCATGGTACGCAGATGACACGGATTTGCTTTGCAAAGACGCGGATTTAAACAGATTTTTTTATTTTAATTCGAAAAAAATGTCAATGCTTGTCATCCTGAGCGAAGTCGAAGGACACGTAAGTAACTCGACAAAGAATATCCTAGCCCCGATAGAAGTGGAAATCCTTTTGTGGCACTTCTTTAGCGGCGCAAAAGATTGAAACGTCCCGAAGCTTCGGGAGCGGGATTAGCTCCTAAAAAAATTAAATATTCAACTTAAAATCAAATAGAAATGGCTTTAAATCAAAAAATAAAAAAGATAGGACTTGCGGTTGCATTAATTATTCTGTCTATTATATTGGGAAGTGCCGTTGGTGTTTACAACATTAAATCCGGCAAAAGCGACTCGCAACGCATTATTGGAAATTGGCAAACTGTCGATAAAGACAAAGATCTTAACACTGCCGATTTGCTTACAATTGCACAAGTTGCGGTTTATGGACCTTATGCTTTAACTAAAAAAGAAGTGATTTATGTAAGTACAAGCACTGATAGCGAAGGAAATGAATTAGATCCTAAAGCTGATTATATCATAAGCGGAAAAAAACTAAACGCTAAATATTGGAGCATTACGGCTTATGATGAAAACGGTTTTTTAATTAAAAACCCAATCAGCAAATACAGCTATAATCTTGAAAATGTAAAGTACGAAGCTGATAGTACTTCTTATAAAATCAACCTTTCGGGAACTGAGAAAAAAGAAAATTGGCTTCCAACCAGCGATGCCAAAAAAACAACTTTAATCATTCGTTTGTATTTACCATCTGATGAGCTTAGAAACAATTTAACTGTTGAAACGCTTCCAACAATTCAGAAGGTAAAATAAGGATTATAACAAATTTTATTAAAAACAATTAAATAAAACTCTACTAGATCTATAGAATTAGAAGTTTTATTTTTTATTTTTACATTTTATTAGCTTAAATATATCTATCAGAATAGATTACAAAATATTAAAAAAAAGAACAACACACCAAAATTTACCAATTATGAAACGAGTAGACTATGAAATTATAGGAAAAAAAATCATCGTGGGAGCGATCGTTTTTTTAGTTCCGCTAGTAATATTGGCGGGCGGTTTAGCATTAATTAATCAATTTTTAAAATAAGAAATCATGGCAATAGTACAACGAGAAAAACTAACAAAAGATTTATTGATCAGTCTTTTAATATACAGTTTGCCTGTAGTGGCAATTTTCCTTTATTTTAAATTAACAAATGGTGTTGTGGCAGAATCGCACATTGGATTACCATCATTTTTAGAATTTTCTAAACCCGCATTCGAACATATCAGAACCTGGGGATTAACCGTTTTCATGCTAGTTCTGGGATTTATTGAATTTGCAGCAGGTTTATACGACGATCAATGGACTGGTCAGGAACGCAAAGTAGATATCATTTGTTTTCTTGCTCCAAAATTGCTTTTACCGCCTGTAATTGCATTTTTCAGCTTAACAGCTTTACCATATTTAATTCCGAATTTAGCCAATACACTTTCATGGGTTCCGTTTTGGGGAGGGTTTTTCCTTATTGCAATTGCCGATGATTTAACACAATACTGGTACCACCGTTTACATCATCAAGTTCCGTTTTTATGGAGATTCCACAGAACGCATCATTCGGCTCCATATATGGGAATGGCGATGGCTTCAAGACAAAACTTTATTTATACGGTTTTCTTTTCTCAAATTTATTTGACTGCAACTTTAACTTATTTAGGTTTAGGATTGCCTGCATTATTTGTTTTGGTAATCAAAAGTATCATCACTTTAGGAGCACATTCAAGCCTTGCATGGGACAAACCATTCTACAAATACAAAGTTTTACATCCGATTGCCTGGGTTTTAGAGCGCTTGATTTCTACTCCTGCAACACACCACGCGCATCACGCAGATACTAGCGGTGACGGAGTTGGACACTTTAAAGGAAACTTTGGAAACATGTTTTTTATCTGGGATGTAATTTTCGGAACTGGATTAATCACGCGTAAATTCCCGGAATCATACGGTACAAAATCATACAAACAAGAAGAATGGTACGCACAATTTTTGTGGCCAATATTCAAATCTAAAAAAGAAGGAAGTCCGCTTGCCGAAGGTGTAATAGCGTTTCCATTAAAAACTAAACCCGTAGAAATTGCTGAACCAACTCAGGTTTTAGAGCAGGCTTAACCTTAAGAAACTATGAAAAAAAACAAAATAATAAGAAACAGTATTACAACCCTAATACTGTTTCTATCAATCGTTGGATTTTCGCAAGAAAAAAGCCCAACTACAGTTTCATTAGACGTGTATTATACCAAAATTCAAAGCGAGAAAAAGCCTCAAATAATTGATGCTCGCGGTCCCGAAGAATTTGCATTGAACCATATTAATGGTGCGGTAAATTTTAATCTCGAATCTAAAGATTATGCGGATCAAGTAGCAAAATTAGACAAAACAAAACCTGTATTCACCTACTCTATTGGCGCAGGGAGAAGTGTTTGGTTAGCCGAAGCTTTACTTAAAAACGGTTTCAAAGAAGCATATAGTCTTGAAGGTGGAATCGCCAACTGGATTGGAAACGGAAAGCCTTTTTATGCTAATTCTAAAAGCAAATTAACCCTTGCCGAATACAAAAAAATCATTGCCGAAAACAAAGATGTTTTGGTAGATATTGGATCTATATATTGTGGCGCTTGCAAAAAAGTAAAACCAGTTTTAGAAACTATCAAAGCACAATACGGCTCTAATCTAAAAGTAGTAGAAATTGATCTTGAAGACAGTCCGCAAGTAATCGCCGATTTAAAAACAGTAAAAGTTTTCCCTACTTTGATTTTATACAAAGACGGAAAAATTGTCTTTAAAAAAGAAGGATTAGGCGATTTGAAAAATGATGTTGATTTGGCTTTGGCTGCTAAGTAATCTCAATCATTGTCACACAGAATGTAAGCTTTGTCAAAGTTTTGAACTTTGACAAAGCTCTCGCAATATAAACACAAACCACTTAGCAGCAATTATTTGCAAAAGTTTTTAACTTTAACAAAGATTGTTGTTAACTACATCATTTCCAAAAAACCAAAACCAAACCATGGCATTATCCAAAGCAAAAAAGATTATTCTTCCAATAGTTGCTATTGTTTTTCTATTGGCTGTATTTTTATTCTGGCCTATTAATACAGATGGAACATTAATAAAACCGGACCAAAAACTACTTGAAGGAAAAAAGGAATTTCTATCAGAAAAAGTTTCCACAGACAGTTCCTTCAAAAAGCCAAACATCATTATTATTCTTGCCGACGATTTAGGGAAATATGATATTTCGTTATACGGAGGAAAATCAACACCAACGCCACAAATCGATTCTTTGGCGGCTTCAGGAGTTACTTTTCAGGATGGATATGTTTCCGCTTCGATTTGTTCGCCTTCGCGTGCGGGTATTTTAACCGGACGTTATCAGGAACGTTTTGGACATGAATTTCAGCCTGGAGATCGTTATCCAAAAAACAACTTAGAATATTATGGATTCAAATATTTAATCAACACTAATAATTGGCGATTAAACCCGAAAATAAATTACCCAAACGAAGCGTCTATAGCCACGCAAGGTTTGCCACAATCTGAAATTACCTTCGCTGATCTTGCCAAAAGAGAAGGTTACAACACAGCAATTATCGGGAAATGGCATCTTGGGCATAACAAAGGATTTTTTCCTTTAGACCGAGGTTTTGACTATCACTACGGATTTTATCAGGCATTTTCGCTGTATACACCCGAAGATGATAATCCAGATATTATCAACCATCATCATAAAGACTTTACCGATAAAATGATTTGGGGAAATGGCCGCGTCGGGATCGGGCAAATTCGTCGTGATACTACAATTATTCACAACAAAGCATATCTAACCGAAACCTTTGCTGATGAAGCAGAAGCTTTTATCGATAAAAATAAGAAGAAACCTTTCTTATTGTACGTTCCGTTTAATGCGCCACACACGCCTTTTCAGGTTCGAAAGAAATATTACGATCGTTTTCCTAATGTAAAAGACGAAAACAAACGTGTTTATTTTGCCATGATTAGCGCACTTGATGATGCCGTGGGAAGAATCAGAGCGAAAGTTAAAAAAGAAGGCTTGGAAGATAATACTTTGATCTTTTTTGCCAGCGACAATGGTGGCGCAGATTATACTTTTGCCACGACAAATGCACCTTTAAAAGCCGGAAAGTTTTCTCATTTCGAAGGCGGCGTAAATGTTCCGTTTGCACTTTCGTGGAAAGGAAAAATTAAACCGCATACCATCTATAAAACTCCGGTAAGTACATTGGATATTTTCAGTACAATTGCTGCTGCTATTCACTCGGATTTGCCTAAAGATCGTGTTTATGATGGTGTAGATCTTGTAAGTACAGTCAATGAAAATAAAGAAGCGCACAAAACTTTGTACTGGCGTTCCGGCGATGCAAAAGCGATTAGAAGCGGCGATTGGAAATTAATCATTAGCGGAAAAACGCACGAAGAATGGCTTTATAATTTAGCTTCAGATAAATCTGAAAAAACAGATCTGGCACAAAAAAATCCTGAAAAAGTAAAGGAACTACAGGTTGCTTTGCAAAACTGGGAAAAAGGTTTAGTGAAACCTTTATGGCCAAATCTAACGCATTATGAATTTGATTTTGGCAAACAAAAATACTTTGTTGATCTATAATTGATATTTCATTCTAAAAAAATGAATAGGCTCCAGCTTTAGCTGGAGTTTAAAAATGACGATATTCGAAAGGCTTTAGCCAAACTTTTTATTCGGCTAAAGCCTTTTTTCTCAAACCTGTTACCTCCAGCTAAAGCTGGAGTCTATTCAAAAAAATCAAAAACCAATAAATAATACCTAACAGTCCTGAAGACTCGGAACTGTTAGGATAATAAAACATTAAAATGTCAACCCCAACCAAATCATTCAACATTCACGAAGATTGGACTGTCGTAATTCTAGGATTTATAATCATCGGAATTTCTCTTTTTGTTTTTCTTCCTGAAGTTCCCGTTTTCAAATGGTCCACTGGAACCGATTTATTCCAGGATGTATTCGATTTTGAAAACCTGAAAATTCTTGGATTCCAGTTTTTATATTTCATTTCTATCGGAACATTCGGTGCTTTTCTAATTGGAAAATCTGTAAAATACTTTTTATTAGGTTTTCCAATCGTTTATATATTAACTGTTATCGCATTGATTATTGCAGGAAATACTGGCGTAAAAGGACTAAATCTTGAAGCTGTAATTTTCAGTTTAGCAATTGGTCTTGCAATTGGCAATTTCTTCAAACTTCCGGATTGGTTTCGATCTACTCTTTCTACGGAAGTATTTGTCAAAATTGGATTGGTTTTATTAGGAACAAGCGTTATTTTCTCAGACATTCTAAAAGCTGGTTCTTTGGGATTAATTCAGGCTTTAGTTGTTGTTTTATCCGTTTGGTATTTTGCTTTTTGGTTGTGTAAAAAACTAAAAGTCGATGACGAATTAACGATGATGATTTCAAGTGCCGTTTCCATTTGCGGAGTTTCTGCTGCAATTGCAACTTCGGGCGCGATTAAAGGTGATTCAAAAAAACTTTCTTATGTTATTTCGATTGTTTTGGTAACCGCAATTCCAATGATGATTTTCATGCCTATAATTGCCAAATATTTCAATTTTCCCGAGGAAGTTACCGGAGCATGGCTTGGCGGAAGTATCGATACGTCCGGAGCTGTTGTTGCTTCTGGTTCTTTGGTTGGCGAAACCGCTTTAAAAATTAGTACAATTGTAAAATTCTCGCAGAATGTTTTGTTAGGTATAGCTGCTTTTGCAATCTCCGTTTATTGGACTTATACTCATAATAAATCGGAGGAAGTCGTGGCGTCAAAACCTACTTTGGGCGTAATCTGGGAACGTTTTCCTAAGTTCGTTATTGGTTTTATTTTGGCTTCCTTAATCTTTTCTTTTCTGATTACTCCGGAAGTTCGTGATCAAGTTAAAGATAGCTTGAAGAATCTTCAGGGAATTTGGTTTGCATTAGCTTTTACGAGTATTGGTTTAGAAACTAATTTTAAAGATTTGTTGAGCAATAATAGTCGAAAGCCTTTGTATGCTTTTTTAATAGCGCAATTATTCAATGTTATTGTTACTTTGATTATTGCCTTTTTGTTATTTAGTAAATGATCTTTTTCACCATATAAGTTATATAAATTCATTTTAGATCAACGTGAAATTGATTTAACCGCAAAGAGCGCTAAGGTTTACGCAAAGTTCGCAAAGGAAAATTAACAAAGCTTTGCGAACTCTGCGTTTTAAGATCTTTGCGTTCTTTGCGGTTAATTTTTGTTAAGACCAAGATTAAAACCCAAAAGCAAGTAAGAAATGTATTTAAAATCCCATTTTTCACTTGCTTTTTTATTTTCTAAAAACCAACAACAAGATATTAAAAATCAACACATTAAAACAACAAAAAGCGACAACTCTCCTACTCTTCAAAAAAATAATTACAGATTTATTTGGATTTCTTTATTTTAAATTTAACTTTGTCTATAGAATTAGTAGAGTTTTAAATATCATTTAAATCAAATAGACTAAATTTTGAAAACAACAGAAAGCATATCGTATTACATTCTTCCTAAAAAGCACATCTATAACACCTTTTGTTATATGTGTTTCTGTTGCTAATTCTGTCCTTACAATTTCGTTTAGTGCTGATTTTTATTTCTAATATAAAAGCGAAAACGAATCTTTTTCAAGATACCACAAATTTCTTATTGCCAATTATCAAACACTGTTTGTTACAAATTTTGTATCAAAAGAGTTGTTGAATTATATCTAAAAACAAAATGAAAAAAGCATTTATTACCCTTAATTTCTTAATCGCATTTGGCTCTTTTAGCCATGCTCAAACCAACTCATCAAAACCAAATATTATTTTGATTCTGGTTGATGATATGGGATATTCTGATTTAGGGAATTATGGTTCAGAAATTAAAACTCCAAATCTGGATAAACTCGCTAATGAAGGTTTACGTCTACGCGAATTTTACAATAACTCGATTTGTGCGCCTACAAGAGGATCTTTGTTAACGGGACAATATCAGCATAAAGCGGGAATGGGATTTTTTGATGTGAATCTGGGATTACCGGCTTATCAGGGATATCTAAACAAAGAATCACTGACTTTGGGAGAAGTTTTCCGTTCTGGCGGATATAGCACTTTATTATCAGGAAAATGGCACGTAGGTTCTGAAGATCAAGCTCAATGGCCAAATCAAAGAGGTTTTGATAAGTTCTACGGAATCTTAAAAGGTGCATCCAACTACTTTGATACGAAACCTTTGCCTTTCGGGAAAACGCCTTATCCGGTAAAATTAATTCGCAATAATGAAGAATTACATCCAAAAGATGATTCGTATTATTTTACAGATGAAATTGGGAATAACGCGGTGACTTTTTTAGACGAGCAAAACAAAGAAAACAAACCTTTCTTTTTATATCTGGCTTTTACAGCTCCGCATTGGCCTTTGCAGGCAAAACCTGTTGATATCGCCAAATACAGAGGCAAATTTGACGAAGGCTGGGATATTCTTAGAGAAAAAAGAATTGAAAAACTAAAAGCAAACGGCATTTTACCGGCTGACCAAACTGTTGCCCCAAGAGATCCTGAAGTTCCGGAATGGAATAAATTATCGTACGACGAAAAACAATTCTGGAAAGCCAAAATGGAAGTTTATGCCGCAATGGTAGATAATATGGATCAGAATGTGGGCAAAGTTTTGGATAAACTAAAAGCTTTGAAAAAGGATAAAAACACGCTGATTATTTTCATTTCTGACAATGGCGCTCAAGGCGGATTTAATACTTATAATCCGTTAGGGAGAGGTTTGGTTAGAAATGACGGACCAGTTGGAACTTCGAGATCATTTGATTATCAGGAACAAAACTGGGCTTATTTATCGAATACACCATTACAACAATATAAAAATAATATGCACGAAGGCGGATTTAGTTCTCCGTTTATTGCGTGGTTTCCATCAAAAATAAAAGCTGGAAGAATCGATAAAGGAACCGGACATATTATTGACCTCGCTCCTACTTTTTACGAATTGGCCGGAATCGAATATCCCAAGGAATATAATGGTGTGACGACAAACCCTTTGGTTGGAAGCAGTTTGTTGCCTGTTTTATTTAATAATGTTTCGCAGGTCGATAGAGGCACACCATTATTCTGGGAAAGAGCGGGAAACAGAGCTGTCAGGGATGGAAAATGGAAACTGGTTTCGACTTATCCTTCTTACGAATGGGAACTTTATAATATTGAAACGGACAGAGGTGAAACTACAAATGTGGCGCAGCAAAATCCGGGAATTGTAAACAAACTTTCGGCTTCATATTTTGAATGGGCAGATAAAACAGGAGTTGTAGAATACAGTAAATTCAAATTAAAACCGGAAGTAATGCCTGGCGGAGCGCTTTTAAAAAGACAATAAGCAATTTTCTAATCCTAAAATAATCGATTATGAATTCATTTTATCAAGAAATAGCAAAACAACATCAACAATTATTAATTCTTCCGGAGAAGAAATTAATTCATAATTTTATTGATGAGTTATTCGCCATATTATTTTCAAACACTTCAAAATCATTTGGTTGTTTGACGACGATTGAAAATAAAATTGATGAACTGGAAAAGCAATTCGATGAACTGGTTTTAGATTTTGCGCCAAAAAACGAAAATAGCAAACAACAAACCAAAACGTTTTTTGAGGCTATTCCGTGTTTACATAAAAAAGCACTAAACGACGCTCAGACAATTTTTGCCAAAGATCCTGCTGCAAAGACTTTAGAAGAAGTTTTGTACTCTTATCCCGGATTTTTCGCTATTTCTGTTTATCGCTTTTCGCATCAGTTATGGGAGCAGGATTTGAAACTTCTTGCCCGAACGATTTCAGAATATGCACATATAAAAACGAGCATAGAAATTCATCCTGGAGCACAAATAGGAGACGATTTTGCCATTGATCACGGAACCGGAATTGTTATTGGCGAAACAGCTATTATCGGAAATAATGTTCAAATATACCAAGGTGTGACGCTTGGTGCTTTGAGTGTAAAAAAGGAAGAAGCGTTTATAAAAAGGCATCCAACTATTGAAGATAACGTGATTATTTATGCGAATAGCACGATTCTGGGCGGGCAAACAACTGTTGGACACGATTCGATTATTGGCGGAAATGTTTGGCTTACATACACGATTCCTTCAAATTCAGTGGTTTATCATAAAAATGAAATGAAGATCAAGGACAATAATCCTTTTCCCGAACCGATTTTTTATTCCATATAGAAAATACCAAAACCAAAATATCAAAAATATCAAACATGAAATACCAAAACATTTTAGAAACCATTGGCAACACGCCTCACATTAAACTGAACAAACTCTTTACAGATCATGAAGTTTGGATTAAACTCGAAAAATCAAATCCGGGTTCGAGCATCAAAGACAGAATTGCGTTGGCAATGATTGAAGATGCCGAAAAAAGAGGTTTTTTAAATCCTGATTCGATTATTATTGAACCAACTTCGGGTAATACCGGAATTGGACTTTCATTGGTCGCTGCCGTAAAAGGTTATAAAGTAATTATTGTAATGCCGGAATCGATGAGCGTTGAACGCAGAAAAATCATCGAAGCTTATGGCGCCGAATATGTTTTGACTCCAAGAGAAAAAGGAACTTCGGGTGCGGTTGAAAAAGCAAAGGAATTAGCGGCAACTATTAACAATGCTTTTTTGCCCTCTCAATTTACAAATCCTGCAAATGTCGAAGTTCACGAAAGAACAACGGCTCAGGAAATCCTTGCCGATTTTCCGGACGGAATTGATTACCTGATTACTGGCGTTGGAACAGGCGGACATATTACGGGTGTTTCTAAAATATTAAAACAACATTTTCCGAATCTAAAAACCATTGCTGTAGAACCTGCTTTATCTCCGGTTTTAAGCGGAGGAATTCCGGCTCCACATCCTTTACAAGGAATTGGCGCAGGATTTATTCCGGAAGTTTTTAATAGAGAATATGTTGATGAAATTATTACGGTTGAAAAAAATGACGCTTTTAATTTTGCTAAAAAATTAACGCAGAAAGAAGGAATTTTTGGAGGAGTTTCAACAGGAGCTGCTCTTGCCGGAGTTTCAAAAAAACTAAAAGATATTCCAACCGGTTCCGTAATTCTGACTTTTAATTATGATACGGGAGAAAGATATCTTTCGGTTGAAGAATTATTCGGGTTCTTTTCTTAGTTATGAAATTCAACAACTTAAGAGTTTTTTAAAACAAATTAAACATTATTTACTTTTAGAAATCTTTATCTTTAATAAAAATTCACTTTTAAGAAATAGGCTATGCAATTGAAGACCTATTATATCTTTTAAACAAAAAATAAATTAACCTTTAAACCATTAAATCATGGCTGAATCTAAACAACAACAAACCGCATTAGGCGATGTAGCAGCAAGACAATTAGCAATTGCGACACGTTCAGTTCCGCAAATCGGGACAATATCTCCACGTTGGCTCACACATCTTTTACATTGGGTTCCGGTAGAATCCGGGGTTTTCCGTTTGAATAAAGTAAAAGACGGAAGCCATATCGAAGTAGATTGTTCTGCAAGAGACGAAAGAATTTTACCAAACACTTTTGTCGATTATATTGAGAATCCAAGAGAATATAATCTTGCTGCCGTTCAAACTATTGTAGAAGTACATACGCGTGTTTCTGACTTATATAGCAAACCGTACAATCAAATTTCTGAGCAGCTTCGTTTGGCTATCGAAACTATCAAAGAACGTCAGGAAAGCGAATTAATCAATAATAAAGATTATGGTTTATTGAGCAACGTTGCTCCTTTTCAAATTATAAAAACAAGAACTGGCGCACCAACTCCAGACGATTTAGACGAATTATTGACTAAAGTCTGGAAAGAACCAGGTTTCTTCTTGTTACATCCTTTAGCAATTGCAGCTTTTGGTCGTGAGTGTACACGTCGCGGTGTTCCACCTCCAACAACTTCTTTATTTGGATCACAATTTTTAACCTGGAGAGGAATTCCGCTTATTCCATCTGATAAATTACCTATTAAAGATGGTAAATCAAAAATTATCCTTTTAAGAACCGGAGAAAGCCGTCAAGGAGTTATCGGACTTATTCAACCAGGATTACAAGGCGAACAATCTCCGGGATTATCAGTTCGTTTTATGGGAATAAATGAAAAAGCAATCGCTTCTTATCTTGTATCTCTATATTGCTCTTTAGCGGTTTTAGTAGATGACGCCATCGCAGTTCTTGAAGATGTAGAAATAGGAAAGTATCATGAGTATAAATACTAACAACAACGGTTTACCTAACATTGACGATTTGCAAAATTTAGCAAACGAATTGTTCAAGGCTTTACCCAACGAATTCCCGAAAGAGATTTCGTTGAGTCCGGATAAAAGCGAACATCCTCGTGCGACTAAAATTGCCGAAACGTTATTGCAATCGGGAGGCGCTAATATATTAGCTCCAAGTCCAACGCAAAATCCGGTAAATATAGCGCCAACTCCTAATTCCTTCACAGGTTTTGGAGCAACGCCAACTATTGCTAATTATGGCAGTAATACTGGTGCTTCGGCTTTATATCCAAATGCCGGAGCGGGATTTGATCCTCAAAGTGGTATAACAACGTCTGGAATTCAGGAAGATTATAATCTGAATATGAATGATCCGCAGACTGGTTTTTATGATCATAATTTAAAAAATGGAGGTTCGCCACAATTGACGGAAGACAAGTTTTTCTCGGAATTGCTTCTAAACAATCAATATTTGCCTTTTCAAACCGAAAATTCTTCTTTTGAAATTGAATTACAAGCTGCTTTGGCAACGGTTGATACGCAATTTAAAAGACGTGATATTTCTCCATCAAGTGGAAATGGACCTGGAAATAACTATTATTTCTTAGATCAGAATCCGTTTGCTTTTGACAAAAAAAGTCCAAATGCAATTATAGGAAGCACACTTGGATCAACAGAATTGAACGGAATTATTGGCACTAATTTTAATGCAGAATTAATCAAGAAAGATTTCCCGATTCTACGTGAAACTGTGAATGGAAAACCGCTAATTTGGTTTGATAATGCGGCAACGACTCAAAAACCACAATCGGTAATTGATCGTATTGCGTATTTCTACGAACATGAAAATTCGAATATTCACCGTGCTGCGCATGAATTAGCCGCTCGTGCATCTGATGCTTATGAAGCTGCCCGCGAAAAAGTAAAAACCTTTTTGAATGCGACTTCTGTAAACGAAATTGTATTTGTTCGCGGCGCTACTGAAGGTATAAATCTTGTTGCACAAAGTTGGGGTGATCATAATCTAGTTGCCGGAGACGAAATCATAGTAAGTAATCTGGAACATCATGCTAATATTGTTCCGTGGAAAAGATTGGCAGATAAAAAAGGATTGAAACTACGTGTGATTCCGGTAGATGATGACAGTCAGATCTTGCTTGATGAATATGCAAAATTGCTGAATCCTAAAACACGTTTGGTTGCTTTTACGCAGGTTTCAAATGCATTGGGAACTGTAACTCCTGCTAAGAAAATTGTAGAAATGGCACATTCCGCTGGAGCGAAAGTTTTAATAGATGGCGCACAATCCGTTTCGCACATGAAAGTTGATGTTCAGGATTTGAATCCGGATTGGCTGGTTTTTTCAGGGCACAAATTATTTGGTCCAACAGGAATTGGCGCTTTATACGGAAAAGAAGATTTGCTAAACGAAATGGAACCATATCAAGCGGGCGGAAATATGATTCAGGATGTTACATTTGAGGAAATAAAATACCACAAAGCACCCAATCGTTTTGAAGCTGGAACCGGAAACATTGCCGATGCAATTGGTCTTGGAGCTGCAATTGATTATGTTACCAAACTAGGAATTGACGCAATCGGACAATACGAACATTATTTGTTAGAATATGCTACAAAACTATTGAAAGAAATTCCGGGTGTACGATTGATAGGAACCGCTAAAGATAAAGCAAGTGTTCTTTCTTTTAATCTGCAAGGATATTCAAACGACCAGGTTGGACAAGCGCTTAACAAAGAAGGTGTTGCTGTAAGAACCGGACATCATTGTGCACAGCCAATTTTGAGAAGAATGGGCGTTGAAACAACCGTTCGCCCTTCATTAGCCTTTTATAACACGACACAAGACGTAGATACTTTTATCAAAACCTTGTGGGAACTTAAAAAATTTAAGTTTTAAAAATAAAAAAAGCCAATGCTTTATAAACATTGGCTTTTAAGAAATAGTTACTTTTTTTGATATTTTAAGTAATTATAACCAGAAGGCGTTCGCTCAGGCGAACGCCTTTTTATATAATAAAGATAAGTAAAAATGCTTATGTTTTCTTTTTAACACATAGAAACATGGCCATGCATCTCAAAACCTCAGATTTCAAGAAAGTACTTTTGACTTTTACACCCAAGCAATAGCGAACGGACGAAGTAAAGAGTTACTAACTTAAAAAGAATCTACTTCAAAAACTTTGCGACTCTGCGACTTTGCGAGATTAAATCATAAAGCGTCTTTCTCTCAACAGTGAAAAATCTGCGAAATCTGCATGAAAAAAATAATTAATCTCTAAAATCATTTAATGACTTCTCAATAATTTCAAGACATTCCTGAATTTGAGCTTCAGTCATTACCAAAGGCGGCGCTAATCTGATTTTATTACCGTGAGTTGGTTTTGCTAATAATCCGTTATCTCTGAATCTTAGACAAATTTCCCAAGCAAGATCTGAATCTTCACCACAATTAATTACGATTGCGTTTAGTAAACCTTTTCCACGAACAAGTGTAATTAAGTTGTTACGTTCAGCAATTTCGTTTAATCCTTTTCTTAAAATGATTCCCAAACGTTCTGCATTTTCGGCTAAGTTTTCTTCTTTAACTACTTCAAGAGCAGCAATTGCAACAGCCGCAGCAACAGGATTTCCACCAAAAGTAGATCCGTGTTGACCCGGTTTAATCACATTCATGATTTCGTTATTGGCTAAAACTGCTGAAACTGGATAAACTCCACCAGAAATCGCTTTTCCTAAAATCAAGATATCCGGTTGTACATTTTCGTGATGAACCGCTAATAATTTTCCAGTACGGGCAATTCCAGTCTGAACCTCATCGGCAATAAACAATACATTATGTTTCTCACACAATGCTTTTGCTTTCGCCAAATATCCTTCTGATGGCACATAAACTCCAGCTTCACCCTGAATTGGTTCAACCAAAAATCCAGCTATATTTTTTGATGATTCTAAAACTTTTTCAAGAGCTTCAAGATTATCATATTCAATTTTTATAAATCCTTCTGTAAACGGACCAAAGCTTTTACGCGCCGTTTCATCATTTGAAAATGAAATAATAGTCGTCGTTCTTCCGTGAAAGTTATTCTCACAAACGATAATTTGCGCAAGATTTTCATGGATCCCTTTTACTTCATAAGCCCATTTTCTACAAAGTTTCAAAGCCGTTTCAACCGCTTCTGCACCAGTATTCATTGGTAATACTTTATCAAAACCAAAATAATTAGTCACATATTCTTCGTAGTTTCCTAATTTATCATTGTAAAAAGCACGAGAAGTCAAAGCTAGTTTTTGAGCCTGATCAACCATTGCTTTCACAATTTTAGGATGACAATGTCCTTGATTAACAGCAGAATAAGCAGATAAAAAATCATAATACTTTTTCCCGTCAACATCCCAAACGTATACTCCTTCTCCTCTTTCCAGAACAACCGGAAGTGGATGATAGTTATGAGCTCCGTATTTGTTTTCTTTTTCAATCAAAACTTCAGACTTTGATGAAAGTATTTCTTGCTTATGTGCCATAATAATTTTTTTAGATTGAGACAAAAATATAAAATTTATTTATTTTAAAGCTATATTTAAGATGTTTTAACTCAATTATAGCTTTATTTAAATTAAAATCACTTATTTTAGCAGGAATATAAGTCATTTTAAATTTCGACTGCAAACATTAAATCAGACTTATTTTTATCTTTACAGAAATTAAAAATAAACGCATGGATATTTTAGATGAGTTTGACGTAAAAATTATAAAAGAACTGGAA
The DNA here is from genome assembly GCF_002754195.1 of Flavobacterium sp. 9. Lineage (NCBI taxonomy): Bacteria > Pseudomonadati > Bacteroidota > Flavobacteriia > Flavobacteriales > Flavobacteriaceae > Flavobacterium > Flavobacterium sp. 9. The sequence goes on from NZ_PEEU01000001.1 coordinate 1,362,155, forward strand.
AAAGACGGAAGAATTGCATTTTCGACTATCGCTACGAATCTAAAAATTTCAAATACAATGGTTCATCAGCGTATCAATCGTTTGTTTGAACAAGGAATTATTACAGGAATTAAACCTATTTTAAACGAAAAACAAATTGGTTATGATTGGGCTTCGTTTACCGGAATTACACTCAATAAAGATTCCGATTCTGAAAGAGTTATTGAAGCTTTAAAAGAAATTCCTGAAATTACAGAATGCTATTTTGTAACCGGATCTTTCACACTTTATCTTAAAATTACGGCAAAAAACCACGAGCATATGCGTAAGATATTATACGAGCAAATTGATAATATTCCGGGAATTGCAAAAACAGATTCAATGGTTGAATTGGGATGTGCTTTTAAGCGAAATATTACTTTATAAAGTACTCAGAATAATTTAGATTTCAGCAGATTAACAATTCAGTAAATCAAATGATATAAACCTCAGAAGAAATAGCTTTTGAGGTTTTTTTGTAACATAATATTTCTGATATTTGTTAAAAATTGTGAAATCATGAAAAATTCTGCCCTAATTATTTTTGCTACTATATTGTTTTCTAACACTATAAATGCACAATTAAAACCTGTAAAATATGCTGATGGTGATCAGGTATTAAATGGTTTATCTATAAAATCTGCTAAGAAAAGCAGCAATAATCCTGGTATTCTACTTTTGCCAGCCTGGTTAGGAATCGATAAAGCTTCAAAAGATATTGCAACAGAGTTATCTAAATTAGGTTATACGGTTTTCATCGCTGATATTTATGGCGAAGGAAATTATCCAAAAAACACTTCAGAAGCGGGAAAACAAGCTGGATATTACAAAACCAATTTTGCGGTTTATCAAAAAAGAATCAATGCAGCATTGCAGGAATTAGTAAAATCCGGTGCAAATGCAGATAATATTGTTGCTATTGGATATTGTTTTGGAGGAACCGGAGTTCTTGAAGCTGCCCGCGGACATTTGAATGTAAAAGGTGTGGTTTCATTTCACGGTAGTTTAGCCAGAGATGCAAGTCGCCAGGTAGAACCTATTACAGCTAAAGTTTTAGTTTGTCATGGTGCCGATGATCCGTTTGAATCTAAGGAAGAAATTACAGCTTTTCAGCAAGAAATGCGTGACTCAAAAGCCGATTGGCAAATGATTTATTATGCAAATGCCGTTCACTCTTTTACAAATCCTGAAGCCGGAAACGACAATTCTAAAGGTGCCGCTTATAATGCTGTTGCTGCAAAAAGATCTTTTGAGCATTTACAGCTTTTCCTGAATGAAGTTTTGAAAAAATAGCAATAGTACGCAAATGACGCGGATTTAAACAGATTTACGCTGATATTTTAATAAAATTAATTCGTGCTAATTCGTGTAATTCGTGGCAAAAAAGAAACCAGCGAAAACCCGTTTAAATCCGTAAAATCCGTGGGCAAAAAAGCATAAAAAACTAATCAAAAACTAAACCAACCAAAATAACCAATGTCACACAGTCCGATTAGAAAAGACAAAACCTGCTTAAATTGCAGACATGTTGTTGAACAAAAATTTTGTCCAAATTGCGGACAGGAAAACACAGATAGCAGGAAAACATTCCACCATTTGTTTATCCATTTCTTTGAAGATTTAACGCATTATGAGAATGCTTTCTGGAAAACGATTAAAAACCTGCTTTTCAAACCTTCGACATTAACAAAAGAATATCTTTCAGGAAGAAGATTGTCTTACCTTGCTCCTGTTCGTCTTTATATCTTTATAAGTTTTATTACATTTCTTTTAATTGCTTTATTTCCGAATCAAGTAAGTGAAAATCTCAACAAAAGTCAGGAAGAAATCACTTCAAATTTTGAAAAATCCAGCAAAGACAAAACTGAAAAACACGGTAAGAAAGACTACGTGGAAGAAAAAACGATGAAACAGCTCGATAAAAAATACTTTAAATTAAAGACGATGAAAGAAATCGATTCGATTCAAAAGTATGGAAAAGAGAGTGAAAAACTTTCTGATTTTGCCTATTGGACTTATGAAAAAGCTGTGCATGTTACTGAACATAATACAAAAAAAGAAATCATTGAAAAATTCATAGAATCTTTCATTCATAATATCCCAAAAATCTTATTCATTATAATGCCTTTCTTTGCTTTCTTTTTATGGATTTTTCATAACAAAAAGAAATGGTACTATTTTGATCACGGTATTTTTACTTTGCATTATTTCTCTTTTTTACTTTTAATATTTCTCATCTTGTTTATTGTCAACAAAGTAATTGGCTTATTTGGCGAAGACAGTCCGCTTACGGTTGTAGGTAATATTATTAATTTCGTAGGGATTCTTTGGATGTCTTATTATTTTTATCCGGCGCATCATCGTTTTTATGGCGAAACCAGGATAGTTTCATTTATTAAAAGTTTCATCTTATTTTTTATAAACTTCTTTTTTATCCTATTTTTACTTGTTTTTTATATGTTATATATATTTATCAACTTACACTAACCAATCTAATGAAAAAAATTGTAGTTCTATTATTAGTTGCTTCAGCGTTTTCTTGTAAAAACACACAAGCTGTTGTTTCTAAAGATAACTCAGATCCAACTAAATACATCAAAGTTATTAAGGAGAAAGATCTAAAAAAAATGCTTTATGTTGTCGCTTCTGACGAAATGGAAGGTCGCGAAACCGGATCTAAAGGTCAGAAAAAAGCAGGTCTGTATATGATCGAGCAATACAAAAAAAATGGAGTTTCGTTTCCAAAAGGAGCAACAGATTATTACCAACATATTCCTGCGGCTTTCTTAAATGCAAAACGTAACGAAAACCTACCGGATTCTGAGAATATCTGGGCGTATATTGAAGGTTCTGAAAAACCGGATGAAGTATTGGTTATTTCAGCACATTACGATCACGTAGGTATAAAAAATGGCGAAGTTTATAATGGTGCCGATGATGATGGTTCCGGAACTGTTGCAGTAATGGAAATTGCTAAGGCTTTTGCAAAAGCAAAAAAAGAAGGTCATGGTCCAAAACGTTCTATATTATTCCTTCACGTAACTGGCGAAGAGCATGGATTACACGGTTCTCGTTTCTACTCTGAAAATCCATTGTTTCCTATTGCCAACACGATTACAGATATCAATATCGATATGATTGGTCGTCGCGATGTAGAACATGCAAAAACGAACAACTATGTTTACGTTATTGGTGCTGACAGATTATCTTCAGATTTACATAATGCTGTTGTAGCTCAAAACGATAAATACACGAAATTAGATTTAGACTTTAAATTTAATGATCCTAAAGATCCAAATCATTTTTATGAGCGTTCTGATCATTATAACTTTGCAAAACATGGTATTCCGGCTGTTTTCTTCTTTAACGGAGTTCACGAAGATTACCACGGAAAAGGCGACGAACCTCAAAAAATTGAATACGACGCTTTGACTAAAAGAACACAACTGGCATTTGTTGTTGCCTGGGATCTGGCAAATAGAGAGAACAGACCGGTAGTTGATGAAAAATAAGACTCTAAGACACTGAGTTGCTAAGGTTCTAAGGTTTTTTTTATAGACTAAAGTCTAATTACCAAGAATCTTATCGTATTTCAAACATAGCCCAAGGTTTCAACCTTGGGATGCGAATAAAGATAATATATTGTGTCCCAAGGTTGAAACCTTGGGCTATGTTCAACATTATATTTGATAACAAAAAAGGGATGAGTTTTAAAACTCATCCCTTTTTTTATATTTATAGATTCCAAAGGAAAAACCTTAGAACCTCAGCACCTTTGTAACTTAGAACCTTCCTCTAGTCATTCATAGAGATCAAAAACTCTTCGTTGTTTCTTGTTTTCTTGAAACGATCGTTTACAAAATCCATAGATTCTACCGGATTCATATCTGATAGATATTTACGCATAATCCACATTCTTTGTAAAGTTTTCTCGTCTAATAATAAATCATCACGACGTGTACTTGACGATGTAAGATCGATTGCAGGGAAAATACGTTTGTTCGCAATTTTACGATCCAATTGTAATTCCATATTACCGGTACCTTTAAATTCTTCAAAGATAACCTCATCCATTTTAGAACCAGTTTCTGTCAATGCAGTCGCGATGATACTTAATGAACCACCATTTTCTACATTTCTTGCCGCTCCAAAGAAACGTTTTGGTTTTTGTAATGCATTTGCATCAACACCTCCACTTAATACTTTTCCTGATGCAGGCTGAACTGTATTATAAGCTCTTGCTAAACGTGTAATCGAATCTAATAAGATTACAACATCATGACCACATTCTACCAAACGTTTTGCTTTTTCAAGAACAATATTTGCAATTTTCACGTGTTCTTGTGGTTCACGGTCAAATGTAGAAGCGATAACTTCACCACGAACGCTACGTTGCATATCTGTAACCTCTTCAGGACGCTCATCAATCAAAAGAACAATAAGGTAAACTTCAGGGTGATTTGCAGCAATTGCATTCGCAATATCTTTTAACAACATTGTTTTACCCGTTTTAGGCTGAGCGACAATCATACCACGTTGTCCTTTTCCTATTGGAGAGAATAAATCAATAATACGTGTTGAAACTGAACTGCCTTTTTCGGCTAATTTAAATTTTTCAGAAGGAAAAACTGGTGTCAAGTGCTCAAAAGAAACTCTATCACGAACAACTTGCGGATCGTGACCATTGATTTTAAGTACACGTACTAAAGGGAAAAATTTCTCGCCTTCTTTTGGAGGACGAACCACTCCTTTTACTGTATCTCCGGTTTTAAGACCGAATAATCTGATTTGTGAAGTTGATAAATAAATATCATCCGGAGAAGCTAAATAATTATAATCTGATGAACGTAAGAATCCGTATCCGTCAGGCATCATTTCTAATACACCTTCACTTTCGATAATTCCGTCAAATTCAAAATCTGAATCTCTGAAATTATTCTTTTTATTTTTATGATTTGGGTTTTGATTTCCGTTATTTCCATTTCCATTCCCGTTTTGATTTGGATTCTGATTCGGGTTTTGATTTGAATTTGGATTTTGATTCGGATTCTGATTTTTATTCTGGTTAGGATTTATCTTTTTTACAGGAGCAGTAACTTCTGTTTTTTCTGTGATTTCCTTTTTTTCTTCTGTAGTAATTTGGGCTTCAGGAGCTGTTTCTCCAACCTCTTCAGAACCTACTTCTTTTGTAGCTTCTTTTTCTTTTTGCAAAGCAACCTTTTTCTCGTAAGCTGATTTATTAAACTTTACAATTTTAGGTCCTTTTTTTTGTATTTCTTTATTTTCAGAAGTTTCCTGAACTTCCGGTGTAACTTCTTCTTTTTGTATTTCTTCTTTTTGTATTTCTGCTACTTTTGAAGCTTGTTGCGCTTTTGGAGTTGCTTTTGAAATCGCAGGAGTTTTTACTTGTTTAGGAGCTTCTTCTACTTTATCAAATTCAAGAACTGGAGCATCTTTAGCAATAGGAGTTTTCTTCGCAGGAACTATTCTTGCTCTTTTCGGTTTGTCATCCTCCACTTTTTCGGACACAGCATTAGCTGGCGGCGCTACAGTCGATTCCTGATGTGCTAAAATCTGACTTATTAAAGTCTCTTTTTTAACGCCATTAAACTTTATAGTTTTAGCTAACTTAGCTATTTCTTGAAGCTCAGAAAGCTTCATTTCTTTTAATGCAGAAATATCAAACATGAATGTTCTATGAATTTAATTATTTTAAAGGAAATACTGTAAAAAGAATAGGTAGATATTTTTTTTCAATTGCCCGCAGTATGAAGTGCTTACGGTATTATGATGCAATAATACGAATAAAATTTAATCATACAATAGTATTTTAAAAAAAGAAAATATATTTTTGTAAAACAATTTTAGATCATGATACAAAGAATTCAGACCGTATATTTAATTCTTACCTTTATAATTACAGCAGTGTTATTGTTTTTTATACCGCTATGGACATTAAACGGTAAGCCATTTTATTTTATGCAGGACCAATTTTATACCATTTTATTAGGTCTAAGTACAATGCTTACTATTGTTAGTATTATATCATATAAGAAAAGACAAAATCAGTTTGTGATGAACAGACTGAACATAATATTAAATTTAATTTTATTAGGATTATTTGTATATCGATCTCTAAATTTATCTGGAGAAACTGTTGTTTCAGAGAAAGGTATTGGGATGTTTCTACCTATTGTTGCTATCGTGTTATTAGTTTTAGCTAATAAGGCCATCAAGAAGGATGAAGATCTTGTAAAATCTGTAGACCGTTTGAGGTAAACCTATAAACTTAATTTTTTTGTGCGAAGAGAACCCGAATTTTATATTCGGGTTTTTTTGTGCCTTATTTTTATAGCTTATAATGATATAAATTAACCTTATAAAGACCCATGTAAAACATCATTCCTTTTTAAGTTTGTTACAAATCTCAACAAACACAAATGATGAACAAAATAAGAATCCATCTTGCTGATGATCATCAAATACTCATTGATGGCTTGACTAACTTATTAGATACAATCGAAGATTTTGAGGTTGTAGGTAGTTCTAATGATAGTTCGACTATTTATGAGGATATTATACAAAATAATGCCCGTATTCTGGTTATGGATATTAACATGCCTAAAAAAGATGGCATTGAAGTTTTAAAAGAACTCAACGAAAAAGATGTTCGCTGCAAAGTAATTATTCTGTCCAGTTATGATGATCTAAAAAGCATAAAAGATACCATAAAACTAGGTGTTAACGGTTATCTCACAAAAAAATGTGCGGGTCAAAATATCATCGAAACAATTAAAGCCGTTCATCAAGGTCAGGATTATTTTTGTAATGCTGTAAGAGAAAAAATATTCAACAGCTTCACGCAAAACCATTCTGAATTAAATAAGAAAATCCACACTGAAAGTCATACTTTAAGCCCAAGAGAAATAGAAATAATTACTTTGATTTCACTTGAATATAGCGGAAAAGAAATTGGTGAATATCTTTTTATAAGTACCAATACTGTTGAAACGCATCGAAAAAATATTATGAGAAAACTACAAACCAAAAATACAATTGGTCTTGTAAAATATGCTCTTAAAAACAACTTGATTAATGCTTAATTAGATTCTAAAATCTTTATTCAATATTTTTATAGTTTTAATTCTACCTACTATTTATCCAACAAAATGCGCGATCAAAACAACATTTGTACCGTATCAATTAAACCTTACTTCTTTCCTATTTCAATAATGTCGAGATCCTTAATTTTATCATCGTCAATTACAAACCTAAGCATTGTGCGAACTTGGTGAAAACCACTTTTTCCAGCCGCCCCAGGATTCATATGCAGTAAATTGTTTTTCTTATCAAAAATCACTTTCAGAATATGTGAATGTCCGCAAATAAATAATTTAGGTGGATTCAAAGCCATTTCCTCTCTTATTGCAGGATTATATTTACCAGGATAACCACCAATATGAGTAATCCAAACTGAAACATTTTCGCATAAAAACCTGTTATGCAAAGGGAATTCTAATCTTGCTTGTGCATCATCTATATTTCCGTAAACGCAACGCAAAGGTTTAAGCTTTTTTATAGTATCCGTAACATTCAAATCACCAATATCTCCAGCATGCCAAACCTCATCGGCCTGATTAACATATTTTAAAATAGTATCGTCAATATGACTGTGAGTATCGGAAAGTAAGAGGATTTTTTTCATTTTTCTTGAGGGGCAAAGTTTCAGAGGTTCAAAGGTACAAAGGTTTTTTTTAAAGATGCTAAGGTTCTAAGTTGCTAAGATTCTAAGTTTTTTTTACATAAAAAATCCGATTTGCGAAAGCGAATCGGATTTTCATATTTAATGTTAGATGCGTTTTTTCACATCTTCACATTTGAAATCTAACGTTTAACACCTATTAACAATTACTGTTTCTTAGGATTCTTAACATCTTTAGAATCTTTTGTATCCATCATTTCCATTAGTTTCAAACCTAACAAACCACTGATTGATCCATCAGAACCACCGTTTCCGGAAATTAAAACATCTGGAATTACTTTGATGTTTCCTTTACCAATTTCTTCCGTTACTTTATATCTGGTAAAGTTATCACCACCCATTGCACTAACCTGAAGTTGGTATGATTCTGCAGTAGATTTACCAATTGCCATAATTTTTTCCGCTTCAGCCAAACCTGTTTTAGAAATTCTTTCTGCTTCTGCGCTTGCGTTTAGTTTCGTAGCTTCTGCCTGTGCTCCTGCTCTTGCTTTTGTAGCTTCGGCTTCTGCATTTGCACGCATTTTTGTTGCTTCGGCTTCAGCGTTTACATTCAGTTTTAAACTGCTTGCATCACCTTCTGCTTTCTTAACCGTTGCATCTGCAGTACGTTGTGCGATCTCAACACTTTGCGAAGCTCGAACGATCTCTTTTTGCATATCTGCAATCGCCGTTTCTTTCTCCATTCCCTGACGTTGTTCTTGCGCCATTCTTTGAGTTTGATACGTTTTTTGCTCTTCTTCGGCAAGTTTTCTATCTGTTAAAGTTTTCATCAATGAATCTGGCGGAACGATATCTCCAATCAAAGTATCAACAGCATTTACGTTATATTCGTCAAGTACTAATTTAATATGATTTTTAGCCGATTCCTGACGTTCTTTTCTTGTACTAAGGAAAGAAATTACATCGCTATCTTGTGCCGAGTTTCTGAAATAGTTACCAATTGTAGGTTCTAAAACCTGAGAAACCAAGTTGTTCATGCTTCCAAAACGTGCAATTACTTTTGGCGCTTCGGCAGCAGGAACGTGTATAATCTGAGCTACGTCCAGATTAAACGGGAAACCATCTTTTGAACGAACTGTAATTGTCGAAAGATTTTTATCTAAATCATGTGATTCACTTCTCGCATTTGCCCAGTTCAAAACTAAGTTTGTTGTTGGAACAGCTTCTAACTTAGTTGTATATTTATTCAATGCATATTTTCCCGGACCAAGTGGTTCCATCCAAACACCACGTTGTCCTTTCGAAACAATATTTCCGTGTTTAAAAGTATCTCCTGTAACATCTTGTCCGTCTTCACCAATATACGAAATCACAACACCAACATAACCAATTGGCACATCAGTCATTGGGTTTTGCTCGATTTGTATTCCCCACGTATTAATGTAATATGATCCTGCCAACATTACCTGAGGCTGCAAACCACGATTTCCACCAGTATCCAGGAACTTATCAAAATCCTGAAAGTTATTATGACCTTCAACAAATTTTCCGGCAATTTGTCCTTGTGGAATTGGTTCTCCATCAAGAGCCGTTACGATCCCAATCATGTTCTCATAAATCTTAATTTGATCTGCAATTACAATCTCGAATAAGAACGTATTAATACGATACGAACCAGTGGTAATAAATGCAGTTTGACGTCCTTTTTGTCCGCCATTGTCTAAGAAAAAAGTAGCATCCTGAAAGTTATCACTGTCTACCTTTCTAGCCAGGATTCTACCAGTTGGAATTTCCTGTCCGTCTTTACTTAAAACAAGTCCAATTTTCCCTTCGGGAATAACTGTAAATCCCGTCATATCAATTGAATATTGCCAAATCCACATTCCCCAGTACAAACCTGGAGCAAGCGTTTTTGCCTGATAACCTGCTTCTCCTTTTGTCGCAATAATACGACCATCAGGAAGTGACTTGTCTGCACCAAACAAAACGAATTTTTTGGTCACTAAACCAATTTTATCCTCTGGAACCATTACCATTCCGAAGAAAACGCGTAAAATAAATTTGTAAAAAATAATGGAGAATAAGATTAGAATTATCCACCAGTAAGAAGTAATTTCATTCATAGTTTTGATATTTAGACTACAAACATAGTAGAAATACTTCCTGTTAAAATGAAATATTTTAAAAATTAACTTTTGCCAATTTTCTCCAAAAAATGTTAAAAAAAAGGTTTGATTAAATCGTGTGAATTGTCAATTTCTGACACGATTTTTTGTTGGGTAAACTATGATTGGTATTTTTGGTTTTAACAGTTTTTTGACAAGGTTCTGAGATTCTGAGATGCTAAGGAACTAAGTTTCTCTTTTCAAATTTTTGAAATTGAGTTGTAAAGAAAAATACCAGTTTTTCTATTAGATTTTTGAGGTTTTCCGTAAAAAAGGTTACAATAATATTCGTAAAAGATGTTATCCCATTGTGTTAGACGCACTGCAGTGCGTCTCTACAATATATACGTTGCGAGAAAAAAACCTTAAACCTGTAAAGAAAAAAATCTTAGCATCTTAGCATCTCAGAACCTTAGCAACTTTTAAAAAAAACCTTTGTACCTTTGCATCTTAGAACCTTTGAACCTTCACCTTGAGATATTTTATTCAATTTGCTTATAACGGAACACATTATCATGGCTGGCAATTTCAGCCCAACGCTTCTTCTGTTCAGGAAACTTTAAACAAAGCTTTTTCGGTTTTATTAAATGCTCCTATTAATATAATGGGTGCAGGAAGAACTGATACTGGTGTTCACGCGCAGGAAATGTACGGGCATTTTGATTTTGAAAATCCTATTGATGTTCCGACTTTAGTACACAAACTGAATTCGTATTTACCAAAAGACATTGCGATTTTTGATATTATATTGGTTCATGATGACGCACATTGCAGATTTGACGCTACTAAAAGAACGTATGAATATCATATCAATACTGTTAAAAATCCATTTTCGGAGGAATTGAGTTGGTATTTTAACCAAAAATTAGACGTAGCTTTGATGAATGAAGCCGCGAAAATATTACTGAATCATACCGATTTTCAATGTTTTTCGAAAGTCAATACAGATGTAAATACTTTTGATTGCACGATTTTTGAAGCTTATTGGAAACAAGAAAATAACAAACTAGTTTTTACGATTTCGGCGAATCGTTTTTTACGAAATATGGTTCGCGCCATCGTGGGAACTTTGGTGAATATTGGTTTACATAAAATTTCTCTGAATGATCTGGAAAGCATTATTGCGAGTAAAAGCAGAGAAAAAGCCGGATTCTCGGTTCCGGCACACGGATTATATTTAACCGAAATTTATTACGATTACATCATAAAATAGCCCTGATTGAAGTGAAAATCCTTTTTTGTTTTTTCTTTAAAAACAAAAAAGATTGTAACGAAAAGCAGGAATAGCTCCATAAAATAAAAATGAAAGCAAAAGCATTTGATACCGGATTATTCAAACGAATCTTAAAATATACTAAACCTTATAAATGGCGCTATTATGGCGTTATCATTTTTGCCGTTTCGCTTTCGATTTTTGCGGCACTTCGTCCTTATTTATTAAAAGAAACGGTCGACGGCTATATCAAGACGCATGATAAGCATGGTTTATTGATGTACATTATATTGATGGGCGTTGTACTTTTATGCGAAGTTTTCTCTCAGTTCTATTTTGTGTTTTGGGCAAACTGGCTTGGGCAGGATATTGTAAAGGATATCAGAACCAAACTTTTCAAACATATTCTGAGTTTTAGAATGAAATATTTTGATTTGGTTCCGGTCGGACAATTGGTTACCAGATCAGTATCTGACATTGAATCGATTGCACGTATTTTCAGCCAAGGTTTATTTATGATTATAAGTGACTTGATGAAAATGTTGGTTGTTTTGATTTTTATGTTTTATATGAATTGGAAACTGACGTGGATTGTCGTTGTTGCAATGCCAATTTTGGTTTACATTACCCGAATTTTCCAGCGTAAAATGCAAGTTGCTTTTGAGGAAGTTCGTACGCAAATTGCAAACATGAACTCGTTTGTACAAGAACGCGTTACCGGAATGAAGATTGTTCAGCTTTTTAATCGTGAGAAAATTGAAGCCGAAAATTTTAGAGTTATCAATGATAAACACAGAGTTGCCTGGATAAAAACAATTCTTTATAACTCGATCTTTTTCCCAATTGCCGATATTATTTCGTCTATTACTTTAGGATTAGTTGTCGTTTACGGTGGATTTAAAATCCTGAACGGCGATCATTTTACGACTTTCGGAGATTTATTCTCTTATACTATGTTTATTGGAATGTTGTTTAATCCATTGCGTCAGATTGCGGATAAGTTCAACGAGATGCAATTAGGAATGATTGCTGCCAATCGTGTTTTTGATATTATTGATACTCAGGATCATATTCAGGATACAGGAACTATTGAAGCGCCAATTTTTGATGGAAGCATCGAATTTAAAGATGTTCGCTTTAGTTATATTCCCGAAGAAGAAGTTATAAAAGGAATTGATTTATCGGTTGATTCAGGGCAAACTATCGCTATTGTAGGTTCGACTGGAGCCGGAAAATCGACTATTATTAATTTACTGAATCGTTTTTACGAAATTAATAGTGGTACTATTTTTATCGACGGTCATAATATTGAGAATTATACTTTGGCTTCTTTACGAAAACAAATTGCTGTGGTTTTACAAGATGTTTTTTTGTTTGCCGATACAATTTACAACAATATTACTTTGCACAATCCTGAGATTACACGCGAACATGTTTTGAATGCTGCCAAAAAAATTGGCGTACACGATTTTATAATGAGTCTTCCGGATAATTATGATTTTGATGTAAAAGAACGTGGTGTAATGCTTTCGTCAGGACAACGACAATTGATCGCCTTTTTACGTTCATATGTGAGTAATCCAAGTATTTTGATTTTGGATGAAGCTACGTCTTCAATTGATACTTATTCTGAAGAATTGATTCAACGTGCAACCGAAACAATCACAAAAGGAAGAACTTCGATTATAATTGCACACAGATTGGCTACGATTGTAAATGCAGACAAAATTGTGGTTATGGATAAAGGTTTGATTGCAGAACAGGGAACGCACCACGAATTGCTCAATAAAATCGACGGATACTACAAAAATCTATACGATTCGCAATTTTCAGTCGCTAACTGAGATTTGAAATGCTAAAAAAGTTCTTAAAAAAGTTAAATTAGCGTTATAAGAATCATAAATGTGGCTCTTCGTAACCAGCACTATAGCAGTCTTTTTTATTGAATTCTTTATCTTTGAGATACAGAATTCAAATGTAAAAGAAAATGCCACAAAACAGATTTTATCCCAACGAACAGTTCAAAGAAATAGAAATAAATGCTTCATTACAACTACGTTATGCCATTTCAAACAGAGGCCGATTAATAAGCTTTACTGATGAAATTGAAAACGGCCGTCTCTTAAAAGGCGGATTAAGTGATGGATATCCAACTTTTAGATTTAAAGTAAAAAAAGACGACAAAATTGTCAATAAATATCTCTTTTTATACAAATTAGTTGCCCAATATTTCCTTCCGAAAAAATCAGAAGAACAAACTTACGTATTACATCTCGATTACAACCGAAGTAACGATGATGAAAAAAACTTACGTTGGGCGACAAAAGCCGAAATGATGGAACACAGCCGTAAAAGTCCGCGTGTTATTCAGGCAAAAAAGAACCTTATTGAACACAACTTAAAAGCTGACGGAAGAAAATTGACAACAACAAAAGTGATGTTGATCAAAAAAATCCTCGCCCGTCCGGAACAAAAAACGCGTCTAAAAATGATCGCGAAACAATTTGGCGTAAGCGAAATGCAAATAAGACGTATTGCCAGCGGAGAAAACTGGGGACACGTTAAGGTTTAATTGTTAATTATTAATTGTTAATTCAACGGAATGCTACATTGAGCAAAGTCGAAGAACTTTTCACTACGAAAGGTCTTCGACTTTGCTTTGTTAATGAAAGTTTTATTTTGCAGATTTAGAGTAAAAAACATAATTTTAAATTAATAATTGATAATTAACAATTCACAATTCGCACAATCTCTGTGAAAAGATCAAAATCAGTGTGGGTAAAAATAAAATTTCAAGTGTTTTTTAAAATAATTCCTTAAATTCGCAATCACAAATAACAAAGAACAAATCGGAAAAGAGTTTCGGAATTATAAACCTCATTTTCTGTATTAAATACTAAAAACCAAAAAAATGAAATACGACGTTATTGTTTTAGGAAGTGGTCCTGGCGGATATGTAACAGCTATTAGAGCTTCACAATTAGGCTTTAAAGTAGCTGTAGTTGAAAAAGAAAACCTTGGTGGTGTATGTTTAAACTGGGGATGTATCCCAACAAAAGCATTACTAAAATCAGCTCAGGTTTTTGATTACTTAAAACATGCTTCTGACTACGGATTGAAAGTTTCTGAATTTGACAAAGATTTCCCTGCAGTTGTACAACGTAGCCGCGGTGTTGCTGAAGGAATGAGCAAAGGAGTTCAGTTCTTAATGAAGAAAAACAAAATTGACGTTATTGAAGGTTTTGGAAAACTAAAACCAGGTAAAAAACTTGACGTTACTGATAAAGATAATAAAGTTACTGAATATAGCGCTGATCACATTATCATCGCAACTGGAGCCCGCTCTCGTGAGTTACCAAACTTGCCACAAGATGGTGTAAAAGTAATTGGTTACAGACAAGCAATGACTTTACCAACACAGCCAAAATCTATGATTATTGTAGGTTCTGGAGCTATTGGAGTTGAATTTGCACATTTCTACAACTCAATGGGAACTGATGTTACTATTGTAGAATTTATGCCAAACGTTGTTCCTGTAGAAGACGAAGATATCTCAAAACAATTTGAGCGTTCTTTGAAAAAAGCCGGAATTAAAGTTATGACTAACTCATCTGTTGAGCGTATTGACACAACTGGTGCGGGAGTAAAAGCATTTGTTAAAACTGCAAAAGGTGAAGAAGTTCTTGAAGCTGACATCGTTCTTTCCGCAGTTGGAATCAAAACTAACATTGAAAACATCGGTTTAGAAGAAGTTGGAATCGCTGTTGACAGAGATAAAATCTTAGTAAACGCTTACAACGCAACTAATATTCCTGGATATTATGCAATTGGAGACGTTACTCCGGGACAAGCTTTGGCTCACGTAGCTTCTGCTGAAGGAATTAACTGTGTGGAGAAAATTGCTGGTTTACACGTAGACCCAATCGATTACGGAAACGTTCCTGGTTGTACTTACGCAACTCCAGAAATCGCTTCTGTAGGTTTAACTGAAAAACAAGCTAAAGAAAAAGGATACGAATTAAAAATTGGTAAATTCCCATTCTCAGCTTCAGGAAAAGCAAAAGCTGCCGGAACTCCAGACGGATTCGTAAAAGTAATCTTCGATGCAAAATACGGAGAATGGTTAGGATGCCACATGATTGGTGCTGGTGTTACAGATATGATTGCTGAAGCAGTTGTAGCTCGTAAACTTGAAACTACAGGTCATGAAATCCTTAAATCTATTCACCCTCACCCTACAATGAGTGAGGCTGTTATGGAAGCTGTAGCTGATGCTTACGGCGAAGTAATTCACTTGTAAAAAATATTGTATTGATGTAAATACATTGATACGAGTTACATATTATTTTCAATTTAAAATCCGATTTGTGAAAGCAAGTCGGATTTTTTTTTGTTATTAAAAAAGAGATATAAACACCGATCAATACGAAAACTTGTGGAGCTATAAAAATTAAGGATGAATTTAACCGCAAAGGGCGCAAAGATTTTTTGTTATAGATTACCCTCATTAAACGCAAAGTTCGCAAAGCTTTATCAATATAGCTTTGCGAACTTTGCGGTTATATAAAACCTTTGCGTGCTTTGCGGTTAAAATAATTTTTGTGCTGATCCATAAATACATAAAACATTCTTAAAATCGACAATTATCGTTGGCTGTTTTGTAGTAAAAAAATTATATTTACTTAATAAAAAAATTATCATAAAATACATGTAATGGAAAATACACCAATATTTTTTGCAGACGGAGAAAGCCCTAAAATGATTGAGGCATTTAAAAAAGCACAGGAAACTTTTAAATATTTTTGGAGAGAATTATCATGGGAATATCGCCGAATAGTTCCAGCACTCAATGTAGCTTGCGTAAAACTAGCCTTTACACAAGAAATAAATAATGATACGGCAGTTGAGCACATGTGGATAAATGAGATTAATTTTGATGGCGAAAAAATAAAAGGCATCTTAGTAAACGATCCAAACGAATTAACAAATGTTGCTAATGGTGATTATGTCGAGATTCCGGTAAACCAAATTAGCGACTGGTTATTTGCTACAGATGATAAAACGTACGGAGGTTTTACGATACACGCTATGCGATCAGAAATGAGCGAAACCGAAAGAGAAGAACATGACGAAGCATGGGGTTTAAATTTTGGTGACTTTAATGATATTCTCGTTGTATATGAACAAAAAGAAAAACCAGAGAATGTCGTCGAACATCCTATGAGTAAAAACATGAAAGAAAGTCTTGTTGAGTTCATAAAATCAAATCCGAATGAACTTACAGCGCAAGATGAATCTGGATATACTTTTTTACATCGAGAAGCGATTGCCGGAAATAGTTCTATTATCGAAGTTCTACTAGAATCAGGTGCTGATAAAAATGTAAAAACTTATGGCGATAAAACTGCATTAGATTTTGCAGAACAACTAAAATGGGAACATTTGATTCCACTTTTAAAATAACATTATCCAAAATCCGATTTGTGAAAGCAAGTCGGATTTTTTTTACTTCGTATAATTCTCTTCTGAAAAAACTTCTAAAGAATACAATTCTACACGAGATAAAACAAAATACTGTAATACAATTAGATACATACAAATATTTTGAAATTTAATCTTTTTTCGTACATTTAACTATCTTATAAGCCTGATCTTCAATCAGATTTATCTTCGCCTGAATAACTTTTATATCAGCACAAAAAGAACAATCAAACAAACTTTATTCCAATCTGAATAGAAGTTCTGTTACACTCAGTCAATTTATTTAAAGGCTGAAAAGATCAAATCATAAAATTTATAATCATTAATAAATTGCTACTATGAAAAAAGTTCTTCTTTCTTTTTTGTCTGTGCTGTTGCTTACAGCCTGCAATAAAACCTCTACTACAGAAAATACCGAAAAAACAAACAATGCAGATACTGTAACTAATGCATTTAAACCTGCCAATATCAAAGAAGAAATTCTTTACCAACGTGGTGTTGAAGCTGCTATTTGGGGAATGCCAGGGGTAAATTATCAGCTAATGTATGATGCTTTGGCTAAAATAAACGGTGATTATAATCAGGTTGTTATCTGGCCAAAACTATTAGATTGGAAAAATCAAACCTTAACACCAAATCCTGATGTTATTTATTTAATGCCTTTCTTCAATACAGAAAAAGTTGGACCTGTAGTTCTTGAGATTCCGCCTGCTGACAATGGTGTTTTCAACGGAAGTATTATGACCTACTGGCAAAATGCACTTGAAGATGTTGGTCCCGGCGGCGTGGATAAAGGCAAAGGAGGAAAATATCTGTTTTTACCTCCAGGTTACGACAAAACCAAAATACCTGCGGGTTATATTCCTTTGCAATCTGATACTTATCGCGGTTATGCATTATTACGCTCTGTATTAAAAAGCGGAAGCGCAGCCGATGTTGCCACTGCTGTAGCATATTCTAAACGAATTAAAGTTTATCCATTGAGCGAAGCTTCAAAAAATCCTTCAACTGTTTTTATAGATGCCAGCGACAAAGTATATGAGTCAAACATCCCCTTTGATTTTAGTTATTACGAAACATTAAATAAGATCGTTCAGTCTGAGCCTTGGCTTAACAGAGATCGTGTAATGATAGGTCCATTAAAAACGATAGGAATTCAAAGAGGTAAACCATTTAATCCTGATGCTCGTACAAAAGAAATATTAGCACATTCAGTTAAAACTGCAAAAGCATGGCTGGAATATAATTATGAATCAACTGCGCCATTTTACAAAGAAACACATTGGTTTTTTCCTGCTGACGAGGATAATATCAAGAGTATAAAAAGTACCTACTCTATCTCTGAAATTTATCCAATTGACAATAGAGCAATCTGTTATATGATCGCATTTTTTAGTGCCAAACACCTTGGAGAATCACAATATTATCTAATGCAAATAGTAGATAAAGAAGGCAAACCTCTGGACGGAAACAGTACTTATAAAGTAAATGTTCCTGCCAATGTTCCCGTAAAACAATATTGGTCCATGACCGTTTACAATCGCGAAACCCACACATTTATTCGAAATGCAAAATGGGCAGGACGTTCCTCACAAACACCCGGACTTAAAACAAACAGCGATGGTTCTGTAGATCTTTACTTTGGTCCAACTCCGCCTGAAAGTGGTGAATCTAATTGGGTTCCAACAGATCCTAAAGGAAAGTTCGAAATACTGGCACGTTTTTATGGTCCAAAACCAAACTTATATGACCAAAGCTGGAAATTGAATGATTTAGAAAAAGTGAAGTAATTAAAAAACTGCATTTCTTAACTTTTAATAAAAAACGAAATCCGATTTGCGAAAACAAGTCGGATTTTTTTATCATTATATAGAAATAAAAATTAATTATAGAAACAATATAGAAACTGATTTTTAATAATAAAGCATTAATTTTGCAGCGCCCAAAACAAATCTTTCATGAAAAAATTAGTGTTCTTTTTAGCAATTTCCCTTTTTTTATCACATCATTTATTTGCACAAACAAAAGCTGAATCACCAAATATTTTTGAAAAATCATATGATTATGTAAATGATTTTGAAAAAATACTTACTCCAAGTCAGGTCAAATCTTTAAGCGAATTTTTAAAATCAAACGAAGCTAAAACCAAAAATAAAATTCTGATTGTAACAACAGCTTCAATAACTCCATATAATGATCTAAACGATTATTCTTTAGATTTAGACAAGTATTTAATTTCTAAATTAAATATAGACACAACTGTTTTAATTGTCATTAGCAAACAGTTGAGACAAATTCAAGTTCAGGGAGTTAATAAAATACGCTCTAAAATGAGTGATCAGGAAATGAAAGATATCATATCTACTTATGTAGTTCCGGAATTAAAAAAAGGCGATTACTACAAAGGTTTGCAAGAAGGCACAAGTCAAATCATTAAAAAGCTGGAATAAAAATAAAAGAACTCATTTGATACTAAAAGTTATTTTTGCGTAGATGCCTTTTGGCAAACAAAAAAACTATAGTCTTTATTTTCATAACTTTATACTAAATAATCAGGCTATGAAAGAAATATGCATTGTTGAGTTTCCATCTAATTTAGGTTTAAAAGAACCTCAACCCGGAAAAGAACCCGGCGTAAAAAAACTACCCGATTGGTTGTGGAAAAATAATTTGCACAAAGCCATAAATCCTGTAAACATTCTACGGTTAGATCCTCCCAAATATTCAAGTGTCAGAGATCTTGAAACCAATATTCTCAATGCAAATTCATTAGTTGATTATGCCAGAGAACAAGCTTATTTAATCAATAATCTATTGAGCCAAAACAAATTTCCTTTTGTACTTGGTGGTGATTGCAGTATACTTTTAGGACCAGCGATTGCATTAAAGCAAAAAGGCAATTACGGATTATTTTACCTCGACGGACATACTGATTTTATGAATGTTTCCCTTTCTGAAACCGGTGGCGTTGGCGGAATGGCGGCTTCTATTGTAACCGGAAACGGCCCCGAAAAACTTACCAATATCCTCAATTTATCTCCTTATATAAAAGAAGAAAACCTCTGGTGCGTAGGTAATCGCGAATATGATGACGAATACGAAGATCAAATCAAAAACTCGTCAGCAACCTATATAAGCCTTCAAACACTGCGAAAACAAAGTATCTTAAATTGCGTACAATCATTTCTCTCACAAGTTAAGAGCAAAAATCTCGATGGGTTTTGGCTTCATATCGATGTCGATGTTTTAAACGATTCGATAATGCCATGCGTAGACAGTAGAACTCCGGACGGCCTGACTTATGATGAGTTTAATGAACTTACCTCCTATTTATTTCAAAGTGATAAACTAAGTGGACTCGAAATAACAATTCTGGATCCTGATTTAGATCCAACGGGAAAATACACAAAAGATTTTGTTGTAAATATTACAAACACATTTACCTCATTTAATAATTAGATTTATGTGATATAAAAAAAACTTCTTGTGGCTATTTTATGATTAGAAGCGAAATAATTTTGCACAGTTTTATAAAGCATTTATAAAATCTCTAAAAACTTAAAAATCAGCAACATGAAAACAAAAATATCAATTCTTGCATTTATAGTATTTTCAATAATTTTTTCAATACTTAGTTGCAATAAAAACAACATTACAGAAGCAAACAAAAATCTAACTTCAATTGAAAAACTAACTGAAGGAAACAAACGTTTTCTGGACGAGAAATCAATTCATCCGCATCAAGGCAAAGAAAGTGTTTTAGCAAATCAAGACGGACAAAAACCTTTTGCTGTCATTATCACTTGTTCAGACAGCAGAGTTTCACCAGAAATCGTATTTGATCAGGGAATTGGAGATTTATTTGTGATTCGTAATGCCGGAAATTTAATTTCTGATATCGATATGGGAAGCATCGAATATGCTATCGAACATCTTGATACTAGACTAATTGTCGTTTTAGGTCACACTGAATGTGGTGCCGTAAAAGCATATATTAATGACAAAGACGGAGCTTACAAAAAACACTTCAATCATATTGATAATATAGTTGAAACAATATCACAAGAAAAAGAAGAGATCGACGCAGACAAAACAACTCCAAAAGCAACAAATTATTTAGGAGCAATTGACGCGAATATCAAACATTCTACAAAATTAATTCAGAACAATCCAATTGTAAAAGAACATAAAATTCAAATTGTTTCTATGCGATACGATGTACATACCGGAAAAGTGGAGCAATTGTAACCAACATTCAACATAAAATACTAAGATCCGATTTGTGAAAACAAGTCGGATTTTTTTTTATTTGGGCGTGTTTCGCCGCGACGAACCGTCCCGAAGCTTCGGGATCGCTGCAAGTCCTCGCACTTCCTACGTCAGGCTGTGGGCTTTTCACTATTATCCCTCACGCGAGCTCAGAATTCCAAAACAAAATTCATTTTAGATTGATTTATTGCAATAAAAAAAAGACTAATTTAGCTATGAGAAATAACTTTAAAAAAGCCTCATAATAAGTTATTCCTCAGTTCCAATTCAAATAAAAAAAGCTCATTATCATGAATGCAGCCGTACAAGATTATAATAATTCGCAAACTAATTCAGACAAAGAAATCTGCAATCAATTGGCTATTTTAATCAACGAAAACCTGACAGATTACGAAAACAAAATCTGGCATGCGCATCCGGTTTGGTTTCTTGACGGAAATCCAATTGTAGGTTACAGCAAACTCAAAAATTGTGTTCGCCTATTATTCTGGAGCGGACAATCTTTTGACGAAGAAAAATTGGTAAACGAAGGTTCCTTCAAAGCTTCAGAAATTCGTTTTACAGCTGCTGAACAAATAAATAAAGAAGACTTAAAACGCTGGCTTAAAAAAGCCACCGAAATACAATGGGATTATAAAAACATCGTCAAACGCAAAGGTTTACTCGAACGACTAAAATAACAAAGCCATTTAACTTCGATAATACGTACTTTATTTCAATCAAAACCAAAAAACCAAAACCATGATTAGAAAAATTTTACTCCTCACAGTATTATTACTCACAATTACGTCATTCTCGCAAGAAGCCAATTTTAAAGTTCCGGATTATAAAGCAATAGAAAAAGAGATCAAAGACCAAAAATCGCCTTATTATTATCCCAAATTAATGGAACGATTTGTTAGTAATGATACCCTTTTAACCACTGATGATTATCAACATTTGTATCTTGGATACGTTTTTCAGCCTAAATACGATGCTTTTTGGAAATCACCCGACGAAAAAAAACTTAGTGAATTTTATGCCAAAGAAAAACTAGAAGTCAACGATTATGACGAAATCATAAAACTTGCCAATCACTCTTTAATAGATTTTCCATTTGATTTAAGACAACTCAATTTTCTAACTTATGTTTATCATCTCAAAGGCGATGAAAAAGCATCTGATATGGCTTCTTTAAAATTTCATAACATTTTGAATGCTATTTTTTCGAGCGGAGACGGAAAACAATGCGAAACCGGATTTCATGTTATATTAGTAGAACATGAATATGTAATGCTTAATGTTTTTGAAGTCGAATCTAAATCTCAATCTCTCGTTGGTAATTGCGATTATTTAAGCTTCGAAAAAGGCGTGTACAAAGTAGACGGTATTTACTTTAATATCGAAAAAATGCTCGAAAACGAATCTAAAGTTTTTAAATAGAAAATTGTTTTACACCAAATGAAAATAGTACCGATTAGAAAAAGCGACTATGATTCCTTAAGAAAGTTGTTTTTAAAAGAAAGGCAAAACACCTTTCATTGGCTCGATCCTTTAGAATTTAAGTTGAATGATTTTGATCGATATACAAAAGGAGAATTTATATTGGTTGCTATTCTTGAAGATATTCCAGTAGGTTTTATTTCGATCTGGATGAAAGGCAATTTTATTCATCACTTATATATTGATCAAAACCAACAGGGAAAAGGCATCGGAACTGAATTATTAAAAGCAGCAATCCAAAAAACCAAACTTCCAATTACTTTAAAATGTCTCGAAAACAACACAAAAGCCGTTGAGTTTTATCTCAAAAAAGGCTTTTTCGCAGTAGAACGCGGACAATCTGAACATGGCGGATATATACTTTTTGAATTATTAAAAAAAATTGATTAAATTTTTATTCTCAAAAAGTCACATAATCATTAAAAACTTTGATTTAACACATAACATTTAAACAATGAAATTTCTTTGTAGTCTTATAATTTCGATTTGCATTTTTTCCTGCAAAAATAGCTTGCCACCTCTAAGTGAAGAAGAAAGTCATATAGAAATACATAAAGAAATGGATAAAATATCTGTTGAACTTGAAAAATTTGATAACCAATTGGTAGTGCTTTATTCAGAATCAGAAAAAAATCCAGAAATAGCAATCACAAAAGCAGATAGCCTATTAAATGCCTTTCAAAAAGAAAAAGACGAGTATAAATCCCGAATAAGAAAAAACGTAGAAAGTAGCATTAATTATTTTAAAGCAGAGTTGTATTATAAAATGGGCAAATACGACCAGTCTATTAAAGAATTAGATAAGGAAGGTTATGATGAGTTGAATTATGGTACAGCTTATGCTGCTAATTATGTTAAACTAAAACGATTTGACAAAGCCAAAATCGCAATTGACAAAATTGGAAAAGGTTATTATATTTATGATTATGTTTTAGGTAATTATAATGAAGTCATTGGAAATAAAAAAGAAGCCAAAATTATTTACAAAGAAATAAAAGAAAACAAAGAAATAAAGCATTATACTTATTATCCATGGGCTATTGCAAGATTTGAAGAACTTAACAAAACTAGTCCTAAATTATTAGATGAAACTTATTTTCCAACTCAAAATCCAAGTTTCGATATCGCGGATTCAGATAACGAAAATAGAACTAAAATTTTCGAAATGATTTTTGATATGCCGGAAGCAAAACACAAAAGTGTTTCTATATTTGAATCACCACAAATAAATGATAAAGATTATTATTGGATAAAAGTTGGCGAAAATACAGGATTTCAACCTGAAGATTTTGTAACACAATTTAGTTTTTTCATTTATCCTCAAAAAAATTTCGAAATAAAATATTACGATGAAAAAAACAATAAATTGATGACAATTGAAGAATGGAGAAAATCTAAATAAAACCAATTAATAAACAATAATCAAACAAAACCCCAAATGACACAAATTACAAAAAAAGACATCGACAAACCAATTGGAGGATTATTCTTCATGATTATCAATACAGCAATTTGGGCTTTTATAGCCGAATATTATCTCGAAAATAAAGATTACAGACTTGTTGGAGTCCTTTTAGGTTTTATCATTACAGCCTTTTTATACTTCTATTTTACGTTTACCAAAGCACAAAAAACACTGGCTGATACTGTCGAAGAAAAAACTGCCGAAGAAAAAAGTAAAGAAAAATGGTTCTTAATCATCTTTGGTTTAGAAGGTTTGGGAATACTAGTGGCTAAAAATGTTTTAATGAACATCAATCACAACGAATTATTTATTTCGTTTTTTGCTTTAGCTGTCGGTCTGCACTTTTTTCCGTTAGCCAAAATTTTCAACCGTACTTTTGATTATTATATGGGAACCTGGACTTGCTTCTTTGCCATACTTGGCATTTATTTAATAACCCAAAAAGTAATACCGGTAAATCTTGCAAACGTTGTGGTTAGTTTAGGTTGTGCAATTGCAACCATTTCTTATGGTGTGAGAATGATTAACGAAGGCAGAAAATTACTCCTGATTAAAGCAAATTAAAAAAAATCGAACTCTTTATTTTCAGCAGCAAAATCAAAGAAGGTTTTAAAAATCATAGATTTCTGGCATAGCCCCGATTGAAACGACATCCTTTTCATCCGCCTCAAGCGGATGAAAAGATATAGTGGAAAGCGGGACAAGACTTCTTGTTGGAAATATTTTTTCTGCTCCTAAAAAAATAAAAATCCCTTGTTTTTACTGAATACAATCCTTTTTTAAAGAGTCGAAAAACTTTTTAAAGGCAAATATTTTTTACTTTTAAATAAAAATTTATCGTTTATCAATAAATTTTTATTTACATTTGCTATATGTTTATCTAAAATCAAAATATTATGTCAACAAAATCAACCATCATTTTAAAAATCCTGAACGTTGTTTCATGGATTGCATTTATTGGAACTTGTGTAAAAGCGGGCTCACTATTAGTATCTTATTTTATAACTAAGAACTACCCCGAAATTGCAGCAAAAAATTTATCAATAGGTTTAGATTTATCGCAATTAAAAGCCTATGATGAAGTAGATTATACAATAATGGTTTTCTGTATTATTGTAATTACGATTTTTGAAGCACTGCTGTTTTATACCTTAATTCAGATTTTCATGAAGATCAATATGGTTAGTCCTTTTCATGAAACTATTGGTAAATTGATTCAAAAAATGAGCGCATTTGCTTTGATAATTGGGATTTTCAGTAAAGTAGTAGTGTCGTATTCTGAAAAATTTACGGCTATGAAAATACCTCTTCCAAATATTATGGACCATATCGGACTTGGAGATGCCTTTTTATTCTTTGCCATGATATTGTATTTTATCTCTCAGCTTTTTGCAAAAGGCGTTGAATTACAAAAAGAAAACGAACTAACGATATAAATCATGCCAATAATAGTGAATTTAGATGTGATGATGGCGAAAAGAAAAATGTCATTAAACGAACTTTCTGAAAAAGTCGACTTAACTTTATCAAACCTTTCGATATTAAAAACCGGCAAGGCAAAAGCGATTCGGTTTAGTACGCTTGAAGCAATTTGCAAAGTATTAGATTGCCAACCAGGAGATATTTTAGAATTTGTAGCCGACTAGTTTTTATTCGTAATTTAGTACTATAAAACACTTTACATTCTCTTTTCAATTTGATTCCTTTTAATTTAAAACATGAAAAATGAATATTTTAATCGTTTATAGTCATCCGAGCAAAAAATCATATACTTTTCAGGTCTTAGAACATCTGAAATCTGTCTTGGTAAAACAAAGTTGGAACATTGAAATTTCTGATTTGTACGCAATGAATTTTCAAAGCGATATGTCTGAAGAAGAATATGAAAGAGAAGGTTTTGCAAAAACGAATCTTCCTATTTCTAAAGATATTTTGGCCGAACATGAAAAAATTGAAAAAGCAGATTGTATTATTTTTCTATATCCGGTTTGGTGGAGTGATTGTCCGGCAAAACTAAAAGGCTGGTTTGATCGCGTTTATTCGGTTGGATATGCTTATGGACAAAATGAAACTTCAAAACCGATGAAAACAATTCCACTTGGGCTTGTAATTTGTACCGCTGGTCATCCAAATGAGTTTCTTGAAGAAATAGAAATGGCGCAAAGTATGAAAACCATTATGCTTGAAGATCGCCTTGGACAACGATTCAAAAATAAAGAAATGCTTATTTTGGGCGGAACTTTAGAGTTGGAAAAAGTGATGGAAAAACATTTTTCGCAACTTGATAAACTTGTAGAGAAAATTAAAAATTATATAGACAAATAAAAAAAGACTTTCTAATTAACGATTTCACAACAACAAACCCGACAGGTTTTAAAAACCTGTCGGGTTTAAAATATCGGTTCCTAAAAACAATAAATATCAACTTATAATGAACATTAAAAAATTTAAAGTTTATGACTTATTCTGGATTACCTCCGTTCTTATTTTAATAATTGGGTTTATTTATCAAATTAATGATCCCAAATCTACATTAGATGTCAACATTCATGATACTTACCTTATTATTGCAAATTATCAGTTAACCATTCTTTTATTTACATTCTATTTTTTAATGGGATTAGGATATTGGCTCGTTCAGAAGTTATTAAAGAAACAGCTTTTAAAGTCTTTAACCATAATTCATACTATAATTGTAATTGGAAGTTTTATAATTTACTGGAGTGCTTTTTTCTACGGAAAATTGTTTCTACAAAATCCCGTGTTCCCAGAATACTTTGATGACCGCCAATTAATGAACATTATTTTGGTTAGTGAATTTTTACTCATTGTGTTTATTGCAACACCAATTTATATTATCAATTTATTGATTGGATTGTTTAGAATGAAAAATATTTAATGAGTCATCATCACAGACTCCAACAATCTATATTCTATATTCTATATTCTAAACTCTAAAATCATAAAATTATAAATTTGTCTGAAATCCCCCTTATAATTGTCAGCTTAACACCCTAATATATTGATTATTAGAAAGTACATTTGTTATACTAATTTCTAAAAACAATAATTATGAGTGCATCAGATTTTACCACAACTATAAAAGTAGACCAATCTCCTCAAGAAGTTTTTAATGCCGTTACCAATGTTCGCGGTTGGTGGTCAGAAGAAATTGACGGAAACACTGCAAAACTTAACGACGAATTTGAGTATCATTATGAAGATGTTCATCGTTGTAAAGTAAAATTAATCGAAGTAATTCCGAATCAGAAAATTGTTTGGCTAATCGAGAAAAACTATTTCAAATTTACAGAAGATAAAACCGAATGGACCAACACAAAACCTACGTTTGAAATTTCGGAGAAAGACGGCAAAACCGAACTTCGCTTCACACATTTTGGTTTGGTTCCGGAATATGAGTGTTTTGATATTTGCAGAGACGCCTGGACAACTTATATTCAGAAAAGTCTAAAAAATTTAATTACTACCGGAACCGGAAATCCAAACGGAAAAGACAAACCTCAAACCGAAAATGAGAAGAAACTTTCTGCAAAATAATACATGTACTATTTTAGGCTAAGACAATCGTAGATTTGGCTAAAGCAATTGATTTGTTGTTATGGAACTTTGTAACAACAAAAAAATAGAACGATGAAAATTATAATTACAGGTTCTCTAGGGAACATCAGCAAGCCATTAGCGACGAAATTAGTTCAAAAAGGACACGACGTTTCGATAATTACAAGCGATGCAGGAAAACAAAAAGAAATTGAAACTTTAGGAGCCAAAGCTGCAATTGGATCTGTAGAAGATGTAGTGTTTCTTACGCAAACTTTTACAGGCGCAGATGCCGTTTATTGCATGATTCCGCGCGCCAATTATTTTGATCCTAATCTTGATTTGGACGCTTTTACCCGCAAAATCGGAAATAATTATGCCGAAGCTATCCAAAATTCAGGCGTAAAACGTGTAATATTTTTAAGTAGTATTGGCGCACATTTAGAGAAAAACTCAGGAATAATTCAGCGTTATAATGAAATCGAAAGTGTCTTGAACAAACTTTCAGATGTTGGGATTACTTTTATGCGCCCAACTTCTTTCTATTATAATCTGGAAAGCTATATTCCTATGATTAAATTTCAAGGTCATATTACTGCCAATTATGGTGCTGACGAAATTATTCCGTGGGTTTCACCTTATGATATCGCAGAAGCAATTGCAGACGAAATCACAACTCCGCTTGACGGAAAGAAAATTCGTTATGTTGCAAGCGAGGAATTAACAGGTCACGAAACAGCCAGAATTTTAGGTGAAGCGATTGGAAAACCAGATTTAAAATGGGTTTTATCAACAGATCAGCAAACTCTGGATGGTTTGGTAACTATTGGAATGCAACCCAAAATCGCCGCAGGTTTGGTCGAAATGTACGCTGGACTTTACAACGGTTCTCTTGGTGAAGATTACTATAACAACAGACCAGCAGAAATGGGAAAAGTAAAACTGGCAGAATATGCAAAAGATTTTACAGCTTTGTATAACCAAAATTAAGTAACTTGTAACATGGCAAATCAGCAACCTCATCGTATTAAAAGTATAAGCGAATTTCATGAATTTAGAGATTTGCCAAAGCCCGAACATCCGTTAGTCAGCGTTTATAACTTTGAAGATCTTAAACATCTGAACGAAGCGGAACCTAAAAGTTTGATGCTTGATTTTTATTCGATTGCATTAAAACGTCATGCAAATGCAACCATGAGATACGGTCAGCAGGAATATGATTTTAAGGAAGGTGTTTTGCTATTTATTGCGCCGGGACAGGTTTTTTCTATAGAAGGAAATGCAGAACTTCAGCATACAGGATGGTCCTTATTGGTCCATCCTGATTTTTTGTGGAATACGCCACTTGCCAAAAAAATTAAACAATACGAGTATTTTGGATATTCAGTTCATGAAGCTTTACATCTTTCTGATAAAGAAGAAAAAATGATTATTAACATCATCAAAAACATTCAGAACGAATATCAATCTAATATTGACAAATTCAGTCAGGATGTGATTATTGCCCAAATCGAATTACTGCTTACCTATTCTGAGCGCTTTTATAACCGCCAATTTATTACCAGAAAAATCAGCAATCATAAAATGTTGGAACGTTTAGAGAACTTACTCGAAGATTATTTTTCGAATGATTCTTTATCCAAAAAAGGATTACCAACGGTTCATTATATTGCCGAAAATTTAAACGTTTCGCCAAATTATCTAAGCGGATTATTAAAACTACATACCGGTCAAAGCACACAACAGCATATTCATGATAAATTGATCGAAAAAGCCAAAGAAAAGCTCTCGACAACTAATTTATCGATTAGCGAAATTGCCTTCGAATTGGGTTTTGAACATCAGCAATCCTTCAGTAAATTATTCAAAATCAAGACAAATGTTTCGCCTTTAGAATTCAGGCAATCTTTTAGTTAATTAAAATCCGGTTTCAATAAATACAAGCATTAATTTTCATAAATTCGTTACCATTAAACGAAAGATATGAATCCGATTTTCAAAAGTGTTCTGGCCGTTATTATTGGTCTTTTTGTGGGAAGCGTTGTCAATATGTTCATCCTATTATTGAGCAACTCGATTATTCCAGCTCCAAATGGTGCCGACGTTACAACTGTAGCAGGCTTAAAAGCAACCATACATTTGTTTGAACCAAAACATTTTATTTTTCCATTTTTAGCACACGCACTCGGAACTTTTGCCGGCGCAATAGCCACCGTTTTAATTGCTTCGACTCACAAAGCAAAACTGGCTTTAATAATTGGCTGTTTCTTTTTGTTAGGCGGTATTGTAAATACTTTCACATTGCCTTCTCCTCTTTGGTTTACCATTGTAGATTTAGTTTTTGCTTATTTACCAATGGCATATCTGGCAATAAAATTGTTCTCAAAAAAGGATCAAAAAGTTGTAATCTAACTTAAAGAATAATCCAGAATAAATCAATGAAAAAAATTGGACTTGTTGGCGGAACCAGTTGGGTTTCTACAATCGATTATTATAAATTCATTAACGAAGGCGTTAATAAAAAACTGGGCGGATTGCAATTTGCAGAATGCCTGATTTATTCTTTGAACTTTGGAGATATTCAGGAAAAAACCTGGCCAAACTCATATGAACTGATACTGAATGCCTGCTTAAGTTTAAAGAAAAGTGGCGTTGATGCCATTGTACTATGTGCGAATACAGCTCATATGCATGCGGACAAAATCGAAAAAGAAATTGGATTACCACTAATTCATATTGGTACAGAAACCGCAAAAGCCATAACGCAAGAAAAAATCACCACCGTTGGACTATTAGGAACTTCGTTTTCTATGGAAATGGATTTCTATAAAGATCGTCTAAAAAGTTTTGGCTTAAATGTATTGATTCCGGAAAGTCAGGAAAGCCGAAATTATATACAGCACGTTTTAAAACAAGAACTAGGTAAAGGAATTATAAATCCGGATTCTAAAGAAAACTATATTAAAATTGCAAACGAATTAATCTCGCGTGGAGCCGAAGGTATTATTTTGGGCTGCACCGAAATTCCTTTGTTAATCGATCAAACTGACTTTTCAGTTCCTGTTTTTGACACCACAAAAATCCATTCAGAAGCCATTGTAGATTTTATTTTATCCTAAAAATAAAAGGCAATAAATCTGTACTTGTTTTTATTTCAGAGAAGTAAATTTCATAACTTAGTTAGCTTTTAAATTCTAAAATCATGACTAAGAAATATATTGCGCAGGAATTCCTGAAACTCGCAGCAAATGGGCATTCTCACGAAGCTTTTCGACTTTATGTAGGCAAGAATTTTAAACATCACAACGCTTACTTTAAAGGCGATGCCGAAACTTTAATGCTTGCAATGGACGAATCATCACGAAAAAATCCATATAAAACTTTTAAAATTCATCACGCTTTAAGAGACGGAGATATGGTTGCGGTGCATTCGCATGTAAAACAAAACTCAACTGATTTAGGCGCAGCTGTTGTGCATCTTTTTAAATTTGAATCAGATAAAATAGTAGAACTTTGGGATTTGGGACAATCGATTCCAAAAGATATAAAAAATGAAAACGGAATGTTTTAATCTTCAGTATTAGCTGAAAACTTGAAACCTGAAACAATTATAACCAGTAAAAATGGCAAAAAATAAAACAACAGAAACAGAAAACAATGTCGAAGATTTCATAAGTGCTTTTGTTGATGATGAAACCAAAAGAAAAGATTCTTTCGAACTTATCAAAATAATGCAGGAAGTCACCGGTTTTGAACCTAAAATGTGGGGACCAAGCATTATTGGTTTCGGAAGTTATCATTACAAATATGCCAGCGGTCACGAAGGAGACGCACCATTGGCAGCATTTTCTCCAAGAAAAGCAGCAATTTCACTTTACGTCTATTCTCCTTCTGATGAGAAAGAAGAATTACTTTCGAAATTAGGAAAACACAAAGCTTCGAAAGGATGTCTTTATGTGAAAAAATTAACTGATATTGACGCCGAAATTCTGAAGAAAATGATTTCTCTTTCGATAGAAAACACAAAGAAATTATATTCTGATAAATAATTTTTCAAAACTTAAATGAATACAATATTCCTGCAGAATAACTCTCAAAAACAAAATGATGATCTAATTTTAGAGTTTATATTCTTTTTTATTTTCATAGCGCTCCTTTTCTATTGTATTTATAACTACAAAAATGTTAGTAAATTTTTCCAGAAACATTTCCCCGTTAAAGATTTTCGAAGCTTTAGATTATATCTGGGATTGTTTATGATAATTGTAATTTGCATAAAATTATCTTTTGATTTTATCCTAAAAATATGTTGCCAATAATTTCACACAAACTAAAATATGATCACAGCCTTATTACTTATAATTTTTACTTTAGGAATTGCACTTTACTTTTATTTACAACATCCAAAATTCGGGAAAGCACCTTCTGGAGAAAGACTGAAATTGATTCAAAAATCGCCACAGTATAAAAACGGAAAATTTCAAAACGAAAATTTCACGCCGGAACTTGCCGAAGGTTACGGATACTTTTCTGTAATTTCTTATTTCTTATTTAAGAAAGTAGATCGAAAAATTCCAACCGATTTAATCCCATCTATAAAAACAAATTTACTCCAACTTGATATCAATCAGGATGTTTTAGTATGGTTTGGACATTCTTCTTATTATATTCAGCTTGAAGGAAAACGTTTTTTGATAGATCCTGTTTTTAGCGGAAACGCCTCGCCTATTGCCGGCACAACAAAAGCATTTAAAGGAACCGATATTTATACCGTTGATGAACTTCCGGAAATCGATTTTTTATTAATCACACACGATCATTATGATCACTTAGATTATGAAACGATTATAAAATTAAAGTCGAAAGTAAAAAAAATAATCTGTCCGCTTGGTGTTGGTTCACATTTCGAATTCTGGGATTTTCCAATTCAGAATATTATAGAAAAAGACTGGCACGAAAAAGTCAAACTAGATCAAAATTTAACCCTTTATACGGCTCCGTCTAGGCATTTTTCGGGCAGAAGCTTTAATCGCTGTAACACGCTTTGGACTTCCTTTATACTAGAATCCAAAGATTTTAAAATGTATTTGGGCGGTGATAGCGGTTACGATTCTCACTTTGCGAATATTGGCGCAAACTATGGTCCTTTTGATCTTGCACTTATCGATAACGGTCAATATAATCCTGCCTGGAAATACATTCATAACTTACCTGAAGATGTTATAAAAGCCATGAAAGACTTGAATACAAAAAGAGTTTTTCCGGTTCATTCTTCCAAATTTTCATTGTCGCTCCATTCTTGGGATGAACCTCTGAAAAAAGTAACAGAATTAAATGCAGCATCAGAAAAACCGATTCCGCTTGTAACACCAATGATTGGCGAATTAGTCGAATTAAAAAATGAAAAACAAGAATTTAAACAATGGTGGGAAGGAGTTAAATAGATTGCAGATTATAGATTATAGATTATAGATTATAGATTATAGATTATAGATTATAGATTGGAACACGTTTACTTTGTCATTCCGAGGAACGAAGAATCTCCGTGAGAAGCTCGACAAAGATTGGGTTTTCTTTACGGAGTTACTTGCGAAGATTCCTCGTTCCTCGGAATGACAAAAAAGAGAATAAAAAATTACGCCATTAATAAACAAAAAAATGAATAACTCAAACTATACTATCCGAAATGCTTTTCCTTCAGAATTTGAAGAAATAGGCAAATTATTGATTCGTGTTTATTCGCAATTAGATGGTTTTCCGAAAGAAAATGAGCAACCTAATTATTATAAAATGTTGGCCAATATTGGCGATTTTACCAATCATCCCGAAACAGAACTTTTAGTTACAATTGACGAAAACAATACGATTCTTGGAGCCGTAGTTTATTTTAATGATATGAAATATTATGGTTCCGGCGGAATCGCAACTCAGGAACAAAATGCAGCCGGTTTTAGATTATTGGGCGTTGATACAAATGCTCGCGGAAAAGGAATTGGGAAAATTCTAACGCAGGAATGCATCAAAAAAGCCACTGATAATAAACGTCAGCAACTTATAATTCACTCGACTTTGGCAATGAAAACTGCCTGGAAAATGTATGAAAACCTAGATTTTAAAAGATCTGAAGATTTGGATTTTATGCAGGGAGAATTGGCTGTTTTTGGATTTAGATTAAAGATTATTTCATAATATAAAACGGCAACAAACCTTGAAATCAAAAATATCTTTCTTAGTAATTGCGCTTCTGTTTGCTGTAAGTGCGTTTTCTCAAAATACGTACGTCTTTCTGGGATCTTATAATCCTGATAAAACCGCCGAATCTATTCAGGTTTATCAATTAGATACTATAAACGGAAAATTGAGCAAAATAACAGCTGTAAAAAATGTTGTAAATCCGTCGTATCTGACTTTGTCACCAAACGGAAAATATCTGTACGCTTGTACAGAAACTAAAACGCCAAATGCCGGAAGTGTTAGTAGTTTTGAGTTTAATCCCGAAAATAAAACTTTGACCTTTTTGAACAGTCAAAAAAGTGGCGGTGAAAATCCTGTTTATGTTGCTGTTCATAAAAGCGGGAAATGGCTCGTAAATGGCAATTATACGGAAGGAAGTGTTTCTGTTCATCCGCTTTTAGAAGACGGAAAAATAGATTCTCTTGCTCAAAATTTTCAGTATATGGATGGAAGTATCCATAAAGAACGACAAACGAGATCACACATTCATTCTACTGTATTTTCGCCTCAAAATGATTATTTATTCCTGCCCGATCTTGGCGCCGATAAAATACGTTGTTACCAATTTGATGCAACTCAAAAGCAACCTCTTGTAGAAACAGATCATCCTTTTATAAAAACCGATTTAGAAGCCGGACCTAGACATTTTACTTTTCATCCTAATCAGAAATTTGGTTATTGTATCGAAGAAATGGCGGGAGCAATAAGCGTTTATCAATATGAAAATGGTATTTTGACCAAAATTCAACGCATAAACACACATCCGGATAAGATTAAAGAAGGTTTTGAAAGTTCTGACATTCATATTTCGCCCGACGGAAAATTTCTATACGCGACAAACAGAGGAAAAGAAAACAATATCGCGATATTTTCAATTGACCAAAATGGACTTTTGAAAAACATTGGTTATCAATCGACTTTAGGAGAACATCCAAGGATTTTTGCTATCGATGAAACCGGAAAATTTCTTATTGCAACCAATGTTCTTACAGGAAATGTGGTAGTTTTTAAAAGAAATTCAAAAACGGGATTACTTAAAAAAGTTGGAAAAGAAGTTAAAATGGAGAATGTTTCTTGTGTTCAGATTACACAGATTTAATTTAGTTTGCCCACGGGTTTTGCGAATTAAACAGATTGACACAGATTTTTTATTCTCAATTTATCTTCACATTTTATGTCATTTCAACGAAGGAATTAACAACATAAACTAAAAAAAAAAAAATCATGATATCAAATTTTAACTTACAACCTGAAATTTTAGAAAATGAAGTTTCAAAGTTAATCCCGTTAAAAGATAACCATTTTGAAGCATTATTTGAAGCTGCTTCCGACCCGTTAATTTGGGAACAAAATCCTGTAAAAAACAGATATGAAAGAGAAGCTTTCAAAACTTATTTTGATATCATAATTACAAAAAATCCGTTCTTAATTATTGATAAGCAAACCAATGAAATAATGGGAACAAGCAGTTTTTATGATTATAATCCGGAAAAATCCAGCGTTGGGATTGGCTACACGTTTATATCCAGAAAATTTTGGGGAGGACCATATAACAAATCAAACAAAAAATTAATGATCGATTATGCTTTTCAGCACGTTAATTCGGTACTTTTCCATATTGGAGCAGAAAATTTCCGTTCGCAGAAAGCCGTTTTAAAACTCGGAGCAGAAAAAATCAATGATATTCTATTTAGCGTGAATGGAGTTGATTTACCGTATTTTGAATATGAATTGAAAAAATAAGTTGCTCAAAGTCTACAGCATCAATTGAATATAAAGAACAAATTTATAGCAAAACATCAAACTTTTACTTTTATAATTTCACATAAAAAAAATGAAAAGAATAACAGTCTTCTGCGGATCAAGTTTTGGTACCGAAAAAATTTATAAAGAACAAGCAACATTACTTGGACAAACATTGGCCAAACAAAATATAGAATTAGTTTACGGCGGAGCAAACGTTGGTTTAATGGGCGCTGTTGCTGATGGCGTTCTTAATGAAGGCGGAAAAGTAATTGGAGTTCTCCCGAACTTTTTGAAATCTAAAGAAATCGCACATCTCGGTTTAACCGAATTGATTTTGGTCGAAAGTATGCACGAAAGAAAAACCAAGATGAACGATTTATGCGATGGCGTTATCGCGCTTCCGGGTGGTTTTGGAACTCTCGAAGAACTTTTTGAAATGCTGACCTGGGCACAATTAGGTTTGCATAAAAAACCAATCGCAATTCTAAACATCAACGGATTTTATGATTCCTTAATTGAATTAACGAAAGTTATGGTAGAGAAAGGTTTATTGAAAGATGTTAATCAGCAAATGCTTTTGGTGAGCGATAGTATTGATGATTTATTAGATCAGATGCAAAATTATGATCCTCCAACAGTTGGAAAATGGATTGATGGAAAAAAGCTTTAGATTAATCTTGAATGTAATTAGTTTTTACATCAAAGCTCCAGAGGAGCAATATATTTATAGCAAATTTTGTGTGAGATCCTACAATCAAGCTCCAGCGGAGCGACATATTTATGATTATTGAATAGATAAATATTTCGCCCCGATGGGGTTCTACTGCATAAATTCTTGATTTTCTATAAATATGTCCCGCTGGGACTTAAAATCGAGTAGATCTAACGATCCACTTTAATCTATTTTTTAAACTGCTTCTTATAATCACTCGGATTCAATCCTGTATATTTTTTAAACAATCGATTCAGGTGGCTCGCATCGCTAAAACCAAACTCGTACACAATTTCATTGATTTGCATATTAGTAAATTTCAATCTGGTTTCGATGAGTTTTACTTTGTAGGCAATCGTATATTGCTGAATGCTTTGTCCCGTTTTAGTTTTAAAATACTCACTAATATAAGTAGGCGAAACATTGAATTTTAAAGCCATTTTTGTTGCTTTTAATTCCTCCGGCTGATAAATATTATGATGCACATAATTCAGTAAATCTAAACTGGACTCTGCATTAGATTGATTAAGAGCAAGTGGCGAAATAAGCGAAATATTTCTGGCAGCAATCGTAATAATAGTATTCAAAATTTGTTTGATTACTTCTTGCTGCTGCGGAAAATTACTGCTTTCTTCTCTAATCAACGCTTCTACCATTGCACGCAACAAAGGTTTATCGGTTACGGTTTTTAAAATACATCCCGGTAAATGATTGTGGTTGTGAAAGATAAACTCCAATTTCTGAATCCAGTCGTTGCTTTGTGTTTTGAGATAACTGTCATGAAATCTGATAAAGAAAAACTTTGTTTTCTCTATAACCTCAAAACTATGCGTATCTTGCGGAAAAATCAAAAACAATTTATCGTTGCTATAAGGCAATCGATGATCGTTGATTATCTGAATTCCTTTCCCTTCTAAAACAAAAACCATTTCAAAAAAAGTATTTTTACGTTCTTTGACTTCATATTCCGAAACTTCCAAAAACTGAAGTTCAAAAGGATGGTATAAGTTTCTAATTTCCATCTTCCAAAAATACAAATTAATCCCATGATTGTACAAATTTTAAAAAGTTGTTCTTCGCAACTTTGTACTATAAAATCATACAAAAATGGAAACAACCTCTTTTTTATTATTACGCCTTGCCATCGCCATTAGCATGTTTGGACACGGATTGGTACGCTTACCAAAACTAACCACTTTCAGTAATTGGATGATTGGCAGTTTTGAAAATTCTATGTTACCAAAATTCATCGTAACACCTTTTAGCTACATTTTACCAATAGCCGAATTCGCAATTGGTTTACTCCTATTGCTTGGCTTGTTTACGAAACCATCCTTAATTGCCGGAGGCATTGTAATGCTTGCCTTATTATTTGGAACATCAATGATTGAGAACTGGGAAGCAGTTCCATCACAACTTATTCATATTGCATTTTTTGCCTTATTATTACATTTTATTGATTCGAATAGCTGGGCAATTGATTTATTAATTAAAAAATAAAAACTATGAGTTCAAGACGAAATTTTATAAAACAAACCGGAATTATCGGTATGGTTGGAATGATGAATCCTCTGGAAACTTTTTCGGAAGTTTCAAAAACGGCTCCTTTATTTACGCCTCAAAAAACAAAATGGGCGGATGGTTCCAGATTAATTGTTTCTATTTCGATGCAATTTGAAGCTGGTGGACAACCCCAAAATGCAGAAAGTCCATTTCCTCAAAATATACAAAAAGGATACATTGATCTTCCTGCTGCAACCTGGTACGAATACGGTTATAAAGAAGGTGTTCCGAGAATGCTGGACAATTGGGATAAATTAGGCGTAAAAGTGACTTCGCATATGGTAGGAACTGCGGTTTTGAAAAATCCTCAACTCGCCAAAGAAATTGTACAAAGAGGTCATGAAGCTGCTGCGCACGGAATGAGCTGGAGTACGCAATACACAATGCCTTATGACGAAGAAAAGAAATTCATAAAAGATGGTGTTGACGCCATAAAAAGTGTTACAGGTTTTACACCGGTTGGTTACAATGCAAACTGGCTTCGCCGCGGAACAAACACTTTAGAAATCCTTCAAGAACTTGGTTTTAAATACCATATTGATGATTTAAGTCGAGATGAACCTTTTATTATTCAGGTAAAAAACAAAGATTTTGCTGTGATTCCGTATACAATTCGATGTAATGATATTGTTTTAATTGAAGGAAAAAACTTTTCGGCAGATCAGTTTTTACAACAAGCCAAAATGGAATTTGACCAACTTTATGCCGAAAGTGAAACACAACGCCGACAAATGTCTATTAGTTTTCATGATCGCATTGGCGGAACTCCACAAATGGTAAAAGCGACAACAGATCTTATAAAATACATGCAACAACATCAAGGCGTAAGCTTTAAACGTAAAGATGAAATTGCCGAAATCGCTTTGCACGACAAAACAACTATAAGAGAATAACTAATATATTTTAGATTGCTGATTTTAGATTTTAGATTATAATCCATGCAGGTAAAAACTTGTGTGGATTTTTTAATTAATCTTAATTGGAATTTCTTTCTTAAATTAGATGTTCGAAAAAAACATTGAAAATTTCAAGTTTACACGCCAGTTTTGTCATTCCGAGGAACGAGGAATCTCCACAAGTAGCTCGCCAAAGATTGACTTTTCTTTATGGAGTTTCTTACGGAGATTCCTCATACCTCGGAATGACAAACGAAACTTTTTCACATTTTACAAATAACATTTTACATCTCACAAATAACATTTTACAAATAACATCTCACAAGTCAACAATGAAAGTAGAAAACAACCACTTCGCAAAAGCCGAAATGCTGATTAGAAAACCTGTTTCAGAAGTTTTTCAGGCTTTTATTGATCCGGAAATCACCCGCAAATTTTGGTTTACCAAAGGTTCCGGAAAATTAGAACAGGACACAAAAACCGAATGGACATGGGAAATGTATGGGTTTTCGTTAACGGTGACAACGCATGTTTTACAGGAAAATAAAAAAATTGTAATCGAATGGGGAAATCCTGATGAAACCACTTTGGTCGAATGGATTTTTACTCCGTTAAACGAAAATGAAACTTTTGTGAGCATTACAAATTCCGGTTTAAAAGGAGATTCAGATAAAATAATCGATCAGGTTCGCAATTCTACAGAAGGTTTTACGTTAGTTTTGGCTGGAGCCAAAGCGTATTTAGAACATAATATTTTGTTGAATTTGGTCTTGGATCGTTTTCCGAAAGGTCTTGCGTAAAGAAAGTTTCAAGTTTCAAGTTTTTTTTGTTTCAAGTTCGTGACGACAATCCAAAACCTGAAACTTGAAACCTGAAACAAAAAAATAAAACTATGGAAACCAAGAAACCTTCAAATATCGACGAATACATTGGCACATTCCCAAATGATGTTCAGGAAATTTTGGAGAAAGTTAGAATGACAATTCAAAAAGCGGCTCCGGATGCCAAAGAAAAAATCAGTTATTCGATGCCGGCTTTTGAGCAAAACGGAATTGTGGTTTATTTTGCTGCCTTCAAAAATCATATTGGTTTGTATGCTTTACCAAGCGGACACGAAGCTTTTGCGGCTGAACTTTCGAAATATAAATCAGGGAAAGGTTCTGTACAATTTCCTTTAAATCAACCAATGCCTTTTGACTTAATCACAAAAATTGTGAAATTCAGAGTAAAGCAAAATCTCGAAAAAGTCAAAAAGAAATAATATGAAATGAATTTACAAGAACACTATAACGAACTTTACAAAAAATCTTCTGAAGCTATTTTAGCAGGAAATTACAAACTGGATTCTCAAATTAATGACAAATCTGATTCGCGTTTTGGGATTACATTATTAATCAGACCAAGCGAAACTATTAAGGCTAATATCCAGTTGTTTTTAGACAAATTAAAAGCGATCGATCCTTTACAATATTATTATCCGGATTCTGATATTCATATTACTGTAATGTCGATTATTTCGTGTTATGAAGGTTTTAGTTTAGACAAAATTATAATTGCAGATTACGTTGAAATTATCAAAAAAAGTCTGATCGATGTCAACGAAATCAAAATTAAATTTCAAGGCGTTACAGCTTCACCTTCTGCTTTGATGATTCAAGGTTTTCCAACGGATGAATCTCTTAATAACTTACGCGAGAAACTACGCGAGAATTTTAAAAAGTCAACTTTACAACAAAGTATTGATAGCCGATATGCCATTGCAACTGCACATTCTACTGTTTTAAGATTTCAGGAAAAGCTTCAAAATCCAAAACAATTAATAGATGTTGCAGAGAAATTTCGTGATTTTGATTTCGGGGAATTTAAAGTCGAAAATATTGAATTAGTTTATAATGATTGGTATCAAAGAGAAGAAAATACGGTTGATTTATATCCTTTTTATTTAAGATAATTTTAAATCTACTTCTTTTAATTTTGTTAATAAAAGTTGAATTCTCAAAATTTTAAATCTTGTGATTTCAATTACCTTTGAGTTTTAAAAACTTAAAAAGCAAATACTGAAGTGCAGAAAAAATTATACGGATTAGATCATTTAAGAGCTTTTGCAATATGTTTTGTCTTCTTATTCCATTATCAAATCCCTATTTTCGGTTATCCTGAATGGTTGACAGGTGTAGCTAAATTTGGATGGACTGGTGTCGATTTATTTTTTGTTTTAAGCGGATTTTTAATTTCTTCTCAACTGTTTTATAAAATTAAAAATGGAGAAAAAATTTCCTTTAAAAATTTCTTCTTAAAACGTTTTTTCAGGATTCTTCCCCTCTTTTGGTTTGTTACTGCAATTTATTTTGCCTTTCCTTTTTTCAGAGAAAAAGAAGCACTTCCTCCTCTATGGAAATTACTAACTTTTACTCAAAACTTTGGATTGAATATAAGAGATTTTGGAACA
Organism: Flavobacterium sp. 9; assembly: GCF_002754195.1. Classification (NCBI taxonomy): domain Bacteria; kingdom Pseudomonadati; phylum Bacteroidota; class Flavobacteriia; order Flavobacteriales; family Flavobacteriaceae; genus Flavobacterium; species Flavobacterium sp. 9. The sequence continues at coordinate 1,403,108 of NZ_PEEU01000001.1, forward strand.
TTTTCTCATGGTTGGTCTCTTTGTGTTGAAGAACACTTTTATTTGATTTTACCAATTCTATTGATCTTTTTACAGTCAACTAAGTTTTTTAATAAATCGTATTGGTTATTAATTGTTGTATTTATTCTTGGATTTGCAGTTCGATTGTATAGTTGGTACAGTTTATATTTACCAAATATTGATAAAGACGATTCATGGCTTTTTTGGTATAAATTTATTTATTATCCAACATACAATCGTTTGGACGGGCTTTTAATAGGAGTTACAATTGCTGCGATCTACCAATTTAAACCTCTTTTATGGAATAAACTATCCAAATTTGGAAATCTTTTTTTAGTTATTAGCTTATTACTGTTAACAGGAGCATATTTTTTATGTTATGAAGAAAGATCTTTTTATGCTACAATTTTTGGATTCCCATTAATTGGCTTAGGATACGGTTTTATGCTTATAGGTGCAATATGTCCAACATGTTTTTTATATAAATGGAATTCAAAAACAACTACATTTATTGCTACGCTTTCTTATGGAATTTATTTAACACACAAAGGAATTATTCATCTTACACAACAATTTCTTTTGCGCTTTAATGTCGATATTAATAGTAATTTCACACTTGCAATTTGCATTTTATCATGTTTGTTAATTGCTTTTTTACTTCATGAATCAATAGAGAAACCATTCATGAAATTAAGAACAAAATACAGCGCATTTGCAAGCGAAATGAACTAACAAGTTAATTTGAAAATATAATTTGTCAATTTGTAACTTGAGCGATAGCAAACAGGCGAAGTAAATTCGGGACAACTATTTTTTATACTCTTTACCAGAAAAATTCCCAAAATGCCACAAAACTCCGGATGGATCGTGTAAAAAACATTCGCTTCCCCAATCAAAATGTTTTGTTGGAGTTAATTTTACGCCGTATTTCTCTGTCAGATTGAGTTTCAAAAGTTCGTTGTAATAATAATCAACATCTTCGACTTCGACAAAAATCATTGTGTTTTCAATCCAGCTTTTATCATAATAATCCTGAAGATAAAAGGCTAAATCTCCTGTTTTAAAAACAGAAAACTTTGGATCTAAAACGCCTTCTTCAAAACCTAAATCCTGATAGAAGCTTCTGGAGATTTCAAAATCTTTGGCTCCAATAAATGGTCGGATTGATACTGCTTTGTGTTTCATAATTCAGGTAATAAAAATTAAAAATAGTTATCAATAACTTTAACTCTAGAATACATCGTAACTTTCTAAAACCTCAAAACCAAGTGCGCCTTTTTTGATATTAATTTTGACACTATTGGCTGAACTAACTTTCTCTGTATCTTTAAATTTAAAGACAAGTTCTTTCTCAAAATCAAAATATTTAAATCTAACCAAAGGTTGTCTTTCGCTTCGACTTCCTTTTGGTCCCGGCATAGAACTTTTCTCTATTATTTTTGCTTCATAATTTTTAACAACTGGATTTGCGAAATAGTAATTTGCAGCCATAAATAAATAGCAAGAAATAAAACCCCAAGAACCAAAATTCTGTACTAGTAGAATAAAATTACCAGATGTTGAATATACTTTTTTTAAATGTTCTCTACTAAAATAAAAGCCAATAAATCCGGTTACTACTACAATTGAAATTGGAATATATACATTAATTAATGTTTTTCTAAAAATGATTATTTCAAAAAATCCCAAAATAAGACCAATTATAAGAACAACGAAATAAAAAACTTCCCATTTCCATTCTTTTTTTGGTTCAGGGGTCTCTTTTACAGCTTTAACTTTCTTCATGAAAACGATTCTGTTTCTAATAATATTTTCTAAATCTCTACCAATTTATGCAATCTCAAAACCAAATTCTATTGCTCAAAACCAAGTTGTTTTCGTAGATCAATATTTAAACTGTATTGTTCCTGAACCGGAATTATTTTTCTTGAATTTTTACTAATATCGCTTCCTTCAGCGGTCCATAGAAAAGGGTAAAAATTAAAAACCTCATCACCTTTTAATTTCGAAACTTCTTGTCGCCAACCATTCCATCTGTTGCCTTCATAGAATTTATCCAAATCATTGCTAAAACAAAATCCTAAAAATTCAGAATACGTAATATCAAGTGGTTCGTATTCCAGATTATCCGGAGAAAAATAATAAACCTTCCCTAAATCAGTTCCTAATCCGCCTCCGTTTAAAAGGTAAAAACCACCAATTGCATCATCAGCAATTAATACAAAAGAAGGTGTTTCACCAAACTCTTTAAACGTTTTTCCTTTATTCCAATCTGAAAGTGTACGATTAAATTTTGAATTTCCCGAACCCAGAATTCTAATCCAGCCATCATCAACCAAAATTCCGCCAGTCATAAAAATAACCGCTCCCAATGACGAACGTGTTGTAACTTGAGTATTATATAATGTTTCTTTGGCTTTTGAAGCGTCAACGGGCAAAACCTCAACTTTGTTTTTTGCCGTTTTAATCCAGTCTTCAACAATTACCCAACCCGGATCTTTTTTGTCTATAAGTTCTTCAACGCTTTTCATTTTGTTTTGTGCTGTTATTGTAAAAGTCAAAAACAGGAATGTAATTAGGGAAAACCTCAGTGTCATTTTATTTAAATTGTAAGAATTATCTCTTAAAACTAGCTTTTCTTCAAAATATTGCCTAGACCCCGACCAATTTGCTCAATCGCTTCAAGACCTTTTGTCAATGGTGTTGCCGTAAAATCTTCGTAAGCATCCATCGAAGTTTCTTTGCGATCTTCTTGAGCATAAACCAAAATCAGGTTGTTATCGTTGAAAGATCTTTCGAATTTCTGAGGCAATTTATCAAATATAGAATGATAGGAAACCGAACCTTTTCTGGATAAATTGAAGACAATCAAATCTGTTGGTTTTATTTCATCTGAAATGGATTCAAAATTATCCCAATCTAAAATGCTTTTAAAGCCCAACTTCGCATTCAATTTTAACTTAGTCGCGATTTGTTGAATCGCTTGATGTGTTTTATACTCGGCGTAAATCACAATCGGAATACTTAATTCTTGTGATAATCGGCAAATTTTCTGCAACAAAAGATGGAATCCAACGCCTCTTTCTGAAAAAGGAGGACAAATGAAAACCAATCTTTTCTCTTCGATAAATGTTTTTTGAAACCTACAGATAAATAAACTTTTGTCTACATTATTGATAATTGAATCAACATTTTCACCAAATATTTTATCTAAGAAACCTGTTTTTCTTGGCCAGCCAACGATCACAATATCTGACATGATTTCTTTTGAAGTTCTTGCAATTCCGCTTGCAGGATTGTGGTCAATTCTGGCAATCGTATTAATTTTCACTTCTGATGCTGAACCTTGAATTACAAATTTATCAACGGCTTTTCGATACTTTAATATATTTTTTTCGGCCTGATCGTTATTAGGAACAATCGTTAATAAAGTAACCGGATTGGCTGATTTTTTATCTTTTATCAAAAGGGCAAAATCTAATAAACTGGCTGTAGCCGAAGTTTTTGCCAACGGAATTAAAATATGTTCGTCTAATATTTCATCACTGTTTGCTTCTTCATGCGAAATTTCTTCTTCGCAAATGGCAATCTTTTTAGCCGCTTTTTCTGTAGCAAAAGAAGCTACAATACAAGTAATCAGAATTAAAATGATGGTTCCGTTTAAGATGTTTTCATCCAGAATTTTTGCTTTAAATCCAACCAAAATAACTGCCAGAGTTGCCGCCGCGTGTGCACTACTTAATCCAAAAATAAGTTGTCTTTCTGTCTTTGTGTATTTAAAAACAATTTGGGTGAAAAATGCTGCGATCCATTTTCCAAAAATAGCCACAACACTCAAAGTTCCGGCAACAATTAAAGCCGTTGGTCCGCTAAGAATCACGCTTATATCAACCAACATTCCCACAGAAATCAGGAAAAACGGAATAAACAATGCGTTTCCTATAAACTCGATTCTATTCATCAATGCTGACGAATGCGGAATTAATGGATTCAATGCCAAACCGGCAACAAACGCTCCAATAATAGGCTCTACTCCTGCTACTTCGGCCAAAAACGCGGCGAAGAAAACTACAGAAAGTACAAATATGTAATGGGCGTGTTTCTCACTTTCTAATTTCTTAAAGAACCATTTTGCAATCCTCGGAATAACAAAAAACATAATCGCTGAGAATATTGCTAATGAAACAGTTAGTTTTATCCAGAATGCCTGATTTAGATTTCCCTGACTGCTTCCCATAATAATCGCCAAAATAATCAAAACCGCTGTATCCGTTAAAATCGTTCCTCCAACAGTTATGGCAACTGCCTGATTTTTTGCAATTCCTAGTTTACTTACAATTGGATACGCTACCAAAGTATGTGTTGCGAACATACTTGCGGTCAAAAAACTGGCATTAAAATCGTAATTCAGTAAATAAAAACAAACCGGAAATCCTATCGAAAGCGGAAAAATGAAAGTAAAAAATCCGAATAATAAACTCTTATTTCGATTGGCTTTAAACTCATTCATATCGAGTTCAAGTCCAGCAATAAACATAATATAGAGAAGTCCAATTGTCGAAAATAAATCGACGGCAGAATTTTTTGCCAGGATATTTAATCCGTGAGGTCCAATGATTACACCCGAAATAATAAGCCCGATAATTCCCGGAATATTAATTTTTTTAAGTAAAATTGGGGACAAGAGTATAATAAAAAGTATTAACGAAAAAATCAATACTGGGTTAGTAAGCGGTAATTCGAATTCGTGTATGAAATGCTTGAAAAATTCTATCATATTATAATTTTATCTTCTTTGTGGTATTTTAATTTTTCGCGAAAGAAAGTTCAAATTAAAATGATATTTCAGAAGTTATTATGTACCGATTTATTTTAAATCAAATCGGATTCTTTAGTGATTGCTTCTCTACAAAAATACCTAAAAAAATTGCGAACTTTTCACGAAAACCTCATATTAAGCAATAAAATTTGTTTCATTACCAAATTGATAAAATTTAATATTTATTTTAACAAAATCGCAAGATTTCTAATTCAAAGTAAATCATCTTTGCATTATTCAATTATCTTTGTCTTAATAAAAATTACGCAATGGAAGAATGTATCTCTGTTTTTGATATGCTTAAAATTGGTGTTGGTCCCTCAAGTTCACATACTTTAGGGCCTTGGAGAGCCGCAGAACGTTTTTTGGAAGAGCTGAAAGACGAGTCAATTTTAGACCAGATTAAACGAGTAAAAGTCGATTTGTACGGATCACTTTCTTTAACGGGAAAAGGTCACGCAACTGATTTATCGGTTATGTTGGGTTTAAGCGGGCAAGATCCCGAATATATTCCTGTTGATAATATCGCCGGAATTATCAAAACGATCGAAGATACAAACGAAATTATTCTGGCTAACGAATTCAAAGTTCCGTTTTACTTTCTTCAGGATATTGTCTTCAATAAAGAGTTTCTTCCCTTTCATGCAAATGGACTAAAATTTACAGCTTATAAAGAAGATGATTCTGAATATGAGTCAACTTTTTATTCGATTGGTGGAGGTTTTGTTGTGAAAGAAGAACGCACAAATGCCAAAATCAAAGAGGAAATAAAATGTGCTTTCCCATTCCCGATTCAAAATGCTGTTGAGCTTTTAAATTATACGATTTCAGAAAACAAATCGATCTCAGAAATTGTTTATGAAAACGAGAAATCGATGCGTCCGGAAGTCGAAATTCACTCAGAATTAATGCGTATCTGGAACACGATGTTAGAATGTATGTACATTGGTTGTCATACCGGAGGAATTCTTCCCGGCGGATTAAACGTTCGCAGAAGAGCTTTTGATATGCACCAAAATCTTATAGGTTTATCAAACTATTCGAACCCGCAAACGTGGCTGGAAGAAATTAGAAAAACCGAAGTAAAATTTCGCCAGATTCTAAAATGGGTAAGCTGTTTTGCACTTGCCGTGAATGAAGTAAACGCTTCTTTGGGTCGTGTTGTTACGGCACCTACAAACGGAAGCGCTGGTGTAATTCCTGCCGTTTTAATGTATTATTTGGTAATCGAAAACCATAATGCAGGCGAAAAAGAAATCAAACAATTCCTGATGGTTGCCGGAGAAATAGGAAGTATTTTCAAAAAAGGATCTACAATTTCTGCTGCAATGGGCGGTTGTCAGGCCGAAATTGGTGTTTCGTCATCAATGGCTGCCGCAGCACTTTGCGAATTAATGGGTGGAACTCCTGCTCAGGTTTTAATGGCTGCCGAAATCGCAATGGAACATCACCTTGGTTTAACTTGTGATCCAATTGGTGGTTTGGTTCAGATTCCGTGTATCGAAAGAAATACAATGGGCGCAATAAAAGCAATAAATGCTGCCGAATTAGCGCTTGAAACTGATTCTAAAAATGCAAAAGTACCTTTGGACAAAGTAATTAATACAATGTGGCAAACGGCAAAAGACATGAATTCTAAATACAAAGAAACCTCTGAAGGCGGATTGGCAATTGCTGTAAACATGGCGGATTGTTAAAATAATTATTAGCCACAGATTAAAATGATTAACACAGATTCAGTAACAGAAATCTTTTTAAATCCTTTAATCTGTGGCAAAAAAATCATCCCATTATTATTCTATCATTAAAATGAAAAGCATTCAGTTCATCCTTGAATTTGAAGATGGAAAGCTATTTTCTGTTGAAATATTTATCGAATGCTGATTTCAATCTATAATTATTCAATACTTTTACACCTTCAAAAAAAAACAAAATGTCAGTAGCAAAAAAAGATTATAAAAGAATCACAACAAAGTCATTAATCGAAATGAAAAGTAACGGAGAAAAAATCTCTATGTTAACAGCTTACGATTATACAATGGCAAAAATTGTTGATACCGCAGGAATCGATGTGATTTTGGTGGGAGATTCAGCATCAAATGTTATGGCGGGTCACGAAACGACGTTGCCAATTACTTTAGATCAAATGATTTATCACGCTTCTTCTGTAGTTCGCGCTGTCGAAAGAGCCTTAGTTGTGGTAGATTTACCTTTTGGAAGTTACCAATCTGATCCAAAAGAAGCTTTGCGTTCTGCAATTAGAATCATGAAAGAAAGTGGCGGTCACGCTGTGAAACTTGAAGGAGGAAAAGAAATTAAAGAATCAATCAAAAAAATATTAAACGCAGGAATTCCAGTTATGGGGCATTTGGGTTTAACTCCGCAATCTATCTATAAATTTGGTACTTACAGCGTTCGTGCAAAAGAAGATCAGGAAGCCGAAAAATTAATCGAAGACGCCAAATTACTAGAAAAAGTAGGTTGTTTTGCAGTTGTTTTAGAAAAAATCCCTGCTCATCTTGCTGAACAAGTTGCTAAAAGTATTTCGATTCCGGTTATTGGAATTGGTGCCGGAGGTGGCGTTGACGGACAAGTTTTGGTTATTCACGATATGTTAGGAATGAATAATGAATTCAGTCCGCGTTTCTTACGTCGTTATTTAAACTTATACGAAGAAATGACAAAAGCAATTGGTCAATATGCAGCGGATGTGAAATCTCGTGATTTCCCGAATTCTGGGGAACAATATTAGTTTTTTAAGGTTCTGAGACTCTAAGTCGCTAAGACACTAAGATTTCTTAATTCTACTAAATAAGCTATTATAATTATTTCTCGCAAAGACGCAAAGTCACAAAGAATCAAATTTAAACTTTGCGCCTTTGCGTCTTTGCGAGAGATTTAAGCACTACAATTCTCAATCTAAAATCACATATCTAAAATTCCCACACACGTTTAAAATGAAAATAATTTCAGATAAAAACAATCTTCAGGTATTGCACGAAGACAATCACATTATTGTGGTTAACAAACGCGTAGGCGATATTGTACAAGGTGATAAAACCGGAGATAAACCATTATCTGATGTTGTAAAAGAATACATTAAAGACAAATACAATAAACCTGGCGATGTTTTTCTGGGTGTGATTCATCGTTTAGACAGACCTACAACCGGAATTGTTGTTTTTGCCAGAACCAGTAAAGCATTAACACGCATGAACGAAATGTTCAGCAATCGTGAAACTCAAAAAACGTATTGGGCAGTTGTTAAAAATAAACCTCAGGAAACAAAGGCTAAATTGGTTCATTATCTCAAGAGAAATGAGAAAAACAATACTTCAAAAGCACATTTAAAAGAAGTTCCTGATAGTAAAATTGCCAGTTTGGATTATACTGTTTTCAAAGAACTTCAAAATTATGTGGCATTAGAAATTAATTTACATACAGGTCGTCATCACCAAATTAGAGCTCAATTGGCTGCAATTGGATCTCCAATTAAAGGAGATTTAAAATATGGTTTTGACCGAAGCAATCCTGATGGAGGAATCCATCTTCATGCCAGAAAGTTAGTTTTTGTGCATCCGGTTTCTAAAGAAAACATTACAATCGTTGCTCCTACTCCAGATGAAACAATTTGGAATGCGATATGATTTTTATGATACAATTGTTAATTTTTTAATTTTTATCGATTAACTTGCATAGACAAAAATCAAGTGAATCATAAAAATGGACTATAAAAACGACATCGGATACAGAAAAGAAACGCTCAAAAAATTGTTGTATAACATTCAAAAAAGCGAAGATTTAATTGTAAAAGCTTTATACGATGATTTTAAAAAACCAGAATTTGAAGCGGTTTTAACGGAAACGAATTATGTTATTTCCGAACTAAAAGACACAATCAAAAACATTCACAATTGGGCAAAACCAAAACGTATTTTGCCTTCTCTTCTTAATTTCCCTTCTACAGATTATATTTTTAAAGAACCTTACGGAAACGTTTTGGTTATTGCGCCCTGGAATTATCCTTTTCAATTGGCATTATGTCCTTTGATTTCTGCCGTTGCTGCAGGAAACAGAGTGGTTTTAAAACCATCAGAACTTACGCCACATACCTCAGAAATAATTGCAAAAATTATCCAAAAAACATTTCACGTCAATCACGTCGAAGTTTTTGAAGGCGGCGTTGAAGTTTCAAATAAATTACTGGCAAAACGCTGGGATTATATATTCTTTACCGGAAGTGTTTCTGTTGGAAAAATCATCGCAAAAGCTGCAGCCGAAAATCTGACTCCGATTACATTAGAATTAGGCGGGAAAAATCCTTGTATTATTGATGAAACGGCAAATTTGAAATTAGCCGCAAAACGTATTGTCTGGGGAAAATTCATAAATGCCGGACAAACCTGTATTGCGCCTGATTATATTTTGATTCAGAAAAACATGAAAGTCAATTTCCTTTCGTTTTTGATGGAAGAAATCATAAAAGCTTATGGCAAAAAAATGGAAAAATCTCCAGATTTCGCTCGTATTATCAATACCAAAAACTGGGTTCGTTTAGACAGTATGATCGAAAAAGAGAAAGTAGTTTTTGGAGGCGAAACAGATGCGGACAAACTTTATATTTCTCCAACATTAATCGAAGAACCCGCACTTGACAGTCCGGTTATGCAAGAAGAGATATTTGGTCCAATTTTACCAATTCTGACTTACGAAACCGAAGCTGATCTTCAAAATGTAATCAGCCGATATGAAAAACCGCTTGCTTTCTATGTTTTTAGCGAGAATAAATCTTTTGCAAAAAAACTAATTACCACTTATTCCTTCGGTGGCGGATGCATTAACGATACCGTTGTTCATTTTTCGAACAAAAGATTGCCTTTTGGCGGTGTTGGTCATAGCGGCATTGGCGCTTATCACGGTCAATTAAGTTTTGACATCTTCTCTCATCATAAAGCGATCGTAAAAAAAGGAAACTGGCTAGATTTACCAATGCGATATGCACCTTACAAAGACAAATTGGCTTCAATTAAGCGTCTATTAGACTGGGTGTAAGTATAAAAAAACGATTTCGTAATGTTTTGTAGATTATCATACGGAATTGATTAAAAATATTATATTTACGTCAGATTAAATAGCTTAAATTACAAGAATATAAAACAATTTTACTTATAATGAAATCTACACTTGACCAAATTGAAGACATCAAAAAAAATGGATATACCATAGATTTTGGTTCCACTTTTAATTACGCTTTCGAGAACTACAAAAAAATAGCACTTTATTCCGGGCTTATTATATTGATTTTTTCAGTTATTATGGCAGTCCTTGCCATGGGATTAGCCGTTACCTTTTATGGTGTTGCAGCAATTAGTAAAGATTTTATTCTGAATTTAGAAAATCACAAACTTTCTTATCTGGAGCAGCTACTTTCTATTGGTGCAGTTTCTCTATTTGCGGCTTTACTGGCTCCTTTTGGAGCTGGATTTCTTAAAATGGCAGATTCCGCAGATAAAGATGAAGAATTTAATGTTTCAACTATGTTTACGTATTACAAAGCACCATATTTTGCTCAGTTATTTATCATGGCTTTAATCATAGGATTAGTAAGCAATGCTATTTCGGCTGTTATCGAGAGCTTTGGAATTATACTTTTAGGAAATGCAATTTCAATTTTTATATCCTTTTTCACTTTTATAGCAATTCCGCTAGTAGTTTTTGGAAATTTAAATGCTGTAGACGCCATAAAAGGAAGTATAATTGTAGTAACTAAAAATCCATTATTAATTTTTGCATTATTTATCACAGGTATAATTGGCTCTGTAGTCGGTATTTTCGGATGTTGTATTGGAGTACTTTTTACTATTGTCTTTAATACTTCTGTAACATACGCAACTTATTACTCGATTTTTACTGAAGAAGAACAGATAGATGTAATTGACTCAATTGGACAATCAGATTTAGAATAAAACCGAAATTTCTAAGTAAAAAAAGGGCTTAACCTACTCTTTTTAGAACTTTCAAAATTGTTATTTTACTAAACCAACATACCCCGAATTCTATGGTAGTTAACTGTAGTTTCTTCAATTCATTGATTTCAGGAATTGCCTTACTTGGTAATGTCCTGAAATCAATTATAACAAATTGGTATGTTTACAACTCTGACATAATTTTTTACAACAATCCGAAACTCATCATCTTAGGATTATCCCTTTTTGGGTTTCTGGCATTATTGGTTTATCAGTTTTTTAGAATAAAAGCCAGAATTGGTTATTTTATCGAAAAAAAGAAAGAAGCCGAAACAGCAAGCAAAGAATATCAATTGTATATTTTATTCTTTGGAATTGCAGTTATTGTAATCGAAATTATTAACGAAATCTTCAAAATCAGACCAAAGAGTTTACTTATCGTAAACGTTTCCATTGGTTTTACAGTTCTCCTTATTTATTTAATAACAGACAAAGTCAAATGGCTTCGAGATAGAATTCAGCAAATTTTCATCTTCTGTTTCTTTATATATATCACCTATGTTTGCTACAATATTGTTCGACTTGGAAATGATGTTGTTCCGGTTATTGTATTTTTAATCTCCTTTTTCTTTTCTTATAATATTCTAAAACCAATAAAAACCTACTGGTTTTTCGTTGCTCTGGTTTTTGTTTTTCTTCTTACGACAGTAGTTTTTCATTTAATTCCGATAAAATCTTCTGTATTATTAATTAATTTCTGCATTCTGATTTTCATTATCAATCAGGTAAAATATGCTGTTTTATTAAACAATCGCGATAATTTTAGGTTTGCAAACGAAATTGTTCACAAGGGTAATTCATTGACAATTGCCACAAATCAAAAAGGCTCGATACTATTTTGCAGCGAAACGGTAAGCTCTATTTTAGGTTATTTACCAGACGAAGTAATGGGTTTTAACTTCTGGAAACTCACAAAAGACGAAGGATTTATCCAAAACAATTTTCCTATACATTATCAAGAAAACAAACTTTATATTCGAAAATTAAAAAGTAAAAATGGCGAATTTAAATACATTCAATGGAAAGATAAAAAATTCTCAGACAACTTAATTATAAGTATTGGTCAGGATGTTACGGAACAAATTAATGTTCAGGATCAATACAAAAATTTAATTCAAACCGCGACTGACATTATTTTCGAAATTGACGCCAACGGACATTTTACTTTTATCAATGAATTTGGATTTTCAATTTTAGGCTATTCTGAAAATGAAATTATATCGAAACATTACTCAAATTTCATTCACGAAAATTACATTAGAGGCGCTGTAGATTTTTATGAAAATCTGGTTATCAACGAAAATAATTTTCCCACGATAGAATTTCCGGTTATAAAGAAAAACGGATTAGAAGTATGGATTTCTCAAAAGATTATTGTTCGCAAAAATGATCTTGGCGAAACTGTTGGTTTTGCCGGAATAGCCAGAGATATCACTGAGATTAGAAATATAGAAAACGAGAAAAAAAGACGTCTCGAAAAAATTGAAGCCTACAATAATTCTACAAAAAAACTATCGACAACAGACTTTAGTAAATACGATAATTTAAACACCGTTATTGATTATATCGTTAAGGAAGCGGCAACGGTAAGCAAAACAAACCGAGTAAGTTTCTGGAAATATTACAAAGACTTAATTACTTGCAAAAACTTATTTAGTGTTGATAATCAAAATTTAAGCGACAAAAACATATTAGATAAAGAATCGTATCCAATTTATTTTGAAACCTTAAAAAACAAAGCGATTATTAATGCTCCGGATGTTTTTAATAAGCTTGAAACTTCTGAATTTCAAAAACTCTATTTCACCAAGAATCACATCAAATCGATGCTTGATGTTCCTGTATTTTTAAGCGGACAACTTGCTGGTGTTGTTTGTTTTGAAAGTACCGAAGAACAAAGAGAATGGGACAACGAGGACATTAATTATGCCCGAACAATTTCTGATGTAATTTCGCTGGCTATTTCATCGCAAATGCGTTTAGAAGCTGAGCGTAAATTAGAATTCAAAAGTCAATTGTTATCTGCACTTTCTCTATGTACAGAAAAATTTTTGCTAAGTAAAACGACTCAGGAAATGTTTCAGGAAACTTATGATTTAATTGGAAAAGCCGCCAAAGTAGATCATATGTATTATTACGAAAGAGACTTTACAACCAATACTGTAAGTCAGAAATATAAATGGTCAAAAAGCGGAGTTACACATCAAATCACTCCATTAAGACAGCTTACAGAAGATAATTTAAAAGAAATTTACAACGTCGCTCAAAGCAAAAAAATTCTTAACACGCTTACGCGAAAGCTTGACGACACGTTTTTTAAGCAGCTTTTGATCGATAATGAAATCAAATCAATTTTGATTTTACCTCTTTATATCAACGATATTTTTACCGGATTTATAGGTTTTGATGATTGTACGAATGAGAAAAAATGGTCTGAAGAAGAGATTTATATTTTTCAGGTTCTTGCCAATAATATCTCCTCTGCTTTAGAGCGAAATCGGAATGAAAACAAAATTCTAGAAAGTGAAGAAAAATTCAAATTAATAGCCAATAACATTCCAGGAACCGTTTATTTATCCAAATTTGATGCTTTTTCGACTAAAATATTCCTTAACGATGAAATTTTGAATTTAACAGGTTATTCAAAATCAGAGTTTATTGAGAACAATTTATCCTTTTTATCCCTAATTCATCCGGATGATAAAGAGGAAGTAATTAATAGCCAGATTGATAATTTGCAAAGCGGAACGCCTCTTCATAATGTATACCGAATTCAGCGAAAAACAGGTGAATATATTTGGGTGGAAGAATTTGGCGATGTAATCAAAAAAGGTGACGAAATTGAATTTGTGGGCGGAATCTATTTTGATATTACCAACAAAAAAGAAACCGAAGACGCGATAAAAGCCAAGCAATTAGCGGAAGCTGCCAATAAATCCAAATCTGATTTTCTGGCCAATATGTCGCACGAAATCAGAACTCCGCTAAATGGTATTATTGGTTTTACACATTTATTGATGAAAACCGACCTTGAAGAAATTCAGGAAAAATACATGACTACGATTAATCAATCGGCACATTCATTATTGGAAATCATCAATGATATTCTTGATTTTTCTAAAATTGAAGCCGGAAAACTGGAGCTTTTCATTGATTTGTACGATATTAAAAAAGTGCTCGGTCAGGTTTTTGATTTGATTGTTTATGAGTCAAATCAAAAAAATCTTCAATTAGAACTCAATGTAGATCCGGATGTTCCTAAATACATTTGGACAGATATTGTGCGTATAAAACAAATCCTGATCAATTTACTTTCGAATGCAGTAAAATTCACCAATGAAGGTTCTATAAAGCTAAATGTTTCGGTTCTGGAAAAATTCAAAAGCAACAATTGCGTCATTCGGTTCTCTGTAATTGATACAGGAATTGGAATTTTAGAAAAGAATCAAAAGAAAATTTTCAAGGCATTTTCACAAGAAGATAGTTCTACAACGAGAAAATTTGGAGGAACCGGTTTAGGATTGACTATTTCGAACCAATTATTGGCTCTAATGGAAAGCCGATTACAACTGGAAAGTAAAATAGATATTGGAAGTAATTTTTATTTTGATTTAAATCTAAAAACAAGCAATCAAAGCATTAATGAAAAATACAATGACGAACTAAAGAAAATAAATTCAAAAACGGATTGTATTAATGAATTAAGGGATAAATCAATAACCTTTTTGATTGTAGAAGACAATAAGGTAAATATGATGCTGTTAAAAACTATCATTAAAAATTTATACAATAATGCTTTTATTTATGAATGCGAAAACGGATATGAAGCCGTACAACAATTCGAAAACATTAATCCAAATATGGTCTTTATGGATATTCAAATGCCAATAATGAATGGCTACGAAACCACAAAAGCAATTAGAAATACAAGCCGCGGAAGAGATATACCTATAATTGCCGTTACTGCCGGAGCCGAAAAAGAAGAACGCAACAAATGTATCTCAGCCGGAATGAACGATTACATTTCGAAGCCAATAATGAAAGGAACCGTGGAAGATGCTTTGACAAAATGGCTAAAATAATTAAAAGTAAATGAGATCGATTAGTCTCTAATTCCAAAAAAAAATATAAATTCGTAGAGGTTTACCCTACAATTATTTTAAATACAATATACTATGAAATGGCAAGGCAGAAGACAAAGCGATAATGTAGAAGACAGAAGATCAATTTCTGGCGGAAAAGTAGCCGTTGGCGGCGGTATTATTGGAATAGTAATTTTGCTGCTAAATGTTTTTGGTGGTGAAACCGGACAAACTATAGGATCTGCTCTGGAACAAATACAAGGCGGACAACAACAAACAACTGAAACTGCAGCTCCGTTAAGCAAGGAAGATGAAGAAATGGGGCAATTTGTCAGAGTTAATTTAGCCGATAATGAAGACATCTGGGGCAAAATATTTGCCAAAAACGGACTAACATACAAAAATCCAAAATTAGTGCTTTTTAGAGGCTCTGTAAATACTGCTTGTGGCGGAGCATCATCTGCGTCAGGACCATTTTACTGTCCGGGAGATCAAAAAGTATATATGGATTTGGCCTTCTTTGAGGAACTAAAAACTAAATTTGGTGCCAAAGGTGGTGACTTTGCAATTGCGTACGTTATTGCGCACGAAATTGGCCATCACATACAAACCTTATTAGGAACCTCAGCTAAGATGCGTCAGGAACAAGAAGGAAAAAGTGAAGCCGAAGCTAATAAACTTTCGGTTGCATTAGAACTACAAGCTGATTTTTACGCCGGAGTATGGGCGCATTACAATGAAAAAAATCTCGATCCTGGTGATATTGACGAAGCTTTGAGCGCTGCAAATGCCGTTGGAGATGATGCAATTCAAAGCAAAATGCAAGGTCATGTTGTTCCGGATTCCTTCACACACGGAACATCTGAGCAAAGAATGTACTGGTTCAAAAAAGGTTTCAAAACCGGCGATATCAAACAAGGAAATACTTTTGACGAAATTCGTTAATCCGCAAACCAAATATAATAACCAAATAAGCATGACTTAAACGTCATGCTTTTTTTGTGCTTTGTTGCGTGATTTTTGAACCATATAAGTGATATGTAGAGATGCACAGCAG
Source organism: Flavobacterium sp. 9 (assembly GCF_002754195.1). NCBI lineage: Bacteria > Pseudomonadati > Bacteroidota > Flavobacteriia > Flavobacteriales > Flavobacteriaceae > Flavobacterium > Flavobacterium sp. 9. The sequence goes on from NZ_PEEU01000001.1 coordinate 1,419,092, forward strand.
TGCATCTAACACAACGTAAGTCAACATTTTTTTGTCACATTAAACCATATAAGTGATTTAAGTTCATTTTACGTCATTTATTTATATGATAAACTAAAACATACTCCAAGGTTTCAACCTCGAAATACCCATCCTAATATGGATTGTGTGATATATTGTGTACCCAAGGTTGAAACCTTGGGCTATATTTAATAAGAGCGCATTCTCAATGTAATTTCTTATTCCTGAAAAATGAAAAGATTGTATTAAAACATTATCAAAAATTTAAATCCTCAAACTAAACATAGCCCAAGATTTCAACCTTGGGTACGCATTGCAATACGAATTGTGTGATACACATCGTGACATCTATTTAGTTCCCATAGTTAAAACCACGGGCTATAGCTGAAATCTAAAATGAACTTAAATCACTTATATGGTAGAAGAAAATTAAACGCACAAAAAAAGCCTTGAATTTCTTCAAGGCTTTAAATTTCTGGGTGGCTGACCGGGTTCGAACCGGCGACCCGCGGCACCACAAACCGCTACTCTAACCAGCTGAGCTACAACCACCATTTTTGCTTAGCGAGTGCAAATATACAACTAATGTTTACTTCTCCAAAGAAAAAAAGGTTGAAAACTGGAGATATGAGGCAAAAAAGTACTTTTGATGAAATAAAATGATTTATAAACCAAACCATAATAACCAATAAACCAATACTAAACGTGTTTTTTTTTTGTGTGAAAAACAAAAACAAAAAAAATCCAAAATTTAAATCCCAAATTCTAAAATCTTAGTCACCGTAATATTCACCATCTTGGAATTTGGAATTTAAAAAAAATTGGGATTTAAATTATAAGCACAAAAAAAGCCTTGAATTTCTTCAAGGCTTTAAATTCCTGGGTGGCTGACCGGGTTCGAACCGGCGACCCTCGGCACCACAAACCAATACTCTAACCAGCTGAGCTACAACCACCATTTTTCTTTGCGGTTGCAAATATACAACAAAGGTTTACTTCCGCAAATATAAAACAGAAAAAATATTAAACTTTTTATATCAAATCTTCTAAACTATTGACTGCCAAACATCTTTCAACAGTAAAACCTTCAGCAAAATCTTTCCCAACTAACCTTCCTAGGTCCTGCGCACGATAATTTAGGCTTTCAAAGAAGTTTTTACTTGTAATTGGCGTTACAGGTTCTGTTGAATTTGGATCATAAAACTGCGTTTTATAAGCCATAATCGCTTCTACCTTTTTCTCTTCAAAACCTGTGATGTCAACTACAAAATCCGGTTGAATGTTTTTCCACTGAATATAGTGATAAACCACTTTTGGTCTCCATGGTTCTTGATTCTCTCCATCAACCGAAGTTTCAATCTTTACCAATCCCGATAAAAAGCAAGCATCAGAAACTAATTTACTTCCTTTTCCGTGATCGATATGACGATCGTCAATTGCATTACACAATACGATTTCAGGTTTATACTTACGAATCATTTTTATAACCTCTAATTGGTGTTTTTCGTCATTTACAAAAAATCCGTCACGCATCTCCAGATTTTCACGAACCAAAACACCTAATATTTTTGCTGCATCTGCAGCTTCAGAATCTCTGGTTTCTGCAGTTCCGCGTGTACCTAATTCGCCACGCGTTAAATCTACAATACCAACTTTTTTTCCAAGAGATACTTCTTTTAAAATTGTTCCCGCACAACCTAATTCTACATCATCCGGATGTGCTCCAAAGGCTAATATATCTAATTTCATACTTTTAATTTTGTTTTCTTTTGTTTCAGGTTTTCTTTGTTTCAAGTTAACAATCAGAACGTGAAACTTGAAACCTAACACTTTTCTCTAACAATTACTATTCTTTTTTACGTTCAAAACTCTTTTCATCGTCATTGATTTATTGACGCTTTCCTCCCATTCATTTTCGGGAATACTTTCTTTTGTAATTCCGCAACCCATGTATAATATTGCTTTATTATCCTTGATTTGCATGCTGCGTAAATTTACAAATAAATCAGAGCTTGCTATTTTGTTCGCAAAACTGCTATTTAATTCGCCAAGAAATCCTGTATAGAAAGTTCGGTCATAATTTTCATTTTCGATGATAAAAGCTTTTGCTTTCTTTTTTGGCAAACCACAAACCGCAGGCGTTGGATGCAAAGTATCGATAACTTCTTCAAGCGTTGAATTATCATTTAAAACTCCCGAAATGTCAGTTTTAATATGCCAGATCGATCCAGCTTTCAAACTATAAGGTTCCGTAACATTAACCGAAGCTGCAACTTCACGTAATCTTTTCACGATAAAATCAGTAACATATTGCTGTTCGTCTTTTTCTTTTTGCTGCCAAAGAATCTCAGATTCTTCCGTCGTTTTCTGAGTTCCAGCCAAAGCAGTCGTTTCAAAAACATTTCCGCTTGCTTTCAATAATTGTTCCGGCGTTGCTCCCATCCAAAGTCCAATTTGAGGATGAAAAAAACAATACGAAAAAGTCGTTGGATATAAATGAATCAAACGCTGAAAAATGGTGCTGAAATCGAAATTAACCAAGTCAATTGTTTCGCTTCTGGATAAAACCACTTTTTTGAATTCGTCATTTTTAATCGCTTCAATTCCTTTTGAAACCAAATCTTCATATTGATTTTTGGCTTCCAAATCAAAATTAACCTCTTCGATTTCACTAAAATCAAAATTGACTTTAGTTTGTTCGGCACTAATAATTTTTGATTCTTCTTCCGGAATTAAAATCAGTTGTTTTTCATCAAAAGAAGCAAAAACAAAACCCTTCTCGCTATAATCCGAAACCGTATACAAAGTATCATTTTGCTGTAAAAGCGCATAAATACTTGACGAGTTAGGTTTCGAATAGATTACAAAAGGTAAATTTTGCTCTTGATGTTTTTTTACAGTAGAAAAAAAGTCATTCATATTTTCTACGCTTTCTTTTTGTCTAAAACCATATTCGTCAATTTGCAAAGCGAAATCAGGTTTCCGGCTTCATCAGTAATTTTAATTTCCCAAAGATGAATACTTCTTCCTTTATGAATGATTCTCGCCGTCCCAAAAACAAAACCTTCACGAATACTTTTCAGGTGATTTGCCGAAATTTCGATTCCGCGAACTTCCTGTTCTTTTGGATCAATAAAAAAGAAAGATGCTGCACTTCCCACACTTTCAGCCAAAGCTACTGAAGCGCCGCCGTGCAATAATCCCATTGGTTGGTGAACGCTTGGATTTACAGGCATTTTTGCAGTTAAAAAATCTTCGCCTGCGTCTATATATTCAATTTTTAGCGTTTCCATCAAAGTGTTTTTAGAAAACTGATTGCAACGCTCTAATATTTGTTCTTTTGTGTAATTCATTTAAAATAGGCTTTAAAATCGTAAAATTAAAGAAAAGATGAGATACAAATTAGAAAATACATTTCTAATATTAAAAATCATCTTCAAACGTGTAAGTTTTTTGCTATTTTTACAAAAAAGATTTTAAATGCGTCAATACTTTATACTCTTCATTTTCGGTTTCCTTTTAGCTTTCAGTTCATGTCGAACAGATTTTGATACCGTTGCCAGTTCCGGAGATTTAAAGTTCTCAAAAGATACCGTTTATTTAGATACTGTTTTTAAAAACATTGGTTCAAGCACGTACCAACTTAAAGTCTATAATAAAAGTAAAAACGACATTTCGATTCCAACAGTTCAATTCAAAAAAGGCTTAAGTTCAAAATACCGAATGACTGTTGACGGAATGACCGGAAATAATGGTAAAATCTTTAATAATGTTACGCTTTTGGCGAAAGACAGTTTGTACATTTTTATAGAAACCACTGCCGATATTACAGACGCGAATCCAACAGATTTTTTATATACCGATGAAATTCAATTTGACAGCGGCGCAAATCTTCAGGAAGTTGCTTTGGTTACCTTAATTCAGGATGCTGTTTTTCTTTATCCGAAACAAAATGCTGATGGAACTAAAGAAAAAATCAAAATTGACGGTAAAGATGTTGATGGATTTTATCTAAACGAAAATGATCCTGTAAACGGAAATGAACTGATTTTTACAAAACAAAAACCTTATGTAATCTATGGTTATGCAGGAGTTCCAGAAAATAAAACTGTAACTTTTGAAGCCGGAGCTCGAGTGTTTTTTCACGCAAGTTCAGGACTTTACGTCGATAATAAAGCTTCGTTACAAATAAATGGAACAACATCAACAACCGAAAAACTTGAAAATGAAGTTGTTTTTGAAGGCGATCGATTAGAATCTCTTTACGATGATATTCCGGGACAATGGAAATCGGTGATATTATCCAGCGGAAGTACAAATCACACGATAAATCATCTGACTTTAAAAAATGCTATTACTGGTTTAGATATTAGAAACCAAGACAATACAACAATTCAAATTAAAAATACTCAGATTTACAATTGTGCAGAATATGGAATTCTAGCTCAAAATGCCCGAATTAATGGTGAAAACATTGCAATTAGTTATGCTGGTTTAGCAAGTTTATCATGTGTTTATGGCGGAAATTATATTTTTACACATTGCACTTTTAATAACAATTGGCCAAGTGCACAATTTGCTTTGAATTTAAGCAACAGTTTGGCTGGAGCAACTCCGGAAACAAATCCTTTGACTCAGGCAACTTTCAATAACTGTATTATTTATGGTTCGAATACCAATGAATTTAATTTGGATAAAAATACCAGTGCAGCATTTGTATATCAATTAAACAATTGTCTATTGAAATTTAGCAGTTCAAGCACAAATCCGGATTATCAATTTACCAAAGATCCCACACATTACAATCAGATTATTCTAAATCAGAGTCCAAAATTCTTCAATGTTTCTCAAAACAAACTGAATATTGACAATACTTCTGCCGCTTTTGCGAAAGGAAATCAGGATTATATCATTCCATTAGATATTATTGGAGCCACGAGAACTTCCCCGCCAGATTTAGGCGCTTATCAGAGTGCTGCTTTTCCTAAATCTAAATAAAGTTTTGCCGCTTAAGATGCAAAGTTATCTTCACCATATAAGTGATGTAAGATAATTTAAGCTTTATTAATCGATCGAGTATATCATTTCTCGTTCCTCGAATGACATAAAATGAGACAATTTTGTAAAGCTATGATGGATTAAAATCCATCCCTACAATATAAATCGAGCCGAAGGCTCTTTACAAAAGTTCCGGAGGAACGACCAATTTTGTAGCAACGGATTTTAATCCGTTGAATCGGAATGTAATTAATCCCATTTTATGTCATTCGAGGAACGAGAAATCTTCGCAAGAAACTCCGTTCCTAAAATCACCAATCTTTGTCGAATTACGCGTGTGATTTCTCCCTCCGGTCGAAATGACAAACTTCGTGAGACTCAATTCTACACCCATTCCAAAATGAACTTATATAACTTACATGGTAAAAATCTACCCGTAAGAAAATATATCTAAAAATAATCTTTCCTTAACGCAACGCATTCATAAAAATAGTAGATTTGCTACAATAACTAAATTAACTCACTAAAAATCAATTTATTATTAACTCAAATCTTAAACCTACATTTTATGAAAAAACTCTACACTTTTTTATTATTACTCGTTTTTACGGCAACGTTTGCTCAAATTCCGTCTGGTTATTATAACACAGCAACCGGAACAGGTTACACTTTAAAAACACAATTGTACAACATCATTAAAGGACATACTGATAATGGATATGCTGGTTTGTACACAACATATCAAACCTCTGATGTTGATAATTTTTATGAGAATGACGGAACTGTTCTCGATATGTATTCAGAAAATCCATCTGGAACAGATCCCTATAATTATAGCACAGGAAGTACACAAAGATGCGGAAATTATTCTGCAGAAGGCGATTGTTATAATAGAGAACATATTATTCCGCAATCGGTATTTAATGAACAATCTCCAATGGTTGCCGATGCACATTTTATTACTCCAACAGACGGAAAAGTAAACGGAGTACGCTCGAATTACCCACACGGAGTTGTAAGCACGCCAACTTATATTTCTCAAAACGGAGGAAAACTTGGTCCAAATTCAACATCTGGATATTCAGGAACTGTTTTTGAACCAATCAATGAATTTAAAGGTGATATTGCCAGAATGTACTTTTATTTTGCTACACGTTATGAAAATACAGTTGCAGGATATTCATATGCAATGTTTGACGGTTCAAGCAACAAAGTATTTACAACTGCTTTTTTAAATATTCTTTTGGCATGGAACGCACAAGATCCTGTTAGCGCAAGAGAAATTGCAAGAAATAATGCGATTTATGCACGCCAAAACAATAGAAATCCATATATCGATCATCCGGAATATGTTAATCAAATTTGGAATCCTTCTGCAGATACTCAGGCTCCAACTGCTCCAACAAGTTTAGCTTCTACAACAAAAACAGCTACTTCGATTACAGTTTCATGGACAGCATCTACAGATAATGTTGGTGTTACAGGATATAATGTTTATTCAAATGGCGTTTTGAAAACTACCGTTACCACATTAACTGCAACAATTACAGGATTGACAGCTTCTACTAGTTATAATATAAATGTAACTGCCAAAGATGCTGCAGGAAATACATCTGCTTCAAGTAATAAAATTGCAGTAACTACAAATGCCAGCGGTGGAACCGGAGGAACGGCAACTGACTTGCTTTTCTCTGAATATATTGAAGGTTCTGGAAATAATAAAGCTTTAGAAATCGCCAATAATACAGAAGCTTCTGTGAGTTTATCTACTTATACTGTAAAAAAACAAACAAATGGTGCCGGAGCATGGAGCACAGGTTTAGCCTTGAGCGGAACATTGGCATCAGGAAATAAATTCACGATCGTGAACAGTTCAATGGCTTCAAGCTGTTATCCAACAAGTTCGGCAAATATTTCTACAACTGCTACAGAATTGACTTTCAACGGAAATGACGCTGTAGGTTTATTCAAAAACGGAGTTTTAATAGACATCATCGGAACTTTTAATGGCGGAACAGCAAATTTTGCTGCAGATGTTACTTTAAGAAGAAAATCGACAGTTACGGCTCCAAGTACTACTTTTAATTTGGCATCACAATGGGATTCATTTACCACAGATACGTGCTCAAATTTAGGTGCAAAACTAGTTAAAGATATAGCTCTTGAAACACCAGAAACTGTAGATTCAACAGGAATCATTTTATACCCAAATCCTTCTAACGGAAACTTCACAATCTATTTTAATAATTCAGAAGCACCCTATTCTATCGAGATAATTTCAATATTAGGTCAGAAAATATTTGAGAGATCAAATATCGCAGATTCATTATCAACGATAAATAATTTACCGAAAGGTATCTACATTGTTCATATTAGTAAAGGTTCTGAAAATTTCAACAAAAAGATCCTTATCAACTAATTAAAAAATGAGTGCTTACTAAACTAAAAGCGGCAATATTGCCGCTTTTTTTTTGTTTTTTTAACCATATAAGGGATATAAGTTCATTTTAGAAGAATGAATAATACATAATCATTTTTTTAATCACGTAAAGTCGCAAATTTATTCTCATTTTATGTCATTTCGACGAAGGAGAAATCTTCACGAGAAGCTCGACAAAGATTGGACTCTCGTTGCAGAGTTACTTGCGAAGATTTCTCCTTCGTCGAAATGACAAATAATACGATTAATCATTACTTTAAATAAAACTTTGCGACTTCGCGACTTTGCGAGCAAAATTCACACAATCCTTAAATGAACTTATATCACTTATATGGTAGAAAAAAGCACCGTATATATTTTTTCAAAAGAGTTTGTTTTCAAATTTGCGCTTACTATTTATTTACACTAAATTTGCACCTCAATACAACAAACTACACATCACAATGATCCATTTCTTTGAAAACCAAAGCAAAACTGTTTTTGCCGTACAAACGCAAAACGAAATTTCGGCTCAAGACATTTCAAAATTAAACTGGCTTTTTGCCAACTCTAATAAGATCGAAAAATCCGCCTTGACGGATTTTTTTGTTGGTCCACGTGCCACTATGATCACACCTTGGAGTACAAATGCTGTAGAAATTACTCAAAATATGGGTATTCCGGGCATTATCAGAATTGAAGAATTTCATCCGGCAACGGAAGATTTCACGGATTTTGATCCAATGCTTTCACAAAAATTCAATCAATTAGATCAGGAGATTTTCACGATTAATGTTCAGCCAGAACCAATTTTGGAAATCGATGATATTGCGACTTACAACAAAGTAGAAGGTTTGGCTTTAAGCCAGGAAGAAGTTGATTACTTAGACAATCTTGCTGTAAAACTAGGAAGAAAGTTAACTGATTCTGAGATTTTTGCTTTCTCACAAGCGAATTCAGAGCACTGTCGTCACAAAATCTTCAACGGAACTTTTGTTATTGATGGTGAAGAAAAAGAAACTTCTCTTTTTAAATTAATCAAAAAGACATCACAGGAAAATCCTAACGATATAGTGTCTGCTTACAAAGACAACGTTGCTTTTGTAAAAGGACCAAAAGTGCAGCAGTTTGCACCAAAAACAGCTGACAAACCAGATTATTATGAGATAAAAGAATTTGATTCGGTTTTATCTTTAAAAGCAGAAACACACAATTTCCCAACAACTGTAGAGCCTTTCAACGGAGCTGCAACAGGTTCAGGAGGAGAAATTCGTGACCGTTTAGCTGGTGGTCAAGGTTCACTTCCATTAGCTGGAACTGCAGTTTACATGACTTCATATTCTCGTTTGAATGATGACAGAAAATGGGAAAATGCTGTTGAAGAAAGAAAATGGTTGTACCAAACTCCAATGGATATTTTGATCAAAGCTTCAAACGGAGCTTCTGATTTTGGAAATAAATTCGGTCAACCGTTAATTACAGGTTCGGTTTTAACTTTCGAACATTCAGAAAACGACCGTAAAATTGGTTACGATAAAGTAATCATGCAAGCGGGCGGAATTGGTTACGGAAAATTAGATCAGGCAATTAAAAAGAAACCACAAGAAGGTGATAAAATCGTAATTCTTGGTGGAGAAAATTATAGAATCGGAATGGGTGGAGCTGCGGTTTCATCTGCAGATACCGGAGCTTTTGGTTCAGGAATTGAATTAAATGCAATCCAACGTTCAAACCCTGAAATGCAAAAACGTGCTGCCAACGCGATTCGTGGTTTAGTAGAAAGCGACAATAACCCAATTGTTTCGATTCACGATCACGGAGCTGGAGGACACTTAAACTGTCTTTCGGAATTGGTGGAAGAAACTGGAGGTTTAATCGACTTGGATAAATTACCAGTTGGAGATCCTACACTTTCTGCAAAAGAAATTATTGGTAACGAATCTCAGGAAAGAATGGGATTGGTTATTGGTCAAAAAGATATTGATACTTTACAAAGAATTGCTGACAGAGAGCGTTCGCCAATGTATCAGGTTGGAGATGTTACGGGAGATCACCGTTTTACATTCGAATCAAAATCTACTGGTTTGAAACCGATGGATTATGCTTTAGAAGATTTCTTCGGAAGTTCTCCTAAAACGGTTATGACTGACAAAACTATCGATAGAAAATATGCTGATGTTGCTTACAACGCAGGAGATTTTGAATCATACTTAAAAGACGTTTTACGTTTAGAAGCAGTTGCCTCAAAAGATTGGTTAACTAATAAAGTTGACCGTTGTGTAGGTGGAAAAGTAGCTAAACAACAAAATGCAGGACCGCTTCAATTGCCTTTGAATAATGTTGGGGTTATGGCTCTTGATTATTTAGGAAAAGAAGGAATCGCAACTTCTATTGGTCACGCTCCTATCGCTGCTTTGATTGATCCGGTTGCAGGAAGTAGAAATGCTATTGCAGAATCGTTATCAAACATTGTTTGGGCGCCAATTAAAGATGGTTTAAAAGGAATTTCATTATCTGCAAACTGGATGTGGGCTTGTAAAAACGAAGGTGAAGACGCTCGTTTGTACGCTGCCGTTGAAGGTTGTTCAGATTTTGCAATCGAATTAGGAATCAATATTCCAACAGGAAAAGATTCACTTTCGATGAAACAAAAATATCCAAATGACGAAGTAATTGCGCCGGGAACGGTTATTATTTCGGCTGGAGGAAACTGTACAGATATTAGAAAAGTAGTGGAACCGGTTTTACAGAAAAACGGAGATTCTATTTATTATATCAATTTGTCTCAGGATGATTTCAAATTAGGAGGTTCTTCTTTTGCACAAATTAGAAACACAATCGGAAACGAAACTTCTACCATAAAAGATGCTTCTTTCTTCAAAAATGCATTTAATACCGTTCAGGATTTAATCGGCGAAAGCCAAATTTTAGCTGGACATGATATCGGAAGCGGTGGTTTAATTACTACTTTATTAGAATTGTGTTTTGCTGATGTAAATCTTGGAGCAAAAATTGATTTCAGCGCTTTCGCGGAAAAAGACTTATTAAAAATTCTTTTCGCTGAAAACATCGGAATCGTTTTCCAGGCAAAATCTGATTCAGCTGTAGAAGCTAAATTGAAAGCTAACAATATCGAATTCTTCAAAATTGGTACAGTTCAAGAAACTGCAGCTTTAGAATTTGGAGATTATAAATTGGATATTCCAACTTACAGAGATATTTGGTTTGAAACTTCTTATTTATTAGATCAAAAACAATCTAAAAACGGAAGAGCTCAGGCACGTTTCGAAAACTATAAAAATCAAGTCTTACAATATACTTTCCCAGCGCACTTTACAGGAAAAAAACCAGTAATCGACGCTTCAAAACCGAGACCAAAAGCAGCTATTATCCGTGAAAAAGGAAGTAATTCTGAGCGTGAAATGGCAAATGCTATGTACTTAGCCGGTTTTGATGTAAAAGACGTTCACATGACGGATTTAATTTCTGGTCGTGAAACTCTTGAAGATATTCAGTTTATTGGTGCAGTTGGAGGATTCTCTAACTCTGATGTTTTAGGTTCTGCTAAAGGTTGGGCCGGAGCATTTTTATACAACGAAAAAGCAAAAACAGCTTTAGATAAATTCTTTAAAAGAGAAGATACATTATCTGTTGGAATCTGTAACGGTTGTCAGTTGTTTATGGAACTTGAAGTAATTAATCCAGAGCATGAAGTTCACGGAAAACTATTGCATAACGAAAGCCAGAAACACGAAAGTATCTTTACTTCTGTAAAAGTTCAGGAAAACAATTCAGTTATGTTATCGACTTTGGCCGGAAGTACTTTAGGAGTTTGGGTTTCTCACGGAGAAGGAAAATTCAATTTACCTCTTGCTGAAGAAAACTACAACATTGTTTCTAAATATGCTTACGAAGGATATCCTGCAAACCCTAACGGATCTGATTACAACACAGCAATGATGTGTGATAAAACAGGAAGACATTTGGTTATGATGCCTCATATTGAGCGTTCAACTTTCCAATGGAACTGGGCTCATTATCCAAAAGACAGAAACGACGAAGTTTCGCCTTGGCATGAAGCTTTTGTTAACGCAAGAAAATGGATTGAGAAAATCTAAAAAACATATTTTATTAAAAAAGCGCTCAAAATTTTGAGCGCTTTTTTTTTGCCACGGTAAGGATAATAACCAACTGGCGAAGCAATTTCACTAATAAAGTTTTCCCCAAAAAACAGATTCATGAAATCAGAAAAATTCGTGATAAAAAAAACACTTATAATCCTTATATAAAAAATACCTCAGTGCTATCCCTAAAACTGAGGCATTTTTATTTTATTTTTTTTGAAAGTTGTGGCAATACTGACATACAATTCCCCACCAGATCATTGCTAAAAAAGCAGTTAACATTTGATTTAGTATTAAATTAATGCCTACTCTTTTGCTTTTCGGCTTTCGCATTTTAATAAAATAAAAATACTGTTGTCGTTCTTCAAATCACTGGTGGTTTTTCCTGTTTCTTATAGGGGAAAAACACCCTTTTTTTGATACCAAAATCTATCGCTTCAGAAAATTAAATATCATCTAAGACTAATTTAATAATATCTTAAGGCAGTTTAAGCAAGCGCATTTACTGGGATAAATATCTTTGTCTCATGAAAAATTGCAGACAACACCTTTTACTTTTTATTTTCTTATTTATAATAAGCCAACTTTCTTTTGGTCAAAATCAGGCAGCTATAAAAGGAACTATTTCTGACGGAAAACTTCCAATAGAATTTGTAGATGTTATTTTAAAAAATGCAAATGATTCCACAAAAGTTGCAGCTTATGCAGTAACTGATGCTTTAGGAAATTTTGCATTAGACAATATTCTAAATGGTGATTATCAATTGCAATTCAAATTAATTGGGTTTAAAACCAATATTCAAAAAGTGAAATTTTCAGGTTCTGCTATTTCTATTGGAACAATCACTTTGCAAAACGATACTAATTTATTGAATACTGTTGTTGTTAATTCGGCCAAAAAACAAATTCAGAAAACGGATGAAGGTTTTATTTTTAATGCTGTTTCGAATATTTCTCAATCTGGCGGAACTGCGACCGATATGCTTAAAAATATCCCAACCGTTGCTGTAGATGCTGAAGGCGGAATAACTTTGAGAGGTAAATCGCCGATGATTTTAATTAACGGAAAAAATTCTGCGATTACCAATATGGATCAAATTGCTGCGAGCAGTATCGAAAGTATTGAGATAATTAGTAATCCAACGGCAAAATATGATGCTAATGCTGAAAGCGGAATTATCAACATAAAACTAAAGAAAAATAACCAAAGCGGTATGAATGGCGCAATGGTTCTAGGCGGTGGTTTTGGTGCCAAAGGGAGAGTAAACAGTTCTATACTTTTAAATCATAAAACAGAGAAATGGAATTTCGGTCTTGGATATGACAATCGTTTTGCCGGCCGAACAAAAAAAATAAATGCTGAACGAACCAATTATTTTATTGATGATGAACATTTCATTAATCAAAGGCGAAATGACGAACGTACAGAAGGTTTACAGAATTTAAAACTGAATATCGATTTTTCTCCAAATGATAAAAACAGTTTTTCATTTGAAGCTTTAGGAAATCTGGAAACTCAGGATAATGACGAAACTTTATACACGCATGTTAATACGAGCGCAAATCAGTTTTACTCGGACAATAGAAGACATTCTCTGGAATTGGAACGTTCAAAAGTGGGTGAATTGGCTTTTAATTATGATCGAAAGTTCGCTGACGATCGAAAAAGCCTGAACGTTAGTCTTACCTCATCTTTTAACAGACACAAAGAGAATACCAATATTGATAATTATAATTACGATCAATATCAGGAACAAATTGATGATGCTTTTTTGCAAAGAACACACAATTACGAACACGAAAACATCTCGAATGCAATTGTAAATTATGCTTTTCCGGTTTCTGAAAAATCGATTGTAGAAACGGGTTATAAAGGAACATTCCGTTCTTTTGATTCCGATTTTCAAAGTGCTGATTTGGTTAATGGCGAATATGTTATTAATCCAATTTCGAGCAATAGTTTTAAATACAACGAACAAATAAATGCTTTTTACGGAATGTTGAATTCTTTTATTGGAACTGCCGATAATCCAAAATGGAAATACAATTTAGGTTTGCGAGCCGAAAATGTTTCTAATAACGGAGCAACACAAAATAATAGTGATCGCTTTAATAATGATTATCTAAAACTCTTTCCTTCGGCTTCTTTACAACTGAATTTAGAATCAAATGATTTTGTCAAAATTGGTTATAGCAAACGTATCAATCGTCTGGATTTAGATGATTTGAATCCGTTTATGGATATTACAGATGCTTTGAATCCACATAGTGGAAATCCTTATTTGAAACCGGAAATCATTCATATTGCCGAATTAAGCTATAATAAAGAATGGTCAAAATATTCTTTCTCTACAAATGCTTTTTACAGAAATGCAACTGATGCAATCAGGCAATATGCAGAACTTAAAGACAATGGAGTAATTTTATTAATGCCAAAAAATATTGGAAGTACTATTACTTATGGAGTTGAAACAATTTTCAGCTTAAAACCAATTGGTTTCTATGACGCTAATATTAGTGTAACTGCTTTTCAGCAAAAAATAAACGCTTCAAATTTGGCGCAGGATGTCGTGAGCAATGCTTTTAACTGGTACGGAAAAATCATCAATAATTTTGTTCCGTGGAAAGGCGGAAAACTTCAAATAATTGGCAATTACAACTCGGCATTGGCAACTCCACAAGGAAAAAGAATACCTATATATAATGTAGATATGGGTTTTCAGCAAAAATTAGGAAAAGGAAATGCCCGTTTAGGATTAGTCGTTACAGATATGTTTAATACGCTTGAAAGCGGATACAAAAATAATACAGCTTTGTTTAGCAATAACCGAACTAATAAATCAGATACGCGCGCTTTGATGTTGACATTTGCTTATACTTTTAAATCTGATTTTAAAGAAAAATTATTAGAAAATCAGTTTTCTACAGAGTAATATTCAGGCAAAACCAAAATGTTAAAAAATAAATTCATTCTTGTAATTGGGATTCATTTTTCTATTGAAATTTGAACTATATTCGCAAAAAAGAATCCTGCCACTGGTTCTTTTTTGAAACTCCAAAAACAATTAAACCTACAAAGAATGAAATCTTTACGTCTTTTATTTATTGCATTATTTTTTGTTTCTACACATTCTTATTCTCAAGTTCAGGTAGATAAAATTACTTATAATGGTCGCGATCATTATATTACAACAACTATTGGTTATCCGGTTCCGGGAACTTTTGTAATTACGGGACAAAAAGAACCTACTACAGTATTAAATCCTGATGGTACAGGAGTTATTCAATCTGATGATTTAAGCAAAAAAAAGATCAACTGGGGAATCGAATGTACTGAAGAAGGCATTCCGGTTTTCAAGGAAGGTTTTAACAGTGCTTCGTACACATTTTGGTACAGAAACAATGATAGTGACGATTGGATCTATTCTCAATTTTCAATTCATTTTGCCAAGAAAAAAATGTTCCTGATGGGAGAACGCGTAAAAGAATACGTTGATTACAATGTTCAATAGTTTACCTGAAACTTATAGCAAAAAATAAATATTTCTTGATTTTTCGAAAAAATATTACAAAAAAGAAAACGTTTTCGTTGATTTTCAAGAGTACTTATAAATTTTACCATAAAATTCCACAAAATTAAAAATTATACCTAATTTTTATTTAATTTGCAATAAAATTCAATAAAACAAACATGGCTTCAATTACACGTCTTTTTGATTTTCCCTATTATCAACAAGAAACTTATAACTTACCAGTTGCTTTGGCAACCAAAAAAAATGGAGTCTGGGAAAAAACATCTAGCCAGGAATATATCGCAAAAGCTAATGCCGTTTCAAGAGCATTATTGCGTATGGGCGTTCAAAAAGATGATAAGATTGCATTAATCACTTCAAATAACCGCACTGAATGGAATATCATGGATATTGGTATTCTGCAAACCGGAGCGCAAAACGTTCCTATTTACCCAACAATTTCTGAAGAAGATTACGAATATATATTAAACCACAGCGGTAGTATTTACTGCTTTGTATCTGATGATGAAGTACTTCAAAAAGTAAATGCTATTAAAGCAAATGTACCTACTTTAAAAGAAGTTTATTCGTTTAACGAAATTCCGGGTTGTAAACACTGGAGTGATTTATTATTACTTGGTGAAGACCAAAGCAATCAGAGTGAAGTTGATGCCAGAAAAGATAGTATTCACACAGATGATTTGGCTACAATTATCTATACTTCAGGAACTACAGGAAGACCAAAAGGTGTAATGCTTTCTCATAAAAATATAGTTTCAAATGTTTTGGACAGTGCGCCAAGAATTCCGTTTGATCCGGGGAAAAGCACTTCTTTAAGCTTCTTGCCTATTTGCCATATTTTTGAAAGAATGATTTTGTACATCTATCAATATTATGGTGTTTCTGTTTATTTTGGAGAATCAATTGACAAGATTAGTGACAACCTAAAAGAAGTTCGTCCAACTGTTATTACGGCTGTACCAAGACTTTTAGAGAAGGTTTACGATAAAATTTATGCAAAAGGAACTGAATTAACCGGTATCAAGAAAAAACTATTTTTCTGGGCGATTGATTTAGGTTTAAAATATGAACCATACGGAGCAAATGGCTTTTGGTATGAGTTTCAATTGAAGATTGCACGAAAACTTATTTTCAGTAAATGGAAAGAAGGTTTGGGAGGAAATTTAGATTTAATGGTTTCCGGAAGTGCAGCTTTACAACCACGTTTAACAAGAGTTTTTGCTGCTGCTGAAATTCCGGTTATGGAAGGTTACGGTTTATCTGAAACTTCTCCTGTAATTGCAGTAAACGATCAAAGAAATAAAGGTTTCAAAATTGGAACTGTTGGAAAAGTAATTCGCAATGTTGAAGTAAAAATTGCTCAGGACGGAGAAATTCTTTGCAAAGGACCAAATGTAATGTTAGGTTACTTTAAAGATCCTGAAAAAACTGCCGAAGCTTTAATCGACGGATATTTCCATACGGGAGATATTGGTGAAATTGACAGCGAAGGTTTCTTGAAAATCACGGATCGTAAGAAAGAAATGTTCAAAACTTCTGGTGGAAAATATATTGCTCCTCAATTGATTGAAAATGCAATGAAACAATCTCGTTTTATTGAGCAAATCATGGTAATTGGTGAAGGCGAAAAAATGCCGGCAGCTTTTATTCAGCCAAATTTTGAATTCGTAAAAGAATGGGCTAAAATTCATAAAATCACTTTAGGAAGTACAGACAAAGAAATCAGCACAAATCCTGATGTAATCAAACGTATTGATGAAGAAGTTGAAGGAATTAATGAAAAATTCGGACACTGGGAAAAAATCAAACGTTTTGAGTTAACTCCGGATGTTTGGTCAATCGATGGCGGACAACTTACTCCTACTTTAAAATTGAAACGTAAAATTATTAAAGAAATCTACAAAGATCTTTACGTTAAAATTTATGGTCAAAATTAATAAATCAGAATAATATAACCACGAAAACGGCTGTTCCAAAAGAACGGCCGTTTTTAATTTTAGCCCAATAGAAGTCGTTTTACAAGGTCTGTAAAGCGTTATTTTTCTTTCAGAATTAGATTCATAAAATTGTTAAAAAAAGTTCAATCTATTTTCACTTTTAGTAGTATTCAATTAAAAGTTTTTTAGTATGTTTGTTTTGAGTTTAAGAAATACCTTGCTTTTCTTGTATAAAGAAAAAGATGATGTTTCGTCATCGGTGTAAGATTATTTAACATTCAGCACTACTTCTATCTTATGGATGAGAAAAGGTACTATGCGTACAGTTTCGGTTCCACCTCCTCGAGATTAACTGTACGCATAGTACCTTTTCTCGGGAGTTGATAGACATAGTCCTTAGAAAATACGAAGGTTTTAAACTTTAAGCCCTATTGCTACAATAGGGCTTTTTAATGTAAAATAGCGATTGTAATATGTCTGAACAGCTTAGTAAACAACAAATTTATGATAGAATAAAAGCTACCTCAAAAGATAGCTACATATTAGAAGAAATGCAACGTTTAGGTTTCTGGCAATCAGGATCTGAACCTACTCTATCTGAGATTCTTATCAAACAAGAAGCAAAAGTTGAGAAGGAATTAAATGAGCTTTTGGCACAAGACAGGAAGTTTAGCAATCGAGAAGCAATGATTCTCGAAATGCGTAAAGCCCGAATGAAAATCGCCAAAGAAAAAAGGGCTGAAACCAAATTAAACCAAGAGAAAAAAAGGATCGAAAAAGCTGAAAACTGGAAATTACTTCAGCAACAGCAAATTCTCTATTTGGGTGAAACCGTATCTAAAGGTTTAAATACTAAAGAATCCAATCCTGAAATTTTAGAAAAATACAATTTGCCTGTTTTTAAAGACGCATTGGCTCTTGCCAAAAGCATGCAAATCGATCTGAAAGCATTACAATATCTTGCTTACAACAGAAAAGTTTCTAAGATTAACCATTATCATACTTTTGAGCTTGAAAAGAAATCTGGCGGCAAACGCAAAATTTCAGCTCCAAAAGCAAAATTAAAAGAAATTCAAACCTGGATTTTAGAAAACATACTTCATAAAATACCTTATACTATTGAAGCGCATGGTTTTATAAAAGAACGTTCTATTGTAACCAATGCAATGCCTCACGTTAATAAAGACATTGTCGTTAATATCGATTTAAAAGATTTTTTCCCAACTGTAACTCATAAACGAGTAAAAGGATTATTTCATAAAATTGGCTATTCTGAAGAAGTTGCTACGATTTTAAGTCTTTTATGTACTTATTCTGAGATTAACGAAACCACATTAGACGGCGTTACATATTATGTACAATCCGGTGAACGCAAATTACCACAGGGTTCTCCAGCAAGTCCGGCGATAAGCAACATGATTGTTTATAAAATGGATCAGAAAATCAAAGGATTAGCTAAGAAATTAAACTTCAGCTATACGCGTTATGCAGATGATATGAGTTTTTCGACTACTGAAGAAAACAGCCAAAATGTTTCTCGTTTATTGTTTTTTACCAAAAAAATTATTGAATCAGAAGGTTTTATAATTCATCCCGATAAAGTTCATGTCATGCGAAAAGGCATGCAGCAAAAAGTGACCGGAGTTGTTGTAAACAAGAAACTAAATGTTGACAGAATTCAGTTGCGAAAATTCCGTGCCGTATTGCATAATATTGAAAAAAACGGATGGAAAGACCAGCAATGGGGAAAAGCAATTCACCTGATCAATGCCATAGAAGGTTACATCAATTATGTAAATATGGTGAATCCTGAGAAAGGGAAAATCTTCAAACAAAATTTAAAAAACATAATTGCCAAACACGGTCAGCCTCATATTGAAAAAACAAATATTCCTGAAAAAGTGATTCCAATTCCTGTGATTATTCCTGAGGAAATAAAAGAAGTACAAATGGAACAAAAGCCAGAAAACTGGTGGAATATTTTTTAATTAATACCCTTTTTGAATCATGAAATTAATTAAACAGATTAAACTTTTCTATAAAGAAGGGAATTCAGATAAAGTATACGAAATCGACTTGTGCAGTATCGATGCCAATAATTATGTGGTAAATTTTAGATACGGAAGAAGAGGAAGCGTTTTGAAAGACGGAACTAAAACACCGGAATACGTTTCGGAAGAAAAAGCACAAATCATTTTTGATAAACTCGAAAATGAGAAAAAAGTTAAAGGATATGCTTCAGAAATAGAGACATTAATCGATCTACCTTCTTTTGAAAGTGTCGAACCAGATTCTATAAACGGTGTGATTCTTCAGCGTTTAGAAGATGCTGTAATGGGTAAAAACAGTTTTAAAACCCAATGGAAAACCAGCCGGGTAATCTGGAAAGCAGGTTTATTAGAAGTTAAAGAAGCGATTCCATATATCATTAAATTAGCCTCAAAAGGTGATGATTTACAAACTTATTCTGCGATTTGGGCTTTAATAAAATTTAAATCTGATACTGCCGAAGAAGTTTTTAGATCATACGCTTTACAAAATAAACAAAAAGATTACATAAAAAATCTGGCTCACGAAGGATTATTAGAAATCCTGAAAGAGACAGAGTTACAAAAACATATCTCGACAATTCTTGAAACGATTCCGCAAGAAGCAAGATATTATATCGATAAAAAAGATTATGATTCGTTAGTAAATTTTCTAAAAGAAGAATTACAAAACAACGCTATCAATTATCTGACGGCTTTATACTTAGTAGCGAAGTTTGATCGTAATTTACATGAGATTATTGTTTTCTTACTGGAAGCTGTTCCGTTCAGACCGCCATATTTCAAACATATCAGAGCCATTTACAAATTAGCTCATTTAAGAAACGATGCTGATGTAATTGCCGTTCTTGCTTATAGATTTGAGAATGAAGCTCCAATGTTCACCAGAACAGTTTCATTGGAAGATGACTATTATAACTCGCAATTTATTAGCGCTATAAATGAAAGGTTAAATATTGGAAAGGAACTTAGAGGAAAAGACAGTAAAATTGCCTTCTCGAATTTTACCAAAACCTATTTCCAGAAAAATAGTCTTCGCTTTTTAAACGAAATGGATTCTGAAACAGATGCTAAAAAATACCTGAAGTTTGCCGTTTCAATTTTATCAAAGTACACGGAAAATGATTATAGCAAAGCCCAAAAAGAGCCTCTAAATACTTATGGACAATACAATTATAATGATAAAAAATATTATTATACTGTTGTAGATTATCCTGAATGTTCGAATTTACTTCTATTGTCAACTATTTTATTTGGGAATGACAAGAAGCGAATTTTGACTCCATCGATGAAATTCATTTTAAATCAGGAAGTTTTCTCGAGTAAAAATTATTATTTCGATATAAATCAGGCAACGAGAGTAAGCAGTAAAGTAAATACTGACGAAAAGAAAACAAATACAACAACAGATCAGAATTCAGGTTCTGTATTAGACGTTGCTAAAAAAGCATTTTCAACATTTTTTGGTAAAAAAGAAACAGAGCAAAAACCTCAAAGTCTAATAGTTCCCGAAGAACCAAAAGTTATTGTAGAAACCGTTTCAAACCGTTTAGAATTGTTTCCGGAACATTGGGATGCTTTTCCGGAAGCTTATGTTCATCTGATAATGGAAGCACAAATGAATATCATTCATAATTTTGCTTACGGAAATTTAAAGGCGAGAAATGACTTTAATACTATCATCAATAATTTTGATGAAACCAATATTTTAACTTTACTGAATAGTAATTTTAGGATTCCAAACAATTTAGGATTTGAAACTATAGTCCTGAAAAACAATACACTTTCTACTCAGATTGGTTTTATTGGCGATGTATTAAATTCTAAAACCGAAGCTGCCAGAAATTGGGCCAAAAATCACATTTTATCAAACAAAGATCTTTTTCTAAATGACACTGAATTTGTTGTAAAACTAATTTTTAATGAAGTTCCCGATTTAAAAAGTTGGATAACGAGCACATTGGAAAACTTTAGATTTACAGAAGATAAAGCCAAAGCAATAACCGGAAAAGTAATAATTGAACTTCTTACGTTTGAAGAATCTGATGCAAACAATGCTCTTGCAACTCTTGCCATCGACAGACTTAAAAAAATAGCTACGCCACAACTTGAACAATTAAGCTGGGATATTGTTGCGCGTTTAATTTCTTCTGATTTAAAAACGAATAATCTGTTAGCGAGTTCTATTCTAATTCTAAAATCTAAAACAGTCGATTCTAAGGAAATTCCGTTTTCGTTGATCGCTTTGTTTTTAGAAGATACAAATAATGAGATTAGAAAAAATGGAATTCAGCTGTTAAATAACTATCAGA
Source organism: Flavobacterium sp. 9 (assembly GCF_002754195.1). Lineage (NCBI taxonomy): Bacteria > Pseudomonadati > Bacteroidota > Flavobacteriia > Flavobacteriales > Flavobacteriaceae > Flavobacterium > Flavobacterium sp. 9. The sequence continues at coordinate 1,440,463 of NZ_PEEU01000001.1, forward strand.
ACGATTACTTATTGGCAAATACTGAATCTTTATTAGATTTATTAAACAATGAGAATCAAGATGTTTTAGAATCTGTTATAGAACGTATTACGCAATTAGGCAAATCAAATTCTAATATCATCGACATTGCACTTCGTAATACGGTTTATGCGATGATTCGAAAAGAAAAATTTGAAGGCGCACATTTGATCTTCAAAAAATTCATTCTTGAAGAAACCACAAATCATTGGAATACAGCATTAGAACCGCGAGATGTTATAAAACTAATTCACGCTAATTACAGAGAAAGTCAATTAACGGGTTATGAAATATTGAAAAAATATACTCGTAAAGACGATTTTACAATTCGCCAGATTATCTCTTTAGGAAACCATGAAATCCTTGCCATTCGTCAATGGTGTTGGAATTATTTTATGGACAAAAAAGAACGAATTCGTGCTGAAAGAAACAATGCATTAGCAATATTAGACACTACTTGGGACGATACGAGAACATTTGCTTTTCATTTTTTCAAAACCGAATTTGATGAAACAGATTGGGATTTAGAATGTCTGATTAGTATCGTAGATTCTGTATTGCCGGCGGTTGAACAATTTGGAAAAGAAATCATTACCAAATATTTTAATCCGGATGATGGCGTAACTTATTTGACCAAATTAAGTCAACATCCAAGCGTAAATATTCAGTTTTTTGTGACTAATTATCTCAATACATACGCTACAGATAATTTGCCTAAGTTGAGAGAACTTGAATTCTATTTCCGTTCTGTATTAACGCGTGTACACAAAGCGAGAATTGCCAAACAGCGTATTTTTGAATTCTTACTTCAGGAAGGAAAGAAAAGCGAAGATGCAGCCGTTTTTGTAACGCAAATTATCGACGAAATTTCGGCTACTGTGACCATACAGGATAAGGCAAATTGTATCTCTATTTTGACGGATTTAAAAACGTTATATCCGCAATTGCATACCCATTTAATCCTTAAAAACTAAGTTATGTTATTTGATTATAAATACAGCGGAAGCACCACTATAAATAACACTTCGAATAGTACCGGAATGAGTTTTGCGCCGGATACTTTGAGAGAACCTACTTTTTTTGTTGGAAAACTAAACCAAAAAATCGCTTTTAGAGAAGCTATTTCGGCACTACATGATGTCGTGATTTCGGATTTACGTTTTTTCCCTAAGGATAAAGAAGAATACAAATCATGGGCTGCAGAACAAGAAAAATTGTGGCTTAGCGAATATATGGCCGATTTTCAGATTGAAACTGTTCGCACACGCATTCAGGAATTAAAAGAAGAATTAAGCACCGTTCAAAAAGAGAAAAGTAGAATTCTGGGGCCTTTTAACAAAGCTAAAAGCGCCTATTTTGATTATCTCTATAAAAATGACAAAGATGCCTGGTACGTTTTAGATCCGGTAATTACGGTACATCCCGATGAAGTTTTTTTCGAATGTTTCAGTAAAGATGAATCATCTTATGGAAAATTAAGCTGTAACTATAATATTTTCACAGAAATAAGCGACTTTAAATGCGGAACAACAAACATTGATTATTCAGAAGGATTGTATAACGAATTCCAGAAAATAAGAAATTATAAAGAAACCGAATTTAAGATTGATCCGTCTGGTTTTGAAGCCAAAACCACAAATGAACAAGTCTATAAAGAGGTAAAAATAGACTTACCGGATTCCTGGGTTAGAGGATTTTTGCAAGTAAGTTCTGCAATGACGCTTCCGGCAACTGTGTTGGATTTACATCCAATGGATATTTTTAGTTTATGTCAATATTTGCGTCGTTTCAAAGAAAAGAAAGGACCAAGAGCTTTGCGTTTTGTTCTGGAACCGGACAAACCTATCAAAGCCATATTTGAACCTACGCATGACGAAATCACCTTTCATCGTTCGATTTTTCAAGGAAATGAAGCCAAAACAATTCGTATTTGGGGAAGACGCCGTTTACTAATTTTAGAAAGACTAATTCCTATTGCGAAGAATTTTAAAGTCGTTTTATTAGGTTCTGGTTTGCCTTCTTTTTTCATTGCCGATTTAGGCGATATGTCTTATACTTTAGGATTATCCGGCTGGACTAAAAACGATTGGAGTACTGCAGGAAATTTCGATTTAATGGCGCCAAGAAATAACGTCGATTTATTTACGCAGGAAAAAGTTTTCAATGCATTGAAAGAAAACTGGTTTGATACTTCTGATAATTTAGCCAAAAAACTAAATCTTGATCCATCAACAGTTTCTGCCTCATTAACGGCTTACACGCAAGCCGGAAGAGTAATCTACGATTTAAATCTAGGATTATATCGTGTGCGAGAATTGACACAGGAACCTTTGAATATGAAAACATTGCGTTTTGCAAGTCCGCAGGAAGAGATTGCGAATCAATATATAGCAGAAAATCGCATAAAAATCACTTCAGATGTAAAAGGCGATCAATTGCAAATCAAAGGAAAAGTAACCGATAAAAATTTCACTTATACAACTCTAGCGGTTATAGACAAAGACAACCGACTTATTGAAGGGAATTGTGAATGTTCTTTTTTCAAATCAAATCAATTACGAAAAGGACCTTGCGAACATATTCTCGCAACCAGAATGGCATTACATACCAAAATAACAGCATAACATAAAAAAGCCGTTTCAAATTTGAAACGGCTTTTTTCATGACAATTATGTCTTAAAAAATTTCTCGTAATCCCGAGGCTAAGAGAGCAAAATCTCAATACTTAAACACAATCTTGTCATTTCGACGAAGGAGAAATCTTCGCAAGTAACTCCGCAACGAGAATCCAATCTTTGTCGAGCTTCTCGTGAAGATTTCTCCTCCGTCGAAATGACAAAACAACTACTCCCGATCCCGAAGCTTCGGGACGGGACTATCTGTTCAAATAACATTTTACAAATTACGTCCAACAGTCTACGCTTTCCCTTTAATCTTTATTTTATACTTCATAACATCTTTTAGCATTGATTTATTCCTGATGTTAAAACTCAATAATTCTGAGGCAATATCCGGTTTTTCATCAATGCGTTCTGCTACGATTTCATAAGCGATATTCTTTGTGATTTCTTCAAGCGCTTCGTATCTGCTAAATTCATGTTTTAGCAAATGAAGAAATGTTACTGCATTTTCTGAATTCACTTCGTTTTCGTAAATATTTGGTATCGCAACAGCTAAATCTTCAGCCGATTTTATATTTGCAAAATAAACATTAAGACATCTTCCGGCATCTTTATTTGTCTTCCAGCCGTCTAATAATAATTCTTGCGCATCACTTATATCGCCAATTTTATCTCTGTAAACCAATGATGCTTTTACATATTGAAAATTCGTTTTATAATCTTCAATTACTTTCATAAAGTGCTTATCAGCTTCTTTTTTGTCTTTTAAAATCACATACAAATCACCTACTTTTTCATCATTATTGAGCTCTTTAAAGATTTCAATTGCTTCTTTGTACGCGTGACCTTTCTCATAACATTCGGCTGCTTTTAGTTTGTTTTTACAATACTTTAAATAGATTGCCGCCGCTTCCGGATACAATTCTCCCTTTTCCAGAACTTCGGCAGCTTTTTGATAATTTTTTAATAATTTCAAATAAATGTGCGCTGCTTTCTGATAGTCTCCTTTGGCAATAAATTCCTCAGCAAGTTTTTCATATTTGCTTTGCAAAGTGCTGAATCTCTGAGAATCGACCATAAAAGATCCTCCCGAAGCTGAACCTGAACCGCTTCCACTTGATTTTCCTTTTGATAAAAGTGCTATAATCAAAACTATTATAATTATGACAACTACACATACAAAAAAAGTCTGACTACTAAAACTCGATTTTCCAGAGCTGCAACTGCGAATAGTGGACATAAACAACAAAACAGCAATCAATCTAAAGATTATAGTTAAACCGTCATTTTGATTTGAGTTACCACTTTTTCTATCAAAAAAATCTCCAATTTTAGCAAAACCAGTTTGGAAAACATTTCCACCGGAACCAAAAGAAAACTTCCCATAATTATCTCCTCTTGAAGTTCCTAATGTATCAAGTGGAATCGCATATTGTAAAGCTAACTTTGGATTTTTATCCAGAAAAGCCATAAACTTATCCATTTCCTTCTGATTCCCTTTCATTACTTTTTGCATATCAAAAGGCAATTTCCCAATCATTTCTTCTTCTGAAGGCGGATTTTCAATATTTTCCAGAATCTTTTCTTTGTCAACCTCAACACGCAAGGACGAAATAAACTGAGGCGCATAAACCGTTTTTGATGGTTCAGTAATCTCAACTTCTTTAGCTTTTGGCATTTGAAGTAAAGCTGTCCATTCGACTTGATCTTTCAGTTCGACCAAACCAATTTCTGGATGCAAAAAATGATATTCATCTGAAAATAAAGTATGCCATTCCTCTTTTGTTAATTCGGGTGAAATCGTTGTGTTTTCAGGAATAAACAATTTGTTTTCGATCAATTGCAAGAAATTATTCCCTCGAATATCGACTTTATCTATTCTTTGATTCAAAACCAATAAACAGCCATATAATTCGTTTGCAACTACGCCCGGAACAGGATAAACCTTAACCGATTCAAGCTTTAAACCAATATTTTGAATCTCGTGAAGCCACACTTCCGGTGAGGCACTTTTTATAAAAATGCCTCCTTTAGGAAATGTGTTTTTTGAATGTATTTTTAATTTAAGCTCCATGATGTATAATATTCTGAATGAATCGTTTCAAGTATTTTGTACTAAATCTATCTTCTCCAATATTTTCTCTCTTAGCATCCTCAATGAAATAAGAATTTCCTGCAAAATCGTTTTCAGTTGCCATAACAGTAGTTGTACCAATTACAAACGGAATATAAATTTTTTCGATTTGTTTGTTACTGCTTTCAAAAATCAAAATTCCATCCTGATTTCTAATCGTGCTTCCGTCCACAGCTTCAAAAAGTACGTTTTCGATATAACAAACTGCTCCGTTTTTTTCGATTTCCTTTTTTAATTTTTCGGCAACTTCTCTTTTTACACTTTCCAAAATAACTCCAAAAGGTTGCTCCGTAATAGTTTTGCAATCTCTCAACGATATATCTGTATTTGTTTTTATGGTTTGGATAACCGCTAATGGCGATGTTCCAACATTCTTTAAAACAAGGTTTACTTTTTCTTCCAATTTTATAGCGGAATCCTCAGACATTCTACTTGAAAACTTACTCTCTTTCTCAAAAAAGAAATTTGAAAGATAGAAGTTATTTATCTTAAACACATCTTTCTGGATTACAACACTTTCCAATCGTTTAACAACGCCATATTTGAATTTGTTGTATCTGTAATTTCGAACAAAAACAGTTTGCTTTTCAAAATGAGTATCGAAAGCTTCTTTTATACTTTTGCTAAATGCTTTATCTAAACTAAAATCATCATTAATACGCCAAAAATAAATATTGTTCATAAAGAAAAAATCCTGATTATACTCAAATACTGCAAGTTTACCTTCATTAAGCTCATCGTCAATAAGCTTAAATTTTTTGATTTCTCTGGTCTCAAGATTTATCGTACTTACGTTTTGTGCCGAATCGAAGAAATAATAAAGCATCGTTTTTTCGCCCTTATCATTCTCTTTGATCGCATATTCACCATTCCCAAACGGAAGATTTGAAGCTATTTTTTTTAATCCTTTGTCAAAACTATTATCGAAAAACTGATACAAACTTCCATTCAAATAAAAGTAAAAATTACCTCCACTCTCAAAAACATTCTTGTAAAACCTTTCAACCGGATATAAAAGCGGAATCTCAACCGACGTACTATTTTTTGCGACAGTTATAGTTTCTTTACTGTTTCGAACCCACAATTCGTCTAAAGGCATTATAATATGCTGAAGCATTTTTTTGCCTTTATTGTGGTTTTTAAAAACCGTAACATCCTGCATTCCTACTGAAAAAGTATATTTTATATCAACAAAATAATCGTTCGTAACTTTCTGCATTGGAGCCAGTTTTAAACTTTCTTCGGATGAAAAAAGAAAAACTTCCTGATTTTTACTACTGATTTTATTCTCAAGAAAAAAAGAATTTAATCCGTCTGAACAATCCAATTTTCCACTAAGATTACTCAAAGCATCAATCACATTATTTACATTGTCAAAAGATACTTCTTCATAGTTTTTTCCAACTATAAAAGCTTTACATTCGATATCAGTTTTTGGATGTCTCGCTATTGCAATTGCCGAAGCAAACGAAAGAATCTTAGGATTTCCCCAGTTTTTCAACGAACTATCTATTAACAAAATACGCACAAATTTATCGGCTTCAGGCGGAACTTCTCTTTGAATATAAAGCGCTTCGTTATTGGCAATTCTAGACATAAAAACATCATCGTCATAAGCAAACTCAGAAATAACGAGTTTGTCAAAATCACCTTTATTGGTCAAATCAGAGATTCCTCCCAACGGTTGTTCGCTTGGATGATTGTGATGCAACGGAATGTTCAAACCTGACCAAAGTCGCTTGATCAGACTTCCAACATGAAAAGTTTTATCTTCTTCAATAAGCTGATCTACAAAACTGGTTACATTATCAGACAGGTTTTTTTCTTCTAAAACTTCTTCTTTTAGTTTGTCTCCTAAATCTTCATGCGGAATATCTTCCATCGCTTTTAGCAAAGACTGAACCGTAGGAAACTTAACTTTTAATAAAGCTAATGTTCTGAAATCCTTTATAAAATTAGCCTCATTAAACGCATCTTTTACTCCGGCTCTTGCCAAATGATGTCTGTGTTCTTTATATTCTTTCAGGATTTTTTTTGCTTTCTCATCAGAAATTCTGTTATGACATTGGTGAAATATCGTCTGAAAAAGTTTCATTCTTTTCTGCCCAACTTTATATTCTTCCGGCAAAGAAGCCAATATTTTTATAAAACCAATACTTGCGCCAATCCTAAAGAAATCAGAAGCTTCGGTAGATTTTATAGTTCTAAAAGAATCTGATTTATCTTTGCTTTTTGCTAATTCATAAATCATCTGAACAGAAGCACAATTCTCAGGATTCGTAGCAATTATAGCCAACAATAATGATCCAAATGGCGGAATTGAGTCTTCTGATAAATATTCTAAAATTTCAAAGACAAATTTTTCGTAACCAATCGTTTGTCCATTCGGAATTGCGAGCGACTCAAATACACTATCTTCAGAAAATATCTGATTGTCCCATTCCCAGAAATAGTCCTCGTATGATTGAAAGTATTTTTGAAATTCCATTTTTGTTTTATGAAAAAGTTAAGCGAAATGAACTAATTGAAAGTGGTCTTATTTTTATTTTCGGAATACTGGAATAACTATTATCCGTGTTCCATAATATGAGGTTTTCTCCTGATGGATTTAACTTTTCCTGAAATGTTTTCGCTAAAGCAAACCATTCAAAATTATATCCCGTTGGCAACAAAAAATTATCCGCTAACCAATATGTTTTTCCTTTTATGGGCAACAATGGATTTCCTATAATTAAGGCGCTTTTATCGATCACAATCCATTGTAGAGACTCTAATCTATATCTTGGCGCCGTTTCTATATACAGTTTTAATTCGTCATAATCTACCAGCAAAGCACAAGCTTCTTTTACCTCTTCAGAAGCTTTTATAGTGATTTGAAGTTGATGATCAATCCCAAAAAAGTTGTGATTAAACTTAGACAAAGAAACCGGTAATGCACGCAAAATTGGCGTCCATAATAATCCTGACGGAAGTTTTTTTGACGGTAAAAGATTTCCATATTCAAACAACAAATTTTCCTTTAATTCATAGACTTTTTTATACGGAATCTGCTGAATTTCCGGAGCATTTATTTGTTCCTGTAAAAAATCTTTTACCCATACAACATCGGCTTCAAAAGCTATTTTTAGATTGTCCCAATGTCGTATGGATCCCAGAAAATCCTTGTGTTCTTTTTTTATTTCTAAAAAATACATATTAAATAGTTTGAAGGATTTTCTGCCACAAAGATTCTATATGATTCTGAATATATTTCTTTTGTTCGGCATCTTTAATCCAGTCACAACGCGTTTGAATGTATCTTAATTTATCTTTAATGACGTTTTGTTCTTCAAACGAAAGACTATCATCCTGCCATTTTTCGATTAAATAATTAACCTCTTTCATCACGCTTTCGGCATCCGGAGTTTTATTATACATCGCTTGCGGATGTGCCAAAATCGAATCGTCTTTTTCGATTATCTGATTAATGATTCCTTCCAGGATTTCGATTTGTTCTTCGTTATCCCAAATATATTTTAAAACCCATAAATCAGATAAAATCGCTTCATTTCGACCACACATTAATGCGCTTGCAGCAATCAGATTCTGCAATTTTACAGCACGTCTGTCGGAAACTTTTATTCCAGTATTTCTAAGACTATGCACAATATCAACATATTGATTGCGTATTCCGGTTAAATCAACCTGACGGCAAAGCAATTGCAATTCTCTAATTTCGTCTGCCTGAATTGTTGGAACTTCTTTAGCGTTTCCGGCTTCTAATTTCCAACCTGCCAAAAGTACTTCGTGAAGTAAATCCGGTTCTACATAATCACATTTTATACGAATTAAAAAACGGTCTAATAACGCGTTTAATGATTCGTCTTCGGGCAAAACGTTACTTGCTCCAACAAACATAAGCGCTGGCAACTTTCTGGTTTCTTTACCTCTACGGAATATTTTTTCGTTAAGTGCCATTAACAAACTATTCAAAATTGCTGAATTGGCATTAAAAATCTCATCGAGAAATACCATCGAAGCTTCCGGCATCATTCCGTCAGTATTCGTGATTAATTCTCCTTCTTTTAATTTTCGAATATCAAAAGGTCCAAAAATCTCGTTAGGTTCTGTAAAACGCGTTAACAGATATTCGAAATTTTTCCCGCCGTCAATTCCATTTGATAAAGCTCTGATAATCGCACTTTTTGCCGTTCCCGGAGGCCCTAACAAAAAGGCATTTTCTTTGGCCAATAATCCAATTCCTAATAAATCTATGATTTCGTTTTTTCCAACAAAAGTTTCTTTGATATGCTTTAAAACTGCATTTAATTTATCTGTAGCGCTCATTTACTTTGCTTCTATTTTTGATCTTAATTTGTTTTATTTTCTCTTTATAATTGTGGCCAGAATACCTTTTTATAATCGCCAAAACCTATTTCTAATTGTTTCTTTATAAAATCCGGCTCAGCAAATTTGACTGCTTTTCTTTCGACAATTCTATTAAGATAAAGTCCTTTTAACGAATCATTTACAGCCAGAATATCAAAATTTATCTTTTCGATTTCAATCTCATATCCAATCACTGAATAATGAAACTGAACCAAATGATTTTCTAATATTGGTATAACCAAATCATCTGCGTCTAATCTTTTCATTTCCAGAATAATCTGAGGCAAAAACCGCAGACAAATATCAGCAGACAACAAAGCAGAAGCGTCTATTTCGCCATGATATTTCGGTAAGAAATCAAGCAATTCACTTATTTTATGTTCTCTGAACAATAATAACTGCGCAGCGCTATATACTGTTTTTGCAGCCCATAATGCAGCGTCAGGATTAAACTTTGGCGCAACATCCGGATATTCTAAAATCTCGTTTTCATACTCTGTTTCCAGAAATGAAGTCGTATCGATTTCTTCACTTCGGGAAACGGTCATGATTTTATTGTACAAGATAATCTGCTCAATAGTTCTGAGGTGATAAATTGTATCTAAAAAAGGTGTTTTTGTACTTTCCATTTTACTAAACGTTGCTCCGTTTTTAAGCAATTACATTTGTTATAATCTGCTTTTATTTAGCCAATTTAACAAAAAACGTGTCTTAACAAATATATAATTATATTGGTAGTTTCTTAAAATTTTAGGCTCAATTATCTGATTAAATTTCGAACAAAAAAAGATTGCTAAATCGTAAAAATAAGAACTGCAAATCACTAAAATTCGCAGTTCTTTTACTGAATATTGCTTTTTTCGAATTGATACAAATACAGATTGCTATCTAATTCTGTAAACACCAATGCAAAATTTTAGCGATATTCTTTGCATCATCAATTCCTCTGTGATGCGTTCCTTCCAGCGGAATATCCAGCAAATGCAAGGCTCCGTTCATTCCGGTTGGTTTTACTAAACCAAATTTATCTCCAAACGAGGTTTTCACATTAATATGCTCCTCACCCATTGGATAGGGAATCCCGAATGATTTACATTGCTTTCTCAGCATATTGAGATCGTATTGACCGTAACTCGCCCAGGTATATAAATCCGGATTATATTCGTCAACCAATTTCTCGATTGCTTCCTCAAAACTCACTCCGTTTTTATCCAGTAAATCTTGGGTAATCATTGTTAATTCTGTACAAAACGGACTCACAATCGAGCGTTGTGGTTTGATCAAAATACCTTGATTTTGAGTTATCGCACCAGTTTCTGAATCCAGAACTGCCAAACCAATCTCTATAATTTCATTTTCCTGACCTTGCGGGACAGTCGTTTGCCAACATGTGGCTTCTAAATCGATAATAATAATTTTATCTGTAGTTTTCATTTTTTTAATTTTTTAATATTTTACCCACATTGGGTATATTTCTTTTAACACATAGAAACATAGTTTTTGTTTGCTTAAAAAAGGCGTTTCACTTGTTTGAATGCACATAGTTTTCTATGCGAAATAAATGTGTGTTTTTGTCTCCTTTTTTATACTTCAAATCTATGTTTCTAGAAAAGAGCCATAACCTGACGAAGATTTCTTTCGATAGTTTTATAACGTTTCCGCCATTTGAAAATGTTTATGACTTTTTTATCGCTTTCAACAACTGTCGTGGCTTTATTGCTTTTTCCAAGTTGTTTAGCTTCTTCAAGTCTGCATTTTTCGTTAAACTTTTTAAAAGGACGCGGTTCAAAATCAACCATAATTGCTGCCAGATTAATTGCATCAATATTTGTTGGATCTGTTTGGCCTTTAAAGAACGTTTCAATAGGTCTGAACTTATCTTTTTGGTCTTTAAATTTTTTCTTTTTAGCAGGATCAAAATCCATAGAAAATAGATTTTTAAAAACTTTTAGATCATCTTCTGTTGGGTTATTTTCGAAAATCAACCAACAAAAGTCACGTAGTTTTCCACGAGAAGGACTTTGCAAATAATCAAAGTATTCTCTTTCTTTTTCTATCTCATATTTATTTCTGATCGCTTTTTTATATTCTTTTAATGTATTAGTACGCATGATATATTTTCTTTTAGGAATCCTTTTGGAACCTCAGAAAAACTCGGGAATTCTGCGAATCCCTTATCTGCAAAGCTTTAAAAACACTTTTACCTGATCAGAGATATCACTTAAATGATACATAATTCCTTGTACTTAACTTTTGATTCCAGCGTTTAATGAGCCCTAAATCCAAATCCATTTCTTCTACAAAAGCAAACGGATGCTCATTAAACCTAATTATATTGGTCTGATCAAAATGATGATCTGACATAAATAATATTTCTTGATTCATTCTTAATTTTATTTTTAATTAAACCTTCAACATTTACTGCTGATGATTTCTATTTTACGAAGATTTCTTTCAATTGACCAATTACGTTTCCGCTTCCTGAAATTGTGATTTCTCCAATTTTGTCGGCGATTTTTTCTACGTATTCCATCTCTTTCAATTTCCACAACATTTCGTTTTCTTCCATGAGCTTTGCTGTGTTTAGCAAACTTCTTGTTGCGGCAGTTTCTTCTCTTCGCATAATGCTGTTGGCTTGCGCTTTTTTCTCGGCAACCAAAACCTGATTCATGATTTCTTTCATATCTCCTGGCAAAATCACGTCTCGGATTCCAGCATCAGAAATTGTCAAACCTAACTCAGTGATTTTAGTAGTTACTTCTGCCAAAATCGATTCTGCAATAGAGTCTTTTTTCGCCAATAACTCATCCAAAGTCAATCCGCCAACAAAAGCTCTCAAAGCCAATTGCATTGCTACATACAATTGTTTCTCGAAGTCTTTGTTATCAACAAGCGCTTTCATAATATCAATAACCTGGTATCTCACAAAGAAATTGATTCTTAATCCTGCCTTATCTTTTGTCAACAATTCTTGTCCGGAAATCTCTACTTGTTGTTGTCTTGCATCAACAGTTTTAACTTCGATTGTAATGCTATTGTTCCAGAAATAATGCGTTCCCGCTTTTAATTCTTTCACGAAAGTTCCATTCACAAACAACAAAGCTTTGTCGTTGCTCGAGACAATGAATTTTCGAACATAGTATTTCAACTGATTGTGTTTTAACAAATTCGCCGAGATATTCTCTGTGATTTCAATCTTAGAAAGATCTACTCTGGTAAATTCATTTTTCACAATTCCTTTCCAGAACGCATATCTTCCTGCGGCCAAAGTCCCTTTAAAGTTCCCGTTCACGAATTGCAAAACAATCTCATTATCAGCAACCGCAACAACTTCTAACATTGAAGCCAAAATTTCGTTTTCCAACAAAATATTCAACTCAAATGGCGCAATGAAATTCGCATTCATATCGTAAATCATTACATTCTTGTTTCCAAAAATCCAATGTAAACCTTGCTCAATTACGTTAACTAATTTTCTATTTTCGAACACCAAACCCACTTGGTACGCCTCGATTTTTACTTTTTTTATCATCTTATATTTTTGTTTCAAGTTTTTTGGTTTCATGTTTCATGTTTTGTAACCGTAAAAACTTAGTTCTATTTTCTCAAATTTTTGTTTCAAGTTTTTCTGGTTTCAAGTTTCAAGTTTCGTAACCGTCAAAACTTAGTTCTATTTTCTATTCTCTATATTCTATCCACAACAATCTTGCTTCTAAAATCTTGCATCTATCTTATCTAAAAAAATAAAAAAACATCAATGTCTCTCTCCTCTGAGAAAACGGATGAATAGTTGGTGTTTTGTATATTCTAAATGTTTTGCAATTCTATTTTGTGACAGCGATTCTAAATTCTAAAAAAACCGCTAAAACAATCAAACCGAAAAGAAAAAGAGTATTTCAAAATACGTTTCTGTTCGCACTGGTTTTATCTTGAGTGTGAAACTTTTGGATCCTCAAATCCAGGTTTCACTGACAAAGACAAATCAGTTTTTTTTCAATGGTCATCTTTTTAAGAGTGATGGTCTCTAAACACAGATTTTCAGTCTGTAGTTGACTTACCGTTTGTCTAACCGAACTTAATCGGTGCAGGACTCGAACCTGCAGAAATTTCTATTACTCTAACCGATTGAGTTACCGCATTGCTGCGAATGGGACTCGAACCCACAACACATAGATTGTGATCGTTTTTTGGAAAACAACCTAAAACCTCCAAATCAAGTTGCATAGAAAAACATAATACGCTTTCGCGAAAAGTTCCCTACAATGGTGCTATACAGAAACACGCAACAAGACTTGTTTGATATTGTAAATCAAAGTTTCCTTTGATGTATTTCATTTTTTAAAAGAACGTTTTTTATTTCCTGAGCAAATATTCAAATTACACTGCGCAATGATTTTGCGCAGTGCAAAAAATTTATTTAATCCATTCAATTACCGTTGATAAATAGACTTGTCGAACGTCTTCAAATCGGGTTATATTTGGGATATGATTTACTTCTAATAAATATTTAGAACCGTCTTTTGCAACGATATAATCATTACCAATCATATCCATATTCAAAGTGTTTTTAATGTGCAAAGTATCAGCAAGTAACTCAGGATCAACCTCCATAAATCCGGCATTATCCGGGTGAATTGATTTTAGCCACGAATCACCTTCGAGTTTTATCTGCCAATAAACTTCACCAATTATCATAATCCTAACAGCTTCACCTTCATAATAAGGTTCTGTTGTTGCGGTAAATTCGCTTTCCCATTCTCCTGTAAAACGATGTTTATTTTCGCCACAATGCCAGTTTCCCCATTTAGCAACAGTATCATTGCCAACATTTACAGAAGCGCCTGCGCTAATAAATCCTCGTGGCGCACTAAATCTCGAATGAGCTAAAGCTTTTACCAAACACGGAATCTTAAAGCGACAATCCAACATCGCAGCAGCGTTAGGATAACAAGCACCTCGCCAGATTGCTAAACCAGAAATAAAGTCGAAATCATTGTCGTAAATTCCATAATAAACCACTTTGTCTACCGGCAACATTCCTATTCCGTTTGATTTTTCCATATAAAGAACTTCATCTTTAACAACAATTTTTGGAATTGATTGATGCCAAATAATATGTCCAGAATAATTGGCTTTTATAATATCATATTCTTCTTGTTCTATTCCTACAAGAGCAATTCGGTTGTAATCTTGTTTCATAATCATTGTTATTAAATTTTTATTTTTTTTATCACAAAGGCACTAACTTTTTTCTTTGCGCCTTTGGTCAATCTCTCGCAAAGACGCTAAGTTGCAAAGTTTTTAACCTCTGTGCCTTTATATCTCTGCATCTTTGTGCCTTTGCAGCACCACTTTTTAAACTTTTTCCAATTCCAGCCGTTTAATTCCGAAATCAGATTTTCTTAACTTACACATTCTGTCATCTGCGATATGATGAAAAACAATTCCTTCGATATCATTTTCCGACAAGAATTTTTCTAGATCCTCAAACCCAAGGTTTACAAAATCAAGCACTTCGCTTCCGTGTTTAATTAAAGTATGTTTCTCTAATTTCTCAGGATTTCCCTGTACTTTTGGTCCGCATAATTCGTAAGTTCCATCTTCTTTAATTTCTAAAGAATCAAATCCTTCGAAGAAAAATTTATCTTCAGATTTCATGCGATCACATTTTATCCAATGCGGGTGATGTCCTGAAATCAAATCTGCTTCCTGACACGGAATTGCTCCTAACGGAATTGCGCGTCCTTTTTTGGCATCAAATCTTTTGAACAATTCACCACCAATAATAGCAACAGATGTTCCGTCAAATTTTCTTGTTGCAATGGCATCACCATTAATTACCCAAGCATTTTCGGCATTTATCTTATTTATTACTCTAGCCAAGTTCTTTGGATCTTTAGCGAATAGTGTACTTATCTTTTTCATCTTTTATTTTTTTTAGCTTGCACATTATTTTGTGCAACATTTTAGTTCAGGAAAAGAGATTCGAACTCTCAAAATACCGATTCTAAATCAGTCGCGTCTACCAATTCCGCCATTCCAGCATTTTTTTTAAAGGTTCTGAGGTACTGAGATTCTAAGTTGCTAAGTTTTTTTTCTTAGCGCACTTGGTCAATCTCTCGCAAAGACGCTAAGTCGCAAAGTTTTTAACCTTTGAACCTCTGCACCTTTGTACCTTTACAAAACCTTGTCTGAGAAGTAGGATTCGAACCTACGACCTCCCGCATCCAAAGCGGGTAAACAACCACCGTTATCTTCTCAGTTTTTTTTTTTAAGGTTCTTAGGTACTAAGTTTCTAAGGCGCTAAGCTTTTTTTCTTTTTAACCTTAGTACCTCAGTAACTCAGTACCTTTTTAAAACCTCAGAACCTTAGTACCTCAGTACCTCAGAACCTTAACATATTCCTTCTAGAGAATTTGTTATTCCGGAAGGACTCGAACCTTCATACGATTAACCTCTGTATATCGATCTACCTGTTGAATTACGGAATCATTAATTTTTGGGCATAAAAAAAACACCCGATTAAAGGTGCTTCATGAGATCTAATAAGATATGCGTATCCTATTGCCTGTATTCATGCACCTGTATTGCTATACGTCCAAGTTCTGAGCTCGGGTATAGGGATTGTACGTTATATATTTTTTTACTGAAATCCATTTTGTGTATTGTATTATAAATTGAAATCGTTGTTATTATTTTAAATCCGTGTTACAGATTTTCTTCGGCAAAGATAAAGTCGAAAAAATCAATTATCCAAATCTTTTTTGAAATTATTTTACTGATAATCAAATAGTTAACTATAAAATAAAGCGATAGAAATCCCTGTCCGCCAACTGAAGCAGATCTCCTTTTGTATCAAATGACTGTCCCTCAACAGATTACTTTTCAAGATTATATTTCGCTATTTAGTTTAATCATTAAACATTTGGTCGATTATTTTTTTAATTATTTTTAGTTAATGGTTATTTTTTATCTTTTTATTGTCACATTGAGCGAAGTCGAAGTGTCAAGCTGAGCATTTTTATTGTCACACTGAGCGAAGTCGAAGTGTCTAAAACAAAAAAAGCGCCCCAATTAGGACGCTTTTATATATTTATGCTGAGTTCGAAACTACAATTTACTCTTCTATTCCATAAAATACATATTACGCCCTGAATCTTTAGCCGGAAAATCTTCCGCTAAACGATTGCTATTTTTTATTGCTGACAGGTTCATATGTATTCTTTTATTTTTATTTCGAGAGCAAATGTAGTTTATTTTTTTAATTAATATAACTTTTCTTGCTTCATTTGTTAAAAAATAGTTAAAAGACGTGTAATGCTGTGGCGAATAAATCTCTCGCAAGCTTTTTTTGCCATTAAATAAAAAGACGATTTACAATGTTATGGCGAATAAATTTCTCGCAAAGACGCTAAGTCGCAAGGTTTTTTTCATTTCTATTTCTATAACAACATTTCCGTCTAGTTTGTCATTTCGACGGAGGAGAAATCTCCAAGAGAAGCTCGACAAAGATTAGATTCTCGTTGCGTCCCGAAGCTTCGGGATTGGGAAGATTTCTCCTCCGTCGAAATGACAAATATTGGGGTTAATTTAATTTTATAAAGACATCAAACAACTTTACTCATACTTCTTTAGAACATAAAATATTTTGAGTTTGAATAAAAGTTTTAACTATTTTTATCTCACTTAAATCTACATATGAAAGAATTTATCGATAGCATTAATTGGTCTGAAATTTGGGAAATAACAAAAGAATATGTTTTACCCAATATTGGTTGGTTTATTTTCTGGATCGTTTTATTTGTAATTATTGGACTTATTCTCGGAATCGTTTTCAATGTATTCTTGTACCGAAAAAACATTTTCTTTCGTGACAGAAAATATTACAATTGGTTTGCCAAGCTTTGGATTCCGTATTTTATGATTGTTTTTCTGTATTTTTCTTCTATGATTGGGCTTTTTTACGGCGTACATTCTGTTTTGCGATCTGAGAATAAAAGCATAACCTCCAATATTTATTCCAGGACTATTGGTACGACATTTTCGTCTGAAAAAGAGAAAAAAGAGTTCTTGAATTCGCTTCAAACGTTATCCAAATCGTCTGAAGATGTGAGTAAATCTATGACTCAGGCATTGGCGATTTACATCAAACAAAATAATAGCGGCTACGCTTCTGTAGATAATTTTAAGAATTCGTCGACTTCGTATTTGCTTAAAAAATATGAATCCGAAGTTTACAGCGCGTGCGTATATGGTTTTATGAAAGTTGTGGACGACAAAGCCAACATGAAAAACGTAAAAGATATTGATTACACACAATTCAAATCGCTTTTGCAGAAATTAGATCAAATCGAACCTCAACGAATCGAAAATTCGATACAATCTGAAATGGGACGCAAATTGCAAGCTATTTTAGATTATATTTTTAAAGAAATCCTGAAACATGAATTGTTCTTTTTCTTCTTGTTTTTGCTGATTCCGTTTGTTGAATATTTTATTTATTTGAAGTTTATAAAAACTAAAGAATCTGATATAAACAGACCAAAACCTGTTGAAAATGTAATTAAATATTAATCATTTAACGTTCTTTCTTTGCTTTTGATTTGCTTGCCTGGCTCAAACGTTGCGCTTGTGCTCTTGCTTTTTCTAAAGTAACCGGAGATTGTTTGGATAATATCTCCATACCGATTTTTGCTCTTTCCTGAAACGATATTTTGTAATTCATTTTTTATGAAGTTTATAATGCAAACATAAAGTTTTAAAGTTAAATAAAGTAAGAAAAAGCGTATTTTTACTAAATCTAAAAAACACCCAAAACGGTATTTTATCGAATCAATCTTGTTTTTTACCGATCAGTATTTTTTAAAAGAATTTTAAATACCTTTGAATTATGAGCACAGCAACTAAACCAAAACACATTGGCAGAAATATTAGCCGAATCAGAGAACTTCGTGGTATGAAACAAGAAGCACTTGCGCAGGCAATTGGCTCAAACCAACAAGCTATCTCCGGAATTGAAGGAAGCGAAGAAGTTGATTCTAAAAAACTTGCCGAAATTGCAAAAGCACTTGGCGTTACAGTTGAAGCACTTGAAAACTTCACAGAAGAATCTGTGTTTAATTTCTTTAATAGCTTTTACGACAATAGTTCTAATACTGGTGCTCAAGGAAATACTCATAACAATCATTGTACTTTCAATCCTCTTGATAAAGTTGTCGAGCTTTACGAACGTTTGGTTCAATCTGAAAAAGAAAAGGTTGAATATTTAGAAAAATTGTTGAAAGAGAAATAATATTCTTTTTCTTTATATAATAGAAAAGCGCAAATTTTTATGATTTGCGCTTTTTTTTGTTTTTCCTAAAAAAATAGTTGAGATGACTATTTTAGATTCTTTTCAAATAGAATTAGAGGATTATTTCTCATGTCATATATTGTTAAGAATCGATAATTTATATCTTTTATAAAACTTAATGGGATTGTTTCTTTAGTTAGAAAAACATATTCTATAGAGAAATTAGAGTAATCAACATTATTTTTAAGTGCCTTTAAAGAATTTTTATTTTCATTGAGCCATTTCTCTCTCTTTTCAACTTTTTGAATCCAGCCTTTATCACTTTTTTTTAGAAAATTTTTTATTTCTCTATTCATTTCGTAAGCTGTCCTAGCAAAATTAGTATTCTTACTTTCAACACAAATAATTTTATTTAAAATATTGTCAACTAATAAAATATCAAAATCTCCCAAGTCTTTATCATTAACCAAAATATGTGATTTCTGTGGACCTATAGTAATTTCCTTTTCTATAATTAAACAATCTAATTTTGATTTAATAAGATCATATAATTCATTATTAAACTCATCTCCTTTCTCTTGATTTATTTTTGACAAAAATGAATTCATCTTTGGCTTATCTGAATTAAATCTCGCAGAAAATATAATATTATGGAGGTTTACAAAGGAATCATACACCTCTCTTGAACCATAAAAAATTTTGTCATCTTTTCCATCATTTTTAAGAATAAATGGTTTTTGTAAAAGTGATATCTTTCTATTGTATCTCCAAGGATAATTTTCATTGTTTTTTGAATCAAAATAATCAATGTGATCATCACGGTTTACAGTTATCGAAAATATGTTAATAATTTTATTAACTTCAACGATTTCCATATCTAGCTTTTTACTTAAAATTGAAGCAATTTTCTCTCTATTATCAAATATAACAGAGTACTTTTCTTCAAATGCCAAAAGCATACTTCCAAAAATAACATCACAATAATTATTATAATCTATTCCAAATTCATCTTCAAATGCAATTTCAAATTCATCTTTACTATTAATATCATTTATTGAATTAATATTATTTTCTGGTAGTTTAAAATGGTCATTCATAAAGACGCTGGAATAATCTACAATATCTTCCTTAAATTTTTCATTATAAAACGCCGCAATATGGTTATTTCTAAAATCTTTATTAGTACCAAGCCTACCTGATTTCAAAATAGTTATATTTTCATTTGTAATATTAAAAATATGCTCATCATATAAGGTTCCCCAATTGATAATATTACTCATTAAAGCGATAGATTCATCAAACGCATTACTATCAAAAGAATCATTCCCATTTGGTGGATTATTTACAACATATTCGATTAAGCATCGTACACTTAATGAAATCTGAGTATTTTTTCTAATATCATCTGAAATTATCTTTTCTATATCACAGTGATTCTTAAAACATTCTATTTTGGGAATTAGTTGAAATTTACTATGCTCTCTTTTAAAAATAATTAATTCATAAAAGGAAAGCAATTTTGTGAGTAAATCATCAAAATCAAATTTTGCTATATTTTTTTTTATTAAATTCTGAAAATGATTAATAACATTTTTAAGTAATTCTTCTTTATCAGTTCCTTTTAAAATTATTTCGTGAGTAAAATCAGAATAACCTAAAAATTGCGAAAGATTATCTAGCTGTTTATTGACGTGATACAATGAAATACCTCTATTGTATCCTATTAGATTTCTAGGATTACTTCGCACATCAAAATCAGATATTTGAAATAATATTTTCTTCTTTTGATTCAGAGGGATTTTTTTTAAAATAAGAGCATCAATTTCTTCAAAATTTAAGTTTAAGATAGACAAGTTATTTGAGTCCTTTATTTGGGATAAAACATATAAAATTCTTTTCATCAACAATTGTTCTCCCAAATTATCATTTCTGTACAACGCTTTATAAAAAACTGAATTTAGTTTAATAGTAATTTCATTCTCATTAACAGAACAAATAATATTCTCAAATGCATCCAACGAATCATCCAATTTTTCAAATTCATCAAGAATATTTTCGACATAATCAAAATCTATTTTAAAAACTAACGGTTTTATTTTTCTTAGATTTAATAAAATTGAGTTATCTAATGATAATTCATTAAACCAAAATGCAATTGCAATACATATTTCCAATGCAAATTTCTTCTTATCATTTTCATCTTTAGTAATATTAACTGGTTCAATCCAAATCTCTCTTTGAAATGCCCTACATAATATCTTATCTGAAAATGGATCAATATCTTTAGTTCTATATATAGGCAAATTAATTGGAAAATTTTCTCTCTCAACAGGAAGGTGAATAAAACTCCCTGCATATGGATAAATCCCTAAATGCACATCATTTTTTACAATTGAATCACTTTTGAAATCAAGAGCATTGCCTACTCCTACATAAAAAACATCGGGAACTGTATTATCATCCCTATAGAAACTTTCATCATTTTTTATAAACATTGAAATATTATCTAAAAAAAATGGTGACATTAAACGACTTTCTGATTTCGCTTTAGCAAAATTAAATAAGGTAAGATTATTTAATTTATCACTTTTATGAAGTATAAATAATTCCTCAATTTTTAAACTTAAATAAATATTACTTTCCTCTATTGGTCTCGTAACCACATAAGCTGGTCTACCTATACCGAAAGTCAAATCTAATTCAAAAATTTGATGTTTAGAAAATTCATCCTTTTCAATTAAACTATCATATGTGTTTTTTTTATGGTTAAAAATATCATCTAAAAGACTTTCTGAAAAATAGGGAGTCATTGGATTTATTGAATCATAATTATCCCCATTATCATATTGATATGATAGATAGGCTAATTTATCTGTATCAAAAATATATAAAGCTTCACGAATAGGCAACTCGGTTTTCACTGATGTCAATTGAATTCTTTTAAAGCCTAAATTGTCTAAAATAAAGTTACATTGTCTCCAACCTTCTTTTGATAAAAGTTTTATTAAATCTTTCAAACAATTATACTTTGAAGCTAATCGATAAATATTAAAAACTGCTGAAAAAACTATATTTGTCGGAGAAACAACAATATACTCATTATCAACTTCCTTTATTGGCTTAAAAATCAATGGGTTTTCATTCAAATCGTCTGATTTAAAATTATCCTCGTCAATATTGATTAAAAAATCATCTATTTGATTATGTTTAATATCTAGCGTATCACACAAATTTTGAATTTGAACTTTACTAAAGACTAATTTATTTATATTATTATCAATAAATCTATCATCAGGAAAATAAATATCATTCGAATCAGTATCAACAAAAGATTGATTTCTTTTGTAACCTAAAGAATTACAAATCAAATCAGATATCTTTAATATTAGAAATGTTGACCCCAAAGAATCATTTAAAAATTCCTTAGGCAAAAAATTTTCATTAGAAAGAACATTTACTAATAATTGTAAAATAGAAACTTGTCCTTCTGTTATTCCTGATAGAACCATCATATTACCTAATGGTGTCATTATATTTTCGGTAAATAAATTTTCAGGAGGATCTTCGTTGTGATCAAATGAATAATTCCTAGACAAATAATCATTTAACTTCACATAATTTACGGAGCTATTTTGATTATCTCTCAACTGCAAAACTATTTTTTGAATTTTCTCTAATCTAATATTTTTACCATGATTTTGAGGTAAAGATTTCAACAATGCAATTACTAATAAAAGCTCCTTTTTATTAAACATACTCAAGAATGATGAATCATCTTTATCTATTCTATTGATTAAAATTTTGTCTATATGTTTTCCTAGATTATTGTTACTATTATTTAAGCAACATTTTTTATATTTCAAACCACTGTCACACGGACAAGAATCATTTCTGCCAATTTTACTCATATTATTTCGTTTCTGATATTTAAATTTACTGCCTATTTTACGTCATATAATATCAAATCTAATTAGAAAAATTTTCTTACCATTATGGTAATCCATAACTAACCTATAAATCTGTTGAACAGTCATTTTTATGTTAAAAAAGAATAATACATTTAAGTTCCAAGAAAAATAAAATTCTCTATAGTTTCCTTCGAAACTATTATAAACTGTGAAACTACTACCACAACAAATAGCAGAAAAATAGTTTAGCAATAACTATTGTGGTGTTTTTTAAAGAGATTATTTAGTAAATATCTTAGAAATATAAATTCCCCTAAATACAGAGTATTTCAAGCTTTTAATCCAAAAAAAAAATAAAGGTGCGCAAGGACTCGAACCTGCATCCTTCCCCCTTGGTGGGGAACGCTCTTCCAATTGAGCTAACACCTTCATTAGGATTGTATTTTTTATGCCACGAAGGCGATAAGTCGCAAAGTTTTATTTTAAGCTTTGAACCCAAAAAAGTAAAAGCGTGCAAGGACTCGAACCTGCATCCCTCAGTTTAGCAAACTGCTGCTCTTCCAATTGAGCTAACGCTTTCATATAAATTTGCCACAAAGGCAACCAAACACAAGTTTCAAACCCTTTGAACCTTTGCCACTCTGAACCTCTGAG
Organism: Flavobacterium sp. 9; assembly: GCF_002754195.1. Lineage (NCBI taxonomy): Bacteria > Pseudomonadati > Bacteroidota > Flavobacteriia > Flavobacteriales > Flavobacteriaceae > Flavobacterium > Flavobacterium sp. 9. The sequence goes on from NZ_PEEU01000001.1 coordinate 1,463,458, forward strand.
CCTTAAAAATAAAGGTGTGCAGGGACTCGAACCCGCAACCGCTCGCGTGGTGGGCAAGTGCTCTTCCAATTGAGCTAACACCTTTGTCGGATAGTTGGGACTCGAACCCAAAACCAATGCGGTGGCTGCACTTATTTTTCCAATTAAACTACTATCCCATTTTTACCATTGAGAAACCTTATAGTTTTTCAATAAGACCCCAAATATACTTTTTCCGTTGATTCCGTCAACTATTGGATCAAAAATTCTACTGGCGCCATCTACAGAATCCAGCGGCGGAATATATCCTTCTTCAAATTGTTTTTTTCGCAAACTTTCTTTTGCTCCTGTCGAAATCCAGCCAACATCTACGCTGGTCATAAAAATAGAATCAACAGCAAATTCCTTCGCCGATGTCAGCGTCATCATATTCAGCGCCGCCTTTGTCATATTGGTATGCGGATGAAAAATGGTTTTGTTGGTATAACTAAAAATCCCTTCAGACGAAGTTACATTTACAATAAAACGTTCCTCAAAATCTGAATTCAGAAATAATGGTTTTAACTCTTTTATTAAAAAATAAGGCGCAATTTGATTGATCAAATTAACCTCAACCAATTCATACATACTTATTTCTTCCAAAGTCGAATTCCAACTTGTCTTTTCGCGATTGTCAACCGGTTGTCCAAAACGTGTGAGCTGTACTTCGGTTTTCTCTCCAGAACTATATTCTAATGCTTTTACTTCTTTTGTAACGGCAGTTTGATTTGCTATTAAATTTATATTCGACTGGAATATATCCAATAACTTATCTTCTTTTTGAATCAAAGGCTGATAATATTCATCGGTATATTTTATGGTTTGTGCAGCATTGTTGATCAAAATATCCAAACTCTGAAATTTAGATTTATAAAAAGAAATAAAGTCGTTAATTGCGTTTAAATTTCTCAAATCTAAACCGTAAACAATTAGGTTTTCTTTCCAGTTTTCGAAATCACTTTCCTGCATAAATTGTTCTAAAGCAAGCGCGGGAAAACGAGTTGTAAGCACAACATTAGCATTATTTCGCAACAATCTTAGCGCTGTTGCAAATCCAACTTTTACGCGTCCGCCGGTCAAAATGACGTTTCTGCCTTTTAAATCAAGATTCTGAAAACGTTTTGCATAATTTTCTACAGCACAATCCGGACAAAGTCTCGTGTAGAAACTATGCGCCAACTTATAAGATTGATTGCAGCAATAACAGTTTTTAGGCAAATTTAATTCGGTAAATTGCTGTTCGTCAGGATTCTCTTTTTCCGAGAATAGAGTGATTCCGTTTAAAGCTTTTGAAACCAATTCTGCATTGAGACTTGTTTGAAGATCTTCCTGCTTTTTTGAACTATAACTTACAGTCCGAATATTCTTTTTGGCATTTTTGTGAATTTTAGTAATCAAACCGGCAAACAAATTGTTATCCGGATTCTCAAACGGATTCTCTTTCAACGCTTTTAAAACCTTTATACAGCTTTGCCATTCTTCGTCACTAAAAGTATATTTTATATCTTCTTTCATTTTATTCTTCTAAAAAATGTTCTAAAAACCCAATGAATTTCTTTCCGTCCCGCGACCATCTCATTCCTTGTCCGTTTGGAATTCTAATTTCATAAACGACATCATGTTTGTAATGAAAAAACACATTCCACCATGTTTTATTTGCAATAATATAGTGAACCAATTTTTCTACCGTTTCCTGTTTCTGTTGGTTATTTCCTTTTATTTCGCCAAAAATACTGTCTTTTTTTCTGCCAACATGTTTTTCCCAAGCTCGCACTACAATCGAGGTTTCTGTATTAAAAGGCTGTAAACAACTTTCTAAAAGTATTTCTTTTGAAGGCGGAATTGCGGTTTCATCACGAACACTTGCCGAGGTTAATCGTTGTCCCAAAATAAGCAAAATAATTTCGAATGGCGTCTTTTCGAACATATTAATAATTTCGAATTTCACTTGATCCAAATTACTTTCTAAAGCTTCAAAAACAGCTGTGAAATAAGGCAGAAAAACTTCTTTAGAAATTACAATCTCTTCTTTAAAATAAGGCAATCCTGAAACTTCAGAATTTGGATTTTGATACCAATAAAACAGGTTTTTCGAGAAACCATTTAGATTTTCATCGGTAAGAAACAAAGCATATTTATCTTTCCATTCTTTTGGCAAGTCTGGTATTGTTGCTTTTAATTCGTTACAAAACTGATTTTCATTCATTATTTATTGGCTTTCGATTATGGTTTCGTGAATATCTAATTGAGCCAAAACATATTTTATCAAATTAAAATTAACTTGACTATTATCCAAAATCCAGGCATCAGAAGTTATTGCGATCAAATTACTTTCGGCAATTATTTTATCTGGATTATTGACCAAATCAACTTTCCAGTTATAATTGTTTAAAGTTGCCATTTCTTCTATCATTTGCTTTAGTTTTCCGCTATTCGAAACTGGTTTATCAAAAACCCATTGTATCTTTTTAATCTTTTCTTTTATAAAAAAATCAGCTATAATTTCGATTGCCTGCGAGGTTTGCTGCACTTTTTTATAAGTTCCGTAAACACTTGACAAATCTCTGACAAATCCGTCTAATCCTTTAAAAACATAGGCATTCGACAAAATACTTTCTAACAAAATCAGCACATTAAATCCATCAATAATGATTTCTTTTTCGGCCAGATTTTCAATTTCTTTTGATTTTCGATTTTCAATTTGACTTTTAGAAGCGCTCATTCCGCGAACGGCTTGTTGCTGACGCGAATTTAATCTGTAACGATTTCCAACTAAAACCAATGTTGCTTTTTCGCCATATCCTCTGCTTAGAAAATAATGCATATCGGCAACGGCTTCTTTCAGTTTTTCCTGCATTTTTAATGTGCCGAATAAAACGTCGTCGCTCGCTTCTTTTCCTCGGTTTTTAAGATTTGTCATTTTGTGAAATTATAAAACATTGTATCATTTAGAATCTTCATGCTTAACCGTTTTTTGACAAAATGAATCGTTTATTTATTCAATTATCAAACTAAAAAATCTGAAATCAATCGTTGTTTGAATCGATCTATAGGTTTTAGATCGACATTTGTATCTCCGTTATGAATATCAAAAGGATCGTCTAAACCGCTGATTAATAAATACAAATAGCAAAATATAAAGGTGATCGCAGAAGTCACCAAATAATCTGCCGAAGGACTTTTGAATTTGCTAATCAATAAAAACGACATCACGATAAACAAAATACTTTGAAGCAAAATATAGGCTGGTTTGATAAAGTTATTTCTCGAAATCGAATAAGCACGCGTAAGTTGTTTTCGCATTGCATTGGTATTTTCCTGTATGCCTTTTATGGCTTCTTTGTCAACACCTCTTTCGGCAAAATAATAGGCGATTTCATTTGACTTTCGAATTAAAGGAAAAATAACGGTAGAATCTTTTCCGCTCGAATATATCCAATCAATAATGCCATTTGTAATAAAAATCATTTCCTCGCGCAAAAAAGCACGGTTTAAATCTTCCTTGCACAAATCAGAAGTTCCAGTTCTTGGCGCTTTAAAAGCCAGATAAATCCAATCTTTTATCGCTTCCAGATTTGAAGCAACTTCTCCCGGGATTTTTTCGCTTTCTTTAAAATCCGTCATCGTTGCTGCCAGTAATAATCCAAAAACAAAAAATGCGCCTGTAAAAATAATCGTGATATCTGATAATTCTATCAAATAATGAAAATCCTGTCCGTAGAAAGATAGATTTTTGAATACAAAATTTTTAATTCCTAATATAGCCAGAGCGGCAATTAATGATTTTATGATTATGGTTCTGTGTAGTACGAATTTCATTATTATTTTTTCGGCAAATTAAATAAATATTTATATCTCCTACTCTATGCTGATATAAATCTGTTTGTTTTTTTATTCTCTTGGTCTGGTTTTAATCTCGCAAAGACGCGGAGTCGCAAAGTTTTTTTTGTTTTTATCCTTTGTCCCTCTGCACCTTTGCCACTTTGAACCTAAATCTCAAAAAAGCTTTTTGCATTCTTCGTCGTTTCCTCAGCAACTACAATTCCCGAAACTCCTTTGAACTGTACAACTGTTGCTGCAACAAAAGGCAGAAAAGCTGGTTCGCAGCGGCGTTCGTGGTATTTTTTCAAGAGATTATTAGGAGTGTTTTTAGGAAGCATAAATGGCGCATCGGTTTCGATCATTAATCTATCAAGCGGAACGTATTGAATTACTTCTTTTAAATGTTCAAAACGTTTACTGTCTGAAATCGCTCCGGTAAAACCAAGATAGAATCCGTTATCGAGATACGTTTTGGCTTCTTGCAAACTTCCTGTAAAACAATGTACAACGGCTTTTGGTAATTGTGGCAAATACTCTTTTGTAATGCTCATAAACTTTGCAAAAGCGGCTCTTTCGTGCAAAAACAAAGGTTTCTGAACTTCGATCGCCAATTCTAGTTGGGCTTTATAACAGGTTTCCTGTACATTTCTTGGCGAAAAATCACGATCAAAATCGAGTCCGCACTCGCCTACCGAGACTATGTGTTTCTGTTTTAATAAATTTCTCAGTTTCGAAATGCTTTGTGCATCAAAACTCTTCGCATCATGTGGATGAATTCCTGCCGTTGCATATAATATTCCCTGATATTCTTTTGCTATTCGAGCAGATTCTTCACTATTTCTTACGCTTGTTCCCGTTAGTATCATTTGCGATACATCGGCGTCTAAAGCGTTTTGTACAACATCGTCTATGTCGTTTTGGAATTGTTTATTGGTTAAATTAATTCCTATGTCTATGTATTGTTTCATTTTTTTTTAAGTTGCTAAGGTTCTGAGAGGCTAAGGTGCTAAGGCTTTTTTCCTCTCTGTTACCTTATTTTTTTTATTTTTTTGGAGAGTAAAGAGACAAGAAGCAAGACTTTATGTTAAAACCTCATTTCTTTCTTCTTGTATCTTACTTCTCACCCTTTTTCATCTTGCTTCTTGCTTCTTGCTTCTCACATCTTTCATCTAACTTCTCACGCCTTTGTCCCTTTGTTACTTTGAACCTTTGAACCTTTCCTAAAAATCCCCATAATAAACTTGGAAGCACGGTAATTTCAAGTCATTTCTCCAGGTGTCAACTACTTGGTTTCTATCGTCGAGAACAAATTCTACAAAGTATTTATCTTTTATAGATTCGTTGTAGATTTCGGTTTTGATGATCGAGTCTTTTCGGCTATCCTGAGTTTTTCGCATGATTAAAGCATCGTATTCGATTTCGTGTTTTTCAAGAAACCTCAACGTTGGTGCTTTGTATCGGTCTTCTCTTCCCGAAACTAATAATATCTCATAACCCAATTTCTTGTAATTTCTCAACACATTTGCCACCGGATCATTGATTTCGTCCTGATCACATTTGCTTGCATCAAACGGGTTTCTTCCGTTCATTAAAGCCAAAGTTCCGTCAAGATCGCAGATAATTGCTTTTGGCAAATCTGGGTTTTGGATCGCGTATTCCGGTGAATCTTTAAAGAATTGTCGGTGCATTTTTTTGATCACTTTTTCGCCAACAGGTTTTTCTCTCAAAGCATCTCTTTCGATACAAATCGCAACATCTGTATTGACTTCCATAACCTCAACTTCTACCTTTTCGTTGAATTTTGTGTTGTATTCTTTAACTAATTGTGAAACTCGTCTTAAATTAGTTTCTGACAAATTGGTATCATCAATCACAATGCTTTTTCCTTCTTCTAAAGCTTTTACGATTAATAAATCACGCACTTTTTTAACGAATTTCTCGTTGCTTTGGCTTGTATTTCCGTTATCAAACATAGCGCGCAAATCGTCTCTGTTGATTCTTTTATAAGTTTCTGGATTATCTGCAATTATCTTTTTTGCCAAAGTAGATTTCCCACTTCCCGGCAATCCTTTCATTAAAATTACTTTTCTCATTTTATTCTTCTTCTCTATTAAACGGTTTTTCAAATGTTGGCCGAATCATTTTCCATATAATGACCGAATAATCTTTGTTATTCAGCATTGCAAATAATACGCCCGGATGTTTACAAGTCATGAAATACAAAGCGGTTTCTTTGACAGTTTCTAATACTTTGAAATCCTTTTTTGCCTGATTTTTTATTACCGCATATTGATTTTCTAAATCTTTCTTAGTTTCTTTTACCCAATCAAAAAACTCATCGGGAACACGTTCCAGAATTTCTTCCATTGGCTGATTTGTTTTCAAATATTCCCAGATATTCAAATTAGAAACCTGAGTAATAATTCGGTGTAAACGAAGATACTCTTCAAATTTAATTTTTACTCTAAAGTTGTTTGCATATTTAATTATAAAACCTTCTTTGTTCGCAATATCCATTTCTTTTAAAAGGGAAATATCTTTGATTCCGTTGTATTTTTCAACCAAAGGAAATCCAATATCTTCCAGCGGAAATTCTTCACCTGTTTGTGTATCAATAATGGCAAGTAAAACCAATTCTTCCGCCGAACCATAATCTAAAACAATTCGGTTTTCAGGATAAATAATCTCGAATAAATAGGTTTTGTTTTTATCCAAAAGTGACCATGAATTTCTATATTTTCCGTGTAACATTTTATTCGCTTTATCCGATTGTTCGCTTGCAAAAGAACCTCGGCTTGCCATAAACGGAACCTCATCTATCCAATACAAGATTCCCATTGAACCATCCATTTTATCATAAACTTCAAAAGTGGTATCCGGAAGTATTTGATTTTCCATTTCGCCCAAATTAAAAAACTTAGGAAAAGGTCTTGCAATTACATTCTCTTTTTCGTCCAAAATTAAACCTCTGCACGCCAAAGTAACATCATTCCAAATTCTTTCAAATTGTGCACTTTGTGTGTAATTATAAATATATAAATCATGTTTAGGATGTTTGTTTACCCTTACATAATTTTTGGAAATCATCTCTTTTAAAAGCGTTATATTCATTAGTTCTTTTCTTTGAACAAATATTCAAAAGTTAGTGCGCAATCATTTTGCGTAGATTTTTTTTTTAAGGGACAAAGTTGCAATCCCGGAGTTTCGGGACATAGAGACAAAGGTTTTGTTTCGTAACGATTTTCTCATTTTATGTCATTGCGAGGGACGAAGCAACCACACTAATAAAATCACACCAGGAACTCCTCAGTCAAAATCGCCAATTATTGTCGCGCTTCTTGCGAGGATTTCTCCTTCGTCGAAATGACAAACAGAACGATTAGATCAATTAAAATTTTTCATTTAACATATCAATACATTCCTCTTTACAAGTCAAAAATCCATTTGCAGATTTAAATTCTCCAAAATTTTGAAGCAGTTTCAACCAATGATTAATATATCGCTGTAAAATCATTTTATCATCTGCAGTAATTGTTTTTCTATAGATAAAGTCACTCAAATCATTGTAATGGCTTATGAAGTTCTTTTTGGTATATATTTCAATATCATTTTCGATAAGTGCAATATTTTGTCCAATATAAAAAGCTATGATTTTCCAAATATCTGCATCTGGTGTATTCTTCTGATGAAACTCTGAAAGTGAAAGAAAATCTATTTTGCCAAGTACTTCCAATTTCAAATTAAAATCATGTATTCCTTTTATAATTGGGCGAATCTGAGTTCTGTATTCTGTTCGTGTTAACATGGTTAAAACGGTACGAACAGCTTTGTAAATCGCCAATGTTTTATTCCTGGTTTGTCTTTCGGTTATTAATAAATCATATTCCTGTTGATGTAAACTATAGGTTTCAAGAACAGCATTATTAAGCGAATCAATCCATGATTTGGTAAAAATTGTATCCGAAATTTTCCCGTTTTCGATAACCGCTAATGTTGCATTCCATTTCAGATCATATTCTTTCAAAAGAAAAAAGACCTTGTTTTTTCGGTCTTCCTGCGTTTCCGGCATATCTTCTTTTGGAACTATAATAATAACATCCTGATCTGTAGAATCATCAGAACCATAAATATAATAGGGATATGGGAAAATATTTTTCATTATAAATTGTATTAAATGAAGCCGCAAAATTGCTGCATCATTATATCATTATTTCGTATAATTATTAATGATTTAAGAATTCATACTTCAGATATTCTTTCAAATTGTTTCTGAATACAATTATATCACCACCCATAACAGAAATAACTGGAGAAAGATATTTATTCTCGAAAACAACAAGTACTCTGTGGTTGTAAATTGGAATGTAACCTACAATTTTAGAAACGTCAAATCCTGCTTCTGTTAAAACTTCTTCTGCATAAAACCTGAATTTGTTTATATCTTCAATCAACCATTTTGATTTCTCAATATCTCTTGGATATTGGTAGAAAAAATCAACAAATCTTATTTCCTCTTCTCCATCTGGATCAATTGAAATTTCCGGAGTATCTAATCCTCCCAGAATTAAAAGCATTTCTCTATAGTCCCAAGGAAAATCAAAGCCAAATAATACTTGTAATTGATCTATTTCTTTTCTGCTAATACCTTTTGTAAACTTGGTATTAGGTTGTATTTGAAATCCATAACAATCATCTCTGAGTTGTATCTTTTGAAACTTCTTTTCGGCTTTATATTTTATTTCTTTGATTGTCATAATCTAAAATATTTATGTTTTTAATTTTAAAAGAGGTAATGTTTAGGAATGGTCTAATTTTCTTTGGAACGAAGTAACCATTTCCTGACGACACTCTTTTTTTTAAGAGCAATATTGTATAAGTGATGATTTTCATGTAAGACGAAGTAACACTTTATACACGGCATCTTATAATTTTGAAAAAGCAACAATTGATGAGAATTCTTTTTGGAACGAAGTATTTCTCACACACGACATTTTTCGAATTAAAAAGAAGTTAAAGGCAATAAGAGAAACGGGGCTTGTCTTGCCAGAGTCGAACTGGATAACCTTGCTGCTTCTAAAACTTCGCTATTCCTCCCCAAATTTGAGACGAAGTAACCCTTATTTACGACATTCTTTTTTATTTTTAGTATTGGATAATAAGCAATAAGAGACTATATAATTGTGTGTTACCATTTCACTATCAGCCTAAACTGAACAGGATTCGAACCTGTACTACAATTCCCCTGAAGTAACTCTTATCTACGAAACCAATACTTATTTTTTAAAACAAGGCAACTGGCAATAAGTGACATATCCTGCTCTAACCACTGAGCTACATTTCTGTAATTAAACAGAATTGGTGGGGATCGAACCCACGTCCCGGGCGTTATCAATGCGAAGTAACACTTATCTACGACACTTGTTTTTTATTCTTATTTTCAATGAACATTTCTATTGCAAAGATTCAAATACTACTGCGCGATTATTTTGCGCAGTAGATTTTATTTTTACAATTCTATTCGGTTGATGTAATTCAAAGCGCTGCTTTTATCGTCTAAAGCATTCAATACATCAAATACTTTATCTGACCAACCGGCAATTAAATACACATCGTTTTTCTCGACATTTATTGGTGCCTGACCGTAACCTGCCAAATCAAACAAATACAATTTTGCATTTGGTGCGATATTTTTATAGCGGTTCCAGGAGTTTGCAAATGAATCTTTTGTGTAATTACTATTCCACATTTGAACATCTGTAAACAACATTACTTTGTCTACTATTTCTTTTCGGCTAATCAAATCTTCCAAAACCAAATAACCGTTTGTCGAATAACCTACTTCACCTTCGCGTTTGTAATACTCGTTTACATTTGACAATATGGCTCGTTTTGGCATATTGATTATTTTCCATCGATCACCAAACATACCGCTTACGACATTTTTACAACGGTTTTGCATCAACATACCCAACATCAAACCAATATCATAAAGCATTACTTTACTTTTTGGCGAGATATTTTTTTGCATCGAACCCGAAACGTCACAAGCAATTACAACTGATGTATGGATATCGAAACCTTTTATATTTTGTGCACTCACCAAAACGGCATCTTCTAAAGCATCCAAAATCATGGATATATATTTAGAATCTAAGGTTTTTAACTCGCGATAAGCGGCTAAAAATCGGAATGGTAATTGTTTCGAATTTGCAACTGCTTTTTCATTAGAAAGATAATCACAAACTTTTAATATATGAAATCGCGAAACGTTGGCTTCGACTATATTTCGTAAATTTCGCAACAAAGCCATGTAACCAATTTTGTTACTATCGATCAATTCTTCCCATTTTTGAGTGAATGCTTTTTGTTTTTCGGCTTCGTTAAAATACTTTATCTGACCTATTTTTGACAATTCGGTTTCCCAGGTATATGGCGTTTCTAAACTATCGTTTACTATTTTATTGAATAATATTTGTTGTGCTTCGTCTTTTGCTTTTGGATGTACCAAAAACAATGCATCTTTTAATTTTACTGCACCATCTCGGTTGTATTTTGCGAATTGGTATTCATCAAATTTATTGAATGAATGCGCCAAACCTTTTTGTATTTGTTTAGACAAACGGTTTAATTTTTTGATTCCGTTTCGCTCGTTTGCCATTTGGTAATACGCCAATAATTCGGTTATTTCGTCTGCACGTTGTATAACTTGTGTAATCATTTTACTGATTAAGGAATCACCGGAATATATTTTTGCCAATTCAACAATTAATACTAATGGAACTGAACGCATATGCATTTCGTTTCGGGCATAAACGGCTAGTTTTGCAACAAAAACAGGATCAGCTTTTTTGATCAACTCTTTAATTCTTTCTAAACGAGTTGTATCTTTTTCATAAAATGAAGCATTCAAACTTGTTGTTACAACCGCTGCATACAATTCATAATCTGTTGTTAATGTATATGCTGTTGCATTTTCGTAATTCATTACGGTGTTTTTTTCTTTTGCTAAAAAATTGAATTTCATAATTTCTCGTTTTTAAAAATTAAACAATCTATCGTTGTTCCTTTTTGACATTACAAAGATTTCTGAACTACTACGCAATTATTTTGCGCAGTAAAAAAAGAATTCTATATTTGAGTAAACATTTATTTAGCAAAATCGTGTAAGTCCCTTTAGGGATGGCATATTTATAATTTTTTCAGGTACATTTCAAAAACCTCATCGAGGTGACATATTTTAATAATAAAGATAAAACCGAAAATACCGCTCCTATGGAGCTTTGCTATTACATCAGAAATCAGTTATAAATATTATGCTCCTCTGGAGCTATTTACCAGATTTAAACAAAAACAACATGAATCTAAAGGAAAAATACACTGAATTGCTTGCTAATATTGGCTTTGATGAAAAAGCGATTCAGCAAAATTGGCTTGATTTAGAAAAAACATATTCCGGTAAATCAAGGCATTATCATAATCTGACACATATTAAGGATATGATTCTCTGTTTTGAAACGTATTCTGACAGACTTAGAAATCCTGATGAAATATTATTTTCTATTTTTTATCATGATTATGTTTATAAGAGTTCTAAAAAAGATAATGAACTCAAAAGTGCTGAATTTGCGTTATCGATTTTACCTGAAAATAGTTCATTTGATCGTCAATTGGTTTTTGATGCGATTTGTGCAACGCAACTTCATCAGTATAATGCAAATGAAGATATTAATTGGTTAATTGATTTTGATTTGAAAATTCTCGCCCGCAATTGGGATGAATATCAGATTTACTTTGAACAAATTAGAAAGGAATATCGCATTTATCCTGATTTTCTCTATAAACCTGGACGCGCAAAAGCTTTGAAACATTTTCTGGAATATGAGTTTATTTTTCAGACTGAGGAATTCAGAGGTTTATATGAAGAGAAAGCGAGAATTAATATTGAAAAAGAGATTTTATTGTTGAGTTAGATATTAATCGCGCAGAGTCGCAAAGTTTTTTTGCCACAGATTAAAGGATTAAAATGATTGCGTTATTTGTGCGAAAATACGATGATAGCACAAAGTATTTCCGTAGAGGCGCACAGCAGTGCGTCTTCCGCAACGTGAATAAATTGTGGTTACATTGTGTGAGACGCACTGCTGTGCGCCTCTACGATAATTGGAATAAACAATTGAAACGGAAAGCCCGACTAGGAGGGACATGCCCAAAAACAAGAAATAATTATAAGAAATTAAAATATCTAAAATTTGAATCTCGCAAAGTCGCGAAGTCGCAAAGTATTTATTTTTTTTTAAGCTAAAGATTAAGAGATTAAAATGATTAAAAAAATCTGCTTAATCTACTTAATCTGCGAGAGACAAAAAAAACTTTGCGACTTCGCGACTTTGCGAGCAAAAACATAAAACTATGTCACAAAACAAAAATGCCTTAATACGGTACAAAACCATTGACAAATGTCTGCAGAATAAATACAGGCAATGGACTTTGGAGGATTTAATCGAATGTTGTTCTGAAGCTTTATTCGAATATGAAGGTCGAGCAAACCCAATTAGCAAACGAACAATCCAAATGGATATTCAGTTGATGCGAAGTGAAAAACTGGGTTATAATGCGCCAATTGTGGTGTATGATAAGAAGTTTTACAAATATGATGACGACGAATTTACGATAACGGATATTCCCCTGACGGAAACAGATATGAATGTTTTGACGGAGACAGTTTCGATGTTGAAGCAGTTTAAGGATTTTTCGTTGTTTAATGATGTGTCAGATATTTTGCAGCGTTTGGAGGATAAAATCTACTCGGAGAAATCGCATACGAAACCTGTTATTTATCTGGATAAAAACGAAGGTTTGAAAGGTTTGCATTATTTAGATGAGATTTATCAGGCGATTATTAAGAAGGTTGTTCTGATGATTACGTATAAATCTTTTAAATCTAAGGAAGAAAGTAAGTTTCATTTTCATCCTTTTATTTTGAAGGAATTCAATAATCGTTGGTTTCTAATTGGAAAGACTAAGGGTTCTCAACCGATTACGAATTTAGCTTTGGACAGAATTATTGCGATTGATTACGATTTTAGCCTTCCTTACATAGAGGAGGATTTTGATGCTGATGTGTATTATAAGAATATTATTGGCGTGACGGTAAATACTGGTTTGAAACCGAGAAAAATAGAACTTTGGATTGATGCAACAAACGCGCCTTATGTTTTGACAAAACCGCTGCATCATACGCAAAGACTGATTCAGGAAAATGAGGATAAGAGTATTATTGTTCATTTGTTTATTTCTGCAAATTTTGAAATGGAACGCATTATTTTGGGTTTTGGAGACGGAATTGAAGTTTTGCAACCTGAAAACCTGAGAAACAGAATGAAAAAAATCCTTCAAAATGCGATTCAGCGATATGAAGACTAAAGTTTATTCGCACTTTATTATACCTTTTTTTACATAATGAAGAATTTTAGAGACTTTTTGACTCGGAAAACATTTTTTAAGTCTTAAATTTTGTTAAAATCCCAAAAAAGAATAGTATATTTCAATTAAAAATTAACCCTAAACCCCTCTAATTCAGAGATATTTTTTTACTAACCAAAAATTTATCATAAATTAATATGCATGCATAGTATTTTTTGATTATATTTGAAATCGATATAGTTACTTATGAAAGACAAAACAATAGATTATATTTTGAGAGCTACATGGCAAGCCGTATCAAGAATGTATAATGAGGAGGCTGCAAAATACGATGCTACAATGGCGACGGGATTTGCGCTTTTGAGTATAGATAAAGAAGACGGAACTCCATCGACCGCTTTAGGGCCAAGAATGGGTATGGAAGCCACAAGCCTTACGAGAACATTGAAATCAATGGAGGATAAGGGTTTGATTGTTCGTAAAAAAAATCCAAGTGACGGCCGTGGTGTTTTGATCTACCTGACGGATTTTGGAAAAGAAAAAAGAGAATTATCTAAAAATACGGTTTTGAAATTTAATGAGAGTGTTAGAAAACATGTTTCTGACGAAAAGCTGAAACATTTTATCGAAGTCTCAGAAATCATAAATGAACTTATTCAGGATAAAAACATATTTAATCAAACAGAAAAACTGGAAAATGAATAACCTTATTTAATAAGGAAACCTCAAATTCAAACAAAAACAAATATTAACGACTTATGAAACGCACAATTAAAAAAGTTGCTGTAATTGGATCCGGAATTATGGGTTCAGGAATAGCTTGTCATTTTGCCAATATTGGTGTTGAAGTTTTATTACTTGACATCGTACCACGCGAGTTGACAGAAGCTGAAGCTAAAAAAGGATTAACGCTTGAAAGTAAAGTTGTTCGCAACCGTGTAGTAAACGAGCACTTAGCGAATTCATTAAAATCGAAACCGTCTCCTATTTACAGTCAAAAATTTGCTAACAGAATTACGACTGGAAATACTACTGATGATATGGCAAAAATTGCCAATGTTGATTGGATTATCGAGGTTGTTGTAGAACGTTTGGATATCAAAAAATTAGTTTTTGAGCAAATCGAGAAATTCCGTAAACCGGGAACTTTGGTTACTTCAAACACTTCTGGTATTCCAATTCATTTTATGAGCGAAGGAAGAAGCGAAGATTTTCAACAACACTTCTGCGGAACTCACTTTTTTAACCCTGCGCGTTACTTAAAGTTATTTGAAATTATTCCTGGTCCAAAAACTTCTACTGAAGTATTGGATTTCTTAAACGAATACGGATCTAAATTCTTAGGAAAAACTTCGGTTGTTGCTAAAGATACTCCGGCGTTTATTGGAAACAGAATTGGTATTTACGGAATCCAAAGTTTATTCCATTTAGTTAAAGAAATGGGATTAACGATTGAAGAAGTTGATAAATTGACTGGTCCGGTTATTGGTCGTCCAAAATCGGCTACTTTCCGTACTGTTGACGTTGTTGGTTTAGATACTTTGGTACACGTTGCCAATGGTATTTATGAAAACTGCCCAAATGACGAACAACACGAATTGTTTAAACTTCCTGATTTCATCACAAAAATGATGGAGAATAATTGGTTAGGAAGCAAAACAGGTCAAGGTTTTTATAAAAAAGTAGATAAAGATATTCTTTCTTTAGACTTAGATACATTAGAATACCGCGCTGCTAAAAAAGCAAATTTTGCTACGCTTGAACTGACAAAAACTATTGATAAACCAATCAACCGTTTTAAAGTTCTTGTAAAAGGAAAAGATAAAGCGGGAGAATTTTACCGTAAGAGTTTCGCCGGAATGTTTGCTTATGTGTCAAACAGAATTCCTGAAATCTCAGACGAACTATTCAAAATTGATGATGCGATGAAAGCTGGTTTTGGATGGGAAAATGGTCCATTCGAAATCTGGGATGCAATTGGTGTTGCAAACGGAATCGAAATCATGAAAGCAGAAGGTCTTGAACCAGCTGCGTGGGTTACTGAAATGTTGGCTTCTGGAAGCGAAAGTTTCTACTCTGTAAAAGAAGGAGCAACTTATTTCTATAACATTCCAACAAAATCACAAACTAAAGTTCCTGGACAAGATTCATTCATTATCCTAAACAACATTCGCGAAAGCAAAAAAGTTTGGAGTAATAGTGGTGCAATCATTCAGGATTTAGGAGATGGAATCTTAAACTTAGAATTCCAATCTAAAATGAATACAATTGGTGGCGATGTACTTCAGGCTATCAATAAAGCAATCGACTTATCTGAAAAAGAATATCAAGGTTTAGTTATTGGTAATCAAGCAGCGAATTTCTCTGTTGGTGCTAATATCGGAATGATTTTCATGATGGCAGTTGAGCAGGAATATGACGAGTTGAACATGGCAATCAAATTGTTTCAGGACACGATGATGCGCGTTCGTTATTCTTCTATTCCAGTTGTTGTAGCGCCTCACGGAATGACTTTTGGTGGTGGATGCGAAATGAGCTTACACGCTGATAAAGTGGTTGCTGCTGCTGAAACTTATATGGGATTAGTTGAATTTGGTGTTGGTGTACTTCCTGGTGGTGGTGGATCTAAAGAAATGGCTTTGAGAGCTTCAGATTTATTCCGCAAAAATGATGTGGAATTAAACGTTCTTCAGGAGTATTTCTTAACAATCGCAATGGCAAAAGTTTCTACTTCTGGTTATGAAGCTTTTGATACAGGACTTCTTCAACATGGTAAAGATGTTATTGTGGTAAACAAAGATCGTCAGATCGCTGAAGCTAAAAAACATGCTTTGTTAATGGCTGAAGCTGGTTATACACAACCGATCAGAAGAACTGATGTGAAAGTATTAGGAAAACAAGCTCTTGGAATGTTCTTAGTTGGAACGGATCAAATGGAAGCTGGAAAATACATTTCTGAGCACGACAAGAAAATCGCTAACAAACTTGCTTATGTGATGGCTGGTGGTGATTTATCTGAAGCAACTTTAGTATCTGAACAATATTTATTAGATATCGAACGTGAAGCTTTCTTGAGTTTATGTACTGAACGTAAGACTTTAGAGAGAATTCAGTATATGTTAACTAAAGGAAAACCACTTAGAAATTAGAAAATAGAACAAAGAGAATAGAATATAGATTTTAAGACTTCAAAGTCTATTTTCTATACTCTATCTTCTATACTCTTAAAAAACGAAACAAATGAAAACAGCATATATAGTAAAAGCTTACCGTACTGCGGTAGGAAAAGCACCAAAAGGGGTTTTTAGATTTAAAAGACCTGATGAATTAGCTGCAGAAACCATTCAGTTTATGATGGATGAATTGCCTGATTTTGACAAAAAACGTATCGATGACGTTATGGTAGGAAATGCCATGCCGGAAGCTGAACAAGGACTTAACGTTGGACGTTTGATCTCTCTTATGGGATTAAAAGTAGAAGATGTTCCTGGTGTAACAGTTAACCGTTATTGCGCATCTGGATTAGAAACTATCGGAATGGCAACTGCAAAAATCCAATCAGGAATGGCAGATTGTATCATCGCTGGTGGAGCTGAAAGTATGAGTTTTATTCCGATGGGAGGTTACAAACCAACTCCGGATTATAAAGTTGCTGCTGCAGGTCACGAAGATTACTATTGGGGAATGGGTTTAACTGCGGAAGCGGTTGCTAATCAATATAAAATTTCAAGAGAAGATCAGGATGAGTTTGCTTACAACTCTCATATGAAAGCCTTGAAAGCTCAAGCTGAAGGAAAATTTGACAAACAAATCGTTCCGATTACTGTTGAGCAGACTTTCATTAATGAAAATGGTAAAAAAGAAACTAAATCTTATGTTGTAAAACAAGACGAAGGTCCAAGAGCCGGAACTTCTGTTGCTGCTTTAGCTGGTTTAAGACCTGTTTTTGCTGCTGACGGAAGCGTAACTGCCGGAAACTCTTCTCAAATGAGTGATGGTGCTGCTTTTGTTTTAATCATGAGTGAGGATATGGTAAAAGAATTAAACCTTGAGCCAATTGCAAGACTTGTAAACTTTGCTTCTTCTGGTGTTGAGCCAAGAATCATGGGTATTGGTCCTGTAAAAGCAATTCCGAAAGCTTTGAAACAAGCTGGATTAACATTAAATGATATCGAGTTAATTGAATTAAACGAGGCTTTTGCTTCACAAGCTTTAGCAGTAACTCGCGAATTAAATATAAATCCAGAAATCGTAAACGTAAACGGTGGAGCGATCGCTCTAGGACACCCTCTGGGTTGTACTGGTGCTAAACTTTCTGTTCAGTTATTCGACGAAATGAAACGCAGAGGTAATAAATACGGAATCGTTTCTATGTGTGTGGGAACTGGGCAAGGAAGTGCTGGGATTTACGAGGTATTGTAGACTGTTTTTAAGAGGAAAGAAGCAAGAAGCAAGACTTAATTTTGGAATAAATAGGTTCTGAAAACAAGATTTAAAAAAGTAGTAAAAAGACTACTTTAGTATTTCTTTCTTATCTTGCCTAAAAAACATGAGACATAATTTTAAGAATTTGAAAATTTGGATTTTAGCAATGAATATTACAAATGATATTTATAAACTAACCTCAACTTTTCCAAAATTCGAAATCTATAGCTTGACAAGTCAAATGAACAGATGTTCTGTTTCGATGCCCTCTAACATAGCTGAAGGCTCAAATAGAGGTGCTAAACATTTTCAGCATTATTTGAATATTAGTTTAGGTTCGTCATTTGAATTGCAAACCCAATTATTGATAGCTTTTCAAAATGATTACCTATCTAAGACAAAAACAGAAGAAATAGAAAACAAAATAATTGAATTTCAAAGGATGACCACAGGTTTCATCAACAAGTTAGACAACAATCTTTCTTCTTGACTCTTGCATCTTAATTTAAAAACATACAAAAAACAAAAGCAATGGCAGATACAATCGAAAAAAACGTAACCCGTGGTGGTCAGTTTTTAGTTAAGGAAACAAAGTGCGAAGATATCTTTACACCAGAAGATTTTTCGGAAGAGCAGTTAATGATGCGTGACTCTGTAAAAGAGTTCGTTGACAAAGAATTATGGGCACACAAAGATCGTTTTGAGAAAAAAGATTATGCTTATACTGAATCATCTATGCGTAAAGCTGGTGAACTTGGACTTCTAGGAGTTGCGGTTCCTGAGGAATACGGCGGATTAGGAATGGGATTCGTATCTACAATGCTAGTTTGTGATTACATTTCTGGTGCTACAGGATCGTTCTCAACTGCTTTTGGTGCTCATACAGGTATTGGAACTATGCCAATTACGCTTTATGGTACTGAAGAACAAAAGAAAAAATATGTTCCTAAATTGGCTTCTGGAGAATGGTTTGGAGCTTATTGCTTAACTGAACCAGGTGCAGGATCTGATGCTAACTCAGGAAAAACTAAAGCTGTTTTATCTGAAGATGGAACACATTACTCTATTACAGGACAAAAAATGTGGATTTCGAATGCAGGTTTCTGTAGCGTTTTCATCGTTTTTGCTCGTATTGGAGATGACAAAAATATTACTGGTTTCATCGTAGAAAATGATCCGTCAAACGGAATTTCTATGAATGAAGAAGAGCATAAATTAGGAATCCGTGCTTCTTCTACTCGTCAGGTTTTCTTCAACGATACTAAAGTTCCTGTTGAAAACATGTTGTCTGAAAGAGGAAACGGTTTCAAAATTGCAATGAACGCTTTGAACGTTGGTCGTATTAAATTGGCAGCAGCTTGTTTAGATGCGCAACGTAGAGTTACTACAAATGCAGTTAAATATGCTAACGAAAGAATCCAATTTAACACTGCAATTTCATCTTTTGGAGCGATCCGTTCTAAACTAGCTGAAATGGCAACTAATGCATACGCTGGAGAAAGTGCTTCTTACCGTGCTGCAAAAGATATCGAAGACAGAATCGCTGCTCGTGAAGCTGAAGGAACTTCTCACCAAGAAGCTGAATTGAAAGGTGTTGAAGAATATGCTATCGAATGTTCTATTCTTAAAGTTGCAGTTTCTGAAGACGTACAATCTTGTGCTGACGAAGGAATTCAGATTTTTGGTGGAATGGGATTCTCTGAAGACACTCCAATGGAAAGTGCCTGGAGAGATGCTCGTATCGCTAGAATCTACGAAGGAACAAACGAAATCAACAGAATGCTTTCTGTAGGTATGTTGATCAAAAAAGCAATGAAAGGTCACGTTGAATTACTTGGACCAGCTATGAAAGTTCAGGAAGAATTAATGGGAATTCCATCTTTTGATACTCCTGATTTCTCTGAATTATTTGCTGAAGAAAAAGGAATTATCGCTAACCTTAAGAAAGTTTTCTTGATGGTTGCTGGTAGCGCTGTTCAAAAATACGGACCAGATTTAGATTCTCACCAACAGTTATTAATGGCTGCTTCTGATATCTTAATCGAGATTTACATGGCTGAAAGTACTATTCTTAGAACTGAAAAATTAGCTAAAAATCAAGGTGAAGCTAAAGTACAAGAGCAAATCGCTATGGCAAAATTATACTTGTATAAAGCTGTAGATATTGTTAACTCAAGAGGTAAAGAAGGAATTATTTCTTTTGCTGAAGGAGACGAACAACGTATGATGTTAATGGGACTTAAACGTTTCACAAAATATACAAACAATCCAAATGTTGTAGCCTTAAGAGAGGTTATTACATCTAAATTAGTTGCAGAAAACGAATACTGCTTCTAATATAAAAATAGTTTTTAGCTTTTAATTTGTTTAAACCCGCACTAATCCGAAACAGTGCGGGTTTATTTTTTTTCATCATACCATTGTAGAGGCGCACAGCAGTGCGTCTACACAAACCAATTTATCACCATGTAAGTAATATAAGAAAATGTAAGTAAGTTGGTTTATTTTTTGTCTATTTTTTTGTTTAAATGTGAAACAACGATTCGCAATAATTTCGCAACAATTTGCAATATTTTGTTAAAATTGACTTTCTGATCTTGTCAGAATAGTTAAATATTAAATGTATTACTTTATATTTAACATTCTAAAAACTCAAAAAAACATAAAATGAAACAAATTAACCTAATTGTCTTATTTGTTTTGTGCTTTTGTACCACAAATACATTTGCTCAAAAAAACAAAAAGATGGACATTATTGCTTACTATACTGGCGATGACAAACTAATTAATGAATACGAGGTAAACAAACTCAATCAAATTATTTTTAGTTTCTGCCATTTAAAAGAAGGTAAATTAAGTGTTGATTCTCCTAAAGATTCTACAACTATTAAATATTTAGTTTCTCTAAAAGCAAAAAATCCACAACTTAAAATTATTCTTTCACTTGGTGGCTGGGGAGGTTGTGAACCTTGTTCTGCCGCTTTTTCTACTGCTGAAGGAAGATTAACTTTTGCTAAATCAGTAAAAGAAGTTAGCAATTATTTCAAAGTAGATGGTTTAGATCTTGATTGGGAATATCCTGCAATCGAAGGACTTCCTGGGCATTTATATCAAGCTGCGGATAAACCAAACTTCACAGAATTAATCAAAATTTTACGTTCGACATTAGGCAAAAAATACGAATTGAGTTTTGCTGCCGGTGGTTTTCAAAAATATTTAGACGAATCTATCGATTGGAAAACTGTTGCGCCACTTGTAAATCGTATCAACATTATGAGCTATGATTTGGTAAACGGATATTCTAAAGTTACCGGACATCACACGCCTTTATACAGTACAAATCCAAAGGAGGAATCAACAGACAGAGCGGTTACTTATTTATTAAACCAAGGAATTCCTGCTGAAAAATTAATTATTGGAGGCGCTTTTTATACCAGAACATGGAAAAATGTAGAAAACGTAAACAATGGTTTATACCAAGCTGGAGAACATATTCCTGGTGTTGATTTTAAAAACTTTGCAACTACTTATACGGAGGCAAATGGCTGGAAATATTTTTGGGATGATAAAGCTAAAGCGCCATATTGGTACAATGAAAAAGAAAAAACATTTGCTACGGGAGACGATTTAACTTCTATAAAAGCTAAAACAGAATATGTAAAAGCTAAAAAATTAGGTGGAATCATGTTTTGGGAACTTCCTCTCGATTCTCCGCGCGACGGAATGGTAAATGCCATTTACGAAGTTAAAACTTCTAAATAAATCTATTTTCCAGAATATAAAAAAAAGCCGTTATTGAATCAATAACGGCTTTTTGTATATTAAAAAATAATTAATTTAATTGAACTTTTGATTTGTCTAATTCTCCAATAAAAGGAATTGACTCCAGAATTTCGGCTCTGATTATCGTTTGAAGATATACTTCTAATTGGATAAATTTTGCAGCATTTATGGCTCCAATAGCTTTCTTTGACTGTCCGTAAGTTTTAGAATATAATTTTTCATACCCTAAATGATTTTTCAAAGTTCCTTTTGCCAATTCATCTGCTTTTTCATCTGTTAAGGTTGCATAATTTGCGGCATAATCATTAATAAGCTGAAATTTCGTTTGCCCAAGTGCTTTACGTTCAGTTTCATAATTATCATACACTTTTGTAAAAGCAGCAGATTGTGCATCTGACAAATTCATGTATTGTTTTACAAGATCACTTTTTGATTTACCATAAACACTTTGAAGAACATCAATATCCTCTTTAAATGATGATTGAGCATAAGAAGAGAACGATGCAATTGCCACAATAAGAATAAGACTTAATTTTTTCATACTTATAAATTTTAATTTGTTTATAAATGGGTATCTATTTTCAAATATACTGATTTTTAAGCTATTAAAAAATACTATATAAAAATATTCTTACGATTAAAAAAACGAGTATTGATAGGCAACTGATAACGCATAATAATTTAATCCGTTATTAGTATACGCTCCTACGTGATATTGAAATTTAACTGATTGTCCTTTTCCAACTGGCGTAGAAAAGGTTCCTCCTACTCGCCAATTATCAATTTGGCTATCGTCTGAAACTCCATCTATTACGGTCTTTCCGCCAAAAAACCAATTGGTATTAAAACCAATCCACATATTATTTTTGAAGTAATAACTTGCGTGAGCTTGCAGACTATATGTTGCTTTTTGTTCTAACTTTTTACTTTTTAGATAATCGTTATTATTGGTATAAAACCAAATCCCACCATAAGCTTCGGCGTAGAGATGCGCAAAACGTTTTGAAACTCCAATTTCAGGTTTAAATCCCCAACGGTTTGTACCTATATTTACTTGTTTATCATCGTAGTATTTTCCGGTTGGAATTGATGTAACCAAACTAACTCCCAGAATTGTTTTTTGTTCAAAGTTTCTAAACTCGGATTTATCGAGCGCGGGCGAACCCAATAAATTGATTCCAAATCGCACTTTCATATCAGCAAAACCAGTTCTTGAACCCGTTAAAACATCTCCGTTTGTACTTGTTAACGATCCGTCCATAAAAGAATATGGAAGCGAAACCTGTATACGCGCTAATTTATTATACAACCCAAAAGTTCTAATATAATTTGCAGCCACATTATGACTCTGAATCGTGAAATCCTTTATAGGTAATGCAGGATCTGTTAATACATTTCCATCCATAAAAACATAACCAACAGCAATTACGTTCAGGTTTTTGGCAACATTTGCATAAACTCTGGGTTCTAAATCCTGACTAAAAGCTGTTATCGTAATGAATAAAAACATCGTCATGAAATGATGTTTCTGCGGCAAAATAAAAAGAGTCTTTTTCGGCATAAACAATAGAAATTCGGGACACAATGATTAGGTATTCTATTTCTTGCTTTCGTCTTTTTTAGGAGCTGAAACAACTCCTTGGTAAGAAATCGCAACTTTATTATTACTATTAATAGAAAGCGTTGCTCCTCCATCAGGAAAAACAGAAAAATACAAACTATAAACATCATCCTTACCTTTTACGGTCGCATTGATGTTGTAACTCTTTTTCTTTTTTTCAATCTGAATATTCTCCGGTACGCCTTCAAACTTCATTCCGCCATCTCCGCCATAAGGCACATAATAGGCACGACCAAAAAATGGTAAATCGCAAGTTGTTTTTGTTGTATTAAAATTCAAAAAATAAGTATTGTAATCTAAGTTTATCAGTCTTGAACCTAAAGGCTGTGCTTTTTGCGCTTCAAAAACAAAATTCTTAGAATTAATAAGATCTTCAATTGCTTTTTGTTTTTGTAATTCCCTTTCTGCTTTTAATTCTTTCTTTGTCTTTTCCTGAGCAAAAACAGTTATATTAAAAAAGCAAAACAACATCAATACTGTTATTTTAGTTTTCATGAAACATTTATTTAATAAAGTTTAGAAAAGCCTGATTCTATTTTTTGGTAAATCGCATCATTGCAATATCTCCAGAGATAAAATTTAATGTTTTACCATTATCTGTAACATCATACGAAGTGATTTTTTGCAGTGTACTCATAAAAACCTGTTCACCTTGTCCGTCCATACACATCATTTTGGTCATTGCCATAGGTTGTGTAAAATCGATTTTGTTTCCGGTTACGCTTAGTTTTCCATTAAAATTATTACAACTGCTATTTCCTGAAACTCGATTTCCTTTGACATCAAAATTAATTGTTGGCTTCTTATTCGGGTATAAACCATCAAAAGCTATTCTTGGTCCGCTGATATAATTTAATTCCCAGGTTCCTTCAAGTTTAGAAACCGAATCTTCTTTTTGAGTTTTAGAAGCATTGCAAGACATTAAAATAACTCCTAAAAAAACTAAGGTTAAAACATTTTTTATCATAATTCTACAGATTAAATTAAAAAACAATAAACACTAATTCTCAAGCTTTTAAATTCGAAGCCATACGAATTTACATAATAATTTTGGGTTTTCGGCTTAAAGTGTAATTAAATTATGGCTTATACTTTTAGATTTATTTAACTCTAAGCTTCAATCAAAGTCGGAATTTTATGTTAAATTTACTTAATCTTTAATTCAAAAAGCCTCGTATATGAAAAAAATAATTGTTTCTTTCGCAATAATTACTGCCTTAGTCATTGGCTGTAAAACCAATACAAAATCGGCTGATGCCAAAACTTTAACTGTAGCATTAGAGCCAAAAAGTAATAGTACTGTTAGCGGAACTGCAACTTTTACAGAGAAAAACGGAAAAGTAACTTTTACTGCAAAAGTAGCTGGTTTACAACCGGGAGTTCATGCAATTCACATTCACGAAAAATCAGATTGTACTGCTGCTGACGGAAGTTCTGCTGGTGGACACTGGAATCCAACTTTCAAAAAACACGGAAAATGGGGTTCAGCTGAATATCATAAAGGAGATATCGGAAACTTTACTGCTGATGCAAAAGGAAACGGAACTATAACTTTAACTACTGACGAATGGTGTATTGGTTGTGGAGATGCAACCAAAGATGTCTTAGGAAAAGGTTTAATCGTACATCAGGGAACTGACGATTTTACAACACAACCAACTGGAAATGCCGGCGGTAGAGTTGCTTGTGCAGGAATCATCAAATAAAAAACACGATAACCACTATATTTTCACAAAATGTAGTGGTTATTTCATTTAAAATTAACCCCAAAACAAGAAAAAGATATAGCTTTGCAGCTATAAATTAAAGTTAATGATTAACCCATCAGCTCCAGGTTGGATAGACAAGTTTTTTAGTGAACAAAAGTTTTCAGAAGCTATTCCTTTTGAGACTACAGATTCGTTCTACTATAAAGTCAGAGAAACCGGTTTTATTTATGGCCACATCATTTCTATAGATTCTCAAATTCCAATTGAAATAAAAGGCTGGTTTAAAACCGAGATTTCAAAAGTCGCCTTATTAAATACTTTGTACGGTGTTTTTTGTATTGAAAAAAGAAGTTCTGAACCTAATAATTTTATTACAGAGGTTTTAAAATTTTATAAAGAAATGAATCCTGAGGGATTTAGTATTTTCAAAATTTTACTTCCAAAAGACACTCCTTCCCTATCTTTAGAGAACATAATAGATCAGCGCGTTCAGACGAATGACAGTATTATCAGTAAAAACTTTTCGCATTTAGTAACCAATGCGCTTTTGTTTATTGATGTTTTGGCTTTCAGACAATATCTGGAACACGGATCAATTCCTGATAAATACCTGAAACGTATTGAAGAAACAGTTCTTGGTATTGTAGCTTTGGCATTAAAAACCAAAACTGCAAAATCTCAACATGATGATTTACTAATCAAACTTTTTGAAGCTTCAATACGATATTCTAAGTTTTCAAAAGTTACGGTTGACACTTTAGAAACTTTACAATTAGATTATTTCAATAATAAACTTGAGCAATATTATTTAATTGATATGGCCGGAATGGCTTTATGGAGTGATGGCGTTGTAGAAAATGAAGAAGCCTACTTTTTGTATTCATTAGGATCGATGATGCAAGTTTCAGATGAATTTGTAGCCAAAAGCGTTGAAACAACCAACAACTTTATTACTACTCATAAAAAGAAGATTCCCTATTTTAATTACTCAAATCCGGTAAAACATTTTTATGATCAAATGACGCACAGCGTTGTAAAACTGATTATAAGAAACAAAAACAGATTGGTCAAGGAAATCGTGCAAAGCAAAGAATTAATGATTCTCTTAGCTTATTCAACAACCAGAGATTTGGATGCTAAGGAAAAGAAAAAAGTTAAAAAACAACTTTTGGATATTTGCAAAACGATTCCGTCACTAACAATATTTTTACTTCCGGGCGGAAGTTTATTATTACCGATTTTAATAAAGTTTATTCCAACAATGTTACCATCGGCTTTTAATGAAAATCTTGACGAAAACGAATAAAAAAAATCGCCCTTTTGAGGCGATTTTTTATTTTTTATAGATTACTTAGTTGGTAAACTTCGTCTAATTCAGCATTCGAAGCAATGTTTACATTTAAATCGGTTACAAAACCAGAATTTAATCCGTAAACCCATCCGTGAAGCATTAAATCCTGACCGTTTTTCCAAGCTCCTTGTACAATCGAAGTTTTCGCTAAGTTGTAAACTTGTTCTTTTGCATTGACTTCAACAAAAGCATTAAAACGCTCTGTTTCATCTTCAATAGAATTTAGGTATTTATCGTGCAAACGGTATTCATCTTTAATGTGACGAATCCAGTTGTCGATAATCCCAACAGACATATTACCCATTGCAGCTTTTACACCACCACAACCATAATGTCCGCAAACAATAACGTGTTTTACTTTTAGAACATTTACTGCATAATCAAGAACACTCAACATATTCATATCAGAGTGCACGACCATATTAGCAATATTACGGTGTACAAAAACTTCACCTGGCTTAGCACCAATAATTTCGTTTGCAGGAACACGGCTGTCAGAACATCCAATCCATAACAAAGGCGGTGTTTGACCTTTGGCTAAATCTGCAAAATAATTTGGGTCTAATGCTAATGATTTTTCAACCCATTGTTTGTTGTTTTCTAATAACTGCTTATAAAACTCTCTCATTTTTTTGTTTTTTGAATGGTACTTCTACATGTTTAAACATATCAAAAATAACTTACTGTAAAGTTATCTAATTTTTTAATACTTCTCACACTGAAGAAATACCTTAATTAAAATTAATTTGTTTAAATGTTTTCTTTTACCGTCTCTTTTTTAACCAAAGCTCTTTTTGCAACATCATAATAATGTTCTATAGAAACGTGGTTACCAATGTCTGGTGAATTTTCAAGCTCGTAAGCTTGTTTAAATCCTTTTAGTTTCACTTTAATGTTTTCGTCAACAGCGCGCGTTTCTTTAAACTCGCGAATTAAATCCAAAACATCGTGCGCAATATACTCTGTATCATGTGCATTGATGATTACTTTTGAGTTTTCAGGAATCTCATTCAATGTCGATTTGATAGCCGCTTTGTTTAAGAATGAAACTTCCTGAGCCAAGTCGATATGAATTACATCTCCGTCTTCATACTCTTCTTTCTTGAAGCTGTATGCTCTTTTTAAGTTTCCTCTTAATACAAAAATGATACTGATGATAATTCCTAAAGCAACTCCTTTAAGTAAATCTGTCGCTACAACAAATACTAAAGTTGCAATAAAAGGTACAAACTGGTATTTTCCTTTTTCCCAGAAATGAAAGAAAGTCGCTGGTTTTGCTAATTTATATCCCACTAAAATTAATACAGTCGCCAATGTTGCCAATGGAATTTTGTTTAAAAGCATTGGAATTGCCAAAACACTTATTAGCAAAAGTACTCCGTGAATAATAGCAGACATTTTAGATTTCGCTCCAGCGTTATTATTAGCAGATGATCTTACAACTACAGATGTCATTGGTAAACCACCTAAAAGTGAACTCACAATATTACCAATTCCTTGTGCTCTAAGCTCAACATTTGTATCAGTATAACGTTTTTGAACATCCATTCTATCAGAAGCTTCAATACAAAGTAATGTTTCTATAGAAGCTACAATGGCAATTGTTATAGCAACTACCCAAACTTGCGGATTTGTAATAGCGGTAAAGTTTGGAGTAATTATAATAGATTTAAATTCATCAAAAGATTTTGGAACTGGCAAAGAAACCAAATGTTCTTTTGCAATTGCCAATGAGCTTCCTGTTGAAACAAAAAATTCGTTCAAAAGGATTCCGACAATAACAGCTACTAATGCACCCGGAACTAATTTTAATCGTTTTAAAAATGGAACTTTCTCCCATGAAATTAAAATTACAAGTGAAATCAATGATATAACGACTGCTCCTAATTGAATGTGATTCAAAACATCGAATAAAAACGAAAATGAATTACTTCCGTCATTTTGTATAAATGCCTGATCTCCTTCAAAATCTGCGTCATAACCAAAAGCATGAGGCAATTGTTTTAAGATAATGATGATACCAATACCGGCTAACATTCCTTCGATTACATTTGTTGGAAAATAGTTTGAGATACTTCCGGCTCTTAAAAACCCTAATGCTAACTGAATTAGTCCTGCAATAAAAACCGACAGTAAAAACACATCAAAAGCACCAAGATCCGAAATAGCGGTCAAAATAATCGCTGTTAATCCAGCTGCTGGTCCAGATACACTGATGTGTGATTGGCTTAAATAACCTACCACAATACCACCAATTACACCTGCGATAATTCCAGAAAATAACGGCGCTCCAGAAGCCATTGCAATACCTAAACACAATGGAAGAGCCACCAAGAAAACCACTAAACCTGAAGCAAAATCAGATTTAAGGTTGGCAAAAAGATTGATTTTTTTTGTCATAACACAATACTAAAAAAATTATTCATTAAAGATTGACCACATTTATTCAAAAATGCAGTTCAGTTCAAAATAATCGGAAGTATTATGCCAAGTTTGGAGGTGGAGCAAAAATGCTCGGAGAAATATTGTCTAGTTTTACAATATTTTCAGACACTATGGTCTTTTTTTCAATATAAACAGGAATTATAACTTCGTGTTGAAGTATTGCCGGATAAACGGCTGCCTTAAGTTCTTTGTGTGAATGCTCCTCTTCAGAAAAACTGAAAAACATAGACGTATCATTACTTTTCTTAAGCACGGTAACAATAGTTGGCGTTGCTAAGAAAGCAATAAATATGAATAATAATATGCGAGCGATTAATTTCATTGGAGCAAAAATAGTGTTAAACTGATAAAATCAAAGCGAGAGGGGCAAAAATTTTATACAAATTTAACAATCATAAAAAAACAGAATGAAGGCACGCCCTCATTCTGTTTATATCTTACTAATAAACAATTAATTACAACTCTTCTTCTAACCAAGCGTTCATCATCCAGATCGTTTTTTCCTGCTCTGCAATGAAGTCGCTCATCATAGAATTTGTTCCTTCGTCGTTGATTTCGTCTGATTGTTTTAGAATTTCTCTTTCGATTTTTAATAAATCAGTCAAAGAATGAACAATTAACTGAACTGCTTTTTCGTCGTTTGAGATATTCTTTCCAACTGCTAATTTGTTGTTTTTAATATAATCTTCAAAAGTATGTAAAGGAGTTCCGCCTATTGTCAAAACTCTCTCGGCAATCATATCTATTTTTAATTGTGCATCCGTGTACAATTCTTCAAATTTTACATGTAAATCAAAAAAACGTTTCCCACGAATATTCCAATGTATTCCTCTTAAATTTTGATAGTAAACCTGAAAGTTTGACAATAATACATTTAGTTCTTTTACCAACAATTCAGACTCTTTTACAGGTAATCCTAAAATATTTGTTTTCATAGTTATGCGTTTTATAATATGTTTACTACAAATTTAAAACAACTTCTTTAAAAATAGAATAAAAAAAAATTATATTTACTTATTTTTGCATCAAAAAATACTATCAAAATGACTATAACTCAATTACAATATGTCTTAGCCGTTGCCGAACATAAAAACTTCACGCTTGCTGCTGAAAAATGTTTTGTTACACAGCCTACTTTAAGTATGCAAATTCAAAAAATTGAAGAAGAACTCAATATTTTGATCTTCGACAGAAGTAAAAAACCTATTCAGCTTACTGATATTGGTCAGAAAATTGTTAATCAGGCAAAAAACATTGTCAATGAAGCAGACAGAATCAAAGATATTGTAGAACAACAAAAAGGTTTTATTGGAGGCGAATTTCGTTTAGGAATTATTCCAACGATTATGCCAACGCTTTTACCAATGTTTTTAAATAATTTCATTAAAAAATATCCGAAAGTAAAACTCTTAATCGAAGAGTTGAATACGGACGAAATTATTGTGAAGCTAAAAAATGGTCATCTTGATGCTGCAATTGCTGCAACGCCTCTTGAAGACGAAAAAATAAAGGAAATCGTTTTGTATTTTGAGCCTTTCGTAGCTTATATTCCGGAACATCATGCAAGTTTTTATAAGGAAGAAATTGAAGTTTCTGATCTAAACCTCAACGAAATTTTGCTTTTGCAAGACGGACATTGCTTTAGAGACGGAATTTTGAATTTATGCAAAAACGGTTCTGATATCGATCAGACTAATTTTCAGATTCAAAGTGGAAGCTTTGAAACCCTTATAAAATTAGCCGACGAAGGTTTGGGTACAACGTTACTTCCGTACTTGCACACCTTAGACTTAAAAGAGTCCGATAAACTGAAACTGCGTAACTTTAAGGAACCAAAACCTGCTCGTGAGGTAAGTTTAATTTACCCTAAGAGCGAATTAAAAATGCAAATCATTGACGCATTACGATCTACAATCGCCGGAGTTGTAAAAGGAGCAATTGTTTTTCAGAACGTTCAAATCATTAGTCCGCTACAAAAGAAATAAAAATAAAAAAGGAGCCAATTTGGCTCCTTTTTATTATACTTTAATTAGTAGTAAACTTTGTTTTAATTCTGGTTTTTCAATAATGAAATTTAATAACCATTCTTGCAATTGTTCCATTTCGTACGGTAACAGTGTTTTGATAGCTTTCTCTAGTTCTTTGCAGAAAAGTATCGGATCGAAACTTACTCTCTCAAGTATTGATTTCGTGTAATCAAACATCATTTTTGACATAATAAAATAAGATTTTCGGGGGTTATCTATATTTTTAAACTCGCAACAAATTTAAACAAATATCATTCATATACATTCAATTTAACTTATTTTTTTAAAAACTTTAGCAACGAATACGTTTTCTTAATAAACATAAATCAATATAGAACGATTCTAAACAACTCATTTAAACCTTTTTAAACGCTCGAAACATCTCTCGTTTCCCCGGAGGCCCTGCTAATTTTTCGACAGTAAATCCAACTTCAATCATGCTTCTTTTAACAACTCCGCGAGCGGCATATGTTACCAAAACGCCATTTGGTTTTAAACTATTGTACATTTTTTGAAAAATTTCAGTACTCCACAACTCCGGTTGCACGCGATATCCGAAGGCATCAAAGTAAATCAAATCAAAAATTTCAAAATCGTCTATTTCATGAAAAAATTGTTTCCTTTTGGTTAACGAAAAATCAGTGCTAATTTCGGTTTTCTCGTTCCATTCGCATTTATGCATTTTTTCAAAAACGTTCTCAAATTCCAATGCGTCAAGTTCCGTAACATAATTCATTGCCAAAACTTCATTCGCATCAACCGGATACGCTTCTACTCCAACATAATCGATTTTCTGTTGTTTTGCATTAGACTCCAAAAAAGTTATAAAAGCATTCAAACCTGTTCCAAAACCAATTTCAAGAATACTAACTGGATTATTTTCAAACAATGAAAGTCCGTTTTTTATAAATACATGTTTTGCTTCCTGAATTGCTCCGTGCTTAGAATGATAACATTCATCCCATTCCTTCAAATGAATTGTTGTTGACCCATCCAGCGTTTTAATTATCTCTCTTTCCACTATTTATAAATTTGTAGTACATTTTTGTACGATTTCAACTCATTTTGCGAGTCAAAATTAGTCAAAACAAATGCGTAAAGCCTTAAAAATCCGTACTTTTTTCATAAATTCTTTATAAAACCGAACGTTTTTTTTGACTTTATTATAAGATAAATAAATCTCAGTTAAAGGCTCTAAATAATGCAGTTTTACTAAGTAAATTATATATTTTTACTTAATTTTGCATTCAATAAATACTATTTATACCACATCATTGCTTTAGATACATTCTATTGTAATGAAAATTACACAAAAAACTTACATTATTATGAGTACAACTCAAGCAAGCAAAATTGAAATCAGAAAAGCGACTTCGTCAAAAATAAGCGAAGTAGACTTTGAAAACTTAAGCTTTGGTGCTGTTTTTACAGACCATTTATTCGAATGTGATTTTAAAAATGGAGAGTGGCAAAATCCTGTCATTAAGCCTTATGCTCCAATTTTAATGGATCCTTCTTCAAAAGTCTTTCATTACGGGCAAGCTATTTTTGAGGGAATGAAAGCTTATAAGGATGATAATAATGATGTTTGGTTGTTTAGACCAGATGAAAACTTCAAACGTTTTAACAATTCTGCAGTTCGTATGGCAATGCCAGAAGTTCCGGAAAGTGTTTTTATGGATGGTTTGAACGAATTATTAAAAATTGATCAGGAATGGATTCAAAGAGGAAACGGAGCGAGTATGTATATCCGTCCTTTTATGATTGCAACCGGAGCGGGAGTTATCGCAAATCCTTCTGACGAATATAAATTCATGATTTTACTTTCTCCTGCAAAATCTTATTATTCAGGTGAGGTAAAAGTTATTATTGCTGAACATTATAGTAGAGCTGCAAATGGTGGAATTGGTGCTGCAAAAGCTGCCGGAAACTATGCTGCACAGTTTTACCCAACTAATTTAGCAAACAAAGATGGTTTCCAACAAGTAATCTGGACAGATGATGCAACGCATACGAAACTGGAAGAAGCTGGAACTATGAATGTTTTCTTTAGAATTAACGATACTTTATTGACTGCTCCAACAAGCGAAAGAATTTTGGATGGTATTACCAGAAAAAGTTTGATTGAAATGGCAGAAAAAGAAGGTCTTAAAGTTGAAGTTCGCCCAGTTATTGTTTCAGAATTAGTAGAAGCTGCTAAAAACGGATCTTTAAAAGAAATCTTTGGCGCAGGAACTGCTGCAGTTATCAGCGTAATCAAAGGATTCTCTTATCAGGATGTTTATTATGAAATGGCTCCAATTGAGAATACTTATGGTGCTCTTTTAAAAGAAAAATTAACTAGTCTTCAAAACAAACTTTCTGAAGATACTTTTGGATGGACAGTAAAAGTTCAATAATCAAAAGATTGATATAAAAACAAACCCGATAGCTTCACCGTTATCGGGTTTTCTATTTATATTATATCATAAAATGCAAAGCTAATTTTACCGCAAAGTGCGCAAAGATTAAACGCAAAGTTCGCAAAGCTTTGTATTGATCTAGCTTTGCGAACTTTGTGTTTTCTATGCGTAAAGAAAAATTAAATCCTAGCGTTCTTTGCGGTTAATCCTATTTACAATAATTTCGAAAAATCAGGTTTAAAATAATTCGGACCTTTCATTACTTTTCCGTCTTCTCTATAAATTGGTTGTCCGTCTTCGCCAAGTTTACTCATATTACTACGCTGAATCTCGTCAAAAACAGCTTCTATTTTATCTTGTAAACCATGTTCAATAATTGTTCCGCACAAAATATACATCATATCTCCCAGCGCATCAGCAATTTCAACTAAATCATTATTTTGAACTGCTTCAAGATACTCTTCGTTTTCTTCTTTCATTAAATTATAACGAAGCAGTTTTTTAGATTCTCCCAAATCAGCAATTGGAGATTGACTATGACCTATTTTAAAAGCAGTATGAAATTCAGTTACTGCATCAAGTTGTTTCCTCATGATTTTAATTGATTAAATGAAGTGGCAAATTAGCAACAAATCATATACAATTCTCTAAATTTGTCAAAAATAATTTTTTACTATGTTTAGTCAAGGACAATTAATATTCGCTCTCTGTTTTTTTATTGCATTTGTAATTGTAATGATATTTGCTTATCGAAAAGATCTCGCATTACACAAAGTTTTCTACAAAGGAAATTATAAAGTCTTAATTGTATTCTTGCTTTTTATTGCGATTTTGTTTGTAATCAAATTCTTTTTCAAAAGATAGTCCTTAAATAATATATCAGATTTATAAATAAAATAAATCTCAAAAAATTACAATTAAACTTCTTCAAAATCGTTTTATTTGAAACTTTTTTTGATCAAATAAATTTATAAAGTGTACTTTTATTGCGGCGCTATTAGTGCGACTAGTAATAAAATTTATAACTTTACGACACCAAACAATCTACCACAATGAAGATTCTAAAATATTTATTTCTTTTATTATTACTAAGCTTAGTTGCTCTCACTGTTTTTGTCGCTACCCAAAAAGGGATTTTTTCTGTAGAAAGAAGTAAGGTGATTAATTCGCCAAAAGCGACTGTGTACAACTATGTAAATGATTTTAGAAATTATGAAGATTTTGAGTCTTGGTCTGTAGAAGATCCTTCGATAAAAATGACCTTTCCAAATAAAACATCCGGAAATGGAGCTTCATTTTATTTTGCAAGTCCAGATGGTGCCGGAAATGTAATTACGCTTAAAACTAAAGACGGTGAAAGTATTCAGCAAAAAATGAAATACGACGGAACTGAAGCTGATGTAAACTGGACTTTTAAAGATACTCTTGCCGGAAAAACAAAAGTTACCTGGAAAGGAACGGGAACAATGAGCTTTCTTTTCAAAATTTATACTGCTTTAAACGGAGGTTCTGATAAAGTTATTGGAACGATTTACGAAAAAAGCCTTGCAAACATTGACAAAAACTTAGATTTCGAAACAAAAACTTATGCTATAAAAGTAAATGGTGTTGTTAAGAAAACTGAAACTCCTTATATAAAACAAACTTTTACAAGTGAAATTTCGAAAGTAAATAAAAATGCCCGCGTTGTAATTCCTAAACTTATTGAGTTCAGTAAAAATAACGGTTTAGCAACAAACGGAAAACCTTTTATCATTTACCATACTTATGATACAACAACCGGATTGGCAAAAATCTCAATTTGTTTACCAACAAGCAGAGAAATTACAACAACTTCAGGAAGTGATATTTTAGGTGGAAAATTAAATGGTTTTGAAGCTGTAAAAACAACTTTAACGGGAGACTATTCACATACAAATGAAGCAATTGCAAAAACAACTGCTTATATCAATAACGAAAAAATCTTCCCGGATTTATCTTGGTCACATCTTGAAATTTTAACGATCAGTAAATTAGACGTAAAAAGTCATTCTAAGTTAATGACCGAAATTTATTTCCCAACAAAACCAAAAGTAGTTCCTGTTGCAAAAGTTCCGGTTTACAAACCACAAACAACAGAACCTGCAAAACCAAAACCTGCAGCAACTCCAGCCGCAAAAACTCCAGAAGAAGAATCTGAATTTTAAAAACACAGGTCTAATTAAACCTTTTGCTTAAAATTCATTCTAATACTATATAGTTTGATAAATCAAAAAGTTTGATAGACGAAAAGGAATTCATACAACAGTTACTTGATCCTAAAACGCAAAATATTGCGTTTCAAAAACTCTTGTCTGAATATCAAAAACCTTTGTATTCTCATATTCGAAACATTGTTTTGAATCATGATGATACTGATGATGTGTTGCAGAATACATTTGTAAAAGTGTATCAATATCTAAAAAACTTTAAAGGAGAAAGCAAACTTTTTTCCTGGATGTATCGAATTGCCACTAATGAAGCTTTGACTTTTTTGAATCAAAAGGCAAAACTAAATGGCATAACATCTGAAGCGCTACAAAATAAAACCATCGACAACTTAAAGGCCGATGTTTATTTTGATGGTGATGAAATTCAAATAAAACTTCAAAAAGCCATAATTACCTTGCCGGAAAAGCAACAATTGGTTTTTAAAATGAAGTATTTTGAAGAATTAAAATACGACGAAATAGCAGAAATTTTAGGAACTTCAGTAGGCGCTTTAAAGGCTTCTTATCATCATGCTGTAAAAAAAATTGAAATATATGTTACATCAAATTAAACCTTTTGTAACAAAATCTATCTTATTGTTATTATGAAAGCATTTAAATTAGAAAACGAACCGAAAATACCAACCGGATTTAAAACTCCGGATCATTACTTTGATGACCTTTCGGCAAAAGTTTTACAACAGATTAACGACGATAAAAAAGAAGTAAAAGTAATTCCGTTTTACAAACGTAAAAGAGTACTTTCAATTCTTGCCGCCGCCGTTATTGTTATTGCCTTAATGATTCCGATAGTAAACAATTATAACGCAACTTCTAAAGAACTTGACGAAGACACTTTAGAAACCTATCTAGCTTATCAATCTAATTTGAATCAATATGATTTGATTCAGAATTTAGATAGTAAAGACATTCAAAAGCTAAATAAAAATGTTGCCATAGAAGATGAAACTCTTGAAGATATTTTATCATCAAGTCCAAATATAGAACATTTAATTTCCGAATAAAACAAAACTTAAAAGATGAAAATCAAAAAAATACTTCCGATAATTCTGTTTTTAGTAAGCTTTTCTTTTTATGCTCAAAACGGAAAAACAGATGAGAAACGCGAAAAAATTAAGGCTTATAAAGTCTCTTTTTTAACAACTGAGTTAGAATTAACTTCTACTGAAGCTGAGAAATTCTGGCCGATTTATAATGCTTATGACGATAAACAATTCGAATTGAGACATCAGAAAATGAAAACGTTTTTACAACGATTAGATGATGACAATATCAATTCGATTTCTGAAAAAGAAGCAGCATCATTACTTTCTCAAATGGAAGCCACTGATAAAGAATTATATCTTTTAAGAGTTAAATACAACTCAGATGTAAAAAAGATACTTTCGGCAAAAAAGATATTGAAGCTAAAAAAATCTGAAGATGATTTTAATCGAAAATTGCTAAAACAATATCGAGATAAAGCAGGAAAAGATTAAATACCTGCTTACAAAAAACAACAGCGACAAGAACCCTATATAATAATACTTACTTTATTATTTAGGGTTCTTGTTATTTTAAGACTATTTGAAACGAAGTCTAACTACTTTATTATGACCTGCGGCAATCGCAAGGTTTCTATTTACAAAACGAAGTGTAAAAAGTTTTGAATCTGTAGATAATTGTGTCCAGTTTTGTCCACCATTTTGAGAATATTGTATTCCTTCAGATCCCACACAAACAATTTCTTTACCATTTCCGCCCGGAACATATTGCACACATGACGCGTAACCAAATCCCATTTCCTGACCAATTAATTGCCAAGTCTTTCCACCATCTTTAGTAAAAGCTTTATTGTCTGATTTTTTGTTTGGAGATTCATAATCACCACCGGCAATAAATCCGTTTTTTGAATCGTAAAAATCTGCTGTAAAAATACCAGTCATTGTTTTTCCGTGAACAATTGGTGTTTCAACTACTTTCCATGTTTTTGCTTTATCCGGAGAATAAAAAACACGTGCTTTTTTTCCTCCAGAAACTAACCATGTATCATCTCCCTGTATTACAATATTTGTATTACTGGCTGCAAAAGCTGCTTCGCCTGTTGCATTTGTTGGTAATTTATCAGACAAAATTTTAGTCCATGTTTCTCCTCCGTCACGAGTCACAATAATCGAAAAAGTATCTTCGGTTGGATCTCCAATTGCGATCCCTTCTTTATCATTCCAGAATTGCATACTATCGTAAAATATTTTAGGATTCACTTCTTTATACACTAATTTCACTTTATTTGTTTTTTTAGAAACAGAATAAAGTAACGCCGGATTACCAATACTTAATAAGAAAATATCTTTTGAAGTTTGAGCAATACTTCTGAACTCTAACTTTAAAGTATCACGATAAATATGCTCTTCGAATTTCTCTTTTTTGTCTAAATCATAGTATCCAAAACGGGAATTATCAGCTCCGTACCAAATTTTATTTTTATCAATTGATATTGCTCTAATACTAATTTTATCCTGAAATAAAGTATCAATTTGTATTGACGTGAAACCACTATAAAATACTCTTTTATCACTCTCACTCAACGTTTTAAAAGACATAAATAAAATAAAAGCGCCACAAAACAATAATACTTTTTTCATATAGGTTAAGATTTATTTATTGCTAAAATACAATTATTTATCACATATAATTTAAGTTTTGTTTTTTTTTCTGGCACAGTAATTGGATATCTACAAAATATCAATCTTAATATGATTTTGCCATGAAAACGAAATTACTTTTAATAGCTATTATAGCAATAGGTTTCAGTTCTTGTAAAGCACAAAGCCAAACTACTGTTTATGCAAAAAATTCAGATATCAGCGATAACTTAGATTTAAGAGCGGTTGCTTCTATGTTTGGAGAATCAGCTAATCTTCAGGATTTTGAAAGACGTTTGAACGATCCAAAATATCAAATTTCAAATCTTGACTTAAATGACGACAATGAAGTTGATTATTTAAGAGTTATTGAATCAGTAGAAAACAGAACACACGTTGTAATTATTCAAGCAGTTCTTGATCGCGATGTTTATCAAGACGTTGCTACAATTGATGTAGAAAGAGATAATTATAACAAAGTTAGCGTTCAGGTTGTTGGTAATACTTACTTGTACGGAGACAACTATATCTACGAACCAGTTTACAGCGTTGCTCCAGTTATTTACAGCTCGTTTTGGGTTACAAATTACAGACCATATTATTCTACATGGGGCTGGAATGTATATCCGACTTATTACGCGGCATGGAGACCTTATCCAATTTACAGATATAGAAACAACATAAATGTATGTATCAACGTAAATAATCATTACAATTATGTAAGCACAAGAAGAAGTTATGTTGCGCCAGTTTTATACCAATCAAGACGTAGTTATGGTTATGAAACAAGACGTCCTGACTATGGTTTTTCTCAAAGACATGCTAATGTGACAAACAGATATGATCTTGATCAAAGACGTGTTGCAAGCAGAGATTATAACAGAACTCAAAATACGTACAACACAGACAGATCTAATTCTGGAAGAGTTTCTACTCCATCAGATAACAGAACTCCAAACAGAAATTATACAGACTATAGAACTAACTCTGATAGAAGTTACAACACAAATCGTGTAAGCACAACAAACAGAGACAACTCTGGAACTGTAAACAATCCTGTAAGAGTAGACAGAACAAACTCTGACAGAAGCTACAACACAAATCGTGTAAATACGACAAACAGAGATAATTCTGCAACTGTAAGCAACCCTGTAAGAGTTGGTAATACAAATACTACAAATAACAGAAGAAATTACGGTCAAAATAACGGAAGTTATAACAGAGGTGATTCTCAAAACAACGCAAATACTAACAGAGTTTCGACTCCACAAAGAACAGAATCTCCAAGAAGTTATTCTGATAACAGAGCAAGTGAACCGAGACAACAAGCTCCACAACAGAGACAACAAGCTCCTCAAAACACACAACGTTCTGAAGCTCCGAGAGCAAGCCAGGAATCAAGAGGCAGTCAACCTCAACGTGAAAGCGGATCAGGCAACAGAAGCTATGGCGGAAGAAGAGGTTAATATTAAAATCGCATTTTCAGATAAAAATCAAAAGCACAATTTAACGATTGTGCTTTTTTTTATCTTTTTAATTATAATTGATGCTAATTTGTTTTAAAACAGTAAATTTGCAACCGTCTTTTATAAAAACATACATGAGCGCATCGCATAAAAACTTACATAGTAAGTTGTCTATAGGGGGTTTATTGATAACACTGGGAATTATTTATGGAGATATTGGTACTTCTCCATTATATGTAATGAAAGCCATACTTGGCGATTATGCAATTAATGCCGATATTGTTTTAGGTGGTATTTCTTGTGTTTTCTGGACATTGACTTTGCAAACTACAATTAAGTACGTACTTATTACTTTAAGTGCCGACAATCATGGTGAAGGTGGGATTTTTGCTCTTTATGCTTTAGTTAAAAAAACAAAGATTCAGTGGCTCATTGTGCCCGCCATTATTGGAGGAAGTGCCTTACTTGCGGACGGAATTATAACGCCGCCCATCTCGATTTCATCTGCTGTAGAAGGTATTAGAGCTTTCTATCCAACGATGGAAACAGAGACAATTGTTTATATTGTTATCGGGATTTTATTCATTCTATTTACAATTCAACAATTTGGAACTAAACTAGTTGGTAAGTTTTTCGCACCAATGATGTTGATCTGGTTTGCCATGTTGGGAACTTTGGGTGCTATTCAAATCATGAATCATCCTGAGGTTGTAAAAGCTATTAATCCATACTACGCATATCACTTATTATCGATACATCCTGATGGATTTTTCGTTCTTGGTTTTGTATTTTTATGTACAACAGGAGCCGAAGCTTTGTACTCAGACATGGGACACTGCGGAAGAAAAAACATTAGAATTAGCTGGATTTTTGTAAAAACTACTTTAGTATTAAACTACTTTGGTCAGGCAGCCTATTTAATTCATCATGAAGGAAGCACTTTGCAACAATTAGGCGGAGAAAACGGGAATCCATTTTACCTGATTATGCCACATTGGTTTTTACCATTTGGAATTGTAGTTGCAACTCTTGCTGCTGTAATTGCCTCTCAAGCGCTTATCAGTGGATCATTTACTTTGATCAACGAAGCAATGCGTTTGAATTTCTGGCCGAAAGTAAAAATCAAATATCCTACTGAAGTAAAAGGACAATTATATATTCCGTCAATTAACTGGTTATTATTCTTTGGTTGTGTTGGAATCGTTTTACACTTTCAGAAATCAGGAAATATGGAGCACGCATATGGTCTTGCAATCATTTTGTGTATGATCATGACTACGATTTTACTTAATTATTATCTAATAATGAAAAGAGTAAAACTGTATTTAATGGTTCCGCTTATCACAATTTATTTATTGATTGAGTTCAGTTTCTTGTTTGCAAATATCACAAAGTTTGCCGAAGGTGGTTACGTAACATTAATCATTGCAATACTTTTGATTTCGATTATGACGATTTGGTATTTAGCTAAGAAAATCAACAAAAGCTATACTAAAATCATCAAAATTGACGATTATAAAAAAGTATTAATGGAGTTAAGCGAAGACTTATCTATCCCGAAATACGCAACGCATTTGGTTTATATGACTAATGCAAACCGTGTTGATGAACTGGAGGAAAAAGTAATTTACTCAATTTTACAAAAACGTCCAAAAAGAGCTGATATTTACTGGTTTGTACACGTAAACATTCTTACAGAACCTTATAAAACACAATATAAAGTTACTGAAATTGCAAAAGACGATATCTACAGAATCGATTTTAACTTAGGATTCAGAGAACCTACAAAAATCAATTTGATGTTTAGAGAAGTAATCCGAGATATGGTAAAACGTGGCGAAGTAGATATTACAAGCCGTTACGAATCTTTGAACAAAAACAACATTATTGGCGATTTCAAATTTGTATTGTCTGAGAAATTCTTATCAAATGATAACGATTTAAGATGGCACGAAAATATTATCATGAACTCTTACTTCTTTATCAAGAAACTGAGTTTATCTGAAGAAAGAGCTTTTGGTTTAGATAGTAGTTCTGTTAAAATAGAGAAATTCCCAATGGTGCTTCACGCTCCGGAAAATATCGGATTGACCAGAATTATAAAATAAAGCATTTACAAATACATTCAAAAAACACTCTTTTAAACTTATTAGAGTGTTTTTTTTTCTTTTTAAAGAAAGTTAAAACAACAATCAAAATTAAAAATTTAACTTTCAATCAATTAATAGTACCTTTGCAACTCAAATAATTAAAATGAGATTACACAGAAATTTAGTTTATACTACCATCGATTCTTTAAATGCAATTTTCAATGAAGGAGAATATGCAGATAAAGTGGTAGCTAGAGCCTTAAAAAAAGACAAACGTTGGGGAAGTTCTGACAGGAAGTTTGTTGCTGAAACGATATACGAAATTGTTCGTTGGAAACGATTATATGCAGAAATTGCCGAAGTAAAAGAACCTTTCGATAGAGATAATTTATGGAGAATGTTTGCTGTTTGGGCAGTTTTAAGAGGATATCCAATTCCTGATTGGAGACAATTAGAAGGAACTCCTGAAAGAAAAATTAAAGGACGTTTTGACGAACTTTCAAAAGTCAGAGCACTTAAAGAATCTATTCCGGATTGGATGGATGAATTGGGTGTAAAAGAATTAGGAGAAAAAGTTTGGTCGACAGAAATTGCGGCTCAAAACCAACCTGCTAAAGTTATTTTAAGAACAAATACTCTTAAAGGAACTAAAGAAAGTTTGAGAAACACGTTGATGGATTTGAATATTGAAACAGAATATTTAAAAGATCAACCTGAAGCTTTAGTTTTAAAAGAAAGAGCAAACGTGTTTTTAACTGATGCTTTTAAACAAGGACTTTTTGAAGTGCAGGATGCAAACTCACAATTGGTTGCCGGTTTTCTTGATGTAAAACCAGGAATGCGTGTTGTTGATACTTGCGCCGGAGCTGGAGGAAAAACATTGCATATTGCCTCTTTGATGGAAAACAAAGGACAATTGATCGCAATGGATTTATACGAAAGCAAACTGAAACAATTGAAATTAAGAGCAAAAAGGAATGGCGCTTTTAATATTGAATATCGTATTATCGATACCACAAAAGTGATCAAAAAACTACACGAGAAAGCTGATCGTGTTTTAATCGATGCGCCTTGTAGTGGTTTAGGAGTTCTTAAAAGAAATCCTGATGCAAAATGGAAATTACAACCTGAATTTATTGATAACATTCGTAAAGTACAAGCTGAAGTTTTAGAAAGCTATTCTAAAATTGTAAAACCAGGTGGAAAACTGGTTTATGCAACTTGTTCGGTTTTACCATCTGAAAACCAAGAGCAAGTAGAAAAGTTCTTAAAAACAGAAATCGGAAAGCAATTTACTTTTATTAAAGATCGTAAGATTCTAGCTTCTGAATCTGGTTTCGACGGATTCTATATGGCATTGTTAGAACGCAAAAATGCTGTGATTGCAGAATAATTCAGACACATCAAAATAAAAAGAAAGCCTTTAGAAAATTAAATCTAAAGGCTTTTTTATTTTTACTCCTCACCATATAAGTGATATAAGTTCATTTAAAGTTTGTGGCATTTATAATCCCTACAGGCAATATCATTAAGTCATGGAAAGATCTATAATGCTATAGCAAACAAATCTCTCGAAAAGACTCAAACCCGAAGCTTCGGGAGCAAAGATTTTGTCATTTCGAGGAACGAGAAATCTCCGCGAGAAGCTCGACAAAGATTGGATTCTCGTTGCGGAGTTACTTGCGAAGATTTCTCGTTCCTCGAAATGACAAGATTGCGTTTAAACATAAGAGTTTTACGATATTGATTTTATTTTCTAAAAAATATTGAACTTCGAAACAATACAAAAACAGCTTTCTAAATGAACTTACATCACTTATATGGTAAAAAACTACACCAAGCTAGGTTTACGCAATAACTTCCCGTTTTCATTCTCTTTAAACTTTGGAACAAAAACAATTTTTTTTGGTTTTTCAAATTTCCCAAGAACATCAAAAAAGTCAGATGCAAATTCTTGTTTTTCACCTTCTATAACCAGAATTAATTTTTCGCCTAAAATAGTATCTGGAATTCCGGTTACAAAAAATCTGGCGTCTATTTTCCCCGTTAGCTTTGCTTCGATTTGCTCCGGAATCAGCTTCACTCCTCCGCTATTAATCACATTATCGATTCTTCCTAAAAAGATAAACTGATTCTCATTTACCAATTCTACAAGATCATTCGTAACAATTGGTTCATCAGAAATAGACGGAATTGTAATTACTAAACAATCGCGATTATCTTTAGCAATTTTCACATTTGGTAAAATCGAAAATACGCTATCGCCTACTTTTTTGGCAGCAATATGTGTAATGGTTTCGGTCATTCCGTATGTTTCGTAGATT
This sequence comes from Flavobacterium sp. 9, assembly GCF_002754195.1. NCBI lineage: Bacteria > Pseudomonadati > Bacteroidota > Flavobacteriia > Flavobacteriales > Flavobacteriaceae > Flavobacterium > Flavobacterium sp. 9. The sequence continues at coordinate 1,507,237 of NZ_PEEU01000001.1, forward strand.
TCGGTTTTTAATGGCAAAAGTTTCTCTTCGAGAGAACTATCCATTTTGGCACCACCAATAATCAGTTTCTTTACATTTTTCAAACCTTCGATTGAATTTTGAACTTGCAAAGGCACCATTGCTACAAAATCATATTTTGTCGAATTATTCACTAATGGCTCTGTACTAGGCGAAACAACATCAAGTTCCAAACCTAAAATCAAGCTTCGAACCAGCATCATTTTTCCAGCTATAAACTGAACCGGCAAGCACAATAAAGCTTTATTTCCAGGCTCTAAAGCAAAGAAATCTCCCGTCGCTAATGCAGACTGAATCATGGCTTGTTTTTCTAAACGAACTAATTTAGGAAGTCCCGTTGTTCCGGAAGTTGTCATTTCGATATAATCTTTATCATCAAACCAATCCAGCAAAAATTCACCGATGGCTCTTTCATAAACATCACCTTCTTTGATGTAACTATATCCTACCGTACATAAATCTTTTCCGTTTAAATGATAACCATTTAGCTTGAAATAATTATGTACATTTTTATGTGTTAAGTTTGGCATTTTAATATTAATTTGTTGATTGTAAAACATTTATTTTACCCGTTAATCTTTCTTTCCAATTGGTCCAGTTGTATTTTTTACTAAAAATAAAAAGCAAAATAGGATAAACTACTACAACTGGCAAAATCACATCAAAACCCGCCGAAGGCTCAGACATATCTTTGAAAATCGAGTTTGTCTGAAAAACAGACCAATCTGATGTAACCAATAAAGCTCCAATCAAATTGTTTGCAGCATGAAATCCTAAAGCTAGTTCCATTCCTTCATCCATAAGCGTGATGATTCCTAAAAACAAACCCGTTCCTATATAATAGATCATTATAATATTTCCCATTTTGGTCACTTCAGGATTAAACCAATGCATCGAACCAAAAATAAGCGACGTCATCATAAGTGGAAACCATCTATTTTGGGCCAAATTTGCGAATCCCTGCATTAAATAACCTCTAAAAACATATTCTTCGGTACTGGTTTGAATAGGAATCAATATCGATCCAATCACAACTAAAATTAAGAATGGAACTAATTTAAAATTCCACACAAAATTCTCAGGTGATTTGAAGTAAACAAACAAGAAACTTAAAATTGAGAAAAAGGACCATAAAAGGAATGAAAATAAAATACGGTTCCAATCTATTTTTTTTCTTGAAGTAGTAATAGACAAAAGCGTTTGATGGTGCACATATTTTACCACAAACCAGACTCCGGCAAGGGCAAATGCAAAAGAAATCATAACTAAAAACAATGTTAGATTTGGCTCAAAAATTTTCAAAGCCGCATCACTATTCGTTGGAAAAGCGCCTTTGCCATTATATCCAAAATAAACCGCTATTGAAAAAGGAATCTGCCCGATGAATGAAGCCGTAATAATAAAAACTGATCCTATCAAATATTTCCAAAAAACATTTTCAGGCTTAATTCCTTGTTCTAAAAACATAAATTTAAAATTTTAAAAATGAGAAATAATATCTTTAATAATCCAGCATTAAAAGATATTTAAATTAATAAGTAAATCTTATTTTTGGTCTTGCTAAAGTACCAAAAATTTACTTTAACTTAATTAGAACACCTTAAATATAATAAAATGATACAAGTTTACCATAATCCACGTTGCGGAAAATCAAGAAATTGTTTGGCATTTATCGAGCAAACCAATCAAAAATATAAGATTATTCCTTATTTAACAGAGACTCCAACTTTTAATGAACTAAAAGATTTACTTGGGAAATTAAATCTGGATCCGATACAATTAGTTCGCATAAAAGAAAAAATCTGGATCGAAAATTACAAAGGAAAAGAATTGACAAACGACGAAATTCTCCAAGCGATGATTGACAATCCTATTTTAATAGAACGTCCAATTGTAATCAAAGACGGAAAAGCCATTATTGGAAGAGATTTAGATAATGTCGCTTCTTTTTTAGAATAGTTATAAAAAGCCATATTAACATTTTTTTGTGATTCTTGTCTTTAAACCAAAAGGTACATTTGCGGTCTAAGAAGAAAAAGACACCAAAAAACGATGAAAAAAATCAAATTCGCTGTATTACTTGTATTCCTTTTTACAAGTTTTTACAACTATGCACAACAACCTCCAGCTGGTAAAAACAAAGTAAAAGTTACCGGACAAGTTTTCGAAAAAGTAAGCAAGCAACCGCTTGAATACGCTACAATTTCGTTAATGGCTCCAAATGACACTAAAGTTATTGCCGGTGGAATCACAAATCCAAAAGGGGAATTTGAGGTTGCTGTTGCTCCGGGAACTTATGATATAAAAGTTGAATTTATTTCGTTTAAAGCAACTGAGATCAAAGGAAAAAATATTTCAGGAGATACTAATTTAGGAGTTGTAAATCTATCTGAAGATGCCGCACAATTGAATGAAGTTGTCGTTCGTGCCGAAAAATCAACAGTAGAAATAAAACTAGACAAAAAAGTATACAATGTTGGTCAGGACATGATGGTAAAAGGTGGAACTGTAAGTGACGTTCTGGACAATGTACCATCGGTTTCTGTTGATACAGAAGGAAACGTAAGTTTAAGAGGAAGTGATAATATCCGAATCTTAATTGACGGAAGGCCTTCAAACGCAATCAATGTTGCTGAAGCATTACGTCAGCTTCCTGCTGATGCTATTGACAAAGTCGAAGTTATTACCAATCCATCAGCACGTTACGATGCCGAAGGTGGATCAGGAATCATCAATATCATTCTTAAAAAAGGAAAAAATCAAGGTTTAAACGGAACTTTCATTGCCTCAACGGGACTTCCTGAAACGTATGGTTTAAGCGGAAACTTAAATTATAAAACAGAGAAACTAAACTACTTTACAACTCTTGGATACAACAGTAGAACAAGTGAAGGTGCAGGTTTAACAAACACTGAATATCTTGATGCAAACGGAATTCCAAAAGGATATCTTGACGAAGATCGTGATACTAAAAGAACTTCTGACGGATTTAACGGAAGAGCTGGTATAGAATGGACTGTTGCTCCAAATACATTCTGGACAAACGCTATTAACTACCAAAAAAATTCCGGCGATACAAGAGATTATATCACTTATAGTAATTTTGACGCGGCACATGCTTTTACAGGCAATTCATACCGATTAAATGATGGTGTTACCGGAAGTGAAAACGTAGAATATACGTCAAACTTAATCAAGAACTTCAACGATAAAGGACACAAACTTACTGCCGATTTATCGATTTCAAGAAATACAGACGATAGTAATAGCACCATTACAGCATCACCAAATTTCAATACTTCATTGAATGATCAGGTTCAGAAACAAATACAATTACAAGCAGATTATGTATTGCCATTAGGCGAAGGAAGTCAGTTTGAAGCCGGATACAAAGGAAGTTTTGGCGACCTGAACAACGAATATATAATAACCGGCATTGACGGTAAACCAGATCCGGATCTTTCAAATACTTTAGAATACAAGGAAAACATAAACGCAATTTATACGCAATACGGTTTCAAAGTAAATAAGTTCTCTTATTTATTTGGATTGCGTTGGGAAGATACCAATATTCAGGTTAATTTACTTGATACTAACAATTTCAACAGTAAAAAATACAACAATTTATTTCCAAGTGCATTTGTTAGTTACGAAATTTCAGATAAAAGCAACTTCACAGCAAGTTACAGCAAGCGTTTGACAAGACCTAGAGGACGTTTCATGAATCCTGCGACGAATTACTCAAGTAACGTAAATATCTTTCAGGGGAATCCGGACTTAGATCCATCTTTGACAGATAAATTCGATATTGGATACATCAAACGTTGGGATAAATTAACTTTTAATACCTCAGCATATTTCGAAAACACAAAAGACGTTTTCAGTTTCGTGAGAACTCCTACAGGTAAAGTTGTAACTCCTGATGGTCAGGTCATAACTCCTACACCGGGTCAACCAGTAGATGGAATTCCGGTTATTTTAAGCCGACCTATTAACTTAGGAAAAGAGCAAAAATTTGGTTTTGAGTTTACGCTGAATTACACACCATTCAAAATATGGAGAATCAACAGTAACTTCAACTTTTACAACGTAAAAACTACCGGAGATAACACATATATCGATTTTAACGGAAATACAGTTGTACAAAATCTAGACAATCAAGCTAATACTTGGTTTGCCAGAATCAACTCAAAATTAACATTACCGTACAAAATAGACTGGCAATTAAGCGGTACTTATAATGGTGAACAAAAAACAGCTCAAGGTAAAAACTTAGGTCAGTTTGGTATGAATACGGCGTTTAGCAAAGATGTTCTAAAAGACAAAGCAACGATAGCCTTCAATATTAGCGATATTTTCAACTCAAGAATTATGAAGTCTTACACTTATCTTGAAAACGATGTGACACACGAAAGCCAAAACGCTTATAGCGAAATGCAATTCCGTAGACGTCAATTCAATTTATCGTTTACCTATCGTTTTAACAAAGCCAAAAGCGATCGAGATAAAAATGCAGCACCTAAAAATGATGGAAATGATGGCGGAGGAGATTATCCGGGATAATATAAGTTAAAAACTAAACGTAAATTTAACCGCAAAGTACGCAAGGTTTTTTATTTATAAGATTTTATACAAACGCAAAGTTCGCAAAGCTGTAATTGATAAAGCTTTGCGAACTTTGCGTTTATAATAATAAGACAAAACCTTGCGTACTTTGCGGTAAAATTTATCCCTTTATTTTATCAGCATTAAGGTTTTCCGTCTCGCTATAGAAATTCATTAAACAAAAAAAAGGACTCGTATAAACGGGTCCTTTCTTATTGAAGTCAATTTAAAATTAAATTGATTGCTCTTCTTGTCTCTTTTTTGCTCTTTTCTCTTTGAACATTTCCCAGCTTGCTCCCGTAACCCAATAAGATACGAAACCAACTAAGAAAAACATCAACCAAAACCCTATAGTTAGTATGGTCAAGAAAAGTAAAAAGCCTAAGTACTGTGAAAATTCAAACATGTTTTCCGGAATTTTTGAATGTAAGGACAAATGTAAGTTTTATATTTTTCGTTAGCAATAAAATCCAAATCAATTTTTATAAAATCACAATAATCCGTATATTTAAACTCATTTTAAATAAGGATTTTTTCCGATAATTATTTAACTATCTAAATTAGAAGAATATGAATGTTTTCAGGAGCTGTTTCCCGCTATCCGCTACAATCTTTTATGTTTTTAAAGAAAAAACAAAAAAGGATTTTCACTTCTATCGGGGCTAAAAATTCATTTTCATAAGAACTTTCAATCATAAAAGAAAAAGATCAGTTTTTATCCGCGTCTTTACGAAGTAAATCAGCGTCATCCGCGTCCCATTCACCGCAACATTTTACAAATCACATATAACCTTTTACAAATAACAACATGAAATACAGAATAGAGAAAGATACGATGGGAGAAGTTCAGGTTCCAGCCGATAAATATTGGGGAGCACAAACAGAACGTTCCCGAAATAATTTCAAAATCGGACCATCGGCATCAATGCCACACGAAATCATTGAAGGCTTTGCTTATCTTAAAAAAGCTGCCGCTTATGCAAACTATGATTTAGGCGTTTTACCAATCGAAAAACGTGATGCGATCGCAGCCGTTTGCGACGAAATTCTTGCCGGACAATTAAACGACGAATTTCCGCTTGTAATCTGGCAAACCGGTTCAGGAACACAAAGTAACATGAACGTTAATGAAGTTATTGCCAATCGTGCACAAGTTCTAAAAGGATTTAATATTGGCGAAGGCGAACAATTTATCAAAGCCAACGATGATGTTAACAAATCACAATCATCAAACGACACTTTCCCAACCGGAATGCATATTGCAGCTTACAAAATGATTGTTGAAACCACAATTCCCGGTGTCGAAAAATTACACACGACTTTAGTTAAAAAAGCAGCAGAATTTAAAGATGTTGTCAAAATTGGACGTACACATCTTATGGATGCAACACCATTAACATTAGGACAGGAAATCTCAGGATATGCCGCTCAATTATCATTCGGATTAAAAGCGCTTAAAAATACTTTAGCTCACTTATCAGAAATTGCTTTGGGCGGAACCGCAGTAGGAACCGGATTGAATACTCCAAAAGGATACGATGTAAAAGTTGCTGAGTACATTGCGAAATTCACGAATCATCCTTTCATCACAGCCGAGAATAAATTTGAAGCTTTGGCTGCTCACGATGCAATTGTAGAAACACACGGCGCTTTGAAACAACTGGCAGTTTCTTTGAATAAAATTGCAAATGATGTTAGAATGTTAGCTTCTGGACCGCGTTCAGGAATTGGCGAAATCCATATTCCGGAAAACGAACCTGGATCATCAATCATGCCCGGAAAAGTAAACCCAACACAATGCGAAGCCTTAACAATGGTTTGTGCACAAGTAATAGGAAACGATATGGCAATTGCCGTTGGCGGAATGCAAGGACATTATGAACTAAATGTCTTCAAACCTGTAATGGCAGCAAACTTTTTACAATCTGCAAGACTTTTGGGCGATGCTTGTATTTCCTTCGACGAACATTGCGCACAAGGAATCGAACCAAACTACAAACGAATAAAAGAACTTGTAGACAATTCGTTAATGTTAGTTACCGCTTTAAATACAAAAATCGGTTATTATAAAGCCGCCGAAATTGCACAAACAGCTCACAAAAACGGAACTACTCTAAAAGACGAAGCCGTTCGTTTGGGTTATGTAACTCCCGAAGATTTTGACGCGTGGGTAAAACCGGAGGAAATGGTTTAAAATAATTGTGAATTATGAATTATAAATTATTTTAAAGCCTTAATTATAGTTTACCATTATGCACTAGCACAAAAAAAAAGAGCTTTCTAAATTTTTTAGAAAGCTCTTTTTTATAAAACATAATCCTCAATTAAGATTGCAAAACATTCACAATTTATAATTCATAATTCATAATTATTTACCGTCTACATAATCTTGCAAATAAGCAAATCTTGGAGTTAACTTTCCGTTTTCGGTTATTTTTGCGCGTTTTAGGATTCCGTCTTTATCATTATTAAAGAAAGCAGGAATTACGTGTTCCATGAATTGCTCTCCAAAACCTTCACTTGCATCTTTTGGGATTTCGCATGGCAAATTATCAACCGCCATTACGACAACCGCTGCAGGATGAAAAACATCTACTTCTCTATCTTCCAAAGGAAAATAGCCATATAAAGGTTCTGCAATTGTCGAAGAACGCAAAGTACAGGCAATTGGTCCGTTTACATCGCATGAAATATCAGCTACAACTTTAAGTTTGCAATCATTGGCATTTAGCATTTCTTTTGTCAAAATCATTGGAGCTCCACTTGCATAAAAATGACCTGCAAAATAAATATCTGTGACTTTAGTAAATTTTTCGAAATCAGAAACATAAGCTTCCGGATGTGCAATAAAATCATTAAAATCTAAAACCTCACCGTCGATACGTTTATTATATTCTAAAACATCCAACTGAACATAAACAGCTTGTGTATAATTTTTAGTTAGATAATTCTCAACTGTTATTTCTTTTATTTTAATGGCATCCAGAATTTCTTTGGCTCCGCTCCCAACCTTTCCAGTTCCAGTGATTACAAACTTCAAAGCTGGCATTGTAATACGCTTCAAATGCTTAATTAAATCGTCTTTGCCTGCAAGAGTTTCCGCTTTTGGTAATTTGAACAATTCAAATTTTATCCCAAAAGCACGGATTCCGTTGTAAACACCAACCATTCCGGCATATTTTCCAAAACCAATTAAACGTCGATTTTCTGCATCAACAATAGTTTCATGATCATACAAATCGATATTCTTCTCTAAAATAGCTTGTAATAATTTTCTATTGTAAGGTTGCTTTTTGATGGTATGAGAAAAGAAAAAATAAGCTTTATTTGGAATTAAATTTTCTACAGGAACTTCTTTTACACCAAATAAAACATCACAACCAGAAACATCTTCTGTAACGGTAATGCCCATACTTTTATACTGAAGGTCTGAAAAAATTCTGATATCTGAACTTTCTACCTCAACAACAGCATCGTGATACGTTTGTTTGAGTTTTGCCAATTCACCCGGAGCAAAAACAACACGGCGATCTGGTGGGCTTTTTCTTTCTTTTATGATTCCAAATTTCATTTAAATAGGTTTGAAGTAATTATTAATATAACTTTTTGCATCTAATTTGTTTCAAATATAACAATTTCAGTTAAAGTTTTGTTGTCAAAATACAATTTAGAATCTTTAAAAACCGTTAAAAGCTGAATAACAATCGACTAAATAAAAATCAAGTTAATATTATGTTAAAAACTGCTTTTTGGCTAACTAAAAATATCAAAACATAAATATTGAATTCGATATATTTGTTTTTCAAGAATGATGCAAATGAATTTCCTTAAGAGAACAAATATACCACAAATACTTATTCTAATTTTAGTTTTAAGTTCGTGTGGAAAAGATAAAAAAACGAGTGTTGACAAAGCTTCAACAATAGAAGATACCTTACCAAAAATGAAGCCTTTAGGTCCTGAAAAACGAATTTCACAAGCCTATATAAATTCAGTAGCCGGAAGAATAAATCACTTTTACAACAAGAACTGGCCAAACAATAGTATGAACGGAAGTTTTTTGGTTGCCAGAAATGGTCAAATTATTTTTGAACGCTATAATGGTTATGCAAACAAAAATGAAGGAACTAAAATAACCGCCAATACACCTGTTCAAATTGCTTCTGTAAGTAAAGTTCTTACTGCAACAGCGGTTTTAAAATTGGTTAATGCCGGCAAAATTGATTTGGATCAAAAGGTAAATACGATTTTAAAAACGTTTCCGTACGAAGATTGTACCGTTAGAATGTTGTTAAGTCACCGTAGCGGAATGCGTAATTATGCTTATTTCACAGATCATGATAAATCGGTTTGGGACAGACATAATCAGCTTACCAATCAAGATATTTTAGACATTCTAGCCACAAAAAATATTGGATTAGAATCAAAAACAGGAACACGTTTTGGTTATTGCAATACTAATTATGCAATGCTGGCACTTATAATTGAAAAAATTACGGGTTTAAAATATAAGGAAGCAATGTCTCAAATGATTTTCAAACCTTTGGGAATGACAAATACTTATGTTTTTGACGATGATAAAGATCGTAAAACAATTGTACCTTCTTATAAAGGTAATGGTGCAGAAATTGGTTTTGATTATCTGGACAATGTTTACGGAGACAAAAACATTTTCTCTACCGTTAGAGATCTTTTGAAATTTGACAGAGCCAGAAATTCACCTGACTTTTTGAAACCGGCTTTATTAAAAGAAGTTTATACTGGTAACAGCAATGAACGAAAAGGAACGAAAAATTACGGTTTAGGAATTAGAATGATTAATTGGGAAACCGGACAAAATTATTATTTCCACAATGGATGGTGGCATGGAAATACCTCATCTTATATTCCTTTGATGAAAGAGCATGTGACCATTATTGCATTATCTAACAAGATGACCAGAAACACTTATGCTGTTCGTAAACTGGCTCCTATTTTTGGTGATTATCCTTTTAATTTTAAAGACGAAGAATAATATTATTTTTCTGTAAATTTTATTACCAAAGTAACTTCAAATAGTATAAATTTGCAAACTCATTTTTGGGGTCGACTGGTTTTGACAGCAAGTCGAATTGAAAAGTAAGCACGTCGAGCATTGAGACCTTGCTCGTAAATATAAGATCTTACAATTTTACACGGCGAAAATAACTACGCTTTAGCTGCATAATCTGAATTATAGTAAGATTAGCCACGTCCCTATAAGATAGGGAAGCTGGATTCTCCTTGAAAGCCTTGGTTTGTGGCGGTCAGTACAGGGGAACCGTAAAAATAGACCTAGATTTCCATGAGCTTCGGGTGGATTTCGAAATTAAGAAGATAAGTGTTGAGTGGTTGTTCCTGACCTAGCTCAACATCGAAAATTCAATCAGGAAATAAACGCGTAGAAAGCTCTTTAGTTGCTTGTTTGGACCCGGGTTCGATTCCCGGCGACTCCACAAAAAAAATCGCAATCACCATATTTTTAGGTAATTGCGATTTTTTTATTTTATACATTATTTCCTATTACATTTTTTTCTAATTTCGAACAAGCTATTAATCAATAGATTAATTTCGAATTACGGCAAAAAATAATTTTATGGAGATTTTACCTTCCGCTGTTTTAGCGCCATATATAAAGAATTATACCGTTGTTACGATTAACAAACATCTTAATAACGAAGTTTTTTATCCAAGTGGATATGTAGATTTTATTGTCAATATTTCCGAAGGTGCTGCCGCAACTATTATCAATGGCAAACGAAAAGACACACCGGCGATAGAATTGCTGGGGCATCTTACTCTTCCTACCCGACTTACTGTTGCGCAAGGCACTTCGGTACTTATAGCGAGAATTTATCCGTATGCAAGTGCATTGTTTTTTTCTGATCCTTTATCTGAATTTACGAACTATGCAACCGATATGTACGATGTTGCATTGAGCGAAAATAGGGAATTGTATTTTCGGATTATGGAAACAAATGAACTCGCTTCTAAAATTAATATCTTAGAAACTCATTTTCTTCAGCAATTGAAAAAAAATGAAGCTCGATTAAAGAAAGTATCAATCGTTCAGGCTATTAATCAACAGCTTTTATTTAATGATCAGCAATTGGATTTACCTGCTCTGGCGAAACATTCAGGGTTATCAGAAAGATATATTCAAAAGCTTTATCTCTCAAATATTGGTATCAGTCCTGCAGCTTTTACTTCGGTAATGCGATTTAATAAAAGCTTGCAACTGGTGCTTAATACCTCGCAATCGTTGACTGAGATTGCTTACGACTGCGGGTATTATGATCAGGCTCATTTTATTAAAGAGTTCAGAAAGTTTACAGGCATTACTCCTTCTGTTTCCAGAAATTCACTACTTAAAAATGATACCGATTTTCAGCAAGCTGTTAACATTGGTTTCTAGATTTACTTCGCCGGATGATTGCTGCTAAACATGTCGCGATGCATCTTCCATCCGTTTTTAGTGTTTTTCCAAATGACAATCACTTTTCCGTCGTCTAGTTTTTTACCATCCATATCAGTCATTTCATAAAAACTTTCCTCTGTTACAGAAGTTTTACCATCTCCATACAAATGCTGAATCATAAACTTAACATACACTTTGGGTCCGCCTTTAAAGAATGCGAGCATTTGAGCACCTCCACATACGGGTTCTCCATTAGGCGGAAACAAACAGGCATCATCGGTATATCTGGTGAGAATAGATCCGTCGTTTTTGTTAGCAAGATCTGCATAAATCTCATTACTGGCTTCTATTGCCTTTCTTGCAGACTTTAATGCAGGAGTTTCAGTTTGAGCATTACACCAAAAGGTAAGCATCAATAATCCGTTTAGAATAATTCCTTTTTTCATTGTATTTGTTTTTTTATACAAACAAAGGAAGTAATTCTGAAAAGCAGGAAATTGTAAAATTACGAACAACTTTCGCTTTAAGCGTTCTATATAAAAACCTCATCAAGTTTACAACAACACTCTTCATTCAGGATTTTCAAAACTTATTATTGATATTGTAATTAAATATTCAATTATGATTTCTAAATTCCACAAAAAAAAAGCCCGTAAATAAAATATCTACAGGCTTTTTTACTTTAATAAAAATACGTTTCTATAACCTCTACAAGTCAAAACCAGAGAGTTCTATTTTCTCTAAATAGCTTTGGAAACATAAAAAACTAATTCATTCTATTTAAAAAAGTAACCAATTGTTATTTGAAATACTCGGTTTTTCATATCATTATTAATGAAGTGATTTGCATCTCCTTCTTTGAAAGCATTCGAATACGAAATGTTATATCTTGCGTCTGCATAGAATTTATCTTTAAATTGATAACCCAATCCAAAATTTACAGAAGTATCGATACCTGTTGAATAATCTTTCAGATTGAAACTTTCGTGATTTTCATATCCTAAAAAATTATCCTGATATTTATTATTTGCCTTTAAAAGTATTCCTATTTGAGGTCCTGCTTGTATGCTTAATCCTTCGAATACATAATATTTTAGCATTACAGGAATGTTCAGATAATTCAGGTCTATTGTACTTTTATAATGCGAATTGGTTACGTCTTTATCAGAAAAAGAAGTTTTTGATCCTTGCTGACTGTATAACAATTCCGGTTGAAGCGAAAAGCTTTTAGCCATTGGAATTTCGACCATAAACCCTGCCGTGAATCCCGTTTTGCTTGATGAGTTTAGTTCGCTTTCATCAAAATTAAGGCTTGCTAAATTTAAACCTGCTTTTACACCTAGTTTAATTTTTTGGGTTTGAGCCATAACAGTCACACCAAAAAATAGTGTGCATATAATGAGCATTGATTTTTTCATATGTATATAATTTGTTTTAAGAATGGTAACTCCCACAAAGGAGAGTTACCTTTTTCTATCTGTAGTTTGCTATTTTTTAATAACCTTGGCTGTATATTTTTTATCTTTTACAACACATTCTAACACATAAATTCCAGGAGTTAATCCGCTTAGATTTATAGTTGACGGAACACTTGTATAAGTTTTATTCCATACCGCTTTTCCATCCATAGCGTACATTTTGATTTCTGTTGCTCCTTCAATTTTTTCAGCTAAAAAGATGTTTACATTATCAACCGCCGGATTAGGGAATACTCTAAAAGCATTTGTAATTTTTCCAAGCAACATACCTTTTGAATCAAATGGCGTCGAAATTCTGTTACAACCGTTATCATTAGTTATTTGAAGACTATAACTTCCTTCCCAAATTGCAATAATCGATTTTTGAGTTGCATTTGGAATAGGTCTATCATTCAAAAACCATTGGTACGAAGCTGCATCAACTGAAGCTGTTAATTTTTTCTCGCCTACAACCTGAATTTCCGGTACAATATTGTTTTCAAGAATTGAAATAGTTGTACTTAAAGTTTTACCGATTCCGTTTTCATTATAAACCGTTACGAAATAATCACCACTTTCTTTTGTAGTATAAGTTGGCTCTGTTGAACCGTCAAACCATTCGTAAGATTTGTAGTTTCCAGGATTTAAAACAACTTCAGGACCACAAATAGCTCCACTTTCTAAATCAGATTCAAAAGTGTCAAATGTCGCTGTGATTTTTTCTGTAAGCGTACATCCGTTTCTCAAGACTACGGTTACGGTATAATCTCCAGCTTTGTCTATTTCGATACCGTGAGAAACTTCACCTGTACTCCATTTGTATGAAGCAACTCCAAGTTTTTTGGCATTAAAATTAGTTAAGGCATCAATGTATAAAGTTTTACCTGCGTATCCGTGAATTGATGAGTTATCAAATATTTTAAAATCTGATGTAACTTCCTGATAGATATAATTCTTTATCTCATTGTTTTGTTGAATTGGATTATTTTCCAATTTGGCACTAATATTAAAGACATGCGAATCACCACTTAAATCAAGTTTTGGCTGTTTTTTGAAAATATATTCAATACTTTCTCCAACAGGAATTGCCGTTTCAACAGATTCCGAAATAGTTTCAAGTGTGTTTACATATTCTAAATTTAACTGAACTGCATTTGCTGCAATTGCAAGTTGTCCCTGATTGGTCAATTTAACTTTAAAATCAGTTCCGCCACATATATCTTTTGGTGATAAAATTTGCATCGATATGTCATACACAGGCTGATTGATTACTTTTAAATCATCTACTACCATATAAGAATATCCTTGTCCCAAAGAATGTCTAAACCTCAACATTACAGATTTTCCTGCATATTTATTTAAATTAGCGGTTGCTTTTTGCCATTCTTTATCCACATAATTTCCTTGTTTAGTGGCTCTCCATACTTCTGTCCATTCACCTCCAATAGTTTTCACATCTACAGCAAAAAAGTTGTTGGTGTTACTTTCCATTGCATAATAAAATTCAACTGCAGTCGCATTTTCGGCTAACTTATTCATAGGGAAGATTAATTCTCCATAGTTAGAACCATTTTCAAGCGGATGATAAAGCATTTTTGCAGCACTATCTCCGGTATGATCTTTCACCGGAATAGATAAATATTTATTATCAGGTTTAGCAACTGCTTTCCACGCAAAATCTCTATCGCTTTGACCTGAAACAAATCCTTTTGTTCCAAACAAAGATCCTTCAGTTAAAGTAGAAAAAGTTTCAGTATCTAAATTTGGCGTTTTTGCAATAACTTCAAAAGTTCCTTTAATACTTTCTGCCAATTCTCTTGATTGTCCGTCTGCAAATAATTTTACGCTAATTTCATAATTCCCGGCTGCTAATTGCGGAATACCATTTATTCTATAAACAAGTCCCTGATATTCTAATATCTCTCCTTTTCTTTCTAAAACAACTGGTTCACCTACAGCAACACCGTTTTTACTAATTTGATATTCGATGTTAACTTTTTCAATATCACCATAGGAATTATTCTTTGCTGTTACCAAAAATTCATGTGAAGGCGCATCTTCATAAACCGTTTGAGCTACGCTTAAATTAGACAGCATCAAATAATCAGCTGTTTCTTTTAGTTTAATATTATCTACTGCAAAACCATCGGCAAATAATCCATTATCATCGTGCTGAAAAGCAACAACAACACACGGTTTTCCTGCATAAGCACTTAAATCTACATGATACTCGATCCAATTGTTAACATAAGGCACTTTAAATACAGTATTCCAGGTTGCACCTCCATCTGTGCTCACCTTTACATATCCGTCTGAAAGTCTTTTTACATCTGCAAAACCATCAAATGACAAGTGCGCTTCTTTATAATTGGTCAAATCAAACACAGGAGAAATTAACATATCGTTTGATGCATCACAATTGCATTGATCATCATTACTTGCCATAAATTGTGTATGTTCTGTCAGGAAGAATCCAGGAGAACTTAACTCTTTAATTGTTCCATGTCTCCAGCCTGAACTATTTTCATTTTCAGAAGTTCTCCAGCCTTTATATTTAGTCGCATCTTCAAAATCCATTGTATATGGAAGTACCGATACTTTTAGATCTTCATTATTCCAATTATCATATTTTAATGTATACGAATTATCGTCTGGTCTAACATCCTTAGTCACATCATCAGGAAAAACAGAAACCGTAATTGTATTCTCTCCAATATTTTTCAGATTAATATCCGGAATAGAATATGTTATAGTATCTCTGAATTTAGCAAATGCTAATGTTACTTTATCTGTTTTTGAAAAAACTTCATTATTTGCATTATCCAGAATTTTCACTGTCACATTAACTTGCTCAGAAGTTGTTGCAAAATTATTAATGATCTTAGTTGTTATTTTTGCTTTACTATTATCAATAATACAACTACCAGCATCTACTTTTGCTTCTGCAAGAACTAAATCATAAGGTGCATTATCTACATGAATATTATCCAGAAAGGCTCCTAAAAATCCGTCGTTATAATCATCTGTAACAACACGGAAACGAATAGCAACTTTTTTACCTGCAAGGTCATTTAAACGTACTCCAAAAGGTTTTTTCTTGAAATCGTTATTAATTCCGGTAAACCATGGTCCTTTTAAAGTTCCTTCATCATCAAGATGCAAACTTGTCGGATAATCGATACCTGTAACTTTTTTCCAGTTTTGGTTATCTTCAGAATATTCAAGAATTAATCCGTCATATCCGTTATGAAACAATGAAATAATATCAAACTCAAGATAAGGGAAAGCAACATTGGTAAAATCGAATACTGGTGATTCTAATGTAAAATCAGCATTTAAAGCCATTCTATCAGTCGTACCAAGTTGTGTAGTCGCCCATAAATATTTAGAATTAGTATCTCTAAAAGAATAAGCAGATGGCTGCCATATAAATTTTTGATTTGTAGACAAAGACTCTGAATACCAACCACCTGGTGTTCCTTCAAAATTTTGATTGTAAGGAAATTGATTTACAACACCACTATAAACAGCATTTATAGTACTATTATTAGTTGTTACCAAATCCTCGCTATACGTTACAAAAGCCTCATACGTATGCAATCCTGTTTCAGATAAATCGATATTAGTACCAAAAGGAATTGTTATTTCCGACTTGCCTTTTAAAGCCGTATCCAGTGTAATATCTTTCCATATTGTTTGATTTCCGGAAGTTTTATCCTGATATCCAATTTTCAACTGAGATCCCGCAGGTATATCCTGACAACCCAAATTAGAGATCGTAACCGCTAACGAATGACTTGCTGATAATGTTGCACCTGAATACGCAGGAAGATTTAATCCCGCCACTTTAAGATCAAAATCTTTTGCCGCAGGAGGATTCAAAAAGTTGGTCACAAAGGAAATTCCGTTTTGTCCACCAAATGCTGCAATAGGTTCAAAATCAAATTTAACTTCGACATAATTTAAAGTAGTCGGACTTACAACATAAGGAATGTTGTCCTGAACTTTTAAAATCGTTTCTTCGCCTACCGCCAAATCTTTGGTTAAATTAATAGTACCATCGTTAGTATAAATACTATTTAATCTACCACCAAAACCAGGTGTCATTAATCGCAATTTGTAATTTAAAGTACTTGCTTTAATTACAGTAGTTCCTGTGTTTTTAATAGTAACATAAAAAGGTTCATCTCCTTTTAAAGAAGCACAAGTAATAGCAGGTTTTTCAACTGAAACAATTGCTATTTGTTTATCCAAATAAGGCGCTCCAACACCAATAGCATACCAGGCATTTGTTACTTGTTTGTACTCTTCAGAACTTAATCCGTATAGATCTTCTGTAGCCATTAAAGTTGCCTGACGCATATCGCTAAAGTTTGATGAAGGCGATAAATATTCTGTAAGAGTGATATAGGCTATTTTCTCAGCTTTGGCAAGGCCAATAGCTTTAACATCATAACTATTTTTAAGGTCATTGACACCTTGCCCACCTTCATTTAAAAGATAGAACCAGTAATTTGTGATTCCGCTATTAAAGTGTACACCTCCATTGTCGTAACTAGTTGCTAATGGATTTACCCAGTTTACTCCTCCATAAGTGTCAGGCTGACCCGCAGCTTTTGGATTAGACATGCTTCTCATACTTCCGTGGGTATACAATTCGTTACCCAGCATCCAGATGTCTTCTTTTTTGTCTTTTCCAACATACAGCTCAACAGATATACCAAAGATATCACTGAAAGATTCATTCATTGCACCAGATTCTCCACGGTAGATTAATCCGGCAGAAAATTGTGTTACAGCGTGCGTTAACTCGTGTGCCGTAATTCCTAAACCAACATAAGGAGTGTCATAACCGTCTCCAAATTGTGCCCATCCACCGGTCCATGAAGCATTTTCAACATTTGTCCCTAAATGCGCAAGACCAATAATTTGCATCCCTTTGTTATCGACACTATTTCGGTTAAATTTTTCCTCATAATAGTCAATTGTTCTTTGCATACCCCAATGAATATCCAAAGCAACCTCATCATTATTCTTGTTATGCAATTCATTCCAGATATTATCTTCATCGATAAATTCTGTAATCACCTCATCAGCAGCCTGATCAGCGTGATTCATATTCCAGGTATAAATTGGCACATTGTATTTTCCTTGCAAAGCTTCCAATCTGAATCCATCAGCATATTGCTTCGTGTTGAATTCTACTTCGCCCGAATAACGTGATTTACCCTTACCAATACTTTGACCTGTAAAGCTTGAATCTCTACTTAAATTGATAGTCAAAATTACTTTTCCAGTATTGGCATCGACATAAATCGTTTGGCTTGATTGTGGATTAGTTGCGTAGATATCAAATTTCCAAGCCAAATAGTAATCCTTTAATTCTGCAGCAAAATTAGGTCCAACATAAACCAATTCACCTTGCGGTTTCGTGCTTATATTTTTATTAAGGGCAGCACCAAGTTTTTTACTTTCCCAAATATATTGTTTCGCATTTACAGTTCTTAGTGCATTTTCTAAAGCTGTAGCTGCATTTATTTTATAGTTGCTGCTTACTGTTAATTTCTTAGCAGTAGAACCAAATGCATCGATCTTGGTTTTATTTTCTCTAACCTTATAAATCGCTCCTTCAACCGGAACAGAATTGTGCAATTGCTGATAAGTTGCTACGGTTCTGCCATTATTATCAGAGATTGATTTTAATTGCATTTTATCAGTTGCAGCTAAATCAAATTCTCCTTTTTTAACTTCAAAAATATTTTTTGCCGTCAAAGCGGAAGATTTTGCAAAAGATCTCACTTTTGTACTAACCGAATCTTGTGCGTTTGTTTTCGCAGTTGTATTCGTTACTTTTTGTGTAAATAACTTTTCACTTTGTTGTGACTGTTTCAGCACTGCTTTACTTTCTGCTTCAGAAAGTTCTTTTCCTGTTCTCTTTTCTTCTTTTTGCGTTAAAAGCCCATAAGGATCATTACTAAAATTTGGATCATTGGTTTTATTATAAACTTGATCTTTTGTTTGTTTTGCGACTGGTTCTTCAAGTTCCGTTTTCGCATTACCCGTTTTTTTGTTTGGTAAAGGTGACTGCGCCATTCCCACGGAACAGGCAAAGAGACCCAGTAAAACAAACAAATACTTGGTTTTGAAGTAAATTTGGTTCATTCGTTTTAAATTTAAAAATTAATATATAGTGTGCTTAGTTAATAGCAATACACTTCTTTGATTCATAGCAAAACCAGAAAAGTGTTTTCTAAAAATCAATTCGGTTTTTGATCTTTAGGATTTTCCTTTGTTATTTTTTCCAGTATTTTCAACAGGGTTTCTTTTTTTGTTTTCGTTTCCTCTAAAAGCTGCTCTAAGCTTTTAGTAGGAACATCTTTCTTCTTCCGATTCATTATAATTTATTTACTCCCGACCAGATAACTAATCGATGTTGTAAATGTAGAATGGACGTTTTTGTTTTGGAAAAAAAGGACTATAGCAAAAACACTCTCAGGCAGAAAAGCTCCACCCAAAAAGCACTCAAAAAAAAATAAACCAAACTAAATCAGATCATTAGTTTGGTTTATTACTTTACAATTAATTAACTTAAATTGTATTTAGATAGGTAGAAAGATTTACTTTTTCATTTGTCAAATCGAACTTTTTACGGAGTCTGGTTCGGGCATTTTCAATTGCTTTAAAGGATTGTCCTGTAATTTGAGAAATTTCTTTTGTAGTTAAATCCAAATATAAAAGGGCACATAATCTTCGATCTTTTGGAGTAAGAGAAGGATAATCCTCTGATAATTTGTCGAAAAAAGACTGATGAACCTGCTCAAAACTTATTTCAAATTCTTGCCAGATATCTGTATTCAAATTCTTTTCCAAACGCTTTAAAACTATATCAATAGCTTGCTGCATTTCTTTATTGACCGTTTTGAGTTTTATACTTTTAAGATCCGTCAGAATTTCATTAATAGTATCTGTACGATGTATTTCGGCCATCGCTTTTCCTATCAAAACCTTATTTTTAGCATCAAGATTTTGGTTTAATGCCTGCATTTTGGTTTTTAATTTCTCTTTTTCAAGCTGACTTTTAATATTCTTGTTTCGGTATTTTATCAGGAAAATAATTAAAATCAATATTCCTACAATCAATATCAATCCAATTACATAATATTTAAATCGCTTCTTTTCTTCGTTAATTGTTTTTATTTGAGCCCGCACTTTATAATCTTGCTCTAATTTTATTTTTTCCAGGTTTACTAACTTTTCTTCGACATGAATACTGTCATTTATTGTATTATACTTCTGGAAATAAAAGACTGCATTTTTATAATCTTCTTTACTGATATAAACTTCATAAAGCATTTTATTCAGGTTTAAACCCGAAAGACTATATTCATTATCTTTAGATAATTCCAATGCTTTTTTTGCATTGACAATTACGGCATCATAATTTTTTTCTTTTAATTTATAATTAGAATAAGATTCATAAACAAAAGCTTGTATTAAATGATCAACCGGGTCTTTTGCCAAAGAAAATGCCTGATCAAAATAATAATCCGCATTTTTCTTGTCGTTTTTCAAAACATAAGCCCGAGCTATATTGGTAGAAACATAGACTTTTAAAACATCATCTTTTATGGTTTTATTTATTAAATATGCTTTGTGAAAGTAGTACAAAGACGAATCTACATTTACATCTAAATATGTAGTTCCTATATTATTTAAAACTTTGACAATCTTAACCGAATCATTTTTTGACTTTTGATAGCGATATACTTTTAAGAAATATTTTAGTGCTTTATCTTTATCTTTTCCTTGTCCGTAAATAATTGCGAGATTGTTTTCCAGTTTAGATGCTTCCTCAAGATTGCCGGTGTTTTTGTAAATATCGTAGGCTTTTAGATAATATTGCAAAGCAACATCCAATACTTCTTTTGAAGAATACATTTTTCCTGCCGTAATATAAATATTAGCCAAAGTATCTTCTGAAACCTGTGAATTTTTGGCTTCGGTTTCGGCTAATTCGATGTATTTTATGGCTCTGTCCCAATCCGTTTTTTTCAATCGCAATGCAATTGTACGGCACAGTTCTGCTTTTTTCTGATGATCGTTAATACTATTTAAATTATCAATCAGCTCTTTTGTCGACTGGGAATGTAAACTAAAAGAAAGAATAAGAAACAATAAGAAAAATAATCGTGACATCATATTTAAAAATTCAATAAAGAATTTCAAATTTAAAGAAAACAAACAAGATTAGTCTGTTAAAATGTTGGATAAAGTCTTTGAAAATCTTACTATTTTTAAAGTAAATATATTTTTAAGATTTGCAGTAATATAATTGAGCTTTATTACTGATAACCAATCGTTTATTTACAGCTCTCTAGATAGTAAATTGCTTTTTTTAATCTTTTGCGCCAATTAATATTTGTATTTTTCTTTTCCGATTTAGCATTCACATTTAACCAAAAGAGTATTTTTAACCTCGTAAAATTCCTATAATATAAAAATAAAGTTTTTAATCTTATACGAAAAATACCATTATTTTAATTTAATCTTAAAAAAGAAAGAATTTAATTTGTGAGAAAATTAAGTACATTAAATAACTTTTTAACATTACCACTAATTAAAATTTGAATTTTTATGAGAAAATTACTTCTTATTGCGCTAGCGCTTAACTTCGTAGCTTGTTCTACAGACAACAATGAATCTGCTTCTAATGCTTCGGCTCAAGTGACAAAAACTGCCTTTAACGCGAATCCAACTCCAGAAGATTACAAACTTTCAAAAGACCCTAATTATCTTCGAGATGAAAAAGCTATATCTGAATTAAAAAAAGGTTCTGCTACAGGAAAAACTGCAGCAGTTTGGGTTAATACCTATGTTCCGGATCCTAATTTTAGATTAGCATTAATTAATGCTGGCGCAGGACAGGAAGATGCCGTAGCTGGTGATAATTACATCAATATTGATAAATCACGTGTAGGATTATATGTAGCTGGGGCAAATATTACTGATGCAACTGGTATACAAGCTTTTACTTCGCTACAGCAATTACTTATAAACGGAAACCAATTGACTTCTTTAAACGTTTCTGCAATTACTAGCTTAAGCTGGTTAGAATGTCAAAATAATAAATTAACAACTTTGAACCTTTCATCAAACGTTAATCTTACTCAAATCTGGTGTCATAGTAACCAACTTAATAGTTTAACAATTCCTTCTAATGTTGCAGGTCTTTGGGGACTTTGGTGTTATGGCAATCAATTAACTACTTTGAATCTTAATGGAAACACTAAGCTTACAAGTTTATTCATTCAATCTAATCAATTGACTGCATTGAATCTGTCTCCATTAACTCTTTTAGAAAAAACAAACGTTTCGTCAAACAAATGGACTGGTTTAAATTTTGACTCAAATTCTAAATTAACTGCTCTTTGGTGTTTTGGTAATACATTATTGACTGATTTAAGCATCAAAAACAATAATAATTTTGCTATAACTCTTCAAGATTTTACTCAAAACACAAAACGTCCTAAAATACATGTTGATGCTGCTTTTCTACCTCAGGCATATACTTTATGGCCTGCTAGTGGAGGATCTGTTTATCAATTGTAATAACAAAAAACTCTTCCATAATGAAGTGCCCCAAAAAGTTAGAAACTATTTGGGGCACTTTATTATATATATATGCTTTTTGCAAAATTTAATAACTTATTTTTTATCGATTTTTACCCATTCGTTATAAGTTCCTTCACCTCCAACTCCTCTGATAAAATATTTTTCTCCGTCTTTTTTTATTCGGTAATTAGGTTTTGATTGCTTACAACGATCATCATTTTCGTTGTAATACAATTCTAAAATACCCTCTTTTTCAACTCCTCTATAATTTCCTTCGCATAAAAAATCTCCCCTAAAAGCTTCTGACTTTAATACAATTCCGTTTGTTGTAATCGTAAAATAATAAGTGGTACTTCCTGTACCTTCGTTAGTTAATTCGCCTTTCGTGCTTACTTCAAATTCGCCTTGAAATTTTTCTGCGATTGGTGTGCTAAGTTTTGCTTTATCATTTAGCTGATTCAATAAATTATAAATTTCCGGATCATTAGCTTTAGCATAACTTAAGGCTGAAGTTTCTTCTAAATCGACTTGATTTACATCGGCACCTTTTTCTAATAATAGTTTAACTGCTTCTTTATTTTTACTCTTTACAGCTTCTATTATAGGAATAGAAGCCATTTCAGTTGCTGGATTATAATTTCCTTTTATGTTAGCATTATGATTAATTAATGCTTCAACAATATGAAAATTAGAAAATTGACAGGCCAGCGAAAGTGGTGAAAGACCCGATTCTGTATAGGTACTATTTACATTTGCTTTATTTTCTAAAAGTAAATCAACTATTTTTTCATGTTGATTTTCTATTGCAACATAAAGAGCATCATATTGATAATCTTCATCTTCTTCACCTAATTTTATATCGGCTTTTTTTGAAATAAGCTTTTTTACAAAATCATATCTGTCAAATTTGCAGCAATATCCTAATATTGTATAGGAATTGGATCCGTCAAATTTGTAAAAAGCATCTATATTTTTAGTTGTATCTATATAATGAACAAAATCTGTTTGGTTTAATTCGATCGCTTTTTTGATATAATTTTGATCTTGATTTTCTTTAGCAGATTGAGTTGAAGACGTTTTAATTACATTTTCATTTTCTGATTTTTTACAACTCAAGAATATAATTTGTAATAATAGCAGACAGACTAATTTTGATTTTTGCATTTTTTAATATTAAGGATGAATGGGGTTACATTTTTGTAAACTTTTTTTACTGATCAAATGCATAAAATTAATTCGAAATCGAAGCAAACATCGCAACTTCATTTAAAACTATGTAATATTCTCCTGCTAAACTCGAACCTTCATTTTCTAACACATTGATTTTTGCAAAATATTTTTTTTGTCCATCCTTTTCAATCATTTTAATTTCTCTCAGATAATTAAACGAAATATAATTCTTATTATATGCAATAGGTTTATAAGTGTTTATTTCATACAGCTTTATAGAAACATCCTTATTAATCTGGGATTTGTCTTGTTCAATGATTAAATTTTGACTCTTAAAATCAAAATTAGTTAATGGTTTTACAAAATTTTCATAATTACCTTTTGCATAACAAACATCTAGATTAAATAAATTTTGTGCAAAATATAATTCATAAACTACATCATCATAATTACTAGATAAAACTGGCTTATTTTCTTTAATTGTATAGTTTGTTTTTGAATTGTAACAATCTAAAAAACTCTCCTTTTTATTTGGATCTATTATCTCTGAAGAATAAAAATTATCTTTATTTATATATTTATAAACTGTAGAATATTTTAATTTCTTAAGGTCATTCTGTATCTCTTTTACATTCTTATCGGTCCTATAATACAAAATTTGCTGTACCATTGTTATCTGGTTATTGTTAAACAAAAAATGGATTGTATCATATGGTGTTGGAAAATTAATAGTTCTAATTTTATCTGAACCTAATAAACAATAACAATCTTTTGCAAAATAACTTTTTTTATAAATTTCGGGTGAAATTATTTCAACATCTTTTTTTGATATATAAGCATCCTTTCCTTTAAAATTAATTTTTATGAAAGTTTGATTTTTATGAAAGTTAATCGTATTTGCTTTTTCGGCGTACTTTAGTTTCCCTATCTTTTCTAAGGTTAAAGTATCTTTATCATAAATATTGGCTCCATCAATGTTAGCTACTAAACCAATACTATCCGGTTTAGTAGCTCCCATTTTTTCAATAGGTAATGAATTATTATTTTCTTTGCAAGAAATAATTATAGAAGAAAGCAAAATGAGCTTAACAAAATTCTTTAGCATAAATATTTTTTTACGAAAATAAGATATTTTATTCATTTCCTTCTATTTCACTTCAACATGAAAATGATTATGATGTTCTTTTTTAACTTTGTCATTAAGTTTATTCCAGACTAACAATGCTCCATAACTTAAAGCTTTTAATCTAAATTCTTCTATTAATTTATCTGAGACTTTCGGATTTGCCACTGCTTCATCTCCAATTCCTTGACCTATATCTAATCCATTTATCTCAGAAACATCAAATGCTTTCCCAAAATAATGTCTACTATTTCTAGAATGATCTGCTCCACTAATTTCAGATACTTTAAATGTATAATCTTTACTTAATTGATACATAATATATAGTAGTTCAGATAAAATTTCTATCTCACCACCTGGTGCCCTTTTATAATTACTCCTTTTTGCATTCTTACCAAGAGATGTATCAGTTATGTTATCCTGAGCCATTGCTTTATCCATTTTATTTGAAACATGAGAATCTCCAAAAGTTACTCTTCCTCCCTTTATTATTTTTTCTGCCAGAACTTGATTAAGTTTTCTACCTTCATTGATATCAATAGCATATCTTAATCCTTTATTCTCCATTTCTCTGTATCTGGCCAACAATTCTCCAGATTGAATTATACTATCATTATCCCCTTTGTTAAATCCATCATTCTTGATGTCCATTGCAGCATTATCTCTATAATTCGGATTTACTTTTCCTTTATTTTTATCTTCTTCTGTTAAAAATTTTTTATAGATATTGACATTATCTCCTTTTCCTGCAGCACTTGGCGCAAATATAATCATGTAAACATCTTCTGGTCTCCTAACCTTTTTATAGTTATTGAATAACATAAAATATGTTTTAACATAATCTAACTGATCTTCGGGAGATAATAATGCTAATTTTTGTTTATAATCATTAATTTCTTTTAGGGTAATAGTTGCAATCGATTTTTCGTTTTCCGGAATTCCTCTTTCATTTAAAATAAGCGATCGAACTGCTTTAAATGTAAATTGAGCTAAACCAATAGCGTTTCCTTTTACTAAATCCGGATTATCTCTATGTTCTTCTTTAGAAACAGCAACATATCCATTTTTTGTTAATCTTATTAATGAACTACTGAATGTTTCAGCGGTTTCGACAGACATAGCAATCATTAAAGCGTTTGCCATTTCATACTTTTTATCTTCTCCCCACAAATCTCCACAAATTTTAACAACTTTTTGCCTAAATTTAACACTTACTTTTCCTCCCCAAATCATACCCAAGCCAGTAGCATCTATTTTTCCTGTGTTACCTGTAGTTAGTTTTGCACTAGTTCCCACAATCATATTGATCAATTTATCAGTCAAGTGTTTAGTAGAATACCCTTCAATTCCCACATAATACTTATTTACTGTTCCGTTTTTTGCCCCTTTAGCGGGCATTATAATAAAACTAACAATAGCATCACCTTCTGAATTTACTTTTGCCGCGTGTCTAAAAGCTGGTTTTTCGCTCACTTTATGGGCAGTTAATACAATTTCCTTTCCAACCATATTTTGTGTTTTGGCAACTATGGTTACAGTGGTACCTTCCTTACTAAACGGAATTTTATCCTCCGCTTTTACACGATTACCGTCATACATGAAATAAGCATCGGTTATTTTTGCACTCGTCGTAACATTTAATGAAGTTTCTTTATAAGCGTTGGCATTTACCTTAAATAAATAAGGCACATTTCCGTTTTGTAATCCTTCGAGTTCAAATCTAATTTTGGCAGTTTTTCCATTTTTAAGTCCAAAATGTTTCTGCAAATTGGCATCAAATTTTAAGATTTTATTGATTTCACCTTCACTATTGGTTGTAGTATCATTATAATAATTAACTTCTTTACTGTCATTTAAATAGAATTTAATTCTTACAAGCTGATTAAGGTATCCTGGAATACTTGCCTTGATATGATTGATTTCTCCGGCAAAACCAGATGTTTTCTTTTTGTTGCCGTCATTATAGGTCCAATAAGCTTCGGTTACTTCCGGATGTTTTACAAATATTTTTTTGCTTGATGTTGATTTAGATCTTTGTTTAACATTACTATAAGCTTCAATTGTAAATTCACCTTCTATTTTAGGAATTGAAAAGGTAAAAGATTCTCCTTTAACCAGATATTGCTTTCCTGCATCATTGCTTTCTAATTGCAATGGCAAACGATCTGGAACGTATATTAGACCATTTTTATCATAAACCAGCCATTTCACGTTTTGTTTTTCCTGTGGTGTAACTGGCTCAATCATAAATTTTTGAGCTTTAAATATGACCTTTTGATCTGTTTTACTCCATAAATAAATATCTTTTTCGGCCTTGTTATCTGTTATCTCGATGCTATTAATAAAGTTTTTGATTGTCTTAATACTGTATTTTTGATTTAAAGTATATTGATCTTTACTCACAACTTTAATACTGTACTCTCCTATATTTGGCATAGCTAGCTTAACAATACCTGTCGAATCCAATTCTTGTTCGTCTGAAACTGTGGTTACTTTATCTGCATTTGTATAAGCAATCTGGTAATAAAGTTTTAGCGGATTCAATGTTTTTACTTCAGGATTTTTTAATCCTACTTTAAACAACTGTTCTTCTGCAAAAGGTCTTACAAAAGTGGTTTTAATAGTTCCCGGAGGTACGATTGTAATTTCCTGAGCGATTATTTCTACTTCTACAAAAGCTGCTAATTTTAGATTTTTCTTATTCTTACTATTTGATCCAGGATTTCCACCATAAGCTTCGACCTTGTATTTTCCTGGAGCATCAAAATTATAACTAAACGAAGTTCCTTCGTTTATAAAATCAATTCCTTTGTCATTTTTCTTTTGGCTATTATAAACAATCCAATTGATATCTTTCTTTTCAAACTTAATATCGTTTACTAAAAGCTCATCAAGAATGAAATCCAAACTTTCTCCAACGATAAATTTAGTCGCGTCAGTATTTTTAATTTTAACGGCTCCTTTATTTACAGCACTTCCTGTAATTTCCTTGTTATTTATTTCTTTTAAGAAAACATAAACATTTTCTTTCCCAATTTCGGCATAAAGTCTATCGGCACTTAAATTAGGATAGATTTTTGTTTTTGTAGTTATTGTAAGCGTGGTTGGTAAGGAATCCAATCCTTCAACTTCTTTTAGCAATAAAAATAGTTCGTTGTATCGTTCAAATAGATTTGCGACATTGATTGTATCATCCTTTAATTGTTTTTGGATTAGTTTCCAACGTGCTGTACTATCACTAGAAATTTTACCTTTAAGTATATTAGCATCAATCGATTTGATCATTTTTTCGCGAACGATCTCCCAATTAAAATTTTGAGCCATTACAACCTGATTTGCTTGCTTTAATGCAGCATACATTTGTGTAAACAGTGCATGTTCTGGCTTACCGTCAAAATCTTTTGCAGAAGTATTTATATTATTAAAAGCTTCAGAAATCTTGGTCCAATAATCTCTTCCAACTATATCATTGATAGCAGTAGCATGATCTAATTTCTTTTTAATTTCTTCTTTAATAATTTCGATACTTGGTTCATCAATTCCAGCCTGAAGCATTTGAGGAACTGCCAGGGTTTGTTGCGCTGCCACACTTGCATAAGTCTGAGACATTATAGTGTTAGCATTGTTTTCGGCTCCTTGAATCGGAGAAGTAATGTTGGCTGATTCGGCAGAACTCATTATTGGACCGCCAGTGTTATTAGCAACGCCTTCTCCGATTGAAGCATTGGAAGTTGATGTTGTTGTTGTCTCTGCAACTGAAGAAGTATTACCAACCGACTTTGATGCGTCGTTGATGCCTTCTCCTGCTGAGACTGTGTAATTTGCTTTTATTCCCTCAGAAACCGAAGAAGTATTGCTGACAGATACTAGTTGCTTTTCATTTTTTTCAGCAGTAGTATTTGTAGCGCCTTCTCCGATTGAGGTACTAGAATTGTTTGCAACAGCATTTAGAGTTTTTTGCTCCTGCCATATTTGCTCTATATCTTTTTGCTGATTTATTTCTTTTGAAACTTTGGCTAACTCTTTTATGATAGTTTCTGTTAAGTGTTCTGAACTTTTTATATCAGCACTTTTTTTTATTGAAAGATTGAAATTGTGAATTGCATTTTTACTCATCGCTATAGTGTTTTTTCCGGATGTAAAAGTACTATTGATATGTGTCAATTTAAAATTTCAAACCGCTTGTATTCAGTAGTTTCAGCAAGTTTACATTCTACTGAAACTACTGAAAACAGTAGGCTTTTTTCTCTTCATTTTGTATTCTTCTGACTTACTTTTACACCCTCAAATATCAAATAGAGGCATCTAATTTTAGGCAATAATAACTTGCTCACTCTCCTCTGATTTTCTCAAAAAATAATCACAACATTTTATATTAATCATTTTAAAAACAATAACCATTATGGATTATGTATTACCGAATGGCATTACTAAAATGCCAAAAATACCTGATAAGAATAATTTTCAATTTTTGCTAAATCAAACATTCAAAGAAAACATTCGCACTCTATAAAAACCAAAATTCCACTCATTATAGAGGTAACAACAAAAAAATCATTAAAACTTAATTACATAATTTAAAAAAGATAAAAATGGCTATACAATCATTAAAAACTATTAGAAGCTGGTTTAGAACAGGTTTACAACCTACACAATTGCAATTTTGGGACACTTGGGATTCCTTCAGACATAAAAGCGAAAAAATTCCAGCAAGAGATATTGAAGGGATTGATACATTATTTGGGGATAAAATTATTCCATCCGGACAGTTTCTGATTTTTAAAGTTGACCCAAATACAGCTGATGAATTAGAAATCGGTGATAGCGTCATTGGATACTGCGAAAATAATTTCCTGTGTGAAGCAACGTATTATGGCGGAGATACAAGTTTGATGAGCAGTTTTACTAATTCAAACAATAGTGTAGGGAGAATTATATCATTCGGTTATAACGATCCAAACTACGGTGACTTTATTATTTATGAAGTTAATGAAGAAGTATTGCAAAGGGCATATAGCTGTGGTACATATAATGGAGTTACACTTATGTCTAAAAGACCAGGACAACTAGAATTTTCAACAGAATATTTTAGTTCTTCTTACCCAAAAACATCTGTACAATGGTTTGAATTTTCTCCAGGCACTATTATTAAATTAAGAGATACTATTGGTGACTTTGACGACTCGAAAGAATTTATGATACCAAATGTAGAAAACCCTAAATAAAACATCACAAAAAAAAAAATCAATATGAAAAAAGTAATTATACTGTGCATGTTAATCATGGGGATGATGGCTGGCGCACAAAATCAGATTATTACAAAACCCTTACAACTGAGCACAGTCAACAAAGGCTTTGCTAATGATAGCGTACTTGTTTGGGGAAAAGATAAAACTGTAAAGTTTATGCCTAAAAGCAGTTTCGGTACTGGAGCATCAACTCATATTACAGCCGGCTACAACGTAACTATTAACGGATCAGGAAATATAAACAATCCATATGTAATCAACTCCAACTATCCAACAAATGGAGCAAGTTATTCTGATAATCCGTTTACAGCCTACTGTTTTATTTATCCAGACAGAGGTTTTCAATACTACAAACAACAATCTCCAGATAATGAAGGAAGATCTATTCAAACCACCTATTCAGATTCAAGTATAAAATATTCGTTACAAGCACCAGAAAATAATAGTTTTAATATTGGATTCGAATTAAAATTTCCAAAACCTATTTCTAGCTACTATACCAGAACCTTCCCAATATCTGTTAATGGGAATTTTGCTGATGCAAATGGAAATATATCATTATCTCAAAATGAAGTTATTCCAACTTTGCAATCTGTAATTAATGCGGGAAATTCTATTTCAAATCCTGAGGGAGATAACTTAAAAATACTACAAGACGATGGAGAAGGGTCTATAAATAGAAAGCTGATCGATATGACCACAAATGGTGTAGGTTTGAAGATCAATAACACTAACATTGGTATTTACAACGAAAGTTCGGGCAATTATCAATATGGTATGCTTTTATTAGACTCTGAAGGATCTAAAGGAATGGCACAGCTTAATGCTATCAAATACTCACAAGGCTGCGCAATATCATTTAACAATCAAGAAGGCGCGATTGGAATTTACGGTACAAGCGCTTCATCAAGGCCAATGATTGAACTTCAAAAAAGCTCAAAAGGTCCGGCAATTTACATAGAATCTACAAGTACTTCAGCGCCTTTAGTAGTTTCTAAAGCAAGTTCCGGGGGTTATTCTCCTTCAAACAATCTATTTTCTATCAATAGTACAGGTAGTTTTCAGGTTAATTTTTTTGATGTTATTGCTCCAGCATCTGCCACTCAAAAAGGTGTTGAAGGTGAAGTAAGAATAACCCGTACTCATATTTATGTTTGTACTGCAACAAATACTTGGGTTCGTACTGCTTTATCTACCTGGTAATAAAATGCTCTAACATCTTGAAACTACACTATTCTACTAAACTTAAACCTAATATTATATGTATAAAACAAAAATTGCTGTAATCGTTAGTCTTTTAATTGTCTTAACAGGCTTTATCGATACTAAATTCGATCTTTTGCAAGAAGCAGGTTTTTCATTGATAACCGTCAACAGAATTAAATTGATTGGTTTGTTTTTATCGGCTGCATTACCAAGTATTACACCTTTGTTTTTGAAAGAAGAAAAGTAAAATAATTCTAAAAAGCAGAAAAAAACTGTATTCAAAAATAAAGTATTACGTCACTTTTAAACTGAGACACTCAAGATTATTGGAGGCATATATTTTCTGATAGTCTTGGGTGTTTTATACAAATGTATTAATACAAACTTAGCCTCATTATTGTGGTTAAAACAAGTTTATATTAATACTGAAATAATCAATTTTCCGCTAACAAACTTCATGTAACAAAACAACTTAATTCAAAGAAAACGAACAAATGAAAGAAAATATGGAAAAACAACCTGACAAAACACAAGCATTATTACACACTCAAAATATAAATAAACCTTTAAAATTAAATACCGTCAATAAAGGTGAACCAACTGACAATGTTTTAGTTCATGGTGCTAATAATGAAATAAAATCTATTCCTTGGCGTGAGTTTGGCATTAGTTCAATCGAAATTAAGGGTGAATATTCTAACAATCAAGAAGCTCTACAAAACGGTTTAGTTGATGGAGATATTTATAGCTTACCCTTAGATACAAACGGAAATAATACTGCCTTTTTAGCAGTAGTTAAAAATGCGTCTCTTGCAATTCTAACTTTAACGTGGGCAAATATTGATGCGGACCTTTCCTCTTTTAGGATTAATGACAAATATAGTTTATCTCAATGGGAAGATCATTTTTTATCCAGACTAGATTCGTCAACTATATCTAGTTTAAAAATTACAGGAAATACAATTATTTTCAAATTCCAAAATCCAACATTAATATCTAATGTCGATTTATCAAATATGCGTTTAATTGATGTAGAATTAGAAAATTTTAATCAAATGACTTATTTAGGATTAGATAATAATAACCTAACTCACTTCGATCCTAATATACCTTTACCTGAAAGTTTAAACCGAATAGGTTTAAGTGGAAATCAACTAACAGATTTCAATCCTACACTCCCGTTGCCTTATAATTTAAATACCTTAGAAATCAGATTTAATCAATTAACAAATTTTAGCCCAAAATTACCATCTGGTTTTATGACGCTTTGGTTAGACAGTAATAATTTAGAAACGCTAGGAATTATTGATTCTTTACCTTCTAATTTAAGATTTTTAGAATTAGCTTATAATAAATTATCCGATTTTAACCCTTCTATTCCTTTACCGCAATATATGACAAATTTAGGGTTAATGGGCAACAATCTAACGGATTTTAATCCAACATTACCTTTACCAAATTCTCTGAATTATCTAAATTTAAACGGTAATAAATTAACGAAGTTTAATCCTTCATTACCATTACCTGATTCACTCCGTCAAATATACATAACCTCAAATCTAATAAATAACTCAAGTTGGAATAATGAAACCCAATGGATAAGTACAGCACCCGACAAAGGAGTTATTAGTTCAATGTCTAACACAAACACGATTATAGGTACAACAACGGAAACGCTGCTTTTGGCAAAAGACTGGAAAATTCAAATATTTTAAAAATAATTTCCTTCTAAAAAAACAAAAGCTCTTACAAAAAAACACTCACAAAACCAGCAATTATTTGTTTTACAAAACATTAGATTAATTAGTTTTCTACTGAAACTACTGAATATGAACTGCTTATCTTTCATTTTTCAGCCTTCTTCTGCCGTATTTTTACACTCTCAAATCACAGTACATTCTGTACAAAAGCGACACTCACAAATTCGAGTTTCTCAAGATCTACAATTTAATTTCGTAATCAATTCCACTATAATATGGCAACAAATATCAATACCATTTTAGGCTGGTTTAAAACTGGCAATAAACCAACTCAAACACAATTTTGGAATTCCTGGCAGAGCTTTTGGCATAAAGATGAAGCAATACCACAAAGTAGTATTACCAATCTGAAAAGTACACTGGATTCTAAAACAGATGAATCACAATTCGAAAGTCACAAACTTGATCGAGCAGCTCATGCTACTTTGTTTGCGGCCAAAGAAGATAAAACCCAAAAAGGTATTTCTAATGGATATGCTCCATTAAACAGTTTTACAAAATTGGCAAGTCAATATTTAGACATAATAAATGACTTGGTTTCCGGTGGTTCTACTTCACTTTTAAGCGCAGAGCAAGGAGTGATTCTGCAAAACCAAATTAACAATATAAATATATTGTTAGCTTCAGACAATATAAACCTCAACACATTTCAGGAAATTGTTGATGCTATTGAAGTCGTTCAAACTTCAATAAATTCTATTTTGGTAAATGATTTGACAACTGGCGGAACAACCAAAGCTTTGACTGCTGAAATGGGAAAACTGTTGCAGACTACAAAAGTCGATAAAGCTACAGGGAAAAGCTTACTTGCTGATTCCGAAATTAACCGTCTTACAACGCTCTTCAATTATGTACATCCGGCAAATCATCCGCCAAGTATTATCGCTCAGGATATCAATAATAGATTTGTAACAGATGTTGAGAAAGCAACTTGGAATGCTAAGCAAGCTTCACTTGGATTTACTCCTGAAAATGCAATCAATAAAAATATTCCAAACGGATATGCCGGACTTGGTGTTGACGGAAAACTGATCTCTTCGCAAATTCCTTCAATAACCATTAATGACACTTTTGTTGTTACTTCAGAAACTGAAATGTTGGCTTTAAGTGTAGAAACCGGAGACATCGCAGTAAGATCTGATTTAAATAAATCTTTTATCTTAAAAGGTAAAAATCCAACAATAGTATCAGATTGGCAGGAATTGCTTACACCAACTAGTGATGTAACAACCGTTTTTGGTCGTAATGGAGCAATTACAGCTCAAACCGGAGATTATACAGCTGACCAAATCACCGAAACAGCAACAAAGAAATTCCAATCTGCAAATCAGCAAGCGTTTAATGATGCAACGTCCAGTATTCAGACACAATTAAATTCAAAAGTATCAAATGCAACCCATACAGGTGATGCAACAGGTTCAACAACTTTGACGGTAAAAGGAATTAACGGAACTTTACTTTCAGGATTAGCAACAGGCATCTTGAAAAACACAACTGCTACTGGCGTTCCTGTAATTGCAACGGCAAGTGATTTTCCAATATTAAATCAGGATACTACAGGAACGGCAAATAATGCAACAAAGCTTGGTGGGCAATCCTCTACATATTATGCTCCAATTAATTCACCAACATTTCAAGGAAGTCCAACAGCTCCAACTCCGGCATTGGGAACAATCAATGAGCAATTAGCCACTACAACTTTTGTCGCACTTACAAATTTAGATAACGTAAAAACATCTGGAAATCAAACTATAAACGGTAGTAAATGGTTTAATGGTTCTGTATTATTTGACTCTGGAGTTATCTTTTTAAAACAACCTTCTAATTCAGCATACAATACGATAATGACACTGCCGGATGGAATAGTAATTAGCCATAATTCTATTGGTAATTTTAGCACGGAATTAAACTCGCACGGTATAAAATTTGGTAGAGCAACAGTTCAGGCAGAATTAAATACAGATAATTTAACAACTTCCAGAACTTTTTTAATTCCAAACCAATCGGGAACTCTGGCATTAAAAGGAGATTTTTTAACAACACCCTCAGGTGACACTTTAAGACCTGCACTGATAATTCCAAATGGACATTTAACTACAACTCCACAAGATGGAGCAATTGAACGTGATTGGAACGGAGTATTATGGGAAACTCATGGCGGACTGAGAGAAAAAATAAACGTTCCGGATGTTCCTTATAAAAGTATTACGAATCTAAACACGTTATTTACAAGTTACAGACGAAGCTCTGTTAATACTTGTCAGGTAAATTCTCAAAGTGAATTTGCTCCTGATACTTCTCCATCATGGGGAATGTTAACAAGTTGCAAAACAGATGATGCCGGAGATTATGGAACTCAAACCTATATTTCGATGGGAACGATTCCTAATACTTATGTTCGAAATTGCAACAATGGAACATGGTCTGCGTGGGTAAAATTAAATTAAGCTACACATTAAAAAATAGATATCTAAAAACAATATTGACCTAAACCTTACGCCAAAATCAATTGAAAAGTAAAATCCCTTTTCTCGATTTTGGCGTATTTTTTTTGACACTAAAAACCTGTTTTGACTAATCCAAAAAATCATTCATTAAACCTCTATCAAATAACCATAAACAACAACAACAACAACAACAACAACAAACACCTTAAAATCAATAAATTAAACACCATTTATTTTCTACTGAAACTACTGAAAACACGGCTCCAATTTTTCTTTTTTCTCGCACTTCTGCCGTATTTTTACATACTCTAATTCCAACTATTAGTTTGCCGAAAAGGCACAAAAAAACTCCTGCTTTCAAAATATTTCTGAAAGTGGACACCTCAACTATACACGTAATTCAAATCATCATATTAACAATTAAAACAATAAGCGAATCATGGATTATACACCAAAAGATTTAGGAGAAACACCTAAAACACCAGACATGAGTAATTTCAAAAATCCTTTAACGCAAGCATCAGAAGGAAGCATTTTTATAGAAAGCTTTAACATCGCAACTTTAAGTGTATCTGAAAAAAGCGAAAGTCTGTGCGAAGCCATTAAAAAAGAAAGCAGAGATTCTAATATTTAATATTCGAAAATTATAAAGTTTAATTCTGCACCGGAATAAAAAGACAAAACCGCTAAAAAACAAAAAAATGCCAGACGAAACAGCCATACAAAACTTAAAAGAAAAATACGGAACCGTATTAAAACTTACCTCAGCCGACGAATTAACAACCACTTATTGCAAAAAACCTTCGTTCAATACCTTCTTAAACTATCAAAATATATACAAAGACAATCCGCATGAAGCAATCTTGTTTTTATTTAAGGAATGTGTTCTTGATCAGGAAAACTATGATGATGAATTCATGCTTTCGGCAGGAAATTCAATTGTTGCTATGATCAAAAAAGACAGCGAATTTACGATAGATGCAACTCCGCAAAAAGACGAATTCAAAAAATCGGCTGCACTTATTAGACAAGCTTTTCAGGTCGATCCTTATCAACTTTCTATGGATGAGTTTTACAAACTTCTAGAAGAAGCTCTTTGGTTACAAAAACACAACGAGAAAAGAATGGAAAATACAATCATGACCGCTTTTGCACAAACATTTTCAAATTAAAAAACAAAAAATAAATCATTATGAAATTCAATTTTAATGTAAATGAAGTTTTAGATACCAAAGATCCCGAATACACAGGTATTAATTATAACGAATCTGAATCGAAAGATTTTATTATCGACAAAACCGGAGGCGAATTTAACTTAAGAGTCTTTGCTCCATTAGTTTTTGAACCTTTGGTAAAAGCCGATCTTAATCTGCCAAGTTTACGAATAGATGCCGTTACCGTAAATCTAAATCGTTCAAAAGTCATCAAAAAAGAAGGAATCGAAGGAAGAGATTCAACCATAAAAGAGCACATTACAAATGGCGATTTCAGCGTTTCGATAGAAGGATTAATTGCAAGTGAAACCGGAGATGAATATCCAAAAGAAAAGCTTTTTTTATTGAAACAATTCTTAAATGCGCCTTATTCTTTAAGAGTAACACACGCAATTTTGAACCGATTTGGTATTTATGAATTAGTGATCGACTCCTATTCTATCCCATCAATTTCGGGAACAAAAAACATTCAAAAATTTACTGCCAGCGCCACATCAGATGAAACTGTAGAACTAATAATCAGAGACAATGCTTAAACTAAATGCCCGAATCAAAGTCTACGAAACGATACGACTTATTCCAACTCCAAAATATTATGAATTTACTTATGTCAAAAATGTAGACATAAACAGTTCGTACAAATCCCTGACCGATACAGCAACTCTTGTAATGCCCAAAAAAGTATATACGGATACTAAAGGATTCGACCAAAACTTATTTGCAAATGCAAGCGGTGAAGAAAAAACAATACATGATTTCTTTAAAGTCGAAAATTTCATCGAAATATTTCTGGGATATGATGGCGATTACAAACCGGCTTTCAGAGGTTATATTACAGGAGTTCAATCAGATATAACAACTGCTACAATAACTTGTGAAGACACAATGTATGCTTTCAAAAAAGTAAAAGCCGTAAAAGATGACGATGTTCAAAACAAAAATGATGTTCTAAATCTTGTTGCAACAAATCCAACAACAAATGTTGAAAATTTTAATCCTAAAACTTTTTTCGAAAAAAGAATTAAAGAATTAAAATTACCTTTTAAAGTAAATGCACTTGACGAAGAATTGGGTAATATACTGGTTAACAGAAACCAAAGTCTGGCACAAGTTTTTGAAATGTTAAAAGACAAAGGAATCTATACTTATTTTAAAACCGAACTAACCGGTCCTGTTCTTACCATTACCAATAATCCGCAACAGCATACTTTTGCTGAATTGGGCGGATTTATCACTCGAAATTTCATCAAAAGTCCGTTGGCTGGAACACTTGTCAAAAAGTTAATCAATCAGGGACTTAGTATTTTAAGTTCTCAATTGGATAAAGCCGGGAAATCAATTTCCGGAAGTTTTCCCGGAAAAGCACGTTTTAGATTTCGTTATAATATTATCGAAGACAAATTAGTTGTCGTTAACGAATCTACGAAAAACACGCGTACTCGAGTTGAGAAATACTTTAAGAACTCAAACACTCCAATTTACATTGAATTAGGCGATCCGAACGGACAATTAACAAAAACCCATGTTTTGCATAATGATACTGACGATTTGCCAAATGATCCAACTGCTTTCAAAAAAACAACTACGCAAATAGCTTCAGAATTGTATCAATATGCCGCTTTGAGAGCAATGGAATCTAAGCCAAGCGGGTTTGAGGGTTCTTTCCTGACTTTTGGTGAGCCTTTTGTGCGACCTACAGACAAGGTGATTCTTGAAAACGCAAAGGATAAAGAGAAAAATGGAACTTTTCAGGTCGAAAAAGTAGAACGAAGTTTTGGCGAAAACGGTTACAGACAAAGGATTTTTATAGGACGAAGAGTAGAAGCAATTTAAAAAAACAAAAATGGGAAATATAACAGATCTAATAAAAGATGTCGCCAATAAAAATCAAATGATTGAAACTTTTGCGGCAAAAGTCATCGAAATAAATAATGAAACAGAATCACCTCATAATACAAAAGATGCTTATACGGTAAATATTATGCGTGCCGATGGCGCCATACTTAAAAACGTACGATTGAAAGCTTCAATACTTGATGTAGAACAAGGAATTATTACTATTCCTAAAAAAGACAGCTGGGTTTTAGCTACCATTATTGACGGAGTAGAAACGAGAGCGTTTGTTTCGCAGTTTTCTGAAGTCGACAGAATTATGGGAAGAATACAAGCTACAAATGACCCAAAGTTATTTCTTGATTATAGCGCTGATGGCAATAAACTATATGTCCGCTATATAAAAACCGATATCCAAACGGAAAGCGATGAAAATAAAATTGTAAATATTGCGCAAATAGAATTCAACAAGAATCAAGATTTTAAAATTAGTTATTTTGATGATGATGAAAAACCATTGGCAATTACAGATTTCACATCTAACAGCTTAACAACAACTTTTAACTCCATTGAAAACAAAGAAGTAAAGGAGCGCTTAGTTCTGACTGCTTCAAAAGAAAATGTTT
Source organism: Flavobacterium sp. 9 (assembly GCF_002754195.1). Classification (NCBI taxonomy): domain Bacteria; kingdom Pseudomonadati; phylum Bacteroidota; class Flavobacteriia; order Flavobacteriales; family Flavobacteriaceae; genus Flavobacterium; species Flavobacterium sp. 9. Next base: position 1,545,993 of record NZ_PEEU01000001.1, read on the forward strand.
CTTTCAAATTTAAAAACAGCACAGGCAAAGAATTAAATTCAATGGTTGCAACTCCTGAGAATTATGCCATTTTATTAAAAAACGATGACGATAAAAAGCAAGCTTCTCTCGCTATTGAAAGAAGTAAAATAGCAGCATACTTATTCGAAGATGATGAGCTTAAGAAACTATCATTTGAACTAAACGGAGAAAGCGATAGTATTCGATTAAAAAAAGATGATCAGAATTTAATTGAACTAAAAGGAAAAACAGCCATTACTTTAAAAAGCGAAGGAGATATTAACATCGAAGCAAAAAATATAAATATTAAATCGACTGAAAAAATCAATATTAATGCCACAGGAGATACTATTATTAGCGGAGATAATGTAAAAATCAATTAAATTATGGCTACCAAATATGTATGTAAAGGTGCATTATGTGCCTGCGATAAAGGTGGTATTGGGGGTGTTTTGGACGTGAAATCTCAAAACAAAATTTTTATTCAGGAAAAATTGATGGCTACCGATAGTGATATAACTTTCGAAACTCCTCTTACTGGAATCTGTTCAATAACTCAAAAAACATGTAGTCCTGCTTTAGTGCCTAAATGGGAAAAACCTGCAAGTAATGTATTCGAAGGAGATAAAAAAGCTCTTTTACAAACCTCAACCCTAAAATGTACTGTTGGAGGAAATATCAATATTACAGATCCGCTTCAAACTGGGCCAAAAATAGTTGTACTTGATAATTATTCACCGCCTGTGATAACACCTTTGACAAAGGAAATATTAAATATTACCTGGAAAAATGGAGATTTGGATAGTGAAATAGATACTGCAAATATTGGAGACAAAGTAAGTCTGGTTGTAGAAACAAAAAACTACAAAGAAGGAGAAACAGTCGTTGTTATAATAGATGAGATGGACGGAAAAGACGTCAAAGAAAACACCAAACAAGTAAAATTTACTGGTGAAGTAAATGCAGATGGGCTTGCCATTTTAAAAGAAGAAATCGCAATTGAAAATGTAAACTAATAACTAAAAAATGGACAGAACATTTAGAATAAAAGAAGTTAATGGTAACACTAGTTTTCAAGATAAGAAGTTATTTGTAAAAAAAAAGCCAATAAATCTTATGATTGTCCTGGACGATGATAGTAAGGACCAATTTAGCGATACAAAAAATAATATTTGGGCGATAAGATACAATCAGACATTTTCTGACATCGCTTTTTTTCAAGCTTTAAGCGACAAATACGAATTTAAAAACATTTGTATTGTACATCATGGATATACTTTTTCCGATCGCTCTTTCAATGAGGATAACAAAATACATTTGGATACGACGGTTATGAAGGAAATAAAGAAAGCTGTCTTAGCTGTTGGAGAAGAACCCCTAAAAATTACGGACGAATATATAATGCAAGTTTTTGAAAAAAGTAAAACGATCACAATTTTAAACATTCCATTACCTAATAAAACAACGAAAAAACTAATTGGTGTTCCAAAAAAATGGATTCAGGCTTTTTTTAGTTTAAAAATTATAATAAAAGGTTTGTTAGATAATGGTTGTCTGTTTTCCGCCGCATGTTGGGAAGGAAAAACTCCAGATTTTCTAATTGAATTGGCTAGCTTTTCAGATAAAAAAATTAAAGTATTTGGAAGTATTAATTACATTAAAGTAAGTCAAACTAATGAATATGAACAACAAGGAAAGCTACTTTTTAATGGATATGGTTCCATATTAAATAACTTTTTGGTAGCACCAGAAGATTGGGTTGACACTGGCGGATGGGTATATTATGATTCTGAAACAGCTACCACAACTACCACAAAAAAAGACTTATGGATATTTAGTCATAATAGTTCAAAAATATATCAACTAATAAGCAGGACTAAAAGATTAACAACAGAACAAGCTGAAAAATTAAATTATGCTCAACAATATTTTTCAAAAAGTTGGGAAACATTTTACATCACTAAATATAAAAAACCTATTTTTGATATTTGGAAAAAAGCAGTAGAAACTAAGTATCCTGAATTTAAAGAATAAATTTATGACGATTATAAGAATCATTTTGTGTCTTAGCTTATTGACTACAACTATTGCAAACGCACAACGTAAGACTTCAAAGCCAAGCGGACCTGAAAGCAATAAGAGTCAAAAAGTAACTGAAACAAACTTTAACCTTTCAAAACGAATTAATTTTTATCCTTTTAATAAAACTTCTCAAATAAAAATCATATCGTACAATTTAAATTCTGATGGTATGACCAGAGTTTCAAGCGAAACTTATGACAAAGAAACAGGAAAAACTGTAACAAATCTTGATTATAATATTGGTATTGAGCTCCCAAGAAAAAACCTAGATTCACTTTCACTGGAAAATGTAACTCAAATTAAAACCTTAAATCTTTCGCAAGTAGAAAAATTATCGGATATATTGTACAATACTTGTTCCCGATTAAATGCTAATTGCTCACAGACCATCAGAGGTTGTTACCTGCCAAGAAATGCTATTTTATTTTTTGACGAGAACGGTAAAGTATTTGAGTATTTAGAAATATGTTTTGAATGTAAAACAAAAGAAACATTTGGAAAAATAGAAAACTTAGATTTAAGTGATTATATGTACAACGATTTAGAAAAATATTTTAATAATCTAGGTATCAAAACAAAATACGAAGCATCAAAATAAATTGCTTATCCAAAGTAAGCATGAAAACAAAAAAAAACTGCAACATAAAGTTGCAGTTTTTTTGTTTTATTTAGTTTAGCTTTTTCCTCAAAGTCTCTTCCATTTCGTAGAATTTACTTTCGAGATCGTGAATCTTTTCATAAATATTAATTGGATCCGGCATTTGTTTAGAAGCATACATACTTGCGTACCAAACTTCCAGAATATCCTCGGCATAAATAGAATACATCGGGTAATTTCCGTCTCTGTTATCAGATTTCAGGATTAATTTTCCGCTTTCTCTAATTCGGTTTAAAACCCTTTTTACCACTACTCCATCATTCTTGCTGATAATAACATAAATTCTTCCGTCAAGAATATCATCAAAATTATCAACGTATTTCCCAAAAAGATAATCTCCGTCATGGATTGTTGTAGACATCGAATTTCCTTTAATTTCAAAACATCTATAAGTTCCGTTTTTTAGCATTGGCATACTAAATGAAGGAAGCGTTTCCATATATTCCGGATCCGAATAACCGTCTAAATAACCTGCACGGGCTTTTACTCCAACAAAATTAATATTTTCTTCACCGTCTTCATTTACCGTAATAATCTTTGGCAGATTTAAACCAACTTCAGCAGTTGTTTTATTGGTAAAAATTTCATCACTATCTCCAAAAAAATAATCCGGATTTACATTGCAATGTGTAATTATGCTTTGGAGCAAATCAAAACCAGGTTTTGTTCTTTTTCTATCTCCGTCAGCTTGTAATCTTCCAATCGTGATACTATCTATTGTAGTACTGGTTACTCCTATTAACTTCGCAAATGAGTTATTGTTTAACTTCATCTCGTCTATAATACGTTTGATCTTAGTATGTATTTCCATGTTGTAGTTATCTTTATTGTTTTATGTAATATGTTTTAGTCAAAACAAAACATTCCACTATATGTTGCAAAGCTAAATAATATATCTTGAATAATTGCACTCTTTTACTTTTTTTCTTTAAAATAGCTGATTTACAAGCTATTTGTAACTCATTTCTTATTGTATTACTTGAACATCCAGGATAAATAATTAAATCATATTACTGAAATAACTGCATTTTTTAGTGTAATATGTTGTGCAAATCAAAACATATGTTGTATATTTGTAGAAAATAAATCCATCATATGATTCTAAAAGACTTTTATACCGAAAAAAAGAACGCAATCGAAGCGGAGTTCACTTCTAATGCGCCAACAGTTCAACTTTATAGTGATGCTGTTTTTAAAACTTCTATCGAAACGCCGTTAGCAATGTTTAAATACGACACTGTAAACTGGGAAACATCTTCTGAAAAAAATTACAAAGCAGATGTATCATTTTGTTTGTATATCGTATTGCCAGTTGATACTATTTCATCTACAAGTTATGCAAATGCATTTGATATTGCGCAGCGAATTGACAAAGCTGTATTATCTGGCAGCAATAGTAATGCTCATATTGACACTAATTCGACATTTAAAATTAGAGAAAAGCAATGTACAAACGAACATACTTACTGGAACAAAAATGATTATTTCATCTGGGAGATCACTTATAAAACAACATTGATCGAAAACACCTTAAAAAAGAAATACATCCTTTTTAACAACGGACTAAGCAATGAAGAATTAGAAGATCTGGGATACGACTTAACTTCAGGAATAATCGGGATAAATCCAAATCAGCTTCAGGGAGATATTGATCTAAACACAAATAATTAATCAAAAAAAATATTCATCTAAAATCGTTACATCTATGAATTAAAACTCATAAAATCTAAGCCACCAAAAAACCTAAAGCTAAATCAAATTAATCCCATCATTAAATACCACAAATGAAAAGAAGCAGAACACTATTAGACAAAAGGAGAGATTATGTTATTAACTATCTTAATAGAAATCAAGCTAAACAAATGAAAGTTGTAGTATCTGAACTTTCGGATACTTTGTTCCTGACAGAGCGTACTATTTATACTATTATAAATGAAGGTCTCGCTACTGAAGCCCGAGCTTAAAGCACTGAAACTACTGACTTTGACCATCAAAAAAATTGGAAAAAGCAACATTGAATCTTAAATTTGTACTCGATATCAAAAGCAAATTTATCTCTTGGCCAAGAGCAAAATTCAATTAAAAAATCAGTTTTTACAAATCATCCAAAAATAGAAATTCTGCTTTTTGGATTCTGAATTACAAATAGCATTTCAAATAATAAACCATTGACTATAACAAGTTTAACAACTTGTTACAACCCCTCTTTTGCCCTTTTTTGAGCAAAAACCCAAAAACAAATTTTTAAACAATTAAACATTTTATATTATGAGTACATTAAATGATGTAGTAATTACCAAACTATCAGGCGGATTAGGAAGAAGAAATCCAGAACAAGACATGGTTTCAGGATTACTTTTTGACGGAGTTGCGACTGCAAACCTTGCAATTGACAAAGTAGAACGTTTGGCTTCATTAGAAGATGCTGAAGCATTAGGAATCACAGCAGATTATGATGTAAATGGACAATCAGCTTATTACCAAATTCAACAATTCTTCAGAATGAATCCTTCAGGAGATTTGTATGTTATGCTAACTAAAGCAACTTCTTATGACGAAGTAGCAGGAAAAGCAAAAGAAATGCAGGAAAAAGCAAATGGAAACATTCGTCAAATGGCAATCATCTATTCCGGAGAAGCAACATTTGAAGATACATTAGACGCTGCAGCTGTAGCAAAAACACAAACTGAGCTTGCATACGCAGATTACATTCCTTTTGAAGTTATCCTTGAAGGAAAAGGATTTGAAGTTAATGAAGCTACATCTTTGGCCGAATTAAAAGCCGAAAACGTTTCTGTAGTTGTTGCTATGGATGCTGAAAAAGCTTTTGAACAAAAATTATTTAAAAAAGGTACTACTCCGGAAGATGACAAACTATACACTTTAGGTTCTAAAGAAAAATTAGTATTAAAACTGAATTCTACGGATGTTTATAACGTTAGCGATGAAGAAGGTTTAAAAACAGAAAACGGTATCGCTGTTGAATTCATTTACAAAGATTCATACAAAAATACTGCTGCAGTTGGATTAGCATTAGGAGCAATTTCTAAAGCAAAAGTATCTGAGAACATCGCTTGGATCGAAAAATTCAATCTTACTGGTGAAGGTTTTGTAAAAGCAGGCTTCGTAGGAGGAGATGAAGTTAAAACTCTTGGAACTTTAAGCGAATTAAACGAAAAAAGATACATTTTTGCAAGAACACACACTGGTTTAGCAGGAGTTTATTTTAACGATAGTTCTACTTGTACTACAGGAACATCTGATTTTGCTTATGTAGAAAACAACCGTACAATCAACAAAGCAACTCGTTTATTGCGTGCTGCTTTATTACCAAAATTGGCTTCTCCGGTTTTAGTAGATATTGATGGAAAATTGCCACAATCAGTTTCAAAAAGCTTTGAAGGTTTATGCAGATCTGCTTTAGAAGGAATGATCGCAAATCAGGAAGTTTCGGCTTTTGATGTTTATGTAGATCCAAAACAAAACATTTTAGCAACTTCAGAATTAAAAGTAAAAGCAGAAATCACGCCAGTTGGAACTGCTCGTAAAATTATGGTTGACCTTGGATTTAAAAATCCTTTTGGAATCGACAAAGCATAATTTACCATTCACAAAACAATAAAAATTCACCAATGTTATTGCCACAATTCACTTGCTGCAAACGCAACTGAAACAAGGTTATAGCTCCTGAACGTTATCGGGATTATTAAAAAAACAAATAAAGCTACATATGAATAAATTACCATTAATTAACGGACAACAACACAGCTGGTCATCAATTGAAGTAAGTATTGCAGGTAACATCGTTACCGGAATTACAGCTGTAAACTATAGTGACTCAGTATCTAAAGAAAACCATTACGGAGCTGGAGATATGCCAGTTCACAGAGGTAGAGGAAAATATGAGGCAAAAGCTTCAATCACTTTATACAACTATGAGGTAGAAGCAATCTTAGCTGCTTTGCCAAAAGGACAAAGATTACAGGATATTAATCCTTTTAGCATCATCGTAAGTTACCTTGACGATAGTAACGAAGTGATTACACATACAGTAAGAAACTGTGAGTTTAACTCAAACAGCAGAGGAATTAGCCAGGGAGATACTAAAATTGCAGTTTCTTTTGACTTGATCTGTTCTCACGTTGAGTGGAACTAATCTGCCGATAAATTCCTAAAACCATAATCCCCTTCCCTGTCTCTAAAACCGACTAAAAAGAGAAAACCAATATCTAAATGCGTTACGCAAAAAAGAAGTTCAAAAGCAACATGATTTTTGCAAGCAAACTATTCTACATGCTCTTTATTCGTCCGTTTTAAGCAGGGAATTTACTTCAGGAGGCTGCTTTGAGGGTATTCAACTTCAATAGAAATAACTCTGGCAGCCTCTTTTTTTTTAAAACTCCGTTTTCATAAATAATTCAATTTCTATAAAAATAGAAAACCGTCAATCAGTTGCTTTAACTGACATGACATTTATACCCGTGTCTAGCAAGATTACACATTCTTATTGCATTTCAGCAAAAGCAAAAGACGCCACTAAATCTGACATCAATTACCCTATCATAAAAACAAACAATACCTCTCAAAATGGAAAACACAATCTCTAAAACTGCCGATGTTCTTGACGGAAATATTACTCAAGCACAACTAAACCAATGGAAATACAAACATAAAAAAGTTGTTAAACTGACCATTTCTGATGATGATGAAACTACACTTTTCGCCTATTTCAAAAAACCAGATATGAGCATTAGATCAGCTGTATTGCAAGCTTCAAAAATGGATGAATTCAAAGCTCTCGAAGTATTATTCAAAAACTGTTATTTGGGCGGCGATGGCAAAATCGAGCAAGAAGACGATTTGCGTCTCAATATTACCACAGCATTCTCAGATCATATTCAACCCAAACCCGTAAAAATAGAGGTAATCTAAAAAACATTTTCTGTTCTCCCTAAAACTCCATAATAATGATTGTTAAAAACCACGATATAGAACTAAAAGATACCAGCGCTTCTGAAATGGCCAGGTTTAGGCAAATTATGCTGAGTATTTGGCGCCAACAAATAGAAGATGATAAAAACAGCCTTGAGATGAATACGTTTATTCAACAATTGCCTGGAAAGAAAAAGAAAAAGAAAAAATCTAAATCTAAATCTAAAGCACCAACCGTTCCTCCTATCTGTAAAAATATTTACATAACCTTAGACTATGATGGAACTCAATCAATTGATCGAAATCGAGAAGTCGTAGAATACACACTAATGGAGAAATCCGGATGGAAAGGAATTTATGCATGTAATATTCAAGAAGCAAATGAACAGTTAACTGCATATTTGAACGGAGTATTAGTAGATAACGTACTTTTTGAAACTCACGGAGGTCCTGAAGAGTATAAGACCCGCGATGGAGTATTAGTTGGAACAGGAACGTACATGTCTGTAGATAACAACAACCATAGTCACATAGGACAAAAAGATTTAGCAAAAAGTATTGCCGGAACTAACACCAAAAATCAAGCCGACGTTAATGCACTTACAGGTATAATAAAACAAATAAAACCGCAAGGTAATTTCTACTTACAAAGCTGCAATACTGCCGATAGCGATATTTTTTTTAACAATTTACGTACATTAACCGGAAACATCGTAAATTTGTTAGGTAGTACTGAGTTTACTTCAACAAAAATTATAGTAGATCGGAATAAACCTGGTATAGCAAATTATACCCCTGCAAATCTTTTTGATAGAAATACTATTGTAATAGATGGAGGTGGTAAACTTTATAAGGCTGATTCTAACGATGAGCCCCCAATAATATTAAATAATATACAAATTAATAAATCCGGAATCATTCCAATACACAATTAACTATATGAAAATATTGTTTTTTTACTTCATAGTATTGTCTACGTATTCACAAACTACTTTTCATAGTGTAGTAAAATCACTTAATGAAGTTTCGGAAACTAATATTTCAGCATCTAATAGAACTCCATTTTATTTAGGAAAAGATGATTTTAGTAAGTTTTCCTCAAACAAAGTTTTAGATCTTTACAAAGATTCTAGTACAAAATCAGAAAAATGTATTGTACCGATAAGCATATCTGGCGACTTTAATATTTATGTTGAAATGGCCTCATTTTTACTAAAAGAAAAAGTTAATATGGCTACCTTTAATGTATATGGCGGTTATTTGATTTTCGATAAAAAAGAGGGTAAATTATATCGAATAGATTCTGAAAGTTCTTGTGGTTCTGTATACAAAAAGAATAAAAAAGTTTTAGTTACTTATAGTAATTTTAATGAATTATTGCCAACTGTTTTTATTCTTGATAAAAATCTAAACGGCGTAAAAATGCCAAGTCCCAATAATTTAAATTAGATTTTTAATCTCCTTTTTCTACTTGAGAAAATAGTTTTCTTTATAATTACGAGTTAATCCTATGAAAATCATAATACGAGTATTATTTTTTAGGATTTAGGTATTGTCCTTCTAAAATTGAATTTCGAGTAAGAGAGTTTAGTAATAATATATTTGTATCCATTTTACGAATGAGCAATAATAAAAGAGAAAATTTATTTGATGGTTTTGAAAGTGACATAATCCATCAAACATTTGAGGTCGAGCATACAAATGAAAAAATCAAATTTAAGATTACTGATTTTGTTGATAATCCCTTAGAAGATTTATTGAACTATATAAATGAATCCAATTTAAACCAAATTGTATCAGATCTAAATCTTAGTAAAGTAGATTCTTTTATTCCGAAATATAAATCAGTTGATAATCTCGACATGTATTTTTGTATTAAAGAAGATAAAATATTTCTGTTTTCTTTTGGAGAAATACAGCCTATGAGATATGTAATGTTCCTGGAAGGAATTTATGATTTAAAGATATAACAGCAAAAAAAGACCAGGTTAAAATGTTTGTTTTGCGTATTTTAATACCGAAACATTAGAATTGCTTTATGTAAGTAAAAAAGCATGATATATTGAGGTTGATTGTTCTTATTAATTAACCATCAAATTTCTAATATCGCTTCTAAAAAACAACTACGATGAATTCACGAAAACCAACTTTTTCAGTATTCCATAAAGATTTTATTAAAACCAAAAGATGAATACAAAAGAAATAGGAACTAAAACAGAAATTTTCATTTCGATAGATCATAACGTTTCCGGCAAATGGTTTTCAAAAATATCATTTATTATAAATGAGTATGATTTTCAATACGATGAAGAAGAAAATCTTAGTTTTTTATGTGTAAATTTTGAAGTTTTTAAAATCGCAATTGACAATGAATCCCAGATGTTTAATGACAATTACTTCTGGTCTTTTACTGATGATGAATTAATTCAAAAATGGAATAAATACTATAATAGTAAAACAATTGAGGAAATGGAAGATCCCGAAATTGAATTGTTTGATAAAAAGTTTAATGATGTTAAAATACCTTTTAATAGCAGGTTTTTCAATTTATGGATTTTTATAGGATATATAAAAGATGATGTATGGCACTGGAAAGTTTGGGAAACAATAAATCCGAAAGAGATCTTAAACTTTAAAATTTCTGCACAAAGTTTAAATGAAGTTTTAATTCAGACGCCAATTTATCTTAGAGAAAATATCTTATTAGATTAATTGTTTGTCATTCTTGAATAATCATTTTCTACTTTGAGAAACGATGATTTTTTATAATTACAATTGTTAGTTAAACCTATGAAAAGCATAATACGAATATTCTTTTTTGTCGGAATTCTTCTTTTTCTTCTAAGCTATTTTATTAGCCCATATACTGTCAATGAAGGAGATTTAATAGTTATTGACGCAGATGTTGTAGGTTTCTTAAAAATGCTATATATGATCACAAGCATTATTTTTGGATGTTTATCTTTTGTATTTCTCAGGATTTTTAAAAATAAAAGTTATCTGATTTTTTCTCTTATTTTACTTATTCTCAATTTAATATTTTTAGGCAAAATGTTTTTTTATTTTGATACATTTCTAGAATAAAGAAATAATAAATATTGAGGTTAATATTCACACTAACTATAAATTAATTTTCATTTTATTAAATCCTCGTTTTGTAGAAAAACGAGGATTTTTTTTGCCTTTAGTTTTTATTTTTACTTCCAAAATAAAACTACAAAAAGCGCCAAATTCTCTACTGAAACTACTGATTTGCAACATCATATTATTTTTACAAGCCGCTATTTCGGCGTATTTTTACACTGTAATTAAAAGCACTTATTCTATCAAAATTATTGTTCTAAAAAAAGAACATTTTCAGGATTTATTTAAGGAATCCTTTTAATCGAAAATAAGTTTCAAAACACAAATAATCTTACCAAATAATTAAAACCGTGATTGTTTTTCGAACAATCGGGAAAGGCTTTTTATTCTCAAAAATTGAAATCATTAATAAATACAAATATGGATCAAACAACAAAAAAACACATTGATTTGCTTCATCCTTCGGTCAGGGAAGAAGTTACCAAAATTATTGAGGAATGTGATCTTACCTTAACCGGAAAGGCTAAAGTGAGAATTACGCAAGGACTCAGGTCTTTTCAGGAACAGGAAGATCTTTATGCTTTTGGACGAACTAAACCCGGAAAAAAAGTGACGAATGCTAAGGGCGGACAATCTGTTCATAATTATGGTTTTGCTGTAGACATTTGTCTAATTATAGATGGCAAAACTGCTTCCTGGGATACTGCTAAAGATTGGGATAACGATAAAATTTCTGATTGGCAGGAATGTGTCAAAATTTTCGCCAAATACAACTGGAACTGGGGCGGAGACTGGAAAACGTTTAAAGATCTTCCGCATTTTGATAAAAAAGGATATAGCGACTGGAAAGTTCTAAGTAAGCTAAAACGCGACAGAAAAAACTATGTAATCTTATACAAATAAACAGATGAAGATTTCAAAATTAAACCTTGCATCATTTTTAATCATTCTTTCGTTTACAATTACTTCTTGTATTTCGACAAAAACCGCGCTTTACGATCATTACTCTTATCAAAAAACTACGGAACTAAAAGTAGAAACAATAAAATTGATGAATGCCGCAACTCAGCCTTATACTACTCATAAAGAAGAAGTTGAAAATTTATTACTTGATCTTGATAAATTGGCCGAATATGAAAAAAACAAACCAAATAACGAAATCACATTTGCGATGTGCAAGGTTTTGAGCGATAAAGAAAAAAATCTTTTGGCCGGTTTTTTCAAACGTTGGGAAGCAAAAGGAATTCTGTCTAAGGCTTTTCTGGAGGAATCCAAAAAACAGGTTTCAGATGCTTTGGATTTACTTATTCAATATGAAATTAAAAAAGACAAAGAATCAAAAGATGAACTTTTAAACTTAATCAACCTAAATGCATAATAACCAATGGATAACGATAAATTTATAGGTGAGTTAAAAAGCAAACTAAAAACGATTATAACAAATAGTTATAAAGATCTCAAACCTGAATTAGAAAAAGACTTAAATGCTTTTTTGGAAACATCAAGAGAAAAACTCGAACGCTGGTTTACGCTTTCGGCTTCTGGAGACATTACCGAAGAAGAATTAGAATGGCTCATAAAAAGTCAGCTTGATTTAGTGACTTTACAAACGCTTCAAACTGCCGGAATATCAAAAATCAGATTGAATACTCTTAAAAATAATATTGCAAAAATAATCTTCAAAGTTATTATTGAGCTAATTATTCCAGTGGTTTAAAAACATTGTTTTCATCTTCAAAAACAAGAGAAAAATACAGAATAAAACACTCATTACCAGTGAATTAAAAATTAATTTTCATTTACTGAAACTACTGATTTACAAGCTTCAAAATCTTGGTTAAAGAGTAAGCATGGCGTATTTTTACAGTATCAAATAAAACAACATCTTTTGGATATGGCGCGCAAATTCAAAGGAAAAATTAATTAATAAAACAACAAATAATAACGACATATGAAAGATTTTATCGTAGATGAAGACTTGTTAATTACAGGGGATGATTCTGGCAATGGAGACTTCGCTATTAAAGAAGCCGATCAGCAAAACATCGAACATTTACTGCTAAGTCAAAAAGGAAGTTATAAAGAGTTTCCGATACTTGGAGTAGGAATTAAAAAATACATTAACAGTCCGGATGCAACTTCCAGGCTAAGACTAGAAAACGAAATAGACAAACAATTATCGTATGACAAATTTTATGTAAAAACACTAGATGTCAACGATTTACAAAACATTAAAATCGATGGAAACTATTAAACCACAGGAAAACCAAAACATTTTTGATCTCTCTTTGCAAGAATATGGAAGCATAGAAAAAGTATTCGATCTTCTTGAAGACAATGATCAATTTAATATTACAGAGGATATTTCTGTATATCAGGATTTAAAAATTGGAAGAGAAGCTTTTAAAAAGGATATTGTCGAATATTACAATTCCAGAAACTTAAAGCCTGCAACGGCGCTTACTGAGGAAGAAGAGTTTTTACTGGACAATTTCTCCGGAATTGATTATATGATTATTGAAGATGATTTTATCATTTATTAATAAAAATTCCTTCACTGCAATTTCTTAAAATATCAGTTTTAAATTCTTAAAAAGACTGAAATTTTACTTTTAAAATCTGCTCTTTTAGAATTCTCTAAAAAGAAAACTACATCTCAGTAGTATTTACAAAAAAACATCAAACAATTATCTATAAGCATATTACACATGTCTTACAGGCTAATCTATATTAAAAAATTAAAATATGGCACGTACAATTGCTGAAATACAGAAGGAAATTCTGGACGAAAAGGGGAAACAACCTTCCTTGGAAAAGTTAAATAATGACTCTAAAACCGCCATTTGGAAACTTTGGATCAATATCGTAGCAACCGCTATTTGGGTTCACGAAAAAATAGTAGAAAAAAATGCCATGATTTCAAGACCTCACACCTTGAATTGGTACAGAGAACAGGCTTTGAATTTTCATTATGGAGTGTCTTTAGATCCGGATTCCAGCAACGAAATGTCTTTGGTCTGGAGAGATGGATCATATCAATTTGATACTACAGGACTTACAGACTCAGAAATTGAAGATTCTAAAATAATCAAACATTGCGCTGTAAGCGAAATCGACTTAGAAACGGTGCTTAATCCAGATTCTAAGCCAAAGGAAATCTTATCAGATTATTTTCATAATAAAGTTGGAGTTGTTTTTATAAAAGTTGCCACAGTAAAAGATGAAAAAATTTCGAGAATCGATGTTCCAAATCAGCTTTTTGCTTTCAAAGAATATATTGCAAAAATCAAAGATGCAGGAAATCAAGTTTATATAAGTTCTGATCAGGGTGATATTCTAAAATTGAGTCTGAATGTTTATGTCGATCCTTTGAGTATTTACATCAATCCAAAAGATCTTGAATATTATCAGTCAAAAATCTCAACTCCGGATTCTGTTTTAGGTTTAATTGAAGCGAATGAAAGTAATCCTAAAGATGATTTAGATCCATCAAACGGTTCATTGATTTCGGATAGCGATGTATTTCCTGTATTAGATGCTATCAAGGATCATTTGAAAAACATCGAATTTAATGGCGCTTTTGTCAAAACATATTTGGTTGATGCCGTTCAAAAAGCGCAAGGAATTAAGATTCCGATTTTGACAAAAGTTCAAACTGACGCTGCAACAAATCCAAGTGACGAGCCAAATACTTCACCGACAGATGTGACTAAAATAGAATATTTCATTCCAAGAGCAGGCTATTTTGATCTGGAAAATCTTGAGGTTGAGGTAAATTATATTCCGTATACATTTTACAGAGATAAACAATAGTCTAATACATAAACAATGAATAAATACACCATTTTAAAATGGGAAAAGCTATTATTATGGCTCATCCCTCCTATTCTTAGGAAAAAAACACATGCAGATTGGCTCAATGTTTTACTCTCGCCTATTCGTTCTATTTATGAAGAAACTCTTTATAAAATGCAGCATACGGGTCAGGTAATTTATCTGGAAAAAATTCTGAATGAAACTTTTAATCCAACCAAAACTTACGATCCAAATGCAAGTATAGATCAAAAACGAGTAGACGAGTTAATTTATATAGACGAATCTGTCAAGCCTACTTTGCAATATGTATATCTGCACAAAGAGTATTATGAGCCGGATTATTATTTAGAAGATGGTATCACAAGAGTAAAAGGCGAATTACTGATTCCGCAACTTAAAATATATAAGCACTCGGAATATAAATACAAAAAAAATAAACCTGTTTATCTCGCTCATCTCAAAGATTACACATCAGTCGCTTATGCCAATTTCAGAGTATTTATTCCTGAAATTTTAACTAAAAACGGAACATTCATTATTCAGCCAAATAATGACAATTCAACAGCGGCAGCTATTAAAATAGCAAATATTGAATTTCATAATCTTCTTAACTTCTATAAACTAGCCGGAAAAAGTTATGAAACCTATGCTTATTCGCCAGAAGTTTTAGAAAAATAATATATAAAATAACAGACATTTAAATCCATAAAAATGAAACAAGTAAATTTTACTCACGAAGGAGGATTTCCTCTCGAGCAAGAAACTTTAGAAAGACTTCAAACAGCTTACAGATCTGAGTTGTACGAAGCTTTAAAAAGACATTTTAGTATCGATCTCGAAACCGATTATATTGTAGCTCACGCAACAGACAACCAAAAAGGCTGGGCAATTATCCACCAGCAAGATCCGGCAAACCCAAATAATCCAGTGGGAATTTTATATCCTATTGCTATTGGAGCCCAAACACCTTATTTAAAAACCACAAGAACAGATAAAAACTTAATCTACGGAACGGGAGCATCTCAAACTGCTTACCATGATTATGAAGCAGAATATAGTCAGGCAAAATATAAGGATGAGGTTATTGTTTTAGAAAATAGCGATGTGCAAACGATTCGTTATTATGATGTAAGCAGTTTGACACTTATTACAGATATTAAAACAATCGATGAAATTCTGGCGGAGACAAAGACCAAAATTGATGCAATTCAAGCCAATATAAATGTAATCGAAGGAAACATAAATGCTATCGAGTCAAACATTGATGTAATCGAAGGAAACATTGGTACTATCCAAACCAATATCAGTACAATTCAAGGAAATATCAATGCTATCGAAGAAAACATTGATACAATTGAAGGCGATGTTACAAATATAAATGGTTATTTAGCAAAAGCTTTGGTTGACACCAGTATTCCTGGAACGACAAATCTTACTCTAAATTATCAGTCAAACTGGACAAACACTCATGTAGGTGGAAAAGTTTATTTAGACAATACCAATACAAGCACTGACGATTTTATCCTTGCTGAGACATCACCACATTCTTTATTGATAACTGATAGTGCAAATCAAGTCTTTAAAAGCAATAATCTGCTCGATTCATTACTTAAGCGAATTACTGCATTAGAAACACAATCTGCCTCGTCCATACCTGTTGGTATGATAGCTATTTGGGGAAAAACCGATCCTATCCCTAGAGGTTGGGAAGAATATATCCCGTTGAAAGGAAGAATGCCAGTAGGACAACAGACTTTTACTGCTGAAGAGAAAAGTGATGCAATAGATGGAGACGGAGGTAATGGTATTAGCTATTACAGAGATATTTATGGCTCTATAATTTTCCCTTTTGAATCATTAGAAAGTGCCGGAGGACGAATTGGTAAAACATTACGTATTGAAGAAATGCCAAGTCATAAACACGGAGTTGGACGTTTTTCTGGTACGGGTAATAGTGCCGAACTTATATCAGAACCTTGGGAAGGCAATTATGGAGCTGGAGATTTTACCGATTCTCAAGGTGGTAGTCAACCATTTTCAATATTAAACCCTTACAGAGTAGTTAGATTTATCGTATATATAGGACTTTCTGCTGATATAACAGCACCAACAAAACCAACCTTATCGTTTTCAAATGTTGGTAATTCGACTTTACGTTTAAACTGGACACCTGCAAGCGACGAGTTTGGTGTAACAAAATATTTGATTTATAAAAATGGTAATTATTTAGGAGAAACGGCAAGTAATGTTTTTACTTATTATGTAAGTTCTTTAACTGCCGGAACACAATATAATTTCTATGTGATTGCAAGAGATGCCGCAGGAAATCTATCACCTCGCAGTGATAATGGAGATATAACAACAACAGCAATAATCGCTCCTACAATACCACAAAATATACAAGCTAACTCAGAAGGTCAAGGTCAAATACTTGTAGAGTGGGATCCTTCGACAGATGATAGTGGTATTGTCCAGTATGAATTATATCGAAAAACGGCTGGCGGAACTTACACTGCTTTTCAGATGGATTCTAACACTTATCGTATGGATTCGGGTTTATCACCAAATACAACCTATTATTATAAAGTACAAGCTTTAGATGCTCAATTCAATCCATCTGGCTTTAATGGTGAAGCTCATGCAACTACAGATCCTGCAACCGGTGGCGGTGGTGGCGGTGGATGTTTTGATATAGAATCATTGGTAACAATGGCATCGGGACAATCCAAAAAATTGAAGAATATTGAAATTGGTGACAAACTTCAAGGATTTTCTTTCCCGAATGAAATCGATGAATCTGATGGAGATTACATGGTCTGGAACGGAAAACTAAATGAAGGTGTTAAAGCAGAAGTAACTGTAGTAGGCAAAAAAGCAAGTTTACAACCTAATTATTTCGAAATTAAAACGGCAGAAACAACTATTAAAGCTACTGGGCAGCACCCATTATTGGTAACTGAAGACGGTGAAAATGTTAAATGGGTTTGTGTAAAAAATGTGTCACAAAACATGTTTTTAATTGACAAAACAGGAAAAACAAAAGCTATCGAATCAATCGTCTTTAAAGAAGAACCTTTAGATGTAATACTTCTGGATGTTGAAGACGTAGATAATTATGTTATTTCCGGAATTGTTGCTCACAACAATAAACAACCAATAGAACCATAAATAACAATCTGTAATAATCTTTTGGGGTTTTATGCCCCAAAAGATTATTTATTCTTAAATCATTAATCATAAAAGACTATACATGAAAATTGTGAAATTTATTTTTACAGCTTTAGCATTGCTATGGCTTTCAATTACAATCTTGGCAATGATACCCTTAACTATTTTACTTCTACCAACTCTTTTTATTTCGAAAAAACATTATACAGAATGGACCCTTTTTTTGTTTGCATTGATTTGTTCTTTAGGCATCTACCCTATTTGCTTTGTATATTCCATTACAAAATGGAAAGGCTTTTTAAGCTATCTAAGAAAACTTAGTTTATCTATTGACATTACCGGAAATATTGTAGGCGGTGCATTATTAAATGACAATTTTATCATCGCTTCTTCTACAAATCAATTTGGAGTTATCCGGGAAACCATAAGCGACAACTTGGGTGAAAATGAAAGAGACGATACGTTATCCGATTTCGGAAAAAGATTTACCAATTTACTGGGAGTAATTGATTTTGATCATGCCAAAAAATCTATAATAGAAGACTAAACCCCAAAAAAACCTATGATGCATAAAATCTCAGAATATTCAAATGAACTAAAATTATTGCTTTATGGAGTCTTTATGTACTTAGAAATGGATGTAGAGATTGTCAAAGTTCTGTTTTACTTAATGGTAATGGATACTTTTCTGGGTATAATCAAAACCATTGTCTTAAATAATGCCTTTAGCTTTAAAAAGTTAGCCTTGGGATTTGTATCAAAATTAGCCGTATTGCTAATACCAACAGCTTTGGCATTGATGAGTAAAGGACTTAATTACAACTTTAAATGGTTCGTAACCATAGTAATGGATTTACTTATTGTTAGCGACGGAATTTCCATTATCAGCAATATAATTGCCATAAAAACAAAGAAAGAAGTCGAAAATTTCGACGCAATGACCTTGATTCTTAAATCAATAAGAGAACGTTTGATACAATTATTCAAACGCCTTTTGATTACAATTGACCCTAAATACCATATCGAAAAATAAACCAATAACTCAACACAAAATAATACCTGCAATAATCCATGCAAGTATAAAAAATATAAAACTACTTTCTTTTTCTTCCGAATCTAAATTCCTGCCTCTAAACTAACC
The DNA here is from genome assembly GCF_002754195.1 of Flavobacterium sp. 9. NCBI lineage: Bacteria > Pseudomonadati > Bacteroidota > Flavobacteriia > Flavobacteriales > Flavobacteriaceae > Flavobacterium > Flavobacterium sp. 9. Next base: position 1,564,874 of record NZ_PEEU01000001.1, read on the forward strand.
AACCAATTTGAAAGTAGAAACTAAAAATGCGCCTTACCAATTAGAACGAATATTTAAGATTAGAAGAATAAAAAACACAATAGATCTCAGCGAATCCTTTTCTGTTGTGAACAAAAAAGCATCTGCATCATTCTTTGACGCAGAAATTTACAAAGTAACCTTTAGCGCCATAATACAAACAAAACTAAAAACCTATGATCTGTTCTTATCCGGCAATGAATTGATTTGTGACGAGGAAATAGAAAACTTAAAAAAATCCCTCGACATAATCATTGCCGGAGACGGATCACAATTTGAAATATTGGACTACAAAACAGATTTTACCATTCAGTTTGATCTCGAAAACAGTTCTTTTCTTGAATCTGATGAGGTTAGAAATGGTTTGGTCGTTTTTAAGAAATAAAACAACATCGACAGTTTCAATTGAAATACAAAAATATAAAAAACAAAATACAACATGACAAAAAACAATATTAACAAGGCTCCTGAAGAGGAAGAATCTTCACAGGTCCAGATTATTAGCAAGCCACTAAAATTAGAGACTGTTAATGAAGGAAATAACGAAGATGATGTACTTGTGCGAGGTGCTGATAACACTGTAAAATATGTTCCGCAAAGCTCTTTAGGTGGCTCAACTATTTCTGTGACTAAATCAGAATTAGATAATTTGATAAATAATAATTCTTTAATTCCTGGCGCTAATTATAAAATAAGTGGAGTTCATCCAAGTTTGTATGATGATGGAACTTCGAGTGGAACTACAATATTTTTACAAGCTTTAACAGAAAACACTTTATCTAAAGAAGGACATGGAGAATTTTGGAATCCTAAATATGATCAGAGTGTTGATGGTTTTGGAATTTGGAATAATAATCAGATAACTGTTGAAGGAAAATTTGAAAGAACAAATGTTTATGCTCAACCAGTATCTATAAATGGAAATATTATTCAAGACTCTAATACTAATAATATTTATACTTATGGATATAATCAAACAAATGCTCAATGGGAAATTAATGTCGTCTACCCAACATTACCTCAAGGAACAGTTGAAACTTATATATCTTCTATTGAATTTGCAGATGTAAGAGATATGTCAATAGATTCGCAAGGTAATTTATATTTAACTAAACCTGTCGATAAAACAATATTGAAAATTGAAAATACTACAAAAACAATGTCTGTTTTATGCACGTTAGATCAATCTTTTCATTCAATATATATAGATTCAAATGATAATATTTATATTTTTAATCCTTCTTCTTCAAATTTATTCGCAAAAGAAATTAGACATGTAAGTTTAGATGGATTAAACGTATCTAGTGTATTAGCTCATAATGTTATTAATGAAACAACTTATATACGAAAAAATTCATTAGGCGAATTATTAGTTTTTTCAGTTTTTTCTACTTCTATTAGGAAAGTGTATCAAGTTATTAATCCTTCAGCTGTGACTGAAGTATGTTCTATTAAAGTAGTTGGTGGTGCTACTACTTGGGATTTAGATAGTTTAAATAATATTTACATTGCGGATGTCGCAGGTGGTAAAGTTTTTAAATATGAAATTAGCACTTCTACGACATCAACGTTTTGGCAAAAACCCTCAGGCCCATTAGATTATAATCCTCGAGCAATCAAAATTGATTCTAATGATAATGTTTATATTTCAACAATATATCCTAATAGCTTAATAAAACTTAACTCTTCTTCTACTGAAGAAATGTTAACAATTATTAGTGATGAGCTTCGAGATTTTGGAAGTGAATTGATGTTCATTGATTTTGAAGATAATATATTTTTCAAATATTTCAATTATTTTTTAAAATTTTATCCGAATCAATTGTTTAATGAAAAGGAGAGAATTTATGATTATAATATCTCAAAAATTAGTGGAGATTTAATTTCTGATATGAACAATTATTCACCAAATTTAATAAGCTTTGAAACAAGAGGTAATGATTGGACAGGAGTTTTAGCTGTAAATGGAGACGTTTCTGGTTCATTTAGTCAGATTAAAAATATAACACTAGCATCTCCTTATTCTATTGGGGAAAAAGTTATTTGGGGAGGATATTCCTGGACAAACAATTCAGGAGCAAAAGGACAAAATTACGATCAATTCACATTGTCTTACGATTGGACAAAAGATCAATATAATGAAGATGATTATAATCAGGAATTAGACATTATTGAATATGATTATCCTAATGATTGGATCTCTCGCAGATACGAAATTGAATCAGGATGCGATGTAATTTATACTAAATCTGATTATGATAATTTTGGTAGAGAATCCGCAATAAAAGTATTTCAATTTGGTAATTCCTTTAATTCTAAGCTTTATAAAGGACTTTCAAATATTACAGTTTCTCACTCTTATTTTGAAAACATCAATTTTACCGGAAGTTATCAAAGATCGATAATTTTAGATTCTGCAGAGCAATCAAATTGCATATTCGGACCAAATAGTTATCAGGAATATTTAACTTTTTCCGCAGGATCTAGTCAACAAGGTGTTGAATTCAAAAATAATTCAGGACAAATTCAATGCACCTTTAAAGAAGGTTCTAGCTCAGGAGACTATCTAATACAATCAAATTATACAATGTCAAATTTAAGTTTGCTTAAAAATTCAAGCATTTATAATATTTCACCTAACGAGGATTCATTGCTTTTAAATCCCTCAATTTTAAAAGAAATATACAATAGACCTGATGGTACAACTAAAATCCGTTATTACGACAACGACGATAATTTAGTTATAAGCGACATTAATGACTAATTTAAAAACACAAGAAAATGACTAAGAAAAAATACGGAATTAGAACAGTAAACGGCAATGAACCTGATCCGGAAACAGGAAATGTTGAGGTATCAACTGGAGGTTCTCAGGATTTGCAATCTGTTCTAGATCAAGGAACTTCAGCTGTATTAACAAATACAGCACTAACTATTATCGATGGCAATACCTCTGAAAACATGTCATTATTTGGAAGCAGAATATTTGGAGTTGAGCCTGCTACCGGCAACTATATTCAACTAAACGTGAATGGCTTAACAATTGCTGATAATCAAACAAATCATCAATTATCATTAATAAAAAATGGATTACAATACAGTAATCCTGACGCTAATTATACGAAAGTTACTTTTAACGAACCTTTACCTAGTGGAAATACAACTATAAAATTTCCTTCAAAACCAACAGCAGGCGAATATACCTTAGCAACACTAGATGACATAACTACCAATTCTCCCGTATCAGGCACAACAGTCGGTATTGTAGATAACACACCATTACAAGAATTAGGCGGTGTAGATAAAACAATCAATGGAATAAGAATAGGTAAAGGTAACGGGACTACTACTGAAAATATATTACTTGGTAGTGCAAATACATTTGGTTTAAATACTACAGGAGACTATAATACAGCTGTTGGCTATGATTCTATGATAGCCAATACAACAGGCGAAAACAATTCAGCTTTTGGAGAATGGGCATTACGAAGTAATACAACAGGAAGTAGTAATACGGCTATTGGAGTTAATGCATTGAATGCAAATACAACTGGAACTTGGAATGTCTCTATTGGTGTAAACTCCATGAATTCGAGCGTAAATGGTTATAGTAATGTAGCTGTAGGTGGTGAAGCATTAAAAAAAAATGTTGGAGGAACAAATAATGTCGCTGTTGGTATTTCTTCTTTAAGAGACAATGTTGGAATTGCTGCCAGTAGTACCAACGGATGTCACAATACAGCTTTAGGCAATTCAACTTTAATCTATAATGTATCTGGTGCTGCAAATACAGCCATAGGATCAGCTGCATTAGCAAGAGTGATGAGTGGTGAGCATAATATTGGTATTGGGTATCAAGGAGGTTCTGGCATAACAGGAAGCCGAAATGTTGTAATAGCCACAAGTGGTTGGGTAGTTGGAGGCGGCGGTATCACAACTGGTAATAACAATATGGTACTCGCGCCTAATAATGGAGACAATACCGGAATAACTACAGGAAGTGGCAACGTAGTTTTAGGAAAAGTTACTGGTTTAAGCGCTTCAGCATCAAATACTATTACAATATCTGATGGAGTTGGTAATATAGCTATAACAAAAAGCACAACAGGTGAATTAAAAACACCTAATCTAACACAAGCTCTTATCATTTCTGGCGGAGCTACTTCTTTAGTCACGAAAGGTTATATAGACAATACTGGTGCCGTAGATAACGTAACAACTACAGCATTGTCAAGTACTACTCTAACAACGACATATCCAAATGCATTATCAGGTTTTAGAGTTAGATGTTTAAATATTACAAACGGAGCTTTAACCTATGAAAAAACTGTCTCAGGTTGGATTCAATATGCTATCACGATAACCCAATAAACCAGCGTAATTGACAAAAATCAATCTTTTGCAAAATACCGAAAAAAGAAAACACAACATGATAAAAGATAATATTAACAAGACTCTTGAAAAAGAATCTTCACAAGTACATATTATTAGCAAACCTCTAAAATTAGAAACTGTTAATGAAGGTACTAAAGAAGATGATATATTGGTAAGAGGCAGCGACAATACAGTAAAATTTGTTCCACAAAGTTCTTTAGGCGGTGGCTCAACTATTTCTGTGACTAAATCAGAATTGGATAATTTAATAAATAATAATTCTTTGATTCCAGGCGCTTATTATAAAATAAGCGGGGTTCATTCCGCTTTGTATGATGATGGAACCTCAAGCGGAACAACGATTTATTTAAGAGCAGCAACAAATAACAAACTAGAAAAAAATGGTCATGGAGAATTTTGGAATCCTAGATATGATCAAAGTGTAGATGGTTTTGGAGTTTGGGGAACTAAGATTGAATCTTCACCTTCCTTTTCGAAGACACCAATATTTGCCAGAGGTTTACAAACGAATGGGATGTGGTGCCGATCTTTTGGAAAAGATTCTAATGGAGTTTATTATCAAACGGGGCAAGATGGAATTATTAAAAAAATAACTCCATCAGGAATTATTTCCAATTTTGTAAGTATTTCAGGCGCACAAATGAGTTTTGTCTTATTACCAAATGACGATATAATTGCTTTAGACCACGCCCATGCAGGCATAAAGCATATCTCGAGAGAAGGTAAAGTATCAAATTGGCATGGATACCCAAATCTTCGTGAAATGCTTGTAGATTCTGAGGGAGAAGTATGGGCATTTGGATATAGTTTTAGTTATATCTATAAGCTTAATCAACCAAATCAACTGTTCGATTTAATAGCACAGACGTCAGGTGGATGGTTTCCAATCGGATTAGGAATAAATCAAGATGATAAAACTTCTCTAGTTGTAATTAATGCACAAGGAGAAGTATTTCACATGGATAAAAAAACCGGCGTATTAACAAAAATTACACAAATGCCTCTAGGTTACTATGGATCCTTTGCTTTTGTTAGTAAATCTGGTAGTATTTATGTTAGCGCATATTTAAGCACTGGCGGCCGTGATACATTTGTTTGGAAATACAATGGAACGCAATGGACCTGTATATGGGCAAATTCAGCTCAACCTAATAGATTTAATGAAGATCCATTGGGAAATATTTGTATGACCACAAATAATCCTGACACATTGGTTAGTTTCGAACCTGTAAATAATTCATTTTTTACATATGAAAAACCAGTTGGAGGAACCTATAGAAATATAGAATTTGACGAAAATTGCAATATGTATATTGAAACTTCAGATGGACTTATCTTAAGGAAATTCTATAAGACACAAATGTTTAACACACCTGAATTAGTAACGGCAAACAATGGAGCAACAGGTACAGTTACAGACAATTTAAGCAATCCAACTTTACCAACTTATCAACTCATCCCCATATCTGGAAACTGGAGTGAAGCCACTAATATAACCGGAAATGAAACAGGAGCTATAACTGATATTGAAAATTATTCTGAAGTAAAATATAGTCAAGGAGATAAAACCATTTGGGGAGGATATTCCTGGACAAACAATTCAGGAACAAAGGGACAAAATTACGATCAATTCACATTGTCTTACGATTGGATAAAAGATCAATATAATGAAGATAATTATAACAAAGTTTTAGATATAATTGAATATGATTATCCTAATGATTGGATCTCTCGCAGATATGAAATTGAATCCGGATGTGATGTAATTTATACCAGAGCTAATTATGATAATTCTGGTAGAGAATCTGCAATAAAAGCATTTCAATTTGGCAATCCTTTTAGTTCAAACTTTTATAAAGGAGTTTCAAATATTACAGTTTCTCACTCTTATTTTGAAAACATCAATTTTACAGGAAGTTATCAAAGATCGATAATTTTGAATTCTGCCGAGCAATCCAATTGCATATTCGGACCAAATAGTTATCAGGAATATTTAACTTTTTCGGGAGGATCTAATCAACAAGGTGTTGAATTTAAAAATGATTCAGGACAAACTCAATGCACCTTTGAAGAAAACTCTAGTGCAGGAAACTATCTAATTCCGTCAGATTCCACAATGTCAAATTTAAGTTTGCTTAAAAATTCAGGCGTTTTTAATATTTCATCTAATGAAGATTCGTTGCTTTTTAATCCTTCTATTTTAAAAGAAATATACAATAGACCTGATGGTATAACTAAAATCCGTTACTACGACAACGACGATAATTTAGTTATAAGCGACATTAATGACTAATTTAAAAACACAAGAAAATGACTAAGAAAAAATACGGAATTAGAACAGTAAACGGTAATGAACCTGATCCGGAAACAGGAAATATTAATGTATCAGTTGGAGGTTCTCAGGATTTACAATCTGTTCTAGACACTGGCCATAATGCAACTAATGCTTTTATGACAATAGGAGATAAAAATGCATTGTATTCTCTTATTGCAAGTACAAATGTATCGACACTTGACGTTAATTTTGACAGAAGATCTGATTTACTTACTTATGGCTTAGCAGTAACTAACAATTCTGAAAATGATTATACTAACTACTATAAAGATGATGTTACACATTCGACACAAGACAACCTAAAATCTAATAAACTTGTATGGAAGAGACTTACAGATGGAAACAGTGAATATAAATTCCCTGAAAAACCTTCTGGCAGTTATATTTTAGCTACAAAAGACGAAATTCCAAATCCTCCAACTTTACAGGATGTGGTAAATAATAATAACAATTTAAGCACTCAAATTAATTTTATTGCCCCAGGAGTTACTTTCCCTAGCTTTATAAATAGTCATTTGTTAGAATTTAATGATTCTGATGGTAATCAGGTATTATTAAATTCAAAAGTATTACAGTTTGGTAGTTCTACAATAAATACTAAATTAAACGGAAGTGGGAATGGTGACTTTTATTTTCCAGATATTGGAGCGAGTACAAGTGCAACCCTAGCGACTACAGATGATTTAAAAGATGCTACTAATTCGATAAAAGGATTGGTCAGATTAAATGGTGATTTAGGTGGGACAGCTGATGGACCAACAGTTCCGGCATTATCAGGAAAACAAACTACATTAGTATCAGGTACTAATATTAAAACCATTAATGGAACCTCATTATTAGGCTCTGGAAATTTATCAGTGGGAAGTTCTCTCAAATCATTTTCAATATTTGATGATAATTTTGAAGACGGAACGGCATCACTAACATTAAGCACTGGCTGGTCTGTTGGTAATGATGGAATCGCGATTTCTACTGGTGGAGGTTGGGGAAATTCGGCTTTATTAAATAAATATACTACTATTGATCGAGTATCATCACGAGCATTAGTTCAAATAATAAACACCGCATCTATTTTTTCTTTAATTAGAAAACCAACAACTTTAAATCAATTTGGTACAGTCGCTCAAGTAGATTGTTCAACATCAATGCTAAAAATATATACATCATGGGATGGTTCCTCAACTATTCCTACTGTTGCAAAAAGTATTAGTATTCCTTTTTCAATTATAGCTAACCGAAAGTATTTGTTAGAATTGAAGAAAAACAAGGCCTTCACAACATTTACATTTACTGACACAACTAACCTAAACAATACTATTTCCTTGATGTATAATCAAGAAACTGAAATAATTTCAGGTATTGGTCGGCAATGGGGGGCTCCGGGAGTAATGTTTAATTCAGGAAGTATTAAACTTAAAAGGTTTACTTATGCAACTGAATTTCCAAACGCTCCGAAAGTTCTTGTAACTGGTCACTCATTTGTTGAAGGTTATGCACTGTATGCTGAAGGTGATTCAAGTAAGACATACTCAAATTTGCTTCTTGATTCATTAAATGGCGATGTTGCCATCGCCGGCAGAGGCGGTGAAGATATATCAACAATTAATACTAGAAACGATATTGATTTCTTCTCACCAACATATCATTTAGTTGACATAGGTTCTAACGATACTGTATATGCGACATGGTTAGCTGGAATTCAAACATATATTAGCAAAATACAAGCATCCGGAGCGATTCCTGTATTAGCTACAATAGCTCCAAGATCAGATCGCCAAACATTCATTAATCAAGCTAACGATTGGATTAGGTTAGGTACTTATAACTATGTAGATTTTGCAAAAGCATTAACGGTTAATAACGATGGTCTTACACAGGATGCTTCTTTGTTTTGGACTGATTATGTGCATCCAAATATTGCAGGAAATGCAAGAATGTTTCAACAATTAAAAATTGATGCACCTTATTTGTGGGATGGCAATACAAAGCCTCAAGCAGCGGTTGTTAATTTAGATATTTCAGAGGTTAGTAAAACTGCTAGCTTTACAGTTTCCTTAACTGATTCGACTAAGTTATATGTAATTAACTCCTCTAGTACAGTTGTTGTTACTTTTCCAACTGGAATGACATCGGGTAAATGGTGGGAATTTATAAGTATTGGTACTGGTACAGTTTCATTTGTTGCAGGATCAAGCGCAACATTGATTTCGCCAGATAATAGGTTAAAATTACGAGCACAATATTCACAAGCCAGAATTGTCGCTAGAGTATCAAATCAAGGGGCTTTGGGGGGAGATATAGTATTATGATGGGATATTATTCAATTTACCCAAATGTTATAGATTACTTATCTACAACTTATGCAAATCCAGTTGGTATTGCTTATGATGTGACTGGAAATAGAATCGCTATTGTTGAGTTTAAAACAAAAGTTAGTTTTATAGATGCCACAACATTTAAAGTGTTAAATACCATACTTGCTTCCAGTTTAGATCTTTTTATTGCTTCTATAGGTTTTGATTCTGTTAATAATAGATTTTTTGTTGGTTCAGATAATGTTAATGGAAAAGTGCATATAATATCAGGTATTGATTATTCAGTAACTTTAAATGCTATCTATGTACCAACAGAGTCAATTTATAGAGATTTTCGTTTTGATTACTCGACTGACAGAATGTTTATATCTTGTTATGGAGCTGCAAGTCAACCTATTTCTAAAATCTCAGTACATAAAATATCTGATCTAACTTTAATAACATCTTTTGATGCAGATAAAGCATCCGGAATTGAAATTGATACAACAGCTCGAAAGTTTTATGTCGCAGGACATACCAGTGCAAATATCAAGGTTTACGATCTTGATACTTATTCTTTATTGAATACAATTACAGGTAGTGGAGATTTTGCTTTATCATTAGTGTATGGAATAACTCAAGATCCTTCCAATTCTGATTATATGATTATTCAAGATTACAATCTAAACAAATTATGTCTACTACAAAAATCAACAAACACAATTATAAAGCAGATAAAAGGATTTACAAGCGCTAGGCTTTCAGTTTTTATCAATGACAAAATTTATGTTACTCTAGGCAACACAACCAACAGAGTGGCAGTAATAAAAAAATTCTATTAAAAATATTGAACATAAAAAAGGTGCTCAAATTGAGCACCTTTTTTATATAGATCTGGCAAAATAACAAAGCAATTGAAGCTTTTTATCGTTTTGATTATCAATAGAGTTTACTAGAATGCTTAAACACTTAACTTTTAACCAAATTTAAAAGTCCTTTTTCTGGTTCCTTTTTACATTCGCTTTAGTAATAAATTAGGCATAAATGAACAATTTGAATGTAACAAAATTCTAAAAAAACTTACTTACATAACAAATTAAAACAGCAATTTTCTGTCAATATTCTTGTTTTCCGCAAGGATAATGATAGTTTTGTGCTAGAATTAAAATCCCAAATTTAACCTACAAACCTTATGAGAAAAACCATTTCTTATTTTTTCTCTTTTGTATTATTCGCAGGAATCCTTGTTGGATGCAGCGACGATTCAAAAGACGAAAATTACAAAGCTGAGTATTTGTCGAGTATCGACGCAACCAATTTACCTGCAGGTAATAAACCTATGACCATGTTTGAGGACGCTGAAAATTCCTCTAAAATGTATGACAACAAAGACCGTTGGTTTCGGGTAAATCAGCCGATGCAAGTCATCCAAAAAGGAAAAGATTCTGTACAAATTTCCCTTTATTCCCCAGTTGGACTTACAGATGTAAAAGTCTACGCAAAATTACCCAACTACGACAAACGATTTGTAATCTTCGAATTTTCTAAAGTTCCGGCTTTTCACCGTTCTTTTCACCAAATTCCTTTAGTAGAAGGAAAACACGATTACAAACTAGAAGATGGGAAAACCGTAACAATCGACAAAATCGGTGGATTCTCATCTGGAGCAATCCAGTTTTCTGTAGAATCAAGTGATCCTTTATTCGAAAAATTCAAAAAGATAAAATCGAATCGATTAGTACAATTCAGCACGCAGTATCACCTTAATAATCCTGCTGATGATCCTAATAAATTTTTACCAATGAATCCTGTTTTGGCCAAAGAAGCCATTACAATGATTATCAATTATTCATACGCAATAAGTCATCCTTTGTATTATGATACATTCATCAATTTTGACCGATACAAAAGAGAACAAGCGGCTGCAGCGGGAACTGAAACCGTTAATGGCGCGCTCAACTGGCACGGAAATGCTGAAGATGTAGATGGCGTTTATGATTACCTGACCAAAGCTCAAATTGAAACTGCTTATAATACGTACATCGATAACCGTACTTTGAATATGGCAATGGTCGGAGGAGGTTCAGCCTGGGGCGGTGGCGCATTAGCTTCGCAATGGGAATCTGGCTATGTGACCGGACACTGGTTAGGCGAAATGTCAGTTTGGTCACACGAATATTCTCATCACAGCGGTTACAGCCATAGTAGTAATTTGGCCAATAGTGGTCAAGGTGGCGGTCAGCAGGAAATGCTAACCGATTTTTATAAATACCTGATTTCTTTAGATGATCTTCCATTTACAGATCCTGATATCTTAAAAGGATATACGAAAACAAAATATCTAACAGGAACTTACAAAAAACCAGTCTTTAAAATTAATCCTAAAAATCCGTTTTTAGTAAAATATAAAGGAGAAGGAAAATGGAAATAACCACTAAAACTATCATGAACAAAATACCTTTTTTTATAGCATTACTTTGCCTTTTTACCAATTGCAGCAAAGATGACAATCAAGATAATACTTCACCAACAACCAGTTATTATTACCCAACTGAAGAGACTTCGATTAGCGCTGCCCAAATTGGGGACGGAAAAGGAACCTTAGATCCACAAGGGATAACAATTGCCAACAATAAATTGTACGTTTGTAATGGAGACGTTTTTGAAATTTTTGACGCTCTGACCTTAAAACATCTAAAAACAATTTCGGCGTATACAAAAGGAACAACTACAATTCCGTTTACCAAACTTTCTTCCGTTAGCGTTGATAATGGCCGTATTTATATTGGAAGTATTGATTCAAGACTTTTTGTGATGGACGAAGCGACAACTGCAGGAATTAACACCGTTGGAAATGGTCAATGGTGGAATACTTTTGTACACGTGTTTGGCGTTATCGTAAAAGACGGATTAGTATTTGTGAAAGAAAAAAATACAACTATTAAAGTTTTCGAAACGACACAAATCACTGAAACCAGCAATTGGGATCTAAAACCAATCGCGCTTTTAAATACTTTAAACGGTTATGACCAGGTTTATTCTTTGGATGTTGAAAGCGGAAATTTAGTAGTAGCCGGAAGAGATGCCAAAAGCTACTTGTATTACAAAATTGCGGCTATTAAAGCTAATGCTGCAGCTTCGTTGAAAGAACCTTTAAAACCAACAAATACAGCTTTTGATGCTAAACCTATTGCGATCAATTTTAGTAAAGATTGGGCAATTACATCCGAAAATATTGGAAGTGTAAACTATTTACGTCTTTATCCTAAAGCTGAATTTTTAGACAAAAAATACACTGCAAGAGTGAATGCTTCTGACATTATGGGACAAAATCCTTTTGGAACAATTGTTAGTACAGCGCAACTTAACGATCGTCTTTTCTTGTCTGATAATACAAATAAAAAAATACGAATTATTAAACTTAATCAGTCTACAATTACAGAACACAAATAGGCTTAATTTTATAAGTATCAATACTCAAAAGGGAATAGTTTCAGAACTATTCCCTTTTTGTTTTAACTCAATTTAGGAAACGTTTCTGGTCAATACAAAACCTGTGGAGAAACATAAAATATTTTGTATTGAATAATCATTTTAAACGCAAAGTTCGCAAAGCTAGATCAACACAAAGCTTTGCGAACTTTGTGTTTTTATAAAATCCGATATGCATAAAAAAATTTGCGAACTTTGTGGTTAAATTCATCCTTAATTTTTATAGCTCCACGGGTTTTTCTATTGTACCAACATTTCTTTATAAACTTTGATTATTTTAAATGCCGAATTAAAAATAAATGGTAACTTTTCATGCTTTTTGTAGTCAAATATCTAAAAACCAATGACAACAGATATCATAGAATTAAATGACTTTATTGTTTTAATCGAACAATCGAATACTTCTAAAACTTTTGTTCAGAAGTGTGCAATTGATGGCGACGCCGTTGGATTTGCTTTTTACGGATCTGGAAATGTCGAATTAGAAATCAAACATAACAATCAAACCAAGTATTTGACGAATACAACAGGTTTGGCAATTTGTTTTTTCGGAAATCAAAAAGTAGAATTCTCACACAAGATCGAACCTGATAAACCGCTGCAATCGATCAGTATTTTTACCAAACCCAAAAAACTGCATTCTTTGCCTCAGGCAGAAAAAGAAATTTTTGAAAAACATCTTCCTGAATTACTAAATCCGAAAGAGCATTTTGTAAAAGGTCCTTCATTTTATATGACGCTGGATATGCAATTAGCAGTTCAGAAAATCTTTAATACCACTTATACCGGCAATACGCGATTATTGTTTTTGAAAAGTCAGATCAATGAATTATTAGCACATTTTTATGCACTTTTGACCACAGGAACCAAAATTGATTTTTCGGAAACAGATAAAAACAAGCTTTATAAAGCCAAAGAAATTGTAACCAATAGCTATTCGAAACCACCTTCGATTACGCAATTATCTCAAATGGTAGGTTTAAATAGTAACAAACTCAAAAAGAACTTTAAAGAACTATTTGGCATTCCGGTTTTTAAATATGTTCAGGAAGAACGACTTCACAAAGCTTATGAATTACTCCGCGAAAGCGAAAGAACTGTGCAAGAATCAGCTTGGGAAGTTGGTTACGAAAGTTTAAGTTCATTTTCGAATGCATTTCATAAGAAATTTGGGATGCGTCCAAATGAAGTTAAGCAACAATTCCTTTCAAACAAATTATAATTCTTTTCAAACAAATGATTTGTTTATAATGGGGGCAACTTTGTGTCAATAATCAATTAAAAAACTATTGACATGAACAAACAGAAAATTTTAGTCTTGGGTTCCAATGGGAAAACTGGACGCAGAGTAGCCGAAAGATTAGAACAAGTTGCCAATATCGAAATTCGTTTAGGTTCCCGAAATGAGAAAATTCCTTTTGATTGGGAAAAACCAGAAACTTGGGAAGCCGTTCTTCAGGATATTGATTCAGTTTATATTACTTTTCAGCCTGATTTGGCAATTCCAACAGCCGAAGATTCAATTGAGAATTTTACACGTCTTGCCACAAAATTAGGCGTTCAGAAAATCGTTTTACTTTCTGGAAGAGGCGAAAAAGAAGCGCAAATTTGCGAAGAAATTGTAAAGCAAAATGCAAAAAAATGGACGATTGTTCAGGCAAGTTGGTTCAACCAAAATTTTAGCGAAAGCTTTTTCCTAGATCCAATTTTAGCGGGAATCGTAGCATTACCAAGAGCAGAAACATTAGAACCTTTCATAGATGCCGATGATATTGCTGAGGTAGTTACAGCAGCACTTTTAGACGATAAACACAACGGTCAGACTTATGAATTAACCGGTCCGAGATTATTAACTTTTAAAGAAGTCGTTAATGAAATTGCTGAGGTTAGCGGTCGAAACATCACTTTTCAGCCTTTAGCTTTAGACGAATACACACAAATGCTGAAAGAATATCAAGTTCCCGAAGATCATATTTGGTTAATAAATTATCTTTTCGAACAAGTACTAGACGGACGAAATTCAAGCATAACTTCTGACATCGAAAAAGTCTTGGGCAGGAAAGCAAAAGATTTTTCCGCTTACGCGAAAGAAACAGCCCAAACCGGAATCTGGAATTCTTGAAGTTAATTGTATTTACACAATATTGTCATTTCGACGGAGGAGAAATCTCCGCAAGTAACTCGACAAAGATTGGATTTACAAACAATGATTATCATTTGAATCGCCGTTTCAACGGATTAAAATCCGTTGCTACAATATAAATCATTCCTCCGGAATTTTACATAGAGTTCCGGAGAAACGAGACATATTGTAGGGATGGATTTTAATCCATCATACAGTTTTACCATCTAACGAAAGTTTCAACAAAATCCTGCGTAAATCAGTTCAATCAGCATCATCCATGTGCCATTAAAAAGCAACTACAATAAAAAAAGCTTGTCGATAACCGACAAGCTTTTACATTATTCACCTAATAATAAACATTCAAAACTATACTAGTTTTAGAACCATCAATTATCTTCTCCAATCTTTTAAAGAATTTTTCACTTACCATTGGACATCCTTTGCTATTCGAAATATAATAATCCTGCTCTTCTTCCGGAACTGCTGAGTACGGATGTAAAACGATTGCCCGCATCATTGCATTGCTATTCGTTTCTTCCAAACCAAGCAATTTATACGATTTGCCAAACATTCCTTTATATGATTTTCCGATAACATATTTGCCTAGCGAAGTACTTTTTGAATTGGGTTCGTTACTAAATTTTAAATCTCCCCTAACATTAGTTTCAGAACCGGAACCGTTGGCGACAAGTCCCTGATCCAGGATTTTATCATTTTCTAAGTCATAAACAAAAAACCTGTTTTTGCCGGACTTAATTTTCATATCAACAAAAAAAGCAATTTTAGTATTGTAATTACTTTTAGCGTGAATCATTGCTTTTACTTCGGCTACACGACTATTAAACCTTTCTGGTTCAATATCTGTAGACAAACTATTTGTTTTATATTCTTTTATTCCTCCAGAAAAAGTTATTGCAAAAAATAAGATCAGGCTAAATGTTTTCATAAAAATACAGTTTAAAAAATTCCGAACAATTTTGATGTTTATGAAACAACTTGAATGGTTTTACAAAACAGGATATCAACTATTGTTTAGATTTTAATTTCAGTCTGCAAATTTACATCGTCATTAAAACTCAAGAAGACCTTAAACGACTATATAACAACACAATAAGACTTTTCAAAATAAATAAAACGTTCAAAACCAGTCTCTTTATTCCATAAAAAAACCCTGTAAAACAACTATTTTACAGGGTTTAACATATCCGAATTGATAATAAAAAATGCTATTCTTTAATATCGTGATCTTTTGATTTTACCAACTGATTTACTCTCCAAATCAAAAATACTGTCAAAAGTGTAATTACCGCAATTACATATCCTAGTATATCATAGTTTTCCAATGGAGAAGTTTTAGTTTTTTGATGTATAATAAATCCGGCACAAACAGCGGCGATTCCACCGGCAATTTGCTGTAAAGACGAAGATATTGACATATAAGCGCCACGATCTTCCAATCCCGGAATTGCTGTATTAAGCGTTGTTGCAGGAATCATACGACTCATGATTCCCATAAATAAGATCATATTGATTACTACAATTTCCCATAGTGGAATTGGCGTTAAGTTCGTATAAATCAAAATCATAATGATCGAAAGTATAGAACCTGCTGCAAACAATTTAAACTTGCTTACTTTATCACTTAATTTTCCAACCAAAGGCATTATAAATAGTACCGAAAGTCCGGTGAAGAAAAATACCATTGGTAATTCGAGTTGGCTAATATGAATATTATTCACTAGAAATGCGCTTCCGAAAGGCTGTAACATAAAACCTCCCACAGAAAGAAATGCAATCGATGCAAAACCAACCTGATAACGTTTATTGCTCAAAGTATGCCAAAGATGCAAAAACGGACTCTTGTCTGATTGCACTTCTAAATGCTTTGTGATTGGCTCCATTTGTGTGATAATTGCAATAAGAATCAAGGCTCCTAAAACGGCAATCATAATAAATGCTGAATGCCATCCCCAATTATTAGCAAAATATAAACCAACCGGAATTCCTAAAATCTGACTTGTAGCAAAAGCCATTTGTATGAATCCCATAACGCGTCCTCTTTGGTGAATAACGAATAAATCTGTTACAATTGCCAAAGACACAGAACCTATTACACCACCAAAAAGTCCGGTAACGATTCTTGCCGCAAGCAACGTCATGTAACTTGTTGAAAGCGCGCAGAAAACGGTACCAATGATGAATCCTGTATAGAAGAAGATTAAAAGTTTTTTTCTGTCAAATTTATCAGCAAAACCCGCTGCCATTAATCCCGAAATTCCGGCACTAAAAGCATAAGCAGAAACGGCAAAACCAAAGTTTGCGGTCGTCATATTCAGGGTTTTCATTAAGATATCTCCAAGCGGAGAAATGACCATAAAATCAAAGTATAACTGTAAATTGCAAAAGGGCTAATATGGCTATAATGATTTTTTGGTGTGAAGTAAAAGCGGGGCTGTCCCCAGAAGTTTTTTCCATATAAATTGGTTATTTTTTTTGATTAAGATAATTCCTGACATTCATGACCAAATTCGTTGATCATACCAATAATGGCGTCAGGTTTTAATACATTCGATACGACGCGAAGCACGCAATCAACATCTTCATGATCGATGCTCCATTGTTCTATATCCGAATGATTATCCAGCGTTCTGTGCATATCACAATCTGGATTGATTTGTTTAATATTTGTTTTGAAAATGTGTATTGTATTCAAATTCGTTTCCATAATTTTTCATGGTTTTAGTCCTTTAATTGTACTCTTAAAAGCTTCTTTCATAATCTCTTTGGTAAGTTTAAATGGTCTTCCTCCCATACTCTTACCCTCAGTATGCATATTCAACAATGTGTATAAAGGTCCGTAAGCCACTGACCAAAAAGCCTCAAATGTCATTGGGACAATTTCTTTTTTACGAAGTCCATTGTCAATAAACTCACTCATAATCTTTCTAAAATCTGCAAACTCTTTAATAGAATCCAGAATAGCTTCTGAATGAGGAGAATGTTTTATGATCTCAAAAAATGCAACTTCTTTCGGATATTTCATGGTAAAGTTGGCGCGGTTTTCCCACTGTCTCCATAAACCTTCCTCAAATGACATTTCGGGCGCAAAATCTTTTACTGTACTTGTAAAAAATTTCAGCGCGATAATGGCACCTATTTTTTGAATCAAATCATCCTTGTCTTTGTAATAAATGTAGAGCGTGCCAACAGAAATAGAACACGCCTTCGCGAGCTTGTTCATACTGAAACCTTGAAATCCGTCACGCACAATTTGGTCAATTGCCATTTCGATTACCAATTTTTCTTTGTCGACATCTCTTACTCTCATACTGATTATTTTTGACAAAGATAAAATAATAAATGAATGAACATTCTTTTATTTATTATTTTTTTCAAAAGATAATATCCATAATATATGCTTAACATTATCCAACACATTCAACCATAGATTCATGTGTTCTAATTCAAAAACTGCAGATTTGATGAAGAGATTAAAAATCCGAATAAAAACGTAACCAACGGTTTAAACCGTTGGGATAAAATATAGCATCGTGTATTATTTCGATTCGTTTCCCATGGTTGAAACCACGGGCTATGCCTGAAACAGGATACGATTATTTACGAAAATATTGTTATGAAAATGAGTGCCCTAGCCCCGATAGTCCCGAAGTGTCGGGAGAAAATTCTTTTATGGCAGTCCCGAGGCTTCGGGAGCCATAAAAGATTGGAACGGAAAGCGGGATTAGCTCCTAAAAAAAATTACCACAACATTTTAGTGCATAAAAAAACTCCTGCTCAGATGAACAGGAGTTGCAAAAAAACAAATCAATTCTATTTTTTTAATTACAATTATTTTTAGACTAAACCACGTGTCAACCAGCCTCTTTTATTGGCGGTAACAATGGCATAAGGTGTTATCCAGAATAAGCTGAAGGTGTAGAAAACGCTATAAGAATATGCCCAAAGCGAATCTGCAAGATTGTATCTTTTAGCATAAAACAAGACCGGAAAACTCGATACAATTAAGATTCCTAATAATGTTGAGCTTAAAAATAATAACGGATGCATGGCGATAAACACGAACATAAAAATCATGAACGGATACGCCATAACGATTTTCAGCGCTTGGTTGAACCATAAAAGACGGGCTCCAAATTTAGATTCTTTTCTAAAATCGGTGAAAACATATTTAGCCATTGCAATATTCTCACGCACATTACTTCTACTCCATCTAATGAACATTTTGTATAATCCGGTGTATTCTTCAGGAACGTTTGTCAATACATAAGCATTTCTTTGAAATACAACATGTTGACCTTGTTTCAAAATCATATTTGTCATCGCACGGTCTTCGCCAATATCAGATGGTTGTCCCATAAAAGTTTGGTTGATCCATTCGTCAAGACAAGCAAAAACCGAAGTTTTTCTATAAGCCGCCGCTGCTCCAGGAGTACAAAGTACAGAACCTAATTTACTTTCGGCAGAACGCATGAATTCAAAACTCATTACGAAACTTACGTTAAGCATTTTTGGCAAGATTGCTTTTTTACTGTTCAATACATGAACGTTTCCTGCAACAGCTCCACATTTTTCGTCTACTACAAACGGACTTACTAAATTTCTTAGCGTATCTTTTTTCACGATTGAATCACTATCAACCGTTACAAAAATTTCTCCCATTCCTAGTTCAAATCCACGGTGAAGAGCATGACGTTTTCCTTTGTTTTCAGGTTGTTGAAAAATAGTTAAACGATCGCCTAATTTTATTTTGGCTTGTTGCATCCAGTACCAAGTATCATCTTTACTTCCGTCGTCAACTGCTAAAATTTCTAGTTTATGCGCCGGAAAATCACTGTCTGCCAAACTCAATAAAGTATCCCAAACCAGTTTTCCTTCGTTATATGCAGGAACGATTACGGTACAAGTTGGCAACATTTCGTCCGAAACTGATTCGATTGGTTTGTAGTTAAAATACAAGTATAAATTATACAGAAATACTCCGGTTTGAAAAACAAATAATATTCCTGCAACGACCAAAAACGGAAATCCCCAAGAAGAATTCATTCGGTCGATCTGAAACTGATCAAAGTCGGATTGTAAATGATATACGGAGTACGCTCCAACAAACAATAAGGCAAATGTGCTTACCAACACAAATAATCCGAATTTACTTTTGGTGCGCTCGCTTACTTTTTTTGCTGCTACATTGTCATTACTAATTCGAAAAATGGAACTTTTTAAGGCTCGTTCGTTACTAAGATCTGGATTTGAAGTATAAAATTGTTCTGATGTTAAGGTTTCACTTTTCATATGACACTACTTTTGATTGCTTTCTATGGGCTTTTATTTAATTTGCTTTCCCTCCGATTTCGTTATTCTCATTTATCGGAAAGGATTTTACATTATCCCATTTTGCAAGCCTTGTGCCATTATTATTTTTTACTGGTTTCTAGCAGTTTAAGTATTTCAAGTGATTTTTGAGTGTGTAATTATTATACGTTTTGGTATACAGGATACAGTTTTTATTGGGGTTTTGGAGGTTTTTGAGTTGAGGTTTTTGGAGCTATTTCCAGCCATCCACTATATCTTTTCCCGCTTAAAGAAAGCAGTAAAAGGATGCCGCTTCTGTCTGGGCTAAGGCAATTAGATTCCCGAGAAACTTATTAACGTATAAATATGCATTTGTATTGTTTTCATTCATTAATATTCTTGTAGAATAATTGATTTGGTTTCAAATTATATAAAAAGAAACAAGATATTATGAAAATTGCGCTAGTTATAATAGATCCTTCAAAACCAAAATCGCCTCCACTTAAAAAGAATGGTTTTTCAGGAACATATCCTAAGATGCTTATTACTTTAATCCCACTAACATTACTTCCTAATAAACACCCAATGGAAAAATTCCAAAATGCATGTATGAAGCTTGTCAATAGAATTGAATTACTTTTTAAATAAATCAAGCTAAAAAAACACCTGCGATCGCAACATTAACCAATCCTATTACATTAACATTTGGATTGAATAAATGAAACAGACTAAAAAATAAAGAAACCAAGATTATATCTTTTATGGAAACATCAGTAACCACAACTTTGTACGGAATAAATCTAAAAAGAATTTCCTCTACTGACGCTGAAAGAAATATTAAAAGAAAATAAACAATAATTTCACTATCCCAATTACTATAATTGTAGACTTTGATTAATTTAAAACCAACGAGCAAAGAATATATAATAAACGGAAGTAAACAAGTTAGTAAAATTGCCTTATTACTGAAACCTTTAGCTAAAAAGCTGTTTTTAAAATTATCATATAAATTTTCTTTCCAGAACACATATACAATATAAATAAGTTGAGGACAAAACGTAGCTATCCATATTTTATAACTGAATGTTTTTGCATACAGATCTTCAAAAGCAATAAAAATAAAAGGTATGGATATAAAAGATATAGTTAAAAAGGCTTTTAGGTAAAAGCTAATTATTTTTTTCATATTGTAATTTAAAATAGTATTGCCCTTAAAATTTTACCTAAAGGATAATACACAAACCTACAAAAAGCACTATAACAAAAACTGAGGGAAACCGTAAACCAAAGAAAATAATTTATATATGAAATTTTAAGTGAACACCGATAATCAATTTACAAGCTAAATGGATTGTTTTCTAATACAGTACTTACTAAATTATCAATTTTTTTCTCATACCAATTCAAACATAACCTACGATGAGTTCCTCTTCGAACTTTTCCTAAAGGCACTTCTAAAATATAATCTTTCGTATTATCTACTTCCATAACAGTAAAAAAATGCTGCCTGACATCAAATACATCTCTTATACTACTTATAGTGATATCAACCGGAAGATTAGCATCATGAAAATCTTTACAATCCTGAATAATTTGTTTTGTATCTGTAGCTGAGTTTATATAAATTCTAATTAAATTTCCGTTATCATCAAAGCGTTCCAAAATCACTCTAAAATCACGATGTGTAGCACTTGGTGGATAATTCCAATTTGCTTTAACCGTAAATCTTTTTGTAGTAATAAGCCACAATTCCAGCCTTGTTATGGCACCTGTTTTTCCCGTTTCGGGAGCTCCTCCAAATAATAAATATTTCATATTAATTTCTTGCTTATAAATTGATTAAATACAAATCTTTATGCCATCATTCCTTTTACAAAAACCTCTATGAACTCCTTCATTCTAGCAATAATTCGATCGCCAATTACTCTTGCCTGAAGAATACTTGGTCTATTGTCTAAACATTGAAAAACTTCGTCTTTTATTGGTTCTCTGCCACTATAAATATAAGCATCGATCAATGCTTTGAATTGGGCTTTATCCAGATGTTCTTCTTCGCATAGTTTGCCTAATGCTAATACTTTTTGATCTTGCCAGAATTTTTCAAACTCATCTTCAATCGAATCACCATCTTTAATGTGAGGCATATTTTCATCAATGAATTTCTGAATTAATTCTCTTTTACTTCTCAATTGAATATCACCACCTAATAAATCTATAATTATTTTTCTTTGAGTAGCGGCCGTACTAGGAATTTTAGCTCCTTTTAATTGTGCTAATAATTTCAGAATATAAGCGACATTAATTTGATCCCTATGAATTAATTCTAATTCAAAATCAATATCATCAAGTATAGACGTTTTTTGTTTTTTATTGTCTTGCTTTACTTTTTCGTATAAATCCAGATACTTGCTTTTGTAGTCTTCAAATTCCTGCTCATCAATTGGTAAATCTTCCCAATCAAAATCAGTGTAGGATTGTAACACATTCATTGCTCGCATCAATTTTCTAAAAGCTTGCACAAATTGCGCTTCGTCTTCTTCGCTTTCTAAATTATCTACACTCTGATAAGTTGGCGTTATTTCTCTCAATAATTTTAATGCTTCATCAAACTTCTCCGCTATTGTTTCATAATCAGGCATATTGACAACTTCTATTGCCTCTTTATTCGAAAATAAAGTAATTGCATCATCAGTTGCTTTTTTAAGATTCCTGAACGATAAAATGTTTCCTTGCGACTTCTGTTCTCCTAAAATTCTATTTGTTCTCGAATAAGCTTGTATTAAACCATGTTGCTTCAGGTTTTTATCTACATAAAGAGTATTTACTTTTTTGGCATCAAAACCAGTAAGCATCATATTTACAACAATTACAATATCCAACCGATCTTGTTCATTATTGAAATTTTCTTTTTCACGATTTTTTAATCGTTTACTTATATTTTGGAAATATTTTTCAAATGATGAACTGTCTTTGTTTGTAAAACTCGCGCCAAACATTACATTATAATGACCAATATATTTTTCGAGTTTATCTCTTGTATGACTGGATTCATAAAGAGTTCTTGGTTCTGCCAAAACATCAAAATCTACTTCATCAGCAGGAAGAAAATCCTGAGCTTCGTCTGAATCTTCATTAGTGCCATAGGTAAAAATAGTAGCAATACGCAAATCATGTTCACCAGCTTCTTTCTTTTGCTGAAAAAGATCATAGTATTTAATTACATTGTCAATACTACTAACTGCCAACAATGCAGAATACTCTCTATTAAAGGTTTTTTGATTGTGATAAGCAATAATATAATCAACGATTTTATTGATTCTTTTGTGAGAGTCCAGAACTTCTTGCTTATCGATATCTTCAACTTCAATATCAATAAATGTATTACTTTTATTTTTGTATTTCCCCACATATTCAATTCCAAAACGCAGTACATTTTGATCTCGAATAGCATCTGTAATCACATATTTATGCAAACAGTTTCCAAATAAATCTTTGGTGGTTCTTTTTCCTAAATCATTTTTAGAAGCATTTTCAGCAAATATCGGCGTTCCCGTAAAGCCGATTAACTGACTTTTTTCAAAGAATTTTGTAATGCGTTCATGTGTTTCTCCAAATTGAGAACGATGGCATTCATCAAAAATAAAAACGATTTTCTTATGTCGCAAAGGCTCAATATTCCCTTTAAAACGTTCTGAAACGGCATTATTTAATTTTTGAATGGTTGTTAAAACCAATTTAGTATTATCCGTTAATTGCCTAATCAAAGATTGTGTATTATCAGTAACATCAACGCTATCTTTTTTGAAAGCATTAAACTCATTCATTGTTTGATAATCCAGATCTTTTCTATCTACTACAAAAACAACTTTGTAAACATGTGGCAATTCCATTAAGATTTGACTTGCTTTAAACGATGTTAAAGTTTTACCAGAACCTGTCGTGTGCCAGATATAAGCATTATCATTTGAGTTTTTGACCTGATGAATAATGGCTTCTGTCGCAAAATATTGATAAGGTCGTAAGACCATCATTACCTTATGGGTTTCGTTTATTACGATATAATGAGATATCATTTTACCCAAATGATTTGGATTCAGAAAAGCGGCTGTAAAATCAGGTAACTCTCTAATATTTTTATTATTTGCATCTGCCCAAAAGAAAGTTTGCTTAACAGATTGCAATTTGTTGTTTGCTAAATATTTGGTGTTAACTCCATTGCTTATTACAAACAATTGTACATATTGAAACAAACCATGATTGCTCCAAAAAGAATGCATTTGGTAACGATTGATTTGATTGAAAGCTTCTTTGATTTCAATACCTGAACGCTTCAATTCTATTTGAACCAAAGGTAAACCGTTGACCAAAAGTGTTACGTCAAACCGATTTCTATAGCTTCCTTCCAGACTTATCTGATTGGTAACCTGAAATAAATTTTGGCTATTATCTTCAGTATTAAAAAAACGAACATAAAATGAAGTTCCGTCTTCTTTGGTTAAATTATAATAGTCCCTTAGTGTTTTGGCTTTTTCAAAAACATTGCCTTTGGCTAAATGATTTAAAATAGCATCGAATTCCTTAGCAGTAAAAGTAGTTTCATTAAAAAGTTCAAGTTGCTTTTTAAGGTTAAAAACCAAAGATTCTCCATCCTGAATTTTTACAGATAAAAACCCTAAACTAATCAATTGCTTGATTAAGTTATTTTCTAATACAGCTTCAGATTGATGTCCCATATTTTACGATTTAATCCTCATATTGATAAATTTGTCCTTTATTGTATTTGAAAATAGCAAGTACTTTTTCCAATTTATGAACTTTGCAAAATTCATGAACTTTTGCCCAGGAAAGAAAATGAATGTCAAAATCTGTCTTACGCTCAAATTTATCTATATCTGCTTGATTACTCGGAATAAGACCTATATAGTAAGCTTTCTTGCAGTCAAGTAATAGTTTAACAGCTTCGAGTACGACCTCATTCTCTCCTATTTTTCTAATCTCTTTATATCTAGGTTCTTCAATACCATTTTTCAAAACATTTAAAGTATGATTGTCAAATAATAATTTTTTCAAATAAAGTCACTTATCTTAAAAACAAATAACATTCTTAAAATCAAAGTTTATTTATGGAAAACCATAATTTGGAGAAAAATATCCTACTCCTCATAAATCCACAACCTCATCTCTCCAAATTCAACTCCTTTTTTAATCCTCCTAACATCTCTACATTTAGAATACAAACCATTTCTACAAATTCTTTTTTTATCATTTTCCAACTCCAAAATTTCTAATCAACAAACATTAACTAAATTATTTATAAGAAAAATACTATTTTAACATTTGGATTGCGTAATATTGGAATTACAAAATTATTATTTCTTTTCTATTTATGTAAAGTGCACGTTACAGAAGGACAAATTGATATTGATGATTTTAAAATGTTTTTTTTATTAATTAAAAAATTAGAAATTATGAATTTGGAAAGTTTAAAATTAGACAAGTTTAAAGACTGTACTTTAAAAAGAGAACAATTATTCGAACTGAATGGTGGTGGTATGTATTCAACTGGATCAAATATCTGTGCTCCTCATGGAGCTTCGCAGCGAGTGATGAATTTTGATTATGGCTATGACTCTTATAGAGGTGGAGAAGTGACATTTCATGACAGAAGTAATATTAAAGATATTTGTGACAATGGTTTTATTACTGCAGATAAAATGGATACTCCTCTTAGACCAGTTTTATAGATGATTTTTTAAGTCTGAATTATTGAAATATAATTCAGACTTGTTTCTACATCTCTCCAAAGTGATTTAATCTTTTCTTTTAACTTTAACAGCTTTTATTTTGAAATTTATATATATAATATCTTTTACAATTTTAGTAAATATTCTATTTAGCAGTAATGCTTCAGGGCAAAATCAGTTAAAACAGAAAAGCTATAATCAAAGCAATTTTGAAAAAAATAAAATATTTGAGGAAATGTACCATTTGCGTTGGTCCAAATACAGTAACTGGTCTCCGAATACTAAAGATACCTTAGCTTATTTTGTTGACGATCGAAATTATAAGGGAGTAGTAAACTATGGAGTGACTTTTCGAAGAAGAGATAATAAAAGCTTTCATTTTTTAGAGAGTAATTCCATATATTTTTTAAATGTAGAAATCATAAAGTGTAATTATAATTCTAAAGATAGTCTCATTAGTATAGAAGGATTTGTAAGTGGTGGATGGTGGAATGAACTGGGCAGAAATAAGAACATAGAAAATGATATTAATATATTTCTAGGAGAAAAAACAGATACCATAAATACTTGTTATCTTGGTAATGCTTGTTATGATAAAATTATAGATAAGAAAAGTATAGAATCAAAATTGAATGGACAAGAAATAGATGAATACAGTTTTTTAGATACATTTCCGGCCTTTTACTTTAAAAAATATTCTTATTATAAAACAGCACCTAAAGGCAGACGTGCTTTTAAAATAAGTGGAAAAGTTACTCAAAAAACACTACTTGCTTTTGGAGCAAGGGGGTGTTATTCTGAGATTTTTGATATAGGTTCAATGATTTATAATCCACATAAAAATCAACGGAAAGAAAACACAAAAAGACAAGAAGGTACATACAAAACGTTAATGATCAATAACAAGCTAATTGCGGATATTGAAAAAGAAAAGGCGCAAAAACAAGAAATCACTTATTACACTTATACACAAAAAGCAGAGAATTATATCCTAGGCAGGCAATATGCCAAAGCTAAAGAAGAGTATAATTTACTTAGCCAAAATTATCCCACCTTGTTTGCAAGAGATATTCATAACGCTGTTCGTTGTGCCATTTTATCGAGAGATTTTAAAACGGCTTTTGAGTGGAGCGAAAAACTGGCTTTAAAAGGTATTAATCTGCCATACTTTAATTCCAAAATTTTCAATGGCTTGCGAAAAAATCCGGAATGGAAAAATTTTAGTAGCAAATACGATTCAATATGCAAAAAAGCACAAAGCAAATGGAATTTAAATCTAAAAAAAGAATTAACAGATTTAGTCAACGAAGATCAGACAGATTATGGATTGGAAAACCGAAAAAGCCCAAAAGTATTATATGAAACTACCGAAAAAGTCACTGGTAAACTGATCGATTTACTAAAGAAAGAAGGTTACCCATCTGAAGAGAAAATAGGCGCTCATGTAATAAGAGATACTACTTTGATATCCTTTCCTGATTTTAATATTTTGATTACACATGCCCTACAACAAAAGCCTGAAAATTTAGCTATTTTAAACGAACTTCTAGATAAAAGCATTACTGCTTTTGAATATGACAGCAAAAGAAATATCAATAATGGTAAAGAATTTGGTTCTTGTTTTCATATTTATAAAGGCAATCTATATGGTTCAAAATCATGCGGAAGAAATGATGTAGAAATTAGAAAAATAAGTTTCAAATTCAGTAACCCTAATGACTTTATTATGGATAATGGAAATTTTATAATTGAAGCATACAACCCTAAAAATCCAAAAGTGGCGGATGATTATTATGCAGAAAACTACAACTTAATCATGAAACTCACGGATGACTGGGAGTTCTATGACAAATAAACATAGATTATGATTTTAATTTACAGTAAAGACGTAGATGATTTTGTAAATAATGTTATTGATTGTCTAGACGAAGATTTCATAAGAATTGGTGAAGCCGATAAAGTTAGCATTGAAGCAATGAATATTAGCAATGAGAAAAGTTCTTATCTATTAAAAACCGGTTATTTAGAAAATATAGAATTAGAAAAAATTCAAAGTATCTGGTTCAATGGCGGATGTATTAATTCAGGAGAAACTGATTATGAAAACAAATGTTATGAAGTTCTAAACGATGCTTTCATTCTGCAAAAATCAATTAAAAAAATAGGAAAAAGAATTGCTGATTTTGAAACGAACCGTCTTGATATTATGTTGGAAGCAAAAGAACAAGGATTAAAAATCCCCCATACTTTAATTACCGGCAGTAAAGAAACGTTGAAAGCTTTCTATGATACTTTTGATCAAAAAAAGGGGATTATCTCTAAAAGAATATTAGATACGCTCTTTTATCAGGATGATGAATATCGCTATAATTTTAATCTAACATTTCAGATCACTTCTGATATTCTTGATAAAACACCTGACGAATTTGCCCTTTCATTTTTTCAGGAACGAATTATAGCCGATTTTGAAATTAGGGTAATCTATATCGATGGCTCTTTTTATTCAATCGCAATTCATGTTTTTGATGATATTATTGATTATAGAACAAAACTTATTGAAATGGATAACTTAAGAATAGTTCCTTTCAAATTGCCTTCAGTAATTGAAGAAAAACTTGAAAGGGTTTTTAAAAAATTTAATCTCAATTATGGTTCGGCTGATCTTATGTATTGTGATGATGATTATTATTTTCTTGAAATAAATCCAACTGGACAAATAAGTTTTATGAACAATACATGCAATTATTATTTAGAAAATAAACTAGCTAAAATTCTACAAGATGGAAAACAAAAAACCAATTAATATTTTTAATGGTTTAAAATCGAAAGTATATAAAAGATCTCTAAATCAAGATAAACCAAAAAACAATTTGATTGCAATTCAATCGTATCAAAATTCTAAGAATATCTCTAAACCTTTTGTCAAACCTATTTCTAAAATAATCTGATTTGAAACAATCTAATTTTATTCTTTTTGCTGACTGTATTCCTGTCAAAGGATCTAACAGAAGTATTATCTGCGATATGAAGAATAACAATTTCTATTTTACTCCCAACGGATTATATGATATTCTGGAAACATATAATGGTAAAACCATTCAAGAAATTAAAAGTCATTTTGAGCATAAATATGATGAAATAATTGATGAATATTTTGACTATTTAATCCATCATAAACTCATCTTTTTCAATTCAAATCCAGATTTATTTCCTAGAATGTCTACAGAATGGAATTCTCCTTCCTTAATTACAAACATCATTATTGATTATGAAGAAATCATTCATAATTTTAATGATTTAATTCCTCAATTTGAAACATTGAAATGTTCTTATATTCAGCTAAGATTTTATAAAAACATAGCTATTGATTATATCAGAAGTATTGCTGAATTATTAAAAAAAGAAAAATCAAGAGTTGTTTCTGTTGACTTCATAATTCCTTATTCTGAAGAATTTAATTTGGATGAACTAAATATAATATTATCAGAAAATAGCAGAATACATTCGATTGTCATTTTTAATTCGCCTTATGATAAAAGTTTTAAATCGTTAAGACAAAATATGGGTTATTTAATGCTTGTAACAAGAAACATCGTTAACGAGAAAGCTTGCGGAATAATAAATGAAGAATATTTCTATTCAAATATTAAACTTTTCAGCGAGTCTCTTCATCACAATACTTGTCTAAATAGAAAAATATCAATTGACAAAGATGGCAACATAAAAAACTGTCCTTCAATGACAACAAGTTTTGGTAATATAAAAGATACCACTTTAGAGGAAGCTTTAAATAAACCTAACTTTAAAAAGTACTGGAACATTACAAAAGAACAAATAGAAACTTGTAAAGATTGTGAGTTTAGGCATATTTGTACAGATTGCCGTGCTTATATCGAAGAACCTGAAAACCTGTTTTCAAAACCTTTAAAATGTGGTTATAATCCATACACTAATGAATGGTCAGAATGGAGTACAAATCGTTTAAAACAAAAAGGAATTGAATTTTACGGAATAAACCCTACTCCTCATACATCTCCATCCACAATCTAGTCTCTTCCAAATCCAATTCCTTCTCAATCTTCCTGAAAATCTCTTCATTGACAGAACCCGATTTGTGCATTGATTCTAGTTTACCGCGTTCTACATTTAAGAGATCAATTTGAAGTTTGGTAAAGTCGTTGAAAATCTCCCCGCCCATAAGATTTCCTTTTCCGAAGAAATTGGCTGGGAGTTCGGTTTTTTGAAGGCGGTTAAATTTTACTTCGTATTTGCTTTTTATGTTGTGAAGCAAGTCGTCGTTGAGTAACGAGAAATTATCTTCGATGTGGGTAATAGTTTGTGAAACAATCACATTTCTTATTTCGTATTCTTCGGCTAGGATTGAATATTTTTCAATTTTTAGTTTTTTGATTAACCACGGTAATGTCAATCCCTGAATAACCAAAGTCGAAAGGATCACGCAAAATACCAGATAAATGATGAGGTTTCGGAGCGGAAAAGCTTCCGTTTCGTTCATCATTAGCGGAAGCGCCAAAGCAGCAGCCATAGAAACTACGCCACGCATTCCGGACCAGCCAAAAACAATCATATTTCGGAAATCAAATTCTTCCTGCAAACGGATTTTTTTACTGATATATCTTGGAAGCAATGTTGCCGGAATTACCCATAAAAAACGTACTAAAATCACGACCAAACTTACTGAAGCACCCCAAACAAACAATGACCAACCGGAATAATCCCCAATTCCTTCGATAATTTGACGCAATTGCAATCCGATTAAGATAAAGATTAATCCGTTTAGAATATTCGTTAAAACGCTCCAAATTGTTCCTGTCATGATTCGGCTTTCGTGTGTGAAAATCGTTCCTGATCTTGCTGAAAGAAAAAGTCCCGTTGCGACTACAGCCAAAACTCCCGAAGCTTCGAAATGTTCGGCAATTAAATAAGAAGCAAAAGGCGTTAATAAAGTTAAAGTTGCTTCGATAACTTCGTCGCAAACAAATCTTTTATGAATAAAACTCATAATATATCCTACACCTAAGCCAATCCCGATTCCTATAACTGACATCACAACAAAATTCAATCCGGCTTGCCAGAGTACAAAATTCCCCGCTGTAATAGCAGTCAAAGCATATTTATAAGCGACCAAACCACTGGCATCATTTACCAGACTTTCGCCTTCGAGAATGGCAATTAATCTCGGGTGTAAACCCAGACCTTTTGTTATAGAAGTAGCCGAAACAGCATCAGGCGGCGAAACGATTGCGCCTAATAAAAAAGCTAACGGCCAGGAAATATCATCTATCAGCATATGTGCAGCAAATGCTACGGCAACAGTTGTAAAAAGCACCAAACCTACAGCCGCCAAAGTAATCGGCCTAATAGTTTGTTTAAAATCAGACCAACTCGTGTACCACGCTGCGTGATATAAAAGTGGCGGTAAAAAGACGATAAAAACAACTTCGGGACTTAATGCAATCACCGGAAGTCCGGGAATAATGCTAATCACAACGCCGCAAAGCACCAACACAATTGGAATTGGGAAATTATATTTTTTACTAACAAGACTCAGGAAAGCGACGCCAAATAGTAACATGATAATTACGGTAATATTCTCCATTTTCTAGGTGTTTTGGTATTTTTGGTATGAGAGTACGAATATAATATTTTTAAAGGTTTACCGAAATTATCTTTTTTCTGGTCTTTGATTAAAATGATTTTTTCTTTTGATTGTGGTTAGTTTTTGCACGCAGATTTGGCAGATTGAACAGATTTTATTTTCTACTTTCTGTGAGTTTCTTTGTGTTTTTCTCACGACCGATTAAATGGATTAAAAAATTAATACTTGTAGACTTTATTCTACATGAATTCATGTTAAGTAAATCTCCAAAAGTAACTCCGAAACGAGAATCCAATCTTTATCGAGCTTCTCACGAGGATTTCTCCTCCGTCGAAATGACAATATTGTACATAAACTTCGCGACTCTGCGACTTTGCGAGATTAATCACAAAATCTCTTTTAACCAAATTTTATCATACTCTTCATCATAAATACTTTAAAAAAAATTACATTTGAACCTTAAATTTATGCCCTAAATTATGATTCAGAAAAGATATTCTATTTGTTTACTTGCCTTATTAGCAGTCTTATTTTTCACGCCACTCGCCTATTCGCAAACAACTCCTCCAAAAACAGAAACCAAATCTTCACTATTTCAGGAAAGTACTACGGACAGCGACTATCTAATGGCTATCGAAAAAGCCGGAGAAGTATTGGAATCTGCTCATAATGACACCGAATTTGATGGAAATAGTCATCATTTATTTGGTGATATCAAAAGAACGCAAAGTAAACTTGATCTTATTCTGGAGAGTTTAAAAGGTGCAAATCCTAATGTTCGCAATCAGCAAATGTATCGTATCGTGCTGAAAGAAATTCAGCAGGAACTTGAAGAACAAAATACAGCAATCAATTCGCGTAATCTGGCTCTTGAAAAAATCAAAAGCAGAGTAATTGATTTGCGCAAAGACAAAACTTTAATGGGTCTTTTGAAAGACACAATTCGTCGCAAACAGTTTAAAAAAGAATTCGCCAATCTTAAAAACAGATACCTGAGCACGGACAGTTTAATGACCAAAAATCAAGGTATTTTAAACAAAAATAAAAGACTTACAGTCGAAAGAAAAATTGCTGTTTCGAATGCTTTAATCACCGTTGACAGCAAACTTGAACAATCAGGAATCGGGATGCTGAAAGAAGATTATCCTACTTTATGGAGTAAAACCGATTCGACAGCTAAAAAAATAGTTAGTCAAAACATAAAAGCCAAGATCATTATCGAAGAAAATGTCGCCGCTTATTACCTAAGTTACAGAGCCGGCGGTTTGATTACATTGGTTTTATTAATGGGATTATTGGGTTGGTACATTTCGCGTAATTTAAAATATTTAAACAGTAATGCACATGCCGATAATCTGGCTCAGTTTAACTTTAAATATTTAAATCGAGGCGTTATAATTCCGGTTTCAGTGATTGGTCTTAATATTGCCGTTGTAAGTAATTTATATGCTCCGGCATTATTTATAGAATTAATTCAGTTGGTTCTTTTGGGACTTCTTACGGTTCTTTTTAAAAATAGATGGCCTGCAGTTGCCATGAAAAACTGGATATTCCTATTAGTTCTATTCTTTGTTTTGTGTTTCCTTGACTTATTTATTGCAGTAGGATTTATTCAGCGTTGCGCTTTTATTGTGATCAATATTTTAGGAATCCGTTACGGTTTAGTTCAGATTAAAACTTTAAAAGAACAGCTTTATATTAAAGGATTTTTTAAATGGGCAACCATAATTTTTATTGGTCTGAATGCTTTATCCCTTTTGAATAACCTTTTCGGAAGAGTTTCATTGGCAAACATGTTAAGTCTTACGGCATTTATTTCGCTAACGCAAATTGTGGCTTTGAGTGTTCTTTTGAAAATTGTTTTAGAAGTTATTCTTTTACAGATTTACACCACGAGAATTAAACGTGGCATCGAAAAAATCTTCGATCACGAAACTCTGTCCGACACACTCAAAAAACCTTTCATTATCATAATTAGTTATATGTGGATTGTTGTAATCGCAGCTAATTTAAATGCATGGGAATCTCTTCGTTCCGGATTAGTAAAATTATTAAGCCATCCAAATACCATTGGAAGCATCACTTTTACTTTAGGAAACATCGTTTTATTCTTCATCATTATTTGGGTAGCACATTTATTGCAAAATTATGTTGCTTACTTTTTTGGCGAAATTGACGATGAAAACGAAGAAAACGTCAATAAAAGACAACATTCTAAACTATTGATTACAAGACTTGTGGTTTTAATAGTCGGCTACCTTTTGGCGGTTGCAGCTTCGGGAATGCCTTTAGACAAACTAAGCATTTTATTAGGAGCTTTAGGTGTCGGTGTTGGACTTGGACTTCAGAATGTGGTTAACAATTTTGTTTCGGGTATTATTTTAATCTTCGATAAACCAATACAAATTGGTGATGTAATCGATATTAGTAATGAATCCGGTCGTGTAAAATCTATGGGATTGCGTACCACCAAAATCAACGCTCCAAACGGTGCCGAAATCATTATTCCGAATGGTAATTTACTTTCTCAAAACATTACAAACTGGACTTACACAGACAATTTTAAACTGGTAGAAATCACATTAGAAGTTTCGGGAGACGTTATGCCTGAGGATATTAATGCGCTTATACTAGAATCTCTTGAAAGCATGCAAATGGTAAATAATACGAAAACACCTCAGATTTATTACAGCGCAATTTCTGAAGGAAAATTCAAATTACAAGTAAAATTCTGGTGCAGTATTTACCGTACCGAAGAAACAATAAGTAGTGCAAGACAAGTACTTTTTGGTAATTTTAAAGCTAAAGGTTTAACTTTATCTACCTAAGAAAATATTCAAAATTTTAATTTCAAAAGCCGTCTTATTGCTACAATTTGACGGCTTTTTTGAATGATTAATCGCCTTAAAATTTGCCGTAAATAAAGACCATTATATTTTCTGTGATTT
Organism: Flavobacterium sp. 9; assembly: GCF_002754195.1. Classification (NCBI taxonomy): domain Bacteria; kingdom Pseudomonadati; phylum Bacteroidota; class Flavobacteriia; order Flavobacteriales; family Flavobacteriaceae; genus Flavobacterium; species Flavobacterium sp. 9. The sequence continues at coordinate 1,599,155 of NZ_PEEU01000001.1, forward strand.
TTTGCGAGCGATACTACTTTTAATTACTTTTATATCTTAGAATTTCATTTTTTCCAAATGATAATAAAGAAAAAGAATACCTGGTTTAAAATGCTCTTTGAGTGGAGAGGTTCCGTTTTGCCGCAACTCCTTCCGAGACTTCTGTTATTGCTTTTATTTTCGCTTTTGGTCGTTTATTTCAAGCCTTATCTTCTTAAATATAATTTACATATTAATCCCGCAATTTTCACTTTATTCGGGATTGCATTGGCTATTTTTCTTGGCTTTAGAAACAGTGTAAGTTATGATCGTTTTTGGGAAGGCAGAAAACTTTGGGGCGCATTATTAAACGATACAAGATCTCTTGCCAGACAAAGCATTACGCTGGTTAACGATGCAGAATATGAAGCCAAACGAGAGAATTTCACCAACTTACTTATTGCATTTGTCTACAGTTTAAAACATCAGCTTAGAGAAACAAATTCTGATAATGATATGAATCGGCTTCTGCCAAAAGAACTTGCAGAACAACTTAAAGAAGTCAAATTCAAACCTATAATTATTTTAAGAGAATTAGGAATTTGGGTAAAAAATGCTAAATCCGAAAACAAGATTGACAGCGTTACACAACTTGCGTTTGAAGAAAATCTGAACAAACTTTCTGACATTGTTGGCGGATGCGAACGAATTGCAGGAACGCCAATTCCTTATACTTACAGCGTTTTATTACACAGAACCGTTTACATTTATTGCTTTTTATTGTCTTTTGGTTTTGTTGAAACAATGGGCTGGATTACGCCTTTTATCATCGTTTTTATAGCTTATACTTTTGTCGCTCTTGAAGCAATTGCCGATGAATTAGAAAATCCTTTTGGACTTCAGCCAAATGATCTCGCATTGGACGCGATGTCGCAAATGATAGAAAATACATTATTAGAATTAAACGATAAAAAAGTAACTCCAATAAGTCCTCAAAATACTTATTATATTACTTAAATAATATTGCACACCCCAATTATATTCGGTTATGAATAGAGTTTTATTAGTTGAAGACGATCCCAGAGTTGCTTCCTTTATTTCGAGAGGACTTGAAGAAAATCTCTATCAGGTTAAGTCGGTATCGAAAGGTTATGACGCCATAAATGAAGTCATGGAAAATGATTACGATATCATTATTCTCGATATCATGCTTCCGGATATTACAGGATTTGAGGTTTGTGAAGTCTTAAGAAACAGAAAAATACTTCTTCCTATTCTTATTTTAAGTGCATTAGATACTCCGCACGAAAAAGTTAAAGGATTACAATCCGGTGCCGATGATTATTTGGCAAAACCCTTTTTGTTTGAAGAACTTCTGGCGAGAATAAACGCTCAGCTTCGTCGTGCCGAATTTAGTACCGGAATATTAGACTTTCAATCTTATGCCGGAATTGAGATCAATATGAAGGAACAAAGCGCCACGAGAGACGGAAAAGAACTTAATTTATCTTCAAGGGAACTTAAACTTCTGATTTTTTTCATGAAAAACAGAGAAACCGCTTTGTCGAGAATTGCAATTGCTCAGGCAGTTTGGAGCATTGATCTTGACATGAATTCTAATACTGTGGACGTTTATATTAATTATCTGCGAAATAAGGTCGATAAAAACTTTACCACGCCACTTATTCACACCATAAAAGGAACAGGATATATGCTCAAACAAAAGAGTCATGAATCTTAAAAACAAACTTGCGGTTAATTCCAGTTTGCTTTTTGCCTTTACGGTTGGACTTGTAATGGCGGGTTCTTTCTTGTTGTTTAGAACTCACATGAAAGATCTTTATTATGATAATCTCGAAGATCATGCGATGACAACGGCTCTTTTTTACTTCGAAAAAGACGAAATCAAAGAGATTAGCAGCGAGCGTTATCGTCAAATCGAAATACAATACAATCGGATAAACAACGAATCGATACGAGTTTATGATGCCAAAACCAAGAAACTTTTTGTAAACGATAATGTTGATGTTCAGCTAAGTGATCAATATCTTGATTTGATCAAAAAAGAGAAAATTTTACATTTTAAAATCAGCGACAGACAATTTGTTGGTTTATTTTATAAAGACAATCAGGGAGATTTTATCATTGTAGTTTCGGGAATTGATCGTGCAGGAAATAGACAATTGGAGATTTTGGGTATTATGTTTATTCTTTTTTATCTCGCCGGAATTCCGATAAATTATCTTTTGGGAACCTTTTTAGCCAAACAAACTTTTCTGCCTTTTGAGCAAGTTATAGCCAAAGTAAATACCATTACGACCGAAAATCTTCATTCGAGACTGGAAATCCCGCAAACAAGCGGAAAAGACGAAATTAAAGAGCTTATTACCACTTTTAATTATCTTCTGGAAAGATTAGAAAGCGGAATAATGATCCAGAATAACTTTCTGAAAAATGCTTCGCACGAATTAAAAACGCCGCTAACCATTATTATTGGAGACATTGATGTTTCGCTGCAACAGCCAAGAACTAACGAGCAATATGAGCAAATTTTAAAATCACTCAAAAAAGACACTTTACATCTCAAATCTACTCTCGAAGGACTTTTGGTATTATCAGGGCTTGAACTTTCTGAACCGCAGCAAATGGAATCGGTTAGGATTGATGAAATATTGTGGAATGTTCTGGAAAAGAAAGCGATCGAATATCCGGAATCTAAAGTTTCGGTTAATTTTGATGCCATTTCTGATGATGAAGATTTGCTTTCCATTCATGGAAATAAACACATGATTTTCATTGCCTTATACAATATTCTTGACAATGCAATAAAGTTTTCTTCGCCTGAACAAGTCAACGTATTTGCTTTTTCGAACGAAGGAAAGCTTCTGATAAAAATTAAAGATCAAGGTCCTGGAATTTCAGAAACTGATAGAGAATCTATTTTTGATCTCTTTTTCAGAAGCGATCGAACGCGTCATATTCAAGGACAAGGATTGGGACTTTTTATCACCATGCAAATTCTAAAACTTCATAATATTAATCTAATAGTAGATTCTGAGTTAGAAAAAGGCACTACATTTTCTTTGGTATTTCCTTAAAAGGATTAATTCTTAGATATTTTCCACAAAATAACCACAATGATTGTCATCCTGAGCGAAGTCGAAGGACACACAAGAAACTCCTCAAACAAAATCGCCAATCTTTGTCGAGCTACTTGCGAAGATTTCTCCTTCGTCGAAATGACAAACTAGATGGAAATGTTGTTATGAAAATGATTGCACTAGCCCCGATAGAAGTGGAAATCCTTTTGTGTCCGCCGCGGCGGACACAAAAGATTGAAACGGATTGCTTCGCCAGTTCGCACTTTCAGGCTCGGGTGCGGGATTAGCTCCTAAACAAAATTGGTTTTATCATAGAAATCGGGATGACAAAAATGCGCAAACTAGCTTTTAAAAACATGTTTTTCAGCAAGAATATTACAATTCGAGAACGCTTATTTTTACAATCCGTAACATTAATTTAACACTCTAATGTTTCTCTAATCTACTTCAAATACAAACCTAATCTACTTATTTTTAGCATTTTGTTTAAACTATTGATTTTAAAGGTATAATTAATTAAAACAGAAATAACACGTTCATAATTTTGGGTTAACAATGAATATTTTTATCATTTTAAGTTAACAAAAGCGTTAAATCTGATCGAAACAAACTGGGTTTCTTTGTCAAATAAAAACTAAAAACAACATGACAAAACTAAAACTCTTTTTTTCGGCATTTATGCTTCTTGTTATGGGAAACATTTTTGCTCAAATTACAACCTCGTCATTATCTGCAAAGGTTAATGATGGAACCAGCGCACTTATTGACGCTGAGGTTACATTAACACATTTACCTACTAACGCTGTTTACAGAGCTACAACGGATAAACAAGGTAGATTTAGTTTCGAAAATTTAAATGCCGGTGGTCCTTACGAACTGGAAATTAAAAGTTCAGGTACCAAAGATTATTCTAATGCACAAATATTTTTAGCGCTTGGTGATAATGATTTGCCAACAATTGTGGTTAGTAAAGCAGATAACAATGTATTGGAAGAAGTTGTAATTACGAGTTCTAAACCGTCATCAAAAAACAACGGAACCAATATTGGTGAAAAACAAGTAAATGGACTTCCGTTAATAAACAGAGGAATTCAGGATGTTACAAAACTGGTTCCGCAAAGTTCAAATAACTCATTTGCCGGAACTAACTTTAGATACAATAACGTAACAATCGACGGTTCTATAAACAATGATGCGATAGGTTTTAGTCCATCTTTGGGAGGTCAATCCGGAACTTCAGGAATGCCGGGAAGTAGTACAAGATCAAATTCTATAAGTTTAGATGCGATTCAGGATATTCAGGTTTATATCGCTCCTTATGATATTAAATTAGGAAACTTTTTAGGAGGAAGCGTAAATGCCGTTACTAGAAGCGGTACAAACGAAGTAAGCGGTTCTATTTATAGCTATGGTAGAAGTGCTGCGATTACAGGTCCAAATAATGCTGGCGACGGTTCAAAAATGCCAAGTTCTTTTGGTGATTATCAAGTAGGTTTTAGATTAGGATTGCCAATTGTTAAGGATAAACTTTTCTTCTTTACCAATATGGAATATGCAGAAAGAACTGACCCTTTATTTTACAATGCTGGACAAACTGATTCTAACGGAAAATTGACTTCATTAGTTGATAATGCAACAGCAGATCAGATTTCGAATTTCGTTAAAACAAACTACGGATTTGATGTAGGAAGTTCTGGAGCATACAACAACTTTGCAAAAAGCCAAAAATTCTTCAATAAATTAGATTGGAAAATTAATGACAAACACTCTCTTTCGTTAAGAAACAATACAGTAATTTCTCAAGCTTCGAACTTAGAGCGCGATGCAGCAAACTTTAGATTTTCAAGCATGGATTTTACGCAGAAAAACCAATCTATTAGTACGGTTTTAGAACTTAAAAGTCATTTCAATAGCCAATGGTCAAATTCATTTATTGCAAGTTATTCTGCAATTAAAGATTATCGTGATCCAAAATCAAGCAATATCATGTTTCCCCAAACAGAAATTGGTTATAAAGGAGGAACAATTTTCTTAGGAAATGACCGTGAGGCTACAGTATTTAATATGAAACAAAATACTGCCGAAATCACAGATAACCTTACGTATAAAACAAGAAATCACACGTTCTTATTTGGTACTCACAACGAGTTTTACGACATCAATTACGGATTTGTAAATTCGCTAAACGGAAGAGTTTCATACAAATCTTTGGATGATTTCCTTAACAAACTTCCTACTCGTGTTCGTGGAACTTACCCATTTGATGGTTCTACAAGAGACGAAATCTTCAATAATCCGTATGCTAAATTCAAAGTAAATTTATATAGTGTTTATGCACAAGACGAGATCAGAATTGGTAATAAATTGAAAGTTACTCCAGGTGTGAGAGTTGATTATACAGACTTGCCAAATAAACCAAAATTAAGTCCACAAGTTCAAAATTCTCCAGCAGATCCTAATTATGGTAATACATACACATACACGCCATTAAGCCAAATAAACAACAACTTTTTTAGCACTGCATTAGTTTCTCCAAGAATAGGATTTACATATAATGTTGACGAAGATAAAACGCTTGTTTTAAGAGGTGGATCTGGAGTATTTACAGGACGTATTCCTTTTGCATGGTTAGGTTATGCGTATTATAATGATGGTGTAGGTTACGGAAGTTATGATAAAAATAACCTTACTCCTGCTCAGGTTGCAGCAGCTGGAGATCCATTGGCAAACAACGGATTAAACGGATATCACGATGCAACTCCAAAAGTTCAGGCAGATTTAGTGGATAACAAATTCAAAATGCCAGCTGTTTTAAGAAACTCATTGGCAATCGATAAAATCATCGACGGATATAAATTTACAACTGAAGGTATTTATACAAAAGTGATTCGTGATCTGGAATTTCAACAAGTAAATAAACTGGATAATCCAACTTATTTCTCTTACGATACAAATCACCAAATGCCAATTTATGCAGCTAATATTAATCCTGCTTTTTCAAATGCATACTTGCTTTCAAATACAAGCAAAGGTTACAGATACAGCATTACTGAGATGATCTCAAAAACGTATGATTTTGGTCTTAATTTTATGGTTGCTTATACTTACGGAGATTCTCGTGACGTTACAAACGGAATTCGTAACTCTATGGAAAGTAACTTCCAAATGAACCAATCATTGACACCAAATGATCCGCAATTGGCAACTTCTAACTTTAATATCAAACACAGAATCGTTTCGAATGTTGGATATGCAGTAAAATTGGCTGATAACAATACTTTCTCTGCTAATGTATATTTTAATGCACAATCAGGAAATCCGTTCTCTTGGGGATTTGTAAACTCAACAATTGCAGGAACAGGACAAGCAGCAGGATTGGCTTACATCTTTAAAGATGCAACAGAAGCAGCGAAATATATTGGAGTAAGTTCAACAGGAGTTCCTTCAGCGACAGCAGCACAACAAGTTGCAGATTATGAAGCTTTTGTTAACGGAAACGATTATTTAAAAAGCAGAAGAGGAACTTTCACACAAAGAAATGGAGATACAACTCCATGGAATATTCAGGCAGATTTGAAATTAATGGATGAAATCAAAGTTACAAAAGTTGGCACATTCCAAATTTCATTCAGCATGGCAAACGTTGGTAACCTTATCAACAAAGATTGGGGAAGAAGTTACTTTGTTCCAAATACATACAATTCAACAGCGAGCCTTGGTTTAACAAAATCAGGAAACCTTGGAGGTGTTGCCACTGGTGATCCAACATATACTTTCCAAAGACCTTCATCAGCGCCTTATACTGTAGATCAGTTAGCGTCAAGATTCCAGGGACAATTTGGGGTTAGATATTCGTTCTAACAAAGACAGTGTTTATTTTTTATTTTTTTAGTCCGCCAGTTTCAATTTTGGAACTGGCGGACTTGTTTTTATTAGAATCTGCATAAATCAGCTTAACACATAATTGTTCCATCGGAACAACTCATTGGTAGCCAAATAAATTGGCGTTTTTTTTACGTTCTGTAGGAACGGTTGATTTTACGATCATAATAATGATAAAAACATATTCAGATGGCAGACATAATATGCCAAATCCTACGGGCAATGTGTTAAAAATAATTGTAAAAACACAAAGATTAAACGTAATCTTGTCATTTCGACGGAGGAGAAATCTCCATAAGAAGCTCGACAAAGATTGGATTCTCGTTGCGGAGTTACTTACGAAGATTTCTCCTCCGTCGAAATGACAAACAGTTACGGCTTTGCGCGAAATTTTTAAAATAACTACTCAATAACAAAATAATTTCAAAAAAACATTTATAATTATACCGATTGGTATATATTTGCAGTGTCATAATTTAATCGTCATGAGTAAAGCCGAAAGAACCAAGCAATTTATTATCGAACAAACTGCTCCAATCTTTAATATGAAAGGATATAGCGGCACGTCTATGAGCGATATTACAGAAGCGACCGGACTTACAAAAGGTAGTATTTACGGAAATTTCGAAAATAAAGATGAGGTTGCTCTTGCTGCTTTTCAATACAATGTAAAAAGATTGCAAGATGCTTTTTCACAAGAAATCGAAAAACAAAATACCTTCAAAGACAAACTTCTTGTTTATCCCCGACTCTATTCTAACTACTTGGATTTAAGAGTCACAAAAGGCGGATGTCCAATTCTAAATACTGCCATAGAAGCTGATGATACACATCCGGTTCTTAAGAAAAATGTAGAACGCATTATTCTTTTCTGGAAACGAAAACTGATTCAATTGATAGAACAAGGAATTCTTGCCGGCGAATTTAAAGCAAAAGAAATACAACCGGAAAGAACCGCTTTAACCATAATTGCACTTATCGAAGGCGCAGTAATGATCTCAAAAATTACTGGAAATTTAAACGATTTATCGACAGTAATGCTTTCGCTGAATAAAATCATCGAAGACCTGGAATAAAGCAACAACTATTTTTTTATTATAAAAAATACCAATTGGTATATTAAATTAAAATCAAAACTAAAATGGAAACAATTTCAAGATTACAAGAACTCCAAAACCACATTGATAAAGAATTTACTGCATCGCCATCGCCTTTTATGCTTTGGATGAGACCAGTTGTAATCGCTGCCGAAGAAGGAAGTGTAACTTTTAAATATCTTATTAGAGAAGAAATGTCAAACCCGATTAAAACCCTTCATGGCGGAGTTACAGCCGCAATTGCAGACGATTGTATTGGCGCAACAATGTTTTCTTATAATGAAAATAGCTTTTATGTTACTATAAATCTTGTCGTTGATTATTTCGCTCCAGCGAAAATTGGAGACACTATTTTTGCCAAAACATCAGTAATAAAAAAAGCAAAACAACTGGTAAATGCACAATGCGAAATATGGAATGAAGATCACACCAGATTAATCGCAAGAGCTACTTCTAATATGCTTAAAACGGACCTTTCTAAAAGAAATTCCTAACGAACTACAAATCAAATTTGAACACGAATTACACGAATTCACACAAATTCTAATACGTTAATCTTGTTAATGAAATTATTTTCAAAGACAAATTAGTGATAATTAGTGCAATTCGTGTTATTTTTTAATCTAAAAATATACCGATTGGTATAATTTAATATTATGACACCTTTCCAACGAAAACTACTCATCTTCACCGTAATCCTCGCCGCGATTATGGAACTAATTGATATTTCAATTGTCAATGTAGCTTTATATCATATGAGCGGAAATCTGGGTGCAACTCTCGAAGATACTTCCTGGGTAATTACCGCTTATGCAATCGCCAATGTAATCATTATTCCGATTACGAGTTTTTTGAGTGCCAATCTCGGAAGGCGAAATTACTATATTGGTTCCGTTATACTTTTCACGTTTTGTTCCTTCATGTGCGGACATTCTTCCTCAATTTGGATGTTGGTATTTTTTAGGTTTTTTCAGGGAATTGGCGGAGGCGCACTTTTGTCAATATCGCAAGTTGTCGTATTTGAACTTTTTCCAAAAGAAAAACAATCAACAGCCGGAGCTTTATTTGGTGCAGGAATTTTTATAGGTCCAACTATTGGTCCAACTCTTGGCGGTTACATTACAGAAAACTATGATTGGCCATGGATCTTTTTAATCAATATTCCAATAGGAATTTTGGTTGCTATTTCGTGTTACTTTTTATTGCAAGAACCTCCTGTAAAACCCGAAAAAGCAAAAGTAGACTGGACGGGAATTGCGTTATTAGCCATTGGAGTTGGTTCTTTGCAAACGGTTCTCGAAAGAGGCGAAGTCGAAGATTGGTTCGAAACCAGATACATTATTGTTCTAACCGTTATCGCCGTAACCACCTTATGCCTTTTTATTTATTGGGAATTAAAAGTCGATAAACCCGTAGTAAATCTTCGGGTTCTGAAAAGTAAGTCGCTAATTATAGCCGCAATTCTGACTTTTGTAACCGGTTTTGGAATGTTTATTTCTATATATCTAAGTCCGGTTGTTGTTCAGCGTCTTTTAAATTTCTCGCCTTATCAAACCGGTTTACTTTTACTTCCAGGCGCTTTAATGGCATTATTAGCCTTAAAAATATGCGGAACCTTATTGCAAAAAGGCGTTTCACCCGTTACAATTATTGCCTTAGGATTTGTACTCTTTATTTATTTTAACTGGAGAATGTCAGGCATAACATTAAACACCAGCGCATCTGAAGTTTCTACAGCACTTATTTTTAGAGCGCTTGGACTTGCTTTGCTTACGGTTCCGTTAACGATGTTGGCGGTTTCTTCACTCAAAGACAAAGATGTTGGGCAAGGCGCAGCTTTAAATAATATGATGCGTCAATTGGGCGGTTCTTTTGGCGTTTCGATTATAAACACCTATATCGCGCATCGTTTTGCGGATCATCGAAACGTATTAATTTCAAACGTTACACCGGATAATGTAAAAGCGATGGACAGAATTAATGCGTACATCAATTATTTTCAGCACAAAGGTTTTGCTTATAATGAAGCCAAAATAAAAGCCCTGAAACTCATGGAAAATGTCATCCTCAGACAATCGTCTTTGTTGAGTTATAGAGATGCGTTTGTCATCGTTGGATTATTCTTTGTGATCACTTTACCACTTTTATTATTCGTAATGAACAAATCAAATAAGGTAAAACCTGGCGTTATAATTTCTGATCATTAAAGATCTAAGCATATTTCAAATCAATTTTTCAAAAATTAGAAGCTCCAGGGGAGCAATATATTTATAGTAAATAAATAATCGTTCTCTAAATCAAGCCCCCGGGCGGGCGATATAACATTTGCATTATAAAAGAGAACATTTCACTCTGATGGGGTTCTACTACTGTATGACCTTTAAAATTCTATAAATATATCGTCTCTATGAGACTTGTCATTAATCAATCTGACTTATCACAAAATACAAAACCAACTTATTGTTCGATTTCAAACATTATGTTAATTAAGATTAGAAATAAGGTCTAACTCTAAAAGTTGGTGTAATTTTGTAATTCATCAAAAATTTAAAAAATGATTATTAGAAAAGCCACTCAAACCGATTCCCAATTTATTGCACCTTGTTTGTTATTGGCAATGGAAGATATCATTTATAAATTTATTGGAAAGAAAGATTACGATAGCGCAAGAGACTTTTTACTGTATTTTGTAGAAAGAGAAAACAATCAATACTCGTATCAGAATTGTTTTGTAGCCGAAGAAAACAACGAAATTATTGGCGTTGTAAATGTCTACAACGGAGCTGATTTAATCGAGTTGAGGTTGCCAATTATTGAATATGTTCACGCAAACTTTAATCCTGATTTTAATCCCGAAAACGAAACCCAAAGCGGAGAATTTTACATTGATTCTCTAGGCGTAAATCCCAATCATCAGGGAAAAGGAATTGGATCTAAATTACTGCAATTTTTGATTGAAGAATTTGTAACCAAAAACAATCAAACTTTAGGTTTATTGGTTGACGAAGATAATCCGAATGCTAAAAAATTATACTTAAAATTAGGTTTCAAATCTGTTGGAATTAAAACTTTGGTTGGAAAAACTTTAGAACATCTTCAGATTTCTTAATTTTTTTGTTTCAGGTTTCAATGAATGCTGCTGTTTTTTTTTACCGCAAAGAACGCTAAGATCTTAATTAGCAAGGTTTAAAAAAATACTAAGTTCGCAAAGCTTTGTGTTGAACCAGCTTTGCGAACTTTGTGTTTGCTAAACGCGATACAGGATAAAAAACCTTTGCGCCCTTTGCGGTAAAATGACATAGAAATTCTATTCTCATTTCAAACTTCAGACCTGAAACCTTAAACATAAAAAACTATTCTTCTTTAATTTGGCTCTTATGATTTGAATCATAAAACGGAGCTTTATCGCGGGTTTAAATTTGTAAATATAAATTCTGAATGGGTTTATATACTTTAAAATTTAATTCCAAATTCAAATTATTCAAAGATGAATCAATATCAAAAAGACCTGATCAAAGCTACAATTCCAATTTTGAGATCGAGCGGTGAAGACCTTACCTCCTATTTCTACACCCGAATGTTTAAAAATCATCCCGAATTAAAAAACATTTTCAATATGGGAAATCAAGCTAACGGAAAACAAAAATCGGCGTTGGCAAATGCTGTTTTGGCTTATGCCGAAAATATAGAAAATCCAGGCGTATTAATTAATGCATTAAAGGGAATTGGAACCAAACACAGAAGTTTGAATATCCAGCCTGAGCAATATAAAATCGTAGGAACACAATTGATAGCTTCTATTGCAGAAGTTGTTGGTGAAGCTGCGACTCCGGAAATTCTGGAAGCGTGGACAATTGCCTACAATCAGCTTGCGGAAATTATGATTGATCTTGAAAAAGAACTTTACAAAGAAAACGCTGCAAAATCCGGAAGTTGGAACGGATGGAGAAATTTTGCAATTAAAAAAATCACCGACGAATCCAGCGAAATCAAATCGTTTTATCTTTATCCTGAAGACGGACAAAAAATCACTGATTTCCATTCGGGTCAATATATAAGTGTTCACGTTTTTGTTCCGGAATTAGGTTTCATGCAACCAAGACAATATAGTTTATCAAGTGGTTTTAATCCGGAATATTATAGAATTTCGGTAAAGAAAGAAATTGGAATGGATTCGAATCCATCCGGATTAGTTTCTAATACACTTCATTTAAAAACAGAAGGCGATGTAATTTCGATTTCGGCTCCGGCGGGATTATTTCACTTAGAAAAAGATTCCGAAAATCCATTAGTTTTAATTAGCGGTGGTGTTGGCTTAACACCGATGTTGAGTATGCTGGAAACAAATGCAAATTCAATTCAGAATAAAAAAACGGTTTGGGTTCATGGTTGCCGAAATGAATCTGTTCACGCTTTCAAAGATCAGATTGCTTCTTTGAAAGAAGAAGTAAAATGGCTTGAAACTTTCACTTTTTATGATTCATTAGAAAGTTCGGAAAATCATTCGAACCAAATCATTGAAGGTCGCGTCGATCTCAATAAATGTAAAGACGCAATTTTACTGGATGATGCAAAATTCTATATCTGCGGACCTGAAGTTTTTATCAAGAAACAATACCAAACATTAATCGATTTTAATGTAAATCACGAAAACATTTTCTACGAAGAATTTGGACCGCAGATTATTAATTTGAACTAATTTTTTTGTTTCAGGTTTCAAGTTTCAGGTTTGAAATACTACACTTTATATCTAACCGCAAAGCTCGCAAAGGTTTACGCTAAGTTCGCAAAGTTTAAAAATATAGCTTTGCGAACTTTGCGTTTTTACAAAAACATCCTTAGAAAAAAAACTTTGCGAACTTTGCGGTAAAAATCTACACAAGCCTTAAACTCATTTCAAACCTGAAACCTGAAACAATTTCAAACTACATTTCCCCTTAACAAGATTTTTACTAAACGGATCGTCGAAAATACTGTTAACTTTTTATAACTAAATCTGTATCAGTCAAAAAATTATATATTTGCGCACGAAAAAAAATAATACCACATTGCTATAAGGACAAAAAGATGTCTTTATATTTTAAAATACACCTTTGAAATTTAATTTTAGAAATACTTTTTCCGGCAGGAACTTTTTCATTTTAGGAATCATCCTCATTGTTCTTACACTTCTTTCTATTTATATATTAAGTGGTTTGATGACTCAAATCACTGAAAAAACTACTACAGAAACTCAAAATCGCAGCGCCCAGAAAAAACAGGAGGTTATGGCGAAGGAATTATCTCGTTTTCTTGAAACTCAAAACGAGCTAAAACGTATTGTTGAAATGAGCAATACCAAAAACTTATCTGATAATTTAAAAGTTTTAAGTGCAATCCATGCCAATGACAGTCTTGTTAAAAACAATTGGTTTCAGATTAATAATCAAAAAATAGAATTTACTACTTCTAAAAATAGTGCCAATTTAGAAACTTCAATAAAAGATTTCATCTCCAAAAACCAAACCTTAAAAGAGTCCAATAGTATTGTCAATGATCAACAAGGTTTTTTCTGGCGTATCTATTATAAATATGTCGCAACAAATGGTACTGTAATTCGATATGGATATGATATTGATTTTCGATCACTACAAACTTATTTCGCAACGGTAGATCAAAAGGTACCCAATTATGTTTTTGTATTTGATAAAAAAGGAACGATCATTTATCATCCTGAAATAAAATTACTAAAAAAGAATATTTTTAAAATAACAAATATATCGGCTCGCGATACTACTTTTTCAGATGCGAATGGTTTTAGCAGAAGAATTGCACTTTCAGAATATTTGGGACTGGACATTGTACGATATACCAAGCGATTGAATATAAAAGGAACGAGTTGGTATTTATGTGTCAATTTTCCGAAAAAGGTTTCATCAGAAGATGTTGATGCCGTAAAAAATTATGCTTCCTTAATTTACGTTATTACGACTGCAATTCTAATTGTGTTCTTTTATTTGTTTATGATTTTTACACGTAGAAATTTTCATGAAAAAGAAATCTTGTCGCAGGAAAAAAATAAGCTTTTATTAGAAAATGAAAAAATCAATAAAGAGAAAGCGTTAATCCAACTGCAACAATTAAAGGAGCAAATTAATCCGCACTTTTTATTTAATTCTTTGAACTCGCTTTATATGCTTATCGAAAGTAATACTGGCGTTGCGCGAAAATTTACTTTGAATCTTTCGAAGATTTACAGATACCTTATTAATCCGCCTATCAATAATATTGTTACGGTGCAGGAAGAATTGCTTTTTATCGAAAAATATATTTTTCTGCAGCAAACTCGCTTTACAGAAGAATTTGTTTTTACGATTACGATCGAAGACGAAAGCATTCTGGCTAAGAAAGTACCTTACTTGGCTTTTCAGATTGCAGTAGAAAATGCGATCAAACATAATATCGCTTCTGATGAAAATCCGTTGAAAATAACGATAGATATTAAAGAAAATGTCGCAATCATTACCAATAACTTAAACGAAAAGCAAAACTTCGGGAAAGAATCCAAGTTTGGTCACAAATATTTAGAAAGTATATACAATTTCTACTCTAAAAAAGACTTTAAAACCTTCAAAAAAGACGGAGATTTTACTTGCATTTTACCCTTAATTGGATAGAAAAAAAACATTCACTCCCAAAAAAAAGCCACTCACTCCTTTTTGTTTTTTTTAACAAATCTGGCATTATATTTTTATCATAAAATTAACCTAAAATTAACTTTAAATGGGGAAAAATGCAATGTTGAGAACCCTAAAAATCATCTTAGTTCTGGCACTATTATTTAGTACGGGCACGATGGTTTCTCAAAAAAAGGATAAAAAGAACAAAGAGGATAAAACTGAAGCTGCTAAAGACACGGTTAAATCTTCGAAAGGAAAAAAATATAATGATCTTATAAAACAAGGAACTTTCAAAAAAGGATTGTTCAATACCATTCAGGTTAAAACGGATCTTTATTTAGAAATAAATGATTCCCTTTTTCAGAGAGAGTTTTTAGTGGTTAATAAAATTTCAAATGTTCCTCTACCTGTTAATGATGCAGGACTTAATAAAGGAATGAATTACGAAAATAAAATCATCACTTTTCATAAAGATCTTGTTGCTAAAAAAGTTTGGGTAAAATCTTCAGAACCTAAAGTTTCTTCTCCGGTTGGCGACGCAATTACAGCTTCTGTAAACAGTAATTTTTCTGAGTCTATTATAGAGGTATTTGATATCGAAACAAAAAATAACGATTCGACATCGGTTATTATCAAAGCAAATAAGGTTTTTGACGGAAAACAAAAAAGTTTCAATGATGTATTAAGCAATATTGGCTTTGGCGGATCTGTAAAATCGGACTTGTCGTATATAGAAAGTGTGAAAACATTTCCTAAAAATATCGTTGTTAAATCGCAGCTTACGACTTCTGTAAGTGAAGGTGGTCCTGCATTGTCTGTTACAATTGGTGTTACTTCTAATATTATATTATTGGACAAAGTACCTATGCAACCTCGTTTTGCAGACAATCGTATTGGATATTTCTCTGATAAACACTGGTACTTTAATGACAGTCAACACGCTGTTCTTGAAAAAGAATTGATTACACGTTGGAGATTAGAGCCTAAAAAAGAAGATATTGAAAAATACAAAAAAGGTGAATTAGTAGAACCTAAGAAACCTATTATATATTATATCGATCCATCGACTCCTAAACAATGGCGCTCTTATATTATAGAAGGTGTTCGCGATTGGCAAGTAGCTTTTGAGAGAGCAGGTTTTAAAAATGCTGTAATCGCAAAAGAACCAACGGCAGAAGATACTGATTTTGATATTGATGATGTTCGTTATTCGGTTATTACTTATGTAGCGTCACAAAAATCAAATGCTATGGGACCTGCGGTTGTAGATCCTAGAAGTGGAGAAATTATTGAATCAGATATTATCTGGTGGCATAATGTAATGACTTCTTTGCAAAGTTGGATGCGTATTCAAACTGGCGCAATTGATCCAAAAGCTAGAGGAAACAAATTTAGCGATGAACATATGGGTGAAGCAATCCGATTTGTATCGTCTCACGAAGTTGGACATACTTTTGGTCTGAAACATAATATGGGAGCTTCTTTTGCATATCCTGTAGAATCTCTTCGATCTAAAGAATTTACAGCAAAAATGGGCGGAACTGCTCCATCAATCATGGATTATGCTCGTTACAATTATATTGCTCAACCTGAAGATCACGTAGAAGCTATCACGCCAAAAATTGGTGAATATGATAAATATGCTATCGAATGGGGTTACAGATGGTATGGCGATCAAACTGAAGAGCACGCAGCACTAAACAATCTAATTGCAAAACATCAAAATGATCCTCTTTATTTCTACGGAGAGCAACAAGATGGAAACGAGACAATAGATCCTCGCTCACAATCTGAAGATTTAGGTGATGATGCAATGAAAGCGAGTGAATATGGTCTTAAGAACTTAAAAAGAGTTGTAAGCAATATTCTGGAATGGAGTTATGATAAAGACGAATCTTACTACCAAACCGGTAAACTTTATATAGGTGCAATTGGTCAATGGAATTTATACAACTATCACGTATTAAATAATTTGGGTGGTATTTATTTGAATACTACTGTTCATGGTGATAATAAAGCAAGTTATGTTCCGGTTCCGGCTGCAATACAAAAGAGAGCTGTAGCTTATTTATTGAAAAATACGATTACAACTCCAGAGTGGTTATTTTTTAATCCGATTCTGGACAAAACAAATCCGTTGAAAGATTCTCCTCTTGGACCTTATGAATATACACCTTATACATTGGTAAGGGAATTACAATACAATGTTTTATACACGATGTTAGGTGATGATCGTTTATTGCGAATGACCGAAAATGAATTGTATCAACGTAATGGTGCTAAAGAAAATGTATTTACGGTTACTCAGTTATTCCAAACCTTACGTCAAAGCATTTTTGCTCCAACAATCCAGAACAAGTCATTAACGATTCTGGAACGTATGACTCAAAAGAATTATGTTGATGTATTGATTGTTTCGACTAATAAACTTTTTGAAAAAACGGATGTTAAAAAAACGCTTCAATTAGAAGAAACATTAAGCATGCCTCATTTATGTGATTATTTAGATGAATCAAAAATGGCACGTAACATTAATCAGTCTTCTCTAAAAAGAGTTACAGAAGTTACCTCTGATAAAAAAGGCGAATTGAATCAGATACTTCAATTATTGAAATCTAAAAGAAGCATCGGAAATCAAGAAACTAAGAATCATTATTTCGATTTGATTCAACGTATTGAAAAGGCATTAAGCAACACATTATAAAATTTTTAACCAAACTCCAAACACAAACTAATGAAGAATTTATTTTACATGCTGAGTTTCCTTCTTGCCCTTTCCGGGTATGCGCAGGAAAGGACAATTAAAGGGACGGTAGTTGATGCCAAAGACGGATTACCAATACCAGGTGTTACTGTTTTTGTCGAAAACAGTGCCGTATCAAACAATACACAACAAAAAGGTGTGATTCAAAGTTCAAGCCTTGGAACCGTAACTGATTTTGACGGTACATTTGAATTTAAAATCAACAGCAATATGAAAAGTTTAAGAGTAACTTATATGGGTTACCTTCCTTATACTATTGATATTTCATCACAAAACAACTACACTATTTCTTTAAAATCTGACGTAGCAGAATTGAAAGAGATCGTTGTAACTGGTTACCAAAAAATTGAGAAAAGAAAATTAACATCGGCTGTTGCACAAGTTGAAATGGCAGATATCAAACAAGCGGGTGTTGCGAGTTTGGATCAAATGTTAATTGGTCAGGTTGCGGGTGTAGCGGTAACGCAACAAACTGGAGCTCCTGGAACGATCTCAAAAATCAGAATTCGTGGTACTGCATCTCTTAATGGTGCACAAGATCCGTTATGGGTTTTAGATGGTTTACCTCTTGAAGGAAATGATGTTCCTCAAAACTATGACAAAGACAATATAGATGTATTAAGTAACTTTTCTATCGCAGGATTAAACCCTGATGATATCAAAGATATTACCATATTAAAAGATGCTGCTGCAACTGCTATTTACGGAGCAAGAGCTGCAAATGGTGTTATTGTGGTAACAACTAAAAAAGGAAGAAAAGGAAACATGAAAGTAGACTTTAACGTTAATACTTTTGTGACTCAAAAACCTGATTTTTCTAAATTAAACCTTTTAAACTCTTCTCAAAAAGTAGATTTTGAACTTTCGCTAGCTTCTAGAGAAGATTTGACTTACAGAGACACGGCTGGGGAAATTTCCCGCATTCTAAACCAGGCTAATGAATTAGGAGCCTATAGATCGGGAGGTTTTTCGTCTCTAAGTCCAACAACACAAAACTCAATCAACGCTTTAAGAAGCAATAATACCAATTGGGGTGATTTATTGTACAGAGCTGCTTTCAATACACAATACGGATTAAGTTTATCTGGTGGTGGAGAAAGATCTGATTATTATTTCTCTTTAGGAGCTTATAATGAAGAAGGTGCTACTGTAGGAACTGGTTTCGACAGATACAACCTTACCTTAAAAAACAACTTTGATGTAACTGATAAATTACATGTTGGTGTTGGAATTTTTGGTACTCAAAGCAAGAAAACAAGTTACCTTTCAGATACAGATGGTTTTACAAATCCTTCTAACTATTCAAGAAACGTAAACCCATATTTGATTCCATTCAACGCTGATGGAAGTTATAAATATGATAAAGATATCAAAGGATATGGAAACGGAACTGTTGCTGTTCCTTTTAACTTCTTAGAAGAAAGAGAAAATACGAATTATGAATTAATAACAAGATCTGTAAAAGCATTACTTGATGTTGATTATAATATTACAAAAGGCTTAAAAGCAAGTACTCAAATTGGTTTACAGTTTGATAATAATTCTTCTGAAAAATACGCTGGTAAAGAAACTTACTATACAAGAAAAGAAAGAGAAAAAACAAGTGTATTTTCAAACGGAGCTTATAGTTATTTCCTTCCTGTTGGTGGAATTATCCAAAATTCAAACACAGACTTTTTCCAATACAACTGGAAAACTATGGTAAACTATAATACGACCCTTGGCGGAAAACATGAGTTAGAATTTATGGTTGGTAATGAATTAAGAAAAAACAAAAGCACTTCTATTAATACGAAAGCTTTTGGTTATGATCCAAAAACATTGACATCAACTCAAATTATTTTTCCAACTGCAAACTATGCAGCTGACACAAACTATAGAACGTATTTAAAGAATGAAAACGAAAATGCATTTGCATCGTTTTTTGCAACAGCATCTTATACTTATAACAGAAAATATACTTTCTTTGGAAGTGTTCGTTATGACGGATCAGATTTATTTGGTGCAGATCCTAAATACAAATACTTACCATTATGGGCAGCTTCTGGTTCATGGGCAGTATCTGAAGAAAATTTCTTAAAAGATAATGACGTAATTTCTAATTTAAGATTACGTGCATCTTACGGTTTACAAGGAAATATTGATAAAAACACTTCTCCGTATGTAGTTGGTACAAACCAAACAACTGTTATTTTACCAGGACAAACAGAACCTGTTATTTCGGTATCTTCTCCTCCAAATGATAAATTAAGATGGGAAAAAACTACCAATACTAACGTTGGAATGGATCTTGGTTTATTCAAAAATCGTATCAACATTGTTACTGATGTTTACGGAAGAAAAAGCACTGACTTAATTGGTTTACAATCACTTGCTGTAGAAAACGGGTTTGAATATACAAACGCTAACTGGGCGCAGGTAACTAATAAAGGATATGAAATTTCTTTGTCTACAAGAAACATTGATCATCCAAACTTTAAATGGAATACAACAATTAATTTCGCTCACAATAAGAGTAATGTTGATCGTATTCAAACAAGATCAAACAGTTATTTACCTTCTAGAGAAGGACTTCCGGTTAATGCGGTATTCGCATTAAAAACTGCAGGAATTGATGAAAATGGTTATCCTTTATTTGTAAATAAAAAAGGAGAAACTGTAAACTCACAAACCTTTTTTGCCCTTTTTGACCCTTATGCAGATTTTTTCCCGGGAGTTCTATCTCAATCTAAACTTACAGATGCTGAAACAAGAGATTTGTTTACTTATGCAGGAGATTTAGATCCTAAATTTACTGGTGGTTTCATGAATACATTCAAAATTCATAATTTTGATCTTACGATTGCTACTACTTTCAATATTAAACAAACTGTCGTTGAAAAACCTACTTTCAATGGTACAAGTTTAGATCGTGGTCAAAACTATACTACTGATGCGCTTAATGCATGGTCACCTACTAATACAGGTTCACACATACCTGGAATTACTAGTCCAACTTCAGGTACAGGAGATTCATGGATGGCTTACCAATGGTATTCTCCAGGAGCAGCTCCACTAGAAATGTACAATTACTTAGATACGTGGGTTCATGAAATGAGTTTTATGCGTGTAAGCAGTATTCGTTTTGGATATTCTTTGCCTAAAAAAGCTATAAACAGTTTGTTTATGGAGAACGTTAGATTTAGTATTGAAGGTAGAAACCTTTTCGTAATCAGCTCTGATTATAAAGGTTACTTTGATCCTGAAACTTTCGGAAATATCTATGCACAACCAATCCCAAGATCAATTTCTTTAGGATGTAACCTAACTTTTTAATCTGATTCAAAAATGAAAAATATATTAAAATACGTATTCTTTGCCAGCGTAGCGATTACTACCGTAAGCTGCGATAATTATCTTGATGTTAAGCCAGTAGGTAAAGTAATTCCGGAAACTTTGCAAGATTACAGAGCTATAATGACAAAAGGTTATTCTATAACTGTAATTCATAAAGCATTGTCTGCTGTAAGAGCAGACGAATTGACTTTTGATGAGTTTAATGATAATGCCACTTTCTATAGAGATCATTATATCTGGAATGATATCAATCCTGATAAAACTACAAACCTTTTTCCTTATGCAGCTTTATACAACAGGATTTTTTATACGAATGTAGTTATCAATGAAGCAAGCCAAAAGTTAGCACCTTCTGCAGAGAAAGACCAATTACTTGGAGAAGCTTATGCACTAAGAGCCTACACTTACTTTGATTTATTGAACATATTCAGTAAACCTTATAATGCTGCAACAGCTGCAACAGACAAAGGTGTTCCATTGGCTTTAAAAATAGATTTAGAGCAGGCTTATATTCCTCAAAGTATTGCTGTTATTTACGATCAGATTTTATCTGATAACCAAGAGGCAAAAAGATTATTGAATTTAGACACACAAACAACAGGTCTTAATTACCGTTTTTCTAAAGCTTCTTTATATGCTATGGAATCTCGTATTTTCCTTTACAGAAAAGAATGGGCTAAAGCTATTGAAGCTGCAGATAAAGCAATGACATACAAAAATGCTTTAATAAACTTAAATACAACAGCTGCTTTGCCTAACCTTTATAATGGTCCGGAATCTATTTTAGCGCTTGAAGATCCTTTTATCAATATTCTAAAAGGAACTACATATGCTTCACCAACATTAACTGGAGCTTATGATAAAACAAACGACTTACGTTTTGCTTTATATTATCAGACAAGCGGAAGCAAATTCAAATTTAGAAAAGGTGGAGATATCGCTCAAAAATGTACTTTCAGAACAGCTGAATTATATTTGACAAAAGCAGAAGCTTCAGCACAATTGAACGATCTTCCAGCGACAAGAACAATCATTTTAGCTTTTATCAAAAACAGATACAATGCTACAGGATTCAACACATTAAGCACATCAATTGCTGCTATGTCACAAACTCAGCTTCTTGATCTTATAGCTCAGGAAAGACAACGTGAGTTTGCAGTTGAAGGTCACCGTTGGTTTGATTTAAGAAGAACTACACAAAAACAAATCATCCACACATTTGGTGGAGATGATCATACTCTGATAGAAAATGACCCGCGTTATACGCTTCCATTTCCTCAAGATGCACGATTAAATAATCCTGATTTGTAATTAAAAAAGCCGTCTCAAAACATTATTTGAGACGGCTTTTTACTTTTATAAACAATTATACTCCTTGAACTAAATTACGGTAATCATACTTTTTATAAGCTTCTACATTAGCTTTTTCTTTATTCAATTCAATCAACTCATTTTTTACCTGAACTCTGTACCATTGCTCCGGTTTAGTATGAGAAAAAGTACTTAACTTCAATACCAGTTTTGCATTTAACTTTCTTTCTCCTATCAGATACTTATGAAGATTACTGTCCTTCATTTCAAAGTAAGAAGCTAATTCCTTTTTCGTAATATTAAGTGTTTTTAAATACATCTTAACAAAATCAAGTACTTTTAAAACCTCGGTATCATTATCACTTTGAATATAATCTTCCAATTTATATTGAATAGAAAGCAATTGATTCTTTAATATCTGTTCTCTAGATTGTTTTGAAGAATGAGATTTTATAATATTTTTTAAATCATCTTTCTTTTTATCATTCCAAATATCACTAATTTGAATTTCTTTATTTTTCATATTCTTTAATTTAAAAACTCGGTAATTAATTTCTCCCCTCCCACTGGAGGAATAATCATAGTTGTCTCACCATATCGGAGTGCTTTGTATTTTTTTGAATATACAGCCATGAGTTTTTCTTCATCAGCTTTATCTTCTTCCAAAACATCAAATACCAGATAACCTGTATATGGTTCCTTCGCTCTTATAAAGCTTAATCTGCACGCAAAAGCAATCAAACAACCTGCTACTTTTTCATATTTTTTATTTAAACCTTTATTGTGAGGTGCGATTTCTATATAAGCCATATAAGGTTCTACTTTCTTTTTCATTTCAAAAATCAGACAACCTTCAATTATATCGGGAGTTTCTTCGCTTACTAAAACATAAGTTTCATTACCTGCAACTTTAGAATGCTTTCTAAAATTAAACCTCCATCCATCAGTGATAGAAGGTAAATTTAATTTTACTGATTTTACATCTGAGATTTTAGCATCAACTAAACTACTTTCATCGATTCTTAATATTTTTACATTCATTTATCTTAAGTAGATTCTTTACACAAATGTACAAAAAAAATATACATTTTGTATAATTTTAACTTCCACTTGCCTTCTTTAATACTTGAAATATATTGCTTAATAAGTTCTGTAAAACAGTAACCCTATACAGTCAAAGTTTTTTAACTTTGCAGAAAAATAAACCAAATGAAAATTGTCATTATTGAAGATGAACATCTGGCTTCAAGCTATCTGAAATCAATTCTGGAACAACAAACTATAATTTCAATTAGTGAAATTTCTGTACTGAAATCGGTAAAGGACGCCGTTGCTTTTTTTAAAACAAATACGGTTGATCTTGCCTTTATGGATATTCATTTGGGAGACGGAAAAAGTCTGGACATTTTTGAGCAAACACTTGTTTCATGTCCTGTTATTTTTATCACTGCTTACGATTCTTATGCTGTAAAAGTTTTCAAACATTTCACGATTGATTATCTACTGAAACCTTATGAAGAAGAAGAATTACTGGAAGCTTTAATCAAATACAAAAACATTAAAGAAACCTTTAATACCAACTTAATTGTTGAATCACTTGTTGAAATTGAAAATCAAAGCAACATTCAACATCACTTTTTAGTAAATCACAGAGACAAACTCATTTCTATAAATGATACGGCAATCACCTATTTTTTTGCCACAGGAAAGCATATGTTTATCTATACCAATTCAGGTAACAGCTATTTGTACAATAGTAATTTAACGGATTTAATCAATAAACTTGATCCGGTTCTTTTCTTTAAAGTCAACCGAAAATATATCATAAACAGACATCATATTCAGGAAATCATCAAACATTCAAGTCAAAAAATAGAATTGCTTTTAAATGTTTCCATTCCCGAAAATGAACCTATTATTTTAAGTAAAAAGGAAATCAACAATTTTAAAAACTGGTTGGATTCCTAAACAAAAATTATTTCCTATAAATAAGTAAAATTTAAGTTTAATTCAAAACACGAATTTCACGAATTAGCACGAATTAAATTTGTGAAATTAATTTCACAAGCTTAATTAACGATTACAATTAGTGCTAATTCGTGAAATTCGTGTTTTCTTTTATAACTCGTATTCCTTCTTCAATCAAAGCGTTAACTCCCCTATTTCAACATTAAAATTTCTAATGTAAATCTAATAATCTTCTAATGACTTTATTTAGATTAAATATAAACAACAACGTAAGTTTGCCCTTCTATTGATAAGTAAATAAGTTATGCGTTTTCTATTGTTTGTGTTTTTGTTCGTTCATTTTTCAGTTTGGTCTCAAAAAGGAAATATTACAGGAAAAGTAACATTAGGAAGTTCAGAATCTGCATTTGGAGCTTCGGTAACGGTTACAGAAACTCAAAAATTTGTTGTTGTTGACAACGAAGGTCAATTCGAAATAAAAGGATTATCATACGGAAACTACACCTTAATAATTTCTTCGCTTGAAGCGAAAGCAAAAACCATAAATGTTGTTCTAAACAGCGCTTCACAACAACTAAATATTGTTCTTGAAAAAAATGATCCAAAGGCTTTAAAAGAAGTAGTTGTTCAAAAAACATCGGTAAAAAAAGAAATTCAAAACAAAGGTTTTTCGGTAAATGTAATTGAAACAAAAGATGCTGCGACCAGAAATCTCCAAACCAATGAATTATTGGATCGTTCTGCGGGAGTAAGAATCAGGCAAAACGGAGGAATGGGTTCTAGCGTTAATTATAACCTCAACGGAATGTCCGGAAACTCAATTAGAATTTTCATTGACGGAATTCCGCTTTCTACTTATGGATCTTCTTTTAACCTCAACAGTATTCCGCCAGCATTAATTGAGCGTATTGAAGTTTATAAAGGAGTTACGCCAGCACATTTAGCCGATGATGCTTTGGGCGGCGCTATAAATGTTATACTGAAAAAAGGGGCAAAAAACACAGTAAATGCTTCTCTTTCTTATGGTTCTTTCAATACTGCTCAATCTAACTTTAATACAACCTATCGCGACAAATCAGGTTTTACTTTAAAAGGTTCCGGATTCTATAATTATTCGGATAACGATTATGAGATTTGGGGAAGATTTGTTTACAATACTTTACCAAACGGACGATATGATTATGTGAGAGTAAAACGTTTCGAAAACAGATACAGATCTTATGGCGGAAGATTCGAAGCTGGCTTTACAGATGTTAAATGGGCCGATATTTTTTTAATTGGCTTAAACATGTCCGAAGATCATAATCAAATTCAGCACGGTCAATATATGACAAAACCCTATAAAGGACGTTTTAGCGAAGCTGATGCAACGGCAATAAGTTTGAATTATTCCAAAAAAGATTTCCTTTTTAAAGGTCTTGATTTTTCAACAAATACGGTCTTTAGCAAAAGACACGAAATGGTAAACGATACCATAAAGTGGAATTACAATTGGTATGGAAAAAAAGCAATTGGTTTATATGACGCACCAATTTTATCAAATACCGGCGCACAACAAGCTGGTCCAACAATCAATACAATTACACAAAATATCTTAAGTTCAAGAAGCATATTTACGTATAATATCAACGAAAAAAACAGAATCGTTTTTAGTAATTTATATTATATGGTTGACAGAAATGATGACGATTTAATAAAACCGGAATTTCAAAACAATTTTGAAGCAACACGCGATTTACAAAAAACGGTTACTTCTTTGGCTTACGAAATGCAAGCTTTTGATTCTCACTTACGAACCAATATTTTCGGGAAGTTTTATGAGCAAAAAGTAAACGAAAGTAAACCTGAAATAGTAAATCAAAATGGTCAGAATGTTATAGTAGAAAAAAAGACTCAAAGCACTACTCCATTTTTTGGATACGGACTTGCAACTTCTTATTTTATTACGCCAAAAATAATGATCTCCGCATCTGCCGAAAAGGCGATTCGATTACCAAACGAAATTGAAATATTTGGAAATCCAAGTGAAAACGTAATTGGAAATTCTGATTTAAAACCGGAACAAAGTGATAATTTAAATGTTGGATTTCAATTTGGTCCTTACAAAACAAACCAACATAAAATCTCAGTTGCAGCATCTGGTTTTTTAAGAAATGCCACAGATAAAATTGTCAGAACTTCAGGAAATCGTGTAAATGATGCGATTCAAACTTTGCCTTTTGAAAATTTAGGAAAAACTCAATCCATTGGTTTTGAAACTTCTTTTGATTATGTTTTCAAAGATCGTTTGTTTATTTCGATGAATATGTCAAAGTTCAATTCGTTATTCAAAATGCAATACGACAATAACGGAGGTCAATTGTCAAACTACGACAAACAATTGCCAAATGAACCTTTCTTTACTGTAAACGCAAACGTTCAGTACAATTTTAAAGGGCTGATACAAAAAAATTCACAATTAAATCTCTATTACAACTGCGGTTATGTTGATCCGTTTGCTACGCTTTGGATTGATGTAATTAATTCTAAAACACCTGCACAATTTTCACAGGATTTGGGTTTGAGTTATGCTTTTCCGAATAAGCAGTTTGTGGTGAGTTTTGATGCCAAAAATATATTCGATAAACAGATTTTCGATAATTACGCCGTTCAAAAACCCGGACGCGCCTTTTATCTAAAACTGAATTATACCATCAATAATTTTTAATATCTAATTTTTTAAAACAATGAATATGAGAAAAAGTACGTTCAAACTACTTGCATGTGGTTTAGTTTTAAGCACATTATCATTTACTGTAAGTTGTAGCAGCGATGACAACAAAAATACAGATCCTGTAATTCCTGTAAATCCGGAAAAACCAGTTCGTTGGATCACTGTTTCGGGAGCATTAATGCAAGATGCGCCGGGAGACGGAAACGGGGGAACGATGGTTTATGCCGTAACGAAGGAAAATGCAAAAGATCCTAATTATTCTATCAATGTTTATGAAAACGGAATGCCGGTTCAATCTAACAGAACTGCACGTTTGCAATCGTCTGTAGACGGAAGCACGCTTTTTAACATCACTTATACTGGCGCAAACGGTGGAGAGTTTATGACGTATAAAGTAAACGGAGCCAAAAATTTTGTGCAATCAGGAACTACAGTAAATATTGCTCAATATGCAGGAACATCACCAAGATGGAACAAACTTTTTGACGGAGATAAATCTGGTATTGCTGTAAATGTAAGTACTCCGGTTATCAAAACCAATGATGATAAAACGTATAAACATACAAGAGGTACTGCAACAATCTTAGGATTAGATCTTAAAAATATTTTAATTTCAGGATACAAACAATACGAACTTCCTTTGACTACTGAAGAAGAATCACTTGGGCACCATATTTTCCGTTTGGATGCACCGACATTAAACAAGGCAGGAAACAAATTAATCGTTGGTACATGGATGCGTAAAACAAATCCGGCTACGGGACAAAACGAAACTACATTTGATCGTTTAGGTTCTAAATCTGTTGTGGTAGATTATCCTTCGTTAGAAAATCCAAAAATTATTACTTCTACAGTTGGTTTTGGAGATACAAGTGGTTTCCGTAGTTTCAACAGCTTTTTAGGAACAGATGGTAATATTTATCAGGCAACTCAGAGAGACACGAATAAAGGTTCTTATATTTTAAGAATCAACCAAAATAATGAATACGACAACTCTTTTGTTCTTAGTTTAGATTCTGCTCTTGGCGTAAAAGGATCTTATATCGACGCTTGGAGATATGCAGGAAACGGAATTGCTTATGCACTTTATACGCACGCCGGAGCTGGCGAACAAGGTTTTGTAGCCAGAATTGACCTGAATGCAAAAACAGTACAAAAAGTAGAAGGTATTGCTTATGATCCTGCTTTAGATTTTGGTCAATACCAAGGTTTTGTAGTAGATGGAAACGAACTTTATTTAGCCGTTACACCAGTTGGAAAAGACGGAAACATCTATGTAATTGATATTCCTACGGGAGCAGTTACAAAAGGTGCAAAACTAATCAACAAGCCAGGAAACCATTATATTGGTCTATTCTAAAAATTTACAGTGACAGAAATGTTTGCTGTAACAAATGCGATTACTTGTTTTTTAATTAGAACATTCTGCTTCAGATCTCTGAAGTAGGATGTCTCTAATAAAGTATCATTTGTTGGATTATTTTTTTTTTATTAAAAGAGCTGTCATAAAAACAGCTCTTTTTTTGTTTCTATATGAAGCTACTATTATTCTGTAATTGTTCTAAATGAATGGATTATGCTAAAAACTCAATTATGAATTATCATTCAAAAGAGTTAAATTTATTATAATAACGATAACTAATTGTAATAAAAATAGCTCTATCTTAGCAGAAATAAATCATATTTAGATTTATATAAAATTTTATCCTACTATAAAATGAGCAAGCAGAATTACAATCTTTTACTAGCGGACGATGATCAGGATGATTGCGCTTTTTTTAAAGAAGCCTTAGACGAATTAGAGCTTCCGGTATCTCTTGTAACTGTTAATGATGGCGTGCAATTAATGAATTATTTAGGAGAGAATTCATCGGGAGATTTACCTGATATTCTGTTTCTTGACCTCAACATGCCCCGCAAAAATGGTCATGAATGTCTGGCTGAAATAAAGGATAAAGAAGAACTTAAAAACCTTCCGGTAATAATATTTTCAACCTCTCTGGATATTGACATTGTAGATTTAATGTACGAAAAAGGAGCCACTTATTACATTCGCAAACCCGGCGAATTTTCTAAGTTAAAAAAGGTTATTGGCAATGCATTAGCCATTACATCTGAAAATAATTTCAAACAACCCAACAGGGCAAATTTTATTCTTCAACCCTAAATAGTTTTTAGAATGAAACCCGCAAATAAGGAGCATTATTTTCTGGCCGATGGTGGAGAGATGGGAGAATTATTACGTTCTAAAGATTGGAGCAAAACCTCTTTAGGAAATCCCGAAACCTGGCCACAAAGTTTGTGTACCATGGTTGCCGTAATGCTCAATAATCCTTTTGGGATGTATATTGCCTGGGGAAATGATTACACACAACTTTATAATGACGGTTTTCGCCCTATTCTGGGTTTAACAAAACATCCCGAAGCTTTAGGAATAAGTTCAAAAGAAACCTTCTCTGAAATCTGGGATACTATTGGTCCGATGTTTGGCGAGGTTATGACAGGAAAAGCGCTTAGTTCTCCTGACTTTATGGTTGTTTTAAACCGAAACGGATTTGATGAAGAATGTTATTTTGATTTCTCCTATAGTCCAATTAAAAAAGAAGATGGAACAATTGGCGGTGTTTTAGTAACCGTAATTGAAACTACCGAAAAGAAAAAAGCAGCCAAAGCATTACAAGAAAGCAATACCAGATTTATAAATAATATCATGCAGGCGCCTGTTGCAATGTGCGTTTTTAGAGGTAAAAATCATACTGTAGAAATTGCCAATGCACAAATGATTCAGTTATGGGGAACGGAATATGAAAAGGTAATTAACAAACCTATTTTTGAAGCCTTGCCCGAAGCTCAGGATCAGGATCTCGAAATTTTACTGGACAATGTATATCAAACCGGTGAAAAATTTGTTGCCAACGAACTTGCGATTCTATTGCCACGAAATGGAAAAGTCGAAACTACTTATATCAATTTTGTTTACGAAGCATTAAAAGAAACTGACGGAACTATCTCCGGTATTGTTGCAATAGCGATCGAAGTAACTCCGCAAGTTTTAGCACGTTCGAAAGTTGAAGAAAGCGAACAAAAAATAAGACAGCTTGTCGAGAATGCCCCCTTTCCTATCGCCGTTTATGTTGGTAAAGAAATGATTGTAGAATTGGCAAACGATTCTATTATTAAAATATGGGGAAAAGGTAATGATGTCATCGGAAAATCATTTAAAGATGTTGTTCCTGAATTGGACAATCAATTGGTATTCGAACAAATTAATACCGTTCTGGAAACCGGAAAATCTTTCCACACACAAAATACTCCGCTCGATCTTACTGTCGATGGAAAATTAGGTACTTACTATTTCAATTACAGTTTAACACCTCTCTACGATATAAATGGCGATGTTTACGGCGTAATGAATACCGGAGTTGACTTAACTGATTTGAATTTAGCAAAGAAAAGAGTCGAAGAAAGCGAACAGAATTTACGTAGTATGGTTTTGCAATCGCCTATTGGTATTTGTGTTCTTGATGCTAAAACTTTGGTCAGCGAAATTGTAAACGAAAGTTTTCTTGAAGTCGCTGGAAAACGCTACGACGAAATCGCCGGAAAATACTATTGGGATTCTTTTGCCGAAGCCAAACCGTATTATGAAGAAGCTTTGCAAAATGTGGTAAATGACGGTCTTCCTTTTTATGCCAATGAAGTCGAAATGATGCTTATCAGACATGGAAAAGAAGAAAACATATATGTTACTTTTGTCTATGCTCCGCTTAAAAATATAGAAGGTAAAGTTAAAAAAATCGCCATTTGGGTACTCGATAATACTCCACAAGTAATTGCAAGACAAAAAATTGAAGAAGCAGATAAACGTTTTAGAAATACTGTAAAACAAGCTCCTGTTGGAATTACGATCTTGCGTGGTTCCAATTTTATGGTTGAAACAGCCAATGAAGCTTATTTAAAATTAGTAGACAGACAAGAAGCTGATTTTGTTGGAAAACCTTTATTCGATTCTTTGCCAGAAGTTGAAGAATCTGTAAGTGCATTACTAAATGGCGTATTAACAACCGGAATTCCTTTTCATGGAAATGAAGTTCCGATTCCGCTAAAACGTTATGGAAAACTGAGTATTTCCTATTTTGATTTTCTTTATCATCCGTTAAAAGAAGAAGACGGAAAAATTTCGGGAATTATTGTAACCGTTACCGAAGTCAGCGAAAAAGTTGAGGTTCGGAAAAAAATAGAACAAAACGAAGAAAGACTTCAAATTATAGTTGAAGCCAGCGAACTAGGAACCTGGGAACTAAATGTAAAAACGAGAGAACCTAAATATTCTAAAAGATATCTCGAAATCGTTGGCGGTTATACCGATAATGTCGCATTATCGCACGAACAATTGCTAAAACATCTTCATCCGGATGATATGCATATTCGGAATAAAGCTTTTAAAGAAGCTCT
The DNA here is from genome assembly GCF_002754195.1 of Flavobacterium sp. 9. NCBI lineage: Bacteria > Pseudomonadati > Bacteroidota > Flavobacteriia > Flavobacteriales > Flavobacteriaceae > Flavobacterium > Flavobacterium sp. 9. The sequence continues at coordinate 1,630,399 of NZ_PEEU01000001.1, forward strand.
GACTTCGGGATATTTGAATTATGAAGCCCGAATGATCTGGAATGATAAATCTATTCACTGGATGGAAGGCAAAGGAAAAGTTTTCTATGATGATGAGAATAATCCTGAGAAATTAATAGGTACAATAAGAGATATTACTGATGAAAAAAATCATCAGCAAGAACTCGAAGAAAGCGAAAAAAGATTCCGAAATCTCGTAATGCAATCTCCTGTGCCAGCAGCAATTTTGAAAGGCAGAAACATGAAAATTGAAATTGCCAATATTGCGCTTCTTAAAAATATCTGGAAAAAAGAAGAAAGTGATGTTCAGGACAAAAACTTATTTGAGATTTTCCCTGAACTCGAACAACAAAAATACGGACAGCTTTTAAGTAAAGTTTTCAAAACTGGAGAAGTACATGCTGAGTCAGAATCTCTCTTGTATATAAATGGTAAAAATGGAAGACATCAATTGTATATTGATTTTGAATATGCTCCATTACTTGAAGCAGACGGCAGCATTTCGGGAATAAAAATGACTTTGATAGATGTAACCGAAAAAGTTGAAGCACGCAAAAAAATCGAAGAAAGCGAAAAAAGATTCCGTTCGTTAACCGAGAGTATTCCGCAATTAATTTGGGAAACCGATGAGAAAGGAAATGCTTTATTTGCATCCGGAAAATGGTTTGAATACACAGGTATAAAACCCGCTGGTGAAGCCGAATGGAAAGCTATGATTCATCCTGACGATTATGACGAAAATGTTAGAATATGGAGTCATAGTTTAGAAACCGGAGACATTTACAGATGTGATGTTCGCGTAAGACGAAAAGATGGATATTACAGATGGCACGCCGTAATTGGTGAGCCTATTTTTAATAAAGAAAATAAAATCATAAAATGGGTTGGTGCTTTTACGGATATTCATACTGAAAAAGCGTTTACTCACGAACTCGAACAACAAGTAACCGTAAGAACTAAGGAATTAAGCCAGATAAATGAATCGCTTAGAAAAAGTGAAGAACGTTATCATTTAATGGTCGAAGAAGTTCAGGATTATGCCATTTTATATCTAAATCATGAAGGTATAATTGAAAACTGGAATGTTGGTGCCGAGAAAATAAAAGGCTATAAAGCAGAAGAAATTATCGGAAAATATTTCTCTATTTTTTATACCGAAGAAGATCGCACAAGTAATCTTCCGCAAAAGCTACTGAATCTTGCAATCGAAAAAGGAAAAGCAACTCAGGAAGGCTGGCGCGTTCGCAAAGACGGAACTTATTTTTGGGCAAGCGTTGTGATTACTGCAATTCACAACAAGAAAAATCAGGTTATAGGATTTTCAAAAGTGACGCACGATCTTACAGAAAAAAAGAGAGCCAGCGACAAATTAAAACAAAACGCATTAGAACTCGAACAAAAAAATACAGAACTGGAGCAAATGAACAAAGAGCTTCAGTCTTTTGCTTATATCTCAAGTCATGATTTGCAGGAACCTTTAAGGAAAATACAAACTTTTGCAACTCAGATCATGGAGAAAGAATTAGATAATTTATCTGAAGCCGGCAAAGATAAATTCCTCCGAATGCAAAATGCAGCGCAACGAATGCAAACCTTGATTAATGATTTGCTATCGTATTCAAGAACTAATATTCAGGAACGTGTATTTGAAAAAACAGACTTGGCTAAAATTATTGATGAGGTAAAAGACGATTTAAAAGAAGAACTCGAACAACAGGACGCAATTATTGAAGTCGAAAATACATGTGAGGCTGATGTAATTCCGTTTCAGTTTAGGCAATTATTATACAATCTGGTGAGTAATTCTCTTAAATTTTCTAAACCCGAAACTCATACTGTTATAAAAATAAACTGCGAAATTGCTAAAGGATTAACTTTCGATAATGATAAACTAAGTGATCAGATTAATTATTGCCATATAAGAATTACCGATAACGGAATTGGTTTTGAGCAACAATATAGTTCTAAAATATTTGAAGTTTTTCAGCGTCTACATGGAAAACTAGAATATACAGGAACCGGAATTGGTCTTGCAATCGTAAAAAAAATCGTCGATAATCACAATGGATTTATCACCGCAACAGGCGAACAAAATATTGGAGCCACATTTGATATTTATATTCCGGTGAAATAATTATAGAAACAAAAATCCATAAAAAAGGGAAATAACTTTAAAGTTATTTCCCTTTTTTATTTTCCTGATATAGACTAATTACCTAGTGTAAACTGTAATTATACCAGTAGTTTTGTCTTTTATCTTCAACTCTTTGTTAGTAAGATTCATGATATCGGCTGTAGTACTTACATTCCCTACCGAAATAGTTAAATCATTATGAGATCTTGCGTAAGTTCCTGTAGTTTCTGTTAAGGCACAATCAGAACCATTATAATCACCTATAACTGCTGCATTACTTATTCTTAGATCTAAATAATCTTTTTTACATCCACTTGCATTTTGTGGAGCATCAATTAATACTTCTTTCCCGTCAACAATTGTCCCTGTTTGGCTTAAATTGTATTTCCCTTGTATTGGTACGATTGTTTCTCCTTCGTTATCATCGCTGCTACACGATACAGTAAATAATCCAATACTCAATAATAGTCCTAGTAATATACGTTTAGTTTTCATGTTTGATTTCTTTTAAAAATTAATTATTTGTATATGGCTAAATTATATCCAACATCGATGAAAGATGTTATATAATATTCGCTTTCATTTACATAATTATTTCATTTATCAATGTAATTTCTTACCTAAACATGAATATCGAAACAAAAAAGAACAATATTACTTACATGGTTTGCCTTTTATGTACTTATTAAAAATATAATGCGAAACCGGTCTTAGCGGTCTGTTGAATTCAGGATGTCTTCCATGATCATTAAAAAAGTCAATTCCTCCATCTGGTGTCTTGGTATACCAAATAAAAGCTTCTCCATCTTTCTTAAAACAATTGGTCGTATCGCAAGCGGTTAATTTTCTAAAATCTAAAAGTTCCTTATTTAGCGGAATTACTTCGTTTAAATTCCCTTCAACTTTAGAGGAACAATCTACTATCTCATAATGATCTTCTGACCATTGCATACAATCATTCTTAAAAAAAGCGAAATAAATTACTGTAATAATTAAACCAAAGATAAGTAACGTCGCAATTGATGTATTCCGAATTTTTCCTTTCAATCTACTTGAAGGATTTTCTTTAAAAGATAGGAATGCACTGATTGCATTTGGTTTTGGTTTTGCTTCTTCAATAGTATTTTGCTTTACTTCCTCGTTTACTTTTTGTGTTATAATTCCTTTTTCTATCCTTTTTTCACTTTCTTTCTTATCAAGAAAATTTTCTAGAATTTCAGAACTATCTATTTGTTGCCTTTCGGTATTTAATACTTCAGATCTATTTGTATCATCAATTTCAATTTCATCCTTATATAAATTTTGAATTCTAAATTTATTAAACGGTCTTGCTTTAAAATCAACCAAAATAGCAGCAAGATTTACTGCATCAACATTTGCAGGATCAGTCTCTCCTTTAAAATAAGTTTCAATAGGTCTAAATTTATCAATCTGTTGGTCAAACTTATTCTTCTTAGTAACATCAAAAGCGAGTTCTAATAGAGAACTAAAAACATTTAAATCATCTTGATTTCTATTTTCTTGCAGAAATAATTCCCAACATAAACTACGAAGTTTACCTCTTGTTGGGCTATTTAAATAAACAAAATGTTCGCCGTTTTTAACCTCATCATATTTACTTTTTACAGCAATTTTATAATCTTCAAAAGTATTGTTTGGCATGTGTCTTCTGGAATTTTAAGGATTTCTTATTTGGATTTTCAAGGAATTATCTGGAATTATTCGGAACTCTAAAAATACATCGGAATTCCCGGAATTCCCTCTCAATTCAGGCCTAAAGCCGTTGTTACTTTGCCTTCAGAATCAGTTAACGTTTTGATCTGCAGGTCAAAATCAAATGTACAAAACTAGTTCAATTAAAAGTACGGAAATCCGTAAGACGAAATTTATCCGGGAAGTATAAATATTACTCTTACTGATCTACGTGCTCCACTTCCCAAAGCAATTTGGGTATTGCCCTAACAAAGTTCAGAACCTTTTTGAACGGCAATGCCCTTTAGTAAAAATCATTAAAAACACAAAAAAATGAAAAATTTATTTACAATGGGAGCGTGCGCGCTATTGAGTCTTACAATATTTTCTTGTACAGCAGACGAATTTGAAACTGGAAACAAAGATAAAGCACCTGAAGTTAAAAAAGCTTCTATGACAGACATGCCGCCTTCAGGACCTGGTGATGATCCAATCATTGTTCCTCCACCACCAAAAAAACCATAAATTAAAGAAGGTGGTTTATAATTAATTCATAAATTCGGGGAAAGTAACTTCTATGCTACGATCCCCGTTTTTTTGTTTTATCATTTTCTTAAGTTTTTTTTCCTGTAAAGAGAAAACGACAGTATCTGTAAACGTTGATGCTGCAAAAGAAAAAGCTTTTGAAATAAGAGAAAAAGGAATCGCTAACCTCAACGAAAAGAACTTTAATAGCGCTTTTTACAACTTCAATAAGTCTAAAATACTATATGAAAATTTAAAGGATAGTGCCAATATTGTTTACACTCTTATTCAAATGGCTTCGATACAGCAAATAAACGGAGATTATTATGGCAGCAAAGAGACGTTAACAGAAGCGTTACCTTATATCAAAAAGAAAGATATTTATAGTGCTTCTATTAATAATTTCTTCGGAATTGCAGACAAAGAACTCTCCTTATATAATGATGCAATTTCTTACTACAATGAAGCGATAAAAGAACTGGACAATGAAGCATCAAAACAATCTCCGTTAAACAACATTGCCGCTGTTTATATTGAGCAAAAAAAATACGATCCCGCAATTCAGATTTTAGAATCTTTACTGAACCAAAACAATTTCCAAAAAAAAGAAGAAACTATTAAGAAATACAGAATATTGGATAATCTGGGTTATGCATACTTTAGAAAAGGTCTATTAGATAAAGGTCTTTCTCTGATGGAAGAAAGTCTTAGAATGCGAAATCGAGATAATGATCCTTATGGCTCCATTCAAAGTAATCTTCATTTAGCCGAATATTTTAGTAAAATCAATCCCGAAAAATCAAATCAGCATGCCTTAAATGCGTATGAATCAGCCACAAAATTTAATAGTATTGATGAAAGATTAAAAGCACTTTCTTTTTTAATTTCAAATGATTCTGATATCGATAATACTAAATATGCTCAGAAATTTGTTTTCTTAAACGACAGTATTATTAAGGTTCGGAACAACTTCAAAAACAAATTTGCGAAGATTAAATACGACTCCAAAAAAGAAAAAGACGAGAATCAGAAACTTCGTTTGGAGAAAGCCGAAAATCAATTGGCACTTCAAAAAGCCAAATATCAAAGAACCTTTTCTGTTCTCGGAATTATTATTCTTTTCACTGTATTAATCTATGGTCGAAAGTATTATCGAAATAAAAACAGAATTGAAAAAATAAAAGCTTCTTATGAAACTGAAACCAGAATTGCCAAAGATATCCACGACGAATTGGCAAATGATGTTTTTCATGCGATGACTTTTACACAAACGCAATCTTTAACCAGCAATACTACAAGAGAAACACTGATTCAAAAATTAGACAATATTTATTCACGCGTCCGCAGAATTTCACAAGAAAATAGTACAATTGATATCACATCAAATTATGCTGTTAACTTAAAAGAAATGCTTTCGACTTATAATAGTCCGGAAGCAAACGTAATCATTAATAATATTGAAAAAGTAAATTGGGAATTAGTAGATAATATTAAAAAAGTTACGATTCATCGAATTCTGCAAGAATTAATGGTGAATATGAAAAAACATAGTTACGCATCATTGGTTGTTATAAAATTTGAAAGCAACGGAAAAACAGTTTTTATTGATTATACAGATAATGGAAAAGGCTGTGAAAAAGATAAAATTATTAAAAATGGTTTACAAAATATGGAAATCCGTATTCTAGCCATAAAAGGAACTATTACTTTTGATACAGAACCAGATAAAGGATTTAAAGTAAAAATAACGCTGCCTAAATAAAAGCCATATGTTTAAAAAAGTAATAATTGCCGAAGACCTCGAAGATATAAATTTAGGAATCGAGCAAACCTTAAAAGATTTAGATATTATAAATTTTCAGCATGCAAAATATTGTGATGATGCCTTTTTAAAAATCCGAAAAGCTATTCTGGATAATGAACCGTATGATTTATTAATTAGTGATTTGTCTTTTAAAAAAGACCATCGTGATGTGAAAATTTCGTGCGGTGATGAACTTATCGAAAAAGTTCGGGAATTACAGCCTGATATTAAAATCATAGCTTATTCCGTCGAAGATAAAAGCTTTCGTATTAAATCTCTTTTTGAAAATTCAGATGTTAACGGTTTTGTATTAAAAGGTCGAAATAGTATTGAAGATCTAAAAAAAGCAATTCATATTATTTCTACTTCAGATCAAAAATTTATATCACAGGAAGTTGCTTCTGCACTTCAGGAAAAAAACAATTTCGAAATAGACGATTTGGACATTGAAATTTTAAAATATTTATCATCAGGAACTCCACAAGATGAGATTATAAAAATCTTTAAAGACTCGGGTAAAAAACCCAACAGCAAAAGCGCTATGGAAAAAAGACTTTCTAAATTAAAAGACTTTTTTAAGGCAAATAATACTGTTCATTTGGTTTCTATTACAAAAGATATGGGCATTATTTAATCCTATTACAATGCTGTTTTTAATTTTTTAAAGCTCCTTCTGGGGCTTTTTTTATTACTGAAAATTAAAAAAAAAAATGGATTATGGATTTCCGTAAAATACTGGTTATGATTGGTTTTACTTTTGAAATATCAAAAACTAAAACATGAAAGTCAAACAATTATATATAGGTCATTTTATTACACTTTTCTGTGGTAGTATTATATATGTGCTATTCAGATCTTCAAGTTTAAGAATGTTTCTTTGGTTTGAAAAATTAGGTGTTTTAAATTTTATTCAGACAATTAGAAACTTTACAATTGATTACAAAAACAACTTTCCCAGCTTTATTTTATTCTCATTTCCAGATGGACTATGGTTATTTTCATACGTAAGCGTGGTTTTATATCTGTGGAAAAATGAAATAAGATATGAGAATGTTTTCTGGATTTTAATTGTACCAATAATTGCAATTATGTCGGAATTGGGGCAAATACTAAAAATAGTACCTGGCACATTTGATATAATAGATTTACTCATGTACCTATTAGGAACTACTCTACCTTTTTTAATTTACAAAAAATCAATAACCATTAATTTATTAAACCAATGAAAAGAAAAGTACAACATTTATTTTCTGCATTAACTCTGGCAGGATTTATATTCATCGCATTTGGAAGTGGCGATGATGAAGTCAAAGATGTTTCAGTTAAATCAATAGCAAATGAAACAACAGCTTCATCTCTTGATAATAAAGAGAACGATATTCCAAATCAAATAGCACAATTAGAAAGAGAAATCACCTCAATTGATGAAGGTATAAACTTCTCAAATTACAGGAATACAATCGAAGCTGTTCAAATGGAATTAGTCCTTTTTTCAGCGTGGTCACATACAATTAATGATGCACTAATTTCAGATAATAGTGAAGTAAGATCTTTAGGTAAAAAATTAGAGCAAAAAGTAAAAAAAATTCAAATAAATGAATTTCCAATTTTACGAAAAGCATACAGAGATGCAATTTATCAGAAACTTTGGAAAGAGAATATCGAAACAGAAGTAATTGGAAAAAAAAGTAAAACTATTCAATTTACAGGAGGAATTTTTGCAAACAATGCAAATAAGCAACAAACACAAGAAACGTTACACGATGTATTAAAAATGTTTCGATTCACTAAAGTTAATTATAAATGGTACGAAGGTGATGATGAATTTACATATTATGAAATTGATTCACCTAATGATGGCGATTTAACAGATATTAAATAAAATAAAATTTTAAACTAAAACCAATGGAAATCAATATTCAACTTAAATCATTGGCTGATAAAATAGATCAGCTTAAAAGCAAAATTGAAACAGAAGAATCTACCAAACATGCTTTTGTATTGCCATTTATTCATATTCTTGGCTACGATGCTTTTAATCCGTTAGAAGTTGTTCCTGAATTTACCGCCGATTTAGGCTTAAAAAAAGGAGAGAAAGTAGATTATGCAATCTTTCAAAACGGAGAACCAATTATAATAGTAGAATGCAAAAGTTGGAAAGAAAATCTAACGGTACATAATTCTCAATTATTCAGTTATTTTCATGTTACTAAAACCCGATTTGCTCTTTTAACAAACGGAATTCAGTATCAATTTTTCACAGACTTAGATGACAAAAACAAAATGGATCAAAAACCATTTTTGGAATTTGACATCACAAATCTAAAAGAGAATACAATCACTGAGGTTGCAAAATTTCACAAATCAAGTTTCAACGTTGATAATATTGTTACAAATGCAAGCGCTTTAAAATACATTAAAGAAATAAAAAAGCAAATCAATATTGAATTAGAGAATCCTTCGAATGATTTTACTAAACATTTTGCAAATAAAGTTTACACTGGAAGATTAACTGAAAAAGTGCTTGATGAATTTAAAGACTTAGTTCAAAAATCCCTAAACCAATTTATTAGCGAAAAAATAAATGATCGCTTAAAAGCTGCTCTTACCAAAGAAACAATTAAGCAGCAAGATGAACAGGTTGAATCTCTGGAAGAAGAAAGCAAAATTATTACCAGCGAAGAAGAACTGGATGGATATCGCATTATTGTTGCAATACTAAGACGAAAACTTCCTACTAAACGAATTGTTTATCGCGACACACAATCTTATTTTGGAATTCTACTGGACGATAATAATCGCAAACCTCTTTGCCGTCTTCATCTTAATGGAAGTAAAAAATATGTCAGCCTTTTTAATGACAATAAAAACGAAACAAAACTACCGATTTCGACTATTGATGATCTTTATCAATTCGAAAAAGAGTTACTAGAAACTGTTGGATTATACGAAACCGAATAAAAATTAATTATTATGATAAACGATTTAAAAAAATTCTTGAACGAAGAACAAGACCCAAAAGCAGTTGAAAAACTATTAGTAAAAGTCAACGGATTACTTACTTCTGGTGAAGAAGTAGAATATATCGCCGTGCAAAAAAAACCGGCTATAAATTTATCTCCGGATTGTATTGCTTTAACTAATAAAAGAATCATTTTCTGCAGACCCCGAAATTTAGGATTATCGATGGATTTTCAGGATTATGCCTGGAAAGACATATTAGATTGTCACATGAAAGAAGGAATTATGGGAGCAACTTTTTCTATGAAGACTATTAAAGGAAATGTAAATATGCTCGATTATTTACCTAAGGCTCAAGCTCGAAAATTATATCAATTTGCTCAGCAAAAAGAAGAAGAAATGGTTGTTTTCAGACGTGAACATGATCTTGAAAATAAAAGAGCAATTGCTGGCGGAGGAATAACCGTAAATACAAATATACCAACTCATCAAAATGTCGAGCAAAAAGAAGATCCATTAGAAGTGCTTCAAAAACTAAAAAAATTATTAGAAAGCGAAATCATTTCACAAACAGAATTTGATTCAAAGAAAACAGAAATTTTATCTAAAATGTAAATTATGAAAAGTAAAACAACCGCAGCAATTTTGACATTCTTTTTAGGAGGCATCGGAATCCATAAATTCTATTTAGGACAATCAGGTCAAGGTATTCTTTATCTTTTATTTTGTTGGACACTTATTCCTTCAATATTGGCCTTTTTTCAGTTTTTCGGACTTTTATTTATGTCCGATCATTCCTTTAATGTAAAATATAATACCGGATTTTAAATAATTTAAAAATAAAACCAAATCATTTAAGCTTTTAAAGAGGAACGGAAATGTCCTCTTTTTTCTATTTAAACCAACTTCATGCAAAAACTTTCTTCTCATTAGATCTTTCGATAAAAATCACGTGTAAATACGCATTTTAAAGAAAGTAATTCTAATTAGATTTATCACTATTTAAAAATAACAAGATTTTGAAACCTGTTTTAATATTATTTAAATACCTCAACGCCTGTGCAAAAAAACTACCTAATCCTATTGTTATTTCTTTCGCTTGGAATACTTTCTTGCAAACATGCTTCTGCTCCGGCTCCTCAAAAAATAAACACATTTTATAACGAGGTGATTACTTCTGACGACCGAAAAACTATAACTCCTGAAGAAGCCAAAACTTATCATGTTGATACGCAATATCACTATAAATACCGAACCGGAAATTCTGGTCATTATGAATATAATTATAATGTAAAAGGCGTTGATATCAAAGGAGATTCTGTTTTTGGAAATATTAATGTCGAAGGAAAATATGGCGCAGGAATTCTAATCAATGATTCTGTGCCGGAACTCAACATCAAAACCGAATGGATTGAGCACGGAAAACTAAAAGCCTTTGACGAAAAAGGAAATGAATATTTCTTAGTAGTACAATGATTGTATTTTGTTGAATTTTATCAAAATAATAGCTGCATTCAAAAACACAGAAACACTCACAAACCGTTATTCATCTGATATTTAATTCAGTGATTTTTTATTTCTTTTAATTAAAATTAATAGCTATTTTCGGCTAATTAAAACTTCATTCTTTTGACGTTTTATAAAAAATTCTAATTACTAATCAAAAAAACCAAAATGAAAAAACTAATTCTATTTAGTGCCATTGCATTATTGACTTTTACTACTTTTTCTTGTAGTGCAGATGATGATGATTCTGCAACTAAAACTACTGAAGTAAAAAAAGAAATTAACCATGAAATACCAAAGTACGCTGGACCCGGAGATATTCCAAACACTCCTCCTCCTCCTCCTGAAACTGAATAACAATATTAAAATCATAATTCCGGAGAGAATGCCTCAATTTAGGATTCTCTCCATTTTTTGATTTCTTCATCAAACTTTTTCCCTGGCAACAAAATTGATAAAACGTTTGTTTCTCTAAATGCTATTACACAATAGAAACGCACTCATCGAATAATGTTAATTATTTGATAATAATGACTTTACAATAAATTCACATTAGTTTTGTTAATTTGAATAAAACTAAACGTCATGAAATTCTTCAATTTAAATTTTTTGGTTTCATTCAAAGAATGGCTTTTTTTAAGAGCTATGCAATCTTCTTTCCTTCATTAATAAATTAGAAATTCAAAATTAAAAAAGGAAAGCACAATTGAATGAATAAAGTTGATACCTCATTTTTACATAAAGACCAATTTGGGCAAGATTTCTTGTGGGGTGTTTCTACCGCCGCCTTCCAAATTGAAGGTGCACATGATGCCGACGGAAAAGGTTCTTCTATCTGGGATGTTTTTACTTCTCAAAAAGGAAAAATCAAAAATGGACATCATGCCCTGACTGCTTGTGATTTCTATAATTCTTACCAGAATGATATTGATCTGATAAACGAATTAAACATTCCGAATTTCAGATTTTCTATCAGTTGGCCACGAATTATGCCTACAGGAACTCATCCTGTAAATCAGGGAGGAATAGATTATTACAACAAAATCATAGACTCTTTACTCGCATCTGGAATAGAACCCTGGATTACACTTTATCATTGGGATTTACCTCACGATTTAGAAGTAAAAGGCGGATGGACAAATCGCGAATCGGTTTCCTGGTTTTCAGAATATGTTGCCGTTTGTGCCCAATATTTTGGAGATCGCGTCAAAAACTGGATGGTCATAAATGAACCTTCCGTTTTTACCGGAGCAGGATATTTTCTGGGCATTCACGCTCCAGGAAAAAAAGGAATTACCAATTATCTTAAAGCCATGCATCATGTAACTTTAGCTACAGCTGCCGGTGCAAAAAAATTAAGAAACCTAATTCCGGACGCTAATATTGGCACTACTTTTTCGTGTACACATATTGAACCTTTTTCTCAATCTCCAAAAGATATAGAAGCTGCAAAACGTGTAGATACTTTACTGAACAGAACTTTTATAGAGCCAATTTTAGGATTGGGTTATCCACAAGCAGATTTGCCGGTTCTTAAAAAACTGAATAATTATATTCTTGAAGATGACTTAAACAATCTAGCTTTTGAGTTTGATTTCATTGGACTTCAATGTTATACAAGAGAAGTTGTAAAATCGTCCCTATTAATTCCGTATATTGGTGCTGAATTAATTAGTGCCGAAAAAAGAAATGTTATTGCCACAGATATGGGTTGGGAAGTTTATCCTCCGGCACTTTATCACGTTCTTAAAAAATTCAATAGTTACAATATCAAGAAAATTATAATTACCGAAAATGGTGCTGCTTTCCCGGACATTCTTAAAAACGGAAAAGTCTATGATATCAAGCGCACACATTATATACAAGATCATTTAGAACAGATTTTGAAAGCCAAAAAAGACGGTTATAATGTTGATGGTTATTTTGTTTGGAGTCTTACCGATAACTTCGAATGGGCAGAAGGTTACAATGCCAGATTCGGGCTTATTCATGTAGATTTTGACACACAACAAAGAACTATTAAACATTCGGGATTATGGTTCCGTGATTTTTTATCCTAAAACCCAAATCATAAAATAGATTTAAGAATACCTAAATTGAATTAAACTCAGTATAAACTTAAATAAATTATTATGGAAATCAACCGGTATGTATTGAGCGCGATAGTTATTGGCGTTGTTTTATTAGTTTACTTTCTGGTAAAACAAAATAAAAAAGACCGTAAGAAAATTGAAGAAGAATTAAATTTCTACAAAGAATCTGATGAGGTAGAAATCAACAACGATCTTCATTTATAGTTCTTTTTTAAACATTTAAAAAAGCAAAAAGCCTTTCGGAAGTCTACTTCCGAAAGGCTTTTTGTTTACACACTAATTCAATGTTTCATTCAAAACTGCAACAACTTCTTTCCAGTTATTTACACGTAAGTGATGCGTTTTATTTACATTATGAAACGCTGTAAACATAATAGGTTTACCCATGCAATGATCCAGATTTTTAGGATGATCATCAATCATAAAATCTGTATTGATAATTCTTTTACTTCCGCAAAGAATAATATTTTCCCACTTAATAAACGGAAAATGTTCCTCAAGCCAAAAGATTTTTTCGGCAAGCGAAACCGGAAATTCCGTAGCGGCAGAAACTATAAATATTTCGAAGTTTTCCTGCAATTGACGCAAACTTTCGACAGCATCGTCCATTACAGGTAAGTTTCTAAAGAAATTCTCTTTATTTAAAATTCCTCTCAAAAGATCTCTTTCTACAAAAGCATCTTCTTCACTCAAACCCTGAATACTTTCTCTCGTTAATGTTGTTCCATTAGCTTCATTATAATACTCAATTAAATGTGCCTCGATATCGGCAAGCACGCCATCCATATCGACGGCAATAGTTTTCTTTTTCATTTTTAGCTTTATTTTGCAACAAAATTACGCAAATATTGCAAATTATTGCAATAATATTTTACTTTTGCAATATAAAGTTGCATCACATGAAAAAAGAAGAGCGTCAAAAAGTAATTTTAGAATACTTATCAAAAGAGCATCGCTTAACATTACTCGAACTTAGCGGATACTTAAATGTCTCTGAAGACACGATAAGACGAGACGTAAAAGAACTCTCAGATCAGGGATTATTAAAAGCAGTTCGCGGAGGCGCAGTCGCTCCTTCTCCAATTCCGTTGCATTATAGAAGCAGAGAAAAACACGACGTCGAAAATAAAAAGATCATTGCCGAAAAAGCAATCTCTTACTTAAAAGACGGTCAGGTTGTGTTTATTGATGGCGGAACAACTTCTTTGGCTTTAGTGGCAAGTTTTCCCTATGATTTAAAAATAACCGTTATTACAAACAGTTTTCCCGTTGCGGCATTAATCGAAGATTTACCTAATATTGATCTGATTTTTGCAGGCGGAAAAATGTGCAAAACATCCTTTACCACGGCTAGTATCGAAACTATAGATTTCTTCCGTAATTTTAGAGCCGATATTTGTATTCTGGGCGTTTGTAGTATACATCACGAACGCGGACTTACGGGCGTTATACATGAAGATTCTCAGATTAAAAAGACCATGATTCAAAATTCTAATTATGTGATAGCATTGAGTTCTATAGAAAAAGTAGATACCGCCGAATCTTATTTTATTGGTCCAATCAGCAATATTGATGTTCTGGTAACAAATGCTTCTCCGGAAGAAGAAATTTTAAAACCATACAAAGATTCTGGTGTCACAATTGTTTAATGCTCGATTTTATTTAGAATCTAATATAATATTTATTAGGAGCTATTTCCTGCTCTCCGTTTCAATCTTTTATGCCAAACCCTGGCATAAAAGGATTTCCACTTCTATCACGGCTAGGGCATTCGTTTCTATAAGAAATATTGAAAAAACTATTAAATAAAAAGTAAACTTCTTTCATTGGTTTCAAATCCCGAGACAAATTTTATGTCAATCCAATTACCATCAAAAAAGCAGATTTCACTGCTTTTTTGATTCATAATAGCAGGCAAAAAAATTTAGAAAATTTATGCTAAAAAAAGCAAAAAAAATCCGTTATTTCACTGGTTTTTACTAGGTTTAACGGTTATTTTTTCTTATCTTTATAGTGTAAATAACAGTAAATATATGCCGAAAAACAGACTTTTTAAACTCCAGAATTACTTCTCAAAAAATTATTCTTTTTACTTCTTTAAGTATCTTATTTTTCACTTTCACAATGCTTCTCCAGAACTTCCTTTAGATTTAGAAATCATTCGATCTAATTTTTTTAAACATGCTGAAGAAACCAAAGCTATTGTCCCAATTCCAACCATAATTATTTTTTCCGGATTTATTTTCTGAGTTTTTATTTTAGAAAATACATCTTGAACATTAGAATAAAAATTTCCTTTTTTAAGATCCTCGTTCGATCCTTCATTTTCACTTTTCACAAAACCCTCTACTTCTATGACTTCTTTCTCACTTTCTACAGCTATCTCAGCTTTATCGGTATTCTTAATTTGTTTGGTTTCTTCAATCCGACACTTTTCGTTAAACTTTTTAAAAGGACGTGGTTGAAAATCAACTATAACTGCCGCAAGATTTATTGCGTCAATATTCAACGGATCTGTTTCGCCCTTAAAGAAGGTCTCAATAGGCCTAAACTTATCTTTTTGCTCCTTAAACTTATTCTTTTTAGTATGATCAAAATCTAAGCACAATAAATTTTTAAAGACATTTAAATCGTCTTGAGTTGGGTTATTCTCAAAAATAAGCCAACATAAATCGCGGAGTTTTCCACGAGACGGATTATACAAGTAATCGAAGTGTTCTCCTTCTTTTACGATCTCATATTTAATTTTAATGCCTTTTTTATATTCTTCTAATGTCTTGGAATGCATGGTATATATGGTTTTTTATAGGAAATCTTGGGAATCTCAGTAAACCGCAGAAATTTTGATAATCTCTTATAAACAAAAGTCTCAACAGACCTTTGTTTATCATAGAAATTAGTTCATGTATTGTCTGCAGATTAAAACAAAAATATAAAACTAGTTCAAATTAACAGTGTAAAAAACCGTAAGACCGGATTTATTCGGGAAGTATAAAAAACGTCTTACAGTTCTATAAACTTTACTTCCTCAAAAGTCAATCTTGGAACTACTATTAACAAGCTCTGGATAAACTCTGGATAGCAATACTTATGCCTAATTTTTAATCTAAACCAAAATGGAAAAAAAATATTTTTTTATAGCCTTCACGTTATTATTTACTTTATTCTATTCTACTCCTATAAGTATGAAAATCAGCAAAAAAACTAATCTGTTTTTAGTAAAAAATTCTACTATTTTTTTCTCGTTCTCCAGCAATTAAAATTGTTCTACTATTAAAATCAATTTATTGATCTCTTCAATATGCATTTTTATGTTTTTTTTAATAGTCCAAACCAACCTTTTTAAGACTTTTTGCCTCTATTAAATAAAGGTCAAGTTTGATTTTAGATTCACATAATATCTTCTAACAAACCTAAATTTATTGTGCATCATATTCTTTTTTCAGGAATTCCTGGGAATCTCAGGAAAACGCGGGAATTCTGGGAATCCCCTATAAACAATGGGCTCAAAGCGCCTTTTCTTTGCCATAGAAATTAGTTCAAGTTTTGTCTGCAGACTAAAACAATAATAAAAACTAGTTCTAATTAACAGTGTAAAAAACCGTAAGACCGGATTTATTCGGGAAGTATAAAAAAACGTCTTACAGTCCTACACCGTTTACTTCCCAAAAACCAATTTGGTATTGCCAACCAAAAACTCTGGGTGAACTCCGGACAGCAATACCTATGTCTAATTTCTAAATTAAATCAAAATGAAAAAGCTAATACTTTTTGTCGCTATTGCGTCATTATTCACTATATTTTCTTGTACTCCTGATGAGTACGAGACACAGCCAACAAAGAAAACAGAAAAAATAAAAGATTCTTTGCAGGCAGGAGACAAGGGCACGGAAGGTCCTGGTGATGGCGGTACAACGTCACCACCACCAACGATACCACCAAAAATAAAACCATAAAAAATTATTTTTAGTGTCTAATTTATTGTTATTTTCGGGGAAAGTAAATTTATATGTTACGGTCCCCGTTTTTTTATTTTATTGTTCTGCTTTTCCTTTTTTCCTGTGAAGAAAAAAAGACTACTACCACTAATACAGAGTCAATACAAAAAGAGGCACTTAGCTTAAGAGATAAAGCAATTAAAAATTACGAAAAACAAAACTTCAACACTTCATTTTACGAGTTTAATAACTCCAAACAACTTTTTGAAACTATAAAAGACAGCGCTAATATTGGGTATATACTTATTCAGATGGCATGTATTCAGCAAGTCAATGGAGATTACTACGGCAGCAAGGAGACTGTAACAGAAGCATTACCTTACGTTAAGAATAACCTTATTTATATCGCCGCTATAAACAATAGATTAGGTATAGCGGACAAAGAACTCTCTCTTTATGATGATGCTATTCATAACTACAAAAAAGCATCAAATGAATTAATAGATCCTATGGAGAAGCAACGTCCCTTAGGTAATATTGCAGCTGTTTATATCCAACAAAAGAAATATGATAATGCAATCGCTCTTTTAGAATCTCTTTTAAGCAAAAAATTATTAACTAAAGCTCAATCAGTCATCAAAGCTGTATACATAGACAACTTGGGTTATGCTTATTTTAAGAAAGGAATGGATGAAAAAGGATTCGGTTTAATGAAGGATGCGCTCCACACCAGAATTGAATTTAAGGATACTTATGGAAGTATTGAAAGCTACTTGCATCTTGCCGATTATTATGCTAAAAAAGATATTCCTAAATCAGATGAAAATGCTCTCGCCGCTTACAATATATCTACAAAACTAAATAGTGTTGATGAAAGATTAGAAGCGCTGCAAATTTTAATCTCTAATAACCATAAAAACCAAGCAAGCAAATATGTGCAAAAGTATTTTACATTAAACGACAGCATTATTAAAGTTAGAAATAATTTTAAAAATAAGTTTGCCAAAATAAAATACGATGCTAAAAAAGAAAAAGACGAAAATGCAAAACTTCGTTTAGAAAAAGCCGAAAACGAATTGTCGCTTCAAAAAGCCACATATCTGAGAATTGTATTTGTTATCATTTTTATCTTTTTAGTCATTTTAATAGCTATTTTAATCCGCTATTATAAAAATAAAAACAAAGCTATAGAATTTAAGACTTCGTACAATACAGAAGCTAGGATTGCTAAACAAATCCATGATGAGTTAGCAAACGATGTATATCATGTAATTGCTTTTGCCGAATCTCAAACATTGTCTCAAGAAAACACTAAAGAGAATCTACTCCAAAAACTAGATGATATATACGGACGTGTACGAGGAATTTCAAAAGAAAATAATAAAATTGATACGGGAATAAATTTTACTTCCACCATAAAAGAAATGCTTTCGACTTACAATACCAGCGAAAGAAATATCATGATTACCAATCTCGATGATATCAACTGGGAAATTATCGATGACGTTAAAAAAGTCACTATTAGCCGAATTTTACAGGAATTAATGGTGAATATGAAAAAACACAGTATGGCAAAGCTGGTTGTTATAAAATTTGAAAATGATCAAAAATCAATCTTAATAAGCTATACTGATAACGGTAAAGGTTCCGAAAAAACCAAGATGGTAAAAAACGGTCTTAAAAACATGGAAAGCCGAATTCATGCTGTAAAAGGAACTATCGATTTTGAAACAGAACCTGACAAAGGCTTTAGAGCAAAAATATCCATTCCTAAATAATACAAATCATTAGTTGTTTTATAAGGAGCTATTTGATAGTCCGTTCGCTATCGCTCGTACAGTGCAGTTAAGTTAAGCTTTTAGAAAATAAAATCCGTTTTAATCCGCGTTTTTACAAAGTAAATCTGTTTTATCCGCGTCAAAATTAGACGCTGATTTTACTGATTCGCTAAAGCGAAAACGCTGATAAAAACGGATTTTCTAATTACTTTCTTGATTAAACTGTTAAGTAATTTTGTAGATTTTCCCTTAATTTAATGACATTGCCCGATAACTATCTGGACCGGCACAAAAGGATTTTCTCCCGACACTTCGGGACTATCAGGGCTAAGACTCCGGTTTTCATAAGAAAGTTTAATGTTTAATTATCTCTTTTTAAACATAAAAAAAAACCTCCCAGAATTTTACTTCTGGAAGGCTCTCCTACTAATAACTAATTAAAATAGGCATTCTATTTCCAACCGCCGCCTAAGTCTCTGTAAACATGAACCGCAGCATTCAGTTGTTCCTTTTTAGTATCTACTAATTCTAATTTCGCTTCTAATGCATCACGTTGAGTCATTAAAACTTCGAAATAATCAACTCTCGCTGACTTAAATAAATCATTAGAAACATCAATTGATGTGTTTAAAGCATCAACTTGTTGCGATTTAAGATCGTATCCTTTCTGTAAGTTTTCAATCTTAGAAAGTTGGTTTGAAACCTCTAAATAAGCATTCAAAACCGTACGATCATAATTATATAATGCCTGAAGTTGTCTGGCGTTTGCACTTGCAAATTCAGCTTTAATTGCATTTCTGTTAATCAATGGCGCAGCTAAATCTCCTGCTATAGAATATAAAATTGACTCTGGAAACGTAAACAAATAAGCAGGCTTAAATGCTTGTACTCCAAATGCTGCCGAAATATCCAATGAAGGATAAAACTCAGCACGTGCTACTTTTACGTCTAATTTTGCTGCTACAAGCTCTAACTCTGCTTGTTTAACATCAGGACGATTTGCTAATAATTGAGACGGAATTCCAGAACTAACTGCTGCAGGCAATAAACTCAAGAAGTTGGTACTGCTAGTTCTTTTAATTTCCTGTGGATATCTACCTAACAAAAAGTTGATTTTATTCTCCGCTTCTTTTATTTGCTGACGAATATCAAACTCCATACTTTTTGAAGTTAAAACCTCAGCCTCAAACTTCTTAACACCAAGTTCTGTTGCTCTTGCAGCTTGCTTCTGAATTTTTACAATTTCTAAAGCATTTGACTGCAATTTGATCGTTTGATTTATAATATCCAATTGATTGTCCAAAGCCAATAACTCATAATAAGAATCAGCAACTTCAGCAATAAGATTTGTAATCACGAAGTTTTTCCCCTCAACTGTAGCTAAATATCTGTTTAAAGCTGCTTTTTTAGAATTACGCAATTTTTTCCAGATATCAACTTCCCAATTCGCATAAGCGGCAATTGTAAAATCACCAAGCGGATCAGGAGTTTCTACTCCCGGTTTAATCTCTGTTGTAGCATCACCCGCACCTTGGCTTGTATATCTACCAACTTTCTCGATTCCAGCTCCGGCGCGAACACCAACTGTTGGCAATAAAAGTCCTTTTTTAACTCGGATATCATTCTTTGCAATTTCAATTTCCTGCAAAGTGATATTTAATTCCTGATTGTTTTTTAATGCAACATCAATAAGGTCAACAAGGTTTTGATCTTTAAAATAATCTTTCCATTGCAATGCTGATGTATTATTGTTTGCGTCCTGAGTTTGGGCAGTCTGATCAAATGATTCAGGAACCGGCGTGCTTGTAGTAGGCGCTGCCTCAGGCGCAGGGGCTTTACACCCTGCAACCGTAAGACATAAACCTAATGCAATACCATATTGATATGATTTGAATTTATACATGATTGTTATCAATTTCTTCTGTTAATGGATTCTCTTCTTCATGTTTCACTAATTTGTGTCGTTCTGCAATTTTTCCAAAAATGTAATACAATCCCGGAATTACAAATACACCACAAATAGTTCCGATAAGCATACCTCCAGCGGCGGCAGTACCAATGGTTCTGTTACCAATTTTACCCGGACCAGTCGCAAAAGCAAGTGGTAATAATCCGGCAATAAAAGCAAATGAAGTCATCAAAATTGGACGGAACCTCGCTTTCGCTCCTTCCATTGCTGCTTCAAGAACTGTTTTACCCGCTGCATGTCGCTGTATCGCAAACTCTACAATCAGTACGGCATTTTTACCCAATAAACCAATAAGCATTACCATGGCAACCTGAGCATAAATGTTGTTTTCTAATCCTGTTACTTTCAATAAAAGGAAGGCTCCAAAAATACCCGCCGGCAATGAAAGAATTACAGAAAGTGGTAAAATAAAACTCTCATATTGAGCAGCCAAAACCAAGTAAACAAATCCTAAACAAATTAAGAATACCCAAATAGCCTGATTACCCTGAGCAACCTCATCGGCAGAAATACCTGCCCAGTCAATATCATATCCTCTAGGTAATTTTTTCTCTGCAACTTCCTGAATTACTTTAATAGCTGTACCAGAACTATATCCTGATGCAGGTCCACCACTAATCTCAGTAGAGTTATACATGTTGTGTCTTGTAATCTCTGAAAGACCATATACTTTTTCTAACTTCATAAAAGCAGAAAAAGGAACCATTTCATCACGATTATTTTTCACATAAAGTTTTAAGATATCATCTGGTTGTGCACGATATTCTGGCGAAGCCTGAACGATTACTTTATAATTAATTCCGTATTTAATGAAACTAATTTCGTAGTTACTACCTACAAGAGTTGACAAAGTATTCATCGCATTTTCGATAGAAACTCCTTTTTGCTGTGCCAAATCATTATCTACTTTCATCATGTACTGAGGGAAACTCGCACTAAAGAAACTAAATACGTTAGATAATTCCGGACGTTTGTTCAATTCTTCAACAAACTCTTTATTTACAGCTTCCATTTTCTTGAAATCTCCTGAACCTGTTTTATCCAGTAAACGAAGCTCAAATCCTCCAGCTGCTCCATATCCAGGAACTGCAGGTGGTTGGAAAAACTCAATGTTTGCACCTGGAATATCTTTTGATTTCTCTTCCAGTTCTGTCATAACTTCCTGAACAGATTCTTTACGATCGTTCCAGTCTTTTAAGTTGATCAAACAAGTTCCGGCATTAGATCCGGTACCTTCCGTCAAAATTTCATAACCCGCCAATGAAGAAACAGATTTTACTCCATCAATTGTCTCAGCAATTTTTTGCAATTTCTCAGCAATATTATTCGTTCTTTCTAATGATGAACCCGGAGGCGTCTGGATAATAGCATAAAACATACCCTGATCCTCATTCGGGATAAACCCGGAAGGAACTGTACTACTAATCAACCAGGTTCCGGCACAAAATCCAAGAAGTGCAATAATTGTAACGGCTCTTCTGTTTACAATTTTAGCCAATACATTTTGGTATTTACCTTGTGCAAGGTTAAACTTGTTGTTAAATCCATCAATAAAGATGTTTACAGGAGTTCTCTTTTTAGGTGTAGCATGATTATTTTTTAACATCATTGCACAAAGTGCCGGTGTCAAAGTCAATGCGACAATACCAGAAAGGATAATTGCTGTTGCCATCGTAATCGAGAACTGTCGGTAAAATACCCCAACCGGACCTGACATAAACGCAACCGGAATAAATACCGCTGCCATTAAGAATGTAATCGCAACGATCGCTCCTGCAATTTCATGCATCGCTTTTTTAGTTGCTTTAAGTGGTGAAAGATGCTCTTCCTCCATCTTGGCGTGAACGGCTTCAATTACAACAATCGCATCATCGACGACGACCCCAATTGCAAGTACCAAAGCAAACAATGTAATTAAGTTCAACGAAATATCGAAGAATTGCATGAATACAAAAGTTCCAATTAATGAAACCGGTACCGCAATTGCTGGGATAATCGTAGAACGCCAGTCTCCTAAGAAAAGGAAAACCACTAATCCTACCAGGATAAAAGCTTCAACCAAAGTGTGAATTACTTTTTCGATAGAAGCATCAAGGAATTTAGAAACGTCATAAGAGATTTCATAATCCATTCCTTTTGGGAACTTTTGCTTGATTTTTTCAAGTTTCGCTTTTACATCTTCAATAACCTGATTGGCATTACTACCAAAAGATTGTTTTAATACGATCGCCGCAGATGGTTTTCCATTCAAATTAGAATAGATATCATACATCGAGCTGCCAAATTCAATTTTAGCAATATCCTTCAAACGTAAAAGTTCTCCGTTGCTATTTGATTTTACAATGATATTCTCGTATTGTTCTTTGGTTGTAAAACGCCCTGAATATTTTAATACATATTCAAATGCTTGAGAACGTTTACCAGAACTTTCTCCTGTTTTACCAGGCGAAGCTTCCAAACTCTGACTAGATAATGCTTCCATTACTTCATCAGCAGAAATTTTATAAGCCAACATACGATCCGGTTTCAACCAAATACGCATTGCATATTCACGTGTTCCTAAGATATCTCCTGATCCAATACCATTTACCCTTTTTAATTCAGATAATACGTTGATATCAGCATAGTTGTACAAGAACTTCATGTCGGTATTTTTATCCGTACTATAAAGATTCACGTACATCAACATACTCGGAACCTCACGCGTGATCTTAACACCTTCACGAACTACCAATGGAGGTAGTTTATTAGTAACCGAAGCTACACGGTTTTGAACGTTAATTGCAGCCTGATTAGGATCTGTACCTAAGTTAAATACAACCTGAATACTTGCTTCACCATCATTTCCTGCATCAGAGGTCATATATTTCATTCCCGGAACACCGTTAAGCGCTCTTTCTAAAGGAATAACAACAGATTTAATCATCAATTCTCCATTCGATCCAGGGTAATCCGCTGTAACGTTTACCATCGGAGGAGAGATGGAAGGAAACTGGGTGATTGGTAAATTCAACACCGACAATATCCCTAAAAAGACAATGATAAGCGATATTACTATCGACAATACAGGTCTTTGAATAAATTTATTAAACATTTTTATATTTTTTTAATGATTAAACCTATTCTGCTTTTACGCGCAAATGATTAATAACCGTTTGAGGAGATTGGTATTCGAATTTAATTTTGTCATTTTCTTTTACTTTCTGAACTCCTTCAAGTAAAATTTTATCAGTTTCAGCAAGACCTGTTTTGATAACATACAAATCAGGAATTTCACCTGTAATTGTAATTTCTCTTGAACTTACTTTATTGTTTTTATCTACTATAAAAACATATTTTTTATCCTGAATTTCATAAGTAGCTTTCTGTGGAATCACGATAGCATTTTTAAGCGGAACGATCATTTGAACTTGTCCAGTTTCTCCGTTTCTAAGTAATTTTCCAGAATTAGGGAATCTTGCTCTAAAAGCAATATTTCCTGTTTCGTTGTTAAATTCACTTTCGATAACTTCTACGTTTCCTTTTTCTTTAAAAGTCTCACCGTTAGCAAGAACCAAGCTCACTTTATTGTCAGCACGATCTTTTACATCTGTTTGGTATTGTAGATATTCAGGTTCAGATACATTGAAGTAAGCAAACATTTGACTGTTGTCTGAAAGACTTGTCAACAATTCACCTTCGTCAATAAGACTTCCAAGTTTCAAAGGAATACGGTCAATTGTTCCATCAAATGGAGCTCTGATTTCTGTGAATGATAAATGAAGTTTTGCCAATGCAACTTCAGCTTTTGCTGATTGTAATTTTGCCTGAGCTACACTTAATTCGTTTTTAGAAACGATATTTTTATCAGCTAATAATTTAGAATTTTGCAATTCAATTTCTACTGATTTTTGTTCAGCTTGTGCTTTTAATAATTCTGCCTGATACATATTTGGCATAATTTTAAACAATAACTGACCTTTTTTTACAAACTGTCCTTCATCAACATAGATGTTTTGTAAAAACCCTTTTTCCTGGGCACGGAGTTCAATGTTACGTACAGATTTAATCTGTGAAACGTATTCTTTTGTAAATGAAGTGTCAATTTTTACAGGATTAGTAACCGTAAATTTTTCTGCTTCTTCTTTCTCTTCTTTTTTAGCTGTACAGCTAGTAAGGCACACTAGGGCAATTAAGCCTGTGAACAAGATAATTCTTTTCATGATTTTATTTGGAAATTAAGCGATTGGATGCTTGGAATACAGAGATTCCTTTGGATGAAAAAATGCATCAGCCAGCCTTAGTCAGAACTTAACTTTCATATAAGAAGAAGTAGAAAAAATATACATCAACAAGATATGCAGATCACAACTTAGGTAACCGATGTATACTGTTGAATCAAATTCTTAAAACCTGTTGGGTAATGTAAATAGGATTTGAATTGCCACAGAATGGCACGAAGAATTTAAAACGATTGTAATTATTTACAATAGTCTGACTTGAAAAGGAAAGGTACCATTTGTCAAGTAAACTGTAGTTTGTTGCAAAAAATTTATTCGTAAGTCCATCTTTAAGATCACCACTTCCAAGATATTCCTCTTCAAGATCTACATCGGCATCTTCGATTATTGAAGATCCCTGATCCTGATTTGTGAATTTTACACGGTGCTTTTTCTCAAGAGTATGTTGATGAAAGTTTTGAGGAGTACCAGCATTAAGATATTGCCCTCCGCCGAACAGAAGCATATTCATGAATACTAAAAATACTATTAACTTTCTCATTTGGGTGCGAAAGTAATAAAAGATTGGAACAAAAAAAATAAAATAAGAAAGTCTTAACATGTAGAATCAAACGAAAACGTTTTCATTTTTTAACATTCTTTATTCAATAATTAAATGTGGCGTTTTATGCTAAAATGACAGAAAAGAATCGTTCAAGCTTTTAACTATTGTATTTTTCAAAAGTATTCCAGCAGAAACTGATTAAATCCACAAATACCTGATAGTCTTTATCTTATTTCAATAAAATCCGCTACTTTTTCTACAGAAAAATTTCCATTATCGTAAATTCCTGTCCTTCTTTAGAGAAAATTTTATGAGTGTCTATCATTCCAAATTTCTCATAAAATGATTTTTTATTGCTTCTTGCATTGCACCATATTTTACTTAAATTTTGCTTTTTGGCGACTTCAAAAATAAAATTTAACAATTCAGAGGCAATTCCTTTACCTTGATATTCTTCTAAAGTGGCTAGTTTTCTAAATTGCATTTCCTGATTACCAACAAAGCAAGAAACTATAGAAACTAATTTTTCCTGATCAAAAACTCCAAAATGCAAACCATTATTATCTTCTTCTAATTGTACAAATTCAATAGGTTTATCAGGCCACATTACTTTATGTCTGATTTCCCAGGTTTGAGATGCATCGATTGTTTTAATTTCCATGATTATCTTTTTTGAAACATTCAAATTTAAGTTTTTTAAAGATTATATTTTCTCGCTTTACAAATACGTACATTCTATTCATTATCAAAAAGATACAAAATTAAAAAACACAGATTAACTCGAAATAAATAAGATAAATCGTTCGAATCTAATTTATAATATTTATTTTTATGTCATCTAAAAACAAATCCAGTCATGAAAAAATTCATTTTAGCAGCATTTTTGTGTATTAGTGTAAATGGCTTTGCACAATTAATACAATTTGGACCCCAGTTTTCTTATAACATAACTTCGCCACTTACTGATGATTTTAGTTCAAAAAGCTCCGGAACCGGTTATGGTGTTGCCGGATTTGTTCGGGTTAATTTATTAATGTTGTATGCTCAGGGCGAACTTGGATATGCTAAATCAAAATTTAGTCTTTCGCAAACAGGTATTGGTGAAACTGATTATGAGTTAGCCGGAAGTGATGCAACCATACTTGTTGGTTTCAAAATCGTCCCTTTAGGAAAACTTGGAAACGTACGTCTTTTTGCCGGATATAACTGGAAGAATTATTCAGATATAAGTGCAAATAACAATCTAAATATTGTTGCTTTCGAAAAAAACAATAGCAGTATTCTTGGTGGTGTTGGTGTCGATTTATGGAAACTTACTCTCGATTACAGATATCTTGCAGGCGTTACAGATCTTGATCCTTCAGGAAGAAATATAAAAACTGCAGTCTCAAATTTCTCACTTGGATTTAAGTTCTTGTAAAAATATTTTATCATATAAAAAAAGGGAATCAAAATTTTGATTCCCTTTTTTTATTCGTCTACTTTGATATAAAATCGCTCTTGATTATCGCTTTTTATTTCTTCAGTACCATTTTCATCTTTTTTTGCAACGTTAATTACATGCATTTCATTTGAACTATCATTTATTGAACAATGCCAAATATTACCGTCTGATAAGATTACATTCGAGAATGAAGCATCTTCTGAATTCTCTCCGTTATAATAAACTAAATCCTCTGTTTTTATAAGTTTCTTTTCTTGTGTTTTCTTATTTTTTTCGAAATATAAAATCTGTGTTTTATTAATTTCTACAAGCTTATCCGAAGTTTTTCCTGCATTAATACTTGCCTGATCAACCGCCCAACCTGGTTTGTTTCCAACCTTTTTCCAGGTACCCAATGCTTGATCTAATAATCTCTCTCTTAAAATAACTCGCAAAGAATCTACTTTTTTAAGAGATGCAATACCAATCTCGTTCTCTGGTATAACTCTGGCAGCAATGTAATATAGATCGATAGCTTTCTTAAAATCAGCTTTCTTAAAATAAGAAACAGCTAATTCATATCTATTTTTCTGGAATGTAATTTTAGAATTGTTTTGAGCAAAAATCGGAATACTTAATAATAAGATAACAATAAGAAAATAGAGTTTTTTCATTTTTTCAGTATGTTTTTTTTCTTACAAACGTAATTTATTAATTCAACATACTTTTATGGTTTTCCGTATTTTTTTAATTTTAACACATTACCATTAATACAAGCGTCAGAAAGGAATCTATTACATTTAAACTCCTTTCTGATGTTATTTATTTTAACAAAAAAAGATACTGAAAATTATTCTGAAAATGCATTTAGAACTTTCATTGCTTTCTCTGTATCATTTGTATTCACAAAAATATGGTCGTGATAAAAAGCTGCTACAACATTACAGCTAATTCCATTTTGTGAAAGTGCTTTAGAAAATGCCGCGGTCAAACCAACAGCTTCTAATGACGAATGCACTGTAAGCGTTATCCATGACATTACAACCGAATATTCAAGATTTAATTGTTCTGCTATTTCCTTTTTAAGAATTAATGTGACGGCTTCTTTTTCTTTAAAGAACATTTCGATATCATCCAAGTTGAGGTTTTCTAATTTCTCAACTTTACAAAAAACATAATCGCCAACATTATGTTGAGGTTTCATGCTTTTAAGCAATTTCTCCAGATCTTTTTCTCCTGACATTCTGTATTTTATTAAATTAAAATTATTTTAGTTTTTCTAGTTTTCCTTTTGTTTCCGGAAAGTTTTTATCCAAAACCAATACTTTTTCATAACTGGCAATTGCGTTTTTCTTATCTCCATTTGCTTCATAAAAATCTCCAAGTGAGTCGTACACATTTGGGCTTTCGGGATAATTGACAACATTCAATTTGAACAAATAACCAGCTAAATCCATATCTTTTTTACCCAAAGACATATAACCATAAGAATTTACCGTATTTTCAGGAATAGCTACTTTGTATCCTAAATGTTTCGATACATTATCAAAATGCTTTTCAATTTTAGCAAAAACAGTTTTATCAAAATTAATCTGTTCCGGAATTGAAAGTTTTAATTGATTGAATTTAAATATAAAACGAAGACCATCATAAGTTGCGATCAATGGAACTGATCCGTGATTATCGTCGTTATAATATTTATAATCATAATTCAGATTGCTTTTTTTATTCCTGACGAAAAAATCATTCAAATCTAAAATTCCTCTGATATGTCTTGTAAAAGCTGTAGTATCTTTTCGAACTTTTACAACATTCATATTATCGTCCATTGTATTTGCAGCTGCCATAAATAGTGAAATATTAGTGAGATCTTTATTCGCCAGCTTTTTTTGAGTTTCGGCTAAAAATTTCTGATGATCCCACCACATACTCGGATCTATAGCAATATAAGAATTGAATAAATTACTGTGATTTGTCAAAATATTAATCGCTGTTAATCCTCCAAAAGAATGTCCAATTAAGGTTTTATAAGGTGCTGCAGGATATTTATTATTGATATACGGAATCAGTTCTTTTTCCAGAAACTCAACAAACTTTTCACCTCCGCCAGATTGTTCGCTTAGATTTTTAGGTACAAAAGGAAGATCAATATCTGAATGTGTAGGTGTTAAATCTCTGTTTCTGTTGGTGTTCGTAATTCCCACCACAATCATTTCCGGACAGTTTGTGTTTCCGTTTACTTCGCTCATTTCTTCAATAATTCCCACGACAGAACTAAAATGTCCGTCACCATCAAGTACATAAACTACTGGATATTTTTGTTTTGCAAAACCATTATTTTGTGCACTTTTAGGCAAATGAACCCAAATTTTTCTATTCTCATTTAAGACTTTGGAAGCAATACTATCAACGATTCCAATCTCGATTTTGTCTTTTTTCTGAGCTAAAGCAAAACTGGTCAATAACATAAAAAAACTTACGACTATTATCTTTTTTCTAAAAGCATTAATTGAACGATCCATATATTTTATTTTTTTGATTAGTTTATAAACTTATATTATAAAAAAAAGGCGCCTTTCCCAACAGAAAAGACGCCTTCTTGAATGCTTTTTTTTAATTAGCAGACCAAGTATTATTTGAAGGCGTGGCATCCATAAAAATACCTCCATCTAAAACAACTTGCTTGATTGGTTTTTTGTTTTTCAAAATAACTTTCGCCAATTTCTGATTTGCTTCCCAAACCGCTGGTGTTTGATGTACAGTTTCTTTTGTATTATCCTGATATGTAACAACTACATCAAACGGAATTGCAAAACCTCCTTCATTTGCAACGGTAAGGACACTTTTATCAACATTTTTTACTGAAAGATCAATGTAATTATTCGTAAAAAACCAGTTATTAAAAAACCAATTCAGGTTTCTTCCTGAAGCGGTGTTTATCGAATTAAAATAATCCCACGGAATTGGGTGTTTCCCATTCCAATTATCCATATAAGCGTGTAATGATTTCTTGAACAAATCATCTCCAAGCATATCTTTTAAAGCCAGATAAGAAAGAGAAGCTTTTCCGTATGAATTATTACCATAACCCGGGCCAGAAACTTGCGTAGACATTGTGATTATTGGCTGATCTTCTTCACTTGATACATCGGTTATATAATCTTTTACTCTAAACTCTTTATAGAATTTATCTGCAGCTTCTTTACCATGTTCTGCAATACCTATTAAATATTCAAAAGTAGTTGCCCAACCTTCATCCATAAAAGCATAACGCGTTTCGTTGATTCCCATGTAAAATGGAAAATAAGTATGCGCCACTTCATGATCCTGAACTAATTGTGAAAAAACAGGATCGCCAATTTGCGAATCATTACACATCATTGGATACTCCATATCTGCAAAACCTTGAAAAGCAGTCATTTTAGAAAACGGATAAGGAACTCCCGGCCAGCTATTCGAAAAGAAATCTAAAGCAAATTGATTGTTTTTTATCGAGTTTACAAAATCAGTTCCTTTTACATCATAAGCAGCTTGAACACTAGCACGACGATTTGTCTTTTTATCGACCAAAACACTGCTCGCATCCCATAAATAATGATCACTTAATCCAAAACAAACATCTGAGATATTTTTGGCTTCAAACTTCCATACATTCCAATCATTTTGTTTGGTAACAATTCCGCTTTTTAGTTCTGTTTCGTTTGCGATATGCATAATTTCATCAGTAACATATGATTTTTTCAAACGAGCCGAAAATTCAGGCTGCAAAACCTCATCTGGATTTAATAAATCTCCAGTTGCATAAACCACATAATTTTTAGGCGCTTTTACAGTAAAGCTATAATCATTAAAATCATTATAAAACTCCTGACGATCTGTATGCGGCAATCTGTCCCACATATTATAATCATCAAAAACAGAAACACGAGGATAACTATAGGCTACAAAAAAAGTAGTTTCATCGATTTGTCCTTCTCTCCCACTCTCTTTTGATAATGGATAATTCCAATCAATAGAAATTGTAGCTTTAGAATGAGGCAAAATTGGCTTGTTCATTTTTACATTTCCAACTGTTCCCCAGCTTCTTGCATCTTCTTTATAAACTTCACCTTCAATTTTCAAAGACGTAATCGTTAATCCGTTACTTAAAAAATCATCATTTACACTTGCGCTTCTTGGCGAAGAAGGTTTGTGAAGATTATTTACAAATCTAACTGCCAAATTTCTTAGCGTATCATTACTATTATTTTCATAAACGATAGTTTCTGTTCCGCTAACCAATTTAGTTTTTGGGTCGACAGAAATATCCATAGTATATTTTCCGTGATTCTGCCAATAGTTTTTTCCTGGTTTTCCATCTTTCGAACGCGTACCTTTTTCGTAAGCTTCTTTTATATTTCTAGGCATATAAAGCTCTTGTGCAAAGCCATTTTGCACCAAAAACAGTAATGTAATAAATACAAATTGGAATGTTTTTTTTTCCATAAGTGGTTTCAAAATTTTGATTGTTTAATACTGATTATCATATTAGATGAGTTTTCTAAATGAATGTTACAATTCTGTATAAAATTATATCATTTTAAATAAAAAAAAACATCTAATTCTTAAAAAGAAGAAGATGTTTGTAAATATAAAACCCACAATAAGAATTCTATTTTATTTAACTCTACTATAATATGCTTCTTTATTTTCTAAATCGATCGCTTTTTTTCCTGAAGAAGTCACATCACCACTATGAATTAAATGAAGACTATTTAGAGATTCATCTACAATAAAAGCCCATAATTCGTTATCTGAATTTACAATTTCTGTAACAGAATCATTATTTTCAAGAACATCATAAAATTCCATTTTATCTGTTTTAATCAGTCTGGTTTCTTTTGTTTTTACATTTTTTACATAAAAAGCAATTTCTTGATTTGTAACAACCATCAAGGTATCATTAAGCTTGGTGTTTTTTGATTTTTTGTATACCCACGTTGGTTCATTACCGCTTAAATTCCAGGTTCCAATTATCTTATTAACGAAACTATTTCTGATAATAGGTTTGAGTATATCTATTTTAATCTTTGATTCTTTGCCAATTTCCGATTTGGGATTAATTTTATAAGCAAATAAAAGAGGTTCAACAGCTTTATTAAACTGCTTTTTTTGAAAGTAAGATAATCCTAAATTATATTTATTTTCCTGAAGCCACATTTTTTTATCGTTTTGAGACCAGGAGTTTAATGCAAATAAGAGAAGAAATGCAATTGTAAATTGTTTCATTTTAGACTTCATTTTTTATAAATTAAAAATGTAGTAAAAGTAATACAATATATTTATTTTGAAAGAAAATACATCTAATATTATTTTAAAAATAAAAACCGTCTAATTCTATACAGAAAAAGACGGCGTCTACAATTAATATATAACCTCGGAATTACAAAATATAATCGGTATTTATAAAATTCGATTCTTTGCTATTTAATAGCTCTTGCAGAATTTCATTATTATAAGCGATATCTTTTGAAGCCACGAACGTACGAATTGAGAATGAACGCAAAGCATCAGGAATACTCAAAGTTCCTACAGCAGAGTCTTTACGACCAGTAAATGGGAATGCATCCGGTCCTCTCTGGCAAGAACTGTTCAGGTTTACTCTACAAACTAAATTTACTAAAGCATCGATAAGCGGTGCCAAAGTTTTAATATCTTTCCCGAATAAACTTACTTGTTGTCCGTAGTTTGATTCGGCCATATCTTCAAGAGGTTCGTTTATATCTTTGAAAGAAATAATTGGCACAACCGGTCCAAATTGTTCTTCATGATACACACGCATATTTTTATTTACAGGATAAAGAACTGCAGGAAAAATATAATTCTCTGTATGTTTCCCTCCTTTTTCATTCAATATTTTAGCACCTTTATGTGTTGCGTCATCAATCAATCCCTGAATATAAGCTGGTTTATCAGTTTCAGGAAGCGGCGTTAACGAAGCACCTTTTTCCCAAGGATTTCCAAATACCAACGCATCTACTTTTTCAGAGAAACGTTTATTAAATTCTTCAGCAATCGATTCATGAACATAAAGTACTTTTAAAGCCGTACAACGTTGTCCGTTAAAAGACAAAGTTCCTGCAATACATTCCTGAATTGCCAAATCTAAATCGGCATCCGGTAAAATAATCGCTGGATTTTTTGCTTCTAAACCTAAAATCAAACGCAATCTGTTTTTGTTTGGATGTTGATCCTGCAATGCAATCGCAGATTTACTGTTTCCGATTAATGCTAAAACATCAATCTTTCCAGATTTCATAATTGGAGAAGCCACTTCGCGACCTCTTCCATAAACAATATTGATAACACCTTTTGGAAAACTGCTTCTAAACGCTTCCAACAATGGCGAAATACATAAAACGCCATGTTTTGCAGGTTTAAAGATTACAGTATTTCCCATAATTAAAGCCGGAATCAACAATGAGAAAGTTTCATTAAGAGGATAATTGTAAGGTCCAAGACACAATACAACTCCAAGAGGTCCACGGCGAATCATCGCATTTACACCTTGTACTTTTTCAAAATGCGCGCTGCGTCCGTTTAATTCTTTGTAACTATCAATAGTATCCTGAATATATTCTACAGTTCTGTCAAATTCTTTTTGAGAATCGCCAAGGTTTTTTCCAATTTCCCACATCAAAAGTTTCACAACTTCCTCACGTGTTTCCTTCATTTGTCTCACGAAGTTCTCCATACATTTTATACGATCAACCACTTTCATAGTTGGCCATAAACCTTGTCCTTTATTATAGGCAGCATTTGCAGCTTCAACAACTTCGGCAGCTTCTTTCTCTGCCATAAACGGAATCGATCCTAATAAAGTTGGTGTATATTTTTCTGTAGATGAAATTGTAGAAAAAACAGGTGTGGTTTGCCCTGTCCATTGTTTTAATTCTCCGTTTACAAGATAAGTATCTTGATTTATAAGGGTTTTGATTTGAAATTCTTCGGGTATTAAACTCATAATTTGGTAATTTATGTTTGGTTATTAATAGCATTTAAACGAAAAAAGAGGCTTTTTGCGCCTCTTTTTTCTATCTTTTATGGATTCACTGTTTCCCCTTCCCAGTCCAGGATTCCACCAAGCAAATTGTAGGCATTATTTATACCTAACTCATTCATTATCTGACATGCTTTAGCACTTCTGGCACCAGAACGACAATACACATAATAGTTTTTGTTTTTATCTAATTCTTCGATTTCATAAATAAAACCTTGTCCTTTATTAATGTCGATATTTACAGCATTTTCGATATAGCCGTCATTAAATTCGTCTTCAGTTCTTACGTCAAGTATAACTGCATTCTCGTCAGCGTTAAGCTGATTAACCCAATCTTCTTGTGATAAATTCATAATAAATGTGTTTTTGTAAAATTACGACGTTTCTATTAATTAAAAACGTGCCAAATGCGATTTCGATTATTATTCTCAGAAAACGTTTTAGAGAAAGGATTATAATCAGTGAAAGACAAATTTACTTACTATTTTTAAAAATATAGTCTATAAACTCGATCGAAAATAGGATTTTTTCATTTCTCTTTTTACATCTTAAATATAGTTTTCTGATAATTTATCCCATTCCAATCTGCTATCTTTGTAAAAAATTATAGTTTTTAACCTTAATTTGATAAAAAATGTTTGCCACGAATTGCACGAATTCTCACGAATTTAGTATGCTGAAATTTATTTTTTGCCACAGATTAAAGGATTAAAGTGATAAAAATATTTTAGCATTTGATTAAAAAAAATAAATCTGTGCAAACCAGTTCAATCTGTAAAATCTGTGGCCCAATAATTACAACACATAACCAATGCAAAATTCATTAAAAAATATATTCCCGAATTTCTCCAACGAACTTATCTCCACAATCGAAGAAAACGGAAGTTTGCAGCATTACGAAGCCGGAACCATCCTAATGCGAACCGGACAATATATTAAGAATACTGTTTTGATCACCAAAGGAAAAATCAAAATCTATCGCGAAGGCGAAGATGGCGGCGAATTTCTAATGTATTATTTGCAACCAGGTCAGGCTTGCGCCATTTCGATGATATGTGCTACCAAAAGCGAGAAAAGTCAGATTATGGCAAAAGTTGTCGAAGACGTTTCTGTAATGATGATTCCACTGCAAATGATGGATAAATGGATGATGGAACACAGATCTTGGTACGAATTTGTAATCGAAACCTATAGAAATCGCTTCGAAGAAGTCTTAGAAGTTGTCGACAATATCGCTTTCCGTTCTATGGATGAACGCTTAGAATTTTACCTAAAAAGACATTCCGACGCTTGTGGCTGTTCCGAAGTAAATTTGTCGCACCAAGAAATCGCCTCCGAATTAAATACCTCAAGAGAAGTCGTTTCGAGATTACTCAAAAAAATGGAACAAAGAGGTTTGGTCAAACTAAACCGAAACCAAATTGAACTTTTAAACACAAATTTCACAAATTAACACGAATCTTGCTTTTTCGTTAATCATTTAAAAGATTAACACTTAAGGCAACGGTTGTCGCATTGAGCGAAGTCGAAATTCATTGCGAGTTCTCTCCCGAAGCCTCGGGACGCTCGAACTGACAAATCGATTCGTGCAAATTAGTGAAATTCGTGTTTAATTTTCTTTGTGTGATAAATGTTACTGTAGATTTTTATTTTACAAACCACCTTTGCATAAAAACAAATGCAATGGAATATTTAGGTTATTTTGCTTCAATCATCATCGGAATTTCACTTGGCTTAATTGGTGGCGGCGGATCGATATTGACAATTCCTATTTTGGTGTATTTGTTTAAAGTAAATCCGGAGCAAGCCACTTCATATTCCTTATTTATTGTTGGATTAACCGCTTTATCCGGAAGTTATAGCCATTACAAAATGGGAAATCTAAAACTGAAATCGGCATTATATTTTGCGATTCCTTCTGTTATTTCGATTCTGATTATCCGTGAAGTAATATTTCCTCAAATCGCTTCAACATTATTTTCTGTTGCTTCTTATTCTGTTTCCAAAGATTTTCTGATCATGATAATCTTTTCAATATTAATGATTACGGCGGCAATTTCGATGATTCGAAAAAATAAAACCGAAATAAAAGCAACCGAAACAAATTACACTCAATTAAGTATAATAGGTTTCATCGTTGGAATCATAACCGGATTTCTTGGTGCTGGCGGCGGATTCCTAATAATTCCTACTTTATTGTTTTTTGCCAACTTACCAATGAAACAAGCCGTTGGAACATCATTATTGATTATCACCATAAATTCTTCAATAGGTTTTGGAGGCGATTTATACATCGGAACTCCCATCGATTACACCTTTTTATTAGGCGTTTCCGGAATGGCACTTTTCGGAATGTTAATTGGAAGTCAGCTTTCTAAAAAAATAGACGGTACAAAACTTAAACCCATTTTTGGATGGTTTGTTCTCATAATGGGATTTTATATTATTACAAAAGAAGTTTTATTTTAGAATATTTTTTCTCGCAGATTTTGCAGATAACGCAGATTTGTTGATGTTGAAATTTATTATAAAGCGAAAGTTCCGAAGGAACGATTCATATTGTAGAAACGGAATTCATTCCGTTAGAGATTTAAAAATTTAATTTTAGTTTTACTTGTTAAGTAATCTTTGTCAAAGTTTAAAACTTTGACAAAGATGAAAACTAAAAAATCAATGACAGAAATATTCCGCCATTGATTCTTTTTCTTTTTTATAAACCAAAGTTCAATTATCGTTGTCCACCAGAAACAGCGATAGTTTCGCCAGTGATCCAATAAGAATCTTCCGAAGCAAGAAATACAGCAACTTTTGCAATATCTTCTGGTTTTCCTACTCGCCCAAGTGGAGTTTCAGAAACATGCCATTTTTCAGCATCTCCATTCATAACTCCAGAACTATGAGAACCTTCTATTTCGATCAGTCCAGGATTAATAGAGTTGATACGTATATTCTTCGGACCAAGTTCTTTGGCAAGAATACGCGTCATTGCATCAACAGCGTATTTTGTTTGCGTGTAAATTAATGTAGTTGGCATATCGAGCGTTGAAACTATTGAACCCGTATTAATGATTACGCCACCTTTGTCTCCAAATAATTTCACCGCCTGCTGAATCGTCAAAATGCTTCCCAAAACATTAATATTAAACATATTGTGAAATGACTCTTCGGTAATATCATCAATTCCTGCAAATTTATAAACACCCGCATTATTCACCAGAATATCCAGTTTACCAAATGTCTTTACGATTTCTTCAAAAATGCGTTTTACATCTGCCGATTTTTCGACATTCCCTTGTATTGCAATTGCTTTTCCGCCATTAGAAGTTATTTCCTGAACGACTTTATCAGCATCACTTTTACTACTTGCATAATTTACGATTACAGTTGCGCCCTGATTTGCGTATGCTTTTGCGATACCGGCACCAATACCTTTTGATGCGCCAGTTATTAATGCAACTTTCCCGTTTAATTTTCCTAAATTTTCCATCTTTACTTTATTAATTATAAGTTGTTAATTGATAAAGCAAAGTTGGGTATTAAGTCAAGCTGAAAAGTTGAAGTATCTTAGGAAAAAAGGTTGAACTAGTTCAACCTTTTTTCTTAACTTTTTCATTACGTATCTTAGATAAAAACTCTGTAGTCATATTAAGATAAGACGCAAGAGCGTATTGTGGAAGGCGTTGCGCAACTTTTGGAAACTTTTCCAGAAACTCGCTATAACGTTGTTCTGCATTTTGGGTAAGCATTGCAATAATCCGACGCGCATAAAATGCCGCCGATTTTTCGGCCATTAAACGAAATAATGTTTCCAGATTATGACTGGATGATTTCAATTTCTGC
Source organism: Flavobacterium sp. 9 (assembly GCF_002754195.1). NCBI lineage: Bacteria > Pseudomonadati > Bacteroidota > Flavobacteriia > Flavobacteriales > Flavobacteriaceae > Flavobacterium > Flavobacterium sp. 9. The sequence goes on from NZ_PEEU01000001.1 coordinate 1,667,865, forward strand.
TCGGCTTCATGATTTATTTGTAGAATCACACTATCTTCAAGCGCAACAATAAACATCGTTGCCGGAGTTTGATATATATAACTATTGTAATCCGCGATCCACCAATCTTCAATCGCAAACTGAATCGTATGTTCCGTACCTTTTTCATCGACAACATAAGCCCGAAAAGATCCTTCAAGCACATAAGTTCTATGTTTGTTTACAAATTCCGGCTGTACAATAAACTGTCTTTTCTTTATTTTCCGAATTTTAAACTCAGACAATAAAACATCCATTTCGTCTGGTAACAAAACAACTTTCTTATTAATGTTTTCAATAAACGATGTCAGATCTTCCATGGAATTTTAAGTTGCTTTTAAATTGTAGCTTGGTAGTTTTACAAATTTATTCCAAAAAATAATAGCAATACGATAAATTGAGTTTGTTTATTTTGGGTGTATTCGCAAAGACACACGCTACGTCATTGCGAGGAACGAAGCAACCACACTAAAAAAGATTAACATAAAGCTTTAATATTTAAATAAAGTTTACTCTGAACCTATTATTTTAAATTCCAAGTTATTAGAATCGGTGATTTTATATGAATAAATACTTTTTCCATCAACATGACCATCACTATAACTTGCAATTAAAAATTTGCTACCCAAAAGCTGAATATTTTCATATGCCATTTTTCCTCCTAAAGCAGCTTTTAAAGAAATCAACTCTTTTTTTCGGAATTCACTTTCAACAAAACTTGCAGGATTTACAATTCCCTTCTTTATAAGATCTGAAGCATCATAATCTTCTTCGAATAAATTACTTAGCTTTTGATTTGCTTCTTTTAATTGTTTACTCAACGAATCATTCGTTTTACGCAATGAAACATTTTGTTTGTTCAGTAAATCGTTATTGATGTTTTGTTTTTGACAACTTATTATACAAAAGCAAAATAGTATTAGAATTCCATTTTTCATTTATTGAGGATATTTAATTTTCAATTGGATGTTCAGCCAACCAAACAGAATCATTTGCTTTTGTTGTGTAATTCCATGAAATCTCTCTTTCAATTTCATTTGAAATCATTAATTTATTATCTTCAAGTTTCCATTTTTCACCATAAAACTTTAAAACGTGAATAACATTTTTTCGATGTGTTTCAGATAACATATCAGGTACTTCCATAAGTTGGTCTTGTTGAAAAACTATTGGTATATATTCTCTAAATTGATTCTCAGAAATTCGTTTTTCCCAGGTTTCCTTCTTTTTTTCATAAATTCTATCAGTATTAAAATACCATTTTTGAAAAATAAATATACTAGCTCCAAACAATAAAAAAACAACAATTAAAATCTTTAAAGTTTTTTTCATTTTTAATTTTAATTTGAATAGCCGTTGGTTCCAACCAACGGAATATAGGAAACATTCGATTTCGGCTTTAGCCAAATATATTCTTTTTTTGACTAAACTAAACTATTACATACACCTGAGAAAAAAATAATTCCCAGAGATAGAAACATTTTTATCATTCGATAAACTACTTTTGATATTACAGAGAATAATCTGATAAAATGTAACACGAATGAAAAAACAAATAATAATACTTTTATTATTCACCTTCTCAGTTTCTGCACAAGAAGCAAACAACTTAAAAACCGAAAAAATTGATATTGAAAGCGGAGCAATTATCAAACAATACAATATTGATAATAAGCTCGAGAGTTTTTCGGTTGAGGTTTCAGCTGCTTATTATGGTAATATAATATTTTTCACCAAAGAAAAAGACACCATAATTATTAAAAATGAGATCGAAAAAGACGCTATTATAAAGATATATGTTAAGAATCAAAAAAAAGTCAGTGAGTTTTTTTATAAAGGCAATCTTATTTCCTTCATCGAATTTTTCGATTTTAAAATCAGTAATCTACCTTCAAATAGTTTGATTTACGGTAAGATATCAGATAATGAAAATTATAGCTATTTATATAAAAATTATTCCGACAAATTCCCCGAAGGTGACTATGAAAAAAGTTATAAATTATATGCTTTTCTAAAAACATCCGAAAACAACGTAAATATTGATTTGCTGTTTAATGAAATCGCAGATTTTTTCTCGCAGGAAGATGCACTTCTTAGAATTTATTTAAGCAAGTATAGAGAAAAAATAAAAACTGAATCCGGAGAGAATATTACTGCATATTTAAAAACTGATCAATTAGGTAAAATTACAAATGGGATTTTATGGACCAAAAAATCTCCCAATAGTGGTCAATATGAAATATATAACGATGGAAAAATAATTAAATCTGAAAACATCAACTTAACTTCTTTTCAAAAAGTTTTGAATACCTATGTTAGTAATAAAACTGATTTTTGATAAATTAAAGTTTTATATGACTATATTTTGGCTAAAGCCAAGATTAACAAACAAAAAAACCGTTGGTTTAAAACCAACGGCTATTTATATAATTAATTCGTGAATTCGTGGCTAAAAAACCATTAATGTTCCCCATATCCAATATCATCCATTTTCCCGCTAAAAACGCGATATTGAATAATAAAATAAATAATCACCAGAAACAAAGCGATAAAAAACCAACTCATTCCGGCATTCAAACCATATTCTCCAGCTGCGCTATTGTAAATCGTCAATGATGGATTTACATTATTGGTTGAAGGTAAAACATTCGGGAAAATCGAAACTGCTGTTGAAGCAAATCCGCCAACTAAAAATAAGGTCGAAAATATAAATCCGTGACCGTCTTTTTTAAACGAACGAACTTTGAATAATCCTAAAATTCCAACAAATGTCATTAGAGGAAAAAACCAAAGAATTGGCGTTTCAATAAAATTATGAAATGGTTTTGGCTCAATAAAATGCCAGATTTGCAACGAAATACAAACCAAAATCAGAAGAACAATATTCAGTTTAAACACAACATTTTTAAGCTGTGTATTTAAAGAAGAATTAGTTTTAAAAATAATCCAGTTTGCGCCGTGAATCGTCAAAGCAACAACACTTACAATTCCTAGAAATAAAGTAAACCAATCGATAATTCCCAATTCATTCGCTTGTGGACTAAAAGTAGGATTCCATAAAGGCAAAAAGAAATAATGTGCTTCTTGTGTCGAAACTCCGTTTGTAACCATTCCGAGATTTACGCCACGAACAATATTTCCTAAGGCAATCCCAAAAAACAACGCCAAAAGCAAACTTGCAATTCCAAACGCTTTATCCCAAATAGTTTCCCACATTGGATGGTGCACTTGTCCGCGCATTTCTAAACCAATCGCACGGAAAATCAAAAGCCATAAAATCATAATCAACGGCAAATAAAATCCGCTGAAAGACGAAGCGTATAAAGTTGGAAAAGCAAAAAACAAAACTCCTCCCGCAGCAATAATCCAAACTTCGTTGGCATCCCAAAATGGTCCTATTGCATTTGTGATTGCTTTTTTATCTTTTTCTGTTTTGGCAAAAAATAAATGAATTATTCCTGCTCCAAAATCGTAACCGTCTAAAACAATGTAAACGGCTAGAATTCCCATTAAAACAACGTACCAAAAAAATTCCATAATTATATTTTTTCTGAATTCAGTTCAACATTATGAGGTCCCTTATTGATGATTTTTCCAATCAAAAGCAAAAACAACATTCCCAGTAAAAGATACAATCCTATAAAACCCAGTAAAGTAAATAAGGTATTTCCGGACGAAACCGTTGGTGAAGCGCCGGATGCTGTTCGCAATAAATTGTAAACCAACCAAGGTTGTCTTCCTAATTCGGCCGTGTACCAGCCAGTTGTATTTGCGATATACGGAAATGGCATCATAAACATGAGCGACCATAAAATCCATTTGGTTTCGAATAATTTCCCTCTGATTAATTGAAAAAGCGCTAAAACCATTAATCCAATAAAAAGCGTTCCTAAACCTACCATAATATGATACGCATAATATAATCCCGAAATATTGGTTGGATGCAAATCTTCTTCGAATTGGTCTAAACCTTTAATTTCCTGATTCCAATTTCCATAAGTTAGGAAACTCAGAATATTTGGAACCGCAATTTTGTTGTCCAGTTTTTTGTCTTTTACGTCAGGCTGACCAATCAGGACAATTTCAGAACCTTTCTTTTCGGTATGGAAAATTCCTTCCATTCCGGCAAAAGTTACAGGTTGATATTTCACTACATTTTTAGCCAATAAATCTCCTGTTGGAACCGCCACAATTATACTCGAAATCAATCCGAAAATAACGCCCGTTTTAAGAAACAATCTCCCAAAAGAAACATTCTTTTTGCTTAGAATATAAAAAGATCCAATTCCGGCCACAACAAATGAACTTGTCACTAATGATGCTGCCTGATTGTGTAAATAAGATGGCCACAACCACGGATTAAGGAATAAAGCCTGAAAATTATTAAGTACAAATTTTCCGTTTTCCAGAATTTCATAACCTACAGGATTCTGCATCCAGGAATGTGTTGCAATAATTAAAAATCCGCTTGCCCAGGAACCAATGCAAATTAATAATCCAGTTACAAAATGCCATTTATGTCCAAGGAGTTTTTCTCCAAATAAAAATAAACCTAAAAAAGAGGATTCGAGAAAGAAAGAAAACATTCCTTCCATTGCCAGCGTCTGACCAATGATTCCGCCAGTTAACTCGGAAAATTTTGCCCAATTGGTTCCAAATTGAAACTCCATTGGGATTCCGGTTACAACGCCCATTGCAAAATTCAGGGCAAAAATTTTCATCCAGAAATGCGTGGCGTGATTATATTGTTCGTTTTGAGTTTTTAGATATTTCCACTTAAAATAAACAATGATCAGCGAAAGACCCATTGTAAGTTGCGGAAAAAGATAGTGAAAAGTAATTGTGAAGGCGAATTGCATTCGGTCATAAAAAAGCATTTCTTCCATAGTGGTATTTTATTTATGAAGTCCCACAAATTTACCCATTAAAACCCGAAATTCCTGCCTTAAAAAAAAGTTTATCGCTCAACATTTGTTAAACTTTTCAACAATTTAATATGTATAAAAAACACTTATATTTAATTATGATGCGCACAAAGTTTGTCATTTCGACGAAGGAGAAATCTTCACGAGAAACTCGACAAAGATTGGTTTTACGTTGCGGAGTTACTTGCGAAGATTTCTCCTCCGTCGAAATGACAATATCGTAGATATATTGTACTTGGAGCTGTGTGTTTAAAAAACTATTCTTTTTTCAAGATTCCTTTTTCTACGCTTTCGTTTATTAAGCCTTCGGCGTAATTCCATATTTCTTGAGAACCTTCTTTTATGACGCTCTTTTTTTCATAAACCTTACTATAAGGTACGCCAAATTCTTTCCAGGTTCCACCATTATTTGAAGTATTTTGTAATAAAGGTTCTAACCTATCCATCGATCTTGCAAACTTTGCTTCGTTGGTTTCTCCGGTTTCAAATTCTTCCCAAATTGCGATCATTTCGTCGGCTTGGTTTTTAGGCAATAAACCAAAAATACGATTTGCCGCCAATCTCTCTTGATCGGTATTATCGTGATTTATTTGGGTATCATATAGAAAAATATCTCCGGCATCGATTTCAACAATATCATGTATCAAAACCATTTTTACCACTTTCAAAACATCAATTGGTTCATTTGAATGTTCTGCCAAAACGATTGCCATCAAAGCCAAATGCCAACTGTGTTCAGCGTCATTTTCGTTTCGGTCACTATTAAAAAGCTTGGTTCTTCGCTGAATGTATTTTACTTTATCAATCTCTTTTATAAAAGCAATTTGATTCAATAAATCTTCTGTTTTCATATCAATATTTTTCTTCAGTTGTAAAATTACGTAGATTTATTTTTAAACCATATAAGTTATATAAGTTCATTTTAGCCTGACGCATATTACGCGACGTCTTAAATTATCTTATATAACTTATATGGTAAAATTTCCAAACCTTTAAATTATTTAAGTTCATTTTAGCCTATCATAAAACCTTAATTTTTTAGCATAACGCAAATTATTTGGCTTCTTAAATTCACTTATTTAACTTATATGGTAAAATTTCATTTTTTATACAAAAAGCAAATTTCTGTAACAATAGTCACTTAATTTACCAAAAAACCGAGTTACCTTTGTGCATCATTATTTTAGATTTTATATCATGAAAATAGAACAAATTTACACCGGATGTCTAGCGCAAGGTGCTTATTATATTACTTCAAATGGTGAAGCGGCCATTATTGATCCGCTTCGAGAAATTCAGCCTTACTTAGATCGTTTAGAGCGCGATGATGTAAAATTGAAATATATTTTTGAAACGCATTTTCACGCTGATTTCGTTTCAGGTCATATCGATTTAAGCAAAGAAACTCAGGCTCCAATAGTTTACGGACCAAATGCTGCCTGCGAATTTGATTGCATTTCTGCCAAAGACGGACAGGAATTCAAAATTGGAAATATTACCATAAAAGCGTTGCATACTCCGGGTCACACGATGGAAAGTACAACGTATTTACTGATTGACGAAAACGGAAAAGATCATGCGATTTTCTCTGGAGACACTTTGTTTATTGGCGATGTTGGTCGTCCTGATTTGGCTCAAAAAGCTGCAGGAATGACTCAGGATGAATTGGCTGGGATTTTATTTCATTCGCTAAGAGATAAAATCATGACTCTTGCAGATGACGTAATCGTTTATCCTGCGCACGGAGCAGGAAGTGCTTGTGGGAAAAACATGAGTAAAGAAACGGTTTCGACTATCGGGAATCAAAAAGCTACTAATTACGCTTTACGCGAAAATATGACTGAAGCCGAATTTATTACCGAAGTAACAGACGGATTATTACCTCCGCCAGCTTATTTTAGCATGAATGTGGCAATGAACAAAGGTGGTTACGAAAGTTTCGAATCGGTTTTGCATAACGGAATGAAAGCTATTAAAGCAGAAGATTTTGAGGCTGTAGCCGAAGAAACCGGAGCTTTGATTCTGGACACTCGAAAAAATGTTGATTTCTATAAAGGATTTATTCCGCAATCTATCAATATTGGTATTAACGGAGATTTTGCACCGTGGGTTGGAACTTTGATTGCCGATGTAAAACAACCTATTATATTAGTAACAGAAACTGGTCTTGAAGAAGAAACTGTAACTCGTTTAAGCCGTGTAGGTTTTGATGCAATTGTTGGACATCTTGAAGGTGGTTTTGAAGCTTGGCAGAAAGCTGGTTTTGAAATCGATACGGTAAATAGAATTTCGGCTGAACAATTTGCAAGTCAATTAAATCTTAAAGAAGATAAAGTAATCGACATTCGAAAAGAAACGGAATATAGCGCTGAACATATTGATGAAGCTTACAATAAACCGTTGGCTTTTATTAATGATTGGGTAAAAGATATTGATCCAAATGAGCATTTCTATTTGCATTGCGCTGCAGGATATAGAAGTATGATTGCTTCTTCGATTTTGCAAGCTCGCGGTTTTAGAAATTTCACAGAAATTGAAGGTGGTTTTGGAGCGATTTCAAAAACTAATATTCCAAAATCAGATTTCGTTTGTCAAAGTAAAGTATTGTAGTAAATATAAGGTGCTGAGGCACTAAGTTTCTGAGGTTCTAAGATTTTAGTCTTTGAACTTAAAAGAAACCTTAGTAACTTAGAACCTTAGCAACTTAGAACCTTAAAAAATTATGCTAGAAATAATAAAAGAACCTTGGCCTTGGTATATTGCAGGACCTTTAATTGGGTTGACTGTTCCTGTTTTATTGATTATCGGAAACAAATCTTTCGGGATTAGTTCGTCATTGCGACATATTTGTGCGGCTTGTATTCCGGCAAATATCTCATTCTTTAAATATGATTGGAAAAAAGAAAGCTGGAATTTATTCTTCGTTTTCGGAATTTTTCTTGGCGGAATTATCGCTGCAAATTTTCTGGCAAATCCAAATCCGGTTGAAATTACCGCTAAACTTTCTGAGCAATTAGCATCTTACGGAATCACGGATCATTCGGGATTATTACCAAAAGAGCTTTTTTCGTGGGAAAGTTTATTTACACTTCGTGGTTTTATCATGATTGTTGTCGGTGGGTTTCTGGTTGGTTTCGGAACGCGTTATGCTGGTGGATGTACTAGTGGTCATGCTATTATGGGGATTTCAAATTTGCAATGGCCTTCTTTGGTAGCTACAATCTGTTTTATGATTGGTGGTTTTATTATGGCCAATTTGATTCTGCCTTATATACTTTCACTTTAAAATTTCAAAAATGAATAATTTAGAAAATAAAAATACAGATACTGAAGGAATAAACGGAAGCCAAATTAAAGATTCAGGATTCTCCAATCTTAAGTATTTAATCGTTGGAATCTTCTTTGGAATTGTTTTCGTAAAAGCCGAAATCATAAGTTGGTTTCGCATTCAGGAAATGTTTCAGCTACAATCTTTCTTTATGTATGGCGTAATTGGAAGTGCTGTCGTGGTTGGAATTATATCAGTCTGGCTGATTAAAAAATTCGATATTAAAACCATTCACGGTGAAAAAATTGAAATTCAGCCTAAAACTTTCAATAAAGGACAAATTTATGGTGGTTTATTATTCGGTTTTGGCTGGGCAATAACCGGAGCTTGTCCCGGACCTCTTTTCGCACAAATTGGAACTGGAGTTACCGTAATTGTTGTAACTCTTGTAAGTGCAATTGCAGGAACCTGGGTTTATGGTTTCTTTAAAGATAAATTGCCTCATTAGAATTTAATACATAAAAAATGAGCAACACAATAGAACAATTAGTATTAAGAAAAGCTGATATTTCAGAAGTTCCTATTATTTGGACGATCATACAAGATGCTATCGAACAAAGACGTCAAGAAGGAAGTTCGCAATGGCAGGACGGTTATCCTAATGAACTTTCGATCACTAACGATATAAAAAATGGTTACGGATATGTACTTACAGAAAACGAAACTGTTTTATGCTATTCAGCCATTATATTTGATAAAGAACCTGCTTACGAAGATATAGAAGGCAAATGGTTAACGAATGGAGATTATGGTGTTGTACATCGCGTAGCTGTTTCAAAATTGGCAAAAGGCAAAGGCATAGCAACAAAACTTTTTAAAAGCATAGAAGGTTTATGTCTCGAAAAAAACATAAACAGCATAAAAGTAGATACTAATTTTGACAACGTTCCGATGTTGAAAATCTTAGACAAATTAGACTATACTTATTGCGGTGAAGTATATTTTAGAGGAGCAGCCAGAAAAGCTTTCGAAAAAAAGTTAATCTAAAAAATACAATCTCAGGATTTACAATCAAACCCGACAAGTTTTTAAAATCTGTCGGGTTTACTATTTAAAGCGTATCAAAAAAATGAACAAAATATATTTTCCAATTTTATTATTCTTACTCTTAACAAGTTGTTCCAATATTACGAAATCAAACTTTCAAGTTTCAAATAACAATTACGACGTTAAACTTGACAGTTTAGAGCTATTTGACAAATCAAGAAATCGAAAAATTCCCGTTGCTATCTATCATCCTGTTATGGCTGAAAAAGTAAATAAACAGCAAGTAATAATATTTAGTCATGGATATGGCGAAAATAAAGGCGGAGACAATAGAATTTATTCCTATTTAACAGAAAACTTAGCCTCAAAAGGATATTTTGTTATCAGTATTCAGCATGAATTACCAACTGATGATCTTCTGCCAATGGAAGGAGATTTAAAAATTACACGAAGACCAAATTGGGAAAGAGGCTGTGAAAATATTTTATATGTCTTAAATGAATTTAAAAAAACAAATACTGAATTAGATTTTAAACATTTGACACTTATCGGACATTCAAATGGCGGTGATATGACTGCATTATTTGCAACTAAATATCCTGAATTGGTTTATAAAATCATTACAATGGATAACCGAAGAATGCCTCTTCCAAGAGTAAATCATCCTGAAGTTTATACGTTGCGTTCCGGTAATTATGAAGCAGACAAAGATGTATTGCCAAATGAACAAGAACAGAAAAAATATGGAATGACAGTTCAATTCACTTCTATTAATCATCGTGATATGGACAATGATGCAACTCCTGAACAACGAAAAATTCTAAATACATATATTGAAGAATATTTAAAAAATTAATAATTAGTCTTCTTTAGTATGCTATAATTGAAAACCCGACAAGCCTTAAAACTTATCGGGTTTATTTTTGACCGAAATTTAGGTTTGCGACTTCTCTAAAGACAAAATTTCTTATTAATAGTATTTCTTCATTTTACTTTCATTAAGTTTCCTTAAGTTTACAATACAAGATTTAATCTTACAAAAAGTAAACAAATCAAAGCCATATGAAACGCTCAGAGCAATTGTCGAAACTAAAAAATACGGAACATTGGGATGTAATTATAATTGGTGGTGGAGCAAGTGGCCTGGGAACTGCTCTTGATGCTGCAAGTCGGGGTTATAAAACGATCTTGCTTGAAGCTGTAGATTTTGCAAAAGGTACTTCGAGCCGAAGTACCAAATTAGTTCATGGCGGAGTTCGGTATTTAGAACAGGGAAATATTCATTTGGTTATCGAAGCCTTAAAAGAAAGAGGATTACTAGCTAAAAATGCTGGTCATTTAGTCAAAAATCAATCTTTTGTAATTCCTAATTACAGCTTATTTGACGGTTTACTTTACACCGTTGGGTTAACGGTTTATGATTTATTGGCAGGACGATTAAGTTTGGGACGATCAAAATACATTTCGAAGAAAAAAACAATTGAAATGCTTCCTACTGTCGAAGAAAAAGGTCTAAAAAATGGTGTTATTTATCAAGACGGTCAATTTGATGATTCTCGTTTGGCTATAAATATTGCTCAAACGGCTATCGAAAAAGGCGCTTGTCTTTTAAATTATACTAAAGTTGTCAATTTACTAAAGGATGGTAAAAACCAAATCATTGGCGTTGAAGCCATAGATCACGAAACTGGAGATAAGTACGAGATAAAAGGTTCGGCTATTATTAATGCAACCGGCGTTTTTACAAATGCCATCATGAAACTTAATGATACTGTGTACAAGAAATATATTGTGCCAAGTCAGGGAATTCATCTTGTATTTGATAAATCTTTTTTGCCGAGTGAACATGCTTTGATGATTCCTAAAACAAGTGACGGACGGGTTTTATTTGCGGTTCCGTGGCACAATAGAATTGTCGTAGGAACAACTGATACCTTAATAAGAAAACATAGTTTGGAACCAATTGCACTTGAGAGCGAAATTGAATTTGTTCTGGAAACTGCTCAACGTTTTCTAGCTAAAAAACCAACACGCGCTGATGTTTTATCTGTTTATGCGGGTTTACGTCCTTTGGCTGCACCCGAAGAAGAAGGAAAAAGCACAAAAGAAGTTTCCCGAAGCCATAAAATCATTGTTTCAGAAACCGGATTAATAACAATTACGGGAGGAAAATGGACGACTTACAGGAAAATTTCTGAAGATATTATCGATAAGGCAATCAAAACAGGCAAATTACCTAAGAAAGGTTGTATTACAGAACATCTTTCCATTCATGGAAATCAACCTACCACGACTTTAGACAGAGAAAATCACTTATATATTTATGGTTCAGATATTCCTGCAATATTAGAATTACAAGAAAACGAACCTGAATTAAAAGAAAAACTGCATCCGAATCATGAATTTACAATGGCCGAAGTTGTTTGGGCTATTCGATATGAAATGGCAAGAACTGTCGATGATATTCTTGCAAGACGTGTTCGCTTATTATTTTTAGATGCCAGAGCTGCAATTGCATCTTCTGAAAAAGTAGCTCGTTTACTGGCAAAAGAAAACGGACATGACGAAACCTGGATACAAAGAGAAATCACCAATTTCCACGGAATTGCAAGAGGTTTTCTTCTAAAAGAATTTCAATAGATTTTTATTAACTTAAGAATATACAGATCATGCAAGATAAATTAATTCTGGCTTTGGATCAAGGAACGACTTCTTCCAGAGCCATTGTATTCAATCATAAAGGAGGAATTGTTAGTATTTCTCAAAAACCGTTTAAACAAATTTTTCCAAAACCGGGATGGGTCGAACATGATCCAAACGAAATCTGGTCTTCACAAGTTAGTGATGCTGCTGAGGTTATCGCAAAAGTTGGGATTACTGGTCGCGAAATTGCCGCAATTGGAATCACAAATCAAAGGGAAACGACTATTGTTTGGGATCGCGAAACTAGCGAACCTATATATAATGCTATTGTCTGGCAAGATCGCAGAACGGCAAAATATTGTGATGAACTGAAAGCACAAGGTCACACGGAAATGATTCAGAAGAAAACCGGATTAATTCTGGATGCTTATTTTTCCGGAACTAAAGTAAAATGGATTTTGGATAATGTTGCCGGAGCACGCGAAAAAGCGGAACAAGGAAAACTTTGCTTTGGAACTGTAGATACTTGGTTAATTTGGAAATTAACCCGAAGTAAATTGTTTATGACGGATGTTTCTAATGCCAGCAGAACTTTATTATTCAACATTAATACTTTAGATTGGGACGATGAATTATTAGCATTATTTGATATTCCGCGTGCGATGTTGCCTGAAGTAAAAGAAAGCAGTGCTATTTATGGCGAAACGAGCACTACTCTATTTTCGACAAAAATTCCAATTAGCGGAGTTGCGGGAGATCAGCAAGCTGCACTTTTTGGTCAGTTGTGTACCAATTCAGGAATGGTTAAAAATACTTATGGAACTGGTTGCTTTATGTTGATGAATACGGGTGAAAAACCTATTTTTTCTACAAACAACTTATTGACGACAATTGCCTGGAAAATCAACGGAAAAACGACTTATGCTTTAGAAGGAAGTGTTTTTGTTGGCGGCGCAGCAGTACAATGGTTAAGAGACGGTGCCAAAATAATCAACTCATCTGACGAAATCGAAACTCTCGCTGCGAGCGTTCCAGATAATGGCGGAGTGTATTTTGTTCCTGCTTTAACCGGATTAGGAGCACCATATTGGGATCAATATGCAAGAGGCGCAATCGTAGGAATCACGAGAGGTACAACAAATGCACATATTGCGAGAGCAACTTTAGAAGGAATCGCTTATCAGGTAAACGACTTGCTGAAAGCCATGGAAGCTGATTTTGGAAATAAAGGCATAGAATTAAGAGTAGACGGTGGCGCTGCGGGAAATAATTTATTAATGCAATTTCAATCGGATATATTTGGGTCTGATGTTACAAGACCTACTACATTAGAAACTACAGCTTTAGGCGCCGCATATTTGGCAGGACTTGCTGTGGGTTATTGGTCAAGCTTAGACGATCTTAAAGAACAATGGTCTATTGACAAAGTATTTTCTCCTAAAATGGATCAGGTAAAAGTAAATAAACTTGTCAAAAATTGGGACAGAGCCGTTGGCCGAGCATCTAATTGGATTGAAGAATAGATTTTAGCAATTAACAAAACATCAAGACATGACTCCATTTATAGCCGAAATTCTGGGTACAATGATAATGATTCTATTAGGGAATGGCGTTGTTGCAAACGTCGTACTTAAAGACACTAAAGGAAACAATTCAGGTTGGATTGTTATTACAACAGCTTGGGCATTTGCCGTTTTTGTGGGCGTGACTATTGCCGGCCCAATTAGCGGTGCACATTTAAATCCTATTGTTACGCTTGGTTTAGCCTTGATTGGGAAATTTAATTGGAGTTTAGTTCCGTCTTATATTTTTGCCCAAATGATTGGATCAATGTCAGGCGCTTTTTTAGTGTGGTTATCTCATAAAGATCATTTTGCCGCAACAGAAGATGAAGGCGCAAAACTTGCTTGTTTCTCTACATCGCCGGCAATCAAGAACAATATATCAAATTTAATTAGCGAAGTAATTGCAACTTTCGTTTTAATTTTTTCCATTTTTTATATCGCCGGACCAACTTTGCAAATCGCAACAGATAGTACGGCAACAATTGGTTTAGGAACTATTGGAGCTCTTCCGGTAGCAATCGTTGTGTGGGTAATTGGTTTGTCTTTGGGCGGAACTACGGGTTATGCCATAAATCCGGCAAGAGATTTAGGTCCGAGAATCATGCACGCTATTTTACCTATAAAAGGAAGCAGTAATTGGACTTATGCCTGGATTCCAGTTCTTGGTCCAATTCTTGGTTCTGGTTTAGCGGCTGCACTTTATCTGGTGCTTAATTAAGATTTTACATATTGTGGGCTCGCGTGCAATGTCATTAAGTTAAACTTTTAGAAATAAAATTAATCTCGCAAAGTCTCAAAGCCGCAAAGTTTTTTTTAATTGGCTCCAGCTTTAGCAGGAGGCTATTCAATAAATTTAGTACTCAAAAAATAACGTTTCTATGCAACAAAATCTAAATCAAATTATCTTAAAAAAACTTAATTTAATGAGATTTGGTTCGCGTGAGGGATAGAAGCTGGCTACCGAAGTAGCGTGGATAGCCCGACAGCATCCTGATAAGAGGGCGTATATGCGCAAAGTAAGTTTGCCCTCATGTCAGGATGGTGGCACGCCCTGATGATAAAATTTTACATTCTTTTAAAACCAATTTCTTTAAGCTACAAAAACTTAAGTGTATCTTTATCAAATCTTTAAAAACTTTAATAAAGATAATTCGGGACTTTTAAAAAATAAATATTATTTTTATACTAATTATATAGACTTTGTCAGGTTAGTATTTTTATCGTTATTTCAATTAACAAAAAATTAACATGACATTTGTATATACAACTATTAAAAGTTATACATTTGTACATACAAATTATACACTTACAACTATGACAATTGAAGAGGTTATAAAAAGTACAGTTAAGATGGATAATGCGAAAAAAGTTATTCTGAATATCATGTACACGCAAAATGTGATTCAGGATCATTTCAACGAGTTGATAAAACCGTATGATTTATCCGGAGAACAATATAATGTGTTACGTATACTAAGAGGACAAAAAGGAAATCCTGCTAATATGTGTGTAATACAGGAACGTATGCTGGCAAAAACAAGTAACACAACCCGATTGGTAGACAAATTATTACTGAAGGATTTTGTAACTCGAAATGTTTGCCCGGGAAATCGACGAAAAATTGAAGTTCTAATCACTCAAAAAGGATTGGATGTTTTAAAAGAATTAGACCCGAAAGTAGATGAACACGAACGTTTGTTCGCCGAGAATATAAGTAAAGAAGAATTAGAATTATTAAATCAGTTATTAGAAAAATACAGAACCAATAAATAAATTTAAATTATGAGTACATTATTAGAAAATTTAAACTGGAGATATGCAACGAAAAAATTTGATGCTACCAAAAAAATATCTGCAGAGGATTTAAATACTTTAAAAGAAGCTGTTAGATTAAGTGCTTCTTCATACGGATTACAACCTTACAAGGTTATTATTGTTGAGAATCCAGAAATCAGAGAGCAATTAAAAGCTGCTGGTTACGGACAAACTCAAATTACAGATGCTTCTCAATTATTCATTTTTGCTAATGACTTAAACGCTGGAGCTGAATCTGTAGATGCTTACATTCAAGATATTAGCGAAACAAGAGGTGTTCCTGTTGATGCTTTGGGTGGATTTGCTGACATGATGAAAGGTACTATCGCTAACTTATCTCAAGAGGCTAAAAACATCTGGACTGCAAAACAAACTTATATTGCTTTAGGTACTTTATTGGCTGCTGCTGCTGAATTAAAAATCGATGCAACTCCAATGGAAGGTTTCAATCCTGCTGCATTCAACGAAATCTTAGGTTTTGACAAATTAGGTCTAAACGCTTCTGTTATTGCAACTGTAGGTTACAGACATGATGAGGACGAATCTCAACATTACAAAAAAGTTAGAAAATCACACGAGAATTTATTTATCACTATATAATTATTATTAATCCACAATCAATTTTAACAACATGAAAAATTTAAAAACAATTGCAATAGCATTATTCGTAGCAGCGGCTAGTATCTCAGTAAATGCTCAAACTAAAAAAATCGACGTAAAAGCATCTACTATTAAATGGGTAGGTAAAAAAGTAACTGGAGAGCACTCTGGAACTGTAAACTTCAAAGAAGGAGCTGTAGTTTTCAAAGGAAAAAAATTATCTGGTGGTTCTTTCACTGTTGATATGACTTCATTAACTTCTACTGATTTAACTGGAGAATACCAAGGAAAATTGAATGGTCACTTAAAAGCTGACGATTTCTTTGGAACTGACAAATTCCCAACTGCAAAATTAGTTTTCAAAACTATCGGAGCTAAAGCAACTGACGTTTATACTGTAACTGCTGATTTAACTATCAAAGGAATCACTAAACCGGTAACTTTTGACATCACTGTAGCTGGAAACACTGCAACTACTGCTTTCAAAGTTGACAGAACTAAATATGATATCAAATACAACTCTGGTAACTTCTTCGAAAACTTAGGAGACAAAACTATCAATGACGATTTCGAATTAACTGTAGCTTTAAAATTCTAATATTTTAAACAGTAGAATTCTTAATATTATAAGAAAAACCCCAATGGTTCAAAACTATTGGGGTTTCTTTTTACATTATTTTCAAAAAAATAACATTCTTAATATTTAGATAACACTTTCGTAATAACAGACAGGACATTGATTAACATTGGGCTTCTACTTTTGGACTGATTAAAAAAATCCGAAAAATAGAATCAAAATCATCGTTATGAAAACAAAAATACGTATTGCTATTATCACTTTACTGAGCACTTTTTGTCTACAAGCACAACAACAACCAAAAGGAATTATTGGCAGCTCAAACTGGATGAATAATTGGACTAATTTTAAACCTGCAAATACAGAATATAGCGAAGCTACAAACATAATTGCTGGAACTATTGACAAAGATATGAGGTTAACAAAACGAAATACTTATCAATTAGTTGGTGTAGTATATGTTACTAATAACGCCGTTTTGACAATAGAACCGGGAACTATTATTCGCGGAGACGATAAAACCTGCGGAACGCTTGTAATTACAAACGGAGCAAAAATTGTAGCAGAAGGTCTTGAAACAGATCCAATCGTTTTTACTTCAAACAAAGAAATTACAGAAAGAAGACCTGGTGACTGGGGTGGAATCATCATTTTAGGTAAAGCGCCAATAAATACAATTGGTGGTATTCACATTCTTCCTTTTGATTTGGAACCAATGCTAAATCACTACGGAGGTCAGGATGCCGAAGATAATTCAGGAATTTTAAAATATGTGAGAATTGAATATGCCGGAAGAAAATTAAGCTCACTAAAAGAACTTAACGGACTTTCGTTAGCCGGAGTTGGAAGAAAAACAGTTTTGAGCAATATCCAAATTAGTTTTTCAAATGATGATTCTTTCGAAAGTTATGGTGGAGATCTAGTTATGAATAACTTAGTTTCTTATAGAACTACAGATGATGATTTCGATTTTACACAAGGAGTTCAATGTAATATAAGCAACAGTATTGCAATTCGTCACCCATTTTCATCAGATGTTTCGGGTTCAAGATGTTTTGAAGTTGATTCATATGATAAAATTGAAAATACCGATATGACTAAAAAATTAACCAAAATTAATGCAAGTAACATTACTTTGGTAAATTTAGAAGAGAACAATCAAGGGCTTGTGAGGGAATCTGTTCATATTAGAGAAAACACTTTCTTTAATTTAACAAATAGTATAATTTCAGGCTTTACTCCTTTTGTTATATTAGAATCAAATATTGGAGACGGACAAGCGAATTTATCTAAAATAACATTCAAAAATCTAATCGTTAACAATTGCAACGGAGGAATTACAAGTGAAGCAAGTGGCGGAAATCCAGCAATTCAAAAATATTATGGCGATCCTGCATTATTGATAGATTATACTACAATGAAAAATATTGAATTGTTTGCAACGCCAAATATCAAAGGAAATCCAGACTTTAGAATCAACCAAAACAATACACTTGCAATTGGAAATTAAAGGATTAAAAACGACTTGTTATTTGAAATTTAACAAATTTTAGGATTTAGAAAAGTTTTTTTTAAATTTTATGTATTCTAATTCAAATTACATTTATATATTTGTCACATCAAAAGAAAAGTAAAAAACAACTTTTGCAGATATGAAAACATTAATGAACAATACTTGGTGGTGGAAGAATTTACGTCAAACGTCGTGAACAAAGCTTCCTATGGTATTGTAAAACTATAAATATAAAAAGGCTTGTCATCACGACAAGCCTTTTTTTTTGGTCCAAATTCAAGCGAAAACATAATTAAAAATTAAAAACAACATACTTTGAAACCTTTTATACTCAACACAAACTACAAACAAATTCTGGCAGATACGATTACGCCAGTAAGTATATATTTTAAAATAAGAGATAAATTCCCAAATAGTTTATTACTGGAAAGTAGTGATTATCACGGAAATGACAACAGTTTCTCTTACGTTTGCTGCAACCCGATTGCGACAATCAAAATCGAAAACGAAATAATATCAAAAACTTTTCCTGACGGAACAACAGAACAAATTGCTATTGATGCAAACACAAATATTCCCGAAGTAATTCAGGAGTTTTCAAGTCAGTTTAAATCGGAGAAAAATGACTTTAAATTCATCAATAATGGTTTATTTGGATACATTTCTTATGATGCTGTTCGTTATTTCGAAAAAGTTTCGATTGCAAAAAAAGACAGCGCAACTTTAATTCCAGATGTTTTTTATGCGGTTTATCAAAACATCATTGCGATTAATCACTTTAAAAACGAAGCTTACATTTTCTGTCATAGTGTTGACGGAAAAAACAATATCTCGGAAATTGAACAATTATTACAATCAAGAAATATTGCTTCATATAAATTTACCAAAGAAGGCGAAGGTTTCTCAAACTTAACCGATGAAGAATTTAAACACAATGTGGCTTTAGCCAAAAAACACTGTTTCCGCGGAGACGTATTTCAATTGGTTTTATCACGTCGTTTTACACAAGGTTTCAAAGGCGACGAATTTAATGTTTACCGTGCTTTAAGAAGCATTAATCCATCTCCTTATTTATTCTTTTTTGACTATGGAGATTTCAAAATATTTGGGTCTTCGCCCGAAGCACAAATTATCGTAAAAAACAGAAAAGCAGAAATTCATCCAATCGCAGGAACCTTCAAAAGAACCGGAAATGACGAACGCGATGCGGTTTTAGCCAAAGAACTTTCGGAGGATAAAAAAGAAAACAGCGAACACGTTATGTTAGTTGACTTAGCCAGAAATGATTTAAGCAGAAACGGACACGATGTGAATGTGGAAAAATACAGAGAAGTTCAGTTTTTCTCTCACGTAATTCACTTAGTTTCAAAAGTTACAGGTCATTTACATGAAAAAGCTACAACAATGCAAGTTGTTGCAGATACTTTTCCAGCTGGAACTTTGAGCGGCGCACCAAAACACAGAGCGATGCAATTGATTGAAGATTATGAAAAAACAAATCGTAATTTCTACGGTGGCGCAATTGGCTTCATGGATTTTGAAGGAAACTTTAATCACGCAATTATGATTCGAACTTTCCTGAGTAAAAATCATCAATTACATTGTCAGGCCGGAGCAGGAATCGTAGCAAGTTCTGATGAAGAAAGCGAAATGCAGGAAGTTTACAATAAATTAAGAGCATTGAATACAGCGCTTGAAATGGCGGAGAAAATTTAGTTTCAAGTTTTTTAGTTTCAGGTTTCAAGTTGTTGGAACGTGAAACTTGAAACCTGAAACAAAACAAACCATAAAAACTAAAAACCATAAAACCCTATGAAAAATTTAATTGTTATTGCTTTCGCTTTCGTTCTTTTAATATCATGTGAATCTAAGAAAGAATCAAACGCACTTCCGTTAACAGGAACCTGGCGTCTGATATCAGCAGAAACGACAGAAAAAGATTCAACATTCTCGACTTTCAACCCAAAGACAAAAATGATTAAAATTATAAATGATACTCATTTTGCTTTTTTCAACCATGATTTGAATAACGGAAAAGACAGTGCAGCAGTTTTCTTTGGCGGAGGCGGAAAATATACTTTGAAAGACAGTGTTTATACTGAGAATCTGGAATTCTTCAACAATCGTCAATGGGAAAATGGAAAATTTGAGTTTGTAGTAAAAATTAAAAATGATACTCTAACTCAAAAGGGAATCGAAAAAGTAGAAAAATTAGGAATCGACCGAATTATTACAGAAAAATACGTTCGAGAAAAATAAAATTTAGTTTCAAGTTTTCTTTGTTTCACGTTTCAAGTTGTTGGAATCTGAAACGTGAAACAAAGAAAACCTGAAACCTGAAACAAAAAAACACAATGAAAAAAATATTAGTTATAGACAATTACGATAGTTTCACTTATAATTTAGTGCACTATTTAGAGGATTTAAATTGCGAAGTTACAGTTTATAGAAACGACGAATTTGATATTGACGAAATCGCTTCTTTCGATAAAATATTACTTTCTCCAGGTCCTGGAATTCCGGATGAAGCAGGTTTATTAAAAGCTGTAATAGCAAAATATGCACCAACAAAAAGCATTCTAGGGGTTTGTTTAGGACAACAAGCGATTGGAGAAGTTTTTGGAGGAACGCTTTCAAATCTTGATAAAGTATATCACGGAGTTGCAACGAATGTAAAAACTGTAGTTTCAGATGAGATTTTGTTCGAAGGTTTAGGCAATGAATTCGAAGTTGGACGTTACCATTCTTGGGTTGTTGATGCCAATTTGCCAGATGTTCTTGAAGCGACTTCAATTGACGAAAACGGGCAAATTATGTCACTAAGACACAAAACTTTTGATGTAAGAGGCGTTCAGTTTCATCCGGAAAGTGTGCTTACGCCAAAAGGAAAATTGATTTTAGAAAATTGGATCAATAGCTAGTTTACAGTTATAGTATTCAGTCTCAGAAAAAACCTTAGCAACTCAGAATCTTAGCAACTTAGAACCTTAAAAATGATAACTATTTCAGAAACTAAAGAAATCAATCTTGAAGACATATTGGTTTTATACAAAGCAAACGAATGGAGTTCAGCCAATAAACCAAACGAATTATATAACGGTCTTTTGAATTCAGAAACTTTAATCACCGCTTGGGAAGATAAGAAATTAGTCGGTCTTGGCAATGCGATTTCTGATGGATTCTTAACGGTTTATTATCCACATTTATTGGTGCTTCCGGAATATCAGGGAAAAGGAATTGGAAAATTGATTATGGATAAAATGCAGGAGAAATACCGTCACTTTCATATGCAAATGTTAACCGCCGACGGAAGATCTGTTGATTTCTATAAGAAAAACGGATTTGAAAGAGCCGGAAAAACAGAACCAATGTGGATTTATCAGGGAAATGAACATTAAAAAAGTAAACAGTCGCAGTTTACAATCTTAGCAACTTAGAGTCTCAGCAACTCAGAACCTTAGAATAAAACAAATGAAAAATATACTAAATAAATTAATCAACCACGAAGTGCTTTCAAAAGAAGAAGCCAAAGATGTATTGATTAATATTTCAAGCGGACAATATAATCCAAGTCAGATTTCGGCATTTTTGACCGTATTTATGATGCGAAGTATTACAATTGAAGAACTTTCGGGGTTTCGCGAAGCTTTATTAGATTTATGCATTCGTGTAGATTTATCAGCTTACAATACTATCGATTTATGCGGAACCGGCGGTGATGGAAAAGACACTTTCAATATCTCGACTTTAGCATCATTTATTTCGGCTGGAGCAGGAATAAAAGTAGCCAAACACGGAAATTACGGTGTTTCTTCGATTTCAGGATCGAGTAACGTAATGGAAAAAATGGGAATCAAATTCAGCAATGATCCTTCGTTTTTAGAAAATTGTATTGACAAAGCCGGAATTTGCGTTTTGCACGCTCCCCTATTTCACCCGGCGATGAAAAACGTTGGACCAATTCGTAAAGAATTAGCAGTAAAAACATTCTTTAATATGTTGGGACCAATGGTAAATCCATCATTTCCACAAAATCAATTGGTTGGAGTTTTCAATCTTGAATTGGCGAGAATGTATGCTTATTTATATCAAAATACGGATATCAATTTCACGATTTTACATTCGCTTGACGGATATGACGAAATCTCTTTAACAGGTCCAACCAAAACGATTACATCACACATGGAAGGAATGTTGAAACCGGAAGATTTTGGCGTTCGTCTTTTATCTCAAAGCGAAATCGAAGGCGGAAAAACCATCGAAGAATCGGCTGATATGTTTATCAATATTCTATCAGGAAAAGGAAACGAAGCACAAAATAATGTGGTTTGCGCAAATGCTGCAATGGCAATCGCAACGGTTACAAAATGTTCTCCGCTGGAAGGATTCGAAATAGCAAAAGAAAGCTTATTCTCTGGAAATGGATTAAAAGCACTCAAAAAACTACAAGAGTTATCTCTTTAAAATTAAAAACTTAGTACCTCAGTACCTTAGAAACTTAGCACCTTAAAAATGAATATTTTAGATAAAATAATATTTGACAAACAAAGAGAAGTCGTTCTTAAAAAATCGATCATTCCGGTTTCGCAATTGGAAAGTTCAGTATTTTTTGGAAGAGAAACCATTTCTTTAAGTCAAAAACTAAGAACAAGCTCAACTGGAATTATTGCAGAACACAAACGTCGTTCTCCTTCAAAATCAGTAATCAATCATAGTTTTACTGTTGAAGAAGTAGTTAAAGGCTATGAAAATGCAGGCGCTTGCGGAATTTCTGTTTTAACCGATGGAAAATATTTTGGAGGTTCACTTGACGATTTACTTTTGGCTAGAGCTTCAGTAAATATTCCGCTATTGCGAAAAGAATTTATTGTTGACGAATATCAAATTTTGGAAGCCAAAGCTTTTGGTGCCGATTTGATTTTACTAATTGCAGCGGTTCTAACTCGCGAAGAAATCAAGTCATTATCTGAATTTGCAAAGAAATTAGGATTAGAAGTTTTGTTAGAAGTTCACAATCAGGAAGAATTAGAAAAATCGATTATGCCAACTCTAGACATGATTGGTGTAAACAATCGAAATCTAAAAACCTTCGAAGTAAGTTTAGATTTCAGTAAACAATTGGCATCGCAAATTCCGGATGATTTTGTAAAAGTTTCAGAAAGCGGAATTTCATCCATCGAAGCTATTTCTGAACTTAGACCTTACGGTTACAGCGGCTTTTTAATTGGAGAAAACTTCATGAAAACAGACAACGCCGGAAAAGCCGCAACAGAATTTATTAAAAGCTTATAGTAAACACAAATTTCACAAATTAGCACGAATAAAAATTAATAAAAAACTTTGTGTCTTAGAGCCTTCGCGGCAAATTAAAACACAAAGCTTTGCGAACTTAGCGTTTATAAGCCCAATCAAAATAAAAAAACTTAGCGCCTTTGCGGTTAAAAACACGCAAGCTAAAAAAACACAATACAATGAAACTCAAAATATGCGGCATGAAATATCCTGATAATATCCTCGAAGTAGGCGCACTCCTACCCGATTATATGGGATTTATTTTCTGGGAAAAATCCGCTCGATATTTTAACGGAACAATTCCGGAATTAATCGGAACAATCAAAAAAGTAGGTGTTTTTGTAAATCAAAGTCAGGAAGAAATTCTGGAAAAAGTTGCAAAACACAACTTACAAGCTGTTCAATTACACGGAAATGAATCTGTTGAATTTTTATCAGAATTAAAAAAACAATTGCCAAAGAAAATCGAAATCATCAAAGTATTTTCTGCCGATGAAAATTTTGATTTCGAAGTTATAAAACCATTCGAATCGGTTTGTGATTTCTTTATGTTTGACACCAAAGGAAAATTACCCGGCGGAAACGGAACCACATTTGACTGGACGATACTAAAAAAATACAAGTCTGACAAACCCTTCTTTTTAAGCGGCGGAATCGGAATCAACGAATTAAAAGCTATCGAAGAGATTTCAAAAACAAATCTTCCTATTTATGCTGTCGATATAAATAGTAAATTTGAAATCGAACCTGGGCTAAAAAACAAAAATCTATTTAGCAATTTCAAACGCAAATTTGATGTTGCCAACTTTTAAAATTGGAATAAAATGAATTTTAACGTTAACGAAAAAGGATATTACGGAGAATTTGGAGGAGCTTACATTCCTGAAATGTTATATCCAAATGTAGAAGAATTACGTCAAAACTATTTAAAAATAACAAGCGAACCAGATTTTAAAGCAGAATTTGACCAATTGTTAAAAGATTACGTTGGACGCCCAAGTCCGCTATATTTTGCAAAGCGTTTATCTGATAAATACAATACCAAAATCTACTTAAAAAGAGAAGATTTAAACCATACCGGAGCTCACAAAGTAAACAATACTATTGGGCAAATATTGGTAGCAAAACGTTTAGGTAAAAAACGAATTATTGCCGAAACCGGAGCTGGTCAACACGGTGTCGCAACTGCAACAGTTTGCGCACTTATGGGATTGGAATGTATCGTGTATATGGGCGAAATCGACATTGCGCGTCAGGCACCAAACGTAGCTCGTATGAAAATGTTGGGCGCTGAGGTTCGTCCCGCACTTTCGGGTTCAAGAACTTTAAAAGATGCTACAAACGAAGCAATTAGAGACTGGATTAATAATCCGGTTGATACACATTATATTATTGGATCTGCGATTGGACCGCATCCTTATCCGGATATGGTAACACGTTTTCAAAGCATAATTTCCGAAGAAATTAAATGGCAGTTAAAAGAAAAAGAAGGACGTGAAAATCCTGATTATGTTGTCGCTTGTATTGGTGGTGGAAGTAATGCTGCAGGAACTTATTACCACTTTTTGCACGAGCCAGAAGTTGGAATTATTGCCGTAGAAGCAGCCGGAAAAGGCGTTGATAGTGGTCATAGTGCAGCAACAAGTAAATTAGGAAAAGTTGGTGTTATTCACGGTTGTAAAACCCTTTTAATGCAAACTCCTGACGGACAAATTACAGAGCCATATTCGATTTCTGCAGGTTTAGATTATCCCGGAGTTGGACCAATGCATGCACATTTGGCGCAAACTGGTCGTGGCGAATTTTTCTCTGTGACTGATGATGATGCCATGAATGCAGGTTTACAATTGACAAAACTAGAAGGAATTATCCCGGCTATCGAAAGTGCGCATGCTTTTGCGGTTTTAGATCAAAAGAAATTTAAACCAACAGATATTGTGGTTATAAGTCTTTCTGGACGTGGCGATAAAGATTTAGACAATTATATTGATTATTTTAAATTGTAATATAAATCGTAATTTGGGCGTTACCACCGAAAAAGGTGGTCGGGCTTTCGGCTAAATTCCCTATTAACAAAAACTACGGCTAAAAAGCCTTGTTTTTCTAAATCGGGAGATACCGCCTCAAACGAAGTTCACTGAACTCCATTAAAAAATAAGGTGACGTGAAGTAATCCCTAACGCAAAAAACAAATAACGAGAAAAATAGTAATTATGGAAAAATTATTCTCTTACGGAACATTAAGGTCGAAACAAATTCAAATGCAGATTTTTAATAAAGTTCTAACCGGAACTCCTGATCAGCTATTGGGTTACAAACTAAAAAGTCTCCAAATCGAAGAAGAATTTGGAATGGCAGATTACGTTGTAGCGGTACCAAGCGCAGATTCTTCAGACCCAATTCACGGTGTTGCTTTTAATATTTCGGCTTCGGATTTAGCCAAAGTTGATATATTCGAATCTAATGCTTATAAAAGAGTTCAGGTCGAGTTGAAATCCGGAACAGTTGCCTGGGTTTATATAGAAAATAAATAAAACTCAAAATGATTTTAGCAGCAGCACAAACAAAACCAAAACGTGGAGATATCGAAGCTAATTTATTAGATCATTATCATTTTATCGATTTGGCGATACAAAATGGAGCACAACTAATTGCATTTCCTGAATTGTCGATTACCGGTTATGAAAGAGAATATGCCCAAAAACTAGCTTTCAAAAAAGACGATTCAAGATTGGATCATTTAAAAAAACTAGCAGTAGAAAATAATATCATTATTGTTGCCGGCGCACCAATTCAAGTAGATTCAGAATTGTTTATTGGGGAATTTATAATTTCTCCTGATAATTCCGTTCAAATCTATACCAAGCAATTTTTGCATGAAGGTGAAGACGAGTTTTTCCAATCTTCATTCGATTATAATCCGATGTTGACAATTGAAAATCAAAAAATTTCGTTTGCCATTTGTGCTGATATTGACAATCCGTTGCATCCTGAAAATGCCCGCAAAAGAGAAACCAATATTTATATTGCCAGTATTTTCTTTTCACCAAACGGAATTCCGAATGCTTACAGAGATTTACAGAGTTATGCACAAAAACATGAAATGAATGTTTTGATGTCGAATTTCAGTGGTGAATCGTGGGGATCTCCTTCGGCAGGGCAAAGTGCTTTCTGGAATAACAAAGGCGAATTGGTTGCTCAAATGAATGATTCAGATTCCGGATTATTACTGATTGAAAGTCAAAATGATAATTGGACAAGTAAAATTATTATCGATTAGCAAAGATTCCTGCAAGGTTTCCAACACCTTGTAGGTATAAATAAATTACTTAAAAATAAAATACCTAACAGATTTTAAAAACATGTTAGGATAAAAATAAAAATGATGAACAGAATAACTCAAAAATTACAAGAAGATAAAAAGATACTTTCGATTTATTTTTCGGCTGGATATCCTAATTTGAATGATACGGTTCAAATCATTCAGGATTTAGAAAAAAATGGTGTTGATTTAATCGAAATTGGTTTGCCTTTTAGTGATCCTTTGGCCGATGGACCAACTATTCAGGCAAGTTCTACACAAGCGCTTCATAACGGAATGACAACTCAAATTCTTTTTGATCAGCTGAAGAACATCCGCGAAAGCGTAAAGATTCCGTTGATTATTATGGGATATTTCAATCCAGTGTTACAATACGGAGTTGAAGCATTCTGTAAAAAATGCGCCGAAATTGGTATCGACGGATTAATTATTCCTGATTTACCAGTTGATGTTTATGCAGACGAATACAAAGCGATTTTCGAAAAATATGGTTTAATAAATGTATTCCTGATTACGCCACAAACTTCTGACGAACGTATTCGTTTTATCGACAGCGTTTCAAACGGATTCATTTATATGGTAAGTTCTGCAAGTGTTACGGGTTCTCAATCTGGCTTTGGAAATACTCAGGAAAGTTATTTCGAAAGAATTGCAAACATGAATCTGAAAAACCCACAAATTGTAGGTTTCGGAATTTCGAATAAAGAAACTTTTAATCAGGCAACCAAATTTGCAAAAGGTGCCATTATTGGAAGTGCTTTTATCAAACATTTAAGCGAAAATGCTTCTGGAAAAATTAGTGAATTTGTTGGGGAGATTAGATAATATTTATATAAAATGCAATAAAAAAAAGCTATCTAGACTTTAGATAACTTTTTTTTATTGTATCTATTTTTATTACATTCGTTCATAACAGAGCATCAATTGCAAACATATAAATTATGAGAAAAAAACACAAAAATCAATTATTTAATCTGATCACTGAAAAAGGTTATTCTCCATATGATTTCACGCTTGATGATACTACAGAAGCAAAAACAACAATTTTTTATAAAAATACCCCATTCTATTTTATCGTGCGAAATTCTGCCGAAAGTTATGACGAATTTGATTATTGCTTTGTAAGATATGCACCTGAGTTTCCTGTCTCCGAGCTTTTTCCTCCACAAGGTTGGACCTCTTTTGAGTCAGTTCTTGAAATGTTTAACATTTGGATTATAAATGATATTAAAGAATTTGAATCAGATGAATTCGAACCAGATTTATGGTCAGAATATAAGAACGGTAATACTTCTCTAAATTTTAATGAAATTGACTTTAATGATAAATCAAATTTTACAGAATCAGAAAGAAAGCAAGTTTCAATGGCAATTAATGAATTAAAATTATTAATCAATAAAAAGTTCAACACCATTGAATCAGAACAAATCCTTGTAAATGAAAGATTAGACTATCTAATAGAATCTTCCAATAAACTTAATAAATTTGATTGGAAAAGCTTGGTAATATCTACAATTATTGGAATTGCAACTACCTTAACGCTTGATGTTGAAAAAGGAAAATTACTATATGAATTATTCCGACAAGTTTTTACAAATGTTCGCAATATAGGGCAGTAATCTTTCACTACATAATTTTCTAAAAGCAACAATTTTAACATAAAACACCGAAACTATTTTATGTTAATATTATGTTAAAACAAAATTAAACGACTGTTTAATTTAAACACTTGTTTAATTTTGTACCCGATTAGAAACAATACCATGTCAAACATCGAATTAAACGATAAAAAAATTCAGATTCTTGAAGTTGCGGAAACGCTATTTTCTGAAAAAGGATTTGAAGGAACATCGATACGGGATATCTCAAAACATGCCAAGATCAATATTGCCATGGTTTCGTATTACTTTGGTTCAAAAGAAAGACTTCTTGAGGCTTTAATTCTTTACAAAACTTCTGATTTAAAACTACAACTAGAAAATTTATTGCAAGAAAATCTAGAACCTGTAGAAAAAGTCAATAAATTAATCGAAATTTACGTTAATAGAATCTGCCTTAACAAAGGGATTTACAGAGTCTTACATTTTGAGCTTAATGCTAAAAAGAGAGAAAAAAGCATGATTGCTTTTACGGAATTAAAAAAAGGAAATCTAAAATCGCTTGAGAGCATTATTACTCAAGGTCAGGAAAAAGGTGTTTTTAGAAAGGATATTATAATTCCACTTATCACGCCTACGATTATTGGAACTTTTTTTCATTTTCATATGAATCGATCTTTCTTCGAAGAATTATTGGATTTAAAAACAGAAGAAATGTTTAACAATTACATTAAAACCAGTCTTACAAAGCACATTCAACAAACTATAAAAGCGCTACTTGTTTATGAAAATTAGTCAATTAATGCTCTTTGGAGTTTTCTTTATCGGAATATCTTCAGTAGAAGCACAAGAAAAAACAAGTTTAACCTTAGACGAAGCCGTTAAATTGGCCTGGGAAAAAAGTAACGAAGTTACGCTTGCCAGCACTAAGGTAAACACAAAAAAGTACGAATTACAATCGGTAAAAAACAATCAATATCCTGATATTAAGGTTTCCGGACAATATCAACGCCTTACAAAAGCATCTATTGATATGCCAAATCAGGGAGAAAATGCATCTCTTGCATCTCCTGACAGAGCAATGCTTGGTATGGCAAATTTAAGCTTGCCTCTTTTTGCAGGATTTAAAATCCAAAATAGCATTGAAGCTTATGATAACTTATATGAAGCTGAAAGTGCAAATGCATCTAAAACTAAAGAAGACGTAGCTTTAAGAGTAATTACGTATTATACTGCGTTATACAAAGCTCAAAAAACTTTGGATGTTTTAAATGAAAATCAAAAAAGCGCTAAACAACGTGTTACTGATTTTACAGAATTAGAGAAAAACGGAATTATCCCAAGAAATGATTTATTGAAATCACAATTATTAGTTTCAAAAACGCAATTATCTATTGATGAAGCTACTAATAACTTAAATAATATCAACTTCTATCTGACTACTTTATTAAAGTTGGATCCAAGTACAAAACTTCAGGTTAATGAAGAGGATTTCTTTAATTTGAAAACCAGCAATGCACCAACATCTGACGCTTTAGCTTTGCAAAATAGAAAAGATTTAGAGGCTATTCGTTTCCAACAAAAAGCTTCAGAAGCAAATATTAGAGTTGCAAAAGCTGCTTATTATCCTACTTTAGCATTACTTGGTGGTTATACTGCTTTAGATCTTAAAGACATTATTACTGTAAAATATGCGATGAACTTTGGGTTAGGTTTAACTTATGACATCTCTGGAATTTACAAAAATAGTGCTCACGTAAGAGAAGCTGAAAGCAGAGCTTTGGAGGTTAAAAATACAGAAGCTGTAATGACAGACCGTATTAAAGTTGAGGTTCAAAAATCTATTGAAGATTATGACTTGGCTATTAACCAAAGTGTTGTTTATGATGAAGCACTTCAACAAGCATCTGAAAATTACAGACTTGTAAAAGATAAGTTTGACAACGGTTTGGCAGATACTAATGACTTAGTTGAAGCTGATGTTGAACAACTAAGTGCTAAAATTAATACTGCTGTATCTAAAGCAACCATTATTCAAAAATATTACGAATTACTATCCGTATCAGGACAATTATCACAATCATTCAATCTTTCTAAAATATAATCGATAGCTCTCATGGAAAAGAAAAAAACAAATACTAAATTCATCATTATACTAACCGTTTTGGTTTTAGTGGGCGGAACTTACGGAATAACAAAGTACATGCACTCTTTAGCTCACGAAGAAACGGATGATGCTCAAATTGAGAAAAAAATGAATCCAATTATTCCTAGAGTATCTGGATATATTAGTAAGGTATACGTAAAAGATAATGACTTTGTAAAAAAAGGAGATACTTTATTTACTATCGATAAAAGAGATTACCAATTAAAAATCGACGAAGCTAATGCTGCTTTATTAGGTGCTGAAGGTCAATACGAAGCTGCAAAAGCTGATATTGGAAGCGCAAATGCAAGTATTTCTGTTTCTGATGCTCAAATGAAATCTGCAACTGGTTCTATCGAAAGTGCTAAAATTAGATTAAGACAAATTACAAACGATTACAACCGTTACAACAATTTGTATAAAACTCATACGATTACAAAACAACAATATGAGCAGGCTTTATCTTCAAAAGAAGAAGCTGAAAACCAAGTTCGCGTTTTAGAACAACAACAAAGAGCAAGTTCTTATCAAAAATCAGTAATTGAATCTAAATCAAAAGCTTCTGATAAACAAACTGAAGTTGCTGCTGCAAATATCAAAAAAGCAAAAACAATGCTTGATGTTGCACATTTAAATCTTAGCTATACTGTAGTTACTGCTGCAATTGATGGTCAGGTTTCTAAAGTAGATATTCAACCAGGACAATTAGTTCAACCAGGACAATCTTTATTTTATATCATCAATAATAATGAAGCTTGGGTTGTTGCAAACTTTAAAGAAACACAATTAAACAAAATGATTGTTGGACAAAAAGTAAGCTTAAAAGTTGATGCATATCCAAACTACGAATTCAAAGGAATCGTAACTTCATTTTCTCCTGCAACTGGATCTCGTTTTTCATTATTACCTCCTGATAATGCAACTGGAAACTTCGTAAAAACGATCCAAAGATTACCAGTAAAAATTAGTTTAGATGAATCTAACGATCCTGAAAAAGTAAAATTATTACGTCCGGGAATGAATGTTGATGTAGATGTACATTTAAAATAAAATATGGCAACAGCAGTACAAGCAGATGACGATTTAGTAGAATACGGTTATAGACGTGTAATCATTACGATTACTGCAGTACTTTGTGCACTGTTAGAAATTGTAGATACCACGATTGTAAACGTAGCTCTAACAGACATGCGAGGTAGCCTTGGTGCTACTTTAACTGATGTGGCTTGGGTAATTACAGCATACGCAATTGCGAATGTTATTGTAATTCCGATGACGAGTTGGCTATCACAACAATTTGGTAGACGTAATTATTTTGTGGCTTCGATCATCATATTTACAGTCTGTTCCTTTTTATGTGGTAATGCCAGTAATATTTGGGAACTGGTAGCTTTTAGGTTTGTTCAGGGTATGGGCGGTGGCGCATTACTGGTAACTGCACAAACTATTATTACCGAAAGTTATCCAATAGCAAAACGTGGTATGGCGCAAGCTATCTACGGAATGGGTGTAATTGTTGGTCCAACTTTAGGTCCGCCTTTGGGAGGATATTTAGTAGATAATTATTCTTGGCCTTATATTTTCTATATCAATATTCCATTGGGAATTATTGCAACTATTTTGGCGCTAACTTTTGTAAGAAGTCCAAAATATGGTGAGAAATTAAAAGCAAATCAGGTTGACTGGTGGGGAATTATATTATTAGCCGCTTTTATTGGATCACTTCAATTCGTTCTGGAACACGGACAACAAGACGATTGGTTTAATGATTCACTTATTGTAACTCTAAGTGTTGTTACGGTTCTTGGATTAATTTTATTTGTTTGGAGAGAGCTTACTTATAAACATCCAATTGTAAATTTAAGTGTTCTAAAAGATGGAAATTTAAGAATTGGTACTGTAATGTGTTTCATTCTTGGTTTTGGTCTTTATGGATCGACGTTAATTATCCCAATCTACACGCAATCTATTTTAGGATGGACAGCAACAGATGCCGGATTATTATTGATTCCTGGTTCGATTACAACGGCGATTATGATGCCATTTGTAGGTAATATGATTCAAAAAGGAGTTCCGCAAGGATATATGGTTGGAGTTGGATTTTTAGTTTTCTTCTTCTTTACCTTTATGATGCAAACTCGTATGACACCGGATACTGGTGTTGAACATATGTACTGGCCTTTAATCTTAAGAGGAATTGGTTTAGGATTGCTATTTGTACCTATTACAACACTTTCGCTTTCGACCTTAAAAGGAAAACACATTGGTGAAGGAGCTGCTTTTACGGGAATGATGAGACAATTAGGTGGTTCATTTGGTATTGCGATTATTACCACTTTTATCACTCGTTTAAGTCAGGAACACAGAGTAAACTTATTGACCAATTTAGATCCTGCAAAATTCGATGTTCAGCAACGTATTGCAGGAATGCAAAGAGCTTTTATGTCTAAAGGATATAGCGCCGATGTTGCACTGAAAAAAGCTTATCAGGCACTGGAATATTCAGTAATGAAACAAAGTACAGTAATGGCCTATATGGATATTTTTATGTACTTAGGAATTATGTTCCTATGTTGTATACCAATTATTCTTTTAATTAAAAAAGGAAAAAACAAGATTAATCCTGCTGATGCAATGCATTAATAATAATTGATTTATAATACGAAAAAGCCGAACTATTTATTTAGTTCGGCTTTTTTATTTTATGAATGAAAATTAGAAATATAATGATCTATGATAATCCGAAGGGATTGAAATCCCGCTTACAATATTTTGGACTCAGAAGGGATTAAAATTCCGCCAATACAATATTTTCAAACCTGAAGAAAATGTAAATCTTCCTTGTAACATCTCTAATCTGAAGGGATTGAAATCCCTCCCTACAATATGCCCCGAATCTCCGAATCTCTACTAAAAAACTTAGTACCTCAGTCCCGAGGCTTCGGGATAGAACCTCAGAACCTTAAAAAAAACCTCTGAACCTTTGTCCCTTTGTCCCTTTGAACCTTTGAACCTTTGAACCTTTTTCAAAAAAAACCTATCTCGTAAACACCAAATGATTTCCTTTAGAAAGATTCGAATCAAATTGATATCCTTCATAATTGAAACCTTTTAAATCATCAATTGTTTCAGCATTTGTATCAATGATATAACGAACCATCATTCCTCTTGCTTTTTTAGCGAAGAAACTGATCATTTTAAGTTTTCCGTCTTTGTAATCTTTAAAGTCCGGCGTAATTACAGGAACTTTTAAAGCCTTTACATCTACAGCCGAAAAATATTCGTTACTGGCAAGATTTACGAACAACTCCCCTTTTGCCAATTCTTTATTTAATGCTTTGGTAACTGTTGGTTTCCAGAATTCGTGCAGATTTTTATATTCCCCAACAGGCAATTTTGTTCCCATTTCTAAACGATACGCCTGCATTAAATCAAGAGGTTTCAAGATGCCGTAAAGTCCGGATAAAATTCGGAGTTTGCTTTGCAGCACTTCTAATTTTTCGACAGGAATTGTATAAGCGTCTAAACCTGTGTATACATCTCCATCAAAAGTATAAATTGCTGGACGTGCATTTTCTGGAGAAAAAGGTGTTTTCCATTCTTGATTTCTTTTCCAGTTTAAATCAGCTAATTTATCTGAGATAGACATTAATTCAGATAATTCAGTAGGTTTTTTAGGTTTTAGAACTTTATGAACCAAGCGTGCTTCTTTTAAAAAAGCTGGTTCTGTATATTGAGTTGTTGGTAATTCTTTTTCGAAATTTAAAGACTTCGCCGGCGATATAACAATTTTCATGTGTGCGTTTTTATAGAATTCAAAAATACAAATTGAATTTTTAAAAATAAGAGATCGGAATTGATTTGTTTGATATTGTTATAACAGCAACATATCAAAAAAAAAGCTCTATCGTAGCAAAATATTTATAGAATTCAATAATCGATATATTTTTAAACCCCAGAGGGGTTATATATTTTATTCGAAAAACAAAAAAAAAGATATCACTCCAATGGAGCTTTAATCAAAATCTATAAAAAAAACTATAAATATTTTGCTCCGCTGGAGCTTTTCTTCATTTAAATATAATTTTATTAAAAATTGATATCACAAATTAAGAATTTCTATAAAAAAGTCTCCTTTACATTATAATAGGCATTTTCTATGTTGTAAATTTGCAGACGTTTCATTCTCTTCAAGAATAGAAATGTATTATTTAAAATTAGTGAATTCGTGGCTATACAAACAAACTATAAAGCAGCTTTACAAAATAAAATCTTCGAAATTATTTCGCAAGCATCTCAAGAATTAAACGTTGACAGTTATGTAATTGGCGGTTTTGTTCGTGATTTGCTTTTAAACCGAGGTTCTAAAAAAGACATTGATGTTGTTGCAGTTGGTAGCGGTATCGAATTGGCACTTAAGGTTTCTGATTTATTACCTAAAAAACCTAAAGTTCAGGTTTTCAAAACTTACGGAACAGCAATGTTGCGTTTTGAAGATACTGATATTGAATTTGTTGGAGCCCGAAAAGAATCTTATAATTTTGAAAGCAGAAATCCAATTGTTGAAAACGGAACTCTTGAAGACGATCAAAATCGCCGTGATTTCACCATAAATGCTTTGGCATTATCGTTGAATGAAAAAACATTTGGAGAACTATCTGACCCTTTTGGCGGATTGACTGATCTTGAAAATAAAACCATCAAAACTCCTTTAGATCCAAGTATTACTTATTCTGATGATCCTTTGCGAATGCTTCGTGCAATTCGTTTTGCGAATCAATTAGGTTTTGAAATCGAGAAAAACTCACTTGATGCGATTACCAAAAATGCAGATCGAATCAAGATCATTTCCGGTGAAAGAATTGTTGATGAATTAAACAAAATCCTTTCGACAGATAAACCTTCTATCGGATTTTTACTTTTATATCAAACTGGACTTTTAGATATTATTTTACCTGAATTAACCGCTTTGAATCAGGTTGAAGAAATTGAAGGTCATACACATAAAAACAACTTTTATCACACATTAGAAGTTGTCGATAATATTTGCCCAAATACAGATGATGTTTGGTTACGTTGGTCAGCTTTATTGCATGATATTGGAAAAGCACCAACAAAACGTTTTACTAAAAAACAAGGCTGGACTTTTCACGGACATGAATTTCTAGGTGGAAAAATGGCTAAGAAAATATTCGAACGTTTACATATGCCATTAAATCACAAAATGAAATTTGTGCAAAAAATGGTCGTTATGAGTTCGCGTCCAATTGTTTTGGCGCAGGATATTGTAACTGACAGCGCGGTTCGTCGTTTGGTTTTTGATGCCGGAGAAGATGTTGAAGATTTAATGACATTGTGTGAAGCTGATATTACGACCAAAAATCCATCGAAATTCAAGAAATATCACAAAAACTTCGAAATCGTTCGCAAGAAAATTGTTGAAGTCGAAGAACGCGATCATGTACGTAATTTTCAACCGCCAATTTCCGGTGAAGAAATTATGGAAATGTTTGATTTGAAACCTTCACGTGAAATTGGAGTTTTGAAAGAAGCTGTAAAAGAAGCAATTTTAGAAGGTGATATCCCGAATGAATATCAGGCTGCTTATGATTTTGTAATTAAAAGAGCTGCAAAATTAAATCTAACGCTTAAAAAATGATAAAATTTTTTAAAATAGTTAATCTAATTATACTCTTAATAATAATTATTTATCCTAATGTCAAGTTTTCAAAAGAGCTAAAAAAAATTAAAAAAAATAATTTCAAGTATAAGTTAATATTTGCTTCAGTATCCATAATTATTCCATTTGGTATGCTTTTAATTATCGCAAATTTAATAATAAGTCATTTTTTAAGAAATTTAGTAAATCCGGATGTTTATTATAATCAATATACTTTTACATTTATAATACCTGCCATTATATTCCCTACAACGATTTTAGGAATATTATATTTTGCAAAATTCTATTTAAAAATAATTTCAAATACAAAAACAAAAAACGAAATCGAAATAATCGGAAAAGAATGAAAAAAGAGAATAAATCAGTAATCATTTGGTTACTATCAGGTTGTGTTTTATTATTTTTAATGGTTGTCGTGGGCGGAATTACCCGTTTGACCAATTCAGGTTTATCAATGACGGATTGGCATTTGGTAACAGATACTTTCCCGCCGTTGACAGAAGCAAAATGGAATGAAGCTTTCGAGCAATACAAGAAATTTCCGGAATATCAAAAAATCAATATTCACAATGACTTTCAATTAGCCGATTATAAATTTATTTATTTCTGGGAATGGTTTCACCGTTTTATAGGAAGAATTATTGGATTGGTTTTCTTTGTGCCTTTTGTTTATTTCTTAATCAGAAAAAAACTGGATCGCGATACAATCAAAAAATGTATCGTTCTATTGGCAATGGGAGCTTTTCAAGGTTTTCTGGGTTGGTTTATGGTTCGCAGCGGATTAATTGACAATCCGGATGTAAGTCACTTTAGACTTTCATTGCACCTTACTTTTGCATTTATCACTTTTGCTTATACTTTATGGGTTGCATTAGATTTAATATATCCAGAACGCAGCATTACAAAGGTAATTCCGCTTCGTAATATTGCCAGATTTGCATTGGTAGCTTTATTAATTCAAATTATTTATGGTGGTTTTGTTGCAGGTTTAAATGCCGGATTAATTCACAATCACTGGCCTTTAATGAGCGACGGACAATTTATACACGATTCTGTTTTTATCGAGCAATCAACTTTGGTTAAAAACTTAATCGAAGGAAAAAGTGGTGTTCAGTTTGTACATAGAACTTTTGCTTATGTCGTTGTAGCATTTATTCTTTTTCTATACTACAAAAGCACTAAATTTTCGCTTACAAGAAATCAATCACATGCCATAAAAACTCTGGTAGCTTTTGTTTTTATTCAATTTGCATTAGGCGTATTTACACTTTTATATAGCGTTCCGTTGGCTTTAGGATTAATTCACCAAATCATGGCTTTTTTCCTTTTGAGCGCAATGACATATACATTGCATAGATTGAGTAAATAATAAAAACTCTTGAAAATAAAAAAATCCTTCAATTGAAGGATTTTTTTGTTTTTAACTATTTCAAACTTTTGATATTCGTTGTGTCAATCGGATTAATCCCGAAGTTTCGGGACGGCCCTACAATATAAATCGAGCCTTTGGCTCTTTAATCTTTTGATTTAACCAACCTCCATTAGACCGGATTAAAATCCGGCCCTACAAAATAGATCGAGCCTTTGGCTCTTTAATGTTGTATTGAATTCTAGGCGAATAATTTTATTTATATTCTAAATAAAATTTATCCCAACCAGGCTTTAAAATCTTGTACTTTTTCTCGGCTTACAATAACCTCATCTTCTTTATAAGTTGGTAAAATAACTTTAAGGCGAGAATTGGTATAAACCTGAATTTCTTTTATTGCCGTAAGCGGAACAATATATTTTCTGCTTACGCGAAAGAAATCCTTCATGTCTAATTCCTGCTCCAGAACTTCTAAAGTCGAATCGATTAAATAGTTTCTATTGTCGAAAGTATGAATGTATGTTCCTTTATTTTCACTAAAAAAACATTCGATTTCTTCTGTTGTGATAACTTTTAAATGCTGTCCGATTTTAACTGTAAATCGCTTTTTAAAACTTTTCTCAAAAGGATTTGACAACATTCGGCGAATTTCTTCAAAATCAGCCTGAAGATTCTGTGTTTCTGAGTTTAATTTAGGGATTCGGGTTTTGAATTTTGTAACGGCAACTTCCAAATCATCTTCATCAATTGGCTTCAAAAGATAATCAATGCTGTTTAGTTTAAAAGCTTTTAACGCATATTCATCATAAGCCGTTGTAAAAATAATAGCGCTTTGAATGTCTATTTTTTCAAAAATCTCAAACGATAAACCATCTGATAACTGAATATCAAGGAAAATTAAATCAGGATGTTGATTATTTGTAAACCAATGAATGGATTCTTCTACAGAATGCAACATTGTTTCTACGGCAATATCTAGCTTTTCTAGTTTTCTCTGCAACAATCTTGCAGCTGGTTTTTCGTCTTCTATGATTAATGTGGTCATTTACTAAAATGCAAAAGTTGAAAATTTAATATAAAATTACTCCCATTTATTCTTATTCTGAGCTTCTTTCTCCATAATTTTTTGAATTTTCTTTTGTTCCCATTCGTCACCAAAAAAGAAATCACGACCAAAAACAGAAAATGCATGAATGACTAAAGCTATTCCCCAAAAAAATGCGGTTGAATAAATTTCCCAATCTCCGAAACCTCTCACTTCAAAATGATTTCCTACATAACCAAAATGACCTCTATTCAAGTTTGAAATAATGATTATAACATTCACTATTAGATAAACCTTCAAATGCGAGTAAAATCCTTTTATCCTTTTTACTTTTCTGTACGCTATATTATAACTTTCGTCTGTACTAAATTCATGTGCATATTCTTCATACATGCGTCTTCTAAATCGTCCCATTTTACTTTGATTTAAAAAATTATTGCCATTTGTTTTGATTCTCTTTTTCTTTTTCCATCAATTCTTTTATTTTTCTTTCTTCCCAGTCTTTTCCTAAAACCGGAAATACTTCAAAAACTTTTAATCCATGAAAAACAACTCCAATTCCCCACCATAATAGTGGCCAGAAAAACCATAAATATTGTGGTGATGTCCACAAATTTATAACTATCAATATAATATTCACAATGATAAAAGAAGTCAGATTTCCGTAGAAACCTTTAATGTTCTCTACTTTCTTTTTTGCTATATAATATTTATCCTCTTCAGTAAATTTTACGTCCATGATTACTCCCATTTTTGTTTTTTTTCCTTTTTCTCTAAGATGCTTTTCAGCTTACGTTCTTCCCATTCTTCTCCAAAAATTTTAAAAGAAGCAAATATATCAACTGCAGATACCAGAAATGCAGTACTCCAAATTATCATTACCAAACTATTTAAATATCGAACTGGAAACACATTTAACGGAAGTCCGAAATAGTTTTTTAAAGTAAACAAAATCAATCCAATACTATAGAAAAAAGCATGAATATAAAATGATTTCAGTTTAACTACTTTTCTGCTTGCTATCTGTCGCAGTTCATTTTTTTCCGGGGCATTATCAAAATCTTTTTCCATAATTATTTCCAAATTTGTTTTTGACTTACTTTTTCTTTGTCAATGATTTCTTTTATTTTTTGTTGTTCCCATTCTTTATTAAAAAACGGAAAACAATCAAACGCTTTCAATCCGTGTAAAACAATCGGAATTCCCCAGCCCAACAAAGAATACCAAAAATATAAGTAACCCGGTGAAGTCATTAGATTCACAACAATTACGATTGGATTACAGAGAAGATAAACCGTTAAATGCTGATAAAACTTTTTAATTTCTTCGACCTTTTTTTGAGCCTGATAATAACGTTCTGAATCTGAATAATTTGTTCCCATGATTATTTCCAGCTTTGTTTATTATTTTCTCTTTCCAAAATTTCTCTGATTTTTCGTTCTTCCCAATTTGAGCTGTATCCAAAAACTTTAAAAGCATGCATTACAACTCCAAATCCCCAGCCTAAAGCCGAAAACCAAAACCATTGAAATCCGGGAGAAAAGGTCAAATTCACGAAGATCAAACAAGGAATCACGCAACAATATGAAATGACATTTGCATAAAATCCTTTTAATTCTTCTACTCTTTTTTTAGCTCTGAAATAAGCTTTATTTTCATCTGAATATTCTGCATTATTTTCCATAACCGTAATTTGTTTCGTTAAGATTGGAATTTTAACTGTAAAAGTTTTTTCATTTTGTTCGATCAAAACTTTTCTATTAGTTACAATTCCGTATCGATTTACAATATTTTGCAATCCAACTCCTTGCCTGTCTTGTAGAACTTCTTTTTTCTGAAAATCATTCTGAATTGCCAAATAATCTCCATCAACAAAAATTCGAATATGTAATGGTTTTTGCTCGCTTACAACATTATGTTTTACCGTATTTTCGAGTAAAAGCTGCAATGATAATGGAACCACTTTTGCATCCGGATTTATATTTGTTGTTGGCACTTCGTAAAATAAACTATTCTCAAAACGCATTTTCAGCAAATTCATATATGTTTTTGCGAATGACAATTCATCTTCTACAGAAACCAATTCTTTGTCTTTTTGCTCTAAAACGTAGCGATAAATTTTAGATAAAGAAGTCGTAAATCGTTGTGCATTATCCGGATTTTCTTCGATTAAAGAGCTTAAAACATTCAGGCTATTAAAAAGAAAATGCGGGTCAATTTGATTTTTTAAACTTTCGAATTTAGCATTTGCCGTTCCTGCGATAATCTTTTGTTGTGTTATTTCAAACTTAGAAGCTTGTTTCCATTTTACCATAAAACTTCTGGCTTGCATGAAAGTCGAAACTCCTAACGAAAGAATGATATAAAAAACATGATTCCAAATCATTCTCTCTCCAAAAAAGTCTTCTATTGGTCGCTTTTGCACTACAATAAAAACAATATAATTTATTGCTAAAACGGCAGGGACAGTATATAAAACAGTGACTAAAATACCATAGTAAACTCTTAAATTTGTCTGTTCGAGCCAATCCCACTTTTTATCCAAAAGCACACTTAAAAAACCATTTCCAAATCCCAGCCCAAAAGAATAAAGAGAGCTTAATAAAAATGTTAGTAATACA
Organism: Flavobacterium sp. 9; assembly: GCF_002754195.1. NCBI lineage: Bacteria > Pseudomonadati > Bacteroidota > Flavobacteriia > Flavobacteriales > Flavobacteriaceae > Flavobacterium > Flavobacterium sp. 9. The sequence continues at coordinate 1,708,909 of NZ_PEEU01000001.1, forward strand.
TTTTGAAAACTTAAACTGTCTCCCAAAAAAGCTGAGAAGATTACAGTAAAGACCATAGAGATTTTAAAACATACAATTGTTCCGCTTTTTAAATCCGAAAATGCATTTCTATGATCTTTCATTTGTTAATCTGCTTTAATTAATTTTATTTTTTGCAATTTTTTTGAGTTTCCAAAGCTCTTTCTAATCCCCATTTTGGAGAAAAAGGTGTTTCTGGTTTAAAAGTAGCGAAAAGTTCAATAGCTTTATCAACTTGCGCACAAAGTGGTTTTGTATCAACACCTGACCATTTTGCTCCTCCAATTTGATAATCAGCTTCTCCAAAAACAATTCGAGGATTATTTGGATCTATCGCTTTTCCTTTCGCGTAAGCTTCCATCACTTTAGCCGAATATTTCATTCCGTTTGTCATTGGATCTGCAACAACCCAAGCCGTATAAATCAAAGCTTGCATCGCATATAACTCTGCATTATTTTGATCTTTAATAAATTCAACATCCAAAGCATCTTGTGCTTTTGTCAATAATAAATCAATTTTTGTTTTATCTTTTTCTGAAAACGCAGATGTAGTATTTACTAATGCAACATAATAGTTAGGCAAATAACTTGTTTTTTCTGCTGAAGCTATTCTTTCAAACAATGCCGAAGCTTCTGCATTTTTTCCTTCTTTCCAAAGCCCGAAAGCTTTTCCCATTCCTTGTTCAAATTGTGTTTGCGCTGAGCTTATTCCTACTACAAATAATGCGATCAAAGTGATAATTTTTTTCATTTTATAAGTTATTTAAATGGTTAATTTGTTAGTTATTTTTTATAATGTTATTTCAATTTTTGAATCTTTATCGACAACAAATTTAGCATCTTTATAAGAAGGAGGTCCCATAAATCCTCTGGCATTGTTTGACGCTGCATAAGCTTCAGAAGGTATTCCCATCGAATTTCTATCCAGTTTTCCGTTATTGTTTTCATCGTGATACGTTGAAATTGCATATTCTCCTGTCGGAAGATTATCAAACGTTACAACTACTTGGTTATTTTTAATTTCAGAAGTAAGACTTTTATAAGTCGTTTTAAGAAATGTACCATCTGAGTTGTACAAACCTACTTTTACAATTCCTGTATCATTTTTTAAACCTGAAACAGTAACAGTTAATTTTACATTTTGAGCAGACAATAAACTGCAAATAAATAATGTGATTATTGTAATAATTTTGGTCATGATTTCTTTTTTTAAGTTACTAAGATTCTAAGGTTCTGAGGTTCTAAGTTTTTTTGTTGATGATTAAAACTCTTTTTTTAGTTTTTCACTTAGCGCCTTAGAACCTTAGCCGCTTAGTGACTTATTAATTTATACTTCAAAAGTATATCGGATTTTACTGTTTTAAAATTAAATGATACTGAGTTGTTGAATTTGATGACTGAATTGTTTTTTTTAAGGTTCTAAGGTTCTGAGTTGCTAAGGTTCTAAGCTTTTTTCTTAGTAACTCAGAACCTTAGTAACTTAGCAACTATAAATTTTTCAATTGATTCTCATTTTTATTCTGGCTAATCGTCCAGAAGAAACCTACGAAAAAGAATCTATCAGCGGTTGGTGTTACGGCTTGTCTGTTATAAACTCCGTTTGCATCCGGTAATTTTGCGTAATCGTATCCGTAGATATTTTTTGTTCCTATTACATTCGAAACAGAGAAATACAAGATTTTTTGTGTTGTCAATAAATACGCCCAGTTAAAACTTAAACTATTATAGGTTTTAGTTTTCCCGCTCATAAATTGAGTTTGGTTTGGATCATTATAAGGTCTTCCTGTTGTGAAACTGTTCGTGAAACCTATTTGCGATTTCCAATCTGTGATAAAGTACTTAGTTACAACTGACAAACTGTGATTAGCAATAAAACTTGGTGTTGCCATCGTTGGAAAGTTCTTGTATTGTCTTTGTGAATCGATATAAGAATACGAAATCCAATATTCTAAGTTTTTATACAAATTGCTGTCTCTCCAAAATAAATCAAGTCCTTTTGCATATCCTGAACCGTTATTATTGAAAACCGAATTGTATTGAATGTCTTTTGTATCGTATTGAACCAAGTTACTGTAATCTTTATAATAAGCTTCTGCTCTAAAAGTTTGTCCAGGTTTTGTAAACTGATAATTTAAAATATAATGTTGTGCTTTTTCACTTTCAAACTGATGATATTTAGAGTATTTAATATAATCAACAACCGGAGTCTGGCTAAAATCTCCATAAGCAAATGAAAACTGACTTGTTTTTGAAACTTTGTAAGCAATAGAAGCTCTTGGAGCGACATTGTTTTCATTTAATAAACTGTTGTTCGAATATCTCAAACCTACTTTCATCGCTAATTTTTTAGAGAATAAAATATCTCCTTCTGTATAAAAAGCGGCAATATTAGAATCGTAACCATTTGCAACTTTAATAGCAATATTATCATCGAAATTTTCATTAAACTTTGTGATAAAATAATCAGCTCCAAAAGATAATTTAAAGTAGTTCGAAATGTTTTTTCTCAACTTCAATTTCAATTGCATCGCATTTTCGTTACTATCAACATCATTAATATCATACTTGATTTTGTTTTTGCTGTAACCGTAGCTAACTCCTGATGTAAGTTGCCATCCTGTTCCAAAATCTCCTTTGTAAGAAGCATTCAGGTAAAAATTATTATTGTTTAAATCGGTTCTGATTGGATTTACAAAATTTACATTTTTCTGATTTAAGTCAAATTTCTCCGAATCGAAAGCAGCATAAAACTTAAAAATTCCTCTTTCGAAATTATATCTGTAAACCGCTTCTCCACCCAAAGATTGGTAAGGATTATTCCAATCAACATTTTGCGGAATTGCAGCCTGATAAGGCGCAAGATTAATATAATTGGTATTGATACTAAAAGAGCTTTTTTTCCATTTTTGAGTATTTCCAACTCCTAAACCAACGGTCATTAAAGCAATATCTGTTTTATTTTGGTCCGGTTCATCTTGTGTATTCAAAAGTAATACACTTGATAAAGCTTCTCCATATTCAGCAGAATAACCTCCTGTTGAAAATGCAATTCCGCTAAATAAGAAAGGTGAAAATCTACTTCTTGTTGGTAAATTATTAGTCGTTGCACCATAAGGTTGTGCCACGCGAAGTCCGTCAACAAAGGTTTGCGTTTCGCTCGCTTCTCCTCCACGAACAAATAAACGTCCGTCTTCGCCCACAGTTTGCGTTCCCGGCAAAGTTTGCAAGGCTGCAATAATATTTCCGGCAGAACCGGCAGTTGTAACAATGTCTAATGGTTTTAAAACAGAAACTCTGGCTTTGTCTCCGGATTCTAATGTTCCTGCGGTAATAACTACGGCATCAAGAGCATTTACATTTTCTCTTAATTTAACAGTTTGATTTTTGTAATTGGCAACATCAATTTCTGTTTTAAAAGTTTCATAAAGTAAAAAACTAACTACTATTGTTTGATTTCCTGTTGCAGTGGTTTCAAAAGAAAAATCTCCCGTTTCAGAACTTGTAGCTCCGTCATAAGCTCCGTCCAGATAGATATTTGCTCCCGGAACCGGTTTTCCTTTTTGATCTACAACTTTTCCAGAAATGACATTCTGAGCAAAAATAAAAGACGTTAAAAGTAAAAAAGTAATCGTAAAAAGTAATTTGGTTTTCATAACATTTGGTTTTGATGAGGCAAATGTATTTTAACAATCTAAGTTAAAAAATATTAAATAACCCAATTGTAGAATTTCGAGGATGAGTTGTAAAATACTTATTTGTATCTTAGCTAACATGTTTCTAAAAACTATTAACTATGTCAGAAAGTAAAAGAGTTTCGAATTTATATCAATCCATTTACAATGGAAATCCGTGGCTTGAGGTTACCTTAGCAGATACTTTAAAAGATGTTACTGCAGCTCAGGCTTATAAAAAAATCAATCCAAATTTAAACACGATTTGGGAAATTGTCAATCACTTAATCCAATGGAGAAGAAATATATTAAGGCGTGTTCAGGGAGAAATAATTACAACTCCTGATCATAATTATTTTGTGCCAATCTTAGATTCGTCCGAACCAGCTTGGGAACAATCGCTGCAAAGTCTGGCAAAATCTCAGGAATTATGGAGCGCTTGTCTAAGTGATTTTAATGATGCTGATTTCGAGAAAATAGATCAAAATAATAATCATAATTTTTATGAAGATATCCACGGAATCATTCAGCATGATGTTTATCATTTAGGACAGATTGTTATTTTGAAGAAGTTACTATAGTTGAAGATTTTTTTGCGCAATCTTGTCATTTCGACGAAGGAGACTCGAGCGATAGCGAACAGACGAAGTAAATCTCCGCAAGTAGCTCGACAAAGAGTGGAAACTGTGCTTTTTATGGCACGCGGATGACACTGATTCGCTATCGCGAAAACGCAGATTCGCACGGATTTTTATTTGAATTTTTGTCATTTCGAGGAACGAGAAATCACACTAGAAGCTCGACAAAGATTGGGTTTTCGTTATGGAGTTTCTTACGGAGATTCCTCGTTCCTCGGAATGACAAAACTGAGAGTTATTTTTAAATAGAAAACATCTTTTTTAATAAATATTCACATGAAAAAATCAATCGTATTACTCGGATTTTTATTTATAAATGTCATCGGATTTTCTCAGCAAAAGGAAGTAAAATTCGACGAAAATCTGGCAAAATCATTACACGCTGACGAATACGGAATGAAGAAATATGTATTCTGTCTTTTGAAATCCGGAACAAATACAACGGCGTCTAAAGAAGAAACTAAAAAATTATTTGAAGGGCATATGGCCAATATTGGAAAACTTGCCAAAGAAGGAAAACTTGTCGTAGCCGGACCTTTCATGAAAAACGACAGAAATTATAGAGGAATCTATATTTTTAATGTTGAAACTATTGAAGAAGCGCTAGCATTAGTCGCCACAGATCCTGCAATACAAGCAAAATTACTTGAAGCCGAATTAACGCCTTGGTACGCAACGGCGGCTTTGCAGGAAACGCTAAAAATTCATGAAAAAATTGCCAAGACTAAAATGTAAATACCTTTTATAATGACAGAAAAAGAAAAAATGATCTCGGGAGAATATTATGTTGCAGGAGATCCTGTTTTAGTAAAAGAACGCCGAAAAGCTAAAAACCTACTCCATCGCTTAAACGTTGTCGAATATCGTTTGACAAAAAAAGCAAAAGAAATTCTAGCCGAATTAATTCCAAATACTGGTAAGAGTTTTTATATCGAGCCTCCGTTTCATTGTGATTATGGTTATAATATTTCTTGTGGTGACAACGTTTATTTTAATGTAAATTGTGTTGTTCTGGATTGTGCGCCAGTAAATATTGGATCAAATGTATTTTTTGCTCCAAATGTTCAAATTTATACCGCAACACATCCGCTTGACGCTGAATTAAGAAAAACACTCGAAAATGCTTTGCCAATTTCTATTGGTGACGATTGCTGGATTGGCGGAAATTCTGTAATTTGCCCTGGCGTAACCATAGGAAAAGGTTGTGTTATTGGCGCCGGATCTGTAGTTACAAAAGATATTCCGGATAACTCATTAGCCGTTGGAAATCCAGCGAAAGTAATTCGAAAATTAAATCAAGAACCTGAATCAAATTCATAATGCTTACTTTAAATAAAGTTCACCATATCGCCATTTTATGCTCGGATTATCAAAAATCTAAAACTTTCTATACAGAAGTTTTGGGTTTAACAATTATTAGAGAAATATATCGTGAAGAACGCCAATCGTACAAACTTGATTTAGCTTTAAACGGCACTTATGTTGTTGAATTATTCTCATTTCCAGATCCGCCAAAAAGACCTTCAAGACCTGAAGCGGTTGGTTTGCGTCACTTAGCTTTTGAAGTAATTAATTTAGAAGAAACTATCGCTTTTTTGGATACCAAAAACATCGAATCAGAACCTATAAGAATTGATGAAACGACTGAAAAAAGATTCACTTTTATTGCCGATCCTGATTTGTTGCCAATTGAGTTTTATGAAAGATAAAAAGTAAGGTTCAGAGTTGCAAAGGTTCAAAGGGACAAAGGTTTTCTCATTTATGCGATTTCTCCCTTTGGTCGAAATGGCAAACTTACTTTTATATTATTATTTTAGCAAAACACAAAAACTTTGTCCCTTTGAACCTTTGTAACTTTGCACCTAAATGCGCGCTATCCAAGAAAAAACACACTGAAAGAATTTTCCTGTTTTTATCAGTTTTAACACATTATATTGCATATTTTCTATTAAAAACCGAATTTGATTCTTAATTTTGTAATCCGCATAAAAAAAGTGCGATCACTTCTGATGAACAAAACGGCGCAAATCAAAAAAAATCATCAATTTATTAAATTCCGAAAATTAGTTGTTGTTTCTATTCTAATAGGTTTTTTATCGGCCTTTCTCGGAATTTCACTTAAAAAAATTACAGAATACTACGAAGAAATCTTCTTTCATGAAGTTACTGTACATCCATTATTGTATATTCTCTTCCCGGTTTTTGGATTGTCTGTGATTTATTTTCTAAGACATTATCTTTTTAAGAAAAAAGAAAACAAAGGAATCAAGGAAGTTTTTGAAAGCACGAAATCAACTTCAAAAAATTTACCTTCTTATAAAATCCCATCTCACTTTATAAACGGATTAATAACAGTTGCTTTTGGAGGTTCTACCGGAATTGAGGTTTCTACCGTTGTCGCTTCAGCAACAATTGGTTCTGTAGCGCAGCAAAAGGAAAACATCTTTAGACAATACAAAACCGAATTAATTTGTGCGGGAGTTGCTGCCGGAGTTACCGCTTTATTCAGCAGTCCAATTGCAGGAATCTTGTTTGCTCTGGAAGTTATTTCACGAAAAGTAACAAAAGCTTTTATTATTTCGAATCTAATTGCTGTTTCAATCGCATTCGGATTATTATCTATATTAAAAGAAGAACCATTATTTACGGTTTCGATTACAACCTGGCATTTAAGAGCGATTCCGTATTTTATTCTTTTAGGAATTTTGGCGGGAATAAATTCTGTTTACTTAACTCGTTGTGTCTTATTCTTTAAATCTCAATTTGGCAAAATCGACACTCATTATTACAAAATATTAATTGGTTCAGTAGTTTTGAGCGTTTCTTTATTCATCTTTCCGCAACTATACGGAGAAGGATATCACGCTATAAAAGGAATCTTTGGCAACACAAATGAAATTCCGTTAACGCTGACTTTAGCATTAACTTTTATCGGAATCTTGATTTTAAAACCAATTGTAACTTCGGTAACATTGGCTTCTGGTGGCGATGGCGGCGTTTTTGCTCCAAGTCTTTTTATTGGTGCATTTTTAGGTTTATTACTCGCTTCAGTTTTAAATAGTTTTTTCCATGTAAATGTAATTCCGGTTAATTTTATGATTATCGGAATGGCTGCTGTTTTAAGCGCCAGCATTCATGCGCCTTTTACAGCAATATTCCTGGTTTGTGGACTAACAAATGATTACACGTTATTTTTACCAATTTTAGTAGTTTGTTTAATTTCTAAATACACCGCAAAAATGATTTATCCATTTACCGTTTACTCTTATTCGCCAAGTTTAATAAAATAAAAAAAAGGACTTTGATTTTAAAATTTGACAGATAATTAATCTGTAACAAAAACAAATTTAGTTCTTAAGAATACGCAATAAAATACCACATGCCTAATCAAAAATTAAAAAGAAGTTATCGTAAAACACGCTATATTCTTTATAAAGAAACTCTAATTGATTCCAAAGAACATTTTTGGTCGTTTATAGGATCATTTGTCGGAATTGGAATCTTGTCTTATCTTGAATCCATTCGTTTTTCCGGAACTGATATTGTTTTTCTAATTGGTTCTTTTGGAGCATCGAGCGTATTGGTTTACGGAATTATCCAAAGTCCGTTTTCGCAACCCCGAAATTTAATTGGCGGTCACGTGATTTCAGCAATTATTGGGGTTACCGTAAACCAATTGGTTCCTGATATTATTTGGTTATCTGCACCTTTGGCGGTTTCGTTATCCATTATTTTTATGCAAATTACCAAAACCCTTCATCCTCCCGGGGGTGCAACTGCGCTTATTGCTGTTACGGGTTCTGCGCAAATAAAAGATTTAGGTTATATGTATGTGCTTTCTCCGGTTTTAGACGGTGTTCTGATTCTGTTTATAACGGCATTAATTTTCAATAATATGACTTCAAGCCGAAGTTATCCAAGTCATAGCACTTATCATAAACGTTATCATAAGATTAGAAAAAGATTGATTGGGAGATAGTTTTGACTTTTATAATTCACTCGATTGTTGTCATCCTGAGCGGAGTCGAAGGCGCGCCAATTGGAATGGACTTCGACTTCGCTCAGCCTGACAACGATTCTACTGAGCCTGGTAAATAAAAATCTTTTCAACAAATCGTAAATCACAATTCGTATTTCGTTTTTTATATTTTACCTTTGACCTTTCAATAAAAACAAAGATTATGGTTTATAAATTTAGAGTAATTCTAGACGCCGAAGAAGATATTTTTAGAGACATTGCTATTCTTGAGGAAGATACTCTTGAGGATTTACACAATGCTATCTTCAACGCTTTTGGTTTTGACGGAATGGAAGTAGCTTCGTTTTATACCTGCGATGAAACTTGGAATCAGGAAGATGAAATTCCGCTTTTTGATACTGGCGATGTTCCTGGTGAACAACGAACTATGGGCGATTATCCATTATCTTCTATCCTGGATAAAGAAAATACCAAAATCATCTACGTGTACGATTTCATCAATATGTGGACTTTCTTAGTTGAATTAGCCGCTGTTGAAGATCAAATTGCAGGAGCTCCTTATCCTGAAACTTTATTCTCACACGGAGAAATGCCTGATGAAGCCATCGAAAAAAACTTTGAAGCAGATATGCACGACGATATCTACGGAGAATTTGAAGATGATCTTGACGAAGACGATCTTGACATGTTCGAAGGCGACGATAGCTTTGAAGATTACGGATTTGAGGAAAATTGGAATTAATTTTTTGAGGTTCTTAGGTTCTGAGTTGCTGAGGTTCTAAGTTTTTATTTTGAAAGATTTATCTTATTTTTTTATTAATTTTATCAGATTAAATAAAAAATAAAAATGAGTGATTTTCGAAAACTTCTAATCTGGCAGAAATCAATGAGCTTGATTACCAAAATCTATTTTTCAACAAACAATTTCCCAAAAGAAGAAATCTTTGGATTAACGTCACAGATAAGACGAAGTTCGGTTTCAATATCCAGTAATATTGCCGAAGGATCCGGACGAGAAAGCGATAAAGATTTTTTACGCTTTTTAAATATTTCAGTAGGTTCTTTATTTGAAATGCAAACTCAATTAGAAATTGCAAAAAATATAACCTATCTTAACGAACAAGAATTTAATAATTTATATGAGGATAATCGTGAAGTAGAGAGAATGTTAGTTTCGTTTATTAAGAAAATAAAAAACAGAAACTAAAACCTCAGAACCTTAGCGACTCAGAACCTCAGCAACTTTAAATATGATCAACTTATTCAACACCCACATCGAGACGCTTGCGATACACCGCGTAGGAAACAAGAGCAGAAACGAAGCGATTTTTTTATCGGAACAACCATTTAATCTAAATGATGAAATTGTGCCTTTGATAAAAGAATACTTTTTTAAACCTTTTAGAGAGAAAGAAGAAAACTATTATCAGTTTGCGCACGAAGTCGATTTGGATTATAACGACATGTTTAAGTATGCTACTGAGATTTTTAATAATCCTGGGAACTTACAGGAGGTTTCAAAAAGAATCACTACGCATTTATTCGAGCAATCAAATCATCCGCACATTAAAAACGGAGAGGTTTATGTAACTTATTTAACAAATCTAAGTATTGACAATAATGTTGTTGACGCTATCGGAATTTTTAAAAGTGAGTTACAAGCCGACTTTTTACAATTTGAAGAAAAAAACAGTAATCTTGAAATGATCTTGCAACAAGGTATCAACTTAAGCAAATTAGATAAAGGCTGTTTGATTTTTAATTATAAAAAAGAAGAAGGATATAAAATCCTAACCGTAGACAGTAACCGTTATGACGCGCGTTATTGGTTAGAGCACTTTTTATCAGTTGACGCTTTTGAAGATGAAAACTTCATCACTAAAAAATACTTGAAATTCTGTCAAAACTTCGCAAAAGATGTTGTTTTACCAGCAGAAGACAAAAAAGAAGAAGTAATGTTCATGAACCGTTCTGTGAATTATTTCGCTAAGAACGACCAGTTTGAAGAGCAGAATTTCTTAAATGAAGTATTAGACAATCCAGACTTAATTCCTGAATTCAAAAACTATAAAGTTGATAAAGGAGAAAAATACAGCATCGAAGATGTAACCTCATTCCCTATTGCAAACGCAGCAGTTTCTGACGCAAGAAAATCGATTAAAAACGTTATTAATCTTGATACTCATATTCAGATTAAAATGGATTTTATCAACCCTGAAAGTGCAGAAAAATTTGTTGAAAAAGGCTGGGATGAAGAAAAACAAATGTATTACTACTTAGTTTACTTCAATAAAGAAGAAAAAAGCTAAGAGTTATTCATTTTCTATTACTTACTTAAAACAAAAAACGGCAACTACATTTATTTGTAATTGCCGTTTTTTTATTGCTCTCAAATATTAGAATTTCAATCTAAAAAATCAATTTCAATCGCTTTTCTTAAAATATACAACCAGAATTTTTCTGTTTTTCTAATTTCTTCTTCATTAATTCATAAGTATTTAGCTATATTTTTAAAATTATTATTTCAAAAATATAAGAATAAACTTATTTTCTAAGATTATTATGCTTTAATTTGCGACAATTATTATCGTAATTATCTATAAAGAAAATGAAAAAACAATTATTAATTATCGGCGGAGGATTCGCAGGTTTTTGGAGCGCTTTAAGCGCTATTAGACAAAGTCGTGAATTACAAAAGGAAAATGAACTTGAGATGACTTTGGTGAATATGGATGAATATCTAACAATTCGTCCAAGATTATATGAAGTTTCATTAGAAGGATTAAGAGTTGAGCTAAAAAAATATTTCAAACCATTGAATATTAAATTCATCATTGGTAAAGCAGAAATTATCAATCCGGAACAAAATCTGGTAACGGTTGCGACCAATCACGGTTCAAGAATTGTGAACTACGATTATCTAATTTTATCATCAGGAAGTGTTTTGAAAGCAATAAACATTCCTGGAATCGAAAACACTTTTAATGTAGACACATTCAATGGTGCTCAAAGACTTGAAGATCATTTAGTGCAATTGGCAAGTAAAAATTTTGAGGGTGATGGCGCTACAACTTTTGTCATTGCCGGAAGCGGATTAACAGGTCTTGAAGTTGTTACTGTTATAAAAGAAAAAGCTTTGAAAATATTAGGCGAACATGGTCAAGATCCAATTGACTTTAAAGTTGTACTTATTGAAAAAGCGGATAAAGTAGGAAACTATTATTCAACTGAAGCACAGGATTACGTTATAAAAACTTTAGAAACGAAAAACGTTACTGTTGTAACGGGCGTTTCATTGGCAGGTGTAAATTCCAAAGGCGCAACCTTAAGTGATGGTACATTTATTCCTTCGCAAACGGTTATTTCGACTGTTGGATTAGTCGCAAGTTCGCTTTGCAATTTCTTTAAAGGAGAAAAAGATAAACTGGGACGTCTTCATGTAAATAAATATCTTCAATTAGAAGAATATGAGAATGTTATTGCAGCCGGAGATGTTGCAAATATTCCTACTGACGATAAAGGCAATAGTTCACTTATGGCTTGCCAGTTCTCAATGTTCTTAGGTAAATGGGCTGGACATAATGCTGTTAACAGCTTGTTTTCGCAACCATTAAAACCTTACAATTACACAGATTATGTAACCTGCGTTGATTTAGGTCAGGAAGATGGTATGCTAACAACCGGATGGGAACGTACATTAGCTTTTAGCGGAATTGAAGGAAAGAATATAAAAATGGAAGTTACTACAAAACTAATCTATCCGGCAGACGACGTTGAAACTGCACTGACAGATTCTTATCCAGAAGTTCCAAATGTTAGCCAAAACGCTGTTTAAATTACAATTTTCATGAAACTGACTAAATCATTACTATGCCAACTTTAGGAAAAAATGTAGAATATGCGATACATTCGTTAGTGTATTTAATAGATAACCCTGAAGACAGCACAATTACGGTGCGTGATTTGGCAAATTTTCAAAATATATCCGAAACTTATCTCGCCAAAGCTTTTACCAAACTGAAAAAAGCGGGAATATTAAAGTCAAATATTGGTGTGAAAGGCGGTTACAAGCTGGCGCGTTCGTCTACTGAAATCACATTTTTAGATATCGTTCTTGCTGTTGAAGGAGAAATTTCGTTTTTTGAATGCCATAAAATCAGAGACAATTGTGTCTTGCTGGATAAGTCAGAACTTCCCTGGAAAAAAGATAGCTATTGTGCAATACATATGGTAATGATTGAGACTGAAAATAAAATCAAGGATTCCTTAAGAGAAAAAAATCTTCAATGGGTTCATGATACGATTCGAAAACAGTACGGGCAGAAAATGATTGATAAAACGCAAGATTGGTTTCAGTCGAATGTTTTTAGTACAAAGTAGATTATTCATTTAAGTACTATTTCAGACTTATAGGATTACTTTGAAAATAGTACCGTTAAAAACAAAAAATCCCATTCGTCATAACGAATGGGATTTTTTATATTCTTATCTTAATTAGCTTTTTAGAGCACAGAAAACATTGCTTTTACGATATCATCGTAGACTTGTTTGTCTCTTTCGCCGGTTCTTGCTAAAACTCTGATTCCGGAGTAATTATTAAAAATAAATCTTGCTAAAACTCTTGCATCAATAGTTTTGGAAATGTGACCTTGATCCTGCCCTTTCTTAACTGCGTTTGTAAAAACTTCTTCCATTATCTGGCTGTTATTTTTTACAATTTTGGCAATTTCTTCATCATGCATCGCCAATTCTACAGAAGAATTTACCATAAAACATCCTTTTGTAATTCGGTCTTCAAGACTTTCTATAACGGCTTGTTTAAAAATATCACGTAAAGTCTCTTTTATATTTTCCGATTCATCGAAAAGTTTTACGATTTGATCTTGAGCATTTTTCTGATAACGTTGTAAAGATTGCGCAAAAAGCTTCTGCTTATCGCCAAAAGTATCATACAAACTAGAACGGCTTAAACCTAAATGTGTCACTAAATCCTGAGCGGATGTCCCGTTGTAACCTTTGTGCCAAAAAATTTCGATCGCTTTATCCAAAGCCTGATCTTCATTAAATTCTTTTGTTCTAGCCATGATTTCTACTATTCAATTAATATTACAAAGGTATAAAAAACGGAACAATCGTTCCTGAATTTCAGTAAAAAAAATTAAACTACTGCATTAACAGTAAGTCCGCCATCAACTACAATTTCAGTTCCTGTGATAAATGATGCATCATCTGAAGCAAGGAAACTAACTGTTTTTGCAATTTCTGAAGCTTGACCAAAACGTTTCAATAATATTTTTTCTCCTAAAACTGCTCCAAAACCTTCTACTTCTGCTTTTTCTAAACCTAATTTTCCATAAAGCGGAGTTTCAACAGGACCAGGAGAAACTGCATTTACTCTGATTTTTCTTGGAGCTAATTCTGTAGCAAATACTCTGTTTAAAGATAATACCGCTGCTTTGCTTGCTGCATAAACACTAGAATTTGGCATACCAACATGTGCATTGATTGAAGTATTAAAAATAATAGAACCTCCATCATTTAAGATTGGTAATACTTTTTGAACAGTAAAATAAACTCCTTTTACGTTTACATTCATAATGCTGTCATAATGTTCTTCTGAAGCTGAATCTACGGGAGCGAAAGAAGCTGTTCCGGCATTTAAGAATACAATATCAACTTTTCCGAATTGTGTTTTTACTTGTTCTACTAAACTATCAATAGATTTTAAATCTGATTGATCTGCAACAATTCCGGTTACGTTCAATTCTTTTTCGGCTTGAGCCAAAGCTTCTTTGTTTCTTCCTGTTACAATTACTTTTGCACCTTTTGCTACTAAATCAGCTGCAGCTGCATACCCAATACCACTATTTCCACCAGTTACAATAGCTACTTTGTTTTCTAAATTTTTCATTTTGTTTATTTATTAAGTTATTGATTATTCAATTATTATGGTACAAAGATATAATAACGGAATGATCGTTCCGTTATTATTAATGTTAAAATTTAGTTAAATTAAAAATTCACTTTCAAACCTTCCTGTTTACAAGGGTTTATATCTATACTATTATAAAGGAAACAAATAATAAATTGGCTAACATTCTTAATATTTGCTTAATTTTGCATCTCTAAACTATACACAGATGGATATTCATTTACACAACGAAAGTCCTTTCAAAACTATCATATCATTTCATAAGCTAATTGAATCGTTTGAAGAAATTGCTTTATCAGATGTTGATTACCGAGCAAATTACGCCAAAGCAATACTTAAACAAATAGAAGCTTTTCCTGAATTAAGAACTGGTATTAAGGATTATTCTACTATTAAAGATAATGAAGCACTGATCAAAAATCTCTTGGCAGATTTGTTTCCTACTGCTTTAACAAATAATGAGATAAAAGCGATTACGATTCCTTTTCAGAATTTATCTTTCAATTATACAGAACGTTTCAAAAAGATTCTAAGCAATGCAGGATCTGAATTTGATATGGAAATTCGTGATTTCGACGATCACCAATTTTATGTAAATAATTGTTGCTTAATATTAGGCGTATATTACAAACAGAAAATAGATTTTAATAAACCTTTCTTCTACGATATTCCGGATGAAAACGGTGTTGAAAAACATTATCGTATTTTGTACAATGCTGATTTTATGGAAATTATTCCAACAAAAAACTCGGTACATTTAACTCAGGAAGATATTGATTTGTTAATGGATAATTACGGCGATCTTGAACTTTGGAAATCTAAATTCCCTAAAGGAAGCTGGACTTTAAAAGGTTTCGGAATTGTTTCTTTGTTTGATGCTACTACAGAAAGTGCTATTTCGAACTTAAAAAGTAATTTACTAAAACCTGATTCTAAAGCTGGTCCAACTAACGAAATTGTATCTAACATTTTTAAATCAATATTTAAAATCCCTGATTTACAAGTTGGTTTTATTGTTTACAATCCTGAAGAAGAAAAATTTATAAGACCTATAAAGTTTGATACGCAATTGCAGAGTTTTCTACTTTCTAAAGATCAGGAAATTGATTGCAAGAATGCTTTTTTTGGATGTACGTTCGAAAAATTATTAGACAATAAAGAGCCTTTGGTAATTTCTAATGTGAAAAAATTCATTGAAGAAGGACCAAACAAAAAACTTGGTGAACATTTATTAAAACAAGGTGTTCAGAGTTGTGTTTTTGCTCCGGTTATAAAAGACGGACATTTATTGGGTGTTGTAGAATTAGTTTCTCCACATGCCAGAGATTTAAATACCGTAAATGCAACTAAACTAGAATTGGTTCTACCCTATTTAACAGATACTATTGATCGCTACAATACTGATATGCAACATCAGATTGAAGCTATCATTCAGCGTGAATATACTACGATTCATCCAAGTGTATACTGGAAATTTAGAAGAGAATCTCAAAATTACTTTCAAAATTCAAATCATACCAAAGATTATATTTTCAAGGAAATTTCCTTTAAGAATGTATATCCGTTATACGGACAAATCGATATTAAAGGTTCGTCTGAACACAGAAATGAAACGGTTAAACGAGATCTTAAAAATCAATTAACTGCTATTTTAGAGATTTTTGAATCTCAGGACCCTAATACTAATTTGGTATTATTGGAACAAAGAAAGTTTGAACTAGAATCGTTTCGCGATGAATTAGATTTTCCACTAAAAGCTGATACTGAACAACATATTCAGCGTTATATCGAAGAAGAAATTCATCCGCTTTTAAAGAATACGAAAGAAACTGAAAAAAGCGAAAAACTGGAACGTGAATATTTCGAAAGTCTGGACGAAAAAACCGGTTTGTTTTATAAGGAAAGAAAGAAGTTTGATAATGCAATGTCTATTATCAATAAAAAACTAGCTTCTGTTCTGGACAAAAAACAAATTGAAGCACAACAGATTTATCCACATTATTACGAGCGTTTCAAAACTGATGGCGTTGAGCATAATCTATATATTGGAGCGTCTATTGCGCCAACAAAACCTTTTGACATTATGTATTTGCACAATTTACGTTTGTGGCAATTACAGACTTTATGCGAAATGGAACTGGAACATCATCAGCTAAAAGAATCTCTTCCGTATGAATTGGATGTGACTTCATTGATTTTAGTTTTTAGTGCGCCGCTTTCTATTCGTTTTAGAATGGATGAAAAACGTTTTGACGTAGACGGAACTTACAATGCGAGATATGAAGTAGTGAAAAAACGTATCGATAAATCGAACATTAAAGGCACGAAAGATCGTATTACTGAGAAAGAAAAAATCACGATTGTGTATTCTCAAAATAGTGAGGAAGCAGAATATTTAAAATATATCAAATACTTGCAACACAAGAAAATACTGGAACCAGCGATCGAGCAATTTGAGGTCGAAGATCTTCAGGGAGTTTCTGGTTTGAGAGCGATTCGTGTAAAAGTTATCAATAACACGGCTAATCCGGCCGCGAAGAAAATTACCTATCAGGATTTACTAGATGAGCTCAACTAATTAGTTGAATAAAAGTAGGCAGCATATTTTTGTCATTTCGACGAAGGAGAAATCTTCGCGAGTAACTCGACAATTCTAGGAAAAACACTTTGTGTTAGTTTCTAGCGAAGATTCCTCGTTCCTCGGAATGACAAGATTGTATATAAAAAGAAAGCTTTGTCAAAGTTTAAAACTTTGACAAAGCTTTTTAATTTATACCTAAATCCGTTTTATCTGCATTTTCGCGATAGCGAATCCGTAAAATCAGCGTCTAAAATATAGTCTTATATCGACTTGAAAGCGATTACAAAAGCGATTACGGTAATAATTAATCCCATCATAAAAAGGTTATACGCAATTCGCAATAAAGTATACTTGCGCTGCAAAACCAATCCCAGATAATACAAATCTTTGATCATTGTCGAGTACAAATAATCGCGATCTTTCATCATTTCGTTCATTGCCCAATCGTATTCTGCCAATGGCATTTTATAGAAATTCCCGAAAAACAATAAATTTATCTTTTTAGCTTCGATATCTTCTCTTGTAAAAACTCCGGTTGTTACTTTTGGTCTTGTAGAAAGTATTGCAAATATTATTGTTGTAACACTAGAAATCAACATTATAAAAGTAGGAATCACCAAATGCGCATTCTTCAGACTGTCTAATTTTGGGATAATAGATGAAAGTGCAATCGAAATAATAATCGCATTTACAGACAATAAAATATTGGCTTTACTATCGGCAATTCCGCTTAAGCGAGTATGATTTCCTAAAGTAACACGAAATAAAGTGTCAACACCACGATCCGGTTTTTCTATTTTATCTTTCTTTTTATTTTCAGCTTCTATTTTATCAGCTTCTTTCTTTTCTTGCTTTTCAATTTTCTTTTGAACCATAAGAAGGTTTTTCTCTTTTAACGGTTGCCATTTTTTTTGCGCATAATCCGTATAAAATCGATGTTTGTTCATCAGGAAATTCAAATTTTCTTTTGCCCATTCTGCATTAGTAAAATTTAAATTCCAGGTGTTTTTCAATTCGATTCGTAATAATTCGCAAGTTGTTGCATATTCGGTTCCCATTAAATGAGCGAAATCAGCATCTTTTATTATTTTTTCTAAATGAGTTTTGGGGATATATTCCTTGACCGTTGCCAGAATTAAACTGGAAACAGTTGCTATAAATTCTTCAGATTGTTCTTTTTCTTTCAAAAAAGCCGAAGCAATTTTAACACTTTCCTGTTCATGATTTTCGTAACCTTCTATGTAACCCGTGTCGTGAAACCAAGCGGCAATTAAAAGAAGTTCTTTGTCCTCTCCTTTAACTTCTTCTTTTTTACACAGTTCTTTTACGGCATTTACTACTGTTAAAGTATGGTTAAAATTATGATAAGAATATAGATTAGAAAGTTTATCTTTGAGTAAATTACTGACGAAGTCTTCGGATTGTTCTATTAGATTCATAAAAAATATTTTTACACCACTAAATTATGAAATTGTTTTTGGATAATCATTTTATTACTAAGATTAAAACTTGTTCTATAGCAATAGTTGTATTGTTGCTTGTTTATTCCTGCGCGACGCATAAAGCGCAATATGGAAAAAATGTTAGTGCAAACCAAACGGAAAACGCAACTGATACTATAAAAATTGCCCACACTTTTTATTTAGTTGGTGATGCCGGAAATGCTGACGAAGAACAAGCGCAGCAAACACTGGAATTATTACATCAGAAGCTAAAAAAATCAAGTAAAAAAGCTACTTTATTATTTTTGGGAGATAATATTTATCCTAAAGGTTTTCCTGCAAATGACAATGCTTCGGATAAAGCTTTAGCAGAAACGAAGCTTAAAAATCAATTAAAATTGACGGAAGGTTTTAAAGGAAAAACAATCTTTATTCCCGGAAATCACGATTGGTACAACGGCATAAAAGGTCTGGAACGTCAGGCTGATTTTGTGACTAAATATCTTAATGACAAAAAAGCCTTTTTACCTCGTAAAAGCTGTCCAATTGAAGATGTAAAAATTGACAGCACAGCAACTTTGGTTACCATTGATAGCGAATGGTTTCTGGAAGATTGGGACAATCACCCCACTATAAACGATAATTGCGACATTAAAACCAGAGAAGACTTTTTTACGGAACTGGAAAGTATTTTAAATAAAAATCAGGAAAAAACGGTTGTTATTGCCATTCATCACCCTTTGATGAGTAATGGATCTCATGGTGGACAATATTCATTAGAGAAACAATTGTTCCCTTTAGAGCAAAAAATTCCGTTACCGGTAATTGGTTCTTTTATTAATTTATTGCGAAAAACTTCCGGTGCAAGTCCGCAGGATATTCAAAATAAACAATATACAATTTATGCCAAGAGAGTTAAAACGCTTTTACAGGCTCAGAAAAATGTAATTGTAGTTTCCGGACACGATCATAACTTGCAATACGTTAACAAAGAAAACATTAAACAAATTATTAGTGGCGCAGGATCAAAATCTGAAGCCGCAAGAGCAATAAATCCAACCGAATTCTCTTATGGAGGAAATGGATATGCAACACTTACTTTATTCAAAAGTGGTGACGCAAAAGTGACTTTCTTTGGAAATGAAAACAATAAAGAAAAAGAGCTTTTTGAGCATGAAATTATAAAAGCCAAAGAATTTAACTGGAAGCCAAATCCTTCTAATGATTTCCCACCAAAGATTACAACTTCTATCTATTCTGAGAAAATGACTCAAAAGAGTTTAGTTCATAAATTTTTATTCGGAAATCATTATCGAAAATATTACAGCTTGCCAATCGAAGCCAAAACCGCAACTCTTGACACTTTAATGGGCGGTTTAAAACCAATTCGCGAAGGCGGAGGACATCAATCTGTTTCATTACGAATGTCCGATCCTAAAGGAAGAGAATATGTAATGAGAGCGTTGAAAAAAAGTGCAACCGTGTTTTTGCAATCTGTAGCGTTTAAAGATCAATACGTTGTAAATGATTTTGAAGATACTTATGCCGAAAATTTCCTTCTTGACTTTTATACCACTTCTCATCCTTATACTCCTTTTGCAATTGGAAGCATGGCAGATAAATTAGGGATTTTGCACACAAATCCGATCTTATATTATATTCCGAAACAAAATGCTTTGGGAGAATTTAACTCGAATTTTGGAGATGGATTATATATGGTTGAAGAAAGACCGGCCGATAATCATTTGGATGCTAAAAACTTCGGAAATCCAACTAATATTATTAGTACGGAAGATATGCTGAAAAATCTTCATAAGGACGAAAAATATAGTGTTGATGAAAAAGAATATATAAAAGCGCGTTTGTTTGATATGCTTATTGGCGATTGGGACAGACATAGTGATCAGTGGCGTTGGGCAGAACATAAAATTGGAGATAAAGTTATTTACAAACCAATTCCGCGTGATCGCGATCAGGCTTTTGCCAAATATGACGGAACTTTACTTTCTCTTTTAATGAACATTCCGGCGTTGCGTCATATGCGAACTTTTAAAAGTAAAATCGACAACGTAAAATGGATTAACAGAGAACCTTATCCTATGGATTTGGCGTTCTTAAAAACTGCAGAAGAAAAAGACTGGGTTGCTCAGGCAAAATTTATTCAGGAGAATTTAACTGACAAAGATATTGACGAGGCTTTTAAAAGTCTGCCAAAAGAAGTTCAGGATGAAACTATTGAAGATATAAAGCAAAAACTGAGAAGTAGAAAAAAAGATCTTCAAAAATATGCTTCTACTTATTTTGATGTTTTAAGTCATACGGTAATGATTGCCGGAACGGATAAAAAAGACAAGTTTGTTATCAATCACAATGCAAAGAAAAGTATTGAAATTCAAGTTTTCAGGATTAAAAAAGAAGGTGACGAATTGATCTATACAAAAACCGTTACTGATGCAAAAACTTCAAATTTATGGATTTATGGTTTAGATGATTCTGATGTTTTCCAAGTAATTGGAGATAAAAAATCAAGCATAAAAATTCGTTTAATTGGTGGTCAAAACAATGATACTTATAATATCGAAAACGGAAAAAGAGTAATAGTTTATGATTTCAAATCAAAAAATAATACTTACAATCTTGATTCTAAAACAAGAACTCAGCTAACGGATGATTATGATGTGAACTTGTATAATTATGAAAAACCTAAATATAATGTAGTTTCAGGACTTCCGAATATTGGATATAATCCTGATGATGGCGTAAAAGTAGGTTTCAACTTAAATTATACGGTTAATAATTTCAAACAGAATCCTTATACACAAAGACATGTTTTAAATGGTTTCTATTATTTTGCAACTGGAGGTTTGGAATTTAATTACGTTGCACATTTTCCGGGATTATTAGGTAAATGGGTTATTGATGTTGAATCACAATATACGACGCCAAATTTTGCAATGAATTATTTTGGTTACGGTAACGAAACTAAAAATAACGACGATACTTTTGGAATGGATTATAATCGTGTTCGTATTCAAAAGTTTAATGTTTCGGGTGCTGTTAGACATGTTGGGCGTTATGGAAGTGAATTTAGTGTTCAGCCAATGTTACAACAAATGCGAGTTGAAGAAACGGATAACCGATTGATAGACACTCCCGGCATTATAAACCCAATAGTTTTTGACAGTCAGGTTTATGGCGGAATGAAAGTAAAATATGCTTTTAAGAATGCCGATTTTGCTGCAAAACCAACACTTGGTGTCGCTTTTATGATTTCGGCAACATGGATGGCTAATTTAGATAACACTAAGCAAAACTTCCCAACACTGGAAAGTCTTTTAGGTTTTACACATAAAATTGATCATAACGGAAAATTAGTTTTAGCAACTCTTTTAAAAGGAAAAGCTCTTCTAAATAACAATTACGAATTCTATCAAGGTGCGACTTTAGGTGGTGACAAAGATCTACGTGGTTATAGGAATGAGCGCTTTTTAGGAAGTTCTTATTTCTCTCAAAGTTCTGATTTACGTTTTACTATTGGTAAAATTCAGCGCACTGTAGCTCCGTTAACTTACGGGATTTTAGGTGGGTTTGATTACGGAAGAATTTGGCTTGATGGCGAAAGTTCCAGAAAATGGCATCAGGATTATGGTGGCGGACTTTGGCTGAATGCGATCAACGTTTTAACAGCAAGAATCTCTTATTTTAAATCTCCTGATGAAGTAGGAAGAGTTATTTTTGGAGCAGCGTATAGTTTTTAAGGAAAAGGTTCTGAGGTACTAAGTTGCTAAGGTTCTAAGTTTTTTTTAGGTTCAAAGCTGCAAAGGATCAGAGGTACAAAGTTTTTTTGCCACGAATTTCACAAATTTACACGAATTATTAATTGGTGAAATTTGTAAAATTCGTGGCAAACTTTTTTGAAGTCTTAGCAACTTAGCACCTCAGAACCTTAGTTACTTTAATTTAAACTCGTAAACCTTACCTCCTATTTTGTTTGTTTTTTCATCGGCGATAAGTAATGTGTTGTTGTCTTTGAAAACTATTGCTTCTTTTTGCGAAAAGTGATCTAATTTTATTTCGGTTTGAGATCCTTTATGAAACAAATCTCCTTTGAAACCTTTGAATAAAACAATTTTATCGTGACTTAACAAGACTACTTTTTTTCCGTCTGGACTAATTGTTGCACTTGTCAGGACACAATGATTGTAATTATTACAGGTTTTAAATTCTCCTATTTTGGTCGCTTTTTGTGTTCCGGGAGCATTTAGAATTTTATAGATAAAAGCTGTTCCATCAAAATTTTTGCTTCGGTTTTTGGTGAAAAGATAAAAGTAATTTCCGTGTTCAAAGAAACCTTCAACATCAAAAAACATTTCTTTTTTCTTTGGAGGAAATTCTGTTTGTTCCGGATACGAGAAAGAAACTTTATATTCGGCTACAGCCAAATCTTTATTCAGCTGATTTTTATTAACTTTATAAATACATAAATCTTTGCGTTCATTAGCATTATTCCCGAAATCGCCAATATAAATATTACCGCTTTTATCTTTTGTAATGTCTTCCCAATCGACATTTGTTGCGTTTGTAATAGTGATGGTTTTATTTAATTTTCCCTCTGAATTTATCGCATAGATTTTATTGGCATTTCCGCTATCTTCTAAAGTATAAATCAAATTAGTCTCTGGGAAATAAGTAATTCCTGAAACTTCTTTTAACTTTTTAGGAAGTGAATAAAGTGTCTTAAAATCTGTATTTGATTGTTGCTGACAAGCTAATAAAGCAATAGAAATTCCAAGTAAAAAAAACTTTTTCATAATTTTTAAATGTTTAAGTTCAATGTAAACCATTTAAGTTATATAAGTTCATGTAAAAACAACTTCTTAAATTGACTTATATAACTTATATGGTTTAAAAATCAAACCAAATTAGTGTTTTTAAAGTTACGCGTTATAAATTCAAATGCTGCAAACATGATATGTCCCATTGATTTTGCATTTTTGAATTTCATATCGTTGGTATAACGGTATAATTCCATTTTTAGTTGATTCAAATGATCTTCTGTCGAAATAGTATCATGACACATAATATTTAATAGTTTCTTAATTCTGTTTTCGGCAGAATGAATACGTTTTGCAAGAATCGCTCTTTCTTCGTCTTTATATTGAATAATCGAACGTTCTTCGAGTTTCTCCTTAATCAGTTTTATCATTGGATAATTTTCCTTGAAAAACTGTGGACGATAAACTTTAAAATTGCCTTCATAACACTGCTGATCAAAGTCGATTGGACGTATTTTGTAAACTACCTGATCAAAATCGTGAATTGGCACTATTACATAATTATACGCACGCATATCTCCAAGAAGTCTAATCATACAGCGCTCGTTGAACTTTACAAATTCTTTTGCGATTTGCGATTTCTCCATTTCCGTACAATTATCCAATAAGGTATCCATAAAAACATCGCCCGGAATCCCGATAATATGCTCTTCAATAAGCGTGTCTTTATAGACTAAAAAGTTGATTTTATCCGGCGAAAGAATGTCTTCTAATTCTAGACCGTAAATTCTAGAAGCATCTGCTTTTTTAATATAAAAATGTACGTAATTATCATTGAGAATATTTCGAACTTTGATTCTAAAAGGTTTCGAATTTCCAAAAGTGCAATAATCAATCGCATCAATATTCAGAAACTGAATGATCTCACTATTTCCATCAGAATGCAAAAGTGAATAGATTTTTTTCAGATTCAGATCGATCTCATTTCTTTCAAATTCGCTATAATAAACCCGAATCCATAATGTGTCATTTTCATTCTTATCATACACATTTATAGAACCCGAAAAACGCAATAAATCATCATAGAACACGGACACTTTCGAAATTCGTTCGTATCGTTCTAAATAACTTAATAATGATTGCGTTAAAGGATAGGAAGGTTTTTTTAAAACCATTAAAGGTTCGCTCATTTTTTTAAATATCTTTAATACAAATTTACATTAAATAAAATTTAACGTAACAATATACCAATTGAATCGTCATACTTAAAACTAAAACCGAAATAAATTTGGAAACCATACTTACTATTGAGAATCTTCACAAAAGATACGGTCGCATTCAGGCCTTAAAAAATGTATCTTTTGAAATACAAAAAGGCCGCGTTTACGGAATTCTGGGCCCAAACGGAAGTGGAAAATCGACCACTTTAGGAATTGTTTTAAATGTTGTAAACAAAACTTCGGGCAATTACAGCTGGTTTGACGGAAAAGTTCAAACGCATGATGCCTTGAAAAAAGTTGGCGCTATTATCGAAAGACCTAACTTTTACCCGTACATGACGGCGGAAGAAAACCTGAAATTGGTTTGTAAAATAAAAAGCATCAATTATTCTAAGATAAACGAAAAGCTTGATCTTGTTGGTTTAACAGAAAGAAAAGACAGCAAATTCAGCACTTTTTCTTTAGGGATGAAACAACGTTTGGCAATCGCTTCGGCACTTTTAAATGATCCTGAAATTTTGATTCTGGATGAACCAACAAATGGTTTAGATCCACAAGGAATTCATCAGATTCGAGATATTATAAGAAAAATTGCTTCGCAAGGAACGACTATTTTATTGGCTTCGCATTTATTAGATGAAGTAGAAAAAGTATGTTCTCACGTAATTGTTCTTAGAAAAGGAGAAATTCTATATTCTGGTTCTGTTGACAGTATGTCTGCAAATGAAGGCTTCTTTGAACTGCAGGCAAATGATAATTCAGTACTAAAATCGGTCTTGGAGAACCACGAAGCTGTGGAGAGAATCACGGAAGAAGACGGGAAAATTTTGGTTTACCTGAAATCAGATTTATCAGCTTCTGAACTGAATTTGTATTTATTTTCTAAAAACATTGCTTTAAGTCATTTAGTAAAACGCAAAAACAGTCTTGAAGCACAATTTTTAGAATTAACCAAAAACGCCACTATCAAAACCAACTAAGCCATGAAAAGACTTTTATCTATAGAATTACAAAAAATCTGGAAAAATAAAGCCAGTAAAGTACTTACGCTAACCTATTTCATTTTACTTTCTTTTATTGCATTAATTGCATCGATAAAATTTGATATTGGCCCTTTTAAATTTCATGTAGCCGAAATGGGTATTTTCAATTTTCCATATATCTGGCATTTTAATACGTATGTAGCAGCATTGCTAAAACTTTTCCTTGCTATTGTTATTGTTTCGATGATGGCAAATGAATATAGTTATGGTACTTTAAAACAAAATCTAATTGACGGTTTAAGCAAAAAGGAATTCATTTTATCTAAATTTCTGACAGTTGTTCTTTTTGCATTATGCTCAACAGTTTTTGTTTTTGTGATGAGTTTAATTTTAGGGTTTAGCTTTTCATCTTACACAGAACTTGATGTTGTTTTTATGGATTTAGATTACTTATTAGCTTTCTTTGTAAAACTAGTTGGCTTCTTTTCTTTCTGTTTATTTCTGGGTATTTTGGTTAAACGCTCGGCTTTTGCCTTAGGTTTTCTTTTAGTTTGGAGTATAATTGAAGGAATTATTAAAGGTCTTTTGGTATTTAAAATTTTCCCTGACAGCAATACAGCAGATTATATTACGAGATTTCTTCCGCTTGAAGCCATGTCAAATTTAATTGTAGAACCTATTTCAAGACTTAATGTCATAAGAAGTATAGGAACTCAAATTGGAGTTGAAAACATTAAAGATTATAGTGTACATTATCTTTCAATTCTCATTGTTTTAGTTTGGACATATTTATTTACATACTTTTCTTATAAATTATTAAAAAATCGAGATTTATAGTATATTTGCTAGTATGAATCGTTATATATGCCTTTTACTAGTTTTGTTTTTATGTTGTTTATCTTCTAAGGTAAACGCACAGTATATAAGTGTAAATGATCAAAAAACACCGCAAGAATTAATTAACGATATTTTGGTTAATAGTTCTTGCGTTTCTGTTACAAATACCTCAGGAAGCGGAGATGCTTTTACTCCTCCAAAAAATAGCTTTGCTTATTTTAATTCAAACGGCAGCAGCTTTCCATTTGCTGAGGGAGTTGTTTTGACTACTTCTACGAGCGAGAATGCTGTTGGTCCTTTTATTACCAGCATTGGTGGCGGAAGCACAGAATGGAAAGGTGATGCTGATTTAAATCAAATTCTTGGAATTAATTCTATAAATGCTACATCTTTAGAATTCGATTTTGTTCCTTTAACTGATTTTATAAGTTTCAATTATATTTTTGCTTCTAATGAGTATCAGTCTTTTTTTCCATGTCAATATTCCGATGGATTTGCTTTTTTAATTAAAGAAGCAGGAACAAGCGATCCTTATCAAAATTTAGCTGTATTACCTAATACTTCTATACCTCTGTCTTCAACAAATGTTCGTCCACTAATTAAACCTGGAACAGCAAGTAATGGCGATCCATATCCTGGTTGTCCTGCTGAAAACGAACACTATTTTAATGGCTTAAACACATCGTCGAGTCCAGTGAATTATGCAGGACAAACCGTTGTAATGAATGCACAAACCAAAGTAGTTGCAGGAAAAAAATACCATATAAAACTTGTTATCGCCGATGATAAAGAACAATATTATGATTCAGCAGTTTTTTTACAAGCGGGTAGTTTTGCGTCTAAAATTGACTTTGGACCAGATCAGACAACCTTAAACAATGATCCCGTTTGTTTTGGACAAAGTATAACTTTAGATACCAAATTAGCTTCTACTTATAATTATAAATGGTACAAAGACGGATTGTTGATTAATGGCGCAAACGGTCCAAAGTATAATCCAACAGAATCCGGAACTTATAGCGTTGAATGTACGCTGACGCCGTCAATCTGTAAACTAACCGGAGAAGTTAAACTTGAATTTGCTGCAGAAATTTTATCGACAAATACTTCTTTAATTCAATGCGACGATAATACGGACGGAATCAATGTTTTTGACTTAACAAAAGTTGATAATATTGTAAAAAATAATGTTGCTGATATTACAAATAATGGTTACTACGAAACATTACCAGATGCTCAGAACAAGACAAAACCTATAGCAACTCCTTCAAATTATACTAACAAAGCAAACAATCAGATTGTTTTTGCCAGAATCGAAAATAAATATGGTTGTTATGAAACCGCTGAAGTAACATTACAAATTTCAAGCGCGACAATTCCAAATCAAAGTCCAATTGCAACTTGCGATGATGATGATAATAAACTAGATGGATTCTACCAATTTGACCTTGCCACTCAGGTCACTCCGCAAGTCCTTACAGGTTTACCAAGTGGTTTAGTTCCTTATTACTATTCATCTCAAAATGATGCTTTAGCTGATACCAATAGATTACCAAATATCTATAAGAACACAACTGCTTTTAATCAGACAATTTATGTTCGTATTGTCAACGGACCAGATTGTTACGGTATTACATCTGTCCCACTTGTTGTAAATACTTTCGATCCGCCTAACTTTGAGGATGAATCTGAAATTCTATGCAAAGGAGATGACACAACATTAGCTGTTGCAAATACTTTTAGCAGTTATTTATGGAGTACCGGCAGCATGGCAAATCAAATCGATGTTGATACCGCTGGAGATTATTCTGTAACTGTACAAGATGCAAATGGTTGTAGCAAAACTAAAAAATTCAAAATAATTGCGTCTGAACCAGCAGCAATAACAGAAGTTGTTGTTAAAGATTTTTCAGGAACTGACAACTCGGTTTTAATTGAATTTACAGGAAACGGAAACTATGAATTCTCAATAGACAGAATATCTTATCAGGACAGTCCTTCGTTTTCAAACGTAAATACAGGAATATATAATGCCGTTGCAAGAGATAAAAACGGATGTGGTCCCTCTAATACCTTTTTATTTTATGTTCTGGATTATCCTAGGTTTTTCACACCTAACGGAGATGGATTTAATGATTTATGGTTTGTAAAAGATTTCGATCAGCTTCCTGCTTATAAAATATCTATTTTTGATCGTTATGGAAAGTTTTTAAAACAAATGGATCAAAACAGCGCAGGTTGGAATGGAACTTTTAACGGTCAACAACTCCCATCAGATGATTATTGGTTTACCTTGGTTCTTGTAAATGGGAAAACTATTAAAGGTCATTTTAGTTTAAAAAGATAATTACCCAACTTCAATTAAAGAAGAAATTCAGATAACAATTTTACAAACTAACATTGCATAAAAAAAGCCATTCGATATCGAATGGCTTTTTTACTTTTATATAAAGATAAAATTAGATTTTAAATCTTTTTCTATCAGTTTCTGTCAAATAGATTTTTCTCAAACGAATAGATTTTGGTGTAACCTCTACATATTCATCTTTTTGAATGTACTCTAAAGCTTCCTCTAATGAGAAAATAATTGGAGGGATGATTCTTGCTTTTTCATCATTTCCAGAAGAACGAACGTTAGATTGTTTTTTCTCTTTCGTTACGTTTACACACATATCATCAGCACGAGAGTTTTCTCCAATTACCTGACCTTCGTAAATTTCAGTATTTGGTTCAACAAAAAACTTACCACGATCTTGCAATTTATCGATAGAATAAGGAATAGCTTTTCCTTTTTCCATAGAAATCAATGAACCTTTGTTACGTCCGGCGATTTCACCTTTGTAAGGCTCATATCCAATGAAACGGTGTGCCATAATAGCCTCACCAGCTGTTGCAGTAAGCAATTGGTTACGTAATCCAATAATTCCACGTGATGGAATATTAAATTTCACAATCATACGCTCCCCTTTAGTTTCCATACTCAACATTTCACCTTTACGTAAAGTAACAAACTCTACTGCTCTACCTGAAAGTGATTCTGGTAAATCGATTGTCAATTCCTCAATTGGCTCACATTTTTTACCATCAACTTCTTTGATGATAACTTGTGGCTGACCGATTTGTAACTCATAACCTTCTCTTCTCATTGTTTCAATAAGAACAGATAAGTGAAGTACTCCACGACCAAAAACCATGAATTTATCAGCAGAATCAGTTTCACCTAACTTCATCGCTAAGTTTTTCTCTAATTCTTTTGTCAATCTTTCTCTAATATGACGAGAAGTTACAAATTTACCCTCTTTACCAAAAAAAGGAGAGTCATTAATTGTAAACAACATACTCATTGTAGGCTCATCGATATCAATCGTTTTTAAACCTTCAGGATTTTCATGATCGGCAATAGTATCACCAATTTCAAAACCTTCAACTCCAATGATTGCACAAATATCTCCAGCAATAACTTCTTGTACTTTTTTACGACCAAGTCCTTCAAATGTATGAAGTTCTTTGATACGAGATTTAGATATACTACCATCTCTTTTTACTAATGAGATTGGCATACCTTCTTTAAGAACTCCTCTTTCAAGACGACCAATAGCGATACGACCTGTAAAAGCTGAGAAATCTAAAGAAGTAATTAACATTTGTGGTGTTCCTTCAGAAACTTTAGGAGCCGGTACATTTTCAACAACCATATCCAATAATGCTTCAACATTATCAGTTACGTTTTCCCAATGATCAGACATCCAGTTATTTTTAGCAGAACCATAAACTGTTGGGAAATCCAACTGCCATTCTTCAGCACCTAATTCAAACATTAAGTCAAAAACTTTTTCGTGAACTTCTTCAGGAGTACAGTTTTCTTTATCAACTTTATTGATAACTACACATGGCTTAAGACCTAAGTCAATAGCTTTTTGTAATACAAAACGAGTTTGTGGCATTGGACCCTCAAAAGCATCCACTAGCAAACATACACCATCGGCCATGTTCAAAACACGTTCTACTTCACCTCCAAAATCCGCGTGGCCAGGAGTATCGATAATGTTGATTTTTGTTCCTTTATATTGAACAGAAACGTTTTTAGAAGTAATAGTAATACCTCTCTCACGCTCTAAATCGTTATTATCAAGAATTAAATCACCTGTGTTTTCGTTGTCACGAAATAATTGACAGTGATACATAATTTTATCAACCAAAGTGGTTTTACCGTGATCGACGTGGGCAATAATTGCAATGTTTCTAATAGATTCCATCTGTGATTTTTAATGGGTGCAAAGGTACACTTTATTTTGATATAAAAAACGTTTCGACGATAGTTTGCGTATAGACAAGTAATTAGTTCATCAAAAACAGCATTAATTTAAGTGTAATTTGAACTTTTGTTATTGTTTAATTATACTTAATTTAACTATATTTGAGTAATGAAAAGTAAAACTATCCAAATTACTCTAGTCTATATTATCATATCGTTATTTATGGCGATTGTCTGTCATAAAATACTTACTACTTACTTTTCTAAGACCGAATATTATTTAGTTTTTTTCTTTAAAGATATTTTTTTCATAATCAGTACCGCACTATTCTTCAATTACATACTATCCAAAAACGAGAAAAAAAATATTGCAGTTTTCAAGAAATTAAAAGAAACAAACGAAGAAATTAAAGAATCAAATGAAAAATATGACATTGTAGCAAAAGCAACAAGTGATACAATTTGGGACTGGAAAATTCAGGAAGACAGCATAAATTGGAATAAAGGAATAGAAGGAATTTTTGGTTATAATCCAGCCGAAGTCGGAAAAACATCTAAATGGTGGTTTGACAAAATTCACCCTGAAGACAGCATTAGAATGTCGATCAAATTATACTCTTTTATTGAGCAAAAGACGGAGAAATGGCAAGATCAATATCGTTTCAGATGTGCGGATGGAACTTATAAATATGTTTTGGACAGAGGTTTTCTATTAAAAGATGAAAACGGAAGAGCCATCAGAATGATTGGAGCCATTCAGGATATTACAAAACAAAAAGAGGAAGAACAGCGATTAAAACTTTTAGAAACCGTAATTACACAATCCAGAGATTCAATTTTAATCACAGAAGCAAATTCAGCAGATCGTAAAATACCACGAATCGTATATGTAAACCCGGCATTTTCGCAAATGTCAGGATATCAATCCAATGAGATTATCGGAAAATCTCCAAATATCTTTAAAGGGCCAAAATCTGATTCTGAGGAATTAAAGAAACTATTAAAAGCTATAAAAAATGAAGAAGAGTGTTTAATAGAAACCATTACCTACACTAAGAAAAAGGAAGAATATTGGGTGAGATTCTCCATGATTCCAATTTTCAACAATGAGAGTGTTATTACACACTGGATTTCGATACAAAGAGATATCACAGACGAAAAGAAACTAGAAACAGAAAAAGAACATTTAATTAGAGAATTAACTCAAAACAATAAAGATTTAAAACAGTTTTCCTATATCACATCTCACAACTTAAGAGCTCCATTATCTAACTTGATTGGACTTTTAAATCTAATTGAGGATATTCCGATCGAAAACGAAGAACTTGAAGAAATTCTGGGAGGCTTTACCAAATCAACACATTTATTAAACGAAACTATAAATGATCTGGTAAAAGTAATCATCATCAAAGACAATCCTTCGATGCAGAAAGAGGAAGTTTCTCTAAAAGAGGTTTTCGAAAATGTATTTAGTCAATTGTCATTTCAAATTGAATTGCACAAACCAATTATCAAACTAAAATTTGATCGGGTTCCATTACTAAACACCAACAAAGCTTACATTGAAAGCATTTTACTTAATCTACTCACGAATTCAATAAAATACAAGTCAGAAAATAGAAAATTAAAAATCTCTATTACTGCAGAACAAATAGATCACAAAGCAATATTAACTTTTAAGGACAACGGAATTGGAATTGATTTAGAAAGAAACCGAGATAAAGTTTTTGGACTATATCAAAGATTTCATAATTACCCAGACAGTAAAGGACTCGGCTTGTATCTTGTAAAGTCACAGGTTGAAACCATGGGAGGAACAATCAGCATCGACAGCGAGGTGAATAAAGGCACCACGTTTACAATAACATTTAAAAATTAAAATCATGCTCGAGCAGATTCTGTGCATTGACGATGACCCTATCACGTTGATGTTATGCAAAAAAGTAATTGCAAAATCCGAGTTTTCGAATGAAATTATTACGGCTCAAAATGGAGAAGAAGCACTTCATCATTTCAATACCTTAAAATATACCAATAACAAAAACAAGGTAAACAAAAAACCTGAGTTGATTTTCTTAGACCTAAACATGCCGGTCATGGGCGGATGGGAATTTTTAGATCATTTTACATCTCAAGATTACGCCGAATTTAATAAGACCGCCAATGTTATTGTTTTATCTTCTACAATAGATCCTGACGATTTAGCCAAAGCAAAAAAATACCCTATTATAATTGATTTCCTTTCAAAACCTATTACACAGCCAATGCTGGAATATCTAAAAAAGAAAATTGATCTTTAATAAAAGCAGTAAGACTTAAATAAAAAATCCCAAATTCCGATACTGATCGCTTAAGTTTATCAAGCATTAAATATTGGGATTTGGGATTTTTCTTTGGAAATTCATTTAATTTCCATTTAGGATAAAAACAAGAAAAGTCCTCTAAAAGAGGACTTTTTATATCTTTAGGAAATTGTAATTAATTACAATTTAGCAACATGTTTAGTTAATTTAGACTTCAAGTTAGAAGCTTTATTATCATGAATGATGTTCTTTTTAGCTAATTTATCAATCATAGAGATTACAGTTGATAATTTAGAAGATGCATCAGCTTTATCAGTAGCTAATCTTAACGCTTTAATAGCATTACGAGTAGTTTTATGCTGGTATCTGTTAAGAACTCTTCTTTTTTCGTTACTTCTGATTCTTTTTAATGCTGACTTATGATTTGCCATTTTGTTTTAATTTTAGATGTAATAATTATTATAGATACTAGTTAAAAAAGAAAAACCTCCCACAATTATAAAATAATCACTTTGGTTTTAACTAATAAAATAAAAATCGAGACACCAACCTTTATTTTACAAAACTTATTCACAACTAATTTTGTAGTCTGTAAGGGAATCGAACCCCTGTTACCAGGACGAAAGCCTGGAGTCCTAACCCCTAGACGAACAGACCAGATTCATTCTAAGTTTTCTTCAATTTATATAAAATTGAAATTTGTAGTCCGTGGGGGAATCGAACCCCCCTTACCAGGATGAAAACCTGGCGTCCTAACCGATAGACGAACGGACCATTTTAATTCTCAGTATTTCAAGAACATTCTCGCAGTAAAAATAGTAGCCCGTAGCGGAATCGAACCGCTCTTACATGGATGAAAACCATGCGTCCTAACCGATAGACGAACGGGCCTGCTTCTCTAATGCGGATGCAAAAATACAACTATTTTTAAGATGTACAATACCTGATGCAAAAAAAATTAAAAAAAATTAATAAGCCTTCGCAAACAACACTCTTTTTGAAGACGGATTACCAGTAAACACACAGGTTCCAGCCTCTTCAACAGCGTCCAAAGGAATGCAACGAATCGTAGCTTTTGTCAAATCTTTTATCTTTTCTTCGGTAGCAGCAGTTCCATCCCAATGTGCAGATACAAACCCTCCTTTACCGTCTAAAACTTCTTTAAATTCCTCAAAACTATTTACTTCTGTAATATGCGTATTACGATAGTCTAATGCTTTGTTAAATAAATCAGCTTGAATCTGCTCTAACAAGTCATTTATATAAGTAACAATTCCTTCACCAGAAACAGTCTCTTTTGTCAATGTATCACGTCTTGCAACCTCAAAAGTTCCGTTTTCTAAATCTTTTGGTCCAACAGCAATTCTAACAGGAACTCCTTTTAATTCCCATTCAGCAAATTTGAATCCTGGTTTTTGAGTTGTTCTATCGTCATATTTAACAGATATTCTTAATTTCTTAAGTTTAGCCGTTAAATCATTTACTGCAGTTGTAATTTCTGCCAATTGCTCATCTGTTTTATAAATAGGAACAATCACAACTTGTATTGGAGCCAAATTAGGAGGCAATACTAATCCCTGATCATCTGAGTGCGTCATAACCAACGCTCCCATCAAACGGGTAGAAACTCCCCAAGAAGTCCCCCAAACGTGCTCTTGTTTTCCTTCAGCATTTGCAAACTTCACATCAAAAGCTTTTGCAAAGTTTTGACCTAAAAAGTGAGATGTACCCGCTTGCAATGCTTTTCCGTCTTGCATTAAAGCTTCAATACAATATGTTTCATCAGCTCCGGCAAAACGTTCTGTTTCCGTCTTAATACCTTTTACAACCGGAATTGCCATAAAGCCTTCAGCAAAATCAGCATAAACATTCATCATTTTCACAGACTCTTCAAGCGCTTCGGCTTTTGTAGCGTGAGCTGTATGTCCTTCTTGCCATAAAAACTCAGCAGTTCTCAAGAACAAACGCGTACGCATTTCCCAACGAACAACATTTGCCCATTGATTAATCAATAAAGGTAAATCTCTATAAGATTGAACCCATCCTTTATAAGTAGACCAGATAATTGCCTCACTAGTAGGACGAACAATAAGTTCTTCTTCTAACTTAGCGTTTGGATCAACCATAAGTTTTCCAGGTTTATCCGGATCATTTTTTAATCTATAATGCGTTACAATAGCACATTCTTTTGCAAATCCCTCTGCATTTTTCTCTTCCGCCTCAAACATGCTTTTAGGCACGAATAGTGGAAAGTATGCATTTTGATGTCCTGTTTCTTTAAACATTCTATCTAACTCCGCCTGCATTTTTTCCCAAATAGCATATCCGTAAGGTTTAATAACCATACATCCTCTAACTCCTGAGTTTTCAGCTAGATCTGCTTTTACAACCAGTTCATTATACCACTTTGAATAATCTTCTGATCTTGTTGTGAGGTTCTTGCTCATATTGAATAGTTTGGCACAAATTTTGTTTTAATAATTTTAACTAAATAGTTTGACAAAACTAACTATTTTTGTAATGTGCAACAATAAAAAACACGACAGATATGAAAACTTCTATTACTCTCCGCCAAAACTCAAGTCATTTTTACTTAATTGGATTATTGAGTTTTCTGCTAGCATCGTGTGGTTCTTACCAAAATACATCTTACCAAGATAATGACGGTGTATATGGTGGTTCCCAAAGAACGTATGCTCAAAATACTAGTAATGGTACAAACAACCAATATAAAGATTACTTCAGATCACTTCAAGACGATAATCAGCCAACTGAAATTTTTACAGATGTTGACAGTTATGGCAATTATGCCGATAGTGACAGCACTCAAACTACAACTACAGCTTATCCTGCATGGGGAAGCAGTAATTCTGAAGTTTCTGTTAATGTTTATTCTGATCCAACCTGGTCATTAGGATTTGGTTTTGGATTTGGATACCCATATTATGGATGGGGTTACGGAGGATACTGGGGATACCCAGGATATGCTTGGGGATACCCAGGATATTGGGGAGGCGGATGGGGCTACCCTGGTTATTACAGACCTTATTACGGATACAATAACTACTCGTACAACTACGGAAGAAGAGGATCTGCTGCTTATTATGGCGGAAGAAACTATGGTTATGACAGAAACTACACCGGTAGAGGAAACTATAACAGAAACTACACAACAAATAGAAACTATACCACAAATAGAAGTTATAACACAAACAGAAGAGACTATACAACGAACAGATCAAACGGTTATACTGATTTTAGAAGAAGTTCTTCTGTAAACGGAAGATCATACAACTCTTCAAATTCAAATTACACAGACAGAAGAGGCTCAACTACTCAATACAATGGTGGTGATTACAGCAACAGAAGATCTAGTAGCACTACTAACTCAAACAGAAGCTACAACTACAATAACGGTAACAGCAGCCCAACCAGAAGCTACTCTCCTAGCCCATCACGTTCTATGAATAGCGGCGGCGGTGGAAGCATGCGATCATCTGGCGGCGGTGGCGGTGGCGGAAGATCTTACGGTGGAGGCGGCGGAGGAAGAAGATAATCTCTTCTTCTCCCGTTTCAGAAATCGAAAAATCAAACTAAATCTTACCCAAAATGAAAAAAATATTCTTCCTACTTATTACAGGACTAACTGTTAGCGTCTCACATTCTCAAGAAGTTTCGGATGCTATTCGCTACGCACAAGATAACATAACCGGAACAGCAAGATTTAGAGCAATGAGCGGTGCATTTGGAGCCGTTGGAGGTGATTTATCTTCTATAACTGTCAATCCTGCAGGGTCTGCCATATTTTCTAATAATCAGGTTGGGGTAACTTTTAGCAATCAATCTACTAAGAATAACTCTGATTATTTTAACACTAAAACCAGCGAAAACGACAATTCTTTTATATTAAACCAAGCTGGTGGTGTTTTTGTTTTTCACGATCATAATCCAAACAACAATTGGAGAAAAATCACAATTGGAGCAACTTACGAAAACACAAGAAATTTCGATAATAGCACATTTTCAGCAGGTACAAACCCTACGCATTCTGTAGGTGATTATTTTTCAGAATTTGCAAATTATGGAAATGGAGGAACTCCGGTACCTTTTCAAGTTATTAATACCGGCAATAATATTACCTATACCTATGGAGATTTAGGATCAAGATATCCTAACGGACAGTACCCAAATCTTTCTGGATATACTGCACAACAAGCTTATTTAGGCTACATGGGAAAAGTTATTGGATATGACAATAATACTAATTCTTATACAACAAAAATTCCTGCCGGAGGAAATTATTATCAGGATAATATATTAAATGAAAGTGGCTACAATAGTAAAGTAAGTTTCAATATTGCTACATCTTATAAAGACAGAATTTATTTTGGAGCCAATCTAAATGTTCACGTTCTGGATTACAGAAGATCAAGCAGTTTTTACGAATCCAATATTAACCCGTTGACTGGAACAGAAACGATATCTAATTTAACTTTCAACAACGACTTATATACTTACGGGAATGGATTCTCTTTTCAACTTGGAGCCATTGCTAAAGTTACAGAAGCTTTCCGTCTTGGTTTAGCTTACGAATCAAACACTTGGTACGATCTTTACGACGAAACTTCTCAAGCTTTATTCACAACAAGACAAGCTCTTAATGGACCTGAACTAAATGCTGATGTAGCCCCAAATGTTGTAAATGTTTACGAATCTTACACTTTACAAACTCCTGGAAAAACAACTTTTAGTGCAGCCTATGTATTTGGAAAATCAGGCTTAATAAGTGTTGATTATTCTATTAAAGATTACGGAAATACAAAATACAAACCTACTAATGGCTTCAACGGTATAAATGATCAAATCAGCAATCAATTAACCAGCAATGGAGAATTAAGAGTTGGCGCCGAATACAAAATAAAACAATTAAGCCTTCGTGGAGGTTACCGTTTTGAAGGAAGTCCTTATAAAGACAAAACTACGATTGGCGACCTAAATAGCTACTCTGGAGGTTTGGGTTACAATTTTGGAGCTACAAAAATAGATTTAGCATATTCTTACTTTGAAAGAAAATCAAATCAGCCATTTTTTGAAACAGGATTTTCTGGCGCTCCAAACATTACATCGAAACTAAATAATGTTTCTTTGACTTTATTATTTGAATTGTAATTAAGAATAAATAGATGAATTGAAATTTCCGTCAGGTCTAACTTGACGGATTTTTTTTAGCCCTGATGGAAGCAACATCCTTTTTCTTGCTCCCTTAGCAAGGAAAAGATATAGCGGACAGCAGGAATAGCTTCATAAAAAACATCTAAAAGAAACGGAAACAAGCGCTGTTTGAATAAAAAAGTGTAATTTTGCACTCCAATTTATAAAAGTATGAGAACCAAGTCTTTAAAAAAGAACAAAATTAACGTAATCACTCTTGGGTGTTCGAAGAATGTATATGACAGTGAAGTGCTTATGGGTCAGCTTCGTGCAAACGGAAAAGAAGTTGAACATGAAGCTCCTGCAGAAAGAGAAGGAAACATTATCGTAATCAACACTTGTGGTTTTATTGACAATGCTAAAGCGGAATCAGTAAACATGATTTTGGAATATGCTGATAAAAAAGACAAAGGATTAGTAGATAAGGTTTTTGTTACAGGATGTTTGTCTGAACGTTACAGACCTGACTTAGAAAAAGAAATCCCGAATGTGGATCAATATTTTGGTACAACTGAATTACCTCAATTATTGAAAGCTTTAGGTGCCGATTATAAACATGAATTATTAGGTGAGCGTTTGACTACAACTCCTAAAAATTATGCTTACCTAAAAATTGCCGAAGGTTGCGACAGACCTTGTAGTTTTTGTGCAATTCCTTTAATGAGAGGTTCTCACGTTTCGCAACCAATCGAAAAACTGGTTAAAGAAGCGCAAGGTTTAGCCAAAAACGGGGTTAAAGAATTGATCTTAATCGCGCAAGACTTAACTTATTATGGTCTTGATATTTATAAAAAGAGAAATCTTGCTGAACTTCTTGAAGAATTAGCAAAAGTAGAAGGTATCGAATGGATTCGTTTGCATTATGCTTATCCTACAGGTTTCCCAATGGATGTTTTGGAACTAATGAAGCGTGAGCCTAAAATCTGTAACTATATAGATATTCCGTTGCAACATATATCTGATTCTATTTTGAAATCGATGCGTCGTGGTACTACTCAGGCTAAAACGACTCAATTATTGAAAGATTTTAGAGCTGCGGTTCCGGGAATGGCAATCAGAACTACTTTGATCGTTGGTTATCCTGGTGAAACTCAGGAAGATTTTGAAATTTTGAAAGATTTTGTTCAGGAAATGAAATTTGACAGAATGGGTTGTTTTGCTTATTCTCATGAAGAAAACACACACGCTTATTTATTGGAAGATAATGTTCCGGATGATGTTAAACAAGCCAGAGCAAACGAAATCATGGAATTACAATCTCAGATTTCATGGGATTTAAATCAGGAGAAAGTTGGACAAGTATTTAGATGTATTATTGACAGAAAAGAAGGTGCTCATTTTGTGGGTAGAACTGAGTTCGATAGTCCGGATGTTGACAATGAAGTCTTGATTGACGCTTCTAAACATTACGTAAAAACTGGCGAATTTGTTAATATACGAATAATAGAGGCGACAGAATTTGATTTATACGGAGAACCTGCTTAAATTTACGCTATACAATATCAATTTTAGATAAAAACAATCTTATGAAACCTACACTATCATTTTTTCTTTTGGTTTTTACTATACTCTGTTTCAATTCTGTTTCGGCACAATACGGAAATGGATATAATAATGGTTACGGTGGCGGTTATGGCAATAATGGCTATGGAAGAGGTGGCGGAATGGGAATGGATCGAAGCATGATGGGTGGTCCGCAACAAAACACGCAAAGCAAACCTAAAGAAATCCCTGTAGAAGAAACGGCCGGTAGAATTGTTGAACAAATGAAACCGGAAGTAAATCTTGATGAACTTCAAGCAATTGCAATTACAAACGTATTGGCAGACAGCTTAAGAGAACAAGGAATTCTTTTGAAAAATGAAAGCAGCAGTCAGGATCAAAAAATCGAGCAAATTAAAGCTTTAAGAGAAAGTACTACTAAAAAAATAACAGCTTTTTTAAATCCTGATCAAGTAGAAAAATACACTACTTTCATGAATAGCTTTAAAGAGGTTAAGAAAGCTAAATCAAAAAAGAAAAAAGATTCTAAAGAAGAAACTAAAGAAATAAAAGAAGATACAGAAGCAGCAAAAATTCAAGAATAATTGTTCAGAACCTCATCTTAAAAAATCTAAGTAACCATGTCAAAAAAACATTTTTGTTATCTGATTTTAGCAATTATTATTACTTCTTGCTCTACAAATCCTTATAAAAACACTGAAAAAGCTTACGATCAACAGCTTAAAACTTTAGAGAACCAAATTACAAGTAAAGATCCACAGGCAATACCTCCTATTCCTCCTGTTGTTATTGATACTTCTTATGCATCGCAATTAGGGATTGTAAAAGATACTTTATCAAAAACAGGATCTACTTATTTACAAAATGGAGTAAATACAGAATGGGTTGGTACTGTAAATTTTAATTTAAGAAAACCTAGTTTTATTGTTTTACACCATACGGCGCAAGATTCTATTCAGCAAACAATTAAAACTTTTACCTTAACAAGAACACAAGTAAGTGCTCATTATATTATTTCTGAAAACGGAAAGGTGGTTCAGATGCTTAATGACTATTTAAGAGCTTGGCATGCAGGCGCATCGACTTGGGGGAAAAATACTGATTTGAATTCTTCTTCTATTGGAATTGAGCTTGACAATAATGGTTTTAAACCTTTTACAGAAGCACAAATTAGTAGTTTGGTCGCTCTTTTGACAAAATTGAAAAAAGAATACAATATACCAACTCAAAATATTTTAGGTCATTCAGACATTGCTCCAGGAAGAAAACAAGATCCAAGCGCTTTATTTCCTTGGAAAACTCTTGCTGAAAAAGGTTTTGGAATCTGGCCGGATCAGGTTCTTGAAGAAGCTCCTTTTGACTTTAAAATTGAACAGGCTTTGAGAATTATTGGTTACAATACTAAGAATCTTTCGGCTGCAATTATGGCGTTCAAATTACACTATATTCAAACTGATGTAACGCCAACTCTGGATCGAAAAACAATAGATACTATTTACTCGATCTACAAAAAACAAGTTCAGTAAGAGATATTTACAAAAAGATATAAAAAACGCATTTCCGGAAATCTGGAAATGCGTTTTTCTTTTATGGTATATTCTTGTTTTATTTCTATAAAGAATATTCTTCTTCGTATAAAAGTTTGCCACGAATTGGGATCAATACGGAAACCTGTGGAGCTATAAAAATTAAGGATGAATTTAACAGCAAAGGGCGCAAAGTTTTTTTGTTATAGATTACGCTCATTAAACGCAAAGTTCGCAAAGCTTTATCAATATAACTTTGCGAACTTTGCGTTTATATAAAAACCCTAGGAATAAAAAACCTTTGCGCCCTTGGCGGTCAAAATGATTAGTCAATACAAAATATTTTATGTTTCTCCACAGGTTTTTGTGTTGATCCACGACTCGACCGAAGGGAATAGGCGAAGCAATTGCACGAATTTTCACTAATCATTTTTGCGCATATTCTATTCTTATTTTATCCAGTTTGTAATTAAACATTCACACAAAGTAATTAGTAAAAATTCGTGTAATTTGTGGCAAAAGAAAACCTTGTTCCAATAAAAAAGCTGCCAAAACATTAATATGTTTCGACAGCTCCAAAAAAAAAAAAAAAAAATATCAATCTTTATCTCTAGAAAGAGTATGTTGTAGCTATTAATCCGAAGAAAGATCCTCCTGTTGGATTAGCATCTTTGTCTAAAAAGACATCTTCTGATGCTGCATCGTATCTAAACTCTGGAATTATAGTAAGTTTTCCAACTTTATAATTTAACGAAATTGTGTTTGCAAAAACGTTTGTCCCTGCAACTGTACCTAAACTTGCAGCAGCGTCTTTAGCATCAAAATATTCCATTCTGTATGCTAAGCTCAAAGTTGGTTTGAATGCGTAATTAGCATATCCAACTAATGAAAACCATTCTCCATCTAAGTCACTATCAAAATCATTTTTAGTTTTAGCATACGTTGCATTAAATCCTAAAGCAAAAGCATCCGTTATTGTTTTTGACGCCACAAAATCAATTTGTGTTTTATTTTCATCAGATGGCACTACTAAAGTTCCGGGAGTAGGATTTGTACTTCCTGATGTAAAATTCAAATAAGCACTTCCTGTCTCACCCACATATCCTAATTGACCTATGTATGTTTTTTGAGTAGAACCTGCATCCATTGCTGATTTAAAATCAGTTGGATTTGTGATACCAAACATAGCAGTAAATTTTCCAGATGTATACTGTGCCTTTACCCCTGTATTAAAGAACGGTCCGTATGAAAATGCATATGACATACTGTAGTTTTTATTTCCTATCGCGTCTAATACTTCATAGCCAATATGTGTTCCGAAACTACCAGCTACTACTTTAAATTTATCTGTAATTTGATATGTAAAGAACAATTGTTTTATTAAAAATTTAGAATAAATATCTTTATCTGTTGTTTCATTATATGAAAATTCTCCTGCTCTTTTTCCGAATCCTAAATCTACAAAAACAGAAGCTTTTCCGAAAGTATGACCTGCCTGAACTGACGCCATTCCTAGTTCAAATGAATCCTGAGAGTTGGTAAAGCTCGTTAATCCGTTCATTTGTTTTGAAAAATCATATTTATAATAAGCATCTGCTGACCCGCTCCAAGTTGTTGCTGGCGAAACTGGTGTTTCTGTATCATCTTGGGCAAAGGCAAAAGAACTCGTTAACATCGCGGCAAAAATGTGTAATACTTTTTTCATGGTTTAATTGGTTTTTAGTTATTAATTGATTTTGGTTAGTTAATCTTTTATATATCTATTTAATAGTATAAGTCGTTTCTAAAACCTTCACATTCTCCCCTAAAACCTCTTCATTTTCATTAGCGAATTTATTAACTTTTGTATGAGTAGAACAATTCAAATCTATTTTTTTGACGTTTTACAGCGAGAATTATGGATTACAAAAATTATTTTAACAATAATCGTGATTTGACATTATAACAGATTTATTTTTGAAAATTCAATAACACGTTTTTAGAACAAACCACTAAAAAAAATCAACGTAAATCTAAAAATATCACACAAACAACCAAAAAACACATATAAAACACATTTTAAAATTATATACCCCCATAAA
The DNA here is from genome assembly GCF_002754195.1 of Flavobacterium sp. 9. Lineage (NCBI taxonomy): Bacteria > Pseudomonadati > Bacteroidota > Flavobacteriia > Flavobacteriales > Flavobacteriaceae > Flavobacterium > Flavobacterium sp. 9. The sequence continues at coordinate 1,751,864 of NZ_PEEU01000001.1, forward strand.
AAATAGGGGTATTTGTAAAAATAAAATTAAATCCACCAAATAACACTTATAAATACAGCTCTAAAGAAACAAAAAAAACAAACCGTCAAAATTCCTACAAAAATAAAACGCTGATTTTATCAAAATGCTAATAAACCAATACCAATATTTTTCAATTTTAAATCAGCACTTTATAATTAAAACAAAAAAACCTGTTCAGAATCTGAACAGGTTTACCTCTAAAAATAATTCAACAATTTTATTCTTGCGTATTATACTTTCTTAAAAACTCGCGAACTTTAATTCCGGATTCTTTTAAATCTTCATCTTTCCACTTTCCTTCTGATTTTGCAGATTTTTTCAAAATAGAACATGTTTCGTCTTTATCAGAAACAGACCAAGTTATCCAACTTAGCTTTTTAGATTCCATCCAATCTATATATTCCTGCCAGGCTTTCAGGTTTAGCGGTCCGTCACCGGAAGCTTCCATTCCTGCAGACTCCGAAACAAAAATTGGCAAACCACTTTTTATAGCATCGTCCGTTCTGTCTCTTAATTCTTTTCCATGCGTTGCGGCATAAAAATGCATGGTATACATTATATTATCATATCCTCGAATTGGGTCTTCGGCAGGAAGATTTACATCCTGATCCCAATGTGGCGATCCTACCAAAATAATATTTTTAGGATCGTTCTCTCGAATTACTTTAATTACCTCTTCGGCGTAAGCCTTAACTTCTGACCACGATTCGTAATCAGGTTCATTAAAAACTTCATAAATTATATTGGGATATTTGCCATATTTCTTAGACATTTCGGCAAAAAAAGCTTTGGCTTCTTCCAGATTAATATTATGACTGTGCCAATCTATAATTACATATATATCAGATTTTATGGCTCCATTTACTACAGCCTCGATTTTTTCTTTTGAGAATTGTGGTTCTTTCAAATAAGCCCACTCTCCTATTTCAATTCCCATTGCAGCACGCACGACATTACAATTAAAATCCTTTTTTAACCAATTAACGGCTTTCTCATTATAAAACCTTGGCCACATACTATGCCAGCCAAAACTCATTCCTCTTAATACAATTGGATTATTATCCTTATCTACTAACTGAGTTCCTAATACACTAAGTTGTCCATGATGTTTTACAAATTGCGCTTTTGAAACGCAAAACATCAAGAGTAAAGCAATTGTAAAAAATTTGGTCTTTGATTTCATAGCAAACTGTTTTAAGGAATTAATCTTAGCGTAATAACGTCATGAGAAGCAATATCGGCAATAAAATTCTTTTTGGTGTTTCCTATTTCTTTATTCTTCCAAAGGTCTTTTAATTTGAAGGTTGTTTTATTAAAATCAGCTTCAAAGCCAAAATCAGCATCTTTAATAGTATGTTTTTTCCAATCAAAATTGACTTTCTTAGCAACTTCACTTCTATTTAAAAAAGTTATAGCCCAATTTCCATCTGATAAAGGTTTTACCCAAACTTCTAATCCATCTTCGGCAGAATATTTAAAACCCTGAATTCCCATTTTATCCTGATTAACCGCTATTAATTCCTTATTAGTTAAAATCGCAAGGGTTTCTTTTGACATTTTTCTAAAATCATTTCCGGCAATTAATGGAGACGCCATCATTGACCACATTGTAAAATGTGCTTTATCTTCGATATTTGTCATTCCGTCGCCAACTTCCATCATATCAAAATCATTCCAATGATCCGGACCAGAATATTTGCGGATATCTTTACGCATTTCGATAATTTTCATAAATCCCCAAGACGACCAATTTCCTTCTTCGTGTTTGAACTCACAATCAAAACAAGGATAAATATCGCCCGAAATTCTCCATAAATTCCCAATTGGTTTTCCCCATTCCCAAGGCTGATTATCTCCCCATTCGCAAAGACTGAAAACAATTGGTTTTCCAGCAGTTTTAAGTGCATTACTCATTGTTGTATAAGCTTCTTTGGCAGTAATTCCTTGTGTATTACACCAATCGTATTTTAAGAAATCTATACCCAATTTAGCATAAAATCTTGCATCCTGATACTCATAACCGCGTGTTCCCGGATAACCGGCACAAGTTTGGGTTCCAGCACAATTATACAATCCAAATTTCAGACCTTTACCGTGTACATAATCTATAACAGCTTTCATTCCGTTAGGAAATTTAACAGGATCAGGAACTAAATCACCATTTGCATCACGTTCTCTTGTCATCCAGCCATCATCTAACACAATATAATTGTAACCCGCAGCCGCCATTCCGGATGAAACCATAATATCTGCGGTTTCTTTTACCAATTTTTCATCGATATTGGTTTCAAAAGTATTCCATGAATTCCAACCCATTGGCGGTGTCATGGCAAGACCTTCAAATTTACCTGCTTTTTGTGTGTGCGTATTTCCTTGGCTAAAGCCGAAACCTGATATACTTAATGCAAACAATAGTAGTACTGTTTTTTTCATTTTATTCTATTTTGATATTTTGTAATGTTGTTATTTTTTAATCTGCGGAAACAGAATAATATTTTATTAAATTATAAAAAACTCCAAATCGATGTCTCGAAATGGAGTTCTTTTTGTTATTAAAGAACGTTTTTTAATTCACAACCAGATTTTTCGTTCTCACATTACCGTTTTGATACGTTACCTGAACCACATAAAGTCCAGATATCAACGAAGATCCAACTGTAGATTTAAGTTGAATTGCGGTACTTGAATTCAACAATGGAAAGCTTGTCATCAAAATACCTGAACTATTAAATACTTTACATGTTCCTGTAAAAGCAGGCGTTACTGCCGGTGCAACTATCGTTAAATATCCATTACTATACGGATTTGGTGAAACTGTAAATTCATAATTTGTTCCCGGAGCATTATTTGCACAACCTATTAAATTTAAAGGAACCGAATTCCCATAAGATGTCACCGTTACTGAATTTGACAAACAACCGCCAGAAGATGTCGTGCTTGTCAGGTCATATAAAAAATAAGATTCTCCGTTTAACGGTAATTTCAATTCGAATACATTTTTAGACGTTTGTGTAATTACAATGCTTGCATCTGCAATTCTAGGCGCAATACTATAATTGGTATTAGGACTTGGATTTGGAATTGGTGTAACATTCAACGTTATAATATGATATTGGGTTGTACAATAATCATTCGTTTTTGTTACAGTATAATTTGGCGTAGTTGGTGGCGTTGGCGTAATAAAATAAAAGTTTGGTGTTTGTGCAACAACAGTTGTTCCAGAGTAAAATGTTGCAAAAATATAATATGGCGCTGTTATTTGATTTCCCGGTTTTACCACGACTTTATTAAGCGTTTTGGGAGCCGGATCTCCTGAAAAAGTGATTCCTGAATTATCACTAGCAGACCAAATAACCGTGTCATAACTATTTATATCTGGCGCATTATTAATGCGATAATAAGGACTACTCGATATACAATAAGGATTAAGACCGTCAATTGTTTGAGCTTGTCCAATCGAAATTATTAAAAGAAAAAAAACCGATAATAAAAAGAATTTTCTTTTTACTGAACCAAAATTCGAAATGTAATTGTTTTTCATAATTATATTTTTTTGTGTTAAAATAAATGATATATGTAAATTTAAACATCCATTTTACACACATTCAATACTATTTTATTAAAACACAATACTATATCGTCAATTTAAGAAAGAATTTTCTTTAATAAAAAACTCCATTCCGAAATGCCGAAATGGAGTTTTTACATTACTAATTACAATTCACTATTCTGCTTTTAACATGAAACCAATATTGTCGATATAAAAGGTATTTGGTAAACCATCACCTTTTGCCGTTGCTGTTAAGTTTTGGAACGTAATATTCTGAACACGATCTGAACTGCTAAACATTGACCACGGAAGATAGAATGTTTTCCACTCTGTAGTCACACTCACTACAGGCGAATTTGTCCAATCTCCGTTAAATACCAATCTCACTTTTCCTTCGGCTTTTGCTTTAATTGCAACTCGTATTCCTGAATATGGCGCAAGTTTGTCAAACCATCCCCAGTTTCCTTCCAAACTTCCCCATGCATCCATATCTTTTGTAACGTAAGTTGTTCCTTGTTCTGCTTTTTCATCTTTCACATATGCAGGTGCCGGATAACCTAATCCATAATAAGAAACATCATCAAGTATTGCGGTTCCAACGGCATAAGTAGAAGTTGTTGCTCCTGAAATATTCGCAATTGTAAGATATCTCAAATCAGCATTTTCCGGTAATTTGATAACCACTTTTTCCAGTGTAGAAGAAACCACTGTAACCGGAACTTCTGGTAATGTTTTTGTTTTTGCAAGTGTAACAACAGGATTCAAAAAGTATTTTCCGGTTATTGTTACTTCTTGTCCAGCCGTTGCGTTAATTGGATAAAATTGCAAAAAGGTTGGAACCGGAGGTTTAATCACAAAATCAAAAAGTGCTGTTCCTCTTTGTGTTACTACTTTTAACTTATTTGATGCATTTGCATAAGGCGTATTTTCATCCAATAATATGATGATATCCGTATCTGTTACAAAAGTTGGTCTGAAATAAGTATCAAAGTCGTTAAAATAAACCTTTGTTGTAGTAAGAAATCCTTTACCATGAATCACATAGTAATTTTTTGGATCTCCAACTCTAACCGGAGTTAATGGTTTTAAACTACCATCTGTATTATAACCTGATGGTGCTACATATTCAATAGCTGGTGCACTACCAGAAGAAGCTGATGCACTATCATCATTTGAGCATGAACTAAAAAACATTAGAGATAACATCCATGTCATACATGCCGCTAACGAAACAATTTTTATATTTTTCATATTTTTATTTTTAAAAATTATTTAAAAGTATACGGAGCTACTTCTTTCAATTTTGGATTTTTAATCAAATCATCAGATGGATAAGGCAATAAAAGGTTTGCTGCAGAAATCGAAATGTGTTTTTCAACTTCTCTATTTCCTCTGTTTTGAGCTTCCAGAATTGCTTTAGCCTGACTAAAAGGCAAACGCCCTAAATCAAAATAATAATCACCTTCGCAAGCAAGTTCTGCACGTCTTTCTTTAAAGATATCATTAAAAGAAATTGTTGTTTTTTCAGGAACTCCAGCTCTTCTGCGAACTGCATTAAATGATCTTAAAGCATTTGGATCTGAAGTACTTCCTGATTGTGATCCTAAAATTGCTTCGGCATGAATTAACAACAATTCTGAATAACGCATCATATAACTATTCATACTGCTTTCGCCGTTAAACGGAGGATTAAATGGTCCTGTAATTGGTAAATTTTCTTTTCCGATTACATACTTTTTCAAACCTGCACCAGATTTCTGAGCTTCATATTCGATAGCAAATGTATATCCCAAAATCAATGGAGAATCTACATCAAGCGTTTGTGCATAGGTTAGATTTGGATAAAAATCTCCAGGCAACATAAAAGTTTCTTTTCTTCTTTTATCACCGTCTTCATAAACATTTTTAATTAAATCTTGTGATGGCGCGATCTGTCCTGAATAAGTAGTTTCTACCAATCTGTTTTCAGGAGCAAATAATGTATTCGAAAAATTTCCGTCAAAATAAGTTCCTGCACCGTTCCATTGCCATGAAAAAATAGATTCTTCATTGTTATTGTTTTTCTGCAGCCACAAATCAGCAAAAGATTTCGTTGGCAATTCATCTCCACCCAATAATTTAAATTCTCCGCTATTGATCACTTCCTGCGCTAATGCTCTCGCCAATTCATATTTTTTCTCATATAAATATACTTTAGCCAAAAGTGCTTTTGCAGAACCGCTTGATACATGTGCATTTGCAGCATAATTAGAACCTCTGTTTTTAGTTCTTAAATTGGCAATTGCAAATTTCAAATCGTTTTCAATGAATTTATATACATCTTCAGTTGGATTACTTGGAATCACATAATTCAGCGAATAATCGGCATTGTTTTCAATAATCGGCACATTTCCCCATAATCTCACCAAGAAGAAATAAGAGAAAGCTCTAATAAAATGAGACTCTCCTAAAGCATTATTTAAAGCTTCTTTAGTCACATTTGGACCAACATTTTTAGGCAAACTATTAATGTAAGCGTTAGAATTTGCAACAGCTCCATAACAAGATCTCCACGCATCAGAAATAAAAGATTGAGAATTGGTAAAACTCAAATCTGTAAATTTTCCAAAATCATTATAAACATCTGCATACATGTTTCCAGAAATTACATCTGTAATACCGTAGAAAGCAGATTTATTCATATTAAACCAAACAAGACCATACAATCCGTTTGTAGCGTTGTCAAGTTTCGAATCTGAGTCGTAATAATTACCAATAGTAGGCGTTCCTTCTGCAGGAACATCGATGAAATCCTGAGAACAAGAAGATGACATTAGTAAAACAAGTGTCATGGCAATTGCACCGCTTCTTTTTATTATATTTTTCATATTAATTCGTATTAAAATTCAACATTAAAACCAAAAGTAATTTGTCTAGGCACCGGATAGCGACCATTATCAACTCCTGATAATAACGCGTCCTGGTTGTAAGAACCTACCTCAGGGTCATAACCTGTGTATTTTGTAAAAGTGAATAAGTTTTGTCCCGAAGCATAAATTCTCAATCTTGATAATTTTAGTTGCGAAATCAAATCAGATGGTAAAGAATACCCAAGAGTTACGTTTTGAATTCTTAAGTAAGATCCATCTTCTATAAAACGTGTCGATACTGCATTATTAACATTATCATAAGTTGATGGTCTTGGCAAAGAACCATTAATATTTGATGCTGAATAAAAATCTTCCGCTTCTGTCAAATAATTAGTTCCCAAATTACTGTTTAACGTTCCCGACATACGAGTTAAATTCATCAATTTATTTCCTGCCGTTCCCTGAAGAAAAATAGACAAATCAACATTTTTGTATTTGAAGTTGTTTGTAAATCCGTAAGTGAATTTTGGATTTGGATTTCCAATCGCTTTCAAATCGTTTTGATCAATAATACCATCGTTATTTTGATCTTTATAAATAACATCTCCTTTTTGGAAATTTGGCTTTAGCGAATTCGTTCCGTCTTTCAGAACCACTTTATTACCTGAAGCATCAGTATGACCAAATTTTGTCAAATCATCATCTGTTCTGTAAATCCCTGCAGCTTCGTATCCAATAAATTCACCAATTGGCAAACCTTCCTGAGTTCTGGATACCGTAACAGTATTATAAGCAAGAGTTCCCATCGTTTTCACAATATTTAATCCTGCCATATTAGTAACCTCATTTACATATTTAGTAATGTTCAAACTACCATTCCAGGAAAAATTATCTGAGAATTTTTCTGTGTAACCAAGCGTAAACTCGATACCTTTATTATGCATGCTTCCAAGGTTAAAATAAGGAGGATTTACACCACCTTCATAATCACCACCTCCGGAAAGGTAATTTGGCAATGGAACCTGATATAAGAAATTCTTAGAAACTTTTTTGTACACATCTACCGAAGCCGTAAGTTTAGATTTAAACATTGTAAAATCAAGACCTAAGTTTGTCTGATCCTGAGTTTCCCATTTCAATTTTTGATTCGGTGTATTTGATGGCAAATAAGATGTTCCCATAGAACTGTTAACCAAATGCAGGTTTGAATCATATAAATTATTCCCAATCTGATTGTTTCCTGTTTGTCCCCAACCTACTCTTAATTTAATATTATCAACGTATTTTTTAGTTCCTTCCATGAAAGCCTCGTTAGAAAGTTTCCACGAACCACTTGCAGAACTAAAAACGCCCCATTTATTTCCGTAGAAAAATTTTGAAGATCCATCAGTTCTTACTGCAGCAGAAACACTATACTTATCACCGTAATCATAAACAACCCTTCCTAAATAAGAAGCAAGAGTTTGAGTTCCGGAATAAACGCCGCTAGTTACCGCTTTTGGCAAATCAGATGCCGCAAGAGATTTATCGTTATTGTCTTTATATCCTTCTGCTGTTATTGTATATCCTTCCCAATGTGCTCTGTTTGCTTCTTGTACAGCAAGGATTGTGAAATTATGTTTACCAATCGTGTTTCTATAAGTAAGCATGTTTTTTAAGTTCCATGAATTTCCTGAAGATGGATTGTAATATAAATTAGCATAACTTTTTACTGCATTTCCTAAAGAATACATAGGATCAAAACGTTGTCCTAAATTGTCATATATATATCCACCGGCTTCGAAACGATATTCTAAACCTTTAAATAAATCTATTTGAGTATAGAAATTTCCGGAATAGTTTTTTCTAACCAAAGTATTAGAACCCAACAAAGAAGTCGCAACCGGATTCACAAATGAAGTATTTCCTCCAGAAGGCGGTCCCGAAAAAGCACCAGATAATTCTCTTACTGCAACATCAGGAGTTGCTAATAAAGATGTCGCAACAACCCCGTTAAACTGACCATTTAATGTCAACTTTTCATCTGTAAGAGCACCGCTGATATTAACACCAACTTTTATGAATTTGTTGACTCTAGCATCGATATTAGCTCTAACATTATATCTTTTAAATCCAGATTCAATTACAATACCATCCTGATCTAAAACTCCACCAGAAAGGTAATAATTGATCCCTTCTTTGCCACCTGAAAACGATAACTGATTTGATTTCATAATTCCTGTTTCATAAATCGCATCTTGCCAGTCAGTTCCTTTTCCTAAAAGTTCAGGATGTGCAAATTCAGGACGTTTTGATGTAGGATCATAAACATCTGCCAAAGCATTTTGATGAATTGCATATTGCTGCAAATTCATAGAATGTAATTTTTTAGGCAAATTGCTTATCGAATAAGAATTTTCGAAAGTTAATTTTCCAGTTCCTTTTTTACCCGATTTTGTAGTAACAATTACAACTCCATTTGCTCCACGAGAACCGTAAATAGCAGTTGCCGAAGCATCTTTCAAAATATCTATAGACTCAATATCACTAGGATTAATAAGTGCCAAAGGGCTTTGTGTAATATTACCGTTATTAGAAAAGTTACTATTTCCCTGTGCATTTCTTCCTGATGTAGACGAGTTACGAGCATCTCCTGAAATTGGCACACCATCAATTACATACAAAGGTTCGTTTGTCCCTGTCAAAGACGAAACACCTCTAATTCTAACAGAAACGTTACTTCCCGGCTCACCAGAATTGCTATTTACCACAACTCCGGCAGCTTTACCCTGCATCATTTGGTCAAATGAAGCAACCTTTAAATTCTCAATATCTTTTGCGCCAATACTGGAAATAGCACTATTTACATCTTTTCTTTTTTGAGTTCCGTATCCAATTACAACAACATCTTTTAAGTCCTCAACATTAGATTTTAAAACTACATTAATAGTCTTTTTTCCATCAACAGCTATTTTTTGAGAATTAAAACCTATAAATGTGAAAACCAAAGTCGCATTTGCAGGAACATCAATTGTATATTTTCCATCAAAATCAGTAGAAGCAGTTGTTTTTTGTCCAACAACCGTAATATTTGCGCCAGGAATAGATAATCCTTTTTCATCAGACACAATTCCTGATACTTTAACCTGCGCCGAAATAGAATTGCAGGCGAGTAACAAAAATAAAATCAAAGGAACAGCGCTGTGGTTAGCATTCCAATGAATAAAGTTAGTTAGTAGTTTTTTCATAATAAATGTTTGGTTAGTTTAAATTTGTTTTATTCATAATTCAAGTCATAAAAAGGGATGTATTTATTCTCTTAAATTATTTAACAAATCTATAACACCAGAAAACATTAAATCGATAGTATTATATCATTTAATGATAATATTTTTACTATAGCGCTTTAAAAAAACACATATAAAAATAAAAGCAGTAAAAAATTACACTATTCGCAATCACCACGCCTTAAACCACTAAGAATTATAAATAAAAATTAACGAATCATCAAAAAAGCAATCGATTTCGTTAAAAATAATATTTGTTTGTGCAAAAAAAGTATCACTACAAAATACGTTTTAATCCAGAAAAATCTTCTCTATATTGACTCGGAGTACAGTTTTTTATAGCCTTAAAGCTACGATTGAAGTTCGCAATATTATTAAAGCCAGATTTAAAAGCCACTTCAGAAACACTCATATCTTTCTCAACAAGCCATCTCGCAGCATATCCAATTCGGATATCATTAATATAATTCACAAAAGTTTTTCCCGTACGTTTTTTAATAAATCGGTTAAAAGAAATAATAGACATACTCGCAACATTTGCAACATCTTCTAAAGTGATTTTTTCAGCAAAATGTTTCTGCACATATTCATAAACCAACTTCATTTTGTCATAATCATCAAACGTATCATAATCTACCGTATAAGTCGAAAGCAAACGTTGATTTCTGGAATTTGCCAAATCATATAATAAAGAAGTGATTTCCAAAAAATAATCCATTCCGTCTAGTTTAGAGAGCCTTACAAGTCTTGGCGTTAATTCTTCGGCTACTTTTTTTGAAAATAAAATACCATGAATCGATCGATTAAACATATCCCGAATCGGATTCATAATTCGTCTTGACAATAAAGATTCATGAAATAAATCGTTATGAAACTGAATTGTTATTTCATGTATTTTTTTGCTCGTGCATTTATTTAATTCCCAACCGTGATACAAATTTGGTCCAATTAAAACCAGTTCAACATTGTCGATTTCTTCTATATTATCACCAACAACACGCTTTACTCCTTTTCCATTTAAAATAAAATTGATCTCGAATTCCGGATGATAATGCACCGGAAAATCAAAGCTGTCTTTTACCCTGTCGAACACTAAAAAACTATCTCCAGCTGCTAGCGGAGCGATTTCTCTATAAAAATTTTTAGAACTACTCATCTTTAAAAACGGTTTTAGAAAGTGATATTAGATTTTTTTGTTTGCAATAATATGATATATAATTGATAAAATAATATTAATTATACGATAAACATCCGATTATCTTTGAAAAATAGAATTATCAATTTTACAAAAACAACATTGATAATAAACATTAATCATTTTTAATATAATATGTTTTTATAGTTTTGATAATATTAATCTAAAAATGGTATTGAATTTTCGATTGAAAAATCAGACATTTCAAAACCGTTTCAACAATTCACAAAACAATAGTTATCAAACTGAAAACAAGCACATTCATAATGAGAAAAAACATAATAGCACTAATCACAGCAGTATTTATAGGAACTTCTTGTTCTGCAAAGCCTGTTAGCAGTAATACTAATTTGTCACTTTCAGATAAAAAAGCAACACCTGAAACTGTTTCATTGTATAAAAAGCTAGTCCAATTGAGCCAAAAAGGATATCTATTTGGACATCAGGATGATCTTGCATACGGTGTAAACTGGAGATATGAAGATGGTCGCAGCGATGTAAAAGATGTCGTAGGAGATTATCCCGCAGTTTATGGTTGGGATTTGGCAGGCTTAGAAAAAGATAGTCCAAATAATATCGACGGAATTCCATTTACAAAAATGAAGCAATATATCGAAGAAAGCCACGAACGAGGCGGTATCACAACGATAAGCTGGCATTTTGATAATCCTGCAACCGGAAAAAGCGCTTGGGATACTGTTCCAAATTCACTTAAAACCGTTTTGCCTGGAGGAGAAAATCATCAAAAATTTACTATTTGGTTAGACAAAGCAGCCAATTATCTTTTGTCTTTAAAAGATAAAAAAGGAAAAAACATTCCCGTTCTTTTTAGACCTTATCACGAACTTACCGGAGGTTGGTTTTGGTGGGGAAAAGGAAATTGTACTCCAGAAGAATTCACAACCTTATGGAAATTCACCTTTGATTATTTACAAAAAAAAGGAGTTCACAACTTAATTTATATTTATAACACAAGTAGTTTCAAGACACAAGAAGATTTTTTATCGAATTATCCTGGCGATGATTACGCCGATGTTTTAAGCTTTGACTCTTATCAGAATAATGATGATAAAGAAGGTACAAAATTTATAGAAGAAGTTCAAAGCCAACTTAAAATCATAAATGAACTCGGCACAAAACAACATAAATTAATAGCGATAGCCGAAGCAGGTTACGAAGCAATTCCAGATCCAAAATGGTGGACAGGAACTCTTGACAAAGCTATTGGAGACTATAAAATCTCCTACGTTTTATTATGGAGAAACCACGGCTGGCAGGAAAAAGAAAAAAAGATGCATTATTATGCTCCATATTCCGGCCAGGTAAGCGAGAAAGATTTTGTTGATTTCTATAAACTGGATAAAACGCTATTTGAAAAAGACATCAAAAAAAAATTAAAAATTGAGAATTAAAAATTAAAAATTCGCGTCATCTACGTGCTAAAGAATATAAAAATAAAATCTGTTTTTATCCGCGTTTTTACAAAGTAAATCCGTTTTATCCGCGTCAAAAAACACACACAGAAACATTAAAATAATTAACCAAACAAAACCACAAAAGCCTAATGCACGACAAAATTAGTTTAAAAGAAAAAATAGGTTATGGCCTTGGAGACGCCGCATCATCTATGTTCTGGAAAATTTTCAGCATGTACCTCCTATTTTTCTATACCGATGTTTTCGGTTTGGCGCCAGCAGTCGTTGGAACCATGTTTTTGATCACCAGAATCTGGGATTCTTGTTTTGACCCAATTGTTGGAATCATCGCTGACCGAACAAAAAGCAAATGGGGAAAATTCAGACCCTATTTATTATGGGTTGCCGTTCCTTTTGCCGTTATTGGAGTTTTGACTTTTTACACACCGGATTTTGACGAAAAAGGAAAAATAATATACGCCTACGTAACCTATTCGGCGATGATGATGATTTATTCCTTAATCAATGTTCCGTATGCATCACTTTTAGGCGTTATGTCTTCTGACCGAAAAGAAAGAACCACATTATCCTCCTATAGAATGGTTTTTGCTTTTGGCGGAAGCCTTCTCGCACTTTGGTTAATTGAACCATTAGTAAATTACTTCGGCGGAAGCCTGAATTCCAAAACGGGTTGGTTAGCAACAATCACTGTTTTTGGAATCATTACAACAGCTTTTTTCTGGGGTTGTTTTTTCTTCACTAAAGAAAGAGTAAAACCAATCTCGGATGAGAAAAACAATCTAAAAGAAGATTTAAAAGACTTATTAAAAAATAAACCATGGTGGATTTTATTAGGAGCCGGAATTGGCGCTTTAGTATTCAATTCAATCCGAGATGGGGCAGCCGTTTATTACTTTAAATATTATGTAAGCAGCAGCGTAAATTTTGATTTTTCAATTTTTGGAACAAGTTTCCATATGACACCAACATCTATTTATTTGGTTCTGGGACAAGCCGCAAATATTATTGGAGTTATTGCCGCTACACCAATTGCCAACAGAATTGGAAAAAAGAAAACCTTTTTTGGTGCCATGGCTTTAGCAGCAATATTGAGTTTGATTTTCTATTTCTTCGGAAAAGAAGATGTTTTCTTAATTATGAGTTTTCAGGTTTTAATCAGTATTTGTGCCGGTTGCATTTTCCCGTTAATCTGGTCAATGTATGCAGATAGCGCCGATTATTCAGAGTGGAAACAAGGTCGAAGAGCAACAGGATTAGTATTCTCTGCTTCATCAATGTCACAAAAATTTGGCTGGACAATTGGTGGCGCCGGAACCGGATGGCTTTTAGGTTATTATGGTTTTCAGGCAAATGTTGAACAAACCGCCGTAACTCAAAACGGAATTCAATTAATGTTGAGTATTCTTCCTGCAATTGCAGCAATTATATCAGTCGTTTTTATCTTATTCTATCCATTATCTGAAGAAAAACTTCAAATAATCGAACAAGATTTGGACGAAAAACGAGACCAGAACAATTAAAATTATTACCCATACCGAAATCAAATAATATGACAACAATAACCTCTTCAGCTATATTTCAAGATAGAAAAATAGCATTAGAAAAAGAACATAAAACATTGGTTGAGCAAAAGAATGCTCCACAAGATCAAGCCGGAAACGGTATTTACGAACGCTACAAAAATCCGGTTGTTACGGCGGCTCACGTGCCTTTGAACTGGCGTTTTGATTTGAACGAAAGAACCAATCCGTTTTTGCAGGAAAGAATCGGGATGAATGCAGCATTTAATGCTGGCGCAATGAAATGGAACGGAAAATATCTGCTTGCCGTTCGTGTAGAAGGAATCGACAGAAAATCTTTTTTCGCTATAGCGGAAAGTCCAAATGGCGTAGATAATTTTAAGTTTTGGGAGAAACCTTGCGTGATTCCACAAACGTCAGAACCGGACACAAACGTTTATGATATGCGTTTAATCAATCACGAAGACGGTTGGGTTTACGGAATTTTTTGTACCGAAAGAAAAGATCCAAAAGCTCCAAAAGGCGATACAAGTTCGGCTGTAGCCAATGCCGGAATCGTTCGCTCAAAAGATTTGATAAACTGGGAAAGATTACCGGATTTGATTTCGAATACAGGACAACAACGTAATGTAGTTTTGCATCCGGAATTCGTAGACGGAAAATATGCCTTATACACCCGTCCACAAGATGGATTTATTGATGTTGGAGCCGGTGGCGGAATTGGTTTAGGTTATGTCGATGATATGACAAATCCGGTTGTAAAAGACGAGAAAATTATCTTCGGAAAACAATATCATACGATTTACGAATTGAAAAATGGTCTTGGTCCAGCTCCAATTAAAACCGAAAAAGGCTGGTTGCATCTTGCACACGGCGTTCGAAATACTGCTGCAGGATTGCGTTACACACTTTATATGTTCATGACAGATTTGAATGATATTTCGAAAGTTACGCACGTTCCTGCTGGACATTTTATGGGACCGGAAGGAATTGAAAGAGTTGGCGATGTCTCGAATGTTCTATTTTCAAACGGATGGATCGAAGATACTGACGGAACCGTTTATGTATATTATGCTTCATCTGACACAAGAATGCACGTTGCAGTTTCGTCTGTAGAAAAACTGGTTGATTATGTTACTAATGCGCCTTCGGATACTTTTATATCTGCAGGATCTGTAAAAACAATCATTAGCCAAATCGAAAAAAACAACACAATATAATATCGTGTCAGCAAAATTAAAACAGCTTAAAGCAGAATTATCATCCGAACTTGATTCAATTTTGAATTATTGGTCAAAACATACTTTAGATAACGAAAATGGAGGTTTTATTGGTCAAATTGATTTCAACGATCATATTATTACCAATACGGAGAAAGGTTCTGTTTTGAATGCCCGAATTTTATGGACTTTTTCGTCAAGTTATAAAATCACAAAAAGCGAAAGTCACAAAACGATAGCTAAACGTGCTTTTGATTTTCTTTCGGATAATTTTTATGATCCTGAATTTGGTGGTTTATTTTGGAGTATCAACGCTGATAAAACACCAAAAGACACCAAAAATCAAATCTATGCTTTAGCTTTTGCGATTTATGGATTATCTGAATATTACGCATTTTCTAAAGATGAAAAAGCTTTAGAAATAGCCATAAATCTCTATTTAAAAATCCAAGAGCACAGTTACGATCCAGTAAACAAAGGTTATTTTGAAGCTCTAACCCGCGATTGGCAACCTATCGAAGATTTACGTTTGAGCGACAAAGATGCCAATGAAAAAAAGACAATGAACACACATTTGCATATTGCAGAAGCGTATGCAAATTTGTTTAAAGTCTGGAAAGATAAAAAACTCCAAAGTGATATCGTTGAGTTATTAGAAACCATAGAAAAACATTTCATCAATACTGAAACAGGACATTTGCGATTGTTTTTTGATGAAAACTGGATCGAAAAACCAGACGTAATCTCTTATGGTCATGATATCGAAGCAGCTTGGCTTTTATTGCAATGTGCCGAAATTTCTGAAGATGAAAATTTAATTGCCAATTATAAAAAACACGCCATTCAAATGGCAGATGTTACGCAGGAAGGTTTGGATTCTGATGGCGGATTATGGTACGAATTTGATTCTGAAAAGAACGAGTTGATTGCCGAAAAACATTGGTGGGTTCAAGCCGAAGCTTTAATTGGTTTTTATAATGTGTATCAATTAACCAGCGATCAAAAGTATCTTGACATTGTTTACAAAAACTGGGATTTTATACAAAACCACATTTTAGACAAGCAAAACGGAGAATGGTTTTGGGGAATTTACCGAGATAATTCTTTGATCGAAAAAGACAAAGCAGGTTTCTGGAAATGCCCGTATCATAATGGTCGCGCGTGTCTGGAATTAATTAACCGAATTAAAACATAACAAAAATGAAAACTACATTTCTAAAAATAGCATTTATAAGTCTGTTGGTTTTGACCATAACAAGTTGTTCAAGTGATAACGGATCACAAGATGAAGTTGTCATTAATCCACCTGCAGAAACGGATCCGTTGACGACACAAAATGTTACGACATATATGGTCGATGCAAGTGCTACCAAAGAAACTGTAGCTTTATTTTATAATTTAAAAAAACTGGCAAAAACTAAAATCGCAATCGGACAACAAGATGCTTTTAGTAGTTTTTATCAGGATAATGGCGGAGACTCGGATATTAAAAAAAATACAGGTTCTGATCCTGCACTTTTAGGTTCTGATTTTATATTTATCACCGACAAAAACAATAATAATCAAGCAGATAATTGGTTTTACCAACAGGAATTAAATACAATTAGTAATGTAAAAAGTGCTTACGCGAAAGGTGTAATCAATACTTTTTCTTGGCATTTGAGAGAACCTAACAACGAAGATTCTTTTTATGCCGCTGATATGACTGAGAGTCAAAAAGCAACAGCTTTTAAAAGTATTTTGCCCGGAGGAACAAATCACGAATGGTACAAGAAAAAACTGGACAAAGTAGCGAGTGTATTTTTGAGTTTAAAAGGCGCAAATGGCGAATTGATTCCGATAATTTTCAGACCTTTTCATGAGTTTGACGGAAGTTGGTTTTGGTGGGGCGCTAATTTTTGTTCTGCCGATGATTATAAAAAAGTATATCAGTTTACAGTTGATTATTTAAAAAATACCAAAGGCGTTCACAACGTTTTATATGCTTTTTCACCTGACAACTCTTATACAACTGCAGAGAATTATTTAAGCCGATATCCTGGTGATAAATATGTCGACGTTCTTGGAATGGATAATTACGGGGATTTTGATAATCAAGGTCAAACTGGAGCTACAAAAGCAAATACCAAACTAATAATGATTGGAAGTCTGGCTGCTAGTAAAGTAAAAATTGCAGCGCTAACAGAAACGGGATATCAGGTTACTGCAACAAAATCTCCGATTACTGATTGGTTTTCTAATTATTTATATAGCACAATAAGCAATGTTCAAGGATATGATTCGACGATCTCAATTAGTTATGTAATGTTCTGGAACAATACAAAAGATGGATATTATGTTCCGAATAGTTCAGTTTCGAATGCTGCAGATTTTAAAACATTTGCTACAAAACCAAAATCGGCATTATTGAATACTTTGCCTAAGATGTATGAATTGCCGAAGTAACGTTATCGTTAAAATGGCACACGGATTTGAACAGATTTAAACGGGTTTACGCGGTTTTTTTTGTCATTTCGACGGAGGAGAAATCACACTCGTGAATCGACAAAGATTGGCGATTTTCTATGCGGAGTTTCTAGTGTGATTTCTCCTCCGTCGAAATGACAAGATTGTGGAAAACTAAAAACTTCTAAAAAAACCTAAAACCCTAGCCCTGATAGAAGTGAAAATCCTTTTGTGCCGGGGTTCGGCACAAAAGATTGAAACAAATAGCGGGAAACAGCTCCAAAAAAAACAACTAATGAAAAATATATTTCTAAAAACTCTCGGATTAGCTTTAATTTTTTCTACGATCGCTTGTCAGGCGCAGGAAAGAATTACGGTGAAGGGAACGCAATTTTACAAAGGCAATAAGCCGTATGCTTATATTGGTACGAATTATTGGTACGGAAGTTTATTGGCTTCGAAAAAAGTGGGCGACCGAAAAAGATTGCTTCGCGAACTGGATTTGATGCAGAAATACGGAATCAACAACTTAAGAATTTTAGTTGGCGGCGATGGCGGAAAATATGATTTTACGGTTCGCCCAGCTTTGCAATATGAACAAGGAAAATACGATGAAGATTTGCTCGATGGTTTGGATTTTTTGATTAGCGAAATGAGCAAACGAAAAATGTATGCGGTTTTGTATTTGACCAACAATTGGGAATGGTCCGGCGGAATGTCGCAATATTTAGAATGGAATGGAAAAGGTCCAATTCCGGTTCCTAATATTGCACCAAATACTTGGCCGCAATTTATGGCTTATACAGAACAATTTCATAGTTGTGAACCTTGTATGAAAGGTTTAGAAGATCATGTGAAATTTATTATTGGAAGAACTAACGCCTATTCTCATAAAAAATACACGGAAGATAACACGATTATGGCGTGGCAAGTTGGGAATGAACCGAGGCTTTTTACGGTAGAAAATGAAGCAAAATTCACGTCTTGGCTGAATAATATTGTAGATTTAATTGATAGTTTAGACAAAAATCATTTGATTTCTACAGGTTCTGAAGGAAAAAACAGTTCGAATGATAGTATGGAGATTTTCGAACGAACGCATAAAAATCCGCATATTGATTATTTAACAATGCACATTTGGCCCAAAAACTGGAATTGGTTTAAGGCTGATAACGCCGAAAAAACTTTACCAACGACACTCGAAAATGCCGGAAAATATATTGACGATCATATTACTGTTGCCAATAATTTAAAGCGACCAATTATTATCGAAGAATTTGGTTTGGGAAGAGAAAACGAAAGTTTACTTGCAACCTCATCTGTGGCAAACAGAGATATTTTCTACAATTTCATTTTTAACCGTGTTGCCGAAAGTCATAAAAATAATGATCCGTTGCAAGCAGCGAATTTCTGGGGATTTGGTGGCGAAGGAAAAGCAGTAAATGCAACCGGAAAATGGAATCCGGGCGATCCTTTAACAACCGATCCTCCGCAAGAACCTCAAGGATTAAATTCTGTTTTTTCGTCGGATAAATCGACGTTGGATATTGTGAAGAAATACAATTTACAATTGAAATAATAATCACGCATGACGGAGACGCACTGCTGTGCGCCTCTACGATATGCGTGTTTACATTTTACAGAACACATTTTACATTTTAAGATAATATCTTTTCGATCGCATTCAATTCATCAGATGAAAATTCCAAACTTTGCAAACAATCAATATTATTATTTAATTGTTTAACGGAACTTGCACCAATCAAAACTGACGTTATTCTTTTGTCTTTTTGCAACCAAGCCAAAGCCATTTGTGCCAAAGATTGATTACGGTTTTGAGCGATTTCATTCAGTTGAACTAATTTCTGAATGCGTTCTTGTGTAACCTCGTTTTCTTTTAAATGTCCGTTTGGATTATGTGCTCTTGAATTTTCCGGAATTCCGTTTAGATATTTATCTGTTAAAAGTCCTTGTGCCAAAGGCGAAAATGCAATACAGCCAACTCCTTTTTCTTCGAGAACATCCAGCAAACCATTTTCTACCCAACGTTCCAACATCGAATATTTGGCCTGATGAATCAAACACGGCGTTCCTAATTGTTTCAAAACATCAACCGCAACTCGGGTTTGTTCTGCCGAATAATTACTTATTCCAACATACAACGCTTTTCCGGATCTTACGGCATAATCAAGCGCCATCATCGTTTCTTCAATTGGGGTTTCGGGATCTGGACGATGCGAATAAAAAATATCCACATAATCGACTTTCATTCTCTTTAAACTCTGATCTAAACTTGACAGTAAATATTTGCGGGAACCCCAGTCTCCATAAGGTCCGTTCCACATTGTATAACCCGCTTTTGTCGAAATAATAATTTCATCACGCAAATTTCCCTGGAAATTATGCCAAAGGATTTTACCAAAATTAGTCTCGGCAGAACCCGGAACTGGTCCGTAGTTATTCGCAAGATCAAAATGAGTAATTCCTTTATCAAACGCTTCTACAGCAATAGATTCTGCATTATCAAAATTATCAACTGATCCGAAATTATGCCATAATCCTAAAGAAATTTCAGGTAATAATAACCCGCTTTTTCCACATCTGTTATATTTCATTTTTTTACTTTAATGGTTTGGTAGTTTATAGATTTTAAAGGTAGAAAAATATCAAAAGTTATTAATTCAAAAGTTGTGTTTTTTTTAATCTCGCAAAGACGCAGAGTAGCAAAGTTTTTTCGCTACGAATTCACGAATTTTAAGATTCAATAGCGTCCAGCTTTAGCTGGATGAAAATATAAACACAAACAAAAAGGCTTTAGCCAAACTCGTAAAGTTTGGCTAAAGCCCTTTTCTATTAAAATCTTATTCCCCTAGTTAAAACTAGGGGCTATGCAAAAAAATCACCACGACTCGAGCAATAGCGAACAGGCGAAGCAATTCACGAATTTCAAACAATTTATTCGTGAATTCGTGGCGAAAAAAAACTTTGCACCTTTGCAAAAAAAACTTTGCGCCTCTGCGTCTTTGCGAGATTATTTCTTTGCTACTTCAATTCAAAACCACTTTCCAAACCATTCTCAGAACTTCCTCCAACCATAATTTTAAAAGTTGCCGGTTCAACTAAATAATTTCCATCATTATCATAAAAACCAAGTTCTTCATCTGTCAAAGTAAAAGTTACTGTTTTAGTTTCTCCTTTTTTCAAATTAACTAACTCAAAACCTTTAAGCTCTTTTATTGGTCGAACAATACTCGCATATTGATCATGAATGTACAATTGAACGACTTCTTTTCCGTCATAATTTCCTGAATTCGTAACAGTAACATTCACTTGTACATTTTCTCCTTTTGCAAAAGCAGTTTTATTTAATTTCAAATCTTTATAATCAAATTTGGTATAACTCAAACCAAAACCAAACGGAAACTGAGGTGTTTTTGCAATATCAGTATAATGTGACCAAAACACATTTTTGTCAACATCTGTTGGTCTTCCTGTACTGTATTTATTATAGTAAATTGGAACCTGACCTACATTTCTAGGGAAAGACATAGGCAATTTTCCACTCGGGTTATAATCTCCGTATAAAACCTGTGCAACAGCATTTCCGGCTTGAGTTCCTAACTGCCAAGCTTCAACAATAGCAGGAATATGCTCTGCAGCCCAAGGAATACTCAACGGACGACCATTATTCAAAACCAAAACAATATTTGGGTTTACTTTATAAATTTCTTCCAATAATTCCTGTTGAACTCCAGGCAAATTAAGATCCGTTCTACTACGTCCTTCTCCACTCTGAAAACCATGTTCTCCCAAAACCATCACAACAACATCGGCGTTTTTGGCAGCTGTTTTTGCAGCCTCAAATCCGCTTTTATCAGTTGTATTAAAAATTACCTCATCTAAGAAACTTGTTTTTCCAACAACCAAATCGGCGCCTTTTTCAAACGTCAATTGATTGTCTTTATATTGCTGCATTCCTTCCAAAACCGAAACTGCCATATTATTATCCGATGCAATTCTCCAACTTCCCAAGGGACTATTTTTATCGTTTACCAAAGCACCAATCAAAACAATCTTTTGACCTGATTTTTTTAGCGGAAGCAAATTCTTTTCATTTTTCAACAATACAATTGACTTCTTCGCCATATCAAGAACTCCGTCATTATTGGCTTTACTTCCAACAACCGCTTTTTCACGTTTCTCATCGCAATATCTGTAAGGATCGTCAAACAATCCCAATTCAAATTTGACACGCAAAATCCTGCGAACTGCATCATCAACCAAAGCTTCTTTAACCTTTCCTTCCTTAACTAATGCCGCTAATTTTGCCACATACAAATACGATTCCATATCCATGTCAGAACCTGCAATTACCGCTTTTGCCGTTGCATCGTCTTCGTCTTTTGCATAACCGTGTGCAATCATTTCACGAATCGAAGCATAATCCGAAATCACAAAACCATCGAACTTCCATTTTCCTTTTAGAATATCTCTTTGCAAAAATGCATTTCCGGTTGCCGGAACACCATTAAGCGTATTAAACGAATTCATAAACGTACGAACTCCAGCGTCAACCGTCGCTTTAAAAGGTGGTAAAACTGAGTTATATAATTTAGAATTACTAATATCCACAATATTATATTCCAATCCAGCTTCAACATAACCGTATGCAGCAAAGTGTTTCGCACAAGCTGCAATCGTGTTCACTTTAGCCAAATCAGTGATTGTTTCTCCTTGAAAACCTTTCACTCTTGCAATCGCAATTTTACTTCCCAAATACGGATCTTCACCCGCGCCTTCCATCACGCGACCCCAACGTGCATCATTTGCAATGTCAACATTTGGACCAAAAGTCCAGTTAATTCCAGATGCCGAAGCTTCATCTGCCGCAATCGCCGCCGACTTTTTAATCGCTTCCAAATCCCAACTCGCAGCTTCTGCCAACGGAATTGGACTCAACGTTTTATAACCATGAATAACGTCAAAACCAATAATCAACGGAATTCCCAAACGAGTTTCTTCAACTGCTATTTTCTGAACCGCACGAACTTCTTTCACACCGCGAACCGTAAGCATTGAACCAACCCAACCTTTTCGCAAATGTTCGTATTTCAACTCCGCCGTTCCGCCTTTTGGAACTGGTCCGGTAACATCCCAAAATCCGTTATATTGATTCATTTGCCCCACTTTTTCCTCCAAAGTCATCAATGGCAAAAGAAGATCAATACGTTCCTCTACAGTTTTATTTTTATCCAAATAAGGCTTTTTCTGTGCATTCATATTTCCAACAGTAAACAGGGCAAAAATCCCAATTGTTATTATTTTTTGATTTTTCATAATGTTTTTTTTAAAGGAGCTAAGGGACTGAGATACTAAGGTTCTAAGTTTAATTTGGGCGTGTCCCGCCGAAAAAGGCGGGTCGGGCTATGCGTTTCAAGTCCTCGCACTTCCTTCGTCAGGCTGTGGGCTTTTCTCTTCTATCCCTCACGCGAACGGCAAACGAGAATGTTTTGTTTCCAAAAGAAAAACTTCAATTTCCACAATCTTGTCATTTCGACGGAGGAGAAATCACACACGTAACTCGACAAAGATTGGCGACTTTGATTACGGAATTTCTAGTGTGATTTCTCCCTTCGGTCGAAATGACAAAAAAAAAGCTTAATTTCCAATCTTTGTCGAGTTTCTTGCGGAGATTCCTCGTTCCTCGGAATGACAAACTTTATGTTTCACTTTCCGGGACTTCAACTTCGCTCAGTCTGACAAAAATGAAACGTAACAACAAGAAAAATCTGCGTCAATCCGTTACATCAGTAAAATCCGTGGGCAAAAAAATCTATCCCGAGGCTTCGGGACTAAAATCTAAAATTCCTCTACTCCGAAACAAAACAAGAAGCCGGCAAATTTGCTTTATTAAACAAATCTGACTGAATTGTATTTCCCCATGCAAATCTTACTTTTACAGGATTTGGAACTTTTTTACTCGTCAAAATCACCTGATTATTTTTTATAGAAGCTTCTGCGGGATAGAAAACTCCATCGGTTCCAGCCACTTCAAACTGATTCGAAATTTTGTTCTTAAAGTACAATCCTTCTGAATAATCAAACGAAATGATTACTTTGTTTTTCTCTATTTTAAGATCTCTAAAAAGTGGTCCGTTTACCACATTATTATTCGTCTTATAAACTTCGGCTAAAGCCAAATTTGCCAAACGAATTCCAACCGACTTTTTATTCTTTGGATGAATATCTATAGTATCCGAAATATCACTTGTCAGAACCATTCCTGTCTTTGGAACTTCTTTCAGGATTTTTCTTTGTGAATCTCTTACCGTGACATTAGAGAAGTTATTGCTGCCCGTTTTATACGGCGCAATCTGAACGAAATAAAAAGGAAATTCTTCTTGCCAAACTTTCCTCCAAGAAGTAATCAAAGTCGATAATGTTTTATCATAAACCAATGAACCAACATTCGATTCGCCTTGATACCAAAGCGTTCCCGCAATCTTGAAACCCACAAACGGATAAATCATCGCATTGTAAGCGCGTCCAGGTTGGCGAGGTCCATATTCTTGTTCGTTGAGTTTTTTGGCATTTTCTAATAAAACCGGATCATTCTGAACGACTTCTTCCGGCATCCAGATTTCAGCAGGAGTTCCGCCCCAGTTAGAAGAAATTAATCCAATTGGGACATTTTTTAAATCTTCGCGCAAGCGTTTGGCAAAGAAATAACCAATTGCGCTAAAGTATTTCATGGTTTCCGGAGTCGATTCTGTCCAGTTTCCTAATAGGTTATTTTGCGGAGTTGTAGCGGTTAATTTCGGAACTAAGAAAAAACGAATATTGGAATTCGTGGCATTTTTCATTTCTTCTTCACCATTATCGATTCCCCAACTTGCAGACATTTCCATATTAGATTGTCCGGAACAAATCCAAACTTCACCAATTAAAATGTTTTTAAGAACAACTTCATTATATCCTTTTATAGAAATGGTGTAAGGTCCTCCGGCTTCGGGAGTTTTTACATGAAGTTCCCATTGCGCCTGATTGTTTGCTACAACTTTATATTCCTGATTGTTCCAGCTCGAAACCAGTTTGATTTCTTCCTTAGGATTTGCCCAACCCCAAATCTTCACTTCGGAGTTGCGTTGTAAAACCATATTGTCGCCAAAAATATTCGGAAGCGTAACGTTTGCCATCATAGTACTGGAAATCATCAGAATGAAAACAAACTTAAATATATTATTTTTCATTTAGTAACTTTTTTAAAAATGGAGCATATTCATCTGCCAGAACTTTATGATCTGCAACATCCGGATGTCCTAAACAGCCTTTCGGTGTCATTGGTTTAAATTTGAAAATCAGAATTTCTTTATGCGGTTTATCATTCGCAAAAGCGGCTTTTACTTTGTTCAGACAATCTTCAAAAACAATCGCTCTGTCTCCGCCAACCATTGGACTATTTGTTATCACAATCTGAGCATTCGGATTGTGTTTATAAAGCATTTTGATAAAATTGATGTAATTCGAAATATACTTTTCGGCATTAAAAGGCAAACGTTCTTTTTTTCCATCTCCGCCCGAAAAATCATTGGTTCCTAAAGCAATACTGATAA
Organism: Flavobacterium sp. 9; assembly: GCF_002754195.1. Classification (NCBI taxonomy): domain Bacteria; kingdom Pseudomonadati; phylum Bacteroidota; class Flavobacteriia; order Flavobacteriales; family Flavobacteriaceae; genus Flavobacterium; species Flavobacterium sp. 9. The sequence goes on from NZ_PEEU01000001.1 coordinate 1,776,979, forward strand.
TATTTGGCTGAAAAGCAAAATCATATTTGGTTTTCGAAGGATCTTTTGTTAAATATAAATTTTCATAAACATCGGGCATAATCGCTTCATCTTTATTCTCATCATTCCAATTGCGATACATTCCAATTCCTGAAACGGAACTTACTAAATAATCAACATCAATTTCTCTTGAAATTCTTGGACCATAAGCATAATAACCCTTATGATGATCCATATATTCGCCTTTATCACAATCGACTGAATCGCTCGCTGCTGCACAAGTAATAGAATCTCCAATAAATTCGATTTTCTTTTTCTTTTTTGCAGAAATTGTAGTCAGTTTTGCTGTGGTTCCGGCAAATAAAATATTCCCGCTTTGTGCTTCGGTATTTTTATAAACTTCTAAAAGATGTACTTTTTTCTTTGCCGTAACTTTTATAGGAAAAGATTGTGCTGCACCTTTTTCGATTCTTATTTTACCAATATATTTTCCGTCCAGAACTATTGAAGCATAATTATGATGTTCATAAGAATCTATACTTTTAAGTGAAATCGAACATTCATTTCCTGTAAAATTAAAAGAAACAGAAGAAGCTGTTCCAATTAAGACAACATTATTGTTTTGAAGCTTTTCAACCCGACCGGCGTATAGAAATTTATTATTTTTGGTTTGTGAAATGGAAGTTGCCGAAATCAGCAAAAACAAACTTAAAAGGGCTATTTTTTTGAGAAACATAATTTATTTGTTAAAATACAAATACGATTCACAAATATATTTGAAATGAAGTATATAGAAAGATACTAAAACATCAAAAGGCAATAAAAAAACACCAAAATTATAAGACTATTTTATCGTTTTTATCGTTAGTTAATGAACTACATTGCAAACGATATCCTTTATCGCTCAAAAGCAACGATAATCTTTATCAATTAAATTTCACATTATCTCTTAAAAATGAAATCAACCTTTTATGTTGCGTTTGCAGCAATTCTTATATTATCGTCTTTTACTATAAAAACAAAAACTACTTTTGAAGTAAGTTCTATTGAAGTGACACAAAATAAAATAGATAGAGATTCTATTATTCTTTATGCAAAAAAATATTTGGGAACACCTTATTTATATGCGGGAAATGACCCGAAAAAAGGATTTGATTGTTCTGGTTTTGTAAATTATATTTTTAAAAATTACAACATTACTTTACCGAGAAGTTCTAGCGGTTTTAAAAATTTAGGCACAAAATTATCTCCCGAAGATTTTAAAGTGGGAGATATTTTAGTTTTTTATGGTTACAAGAACAAAACAATTGTTGGTCACGTTGGGATTATTTGTGAGGCAAATGGAATGCATTCAAAATTTATTCACGCTTCTTCTGGAAAAGCCGGAAGTGTAACTATTAGCGATTTAGATTCTGACCATTATAGCAAACGTTATTATAAATGTATTGATGTGATTTCTAAATAGATTTTTTGCACGCAGATTTAAAAGGATTTAAACAGATGTACGCAGATTTATTTATTGTAATATCTCAAAAAAACAATTAAACCTGTCTCAATCTGCTAGATCTGCGGGCAAATTAATGTCGTTTACTCGCAAATAATTTTATTCTTCTGTCAATAGTTTTATCAAACTTTCGTCTCTTTGATAAACGTCTTTATAGAAATTCAGATTTCCTTTTCTATCTACCCAAGCAGTAAAATATCCAATATAAACAGGAACTTTCTTTTTTAAGCTATACCAACTTTCTTTTCCGGCATGCATTGCTTTATCGATTCGAGCAGGAGTCCATGAAGGATCTTGTTTTAAAAGTTCAATAGCTAAATCTCTTGGCTTTCCTACGCGAACGCATCCATGGCTAAAAGCTCTGTTTTCTCTTTCGAATAAACTTTTTGCCGGTGTATCGTGTAAGTAAATATTATTCGAATTTGGAAACAAAAATTTCACTAAACCAAGCGAATTATTTTTTCCAGGCAACTGGCGAACGGCGCCATTATTCCACTCTAGATTTTTCTGAGCCAAATAATTCTTGTTTTTTGCCATTCCGGGTTTTATCTCTTTATTGATAATGCTCGTAGGAACATTCCAATACGGACTAAAAACAATATTGTTCATCATTCCGCTAAAAATAACCGTTTGAGTCATTGCTTTTCCAACTACAACTGGCGATACAAAAGCAATTTGGTGATCTCGAATTAAATACAATCTAAACTCCGGAATATTAACTTCTATATATTCCTGACCTTTCTCAAGCGCAGGATCAATCCATCTGCAACGCTCCATATTGGCAATAATCGTTTTGATTCTGTCTGAAACCGGAATATTCATTTCGGCAATATGTTCTGGTAAAATTGTGTTTTTTGGAGTTAATCCGTGATGCGTTTCAAAGTTTTTGACCGCTGAAATTAAAGTCGAATCACAAATATTGCTTTTACTGTTTTCTTTAAGATCGCCACCAATATAAAGTCTTTCTCTAATTTGCCCGATTGCTGGAACAGAATCACCAATTTTTAAACTTTTAAAATCATCTCCAACTTCAATTGTTTTCCAGCCTCCTTTTTTTTCAATTTCTCTATATTCATGAAGTGCATCACGAAGTTTGTAATATTGACTGAACATTTTACTCTTTTTGTCATCACTTATAGTCGCCTTTTTATAAATGGAATCTGAAAAGACCCGATAATTGACTTTTTTTCGGGGTAAAAGCCATTCTAATGATTTGGTGGTTTTTTCGTCTACGCCAGATACTTTCTGAACATAGTAGAAATACAAATTGGTAATCATCAAATCTGTGTCTGCTTTCGATAATTTATTATCATCTAGATGATCAAAAATAGGATTGATTTTTTCATTATACGGAAAATTAGCCTTCAACCCTTCTCTATCTAATCCTTTGTATTTACTAAATAAATTACTTGCAAACTCAACAATTCCTTTATTGTCAAGCCACAATTGAGTAGATTTATTTTTCTTGTATAAAGCAAAAACATCGTTTTGAAATTTCTCCAATTTGGGATACGCTTGATAAAAAGCAGCAATTTTAGAACTATCGATTGAGATTTTTAGTTCTGGTATTACTTTTTCTACGGTCTTTTTCAATTCTTCTTCCTTTTTTTCTGCTTTAGAATTACAAGAAACAGCAGCAAAAAGAAGCACAACAGCAGCAAGCGAATACAAAATTTTCATAATAATATTTTTAATAAAAATAGAAAAGTTTTATTGAAAACAAATCATCTGCAGAAAAAATAATACTGGCTTTACAATCTCTGAAATTATCAAAACTCAGTTGTGATTTTATTTAACTACAAGGCACAAAAAAACTCCAAACATGGCACATTTGGAGTTTTTCGCTTTATAACCAACCTTTAATTATTTAAATAACCGTTCCTTTTAAAGTAAGGATTTTTGGCGCCGTTTCGGCACTTGTTGTTACAGTAACTGTTTTTGTAAAACCACCTTTATTAGCGGCATTATAAGTTGCTGTTACTTTAGCCGTTTTACCAGGTAAAATTGGCTCTTTTGTATAATCTGTTGCAGTACAACCGCAAGATCCCTGAACATTCGTAATTACAACAGCAGTTTTTCCTGTGTTTTTAAATTCGTAAACAATCGCTTTTGGAGTTCCTTGTGGAATTTGTCCAACATCAATAGTTTCAGCTTTCCAAACAATAGTTGAAGCATCAAAAGTTGCTATATTCGTTTCAGAAACTAATGCTTTTACCGGTGCAATTGCTGAAAAAGACATTAGTCCTAAAGCTAGTGCTAACATCGAAATTTTAATAATTCTCATAGTTCTTTATTTTAAATGGTTTATAGTTCAAATTTTATATTCCAAAAGTACTTCAGACAAAATCAAATCGCTGTTAACCGCTTTCAAATCTTTGTTAACGAGTTGTTAATCGCTATTTTTAACTATAATTTTGATTAATATTACACTCTTTAAAACACCTTTTTCTTGAAAATAAATAAACTTAATAGTATTATCCTTCTGGGACTTGTCGCCATTATTAGCATATTGGTGGCGCAATTGCTTTGGACCAAAGAGGCTTTTACTTTAGAACAGAAAAAACTAAGTCAGAAAGCAAATATTGCTTTACTGGAAGTTGCCAGAAAATTATACGAGGGAAAAGATCATGAATCTTCCTGCCAAAATCCTGTTCAGAAAATTTCGAACGACTATTATATTGTCAATGTCAATAATGCTTTTGAACCGGATATTTTAGAGTTTTACTTGAGAGCCGAATTCAAAAAAATGAACATTACGACTGATTTTGAATTTGCAATGTACAATTGCCAAAGTGACGAAATGGTCTATGGAAAATACATTTCATTTTCTGATAAAGAACAGACGAAAAAAACAGTTTCGTTCCCAAAACATAAAAATTTAGTCTATTATTTTGCGGTACGTTTTCCTAATGAGACTACTTATTTATTTAGTTCGATGCGTTTTTGGTTTGTACTTTCTATTGCGCTTATTTTTATTTTATTGATTTATGTTTATTCGATTTTTACGCTTTTGCAGCAAAAGAAATATTCTGAGTTGCAACGAGATTTTATCAATAATATGACGCATGAATTCAAAACTCCTTTGTCTTCGATTTTAATTGCTTCAAAATATTTAATTGAACAAAATCCGATTAAAGACGATAAGAAACTTTATACTTATACTGACATTATTATCAATCAAAGCAATAAACTGAATCATCATATTGAGAAGATTCTAAACATTGCAAAATCCGATTATACTCCATTAGAATTAAAAAAAGAGACTGTTTTAATTGTTCCGATTATTGAGGAAGTGATCGAAAATATTCAGTTAAAATATCCTGAAGCTTCTATTAAAATTGAAAAACAATCAGATGAATATGCAATAGAAACTGATGTTTTTCATTTCTCCAATTTAGTTTATAATCTACTGGATAATGCTGTAAAATATTGCAATCAAAAACCTCAAATTATCATTCAGATACTAGTAGAAAATTCGACTTTGAAGCTAAAATTTATTGATAACGGAATTGGAATTGCTTCTAAAAACATTTCGTTTATCTTTGATAAGTTTTACCGCGCTCAAAACGAAAAAAGCAATGAAGTAAATGGTTTTGGACTTGGTTTGTATTATGTAAAAGAAATTTGCAACTTGCATAATTGGAAAATTAAAGCCGAAAATAATTTAGAAAATGGCACAACAATAACCTTGTCAATTCCTTATAAAAAATGAAACAATTCAAAATACTTTATACCGAAGACGATGAAACTCTGGCGTTTTTAACCAAAGATAATTTGGAACAAAATAACTACGATGTTACACATTGCTGTGATGGTAATTTAGGTTTGGAAGCCTTTAAAAAAGAAAATTTTGACATTTGTATCTTTGATATAATGATGCCAAAAAAAGATGGTTTTGAATTGGCAACTGAGATTAGAAAAACCAATACTGACATTCCGATTATTTTTCTTTCGGCCAAAACTTTAAAGGAAGATCGTATTAAAGGATTACGTCTTGGCGCCGATGATTATCTGGTGAAGCCTTTTAGTATCGAAGAATTATTATTGAAAATTGAGATTTTCTTAAAGCGTTCACAGAAAAATGTTCCAGCGGAAAAAAATGTGTACGAAATTGGAAAATACCAGTTTGACACTAATAATTTTATTCTATTTAACGAAAGCGAAAAAATCAGCCTTACACAACGTGAAGCTGAATTACTGAAGTTATTTCTTGACAATAAAAATTCGGTTTTAAAAAGGGAACAAATTCTGACCTCACTTTGGGGAACTGATGATTATTTTATGGGAAGAAGTCTGGATGTTTTTATTTCGCGTCTGCGTAAAATTCTGTCTAATGAAAAAGGAATTTCTATAGAAAACCTACACGGAATTGGTTTTAGATTTACAATGTAGTTTTTTGACTATAAATATTTAAATTTTTGTATTTTTAATATCTAAAATCCCCCGATATGAAATTACATCATTTACGTAACGCGACTTTAGTTATTGAAACTGATCAACATGTAATCTTAGTTGATCCTATGTTAGGAAAGCGAAAAACGATTCCGCCTTTTACTTTCTTTCGTTATAAACCTAAGAGAAATCCGTTGGTTTCTTTGCCAAAAAATAGTCGGGATATTCTAAGCAGAGTAACACATTGTTTGATTACACATTTGCACCCTGATCATATTGACAAAGCCGGAGAAGTTTTTTTAAGACGCAAAAGCATTGCTGTTATTTGTAGTTCAAAAGATGAAAAAGTTTTGGCTAAACGAGGTTTAAATATTGCTCAAACTTTAGATTATTGGGAACCTCAACCTTTTCTGGATGGAAAAATCACCGGAATCCCTGCTATTCATGGATATGGTTTTGTTGCAAAATTAATGGGAAATGTAATGGGTTTTCATATCGAATTGCCAAATGAAAAATCAATTTATATAAGCTCAGATACTGTTTTTACTGAACATGTAGAAAAAGTGTTAGTAGAGTTTAAACCTGATATTGCAACAGTTGCTTGCGGAACGGCAAGATTAGATATTGGTCAGCCTTTATTAATGAGAATGAATGATATTTTGAAATTTGCGGCTCTTGCTCCGGGTAAAGTTTTTGCAAATCATTTAGAAGCTTTAAATCATTGTCCAACGACCAGAGAACAACTAAAAGCAGCTTTGGCAGAAAATGATCTTTTATCTAAAACGGCCATTCCTAATGATGGAACTTATGTAGAGTATTGATTTTTTTTTGTTAAAGAATAAAATTATTACTCAATTTCTATTTTAATATTAAATTTGGTTTTCAATTCAAACCAAAATACATGAATGATTTTCTAAGAAAAATAAATTTCATCAAAGACATTGTCATACAATTACCCGTTTCTAAAATAGATTTTATTGAAAAATTCAGAATTAATGTAGATGAATCTAATTTAAGTTATGAACCATTCGAAGTTTTTCAATCTAGTACAAATGAATATAAAGGCTATATTGAAAACAATTATTTTGAATTAAAAAAGAGAAGAAAATTATTTGACATGAATTACCCTTTTGCGAAAGTAACTGGAGAATTAACTCAGGAAAATGATCAATTAATCATAAACGCTGAAATTTCTTGTTTTAGAAAAAGAATGATTCTATTTCTAGTTGGCATACTTCTTTTTTATTCGCTTTTTTTTATAAGCATGGCTTTTAATAGTGAAAATAAAATCCCATTTTTTATCGTTCCATTTCTTTTAGTTCATATGTCACTAATGATAGGAGCTCCTTATTTTATAATACGAAAAATTGTAAATAAAATGGCTTATGATTTAGAAAGAGATTTTCATTATTGGGTAACAAAATACTAATTAATTTATTTTTAAAACTTTATAAAACTAATAAACCAAATTCGCGCAATGTATTAATTGGTTTTGAATACCAGAACAATTCAAAATCATCTAAATTGGTTTCAAAATCGGCTTTTACTTCTTGAAAAGTATAGTTTTTAGCATTCGAAATTGTGATTTTAGTCAAAATATCGACAAGCCATTCGCCTTCTTCTTTATTGGTCTGAATGTTGAAGCTTTCCTTTTTATCATGAAAAGTAAAAGTCATCATTTCCCACGTTCTTCCTTTTTTAGATTTTGTAAAATGTTCTACAGAAGGTTTTCCGCCTAACCAAACTACTTTTGCATTTGGTTTTGTATTAAAATCATTTCCTTCTTCGAGTGCATTAAAAATAAAATCGGGATCAATTTTCGTCTTCGGAATTTTAAAGTCGAACCAATCTTGCAATTCATAATCAAAACATATTCCGTGCATGAAATTGAAGAGTGATTTCTTTAATCCAAAACTGAATTTATCGTGATTGATTCCTGTAGAATCTGTATAATCAATATCATTATTGGCAAAAGTTCCAATTGCTTCTGTTTTTTTTGTGACTCCAAATTTCTCCGGATATAAACCAACGGGACTATGCGCTGTCATTGCAAATTGATGCCAGAAACCTGATTGCAAAATTCCGGCTTCAAACAATTGACGCACCATTTCGAGACTGTCAACGGTTTCCTGAATCGTTTGTGTTGGATATCCGTACATTAAATAGGCATGAACCATGATTCCGGCTTCAGTGAAATTTCGGGTAACTTTTGCCACTTGTTCTACTGTTACACCTTTGTCAATTAATTTTAATAATCGATCAGAAGCCACTTCTAAACCACCCGAAACGGCAATACAACCTGAAGCTTTCAATAAAAGACATAAATCTTTGGAGAAACTTTTTTCAAATCGAATGTTTGTCCACCAGGTTACAGCAAGTTTTCGACGTAAAATTTCCAGAGCCAAAGCACGCATCAATGCCGGCGGAGCTGCTTCGTCTACAAAATGAAAACCATTTTGACCGGTTTGCTGCATCATGTCTTCCATTCGGTCGCATAATAAATTGGCAGCAACAGGTTCGTAAACTTTTATATAATCTAATGAAATATCACAAAAAGTACATTTTCCCCAATAGCAACCGTGCGCCATTGTGAGTTTATTCCAACGGCCGTCGCTCCACATTCTATGCATTGGATTCACAATTTCGATTACCGAAATATATTTATCCAAAGGCAAATCTGAGTAATCCGGCGTTCCTACATAAGCTTGTTTGTAATCATGCTTCAAGGAATTATTTTTGTAAATGACTTTTCCGTCTTCTAAAAGAAAAGTTCTTTTGTAACGCTTCTCGTCCCTCGACTCCGCTCGGGATGACAAATTTTCAACAAGTTCTTCTATCGGAACTTCTCCGTCATCTAAAGTAATAAAATCAAAAAATTCAAAAACACGTGCGTCAGAAAGCGAACGTAATTCGGTATTTGGGAAACCTCCTCCCATCGAAATTTTGATTTCGGGATGATTTTGTTTTATCCATTGTGCACATCGAAAAGCGCTATATAAATTCCCAGGAAAAGGAACAGAAATTAAAAATAATGTCGGTTTTATTGATTCGATTTTCTCTTTCAAAAGTGAAATTAAAATCAAATCGATATAAGTCGGTTTTTGTTGTAAAGCTTCGTATAATTCATCAAACGAATTGGCGCTTCGGCCTAAACGCTCAGCATATCGGCTAAAGCCAAAATTTTCATCGACACATTCTACAATAAAATCTGAAATATCTTCAAGATATAAAGTCGCCAAATGTTTGGCTTTATCTTGCGTTCCCATTGTTCCAAAAGCCCAATCCAGTTCTTCTAATTGTGCAAATCGAGAAGCTTCGGGCAGAAAATCTTCCTGACAAATTTGTAATGCCAATGTTGGATTTTTTCCTTGCAAAAACTGAATTACAGCGTCAATAGTTTTGATGTATTCGTCTTGTAATGCAAAAATACGTTTTGAATTATCAGATGTTTCAGAACCTGAAACTTGAAACCTGAAACTTGAAAATTCAAACAAATCAATCAAACCTTTCTTCGAAAACAATTCCAATATCACATCTATACCTAAATCAGCCTGAACCGATTCGATATTTTTAGTGTTTAGAAATCCTTTTATATATGCTGTCGCTGGATAAGGTGTATTCAGTTGGGTAAAAGGAGGCGTAACGACGAAGAGTTTGGTTTTCAAAAGAAATGTTTTTGCAAAAATAAGGCATATTTAGTGACTTTTTATGAAAAGATTCAACTTGATATTTTAGTTTTCTTTTGTAGATATTTAATTACATTTGCCGCAAGACAAATTATCCAAATGAAACATAAATTACTTTTCCTTTTTATTTCTATATTTTTTTTCAATAGTATTAAAGCTCAGGATTTTCAATGGGTAAGGCAAATTGGAAATCAGCAAACTGATGAAGCTCAAGCCGTAGAAGTAGACAATGATGGTAATTCTTATTCTCTTGGTGTAGCACAATCTTATACTTACGATCTTGATCCAACTCCTAATGGCACTCAAATTATTAATAATAGTTCTACTCCATTTTCTCCATACACAGATGTTTATTTAATAAAACTGAACAGCAATGGCGACTTTGTTTGGGGAAAAACATTTGGAGATTTAAAATCAGGACAATCTGCTTATGAAATAAAAATTGGACCCGATGGTAATATTTATCTTCTTTTACAAACTGCAGAGCTTGTTCCAAATCAAATTAACTCCTATTTCACTATTATAAAAATTTCTCCTGATGGAAATGAGTTATCAAAAATTAAAATTAAAAATCCCGGTTCCATTTTTATCAATAGTTTTGATATTGACAATCAAAATAATCTTCTTGTTGGCGGCTGGTTTGTAAACTCACAAACGATAAACATCAACAACACTGATGTAAAATTTGAATCACAAAATAGTATTGCTTCATACATTTTTAAACTAGATAATTCTGGAAATTTTATTTGGAAAAAAATATTTGATTATCCTGAGCCCTCTAACGTAAAAATTCACACAAAACCAGATGGAAACATTATTGCTGTAGTAAATACTTCAGATAAAGGTTATCCCATGTGTTCGATATTTAATATTAATACGAGCAATGCAAATGTTATTTGGGAAAAAAAATTATCGCAGCAAGGCATAGAAACTTTTCATATTGATCGTAAGGGAAATATTATTTCAGCTGGTACTAATGGAGTTTTTCAAGGTGCAGTAGATGTTGATCCGTCATCAAATGTGGTAAACACCTATTCTCAAAAATTTTTATTATGGCTTGACAGTAATGGTAACTTCGTGGATTTAAAAGAATATTTTGTTGCACAATTTTCAGCAGACTTTCGTATGTGGCAAATAGAAAGTGATGCACAAAATAATATTTATTTAGTTGGTGATTTTGCCGGAAAAGTCGATGCGGATCCTTCTCTTAATAATTTTTTCTTAGAAAACCCTTATGGTTCGATTCAATATGGATCAGGTTATGCCATAAAATTTGATTCAAATAGAAATTTTGAGAAAGCTTATATGCTAATTTCTAATTATCGTTCATTAGTAAAAGATATAAAAGTTAAAAATAAAAGTATATATCTTTTAGGTGACTTTAATGGCGAATGTGATTTCGATCCAGGTGTTGGCAGTCAAATATTTGATTCTTTACATAATGGAGGTGTACTAACATCAGATGGTTTTATTGTTAAACTCAGTCCGTGTGATCCTTCGAAACCTGATGGTGAAGAAAGTCAACTTTTTTGTACAAGTCAAAATGCAACAATAGGCGATTTAACTCCACATTTTAGTGGAATAAAATGGTATGATTCAGCGACAAATGGAAATATTCTGTCGCCTACTTCTGCTCTGGAGAATGGAAAAACGTACTATGCTTCTCAATCATCAAACAGTTGTGAAACGGAACGATTAGCTGTTACGGTAACAATTACCAATACGCCTTCTGCTCCGGCAATAAATACAAGTCCTATATTTTGCAAAAAGGAAAATGCAACTTTAAGCAATATTAAAATGTCAGGGCAAAATATAAAATGGTACAACACCAATATTGATGCTGCAGCTTTACCTAATAGTACTTTATTAGAGGACAACAAGATATATTATGCATCGCAAACAAACGGATGTGAAAGCGACAGAACACCTGTTTTAGTTCGAATTTACGATACAGAACTGCCATCAGGAAATAATACTCAACATTTTTGCAGGACTGAATTTGCAACTATTGAAAATATTACTATAAATGGAACTGACCTCAAATGGTATGATTCTGCATCAAACGGAAATGTTTTAGAAAAAAACGATCTATTACAAAATGGCATTTATTATGTCACACAAATAAAAAACAACTGCGAAAGCGAGAGGCTTGCAGTAACCATAATAATTGTAGACACTCCAAACCCTATTGCCAATTCTCCGCAAACATTTTGTATTCAAAAAAATGCTAAAATCAGCGATATTGATATTAATGGCGAAAATATAAAATGGTTTGAAAGTCTATCCGTTAATACTACTTTATCAGAATCAACATTGCTTCAAAACGACATTACTTATTATGCTTCGCAAACAATAAACAATTGCGAAAGTGACAGAATTCCGGTAATGATAAAAGTTCTTGAAGCTACTACTGGCGACTGTATTAATTTTGTTGATGAACTTCCTTTTCCAAAATTTTTCACTCCAAACAATGATACTTATAATGATTACTGGACAATTGATTTTACATATTTAGCGCCAAATACAGGAATCAAAATATTTGATCGCTATGGAAAATTAATCAAAGAATTAGTTAATAATGGAAGTTGGGACGGTAACTTTCTTGATCAGGAACAACCTGCATCTGATTATTGGTTTACTGTAACAAGATTAAACGGAACCGAATATAGAGGGCATTTTAGTTTAAAACGATAAAAATAATTTCATTCAAAAATTGTAATAAAGCCGATTTTGATTCTTCTAATAAGGATTCAAAATCGGCTTTTTAACATGTTGCCTTTTAAATTGTCTTTTGTAGATATTTAATTACATTTGCGACAAGCCAAATTTTCAAAATGAAACATAAGTTACTTTTATTTTTTTTTATAATTACAATTCAACTATTTTCCCAAACTAAAAACCAATCTATTGGATTTAAAGAAAATAAAGATCAAATAATAGACCAAAAAGGAAAATCGAACTCCGCTGTAAAATATCTGTTAAATTCTAATGGATTGAATGTTCAGCTTAGAAAAAATGGTTTTTCATATGATGTTTACGAAGTAAAGAAAACTCCAATCGTTCGTTCACAAACAGCAAAAACACATCCTGAGCAGATTCCGGAAAAAGATAAACAAACCAAACCGGAATATAATTTAGAATATACTTTTCACAGAATAGACATTGACTTTGTAAACTCAAGTTCTAAAGTTGAATTAATTACAGAACAAAAATCGAAAGACTTTGATAATTACTACAACGTTCCCAATAAACCAGAAGGAATTGTTGGTGTTCATCAATACAAGCAAATTACTTACAAAAACATCTACCCAAATATTGATGTTGTTTTTTCTATTCCAAATGATCCTCAAAAAACTGTCGAATACAATTTTGTTATTCATCCAAAAGGAAAAATCTCAGACATTCAATTAAAATTTACTGGTGCTGAAACTGATTTGGTTGATAATAAAATCCAGATGAATGTTCGCTTTGGTAAAATGGAAGAAACACTTCCGGCAAGCTGGATTGAAGACGGAAATAATAAAAAAGAAATTGAAGTTGGATATACTAAGATTAAAAAGAATGTTTATGGGTTTAGTAGCTTAGAAGCTGTTTCTGGGAAAACGATTGTAATTGATCCTGTACCTAATCGATTGTGGGGGACTTATTATGGTGGAGAAGAATCTGATTATCCTAGTAGTATATTCACAAAAGATGATTTTGTATATATGGCTGGAACAACATATAGCAAAAACAATATTGCTACTGTAGGATCACATCAAAGTACTTACGATTCAAATGGTTTTGTTGAGTTATTTTTCGCGAAACTTAATTCAGATGGCACAAGAGTTTGGGGAACCTATTATGGTGGTGATAGATATGTTGGCATTGAGCAACTTAAAGTTTCAAACAATAATAATATATTTCTAGTAGGTAGTACTTTAAGTACAACTAATATATCAACATTAGGATCTCATCAACCTAATAAAAGCCCATACATTGATGGATTTATCGCTAAATTTGATACTAATGGTATTCGTCAATGGGGAAGCTACTATGGAGGATCTGGTAATGAAAGTGTAAATAGTATACTAATTGATCCTAGTGAAAATATTTATATTTCTGGCGAGACAAGTAGTCACGAAAATATTGCTACTACAAATACTCATCAACCAAATCCCGGAAGATCTTCCTCTGAATATTCTCAAGATGGATTTATCGCAAAATTCACCAGTAATGGTTTTCGTGAATGGGGAACCTATTATGGCGGTAATGAAAATGATGTTATTTACGATTCTAGTTTTACCTCAAATGGAGATATTATTCTTTTAGGAGTTTCAAAAAGCAGTAGCAATATTTCCACTGCAAATTCATATCAAGAATTTAATGTTAATTATGATGGTTTCTTAGTAAAATTTACAACAGATGGAAATAGAGTTTGGGGTACTTATTTTGGAGGAGAAAAAAATGATTTTTTTCGTAATATTGGAATTGATTCTTCGGACAATATTTATTGCTTTGGACAAACTAATAGTGATACAAATATAAGCACTCCAGGAGTCTTTCAAGAAAATTATATTCAAAATAGCATTTCTACTAATTGTGGCAGCATCTTTAAATTTACCCCAGATGGATTCAAAATTTGGGGATCCTATTTCTTTCCTGAAGCATTAGGAGGATCAGTCTCGAAAAATGGTTCTATCTATTTTACTGGAAGAGTTGAAGATGGTTTTCTTCCTACGGCAAATGCATATCAACAAGTGAGATTTCCAGGAACAGAATCTTATTTGGTAAAATTTAATACTGAGGGAAAAAGAGAATGGGCTACTTATTTCGGGGGAGAAATGGCAGACAGTGCATTTATAACCGAAGTCGATAATGACTCAAATATTTATATATCGGGAATTACTAATAGTACTATTAATATTGCGACATTAGGTACATATCAGGAAAATTTTTATCCAGATACTAATTCTTATACTTTTAATAATACAGATGCCTTTCTTGTAAAATTTAAAGATTGCGAATCAAGTACTTTAGTGACAAGCAACTCCCCAGTCTGTGTTGGTAAAACCTTAGAACTAAAAGCTTCTGGAGGAACAAATTATTCATGGACCGGACCAAACGGTTTTACATCGACAGATCAAAATCCAACAATTACAAATGCAACAGCTATTAATAGTGGAGACTATACTTGTACAATTCTTGGTGGTGGTGATTGTGATGATACCAAAAAAATTACAGTAGTTATTGGCGATGTAGAAAAGCCAATTCCTGATTTGGCAACTCTTCCAACAATAACAGGAGATTGTCACACAACAATAAATACTATTCCAACAGCGACAGATGCTTGTGCTGGAGCGATTACAGGAACAACAACAGATCCATTATCATATAGTTTACCGGGAACTTATACTATTGTGTGGAATTATAATGATGGAAATGGAAATACATCAACACAAAATCAAACTGTTACTATTACAAGTCAACCACTTCCTAGTGCTAATACTCCGCAAACTTTCTGTAGTATTCAAAATGCTACTTTGGATAATATTGCTATTACAGGACAAAATATAAAATGGTACGACACTGCAACCGCGGGAACACTATTGCCAAAAACAACTTTACTTCAAAATGATGTAACATATTATGCTACTCAAACAATTAGCGGTTGTGAAAGTAACAGATTTGGTGTAGTTGCAAAAATTGAAAATACTTTGCCTCCAACTGCAGATGCAAATCAGCCTTTTTGTTCCGGATCAAATCCAACTATCGCTGATATTATAGTTACGGGAGATCTTGTAAAATGGTATGATGCTGCTTCAAACGGGACACTTTTGTCAAATACAACAAATCTTCAGGACGGAAAGACATATTATGCTTCTCAAACTGCAAATAGTTGTGAAAGTCAAAGATTTGCTGTCACTGTTTCGGTGAAAAATACTCCTCTTGCTCCTCTTGAACTTAATAGTCGTTCTTTTTGCAAAAATGAAAATGCAACTTTAAACGATATTCAAATTGATGGACAAAATTTGAAATGGTACAGTTCAAACATTGCAGCCAGTACTTTACCGAACACTACTTTGCTGGAAAATAATACTACTTATTATGTTTCGCAAACTACAGGATGCGAAAGTGATAGAACTCCGATTTTGGTAAAAGTCAATGACACAAATTTACCAATAGCAAAAGCGGAACAACCTTTCTGTATTGATCAAAATGCCACAATTGCTGATATTAATATTCAGGGAACAGGAATCATTTGGTACGATGCTGCAACTGCTGGAAACATCTTGACAGAAACAACTTTACTTGAAAACACAACGTATTATGCAACGCAAACTTTAAACAGTTGCGAAAGTAAACGATTTGCTGTGGTTGTAAAAATTCAAGACACTCAAAACCCAATTGCCAACTCTCCTCAAACATTTTGTATTCAAAAAAATGCTAAAATAAGTGACATTGATATTACGGGAGAAAATATAAAATGGTTTGAAAGTCTCTCTGCTACTACTACTTTATCAGAATCAACTTTGCTACAAAACGGCATTACTTATTATGCTTCGCAAACAATAAACAATTGCGAAAGTGACAGAATTCCAGTAATGATAAAAGTTGTTGAAGCAACTACTGGTGATTGTATTAATTTTGTTGATGAGCTTCCTTTTCCAAAATTCTTTACTCCAAACAATGATACTTATAATGATTACTGGACAATTGATTTTGCTTATTTAGCACCAAATACAGGAATCAAAATATTTGATCGCTATGGAAAATTAATCAAAGAGTTAGTTAATAATGGCGTTTGGGACGGAAATTATCTAGGTCAGGAACAACCTTCATCTGATTATTGGTTTACAGTAACGAGATTAAACGGAACTGAATATAGAGGGCATTTTAGTTTGAAACGATAACGATTATTTAACCGCAAAGTTCGCAAAGTATTTTTCGCAAAGGTCACAAAGTTTTTTTAGATCGCGGTTTTATAAAAACACAAAGTTCGCAAAGCTTTTTTTAAACTAGCTTTGCGAACTTTGTGTTTTTCTATGCGTAATATAAAATTAAATCTTAGCGAACTTTGCGGTTAAAAATTAAAACTGATGTACTTTCTTAGAAATCACTAAAAATGAGATTAAAGAAATTAAAGCAGCGGCTGTCAAATAAAAACCTACATAATTCAATCCATATGTACTTGCAAGCCAAATTGCAATCATTGGTGCAAATGCAGCACCAAGAATTCCTGCCAAGTTAAAAGTCAAAGAAGCACCGGAATAACGAACTGTAGTAGGAAACAACTCAGATAAAAAAGTTCCTAATGGTCCATACGTGAATCCCATTAAAGACATTCCGATGCAAACAAAAGCTGTTACTAAAACAGAATTTCCCGAATTTAGAAAGTAAGAAAAGAAAAATCCAAAAACAGCAATAGCCGCTGTCGTAATAATTAATATTTTTCTACGTCCAATTTTATCGGCAACCAAAGCTGAAACAGGAATAAAAAAGGCGAAAAATAATACTGAAAGTAATTGAATCAATAAAGCTTCTCTTTTAGTAAAACCTAAATCTGAAGTGGCCCAACTCAGAGTAAAAACAGTCATTAAATAAAAAACCAAAAAGGTTGTAACTGCAGACAATGTTCCAAAAATCAATTGATTTTTATATGATTTCAGTAAAGTAAAAAATGGAATTTTAACTTCTTTTTGTTCTTCTTTAGAATTTTCGAAAGCAGGCGTTTCGCTAATTTTTAAACGAATATAAAATCCAACAATTACCAAAAGTGAACTTGCTATAAATGGAATTCTCCATCCATAATCCATAAAAGCTTCACTACTCATGCTGTCTGTCAAAATTAAAAAAGTCCCACCTGAAAGCAATAATCCTATTGGTGCTCCCAATTGCGGAAACATTCCGTACCACGCACGTTTATGTGGCGGAGCATTTTCGATTGCCAATAAAACAGCGCCTCCCCACTCGCCTCCTAAACCAACTCCCTGACCAAATCTACACAACATTAATAAAATTGGTGCAGCAATCCCGATACTTGCATAACCCGGTAAAAAACCAATTGCTATTGTCGATAATCCCATTGTCAATAATGCAACTACAAGAGTCACTTTTCGTCCAATTTTATCACCATAATGCCCAAAAACAGCGGATCCCAAAGGTCTTGCCAAAAATGCTATAGAAAACGTAGCCAATGATTCTAGTGTAGAAACAGTGCTATTAGCGCCCGGGAAAAAAAGTTGAGGAAAAACCAATACGGCAGCATTGGCATAAATATAGAAATCAAAAAATTCAATTGTGGTCCCAATTAAAGAACCAAAAAGAACATGTCGCAAGGAATTTTCCTTATTAGGATTATTTTTCATGTAAGATAGATATACTTTTTTTAGTTGCAAAAATATAATTTCATTATTAATAATTCATCTTTACCAAAATAAGTTTCAAAACAATCCTGCTTTTTTAACAAATTACATGCACTTTCAATTTTACCAAACAACTTTAAAACAAAAAAATTAAAAACCTGATTACGGGACTTTTAAACTTAAAATCAAAAATCAAATCATAAGCAATAGTTAAAACCGTTTTTAACTGCATATTTTCATTAAATTTACAGCTATCAAAAATTAAATTCCAAATTATGCCTACCGACTGTATCAGCTATCAAACTTCAGGATATTTCTCTAAGTTAATACAAGATTATTTAGATCAAAAATCAGAATTAAAACCGCTATACAATCATTTTCCAACTTTGGAAAACTTCGAAAAACAGATCACTGAAAAACAAGCTAATTTTGATAATGCAAACCGAATTCCTTTGGTTGAAACATTAAAAAAACAATATCGAAATATTGAAGTTTCAGATGCAACAAAACAAAACATTGAGCTTTTAGCACTTCCAAATACGTTTACAATTACAACCGGACATCAATTAAATTTATTTAGTGGTCCATTGTATTTCTTGTATAAAATCATTTCGACAATTAATCTTACCAAAGAATTAAAACTAAAATATCCGACGAATAATTTTGTTCCTATTTATTGGATGGCAACAGAAGATCACGATTTTGAAGAGATTAATTATTTTAATTTTAAAGGAAAAAAATTCCGTTGGAATAAAGAAAGTACCGGACCAGTAGGAAGACTTTCTACAGAAGGTTTAGAAGAATTTTTCGAAATATATTCAAAAGATTTAGGTTCAAGCACAAATGCTAATGTCCTGAAAAAAATATTTGAAGAAGCTTATTTAAAGCATGAGAATCTTGCTGATGCAACTCGTTTTTTAGCCAATAGTTTATTTGCAAATTACGGTTTAGTAATTCTGGATGCTGATGATGCCAATTTGAAACGTCCTTTTATCCCTTATATCAAAGAGGAATTAGAGCAACAAACTTCCTTTAAAACTGTTCAGGAAACGATCTCAAAATTTCAAGATTATACTGTTCAGGTAAATCCACGCGAAATCAATTTGTTTTATATCGAAGATGATTTAAGAGAAAGAATCATTTTTGAGAAAGACAAATACTTTGTAAACAATACTAAGATTTCATTTTCGAAAGAAGAAATTTTACAACTATTAGAAAATAATCCGGAGAAATTTAGTCCAAATGTGATTATGCGTCCGTTGTATCAGGAAATTATTTTACCAAATTTATGTTACATTGGCGGAGGCGGAGAAATTGCTTATTGGTTAGAATTAAAATCTTTCTTTGATGCCGTAAAAATCACTTTTCCGATGCTTTTGGTTCGTAATTCTGTTTTATTAAACACTGAAAAACAAGCAAAAAAGGCAGACAAATTAGGTTTAAGCTGGGCAGATTTATTCACAAAACCTGCTGATTTAATAAATACAGTCACTCGTAAATTATCAGCTTTTCTTATTGATTTAACGCCTCAAAAAGAAACATTGGAAAAACAATTTGAATATCTTTACGAACTGGCACAACAAACTGATAAATCATTTACCGGAGCTGTAAAAGCGCAAGAGGTAAAACAAAAGAAAGGTTTGGAAAATCTGGAAAAACGTTTATTAAAAGCACAAAAACGAAAACTGGATAATGAATTACAACGTGTCGCAGATTTACAATTCGAGTTATTTCCGAACCAAAGTCTGCAGGAACGTCAAGCTAATTTTTCTGAATTTTATCTGGAGAAAGGCGAACAATTGATTCCGCTTTTAATTCAAAAATTAAAACCATTAGAAACAAATTTTAATATCATAACAATATAAAAAACAAAAGATCTCGCCACGAATTTTACAAATACTCGCGAATAAAAATTAGTACTAATTCGTGAAATTCGTGGCAAAAAAATAATCCGTTAAGCGGATCAATATGAATAATAAAGTAATAATTCTCAGAAACAAATAACCACCTCTTCTAAGATTATTGCCTCTCTAAACCAAATAGTAACTTTTAAAAACAAAAAATTAACCTATTTACCAAAATTATGACCAGAGAGCGCTTGATATCCTTGGATGTCTTTAGAGGATTAACAATTTTATTAATGACTATTGTAAACAATCCCGGAGATTGGGGACACGTTTACGCACCTTTATTACATTCAGAATGGCATGGCTGCACGCCAACCGATTTAGTTTTTCCATTTTTTATCTTTATTATGGGAGTTGCAGTTCCTCTCGCAATGCCAACTAAAACTTGGAACGACACAACTTTCAACAAAATTCTTGTTCGTTCTCTTCGAATGTTCTGCCTTGGAATTTTCTTTAATTATTTTGCGAAAATTCAGCTTTTTGGACTCGACGGAATTCCACTTCTTATTGGTCGTCTGATTATTACCGTTGCTGTTGGTTATGCCTTAATGGGTAATTTCAGTTCTAAAGTCAAAAATATATTGGTCTTTTCGATTCTGTTTATTTACCTCTTTTTAGCTTATAGCGGTATTGAAGCCTATGAAAGCGTTCGTTTACCAGGCGTTTTACAACGAATTGGAATTGTTTACTTTGTAGTTTCTCTACTGTATTTAAAAACAAGTAAAAAGACACAAATCATCACCGGAATAGTTCTATTATTGAGTTATTGGGCAATAATGACTTTAATTCCAGTTCCGGGAATTGGCGAAGCAAATTTAGAAAAAGGAACAAATCTAGCTTCTTGGTTAGACAGCGTTTTACTTAAAGGACATATGTATCGCGAAACCATAACCTGGGATCCCGAAGGAATTTTAAGTACACTTCCTTCAATTGTAAACGGAATTATTGGTTTATTAATTGGACAAATATTACAACTTGAAATAACCAAAAAACAAAAAGCTACAAAAATTGCTATTGCCGGCATAGAACTTATCATTGCAGGATTAATTTGGAGTATTGTTTTCCCAATAAATAAATCATTGTGGACAAGCAGTTATGTTTTATACACAACGGGATTAGCAGCTACAGTTTTATCTATACTATATTATATAATTGACATTGCAGATTATAAAAAAGGATTCAAATTATTTTTAATCTGGGGAGTAAATCCAATGATTGTATTTTTCTTCTCACAGATTATTCCGCAAGCCTTAGTAATGGTTCAACTTAAAAATCCCGAAAATCCCGAAACTCAAATCAATCTTTTAAATTATTTATATCATTTCGGAATTGCGCCATTTTTTAGCAATCCAATGATGGCTTCATTAGCCGGAGCTTTAGTTTATGTAGGAATCTGGTCTTTTATTTTATGGATTTTCTATAAAAACAAACTGATTTTCAAAGTCTAAATTTTTCACCATATATATAGAGACGCACAGCAGTGCGTCTTTTTTTATTAAATATTACTTTATGTTAGATGCACTGCTGTGCATCTCTACTATCACTTATATGGTTTAAAAAAATCATAAAAACATTATTTCTTACTCTTTAATTATGAATTTATTAAAATCAATTCATAAAAAAAGTATACTTTTGCACAAAATTAAAAATAAGCAATAAAATGGCAACAAATAGAACTTTTACAATGATTAAGCCAGATGCAGTTCAAAACGGACACATCGGTAATATCTTAGCAATGATTACTAATGGAGGTTTCAAAATCGTTTCATTAAAATTAACTCAATTAACTGTAGCTGATGCTCAAGCATTTTACGCAGTTCACTCTGCAAGACCTTTCTACGGAGAATTAGTTGAATTCATGTCTCGTGGACCAATTGTTGCTGCAATTTTAGAAAAAGACAACGCAGTAGAAGATTTCAGAACTTTAATTGGAGCTACAAATCCAGCTGAAGCTGCTGAAGGAACTATTCGTAAAGCATACGCAACTTCTATTGGAGAAAATGCAGTTCACGGTTCTGATAGCGACGAAAACGCTGCAATCGAAGGTGCATTCCACTTTGCTGGAAGAGAGCAATTCTAATTCAGACTTCTTAGATAGTTAGAATTTTAGACTAACTTAGATTTCTTAGAATTACAAAATAAAGAAACCCACTTCATTGAAGTGGGTTTTGTTTTTTTATCTTATTATTATTTTAAACAATCTAAAATCTAAATAAATCTAAGCTAGTCTAAAAGTCTAAAAAGTCTAAGCAAGTCTAACGTAAAACTACATCTTTCACCACGTCACGCCCTAATTCTTCATTAATCATCTTAACGATTTTCGATTTTCCGTGACTTAATTCTTCTCTCAAAACCGCCGATCCAAGCTCAACATACAACGTACTGCCTTTTAGCACAACATTTTTAGTGTACGTGTTTACTCCATTTCCCATCAACTGTCTCCACGCCTCTTTCACATCAATCTGATCCATTCCGGGCTGTAATTTATTTACCTGGATTATCTGTTGCAAAACAGCCCCAATCGTACTTTGATTATTTAGTCTTTTTGCCATCGTTTAATAAATTTATTGGTCCTGCTTTTTTATAATGATACTCTTTTTTCTCCTGATTTTTCACCACCAATTCCTTATCCGAAATCGAAATCAATTCTTCACTCCACTTTGCATAATCCGTTTTGTAATCTAAAAAAACCTGATTATCCTTAAACCGAACCGAAACATTTTCAAAAGAATCACTCGTTAAAAAAGTTCCATCAAATTGCGGCATTACTTTCTTTCGAATTCCTTTATTATTTTTAATTTCAAAAAAATCAAAGCTTTCATTCACACCATAATCCTTTTGTTCACCCTTATCAAAAACCACTTTTTCGATTTCCCAATAACCATTAAGTTTTGCAATATCCGTTGGTTTAATTTCCTGCTTGCAACTCACAAACAAGAGTAACAAAGCCAAAATTATAAAAGTGTTTTTCATAGTTTATTATATTAAAATTCAATTACTTCAATCTTATTTAAATTAAGAATCAGGAGCTATTTCCTGCTGTACGCTATATCTTTTATGTCTCCCGAAGCCTCGGGACCGCCATAAAAGGATACCGCTTCCATCAGGGCTAGGGCTCCAATTTTCAAAAGAGATTTTTTGCGAACTACAAAGTTAAACTTATAAAACTCAAAAGAAATAAAAATATGCAAAACCAATTAAACTATTTTACATATTTTTAGTCAAACTCCAAACCAAAACCAAAAAACCATGACTAAAACAATTTGTATAATCCTGACAATCTTCGCATTTGCAGGATGTAGTTCAGACCAAACTGAAACAACACCTACTCCAACTGAAAGTATGTATTTCCCTCCATTAACAGGAAATACTTGGAAAACAAAATCTCTTACAGATCTAAAATGGAATCAAGCTGCCGTTCAGCCACTTTTAGATTATTTAGAACTCAAACATTCTAAATCGTTTATTATTCTAGTAAATGGGCAAATTGTAATGGAAAATTATTTCAATGGTCATTCCGCAACTACAAATTGGTATTGGGCAAGTGCAGGAAAAACACTAACATCAACCATGACCGGAATTGCACAACAAGAAAATTTACTTGACATCAATAATAAAGTTTCACAATATATCGGAACCGGTTGGACAAGCGAAACATTAGCACAAGAAAACTTAATTACGTGCAAAAACCTTCTTACAATGACTTCAGGACTTGATGACAGTACAGACGATGTCGATCCTGCAAGTTTAATCTACAAGGCCGATTCAGGAAAACGTTGGGCATATCATAATGTATATGTAAAACTCCAGGATGTTGTAGCAAAAGCAAGCGGGCAAACCTGGTCAACCTATTTCAATACCAAATTAAGAGACAAAATTGGCATGGATGGTAATTGGGTTCAGCTTGGCGTTAATAGCGTTTATACCAGTACTTCAAGAAGTATAGCACGATTTGGACTTTTAATGCTTAACAAGGGAAAATGGGATAATACTCAAATTTTAAACGAAGCTTATTTTAATGAAGCAACAACAACTTCTCAAAACATTAATTTAGGATACGGGTATTTATGGTGGCTTAACGGAAAAACATCATATCATTTACCACAATCACAACTTACTTTTCAGGGAAGTATAATTCCGACTGCGCCAAATGACATGTTTATGGCATTGGGGAAAAATGATCAGAAAATCTATGTTGTTCCAAGTAAAAACATGGTCATTATCAGAATGGGAGATGCCGCTGACGATGTCAATCTTGCCTTATCAGATTTTGACAAAACGCTATGGACGAAAATAATTGCGTTGTATCAATAAAAAACTTTTCAGATATATTGAACATAAAAAAACTCATGTAATCAACGACTACATGAGTTTTTCTTTATATATTAAATAGAAAATATTTTCTTATTTAGTTCGCAATCTCTTTAACATTCCCATAAAAAAGAGAACCAATCCTACAATCAATAAGACATAATAAATAGACAAACTTTTGTCTTTTAATACATTTGCCAAAACAAAACATATAACGCTTGCAAAATAAAAACTAAGTGGCGTTATATTTTTTAAAGAAGAAAAACTCATTGAAATTATCTTAAAAGATTATTTGAAAAAACTATCCACAAACTCATACTTATTAAAGACTTGCAAATCTTCAATTCCTTCACCAATACCAATATACTTTACAGGAATTTGAAATTGATCTGAAATACCAATTACAACACCACCTTTTGCAGTTCCGTCTAGTTTGGTTACCGCAAGAGAAGTTACTTCAGTAGCAGCAGTAAATTGTTTTGCTTGTTCAAAAGCATTTTGACCAGTCGAACCATCCAAAACCAAAAGTACATCATGCGGAGCATCAGCAACCACTTTTTGCATTACGCGTTTTACTTTGGTAAGTTCGTTCATCAAATTGATTTTGTTATGCAAACGTCCGGCAGTATCTATAATTACTACATCTGCATTTTGAGCTACAGCAGATTGTAACGTATCAAAAGCTACAGAAGCAGGATCACTTCCCATATTTTGCCTTACGATTGGAACACCTACACGATCTGCCCAAACTTGCAATTGATCAATAGCAGCCGCACGAAAAGTATCCGCAGCTCCTAAAACCACATTATAACCCGCTTTCTTAAACTGATAAGCCAGTTTACCAATTGTAGTTGTTTTACCAACTCCATTGACACCAACTACCATTAAAACGTATGGTTTTTTATCTTTTGGAATTTCAAATTCTGTTGCTTCACCAGTGTTCGTTTCAGACAGTAAAGCTCCTATTTCTTCACGAAGGATTTGATTCAACTCCTCAGTTCCTAAATATTTGTCTTCAGCAACACGTTTTTCGATTCTTGAAATTACTTTCAGAGTTGTATTTACACCAACATCAGAAGCAACCAAGATTTCTTCCAGATCATCCAAAACATCGTCATCGACTTTAGACTTTCCAGCAACGGCTTTACTTAACTTTGAAAAAAAGGTAGTTTTTGATTTTTCAAGACCTTTGTCCAAAGTCTCTTTTTTATCAGTGGAGAATAATTTTTTTAAAAAACTCATTTTTTATAGATTGTTAGTTTTTTAGATTAATTCGATTTTCCAATCTATTTAATCTTGAATATCTAAAGAAACCCGAAATTACGCATGCTTCTTTAAATTTTAGACAAATATAAAAAATAAAAAAGCTACTTCCGAATGAAAGTAGCTTTTCTATATGATGTGATTGTAATTATTTCTTTTTCAAGAATTCATCAACTTCTTCAGGAGCCATAATAGATTCTACGAATGTATATGCACCAGTTTTAGGAGATTTCACCATTTTGATGGCTTTTGATAATCTCTTAGAAGATGTTTGTAACGATGCTACGGTTTTCTTTGCCATGATTCAAATGTTATTTGAAGTTTTATAAAACTCTAATGGCAAAACCACCGAGCACTATAAAATTCTAATTATTACTTAATTTCTTTGTGAACAGTTACGCGTTTCAAGATTGGATTAAATTTTTTAATCTCTAATCTATCCGGAGTATTTTTTTTGTTCTTAGTTGTAATATATCTAGAAGTTCCTGCTACACCAGAAGTCTTGTGCTCAGTACATTCTAAAATTACCTGGATTCTATTACCTTTCTTTGCCATCTTGCTATATATTTATTTAGGAAAAGATTATTTGATAAATCCTTCTGACTGCGCTTTTTTCAAAACAGCAGAAATTCCATTTTTATTAATTGTTTTTATCGTAGATGCTGCTACTCTAAGAGTAATCCATCTATCTTCTTCTGGAAGATAAAAACGCTTTTTAACTAAGTTTACAGAAAACTTTCTCTTAGTTTTGTTCATAGCGTGAGAAACGTTATTTCCTACCATCGCTCTTTTACCTGTAAGGTCACAAACTCTTGACATTATACTTATCTTTTATCGTTATTCAAAATCAGGGTGCAAAGAAAAGAAAAATAAACGATTGAAACAAAAAATTATCGCACAATTTTTAAAATTTCTTTCTGTAATATTTCTAAACTCTTAATCGTCGCTCTATTTATCACTTTTTCACGTGGTTGGCCAAAGTTAAATTCTTCTACAATTATGCCTGTTGGAGTAGCCAAAGCGATAAAAACAGCTCCAATTTCTGCATCCGAGTCTCCTTTTGTTGGTCCGGCGTTCCCAGTTGTCGCAATTGCATAGTCTGTTTTAAGTATCTCTTTAACATTCAAAGCCATAGCCGATGCAACCTCTGCGCTAACTACCGTAAATTGATCTACTAAATCCTGCGAGACACCGAGAACATTAACCTTCGCCTCTGTTGCGTAGGAAACAATACTGCCTTTAAAATAATTTGAAGCTCCAGGAATAGCTGACAAAAGCGAAGCAATTTTTCCTCCGGTAAAACTTTCGGCAGTCGAAATGGTTTTACCTTGTTTCGTTAAAATTTTTCCAACTACTGATTCTATCGTTTCATTTTCTTCATAACCAACTATAATATCATGAATTATAGCATCTAATGATTTTACATTTGATTCAATAGCTGCTTCTAATTCTTCTTTATTTGTTCCTCTGGCAGACAAACGCAAACGAACTCGTCCGGGATTTGGTAAATAAGCTAGCTTGATAAACTCAGGCAGATTATTTTCCCAATCTTCGATACGTTCTGCAACTAAACTCTCGCCCTGACCATAAGTCAAAATGGTTTTATGAATGATATACGGACGTTTATACTCTCGAACTATCTTAGGAATTATTTCTTCTTCAACCAGATATTTCATTTCATACGGAACTCCCGGAAGCGAAACAAACACAGTGTTTTCTTTCTTCATCCACATTCCTGGCGCCGTCCCCATTTTGTTGTGCAGAACGGTACATTTTGACGGAACTAAAGCCTGATCTTTATTTAATTGTGAAATTGGTCTTTTATAAAATCCTTCAATCAATTCTTTTACGTGAGCCAAAACTTCTGGATTAACAACTAATTCGTCGTCAAAATAATCACAGAAAGTTTTCTTGGTAACATCGTCTTTTGTTGGTCCTAAACCTCCGGTCACAATTACAACATCTACTTTGTTTTGTAACTGGGCAAATGTGTCTAAAATGTGTTTTTTATCGTCGCTTATCGAAATCATTTCATGGACTTCCACTCCGATTCGGTCTAGGGATTTTGCGATAAAACCGGAGTTTGTATCTACAATTTGACCTATTAATATTTCATCTCCAATAGTAATGATAGTTGCTTTCATATCTGTGGAATATTTTTACTTACAATTTTGTAAGTCATTATTATAAAGAAGGTTGTTGTCGCAACGATTTTGCGTGAGGGGTAGAAACGGCATCCTTTTGTGACAAACGAAAAGTGCTCGTTTTACAAAATTTTCCGGAACAAAAGATATAGTGTATAACCCGACTCTATTTTTGACCTGATTTTATGAATGACAAAAATAGAGTCACGCCCATATCTTACAAATCAAAGTCTTTTTTAATTTCTTTTATTGCCTCTTTTACCTGCAATTTAATGCTTTTAAAAGTTTCGACAATTTCTTTTTTCTTGCCTTCTGCTTTTGTCCAGGCTTCAACCTGAAGGATTTCCTCAAAAGCCACATTTAACCCCATTAAATCTAACGTAGGTTTTATTTTATGGGCATATGAGTAAGCATATTTATGATCCTTTTTCTTAATTCCTTCTTTGATTTGTTTTAAATCTTCGGGAACTTCGGTAACAAATAGTTTTAGAATTTCGTTTACAAATTCAGGATCGTTGTCTGAAAGCGCATATACTTTCGAAAGGTTGTACTTTAAAGCCATTATTTTACTTGTATTCTGAATAATTTTTTATCTTCTAAAAAGCCTTCTAAAACATCATTTGGTTTAACCGCAGCAACTCCTTCCGGCGTTCCTGTAAAAATAATATCTCCTATTTTTAATGTAAAATATTGAGATACGTAAGAAACCAGCTCATCAATTTTCCAAAGCATGAAGCTTGTATTTCCTTTTTGAACTGTTTTAGAATTGTTAGTCAACTCAAATGTAAGATTTTCCATAGAAACAAAATCGTTTTTTGGAACAAAATCTCCAATGACTGCAGAGCCATCAAACGCTTTTGCTTTCTCCCAAGGCAACCCTTTTTGTTTCAATTTATCTTGTAAATCTCTGGCTGTAAAATCAATACCTACACTTATTTCATCATAATACTTATGAGCAAATTTAGGTTCGATGTACTTCCCTACTTTGTTAATTTTAACAATTATCTCTATTTCGTGATGAATTTCTTCAGAAAATTCTGGAATTACAAACGGATGTTGCTTTAACAAAACTGCCGAATCCGGTTTCATAAAAACTACAGGTTCCGTTGGTCGCTCGTTTTTTAATTCCTCAATATGATTGGTATAATTTCTACCGATACAGATGATCTTCATTTCTTTTATAAGTTGCTAAGTTACTAAGCTACTAAGGTTCTAAGAAACTATGCAGAAAAACTTAGCATCTTA
Source organism: Flavobacterium sp. 9 (assembly GCF_002754195.1). Classification (NCBI taxonomy): domain Bacteria; kingdom Pseudomonadati; phylum Bacteroidota; class Flavobacteriia; order Flavobacteriales; family Flavobacteriaceae; genus Flavobacterium; species Flavobacterium sp. 9. The sequence goes on from NZ_PEEU01000001.1 coordinate 1,805,755, forward strand.
GAACCTTAGAGACTTAGAACCTTATTTAGTATTTAACTTTCTTAATTTTATTGCCGTCAAAACTTTCTTAGTGTACAAAGGAAAATCAGCGTTTTGAATCCAGCTGAAATATCCAGGCTCTGTTTCTAATACTTTGTCAACCTTTGCTCCTTTATGTTTTCCGAAAGTAAAAACTTCTTCATTGTCTGCATCAAAAGCAATCATTCCCGCAAAATCAGCTATTTTTTTACGAGTAGTAAATTCAGACAATGATTTCATATCGTTTTCCAAATCCGGATAACGATCTAATTGCGCTTTTAAGATTTCGTAAGTTGCCATTGTATCAGCTTCTGCCGAGTGAGCATTTTCAAGACTTTTTCCGCAATAAAATTTCAATGCAGCACTTAGTGTACGTTCTTCCATTTTATGAAAAATAGTCTGCACATCTACTGAAACTTTATTTTTCATATCAAAATCAACTCCGGCACGAAGCAATTCTTCTGCAAGCAACGGAATATCGAAACGATCTGAATTAAATCCACCTAAATCACTATCCTTAATCATATTATGAACTTGTGGCGCTAATTCTGCAAAAGTAGGTTCATTTGCTACTTTTTCATCTGTGATACCATGAACAGCGGTGGTTTGCGGCGGAATTGGAATCGTTGGATTCACCAACCAGGTTTTACTTTCTTTATTTCCGTTTGGAAAAACTTTGAATATCGAAATTTCTACTATTCGATCTTTACCGATATCAATTCCGGTTGTTTCAAGATCAAAAAAGCAAATTGGTTTGTTGAGTTTGAGTTCCATTTTTAATTTTTATAAGATTACAAATGTAATTTTTAAAGCCGAATTTTCCCTTTTATTCTTGATTTTTTTAAACAAAAATGGATTCGATTTCGATATTTTAACTTTTAAAATTACTCTTAAACTGAGCCCGCATTCATTTCTTAACCTTTTCTTACAAAACAAAAAACCCTGAAAATTATTAAAATTTTCAGGGTTTGAATTTATTTTTATTCTGATTTTAGAAATCTCTGTCTACATCAAAAGCTTCTAAATATTCGGCTACACGTTTTACAAAACTTCCACCTAATGCACCATCAACAACTCTATGATCGTAAGAATGCGATAAGAACATTTTTTGACGGATTCCTATAAAATCACCTTCCGTAGTTTCGATAACCGCAGGCACTTTACGAATCGCTCCAAGAGCAAGAATTCCAACTTGTGGCTGATTGATAATTGGCGTTCCAAAAACACTGCCAAAAGTCCCCACATTTGTCACCGTATAAGTTCCGCCTTGTGTATCGTCTGGTTTTAGTTTTCCGGCTTTTGCACGGTTTCCTAAATCATTAACCGCTTTTGCCATTCCAACAAGGTTTAACTGATCTGCATTTTTAATTACAGGAACAATTAAATTTCCGTTTGGTAAAGCCGCAGCCATTCCTAAATTTATATTTTTCTTTTTGATGATATAATCTCCATCAACAGAAATATTCATTCCCGGGAAATCTTTTAACGCTTTTGCAACCGCTTCCATCATAATTGGCGTAAAAGTCAACTTTTCACCTTCTCTTTTCTCGAAAGCAGTTTTTACTTTTTCTCTCCATTTTACAATATTCGTCACATCAACCTCAATAAATGATTGTACGTGTGCCGAAGTTTGTACCGAAGCCACCATATATCCAGAAATCAGTTTACGCATTCTGTCCATTTCGATGATTTCGTCACCTCCATTTACAGAAACCGGAACCGCTTGTTGGCTTTTTTGAACCGGAGCTGCCTGAACTACTGGTTCTGCTGCTTTTGGCGTAGGAACTACAGCTTTTGGAGCTTCTACAACACCCGATTTACGGTTTTCAACATATTTTAAAATATCTTCTTTTGTTACGCGACCGTCTTTTCCTGAACCAGCAATATTTTCTAATTCAGTAACAGAAACACCTTCTTCCTTTGCAATATTTTTTACTAATGGAGAAAAGAATTTATCTGATCCTGAGAAATCTTGCGGAGCAGCGACAGTTTCTTTAGCAACTTCAATTGTTTTTTCAATTTCTGCTGCTTCAGTTGGAGCAGAAACTTCTTCAGTTACTTTTGCAGTTGGCGCATCACCTTCTGTCTCAATAATTGCAATAGTTTGTCCTACCTGAACTAAATCATCTTTACCGAATAATTGTTCAACTAAAATTCCCGATACTTCGCTTGGTACTTCACTATCAACCTTATCAGTTGCAATTTCAAGTACAGCTTCATCAGCTTCAATTTTGTCTCCAACTTCTTTCAACCAGTTGGTAATGGTTGCTTCAGCGACACTTTCTCCCATTTTAGGAAGCTTTAATTCAAATCTTGCCATATTGTTAATCTAAAGGATGATTTTGATTTTGTGATTGCGAAATTACTGAATATTTTAAATATAAATTACACTTAATATAATTTTTTACTCAATTTTTATAATTTGGCCTCTGTCATTTCGGGAATTGCTTCCAATAATAAAATTGGTGTTTTTGGGGAAAATCTTAAAAGTAATGTTCTTATCTTTAAGAGTTTCTATCATTTTGATACATTTTTTGAATGAAACATAGTGATTATCCAAAATAATCTCTCCTCTTTTACCCTTAAAAAGTAGGCACGAATTTACCATTTTTTCTTTTTTTAAATCCAAAAAGAACACTTTATTTTTTAAAATAGAAGGTAAATTTTCAGACAAAATTTTATTTGAAGAATAAAAAACGACACTTTCAGGCAAAGGTTTTGGTTTAACTTTTCCCTGAAACATTTTTACAAAAGAGAAAAACCAAATACCAATTTGAATAAAAAACTCAAAAAACCACGATTTCTTAAAATGCTTTTGATAAAAGAAATTCATCGCTTCCTGAAAACGTTTCATATACTTTTCGTCTTTTACCGTACTTTCTCCTTTATAATGTAAAACTGTAGTTTCATGAAAATAGAAATTCACCTTTTGTTTTTGTAAAACACGATATGACAAATCAATATCGTCAGCATACATGAAACAATCTTCATCAAAACCTTCTAATTCCAGATATAAATCGCGTTTCAAAAACATAAAAGCTCCAACTAAAATATCGACTTTTCCGGTTTCATCTTCTCCTAAATGTTGTGCATAATATTGATTGAATAATCTTGTTTTTGGAAAGATTTTATATAAACCCAAAATCTTTGTAAAAGCAATCCATGGCGTCGGAATTCCGCGTTTGCTTTCTGGTAGAAATTCTCCCGTTCCGTCAATTAATTTACAGCCTATAATTCCTAAATCTGTTTGCCTTTCGGCGAAAGCCAAAATCCTGACAAACGTATCTTCGGCAACAACTGTATCGGGATTTAGAATGCAAACGTATTTTCCGCTCGCTTGAGAAACGCCAATATTATTGCCTTTTGGAAAACCAAAATTAGAAGCGTTTTCAATTAATTTTACATTCGGAAATTTATTTTTCATCATCAAACAACTCTCATCTGACGAATTATTATCAATAACAATAATTTCAGCATCAAGTGTCGAAATCGCTTCCTGAACACTTAAAACACATTGTTCCAAGAAGTAACGCACATTATAATTAAGAATAATTACCGATAATTGCATGAAAAATATAGGAATTGATTTTTTCGAAAGTTAGAAATTTTCGGCTAAACCCAATCGCAATGACCAATCGTTTTTACTAACTCCAAAATCGAGCACCAAATTACTATTGTTTTGCTTGTTCCATTTAATACGTAAACCGGCTCCAGCTGCAGGATTCCATTTTTTAAAATCGTACGTATCCAACTTTGAAACTGAGGAAATATTAGTAAAAAATACTGCGCCCCAAAATCCGTTTTTAGAAATATCTGTTCGATATTCTGTTTCAAAATACATCAATGCATTGCTTCGGAATCTATTTCTGGTAAAACCGCGACCTGTTTTTCCATCGCGATCCCAACCAATACTTGGCAAATCGAGATAATGAGGTTTTCCGCCAAAAGTTGACCAATAAAAAGCCCGATAAGCCAAAACTCTGTGTTTGTATTTGCTAAATGAATGATATTTTCGGGCATCAAAATAAATAGAATTCCATTTTTTTCCGTCGACTCCGGTTGTGTTTATTCTATAATCGGCTTCTATATAGATTCCCTGTTCCGGATTTACGTTGTTTTTTCGAGAATCATAAAGTCCCTGAACAGCGATTCCAAAAGAATTTTCATCTGAGTAATCTCCGTTCATATATTTATAGTAATCGGTTTCATCATCGATATAAGATTCTTCAGAAATATTTTGGTAATTATCCAACAACAATCCTAATCCCATTCTGAAATTACCAATTATTTTTCGGGTTGCAAACTGATAAAAACGCCATTGCTGATAATCTAATGTTGACATTTTTTTATCTGTATTATGTCCGCCTAAACCATAAGTATCCTGAGGATAAATCATATATCTGTAATCACCAATAAAATTCCATTTATCATCTCTCGTATAAATATAGGATTGAATGGGAAAAACGTATTGCTTGGTAAAACTGAAATAAGGCGAAAAAGAAACCTGAGACATTTTGGTCGTATTACTATCGCCAAGATAAAATGTGGTTAAAAAAGAAACGACCAATCCCGCATTTTTATTTGCATCTATAGGAACGGGAAGCAAAGAAAAAGCTACCTTTTTGTCTGAATTTACTCTTACGGAATCATTTTTATGGAATAGTTTATACAAAACATCTAAAATATCTTTTTTACTACTCGAAATTGTATCATTCTGTGAATAACAAAATGACGCAAGAAAAAGGAAAAATAAAATAATTAGCGATTTTATACTTTTCATTTCGTAAGATTTTCAGAAACAACTTCTTACAAATTTAAAATTTAATTTAAAACAGCCGTCTATTTTAAAAAGAATAAAAAAAGAAAAACTAAAACGAATCGTAAAAAACTATATTTTTGATTTTGAACAAAAATAGTTTTCCATGAAAAACAGAATTCTGATTCTAATTGATTCATTTCTTTTGCTATTGACACTCTTTTTTACATCAGGTTTTGGATTTATTCAACATGATTTAGATTCAGACCGAAATCTTGTAAAATCTTCTACTTGGTATATTGCCGGTCCAGCCAAAGAAAATCAGGAAACTATAAATGCAATTCGGGAAAAAGAAGAAATTATCAGAGTAACGGCAAAAGACAATCCTGTTGGAGAAATAGAATTAAATGTCATGATTATGGCGTCAGATTCAAATGATGGTATTCCAACAAACTTATCTAATGAATCGAAATTCGTCACTATAACTTATAGATCTTCACATCTTATAAAATTACAAGCCAGAGAAGGAAATCCAGAAGGAACTGGTTGCGTTCATGGCGGTTCACATCCAAGAGTTGATATTCCGGCTTCTCCAAAAAAATTCAAAACGATTAAAATTCCGTGGTCAAATTTCAAACAAGATGGTTTACCAAACGGGAAACTTTTAAATATTCATAACCTTTGTAAATTCAATTTTGTGAATTACAATCCGGTTTCGGGAGCATTTTTAGAAATAAAATCAGTTATAGTCCAAATTTAAAAACATGAAAACAAGACTTTTATTTATCCTTTTCGTTGCTGTATTATTTTCAAATTTTGGCTATAGCCAAAAAAAATCTGCTGTTTCAAAAATCGACATTAATGGTGTTTGGGAAGATATAAATCCCGGCGTTCAAAATGCAGTTGCCATTATATCGGAACAAAACGGAAAAATTATTTTCTCGCATTATCTGGAATGGAAAGGACAGAAATTCGTAGAAAGCGGTGTAGGAAAACGAATAGGAAACACCATTGGCTATACTGTAGATGTAACTTTACCTATTAAGGGATGGGCAACCGCAGGAACGCATACTTTAAAATTATCTGAAGATGGAAATACGCTGGAAGGAACTTTTGTCGACAATAAAAAACGAACTGGACCAATTGCGTTTAAACGTGTAAGGTGAGAATTTGTTTCAGGTTTCAGGTTTCAAGTTGAAATGAGACTATTTAACCGCAAAGCTCGCAAAAGTTTTTTCTTTTAGATCACGTTTAGCAAACGCAAAGTTCGCAAAGCTTTGTCTTGATAAGCTTTGCGAACTTTGCGTAAATCTTTGTGAACTTTGCGGTTAAACAATCCCTACAAGTGCAACTGAATTTTATATTTGTTGCATAATTTCATTACAAACAACATTATTGTTGAGAAAACTAATGACCAAATAATTCCAGGAACTCCTACACGGAAATAATCCGGAATAATATGAATATTAAAAGCTATACAGAAATAATAAATTACGCCCGGCAAAATATAAATCAACAAAGGATTTGCTGCTGCCGGCATGAAGAAATTACTCCATTTTGTTTGTTTTTTAATTTCCATTAACCAATAAAGAAAATAGAATAATACGGTACAAATTGTAGCCGAAAACATGGTCCACGATGGTGTTCCTTTTATTTTTGAAATTCCAAAGTAAGGTCTTAATAAATATCCTGTTACAAAAAACAAAACTGCAAAACCTATTACTGCCCAATTGATTTTGGGAGCTATTCTTCGATCAAAGAATAAAAGCGAAATCACAACTCCGGCGGTTACTAATGAAGCATGTGTTAAATGTCCGGCGATGAAACTTAACCAGTATGTTTGCTGTATTACAGATCCTTCTGTCAAATTAACCGAATTGGCGATTACACAAACTACCAAAAAAGCAATCATGGCCCATAATCTTCCTGAAACTAGCCAATAATAGATTACTGTAATTAAATACGCCCAACCTATTAATCCCAGAATTCCCCACCATTTTGGTGTCATTCCAATTTCGCCAGTATCCTGAACGTATAAAAAATATAGCGCTACCAAAACAAGCATTCCACCATATTGAAACGTACTTTTTAACCAAACCGGAAAATCTTTTGCATATTTATTCCAAATGGGAATCGGCATGAAATAAGCCAAAAGTCCCCAAAATGCAGGCGCAATAATCATTTTTGTTGCGTCATAACCGTATTCCGCGTTAACCATGAAAACACCAATAATAATTAAAGCCAAAGCTCTTTTTAAGGTATGCGCCCAAATCGTTTTAACACTGTCTCCTTTTAATAATCGGGCATTGAAAGCAAACGGAATCGACATTCCAACAATAAATAAAAAGGCTGGAAAAACCACATCAACAAAAGTCATTGCATCTGCGTCTGCAGGCATATGTTTCATCCATTGCGGCACTTCTGTAATGCTCGCGAGCTCATTTACAAAAATCATTATAAAAATGGTAATTCCGCGTAAAGCATCTATCGAAATAATCCTTTGATTGTATAAATTCTCTTTAATTTTCATAAAATTTCAGCGTATTGATAACAACAAATATAAACTAATGGATGAAATGTCAAATTAGGTTTCTGTAACAAATTCTCGATAAATCGTTTTAAATAAATCCTCTAATCAATTTCATTAAAAAATCCTTTCATTTTTTTACTTTTGCGCCATGTTATCATTATTCAAACCCAAACTACACTTAAAAGACCTTATTCCCGAAGGTTTTGTTGATATTCATTCCCATTTATTGCCTGGTATTGACGATGGTGCAAAAAATAGTACTGAAAGTATTAAACTTATAAAAGCTTTTCAAGAGATGGGCTTTTCTCAATTTACTACTACTCCGCATATTAGCCATATTTGGAAAAATTCACAAAAGACGATTTTAGATAATTATAAAGAAACAATTGTTTTAGCAAAAGAAAACAAACTTCAAATTCCTTTTGAAACCGCAGCCGAATATTTAATGGATGATTGGTTTGAAAGTCATTTTCACTCCGAAAAACTTCTTACGCTAAAAGACAATTATGTATTGGTAGAAATGTCATATCTAAATGCTCCTATCCGATTGTATAAAATATTATTTGATTTGCAGGTTGCAGGTTACATTCCGGTTTTGGCACATCCGGAACGCTATACTTTCTATCATAAAAATCTTGATGAATACGAAAAACTAAAAAAAGCAGGTTGTCTTTTTCAGTTGAATTTATTGTCGACTGTTGGTTATTATGGAAGTGAAATATCCAAAATTGCCGACGAACTTCTTAAAAAGGGAATGTATGATTTTGCAGGAACTGATGTTCATCATATGAGACATATCAACTCTTTTGGTAACAGAATTAAAGTAAAAAGTATTTCTAATCTAAAAGAAGTAATTAATAACAATCAGTTTTTTAAATCTTAATCAATAAGCGTTTTCTTCGCCTTTAAAGACATTGATAATTGTTTTTATGATGATTTTCACGTCGAGTAATAAACTCCAATTTTCAATATACCAGATGTCATATTCTACTCGGCTTTCCATATCGCTCAATACTTTTGTCTCTCCGCGATAACCGTTGACTTGCGCCCAACCTGTAATTCCGGGTTTAGCATACTGACGCACTAAATAATTATTGATTAAATCACTGTATTCTTTAGCCAGATTTACCATATGTGGTCTAGGTCCAACTACGGACATATCGCCATAAAAAACATTAAAAAACTGAGGTAATTCGTCAATGCTTGTTTTACGAATAAAAGCGCCAAATTTAGTAATACGACTATCTCCTTTTTCGGCTTGTTTTTTGTGTGCCAAACCATTAACATACATGCTTCTGAATTTAAAGCACATAAAAGTTCTATTATCTCGACCGGATCTTTCTTGTTTAAAAAATATTGGTCCCGGCGATTCTATTTTAATAATCAGCATTATAATAGGAAACAACCACGGAAATATCAATAAAATCACAGAAACCGAAAAAACAATATCAAAAGCTTTTTTTGCAAGCCTGTTTACCACAAGTTCCAAAGGTTCTGTTCGAAACATCAATACCGGCATATTTTCATAAAAAGCAACCTCAACTTTACTTGATTTTGTGTACAATTGAAAATCAGGAATAAACTTAATTCGGATCATATTCTGTTCGCAAATTCTGGTCAGTTCATTAATAATTTCAATATTATCAATATGTAATGCCACATACATTTCATCTATCTTTTTTTCGGCAACAAATTGCGGAATAGCAGCAAAACCACCTAAAACTGAAGAAGTATCAACAATTGAAGCATCTATATTATCATCAAAAAAGCCTAGAAATTTATATCCGTAAGTCAGGTCTTTTGCTAATATTTTTCGGATTTTCTCTCCGGATTCATTAACACCAACAACAATAAAAGTTTTAAAATTATATCCTTGCGCTCTAATATATTTTAGAAGTTTCATGGAGAAATAACGGGAAACCATCAATAATACAAAGAAAATCATGTAAAAATAAACTAATCTAAGTCTCGAAATATCAGTGTATTTCAAGTATACCACAAATATTGAGATTAAAGCAGCGTGAATGAGCAACTTTTTTATGGTTCTGAATAATATGGATTCTATAGTTTCTACACGAATACTTCGGTTTGAATCGTTCTGAAGCAATAATACAACCCAAAGTAAAATTGCCAATAACGAAACTACTCTTTCTTCTTTTGATAAAAGCTTATCCAAACTTTCAAATCTGGCAAATGCAGACAAAATTGTAGCCAGATTCAACAATACTAAATCTACTAAAACAAACAAAAGCTTAAAATAGCGCGAGAAACGATAATGCGATAGTTTTTGTAGAATTTTCATATTGAGGTTTTATGCTTAATTTTAGACTAAAAATTAATTAAAAATTTAGCACTGCAAAATAATATTTTAATTAGATTTTTCTGTACTATTTAGAATCTATTCTTTAAAAGTTTACTTTTATATTTTGCAGATATAATATTGCAGATTATGCTTAAAACAATTCTACTTTTTTTCCTGATTGCAGTTTCTGCAAATGCGCAAATATCAGGTTGTACAGATCCGCTTTCGAAGAACTATAATCCATTGGCAACTATAAATGATGGAAGTTGCTTGTATGCTTCTTTCAAAATCAAACCGGAATATTCCAGGGAATTATCTGACTCGATCAAAGAAACTTCGGGATTAATTTCTTTCAATAATTTATTGTGGACGCATAATGACGATCATGACAAAACTATTTACGGATTGGATTCTTTGGGCCAAATTAAAAGAAAAATAGTTCTGAACGAAGTAATAAATAATGACTGGGAAGAAATCTCTCAAGATAGTACTCATATTTATATAGGTGATTTCGGAAATAATTACACCGGAAACAGAACTGATTTACATATTCTGAAAATAGAAAAACAATCTTTTCTCGAAGGAAATCCAAATATTGAAACCATTTCGTTTCAATATTCTGATCAAACTGATTTTTCCTCTCAAAAAGGCAATACTACAAATTTTGATTGTGAAGCTTTCATCATTTCAAAAGACAGCATTTATTTGTTTACAAAACAATGGAGTAATTCAAAAACGTCTATTTATTCTTTGCCAAATCAATCCGGAAAACACGTTGCAAAATTAAAAGATGAATTGGACACAAAAGGATTAGTGACGGGCGCAACCTATTTAGAATCCAAAAAACTAATTGTTCTTTGTGGTTATTCTAAAATAGGAAAACCATTTTTATATCTTTTATATGATTTTAAAAACCATGATTTTTTATCCGGAAATAAAAGGAGAATAAATCTTCCGCTTCCTTTTCATCAAATAGAAGGAATTTCGACAGAAGATGGTTTGCATTATTATTTGACAAATGAATCTTTGGTCCGAAAACCGGTAATCAATGTTCGGCAACAAATTCATCGTATTGACTTAAGTCCTATATTGGATTCCTATCTTCATAAATAAACTTTTGCGGAATCTGATTTTATATTAAACCAAATTCCGCAAAACTTATTTTTACTTTATTTTAGACAGCAGTAAATTAAAATTATCGATCACCAAATTGGGTTCATCATTCATAATGTAATGCCCTGCTTTTATAGTTGTAATGTGCGTAAAATCAGAAACTCCTTCTTTTAATAATTCATGCGCCTTAAACCATATTTGTTTTTCTGATTCAGAAGTAGATGCGTCGATTTTTAAGCTCGAAATTACAATTACAGGAATATTTGGCAAATCCGGAAGTGTCGCCATATACTGAGAATCTTCTATTATTTCTCTGGCTTCGCGTGTTCCTCCAAAATTTTCTCCATAATTGATCACACAAAGATTATAAAGCATATCCTCCTCTTCTTGCGAAGGCCGATTATAATATTCGTGCGATGGATCTATAAATAATAATCCGGCAACTTTAGAAGGATTTTTAACAGCATAATCTCTAATAATCATTCCGCCAAGCGAATGCCCGATAAGAATAACTTTTCTGTCATTCGAAAAATTATTAATTACAGTTTCGAGTTCACTTCTTAATTGATTTATATTTCTTGGTTTTGAATCTTTTTCAGATTTTTCATAACCGGCTCTGTCATATGTTAAGACATCTAATTGGGCACTTATTTTTATTGCTATTTTTTTTTCGTTCCAAACAGAATGTCCGTCTCCGAGTCCGGATTCAAAAACTACCAAATATTTTGAGTTGTGAATAATGGAGTAAGTTGCCAATTTATGAGTTCCAACATCTACTTTTATTTCTTTTAAAGTTTCAGTATTATTATCACTGTCTTTATCGCACGAAACGAATGTAAAGAATAAACTTAGTCCAATTTTTGCAATAATGTTTTTTGCTGATTTCATTTCTTTAAGATTAAAATTTTCAGCAAAAATCCCTTAAAAACAAAGGCTGGTCGTTCTGATTTATAAATTAGAACCTATTTGTTTCTTATATTCTGACGGAGTTTGTCCTGTGACTTTTTTAAATGTAGTATTAAAAACCGTTTTTGAATTAAAACCTACAGAAAACCCAATTCCTAATAAACTTAAACGATCCGTTTCAGAATCAATCATTAATTTTTTAGCTTCTTCAATTCGATATCTGTTTATAAACTGATAGAAATTTTCACCAAATCCATTATTGATTACGTACGAAAGTATATGCGTAGAAATTTTCATCGAACCAGCCAGTTTTACTAAACTTAAACCAAATTCTAAAAAAGGCTTTTCGGTTTCCATTAATTGTAATAATCTGATTTTTTGTTCTTCTAATTCTTCGTTGGTCAGCAATTGTTTTCGTTTACCTTCTGGTAAAGAAGTTTCAACAATAATAGTTTCTATTTCTTCTTTTTCTTTTAAACTATATGGAAAGATTTCTTTTTGTTTCTGCCAATAATAAGTTATGTAGAGAATACTTAAAAAGTAAATCAAACTTGTCAGGACATCGAAGGTTTTGTTTCCTTCGGATATTTGAAATACAATATCAAGAATCCAAAAAATCGTGATAAAAATAACACCGACAATAATATTTTTTAGCCATTTCAAATCCAGATTCTCAGAAGTAGAATTTAAAAGTTTAATCGTTTTTTCATGCTTAACAATTTTTCGATAAGCCAGAAAACAATAAATAAAAACGTATAGGCTGAAAATAAAATTAAATATTGCTATGGTTTTCTGTACAATTTCCGGACTTATATCTTCAGGTTTATTGTTGTCGTCTATTAACCAGGAAATAATAAGAAGAATAAAGATTAGGAAAGCGAAACTAAAATGCAAGTAATCAATTACTTTCCATTTTCTAACTGGCTCGATATAATAGCAAACACTTAGATAAAATACCGGAGCAACGACAAAACTGGAGATATTTATTAATTGATTCAGAATATCATCTTCTGTGAGTATTTTGCTGTCTACAATAACATTTTCAAGTAATATTAAAAAAATACAGCCTACAAAAGATCCAAACCATCGATTGGCTTTTATATTAATCTTATTTTGATTTACAAAAATTATAAATGTCAGTAAAAATGCTGCACCGCAAATTATTGCATTGAATATTGAGTACATAAAACAATTTTGATCACAAATCTAAGTAATTAAGTTTGTCTTAGTCAACTTAAATAAGTTTAACAATTCGTAAATGGTAATATAAAAGTTTACTTTTGCAAAAAGTTATGTTTTCTAAAACATTCATAACTTATAATTTATAACTCATATTTTACAAAGTGAATTACTTATCTGTAGAAAATATATCGAAGTCATTTGGCGAAAGAACGCTTTTTGACAATATCTCATTTGGAATCAATAAAGACCAAAAAATTGCTTTTATAGCTAAAAACGGTTCGGGAAAAACGACCATTATGAGTATTATCAATGGTTTGGATGAACCTGATACTGGACAAGTTGTTTTAAGAAAAGGAATCCGTATGGCGTTTCTTTCTCAGGATAATAATCTACAAGACGAGTTAACCATTGAGGAAAGCATTTTTGCATCAGACAATGAAACGCTTAAAGTAATTGAAGCTTACGAAAAAGCACTTGAAAATCCAGACGATGAAGAAGCTTATCAAAAAGCTTTTGACGGAATGGACCAACATAATGCGTGGGATTTTGAAACGCAATACAAACAAATTTTATTCAAATTAAAACTGGAAGATTTTAAACTTAAAGTAAAAAATCTTTCGGGTGGACAAAAAAAGCGTCTTTCATTAGCGATAATTTTGATTAATCGCCCTGATTTATTGATTCTTGATGAGCCAACCAATCACCTGGATCTTGAAATGATCGAATGGCTGGAAAGTTATTTTGCCAAAGAAAATATTACCTTGTTTATGGTAACACACGACCGTTTCTTCTTGGAGCGTGTTTGTAACGAAATCATCGAACTTGACAATGGTAAATTATACCAATACAAAGGAAATTACTCTTATTATTTAGAGAAAAAAGAAGAAAGAATTACTTCTGAAAATGCAAGTGTTGACAAAGCAAAAAACTTATTCGTAAAAGAATTAGAATGGATGCGTCGTCAGCCAAAAGCGAGAACAACAAAATCAAAATCACGTCAGGATGATTTTTATGTAATTAAAGAAAAAGCACAAAGTCGTCGTAAAGAAAACAAAGTTGAGCTTGAAATTAACATGGAAAGAATGGGAAGCAAGATTATCGAGCTTCACAAAATTTCTAAAAAATTCAAAGATCACGTTATTCTGGACAACTTCAGTTTTGATTTTCAGCGTGGAGAACGTATCGGAATTATTGGAAAAAACGGAACCGGAAAATCGACTTTCTTAAATCTTCTTACGGGAACAATTCCGTTGGATAGCGGACGCGTTGTAAAAGGTGACACAATCAAGATTGGTTATTATACACAAAGCGGAATCAATCCGAAACCGAATCAGCGTGTTATAGATATTATTAAAGAATACGGAGAATATATTCCGCTTGCAAAAGGTCGAATGATTTCGGCTTCGCAATTGTTGGAGCGTTTTCTTTTTGATGCTAAAAAACAATATGATTTCGTAGAAAAATTAAGCGGTGGCGAATTAAAACGTTTGTATTTATGTACGGTTTTAATTCAGAATCCTAACTTTTTGATTCTGGATGAGCCTACAAACGATTTAGATATCGTGACTTTAAATGTACTTGAAAGTTTCCTTTTAGATTACCCAGGTTGTTTACTTGTAGTTTCTCACGACCGTTATTTTATGGATAAAATTGTCGATCACTTATTTATCTTTAGAGGAAAAGGAGAAATTGAAAGCTTCCCAGGAAACTATTCTGATTTCAGAGCTTACGAAGACAGTGCCGATGTTGCTCAAAAAGAAGAAAACAAAGCCGAAAAGAAAGATTGGAAACAAAATAATCCAACAGGAAATCTAACTTTCAACGAGCAAAAAGAATATCAAAAACTAGAAAGAGAAATAAAAGATTTAGAAATTGATAAAACTAAAATCGAACAATTATTCTCTGATGGAAAAGTAGCTGACGCTGACATCGAGAAAAAAGCTAACGAATTACAAAATATCATCAATAAGATAGATCAAAAAGAAGAACGTTGGTTTGAACTTTCGGCTAAGATCGAGGGATAATCCACGAGCTTTCGAGAGAAAAACAGAAGTTTATATTATAAAGAGCCTCAATGCTATTAGTGACAACACTAAAAGTATTGAGGCTCTTTTTTTTTTGCTAAAAAGCAATCTAAAATTAACAAGAAACTATTTTAAAAAATAAAGCCTTTTTTATCATTTGCAATGGTAAATACCTATTTTAGCAGAAGAAAAAAACTAATCTATAAAACAAAAAAGAAGAACAATATTAGCATTAATAATGTTCGACAGTACTTTACAACATAAAAAAATGGAATCGAAGAACAAGATTTTAAAATTACGTTTAACTATAAGTTTTGCATTAACATTAATAACTATACTGTCTTTTTCATGCAAAAATGATTCGCCAAAAAATAATATTCCAAATACAACACAACTAAATCCAACCAAAAAAGCGGTTGTAACTCCTGAGGAAATATCAGAAACGGAATTAAATGTCTTTTTTCAAGATTTCATAAAAGCTTTTAATACTAATAATGAAAAAGAAATAAATAAGTTCATTGACGAAAAAGATGGTTTTATCGAATATGTTTATGACGGTCCTTATCCTATAATAATTTTTGCTAACAAAATGAGTTATAAAGAATGGTTTGAAACTAAAATCCATACAACCGTTTCTTCTGAAAAATTCCCAACTTATCTAGGAGATACCAAATTTGAGAAAACAGGCTTTTTTTATGAAAAATATGAGAATAAATTCAAGCTTTCTGATTTTGATAATGGTTACGTAAATCTTTCAGATTCTGTTTTTGAATCTCACCATGCATTGGAGGATAAATGTAATTACAGAGCACGCGCAATGGATGTTGATGGAAAACGTATTTACAATTTCTACTTTGCGATTACAAAAGAAAAGAAAAAGATTGTAGGATTATCTTATGATTATACCGATGATGTTACATACAGTGATCCACAAACAGGTTTCATACCTTTTGAATCCAAAAAAGACATTGAAAACTACATTACAGAACAGCAAAAATTCTGTGATTCCAAAAATAAATCTTATATCGATTTTGCTAAAAAAGAATTTACTTACTGGGATTTTAAAGAAAAACCATTTGTATTTAAAAGTTATGAAATTGGAAATATCGAAATACAATCCAAAAAATTAAAAACACGAAAAATCATTTTTCACAATGCGGATGCAAATGAAGAATATGATCGTGATTTTACGATGACATTGTCAAACAAAGGAACATTTGTAGTTACACCCATGGGAGCCAGACCATCTTATGAATATATAATTTGTAAATAATTCCAAAAACAAAATACCTAATTTCATTATATTTACGACTTTAAAAAATCTACTTTTCATGAAACATCTTTTTTCTGCATTATTTATAATGACACTTTTTATTTCTTGCTCTAATGACAAACCTACTAATCAAGAGCCACAAAAAACAGATTACACTGTTGAAAACGAAAAAGAAATCACTGATTATATTGCCAAAAACAAACTAACAGCGACAAGAACCGCTTCTGGTTTGTATTATATTATCGATGAACCTGGAACAGGTGCACAACCAACGGCAACGTCAAATGTAACTGTAGCTTATAGAGGCTATTATACAAGCGGAAAAATATTCAACCAAAGCGACGCTGCAGGTGTCTCTTTTTCTTTAACCGAAGTTATTAAAGGCTGGACAGAAGGTATTCCTTATTTTAAAACAGGCGGAAGTGGAGCTCTTTTAGTTCCTTCACATTTAGGTTACGGAAGTGTTACTACTAAGGGAATTCCCGGAGGTTCAGTTCTTATTTTTGACGTTAAATTGATTAAAGTTAATTAAGTTCAAAATATCATCTCAATAAAAAAAGCCACAAGAAGATTTAATCTTTTTATGGCTTTTTTATTTTTACAGTCTGAAAACTGAGATTTATATTCTACCAAGGAATCGGATTATAATCTTTCAGGAATTTTCCACACCAATGTTTTCCGGTATTAATTCCGTCAAATAAAGGATCCATAACACGAGCGGCGCCATCAACAATATCCAATGGCGGTTGAAAATCTTCTAATTCCTGCTTCTTTTTTGCCAATTCGGCAGGATCTTCGTCAGTTACCCAACCTGTATCAACGGCATTCATAAAAATTCCGTGTTTTGCCAAAGTTCCTGATGATGTATGTGTTAACATATTCAATGCAGCTTTTGCCATATTAGTATGCGGATGACGATCTTCTTTAAAGAAACGATGAAACTTTCCTTCCATCGCCGAAACATTTATAATGTGTTTTTTGCCTGTATTATCTTTTTTCATTACTTCAGAAAGTCGGTTACATAACACAAATGGCGCAACAGAATTTACTAATTGTACTTCAATCATTTCTGTAGTTTCTATTTGCCCTAAACGTAAACGCCAACTATTTGTTTTTCGCAAATCAACTTGTTGCAAATCTGCATCGAGTTCTCCTTCTGGAAAAACTTCATTTGCGACCAATGCATTATCAAAAGAATATGGAATTTGAGATAATTGAGCCGAAGCGCGCAAACCAATTCCAGGTTCTGGTCCGTGCCAGGTTACCGGCATATTTTCATTCGAAGAAAAACCAGTTGTCAAAACTTTTAGTTCGTCCAGACAATTCAAATGATCTAATAATAAATCTTGCGCTTGTTTAGGAAGTGAAGTAATTGACAATTCTTCATTTTCCATTAAATGGGAATAAAATCCAGCGGGACGTCTCACCGTTTGTGCTGCATTATTAATCAGAATATCCAAACGCTCGTATTTTTGCTCTATAAAATTGCAGAAAATCTCCACACTCGGAATATGTCTTAAATCTAAACCATGAATTTTTAAGCGATGTCCCCATTCCATGAAATCTTCTTCTTTAGCAAATCGCAAAGCCGAATCAACCGGAAAACGTGTTGTCGCAATAACAGTTGCTCCGCCACGCAAAAGCATTAATGTAATATGATAACCAATTTTTAATCGGGAACCTGTAATAATAGCAATTTGTCCTTTTACATCGGCAGTTTGAAAACGTTTAGCATAATTAAAATCACCGCAATCTGTACACATTGTGTCATAAAAGTGGTGCATTTTAGTAAATTCTGTTTTACAAACGTAACAATTTCGTGGAGTTTCGAGTTCTAATGCTTCTTTTAGAGCAAGATCATTTAGAGCCAATAATTTTGGTGCAACAAATATACTCGCTTCACGCGCATGACGAATTCCGGTTTCTTTACGCGTCGTTTTGTCTTTCTTCTCTTTTTTACGTTTTGCAGCTTGCAAACCATCTTTTACTCTTCTGGAAAACTCATCACGATCCGGTCTCGAAAACATTCCTGCTTCTTTGATTAAGGCAATTCGTTGTTCTTTCGGAATATCAAATATCTGATCTGTATTGGCATTCAGTTGTGCTAAAATGGCAATGCATTTATTAATTTCTTCCGAGGTTATTGTATTCTTACTTTCTACTTCTTCCTTCAACATTATAAAACGTATTACTATTTGCTTAATGGGCAAATATAGTCTTTTTGAAAGTCATAAACTTCAAAGTCAAAAGTGGTAAAGTATCGTTTTATACCTTTAAAACTTTCGACTTTATGACTTTCGACTTTTTTGTATCTTCGCGCCTACTTGTTAAACATTTATATGCTATTTCAAATTAAATCTTATTTAAAATTCCTTTGGGATTCCAAAAACGAGCATGGAGTACATTCGCCGTTTGTTTTTAATTTATTGACAAAATGTTTTTACGACAAGAAAACCAAACCCGAATATTCGATTTTGCGAAACTATCGAAAATCATTACTTAATAACAAAAACTTTATTGAAGTAACTGATTTTGGCGCCGGTTCAAAAGTATTTAAATCGAATAGAAGACAAATTTCGAAAATTGCATCGACAGCAGGAATTTCTCCAAAACGTGCCGAATTATTATTTCGCGTAACTAATTATTTTCAGCCCAAAAACATTCTTGAAATTGGAACTTCTTTAGGTTTGGCAACTTCTGCTTTGGCTTTAGGAAACAAAAATGCAAAAATAATTACGCTCGAAGGTTGCCCACAAACGGCAAGTGTTGCTAAAAATAATTTAGAAAATTTTGATTGCAAAAATGTAGATACTATTATAACTGAATTTGAAAACTTTTTAGTTTCTACAAATCTTCAGGCTACAGATTATGATCTTATTTATTTTGATGGAAATCATTCTAAAAAAGCTACTTTGGCTTATTTTGATCTTTTGTTACAAACGATTACCAATGATTGTGTTTGGATTTTCGATGATATTCATTGGTCTCCAGAAATGGAAGAAGCTTGGGAAATTATAAAAAACCATCCAAAAGTTACGGTAACAATTGATACTTTTCAATGGGGATTTGTCTTTTTTAGATATGAGCAGGAAAAAGAACATTTTGTGATTCGTGCTTAATTATAAAACACATCATCAGGTATTCCTTTTTTAAATAACTCTTCGTACTCTGACAAATCATCTTTATCTGTTATTGGATAATTAAACAATAGAAAGCCATTTTGAGGTGAGCTTTTTTCATAGATAACTAAATAGCTAATGGTTGTATCTGGTTTTTCGTCAGGAATTTCTATATAATGATTTTCAAAATATGCATTAGAAATCCATTCTTCATTTACCTTAAAATCATACCGAACTTCTCCATCCGATTTTCCTCTTCCTGTGTGATAAAATGTCACTTTGCCTTCTGATAAAACATAGTTGTCTTTTATTCTTTTGACATCGTATATTTGTATCGCAATAGTAAAAAAGAAAGCTATTATCAGAAACAAAAAAATAAAAATACCAACTAAACTTTTAGATTCGAATTTAGAAAAATCCTCAAAAAAATAACATAGTCTAAAAAGTAATATTGTAATTAATAGTATTATAAAATAGATTCCCATTATTTAATTTTATGAACAGCTAAAATAAAATTCTTTTATAAGAAACCTGAGTTTAAAATTTCTATTTCAAAAAAAAATGACAACCATTTCTGATTGTCATTTTAATACTAATTCAAATTAACTTAATAATTATTTTTTTGCTGCTGCAGTTTCTTCAGATTTAGCTCCCATTCTATTTAAAGTATACATTGGAGCAAATTTCAATTTCAAACCGGCAATTTTTCTATTATCTTCAGATGTTAAACCTTCTTTTTCAACCGTATTTTTTCGGCTGTCAAGTGCTTCGTACATCAATTTTACTTCATCCCAGTCTTCTCTTGAATATTTATCTTTATTATCTTCAACAGTATGAACAAATTGCTGATAAACACTATGTATGTTTTTAGCATTTACCCAGTCAAAATTCATATCCTCTCCGATTTTTCCTTCTCCAAATAAAGCATTACGCAATTGTTGTTTTGGACTTGGAGCAGGTGGGGCAAAAACGGTGGTCATTTCTTTTTTAAACTCTTCGTATTTCACTTTACTTGTATTCACTTTTTCGGTCGCAGCCGAATTATCTTTAATATCTGCTAAAGCTAATTCTGCTTCTGCAGCTTTTCTGTCATACTCAGCTTCAACATTTTTCCAATCTGCTTTCAGATCATCTGCTTTAACATTTTTAACTGAATCCACATAAGCGACATAAGAGTCTACGGTTTTTTGAGCTTTTTCTTGTTTTTCATCTTTACAAGACGTAAGACTTAACGCTATTAAAGCAATTCCTGATAATAATTGTATGTTTTTCATAATTCTGATTATTTAAGATTAGATAACAAATGTAAGCTACAATACAGCCCTTACTCTTACACAATTATCACTTTTATAATATTTAAAACATTATAATTCAATAAAATAACAGAAAAATGGAGATTATATAAAAATAATACAAAATCACATAACAGATTTTCATTCGAATAAATTATAATTTTTTATAAAAATGATAATTTGTAGAAAATCATGATTTTAAATCCCGACAGTTGTAACAAAAATCAATTAGAAACTACTTATCGTTTATTGAAAAGTGTTTTGTACTTTTAAATCCAAAATTGTAAATCAAAATGGCGAATCCATTAATTAAAATAACTGATATAAAACGAAATTTTGTTCTTGGTAATGAAATCGTTTATGTCTTAAAAGGAATTAATTTAGAAATCAATAAAGGCGAATATGTAGCTTTAATGGGACCTTCGGGTTCTGGAAAATCAACTTTAATGAATCTATTAGGTTGTTTGGACACTCCAACTTCCGGACATTATGTTTTAAACGGAAAAGATGTCAGCCAAATGAAAGACGATGAATTGGCAGGAATTCGAAACAAAGAAATCGGATTTGTGTTTCAGACTTTCAATCTTTTACCAAGAACCACTGCTTTAGATAATGTTGCATTGCCTATGATTTATGCAGGATATTCGAAATCAGAACGCACCAAACGAGCTGAAGAAGTTTTGACACAAGTAAATCTGTCAGACAGAATGGATCACCAGCCCAATCAGCTTTCCGGAGGACAACGTCAGCGTGTTGCAATTGCCCGCGCTTTGGTTAACAAACCTTCAATTATTCTTGCCGATGAACCAACAGGAAACTTAGATAGTAAAACGTCTGTTGAAATTATGAAGCTTTTTGGAGATATTCACGCGCAAGGAAACACAGTTATTTTAGTAACGCACGAAGAAGATATTGCAGCTTATGCGCATAGAGTTATTCGTTTAAGAGATGGATTGATTGAAAGTGATACTACAAAATAGTTTAAGCGTTTATTTGGTTAATTGTTTAATCGGAAAAGAAAAAAAATGACCAATTTTATTAAATCTATTTTATTAGTTTTTTTGTTTTTAACGTCTTGTAAAAATACCTCCGTAAAAGACAATGAAAATTTTAAATTATTACCTCCGAAAATTGAAAGTGCAAAAATACGTTGGGCAACTACAAATGAATTTGTAGTTAGCATTGATAGTCTTTTATCTTACAAGAAAGGATTCGAATGTGATTCGGTTATTGGAGTTAATTATATAGGTTTTGATGGAAATGGACATTCATTTTATCCCATAAATAAAAGAGGAAGATCCATTAATACTATAAAAAGCAGGAAGAAACTCGATCGCAATCAAATTTTAAAATTAAATGCAATTATTGGAAACAAAAAAACATTTGAAAATTCAAATATGGCGGCTTGTTACAATCCTAGACTTGGATTTATTTATTTTAAAGATAATAAAGTAATTTGTCAAACACAGATTTGTTTAGAATGCTCTCAACTTGAGTCAACCGCAAAAACTGCGGGAATAAAAAGTGATGCCTTTAACGACAAAGCCGGCAAAAAATTAACAAAACTGAGTAATGAACTTGGATTAAACAACTAACAAAAGAAAAAAACTTAGAATCTCAGCACCTCAGTCCCGAAGCTTCGGGATAGCACCTCAAACAAAAAAAAATGAAAGTATATACAAAAACAGGAGACAAAGGAACGACGGCTCTTTTTGGAGGCACACGCGTTCCTAAAGATCATATCAGAATTGACAGTTATGGAACTGTTGATGAGTTGAACTCTTATATAGGACTCATTCGCGATCAGGAAATGGATTCGCATTATAAAACTATTCTAATCGAAATTCAGGATCGTCTTTTTACTGTGGGCGCTATTTTGGCAACTCCACAAGAAAAAGAAATCCTAAAAAACGGTAAACTTCGTTTGAAAAACCTGGGAATAATTGATTCTGATATTGAGTTATTAGAAAACGAAATCGATAAAATGGAGGAAAGTCTTCCGCAAATGACTCATTTTGTTTTACCTGGAGGACATCCAACCGTGTCACATTGTCATATAGCGCGTTGTATTTGCCGTCGTGCAGAACGTTTGGCAGTACATTTAAGCCATAATGAGCACGTTCCTGAGATCGCAATTATGTACTTAAACCGACTTTCTGACTACCTTTTTGTCTTGGCACGGAAGTTGTCGTCAGACTTAAAAGCGGATGAAGTGAAATGGATTCCCAGAAAGTGAAATGTTAGATTTTAGAGTTAAGATTTTAGATTAAAAGGTTTCAAAAATCTAAAATCAACAATCTACAATCCGCAATTTATAGAGACGTTCTTAAATTTTATTAAAATAAATCAAATTTTACTTGTCTTTTTCAGTAAAAAATTTATTTTTGCACAAACTAAACAGATAACAGATGTATTGGACATTAGAATTAGCATCTTATTTAAGTGATGCGCCATGGCCTGCTAACAAAGATGAACTTATTGACTACGCTATTAGAGCTGGTGCTCCATTAGAAGTGGTAGAAAACCTTCAGTCAATCGAAGACGAAGGCGAGATATATGAATCAATGGAAGAAATTTGGCCTGATTATCCAACAGACGAAGATTATCTTTGGAATGAGGATGAATATTAAAAAATAAACCAAAGGAAAAAGTCTCATCACCGAGGCTTTTTTTTTGGTTCAAATACACATTTACATAAAATAGAAATACAATAAATCATGAGTTTCATAAACAGTATTATTAAAGTCTTTGTAGGTGATAAATCACAGAAAGATGTCAAAGCTCTACAGCCTTATTTAAATAAAATTAAAACGTTCGAAACCAGCTTAATGAGCTTGTCTCATGACGAGCTAAGAGCCAGAACCGCATATTTTAAAGAAAAAATAAAAGAAGCGAGAGCTGAAAAAGATGCTAAAATTGCTTCGCTTAAAGCTGAAGTAGAAAACATCGAAGACATCGACAAAAGAGAAGATCTTTATGATGCTATCGATTCTCTTGAAAAAGAAGCATACGAAATCTCAGAGAAAACTTTATTGGAAATCCTTCCTGAAGCATTCTCTGTAGTAAAAGAAACATCACGTCGTTTTAAAGACAATTCTTTTATCGAAGTAACTGCAACTCCAAAAGACCGCGAATTCTCGGCTTCAAAAACTTATGTTACTATTGAAGGTGACAAAGCTACTTGGGCTAATAAATGGAATGCAGCCGGTAAAGAAATTACTTGGGACATGATTCACTATGATGTTCAGTTAATTGGTGGTATGGTATTGCACGAAGGTAAAGTTGCCGAAATGCAAACGGGAGAAGGTAAAACTTTGGTTGCTACACTTCCACTTTACTTAAACGCTTTGACTGGAAACGGAGTTCACTTAGTAACGGTGAATGATTACCTTGCAAAACGTGATAGTACATGGAAAGCACCTTTATTTGAATTTCACGGTTTGACTGTTGATTGTATCGATAATCACCAACCAAGTACAGAACAAAGAAAAAAAGCATACGACGCTGATATCACTTACGGAACCAATAATGAATTTGGTTTTGACTACCTAAGAGATAACATGGCACACTCGCCAAGCGATTTAGTTCAAAGAAAACACAATTATGCAATTGTCGATGAGGTCGATTCTGTATTAATTGATGATGCAAGAACTCCACTTATTATTTCAGGTCCGGTTCCTCAGGGAGATCGTCATGAATTTAATGAGTTGAAACCAAAAATCGAAAACTTAGTAGCACAACAACGTCAGTTAGCGAATGGTTTCTTAGCAGAAGCTAAAAAATTAATCAAAGAAGGAAACACTAAAGAAGGTGGATTCTTATTATTAAGAGCTTACAGAAGTTTACCTAAAAACAAAGCATTAATTAAATTTTTAAGTGAAGAAGGAGTTAAACAATTACTTCAAAAAACTGAAAATCAATACATGCAGGATAACAATCGCGAAATGCATAAAGTTGATGAGGCTTTGTATTTTGTAATTGAAGAAAAAAACAATCAGGTAGAATTAACTGATAATGGTATTCAATACCTTTCAGGAGATACAGATGCTGACTTTTTCGTACTTCCGGATATTGGAACCGAAATTGCTGCTATCGAAAAACAAAAATTAGATAAAGACGCTGAAGCGGAAGCTAAAGAAAGATTATTCCAGGATTTTGGAGTAAAAAGCGAGCGTATCCACACACTTACTCAACTTTTAAAAGCATATGCACTTTTTGAAAAAGATGTAGAATACGTGATCATGGACAACAAAATTATGATTGTCGATGAGCAAACTGGTCGTATCATGGATGGTCGTCGTTATTCTGACGGACTACACCAAGCGATTGAAGCTAAAGAAAATGTAAAAATCGAAGCTGCTACACAAACTTTTGCAACAGTTACATTACAGAATTATTTCAGAATGTACAGCAAATTAGGTGGTATGACGGGAACAGCAGTTACAGAAGCTGGAGAGTTATGGCAGATTTATAAATTAGACGTAGTTGAGATTCCAACAAACCGTCCGATTTCAAGAATAGACAAAGAAGATTATATCTACAAAACTACACGTGAAAAATTCAACGCTGTAATTGAAGATGTAACTGAATTATCAAATGCAGGAAGACCAGTATTAATTGGAACAACTTCTGTAGAGATTTCAGAATTATTAAGCCGAATGTTGAAAATGAGAGGCGTTACTCATAACGTTTTGAATGCTAAAATGCACAAACAAGAGGCACAAATCGTAGAAGAAGCAGGAAAAGCCGGAGTTGTAACTATTGCAACAAATATGGCTGGTCGTGGTACCGATATTAAATTATCTCCAGAAGTAAAAGCTGCCGGAGGTTTAGCAATCGTTGGTACAGAGCGTCATGATTCTCGTCGTGTTGACAGACAGTTACGTGGTCGTGCAGGACGTCAGGGAGATCCGGGAAGTTCTCAATTCTATGTTTCTCTTGAAGATAACTTAATGCGTTTATTTGGTTCTGAAAGAGTTGCAAAAGTTATGGATAGAATGGGACTTCAGGAAGGTGAAGTTATCCAACATTCTATGATGACCAAATCTATCGAGCGTGCTCAGAAAAAAGTAGAAGAAAACAACTTTGGTGTTCGTAAACGTTTATTAGAATATGATGACGTTATGAACTCTCAACGTGAAGTAGTTTACAAACGTCGTCGTCACGCATTGTTTGGTGAGCGTTTGAAACTTGATATCGCGAATATGCTATATGATACTTGCGAATTAATCGTAAGTCAAACTAAACCAGTTAATGATTTCAAAAATTTCGAATTTGATTTAATTCGTTATTTCTCAATCACTTCTCCAATTTCTGAAGCTGATTTCTTGAAATTATCTGATAACGAAATTACAGGAAAAATATACAAAGAGACTTTAGCATTCTATACAGAGAAAACTGAAAGAAGCGCAAGAGAAGCTTTCCCAATCATTAAAGGAGTTTACGAAGAGCCAAACAATCATTTTGAGCGTATCGTAGTTCCATTTACTGACGGAATCAAAACTTTGAGTGTAGTTACTGACTTGAAAAAAGCATACGAAAGCGAAGGAGCTCAGTTAATTGCTGATTTCGAGAAAAACATCACATTATCTATTGTTGATGAAGCTTGGAAAAAACACTTACGTAAAATGGACGAATTGAAACAATCAGTTCAATTAGCCGTTCACGAACAAAAAGATCCATTGCTAATTTACAAATTAGAAGCATTCAATTTGTTTAGAGGAATGTTAGACAACGTTAACAAAGAAGTTATTTCATTCTTATTCAAAGGTGATTTACCAGCTCAAAACGTTCCTGAAATTCACGAAGCAAAAGAAATTCGTCAAAAAGAAAACTTCAAATTAAGCAAAGACGAAATTGTAAACAGCGAAGACATCAACCGCGAAGCTGGAGAAACACAACAACGTCAGGTTACTGAAACCATTGTGAGAGATATGCCAAAAATCAACCGTAATGATACTGTAACAGTTCAGGAAATTGCAACAGGTAAAACTGAAGAAATGAAATTTAAAAAAGCAGAATCTTTAATCGCTTCAGGTGCTTGGGTTCTTGTTAAATAATAATTTTATTTTAAAATCATAAATTAAAAAACCTCCAGCTAAAGCTGGAGGTTTTTTTTGAATAATAATAAATGGCTTTAGCCAAATTTCAAACGTGCTTTTCGGCTAAAGCCATCTTATAATTCTATCTTTAAACTCCAGCTAAAGCTGGAGCCTATTCAAAAAAGTTTTATCATTTCGTATTATCGATTTTTTTATTTTGCTGATATTTTTTTATGTTAAATGACAAAAATCGTAATAACTAAAAGGAATAAACAGTACCTTTGCAATCAGAAACAACGAAAAAAAGCTTTGAAGCAAATTTTAATTACATTTCTTTCCTGCATGCTTTTAGTGCCATCATTTGGCAGTTTCTTTGTTTATACCTCATTCAAACTAAATCAGGATGAGATTTCAAAAACCATCTGTGTACAACGAAAAATGCTTTTTAATAGTTGTAACGGTCGATGTGAACTTCAAAAAAGTTTAAAAAAATACGCTGATAACGAGAAGAAAATGCAAAACAACCTGAAAGAAAAAGCAGAAGTTGTTTACATTCAAACTTCAGTTACGGCACCTTTTAAATTGGTAACACCAATTCAGTCAAAAGAAAAATTCTTTGCTTCTTTTGACAACAAGCCTATTTCGGTTTCGAATACTACATTTCGACCTCCATCCTATTTTATATAATTTTTTAAATATTATTTCAATTCTCTTGAAATAAATTTTCATTGTCACCCAACAATGAAATTGTGTCTACGTACAACCAAAATTTAAAATTACTATTATATAAAATTCATAAAATGAAAAATACATTATACAAAGCACTTGCTATTGCAGCAATTTCAATTACTTTAGGTTCATGTTCAAGCGACGATAGCAGTCAAAATGTTACAGGACAAGGAAAACTTACATTAGAGTTTGATAACGCTTACGGAACAAACGATCTTATTTTAAATGCACAAAATACTAAGACATCAAACAACGAAGTTTTAAAAATCAGTTTGATCAAATATATTGTAAGCAATGTTGTTTTAACAAAAGCTGACGGAACAACTTTTACCTACCCAAAAAGCAAAAGTTATTTCATAGCTGATGAAGCTTCTGCAGAAGGTCGCGAATTTAAACTTACGGATATTCCTGCCGGAGATTACGTAAAAGTAAAATTCGGAATTGGAGTTGATGAAGAACAATGGAAATTAGGTGCTGCAGGACAAGGCGATTTTCTGGCTAAAGCAAATGATGCAGGAATGTTGTGGTCTTGGGCTGCAGGATATAAATTCCTTGCTTTCGAAGGAACTTTTACATCACCAACAGTAACTACAGCTACTTCTTTTATGGTTCACACCGGTAAAACAGGAACAGATTACAACTACACCGAAGTAACTTTGGATTTACCAACAAAAGCACTTGTTCGTACTAATATTACGCCGGAAGTCCACATGATTACTGACCTTTCTAAAATCATTGACGGAACAAACAAAATCAAACTTTCTGATAATAATGCCGGCGGAATGGGCGCTATGATTATGGGCGGAGCCAATTTGCCATTAATTACCCAGAACGTATCTTCAATGTTTAGAGTTGATCACGTACATAACGACTAATTTTATTTTCAGGAGCACAACAGTTTCGGTTTCCCAGAAATAAAGTCCCGCTTTACATTATATCTTTTGTGTCCGCCGCGGCGGACACAAAAGGATATCTCCCGAAACTTCGGGACCATCGGGGCTAAACGACAACTTTTGTACTTCTAATAAACATAAAAAATCATGCTGAAAATAAAACATTTTCTATGGCTAATGATTCCGTTGTTATGGAGTTGCTCCAATCAGGACGAGGAATATGTAAATGTTCCATTAGAATTTAAAGTTCCTTCAAACTTTCCTGAATTAGCGTACAATATTGCACTGAATCCGCCAACAGAAAAAGGATTTGAACTAGGAAAAAAATTATTCTACGACGGGCGTTTAGCTTCTGACGGAGTTGTTTCCTGCGGTTTTTGCCACATACAAGCCAATGCTTTCACACATCACGGACACACAGTAAGTCACGGTGTAGATAATGCTCAAGGCACACGAAATACACCGCCGATTCAGAATTTGGCTTATCAAAGTATTTTCATGTACGACGGAGCGGCAGATCATTTGGATTTACAGCCAATTATTCCCCTTACAAGTATTATTGAAATGAATGGCAATTTGAGTTCTATTCTTAAAATGATGAAAGCGGACAAGGAATATCAAAAACTATTTGGACAAGCTTTTGATGATGGAGCAATTACTACCGAAAACATGCTTAAAGCACTTTCGCAATTTATGGTTATGATTGTTTCGTCTAATTCAAAATTTGACAAATATCGACGAAATGAAGTTGGAGGAACATTCACAACGGATGAATTGGCAGGATATGATTTATTCAAATCAAAATGTGCTTCTTGCCATGCTACAGATTTACAAACCGATAATTCATTTAGAAACAATGGTCTTCCCGTAAACCCAATGGTAAACGATGTTGGACGTTATAAAGTAACTGAACTAGCTGCTGATTATTACAAATTCAAAGTGCCAAGTTTGCGTAATGTCGAAGTTTCTGGACCTTATATGCACGACGGAAGATTTGGAACTCTGGAAGGCGTTTTGGATCATTATGAAAGTGGCGTTACAGCTTCGGCAACTTTAGATCCTATTTTAAACAAAAATGGAAAATTAGGAATCGCGCTTTCGGAAACGGATAAAAAACAAATAATTGCTTTCTTAAAAACATTGACCGATAACCAATATTTGACTGATAAGCGTTTCTCGGAGTTTTAAGAAAATTAGCCCGCGGATTGTACGGAGTATACGGATTAACACAGATTAAAAGCAATTTAAAATCGTTCAAAAAATCATTTTAATCCGTGTAATCTGTGGCAAAATATCGCCAAAGTTTGCCATTTCGACGAAGGAGAAATGATAAGATTGTGTCATCAAAAGTGACAAAAAATAAAGTTATAATGAAAACTGGAGTCCTAGCCCCGATAGAGGCGGTATCCTTTTTTGAGGCGATTTTTCTTCGCCTTAAAAAAGATATAGCCGAAAGCGGGATCAGCTCCTAAAAACAATAATAATTAAAATGAAAAAATTAATAGTAATAGGTCTTTTTTTGGCTGGTTTTTCAGCCTTTAGTTTTACGGTAAAAGATAGTATTTCGGCGTTTACTTTTCAGCGTTTGGCAATGATGGAAGACTTTGATTGTGATGCGTGCGGATGTTCGGCAAGTGGCGGAAGTATGGGTTTTAGCTCAATGCTGAACAATAATTTTGTGGGCGTTCGTTATTTTAAACAAAGCTATACAAGCCGTGACGGGATTTTTGACAATTCGCCTTGGATTGACGAAAACTTCAATACAGTTCAGGTTTGGACGAGAATTCCGGTAAATGAGAAAATTCAGATTTCGGCGTTGATTCCGTATCACTTTCATGAAAGAGAATTAACAGCAGGAACCGAAAGTATTTCTGGTTTGGGCGATATTACCGTAATGGGATTGTACAAAATTTTTGAAACGAAAAAAGACAGCGCAGTTTTTACGCATAAAGTAAATATTGGTGCAGGAATAAAAATTCCAACGGGAAAATTTACCGAGGCAAATAATCTAGGAAGTGTGAACCAAAGTTTTCAATTAGGAACCGGAAGTTGGGATTATTCGGTGGTTTCTGAATATGTGATTAACCGAAAAAATCTGGGTTTAAACACAACGCTGAATTACATTTTCAAGACCGAAAACAAAAAAGAATACCAATACGGAGATCAGTTTAATTATGCTGCAACGATGTTTTATTTATTTGATTTGAAATCGATACAAATTGTGCCACAAGCCGGATTAGCAGGCGAAGTTTACCAAACTAACAAACAAC
Source organism: Flavobacterium sp. 9 (assembly GCF_002754195.1). Taxonomy (NCBI): domain Bacteria; kingdom Pseudomonadati; phylum Bacteroidota; class Flavobacteriia; order Flavobacteriales; family Flavobacteriaceae; genus Flavobacterium; species Flavobacterium sp. 9. Next base: position 1,836,203 of record NZ_PEEU01000001.1, read on the forward strand.
ACGGTTTAGATTTACCAAATACGGCGGGAGATATCTTGTTTGGAAAATTTGGTTTTGAAGCTGGAAAAGATAAATTTTCGATTGGTGTAAATGCAATGCTTCCGATCAATCAAAATTTATCAAACGGAAAAATGGAAGCGAATTACAGATGGAGCGTGAACCTAAACTATACGCTTTAATTTTTTAAACAAAAAGATTCTCAAAACAACGAAAAACAAGCTTTGAAAAAAATTATAATCATATTTCTTTCCTCTATGCTTTTGCTGCCATCTTTTGGCAGTTTTCTTGTTTATACTTCTTTCAAATTAAATCAGGAAGAAATTTCTAAAACGATCTGCGTTCAGCGAAAGATGATTTTTAATTCTTGTAATGGTCGCTGTGAACTTCAAAAAAGTCTAAAAAAATATTCGGACAACGAAAAAAGAATGCAGGACAATCTCAAAGAAAAAGCTGAAATTGTTTATATTCAAAACACAATTACTCCTGATTTCACCTTGATAGTTCCAATCGAATCGGAAAGAAAAAATTTCGCTTATTTTAATCGAAAACCAATTTCGGTTTCGAATCTTACTTTCCATCCTCCATCCTGTTTTATATAAATTCAGTTCCCATTTTTCTTGTCTAAAAATCAGGAAAAATGCTCGTTCCTTTTAAAATTTATATAATTCAAAATGAAAAAAATATACTTTACCCTATTAATTGTAGGGCAAATTGTCTTTGCACAAAACAAAGTCGAAAAAGACTCTACAAAAACTCAAGAACTCGAAAATATTTTCGTTACCGCCAATCGTACTGCTACTTTACGTAAAGAAACGCCTGTTGCAATTAGCAAAATAACGGCAAAAACAATCAACGAAACTAAAGCTACTGCGGTTTATGAAATCATAAATAAAAAACCGGGAGTTTTAATGGTTAATCTTGGTAACGAACAACATATGATGTCGATCAGGCAGCCAATGACAACCAATGCGTATTACTTATATCTTGAAGATGGTTTGCCAATTCGCCCAATGGGAATCTTCAATCACAACGCTTTATTGGAAATTAATCAGTATAATTTACAAAGTATTGAGGTTGTAAAAGGTCCCGTTTCGTCTTTGTACGGGCCAGAAGCTGTTGGCGGAACTATAAATTTAATTTCGCTAAAACCGCCTGTAGATCCGGAATTTAAATTTGGTGTTCAGGCAGATAATTATGGTTACAGAAGATTTCAGGCTGCCGGTGGCGCAACAATCGGGAAAGTCGGTTTTCATATTGCAGGAATTTCAAGTTTGCAGGAAAATGGCTGGATGACTTATTCCGATTATAACAAAGACAATCTTAATGCGAGAATCGATTATAACATTTCCTCTTCTACCCGATTGATTAGTAATACCATGTACGGAAAATATTATTCGGACATGAGCGGAACTGTAAACGAAGACGCTTTTAATAACAGAACCTACAAAAGCACTTCGAATTTTACTTATAGAAAATCTGACGCTTTACGAACACGATTAACATTAGAACACGACTGGAACAGCAATTCGAGCAGTTATATTACGGCATATTTACGCGACAATAAATTAGGTCAAAATCCTTCGTACGGAATTAAATGGAGTCCAACTGTAAATCCTACAACGGCAAAAGGCGAAGTAAATTCGAATAATTTCAAAAGTTATGGCGCAATTGGACAACATACTCAAAAATTCGATTTCTTGAATACCAAACTGGTTGCCGGCGCATTATACGATTATTCTCCCGTAACATATTGGTCTTATGTTATTGATTTAAAAGCAAATTTAAATCCGGGAACTCCGGGAAAACAAACGGTAGATTCTTATGAAATTATTGCAGAACATCCGGATTCAAAACTAGCCGATTATACTGCCGATATTTTCAATTCTGCGGGTTATGCGCAATTAAGTTTTAATCCAATAGAAAAATTAGTTATCACCGTTGGCGGACGTTACGACAACATGAAAGTCAATTATGACAATGCTTTAGACAATTCTACAGGAAGCAAAGTTTATGACAAAATGACTTTTAAAGCCGGAGCAAATTACAATCCGTTTGAATATGCTGGTTTTTATGGCAATTATTCACAAGGTTTTGCGCCTCCGGGAATTACATCAATCTTTAGAACCAAACCCGGAACTGGCGGAACAACTGGCGTTCCAGCTGATTTCTATTACAACTTAGAACCCGCAACCTTCAACAATTACGAAGTTGGCGGATGGTTTTCTTTCCTTCAAAACAAGCTAAATTTTGATTATGCTTTCTATTACATGGAAGGAAAAAATGAGCTTTTGAACATCAAACTGGCAGATAATTCAACTGAATATCGTTCGGCTGGAGAAACTCGCCATAAAGGAATTGAGTTTGGAGCTTCGTACCGACCTTCAAAACAATTCAACATTCGCTTTGGCGGAACTTATGCGCAGCACACTTATATTGATTTCAAACTTTCGGACAAACCAATGGATCCAATTCAGGATTTGAACGGAAAAGAAATGCCTGCAGCTCCAAAATGGTCGGGAAATTCGGAGGTAAGTTATTATCCAAACTGGCTTCCAAATCTTAGAACTTCTGTCGAATGGCAACTTGTTGGAAGTTACTATCAAGATCAGATAAATACCTTAAAATATAGCGGTTACAACATATTCAACGCCAGAGTTGGCTATCAATGGAAAGGAATTGAGATTTACGGAAACGTGCTTAATTTAACCGATAAATTATATGCTTATAATGTTTCGAGAGCCAATACCACAAACGCTCAACCAACTTATACGGCGGCGGCTCCAAGAACTTTTGTATTTGGAATTCAGTACAACTTTTCATTAAAAAAATAGAAAAAAGTTTCTGCCACAGATTAAAAAGATTAACACAGATTATTCTCAAAAAAAATCATTATAATCATTTTCATCTGTGGCAAAAAATAATAATCATTAGAAGCTAATCCCGCTGTCCACTATATCTTTTGTGGCGAACCCCGCCACAAAAGGATGTCGTTCCCATCGGGGCTAAAAAACCTAACAATGAGCAAAGAAATAAAAGAGAAAAAATCTAAAAAGAAAGATTCTAAGTTTGTCAAAAAAATCAAACAACACATGTACAAATGGCATCGTGTTATTGGTTTAATTACAATTATTCCCGTAATCTTCTGGACATTATCCGGTTTAATGCATCCGTTTATGGCGCATTTTTTTAAACCCGAAATTGCGCATGACAAACTAGAACAACAGATTATTGATAAAAACCAACTGCATTTTTCGATACAGGAAGTTTTACAGAAAAACGAGCTGACACAATTCAAAAATTTCAGAATCGTTTCCTTCAACAATAAAACCTATTATCAGCTAAAAACTATACTTGGTGAACTATGGTATTTTGATACTTCTACAGCCAAAAAACTGGAAAACGGAGATCAAAAATATGCAGAATGGCTTTCGCGATACTTCTTAGACGATCAAAAAAGCGCCATAAAAAACAGTGAAATTATCACCGAATTTACTTCGCAATACAAATATGTAAATCGTTATTTGCCCGTTTACAAACTCAGTTTTGATCGTCCGGATGCAATGCAGGTTTATGTCGAAACATCCTCAAGTAAGTTAGCCACTTATAACCCAACTTCGAGACAAGCCTTTATCTGGTTCTTTGACACGTTTCATAATTGGTCATTTATCGACTCCATAACAAACAATAGTATCCGAATTATTACAATGATTTTCTTATTGTCAATTATTGGATTTTCTGCCTTGAGCGGAATCTTAATTTATGGTTTACTTTGGAAACAATTCAAAAAAACGGATAGTTTAGCGCCTAAAAAAGGACTTCGAAAATACCATCGTCAAATTGGAATTTGGGTTTCACTTTTTACTTTGACATTTGCTTTTAGCGGTGCATATCACGCCACTACAAAATGGAACCCCTATACTTTATCGCAAATGGTTTACGAACCAACTTTCAAAACAAATGAAATTCCTCAGTCAAATAACGCTTTGAATTTAGATTGGAATCGTTTTCAAAATATAAGTTTAATCACTTTAAACGACACGACTTATTTCCGTTGTCAATTGCTTGAAAAGGAAAAATTTAAAACTTCAAAATCAGATTCTAATTCAAAATGGAATAAAAAAGGAGATCAAAAATCTGAAGTGGTTTATATCAATGCAACAACCAATAAAATTATTCCAAACATTGATCTTGAATATGCTGAATTCCTAGCGTATTACTTTACAGATGGAGCGCCAAAAGCAGCTTGTTGCGAAATGGATCATAACTCAGATGAACCTCCAATTTCATTAGAAAATGCAAAACTATTAGAATCTAAAGTTCTAACTGATTTTGAAAGTAGAGAATATGGTTTTGTTAACAAAAGATTGCCTGTTGTAAAATTGGCTTATGACACGCCCGAAAAAACTACTTATTTCATAGAAACTGCAACTTCAAGATTGGCAGCCGTAGTCAAAAGCTCAGATATGGTAGAAGGATATTCGTTTGCTATTCTCCACAAATTCTTATTTATGGATTGGGCAGGAAAAAACATTCGCGATCTAACAATGGTTTTGGCAGCTTTGACCATTTTGATTGTTAGCATTCTGGGCTTTATTTTGTTTTTGAAGAAATAATCTCTAAGCTTCTGAGGTTCTAAGTTACTAAGGTTCTAAGTTTTTTTTCTTAGTGACTTAGTAACTTAGCTTCTTAGAAACTTATCAGGAATTTTCTTTACATTTGATAAAAATACATCTGCAAGTTGAAAAAAAATACCAGCCGTTTATTATCAATTTCGTGGCTTCTTTGCTTTAGTTATTTTTTCATCTTAATGATTAAGATAACCTTGCAATATATTCCCTTAAATTCTAATGTTGCTTTTCTTCAAATAAAGCAAACGGAAATCAGCCAAATTCCGTTTTACTATCCCATTTTTTATGTACATGTCTATTCGGCTATTTTTGTTTTGCTTGCAGGATTTTCTCAATTCAGTTCTGCGCTTTTAAAAAAATATCCTGCGACGCATCGTAATATTGGAAAAGTTTATATCTCTGTCGTACTTTTTCTCAGCGCACCTTCAGGCTTCTTTATTGGTCTTTTTGCAAACGGCGGACTTTACTCCAAAATCTCTTTTGTGACCTTATCAATTCTATGGTTTTACTTTACGCTTAAAGGTTTTACGTCTATTAAAAATAAAAATATTAGAAAACATCGGGCATTTATGTTCCGAAGTTTCGCCTTGACCTTTTCTGCTATTACGTTGCGTTTCTGGAAGGTTATTCTAGTATATTTGTTTCATCCCGCGCCTATGGATGTGTATCAGATAATCGCTTGGCTGGGTTGGATTCCTAATTTATTAATCGTTGAATATTATCTTTATAACCAATTAAAAAAATGAAAAAACTTTTTTGTTTACTGTTATCAATATTCCTTTTTTCCTGTAATTCTAAAGAAAAAAACATCGCAAAAAATAATGCTGATAATTTAATGCCAGAAGAAATCAGAACCGATTTATATGGTTCCTGGGTTGGCGATTTTATTGTTTTAGAACGTGATACAACAAGAGAAGCAAAAGAAAAATACAGTAACAAAATCAATATTGTTATAAAGAAAATAACTGCAACAGAAGTTACTGGCCAAAGCATTGTTGCCGGAAACAGCAGACCTCTTAAAGGTTTTATGAGAAGAACGGGAAATACATTTTATTTTACTCTTAAAGAACCCGGAGATGATAAAAACGATGGTGTTTTTGATTTTGAAATAAGAAATGACACGCTTTTAGCAGGAACCTGGACAGCTTTTAATGCTAAAAAAGAAGTAACTAAAAGAAAATTTGAACTTACTAAAAAAGAATTTAAATACGATCCAAGTGTAATGCTTCCGGAACTGGATACATATGTTGATTATGAAAATCCAAAAGAAGAACTAGTTACAGACACCGAAGATCAGGAAGATACTGAAGAAGGACAAGATTCTACATCTAATAAAAAAGCAGAACCTTATATGGAAACGGTATACAGAGCAGCTTCTGAAAAAATTTTAACAATCAATTCATCAACTCAAAAATTGAAAGAATCTGATATTAAAAACTTAAAGAAAATTGATTTGGAAATTCTTAGAAATACCATTTTCGCCAGACATGGACTTACTTTTAAAACCAAAACCGTTCGTCAGTTTTTTGATGATGTTGAATGGTATGTTCCTATTGCAACTAGTGTCGACAATCAATTAACTGCGGTCGAAAAAGAGAACATAGTCTTATTAAAGCGTTTTGAGAAGTACGCAGAAGACAACTATGATTCTTTTGGGAGATAATTTTTTTTTGAGCTTCTGAGGTTCTAAGTTACTAAGGGACTAAGTTTTTTTCTTAGCGACTTAGCAACTTAGTTTCTTAGTAACTTATCTAGGGTTTTCTTCGAAATATCTAGCCTCAATTCGCTTAATATCTTTAATCGAATTTTTGGCCCAAGCCAAACGTTTTTCCATAATTTCATCTTCTGACAATTGCCAGTTAATATCTGAATTACGTAATCTGTTTGTCAGATTTTGGATTATAATTGCTGCAGAAACAGAGATATTTAAACTCTCTGTAAAACCAACCATTGGGATTTTAAGAAATCCATCAGCTTTTTCCAGAATTTCTTCAGATAAACCATCTCTTTCCGTTCCGAAGAATAAAGCACTTGGTTTTGTGATATCAAAATCTTCCAGCAAACAATCATTTTCGTGCGGAGTTGTTGCAATAATTTGATAACCTTGATTCTTTAAAGTAGAAATACAGTTGCTTACAGAATCATATTGATGGATATCAACCCATTTTTGAGCGCCCATCGCAATTTCTTTGTCGATTTTTTTTCCGTAACGCTGTTCGATAACATTCAGTTCCTGAATTCCAAAAACTTCACAGCTGCGCATAACGGCACTTGTATTATGCATTTGAAAAACATCTTCTACAACAATTGTAAAGTGTTTTGTACGATCTCCAAGTACTTTGAGAAATTTTTCTTTACGGTTATCTGTTAATATATTTTCGAGAAAAGCGAGGTAATCTAAATCAATCATTTCAATTTTATTTGGCACAAAAATACATTATAAATAAAGCAGAAAGAAAAAATCATTTTTATTTTCAAGACTCAAATTGTTCAATAAGTGTATTTCCTAATTTTTCATAGGACTTATTAACTCCGGTAAAATCAATTTCCAACGCTTCTTCCTTAAATGAATCACCTTCAAAAACAGCGTCTTCATTTTTAGAATGTTTCTTTAAGCGTTCGTACATTTTCTCCAATTCATCAGTAGAATAATCAACATTAATAAAGGAGACAAATTTCTCGATAACATTTCTCATTCCGTCATTATAATCAAGCAAAGTAACATTTTGATCTTTTTCATAAAAATCTACAAACCCCTGAAAATATTTCTCTAAAACAAGTGCTCCATATTGCTGGAAACTAATTTCGTTAATTTCTTTCGCCGTGATTCCAAAAACGCCAGGCGGCAACAAATTTGGAACCATATGCATTCCTATCATTTTCTGATGTGATTTTAAAACCTCAATTGGTTTTCTATAAAGCAAAGCAAAAGGCATTTCAGGAAAAATCGATCTCAAATAATCGGCATTAAAGATGTGCCAGGCATCCAACTTTAGAATTAAATTCTTTTGTTCCGGGAATCTTTTTTGTCCAAGGAATATAATTACAGCTTTTAAAAGTGCCGTTTTTTTATCTAAACCTAAATTATCACTTCTTAATATTTCGTCGATAATTGGCGCTTCAGAAATCATACTATTTTCAGAAGAAGTTGCTAAAGACTGACTCAGCATTGTAGAACCACATCTTGATACATGAAATACCAATGATTTTAATTCGATTGAATCTAATCCCGCAGACCAATCGATAACATTATCTACAGAACTAATAACCTTAAATCGCTTTGAATTAAATTCATTACTTCGGCATTTTGCAATTGTTTCATCAAAAAAAGGATCTGCATATTTTAAATCTCCCAGATAAATCCATTCAAAATAAACATCATTATCTTTTTCTACAAACTTATAAGGAATCCAATTTGAAAGAGGATGATCAACATTTTTCATTTTATATATTTTATTCTGCTAATAAATTTGCGATAATTTTTGCTCCGGCTTCTGTTGGATTTAAAGAAAGTTCAGCGATAATCTTTTGCTTCATTTCTTCTGAATACTGATTCTTTTCTGATGAAAAATTGAGATCAAAACCCATTTCAGCAAATAATTTATCAGACCAATCATTTCGAATACAATCTAAAGTCAGATGAATTCGTGGCTCTGAACTTTTATTTTCTACGCTATGCCGAAGTTGAAAATTAGCATACCAGCACTCACCCATTTTCATTGGAACCAATTGTTTATCCACATAAAAATAAACTTCAGAATTTGTTATAATTGGAATATGAATTCTAAAAAAACCATCTTCATAAGACGTATCATTATCAACATGCTCTTTTATTTCGCTATGAGGTCCTAATCTTAGTAAACGCACTGCTTCTTTTTCGCATTGAAACCAATCCATAATCTCTTTGAAATAAGGGCAACGATCTAGTAATTCTGTATTTACATATCCTTTATTAGCAAAAGAAGTAATATCATTTATCAAACCAGATTGCGATCTTAAAGAAACGCTTGTCCAATTTCCTTCGTAACGTCCCGTATTAAAATGAGGCGTCCACAAATCGTTTTCGCACATTGCGAGTTCTTCTTGTAATTTATCTATTGAAAAGGAAATTGGAAGTTTACTGGAGGAAGGATTCATATGCTTTTTAAACGATTAAATTAGACAGTGTTCCTTATGACTTGTAAATATATAAAATTTACAAACGTTTTATCATCAAAGAAATAGGTAAAAAAGTTTTTCTGCGGGAAGCCGGAATTCTCAAAGCTTAAGTTTGATTTGGCAAGCTGTCAAGAATGAAATTATAAAGCTTATGAGTCGAAAAAGGCACTGTTTCAACATCTGTTTTTAATACTAAATCGGCATTTTGAGGAATCTCAAAAGCATCACTTATTCCTGTGAAATTATTTATTTTATTAACGTCATTATCCGGCAACAAGGCTTTTTTGTATAATCCTTTTGGATCTCTTCTGATCAAATTATGTATAGAACAATCCAAAAATACGGTTCGGACAAATTCATGCGTTCTCAATTCGTTTCTCAGACTTTCGTAAGGATTTATAACAGACATTAAAACGATTGTGTCTTCGCTAATAAAATTTTGTCCAACATTAAAAAGTCGGCGAACATTTTCACATCTGTCTTCTTTAGAAAATCCCAAATCCCTGCAAATTGTTTTTCTATAAACATCGCCATCGATTATTTCGACTTTATAGCTTTTTTCAATTAACAGTTGCCGAACATTTTCTGCTAATGTCGTTTTTCCTGAACCTGATAAGCCTGTAAATTGTATTAAAATCATCGAAAATCACTTTTGTTTTATTCCACGTTAAAACTAGATAATTTGATATACTCAAACAATAAGTATAAATACGCTTTTATTGCTTATCCAAAAATAGCAAAAAGAATTGTGTCATTTTTTTCAAAGAATCTAAATTCTATTGGTTGTGCCTTTAGGTACAAAATATTGGTAGTTATTTGGTACAATGTAGGTTGGCGTGCCGTAGGTACGCAACAAAACGATTACAATTGCGTACCTACGGCACGCTAAATTTATTTCAATTCTTGTTTTCTACCAATATTGAGTGCCTAACGGCACAAAACGACACAAAACATAAAATGTCACTCTTTCATGCACATAAAAAATTAATGCCAAAACTTATAATCACTTACATGAACTTATATGGTAACAAACAAAAATCACTATTTTTATCTTTTAATTTTAAGAAGTAATGAAAAAGAAATTGGTTGTTTTAACCGGAGCAGGAATTAGTGCCGAAAGCGGAATCAAAACTTTTCGCGACAGTGATGGTTTATGGGAAGGTCACGATGTTATGGAAGTTGCAACTCCTGAAGGCTGGAGAAAAAATCAGGAATTGGTTCTTGACTTTTACAACAAAAGACGCCAACAGCTTAAAGAAGTGGAACCAAATTTGGGTCACAAAATCTTAGCCGAATTAGAAAAAGATTTTGATGTTCATATTATTACTCAAAATGTAGATGATTTGCATGAACGTGCCGGAAGTACGAAAGTTTTGCATTTGCATGGAGAATTACTAAAAGTGCGAAGTATACAAAATCGAAATACGATTCTGGATTGGAAAGAGGATTTATATACGGGCGATTTGGACGAAAACGGATATCAGCTTCGACCACATATTGTTTGGTTTGGAGAAGATGTTCCTGCACTTGAAGAAGCAATTGAAATTACAGAAACCGCCGATTATTTTGCCGTTATTGGAACTTCTTTGCAAGTTTATCCTGCTGCGGGATTAATTTCGTATACCTATAGTATTACACCCGTTTTTTATATTGATCCAAAGCCAATCGCAATTCCTAATATTCAGAATAAAGTTGAAGTTATTGCAAAAGTTGCCTCTGAAGGTGTAGCCGAATTAAGAGAAAGATTATTGGAAATAGAAAAGACAATATGATATTCGAAAGTTGGTTACAGGAATTAACACAATATAATTTAGCATCTTTATTTATTTTCTTTTTAATCGAAAATTTAATTCTGATTTTACTTTCTGTTGTTCTTGCCAAAATAATCGAATACGATAATACCAAATTGAACAAATCCAATCGTAAATGGATTATCTCAACCTTAATTTGTAATACATTCATAACGCTTTTGGGTTTTGAATCGTATCGTTTTGGTATTCTCAAAATAGATTTTTCGCCATCGTTTTTATCAATATTCACAGACACTTTATTGCTGATTGTAGTAATGGATTTTTTTATGTTTTGTTTCCACTTTCTGGCGCATTACTTAAAATGGTTTTATCCCATTCACGAACTTCATCATACACATGTCGAAACGAGCGTTTATAGTTTATATGTTCTGCATCCAATAGAAACTTTGGGTTTTGGGATTATCTGGTTATTTTCAATTACGATTTTAGATTTCAATTATTTGAGTATTATTATTTATCTAATTTTAAATTTGTCGTATGGAATATTTGGACATTTAAAAACCGATATTTTTCCTGATTTCTGGTATAAAAGCAATTTCACAAAATGGATTTCTACAACTCAATTTCATTCGAATCATCATAAACATCAATCTCATAATTATGGTTTTTATTTTACGATTTGGGACAAAATCTTCAAAACTATTTTTTAAATCTCACTATTAAAGGATAATATATGACTTGTAACTTTCAGAAGTTTTAACAATGACTTATATTTGCACCTTTCGAACAAACAACATAACAATGACTACTTTAAACGAATTGAATGCCATATCGCCAATTGACGGAAGATATAGAAGCAAAACCCTTTCATTAGCACCTTTTTTCTCTGAAGAAGCTTTAATCAAATACCGTGTATTAGTTGAGATTGAATACTTTATTGCCTTGTGCGAAGTGCCATTACCACAACTACCTGACGTAAATTCAAGCTTATTTGACAGTTTAAGAAATATCTATAAAAATTTCTCTACTGAAGATGCTCTTTGGATTAAAGAAACAGAGAAAGTGACCAACCACGATGTAAAAGCGGTTGAATATTTTATCAAAGATGCTTTTGAAAAACTAGGTTTATCTCAATACAAAGAGTTCATTCACTTCGGATTAACTTCTCAGGACATTAACAATACTGCGATTCCGCTTTCTACAAAAGAAGCTTTTGAGCAAGTATATATGCCATCTTTAATTTCTTTAATTTCTAAATTAAAAGAATTAAGTGTTGAATGGAAAGATATTCCAATGTTGGCTCGTACGCACGGACAACCGGCTTCTCCTACTCGTTTGGGTAAAGAAATTTTGGTTTTTGTAGAGCGTCTTGAAGAGCAAATGCGTTTGTTATTTAATATTCCGTTTGCTGCTAAATTTGGTGGTGCAACAGGAAATTACAATGCGCATCATGTTGCTTATCCGCAAATCGACTGGAAACAGTTTGGAAGTAAATTTGTTGAAACTGATCTTGGTTTACACCATTCTTTTCCAACGACTCAAATTGAACATTACGATCATTTTGCTGCATTTTTTGATGCTTTAAAAAGAATCAACAATATTATTATCGATTTAGATCGTGATATCTGGACGTATGTTTCAATGGATTATTTTAAACAAAAAATCAAAGCGGGAGAAATTGGATCTTCTGCAATGCCACATAAAGTTAACCCAATTGATTTTGAAAACTCTGAAGGAAATTTAGGAATCGCAAATGCTATTTTTGAGCATTTGGCTGCTAAATTACCTATTTCAAGATTACAACGTGATTTAACTGATAGTACAGTTTTACGTAATATTGGTGTTCCAATGGGACATACAATTATTGCTTTTGAAGCTTCTTTAAAAGGTTTAAACAAATTGTTATTGAATGAAGCTAAATTTGCTGAAGATTTAGAGAAAAACTGGGCTGTAGTTGCTGAGGCAATTCAGACGATTTTACGTCGCGAGGCTTATCCAAATCCTTATGAAGCTTTGAAAGGTCTGACAAGAACAAACGAAGCTATCGATAAAAAAGCAATTCATAATTTCATTGCAACTTTAGAAGTTTCTGATGCTATTAAGAACGAATTACTAGCGATTACGCCTGCTAATTTCACAGGAATTTAAAGAAATCACAAAATATTTTCTCAAAAAAAGCTATCTTTATCGATAGCTTTTTTTATTTATAAATCTTGTTAGGGTTTTAGCCCAGATTAAAATGGAAAGCCTTTTGCGAAAAAAACCATATTTTTTTGCAGGAACAGAGCGACCAACGGAAGCTTCTGGAACTGCATTAAAAAATAGGTGTTTTGAGTAAAAGCTTGAAATGGAAAGCTGGATTAGCTCCTGAACAATAAACACCATTTTATGATTGCCTTAAACGCCGCTGCAGAGACTACACACCACTTACAACCCCTTATTAGCGACTTGGGCTTAATCCTGATGACCGCAGGAATCGCCGTTTTAATATTTAAAAAACTGAAACAACCACTTGTTTTAGGATATCTGATAGCCGGATTTTTAGCCGGAAACCACTTTGATTTTTTTCCATCAATAACTGACATGAAAAGTGTTGAAGTCTGGGCCGAAATTGGGGTTATATTTCTATTGTTTAGTTTGGGACTCGAATTTAGTTTTAAGAAACTGATGAAAGTCGGCGGAACATCTTCTGTCACCGCCATAACGCAAATTATGTTTATGGTCATTATTGGCTATTGCGTGGGACAATGGATGGATTGGAGTAAAATGGATAGTATTTTTCTTGGCGCCACACTTTCGATATCGTCAACAACTATTATTATTCGGGCGTTTGATGAACTGGGAGTTAAAGGAAAAAAGTTCGTTGGAATTGTTTTTGGCGCTTTAATTGTCGAAGATATTGTAGCAATATTAATGTTGGTTTTATTATCAACAATTGCGGTTAGTGATCAGGTTTCAGGTGGTGCATTATTACAATCCGTTTTAAAATTAGTCTTCTTTTTAATTATATGGTTTTTAGGCGGAATCTTCATTATTCCAACATTTCTTAAGAAAGCAAAACATCTTTTGACAGACGAAATGTTACTTATTATTTCGCTCGCACTTTGTTTAATGATGGTTATGTTTGCTGCCAATGTTGGATTCTCTCCTGCTTTGGGTGCATTTATTATGGGTTCTATTATTGCCGAAACTACTCAAGCCGAAAAAATAGAGCATTTGATTCAGCCTGTAAAAGATTTATTTGGTGCAGTTTTCTTTGTTTCTGTGGGAATGTTAATCAATCCGGAAACTTTGGTTACTTATGCACTTCCGGTTGCTCTTATTACGCTTTTAACCATTTTCGGGAAAGCATTTAGTTCTTCTATTGGAGCTTTATTATCCGGACAACCACTTAAACAATCTGTTCAAACTGGTATGAGTTTGGCACAAATTGGGGAGTTTTCGTTTATTATTGCAACTCTGGGAATGACGCTTAAAGTGACAAGCGATTTTTTATATCCGATAATTGTTGCGGTATCTGCCATTACAACTTTTACAACTCCGTTTTTGATTAAATATTCTGATCCATTTTCCGGATATCTGGAAAGAAAACTACCAAAAAAATGGGTCAAAAACATTAACCGTTATAGTGTCAATGCACAAGCGATTAAATCTGTAAGTACATGGCAAGTAGTACTTCGTGCATCTGTAACACAAATTATACTGCATACGATAATTATTACGGCAATCATTTTATTGTCGTCAAAATTTGTAGCTCCGTTAGTTGCTGATACCCGTTTTGGAAACACATTGGCGGCATTGATCACTTTGGTCGTAATTGCACCATTTTTATGGGCACTTTCATTACGACGTGTAAAGGTCAATGAAGTCGATGAATTATGGGAAGAACGCAAATATCGTGGTGCACTTTTAATGTTGATCTTAATAAGAATGAGCCTTGGATTATTCTTTGTTGGATTTTTATTGAACATTTTCTTCTCGCCTTTAGTGGCTTTTATTGCCTTAATAATTGCAATTGGAGCGTATCAATTGTTTCCTAAAAAATTAAACGAGCAATATCATAAAATCGAAAATCACTTTTTGAAGAATTTAAACGATCGTGAAAACAAAAAAATTGACAGACGATATGCCAATTTAATGCCTTGGGACGGTCACATGTCTATTTTTGATATTGGAAAAGAATCAAATCTGGCGGGGAAAACTCTGGAAGAATTGCGCATTCGCGAAAACTTAGGAATCAATATTGCTTTCATAAGACGTGGAGAAGTCACAATACCAATTCCGACTAAAAATGAACGTCTCTTTCCTGGTGACGAAATTTGTGTTATTGGTACCGATGAACAAATTACTCAATTTACTAATTATTTAGATAAGCAAGTTGAAGCTGCCAGCAGTATAGACGAAACTGAAATTGTATTACGTCAAATGGAAATTTCTAATGAAGAGTTTGTTCAAAAAACGATTGGGCAATTTAGAGGAAAAACAGGTGGACTTGTTGTAGGACTTGAAAGAAATGGTAATCGAATCTTAAATCCTGAATCGCATTTACTCTTAGAAAAAAATGACATTATTTGGGTTGTCGGCGATAAAAAACGAATGAACGAATTATCCAAAAAGAGCGTTAATATACCGATTTAAAAAAGGTTTTTTTAAAGATACTAAGGTACTAAGTTTCTGAGGTACTAAGATTTTAACTCAGGACCTTAGAAACTTAGACACTTAGAACCTTATTTATTAGGTTGCGGTGTAATACGCAAATATGGTTTTATTGGTGTGTGTCCTTTTGGGAATTTAGCAGGAATATCACTGTCTGGAACTGCTGGCGTGATTACTACATCTTCACCATCTTTCCAGTTTGCAGGAGTTGCTACGCTATAATTTGCTGTTAATTGCAAACTATCGATTACACGAAGTAATTCATCAAAATTTCTTCCTGTTGAAGCCGGATATGTTAACGTCAATTTTATCTTTTTATCAGGTCCAATTACAAACACAGAACGAACTGTAAATTTCTCGCTTGCATTTGGGTGCAGCATATCATATAAAGTTGCGATTTTTTTATCTTCGTCGGCAATTATTGGGAAATTAACGGTTGTATTTTGAGTTTCGTTAATGTCTTTAATCCACTCTTTGTGAGATTCTAAACCATCTACACTTAGTGCTATAACTTTTGTATTTCTTTTTTTAAATTCCGGAACATAGTTAGCAACCGTTCCTAATTCTGTTGTACAAACAGGTGTAAAATCTGCAGGATGCGAAAATAAAACTCCCCAGGAATCTCCCAACCATTCATGAAAATTGATTGGCCCTTCGGTCGTTTCTGCATGAAAATCCGGAGCAATATCTCCTAATCTTAATGTTGACATAATTATAGTTTTTTTAGTTCCTCTAAAATTAGTCAAAAAAGAGATAAAGAAAACACGATTTTTTTAAAAATTAGTTAAAATTCTATTTTCCCTGTAGAATTAGTTCTGTTTACTAAATAAATTGAAGAATCAAGTACCAAACAGCAAGCGTTAAAAACGAAATTGGGATTCCAAAACCAATCATCATACTGCTTAATCTGGGTTTTAATCCGTAGGTCGAAGCCAGAATTGCACCTGTAATCATTGGAGCCATAGCAGTTTCCATCAACGTTACTTTTATAGCTTCTGAATGTTGATTGAAAATAAAAACGTACAACACAAAAATTACCAAAGGACTAAGAATTAACTTGAAGAAAAGTCCAAGTCGAAGAAATTTCCAATGCTGACTTCTTCGGTCAAATTGAAGTTGTAATCCTACCGAAAGCAATGCCAACGGAGTTACCAAACTTCCTAATTTTAATAAAAAAGCCTGAATATCAATATTAAATTGATAGTCTGAAATATTCATTAAACAAGCAACAATAAATGTGAGGAATGGTGGAAAAAGCAATACTTTTTTGATAATGCTAATCGCGTTTGGACTTCCTTTTGAATAAAAAGCCGCGACAAAAACTCCCAAAGAAGAAACCACAACAAAGGTTCCGGGTTGATCTACCAAAACAGCAGTTTCTAAACCTTTTTTTCCAAATAAAGCTTCAATTATAGGATAACCAAGAAAAGAACTATTGCTTAATCCGGCAGTTAAAATCAGACAGCCAATAAGTTTGTTTGACCAGCCAAATTTTCTTCCCAGGAAATGAAAAAAGACAAACGCCAAAATGAAACAAATCCAACCCGAAGCAATTGGAAACAATAATTCATTGCTCCACTTTATTTTCGGAATGTGATATAAGGTAATTGCAGGTAAACAAATATAAATTACAATCTTGTTTAAAACCTTGTAAATATTAGTCGGAAAGCGTTTTACTCTTTGTAAAAGCAAACCTAATGTCAGGAAGAAAAATATTAAAATAAAATTATTCATAGCGTTGAGTGATCACAAAAATAGACATTTATAAATTGCGCTATCAAAGAATTTATTCCAGTTCTTTAACTTTTTTGTTACTTTTAATATATAATTTCAAAAATCAATGCAGCAAATAAGAGACAATTTTGAGCGCATGGCAAAACTTTCGGATGAAGAATGGGATGCTTTTTCTTCGAAATTAATACACGAAGAATTTCCAAAGAAAGCGGCAATACTTAAAAAAGACCATTTAGAAAACTATCTTTCATTTGTCGAGAAAGGATTAGTACGATATTATATTCCTCGTGAAGATAGCGATCTCACTTTTGCGTTTGTATTTGATGGTGAATTTGCAAGCGGTTATGATTCCTTTATCACAAGATTACCCGCGCATTATAACATTGAAGCTCTGGCCGACACCGTACTTTGGCGCATATCTTACAATGATCTTCAGGACATTTATGCTGAAACCAAAATTGGTAATACAATTGGTCGTCTTGCAAGCGAAAGCTTATTTCTAAAAAAAACTAAAAGAGAACTTTCCCTTCTTAATGATTCAGCAGAACAACGATATCGCAATTTGTTTATAGAACAACCACAATTAATTCAGAAGATTCCTCAAAAGTATCTTGCGTCTTATATTGGCATTACTCCACAAGCGCTTAGCCGAATAAGAAAGCGCATTTATTAACCCAAGTTCATTGTTTAAGGTTACTTTTGAGTGCAACTTTGTATAAAAAAAGATATGGAAACCTTATTTATTTTATTCGGAGTTTTTGCAATTGCTTTGCTGATTATAAGACTTAAAACCAAAACATTTGAAACAGCACTTGCCGGAAGAATTGCTATGGCAGCAATGCTTGTATTTACAGCTATTGGTCATTTTGCTTTTGCCAAAGGAATGGCAATGATGATCTCCTTTTTGCCCTCACCTATTATAATTGTCTATGCAACAGGGATTATCGAAATCATTGGCGCGATTTGGCTTTTAATTCCTGAAACAAAAGTGCTTAGCGGCAAACTTCTTATTGTATTTTTTATAATGCTGCTTCCTGCAAATATCTATGCTGCCTCTCACAATATAAATCTGCAAGCGGCAGATTACAGTGGAAAAGGCATTTCTTATCTATGGTTCAGAATCCCGTTACAGCTTCTTTTTATAGGTTGGGTATATTTTTTTGCAATTCGAAATCAATCAAAAATCAAATAGTTTTTCTCAGGAAATACGCGTTATTCAAACGAATAATGCGTATAAATTCCTGTTTGTTTTTATGCTATGATTTTCATTGGCACAATTAATTTTTAGTTAAAACTTTTTTTATTCAAAAAAACCTCTCTACATTTGTAACATATTTTATTACAGTATGATTTCAGGTAAATTTGCCATAACGATTCACATTTTGACTTTGCTGACAAAATACCCTAATGATTTTTTATCATCTGAGTATATTGCGGGAAGCATCAATTTGAATCCTGTTTTGGTTCGAAAAGAAATTGCCAACTTAAAAGCACATCATGTTGTAGAAAGTAAAGAAGGTAAAAATGGCGGAACAAAACTTTCTGTCGATCCTTCGAAAATTACATTAAAAGAAATATTTGAAATGACCTTCGAAACCATTAACTTAGGGTATGCAAAAAATCAGCCTAATCCTGACTGTCCTGTTGGAAAAAAGATCAATCAAAACTTAAGTTCTTTATATGCTGATATGAATCAAAAAGTTAGTCTACAATTAGAAGGAATTTCATTGGAAGATTTTTCTAATCAATTCTAAGACTATTTTTTTATATAAAACTGTAACATTTTTTATTACTAATTAAAATTATATATTATGAAAATCGCAATTATTGGAGCAACCGGATTTGTTGGCTCAGCAATTTTAAACGAATTAGCAAACAGAAATCATGACATTACTGCTATTGTAAGAAACCCAAAAGACACTTCGAATGCAACTTGGAAAAGTGCTGATATTTTTAATGTTGATGCTTTGGCAGAAATTCTAAAAGGAAATGACGTTGTAATCAATGCTTATAATTCAGGTTGGACGAATCCAAACATTTACGATGATTTCATTGCAGGATCAAAAGCGATTCAGGAAGCGGTTAAAAAATCTGGTGTAAAACGTTTTATTACAATTGGTGGTGCCGGAAGTTTATTTGTTGCTCCGGGTTTACAAGCGGTTGATACTCCGGATTTCCCTAAAGAATATCACGCTGGCGCAACTGCAGCAAGAGATTATTTGAATATCCTGAAAGAAGAAAAAGAATTGGATTGGGCATTTTTCAGTCCTGCTTTCGAAATGCACCAAGGAATTACAACAGGAAGAACAGGAAAATATCGTTTAGGATTAGAGAATCCTGTTTTCAACGGCGAACAAAGAAGTATTTTGTCTGTTGAGGATTTAGCAGTTGTAATTGCTGATGAAGCCGAAAACGCAAAACATCACCAAGTTCGTTTTACTGCAGCTTATTAAAACACGAATTTCACGAATTAACACGGATTAAAATGTTTAGCAGACTTGTAATTCGTGTTAATTCGTGAAATTAGTGTTCCATTTACAAAACAGTTTCAAAGAAAATCCTTTTTTGAAACTGTTTTTGTTTTCTGTACTTTTACACTACCAAAAAGTATATTTTGTCAAGTTCAAAAAAACAATCAAGCAGCTTACAAGAAAAAGCCGGAATTTCACCTCCTGAAATCACCAATGTTTCTGCTATCCATCAAATTAAAAAAAACAGAAGACAACAGCCTTCTTCAACTGAATTAGTTGATGGAATTTTAAACGGAAACAGAACGGCATTAAGTCGTGCTATTACTTTGGTCGAAAGCACAAATCCTGAACATGCTGCAAAAGCGAATGATGTTATTAATGGATGTTTGCCGTACGCTAATAAATCAATCCGAATAGGAATTACAGGCGTTCCTGGTGTTGGAAAAAGTACTTTTATCGAAGCTTTTGGAAGTTATTTGACGCAATTAGGCAAAAAAGTAGCCGTTTTGGCGGTTGATCCAAGTAGTTCACTTTCGCACGGAAGTATTCTTGGTGATAAAACCCGAATGGAAGAATTGGTAAAAGATGAAAATGCTTTTATTAGACCAAGTGCTTCCGGAGATACTTTGGGCGGTGTGGCAAGAAAAACACGAGAATCAATTATACTTTGTGAAGCCGCAGGTTTTGATACTATTATTATCGAAACTGTTGGTGTTGGACAAAGCGAAACCGCTGTTCATAGTATGGTGGATTTTTTCTTATTATTGAAAATTTCCGGTGCCGGTGACGAACTTCAAGGTATAAAACGCGGTATTATGGAAATGGCAGATGCTATTGTAATCAATAAAGCGGACGGCGATAATATCAAAAAAGCCAATCAGGCCAAACTCGAATTCAATAGAGCTTTGCATTTGTTTCCTCCAAAAAAATCAAACTGGCAACCAAAAGTTACGACTTGCAGCGCAATCACCAAAGAAGGAATTTCTGAAATTTGGGAAACCATTTCTCAATATGTTGAACTCACACATGAATCAGGTTTCTTTCCCGAAAAACGAAAAGAACAAAACCAATTTTGGATGATGGAAACCATAAACGAACAATTGAAACTGAATTTCTACAATCAGCCTGAGATTATTTCGCAACTAGAACAAAACAAAAAAGCAGTGCAAAACGATGAAATTTCACCTTTTGCAGCTGCTCAGAGTTTATTAAATCTTTATTTTAAAGGTGCTAAGTAACTAAGATTCTAAGTTACTAAGTCTTCTCCAATATTGTCAATTCGAGCGAAGTCGCGAACTCACAAAGCATTTCGACTTCGCTCAATGTGACAAAGTTTACAAGCAACTAAATAAAAACTCAGTACCTTAGAATCTTAGTTACTTAGAACCTTTTCTAAGTTTATACTTATTCTCTTTATATAAATTTCCTGCTGTAATTACATGTGCCAAAGCATCTTTTGCTAATTCTTCATTTAATTTAACCGGAATTAAAGTTGTATCATTTTTGATTTCGAATTGCAGAGGTTTCAAATTTGGCTGCATAATTACAACCTGATTTTCTACTCTGAATGCGTTGATATCATTAAACTGCATGATCGATCTTCCTTGTGTTTTTGGATCTAATTTATTTAGATTTCTTCCAACCATTGGTGTTTCAAACGAAAGTCCTAAATAACTCAATAATGTTGGAGGAATATCAATTTGACTTGCCAATTTGCTATACGAAACTCCTTTTGGAACTCCTGGTCCCATTATCAAAGCTGGAATATGAAACTTATTAATAGGCACTAAATTTTTCCCGTAAGTTCTTGTGTTATGATCTGCGATTACGATGAAAATAGTATTCTTGAAATAAGGCTCTTTTTTCGCCATTTCGAAGAATTTCCCAATAGAAAAATCAGCATATTTCATGGCATTATTTACCGTTGCAGGTTTCTTGTCATAAGGTTTGATTCTTCCTTCCGGATATTCAAAAGGTTCGTGATTTGAAGTCGAAAACATTAATGAAAAGAAAGGTTTATCGCCTTTTGCTTTAAAGTAATTATTTGCTTTAGTAACTAAATCTTCATCTGAATAACCCCAAGTTCCTTTGAAAGCATATTTGTTTCCATCAGATTCAAAATCTTCTTGATCTACGATATCCTGAAAACCGTTTCCGTTGAAAAACGAAGCCATATTATCAAAATTCGCCATTCCACCGTAAATAAAACTGGTGTCATATCCTTTTTGTTTTAAGGCTTCTGCCAAAGTAAAAAAGCCTTGTTGTGAATTTCCTAATTTCACTACACTTTCAGATGGTGATGGTAAAAATCCGGTTACAACCGCTTCAATTCCACGGACACTTCTTGTTCCTGTACAGTATAAATTGGTAAACAATAAACCTTCTTTCGATAATTTATCAAATTCCGGTGTTAATGGTTTTCCGCCTAAAATTCCAACATATTCAGCTCCTAAACTTTCTTGCAGAAAGATAACCAAGTTATAAGGTTTCTTTAAAATTGTATCCGGTTGTTGAACGTGTAAAAACGGAATCTCAGCATCTGTAAAATCAGTTGGTCCGGCAATCATGTATTTTTTTACACGAGCAATTGCTTCGGCTTCATCCATTTTACCATACATCTTGGTGTTTCCTTCATTTTTAATCGAATAAGCCGCAAAAGCTACTGTATAAAATGAATTTAATCCTAATGTATTTGTTAGCTGATCTGTAGAGAAAACAGCATTACTGGCATTTATCGGACGTTTTGAAGTAAGACTTGAACGTGCTCCAAAAAACAATAAAAATGCAACTAATGGAAAAAGCATCAGTTTGAATTTATATTCAGTACTTGTAGTATAGAAATATTTTTTTCCTTTTTTGAAAGCAAAATACAGAACAACTCCCAAAATTAAGAATGTCACAATGATAGAAGTCAGGTAACTTTTTAAAAGCATTCCAACAACTTCTTTTGGATAAATCAGATAATCTAAAAATATCTTATTTGGACGTGTATCGTATTGTTTTACAAAATCCGGTGTTGCTAATTCTACAAAAAGAATCAGAAACAGGAATAAAAAGCTATAAATCACCAGAAATTTATTGGTGAATTTCAACGATTTATTTGGTAGAAACGTAATTAAAACTGCTGGTAAAAATGACAAATAACATAATAATATCAAATCCATTCGAAGACCGATTGGAAAAATGTACCAGAAATTTGGTGTTTCTACTACTCTGTCTTTAAAAATAAAGAACAAAAATATTCGACTTAAAGTAGTAATTAGCAATCCAATTGCTATAAAATTGAAAATGGGTTTTAAATAACTTAATTTTTTCATTAGAAAGATTTAAAAATATTTTTTGACTTAGAAATATTGTAAAACGCATTGCCAGACAGACGCACTGCTGTGCGCCTCTACCGTATGTATTTACTCTTCGTAACGCGTTATTTCACGGTCATAAAATTCATTTGCAAGAACAATTAAACCTTCCATTTCAGCATTTAATTCGGCTTCGTCAAGATCCTCTGCTTCTTCCATAAACTCAACCTCATCATCTTTTAAGTTGATTATAAATCTTGGATAATCAAGGTGAATGATGAAAATATCATCTGGAAAGTCAGTATTATCTCCGAGTAAAAATTTAGGTAATTCCATTTTTATTTATGTATTTGTTATTGTTAGTTGCCATTGCCGATAACTATCCGGATGGCATATTTTTTATTTTATAAGGCTCAAATTTAAGTATTTGAATCTGAATTTTTGATTAATTTTTTAGTCAGGAAATGAAAACGAATGTACAAAAATATCGCCGCAGAAGTTAATCCTGCCAAAAGCCCAATCCAAACTCCCTGAGCCTTCAAATCTGTATATTCGGCTAAGTAATACGAGATTGGAAAACCAATTACCCAATATGCAACAAAGGTTATATACATTGGAATTTTTACATCTTGCAATCCGCGTAAAGCTCCTAAAACAACAACCTGAATTCCATCAGAAATCTGGAAAACTGCCGCTATTATAAATAATTTTGACGCAATACTTATTACTTCGTTATTATCCAAAAGCTGACCTCCGTTTTCCATATTCAAAAAGATATGTGGCAAGTAATTATGAAAAACAACGAACAAAATTGCAAAAACGGTTTCGATTATAATTGCCAGTAAAAAAATAGAACGGGCAACGATAACTAAGTTTTTATAGTCGTTCAATCCTCTTTGATTACTAACTCGAATCATTGATGTTACGCTTAAACCCATTGCAAACATAAAGGTCATTGAAGACAAACTCAACGCAATTTGATTGGCTGCCTGACTGGTTTTACCAATATTACCACAAAGCCAGATTGATGCTGTAAACAATACAACTTCAAAAAGCATTTGCATTGCCGATGGAAATCCTATACTTATAATTTTATTTATGGTTTCTTTTTTAATTTCACTAAAACTGAAATTCTTGAAATATTTTTTTAAATCATTTCTTCTCGATAACATTATATGCATGAACATTACCAGAAATATTCTCGAAATTACTGTTCCAAGTGCTGCTCCAACGATTCCCATTTTAGGAAAAATCCAGATTCCGTAAATCAACATATAATTGATTCCAACATGTAGAACATTAGCCATAATCATAGCATACATCGAATATTTTGTCATCGACATTCCATCAGCAAATTGTTTGTAACCCTGATACATAATTAGCGGAATCAACGAAAAAGCTACCCAATCAAGATATGGTTTTGCAAGTGCAATTACATCGGCTGGTTGTTTTAATAATTCCATTATTGGCTTTGCCAGAATAATTACGCCAAAAAGCAATAATCCTAAAATGATACATAAAAACAAACCGTGATGAAATGCTGAACGAATTTTAGAATCGTTTTTTTCGGCATCACCTTCGGCAACAATTGGAGTAATTGCAGTCGAGAAACCAATTCCTAGTGACATTGCAATAAAAATCATGCTGTTTCCAAGTGAAACTGCCGCAAGTTCAGTACTTCCTAATTTCCCTACCATTATATTATCGACGATACCTATTAATGTATGTCCAACCATACCTAATATAATAGGATATGCTAATCTTAAATTGTATGAAAACTCTTTGGTGTACTGCTTTAAATTCACTTCTATTCTATTTAGTCGGCAAAGATAGTCAGAAGCTTTGAATTCTTTGATAATATTAAAAACATAAGCAAAAATTAAGTCATTTTTAATGAACGTCGAGATTATATAACAATTTCAAAAAATTCTATAACAACGCCCGAAAGCCTAGCTATTATTTTTACAACATTATAAATTCAAAAAAAATTGTCATGAGAAATCTAAAAATGTTCTGCCTAGCGAGTTTCGCTTTTTTATACGCCAATACCACGTTTGCTCAAGACACTACAACGTCTAAATCTGAAGGAGAAATCAAAAATTATGATCAGGGCTTCAGATTAGGATTTGGACTTAACGGAGGTTTACCAACTGACAATGCATACGATTGGTCATTGGGTGGAGATGTTCGTTTACAGTATGATTTATCAAAAAGAACGTCATTAACGTTAACAACTGGATTTACCAATTTGTTTATGGGAAAAGATGACAACGGAGTTGATGTAAAAGATCTTGGTTTTATTCCGGCAAAAGCAGGTTTTAAAGCTTTTATCTGGGAAGATCAATTCTATGTTTTAGGTGAAGTTGGTGCTGGTTTTGCCGTTACAAACGGTTATGATCAAACCACTTTTTTATGGGCGCCAGGAATTGGATATGCCAACAAGTACATTGATATTAGTGTCCGTTATGAGGACTATAACAAATTCAAAACTAACCAAGTGGCTTTACGTCTAGCCTATGGTTTTGATTTATAAAAGTAAAGGTTTAATTTATTATTTTTGTTTTTGGTAACAAACCCGACAGATCGCATAGTCTGTCGGGTTTCGTTTTTTATGCAGTTGGTCAAAAGATAAAGACCAGTCGTCAAATGATTTTTTTGGATTAATGAAGAACGCTGTACTTCGCAGAAAAATTAATCAAAATCATGAACAAGACAGTTTTTTATCTATCGCAATTATTTATTTTTTTATTGGTTACAATTTCTGCAAGATCTCAACAAAGTATCTCAGGAGAATTTAAAGCAGATTATGTTCCGTTTTCTAATTATGTACGTCCAATTGACAGCGCTAAAACAGACGCCAAAAGTAATTTCAAAAGAGCTCAGCTTTCTGTAGAAATTCCGCTTTCCATGAAAATGGACAAATACAATCATCCACAACTTTGGTCGATCGTGCTTCAGGGAGCTTATGCCAAAATGGAAAACAAAAATTATGATCTGCGAGATCTTCCTGTAGAAATACCAAACGGTTTTCCCGATGAGCTTCTAAATGCGCAAATTGGAGTCAAACATTTAAGATCAATTTCTCCATCCTGGTCAATTTTAGTAATGGCTTCTGTAGGCGTTTATACGGATATGGTCGAAATCAACAAAGATGATATTCTTGTACAAGGCGGTGTTCTTTTTATCAAACAATTCAATCCTAATTTGGCTTTTGGTTTCGGACCGGTTTTAACCAATAGTTTTGGTGTTCCAATGGTGCTTCCGGGAATTTACTTTAATTGGGAATCTAAAGGCGCGCTACATTTTAAAATTGCTTTTCCCGAAGGTTTAGAATTAGGTTATAGAATGTCTGAAACATTTGACTTAAAAACAGTTGTTGAACTTAGCGGAATGACTGCTGAAATAAATCCGGCAAACAAATCGATGTTACTTGGATATCAACAAATTATTGCGGGTTTAAGACCTCAGCTTAAATTTGGTAAACATTGGACATTTGAACCTACAGCGGGAAGTACTTTAGCTCGATCGTTCTCAACAAATGACCGAAAAATAAAAAATATGTTTAAAGAAAAAGATATGGCAAACCCAAGATTCACGACAACCTTTTATGCCGCTCTAGCTTTAAAATGGCAATTCTAGATTTATCTGCTCAATAGATTTTTATAAACTACCTCTTTCAATAATGCTTCACGGCGTGTTCTTGAAATAGGTAGTTCTTGTCCTTTTACAAATAATCGTCCGCCGGAAACGGAATCGATATGTGTTATATTCACTAGAAATGATTTGTGAATTCTAAAGAAAATCTCCTTTGGAAGTGTTTCTTCTAATGAAATCATCGTTTGATGAATCACGAGAATTCTATCTGTAAAATGAAGTTTAGCATAATTTTGCATTCCTTCGATATATAAAATATCAACCCACGAAATCTTTTGAAATCCTTCTTCCTGACGTACATAAAGAAACGGATCTAATTGATTTTGCTTGGGAGAAATCATTTGATGCCACTGTTTTGCTTTTAAAGAAGCCTGATAAAAACGCTGAAACGTAATTGGTTTCAGCAAATAATCAACAACTTGCAAACGATATCCGTCCAAAGCATGCTCTGAATAAGCGGTAGTAAAAATAACTAATGGTGGATTATCCAGAGATTCTAAAAATTCTAATCCGGATAAATAAGGCATATTTATATCCAAAAACAGCAAATCGATTTGTTTATCCTGAATGTACGAAGTCGCCTCCAAAGCAGAAGCGCAAGTGCCAACAACTTCAAGAAAATCAATCTTTGAAACAAAATCTACTATTCCGTTTCTAGCAATTGGTTCGTCGTCAATAACGAGACATTTCATATTCATAATCTTAAATTTTGTTTCAGGTTTTCTTTGTTTCTTTTGTTTCAGGTTTGGCGTTAATGTCTGAAAAAGGTTTCTCGCAGATTTTGCAGATTTATTCTTTCATCTTGCATCTTTATTCTTTATTCTATTTTCTTTTACAAAAAACTCCCTATTTTAAATCTAAAGTCACTTTCACCGTAAAATCTGAATCTGTTTTTTCTATCTCTAATTGATGTTTTTCGGGATATTGAATCGATAATCTTTTCTTGACGTTTTCGAGTCCTAATCCTTGATTTTTAGAAGGAATTTTGTATTGTTCTGTATAAGAGTTTTCTATTTTAAAAATCAGTTGTTTATTGATTTGTTCGCATGATAAATGGACGTATCCTTTTTGGTTTGGAAGTCGTGATACATGTTTAAAAGCATTTTCTATTAGCGGAACCAAAAGTAAAGGCACAATCTGAAGATGACCGTCTTCGATATTCCATTTGCTTTTTACTTCTAATTCATTTCCCCAACGGGTTTCTTCGACGGCAATTAAATCTTTCAGGTATTTAATTTCAAGATGCAACGGAACATATTCTTTATTACATTCATACAATTGATACCTTAAAATATCCGAAAACTGAACCAGTAAAACCGAAGCTAATTCGACATTACTTTGCATCAAAATGTGAATATGATTCAGTATATTAAACATCAAATGCGGATTGATTTGATCTTGTAGAATTTTTATCTGTGCTTCTAAGTGAACTTGTTTTAATTCGGCATGATTTCTTTCGATCACATTATGTTCCTGATAAAATCGAAGTCCGCAAGCGGTGCCACAAATCAAAAGTGCAGCGGGAATGCTTCCACAAAACCGAGCCCATAAAAACTCAATAGTAGCCATATTAGCTTCTTCGGGATATAATCGGTTACGTGTGCGCGAATCGGAGAAAACGGCATAAATTACAGCCAGGCAAAGGGACAAAAGCAGCACTACAACAAAAGCCTGTACCGCAAATAGTGTCATTTTATTTTTGCGTAATGCCCTAGCAAGCATCACATCACTAAGAAAATGCGCCAGAACAATGGAGCTTAATAATATTAAAGCTGACTGGCGTATAGCCGAAATTATTCCATAATCGGCTATCAATTGCGCCCAAATCGTAATACCAAGTATGAACCAGAAAAAGATTAAAAATATCCAATGTCGGTTTTTATATTTTATAGTCATCAAAAAAAGAGTAAGTAAATTATGAGAATCTTTTGGATCAAAAATAACCCTATATTTTCTAAAAGAACAGCAAAGAACCAAAAAGATTCTTTGCTGTTTCTAGAAGTTCAAGGGTAAAATAAAGGTTAGAAAATAAAATATCCAACGCTTACATTAAAGGAATCTGCTTTGGAACTAAAGTCTTTACTTAGATTATTCAGTCCGCCTTGATAAACAAAATCTAAGGTAAATTTCCACATTTCGACTCCTGCTCCAACCTGATAACCAATATTAGATTTATTGAATTTTGTGTACGAGTTTTTAAGTTGATTTAATGACGAAATATTTTCATCAAGAACATACGAATAAACTCCTCCTCCAAAAACTCTCACATTCAAAGTCGAAAGATCAATTACTTTGTAACCTATTAATAAAGGCATTTCGAGGCTTCTCCATTTTGCATTTTTAGATCCCGATAATGAAGTTTTCTCAATTTTTGAAGACTTCTCGCTATACAAGATTTCGTTTTGGATATAGAATCTTTTAAAATCGAATCTTCCCATTGCTCCCACAAAATAACCTGCTGCGTATTTTGAGCTAAATCCATCCGTAACCGGCAATTCAGAATAATTGGAACCTCCTTTTATTCCCACATGAATTGGAAGCGGAGATTGTGCAGTAGCTTTTGAAGAAATTAAACTCACTAAGAAAATAGTGGTTACTAATAATAATTTGTGCATGTTCATGATAATAGTTTTTATTAATTTGATGCAAAGGAGCACAAACCTAAAACGCTATTAAAATTAGTTTGATGAACTGCATTTGGCTTTTGACCAACGGAATTATTTAAAGATTTTTTGCCACGAATTGCACGAATTTAATTTATGATAATTCGTGGCGAAAAAATTTTACCGCAAAGTTCGCAAAGGTTTTTCGCAAAGTTCGCGAAGTTGTTAACTTAGAAAAGAAGACAAAGTTCTCAAAGCAATATCTTGAGGTTAAAAATTCGTGCAATTCGTGGCGAAAAAATTTTACCGCAAAGGTTGCAAAGGTTTTCCGCAAAGTTCACGAAGTTGTTAGCTGACGAAAGAAGACAAAGTTCACAAAGCGATATCTTGAAATTAAAAATTCGTGCTAATTAGTGAAATTCGTGGCGAAAAAAATTATCTAATTAACTCATTTTCTAATTGGCACATTCTCTAATTCTGCTCTAAATACCTTTTGTCTGTCAACGTTCTCATAAAAGCAATCAATTGCTTTTTTTCTTGATCTGTGAGCTTTAATTTGTCTTCGGGTAATGTTTGATTATCAAGAGCGAAACCTTTACCTAAACCTCCGCCTTCATTATAAAAATCTATAACTTCTTCCATCGTTTTATAAACGCCATTATGCATGTAAGGCGCTGTAAGTTCAATATTTCTAATGGTTGGAGTTTTGAATGAATATTTATGAATAGCTGCTCCCGTAATCACAAACTTCCCTAAATCGCCATCAAGCTTTTTGTTTTTATTTGGAACACCTAAAATCTCACTTTCAGATCTGTCAAAATTTGGCGGAACAGTTCCGTTTGTTAGGGGAATAAAATGGCAAGTTGCACATTTGGCTTTTCCGGCAAACAAATTAAATCCTGCTTTTTCATCGGCTGTAAAGGTTACTTTGTTTTGCATATATCCGTCGAACTTTGAATCATAATGACTCAACGAACGAATGTAAGATGCTAAAGCGTTTTTGATTGCAAATTCATTAATTTCTCCTTTCGGAAAAGCTTTCTCAAATTCCTTTACATAATCAGCTTTTTTTTGAATCGCCAAAGCAGATTTCTCCAGAGATCCATGCATTTCATTTTCATTTTTAATTACGGCAACCGCCTGATCTTCGAGATAACTTACTCGGGAATCTGCAAAAAATACACGTTGAAAAGCGATATTATTTAATGTTGGTGTATTACGCTGAATCATTGATTTTCCGTCTAATGAAACTGCTGTTTCCAAACCATCCGTAAATGCTTTATCGGCGTGATGACAAGAAGCGCAGGAACGCGTATTGTTTCCGGATAAAATAGGATCATTGAATAACTTTTTGCCCAAAGCAATTTTTTCAGGTGTTGTTTTATAATCGGGGAAACCCGAAAAAGCTTCGGGATCAAAAGCGTCTTTGTCAAATAAAGTTTGCGATGTTACTTTCAAACCTCTTTGCTCCTTCATTAACGAAATTCCTAATTCAGATTGTGTTTTATACAATCCACGACTCAACGGATTTGCAATTTCTTTAATAAAATAAGCACGATCAAAAGCATCGAAATTTTTGTTTGCTTTTAAATATTTCTTGCCTTTTTCTAAAACTGCAAGAACTTGTTTTGAATCCGGAACTGATTTATCTTCGAGATAAACTTTATAATATTTTTCGATTGTTTCTAAAGAAACCAATGCTTCCGGAAGTGAATTTAAAACTACAGGCGAATCAAAACCGGTAATTCCTAAAGTAATAATTCTATAAACTTCTAATCGCATGGCATCAAAAACGTGTGCATCTGTCAATTCATTAGAACTTGATACTTTTTCTAACCGAGTTAAATTTGCCGATAAAACCCCTAATTCCTGAAGTAGTTCTTTTTTGGTTGCTCTGTTATATTTCGGAAAAAGCAATTCCTCAATAACCTGAAAACCTTCGGCCTGAACGGTCACTTTATCATTTTCTTCGAACTCCGGTATTGCTGGTCCGTTAATCGATTTAGAAACTGCGGGCGAATAATACTCACTTATCATTTCGACCTTTTTATAATTCTGATGTGCTTCCAGAAATTGTCTCTGAATCTGTGCTTCGGTAGAATCTTCTTGTACCGAATATTTAAGTTTGGCGACTTTTTCGATCAATAAAGTAATATCTGACTGAAACAATTCATTTACTTCCTGATGTTTGTTTTTTTTCTGACAAGCAACAAATGTTACCAAGAACAACAAACAATATATTTTTTTCATGATTTAATACCGATTAAAAGAGGAATATTTAGAAAAACAGAAACCACTACCTCAAACTGAAGTAGTGGAATACTGTTTTGTACTATTTTAAAAATTTATCTTGCTAAACCTTTAATTACTACGATTTGACTTGCTTGTTCTTCTTTAGGACGATTTGTACCTCCGTCAGGACTTTTGTATTTTGCTCCTGTCCAAGAGTGAGGTTGTACACTTAACATAAAAGTGTCAGGAATACCCAATTGTTCAGAAACATCAATTAAAGCTCCATATTCCCAAACTCCTTTTTTACTTGGATCTGGCACACCTGATGAAACTACATTGTATTTTGCAGCATCTGCAGCTGTACGACGGTGATCTAATTCTACTACAACTTTTAATTCTTTTGTAGCAATATTATATTGATAAATATAAGCATCGTGAGTTTCGTCTCCGTATCCGTTAGCATCTTCCTCAACGTAAACATAGTTTTTAGTCACACAAATATTATCCGGATTTTGAAATTTACCAGCAATTCCAGAACGGTTATCTCCGTCAAGAATAACTTCTAAAGTTCCTTTTAACGGATCAGCCGCATCAAGCTTTAATCTGTAAACTCTACCATATTTAGTTCTTGAACCATCAGCATTAGTTCCTGTTATATCTTGTCCGGTTGCATTAAAATACAATTCACGATCTGCAGTGTCACCACCTTTACGGTAATCTAAATCTTCTACACGACCAAATTTAATTGCTTTCAAAGTATTTACCGACGCATTGATTTGAGCACCAGTTAAAGTTTTATGATCTTCGATTTTCACAAAAGATACAGGATAAGTTTTACCTGTTTCCATATCTTTTTCTCTTTGATTGTCGTCATTTCTTTTTAACATGTATAAAGAACCATTCGCTAAATCACCAACAGTATTAGATACATACATAAAAACCTGACCTCCATAAGTTCCAGAATCATCATCACCAATTACAACTACAGTCTTTCCTTTATAAGCAGAAGTACGTAATGGCAAAGCATTTTCAGCGCTTAAACGACCAAAACCAGCCAATTCTTTAGATACAGATGCAGAACCAGCACTTCCGTAAGGATCTAAAGCATGTGTACGAGACTCTTCTCCAGACTCTCCACAAGTCAAATAAACAGGTCCAAAACCATGCTCAGCTTGTGTTGCCATTGTAGCACCACAAAGTCTCCATGTTCCTCCACTAGAATTTAACAAATATTCTCCTTTAGTAGGTTTGAATGTTTTGTCTAATGTAATTCTTGAAACCGAAAAATTGTCTTCATTGTTTACTAAAAAAGTAAAAGTTCCGTCACCATTTTTTAACAAACCGGAACCATCAGCGGAACCTCCAAAAATAAATTTAGGGCTGTCTGCAAAAACATCATCTGAACTAAAAAGAGAATAGATTTTCAGATTTTCAAAACCTGCCTGTGCCTTCAATAAACTTGGCGTTACAGATTGGTCTTTTAATACAACACTCGTTGTTGCTTCTTCCTGATCTTTAGAGTCGTTATTACATGAAGTAATCAACGATCCAAGAATAATAAGGGGTAAAATAATTCTTTTCATCTCGCTTTAATGTTTAATTTTATTTTTTTACAAAGTAACCCCCTACACTTTAATTTAAAATCACTTTGATATTATCAAAAAAACAAGAGTCTGTTAAAAAAGCAGATTTAAACCTCAAAAAAATTAACATTAATTTAGTACTACAAAACATTCATAAAATACGATTAACATAAGCCAAAAAAAAGAACATTAATTTAAGCCACCCAACTTATAGTTATTGCTTGTTAACATTACTCTTTTTAAAAAATTAAAAATTGCTGCTTTCAGAATAGAATTTTTTTAATCACAATTTGTAAATATTTACTTAACAAAATAAATATGTTTTTGATATAAGTTTGACAAAAAAATTCTTATTAAAACACTATGAAAACAAATTATTTAAAATTAGCATCTGCAGTTATTTTAACATGCACATGTATGACAATTGTTAGTTGTGATACTGAATCTCCAACAACAGAAAATCCAAATTCTAAAACTTCTTCATTGACTGTCGACAAAAATGATCCTGTAATTATTGAATTACTTAACAGAGGTTACAAATTAGAAAACATTAAAGACATCGATAAATACTATTTAGTTGAAGATGATATGTTTTTTTACAAAACCAAATCCAATAACACTTCAAAACCAGCTCAGGCTCACGCCAACCAATTAGCCAGTATGAGTGCTGTTACTAACATAACAGTAAGAATTGATTCATCAATACCTACTTCAGGACCTGACGATTGGAGATCAGCGATAGCTACTGCGTTAAGTGATTGGAGTGCAATCCAGGGCTGTAGAGTAAATTTTATATTAACAACAAACCCAATTTGTAATATTTTAATTGGTGCAGACGAAGGTATACTTCCAAATAGCGTTGCAGCTGCAGCATTTTTGCCGTCAGGCGAAGCTCCAGGATCTCAAATAGCTATAAATCTTGATGCTCGTAATGATATCCCTTTTACTGAAACAGAAAAAATACATGTTCTAAAGCATGAACTTGGTCATACTATAGGATTTCAACATACAAATGGAGCTTATTTTGGAGAATCAACTAATGCATCGGGATATAATGTTATTCCAAACACACCATCAGGATTTGGAAGTAACCAAGACTTTAGTTCTGTAATGAATACAAGTGCACCTTTAACAAATGTATTTTCGAGTCTGGATATTTTTGCTTTCAAATATCTTTTCCCGGATAACTATTCTATGAATGATCTTATTTTCTCGCCAGTCGAAGGTGAATCTATAATTTATGGATCAAATACTATCCAATTATATTGGAGACCTTCTTTCATTTCAGAAAAGAATGTCAAAGTAGAAATGTTTTACGAAGGACAATTAGCATACACCCTTACAACTCCAAATATTGGCGTAGTAAATATTACCTGCTCCTCAGGGAATTGCAAAGTTCGAGTATCATCCATATCAAACCCTGCATTTTATGATGAAGCAAATTTTTCTTTTATTCAGGATTAAGAAGCTATTATAAAACTATTACATAAAAAAAGAGCCTTACTTTAAGGCTCTTTTTTCAATTGTTGTTTATAGATTTCGATATTGGCTTTAATCTTCTCGTCCAATTCCGGTTCCTTAATATCCGTATGCTTTTGCATTTCTTCCCAGATAATTTTGGCTACAATATATCGTGCCATTTCTTTATCATCAGCAGGAACGACATACCACGGCGCATAATCTGTCGAAGTTTTGTTTATTGCCTCTTCATAATATTCCTGATATTCTTTCCAGTGTTCGCGTTCTTTCAAATCTCCTGGCGAAAACTTCCAGTTGTGTTTTCCTTCTTCTAAACGGCGTAATAAACGTTCTCTTTGTTCTTCTTTACTCAAATGCAAATAGAATTTAAGTACGATGGTTCCGTTTTGCGAAATATGCTTTTCGAAATTATTGATTTGCTTAATTCTGTCTTCCCAAAATTTTGGTGTAATATCATCAACCGAATTAATTCCCGGCAAATTCTCCCCCAAAATATATTCCGGATGTACACGAGTTACCAGAACATTCTCATAATGCGTACGATTAAAAATGGCAAACTTCCCTTTTTCCGGCAACGCAATATAATGTCTCCATAAATAATCATGTTCCAGTTCCGTCGAATTTGGCGTTTTAAAACTATGCACCACAACACCACGCGGATTAAATTCCTTAAAAACTTCCCTGATTAAACTATCCTTTCCCGAAGTGTCCATTCCTTGCAGGCAAATCAAAACACTATATTTATTATGTGCATACATTACATCTTGCAAATTGCTCAGTTTTGCCTGCACTTTATCCAGTTTCGCTTCTTTTTCGTCACTATCAGCATCGATATCCAGCAAAGTCGGAATCTTTGATAACTTTATTTTATCTGTAACTTTAAAATCTTTCGGATCTATTGATTTCATATATCTTCATTTTTATAATTATAAATATACTAATTTTACGAAGCATATTCCTGCTATTCATTACAATACTTTTTTGATAAATTGTATTTTTCCAAAACATACCAAGAGCTTATCCCGAAACGTCGGGAGTCGCTTTGTTCTGTCAGGAAAAAATCGCAATTTCTTCTCAAAGTATTTTCATTACTATCAGGGCTAGGCATTTGTTTTCAAAATAAATTTCCTTTAATCAAGAAATGCAGCAATTCAACATTTACAAAAAATCAAAAAAAATCCATTGGAGTACTACTTTAATAATATTTACAGCTACACTTTCCTTATCTATAATATATCTTACAAAACAGACCTTTTTTAATCCCGAAAAAGGATTATTTGAAGATATAATTATGAAATCAATACTTGGACTTTTCATCCTTGGATTTATCTTAAAAACAATTGGATTAACAAGAACTAAATCGATAAATGGAGAATATAGTGGCTTTCTGGAATTTCACGATGATCATATTATTATAGATCAGGAGAAATTTAAAATAGACGAAATCAAATCAATTGAGATCTCAAATAATGATTATTACGGAAAACGAAATCCTTTATCAGGTTTTGATTCTTCGTTATCAAATGGAATCAATAATCAAATAATGCTAAGACTTAATTCAGGAATAACAAAATCTTGTAATTTTGAATTGTACAACGAATATGATATGGAAAAGGTCGAAGAAGAACTCTTTTGTTATTACGCTAAAGAGAAAATAGATTTTTTTGAACTTGTCAAAATATTAAAAATAAAAAGTAAATCAGAAATAGAAGAATTTAGAAACAAAATAAGCCTTCTCAAATAAAACATTCATGGAAAAATTCACCTTAGAAATATTATTTCAAATCATCGGAATCGGTTCAGCATCAGGATTATTTTTAAATAACAATTCATTATATATTATTGGCGACAATAGCGGATATTTATACGAATACAACATGCAAAATCAGCAATTAAACCAACATCCTTTAATTGATAATCCAACGCAAAACATTCCCAAAAACTTAAAACCTGATTTTGAATCGCTAACACATCACAATGATACATTATATGTTTTTGGTTCTGGTTCGACCGAAAACCGAAACAAAATGATTGAGTTTGATCTTAAAAACAAATCTGTTTTACAAAAGAACAATTTGGTCGATTTATACGGCTTAATGCAAAGTTTTGGTGAAATAAAACCGGAAGATTTTAATCTTGAAGGCGCAATTTTCGATGGAGAAAATTGGTATTTATTCAATCGCGGAAATGGAATTTCTAACAAAAACAAGATTTTCACGATTCACGCTAAAAGTCTGGGAGAAGAATTTGCATTGGTTGCAACCAATTATAAACTTCCGAAAATAAAAGGAATCCGTTCCAGTTTTACTGATGCAATTTTGGTCGAAGACAAAATCTATTTCCTTTCAACCACCGAAGACACCAAATCAACCTACGACGATGGCGAAATCCTTGGCAGTTTCACTGGCCGAATCGATCTTAAAACTATGAAAATAGATTTCACTCAAAAAATAACTTCAACCAATAAATTTGAAGGTTTGACTTTCTACAAAAAATCAAGTGATAAAATTGAGTTTTTATTATGTGAAGATAATGATACTGAATTGTTAGAAACTAAGATTTTTAAATTGAGTTTACCTCTTAAATAGTTTAATAAAAGAAATCAAAAAAGGATGGGAATATTATTATTCGATTTTTTAGAGTCGAAAAAATTAATTGATATAAATAAAATCACACAATTAATTATTAATAAATATGATGTTGTCAATCCAAAAGAAATTCTACTTGAGACAGATAACAAAATTAAAATTATTGCTATTTTAAAAGAATTTAGTTTTAAAGAAAATGACAGCAAAAAATTTGTAACAATGTCAATGCCTATTTATAATTTGATTTTAAAAAGGGCTGATTTAGAAGACTTTTCAATTGGAATAATCCCAGAAATTAGCACTTTCAGAATAAAAAATGAAGAATCAGATATAGAGTTTGAACAGGATTTCTTTTCAATTTTAGAAAAACACATTTAAATTAGATGGAATTTTATTTTAATAATGAAGATATATCTAGCGGAACCGTTATAGATCTTAAGTGCTTCAATTGCAATTTAGAAACTTTATGCTTTAAAATAATCGGAAGTTCCTGGGCAATGAATTTCCTTGGAATAATTGGAGTTTTTGAAGTAGCAAAAAAAGAGTTATTTATTACCAAACTCACGTTACATGAATTTCAGAATTACAATAATTTAAATGAAAATGAAATCAGCAATCGATTAAAACTTCTCATAAATAGAGAAAATTTGATTTTTTTGAAAAACCATAGCGATGAAAATAATAAAATTTTCAAAAAATGCCCTGAATGCAAAACGAAATTAGAAGAAATTAAAGAACAAAATCTAGCTGACTTCACTTTAAATGGAGGAAAAATTTACACAATTAATAGTTACGAGAAGCAATAGATTTTTAAATTGAGTTTACCAATTAAGTAAAACTAACTTCCATGAAAAAAACAATTCTTTCATTACTAATAGTTTCCATTCTTTTGATTGGTGGTTATTTATTTTATGATTTTAAAATAAACAGAACAAAAATAGACTACTCTAAAACTATAGATATAAAAGATCTAAACCCAAAATCCTTTATCACACTTTTTAAAGAGAGATATAATAAAACCCCAATAAATAGTATATCAATGAGTGGAGATTTTCCAGATAATTGGGTAAAGTCAAATGACGTACCTTATTTAATCTCTATTATGAGATCTAAAGAAAAATGTTGCGGATATATGAATGTATTTTCTTCAACTCTTTTAACGGATAATGGTGAAGTTGGAGGTTTTGCAATAATTTTTTTAAACTCTTATATCTCAAATACAAAAATTAATCTCGGTTCGAATTGTAATCCCAAAACAGACGAAGAATCTATTAGAAAGATTGAGAAATGGTATCAAACTACAGCAAATAAAAATTAATCGCATTTTATGAAACAATTCTACAAAAGCATAATAATCCTCTTATTCTTTTTAAGCTTTAAATGTTATTCTCAAACTCAGGATGCTATAATTTATTTTAAAGACGGAGATTCAATTGAAGGTTTTGCCTCCATAAAAAATGATAAAATAAAATTTAAAATTTCTGCTGATGATAAAGCTGATACTTGGGATCATGAAAATGTGAGTAAAATCAAATTCATAGGACTTGATATTGTACAAACCTATGAATATGTTAAACTAAACGCTTCTGGTGACCCAAAATTACTTGAACTAATTGTAGAAGGTAATGTTTGTCTTTATAAAGAGGAAAAAACACAGATTTTTACAGATCCCAATATTACAAAGAAAACTGCAACATCAACTCATGGCACAAATAACATAAATAGTTATGCTTATCGAACAGAACAATATCGAGAATTATTCTATGTAAAAAGAAAAAAAGACCAATATCCAACTTATATAAATTCCGGAATTCTTTCGAATTGGAAAAAAACGACAACAAGTTTTTTTGCTGACTGCGATTCTTTAGTCAAAAGAATAAAAGATAATAAATTTGGTTACAATCAAATTAATGAAATTGTAGAATTCTATAACGATGTTTGTTTAGGAGAATAAAGTACATCAATTAATTATAATAAAGGAAGATATATTCATTCCTATATATGTAGAGGCGCACAACAGTGCGTCTCCCGCAAAGAAAATACAAATTAAAATATACTGAACAAAAGACGCACTGCTGTGCGCCTCTACAAAAAACCTTTGAACCTTTGTATCTTTGTATCTCTGAACCTTAAAAAAAAACTTTTTTTCATCATCGTCCCAACCTTTTTGATTTTTCATCCCTCTTTAGTATAAAGACAACAATTGTGATAAACGAAACGCTAATTTCTAACTGCAAGAAAATGAACCGAGATGCTCAGCGTCAGGTTTATGAGCATATGGCTCCAAAATTGTATCGCGTTTGCAAACGATACCTCAAAAAGGAAGAAGAAATAGAAGAAGCTATGGCTGACGCTTTCTACACCATATTCACAAAACTGGAACAACTGAAAGAAGTTCTGGCTTTTGAAGCTTGGGCACGAAAAATAACTGTCAATCATTGTTTGGCAACAATCAAGAAAAACACAAATTTCAACATGTATCTTGATGATGTCAAAATGCTTGCACAACCTTTTACAGAAGAAGTTAACGCTTTGGAAGAAGAAGATTTACTGAATTTACTAAACCATATTCCGGACGGCTGTAAAACTGTTTTTAACCTTTTTGTTATAGAAGGTTTTGGACATAAAGAAATAGCTGCAATGCTAAACATTTCCGAAGGCACATCGAAATCACAATTGAATGCTGCAAAAACCAAGCTAAAGGATTTAGTAAATAAATTGTATTATCAAAAAGCAAAGTAGTCATGGACAATCAAGATAAAATATTCGATAAATTTAAAGATGCCGCACACAACGCGGAATCAAAAGATTTTCCAGGAATGGAAAAAGTCTGGTCGCGTCTGGAAGACAAACTGGACAAAAAAGAAGATAAAAAAGCAATTTCGCTATGGAAAAAAATTGCAATTGCAGCTTCACTATTATTATTAATCTCTTTAGGCGCTCAGTTTCTAAAATCGGATAAAATCACAACGACTCAAACTCCAAAAGTTGTGATAAATGAAGATCAAAAAGAAACAATTGAGAATCCTGTTTTAGAAAAGAATAAAGCTGTTGGTGCTACAGATTCTCCAATAATTCCAAAAGTAGAAGCTGCAAAAATTATAGATCAACAAATTAAAGTACAACCACAAGTAGCTTTACAAGAAGTTCATATCTCAGCTGAAAATGCTGTTGCTGCAGAATCAATTGCTGTGCCTGTTGCGGGTCAGATTGCTGCGCCAATATCTGTACAATCCGGTTTTACTGATATGGACGAAGAAAGCACTGTTGAAAAAGCAAGAGATAAAGATGTACAAAACCTGGGATATGGAAGAAGCGTACAAAGAGAATCTGCTAAAGTTGCTTACGCAGCAGAAGCACATGCTCCAATGGCTAAAAAAAGTGCACCATTAATTGTTTTAAACGGCACTGCAATGTCTCATAGCGACGATGAGAAAAGAGATAAAATGATGCAAAGAGAACTTCCAAATTTACAACCGGAAAATGTAGATTCTCTAGTGGTATTAGATCAGCCTTTGTATATTATTGATGGAATGTATTATTCAGAAAATGATTTATTTGGTACAAATCCAACAAGTCCTTACGCTCCTTTGAACAAACAAGAAATCAAAACCATAACTGTACTTCAAGATCTGGAAGCTACATCAAAATATGGCGAAAAAGGCAAAAAAGGAGTTGTAATTATTACTACTAAAACAGGAAAACCAGCCGCTAAAAACTAGCAAAAAAACATTTTTTTAATCTAAAAATTACTATCATGAAAAACGTAAAACTTATTTCATTAGCCCTTTCTATGCTTATATGTTTCGTAGTTACAGCACAGGAAAAAACAATTACAGGAACGATTTCTGATAAAAGTGGTCAAGCACTTCCTGGCGTAAACGTACAGATTCAGAAAACAAAAAAAGTAGCTACTACGGATTTTGACGGAAAATATAGTATTCAAGCTCAAAAAGGCGACGTTTTATTGTTCAACTTTATTGGATATAAATCTCATACAGAAACTGTTGGTGACAAAAATATTATCGACGTTGTATTACAAGAACACAATCAATCGCTGCAAGAAGTTGTTGTTACAGCTTATGGTGGTTCCAAAAAAAAGAGATCAGTCCAAGCTTCTAGTGTAATGATTCAGGGCAGAGTTGCCGGAGTTGCAGTTTCATCCGGATATGTTCAATATGATTCAAATCAAAATGAAGCAATTAGAGGCACAGCGCCAATTTTAGCTAAAAATGAACCTTTGTATATTCTGGATGGAATTCCTGTTAATGCAGAACAATTTGCTAAAATTAATCCGAATGATGTTCAGGATGTAAAAGTTTTAAAAGATAAAGATGCAACAGCTGTTTATGGAAATAAAGCTTCAAATGGTGTTGTTATTCTAGAAACTAAAAGCGGAATTTATAAAAATCTTACGGAGACAGAACTTGATGCCAAATTGAATATTCTTCATCCTAATAAACCTGTTGTGACAAATCAGGAAGATTATGATGCTTTTGTAGAAAATGCATTCGAAAGCCCAAAAACGGCACCTCTTTCTACTTTTTCGATCGATGTTGATAATGCTTCTTATACTAATATCAGACGTTTTATCAATAATGGACAAGCGGTTCCTAAAGATGCCGTTCGTGTTGAAGAAATGGTAAATTTCTTTAAATACAATTATCCGCAGCCAAAAAATCAGCATCCTTTTTCGATCAATACTGAGTTAAGTGATTCTCCTTGGAACACAAAAAATCAGATTCTTAGAATTGGTTTACAAGGAAAAAATATTGCTACAGAGAATTTACCGGCTTCAAATATGGTTTTCTTAATTGATGTTTCCGGTTCTATGGGAGACGATAATAAACTGCCATTATTGATACAATCCATGAAAATTCTGGTAAACGAATTAAGAGCAAAAGATAATGTTGCCATCGTTGTTTATGCCGGAGCAGCCGGAATGGTTTTGTCTCCAACTTCCGGAGATGAGAAAGAAACTATAATTGATGCTTTAGAAAACTTAGAAGCCGGCGGAAGTACTGCAGGTGGAGAAGGAATTGAATTAGCTTACAAAGTTGCTACCGAAAATTTTATTAAAGGTGGAAACAACAGAGTAATTCTGGCAACTGATGGTGATTTTAATGTTGGAAGTTCTTCAAATTCTGACATGGAGAAATTGATTGAACAAAAAAGAAAAACAGGCGTTTTCTTAACTTGTCTGGGTTATGGAATGGGAAATTATAAAGACAGCAAAATGGAAACATTGGCCGATAAAGGAAACGGAAACTATGCTTATATTGATAATATTCAGGAAGCAAATCGTTTTTTAGGAAAAGAATTCAAAGGCTCGATGTTTGCTATTGCGAAAGATGTGAAAATCCAGATAGAATTTAATCCGAAACAAGTTCAGGCGTATCGTTTAATTGGATATGAAAACCGAAAATTGCGTCCGGAAGATTTTAAAAACGATGCAATTGACGCTGGGGAATTAGGAAGTAATCATACTGTGACGGCTTTATATGAAATTATTCCGGCGGGAGTTGAAAGTGATTATCTAAACCAACAACCTGATGCTTTAAAATATACTAAAGTACAGGAAACAGGAAATAATTATAGTAATGAACTAGCAACAATAAAATTCCGTTACAAAAAACCTGACGGCGATAAAAGTATCGAAATGGTAAACGTAATTGAGAACAAAGCGGTTGCTTTAAACAAAGCTTCGGATGATTTTAAATTTAGTACTGCTGTTGCGTGGTTTGGATTGAAATTAAGAGATTCAAAACTTATTTCGAATAAATCTTCTGACGATATTTTAAAATTAGCCAAACAAGGATTATCAAAAGATTCTGAAGGTTATAAAGCCGAATTTATTCGTCTTGTTCAATCGGCAATATAGTTTTGAAAGAATAAAAAAGTTTGTTAAACTTAGATTAAGAAAACAACTGAAAGCATCGTTTTAGGAAGCAAAAACTGTATTTTTGTGTTACTAAAATGATGCTTTTTGCATTTCTAAA
This sequence comes from Flavobacterium sp. 9, assembly GCF_002754195.1. Lineage (NCBI taxonomy): Bacteria > Pseudomonadati > Bacteroidota > Flavobacteriia > Flavobacteriales > Flavobacteriaceae > Flavobacterium > Flavobacterium sp. 9. The sequence goes on from NZ_PEEU01000001.1 coordinate 1,879,038, forward strand.
AAACAAATCATGACAGACTTAAAAAATAAAAATGCACTAATTACCGGTGCTGGAAAAGGAATTGGAAAAGCTATCGCCATTGCATTGGCAGAAGAAGGTGTAAACGTGATTTTGGTTGCAAGAACTCAAACTGACATTGATCAACTAGCAATTGAGACATCTAAACTTGGTGTTAAATCATTGGCTTTAACTGCTGATGTTTCCGATATTAATTCTATAAATAGTGCTGTAGAAAAGGCTTTAGCCGAATTTGGACATATAGATATTTTAATCAATAATGCCGGAATTGGTACTTTTGGAAATTTTCTAGAATTAGAACCCTCAGCTTGGGAAAAAATCATTCAGGTTAACCTAATGGGAACTTACTATACAACTCGCGCCGTTATCCCTAATATGATCGAAAGAAAAACAGGTGATATTATCAATATTTCTTCGACTGCAGGATTAAACGGAAATGCTTTGACAAGTGCTTATAGTGCGTCAAAATTTGCTGTTCTTGGATTAACTGATTCTTTGATGCACGAAATGAGAAAGCATAACATTCGTGTTACGGCTTTAACGCCAAGTACGGTTGCAACTGATCTTGCTATCGAATTAAAATTAACCGATGGAAATCCTGAAAAAGTAATGCAATCTGAAGATGTAGCCGAATTGATCGTTGCGCAACTTAAATTAAACCGCAGAGTTTTTATAAAAAACAGCAGTATCTGGTCTACAAATCCTTAAAAAACATAAATTTCAATTTTTTAAAATATTGAGACTTTCAAAACTGACCATCTTTGTCAAAGTTTAAAACTTTGACAAAGATTTTAAACGCCTTAAACAAACACCAAATGGAACAATATCTAAGACAATTAATTTCAATAGAATTCACGGATAAAAAAGAACTTTTTACTGGATTTCTTATTGATTATTCTGATGATTGGATTTTACTACGAAACAATCCCGAGGATTTTATTCTTGACGGTTTTGTGATTCTTAAAAACAAAAATATCGAAGCGGTTCATAGAGATCAGGATCTTGAATTTACTGAAAAAGTAATTCGCTTGAAAGGTTTAAAAACAAATGCAGAAGATATTATTCCGATTCGGGATTTGAGTTCAATTCTGAATTATGTAAATAATAAATATGGGATTTTTCAAATCTCAAAGAAATCAGCAAAATCAGCTTATTTAGGAAAACTAATTGAACTGAACGAAGAAGAACTTACAATTGATTTTCTAGACATAAGAGGTCAGTTTGGGGGAGAATTGAGTTTTAATCCACAAAAGATACGAGTTATTGAATTTGATACGGATTATATTAATTCTTTGAAATTGGTGATTCCTGAAGATCAGAAATAAATATTTTTTATTCAAAAAAAAAGCTCCAAAACTCTTTACTAAATAAGAGTTTTGGAGCTTTTTTGTCATTTCGACGAAGGAGAAATCTCCACAAGTAACTCCGCAACGAGAATCCAATCTTTGTCGAGTTTCTCGCGGAGATTTCTCCTTCGTCGAAATGACAAATTCTTCGAATCATCTTGCTAATTGTTAGTGAGATTACTTCGTTCCTCGCAATGACAAAATATGTGTTTTAAGCCTCAGCTAATTTGTTCAAAAACTCTAAACGAACGCTTCCGTCTTCGTCGATTTTTGTTAAGTTGATTTCTTGTAATGTATTTACCAATTCAGGATTCCAAGGTGTTTTTACTTTTACGTAATTTTCGGTAAAACCATGAATGTATCCTTCTTTATTTTCACTTTCGAATAAAACCGTTCTGTTAGATCCTAATTGACTTTCGTAAAAAGCACGACGTTTTTTAACGGATAATCCACGTAACATTTTACTACGTTTTGCTCTTACATTTGCTGGAACAACTCCCGACATATTTGCAGCTTCTGTATTATCTCTTTCTGAATAAGTGAAAACGTGCAAATAAGAAATATCCATTTCATTCAGGAAATGATACGTTTCTAAAAAGTGTTCGTCTGTTTCACCAGGAAAACCAACAATAACATCAACACCAATACAAGCGTGTGGCATTACTTCGCGAATCTTGTTTACTCTTTCTGTATAAACTTCACGCAAATAACGGCGTTTCATTAATTTCAAAATATCGTTACTTCCGGATTGCAACGGAATATGAAAATGAGGTACAAAAGTTCTGCTTTTAGAAACAAACTCAATCGTTTCATTCTTCAATAAATTTGGTTCGATTGATGAAATTCTTAAACGCTCAATTCCTTCCACTTTATCCAAAGCCTGAACTAAATCAAGAAATGTATGTTCGTGTTTTTTATTTCCGAATTCTCCTTTTCCGTAATCACCGATATTTACTCCAGTCAAAACAATTTCTTTGATGTTTTGCGCTGAAATTTCTTTGGCATTTTGCAATACATTTTCTAATGCATCACTTCTCGAAATTCCTCTCGCTAACGGAATCGTACAATACGTACATTTATAATCACAACCATCCTGAACTTTCAGGAAAGCACGAGTTCTGTCTCCAATAGAATAACTACCAACGTAGAAATCAGCTTCAGCTATTTCGCATGAATGAACTTCACCCATATCGTTTTTGCTTAAGTCATTAATATAATCGGTAATTTTAAACTTTTCTGTCGCGCCCAAAACTAAATCAACACCATCAACTGCTGCCAATTCCTCAGGTTTCAATTGTGCATAACAACCTACGGCAGCGACAAAAGCTTTATCATTAAGTTTCATTGCTTTTTTTACGACTTGCTTAAATTGTTTATCAGCATTCTCTGTAACTGAACAGGTATTGATGACATAAATATCAGCTACTTCTTCAAAATCAACGCGATCAAAACCTTCGTCATTGAAGTTTCTGGCAATTGTAGAAGTCTCTGAGAAATTCAATTTGCAACCAAGCGTATAAAAGGCAACTTTTTTTCTATTTTCCATGGGAATAAACTACATTTTAAGTAGTAAGATATTATATTTACATCTCTTTTGAAGAGTTTGCAAATTTACGTACAATATTCTTTAAAATAAAATCAATAATACACTATATATCAACATTTTGCAACAAACCAATATTTAGAGGTCTATAAATTAAACCAAAATATTTGTGCATAAAATTTATCTGTAAAAAATTGACTTTAAATTTCAATAAGAATAAAATGACAAAACATCGATTAAACGCAAATAATATCGATTAAATGCGTTTTTTTAAGAATTAAATTCAAATTTTCTTACATTTAACTTTGCTAAGTTAGTTTTTCGAAGTAATTTCACTTCTCTAAAAAAAGGTTAACTAAAATTATATTATTTAAATAATAATTTGCTCATAACAATTTTGATTTTCCCCCGTTATGTTGTTGCTTTGTTATTATAAAAAATGGGTAAGCCGAAAACCAGAAAGAGTAGGCAAAAATTATAAATTAAAACTCCATATGAAAGCATTTTTACCCACAATCTGCTTGATGTTCTTAACCTTATTTAGCTCTCAGGCGCAAACTGCTGCTCCGGCTCCTGCTAATCCATTTCCATCTATTAGCACATTGACAAATTGGGCGAGCTTAAACTCTCAATCACAATTTGATATTGCAATTCGTGCGGTTGGATTTAAATTTGAAGTAAAAGAACCTAGTGAAGGATCAACAGCTTATACTTATATTCGTAAAGTAACAGTAAACGAGGTAAATTATACTGATAGAATTGTTTACAGAATTACTAATAATAATTCGGCAAGTATCATTTCATTAGTGACAGCTTCTACAGATTTAGTAAGTTTGTACACTCCACAATTGGCTACTTTTAAAAATAACAATTGTAAAACTGAAATGTCAAAAGACAAAAATACTACTTGCAGCTGTTACGAAAGTGTGAACTTTGCAATCGATCTTTGCGATGAGCGTGTAAAACTTACAATGGGTGACGGAAATAAATATTTTGTTTCTGTAGCTAAAAAATAATATTTAATACTCAGATTATTTTTAAGTATTAAAAACTTCGAGTTGTTTTCCAAATCTTTGTAAATCTTAAATGAGTTAAGTTTACAAAGATTTGGAACGCATTTCTTAGGATTCTATAAGTTTGGATTTTTCAATTCATACCAAACTTCCAATTCTTCTTCATATTCAAAAGAATTTACATAACGTAAACCTAGTTTTTCCAGAATTCTTCTTGAATTTTCGTTTCCTGCATCTGCATAAGCATACAATGCATCAACTTTCATTACATTAAACGCATAATCTACAAAAGCTTTTCCGGCTTCAGTGGCATATCCTTTTCCCCAATGTTTTTCGATGAAACGATATCCAATTTCATAAAAATCTTTATGACTATTGATTTCATTTGTAATAAACTTAATTCCGGACCAGCCAATAAACTCATTGGTTTCTTTAAGAATAACAGCCCAACGACCAGTTCCAAAATCTTTATATTGCTTATGAATAAATTCGATATAAGCGCGACTTTGGTCAATATGAGTAATAGGTTTATTGCCAACATATAAATGCACGTTTGGATTAGATTCTAATTCAAAAATTCCATCAACATCAGAAAACTGTAATTCCCTCAAAAGTAATCGCTCTGTTTCTATTGGCTCTTTCATCAAAAAATATTTAGTTCAAAATATAGCGTTCTACAACCTCAGCAACTCCATTATCATTATTTGAAGCAACAATTACATCGGCTCTGTCACGCAACTCAGGCGTTACATTATCAACCCAAACTCCAAGTCCGGCATATTCAATCATGGTTAAATCATTTCCTGCGTTTCCTACGGCAATAATTTCACTTTGGTGAATATTTAGCTTTTCAGCCAAAAGTTTTAAACTAGCTGCTTTATCAATACCCTTTTGTGCTGCTTCTAAGAAAAAAGGTTTTGACATTGCAATACTCAAATTCGGCATTGCCAATTTTAGATCTTTTTCTAATTCTTTTAAATAAGAAGGTTCTGCCAATAAAATACATTTCACTGCAGGCTTAGTAACTGCATCTTTAAAACTTGGTACTTTATTATGTGGCAATCCGGTAATATCTTTTTCTATTTCGATATACTCAGAATCGGTTTCACTTACAATTTCACCATCGATATAAGTGATAATATGAGTTTTCATTTTTATACTATAATCGTATAAATCATGAATTTGCTCCGGCGTTAAACTTTGTTCAAATAGTACAATATCATCTTTTACAGTACTGATTATAGCTCCGTTAAACGAAATAATATACGAATTATTCAAGTCTAATTCTAACTCTTTTGCATAAGCTGTCATTGCAGATGTCGGCCGGCCGGAAGCCAAAACCACATAAACACCTTTTGCCTGCGCTTCAAGAATTACTTTTTTATTTAATTCCGAAATTTTATGATCGTCTGTCAACAAGGTATCATCCATGTCGAGCACTAACATTTTATATTGCATGTTTTTTACTTTTCAGTCGCAGTTTTCAGTCTCAGTAACTATTGAAAACTGAGATTGAAAACTGAAAACTTTATTTAGATACTCATTCTAAATTCTTCAATAACCGGATTTGCTTTTGCAAAATCTGTTTCCTGAATAAATACTTCAACCGCTAAATCAGATCCACCATAACCGCCTAAACGTGCAGATTGAATGTTATCTTTTTTTACTGTTTCTACTCCCGCTTCTTCTAATCTTTCTTGTAAAGCAAGTGCTAAAACTTCACTTCCTGAATACACTTTCATTAATCCCATGACATTTTATTTTATATAGTTATTCTAATATTATTTTGAGTTGATTTTGAAAATCACTGTTTTCATTCATGAAACTATGTTCCTGATTTTTTAACGGATAAAAATGAACTTTATATTTCAAAAGTTCTTTTAACCGAATTGAATTTTCATAAGGAATCAATTGATCCTGCATTCCGTGAAAAATATAAATTGGCGCCTTGACTTTAGGTAAATACTCATAAGTTTCTAAGCTGAATTTCTTCATGAAATCCGGAAAAAACGGTACTTTGGTACTCGACAATTCTGTAAAACTATAATAAGGAGATTGCAAAATCAAAGCTTTGGGATTATTCTCAGACGCCAAAATAGTAGCAAATCCGGAACCAATTGAATAACCCGCGATAATAACTTTATTTTCAGGATATCGCTTCGTTAATGTTTTGTATGCAATAGAAATATCTTTATTTAACTGCTCTTCGTTCTCAATTTCGCCTTCACTTTTACCAAAACTTCTGTAATCTAAGATAAAAATATCATATCCTAAATTGGTATAAACTTTTGCAATTTTCCCCCAGGTTTCTAATGTTCCGGCATTCCCATGAAGATAAAAAACCAATCCTTTTGAATTTTCTGCTTTAAACAAAAGTCCGTTTAGGTTTGCGCCGTCAAAAGACTTAATGTTCAATTCTTCAAATTTCTGTTGATAATCAAACTTATAGTCTTTCGAAAGTTTCGAACCTAAGAAAACCATTTCAACCTGATTGAAATAGACATAGGAAACAATAACAACATAAATCACAACGAAAAACGCTAAAAGAACAATCGCTAAAAATTTAAATGTCTTTATTATTTCCATAAATTAAAATTAAGTATTCAGTGTCAGTTTATAGTTTTGAACTGAATACTGTGACTGTTCAATTACTCTTCCTCTTGAATTTCGTCTTCTTCTTCATCAAGTTCTTCTTCGCCTTCTTCATCCATATCAAATATATAAGGCTCCAACAACATTTTGTCTGCCAAAATTTCGATACGTTCTGTCAATTGTTCAGCAAAAATAATACGCTGTGTTTTTGTGATACTGTTCGAAATACGCATGATTTTAGTTTCGTGACGTAATTTCAACATAGGATCTGCATCGTCAATAATAAACATTTTTAAACGGTTTACATTGTAACCCGCTGTAGTAAACATATCGCTCAATTTATTTGGCGTTCCGATTAAAACATCAATTCCTGTCGAAATGTAATTTTTATCATAATCCATGTCGCCTTTGTCATGCACACCATAAATTTCAAGCTTAGAATACTTTCCATATTTTTCGAAAAGCTCAACCATTTCCAAAACTTTAGTTTTGTCTTCTACAAAAATCAAAGCACGTGGCGATTCTTCTGTATGCCCTGACAATTGCTGAATTACATTCAACACAATCGTAGTCGATTTTCCGCTTCCCGCAGGAGAAAGAATGATACAATCTGCACCACTTTTTATTGTCGAAAAAGTTTCTTGCTGCAAGATATTTGCTTCTGTTAAACCATTTTCAATTAAAGCGTCTTGTAACTTCTCGTTTATTTTTTTTAGTTTCATCTTTATTATGCTTTAAGCTTTAGGCTATAAGCCATAAGCAAAAATTATTTGTAATTTTTAAGAGCCTAAAGCTTAGAGCTTAAAGCCTATTGCGCGAAGCATTCTATTTGCTTGCAAACATTTTTACGTCATTTTCAGAAATTTCGCTTCCTCCTAAAATGATTAATCTTTCGACAACATTTCGAAGTTCACGGATATTCCCAGTCCAATCGTATTCTTGTAATAATTTTATGGCTTGCGCCGAAAATACTTTCACAGCATTTCCTTGTTCCGAAGCAATTTTCTCAGTAAAATGCGTAATCAAAGCCGGAATATCATCACGTCTTTCATTCAATGGCGGAACTTTAATCAAAATCACAGCCAAACGATGGTATAAATCTTCACGGAAACGACCTTCGGCAATTTCAACTTTTAAATCTTTATTGGTTGCAGCCACAACGCGAACATCAACTTTGATATCTTTTTCAGCTCCAACTCTCGTAATCATACTTTCTTGTAAAGCTCGTAAAACTTTGGCTTGCGCCGAAAGACTCATATCACCAATTTCATCTAAGAAAATAGTTCCTTTATCTGCCGCTTCAAACTTTCCGGCACGATCTTTAACCGCTGATGTAAAGGCACCTTTTACGTGACCAAACAATTCACTTTCGATCAATTCACTCGGAATCGCAGCACAGTTTACTTCTATTAAAGGAAAATTCGAACGCTCACTTTTTTCGTGTAATTGATGCGCTACTAATTCTTTTCCGGTTCCGTTTGGTCCCGTAATCAAAACTCTCGCTTCTGTCTGAGCTACTTTATCAATCATCACTTTAATATGATTAATAGCTTCACTCTCGCCTACCATTTCGTAGTTTTTACTAACTTTTTTCTTTAGAATCTTATTCTCAACTACAAGTTGTTTTTTATCCAAAGCATTACGAACGGTATTTAATAAACGATTTAAATCTGGTGGTTTTGAGATATAATCAAAAGCTCCCAAACGCATGGTATGAATCGCTGTTTCCATATCGCCGTGACCAGAAATCATGACCATCGGAATTTCAGGTTTTATTTTCTTTACTTCCTCTAAAACCTCAACACCGTCCATTTTTGGCATTTTGATATCGCACAAAACCAAATCGTAATCGTTGTTTTTTATTTTGTCAAGACCTGCAACTCCATCTTCCGCTTCATCTACCTGATACGTATCATTTTCTTCTGATAAAATTTTTACCAAAACTCTTCTGATCGATGCTTCGTCTTCTATAATTAGTATTTTACTCATTTCTTTTTGAGGTTCTAAGGTTCTGAGCTGCTAAGGTTCTGAGTTTTTATTTTAAGTAGCTAAAGAAAACCTTAGCGACTTAGTTCCTCAGAACCTTAGCACCTTTAAAAATTAATATTTAAGCCATTTATACAATTCTTTCCAGGTTGGTTTTTTGCCGTACATTAAAATACCAATTCGGTAGATTTTTGCAGCGAACCACACAACAAGGAAAAAGGTAGCAAACAATAATGATACCGAAATCGCAACTTGCCACCACGGCACTCCAAACGGAAGTCGCATTAACATAACAATTGGCGAGGTCAGCGGAATCATCGAAAACACTACAGCAATTGTTCCGTGTGGATCATTTACAACCGTAAAAAATCCGATATAAACACTTAAAATAAGCGGCATAATAATAGGCAAAAGAAACTGTTGTGAATCGGTTTGATTGTCAACTGCTGCTCCAATTGCGGCATAAAACGAACTGTACAAAAAGTATCCTCCGATGAAATAAATTACAAAACCAATTAAGATACTTGCAATTGGTAAATTCCATAATTCGCTAATATACATTTGTGCCGTTCCCGACATTTCGTGTTGTGCTGTTTGCATTAATTCCGGTGAAATTCTTGCCGTTGGACCAACATTTACGCCAAAAAATGCCGACGCTGCAAACATTAATCCTAAACCAATTATAGCCCAAATCATAAATTGCAATAATCCTGCAAGCGAAGTTCCGACAATTTTACCAATCATCAACTGAAATGGTTTTACTGACGAAATAATGATTTCTATAATACGGTTTGTTTTTTCTTCGATCACGCTTCGCATTACCATATTTCCGTAAATGATAATGAACATCATAATTAAATATCCAAATGCTCCGCCAATACCAATTTTTATTTCATTTAATCCTTTTAGACTTTCTTCTCCCGAAGCTTTTACCAAATGAATATTAACTGCAGATTGTGCTTTTTGTATTGCAAGAGTATCTAGATTTGCTGCTTCTAAATTGATTTTGGTAATTTTCTCGGCAATAACATCTTGTGTTTTTTCGATAAAAACAATACTTGGACTATTGTTCGAAATAAACTCAATTTTACTTTCTAAATCTTTTAAATTATTTGTTTTCGGAATAATAATTAAACCGTCAAAACTTTCATTTGTAATACTGTCTTTTAATGCTTTTACATCAATTTCAGATAAATTCAGATATTTAAATTCTGCCTCTTTTTTATTTTGTTTGATAAAATCATTTGCAAACAAACCAGTTTCATCGTGAATTGCAATTTGTTTAGTTTCGGCTTTCATCGAACTCAAATAACCAATAAATCCAGCAATTGCCACAAACAATAACGGACTTAAAAAAGTCATGACAACAAAAGATTTATTGCGAACTTTTGCAATAAACTCTCTTTTTATAATTAATGAAATTATACTCATTTCTTGATTTTAGATTTTAGATTGTTGACTTTAGATTTTTTGATTCTAGGTTTTCACTCTAAAATCCGAAATCTGAACTCTAAACTTTATTTTCAGTTACTGTTTGAATAAAGATATCGTTTACACTTGGTATTTTTTCTACAAAATGTGTTACTTGTCCTCTTTGAGTCAATATATTCAACAACTCATTTGGCGTTGCGTTTCCTATCTGAATATCTAATTTCAAATCATCATTTAGCGATTTAAAATTTGCCGGAGAAACGGTAAACTTTTGTGTGATATCATACATCAAACCTTCGACGTTGCTTGTCAAAATTCCAACTTCAAAACTATTGGTTCTAAATTGACGCTTTACATCACTTAGCTTACCTTCGATTAATTTATTCGATTTATGAATTAAAGCAATATGATCACAAAGTTCTTCAACACTTTCCATTCTATGAGTCGAAAATATAATTGTTGCGCCTTGTTCTTTTAATGCCAAAATTTCATCTTTTATGACATTTGCATTTACAGGATCAAATCCTGAAAAAGGCTCATCAAAAATTAGCAATTTGGGTTTATGCAATACACAAACTACAAACTGAATCTTTTGCGCCATTCCTTTTGATAGTTCCTGAATTTTCTTGTTCCACCAACCCTGAATTCCTAAACGATCAAACCAATATTCTAGTTGTATTTTAGCTTCAGCTTTAGAAAGTCCTTTCATTTGTGCCAAATACAAACATTGCTCGCCTACTTTCATTGAAGTATATAATCCTCTTTCTTCAGGAAGATAACCAATAGTCTGCACATGTTTTGGCTGCAATTTTTCTCCGTCTAAAATCACTTCTCCACTATCTGGCAAAGTAATTTGATTTATAATTCGGATTAAGGAAGTTTTTCCAGCTCCATTCGGACCTAATAGTCCATAAATACTACCTTTTGGTACATTTAATGAAACTTCGTTAAGCGCTACATAATCACCGTATTGTTTTACGACTTTATGTACTTCGAGTAAGTTGCTCATGCTATTTTTAAGATTTTCTGCGTCAGTTTGACCTTTGTGGTATTGCGCCTGTAAAAGTAAATAATTCGTAGCGAAACTTTACATTATTAATGCAAAAAACCCATTCTATTTATACTAGAATGGGTTTTTAATTTTATTATTTAGACATTTTAGAAAAAGTTCTGTTTATGAAAACATATCTTTTACTTTTTCGAAAAATGATTTTTCTGATTTTTCAGGACTTGGCACAAAGTGTTCGTCCGTTAGAGCATTTTCAAAAAATTGTTTTTGCTCTTTATTTAGTGTTTTTGGAGTCCAAACATTTACGTGAACTAGTAAATCACCACTTCCGTATCCGTTGATACTTGGAATTCCTTTTCCTTTTAATCTTAAGATTTTTCCGGATTGAATACCTTCTTCTAACTTAATACGAACTTTTCCGTTGATTGCTTCGATGTCTTTAGAAACTCCCAAAACTGCTTCCGGAAAACTGATGTATAAATCATAGTGAATGTTTTCGCCTTCACGTTTCAAAAATTCGTGCTCTAATTCTTCGATAGCAACAATTAAATCACCAGGAATACTATTTCCCGGAGCATCGTTTCCTTTATTAGAAACTTTCAATTGCATACCATCAACAACTCCTGCAGGAATTTTGATTGATACAGTTTCATCTTCCTGAACCATTCCTTGTGCATCTGCTTCAGAAGGTCTTTTATCTAAAATCTGACCTGAACCGCCACAAGTAGGACAAGTTGACGCAGATTGCATTCTTCCTAAAATAGTATTAGTTACACGCATTACCTGCCCTTGACCGTTACAAGTCGAACACGTTTTGTATGTTACACCTTTAGCCTGAACTTTACGTTTTACTTTTACTTTTTTCTCAACACCATTTGCAATTTCTTCCAAAGTCAATTTTACTTTGATTCGAAGATTGCTTCCTTTAGCACGACGAGGACCTCCGCCTCCGCCTCCGAAACCACCAAATCCTCCACCAAAAATGTCACCAAACTGGCTGAAAATGTCATCCATATTCATACCACCGTGACCACCACCAAAACCACCTGAACCATCAAATGCCTGGTGTCCGTATTGATCGTATTTAGCTTTTTTATTCGGATCGCTTAGTACTTCATAAGCTTCTGCCGCTAATTTAAAGTTTTCTTCTGCCTCTTTGTCGCCTGGATTTTTATCCGGATGATATTTCAAAGCACTTTTTCTGTAAGCTTTTTTAATTTCAGCAGCGTCAGCATTTTTTGAAATGCCTAGTATTTCGTAAAAATCTTTTTTCATAATAAGGTTTAAATTCCAAACTACAAATTCCAAATTCCAACACTAAAAAATTGGTTTTTAGAATTTTATTTGCTTTTTTTAGTTTCCGATAACCACTTTAGGGAAACGAATAATTTTGTCTCCTAATTTGTATCCTTTTTCAATAACATCAACAATTTTCCCTTTTAATTTATCAGACGGAGCTGGAATTTGGGTAATTGCCTCAGCAAAATCAGCATTAAAAGCGTCACCTGCTCTTACTTCAACTTGCTCTAAACCTTTAGAAACCAAAGTGCTTTTTAATTTTTCATGAATCAACTCAACACCTTTTTTCAAATTTTCGTCCTCTGATTTGTTGATCTCTACAGCAGCTCTGTCAAAATCATCTAAAACAGGCAACATTGCCAATAAAACCTCTTGGTTTGCTGTTTTAAACAAATCCATACGTTCTTTTGAAGTTCTTTTTTTGTAATTTTCAAATTCTGCAAATAATCTCAAAAACTTATCTTTTTCTTTTGCCAAGTCTTGAGCCAATTGCTCTTCAACACTTAATTCTTCAACAATCAATTGCTCTCCGTTGGCATTGTTCTCTAACGTTACTTCATCTAATTCCTGATCGAATTCTGTATTTTCCGTAGTCATATTACTTTTATTTTTAAAAATATTCTTAAACTTCATTTTTTATTCTTTCTGTTGGATTGCAAAAGTACTGCCAAATCTTTTAAAATGTCAAATTGTCACTTTATTAACAATGAGCAATTTAAAAACCAAAATCAGTACTTTAAAATTTAGTATAATTTTAAGACTATTACGTTATAGTTTATACTATATTTGATATCCTAATTAGAATCTAAATTATTACCTATCAAAATTGAATCTAAGGGTTAGCCTCGGCTTTATAAATAATTATTAATTCAAGTTTACCTTATATTAAAAAAAGCTTCGCCTATTTGAGACGAAGCTTTTTTTTTATGCTTTTACCTTTAATTCTTGAAGGCCTTTTATAAATACTTAAATAACTGTTGTTATTTTATATTTTTTTGCACGGGCGGAGGGATTCGAACCCCCATCAACGGTTTTGGAGACCGCTATTCTACCCTTGAACTACGCCCGTAACTTAAGGCCGCAAATTAAACGCTTTTTTTTCTTTTCCACCAATTATTTCAAGCAAATTTTATAAAGATTTAAGCTGATAAACGCTAATATTCCATTAACATAATCACTTTCAGAACTTTGTGAATTTTACGTTTTTTTAATCAAAACAAAATCTTTGCGAAATAACCGCAAAGGTCGCTAAGATTTTTAAAAGTATGGTTTTATAAAAACACAAAGTTCGCAAAGCTTTGTGTTGATCTAGCTTTGCGAACTTTGTGTTTTCTATGCGTGAAGTAAAATTAAATCTTAGTGCACTTTGCGGTTAAACTCTTATACCAATAAAGCAGCTTTCAATCCTTCAAAATCAACAGAAATCTGTTCTCCTGAAACTAGATTTTTAAGCGAATATGAATTTGATGCAATTTCTTGTTCACCTGCAATTACTGCAAACGGAATCAGACGTTTATCTGCATATTGAAATTGTTTTCCAACTTTTACATTATCAGGATACAATTCTACTTTTATATTTTCTTTTCTTAACTTTTGAATCGCTTGTGAAGCATATAAAGCTTCAGTATCTCCATAATTAATAAACAATGCTTTTGATGTTGCTGCAACAGTTTCCGGGAATAATTGTAATTCTTCCAGAACCAAATAAATTCGGTCTAAACCAAAGGAAATTCCAACGCCACTCATATTTTTCAAACCAAAAATACCAGTCAAGTCATCGTATCTTCCGCCACCACCAATAGAACCCATTGAAACGGTTTTTGGAGCTGCTACTTCAAAAATAGCTCCTGTATAATAATTCAATCCACGAGCAAGAGTTACATCAAGATCTAATGTCGCAGTTGCCAAACCTAAAGTTGCCACATTGTCACAAATAAATTTCAGTTCTTCTACTCCTTTCATCCCTTCTTCTGATTCAGCCAGTAAATCTGAAAGTTGATTTATCTTATCTGAAAAAGTTCCTGTAAAACTAAAAAGCGGCTGAACTTTAACCAACGCTTCTTCGGCAATACCTTTTTCGATCATTTCTTTTTTAACTCCGTCTTCGCCAATTTTATCAAGCTTATCAAGAGCAACCGTAAAATCAATCAATTTATCTGAAGCGCCAATTACTTCGGCAATTCCTGATAATATTTTTCTATTATTGATTTTAATTGTCACACCTTCTAATCCTAAAGACGTAAAAACAGTATCATATAATTGAACCAATTCTACTTCCTGCCACAATGATTTTGAACCAACAACGTCAGCATCACATTGATAAAATTCTCTGTATCGTCCTCTTTGCGGTCTGTCAGCTCTCCAAACCGGTTGAATTTGGTATCTCTTAAAAGGAAATTCAATTTCGTTTTGGTGTTGTACCACGTATCTCGCAAACGGAACTGTTAAATCGTAACGCAATGCTTTTTCAGAAATTTTTCCTGTAAATTTATTCAGCTCAATTCTTTGCTCAAGACTAATTGTTTCTGCCGAATTAACTTGCAGTGATTCTATAGATTCAGGTAATTCAATTTTATTTTTATTGAAGAAAAAGTTACCAGAGTTCAATATTTTAAAAATCAAACGATCACCTTCTTCACCATATTTCCCCATTAAAGTATCTGAATTTTCAAAAGATGGTGTTTCAATAGGCTGAAAACCAAATTTCTCGAAATTACTTTTTATGGTTTGAATAATATATTGACGTTTTGACACCTCTGCAGGCGAAAAATCTCTTGTTCCTTGTGGTATACTTGGTTTTGAAGCCATCTTTTTTATTTTAGATTGTTGATTTTAGATTTTAGATTCCTTGAAAACTTACCTCTAAATTCTTTAGCATTATTTTCTTTTAATTTTAATCGTCCGCAAATATCTAACTTTTTAAAATAAATAATATGAGTTCGAAAACAAACTTGTAACAAAAAACGTATTTTCGTGACAAATTGGTCATGATGCTAAAATTATTAAGAGAAAATATCCGAATTGCTTTTGGTTCTATCAAAACACAATTATTACGAACCATACTTACCGTACTAATTATTGCAATTGGGATTACTGCTTTGGTAGGAATCCTTACTGTTGTAACGGCGCTTGAAAATACTGTTTCGACCAATTTTGCATCAATGGGAGCTAATACTTTCAACATCAATCAATACGAAAATACGGTTAGAAATCGTGGCGGAAATGAACGTGAAGTCATAAATCCAATTATTTCTTATCCCGAAGCTGTAGCTTTCAAAAACAAATACAAATATCCTTTTACCGAAACTTCTCTTTCGTTTACAGCAACATCTACCGCAGAAGTTAAATATTTAGACCAAAAAACAGATCCGGAAATTACTATTCTTGGCGTTGACGAACATTATATTGGCAACTCAGGTTTAGAAACTACATCCGGACGTTCTTTCAATCAATTTGATATTGACAATAATACTTATTCCTGCGTTGTAGGTTCTGATTTCGAAAAAGGATTATTGAAAGATGTTAACCCAATTGATAAAGTTATTTCGATTCGTGGTGCTCGTTTTAAAGTAATTGGCGTTTTAAAAGAAAAAGGATCAACTTTTGGTCACAGTCAGGATTTACGCGTTTTGATTCCTATACAAGTAGCACGATCTTTATTTACGGCTCCAAACATCAATTACACGATGAGTGTAATGGTTTCTAAAAAAGAACTGTTAGACGAAGCTGTTGATAATGCAACAAGTACGATGCGAAGAGTTCGTAAACTGAGTCCTGTTCGTGATAACAACTTTGGTATTGGCCGAAGCGACGATTTAATCAACAGAATTCTAGGAATCACACAATATCTAGGTTGGGCTGCTTGGATTATCAGCATTATTACCATTTTAGGATCTTCGATTGCCTTGATGAATATTATGATTGTTTCGGTTACAGAACGTACACGGGAAATTGGCGTTCGTAAAGCTTTGGGCGCCACAAAAGCAACCATTTCTATTCAGTTTTTTATAGAGACTTTATTAATTGGCCAAATTGGTGGTTTAGTTGGTATCGTAATCGGAATTCTTCTGGGATTTGGTATAGCAGCCGCAATGAGTTTTGCATTTGTGATTCCGTGGATGGCAATTTTTGCCGCTTTTGCCACAAGTTTTATGGTTGCAATTGTTTCGGGATTATATCCTGCAATAAAAGCTTCACAACTTGATCCTATCGAGGCTTTGCGTTATGAATAATTTAGTTTTCAGTCGCAGTTTTCAGTTTTCACTGCTTACTGTGACTGAAAACTGAAAACTAAATACTTCCTTTCATCATACGATCGTTGTCGTAGATATCCTTTCGAAGTTCTATGTTTTTAAAATCCATTTTCTCTAATAAATCAGTCATTTCTTTTCCTAAATACTGATTAATTTCGAAATACAATTTTCCGTTTTCCAAAAAGTTCTTCTTTGCCAATTCAGCGATTTTTCGATAAAAAATCAAAGCATCATTGTCATCTACAAAAAGTGCCAAATGTGGCTCATAATCCAGAACATTCTTTCGGATTTCTTCTTTTTCTAAATTGCGAACATATGGTGGATTTGAAACAATAACGTCAAATTTACATCTCAATTCTTCTAATTCCAGAACATCCTGAAACATAAAAGTAACATCAACGTTATTGTTTATTGCATTCCTTTTGGCTGTTTCTATTGCTTTTTTAGAAACATCAAAACCATAAACTTCAGCATTTGGAAGATTTTTAGCCAATGAAATTGCTATACATCCACTGCCGGTTCCGATATCAAGGATTTTTATTTTTTTAGTTTTATTATCAGCAGCATTCTCATTAACAATCCATTCTACCAATTCTTCTGTTTCCGGACGAGGAATAAGAACATTCTCATTTACTTCAAAATCCAAACCATAAAAACTGGTTTTACCCAGCAAATACTGAATTGGAACTTCTTGTTTTAATTGTGCTAATAAGGAATCCCAAACCACAAAATCATTTTCAGTAAAAGTCAATTCGTGATTTAAAGCCAAATCAATTTGTCGTAACTGATGTTTGTCTTCTAAAATCAAATAGAAAAAACTTTCGGCTTCGTATGCATCGTAAAAAGGCGCTAATTCTTTTATAAATTGAGTACGGTATTGTTTAATTTTCATTCCCGGTGTTTGAGTATTACTTTTCAGCAAAAGCTAATTTCTTTTCAATTAAGTATTGCAAAATCTAACTTATTATTTTTTCATTTTACAACACTTTCAACATCCAAACCGGACAAGAACTATGCCCAGTATTTCCCATTGGAGCATTTAAATACTCAAAACCTGATTTTTTATATAATTTTTGAGCAGCGTGCATAAAAGGCATTGTCTCGATATAACATTTTTCAAAACCAAAATTCCTTGCTTCGTCTAAACATGTTTCCATCATTTTAGCTCCAATTCCTAAACCTCGTGTTTCTGGCAAAAAATACATCTTTTGCAATTCACTAATATTTGGTTCTCCATTCTCTAAAGGTGCAATTCCGGCGCAACCTACAATTTCCCCTTCGTTTTCAACTACAAAATAAGCCGATTTGGGCTTGTTATATTCTTCAAACATTAAATCTAAATACGGATCTTCGTAAGCTGTACCAACTTTTGGAATTTCCATTTCATCAAAAACTGATCGTATTAATTTTGCAACTGCCTGATTGTCTTCTTTTTTTATTAATCTAATAATCCAATTTTTCATATTTCTTTATTCATGCGACATATATACAAAAGTAAAATACTTTTTTGATAGTTCCTTAACTAGTCCAATAACTATATGGACTAAACAAAAATAACTACTTTTGTACCGTGAATATACATGAAAAATATATAAAACGCTGCATAGAATTGGCACAAAATGGCTTTGGAACTACATATCCAAATCCAATGGTTGGAAGTGTAATTGTTTATGAAGGCAAAATTATTGGTGAAGGCTGGCATAAAAAAGCCGGAGAACCTCATGCGGAAGTCAACGCTGTTCGATCTGTAAAAGATAAATCGCTGTTGAAAAAAGCCACTATTTATGTGAGTTTAGAACCTTGCAGTCATTTTGGAAAAACTCCGCCTTGTTGCGATTTAATTATCGAACACAAAATTCCGAATGTAGTTGTGGGAACTGTTGATCCCAATGAAAAAGTGGCAGGAAACGGAATCAAAAAATTAATTGCTTCGGGAGCGAATGTTGTTGTTGGTGTTTTAGAAAAAGAATGCAATGAGCTCAACAAACGTTTTTTTACTTTTCATGAGCAAAAAAGACCTTACATTATATTAAAATGGGCCGAAAGTCAAGATGGCTTTTTATCTCCTGAAAAAGAAGCAAATCAGGATCGAAAACCTATTTGGATAACGAATCAATATTCGAGACAATTGGTTCATAAATGGCGCAGCGAAGAACAGGCAATATTAGTAGGAACAAAAACCGTTATTGACGACAATCCAAAGTTAAATGTTAGGGATTGGGCAGGAAATAATCCTGTGAGAGTTGTTTTGGACCAAAATAACAGGATTCCAAAAGATAGTTTTATTTTTGATAACAGTGTGAAAACCATCATATTTACAAAATCAGAAATTAACTTTCCCTCAGAAAACACTACCTTTGAGAGAATTGATTTTAACGAAAATATGATCCAATCGATTTTGTCCGTTTTATACCAAAATCAAATTCAGTCTATAATTATAGAAGGCGGTTTACAGACTTTGCAATCTTTTATAGATCAAAATATTTGGGATGAAGCTCGAATTTTTGTTGGAAAAACAATTTTCGAAAACGGAACAAAAGCACCGGTTCTTCAGAAGAAAAATGTAACGAAAACTTACATTCAAAATGACGAATTAATAAATGTTAGAAATCATGATTGATACTATAATTTTTGACTTTGGAGACATTTTTATCAATTTAGATAAACAGGCAACTATTTCGGGATTACAGAAATTAGGAATGACGGAATGGAATTCAGAATTTGATCGTTTGAACCTTTTGTTTGAAACCGGAGATATTTCGCATGATGATTTTTTGGCAGGTTTTCAAAAAGAACTTCCAAATGCATCAATCGAAGAAATTCTTGAAGCGTGGAATGCAGTTTTGGCAGACTTCCCATTATACCGATTAGAGTTTTTACAAATGCTTACTAAAAAATATAGACTGTTTTTATTAAGCAATACAGATTCGATTCATATTGAAACTTTCGAAAATAAAAGCGGAATCTCATTTTATAGTGATTTCTATCAATGTTTTGAAAAAGTCTATTTTTCTTTTGAAATTGGAATGCGAAAACCAAATGCCGATGTTTTTCAATATGTAATCAACAAACATGAATTATCTCCAAAACGAACTTTATTTGTAGATGATAAAAAAGAAAATACAGATGCGGCCGCTGCTTTAGGACTTCATGTCTGGAATTTGCAAGTTGGGCAGGAAGATGTTGTTGATTTATTTGATAAAAAAATATTGTAGTTTAAAAATATTTTACGCCACAGATTTTTTTTTCACGCAGATTTAAAAAGATTTAAGCTGATACTCGCAGATTATAATTAAAATTAAATCTGCTCAAATATTTTTAAATCTGCGCGAAAAATTTGTAATAATTCGTGGCAAAAAACATTAAACTTAATTTAGAAATTTACTTTTGGAATATAACGATACGTACCAAACCATTGCTTTTGAATCTGAAGAAGTTCTTTTTAAAGAAAAAGGAAGTAAGTTCTTCGGCTATGCTTTTCCTATAGAAAGCGAGGATGAAGTAAAACCTATTATCGAAAATCTTAAAAAGCAACATCCGCACGCGGTACATTTTTGTTATGCTTATCAATTAGGGACAGCTCCAAAAATTTCTTATCGCGCTAATGATGATGGCGAACCAAGTAATACGGCTGGCGCTCCAATTTATGGACAAATACAATCTTTTGGACTAACAAATGTTTTAGTTGTTGTGGTCAGGATTTTTGGAGGTGTTAAATTAGGTGTTGGCGGTTTGATTGCTGCTTATAAAACAACCGCACAAATGACTCTCGAAATTTGTGAAATTGTCGAAAAAACAATTGATGTTCAGTTTTTAATCTCTTTTGACTATAAAAACATGAACAAAGTAATGCGTGTTATTAAAGAGAAAAAACTGGAAATTACTTCTCAGGAAATGGAAATTAACGAAGATTCCGGGCTTCCAATTGGTAAAATATCGACGAAAACGCGCAAAAAAAATGCCGAATCTATATTCGACATTTTTGATTTAATGTTTGAAATCGACATTAAAATTATCTAAATTAACATTAAAACACTTCTCATTTTAACAATTATACAAGTGTTTTAAACAATTCTAAAATGTAATCTGGAGGTGCTGTTGGACGACCTGTTTTTAACGAAATAAATACTAAAATAAACACTGCAGTTGTTAATAACTCATTTGCCTCATTATAGATCTCGCAGTCAAATTCAATCTTAACAGATGATTGACTTTTGAAAGTAGTATGAATCGTCAAGAGCTCATCATAACGCGCCGATTTTTTATAATTTATTTGCATAGAAACAATAGGTAATCCAATTCCGCTTTCTTCCATACTTTTATACGAAATCCCTTTATCTCTAAGCCATTCCACGCGTCCTATCTCAAAATATGGAACATAATTTCCGTGATAAACAACTCCCATTTGGTCAGTTTCTGAGTAACGAACACGCACTTGCGTTTGATGATTTTTCATTATATATCGATTAAAAAAAATTAACTTGAAAAAGTTTACTTACAACTTTTTTTTATAAAATTAGAGGCCAAAATATTTTTTTTTACAGAAATTTGTTCACATATTTGTTATCCCGAAATACGGAATAAAATTGCTCCTTTTTTATTAGGAGAATCTTTATCAATAATAAAAAATTTATCTGAATCTATGACTAAAACTGCTCAATCGGTATGGGAAAACTGTTTGTCTTTTATAAAGGACAATATTCAAGATCAAGCATACAAAACTTGGTTCGAACCAATCAAATCAGTTGAGCTAACCGACAACGCATTATATATTCAAGTACCAAGTAAATTTTTCTACGAATGGCTAGAAGAACATTACGTAAAATTATTGAAAGTAGCGCTTACCAAAGAACTGGGAAAAAACGCAAAGTTACTCTATAAAATTAAAATGGAGAACACTTATGGCAATAAACAACCGTTTACCGAACAGTTGCCAAGTGCCAACAGAGTGCCAATGAAACCGCAAGAGGTTGATGCTCCGTTTAAAAACTTAAATCCTGAACTTAAAAATCCGTTTGTAATTCCTGGAATTAGAAATCTTAAAATTGAATCGCAGTTAAATGCAAATTACAGTTTTGACAATTTCTTAGAAGGAGACTCAAACCGTTTGGCTCGTTCTGCAGGTATGGCTGTAGCCAATAAACCTGGAGGAACATCATTTAATCCGTTATTGATTTTTGGTGGAGTTGGTTTAGGAAAAACACACTTAGCACACGCTATTGGTGTTGAAGTAAAAGATAAATATCCTGAAAAAACGGTTCTATATATTTCTGCCGAGATTTTCACACAACAATATATTGATTCGGTAAAAAAGAATAATCGTAATGATTTCATTCACTTTTACCAATTGATCGACGTTTTGATTATTGATGATGTTCAGTTTTTATCTGGAAAATCAGGAACTCAAGACGTATTTTTCCATATTTTCAATTATTTACATCAAAATGGAAAACAGGTAATTTTGACTTCGGACAAAGCTCCTGTTGACATGCAAGATATCGAACAACGTTTATTATCTCGTTTTAAATGGGGATTATCTGCTGAATTACATCAGCCGGATTATGAAACCAGAATTTCGATCTTAAAAAACATCTTATATCGTGATGGTGTTGAAATGCCGGAAGATATTATTGAATATGTTGCCCGTAACATTAAATCTAATGTTAGAGAACTTGAAGGCGCAATTATTTCGCTAATCGCACAATCTTCTTTCAATAAAAAAGAAGTTACGATTGAGTTAGCTAAAAGCGTTGTAGAGAAATTTGTTAAAAACGTAAAGAGAGAAATCTCTATCGATTATATTCAAAAAATTGTGTCTGATTATTTTCAGTTGGATATTGAAACACTTCAATCTAAAACTAGAAAAAGGCATGTTGTTCAAGCGAGACAATTGGCAATGTTTTTTGCAAAGAAATTTACCAAAGCTTCTTTGGCAAACATTGGTTCACAAATTGGAGATCGTGATCACGCAACCGTATTACACGCTTGTAAAACTGTTGACAATCTAGTTTCTACAGACAAACAATTCAAGAAATTTGTCGAAGACATCAATAAAAAATTAACGCTATAAACGCGAATCATGCCAGTAAAAGTTTTAATGGTTTGTTTGGGCAATATTTGCAGATCGCCTTTAGCCGAAGGAATTTTAGCTTCAAAATTACCAAACAACACTTTTGTAGTTGATTCTGCAGGAACCGGATCCTGGCACGTAGGTCATTCACCAGACAAACGTTCTATTGCTGTTGCCACAAAAAACGGCATAAACATTCAAAATCAAAAAGGAAGACAGTTTCAAACTTCCGATTTTGAAGACTGTGACTACATCTATGTCATGGATAATTCTAATTATCGCGATGTAATTCACCTTGCAAAAACAGAAGAACACAAAAACAAAGTTCATCTTATTCTAAACGAATTGTTTCCAGATGAAAATGTAGATGTACCCGATCCATACTTTGGTGTTGCTAATGGTTTTGACAATGTATATCAAATGTTGGATGAAGTAACGGATATAATCGCAAAAAAACTCATCGAAAAACATTCATAATTAATTCTTTTCATTTTTTCTTTTAAGAGAATTATGAAAAGAAATTTCTATTTTTATAAAATTCGTTTTACAAACTATAAAAAAACGCCACATGAAACTTCTAGGAAAATTATATTTAATTCCAACTACAATGGGCGAAAGTGATCCGATGGACGTTTTACCGCAAACAGTAAAAAGAAGCATTGATTTTATAGATCATTATATTGTTGAAAACGAAAAAACAGCCAGAAAATCTATAAAAGCTGTTTCTCCTGAGAAAAAACAATCCGAACTTATACTTTTCACACTTAACAAACGCACAGAACCAAGTGAACATTTAGATTTCATAAAACCTTTATTAGAAGGAAAAAATGTTGGATTAATGAGTGAAGCCGGTTGTCCCGGTGTTGCTGATCCTGGTGCTGTTATCGTAAAATTGGCGCATGAAAAAGGAATTCAGGTTGTTCCTTTGGTTGGACCATCTTCTATTTTATTGGCAATGATGGCTTCTGGAATGAATGGTCAGAGTTTTACTTTCAACGGATATTTACCTATTGATAAAGACGAAAAAAAATCGGCATTGAAACATTTTGAGAAATTATCTCAGGATAAAAATCAATCTCAGATTTTTATTGAAACTCCATACAGAAACAATAAATTGGTTGAAGATATTTTGCAAATCGTAAATCCTTCGACTCATCTTTGTATTGCAACTGACATTACGTTACCAACGGAATTTATTAAGACAATGCGTGTTTCTGACTGGAAAAAGTTGAAAGTTGATTTACATAACCGACCAACGATTTTTATTATTCATAAAATGTAAACTAACTCAAAAAGCATCCTAAAATGAAAAAGTTTCTAGTTCTGATTTTGATTTGTTCTGTACAAAATATTTTCTCTCAAAATGTATTTCCAGAAACTACCAAAGGAAGTGACAAACTTCTCATTGATGCCTCACCTACTATAAGTACCGACGAGACAATTCCGCCACAAGGAGCTATTCCTAATAATGATAATAACATTTACAATACTGCAGGAATAGATGTTAGACCGGAGTTTCCCGGAGGAATGGCTGCATTTGATAAATTTATCGAGAAAAATTTCAAAATTCCAAATGACAATCCAGCTCTAAAGGGTAAAATTTATATGACCTTTATAGTAGAAAAAGATGGTTCATTAAGTAACATTAAAATCCTGAGAGATATTGGATATGAAACAGGAGCCGAAGCTATTCGTGTTTTAAAGGCTTCTCCTAAATGGAAACCAGGACAAAAAAACAACAAATTAGTTCGAGTTCTTTTTTCACTGCCAATTTCTGTAAATAATTTCGCAAAGTAATTATTCAACAAAATAAAATTTGCCTTATATTGTACTCACAAGTTTTCCCTAATCAAACTTTATCATGAGTAAATTACCGCACATAACCACTAGTATTTTTACGGTAATGTCTAAAATGGCAACCGAATATAATGCAATTAACCTTTCGCAAGGATTTCCAAATTTCCCAGTTGACGAAAGACTTACAGATATTATTGCAAGATTATCCAAAGAAAACGTACATCAATATACGCCAATGGCTGGTTTTCCGCCTTTGATGAATCAAATTGCAAAATTAGTCCAAAGCTCTTATAATAGAACTATTAATCCAGAAACTGAAATTCTGGTTACTGCGGGTGCAACTCAAGGAATTTTCACTACGATTCTAGCTTTAATTAAAACGGATGATGAAGTAATTATTCTGGATCCGAGTTATGATTCATATGAATCTCCTGTTTTATTATGCAATGCAAAACCTGTTCGTGTCGCGCTAAATGATGATTATACCCCAAATTGGGAAACTATCGAAAAAGCGTGTTCGTCAAAAACCAAGATGATTATCATCAATAATCCGCATAATCCTACTGGAAAAATTCTGACAGAAGACGATTTTCTTCAACTGGAAAAATTACTTTCAAAATATCCTAACATTTTGGTTTTATCTGACGAAGTTTATGAATACATCACTTTCGAAGAGAAACATATTTCGGCACATACCAAAAACTTTCTTTTAGATCGTTGCATTATGGTTTCTTCTTTTGGAAAATCATTTCATATTACTGGTTGGAAAATTGGTTATACCGTTGCACCGGAATATTTAATGAAAGAAATTAAAAAAGTACATCAGTTTTTGGTTTTTAGCGTCAATAGCATTTCGCAAGCTGCAATAAGTCAATATTTAGATATTGTCGATGTGAATTTACTAGGGAAATTCTATCAGGAAAAACGAGATTATTTTCAAAAATTGCTTCAAAATAGCCGATTTGAATTAAAACCTTGCGAAGGAACTTATTTTCAGGTTGCTTCTTATGCTAATATTTCAGATGACGACGATGTAACTTTTTGCAAAAAACTAATTACAGATCATGGCGTTGCTGCAATTCCAATTTCCACCTTCTATTCTGACCATAAAGATCAAAAATTAATACGCTTTTGCTTCGCTAAAGATAATTTCACTTTAGAATCTGCAGCAAAAAAATTAGGTAATATATAAAGTTTATCAAAATTTTATAACATTATTATGCGTGCATCCTATTTATTTATTTAATATTGTAATCAAAAGAAAAAAAATATGAGCTATACAGATAAAATGTTAAGAGATGACGCTTTAAAAGGTAAGGTCATTGTTGTTACTGGTGGAGGAAGTGGTTTAGGAAAAGCTATGACCAAATACTTCTTAGAATTAGGAGCTCAGGTAGCGATTACTTCAAGAGATTTAGAAAAGCTTAAAAATACTGCCACGGAACTTGAAACTGAAACCGGAGGAAAATGTTTACCGCTTCAATGTGATGTTCGTCATTATGAAGAAGTAGAAAATATGCTTCAGGAAGTTTTAAAAACTTTCGGAAAAGTTGATGTTCTTTTAAACAATGCTGCAGGAAATTTTATTTCTCCTACAGAACGTTTATCTGCAAATGCATTTGATACTGTTATAGATATTGTATTAAAAGGTTCTAAAAACTGTACGCTGGCTTTTGGAAAACACTGGATTGACACTAAACAAACATCGGCAACGATTTTAAATATTGTTACAACTTATGCCTGGACAGGATCTGCATATGTGGTGCCAAGTGCTACAGCAAAAGCCGGAGTTCTTGCAATGACACGCAGTTTAGCGGTAGAATGGGCAAAATACGGAATTCGTTCTAACGCAATTGCTCCGGGACCATTCCCTACAAAAGGTGCATGGGACAGGTTATTACCTGGAGATCTTGCCGAAAAATTTGATATGGCAAAAAAAGTGCCTTTGAAACGTGTTGGTGATCATCAGGAATTGGCAAATTTAGCTGCTTATTTAGTTTCTGATTTTTCAGCTTACGTAAACGGAGATGTTATCACAATCGATGGTGGCGAATGGTTAAAAGGTGCAGGACAATTTAATTTATTAGAAGCAATTCCAGAAGAACTTTGGGATCAGCTTGAAATGATGATAAAAGCAAAAAAGAATAAATAATTTTACGTGCTTACTAAATTCAGAATATTTTATTATTAAAACTATACTGATTGCACAAAATCCCGAAGGTTCTACTTTCGGGATTTTTTTTATGTTTTTCGCCATATAAGTAATATAAGTTCAATGAAGTAATAAATTGTTTAAATATATGTTTGCTTAAATTTACTTATATCACTTATATGGTTTAATTCGTTAATATTTTTATTCAATTCAGTTAAATTATTATTTTTGCCAAACAAATATCAAACAAAAAATATATGCTCATTATTGGACTTGCAGGAGGAACAGGAAGTGGAAAAACGACAGTAGTACACCAAATCATGAACGAATTACCAGACACTGAAGTTGGCGTAATTTCTCAGGATTCGTATTACAAGCAAACTGATAATTTATCGTTTGACGAAAGAGCATTAATCAATTTCGATCACCCGCGTGCCATTGATTTTGAATTATTGGTTAAACATCTAAAAGCATTAAAAGCCGGAGAAACAATCGATCAGCCCGTATATTCTTTCATACAACATAACAGAACTGACGATACAGTATCAACACATCCTAGAAAAGTTATGATTGTTGAAGGAATCTTAATTTTGACAAATCCGGAGTTACGTGATCTTTGCGATATCAAAGTATTCGTTCACGCAGATTCTGACGAAAGATTAATTCGTCGTTTAAAAAGAGATATTTCAGAACGCGGACGTGATATCGACGAGGTTTTAACCCGTTACCAAAACACTTTAAAGCCTATGCACGAGCAATTTATCGAGCCGTCTAAAGCATTTGCCGATATTATAATTCCAAACGACAAATACAATACCGTAGCAATTGATGTAGTTCGTGCCGTAATTAATCAACGAATTTCATAATTTTTATCGTAAATTTATTGCATTAAAATAAGGAGCTATTTCCCGCTATCCGTTTCAATCTTTTGTGCCGAACCCCGGCACAAAAGTATTTTCACTTCTATCGGGGCTAGAACACCAATCGAATTTATAAGAAGTAATCTGTTAAAGAGAAAATGAAATTAAAAAATCCATATAAAGACAAGCGCTGGTTCAAATTAATGAGCAATAAATACGTTTGGGTTTTACTCTTTTTCGTGGTCTGGATGTTATTTTTAGACAATTACTCTTATTTTGATCATCGTTTTCTGGACGGACAGATTAACGAATTACAAGACAATAAAAAATATTATCAGGACGAAATAAAAAAAGATCAGGAACAGATCAAACAACTTAAAAACCCTGAACAAATAGAAAAATATGCTCGCGAAAAATACTTTATGAAAAAAGACAGCGAAGATATTTACATCATACAATTTGAAGGAGACACCATTCAAGATACTAAAGAATAATCAGAAAAAAGCACCCAATGGCTACTACCCTGTTCGACGATTTTAATCCGATTTCATCCAAACAATGGAAACAAAAAATTCAGTTTGAATTAGATGGCGCTGATTATAACGAAACCGTAATCTGGAACTCTCCAGAAGATATTCAGGTAAAACCTTTTTATCATATTGACGAATTTTCAAAATCAGCACCAGTAAAAACCAATGCTTCAAATTTCAAAATTTGTCAAAACATCTTTGTATACGATATCGAAAAATCGATTCAAAGAGCTATAAACACTATTGAAAGAGGTGCAGAAAGTTTACGTTTTACTATAGAAAACGAAAAAATAGATGTTCAAAAATTATTAGAAACTCTTCCTTTAGAAAACAGAACCGTTTACTTTAATTTGAGTTTTATTTCAATCGATTTCGTGAAACTATTAGACACAATTTCAATTCAGAAAAAAGCTGTTTTTTATTGTAATATTGATCCAATTGGTCATTTTGCAAGAGAAGGAAATTGGTTTACTACATCTGATAAAAGTAATTTTGAAACACTTGAAAATATTTCAAAAACAACCACAAATCTTTCACTTTTAAGTATAGATTTAGGATTATACCAAAATTCAGGCGCCAATATTACGCAACAAATTGCCTATAGTTTAGCACATGCAAACGAATATTTGAATCGTTTAACTACTATTACAAAACCAATTGTTTTTCAAATTTCGGTTGGAACTAATTATTTCTTTGAAATTGCGAAACTTCGTGCTTTACGAATGCTTTTCAAATTAATAGCTTCTGAATATAATCCAGATATAGAATGTCACTTTTTGGTAACGCCAACCAAACGCAATAAAACAATTTACGATTACAACGTAAATATGCTACGTACAACAACCGAATGCATGTCGGCAATTTTAGGCGGTGCAGACGCCGTTGCGAACTTACCTTATGATTCTCTATACCATAAAGACAATGAATTTGGTGATCGAATTGCCCGAAATCAATTATTGGTTTTAAAACACGAAAGTTATTTTGATAAAGTAAATAATCCTGCTGACGGAAGTTATTATATCGAAACTTTGACTGCACAACTTGCCGAAAAAAGTTTGAATTTATTTAAAGATATTGAAGCTAGCGGCGGATTTTTAAAACTTCTGAACGATGGAACTATCAAAAAGAAAATTCAGGAAAGTGCCGCTAAAGAGCAGGAACTTTTTGATTCAAAAAAAGAAGTTTTGTTAGGAACGAATAAATATCCTAATAAAGACGACAAAATGAAACATGATTTAGAGTTGTTTCCTTTTGTAAAAATAAAACCAAGAAAAACATTAATTACACCAATAATCGAGAAAAGATTAGCCGAAAAACTAGAACAGGAACGTTTAGAACTTGAATAATATAGATTTCAAATTCTCACATTTGAATATAAACCTAAATAATTATGGAAGCAATTAGACAAATATTATCAGTTGAAAACGATTCTGTAACTATTCTACCTCTTCAAAATGGCAAATCAGAAATTCCAAAATGGCAAATTGATGAAATTAGAAAAAGGACAGAAAACTATTTAAAGGATCCAAATAAGGCTGACGAAATTGATGATTTTTTAAATCAAATTGAAAGTGATTTAAACCTATTTAAATAACATTTTTTAAAATTGAGAAAAGACCTTAAACATATAAAGTTAGATATTAAAAGTGAGAACTTAAATGCTGATTATAAAGATCAAAATTTAAAATCTGAGAGCTTTTTTACAGCAGAAGGAATCGAACTAAAAGAAACCTATTCTGAAAAAGATATTGAGGATTTGGAGTTTCTTGAGTTTGGCGCTGGATTTGCACCAAACCTACGCGGACCTTATGCTACAATGTACGTAAGACGTCCGTGGACAATTCGCCAATATGCAGGATTTTCGACCGCAGAAGAAAGTAATGCTTTTTACAGACGAAATTTAGCTGCGGGACAAAAAGGACTTTCAATTGCTTTTGATTTACCAACACATCGCGGTTATGACTCTGATCATGAAAGAGTTGTTGGTGATGTTGGAAAAGCTGGTGTTGCAATAGATTCTGTCGAAGATATGAAAGTATTGTTCGATCAGATTCCATTAGACGAAATGTCTGTTTCTATGACTATGAATGGTGCGGTTTTACCTATCATGGCATTTTATATTGTTGCAGCTGAGGAACAAGGTGTTGCTATTGGAAAACTCTCAGGAACAATTCAAAATGATATTCTAAAAGAGTTCATGGTTCGTAATACTTATATTTATCCTCCAACGCCTTCGATGAAAATCATTGCAGATATTTTTGAATTTACGAGCAAGAAAATGCCGAAATTTAATTCTATCTCAATTTCCGGATATCATATGCAGGAAGCCGGAGCAACTGCTGATATTGAATTAGCTTATACTTTGGCAGATGGTTTAGAATATATCAGAACCGGACTTTCTACAGGAATGACTATTGACGAGTTTGCTCCTCGCCTTTCTTTCTTTTGGGCAATTGGAATGAATCATTTCATGGAAATTGCTAAAATGCGCGCCGGACGAATGATTTGGGCAAAATTAGTTCAGCAATTTAATCCTAAAAGTGATAAATCTTTAGCTTTAAGAACACATTGTCAAACCAGTGGCTGGAGTTTAACTGAACAAGATCCTTTTAACAATGTAGCCAGAACTTGTATTGAAGCAACTGCGGCAGCTTTTGGAGGAACTCAATCATTACATACTAATGCACTTGATGAAGCAATTGCTTTACCAACAGACTTTTCGGCAAGAATTGCTCGTAATACTCAAATCTTTCTGCAGGAAGAAACTAAAATCACTAAAACAGTTGATCCTTGGGGAGGAAGTTATTATGTGGAAAGTTTGACAAATAAAATTCTAAAAAGCACCTGGAAACTAATCGAAGAGGTTGAAGAACTAGGCGGAATGACAAAAGCTATCGAAGCAGGAATTCCTAAATTAAGAATTGAAGAAGCAGCTGCAAGAAAACAAGCCCGAATTGATAGCGGTCAGGATATTATTGTGGGTGTAAATCAATTTAGATTAGAAAAAGAAGATCCTTTGCATATTTTGGATGTTGACAACCAAATGGTTCGTAAGCAACAAGTGGAAAGGCTTCAAGAAATAAAAGCAACGAGAGATACTGAAAAAGTAAATCAATCACTGGAAAAATTAATACTTTGTGCAAAAACCGGACAAGGAAACTTATTGGAAATTGCTATTGAAGCTGCTCGAAACAGAGCGACTTTAGGAGAAATTAGCGATGCTCTGGAAAGTATTTTTGGTCGATTCAAGGCACAAATTAAATCCTTTAGCGGTGTGTATAGTGCAGCAATAAAAAATGACGAAAATTTTGAAAAGGCAAAACAATTAGCAGATGCCTTTGCAAAACAAGAAGGTAGACGTCCGAGAATCATGATTGCCAAAATGGGACAAGACGGACATGATCGTGGTGCAAAAGTGGTTGCCACAGGATATGCAGATGTAGGTTTTGATGTTGATATTGGTCCGTTATTTCAAACTCCGGCAGAAGCTGCTAAACAAGCTGTAGAAAATGACGTACATATATTGGGCGTTTCATCTTTGGCCGCTGGACATAAAACATTGGTACCGCAAGTTATCGAAGAACTTAAAAAACACGGACGTGAAGATATTATGGTAATTGTTGGCGGTGTAATTCCGGCGCAAGACTATCAATTTCTATTTGATGCCGGTGCAGTAGCTGTTTTTGGTCCCGGAACTAAAATTAGTGAAGCGGCAATTAAAATTCTGGAAATCTTAATTGACTAATAAACATAAAAAAATCCCGAATTTATCGGGATTTTTTTTGCTTTTGTTTGATGTTTAATCGTGTATTGTAGCATTACTATCCGCTTCAATATAAGAAAGATCATAACCGCCAAAGGCTTTCAGATAACTTTTCAAAGAAGTTCCGTAAGCATCTCTAAAATGCCTGTTTCCTTTGTTTTTGAAAAAGTTTTTAACTGAACCTGCTCCTCCAAGATGTGCTGCGGCTAAAATTCCGGATTCGGTAATTGCAATACCATTTACAATTTTTCCTTCATACCTTTCAATTTCATTACGCAGAATCCATTTGTTTTTGGACAACAACGCAATAAATGCTTTTTCTTGTAAGGCCGGATCTTTTAAAAAGGCTTTCTTATTTTGAACACCAATCGATCTTAATGCTTGGGTTCCAAATTGATATTTTCCCATGTAACCAAGTGAATTTACCAATCGGTATTTTCCTTGTGATTCTTTAAAGGCAACGGCTTCTTTAAAACCTATAAGACGTTTTCCTGTAAATGGGACATTTAACTTGTGTAAAGTAGGATAATCATCCTCTTCGAGCGATGGATATATGTATTCAGATCCATCTGTTTTTTCTATTAAAAACCAGGGTTTGGTTTCTAGATTAAAGGGTTTAAAACCCAAACTTAAAAATGTAATAATAACGATCAAACTCGCATAAAAATACCATTTCTTTATCATAAATTGTTTTTCTTCAAAACGCTGTCACCCTCTTGAAATTTCTACGGTGCAAAGATAAGAAATACAAAACAATACTGATAATCAATTATTTGCACAATTCAACAATTACAAATATACTGTCTAATCCCTTTATTGATGCAGTTTTCGAGCGTTCGGACAAGACTAATATTTTGCTTCAAAATTGTCAAAAAAGAAATTCTAAAAATGTCATTTTTATCATTTTTTTATCATTTTTGTTAAAATAGAAAGATAAAACCTACACTTTTTTAATGTTAATTATGAATACCAAATATTATTTTTATGTAAACTTTTAACAATTTACACGAAAAACAAAATTTACGTTTTTCAAATTTTAGGTTTTTACGAATGAATTAAAAAGGGAATTAAGTTTCTCTTCATTCTTGATTATATTTTCTAAAAACAATCTCAAAAATGAGAAATCCACAAATCTATAATTCATTTTAACATTCACTTCCATTCTATATTTTTCGCGTCGAAATCAATGATTAAAACTCATAAAAAAACCGAAGCTTTTAAACTTCGGTTTTTATTTATTTTTTAGAACAAGAAAAACTATCTTGTTACGCCTTGACTAGCTATCCAATCTGAATATTTCTTTGCATTTACATTATGTTCAGCTAACGTAGAAGCAAATTCATGATATCCAAAACGCTCAACACTCGCACAGAAATAAATATAATCGTTCTTTTCAGGATTTAAAACTGCTTCAAGTGCTGTAATATCAGGCATTGCAATTGGCCCAGGAGGAAGTCCAACATTCACGTAAGTGTTATATGGAGATTTCATAATTAAATCATTATAAAAAACTCTTTTTATAACCTGATCAAAGTTATTATCTCTAAGTTTTAAAGCATAAATAACGGTTGGATCTGCTTGTAATGGCATTTCTAAACGCAAACGATTCAAATAAACTCCTGCAATTCGAGGTCTTTCGTCTTTCTTTACAGATTCTTTATGAACTATAGAAGCTAAGATCGTAGCCTGAACTGGCGTTAATCCTTGCTTTTTGGCTTTTTCGATTCTTTCTGCAGTCCAGAAATTATGGTATTCCTTGATCATTTTATCACGGAACTTCTCTGCAGAAGTATTCCAGTAAATCTCATATGTATTTGGAATAAACATCGCAAAAACATTGTCTTCATTGAAACCATTTGTAGCCAGGAAAGTTGAATCTTTAAAAGCTTTCATTAATGATAAACTATCTGCTTCGATCTCAGAACCAACTCTTCCGGCAAAATTCTCTAAACGCTCCTGATTATTAAACGCTAATTTTACAGGAACATTTGAACGCATTGCACGAACCAAATCGATATTATTCATGTCTTTTTTAAGCAAGAAACGACCTGATTTTACATTTTCAGGATAGCTTCTTTTATTAGCAACCATTTCAAAATTCTCAAAGTTTTTGACATATGGTTCTAATATTTTTTTGACATCAGCATAATTAGCTCCTGTTGGAACATATACATATAATTCTTTTTCCTCGAATTTAGTATTAGCGCTGAAAATTTGACTAATTAAAACAAATCCGTAAATCATTAGGGCTGAAATTACGGCTACAGCAGTTATTGTGATTATTTTTTTTAGGCTCAAAGTGTAAATTTTAAATTTGTTTGTTAATTAATTGAAACATTGCTTCGTCTTGATAGTGGTTATTTAGCAAAATCCAATCTTTTTTAATTCCTATTTTCTCAAAGCCAAATTTAGTAAAAAGAGCTATACTTGCTACATTTCCTACAGCAATATTTGCATACAATTGATGTAAATTTAAATTATGAAAAGAATACTTAATTAAAAGTTCTAATGCTTCAGAACCTACATTTTGTCTTTTATTCTCTTCTTTTTGGATAACAATTCCAATTCCTGCCTTGTTATTTTTAGGATCAAACTCAAATAAATCAATCAATCCGATAGCTGGAAAATCTACATCCTGACAAATTGCCAAACGAAGTTGTTTAGCCTCATAAATATCCTGCTGCGCATTTTCGAGATATTGCCTAACTAAAAAACGACTGTAAGGTGTTTGTGTGTTACTAACTTCCCAAATACTTTCGTCATTTTCCATTGCATAAACAAACTCTAAATCATTAGGTTCTAAAGCACGCAGGTAAATATTTTCTCCTTTGAGTGTAATCATTTTGGAATTTTAATTTGTCTTCGACTCCGCTCAGACTGACATCATTGATTAAATTTCTATTGTTCCTTTAAAAACAAATTTTGCTGGTCCGGTCAAGAAAACATTAGTAAAATGATCTCCAATTTTATCAAAAGAAACTACAAGTTTTCCGCCTTCAACATTTAAATTAATTGAAGTTTTATCGGTTTCTCCAATCGCATTCATTGCAATTGCAACTGCCGTTGCGCCAGTTCCGCAAGCTAAAGTTTCGTCTTCTACGCCTCTTTCGTAAGTACGAAGCGAAAAAGTACTGTCGTCAACTTTCTTTACAAAATTAACATTACTTCCTTTTTCTCCATACAATTCACCATAACGAATTGCAGCGCCATTGTCTTTTACATTATAATGTTCTAAATCTTCAACAATCTGAACATGATGTGGTGAACCTGTATTTAAAAATGTGTATGAATCCTTCTTTTGTACTTCATCAACATCGATCATTTGTAACGAAATAATAGCATCGTCACCTACAGAAGCATGATGCAAACCATCTGTTGCAATAAAGGTTGTTTTGTTCTCGATAACTCCCAATTGATTAGCGAAAGCTACAAGACAACGACCACCATTTCCGCACATCGAACTTTGGTTTCCATCTGAATTATAATAGAACATTTTGAAGTCAGTTTCAGAGTCATTTTCTAACAAAATAAGTCCGTCAGCTCCAATACCAAAACGTCTGTCACACAGACGCTCAATTAATTTAATGTCTTCTTTTGGAAAGAAATTTGAACGATTATCAATCATTACAAAATCGTTTCCGGTACCTTGATATTTATAAAATTCTATTTGCATTTTTTTTACATTAGTAACACAAAAGTACGAACAAATAATTAATGAAATGTTAATCAATGTTAAAGAGCGTTAAACCACTTTACAACGGCTTTTTTTTGATATATTTTTACTTAAAATAACCTAAACATAGATAGTAATTATGAAAAGATTTTCAACCTTATTTTTAGTTTCACTCCTAAGCGGTGCTACTACCCTTGGTGCTTACAAGTTATTATTTGAAAGCAACAATTCTTTTTTTGGAAGAGGAAATTCTGTTGTTACTCTTGCCCCCGATTCTTTTGGTAAAAATGTTGGTTTAGCTGCCGAAACAGTCGATTTTACAGCTGCCGCAGATAAGACAGTTCATACGGTTGTTCACGTAAAAAATGTTTCGCGAAGAACGGTTAGTAATCCTATGATGGAATTTTTCTATGGTTATGGAGGCACACAACAACAAGAGCAAGTTGGTACCGGATCAGGAGTCATCATTTCTGAAGACGGATATATTGTGACCAATAATCATGTAATTAAGGATGCGACGGAAATCGAAATTACGTTAAATAATAAAAAATCATATCCTGCAAAACTTATTGGTACGGATTCTAAAATGGATATCGCGTTACTAAAAATTAATGCAGACGAAAAACTTCCTTATACTGCTTTTGCTAATTCTGATAATGTAAAAGTTGGCGAATGGGTTTTGGCAGTTGGCAATCCGTATAACTTGACTTCGACAGTAACTGCCGGAATTGTTTCGGCGAAAGCCAGAAATTTAGATGCAAAAGGAATTCAGTCTTTTATTCAAACTGATGCTGCTGTAAACCCAGGAAATAGCGGCGGTGCTTTGGTAAATACAAGAGGTGAATTGATTGGTATTAATACCATGATTTCGTCAATGACTGGTTCTTATGTTGGATATTCATTTGCTGTTCCTTCTAATATTGCTCGAAAAATAATTGAAGATATTATGGAATTTGGTAATGTTCAAAGAGGAATTTTGGGGGTTGAAGGCGGCGAACTAAATAGTACTGCTTCAAAAGAACTAGGTATTGCAGAAACACAAGGTTTTTATATTAGTAAAGTTTCTAAAAATTCAGGTGCCGAAAAAGCGGGTCTTGCAAAAGGTGATATTATTGTAAAACTTGATGAACAAAATATTGCTACTTATGCTGATCTTTCGGGTTACATTAATACAAAACGTCCAAACGATGTTGTTAAAGTAACTTATATAAAAGACGGAAAAACGAAATCTGTTCCTGTAACATTAAGCAAAAATGAATTTTACAGTACGGAATTTAAAGGAATCGAATTGGAAAATATCGATGCTTCTGATAGAAAGAAATTCAGAATTGATTATGGTGTAAAAATCAAAAACATCAATAATGAAAATCTTATGCAATATCAAAACGAATTACAAGGCAATATTATTTTGAGTATTGACAATGTAAAAGCAACGAATATCGAGACCGTTTCTAAACTTTTAAGTAAAAAAGACGAAGGACAAAGTGTACGTCTTGAAATGATAAATAAAAATGGAGAAATTCTTAGAATTATCATTTAAAAACAGTCTTTGTTTTCTGTTGAAATTTTCAGTCAATCTGAGCTAAAATTTAAAAACTTCGACTAAAAAAACTTCAAAATTAACAATTCAAAAAGCCATTCTGGAAAACAGGGTGGCTTTTTTATTTTCAAAAATAAATCACAAAATTGTTTACGAAATCGATTGAAATGGATACTTTTGCGCAAAATTAAAAAATATTTGTGTTTTTCTTTTTTCAATTTAATCAATTATGAGCAAAAAAACGTTGTACCAAAAAGAGGTATCATTACAAGTCGACCGAAGAAGAGCTGGTGTCGAATTAATCAAAATCATAAGCGATTTATGGTATGATAAATCCATAGAAATGGTTTTATTCAAAAATCAATTATTGGATAAAAATGTCAGCGATATTATTAATTTACATCAATACGCAGGCGAATTTGTAGGTAAACCAATTACTATTTTTGACTCGGTTGAAATTGCAAGAGTTGTTCTTTCGCTAGATCTTCCACCGGCAAAATTAGACCTTGGAAAACTTACTTATGAATATCGTTTAGAAGATGAAAAATATCCGGATGCAAGATATTTTGTTTTGGATAAACTAAAAAAGGCCAAATCATCTGAAGAAATTCAACCTAAGGATGTTGTTTTATATGGCTTTGGCAGAATTGGACGTATATTAGCAAGAGAGCTAATGTCTAAAACCGGAAAAGGAAATCAATTGCGTTTGAGAGCAATTGTTTTACGCGATAAAAGTGATGCATCAAGTTTAGAGAAACGAGCTTCTCTATTACGATACGACTCTATTCACGGTGATTTTCAAGGATCTGTAATTGCTGACCCAAAAAATAATGCTTTGATCATTAACGGAACAACTGTTCATATCATTACAGCAAACTCTCCAGAAGAAATTAACTATACACAATACGGAATCAATGACGCTTTAGTTATTGATAACACAGGCGCTTTTACTACTGAAGAAGCTCTAAAAAGACATTTAACATCGCAAGGTGTTAGCAAAGTTTTATTGACTGCTCCCGGAAAGGGGATTCCAAATATTGTACATGGTGTAAATCATAATGAATATAATCCTGACGAAATTGATATTTTCTCAGCAGCTTCATGCACTACAAATGCCATTACACCTGTTTTAAAAGCAATTGAAGATACTTTAGGTGTTGTCAAAGGACATTTGGAAACTATTCATGCTTATACAAATGACCAAAATTTGGTTGATAACATGCATAAAAAATATCGTCGTGGCAGAGCAGCGGCTTTAAATATGGTGATTACCGAAACTGGCGCCGGAAGCGCAGTTGCAAAGGCATTACCATCTTTAGAAGGTAAATTAACTTCGAATGCTATTCGCGTTCCTGTTCCGAATGGATCTTTAGTTGTCTTGAATTTAGAAGTTAAGAAAGCAACTTCAATTCCTGCAATTAATAAAATCATGAAAAAATATGCCCTTGAAGGCGAATTGGTAGAACAAATTAAATATTCATTGAATAATGAATTAGTTTCTTCTGATATTGTTGGAACTTCTGCACCTTCAATTTATGATAGTAATGCTACAATTGTTTCTAAAGATGGAAAAAACATTGTGCTTTATATCTGGTATGATAACGAATATGGCTATAGTCATCAAGTAATTCGTTTAGCAAAGTATATTGCCAAAGTAAGACGTTATACTTACTATTAATATAAGACCAAAATCAACTATTCTTAAAACCATCAAGTTCTCTTGGTGGTTTTTTGTTTTTATTTAAATCGGTAAAACGGTAGTACTCTTAACTTCTGAAATAACAAAAACCGTATTAATAAGAGAGACTTCGGGCAAAATTGATAATTTCTTTTGATGAAAATGGTGGTAACTTTCCATGTCCGGAATGATAATCTTGAGCATATAATCAAAATTTCCTGAAACATAATTACACTCAACAACTTCTGGTAAATTCAAAATTGACTGATTAAATCCTTCCGAGGTATCATAAGTCTGTTTTGTTAATGTAACCTGACAATAAACAGTCAGATTATTACCTAATTTCTTCTTATTTAAAATCGAAACATATTTCTCTATAACACCCTCTTTTTCAAGACGTTTAACACGATCATGAACAGGAGTTAACGATAGATTAATCTTGTTTGCGATGTCTTTTAAAGTGTAGTGCGCATTTTCCTGTAAAAGTCGTAAGATTTTTTTGTCTATTTCATCTAAAGCCATAACGAAAGCGTTTTCTATGAGTACTAAAATTTAGTCATTTTTTCTTTTTGAGGAAGTAAAATTGATCTCAAAAAGAATAATTTTCTGTAAAAGTATGAAATAAAATAATATTTTCTTATTTAATAAGCCAATATCAATAATATATTCTCTATCAGTAGATTTGTAAAACAATTTACAAAAAACTAAAAAAATATAACAAAATGATAATAGGCGTTCCAAAAGAAATTAAGAATAATGAGAATCGTGTAGCATTAACTCCAGCTGGTGTTTCTGAAATGAAAAAACATGGCCATACAGTTTATGTACAAGCAACTGCTGGTTTAGGAAGTGGATTTGCTGATGACGAATACGCAAATGCTGGTGCTGTAGTTCTTGGAACTATTGAAGAAGTTTATGCTATTGCTGAGATGATTATTAAGGTAAAAGAGCCAATCGCTTCTGAATATCCATTAATCAAAAAAGATCAATTATTATTTACTTATTTTCACTTCGCTTCATCTGAACCATTAACTCACGCAATGCTTGAGAAAGGTGCTGTATGTTTAGCATACGAAACTGTTGAAAAAACGGATCGTAGTTTACCATTATTAGTTCCGATGTCAGAAGTTGCTGGTCGTATGGCTATTCAACAAGGAGCAAAATATCTTGAAAAACCATTAAAAGGAAGAGGAATCCTTTTAGGAGGTGTTCCAGGTGTTCCACCAGCAAAAGTATTAGTATTAGGTGGAGGAATTGTAGGAACTCAAGCTGCAAAAATGGCTGCTGGTTTAGGCGCTCAAGTAACAATTATGGATTTAAGCTTGCCTCGTTTACGTCATTTAGATGATATCATGCCTGCAAATGTAAACACAGAAATGTCTAACCACTATAATATCACAAGAGCAATTAAAGATGCTGATTTAATTGTTGGAGCTGTTTTGATTCCAGGAGCAAAAGCACCTCACTTAATCACTCGCGATATGCTTAAATTAATGCGTCCGGGAACTGTTGTTGTTGACGTAGCTGTTGATCAAGGTGGTTGTATTGAAACTTGCACTCCTACAACTCACGAAAATCCAACTTTTATCATTGATGATATCGTTCACTACTGTGTGGCTAACATGCCAGGTGCAGTACCTTATACATCTACATTAGCTTTAACAAATGCTACTTTACCTTATGCAGTACAATTAGCTAATAAAGGATGGGAAAAAGCTTGTAATGAGAATGAAGAATTGAAAAAAGGATTAAATATTGCAAACGGAAAAATTCTTTACAAAGGAGTTGCTGAAGCTTGGAATCTTCCTTTTAATGAAGAATTAGTGTTAGCAAACGCATAGTGTTAACATTAAAATAAGTGCTTACTAAATAAACACTACTTAAAAGGCTTTTCTTAATTGAAAAGCCTTTTTTAAAGCATAAAAAAAGCCTGTCATGAATATGACAGGCTTTTACTTTATATGAAATAAAGAGAACTATTTTTTCTCGCTTTTCTCGCTTTTATCATTTTTCTCATCCAAAACTTCTTGCAATACTTTTGCTTCAGTACCATTAGGGAAAGTAACTTTAATTTTTTGAGCAATTGTTGGAGCGATCTCTGTTATTGCTTTTTTATGATATGATTCTCCTTTTTTAATATGCCATCCGTAAAAAATAGCCGGCACATGAGTATCATAACTATAAGGTGTTCCGTGTGATGTCCCTGTAGTTGAATATTCTATATCTCCAGGCTTATCAATAATTATCATATCACCATCCTGAGTTACGTCATATCCTTTTGCAACAAAATTTAAGTAATAATCATTTCCAGAATTTGCTAAAATTTCTTCCTCAGTATATACTCTTTTAACTTGAGGCTGTGTAATTAAAAACTCTTTAAAAGCTTGCTTAACTTTTACAAGCTCTAAACCTTTCTCTTTAATAATTTGTTTATTGAAGAAAATATTAAAGTTCGAATAATTTAAAATCAAATCAACGCCAAATGTCTTTACAGAGAAATCTTGCAAGCTCTTCTTAACATCTTTTGAAGGATAATTATCAACATTATATTTATGATCTTTCAGATAGATTACATTTTCAGCACCAGCATGATCAGCTGTCAGGAATAAAAGATAGTTCCCTTTACCAACTGTTGTATCCAAATAAATCAAAAAGTCAGCAATAGTTTGATCCAGTCTCAAATAAGTATCCTGAAGTTCCATAGATCGTGGTCCTAGTAAGTGACCTACATAATCTGTAGAAGAGAAACTAACAGTTAAGAAATCAGTAATATTATCTTTACCTAATTCTTCTTTTTCAATAGCTTTTTTAGCAAATTCCGCTAATAAATCATTCCCAAAAGGAGTAGCTCTTAAAACTCCTGCATCATTCTTCTCATACATACTTTTTAAATTATATGGAAAAACTGGAGCAGCACTTCCGTACAACTTTCCTTCATATGGATTGTTATCTGGTAAACTTTCATTGTAAGTTGAAGCTGGCTTATACAAATCCCATCCTTTATTAATGTAAGGCATGTAATGTTTCTCATTATTAAACTCAGTAACCCAATCTGGTAATTTCTCACCATAAAATGTACTAGAAATAAAAGATCCCGTTTTACTATACCAAAAAGCCCAGTTTGCAAAGTGACCTGCCGGTAAAATTGCTCCACGATCTTTAAGGCTCATACCAATAACTTTTCCTTGAAAATTAGTAGCCATTCTTACTTCATCTGTAATAGTGGTACTTTGAAGGTTTTTTGGAGACATTGCGCCTTCTTCAACTGTTCCATCCCCTACAGTTTTTA
Source organism: Flavobacterium sp. 9 (assembly GCF_002754195.1). Lineage (NCBI taxonomy): Bacteria > Pseudomonadati > Bacteroidota > Flavobacteriia > Flavobacteriales > Flavobacteriaceae > Flavobacterium > Flavobacterium sp. 9. Next base: position 1,920,880 of record NZ_PEEU01000001.1, read on the forward strand.
CAGATGCATCATCAGTACAATACATTTCTTTACCAAGAGTTCTACTAAACCATTCGTTACCTACAATTCCATGAGTCGAAGGAGTTGTACCTGTATAAATAGAAGCATGTCCAGGAGCAGTATAAGTTGGCATATAATTATAATGCATATTCTGAAAAGTATATCCATTATTCATCAATCTCTTAAATCCGTTTGGAGAAAAATCATCCGAAAACCGATATAAATATTCCATTTTCATTTGATCAACTACAATACCTACAACCAACTTAGGGCGCTGCTGAGCACTTAAATTTGAGATAACAAACAATGTCAACAATACAATACTTTTTTTCATACTTAAATTATAATATTTACACAAAAATACTGATTCACATTTTAAAAGGCTAACTCATGATAATTTAAAACACAAAATTGACTTTTATTTAACAGAAACTAGTTTTGAAAATTATTCAAATTCTATTTATGGCGTCCCCCTCCGGGTCGGGCTATCCGCTAAATCTTTTGTGATAGCGGTTTTGTAGAAAATAAGAAGTGCAGGTTATCACAAAAGGATATCGCTTCTATCCCTAACGCACTCTGAGGTAATAAGAAATTTATTTTTCAACAGAAAAAAAGAGCAGAATTAAAAAATGTTATAAACCAAAAAATCCTCATCAAGTAAATGATGAGGATTCTTAAAAGAAAGGCGACGACATACTCTCCCACATAACTGCAGTACCATCTGCGCAGGCGGGCTTAACTACTCTGTTCGGGATGGGAAGAGGTGAGCCCCGCCGCAATAACCACCTTAAGGTCGTTAGTTGCTTTAGGCAACTTTTTAATTGTTAATTGTCAATTATAAATTGTTAATTATCAATTAAAGAATATCTTAACATACTGAGATAAAGAAACATAAAAGTATTTAGAAAGTTTCTCCCCGCACCTTGCAGTGCGGGAAAAGGGTGTACATAAGCTTACGGATTATTAGTACTACTCGACTATGACATTACTGCCTTTACATCTATAGCCTATCAACGTGGTCATCTTCCACGATCCTTAAAAGAAATCTCATCTTGTGGTGGGTTTCGCGCTTATATGCTTTCAGCGCTTATCCCTTCCAAACGTAGCTACTCTGCGGTGCCCCTGGCGGGACAACAGATACACTAGAGGTTTGTCCAATTCGGTCCTCTCGTACTAGAATCAGATCCACTCAAATTTCTAACGCCCACAGTAGATAGAGACCGAACTGTCTCACGACGTTCTGAACCCAGCTCGCGTGCCACTTTAATGGGCGAACAGCCCAACCCTTGGGACCTTCTCCAGCCCCAGGATGTGACGAGCCGACATCGAGGTGCCAAACCCCCCCGTCGATATGAGCTCTTGGGGGAGATCAGCCTGTTATCCCCGGCGTACCTTTTATCCTTTGAGCGATGGCCCTTCCATGCGGAACCACCGGATCACTATGCTCTACTTTCGTACCTGATCGACCTGTATGTCTCTCAGTCAAGCTCCCTTATGCCATTGCACTCTACGCACGGTTACCAAGCGTACTGAGGGAACCTTTAGAAGCCTCCGTTACTCTTTTGGAGGCGACCACCCCAGTCAAACTACCCACCAAGCAATGTCCCCCACAATATGGGGTTAGGCCTCAGATAAACAAAGGGTTGTATTTCAACAATGACTCCACAACGCCTGGCGACGCCACTTCACAGTCTCCAACCTATCCTACACATCATTTATCCAAGGTCAATACTAAGCTATAGTAAAGGTGCACAGGGTCTTTTCGTCCCACTGCGGGTAAACGGCATCTTCACCGTTACTACAATTTCACCGAGCTCATGGCTGAGACAGTGTCCAGATCGTTACACCATTCGTGCAGGTCGGAACTTACCCGACAAGGAATTTCGCTACCTTAGGACCGTTATAGTTACGGCCGCCGTTTACTGGGGCTTCAATTCAATGCTTCTCCGAAGATAACATCTCCTCTTAACCTTCCAGCACCGGGCAGGTGTCAGGCCCTATACTTCATCTTACGATTTTGCAGAGCCCTGTGTTTTTGATAAACAGTCGCCTGGACCTCTTCACTGCGGCCAGCTTGCGCTGGCGACCTTTCTCCCGAAGTTACAGGTCTATTTTGCCTAATTCCTTAGCCATGAATCTCTCGAGCACCTTAGGATTCTCTCCTCAACTACCTGTGTCGGTTTACGGTACTGGTACTAATTACCTGAAGTTTAGAGGTTTTTCTTGGAAGCCCTTAGGCGCACTATCTCTTTGTCCGAAGACTCCGAGTACTATCGTATTTCCCCAAGATCTGTGGATTTGCCTGCAGATCTTATAGGTAGGTACTTCAACGAACTATTCCGTCAGTTCGCGGCGCTTTCATCACTCCGTCACCCCATCACAGTAATTAGTAGTACGGGAATATTAACCCGTTAGCCATCGACTGTCCCTTTCGGGTTCGCCTTAGGACCAGACTAACCCACAGCTGATTAGCATAGCTGTGGAAACCTTAGTTTTTCGGTGTGCGGGTTTCTCGCCCGCATTATCGTTACTTATGCCTACATTTTCTTTTCTAACCAGTCCAGCATACCTTACGATACACCTTCAACCCTGTTAGAATGCTCCCCTACCACTTACAGTAAACTGTAAATCCATAGCTTCGGTAATACGCTTATGCCCGATTATTATCCATGCTCGTCCGCTCGACTAGTGAGCTGTTACGCACTCTTTAAATGAATGGCTGCTTCCAAGCCAACATCCTAGCTGTCTGGGCAGACAAACCTCGTTCTTTCAACTTAGCGTATATTTGGGGACCTTAGCTGATGGTCTGGGTTCTTTCCCTCTCGGACTTGGACCTTAGCACCCAAGCCCTCACTGTTATGAAACATTATATAGCATTCGGAGTTTGTCAGGAATTGGTAGGCGGTGAAGCCCCCGCATCCAATCAGTAGCTCTACCTCTATATAACTTTATGCATAACGCTGCACCTAAATGCATTTCGGGGAGTACGAGCTATTTCCGAGTTTGATTGGCCTTTCACCCCTACCCACAGGTCATCCGAAGACTTTTCAACGTCAACCGGTTCGGTCCTCCACTGTGTGTTACCACAGCTTCAACCTGCCCATGGGTAGATCACACGGTTTCGCGTCTAACACTACTGACTAAAGCGCCCTATTCAGACTCGCTTTCGCTACGGATCCGTGGCTTAACCACTTAACCTTGCCAGCAACGTTAACTCGTAGGCTCATTATGCAAAAGGCACGCCGTCACCCCACGAAAGGGCTCCGACCGCTTGTAAGCGTATGGTTTCAGGATCTATTTCACTCCGTTATTCACGGTTCTTTTCACCTTTCCCTCACGGTACTGGTTCACTATCGGTCTCTCAGGAGTATTTAGCCTTAGCGGATGGTCCCGCCAAATTCAGACAGGGTTTCACGTGCCCCGCCCTACTCAGGATCCCACTATCTATTATACTTGTTACCCATACGGGACTATCACCCTCTATGGTGTCACTTTCCAGTAACTTCCGGTTCCTTGTACATAAAATGTCGTGGTCCTACAACCCCAACAATGCCGTAACATCATTGGTTTGGGCTAATCCGCGTTCGCTCGCCACTACTTACGGAATCACTTTTGTTTTCTTCTCCTCCGCCTACTTAGATGTTTCAGTTCAGCGGGTTTGCCCACCTATCGGTGTACTATGTCTTCAACATAGTGGGTTGCCCCATTCAGGTATCTACGGATCAATCGGTGTGTGCCCGTCCCCGTAGCTTTTCGCAGCTTATCACGCCTTTCATCGCCTCTGAGAGCCTAGGCATCCCCCATACGCCCTTATTTTGCTTATTGTACCAATCATAAAATTAATTATGACCGTTTTTTTTTGCTTTTTACAATAAATTGTAAAAAACGCTTTCTACTTTTTATTATTTTCTTATCTCAATATGTCAATGAACTTTTATTTACTATCTTCACAGTAAATCAGTGGAGAATAACGGAGTCGAACCGTTGACCTCCTGCGTGCAAGGCAGGCGCTCTAGCCAGCTGAGCTAATCCCCCTTTTTAATTAAAAATTAAAAATCGTGAATTAAAAATTATGAACTTTTGATCCTAAATCTTTCAACTTCTAAAATTTCCTTTTTCTAAGCATACAGTCTTTTTAATTTATTTGCTTCTTATAATTTACAATTCATAATTTATAATTAACAATTTAAAAAGTAGTCCCGGGCAGACTCGAACTGCCGACCCCTACATTATCAGTGTAGTACTCTAACCAGCTGAGCTACGAGACTCTGTTTTACTTAAAATTTATTATTTGAACTAACAGCAAGAGTAATTGAATCTGGTGATTCAGAACCTTCTAAATAAACATCTTTTTTCCTCAACGTGTGTTTCCACTAACATTTGAGGCTCTAGAAAGGAGGTGTTCCAGCCGCACCTTCCGGTACGGCTACCTTGTTACGACTTAGCCCTAGTTACCAGTTTTACCCTAGGCAGCTCCTTGCGGTCACCGACTTCAGGCACCCCCAGCTTCCATGGCTTGACGGGCGGTGTGTACAAGGCCCGGGAACGTATTCACCGGATCATGGCTGATATCCGATTACTAGCGATTCCAGCTTCACGGAGTCGAGTTGCAGACTCCGATCCGAACTGTGACCGGTTTTATAGATTCGCTCCTGGTCGCCCAGTGGCTGCTCTCTGTACCGGCCATTGTAGCACGTGTGTAGCCCAAGGCGTAAGGGCCGTGATGATTTGACGTCATCCCCACCTTCCTCACAGTTTGCACTGGCAGTCTTGTTAGAGTTCCCGACATGACTCGCTGGCAACTAACAACAGGGGTTGCGCTCGTTATAGGACTTAACCTGACACCTCACGGCACGAGCTGACGACAACCATGCAGCACCTTGTAATTTGTCTTGCGAAAGATCTGTTTCCAAACCGGTCAAACTACATTTAAGCCTTGGTAAGGTTCCTCGCGTATCATCGAATTAAACCACATGCTCCACCGCTTGTGCGGGCCCCCGTCAATTCCTTTGAGTTTCATTCTTGCGAACGTACTCCCCAGGTGGGATACTTATCACTTTCGCTTAGCCACTGAAATTGCTTCCAACAGCTAGTATCCATCGTTTACGGCGTGGACTACCAGGGTATCTAATCCTGTTCGCTACCCACGCTTTCGTCCATCAGCGTCAATCCATTAGTAGTAACCTGCCTTCGCAATTGGTATTCCATGTAATCTCTAAGCATTTCACCGCTACACTACATATTCTAGTTACTTCCTAATAATTCAAGTTTAACAGTATCAATGGCCGTTCCACCGTTGAGCGATGGGCTTTCACCACTGACTTATTAAACCGCCTACGGACCCTTTAAACCCAATGATTCCGGATAACGCTTGGATCCTCCGTATTACCGCGGCTGCTGGCACGGAGTTAGCCGATCCTTATTCTTACGATACCGTCAAGCTGCTTCACGAAGCAGTGTTTCTTCTCGTATAAAAGCAGTTTACAATCCATAGGACCGTCATCCTGCACGCGGCATGGCTGGATCAGGCTTGCGCCCATTGTCCAATATTCCTCACTGCTGCCTCCCGTAGGAGTCTGGTCCGTGTCTCAGTACCAGTGTGGGGGATCTCCCTCTCAGGACCCCTACCCATCGTAGCCTTGGTAAGCCGTTACCTTACCAACTAGCTAATGGGACGCATGCTCATCTTTTACCGTTGTGACTTTAATTATAAAATGATGCCATTTCATAATACTATGAGGTATTAATCCAAATTTCTCTGGGCTATCCCTCTGTAAAAGGTAGATTGCATACGCGTTACGCACCCGTGCGCCGGTCTCTAATTCCGAAGAAATATACCCCTCGACTTGCATGTGTTAAGCCTGCCGCTAGCGTTCATCCTGAGCCAGGATCAAACTCTTCATCGTATATTTTAATATTATATTGCGATGATATCTATCGGTTCTTTTCAAATCTCTCGATTCTATTACTCTTATTCTTTTGTTTTAACATCTCTGTTAAAACGGCTGTCAATTCAATATGTCTACGAACGTGTATTTCTTTTTCTTTTCGCTTGTCTCTCAAAGCGGGTGCAAAAGTAGAAAACTTATTTCTAACTGGCAAATGTTTTTTGAAGTTTTTTTTAAGAAAATTTTCGTCTCTTTTAACTTCTTTATTTACCAATCTTTCAATGAACTTTCCGTGTTTTGCGGGGTGCAAATGTAATATCCCTTTTCGAATCTCACAAGCTTTTTTTAATCTTTTTTGAAAATAAATTTTCAATTTCAATTCCTTTGCTTGTCAGTATTTCTGTGAACGTCTATCGCTGTTGCGGGTGCAAAAATACACTCTTTATTCGCTTCTGCAAGCTTTTATTTTACTTATTTTTAATCTTTTTTATAACTGACTGGTTTAGCGTTTTTTAGCAGCGAAAGTTTTTTTGAGGTTTTCCCGTTTTTGAGCAATTGGAGCCATTTTACCGCAAAGAGGCTAAGTTTTTCTTCTCTGGATTTGTTTGCCAAAGATCGCAAAGCTGGATTTTTCCTTGACTTTATAGCTCGCAATCCCGATAGCTACCGGGAGCAAAGGCGTTAAGTTTTTGTTTTTGAAATGTATTTTTCTGTTTTACGCCCTGTCTTTCCTTTAGAATCCTCTGCCCTAGCCCCGATAGTAGTGGGAATCCTTTTGCTTTTTCCTTTAAAAAGCAAAAGATTGGAGCGGATAGCGGGAAATAGCTCCTGATGCTTATGTAAATTCTAAATCTGAAAATCCAAATTCCAAAACGAAAAGCTTCTTATGAACCTTCGGCTCGCTCAGCTCGACAAAAACCCTCCTTATATATAGGTGTCAAAAATAAACCTGACAGTCCCGATCCCGAAGTTTCGGGACGGGATAAAAACCTGTCGGGTTGCCGAGTGATATTCTTCCTTATATATAAGGAGTGTGAATTTCTACTTATATATGTATGCTTGCTACAGAAGCTTATTAAACTATATTATTACCTACTTATAGAGTACGAATAAATACATCTGAAAATAATTATGAAATTTTGTCTTACATATTATAGTATAAACATGAATATATGTATTGTATGTATTTCTGTAATGCGTTATATTTGCATTCACAAAATTATAAACAATGATTAAGATTACTTTACCCGATGGGTCAATTAGAGAGTTTGCTTCGGGCGTAACTCCGATGGAGGTTGCTAAAAGCATTAGTGAAGGATTTGCAAGAAACGTGATTTCGGCATCTTTTAATGGTACAACAATAGAAACCGAAACTCCATTGACGACCGACGGTAGTCTTATTTTATATACTTGGAATGATGCGGAAGGCAAGAAAGCTTTTTGGCACTCAACTTCGCACGTAATGGCGCAAGCGCTTGAGGAACTATATCCTGGAATTAAATTAACTCTTGGACCTGCAATTGCTAACGGTTTCTACTATGATGTTGATTTTGAAGATCAGAAGATTGTTGAAGCTGATTTTAAAAAGATCGAAGATCGTGTTCTTGAAATTTCAAGAGAAAAACACGAATTTAAAATGCGTCCGGTTAGTAAAGCTGATGCTTTGGCAATGTACAAAGACAACGTTTACAAGACTGAATTGATTTCGAATCTTGAAGACGGAACTATTACGTTTTGTGATCATGCAACTTTTACTGATTTATGTAGAGGTGGACATATTCCAAATACCGGAATTATCAAGGCTTTTAAAATTATGAGCGTTGCTGGTGCTTACTGGAGAGGTGACGAAAAGAACAAACAGCTAACTCGTGTTTACGGAACTTCTTTCCCTAAACAAAAGGATTTGACTGAATACCTTGAACTTCTTGAAGAAGCTAAACGTCGTGATCACCGTAAATTAGGTAAAGAACTTGAATTGTTTGCTTTCTCTCAGAAAGTTGGACAAGGTTTACCATTATGGCTACCTAAAGGTGCTGCACTTAGAGATCGTTTGGAGCAATTTTTAAAGAGAGCTCAAAAGAAAGCTGGATATGAGCAAGTAGTTACTCCACATATTGGTCAAAAGGAACTTTATGTTACTTCTGGTCACTATGCAAAATATGGTGCTGATAGTTTTCAGCCGATACATACTCCTGCAGAAGGTGAAGAGTTTTTATTGAAACCTATGAACTGCCCTCACCACTGTGAAATCTATAACGTGAGACCTTGGTCATATAAAGATTTACCTAAGCGTTATGCTGAATTTGGTACTGTATATAGATATGAGCAATCTGGTGAATTGCACGGTTTGACTCGTGTTAGAGGGTTTACTCAGGATGATGCACATATTTTTTGTACTCCGGAGCAATTAGATGAGGAATTCAAAAAAGTAATTGACCTTGTATTATATGTATTTGGTTCGTTAGGTTTTGAAAACTTTACTGCTCAAATTTCATTGAGAGATAAAGAGAACAGAGATAAATATATTGGTACTGATGAAAACTGGGAGAAAGCTGAAAATGCGATTATCAATGCTGCAGCTGACAAAGGATTGAATACCGTTGTTGAATATGGCGAGGCTGCTTTTTATGGTCCAAAGCTTGACTTTATGGTTAAGGATGCTTTAGGAAGACAATGGCAATTGGGAACTATTCAGGTTGATTATAACCTTCCAGAGCGTTTTGAATTGACTTACAAAGGTGCTGATAATGAATTACATCGCCCTGTTATGATTCACAGAGCTCCTTTTGGATCTATGGAACGTTTTATAGCAATTTTACTAGAACATACCGCAGGAAATTTCCCACTTTGGCTAATGCCGGAACAAGCTATAATCTTGTCTTTGAGCGAGAAATACGAAATATATGCTAAAAAAGTTTTAGATTTGCTAGAAAATCACGAAATTCGCGCCCTAATTGACAACCGAAACGAAACTATTGGTAAGAAAATTAGAGATGCAGAAATGCAGAAAACACCGTTTATGCTTATTGTAGGTGAGGAAGAGGAGAAAAACGGAACTATTTCGATCCGTCGTCACGGGCAAGAAGGAAAAGGGAATATTACAGTTACAATTGATGAATTTGTCGCTATTGTAAACGAAGAAATAAAAAAGACATTAAAAGTTTTTACAGTTTAACTTAAATTATAAAGTCATAGCAATAAGAAGCAACAGAGGTTACCAACCTCGAGTAGAAAAAAAAGATGCACACAGAATAAACAATAATATTCGTGGTGTACAAGAAGTAAGATTAGTAGGCGAAAACATCGAACCAGGTGTATTTAAGCTTGCAGAAGCTTTACGTTTAGCAGATCAATTTGAATTGGATTTGGTTGAAATTTCACCAAACGCTGAACCGCCGGTTTGTAAAATCATGGATTACAAGAAATTTGTTTACGAACAAAAGAAACGTGATAAGGTTTTAAAAGCTAAGTCTACGCAAGTTGTAGTAAAAGAAATTAGATTTGGTCCTCAGACTGATGAGCATGATTATGAATTTAAAAGGAAAAATGCTGAAAAATTCCTGAAAGAGGGTGCTAAGTTAAAAGCGTTCGTTTTCTTTAAAGGTCGTTCTATCATATATAAAGATCAGGGACAGATTTTATTACTACGTTTGGCAACAGATTTAGAAGAACATGGTAAAGTAGAAGCTATGCCAGTTTTGGAAGGTAAGAGAATGATTATGTTCATTGCTCCGAAGAAAAAGAAATAAGTCTTAAAGTTACAAGTCTTAAAGTCGAAAGTCATAAACTGACTTTTGACTTTTGACATTTAAACTTTCAGACCAAAATATAAGTAAGTAAGAATAAATTAAAACACTAGGAAAAATGCCTAAAATGAAAACAAAATCTAGCGCCAAGAAACGTTTCAAAGTTACTGGTTCTGGAAAGATTAAAAGAAAGCATGCTTTTAAAAGTCACATCTTGACTAAAAAATCTAAAAAACGTAAATTAGCTTTGACACACTCAGCGCTAGTTCACTCTACAGATATGAAAAGCATCAAACAACAATTAAGAATTATCTAATAATTCTTTAGGTTAAACAATTATTTATATAACCTTGGAGTATGGCCATTAAGTTCCTTTGATTTAATTCAGGACGCCTGCTACAAAAACACATTAAAATTATGCCAAGATCGGTAAATTCAGTTGCTAAAAGAGCAAGAAGAAAAAAAATAATGAAGCAAGCCAAAGGTTTCTTTGGTAGACGTAAAAACGTTTGGACAGTTGCTAAGAATGCAGTAGAGAAAGCAATGTGCTACGCTTACCGCGATAGAAAACAAAACAAAAGAAATTTCCGTGCTTTATGGATTCAACGTATCAACGCTGGAGCTAGATTAGAAGGAATGTCTTATTCTCAATTCATGGGGAAAGTAAAAGCTAATGGAATCGAATTGAACCGTAAAGTTCTTGCAGATTTAGCTATGAACCACCCTGAAGCTTTCAAAGCAATACTTAATAAAGTAAAATAAACGTTTTATAAACTCAATTTAGATTACTTACTTATCATAGAAAAGCCATTCGTTACGACGAGTGGCTTTTTGCTTTTAGATCTGTTCCTAAAACAGATATTTTTAGAAATTGAATTTAAAAAGTACATTTGTATAAACGATTATCTTCATGTTTACAGCACTCTTTCAGCATATAGAAAAATTTATACCATTAGAACCTTCAGAAATTGATACTCTGGAATCTTGCTTAAGTTTATCTTATATTAAAAAGAAAGATCACGTTCTAAAAGAAGGCCAGGTTTGTGATACGATGTATTTTATTGTAAAAGGATGTATGCGCCAGTATATTATTAACTCCAGAGGAAGTGAGCAAACGCTTCAGTTTGGGATTGAAAACTGGTGGATTACAGATTACTTAAGTTATCACAACCATGTTCCATCACATTTTTATATTCAGGCTGTTGAAAACACTGAAGTTATTGCAATAGAAAAATCTGTTCTTGAATCTTTATTAGTTGAGATTCCAAAGCTGGAACGTTATTTTAGAATCGTATCTCAGAAATCATTTGGTGCTGCACAAATGCGAATTAAGTTTTTGTTCACTATGTCGGCAGAAGAGAGATACCATCATTTTAATAATTTTTATCCTGAGTTTGTGCAACGTGTTCCACAATATATGCTTGCCTCCTATCTTGATTTCTCTGCAGAATTTATGAGTAAAATTAGAGCTGGAAAGATCTAAATTCATTTCTTGAAGTACTTCAAGTTTTTTAAGTTAAAGATGCCAGACCTTTGTATCAAACTTTTAAAAACAATCAAAATGAAATCAAGAATCGTCATCCCAACAGTTGCTCCAGAAGCTTATCAAGCATTAATGAATTTAGAAAAATACATTTCTACTACTTCATTAACTCCTGTTCATAAAGAACTAATTAAAATTCGTGCGTCGCAAATAAATGGTTGTGCTTATTGTATTAATATGCATACTGCTGACGGCAGAAAACACGGAATCACAGAGCAAAAAATATACTTATTAAATGCATGGCGTGAAGCTGATGTTTATACTGAAGAAGAAAAAGCAATTTTAGCCTTAACAGAACAAGTAACTTTGATTACAAACCATATTTCTGACGAGGTTTATCAAAACGCTGCAAATCTATTTGATGATAAATATCTTGCTGAAATTATCCTGTTAATCATTACTATTAATTCATGGAACAGATTAGCAATAGCAACAGGAATGAGAGCTGTATAAACAATATAATTAACATCTGTAAATTCTCAAGAAAACCTTCGTAATGAAGGTTTTTCTTGTATATACTACTAGACAAGAGCAAGATACCAAAGAATTAAGCAAACACACAAAATACCGTATTTATACTCTTTTTTAAAAGCTAAAAATAGTTATTTTTGACGCATGATACCAAAAAGATTGCGCTCACCTCTATATATAATCTTCACTTTTCTATTTTTTTTATCTTGCCAAGAAAAGGATTCTAAAATTCCTCAACAAAAAAACACAACAGTCGAAGTTCAAAAAGCAATTACTACTGCCGATACATTCTTTAATAACAATAAATTAGATAGTGCTTTTTACTACTATAATAAGGCAAAATTCATTTGTAATCCAATAACCAATGCTGACTATTATGTAACTACATTAAATCGCATGGCTGAAATTCAGCAAATGCATGCAGATTATGCAGGAAGCGAAACTACTCTCACAGAAGTCTTTCCGTTTTTAAAATATGCAAAAAAAACTCCTCAGATATGGAATTCTTATGTTATTCAAAGCATCAACTACTTGAATACTTATGACTATAACAAAGCAATATTATACAATCAAAAAGCTTTAGAACTAAAAACAGAAGAATGGCGTAAACTCATTGCCAAAAACAATATAGCTGTTATATTGATGGAAGAAGGAAAATACAAAGAAGCTCTTTCAATTTTCCTGTCTTTAATATCAAAGAAGGAATTAATTAATGATACTATATTTCAGGGAAGAGCCTTAGATAATATTGGTTTTTGTTACTTCAAAACTAATGATTCAGTCAAAGCTCTTGACTTTCTCAACAAAAGTCTACACCTCAGAAAAAAGACTAACAATCCTTTTGACTTAGGAAAAAGTTATATGCATTTTGCAAAATTCTACGAAAAAAGCAATCCCTCGCTGGCAAAGAAATATATGCTTCTTAGTTATGAAAAATTTAGTTCTATAAATAATACTGACGAAAAATTATCTTCTTTAAAGTTAATAATCACAAATAGTACTAATAAAGAACTAAAGAAGTACTCAACAATCTATGTTAATCTTGTCGATAGCGTCTTTGAAATAAGGCAAAAAGCAAAAAACCAATTTGCTAAAATTAAATACGATTCCAAAAAAGAAAAAAACGAAAACTTAAAACTCAAGACACATAAAGTAGAAAATGAATTACAGTTAGAAAGACAAAAAAACAAAAATATTATCTCGTATATAATTATTGTTTTAAGTCTAAGTCTAATTTTAGTACTCTATTTCTATTTAACTTCTAGAGGAAATCGTGAAAAAATTGAAGCTACGTACAAGAGTGAAACACGCATTGCAAAAAAATTACATGATGAACTCGCTAACGATATTTACCATACGATGGCTTTTGCAGAAAGTAAAAACCTTTCGCTAGCAGAAAACAAAGAACAATTATTGAACAATCTGGATATAATATATTTAAGAACGAGAGATATTTCTAAAGAAAGCAGCCCAATTGTAACTTCGGAAAAATATATACTCCATCTAAAAGAAATGATTTCTGGCTTCAACACTCCTCATATTAATTTACTAGTGAATGGTCTGGAAAGTATTCCATGGAATGAAATTGAAAAGAATAAAAAGGTAACAATATATCGAGTATTACAAGAATTACTTGTAAATATGAAAAAATACAGCAATGCTACTTTGGTGGGCATTACTTTTAAAATGACCTACAATAATGTTGTAATAACTTATACCGATAACGGAAAGGGTATTGACCTTAATACAATAATATTTAAAAACGGACTGCATAACGTTGAAAACAGGATTCTGGCAATTAAAGGAATAATTGATATTGATTCTGCTCCGGAAAAGGGATTTAAAGTTTTTATTAAATTTCCTGTTTAGTAATGAAAAGACAATTACATTTCATTCCGAACAAAACAATCTTAAGGCATCTTATACTGATACAATTTCTATTATTAGGAGGTTCTATAGTATTATTTCAATCTTATAAAAATGAAAATCCTACAAAAGATAATGCAACAGAAATAAAAAGACTTACAGATATCGCAGATGTTTTATTTGACTCAAACCAATTAGAAAGATCTTATGTTTATTTCAACAAAGTCAAAACACTTTGTAATCCTAAAACAAATACTATAGATTACGTTTATGCACTTACTTGTATGGCCGATATTAAAAATTACCAAGGTGATTTTATTACCAGTGAAGCAAATGCAACTGAAACCCTACCCTATTTAAAAAATATTAAAAATCCCAGATACGCATCGAATGTATATAATTTGTTAGGGATCAATTACAGTTGTACATATGATTATAACAACGCAATTTTATACTATAAGAAAAGTCTAGCTTTAAAAACAAAAATATCAAGAAAGTATATGGCTTTAAATAATATAGCTGTAACTTATATGAATCAGGCTAAATATGAAGAAGCCAAGAAAATTCTTGACATACTAGCAACCCAAAAAAAAACCTCAAAAGATGAAACCATAAGCAATAACAACTATTCTTATGTAATAGATAATCTAGGTTATTGCTACTATAAGTTGGGAGATTCTAAAAAAGCGTATACTTATCTTCACTCCGCTTTAGAAATTAGATTAAAACTTCCACCTCAAAACATGTTAATCCCTAGTTACCAACATCTTTCTGATTTTTTCGCAAAAACCAACACTAAATTAGCGAAAACATACGCAGAAAAAGCATATGAAGAAGCATCAAAAATAAACGATATACATGGAATGACTTCCTCGTTAACCTTACTAGTCAAAAATAGTGAAGGAAGTGACTTAAAAAAATACACATTAAATTATATCAAAATCTCAGACAGTACTAATGTAGCAAGGCAAAAAGCAAAGAATCAGTTTTCTAACATGAGGTATACTTCCAAAAAAGATAAAACTGAAAACCTACAACTTAAAGTTCAAAAAGCAGAAAATGAATTAGAAATAGAGAAAGAAAAGAAAAGGAACATAATTCTATATGTTATAATATTATTTATACTTGCACTACTTACATTTCTTTATTTTTATTTGACCTACAAAGCGAGAAAAGAAAAAAATGAAGCTGTTTATAACAGCGAAATGCAAATATCTAAAAAACTTCATGATGAACTTGCAAATGATGTTTATGAAACACTGTCTTTTGCTAATGAAAAAGATCTCGAACTTAGAGAAAATAAAGACAAACTATTAAAAAACCTGAATATAATATACTCTCGAACGAGAGATATTTCAAAAGAAAACAGCACAATTGTAACCAACGGGAATTATAATATTGCCTTAAAAGAAATGATTTCAAGTTTTAATACTTCTAATATTAATATACTTTTGAATGGTCTGGAAAGTATTTCATGGAATGAAGTTGAAGACACCAAAAAGGTAACTATTTATAGGGTATTACAAGAATTACTTGTAAACATGAAAAAATACAGCAATGCCACTTTGATTGGTATTACTTTTAAAAAGACCAATAATAATGTTTCAATAACTTATATCGATAACGGAAAAGGTATTGATCTTAATACAATAACATTTAAAAATGGACTTCATAATGTTGAAAATAGAATCTTAGCAATTAAAGGAATAGTCGATATTGATTCTGCTCCAGAGAAGGGATTTAAAGTTTTTATTAAATTCCCTATCTAATCATGAAAAAACAATTGCGCTTAATTCCCAATAAAACAATCTTAAAATATCTCTTAATAATACAATTTCTATTATTAGGAGGGTCTTTGCTATTATTTCAATCCTATAAAAATGAGAAACCAGTAAACCCAATAAAAAAAGATAATAGTGCCGAAATAAAAAGACTATCAGATATTGCAGATGTATATTTTGATACCAATAAAAAAGACAGCGCAATTTACGTTTTCACTAAGGCTAAAAAGCTTTGCGATCCCAATAAAAATGCTGTCGATTATGTATATGCTTTATCTTGTATCGCTGAACTTCAATTACAACAAGGGAATTATAATGCCAGCGAAGCCAATGCTACAGAAGCATTACCTTATTTAAAACATATCAAAAATCCCAGATATTCATGGATAGTATATAATTTATTAGGTATTAACTACACAGATAATTATGACAACGCCAATGCTATTATATATTTCAAAAAAGCTATAGACCTGAAAACTAGCGCATGGAGAAAATACATCGCTTTAAATAATTTAGCTGCTGTTTATATGAATCAAAAGAAATATAAAGAGGCAATGGATATATTTAATATACTAGCTTCACAAAAAAATATTTCAAAGTACGATGCTATTAATCATAACAATTATTCTTTTGTAATCAATAATTTAGGTTTTTGTCATTATAAACTAGGGAATTCAAAAAAAGCATTATACTGTTTTTACGAAGCATTAAAGATCAGATTAAAACCGGAGACTCAGGAAGGATTGGTGACAACGTATAAATATCTTTCGATGTATTTTGAAAAAACTAATCCAAATTTATCCAGAGAATATGCCAGAAAAGCTTATGATCATGCATCAAAATTAAACAATCCTACAGATAAAATTGAAGCACTAGGATTACTGATCAAACGAAGCGAAGGGACTGAGTTAAAACGACATTCACTATCTTATTTAAGACTTGTTGATAGCGTTAGTATTGCAAAACAAACTGCAAAAAATCAGTTTACAAATATCAAGTATACTTCTAAAAAAGACAAAGACGAAAATTTAAAACTTAAGGCTCAGAAGGTTGAAAATAAACTTCAATTAGAAAGACAAAAAAAACGAATTATTATTGCTTACATTATAATTGTATTTATTCTTGGACTTGTGGCGTTTCTTTATTTCCATCTAAAAGGAAAAGTAAAAAAAGAAAAAGACGATGCAGTCTTTAAAAGTGAACTACGAATATCAAAAAAATTACATGATGAACTTGCTAATGATGTTTATCAAACTATGGCTTTTGCAGAAAATAGAGATCTGAAATTAAGCGAAAACAAAGAACATCTCTTAACCAATTTAGAGAATATATACTTAAGAGCAAGAAACATATCTAAAGAAAACAGTAAAATAACAACAAATGAAAATTATCCCGCAGCATTAAAAGAAATGATCGCCGGCTATAAAACACCTAAAATTAATATTTTACTAAATGGTTTTGATTCGGTTTTGTGGAGTAAAATCGAGAAAAACAAAAAAATAGTCCTTTATCGGGTTTTACAAGAACTGTTTCTAAATATGAAAAAGCATGGTCAGGCAACATTAATAAGTATTACCTTTAAAATAATAGAAAAAAATATAGTCGTTACTTACAATGATAACGGCGTTGGAGTCAATAAAAATGATCTAATTTTAAAAAATGGCTTACAAAATGTGGAAAACCGTATTAAAACTATAAATGGAACTATTATTTTTGACCCTGATTATGAAAAAGGCTTTAAGTTAAGTTTCACTTTACCCATTTAAACAAAATATTATATGTTCAAAAAAGTTTTAGTTGCCGAAGATTTAGATAGTATAAGTATAGCTGTTATACAAGTACTTGAAGACCTTAAAATCCCAACAATTCATCATGTGAAGTATTGTGACGATGGCTTATTAAAAGTAAAAAAAGCATTATTAGACAATGAACCATACGATTTACTTATAAGCGATTTGTCTTTTAAAACAGATCACAGAAAGACGACTCTTACTAATGGCGAAGATTTAATAAAAGCTGTAAACAGTGTTCAGCCTCAATTAAAAAAAATAATTTTCTCTATTGAAGATAAATCTTATCGAATAAAATCACTTTTTAATGATTTGGGGATTAATGCTTATGTTTCGAAAGGAAGAAATAGTATTGAAGAACTAAGAAATGCAATTGAAGGAACTTTTAGAAATGAAGAAAAAATACTTTCTTCTGATTTATCTTTTAGTTTTAACGACAAAGCTCTTATCGAAATTGAATCATATGACATCTCAATCTTACAACTTTTAGCACAAGGATATATTTTAGAGCATATTTCAAATGAATTTAAAGCTTCATGTATTACTCCAAATGGAACAAGTAGTATTGAAAAAAGAATCAATAAACTAAAAATATATTTCAAAGCCAATAACAATGTTCATTTAATTGCGATTGCTAAAGACTTTGGTTTAGTTTAAATTTTCCTGTCTTTTACGGATTCCCGTAAGGAAATGCTTTTTTATAGCTATAGATTTGTATATAATCTATATAACTAACCAAATGAAACCACGATATAGAATTAATTTGGTATCTAGAATTAATACCACTAAAAATAAAATTATTATGAAAACTATGATTCTTTGTCTTTTACTATCAATGAGTTTTGCTTTCATTTCAGAAAAAACAGGATGGATCGAAGTAGATTGGAAAATGATATTTATTCCGGCCCTTCTTGTTTTACAAATTATAATTATTACAACAGCCTTAAAGAACAGATATAAAAAAGAGTAAAACCCGCTATCTAGTTTAATTTTTGTTAATGCTAAAAAAATCAAAACAATTAGAATAAAAGAAACTATTGTCAAATTTTGAAATGCTTATATTTGATTCTTTAAAATTTTGCATGAAAAATATCCTTAGCTTTATTCTTTTATTTTCTTATTTCTTCTCTTTTTCACAAACTAAAATTCTTTCCTGGAATTTAGAAAACTTTGGTAAATCAAAATCTGAATCTGAATTAAATTTTATAGCCAATACCATAAATAACTATGATATTGTTGCAATTCAGGAAGTTGTTGCCGGTTATGGCGGCGCTCAGGCAGTTGCAAAACTCGCAGAAATTCTAAATGAAAAAGGCGCTAAATGGCATTATCGCATTAGCGACCCAACTAGCAGCAGTAGTTACAAAAGAGAGCGTTATGCTTTTATCTGGAAAACTTCTAAAATAAAACTAAAAGGAAATACCTGGCTAGAAAAAAAATATCACGAAGAAATTGATCGTGAACCTTATTTTGCGACTTTTGAAATTGACAAGAGAACCATAACATTAGTCAGTTTTCATGCTATTACAAAAAGTAAACAACCCGAAACAGAAATTAAATATTTTAAGTTTTTACCTGCAGAATATCCGGATTTAAATTTAGTTTTTCTTGGAGATTTTAATTGTCCCCAATCACATACTGTTTTTAATCCTTTAAAAAAAATGGGATATAATTCTTCTTTACAGAATCAAAAAACCACTTTAAAACAAAAATGTTCTGCTGATAATTGTTTAGCTTCTGAATTTGACAATATATTCTATAAGTCTTTGTCGACAAAATATATTAATTCAGGCATAATTTCATTTCATAAAAAATTCATTTCCTTAAAAGAAGCCCGAAAAATATCAGATCATATTCCTATATGGCTTGAATTTTCTTTAAATTAATTATGTTTTCAGCTTTTTCTTTCTTGCAGCCGGAAACAAAACATTGTTAAGAATTAATCTGTAACCCGGAGAATTTGGATGTAAATCTAAAACTGTTGGCGGATCTCCAACCTGATGTTGAAAATCTTCGGGATCATGACCTCCAAAAAAGGTAAACATTCCTTTTCCTTTTTCACCATGAATATATCGCGACTCGCCATTTAGTTCGCAAGTTCCCATAACCAAAACATTAGATTTTATTAATGAAGAATCGAATGAAGTTGTTTGTCCCATAAAACCTTTAACCAATTGTGTATGATTCTGGCACAACATACTTGGAATTGGATCCCATTTTGCCGAAAATTCCATTAATGTAAAGTAATCTTTTTCAACAGGAATTCTTCGTTTTGTTGTCATATCAATATCTGAGAATTCATAAACTTCGGGTCTTCTTTCTAAAACAAAATCTTTGAAAGCAAACGAATTTGAATAATTCAACTTTGATTGATAATTTGAATCACTTGCATCACCATCAAACATAGCTTCACAAATATCAACTCCATCAGCAGCTAAAACAATATCAAAACTATCTGTTGCTGAACACATGGCAAACATAAAACCACCACCTATTACAAAGTCTCTAATTTTTTTTGCAACGGCACCTTTTTCTTGTGAAACTTTAGCATAACCTAGTTTTGTTGCCAGAGCTTCTGCATCCTTTTTTTGATCAATATACCAAGGTGTATTTTTGTAAGCTGCATAAAATTTTCCGTATTGTCCTGTAAAATCTTCATGGTGTAAGTGCAACCAATCATAAAGCAATAACTGATCGCTTAAAACTTCTTCGTCATAGATTGGTGTAAAAGGAATTTCGGCATAAGTCAAAACTAATGTTACAGCATCATCCCAAGGTTGTTTTCCTTTAGGTGTATAAACTGCAATTTTAGGAGCTTTTTCCAGAATAACAGATTCCATATTTTGCGATGGACTTGATATTTCTTCCAGAATTGAAGCTTCTTCACTATCTGAAAGAATCTCAAAACTAACACCACGAATCTGACATTCTTTTCTAATTTCGGCAACATCAGGCAATAAAAATGATCCTCCTCTATAATTAAGCAACCAACTTGCTTTATAATCTTTACTTAAACACCAATAAGTAATTCCGTATGCTTTTAAATGATTTTGCTGAGTTGTCTCGTCCATTGGTAATAAAATAAACGAAGCTTTTGCCGTAAATGAAAATAGAAATATGAAAATATAAACTAAACTCTTATTCATTAGAAAATTATTTTAGTAAAGATATAAAGGAAGCGCCAAAAAACACAACAGAACTCTAGTTTTATAGCAAGTTCAAACGTTAAATACGAAATCAAATAAATAATGGCCTGATTAAGTTGCAAAAACAGGTAAAAACACCTGAACCAGTAAAACTATTTCTAGCTAAATTTGCTATCCCGAATCATCAAACTAATCAATGAAAAAAAACCAAAACCATGAAGTTTAATGATAGTAATAACCAACCAAAGGGATTAAATGCAATGCAGAAAATTGGCTTATGTTTACTAGTACTGACAATTATTTTATATTATGTTTTATCAATACAATTTCTAGCCAGCTAAATTAAAGTGTGAGATCTGCAATTTCGTTTTGAATTGCATACACTACTAAACCAGCTATGTTTCTAGATTCTGTTTTAAGTAATAAATTATTGCGATGCCCTTCAACCGTTCTCGGGCTTAAATAAAGATGTTCAGCAATTTCTGAAGTTGTTTTTTGCTGACAAATAAGTTGTAGAATTTCTATCTCGCGTGGCGAAAGAAAACTAGTTTCTAAATTACCTTTTGTATTTTTAGACGAAACTATTGTCTCTTGTATTGTTCTTAAAACATTTTCATTATAATGAAATCCTTTTCTATGGACTTCATTAATAGTTCTGATTAAATCTTTGGGTGTTGTATTTTTTATCAAATATGCAACGGCTCCAACCTGAATCATATTGGCAATAAATGACTTTGTATCGTAACTGGTTAAAGCGACTATTTTAATTTCGGGAAATAATTTTCTAATTATTTTTGTTGCTTCAACACCATTTAATACCGGCATTTTTAAATCCATTACGATTATATCCGGTTTTGTTTCGATCTCTTGTAATTGAGAAATAAGATCTTCGCCATTTGAGGCTTCAAAAACGATCTCGATATTATCTTCTCTTTGCAACAAAAAAGAAATCCCTTTACGGAACAAAACTTCGTCATCGACTAAAGCAATTTTAATAGCGGCACTCATTTTTTTTATTTTTGGTCGTTTGGTCTGCCGAAATTACAAAATATGAACCAAACAAATACGTAAACCCTCATTATATTATGTGAAAAACCTATTTATTATTCGATTTTAAGTTAAAAAGTAAAAATTACAGCTATTCCTTTACCTACTTCAGAATCTATTTTGATTGTTCCGTTTAAAAACGAAATACGGCTATCAATATTCTTCATACCTAAACCTTTTTGATTTTCAATACTTTTGCTATCAAAACCAACTCCATTATCTTCGTAATTACAGGTATTAATTCCGTTTATATTTTTGAAGGCAACCCAAATTTCGGTTGCTTTTCCATGACGAAGTGAATTATTCATTAGTTCTTGCAAAACTCTAAAAATGTGCAAATGACGATCAATGTCTTTTTCGTCAAAATCAATTTCATTTTTATAATATGTTTTTATTGCTTTACTACTTTCAAATTCTTCGCATAATTCTTCAACACCCGCATTCAATCCGAATTTTTCAAAAACGGGCGGTAATAAATTATGGGCTATTTTTCTCGAATTTTCAAGTGCTTTGGTTGTCAATGCAATTATATTTCCGGTAATTTCCATTGTTTCAGCTTCGGTAAGATTTGGCGCAGTAAGTAAATGACTGTTTAGCGAAACAATATTAAGTTTAGAACTAATATCATCATGCAAATCCTGAGCGATTCTTTTACGCTCTTCTTCCTGAGTCACAATAATCGCATACAATTGATCTTTTTGATATTGGATTTCTAAGTTCTTATTTTCAATTTCTTTCTGAACAATTTTCTTTCTGGAGAAATAGAAAAACAACACCAAAACAAGTCCCATCAATAAAAAGGAAACACAACTAAATATAACAGTTGCTACGATTTCGGATTCTGGAATTACTTTTGGACTCATATAAAAGGGAAGCTTTATTTTTAATATTGTTCATCAAATACAAAATCAAATATATTATATTTAATCTAATTCTTACTTTAAAAGATTCTGGGACAAAAACAAATCTCTACCAAAACATAAATTTTAATAGAGATTTTATTTATTTTTATCTAAAACACACTTTCCGTTTTATGGAGCAGTTGGATCACCATTAGGTGGACAAGGACGCGTTGCATCATAAACATCTTGGCTGTCTGCAGTTTTACCTGTTGAAGATATTCCATTTTTAATCGCATTGTTTTTATCCAATCCTATCAAAATGGTAGTCACTTTTCCAATAGGATTAAGCACTAAAAACAACCCAATATTGGCCGTATTTTTGTTTTTTAACATATCAACAATGATAGCAACTTCTAAACTATAATATTTAAAACGGGATCCTTCATACGAAAGTACTTCGTCTAAATCTGAAACAGTATTCAATTTTTTCTGCCATGCATTAATACCATCCAAAGCAATATCAGGCGAAATTAAATGATCATTTAGAAGCGCTGTTCCTTTACTTGTTTTATTAGTTGATGTTCTTAATACAGAAAATTTATCTGTACCAGAAGCGTCTTTAAGAATTTTAGAATCAACACTGGCAAATTCTTTTCCGGTTTTATCAACTCCAATAACTTTAATTTGTAACGTATTATCACTATAGCCTAAAACAAACTGAACATATTCCACATTTGGTGTTTCCACCAATTTAGACATTGCATCAGTTGGAAATAAATAGGCTGTAACTTGTTTTTGAGAATCTGCGAATTTAGCATCCAGCTTTGCTGTTTGCCAATTCTCCTGTTCCGCTTTCGAAACAGCGGAATTGTTTTCTTGTGAATTCTCTTTTTGACAAGAGAACATCAATAGTGCTATCAAGGCAGCACCAAACAAACTGGTTCTTTTCATTGTTAGTAATTATTAATTAAACAAATAAGCAATTCAGCTTAGACTGAAATATTCAAAATAAAATCTCTATTAAAACATTCATTCCAATAGAGATTTATTAATTGTGGTTAATCTGAAATTATTAATATGGTGGTGAAGGACGTGCTCCGTCAAATACATCACCAGCATCAGCTTCTTTACCTGTAATAGAAGCGTTTTTAATCGAATTGTTTTTATCTAAACCGATCAAAAAAGTAGTTACTTTTCCAACAGGATTAAGTCCTAAAAACAAACCAATATTTACGTTTTTTTTGTTTTTAAGCATATCCGCAACGATAGCAGCTTCTAAAGTGTAATGCTTAAAACGAGCACCTTCATACGAAAGCACTTCGTCTAAATCAGAAACTGTATTTAATTTTTTCTGCCATGCATTAATACCATCTAACGCATCGTCAGGCGAAACTAAATGATCATTTAAAAACGTTGTCTCTTTTATTGTTTTGCTAGTAGATGTTTTTAATGAAGATAATTTATCTATATCAGAAGTTTCGCTAAGGATTTCAGAATCAACGCTTGCAAGTTCTTTCCCTCCTTTATCAACTCCAATAACTTTGATTTGTAAAGTATTATCGCTGTAACCCAAAACAAACTGAACAAATTCTACATTTGGTGTCTCTACCAATTTAGCCATTGCATCAGTTGGAAATAAATAAGCTGTAACTTGTTTTTGAGAAGTTGCGAATTTAGCATCCAACTTTGCGGTTTGCCAATTCTCTTGTTCCACTTTTGAAACTACGGAACTATTTTCTTGCGAATTCTCTTTCTGACAAGAGAACATTAAAAGTGCTATCAACGCAGCACCAAATAAACTGGTTCTTTTCATTATTAGTAATTATTGGTTAAACATAATAGATCATTCAGTTTATACTGAAATAATCAAAATAAATTTCTATCAAAACGTTCCTTCCAATAGCCATTTATTAATTGTGGTTAATCTGAGAATATTCTAATTAATCAAAATGGCGGTGAAGGACGTGTTCCATCATATACATCACCAGCATCAGCCTCTTTACTTGTTAAGGATGTTTTCTTTATTGAATTGCTTTTATCAAGTCCTATCAAAAAAGTAGTCACTTTTCCAATAGGATTAAGCCCTAAAAACACACCTATATTTACTGTGTTTTTGTTTTTCAACATATCAACAATAATAGCACTTTCGATGCTGTAATGTTTAAAACGAGCGCCTTCATAAGAAAGTATTTCGTCTAAATCAGAAACGGCAGACAATTTTTTCTGCCATGTATTAATCCCATCCAAAGCAACATCAGCTGAAATTAAATGTTCATTTAAAAGTGTTGTTCCTTTGTTTGTTTTACCGCTTGATATTTTTAAGGCAGACAATTTATCGGTATCAGAAGCATCTTTAAGAATTTCAGAATCAACGCTTGCAAGTTCTTTCCCTCCTTTATCAACTCCAATAACTTTGATTTGTAAAGTATTATCGCTGTAACCCAAAACAAACTGAACAAATTCTACATTTGGTGTCTCTACCAATTTAGACATTGCATCAGTTAGAAATAAATAAGCTGTAACTTGTTTTTGAGAAGCTGCGAATTTAGCATCCAACTTTGCAGTTTGCCAATTCTCTTGTTCCACTTTTGAAACTACGGAACTATTTTCTTGCGAATTCTCTTTTTGACAAGAGAACATTAAAAGTGCTATCAAGGCAGCACCAAATAAACTGGTTCTTTTCATTATTAGTAATTATTAGTTAAACATAATAGATCATTCAGTTTATACTGAAATATTCAAAATAAATCTCTATCAAAACGTTCCTTCCAATAGCAATTTATTAATTGTGGTTAATCTGAGAATATTCTAATTAATCAAAATGGCGGTGAAGGACGTGATCCGTCATATACATCATCTTCAGAGTCTTCTTTACTTGTTAATGATGTTTTCTTTACTGAATTGTTTTTATCTAAACCGATCAAAAAAGTAGTTACTTTTCCAACAGGATTAAGTCCTAAAAACAAACCAATATTTACGTTTTTTTTGTTTTTAAGCATGTCAGCAACGATAGCAGCTTCTAAAGTATAATGCTTAAAACGAGCACCTTCATACGAAAGTACTTCGTCTAAATCAGAAACTGTATTTAATTTTTTCTGCCATGCATTGATTGCATCCAATGCAACATCAGGCGAAATTAAATGTTCATTTAAAAGCGTTGTCTCTTTTATGGTTTTGCTCGTAGATGCTTTTAATGACGATAATTTATCTATATCAGAAGTTTCGCTAAGGATTTCAGAATCAACGCTTGCAAATTCTTTTCCTGCTTTATCAACTCCAATAACTTTGATTTGTAAAGTATTATCGCTGTAACCCAAAACAAACTGAACAAATTCTACATTTGGTGTTTCTACCAATTTAGCCATTGCATCAGTTGGAAATAAATAAGCTGTAACTTGTTTTTGAGAAGCTGCGAATTTAGCATCCAACTTTGCAGTTTGCCAATTCTCTTGTTCCACTTTTGAAACTACGGAACTATTTTCTTGCGAGTTCTCTTTCTGACAAGAGAACATTAAAAGTGCTATCAAGGCAGCACCAAATAAACTGGTTCTTTTCATTATTAGTAATTATTAGTTAAACATAATAGACATTTCAGCTTGCACTGAAATATTCAAAAAAAATCTCTATTAAAATATTCATTCCAATAGAGATTTATTAATTGTGTTAATCTTAAAATATTCTAATTATTGATTAGCAGGTTCAGGATCCCCATAAGGAGGACAAGGACGTGACGCATCATATACATCGGCGCTTGCTGTTTTACCACTAATAGAAGTTTTTTTAATCGAATTATTTTTATCTAATCCAATCAAAATAGTAGTTACTTTTCCTATTGGGTTAAGTCCTAAAAACAAACCAATGTTTGCAGTGTTTTTGTCTTTTACCATATCGGCAACGATTGCAGCTTCTAAAGTATAATATCTAAAACGTTGTCCTTCATAAGAAAGAACTTCGTCTAAATCTGATAAAGTATTTAATTTTTTCTGCCAAGCATTGATACCATCCAGAGCAACGTTAGGCAAAATTAAGTGATCATTTAAAAGAGCACTTCCTTTGCTTGTTTTGCTGTTTGATGCTTTTAATGCAGCCAATTTATCGATATCAGAAGTTTCGTTAAGGATTTTAGAATCAACACTGGCAAATTCTTTTCCGGTTTTATCAACTCCAATAACTTTGATTTGTAAAGTATTGTCACTATAACCTAAAACAAACTGTACGTACTCTACATTTGGTGTTTCGACCAATTTAGCCATTGCGTCAGTTGGAAATAAGTATGCTGTAACTTGTTTTTGGGAATCTGCGAATTTAGCATCCAGTTTTGCGGTTTGCCAATTCTCTTGTTCGGTTTTTGAAACCAAAGAGCTATTTTCCTGCGAATTCTCTTTTTGACAAGAGAACATTAAAAGCACTGCCAGAGCAGCACCTAATAAACTTCTTTTTTTCATCAATAATGATTATTAATTAAGTATTAATCGCTTTTTTATTAAAAAAAATCACTTTCCATTCATACAACACAAACAGCTGATAAACAACATATAAAATTGCATTAAGCATCCATGTTATCATATTGAAATTGTCACTGAATTTTACCGTTAAATTTCCAACTAAAAATAAAATCGTACTTGCAAAGAGGTACAATAAAACTCCCATGTTAATAAAATAAAATTCTTTTTTATCATCTAACATGTTGTAGAAATGAAACGTTGCATATATAATCAGCAAAAACGAAGTGATAAAGATTTCGTATAAGTTGAACTTAAAAAAAAGTTCGGTTTTTAATCCGTATTGAATCGCCAGAGTCAATAGAACTAATACAAAACCTATCTTTATTGCTTTCTTTTGAAATTGGTCCTTTACTAATTCCAGATAAAACAAGCTTAATAATATAAACTGTCCTATAAAATAAATATGCGATACAAAGAGATTATTACTGTAAAGCTCTTTAAAAACATAAGCGCTTAACTGAACACCAATTATCACAAATAAATAAACAGTAAAGATTTTATAAGCTTTTCCATTCTTAAAAAAGCCAAATCCAAATAATAAGAAATTAATCAATAAAAGAACATACCCCGCGTTTACAAAAAATGACCGCATTTATATATTCAACGGACTACCTGGATCAGCTTTACCAGGAGGGCTTGGTTCTGTAAAATCGTAAATTGCGGGAGGAATTGTAGAAAGTACTTCTTTTTCACCGCTTCCAGTAGGAATCATATCTACATAAATACCTGTTTTAGAATCATACTTTGTTCCTACAATCATTAAAGTTTGTTCTCCTTTAGCATTAATTCCAACATATGCTCTTGCAGCATCAATTCCCTGAGCTAAAACAAGCGCTAAATTTTGTACTGGAATTAAGTAAGAATCTACTTTTACTCTGTTTTCATGTTGTTTTGGGTCTTTCCAATTTTTTACCCATTCTTGTGCTGTTACTAAAGGAATTTGAGTATCTCCTTCTTTTAATCTGTTTTCATCTGCCATAATATAAATTTGTTTTTGGTTACAAGTTAAATAGACGACTATTTTAAGCAATCGAATTGCTAAACTACAGAATTTAAATAAGAATTTTAACATTTAAACATAAAAAAAGCCTTATAATAAGGCTTTTTAATAATTTGTTAAAATGGAACATCACTATCATCATCGTCATCATTCAGGTTACTTCCAAATGCTTCATTTGCTGATGGTAAATTTTTAGTTATAAACGGATTATCATCATGATTCATTTTTGATGGTAAGTCATCATAACTTCCTGAAAAATCATCAAGGTTATCAAACTTTCCAAGGTGTCCTATAAATTTCAATCGAATGTTTTCAATACCACCATTACGGTGTTTCGCGATCATAATTTCGGCCTGACCGGTAGTTGGCGATGCTTCATCATCATCCCATTCTTCAATTTTGTAGTATTCAGGTCGGTATAAAAACGATACAATATCAGCATCCTGCTCAATCGCCCCAGATTCACGAAGATCCGATAGCAACGGACGTTTACTTGATCCACGAGTCTCTACAGCACGCGATAATTGCGAAAGTGCAATTACCGGAACGTTTAGCTCTTTTGCCAAAGCCTTTAAGTTTCGGGAAATTGTCGAAATCTCCTGCTCACGATTTCCTCCACCTTTATTATTTCCTCCGGCAGTCATTAATTGCAAATAATCGATGATTATAATTTTGATACCATGTTGTGAAACTAAACGACGACATTTTGCTCTTAAATCGAAAATAGAAAGTGACGGCGTATCATCAATAAACAAAGGCGCTTTTTCTAAGTTTTTTACTTTGGTACTTAACATTTCCCATTCGTGAGGTTCTAATTTACCTGTACGTAATTTCTCTGACGACAATCCTGTTTCAGACGAAATAAGCCTCGTGATTAACTGAACCGAAGCCATCTCCAGAGAGAACAAAGCTACTCCGTGTCCATATTGAATAGCGATATTTCTCGCCATCGAAAGTACGAATGCTGTTTTTCCCATCGCAGGTCTCGCTGCGATAATAATTAAATCGCTGGGCTGCCATCCTGAAGTCAGTTTATCAAGATTATGAAAACCAGTTTCAACACCACTTAAACCTTCTTGTTTGGCAATTTCTTCAATCTTCTTTTTTGCCTGAAGTACTAAACTCTGAGCAGTTTCAGAACTACGTTTAATATTTCCTTGTGTTACTTCGTATAATTTTGATTCGGCCTGATCCAGCAAATCAAATACATCTGCAGTTTCATCATAAGATGCTTCGATAATTTCAGACGAAATTCGAATCAAACTTCTTTGAATGAATTTCTGAAGAATGATACGAGAGTGAAATTCGATATGCGCCGAAGACGCGATTTTTTGAGTAAGCTGAATTAAATAAAAATCTCCACCGGCCAATTCCAGTTTTCCATTTTTCTTCAATTGGGTCGAAACAGTCAGCAAGTCAATTGGCTGTGTTTCGGTAAAAAGCTGAACGATTGCTTCAAAAATAAATTTATGTGAATCTTTATAAAAAGCATCGGCCTGTAAAATATCAATTACATCATCTACCCCTTTTTTATCAATCATCATCGCACCAAGAACTGCCTCCTCTAATTCAAGTACTTGCGGCGGTAACTTTCCTTTTTCTAAGCTGATAATTGTGGTTTTATCTACCTTTACAGGGTTTACATTTTTGAAATTTTCCATATAGCGAAAGTAACAAAATTTAAAAAAAAATTGCTATCGAGTTATAACTATTAATTGTTTATAAATAAGTGTTTTTTGTTCATAACCAAAAAAAAATCCGAAACTGTAAGGCTTCGGATTTTAATCAATCTTGTAAGAATTTACTCTTTATACTCGCCCATATTACTGTATTTGTCCATTCTTTGGGCAATTAAGTCGGCTGTTGATAAGTCTTTCAATTCATTATATCCTTTGGTAATGTATTCGGCAACTGTTTTAAAGGTAGTTTCGCGATCATAGTGCGCTCCTCCTAGTGGTTCCGGAATAACATCATCAACTAATTTTTGTTTTTTCATATCAGATGAAGTCAATTTCAAAGCATCGGCAGCACGTTCTTTATACTCCCAGCTTTTCCATAAAATTGAAGAACAAGATTCTGGAGAAATTACAGAATACCAAGTATTCTCTAACATATAAACTTTATCTCCAACACCTATTCCTAAAGCTCCACCAGAAGCACCTTCTCCAACAATAATTGTGATAATTGGCACTTGTAAACGAACCATTTCAAAAATGTTTCTTGCGATAGCCTCTCCTTGTCCTCTTTCTTCGGCCTCAAGTCCTGGATATGCACCCGGAGTATCTACCAAAGTCAAAACCGGAATACCAAATTTCTCTGCCATTTTCATCAAACGCAAAGCTTTACGGTATCCTTCAGGATTTGCCATACCAAAGTTACGGTACTGACGTGTTTTTGTATTAAAACCTTTTTGCTGACCAACGATCATAAACGATTGTCCGTTTACTTTTCCTAGTCCACCAACCATAGCTTTATCATCTTTAAAATTTCTGTCTCCGTGAAGTTCTAAAAATGTATCACCGCAAATTGCTCTGATATAATCTAAAGTATAAGGTCTATTTGGATGTCTTGACAATTGAACACGTTGCCAAGCCGTAAGGTTTTTGTATATTTCTTTCTTAGTTTCTACTAATTTCTTGTTGATTTCCTTGCAGGTTGGTGTTACATCAACATCAGATTCTTTTCCAATAATAACACACTTTTCTAACTGTTCTTCAAGTTCTTTGATTGGAAGCTCAAAATCTAAATATTCCATGGATTTTTGAATTTTGTTTGTAAATCGAACCGCAAATATAAAAATATTATATCATTGGCACAGTTAATTGTTAGTAAAGTATCAAATTGTGATTTAAAAATAAGTAAACTATTACAGTTCTTTCTTATTTTTATAATGTTTAAAAACGCCATTTAAGATAACTGTAATTACAATTATAATGGCTCCAATATAAAATTCCGTACTCATTTTTTCTTTTCCTCCAAGAATAAAATAAGCCAGAATAATTCCGTAAACAGGCTCTAAATTAGTCGTTAACATCACCGTATAAGGTGTTAGTTTCTGCATCACTTTTACCGAAGCAGTAAATGCATAAGCTGTACAAACAGATGCAAGAACGAGTAATAGAATCCAGTTATCTAATGACATTGTAAAAAAGTCGGCAGTAAATTTTCCCTGAACTAAAAAATAAACAGAAATAAAGAAAACTCCTGCACCAAATTCATAAAATGTAATAACAGACGGTTCATGATCTGAGATTAATTTACCATTCATCAAGGTAAATAAAACACCAAGAATAATGGCTGCCAATGCATAATAAACACCTGTAAGATATTTAATTTCAACTTGCAAGATCAAAGCAAGTCCGGCAATTATAATTAATCCAAAGAAAACTTCATAAAACAATATTTTTCTTCCGTAAAAAAGCGGTTCTAATAAAGAGGCAAAAAATGCTCCCAAAGAAAATATCGAAAGCGTAATTGAAACATTAGAAACATGAATTGCTTTAAAAAAGAATATCCAATGCAGAGCAATCAGTAAACCAACAAAAATCAGTTTAAAGAGTTCTTTTATCGGAACTTGAAAAGATTGTTTTTTATAGACAATAAATGCTCCTAAAAAAATCATTGCAAGAAGCATTCTGAACCAAACCAAATTTTCAGCATCAATTGTAATTAAAGCGCCTAAAATGGCTGTAAAACCCCAGATAAAAACAATTAAATGTAGATTTAAATAACTTTTTAAATTATCGTTTCGCATTGCGTAATAAGTAAACCGCCAGAATTCCAAAAACTATATTTGGGAACCAAACGGCTAATAAAGGTGAGAATGTAGATTTTTCGGCAAGAGTACCGAATATTTTATCAAAGAATACGAAAGAAAACGCAATTGCAATTCCAATAGCCAAATTCGTTCCCATACCACCACGGCGTTTCATTGACGAAACTGCCACCGCAATAATAGTCAAAATAAAAGCGGAAACCGGAACACTATATTTCTTATAAAGTACAACTAAATAAGTATTAATATTTCCGGAACCTCTTTTCCTTTCTTTTTCAATAAAGTCAATTAATTTTCCAAGCGGAAGTGTTTCTGCAATATAAACTACCGGAGTTAAATCTGCCAGTTCAAATTTAAAAGCTACCTTTTTTTCCGGTACCTTTTCAATTACATCATTCAAATCCCCTAACGTTCTTTTTGTATAATCGTATAGAATATATGTTTTAGCTTTCGGATCCCATTTAATACGACTTGCCGTAATTTTATACGTCAATTTATCCTTTTCAAAATGCTCTAATGAAAAATTAAAAGCCGTTTTAGACTCTTCATTAAAACTATTTACAAAAATAAAATCATTATCATTAATTTGTCTGTACACATTAGTATTATTCCCCATCATCTCTGCTTTTCCTCCACCTTTTAGATACGTATATCTAAAATTATTAAAGCCTTCGCTGGCAGCAGGAACAATAAAAAATCCCATCAAAAGCACAAAAACTGATACTATAGAAGCACCAATAATGTATGGTCTTAAGAAACGTGTAAAAGAAATTCCAGAACTCAAAATTGCAATAATCTCAGTATTATTTGCCAGTTTTGAGGTAAACCAAATTACTGATAAAAACAGAAAAATCGGAAATAATGAATTCGCAAAATAAATTGTAAAGTTGTAATAATAGATTGCGATTTCAGTAAACGGAATCTTATTTTCCAGCATTTTATTAACCTTCTCAGAGACATCAATTACAATTCCAATTGGAATAAATAATAATATCATTACCGAAAAAGTCGCTAAATATCTTTTTAAAATATACTTATCTATTATCGTCAGCATATATTTTTTTTGTTTGTTTTGTTTGAGGTTTCAAGTTTCACGTTCTGGTGAGAACTTGAAACTTGAAACCTCAAACTTGAAACTATATTTTAAAGTCTTTGACTCATATTTTTAACCATCATTTCTTTCCATGGTCTAAAATCTCCTGCTAAGATATGTTTTCTGGCTTCACGAACCAACCACATATAAAAACCAAGGTTATGAATCGTAGCAATTTGTTTTCCTAAATATTCATTAGCAGCAAATAAGTGACGTAAATAAGCTTTTGTATATTCAGTATCTACAAAAGTATGTCCCATTTCATCAATTGGAGAAAAATCAGCTTCCCACTTTTTATTCTTAATATTAATTGTTCCGTTTGCCGTAAACAACATACCATTTCTGGCATTACGAGTTGGCATAACGCAATCGAACATATCGATACCTAACGCAATATTTTCCAAAATATTAATCGGAGTTCCAACACCCATTAAATATCTAGGTTTATCTTCCGGCAAAATTTCACAAACAACCTCAGTCATTGCGTACATTTCCTCCGCAGGTTCCCCTACAGACAAACCACCAATCGCGTTACCTTGCTGTCCTGAATTTGCAATATATTCAGCCGATTGTTGACGTAAATCTTTATAAGTACTTCCCTGAACAATCGGGAAAAACGTTTGCTCATACCCATATTTATAAGGTACTTTATCCAAATGGTTGATACAACGATCCAACCAACGGTGCGTCATATGCATCGAACGTTGTGCGTATCTGTAGTCACAAGGATAAGGCGTACATTCATCAAAAGCCATGATAATATCAGCTCCAATCGTACGCTGAATTTCCATTACGCTTTCCGGTGAAAAAAAGTGATAAGAACCATCAATGTGTGATTTAAACTTTACTCCTTCTTCCTTAATTTTTCTATTATTCGAAAGAGAATAAACCTGATAACCACCAGAATCAGTCAAAATATTACGATCCCAATTCATGAATTTATGCAATCCACCTGCTTTTTCAAGAATTTCAGTCTGCGGACGTAAATATAAATGGTATGTATTTCCCAGAATAATATCCGGATTAATATCTTCTTTTAGCTCGCGTTGGTGCACACCTTTTACAGAAGCAACCGTCCCAACAGGCATAAAAATAGGCGTTTCAATTACGCCGTGATCTGTAGTAATACTTCCCGCTCTAGCTTTAGATTGCGGATCTTTTTGTAATAAATCAAACTTCATCTGTTTCTTTTTTCAGTCGGCAAAGATAAGCTAATTTCAGGGAAAATAAATTAGATAATTTGGCAATTAGAAAATTAGATAATGATTATCGCAACCATAAGTTTTGAGTTTGGAATTTCTAAAATTGGAATTTAAGTATTTTGGGCGTTTTCGCCGCGGCGAACGGGCTATCCACTGCAAGTCCTCGCGCTTCCTTCGTCAGGCTGTGGGCTATCCGCTTCTATCCCTAACGCAAAAAAAGAAGTGACAGTTCCAAGAGAAATTTCTAAATTTGAATAAATCAGTTAGAGTTTCAAAAGAAACTAAATTATTGTCAGGCTGAGCGGAGTCGAAGCCCCGCGTGCCCATAACACAAACAAAATAAAATGAACTTAGCTCAAAAACTTGGATATCCAGAAAACACCAAACTATTAATCATTCATGCCGACGATGCCGGATTATCACATTCCGAAAATCAAGCTACTATAAAAGCACTCCAAAACGGATCTGTAAACTCCTATAGTATAATGGTTCCATGTGCGTGGTTTTTTGAAATGGCAACATTCGCCAAAAATAATCCACAATTCGATTGCGGAATCCATCTAACGCTGACTTGCGAATGGGAAAATTACAAATTCGGTCCAATTCTTCCAATAACCAAAGTATCAAGTTTAGTCGACAAAAACGGTTATTTTTATAAAACCCGAGCAGATTTCAAAAACAACGCAAAACCATCCGAAATAAAAAAAGAGCTTACGGCACAAATCGAAAAAGCATTACAATTCGGAATCAAACCTACACATCTCGACTCACATATGTGCAGCGTTGGCGTTACTCCCGAAATTTTAGAAATCTACAAAGAACTAGGAAGAATCTATAATTTACCAGTTTTCATCAACAAACAATTTGTAGAATCAATAAGCTTATCGGACGAAAAATATGATTTCGAAAACACACTTGTATCCGACAATCTTCTAATTGGATATTTCAGCGACTTCGAAAAAGGCGAACTTAAAGATTCATATAAAAAAGCTTTAGAAAACACAAAACCAGGATTCAACGTCTTTTTGCTTCATCCCGCTTTCGATGATTTTGAAATGCAGGGAATCACTATAAATCACCCAAACTTTGGCTCCGAATGGCGTCAGATTGATTTCGATTTTTTCACAAGTGAAGAATGTAAATTACAACTTCAGAAAAATAATATTCAATTAATAACATGGAGAGAAATTCAGGGAATTAGATAATTTGCCAATTAGAAAATGAGATAATGACTCATTATGTGAATACTAAAACTTTGTCAATTAAATATATAACATTCTGAATCCAATAATTTCATAACTTTAGTATCCACTTAAAAAAGTAGAAATCATGATAAATTCAGAAGACAACAATCCTATAAAAGAAGATCAAATTGAAAGAAATCTGGAAAATTTAGATTATCCGGCAAGTGAAGATATTTACAATCACGAAAACAAACAGGAAAACATTGATTTAGAAGAAATTTCAACTGACGAAACCATCATGCCTAAAGATCACGAATGGAAACAAAACAGCGATAAACTTGGAAATGATTTAGATGTTCCGGGTTCTGAACTTGATGACGAACAAGAAGAAATTGGATCTGAAGACGAAGAAAACAATTTTTATAGCGAAGGTGACACAGAATAAACTTTTCAAAACAATTAAAAATGAAAGTCCCAATTGGGGCTTTTTTATTTTAAATAATCATCAAAAATAGAGTCAGATAAAGAGCACTCATTCAAATAATCTAAACGAATACGAGTTTTTATTTGATATCGAGAAAAAAACGACCGCAATTTAACAAATACGCCAAACTAAAGCGAAAAATCATTTGTCAGCCCGCAAAATAACGATTACTTTTGCATCAGTTTAACTTTTACATATAAAATGAAGCCTAACACACAACAATTAAGCGATTTAACTATCCAAGTAAGAAGAGATATTCTTCGAATGGTACATGCTGTCAACTCAGGTCACCCAGGTGGTTCACTAGGTTGTACTGAATTTTTGGTAACTCTATACCAAAATATTATGGAGCGTAAAGAAGGTTTTGATATGAACGGAATTGGAGAAGATCTTTTCTTCCTTTCAAATGGACATATTTCTCCTGTATTTTATAGCGTATTAGCACGTAGTGGTTATTTCCCTGTTTCAGAACTTGCAACTTTCAGATTATTAAACTCACGTTTACAAGGACATCCAACAACTCATGAAGGATTACCTGGAGTTCGTATTGCTTCTGGTTCATTAGGACAAGGTTTATCTGTAGCTCTTGGAGCAGCTCAGGCTAAAAAATTAAATGGTGATAATCATATCATTTATTCTTTACACGGAGATGGAGAATTACAAGAAGGTCAAAACTGGGAAGCTATCATGTATGCTTCTGCAAAAAAAGTAGATAATATTATCTCGACTATTGACCTTAACGGAAAACAAATCGATGGTACAACTGACGAAGTTTTACCAATGGGAAGTATCCGTGCTAAATTTGAAGCTTTTGACTGGGACGTTCTTGAAATCAAAGAAGGTAACAATATCGATGCTATTCTTGCAGGTTTAAATGATGCAAAATCAAGAACCGGTAAAGGTAAACCAGTTTGTATTTTACTACATACTGAAATGGGTAATGGTGTGGATTTCATGATGCACACTCATGCTTGGCATGGTAAAGCACCAAACAACGATCAGTTAGCAAGTGCTTTAGCTCAAAACATCTCAACTTTAGCAGACTATTAAAAATTAGCTTTAAGCCTTAAGCAGTAAGCCTTACGCCTATTGCCTATAGCCTATTGCGTATAGCAAAAAAACAAAATGAAAAAATACGAAAATACAGGAAGTAAAGATACTCGTTCGGGTTTTGGAGCGGGAATGACTGAATTAGGTCAAAAAAATGAAAATGTAGTTGCACTTTGTGCTGATTTAATTGGGTCATTAAAATTTGATGATTTCAAAAAAAATCACCCAGAGCGTTTTTTCCAAATTGGAATCGCAGAAGCTAACATGATTGGTATCGCTGCAGGTTTAACAATTGGCGGAAAAATTCCTTTTACAGGAACTTTCGCTAACTTCTCTACAGGAAGAGTTTATGATCAAATTCGTCAGTCAGTTGCTTATTCTGATAAAAACGTAAAAATATGTGCTTCTCACGCTGGTTTAACATTAGGTGAAGATGGAGCTACACACCAAATCTTAGAAGATATTGGATTAATGAAAATGTTGCCGGGAATGACTGTAATCAACACTTGTGATTACAACCAAACTAAAGCAGCAACTTTAGCATTAGCAGATCACCATGGCCCTGCTTATTTACGTTTTGGACGTCCGGTTGTGCCTAACTTCACTCCTGCTGATGAGCCTTTCGTAATTGGAAAAGCAATTTTATTAAACGAAGGAACTGATGTTACAATTGTTGCTACAGGACACTTAGTTTGGGAAGCTCTTATTGCTGCTGAAGCATTAGAAGCAAAAGGAATTTCTGCTGAAGTAATCAACATTCACACAATCAAACCTCTTGATGAAGAAGCAATTCTTAAATCGGTTGCTAAAACAAGATGTATAGTTACTGCAGAAGAGCACAACTACCTTGGAGGTCTTGGAGAAAGTGTTTCTGGAGTATTAGCCCTAAACAACCCAACTCCGCAAGAATTTGTTGCTGTAAACGATAGTTTTGGTGAATCTGGAACTCCAGAGCAATTAATGGACAAATACAAATTAAACAATCAAGCAATTGTTGAAGCTGTAGAAAGAGTTATTAAAAGAAAATAATTTTTAGATTTTCTTACTTTATACAAAACCTCGAAAGTGATTTCGAGGTTTTTTATTACTACAACTGACCTACCTTCTAAAGAATTAAAACCTCAAACAAAAGGAATTATCTTCAATCGAATCAAAAGTCTACGCTCTAATTTTTAGACATAAAAAAACCTCGAAAATGATTTCGAGGTTTTTTTATATACTAAAGTCGAGACTTATTTCTTTTGATAAGGATATGTTTTATCCAAATGTATTCTTAACCTTGGATTAACTTTATAATCATCATCTACAAATTTACGTGGATTATCAATAGATTCTGGTTTACTAGGATCTGTAAGCGCACCTGTAGGTCTTCTAGGAATACCAAAAGTTTCAGATTCATTTGTATTTGGCGTCGCCGGATTATCCGCAATAGGATCCCAAGGATAAATCAAACTCACTCCTGTAACCGGAGCATCTACTGGTTTTGTAACCTCAAATCTAGTAGAATATCCATCACCATCATCGTCCAAATCTAAAAAATCAGGAATTCCATCACCATCTGTATCGTAATTTACTTTATAACTATCAGGAGGATTTGGAAATCTTGCCGTATCTCTCAAATCATACAGATAACCATCGCCATCAAGATCTTCTTTATAATCAGGAATACCATCTCCAACATTCACTGCACTACCATTTGAAAAAGTATATTCGTGATCCAATCTCTGAAGATCAAATAATTTAAAACTAAATATTAACGGAGAATAAGCTGGTATATTAGTCTGTGTATTTGCATAATAACCCAACCCTGATGGCAAGAACATAACTCCGGCTCCGAAGTTCTCATAAGTCACCGTACCATTATCAGAAGTTTTTGAAGTACCCGTTTTAAATTGAGGAAAGATCTCTCCCCAACCATCTATAACAGGACTATTCACGTATACATATAACTCAAAACTTCTTCCTATACCATAAGAATTATCGAAGACAGTTCCATCTAATAAATTCCCTGAATATGCTGCATTAACTCGGTCAGTATTACAAGGTGACAACCCTGTTCCTTTATTTAAAATTAAATAACGAACTTTATAATTAACACCACGATTGTAAACAGATCTGGTTGCTAATTCATAATCCTTTTGGTCCATAATAGATATTTGTGTTCCATTAGCCGGGATTTTTTCAAAAGTAATATCAAAATTAGCTGTGACTTCCTTAATATAATGGGTTTTAAGATATTTCTCAATCGAATCATTATCAGCTTTATACT
The DNA here is from genome assembly GCF_002754195.1 of Flavobacterium sp. 9. Taxonomy (NCBI): domain Bacteria; kingdom Pseudomonadati; phylum Bacteroidota; class Flavobacteriia; order Flavobacteriales; family Flavobacteriaceae; genus Flavobacterium; species Flavobacterium sp. 9. Next base: position 1,959,562 of record NZ_PEEU01000001.1, read on the forward strand.
GTACTTCATAATCTCTTAATGGAACTGTCACTACCTCATCATCATCTTTTTTAGAGCAAGAAACGAAAGAAATACCCGCAAGCAATAAAATAAAATAAAATTTAAATTTATTCATTATTGTTAATTTTTTAGGTGCGCAAGATACAATATTGATTTATTTTTGTAAAGAATTTAACTTTGATTTTAGAAAAATTATGAGAATAGACAAATACTTATGGTGCGTGCGCTATTACAAAACCAGAAACATGGTAACTGAAGCGTGCAAAAAAAACCATATTACTGTAAATGGGCAAGTTGCCAAGCCTTCTAAAGAAGTTTTTCCAACGGACAAAATTACTTTTAGAAAAGACCAGATTACACAAATTATAACTGTACTCGATATTCCCGAAAGTCGTGTTGGAGCAAAACTTGTTGATATATATAGAAAAAATGAAACGCCGGCCGAAGCTTATGCACATTTAGAACTATTAAAACTATCCAAAGAACATTATCGCAAGAGTGGAACCGGAAGACCTACCAAAAAAGATCGAAGAGATATCGACGAATATGGTAATGAAATTTTTGACGAGGACGAAACAGAATAAAATCCAATTTTTAAATTCAAAAATTAACTGAATAACAAAATTGCAAACTAAAATTTCAAGTCTCAGGAAATTCTAAAATCAAAACCTCAACATTGGAATTTGGAATTTTTATATTGGAATTTTAAATTTGTACTTTAGCAAAAAAATAAATCATGAGCAAAAACATCATTTTAACCAATCAGGAAATCGAACACAAAATAAAACGTATTGCATACCAAATTTACGAAACGTTTGTAGACGAAGAAGAAATTGTGATTGCCGGAATCGCTTCTAACGGATCTGTTTTTGCCCAAAAAATTGCTTCGGCATTAAGTAACATCTCAACACTTAAAGTATCACTTTGCGAAGTTAAAGTCGACAAACAAAATCCACAATTACCAATTCAAACCTCTTTGACAGCTTCAGAATACGAAAACAAAGGATTGGTTCTTGTTGATGACGTCTTAAATTCAGGCACAACCTTAATTTATGCTGTTCGTCATTTCTTAGACGTTCCGCTTAAGAAATTCAAAACAGCAGTACTTGTTGATAGAAATCATAAAAAATACCCTGTAAAAGCTGACTTTAAGGGTATTTCACTATCTACATCTCTACTTGAGCATGTTCAGGTTGTTTTTGACGAGAATGGCGATGATTATGCCTTTTTAAGCTAAGATCTCTAAAATATCATCAACCGTTTCTTCGACAGTTTTATTATCAACTGTAACTTTATGTTGCGCATGATTGTAATAAAAGCTTCTGTCGAATAAATGCTTTGCAATAAACTCTTTCATTTCCTCTTCATTCATATCAGCAATTAGCGGACGCTTACTCTTGTTATGTATCAATCTATCATATAAAGTCTCTATTGAAGCCTTTAAATATATCGAAGTAACATCATCACTTTTTAATAATTCGTGATTATTAGCATAACATGGCGTTCCTCCGCCTAAACCAATTATACTGTTTTCTGAAGATTGAAGTAATTCCAGAAACATTTCGTGTTCTAATTTTCGAAAATATATCTCTCCGTGTTGTTCGAAAATCTCATTTATAGACAAATTTGCTCTTTTTTCGATGCATTTATCTAAATCCAAAAACGGAATATTTGTAGATTTTGAAAGATTTTGAGCGATGGTTGACTTTCCGCACCCCATATATCCTAATAATATAATCTTTTTCATTTTAATAAGAACCTATAAATTAAGGCGTTGTAAATTTTGATTAAAAAAACACAAATTTAAAACAAAATTGCTTGCAAATATCAAAAATAACTCCTTATATTTGCACCCGCATTCAAGGAAAGAATATGACTCGATAGCTCAGTCGGTAGAGCACATCACTTTTAATGATGGGGTCCTGGGTTCGAGCCCCAGTCGGGTCACAAATTTTGTGATTTAACAAATACTTTTCTTGATAGCAATGACTCGATAGCTCAGTCGGTAGAGCACATCACTTTTAATGATGGGGTCCTGGGTTCGAGCCCCAGTCGGGTCACAAAAGGTCGAGTAATTTATTTTACTTGACCTTTTTTTATTTAAGGCCACGTGGAGAAACGGTAGACTTGCCATCTTGAGGGGGTGGTGCTCGTAAGGGCGTGTGGGTTCAAATCCCACCGTGGTCACATAAAAGCAAAAAGCCTGAGGATATAGATTCTCAGGCTTTTTTTATAATTCAAAAGTCCTTATGATTTTCTTCCAGTTTTCAAAAACTCCAGTATTTATTAAAGATTTTGATTTGAACCCTATCACGGATCTATAATTTATAAATTAAGTTTTTTATCATAACAGCGATAAAAACAATCCATAAATTAATTTTATCTTCGTTTATTAAAGCAGTTGATTTACAGCTACAAAATTAGTTGCAAACAAGTTAGTTGCAATTATGAAAAAACAAAACTATGTTATTTGGACTATTTAAAAGTTTAGACGAAAAAGTTAAAGAAGACAAAGAAAACCTAATAGCCAGGTTAAAAAACTCTGATGCAAAAACTTTAATTATAGAAATGGGAAACAACAATCCAATTTCAAACAATATAATTAAAAAGCAGAAACGTGATCAATCTTTAGGAAGTGAAGATTTTCCTAGCTGGTATGCTTATAGAATTTCTGATAAATTAAGTGATATAAACTTAAAACCCGAACTTATTGAATTACTTAAGAACAAAGATTTTTTTCAATATAAAAAATTCGTTTTAAGATGCCTAAGTAGCTTGTGCGCAAACTGCAAAGATTACGAGCTTTTCGACTTTTTGATTTCAGAACTCAAAAAAACTAATGAAGAAGAAGTAATTACAACTGTTCTAAGCAGGCTTAATGAATTGAAAAAACCCACTACTCTAAATATTGACTATCTTAAACAATTACTATTAAAAGGAACATACCAAAATAGAATTGACGCACTTAATGCTTTAAAAAACTCCGAACACAATGATTTAGAAGAAATTTTAATACAAAAATTTAACACCAGTGACCAACATACTAAATGTATGGTTTGCGCAACACTTAAATCCACAGGAACAATAAAATCATTAGAAATATTGAAAGCAGAATTTAAAAGAACAAGGAGTAATGATTTAAAATGTTTTATTCAAAGTGCAATAGAAGAAATTAACGAGCGAGAAATAGCAAAAGCTAAACATTTAAACTCCCACCAGAATCTTTAAATCTTCTAACAAACGGTAAGAATTCTACATCGTCAAGGTCACAATAAAAACAAAAAGCCTGAGAATATATATTCTCAGGCTCTTTTTTTTATGATTCGAAAGTTCTTATGATTTTCTTCTAGTTTTAAAAACACCTGTATTAGGCTTTAGCTGATCTATTTCTAATTTTCAAATTTAACTTCTATTACTTTCTTGAAAAGTTTGTTATCACTTGTTTTACATTCAAATTCTACGTGGTAAACTTCATTACTAAAAATTGCATCCTGCACAAAACCAGGACTAAATTCAATAATTTTATTTCCAAAAGCTTGATATGATTCAAAGATTGATATTTGGTTTCTAATTTCTGATATTGTCAATAAATTCTGATTTGCATTTATTAGAATATCTTTATAAGTAAAATCCTTGTCTAGTTTGAGGGAAAATGATTCTTCTAAAATTGAATTCTCCTAGATTTTTTCAAAAGTTGTCGCATAACATTTATTATTTAATCTCAAATTTAAACTTGCAACTCTTTCTGTTTTTTCTGTTATAGCAAACACAATATCATTCTTGAAAACTGAAGTTTCAACATAATTATTAAATTCTCGTTTATCGCCTCTGTCTTTTATTGTAGCGCTCCTAAATTCAATATCGTTTATTGACACATGCTCTAGTGGCGCGCAACTAAAATCTAAAAAAATAAGCAAAATATAAACTCCAATAATCTTAAGTGCTTTTTTCATATTGATTTTTTCATTTTTCTTGTCGTTCTGGTAAAATAACAGCTTACTTATATATATTTCTAACGATGTCCGACTTATCTACTCTAAATTACGTCGTCGTATCTGACAAATATCGATCTTTATTTATATTCAAAAATAGGATTTTTATCTAATAAACTATCAGAAGACTTTTATTTATTAAATACTATCCGTACTAACATGAGCGTGAATTTCAGTAGCCTTGCTATTTTGATAAAAGAGAACACGACTCCAAATAATGATATCAAATTCAAATAGCAAAATTACACTTCATTTAAAACCATTAAATCACCTAATAAGTGGTTCGAATTCTGCATCACCAAGGTCACATAAAAGCGGAAATCTTTATTCATAAAGGTTTTCGCTTTTTTAATTCTATATCACTCCAACTTCATATATTATCCACATATTACTTCAAAAATCTTCTATATTTACAATACTATAATATTAATCGTAGAAATAATTTATGAAGCAAAAAATTTCACTTTACGTTTTAACTGTTTTCATTTTATACTCTTGCCAAAAAAATAATGACACTCAATTAAACAAAAATATTCTTGGCGAGTGGACTTACATCAAAACAGAAGACCAAAGAAAACCGCAAAAAATTAGCGATATTAAATTTCCACCGCCTTCTCCTTTTGGCAACCACATATCAGGATACATCTTTTTAGAAAATAATGTATGCGAAAACAAATCTGGCTATTTTAATTTTATCAAAGCAAATGAGAGAGAAGACAGAAAGACATTTTTTTTAGGAACTACAACTAAATATAAAATCGAAAATGATAGTCTAAAAATTTTAGATCTAGTAAGCAAAACTTGGGAGAATCAAAAAATACATTCGATTATTGGAGACACATTGACAACACAAATAAGCGATAGCATCTTTGCAAAATACGCGAGAACAAAATACAAAATCGACCCTAGCGAAAATTACGACAAAATTATAGTTTCGTCTTCAGGCTGTTATGGCTCTTGTCCTGTTTCAAATATTAGCATTGACGATAATGGCAATATTCTCTTTTACGGTCAACATTATAATACTAAAAATGGAATTTTTAAATCTAAAATTTCTAAAAATCAATATCAAAAAATTCAAACCAGTTTTAAAAAAGCAGATATAAAGAATCTTAAAGATAATTATGAAGCAAATTGGACCGATGACGAGACAGTCTCTATAACATTTATCAAAAACAATAAAATAATAAAATCTATTAGCGACTACGGAAGAAAATCGCCGAGCGATTTAATTTGGGCTTATACACCTGTCAGATATTTATATCAGCAAATAAAGCTAAACCCTTTGAAAACGGAAAAACCCTTATTATCACTATGGAGAATAAGCTTTACAAAAGGAAATCAAATTTGTGACTTAACAAAATCTGATAGTTTTTATCTTTTAACCGAAATTTTTAAAGGCAAAGAAATAACCTATAAATTTGAAAATCGTTACCAGATTGAATTTTGGAATGACGAAGATAAAAAAGAAAGAATTAATACCGATGGAAGATTTTTTAAATACAGGGACAAAACTGTTGATATTGGCTATAATTTTTTGACCAAAAATAATCTGACTGACAAATTCAGACAGAAAGACAAATACGACTGATGAAAACTTCAACGATACAGCTGTACTTCAATTAAAATATAAATTGTTAGGCTTTTTTTATGATTCGAAAGCTACCTTACCATTTGCCTATTTTTACAAACCCCATATTTATCAACTTCATTTTCAACCATTTTTCATTCAATTTTTAAAGAAAACACAAAGACAACGTTAAGAAAAAGTATCTCTTTACCTTTCATCGTTACTTTTATTCGCATATAAAATTTTCACATATAAAATCCGAGTATCTTTACCCTCGATTGCATGAGAATATGTAGGTGATTAACGATCTCTTCTCTTCAAAATTCTTACTTCAAGTCATTAAATTATAACAGCAAAACGCAACAAATAAATATTATCCATTACTAATTCTATCCCTTTTAGGTTTTTATTAGTTTTCGCATTCAACCTTAATAGCTATAATATATGACATTGATATCCAAAGAAAAATTTTCTGAAGCTGCCGGCCTTTCTAAAATTCCGATTCCTGGATTATCCTCTTATTTAATGAAAGTAATGAAAATTAACAATTTAAATGAGATGGTAAAAGAAGGAGGCAATCTTGAGGGCGCAGATTTTACTAATTATGCTTTAAAGAAAATTGGCGTGAATGTTCAATTTGACGCTGCCGAATTACTAAATATTCCTCGCGAAGGAGCTTTTATCGTTGTTGCAAACCATCCTTACGGAGGCATCGAATCATTAGCCTTATTAAATACCATTGCAAAAATACGCCCTGATACAATGTATATGGGGAATTTTCTATTAAAGGAAATTCCAAATCTTGAAAAATGTATTATTGCCGTAAACCCATTTGAAAATGTGCAGAATTCTGCTAGTATTACAGGATTAAAAATGACACTTAAAGTTTTATCAGAAGGTGTTCCTGTTGCAATATTTCCTGCCGGAGAAGTATCATCTTTTAATTTTAAGACAAATAAAATCACAGATCCTGAGTGGCATCCTGTAGTAGGAAAAATTATGTGCAAAGCAGACGTTCCTATTTTGCCGATATATTTTCATGGAAATAATGGTTTTTTCTTTAGTATGTTAAAATCAATTCACCCCATGTTACAAACTTCAAAACTGATCTCAGAACTCTTTAACAAACAAGGACATGACTTGAAGATGACTATTGGAAAACCCATTTTTTTAGACAGAGTCAAAGGTAAAGTTTCCGATCCTCAAATGTTAAAAAACCTCAGAACTAAATTGTACGCTCTCAAAAATCAATTACACAATTAAAAAATGTAGATTAAATCTATTTGAAGCTTATAAAAAACCTTGAAAATTAAATACATTTTCTTTCCAAACCTCTTTCAAGTTGTTTAAAACATGGAAATCTTCAAGCAAAAGATTCAGGTTTTACACTATGAAGGCTACCTTACGTGCTTATAACCTCCATTTCAGCATATTAATTCTTTATTAAATTAATCTTAAAATAAGGTATTGTTATATCAAAAATAACTCCCTATATTTGCACCCGCGTTCAAGGAAAGAATTATGACTCGATAGCTCAGTCGGTAGAGCACATCACTTTTAATGATGGGGTCCTGGGTTCGAGCCCCAGTCGGGTCACAAAATTTGTGATTTAACAAAAACACTTTCCTTGATAGCAATGACTCGATAGCTCAGTCGGTAGAGCACATCACTTTTAATGATGGGGTCCTGGGTTCGAGCCCCAGTCGGGTCACACAAAAGGTTGTTCGCCATCGCGAATGACCTTTTTTCATTTTAGTCGTACATGGAGAGCAATAGATTTACCGACTCACAATAATACCCGTAAGGGCATTTGGATTCAAATTCAATTATTGTGGCTGAAACAAAAAATATTTCTTAATACTTATTTTTTTGTTCAACAAGATTCCACTTTTCATTTTTAAATTCATAAACCGGAAGCGGAAGAGTTTTACTGCAAGTAAACGTATAATCGTAATCAAGTACAGCCTTTTGATATTTTTTGTCAAAAATTGGTTTTCTTATAGAAATTATACCATTTGGACAGGCTTTCAAAACCTCTTTCACATTATCCCCATTTATAGACAACAGCTCTTTTAAAGTAATAATTTTAATATTATTATTCTTTAACGCCACCATATTTAAACTAAATCCTTTTGAAACATTAACTAAGCTATCGAGATTTGAACTATTCTTGGTTTTTAACTGTTTCATTACAGAACTTCGAATATCGTAGCGAGGATTTGCCAAAGTCATTATTTCGATCAATGATTCTTTTGGAATTTCCAGCAAACAATTACAATTATTACCTTTTAGTGTTTGAATAATAATTTCGTTTGCCTTTTGATTGTAAATTTCTTTTGGTTCTTTTCGGTCATTAACACACCCCATAAATGAAATACAGATTAAGAGCCGAAGAAGAGGATAATTGATTTTTTTCATTTACTCATTCAAATATTAGATGTTCGATTGCAATAACCAATATAAAACTATTTTTTAAACGAAAAATTACACTGGAATTATAAAACTATAAAAATTCAAACTTTGCTTAGAATCTTCAAATTTTCTTATTTTTAATCCCAAATAAGTTTTAATCATGAGATTCTACATCAACACAGCACATTTGACACAAGAAATTGAATATCCCAAAAGATATCAATCTCAGAATCTAATCAAAAGCTCAGTTACTGTATTTCTTATCCTTTTAGTATTCCTTTTATTATTCAAACCATTTGGAGTTTACGATCCGGAACTCAAAATGCATTACTTACTCATTTGTTTTTTTCATGCCGTAGCTCCGGCACTAATTCTATTCGCTTACTTTGGAATATTAAATTATTCTAAAAAAGCAAAAGATCAAATTAAATGGACTTTACTCAAAGAATATATCCAAATTGGGATAATATTGGTATTAATGGGCACAACGAGCTTTTTAATGCGGGATTTACTTTATAACAACCCAAACAATTGGTCATGGAATTATTTTTTTGAAGAAATTAGAAATTGTCTTATTGCAGGCACATTTTTCTACTTTTTTCTGAGATTATCAAGTTTTTATTTCGAATCAAAAAATGGATCTCCATTTGTTCTTCAATTTACTCCATTAGCAATTGAACCCGCAAAAGCAACTTTAGAAACTACTATTTTTATTAATACGCATGTAAAGCAAGATGATTTCAGCTTAGATATTAATCAGTTACTTTTTGCAAAAGCAGATGGCAATTATATCGAGTTAACAAAATCAAATGAAAATAAAATTACCACTGAAGTAAAAAGAATTTCCCTAACGCAATTTGAAGCTCAGATAATAGACTACCCACACTTTTTCAGATGCCACCGAACTTATTTAGTAAATATGTTTAAGATTGAAAAAATGTCCGGAAACTCTCAAGGCTATCTATTATCCTTTCATGAAACAGATATAAAAATTCCGGTTTCCAGAAAACAAATCGACAGCTTCAACAACCGTTATCAAGAACTTCAAAGTAAATATATTGCCTAAGCTTGTTGCTCGTCACAAAAGCTAGTTACCAGTAACAAGCCTTATTGTTACTGATTTTTCCTGTTGTAGGTTTGCCATCAATAACAATAAACCAATTTATTATGTCAACCACAATTGCTAGCACGAATTCAGATTTTGATTCTTCAAACAAACTATCTTACATAGACAACATCAAAGTTCTATTAACAATCTTAGTAGTACTTCATCACACTTTTATCGCTTACAGTACTTCTGAAGGTTGGTATTATTCGGAACAAACTAGCCTTTTAGGAGCCCGAATTCCTATGACAATGTTTATAAGCATTAATCAATCCTTCTTTATGGGGTATTTTTTTATGCTTGCAGCCTACTTTACCAGTTCTTCTTACTCCAGAAAAGGAACTTCAAAATTCACCAAAGACCGTCTTGTTAGATTAGGAATTCCTATTTTATTTAACTCCTTTATTCTTTCGCCATTCATCTCTTATCTTGTTTACTATTTCGCCAAAGAGCAACATATTAATTATCTTCAATATTTAAGCGGATATGACAATTGGATTGATTTGGGAGTTACATGGTTTCTGGCTGCATTATTACTTTTTTCTTTAATCTATGTGGGAGTAAAAAAAATATTCAATATCAGCTTCACAAAATCTTTGGCAACATCAAATTCAAGAACGATATTATTCTTTGCATTGACATTAGGAATTATTAGCTTTTTGGTCAGAATAAAATTTCCAGTAGGATGGGTTCTCGAACCAATTGGATTTCAACTTGGGCATTTCACACAATATATCGCCCTTTTTATTGTTGGATTATTAGCAGCCAAAAACAATTGGTTTGAGCAACTTTCTAATAAAACAGGCCGACAACTTAAAATATCGGCTTTAGTATGTGTATTGTTTTTTACGGTATTTCTTCTAATTAAATTTAAACTAAACTCCGATTCATCCTGGTTTTCCGGCGGTTTTCATTGGCAAGCTTTATTATATGCCGTTTGGGAACAATGGATTGGAATTTCTATACTAACAGCATTATTAATTAAAGGAAAAAGAAGCTGGAATACTTCTTCAAAACTACTTAGTAAATTATCCCGCTGTAGTTTTGCAGTTTACATTTTCCATCCATTAGTAATTGTCGGATTCACTTTAGCAATAAGAAACTGGGCTATTGATCCAGCAATAAAACTTCTTGTTGCAGCACCTATAATAGTTTTAGGAAGTTTTTTACTTGGTTCACTTATCCTATTAATCCCGGGAGTTAAGAAAATTATTTAGTCAATATTTCTAAAACAAAAGCCCGAAAAATCAATATTTCTCAGGCTTTTACTTATGAATTTCCACAACCTTATAATTACTCAATCTTTTTTATTTCTCTGTTTTAAAGAAAATATTCCCATAAAACAGAACGCCAATAAATATTAATATACAAGAAAATATCCACGTTCTAAATCCAGTATTCAAACCCAGATAAAAACCTTGCACCGAAATAAGATTAGCAAGAAATACTACCCATCCTATTCCAAATTTAAGAATCCGTTCTGTTACTCTCATTTTCTGAGTAAAATGAACAATGAAAAACGGAATAAAAAAACTTAGAAGAACTGCTCCCACTTTACTATTTATATTTGCTTCAAGCGGTAAAGTCAAATATCCAATAACCCCGACTAAGAGAATATTTAAAAGAATTAAAAAAAATCCATCAACAACAAAAGCTGTAGTAGTTTTACTTTGCGCCAATTCATTTAATTCTTGTAAATCTGCTTTATCAATTTGAAGAACATCACAAATAAGACTCAACGTTTTTCCACGTGGTTCATTTTTGCTGTTTTCAATTCTTTGAATTGTTCTCAAATTCACTTTTGATAATTCCGCGAGTTCTTCCTGAGTAAAGCCTTTTAGCTTTCTGGTTTCACTGATTTTTTTTCCTAGAGAATTCATAATTAGTATTTTATATTTTACTCCAAAATTATTTCAAAAAAGACCATCTGATAGCGGTTATCTTATGACATTCTTACGACATTTGACACACATACAAAGGACAAAGCTTTACGCTAAGTTAAAAACTTAAACCCTAATACTTTATTTATCAAAATATATTTCGACAAAAAAAATAATCGTTATTTCACAAAAGAACTTCTCTTACAAAATAAATCTTTCTTAAATTCGTTTCAGAATTAATTAACCTACTAACCTAATCCCAAATTGGTTTATGAAAAAATTATTACCCCTATTACTTATTATGATCAGCTGCTCAACCTGGGCACAATCCGCAACGGCTTATTTTGACAAAGCCATGAAAAAGGCCGAAGCCGGAAACACAAAAGGCGCAATCGCAGATTACACAAAAGCCATTGGAATGAATTCTAAATTTGTAGAAGCTTATCAAAATCGTGGTGTTGCAAAAATAAAACTCAACGATCTAAAAGGTGCTCTTGCCGATTTTAACAAAACGATCGAATTGGACGACATGAATGCTGATGCTTTTACAGGTCGCGCGAATGTAAACTACAAATTACTAAATTTTAAAGAAACAATAGAAGATTGCACCGCTTCTCTTGGTTTAAATCCAAAAGATTATATCGCTTATAACTTAAGAGGTTTAGCCTACAATAAAAGCGGAGACAAAAAGAATGCCTGCAAAGACTTCTCAAAAGCAATCGAATTAGGAAGCCAAAGCGCAATCAAAAACAAAGCAACTTTTTGTAGATAAAAACAAAATCGCTTAAAGCATTACTATAAAAGCAATCTGTAAAATATATTTTTCAGATTGCTTTTTTGATTCCGGGAACATCTTAATTTCATATTAAAGATATCCTTACATTTGCTCTTTAAACCAAACCATAATGGCACTTTTAAAAAAAATAAACCATCGCGTCGAAGCAGATAAAAATTCAGGTTTTGGAACCAATGCCGGCAGTTACGGAGGACGATTCGTAAATAAAAATGGAACTCCAAATATCGAAAAAAGCGGAATGCATTTACTCCGCCGAATCAGCTGGTATCACACCATGATTGATATGCCAAACTGGAAATTCATGCTAATTTTGTTTACCTTTTATATTGCAATCAACTTTGTTTTTGCAGTTATCTATTACGCAATCGGAATCCAGCATCTTGACGGAATTGCACAATCGCAAAGCCCATTGATTCAATTTGGACAAGCTTATTTTTTTAGTGCACAAACTTTTACCACAGTTGGTTACGGACATATAAGTCCCACCGGATTTTTGACCAGCGCACTTTCTGCTGCCGAAGCCTTAATTGGTCTCTTAAGTTTTGCCATTGCAACAGGTTTATTCTTTGGAAGATTCAGTAAACCAACAGCATTTTTAAAATTTTCGCATCATGCCTTAATTTCTCCTTACGGGAAAAACAAAGGATTAATGATTCGTGTTGTACCTTTTAAAAACACCAATTTTACTGATGCTAAAGCAAAAGTCACTTTAGGATTGAGCTTTGAAGAAAACGGTGAAAAAACAAATAAATTCTACAATTTAGAATTGGAACTTGATCAAATAAATGCTCTTTCATTAAGCTGGACATTAGTACATCCCATAACAGAGAATAGCCCTTTATATAATTTCACCGAAGAAGATTTCAAAAAAACACATGGCGAAATATTGGTTTTCATAACCACCTTTGATGATATGTTCAGTAATACCGTTGCAGCCCGAACTTCCTATACTTTTGAGGAAATAATTTATGGTGCAAAATTCGAAACCATGTACAACAGAAGCAGTGACAATACCAAAACCATTCTACATTTAGACAAACTGAACCAATATGAAATGGTTAACCTCTAATAATCCATCATTTTAATCAAGTTTTAAAGTTTTTTTCAGATTTTATTCTATTTTTGTTTATCAAATAGTATTATAATGGTGAACAACATAAGAACGGTCTTCAGTATTAAAGATCTGGAAAACTTATCTGGAATAAAAGCACACACGATTCGCATCTGGGAAAAGAGATATAACATCTTAGAACCAATGCGAACGGACACTAATATTAGACTTTATAATTTACAAAATTTACAGAAGCTTCTAAACATTACATTACTACACGAATACGGTTATAAAATTTCTAAGATCGCTACGTATCCCGAAGAAAAGATTCCGCAGCTTGTGCGCGAAATCATTTCTAAGAAAAATTCTCAAAACTACGCCATTACGTCATTCAAAATGGCGATGATGAATTTTGATCAGGAATTGTTCTTTAATACTTTTGATTGGTTGATTTCTGAAAAAAGCTTCAAGGAAGTTTTCAAAGATCATTTTTTACCATTATTGAAAGAATTAGGATTATTATGGCAATCTGAAACTATCACTCCGGCAAATGAACACTTTATGAGTCATTTGATTAAACAAAAAATCTTAATTTACACAGAAAGTCTTCAAATACAAAAACCAACCAAGACCGATCGCATTTTTGTACTATCGTTACCATTAAACGAAATCCACAAAATAGGTTTGTTATATCTGCAATACGAAATCCTGTCCAAAGGTTACAAAGCAATATATTTAGGAGAAAGTATGCCTATCGAAAATCTACAGGATTTAACCCGTCATTTTGAGAATATTACATTTGTATCTTTCATGACCGTTCAGCCAGATCGCAGCGTAATCAATCAATACGTAAAATCAATGGGACAAAAATTACTGCAACAAAACAATGAAATCTGGCTTATGGGTAACATGACAGAATACATTGAGCAGAAAAATTTACCTGAAAGAATCCGTATTTTCGACACTATGGACGAAACAATTAGCATGTTATAACATTTTTGTTTAAAGTTTTCTTATATTTGTTAAACAAATTATGAAAACTATAGCAATAATAGGGTCCGGCTTCTCAGCTTTAGCTGCTTCGTGTTACTTGGCAAAACAAGGAAACACAGTAACTATCTATGAAAAAAACGAAACTATTGGCGGACGTGCAAGGCAATTCAAAAAAGATGGTTTCACGTTCGATATGGGACCAAGTTGGTATTGGATGCCTGATGTGTTTGAACGTTTCTTTCAGGACTTCAACAAAAAAACATCTGATTATTACGAACTGATAAAACTAAATCCAGCTTATCGGGTTTATTTTGACATAAATGATTTCATAAGCATTTGTGATAATTTAGAAGCTATAAAAACCACTTTTGAAACCATAGAAATTGGAAGTGGCAAAAAACTTGAAACCTTTATCAAACAAGCCAAAAGCAATTACGACATTGCGATTAAAGATCTTGTTTATCGTCCGGGAATTTCACCACTTGAATTAATCACACTTGAAACAACGCTAAAACTCAATCAGTTTTTTAGTACTGTAAGTAATGATATTCGCAAGAAATTCAAAAACGAAAGACTGATTCAAATTCTTGAATTTCCTGTTTTATTTCTGGGAGCTAAACCTTCTAAAACACCTTCGTTTTATAATTTCATGAATTATGCCGATTTTGGATTAGGAACATGGCATCCAAAAACCGGAATGTTTGATGTTGTGCAAGCAATCGAAAAACTAGCCATAGAACTTGGAGTTTCTATACAAACAAATTCTCCAATTGAGAAAATAGTTGTCGAAAACAAAATCACAACCGGAATCATAATCAACGGAAAACATATAAAAGCAGACATCGTTTTAAGCGGAGCCGATTATCATCATACCGAAACTTTATTAAACGAAGAACACCGCGTTTACTCTGAAAAATATTGGGAAAGTCGTGTTTTCGCGCCTTCTTCACTATTGTTTTTTGTTGGATTTGATAAAAAAATAGAAAACATTTCGCACCATTCCCTGTTTTTTGATGTTGATTTTAACCAACACGCAATTGACATTTACGACGTTCCAAAATGGCCGGAAGCACCTTTATTTTATGCTAACTTTCCATCAAAAACAGATACATCTGCAGCACCCGAAGGAATGGAATCAGGTTTTTTCCTAATTCCGCTTGCTCCGGGAATCAAAGATAGTGAAGCGCTTAGAGAAGAATATTTTGAAAAGATAATAGATCGTTTTGAAAAGCTTACACAGCAAAAAATTAAAAATAATATTATCTTTAAAAGATCATTTTGCAAGAACGATTTTGTCACAGATTACAACGCATATAAAGGAAATGCCTACGGAATGGCTAATACATTGCTGCAAACAGCTTTTTTAAGACCAAAGCTAAAAAGCAAAAAAGTCAGGAATTTATATTTCACAGGACAATTGACAGTTCCCGGGCCAGGAGTTCCGCCTGCTTTAATATCGGGAAAACTAGTAGCTGAGTTAATTCAAAAATCTTTTAGATCTTAAAAAATGAAATCACTATTCGACACCGTTTCTTTCAAATGCAGCAAGCTAGTCACGCAAAGCTACAGCACTTCATTTTCGTTGGCAGTCAAAATGTTGTCACCAAGTATTCGTGATGCGATTTACAGCATTTACGGATTTGTTCGCTTTGCCGACGAAATTGTGGATTCATTTCAGGATTATGACAAAGAAAACCTCATCAATGATTTTGAAAAAGAATATTACAAAGCCTTCGAAGCTGGTATAAGTTTGAACCCAATTCTTAATTCATTTCAGCACACGGTAAAACAATATAATATTACAGACGATCTTGTTCAGGCATTTTTAAAAAGCATGAAACTCGATCTCATCAAATCAAATTACAACACACAAACGGAATACGAAGATTACATCTATGGCTCTGCAGATGTTGTAGGTTTAATGTGTTTGAAAGTTTTCGTAAAAGGAAACAATCAAAAGTACGAGCAACTTAAAAATGAGGCAATGCGTTTAGGATCGGCCTTTCAGAAAGTAAATTTCCTGAGAGATCTTAAAGACGATAATTTAGTTTTAAACCGAAATTATTTTCCAGGCGTTAACCTAAATTCTTTCGATGAAAATACCAAAACAGCTATCGTCAACGAAATCGAAGAAGATTTTAAAATCGCATATCAAGGAATTGTAAAATTGCCCATCGAAGCGCAATTTGGTGTTTATACCGCTTTTATTTATTACAAAAAACTATTAAAAAAGCTCAAAAACACACCTTATTACGAAATAGGAAACTCAAGAATCAGAGTTTCAAATTATACAAAAGCAGGACTTTTGGCACAATCTTTTGTAACTTATAAACTAAAATTAGTGTAGCTTCTAACTATACCCATAATCTTTGTCATTCCGAGGAACGAGACTCGAGTGATAGCGAACAGACGAAATAAATCACACAATCCCGAAGCTTCGGGACGCAAAGAAAAACACCAATCTTTGTAGATATAGCAACTAAGATTTCTCCTCCGTCGAAATGACAAGACTGGCGAAAATTGACAATTATAACAATTCAAAATATAAAAAATGATTTCTTTTTTAATCTTTTTAGGCGTTTTTCTCTTCATGGAATGTGTTACCTGGCTCACGCACAAGTATATTATGCACGGATTAATGTGGTATTTTCACGCAGATCATCACCAGCCAAAATACGAACATACTTTTGAGCGCAACGACATATTCTTTGTCATTTTTGCCACGCCAAGTATAATTCTCTTTTATTTTGGAGTTCAGGGCGGATTCAATTATTTGTTTTTCATTGCCTGTGGCATAACTTTATATGGTTTGTGTTACTTTTTAGTTCATGATGTATTGATACACCAACGTTTTAAATGGTTCAAAAACACTAAAAACAAATACCTGATTGGTTTAAGAAAAGCACATAAAATACATCACAAGCATTTAGGAAAAGAACATGGAGAATGTTTCGGAATGTTATTCGTTCCATTTAAATATTACAAGATGTAAAATAATTTGGGCGTTACCCGCAGAAAAAGCGGGTCGGGTCTTCCGCTCCCGCTTTTTTGCATCAGGCAAAAAAAGCCTGACACAAAAAGAGCTCCACTACAACCCCTAACGCAAACGTATTTCAAGAACCATCGTAATAATTGATTTTATGAAAGTATATAAATTAGAAACCGTACAACACTTAAACGCCAGTATCGAAAAATGTTGGGGCTTTTTTTCGAGTCCGCAAAACCTGCAAATAATAACACCTGACGATATGAATTTTGTTATTCAGGATTTCGACGGCAAACGAATGTATCCGGGACAAGTTATCACTTATACTTTAAAACCTCTTTTGGGTATTAAAATCAATTGGATGACAATCATAACCGTTTCTTCAGAAAATCAATATTTCGTAGACGAACAACGTTTTGGTCCCTACGCATTATGGCACCATAAACATTTTTTTGAACCAACAGAAACCGGTACAAAAATGACAGATGTCGTACATTATGCTCTACCCTTTGGTATCTTAGGGCAACTCGCCAATAAAATAATGGTCAGAAATAAATTGAAATCCATTTTTGAGTACCGTCACAAAAAAATTGAAGAGTTATTCAATTCATAATAAATCATGTAATAGATTTCACAGATTAAAAAATCTTTTAAAAATCATTAAAATCTGTGGCAAAAAAACATTCGCAAAACGCGATTTAATATAATGACAAAACAAAAAGCAACCTTTTTCTGGTTCCGACGCGATTTACGTCTCGATGATAATATTGGATTATTTAATGCACTGCAATCTGATTTTCCCGTAATTCCGTTATTTATTTTTGATGAAGATATTCTCGACAATCTTCCTCTAAATGATGCGCGAGTTAGTTTTATTTATGATTCTCTAGAGAAAATAAATGAAGAATTGAATACAATCAACTCTTCGATTTTAATCAAAAAAGGGAAAACGGCAGACGTTTGGCAATCACTTATCGAAGAATTCGACATTCAATCTATTTTCTTTAATAAAGATTACGAACCGTTTGCGATTAAACGTGATATTGCGATTCAGAAATTATTACAACAAAATAATATTGAAACCTTTTCTTTTAAAGATCATGTAATTTTTGAAGAAAAAGAAATCACAAAATCAGACGGACTTCCCTACACCGTTTACACGCCATATAAAAACAAATGGCTCGAGAAATATCATCTCGCAGGACAAGTTCTTGAATATGATACTAAACCTTTATTAAAAAACTTTGCCGAGAATCAATTCTCATTTCCTGACTTATCAGAAATTGGTTTTGAAAAAAGCACTATAAAAGTCCTTCCGCATAATTTAACACAAATTGCGAATTACAAAGAAACCAGAGATTTTCCGGCTTTAGACAGTACATCTTATCTTTCGCCACATCTACGTTTCGGAACCGTTAGCATTCGGAAACTTGTGAATTGGGCAAATAAAAAGAATCAAACTTTTCTAAGTGAATTGATCTGGAGAGAGTTTTTTATCCAAATCCTGTTTAACTTCCCAAATTGTGTAAATCATAATTTCAAGTCAGCTTATGATGGTATTCAATGGCGCAATAACGAAGAAGATTTTAAGCGTTGGTGTTCCGGAACTACAGGTTATCCAATGGTCGATGCAGGAATGCGGCAACTAAACGAAACCGGTTATATGCACAATCGCGTTCGAATGGTTGTTGCGAGTTTTTTATGCAAACATTTGTTGATTAACTGGCAATGGGGCGAAGCTTATTTTGCCGAAAAACTACTAGATTTCGAATTAGCATCAAACGTCGGGAATTGGCAATGGGCTGCAGGAACAGGTTGCGATGCTGCACCATATTTCAGAGTTTTCAATCCCGAAATTCAACAAAAGAAATTTGACGAAAAAGGAATCTACATCCGCAAATGGATTTCTGAATTTGACTTAGGATATAACGAACCAATGGTCGATCATGCTTTTGCAAGAGATCGTGCGATTTCCACTTATAAAGCAGGGATTTTGAAATAGTTTTTTTTTGTTTCAGGTTTCAAGTTTCAAGTTTCGCTATAACTAAAAACCTTTGTCAAAGTTTAAAACTTTGACAAAGGTTTATGTGTAAAAAATCCGTGTAAATCTGCGTTTTCGCGAAGCGAATCAGCGTCATCTGCGTGCCATTTATTGCAAACTTGCAATCCTAAGCGATCTCAAAACTTCGGGTGCAGGAAATAGCTCCTAATACTTCAAATAATTAGTCACGACAATCTTAGCTTTCAAATCAAACATCAAATTATACAAACCAAAGAAAGTTCGATTCATATAAATAAAATGTTTAGAACCACGATTTCCGTTCATTTTTTTGAGATTTGTATCATTTGAGAAACGTTCGCCTAATTTAGCAATACTATCAAAGAAAGTTTCATCGGCAAAATCGAAAGTTTCATCTTGAAAAGGTTTCGTGAAAAGTGACAACAAATCGTGAAACATCTCAGTAAAATATTCAATTTCCGAAGGCGAATCGTCCGGACGAAGAATCTCTAATTCAAACAATTTTTCGTTGAATCTTGTTTTATCTGTAATGACATTTTTATTAATCAATTCAAAATACGGAACATAAAAATCTTCCGGAATTTTCTTCATGCAACCAAAATCCAAAGCGATCAGATTATTTTGGTCGTCTACCAAAAAGTTTCCCGGATGTGGATCAGCATGTACTTTTCTTAAAACATGAATTTGATACATATAAAAATCCCAAAGTGCCTGACCAAGTTTGTCGCCCACTTCCTGATCTGTATTCTTAGCCGTAAACTCTGAAAGGTGAATTCCCGTCATCCAATCCATTGTAATGATTTTCTCTGACGAAAACTCCGGATAATAATTTGGGAACAATATATTCTCAATTTTATTGCAAGCTTTAACGACTTCTTGGCTTTGTTCAAGCTCCAGTAAATAGTTGGTTTCTTCGATAAGTTTATCTTCAACTTCCTTAAAATACTTATCAGAATCTTTTCCCTGAAGGTTAAACATTCTGATCGCAATAGGTTTTACCAAAGCCAAATCTGACGAAATACTATTGGCAACTCCAGGATATTGAATTTTTACAGCTAATTTTTTGCCGTTTTTAGTCGCCAAATGAACTTGTCCAATACTTGCTGCGTTTACAGAATTTGCATTGAATTCGTCAAATATTTCATAAGGTGTTTTTCCAAAATTGGTTTTGAAAGTTTTTAATACTAATGGTGCCGAAAGTGGCGGAACTGAAAACTGTGACAATGAAAATTTCTCCACATAAGCCTGAGGCAAAAAGTTTTTGTCCATGCTTAACATTTGAGCAACTTTTAATGCGCTGCCTTTTAGACTTTTTAATCCGTCATAAATATCCTCTGCATTATTTTCATTTAGTTTATCACGCGTTAAATCGGGATTTACCATTTTCTCAGCATAATGCTTAACATAGTTTACGCCAATTTTTGCGCCTGTTTGCACTAATTTTCCAGCTCTTTCTATTTTTGATGTTGGTATATAATCGATCGTTTTCATTGTTTGCTGTATATTTTTTCTTTGAACAGGAATTTTCCAAAATCCAAAAGATGATTCATTGGCGCAACATTCATTAATTCGAATGACACATTTACTGATTTTTCGATAAAAATATCGGTTTTCTCAAAAGCCGCCGATTCATCGTCCATCCAGAATTTTATAGTTATCATCAATTGCAGCCAAGCGGATTCCTGAATGGCTTTTTCCTGAAATTTTTGAAATTTTTCTTGTTCTAGTCTATAATCGTCTGTCAGAATTTCAGAAACATATTCTTTAAATCCTTCTCGAAGTGATGTTAATTGTACTAAATTTCTAATTGGATTTTTATCAATTTTCAAGGCTTGTAAAACATAACTTCTGTTGGCTGTCAAAATCTCAAAAAAGGTAAAATAGAAACTCAACATTTTATTCTTCATATCATATTCCTGATAATCGACATTTTTATGCAACAAATCAATTGTATTGACCAAAAAGAGTCTGAATATCTCTTTTTCTAAACCTTCTAATGTTCCAAAAAAGGAATAAAACTCAGCTTCCGTAAAATCATTTTCTTTCGCAAAATGATAAACTGACTTTGGCTTTTGCCCCTTTTCTAAAACCTCATCCATATATTTTGAAACGATATCATCCCTTGTAATTGCGTGTTTTTTAGTTGTCATTTCATTAAAATTTAGAATTTGCCTTAAAGGTAAGCAATGTTTAAGTACCTTTACTTATGCTTAAACCCGATGTACTGTTAAATATATTATAATATAATGGCTAAAAATGTTTTACTAACCGGAGGTACTGGATTTGTTGGTAAACATCTTACGGATGTACTTATCGACAATGGTTTTTTGGTTTCTATTTTAAGCCGTTCTGATCAAAAAAACACGCCTTCAATTACGTATTATAAATGGGATTTAAAGAAGAACTTTATTGATGAGAAAGCTATTCTTGAAGCAGATTATATTATCCATTTGGCAGGCGAAGGTATTGTAGAAAAAAGATGGACTACAAAACGTAAGAAAGCCATACTTGAAAGTCGTACAAAACCAATTGATCTTATTTTTTCTATTTTAAAAGAACAAAATAAAAATTTGGATGCTTTTATTTCGGCGTCAGGAATTGGATTTTATGGTGCTATTACAAGCCACAAAATATGTGATGAAACAACACCTCCGACAAATGATTTCCTTGGCAATACTTGTCAGGTTTGGGAAAACACCGTTGACCAGATCGCTACTTTGAACATTAGAACCGTAAAAATTCGCACAGGAATTGTTTTGGGCAAAGGCGAAGGTTTCCTAAAAGAAATTGTTCCAAGTTTTAAATCTGGTTTTGGAGCAGTATTAGGCACGGGAAAACAATATTTACCCTGGATTCATATCGACGATTTATGCCAGATTTATTTAAAAGCAATTCAGGACGAGCAAATACAAGGTGCTTATAATGCCTGCGTAACTGACACCACAACTAATTCAAGATTCTCTAAAGTATTGGCAAACTTATTTGGATATACAATTTGGCTTCCTAAAGTCCCAGCTTTTGTTTTAAAAATAGTTTTGGGCGAAATGAGTATAGCTATTTTAAAAGGCCAAAGAGTTTCCTCTGAAAAGATTCAAAAAACTGGTTTTGAATTTCAGTTTACAGATCTGGAAAAAACACTGGTAAATTGCTTGAATTAAAGCTTATTTCAAAGTTAAATACATTGAATCATTAGTTCGCACCACACCAATTAATTCTGTGTTTGCGGTTTGCGAAATTTTAGTTGCTATTCTGCTTGGAATTTGAATATTAAAATCAGTTACCAAAATAGGAAAATCAGAAATTATCTGGATTCCATCGCCTACTTTTTTAATCAAAGCATTTACGATTACTTCCTTCGTTTTTCCGTGCATTATAAGTTTGCCTTTTATTTGATATTCTTTTTCAATTTCGTTTACATCCTTCAGATCAAATTTCTGAATTTTTCCTTTAAAAACAGCTTTAGGATATCTGTGGCTCTCTAAGTAATTTTCATTAAAATGTTCCTGCATCAGATCTAATTTAAAACGAAAATCTTTGACAATAACAGTACAAATAAATGTACTTGTTTTAGGCTCCAAAAGAATTGCAACCTGTCTGTTTACGGCTTTTACTTCTTCAAAAAACGGAACTGAAGCTTCAAAGTTTATAGTCCCTGTGTTTGTAAAGAATTTTTCCTGTGCAATAACGGAATAAGCAGTAAATAGCAAAATAAGAAAAGTAGTTTTTTTCATAATCGTTAATAATTAAACAATTATGTCATTCACATTTTTTCATTTTAAGAAGAGAGAAAAACTGGACTTAATACAAAAATAGAATGGCAGTACTCCGTGAAAAACAGTAACTAAATGGTTATACTTAAAGTTACGAAATTTTAAGGAATACGGTTGCTTATTTATCCTAAATATTTGTGAATGTTTTTGACTTGTGAAATGTTGATTGTCAGATACAAAATATGCTAAATGTGTTGTCCCTACGGGACAAAATCGTTTTCGCATATTTTGTTTCTACCAATATATAATTCCTACCGGAATATTTTTAAAGATTAGAGATTATCCTTCATAAGAAAGAATATCTCGTAGAGATTAAATGTTGGTAAAAAACAATAACATCTACGAAATAATGTCCCGTAGGGACTACACAAATATTTCTTCAAAACATATTACAAAACAAATATCTTCTATCCTTGAACTTCGGTACAAATCTCAATTAAAAACCCATCTAAATCTCGCACATAAGCTACAATTTGTCCCCAGGGTTTCTGCGTAGGTTCTGTAACTAAAGTTGCTCCAACTGAGATTGATTTCTGTACCAGTTCTTCAACATTATCAGTTATGAATCCTATTTCGATAGCAAAAGGTTTGTTAGTAATATTACTTTCCTGAAAACCTTCTTTTAAGTTTTGTTTTGCTAATGATTTCGAAGCAAATGAAAGTGTTGTTTCGCCAGTAATTAATTCGCCGTAATCATTTCCCGGTGCTATAAATTTTCTCGAAAAACCAAATGCATTTTCATAAAACACTATTGACTTCTCGACATCTTCTACATATAGAATTGTATATCCAAACTTTACCATTTCAATTTATTTTAATAAAACTATTCTAACTAATCTCTAATAAGACATTGTATTTATCTAAACTTGCCAGATCTTCGATAGAACTCACATTTGCAGCTTTTTCATGTTCTTCTACTTCTTTTCTGACTTCGATATGTTTAATTGCTTTTCTAAAGCGTCGAACTTCTTCTAAATTAGACAAAATTAATCCGGGAACCTGAACACTTTTCCCATCTTTGTCTTTGGCGACCATTGTAAAATATGAAGAGTTACAATGCTTGATTGCACCAGTCTGAATATTTTCGGCTTCAACACGAATCCCTACAATCATAGAGCTTCTTCCCACATAATTTACAGAAGCTTTCATCGTAACCAATTCACCAACTTCAATAGGTTTCAAAAAGTTTACGGTATCAACCGAAGCTGTTACGCAATAATTACCGCTAAATTTTGACGCCGATGCAAAGGCAATCTGATCTAGTAGTTGCAAAATATATCCTCCATGAATTTTACCGCTAAAATTGGTGTGCGAAGGCAACATTAATTCGGAAATGCTAATTTTTGAGGAAGAAACGGGTTTAAAATCTGCGGTCATAATTGTTTATTTATATTTAAATGGGGAATTTTCTTTTCGAACTGCTGTGATGAAAAAACGTGAATCTCCCCACCAGCTAAATGTTTTATAGCGTTCGACATAAGTCAACTTTACATATTGACCTTCTAATTCATTCAATTGATCTATTACTTTTTGGTCACTGTCTAAAACTGAAAATCGGAATATTTGAGAACCAGAAACTCCCTGACTAAGTTCTCCTTCCCAGGTTTTCATTATTACACCTTTATGACTCATTCTTATTAATTCTCCAGAGCGATATCCTTCACTATAAGGAACAAAATAAATAAAGGCTAAATAAATGCTGACGATCAAAACGCAAGCTACCGCAATTATTAATAAAATTCTTTTCATGTGATCTTAGTTTAAAGATTGATTTTCATCTGAATTTGATGCTCTTGCAATAATATTTTCCGGAAGCGCTTTTTTTGCCTTTGCTCCCATTTTCTTTAATTTTTCTACACTCGAAATCAAGTTTCCTCTGCCATCAACCAATTTGCTCATAGCATTTTCGTATTCCGTTTTTGTGTCTTTTATTTTATTTCCAATTCTTAAAAGATCCGCAACAAAACCTTCAAATTTATCATATAAAGCTCCGGCTTGTCTGGCAATTTCAAAAGCATTTTCCTGTTGTTTTTGATTCGTCCACATACTATCAATCGTGCGCAAAGTCGCTAATAATGTCGTTGGCGTAACGATCACAATATTGCGATCAAATGCTTTATTATATAATGTAGCATCTTCGTTTAAAGCAATTGCAAAAGCGGGCTCGATTGGTATAAAAAGCAAAACAAAATCAGGACTTTCTATTTGGTATAAATCATGATAGTTTTTACTTCCAAGTTGTTCTACGTGTCTTTTTATGGAGTTTACATGTTCTTTTAGAAAATCAATTTTAAGAATTTCTGATTCCTCATTGATCCATTTTTCATAAGCAACCAGAGAAACTTTAGAATCGACGATCATTTTTTTTCCGTCAGGCAAATTAATTACAACATCCGGAAGAACTCTACTTCCTTCATTATTCGTAAAGCTTTGCTGAACCTCATATTCTCTGCCTTTTTCTAAACCTGATTTTTCTAAAACACGTTCCAGAACCAATTCGCCCCAATTTCCCTGCATTTTACTATCTCCTTTCAGCGCTTTTGTCAGGTTCAGAGTTTCTTTGCTCATTTGTGCATTCATCTCGCTTAAACCTACAATCTGCTGACGTAAAGCAGCGTGATAATCGATACTTTCTTTGTGTGTTTGTTCTACTTTTTGTTCAAAACCCTGAATTTTATCCTGCAATGGCAACAAGATATTCTTCATGTTTTCGCTATTTTGTTCTGTGAATTTTGCCGATTTTTCTTCGAGAATTTTATTGGCTAAATTTTCAAATTCTTTGGTGAATTTCTCCTGAAGTTCCGTGATTTCGTTTTTTTGTTCTTTATGACGTTCCCAAAGATTTTCGAAATCAACTTCTTTTTTTGAAAGCTGAATAGCTAAACTGTCTTTTTCTGTTCTGATATTTTCTTTCTCAGCATTTGATAATTGAAATTGCTTCTGAAAGTTATTTCTTTCGTTCTCGAATTGTTCTTTTTGCAATTGCATTTGATTTGCATTTGCATTTAATCGCTCTTCTAAACTTACTTTTTCTGCTTGAGCTCTTGCCGAAAACAACAATTTTCCTAAATAAATTCCAAGGAATAATGCAACGACAAAGGCCAATAAAAGCGGAAGAAAATCAAACATAACTGAGTTTATTTTTAAAGTAAAAGTAAGCAATAATAAGTATCGGATAATTTTTAAAATCAAATTTTTACTCATTACCACTGATTCTAAATCACTTGAACTTAAAAAAATAAAGAAAAAAAATATTCTTTTTAACGCAACCTTTTCAATAGAACCTCATCTACGAATTATAACCTAATATAATAAATGATGAAAAAATTAATGCTGAGCTTATTTATAGCTTTTGGATTTAGCGCATGTTCTCTTAGTAACGATGACAAAACGAATATAGATTGCGGAACTTATGCTGATGTTTCGTTTACAGGATATCCTCTTTCTTGCAATTATAGCATGATAACAAACCAAACTACTCCTGCGGCACTTATTGCAACTTCACAGGAAAAAATGGATAAGTATTTCAAAAAAAATGCAAGCTCATGTCCTAACGCAAGTGATCCTACAATCGATTTTACTAAATATTATCTAATTGGAGTTTTCTCTGGAATAAAACCTACAAGTGGTTATACTATTAAAATTACCAATATAGTTGAAAACAGCTGCCAAATGGTTGTTAGTTTTTACGAAAAACAGCCGTTAACAGGCGAAACAACATCACCGGCTTCAACTTATCCGGCAGATTATGCTTTGATTCCTCAAACTTCAAAACCAATCATCTTTATTAAAGCTACTGAAAACCCGGATAATATTATTATTGGAACTTATAAAGCACAATGTACCGGAGCAGATTGTCAAAATTTCTTCCAGATAAATGATTTTAGTATTCTAAAATTTCAAAATGTAGTTTCTGGAGGTTATGATTTTAACCAATACAGATACACTGCAAAAGCTAAGAGAGGTGATTATGCTGCATTATTATCAAGTGTTCCTTCTGAAATTTTAAACAACCAAGGGCAAACAAAAACATACGGTACTCCAGATTCAGCTGGTCAGGGCGGTGTATATTTTGAACTTCGTAAAGGTTTAAAAACTACGAGAATTTATATCGACAATAACGATACGGACGATCAGGGAAGTGAAATCAAATTGTTCAAGAAATTAATTAAAGATAAAATCGCGTCTTTAAAATAATCAAATTACGAGGAAAGATTTTGGTGTTTTTGATCCGTCAAAATTAGGTATGGATTTACTTTGAAAGCGAGACTTACAAAATAGAAAATACTGACAATCAAAATCTAACAATCGTAAATTATAATCAAGGCGCAACCCGTACTATTATAAAAGATAGTTTTATATGCTTATAAAAACTATTTTTGCAAAACCAAATTTAACCACTTCTTGAAAGACGATTTAGAAAAATATATCAAGCTTTGCCTTAAAAATGACAGAGAAGGACAACTGAAAATTTATCAGTTGTTCTCTCCTGTTTTATATGGTATTTGCCTGAAATATATGAAAAACGAAGACGATGCCAAAGATGTATTTCAGGAAGCATTTGTAATTGTTTTTCAGAAAATTGGTCAATATAAATTCGAAGGAAGTTTTGAAGGCTGGCTAAAGCGAATTTTTATCAATAAACTGATTGAAACTTTAAACAAAAAGAAAAAGGAAAGTTTCTTTCTCGATGTTTTTGATCCTGACACAGATTTTGTCGAAGAGGAAGAATTAGAAGGAATCCCAATTGAGCAAGAAAAACTGTTAGAATATATTAGGGATTTACCAGATCAATATCGAACGGTTTTTAACTTATACGTTTTTGAAAAATTGAAACACAAAGAAATTGCCGAATTATTAAAGATCTCTGAAGGAACATCAAAATCAAATTTAAATAGAGCCAAGCACATTTTGCAGAAAAGAATTTTGAGCATAAAAAATTTTAAAATAGCATGAAAAAGCAAAACATAGAAGATATTTTTTCATCAATGGAAGACTTTTCAAGTATTCCGCCTCCGGAATTATGGGGGCAAATTGAGGAAAAACTAGATAAACCTAAAAAGAAAAAGAAAGCTATTCTTTGGTGGTCGGCTGCGGCATGCTTACTATTAGGTTTGTTGCTTCCTTCTGTTTTACATTTTACTTCTGATTCTGGAATCAAAAATTTAAATATCGATTCTTCAGAAACCAATAAGGTTGTTATCGAAGAGAAAAATGGAGAGCACGAAAACAACTTGAATAATACTGCAATACCAACTGAGGAAAATAAAGCCTTGAAAGATGGTGTTGAAAAAGAATCAAATACAAACGAAGGAGTTTCACCATCATCAAAAAAAGTAAACAATCAATCTACTACTATTTACCCAAAATCAGAAACCGCAGTAGCTCAAGCTGATTCTGAAAATAAGACAATAAATAATAGTACATCTTCTAAATTAAATATTGAAAAATCAGTTATTGAAAAAAATCCTAAATCAAATATTGAGAAGAAAAATACACGCCAAGCTGTAGCGGAACAAACATTTACAACAGGAAAAGGAGATTCTTTTAATTCTGTTTCTATCCCGAGACTTCGGGACCAACTTCCAAATACTAAAAAAACTGCTACAGATAAGCTTCTTACTGAGAAAACATTTAATTCAGGTAAAACAAACGGATTTAATTCAAACACAAAAAGTCAATTGTCAAATTCTATTTTTGAAGACAAAACAAGCTCAAAAAACAGCAGTAATCTTGCTTTTACTTCTTCAAATTCAACATTGAAGAGTAATAATAATGTAACAAATGCGAGTAAAGTTCAAAATGGAGCAACAACAATCGATTATTCTAAAAGAGATGTTCTTGCAAGTGCTGAATTGAGCAATTCGAAAGCGAATAATTCAAAAGCAAATAATTCGGAAAGCAAAATAGATTCTGTTCAATTGTTACAACTTCAAAATTTGGAAAAAGGTATTGCAACAGCAGAACCTGAAACCAAAAAAGACAAAAAGAACAAATCTCTTTCTAATGCCGAAAAATGGGCTGTAGAGGTTTTTGCCGGTATAGCAAATTCTGAAAATACCAAAAACAACAAAACATTAGGTTATGCAAACGATTCTAAACAAGGTAGTACATACGGTGTAAAAACAAAATATAAGATTA
Source organism: Flavobacterium sp. 9 (assembly GCF_002754195.1). Classification (NCBI taxonomy): domain Bacteria; kingdom Pseudomonadati; phylum Bacteroidota; class Flavobacteriia; order Flavobacteriales; family Flavobacteriaceae; genus Flavobacterium; species Flavobacterium sp. 9. The sequence continues at coordinate 1,988,278 of NZ_PEEU01000001.1, forward strand.
ATAATAAATGGGCTGTAGGTTCTGGTCTTAAGATTAATGAACTTGGTCAAAGTATTGCTGATATTTCTTATGTAGACTCAAAAAGTGTCGTTTCGTTAAGTCCGTCAGGTTTTTATAGCGCTGCTGAATCATCGGGTTCTTCACGAATAACAAATAATTCGAGCTATATTTTTGTTTCAAATAGTACTTCAGATGCTTTAAAAATGAATGATATACAAGGTGAGAATTTACAAAGCGGGAACATAGACCAAAGTCTTAAATACATCGAAATGCCTCTTGAAGTTTCATATGCTGTATTTACTAAAAACAAAGCAAGTATCAGTTTAAATACAGGCGGTTTTGTTGGGAAGCTGATTTCTAACGATGTCGCTCTTAATGGCAAATCTATTGGTAATAATATCAATGCAAATGATTTTGTTTACGGTTCGACTTTGAGTACTACGGTACAATATCGCATTTATAAAAAGACAAATGTTTTTGCTGAACCTGCGGTAAATTATTACCTTAATCCTCTGAATAATCAATCTTTCAACCAATTTCAATGGGGATTGAATTTTGGATTAAATGTTTCTTTCTAAAAAACAAAAACAAGTTTCAAAGCTAATCTTCTCAAAATGACAATTAAAAATCACTGGCCAAATCAAAAATCCATCTCTAAAGATTTAAATTTAGCCAAAGAAATGGTTTATGATTGTTTTGATTTTAATTGTTCAGAACCGGAAGCAGTAGTTGAAAGTGCTGATTATAATGGCTATCAATTTTATCTAAACGAAAAACTTATTTGTTATCGGGAAGCAAAAATAACTCCAAAAAAAACAGGTCAGTTTGTGACTTTATGGAAACGTAATAAATCCGGAATAATTGAACCTTTTGATTTTGCTGACGAAATAGATTTTGTAATTGTTAGCACAAGAAAAGAAGATCTTTTTGGACAATTTATTTTTCCGAAAGCCATTTTATTAGAAAAAGGAATCTTCTCTACAAAAACAAAAGAAGGCAAACGAGCAACACGTGTTTATCCGCCATGGAATGAAACAACGAGTTCACAAGCTCAAAAAACGCAGCAATGGCAATTGCGTTATTTTTATGAAATAACTCCTGAAACAGATCTTGAAACTTTTGCAAAATTGTTCCAATCTTAAATAAATAAAAAACGGCAATCTGAAATGTTCAGATTGCCGTTTTCTTTTACTTTAAATAGAAATTATTAATCGTCTAATTTCATATTTCCACGATCTTCATGATTATCAGGATGTGAATTTGGATAACGATTTGGATTCACATCAGAATTTCTGTCTTTGTTCTCAACCGTTTTTTTCGCCTCTTCTTCTGTCGAAACGCCACGGTTTGCATTTGGATTATTTGGATCTATTTCGTTTGAAACTTCTTTAATGTTTTCGTTTACATTTCTTGCACGATCTACAATTTCTTTATTTCCATCAGCGTCTGTTACAACTTCTTTTTTGAGCTTTGATGCATCAGATTCTTTATCATGAGAAACATTTTTTCCTTTTAATTCTTCGCTATCTTTTTGCGTTCCGTTTATCTTTTTGGAACCTAAATTATTATTTTCCATAACATTACATTTTTTTCATTACTATATAATATTACGAATTTTACAAATAGAAAATAAGTTCTTTAACATAGCTTTGGGTTTCTAAACAACTTTTATTTTCAACATTAAAAGTCTAAAATTCAATTTATTGAAAGTAAAAACATTCTAGATTCTCATTCAAAATTGTAACTTTAATAAAATTCTAAAATCATTTGCAATGAACTTTTTCAAAATCAAAACGAGTTGGTCAAACGCCGAATTTATTTTAATAAAACTATGTATGGCATCAGCCTATATTTTAATTGGAAGCTATTTTCATGATTTTTTTAAAGATTACTATTCTCCATTATTCATTCTATTGGGCATAACCGCAATTTGGTTCTTTTTTACATGGCTAAAGAAAATGAAAGCTTCAAAACCGTAATAATATAGTATCGGGAATTATTTACTTTCTCAAACAAAACTATCTTTGCAGTCTAAAAATACAGCATGCATCAACATTTTATTCTTTTTAAACCTTACGGCTATCTGAGTCAATTTATATATGAACTAAAAAGAAAGAAAAAGCTTTTGGGCGAATTATATGATTTTCCCGAAGGAACAATGGCAATTGGTCGTCTGGATGAAGATTCTGAAGGATTGCTTTTATTAACTACTGACGGAAAAGTAAGCGAGCAAATCAGAAGCAAAAAAGTCGATAAAGAATATTATGTCCAAGTTGACGGAGTTATTACGCCAGAAGCGATTGAACAATTGCAAAATGGTGTAGAAATTGGTTTTGATGGCGGCAAATACAAAACCAAACCTTGTTCTGCTTTTATTGTTACCGAAATTCCGGATTTTGGTCCGAGAGCAAAAAAAATACGAGACGAACGACATGGACCAACTTCATGGGCATCGATAATTGTAAATGAAGGAAAGTTTCGCCAAGTTCGAAAAATGACCGCTGCAGTTGGTTTTCCTACTTTAAGATTAGTTCGCGTTCGTATAGGAAATGTATATTTGCAAGACTTAAAAGCCGGAGAAGTTCTCGAAGTTTCCGATTTTTTTAAATTAGAAAATGAGTCAATTTGATAATTAGATAATTGGCAAATAAACGATTAACCGAATAAACAAATAAACGATAATGCTAAACGTAGTTCTTGTAGAACCTGAAATACCTAATAATACGGGAAATATTGGACGATTATGTGTAGGTACAGAAAGTAGATTACACTTGATTCATCCTTTCGGATTTGTGATTAATGATAAAAACCTGAAACGTTCAGGATTGGATTATTGGGTACATCTTGACGTAACCGAATATCAAAATATAGAAGAATGGATTGCACAGATTCCGGATCAATCACGTGTTTTCTTAATGAGTTCTCACGCAGATAAATCTTATCTGGAAACTGATTTTCAAGATGGAGATTGGCTCGTTTTCGGAAAAGAAAGTGTTGGCTTAAGCAAAGAAGTTTTAGCGCGTTTTGAAAATCATTTAACTATTCCAATGTCAAAATTAATCAGAAGCTTTAATATCGCTAATTCTGTCGCTTTTGTAGTTGGTGAAGCAAAGAGACAAATTGGATTGAAGGCTTAAATATGAGACCTTTTATTGACGTAAATAATCTTAGTTATTCTAAAGAAACTTTAATCTACTATTCAAGAAGTCTTATTTCTCTATGGATATGTATTCTAATTGGTTTCTCAATTGGTGCTATTTATGCTTTAAAAATAAAAAACGGTTACTTCTTATCCTTATTTTTATTAGTTTTTATTGTATTTCAAGGTAATGAACAATTCAAATTATTAAAAAGAATTAATGAAGTTCAATTTAGAATTAATTCAAAAGGAATCCAATATAGAGATTTGCCTTTAGTTTCATGGAGTAACATTGAAAACGAAAGAATTGTCACCGAAGGACATCGTAAGTCAAGAAGACATTTTTTTGTTTACTACATTATTAGCGAAGACAATAAAATGAAAATTGATATCGAACAATTAAATGTTGGGATTGGCGATTTAGAACATACCATTACTATTCACAGAAATAGATTTAAGAGAGAAAATAATATTGTTTAATTTTAAACTTCAAAACAAATCAGTTTCAAAATGACAGAAAGAATAATATTTACACTACAAGTAATACAAATAGATTTTTTTACTGCCTTTGGACTTTTTACTATTTTATACTTTCTAACTTCAATTTTTACAAAAAATCAGTTTATAAAAAACGTTGATGAAGAATCAAATCGTTTTATTTCATTTATTGGAATTCTTTATCTAATAATATGGTCTGTTGGATTATTTGTGGAATTAAACATTTTAAATGCCGAAGAAAAATCTCAACTTCTAAATCAAATGTTCGGAAAATATTGGTTTAGCTTTTGGCTTCAACCCTTACTTTGGATTTTAATAAGTCAGCTTTTAAGATTCAAATTCATTAGAAAAAGCATTTTACTAAGATTACTTTTTAGCATTTTATTTATTTTCTCAATAGAAAAATTGGTGATAATTTTCACTTCTTTTCATCGAGACTATTTACCAAGTTCCTGGACGATAAATAATGATTTAGGTATTTATCCTTCGAACTTACTTCTCGAATTACTAATGAAAATTACTGTTTTCTTTTTGTTTGTTGGAATTTTCTTTTTAATCAATCAAAAAATCAATAATTACAAAATTGCAAAAATTAAGTAATCACAAACTTTCCTTTCTCGGCATCAAAAATAATATGTTCGTCTTTGAATAAAGTAGCAAAACTTCCTTTTGAAATTAAATGACAAGGTTCATCCTGAACGATTAAATCCGGTGTCATAATAATCATTTCGTCACTTAATTGTATCGCCAAATCAATATCGTGTGTCGAGAATAAAATACACTTTTGGGTTTCTTGTGTTAGCTTTTTCAACAATTTAAAAAGCGATACTTTATGCAGTAAATCAAGATGTGTTGTAGGTTCATCCAAAATAATTAACGGTGTATCTTGTGCCAAAGCTCTTGCAATTAAAACCTTTTGCAATTGTCCGTCACTAATTTCGAAATGTCTTTTTTGAGCTAAATGTTCGATTTGAGTTAGTTCTAAAGCCTCTTGAACTTTCTCGATATCGGTTTGGGTCAAAGTCCCTATCCAATTTGTGTAAGGCTGACGTCCAAGCGCCACTAATTCAAAAACAGACAAATTACTTGGTGGCAATTTTTCGGTTAAAACCAAACTTAAATTTTGTGCTAAATCTAAAGGTTTATAATCACTTATATTTTTATCATTCAGAAAAACATTTCCCGCTAACGGATGCTGAATTCCTGTAATAGTTCTCAGCAAAGTCGATTTCCCAATTCCGTTTGCTCCAATTAAAGAAATGAGTTTTCCAGAACTTAAATTCAAATTTAAATCCTGAGCAATAGTCACAGTTTCTTTCTTGGACTTATAGCCAATACTTAAATTTGAGGTTTTTAGAATTGTGTTCATTTTTTTAAGGTACTAAGGTTCTGAGATACTACGTTGCTAAGTTTTTTTTGCCGCAGATTTAATGATTTAAAATCTGTGTTAATCTGTTTAATCCGTATAATCTGTGGCCTATATTTTTACTGAAAGTTTCTTTTTCGCATTAGCAAATAAACTACAACCGGCGCACCAATTATAGAAGTTATTGCATTGATTGGCAATGTGGTTTCTAAGCCCGGTAATTGTGATGCTATATCACAAAACAACATAATTATACCTCCATAAAAAAAAGTGCTCCAATATAATATTGCGTGATTACTGGTTTGAAAAGTCAGCTTTGCAATATGCGGAACTGCTAAACCTATAAAAGCTATTGGTCCGGCAAAAGCAGTAATGCTTCCGGCCAGAATACTTGTTGCAAAAATAATCGTAAGTCGGGCTTTCTTATAATTCAGACCCATACTTTTCGCATAATTTTCGCCTAAAAGCAATGCATTTAATGGTTTTATACTACTTGCACTCAAAAGCAAACCAAAACCCACACAAATTGCCAAAATAGAAATAGAAGTCCATGACAGATTTCCTAAACTTCCTAACGACCAAAAAGTGAATTTCTGCAATTGTTCAGCGGAACTAAAATAGGTTAAAACCCCAACAATGGCACTTGTAAAACTACCAAACATAAGTCCAACAATTAATATTGCCATTGTATTTCGTAAACGCTGTGCCACTAATAAAACCAGCAATAAAACTGAAACACTTCCTAATGTTGAAGCCAATACGATTACATATGGAGATAACAAAATTGAATTTAAGAATGCTGGCAATAAACCGGCACCCAAAATTACAATTGCAACTGCCAAAATTGCTCCTGAACTAAGTCCCAAAACATCAGGACCTGCAAGAGGATTTCGAAATAATGTCTGCATCAGCAAACCACTGATAGACAATCCAACGCCAACCAAAACAGCCGTAATAGCTTTTGGTAAACGATAATTGATAATTATATATTCCCAAGTCGATTTACTTGCTTCGCCGCCTGTTAAACTGGTATAAACTTCCTTGAACGGAATTGTAACCGAACCCAGACTAATGTCCAGAAAAAACATAAACAGAAGTGCTAAACCAAGTATGGAAAACAGGATTATATTTCGCTTTTTATTGACCAATTGCTTTTAGTTTAATTTAGATGCAAATGTAAACTCATAACTTGGCAATAAATCAGGATGAAATATTTTGATGTAATCTTTTAATACTAAATCCGGGCGACTTGGTGCTAACTCATAGTAAACAGTTCCGCCGGTTGCCCCAACTTTTCCTTCAAAAGTATAAACGTTTTTGTTTTTAAAAGCATCAAACTGACTGTAATGCGGATTCGTTTTTCCAAATTCTTCTAAGCTTTTAAATGACCCTGAAGCAATCCAGAAATTAGCGTTTTTTGCTTTTACCAATATTTTTTCAAAAGACAAACCTTCACTTCCGGTTCCTTTTAAATCTGCCCATAAATAATTAGCATGAGCATCTTTCATAAACTGAGCTACCCAACTGTTTCCTTTGGCTACATACCAGATATCCTGATACATAGAACCGTATAAAACAGTTGAAGTCGCAGGTTTATCAGCAACTAATTTCTTTGCCTGATCGTAACTCAAAACAATTTTATCAAACAATTCTTTAGCTTGATCTTCTTTACCAAACAAAGCTCCATAAAGCTTAATCCATTCTGCTTTTCCTAGCGGAGATTGCTCCATCCAATCGGCTTGAACGAAAACATTTAGTCCACTTTTTTTCAAATTCTCCAATGTTGGATTGTTATTGTCTACACCAAAAGTTACAATCAAATCCGGAGACAATTCTATTAATTGCTCAATGTTTAATTTCTCATTTTCGCCTACATTTTTAACAGAACCTTTGTCAATTAATGCTCTTGTTTTTTCTGAAGAAATATAATCGGTATGTGGAAATGCAACCAGTTTATTTTCAACTTCCAACATTTCAAGAAATGGAATACTTGTAGTTGATGTTACTACAATTGATTCTAAAGGAACTTTGATTGTATTATATTTTTGTAAACTATCCGGAACTTTTGCATCTTTCTCTTTTAAGACATAAGTGAATTTTGCATTGGCATTTGGCCAAGGATCAGAAACCGTTACAACCGAGTATCCATCATGCTTTACGATTGAAAGTCCGGAAGCATATTCTATACTATTTTTTGCAATTTCAGGTTTTGCAATCTCCGTTGTTTCATTTTTTTTACATGCTACAAGAAGAAAAAAGGGTAAAATAAAAATAAATTTAGGTAGTAAATGTCTCATATATAGGTTCTATTGTTTTTTAGTGGAATTTGGTCTCGTTTTTTCACTATTATGGCATGTAATTTGAATCTTTACATTTTCATAATTTAAGTTTTCGATAGTGACAAAGGTAAGGTAATTTCTATTTTTTTTGTTTACCTTTATTCTTACAAAACCCAAAAAATACCATCTTAATTATATGAATACCACAAAAACAAAAGTTTGCTCGAGTTGTGATTCTTCTTTTAGTTGTGGAGATACATCAACCGAAAACAAGTGTTGGTGTAATGACTTTCCTCCAATTTTCAATCTTTCAGAAGGAGGAGATTGCCTTTGTCCAAAATGCTTTAAAGAAGCTTGCGAAGACAAAATTGATGCGTATGTAGAAACAATGACTCCCCAAAAAGCACTTAAAAATAAAGCGATATCTTTACCCACACAAGAAAAACTAATCGAAGGAATTGACTATTATATTGAAAATGGCAATTACGTTTTTAAACCCTGGTTTCACTTAAAAAGAGGAACTTGTTGCGGAAACGATTGTCGTCATTGCCCGTATTAAATTGTTGATTATAAATTATTAATTGTTAATTATGAAGAATAACGTTATTAAAGATAAAAGTTTTGATTTTGCTATTCGAATAGTTAAGTTATATCAATATCTCTCTCTTGAGAAAAAAGAATTTATACTTTCAAAGCAGCTCTTAAGATCGGGAACAAGTATTGGGGCAATGGTGCGAGAAGCAGAACATGCCGAAAGTAAAAATGACTTTATTCATAAATTTGCAATTGCTCAGAAGGAAGCTAACGAATCTGTTTATTGGCTTGAATTATTAAACGCAACTGATTACTTAAGCAAAAAAGAGTTTGAGAATATTAATAATGATGCAATTTCAATATTAAAATTAATAACCAGCATTATTAAAACTACTAAAAGTCAACTCATTTCTAAACAGCCTCTACTTAAAATTCACAACTAACAATTTACAATTAATAATTAAAAATGATTTACTTAATTACCGGAGGCGAGCGATCAGGAAAAAGCAGTTATGCTCAAAACTTAGCACTGCAACTTTCAAACGCTCCAATATATGTGGCAACCGCCAGAAAATGGGATGCAGATTTTCAGAACAGAATCGACAGACATCAGCAAGAACGCGATGAACGCTGGACGAATATTGAGAAGGAAAAACATTTAAGCGAAATTGATTTTAGCGGAAAAGTTGCCCTGATTGATTGTGTAACACTTTGGTTGACGAACTTTTTTATCGATCATAAAAATGATGTTCCTTTAAGTTTGGAAGAAGCAAAAAAAGAGTTTCTATCAATTGCTGCTCAGGAAAATGCAACCTTGATTATTGTGACAAACGAAATTGGAATGGGTGTTCATGCCGAAACTCATATTGGCAGAAAATTTACAGAATTGCAAGGCTGGATGAATCAGTTTCTTGCGTCAAATGCGAATGAAGTTGTGTTGATGGTTTCTGGAATTCCGGTAAAAATTAAAGGTTAACAATTGCAAAAATCAATATCAATTGCAATTTCAAAAATCAATGTCAATTAAAAAAATACAATCTTTTAAATTTCAAATTCCAACATCGTGAAGTATCTTTACACATAATGAAAAATTGAGATTGAAATTGATTTTTGAAATTGAAAATTATGAGTTATTTAGATGATATCTTAAAATCCCGACGCGATACCCGACATTTTACGACGGATGAAGTTCCTGACGAGGTAATCGAAAAGGCTTTACAGGCTGGACATTGGGCGCCTTCGGTTGGATTAACGGATGCTACAAGATATTATATTATAAAATCTGCCGAAGTCAAAAATGCTGTAAAAAATCTATTTTTAGACTACAATAAAAAAGCAGAAGAACTTACCGATAATCCGGAACAAAAAGAACATTATAAATCGTTGAAACTTGAGGCAATCGAAGAAGCTCCAATTGGACTAATCATTGCTTATGATCGATCTGTTTTAAATCAGTTTACAATTGGAACCGTTGGAAGTAACGAAGCGGTGAAATTTAGCTCTGTTTGTGCAGCACAAAATATTTGGCTTTCGCTTACAGAACAAGGTTACGGAATGGGTTGGGTTTCGATTTTGAATTATTATCAGTTTAAGAAGATTCTGGATTTACCTGATAATATTGAGCCTTTGGGTTATTTCTGTATCGGAAAACCTGCAACGAATTACGATAATCAACCGATGTTGCAACAATTGCATTGGAAACAAAAATCTGAAACTCCGGATTGTAAAGAAATTAAACAAATAATTCAGAATCCTGTTTTAGATTTTGAATCAAAAACTCAAATTCAAGTTGAAAACAAAAGTAATTTCAGCACTCTTTTACAAGACAAAATAGATTCTAAAACGAAACCTATTGGTGCTTTGGGAACTCTGGAAACATTAGCTTTTCAGATGGCAACAGTTTTTGAAACTTTAATTCCAAAAATAACAAACCCAAATATTGTCGTTTTTGCTGCTGATCACGGTATTGCAAATCATGGCGTCAGTGCATATCCGCAAGATGTGACGCGACAAATGGTTGGTAATTTTCTGGAAGGTGGCGCTGCAATAAATGTGTTTTGTAATCAAAATAATATTCAATTATCAATTGTAGACGCTGGCGTTAATTATGATTTCCCTACAAATGCTAATCTTATTCACGCTAAAATTGCAAAAGGAACTCAATCCTTTTTGCATATTCCGGCAATGAGCGAAACTGAATTGCAATTGTGTTTCGAAAAAGGGAAATCAATCGTTACGAATATTGCAAAAACAGGTTCGAACTGCATTGGTTTTGGCGAAATGGGAATTGGAAATACTTCTACAGCGTCTGTTTTAATGAGCCTGTTAACTGGTTTTTCTATCGAAGAATGCGTCGGAAAAGGAACTGGTGTTGAAGATAAGAAATTACTTCAGAAACAAGATTTACTAAAAAAAGCAATTGAAAATTATTCCGGTCAAGCCGAATTAAAACAGCAATTGGCTTATTTTGGTGGTTTTGAAATTATTCAAATGGCAAGCGGAATGTTAACGGCTTTTGAAAACAAAATGCTTATTTTGGTAGACGGTTTTATTTGTAGTGTTGCTTTTTTAATCGCTTCAAAAATAAATCCTGATATTCATAAAAATGCTGTTTTCTGTCATTGTTCTGCTGAAAAAGCGCATCAAAAACTATTAAATTATTTAAATGCAAAACCTATTTTAAACCTCGATTTGCGTCTTGGCGAAGGAACGGGTTGTGCTGTTGCTTTCCCAATTTTAAAATCGGCTGAAGCTTTTTTGAATGAAATGGCAAGTTTTGAAAGCGCTGGAGTTAGCAGGAAATAGAAAAATCCAATATCAATGGCAAATTTCAATATCAATTAAAAAAATAAAAAATCAATTTCTTAAATGAAAAAAGAACTACATATCTTCTTTACCTGTTTAATGTTTTACACCAGAATTCCATGTCCAAAAAACATTGATCACAATCCTGATTATTTGAATAAAGCAACCCGATATTTCCCTTTCATTGGTTGGATTGTTGGAGGTATTTCTTTTTTAGCATTCTATCTTTTTTCACTTTTTTTATCTACCGAAACAGCTGTAATCTTAGCTATTATTGCTTCGATATTGACAACCGGAGCTTTTCATGAAGATGGATTTGCTGATGTTTGTGATGGTTTTGGCGGAGGCTGGACCAAAGAAAAAATTCTAATGATTATGAAAGACAGCGCCATTGGTGCTTATGGAGCAATTGGTTTAGTTTTGCTCTTTTTATTGAAGTTCAAATTGCTTTCAGAATCTATTTTGCTATTCGATGGTAAAAACTCTTATCTTCTTATTCTCCTTTTATTTGTTTCTGCTCACGCTTTGAGTCGTTTGGCTGCAATTTCAATTATTTTCACGCATGAATATTCTCGTGATGATGCTTCGAGTAAAAGCAAACCAATTGCTAAAAAACATACTTGGAAAGAAATTTCAGGATCATTTTTCTTCGGATTACTTCCGTTGTTGGTTTTCTCTTATTTTCAATATAAATTTCTCTTGGCTTTAATTCCGGTTTTTATAATGCGTTATTTTTTAGCCCGATATTTCCAGAATTGGATTGATGGCTACACAGGAGATTGCCTTGGCGCAACGCAGCAGGTTTGTGAGGTTGTTTATTATTTAAGTATTCTATTGGTATGGAAATTTATCTAGTTCGTCACACTGAAACTGTTTGTGAAAAAGGCATTTGTTACGGACAATCTGATGTAGATCTGGCAGAACCTTTTGATTTAGTTTTTGAAAACATTCTTTCGCAATTACCTTCAGAAGCTATTATTTTCTCAAGTCCTTTAAAACGTTGTGTTATTCTGGCTGAATATATCGAGAAGAATATCAAAACTATTTCTTTTGAAAAAGAAGAGCGTTTAATGGAAATGAATTTTGGCGATTGGGAATTGAAAAACTGGGATAATATTCCACAAGAAGAACTTAATCCCTGGATGGAAGATTTTGTCAATATTAAGGTTTCGAATGGAGAATCTTTTGTTGAATTACATCAAAGAGTTGGAGATTTCTTATCTGATTTAATTTCAAAAAAAATAACAAATCCTATTATTCTTGTAGTGCATGCCGGCGTTATACGAAGTATTTTATGTCATCAAACTTCATTGCCTCTAAAAGATGCTTTCAACAACAAGGTAGACTTTGGTCAAGTAATAAAAATAGTACTTTAAACACCATTTTGTTTAGAATTTGTTTTAAAAAGTGAAACAAATTTGAAAATTCGATAATTTTAACTTTATCTTTGCACGAAATTAAGGTTGTGTTCATTTTTAACACATTAAAAGGGAATCAAGTAATAATTCTTGAGCTGTACCCGCAACTGTAAGCTTTGTTCTGAAAAGAATGCTTGTTGTAACTACAAAACCACTGCTCGCCCCGGCGAATGGGAAGGTAAACAACAAGACGCAAGCCAGGAGACCTGCCTTTGTAACGAATATCGAGCTCTCGGGAAAAAGAGTTTAGAAATTATGACTTTAAAAAAACGGTTTGCTTTTTGTTTATTGCTGTTGTGCCAAATTATTTCGGCGCAGAACGACTCTATTACCAAATTGAAAGAAGTCGTAGTTTCTGACGCAAATCTTAAAAAATACTCCAATTCACAATCCGTTTTAAAGCTTAATGATTCTGTCATTAATAAAAATGAGGCTTTATTAACGGATCTTTTAAACTTTAATTCCACTATTTATTTTAAAGAATACGGCCGTGGAATGCTTTCTACAGTCTCTTTTAGAGGAACTACTGCATCACAAACCGCAGTAATCTGGAACGGAATTAATATCAATTCTCAGATGAACGGAAGTACTGATTTCAATACTATTTCTGGCTCTGATTATAATTCGATAAGTGTAAAAGCTGGTGGCGGAAGTGTTATTTATGGAAGCGGAGCCGTTGGAGGAACTGTACATTTAAACAACGATTTGGCATTTTATAGTCGGTTTGAGACTAATTTAAAACTTGATTACGGAAGTTTCAATACTATTGGAATCAATTTTAAAACTAATATTTCGAATGAAAAATGGAGCGCGCAAATTGGCTTTTCAAAAAATAGTTCGACAAATGATTACAAATACATCCATAAATACAACTGGAAAGGCGAACAACGCTGGAATCAAAACGGTCAGTATGATATAATAACTATGAGCGCAAATGTTGGTTACAAATTTGACGCAAAAAATAGTTTGAAATTATACACTCAAACTTCTAATACAGATAGAAACACTTCTTTAGTATCTGAAACGGAAACTAAAACCAGATATGTAAATGGTTTTAACCGAAACTTATTAGAATATGACGGCGATTATGGAAAGTTTACCACTAATCTGAAAGCAGCATATATATTCGAAAACTATCAATATTATCCTGATAATGCGATTAATTTTTTCACTTATGGAAAAACAGAAAGCTTTATCACAAAAGCAGATTTAGGATATAAAATTTCTAAATCAACACAAATAAACGGAGTTCTGGATTACAACAGAACTAAAGGTTACGGAACTGGTTTTGGAGATCACGTTAGAGAAATTAGTTCGGCTGCTTTATTGGTTAAACAAGATGTTTCGACAGATTGGAAAAATGAATTCGGAATTAGAAAAGAGTTTACAGACAATTATCAATCTCCTCTCCTATTTTCTTTAGGATCTTCGTATCAATTTAGCAAATTGTATAATCTGAAATTGAATTTATCACGAAATTTCAGAATCCCGACTTTTAATGATTTGTACTGGGAACAAGGCGGAAATCCAAATTTAAAACCTGAAAGTTCTTATCAGGCAGAAATTGGTAATGTTTTCACTTTCAAAAATATATCATTGACTCAAACCTTTTATTACATGAAAATAAAAGATTTATTGCAATGGATTCCGGGAAGCAACGGTATTTGGTCTCCACAAAATACGGATAAAGTAAATAGTTATGGTGCTGAAACATTATTAAGCTGGAAAAAACAGTTTGGTAAAAACATCTTTGCCGCAAATGCCACTTATGCTTATACGGCTTCAAAAAATGATGAAACCAAAAAGCAGCTTTTCTATGTTCCGTTAAATAAAGTAACTGGATCTGTTTCTTATTCCAGAAATAGAATTTCAGCTTATTATCAATTTATGTTTAATGGTTTTGTTTATACAACCGAAAATAATGACCCGAAGGATATAATAAATGATTATAATGTTTCGAATATCGGAATTGACTATGATTTTAAATTTCTCGACACTTTCAAACTTGGTTTTCAAGTATTAAATCTTTTCAATAAAGAATATGAAAGTTTGGAATACAGACCTCAGCCAGGTCGCAATTTTAATATGTATTTAACCCTAAAATTTTAATATAATGAAGTTTAGCAAATTATTTTTAGTAGCACTTAGTGTTTCGCTATTTGTTTCGTGTTCAAACGATGATAACAATAATGATAATGATACTCCAAAAGGAGTTTATGACAATGGTTTTTTTATCTTAAATGAAGGAACTACAAAAGGTACTGTTTCATTTTCGACTGATGATTTGACTTCTTCTACCAAAGATGTTTACGCTGCTGCAAATGGAACTGATGTACTTGGGAAATATGTTCAAAATATATTTTTTAGTGGCGACAACGCTTATATTATTTCCGGTGGAGCCAACAATATTACAGTAGTTAACCGTTACACTTTTAAATTAATTACTAAGATCGAAACTGGTTTAAAAAACCCAAGATACGGAGTTGTAAAAGATGGTAAAGCGTATGTTACGAATGCAAATACGTATTCATACGAAAATGCTGCAACAGGAGATACAGATGATTATGTTGCCATAATTAATCTTACAACTAATACTTATGAGTCAAAAATCGACTTGAACACAACCGCTAACAGAGTGGTTTTGAAAGATGGAAAATTATATATCACAGATTCTTACAGTGATAAATTATCGATTGTTGATATTGCGACAAAAAAACTGGATGCTCCTGTACAAATTGGTAAAACCGGTGATTGTATTGAAGAAGAAAACGGAATTCTTTACATCTTAAAAGGTGGTTATGAAAATATCAGCGGACTTGTAAAAGTAAAAATAACAGACAAAACATTTACTGAATTTGCTTTTCCTGACAACTTAAAAGAAGCAGGATTTATGGATGTTAATGACAGTAAAATTTACTATACAGTAGGAAGTGCTGTTTATGTAATAAACACTAATGCTACGGCTCCATCTACAACACCACTTTTAACTTCTGCAGCAACTAATATATATGGATTTGCAGTTAAAAACAATCGTATTTATGTTGCGCAAGGAAACTTTAAGACAGATGGTACAGCTTACATTTATAATTTAACCGGTGCATTACAAAAAGAAGTAACTACCGGTATAGGAAGTAACGGTTTTTACTTTAACGATTAATATTTTTTAGAATTAGTTTTTGGATTTTACCAAAAAAGGGCTTTCATTTCTGAAAGCCTTTTTTTATATCTCGTCCTGAAATAAGTTGGCATAAAATCAACCTATTTTATGGAATTACGCTTCTTTAAGAACACTTTTCTTTTTAAAGTATAAGGCAATAAAAGCCAAAATAAAACAAACCAAACCTATAATTATCATGTTCCAAATAGGTTTTGTTGTTTGCGAAAAAGTTCCGTTTTCGATAATTAATATTCTAAAAGCTTTCAAAAAATGTGTTAGCGGAATCACATTTGAAATCAACTGAACTCCTTGTGGCATTTGACTTAATGGCCAGGTAAAACCGCTCAGGATAAAACTGGGAGTTGCGATAACCATTAAAATTTCTGTCGCTTTTAATTGACTTGGAACCAAAATACTAACCAGAATACCTATGAAAGAAACCGAGAGTACAAATATCCCTGCTATAAAAGTTAGCGGAAGCAAATTTTCGTAAAAAGGCAATCTAAACCATAAAGTAAAAAGCCAATAGATAAGCCAAATTCCGAAACTCATAATCATATAAGGAATGATTTTTACCGCTAAAAGTTTTAAAACCGAAGGGCATTTTTTGACCAAATCTTTAAAAGTTCCGTTTTCAAATTCAGAAGCAAAAGAAAGTGCTAATCCTAAAAGTAAAACTTGTTGAAGAACTGTCGCAAGAACTCCCGGCCATAAAAAATACATATAATTGGTACTTCGGTTGTATTTTTTTATAAAAGTAGTTTTGAAAGGTTCATATTGTGAAGCAAGTAAATTTTCCGGAACGCCTTGCTTTCTTAATGTTTCAATTTGAACGCCTGCTTTTAATGTTCCAAGGCAAACTTGTATCGCTGTTGACGCATAATTAGCCGTTAGAACATTAGAGGTATTTACGATCGTTGTAATTTCGGGATATTTTTTTGTGAGTGTCATTTTCTCAAAATCCTTTGGAATAATAACCACACAAGTTGCTTCTTTTTGAATGGCAATCTGCGAAAGATTATTTTGATCGTACAAAATCGAAGCAATAGACAAAACCTCATTATCCTGAAACATTTGAATTGCTTTTGAGCTTAACTCAGATCTGTCCTGATCAACAACAATAATTGGAAGATCAGTAACTTTGCCTTTTCCGTAAACATAACCCAACAAAACGCCATAAAGAATTGGCGCTCCAATAAAAAGCAATCGAAGAACTTTATTACTCCAAAATAATCGGAATTCCCGTTTAAGCAATGAAAAGAAGTTTTGCATAATCAGAGAGATAAAGTAACAGTTGTTTTTGTAATGAGATCTTTTGTATCGCCAATATTCGCAGGCGTTATTTTTATTTCGAATAAACTTTCCTGCATTTCGTAATCCGGATAAGCGGTTGCAATATTTCCGTATGCTCCAAGTTGTTTTATAGTTGAAATAGTTCCTTTTACATCTTTTTTCAAATACGGAATATGAACATTTATTTCCTGATCTTTTTTAAATTTTGCCAATTGATTTTCAGGTATCGTAAATCGAAAGTATGCGCTGTTGGCAATATAACCATTGAATAAAGTATAACCCGGTAATGCCAGTTCGCCAAGATTTAGGGTTATGGTTTCAATACTCATGTCTTGCGGTGCAAAAATATAGCGTTCTTTATCAGCAGTTTCTACTTCCTGCAATGCGCCAAGAGCTCTGTCTTGTTGACCTAAAGCCATTGTTTGCTGTTCAATACGTGCGCCTTTTTTGGCATCATCCAATTCGGCAATAACAGCATTATATTGCGCCTGAGCTCCTTGATATTTAGCAAAAGTTTCATCGTAAGTTTGTTGCGAGATCAAAGAATCTTTTAGCATATTGGTCAATCGCTTAATAGATTTCTGAGCAAATTCATACTGTTCTTTCAGTCCCATTTTTTTGGCTTCAAGCTGTTTGATTTGATTTTCAGTTGCTCCTTTTACCGCCATTTTATATTGCGCTTTTGCAGAAGTAACGGCACCTTCGGCCTGACTTTTTTTAGCATCAACTTCAGGAATATCAAGAATTGCCAGTGTATCTCCTTTTCGAACAATATCTCCTTCTTTGACAAAGATTTTTAGAATCTTGCCGGGGATTTTGCTCACAACTGCAATTTGTTCTTTTTCTATTTTTCCTTGAATTATATTCTCTTTCTGCGCTTTTTGACAGCTTACATAAAGTAGAATTAAGGGAATTATAAGGATTGCTTTTTTCATAAAACAGAACTTTTTATTTAGATATTTTTTTTGATAAATCACCAGTAGCAATTATAGTTTCAATGGCAGCCAATCGCTGATCGATCAAAGTCGTGGTTTTGTTCACTGATGCTTTATAAGAATCATTTTCGGCTTCAAGGCGCTCAGATATATTGATAAGACCTTCCTTGTATTGTTTTATCGCCAGATTCAAATTATTGCCTGCCACTTTTTCCTGCTGTTGCGTGATATCGATTTTTTGCGTTAAAACGCTGTAATCAACTAAGTTTTTTTCAAGAAGTAATTCTAGTTTTTCTTTAGTATCATCAATTTGGTTTTGTACTTGCTCAATATTTATTTTGGCTTCGTGAACTTTGTGTTTTCTTTCAAAACCAGAGAAAACCTCCCATTTCATAGCAGCTCCAACAACCCAATTATTACTTATGGTTACTTCATTTAATCCTAAATATAATGCTTCATTTATTCCCGTGATAACAGGCGTTGTTGCATTTGCATTGAATAAACTGGAATACGAAACTCCTCCAAAAGCACCTAAAGTGGGTAAATAAGTTCCTTTTTCTTTTTTTAATAAATATTCATATGCGGTTTTAAACGATTCGAGTGCTTTAATTTCCTGTTTGTTTTCGGTACTTAATTTCTCATCCGTTATTAAATATGGAGCCAATTCGTAATGAACATTCTCTATTTCACTAATTGAATAGCCTGTTAAATATTGAATTTTTTTATAAACTAATTTTCGTTTTCCGTCCAGTTCAATCTTTTTCGAAGATAATTCCAGCGATGCCAATTTGATTTTATCGCGATCGTATGGTATTGCAAGTCCTTGTTCTATTGCTTTTGTTACGCGCTTAGTTTCTGTATCTAATCGTTTTTCACTTTCCTGTATTAGTTTATCAATCTCCTTCAGTAATTCTAATTGATCAAAAGTGTTTATAACATCTTTAATGATTTGGTCTTTTTCTGATTCTTTTAAAAACACAGTTCCTTTCGTTTTTTCTGCAATAGCTTTTGCTCCGTTTGGTATTTGCATTCCGCTAAATAATACGGTTTTTGCCATCACACTTCCGTTAAAAATATTTCCGTAGTTTTTAAAAGCCGTTTTCCCATCAAACAAAGGATAGTTTACAATTGGTATTGTAGCCGTAGGAAGATCAACAGTCAGTTTATTGTCAAAATAAGAATAAAGTGCACTCGCTTCAACCGTTGGAATGTATTTGTTCCAGACTCCTTTTTCCTGAAGATTTAGTTTTTCAATATCTAAGTCTTTATTTTTTAATGAAGTACTTTTTTCAATAGCCTTCTGAATCGCATCTTCTAAGCTTGAAGAAACCTCAATTTGACCATATCCATAAGTTAGATAAAAGAAGAAAAGTAAAAGAGATAAATGTTTTTTCATTGCAATTCTGTATCTATTATTTGATTAATTCTGAAACAAAATTTGTAGGACATCCTAAAAGAAAAGACAGACATAAATAACGTCTAATTACAAAGTTAAGAATATAAGTCTTACAATACCACCTTGTCAACAAGGAAAACACAGAGAAGATTTAAAACTTTTTTAATATTTTATAGTTGTAAAACAGAAAGTTATGAAGCACTGTTGGACTTTGTCTGTTTTTTCATACCTTAGTGACTGTAATTCTAAATTAACAAAATATTTGTATGAAAAAGAACTTCTTATTTTTTACGATTTTAATGACTAGTTTGTTTTCCATTCCTGTATTTTCTCAAACAGATAATGAACCTGTTGCTTTAGGTTTACCAGGAGATAATCTTAATTTATTTGCAGTTTTAGATATTTTTCAAAAATCTAAAACCTTAGAAGAGTTTGAAAAAGTCCTAAATGAACAAGACAGTAAGGTTAATAATTTGGATTTAAATAATGATGGCGACATTGATTATATTGAAATCGAAAGTCAAAAAGATGGAAATATACACTCAATTGTGCTTCAAGTTGCTATCAATAGTACTGAGAAACAAGATGTGGCTGTTATTGAAGTTGAAAAAGATAAAAAGAACAATATACACGTTCAGATTATTGGAGACGAAGATTTATATGGAAAAAATTACATTGTAGAACCTTCTGATACTGTTGCAGGAACACCAAATCCAGGTTATAAAGGAGATCAAACTGTAATTGTAAACAATAATACTACCAATAATTATAACACCACAACTAGCAATCCAAGTTATGTTACTACAAGTGTGAGTGCGTGGCCAGTTGTATTGTTTTTGTTTTCACCTATTTATGTACCATACAGATCTCCTTGGTATTGGGGATATTATCCTTCGTATTGGCGACCTTGGCGTCCTGTTTACTATCAGGATTACTGGGGATATCATGGACATTATTATCGCAATAATTATTACAGAAGAACAGCTGTTATAAGAAATCCTAGATATTATAATCGCTATGCATCAAGAAGAAATACATCAGTTGTTGTAAGAGATAATAGAGCTAGTGGCCGTTATAATACTACTTATAATGGAAGAGATTATAAAAGACCATCTCCTGTTACGACTACAAGACCAACCAGACCGGCGACAACGCGACCAGTAACTCGCCCTACAAATCCATCAACAAGACCTGGCACAACAAATCCAGGCACAACCAGACCAGTAACTCGTCCAACAAATCCCGGTACGACAAGACCGGCTCCGGTGACGCGTCCGGTAACTCCAACTAATCCGTCAACAAGACCAGTTGTTAGGCCAACGCAGCCTGTAACGCGTCCAGTAACACAACCTGTGACACGACCAACAAATCCAACAACGCGTCCTGTAACACGTCCAACGCAGCCTACAACTCGCCCGGTAACACAACCGGTAACACGCCCTGCGACCAGACCAGCACCAACTAGAAACACTGCAACGCCAAGCCCTGCAAGCGGTAGTTCTAATGGAAGAAGATAAAAATTAAAATTCTATAAAGAATCAATAATAGACTAACTTTTTATTTGCAGACTATGAATAAATCTTTACTAGTAAAAATTGCTTTTATTCTTTTTATAATGCCCTTTTTTGCAAATGCTCAAACTCCTACAGTTCTTGCTCCGGTACCAGAAACACCACCGGAAACGACCGTTAAATATCCACAATTTCAATTTAAGGGATTGTTTCAGGCGCGCTATCTGCAAGCTTTAGAAGATCGTGTTGATGTTATGGGAGTTCAACATTCTACAGGCGATGTTGTTCAAAGTACGTTTGATATCAAAAGAATGCGTGTTGGTGTTAATACCAAATTAAGCGAAGCTACAGAAGTTGTAATTTTGGTGAATCTTGCTGATTTTAAATCTGATCCTAAAGGGAAAGTTTTAGAAAATGCCTACGCCAAATACACTTTTAGTAAATATTTTGCAGTTACAGGAGGACAATTCCGACCAGCTTTTGGTATTGAAGAATTAGTTCCAGTAGATATTATCAAATCATTTGATTTCTCGAATCAATATTATGAGTTTGGAAAAAACGGCTGGACCAGTTTTCAAATTGGAGCTTCTGCAACGGGAGCTTTTGATCTTGGTAACATCCCTTTTAACTACGCTATTTCTATGTTAAACGGAAACGGGAAAGATCAGGAAATGGATAAGGATAACGGAAAACAATATTCGACACGACTGGTTTTTACATTATCAAAATTGCACAAAATTAATTTAGGACTTAATGGAGGTTCCGGAAAAGTCTTCAAAAAAAATGTTTTCGCTGTAGGTGCTGATATTACAAGTGATTTTAAATTAAATGATAAATTTACTTTCGATTTACAAATAGAATATAAACAAGGAACCAATCATAATTTATATTATTCTTTGCCAACTACAGCAAGAACCCCAAATGTTTCAGATTATCAAATGCGAGGAATTTATTTTCTGCCTAATTTGAGATATTTAGTGGATTATAAAAAACTAACTTCATTAGAAGTATCCTGCCGATATGAACGATTTGATCCAAGTTATAAAATCGATTCTAATGTTAGACAAACCTATACACCAATGATCAGTCTTGAATTTGGTAAAGCGTATACTGGCCGAATCGAATTAGGCTTAGAGATTGATCGTTTTGACAAAAACATTCCTGATACGTCAATGTATAATGACAACCTGTTTATAATTCAGTTTCAGTGCAGACTATAATTTAATCTAATTCTTATTGTTATGAAAGAAGTAAAAATTCCTCAAACCTTAATTACGCTTGCTGTTGGAGTAGCAATTTGGTTTATTCCGGCGCCAGATGGTGTAGTAATTGAAGCGTGGCATTTGTTTGCCATTTTTGTCGCAACAATTTTAGGAATTATTTTGAAAGCAGCACCAATGGGAACAATGTGTATGATCGCAATTGCCCTTACCGCTTTCTCACAAGTATTGGCGCCAGGTGAAGCTGGAAAATCAATTACGCTCGCTTTAAAAGGCTTTGGAGATAAAGTAATCTGGCTTATTGGAATTTCATTTTTCATTGCCAGAGGTTTTATAAAAACAGGACTAGGAAACAGAATCGCTTTCTTATTTATTAGAATATTTGGAAAAAGCTCACTTGGATTGGCATATGGTCTAGGATTAGCAGATTTAGTTTTAGCTCCAGCTGTACCAAGTAATACAGCACGAGGCGGAGGAATTATTTATCCTATTATGAAATCTATGTCAATGAGTTTTGGCTCAATGCCGGATCAGCCCGAAACACATCGAAAACTAGGTTCTTATCTTACGTTAAGCAGTTATAATGCAAACTTAATTGCTTCGTCTATGTTTTTAACCGGAACGGCGAGTAATCCAATGTGTCAAAAATTTGCACTTAATTTAGGCATAAAAATTAGTTGGATTTCCTGGGCCACAGCAGCTATAGTTCCGGGTTTGGTGGCATTTTTTGTAATTCCGCTTGTATTGTATAAAATTTATCCGCCAGAACTAAAGAAAACTGGTGATGCACCTCAGATTGCAGCTCAGAAACTTAAAGAAATGGGACCAATAACGCGTGACGAATGGATGATGTTATTGACTTTCTTCATCTTATTATTCCTTTGGATGACGGGCGATTTATTTTCTATTGATGCAACTACAACCGCATTTATTGGTTTGGTTATATTGCTTCTAACTTCAGTTTTGACTTGGGACGATGTCAAAGCCGAAAAAGGCGCCTGGGATACTATCGTTTGGTTTTCGGTATTAGTAATGATGGCGAGTTCGCTCAATGAACTTGGATTTATTAGTTGGTTCAGCGGTTTAATAAAAGCTGAAATTGGCGGATTAAGCTGGCAAATGGCTTTTCCTATTATTGTATTAGTGTACTTTTTTAGTCATTATCTTTTCGCAAGTGCCACAGCTCACGTAGCAGCAATGTACGCAGCGTTATTAGGAGTTGGAGTTTCCCTTGGAGTTCCTGGATTACTATTGGCTTTTATGCTTGGATTTGTTGGTTCAACCTACGGAACTTTAACGCATTATGGACACGGACCTGCACCAGTTTTCTTCGGAAGCGGTTACGTCGACCTGAAAAGCTGGTGGGTCAAAGGATTAATAACAGGATTGACAATGCTCTTGATCTATATGGTTATAGGAGGATTGTGGCTCCGATTAATTGGTGATTTTTAAATTCTGATTCCGGGAGGAAGTAATTCTTTGTATTCCGGATTCTTTTTAATAAACAAGACAATTCTAGGATGAATAGGCATTAATTTAAATTTCTTTTCAATGACGATTTCCATGATGTTTTTAAGTAAAGTATCAATTATCGCTTGATTGTCAAAGCCTTCCGGAGAGTTGATTTTGGTTAAGAAAATTTTCTTTTCCTGAAAAGAATATTCAATAGAAAGTAATCCTTCAGGGACTATGGTTTCAAATTGTCTTGCAAAAGTGTTGTCTTTGATTTCCATAGTTTCAATAGGTTCCATATTAGTCATGTTTTTTTGGGGAGATTGGATTAAAAATAATAGAAAAGAACGATAAGTACATTACATAAAAATCCTGGAAAGAGATTTAAATAATGATTATTATAACTACAAAGGTAATCATTTGATTTTCAATATAAAATTATTTTTTAAAGGCGTAATATTGCCTTAACCTTTCTATGGTTGAAATTTTATTGGGTTTGATGAATAATTGTGGTGTAAGATTTGCTGTGCATATTACTAAAAAAAGTAATTTTAGCTTGAATTTAATCTGTAACCATAATTCTTATTCTGCCAAATGAGTAAAATTCCTGTATACTTTATGCCCGGTCTGGCTGCTAGTCCGGCAATTTTTGAAAGAATCAAATTAGACGAATCTGTTTTTGAGACCTGTATGTTAGAATGGGAAATTCCCCAACCAAAAGAGTCTTTGTCTGATTATGCATTAAGAATATCTAAAAATATTAAACACGAAAATCCGGTTTTAATTGGAGTTTCGTTTGGAGGAATTTTGGTTCAGGAAATTGCAAAGCATATTCAGGCACGAAAAGTTATTATTATTTCAAGCGTTAGAAGTAATGCAGAATTCCCTAGAAGAATGAAAATCGGAAAAACTACAAAAGCCTACAAGCTGATTCCGATGAAGTTAATTTTGAATATCGAAAATCTTGCAAAATATTCTTTTGGCGAAAAAGTCAATAAACGCATTAAATTATACGAGAAGTTCCTGGCGGTTCGCGATCTGAACTATTTACAATGGGCAGTTGAAAATGTTATTTTATGGGATCGAAATGAAATTAATCCAGATGTTATTCATATTCACGGCGATCAGGATGATGTTTTTCCTATAAAGTATATCAACAGCTGCATTGTGGTAAAAGGCGGAACTCATATTATGATTCTGAATAAATATAAATGGCTGAACGAGAATTTACCTTCTATTATATTGGAAGAGTAAATTTTTGTTTCAGGTTTCAGGTTTCAGGTTTCAGGTTTCAGGTTTCAGGTTTCAGGTTTCAGGTTTCAGGTTTCAGGTTTCAGGTTTCAGGTTTCGATAACCTTTGTCAAAGTTTTAAACTTTGACAAAGGTCTGCACGCAATCATTACGCAAAGTTTTTCTCCGCAATCTTGTCATCCCGAGGAACGAGGGATCTCCGCAAGTAGCTCGACATGCTAAATAAACTTTGTGTTAGTTTCTTGTGGAGATACCTCGTTCCTCGCAAAGACAAAACTAAGATAATGCATCTTTAAAAACCTAAAGCCATAGCCCTGATAGAAGCGGTATCCTTTTTATCCGCTTTTTTGCGGATGAAAAGATACAAGTGGATAGCAGGAAATAGCTCCAAATTCTAACATTAAAAATTCTAAATTCCAATCGTTTTTTTTACGCAGGCAATGTCCTTGCGAGGAACGAAGCAATCTCACTGCAATAAAACACAACGTTTAATCTGTAAATGAGATTGCTTCGTTCCTCGCAAGGACAAAAAAATCCCATTCGCCGCGGCGAATGGGATTTTGAAAAATATTATAATTTAAAGAAATTTAGATTTTCTTCATTTGTTCTTTCATCATTGTGATTTGCTCTTTCAGCATTCCTTGTTTGTCTAATTTTTTAGCTTCGTTTAATAAATTAGTAGCTTCAAGTTTTCTTCGGCGTGACATTGCAACTCCGGCAAGGTTTAATTTTGCAACTGCCAAATCCATATCCATTGATAGTCCAAGTTCGATTGCTTTCTTGAAATGTTTCTCGGCTTGGTTGATATTTGTCTGAGATAACATGATTCCGTGTAGGTAATTAAAATATCCTTGTTGTTTGCGTACTAAAGCAGCTTCGGGATTTTTGATATATGCCAGCCATTTTTTAGCTCCTTCAAAGTCTTGTTTTCTTAATTTAAGGAAAGCTAAAAGGATAAATTCGTTTTTAAAGTAAAGAAATATTGGAATTGCAGTAAGCAATAAAAGGAAAATACCATTCCCGATATTACTTTCGGTAAATTGCCAAACGCCAGCAACTACAAGAAGTCCGGCCAAAATAAGTTTAATATTTTTATGAAACATAATAGATGTATATTTGTGATTGCAAATATAGTAAAATGAATTAAAAATATTTTTATTAAAGTACTTGCCAGAAAAAAAAGTCTTTGTATATTTGCACTCGGTTTTTGAGTAACGATATTCAAAAAACAGAAAAGAGATATTAGACACCATTTTAAAGATACAAAGCAATGAGCAAAAGAACATTTCAACCATCGAAAAGAAAAAGAAGAAATAAGCACGGATTTATGGACAGAATGGCTTCTGCGAATGGAAGAAAAGTTCTAGCGCGTAGAAGAGCAAAAGGAAGACATAAATTAACTGTTTCTAGCGAGCCTAGACACAAAAAATAATGTTTGTATAAACATACATAAGGCGATTACTTTTTTAGTATCGCCTTTTTTTATACCTTGTCGGTAAAAAATTTGTAACATTCTAGTTTCTAAAGCACTGTGAATGTTTTTGAATACATATTATAATAACTACACAATACATACAAAATGCCTAAAGACACATCAATAAAATCAGTTTTAATAATAGGTTCAGGACCTATTGTTATTGGACAAGCTTGCGAATTTGATTATGCAGGATCTCAATCTGCACGTTCTATTCGTGAAGAAGGAATTGAAGTTATCTTGATAAACTCAAATCCAGCGACAATTATGACCGACCCAAGTATGGCCGATCACATTTACTTGAAACCACTAACTACAAAATCGATAATTGAAATTCTAAAGGAACATCCACAAATTGATGCTGTTTTACCTACAATGGGTGGACAAACAGCTTTGAACTTGTGTTTGGAAGCTGAAGAAAAAGGAATCTGGCAGGATTTTGGAGTAAAATTAATTGGAGTTGACGTAAACGCAATCAATATTACAGAAGACAGAGAGCAGTTTAAACAACTTCTTGAAAGAATTAATGTACCAACTGCGCCTGCAAAAACTGCTACTTCTTACTTAGAAGGAAAAGAAATTGCTCAGGAATTTGGTTTTCCGCTTGTAATTCGTCCTTCATTTACACTTGGAGGAACAGGAGCAGCAATTGTTTACAAAAAAGAAGATTTTGATGAGCTTTTAACTCGCGGTCTTGAAGCATCACCAATTCACGAAGTTTTGATTGACAAAGCTTTAATGGGATGGAAAGAATATGAGTTAGAACTTTTAAGAGATAAAAACGATAATGTTGTAATCATTTGTTCAATCGAAAATATGGATCCAATGGGAATTCATACTGGAGATTCGATTACAGTTGCACCAGCAATGACATTATCAGACACAACTTTTCAAAAATTACGTGATTATGCAATCTTAATGATGCGTAGTATCGGAAATTTTGCCGGAGGTTGTAACGTACAATTCGCAGTTTCGCCAGACGAAAAAGAAGATATCGTAGCGATCGAGATTAATCCTCGTGTATCTCGTTCTTCTGCTTTGGCATCTAAAGCGACTGGATATCCAATCGCTAAAATTGCTTCTAAACTAGCTTTAGGATATAATCTTGATGAATTGCAAAATCAAATTACAAAATCAACTTCGGCTCTTTTTGAACCGACTTTAGACTATGTAATTGTAAAAATACCACGTTGGAACTTTGATAAATTCGAAGGTGCTGACAGAACTTTAGGACTTCAGATGAAATCTGTTGGTGAAGTAATGGGAATTGGACGCTCGTTCCAGGAAGCATTACACAAAGCAACTCAATCTCTTGAAATTAAGAGAAACGGTTTAGGAGCTGACGGAAAAGGATACAAAAACTACGAACAAATTATCGAGAAACTAACTTTTGCAAGTTGGGATCGTGTTTTTGTAATTTATGATGCAATTGCAATGGGAATTCCGTTGAGCCGTATTCATGAAATCACAAAAATCGATATGTGGTTCTTAAAACAATACGAAGAACTTTATACTTTAGAGAAAGAAATTTCGAACTATAAAGTATCTAATCTTCCTAAAGAACTTTTGCTTGAGGCGAAACAAAAAGGTTTTGCTGACAGACAAATTGCTCACATGGTAAATTGTCTTGAAAGCGAAGTACATACTTTACGTATGGATCAAAACATCAACCGTGTGTTTAAATTGGTTGATACTTGCGCAGCTGAGTTTAAAGCAAAAACACCTTACTACTACTCTACTTTTGAGGCTGAAATCGAAAAAGCAAACGGTGAGCGTTATGTAGACAACGAAAGTATTGTAACTGATAAAAAGAAAATTATCGTTCTTGGTTCCGGACCAAACAGAATTGGACAAGGAATTGAGTTTGATTATTCTTGTGTACACGGAGTTTTGGCTGCGAAAGAATGTGGTTACGAAACAATCATGATCAACTGTAATCCTGAAACGGTTTCAACTGACTTTGATACAGCTGATAAATTATACTTTGAACCAGTTTTCTGGGAACATATATATGACATCATTCAGCACGAAAAACCAGAAGGTGTAATTGTTCAGTTAGGTGGACAAACAGCTTTGAAATTAGCTGAAAAATTATCTAAATACGGAGTAAAAATCATCGGAACTAGTTTTGATGCACTTGATTTAGCTGAAGACAGAGGACGTTTCTCAGATTTATTGAGAGAATTACACATTCCTTTCCCACAATTCGGAATTGCTGAAACTGCTGATGAAGCTTCTGCTCTTGCAGATACTTTAGACTTCCCATTATTGATTCGTCCTTCTTATGTATTAGGAGGTCAGGGAATGAAAATTGTAATCAACAAAAAAGAACTTGAAGAGCACGTTATCAACTTATTGAAAACGATTCCAGGAAATAAATTACTTCTTGATCACTATTTAGCCGGAGCAATCGAAGCTGAAGCTGATGCAATTTGTGATGCTGACGGAAATGTGTACATCATAGGAATTATGGAGCATATCGAACCTTGCGGAGTTCACTCTGGAGATAGTAATGCTACTTTACCTCCTTTTAACTTAGGAGAATTCGTAATGCAACAAATTAAAGATCATACTTTTAAAATTGCAAGAGCACTGAAAACCGTTGGTTTAATCAACATTCAATTTGCGATAAAAGATGATACAGTTTATATTATCGAAGCAAATCCAAGAGCTTCAAGAACGGTACCATTTATTGCAAAAGCTTACGGAGAACCTTATGTAAACTATGCTACAAAAGTAATGTTAGGACATAATAAAGTAACTGACTTTGATTTTAATCCGCAATTGAAAGGATACGCAATCAAACAACCGGTTTTCTCTTTCAGCAAATTCCATAATGTAAACAAAGCATTAGGACCAGAAATGAAATCAACAGGAGAAAGCATCTTGTTTATTGATGACTTAAAAGACGATCAATTCTACGAATTGTACTCTAGAAGAAAAATGTATTTGAGTAAATAATCTCAAATCCTGATAATAAAAAAGCTCCATGAAAATGGGGCTTTTTTTATGACTTTTTCTTAGGTTGAATTTGATAATGAAATATTTAACTATATTTGATAAGCACCAAATTCAATTCCAAAATTTTTATCGTAACTAAATCCGAAGAAAAACATATGAAATCATTTTTCATCTATATCTTATTATTTATAATTGTTTTTAAAGTTGATGTCTTAGCACAGAAAAAAATAAATGAGAAATTCAAAAAAGAAACTATCCTTAAAATTGATTTATTGCTACAAGAAAATTACGTTTTTCCTGATCAAGCCAAATTAATAGCTGACCATTTGAATAAAAGTTTGAAGGAAGGGAAGTTTAAAAAATATGAATTAATTGATTCGTTTGCACTTGCTTTAACTAAAGAAATCAGAATTGTTAATAAGGATAGACATTTAGGTATATGGCCTGCTTTTACTCCTGTAAAAGGACAGGAAAGTTCAAGTGATGATTATCAAATGTATTTAAAAAAATATAAAGGCACCAGAAAAGAAGCCAACGGTTTTAAAGAGGCAAAAATAATAGATGGAAATATAGGGTATCTAAATATCAACTTTTTCCTTGCAGAAACTACAAAAACCCTTGATGCCTATATGTATCTCCTGGCAAATACGGATGCTGTGATTATCGATTTACAACATAATGGCGGTGGTAATCCTAATACGGTAAATTATTTATGCAGTTATTTTTTAGAGAATAATTTATTGATTAATACGCTTTATTTCAGACAAGGAAACCGAAAGGATGAAGTAATTACTCATGAAGTAAATGGGAAGAAAATGATTGACGTTCCTTTATTCATAATTACCGGTTCACAAACTTTTTCGGGAGCCGAGGAGTTTAGCTATAATATGCAAAGTCAAAGGAGAGCTACATTAGTTGGAGAAGTTACTGGAGGTGCCGCAAATCCAGGCGATGTTTTTAAGATAAATTCTGATTTAGAAATCTTTATTCCGACAGGTACGGGTACAAATCCAATAACAAAAACAAACTGGGAAGGAACTGGTGTTATTCCCGAAATCAAAACTTCAGGTGAAAATGCCTATTCTAAAACTATTGAATTGGCAAGTCAGGCTGCGGAAATCTACAGAAACAAAAAAGCATTAGAATCAAAAAACATATATGAAGAATTACAACATATTATTGACAAACAAGCTCAATATTCAGAAATTGATGCTTCAAAAATTGATCAACAAATAACTGATATTTTTAGAAAAGCAGTTGATTTAAATTTATTTAGCGAAAGTGATATTAATTTTTTTGGTTCTCAAAGCATCAAAAAAAATCCACTCATAGCAGAATCTATTCTAAAAAGCAATACTATTTTATATCCCAAATCTCCTATGACTTATCTGGCTTATGGTGATATGCTTGAATCCAATGGTAAGAAAAATTTAGCATTGACTAATTTTGAAAAATCAATATTGTTAGCAGAAGAACAAAAAGCTCCTTATCTGGAAGGTTTGAAAATGCGATATGAAAAAGCAAAAAGCAGTAAATAAAAAAAAGCTCCATTTTCATGGAGCTTTTTTATTTTTGATCGTTTATGTTTATTCGCTTTTTTCGAATACCATATTATCTCTTGTATTTTTTTGCACTGAAATTGCACCAAAAAGCGCCAGTAAAAAAGCAAATGCATAAAAACCTTTTTCACTTGGTAAAATAGTTGCATTCCATAGTCCAACAACTAATAACACAATCGACAACAAAGTTCCGAACCAGCAAATACCATAATAAATATCAGTTACAGGAAGTTTTTCAAGTCTGTCTCTCACGCTTTTTTGTAACGAAACAACAGCAAATAATCCAAACATTAAAACTGTAAAATAATATCCTTTTTCGTTTAATAACATTTCGGCTCTTGCAAGTCCAACGATAAAACCTACTGTTCCAGCTCCAAGAGCTACCCAAGATGCCGCAATAAAAGCATTCGATGTTTTTTGTACCATATTCTTTAATTTAATAATCATGTTTTGGTTAGCAACAAATATAATTAAATAAGATTCTGATTATAATAAAACGAAATAAATATTATTACGTATAATCTTCTAAAATGTTAAACAAAAAAAGCTCCATAATTGAATTTGCTAATATTTTTTTGAAGTACAAAAAAACACATCAAATGTCAGTATATAAAAAAAATAAGAAAATACTTTATTTTTTAACATTTTTTTAGAATTGTTTTTATATTTTTATAAGATTAATCTTAAAATAAAAATACTATGAAAAACCTAAAAATTATGTATCTAATTATCGCTTTTTGCTCCTCACAACTTTTTATTCAATGTACTAGTGATGACAATAAAAAAAATACAGGAAAAACTGAAACTGAACAGTATACAGATGAGGTTATCATGTTAAGAAACTTTCTTTCAACAAGTCTACCAATAGATATAAATAAAATAATTTATGACTCTACCATAAGTAGTTTTATAATTGATGGAGACGTAATAATGCCTTTAGAACAAGCCAGAGGCCATTATAGCAGTTACTCAGGTTTAAAAAACACAAATAAGATTAATCAATAATCAAGTGTTTATCAAATGAAACCCGAAATGGCAGCCTCAGTACAAGTATACACATCTTCAGAAGTTACATCAGAGTGGCGAATTGCAATAAATAAGGCAATAAATATTTGGAATGACACTAATTCAGGTATAAATATAACTACTGTAAACACTTCAACATCTTTAAGCGTCAATGTAGTTATGGGAGAAATAGGCGATAGATCTCATATTGCCAATGGCTATTATCCTTACGGTGGTAAACCCGGAACGAGGATAATGATAAATACTAACTTTATTAACAAATTAAAGGATGCCGATAGACTTCATACAATGATTCATGAATTAGGCCACACTTTCGGACTACGTCATACTAATGAACCTGCTGGATACCTAATACCATGTACTTCACCTAAAGACATTTGGTCCATAATGTTTGGGATGCATGACGACACCACAACATTTACTTATTTTGATAATGTCGCAATTAGCACATTATATCCCGTTGCCCTAGGAACAAAAAAATTATATAGATATAAAAAAAATCAGTATTATTTCTACGCAACAGATGCCTGTGAAATAACTCCTAGTAAAGATAGCTATATTTTGGATGGTGATGCCGGTTATTTACACTCGACACAAATCCCAGGAACCGTACCACTATATCGAATACTCAACGGTTCTACCGTTAAAGATCATAAGTTAAATAAGAATCAAACTTCATCTAATGATGTTATTTTAGGATATTTATATCCTACTCAACAACCTGGAACCACTCCTCTTTATAGTTATGGAATTTACGAATCGAAACCAGGACAAACTCCATCTTATATGTATCACTATAATTACACAACAACTAATTCTGAAGCTATATTAAAAGTCATCATAGGATATGTGAATAACAAAACAATTACAAAAGAAACCCCAAAATATCCTATTGTGTTTTGATAGAAAAAGATAAATGTGGTTAAAACAAAAAGCTCCATTTTCATGGAGCTTTTTTCGAATTTAAAGTAAGAATGTATTATTTCATTAATTGTTGCAAAGGTTTCAATTGATCCATATTAATATTTGATTGTTTCAAAACGCTCATCAAGGTCATAATATTATTAGGATTCATATTTTTTCCTAAAACACGAACCACTGCAAAACCATTTTCTTTTCTGTTGGCAAAAATCACAAATTCCTCGATATTATCATCAGTGCCAACATAACTTACAGATGCACCGTCTTTACCTGAACCAACTGTCATTAATTGTTGATATTTAGGATCTTTCAGAATTGCTTTAACTTTAGTTCGTTCTGTTTCAAACTGCGCCTGATTTTTATCGTTTGCTTTGAATGCCAGAATATTCATTTTGTCGAAAGAATTCAAAGCTTCACTTTGTTCTGTAGATAATTTTGTTTTATCTAAATTCAAAATGCTAGGCGAAACATCGAGCGCAATAAAATCTTTATTATCGCTGTTTTGTACAAAATACTTCTGTAATGAAGGTTCAGAATTACAACTTACTAAAGTTAGCAATACTAAAAGAGCTGTGGTAAAAACGTTTGCTTTCATATATGTTGAATTTATTTTTTGCCTTTAGAGGCTTTTTTAAGATCAGAACCACCAGGAAGTTGCATCTTATCTGTTAGTACTGAAATTTCGTTTAAATCAAAATTACCGGTTAGAGAAAGTAAAACAGTTTCGTCGTTTTTAGCTCCGTCAACAAACATTAGCAATTCTTTAATTTGCGTATCACTTGCACCTGATTTTACCATTATACGAACATTTTTTCCACTGTCGTTTACTCTCATTAATTCTTCTAAACCTGCTGTTTTAATGTATTTATCTGCTGCAGCTTTCATATCAGCTTCAATTTTTGGATTCTTCGTAGTAAACACTTTTAAGTAGTCTAATTTTTTAATCAGATTAATATACTGCTGCGTTTCTTTATCAGAACCATCAGCTTTTACCTTACTCATTAAATCAAACATTTTTTTGTTTACAATCACAGATGTTACATCGTCCTGACCATCAAATTTGTCAAAAGCACCTTGTGCATAAAAAGCTTGTGTAACGAATGCGAAAACTAGTGTTATGATGAAATTTTTCATTTTTGATTGAATTTTAATTATTGTTTAAAAATTTTGTTTTTTGATTGCTCGTATTCCTTAACGTATTGTACACTTTCGATACCTACATTAACATTGTTTGACAATAATGCTAAAGCTTTTTGCGTTGCCGCAAGTGCTTCTTCAGGATTGTCATAGGTTCCTAATTCTGATTGCGCTACAACCGGAGTTGCAGTTTTTTGGCTCACATAAAAAAAGGTTCCTATTCCTAGTAAAAGAACAGCTGAAGCTGCAATTGATAACCACGCCACATTTCGTTTTTTAGTTTGTAGTGGTATTTCCTGCGTCGATTTTTGTTCTCTTACCTGAGAGAAATAACCAAACATTGGTTTGTATTGCTCCAAATGCTGCGCAACATTTGATGACGAAAAGTATTCTTTTAATTCCTTTTCTTCTGCAATAGAAGTTTCTCCCTGAAAGTATTTTTCTAATATATTTTCTATTTTATCTAATTCCATAACTGTGTGTATTAACCATTGATTCTCGTATTTTTTTTCTCGCTCTCGAAAGTGCTACCCGAATAGCCGTTTCATTCATGTTGACAATTTTTGCTATTTCATCAAATTCATATTGTTCAACATCGCGTAACTGAATTAATATTTGAAGTTGTTCAGGCAACTGACTTATAATTTTCTCAACCCATTCCAGACTATCAGAATCTTCCAGCTTTTTATCTAATTGAGGTTCCCGATCTGTAAAATTGTTATGAACTATTTTAAGATTTCCTGCTCTTTTAGATTTTAGCTGATCCAGACAATAATTTTTAGTCATTGTCATCGCAACAGCTTCTATATTATTGTATGCATCCAAATTGTCTTTTTTATTCCATAATTTCACCATTACTTCCTGAGTAGCATCTTCAGCTTCTTCGGTACTAGTAAGCAATCGCTTTGCCAGACGAAAAACTTTGTCTTTAAAAGGATTTACTAATTCTATAAACACAATCTGGTTCATATATGGTTGTTTTGGTTTTTGGTCAATTAAGCAATCTGCCTGTTTTAGAAATTATTTGAACTATTTTAAGCTCTTTTTATTCTATAAACCGAAAGATTACCCGTTAGCTTATATAGTCAAGACGAGGCACAATTCTTTTTGTTACAGCCTAATTTATTTTTTTTTCGAAAAAATGAAATAAACTTATTATAGTTAAAACTAAAGATACTATTTTTACGTTAGTATTACATAGATACAACTATATGAAACCAATTCTAAAAAGCCTATTACTGCTATTTTTACTTGCATTTTCTTTGCAATCTTGCGAAGATCAGGATGATGTTGCAGCTCCTGCTGATTTGCAAATCAACAATTTTATCTGGAAAGGATTAAATCAATATTATTTATGGCAAGCTGACGTACCTAATTTAGCTGATAATCGCTTTAGCAACCAAGAAGCTTTAAATTCATTTTTAAGAGGATATTCAACTCCTGAAAATTTATTTCAGAATTTACTAAATAAACCGATTAGCAAATTTCCAAAAGGTCAGGCAATTGATCGTTTTAGCTGGATTGTTGATGATTATAGCGTTTTAGAACAAGAACTTCAGGGAACTTCTAAGAATGATGGTGTTGATTTCAGGCTTAGCTATAAACCGGGAAGCACAACAGAACTTGTAGGTTTTGTGCGCTATATCCTTCCAAATTCTAATGCATCAACCAAAGCTATAAAACGTGGCGATTTGTTCACAGGAGTAAACGGAACTCAATTAACAGCTTCAAATTATCAAGCACTTTTAGGAGCTGATAGCTATACGCTTAATCTTGCTTCTTACGATGGAAACAATGTTACGCCAAATGGCAAGACGGTTTCTTTAGCAAAAACAACTTTAGACGAAAATCCTATTTTTATCAATAAAGTAATCACTTCTGGAAGTCATAAAATTGGATATTTGATGTATAACGGATTTTACGCCAATTATGACGCTCAGCTTAATGCGGCTTTTGCAGATTTAAAAGCTCAGGGAATTACCGATCTTGTTTTGGATTTAAGATATAACGGAGGTGGCTCTATTCAAACAGCAACACGTTTGGCTAGTATGATTACCGGACAATTTAAAGATAAAATTTTTGCTAAAATAAAATGGAATACAAAAGTAAATGCTTACTACGAAAGTGAAGACGCGGAATCACTTAATGACAGGTTTGTTGACAAAATGGACGGAACTCCAATTAACAGTCTGAATTTGAGCAAAATTTATGTTATTACTACAGGCGGAACCGCATCTGCAAGTGAATTAGTTATAAATGGTTTAGTACCATATATTACTGTTATTAAAGTAGGCGAAACAACTGTAGGTAAAAACGTAGGTTCAATTACAGTATATGATTCTCCAACTTTTAGCAAAACAAACAGAAATCCAAATCATAAATATGCGATGCAACCTTTGGTTTTAAAAATTGTAAATGCTGCAGATTTTGGTGAATACACTGATGGTCTAAAACCAACTATTGAACAAAAGGAACTTATTGGAAATTTAGGAACTTTAGGAGATCCTTCTGAGCCATTATTAAGTATTGCAATTTCAAACATTACTGGTTCAACAGCAAAAAGAACCCAGCTAGGAAACGAAAAAGCATTACAGCCTTTTACAGATTCTAAAGCAATGAATGGTGTCAAAAACCAAATGTATCTCGAAAAAGCTCCCGAAGGACTTTTAAGAGCATTAAAATAAATCACATAAAAAAACCGAAGCTAATAACTTCGGTTTTTTTTATATTATAAAATTGTAAATCTATTTTTCGATTTCTCTCATAGAATCCATTTTCTTGTGAGCAAGGAAACCGGCAACATCTTCAAAGTGCTCTTTCACACGTTTGTTTCCAAATTCAAAAACCTTAGTTGCTAATCCGTCAAGGAAATCACGATCGTGAGAAACCAAGATTAAAGTTCCGTCAAAATCACGTAATGCATCTTTAATAATATCTTTAGTCTTCATATCAAGGTGATTCGAAGGCTCATCCAGAATCAATAAGTTAACAGGCTCCAACAACAATTTAATCATTGCCAAACGTGTTTTTTCTCCTCCGGAAAGTACTTTTACCTTCTTAGTAATATCATCTCCCTGAAACATAAATGCTCCAAGAATATTTTTAATCTGAGTACGAATATCTCCAACTGCAATCGCATCGATAGTTTCAAAAATAGTAGCATTTTCGTCTAACAAAGAAGCTTGGTTTTGAGCAAAATATCCAATTTGAGAATTGTGACCAATTTCAACACTTCCTTCATCGATACCAATTTCTTTCATGATCGCTTTGATCATTGTCGATTTTCCTTCACCATTTTTACCTACGAAAGCAACTTTTTCTCCTCTTTCGATCACAATATTAGCGTCTTTAAAAACTACGTGATCTCCATAAGCTTTAGAAAGTTCTTTTACCACAACAGGATATTGTCCTGAACGTGCTGCTGGTGGAAATTTCAATTTCAATGCCGAATTATCTACTTCATCAACCTGAACAATTACCAACTTCTCAAGCATTTTAACACGAGACTGAACAGCATCTGTTTTAGAGAAAGTTCCTTTAAAACGATCAATAAAAGCTCTGTTGTCAGCAATCATTTTTTGTTGCTCATCGTATGCTTTTTGTTGGTGAATACGACGGTCTTTTCTTAATTCTAAATAATGAGAATATTTTGCTTTATAATCGTAAATTCTTCCCATTGTAACCTCAATAGTACGATTCGTAATATTATCTACAAACGCTCTATCGTGTGAAATTACTACAACTGCTTTTGCCGAATTAATCAAAAACTCTTCTAACCATTGAATACTTTCAATATCCATGTGGTTCGTTGGCTCATCCAGTAAAATCAAGTCTGGTTTTTGCAATAAGATTTTTGCCAATTCGATACGCATTCTCCATCCTCCTGAAAATTCAGAAGTCTGACGTGTAAAATCTTCACGTTCGAATCCTAAACCAACAAGAATTTTTTCAACTTCAGCTTCGTAATTTACTTCTTCGATTGCATAAAATTTCTCACTTAAGTCAGAAACTCTTTCGATCAATTTCATGTAAGCATCACTTTCATAATCTGTACGAACCGTTAATTGCTCGTTGATTTCATCGATTTCAGCTTTCATTTTAAAAATTTCACCAAAAGCTTTTGATGCTTCTTCCATTACAGTAGAACCATCTTTTGTCAACAAATGCTGAGGCAAATAAGCCACTACAGCATCTTTTGGAGTAGAGATACTTCCGGTTGAAGGCTTGCTTTGACCTGCAATTATTTTTAAAAGTGTCGATTTTCCCGCACCATTTTTACCCATAAGGGCAATTTTATCATTTTCATTTATAGCAAAAGAAACATCGCTAAATAATGTAGTTCCACCAAACTGAACCGAAATATCGTTAACTGTAATCATTACTTTCTGTGAATTTGTTTAATCGGTTAATCGTTTAGCTGTTAACCCATTTTTTTCGTGGTGCAAAGATAGATTAATTAGACTATTAGACAATATTATTTAGATTACTGTGATCTCAGTTTTTCTAAATCATATAATTATTCCTACACTTTTTCGAAAATTATTTATATCTTTATAAGAATTCAAAAAATCAGGAAAATATGAGAACGAAATTAAACTTGACGATCTGTCTAATTGCAGGATTAATATTTGGACTTTCTGCAAATGCACAAAAAACCGTAATTAAAAAAGAAGCTTTACCGGCAAATGCTCAAGCTTTCTTAAAGACTCACTTTGGATCAAAAAAACCGAGCTACATACTGGAAGACAAAGAAATCCTCTCTACAGAATACAAAGTTCAATTTGATAATAAAACCGAAATCGAATTTGATAAAAAAGGAAACTGGAAAGAAGTAGACGCTAAAGACAATAAAATTCCGAGTTCTATTATTCCGAAAAAAATTGCTTCTTATGTAAAAGCAAATTTCCCTAAAGAAAAAATAACCAAAATAGAATTAGGATCTTCCGGTTACGAAACAAAACTTACCAATGGCTTAGAATTAAAATTCAATCTAAAAGGAGATTTTACTAAAATTGACAAATAAAAAAACACAAAAACCCGACATGTTTCTAAAAACGTGTCGGGTTTTCTAAATTATCTCATTTTCAAATTGACTAATTATCTAATTAAAATTAATCTTTTCTCCATTTTTTAGTTTCCTCAAAAATATGCTCTAAGATTGCAGATTCTGTTTCGTCGAAATCTATGTTTCGTCTTCCCATAACTAATCTTGCTGTTTCAAAGGCTTTTTTGGTTACATAAGTAGTAAAACCTGCTGCTC
The DNA here is from genome assembly GCF_002754195.1 of Flavobacterium sp. 9. Classification (NCBI taxonomy): domain Bacteria; kingdom Pseudomonadati; phylum Bacteroidota; class Flavobacteriia; order Flavobacteriales; family Flavobacteriaceae; genus Flavobacterium; species Flavobacterium sp. 9. The sequence continues at coordinate 2,026,870 of NZ_PEEU01000001.1, forward strand.
CACCCCAAGAAAAACTCGGAACAAAATTGCGAGGAAAACCACTTCCAAAAATATTAGCGCTCACTCCTACTACTGTTCCGGTATTAAACATCGTGTTGATTCCGCATTTACTATGATCCCCCATCATTAAACCACAAAATTGAAGTCCGGTTTTTGCAAACCCTTCAGTTTCGTAGCTCCATAATTTTACTTCTTCATAGTTATTTTTCAGGTTCGAATTGTTGCTATCTGCTCCAATATTACACCATTCACCCAAAACAGAATCACCTAAAAATCCATCGTGCCCTTTATTCGAATTAGCAAAAAGAACCGAATTTTTAACTTCTCCTCCAATTCTTGATCCCGGACCAACCGTAGTTGCGCCGTAAACTTTTGCATTCAGTTTTACCTGAGCATTTTCACACAAAGCAAAAGGTCCACGAATTACCGTTCCTTCCATGATTTCAGAATTCTTACCTATATATATAGGTCCGTTTGAAGCATTTAGGGTAACAAATTCTAATTTCGCTTCTTCCTCAATAAATATATTTTCGGGCGCAATAACATTAACGCTTTTTGGGATTTGTTGCGACTTTCTGTCTTCTGTTAAATAATTAAAATCCTCACGAATTGCAGCATCATTTTTCGAGAAAATATCCCATGTATGTTCAACTGTTAAGCAATCATCGTTGTATTGGATTATTTCGTAAGAATCAAAATCGACTTCTTCCTGATTTTCATTTGTAAAAAAAGCAATTACATCATCGCCTTTAAATATCGCCTGATTTGTTGTTAGATTAGAAACTAATTCTGCAAGAGTATCATTTGGCAAATACGCTGCGTTAATCATTACGTTTTCTTCCAATTCTACCATCGGAAATTTCTCTGATAAATATTCCTCAGTAATTGTAGTTATAGTCGAACCTAAACGTGTTTCCCATTTTTGGCGAATCGTCATTATTCCAATTAGTATATCCGCAACTGGTCTTGTAAAAGTAAAAGGTAATAAAGCATTCCGGACGGGACCGTCAAAAAGAATGTAATTCATAAATAAAAATATTTGGTACTTGTTAAAATCTGATTTGGTTATCGAGTTCAAAGTTACAAATATTTTATGGGTTTGATCAAAAAGTACTCTTATTCAAAATAAGAAAATAATCACTTTTTGGTTAACCTCTTTTTTAAATTAATAATCATTTAACCGCAAAGTGCGCAATGTCTATATTATTTAAGTTTTCATAAAAAGCAAAGTCCGCAAAGCTTTATATACATTTTGTTTTCTGTCCCAAGGCTTCGGGATGTGTTTTCTGAACATAATGCCAAATAAAAAATCTTTGCGCACTTTGCGGTTAGATTTCACAATTCCATAAAAAAAGCCTTCCAATTGGAAGGCTTTTGTATAAGTAAAAAAAGTTATTAGTTTTTAACGTGTTTTGCATATTTAGTTTTGAATTTATCAATACGTCCTGCAGTATCGATAAGTTTAGATTTACCAGTATAAAAAGGGTGAGATGTTCTAGAAATCTCCATTTTTACAACTGGATACTCAACTCCGTCAACTTCAATTGTTTCTTTTGTATCTGCAGTAGATTTAGTGATAAAAACTTCGTCATTTGACATGTCTTTAAATGCAACTAATCTGTAATTTTCTGGGTGAATTCCTTTTTTCATCTTTTTCTTTTATTTATTGTTTAGAGCATTTTTATTTTGAAGCTTTTCCATGGTTAGAAAAAGGTGTAAACAAAGGATACTCTTTTTTGTTTAAAATTTTAATTATTTTGAGTCTGCAAATTTACAATTCTTTTTTAATATACAAATCTTTAACCCACTTTTTTTTAGTTAAATTCAAAAAGCTTTTTTTACCTCTCATTATATTGGGAATTGCTATATTTGTGGATTAATTTTAAAACATATATAAATATGATTAATGAAGTTATAAAAAAGAACGGGATTACTTATGGTGTAATGATTGGAATTGCATCTGCTTTAATAACTGCTACTATCTATGCGGTTGATCTAAATTTGTTCACAGCGTGGTGGATGGGATTATTAGGCATCGCTATTAGCTTGACTATTTCTATCATTTTACTTTCTAAAACAAAGAAAGAATTAAACGGTGTTTTTAGTTTTAAAGATGCTTTTACTACTTATTTTATTGCAGCAGTAATCGGAATTCTGATTTCAACTTTTTTTAATATTATTTTATTTAATGTTATCGACCCAAGTGCGAAAGACACTTTAAGCGAATTAATGATAAAATATACCGTTGGAATGATGCAAAAATTTGGAACTCCAGCTTCTGCAATTAATGAAACTATTGCTAAAATGAAGCTAAGTAATCCATATTCTGCTCTGGAACTATTAAAAGGTTCTGTTTTTGCCATCGTTATTAGTGCAATTTTCGGTTTAATTTTCGCAGCATTTTTTAAAAGCAAATCTACACAAGAATAAAAATTATAAATGAATTTATCTATACTTATACCACTTCTAAATGAAGAGGAATCACTACAAGAACTCTATTCGTGGATTATTAAAGTGATGCAATCTAATAATTACTCGTATGAAATCATTTTTGTAGATGATGGTAGTACAGATAATTCCTGGAATATTATTGAAGGCTTTTCTAAGGAAAATTCCAATGTAAAAGGAATTCGATTCATGAAAAACTTTGGTAAATCACAAGCGCTGCATGCTGGTTTTGCTAAAGCACAAGGTGATGTGATTATTACTATGGACGCCGATTTGCAGGATAGTCCGGATGAGATTCCTGGATTGTATGAAATGATTACAGCTCAGAAATTTGATTTGGTTTCTGGTTGGAAAAAGAAACGTTACGATTCTGTAGTGGCAAAAAATCTTCCTTCGAAATTATTTAATTGGGCTGCCAGAAAAACTTCGGGAGTTGAATTGAATGATTTTAATTGCGGATTAAAAGCGTACAAAAACACAGTTGTAAAAAACATAGAAGTTTCGGGCGAAATGCATCGATACATTCCGGTTTTGGCAAAAAATGCCGGTTTTAACAAAATTGGAGAAAAAGTTGTTATTCACCAGGCTCGTAAATATGGTGAGACTAAATTTGGAATGGAGCGTTTTATAAACGGTTTTCTGGATTTAATCACAATTTGGTTTTTATCCCGATTCGGAAAAAGACCAATGCACTTATTTGGCGCAATGGGTTCGTTAATGTTTATTATCGGATTTTTATTAGCAGGTTATATTGGAGTTTCAAAATTATACCATATGTATAACGGAATGAAATATAGCTTAATAACCAGTAATCCATGGTTCTTTATTGCTTTGACAACTATGATTTTAGGAACTCAGTTATTCCTGGCAGGTTTTCTTGGTGAGATTATTTTGAGAACTAAAAGCAACGAAGCACGTTATAAAGTAGCCCGAGAGGTTAATTTTTAACGTAAAGCCTAGCCCTGATAGAAGGGAAAATCCTTTTATATTGTTTTTTCTACAATATAAAAGATTGGAATGATAGCGGGAAATAGCTCCTGAAAATTATTATTATTTTAAAATATAAAAAATAGACGAATGATGAATATAGCACCTAATATTTTGAATGCTGTAAACGAATGGTTGACACCTACATTTGACAACGAAACTCAAGCTGCGGTTAAGGAATTAATAACGACTTCGCCTAAGGAACTTGAAGAAAGTTTTTATAAAAATCTGGAATTTGGAACTGGCGGAATGCGCGGTGTTATGGGCGTTGGAGATAATAGAATCAACAAATATACACTTGGAAAAAACACGCAGGGATTGTCAGACTACATGCATGAAGTTTTTCCAAATCAACCTTTAAAAGTTGTTATTGCTTACGATTGCCGTCATAATAGTAATACATTGGCAAAAGTTGTTGCTGATGTTTTTTCTGCAAACGGGATTCATGTTTATTTATTCTCGGATTTGCGTCCAACTCCTGAATTATCATTTGCTCTTAAATATTTAGGTTGTCAATGCGGAATCGTATTAACGGCATCCCACAATCCACCTGAATATAATGGTTACAAAGTATATTGGGAAGATGGCGGACAAATCGTTCCTCCTCAGGATGCGGCAATTATCAACGTAATCGAAAATCTGGGTTACGATAAAATTAAATTTAATGCTAACGAAAGCCTTATTCAATATATCGATACCGAAATTGATAAAGCTTTTGTGAAGTCATCTATTGAAAACGCAAGTTTTAATACTCCGGCTGAAGCCAAAGACAACTTACAGATTGTTTTTACTTCATTGCACGGAACTTCTATAAAATCTGTTCCTGACACTTTATCACAAGCAGGGTACAAAAATGTACACATTGTACCGGAACAAGCAATTCCTGATGGGAATTTCCCAACTGTAAAATCTCCAAATCCTGAAGAGCCTGAAGCTTTGACAATGGCTTTGGCTTTGGCCGATAAAACAAACTCGGATATTGTGGTTGGAACTGATCCTGATTGCGATCGTCTTGGTGTTGCTGTTAGAAATAACGACGGCAAAATGATTTTGCTTAACGGAAATCAAACCATGATTTTAATGACTTCTTTTTTATTAAAACAATGGAAAAAAGCCGGAAAAATTAATGGAAAACAATTCGTAGGTTCTACCATTGTTTCTACTCCAATGATGATGGAATTAGCGACAAGTTATGGTGTTGAATGCAAAGTTGGTTTAACCGGATTTAAATGGATCGCCAAAATGATTAAAGATTTCCCGGAACTCGAATTTATTGGAGGTGGCGAAGAAAGCTTTGGTTTTATGGTTGGTGACGCCGTGAGAGATAAAGACGCTGTTGCTGCTACCTTATTAATATGCGAAGTTGCTGCTCAGGCAAAAGCTGCCGGAAGTAGTGTTTATAAAGAACTTTTGCAACTTTATGTTGAAAATGGTTTCTATAAAGAACACTTGGTTTCTTTGACCAAAAAAGGAATGGAAGGTTTACAGGAAATTAATCAAATGATGATTGATTTACGTGAAAATCCTCTAAAAGAAATCAGCGGACAACGTGTTATTATGGTTGAAGATTATCAATCATCAATTGCATTGAATTTATTGACTGGCGAAGAATCTACAATGGATATTCCGAAATCAAATGTGTTGATTTATTATACTGAAGATGGTTCAAAAATTTGCGCCAGACCAAGTGGAACTGAGCCAAAAATCAAATTCTACATTAGTGTAAATGCAGAATTAGATTCAGTTGAAAATTTTGACGCTGCAGAAAGTTTCTTAGACGAAAAAATTCAAAGTATTATTGCAGGAATGCAATTGAAATAAGCCGAATGAGTGACAAACTTGACACTAATAATCAACCTGAACTATTAGACTCCATAATTGGGTTAATAGATCAGACTCGTCATTTTGTTGCCAAAACGGTTAATCAGGAATTAACGCTACTATACTGGAAAATTGGAAAAACGATCAATGAAGAGATACTCAAAAATGATCGCGCTGATTACGGAAAGAAAACTATCCAAATTTTAAGCTTAGAGCTATCCAAAAGATACGGCACGGGATTTAGTAAAAGAAATATACATAGCTTCATAAAACTAAACAGTGTTTTTCAAGACTTTACAATTGTGCAGACAGTGTCTGCACAATTGAGTTGGTCACATTTATATTCAATTTTAAGTATTGAAAATGATATAAAACGTGAATTTTACATTCAAATGAGCGCTCATGAAAGATGGAGCGTAAGAACTTTACAAGAACGCATCGATAGCATGCTTTTTGAAAGAACCGCAATCAGCAAGAAACCCGAACAAACCATACTTAATGACTTAGCTTCATTAAAAAACGAAAAACAAATTAGCCCTGATTTAACCTTTCGGGATCCATATTTCTTAGATTTTTTAGGATTGCATGATACTTATTCCGAAAAGGATTTGGAAAGTTCCATCCTGGCTCAGTTGCAAAATTTTATTACCGAAATGGGAAGCGAATTTGCTTTTCTTGCCCGCCAAAAAAGAATCACAATTGACGATGAAGATTTTTACATCGATTTGCTTTTTTATCATCGTGGTCTGCGCCGATTAGTTGCGATTGACTTAAAACTAGGAAAATTTAAAGCCGGTTACAAAGGCCAAATGGAGCTTTATTTACGTTGGTTAGAGAAAAATGAACAAAAAGAAGGCGAAAACAAACCAATTGGATTAATTTTGTGCAGTGAAAAATCTCCTGAACAAATCAATTATTTAATGCTCGACAATGACGAACAAATCAAAGTCTCCGCTTATTTAACCCAATTACCTGAAAAAAAATTATTGCTAGAAAAACTGGAAAGAGCCATTGCTATAGCAGAAAATAACATCCACAAATAAATGAGTAATTTCAAAAAAATAGTTCCTTTTATATATCCGTATAAAAAATACGCGTTTCTAAACATCTTTTTTAATGTTTTGTACGCACTTTTCAGCACACTTTCTTTTGTTGCTTTAATACCAATGCTTCAGGTATTATTTGACCAAACAAAGGCAAGAAAAATAAAACCAGTATATCAGGGAATTTTAAAACTCCAACAATATGGTGAAGATTATTTGAGCTATTACATCACTACAACAAAAGGTAACCATGATCCCGGATACATTTTGTCTATTATGGTAACGATTATAATCTCAATCTTCTTATTAAAAAACTTAGCAGATTATTTAGCGATGTTTTTTATCACTTTTTTGCGAAATGGAGTCTTAAAAGACATGCGAAATGCTATGTATAAAAAAACATTAGAGCTTCCTTTGGCATTCTATTCTGAAAAAAGAAAAGGAGATGTTATTTCGAGAATCTCGGCTGACGTAAATGAGGTTCAAAACTCATTTTTAGCCATACTGGAACTTATTGTAAAAGAACCATTAACCATAGTTTTTACGATAACAACAATGCTAATCATTAGCACTAAACTAACCTTATTTGTTTTTATTTTTATTCCGATTTCAGGTTACATTATTTCACTAATTGGAAAACAACTTAAAAAGCAATCGACAAAAGCGCAAGAAGAACAAGGAACTTTTTTATCTACTATCGAAGAAACTATTGGTGGATTGAAAGTTGTAAAAGGATATAATTCAGAAAATTATTTTAATAGTGTTTTTCAAAATTCAACAGAACGCTTTTTTCATTTATCAAATAAAATAGGTAATCGCCAGAACTTAGCTTCACCAGCAAGTGAATTTATGGGAATTACCGTTATCGCTATTTTATTGTGGTATGGAGGACAAATGGTTTTGATCGATAAAACTTTGAGCGGACCTTCTTTTATTGCTTACATGGGATTAGCTTATAACATTCTAACACCTGCAAAAGCAATCTCTAAGGCTTCTTACGGAGTTAAAAGAGGAAATGCTGCTGCAGAACGCGTTTTAGAAGTTTTAGAACAGGAAAACACGATTGTTTCAAAACCTAATGCGATCGAAAAATCTTCTTTTGACGATACTATAAACATTCAGCATATTAACTTTAAATATGAAAACGAAACAGTTTTAAAAGACTTTTCTCTTCAAATTAAAAAAGGTCAAACTGTTGCTCTTGTTGGACAATCCGGAAGTGGAAAAAGTACAATTGCCAATCTATTGACACGTTTTTATGATGTAAATGACGGAACGATTTCAATCGACGACATCAACATCAAAGACATGAATTTACAATCTCTTCGCAGCCTGATGGGATTAGTTACACAAGACAGCATTTTATTTAATGATACAATTAAAGCAAATATTTCGTTAGGAAAATTAGATGCTACAGACGATGAAATTATCGAAGCACTAAAAATTGCTAATGCTTATGAGTTTGTAAAAGAATTGCCTTTAGGAATCTACACGAACATTGGTGACAGCGGAAACAAACTTTCTGGTGGTCAAAAACAACGTTTATCAATTGCTCGTGCTGTATTAAAGAATCCTCCAATTATGATTTTAGATGAAGCTACATCAGCATTGGACACTGAAAGCGAAAAATTTGTTCAGGTTGCTCTTGAAAATATGATGCAAAACAGAACATCAATCGTAATTGCACACAGACTTTCGACCATTCAAAAAGCAGATTTGATTGTAGTAATGCAAAAAGGAAAAATTGTAGAGCAAGGAACTCACGATGAATTAATTGCACATAACGGAACTTACAATAAACTCGTTACAATGCAATCTTTCGAATCATAACAACAGAACTTAAATTCTGTTAAAAAATACTTACTAAGTTTATCTGGCGGTTTAATAATCACAGAAAACTAAGTAAGTATTTTTTTTATAGTTTATTATAAAATCAATTTGTAATTTTATTAGAAATACTAAATCGCCTACTAAAATGTATTTCAAAAATCCAAACATAATACTTCCAGAGGATCCAGATACGGTTGTTTGGAAATACTTAGACCTCTCTAAGTTCCTGGATTTATTACTTTCTAAGAAACTTTTTATGTCGCGTTCTGATAAATTTGAAGATCAGTACGAAGGCACTTTTAGCGAACCTACTTTTGAGGAAATTAAAAAGCTAGCCATTGATAATCCTGACTTTTTAAATTACTACAAAACGCATCGTGAACAAGTCGCCATAAGCAGTTGGCATATTAATGAATACGAATCTTTTGCCATGTGGCAGATTTTTACACAAAATAGCGAAGGATTAGCGATTCAGTCTACTATTGGACGATTGCAAAAAGCATTGAAACCTGAGAATAATTTTGATCAGTATATTGGCGAAGTTAATTACATCGACTATAAAAAAGAATATATTCCGTTTGATGATTTGTTCTTCCCTTTTCTCTTTAAACGAAAAAGTTTTCAATACGAACGTGAAGTTCGCATTATAACCGACACTTCAAAAAGCAACATTAAACTTAATGACGGATTGAAAATCAATGTTGATATCAGCCAACTAATTGAGAAGATATACATTCATCCAAAATCGGAAAACTGGTATAAAAAGCTGGTAATTGATTTGGTAGATCGCCTGGGTTTTGGAATTGAAATTGAAAAATCTGATTTAGAAAGCGATATTTTGATTTGATTTTTTTAAGGCACTGAGGTTCTTAGTTGCTATCCCGAAACTTCGGGACTAAGTTTTTTTAGCCACTGATTAAAATGATTTACATTTTGAATACGTCTTGATATTCTGGGTTATTTTGATTAAAATTTTTTTTTATCATTACGTAAACTGGACTAAAGTCCAGCTCTACAAAATTTACCGAACCTTTGGTTCTTTTTTATCGATCGTAATAAAAAAAGCGATTTAAAAAATAATTTTTAAATCGCTTTTTTTTGATTCTAAATCTTAGTAGTACTTCAAAACCTTAGTCCCTTAGAAACTCTAAATAGGTTTATAACTTTTCACTTCCCATTTTTTAGAGGCTAAATCAATGTAGTTATAATGTAAAACATCATTTTTATCGAATTGTCCGTTTTGGTTCGTGTCTTCGATTGTTCTAAAGTATAAGCGGTTTTTAGATTCTATTAAACTCCAATCCACCAATTCCTGAAGATCTGCAGAAACTTTAGTAAAATTCTCACCACTAATATTACTCAAATACAATGTTTTAATATCTCCGGTATCAATTTTACCATCTTTATTAGTATCAGAATCTGTCAAAGTATAAACCATAACTTTATTCTGCGTTCTGTCTGAAACTGTTTTTAAATAAGTCGCCGTTAAAATCAAAACCGGCTTATCAGATAAAGGGCGAATAGAATCTGAATCTACTTTTTGAAATTTCAAATTTTGCAAATAACCTGTAATCTCATATTCGCCTAAATTTGAAATCGTAAAACTCACATCATTCACACTTGAAGATCCATAACGCGCTTTTGTTCCTTTTTCAAACACACGTAAATCTCCAACAGGATGAATTAGATAGTTCGTTCCTTCCATTTGAATAGGCAAATCAGCAACTTCTATTTGCGTTGAATCTGTTTTTGTAACAACACTTCCTTTACTGGCAGCATCATAAATTACTTTCGGTTTCTGAACTTCATCTTTACAACTCACTAATGTTCCGATGATTGCTAAGGCTATATATTTTAAGGAATTTTTCATGTATGCTAATTATATAAGAATATCAAATATAGTATTTTTGATTGTATTATCTACTTTTATTGAATTTTACCAGAGTAAATATATTGAGAAACACAAGTCCTAAATAACCTAACGATAGAATTTTCCATTTGTTTTGAAAAAATGATAATTGAAAAGCTTTTTCCTCCTCTTCTCTTTTATTTTTTAATTCCCAATGTCTTTGTTCTGCCATTAATGCACTAGTATTACAGTTCATTCTCTGATAGTGAATAGTGTCCTTAACTTTTTTTGGTGTATTACTACTTCCTAAAATATAAATATCATTGTCGTTCATAGCCCAGGTTGGAGCATCTTCTTCAATTAAAATATCAAGAGTAGTAATAAAAGTTTGATAATAAGATTTTGAACCAAAATGCATTTTAATTCCATTAACTGTATCTTTTTCAATTCTTAATTTCCTAAGATAAAGTTTCATTTCTTTCAATTTCTTCTTTTCTAAATAACTTCCGTCAAAATTAAATACTTTATATTTTCGTAAAGTAGCAACCTTATATTCTTCGAATTCATTTCCAACAGGAACATTAAGATTAATCCAGCCATAAACCTTAAAAGCATCCACTTTATAAAAATGATAGAAACAAAACACCGGGATCAAAACCAAGGAAATCATTCCCGGAACGTAAAAAATCTTCTTTCGCTTTTCACGTTTTTCTATCATAATCTGGCATTCAATTTTATATTGAAAACTCTCGAAGTCATATAATTTGGAATCGCATATTGATTTTTGGAATATACATCACGAACCCAAGTATTGGTTATTGCATTTTGATTATTGAAAAGATTGAAAATCTCTAATCCAACAGATAATTCTTTGAAGTTTTTCAACCAATTTGCTTTAGCAACTTTAGTACTGTTATCTACAAAAACTTTGGCAAAACCAATATCCACTCTACGATAATCGTTTAATCTGTTTTGGTATAGATACGGATCCGAATATGCTGGCGCGCCTCCAGGCAAACCAGTATTATAAACTAAATTCAGATACAATTTTACACTTGGAATATTTGGCATATAATCCTGAAACAACATCGCAAATTTCAAACGCTGATCTGTTGGTCTTGCGATATATCCTTTATCTGCGTAATCTTCTTCGGTTTTCAAATAACCAAAACTAATCCACGATTCTGTTCCCGGCACAAATTCTCCATTTAATCTAAAATCAAGACCTTGCGCATATGCTTTTGCATTATTATTGGCGATATAACGAATTCGAACATTATCGATCGAATACACATTTACATCAGACAGTGATTTATAATATAGTTCCGTTACCCATTTAAAAGGGCGATTCCACATTTTAAAATTATAATCATTCCCTAAAACAATATGAACAGATTCCTGCGCTTTTACATTTGGATTCACAACGCCATCCAAATCCCTGAGTTCTCTATAAAATGGTGGCTGATGATATAATCCGCCCGAGAGCCTGAAAACCATATCCATATCCCAATCCGGCTTTATGGCAAATTGTGCACGCGGACTAAAAACAACTTGATTTTTTCCTTCAACAGCGGCTCCTGAAACATTCCAACTCTGGAAACGCGCTCCTAAATGATACCAAATTTGATTAGATCCAAGTTCTGCTTTTTTATTGTATTGTGCGTATCCGGAAAATCTGTTTATGGTATTATAGTTTGTTGCACGAACATCCTGATACGGCAACAATGGCCCTGTATAAGGTTGATATGGCTGATTATTTTGTGGCAAAATAACAATTGGAGGATTTATAGAAAATCCAGCTGAATCAATCATTTCCCATTCTACAATTCGATCTCTAATAGATTCTCTGGTATATTTAAGTCCAAATTCTAATTGACTGTCATTTAACCATTCTTTAAATCCTTTAATTTCTGCATTTGCAATTAAAGCATCCAAATCATTTCGGGCGTGACTCAATTGCGAACCAATTCCTTTTGTAAAATCAACTTGAGACTCATCTTGATCTTCACCAACATTTCCAAGACGATACTGCGCCAGAATATCAAAATGTTCCTGCTCTGTAGTATGAAATAGCGAACCTATAAGTTTTAACGTCAAAGTTGGAGAAACTTTATAAGTCGTTTTTAATGCTCCAAAATAAGTATCGTATTTATCTCTTTCCTGACCTTCATAATATACAGCAAGAGACATTGGCTGATCGATTGTTCCAAATTTTGTCTCGCGGGTTAAAGGCTGATACAAATACTTATTTTCAGAAATGTTTCCTAAAAAACTAATTTGCCATTTTTGCGAAATATCATAATTGATATTCGTTTGAATATCGGCAAAAGTTGGTGTATAATTCGTTTCTGTATCTTGGCTATTAACCAACAAACTATTATTTCTATAACGAACTCCTGTTACTGCAGACCATTTTTTATCTTTAGAAACAGCATCAACAGACACGCTTCCGCCTAATAAACTTGCCTCTAAAGAAGCACCAAACTGAGTTGGTTTTCTATACGTAATATCTAAAACAGAGGATAATTTATCTCCAAATTTAGCTTGAAATCCTCCAGCCGAAAAATCAACGTTTTGAACCAAATCTGTATTTGTAAAACTCAATCCTTCTTGCTGACCGGAACGAATTAAAAACGGACGATAAACTTCGATTTCGTTTACATAAACTAAATTTTCATCATAATTTCCGCCACGAACAGCATATTGTGTACTTAATTCATTATTTGAATTTACTCCCGGCAATGTTTTTAGAATATTTTCGATTCCGGCATTTGCTCCGGGAATCTTTTTAATCGTTGCCGCATCAATAGTTGTAATTCCCTGAACCCGTTTTTTATTTTTGGAAGAAACAAAAACCTCTCCCATTTGTTCTTCAGAATTACTCATTACAGGATTAAAAATAAAAACTTCATTTGGTTTCAGATTTACTGCCAAACTCATCATTTTTAAAGAAATGTGAGTAAAAATCAAAGAAGTTTTTTTGTTCGAAGGAACATCGATTTCAAAAAAACCGTTTGCATCTGATTGCGTTGCATTCCCTGAAGAAGTTATATTGACATCGACGACCGGACGTTTTTGATCATCTAAAATAATACCTTTAACATGAGCATTTTGAGCAAATGAAATACAAGAAATGCATAAAAAAAGAAAACCGAATATTACTCTGTTATTATTCAAACGTTTTGATTTTATTTTTGTTGACTTCTAAAAAAATGAGTTTCAAAGATAGCAGAATTACCCACATTATCAATTACTTCAATTTTTAAATCGTTTGCCCCTTCGGCAAGCATTGTATCATCAAAAGTATGTGTGATTTTCTTTGTTTTATTTTCATATTCAAACAAAATCCAGTTTCCGTTTAAATATCCGTTGTATGATTTAATTCCCGATGCAGCATCGTTAATGATAAAATCTATTTTTTTGACATCACTAATCCATTTATCCTGAATTGGTTTTACAATTTTAATTGTTGGCTTAATTGTATCCAAAACCAACCCGAATTGTCCTAATGTTTTTGATTTGGCCGTAAAAACATCTCCTTTTCTAATGGTTCCGTTATAACTGTTTCCTCTTCCAATATAAAGTTTATCTCTTAATTCTTCCGGATATGAACTGTCTTTTATCGTAATCGTAAAATTCGAATGCACCGGAACTGTATCATCATGAATATAGATACGATTGTTTTTTACATCGAAATTCAAATTAAAATCATCATAAAAAGTTCCCGCTGGAAAAAATACTGACATATTATCTTTTTCGAAATTGGAATCTTTATTGACTTTAATAAAATATTTTGAAGTCGCAGGTTCTTCTTTTACAATTGGCGTTGCAGCATCATATTCAACCGGAACCGTAATTGTATTTAAATTCCCAAAATAATCCGAAACTTCAATTCTATACGTCGAAGCTAAATTCGGCTCGACCGGAATAATTCCTCGTAATGAATCTGTTTTTATTATGCTTAAAGCAAAAGGCGTTTTCATGAAAAGTTTTTGAATGCGCTGACCTGATTTTTTATATTTACCATAATCAATCAATGCATTTACATAACGCATTTCGTCAAACGAATAAGTATTGAACTGATAATTATAATTTTGATTTCCGTTAAAAAAAGTAGAAACATTAAAAACCCCATTTTTATTAAAAGAGACATCATCAAAATCTACGGCTACAATTCCAAAACCAATTTTTCCGTTCGCTTTTACTTTACTTGCCAAATAAGTCCCGTCTTTTTGAAGTGCAACATTTAGCAACAAAGGCTGTTTAGATTGATTTACCATAGAATTCTCTAACGGATAAACATAAACACTCGAAACTGTTGGCTTTTTAGTGTCTTTAATATTTTTATCGAATCCAAAAAATATCGGATTAATTACAAATTCTGTTTTAGTATCACGAATTTCAAAATGTAAATGCGGTCCTTCAGAAGAACCTGTATTTCCGGAAAGCGCAATTAGTTGACCTTTTGTAACTTGTAATTCATCTGGCTTTAGAAACATTTCGATTTCGTAAGCCTTCTCTTTGTAATGTGTTTTTTTGACATAATCCTGAATTGGACCAACTGTAGTTTGCAAATGTCCATAAACCGAAGTGTAGCCATTTGGATGTGTAATATAAATGCATTTTCCGTTTCCGAAAGTAGAAATTTTGATTCTCGAAACGTAACCATCTGCAATTGCGTAAACATTTAATCCTTCTCTTTGGTTTGTTTTTAAATCAAAACCGGCGTGAAAATGATTCGGTCTTAATTCCCCAAAATTCCCCGAAAGCTGCATTGGAATATCAAGCGGCGGACGAAAATAATCCTTCGGATATTGGGTTTGAGCGAAAATAAAATTAGTAAAAAACAGGGCAAGCAGTGATAATCTCATAAGGCAACATTTTTGCTAAGATAAAGAAATTAGCTCCTAAAAACGAGTAAAAAGCTACAAAAATACAATTAATTGAATTTCATTTGTTTGATTATTTTTAATGTAAAAAAATCGATAAAAAATTGCATTAATAAAAAGGAATACTAACTTTGTATGATTAAGTAATGAATAGGATTTATAATGAGTGTAATTGCAGAAATAATTGATACTCTTGAATATAAAGTCGAAAAGCTTTTTGAGAAATCAAAGGCCCTAGAAAAAAACAATCAGGTTTTAAGATTAGAACTAGCCAAAGCTGCGCAAATTATCCAGAAACAATCTGAAGAAATGGAGGCTTTGAAGAAGCAATATGATACACTTAAAATAGCCAATTCGTTGCTCGGCAGCGACAATAACAAGAGAGAGACAAAGCTTAAAATAAATTCATTAATTCGCGAAATTGATTACTGTATAGCACAACTATCAGATTAGAAAGACATGGACGGAAAGCTTAGAATTAAAATATCAATCGCAGACAGAGTCTATCCATTAACGGTAGAACCATCTCAGGAAGAAGGACTTAGAAGTGCTTCTAAGAAAATTGATGCTATGATCAAGCAATTCGAAGAAAGTTACGCGGTTCGTGACAAACAAGATGTTCTGGCTATGTGTGCCTTGCAATTTGCATCACAAGTAGAACAAAAACAGATTGATAATGCAATCGATGGTGAAGAAACTATCGAAAGAATTAAAAGATTAAATTCGCTATTAGATCAATATCTCGAAAATTAAACGTTCTTTACAGAAACTAAGATACTGCCTACATTAGTTCACAATTGGTAAACTCAACACTAACAATTTAGAATGAGCAAATCGTCGCTACTATAGTATGCCCTGCTTCGACTGGGAAACTTGAACAGTGAGTTAGCTCAAAACTTGTCTTTACGAGTTTATTCAAGCAATTAATGTAGGCTTTTTTATATATAAATTTTAACAAACATGGACATAATAACGATCATTATTTCAGGGATTGTGGGGATTGCAGCAGGATTTGCAATCGCTAAAATCATCGAAAAAAGCAATATTTCTAATTTAATTAAAAACGCAAAGAAAGAAGCCTCTTCCATTTTAAAAGACGCTAATTTAGAAGCAGAAAATATCAAAAAAGATAAAATCCTTCAAGCAAAAGAGCGTTTTATCGAATTAAAATCAGAGCACGAACAAGTTATTTTAGCTAGAGATAAAAAAGTAGCTGAAGTAGAAAAAAGAGTGCGTGACAAAGAATCTCAGATTTCAAATGAACTTTCGAAAGCCAAAAAAGTAAATGACGATTTTGAAGCTAAAACAAATGAATACAATAATAAAATTGAAGTTTTAGACAAAAAACAAGCTGAAGTAGACAAATTACACAAAAGTCAACTGCAACAACTTGAAGTAATTTCAGGACTTTCTGCTGAAGAAGCAAAAGAACAATTAGTTGAAGGTTTAAAAGCTGAAGCTAAAAGTAAAGCAATGTCTCATATTCAGGATACAATTGAAGAGGCAAAACTTACTGCGCAACAAGAAGCTAAGAAAATTATCATCAATACAATCCAGAGAGTTGGAACTGAGGAAGCGGTTGAAAATTGCGTTTCAGTATTTAACATTGAATCTGATGATGTAAAAGGTAGAATTATTGGTCGTGAAGGTCGTAACATTAGAGCTCTTGAAGCTGCAACCGGAGTAGAAATCATTGTTGATGATACACCGGAAGCTATTATTCTATCTTGTTTTGATCCTGTTCGTAGAGAAATTGCTCGTTTGTCATTGCACAAATTAGTAACTGACGGACGTATTCACCCAGCGAGAATTGAAGAAGTTGTTGCTAAAACAGCGAAACAAATCGACGATGAAATTATCGAAGTTGGTAAACGTACTGTAATCGACTTAGGAATTCACGGTTTACACCCTGAATTAATTAAAGTTGTTGGTAGAATGAAATACCGTTCATCTTACGGACAAAACTTATTGCAACACTCAAGAGAGGTTTCTAAACTTTGTGGTATCATGGCTGCCGAATTAGGTTTGAATGTAAAATTGGCAAAAAGAGCTGGTTTACTTCATGATATTGGTAAAGTGCCAGATACTGAAAGCGATTTACCACACGCATTATTAGGTATGCAATGGGCTGAGAAATATGGTGAAAAAGAAGAAGTTTGTAATGCAATTGGAGCTCACCACGATGAGATCGAAATGAAATCATTACTTTCTCCAATCGTTCAGGTTTGTGATGCTATTTCAGGTGCAAGACCAGGCGCAAGACGTCAGGTGTTGGATTCATACATTCAGCGTTTGAAAGATCTTGAAGAAGTTGCTTACGGATTTAGCGGTGTAAAAAATGCATACGCAATTCAGGCTGGTAGAGAACTTCGTGTAATCGTAGAAAGCGAAAAAGTTTCTGATGATAACGCTGCAAACCTATCTTTCGAAATTTCACAAAAAATCCAAACTGAAATGACTTATCCAGGTCAGGTAAAAGTTACTGTAATTAGAGAAACCAGAGCAGTTAATATCGCTAAGTAATCTCAACATATTATAAAATAAAAAAGGCTATCATAACGATAGCCTTTTTTATTTATGCCAAATTCATTTAAAGATCGTTAAAGACAATTTTAAAGCTTGTTCCCACTCCTACTTCACTTTCTACAGAAATACTTCCTTTCATCGCTTCAATTTGATTTCTGGTAATATACAAGCCGATTCCTCGTGCTTCCTGATGTTTATGAAAAGTTTTATACATTCCGAATAATAAATCACCGTAAACAGCCAAATCGATTCCTAAACCATTGTCTGTAATTTTTAATGATTTATAACCTTCAGGTTCGATCGAAAAATCAAAAACTATTATTGGATCGCGATCCGGATGTGCATACTTTATAGCGTTTGTAGTAAAGTTTAACAAAACACTTTCCAGATAAGCAGGATTAAAATTAATTGTCAAATATTGAGGGACATTATTTACAATCGTAACTTTAGTTTGTTTATCGTAACCTTTGATTGTCGAAATTGTTTTCTCGATGTATTCACAAAGCTTCAAAGGAACGACAGCAATATTAATATTACTCTGCGTTTTTACGATTTGTGTTAAATTAGAAATCGTATCATTTAAATCATTAGAAACTGTTCGCAAATGCTCCAACATTTCACTTACGGTTTCTTTATCACCATCAGCATCAATAAAATCTAAAATCGACTTTATATTTCCTGCCTGCGTATTTAAATTATGTGAAACGATATGCGAAAAATTCAACAATCTACTATTTTGATCGCTGTACAATTTCATCGTTTTTATCAATTCTAATTCTTTTTCTTTTTGCAAAGAAACATCTGTATG
This sequence comes from Flavobacterium sp. 9, assembly GCF_002754195.1. Lineage (NCBI taxonomy): Bacteria > Pseudomonadati > Bacteroidota > Flavobacteriia > Flavobacteriales > Flavobacteriaceae > Flavobacterium > Flavobacterium sp. 9. Next base: position 2,045,071 of record NZ_PEEU01000001.1, read on the forward strand.
AGTTCCAATTACACGTAATGGCTTACCATTTTCATCTCGTTTAATAACTTTTCCACGGTCTAAAATCCATTTATAATTTCCGCTCGAAGTCATTACACGATGATAGTTTTCGTAATAAGGGATCTTATTATCAAAATGCTCTTGTATGTCCGAATAGTATTTGGGAAGATCATCCGGATGCACAATTTTATCCCATCGTTCCGGATCATCAAAAATATCTGCAGAATCAAGTTCCAATATTTTTAGTGACAAAGACGAATAGAAAACATTATTGGTAACCATATCCCAATCCCAAATTCCAGCTGTAGAAGCATCAAGTGCAAATTGAAATCGTTCTTCTGAAATTCGCAGCTTTTCTTCTTTATCTTTTAATTCGGTAATATCCGAAACGTGTCCATAGAAACTAACTCTGCCATCATCAGATTGCTCCGTTTTTGCGGAAATCTTAAACCAGCGTAAACCTTTTTTTGGTAAAACAGCGCGAAATTCAATATCCCAGGGTTTTATTTCTTTACGCGCTTTAACTAAAGATTGAAAAAATGCTTCACGATCCTGAAGAAAAACTCTTTCGTAAATAATAAACTTAATGTCGTTGTTGAATTCACTTGCCGTAAATTCAAAAATTTCATCAGCAGATTTACTAACTAGCGGAAAAGTATAATTGTTATCGGTGTCAACAACAAACTGAAATAACAAATCAGGCATCTCAGCAAACAATTTTTTGTAAAAATTATTCACCTCTAAGCAATCCTCATTTTCATATAAATCAAAAACCATATGCTACTTATTTTTACTTAAATTGAATGATCAATAACATTTAAAACAATAAAAGTGCCGTTTGTCGGTCTTATGTGCTTTTAGTAGAAAATAATATACAATATATTAATTTTTGCTTTAAAAATCAGGACTCTAGCCAAAAAATTATTTTCTTGGATGAAAAGAATGCATTACTTCTTTTAAAAATCTCCTGTCTAAATGCACATAGATTTCTGTAGTTGTTATCGATTCGTGTCCCAACATTAATTGGATAGATCTTAAGTCAGCTCCATTTTCAAGTAAATGCGTCGCAAATGAATGTCGCAAAGTATGCGGACTAATACTTTTATGCAAACCTATTTTTACCGCCAAATCTTTTATGATTGTAAATACCATTGCACGAGTAAGTTGATTACCTCTTCGGTTTAAAAACAAAGTATCTTCGCAACCTTTTTTAATATTCAGATTTACTCTGACTTCCTTTTGATAAATTTCTATGTATTTCTGGGTCAATTTACCAATAGGAACAAAACGTTCTTTATTCCCTTTTCCGGTAATTTTTATGAATCCTTCGTCAAAAAACAGATCTGAAATTTTAAGCGAAACCAACTCCGAAACCCGAAGTCCGCAACCGTATAAAGCTTCCAACATTGCTCGGTTTCGTTCTCCTTCATTTTTACTTAAATCAATTGCAGCAATAAGTGCATCAATTTCAGTGACAGATAAAGTATCCGGTAATTTTCTGCCCGTTTTTGGAGTTTCAATTAATTCCAGCGGATTATCATTTCTATAATCTTCAAAAACCAGATAATTAAAAAAGCTTTTCAATCCCGAAATAATACGCGCTTGCGAACGCGGATTTACTTCCTTAGAAACGGAATATATAAATTGCTGAACAGTTTCATCAGTAATTTTTAAAGGCGAAACTTCTATTTGATTTGTATCTAAAAAAAGACATAATCGCTCAATATCAAAACCATAGTTTTCGATTGTATTTTTAGACAAACCTCTTTCAATTCGCAAATACGATTGATAATCTTTTATGTATCGGTTCCAGTTCATATCTACAAAGTAAAACATTTTTTGGGCATAAAAAAACCTTCCTGATTAAGGGAAGGTTTTAAATATTTTTCAATTAAAAAACTAGAATTTATATCCTAGAGATAATGCAAAAACACTGTTTTTCGCATTAACATTATCATCAAAGTCATCTCCAGCTACATTAGACAACCCCAAAGTATAACGAAGTCCAGCTGATAAATTTTCAGTAAAATCGTATCCAGCTCCCAGATTCAATCCTAAATCAATAGTTTTATAATTATCCTTAATATCTCCCTCTTCTGAGTGTCCTAAAATTGTTGCCTCACCTTTAGCACTCACTAAAATACCAATTTGCGGACCAGCCTCCAAATTAAATTTCTCAGCTACATAATACTTTGCCATTACCGGAACATTAATATATCCTAACTTAGTATTCAATTCTGCTGGATAGACATTATTATTATATTCAAAATCACCCTTTTCTTTTACTCCTTGAGCAGAATACAAAACCTCTGGTTGAATAAAAAATTTATCCGTAATTTTTATTTCTGCAAAGGCCCCTGCCTGAAATCCAACTTTAGAAGAAGCGTTTTCAACATCACCGGTTTGTGTACTAAGAGAAACTGCACCTTTTATTCCAAATTTCACTTCTTGAGCATTTGTAAAAGCAAATGCCATAACTGCCACAGCAGTCATAATAATTTTTTTCATTGTTTTATTTTTGGTTAATTAATGGTCAAATATAAAAATATACTTATTAAATAATTAGTTGTATTTTAACAAATAAAGCAGTAATTAGAGCCGTTATCTTACTAAATCCCATTCATTCACCACTATCATCAACATAATACATAAAAAAACCTTCCTGATTAAGGGAAGGTTTTAAAAATATTTTATCAAATACTAGAATTTGTACGCCAAAGACAATGCAAAATTACTGTTTTTAAAACTTGCATTATACAAATCAGGATATTGAGATTCATCAGAATTATCATTAACATCTGTTAAACCAATTGTGTAACGCACGCCTACAGAGATATCTTCTGTAAAATTATATCCACATCCTAAATTGAAACCAAAATCTGTTGATTTATAAAGATCACTAATGTCTTCGCCTCTGGCTTTTGCCGATAGTAAAAAACCAATTTGCGGTCCCGCTTCAACAGAAAATGCATCTGTTATGTAATATTTAGCTAAAACCGGAATATTTAAATAATTCACTTTGACGGTAGTATTAGAATCTCCGTCGAAACCTTCAATTGTTGTTCCTTGTGTAGAAAACAGAAATTCAGGCTGAATTGCAAATTTTTTAGCAACCTTTATTTCTGCAAAACCTCCAACATGAAAACCAATTAAAGACTTAACATCTTCCTCATAACCTGTAAAGTTTGAGACATTCAGTCCGGCTTTTATTCCAAATCTAGTTGACTGAGCGTTAGCAAATCCAAATACTATACATACCACAATTGTCAAAATAATTCTTTTCATCCCTTATAAATTAAAATTAAAGAAAAACACAATATCAAAATAACAGAATATTCCTATACAAATATAAAGATTTATCTTAAACTAAGTCTACTTATGTAATTAGTTTTCAACATCATACAAAACAAATAAAAAAACCTTCCTGATTAAGGGAAGGTCTTTTTAAAATATTTACAACAAGTGATTAGAACTTATATCCTAATGTTAAAGCTAAAACACTGTTTTTTGGACTATCAATATATTCATTAAAATCTTTAGCATCATAATCTCCAATATTTGATAAACCTAAAGTATAACGAAGATTCACAGAAACATTATCAGTAAAATTATATCCTGCACCAAAATTGAATCCTGTGTCTACAGACTTATAACCGTCTTTTGCATCGTGACCATCTTGTTTCGCTGATACTAAAAATCCTAATTGTGGACCTGCTTCAACTGTAAATTGTTTTGTGATATAAAATTTAGCCAAAACTGGAACATTTATGTAATTCAATTTACTATCAAACTTAGTCATACCTAATTCCTGTTTAGCGCCTTGAGTAGAAAATAAAACCTCTGGTTGAATAGCCAATCTTTCAATAACTTTAATTTCAGCAAAACCTCCAACCTGAAAACCAACTAAAGATTTAGCATTATAATTATATCCCTCGGCAAAAGTCGTAACGTTAAGACCTCCTTTTACTCCAAATCTAGTTTTTTGTGCATTAACAAATCCAAATACCATTACTGCCATTGCAGCTAAAATAATTCTTTTCATTTCTTTTTTATATAATTAATAAAATATACTATTTGTCCATAAAAAAACCCTCCTCATTTAGGAAGGTTTTAAAATATTTTTGACGACAAATTAGAATTTATACGCTAGAGATAACGCTAGGTTACTATTTTTTGCACTATCATAATAATCATCTGCATTATCGATATCTTTATCAGAAAGAGGAGATAAACCGATAGTATAGCGAAGACCTACTGAAAGATTATCAGTAAAATTATATCCAGCTCCTATATTAAAGCCAAGATCTGTTGATCTGGTAAAATCTTTAATATCGTCACCTTCTGCTTTTGCTGACAATAAAATACCTAATTGTGGACCCGCTTCAACACTAAATTTATTTTCAATAAAATAATACTTCGCCAATACTGGAATATTCAAATAATTCAGTTTGACATCACCATCATTTCCAAAAGGACCTTCAACTTTAGTACCTTGAGTAGAAAACAAAAGTTCTGGTTGAATAAAAAATTTCTCAACAACATGAATTTCTGCAAAACCTCCAACGTGGAAACCTATCAAAGATTTAGTATCATCAACATCTCCTCCAACTACAGTTGAAATATTTAAACCTCCTTTTACTCCAAATCTAGTTTTTTGTGCATTAGCAAAGCCAAATACCATTACTGCCATTGCAGCTAAAATAATTCTTTTCATTACAATTTGTTTAAGGGTTATAATAGTCAAATATAAAAATATACTTAATAAAAATTAATTTTTATTTTAACAAATATAGCAGTATCTAAAGCTTTCAACATATTTAAATAAAGCTAACCTATTAGTTTTCAAAAGATCAATAAATTATTATAGAACTTCTGTATATTTTAAATAAGGCTCAAAAAAATATTTATTAATCGAATTTATAATTGAATCCCAAGTTTACACAAGAAAGAGTTCCATTGTTCGAAATTCCTTTGTACGAAGTATATACTTCAATTTTTTTAGTCTGGAAACCAAATTTTGGCTGATATAAAAATCCTCCGTCTATATCTCCGTCAACATTTATTGCATAACCTAAATCTGCTCCAATAAAAAAATTATCTGCAATTGAATATTGTGCAGTTCCGGCAACTGGAATAAAACTTTGATTAGTACTTCTAATCATTTCATAGGCAACATTTCCAATATAAGCAGTATAATCTTTACCTATGTATGTTGTGTAACCTGTAGTTACTCCCGCGCTAAACTTATCAGCTACATTCCACAAATAAGAAACATCAGCACCTAAGTTTACAGAAAACAAATCAGAAGTGTTTCCTAATGGCAAACCAACGTGTGCTCCAACTTTAAAATGTCCGACTTGAGCATTTGCAAAACCAAACGTCATAACAGCGATTGTAGATAAAATAATTCTTTTCATTCTTTTTATTTTGGTTTAAATTAATTCTCAAATATAAAAATATCCTTATTAAAAATCACCTATTGTTTTATTAAATAAAATAATATATAAACTAAAACACCTACAAAATGAAACGTAACATCTAATTATTAACCCTATAAAAAACACAATTTATAACAATCGAATACCTTAATTACATAGTGATTACCAGCTAAGCCAAAAGCAATAAACATAAAAATAAACTTACCAAAATAAATTACTCATAAAACTTATATGAAATATTTTTCGTACTAAATATAAAGTTTTTATTGTAAAAAACAACAATAGCAACTTTCTTAAAAAGAGCCTTTTACCATACCAAAATATAAAAACATGAGAAATTTAGTAATTATTTAAACCAAAATATAAAACAATAAATTCCTAATTCTGTAGTTTTGAATAATAGATAACATTTAAAAAATACCACATTTTAAAAACATTTTTATGAAAAAAATAATTTTAGCAGCTGTATTGTTCATCGCAACATCAGCTACAATCCAAGCACAATTTGTACAAATCGGGGTTAAAGCGGGGGTTAACTTTGCTAACCAAACAGGAGGTTCTAGTTTTAATGGAATTTCTGTAGACAAAGAAGGAATTACAAGTTACCATGCAGGTCTTGTTGCAGAACTTAAATTATTAGAAAAATTCTCGATCCAGCCAGAACTTTTGTATACTACACAAGGAGCAACTTATAAAAATGCTGTTTCAGAATTTAAAAATGAAATGGGTTATATCGCTATTCCAGTAATGGCAAAAATCTATATGACTAAATCACTTAGCTTAGAACTTGGACCACAGGCTTCATTCCTGGTAAGCAATAAAAAAGAATTTGATGTTGCAGATCCAAAAACATTTGACTTCTCTCTTAATGCAGGTCTTGGACTAAAAGTAGTTGGAGGTCTTTTTGTTCAAGCTCGTTACGGAATAGGTTTGACAGAAATTTCAAAAGAAGCTGACTATAAGAACTCTGTATTCCAACTTTCAGCTGGATATATGTTCTAAAAATAAAATCACATACTTTTCTAAAAACCGTTCTATTAATTAGAACGGTTTTTTTATTTTTACACTTTAGTGAAATGTTTTCAGTAAAATGTAAAATGAATTCACATCACTTATAATTAAAATCAAAATATGAAAATCTGCATTATCAACGGACCCAATTTGAATCTTTTAGGAAAAAGAGAACCAGAAGTTTACGGAAGCCAAACCTTTGAAGATTACTTTGAAACGTTGAAGCAAAAATACCCAAACATCGAACTTTCCTATTATCAAAGCAATATTGAAGGCGAATTGATAGGAAAAATTCAGGAATGCGGTTTTACTTTTGATGGTATTATTCTAAATGCAGGCGCCTACACGCATACTTCTATAGGTTTAGGCGATGCTATAAAAGCGGTTACAACTCCGGTTATCGAAGTTCATATTTCGAATACTTATGCACGCGAAAGTTTCAGACATCAATCTTATTTGTCCGGAAATGCAAAAGGTGTTATTTTAGGTTTCGGTTTAAAAAGTTATGATTTAGCAATTCAATCTTTCTTGTAAGTCTTTTTTTAACAAATTTTTAATAAGCTCATTTTTAACTTATTCTATTTTTGTTAGAGAAACCACTTCCATGAGAAACTTTATTTTATCAGCCTTTTTATTTTTTTCGATTTCAAACTTTGCACAAATCAAAGGAACAATAACCGACGATAAAGGAAATCCATTGCCTTTTGTTTCAGTTTTTGAAGAAAACACTTATACCGGAACAACTTCTAACGAACAGGGAAAATATCAACTGAATGTAAAAGAGATTGGTAAAAACAAAATAGTTTTTCAATACCTGGGTTTTAAAACTCAAAAATCAACCGTTTCGTCAGATTCAAAAACAGTTACATTGAACATTGTAATGCAGGAAGAAAGCTTTGCATTAAATGAAGTCGTAATTGATCCCAAAAATAATCCTGCCAACGCAATTATAAAAAGTGCAATAGCAAACAAAAAAGACAATTCTGAAAAAACGGCACGATACATCGCTGATTTTTATTCGAAAGGAATGTTCAAGATAAAAGATCTTCCTAAGAAAATAATGGGAATGAAAGTAGATATCGGCGACGAAATGGCTTCAAATTTAGATTCAACCGGAACAGGTATTTTATATTTATCAGAGACAATTTCTAAGATATCTTTTGAAAAACCCGGAAAACTAAAAGAGAAAATCATTGCTTCTAAAATTTCTGGAAACAATAAAGGATTCAGTTATAATACTGCCACTTTATCTACTTATGATTTCTATGACAACACATTAGAATTCAACATTAACCTCATCTCTCCTATCGCTGATAATGCCTTCAATTACTACAAATACAAACTTGAAGGAACTTTTTTTGACGATAATAATCAACAGATTTATAAAATAAAAGTAACACCAAAACGCGATAAAGAACCAGTTTTCGAAGGTTACATTTACATTGTTGATGATAGTTTTGCAATTTATGCTGTCGATTTAGACATAAAAGGTTATCGAATGAAAAACGAATTTACTGAAGTAATGAATCTAAAACAGAGCTTTAGTTATAATGTAAAAAATAAAATCTGGTCAAAAAACGCTCAAACTCTTTCTTTTAATGCAGGTGCTTTTGGAGTAAAGTTCTCCGGAAAATTCAATTATGTTTATTCGAATTATGAATTTCCGGCTTCTTTCGAAAAGAAAACTTTTGGAAATGAAATCGTAGCTTTTGAAACTGACGCAAATAAAAAAGATGATGCTTTTTGGAATCAAATCCGTCCAATTCCTTTGACAATTGAGGAAAGCAATGATTATACTAAAAAAGACAGCTTACAAACCATTAGAAAATCCCAGAAATACACTGATTCGATAGATGCCAAAAACAATAAGTTTAAAGTTACGGACATCATAATGGGTTATGAATATAAAAATACTTTCAAGAAACACTCTTTTGAATATAAAGGTTTATTGAATCTTTCGTCTTTAAGTTTTAATACCGTTCAAGGATTTAATCTTGATTCTGGTTTTTCATTTAAAAAATGGAATGAAGAAAAAGGAACATCTACTTCTATAAGTACAACTTTTAATTACGGTTTCTCTGATGAGCGTTTTCGTGTTACGGGCGAGTTCAGTCACAAATTCAATAATATAAATTATGCTACAATTTGGGCTTCAGGCGGAACAAAAGTCGCTCAATTTAATAGTGCTCAACCAATAAGCAACTTTGTCAATTCTATAAGTTCATTGTTTTTCAAAGACAATTACATGAAACTTTACAATTTAGAATTTGCTCAGATCAATTATTCGCAAGACGTTGCAAACGGAGTAAATTTGAATGCTAAAGTTGGTTATGAGCAGCGAAAACCTCTTTTTAATACTACGGATTATTCGTTCTTTAAAAGAGACGATATCTATTCTTCAAACAATCCGTTGGCTCCAAATGACTTTGTAACTCCGGCTTTTGATCCGCATCACTTGTTTAAAGCAGCTTTATCGGCGCGAATTAATTTTGGAAATAAATATATTTCTCGTCCTGACGGAAGATATAATTTTAAAAATGATAAATATCCAACGCTCTTTTTAGCTTTTGAAAAAGCTTTTGCCGCTAGTGAGAAAAAATATGAATTCGTAAGAATTGGCGCTTCTGTTCAATATGACTTATCGTTAGGAAATAAAGGAATTCTTGGAATGAATTTTAGAGGTGGAAAATTCTTCAATGCCGAAAATATTTCTTTCATAGATTACAGACATTTTAACGGAAACCAGACTCATATTGGAACAACTGATCGTTATCTGAATGTTTTTAACTTAATGCCATATTATGCCAATAGTACAAATGACAGCTATTTTGAAATGCATTTAGAGCACAACGACACGGGATTTATTATGAATAAAATTCCGTTGTTGAATCTCTTGAAATCTACAATGAATTTAGGATTTCATTCCCTTGCTATTCCAGACAGAAAGCCCTATTCTGAATTTACTGTTGGTTTGGATAATCTGGGTTTTGGAAAGTTTAAATTCTTCAGAGTAGATTATGTTCATTCTTATCAAGGCGGAATCCAACAAAATGGCGTTGTGTTTGGCTTGAAGATTTTGAATGTGTTAGATTAAGTTACTAAGGTTCTGAGTTGCTAAGTTTCTAAGTTAAAATTCTTTTTGGGGTCTCTCCCAAAGAATTAGAACGCTCAAACTAACAATTATATCAATAAAAAAATCCGTTTACTCTCTTAAAGAATAAACGGATTTTTAAATTTAAAACTTTAACAAAGATTCACAAAGAATAGAAACCTTAGCACCTCAGTACCTTTGAACCTTTGTACCTTCTTTTAGTGATAATCATCTGGCTCGATATGAATCAGGACATTTCCTAATTGAGGTATTTTTTCTTTTAATTTATCTTGAAGTTTGTGAGACAAATCGTGTCCTACTTTCACTGATATTTCGGCTGAAACTATAGCGTGAAGATCAACATGATATTTCATTCCCGCTTTACGAATAAAACATTTCTCGGTTCCCAGAATACCTTCAACTGTCAAGGCGACCACTCTAATTTCTTCGACCAAATCATCATTTAAATTCTCATCCATGATTTCGCCAAGCGCAGGTCTGAATATTTTATAGCTATTATATAAGATAAAAAAAGCAGCAAAAAGTGCCGCCCAATCATCTGCAGATTCATAACCTTTGCCCATAATCAGCGCGATCGAAATCCCGATAAATGCTGCTATCGAAGTAATTGCATCACTACGATGGTGCCAGGCATCTGCTGCAAGGGAAGAACTATTAGTCTCTCTGCTACGTTTCATTACCAAACGATATGAATATTCTTTCCAGACAATAATTGCGCCCAGAATATATAAAGTCCATGATTTTGGTAATCCGTGTGGTGTTTGAATGTTGGCAATACTTTCATAACCAATAATAGTTGCTGAAGTAATTAAAAATCCAACAACCAAAAAAGTAATTAAAGGTTCTGCACGTCCGTGTCCATAAGGATGATTTTCATCTGCAGGTTTATTAGAATACTTGATTCCGAATAAAACCAAACAGGACGAAAATATATCTGCAGTCGATTCTATCGCATCTGCAATTAAGGCGTAAGAATTGCCAAAAAAACCTGCCAAGCCTTTTATCAAGGCTAAGCAGGTGTTTCCAACTATACTGAATATAGTAGCTTTTACAGCTTTTTGTTCATCTGTCATTATGAGATTTTATTTACGCTCTCACGATTTTTGCACCAATTGCTCTTAAACGTTCGTCGATACGCTCGTATCCACGGTCAATTTGTTCTATATTTTGAATTGTACTTGTTCCTTTTGCTGAAAGTGCTGCAATTAATAATGAAATACCAGCGCGAATATCCGGTGATGACATTGTTGTTGCTTTTAGTTGAGATTCGAAATTATGTCCCATAACCACAGCTCTGTGCGGATCACATAACATAATTTTTGCTCCCATATCAATTAATTTATCTACGAAAAACAAACGGCTTTCGAACATTTTTTGGTGAATCAAAACATCACCTTTTGCTTGTGTTGCCACAACCAAAACGATACTCAATAAGTCAGGCGTAAATCCTGGCCAAGGTGCATCTGCAATTGTTAAGATAGAACCATCAATATCAGTTTTTACTTCGTAACCGTCTTTGTGAGCAGGAATGTAAATATCATCTCCGCGTTTCTCGATCGTAATACCTAATTTTCTAAATGTATTTGGAATCAAACCTAAGTTTTCCCAACTTACATTTTTGATCGTGATTTCGCTTTTTGTCATAGCCGCAAGACCAATCCAAGAACCAATTTCGATCATATCTGGAAGAATTGTGTGCTCGCAACCTCCAAGGCTTTCAACACCTTCGATAGTCAATAAATTTGAACCAACTCCGGTGATTTTAGCTCCCATAGAGTTCAACATTTTACACAATTGTTGCAAGTAAGGCTCGCAAGCTGCATTGTAAACTGTTGTTGTTCCTTTTGCCAAAACTGCAGCCATAACAATGTTTGCTGTTCCGGTAACTGATGCTTCATCAAGCAACATATCTGTTCCTGTAAGTCCGCCTTCTGGAGATTCTACTCCGTAAAAGTGATCTTCTCTATTGTATCTGAATTTTGCTCCAAGGTTAATAAAACCTTCAAAGTGTGTGTCTAATCTACGACGACCAATTTTATCTCCTCCCGGTTTTGGAATATATCCTTTTCCGAAACGTGCCAATAATGGTCCAACAATCATAATAGAACCACGAAGCGCTCCACCTTCTTTTTTGAAAGCTTCGGTTTCTAAATATCCAACATTAACTTCATCTGCCTGAAACGTAATCGAACCCGGTTCATTGCGTTGAATTTTTACTCCTAAATTACCCAACAATGTGATTAATTTATTGATGTCAATAATATCGGGAATATTATTAATTTTCACTTTATCCCCCGTTAGAAGCACGGCGCATAAAATTTGTAACGCCTCATTTTTTGCTCCTTGCGGAGTGATTTCTCCTTTTAAAGGAGTTCCTCCTTCGATTTTAAAAATTCCCATAGATCTCTTTTAGGTTCTGAGGTTCTGAGATTCTGAGGTTCTAAGCTAAATATCTTAGCATCTTAGTTCCTTAGCATCTTAGCTCCTTTCTTTATTTACTTTTGATTATTTTTCTGAAAAGGTTTTGGTTTCCCCGGACCTTTATTGTTTTTGTTACTTTGAATTTTCGGTTGTCCCGGTGGTGTAATTTTGTTTGACATACGTTTGTTTGTACGCAATAAATCAGTTGTGTTTAAAAGCTCTTCTGTGCTTTGCAACAAATTGATTTTTCCTCCAGACAATTCATATAAATGTTCAAAAATAACATCGTCTTTTACCGTGTCTTTATTCCAGCTTAAATAGGACTTTTTCATATGATTGGCGATTACCAATACCAATGCATTTTTCATTTCGCCTTCCTGCCATTTATTGGCAACATCAATCATATATTTGATGTTATTACCATAAAATCTGTATTTAGGGAAGTTTTGTGGATATTGTAATACATCTGGTTTTAGCTGCAATACATCACGAGACGGAATTGGATATGGAGATTCTACATCTAATTTAAAATCAGACATAATAAAAAGCTGATCCCATAATTTGTGTTGAAAATCCGGCACATCACGCAAATGAGGATTCAAACTTCCCATAACCTGAATGATGTATTTCGCAGCTTTGTTGCGCGTTTCAGCATCTTCAATATGAGTAGCCTGATCGATCAGTTTTTGCAAATGACGACCATATTCTGGAATGATTAAACGTTGTCTTTCAGAATTATATTCTAAATTAAAAACAACATCATTCGCGACTTCTTTTTTATATTTTTCGTTCATAAGTTATAATGAAACTATACCTTCTATGGTAGAAACTTCTTTGTATTTGCCAATCACTTCGTCAGCACTATGCATGGTAACATCTACAGAAACACTGGTAAATTTACCTGTTTTCGATTTTGTAGTTTTAATAACCGCGCCCATGCTGTCAAAAGCTTTTTCAACTCGCTCTACATTATCGTCTACTGTAGGCACAATGAATTTATACAAGTATTCTGCTGGCCAAGTATTTGAATTATCTAACTCAACCTTTAATCTTTCGTAAAATTCGGCGGTGTTTTTTTCTTTATCGTTCTCCATTCGTAATTAAAAATAAACGCAAATATACGGTTTTGATTTCAGATTTTAGATTTTAGATTTTAGATTTTTTTCAGGCTTAAAACTTTGTTTTAAAGCAGCAAAGAAAAAAGCGTTGTAACTTTATTCCTTTGTCAAATTTCCTCTTATATTTGAGAAAAGAATGCAACGAAATCTCTCGCAAAGTCGCAGAGTCGCAAAGTTTTTAAACTTAGAACGTTTTCTTTGCGACTCTGCGACTTTACGAGATTAAAACACAATTCCATGAAAAAAATCATCATCTTCCTTTTTACTATTCTCACTTTTCAAAATATTCAGGCACAGGAAATAAAAACAATGACTTATTTTCAGAATGATACTATCAAACTGGATCTGGATTTGTATTTACCACAGAAAAAACAAATGAAAAAATTCCGTTAATCATTTTCGCTTTCGGCGGAGGATTTTCTGGCGGAGAACGTACTAGCGAAAAAGATTTTGGAATGTTTATGGCAAAAAACGGTTACGCTGTCGCAAGTATTTCGTACAGTTTATATATGAAGGGAAAAGATTTTGGCTGTAAAGGAACTGTAACCGAAAAAATAAAAGCAATCCAGATTGGTGTGAGCGATATGTGGCAAGCGACTTCGTTTTTAATTGAAAATGCAAATAAATACAATCTTGATGCTTCAAAAATATTTATTTCCGGAATTAGTGCAGGTGCCGAAATTGGTTTTCAAGCTTCATTTTGGGATTATAAACTAATGAATTTATACAAAAACAATTTACCGGAAAACTTCAAATATGCCGGTTTTATCGGAGGTTCCGGAGCAATTCAGGATATTAATTTAATCACAAAAGAAAAAGCTATTCATATGTTATTGGCGCACGGAAATAATGATCAAACTGTTCCATATTCTGCCGGCTCTCATCGTTCTTGTCCAACAAATGCTTCAGGTTGGTTGATTCTTTTTGGATCTTACGCCGTTTATAACCAAATGAAGGATCTTAATAAAGATATTGAACTGATTACTTTTTGTGGCGGCGGACATGAATTCTCTGGTTATCTTTTCCATCAAGGACAACAATATGTTCTGGATTTTGTAAATGATGTTTTGAAAGGAAAGAGATTTGAATCGCATATTATTATTCCTTCGGATAAAAAAGGTGCGGATTCTGGTAAATACCTGTTTTGCGAATAATTACAATCTTAAATTGATACTGTATAATATATTCTTTATCTAAACTGGACTAAAGTCCAGCCCTACAATATTTGCCGAACCTGCGGCTCTTTTCTCAATTCCGAAGGAATGATTTATTTTGTAGAGCTGGACTTTAGTCCAGTTTACATGAAAATTTAACACAATCTTAAAAATCATTCCAAAAACAAAACCATTTCTCCTAATTAGCCCTGATGGTCCCGAAGCTTCGGGAGAAATCCTTTTGCTTTTTTCTTTAAAAAGCAAAAGATTACAGTGAACAGCAGGTCCCGAAACCTCCGGATATTTCCTAAAATTGCGAAATCATTCGCTCAAGGCAAAATAATCTTTTTAAATACCAATAAGTTTAGGTAAATTTGCGCTTTATTTTTAGAAAGTGCAAAAACAAATCATAGTTCTCATTGGTGGCCCGGGAACGGGAAAATCTACTCTTATCAACGAATTGGTAGCTCGTGGCTACTGCTGTTACCCTGAAATTTCAAGACAAGTTACGCTCGAAGCACAACAACGTGGTATCGAACAATTGTTTTTGGAACAGCCTTTATTGTTTAGCGAAATGTTGCTTGAAGGGCGTATTAACCAATTTAAAAATGCTCTTGAAGAATCTGACGATGTTGTTTTTATAGATCGCGGTATTCCTGATGTTGTTGCTTATATGGATTATATTGGCGATGATTATCCGGAGAGTTTTGTAAAGGCTTGTGCCGATTTTAAATATTCAAAAACTTTTATTTTACCGCCTTGGGAAGAAATCTACGAAAGCGACACTGAACGCTACGAGAATTTTGAACAGGCATTAACGATACAAAAACACCTTGTTGATACCTATAAAAAATACGGTTACGACTTAATTGAAGTGCCTAAAGATACGGTTGAGAACAGAATTCTTTATATCTTAGATAAAATTTAGGCATATGTTTAAAGTTGTAAAACTAGAAACTGATTTCTAAATTTTTTAACTTTAAAACATGACCAATGCCAGAAGCGCAAGAAATTCTTTTAAAATACTGGAAATACGACAGTTTTAGACCGCTGCAAGAGGAGATTATCGACTCGGTTTTAAGCGGTCAGGATACTTTTGCCCTTTTACCAACTGGCGGTGGAAAATCCATTTGTTTTCAGGTTCCGGCAATGATGCAGGAAGGTATATGTTTGGTTGTTTCGCCTTTGGTCGCTTTGATGAAAGATCAGGTTGCGAATTTACAGAAACGAGAAATTAAAGCCATCGCGCTTACAGGCGGAATTCACACGGAAGAAATAATTGATCTTCTGGACAATTGCCAATACGGAAATTTTAAGTTTTTATATCTTTCTCCCGAACGACTTCAGTCGGATTGGATATTGGAACGCATTAAAAATCTACCTATAAATTTAATCGCTATCGACGAAGCGCATTGTGTTTCGCAATGGGGGCATGATTTTCGTCCGGCGTATTTAAAGATTTCTGAGCTTAAAAAGTTCTTTCCTAAGATTCCATTTTTAGCTTTGACCGCAACTGCGACTCCAAGAGTTATTGAAGATATTAAAACCGAATTAGGATTGAAGGATCCAATTCTTTTTCAGCAATCTTTTGAAAGAAAAAATATTGCTTACATGGTTTTCGAAGTCGAAGATAAACTGTATCGCACAGAACAAATCCTCAAGAAAAATCCACAACCTTCTATTATATATGTACGAAATAGAAAATCGTGTTTGAATATGTCGACGCAATTACAATCATTGGGTTTTAAAGCGACTTATTATCACGGTGGACTTTCGGCGAAAGAAAAAGACAAAAACATGCAATTGTGGATGTCTGAACAAGCGCAGGTTATTGTAGCCACAAATGCGTTTGGAATGGGAATCGACAAAGACAATGTAAAAACAGTCATTCATACGCAATTGCCTGAAAATATCGAAAACTATTATCAGGAATCTGGAAGAGCGGGACGAAATGGCGAAAAAGCATTTTCGGTTTTACTTTATAATAATTCTGATGCTAATCAAACAGAACAGCAATTTTTGAGCGTTTTGCCGGATAAAAAGTTCCTGAAGTTGATGTATGTAAAACTCTGCAATTATTTTCAGATTGCTTATGGCGAAGGTTTAGACGATTCTTTTTCGTTTAAACTAAATCATTTCTGTCATAAATACGACTTCCCTACTTTGAAAACTTATAATGCTTTGCAGTTTTTAAATCAGCAGGGAATTATCACAATGTCACAAGAATTTTCTGAGAAAATCACTTTGCAATTTTTAATCGAATCAAAAGAAGTTCTTCGTTATATGAGTTTGAATCCGAATGATGAAGAAATTATTTTAGCAATCGTCAGAACTTATCCAGGCGTTTATGAAATGAAAACACCTTTTAATCTTTCGCTGATTGCAAAAAAATCACAACATACAGAAGAACAGGTTTCAGCAGTTCTGGAAAAACTGAAAGAAAAAGAAATCATCGACTATAAATCAAAAAACAACGACGCTACTATATTATTTAATGAAGTTCGCGAAGATGATTTAACTATAAATCGAGTTTCGAAATATCTCGAAAAACAAAATCAATTAAAAGAAGAGCAGCTTTTATCTGTTCTACATTATATAAAGGAGAGCAAAACTTGCAAAAACAGATTGGTATTGGATTATTTTGGAGAAGAAACCAATTCTAATTGCGGCGTTTGTTCTTATTGTATTACTCAAAAAGGAAAAATTACAGAAGCTGATTCTATTGCCGATAAAATTCTGCATTTATTAAAATCGGCTGCTTTGACTTCGAGAGAAATTCAAACCCAAATAAAACTGGATGCCAACGATGTTGTTGTGGTACTTCAGGAATTATTAGAAAACAATCATATTACCATTCAACCGAATAACAAATACACTTTAAAATCATAATGGAAAAATTGAAAATCATATTTATGGGAACTCCGGAATTTGCCGTTGGCATTCTGGACACCATTATCAAAAATAATTACGATGTTGTTGGCGTGATTACTGCCGCAGATAAACCGGCAGGACGCGGACAAAAAATAAAATATTCGGCTGTAAAAGAATATGCGCTTGCAAACAATCTAACTTTATTACAACCGACAAATCTTAAAGACGAAGCTTTTCTTGCCGAATTAAAAGCTTTGAATGCCAATTTGCAAATTGTAGTTGCTTTTAGAATGCTTCCTAAAGTAGTTTGGGAAATGCCAAGCTTAGGAACTTTTAATCTTCACGCTTCATTATTACCAAATTATCGTGGTGCAGCACCAATTAACTGGGCAATTATTAATGGAGAAACCAAAACCGGTGTTACAACTTTCTTCATCGATGATAAAATTGATACTGGCGCAATGATTTTAAATTCGGAAATTGCGATTGAGCCAACAGAAAATGCCGGACAATTACATGACCGATTAATGTTATTAGGAAGTAAAACCGTAATCGAAACTTTAAAAGTTATCGAAAACGGAAATGTAACTACTACAATCCAAGAAGATAACGAGGAAATTAAAACGGCTTATAAATTAAATAAAGAAAATTGTAAGATCGATTGGACGAAATCCGGAGATGAAATCAATAATCTAATTCGAGGCTTAAGTCCATATCCTGCTTCCTGGTCTTTTTTGAAAGATAAAGATGAGGAGCAATCTATTAAAATATATGAGGCAAAATTGATTTCTGAAGCACATTCTCATGAGATTGGAAAGTTGATTTGTAGCAAAAAAGAAATCAAAGTTGCGGTTCAGGATGGCTTTATTCAGCTTTTGAGTTTGCAATTACCGGGTAAAAAGAGAATGCAAGTGGCAGAATTACTAAATGGTATAACTTTTTCTGATACCGCAAAGGTCTATTAAAGTCAGTAAAACAGGGGTTTCTACCTGATTTTCACCGATGAACAACCCGCTTTATGAACAAAAAAACGAAGTTATTAACAATTTTTACTAAATTTAAAGAAAACACTTGCAAGGAACGGATTTCCTACTAAATTTGTGTATTAACAATTTTTTTTAACCAACAATTAATAACTAATTATTATGAACAAATCAGAATTAATCGATGCTATCGCTGCTGATGCAGGAATTACAAAAGCTGCGGCAAAATTAGCTTTAGAGTCATTTTTAGGAAACGTAGGAGCTACTTTGAAAAAAGGTGGTAGAGTTTCATTAGTAGGTTTTGGATCTTGGTCAGTATCTGCTAGAGCTGCTAGAGACGGTAGAAACCCACAAACTGGTAAAACTATCCAAATCGCTGCTAAAAATGTAGTGAAATTCAAAGCTGGAGCTGAATTAGAAGGTGCAGTGAACTAAGTAAGAAAGTTCTCTAAACTTATAATATAATCAAAACCCTCCTCATGGAGGGTTTTTTTGTGCGGTTTAACGATTTTATTTGGGATTTTAAAAATTTTATGATTAAATTTAATAAAAATTGTAGCCGTATGATTTCAGAAAAATTAAAAAAAGGACACCTGCTTATTGCCGAGCCTTCGATAATTGGAGATTTATCATTTAATAGATCGGTAATTTTATTAGCAGACCATAACAAAGAAGGATCTATAGGATTTATCATTAATAAACCACTTAAGTATACTATTAATGATCTAATTCCTGAGATCGATGCTTCTTTCAAGATATATAATGGAGGTCCTGTTGAACAGGATAATCTATATTTCATTCACAATATTCCAGATTTAATCCCGAATAGTGTCGAGATTTCTAATGGGATTTATTGGGGAGGTGATTTCGAATCGACCAAAGACTTAATAAACGACGGATCTATTAGTAAAAATAATATTCGTTTTTTCTTAGGCTATACAGGTTGGGATGAAAATCAACTTGAGAATGAAATGCAAGGAAACTCCTGGATCATTGCTGATAATAGTTACAAAAACAAAATTATAGGAAAATCAACAACCCATTTTTGGAAAGAGCAAATTATTGAGCTCGGTGGAGATTATCTTATATGGTCAAATGCACCTGAAAATCCATATCTGAATTAATTTTCAGAAATGGATTCATTTAGTTTCTGCAATAATAAATGAGCCAGATTACTGGTAAACTCCTTTTTTCGATATTTGGTTATCGGCTGTATTCCCGTGATTACATTGGTAAGAAATAATTCATCTGCTTTTTGAAGATCAAAAGGCGAAATTATTTCTTCCAATACTTCTATGCCTTCAACTTTTTTGGCTAAAGCTAAAATTTGCTTGCGCATTACGCCATTCAAACAACCTTCGGAAATTGGTGGTGTAATTAATTTTTTACCCATAACCATGAATAGATTCCCTTGTAATCCTTCGATAACATTTTTAGTATCGTTTATCAAAAGACAATTTGCCAAAGCATTTTCATGAGCAAAAATACTTCCTGTAACGTTTATCAACTTATTAGTCGTTTTAATCGACGATAATAATTGTTTGGTCACATAGAAATCTTTATACAAATCGACTTCGTATTCACCTGATTTTAAAGCGTAAAGCGTGTTCTCAAGTGATATTGCATTAATTAAATAAGAAACCTCATTAGTTTTTGGCAAATACAATCCGCCATCGTTTCTAAAAACAGTAATTCGTGCTCGCGCTGATGCCGAAAATCCATTTTGCTGAACAAGACTTAAAACTTGCTCTTCCAGAAACTCCATTGTAAAGTTCATTGGAATTTCCATTCTAACAACACGCATTGAAGCCATCAATCGGAAATAATGATCTTCCAGAAACAAGATTTTGTTGTTGATTATTTTTAGTGTTTCAAAAACACCATCTCCATACAAAAAAGCACGATTTTGAGTTAATATATTCTCTTCTCGCTCTACTATGTTTCCGTTAAAATTGATCATAAAAAAACCCTGAATTTTGTTCAGGGCAAATATAAGGTATAAAATAGACTTTTACTAAACAGATCCTATAAGATGTTTCAGGTCTGAGATCTGATTCTCCCACAATTGTTTAGCTTCCCCTACTTCTTCTTTTTCAGCAAAATCGACAACCATTAATGATACATCTTTAGTCAATTCGTCAACTAAAATATGCAATTCAAAAAAGTATTCAGTATCCTTACTGCTTTCGTCTACCCATTTAAATTTTACTTTTTCACCGGTTTTCTTAGAAGCCAAACGCGCTTTTTCCTGCGAGTCATTCCAAATGAAAGTGAAGAATTCGCCTCTTGAATTTACATTGTCTGCAAACCATTCTGACAAACCTGACGGCGTTGATATATACTGATATAATAATTGCGGCGAAGAATTTATAGGAAACTCGATTTCGTAACGTATTTTTGGATCCATGTGCTACTTTTAATTTTTTCGAAATATAAGAATATATGTCCAAAAACAATGCATTTTTAAAAATATTTTTTTTTTCTTCATTTTATTCTTGCAACAATTAATATTATTTCTATCTTTGCACCCGCAATGAGGAACACGGTTCACTTGCAATCTTGGCGAGGTAGCTCAGTTGGTTAGAGCGCAGGATTCATAACCCTGAGGTCACGGGTTCAACTCCCGTCCTCGCTACAAAATAAAAAAACACCACTGAAAAGTTGGTGTTTTTTTCGTTTATATCATTTACAAATAGAAGAATTTGTTGTCTATATACTTTATTCTGAAAGATTTAATAAAAACTACACAGGATTTACTTCTAATTTAATCAAAAGATTCAAGTCTCATAATCATCTTGGAACAAAAGGATATACTCTTAAATTTAGACCGTGGACGGTAATTCATGTTGAATTTTTCTATTCTAAATCTGAGGCAATGAAAAGAGAAAAGTACCTAAAAACAGGAATTGGAAGAGAATTTATTCAAAATCTCATTAATAAATTATAAAACAACAGGATTTATATCCGCCGCGGCGGACACGGGTTCAACTCCCGTCCTCGCTACAAAAATTAAAACCCTTAAACAGAAATGTTTAAGGGTTTTTTATTGCAATTTTGTTTTGAAAACATTAGCTTTAACTCTTCAAACTCAGAAATTAGGTTAAGAAATTGTATCTATTGAATAATTCAAAAACAAATAATGAACGATAAATTGACGATTAGATTAAGTGAAGCTTTTAAATCAAAACTAGATATTTTTGATACTTTCATGAATAATGGAGCAAATGATAAAGAAATCGTTGACTTAGAAAAATCACTAAATCAAATTTTACCAAGCTCATATATCGATTTATTAAAGACATACAACGGCGAAAAAAAATCCGTTGGGCTTATGGGCGGATTTGGATTTTTAGGAACCGAGGAAATAGTACTACAATGGGATTTTTTCAAAACAGCAGAAAGTAACATAGAACCCGATTCTGTTTATCAGAAAGACAAAATAAAGAATGAATTATATTCTGTAAAAAGGATTCCTTTTGCTCATGACGGTTCAGGAAATTTCTTATGCATTGACTACGATCCCGGCGTTGAAGGAAAAAATGGTCAAATTTTATATTTACCAACTGGAGATCCCGAACCCGTTTCGGTTATTGCTGATAATTTTGATGAGTTTCTTTCTTTTTTAATTGATGCCGTTACTACTGAGAAATTAGAATTAACAGATGAAAGAGACGAATGGGATGAAGAAGACTGGGAAAAAGCAGAAATTTATTTCGATGGTACCTGGAGAGATGACTGGACAGATATTGCCGACGAATATAATTTGAAACAAGCTAACAACTAATCGAGGATTATTAAGTCTAATAGAAAAAAATAGTTTTATTTTTGCCTCTTTAATTAAAGAACAATAGTTGCTCTGAAAATTAAAAACAAGACAATAAAAAAGTCATTAAAGCAGCATTCTAGAAACAAAGTAATTTATAAGCAACATGGATATAGTTAAATTTAAAATCACATCAAAAACGATAAAAGTAGAAGTACGAAATTCGAATAACTATGTTTTTAATTTTAATACTGCTTTAGAAATTGAAAAAGAAGATAAAGATGTTTTACTAAGACTTTATCATGCATTAGATCTTCTGTTTAAGAAAGAAACTCCACCTGAAGTGAAAAACTATATTTCGCCAAATCAAACTAATATTCTTGATCAGATTTCTGCTGTTGACGGTTTAGAAGAAGAAGAAAAATAACAACCACATCTAATTTTATACACTCTATAAAATTGTAAAAAATATCTTATAAATTTAATATTTTTTCGAAGCGTTATATCTTTTTTTAAAGTAGATTTGCCATTAAGTTTTTATAAATATAATGGAAGATTTACTTAATTCGTCTTATGACTTCGAACTAGTCGATAGTAATCTGGCAAACATAAAAATATGAGTTTGGAAATGAAAAATATATTAAAAAATCTCATAGCTAAATCTGGAAAAAAGACAGTTGTTTCTTTTGAAAATAAAGACAAAAGAAATTCTTTGGATGAATCTTTTGGGAAGGAAAAAATAGAAATCGCTTCTAAATTCATTGGAAACGATGAAAATTCTATTGCTTTATCTAAAAAGCTAGCAGAAGCTCAATAAAAATAGCGTAAGAAATAAATCACTTTAGCCAAAATCAATTAGCTAAACCATAAAAATGTAACCTACAGCTACAGAAATGTGTTTTACCAAACCATAAAAATTTTAAAGAATTTTAGGTATCTTTGAACTATGAGCACATCAACAAAACCAAATCATATAGGGCGAAAAATTAGCCGTATTCGTGAACTGAAAGACATGAAACAAGAAGCTTTGGCGCAAGCTTTAGGAACTAATCAACAGGCGATTTCGGCGATTGAAAACAGCGAAACTATTGATGACGAAAAACTTATCGCTGTAGCAAAAGCACTTGGAGTTAGTGTTGAAGCTATAAAAAACTTTACCGAAGAAAATATGATTAGTTATTTTAATTCTTTTTACGATAACAGTATTGCTAACGGGCTTGTTAATAATGCAAATCATTGCACTTTCAATCCTTTAGATAAACTTGTGGAATCTTTTGAAGAAAATAAAAAACTTTACGAACGTTTATTACAAGCTGAAAAAGATAAAGTCGAATTTTTAGAAAAATTATTAAAAGACAAATAATATTGTTTTCTAAATTATTCTCATAAAAAAAATGCGCAAATGTTTCTGACTTTGCGCATTTTTTTATTCACTTAAGTTTCAATTTACTGAATGTCTTTCGCCAAAAACAATTATTTATTTAATTGCATTTCGAGTGTTTCGCCATTCATTTTTCCTTTTAAAAACATCTGATCATTTCTTCTGATCAATTTACCTTTAAAATTATCTAATTTATCAGATGGATATCGCCAACGAATCCTGATAGAATCATTTTTTTCGTTAAGAAAATAGGTTCCAATATATCTGTATCTCCAGTCATTAAAATCGAATGCAATTTCATCTTCAAGATCCATATAAACAGTTGTCAACACGCTATCTTTTGGACTTTTTGCTTTTAGTGCCACATTATCAATTTTTAAATTTTGGACTTGATATTTTCCAGTTAGTTGCGGATGTTTGTCCGGATAATTATAAATGAAATGAAAAAAAAGTGGCCAAATAAACAATGATACTCTATATATGTTTTTATAATAATTAGGGATATTTACACTTTTAGTTCCTTGTAAAGGCTGAAAAATAAAATCGATTAACCTTTTTGAATCCTGAGATAAAAAATAAAATACTCCCAACAATAATATTATGCCATGTGATAATGGTCCCAACGGCATTTGATAAAAAATATCAAGGCACGTTATAAAAACCAACATAGGAACTGCCAGTATCAATCCAAAAAGTCTAGTTCTTGAAAAAAGTAAAAGCACCGCAGTCAAAATTTGCAATAAGGCTATAAAAACGGTAAAAGGATACGAATATTTGAAGAATGCCCAAACCAGAGTTTCTCCGGATAAACTACTAAATGGTGTGTCGAGTATCCCTAACGGAACGATCATTTGCAATCCTTCAATTTTATGAAAACCAAACATTATTAAATCCAGAGACATCGCATAGATAATCCGATGCTCTAATCTTGTTTTCAGATCGCTGCCATTTATCCCCTTTTCTTTTTCCATCGAATGCCAAACAAAGGGCAAAATCAATGCTGCAATCAAAAATAAAACTGTTATACCAAGTAAAAAAGGAGGCGGAATCCAAGGAGAAAAATACTTAGTTGATAATCGTAAAAAGGTCGCACCGACAACCAAACCAAAGCATAAACCTAACCAAATTTTGTTTTTTAAAGATGTTGAATACATAATCTTGCTGTTTAAATTCTCAGCAAAAAAACGTCTTCTTAAGTCTTGAGTCGTCCTGATGTACCCATTCAGACCTCTTTTGGGTTATTTTTTTTCACGTACTCACTTGGCGTAAGTCCTGTTGTTTTCTTGAAGGCATTATTAAAAGTTGACTTTGATGTAAATCCAGCCTCATAAGCGATACCCAGAATTGTTAAATGACTGTATTGTTTTTGTGTCAACATTTCTTTAACTTTTTCAATCCTGTAATTATTGATTAAGGCATAGAAATTCATATTGTAACTATTATTAATCATGAAAGACATATCATTCATCGAAATTCCGACTTTGTCTGCAAGTGAAGCCAAATTAATCTCAGAATCTGTAAACACCTCATCATGTTCTAATAGATTGTTCAAAATTGACTTGTATTTTGATAATTCTTCTTCATTAAGTCGAGATGCAGGTTTTTCGGTTTGAAACCTAATATTGGGATATATAATATTTTCAAGTACAATGTTTTCATTTTTATCAGTAAAAAAAACTTCTTTTTGTCTCAAAAGATTATAAACCATAAATAGTGTAAATACTAAGTACAAATAGGTACTGACGGAACTAAGGAAGCTGGTTTCCTCTATTTTCATTATCAGAAACAGAACAATTATAAAAAGCATCCATATCAATATACTTTGCAGCCATTTTAAATCTCTTTCTTTTTTCTGAGATGAAAACAACAATACACCTTTTCTATGTTTTTTTAATAATTGATAAGACAAAATCCAATAAACGATTAATTGAACCGGCAATACCAAACGCATCAAACCTCCCAAAATACGACTGAAACTTTCACCAATTAAATCAGAAGTATTTCCCAGCGAAAGAAAATATGGGATAGATATCAAAAGAATAAAAACTAAAGCTGGTATAAAATGCAGCATTATTTTTCCAATACTTATTTTACTCAAATGTGTATAATACCAAATGCTTAAATAAAAACTTGGAGCCACAACAAAGCGAGATAATTCAGAAACCGGAATGATATACGGGAATTTTACATCAAAACCTTCTTGCCAGATTATTTTACTCAACAATGCAAAACCGAATGATACTAGAAAAATGCCAAACCAAAAATTTCCTTTTTTATTAAACGGTAAATAAAAAATTGCCAGCATGCCTATTAGAAAGCAAATTGCAACTGAAAATGAGTTAATAATAATCTCCGGCATCTAATTGATTTTTAATTTTATTAACCAAATGTAAAATTTTAGACCTGATTTTAAATAGATCACTTTTACAAATTCACACTAATTATCGAATTATTTTATTTCCACACAAAAAACAAACCCTTAATCATCTTAATGACTAAGGGTTTATTTTTAACTATTTTAGAGATTGTAAACAAATCATTTCATCGCAAAATATCTATTTGCTTTCTAGCCTTTTCTGATTAAATAAATCAGGATTTCGTCTTCTAGTTCTTTTGACAAATTTTCATATTCTAATTTATGCTGAAAGTGTTTTTCGAACTTTTTCTTATACTTTTCTGTTTTCAATTTGCTATTACAATAATCATCGCAAATCCCTTTGAATTTGTCATCTACCAAATATAAAATCTTTAAGGATTCTATATATTCTATGAATTTCACATTATATAACTCTTTAGGAACAGCCATAGCATATAATTTTATAAAATAAATTGAATTCAAAACCACTAAATCGTAAAAATGAAAAACAATAAATCGACCGCTTAAACTCTTGCTCACAGAAAACCAAACAATACGCTATTTGTTTCTTTTATGGAATAAAACTGCATAAAAAATACTTGTATAAAATTAAGTCATATTGAAATTTAAAAAAGCAATTTGCAATTCAACTCGGTTTCATATTATAAAATGAAACCTGAAAATTGTTTATTTTTTTAAATGCAACATCAAAATCATTAGAAAAAATCAGCAATGTTTAAAATTGTGGGCAATAAAAAAGAATCTCCTAAAATAAAGAATAGCCTTACATTAAATTACCTTTATAAGAATATCATATATTTTGATACTTCTAACTTTCAAAAAAAAGCTTTTTCTAATTTTAATATAGAAATGATTTGCTCTGAAAATTGACTCTTTATTCTTTAAACTAATGTCAAAAATGAGTTAAAATATTCTACAGATTATAGTTTTCTCACAATAAAAAATACTTTTGTCAGACTAAAAAAGCCTCAAATCATTTATATCTAATCTCAATATTTGCTGATATGGATAATGAAAAATTTATTTTCTGCCTGGAAGGTGTTCCTGATGTCGATACACACGTTACCACTCTAGTCGTAAAAAACTTAGAAGAAATAGCAATCGATCAGGGTATTTCCAGCATTTATAAAACCTGCGATACTATTGAAGGTCTCGAAGAAAGCCTGAATGTACTGCTCTATGAAGATCATAATTTTAAGGATTATGAAATCATATATTTAGTAATGCCAGGCGAACCCAATAATATTTGTCTTCATGATTATTATTACAGTTTACAAGAAATTGCAGAATTATTCGAGGGTAAAATGAAAGGCAAAATCATTCATTTTGCCAATTTAAAGGTTTTGGATTTAAATGATGATGAAGCTCAATATTTTCTGGATATTACCGGCGCGCGAGCAATTTCAGGTTATGGTTCCTCTTATAATAAGATAGCAAGCTCCAGCACGATCGACAAAGCTTTTTTTAGTTTATATCAGGAAAATGACGACATTACCGAAGTGGTCGAAGAATTGTATCAAAAACATTATGCTTTGTGCAAATTGCTCGATTTTAGATTGTACTATTAGAATATGGAAACAAACGAAAAAATAAAAACATATGGCGCTAAAGGATTTCGTGAAAAGTTTCTTGGTTTAGAAAATCCAATTCATAAACTTTTCAAAACAAATTCAGATCATTTTTTTTGTTTGAAAATGGAAGAAATAATGCAGCTTCAATATCCTGTTCCGCCTTCGAAACATGATTGCCATACTTTAATTTTTATTACTTCGGGAACGCATATTATAAAATTAGGTTTTGAGGAATGTCAGACTAATAAAAACGAAATCATTGTGGTTCCGGCTGGTCAGATTTTTTCGATTGATCACATTAATAGCAAACATAGTGGTTTTATTTGTCAATTTCATCCGGATGTTTTAATTGGCAAATATGGAAATCGTGACATAATAAATGATTTTGGTTTTCTGAAAATCTCTGGAAATCCCAAAATTATTGTTTCCGAAAAAGATGCTCCTTTTATCAATAATATATTAACGCGTCTCGAGGCAGAATACCTTGAAGCCGAAACGATAAATCTAGATCTGATACAAACTTATTTAGTGACTTTGTTTTGCGAAATGAATAGAAACACTGTCAAAATTCCTAAGGAAGGAACCGCAGCCGAAGTTCTTTCTGCAAAATTCAAAGAGCTTATTTACCCAAATATTAAAATAAACCATCAGGTAAATTATTATGCTTCAATGCTCAATGTTACACCGAATCATTTGAATAAATCGGTTAAGGCAACAACAGGCAAATCTGCAACGACTTGGATTGATGAGACCATTTTACTCGAAGCCAAATATTTACTGTATCAAACTACTCTTTCGATAAGCGAAATAGCAATGATGGTTGGACATGAGGATCAATCTTACTTTAGTCGTTTCTTTAAAAAGCACGAAGCAATCAGCCCGGTTCAATATCGAAAAATGATTGATAAGTCCTAATTATTGATTATAGAATCCTACCAACTCCTAAAGCATTTATGGAAATTTGCCCTGTAAAAAAATGAGCAAATTATGATTTATGTTTTTAAAACCTCCGTTGATACAAAATCTAAATTAGAGCTAGCAACTACAGTTCTTAATGAGGTATTGACTGATAATACTATTTGGAATTTTGATCTGGAAGACTGCGATAATATTTTGAGAATCGACAGCGAAAAGGAAATAACGGAAAGCATGTTACAAAATGACATTTTTGATTGCGTCGAATTAGAATAACCCTTTTTGGTCCCAAACCAACCTCAACTCAGTATTATGGAAACTGCACTACATCAAAACAAGACTTTTGACACCATTGATTATTCTGATCAAAAATTATCTGATAATGAATTTATAAACTGCGAGTTCATCAATTGCAATTTTTCGAAAAGCGATTTTAGCTACATTGACTTTTTAGATTGTACGTTTAAAAACTGCAATCTTTCTTTAGCGAGTTTAAAAAGTACTGGTTTAAAAAACATTAAATTCATTGATTGTAAATTAATGGGACTCGATTTCAGCTCGAGCAATAGTTTTTTGTTTGCGATGAATTTTCAGGATTGTCTGCTTGATTATTCGACTTTCATTTATAAAAAATTAAAGAAAACAAACTTCATTGATTGTTCTTTAAAAGATGTAGATTTTTCTAATACCGATTTGTCTCTGGCAATTTTTAAAAATTGTGACCTTTCAAATGCTACTTTTATGGACTGCATTTTAGAGAAAACAGATTTCAGATCTTCCCGCAACTATGCTTTTGATCCTTCTGAAAACAAAATCAAAAGAACAAAAGTTTCTAATTCGGCGCTTGCGGGATTACTTGAAAAATTTGATTTAGATATTGAGTGAAATGGCATGGCACGCGGATGACACGGATTCACTTCGTGAAAACGCGGATTTATGCGGATTTTTTATTCTTGTTGTTTTACTCAAAACCTTTGTCAAAGTTTTAAACTTTGACAAAGGTCGGTTGGCAATAGTTGATCGCAAGTTTTTTTCCAAAGTTTTGGGATCGCTCAGTCTGACAAAAAAAGCATATAAAAAAATCCGCGTTTTCACGAAGTGAATCCGTGTCATCCGCGTGCAATTTATACACACCAACAAAAACACAAAAGAGGGATACAAAAATTGCATCCCTCTCTTTCTATAAAAACTAACCGTAGAAAAATCTATTTTATCCAATTTGGATCTCCAATTGCATTGTCTTTTAAAGTTTGGTTTCCAATTGTGAAATCTCCATTTGCTGCATCTTTAAATTGAGGATTTGCAGTAGTTCCGGAAGCATCAATTTTATTATTTGTAATTGAAGCATCCATAAAACCTGGCGCCTGATAATAGTAGTTTTTATTAAACACCGGTAAATCTGTGCCTGCCTGATTAGTATAAATTGCTGTTGTTGACGCAATCAAAGTGTTTCTTACTATTGACTTATTTGATGCAAAACGAAGATATAAGATTCTTTTTGGTGTCGAATTATTGGATACATTATAAAGTGTACAACTGTCAATTAATACGTTTGTTGTTAATCCCGTTCCTGAAAAACCATTAGGAGAAGCGACCGCATCAACACGAACAAAATCACGTCCTACTGAACAAGTATTAAACGTACTGTTTTTGACCACTATGTTTGCTACGTAAGTATTTCTGAAATCTATAAAATCTGCTTTTGCATTGGTATTTACATTTTTTACAGTAGTATTTTCTACAGTAAATGAAGTTACTTTTGAAGTTGCAGCATTTCCATACACTAAGGCTCGTAAATAATCATGAATAGTACAACCACTGATTAAAATATCGCCATAAGTAGTATTGGTGCCTGAAACAGTAATAAAATTAGTATCTCCAATAGTTGTTCCTTCAACATCCAGATCAATTAATGAAAGATTTCCTGTGCCGGCAGTAAGCGTAAACCTTACATGCAATAACGGTTTATCGCCTGCACGCAATCCTCTTATAGTAATTGCTTTATTTAATACAATTTCATCTTTGAATACCTGATAATCTCCAGGCATCAATACTAATATTGAACCTGCAGGCGCTGCGGCAATAGCAGCATTTAAATCATCTGTGGGCTTAACTAAAATACCTGCTCCTATATCAATTCCGGTTTTAAAAGTTCTAAGTCCTCTTTTTTTAGTTCCGTTAAGCAAAGTAGCCGTGTAATCAGTTTCTCCAGTTAATCTTGTTACAACTGCAACTCCCGCTGTTTTTTCTGCCGGTGTTATTGTATGAGTAATTCCGCCCGGAGCAACTGTGATTTGTGTTACAGCACTATTTGGAGTCCATCTTAAAGTAACTTGTGTCGCCTCAACATCAACATCTTCAACGGCAAATAAAATTTGCTCGGTCAATGTTTTTGCCGTAACAACAGACCACTTAGAATCTGCTAATCCTGCTGCACTTACTCCTTTTACTCTGATTGAATAAACTGTTTCTCCTTCTAACGCAATTGTTACAGGAAGTTCTGTAGGCAATACATTTACTGTTTTATAAATTGTTTTAAAATCAGCATCATCTGCACTAAATTCTACTACATAATGATCTACATCGTTTTTTACTGTCCAGTTTAATTCTACTGATGTTTGATTTCTAACTACGGCTTTAAGTTCTATTGGAGAAAATACTCTATTGGCTCCTATATCATCCAATACTGCTTCATTGTAACTTTCGCAACCGGCAACTATCAATAAAAACATAGCCAGCAATCCTTTAAATATGTATTTTGCTTTCATAATTATATAACTATAATTTGTTTGTTGATTTTTATTAGTTTCCAAGAACCCAG
This sequence comes from Flavobacterium sp. 9, assembly GCF_002754195.1. Lineage (NCBI taxonomy): Bacteria > Pseudomonadati > Bacteroidota > Flavobacteriia > Flavobacteriales > Flavobacteriaceae > Flavobacterium > Flavobacterium sp. 9. The sequence goes on from NZ_PEEU01000001.1 coordinate 2,076,007, forward strand.
TCATTTACTAATTGACCATTGCTATTGTCAATAAATGTTTGCCAGATTGGCCAAAATTGTCTTTTATCAGGATCAATACCGGTTTTGTACAAAGTTGTTATTTTATTGTCTTCCAATTTATCCCAGGCTTTTGAAGTATAACCTACCGGAATCTGAATTTCACCTCGGTTTAAACCATAAATATCCAATGTAATTTCATCATCTTTATATTTGTAATACAAAGTCGAAGGCACATCCTGATAATTACCTGTACGAGATTTCAAATCCGCCATTTTAATTTTAGCTTCGTCTAATTTTGTTTTTAATAAATTCCATCTGATAAGAGAATATTTACGTTCCATTTCACCTGTAAATTCATATTTATTTTCTTCGACAATAGCATTCATCATTGCTGCTTTACTTGTCAATGCGTCTACATAAGCATCTACTTTTACGGCCTGATTTGCTGCAGCAAAAGCTCTACGGCGAATTTCTTTTAAATAAACTGCAGCCGCTCCAGGACCTTCTAATTCGTTAGCAGCTTCGGCAGCAATTAAAAGCACTTCGGCATAACGCATATATATTTTATTTAAACCATCGTCATTTGGTGCCGTAACGATTCGGTTCATCCATTCAAAACGGTATTTCCCAAAATACCAAGTCTGTAAATCTGTAAGTTCCTGCTTTGCTTTACCATTTACTGCAGTTCCCCATTTATAAGGAACACAGGTAACATCTCTGCGGGTATCTGCCTGATCATAATCATAGAAAACAAATGGCAATGGTCCGTTAACTCCACCTTTGCTTGGTCCCATTTGTTGAAACTGATCTGCAGTATCATGTTTTACTGCCAAAGTAAAAAGCATTCTTCCTCGTGTATCTGCAAAAGGAATTTCCCAAAGAGATTCTCCTCCGGCCGTTACAATTTCCTGATTGTATTTTTTCCATAATCCTTCAAAAGTTGGCTCTAAATGCGCAGAACCACTAGCAATAACTGATCGACATTCATCTAATGCCAATCTGTACATTTTTACTACTGAAAGCTCCGGATCCGTGCTTCGTCTTACTCCATCAGGATATTGCTGATATCCACTTGCCATCATTGCCAGACGAGCTCTAAAACTTTTCACAAAAGCCTTATTTATACGTTCTGTACTATTTGTTGCCGCAGTTTCGTTTGGCCAACCAACCAAAGTTGAAGCTTCGGCTAAATCTGCGATCAATTGCTTGTAAGTTTCGTCGCGATTTGTTTTAGGTATATAAATAGTTGAAGTAACAACAGGAACAAAACGAGTAGGTACATCTCCCCAGTTTCTAAGCAAATCAGCATAATAAATAGCGCGTAATGTTAATGCTTCCCCTAGCAATTGTGCTAGTTCCTTATTAGATTTTATATTGCCATAGGTACGTAAACCTCTAATACACAAATTTGCACGTTCAATTCCTTCATACATCATTGCCCAGGCATTTTTTGGCGAGTTCATTTCTGTATTATCAGGTCTGGCATTATATACTGCTAAATCAGATTTAGCGCCTTCACTAGACGATGTTAAGAGCCACTCTGCATCTGTATTTAATCCCTGATAAGCTAAAAGCCTTCCCCTATAGGATTGCTCTTCTCCAAATGAGACTTTTATTCCATCAACAGCACCTTGTGCCAATTCAGCATTAGAAAATATAATCTCGTCTCCTAATGTTGATTGTGCAGGAGTATCAAAGAAATCTTCACCAAAATCCTGACACGAAGTCAATAAACCTGAGATAATTAATCCTGCTATTATTACTTTATATTTCATTTTGATAAATTTTAAATTAGAAATTAAGGTTTAAACCAAAAACCAATTGTCTGCTGCGTGGATATGCTGAATAATCGACGCCAGGCGTTAACGGTGTTTTTCTTTTTGTTGACACCTCAGGATCAGGACCGGAATAATTTGTAATTATAAAAACATTAGTTGCTGTAAAATAGAATCTTAACTTGCTTACTCCCAGTTTAGATGTCAATGCTTCTAGTGTAGAATATCCTAAAGTCAAAGTATTTAACCTAAAGAACGAACCATCTTCTACGGCCCAGTCTGTAAACATGAATTTTTGCATATATGGAGACCACATTGTCGTGTTAGCATTTAAAGCTGCCAAATCAGTAGGATTTGTCACTAACTGTCCCGAAGCAGGATCAAGATTTGTCCATCTCTTACCATCGGCCATTTCAGTACTTAAATTCTTGTATTGACCGTTTCTGTTTGCTGTCGAAAATTCGGCTTTGTTTGCATTGTAGATATCATTGCCAATTGTCCAGTTGAAAGCCGCAGAAAGATCAAAACCATAAGCATTAGCATTAATAACCAAACCTCCTGTACTTTTAGGATTAGCATTACCTATAATTGTTTGATCTGACGCTGTAACTTTGTTATCTGCAGAGCCATCGGTATTTTTTAACTTCATCATTCCTGGTTGTACAGCACTACCCAAAACACTAGTTGCATCTACTACTCCGGCTTTTAAAGTATATTTTCCTCCAACATAATCAAAGTCCGAAACTTCATATCGTCCCGCGCTTTGATAACCGTACATTAATCCCATTGGAGAACCTGCATTTACCGCATAATCATTACCAATATCAGTTGATGCCCAATTGGTATTTACACCAAAATTATCCATTACGCCAAGAGAATTGATTTTGTTTTTGTTAATACCAACATTCACAGAAAAATTTAAACCAAAATTCTTTCTTTCGAATGCTATAAAATTCACAGTAGCTTCAAAACCGGTATTTTGTGTTTCACCCATATTTCTATATTGAGTTTTATATCCTGTACCTCCTACCGGAAATTCTATTAACAAATCGTGAGTTACATTTTTATACGCATCGAAAGTTCCATTTAAGCGATTTTTAAAAAAACCAAAATCAAGACCAATATTTTGTGTAACAGTAGTTTCCCATTTAAGATCTGGATTTGCCAAAACACTTGACGGAGCCCAGTAACTGCCAAAACCATCTATAAAAGAGTTAGTGCTGGACATATAACTCTGAACTGTTTGTCCTACCGGAATATTATTATTACCAGCTTCACCATAACTTAGTCTCAACTTAAGAAGACTTAACCATGAAGTATTTTTCAGGAAACTTTCTTCAGAAATCTTCCAGGCGGCTGCTGCTGCCGGGAAATATCCCCAACGATTGTCTCCCAAAAATCTGCTTGAACCGTCTGCACGAAAAGAAGCTGTCAATAAATAACGGTCTTTAAAATCATAATTTACACGTCCAAAAAATGACAATAATTTATCATCAGGGCTGTAAAAATTATCTACTGAAAATGGTGTTCCCTGAGTTGTCAATTTCATTGCATCATCCAAATCAAAGAAATCAGGATACTTTAACATTGTTGTAGTAACATTGTTTGATGTAGTAGTAATCATTTCTTCTCCCAAAAGAGCTGTTAAATGATGATTTACTCCCAGAAGATTTTTAAAATCATAATTTAAGGTATTGGCATTTCTAAAACGCACATCTTTACGATCGCTCATTACCATAGCCGGTTTTCCTGCTCCAACTTTTGCAGTACTTGAAAAATAAGTAGAAGAACCATAGAAACGATAATCCGAATAATTATAATTATCCAATCCCAAGTCACTTTGAAATTTTAAATTTTGAGCAAGTTTCCATCCAAAGCTTCCTAATAAATTATAATTCTTTTTAGTTTGCTGGCGTGCATTATCTGATATTGCCAAAAAAGGATTCACTAAATAACTGTTCACACTTTGATCATCATTATCTGTCGTCAATCCCGGCATTGGAATTGGAGAATATCCAACACTATGACGCAAACGACTATCGAGTGATGAAACTTCGTTTTGTTCATTTACACCACCTCCATTTATTTCTGTATCAGAATAGCGAACTGTAAAAGCAAGATCAATTTTGTCACTTGCTTTGTTTTTCAATGCCAGTGACAAGTTATTTCTTTTAAAATCTGACCCAACCATAATTGCTTTTTCATCATAATAAGCATAATTAAAGTTGTAGCTTATCTTTTCGGTTCCTCCACGAATCCCTAAATCACGGCTATTTACTTCGCCACGACGACCATAGATTTGCTTTTGCCAGTCAGTTCCTTTTACTCCGTTGTATAAATCGCGATCCTGCCAGTTACCAAAATACTTCGTATAAGAATTTGGATTACTTAAAATAGTTTTATCTGTTTGACTAAGTAATGCATATTCATATTGCCACTTTACAAAATCATCAACAGGCAGAACATCTATATCATTTGCCATTGTTTTCATGCCGTAAAACATATTAAAACTAATAGCCATTTTTCCGTCTTTACCAGTCTTAGTTGTAATAATAATAACTCCGTTTGCTCCCCTGGAACCATAGATTGCTGTTGAAGAAGCGTCTTTTAGTACCGTCATCGATTCAACATTTGAGGAAGCAATATCACTCATACTATTAACCGGAAAACCATCAACTATTATTAGAGGTGAAGCATCTTGTGTTAATGATCCACCACCACGAACTCTAATTTTAATATCTGCATCAGGAGAACCTTCACTTGAAGTAACCTGAACTCCGGCTATTCTTCCCGTTAAAGCTTCAGCAATATTAGAAACCGGAATTTTCTTTAGTTCATTTCCTGAAATTGAAGAAACAGCACCGGTCAAATCTGATTTTTTTACTGATCCATACCCAACAACAACTACTTCATTTAATGCATGTGAATCTTCGCTTAAATTAACATCCAATTTATTTTTACCTGCAACGGCTATCTCTTTTGTTTGGAATCCTATAAATGAAAAACTCAATACTGCTTTAGGATTCGTTAGTTTTATTTTATAATGTCCGTCAAAATCAGTAGAAGCGCTATTTTTAGTTCCTTTCTCAACGATATTAACACCTGGTAAAGTCAATCCGGCAGCATCTTTAACAGTACCTTCCAGCGTTATATTTTGTGCGCTGATACGATTGCTCGTCAGGAGGCACAATAAGAAAACAACTGCAAAAGAACAATTTGCTCCTTTTTTAAATAAATCTTTAAAATTCATGGTTAATTGTTTAAATTATTAATTGGTTTTTTAGTTTAGCTCGTCCATTTAATCTATTCTTAATACTTTTTCGATTCAGAATAAAACTTTATCTGTCTTACAATTTCGAAGTATTTCCCTTATTTTTCGGGCTTTTCCGATTTCCAACTATAACGTTTGAAATAATATGTAATCGATTACACAAACATAGATATTTTTTTTATATAAAAAATTAATTTTCCTAAAAATTTCCTAAATAAAATTATATATGAAAAATAAAGGCGGTTTTTTCTACTACATGTGCAATTTATAAGACTAATAAATAGTAAATATATTATTGTAGAATTTACACTTACTTTGACTTTTTCATAAAAAATAATCGATTACATATTTGAATATTGCAAAATTATTAATTGTAAGAAACATGCTTGAGGAATTAAAAACCAAGAATTATTGTAAGAACAAAAAGCAACTTTTAAGAAGAGAAGACAAAACAATAAACCAAATTAAAACCAATCATTATTAAGCACAAAAAAGCCCTTAAACCAATTTAGGCTTAAGGGCTTTTTTACATTATAAAGTAATTATTCTTTATGCATTCTGCAACTGTAAATTGCTTTTGTGTTTCTGCATTAAAGCAAAAGTAATAATCATTCCGGTAATCGCCATTCCAACTCCAATAAGGTTAGGAGAAGCATAACTGTAACCAGCCGCCAAAGGCAATCCTCCTAAAAAGGCACCTAAAGCATTCCCGATATTAAAACTTCCCTGAAGTGCTGCCGAAGCAATCATCTCAGCGCCTGTTGCAGTTTTAATCATTAACATTTGAATTGGTGCAATTACTGAAAAAGAAATAGCGCCTGTTAAGAAAGTCAGAAACAAAGAAATATATTGATTGAAAGAGAATAGGTAAACTAAAATTAAATCAATCGACATTACAAATAATAAAGCCAAAACGGTTGGTGCCGGAGAAAATTTATCTGCAAGTTTACCGCCTGCAAAGTTTCCAACAACCATTCCAAGTCCAGCAAGAATCAAGATATACGAAACATCTTCTGCGTTAAACTTAGAAACATTGATCAATAAAGGTGCGATATAACTAATCCAGGCAAATAATCCTGCAAACCCAATTGCAGTAATTCCGATAATTAACCAAGCTTCCGTTTTCTTAAAAAATAAGAGTTGCGTTTTCATATTTACGTTTCCGCTTTTCTCCAGATTTGGCATCCATAAAGAAATAAACAAAAACGTAAGCAAACCTACAATTGCAATTAATATAAAGGTATAACGCCATATAAAATTGTGTCCAATATAAGTTCCAATTGGAACACCAATTAAATTAGCCAGCGTTAAACCTGAAAACATAATCGCGATTGCCTGAGCTTCTTTGCCTTTGTCTGCCAAACGGCTTGCGACTACAGCTCCAACTCCAAAGAAGGCTCCGTGTGGTAATCCGGAAAGAAATCTGGATGCGAATAAAAAATTATACGATGGCGCAATAATAGAAAGCGCATTAAAAACAGTTAACATTAAAGCTAATATTAAAAGCATTTTCTTTGGAGCTAAATTTCTTCCTAAGATTACTAATAAAGGAGCTCCAATAACAACGCCCAGCGCGTAAGCCGAAATTAAATATCCGGCAACCGGAATCGAAACTTTCATATCTGAGGCAATATCCGGTAACAAACCCATCATAACAAATTCGGTAATACCAATTGTTAATCCTCCTAATGAGAGTGCAATAAGACTTTTTTTCATTTGTTTTTACAAGAAAGGAATAGAATTTCTATGATGCAAAGTTAACGCTGTTAAACACAAAAAAAGTTGTACATTTGCGATATAAACTTGTAAATTTAAGTTATGCCTATTTTAAATCAATTCAAAACTCTTGTTATTGATGAGTTCGAAGATGAGAAATTTCATCTTCCGCCGCACACGCATACTTATTATGAAATTATTTATATCAAAAAAGGAAGCGGAGTTCACCATCTGAATAACAACTTATTACCTTATAAAACGGGAGATCTCTTTGTGATTTCGCCGGAAGACGAGCATTATTTTGACATTAAAAAAAGTACTCGTTTCTTTTATATTAAGTTTACGGACAATTATTTTAATTCGAAACAGAATCTTACTTGCGACGAATTCTTAATTCATACTCCGGAAAGTTTCATGCGTGATAAAACACTAAAAGAAACGGTTCTTAAACTCGACGATCCCTGCAAGACAATATTAAAGAATACAATCGAAAACATTGCCGCATACAATTGCAAAACCGATGTTTCGACTTCACCAATTGTATTTTATCAGATTCTTTCGATTTTTGGATTAATCAAAGAAACCATGCGCGGTCAAAATCTTGTTGTTAAAGGAAATTCTATTGACAACGAACAAATCACTTCTTATATTCATCAGAACATTTACAATCCGAAATTAGTTCAGATTAAAGTAATTGCCAGTCATTTTAATATTGCCGAAACTTATTTTAGCGCTTATTTCAAAAGAACTTTCTCTATTAGTTATCGCGATTATATTCATAATTTAAGAACAACTTTAATCGAAAAACGAATTCATAACAACCAATTACCAATTAAACAAATTGCCTATGAATTTGGTTTTACCGATGAAAGTCACTTATCAAACTATTTTAAAAAGCGAAAAAATATGAAGCCAACAGATTTTAAGAAAACTTAAAATTGGAAATCTTAAATAAATAGCAACGCTTAAAAAAAATATCTAAATTTGTACTTCTAAAATAATTTCATTGGCAAAAAAGCTCCACATATTATTTCTTTTCATAACTCTTGGCTTCCTTTTGATGTCCAATTCTGGTTATGCTTGTGGAAAAGCTTCTGAAAAAACTTCTTGCGAGAAAAAAACAATTTCTAAAAAAGAAACCGCTGATTCTTGCGAAAAGGATTGTTGCAAAGACAATCATAATTCTAAAAAAGATCAGCACGGCTGCAACGGAAAATGCGATCATTCCGGTTGTACAACTTCTGGATTAGCGTTTAGTTTGATAGCAACAAATGAATTTGAATTTGACAATAATCTATTCAATTTCTCTACTGAAAAAACAACTTTACATCACAAAACCGCCAGTATTTCTGATGGTTTTACTTCTATTTGGCTTCCGCCAAAAATATAATATTTCTATTACTGACAGCCATAATTATTTTTAAGCCACAAAGGCTCTAAGATAATAAGGTTCTAAGCAAAAAATTAAACTTTGAGTCTCTGCGACTTTGCGAGATCAAAACATCATATAAAAAAATAAATTATTTAACTTAGAGGATAAATTCACATTCTCTATTAAAATCTTATAAAAATGAAAAATACAATATCAACTATAGCAGCAGTAATAATCGTATTATTTTCTGCAAATATAATTCAGGCAACTACAATCAAAACAGAAACAACTACAATCGAAGATGTAGATTCAAGTCAGTTACAAGCTGTTTACGATGCTTATTTTACTGTCAAAGATGCCTTGATTAAAAGTGATGCCAAATTAACTTCGGCGAAAGCCACAGATTTATTGACGGCAATTACCGCAGTAAAAATGGATAAACTAAAAAGCAACGAACATACTGTTTGGATGAAAGTCGTTAAAAAATTAACCGCCGACGCTAAAAGTATTTCTACAAGCTCAGATATTAAAAAACAACGTGAAACTTTTAAATCCTTAACTAAAAGCACTTATGATTTAGTTAAAGTTTCAAAATCTACTGAAGTTGTCTACAAACAATATTGCCCAATGGCAGATGCTGATTGGTTGAGCAAAGAAAAAGCAGTTAAGAATCCGTATTACGGTTCTTCGATGTTGACTTGCGGAAACGTGGTAGAAACCATCAAATAAATATGACGCTCTACATCAAAAACATGGTGTGTGGTCGCTGTAAAATGGTTGTGAAGTCTGAGTTTGAAAAACTTGGACTTCATACTATTTCTGTTGAATTAGGCGAAGTCGAACTTCAAGATGACATCACCGATTCTCAAAAAGAAATTCTGCTAAAAAATCTTCAGGCTTTAGGTTTTGATTTTATTGATGACAAAAAAAGTAAAACGATCGAGAAAATAAAAAACATCATCGTTGATTTAGTTCATCATAAAAACAATGATCTCAAAATCAATTTGTCTGATTATTTAGTCGAAAACCTAAATCAGGATTACAGCACTTTGAGTAATCTTTTCTCAGAAATTGAAAATACTACTATTGAAAAATATTTTATCAGTCAGAAAATCGAGAAAGTAAAAGAACTCCTTATATATAATGAACATTCGTTAAGCGAAATTGCCGATATGCTAAATTATAGTAATGTCGCGCATTTGAGCAATCAGTTCAAGAAAATCACGGGCTTCACTCCTACTTATTTCAAACAATTGAAGGATAAAAAAAGGATTCAGATTGAGAATTTGTAAAATTATTTAACCGCAAAGCGCGCTAAGATTTTTACGCAAAGCTCGCAAAGATGATAAACATAGCTCAAGGTTTTAACCTTGGGATTCATATTGTAATGAATTCGTTGCGCTCCCAAGATTAAAACCTTGGGCTATGTTTTTTTGCAAAATTATTTTAGACAAAGCTTTGCGAACTTAGCGTTTCTATAAAATCCAGCGTATACAAAATTCCTTGCGCACTTTGCGGTTAAATCTCTTTTAAATAATATTACAAATCATTCTCAAAATTATACAAACCGAAGTAAACGTTACTTCGGAAATTTGCATTGTAATACTTAAAAAGATAAAACAATGACGCATCAATATATAATTTCAGGAATGTCGTGCGATGGATGTCGTAAAAAAGTCGAGAAAACTTTGAATACGATTGAAGGAATTCAAGCCGAAGTAACTTTAAATCCTCCATTGGCAACTATAACAATGGAAAAACATATTGCAACTGAAAAATTTCAAGAAGCTTTAACCGAAGCCGGAAAGTACACTATTGAGATGACTTCATCTAAAAATACCTCAGAAGCGCCCGTTAAATCATGTTGTTCCGGTAACAAAAAAGAAAATCACGAAGGACATCATCACAAAAAAGAAACTGCAGTAACTCACAATCATAATACAACAGGAATTTTTTATTGTCCGATGCATTGCGAAGTTGATAAAACCTATAACAAACCCGGAGATTGTCCCGTTTGTGGAATGGATTTAGTTCCACAAGTGGCTACAAACACAACTCAATTTACTTGCCCAATGCATCCGGAAGTTGTTTCGAATGAACCAGGCGATTGCCCAATTTGCGGAATGGATTTGGTGCCAATGCAAGCTTCTGAATCTGAGGAAAACAAAACTTATACTGACTTATTAAAGAAAATGAAGATTGCGATTTTGTTCACGCTTCCGATCTTTATTATATCAATGTCAGAAATGATTCCCAATAATCCGTTGTATAAAATAATGCCTGTCGAAAGTTGGAATTGGGTTCAATTCTTATTTTCAATTCCGGTGCTTTTTTACGCGGGTTGGATGTTTTTTGTTCGTGCTTACAAATCGATTATTACCTGGAATCTAAATATGTTTACTCTTATTGGGATTGGAACCGGAGTTGCTTTCTTGTTTAGTATTGCCGGAATGTTCTTTCCGGATATTTTTCCATCTGAATTTAAATCACATCACGGAACCATTCATCTTTATTTTGAAGCTGCAACAGTTATTATAACCTTAGTTTTATTAGGACAATTATTAGAAGCAAAAGCGCACGGACAAACAAACGGAGCCATAAAAGCTTTATTGAAATTAGCCCCAACAGAAGCTACTTTGGTAGAAAACGGAAATGACAAAGTAATATCGATTCATAATATTAAAAAAGGAGATTTACTTCGAGTAAAACCAGGAGAGAAAATTCCAGTTGACGGAAAAATTACCATCGGCGAAAGCAATATTGATGAAGCTATGATTACCGGAGAACCAATTCCGGTGGATAAAAAAGTGGGCGATTCTGTAATTGCAGGAACCATAAACGGAACTAAATCATTTGTTATGATTGCCGAAAAAGTAGGTTCAGAAACTTTGCTTTCTCAAATTATACAAATGGTAAATGATGCAAGTCGTTCGAGAGCGCCAATCCAGAAACTGGCAGATCGTGTGGCTAAATATTTTGTTCCAACGGTTGTCATTATTTCGATTATAACGTTTTTCGTTTGGGCGAAATTTGGTCCTGAACCAGCTTATATCTACGGATTAATTAATGCGATTGCTGTTTTAATTATCGCTTGTCCTTGTGCTTTAGGATTAGCAACTCCAATGTCTGTAATGGTTGGAGTTGGTAAAGGAGCGCAATTCGGGATTCTGATAAAAAATGCAGAAGCTTTGGAAAACATGAGCAAAATAGACGTTTTGATCACGGATAAAACCGGAACTATTACCGAAGGAAAACCTTCTGTAGAAAAAATATATGCTGTTAATAATAACGAAGATCTTTTACTTCAAAATATCGCTTCATTAAATCAACATAGCGAGCATCCTTTGGCGCAAGCCGTAGTAAATTTTGCTAAAGCTAAAAACCAAACAATTCTTGACGTTCCGGATTTTGAAGCCGTTGCCGGAAAAGGAGTTATAGGAACAGTGAATAATTCAAAAGTTGCTTTAGGAAATAAAAAACTAATACTTCAGGTTGGCGCTTCTATTTCTGAAGATATTGAAAGCAAAATCGTTGCCGAACAAAATCTGGGTAAAACGGTTTCTTATATCGCCGTTGATAAAGTTGTTTTGGGCTATGTAACAATTACAGACGCCATTAAAGAAAATAGTGTAAAAGCGATCAAAGATTTAATCGATCAAGGTGTTGAAGTGATTATGATGACGGGAGATAATGGGAATACTGCCAAAGCGGTTGCAAATCAATTGCACTTAAGTTCGTTTAAAGCCGATTGTCTTCCGGAAGATAAACTAAAAGAAATTCAGCGTTTGCAAGCCGAAGGTAAAATTGTTGCCATGGCGGGCGACGGAATCAATGATGCTCCGGCTTTGGCTCAAGCCAATATTGGAATCGCAATGGGAACCGGAACTGATGTTGCTATAGAAAGTGCTAAAATTACGCTTGTAAAAGGTGACTTAAACGGAATTGTAAAAGCTAAAAAACTAAGTTATTCGGTGATGAAAAACATCAAACAAAATTTATTCTTCGCCTTTATTTATAATGTTTTGGGCGTTCCTATTGCCGCAGGAATTTTATATCCGGTATTTGGGATTTTGCTTTCGCCGATGTTGGCTGCGCTGGCAATGAGTTTAAGTTCGGTTTCGGTAATTGTAAACGCACTAAGATTGCGAAATCTAAAACTTTAATAAATCAATATGAAACTACATACTATTCTAATTGTGTTTTTAATTGCCGTTAGCGCAAATGCTCAAAAAGTAGTTCGTTACGATTTATACGTTCGCGATACGATTGTCAATTTTTCGGGAAAAGAAAAACGTGCACTTACTGTGAATGGACAAATCCCAATGCCAACTTTGACTTTTACTGAAGGTGATATTGCGGAAATTTACGTTCATAACGAATTAAAAAACGAAGATACGGCGTTGCATTGGCACGGATTATTTCTGCCAAATAAAGAAGATGGAGTTCCGTATTTAACGCAAATGCCAATTAAACCAGGAACGACACATAAATATAGTTTCCCAATTATTCAAAACGGAACTTATTGGTATCACAGCCATTCCGGATTGCAGGAACAAATAGGTTTGTATGGACTTTTTATTATTAATAAGAAGAAAGACGATCCTACTTTTAGAAAAGGAATTGATGATTTACCAACAATTCCGGTTATTCTAAGCGAATGGACGGATTTGAAACCTGAGAATGTTCAACGAATGCTTCACAATGCCAACGATTGGTTTGCTATAAAAAAAGGAACGACTCAAAGTTATGCCGAAGCGATTAAGAAAGGGCAATTTTCGACAAAAGTCACCAACGAATGGAAACGCATGAATGCCATGGATGTGAGTGATGTATATTATGAGAAGTTTTTAATTAACGGAAAAAATGAAGATCAACTTTCGCAATTTAAAGCGGGTGATAAAGTCCGATTGCGAATTGCAAACGGTGGCGCTTCGAGTTATTTCTGGCTGACTTATGGCGGCGGAAAAATAACGGTTGTTGCGAGCGACGGAAATGATGTTGAACCTGTAGAAGTGGATCGATTGATTATTGCGGTTTCTGAAACTTATAATATTGTGGTTACAATTCCTGAAGATCATAAATCGTTTGCTTTTTTGGCTACAGCCGAAGACAGAACCGGATCTGCTTCCTTATTTATAGGCGAAGGAACGAAACAGCCTGTCAAACATCTTCCGAAATTGAAATATTTTGAAGGAATGAAAATGATGAATGATATGATGAAGATGAACGGCGAAATGAATGATATGGGTATGAAAATGTCTCTGAATAAAATGGACATGAATGCTGTGATGTATCCTGAAATTTCGGGCGAAGACGAATCTGAAAAAACCGAAGATCATTCTATGCATAATATGGAAGGCATGAAAATGGACGATATGAAAATGTCTAATGATTCTACAGAAACTGCCGAAATTACAACTTTGAATTACGGAATGCTGAAATCTCCAACCGTGACAACTTTACCAAAAGATGCGCCGGTAAAAGAACTACGTTTTGAATTGTCCGGAAATATGAACCGTTATGTTTGGAGTTTAGACAACAAAGTGATTTCTGAAACGGATAAAATCTTAATCAAAAAAGGCGAAAACGTTCGGATTACATTATATAATGGTTCGATGATGCGTCACCCAATGCATTTACATGGACACGATTTCAGGATTATTAACGAACATGGCGAATATTCTCCGCTTAAAAATGTGATTGATATTATGCCAATGGAAACTGATACAATCGAATTTCAGGCAAATGCCGATGGCGATTGGTTTTTCCACTGTCACATCTTATATCATATGATGGCGGGAATGGGGCGTATTTTTACTTATGAAAATTCAGCTCCAAATCCGTTGATTCATCATCCTGAAATGGCGTACAAAATGCTAAAAATGGACGATCGAATGTTTCATTTTATGGCTGAGAATGATTTTGCGTCAAACGGAAATGACGGTGAAGCAATGTTCAGCAACACGCGTTGGAGCATTGGAACGGAATGGAGATTGGGTTATAACAATGAACATGGTTATGAAACCGAAACGCATATTGGTAGATATATTGGCAAAATGCAATGGTTTATGCCTTTTATAGGTTTCGATTGGCGTTATAGAAGAATGGGAATGGACGAACAGGAACAAAATATGTTCGGACAAAAGAATACCAAAGATAATCGTTCGGTTTTTAGTGCCGGTATGGAATATACTTTGCCAATGCTTGTAAAAGCGCAAGTTGAGGTTTACACCGATGGAAATGTAAGGGTTCAATTTGAACGAAAAGATATTCCGCTTTCGAGCCGTTTGCGAATGAACTTAATGTGGAATACAGATAAGGAATATATGGCGGGACTAAAATATATCGTTGGCAGAAACTTTGGAATTACCACACATTATGATAGTGATATGGGAATTGGCTTTGGATTGAATCTGAATTATTAATAGTTTTTTTTAACCATATAAGTAATTTAAGTTCATTTAAAAGTGTGTTTATAAAACAGATTTTAGCGATGAATAAATTATATCTTAGCTAATAAATGTTCAACTCAATCTTTATTAGAATAAAAACTACAACTTTTCAATAAGCTAAATATGGAGAATCAGTATTGTTATATAGAATTCGATTTTACAAATGAAGGAAACTTTAAAGATTTAAAAGACACATTCGAGGTTATAAAAGATTCTAAAAACAATTCTATTAAAAGAGATGATAGATTTTGGCTTGAAACATTTCCGAAATATTCCTTAGAAAAATTCACATTCTTAGATTCGGATTTAAAACCAAATTTTAAAACAGCTGAAGAAACGGAGCTAAGTTGGCATTTCTATTCCCTTATTGAATTATTATCCATAAATTATGAAATAGAATATATTGATTTGAAAGAGACGAGTCATAATAAAGGTATACTTCTATACGATGCATATTCTTATCCTTATGGAGGAATAAATGGACTTATTGTATTTCTGGAATCTTTTAATTGTAACCCGAAAATATACGATGACGGCACAGGAGTTTATAATTATCCTCATGAAGAATTAAATAAAACTAAAAAGTCTAAGTGGAATTTTTCCAGTTTAAAAAACCTTTTTAAAACTGCGATGTTATTATTGTTTATCACTTTAATTGCTAGTTGTAATAATAAGGAGAAAGATTTACAATTTGAAAAAGAGGTGTTTTATGAGGTTTATCCAGCTCTTATTGATTCGGTTTGGGTAAATGCTGTGCGAAATTATGTTCCGCCTGCGCCTCCTGGAATAGATCCGTCGGAATATAAATTGAATAGGCGAAATGAATCAAACAAACGATTCAATAAAGAACTAGCCGAATTTAAACAAAAGAAATTTCCTGTTGATCTTGTTTTCTTTGATGAATTGGCTGTAAGGGACAATTCTAAAGAACTTCAGGAACATTTTAAAGATGCTGTAATATCGAAAGACAATGTTACGGATACGCTTGATTTTAAACTAGACAGAAAAAAACTGGATGCCTATACTGCTTTTCATCTTAAATATGTTTCCAGAATACCACGTGGAAATGACAGGAAGTTTTATAATGAATGCTGTTATTCTGTAAGGGGAATAGTTATTCTAAGCAGAATTCAATTTGATGATGAAAAAAAATATGGCGTTCTCACTGCAGAAATTGAATGTGGTGGTTTGTGCGGATATGGATATCTAATCTATATTAAAAAAGTAAATGATAAATGGGTCGTTGATAAAATAGAAGATGGCTGGATTGCTTAATTCGGTATTATTTACAAAGATTAACAACAAAACTGTTTCAGGGAAAGATTAAAGAGAGTTTAGTTTTAAATTTAATACTTCTTTGATAGGCATTAACTTATCGTTGACAATTTCTAAAACTAAATCGTATTATATTTGAATCAAATCTTCAATCAAAAAAAAGAAAAGTACTAACAATTAAATTAAACAAAAAATGAAAAAATTATTTACTGTTTTAGCTATCGCTTTATTCACAATTGGATTACAAGCACAAGACACAACACCAGCTCCTAAAAAAGAAAAAGCTAAAAAAGAATCTTGCTGCAAAAAAACTGCTGACAAAAAAGACAAAAAATGTTGCGCTAAGAAATAAGCCGAACACGTTTTAAAAGTAAAAAGCCTCAAATATTTGAGGCTTTTTTTTATGTTTTTATTCGCCACAGATTAAAGGATTAAAAGGATTTTAAAACCAAAGAAACCACAATCATTGTCATTCCGAGGAACGAGGAATCTCCGCAAGAAACTCCATATGCAAAATCACCAATCTTTGTCGAGCTACTCGCGGAGATTCCTCGTTCCTCAGAATGACAAAAATGCGCATATAATCAATGGCAAAAAACTTTAAAACTATTTAATTCTTACGCTCCATTCAAAATCCATTTCTGAAACCTGAACGCCTTCTTCATTTGTTCCTATAGATTTCATCCAGAAAGTTTGTCCCTCGCCTGTTGCGATTGTTCTTTGGATTGCTTCGGCTATTAAATGTCCGTCGTTACAAACGAATGTGATTCTTCCGGTAGCTTTTTTGGTGAAGTTTCCTTTATTATTGGCAACCAACATTGAAATCTTTTTTCCGCTTTGCTGAATTTGAGAAATCACTAAAGCTCCTGTTGTTAATTCGGCTGCCATTGCCTGAACTGCAAAGTACATCGAATTAAAAGGATTCTGATTAATCCATCTGTGTTTTACGCTTACAACGCATCTGTCGTCGTCGATTGCTTTTACGCGTACACCGCAAATGTATGCTGATGGTAATTTGAATAATACAAATTTATTGAGTTTGGAAACTGAAATTGCCATGATATTTATTTTTTTATGTAAAAATACAAAAAAACTATGCACGCACAATAAATTGCAATTACTTTCCTGTTTTGTCAGTAAAATCAACACTTAACAATGATTTTCAGCTGATTATAGAGCGGTTTCAAATTTCAATTTTGTTAAAATTTTGTTAATAATTAGTACTATGCAAAACAAGATACTGTCTTTTAGCCATATATTTGTATAAGAAATTACTATATACTTTTAATCATGGAAACAACAACACCACTCATCATGGAAACATCATCAGAAAAGAACACTGCAACGTTCACACATTTAAGTACTTTGAGTCAATATATTATTCCGTTTGGGAATTATATTTTTCCAATATTGATCTGGACGAGTTACAAAGACAAATCGGAATTTGTAAATCATCACGGAAAACAAACGCTTAATTTTCAGTTAAGCTTATTGCTTTATACTTTGATTTTGGCTTTGATCGCAATTCCGATTTTTATAGCTGTCATTTTTCAAAATCTTCCAATGGAAGCTGTTTTTAACGATGACGATTTCTATATCAGAAATATTAATTTTCAAGGAAACATTGGATTGTTAAGTATTGGAGCAACGGCGGTAGTACTTTTTGGATTATTAAAATTTGTTGAATTCTTTTTAGTGATTTATGCTTCGATAAAAGCTTCAAACGGAGAATTGTATAAATATCCGCTTACGATTCCTTTTATAAAGTAATCTACTGAAATTAAAAGTTATAGTCGAAACTTTACAAGCAATCAACAAGAATTGTTTCGAAATCAATCATCAATCAATCATCATCAATCAAAAAACGAATTGTTCAATCTAAAAAAAACAAAATGAAATTATGAACATTGAAAACACAAAAGCACAGATGCGCAAAGGTGTTCTTGAGTTTTGCATCTTATCAGTATTGAAAGAAAAAGACGCTTATACATCAGAAATATTAGACACTTTAAAAAACGCAAAATTACTAGTTGTTGAGGGAACAGTTTACCCACTTTTGACTAGGCTGAAAAACGACGGTTTGCTAAATTATCGTTGGGAAGAATCGACCTCTGGGCCACCACGAAAATATTATGGATTAACCGAAATAGGACAAACTTTTTTAAACGAACTTAGCGGAACCTGGACAGAATTGTCTGACGCCGTAAATCTAATCACCAATCAAAATCAATAAGTCATGAACAAAACAGTAAATATTAACTTAGGCGGTATGTTTTTTCACATCGATGAAGACGCATATTTAAAATTGACACGCTATTTTGACGCTATAAAACGATCACTTAACAACTCGTCTGGTCAGGATGAAATTATTAAAGATATCGAAATGCGTGTTTCTGAATTATTAACAGAAAAACAAAAAAGCGAAAAACATGTTGTAGGCTTAAAAGACGTTGACGAAGTGATTGCGGTTATGGGACAACCTGAGGACTACATTATTGAGGACGAAGAAAAACCAAATCAGTCTTTTAATGATTACGGTACAAGAAAACATAAAAAATTATACCGCGATAAAGAAAAAGGTATGATTGGTGGTGTTGCAACTGGTTTAGGACATTATTTTGGAATTGACGCTGTTTGGATTAAAATACTATTCTTAGTATTTGTTTTCGCAGGTTTTGGAACAGGGATTTTAGCTTATTTCGTTCTTTGGGTTGTAACTCCGGAAGCGATTACAACTTCTGAGAAATTGGAAATGACTGGAGAACCGGTTACAATTTCGAACATCGAGAAAAAAGTTCGTGAAGAGATTGAAGGACTATCTGACAGATTTAAAAATGCGGATTATGATGCAATGGGAAACCAGGTAAAGTCGGGAGCTGAGAGAATAAGTAGTTCATTTGGAGACTTTGTTATGACGGTTTTTAAAATCTTTGCTAAATTTTTAGGAGTAATCTTAATCATATCAGGGATTAGTATTTTGATCGCATTATTGATTGGAGTTTTTACTTTAGGAACGAATGTTTTTGTTGATTTTCCGTGGCAAAACTTTGTTGACGCAGGAAACTTTACAGACTATCCTATCTGGTCATTTGGTTTACTGATGTTCTTTGCAATTGGAATTCCGTTTTTCTTTTTGACTCTTTTAGGTTTCAAATTGTTATCTCCAAACTTAAAATCAATCGGAAACATAACAAAATACACATTGTTAGCCATCTGGATTATCGCTGTTGCAATTGCAATTAGTATTGGAATCAAACAAGCAACGGAACTTTCTTATGACAACAAAACAATTGAGAAAAAAGATATAAGTGCTCGTGCGACTGATACTCTTTATGTAAAATTCAGATACAATGATTATTACGCTAAAAGCCTTAATCAACATAGTGATTTTGAATTCGTTCAGGATTCTGCAAACAATCAATTGATTTATTCTACTGACGTTCGTTTACATGTATTACATACTGATAAAGCAACGGCTTATTTGCAAATAGAGAAAAGCGCAAGAGGAAATTCTTTTGTGAATGCAAGACAAAGAGCGGAGAAAATCAACTATAAATATCAAATCAATGGTAATCATTTAGTTCTTGATAATTACTTTTTGACAGATGTAAAAAACAAATTTAGAGGTCAGGAAGTTGATGTATATTTGTACTTACCAGAGGGTCAATTATTTAAACCAGACGCTTCGGTTCAGGATTATGATGACTCTGATAATGATTTTTTCAACTTACACTTTAGCGGAGACTATAACTACAAAGTTGAAGGATCAAAAATTAAATGTCTAAACTGTCCAGCAGAAGAAAATGAATATAATGATGGTAACAATGACGGAGACAATGATTACGAATACGACGATGAAGGCAGAATAATTAACAACGATACTGTAAAAGAAGTATCGATTAAAATAAATGGAAAAGAAGTTTTAAACGGGAAAAAAACATCAGGAAAATTAACCACTGATAAAAACGGAGTAATAATTAAAATTAACTAAGCCATGATTAAAATAATCATTCATATTACGAAATTAATTGTTGTTACAATAACCGCATTATTATTTGCTTCATGTAATTTAAACATGAATACTATTGAAGGAAGTGGAAATGTAACGACCGAGAAAAGAATTGTTCAGGGAGATTTTAAAAATATCAGAGTGAGCAATGCGATCGATTTAGTTATCGAACAATCTGATTCTACTTCAATTACTGTAGAAGCTGATGATAACTTGCAGAAAGAAATTGAAACTACGGTTGAAAATGGAACTTTAGTAATCAGATGTAAATTCAATTCTTTCCGTAACATCTCTCAAAAAAAGGTGACTGTTAAAATGCCTGTTATTAATAAAATAGAGGCTTCAAGCGCTGCATCTGTAGCGAGTAAAAATATTATTCAGGGACAAGATATAGAATTAGAAACATCAAGTGCCGCAACAATGGATGTAAATGTAGAATCAGACAACATTTCATGTATAACAAGCAGCGGAAGTTCTATTACAATTGAAGGAAAAGCTTTAAAAACAATTACCAGAGCTTCAAGCGGATCTAGTGTAAATGCTGGTAAATTATTCGCAAATGAAATTGAGGCAGATGCTTCAAGCGGAGGAAATCTGGAAGTTCACCCTATTTTGAGTCTGAAAGCCGGTGCATCAAGTGGAGGAAGTATTAATTATAACAATGCTCCTAAAACAATTGAAAAAACTGCTAGTTCAGGAGGAAGCATTAGTCAGGGCTAAACTTTATTTATCTGTTAAATATAAAAGAAATCATTCATCAAAAGTGGATGATTTTTTTATATTTGTCAAAATCAAATCTAGAATTAATGAAAAAACATGCAGCCCTAATCCTATTATTACTAGTTACAACATTAACTTTTGCTCAAAAAAGAGAAAAAATAAAAGGTTCTAAAATTGTTACTGTATCACAAAAAGAAGTTGGAGATTTTGACGCTATCGAAGCCGACGACAATCTGGAGGTTTATTTGGAAAAAGGAGAAAAAAACGAAATTAGAATTGAAGCCGATGACAATTTACATGATATCATCGGGATGGATTTAAGAGATAAAACACTTCGCTTATATACTTCGAAAGAAAGTACCATCTTCAAAAAGCTTAGCGTACGTATTACATACACAAGTTCCTTAAAGAATGTAATTGCCAAAAATGAAGCTATAATCTATGCCATTCAGGAAGTTCAACTAGATGATATTACTTTTAATAGTGTTGATTTTTCTAAATTATTTCTGAATGTAAATTCAAAAAAATTCACCTTAGTCGCTGATGATAAATCAAAAACAGAATTGAATTTAAAATCTGAAGATGCTAGTTTGCAATTGAGTAAATCTGCTTCTATTAAGACATTAGTATCAGCAATAAAATTCAAATGTGATTTATATCAAAAATCTAATGCCGCTATTGAAGGAATTGCAGAGAAAGCAACTATACGACTAGATAATAATTCAATTTTTACAGGAACAAAATTCACTCTAAAAGAGGCAAACATTACTGCTGAAAGTTATTCTGTTGGAAGTATTTTGGCAGAAACTACCGTTTCATTAGCAATTGGAGATAAAGCCGAACTTTCTCTTTTTGGAAATCCAGCCATTCAGTTAACCCGTTTCTCTGAGGAAGCAAAACTTTTTAAGAAGATAAAATAGAAAGAAAGTTGCAGATTTCAGGTTTTCTTTGTTTCAAGTTATTGGAACGTTATAAAATAAAAAGTCCCATTTGTACTTACAAATGGGACTTTTTAACTTTTATTAATTTTCTATTCACATTTCAACAACTTGAAACCTGAAACAAAGAAAACCTGAAACTTTCTTTATTCTTTAGAAGCCAAATATCTTTCAGCGTCAAGTGCAGCCATACATCCTGTACCTGCAGCAGTAATTGCCTGACGGTACACATGATCTGCAGCATCACCGGCAACAAAAACACCTGGTACGTTTGTATTAGAAGTTCCCGGAGTATTTATGATATATCCAGTTTCGTCAAGCGTAATATAATCTTTGAAGATATCTGTATTTGGTTTATGACCAATTGCAACGAAAAATCCTGTTGCAGGAATATCAAAAACTTCACCTGTTGTTTTGTTTTTTGCTTTGATTGCATGAACAACATTTTCGTCTCCTAAAACTTCTACTGTATCGTGATTCATTAAAATCTCGATATTTTCAGTTTTACGAACACGGTCTTCCATGATTTTAGAAGCTCTAAATTTTTCGCTTCTTACCAACATCGTTACTTTTTTACAAAGTTTAGATAGGTAATGTGCTTCTTCACAAGCTGAATCTCCCGCTCCAACAATTACAACTTCCTGATTACGGTAGAAAAATCCGTCGCAAACAGCACAAGCAGAAACTCCACCTCCCATTTGTAAATAATGTTGTTCTGATGGTAATCCTAAATATTTTGCTGATGCTCCTGTAGAAATAATAACGGTTTCACAGTGCAATTCGATTGTATCATTAATCCAAACTTTATGAATATCGCCTGAAAAATCAACTTTAGTAGCCCAACCATCACGAATATCAGCACCAAAACGTTTTGCTTGTTCTTGTAACTGAATCATCATTTCAGGTCCTGTAACTCCATCAACATAACCAGGAAAATTTTCTACTTCATTAGTTGTAGTCAACTGACCTCCAGGCTGCATTCCTTGATATAATACTGGATTCATATTTGCTCTGGCAGCATAAATAGCCGCAGTATATCCTGCAGGACCAGAACCAATAATTAGGCATTTAATTTTTTCGATTGTATCTGACATAGTATGTATAGTTTTTAGTGATGCAAATGTAAACTTTATTATAAAAATTCACACCCAAAACAAATCCTAAATAACTATCTCGAAATAAGTTTTATTTATTTTCACTTTTTTCTTTTGCAAATCAAATTTATTACTATATTTGCATCCGCTTACGGGCAGTACAACAAATACATCTTCGGGGTGTAGCGTAGCCCGGTTATCGCGCCTGCTTTGGGAGCAGGAGGCCGCAGGTTCGAATCCTGCCACCCCGACAAAAAAGTCTTTTCAGAAATGGAAAGACTTTTTTTTTGCTTTTAACTCAACAATGACAAATACCGAACGATTATAACGTCCCGATTGAAAATCGGGAAGACCAAAGCTTCGAATCCTGCCACCCCGACAAAAAAGTCTTTTCAGAAATGGAAAGACTTTTTTTTTTGCTTTAAAGTCAATTAACAACAAATACTGAACGGTGATAGCGTCCCGATTGAAAATCGGGAAGACCAAAGCTTCGAATCCTGCCACCCCGACAAAAAAGTCTTTTCAGAAATGGAAAGACTTTTTTTTTGCTTTAAACTCAATTATCATATTTCAAACATTGCCCGTGGTTTCAACCATGGGAAACGTATTATGATAATATCTTGCGCACCAACGGTTGAAACCGTTGGCTATGTGTAAAAAATATAGCTGAAGAAATACAATTTATACATCCCAACGAATACAAGAAAGTTTGCAAATTAAAATCCTGCAACCTTAAAAATTTTCTACGTTTAAATAAAAAAGTTTTTACTTAATTTTTCAACATCGCAACAATTTCTATTTCGATAAAAACATCGTTTCTAAACAATCCTTTAACTTCTACTAGAGTACTTGTTGGTGGCATATCAGGATTAATAAATTGATCTCTTGCTTCTCTGTACCCAGCTATTTGTGAAATATCAGTAATAAAAATTCCTAGTTTTACAATATCACTAAGATTCGCTTCACAGGTTTCTAAAATACTTTTGATATTTTCGAAAATTTGAATTGATTGTGTTTTTACATCATTGCCAACCAATTCGCCTTGCTTATTAAGTGGAATTTGTCCTGAGAGAATAATCATCTTCTGATTTTCGAACGGAATTACAACTGCTTGAGATAAACCTTTAATCTCAAATACTTTTTCTGAATTTTTAAATTGTGACATAACTATTTTAAATGAATTAATATTTCACAAAGGTCTATTACATTCCTCATATCAATTTTGTTTAAAATGTCATACTTCATGACTATTTGTATCAATATTGATATAATTGTATTTATGAATACCTGAATGTGTCCTAGGAAAATTTTATACATTCGTAAAAAAAATCATGAACGTTATAAAACAAAAAGGAGATTACGATTCGTTTCCAGGATCACACACCATTATAACGTCTGATAAAATTGGTGTGATGGAGATTTGTCGACAGCAGCACAAAAAACCATTTCATAAGCGAAATTTGCTTAAGGAACATTTCTTGTTATTTGCGATAGAAGGATTAAATGAATTACGTATCGGCAATGAGCTTTTTTCTTTAAAAAAAGGCGAAATGTTATTAATAAAAAAAGCTACTTATGTTGAGATAGTAAAAAGTGGAGATCCTCTAAACGATTTCATGTATGAAAGCGTATCCTTTTCATTGAAGAAAGATGTAATTATCGATTTTATTAAATTGATTGAAATGGATAATTATTTAAAAGAAAAAGAATCAGACAACAGAGCACTTATTCATTCGTACGGAGAACGTTTAAGATCATTCCTCGAATCCTTAAAACCTTATTTTGATGATAACGAGAATATAAAGACAGGATTATTCAAATTAAAAATATTAGAATTGCTTTATGATCTTTCGCAGGCGAATCCAAAGTTTTTAAATCAATTGATAAATATTGACCAAAATGAAACCAGAGATTTATTAAAAACAATAGAAGAACATTATCTACAACCTTATTCTCTTAAGGAACTAGCCTATATTTCTGGAAGGAGTTTGTCGAGTTTTCGTCGCGAGTTTGAATCTTTGTTTCATATTACTCCCGCAAAATGGATTCAGGAAAAACGACTACAAAAAGCAAAAGAATTATTTCTCACCACTCAATTAACGATTGCAAATGTATGCTACGAAGTTGGGTACGAAAATGTCTCGCACTTTTCTCGATTGTATAAAAGTCATTTCGGATATAATCCAACTGAAACCAAAAAACAAACAATTTAAAATTAACACAAGTTCAAATCCTGCCATCTCAACAAAAGTCTTTTCCTTATATAAATAAATCTTATCACCATACATCTTTCTTTTTAGAATAATCTTTTTTTGTCAAAAATTAGAAATTTTAAAAATGAAAAAAAAATTACTATATCTTCTCTTCGTTATTTCGATAACAGCAACTGCTCAAAAAAAACCTGAACTTATAGCTAAAAACTCAAAAACTGACACCCTTCAATTATACAAGAAAAATGCGCATGCTTCTTATTATCATGATAAGTTCAACGGAAGAAAAACAGCAAGCGGCGTAAGATTTGACAACGATAAATTGACTGCTGCTCACAAAAAATTCCCTTTTGGAACAAAACTAAAAATCACAAACGAGAAAAATAATAAATCCGTCATTGTAGAAGTCACTGACAGAGGACCATTTATTAAAGGAAGAGAAATTGATTTAAGCAAAAAAGCTTTTATGAATATTACCTCAAACAAACAAGGCGGATTAGAATATGTAACAATTGAAATTTTAGAAAATAAAAAAACTCTGAGGATCGACTAGTCTTCAGAGTTTTTTATTTATTTGAAAGATTTTCTAATAAGAATGTACGTTTCCTTATTTCTCCATAATAATATACGAAGGATAAGATTCTCGATTTGGCAAATCGAAGGTTTCATCATAAGGTTGTGTTCCTGCACCATTATTATATAATGCCACGCGTTTTACACCAGTTGCCGTGCTTCCACCTGTACCATTAATAACGTTTAGAATATTTCCTGAACCCGCAAAACGAGTGATGCACATTTTTTCGAGTTTCACATTTGGGCTGTTAGGTATTTCAAAACCATTTTTCTTATTTACAATACCATCATTTCCTGTAAAAACTGCATAAGAACCCATTCCTATTGTATGATGTTCTTTTACCGTATTGGCAACTTTGAATGCTGCATAACCATCAACTTTTCCTTCTTGACTGCTCCAGCTTGCTTGATTTGGCGCATCGTATGGAGGTTCATTTTGAAAGAAATAAGTTCTGCCACGTTCTCCTAACCATAACACCTCATATTCTTGATAATGTTCCGTAAATAATGCATAAAGCGTAACATCATTCCCCGTAACAATAAGTCCGTTTTTACACCTGTCTCTTAACCAGCGTGCTTTTCCACCTTTTTGCGAACCGTGATCGGCGCGCCACAACCAGAAGTGATCACCCACAACATTGTTACTATTTATTTGCATAGAAGCATGTATCTGAATATTTTTTGACTGAACACCGCCAACTCTGCAAGTAATATCTGAAAGCAAAATTGGATCAACAGAATGATCAGCATTTGCTCCTTCGTTACCAATTCTAACCTGATACGTTGTACTATTAAATGAATCCATAAGAAGTCCGGAAATTATAATTCCGTCTTTATCATCAGTATAAATACATCCCCAAGTATTTTTTTCGCTAGGTTCTAATGTTACTGAAGCAATACCAGCACCTAAAAGTATTGCATCTTTTCGGTTGACCTGAATTGGAGCATTTAAAGTATAATGTCCGGGAGTGAAAAATATATTTTTACCAGCTTTTAATGCATTGTTAATTTCCAAATCGGTGTCACCTTCTTTGGTAACGTACCAATCTGTAAGCAAATCTTGAACTTTACCTTTCCCCATATCAGTTGTTGACCAAGAAATCCCTACTCTATCTTTTTGCCACGAAGGAACAAACACTTTGTATTCGCCATCTTTATCTATAAAAAGAAAGGGTTTTTCTCTAATAATAGGCGTAGTTGGAACTGGAGAATTAGCTTCGTCTGCTTGCGGAGGATTAACACAACCTTGCCAAACCATATTATACGAACCTCCCATTGCTTCTGAACCGGAAGGAAAAATAGAATTTCTCGTATACCATTGCTGTTGTCCGCCCCAATTTGGTCTGGACGAAGTATAATGCGTATCGGCAATAAAACCTCCGCTTCCCCAAAAATTAGTATCTCCGATATCCGAAATATATTTTGAAGTACTTTCAATCAGCATTCTTCGTGCACTGGTTGATTGAGAAACTGTCCAGGCAAAATCTCGCATTACTTCTACATTTTCTATAGAACGCCAGAATGTGCACGTAGCATTTGCGCCACCTGAAAGATGAGGTCTCGTGAATACAGATCCTAATTTAACATCTGATGGAACTTTGCCTAAACCTCCAATGTGAGAATAAAATCCTAATTCTATTGAATTTGCTTCCACCGATGACGCAGAACCTGATCCGCCTGAATCATAAGTTTGACCGTTAACATTTGCTTTGAAATAATAAGCCTGACGTTTTGTTGTCCACTCGCCGTTTGATCCGCCAAGACCTATAGCGCCAAACTGCGAATTGATATCGGTTCGTGCAGTTTCAGCTTTTTCATATTTTCTGTCGTAGAAATACATATTACCACCGAAAATCTGATTTTCCAACGAAATTATTATTGTGATATCATTACGAGTAATTTTATAATAGTTCTCATATTTATCTGTATTAGGCTTATTATCTGTAAATGACAATTTAGAAGTTGAACCTACAGACACATAATCTGACGCCAAACGACTTCCTCCTCTTGTAATTGTATAATTTCCGGATGAACCAAATGCCGGCCACGATATTGTGATATTGTGTTTTTTCTTATTGTAAACAATTTTGCCTTTTAGATCATTTTCCTGATTTTTTTCATCAGATGAATTGGATGTTACAAAACTGCATAGAATCAGCAGAACTGCAAATGCAGCAAATACTGAGATTAACTTTTTAATCATAAATAAATCTTTTTGGGTTTAATAGAAATAATAGTTTTTCGGGATTCGAAAAATAGTCATAATCTTTAACCTATAAGTTCAATTTTAGTTTCAAAATTCTAATCAAAAACTATACAAAGCCCCGATTTCCCTCTAATAGCAATGTCAAAAGCTAAAAGCTAGATCAATAATAGATTTGTAATTATGAAAAGATAGAAATACTTCATACTTTCAATTAACACGAAAAAACTAATTAAATCGGCTTCGTGTCAAAATGTTATTATATTTACCAATCATAACATCATACTTATTTCTTTATGGAAAGTTTTCTTTTAGTTGCGTTATTTTGTTTTTTAATCTACATCCTAAGTACGATCCAAGGTCGATTTAACAATCTGGAAGACCATATTCAGAGACTTAATAAAAAGATCGATCTTTTAAAAACAGTCGAAAAACCTTCTGAAACTATTCCGGTAATCAAAAAAGAAGAACTCAAAATAGCTCCCGATCAATCTAACAAGGCTACTTTTGAATCTGCTCAACCAGAAGTTACTCAAGAAAAAATTTCTGACGAGCAATTAGAGAAAATTGCATTATCATCTAAAATTGATAATTCACCTAAACCAGTTGAGCCAAAACCAATTGAACAAAAACCAATTCCTAAACCAATTATTCCCGTTGAACCTGAAAAATCATTTTGGGAAAACTTCAAAGAAAAAAATCCGGATTTAGAAAAATTTATTGGTGAAAACTTAATCAATAAAATCGGAGTATTAATTCTGGTTTTAGGAATAAGTTATTTTGTGAAATATGCAATCGACAAAGATTGGATCAATGAACCTGCGCGTGTTGGAATCGGGGTTTTATGTGGCGCCTTAGTTATGGGAATTGCACATAAATTGCGTAAAAACTACGCTGCATTTAGTTCAGTTATTGTCGCTGGGGCCATTGCAATTTTCTATTTCACAATTGGGATTGCTTTTCATGATTATCACTTATTCAATCAAACTGTCGCTTTTAGCATAATGGTTGTCATCACGGCTTTTAGCGCTTTAATATCATTATCTTATGACAGAATCGAATTAGCCGTACTTTCATTAATTGGTGGCTTTGCTGTTCCGTATATGGTTAGTACGGGCGAAGGCAATTATGTCGTTCTTTTTACTTACATCATCATTTTAAACGTCGGGATTTTAGCCTTAGCCTATTATAAAAAATGGAATCTGGTTAATATTCTCGCCTATATATTTACGGTGCTTTTATATGGAGTATGGTTGTCTAGAGATTTAACTTCTGGCAAACCACATTATTTGGGAGCTCTTATTTTTGGTTTTGCTTTTTATTTTATTTTCATTTTGATGAATATCATTAATAACATCAGGTCAAAAGGAGAATTTTCTAAAACTCAACTGACTATTTTAGCCAGTAACACCTTTTTATTTTATGGTGCTGGAATGGCGATTTTAACTAATTATCATCCGGAATTAAAAGGTTTATTTACAACTGTTCTTGCGTTATTGAATTTGATTTATGCCTGGTTTTTATACAAAAAATTCGAACTCGACGAAAAAGCTGCATATCTCCTTATCGGATTAACATTGACTTTTATAACCCTAGCAATTCCTATTCAGTTTAAAGGCAATTATATTACTTTATTCTGGGCTGCAGAAGCTGTTTTACTATTATGGCTTTCTCAAAAATCTAAAATAATCAGTTATCGCTTTGGTTCTGTTATCGTTCATATTTTAATGATCTTTAGTCTGATTATGGATTGGATTAAATATTACAATGGTAATTTAGCTTTAAATATTATCATCAATCCCATATTTATAACAGGTATTTTTGCTACAGCTTCGTTATTTGCAATTTGGTACTTATTAAAAAATGAAACTGAAAAACTAACTATTTTCGACATCACATTTAATCCTGAGAACTACAAAAAACTTGCTCTGGAAGTAGGTTTTGTACTAACTTATTTAACGGGTTTATTCGAGGTAATTTTTCAATCGAATCATTATATAGAAAATTTATACAGTGCAATTGCATTACCTATTTTATATCACTTAGTATTTTCGGCAATATTTACTTCTTTTTTAATAAAACGAAAATCAGAAACAACATATCAGGGAGTTTTATTGATAGCAACTTCTAATATTATTTTATTTGCATTTTGGTTCTCCAACTATCCATTCTTAGAACATAAAGACATTATTAGTTCCGGAATCGGGGAATCTATTGCTTTTTATCTTCATTATGTTTCGTTGTTTATCACGATTTACTTTGCCTATCAATTATTCTTAATCTATAAAAAAGCTGATTTTGACCTTTTCAAACATCGCTATTTTATGTGGATTGCGGCTTTTTTAATCATATATATCGCCAGTTCAGAAGTTATGCTTCACGGCCTTATTATCATGAATTCGCCGGTTACAATTCACGATCTACAAACAAGTACGATGTATGCGAGCTATAAATCTGATTTGCCGTTTTTAAGGGATTTTATAGCAGATGATTATATTGGATTAACCAGAACCAAGATAATCAAAACAGGATTTCCGGTTCTTTGGGGAATTCTCGCTTTTGTCTTTTTAATTGTTGGAATCAAAAAGCAATACAAATCTCTAAGAATTATCGCCTTATCCTTACTTGGATTAACTATTTTAAAATTATTTATATACGACATCAGCAACATTTCTGAAACCGGAAAAATTATATCATTTATCCTTTTAGGAATTTTAATTTTGATTATCTCTTTTGTATATCAAAAAATAAAAGTTTTAGTTATTGATGAAAACAAGCCAAAAGAAAACAATGAAACTGAATAAATTTATCTTAATATTATTTCTTTCCAACCTTTCGTTTGGACAATATAATACAACTGCAAAACTAAAAAAGGCTACCGAAAACGGTATGCATGAAATTGTTTTATCGCCAGAAATCAGATCTTTTTCAAAACAAGATTTAAGCGATATTAGAATATTTGATTCTAAAGGAAATGAGATTCCATATTTCATACAAAACATTAAAGATGTTTCGTCAAATTCATTTGTAGAATATAGTATTATTTCCAAAACGGTTTCTCCAAAGAAAACTACTTCGATTATTATTGAGATTCCATCAAATAAAAAAAATAATCAGCTTTCACTTTTTATTGCAAACTCTGACGTCGAAAAAAAGTGCTCGATTTCAGGAAGTGACAATCAAAAAGAATGGTTTGGAATATCTGATTCGCAAATACTTTCTAATTTAAATAGCACATCAGAAACCAGCGTTATCAAGACTATTTCATATCCTTTAAGTACATATCGTTATTTAAAGATAGATTTTGATGATCGAAAAACGCTTCCTATTAATGTCCTGAAAGTTGGGAATTTCGACACGCAATTGCAAAAAGGTGCTTTACAAGAAATTGTTCCAAAGAAATCATTTACAACAGAAGATCATTCGAAAAAAGAAACACAAATTCATATTCTTTTTAATGCGCCACAAGTCATTAATCAGATTTCGTTTGAAATTTCAAAACCAACTTATTACAACCGTCATGCTATTCTTTTTAGGAAAGTAAAACAAGAAACGAGAAGAAAATCTTCAATAATTGAGCAAGAAATTGCTTCTTTTGAATTAAACTCAAACGAAAAAAACATCATTACTATTCCTGAAATCTTCCAAAAAGAATTTTATATAAAAATAGAAAATCACGATAATCAGCCTTTATCAGTTTCAACAATAAAATACAGTCAAAAACCAATCTCTATTGTTGCGGACTTAAGTAGTGATGAAAGTTACATTCTTAAAACCGGAAACAAAACCCTGACCGAACCTGATTATGACCTTTCAAATTTCAAAAATAATATTGCCGTTAGTTTACCAAAAATATCTATTTATGATATTCAGCAAAAAACTTCGGATAAAAATCACATCGAAAACAAATCTTTTTGGCAACAATCATGGTTTATGTGGCTTTGTATTATACTTGGAGGAATTACAATCTTCTTTTTTACAGCAAGTTTAGTAAAAGATTTAAAAAGGAAGAGCTAAGTAAAAACTTAGAATTAACATTTAAATAGTTTTTTCAAATTCAAACTTTGAATATCTTCATTTTTACCTTAAAAAATGATTTTAACAGAAAGAGATTTCAGTAATAATTTTATTAATATCAAAAAATAAATTCGGCAAAACACGCACAAAACAAAGGCTTCCCAAAGTTTAGCAAATGTTAACAAAATAGATTTTCAGAAACCATAAATAATTGTATTTTTACGGTTCAAAATTTAGAAAATAAATGGGCAAAATCATTGCGATTGCTAATCAAAAAGGAGGCGTTGGAAAGACTACTACATCTGTAAATCTTGCGGCCTCATTAGGTGTTTTAGAAAAGAAAGTATTATTGATAGATGCTGATCCTCAAGCAAATGCTACATCTGGCCTTGGGATTGACGTTGAATCTGTTGAGATTGGAACCTACCAAATACTTGAACACAGTCATACACCAAAAGAAACCGTTGTTAAATGTTCAGCGCCAAATGTTGATGTGATTCCTGCTCATATTGACCTTGTTGCCATTGAAATCGAATTGGTTGATAAAGAAAATAGAGAGTATATGCTGAAAAAAGCATTGGAAAGTGTAAAAGACGAATATGATTATATCATTATCGACTGTGCACCTTCTTTAGGTTTATTAACCTTGAATGCTTTGACTGCTGCTGATTCTGTAGTTATTCCAATTCAATGTGAATATTTCGCTCTTGAAGGTCTTGGAAAATTATTGAACACGATAAAAAGTATTCAAAAAATACACAATCCTGATCTTGACATCGAAGGATTATTGCTAACGATGTACGATTCAAGATTGCGTTTATCAAATCAGGTTGTTGAAGAGGTTCAAAAACACTTTAACGATATGGTTTTTGATACCGTAATTCAGCGAAATGTAAAATTAAGTGAAGCTCCAAGTTTTGGTGAAAGCATCATTAATTATGACGCAACCAGCAAAGGAGCAGTTAATTACATTAATTTAGCTCAAGAAATTATAAAGAAAAACAGTAAATAGTTTTTATGACAAAAGCAATTAAAAAACAAGCCTTAGGAAGAGGATTATCAGCATTATTAAAAGATCCGGAAAACGACATTGTATCAGTAGAAGATAAAAATGCTGACAAGGTTGTTGGAAATATCATAGAGCTTGAAATAAGTGCTATCGAAATAAATCCGTTTCAGCCTAGAAGCAATTTTAATGAAGAATCATTACGTGAATTAGCTACTTCTATTAAAGAACTTGGCGTAATTCAACCTATAACTGTTCGAAAATTAGACTTCAACAAATACCAATTAATTTCTGGAGAGCGTCGTTTGCGTGCTTCGACTTTAGTTGGCTTAACTCATGTTCCGGCTTACATTCGTATTGCCAATGATAATGAGTCTTTGGTTATGGCTTTGGTTGAAAATATTCAGCGTCATGACTTAGATCCAATCGAGATTGCTCTTTCATACCAACGTTTAATTGACGAAATTCAATTAACGCAGGAACAAATGAGTGAACGCGTTGGAAAAAAACGTTCTACAATTGCTAACTATTTGCGTCTTTTAAAATTAGATCCAATTATTCAAACTGGTATTCGTGATGGTTTTATCAGCATGGGTCACGGTAGAGCGATTATCAATATTGAAGATTTAGATATTCAAACAGATATCTATCAAAAAATAGTAAGTCAAAATTTATCTGTTCGTGAGACAGAGACTTTAGTAAAAAATTATCACGAAAGTTTAAAACCAAAAGAAGAAGGAAAAGCTAAACCTGATTCTTCATTTGTAGTTAGAGAAACGCAAAAAAACTCTTTCAATGATTATTTTGGAGCGAAAGTTGATGTAAAAGTCGCTGGAAATGGAAAAGGAAAAATCACAATTCCTTTTAATTCTGAAGCTGACTTTAATAGAATTATAAAATTAATAAACGGATAGTGAATAAGATTGTCCCCATAAGTCTATTGTTCTTTCTCATAGGAACCGTCTCTCTTTTTGCTCAGGCAAAAGAAGAAACGGTTTTGGTCGCTAAAGACACTACCAAGTTAGAAGAAATAGATCCTCTTACACCGGCAAAAGCAGCGTTTTACTCTGCAATCTTGCCTGGTTTAGGTCAAGCCTACAATAAAAAGTACTGGAAAATTCCTCTTGTTTATGGAGCAATAGGTACCAGTTTATACTTTTATATTGATAACAACAAAAAATACCACGATTATCGCGATGCCTACAAACGAAGATTAGAAGGCTACAATGACGATAATTACAAGTTTTTAGATGACAGCCGACTTATTGCCGGACAAAAATTCTATCAACGAAATCGTGACTTATCTGCTTTGTTTGTTGTTGCCTTTTATGTTTTGAACATTATTGACGCCAACGTTGATGCTGCTTTAATTCAATTCAATGTAAACGAAAGACTATCAATGCGTCCGGAAATCTATCCGGCAGATGTAACTTTCAAACCAAACGTTGGACTAACTTTTAATTATCGTTTTTAAATAACTTTTGTTTCTATTTAAAAACTAAAAAATACACAAAATGAAAATTGCGCTTTTAGGATACGGAAAAATGGGAAAAGTAATCGAAAGAATTGCTTTAGAAAGAGGTCATGAAATTGTCTTAAAAAAAGACGAAAACAACACATACGACGGACTTTCTACTGCTGACGTTGCTATCGATTTTAGCGTTCCTACTGCTGCTGTAGACAACATATCAAATTGTTTTCACGCTAATGTTCCTGTGGTTTCAGGTACAACGGGCTGGTTAGAACATTTTGATGAAATGGTAGCACTTTGTAATGAAAAACAAGGAGGTTTTATCTCAAGTTCAAACTTTAGCTTAGGCGTAAATATCTTCTTCGAATTAAATGAATATTTAGCCAAAATCATGGCACAATTTGATTCTTATAAAGTTACGATGGAAGAAATTCATCACACACAAAAATTAGATGCTCCAAGCGGAACAGCTATTTCATTAGCCAAAGGCGTTATTGAACACAGTAATTATGCTAACTGGACTTTAGAAGAAGCAAAAAACAACGAAATTCATATCGAAGCAAAAAGAATTGGTGATGTTCCGGGAACTCATACCGTAACATATGATTCAATTGTAGACAGCATCGAATTAAAACATACTGCTCACAATCGCGAAGGTTTTGCTCTTGGCGCCGTTATCGCTGCAGAATGGCTTGCCGGTAAAACTGGTATTTATAACATGAAAGACGTATTAAACTTAAAATAAACAGATTTAAGCATTAAGGTAAAATTCAAAATAAAACCTTAATACTAAAAACTTTAAACAAAATATCATGACTCTATATCTTTGGTTTGTTTTTTTCTTAGCAGTTCAGATTATTCACTTCATAGGAACCTGGAAATTATATGTTGCAGCAGGAAGAAAACCATGGGAAGCAGCCGTTCCGGTTTATAATTCAATTGTTTTAATGAAAATAATTGGCCGACCAACATGGTGGACAATTTTACTTTTCATTCCGATTATCAACTTGATTATGTTTCCTGTTGTTTGGGTTGAAACTTTAAGAACCTTTGGGAAAAAATCTACTTTAGATACTGTATTAGGTATTTTTACTTTTGGTTTTTATATCTATTACGTTAGCTATACTCAAAAATTAGAATACAATGCTAATCGTACATTAACTTCAGAAAATAAAGCGGCAGATACTGTAAGCTCTTTACTTTTTGCTATTATCGTAGCAACATTAGTACATACTTATGTAGTACAACCTTATACAATTCCTACTTCATCTTTAGAAAAATCATTATTAATTGGTGACTTTTTATTTGTTAGTAAAGTAAATTATGGTCCAAGAGTACCAATGACAACTATTGCATTACCAATGGTTCATGACTCTATACCGTTAATGAAACGTAAATCATATTTAAGCTGGCCACAATTGCCTTACTTTAGATTGCCTGCTTTAGAAAAGATTAAACGAACTGACATTGTTGTTTTTAACTGGCCGGTTGATACTGTACATTATTTTTATGAGCCAAAAGGAAGACCTGGCGTTATAAAACCAATAGACAAAAAATCAAATTACGTAAAAAGATGTGTTGGTATTCCTGGAGATAGCTTGTCTATCAAAGATGGATTTGTTTTTATTAACGGAAAAAAATTAGTTTTACCGGAGCGTGCTAAACCACAATATTCTTATGCAATTGCTTTAGACGGAAAAACTCCTGTAGATTTTGAATCTTTACTAAAAGAATTAGACATTACTGATGGTGCTTATTTTAAAGATGAGCAAAAAAGAGATACTCTTTACTTTAGAGCCTTAACAGAAGCAAGTGCTGAGAGATTCAAAAATACTCCTGGTGTAACTGGCGTAATAAGACAAATTCAAAAAGGAAACGACAATTCAATTTTCCCTCATATCAACAAGTGGAATCAGGATAATTTTGGTCCGATTTACATTCCTGAAGCAGGAAAAACTGTTGCCTTGAATAATGAATCTTTGCCTTTTTACAAAGAAATCATTACAAATTACGAAGGAAACACGTTGCAATTGGACGGTTCAAAATTTATCATAAACGGAAAACCAGCAACAACTTATACCTTCAAACAAAACTACTATTGGATGATGGGAGACAATCGTCATAACTCTGAAGATAGCCGTTATTGGGGTTACGTTCCTGAAGATCATATCGTAGGTAAACCTGTTTTTATCTGGATGAGCTGGGACACTAACGGAAAAGGAATTAACAAAGTTCGTTGGAACAGAGTATTTACAACTGTTGATGGTGAAGGACAACCACAATCTTATTTTAAATATTTCCTGATTATTCTTGCTCTTTACTTCGTTGGAGATTTCTTCTGGAGAAAAAGAAAAGAAAATAAAGCATAAAAAAAATAGTCAAACGTTTAAAAGTCTAAAGTCATAAAGTCAAGCTCAAAACTTGTTTTTATGACTTTTGACTTTTGACTTTAAAACTTTAGACAAAATGAACTCTTTAATACTTCCTACCTATTTTCCTTCGATAAGCCACTTTGCAGTTATGGCTCAATCTGAAAATATTACGTTTGAAACGGAAGATAATTTTCAGAAACAGACGAATCGAAATCGTACTTATATTTATAGTCCAAATGGGATTCAGTTGTTGAATATTCCGGTGAAACATTCTAAAACATTACATCAAAAAACAAAAGATGTATTAATTGAAAATGAATTTGACTGGCAAAAACAACATTTCAAATCTCTGGAAGCTGCTTATAGAAGTTCTCCTTTTTTTGAATTTTTTGAAGATGATATTCGTCCGGTATTCGAAAAGGAACATAAATTTTTGATGGATTTAAACTTTGAAGTTTTAGACATTACAATCAAATGTATGCGCATGAAACTAGAGTTTAATAAAACTACAGAATATTTTCACGAAGTAGAAAACATCTCTGATTTTAGAGTTTTGGCAAACGGAAAAAAAGACCTTAATTCATTCGAAAAATATACTCAGGTTTTTGATGATAAACATGGTTTTATAAATAATCTAAGTGTTTTAGATTTACTTTTTAATGAAGGTAAATTTGCTGTGGATTATTTGAAGACACAAAAGCTACTGGTTTAAATTATTTAACCGCAAAGTACGCGAAGATTTAATCTTACTTTACAAATAGAAAACACAAAGTTCGCAAAGCTAGATCAATAAAAGCTTTGCGAACTTTGCGTTTTATACCTTGCGTTCTTTGCAGTTAAAACTTTACAGGAATTTCTAATTATCTTCTAACGATTTTATTCCTAACCATTGGTTTAACGTTTCCATAATTAACTTTTGATCTTTTTCAGGAAAATTTTTAACTCTTGTCGAGTGACTTCCGGTTGGAAGAACCATTTTCAATGCATCTAATTTAGGATTTGGTGTTGGAGAACAAGAAAACCAGGTATCATAACCTCCGTAGATATATAGAATCTTATCACCTTTGTTTTCAACATATTTTCTAACTTTTTTAATGTATTTCGGGTTGTACTTTATAGCAACATCTTTGGGTGCAAATCGATCATTTGAAGAGCTTTTTACAACTTGCAATAAATCAGCAACCGGAGTTAAATCAAATCCATAATATCCTAATTCGCTCAAATGCTGATAATATGACGGGAGATAATTAAAATAGTTTTTATCATTGTAAGTCCCCATTCCTACTATATCATTTAGATAATTAAATAATTCTTTTGGAGTCGTTGTAACTGGCGGAATATCTTCACATTTTCCTCCCCATTGCCAGAAAGAAAAAGGAAATTCTAAAACGGCATATTCCAAAGATTCATTAAATGGAACTTCAGCAAATGTCATTTTTTTAGCTTCAGCGTATTGAGTAAATTCTCTTAAAACAGCTTCTCTATTTTCTAAAACGGCTCTTTGAAATGCTGTGATTTTTGCTCTGCATTCTGGCGTTCCAACCGTTCTGTCGTGATTTATTGTTCTGGGATCTTCCTGTGTATTAATCAATGGCGCTACATAAGGCATTGCAACATCAACATCATTTGGATATTTTGATTTGTAAATCAATGCTGTTTCTCCACCTTTACTTATTCCGGTTGAGATCCATTTACCGGAATATATTTTCTTTAGTTTCGTTACAATATCATGATAATCGGCAATAGCCTGATCGTTTGTCAAATATTCCCACGGAAGAGGTTCCGGACGTGACTTTCCGTAAAAACGATACTCAACTGCAATTTGATTTGCATTTAATAATTTACTTACTTCACTTTTAATATTACCTGTATTATAACCATGAGTTTCAATAACCATTGGTTTATTAAAATCAAGATGAGAGAGATAAACATAATGTTTGAAGGTTCCTTTTTGAGGATTTTTATGATCTAATGGTTCATCCAAAATCAATTGATAAGATTCTGAGTAACCTTCTAAGTTTTCGATAACGGTAATTTCAGCTTTCGGAAATAATTCAACAAGCTTTTGATGTAAATTTGAAGTTGTTTGTGCTGACCCAAAACAGGACATCAGAACGAAACAAAGTAATACTAATGATTTTTGTATTTTTTGCATTTTTTGATATTTAATTGAGTTTCTAAAAATACAGGCAATACAAATCTAAATATGATATTATATTACCCTTAAATTGTTTTATTTTATCTGATTAAAGTTAAAATAAAACTATACAGAAATAATATCTTAATTTTGAAATGAACTTGAATCATTAACCTTAAAACAAAAAAGATGACTATTGGAGTTGGCGGATCTAACGTAAATACAGAACTGGAAAAAATACAAAACATGACACTGAATGTAAAAGCCATTCAGCCGGAAGAATACCAAACACGTATTCAAAAAGCAGTGTCTCTTATTAAAAAAGCCGGTTTTAAGGCATTATACTTAAATGCAGGAACCAATTTATATTATTTTACAGGAACTAAATGGAATGCTTCTGAAAGAATGGTTGGCGGAATCTTGTTTGAAGATGGAAGTCTGGAATACATTGTTCCTAAATTTGAAGAAGGGACTTTTAAAAAATACAAACAAATAGACGGTAAACTTAATTGTTGGGAAGAGCACGAATCTCCCTCTGTTTTGTTTGGAAAAATACTTCAGGATAAAAACATCACTTCAGGAAAAATTGCTTTAGACGAATCTGCGGGCTATTTTTTAGTTGACGGAATAATCAAGGCTAATTCAGCTTATGAATTTGAGACTGCACAAGCTATTACTGCTGGATGTCGTATGCAAAAATCAGAAAATGAAATTGCAATTATTCAGCAAGCAAAAGAAATCACGATGGTTGTACAACGCGCTGCAGCACGTATTTTGCATCCGGGAATAAAAGCAGAAACGGTTGTTGATTTTATAAATCGAGCACACATTAAAGCAGGAATTCCGTCTGGCTCATACTTTTGTATTGTTCTGTTTGCCGATGATTCTCAATATCCACACGGCGTTACTGTTCCGCAGGATTTAAAAGATAATGATGTTGTATTAATTGATACAGGATGTCGCTTAGAAGGTTATTTATCTGATATCACGCGAACTTACATATACGGAACTCCAACTGAAGCACATATAAAAATTTGGAACTTAGAGAAAGCGGCTCAAAAAGCAGCTTTTGATACAGCACAAATAGGTGCTACTTGTGGATCTGTGGATGACGCTGCCCGAAAAGTAATTGCCGAAGGAGGCTTAAGTCCTGATTATGAACTTCCGGGGTTACCTCATCGTGTGGGTCACGGAACAGGATTAGACATTCATGAATTTCCATATCTTGTGAGAGGAAATTCTACAGTTTTAGAAGAAGGAATGGTTGTGAGTAATGAACCTATGATTTGTATTCCGGGACAATTTGGAATTCGTCATGAAGATCATTTTTATATGACATCAGAAGGTCCAAAATGGTTTACAACTCCTATGCATAGCATTGAAAATCCATTTGGTATTGATGTGAATTAATTTTTTATTCTAAATAAAAACAAAAAGAAGGGGGAAAGTTTGCAATTTGTGCCGTTAGGCACTCAATATTGGTAGCCATTAGATTTGAAATTAGTTGGCGTGCCGTAGGTACGCAATTATATCGTTTTGTTGCGTACCTACGGCACGCTGTTTTTTTTTCTATCCATATTTTCTACCAATATTGAGTGCCTAACGGCACATTTCAACTCTTGATTAGCATAATATTTAAACAAAAAGGGGAAACTATTTATAGTTTCCCCTTTTCTTCTTATAACCAAATTATAATTACTTAATTAATAACTTTTTGTTTTCAGTAAAACTTCCATCTGTTGCTATTACAATGTAAATTCCTTTTCTAAGATGATTTACAGGATAAGAAGTTACATTGCTTTGTAAAACATCTATTAAATTTCCTGTACTATCATAAATCGTTATTTTAGTAGTTGATGCATTTAGGTTTTTGAAACTAAAATTCACTACATCTGAAGCCGGATTAGGATACATTGCAAATGACTTTGTAAAATCGATTTGATCTGGTCCTGCACTTCCGCTTTGCAAATCAATTGTCAATGGATTGCTCCAATCGCTTGATTCGGTAGCATTTTTTGCTCTTACTCTAAATTGATAAACGGTTTGCGTTCCTTGTTTTGGAATCCATAAATAATAGGTTGACGAAGTTCCAAATGTTGTCCAGCCCGTAGTTGCGTTATTTAATTGCACTTCATAACTCGTAGCATTCGCAACTGTAGTCCATGAACTGTAAAATCCTGATGAATAAACTCCTGAATTACCCGCAACCGGCGTAGCCAATGTCGTTGGGTTTGGGTTTGTAACTGTTCCTGAAACTACGGTATAATCTTCTACTTCTCCGTCGGTAATATTACCGCAAGCAGATGGATTTGAATAATATTTCATAACAATACGCATTCTTGTTGATCCTGTAAATGCAGTTGCAGTAAAACTTCCGGTTGCAGTTCCATTCGAAGAAATTCCGTCAATTACTTTTTCTGAAGCTTCAAAAATATTATTTTTGTTATAATCGATCCAGATTCCCCAAAACTCTGTATAAGCATCACCGGAGAAACCAGCTGTTAAACTTACGTTTGTAGGCGCACTTGGCGATACTGTAATTGTTTTGGAAGTATAATCAGCGTAACCTCCTGTATTTTTACCCGAAGCATTATTAAAACTTCCGATAGTTACAAAGTTGATATATTCATATTTATTATCTGCTTGAGTAGTACAATAAGCTGAATTAGCTGTTATCGTTGCAGAAACTTCATTAGAATAAGTAGAATAAATGGCATTGGCTTTTGCACGAACTCTGTATTTATAAGTATTTCCGGCTGTTAAACCTGTATTTGTATACGTTAGCGCTGTACTTGGTAATGTTGTTATTTCAGCAAAAACATTATCGGTCCCTGCTCTTTCGACTACAACGTTAGTAGCATTTGTCGCATTATTAACCCACGTCAATTGCACTTCTAAATTAGCATTATTAGCAGTCGCTGTTAAACTTGTTGGAGCCAAAACTGTTACAGGAGTTTGAGTTCCTGCCAAAATTGATTCATTCGGTTTTGTATTATAAGCATAATCCAAAACACTGTAACCAACTCCTCCAGCTTCTACTTTAATATGCATCCAACCGTAACAAGTACGTCCTCTGCTTGTATATTCAAAACCAACATATCCTGTTTGATTGTCCCAAGCTGTGTAAGTTGCTGTTCTCAAATCTAACTGATCCGGATACGCAGCTCCAGGAGCTATAAAACTACTTGAAGCGCCTATTGAAGTTCCTTGATTAATCAAAGTAATATTTCTTGTTCCGGTTTGGCAAACTAATCTTTTACCATAAGTTTCAATTTTTAAAGCTGCAGCCGCAAATTGCCAAGCTCCATATTCTGTATTGTCTCCAATTGCTAAATTAAAATATTGCCATGTTTGTGCTGCCGAAGCAACATAATCAGGATTATTAACATAGAAAACTCCGTAAGGCGAATCAAATTTCAAATTAATAGTTTTTGTTGAACTATCAAGAGTTGAAATTCCACCTGTTACAGCAGCATCTTTCAAAGTAATAACCACAGAAGCATCATTTGCAGGAAGATGTGCAGTTGCTTTTCCTGTAAAAGATACTGCAACTTTATTATTCGCCTGAAGCGTTAATACAGCTGTTAATCCCGAAGGAACTCCCGTTATTGTATAATCAGTTCCTGCTGTAAAGGTTCCTGTACTTTTAGTAAATGTTCCATTATTGGTAGACAATGTAATTATACTGGTACTTGTAACGCCTCCATCATTTGCTTCTGCTTCATACAAAACACTATCAGATAATGTTACCGCAGTTTTATTAGACATTCCTGTATAAATTGGTGCATTTGGCTGCGTGTTATAAGCATATTCTGAAACGGTAAAAGCATCTCCACCCGCTGCAACATCAACTTTGAACCATCCGTAACAAGTTTGTCCTTCTATTTGATATTCAAAACCTACGTATCCGGATTTCCCTTCCCAAGTAGTATAAGTTGGGGTTCTTAAGTCTAATTGGTTAGGATATGCACCCGGCGCTGTCATATTGCTTGCCGGACCAACTGCTACATTTTGTGCTAGTAGCGAAATATTTCTGGTTCCTGTTTCGCATGCTAACTTCTTACCGTAAGTTTCAATTTTTAATGCATTGGCAACATAACGCCAAGCTCCAAAAGAAGGATCATCTCCTTTTGCAATATCAAAAGCTTTCCAGGTTAAACTCGAAGA
Source organism: Flavobacterium sp. 9 (assembly GCF_002754195.1). Taxonomy (NCBI): domain Bacteria; kingdom Pseudomonadati; phylum Bacteroidota; class Flavobacteriia; order Flavobacteriales; family Flavobacteriaceae; genus Flavobacterium; species Flavobacterium sp. 9. The sequence goes on from NZ_PEEU01000001.1 coordinate 2,118,785, forward strand.
GATATTTATATTAGGCATATCAACAAAAAATATCCCGTACGGATCTGTAAATTTCAAATTGAAAAATAAAGATGTACAAGATAATCCTGTTGTTCCTCCGGTAAAAGCAGCGGGTAAAAATGTAATTCCGGCTGTTGTATTTTGTGCTGCGGCGTGATTAACCGCTTTTCCTGTTAGCGTTACTGTTAATTGCCCGTTTGAATTTACTGTAACTACCGGAGTTATACCTGCTGGAAAAGTGTGAGTAAAATGTGTTCCTGCAGTCATTGTTCCTGAGCTTAAAGCAAATGTTTTACCAGCACTTAGCGTAACAATTGATGGCGTATTGAAAGCTCCATCGTTTACAACTGTTTCTTTTAATGTGGTTACACTGGCAACTAAACTACTTTCTGTTGAATTTACTCCTGTGTCTATTAAATTTTGGGGTTGCCAAAGTGTGATTCTCGCAGGATGTTGCAATGCGGCCAACATTCTGTCGATTTGTCCTTGAGTATACATTTTATAACAGCCTTGTGCACCATTATATCCCATGTAGTTTTCGAAATTTACTTTGTCTCCGCTACAATTCGTTCCAGGCGTACAAGCCAAAGTATGCAAACCATCTTCCGGTGGAGTATCTACAACTTCATCAGTTCCAGTACAGCCTCCTTCAAAAGTGTGAATTAAATTTAGAAAGTGTCCAAACTCATGTGTTAAGGTTGCTGAAAATTCTTTGCTATAAGAGTTGTCGTAAAGATAAGCTCCATTAAAAACAACACGCGCTGTATTACTTGCTGTCATGCCTGAATCCGGATACCATGCAACTCCTGAATTGTTTAAAGCACCGTCATTATACAAATCATTCTGAATATAAACGTTCATGTACTTTTTATTGTCCCAGGCGTCTGCAGCAATCTGATCATCGTAGCCACCGCCGTTTCCATAACCGTTTTTAGCAGTATGAAAAACTACACCAGTTGTACAACCACCATTTGGATCTTTTTTGGCAAGTTTAAATTCGATGTTTATTGTTCCTCTTCTTGCTTGAAAAAACGGCTCAACGGTTTGAAAATCTGCGTTTCTTCCGTTGAAGTCATCATTTAATTGTGCCAAATGATTTACGATTTTTTCATAAGTAATTGTTTTACCACTTTGCACATCTCCGTAAATGTGAAAAACTACTGGAATTGTATACGTAACTGCTGCTGTTTTTGAAGTTTTACTTTTTCGCTGAAGCGTAAAATTCTTTGTAAAATTGTCAAAATCTTTTTTCTCCTGAAGTGAATTTGGGTTGGCCCGATACACTTTGGCGTTTTCTTCGGTTGTCCGGCAAGGAAGTCCCTGCGCACTAATTTTCCCTGCCGAGAAAACCAGTAATAACATTAGTAATCTTATTTTCATAATAGTTTTAGGTTAAATTGTTGCCACCAAAATTACCTACATATGTACTATTTTCCTGATACTATCTTAATTAAAAATAATACATAATTAACATCTTTTTAACTTTAAAAAAACACACTTTAAAAAAATAAACACAATAAAATATACATATAATACATAAATTGTCATTTTACTAAACATACACAAACAGCAAACCTGCAAAAATTGTAATCTTCCTAATTTAACCGCAAAGAGCGCAATGAAACAAAAACGCAAAGTTCGCAAAGCTTTTTATTAAAAACTTTGCGAACCTTGCGTAAACCTTCGCGCTCATTGCGGTAAAAAAACAAAAAAACCGGAAAATCTAATTAAAGATCTCCCGGTTTCAAAAACATAAAACTAACTCAAATTAAAATTTGTCCCAAAATATTTTTGTTGTCATTAAATCTCCGCCAATAGCAGTAGCAGCAGCTTCATAATTATTTTTATTCAGCGTTTTATCAAAAAGCGAATAAATATTACGAACCGGAACCTTTCCTTCGGCAGCATCAACTGCCGTTGAAGGCGCTTGCAAAACAGGGTAATCTAATCTTCTATATTCGGTCCAAGCTTCAAATCCTCTATTGTAATAAGCAATCCAAAGTTGGTATGCTATTTTTTGTTTGGCTGTTCCTGTTGCAGTTGCAAAAGCAACATCGGTTCTATCAAGATAAGCTTGCGCATCACCACTTGCAACACCCCAGAAATTCATGCTTGCCAAAATTCCTTTTTTATAATAATCTTCTGCCGTTCCTCCTACAGAAAATCCTCTGTTTGCTGCATCTGCCAACAAGAAACATGTTTCTGTATAGTCAAAAATAACTCCCGGATTTGTTTTCTCTTTTAGCTCTGGCCCCACATTCGAAAAATCACCATAAGTCACCTGTTTAGCATATGGCGCTCCTTTGTAAACACCAGCTTTCTTAGACTCCGGATTAAAGAAAACATCACGTCTTGGATCTTCTTTGGCATTCAATTCATTAACAAAAAACTCTGTAGGCATAATTTGGCTTTCATTAACCAAAGAATTATACAAAGGATTCATATCGATAGTTGATGAAAAATATTGGAACAATGCCGTTTGGCTTTCATTTGTCATAACTCCGGAATTATAAGCACTTTCGATAATAGTTTTGGCTTTTACAGGTTCAATATCAGCAAGGTGTAATCCTAATTTTAGTTTCACACTATTGGCTAATATTTTCCAGTTGTTTACATCACCTTTGTATATTAAATCGGCTTTGCCAAAACTTTCTTTACTCACATCCATATCTGCAATTGCAGCATCTAAACGCGATGCCAAATCCAAATAAATAGTTTTTCCATCATCATATTTAGGAAGTGGATGCGCCACAATATCCAAAGCTTCAGTGTAAGGAACATTTCCAAACAAATCGACAAGCGTTTGATATGCCATCACTATTTGAACTTCAAGAATCGAAATTCTATTCTTCTTAATTGCAATATCAACCGGACCTAAAGCTTCTTTTGCTTTAATTTTTTTTTCGGCGTTTAACAAATCCTGCAAAACATCTCTATACAATATCACCGAATGAGAATTTCCTAAATTCCTTCTTTCCTGATTGTAATTTACCTCATCTGTATAGGTTGAAGTTGTCCAATATTGTGCATATCCTCTAAAATTGTTGTCATTTACAGAAGCATTATTTAGGAAATAAGCATAATTAACCTGAGCATTTGTCATCAAAGCACTTGGTAAAACGGTCGTATATGCCTTTTTATCCTGATTTAAATCGTCTACATTGTCACATGAAGCAATCGAAAGTAAAATGGCTCCTGCAAAAAATATTGTTTTTACTATTTTCATTTTGTTTGTTTTTAGAATTGAACTTTCATGTTAAAGTTATACTCCTTTGATGTAGGCAAAACTCCGGTTTGAAAACCTTGAAGATTTCCTGAAGAAAGTCCCGCTTCCGGATCTGCATATGGTAAATTTTTACTTATGATCCATAAATTAGATCCGTTAATAGCAAAAATCATATTGCTAATAAAAGTCTTTGCAAGAAATTTTGAAGGCAATCTATAGCTTAATCCAACCTCACGTAATTTTACATAAGACGCATCATAAACATATTGCTGTTCCGGCATTGAGTTATAAAAAGAATATCCGTTTGAACCTTCAACACTTACAATTTTATCGTTTGGAGTTCCGTCTTCTTTTACACCCGGCAATAAAATTCCTCCACCATTTGCAATAGGATCTCTCTGTGGATGTCCTAAATGGTTATTTGATACTGTACTTTCATAGATTCCGGTAGTGTGACCAAAACGTTGATCTAATGAGTAAACATCTCCACCTTTTTTGACATCTATTAAGAAATTAAATGTGAAGTTTTTATACGTCAAAGCGTTATTTACACCCCCAATCCAATCTGGATTCACGTCACCAATAGTTGCTCCGGCAGTTTGTAAATATCTTCCGTTTGAACGAATTACTTTTTGTCCGTTTAAATAGGTAAATCCTGATCCTATAAGTTGTCCAACAGGTTTTCCAACCTCAGCAACATAACCTACACCTTGAAAAGATCCTAACGAAATTCTGTCAGCTCCTCCTAATGAAATTACCTCATTTTTGTTCGTTGACCAGTTTACTTTTACTTCCCAAGAGAAATTTTCAGTTTTCACCGGAATTACATTCATAGTTACCTCAAATCCTTTATTCTGAACATCTCCGGCATTTATCCAAGCTCTAGTATATCCGGTTTGTGATGGCGTTTCGATAGAAAGAATCTGATTTGTAGTATTTGATTTGTAGTAAGAAAAATCAAAACCTAATCTGTTTTTAAACAATTTAAATTCAATACCCGCTTCAAAACCTTTGGTCAACTCACTTTTTAAGTTTGAGTTACTTTTACTGTTTTCTGTAGAAAAACGAATTCCGTCAGGACCAAAATTATCCCCTTTAGGATATGTTGCCGAAGTCACTGCAAAAGGAGCATCATTTCCTGTTTCAGCATAATTCAAACGTAATTTTCCAAAAGAAAGCCAATTGGTTTTAATGTGATTACTAAAGATATATGTTCCCGTAATAGAAGGATAAGAATATGTATTATTATCCTTTGGCAATGTCGATGATTGGTCTACACGATAACTACCTTCTAAGAAATAAGTATCTAAAAAATTAAAACTTGCATTGGCATAAATACTATTTGTTCCCAAAGTTGTCTGAGATTCTCCCGGACTGTTTATTTTATCAATAGAATTATTCAAAGCATAAATTCCCGGTACTACCAATCCTCCATTTGTAGCTGCATATATCGAATTACTAATTGAACGTCTTGAGTTTGCCCCAACCATTCCGTTAAATTTGATTCCATCGGTAATTCCAGTCTTAAAACTTAAAATTAAATCAAAATTGACCTCTCTAAAAGTTTTATCATATCTAGTATACTGCCCTAGCGCATTTGGAGTTCTTTTTGATCCCACAGCAATACGCTCTTCTTGCAATTGGTGGTAATAATCTACAGCACCTTTTCCTGTAATATCAAACCAATCATTTACTTGTGTAGTTAAATTTACGTTTCCAAAGAAACGATCACGAGCTAAAGTGTTGTAATTATTATACCTCTGAAAGTATGGATTATCATGAAACTGAATAGCCAAATCAGTTGGACCAGCGACACTCCATGTTGTGTTTTCTCCCGTTAGATTATAAGCATCTCTTAAATCCTTAAAATCTACACTTGTTGAATACCATTGTCTAATACTGCTTAAAAAATTATTTCCTCCGTCACCATAACCTGTTTCATTCATTCCTTTTGCATTCGCCTTTAAGTAATTGGCTGAAGCCGAAATTTTAGTTTTAGGCTTTAAATTATAACTTGCAGAGAAATTAAAATTATCCTTGCGATTATCGCTATTTGGCAAAATTCCCTGATCCATATTATAATTCGTATATCCAAATCTGAAATCACCATTTTCATTAGATCCCGCAACTGCAACATTATTTATGTACGTCACACTCTTTTGATAAAAACTATTTGGGTTTTCCTGTACCGCTGTCCAAGGAGTTGCTTTTCCATAACCTGGTAACTGAGGATAAAATGATTTCCAATTGTAAACTAATAAATTAGGATCAAATTTTGGTCCCCAAGAAGCATCATCGGTAGCAGCATAAGGATGCACGCCGCTTCCTAAATTTACGGTACCATAAAAATCTCCATAACCCCCGCCATATTGATTTTGATATTCCGGTAATGTCTTTTTATCGACTACACCAACAGTAATTCCAGAGCTAAAAGTTACTCCCAAACCACCTTTTGATTTACTTCCTTTTTTAAGGGTAACCAAAATAACTCCGTTTGAAGCTCTTGAACCGTACAAAGCAGAAGCCGCCGAACCTTTTAAAACGTTCATTGTTTCGATATCATCCGGATTAATATCCGCAGCAGCGTTTCCATAATCGTATCCACCAACATTACCACCGCTTTTTTGATCGGCACTATTAGTATTATCATTGTTTAACGGAATTCCGTCTACAATCCACAATGCCTGATTGTTACCTGTTAATGAAGTTGTACCACGAATAATTACATTGGTAGAACCTCCAATATTATTATTACGTCTGATTTGTACACCGGCAATTTTCCCTGAAATTGAATTGGCTACGTTACCAGTATTTACTTTTGTCAAGTCTTCTCCTTTAATTTCCTGAGTGGCATATCCCAGAGATTTCTTTTCTCTTTTAACACCCAAAGCCGTTACAACAATTTCCTGAAGTTGCTCTGAGCCTCCAGCCATAACTACATTTACAGTAGTGTTTACAGCTGTTATTTCCTGAGTTTTCATCCCAATATAATTAAATATCAGTACAGAATTTGAACTTGCTTTAATCGAATATTTTCCGTCAAAATCTGTTTGAGTTCCCGTCTTTGTTCCCTTAATCAATACACTCGCACCCGGCAAAGGCATTCCTGCATTATCTGAAACAATTCCCGATACAACCCGCTCTTGTGCGAGCGCAAATTGTGCTAGCAGTACAAAAAAAAGTACCACCGTTTTTCTTTGAAAAAACTTAAATTTCATAAAATGGTTTTATAATTAGTATTGGCAAATATTTTGCTTTTTTGACAATTCCAATGACAATATATTACCACAAAAACCTATTATATTACCCTTTAATTACACATTTCTCATTTTCATATGTATTATCTTATCCTCAAAAATCAACCTTCTTTATAACTTAAAATATTTACCGTCTACTAATTCATTTTAACCGCAAAGCGCGCTAAGATTTAATTTTACTTTATGCATAGAAAACACAAAGTTCGCAAAGCTAGATCAACACAAAGCTTTGCGAACTTTGCGGTTAAATTCCTCTCAAAACAAAAAAAGGAGAACTTCTTTTTACAGAAACTCTCCCTTTTTTAAATCTAATTTTTGAATTTTATTTTGCTCCCGGAGGAGATTTCTCATATATGAATTTTATAAAAGTATCTACTAAATGTTTTGTAGTTCCTTCGCCTTCATAGATAGAATGTGAACGATTTGGATAGATCATTAAATTGAACATTCTATCGTATTTTATAAATTCATTAATCAAAACCTCAGCATTTTTATAATGTACATTATCATCACCAGTTCCATGAATGTAAAGTAAATTTCCTTTCAAATTCTTAGCGTATGTTACCGGCGAAGCCTTAATATAAGTTGCTTCGTTCTCGCTTGGCAATCCCATATAACGCTCTGTGTAGATATTATCATAAAAATGCTGATCTGTAACTGCCGAAATAGCTACACCTGTTTTGTAAATATCAGGATATTGAAACATTAAATTCAACGTCACAGCTCCACCGCCGCTCCAACCATGAACAGCAACTCTGTCAGCATCAATAAAATTCCATTTTAGAATTTCTTTTGCAGCCATCGCCTGATCGCGAGTATTTATAATTCCCATGTTTTTATAAATAGACTTTCTCCATTTTGTTCCTTTCAAAGATGGAGTTCCTCTATTGTCCATTGCAATTCCTATGTATCCTTCCGGAATCAGTAAATCAATAAATTCATTAAGATAAGGCATATCATTTGCAACACAAGCCATTGGTTCTCCATAAACATAAAAGAATAATGGATACTTTTTTGCTGGATCAAAATCTAGTGGCTTAGCCATAATTCCGTCCATTTCGACACCATCAACCGTTGTTACTTTAAACTTTTCCAAAGAAAAATTACGATTTGGTTTTGTAAAAACATCTGCTTCTTTTGGCAATATTTTTTTATGATCAGATAACGAAACTAAACGGATATTTATATCTCGATTGATGTTCATATTCATATGTTTTGCATATGATCCATCAGTAGAAAATTTATACAAATTCGTTCCTTCAAATATTTCAGGAGTAATTCTTTGAGTTTTTCCTGACTTTAAATTCGTTTCATACAAATATCTTTGCGTTGCATCTTTAGGACTTGAGATATAATAAATAGATTTTGTCTTATCATTATAAGCCTGATAATACGCATCATAATTTCCTTTAGTAACTAACTCTTTCTTTTTTCCGTCGCTGCTTATTTTATAAATATGCATCCAGCCATCAGCATCAGAACTCCATAAAAAAGCTTTTCCGTTGTCTACAAATTGACACGGAAAACCATCGTAGATCCCCGAAGAAATATCAAAAACATCAATCCACTCCGGTGACTTTTCCTGATAGATTAAATTTGCTTTTCCGGATTGTGCATTGCAATTATAGATTGAAGCCTGATTTTGATATCTGTTCAACTGAATCACCATTACGGCATCTTTGGTAACCCATTCCATACGAGCCAAATAATTATTATCAGGTTCACCCGGAATATCCAGCCAATTTGTTTTTAAAGAAGTAATATCAATAACCCCAATTTTTACAGAAGATGGTTTTTCTCCCGCTTTAGGATATTCTACAGGAACTACAAATGGATACAAAGCATCTGTATTATTAATCATTAAATGGAATTTTGTCTCCGAAGCATCAACACGCCAAAAAGCAATACTTTTTCCGTCAGGACTCCAACGAAATCCATCGCGAGCCGCAAGTTCTTCTTCATAAACCCAATCAAAAGTTCCGTTGATTACCTTGTCAGTTCCATCGGTTGTTAAAGGAGTAATTTTGCCCGAAGCCAGATTCTCCAAATAAATATTGTGTTTAGAAACATAAGCAACATTTTCGTTATCCTTTGAAAATTTAGCAAACATCAAAGAGGATTCTTCTAAGTTGCCTCCCAGTTTTCTTCCTTTTCCGGTAGCTAAATCAAAAAACCAATAATCGCCTTTCGTTTTAGCTCTCCAAACCATTTTTGAATTGGTATAAACCAGAACTTTTGTCTTATTCTGATTCCAAACCAAATCTTCAACTTCTCCATTAAAACCTGCATTTTTTAATTGCTGATCCGTTAAAACCGTAGTACTTTGATTTAATTTATCAACATCATAAACTAAAACATTACGGTCAGAATTCACCCAAAAAGAATGTGAATTAGGTAACCATTTTAACTCATTAATATCAATGCCGGTTTGAGCAAAGATTCCTGAGCAAATAAAAAGTAGTAATAAAAATTGTTTTTTAATCATGTTTATTTGGTGTTAATTAGCTGTTCTATTTCTGTAATTTCGATTGGTATTTCTTCAGATAAATTGATATTTCCATTTTCGGTCAATAAGTAATCATTTTCTAATCGGCAGCCAATTCCTTCTTCGCGAATATAAATTCCGGGTTCACAAGTCAGAACCATTCCTTTTTCGAAAGGTTTTGAATACAAACCAACATCATGAACATCAAGTCCTAAAAAATGCGCTGTTCCGTGCATGAAATATTTTTTGTATGCCGGATTTTGAGGATCTTGAGAAGCGATATCTTCCAGCGTAATTAATTTTAGCTTAACTAATTCTGCTTCGATCAGACTTGCCATTTGCAATTCGTAATCTTTCGACAAAACTCCCGGTTTCAAAAATTTCGATCCTTCTTTCAAACAATACAAAACCGATTCATAAATTTCTTTCTGACGTGCTGAAAATTTTCCGTTTACCGGAACACAACGTGTAATATCTGAATTATAATTAGCATAACAAACACCAAAATCTACCAAAACCATTTCACCTTCCTGACAAACTGAATCATTGGTATTATAATGAAGCGCGCAGGCATTTTTCCCAGAAGCTATAATTGGTTTGAATGCATGACGATTTCCTCCGTTTTTAATATAATGATATGCCAGTTCAGCTTCTAATTCGTATTCTTTTACTCCAGGTTTTACAGCTTTCAAAAGTCCTTCAAATCCTTTTACACTTATAGAAACTGCTTTTTTCATCAAGTCAATTTCTTCAACAGATTTTACCGGTCGAAGTTCTCTTGTAATTTTGGCAACACGCTCGTATTGATGCAACGGATATTTTTGTTTACACCATTGAATCATTCGATCCTGACGCGTATTCATTTCCGAAGTTATTCTTTTAATGTGCTCATTATGTCCTAAATAAATCACATCTGCTTCAAATGCAAAAAGTTGAATTGTCTTTTCGAATTCATGAATCCATTTTACATTTTTAATTCCTGAAATAGCCGAAACTTTTTCTTTGGTCAAAAAATCTCCATCCCAAATCAAAGTCATTTCCGTAACTTCTTTTACAAATAAAATGGCGCGATTATCTTCTTTAAAAGCATCTGGATAAAGTACTAAAATAGTTTCGTCCTGTTCAATTCCTGACAAATAAAACAAATCATTATTTTGTGCAAAACCCATTACATCATCAGCATTATTAGGCATTACATCATTTGATGTTAGAATTGCCAAACTATTATTTTGCATCTTTTCGATAAACCTTTTTCGGTTATTCTCAAACAAAGAAACTGGAATTGAATCGTATCTCATCTTTTATAATTGAAACATTTTAGTATCAACAGAAGTCGTTTTACCCGAAATTATCTCGGTAATTACTTTTCCTGTTGCCGGTGCAAGACTTAAACCCATCATGGCGTGTCCGGTTGCGAAAGTCAAATTTACAACTTTTTCTGCTCGTGAAATAATCGGCATACCAGAAGGCGTACACGGTCTGAATCCAAACCAGGTTTCTTGTTCTTCAGGCATATTGATTTTCATTTCAGGATAAAACTCGTTTATACTATTGACAATTCCCTGCAATCTGTTTTTATTGATTTTCGTATCTGCTGTGTGCGTGATTTCCATTGTACCACCAAAACGAATATCATTATTCATTGGCGTTACAGCCACTTTTCCTTCACACAAAATAGAAGGAATTGATGGCTTATGATTTTTATCTTTCAAAGTAAAACTATATCCTTTTCCCGGTAAAATCGAAATCGAAATTCCTGTTTTTTTCGCCAATAAAGGACTCCATGAACCTGCCGCTAAAACTACTTCGTCTGTAGCAAATGCACCTTTATTAGTTATGACTTTTGTAATTTTATTATTCTCAAAAACAAAATCCTGAACCATTGTTGCCGGATGAATTTCGACTTTTAATTGTTCTAATTCCTTTTTTATAAATTGTAGAAATTTTTGAGGATACAAATGTGCATCTCCGGTATAATGAACTCCGCCCTGAACATCTGTTTTTGTTCCATTCTCTAATTTTGCAACCGCTTCTGCCGAAAGATAATCGACTTTTAAACCCATTTTTTCTGCTTCTCTTCCTTCAAGAAACATTTCGTGACCAGTTTTTTCTGTTTTATATAACATCAAAAGTCCTTTTTCTTCGTAGAAAAATGAATTATTATTTTTGGCAAAATCCTGATATAATTCCTTACTCAACAAAGATAAATCTCGCAAAGCAGGCATCGCTTTTTCTACATGTTTTGCGTTTGCATGTCTGTAAAATTGCAATCCCCATTTGATTAAATCAACATCTAATCTGGGTTTTACGTAAAACGGACTTTGACTATTAAACATCCATTTCATTCCCTGTGCAATCATCCCGGGTTGCGCCAACGGAATTATATGCGACGGAACAATCATTCCTGCGTTTCCGTAAGAACAGCCATCATCCATCGCAGATTGATCAAAAATAGCCACCTCATACCCTTCTTTAGCAAGATAATAGGCTGAACACAGACCAATTATTCCTCCTCCAATTATACTTACTTTTTTCATTTAGACAGAATTAAAAAATTCATTGAAAGAAGTTAGTATTTCTTCCTTCAATGAATTAAAATTTTTATTAGTTTTTAAATCACCTGAAAACCATGCGCATACGGATCATCTGATTCGTCGATCATGATCGTATTATAACCATATACTTTTGCCCAGCCCTGAATACTTGGTACAATTGCAGAAATTTCGCCAATAGAAGTTTCTTCTACAACTCTGCCAATAAATTTGCTGCCAATATAACTTTCGTGAATAAAATCTTCACCTACTTTAAGTTTTCCTTTTGCGTGTAATTGTGCAATTCTTGCCGAAGTTCCTGTGCCGCAAGGCGAACGGTCTATGGCTTTGTCTCCATAAAAAACCGCATTTCTTCCTGATGAACTTGGATCAAGCGGTTCGCCAGTCCATAACATATGACTCACATCGCGAATCGTATCATTTTGTGGATGTATAAAATAATCCAGATATTTCTCGTTGATTCGCTTGCGCACTTCCTGACTAAACTGAATAATTTTGCTGGCAGTAAAATCCTGAATTCCTGAGAAATTCTTCTGCGGATCTACAATCGCATAATAATTCCCGCCATAAGCCACATCAAAAGTAATCTCACCCAATTCAGGACAATCAATAGTTAAACCTTCTGCTGCTAAATATGATTTTACATTGGTCAAACGTACCCAATCTACCTTGCCTAAAGTTTGTTGGTATTCAATATTTACCAAACCTGCCGGAGCTTCCATTTTTATTTTTCCGGGTACTTTAGGCGTGATCAAACCTTCTTCAATTGCTATCGTAATCGTACCAATTGTTCCGTGACCGCACATTGGCAAACAGCCCGAAGTTTCGATAAATAAAATTCCAAAATCATTATCAGGATCACTTGGCGGATATAAAATACTCCCACTCATCATATCGTGACCGCGAGGTTCAAACATCAATCCTTTTCGGATCCAATCAAATTCTTTTAAAAAATGCTGACGTTTTTCGCTCATATTAGCGCCTACCAAATTTGGTCCTCCGCCAGCTACAACTCTCACAGGATTTCCGCAAGTGTGTGCATCTACACAAAAAAAAGTTTTCTTTGACATTGTTATATCTGAGATTTTGTTTGAATATTATTTAGCGTTCTTAAAATTTGCAATGGATTTTCATTCTGCAATTCCGAAGGTAATAATTCATTTGGCCAATTTTGATAACTAAATGGCCGCACCCAACGATAAACAGCATGAATACCAACTGCAGTAAATCTTGAATCAGAAGAAGCCGGATAAGGTCCTCCGTGAATCATTGCCGGACAAACTTCAACTCCTGTAGGAACGCCATTAAAAATCAAGCGCCCAACTCTGTTTTGCATTGCCGCAATTAATGTATTATATTCTTTTAATTCGTCTGATTCTCCAATAATTGTTCCCGTCAATTGTCCCTCCAATTCATTGATAATTTTCAGCAATTGCTCTTCATTATCACATTGTACAAGTATTGAAAAAGGTCCAAAAACTTCGTGACTTAATGTTTTATTTTCTAAAAAAGTTTTTCCATCAACAGTCAAAATCTTCTGAGATCCATAATTTGGAGCCACTTCGCCTTTATATTCAGCAATTTTCGAAACTCCATTTTGAGAAGCCATTGTTGCTGCGCCTTCCTCAAAGCTATTTTTCATTGATGGATGCAACATACAAAATGGTTCAATTTTTTCAATGGCTTTTGCCAATTCTTCTGAAAATTTATTTAATTCAGCTCCTTTAATCCCAATTAGCAATCCCGGATTAGTACAAAACTGACCCGCACCAAGCGTAATTGATCCTGCATAAGCCGAAGCCCATTTTTGACTGTTTATTTCTAATGCTTTTGGTAATAAAACTACCGGATTTACGCTCCCCATTTCAGCAAAAACCGGAATTGGTTCTGGTCGTTGTGCTGCAAGATCAAATAAAGCTCTTCCGGCGCGAATACTTCCTGTAAAACCAACTGCTTTTACCAACGGATGTTTCACCAAACTGGCACCAAGAGTTGTTCCGCCACCAACAAGATTAGAGAAAACTCCATTTGGCATATTTGTTTTTTCTGCTGCTTTAAGAATTGCCGAAGCAACCATTTCGCCAGTTCCCACATGCATCGAGTGACTTTTTACAATTACAGGACATCCCGCCGCCAAAGCTGAAGCAGTATCTCCTCCGGCTGTTGAAAATGCAAACGGAAAATTACTTGATCCAAAAACCACAACAGGTCCTAATGGCACCATCATTTTACGCAAATCTTCTTTTGGAGCAGGAACTCTGTCTGTTATTGCGGTATCAATTGCAGCTTGAACCCAGCTCCCTTCGGCAAGCATTTGAGCAAACGAACGCAACTGACCAACCATTCTGCCTCGCTCCCCCTCTGCCCGACCTATAGGAAATCCGGATTCACTGCAATACTGTACTAACAAATTATCTCCTAAAGCTAAGACTTCATCGGCAATAGCATTTAAAAAATTAGCTTTTTCAAGACCGGAACAATTTCTATAAATCCCAAATGCCTGATTGGCCAACGTAACAGCTTCTTCTATTTCTTCTTGAGTTGCCTCTGTAAAAACCCAAGGATTTTCCTTATCTAACTGCGGATTAAATGTTTTGAATGTTTTTTCTCCGCTAGCTTTAAGTGTATTTCCCACGTAATTTTTTCCTGTAATCATCTTTCTTTTTTGTTTTTTGAATAAATACTTTACAATTCTTAAAAGAAGAAACTTGTAAAACCAATTGAATCAGTTCTTGATTATAAATTTTTATAATCCGGTAATTCTGGTCTTGATTCTAATGATCTGGCAATAATTCCTAAAACGTGTTCTCTCTCAGCTCCACGAAGCGGCAATCTTGGTGCACGAACATTTTCTGTTCCAATTCCTGTTGCTACTTCTGCAAGCTTGATATTCTGAACTAAAAAAGCATTGATATCTAATTCTAATAAAGGCAAAAACCATCTGTATATTTTTAGCGCTTCGTCAATTCGGCCTGCTTTTGCCAATTTGTAAATCGCTACAGTTTCTCTTGGGAAAGCATCAACTAAACCAGAAACCCATCCGTGAGATCCCATCAATAAACTTTCTAAAGCCAATGTATCGACTCCTGATAATATTTTCAATCGATCTCCAAAACGGTTGATCATTCTTGTTACATTCGAAATATCTCTTGTTGATTCTTTTACAGCCTGAATGTTATCGAATTTCAGGATTTCTTCGAACATATCAAGTGTAACTTCAATTTTATAATCAATTGGGTTATTGTAAACCATTATTGGAAGTGAAGTACTTTTAGCCACTTCAGAGAAAAATGTTACGGTTTCAAAATCAGAAGCTTTGTAACGCATTGGAGGCAACATCATCAATCCTTTTGCTCCGTCTTGCTCTGCTTTATTTGCAGCCAAAATTGCTCCTTTGGTAGTTTGTTCAGCAATATTCATAATTACAGGAACCTGATTATTAACCATACTCACAGTACCTTTTACCAACTCTCTCTTCTCCTCTTCTAAAAGGGTGCTTGCTTCTCCTAAAGTTCCACCAAGTATGATTCCTTCAACACCTGCGTCTAGTTGTGCTTTTAAGTTTACTTCAAACATTCTGAAGTCTAATTTATCATCTGCAGTAAATTTTGTAGTTACCGCCGGCATAACGCCTTTCCATTGAATACTCATAATATCGATTTTAATTAGGACCAAAATTATTTATATTGAACAAAGCAGGAGGCTGATAAATTATCTCAAAGTAATACTATATTACCCTATATAAGATACTTATGTAAAAAACCAACTAATATATTGCTATTTTTTTATCGAAATAAAATATATTTGATATAACTAACTAACCCAACCATGAAAGTTTTTCCATTTAAAATCCCTAAATCGGGAGAAGATCCGCTTATATATCAAGAAGATAGAGAAATTGTTTTCTACGACAAGCTTCATCAACATGAAGAAATTCAAATTAGTTTTATCGAAAAAGGCGAAGGTGCCGTTTTTGCCGGAGACACTATTTCGCACTACAACCAAGGTGATATATTAGTGATTGGCAGCAATTTACCTCATGTTTTTAGAAGTGAAGTGCGCGAAAATGAAGCTTCAATAATGCTTACGTTATTTTTCACTACAAACTCCTTTGGAAAGGATTTTTTCAACCTGAATACTTTCAAAAACATTCATCCATTTTTAGAAAGCAGCAGAAACGGCTTTATAATCCACAATGCTCCGAAGAAAATTACCAAGTCTTTTAAAAAGCTAAATAAAGCCGACAATTACCAACGTTTTATTCTGTTTTTGGAAATCCTAAAATGGCTTTCAAATAACGATAAAGAACAATTATCGAATCATTTATATGATAAAAAAATCACCGATAATGAAGGTAAAAGAATGCAAACAGTCTTTGAACATGTAATGACTAATTTTAGCAAAAACATAAATTTGGACGAAATTGCCTCGATTGCAAATATGACCAAAAATGCATTTTGCCGGTATTTTAAAGTCCGGACGAACAAGTCTTTTTTCCAGTTTTTAATAGAAGTGAGAATTGAGCATGCTTCAAAGCTATTGGCAAATAACAGTGAACTTTCCGTTTTAGAAATTGCCGAGTTATGTGGCTTTAATAACATCTCAAATTTCAATAGAAAATTCAAAGAATTAAAACAAACTTCTCCTTTGCAATATCGAAAGTTAAACTTGTAAACTACCGTAAAAATTTTACCGCAAAGGCGCAAAGATTTAATTTTACATTGCGCATAGAAAACGCAAAGTTCGCAAAGCCAGATGAATATAGCTTTGCGAACTTTGCGTAAACCTTCGCACCTTTGCGGTTAAAATTTCAGTTAAAAAACTATTCAATAGAAAGTCTTGTCATAATGGGGTAATGATCCGAGTTTTCGAAATCAGGAAAACTCTCGAATTGCTTGACTTTCATTTTACTATCCGTAAAAATATAATCAATTCGGGCTGGATAATAACGGAATTTATAAGTAGCTCCAAAACCTTCTCCGGCTTCTTCAAAAGCATCTTTTAGTTTTCCTTTTATACTTCGATATACATATGAAAACGGACTATTATTCATATCTCCACAAATAATAATCGGGGTTTTGCATTGTTTGATATTCTCCTTAAATATTTGTGCTTGTTCTTGCTGTTGCCTAAATCCTTTACTGATTCGGGTATAAATCAATTGAGATTTTTCCTGATTTACATTGTCTATATTATTAGAAATATCACTAACATCAGGCGAAATCTTGATCGACTGCAAGTGCATATTATAAACCCTGATAATATCTTTTCCGCGTTTTATATCAGCATAAATTACGTTGTTATCTGAATTTGGAAAAATGATATTTCCTTCATATAAAATTGGAAACTTGGAGAAAATTGCCTGACCGGTTTTGATTTTATTTCCTTCAATAAAAATATAACGATGTGGATATACTTTTAAATCAATATGAGCCGAGTTTGAATATTCCTGAATACACAGAATATCCGGATCTTTTTCGTCAATAAAAGCTTTAATGTTTGACGGAATATCATCACGATCTAACCATTTAAAAACATTAAAAAGTCGGACATTATAACTCATCACAGAGAAATCTCTTTCATCCGGAACATATTCTTTGGTTGAGAATTTATAAAACTTACTGATAAAGGTGATTCCGGTTAACAAGACTAAACCAGACAAAATAAGTCGCTTTTTAAACTGAATTGCCCAGTAAACAAAGAAAAATCCATTGAGGACAAAAAAAGCTGGCATAAACAAAGTCAGCACCGATAAAAGCGGAAAACTTTTAGGTGCTAAAAATGGTAAAATATAGATGCTAAATGTCAGTACAGTCAGAACTATATTCAAAAAGAACATTATTTTATTAAACCACGAAAGGTTTTTCATATTTGTTTGCTAAAAGGATTATTTTCCAGCTTTAAATAAAAACTCTTTTTCTTCTTTTGTCAGACAATCATAACCGGACTGGCTAATCTTGTCTAAAATTTCGTCGATTTGTTGCTGCGTTTTGTCTTTCGTAACAATTCGGGACGTCACTTTTTCAGTAGGTTTTTTGTAATTTTTATGAACTTTTGTGAATGGGGTCGATGGGGATTTTCTAAATAGATTTGTAAAAAAATCAAGCGTTTTGGAAATAATAATGCTCAAATCTGTTCCGTTTTGAAGCAACTTAATATAAATAAATCCAAAAATTGCTCCGGCTAAATGCGAGATATGTCCGCCGGTATTATCCAAACGAAACTGCATTAGATCTAAAACCAAAATTACAGCCGTAATATGCCAAAGCTTAACGTTTCCAAAAAACATTAAACGCACATTCATCAAAGGCTGATAAGTTGTGGTTGCAACCAAAATTGCCATAATAGCAGCAGAAGCACCAACGATAGAACCTGCAATATTTAGAAAGTAAAAACTTAAAGCAAAAGCAACTCCCGAAAAAATAGCACCTAAAATGTACAATCCTAAATATTGCTTTTGAGTAAAGAATGTCATAAATAAATTACTGGCAAAATTTAAAACCAACATATTAAATAACAAATGGAAAAATCCATCATGAAAGAATGCATACGTTAAAAATGTCCAGGGTCTAAACAAGAAAGATTGAGGATCTGACGACAATGCCAACCAGCTTGGGAAAGCAAATTGACCAATAGAATATTGGTAGAAAAACACTAATGAAACCAGAAAACAAGCAATGTTCCAATAAATGACACGCATTGCAATTCCTCCTAATTTATATTGTAGTTTTAAATCGTCAAGAATATTCATAAAAGCTTTTCTTTAGTTTCTATTTTTTATATTAAAGTTAAAAATTAATTCCAACGATTTTGATTAAACTGATTTTTTTTCCAATACCACATCATAAAATACCCAACAATTGCACCTCCGATATGTGCGAAATGGGCAATCCCAGTACCTCCACCCCCAAATATAGAATCTCCTTTTAAACCTAAAAATAAATCTACTGCAATAATACCCGGAACAAAATATTTCGCTTTGATAGGAACTGGTATAAACATTAGAGCTAATTCTGCATTCGGAAACATAAAGGCAAAAGCTACAAGAAGTCCATAAATAGCTCCCGAAGCACCTACCATTGGAACCTGAGTAATTACAGAAGCATTAAACAATCCTTTAAATCCAGCATCATCAAGATTTGTCTTTCCAGCCTTCTCTAATATTGGTTTGATTTGCTCCAAAAACAAATCAGATCTAAAACTAGAACCATCACTAAAATTTACATTTAATATTTGATGTAAAGTTGCATCCGATAAGCCTAAACCTCTTACTGGTTCTAAAGCTGACTGAAATTGCAAATAATTCACTCCGATTTGTAATAAGGCTGCACCTAAACCACAGGAAATATAAAAGAAAATAAATTTTTTACCTCCCCAAAAGTGCTCTAAAGCTGATCCAAAAGAAACCATAGCGATCATATTAAAAGCAATATGCATAATACCTCCATGCATAAACATATGCGTTAAGGGTTGCCATAATCTAAAAAAATCACTTTCCGGAAAAAAAAGTGCAAAAAACTGCTCTGAAACTGGTACCAATTGAGAACCAATAAAAAATATGATATTAATTATCAATAATTGTTTTACTACAGGAGTCATATTCATCATAAGGCAAACTTTTTATCTATATCTTCAACACGCATGGTGATGAAGGTAGGTTTTTGAAAAGGTGAAATATTTGGATCTTTACAGGCAAACAATCCGTTTACCAAATTATCTTGCTCTTTTTCGGTTAAATAAGATCCGGTTTTAACCGCTAAACTCTTCGCCATAGATTTTGCAATCGTATCATTCTGACTGTAACTATTAGCCGGAATTCCGTCTTGCAAATCACTTAATAATTGTTCTATTACTAACGAAACTTCGCTTTCTGTAATATTTACAGGAATTCCCGAAATGACAATATGATCTGTTTGAGCTTCATCAAAAACAAAACCTGTTGTTTCAAGCGAAGGTTTCAACTCTTCGATTAATTCCATTTCGCCTGACGAATAAAATAAATTCAGCGGAAACAATAATTGCTGACTTGATGCTTGATTAACGGTCATATTCAACAAAAATTGCTCGTATAAAATACGTTGATGCGCACGTTGCTGATCAACAATAACCATTCCTGATTTTATTGGCGAAACTATATATTTTTTATGAATCTGATACGTTCCCTGAGTCGCTTGTTCTATCTCATCATCATTGAATAATGACGAAGTTACTTCTTCATTTTCGAATGTAAAAGGCGAACTTTCGATACTTTCTGTTTCCAAACCTACGTACAAACTTTCCCAGCTTGCGGTTGGCTCTACTCGTTTAGAATATCCTCCTGAATAAGAATTAGAATTCGATCCGGAACTATAGCTTGATCCAGATCCTGAACCTGAATTTGAACTTGATTTAGAATAATGCTGATTTGTTTTATCATCCGTAAACGGATTAAAAGTGCCATCGACCTGAATCGTTGGTGTTTCGGCTTCTAAATCTTTATAATGATATGGTGTATCTAAATTTGCATCGCGATCAAAATCTAAAACCGGCGCAACATTAAACTGTCCTAAACTATGTTTTATTGAAGCTCTTAAAATAGCGTATAATGCCTGTTCATCATCAAACTTAATTTCCGTTTTAGTTGGATGAATATTGATATCGATTGTGTTTGGCGGAACTTGCAAATACAAGAAATAACTTGGCTGAGAACCGTCTTTCAAAAGTCCGTCATAAGCTGCCATTACTGCGTGATGCAAATAACCGCTTTTAATAAAACGATCGTTTACAAAAAAGAATTGTTCACCTCGGCTTTTCTTGGCAAATTCAGGTTTGCACACAAATCCCTGAACGTTTATAATTTCTGTATCTTCATTAACGGGAACTAATTTTTCATTGGTTTTACCGGACATTATCCCAACAATTCGCTGACGATAACCTGCCGCCGGCAAATTATACATTTCGCTTCCGTTATGATAAAATGTAAAATGAATATTTGGATGCGCCAAAGCTACTCGCTGAAATTCATCCATAACATGACGAAATTCAACCGTATCTGATTTTAAGAAGTTACGACGTGCCGGAATATTAAAAAATAAATTTTTAACCGCAAATGATGTTCCTTTTGGTAAAACAGCAACTTCTTGTGATACAAATTTACTTCCTTCGATTATAATATGAGTTCCAAGTTCGTCCTGATCTTGTTTGGTTTTCATTTCCATGTGCGCAATTGCGGCAATAGAAGCCAATGCTTCTCCACGAAAACCTTTGGTAGCAAGTGAGAATAAATCTTCGGCCTGACGTATTTTTGAAGTTGCGTGGCGCTCAAAACACAAACGAGCGTCGGTAACATTCATTCCCATACCATTATCGATCACCTGAACTAATGATTTTCCAGCGTCTTTAATGATCAATTTAATATCAGTTGCTTTTGCATCAACAGCATTTTCTAATAGCTCTTTTACAACTGAAGCTGGTCTTTGAACCACTTCTCCAGCAGCAATTTGATTAGCAACGTGATCAGGAAGTAATTGAATTATACTCGACATTAAAAAATTTGGGTTAAAGGTTGTTCCTGGATTTCAACAAGATATTCTCTGTAAAAATCTCAGGATAATATTATTAATTTATTCCTGGTTTTTAAAAACCATGGTGTACAAATTTAATGAATTTCTGTTGGGTTTTAGAATAACAGCTATCATAAAAAAAACAAAAAAACCTATACTATTTTTACACAGTATAGGTTTTAGTATTTTTAAAACATTTGTGTTTTATTCGTTCTCGATTTTTCTTGGTTTATCTTCGATTTGAAGCGCACCTGAAGACAATAATGGTTGGTGAAACGGATGTGACATTGAAGCTTGTTGACGAATATATGCCATTTTTATAGCTGCAATTGCTGCTTCGGTTCCTTTGTTTCCGTGAACTCCTCCACTTCTGTCAATAGATTGTTGCATGTTATTATCTGTTAAAACACAAAAAATAACCGGAATATCAGTCTGAACATTCAAGTCTTTAATTCCTTGCGTTACACCTTCACACACAAAATCAAAATGTTTAGTTTCTCCTTGAATTACACATCCAATTACAATAACTGCATCTACATTTTGCGTTTGCAACATTTTCTTTGCACCATAAATCAGCTCAAAACTTCCCGGAACATTCCAACGAATAATTTGCTGTTGCGGTACATCACAATCAACTAAGGCATCAAAAGCGCCATTATAAAGTCCTTCTGTTATGGTTTCGTTCCACTCAGAAACAACAATCCCAAATCGAAAGTCTTTCGCATTTGGGATCGTGTTTTTATCGTATTCTGATAAGTTTTTATTTTCAGTAGCCATCAGTAATATTTTAAATTTTTGATTTTCGTCCCGAAGTCTCGGGATAGATTCTTAAATACAAATCTACAATCTTAAATCTAAAGTCTAAAATTTTTATTGCGCTAATCCAATCAATACATCAACAGAAGCTGCTTCTGGAGTTGCATCGTAGTTTTCTTTAATATCTGTTAAGTACTTGATAGCATCTTCTTTTTGACCTAAAGCCAAAGCTGTTTTACCTGCTTTTAATAAGAAACGAGGTGTTGTGAAATCATTTTTATTAGATTCAGCAGCTTTTACATAATAGTCTAAAGCTTCTTTTTGTTGGTTCTTTTGAGAATAAGCATCTCCAATTGCACCAATTGCCAAAGCTCCAACGATAGCTTCTTTTGATTTAAATTCTCCTAAGTATTTAATAGCGTCATCATATTTACCAATGTTCAAAGAAGCAATACCAGCATAGTAGTTCGCTAAATTTCCTGCATCAGTTCCAGAATACTCGTCAGCAATTTTAACGAATCCGAATTTACCTTCAGAACCATTCAAAGCCAATTTGTATAATGAATCACTTGCTACACCATTTGTCGCTTTTTCAAAATTTTGTTGCGCAACAAACATTTCGCTTGCAGCTTCATTTTGTTTTGGAGCTTCAATAAATTTTTGGTAAGCTAAATATCCAATAGTTGCAACTGCAATACCAGCAACTAAACCAATAATAATTTTTTGATTTTTAGCAACCCAATCCTCAGTTTTTGAAGCGGTTTCATCTAATTTTGAGAACACACCAGCCGTTGTACTATCCTTCTCGTCAATGATTACTTGTTGTTCTTCTGTAACAACATCTTTAACTTCCTTTTCTTTTGGTGTTTTATATCCTCTTTTATTATAAGTTGCCATTTCAATTTAATTTAGTGAACGGCAAAAATAAAATTTTTATTGAAACTAAAGCAAAAAAAAGCAAATTTATATCCATTTTAAAAAAATAATTCACTAAACAGTAACTTCTTTAGTATTTCAGAGAAAATAATTCATCTCGAAATGCCCGAAAAGTCTATTGTTTCGATAATTTTTATACTAATTATTTTCTGCTCAACTCAAACTCTCAAATCCTGAAAAAGTAATTTTTAAACACAGATTTTACAGAATCTCTCAGATTAAGCATTTATTGAATTAAATTTGCGGAACAAAATCCTTTTTAATCTTTTAATCTGTGGCAGAAAAACCTAATCTGCAGGATAAAGTGATAATCTGGAAACGTCAACTTTTATCATTACAGTTTCAAAAACAATGCATTTAAACAAAATTTCTTTATTCAATTATAAAAATTTCTCCGAAATCAGTTTTGATTTTGACCACAAGATCAATTGTTTTGTGGGTAAAAACGGAATTGGGAAAACCAATGTTCTTGATGCAATTTATCATTTGGCTTATGGAAAAAGTTATTTTAATCCGTTGGCGGTTCAAAATATCAAACACGGAGAAGAGTTTTTTGTAATCGATGCCGAATTAGAGAAAAATGAAAGAACGGAACAAATCGTTTGCAGTTTAAAAAAAGGACAAAAGAAAATTTTAAAAAGAAACGGAAAAGCCTACGATAAATTCTCCGATCATATTGGGTTTATTCCGCTTGTAATTATTTCTCCCGCAGATCGTGATTTAATTGTTGAAGGAAGTGAAACACGCCGTAAATTTATGGACAGCGTGATTTCGCAATTAGATTCGACTTATTTACATCAGCTTATTCAATATCAAAAAGTAATTGTGCAGCGAAATGCTTTGCTTAAATATTTTGCGCTGAATCATGTTTTCGATAATGATACCTTATCTATATATAATGAACAACTAAATAGTTTTGGGCAATCGATTTTCGAAAAAAGAAAAGATTTCCTGGAACAATTCATACCTATATTTAATGTGCATCACCAAGCCATAACAGGATCTGAGGAAACTGTGCAATTGGTTTATGAAAGTAATTTGTTCGAAAAAGATTTATTGACATTATTAAAGGAGAATATTAATAAAGATCGCGCGCTGCAATATACAAGTGTCGGAATCCACAAAGATGATTTATCTTTTGAAATTGATTCACATCCAATAAAGAAATTCGGATCACAAGGTCAGCAGAAATCTTTTTTGATTGCTTTGAAATTAGCACAATTCGAATTTTTAAAGAAACAAAGTGGCGTAAAACCGTTATTATTATTTGATGATATTTTTGACAAATTAGACGAAAATCGCGTTGCCAAAATAATCGAAATGGTAAATAGCGAAACTTTTGGCCAGCTTTTTATATCAGATACACATCCGGAACGTACCGAAGCGATAGTAAAATCAACACATCAGACTTATAAGATGTTTAATTTAGGGGGATTTTTTTATTGAGAATTAAACGGTTTTAAGCTTTGACAAAGTTTACTCCCAAAGTTTGTCATTTCAACGAAGGAGAAATCACACTCGGGATTCGACAAAGATTGGCGATTTTACTTGTAGAGTTTCTAGTGTGATTTCTCCCTTCGGTCGAAATGACAAAAATGCGTGTACTAAGTAAAAAACACCCACACTAAATAAAAAAATCACGCTAATTCGTTCAATTCATAGCAAACCATTTTTTTTTCACTTTCTATTATGAACTCAAAAATTGAAAAATCATTACTTTAGCAATTCTATATTTTAAAATTCAGTCTTATGAAGTTTTCTAAAATTTTATTCCTAATAGTTTCCGTTGTACTAATTTCATGTAACAAAAAAGAAGACAATTCTTTTAAGGAGATTGCTCCGAAAGATTTTGCAGAGAAAATCAAAACAACCGAAAATCCTCAAATACTTGATGTTCGAACTCCCGAAGAATTCGAATCTGAACATATTGATAATGCCGCAAATATAAACTGGAACAGTGAAGATTTTGCCGAAAAAGCAGCTTCTTACGATAAATCGAAACCTGTTTTTGTATATTGTTTAAGTGGCGGAAGAAGTAAAAAAGCTGCCGCAAAACTAAATGAATTAGGTTTTACCAATGTTTATGAATTAGAAGGCGGAATCATGAAATGGAACGCAGAAGGATTATCAAAGCCTTCGACGGCTCAAGTTGGAATGACTATGAATGATTTTAATGATTTATTAAATTCCGACAAAAAAGTTCTGGTTGATTTCTATGCAGAATGGTGTGGTCCATGCAAACAAATGGAACCGTATCTTTTGAAAATGCAAAAAGAAATGGCTGACAAAGTGGTTATCATTAGAATTGATGTGGACAAAAACAAAACTTTGGCAACTCAACTAAAAATTGACCAGCTTCCTACTATGGTTTTATACGAAAACAAAGCTGTACAAAAAAAATTGATTGGTTTTATCAGCGAAAAAGACTTAAAAAAACAACTGCAATAATATAACGAATATGCTAACTAAAGAATCATTGCAATTTTTAGACGATTTAAAAAAGAACAACAACAGAGATTGGTTTCAGGAGAATAAAAAACGATACGAAGTTTTCAAAAAAGATTACCATCAATTGGTTAGTGACTTTCTGGATGCGATGAAACCTCTTGATCCGTCATTAGAACTATTGGAAGTTAAAAATTGTACTTTCAGAATCAATCGCGACATTCGGTTTTCTAAAGACAAATCTCCTTATAAAGCACATCTTGGAGTTTGGATGTCATGTGGAACTAAAGGCTTAAACCGCGCCGGATATTATGTACATATAGAAAAAGGCGCCAGTTTTATTGCCGGTGGGTTTTATTCGCCTGAAGCGGAAGATTTAAAAAAGGTTCGTAAAGAAATTGCTTTTTTCCATGATGATTTGGAAGCTATTTTAGCAGATAAAAACTTCAAAAAAGAATTTGGAAGCCTGGATGTAAACGAAACTAATTCGCTTAAAAATCCGCCGAGAGGTTACGAAAAAGAACATCCTGCAATTGAGTTTTTAAAACTAAAAAGTTTTACGGCAACTCAAAAATATGATATTTCGGAAGTGACGCAAAAAGACTTTGTTTCCAAAATAAGCAAGAAATTAATCGCCTTAAAACCATTGAACGAATTCATCAATCGCGCTTTGGATACTGACGAATTTTAAAAAAAAGTTGCCACTAATTTCACTAATTAAAACCTTTGACAAAGTTTAAAACTTTGTCAAAGCCAAACAATAAAAATTAGTGCAAATTCGTGAAATTCGTGGCAAAAAAAATTAAGTTTGCCGAATGAAAAAAAGAAAAATACTTTTTCTGGGAGAATCTTATCGTGCAGACGCGATTACGTGGATGAAAGGTTTGAAAGAATTTGGAGATTTTGAAATCTGCACTTGGGAACTTCAAACGCCAAATAATTCGAAACTCAATCGATTCAAGCGTATTTTAGAATACATCTTCTCTCCTATTTCTATTCGAAAAACTATTCGGGAACAAAAACCGGATATGATTATTGCAGAAAGAACCACAAGTTATGGTTTTCTTGCTGCGATTTCAGGAATGCATCCAATTGCGATTGCGCAACAAGGCCGAACTGATTTATGGCCGGACGGTTCTATTTTACTTCCTTTTAAGAAAATCATTCAGAAATATGCTTTCAAAAAAGCCGATTTAATTCATGCTTGGGGTCCGGTTATGACGATTTCTATGAAAGCTGTTGGCGTTGATATGAATAAAGTTTTGGTTATCCCGAAAGGAATTGACTTATCGCTTTTTTTTCCTTCGATAAATAATTCAAGCAAAATTGAAGCGATTGTAACTCGTTCTTTACAACCTGAATATCGTCATGATTCTATTTTGAAAGCTTTTGCAATTCTTAATCAAAAAGGAATTGATTTTTCGCTAACTATTGTTGGTGACGGAACAAGATTGCAATTTTTGAAAGATTTAGCAACAGCACTACAAATCGAAAACAAAGTAATTTTCACAGGAAGAATTCCAAATACTGACCTTCCTAAATTACTACAACAATCGAATATTTATATTAGTATGCCAATTACCGAAGGCGTTTCGGCTTCTTTATTTGAAGCAATGGCTTGTAATTGTTATCCTGTAGTTTCAGACATTCCCGGAAATCAAAGCTGGATTAAACATCGTGAGAACGGACAATTAATTGAAATCGATAATATCAAAATGCTTGCCGAAGAACTTATTTGGTCTTTCGAAAATATCGAATCCCGAAATAATGCTATTTTGCAAAACAGAAAGTTTGTAGAAGAGAATGCGAATTATAATATCAATATGAAGATTATTGCCGATAAATACCATGAGTTACTAAGCCAATATTCTAATTAACTCCTCAATAAAACCAATCAAAGCAACCTTTTTTATATTTTAAAATGAAAGATCTTTTAGAAAAAATCAAATTAATTTACTTGCCTTTTTTAATAATTGCAATTAGTTTTATTTCTATCTATACTTTCCTGCATTGGTTTTTATTTATCAAATTTGAATTATTTCCTGCTAAAGAAATGTTTTTAAAGTTTTGGCTTCCTTGTGGTATTCCATGTATTCTTGTTTACCTTTTTTTAAGTCCAAGATTAAAGAACTTAAAATTTAAAAATGATAATAAATCCTTTTTCTTTCATTTAATGGCAGTCGTAGTAATCGCAATTCCAACTATGATTGCTCAGGAATATTTGATTACAGCAACTGGAAAACTGACTCCGCTTGAAACTATTTCTGAGATTCCGAAACATGAAAAGACAAAATATTATACTTTACAAAAATTCTATATTGACAAAAAGAATATTGGCGTTCTAAACACTGGCGAAGCAACCGGAAAAAACAATGAACGTTTTAATATGCTTATCTATGTGGCAATGCCTATTTTAAAAACAGCCAAGGAAACATCTAAACATGAATGTAAGTATTGGCTAGGAAAAAGATACTCCGAAGAAATAAGCAATAGTTTATCTAATGGTGAAAAACAGATTAGATTTAAGGATTTTGCTGCAAGAACTGAAAAAGAATTTAATAATACCGATTTTAATCAATTTACTTATTTAGAACTCGTAGGAAACACAGAAGATCATGATAATTTTAATTCGGCAATAGAACAAAACACGCATTACGATCTTAATAAACCCTTTTTATTAATAGCACACGACGAACCTTTTAAAAACCGAAACGGTAAAAAACTCGAATGGGTTTTAGGCGCTTTAGGAATTGGTCTTTTATTTTGGTTTATTCTAATCTTTTTTACCAAACTGCAACCACAAAGCGTCAGAAACCTTAGAATTGGGAAAAAATCAAAATTAGATAGTCTAAAAGATACTTTTGATTTTTTAATGCCAAGAGAAGATTTTTACATCACTCCAATTTTAATTAACCTCAACTTATTCATTTTCATTTTAATGGTTTGTACAGGTTTTGGTCTTTTTACTTTTAAAGGAAAAGATCTGCTTGATTGGGGCGCAAACTTCAGACCTTTTGTCGAAGACGGACAATGGTGGAGATTGCTTACATCTGTCTTTTTGCATGGCGGTATAATGCATTTAGTCTCAAATATGTTTGGTCTTTATATTGTTGGTTTATTTCTGGAACCTCTTTTAGGAAAAGCAAAATATCTTATAATATATCTGGTTACAGGAATTTTTGCAAGTCTCGCCAGCATTTGGTGGCATGATGCAACTGTAAGCGTTGGAGCATCAGGAGCAATTTTTGGGCTTTATGGACTTTTTATCGCATTATCGTTTCGAAAAGTTTTTTCACCATTGTTAAACAAAGCTTATTTAGTTTTCGGTGCAATATTTGTGGGCTACAATTTATTAATGGGATTATTTGGAAATATTGATAATGCAGCGCACATTGGAGGACTTATAAGTGGTTTTGTTATTGGCTGTATAATAGCATCACATTTAAGAGAACAAAAGGACTTTGACGATCAATTCTAATTGGAATAAAACCTTTTTGCATTCAAATCAGAACTGCAACTTTATTCTTAAGAATTGATTTAAATACAATTACATCATTATAATTCATTCAAACTTACACAAAGAAAATCTAAAAATACCTCGTAACTTTCTTCCTATTTCAACGACATACTATTGTATTGAATTGTTTAATTTAATCGAAAAGAGATGAATAACAGAAGAAATTGGCTAAAACAAATAGGATTAGGCACAATAGGATTAGGATTTTGTCAGCTTGAAGCATTTGCAAGTCCTGCAGAAGAATACATTTTACCTGATTTAGACAATTCTCCAATATTACTCAGATCGAATGAAAACCCTTACGGACCATCTCCGTTAGCACGTGCTGCAATGGCAAAAAGTATTAATACCAGTAATCGATACGGCTGGACTCTTTGGCCTGAATTAATTACGCTAATTGCTAAAAAAAATAATGTTTCAGATAACAATATTACATTAGGCGCGGGTTCAACTGAAATTTTAGATTTAGTACTTCAATACACGGCATCCAAAAAAGGGAATTTTATAATGGCCGAAACTACTTTTGATTATTGGACCGCTCCTTATGAAAAACTAGGACTTAAGAAAATAACCGTTCCATTAACCAAGGATAAAAAACATGATTTGCCTGCCATGTTGAAAGCCATTGATTCAGAAACTAAAATGATTTATATCTGTAATCCCAATAACCCAACCGGAACAATCTGTAATAGAGAAGAATTGGTTTCTTTTATAAATGAAGCTTCAAAAAAAGCAATCGTTTTTGTTGATGAAGCTTATATCGATTTTACAAAAGAGCAATCTTTAACAAATCTTGTTTTAGAAAATAAAAATGTGATTATCACCAAAACATTTTCAAAAATGTATGGTTTAGCAGGCGCTCGCGTTGGTTATGCTGTTGCAAATTCGGCTACGATAGATGAAATTAATACTTTTAAATCTTCTCCAAATATGTCTGTCAGCGTTGTATCGGCTACAGCTGCAATTGCATCTTTAAACGATGAAAATTTCATTCGACAAGTTTACACTTCAAATGAAGAGGTGAAAAAATATACGATAGAGCAAATTACCAAACTTAATCTGGAATGCATTCCGTCTTATTCAAATTTTGTTTATTTCTCTTTAGAAAATTATAAAAAAGATTATTTCAAACAATTAGCAGATCATAATATAATGGGAACCAGAATTTATGAAGAAAACGGAAAATGGACCAGAATTACGATAGGAACCTTAAAAGAAATGCAACGATTTATTGCCGCTATAAACTAAAGTCTATACTATTAATTAACATCCTACTGTTGCAAAAACTCCAACTGGCTTAATTGCTCTTCCTTTTTCGGCAGGTTTTGATAAATAAAGCGTTGGGCTCGTAACATTGTAATGACTTGCTGTGTCGATAATTAAATCTAATTTGTTGTCGTCATCAAGATCTCCGGCAAATATTATTTTAATCATTTGGTCATCAAAATTTTTCTTTGCAACCAGAAGTTCGGTAGTTTCTTTACCGTTAACAACCGTTTTTAGATATAATTTATAATTTGAAACTACAATCCAATCTGAATCTTGTTGTTCTTTTTTCTTTTTGCCAGTCGCCAACAAAGTGTATTCGACGTTCTTGTAGTTAAATTTAAAACTCTCTTCCGGATAAATACTTTCAGGTATTTTGACGCTTGATATATTTCCGTCAATAAAATAAGGAAGTTTTTCAATTAAAATCAAACAAGAATCTTTTGCCTGAGCACTAACTTCCCAACCTGTTTTCTCTTCGTCAGTTTCGTCAATTATTGGATCATTTACTCTTTTAAAAGACACTTTGGTTTCGGCAAGTGAATAATTGTCCTTGTTTTTAAAAAGTCCAAACCAAACTTTCTTACTATAATTTTCTTCAATTTCATCGGAATGAAAGGTTTCCAAACGAATAATTTTTACTGGCAAAGTATTATCATCAGGAAAAGAAAACTCCTCTTTTATGGGGTCATTTTCTACAATTTCCGACTCTTTATCAGAATTTTTACTTACCTCGGTTTTTAATGCAATTTCCTTTTTGGAATCATTACAACTAATGAATTGAAAAATTATAATTGTAAAAAACAGGATTTTAAAGGCTACTTTCATTTATATGGTATCGTTAATTTGGGGAATCAAACATACAAAAGAAAAGATTCATATCAGAAAAAGAATATAAAAATTGAATTACGAAATTGAAAAGTTTTCATTAAGTAAATCTTTTATAAAGTGAGATAAAGCGAATTAAACTTTCTACCTCATAATTTTTCAAAATCTAACTCAAATAAATTATAATCCGTACTTTTGAACCCAGAAATATCCCAACTTTTCGGGATTCAAAAGCCTTTTATTTATGGAAATCCAATCCAATTTTTCTTTAAAAAACTACAATACTTTTGGCATTGAAGCCAAAGCCAAACAATTTGTTGCAGTGCATTCAGTTGCCGAATTGAAAACAATTCTAGAGGAAAATAAAAACGACAAGAAATTTATTTTAGGAGGCGGAAGTAATATGCTTCTTACTAAAGACATTGATGCTTTGGTGATTCATATTGATTTAAAAGACAAAAAAATCATTAAAGAAGACGACGATTTTGTTTGGGTTGAAAGCCAAGCCGGAGAAACCTGGCACGATTTCGTATTGTGGACTATCGACAATAATTTTGGAGGTTTAGAAAACATGTCTCTAATTCCTGGAAATGTTGGTACAACGCCAGTTCAGAATATTGGCGCATACGGAACGGAGATTAAAGACACTTTTGTTTCGTGTGAAGCAATAAATATTGAATCGCTGGAAATAAAAACTTTCTCTAATACCGAATGTGATTTTGGATATCGCGAAAGCATCTTTAAAAATGAAGTTAAAGATCAATATATAATTACTTCTGTGGTTTATAAATTGACGAAACGCAATCATAAAATCAATACTTCTTACGGAGATATTACTGCTGAATTGGCTAAAAACAACATTACAAATCCAACTTTAAAAGATGTAAGTAATGCTGTAATCGCAATCAGACAAAGCAAATTACCCGATCCAAAAGAATTGGGAAATAGCGGAAGTTTCTTTAAAAACCCTATTTTATTGAAATCTGATTTCGAAAAAATTCATGCGAAATTCCCTGAAATGAAATATTATGAAGTTTCAGAAACCGAAGTAAAAGTTCCGGCTGGTTGGTTAATTGAGCAAGCAGGATTTAAAGGAAAACGTTTTGGTGATGCAGGTGTTCATAAAAATCAAGCTTTGGTTTTGGTAAATTACGGAAACGCAACCGGACAAGAAATCTTGGCTGTTTCGAGAGATGTTCAGAAAACCGTTTTTGAAACTTTCGGAATTCATATTGAAGCAGAAGTTAATGTCATTTAAAAACAAGCATAAAACCCTTTAATTTCTAAAT
Organism: Flavobacterium sp. 9; assembly: GCF_002754195.1. Classification (NCBI taxonomy): domain Bacteria; kingdom Pseudomonadati; phylum Bacteroidota; class Flavobacteriia; order Flavobacteriales; family Flavobacteriaceae; genus Flavobacterium; species Flavobacterium sp. 9. The sequence continues at coordinate 2,150,884 of NZ_PEEU01000001.1, forward strand.
GAAAAAAATTAATTTCTTTGTAATTTTAATACAATTGTCTGGAATGATTTTCCTGATTCATGGCATATTACAATTACGATATTACTCAGTAGCAGAACAATATATTTGTGCTGTAAAACATTTTCAAGGTCAACAAACAGATTGCTGGAATGAATTATTCCCAACAAAAGAAATTTTACTTGATTTTTGGCCAAGTATCTATATCTGGATATTCCTTGGTTTATTAATTGGGATTTTTGTAATTTCTTTCCTGAATTGGAAACATAAATTTTCGTCACTAAATTCGATTATAGTTGCTATAGTAATGTATATCATTATAAGGCTTAAGTTTTTTAGAAGAGGTGTTTTCTCTCGTTTATTTCACTCTTTTACATCTGCATTTTCTGATGATATTACCGTACAATTTATTGTTGGAGGAGTTCTTTTTACTTTAATGGGACTTGCAATTCTATGGCTCAGTGTTCATCCAAGTTGGTTTAGCTCCAGAAAAGACTTAGTTTCAAATTAAAAATGGCACAAATACCTTCAATAAAAACAGCAAATCCTAGTGATGAAAAAGTCGCTGCAATTATCGAAGAATTGTCCATAAATCTCTATCTTCGTTTTGGAAGCGACGGAAAGAATTCTTTTACAGATTGGCAATATAACAATCCTGAATTTATCTTTGTTATTGCCGAACTCGAAGATGAAATTGTAGGGTGCGGCGCCATCAGACCAGTTAACGATAATACCGCTGAAGTAAAACGAATGTATTCAAAATTTCCCGGAAAGAAAATCGGGCAAACAATTTTAGCTTTTTTAGAAGAAAAGGCCAAAACAATTGGATATACGGATTTGATTCTGGAAACACGAATAAAAAATCAAGAAGCAATTCAGTTTTACCAAAAACAAGGATATAACACAATTCCGAATTACGGAAAATATATAGATCGACCAGAAGCTATTTGCCTTGGAAAATCTCTAAAATAAATCTCATTACCTGAAGCAATGTACACACCTAAAATATACAAAGACGAAGATCCGGAATCAATCAGAACTTTTTTGAAAGAAAATAGCTTTGGAATTCTGATTAATCAAACTCACGGAAAATTATGCGCAACACATATTCCGATTGAGTTTGAAGTAAATGCTGATGGAAAAGAAATTCTGCAAGGACATCTTTCTAAACTTAATCCGCAAGCAGAAGGTTTTGCAGAAAACGATCAGGTTTTAGCAGTATTTACAGGACCTCATAGTTATATTTCTTCGTCTTGGTACGATCATGAAAATGTACCAACATGGAATTATATAGCCGTACATGTTTACGGACGAATTAAGATTGTTGACGAGGAAACTACTATAGAACAGCTTAAAAAATTGGTTGATAAATACGAAGCCAATTCTGTAAATCCTGTTCGTGTTGAAGATTTATCAACAAAAACAATGCGCGAGGCGAGAGGAATCTTTGGTTTTGAAATTGAAATCGACGAGATTCAGGCCACTAAAAAACTATCTCAAAACAGAGACGATCATAATTATAAAAATATAATTTCGGAGTTAGAAAAAAGCGAAAACCCTCAGGCTATTGCTGTTGCGAAAGAAATGTCGAAATGCCGAAAGTAAATCGGCTTTAGCCATTGAAATCTAGGAATTCATAAGTACATTTGCACTCGCAAGATTTAGAAATTAAAAGACATTAAAATCAGATGCTTATAACTTTACTTTACTTCTTTATTGCTATTGTTTTTATTCAGGTTTTCTATTATTTAGGAATTTTTGGAAAATTTGCCTTTGGTAAACCCCAAGAAATCACATCAAAAAATCTTCCTGTTTCAGTAATTGTATGTGCTAAAAATGAAGAAGAAAACGTTAAAAAATTCATTCCATTATTAGCGGAACAAGATTATCCTGATTTTGAAATTGTTTTAATTGACGATGCTTCAAGCGACGAAACGTTAGAAGTTTTTGAAGAATTTGAACAACAATACCCGAATATTCGTTTGGTTAAAGTACAAAATAACGAAGCCTTTTGGGGAAATAAAAAATACGCCTTAACATTAGGAATCAAAGCATCAAGAAAAGATTACTTATTATTTACTGATGCTGATTGTTATCCAACTTCAAAAAACTGGATCACTGCAATGACTTCACAATTTACAATGAACAAAACTATTGTTTTGGGTTATGGCGGTTATGAAAAAATAGAGCGTTCGTTATTAAATAAAGTAATTCGTTTTGAAACTGTTTTAACGGCGGTACAATATTTTTCGTGGGCAAAATTGGGTCTTCCATATATGGGAGTTGGACGAAATCTTGCTTATAAAAAAGAAGAATTTTTTAATGTTAATGGTTTTATAGATCACATTCAGGTTCGTTCCGGCGATGATGATTTGTTCATTAATCAGGCTGCAACCAAAGAAAACACTGCAATTTCTTATGCTCCGGAAAGTTTTACATATTCAAAACCAAAGGAAACTTATAAAGAATGGTTTACCCAAAAAAGAAGACATACTTCTACGGCAGAATATTATAAGTTTTTTGATAAAATGCAATTGGGTTTATTCTTCTGCACACAATTATTATTCTTTATATTAGTTATTGTTTTATTGGCTTTCCAATTTCAATGGATCGCTGTATTGGCAATTTTGGCAACGCGCTACACTATTGTTTGGACAGTAATTGGATTTTCTGCGGGGAAATTAAAAGAAAATGATCTTAAAATTTGGTTTCCTATTGTAGAAATCGTGCTTATATTCACGCAAATTAATATCTTTATAACTAATATCTTTTCAAAACCTGTACATTGGAAATAAATTCTAAAATAGAAAAAGCAAAAAAAGGCGACCAGATCGCCTTTACTTTTTTATTAGATTATTACTGGAATGAGGTTTATGGCTTCATGTTAAAACGTACCGAAAACGAAACTACTGCCGAAGATATTACCATTGAGACTTTCTCAAAAGCTTTTGATAAAATAGCCACATACAATTCTGAATTTCAATTCAATACCTGGCTAATTGCAATTGCAAAAAATGTTTACATTGATTTACTTCGAAAAAAGAAAACTAATCTTTTTATAGAAATCACTGACGCCGACGATCAGCAGGCTTACAATATTGCTGACCCTACTCCATCTGCCGAAGATGCTTTAATTAAAGAGCAAAACCTCTCCCGATTGCTTCTTTGCATCAAAGAATTAAAACCCCACTATCAGGAAGTAATCCAGTTACGTTACTTTCAGGAAATGACTTATCAGGAAATTGCCGTCAAGATTGACGAGCCTCTGAGCAACGTAAAAGTAAAATTACTTCGTGCCAAAAAATTATTAGCAGAAATCATTGAACGTAATAGATAATTTATTATCTTTAGGTAAAGAATAAAATATAATCGTATTTATTCTTAAAAAAATAAATTATTCATATACTAAAATAACAATCCCTACGTTGTTAGCTAAAACCAAAACCCAATTGCTTATGATTTAAAGTTACTTAACCTTAAAATCCAAAAATCATGTCTAAATCAAACATCTACGAAACCACTTGGACTGACCTAGTTTTCGAAAACAAAAACAAAGAGTACGGCGCGTATCAATTACGTCAGGAAAATTCTAAAACTACCATTACAGCACTATTTGCAGGACTGCTACTATTGGCAAGCATTGGAACTGGTTCGATGTTGATTAATAAATTAAAAGGCGGGACTGTCATAGAACCATCAACCGTTCCTGACACTCCAATGCATCCAACAAGAGTTGACATTATAATTCCTGTTGAACCGGTAGCTCCAAAACCAATTGCGCCTCCACAACAAACTGCACCTGCTCCTGAAGTAGCTCAGTTAGTACATCCTGTGGTTGTTACAGCGCCTGAGGCTGCACCGGAAATTGCAACTAATAAACAAAACGGTCCTATTGTTGACAATGCTACACCTGGAAATGGAACTCCTAGTAATAATGCATTACCTGATGGTAACGGTCCAGAAACAGTAGTAGTACCATCAGTGAATCCAGAGGTTCCTGTAATTGCTGCCGCATTAGACAAATTGCCAGAGTTTCCTGGAGGAATTAATAAGTTCTACACTTTTGTGGGAAATAATTTCAACAGACCTGAATTAGATGCAGAAAAAACATTAAAAGTGTATGTTTCTTTCGTAATCGAAAGAGACGGCTCAATGACTGACATCGAAGTAAAAAGAGATCCAGGTTACGGAATGGGTAAAGAAGCTATTAGAGTATTAAAATCATTAAAAACAAAATGGAGTCCGGGAATGCTAAACGGAAAAGCAGTAAGAACTGCCTACAATCTCCCAATAACGATAAAAACTGAACTAGAATAATAAATATTAAAAAGCAGAACTTAGGTTCTGCTTTTTTTTTGCTTCTATTTTAAAATTAAGAGATTAAGGGAAATAAATTTTCTGCTTGATTTATTAATCTTAATTTTAACCTCATACAAAACCTTAATTCTATTTAAACTGAATGCCTTTTACTTTTTCTCATCCTGCAATAATTTTACCGTTAAGATATTTACCTAAAAATTATTTTTCATTAACTGGACTTATAATTGGCAGTTTGACACCCGATTTTGAATATTTTATTCGGATGAAAGTTCAAAGCATATACAGCCATACCCTTTACGGAATATTTTGGTTTGATCTGCCATTAGCAATATTACTTACGTTTATCTTTCACAATATTGTTCGAAACGATTTATACCATAATTTACCGCTGATTATTAAATCCCGAATTTTAACCTTTTCTGATTTTAATTGGAACAATTATTTCAGAACTAATTCGATTGTTGTATTAATTTCTATAATAATTGGTGTTGTATCGCATATATTCTGGGATAGTTTTACACACGATCACGGTTATTTTGTGAATCATATTACTGAACTTAGAAATTCTGTTTCTCTTTTTGATATAAAAATTCCCGTTTTAAAAATAGCACAACATCTAAGCAGTTTAATCGGTGCAATAGTCATAGTTTTTGCAATATCAAAACTTCCAAAAGACAACACTTCGAATACTTTAGTAAATAAATCATATTGGGTTTATTCTATACTTTTTACGGTATTAATTATTACAATCCGATTTTTAAACGGTCTTGATTTTAAAGCATACGGAAATATTATAGTTTCTTTAATTTCAGCTTTTTTACTTTCGCTTATTTTGACTCCACTTTTTATAAAAGGAGCTCGAAAAAATTAACAAAATCAATTACTTTTACAACTTCTAAAAAAGAAAAAATTGTAATAAAATAAAAAACTACAAAATGGGAATATTTTCAGCTATTCTTGGAAACGCTGGTTCAGTAAGCCAAGAAGATTTAATTAAAAAATACGGACAGCTTTTAACTGATAAGGAAGAAATCGAAATGGGTTTTAAATTAATCCGTGATACTTTTATCTTCACTAACAAAAGATTAATTCTTGTTGACGTACAAGGAATAACAGGAAGCAAAACGGAATACAAATCAATTGCCTACAAAAGCATTACAAGATTCAGTGTAGAAACCGCAGGAACTTTTGATCTTGATGCTGAATTAAAAATATGGGTTGCCAGCGAATTGCAACCAAGCATCGTAAAACAATTCAATAAATCTGTAAATGTTTATGATGTGCAAAAAGTATTAGCATTTCACGTTTTAGGTTAATCTTAAAAATAAAGAACCCGACAAATTTTTGAAACTTGTCGGGTTTTATTTTTCTAATTAGAAATTATTATTTCTTTTTCGTGGTCTTTTTCGTGGTAGCTTTTTTAGTAGTTGTTTTTGCCGGCGCTGTATTTACAATTTTTTGTTGCACATAAGGCTTATACAAACCATCTTTTTCAGCACGTTTTTTAGCATCTTCAGCTCTTTGTTTAGAATCCGGGTGAGAACTCATCATTTGATCAATAAATGAAGCTTCACTTCCTTCGCTCATCTTAGCAAGAATTCTAAAAGCAGATTCTTCGGCATTAACATTATAACCATTCTTTTTCAAAAAGTTATAAGAAAACAAATCAGCTTCAGCCTCTTGTTTACGGCTAAATTTACTATCAATAATTGCACTTCCTATTTTCCCTAATTGACTATCTGTAACTGTTGCAACAGTTGTAGATTGTGAAGCTGCAGCATCCATTAAAGCTTCTTTTTTATAAGCCGCTTTTATAGCATCTTGAGAATCATGATTTGCAACGTGACCAATTTCGTGACCAATTACAGCCAACAACTCATTATCATCCATGATATCCATTAAACCGGTATATACACGAACACTTCCGTCTGCAGTTGCAAAAGCATTTACTTCTTTTAGCTTATAAACTTTATAGTTTAAAGTGTAACCTTCACCAGCAGTATATTTTCCAAAAACCCTGTTCAGTCTTAAAGTATAAGGATCTGTTGCACTAGCAACTTCATGCTCAGCATCCATTTTATCAACTGCTGCCTTAGACAAAGCTGCTGCATCAGCATTACTGAATGTAAAACCTGTAATTCCTTTTTGAACGGCTCCTATAGCTTTATCTCCAAAATTAATTTGCGCATTCATTCTAGTGAAACCAAAAGTGGCAAATAAAACTCCAAATACAATAAATTTCTTTTTCATGTTTTTTATTATTACAATTTAACAACAAATGTAGTACAACATCAATGCCTTTTTATTTCGATAAAGATTATTTTTTTAACAAATAAAGATATAAATTTTAAACGAGTAAAAATCAGACTTCTATCATTATTATTCGTCTTTCCCTAATTAACAAACAAAAAATACGCATTTGAATCAACATCATGATTTAAAAACAGAAATTTAACATTATGATAAAATTATCACCAAAACAAGCTTTTAGAAATCCCAGTAGATCAATACCAAATTAAATCTTAAACGAATCTCCAAATAAACTACATTGCTTATCTTTGTACTTTGAATTTTGATATATGGAAACAGTCATTGAAAATATACCAACTGGAAAACCTAAATGGTTAAAAGTAAAACTTCCAATTGGACAAAAATATACTGAACTACGTGGTTTAGTTGATAAATACAGCTTAAATACAATTTGTACCTCAGGAAGTTGTCCTAATATGGGCGAATGTTGGGGCGAAGGAACGGCAACATTTATGATTTTAGGAAATGTTTGTACGCGTTCTTGCGGATTTTGCGGCGTTAAAACCGGAAGACCAGAAACCGTAGATTGGGACGAACCGGAAAAGGTTGCTCGTTCTATAAAAATCATGAACATCAAACACGCTGTAATTACAAGTGTTGACAGAGATGATTTGAAAGATGGCGGTTCTATTATCTGGATTGAAACTGTAAAAGCAATCCGTAGAATGAACCCAAACACTACTCTTGAAACTTTAATTCCTGATTTTCAAGGAATCGAAAGAAATCTGGATAGAATTGTAGAAGCAAATCCTGAAGTGGTTTCGCATAACGTTGAAACGGTTCGCCGTTTAACTCGCGAAGTTCGTATTCAAGCAAAATATGATCGTAGTTTAGAAGTTTTACGTTATTTGAAAGAGAAAGGAATCAACAGAACTAAATCCGGAATTATGCTTGGATTAGGCGAAACTGAAGAGGAAGTTTTTCAAACTATGACAGATTTACGCAATGCAAATGTTGACGTTGTTACAATTGGTCAATACCTACAGCCAAGTAAAAAACATTTACCCGTTAAAGAATTTATCACGCCAGAACAATTTGCCAAGTATGAAAAATTTGGTCTTGAATTAGGTTTCCGTCACGTTGAAAGCGGACCTTTAGTTCGTTCTTCATACAAAGCACAAAAACATATTTTATAAAAAGTTTAATCGTTCATTCGTTTATTCGGTAAATCGATTAGACGAATAAACGATTTACCGAATAAACAAAAAACTTGAAAACTAGAATTGCTATCAACGGTTTTGGAAGAATTGGAAGACATCTATTCCGCCTTCTTATAAACCATCCCCAAATAGAAGTCGTTGCAATTAATGATATTGCAGATAACAGAACCATGTCGCATTTGATAAAATACGACAGCATCCACGGTGTTTTACCCTATAAAGTTAGTCATGATGACGAGGGTATTATCGTTGAAGGAAAACATTATTTATTCTTTCATGAAAAAAGTATTCCGAATTTAGACTGGAAAAGTCATGATATTGATTTCGTAATCGAGTCTACCGGAAAATACAAAACGCATGAAGAACTTAATGCACATATTGAAGCCGGAGCTAAAAAAGTAATACTTTCTGCTCCATCAGAAGTTGATACTATAAAAACAGTAGTACTTGGTGTAAATGAAAATATCCTAGATGGAACTGAAAATATTGTTTCGAATGCAAGTTGCACGACAAATAATGCTGCTCCAATGATAAAAATCATCGATGAATTGTGCGGAATTGAGCAAGCTTACATAACAACAATACATTCATATACAACAGACCAAAGTCTTCACGACCAGCCACATAAGGACTTGCGACGCGCAAGAGGTGCAAGTCAGTCGATTGTTCCAACAACTACAGGTGCAGCTAAGGCATTAACAAAAATTTTTCCTAAATTGCATCATAAAATCGGTGGTTGCGGAATTCGTGTTCCGGTTCCGGATGGTTCCTTGACAGACATAACATTTAATGTAAAACGTGCTGTTACGATTGAAGAAATTAATAACGCATTTGAAAAAGCCTCAAAAACAAATTTAAAAGGAATATTAGATTACACAGAAGATCCAATCGTTTCTGTTGATGTAATTGGCAACACACATTCGTGCTTGTTTGACGCGCAACTAACATCTGTCATTGACAAAATGGTAAAAGTTGTGGGTTGGTACGATAATGAAATTGGCTATTCATCAAGATTAATAGATTTGATTTTACTAATAAAGAAAACGTAGAATTCATTGTAAAAGCATTGCCATACATGAAATATCATCTTTTTATTCTTGTTTGTTTTTTTAATTCATTTTTGTATTCTCAAACCAAAAAGAGTACAGATAGCATTTCCTATTATAACAAACTGGTAAACAAGAATCTTAATAAAAAAGAATATAATCAGGCGGTCTTTTACACGAAAAAATCAATCGATTTTTGCGAAACCAATCATAAAACCGAGAATTTAGCCAATCAGACTTTTAAGCTTGGTAAAATTTATTACAGTCAAAAAAAATACGAAGAAGCACTAAAAAACTTCCACAAGAGTATTTCTTATTTTGATGACGTAAATCCAACTTGCACCAAAGTTTTGGCGCTGCATTATATTGGCGTAACCAATACTGCAAAAGGAGATCATAAAACTGCTGAGATTTATTATAAAAAAGCAGATGATCTTTTAAAACAGCTGAATATCACCGATCATGCCGAGGTTTTAAATTATCAGAAAGCAATAGCGCTAAAAACAAGTAAAAATTTGCCTTTGGCCGCAAAATCTTTTCAAAAGATAATTAAAAAACCAGATAATCCGTCTCTTGTAAAAACCAAAACTGACGCTTATTATCAACTTGGCTTAATCGAAACGCAACTAAAACGAAACGATTCTGCGATAATTTATTTTGATCGCGCTTTAGATTATAATGCCAAAACCAATAATCTGGCTCAAAAATCTAAAATCATTTTAGGAATTAGTGAGTACTATAAACGAAATAGAAACTTTGATCTTGCTTACTCTTATTTAGACGAACATTATCAAATAGAAAACTATCTCCTTAAATTAAAAAATGCAAAGATTGATCTTAATGAATTCGAGAAATTCAAAAAAAATCAATCTTTAAACAATACGCTTAAACGCGAAAGTGAAGAAAAAATTCAGCTGAAAACATACCGATACTCAAAACTTGTGAGTATTCTGGCTATTGCACTTATTTCGATTTTATCGCTTTTGAGTTTAGCTTTATATAAAAATAATATTATTCGAAATCAGAATAATTTACTTTTAAGAGAAAAAAATAAAGAGCTTATTCTGGCAAAGAACAAAGCCGAAAAAGCATCAAAAGCCAGATCTGAATTTCTATCAACTGTAAGTCATGAACTGCGGACGCCTTTGAACGCTATTAACGGAATTACGCATTTATTACTGGAAGACAATCCTAAAAAAACACAATTAAAATATCTTGAGTCTCTAAAATTCTCCGGAAATTACCTCACTACTTTTATTAATGAAATTCTTGAAATCAACAAAATCGATTCGACTAAAGTTGAAATAGAAAACATTAGCTTCAATCTAAAAGAATTATTATTCAATATTCAGAGCTCTCTGAAAGAATTAGCGACAGCCAATAAAAATTATTTTAATCTGGAAATAGACAAAACAATTCCGGATAATTTAATTGGCGATCCAACCAAGCTATCGCAAATCATACTAAACTTAATAAACAACGCATTAAAATTTACGCAAAACGGAAACGTAAATGTTATCGCAAAATTATACGCTCAGGAAGACGATATTGCAACTGTTTATTTTGAAATAGTTGACACCGGAATTGGGATTCCAGAAGATAAATTACAAAGTGTTTTTGAAAGCTTCTCTCAAGGATCAATTGAGGTTAATAGAAAATATGGCGGAACCGGATTGGGTCTTACCATTGTAAAAAAATTAATTGAGCTTTTGGGCGGAGAAATAAAACTAAAAAGTGAAGTTGGAAAAGGATCCACCTTTACCTTCAAACTAAATTTTAAAATCAACAACGAACCATTGGAAGTAGTCGAAGAAGCCAAACCTTATAATGACAAGCAGCTAAAACACAAATCGATTTTATTGATTGAAGACAACAAAATCAATCAAATGATTACCCGAAAAATGCTTGAAAACAAAGCGATTTGTTGCGAAATTCTTGATAATGGTGAAGATGCTGTAGAACTTCTAAAAGTCAAACGTTTCGACATGATTTTAATGGATGTTCATTTACCTGGAATAAATGGAACGACAGCCACTCAACAAATCAGGGAATTTGACAAAACGACTCCAATTATTGCGTTGACAGCAATTTCGCTTGACGAAAACAGAGATATGCTTTTATCTTTTGGAATGAATGATGTTATTACAAAACCATTTGTTCCGGACGAATTTTACAGCACAATTGCGAAGTTTTTTGATTAGATTTTTTCTTAAGCTTCTAAGTTTGACTTAACATACTCCAAAATTGTAGCGTCAAAATTTTGCTGATGTTTGATAAACGTACTTTTTATTGGCAGATAATACAATTGCGAAACAAGTTTAGAATCTTTTAAACGCACATAATCTTTCTCTGTTGTAATGATTTTTTTGTTCTGCGCTTTATTCTGAATCGAATCTAAATCAGAATCTAAAAAATTATGATGATCCGGAAAAGTCAGACATTCATCTTTTTCATTTTTTAAATAATCAAAAAACGGTGTTGGTTTTGCGATTCCAGCCAAAAGCAATTTAGGTTCATTTTTAATTTCATTTACAGCGATTTTCTCTTCTTTGCCATAAATTGCATCATCATAATCAATGAATGTAAAGTAAGATTGCTGCGAACAACTAAGCTTCAGTTTCAATCTGATTTCTTCTTGCTTTTCACCTGATAAATCTTTTGGACATTTTGTTACCACAATGATATTGGCACGATTTGATCCGCTTCTGCTTTCGCGTAAATTTCCGGTTGGAAGCATAAAATCATCGGCATACAAATCACCGTAAGAAGTCAGTAAAATATAAAAACCTGCTTTTACCTTTCGATGTTGGTAAGCATCATCCAATAAAATTACCTGAGGTTTTTCTTGATGTGAAAGCAATTGCGTAATTCCGTTTGTTCTGTCAGCATCGACTGCAACCTGAATATTTGGAAACTTTTGATAAAATTGAAATGGTTCATCTCCCAAAATTTCAGCATTTGAAGTTGAACTAGCCAAAACAAAACCTTCGGATTTTCGTTTGTAACCGCGGCTTAAAGTCGCAACTTTATATTGATCAGACAATAACCGAATCAAATATTCGATTTGAGGAGTTTTACCAGTTCCGCCAACACTCAGATTTCCAACAGCAATAACCGGAATATCAAATGAAGTTGATTTCAGAATTCCTTTATCAAAAAGAAAATTCCTGATTGAAGTAATGAATCCGTATAAGATGGCAAACGGAAAAAGTATTTTTCGAAGTAAGTTCATAGATTTATTTTATTCCTAAACTTCCCAATATATCTTCAGGATTTAATCTTGTTGTTTCGCCATTTTTAATATTTTCTTCTGCTTTTTTAACTTTTTCAATAAATTCAGCAGAATAATAACTTTCTTTTTTCTTGTTTTTTTTTGAATCCATTTCGACAATTTCAATACCGTCAAGATCTTTAAAAAAAGCTTCAAACATTTTCATAAATGCCTTTCCCGTTTTGGTACGCTCATTAATTTTTATTGTAGTCATGGCTATAAATTTTGAATAACAAAGATATAACATTCGTAATTATTTAGTACGAATTAGTATTACCATTAGTATGAATAATTATTACCAGATATAATTATTATTCGTTAATTTGTTTTATAAATTCCTTTCAGATTCCAAATTTCAAGATTTCCTCAATAACAGTAAACTTGAAACAAATAAAACCTGAAACTTGAAACAAAAGAATAATGAAAATCAAAAACATAATAGAAGTTCTTGAAGAAATGGCACCTTTGGCTTACGCCGAAGATTTTGACAATGTTGGACTTTTAGTCGGAAATGCTGAAACTGAAAGCACAGGAGTTTTAGTTTGTCACGATGCTTTAGAAAATGTAATTGAAGAAGCTATTGCTAAAAATTGCAATCTTGTGGTTTGCTTTCATCCTATTTTATTCTCGGGAATTAAAAAAATTACAGGCAAAAACTATGTTGAGCGTGCGATTTTGAAAGCTATTAAAAATGACATTGCCATTTATGCTGTTCATACCGCGCTTGATAATCATTCGGCTGGAGTTAATAAAATATTTTGTGATGCTTTAGGATTAACAAATACTAAAGTTTTAATTCCAAAACAAAGCTTCATCCAAAAATTAGTTACTTATACAATTCCGGATAATTCAGAAAAAGTACGTAATGCAATGTTTGAAGCCGGTGCAGGAACAATTGGTAATTATGACAACTGCAGTTTTAATACTGAAGGCTTTTTTACCTTTAAAGGAAATGAAGACAGTAATCCTGTAATTGGAGAAAAAGGAAAATTACATACCGGAACTGAAATTAAGATTGAAGTTGTTTTCGAAAAACACTTACAATCTAAAATTCTAAAAGCTCTTTTTGCAAATCATATTTATGAAGAAGTCGCTTATGAAATTTATGATCTTCAAAATTCGCATCAAAATATTGGATTGGGAATGATTGGGGAATTTGAAACTGAAATGGACGAAAAAGAGTTTCTGCTTTTTGTAAAAGATAAAATGATTGCCGATGGAATTCGTCATTCTTCCTTTCTTGGAAAAAAAATTAAGAAACTAGCCGTTTTGGGCGGTTCAGGAAGTTTTGCCATAAAAAATGCAATTATGGCTGGAGCCGATGCTTTTTTGACTGCCGATTTAAAATACCATCAGTTTTATGAAGCTGAAAACCGACTACTTTTAGCCGATATTGGTCATTTTGAGAGCGAACGCTATACAAAAAACTATATTGTTGATTATCTTCGAAAAAAAATCCTTAATTTTGCAATCATTTTATCAGAAGAAAATACAAATCCAGTTAAGTACTTATAGAATATGGCGAATACGAAAGAATTAAGTGTTGAGGACAAGTTAAGAGCAATATACGATTTACAGCTTATTGACTCTAGAATTGACGAAATCAGAAACGTAAGAGGAGAACTTCCTTTAGAAGTGGAAGATTTAGAAGATGAAGTTGCAGGTTTAAGCACTCGTTCAGAGAAACTGAAAAGTGAACTTGAAGTGATTGAGGATCTTATCAAATCGAAGAAAAACGCGATTGATGAGCACAAAGAGGTTATCAAAAAATACACAAAACAACAAGAATCAGTTCGTAATAACAGAGAATTTAATTCTTTGACTAAAGAGGTTGAATTTCAAGAATTAGAAATTCAATTGGCTGAAAAGCAAATCAAAGAAATGAAAGCTTCTATCGAGCATAAAAAAGAAGTTATTTCTAATTTAAAAGAAAAACTTGATGCTAAAAGCTCTCATTTAAAACATAAAAAAAATGAATTAGATGCGATCATGGCAGAAACTCAAAAAGAAGAAATCTTCTTATCTGAGAAATCAGCTGAGTTTTCAGGTCAAATCGAAGAAAGATTATTAGCTGCTTATACTAGAATCAGAACTAGTGTTCGTAATGGTTTAGCTGTAGTATCTATCGAAAGAGGTGCTTCTGCAGGATCATTCTTCACTATTCCGCCACAAACTCAAGTAGAAATCGCTTCTAGAAAGAAAATCATTACTGATGAGCACTCTGGAAGAATTTTGGTTGACAGCGCATTAGCTGAAGAAGAAAAAGAAAAAATGGAACAATTGTTCTCTAAATTCTAAATATTTAAAATCCCGATTTAATCGGGATTTTTTTTGCTTAAAATTTTCCGCCACGAATTTCACCAATTTCACTAATTTTTATATCCTAAGAATAAAAATTCGTGCTAAATTTGTGAAATTCGTGGCGATACTTTTTAATAACAGCTTTCGAATAATTATACTTTTATCTTTAAATTATTTATTTTGGGAATTAAAAAAGGAATTCGTTTCATTACAGTAAAATCGGTTGGACAATATATCAATTTCTTAAGTTATGTTCGTCCACAAAAAGCTGTCGAACTTTCATATGCTCTTTTTAGCCAACCCAGAATTGGCCGATTACAAAAAGAGAGTTTACCAAAAGTCCTGAAAAATACCGAAACAGAAACGTTTCATCACAACGAACATCATTTTCAGACTTATATCTGGAAAGGAAACGAAACCAAAATTCTACTTGTTCACGGATGGGAAAGTAATGCGTCACGCTGGAAAAAAACCTTACCACATCTTCAAAAATCAGGAAGTACAATCATTGCCATTGACGCACCTGCGCATGGTCAAAGCAGCGGCAAGGAATTTAATGTTCCACTTTATGCTGAATTCATTAATAAAGCAGTCGAAAAATATCAGCCTACAATTATTATTGGTCATTCTATTGGTGGCGCGGCTTGCGTTTATCACCAATATTTATTTCCAAATACCAGCATTAACAAAATGGTGATTTTAGGAGCTCCATCAGAATTGAAAACCTTAATTAATAATTACATTTCGATGTTAAGTCTGAATACGAAAATGTTTTCACTTTTAGAAAGTAAATTCATGAGTCGCTTCAACTTTAAACTGGAAGATTTCTCCGGACAAAGATTCGCCTCAGAATTTAATGTTGCGGGTTTAATTGCACACGATACTTCTGATAAAATAGTAGCTTTTGAAGAAGGACAGAAAATTGCCAGTAATTGGAAAAACAGTCAATTTATTGAAACCAAAGGTTTAGGTCACGGAATGCATGACGATGAATTGTATCAAAAGGTTATTGAGTTTTTGTTTTCTTCTTAAGGTTCTGAGGCACTAAGTAGCTAAGGTTCTAAGTTTTTTCCTTAAAAACGGTCGTATTGTCATTTCAACGAAGGAGAAATCTTCGCAAGTAACTCCGTAACGAAAACCCAATCTTTGTCGAGCTTCTCACGAAGATTTCTCCTTCGTCGAAATGATAAGATTGCGTGAAATCTATTAATCTGAAGTCTAAAATCTGCAATCTAAAATTTTTAAACAACTACATTAAAATACTTCAACAATTCCTTCTCACCTTTTCCTGTGATGATTATTGCTCTTGAATCTTTTGTTCTTCTGAGCCAATCTTCATTTATCATTTTATTGAATAAAAGCGAACCGATCGAACCCGCGATATGATTTCTTCTTTCGCTCCAATCCAGGCAAGGTTTTAAGAATATTCGTTTTTGCTTTTGGGCTTCTTCGATATTAATTCCAAAATCAGAAAACCACTTTTCTCCTTGAGAACTGATTTCAAAATTATTTTTATTTTCTACTAATATCTTTTGATTTAGCAAACTATCAGTTACGGCGACACCAATTTTTCCTGCTAAATGATCGTAGCAAGTTCGGCAGTATTTTATTGGAGGATAATTTTCGGTTTCTTTTTTGGATTGAATTGCAGGTTTCGGAATAAGATTCGCCATTGCTTCAATAACGTATGCGACTTCTTTATTCGAAAATCTGTAATACTTATGACGTCCTTGCTTTTCTACAGAAAGTAAATTTGCTTCAAGAAGTTTCCCCAAATGCATACTCATATTTTGTGGAGACGTATTTACTGCAATTGACAATTCTGTGGCCGTAAATGCTCTTCCGTCAAGCAATGTCCACATAATTGCTGCACGAGTTGGATCGCCAATTAAAGTTGCCGTTTTTATAAATTGATCTTCCATTTGAATTTTTATAGTTAAGTACAGAATGAAGTATCCCTTTGTAAAGTTAAATAACTTTGTCAAAAAAATAAATATGAACTCTTCTTTATTCTTGCAATCTGATGTTTCTGATCCTTATTTATTATATGAAAATATGCGGAATAAAAATGCCGTTTTTTGGGATGAATCCAATAAAATATGGGCAATATATTCTCATAAACATTGTGTTGAAGTTTTAAAAAATCCTAAAGCACAAATTCCGACTATAAATCCTGACAACATTCAGAAGCTAAACAAATATGCTTTGGATATTTTGAATAATTTGACTCGATTATCAAATGGAATTCAACATGAAATTGGGAGAGAAATTTCGACAATGCTTTTTTCAAAAATGAAATCTATTGAAATCAGTTCGGTTATTAATGCATTAATTCAAAATGATTTAATCGAAAGCAAAATAGATTGGGTCGATTCTGTATCCAAAAAACTACCGATATTAATTCTTCTAAAAAGTTTTAATTTTAATGACAACGATTCTAATTTTATTTCAAAAAATATAGAAACTATAGTCAAAATAATGCTTCTGAAGAAAACAGACGAAGAAGTAGCTTCTATTAATGAAATTTCAGAAGATTTGTTTTCAAGAATTAAGAAGTATTTATTCAATATTGTTGATGAATCATTATTATTTTCCATCGGCGAAAAGCATGCAATTTCATCTGATCAGATTATAAAAATAGCGGTAAGTAATTTAATTGGTTTATTTATTCAGAGTTATGATGCCGGACGCGGAATTTTGAGTAATTCGTTCTTGCAAATTATTCAGAATAAAACTTTTTCAGATAAAACAACGATAGAGAAATCAGTTATAGAAACGATTCGATTCGATCCTCCAATTCAGAATACAAGAAGAATTGCAACTGAAGATTTTTATATCGGCGAAAGCCTTATTAAGAAAAATGATTTGATTTTAATTGTTTTGGCTTCGGCAAATCGTGATTCTGAAACGTTTAAAAATCCGGCTACTTTTGATATTGAAAGAAATAACAATATCGAAAATCTAACTTTCGGAATTGGCGGTCATATGTGTCTGGCCAAATATTTCTCGATTCAGTTAGCTGCTGAAGCTTTATGGCTTTTATTTGATAAGTATAAAACAATATTCAATACGAACCAATGATCAATGCCAGATTGCCTAAAAATATTTGGATTTCAATAATTAAAAAATAAAAAAAATGATAGCAGTAATTTTTGAAGTAATTCCTAACGAAGGAAAAAAAGGAGAATATCTTGATATCGCCGCAAGTCTGCGACCGGAATTAGACCATATAGAAGGTTTTATATCTATTGAGAGATTTCAGAGTTTTAGTGATCCTGAAAAGGTTTTGTCTTTGTCTTTTTGGAGAGATGAAGAAAGCATTCAGCAATGGAGAAATCTCGAAATGCATCGTCATGCGCAATCAAAAGGCAGAAATGAAGTTTTTAAGGATTATCATTTAAGAATTGCAACTGTAGTTCGTGATTACGGAATGTTCGATAGAAAAGAAACTCCGGAAGATAGTTCGTCATATCATGAGTAAAGGTTCAAAGTTGCAAAGGTTTTCTTTTTAGGTTCTGAGGCTCTGAGGTTCTGAGTTGCTAAGTTTTTTTGATATTATCTTACAGATAAAGTAACCGCATGTTTGTTATCTTGAGCGCGAAAATTAAAAAGAAAAAATCCGTTTTAATCCGCGTCTTTGCGAAGCAAATCCGTGTCATCCGCGTACTATAAAACTTTTATGAAGATTTTGCCCCTCATAAAGTCTGAAATCTAAAATTCTAAGAAGTCTAAATTTTGCTTACTTTTGCAATATGGAAGAGAATTTAAAACGTCTTAATAAATTTATTGGAGAAACAGGTTATTGTTCTCGTCGTGAAGCGGATAAACTTATTGAAGAAGGACGTGTAACAATAAATGGTGTTGTGCCTGAAATGGGAACGAAAGTTTCACCAAATGATGAAGTACGTATTGACGGAAAATTGATTGTTGAGAAACATGAAAAATTGGTTTACCTGGCTTTCAACAAACCGGTTGGAATTGAATGTACAACGAATTTAGAGGTACGAAATAATATTGTGGATTATATTAATTATCCAAAACGTATTTTTCCGATTGGAAGATTGGATAAAGCCAGTGAAGGATTAATTTTTATGACGAATGATGGTGATATCGTAAACAAGATTTTGCGCGCCAGAAACAATCACGAAAAAGAATATACGGTAACGGTTAACAGACCGATTACGGATCGTTTTATTGAACGAATGGGAAATGGTGTTCCGATTTTGGATACGGTTACCCGAAAATGTAAAGTGGAACAGATCAGTAAATACACGTTTAAAATTATTTTAACGCAAGGTTTAAACCGTCAGATTCGTAGAATGACTGAATATCTGGGTTATGATGTAACGGCGCTTAAACGTATCCGAATTATTAATATATCGCTTGATATTCCGGTTGGTCGTTATCGCGATTTGACTGATGATGAGATTAAAGAATTAAATCAATTGATTGAACCATCCAGTAAAACCGAGGAAGCGAGTTTACCAAAAGTAGAAGCTCCTAAAGCTCCTAAAACTCCTCCAACCAGAAGAACAGAATTTATTTCAAAATATGATCCCCGATTTAAGAAAAAAGGAGATTATTAAATTTATAAAAAGAGAAATCCCATTCGTCGCGGCGAATGGGATTTCTCTTTTATAAACTATTTCGAAAATATTTTTATCAAAACCATCTTCTTCTTTTAAACAAAAATGCTCCGCAAGAAGATAAAATAACGGATATAAAAAGAAGTATCCAAAATCCATATTTACTTTCTTCCATACCATTTGGCACGTTCATTCCGTATAAACTGGCGATCAAAGTAGGAATCATTAGAATAATAGAAATCGAAGTCATTTGCTTCATAATATTATTCATATTATTAGAAATTACCGATGCATAAGCGTCCATCATTCCTGTCAAAATGTTGCTATAAATATTGGCTGTATCTTGCGCCTGGCCTAACTCGATATCAACATCTTCTAATAAATCAGAATCAAAATGTTCTCTGTGAGCTTTTAGATTTTTAATTCTGTGAAATAAAACATCGTTTCCTTTTAAGGAAGTAATAAAAAACACCAAACATTTTTCGATTTGCAAAAGCGCTTGTAATTCTGCATTTTTGATCGATTTCTCCAAATTATCTTCGGCCAGTTTTATCTTTTGATTGATTTGTTTTAGATATTTCAAATACCAAACACTTGACGACAATAACAATCTTAAAACTAAATCGTAGTTGTCTTTTATATGTATATTTTTTCGTCTGGTGTATTGTACAAAATCAGAGATTATTTGTGTTTCATAAAAGCTAATGGTAACACAAATATCTTTTTTAAAAATTAAACCCATCGGAATGGTTTGAAAAGGCAACTTTACGTCGTTACTTTTTATAGGAACACGCATAATAATAAGCGTCCAGCCATCTTCTATTTCGATACGAGGTCTTTCGTCGATATCTTCAATGTCATTGTAAAATGCTTCAGGAATTTGAAGCTCTTCCAGTAAATATTTTTTTTCGGTTTCTGAAGGAGATTCGATATTGATCCAGCAATTTGGAATCCATTCTTGAGTTTCGATTAATCCGTTGTTGTTTTTGTAAAAGGCTTTCATTTCAAAATTGCGGGTTTTATTATAGCAATTTGAAAAGATCAAAAAGCTATTTTAATTAAATACTAACGAATAATAATCGTCCATTGGAGAAGTCATTTTTTAAGTGCTGCAAAAGTATCTTTTATTTTTAAAATCAAAAACAATTAGGCATTAAAAAACCGCCTTAATAACATATTTAAGACGGTTTTCATTAACTATTTATTACTCACAAACTCATAATAGAGCGCTTTTGATAAAAATGATTCATTCTGATATCCATTAATTAGCTCTTCTCTGTTAATTTCTTGCAATCGACCATCTAAATCATTCTTTAAAAAATATTCTCTTCGGGCTTCATCATTAAAATTCAAACTGCTTAAAAACCTTGGTTCTACTCCTTTATTTACAGAGATATTGTAATTTGTAATTAGATTTCCCCAATTTACAAAACTACACAAAAGTATTGTTCCGTAGAAATACCAAACCATTTGATTGACTAAATAGGCATTTGTTTTTTGTCTTCTGATTTTTAAGAATGTAAACACTAAGCCTATTATTGCTAAAATTAGAAAAGCATAAACTCCCAATCGTTTGTAGGTTAACCCGAAGAAAGAAACATATTCTGAGTTTTTAATGATTGTACTTACTATTAAAAGCCCATTTAATACGATCCAAATTTGCGCCAGTTTTTTAAGATTTGCTGCTTTTTTATCAAAATTGAATCCGCCTTTGAAATAAAATAAGATTACACCAACCGCCATTATGATCGAAAAAATCACAGCATTTACTCTCTCGTGTGTATCTGAACTAAGTTTAGAAGCTTGAGCTGTGACAACTTCAAAAAACTGCTCGTAATTATAGGTCACGATAAAAATTAAAAGCATAAAATTCAGAAGAAATAAAGTAATTTCTCCGCTCTTTCTTTCGAAATCTAAATCAAGAAAAGAAAATGTATTTTGATTTTTGATTTCGTTTACATTACTGAATTCATTGTCAAGTATTTCGTTTTTTTCATAACAAATTTCCGGTACCCAATAATTCCAAAAACTGAACGAGATATAAAATCCCAGAATTCCTATTAGAATAACCTGAACAATATCAAGATCTAAAGTATAATCTGTTAGCAAAGACGAAAAATGAGCACTCCCGAATGAATAAGCTGCAAAAAAGACCACTAAAAAGATCGTTGGAATTACAACATAAGCCACTAGTTTTTTAGCAAAATTGTTGTGAATTTTTCTTTCCGGAAGCCATTGACCAAACATAAAAACACGTCCTAATGTGGCAAATGCATTTAAAAACACAAGCGGAAAAATTTGTATTATTTTAAGTTGTGAATCCTGAGTCTTGAATTGCAAAAAGAGAACTGATATTGCCATAGCAAAAAAAGACGCAGCATCGCCATACCAGGCAAATGCCAAACAAGATAAAACTGAAGTAATTACCAAAACCAAATGCGACCTGTCAACAGAACGATCCTGAAATGAATAGGAAATTAAACAAGTTAATAATAGTCCAAAAATAGCGAGATTAACTCCTACTGACTCGTTGTAAAAAAGCAGTGTAAAAATCAAACTGCTAGCTAAGATAATCTGGTGTTTTTTCATGATTGTTGATTTTAATTTTTTGTTTATCAAATATGGAATTGCCCTTTCTTAAATGGTTGTTTCACCTTTTTTTCAATGGCAAATTCATGATTTTAAATTTCAAAAGTACTTTGTATTTCAAAGTATTTAGATAAAAAAATATAGTTATTAAGATTTCATTAATTTTTCAAGATAAGATAAGTGCTCTTTAAAGGCCGCACGTCCTCTAGGTGTAACTTGATACGAGGTTTTGGGCTTTTTGCCTACAAACTCTTTTTTGACTTCGATATATTCTGACTTTTCAAGCGCTGAGGAATGACTTGCTAAATTTCCATCGGTGATATTAAGGAGGTTTTTCATCTCGGTAAAATCAACCCATTCATTAACCATCAGAATGGACATAATTCCCAATCTGACACGGCTTTCAAAATCTTTATTTAGTTTATCAATAATTCCCATTGCTTGGATTATTTATATTTTTTGAACATTATTAATCCGTACAAGATATGCAAAATACCAAATCCTATGATCCAAAAAACTAAACCATATCCAATATAAAAAAGAGAAATAAACCCTAATACTAACTCACAGAATCCTAAATATTTAATATCCGAAAAAGTATACTTTTCAGCATTTATAAGTGCCAAACCATAAAAAATTAAAGTTGCCGGCGCTACTAAACCATAAATTTCATGATACAAAAGTGCCAAACAAAATATACCTCCAGCCAAAAGTGGAACGGCTAAATTAAACAGCATTTTTTTTGTTGCAGATGTCCAAATAGGCAAATCATATTTTCTACTTTTTCTGATCGTAAAAAGAAGTCCAAACGCAAAAGCACAGATCAAAATAACAACTCCGGTAATAAATAAATGAGAAACCAAATTGGCTGAATATAATTTATGTTCTCCATCAAAATATTCAAGTCCGTTTGCTTTAAAAAGCTGATAAACATATAAGCCTCCAATTAAAGCTGAAAGTCCGGCAAATACTCCTGAGAGTCCGCTTAACGATATAAATCTTGAAGAGCGCTCCATCATGGAACGAATATGTGCTAAATCTTCTTGGTGCTTCTGATTCATAATAAAAGTACTTTGTATTGCAAAGTTATGTTTTATTTTGAATTGACAAGTATAAAAATTGGATTTTTTTATTGTGATTTTTTTCGATGCGTTTAAATAAATCTGTATTATCTAAAATGTGTAATCCCTACGGGATATTTTATGGGTTCACGATATATATTTTTACTACCGACCTGTAACTCCTAGCGGAGTTAAATCTCGTCCCGTTGAACAATTATCAAGTTAGGTTTATTTTTAAAACGCAATCTTGTCAGGCTGAGCGGAGTCGAAGCCCCGTAAGTAACTCGACACATAAAATTTTACCGCAAAGTTCGCAAAGTATTACGCAAAGTTCTCAAAGCTTTGTGAATTGCGCTTTGCTTTGAGATCGCAAAGGGATTGTGTTTAAAGCTTAACTTAATGACATTGCCCGTTGAGATTTAATCACTCTCCTAATATTTGCGTGAGGGATAGGAATAAGCTACCGAAGTAGCATGGATAGCCCGACCATATTTGCGAAAGGCGCGCATAAGCGGTATGTTAAATAGCGCCTTTTGTAAATACGGTCACGCCCAAAGTATATAAAACAACAAAGCCTACTCGATTGAATAGGCTTTGTTTATGATTTGATTGCAAAAATTATTTTTTCGCGCTTCTCATTTTTCTTGCTAAAAGTGTATTTTTAAGCAACATCGCAATTGTCATTGGTCCTACTCCACCAGGAACTGGCGTGATAAACGATGATTTCTTGCTTACACCGTCAAAATCAACATCACCTTTGATAACATACCCTTTTGGGTTTGATGCATCTTCTACACGAGTAATTCCAACGTCTACGATTACAACTCCGTCTTTAACCATATCTGCTTTTAAGAATTCAGGAACTCCTAAAGCCGTGATAATAATATCTGCATTTTTAGTGAATTCAGCTAAATTTTTAGTTCTACTGTGAGTTAATGTAACTGTTGAATCTCCAGGATTTCCTTTGCGGCTCATTAAGATACTCATTGGGCGACCTACAATGTGGCTTCTACCAATAACAACGGTGTGTTTTCCGGCAGTTTCTACGTTATAACGTTCTAATAATTGCATGATTCCGAATGGTGTTGCAGGAATGAAACTTTCCATTTCTAGAGCCATTCTACCAAAGTTTGTTGGGTGAAAACCATCAACATCTTTATCTGGATCGATTGCCAATAATATTTTTTGTTCGTCGATATGTTTTGGCAATGGCAACTGAACGATGAATCCGTCAAGATCGTCATCTTCGTTTAATTCTTTGATTTTTGCCAGTAAAGCTTCTTCGGTGATGTCTTCCGGTAAACTTACCAAAGTTGAATCAAAGCCTATTTGCTGGCAAGATTTTACTTTACTTCCTACGTAAGTTAAACTCGCTCCGTTTGTTCCAACAATTACTGCTGCCAAATGAGGTACTTTTCCTCCGGCATCTTTTATTGATTGAACTTCGGCTGCAATTTCGTTTTTAATGTCTTCAGCTGTTTTTTTACCGTCTAGTAGTTGCATTGTTTTTTGTTTCAAGTTTATTTTTTTTGTTTCAGGTTTCAAGTTTCAGGTTCTTCCTTAAAACGAAACTATAATTTATTTAATCAAAAAAGTTTCAAGTTTTAGTCTCTGAACTTGAAACTTTAAACTTGAAACTTTTTGTATTTTATTATCTCGGCATTCCGCCTGGCATTCCTTTCATGCCTCCCATCATTTTCATCAGGTTTTTTCCGCCTGGACCTTGCATCATCTTCATCATTTTGCTCATTTGGTCGAATTGCTTCATTAACTGATTTACTTGCTCGACTTTGGTTCCGGAACCTTTAGCGATTCTGGCTTTCCTTTTTACGTCGATTATGGCAGGTTTGCTTCTTTCGATTGGCGTCATCGAGTGAATGATTGCTTCTATATGTTTAAAAGCATCATCTTCTATTTCTACATCTTTCATGGCTTTTGAAGCTCCCGGTATCATTCCAACCAAGTCCTTCATATTACCCATTTTCTTTACTTGCTGAATTTGAGTTAAGAAATCATCAAAACCAAATTCGTTCTTAGCGATTTTCTTTTGAAGTTTTCTTGCTTCTTCTTCGTCAAATTGTTCTTGCGCTCTTTCTACAAGAGACACAACGTCTCCCATACCTAAGATACGCTCAGCCATACGATCTGGATAGAAAACATCAATTGCTTCCATCTTCTCGCCTGTACCCACAAATTTGATTGGTTTGTTTACAACCGATTTAATCGAAATTGCAGCTCCACCACGTGTATCACCATCTAATTTCGTTAAAATAACTCCGTCGAAGTTTAAGATATCGTTGAAGGCTTTTGCTGTATTTACAGCATCTTGTCCTGTCATTGCATCAACAACAAACAAAGTTTCTTGTGGCTGAATTGCTTTATGAACACGAGCAATTTCATCCATCATTTCCTGATCTACTGCAAGACGTCCGGCTGTATCGACAATAACTACGTTGAAACCGTTTGCTTTTGCATGTTTGATTGCGTTTTGAGCAATCTCTACAGGATTTTTATTTTCCGGCTCTGAGTAAACCTCAACACCTATTTGATCTCCAACAACGTGCAACTGATTAATCGCCGCAGGACGGTAGATATCACAAGCTACAAGAAGTGGTTTTTTATTTTTCTTAGTCTTTAAAAAATTGGCAAGCTTACCAGAGAAAGTTGTTTTACCAGAACCTTGCAATCCTGACATTAAGATAATGCTTGGATTTCCAGAAAGGTTGATTCCCGCAACATCTCCACCCATTAATTCTGTTAGTTCGTCTTTTACCAACTTCACCAATAATTGTCCTGGTTGAAGTGTTGTTAAAACGTCCTGACCAATTGCTTTTTCTTTTACTTTGGCAGTAAAATCTTTAGCAATTTTAAAGTTAACATCGGCATCAAGTAAGGCACGACGAACTTCTTTTAAGGTTTCGGCAACGTTTACTTCTGTAATTTTACCGTGTCCTTTTAATATATGGAACGCTTTATCTAACTTATCACTTAAATTATCAAACATAATTTTTTCTTTATTTGAAGTGCAAAGATAATCTAATTAGATATTTCAGGCAATTTTTTATTTAAGTACAAAGTACGTTTTGATTTTACCGCAAAGTGCGCCAAGTTTTACGCAAAGTTCGCTATGTTTTTTTGCTCGCAAAGTCGCTAAGACGCAAAGTTTTTTTGTTTCACGCAGATTTAGCAGATTTTAAAAATCATTTTAATCTTTTAATCTGTGGCATTCATTAAAAAAGCGCAAAATATAAACCTTTGCGCCTTTGTAACTTTGTCCCTTTGAACCTTCTTAATTAAAATTGGAAATAAATAAAAGGTTGTGAACCTGCAACTGCTGTTGCGTAAACGATCCAATATACGAAACCAAGGATAATTGCTTTTCCTAATAAAGGTGTTTTATCGAAAACAAATTTCATTTTGTCTGTAATAACTTCAGGTAAGAAATGCCAAACATATCCGAAAAGCATTAATCCAAACACATTTTTATATCCTAAAACAATTGCTTTCCAATGTTCTGGTTCGAAAGTCAATTGACCAATATTATTGATTACTTGTAACGCCGTTTCGAAATCTCTGGCGCGGAAAAAGATCCAACAGAAAACTACAAAATGGAATGTAATTACGATTGAAAAGAATTTCCATAAAAAACCTGAACCTTTACCATCTTTCTTAGAAGGGAAAAATTCCATGAAAATTTTATGTACCGCTAATGCTAATCCGTGTAATGCTCCCCAAACAATAAATTGTGCTCCGGCTCCATGCCATAATCCGCCTAAAAGCATTGTGGTAAACAAATTGAAATTGGTTACAAGCGTTTGATTTTTTTTCTTCGAAAGTAAAAATGTCAAACAAAAGATAACTAGTGCTCCAATTGCAATACCTAATGGAATATAACTCACACTTACGTTTGAAATTCCCCAAAGCAATAACCCAAAAAAGAATAAACTTGGGAATAAATATCCTGCGAATGTTCCTTCTCTGTTTCCTCCAATAGAGATATACAAGAAATCTTTTAACCAAGTTGAAAGCGAAATATGCCATCTTCTCCAGAAATCTGTTATCGAAGTTGATTTGTATGGTGTTCTAAAGTTGGCCGGTAATTTGAAACCTAATAACAAAGCAATTCCGATTGCCATATCTGAATATCCTGAAAAGTCACAATAAATTTGAATCGCATATCCATAAGATGCCATTAAATTTTCGAATGAAGTATAATTCATTGGCGTATCAAAAACACGGTCAACGAAATTTATAGAGATATAATTTGAGATTACAGTTTTCTTAATTAATCCGCCAATGATTAAAAACAAAGCGTTATTTACATCTTGCTTTGTTAGATTTAATTTTTGATAAATCTGCGGCAAGAAATCTTTTGCTCTAACGATTGGTCCGGCAACTAATTGCGGGAAAAACGAAACGAAAAATAAATATTCGATATAGTTTTTTGTCGGTTTAATTTCTTCACGATAAATCTCAATAATATAACTCATCGATTGAAAAGTATAAAACGAAATTCCGACAGGAAGAAAAACATCATGAAGCTGATAATTACCATGAAACATATCATTGAATGTCACAATCATGAAATTCATGTACTTGAAATATCCTAGTAATCCTAAATTCAGGATCACACTTATTACAAGATAAATTTTCTTTGTACTGTCTTTTGTTGCTTTAAAAATAATCTGACTCAAGCCATAATCGACAACAGATGAAAGCAACAATAGTAAAAAGTAAATTCCGCTTGACTTATAATAAAAGAAAAGCGAGAACAGAATAACATACGTTAATCTTAAATAAAATGTCTTGCGTAAAAAAGCATACACAAAATAAAAAACCAAAAACAGTCCTAAGAATAAACCTGTGTTAAACAATAATTTTTCCTCGGGATTGTATATAAACCAACTTTTAGCTTGTTCTAAGGTAATTGCACCAAAATTTTGAACAAACCAATCATTTATGCTATCAATTGTAATCAACTTAATTCTTTAATTTAAAATTATTGTATGCGCTTAAAAATGCCTGTGTAAACAAATTCCCTTGCTTTTCGTATCCGTTTTTAGAATAATGAACCCAATCCGGTCCTATTAATCCTTGAGTTTTTAATTGATTAATTCCATGCATTCCTCCAAATTCATCATATAAATCCCAAACGGCAATATTATCCGTTTCGGCAATTTGAATTATACTTCTGGCATAATCGAATATATAAGTATTAGTTCTTCTGCCTTTAAGCAAAGACGGCGCCGGCGTGCTAATAATTATCGGAACGTTTATATTTTGTTCTCTGACTTTCTTAATAAACTGACGAATCTGTTCAATATAAGCCGGAGCTTCCATATGATCGTAGCTTTCATTTGTTCCTAAAGAAAGGACCAACAAATCAGGATGTAACGCTTTTAACTGCTCAAAGAACAAAGGATATTTAGTATAATCCGAAAACTTAGCACCGTTTACTCCAATACTGCTGTAAATTAACCCTGGTGAATCCTTCTCGAGAACAATTCCGTTTAGTTCATATTTTTTAGCGTCTTTATTCGGAATCAAATAAATTTTATCTAATGCTTTATCTGAATTGTAATAATGACTAAAGGAATCTGATTCTAAATCTAAAGAAACAAACGAAGAATTCTTGATTGCCTTAGGTTTTGTTTCGTTTGTTTGAATTTTCAAAACTCTTCCAGCACGAATATTATCTGACTTTAAGTGATTGTTTCTTTTGATTTCGGCAACTGAAACATTGTATTTATCAGCAATTGTCGATATCGCTTCTCCTTTTTTGATTTTGTGTGTTATTACTTTTCGCTCTGTCGACTGAATAATATTGGTTTGCGCTGATGTTGCCAAATCAAACATATTCTGGTTTTGCGGCGTAATAATTCGAATTGTATTAAACTTATAAGCCGCATCTTTGACATTCAGTTCAACTGCAAAACCACCAGTATCTCTCCAAAGTCCAATTCCGCTTAAACCAATAGGAACGTTTTTAAAGGGATGAATATTTCGGTAACTTTCCCATACTCTATTCGAACGAAAACGCTCATTATAAGATCCGTTTGTATTGGCTAATTGATAAGGAAAAACTAAACCACGACCTGCATTTCCAAATTTCTGCTGTAGATTCTTTCTGATTTCATTGGTCATTAAATCACCCTGAATATGAGAATCTCCAATATGAACAATGTTTATCTTTTGATTGTTGTTCTTTTCATTTTTCTGCAATTTCTCAAAAAAGCTTTCTAATACTTTTGCATTATAAATCTCCTGATCAGAAAAGGGTTCAATCACTGCTGAATCGACTTTGTGAATCATATTTTTTGCTATTGGATGTGAATCTGTCGTTTTTGGTTTTTCGTTTGTTGAGAAAAAAAGGCAACAAAACAAAATTAGAAGTCTAGTCATCTACGCTATCTTTTTTTACAGAAACAGAGTCTGTATTTGTTTTTTTGACTGTTTTTCGTTTATCGGTAACAGTTTCTCTATTCTCACGAAGTACTTTATATTCTTCGTATCCTTTGTTCAATTGATCGTACAATAATCTACCAATTGCTTTTGCACCACGCTGATTAAAGTGTGTATAATCTTTATTGGCTTTCGCCGGAGATTCGTCAACCCATTTTACCATCGATCCGTCACCGCCCATTAAAGTATATAAATTTACAAATCCTGATTCGGTTTCTAATGCATATCTTTTTTGAGCTTTCATTAAAGGAACAACAGCAGAATCTGTTTTCATTTCAAGATCATACTTAGTCGATTTATCTGCGGTTGAAATAATCAAAATCGAAACTCCAGGGAATGATTCTTTGATTTTATTTACTGTTTTTTTCATTCCTCTTTCGTACCAGAAATAATTCTTAGTTCCGTAGTTCAATACGTTGGTTCCATAATGCAAGATAATCAAATCGTATTTTAGATTAGTATTAAATGCTTGCATTACGCCTGCATCAAAACCAGAAATTGGCAATCCTGAATTTCCTCTTTGTGAGAAGTTATCAACGTGAACTCCTTTTCCATTATCAAAATTAAATCCGTAAATCGGAATTGAATCTGCGTGAATAAAGTTTGCTTTGAAAGCTTTTATACTTCCTGAAGTAACTTTTAAAGTATTTACTAAATTATTCGGAATTAAGCTTTTTCGTAATGTATCTCTTCCGATCACAAAATTTACATTTCCTCTTTTAGAAGCTCTTCCATAAAACAATGTTGGATTATCTAATGATGTTGAGTTTTTATTTAATCCAGCTTCGTATTGAACCCAGGTTGAATTTGCTTTATCATTTGCAAAAAATACGTGTCCGTTTACACCAAAAGGACTTATTGGTCTCTTGACATTCAAATATGATTGTGTTTTCCAGTTCTTAGAATACAATGATTTTACGGAACCTCTGGAAGCAGAAGATTCCGAAGTTATAGGCACAAAACCAACTCCGTTTCCACCAAAACGTTCCTGATAATTGGCACGAACATCCTGCACAATTAAATCTCCATCTGTCATGGAATCTCCATAATAAGCAATTCTGACATTGCTCTGCGGATTCTTTTCAAGCTGGTATAATTTTTCATAAAAAGATATCAAATACTGATAACCTTTGTAATTATCAAAAGTCTCAGATGGAAATTCAATTCCTTCTGTAGCATTATAAATGATTTTTTCCTCGCCCAGTCTTCGCTCGCTCTCCTCGATACTATCGCCTTTTAGCGATAATGAATCTTTTGCCACTGATTCTAAAAGCATACTATCGATTAGTACATTTTTGGAATCAATTTTACTTTCTGAAAAGATTTTATCCGGCAAGATTTGCTTAAATCCAATAAAGGCTACAAACGCTAAAGCTACGATTGCAAAAGACTGAAAAAAATAAGATTTTGTATTCACCTACTAATTATAAATTTGAAGAATAGCATTACAAGAATTAAACCATATTTAAATCTGTATTAATTGCCTGTAAAAAAATATGCGCAAAGATAGGACTAAAAATGAATGTATTGTTCATTTTATTTGAACTAAAAACAAAAAAAGAGGCTAGACGAATCTAACCTCTTTATCAAAAAAAAATAAAAAAAACAAAGCTAATGATTAACTATTTTTTGATGCAAGACATCATATAGTATTATGAAATAACCTTTATAGTCTTTAGTTTTTCATTATGAATTATTTCAAAATAGCATATTGGAATGTAGGATAACCTCTTTCTCCTCCAGCATTTAAACCTCCTGTAAATTTCACTTTATAAACATTTCCTGCAGGATCTTTAACCACAAAGAAACGATCTGTTTTCACTGTAAGTGCAGAAATTGGATTTCCGTTTGCATCAGTTCCTCCTCCAGTAGTACTTCTCCAGTTTGAACCGATATTTCTTTGATCCGCTGTGAATTTAGCGCTCTCAACATTTGCTAATGTAAATGCATCGTATGTAAAAGCAGTTGTAAGTACCTGATAAGCTTGTGCGCCACCATTAAGATTACCTAAAACAAAATCTGCAAAACTATATGGAGTTAACCCATTTTGTCCTTGGATAACATTAGTAAAACTTGTAAAGCTAATATCCCATTGTGCTTTTTGAGGCTCTACACTAACCGTTTTTTTATCCAGAAGACTTAAAAATGTAAAGTTATAAGCTGCATTTTTTGTAACAATAATTTCTTCGTGAGTTGTAGCTGCAATATCAGCATACTGAACTTTATAATCATTACCACTTCTTAAAATTCTAACTTTTTTCCATCCTCTCGAAGTTCCTGTGCCTGAACCTTCTTTACCTGGTGCTGGTTGTACAGAAGCAGGATTACTTCCCATATTAATTAAATATACTTTGTTATCAGCATCTGTTGCAGAGATTGTCGCAATAGCTGTTTTAGTAAGAATTCCAGTAGGATCATCAACTTGAGCAGGATCTCCACTACCATTAACAAGCATTGTTGCATCTTCTGCTTGAACTTCATCAATATTAGTACTAGCTGTTTGCTTAGCAGACATTTTCACAGTATGGTTTATTACAACTCTAAAATCTGCTCCAGAATAAAAACCTAAATCCCAAGAAGTTCTTAGAACACTTGTCATTTTTCCGCTGCTTAAATCAACGAAAACTTGATTTGGCTGTGTTGGCCCACCAACTTCAGGGGCTAACGAACTTCCTAAAGATGCAGTTTCATTAAAGTTCACCTGAATAGTTTTCTTTTCAGCAATTGTAGTATTGATAGTAGCACTTACAATAGTAAATACTACATTTTTCACCTGACCTTCCACAGCATCTTTTAATTTATTGAAAGTAAAAGACACGGAAGAAACATTTTTTTCAAAAGGAATTACAACCGTTTTTCCTGCAGCAGCTGGCAAAGTCGTAAAGTCAGTACCACTTACAACAGCAGTTTCCACAAATGATACAGTTAGCGATCCGGCAGCTGCTGTAGGAGTTGCAAATTTTATCTCGATTGGAGTTGCGGCAGCAGTTAAATTTACTGAAGTTGCAGCAAAAGCGACTGAATTAACAGCAACCGTTTGATCATCGTCATTATTACAAGCTGTAAAAGCAAGTAATACGAAAGAAAGAATTAAAATAAAGTTCTTTTTCATGGTATTTATATATTAATTAAAATTTAGATTATACGTAAGTTTTAAGAAGTAAGAGCGGCCATATCCTAACATCATATCAGTACTCGCTCCGCCATGTGCTCCTCCAGATGCATCGCCTCCCCCTCCATTCTGAACAGATTGAAGACTAGTAACATTAAAGAGGTTTCTGGCTCCAACAGTAATTTCAAATTGATTTTTAAAAAATGATTTTCGAATAGAAGCATCCATCCAACTATAAGGCTGTAATTCCTCTAAAAAGAAACCAGCTTTTCCATCGGCGCCAGTTCCTGCTACATACTGTTGCTGCTGCCCATTATATTTATAAAAAACAGCCAACAAAGTATTCCATTTAGAAATATTATAAGAGATGCTTGAATTTAATCTTAGCGAATAGAAAAACTTATCATCAGATACTAAGTTTTCAGCAGCTAAATCAAGTTTTCTGGAAATTCCAACTACCGCAGCTCCCAACATTACATTCCAATTTTTATAAGTGTATTGCTCAACAGTGGAAATGTTCCACATTTTGTATTTGTTGATATTAAGATATTTATAATTCCAAGTCGGTTTGACCTGAGTTGTAACCAAATCAATTCGATCGTCAACATCTAAATAGGTTACAGCCAAGTTATTTGAGATTTGTCCACCAGAATCAAACGTACAAGCTCTTTTAAAACTTACTTCATAAGAAGTGCTGTTTTCAGGAATCAAATCTGGATTTCCTTGCATATTGTGATTAGAATCGACAAAATATGTATACAATTCATCAAAGTTCGGAGTTCGATATGATTTACCTAAAGAAGCTCTTGCTTCCAATCCTTTATCAAAAAGATATCGTAAACCTAATGAACTTGCATACTGATTTTCAAAAGCGGATTGAAATGAAAATCGAAGTCCCGGACGAATTGAGAATTTATCGCTTACACTAATTTCGGCAACCGAATAAATATCATAATTCTCAAGTCTCTTCCTAATATCTACTGCCTGCTGATTATCATCTCTAAAAGCTCCAACTGATGAATCATAAAATCCATTTTCATTTGTAATTTCATAACCTAGCTGAAAATCAACTTTTTTACTATCAAAGAAATTACTCAATGTTCCCGTAGAATAAAATACCTCTTTTGATTGATAATTCTTTCTCTCGTTATTAAATTCTTTGCGTGTTTCAATTTGATACTCGAAATTTTCTAAATCACGTTCTTGTTTTTGTTGAGAAACCGAAACATTATATTTTAATTTTGAGAAGACATTACCACTTGCGTTTAGATGATGATAAAAACGATTGGTAATATATCTTTTATCCTTTGCAAAATAAGTATCCGGAAAAGGATAATTATCCTGTATATTTAAGATTGGACTGTAAAAATGTACATCTTCACCATAATAATCAAATTTGTAAAAAATTCTAAAAGCATCTTTTTGATACCCCAGAATCGCATTTCCTACCAATTGTTCTTTCGGCAGTTGTGTATATCCCCTAAGATCATCATTTTTGTCGTAATCTTTTCCTTGTTTATTATCATAAAAACCAGCCATTGCATTGCGATTCGCTCCTATGTTAACAAACCAATTTTCATTAAAATTATGACCAATTTTAACTGATTGTATATGACGTCCTTTATCAAAAAAAGCAAATTCCTTTCCAACTGTTTCTTCCTGAACAGTTGCACTTATCTGCCACTTATATCCGCCTCCTTTTTTAGTAATAATATTTAAAATTCCCGTTACTGCATTCGCTCCGTGAGTTACTCCCATCGAGCCTTCAATTATTTCAATACGTTCAACATCATCAAGATTCACCTGTGTTAAATCGACATTTGTCCCCATACCTGTATCACTTACTAGTGGTATGTTATCAACCAAAATTTTAAAATACTGGGCATCTAATCCAAACATAGAAACCTTTGAGCGCCCATCATCACCATTCGACGTTACGCTAATATTCAGATACTGATTTAAAACATCAGCTAAATTATTTGCTGCAAGTTGCTTTATATTCTCTTTAGTAATCACTCGAACATTAAAAACAGATTTTTTTATAGATTGTGGTTCCAATTGTCCAGTAACAACTACTTCAGAAAGTTTTTCTCGAGATGCAACAGTATCTTTTTGCTGCGCAAAGGATATTTGGCAAAAAAGAAAAGCAGCAAAAAGGGTAAATTTTATTTTCATTATTTTTATTCAGTCTTAATAATGGCGCAAATATAGAAACTATTTTTATTTGTTCTAAATAAAAAACATATATTTGCGAAAAATTTTAAAACAAAAAAATAAAGTTATGATTTCAAAAAGCCTCTATTTTTCAGCCATAATGGCTTTGACATGCAGCCTTGGTTTCAGTCAGGACAAAAAACAACAAGACATTAAGTCAATCAAATCAATGTGTGGTTGTTATGAAGTAAAATTTAATTTTACAGAAACTTTTAAATACCCTAAAGATTCTATTACATATAAGTCTTCACCAACTAAACATGAATCTGCATTAGAATGGGTAGAACTTTTAGAAGACACTCCAAATAAAATTGTAATGCAACACTTATTAATAGTAAGCGATGATATGATCATCAAACACTGGAGACAAGATTGGCTGTATGAAAACACTGATTTATATTCATTTGACAAAGGAACTTCTTGGAAATACAAAAAATTAGAAAAGAAGGCTGTTAAAGGACAATGGACTCAAAAAGTATATCAAGTAGATGATAGTCCTAGATATGAAGGATCTTCGACTTGGGTACACGTTGACGGACAAGATTACTGGTCAAATGTTGCTGATGCGCCTTTACCAAGAAGAGAGCAAACTATACGTAATGACTATAATGTTTTGAAAAGAAGAAACATTCATGAAATTACTGCTACAGGATGGAATCATGAGCAAGACAACGATAAACTAGTTAGAGATGACAGTGGAAAAGATGTCTTGTTAGCACAAGAAAAAGGAATGGATATTTACACTAAAGTTCCAGATGTTAAATGTATCGCTGCTCAAAAATGGTGGGTTGCCAACAATGCACTTTGGAAAAATGTTCGTGACAAATGGCAAACTCTTTTTGACAGACATCAAGACTTAAACCTAGAAGCTAAAGTTGATAGAAAAGCTCTTTATTCTCTTTTGTTTGATTTAAAACCAGACGCAACAAAAGCAGAAACAGATGCAATCATCAACAAGTTCGTAAAATAAAAATGTTTGTGTTAGTTGCAAAAAAGCCGATAGTGTCAAAACTATCGGCTTTTTTATTTTAAAAAAACCGCCTGAAATTTAATCCAGACGGTTTACCCTTTTATGTTTTCCACTAAATGTTTACTAATCCAATATAATTCAAAACGATATAGGGATTTATTGTTACTATATTATAAACGCAATAAAATGCATTTAATTTTTATCTCTCGTTACCGTAAGAATTCTTTCCTGTGCAAATCGTTAAACATTGTGCATTCTAAAAACATAATAGTAAGTCCTCTTTTTTGTCTCAACAATCAATACTTTATTAAAAATGGAGTTGCTACATTTACTGGGACATAAATTTTAAGACTGTTTAAATAAAAATAAATATCTTAGAATTATGAAAAAACGAGTTTACAGTGCTGAGTTTAAATCATCAGCAGTACGATTAAGTTACGAGCGAGAAAACATCAAAGAATTAGCAGATGAACTAGGCGTCCAGGTAGAGCGTATTTATAAATGGAGGTCTTCTCAAAAAACATTTACTAATCTACAACCAATTATTTCTAAAAAGACAGAGATAGATTCTTTAGAAGTAAAACAATTACGAAAAGCCCTTAAAGAAAAAGAATTAGAGCTTGAGATATTAAAAAAGGCCGTTCACATCTTTTCCAAGAGCGATGGGAAATCTACCAATTTATAGTCAGCTATAAACATTTATATCCTATTGAAAAGATGTGCAGCGTTTTAAAAGTAAGCCGAAGTAGTTATTATAGATGGTTCAGTGGCGGTCCTTCTAATAGATTTATAGAAAATAGTCTATTTACAGATTTAATAAAAGAAGTTTTTGATCTAAGCAGTCAAACTTACGGAAGTCCCAGAATAGCGGAACAGCTAAAAAGAAAAGGATATAAAATATCCAAAAGGAAAGTTGCTAAATTGATGCTTCTTAATGGCTGGAGAAGTAAACTTAAAAGACGCTTTAAAGTAACCACAGATTCTAATCATCGATATCCAGTGTGCAGTAATCATCTCAATAGAAATTTTACACCAAAATCACTTAATGAGGTTTGGGTGTCTGATATAACCTATATAAGAACAGCTGCCGGCTGGTTATATCTTACTACTATTATTGATTTATATGACAGGCAGGTTATAGGATGGTCATTAAGCACACGAATGTATACCGATCAAACGATTATTCCAGCTTGGAAAATGGCAGTATCAAAAAGAGAAATAACAGAATCTTTACTTTTTCATTCAGATAGAGGAATACAATATGCTTCGATAGAATTCAGAAAATTGATTAATAAAAATACTTTAATCACTCAAAGTATGAGTAGAAAAGCTAATTGTTGGGATAATGCTGTAGCTGAAAGTTTTTTCAAGACCCTTAAAGCAGAACTTATCTATCAGCATAAATTCACAACCATTGAAGAAGCTAAATTAGCAGTCTTTGAATATATAGAAGTATGGTATAATAGAAAACGTCTGCATTCTTCTTTGGGATATAAAACACCTAAAGAAATGGAACTAGAATTTTATAAAATAGAAAGTGTAGCATAGGTCTTAGAAAATTTGTCCGACTTTTTGTTGCAAGTCCAAATAAGGTAAGGCATAAAAAAAACCGTCTAAATCAAGTTTAAACGGTTTAATCCTTTATTCCTTATTTTATTTTCTACTTAAAGTTTACTAATTTAAAATAACTAAAAATAAATATAAGGAGATGTTTTACTAATTATTAACCTAACAAAACATATCGTAAAAGTAGCTTATCATACAGCCGAAATCCGACACTATAAGTTTTTAAAGCAATAAAAAAAGCCAATAGTTTTTCAACTATTGGCTTTTTATTCTTAAGTATTAAAACTTTTACATTCTTTCCGGAACTTCGATTCCTAATAATGTAAAAGCTGATTTTATAACTTCGGCTACTTTTTGAGAAAGCTGAACTCTGAATATTTTTTTTGTCAAATCGATTTCACCTAATATATGAACTGATTGATAAAATGAATTATACTCTTTTACCAAATCATATGTATAATTAGCGATTAAAGCAGGACTATGATTTTGAGCTGCATTTTGAATTACTTCCGGGAAAAGCTCGATTTGTTTTACCAGTTCTTTTTCTTTTTCGTGTAATTCTTGTATGTCTGTTTTGGCTGAAAAATCAAAATCGGCTTTACGAATTATTGACTGAATTCTCGCGTAAGTATATTGTATAAAAGGACCTGTATTTCCAGCAAAATCTACAGATTCTTCAGGATTAAACAAAATACGTTTTTTAGGATCTATTTTTAAAATGTAATATTTCAATGCTCCTAAACCAATTGTTTTGTACAATTTAGCTTTTTCTTCTGCAGAATAACTGTCCAGTTTTCCTAAATCTTCTGAAATTTGTTTTGCTGTGTCTGTCATATCTTGCATCAAATCATCAGCATCTACAACAGTTCCTTCACGGCTTTTCATTTTTCCAGAAGGTAAATCTACCATTCCGTATGACAAATGATATAGAGTTGAAGACCAATCAAAACCTAATTTTTTCAAGATTAAGAATAAAACTTTGAAGTGATGATCTTGCTCGTTTCCAACTGTGTAAACCATACCTCCAACATCTGGCATGTCTTTAACACGCTGAATTGCAGTTCCAATATCTTGCGTCATATAAACCGCAGTTCCATCTGAACGCAATACGATTTTACGATCTAAACCTTCATCTGTTAAATCAATCCAAACTGAACCATCAGGATCTTTTTCGAAAACTCCTTTGTCAAGTCCAACCTGAACTACATCCTTTCCTAATAAATAAGTATTACTTTCATAATAATATTTATCAAAATTAACTCCAAGATTAGTGTATGTTATTGCAAAACCATCATAAACCCATTGGTTCATCATTTTCCAAAGCGAAATTACTTCTTCATCTCCAGATTCCCATTTTTGTAGCATTTCCTGAGCTTCAACAATAATTGGAGCTTGTTTTTTTGCTTCTTCTTCGGTTTTACCGGCTTCTATTAATTGATTGATTTCGCCTTTATAAGCTTTATCAAATTCAACATAATATTTACCAACTAACTTATCCCCTTTTAAACCTGAACTTTGAGGAGTTTCGCCATTTCCAAATTTCTGCCAAGCCAGCATTGATTTACAAATATGAATTCCACGATCGTTTATAATTTGAGTTTTATATACTTTTTTTCCAGAAGCTTTAATGATTTCGGCCACAGAATATCCTAACAAATTGTTACGAACGTGTCCTAAATGCAAAGGCTTATTTGTATTTGGCGAAGAATATTCGACCATTATTGCTTTATCTTCCGGATTTGGAGTTACATATCCAAACTTATTATTCTCTCTGATTTCATTAAAGAAATTTAAATAATAACTATCAGCAATTACTATATTCAAAAATCCCGAAACAACATTAAAACCTGCTACTT
Organism: Flavobacterium sp. 9; assembly: GCF_002754195.1. NCBI lineage: Bacteria > Pseudomonadati > Bacteroidota > Flavobacteriia > Flavobacteriales > Flavobacteriaceae > Flavobacterium > Flavobacterium sp. 9. Next base: position 2,189,705 of record NZ_PEEU01000001.1, read on the forward strand.
CAGGAAGATTATCTACTAAATAGTTTCCTATTTTATTTCCTAATTCTACAGGATTGCTTTTGATGACTTTTAGCAAAGGAAAAATCACCATTGTAATATCGCCTTCAAACTCTTTTCTAGTAGTTTGAAATTCGATTTTATCAACAGTAACATCAAATAATGCTTGTATTGCTTTTTGTATAGAAGGAGTAAGAATTTGTTGTAATGACATGTAAACTTATTTTTAAAGTGAGCAAAGATACTGCTTATTCATCAATTAGAGAAAACGAAAAACATATAAAATACAAGAAAACGATTAGAATTTCTTAAAAAGTAAATCGTTCTCAATGTTAAAATTATCAAAAAATCAAAACGCTAATCTCCTATAAAACAGATGATCTCTAAATAAAACTTTTTTTTATTTGATTTTCCTGTAACATATCGATGATAAAAGAGTCTTAATAGGGACACTTTAAATTCGTTTAAAGAAAAAAACTAAAAAAAAACAAAATAACAATCATCATCATCAATCAATCAAAAAAATCAATTATTACCATATGAAACTAAAATTCTTACTGTTTGCATTACTGGGTGTATTTGCAACAGCACAAGCTCAGAATGCCGGGGTAGTATCCGGAAAAATTACCGAAAAGTCAAATAATGCACCAATTTCTTATGCTACGGTTTCTATTAAAGACAACGGAAAAGTAGTATCAGGAGTTAACACAGATGACAATGGTGATTTTAGTATTAAAAATTTAGCGCTAAAAAACTATACTATCGAAATTCAATACATTGGATTTAGAAAATATATTGGTTCAGTAATCTTAAGTGATAACAAAAAAACAGCTACTGTTAATGCATCTCTTGAAGAAGAAGCTACTCAGCTAAAAGGTGTTAACATTGTAGCAGAACGCTCTACTATTGAACAAAAAATTGATAGAAAAGTAATTACTGTTGGAAAAGATTTAACAACAGCGGGAGCTTCTGCTTCTGATATTATGAGTAACATTCCGTCTGTAAATGTTGATCAGGATGGAAAACTTTCTCTTCGTGGAAACGATAATGTGCGTGTTTTAATTGACGGAAGACCTTCGAATATTGACCCTGCTCAATTATTGAAACAAATTCCATCAACTTCTATCAAAAAAATTGAGTTAATCACCAATCCAAGTGCGAAATACAATCCTGAAGGAATGTCTGGAATCATCAATATTGTTTTGCACAAAAATGCTAACACAGGTTTCAACGGAAGCTATAGTGGCGGTATTACTTTTGGAGAAACTGCCAAATACAATCAATCATTAGATTTGAATTATAAAACTGGAAAAGTAAACTTCTTCGGAAATGTGGGTGAAAATTTTGGAACTTATTTTAACAATGGCCGAATTGCAAGATTAGATCAGGATGTTAACCAAAAATTAAAAATCTCTAATGACAATGACAATTATTTGTATAAAGTTGGTATGGATTATTTAATCGATGATCATAATACTTTATCTTTTTATACAAATCAAAATAAATCTACCGGAACCGGAATTGTATTAACAGATATTGATTATAATAACGGTGATCCGGATATTAAAAACATCTATCAAAAAGCAAGATATCAAGGACCTAATCAAACTGGTACTTATAATTTAGCTTACAAACACATCTTTAAAAAAGAAGGTCATACTTTAGATTTTGAAGCAAACTATAGTGATACTAAAGAAACTCAAGATGCAAGTTTTGATACTAAAACAACAAGCCCTAATAACACTTCTAAAGACATTGTTTACAATGACGCTACAGGCGAGAACAGAAAACTAGGTACTTTCAACGTTGATTATGTAAACCCGTTAAACGAAAAAACTACTCTTGAAGCTGGTGCTGAAGCCAGAATTACAAGAACGGATAACGATTACCATACAGCTAATCCTGCGGTTACTGATCCTATAGATCAAACTTCTATCTATACATATGATACCGATATTTACTCTGCTTATGTAACTTTTGGTCAGAAATTCAAAAAATTCAGCTACCAGATAGGAACTCGTTTTGAAAGCTATCAGGTTAAGTCTAATCTTAATTATGGTTATAAAACTTTTAATGATGATTATATCACTTTGTATCCATCAGCATATTTTACTTATAATTTAAATGAGAAAAATGTATTGCAATTAAGCTATAGCCGTCGTGTTGACCGCCCAAGTTTAGAGCAGACAAAACCAATTCGTGAATTTTCTACTCCGCTGGTAACGTCTTACGGAAATCAGAATTTAAGACCTCAATTCACCAATTCGGTTGAAGTAAATTACACTAGAACTCTTGAAAAAGGAAGTATAACTACAGGAGTTTTTGTAAGAAGAATCAATGATCAAATAAGCAGAACTTTAAGTCCTGATCCAAATGACGATTCAGGATATAAACAAGTTTTAGGTTTTGCAAATTATGACAATAGTAGCTCTTATGGTTTTGAAGCTTCGTTAAATTATAAGCTTACAAAATGGTGGGATATCCAACCATCGATTGACTTTTCAAGTATAAAACAACACGGTGTTGTATTTGAATTTGATCCAAAAACAGGTAAAAGTTCACCGCTTGAACGCACTGTAACAACATCGGCATTTAATGCTCGTATGAACTCAAACTTCAAGCCTACAAAACGTTTAAGCTTTTTATTATTTGGTTTTTACAGAGGTCCGGTTGAAGAAATTCAACAACACAGAAAAGAAATGTACAAAATGGACATTGGTTCACGTTATACATTGTTAGACAATAAAATGAATATAAGTGTACGTTTTAACGACGTTTTCAACACAATGAAATATGCTTTTGACGGTGTTTATCCTTATCCTCAGGAAGGGCAATTTACATGGGAAAGTCAAACGGTTTATTTAGGATTGACTTATAACTTTGGAGGTGCAAAAATCAAAAACCTTCAACGTAAACAAAGAGAAGATAACACTAATAAAGGTGGTGGCGGAATGTTTTAATCCCTCTTTTATTAGTAGATTTTAATAGTTCTTGTAGAAAAGAAAAGCCTGGAGTATGCCAACTCCAGGCTTTTTTATGTAAATGCTTTTATAAAAAATTCTTTAATTCTTTTACTTCTTCCGGATTTGCAGTTTCTGTATTATCTGTAATCGCCGATGAATGATAAAAAGTAGGTTCCAGTTTATCCTGTAATAATTTAATATTCGAAGATCGTAAACCTCCGCCAGGCATTATTTCTATTTTATCTTTGGACCATTTTTGAATTTTCTCTAAAGTAAAAATTCCTTCTTCGACATTGATTCCTTGTCCTGATGTCAAAATAGTATTAAAACCACATTCAATTACATCTTTAAGAGATTCTTTGACATCTTTTACAACATCAAAAGCACGATGAAAAGTACAGGAAAGCGGACTTGCTAAATTGACTAATTCTTTGTTGCGTTTTTTATGAACACTTCCATCTGCTTTTAAAATTCCGAAAACAAAACCATCAACTCCCAATTTCTTAAATTGCTTGATATCTTGTTTCATTTCGACAAACTCCTCATCACTATAAACAAAATCTCCACCACGAGGTCTTATGATTACATGCATTTTTATGGATACATTCTCCCTCACTTTTAAGGCTAAAATATAGTTAGGAGTTGTTCCGCCAAGCTTCATATTATCACAAAGTTCAATTCGATCAGCTCCATTTTCTTGTGCAATTATGGCTGATTCGTAATTAAAACACGCTATTTCCAGTTGATTTTTTTTCATTTTAATCTAATTTAAAAAAGTATTCTTCGTCCTCACCTATTGTATAGACAATTTAATCGCAATCTACTGTCATCCTGAGCGGAGTCGAAGGCGTGCCAATTGGAACGCGGCCTTCGACTCCGCTCAGCCTGACAACCCCTTCGCTCTGACAGACAATATTGTCTACAGAACATTAATTGAGAGCAAAGTCGAAGGCTAATTTACTACTAAATCTTCTTTTTATTAAAATTTTTAAAATGAGTTTCATTCAAACATTCAGAAAGTTTTTTCAAATCATCCCAATTATCATTTATAATAGCTTCTTTCTTTTTCCTACTCCAACCTTTTACTTGTTTCTCGAATGAAATAGCTTGAATTACATCATTAAATTCAGTACAAAAAACTAATTCTAATGCTCTTTTATCATAAGTGTAACTTTCTTTATTTGAACCAAAACTATGTTCATTGAACCTTCTATCTACGTCATTTGTTATTCCAGTATAATAACTATTATCAGAACATTTTAATATATAAACATAATATCTTTTCATTTTTTACTTTATTTAAAAATATTTTAAAAGTAAGAAAAATATTTCATTAAATTTTCCCGATGATCTCAACGTATGTCATCCTGAGCGAAGTCGAAGGCGCGCCAATTGGAACATGGGCTTCGACTCCGCTCAGCCTGACAATTATCTCACACAATAAAGCAACGACTTCGCTTAACTTGAAAAATGAGTATAAAAAAACCTGCTCTAAAAAGAGCAGGTTTTTAAAATATGATATAAGAACACTTAAATTACCATTTGATAATCGCACTTGCCCAGGTAAATCCACTACCAAAAGCAGCCAAAACAACTGTATCTCCTGATTTGATTTTTCCTTGTTCCCAAGCTTCTGTCAATGCAATTGGAATAGATGCTGCAGTTGTGTTTCCGTATTTCTGAATATTATTATGAACCTGATCGTCGCTCAATTTGAATTTATTCTGAATGAATTGCGAGATTCTCAAATTTGCCTGATGCGGAATCAACATATCAATATCTGAAACTTGTAAACCATTTGCTTCCAAACCTTCATTGATTACTTCAGCAAAACGAACTACTGCATTTTTAAACACAAATTGTCCGTTCATATAAGGATAATAACTTTCATCATTCGGGTCATTATCTGCTAAGATATCCGTTACCCAACGCGCTCCCATTCCTGGTGCCTGCAAAGCTAACTCTTCAGCATGTTGTCCTTCAGAGTGTAAATGTGTCGATAAAATACCTTTTGTCAAATCTTCTTCACGGCTTAAAACTGCCGCTCCTGCTCCATCTCCAAAAATTACCGAAACTCCACGTCCGCGAGTTGTCATGTCCAATCCTGTTGAATGCACTTCTGAACCAATAACCAATATGTTTTTATACATTCCGGTTTTAATGTATTGATCCGCTACAGAAATCGCATAAACAAAACCAGAACATTGATTTCTAACATCTAATGCTCCTACAGTTCTTAATCCTAAATCACGTTGTACTAAAACTCCAGGTCCTGGAAAATAGTAATCAGGACTTAATGTAGCAAAAACTACAAAATCAATATCTTCTTTGGCAACGCCAGAACGTTCTATAGCAATTTTAGCTGCTTTTACTCCCATTGTTGTCGTGGTATCTTCTCCACGAATAATATGTCTACGCTCCTGAATCCCTGTTCGCTCCTGAATCCACTCATCATTGGTATCAATAATCTTAGACAAATCATCGTTGGTCACAACATTTGAAGGAACATAATATCCTAAGCCCGCTATTTTTGAATGATACATATTCTTTTATTATTTGTTAAAAAATTGGATTGCAAATTTAAGTATTGTTTAAAACATAAGCGTACAAATTACTCTTTTTTTCGTAATTAGCAATTTAATATACTTTAATTATACAACCTATTAAAGCAAGTTCAATTCTAAAAAACCAGTTTTTAGCCCAAAACAATGAAAAGTATGAAAAATAACGCATAAAATGTAACAAGAGTAAACTACCTTAGACAAACATTTATGAAAGCCACTTTTTTCAAACCCATAAAATTCAAACTATGAAATTAAAGGTTACATTATTCTTATTTTTAAATATTGGTTTCTTTGCTTTTGCTCAGGAAAACCTAACCTACCAAAAACCTTCTAAATCTATTCTGGATTTAGCAGATTATGAAAGAGCTCCGACAGTATCGATGGATACTAAAAAAGAAAATATGCTCTTAGTATACAGAAGTACATACAAAACATTGGACGATTTAAATCAGGAAGAACTTCGTTTGGGAGGTCTAAGGATCAATCCTGTTACCAATATTTCAAGTACAGTTACTTATATCAATAATCTGAAATTAAGAAAGATTAGCGGTAAAGACGAAATTCAAGTTACAGGTTTACCAAATAATCCTAAAATCAGTAACGTTCTTTGGTCTCCAAATGACAAAAAAATCCTGTTTTCGCATACCACAAATACTGGTGTAGAACTTTGGGTTTTGGATGTTGCATCGGCGCAAGCCACAAAACTAACAGAAGCTACTGTAAATGCAAATCTTGGAAATCCGTTTAGCTGGTTCTTAGACAACGAAACTATTTTGGTAAAAATGCTTCCAAAGGACAGAAAACCACTTTTAGATTCTAAAAAAGATTTACCAACCGGACCAATTATTTCGAATACTTCTGGAGAAAAATCTCAAAACAGAACCTATCCGGATATGTTGAAAAACAAAAATGATGAAGTTAATTTCGAAAACATCATTACATCTGAATTATACAAAGTCAACATCAATGGAAATGCGGTTTTATTTAAAGAAGCTGCAATGTTTGCTGGAGAAAGAATATCTCCTGATGGCAATTATATTATGTTGACAACCATTCAGAAACCATTTTCTTATGTTGTTCCTTTAAGCAGATTTCCATCGAGATCAATTGTTTACGACATTAGAGGAAAAGAAATCAAAACGGTTAACGAAGTTCCGTTGAACGAAATTATACCAAAAGGTTTTATGGCTGTTCGAAAAGGAAAAAGAGAAATGGCTTGGAGAAATGACAAACCTGCAACTTTATCTTATGTTACAGCTTTGGACGAAGGAGATCCTGCAAACAAAGTAGATTTTAGAGATGAGCTTTTTCTTTGGGATGCACCTTTTACAAGCGATGCAACTTCATTGGTAAAAATACCTCAGCGTTATAATGATGTTGTTTGGGGTAATGATAATATTGCTTTTGTTACTGACGAATGGTACGACACTCGTAATACCAAAACTTATTTGATTAATCCATCAAATCCAAGTCAGCAAGCAAAAGTAATTACGGACAGAAACCAACAAGACGTTTATTCAGATCCGGGTATTTTTGAAACCAAAAAGAATGAATACAATAAATATGTTCTGGCAATCGAAAAAGACAACGCTTACAGAATTGGTGACGGATATACTAAAAGCGGCCAGTTCCCATTTATTGATGAATTTAACTTAAAGACATTACAATCTAAACGTATTTATACTTCTTCTTATAAAGACAAAAAAGAAGATTTATTGGAAATTGAAGATTTTAGATCTGGTAAAGTTTTAGTTCAGATTCAGTCAAAAAGTGAATATCCGAATTATTACTTCAGAAATATTAAAAAACAAAACAGCTTAACTCCAATTACAACTTTCAAAAATCCGTTTGAAAGCATCAAAGATGTAAGCAAAGAAGTTATTAAATACAAACGTAAAGACGGATTAGAACTTTCAGGAACTTTATATCTTCCTGCTGGTTATGATAAAGCTAAAAAAGAGAAATTACCATTATTGATCTGGGCTTATCCTGCCGAATATAAAGACAGAAATAGTGCAGGACAATCTACTCAAAATTCAAATGAGTTTACTTTTCCTTATTATGGATCTTTTGTGTATTGGGTAACCAAAGGATATGTGGTTTTGGATGATGCAGCTTTCCCAATTATTGGAGAAGGAACTACAGAACCAAACGATAACTTTATCTCACAATTAGTAGATAATGCCGAAGCTGCAATTAATGCAGTTGATGCTTTAGGATATATTAATCGTAAAAAAGTCGCTATTGGCGGACATTCTTATGGTGCATTTATGACAGCAAATCTATTAACACATTCTAATTTGTTTGCCTGCGGAATTGCAAGAAGTGGAGCGTATAACAGAACTTTGACTCCGTTTGGTTTTCAAAGCGAGCAACGTAATTACTGGGAAGTTCCAGATGTTTACAACGCAATGTCTCCTTTTATGAATGCCGATAAAATGAAAACTCCAATTTTATTAGTTCACGGTGAAGCCGATAATAATCCCGGAACTTTCACTTTGCAAACAGAAAGATATTTTCAGGCTTTAAAAGGTTTAGGAGCTCCAGCAAGAATGGTGATTTTACCAAAAGAAGCACATAGTTATGTAGCAAAAGAAAACATCTTGCACTTACTTTGGGAACAAGATCAGTTTTTAGAAAAGTATTTAAAAAACTAGATTATTAGATAAAACAAACCCGATAGATTTCAAAAATCTATCGGGTTTGTTTTTTTTTATAGCATTAAAAAGAATTATCTAATTTTCTAATTGACACATTATCTAATTACAAATAATTTAAACCTAAGAAAATTTCCTGTTCAAGAGGTAAATCGATTTCACTTTCAAAAAATACTAGTTGTCTTTTATAAACAGTTTCAATCAAATAATGATTTCCTCTAAAATAAGTTCTTCTAATTTTTACCGGCAAATTAGATTCTGTAACCATTTTAAATTGATGCGGATAAACCAAAGTCTTATGATTTTGATCTTCATATGGAAGTAATAAATGCGTTGGAAGTTCATTTACTTCTCCAAAAAGTGACGCTACATATTTAGTTTCCGGATCTTCGTATATTTTTGTTGGATTGTCTTTAACGATGATTTCTCCGTTTCGCATTACAATCGCTTCATCTGCAAATGACAAAGCATCTGTACTATCGTGCGTTGCAATAATGCAAGTAATTCCTTTTTGTTTTAAGTAGCGGAATAAATTTCGGCGTAGAGCATTTTTTCTAAAAGCATCGATTTGGCTAAAAGGTTCGTCCAGTAAAATTACTTCCGGCTCTAACGCCAAAACTCTTACTAAAGCAACTCTTTGTTGTTGTCCTCCACTTAAAAATTTTGCTTTTACATTAGAGAAAGATTCCATTTCTACCATTTCTAATAATTCCTGAACACGAAGTTTTTTCATGTTTGCAAAACCATTCGAAAGAAACTTTCCAACATTTTCGGCTACAGTTTCAAAAGGAGACAAATCAAAATCCTGCGCCAGATATTTCATATAAGGCATTCCGGGAATTAAATTATACTTTGGACCTAAAACAGGTTTTTCATCATAAAAAATCTTGCCTTCATCAAGATCGTATAAACCGTATATTAATTTAAGAAGTGTACTTTTTCCGCAGCCACTTTCACCTATAATAGAAATATTGTCGCCTTTATTTACAGTAAAAGAAACGTTTTTTATAACAGGGGTTTCGGTGTACGAAAAAGAAATATTTTGAATGTCGAGCATGGGTTGTATTTGAAAGTCCAAATTTACAATGTTTAATTTCTAAAGTCAAAAAAAAGCTGCTTCAATTACGAAACAGCTTTTAAGAAATTTTATTGCGTCAGAAACTTATTTTCCGGCTTGAGCTTTTGCATCATTTACCATTTTGTCATTTGCAGTAATTGAGAACTCTACACGACGGTTTTGTGCTCTTCCTTCAGGAGAATCATTTGTTGCAATTGGATCAGCGATTCCTAAACCAGAAGTTTTGAAACGGCTTGATTTTAATCCTTTTGAAACTAAATAAGCTTGCACAGATGCAGCTCTTTGTCCTGAAAGTGTTAAGTTATATTCTGGTTTTCCTGTATTATCAGTATAACCAAAAATTTGAATATCTGTATCTCCGTACTCTGTAAATACAGGAATCAATTTATCTAAGTTAGCTTTTGCCTGAGATGTCAAAGTCGATTTGTTAGTATCAAAACGAACAGAGTTTTCATTCAAAGTTAAGTGAATTCCTTCTCCAACTCTCTCAACATCAGCACCTGGTAAAGCCTGATCAATTTCACGGGCTTGTTTATCCATTTTGTTTCCAATAAGTGCTCCGGTTCCACCACCTACGGCAGCACCAATTGCAGCACCTAAAGCAGCATTACCTCCGTGACCTAAATTATTTCCTAAAATACCACCAATAATACCACCGGCAACTACTCCAATTCCAGCACCTTTTTGTGTGTTATTTGCATTTTTTACTGAATCACAACTTGTAAAAAAGCTTGCTAATACAAATAAACTACTTAGGCTTAAAACGGTTATCTTTCTCATATTTTTATTTTTTTATATTAATTAGCTCTTTGAAATTGGTAAGTTACATCCTTAACTTGTCCGCCAACATTGATATTATCGATCAATTGGAACGAGTTATCAGTTAATCCGGCTACTTTAAGTAAATATCCTGATTTAACATTTTTTGATTTTAATCCCGGATCTACAATCTTAAGTACAAAAAGTCCCTGATTGTTGATACTCCAAACGATTGGAGAAGTAAAAGCTGTACAACTTGGCGCATTTAGAGCCATAGTACCTTTATTATTGTTCGAAATAAAGTTCCATGTACTTCCAATAAAACATTTAGAATCTGCAAGATCAAACGAGTTTACTTTAATATAGTCTGAACCTGGATAAGATACATTTGTAAGTACCCAATTTCCTTTAAGTGCTACTTGAGTAGGTCTGTCAAGTTTAGTTGATAGTGTAGGCGCTTCTGTTGAAGCTGTTGTAGACGAAGCTGATTTGCACGCGAAAAACATCGTGGCGATCAAGCAAATGAAAATAACTTTCTTCATTTTGTACATTTTTTTTAAGTTAATACTGACACGTTTAACAATTATTATACCACAAAGATACAATTCATAGGAATATCTTGAGTTCCAAAATCTAATTATTTTCTTTCAAAATTAACACTTACGCCATTTTGTCACCCAAAAAACAATTGGTATTCTATTTGAAGAAATGAGAATCATCACATTAAACTAAAAAATAAAAATAAATATGACAACAGGTAAAATTAATGTTTCGGTAGAAAACATCTTTCCCTTAATCAAAAAGTTCTTGTACAGCGATCACGAAATCTTTTTACGTGAGCTGGTTTCGAACGGAACAGACGCTACTTTAAAATTAAAACACCTAATTAGTATTGGCGAAGCTAAAGTAGAATACGGAAATCCTGTAATCGAAATCAAAGTTGATAAGGAAGGAAAGAAAATCCACATCATTGACCAAGGTTTAGGAATGACAGCTGATGAAGTTGAAAAATACATCAATCAGGTTGCTTTTTCAGGAGCTGAAGAATTTCTTGACAAATACAAAGATTCTGCAAAAGATTCTGGAATTATTGGTCATTTTGGTCTTGGTTTTTATTCTGCATTTATGGTTGCAGAGAAAGTAGAAATCATTACAAAATCATACAAAGACGAACCTGCAGCACACTGGACATGTGACGGAAGCCCTGAGTTTACTTTAGAACCGGCTGACAAAACTTCACGTGGTACAGAAATCATCTTACATATCGCTGAGGATTCTCTTGAGTTTTTAGAAGATTCTAAAATCAGCGGATTATTGAATAAGTATAACAAGTTTATGCCTATTCCAATTAAATTTGGATCAAGAACAGAAACACTTCCAAAACCGGAAGATGCTCCTGAAGATTATATCAACGAAACAGTTGAAGTTGATAATATCATCAACAATCCAAATCCAGCATGGACAAAACAACCAAGCGAATTATCTGAGGAAGATTATAAAAACTTCTACAGAGAATTGTATCCAATGCAATTTGAAGATCCGTTATTCAACATTCATTTGAATGTAGATTATCCTTTTAACTTAACCGGAATTTTATATTTCCCTAAGTTAGGTTCGGATATGCAAATTCAAAAAGATAAAATTCAATTGTACCAAAACCAAGTTTACGTTACTGATAATGTAGAAGGAATTGTACCTGAGTTTTTGACAATGTTAAAAGGTGTTATCGATTCACCGGATATTCCATTAAACGTTTCTCGTTCTGGTTTACAAGCAGATGGTGCGGTTAAGAAAATCTCTAACTATATCACTCGTAAAGTAGCTGATAAACTAAAAGCTTTATTCAACGAAAACCGTGCTGATTTTGAAGCAAAATGGAACGATATTAAAATCGTTTTAGAATACGGAATGCTTTCTGAAGATAAATTCTACGAAAAAGCAGGTGCGTTTGTCTTATATCCAACAGTTGATGATAAATATTTTACTCTTGAAGAATTAAAAGAGAATTTAAAAGAAAATCAAACTGATAAAGACGGAAAATTAGTTATTCTTTATGCTGGAAACAAAGATGCTCAGCACTCTTATATTGAAACAGCAAAAGAAAAAGGATACGAAGTTTTACTATTGGATTCTCCAATTATTTCGCATTTGATTCAAAAAATTGAAGGAGATAATAAAGACGTAACTTTTGTTCGTGTTGATTCTGATCATATTGATAATTTAATCAAAAAAGACGAAAACACAATTTCTAAATTATCTGACGAAGAAAAAGAAACACTTAAAACTTCATTAGAAGCTTATATTCCAAAAGCATATTCTGTACAATTGGAAGCTATGGACAGCCAAGCTGCTCCATTCATTATCACGCAACCAGAATTTATGCGTAGAATGAAAGAAATGAGTCAGTCTGGTGGTGGCGGAATGTTCGGAATGGGTAATATGCCGGAAATGTACAATTTGGTTGTAAACACAAATTCTGATTTAGCAACAAGTATCTTGAATACTGAAGACAAAACACATCAGGAACATTTGGTAAAACAAGCTTTAGACTTAGCTAAATTATCGCAAAACCTATTAAAAGGAGAAGCTTTGACTGCTTTTGTAAAAAGAAGTTTCGAAATGATTAAATAAGATTTTACAAAAATCTATCCCGAAAACCTGCAAGTTATACTTGCAGGTTTTTTTTACATCCTATTTTAAAACACTAAATGCCAATCAATTACAATTAAAAAAGGGTGTTTGTCCCCTTTCCCGAGAAGAATGAATTCTATAATTTTATTATCCCTTAAACACAACTCACTGAAAGTCAATATTTAATCCTAGAAATCATGGATAAAAGAAAATTTACTGAAAACGGAGAAGTCTTAACCATTCTAAAAGAATTAAAGGAAGAAATAAAGAATAAAAAATTCTCAGATATTACAGACAATAATAATTGCCAATATGTAGATCTCGTGCAAGAAGGCGGTGGTGTATTAGGCATTGCTCTCGTTGGCTATGTTTATGTTCTTGAACAAGTAGGAATTCGTTTTCTAAGTCTCGCCGGAACTTCAGCCGGAAGTATTAATACGATGCTAATGGCCGCAGCAGGAACTTGCGATATTCAGAAATCAGAATGGATATTAGATTGTCTCTGTAATAAAAACCTGTATGATTTTGTAGATGGTGATCATGATGCACGCGAATTTATTGATGCATTATTAAGCGATTCCAGTAATCTGAAATTAATTTTAAAAGGAAGTCAAGTCGTTGATAATTTCAAAGACGATCTTGGATTAAATCCCGGTAAAAATTTCCATCAATGGATGTCTAATCTTCTTTCACAAAAAGGAATAAAAAATTATGCCGATCTTAAAGCTTTAAGATTAAAAGGAGTTTCGGACGACAATCAATTATTTAGAATAAATCAGGTAAAGCAAGGCGACAAAGAAATCTACAACCGACCTGATCATTGGTGCGAAATGGCAATAATTGCAGCAGACATTACAACAGAGAGCAAAATTGTATTCCCAAAAATGATTGATTTATTTTATTCGAATCCGGATGTTCAGAATCCTGCAGATTTCGTTCGGGCTTCGATGTCGATTCCGCTTTTCTTTACACCTTTTAAAATTCAAAATATTCCCGGAGGAGTTGAAGCATGGAACAAATGGAATGAAGCAACCTGCTTGAGAACCTCAGTTCCATCTGAAGTTATGTTTATGGATGGAGGTATAATTTCGAATTTCCCAATTGATATTTTTCATGAAAACCTAACAGTTCCAGCCTCTCCTACTTTTGGAATTAAATTGGGATACGATAAAAATGAAATTAATAAAAACGAAAAAATAACCAATGTTGTTAGCTCTATGTTTGACACTGCAAGGTATGGTTACGACTCTGAATTTTTAAGAAAGAATCCGGATTTTAAAAACCTCATTGGATATATTGATACCGGAAGCCACAATTGGTTAAACTTCAATTTGACCGAAGATGCAAAAATTGACCTCTTTATACGCGGAGCCCAAAAAGCAGCAGAATTTTTAACGAAATTTGATTGGGAAAAATATAAAGAAATCAGAAGAGCCAAAAGCGAATATTACAAAACTGTTTAAAAAATGAATCTGCTATAAAACATTATTACATAAAATAACGTTTATAAAATCCTATAAGTCCCACTTATAGGATTTTTTTATTGCAATTTATTTTTTATTACATTTGAATCCCATTTATCTAACTCAAACAAAAAAACAATATGAAAAATACGAAAAAAACGATCCTTTTATTTCTAGCAGTTTGTACCACAGCGCTAACTTATGTTTCATGTTCTAACAATGACAGTATTGTTCAGCAAATGGATGTAACTTCAGTTGGAGCCTCTATAGCGATTGACGCCGTAAACGAAATGGACATCAACACAGGATTACTTATAACAACACCAACTGCTTCGACCGGAAAACCAACCGAAACTCCTCCAGCAGGAATTTGCGGTACACTCACAGTATCTCCAACAACAGACACTTACCCAAAAGTATTTACTTTAGATTTTGGAACTGCAGGTTGCACAACTGACCAACTTACAAGAAAAGGAAAATTACAAATCACTGTTTCCGGACCTGTAACCTCAACGGGAAGCAAAATGACCATCGAAAGAATTGGCTACTCTATCAATGGATTAAAAGTAGAAGGAACTATTGAATACACAAACACGACAACGACTCCAACTGTACCACAATGGACTAGAAAAGTGACAAATGGAAAATTAACTGATACACAAGGAAAAACCTTTACAAGTTCAGGCACATGCACAGTAAAACAAACTGCAGGTGTTGATACTCCTTTTTTATTAAGTGATAATGTATATGAAATGACTGACGGAACTCACACCGTAACGTCTGATAAAGGAGGAACATTAACCTTGACAGTTCTGGAAACATTGGTAAAAAAATATTCTTGTACTTTTATTTCTAAAGGAAAATTGAAAGTTCAGGGTGGAGCCTTAAACGGAGTTGTTGATTACGGAAACAATGATTGTGACGGTAAATACACTTATACTCACGAAAACGGAAAGATTTTCAATTTAGTAATGTAAAAGAATTTTCTTCCATAAATAATAAGAATCCCAATCTATTTTCAGATTGGGATTTATTTTTTAGCAAAATTTAACAACTACATCTATACATTCAAACTATTTTCTTTATTTTGCAGCCAAATCTAAAAAACCAATGAAAAAATCAATTATTGCCTTTTTTACTCTCGCTGTATTAGCATCTTGTAGCAAAAAAGAATCTACAGACAACTTACATATTACCGGAAATATAAAAGGATTAAAAAAAGGAACTTTATATATTCAAAGAATTGTTGATACTTCTCTTGTTGCTATTGACAGTATCAAAATTGACGGAAATTCAACTTTTGAAAGAGATATAAAATTAGAATCTCCTGAAATGTTGTATTTATTCCTGGATCGCGGAGTAACCAATTCATTAGACAATAACATTTTATTTTTTGCAGAACCAGGAAACATCAATATTGATACTAATCTGGATAATTTTATTTATAGCGCTAAAATCACCGGATCTAAAAATCAGGAATTGTATGAGCAATATCAAAAAATAAATTCTCGTTTTATTGGGGAGAATCTTTCTTTGGTTGAACCAAGATTTAAAGCCTTAAAAAGAAAAGATCAAAAAGCAATTGATAGTATTGACGCAAAACAATCTTCAAATATCAGAAGAAAATATCTATACGCTACAAACTTTGCTATTAACAACAAAGATCACGAAATCGCACCTTATATTGCATTAGCAGAGATTTATGATATCAATATCAAATTCCTTGATACGATTCAAAAATCAATGACTCCAAAAGTTGCGCAATCACTTTACGGAAAAAAGTTAACCAAATATGTTGCTGAGATTAAAAAGCAACAGCAAAAATAGATTTTTGAAGTTATAACAAGACATCAACTGATCTTTTTTACAATACTCTTAATCCTGTTTTTTTATTAAAACAGGATTTTTTTATGTCCTTTTTTTTAGTATATTTTTTAAATTCTTAAATATCTGATAATAAGATAATTATATAAAAATAGTTCGGAATTTTCATTCAATTATTTTTCATTTGGAGTAACTTAGCTCATCCTAAATAAAAAAATTATGAAAAATCCACCTAGTATTATTAGTCGTGCAAAGTTTGATTTTATTAATTCATCTGTAATCGAAAAACTTGAATCTTACAATTCAAAACTTAGCCCAGAATTAGAGACAATTCCTAAACTCGATCCTTATTCTTTAAACGGTCAAAAATTGCGTTTAGATTTTATTCGAAAACAATTAAGTACAAATGTCGATTACTTATCCGGAGAAAAAGTATTCAAAGACAACGAAAGTTTAAAAGGGAATATTGAAAATTATATTGGCATGACGCAAATTCCTACTGGAATTATCGGTCCAATAGTAATTAATGGCACACATGCACAAGGAGCATTTTATGTTCCACTTGCAACCACCGAAGGCACATTATTGGCATCATACAACAGAGGCGCAAAAGCTTGTAGAGAATCTGGTGCAATTACCACAATTACATTACAAGAAGGAGTACAAAGAACACCAACCTTTAAATTTAAAAATTTAATTGATCTTGGAAAATTTGTAACATTTGTATTAGACCATAAAGAAATATTTAGCTCATTAACCCGAGAATCCAGTAATTATGCCATCTTAAATGATGTGGGAATAAACATAGAAGGAAATATTCTGATTTTAAGATTTGAATATACCTCTGGAGATGCATCAGGTCAAAACATGGTTACGATATGTACAGACAGAATCTGTAAATATATCCTTGAAAACTGCCCAACGAAACCTGTTTTTTGGACTATTGAAGGAAATACATCCGGAGATAAAAAATCAACATCATTGTCCACAAGAGTACGCGGAAAGAAAATAACTTCTGAAATCACACTAAAAAGAAACGTTATCGAATCTGTACTAAAAACAACTCCTGAACTCTTACAGCAACAATGGAAAATAACAACTTCGGGCGCCATAAAATGTGGTAGTAATGGCACAGGAATGCATCCCGCTAATGCGCTTGCAGCACTTTTCATAGCATGCGGTCAGGATGTCGCTTGCACCGGAGAAGCTTCTACAGCTTTAACAAGAATGGAAATAGACGAAAATGGAGATTTATATTGCGCAATCACAATGCCTAATATAATTGTTGGCACAGTTGGCGGCGGAACTTCTTTTCCAACACAAAAAGAGTGTTTACAATTAATTGACTGTTATGGTCCTGGTAAAAGCACTAAACTTGCCGAAATTGCTATTAATGTTTGTTTAGCTGGTGAAATCTCAATTTTGGCTGCTATGTCGTGCGGGCAATTTACGGCCGCACATCAAAAATTTGGACGATAAAAACATCTCAACCCTATTGAAATATCAAATCGAAACGAATCCCTTTTATAGTATCACAATGCACTTTATACTAAAAGCCAAAATCATATTTATACAAAAGGAGACTATCTTTTAAAACAGCCTCCTTTTGTTATATAAATACTTATTAGAAATCTAATTTATCCTCTCAATACAGCGCCCAGAATTCCAAATACAAATATAAGCCCATACAATACTAAGATAGCTACCGTCAAAATACCAATAAATTTATAGTGTGATTTTAGATATCCAAAAGAATTCGTCAATGCTTCTGAATCATTATCTCTAAAAGCTCTTTTAGCATTTACCGCAAACTTATTAAGATAATAAACCGGGAAAAAATAAATTGCTGCGATAAAAACATATACAAATGCCATTATTATCCCAAAAGAACCTCCCATTCCTCCCATTCCAGGCATAGTACTTCCCATTGCCGAAAAAATACTTCCTGCAAAAACAGCAAATATTAGCATAAGTCCAATTCCAACAAAGCCTAAAATTGATAAAAAGTTGGCCCATTTTGCGGTTTCTTTCAAAAAGTCTTTTGCAGTTTCGTTTAGCTGCAATTCAAATTTTTCAAATACAGAAGTTTCTTCCATGTTTATTATTATTTTTTTTGGTTAAGCAACAAACATAAGAAAAATATTATCGTATTCTCTGGATCAATACAAAAACCTGTGGAGTTATAAAAACTAAGAATGAATTTAACCGCAAAGTACGCTAAGATTCTTATCTAATAGTAGGTGTAAAAAACACAAAGTTCGCAAAGCTTTGTGTTGATACAGCTTTGCGAACTTTGTGTTTTTATAAAATCCGATATGTATAAAAAACTTTGCAAACTTTGCGGTTAAAATAATTAGTCAATACAAAATACTTTAAATTTCTCAACATGCTTTTGTATTGATCTGTATTCTCTTTTAAATTTCAATAAGTTAAAACGTAGTTTTTAGTTCGGTTTAGATCAAAAAAAAACCACCACTAAAAAGTGATGGTTTTCCGTTGAGCCGGCGGAGGGACTCGAACCCACGACCTGCTGATTACAAATCAGCTGCTCTAGCCAACTGAGCTACGCTGGCGACTCATTACGGGTGCAAATATAAAATGGATTTTTGTAATTTCCAAAATAAATTTACTGCTTATTTTATTAAAAAACCACCACTAAAAAGTGATGGTTTTGTTGAGCCGGCGGAGGGACTCGAACCCACGACCTGCTGATTACAAATCAGCTGCTCTAGCCAACTGAGCTACGCTGGCGACTCATTACGGGTGCAAATATAAAGCGGTTTTTCGTTTTACCAAAATAAATTTGCACTTTTTTATACTTTTTTTTGCTTACAATTCGTTGATTTTAGCAATCAATTGATTAGCAGTTTCTTCCAATTCAACATTGATTTGTTTGAAGTGTGCTTTTTTGTTTTCAACGTTCTTAGCATTCACTTTAGTGATCAAAGTATCAAAAGCTGCAATAGCCTGATCGATCAAAGCATTCGTTTCCGGAGTAGGATTTCCTGTAGTAGACATTTCAAATAAGTAAATTGCCTCAATAATATCTCCTAATACGAAGTTGATGTCTTTCTTTAAATTTTTAACGTTTGCCATTTTTATTTTTATTTTAATTTGCGACTGCAAAAGTACACATAATCTTTTTATTAAGCGCTATGAAATGTAAATTTCTAAAATTGAAGCATTTCCAGTTAAGAAAAATGCATTTATCTCAGCAGGAACTAAAACGGTATCTCCTTTTTGATACACTTCTTTAAAACCATCATATTCGATTTCAAAACTTCCTTCGATACACATATAAACGGTAAAAATCGCTCCGGATTTAGAAACCGTTATTTTATCTTGCAACGGAATAAAATTCGTGGTAAAATAAGGACAATCAACAACTACATTTGAAGTATCTGCTTTTGTCTCGTATTTTTTTTGTGTATCAACCTTATTATAGTTTATAGCATCAAGTGCTAAATCTACATGAAGTTCTCTTTTATTTCCGTTAGCATCGACGCGATCAAAATCATATAAACGATATGTAATATCCGAAGTTTGCTGAATTTCGGCAACCACAAGTCCGGCGCCAATAGCATGAACGGTTCCGGTTTCTAAAAAGAAAACATCACCAACTTTTGCTTTTACATCATCAAGAATAGAAACCAATGTATTATTGTGTAAATGTTCTAAATATTCTTCTTTACTTGAATCTTCTTTAAAACCAACAATAATTCTTGCATCAGTATCAGCTTGCAGAACGTACCACATTTCGGTTTTACCAAAAGAATTGTGACGTTCTTTTGCTAATTTATCATTTGGATGAACTTGTATCGAAAGATCTTCACGAGCATCCAGATATTTAAAAAGTAACGGAAACTGTTTTCCAAAACGCTTATAAACTTCTGTTCCCAGAATTTCGCTTGGCGTTTCATCAATAAGATCCATTAATGATTTTCCTTTCAAAGTTCCATTAGCAATAACACTTACATCGCCTTCTACGGTAGACAATTCCCAGCTTTCGCCAGTAATTTTAGAAACAATTGGTTTATTAAGAACTGTTTTTAGTTTTTCTCCTCCCCAAATTCTTTCTTTCAGAATTGGTTCAAATTGCAATGGATATAATTTCGGCTTCATGAATATATTTATTTGGCTAATATTATTAGTTAAACACTGAGTTTTACGATACTAATTCTTTAATAGTCTCAAGTGCTTTTGGGATGTGTTTTGCAGCATTCATACTATCAAAAATCAAAATAACAACGCCATTTCGATCAATAACATATGTCACTCTTCCTGGCACAAGGCCAAATAAAGTATCACGAACGCCAAAAAGGTGTCGTAATCTTTTATCCTGATCTGATAACAGTATAAAAGGCAATTGATGTTTTTTGGCAAATTTTTGATGTGATTTTATACTATCACTGCTTATACCAATAACCTCAGCTCCCAAGTCTTTGAAATCTTCGTATTGATCTCTAAAACTACAAGCTTCGGTAGTACAACCAGGCGTATTATCTTTTGGGTAAAAATAAATCACGAGTGGTTTCCGCCCCAAAACACTTTGGCTTTCAAAAACTTCACCATGACTATCTTTTGCAGTAAAATTCGGAACTATATCTCCTATTTTTAATGACATTTATTATTCTCCTTTATAAGTTACAAAATTGCGGTCCGTTTCATTCAAAACGATTTCTAAGTCAAAATCGGGCTGAATTCTTTTTCTAATTTTATTCCATATCACAACTGCAATATTTTCTGCAGTTGGATTCAAATCCTGAAATTCCGGAACATCCAGATTCAGATTTTTGTGATCAAACGGTATTTCTACTTCTTCGAGTATAATATCCGCTAATACTTTCACATCTAAAACAAAACCAGTTTCTGGGTCAATTTTTCCTGTAACACTTACTGTTAAACCATAATTATGACCATGAAAATTAGGATTGTTACATTTTCCAAAAACAGCATTATTTTTTTCAAATGTCCAGTCTTTTCTATGCAATCGATGTGCAGCATTAAAATGTGCTTTTCTTGATATGGTTACTTTCATTTAGGCTTTTGGTTGTTATGGTTTTATATTTTATGGTCTTCTAAATAATGATAAAATTCATCAAAAATTATTTTGAACCAAACGGTATAAATCTCGGGCTGTTTTTCAATATCACTTTTTACATCTTCAATCTTCATCCATTTCCAGGCTTCGACTTCTTCGAAGTTTATATCCGGATTCTCATTATAATATCCAATCATAACATGATCTAATTCATGTTCTGTAAGACCATTATCAAAAGGAGCTTTATAAATAAAATGAAACAGTTCTTTCAATTCTGTTTTAAAACCCATTTCTTCAAACAATCGTCTGCTTCCTGCTTCAATATTCGTTTCGCCTTCACGCTGATGACTACAGCAAGTATTTGTCCAGAGTAAAGGTGAGTGGTATTTTTGATGAGCACGCTGCTGTAGCATAATCTCGTTTTTACTATTTAAAATAAAAACCGAAAAAGCGCGATGTAATAGTGCTTTTTCATGTGCTTCTAATTTTGGCATTAAGCCAATTTGCTCATCATTTTGATTAACTAGTATTACGTTTTCTTCTATCATTAGGGCGTTTTGTACAAACAAAAATACGAAAAAAGAAATGGCTTGAAAATCTTAGAAAAGATTGTGAAAAGTTTAACGAGCATTGCATTTTATACAAAACTGATTTACAAATATTTACAACTACTCTCCTTCTTAAAAACCTTTAAAAATAAGACATAAAAACTACAACATGTTATTTTTCGTAAATAATAAAAAGTTAAAACATACTTAAATAAATCTGAATTATAAAGTACACGACATTTCGAGGTAAAATCTCGTCGTATCTTTGAAATACAGAATTAAAGCACACAAAAACAATGAAAACAAAAACTCAAATCTTTAGCCTTTGCTTTTTAATTCCGCTTTTTATTTTACAAGCATGTGGACAAAGCGCAAAAAAACAAAATACAAAAACAGTGGTCATGGAAAACAAAATCTCTAAACCCGGAAATCCTTATTATTCGAATACAGATACCACGAAACTAAATGTGAGTAATGCGGAATGGAAAAAAGTACTTCCCGATGATATTTACGCCGTAATGCGTGAAGCAGATACCGAAAGACCTTTTACAGGAAAATATTGGAAAACTGACGAAAAAGGAACTTATTATTGCGCTTCCTGCGGAAATTTACTTTTTAGATCCGGCGCCAAGTTTGCAAGCAGCTGCGGATGGCCAAGTTTTTTTGAACAAGACAACAAAAAAAGTGTGGTTTACAAAAACGATAATTCTCTGGGAATGGAAAGAATCGAAGCGCTTTGTGGTCGTTGTGGCGGACATTTAGGACATTTATTCGATGACGGACCTGCCCCAACCGGAAAACGTTATTGCATGAATTCGATTGCATTAGATTTTATTCCTGATAACAAATAACAAAGACATGAAAAATACAATATTGATTTGCCTTTTTGCCTTATCCTTAAACGGATTTGCGCAAAATAAAAAAGCCTCAAACCTAGAAACGATTACCCTTGGCGGAGGATGTTATTGGTGCGTAGAAGCTGTTTATGAAAATCTTGACGGAGTAAAATCTGTGGTTTCAGGATTTTCAGGAGGAAAAGTAGCTAACCCAAGTTATGAAGAAGTTTGCACGGGAACAACCGGTCATGCCGAAGTCGTACAAATTACCTTTGATAAAAACGTAACCGATATAAATGAAATATTTAAAGTTTTCTTCACCGTTCACGATCCAACGACTTTAAACCGACAAGGTGCAGATGTTGGAACTCAATATCGTTCCGTGATCTTTTATAAAAATGAAGAACAAAAAAAGGCAGCGCAAAGCATTATCGCAGATCTTAACAAAGCAAAAGTTTACGATAGTCCGATTGTGACAAAAATAGAACCTTTTAAAGCTTTCTATAAAGCCGAAGATTATCATCAGAATTATTATGCGAATAATAAAAATCAGCCGTATTGCAAAATGGTAATTCAGCCCAAAATCGAAAAATTCGAAAAGGTCTTTAAAGACAAATTAAAAAAGAAATAAAAATACTTTATCTGGTTAATAATAGTTGCCGTCCATTTTTATGGACGGTTTTTTTTATGCTCTTTTTTGCCACAAATTGCACTAATTTACACGAATTATATTTTTACGTTGATAACATAAAAATTAGAGAAATTCGCGGCAAACTTTTTACACAAAAATCAATTCATTTTTTTTTGTAATTTGCAACAACAAATCAATCAAGAACCAAAACTAAAAACCATCAAATGAAACGATTATTTCTATTATTTGTTTTCTTAATTACTGTTAATCAAATTCATTCACAAGAAAACCTGCCAACAGATTATCTTTCAAAAGAATTCCACAAAGGCCGCAGAGAAGCTTTCAGAAATCTTATGCCAGCCAATTCTGTCGCGATTATTTTTTCTTATCCCGAAAGAGTTTTTTCAAAAGATATTAATTATAATTTCCATCAAAATCCTGATTTGTATTACTTGACAGGATACAAAGAGCCCGATGCTGTTTTATTAATTTTCAAAGAAAATCAAGGAACAGATCAAACCTATAATGAAGTTTTTTTTATAAGAGAAAAAAATGCCGGAAAAGAAATGTGGACAGGAAGACGACTTGGCGTTGAAGGCGTGAAATCTCAATTGGGAATTTCTACCGTTTACAACGGAAAAGATTTTAAGGATTTCGCAATTGATTTTAAAAAATTCGATAAAATAATTTATGACAATATCCCTGTTGATATTAGAAATAACACATCAGGTTTTGACCTTTTTGGATTACTGCAAACCTTCAAAACCAAAGCAGAAATCACAAAAGAAGATCCTATTTCTCTAGAGCTTTTCAAATCAATTACATCTACGCTTAGAGAAATCAAAACCCCTGAGGAAATGGAATTAATGCGTAAAACCGTTAAACTTTCCTGTATTGCACACAACGAAGTAATGAAAGCCGTTGGACCAAATATGAGCGAAAATGAAGCTGACGGAATTCACGCCTATATTCACCGCAGATATGGTGCCGAAGGCGAAGGTTATCCGCCAATTGTTGGTGCTGGAGCAAACGGATGTATTCTACATTATGGAGAAAACAACAGCACAAAAATGGACAACCAATTACTACTAATGGATGTTGGATCTGAATACCACGGTTATTCCGCCGATGTTACCAGAACAATTCCTGCAAACGGAAAATTCACTGAAGAACAAAAAGCCATTTATCAATTAGTTTACGATGCTCAGGAAGCCGTTTTTAAAATCTGCAAAGAAGGAACACCTCTTATAGACTTGAATAATACTGCAAAAGACGTTCTCGCAAATGGTTTAATAAAATTAGGAATCATCACAGATCCAAAAGATGTAAAACTTTATTATCCGCACAGTTGTTCTCATTTTCTCGGTTTAGATGTTCATGATAAAGGAAATTATAGCGGTCCAAAAAGCACTCTTAAAGAAAATATGATTATCACTGTTGAACCTGGAATTTATATTCCGGCAAATAGCAAATGCGATAAAAAATGGTGGAATATTGGTGTTCGTATCGAAGATGATATTGCAATCAAAAAAGATTCATATGAAAATTTATCTGCTGAATCTCCAAGAAAATGGCAAGATGTTGAGAAACTTGCCGCTCAAAAAAGCACATTAAACGAAATGAAATTACCTAAAATATAATTTGTTTTAGCTTCATAACTAAAAACAATTCAAAACCTCGCCATATTTAAGCGAGGTTTTTTTATGCAGTTTTAAGAAAAGCTTTCAAAACTTAAACTGATTTTTACCGTACTTTGTATTCTTAAACACATTAAAAATGAAAGCACTTACCTTCTCCTCTTTCGGAGATTCTGATGTTTTGGAATATATTGAAATTCCGAATCCGCAATTAAAAAAAGATGAAATTCTTGTCGAAATGAAAGCCATCGGATTAAATTTTGCCGATGTTTACAGACGAAAAGGAAACTATCATTTAAAAGGAAATCCTCCTTTTATTGCAGGTTACGAAGGTGCCGGAATTATTGTTGATGCTAATAATCATCCGGAATATAAAATTGGAGATCGCGTGGCTTTCGCCGATGTTCCTTTTGCAAACGCTGAATTTGTTGCCGTTAATACAAATCATGCCCTCCCTTTGCCCGAAGCTATTTCTTTTGAAACTGCCGCTTCTATTTTACTGCAAGGTTTAACAGCACATTATTTAGCAACAGACAGCCATAAAACTCAAAAAGGTGAAACCGTTTTAATTCATGCCGTTGCTGGCGGAGTTGGTCAGTTTCTAACACAAATCAGCAAACTTCTCGGAGCGACTGTTATTGGTTTAACCTCTTCTTCAGACAAAGCAAAAGTTGCACTTGAACAAGGCGCAGATCATGTTTTTCTATATAATGAAGATTGGAAATCAGATATTTTTAAAACGATTCCAAAAGGTGTCGATGTAGTTTACGACAGCATCGGAAGCACATTAACAGAAAGTTTTGAAGTCACAAAAGAATGCGGACAAGTTGTTTTCTTCGGAATGGCAGGCGGCGATCCTGAACCTGTAAATCCAAGAATGTTAATGGACACTTCAAAAACATTAACTGGAGGAGATTTATGGAGTTATTTGAACTCAAAAGAAGAAAGAATCAAAAGGGCCAATCAATTATTCTCTTGGATTATCGAAGGAAAAATTACACTTTCAACACCAACATCTTTCAAATTATCCGAAGGAAAACTAGCACACGATTATCTTGAAAGCCGAAAAAGTACAGGAAAAATAATCATGATTCCTTAGATTTGAAATTAAAATAACAACCTACAAACACGTATGAAAGAAAATTTTATTAAGCACTTCATATCCACTTTATCTCTTCTTTTTCTTCTAATGGTTAGCTATAATAGTTATTCACAGAAAAACAAATGTATTATTTATTTCAAGGATGGTACAACTGTGACAGGTTTAGGCAAGATGAAAGTGAATGGAGATGTCAAATTCAAATTAAATAAAGATACCGAAAGTATAAATTATGCTCAGGTTTTGATTGACAAAATCAAAACCAGTGAATATGTTTTCCTGGATACTTACAAATATGTGATAACAACCGATGGCTTTTCTTCATGGCTAAAAGTTATTATTGAAGGCAATACAACTTTATACCAGAGAGAACCTTCCAATTATTATTATTCTGGTAGCATAACTCCAATTACTAATTACTATGTTTCGCATAAGGGCGACTCAAACATTTTTAAAATAACATCAGAAGGAATTAGTACAAATTTTAAAAAAGCTGCCAGTAATTTCTTTAAAGATTGTCCAATTTTAGTCGAAAAAATAAACTCAAAAGAATTCACCAAAGATGACATTGAAAAAGTTGTAAAATTTTATAATAACAACTGTAGCAATGCAGAATCTGCAACAACATCAATTACTAATTAAATTAAAAACAAAAAACGCTTTTAAAAATGATTCGTGAATTCTTAACGATTATTTTTTATTAAAAAGTCTATCGATTTTACAACTGATTAATCTCGATCTTTGTCAATTCAGATAATTCTAAAATTCGACCAACATCATTTTTATTCGCTACAAAAAACAAATAATTATCTCCGTGCGTATCGTAAGTCATTAATTCGAGATCACGTTTCTCTAAAGCCGATTGTATATAAGGAAACAAATCATGGCTATAGGTTTCTTCCGGATATTCGAAGTTAAGATCTTCACCTATCATTTCCGATATAAAGGCTTCCGCATCTTCAGGATCAAATTTCCAGTCGCTGTTCCAGGCATCGATAATTTCAAAAAAAGCCCAATGACCTTGCACTATTTCATGATATTCTGTATGACCTTTTTTAAAATTCTTTAAAAGTTTTTTCGACTGCTTTTGAACCAACTTATCATCTACATTTCCTCTGGAAACCAATTTTATAAATTCCTCAAAAGTTTCCTGGGTAATCTCAACATCTTCCGGTAATAAATTTTCTTGAGAAGGAAGCTCAATACTTTCCGGTAATTCTATTTCTAAGTATTGACAAATTCCCTGTAATACTCTTTCAAATTCTTTAAAGCCTATCTTCTGAGTATCGTTTTTCGGATCATTTATATCAATGTATTCCGCATCCAATATTCCTTTTGTATAATCCAGAAAATAACTATTGTTATAAATCATTCTAAAATCATTTGTCTCTAAACTATTCGTACAGCAAAAGAAAATGATAAAATTATGCAAAACATGTTTAAGATACTTTTTTGTTTCTGGAGTTGGCTCCGTATAAAACTGAATATGAATATAATCGAATTCTAATTCTGCCTGAATATCTTCTTCAGAAACAGCTCCAATATTGAGCTTTTTATAGATTTCGTTTAAGACTTCATAAGCATTTTTAAAACCTGCTTTCTTAATTTCGCTTTGAGCTTCTTCATTATTAAATGAATTTGGAAACGAATACAAATTCACCGAAACAGTATCATAAATACCTTTCAGTTTAATCTCTAATCTATTTTCTCCATTATATAAAGAAGTATAAACAGAGTCAATAACATCAAAAGAAACGATTGATTTAGGATCGTTATTTCTACCAAAGAAATTAGAAAAGAAGTCTTTTATCAAAATATACTATTTTAAAGTTTCAGCAATCATCAAAGCACATTTTTCACCATCGATTGCTGCCGAAATAATTCCTCCTGCATAACCTGCTCCTTCTCCACAAGGATACAAACCTTTTATTTGCAAATGCTCATAAGTAATTGGATCTCTTGGAATACGAACCGGAGACGAAGTTCTGCTTTCAGGAGCGTGCAAAATTGCTTCATTGGTCAAATAACCACGCATAGATTTTCCGAATTCTTTAAATCCTTCGCGTAATATTTGCGATAAGAAACCAGGAAAAACCTGTCCCATTTCTACAGAAGTAGTTCCCGGAACATAAGAGGTTTTAGGAATATCTGCCGAAACTTTATTTTGGGTAAAATCAACCATTCGTTGCGCCGGAACTTTTTGAGTTTCTCCAGCCAAATGCCACGCTTTTTGTTCAATGCTTTTTTGGAATTCCATTCCTGCCAAAGCACCAAATTTTGCAAAAGGTTTAAAATCTTCCAATTTCAACTCGATTACAATTCCTGAATTTGCCGTAACCTGATCACGTTTAGATGGTGACCAACCGTTTGTAACAACTTCGCCTGGACTTGTAGCACAAGGCGCAATTACACCACCCGGACACATACAGAATGAATACATTCCGCGACCGTTTAC
The DNA here is from genome assembly GCF_002754195.1 of Flavobacterium sp. 9. Lineage (NCBI taxonomy): Bacteria > Pseudomonadati > Bacteroidota > Flavobacteriia > Flavobacteriales > Flavobacteriaceae > Flavobacterium > Flavobacterium sp. 9. The sequence continues at coordinate 2,217,888 of NZ_PEEU01000001.1, forward strand.
TTGCTTAACGATTGAATATGGCGCCGGTGGCAAATGTTCGCCACGATAATCACAGCTATATTGAATACTATCTATTAATTGTTGCGAATGTTCTGCGCGAACTCCTAAAGCAAAAGGTTTCGCTTCGATAAATATTTTCTTTTTATCCAGTAATTCAAAAATATCACGCGCCGAATGTCCAGTTGCTAAAATCAATTTATTAGCTAGAATTTTATCTCCGGTTTGCGTTACAATTCCTTCGACTTCATTATTCTTTACCAGAATATCAGTTACTTTAGTATCAAACAAAACCTGACCACCAAATTCGATAATTTTGTTTCGAATATCTTCAATGATTTTCGGCAATTTATTTGTTCCAATATGCGGATGCGCTTCTACCAAAATATCTTCAGAAGCTCCAAAAGCAACTAAAAGTTCAAGAATTCTGGTTACATCTCCACGCTTTTTAGAACGCGTATATAATTTTCCATCCGAATAAGTTCCTGCTCCGCCTTCGCCAAAGCAGTAATTAGAATCTTCGTTAACCAAATGATCAACATTGATTGCTTTAAGATCACGTCGTCTTCCACGAACATCTTTTCCACGTTCGATTACTATTGGCTTTAAGCCTAATTCGATTAATTGCAAAGCAGCAAAAAGTCCAGCCGGACCTGCACCGACAACAATCACTTCTTGTGCCGCTGAAACGTCCTTATATATAGGTAGCTCAATTTTTGTTTCCTGAAACGGTTCTCCCTGCAGATAAATAATAACTTTCAGATTGATTTTTATCGCTTTTTGACGCGCATCAATTGATCGTTTTAAAATAGAAACATGCTGAATTTCCTTAGCAGAAACTTTTATCTGTTTAGACAAATAGTCTTTAAGTAATAATTCGTTTGCAGCAATTTCTGGAGTTACCTGAAGTAAAAGTTCTCTTGGCATTTTATTTTATTTATTCAATTAGCTTTTCTATCTATGAAAAGAACATGCAAAAGTACTATTTTGATCTGACTTTATATAATTAACCGCAAAGTGCGCTAAGTTTTTTTAAGGTATGGTTTTACAAAAACGCAAAGTTCGCAAAACTTTGTGTTGATATAGCTTTGCGAACTTTGCGTTTTCTATTCGCAAAGAAAAATTAAATCTTAGCATACTTTGCGTTTAATTACGCAGCAACTTTTCTCTTCTTTGTAAAATCTTTAATATTTATTTTAAACCACAGATTACTTAGATTAAAAAGATTTCTGTTGCGAACAGGTTAGACGCACTGCAGTGCGCCTCTACAGAAAAAAAACTCAGTCCCGAAGCTTCGGGATAGCATCTCAGAACCTCACAACCTTTTTTCAAAAAAGACTTTGTACCTTTGTCACTCTGAACCTATGTACCTCTAAAAAAAATGTCTAGAAAAATAAAATTGATTTGGGATTTTCGTGGTCCGGCTTCGGCAAAAACAGCCGAACATCATGAAATTCATCTAAAAGAATATATCGCAATAGAAAAACTTCCGCTGAATATTACGGGTTTTAAAATCATAAACGAAATGCAAGCTATTGCTTTTATGGTTGTAACCGATGAAAATATGATTCAAGTACGAGATGCTTTGAAACCGCATCGAGGAGAAATATATGAGGAATAAATTCCAATAAAAAAATTCCAAATTCCAATTGCTTATATAGCCTGGAATTTGGAATTTATATTTTACTGTTTTGTTTTTTGTTTTTGTTTCGGAATTTATTTTTAATTCGCTACTTCACTAATAAATTTAATTCGCATTAAGCGTAATTCATCAATATCATAATCACCATCGAATTCTTTAAGCGCGTCTTCGATTTTATCGGATTCTGATTCCATGAAATAATCGTGAATTTCTTCTTGTTGATCGTCGTCAAGCATATCATCAACCCAATATTTGATATTCAGTTTTGTACCCGAATAAACGATTTGCTCCATTTCTTTGATTAAAGCATCCATAGATAACCCTTTTGCAGAAGCAATATCGTTCAATGATAATTTTCGATCTATATTTTGAATGATATATAATTTATTGGCAGAATTTACTCCTGTAGATTTCACCACAAGATCGTCTGGACGGATAATATCATTATCTTCTACATAACGACTGATTAAGGCAACAAATTCTCCACCATATTTCTTTGCTTTACCTTCTCCAACACCGTGAATATTGTATAACTCAGTTAAAGTCATTGGATATTTCAGTGCCATATCTTCAAGCGAAGGATCCTGAAAAACAACAAACGGAGGAACTCCCAGTTTTTTGGCCACTTTTTTACGAAGTTCGCGCAACATTCCCATTAAAACTTCATCGGCAGTACCTGATGATTTTGATGCTGTTACGATTGCTTCATCTTCAGTTTCATTGTATTCATGGTCTTCAGACATCATAAATGATTCTGGCTTTTTAATGAAATTCAAACCTTCTTTGGTGATTTTCACTACTCCATAAGTCTCAATATCTTTAGACAAATAACCTGCAACTAAAACTTGTCGAAGTAATGCCATCCAATATTTTTCGTCATGATCTGAACCTGATCCAAAAAAGGATTGCGTATCCGTTTTATGTGCTTTAATTACTGCGTTTACACGACCAATTAATGTAAATACAATTTCTTTTGATTTATAAATATGTTTGGTATCGCGAACGATTTCCAACAATTTAACGACTTGTTCTTTGGCTTCAATTCTCGTTTTAGGATTGCGAACGTTGTCGTCCATATCTGCACCTTCGCCAGTTTCGCTATCGAATTCTTCCCCAAAATAGTGCAATAAGAATTTTCTACGCGACATTGAGGTTTCGGCGTAAGCCACAACTTCCTGCAATAAAGCAAAACCAATTTCCTGTTCAGCAACTGGTTTTCCGGACATAAATTTCTCTAACTTTTCTACATCTTTATAAGAGTAGTAAGCCAAGCAATGTCCTTCGCCTCCATCACGTCCCGCACGACCAGTTTCCTGATAATAACTTTCGAGTGATTTCGGAATATCATGATGAATTACAAAACGAACGTCTGGTTTGTCGATTCCCATTCCGAAAGCAATTGTTGCTACAACCACATCTACATCTTCCATCAGGAACATATCCTGATGTTTTGCACGAGTTTTAGCATCTAAACCTGCATGATAAGGAACAGCACTGATTCCGTTAACTTGTAAAACTTCGGCAATCGATTCTACTTTTTTACGGCTTAAGCAGTAAATAATTCCCGATTTGCCTTTATGTTGTTTGATAAATCGGATGATATCCGACTCAATATTTTTAGTTTTTGTGCGAACTTCGTAGTATAAGTTCGGTCTGTTGAATGATGCTTTAAAAGTATTTGCATCAGACATATCAAGGTTTTTCAGAATATCTTCCTGAACTTTTGGGGTCGCAGTTGCGGTAAGTCCAATAATTGGCACTTTACCTAATTGTTTAATTATATTTTTCAGATTTCGGTATTCAGGCCTAAAATCATGACCCCATTCTGAAATACAATGTGCTTCATCAATCGCTACAAATGAAATTGGCACGCTTTGCAAAAAAGCCACATATTCTTCTTTTGTCAAAGATTCCGGTGCGACATACAAAAGTTTAGTTAAACCAGAAGTGATGTCTTTTTTTACTTGCGCAATTTCTGTTTTGGTAAGAGAGGAATTTAGCACATGCGCAATTCCGTTTTCTGAAGAAAGGCTTCGAATAGCATCAACCTGATTTTTCATCAAAGCAATTAAAGGAGAAACAACGATAGCTGTTCCGTCCTGAATTAAAGCGGGTAATTGATAACAAAGAGACTTTCCACCGCCTGTTGGCATAATTACAAAAGTATTCTTTTTATCTAAAATACTCGTAATGACTTGCTCCTGCAAGCCCTTAAATTGGCTAAAGCCGAAATACTTCTTTAATTCCTTGTGTATTTCAATTTCGTTTGAATTCATTCTTTATATTAATGGATATTTTGTATAAATTTGCAACACATAAAGATACAACTTTCTTTTATACATACAAATTTTAAATATTCTGTTTTGATCACAAAAGAAAATATATTGGCCATCGCCAAGAAAACCATACTCTCTGAAAGTGAAGCGATTACAAAGTTAATTGATTTTTTGGACGAAAATTTTTACGAAGCAACACAACGTATTTACGAAACCAAAGGCCGATTGATCGTTACAGGCATTGGAAAAAGTGCCATTATTGCTCAAAAAATGGTTGCCACTTTTAACTCAACAGGAACACCTTCTATGTTTCTACATGCTTCAGAAGCTATTCATGGAGATTTAGGAATGATTCAAAAAGAGGACATCATTATTTGTATTTCAAAAAGCGGAAATAGTCCTGAAATAAAAGTTTTAGTGCCTTTATTAAAACGTTTTGGCAATATTTTAATTGCGATTACCGGAAATATCACTTCTGCTTTAGCCAAAGGTTCTGACTATGTTTTGAACACAACAGTCGAAATGGAAGCTTGCCCAATAAATTTAGCACCAACAAACAGTACTACAGCGCAACTTGTAATGGGCGACGCACTTGCAGTTTGTTTAATGGAAATGCGTGATTTTAAACCTGAAGATTTTGCAGTTTATCATCCTGGCGGAGCTTTAGGAAAAAAACTATTGCTTCGTGTAAAAGATATGATCGAGCATTCTTTAAAACCTCAAGTTACTCCGGAAACTTCAGTTAAAAAGGTAATCTTTGAAATCTCAGAAAAAAGATTAGGCGTAACAGCCGTTATCGAAAATGATAAAATTATCGGAATTATTACTGACGGAGACATCCGAAGAATGCTAAATGACGTAGATACTATTGCAGATTTAACCGCAAAAGATATTATGTCGAAAAACCCTAAATTTGTATCTTCAGAAACTATGGCGGTTGACGCCTTGAATATTTTGGAAGATTTTTCAATAACACAACTGATTGTCTCTGACAACGGCGAGTACAAAGGAGTATTACATTTACATGACATTTTAAAAGAAGGAATCGTATAATGGCAAAAAAAAACCTTGGCGAGATGTCATTTTTAGACCATCTTGAAGAATTAAGATGGTTACTAGTTAGGAGTACAATTGCAATTTGCATCATGGGATTTTTCACTTATTTTGTAAGTGATTATTTGTTTGATCAAATTATTTTAGGTCCAATAAGACCCTCATTTTTTACTTATCGCTGGTTTTGTGATTTATCACATCAATTAGGATTTGCTGACAGTATTTGTATTACCGAACTGAATTTTATTATTCAGAATACAGAAATGGAAGGTCAGGTAAACATATTCGTATGGATGTGTCTTTTGGCCGGATTCATTTTAAGTTTCCCTTATATTTTATGGGAAATCTGGAAATTTATCAGCCCGGCATTATATGAGAAAGAGCGTAAAAATGCAAAAGTTTTTATCTTCGTTTCTTCTTTACTTTTCTTCTTAGGAGTATTATTTGGTTATTATGTTGTAATACCAATGTCGGTAAATTTCGTTGCCACTTTCTCCGTGAGTGATGTTGTAAAAAATCAATTTACACTTGATTCTTATATGGGAATGGTAAAAACAAGTATTCTTGGAAGTGCTGTATTTTTTGAATTACCAATTGCTATATATTTCCTAACTAAATTAGGATTAGTAACCCCTACTTTCTTAAGAAAATATTGGAAATATGCTGTAGTAATCATCTTGGTTATCGCTGCAATCGTAACTCCTCCAGATGTAGTAAGTCAAACTATTGTTGCAATACCAATGTTGCTTATCTACGAAGTGAGTATTTTGATTTCGAAGGTTGTTTATAGAAATAAAATGAAAGAAAATGTCTGATATCATACAAGAATTTAACGACTATCGTTCTAAAATGAACGAAAAATTATTAGCTGACAATAACAAAATTGTTAAGCGAATTTTTAATCTGGACACCAATGCTTATGCTCCGGGAGCGCTTGATGTAAAGACAAAAGAACTTTTAGGATTAGTAGCTTCGGCAGTTTTACGTTGTGATGATTGTGTAAAATATCACTTAGAAACCAGCCATAAAGAAGGAGTTACCAAAGAAGAAATGATGGAAGCAATGGGAATCGCAACTTTGGTTGGAGGAACAATTGTAATCCCGCATTTAAGAAGAGCTTACGAATTTTGGGAAGCTTTGGAAGAAGCAGAAACTAAATAATTGTTAATAGGTTTATTTGTTGAATCGTTTATTCGTTAATTTGCGACGATTAAACGATTTATACGTTTAAACGATTAAACTTAGAAAATGAAATTAAGAGCCGATAATTTAATCAAAACCTATAAAGGTCGTAGCGTTGTAAAAGGAATTTCTGTTGAGGTAAATCAAGGAGAAATCGTGGGACTTTTGGGTCCAAATGGTGCTGGAAAGACAACTTCATTCTACATGATTGTTGGATTGGTAAAACCTAATTCAGGAAACATCTATTTAGATGATTTGAATATTACTGATTATCCTATGTACAAACGTGCACAACAAGGAATTGGTTACTTAGCACAAGAAGCTTCTGTTTTTAGAAAACTAAGCATCGAAGATAATATTCTAAGTGTTTTGCAATTGACCAAGCTTTCAAAAGAAGCTCAAATTGCAAAAATGGAAAGTTTAATCGAAGAATTTAGTTTAGAACATATTCGTACCAACCGTGGAGATTTACTTTCGGGAGGTGAACGTCGTCGTACTGAAATTGCCCGTGCTTTGGCAACTGATCCAAAATTCATTTTATTAGATGAACCTTTTGCGGGAGTTGACCCTGTTGCGGTTGAAGATATCCAAAGAATTGTAGCGCAGTTAAAAAACAAAAACATCGGAATTCTAATTACCGATCACAACGTTCAGGAAACTTTAGCTATTACTGATAAAACATACTTAATGTTTGAAGGAGGAATCCTGAAAGCCGGAGTTCCGGAAGAATTAGTAGAAGATGAAATGGTTCGCCGTGTTTATCTTGGACAAAACTTCGAATTGCGTAAAAAGAAACTTGAATTTTAATTCGATATATGTAAATGGTAAAAAGTAAAATGTTAGTTACTTTTTACCATTTTTTCTTTTGATGTCTTTCTTTTCACATTTTACAACTAACATCTTACTCGACAGTAATAAATTGCAATTGCTCTAAATCTCCGTTATATATATTGACATCTACTCTGTGTTTAATTCCCGGCAAAGAAGCTTTCTCTGTAAATTGCCAAAAAAGCCAATCTGGTTCAATTTTTTCTCTGTAAAAATTATAATTGGCGATCCAGAATAAATATTCTCCAAATTCTTCTTTCAAAAAATCATCATAATAACGTTCTCCTGTATAAATAATTGGACGCACTTGATAATGTGCTTCAACTTTATTTAACCAACGTTTTAATCCTTTTTTCAAACTGTCTAAAGGTTGATTCTTCGGTAATTTTTCAATATCTAAAACAGGTGGCAAATCGCCTTTTTGCAATTTTACTGTTTTAATGAAAAGATTTGCCTGTTCGATAGAATTTTCATTCGGACGATAATAATGATAAGCACCTCGCATAATTTTATACTCTTTTGCTCCTTCCCAATTTTTCTTAAACTGTCTGTCAACTCGATCATTTCCTGCTGTTGCGCGAACAAACACAAATTTTACAGGATATTTTTCGTCTAGAACCTCAACTTCATCCCATTCTACGGTTCCTTGAAATTCTGAAACATCAATACCTACTACTTTTCCTTTGTGATTCTCGAGAACCCGAATATTTCGAACATCCGAAAGGTGTTTGTCAACCTCATCTTCATCTAAAACTTTGCTTGATTTAAAACCAAGATAATATTTCAATCCATCACGATAATGATAGATTGACGCAAAGAAAAGCACTATTAAAAAGCAATAAATAATGAAGCGAAGTCCTGTTGCTAAAAATGACCTTTGAGGCTTAGCTTTTCTGGAATAAGAAGTTCTACGTGTGGTCGTTTTTCTTGCCATTCAAATAAAACTACTTTTTCAGAAACAAATTATTCACCACTGACAATAACACATAAAAAATGATGATTAAAGGAATTGCGATATATTGAAGCGTCACTACCAATAGTAATGAAATCAATAAAAATACAATTTGAAGGACATTGTCTTTTACCGTAAACTTTTTGATTTTTAATGCAAACAAAGGTATTTCAGCATTCAAAATATAAGCACTGCATAAAGTAATCGCCAACAAAACCCAGTGATTGGTTAGAATTCCGAATATTACTAAAGAATCTGAATACTCAATAACCAAAGGTAAACTCAAAATAAACAATGCATTTGCAGGTGTTGGCAAACCAATAAACGAATCGGTTTGGCGTGTATCGATATTAAAATTGGCCAATCTGTAGCAAGAACCTAAAGTAACTATAAATCCTAGAAAAGGAATAATGGTCAAGGCTATTTCATCATTAGGATTTGCACTTTTTAAAAACAAACTATACATTACATAACCTGGTGCAACACCACTGGTTACCATATCTGCTAAAGAATCTAACTGCAAACCAAGCGGACTTGAAACTTTGAATAATCTAGCAAAAAAACCATCAAAAAAATCAAAAAAGATTCCTAAACAAACCATATAAAAAGCCATTTCGAAATTGCCTTTTGACACAAAAACAACTGCAATACAGCCACAAAAAAGGTTTATTAATGTAATTAAATTAGGAATGTGTTTTTTAATATTCATCTTTTAAAATTTTAGATAATGGTAGGGAACAAATTTAGCATAATAACTCTATGTAAAATGTGTTTTTGCAAGAGTTTTTTACTTGAAAATTTGAGTTTCGCAATATTTATCAAAAGGAATAATTTTCCTGAGTAAAATATTATATTTTTGGTAAAAATTAAAACAGACTTCGGTTTGCAAAAAAAGATCCGTTGAAGAAAATCCTTGCGTTTTTATTATTTAGTACCTGCACAGTACAATATGGGCAAACCGTTCGAAAATATTCGAATGAATTTATGAATATTGGCGTTGATGCTGCCGCATTGGCAATGTCAAGTGCTGTTGTTGCTTCTACAAATGATGTAAATTCTGTTTATTGGAATCCCGCAGGTTTAACGAATCTTGAAGATCATCAGATCTCTTTAATGCACGCCAATTATTTTGCAAATATCGCGCAATATGATTATATAGGTTATGCAAGTCCTATTGATGACAGAAGTGCCTGGGGAATTTCGATGATTCGTTTTGGGGTGGATGATATTATGGATACGACACAATTGATCGATAATCAGGGAAACATCGATTATAACCGAATTAGTTTGTTCTCTACGGCTGATTATGGTTTTACTTTTTCATATGCAAGAAAACTTCCGGTAGAAGGATTTCAATATGGTGTAAACGCAAAAGTTATCAGACGAATTATCGGGAAATTTGCTAATTCCTGGGGTTTTGGTTTCGACGTTGGATTGCAGTTTGAACGAAATGACTGGAAATTTGGTTTGATGCTTCGCGATATTACAACTACATACAATGTCTGGAATATTGACGAGAAAGAATATGCAAAAATTGCCAATGCCATTCCTGGTGAAAACAATGAATTACCGGAAAGTACTGAAATAACTTTGCCAAAAGCACAATTAGGAGTTTCAAAAAGATTTGATTTCCACAATGATTATAGTCTATTAGTTGCTTCAAATTTGAATATGCGTTTTGAGCGAACTAATGATATAATATCAACCAAAGCAGTAAGTATTGATCCTGCAGTAGGTTTTGAATTTGGATATACTGATCTTGTTTTTTTGAGAGCCGGAGCAGGGAATTTTCAAAATGTGACACAACTGGACAATACCGAAAAAGTAAATTTTCAACCAAATATTGGACTGGGTTTTAAGTACAAAGGTATTCAGGTTGATTATGCGTTGACTGATTTGGGTAATCAAAGTACCGCTTTGTACTCAAATATTTTTTCATTAAAGGTAGATTTAGGTATCTTTAGATAATATTTACTAATCATTAAACTTCTTAAAATTTTAAATTATGAAAAATGTCATTTTCAAAAAAACACTTTTTATTTTACTATTATTACTAAGTTTTATTGGTTTTAGCCAAAATATACCTTTATCGAAAGATGCTAAAATTAGCGTTATCACTTGCGGATTAGGCAACGAAACGTATTCTTATTTTGGTCACACTGCGATTCGTGTTGCTGATCCTGTAAACAATATTGACCTTGTTTACAATTATGGTGCTTTTGATTTTTCGACTCCAAATTTTGTAATGAAGTTCGCCAAAGGTGATTTACAATATTTTGTAGTTTTGCATCCATTTCCAGATTTTATTAATGAATATACGAATGAAAAAAGAAGTGTTTTTGAGCAAGAATTAATTATTCCGCAAGATTTAAAACAAAAGCTTTTCGATAATTTAAACACGACATTACTTTCTGAAGATCGTTATTATACTTATAAATTTATTGATAAAAACTGTACTTCAATGGTTGTTGATATTATCAATAAAACTTTGGGCGGAACAGTAATTACAAAAAAAGGAGAAACTGATATTACGTATCGTTCTATTTTGTTTCCTTACTTCGATGGACATTTTTACGATCAATTAGGAACAAGTCTGATTTTTGGAACTAAAGTAGACCAATTAGGAACCAAAATATTTTTACCTTTTGAGTTGAAAAACAGTTTAGAAAAAACGACTTTTCAAAATCATCCTTTGGTAAACAAAAGCAAAACATTCCTTAGTTTTGAAAAAGAAACACCAAGTTCATGGTGGAATAACATTTATACTTATCTAATTATTCTTGCTTTTATCGTTTTAGCACACAACAAAATAGTAGACAAAATCTATCTTTTGATTTTATCTTTTGTGGGACTATTTTTTGTTGTTATGGGATTTTATTCTTTTCACCTGGAACTGGCGATGAATTATAATGTACTTTTATTTAGCCCTCTTTTGTTGGTTTTACTTCTTTTTTCAGTTATAAAAAACAAAAGATGGACTTATAGATTTGCCGTTTTACATTTGATGTTTCTGGCAATTTACATTATTCTATTGGTCAATAAAGCTCATTTCTTTATTGTTTTACCAATGATAATTACAAGCGGATTTGTTTTGACAAGAGTTGCAATCCGAAATAAAAAACGTATTCCGATTATTATCTAAACTATTGTCCTCGATAGAATAAAACGGTTGTAATTGTTTTGAAAGTGATACTCAAATCAAGAAAAACACTTCGATGTTTGATGTAGTATAAATCATACTGAAGTTTTATTAAACTCTCATCAATAGATTCTCCGTAAGAATAGTTTACTTGCGCCCAACCGGTTAATCCTGGTTTTATAACATGTCTTGTTTCATAAAAAGGCATTATTTGGGCAATTTCGTCAACAAAAAATGGTCTTTCGGGTCTTGGACCAATAACAGCCATATCGCCTTTTAAAATATTGATAAATTGAGGTAATTCATCTATTCTTGACTTACGCATAAATTTTCCAAACGGCGTTATGCGTTTATCATTTGAAGTGGCAAAAACAATCCCATTTGCTTCTGAATTTTCGACCATTGTTCTAAACTTATAAATTTTAAAAACAATTCCGTTTTTCCCCACGCGTTCTTGTGTATAAAACAGACTTCCTTTATTGCCAAGTAGATTTCCAATAAAAATCAGAGGTATAAAAACAGCGCAAAGTAACAACCCAACAAAAGATAGAGAAAATTCAAAAAGCCTAACTACTGATAGATATAACTTATTATTATTGCTTCGGCTAAAAGGAAAAAAGCGGTAGAAATCCCGAGCAATATAATGAACAGGAATACGCTGTGTTTTATTTTCATAAACCTGCGTGTATTCTCTAATTATATTTCCTGATTCTAATAAGTGAAGTAATTGTTGGTATAAATCTGCAGTAATTCCATCCGTTTTTTGAGAGGCAATAACAATCTCTGAAACATTATTTTTGCTTACAAAAGATTCTAAATCGCTCTTTTTGATTTCTTTTACGTAATGAAAGTTTAGATTTTCTTCGGAAATTGAATCTGAATTTACAAATCCAATAATTTTATAATGCGGATCTACGTTTTCGAGCCCTAAAACCAATCCTTCAACCTGATCCTGATCACAAATTAAAACTACATTTTGTGAAAAACGATGTGATGCCAAAAAAATGGCATAAAAGAAACGCCATAATAATAAGACTGTCAGTATCGAAAAATAAAAGATCAATACAATCAATCGCTGCTTAGGAAGTTCAGGAGATAAAATAGGCGTAAATAAATAAACCAATGCTGCTGTTGTAATGGCTAGAACAACACTTCGCAGAATTTGAAATTGATTGCTGGCAACTTGCAAATTATACATTTCAAAGATAGTCCCAAAAACATTGATATAACAAATAAGTAAAACTGGTCTAAAGTAGTTACCACTCTCTAAAACAAAATAATGGTAATCAAATATTACACTTAGCAAGTACAAAACTGACAAAACAAAAAAAGAATCACAAATACGGAGTAAAACTTTTCTTTCGGAAATTTCGAAGTGCATTTTTTTATTGGAAAGCATTTATTCTTTTTGTTTAGGGGCGTTAAACTGAAGCAAATATATTATAAAAAAGAAAACTTAATCGACCGAATTTTCTGCTTTTTCAGGAATTTTAACCTGAACTGAAAGAAGAGTCAAAGCATAGACAAAAGCAGGCGCCGCAATTCGCATTGCAGCATGATTTATGGTCAATAGCCAAAAAACATAGAATGAAAAAAAGTACAGATGTTGTTTATTATTAATATATAATACAACTGGCGTTATAAAAAGTATTAAAAGTCCAAAAATGCCAAATAAACCATGCTCACATAACATTCTCGTTATTTCATTGTGTGACGCAACCTCTTCTCCTAACTCTTCAATTCTTTTGTATTTACTTAATCCTGCACCTACTCCTAAAATGGGGTTATCCAAAAAAAGTTTGATTTCGGCATCCATAATTTCCTCTCTACCTCCCAAACGATCCTTTTTCACTCTTCCTAATTGATCTTGATTTGCATATCGCTTATTAATTAAGCCGCTAGTTTGAAGCGAGCTATAAGTCCAAATTCCTATAGCCATTAAAGCAGTTAAGATAAAAACCCAGGTAAACTTAGCTTTCCCTTTATCATTTGAGAAATAATACAGTAAAAACAAAAGGAAAACAACCATGACTACAGCAGTCATAACACCTCCTCGGGAAAAAGTTACAATACCTCTATAACTAATAAATAGTAATAGACTTCCATTTATAAACATCTCAAATTTTGACTTTGAGAATAAAATTAATTGTGTAAAAAAAATAAAAATTCCTAATCCTAAAATTGTAGAAACTTGATTTGGTCCAAATCCTCCAGAGGTTTCAAAATTAGACTGTGTTCCAGTAACAACATCTTTAACGCTAGGATTGTACACGAACAAATAAATTGTAGTGGTAACAATTGGCATTCCTATTATATTCAAAATACGCTGTAAATCAGAAAACAAAATTCTTCTTTTAAACATATATAAAGCACTGAACACTAAACAAACAGGACCAGATAAATTAAAAACTAAAGCCTTTCTGATATCAAAATTAAAATCTAAGTTATTCGTTGTAACTAAAATAGCAGGAATTAATAAAAGCAGTAACAATAGATAAATAATCCCGTTTCTTGAAAAGTTACTATACACCATTCCTAAAAACATAAAGAAAATGACATTAAACTTTACATATTCATTATTAAAATTACCGCCCGTCATACGCAGAAAAACCTCGACACCAACTAAATAAGCAGCAACAAATAACACTTCATTATTTTTATTCTTGGTTCGAAACACTAATAGCAAGCCAACTAATGGTATTATTAAGGCATAAATTTTAGACAAAAAAGGCACTGCAAAAACTGCAAGACCAATTAAGGCATGAATTACAAGAAGGTAAACATATGATAATTTGAAACTTTTCATTATTTATTCTTTATAGGCTAAAATTAGCTTTTTAATTACCATTTCTTCTGAATAATTCTCTAACACGGATTGTTTAAAATTAATTCCTAACTTCTTTCTAAGATTATTATCATCTACTAATCTCATCAGTTGAGACTCTATTTCATTTTCAGAATATGGATTAAATAATAAACCTGTCATTCCTTCTTCTATCAAAGAGGAACAATATCCAACATTCGTACAAACTACCGCTAATTCGGCTAAGCCATATTCAAGTAAGGTCACTGGAAATCCCTCTTCTGTTGATGCTAAAATCCCAATAGATACTTGTGACAGAATGTTTTTTACATCACTTCTTTCACCATAAATATGGATGTATTCCTCTAAAGAATTAGATTTCATAATCTTCTTTAATTCATCAGAATAAGAATCAAAATAATCTTTTCCAATCAGATGTAAACTCCAGTCTAATTCATGCAATTTTAAATTTAAAAAAGCTTTTAAAATAGAAATATGATTTTTAGGTTTTTTTAAATTTGCCAAAAAGACTATACGTTTTCCTTCTGTTCCTTTTAGTATAGTTGTTCGCTGTAATTCATTTCTATCTAATGTGAAATTAGGGATAAATAGTATTCTTTTACAAAGCATGTTTTTTTCACTCCATTCCTTCAATTGAAGATTAACGACAAAAATAGAGTAAAAAAAGAGTGACATAAAAATTAATACTCTATTCTCTTTCTTAGATTCTTTTGCACGACTTCCGTAGTGATCATGCCAAATAATTTTAATTTTTGGAAAGGTCAATTTTACTAAAACAGCAATAAAGAAAGAGGAACTGTGAGCATGAATAAAGTCAACTTTATTTTGTCTTATATATTTTCTTAAACGAAAAACAGCTTTAATATCAATTTTATTCTTTTTATTTAAAAACAAATAAGCTACGTTTCTATCAATCTGATTTAAGAGAGGCCCTTCTTTTCGAGTTGAAATTATACCCGAAAATTCAATTTTTTCAGATAAAGCGTTAGCATAATTCACAGCCATTCGCTCAGCTCCTCCAATTTCTAAAGAATCTATAATTTGTACAACTCTCATTTAACTAACAACATTTTAATTTCTTCTTCAAAAATTTCTACAGTATAATTTTGCGACCATTTTTCAGACAGTTTACTTTTAGAAAAGAATTTATCTTCATTTCTAATTATGTTTTCTATTTGTGCTAAATCATTTTCTAAATCCATCTCGAGCAAAATTCCTCTATTGCCATTTTCTAACATAAAGGGAACACATGAAACTGATGTCGCAATTGGAACACATCCATAAAACATTCCTTCTGCAACAGCTTTTGGCCAACCTTCGCTTTTTGATGGCAAAATAACAAAATGACTTCTTTGGTAAGCTAGTTTTACTGTTTCTTTATTCTGATTTCCATTAAGAAAAACATTATCCTGCAAATCATTTTCTTTAATGTAATTTTCTAATGAAGCTCTTTCAATTCCTTCTCCATAAAAATTTAAAATAGCTTTATTTCCTTTCTTCACTAGTTGTTTTAATAATTTTAAAGCATACATTGGATTTTTACCTACAACCAAACTACCTACAAAAATAAATTCTATGGTTGAATCAAAATTCAATTTCTGAATACTTGTTTTTTCAATATCTGCGTAAGTTGCGGTAAAAAAAGGCTTAATATTTTTTGATTGGTTTTCCCAGTCTCCATAAACCAAAACCTGCATATTTTTCGTCAAAAATGTATTTCCCAAAATGTATTTCTGTAATTTATAAGTCCAAGGCTGTTTACTTGCCGGATCCCAATTACCTGCATATTTAGCTGTTTTTGTTTTTTTCGGGAATAAAATCTGAACAAAACATCCAATCAATCCTGTATTTCCGGGACAGCGCAAATGAATGTGATCTGCTTTTTTCATTGCCCAAAAGACCGTCCAAAAAATTCTTGGTAATTTATAAAGTGATATCAGATTATTTTTTAAACTGGTAAAACTAAATTCTGAGACATCCCTAAAATCTATTTTATGGTGTTCATAATCTAAGTCAATTTCTGTTGGACTTCCTTTTGACGAAGGTGCTACAATAATTACTTCATCTACATATTTAAGCCAAATATTCATCTCACGTATGTAAGGTGCATAACCAAAATATTGATTTTCCACTTTATTATGAATTACATGTGTAATTATTGCGAACTTCATTTTATATTTTTTCTAACAATCTTGTAATAACTTTTTGCGGAGCCAAATATTTATTAAAATACTCTCTGCTTTCAAGTTCTAATTTCCTTCTTAAATCAACATTTGTTGTTAATTTATCAATAGCTTCTTTTATGTCTTTACTATTATTTACATAAAGTACATGTTTATTATCCAACAAATCTGCTGGTAATATATTGTAATGAGATGTTGTGATTATGGCTTTTCCTAAAGCTAAAAATTCGGCTAATTTCCAACCGTGACATGAAAGTACAGCGGGTGTATTAAAGACGAAGGCAGATTTTTTTATTTTTTTAAGATATACTGCTAAAGAAATACGTTCCGAGTAAACTAAATCATCCAATCCTAAATTATTTCCATCTTTTCTAGCTGCAAATCCGCCTTCAAAAGACACTTTTGTATTGTCTTTGCAAGATTCTATAAACAATGCTCGATTTTTATTTGTTTCTGGTTCTTGTTTCCAAATACTATTCATAAAAAAAACATAGTTTCCTGAAGACAAATCGTTTTTATATTTTTTTAAGGCAAATCTCTTATATTGTCTCCAATAATTGGCAATAAATTCACGCTTATGTGAAATGGAATCTCGAAACCTGCTAAAATTTAAAACTAAGTGATAAACTGTTTCTAATAAATTCCAAATCTGAATACCAAAACTTGGGCCAATGGCTATAATTTTAGCCTTATCTGATGTTTCTAAATTCTCGATATTGTAATTTACCTTACCATAAACTGAACACCATTCCAGGGCTTTTCTATCAATTTGTGATGAATCTTTCGAATCTATTATTAAATTTTGAACTTCTCCATTGTCATCTTCAATTATAAAAGCAAAAGTTCCCTGGGCAAATTCAGGAAACTTTGAAACACTAAATTGAATGTTTTCAAATATTTCGTTTAAACCTTTAATATAGTATCCGTCATAAAAAACATCACAAAGGCCATAAATATAAACTTTAGGTTTCATTTCGTAAATTTTGGTTTATTAAACAATAAACTCCACCAGCCAACAGTTCTACCTATTGCTTCCGTAAACGCTTCTTTTTTGTTTGGCTCTGTTATTACATTGCTCCATCTAATGACAGTTAATAATATTGTAATAGCGTTCCATTTAAAACGATCATTAAAACTGGGGTTTGAATTTTTAATTCTCCAAACATACCAGCCGTTTCTTACTACCATTATACCATATTTGTATTTATTTGGTCTCCCGGATTCAGCATGAAAATGGGATAAATTTGCTTTTGTATTAATTACATTTTTACCAAACTTCAAGGCTCTTAAACTAAAATCTGCATCTTCGTATAAACCATAACCTTCAAAAAATCTTGAAAAATTAATCTTGTCAAAAACACTTTTCCTGAAAGACATCGACATTCCAATCAGTAAATCTACTTCATAGGTTTTTCCCGTCATTGGAAATCCACATGTTTTACCATGTGAATACTCTGGCATCTTTCCAGGACCTAAATTAGAAGCGAGCCCGAGATAATTTCGAATCACATTTCTCAAACCTTCTTTATAAGCATATCCTTCAAACAGATAATACTTTTTAGGGTTATAAAAAACATTATCTATCTGAGGTTCCCATTTATATTCATTTATCGCCACACCGCCAACCCCAATAACATCAGGATTTGCATGGAACGTTTGAAGTATTTCCGAAAAATAATCTTCTTCTAAAACGGTATCATCATCTAGAAAACAAACAATTTCTGAATCACTGGCAATCTTAGAAATTCCGAAATTTCTTTGTTTTGTCAATCCTCTATCTTCATTAGAAACTAAAAAATATTTTATATTCTTAAAATGGAATTGATTTAAAGCATTTTTTGTTCTATCATCCGTAGAGCCGTCAACAATTAAAATTTCATCTGGATAAAGAGTTTGATTTTGAACAGATTGCAACAATGCAATTAATGAATCGGGTCTTAGATAAGTACAAACTATTAAGGAGAATTTCATATCTTATTTTTTAATTCATTGGCCCAATATAAACTCTGAGCCCATTGTTTTTGAAAATTACTCCAATATTTAATTGGATTTTTAATAGTTTGAACTTTATAAAATTTAAAAAACAATGTTGATTTATATCCATTAATTTGCTCTGGAGTTTTATGCAATAGATTGAACAGCATTATTGTAGGTGATGGTTTTGGCTGAACAACATCATTCTGCCAGGCTAAAACCGGCTTAGTTCTAAATCCTCCTGTTGGTGCACTTAAATGTATAATTTCAGGATCAGGAAAATACAAAATATCAACTCCTGAATTTCTCATTTGCATTCCAAAATCACTGTCTTCTCCATAACCAAACTCAAAACCCATTCTAAATGAAACCTTATCAAGTAAACTACTTGTAATAAAACTATTTCCAGAACCAAAAAAATCTGCTTGGTTTACAAGATTAATTTTTCTTTCTTCATTAATCTTTGGATAAAAATTACTTGAAACCTCCGAACCATATTTTATACAATTTTCAAGAGTTTTTTCTATTAAATCTATTCCAAATCTATTGTCATCATCATTAAGAAAAACCCATTCACTATCGACTTCAGCTAAAGCTACATTTCTTGCATTACAAGCTCCAGCCTGATGTGTAAAAATATGTTTTATTGCAAATGGCCAATTTTCATCTGTAATATAATCAAGTTCTGATGTGCTTTCAGGATTTGGATTTTGTTCAACTACAATTACTTTTTTTGGTAAGTGAGTTTGTTTTGACAAATCTTTTAATACATCATATAAGTACTTTTTTCTTCCAATGGTTGGAATTATTACATCTATAGTACCTTTTTCTAATATTTTTTTTGAAGATTGAACTTTAATACTATCCAATAAATCATTGTTAAGTACTCTTCTACGGTAAAACAAACTATTAATAAAGGGCAAAAGGGTAATTTTTTTCTCATATAAAAACAAATTGAGCAACAATAAGAAAACCCAGCTTACTTTATAATGCTGTTTTACAAATCGAAATAAGATATATAAGCTTTGTTTATCATTTGCTTTTTTATCTGAAAAATCATTTAAAAATGCTGGCTCTGAATAACATAACAGGCCAATAGGCATGGCCAACTTTGCTAGTGAATTCAAAAAATAATCAAAGTTATCAGACTCTTTAATTTCACCCTTGAAAGACAATAAAACTGATGCGTGAACACCTCCCACGGAACTGCTCATTTGCCAGGTTGGATAACGTACATCTTTTTTGATTTTCATAAAAGGAGCCCCATCAACATAACCAATTGCTTCTGATAGATATGTACTATCAGAAACATTATAAGATGCCATTATTTTATTATGATGAAAAATTTCCTGGAGTTTTGAAAGATTTAAATTTGTCTTTAAATCAATATGACACCAGATAATTAATTGATCCGAATATAAATTGGCTATTTTAAATAAAGCTTTAGTTATATTTAATTTTTCGAAGTCAATACGCTTTTCATCATATTGAACTTCAACAACTTTATTATTTTGATGATAAACAATTACCATTTTTTCTACTTATTTTGATTAATTGTTTTCTGATAAAATTCTATATTTCTTTTGGCAATTTTATTGATGTCAAAATTGTCTTCGACTCTGGTTCTGGCTTGTTTACCTATTTGCAAACTAAGCAAATCATCTTTCAACAATTGAATAATTTTTTCTGCATATAAATCATGATTTTCAGGATGAACCAAAAAACCACTTTCTTCGTCAATAATTAATTCTTTTGACCAGCCAATATCACTATTTACGATTGCCTTTTGCAACGCCATTGCTTCAATTGTAACCATTCCAAAGGTTTCTGCAAAGCTTGGAAAAACACAAACATTTGCTTTTCTTATGTGGTTTTGTACTTCGCTATAAGAAATGCTTCCTAAATAACTAACGTTTTTCAAATCATCATTTTTGAATTGATTCTGCATTAATTTCCAGGTTGAATTTGAGTTTGTTTTTATATCGTAAGAATCACCACCTATCAGGATCAATCTTGCGTGAGGTAAAACATTCCTGACTTTATTAAAGATTTCCGGTAATTCTAAAACTCCTTTTTTTCTAATTAAAGTTCCAATATATAAAATTGATCCTTTTTCAAATACTTTAGGATTATTATTCTGGAAACTTCCCAATTCAATACCGTTGTAAATAGTTGTAATTGCCTTATTTTTTATTTTAAAAAGCTTCTTCGACACTTCTCCGGCATATTTTGTTGGAGCAATAAAGTCCTTCGCCCCTTTTACCGCTAATTTCTCAAACCAAAAATTTTTTGCTTTTTGCTTTCGCTTTTCTAAATGACAAAAATAAGCGTCACTTCCGTGAAAACGCATTACAATTGGAACTTTAAAATTCATAAAAGCCGAAATCCCTGTCCAATCTATAACTTCTAAAAGTTCTATATGTCCTTGTTTAATTACAGAGCTACAATATTCCTGAATATATTTTCTATGCAAGAACCATCCAAAAAATCGGAATTTTTTATTTTTTATCAGATGAATTTCAAGTTCATTTTCTATAAATACTTCCTGCGTTTTTTGCCCATATACAAATACAGTAACTTTTATTCCTTCTTTAGTTAAAGCTTCTGCCAGGTTTTTAATACTCGTACCAATACCAGCTGCATGAGCAACTTTCTCATGAGGAAACTCTGGTGTTAAAAATGATATATGCATTTATTTATTAAAAAAATCTTTTAGAATTATAGCTGTAAACTTTTTTGCTCCTTCATCATTCATATGCCCACAATCAGAAAAATATTTATCTTCGATTACAACATTTTCATAGTTGTGAATTTCCGGATATAGCTTTTCCACTTTTTTAAAATAATCAAATCCTTTAACGTTTTCACACATTGGCGTCATTACAGCGATCAGATTAATTTTATTTGCCTTGCAAATTTGCTTTATTTCTTCGTAGTATTGATTTTTTACAGGATCAGTCTTAGACAAATTCTCTTCTAAACTTCTTTGACTTTTTTCTAAAGCATGATATCCTCCATAATTTAGCTCCTTGCTTTTTTTATTAATAGTACAAAAAAACATTTCCCTAAAACCAATTTTAGTTTCGTATTTTAAATACCTATAAAATGGAATATAATAATTTGCATTAAAATCAGGTAAAAGCCTGAAATGTGTCTTTATTGCTGAAGAAGATTTTAAATAAGGATAAAACTTTAAAATTGTAGCTTCAGAATTATTTCTTGATCTTAAGGTTACATCAACATCAATAATTAAATTTTTTATTTTATTTTTCTTTTCCAATAGTAGCTTTAAAACTAAATCAGACTCAAATAACTTAGAACCTTGCATTCCAAAATTAAAAGTTACCAACCCACGATCTTCAAACATTTGAGTCACAAAATGATTATTGGCTCTGGATGAGCCTAATATCACAACATCATAATCTTTTGGAGTTGAATTGAATATATACCCTATTTTTCCTCTATTTTTTGAAACAGAAAAAGCCTTTGAATAAATCAAATCTAAAACTACTGCAATCGTAAGAGTCAAAATCAATATTTTGAGCACAAAAAACAAAAAATTTTTCATCATTAAAAATTATAGAATACTTAAAATGCTACGTTATTTCTGAAAAAAATCTTTTAGAATTTTAGCCGTAAAAATTTTTGAACCTTCATCAGTCATATGACCACAAGAAGAAAAATATTTATTTTCGATTACTACATTTTCATAATTATGGATTTCGGGATATGCTTTTTTTACTTTATCAAAATAATTCATTCCAACAACATTTTCGCACATTGGCGTCATTACTGCGATAAAATTAATGTTGTTGGCCTTGCAAATATTTTTAATCTCTTCATAATATTTATTATGAGGAAGTAGTTTTAGATTTACAATATTATTTTTCATATTGCCATTTTTGTGTTTTTGCAATGGATAATATCCCAAGTTATCTAAACTATTTGTCTTTTTATGGATCGCCGCAAATAATGTTTCTCTAAATCCTATTTTGGTACCGTATTTAATATATCTGTAAAAAGGAATATAATACAATTCCTTAAAATTGTCTTCTTTCGAAAAATGCTCTTTTATAGTTTCAGAGTTATGGATATAAGGCAGAAACAAAGCTGAGATTCCTTCTGCTTCGTCTTCGTTTGATAAATTTAAATCGGCTTCTAAAATGACATTCTTTATAACATATTTTCTTTCGATCATAAGTTTTAAAAGCAACGATGCTTCAAATAGATGTCCGCCGCTCATTCCATAATTAAAAGACTTTAATCCTTTATCTTCAAACATTTGTGCAACAAAATGATTGTTGGCTCGGGAAGATCCTAAAAAAACTACATCATATTTTTTAGGTTTTGAGTTATATACATCTTCAATTTTCCCCCTGTTTTTTGTTTGTAAAAAAACAGCAGTATAAATTCCGTCTAAAACAACTGCAACTAAAATTGTTACTGTAAAAATTTTAGTAATATAAATTAAAAAACGTTTCATTAAAATTGAAAATATATAAATTCCTTATAATCCGAAAATGTACCAAAAGCCATAATTGCAAGTATTGCAAGTGCAATTTTTAATGTACTCTTATTACCTGAAAGAGGTTCTGTTTTAGTGCGACTATTCCATTCAACCAAAACAAACAATCCTACCAGTGCCAACAACTCATAACTGTAACGTTCATTGTCTAAATATTGAAAACCAAAATCTCTATTGGTAACGATTCTTTTTAAATATAAAACAGCATCAGTAATAGTTTTTGCTCTAAAAAACACCCAGGCAACACAAGTAATTAAAAAAGTCGAAAGAATACTCAACATCACTTTTACTGAATCAAAATTCCAAGAAATTTTCACATCATCAATATTGTTTCTGTTACTATTGGACAACAATAATGGCAAAAAGTAAAGCGCATTTATGAAACCCCAAGCGAGGTAAGTCCAGTTAGCTCCGTGCCAAAAACCACTCACAACAAAAATAATAAAGGTATTTCTGATTTTCATCCAAAGTCCGCCTTTACTTCCTCCAAGAGGAATATAAAGATAATCCCTAAACCAGGAAGAAAGTGAAATATGCCAACGACGCCAAAACTCTGCAATATCTCTTGAGAAATAAGGGTAATTGAAGTTTCTGAGTAAATCTAAACCAAATAGTTTTGAAACTCCAAGTGCAATATCTGAATATCCTGAAAAGTCTCCATAAATCTGAAAGGCAAAATAAATTGCACCCAAAATTAGAGAGAACGAATTCATACCTGTATAATGATCAAAAATAGCATTGGCATAAGTAGCACAAGTATCTGCAATAACTACTTTTTTTACTAATCCCCAAATAATCTGACATACGCCATCTTTAGCCATCTGAAGATCAAATTCTCTTTTTATTTTTACCTGAGGCAGTAAATGCGTTGCTCTCTCGATTGGTCCTGCAACTAATAACGGAAAGTAACTTACAAATAATGAATAATCTACAAAGTTATATTCGGCTTTTATTCGTTTATAATAAATATCGATAACATATGATAATCCATGAAAAGTATAAAATGAAATTCCAACCGGAAGAATTACATTAAGCAAAATTGGACTCGCTTTAAAACCAACATTATTTAATAGTTCTGCAAATGATGAAGCGAAAAAATTGTAGTATTTAAAAACTCCCAGAAATCCTAAATTGGTCAAAACGCTAAGCCAAAACCAAAATTTTCTATTTCGTTCTGTTTTTCCTTTTTCAATTTGAATTCCTGTATAGTAATCCAAAAAAGTAGAAAAAACCAACAGAAATAAAAATCTCCAATCCCAACAAGAATAAAAATAATAGCTGGCAACAATTAATAAAGCATTTTGAGTGCTTTTTGTTTTATTAAAAACGAACCAATACAAGAAAAAAACGATTGGTAAAAAGATGGCAAAAGCCAGAGAGTTAAAAAACATATGGTAAAATCAATATTAGATAATAATGGTGCATTTACTTGCTATCTTAATGAGATTGGACTCAAAATTTATGCAATTATTTTTTTCATAGCTTCAAATATACGTTGAGAAGCAAGTTGTGGCGGATGCTGATTAATTTTTTCAAACCATTTCTTAGTATTTATAAGAATTTCTTCATCTTGTTTTAATACTTTTTCTATTGCATCTGAAATTGAATCCGGGTCGTCCATAAAGAAAACCGGATCTTTAGCGGGCATCGATCTAAAATGTACATATCTGTAACATTTAAAAATGTCCCAGGTTTTATCTAATTGTACTTTTTGATTGTAACGAAAATAACCACATGGTTTTTCATGAGAAACGAAATCAAAAACCATAGAAGAACCTAGATTTAAAACCATTTCGCAATGTTCTGCTAAATTAGATAAGAGATAATCATCTTCTTTTGTTGGTAAAATCGTATTCCAAGAAGATGAAAATGGCTTCCATAATGGATCAATTGCTTTGAGTATATCTGGGTATTTTTTTAGAACCTCATCATAACGTCCCGAAAAATCTACCGGACATCTTCGAAAAATTATTCCTAAATTAAATCCTTTATCATTCAATTTCTGAATTGCCAGCGCGGCGTCTTCCAAATATTTAGGATCATCAGGACTTGTGGTAACATCATCTCCGGAAAAACAAATGTATTTTTTTGTTAGATCAAGCTCATTTTGCTGGAAAAAGTCTTCTCTGGAAAGTAACCTTTCTTTATCAAAATGAATTTCAAATTGAGGTGTGCCCGTAACAAAAATATTTTCCTCTTTGATATATGGATAATAAAACAACAATTCTTGTTTCATATGATCACTCCATACAAAATAATAATCGGTTTCTATTACCATCATCGCTTTAGGTAAATTATCCCATGAATAGATAAATGCAGCGGTTGGAATTCCTAAATCTCTTGCTGCTAATATTGGTGCAATTGCAGTTAAAGGACGTTGATTAGTACAAAAAACTATTGCCGGATTTTCTTGTTTCAAAGTTTTTATACTTTGATAATAATAAAGTGTTTTCTTTTCTAATCGAGCTATTTTTCTCCTTATTTTAATAAGTCCGCTATCTGTTGAATAAGCAAAGGTTAGAAAGCGTATTGCGACACTTTTTAGTGTTTTCTTTATCCCTTTATATGGCAAAGGAAATCGATAAGAATCATAAACCTTATCGTTCGTTTTTTTTATATTTAAATTGAGCTCAATTTCTTTCCTTGCATTTTTATAAACTTCCGTTAATATATTACTTTTTGAACTTTCAATTTTGATTTCTTTAAAAGACAGTTCTGTCAAATTAAAAGGCGTATTGTTCCAAAAAGTAACTTCAAAATTTTCATTTTGACCTACATTATAAAAATTAGAATAAGCAAAATTACGTAGACCAATTCCGTCAGGAAGAAAGATGAGTATTTTTTTATTTTGCATTTTTTTATTTTAAACTACCTATTCTTCCGTGGTCAGAATAGGATCTATGTACTATAAATTCATTATCTAAAGGAAGTTCTGAAAGAAAAGTAATATCACAAAAATAATTTTCCTCAAGAGGATTCAACCTCCATGGCACGATACTTTCATGATCTAATACCCAATTATTTTTCTCTAAATCTTTAACTTTTAAATCATTCCAGGATGTTATATAATCTATCCATAAATAGCCTAATGACCAAGCTTCTTCTTCCAATTTCTGAAGATTATTAACATCTACAACTCTCAATCCTCCAACATTCTCCTGACTAACAGCTGTAGAACCATCACTAAGAACGATTCCTTTTAAGGATGGCTGCTTAAAATAATGTGTTTCTTTTTGTATCAGATGATCAACATCAACTGTAATCTCTTTACAAACGTTATCAATTGTTTTTACCTCGCAATTGGGATTTATTTTTACATATCTAACCAAATCATAGTAACGAATCCAGCGCATATTTCTATACAATCCTAATCCTGCTGCATTTGCTGCAGTAGCCGCTAAGGGATAATATTGTCTTGCCAGTTCATATAATTTACCTAAAATACCTTTTCCTCGGCATTCTTCGTTTAGATATACATTTATAATCCATGCTAAACCTCCACCAAAATTAGCTCCCACATGTCCAACTACTTCACCTTTGTCATTTAAACAAATAAAAGAGCGTCCATATTTTTCATCTCCATATTGCCAATCCCAAAACTCTTTTTGATGAAGAGGATGATTCTCTCTATATATAATTTTAAAAAAAGTTAATAAGATATCCCAATCTTCGATTGTAGCTTCTCTAGTTATCATAATATTTATCTATCTATAATTTTTACCTCCGGGAAGATCATTACAGTCAAATCTATTTAATAGTAATTGATTTTCTGTAAAAGTATTTTTCCCTCTTTTTGTTGTAAATCCTATTTGGTATCCTTCTTCTTTTGCAAAGGCAGCAACCTCATTTGTGCACGTTTCCGGAGTTCCGTATGGATATGATACCATATCTATATTTGAATTGGTTAATTTTTGCAAAAATGTTTTTGAATTTTCTAATTCAAATTTAATAACATCCGGAGTCTGCAAACCTAACGGACAATGACTATGTGTATGGCTTCCCAGACAATTTATTTTTGCCAGTTCTTTAATATTAGATTCTGACATATATAATGAAGATAAAACCTCATCCTCATTAAAATAGATATCAAACAACTCTTTAACAATTTTTTCTTGTTGATTGAAAGTCAATTTAAAATTCAGAATATATTTTAGAACGGCACTATTTTTATCATCATAAATATATGTTGCCTCAGCTTTTTCTTTTTCGGAATTGGAAAAACTAAAACCATCAATATTATAAATTTTCTCTAAAAATTCAGAAGTAGAAATAATCGATCTTAGAAGATGAATTTTATGAACTGTACTCACCTTTTTTTCTTGATGATTCATTGAGTTAACAAAAAATATTGCCTGAATATCAAGTTCATCTAAAATAGGGATTGCAAAATCAAACTGCTCTTTCAATCCATCGTCAAAAGTAATTAAAAACTTATTTTCCGAAGATTGCAATATTCCATCTATATCGTTTAGCAATTCTTTTGGTTTAATAATATCTCCTTCATTTTTAAGTAACAATAATTGCTCTTTAAATTTTAATGGAGTTACGCCAAATATACTTGGATATTTGGTATCAAAATTATTTCTGATATAGTGGTAATTACTGACTGTTAACATCTAACTATCTCTGAATTGTTTTTGGTGATTGAGTTGCCAAAGATCGTTTTTTAAAAGTGATTCCAGAAATAATTGTGTACTATTTCCATCTCCATATTCTGCATCCGAAATCTGAACATGATGGGTATCAATTATCGACAATGCTTCTTTAATACTATCAAAAGTGTAGTCTACATTTACAATATCTGCATGAACTGAGCGGTTATTTTGTCTGGTACCAATGTTTATAATAGGAATTCCGTAATAAGGAGCTTCGCGAATTCCTGCACTACTATTACCAATTATAAATTGGCTGTTTTTTAATAACGTAAGAAAATATTCAAATCGCAATGATGGAAAAATCCTAAATCTTGAATTATCTTTTATTCTATTGTAAGCATCAATAATAAACTGACTTCCTAAATCATTATTTGGAAAAATAAC
Source organism: Flavobacterium sp. 9 (assembly GCF_002754195.1). NCBI lineage: Bacteria > Pseudomonadati > Bacteroidota > Flavobacteriia > Flavobacteriales > Flavobacteriaceae > Flavobacterium > Flavobacterium sp. 9. Next base: position 2,245,502 of record NZ_PEEU01000001.1, read on the forward strand.
AACATAATTATGATTATCACTAAGTAATGAACTTACAAAATCGTCTGCATATTTTTGCATATGCTTAAACTCGGTTGTAACCGGATGAAACATGACAATAGCATATTGATCAAAATCAATTTGATAATATTCTTTAACAATGTCAAGTTGCGGTAATTGATCCGAAAACATAATATCGATATCCGGCGAACCAATTTCAAAAACAGATTCGGGAATTTCGCCCATTTGCAAAAGTCGTTTCTTAGCTTCGGCATTTGAGGTAAAATGAATATGACTTAATTTACTCACGCTATGTCTGATCAATTCATCTACAGTTCCGGATATTTCGCCTCCTTCTATATGTGTAACAAGAATATTATTAAGGGAACCAACTATTGCACCTGCAAGTGTTTCAACACGATCTCCATGAACCACAATCATATCCGGATTAATATCTTTACAATAACCTGACAAGCCTTCAATAGTTTTAGCAAGCGTTAAATCCATTGTGGTTTCGTGGGTATAATTTTCGAATACATGAATGTTTTTAAAATTGCAACGTTCGATTTCAATTAAAGTATAACCATATTCCTCTTGCAAATGCATGCCTGTTACAAATACAAAAACTTCAAACTCTTCTTGCTTTTCAAGAATTGAAATCAATGATTTAATTTTTCCAAAATCAGCCCGGGTTCCGGTTAAAAAAAGGATTTTTTTCATTATTATTTTATTGAATATCCTCCCAAGTTAATTGTTCGTCATTCTCTATATTTCGTGTCGCAGTTTTACCTATTAGATCATTAAAATGTTCTGCTAATATTTTACCTGTTCCCGGACGTTTTACCCAAATGTTTTCTTTTGTAAAAACATCTCCTTTTTTAATTGGAGTAATTGTGCAAACTGTAGCAAAAGCAAAATCGATTGTAACTTGCTCTTCCTTTGCAGGTTCCTTAGATCCACCGCGCATTTGAGCAATTTCGGCAGAACCAATAATTAATTCCTGACAAGCTTTTTCATCCATACTGCATACAATATCCGGACCTGTTCGCTGCATATGATCTGTAAAATGGCGTTCAAGAATACTTGCTCCCAAAGCAACTGCTCCTAAACAGGCATTATTATTTAAAGTATGATCGCTTAGTCCAAAAACCTTATCTGGAAATGCTTCGTGTAATTGCGTCATCGCACCAAATCTTACTAAATGAATTGGTGTTGGATATAAATTAGTGGTATGTAATAATGCAACTGGTACATTGTATTTATCAAAAATTGCCACTGCTTTCTGAACACTTTCTATGGTATTCATTCCGGTACTTAAAATAACTGGTTTTCCAAAAGAAGCAATGTGTTCCAGCAAAGGGTAATTATTACATTCACCTGAACCAATTTTATAAGCAGGAATATCAAATTTCTTAAGCCTTTCTGCTGCTGCACGAGAAAATGGTGTCGAAATAAAAATCATGCCTTTACTTTCTACATAATTTTTAAGTTCAAGTTCATCAGCTTCATTTAAAGAACAACGCTCCATTATTTCATAAATAGAAACATCTGCATTTCCGGGAATTACTTTTTTTGCAGCTCCACTCATTTCATCCTCTACAATATGTGTCTGATGTTTTACTACCTCAACACCTGCTCTTTGCGCTGCATCAACCATTTCTTTAGCCACTTTTAGTGATCCTTCATGATTAATTCCTATCTCGGCAATTACTAAAGGCGCGTAATCTGCCCCAACTTTTCGGCCTGCTATTTCAATATATGGATTCATAAAATTATATGCTTATATTATTAACTGTTTTTGGATTTGTACTAGTATTAAAAATCGACCATTTATACTTCATCTTAAGAAAAGGTTTTTCTAAAAACTCATAAGATAATCCCGCAACTATTACTGTACTAATTATTGAAAGTATATAAAGTGTGATTGTATTTACAAAATCAAATTTCAAAAGAATGTTTATACACAATACAATCATAATCTGATGATACATATATAGTCCGTATGAAATTTTGCCTAAATATGTAAAAGGTTTAATTTCTAAAACTTTTAAAAGCCTTTTGTTGTAAACTAAATTAAGGATTATTGTTATGAACAAAACTGCATAAAATGAAGAATTGAAATATGGCACTTGAAAATTATATACTAAGGCCAACATTAAAATTAAGATTGCTAAAACAAAACTCACATCGTTTGCAATTCTTTTTATGAAATGGTGATTCTTATGAAGATAATAGGCTCCTAATGCTCCAATTGTTAAAGAATCTAATTGAATTGAAGCGCTATAATCCCGGATTATCATGATATATTTTATTCCGTCTAAAAATGAAAGAGATAATAAAAGCAATAAAACATTATAAAATACTATTATAAATAAAAACCAATTTTTAAGATTTGAAATTTTATTTATCAGAAGTGGCCAAATAAAATAAAACTGTTCTTCTGTACCAATCGACCAGGTTTGTGTAGCAAAAGGAACTATTTTAATACTAATTAACAGATTTGATAAAAAACAAATAAATAAAAGACAAACTAAAAAAAACTGAGAATTAGTATCAAAATCTAAATGAAGATTTGGAATATGGAAGAGACTTATTTTTGGAAGAATAAACAACGAAAGTAAAACTATAAAATAATATAAAGGCCAAATTCTAAGTACTCTTCGCCAGTAAAAAAAAGATATCTTGATTTTGCCGTTTACTTCTTTTTCCTTTATTAACAAATACGTAATCAAGAAACCACTCAAAACGAAAAATAAGGACACTCCTAATCTTCCTAAATGTCTTACTTCATGAAAGTGATTTTCTAAATTAAAATAACTTTTGTTTAATTCCAGATGACTTATTATAACCATTAAAGCAGCAATGCATCGAATACCATTAAGATTAGGAAAATAAATATTATTCTTTGTCATTTTGCGCTTTGCTTATAAATCTTGCGTAATCTAAATCTTCAAAAGTATCAATATCAACTTTTGCAAAAGCATGCTCTACTTCTAGTGGAAAAGCATTTTCTGAAATTACAATATCACTCATAATCAAGTGCGTTTTTGTAATATATAATAATCCATTTTCAAAAAAAAGTGGTTCTAAATCCTGACTTCTTTGCCCAATTTTATAATTGAAAGGTTGATATTTGCCTTCTATTATTTTTCCAAATTTCTGATGATTCCTTGAAACAGTAAACAAACTATCATAACCTTTACTGTTATAAATCTCAAAAGCTTCATTCAACAAATTATCCGGTCGCAACGGATTTGTGGCTTGTAATAAAACTACATTTTCGACATCACTGCTATCAATAGATTCCAAAACATGTTTAATTGCCGAAATAGTAGGTTCTAAATCTCCTGAAATTGATGCTGGTCTATCAATGACTTTCGCACCAAATTGTAATGCAATTTTTTTTATCTCGACGTCATCTGTTGAGACATAAATTTCATCGATTAGTGTTTTATTCTTTTGGGCATAAATAATAGAATGCGCTAATAAAGGCAATTCATCAAAAATCTGAATGTTTTTTTCAGGAATCCGTTTTGAGCCTCCACGTGCCGGAATTATAGCAATTGTTTTCATTAGCTCAAGCTCTTTTTAGCATTTTCAATTATTGTATTCATAGTCTTGTTCCAATTTTGCATGGAATATAAATTTTCAGGAATAGTAAAATTATTGTGCCCATCCTGATACAAAAATTCTTGTATTGCTTCAATCCAATCTTCTATAAAATTTGGTTTTTCAATTAATTTTCCAAGTTTTCCGTATTGCAAAACCTCTGGAACTCCACCATTTGCAGAAGCGATACAATAGCAACCACAATGTAAGGCTTCAATTAAACTCATTCCAAAACCTTCGTGACAAAGAGTAGAAAACAAATAACAATCGGCAATTTGATAATATTGAGGTAAATCATCATTAGGAATCTTTCCTAAAAAAGAAACTCCATCGATTTTTACGTCTCGATTTGCTCCAATTATTAGTAAACTAATATCTTTATCTTGAGTATAGATTGTTTTCCATACATTCAGAATAATTTCTAATCCCTTTTTTGGACGGTCTTGCGAACACCAGACAAATACTTTTTTACTGGTAATATTCAGCTTGGTTTTTAATATTGCCTTTTCTTCAATTGATATTTTGTGAAATTTTGAAGTATCAATTCCGTTATGTAGTACTGAAAATTTTGTTGGTAAAATAGTATAATACTCTTTATGTACTTTATAGGAATCGTGGGTTAATAAAACCATTTCATCAATATTTTCAAAAAACCATCTTCCGGTAAAATTCTCGTAAAACGGTGGAAATCCATGATAAAAAAACTGAAGAAAACATTGCTTTCTCTTTCCGTTCTTTTCCAAAAATTCAATAAGTGGTTTTACAATTCCAAAATTATCTACAATTTGAATAATGAATTTATCTTCTTTTTCAAGAATTTTAGCAAGAGCTTTAAAATAACCTAAATATGGATTTTTGGAAATCTTCTTTTGTATTTTTAATTCGAAAGTATCAGAAACTAATTGATATTGAATTTCAGGATATAATCGTTCTGGTTTCTCACAAATAATATAGTCGACTTTATGATTATTACTTAAATAATTATGATATAAAGTTGTCCAGCTTCCAATTTTGGAATAGGGCAAAGGAACTTGTGAAATCAGAATTACTTGAGGCATTTTATCAGGATTTGCGTAAAAATAATAAAATTTAAATCTTTCTTATTTTTTTATTTTAAAAGTAATTTTTTTTAAATCATCACTGACTTCATAAGTGTATGGAGAAGTATGATAAAATGAAATTATATGAAGTAAAATCATGTCGTTAATTTCTTTTAGAGAATAGTATTTTGGAACTTTTTTTCTCAGTAATTTCTTTATTTTATATTTTAAAGAGCCTTGAAAATCATCTTTTATAAAACTAATATTGAGAATTCCGTTTTTAAAATTTGCCAATTCATAAAATAAAAAGTGAGTTATTACATCTACTTTATTAAGCAATATTTTTTGCGTCTGATCTTGTTTTAATTCTTGAAAATCTAATGCTGAAAATTCATTCCCCCAATTTTCATTATTTACTGCTGCCTTTTCGTTTTCATTGTTGAATAACAAATGATGATGATTTATTTGAACCACATTTGTTAGTTGTAAATCTTTTGCAAGAATCTCTGTTTCTTCTCTCCGATAACTTTTATGCCATTGATGAAGCATTAAAATTTCAGTATTATAAAAAACACTTTCTACACCTATCCTTTCTAATCGATTATGAATATCAATATCCTCAGCTCCCCAAAAATGCAAGAACTCATCATAACCGTTAATTTTTCTAATTTGTTCGATAGAAAACAGCGATAATCCTTGCGCACCAACTCCGCTGCTAAAATCGGCAGTATAATTATCAAATGGTTTTATAGTCAGAGATTCTTTCTCATTCAAAAAACCAACTTTAAAATAATAAGCTTTTAATGGATTTTTTAACTCTTGTAACTTTGCAATAAAATTGGGGCTAAAAATCATGTCCACATCTGCTGTAAAGACATAATCTGTTGTAACATTTCTTAATCCAATATTTATAGCTTTGGCTCTTGACCAAGGCTGAAGTTCTGAAAAATTGTAAATATATGTTGCAAAAGTATAAGATGAAACCAGTTTTTTAATCTCAGAAGCCGAAGAAACGTTAGAACCATAATCTACCAAAATCACTTTAAAATCATGATTGGTTTGCTCGATTAAAGAATCTAAAGAACGTTTAACGCGTTCCGTTTCTCTATTGCGATAAGGATAAAGTATAGTTAGCATAAAAATTAAGATCTTAGATTGGTATCGATTTGTTGTAAAAGTTCCTGACTATCATTTTTAAATTTTCGGGCAAAAAAAGATTCATTATCTCCCAATTCATTGTTTACAAAATTGCTCTCAAATATCTTAAGATGCTTTTCAGATATATAAGCCGGACCTGGATCAACTGACCAGTCTACGTAAGTTAAATTACCTTTTAAATTACCAATGTCAGAATTTCCGATAATGGTTGGTATTAAAATCTCTTCGGAACAATATGAATTTCTAAAAAAACGTTCATATTCTGGATGAGAATCTAAGAATTCTAATATATAGCCAAGTGTTGAATGACTTAGAATCCACCAAGTTGGTCCAAAAAAAACTTTTTGAAACGGAAAATTCTTTTTAGGAAAATATAAGCTAATATTCTTTTCTATTCTTAATAGAATTTTTATCCAAATTGGCTTATTTGGTTTTCTTCTATAAAACAAATCAAAATAAAATTTTGTTACCCAGCCTTTTTTCATCTCGGACGGGAATCCTTCTTTTATGCTAATAAATTCGCCGCCCTCATTTAATTTTGAATATAAAAAAACATTCTTTTTAATGGGATAATCACTACCGCTTATTAAAGCATAATAATTATAATTCTCTTTAAAAGCTTCTGCCATTAAATTAAGTATAGCTTTTTGATGTGACCAGCCAGCCCACCAAACTTTATGTCTTTTAATAAACTTAATGTTATTAAAATCATCCAAATTTGTTGGCATTACAGAATTTTTATCAATGTGTATATAGAAAAACACATTATTATCTGTAAGTGCCGAAATTAACTTTTTAAGATGATCGTAACTGTGATAAGCGGTTATAAGATAAGCTATCTTAATTTTATTCTCCATTTTCTCCATCAATTTACAAATAAGTGACTGCCTCCTGTTTTGAGAGTCCTTTCCAGATTAAAAAGTATTTCATGATTTTTTTATTCAATATGAACTTGGCAAAAAGTCTGCTTTTAATAAAATAAGAAAAAGAAGATTCTGATTTAATCGATTTTAATTCACCTGTATACTCTTTATGATTTTGTTCTATTTTAGAGACTTCATCAAACATCCAATCTTCTATAACATTTCCCATGTGATAAGCATAATTGTTGGAAGTAGATAATCTCCAAAAACCATTTCTAACAACTGGAATATCCAAAAATTTAGATTCGCTATTTCCTCCAAGTTTGTAATTTGTATATCGATCTTGTAAATTATCAAAAACAGAAGCTCTGTAAGTTGTAACAAAATGCCCTGCTCCAACAACTGCTTTTTTATCTTGATTTGTTATTGTGAGGTATTTTTTTAATTGAACAGAATTATAAAAATCAATATTTCCGGCACTATGTGCAAATTTCTTTAATGCTTCCGGGTTCTCAACAGTTGTAAATTTTAATTTTTTAGAGAAAAATAAATCCCAATATATATTTGCCGTATTAGATCTTAAAGATCTTGAAGATGGTGTAGGACATACAGCACCTGTTTTAGGAAAATTTTCAAAAACATCATAGGTTACTTTTTGCCAATTATCTAAAAAAAGCACATCTGAATCTGAAATAGTAATTAAAGAAAATTTATTCCCAGAAATACCTTTTAAAATCGCATTTAGCTTTCCGATATTAAAGGTGTGAATTATCTCTTGAATTTTATTTTCTACATATAAATTGTCCAAATAATTCTTTATCAATTCACAACTGCCATTATTTACAATTGTAATAAAGGTTTTATCATGAATTGTAGCAAAAAGGGATTTGAGACATAGTTTCAAAATCTCAAAACCATCTTTAAAATAATCGTCCTGATTAGGTATATAAACAGGAATAATAATCTGATGATAATAATCTGATGTTTCCTGAACTTTATCTTTATGTGGATTAAAACCTACTCGCATGCTAAAATATTCTTATAAATATCTATAACCTTTATTCTATTACTTGAATAATCTAATCTTTGCATTACTATATTTTCATTTTCAATCGCTGCTTTTTCTACCATTTGAAAATTAGAAATGGCTTGCAAAATAAGCATTTTAATTTCAGAAACTGATTCTGGATTTTCGATTAAAAACCCATTTACTCCATTTGTAATTATTTCTTCGGTTGCTCCGCCTGGATTTGACTGTATTGGAAATGCTCCCATTACAATTGCCTCCAAAAGTGTATTAGGCATTCCATCAGAAATGCTATTACCAATATAAAATAACGATTTTCCCATCAACTGCATCAATTCATGATGCGAAAGTTCATGTCTGTCATAAACTTTAAAATTCAATTGATTTGATTTTATATAGTCAATTACTTCATTATGTGCCCCAAATACAGTCACATCATAGTCTTGAATTCGATCTTGAATAGTATGTAATGCCTTTATGATATTTAATCCTCTTCCAAGAATATGCTCGTAACCCTTTACTAAAATTATTTTACGCTCTGAAATTGGAAGTTTATAAGATTGTAACTCATTTAACTTATACCCTGTTCCACCTGGAATAACCCCTGAATGGACTCCGGAAAAACCATGTTTTTTGGCCAAAATAAAATCTCGCTGACAATCTGTGTGTAAGAAATCAACTCTTTGCAGAACTTGCCTTATTTTTTTTAAATGTGATGAAAACTGCTGAAAATAATACAGATCATTTCCCCAACAAGAATATAGCCATTTTATTTTAGGATACTTTTTCATTGTTTTAAGAATGGGATAGCTACAATTTTGCATCTCAAAGCTATGAACTATATCTGGCTGAATTTCTAAAATTATTCTTTCTAATTCTTCATTTGCTGTTACTTCAACAAAGGGCAGAATTTTTTCATAGAGAAATGGTGCTTTTTTACTTAAAAAATATTCTCCTTTTATATGCGGTACTTTCCTCTTCTTCCAATCTGTAAATTGATTTACGGAATCTAATGTTTCTAACTTACCTTTTCCTATAACATCAAACCAATACAATTCATAAGAAGTATCTTTTAAATTTTCTATCCAACGAATAGCATGAATAGACGACATAGAAATTAAAAGTATTTTCATTCTTAATTCATTGGTTTTATAATTGTTCCGGAAAGACCTACAATCATCGTAGATTTATTAAAATTTGATGCTGCCTTGTCTTTTTTGTATAAAAAATTAATGATAGGTTTTGCAATAAATCTCATCAATTTCTTTTTTCTTCCCCATAAATACATATTTACCCATAAGCCAAGCATTTGTGCCAAAGCAGCATTATAACCTCCCATTGGATTTATTTTTATGGATGTAAAACCAACTCGTTTAAAAATCATTTCTAAGGCAAAAGGAGTATATCTGTAATAATCATGAGGAACTTCATGCAAAGACATTAAAAATGGCACTGTAAAAAAGAACATTCCACCAGGTTTAAGAACTCTTTTAACTTCCGTTAAATATTGATCCGGATTTGGCACATGCTCCAAAACTTCGGTAGAAAATACGACATCAAAACTTGCATCTTCAAAAGGCATAACTTTACCATCCCAAAAAAAATCAGGTCTAACTCCTTCATAATCCAAGCTTGATTCAATATCCAAACCTACATAGTTCTTTACTTTTTGGTTAGAAAGAATAATTTCTTTGTATGGCATAGAACCACAACCAGAATCTAAAACTTCTCCTTCGAATATTGGAAATACGTTTGACACTGCTTTTAAGATTTCACTTCGAACAATATAACTTTCAAGATTGTCTTTTGAAAGTTTAATATTTGTAAATGAGTTAGACATAGAGTAGATTATTTTTGAACAATTATAAAAGTTTGTAACCTTTTTTAAAAAGACTGTAGATAGTAAATCCTACTGTTGTTTTTACTATTTCTAAATATTGAAAAAGCTGAAATTCTAAAATTAAAAGACTTTTCAAATAAGAAAATTTATATTTATTATTCTCGACCAAAGCAGCTCTAAGTACAATTTTATGCCGATTCTTTAAATATGTTTTTAAAACTCTTGAATCTGCTTTCTTGTTCTCTTCAATCAGTAATAAATGTTTCCTGATGGCTTTAAATTCGGATTGTATTTCTTTGAAATTAAGTTTAGCTATTTCATGAGATAAAGAATCTTCATGTACACGATATTCAATTAGTGGCTGATCTATATAAATTATTGAAGGTTCCTGATATAACATTCGAAGATTAAAATCCCAATCATCCATATTTGTGATCATTTCGTCAAATAAATATGTTTGCTTTTGTAAAAAACTCTTTTTCCATGTTGGGGTAAAAGTATAGAATGATATTTTACCCACTAAATAATCTTCAATTGTATTTTCAGAAAAGAAAACGTGTGTTTTTTCTATCTTCTTTTTATTAAAATCTATAAATTCTAATGATGAAACGATTAAGTCAGGTAATTTTGAAAAAAAATTACTTGAAACTTCAAAAGCATCCAAGACCAACAGATCATCACTATCAAACCACTTAACATATTCACCTTTACTCAGTTCAAAACCATAGTTTCGACATGCATTTGGGCCTTTTGGTCTTTCTTGGGGTCTCTTATGATATTGAAATCTATTATCTCTTTCGATATATTCAGCTAAGATATCAGCGGTATTATCTGTAGAACCATCATCAACAACAATACATTCCCAATTTTTATAGGTTTGCATCAAAATGCTGTCAAGGGTTTCACTTATCAAATGAGCCCTATTATATGTTGGGATTATTATGGAGATTAATTCTGACATCAAATTAATTATTTACTAATTTTTAATTGAATACTTTTCAAATCAGAACTAATCTGGTAGTTATATAAATAATCCTGATAATAAATTACCAAAACTTTTAAAAGCATATCATTAATTTGTTTTAAGGAATAATATTCCTGAGTTTTAATACGAAGAAGTTTCTTTATTTTGTATCTCAACGTCAATTGATAAGGATCTTCCTGAAAAATAATATTAATAATTTTGGAATTAGTTTTTGGCAAAACAATATCCAGGAAATTTTCAACCACATGTTTTTTATTCAATAAAACAACCGATTCCTTATTTGAATTTAAAAGCTGAAACTCTTTTTCAGCAATTAATTTTCCCCAATTTTCATTGTTAGGTTTTTCGATGTGATTATTTTGATTAAACCTTAGTTTTTGTTTGTTAAGATTAAACACATTTGACAATCTAGGTTCACTTGATAATTTATTATTATCAAAAGTCTCAAAAGTTTTATGCCATTGGTGTAAGAGTAAAATTTCAATATCATAAAACCTTGAAGAAAAACCAGCTTCTTGAAGTCTTAAATGCACATCTTCATCCTCTGCTCCCCAAAAATGAAAAAACTCATCAAATCCTCCAACCATCAATAATGAATCTAATTTGAATAATGATAAGCCTTGCCCTTCCGGTATACTTTTAGATGCGATAGCATAATTATCAAATTCTTTAATCTCAATACTTTCATGTTTATCTAAATAACCAACCTGGAAATAAACATTATCTTTTTTATTTTTCAATTCAAAGAGAACATCTACGAATCTTTTATTAAAAATAATATCTATATCTGCAATAAAAACATATTCTGTTTTTACAAATTTTAATCCGATATTAATCGCTTTAGCACGAGACCAAGGTTGATTATTATGAAAAGAATAAATATAATTTACAAATTCATATTGCTTCAACAATTCTTTAACCGAAGCTGCTATTTCAAAATCAGACCCATAATCAACAAAAACCACATCAAAATCCTTATTCGATTGATTAACCAAAGAATCTAAAGATCTTTTGATTCTTTGTAATTCTCTGTTTTTAAAAGGATATACTATAGTTATCATTAATTAAAAAAAAATTAAAATTTTATTTATTATCATTAGCTTTTGCTAAGACAAATTATATGTATTCATCTAAAGATTTTCACGAATTATATTACAAACGCATTTCTTAAATACATAATAATTAGTTCTCTATACGAAAAGCGATTTCAATTTAAACCTGATATTATATCTTGGAAAGGCAATTATACTTTTAAAAAAGAAATAATATTTAACACAAAATTGATTCTTTGTTTTAGCTCTTTCAAATCTTGAATAATAATAATTGGACTTAAGTTTTTTAATTTGCAATGTTGTAAAATTATCTATTGCAAGGTTAAATCTCTTTCTTCTTTCGTAGGCATTTATCATTGTATAAAAATGCCAATACTGTGCTTTATAGAGGTTTTCGTTTGTCGAAATACTATTGTCATGAATTCGATAATGATACAAAACTTTGTCTATAAATAAATGCTTTCCTTGCTCTTCTAATTTATAATATAGATCTTGATCAACAGCTCGTTTCATTATAAAATCTATACCAATAGATTTAAAAAAACATTGTCTTTTAAAAGTAGCAAAATGGGTTAGAGCTCCTTCTCCATAAGTTAAATAAGATTTACCTAATGGAATGCTGCAACCGTGTGAGCTTACATTTTTAAAACTCATATTTAAATCTACCAAATCATATTTAGAAGTAATAATTGCAACTTCTGGATTGGTTTTATGTTTTTCAACCATTATTTGCAAAGCATCATTTGTAATTGCATCATCAGGATCTAAAAAGCCTAAAATCTCTCCCGTAGCTAATTGTGCACATCTATTTTTAGTATAACCACAACCTCGATTTATAGGATTGGTAAACAATTTAAATCTATAATCACCTTTAATTATATTTTCAATAACCGTAACCGAATCATCTGTAGAACAATCATCTATAATAATTACTTCCCAATTTTGATAAGTTTGGTCAAGAATGCTTGAATAACAATCTTTAAAAAAATGTCCATTATTGTAATTAGCTATTAGTATTGAAAATAACATCTATATCTCTTTAGAATTCAAGTTAACCATTATCTAATAAAACTTTGTATAAAAAACATTTCCGTTTGAATATCTGAATGTTTTGTTAGTTTAGCTTTTTTTTATTTTTTACTTCCCAAGCAATATCAAACAACTTTGCTATCTTCTTTTTAGCTGCTTCTTCTGAATATAGATTGAATAGCTTTTCTTTATTTATTTCATATTCTTTTTTATCTAAAGAAACCAAATCTATTTCTTTTAAACTTTTAAAATCAAAAATTTTAATTCCAGAATCCTTAAATGATTTATAAACCGGACTTTTAGAATTTACAAAAATCCTCGCTCCAAAATATCCCATTGTAACAATATTACCAACTCCTTGTTGACGAACATGATTAAAAACAATAACTCCGCAGCTCAGTAAAATTTCGTTGTATTCTTGCAAAGTAATAAAATCAGTAAGAGGAATAAAATTTGATCCAAGTAGTTCCTTTCCTTTTCGAATTATAAATTCTATATAATCTTGGCTTCCTCCGTAACTAAGAGGAACATAAACTTTTTTATTACCCAAATTTATTTGTGATAGTTTAAGAAAAATATCTAAATGATTATTCGAAGGATCTGCTGAATTACCAACTAAAATATTACTTTTTCCTAAAACATTATTAGAGATTTTATTTCCCAATAATCCCTCTATACTTCCATAAGCAAATGGAGCATAAATAGCTTTAAGTCCTATTTTTTTTATAATTTTAAACTCCTCAAAAATAACTGGAACCACAATATCAATTTTTGCAGCAGCTTTGTAAAAAACCGTATTAAAATTCACATCTAAGATATTTATTATCTTTGATGGTAGAAGATATTTAAATAACCTTAGATTTTTAAATAGCCAAAAGCTAGAATTACTAAAAATTAATTTATTTTTTATTTTTGGCTTTTTAGCTTGATAAATATATGATTTGGTATTTTTTTCAAATATTGTATTCTTTAATAATGGCCAGTTACCATATAAATCATATCCCCAAATAAACCATACTTTAATGATCTTTTGAGAAAGCTCCAGCACAATATTTTGCTTGGTTTGATCTAAAGCATGGAGAAAAACAATTGGATATGAATCTTCTATTTCATTTATTCTTCCTATAAAACTTTTAAAATTTTCTTTATCAGAAGCATCAAAAGTCTTAACTAATGTAGAAGTCACATATTGAAACACATCTCCTTGTTTCTTAATAATCCAATATTCTGAAATTCCTGGATGGACTGATTCAAATAATTTTATTGCCGGATCAATAAATTTATCATCATCAAAAACATGAATTACTTTATTGTTCTTATTCAAGTTCATTTAAAAGTTAATCAACTTAATTATTTTTGCTAGCAAATTCTCTACGATTTGTAAATTATTGATTTTTCCAATCAAACAAGGGTTTAATATAACCCGGCTCTCTGCCCATATAAACTCCCAGCTCTCGACCTCCGTCAATTACTGTAAAATGAATAATATCACTCGATTTAAATATTGATTGCCTTTTATCTTCAACAACAAAAATTGTTAAGCTAAAACTACCAGATTGAAAGAAATTTGCAGGAAAAGTACAAGTCAAAATATTTTCTCCTTTTTTTAATATTTCTCCGGAACTACTATTAGAAAAAGAGAATAAAGGTTCTCCCATGTCATTATAAAGATGATAGGTTATGTGATACCTCTCTGCATCATTCCCTTTTAAAAATATGTTAGTTACTAGCTCAATTTTTTTATTTTCTAATAATGGATCATCATAGCTTTCTCCAACATTTTGCAATCCAATTTCATTTAATCTAAATATTTGATTATCGAAATTGTCAAATTTTTTACTATTTGACCTTTCAGAATCAGATCCACCTAAATAATAAGAAACTGCTGCATCAATATCTTTATCTAAAACTAATTTTCCATTCTCCAAAACAATTCCTCGTGAACATAAACTCTTTACCGCTGCCATATTATGACTTACAAACAAAACTGTACGTCCTTGACCTTTCGAGATATCCTGCATTTTACCGATAGCTTTTTTCTGAAATTCAGCATCTCCCACAGCCAGAACCTCATCTATAACTAAAATCTCCGGTTCTAAAAAAGCTGCTACCGCAAATGCTAAACGAACTGTCATTCCTGAACTATACCTTTTTACCGGAGTATCAATATAACGTTCACAGCCTGAAAAGTCAATAATTTCGTCAATTTTTGAAGCTATTTCTTTTTTTGTCATTCCTAAGATCGCACCATTCAAAAAGACATTTTCACGTCCAGTCATTTCTCCATGAAATCCAGTACCAACTTCTAATAAAGAGGCTATCCTCCCTCGCGATTTTATGCTTCCTGTTGTTGGAGCGGTGACTTTAGATAATATTTTTAAAAGTGTAGATTTTCCTGCACCATTTTTACCAATAATTCCTAAAACTTCTCCACGCTCAACTTCAAAATTAATATCCTGTAAAGCCCAAACGTAATCAGAGGTTCCTTTTGTCGCACGATCATTTACATCTCCAATCTTTAAGTATGGATTTTCTTTTCCTCTTACTTGATGCCACCATCGATTTAAATCATGACTTAATGTACCAGTTCCTACTTGTCCCAAACGATATTGTTTAGAAATATTTTCGGCTTTTAAAATAATATCTTTTTCCAATTGTAAAATGTAATTATAAATTTTGAATTGCGATTTTTAGCTAAAAAACTAAACAGTATCGATAAAGCTTTTTTCTGTTTTATTAAAAACTAAAAGGCCTATAAAAAATATGACAATTGTTATTCCAAATGTATAAACTAATCCCAAAATTGAAATTTGACCTACATTCAAAAGCATATATCTACTAGTTTCAATTACATATGCTAAAGGATTATAGTCAACGATCCAACCATATTTTGGCAATTTTTGCTTTATTAATTCCATAGGATACATAACTGCTGATAAATACATAAGCAGTTGTATACCGAAACCAATTAAATTACTAAAATCTCGATACTTTGTTACCATTGAAGAAATCAGCATTCCCAATCCCAGACCTAAAATTCCCATGATAATAATTAAAACAGGAAAAAAGAAGACTGAACTATTTAACGATAAATTAGCTTCATTAAAATAATAGAAAATATAAAAGACTATAAAAATCAAAAATTGGATTCCGAATTTGATCAAGGTAGAAATTACTACCGATAAAGGAGTGATAATTCTAGGAAAATAAACTTTACCAAATATTCCTGCATTGGCCTTAAATGTATCCGAAGTACCATTAAGACAAGCTGTAAAATAATTCCAGACTGTAATTCCAGCTAAGTTAAATAAAAACGGAGGAACAGATCCAGTATTAATTCCTGCAACATTATTAAATATTATAGTAAATGTTATAGAAGTAAACAAAGGCTGAATTAAATACCATAACGGTCCTAAAATAGTTTGTTTATATACTGTTATTACATCTCGTTTAACAAATAGAAACAATAGATCTCGATATTGCCAAACTTCTTTAAGATTTAAGGAGAAGAACTTATTTTTTGGCGTTATTTCAAACAGCCATTGATTGGTATTATTTGTAGTATTCATTTTTTATATTTCCTAACAATTAATGCTCTGGAATTTTATTTATTTAATAAAATATATTTTAAATCTATTCATGAATAATAAAATCCACATTATTCTTCTAATTAACAAGATTTTTATTCGTTTAAAAATCACTAAAAAAGCAAAAAGGCGTTTTAAAAAAAACACCTTTTACTCTTTTATATTTGAATTATATGTAAATTTTATCTTATAATTTTATTTATCCAGAACTTCAAAAGCCGAATTCATACTTTTAAATTCCGGGACAATTTTTTTCATCTTAGCAACAATATCATCATTGTCATAAAAATCTGCGATACCTATTAATTCATCAATCTCTGTATGAAGATTTTCATATTCATCCTGAATTTCCTGTGCAATCATAATTTTATTATGATAGGTTGGTAATGTTTTAGAAGTATCATTTAATAATTCTTCATAAAGTTTTTCACCCGGTCTTAAACCAACAATTTTTATCTTGATTTCTTTGTCTGGAATAAATCCGGCTAATTTGATCATTTTTTTTGCCAAATCAATAATACGAACCGGTTTACCCATATCGAAAATATAAATTTCGCCTCCATTACCCATTGCACCCGCTTCCAAAACCAATTGACAAGCTTCTGGAATAGTCATAAAATAGCGAATAATATCCTGATGCGTGATAGTAACTGGGCCTCCTTCTGCAATTTGTTTTGTAAACAATGGAACAACTGATCCGTTTGATCCCAAAACATTCCCAAAACGTGTTGTAATAAACTTTGTTACTACTTCGGTATTTTCTTTTTGATTTTTTAAATACAAAGACTGCACATATTTTTCAGCTATACGCTTACTCGCTCCCATTACATTACTTGGATTAACAGCTTTATCTGTTGAAACCATAACAAATTTCTTAACATGGTATTTGCACGATAAATCAGCTAGATTTTTAGTCCCCTTAATATTTGTCAAAATAGCCTGCGAAGGATTTTCTTCCATCAATGGAACATGTTTATATGCAGCTGCATGAAAGACAACATGTGGATTATAATTTTTAAAAACTTTCTCGAGTGCCTTTTTACTTTTTACATCAGCGATTACTGCAACAATTTTTGAAGCAGAACCTATTGCTAAGGTTTCCAAACACAAATTATGAAGTGGTGTTTCGGCATGATCTAAAATAATGACCATTTTAGGATTGAAACCTAATACCTGTCTTACTATTTCACTACCAATTGATCCGGCAGCACCGGTAATAAGAACAGTTTTATCTTTTAATTGTTTTGAAATTGATTTACTATCTAAAACAATTGGTTTTCTTTCAAGTAGATCTTCAATTTGTATATTTTTTACTTTTTGAGAAATCTCCTTTTGATTTTCCCAATCCGAAATAAGCGGAACTGTATAAACTCTATAGTTGAATTCTAAGCATTGATCAACAATAATTAATTGCTCATCTTTAGACAAACTTTTATCGGCAATAATGACTCCTTCTGCGGCTACAGAACGCATTAAAGCGGGCAATTTTTTTCTCAAAATCAAAATTGGCAAATCCAGCATTCGCTTAGATGCATTTTGATTATTCTTATCAACAAAACCAACAATTTTAAATCGTGAAGGGGTTTCAAATTTCAATGCATTTGCGACTGAAATTGCATTTGCATCAGTTCCGTAAATGACTGTTCTAATTAGTTTAGAATTACTTTTCTCTGAAAAGTATAATTCAAAAGTTTGTTTTACAATAACACGATATAAAAATAAACCACAAAACGATAGTACTAAATTAATAAAAAGAGCCGTATTTAGAAATGCTTTGTGTCCTGTATATAATTCAAAAACTAAATTAAAAAATAAAAAAAACACTAAAACTGACATTTGAGAAAACAGCAATTTTATCGCGTCAATATAAGAGGAATGTCGAATAATCCCAGAATAAGTTCTAAATAGCCAAAAGAAAAAAACGTTTACGACAATTAAACTAGATACAAAATAAAAATGTTGAGACGTAATGATATAACCTAAAGCCGTACCTTCAAACAACATATAAGTAAATGTAAATGCAAAAATCAGAACCATTATATCTATTGCAATAATGATCCATCTTGGCAAGTAACTAAGGTTATTAATACTTGCTCTCAAATTTCTTGGTGAGAAAAAATTAAGCAATAAAGAGGCTATTTGGTTTGACTTATCTGTATTCAATTTGGTTCAGTTTAATTTTATAAACTTTGTATGACTTACAAAAATACGAATTAAAGGTTTTAAAAAATTATTTATCACGTGTAAATTAAATTTTAACACCTTTTTTCTTTTGTTTCAAAAATTCTATTAAGTATGCGCCATATCCAGATTTGACTAAAGGCAGTGCTAATTCTTCAAGCTGAGTATCGTTTATGAACCCTTGTCTCCAGGCAATTTCCTCAATACACCCCACTTTCAAACCTTGTCTTTCTTCAAGTACCTGAACAAATTGCCCAGCTTGCATTAAACTATTAAAAGTTCCGGTGTCTAACCATGCGGTTCCTCTACTTAAAATACCAACTTTTAAAGCCTCTTTTTCCAAATACACTTTATTTACGTCAGTAATTTCATATTCTCCTCTTGCACTTGGTTTGATGTTTTTAGCTATTCCCACTACCGAATTATCATAAAAATACAATCCTGGAACTGCATAACTAGATTTTGGTTCTTCTGGCTTCTCTTCTATAGAAATTGCTTTAAAGTTTTCATCAAATTCTACTACACCATATCTTTCAGGATCTGAAACATGATATGCAAAAACGACTCCGCCTTTTGGTTTTGTATTTGATTTTAAAAGTTCTTGCATATTTGAACCAAAAAATATATTATCTCCCAAAATTAAAGCCACATCATCAGTACCTATAAACTCTTCTCCAATTACAAAAGCTTGTGCAAGACCATTTGGAATAGCCTGCTCTGCATAACTAAATTTACAGCCTAAAGTAGAACCATCGCCAAGTAATTTCTTAAAATTTGGCAAATCATGCGGAGTAGAAATAATTAATATTTCATTAATTCCAGACATCATAAGAGTCGATAATGGATAATAAATCATTGGTTTATCATAAACTGGCATCATTTGCTTGCTCATCGCAAGAGTTAAAGGGTGCAATCTTGTACCTGAGCCTCCAGCTAGAATAATTCCTTTCATAAATTCTTTTTTTTTACGCTATATTTTATTAGATTTCATTCCATAGTTTTCAACTCTTAGTATTTGAAAACCAAATCATCTTATTTATTAGATAAACATTTTTTTTAAACTATCCTTGTAATCTCGTATATTTAAATTATAAACCTCTTTAATTTTTTTCTTATCTAATAGTGAAAATTCTGGACGCTTTGCTGGAGTTGGATAAGATACTGAAGGAATCCCTCCGATTTGACAATCATATCCTCCAAATTCTTTTATACTCAACGCAAATTCGTACCAGCTTATTTCACCTTCGTTTGAATAGTTATAAATTCCGGAAATCCAATTTGGAAATTGAATAATTTCTATAATTGCCTGCGCCAAATCAGCAGCATGCGTTGGTGAACCAATTTGGTCGTTTACAACATTTATTGATTCTCTTTCTTGCATTAAACGCTGCATTGTCTTCACAAAATTATTTCCAAATTTACTATAAACCCAAGATGTTCTGATAATAATTGAGTCTGAATTTTCTTTCAAACAAGATATTTCACCTGCTCTCTTACTAGCGCCATATATATTAATCGGATTTGTTTCAGCATCTTCAGTCAAAGCTGTCGAAGAAGATCCGTCGAAAACATAATCTGTGGAAATGTGAATTAACTTTGCCTTTTTGTTTTCGGCATATTTCGCAATTATTTCTACTGCCAAATGATTGACTGTAAAAGCTAATTCTTTTTCGGCTTCTGCTTTATCAACTGCGGTATAAGCTCCACAATTTAAAATAATATCAGGATTAATTTCGTTTAATTGAACTTGAAGCAGTTCTAAATCATCCAAAGTAATTTTTGTTCTATCAGCAAAATACCATTCATATTGCGGATACTCTGAAGATAAAACATTAAGTTCTGATCCTAATTGTCCGTTTGCTCCTGTTACAAGAATTTTTCCCATTAAAATAAACTATTGCAATTATCAATATAAGGCAAAACTTGATCTTTTTCAGAAACTATGGCTTCTTCTAAACTTATTCCCCAATCAATACTTAACGATGGATCGTCAAATTTTATTCCTCCTTCAGAATCTTTATTGTAAAACTCATCACATTTATACATTACAGATGCGGTTTCGCTTACTACCGAAAATCCATGGGCAAAACCTTGCGGAACTAACAATTGCTTTTTATTTTCAGCTGATAATAAAACGCTAAAAGATTTTCCAAAGGTCGGAGAATTTTTTCTTAAATCAACGGCAACATCTATAATTTCACCTTCTAAAACACGAACCAATTTTGTTTGCGCATAAGGTGGATTTTGATAATGTAAACCGCGCAATGTTCCCTTTTTTGAATAAGATTGATTATCCTGAACAAACTCAATATCAATACCTAAATCACTAAATTTTGTTTTGCTGTAGGCCTCAAAAAAATAACCACGTTCATCACCAAAGACTGTAGGTTCTACTATTACTAGATCTTTTATAAATGTTTTTTCTATTTTCACGGTACTATATAATTCTGTATTATTTTTTTAATTATTCTTATTTAAAAAAAACATCTAAGACATCTTTTATTCTTGATCTGTCTTGATCTGTCAAATTTGAACCAGACGGTAAACATAATCCATTTTGAAATAAACCTTCAGAAACTTGTTCGCCATAGTAAGGATATTTTTCAAAAATTGGCTGTAAATGCATTGGTTTCCATAATGGACGACTTTCAATATTTTCGGCTTCAAAGGCCATTCGTAAATCTTCTCGAGTTTTTCCTTCTGTTTTTTTAGGGTCAACAATGATCGCTGATAGCCAATGATTAGAATAATAATTATTATCAATTTCTTTTAAAATAGTAACCCCATCAATATTTGCGAAATAATCGGCATAAAATTGGTTCATTTTTCTTCTTAAAAGTACGTGCGAATCTAAGACTTCCATCTGTCCTCTCCCGATACCAGCACAAATATTACTCATTCTGTAGTTAAAACCCACCTCACTATGCTGGTAATGAGGCGCATTATCTCTTGCTTGCGTTGAAAGAAAAACAGCTTTGTCTTTTGTCTCTTTATTTTGTGTTACAATTGCTCCTCCGCCAGATGTTGTAATAATTTTATTCCCATTAAAAGAAAGTGCTGCTATATCTCCAAATGTGCCACATTTTTTATTTTTATAGTGGCTTCCCAAAGCCTCTGCACTATCCTCTAAAACAGGAATACCATATTTAGCAGCAACAGCATGTATTTCTTCAACTTTATATGGCATACCATAAAGATGAACAGCAATTATAGCTTTTGGTTTTTTTCCATTCGAAATTCGATCGACAATTGCTTTTTCTAAAGAAACTGGACACATGTTCCATGTTTCTGATTCACTATCAATAAAAACAGGCGTTGCTCCTTGATATAATATTGGATTTGCTGAAGCTGAAAAAGTCATACTCTGACAAATAACTTCGTCTCCAGACTTAACATCAAGCAATATTAAACCTAGATGAATTGCCGCTGTACCAGAACTCATTGCTCCTACATGAGATTCATCATTTAAATACTCCTCTAAATCTTTTTCAAAACCATTGACATTTGGTCCCAAAGGAGCCACCCAATTGGTATCAAAGGCCTCTTGTACAAAATTGCGTTCGTTTCCTCCCATGTGTGGCGAAGAAAGCCATATTTTTGAGTTATTCATTATCATTATTGTATTTTATAATTTTCCCAGGGTTTCCTACTACTACTGCATAATCGGGAACATCATTAATGATGACTGCTCCCGCACCAATAGTAGCCCATTTTCCTATTTTTTTTCCTTGAATAACTGTAGCTCCTATTCCTATCTGGCTACCTTCTCCTACTAACACATTGCCAGCCAAAGTAGCATTAGGGCAAATATGAACAAAATCCTCTAAAAAACAATCGTGTTCTACTATTGCTCCTGTGTTTATAATACAATGTTTCCCTATTACAACAGCCGGATTTATAATGGCTCCTGCCATTACTACACTTCCATCATCAATAGTTACATCATAACCTATTATTACTTTAGGATGAATTAAAACAGGATATTTTAATTTATATTTTTTAGTGGTTATTTTTCTTATCCTATTGTTTCCAATAGAAATAAACAAATTTTCATCTAGATTAAATTTAAAATCATTTGATTTTATTACCTCTATACCAAATATAGCATCCAATTTTGGGTCATCATCAACTATTACTTTAATTTCAAATAAATTATTTTCCTTAATTATATCTATTATCACTTTACAATGACCACTCGCACCAAATAAATACATATTAATTACCTTTAAATGTTTCTGTTGTAACCTGTCCCTCCATATTTATTCCTTCGCTAATGAATACTTTTTTTAAAGTTAAAAAAAATATTTTCACATCTAGTACAAAACTAATATTATCAACATACCAAACATCATACTCAAATTTTTTCGGCCAACTGATAGCATTACGTCCATTTACTTGTGCCCAACCTGTTATACCTGGTTTCACTTCATGACGTCTTCTTTGCTCTTCATCGTACAAAGGCAAATATTCTGGTAATAACGGACGTGGTCCTATTAAACTCATATCGCCTTTCACAACATTTATCAATTGAGGAATTTCATCTAATGATGTTTTACGAACAAATTTTCCAATTTTTGTCAAACGTTGATCGTCAGATAGTAAATTCCCAACTACATCCTTTTTATCGTTCATGGTTTTGAACTTAATAATTTTGAAAATTTTTCCATTTTTTCCCGGACGCAATTGGAAGAAGAACGGTTTACCTTGGTTCGAAAAAAACAATCCTACCGTACAAAATAGCAGTAACGGACTAAAAATCAGTAAACTTAAAAATGAAGCTGTAAAATCAATGACTCTTTTAAAAAAGGACCTATACATTTTATTTCTTTAATTTTACAGGAAGAATACTGACCATAAAAAATTGAATGAATTTTTTAGAACTTCTCATTAAGCTAAAATTATATCTCAATAAAATAAAAAACCTTGTCAAAACATTCTTTGAATATAACTCGTAAATGTATCTCTCTTTTGATACTTTCGGAAGCAATTCTACAAACCCTTTAATATTCTCAATATACCAACCCTGATGAACCATTTTTAATCTTTCTGTCAAAGCAAAAAATGAATTTGAATTTAATTGTCCATGAACATTACTATCATGAATCCTATATAAGATAAAAGCATTGTTATCTATGGAAATTTGATAATTATTTGCTCTTGCAAAAAAATAAACAAACCAATCATGAGAGAAGAACTTCCAATTTTCATAATCAGTGACCTCCAAAGTGTTTTTTAACTTAATACAAAAATCACTGGTAAACACATACGTACAACCTGCACTCCCTCCTTCAAACAAATAATCATACTTTTTCTGAGGATAACTTTTATTAATTATTGATTTCTTATTAGTCTTTTCATTCCACAAAATCAGATTTGAAAAATAAAGACTTGAATTTTCTTCAGTTAGTTTTTCAGTTGCTGCAAGTAATTTGTTTGGCAACCAAATATCATCTTGGTCTGCAAATGAAACAAAATCATATTGGGAAATAAAATCATCATCAAGAAATTTAATTGCTCCAAAAAAATTATTAGCAGCACTTCCTGTTGGACGATTATTCACAATTAATTGAATTCGTTTGTCGTCCTTAAATGAATTTACAATTGCTAATGTACCATCTTTACTTACATCATCAAAAACAACAATATGAACCTCCGCTCCTTTCTGATTTAATATTGAATCTATTTGTTCTTTTATATATTTTGCTCCGTTATATGAAGCTAGAATCACAAGAATTCTCATCTGTTTTTTTTTACTTTCCAATTATCTTCCATTTTTTTGTGGATTCACTATAGACCTTAATGACTCTAGCAGGCGAACCGACTGCTATAGAATTAGAAGGAATATCTTTTGTGACAACACTCATTGCACCTATTATTGCACCGTCGCCAATAGTAACTCCTGGCAATATTGAAACAAACTCTCCTATCCAAACATTTCTACCGATATTAATTTCTTCTGATTTAAGAACGCGAGAAATAGGTTTTTCATTAGGACTACTTTGTATTTCCCCATTATAACAACCATGATTATGATCGGAAATAAAAACCTTTGATGCTATTAATGTATTATCTCCAATAGTTACTCCATTGGCAACACCAATGTGAACATAATCATTAATCTCAACATTCTTTCCAATTATAAGAAAAGGATTTTTCTCCTTTGAATTAATAATATCAATTCTTAAATTAATTCCTGTAGTTAATCTCTCTCCTCCTTTTATTCCTTTTTTACCACGAATGTATACTGGAAATCTAACTATTCTCGCATTTGGATAAAATAAAACCGTTAATATTTTATCTTTTATTAACCTAAGTAATCCAAAAAATCCATAATTCGTATAAATCTTTCTCATCATTTAATTTTTTATTGTTTTATTTTGGAAACAAAAACTTTTATACCATTTATTATTCATACAAGCTCTTTCAATAAGTAAAAAAAAAAAGAAAACATCATGATTAACAATAGTAACTGAAAAACATAAATCATTTAATTTATAAAAATAATGTGAAAAAGTATTTTGAAAAGATAATTCCCAAATAAACTAATAATTACCCTATTTATTTACTTCATTATCCTAACTATTAGCACTGATATCCTCTATTAATAATACGGTCTCTATTATCTTAAATTACAATATTTTTTTCTTAAAAAATTTTATGTTTAAGTTTATTATATCCATTATTAAAATACTATCTAAGTTTGACGATAATGATTCTTCTAATATATTTCAAACATGAAAATGCAACCAATAGTAAATATTCAAAATAATTAATTATTTTTAAATTCAATACTTCCCGTAAATTTTTCAACTCTCCTTTTTCCATTTCTTTTAGATTTCCAGAAAGCCCAGAATGTCCAAAATGTGGCTTCCCTCCACCTGTAAAAGCCAAACTCTCGTTTAAAAGATAACAATTGTAATTTTGAGCGATTTTAATAAAGAAAATTCCCTCTTCAGCAAATCTGAGATTTTCATCAAAATATCCAACAGTTGAAAGGATTTCTTTTTTAAAAATAACTGTTGGAACAATAAAAACAAATTTTAGCAATAAATCCCTTGAAGAAATCTTATTTAAATCACCTAATTTTTTCCACAAAATATTTGAGAATTTTTCTTCATTTCTGCATGCTCCTAAAAAGTCAATAGCAGGATTTTCTTTTAGCACTTGAATCTGTCTTTCTAATTTATTTGGCGACCACTCATCATCACTATCAAGCAATGCTATCCAATCTCCCTCAGCTACTTTCATGCCTGCATTTCTTGCTGTAGAAACACCTCCATTTACTTTATTAATTAATTTTATATCAATTGAAGAACTATTTTTCAGTATTAATTCTTCAACAATAGTTTTCGAATTATCATTCGCTCCATCGTTTACTACTATGATCTCTATTTCTCCTCTGAAAGTCTGATTAAGTACTGAATTAATACACGTTGTAATTGTTTTTTCGGAATTGTACATTGGTATGACAACTGAAATTTTCATATTCTATTATATTTTATTAATCCGTTTGATAATAATTAGTATCATATTCTGAAGTTTTTTATTGTAAATTCTTTTGAAAAAAATATCCTCATACAACTAGTTATAATGACTACCTAACTGCTATTTTTTAATATTCTTTTTATAACTATCTATTTTATCCGAAATAGTTTTATTACTAGATTCCATCCTTAGGCCAGATAAATTTGATGTATAAAAATAAAATTCATTCTTACTTTTCAAATAAGATGTTTGATTAATTCTAATATTCCCTTCTAAAATAAAGTTTTTATGTTTATTTTGAACCAATCCTTGCAATGAAAAAGCATTTTTTGATTTTATATCTGTATGGTTTTCTATGTTTATATTCACTTTTTTATTAATATCCCCTTCCAATCCTTGCAATACAACTAATATACCACTCCATTCATTATTAAAAGTAACAGGATTTACTATATTGATATTCTCAATTATATCGTCATTTGTATTTGGTTCAATATCCAATCCACTTTTTGGGTTATTACCGTTAGTATTAGACAATACTGGCGATAAAATATTAATGTCTGTTCCGCAAGTAATTGAAATTCCATTTCTTCTAACATCATTAATCAATGCATTTACTACATTTATTCTCTCACTACACTCATTACCTAACTTGCCGATGTATATTCCATCTCCCCAAGTTTCATAAACTTTGGGTTCGATTATTAATACATCCTTAGCACCTCTAATACTTATCCCAAAACCCCATTCTCCAGTGCTAGCCAAATGTTTATATTTATCACCCATAATATTAGGAAAATATACTTTTACATTCTTAACTCCATTTAGATTCAAAATCTCATAATTAGTTAAATTATTAGGCTCAATAATTATTTTTGATTTAGCTTGAAATAACAAAACACTATTGTCTTTTAATTTTAATCCTTTGATATTAACTAAAACTGGAAAATTTGGAAGTACTACAATTTCATTTTCATTGATCGCATCTTGAATATTTTTTGTATAATCGACCGTACCATCTTTTACGAAATTTTCAGGTAAGCGCTTTTCTGCATAATAAGCAGTTTTTAAATATTTTTTATAGTCTTTGTCGTATTTGTTTATGTTAACACGTTTGTTTAATAACGTAGAATTTAAAGGAAGTACTTTATAATCTTGAGAAAACATACTGACACTAAAGAGTATGATCAAAAAAAATAATTTATTTTTCATTATATATGTTTCTTAAATTGATTAAAACTTTCCTATTACTTTCAGCTAAACAATTTGCACTATCAAAATTTATACTATTTAATTAAGTTGCGACTATTCTTCTTGCTATTTTTTTATACCAATCTTTATCCATACAAGGTCTTTCTATTAGTAAAAAGAAGCATGAAGATATTATCCCAATAGCAAATATTAATATTGATATGTATATGAAAGTATTTATATAACTATAGTTTGAAAAAGTATATTTTAATATATTATTGCCTATCAAACTGATTATTGGATAATGCAATAAATATATCGAGTAACACATCCCTCCAATATTTGTAATTAATTTGAATGATAAGAACCTGAAAATTTTATGAAAAAGAACATAATAATAAAACAAAAAAATACAACTCAATTGCGCTAATTCAAAAATAATTCTACTATAAATACTATTAAAATCATTGACGTCAAATAACCAAATGAAACAAAACAAAAACACACCTATTAAATAATCTATTTTTGTTTTCCGTAATAACTGATAATTTGACACATACAAATCTGCCAACAAGAAACCGATTATAAAATATTGAAAATATTTTATAAGACTTAAATAAGGCAATGAATATAATTGATTAAAAATCAAAAACAGAATTGCAATACACAACAATATTGATCTTCGATTAGAAGCTTTTTTTATTAAAAAAACACAAGCTAATAGAGGGGCTAAAATATAAAATTGCACTTCAATTTCTAACGACCACGTCACTACATTCAATGTAGAAGTAAAGTTTGGGTAAATAAAATTGTTTAAATAAAATATAGAAGATAAGTAACTAGCTATTCCATCGCGAATTGAAAAAGTTTTAGCCACATAAACTGAACCTAACAATAAAAGCGTCATTACTATGATATAAGGAGGCTCCAATCTTGTTAACCTTTTTAAAAAATAATTTTTTAAAAGTACTTTATTTCCATTATTTAAATGTTCATTGGCAAAAGGCAGAGCCAATACGAAACCGCTAATTACAAAAAAAAGGGGTACACCCAAAAAACCATGCTCCAAAATTCTACGCAAAAAAGAATAATCAAAATCATCATGATATTGGTTAGTATCTTTTTCAGCTAAAAAATGGTGGATATGGTAAAAAATAACGCTGGTAATTGCTACAAATCTCAATCCATCTATTTCTGGTATAAAACTAGCTTTGGCAGTAATTCTCTTAAACGATAATTTCAAAATAATAATTTAATTGTTTTTCCTATAATAATTCATTCTTAATCGTTGAGAAACGAATATATAAATTCTCCGATATTTGTAATATCAAAATCAAGTGGATAAACTTAGTTTTTATCAATCCTAAATTTCAAATACTTTATCCAAACTATTTAACTGATTTTCCTCAGTAAAACTTGTTTTTACAAGATTGTAACCATTAATGGCTATAAAATCATATAGCTCCTCGTTCGTTATAAGTTTTTCAACATATTCAGCATATTCCTTTGCAGAATTATGATGGGGTAAAAATCCTGTAAAACCGTTTAATATGTAATCCGAAACTCCACCAACAGCATTGGCTACAACAGGTTTTTTTAATATCATAGCTTCCATTATAACTCTCGGCAAACCTTCAGTTTCTGATGGATGTATTAAAATGTCACAAGCGTTAAAATAAGTAATTACGTTTGATTTGTTTTTAACAATTTCAACCACATCATCTAGTTTATACAATCGTACCAAATCAACTACCTTATTGTAAAAAACTTCCGACTCCCCTCCTTTATATACTAATCCAGCAAGAACCAACTTGAAATCTATTCCTTTTCTTTTTAATATTTTTGCCATTTCTAATGACACTAATTGTCCTTTATCTTTTAAAAAACCTCCAGCATGTAATATTATTTTAGTGTTTGCTTCTTTTTCAATAAAAGCTTTTTCTTTAGACAAACTAAATTCTGAAATGGCATTATGCACAACATACAAATTATCTAATGACGTAAGACCTCCACAAAAAAGGGCCTGCTTAGTAGCATTTGAAACACATACAAACCTATCTACCAGATGTTTATAAAGAAATTTGTCAAGTTTGGTTATTTGACTGAGAATAAACCATCCTCGGGCAAAAAACAAAACCTTAAATTTTTTATTTGAAAAAAAAACCAATGATGACAATACCTTAGAATTATTAAGAACAATATAATCAGGCTGTATTTCCTTAATTATACATTGAACTTTTTTTCTTATCCTAATTAAATGAGGAACAAACAAAATAAAATTTACTATTTTTATAAATAAAACAGTAGAAGTATTAATGATGTAAGGAGTATCTCTTTTGTCAATAATACGCAAATCTATTCCTCTCTTTGTTACATTCTCTAAAAAAGGTTTGCAGGATCCATAAAAATCTATTATTGTTACCTTATGCTGTTTCGATAATCGCTCTGCAAGTTCTACGGCACTTATTCTTGCTCCTCCGTAATCTTGTACGGCTTCTAAAAAAATTATTTTTTTTTGCTTCATTTAAATTATTTTAATCTAATAACAAATAGAATTACAAGTAATACTATTTTTTGTTGTTCAAGGCGTTATTAAATGACTCTCTCAAGTTCGCATCAACTAATCCTTCCCTATCTATCGTCATTTCCTTATCAAATACTGAATAGTAAGGGTAATAAACATTATATGCATGTGTATCTTTAATCAAATTATCCGTAGATCTGAAATAATAATTTACTTTATGATAAGCCGGAACAAATAAAAACAATAAACATACAAGAACATTTATTAATAGCACCACTCTTGAAATAATTCTATCACTACCTAAATTTTCATTGGAATGGAGTATTCTTTTTAAGCTATTTTTAATATTATTAAACATCAAACCAAATGTATTTGCCGCATAAACAATTACAAATGGGGCTAAATAGTTAAGAAATCTACCAAGTCCTGCGATAAGAATAAAAACAAGCGACAATGAAAAATAAATGTAAATCAGGTCATCAAATAAAGAGACTTGTTGATATCTTTTGTTATACATATAAATACAATAGGGAAAAATCACAAATACCACAAATGTATATATCATACCAACAATATTGACCCCAACACCCGAATAAGCTTCAAATTTATTAGAGGCAAAATCTCCTAAAAACAACATAATAAGTTCAATGGGGAAAATTGAACTTAAAAAGATTAGAAACAGAGCAATTAAAGATAAAATCAAGAATCCTTTTCCATTTATTTTTGAGTTTCTAAACAATGGGAATAACAATAAAATTAGTGCCGAATAATGGAATAATATTGCAACTGACACAAACATATAATACTTTAACCATTTTTTTCTTGAAAAATAAGGATATACGAGTGCAAAAATCATAATAGCAATTGATTCTCTCAAAATCTCAAAATCTAAATAGAAATAAAAGAAAAAAGCATATACAATTAAAGCTACATACTTTTTTGAGGCATACTTTTTTATAAAAACAAAAAGGACTATGTTTACAAAAACAGCATGAACAAATTGAAAAAACCAGAATTCATTAACTATAGTTTTACACAAAGAAACAAGTAACACAAATAAAGGTTCCCATTGAAATGTACTAATAAATTCAAAACTTATTTCGTTCAAGTTTGGGATTTCATTTTCAAAACTACGTTCATAGGACAACGAGTCCCCACCCACTTTCCATCTTAGTCCAGCAATAAGAATAAAGACCAAGAGATAAAACCAATATAATTTATCAAATTGTCTTTTAGAAACATTAAAATCAAATAATATCGAACTGAACACCAATGAAAGTAAAACAAAAAAATAGATCATACGAAATTATTAAATGCTTCTATATTTTTTTATAAAATAAATTAAAGAAAATAGGTAAAAAAGCATTGAAAAAAAAACCAAAATCATTCTGACAAAAAAAGGTGTCTCAAGAAACATCGATACGATACTTAATGAAAAAACCGGAAAAAATAACATTAAAAAATGACCTTTATTGAATGGAACAGGATACAAATAATTAGAAACAACCCAAGATAAAATAACAAGAGTCAGATTTGAAATTATCAAAGAAAACACCACTCCTCTCAAGCCATCGAATTGAATTAATATATAAAGGCTGAGAAAATTAACAAATAGAGAGAAAAAAAAAGTATATGAGAGATATTTGGTTTTCTCCTTAATAACAGGTCCAATATCAACTACTTCCTTAATCAGAAATAAAGAAAAATAAAGAGATAGTCCACCAATATATTTATGTCCTTCATAGAACTCTTTTGATGTCATCAAAGCAAATATTTCTTGAGAAAATAAAGATATGATACAAACCAATAGAAAAATTACAGAACTTATTATTGGTAATACAGAAG
This sequence comes from Flavobacterium sp. 9, assembly GCF_002754195.1. Lineage (NCBI taxonomy): Bacteria > Pseudomonadati > Bacteroidota > Flavobacteriia > Flavobacteriales > Flavobacteriaceae > Flavobacterium > Flavobacterium sp. 9. The sequence continues at coordinate 2,276,897 of NZ_PEEU01000001.1, forward strand.
AAAATATGGCTTTGCTGTTTTCACTCTTAAATTTATCAAACATAAATGGTCTCCAAGCCATAACAAAAGCAGCATAAAAAAGCTGTATGCCAGAAGATAATTTTAAAGAGACTGCATACAATCCAATAGCAGATAAACTAAGAAAACTTAACATAAAAAAACGATTTGCTTGGGACATCAAAATACTCCCAAGTCTCGCAGGAATTTGTGGCAGGGAATATACTAATGTTTTTTTAATTACTCTTATCGAGTAATGAAAGCAAACATATTTTTTAATAAAAACAAATAACAAACTCGAGGAAAACAACAACGCTGATAATTGCGCGAAAAAAACACCTTGAATTCCCATTTTATTATAAACGACAAATAATAGAACAAATAACAAAGATGTTAAAACCTTAACAATAATAATAATGAAAAATTTCAAATTTTCTTTTTCAAACCTAAGAACAATAAGCCCTAACACATTCATATTAATCAGTGGCAATTGAAAACAAGCAATCCTAATTATCTTTTGATATTTATAGTCCTCTAATAATAAATTTGCTAATAATGGAGCAGAAAAATATAATATACTTGAAACCAATACTGAAGCGATAAAAACAAACAAAATCACATTAAATGTCAATATTTTTCTTCTTACTCCCGTTGAGTCATAATAATATCTTTGAAGAGCAGTTTCAATCTGTAATACACCAAATATCGTAGCAATCCCCAAAATTACCCCAACCATATCTATAACTCCATATTCTATTTTAGTAAAACGTCTAGTATAAATAGGTAATAACATAAAACCTAACAACCCTTCAATTGCTGTGGCCAACCCAAATAACAAAAATGATTTAAACAAATCTTTCATTTAACTACTCCTCTCTATAAAAAATTGCTTAGCCAATTTTTGAATTCATACTCTTTGATAACTTCATCATCAATCTCCTTGTATTCTGAATCTATAAATTGCTTTATAGTACTAAAATCATCAATTCCAAGTATAAATATATTTTTTGGGTCATAAAAAGGTTCATTTTTAATTGCAATAAAGTTCGTCACTAATTTTCTTTTAAAAAATAATGCTTCCATAGGACGCAAGGTCATACCGTTATTACCATCAGGCACTAGATCTAATATACATTTTGAACGTGAAATCAAACTAAGATATTCTTTATAAGATATTGGCTTTATATGATCAGTTCTACTGTCTTTTTTGTCCGGAACCACGTGAAAAAAAGTTTTAACACTGTTTTCAATCATTACATTATTCAATTCAAAAAGGATCTCTTTTCTACCTTTGTCGATACCCAAAAAAAGTAAATCAATGTCTTTAAATACTTCTTTAATTTCTATATTCTTAAAATAAAATGTTGAATTAAATTTTAGACCATATTCTTTACAATCTACCGGGTCATAAGACCACATTTCACATAATTCCTTTGGGACCTTCATAGGATTCACCATTTTAATAGCAGGATTCCAATACCAAAGAATCAATCTAATATTTTGATTATGTTTCTTAATGTACTGTATGTGATCTATTCTATGACTGGCAAATACAATAATTGTATCTACTTTATCTAATTCTTTTTTCCAATCATCATACCAGTAAGCAACACCTATATTCAACTTTAAAGCTATCTTACGAGCTATTTTTTTTAAAAAATAAATTTTTTTAAATGTAGAGTAAATCTTTATCCCTTCTTTTTTCATAAAGGGAACAAATTCTGGAACGGAGTCATAAACAATAAGCATACTCATTCACAATATTAAATAAACACTGCTTGTATAGCAATATTTAGATTGGTTAAATTTTATACGAAATTTTAGCTTTTATAGTATCTGTTTGAAATACTTTTCTTTGAATCTATTAAATCAATCTTGAAAATTTACACTCTTTAACACACGTGCGGGGACTCCTACTGCAATAGAAAAATCAGGAATAGATTTTGTTACAACTGAATTTGCTCCAACAATTGAATTCTTACCAATTTTAACGTTTGCAAGGATGGTTACGTTTTGACCAATCCAAACATTATCTTCAATAATAATTGGCCCTTTTGAATCTAATTTCCTTAGTGAAGGGGGAGTGTTTATATCTCTAAAATCCATGCTTCCATGAGAATGATCAGAAATAAATACATTACTTGCAATTAAAACATTATTTCCTATTACTATTTTATTTATCGCAACTAACTGACAATTTGGATTTATTGTAACATTTTCACCTATTATTATTTCGGGTTCATACGAATATTTTTGATACCTACTTATAGCTTGAATCCTTAAATTTTTTCCACTGTCGAAGTTTTTGCCAATTATAATTTTATCTAATCCTATTGCTTTTACTGGAAACTGAAAACGAGCTATCCCATTGACTTCCTTTAATTTCTTACTTAAAGAAATCGAAAGTAAAGAATTAAATAAATAAATAAACTTCAAAAAAAGATTATAACTAAAAAAAAAAGATAAAAATTTAAGCATATGTAATTTAAAATAAATTAGATAAATAGTTAAACATACCTATTCTCTGATTTTTATTATAGTTTTCCGTCTACTCCTTCTGACAAGATTCCTTTAACATCATAAAGAACCCCACATTCCTTTTGCAAAGACTGGGTATTAATAGTCAAAAACTCTTTATGTGCTACTCCTAAAACTACTGCATCAAATCGTTCAGTAGGTAAAATCGCGGTTGTTACTAAATCATATTCATGTTTTACTTCTGATGGATTTGCCCATGGATCATAGGTGGTTACTACAATACCATAATCCTTCAAAGCTTCAATGACATCAACAATTTTTGTATTACGCACATCAGGACAATTTTCTTTAAAAGTAATTCCTAACATCAATAAATTAGCCCCTTTTATAGAAATGCCCTTCTTAATCATCAATTTTACTACTTGTGAAGCTACATACTCACCCATACTATCATTTAATCTACGACCAGCCAATATAATTTCAGGATGATACCCAAATTCCTGTGCACGTTGCGCTAAATAATACGGATCAACTCCTATACAATGCCCTCCAACCAATCCTGGTTTGAAAGGCAGAAAATTCCATTTGGTACCTGCTGCTTCCAAAACAGCATGCGTATCAATATTCATTAAATTAAATATTTTAGCCAATTCGTTTACAAAAGCAATATTAATATCACGTTGTGAATTTTCAATTACCTTTGCAGCTTCGGCAACTTTAATGCATGGTGCTAAATGAGTTCCTGCCGTAATAACACTTTTATACAACTCATCTACTACGATACCTATTTCTGGAGTAGAACCTGCGGTAACTTTTAAAATTTTTTCAACTGTATGTTCTTTATCTCCTGGATTAATTCTTTCTGGAGAATATCCAGCAAAAAAATCAACATTAAAAACTAATCCGGATATTTTCTCCAGTACAGGCACACATTCTTCCTCTGTAACTCCTGGATATACTGTAGATTCATAAATTACAATATCTCCCTTTTTTAAAACCTTCCCAACTGTTTCACTTGCTTTATAAAGTGGTGTTAAATCAGGTCGGTTATTTTTATCAACAGGTGTTGGCACAGTAACTATGAAAACATTACATTCCTTTAAAACTTCCAAATTATCTGTACAAAAAAGCCCTTTTTGATCTGAAAACTGATTGACTAAGACAGCCTGAAGGATATCATCTTCTACTTCAAGAGTACTGTCATGACCTCTATTTAATTCTGTAATTCTGAATTTATTTATATCAAAACCCACAGTAGAATATTTAGTAGCAAATAATCTGGCCAACGGAAGTCCAACGTAACCAAGTCCAATAATCGCAATTTTTTTCATGATAAATCTAATTCTTAATATAACCAACTATTCAATAGATTGATCCTTAAATTTTTATTTTAAATTATTATAGTACCAAGTAACAGCTTCTTTTAAACCATCTTGAATGGAAAAATGAGGTTGATATCCTAATAAGGCTCTAGCTTTATCGATACTAGCCAAAGAATGAGGAATATCTCCCGCTCTATTAGGGCCGTGAATTACTTCAACATTAGCTATTTTCGCATCAAAAGTCGATAAATTTTCCTTTAATAAACCGACTAATTGTTTCAGAGTCGTTCTGTCTCCATAAGCCGTATTATAAACCGTATTAACTGCCGTTGGATTTTGAGTAGTCATAGCCAACTCATTCATTTGAATTACATTATCGATATATGTAAAATCTCTGGAGTAATCACCATCTCCGTTAATTACAGGACTTTCATAATTCATCAATTGCATAACAAACTTAGGTATCACAGCTGCATACGCTCCGTTTGGATCTTGTTTTCTTCCAAACACATTAAAATATCTTAGTCCAATGGTTTCCAAACCATACGTTTTGCTAAAAATTTCAGCATATAATTCGTTAACATATTTTGTGATAGCATAAGGAGAAAGTGGTTTTCCAATAACTTCCTCTACTTTTGGCAAACCAACTGAATCTCCATAAGTTGATGAACTAGCTGCGTAAACAAATCTTTTTACTTTAGCATCACGTGAAGCAGTAAGCATATTTAAAAACCCAGTAACATTGACATCATTTGTTGTAATAGGATCATTTATAGAACGAGGTACTGAACCCAACGCAGCTTGATGTAAAACGTAATCCACCCCCGCTACAGCTTTTTGACAATCCGATAAATTACGGATATCCCCTTCTATCAATTCATATTTAGAATCATCTAAAAAATTTATCAAATTTTTTCTATTCCCTGTTGAAAAATTATCTAAGCAAACTACTTGATAACCTTTATTTAAAAAGTACTCAGATAAATTGGACCCAATAAATCCAGCTCCTCCTGTAATAAGTATTTTCATTAATTTTTGTTTTTATATTTTGAAAACATTTGCGTAATCTTTTATTTTAGGTAAACTTTTTATATTTTTATCAAGAGCACTAAAAAGTTACTAGATCTTCTTCCTATTACCCATTATTTCTAAATACTTTACATCGTTTTTACCTCCTTAGAATCCTAACAACTATCTGGCTTCGGTTAACTATCTTAAATCTATGACGCCCTAAATATCTTCCTTACAATCAAGAATAGAACTATCAAAAAACTCGCTAAAAATCCACCTAGAACAATTCCTTTGATTTTTCCAAAACGTTCTTTTACTAAAGGTAAAATTGGTTTGTCAATTATTTGTATCAAGGGAGTATCTCTTCTTAATGTAACTTTTGCCAACTCTGTCTGTTTCACTAGCTCTGTCAGTATAGCAGTATTTGCCTGAACATCGACTTGTCGACGAGCTGATGGTGTTTTACGCACATTTAAAGCAGGGTTTAAATTAAAAGTATTATCTGTTGCAACCGCTACTCCTGTAATTGCAGCATTTAACTCTCCTCTAATTGAATCTGTTTGTCTTTCAAGAATAGCCATATTAACTCTCGCTTTCTCACTTTTAGTAGAAATGTAAAAATCAGAAACCTGTTTAGCCAAGCCTTCACAAAAAAATTTTGAAAAAAGTTCATTTGTAGACGCAACATCTATACTAATTATCGAAATTTTTTTATCTTTTTGAGCTACTGACAAACCTTTTTTTGACAAAGCAGAATACATTTCACCCATTATACTATCTTGATCTCTACTAAACTTTCGACGATCCGCGTTAGGCGGAAATTGAATATTCACGAATCTTGGATTATCTTCCCATTCTTTTCGCCATTTGTTGTTCTGAATATACATTTCACCCAAAGAAATTACTTTTCCCTTCAAATTAACAGGCATCAATAGAGTCTTTTCGACCATTGATCGAGATTTAAAAAGCTCTGCTAAATTAGATCCAGAAAACATTCCTCCACCACTACTTCCACCAAGATCAAGCCCTAATGAACTAACCAATCCTAGAGCACTCCCCAATCCTCCACCTCCAGATTTGTCATCTTCCAAGGCGAATGACAAAGTGGCTGTATAAATTGGCTTTTTGATAAAAGCATACGTTAAACCAATGCTTCCACCCACCACTCCGGCTAACATAATTATTCTCCATTGAGAAAGCAAATAACCATACCATTCTTTTGCTTTTTCGAATAATTCTTTCAACGAAATTTCGTCATTTTTAATAGTTTCGATATCCATTAAAATAATCTATTTAAAAGCTGTTACAATTAATAATGCTAAACTAGTGATAACACTGCCTATACTGACCCATTCTCCTGTAGTCATTCTATTAGTTTCAGGTTTTTCTGGAACGACAATTTGAGAACCTGGCGCCACTGTTGGATAAGATCTGAAAAACAAAAATGATCCTGTCACTGAAGCTTTACCATTTGGATAAATAATATAAGCCTTTTTCTTCCACCCCTTACTGTCTGCTCCTCCTACGGCATTAATATAGTATTTAAAACCTTTTCCTCTTCTGTAAGGAATTTCAGAGGTAAGCAAAACATTCCCTGTTACCTTTACACCTTCATTAAAAGTTGCGACTATAATTTGATCCCCCGGAAACAACGTAACATTTGAATAGTGATTTTTATCTTTAACAATCTTTTCCCAATTAACTGGTATAGTTGCAAATTTTAAATCTTCTTTCAATTTTCTTGCTAATTTATCATTTGAATCAATAGAGTCATTTTTAGATTTATTCAAATTTAAATCTACACTTTCAATCTGATCAATTTGATCTTGATTGATTGGTCTTTTAATTTTCACCCCATCAATATCAGCAATTGATGTAATTCCACCTGCTCGCATTACAACATTATAAACAGTTTCTTTTTTATTTGCTAAAACATACTTTCCTGGATACGTAACAGCTCCACTAACAACAACCATCTCAGGTTTTTCATAAACAGCAATTCTTCTAATATTAATAACATCAAAAGGTTTTAGAATAAAATTTTTAATCTGTTCATTATTTCCCGCTGTAATTTCAAGTTCTAAAAGCTCAATACGTTTTGGATCATTCTCATCTATCACATCAGATTTAATCATTCGTGCAATTTCAACTCTTTTAGATGCCGAACCCGTTAAACCACCAACTTGGACAACCAAATCATTTAATGTTAAATTTTCAAAATATTCATATACTCCAGGATTTTTAACTTCTCCGTCAATAGTCACTTTATACTTTTCTCTGAAATCCAAAATAGAATAAACCGTCAAAATATCTTCTCTTTTTAACTCTAAATCAGCGTTTAAATCTCCTGATAAAGCAGCATTTAAATCCACGTTTACAATTTCAGTAGTCAAATCAGATTTTAAACGAATAATTCTGGCTCTTTTTGTATAAGCATCTTCTTTAAGCCCCTCTGCTCTGGTAATAAGATCTGAAATCCTCATACCTTCATTGTAAGAATAATAGTCAGGTCTAAAAACGGCTCCATCAATTTTAATACGGTTTTCAAACCTATTTAAAATTTTAGTTACTTTAAAAACATCTCCAGACTGAGGTAAATAAGAATTATATTCACTTTCGTTTATATCATGAACTTTAAATTCTTTTCCTGTTTTTTGCATCACACCCACAGAAGCTGTGTAAGCAAATTCATTAAATCCCGATGCAAAATTTAGCAAATCGGTAAAAGTCTCTCCCTTTTTTATTTCAAAAATCCCGGGGCGTTTTACTTCTCCATTAAGAATTACGCGTTGACTATAAGTAGGAATCCTAATGACGTCATTATCTTTTAAGTTGACATTATCTGATTGGTCTCCTTTTACCAAAAATCTATAAATATCAATATTTTTGTAAACTTTATTATTTCTAATTAACTCAATATTTCTGTAACTGCCATTTTTACCAGGACCTCCCGCCAAATGTAAAGCGTTGTAAACTGTAGCTAAAGATGATATTGAATAATTACCTGGCTGTTTACCACCAACAACAGTAATTTTTATTGTACGTATTCTACTCAAACTAACGCTTACTTGTGATTGTCCAGATCGAACAGAACTGTAAACCTTTGCAATCGACGCTTTAATTTTTTGTGTCGCTGCTTCAACCGTGATTCCCGAAACTGCAATCTGTCCAACATATTGAATACTAATTTTACCTTCAACACTTACTGGAATACTAGCATTATATTCCTGAACTCCATAAACGCTTACTTGTAACTCATCACCTGGTCCTAAGATATAATTCATTGGTGTTGCCAATTTTAGATCTGGCTCAAAATTTAAACTAGGATTATCAAAAAGTTCAGATCCGAAAATTAAAGCATTGACAGAATCTTTAACTTTGTTATTGACGATTTTTGCTTGATCCCTTCCAAATTCTGGTTTACTATTCTTAGTCTGATTAGTATTAGAAATATTCCCGGATGTATTGGTTAGATCTTGTAACTTAATTTTAAGTTTGTCAAACTCGTCCTGACTCATTCCTTTAGATAGCGCTATTGGTTCAGCCTGATCAATAGTCATATTGTTACTCTGTAATTGTGCAGCAATTTTGACAAGATCATCTTGAGACAAATAATCGACTTTAATAGCACTTAGATCTTTAGATTGAAGTATGCCTTGGGCATTAACAGTTATAGACGTTAATAAACCGAAAAACAGTATAAGAACGCAAGTTATTTTTTTCATATGAATTATATTTTTAACCTAAAAAGATTTAAAACAGAGATTTAGATATTTATGAATATTGCTTTTGATAATATTCTTTATAGATACCTGATGTGACATTTTGCAGCCATTCCTCATTATTAAGATACCAATTAATCGTTTTTTCTAAACCCTCTTCAAAAGTTACTGATGGTTTCCAACCTAATTCTTTATTAATTTTTGAAGCATCAATTGCATATCTTAAATCGTGTCCTGGTCGATCCTTCACGTAAGTAATCAACTCTTGGGATTTGCCTTCTGATCTACCCAATTTTTGATCCATAATATTACATAGCAACTTTACTAAATCAATATTCTTCCATTCATTGAAACCTCCAATGTTATAGGTTTCATGATTTTTCCCATCATGAAAAACTAAATCAATTGCAATTGCGTGGTCTTCTACAAATAGCCAATCACGTGTATAATTACCATCTCCGTAGACTGGCAACGGTTTATTATTAATTATATTATTTATAAAAAGAGGGATTAATTTTTCCGGAAAATGGTATGATCCATAATTATTAGAACAATTTGTCAAAACATAAGGTAAACCATAAGTTTCACCATAAGCTCTTACAAAATGATCTGAACTTGCTTTTGACGCAGAGTAGGGTGAATTTGGATCATAAGATGTCGTTTCTGTAAAAAGTCCTTCTGCACCTAATGAACCATAGACTTCATCCGTACTTATATGATAAAAACGCTTACCTTCAAAATTATCTTTCCATTGATTCTTCGCTGCGTTCAATAAATTCATTGTTCCGATAACATTTGTCTTAACAAATGATAATGGATCTTCAATAGAACGATCAACATGAGATTCTGCAGCCAGATGTAAAACCCCATCAAAATTATGAATAGAAAAGAGATCATTTATAAAAGTTTCATCTACGATATCCCCTTTTACAAATGTATAGTTAGCATTATTCTCAATGTCTTTAATGTTTTCAAGATTTCCTGCATATGTTAACGCATCTAAATTATAGATTTGATATTCTGGATATTTATTAACAAATCGTCTTACGACGTGTGAACCAATAAAACCTGCGCCTCCTGTTATAAGAATTTTTTTCATTTTCATATTAATTTAATAATTCTGAGTTTTGTCTTTCTAATTCACCATATAAATCTTTTACATCTTGCGAGTTCTCTCTTTGTAAGATTAAATTTGCGCTATCTGTATAAACAAAAATAGTGTTTTTCAATCCTAAAAACGCAGTGTACTTTTCGGTACCGATAACCATATTTCCATTATTATCAATAGAATGTCCTTTTGAAACCAGATAATCGTAAACTGATTCAAAAGATCCTAAATCAGACCAAGAAAATGCAGCAGGAACTACCTTGATTTTTTTACTACGCTCCATAACAGCATAATCAATACTAATTGATGGAATTTCTAAAGACAAATCTAAATCTAGAAAACCTTCTTTACTTGCCTCCCAAACTGCTTTAGATTTTTCATATACATCTGGTTGGAATTGTTTTAATTCATCAAGAAGAACTCCAGCTTTAAAACAAAACATTCCACTATTCCATAAAAAATTACCTCTCGCTATAAACTCTTTGGCTGTTGTTTCATTTGGTTTTTCACGAAATGACAAAACTTTATCTCCTTTCGATTCTATATATCCATAACCTGTTTCAGGCTTAGTTGGAATAATCCCAAAAGTCACAATAAAACCATCTTTAGCTTTTAAAATAGCTTCATCTATAGCTTTATTGTAATCCTCCATTTTTTCAATAATATGATCCGAAGGAGTTACAATCAAAATATCTTCCGGATTAGAGGCAAATGCAGCAAAAGCAATTGCAGCAGCAGTATTTCGTGGAGTAGCTTCAACAATATTAGTATAAGTCGTTTTAGACTTATCCATTACTGTCCCACTTAGACTATGATTATCAACATTTCCAACAACCATGACTTTATCCGCCAAATGGCTATTACGATCAACTGTCATTTCGAATAAAGATTTACCTTCAAACATTTCCAAATATTGTTTAGGCTGACTTCTTCGCGAAAGCGGCCACAATCGACTGCCTATTCCACCAGTTAGAATTACGTGTATGATTGAATTGTTTGTTTCCATTTTTTTTAAATAAAAAAAGAACTTTTATTTACTACAACCTATTATCTGCTATAGCTCCTAAAACGCCTTTTACATCATATAATAAACTATTTTCTTTCTGTAATTCTGAAAAATCCAAGCTTAAAAATTCACTGTGAGCAACTCCCAGTACAATAGCATCAAACTTTTCTTTTGGGACAGAATTTACAGTTTCTAAACTATATTCTTTTTTAACTTCATCAATATTAGCAAGCGGGTCGTATAATGTAACAGTTATCCCATATTCTTTTAATGACCTTACAACATCAACAATTTTTGTATTTCTTACGTCAGGGCAATTTTCTTTGAAGGTAATTCCTAGCATTAAAAGATTAGCACCATTAACTGAAATCCCTTTTTTAATCATCAACTTAACGACTTGCGAAGCTACATATTCTCCCATACTATCATTTAGACGTCGGCCTGCCAAAATTATTTCTGGATGGTATCCAAATTCCTGAGCACGTTGCGCTAAATAATAAGGATCTACTCCAATACAATGTCCGCCAACTAAACCAGGTTTAAAAGGCAAAAAATTCCATTTTGTTGCAGCTGCAGTTAGTACTTCATGCGTGTCAATATTCATTAAGTTGAATATTTTAGCCAATTCATTAACGAAAGCAATATTAATATCGCGTTGTGAATTTTCAATAACTTTAGCAGCTTCAGCAACTTTTATTGTGGGTGCCAAATGTGTTCCTGCAGTTATTACAGATTTATATAAAGCATCTACTTTTAATCCTATTTCTGGCGTTGATCCTGAAGTTACCTTCAGAATTTTTTCAACAGTATGTTCTTTATCGCCCGGGTTTATTCTCTCTGGTGAGTAACCTGCAAAAAAGTCTTCATTAAATTTTAACCCTGAAATTTTTTCCAAAACCGGAACGCATTGTTCTTCTGTAACTCCGGGGTAAACAGTTGATTCGTATATTACAATATCTCCTTTTTTTAAAACTTTACCTACAGTCTCACTCGACTTATATAAAGGTGTTAAATCTGGGCGATTATTTCGATCTACGGGAGTCGGGACAGTAATTACAAAATAATTACAATTTGCAATATCATTTAACGAAGTCGTACAATATAATCTTGTTTCAGCATTAGACTGATCGACCAAAACTTTTTGCAAAGTTTCATCATCGACTTCCAATGTTGTATCTGTACCTGATTTTAAAGATGCCACTCGTGACTGATTTATATCAAATCCAACAACGGAATATTTCGTAGCAAACAATCTCGCTAAAGGTAAACCAACGTAACCTAAACCAATAACCGCTATTTTAATATTTTTATCCATTTTTATGTTCTTTTTTAACTAATTCAGTCATTAAAACTCACGGCTTCGCCCTTCTGAATCACAAAATTTGATACAGATTCCTAAAAACCAATTTCGGCAAATATAACATATTAAGTCAATTTATTCAATACGCTTTCCCGTAATCCTATAAAAACGGACTAATTAAACAAAACCAGCTTCACCAATCTACTATCAATCAGTCTGTAAAAAATTACATTATAAAAAAAACAGAAAAATAAATTCTCAAATTAAAGAATTCCATCTTCTGTTTTTAATTGAAAATAGTTAAACTATAACTACTTTATTTATATTTTATTTTAAGGACGCAGCCTAAAGATTCTAAAACTAATGTATAATATGTGTTTGATACCTCCTGAACAATAGCATCCTGATTACTGAAAGCTCCGGCTTCTATTTTTATACGATCTCCAACCTGAATTGAAGTAACTGATATATCACTTATGTTTGGAGCTTTAAGACTTGTTTTTATACTGTTAATCTCTTCATCACGGACGATCGCAGGTTTCCCGAGCCAAAATAAATAACGTACTACTCCGGATACTTGAAAAACAGAATTACGGTCAATATCTGCCAATTGAACAAATACATAGGAATTAAAAAGAGGTACTTCAACCTTTTTCTTACGATCTGACCATTGTTTCATCTGGATAATTAATGGACAATAACACTCAACACCTATTTGATTCAACTTGTCGGCAACTTTTTTCTCCCATTTAGGCTTTGTATACACTACATACCAATTCATCTTTTCTTTTTATATTGAAATAAAACTTTCAAACCCATCCATTCTTTTCTCATTTCGTACCAAATTTATCCCAATAATTTTTATCTAAGAACCTATTCCTTTGTAAATAAATCCTATTGATTCCATTTCTTTTGAATTCAATATATTTCTACCATCAAAAAGAAACGCAGGCTTATGCATTGAGTCATAAATTTTTTGCCAATCATAAGTTGCAAACTCGTCCCATTCTGTTAGAATTGCAACTGCATGCGCGCCTTTACAGGCATCATATGCATTATCAAACGTTACAACTTTTGAATTATTTTCCTGAGCAGATCTTGTTTCTAAATAATCCAGATCATTTAACATTTTATTTCTCGAAACTTTCGGATCATAAACAGCAATTTTTGCCTGCTCATTAATTAGATCATCGGCTACATAAATTGCTGCAGATTCTCGTGTATCATTCGTATCCTTTTTAAAAGCCCAGCCTAAAAAAGTAATCTTTTTATCTGCAACCGTATTATATAAGGTTTGAACAATCTTATTTGAAAATCTTCTTTTTTGATGATCATTCATTATAATAACCTGTTCCCAATAATCAGCAACTTCTGTTAATCCGTATGATTTTGCAATATAAACTAAGTTCAAAATGTCTTTCTGAAAACAAGAACCTCCAAATCCAACCGAAGCTTTTAAAAACTTTGATCCAATACGGCTATCCATTCCTATTGCCTTTGCTACTTCATTAATATCTGCACCTGTTTGTTCACACAATTCAGACATTGCATTTATAGACGAAATACGTTGCGCTAAAAATGCATTTGCTGTAAGCTTAGACAATTCTGAAGACCAAACATTTGTAGTAAGGATTTTATCTTTACTAACCCAGTTAGCATATACATCAACCAGTGCATTAATTGCCTCTTCACCTTCTGGTGTCGAATCTCCACCTATTAAAATTCTATCTGGATTTAATAGATCTGTAACCGCAGTTCCTTCAGCCAAAAATTCAGGATTAGATAAAATCTGGAACTGAACTCCATTTCCTGTATTATCTAAAATACTTTTTATTGCTTCAGCTGTCCTCACTGGAAGGGTTGATTTCTCAACAACAATTTTATTCTGCTTAGCCACTTTTGCAATTTGTCTGGCACAAAGCTCTATATATTTCAAATCTGCAGCCATTCCTTTTCCTTTACCATAAGTTTTGGTTGGCGTATTAACTGAAATAAAAATTACCTGAGCTTCATCAATTGCTTTTTCAACTTCTGTCGAAAAGAAAAGATTTCTCCCTCTTGCTTCGGCTACTATTTCTGAAAGTCCAGGTTCATAAATTGGAATATTATCTGTGTTTGGATCATTCCAGTCTTTAATTCTTTGTTCATTCAAGTCTACAACTGTCACTTGAATATTTGGACATTTTTGAGCAATCACTGCCATTGTTGGACCTCCAACATAACCTGCTCCAATGCAACAAATTTTTGTAATTTTCATTTAATTTACTATTATCTTGATCCTTTTATTTCAAATTATTCCAATACCAAATCACTGCTTCTTTCAAGCCATCTTGTAAAGAATATTCAGGATTGTATCCCAACATTGTTTTTGCTTTATCAATACTTGCCAATGAATGTGGAATATCTCCCGCTCTACTTGATCCATAAACAATTTCCACATCAGCAATTTTAGTATCAAACTCGGCTAAATACTTTTTTAAATATCCAACTAAATCATTTAATGTATTTCGATCTCCAAAAGCCGTATTATAAACTGTATTAATTGCATTAGGATTTTGAGTTGTTATTGCCAGCATATTCATCTGAATTACATTATCTATATATGTAAAATCACGCGAATAATTTCCATCACCATTAATTACTGGACTTTCATATTTCATCAATTGTGCAACAAATTTAGGAATCACTGCAGCATAAGCTCCATTAGGATCTTGTTTTCTTCCAAATACATTGAAATATCTTAAACCAATAGTTTCTAATCCATAAGTTTTACTAAAAATCTCAGCGTACAATTCGTTTACATATTTCGTAATTGCATATGGAGACAAAGGTTTTCCAATTACATCTTCAACTTTTGGCAATCCTACCGAATCTCCATAAGTAGATGAACTAGCTGCATATACAAAACGTTTTACTTTTGCATCTCTTGAAGCGACTAGCATATTCAAAAAACCTGAAACATTTACATCATTTGTAGTTATTGGGTCGTTTATAGATCTTGGAACAGAGCCTAAAGCTGCCTGATGTAAAACATAATCTACATTTTGAACTGCTAAATTACAATCTTCAATATTCCTAATATCTCCCTCAATTAGTTTAAAATGTGGATTATTTATAAAATCCTTCAAATTATAATGATGTCCTGTCGAAAAGTTATCTAAACAAATTACTTTATAGTCGAGTCCTAAAAAATACTCACACAAATTTGAACCAATAAAACCCGCTCCTCCGGTAATTAGAATAGTATTTTGGTTTGACGTTTTCATTTAGTTCAGATTATTATTTTTTTATTTTTTGCAAAATAGATTTCCAGAATCCTGTTTTATCTTCATCATCATGATATCCATTTGAATAAGCTCCATAACCATATCCGTAACCATATGTTGAACCATACTTTGCTTTATTCTCATAACCATTCAAAACTATACTTGCATTATTTAATTCACCACGCTTAACTCTTGTATTCAACAACGTTATCATGTCTTTTTTAGTATAATTTTGCCTAACGATATAGAGCGAAACATCAGCATACTGAACTAATTCTAATGCATCTGACACAAGACCAACTGGAGGTGTGTCTAAAATAACATAATCATATTTTTGCTTTAATTCATCTATCATTTCCTTCATGGCCTCACTCAAAATCAATTCAGAAGGATTTGGAGGAATCGGACCGGAAAGTATAACATCAAGATTTGGAATTTGTGTCTTATTGACAATTTCATCCAGACTATTTTGTTTAATTAAGTAATTTACTACTCCTAATTGATTTGTTAAACTAAACTCAGCAGCCAATCTTGGCTTTCTTAAATCTAACCCAACAACAACTGTTTTCTTCTCACTTAAGGCAAAAACAGTAGCTATATTTATTGAACAAAATGTTTTTCCTTCTCCACTAATAGTAGAAGTAATCATTAAAGTTTTTGCTCCACTTACTTGTTGCTTTTTATACAAGAACTGAAGTGAAGAACGAATTCCTCTAAAAGCTTCTGAAAGGGCTGATTTTGGTTTATCAAATACGGCTAGATTTATAAAATCTTTATTCATTCCGATAACTCCAATTAGCGGTATACTTGTCAATTTACTAATATCATCCGTATTTTGAATCGAGTCATTGATAAAAAATAACAAGAAAACAAATGACAAGGGCACTAATATTCCTAAAAACAGCGCCAATACATAATTTGCTGAAGTTTTTGGACCAATCAGTCCTCCTCCAATATCTTTTGCCGAATCAATAAAATGAATATCTGATAAATTAGACGCCTTTACAATTTCTGCTTCATTTCGCTTCTTAAGAAATTCAGTATAGATATTGTCATTCAAATCATACTTCCTTTGTATTTTCAATAATTCCTGTTGTTCTTCAGGAAGTCGTTTTACTGTACTTTCTGCCTCTCCAATTTTTGCATTAACAAGAGACAGGTCGTATAATAAAGATGTTTTTGCCGACGCTATATTTTCTAACAAAACATCCTTAACTGCCCGCATCTGATTATCAAAATCCTTAAAAATTTTATCACTCTTTACAGCATAAGACATTTCTGATCTTTGTGTAGAGAGCGCGATAAGTTTTGAAACATTTGTAACTACATTTGGATCTTCAATTCCCGCCACAGATGGCGCGGGCAATCTTGAATAATCAACACTATTATTTAAATATGCTTTTAAAGAATTATAATAACTAATTTTTCTCGAAACGCGATCTCGTTCAACATCAAAATCCGTGATTTTATCCGAAACTTTTGCTCCTCCGCCTTCAATTTCATAAATATTTTTATCTTTCCTGAAAGTTTTTAATTCATTACCAGTTTGTTTCAATTGCGATTCCATTGCAACCAAAGTACTATCGATAAATCTAATCGTATTAGTTGCAAACTGATTTTTTCCGTCTAGTTGAATTTTAATCAACATCTTTACAGTTGCATTCAAATATTCAACCATTCTTGCTTTATTTGTGCCTGACATGCTAAGTGTCAACAACGAACCTCCGCCTTTATCACCATCAACACTAATTCCTCTGTATCGAGATACGGTTCCATCAAAATTATTGAATCTTACAAAGTATTCTTTCCCTTTATAAAAACCAGGATTATCATTTATTTGCAATTTCCAATTTAAAAAAGGCAATACAACTTGTTCCCCAACTTTATATTTCTTTACAAACATTCCAGGCTGAACGGAAGTATTACTATATACATTAGTAGAATAAGTAATTAAAGAAACTGAATTAACCTCAAAAGGAATCTTAATTTGGTATTCATTTTCGCTTAGGAATTTAATACTGATTAAAGCATTAGCGAGCTGCGGTTTTGTTTTATCAATACTTACATAAAAAGGAACTGCTCCATAAGAATCTACCAAATTATATTTTCCTTGTTCCAAATAATCTATATAATACTGTAATTTATCTACAACCATTTCATTGTGTGAACGTGATTGTAGTATCGTAGAAATTCCATTTACCTGATCTGAAATACCGCCCCAATTGAAAACCAAACTGGTATTAGAGGTAAAAAATGGATTACTTTCTTCCTTGATCGAAATCATGGTCTGCATAGAGTAAATTTTCTCTTTTCGAATATTTACTTGGTATGCTATAGTAAATGCAATTATCAAACTAACCAAAAACCATTTCCAGTAGCTGGCAATTTTCAGCAAAAACCCTTTAAAATCAAAACTCGAATGATTCTCAAAAATGGAAAAATCTTTTATATCTAACATCTTTTGAATTTAGTTTTAATTTTTGATAATCAAATAAACTGTTGTTGCCAATGATAATAAGGTAATAATAGTACCTATAGATTGAATACCAGTCTGACCGGTTCCCCAAGTTTTTTGTTTCAATGGTTTTACATAAATATAGTCGTTCGGCTGTAAGTAATAATAGGGTGATTTCATCACATTCACATCCGTAAGATCTAAATTATTCATTAATACTCCAGTTGGTGTTTGACGAATTACAGTTACAGTTCTTCTATCTCCAACAGTATTAATATCGCCTGCATTTGCAATTGCTTCCATAATATTTACATGTTCCTGAAACAATGTCTTTGTTCCGGCACTTCCAACTTCTCCGTTTATCGTGTATCTAAAACCAGCTAATTTTACTGTAACAAAAATATTTGCTTCACTTTTGAAATATTCTTCAAGTAGTTTTTTTTCAATTTTGGTTCTAACTTCTTCAAGAGTATATCCAATTACATTAATTTCCCCTAAAATTGGCATTCTAATATTACCATGATCATCTACTGTAAATCCGTCAAAATATAAAGCTGATTCTGACTTACCAACTGTTGAGGCACTCTCGGTAGTACTAAAAATTGACACCAACTTAGGATCTATTGCTTTTATGGTAACGCTTAAAACATCATTTGTTTGCAATCTGTAAGGTTTGGTTTCTACTGCGGAGATATTATTTTGTTCTCCTGAACTATTTTTATCTTGCAAATACACTAAATCTTTTATAGGAATACAGGATGTAAATAGCGTACTGATTAGTAGTAATATAAAAAAGGTATTTTTACTCATTATTGGGATTTTATCGCAAATATAGCTTTTACTTTAATCTTCAGGAAATCTATATTTTATTTGGGGTATATTTAGTTGTTTTTGAAAGTTTTTTCAAACGGAACTCTATGCAAGATACTTCGTCCGAGTGTAATTTCGTCTGCGTATTCTAATTCATCACCTACAGAAATACCTCTTGCAATTGTAGAAATTATAATTTCTGATTCAGCAATTTGTTTATAAATGTAAAAATTAGTGGTATCTCCCTCCATAGTTGAACTTAATGCGAAAATAATCTCAACTACTTTTCCTGCTTTTACTTTTTCGACTAAACTTGAAATATTTAATTGACTAGGACCAACTCCTTCAATTGGAGATATTTTACCACCAAGAACATGATAAATTCCTTTGTATTGTCCCGTATTTTCAATAGCCATAACATCTCTGATATCTTCAACTACACAAATCGTTTGATGGTTTCTTGAATTGTTCGCGCAAATTTCACAAACTTTTGTATCTGAAATATTATGACAGCTTTCGCAAAACTTAATGTCGGCACGCATATTTAGTAGTGCTTGCGACAAAAAGCTTGTTTGTTCTTTTGGTTGTTTTAATAAATGAAGTACCAATCGCAATGCCGTTCTCTTACCAATACCAGGTAATTGTGACATTTCGTTGACTGCTTTTTCTATTAATTTTGATGAAAATTCCATGACGACAAAAGTAATATTTTTAATGGTTTAGTAGACTTGGGGACAACTAAATTCAATATAATCAAGAATACTAATTATAGATACAAAAGGTTCTTTCTAGCCCAGATGGCAACGGTATCCTTTTGTGGTGGGGTTCACCACAAAAGATATAGTGGACAGCTGGAAATAGCTCCTAAAAAAATTAATATTGATTTGTTGCCAATAAAACTAATGTACATGCAACTTCGGCTTTAATATTATTAAGTTCTAATAATTGATAAAATTCCGGATTTTCTGTTCCAGGATTAAAGACAACTCTTTTTGGCTGAGCTTCGATAATGTAATTATAATAATCACGTTGGCGTGCAGGATTCAAATATAAGGTAACGGTGTCTATATTTTTTACAGGAATTGCTTTAGTATGAATTTTAACACCGGCAACTTCACCTGTGTTTTGACCAATTGCTAAAACAGTATGTCCTTTTTCAACTAACATATTTACAGCTCTAAAAGCATAACGATCTGGTTTTGTGGTAGCTCCCAGAACTAAAGTTTTTTTATTTTTCATCATTTTTAAATATTCTACAAAAGTAATCAAAAAGAACGAGCTTAGTTTATGTTATTGATTTAGAAATAACAACATTAAAGACAATATCCTAACAAGTATTTGCTTTCAGATATCAAAAAATGACTATTTTTACTTCACTAACCAAAACAATATGGATTTATTCATTTATTTATTTGCCGCTCTTTTTTCAGTTTTAAACCCAATCGGAACGGTTCCTATTTTCGTTGGACTGACCCAACACGATTCTCAAGCCGAACGTTCTCGTATTTCGCTTTGGACTGCTATAAACGTTTTTATAATCTTGATAGTTTCCTTTTTTATTGGCCAATATGTTTTAACATTTTTTGGAATAAGCATTGACGCACTTCGTATTGCAGGTGGAATTGTGATTGTAAATTCGGGATTCTCTTTACTATCAGGAAAAATCAATAAAAAACGAGGAATCAATAAAAAAGTTGAAACGGACGCGCAACAAAGAAATGACATTGCCTTAACTCCGCTAGCAATCCCAATGTTAGCTGGACCTGGATCAATTTCTTTATTAATTGCTTTTTATCAGGAACATCACGGAATGGAAGAAATCATTATTTCTTGTTTAGCAATTCTGGCAATTGCTCTTGCTATTTTTGCAATATTAAAAAGCGCTCATTATTTAGCAAGAATACTTGGTGCTTCCGGAATTGTAGCGATATCAAGAATTGTTGGTTTTATTGTAATCTCTATCGGAATTCAATATATTGTAAGCTCTATCATTAACATCGTTAAAGGGAATTTGATGTAAATTACCTTTCAATTTATATAAAAGCAAAAAGGGATAAAACTTAATGCTCTATCCCTTTTTTTATATCTAAAAAATCTAGTTTCTTGGCAAAAACACTTCAGCCATCATACATCTTGCACTTCCTCCACCACAAGCTTCTATAGTATCTAAGCTTGAACTTAAAATTTCAGCGTGATTTTCTAATTGTGAAATTTGTTTTGGAGTCAAACTTTGATGTGCTGATGCACTCATCACAATATATTTTTTATCATTAGTTCCACGAACTTCTAACATATTACCGGCGAAATTATTCACCTGAGCTTCTGTAATTAGAATAACTTCTTTCTTATCAGCTTTTAGATTTTCAAGAACCATTTTACGTTCTTTTTTGTCATCTATACAATCGGCACAAATAACAGCAAAAGTTTCGCCTAAACACATCATAACATTTGTATGATAAATTAGTTTGCGTTCGCCATCAACAGTTTGAAAAGCTTCGAAGATTACCGGAGCATAATCAAAATCTTCACAGAATTCAATAAATAATTCCTCATCGGCACGAGGTGACAAAGCGCAATAAGCTTTTGCATTAGCACGATCTAAAAGTAAGCTTCCGGTTCCTTCCAGAAAAAAACCGTCTTCTTCTGCAGATGTATAATCCATTATATTATTAATCACAAAACCTTTATCTTCAAGAGTGTCTAAAATATCTTCACGACGTTCCTGACGACGATTTTCAGCAAACATTGGATATAATGCTACATCTCCATTTTCATGGAAAGAAACCCAGTTATTTGGAAAAATACTATCTGGAGTATCTGTTTCCAAGTTATCTTCAATTACTGTAACATCAACTTCTACAGCTCTAAGTTTTTCAACAAAAGTATCAAATTCTTGCTGTGCTTTGGCATTTACTGTACTTGGCAAAAGTCCATCTAATACTTTTTGATAATAATTATTTACAGCAGTTTGTTCATTCATTCTGAAAGCAACTGGCCGAATCATTACGATTGCATTGGTTGTTTGTTTCATGTCTTATATTTATTATTTTGTTTCAAGTTTTAAGTTTCAAGTTCCACGTTGCTGTAACCTGAAACTTAAAACTTGAAACAAAGTATTTAGTCTCTAATTAATGGTAAAGTTGAACATCTCAACAATCCTTCTTGTTTTGCAATCTCTGCATAAGGAATTTCTTCAACTGTAAATCCGTTTGCACGAAGCCAATTGTTTAGTCGAGTAAAGTTTTTTTCTGAAACTACTACATTTTCATCAATCGAAAATACGTTTGAAAACATATTATACATTTCATTTCTTTCGATATGGAATAAATTCTCAAATCCAAAAAGATTAACTAAATACAAATAATCAGCTTCTTCACGAAAACCTCTTTTATAAATAATTCCTTTATCTTTTCCAACAGGCTGAAAACAACAATCTAAGTGCAATGCATTGTCACGAGCTTCTAATTTAGATTTTACTAAATCAAATTCTTTGACAATTTTATTAGGAAACAATTCTTTAATATAATTTACACCATACATATTTGTTCGTGCCGTAATATAATCTTTATAATCACTTCCTTTATAAGTTCCAATAAAGATATGATCGTTCCAAAGCATAACATCTCCACCTTCAATATGAACTTCTTCCGGAGGACGAACTACCTTTAGAGGATTCATTTGATCAATTACATATTGAATCGCATCTAACTCACGTTCTCTATCAGGTAAAATATTAGATTTCACAAAAGTATCATCAATTACAAAACCAATATCTCTCGCAAAAATCTGATTGTAATTTTCAATCATTTCCGGACGATAAACAGTTACATCATATTTTTTAAAAACAGTATTAAAAGCTTCCATTTCAACAACCATATCTTCTTCGATTGGATAGGTTCCTGCTTTAATATGTTCCAATGATTTAGGATCATAAGCCTCATCTACAGATGGAGTTGGCCCATTATGAACAGCTGAACCCAAAACTACAGCCCGTAATCTTGACGTTTCGTTCTTTATATTTAATTGCAACATAACTTTATTATATTTTGGGCAAAGATAAAAAAAAGCTTCACAGTTAAGTGAAGCTTTAAAATGATTTTATTTGTTCGACTTAAAGTCTCTCAAGGGATGTCCTGTATAGATTTGTCTTGGTCTACCAATTGGTTCTTTGTTTTCACGCATTTCTTTCCATTGCGCGATCCAACCTGGTAATCTTCCAATAGCAAACATTACAGTAAACATATCTGTTGGAATTCCAAGTGCTCTGTAGATAATACCAGAGTAAAAATCAACATTTGGATATAAGTTTCTTGATTTGAAGTACTCATCTTCTAATGCAGCTGATTCTAATTTTTTAGCAATTTCCAAAATAGGATCATCAACTCCTAAAGTTTCTAAAACTTCTTTAGCTGCTTTTTTAATGATTCTTGCTCTTGGATCAAAGTTTTTATATACTCTATGACCAAATCCCATTAAACGGAAAGGATCATTTTTATCTTTTGCTTTCGCCAAAAATTTATCGGTATCTCCACCATCTTTATTTATTTCTTCAAGCATTTCAAGTACAGCTTGATTTGCACCTCCGTGAAGTGGTCCCCAAAGAGCAGAAACTCCTGCAGAAATTGAAGCAAATAAACCAGCATGAGATGAACCAACCATTCTTACAGTAGATGTAGAACAGTTTTGCTCGTGATCTGCGTGAAGAATAAACAATTTATCTAATGCATCAACAATAATTGGATTTGCTGAATAAGGTCCTGTAGGCAATTTAAACATTAATTGCATAAAGTTTTCTACATACCCTTGTGTATTGTCATAATAGTTTAATGGGTAACCCATAGATTTTCTATAAGTCCAAGTCGCAATTACAAGAAATTTACCCATTGTTTTACAAATGGCTTCGTACATTTCTTTTTCATTTTCAACATTAACTGCTTTTGGATTAAATGCTGTCAAAGCACTTGTTAAAGCAGATAAAACACCCATTGGATGTGCTGTCTTTGGAAAACCATCAATGATATTTTTCATTTCTTCGTTTACCAAAGTATGTTTTTTAATACCATTCTCAAACTGCTCTAATTCCTGAGCTGTTGGCAATTCACCAAAAATCAAAAGATAAGACACTTCTAAGAAGTTTGCTTTTTCAGCTAAATCTTCAATTGAATATCCTCTGTAACGTAAAATTCCTAATTCTCCGTCTAAGAAGGTGATTTCACTTTTACAAGATCCAGAATTCTTATATCCCGGGTCAATTGTAATAAAACCAGTTAAATCACGTAATTTGTTAATATCGATAGCTGATTCATTTTCGCTTCCTGTGATTACCGGAAGTTCAATTTTTTGACCATCTACTTCTAATGTAGCTATTTTTGACATAATATATCGGAAATAAATCTTTAAAATAATAATTTATCAAATCTAAGGAATTTAAGACTAATTAAAAAAAGAATACTGCTATGAATTTGTTAAAACTCCAAAAAAAAACCACCCATTAAGAAATGGATGGTTTAAATCTATATATAACCTTACAATTATTTAATCTTGAAAGCGTTTAATCCAGGAAAATAAGCAGTACTTCCTAATTCTTCTTCAATTCTTAATAATTGATTGTATTTTGCCATACGATCAGAACGAGAAGCAGAACCTGTCTTAATTTGACCACAGTTTAAAGCTACAGCTAAATCAGCAATAGTATTATCTTCTGTTTCTCCAGAACGGTGAGACATAACTGAAGTATATCCTGCATTTTTAGCCATGTTTACAGCTGCAATAGTCTCAGTTAAAGTACCGATTTGGTTCACTTTTACTAAAATTGAATTTGCAATTCCTTTCTCAATTCCAGTTGACAAACGCTCAACATTAGTAACGAATAAATCATCTCCTACTAACTGAACTTTATGTCCGATTTTTTCAGTCAAATATTTCCATCCATTCCAGTCATCTTCGTACATACCATCTTCGATAGAAATAATTGGATATTTAGCAGCAAGTTCAGCTAAATAATCAGCTTGCTCTTCAGAAGTTCTGATTTTTCCAGTTTCACCTTCAAATTTAGTATAATCGTATTTACCGTTTACATAAAATTCAGAAGCAGCACAGTCAAGAGCAATCATAATTTCGTCACCGAAAGTATATCCAGCTTTTTCAACTGCAAGTTTAATAGTATCCAAAGCATCTTCAGTACCACCAGCCAAGTTTGGTGCAAAACCACCTTCATCACCTACAGCAGTACTTAAACCTCTGTCATGTAATACTTTTTTCAAGCTGTGAAAAATCTCAGTTCCCATTTGCATAGCATGTGTAAATGAAGTCGCCTTTACAGGGAAAATCATAAACTCTTGAAAAGCAATCGGTGCATCAGAGTGAGAACCACCATTGATGATATTCATCATTGGAACAGGCAATGTATTTGCAGAAACTCCACCAACATATCTGTATAATGGTAATCCAAGTTCATTTGCAGCAGCTTTTGCAGCAGCCAAAGAAACTCCTAAAATAGCATTAGCTCCTAATTTAGATTTGTTTGGTGTTCCGTCTAAATCAATCATTAATTGATCAATTGTGTTTTGTTCGAAAACAGAAGTTCCAACTAATTCTTCAGCAATAACAGTATTTACATTATTCACTGCATTCAAAACTCCTTTTCCTAAGAACGCTTTTCCTCCGTCACGTAATTCAACAGCCTCATGTTCTCCAGTTGAAGCTCCAGATGGAACAGCAGCTCTTCCTAAAACTCCATTTTCAGTTACTACATCAACTTCAATAGTAGGATTACCTCTAGAATCAAAAATTTGTCTTGCGTGAACTTTAATTATAATACTCATTATTTTTGTTTTTTATTAATAAATTATATTTTTTTTTCGAAATTATAAAATTATTTGATAGTAAAAACGTATTATCACTATTAAACACCTTTATTTATTAACTACATCGTTTTAGCAGTAGCAAGTTTTATATTCTCTACAAACTCATCAAACAAATAAGAAGAATCATGT
Organism: Flavobacterium sp. 9; assembly: GCF_002754195.1. Lineage (NCBI taxonomy): Bacteria > Pseudomonadati > Bacteroidota > Flavobacteriia > Flavobacteriales > Flavobacteriaceae > Flavobacterium > Flavobacterium sp. 9. The sequence continues at coordinate 2,302,367 of NZ_PEEU01000001.1, forward strand.
GGTCCAGGACTAGCTTCCGGATGGTATTGTACTGAAAAACAATTCTTATTTTTCATACGCATTCCCGCAACAGTTCCATCATTTAAATGTAAATGTGTTATTTCTAATTCTGGATGATTATCTAGTTGTTCTTTGTTAACAGCGAATCCATGATTTTGAGAAGTAATTTCACCTTTACCAGTTAATATATTTTTAACCGGATGATTTATCCCTCTGTGTCCATTAAACATTTTATAAGTTTGAACTCCATTTGCAAGAGCAATTACTTGGTGTCCCAAACAAATACCGAATAACGGCTTATCATTTGCTAAAATTTCTTTTGCAACTTCAATAGCTCCAAAAAGAGGATCTGGATCTCCAGGTCCGTTAGACAAGAAATATCCATCAGGATTAAACTCTGCTAAATCTTTATAAGTTGAATTATAAGGAAACACTTTAATATAACAATCTCTTTTCGCTAGATTTCTCAAAATGTTCTTTTTGATTCCAAGATCTAAAGCAGAAACCTTATATGTAGCGTTTTCATCACCAAAAAAATAAGGCTCAGTAGTTGAGACTTTCGATGCCAACTCCAAACCTTCCATATTTGGCACATTAGCCAATTCCTTTTTTAAATCTTCAATCGAAGTTCCGTCTGTACAAATAACAGCATTCATTGCTCCATTGTCACGAATGTAACTTACCAAAGCTCTTGTATCAACATCTGAAATACAAATTAAGTTTTGCTTTGTAAAATAATCTTCTAAACTTCCGGAAGCATCTTCTCTTGAATAATTAAAACTAAAGTTTTTACAAACTAAACCTGCAATTTTAATGCTATCAGATTCTATTTCCAAATCATTAACACCATAGTTTCCAATGTGAGCATTAGTAGCTACCATTATTTGCCCAAAGTAAGATGGATCTGTAAAAATCTCTTGGTATCCAGTCATTCCAGTGTTAAAACAAACCTCTCCAAATGTCTTACCACTTATACCGATAGATTTTCCATGAAAAATGGTTCCGTCGCTTAATAGTAAAATGGCGCTTTGTCGTGTAGTGTATTTCATTCTTTAATTGTATTGTTTTTTTTTGAATTGTCTACTAAAATATTCACTAAGGAGTATTTTACTTGTAATTAGATATTTTGCAAATTTACTTTTTTAAAAGAGTGCTTCCAAGATTTTTTAAAAATTTCATTCTTAAAAATAAAACCAAGAGAATAAAATAAGTTAAAATCTACACACTTTTAAAAAATTTCAAAAAAAAAGGATAAACTAAAAATTAGTTTATCCTTGATTTTTATAGAATCATTACTTTCATAATTATTCAGAAGCTTCAGTAGTCGTTTCTGACTCAGCAGCTGGAGCTTCAGTAGTTTCCTCAGCTTTTTTTGCTTTACCACCACGACGGCTTTTTGCTTTTTTAACTTCTTTTTTACCACCATTGTAAAGTTCATTGAAATCTACAAGTTCGATCATTGCCATATCAGCATTATCTCCCAAACGATTTCCAACTTTAATGATACGAGTGTATCCACCTGGACGGTCTCCAACTTTAGCAGCTACGTCTCTGAATAAATCAGTTACCGCATATTTACTACGTAAGTAAGCAAAAACGATACGACGATTGTGAGTAGTATCTTCTTTTGATTTTGTGATTAAAGGCTCAACGAATTGTTTAAGCGCTTTAGCCTTAGCAACAGTAGTGTTAATACGTTTGTGCTCAATAAGAGAACAAGCCATATTAGCTAACATAGCTTTTCTATGTCCAGTCTGTCTGCTTAAGTGATTGAATTTTTTTCCGTGTCTCATTGCTATTTTAAATTTAATCCCGCAAGCGGGATTGAATTATTCTTTATCTAATTTGTATTTAGCTAAGTCCATTCCGAAAGTTAAATTTTTAACCGCTACAAGTTCATCTAGCTCAGTTAAAGATTTTTTACCAAAATTACGGAATTTCATTAGGTCATTTTTATTGAACGATACTAAATCACCAAGTGTATCAACTTCAGCCGCTTTCAAGCAATTTAATGCTCTCACAGATAAATCCATATCAACAAGCTTAGTTTTAAGCAATTGTCTCATATGCAATGACTCTTCATCATACGATTCTGTTTGTGCAATTTCGTCAGCCTCGAGTGTAATTCTTTCGTCAGAAAATAACATGAAGTGGTGAATTAAAACTTTAGCAGCTTCAGTAAGAGCATCTTTTGGATTAATAGAACCATCAGTTTTAATTTCAAAAACTAATTTTTCGTAATCTGTTTTTTGCTCAACACGGAAGTTTTCAATCGCATATTTTACATTTTTTACCGGAGTAAAAATTGAATCTGTAAAAATAGTACCAATTGCAGCGTTCTGTTTTTTGTTCTCCTCAGCAGGAACATATCCTCTACCTTTTTCGATTGTTAAATCGAAGTTCAATTTGATTTTAGAATCTAAATTACAGATAACAAGGTCTGGATTCAAAACTTGGAAACCTGAAATAAATTTTTGAAAATCACCTGCTGTTAGTTGATCTTTACCAGAAACAGAAATTGTAACTGCTTCATTATCGATATCTTCAATTTGACGTTTGAAACGAACTTGTTTTAGATTAAGGATAATTTCGGTAACATCTTCAACAACACCTGAAATAGTAGAAAACTCATGATCTACACCTTCGATACGAACAGATGTAATTGCATAACCTTCTAATGCTGAAAGCAAAACTCTTCTAAGTGCATTACCAACTGTCAATCCATAACCAGGTTCTAAAGGTCTAAATTCGAATTTACCTTCAAAATCGGTTGAATCGATCATGATAACTTTATCGGGCTTTTGAAAATTAAATATTGCCATAAATTTCGACTAAGTCAATTATTATTTGTTGTACAACTCTACGATTAATTGTTCTTTAATGTTTTCTGGAATCTGAAGTCTTGCAGGTACAGAAACAAAAGTTCCTTCTTTAAGATCATTATTCCAAGTAATCCATTCATAAACATGACTTGAATTTGATAAAGAACGTTCGATAGCTTCTAAAGATTTAGATTTTTCACGAACTGCAACTTTATCACCAGGTTTAAGGTGGTAAGAAGCGATATTTACAACCTCACCATTTACAGTAACGTGTCTGTGAGAAACTAATTGTCTAGCACCTCTTCTAGAAGGAGCAATACCCATTCTAAAAACAACGTTATCTAATCTTGCTTCGCATAATTGTAAAAGAACTTCACCAGTAACACCTTTAGTAGCTGATGCTTTTTTGAATAAATTTCTGAATTGTTTTTCTAAAATTCCGTAAGAATATTTAGCTTTTTGCTTTTCCATTAACTGAACAGCGTACTCAGATTTTTTTCCTCTTTTTTTAGCCATCCCGTGTTGTCCAGGTGGGTAATTTCTTTTTTCGAAAGATTTATCATCTCCGAAGATTGCCTCGCCAAATTTACGAGCAATTCTAGTTTTTGGACCAGTATATCTTGCCATTTCTAAAAAATTAAATTTAAGGTAGAGATTATGAATTCAGGTCAAATCCTTCGATAATCTATATTCTACCTTGTTTATACTATGAATAAATAAAATTAAACTCTACGTCTTTTTGGAGGACGACATCCGTTGTGAGGCATTGGAGTAACATCGATAATCTCTGTAACTTCAATTCCACCATTATGAATAGAACGAATAGCAGACTCACGTCCGTTTCCTGGTCCTTTTACATAAACTTTCACTTTTTTAAGTCCAGCCTCAAGAGCTACTTTACTACAATCTTCTGCTGCCATTTGGGCTGCGTATGGAGTATTCTTTTTAGAACCTCTAAAACCCATTTTACCAGCTGAAGACCAAGAAATAACTTCACCTTTTTTGTTTGTCAAAGAAATGATGATGTTATTGAAGGTAGCAGAAATATGAGCTTCTCCCGTTGATTCAACGATAACTTTACGTTTTTTTGCAGTTGCTTTAGCCATATTACTTATTATTTAGTTGCTTTTTTCTTGTTAGCAACAGTTTTTCTTTTACCTTTTCTTGTTCTAGAGTTGTTTTTAGTTCTTTGTCCTCTTAACGGAAGACCAGATCTATGACGAATACCTCTGTAACAACCAATATCCATCAAACGTTTGATGTTCAAAGAAACTTCAGAACGTAATTCTCCTTCAATTTTGTAAAATGATACAGCATCACGAATTGCTCCGATCTCATCATCATTCCAATCTTGAACTTTTTTATCTTGGCTAACTTGAGCTTTTTCTAAAATCTCAATAGCTCTACTTCTTCCTAATCCAAAGATATAGGTAAGTGCTATAACACCTCTTTTATTTTTTGGGATATCTACCCCTGCTATTCTTGCCATAATTATCCTTGTCTTTGTTTAAATCTAGGATTCTTTTTGTTTATTACGTACAATCTCCCTTTTCTACGCACAATGATGCACTCGGGACTTCTCTTTTTTACTGATGCTCTAACTTTCATAGTGAATATCCTTTAATATCGATAAGTAATTCTTGCTTTTGACAAATCATAAGGACTCATTTCTAGTTTCACTTTATCACCAGGTAATAACTTGATGTAATGCATACGCATTTTACCAGAAATATGAGCAATTACGATATGTCCATTTTCTAACTCTACACGGAACATCGCATTTGACAATGCTTCAATGATTGATCCGTCTTGTTCTATTGCTGATTGTTTTGCCATAAATATATTAAGCTACCGCTTTTCTATTTTTACCAGTCTTCATTAAACCATCATAATGTTTGTTTAACAAGTATGAATTGATTTGTTGAATAGTATCTATTGCAACTCCAACCATAATTATTAATGAGGTACCTCCAAAAAACATTGCCCAAGATTGTTGTACATCCATAATACTTACAACAATAGCTGGGAACACAGCAATCAAAGCAAGGAATAAAGATCCTGGGAAAGTTATTAAAGACATCACTTTATCCAAGAAGTCTGAAGTTTCAGCACCTGGACGAACTCCAGGAATAAAACCACCGCTTCTTTTCAAATCATCGGCCATTTTGTTAGTAGGTACAGTGATTGCAGTATAGAAAAATGTAAATACAATAATTAATGTTGCAAATACAAAATTATACCAAAAACCAAACATATTACTAAATGCACCAACGATAGATTGTGATGTATCTGATTTAGACAATCCAGCTACAGCTGCAGGTATAAACATAATTGCCTGAGCAAAAATGATCGGCATAACTCCAGAAGCATTAAGCTTTAAAGGAATCCATTGTCTGTTACCGCCAGCTAAATCTTGCTCGTAATCTCCAGTTGTTGTACGACGAGCGTATTGAACCGGAATTTTACGTACTGCCATTGTAAGCAATACACAAGAAATGATTACCAATAACCACACAATAATTTCAATAACTAATAACATTGGACCACCATTGTTATTGGTAACTCTAGAAGAGAACTCTTGCATGAATGCTTGAGGTAATCTTGCCAAAATACCAACCATAATCAATAATGAAATTCCATTTCCAATACCTTTATCTGTAATTTTTTCTCCAAGCCACATAGCAAAAATTGTACCTGTAACTAAGATAATAACTGAAGAGAACAAAAATTCAGGAGAATTAAAACCTAACAAGAATGCACTTCCAGGCAATGTTCTATACAAATTATAGATATAAGTTGGACCTTGAACCAGTGTAATAGCTATAGTCAACCAACGAGTGATTTGATTAATCTTTTTTCTACCACTCTCTCCATCGTTTTGAAGTTTTTGTAAATAAGGAATCGCAATTCCCATTAACTGAACAACAATAGATGCAGAAATATAAGGCATAATACCTAAAGCAAAAACTGAAGCTTTAGAGAAAGCACCTCCTGTAAACATGTCTAGGATAGATCCTAAACCATTTTTAGTTTGTCCCGCTAAACCTGTTAATTGAGTTGCGTCAATTCCAGGTAGCGTTACGTGTGCACCAAAACGATATACTAAAAGCAATCCTAATGTAATTAGGATTCTGTTTTTCAGTTCTTCGATTTTCCAAACATTACTTATTGATTCAATAAATTTCTTCATCTTAGTAGATAAGTTATATAGTTACAGCTTCTCCTCCAGCAGCTTCAATAGCAGCTTTTGCAGTAGCAGTAAATTTGTGGGCAGTTACTTTTAATTTTGCTTTCAATTCTCCTCTACCTAAAATCTTAACGATTTCATTTTTGGTAGCTAGACGATTTGCTACGAAATCTGTCATAGAAACAGAATCAGTAATCACACCATTGTCTACTAATAATTGAAGCGTATCTAAATTAACACCTTCGTATTCTTTACGATTGATGTTTGTGAAACCAAACTTAGGCACACGTCTTTGAAGTGGCATTTGCCCTCCTTCAAAACCAATCTTTTTAGAATAACCAGAACGAGATTTTGCTCCTTTGTGACCTCTTGCAGAAGTACCACCTTTTCCAGAACCTTCTCCTCTACCTAATCTTTTATTTTGATTGTGTGTTGACCCTTCAGCTGGTTGTAAGTTACTTAAATTCATAACAGTATTTGTTATTTAGCTTCTTCGACAGAAACTAAGTGTTTAACTTTGTTTATCATCCCAAGGATTGCAGGATTTGAATCATGCTCTACAACTTGTCCCATTTTACGTAGACCTAAAGCTTCCAAACCTCTTTTTTGAGAAAGAGGGCAGTTGATTTTGCTTCTTACTTGTTTTACTAATAATTTAGCCATAATTTCCTTGAATTAACCTTTAAAAACTTTTTCTAAAGAAACACCTCTTTGTTTTGCAACAGTATGAGCGCTTCTCATTTGCAATAAAGCATCAAAAGTTGCTTTTACCACGTTATGAGGATTTGATGATCCTTGAGATTTAGACAATACATCGTGAATACCTACTGATTCAAGAACTGAACGAACAGCTCCACCAGCAATAACTCCTGTACCATGAGAAGCAGGAATTAAGAATACACGCGCACCACCAAATTTACCTTTTTGTTCGTGAGGAACAGATTGTCCATTCAAAGGAATTTTTACTAAATTTTTCTTAGCATCTTCTACTGCTTTCGCAATTGCTTCAGAAACGTCTTTAGATTTTCCTAATCCGTGACCAACTACTCCATTTTCATCACCTACAACTACAATAGCAGAAAAACCGAAAGCTCTACCTCCTTTTGTAACCTTAGTAACACGATTAACACTTACCAGACGATCTTTAAGTTCAAGACCACTTGGTTTTACCAATTCTACATTTTTGTATTTAGACATAATATATTAGAATTTAAGTCCAGCCGCTCTTGCGCCTTCTGCTAATGATTTAATACGACCGTGATACAAATATCCACCTCTATCAAAAGTGATGGTATCAATCCCAGCTTTTAACGCTTTCTCTGCAACAAGTTTTCCAACAGCAGCAGCGATTTCAACGTTAGTACCTTTTCCTATTTCTTTTTCTCTTGAAGATGCAGCTAATAAAGTAACTCCATTTACATCATCAATAAGTTGAGCGTAAATTTCTTTGTTACTTCTAAATACAGATAGTCTTGGGTTAGTAGCAGTACCACTAATCGATTTTCTAATTCTGAATCTAATTCTCTGTCTTCTATCAGATTTTGTTAATGACATAATCTTATTTTTTAAGCTGATTTACCTGCTTTTCTTCTTAATACTTCACCCACAAATTTAACACCTTTTCCTTTGTACGGCTCAGGCTTACGGAAACCTCTGATTTTCGCAGCAACTTGACCTAAAAGTTGTTTATCAAATGATGTTAATTTTACGATAGGGTTTTTACCTTTTTCAGATATTGTTTCTAAAGCTACTTCTGGAGCAATTTCTAAAACAATATTGTGAGAATATCCAAGAGCTAAATCTAACTTTTGACCTTGGTTTGAAGCTCTATAACCAACTCCAACTAATTCAAGTTCTTTTGTAAAACCTTCAGATACACCAATTATCATGTTATTGATTAATGATCTGTATAATCCGTGTTTTGCTCTTTGGTCTTTATGATCAGACGATCTCTCTAATAAAATTTGATCGCCTTCAACTTTTACAGTAATGTCCGAAAACTCCTGAGTTAGTTGACCTTTTTTTCCTTTTACCGTAACGATACCATCTTTAACTTCAACAGTTACTCCAGCAGCGATTACAATTGGGCTTTTACCTATTCTTGACATCTTATTTAGTCTTTAAAATTAGTATACGTAACAAATTACTTCACCACCTACATTTAATTGTTTCGCTTGTTTTCCAGTCATAAGACCTTTTGAAGTTGAAACAATTGCAATTCCTAATCCGTTAAGGATTCTTGGTAATTTGGCAGCACCTGCGTATTTACGTAAACCAGGTTTACTAATTCTTTGGATATCTTTAATTACAGGCTCTTTAGTATCTTTATCGTACTTCAAAGCAATTTTGATTGAACCCTGAACAGAGTTGTCCTCAAATTTGTAACTCAAGATATAACCTTGATCAAATAAGATCTTAGTTATTTCTTTTTTTAGATTAGAAGCTGGAATTTCAACAACTTTGTGGTTTGCAGCCACAGCGTTACGAACTCTAGTCAAATAATCTGCAATAGGATCTGTATACATATGTATTTGATTGCGATTATGGTTTTCGGGAGGCACTCGCCTCCCGAACCTTTAATCAATTAAAATTATTTTTTGGTTTGCAAAAGTAATAACTTATTACGAGATTACCAAGATGCCTTTTTAACTCCAGGAATTAATCCATTATTAGCCATCTCACGGAAAGTTACACGTGAAATACCGAATTGACGGATATACCCTCTTGGTCTACCTGTTAATTTACAACGATTGTGTAAACGAACTGGTGAAGCATTTTTAGGTAATTTTTGTAAACCTTCAAAATCTCCAGCTTCTTTCAAAGCTTTTCTTTTCTCAGCATACTTTGCTACCGTTTTTTCTCTCTTAACCTCGCGGGCTTTCATTGATTCTTTAGCCATGTCTTAATTCTTTTTAAAAGGTAATCCTAATTCAGCCAATAATGACTTTGCTTCCTTGTCTGTTTTTGCAGTAGTAACAAATGTAATATCCATTCCTGAAATTTTGTTTACTTTGTCAATATCAATTTCTGGGAAAATGATTTGCTCTAAAACTCCAAGGTTGTAATTACCTCTTCCGTCAAAACCAGTAGCTTTAATACCACTAAAATCTCTAACGCGTGGTAAAGCAGAAGTAACAAGTCTATCTAAAAACTCATACATTCTTTCACCACGTAAAGTAACTTTTGCTCCAATAGGCATCCCTTTTCTCAATTTGAAAGACGCAACGTCTTTCTTTGAAATTGTAGATACTGCTTTTTGTCCAGTGATCTTTGTTAACTCATCAACTGCATAGTCAATAAGTTTTTTATCAGATACAGCTGCACCAACTCCACGGCTCAAAACGATTTTTTCAAGTTTTGGAACTTGCATTACGTTTGTATATCCGAATTCCTCTTTAAGAGCAGAGATTACTCTACTCTTATATTCTTCTTTTAGTCTAGGTGTATATGCCATTACTATAGTACTTGATTAGATTTTTTTGAAAATCTTACTTTCTTATCTCCTTCTACTCTAATACCAACTCTAGTTGTTTCCTTAGTTTTAGGATCAATTAGTGAAATGTTAGATATTTGTATAGAAGCTTCTTTCTTAACGATACCACCTTGAGGGTTTTTAGCACTTGGTTTTGTATGTTTTGAAACCATGTTTACACCTTCAACTATCGCTTTATTTTTCTCACGGTAAACACGTAAAACTTTACCTTCAGCACCTTTATGGTCTCCAGCAATAACTCTTACGATATCTCCTGATTTTATTTTTAGCTTTATCATCTTAAAACGAATTAAAGCACTTCTGGTGCTAATGATACAATTTTCATGAATTGTTTTTCACGAAGTTCTCTTGCTACCGGACCAAAAACACGAGTTCCTCTCATTTCCCCTGCAGCGTTCAAAAGAACACATGCATTATCATCGAAACGGATATAAGAACCATCAGCTCTTCTCACTTCTTTTTTGGTACGTACAACAACTGCAGTTGAAACAGCTCCTTTTTTAACGTTACCGTTAGGAGTTGCATCTTTAATAGATACTACAATCTTGTCACCAACAGAGGCATACCTTCTTTTGGTACCTCCTAAAACACGGATAGTTAAAACTTCTTTTGCTCCCGTGTTATCTGCTACTTTTAGTCTTGATTCCTGTTGTACCATAATTATTTAGCTCTTTCTAAGATTTCAACTAATCTCCAACATTTTGTTTTACTTAAAGGACGCGTTTCGCTAATTCTTACAGTATCTCCAATGTTACAGTCGTTTGTTTCGTCGTGTGCAACGTATTTCTTTGTTTTCAACACGAACTTACCGTATAATGGGTGCTTTACTTTTCTTACTTCAGCAATAACAATAGACTTATCCATTTTATTTGAAGTAACAACACCTATTCTTTCTTTTCTTAAATTTCTTTTTTCTTCCATCTTTCAGCAGAATACAATTATTGTAACTCTCTTTTAGTTAACTCTGTAGCCAATCTTGCAACTGTTCTTCTTACACTTCTAATTTGAAGTGGGTTCTCAATTGGAGAAATAGCGTGAGCCATTTTTAGGTCAGCATATATTTTCTTAGTTTGACTAAGTTTTTCTTGCAACTCCGCTGCAGAAAGATCTTTTATTTCTGATTGTTTCATAATATAAATTTAATTATGCTTCGAAATCTCTAGCAACGACGAATTTAGTTTTTACTGGAAGCTTTTGAGCTGCAAGACGTAACGCCTCTTTTGCAACTGATAAAGGAACTCCTCCAACTTCAAACATAATTCTTCCGGGTTTAACAACGGCAGCCCAATATTCAACGGCACCTTTACCTTTACCCATACGTACCTCAAGAGGCTTCTTAGTAATTGGTTTGTCTGGAAATATTTTGATCCATAATTGTCCTTCTCTCTTCATGAAACGAGTTGCAGCAATACGCGCAGCTTCGATTTGACGAGAAGTTAAGAACATTCCATCTTCATGTACAGATTTAATACCAAACATTCCATTAGAAAGTTCATGCCCTCTTTGAGAGTTACCTTTCATTTTACCCTTTTGTACCTTACGGTATTTTGTTCTTTTAGGCTGTAACATTTTTCTTTAGTTTAAAAATTTACTTTCTTTTACGAGCGTCTGGTTTTCCACCTTTATTAAAAGGCTTTCTATCTCCTCTTGGAGAATCGCCACCTTTACCACCACCAGTTCCAGATTGTTTTTTATCCATTCCTGCAAGTGGAGAAAGATCTCTCTTTCCATAAACTTCACCTTTCATGATCCATACTTTGATACCCATTCTACCGTAAGTAGTGTGAGCTTCAGCCAAAGCATAATCAATGTCAGCTCTGAAAGTTGATAGAGGAATTCTACCTTCTTTGAAACCTTCTGAACGCGCCATCTCAGCACCATTCAAACGACCAGAAATCAAAACTTTGATACCTTCAGCGTTCATACGCATAGAAGCAGCAATAGCCATTTTGATTGCACGTCTGTAAGAAATACGACTTTCGATTTGACGAGCGATGCTTGTCGCCACAAGATAAGCATCTAACTCAGGTCTTTTGATTTCAAAGATGTTGATTTGAACCTCTTTGTCAGTAACTTTCTTAAGTTCCTCTTTTAACTTGTCTACCTCTTGTCCACCTTTTCCGATAATGATACCAGGTCTAGCAGTAGTGATAGTAACGGTTACAAGCTTCAAAGTTCTCTCAATGATTACTTTAGATACACTAGCTTTTGATAAACGAGCGTGGATATACTTTCTGATTTTGTGATCTTCGGCAAGTTTATCACCGTAATCATTTCCACCATACCAGTTTGAGTCCCACCCTCTGATGATACCAAGTCTATTTCCAATTGGATTTGTCTTTTGTCCCATGCTGCTTAAGAATTGCTTTGTGTGTTATTGATAGCTCCAAGCACGATTGTTACGTGGTTAGAACGTTTTCTTATTCTGTGTGCACGACCTTGTGGAGCTGGACGAAGTCTTTTCAACATCATTCCACCATCTACTCTGATCTCTTTAACAAATAATCCAGCTTCTTCTAAATTACCTTCACTATTTTTTTGCTCCCAGTTGTTGATTGCAGATAATAATAGTTTTTCTAATTTTCTTGAAGCTTCTTTAGAACTGAATCTTAAGATGTTAAGTGCTCTTTCTACCTTCTGACCTCTTACCAAGTCCGCTACTAAGCGCATTTTTCTAGGTGAAGTAGGGCAGTTATTCAATTTTGCGAAAGCAATAGACTTATTAGCCTCTTTTCTCGCATCTGCTGTTTCTCTTTTACGAACTCCCATTGCTTCTTATTTTTTACCTTTATTTTTTGCTCCAGCATGACCTCTAAAAGATCTAGTTGGTGAAAATTCTCCTAATTTGTGACCTACCATGTTTTCTGTTACGTAAACTGGTACAAATTGACGACCGTTATGAACTGCGATAGTTTGTCCAACGAAATCTGGAGTAATCATAGAAGCTCTAGACCAAGTCTTTACTACACTATTTTTACCACTTTCTACGTTTTCCTGAACTTTCTTGTCTAACTTATAATGAACGAAAGGTCCTTTTTTTAATGAACGTGCCATATCTTATTATTTCTTTCTACGTTCTACGATATACTTGTTACTCGGGTTTTTCTTAGAACGAGTTCTATAACCTTTTGCTGGTATTCCATTTCTTGAACGTGGATGTCCACCAGAAGAACGTCCTTCTCCACCACCCATTGGGTGATCAACAGGGTTCATTGCAACAGGTCTTGTTCTAGGTCTTCTTCCTAACCATCTTGTTCTACCAGCTTTTCCTGATACAACTAATTGGTGGTCTGAATTAGAAACAGCTCCAATTGTAGCCGAACAAGTTAACAAGATCAATCTTGTTTCACCAGATGGCATTTTAATTGTAGCGTATTTTCCATCTCTTGCCATTAATTGAGCAAATGTACCAGCCGAACGAGCGATTACCGCACCTTGACCTGGACGTAACTCAATACAAGAGATTACAGTTCCCAAAGGAATTCTGCTTAAAGGCAATGTATTACCAATTTCAGGTTGAGATTCTGGACCAGAAACTAATTTCTGACCAACTTTCAATCCGTTTTGAGCAATTACATAAGTTTTCTCTCCATCAGCATAAGCTAATAAAGCGATAAATGCAGTACGATTTGGATCGTATTCGATTGATTTCACAGTAGCCGGAATTCCGTCTTTAGTTCTTTTGAAATCAATAATACGATATCTCTGCTTGTGACCACCACCCGTATAACGCATGGTCATCTTTCCTTGACTATTTCTACCTCCAGAGTTTTTTATCGGCGCTATCAAAGAGCGTTCCGGCTTATCAGTTGTAATGGCGTCATAACCATTCACAACTCTAAATCGCTGACCTGGGGTAATAGGTTTTAATTTTCTTACTGACATTTTTCTATCTTAGATATTGTTGTAAAAATCAATTGTTTCTCCTTCTTGTACTTGAACAATCGCTTTCTTAATTGCATTTGTCTTTCCACTGATCAAACCACTTTTAGTGTATTTTGTAGTTCTATCCGGTCTTACGTTCATCGTGTTAACTGAAACGATAGTTACTCCATAAGCAGCTTCAATAGCTTTCTTAATTTGAACTTTGTTTGCTTTTTTGTCAACAACGAATCCGAAGCGGTTTAAAACTTCACTTTCTTTGGTTACTTTTTCTGTTACTATAGGTCTAATTATGATGCTCATATTCCTACTATTTACTTAAATTTTCTTCAATTAACTCCAAAGAGCCTTCTAAAAGCACTAAATTATTAGTGTTTAAAATAGCGTAAGTGCTTAATTCTGAGCTAGTTACGACATTTGAAGCCTTTAAATTGCGTGACGACAAATATACATTTTTATTTGACTCGCCCAACACAAATAGAGATTTTTTATTATCTAACCCTAAAGCTTTCAAAACGTTAATGAAATTTTTAGTGTTTGGAGTTTCAAAATTAAAGTCCTCAAGAACGATAATATTTGACTCTTTTGCTTTGATTGAGAAAGCTGATTTTCTCGCCAATCTTTTCAAGCTTTTATTCAATTTGAATGAATAACTTCTTGGTCTTGGTCCAAAAACTGTTCCACCACCTTTAAACAATGGATTTTTAATACTTCCCGCACGAGCAGTACCTGTTCCTTTTTGTTTTTTAATCTTACGTGTACTTCCTGTCACTTCAGCTCTTTCTTTAGCTTTGTGAGTCCCTTGTCTTTGATTAGCAAGATATTGCTTTACATCAAGGTATACAGCGTGATTGTTTGGTTCAATTGCGAATACTGAATCAGAAAGTTGAACTTTTCTTCCAGTATCTTTTCCGTTGAAATCTAATACTTTTACTTCCATTACTTCTGAATGATTACATAAGAGTTTTTATGTCCAGGAACACATCCTTTAATAACAAGTAGATTCTTTTCAGCAACTACTTTTAAAACTCTAAGGTTTTGAACTTTTACATTGTCTCCTCCCATTCTTCCAGCCATACGCATTCCTTTGAATACTCTAGATGGATATGAAGAAGCTCCCACAGAACCCGGCGCTCTTAAACGGTTGTGTTGACCGTGAGTTGCTTGTCCAACACCACCAAATCCGTGACGTTTAACAACCCCTTGAAAACCTTTACCTTTAGATACACCTTGTACATCTACAAATTCTCCTTCAGCAAAAATAGAAACATCAATAAGATCTCCTAATTTTTGTTCAGTTGCAAAATCTTGAAATTCAACGACTTTTTTCTTAGCAACAGTTCCAGCTTTTTTAAAGTGACCTAAAGCCGCTTTAGTGGAATGTTTCTCGTTTTTGTCATCGAAACCAAGTTGCAACGCTTCGTACCCGTCAACACCTTTGGTTCTGACTTGGGTAACAACACACGGCCCAGCTTCGATTACTGTACAAGGAATGTTTTTCCCATTTTCGTCGAAAATACTAGTCATGCCGATTTTTTTACCAATTAACCCAGACATAAATATTAATTATTAATTACTAAAATTCCCTTCAATTTGAAAATAACAGAAATTTCCAAACAGGGAGTGCAAAAGTAGATATTAAAATTGAATATACCAAACAGTTACAAAAATTAAATCGCTCATTATCAAAATCCAAGCTCAAAAGAAACCACCTCGACCTCTTTTATATTTCGATAAAAATAATTAAAATCAAAATTCATTACAGATTAGTACTACAAAAAAATTCCGTTAACAAAAACCAAAATCATCGCCACACAGCTCTAAATAAGGCTTTTCTAATAAACCAACATTAAATTATTGTTTTCATTTAATTAAAAAAACTAAACACAACAAAAATTAAAGCAACAAAAAAAGCGAAACATTTCTGTCTCGCTTTTTTTTATAAAAATATAATAAAATTATACTTTGATCTCTACTTCAACCCCACTTGGCAATTCAAGTTTCATTAAAGCATCAATAGTTTTAGATGAAGATGAATAAATATCAATCAATCTCTTGTATGACATTACTTCAAATTGCTCTCTCGCTTTTTTGTTAACGTGCGGAGAACGTAATACAGTGAAAAGTTTTTTGTGAGTTGGCAACGGAATTGGACCTGTTACAACTGCTCCAGTAGTTTTTACTGTTTTTACGATCTTTTCAGCAGACTTGTCTACCAACATGTGATCGTAAGATTTTAGTTTTATTCTGATTTTTTGACTCATTTTCTTAAGAATTAAGCGTTACCTTTTGCTTTTTTAATTACAGCTTCTGAAATATTAGAAGGTGTTTCTGCATAGTGAGAAAACTCCATTGTTGAAGTAGCTCTACCAGAAGATAATGTTCTTAATGTTGTTACATATCCAAACATCTCTGACAAAGGCACATCAGCTTTAATAGTTTTAGCACCGTTTCTGTCACCCATGTCATTAACCTGACCTCTACGACGGTTGATATCACCTACGATATCTCCCATGTTTTCTTCAGGAGTAATAACTTCCATTTTCATGATTGGCTCAAGAATAATTGCTCCAGCAGCTTTTGCTACTTCTCTATAACCCATTCTTGCAGCTAATTCAAAAGAAAGAGCATCAGAATCGACAGGGTGGAAAGATCCGTCTGTCAAAGTTACTTTCAAACTATCCACTTGATAACCAGCCAAAGGACCAGTTTTCATAGCTTCACGGAAACCTTTTTCTACAGATGGAATATATTCCTTAGGAACGTTACCACCTTTTACTGCATTAATAAACTGTAATCCTACAGGAACTTTACCATCAACTTCGTCAGCTGGCTCAAGTGTAAATACGATATCACCGAATTTACCACGACCTCCTGATTGTTTCTTATAAGTCTCTCTGTGTGTAGCAGTTCTTGTAAACGCTTCTTTATATTCAACTTGAGGCTCACCTTGGTTGACTTCAACTTTAAATTCACGTTTCATACGATCTACCAAGATATCTAAGTGAAGCTCACCCATACCTGAGATAATAGTTTGCCCTGAAGCCTCATCTGTTCTAACAGTAAATGTTGGATCTTCTTCAGCTAATTTAGCCAAAGCCATACCCATTTTATCAACGTCAGCTTTAGTTTTAGGCTCAATTGCAATACCGATTACCGGCGCAGGGAATTTCATAGACTCAAGAATAATTGGGTGTTTTTCATCACACAATGTATCTCCAGTTTTAATATCTTTAAATCCAACAGCAGCTCCAATATCTCCAGCTTCAATAAATTCAATTGGATTTTGTTTGTTAGCGTGCATTTGGTAGATACGAGAAATTCTTTCTTTATTTCCTGAACGTGTGTTCAAAACATAAGAACCAGCATCTAAACGACCAGAGTAAGCACGGAAGAAAGCTAAACGACCTACGAATGGGTCAGTAGCAATTTTAAATGCCAAAGCAGCGAACGGCTCTTTTACGTCTGGTTTACGTAAGATTTTAGTTTGATCTTCTTCTAATAATTCAGCATCATCAGGATGAATTCCTTCAATACCTTCCTTATCCATTGGAGAAGGTAAATACTTACAAACTGCATCTAACATGAATTGAACTCCTTTATTTTTGAAAGAAGAACCAGCAATCATCGGGATGATAGCCATATCCATAGTAGCAGCTCTTAAAGCGTTGTTGATTTCCTCTTCTGTAATAGAGCTTTCATCTTCCATGAATTTCTCTAATAAGTTTTCATCGTAATCAGCAACTGCTTCAATAAGAATAGATCTGTATTCTTTAACCTCTGCAACCATATCAGCAGGAATTTCAACAATATCAAAAGTCGCCCCTTGAGTTGCATCATGCCAAATGATAGCTTGGTTTTTTACTAAATCTACAACACCTTTGAAATCATTTTCTTCACCAATTGGCAAAGTGATTGCAACAGCATTTGATTTTAACATATCACGAACTTGTTGACAAACTGCCAAAAAGTTAGATCCTTGACGGTCCATTTTATTTACGAATCCCATACGAGGAACTCTGTACTGATCTGCAAGTCTCCAGTTAGTTTCTGATTGAGGCTCAACACCATCAACAGCACTAAACAAGAAAACCAAACCATCAAGTACACGTAAAGAACGGTTTACCTCTACAGTAAAGTCAACGTGTCCAGGAGTATCAATGATATTGAAGTGGTAAGGCAATGATTCAGGCAAAAGTTTACCTTGTTCAGTTGGAAAATTCCACTCACAAGTTGTTGCAGCTGAAGTAATTGTAATACCTCTTTCTTGCTCTTGAGCCATCCAGTCCATTGTTGCAGCACCATCGTGTACTTCACCAATTTTGTGTGACTTTCCAGTATAAAAAAGGATACGCTCAGTTGTTGTTGTTTTACCAGCATCAATGTGAGCAGCAATTCCGATATTTCTTGTATATTTTAAATCTCTAGCCATTTCTTACGAATTAAAATCTAAAGTGAGAGAAAGCTTTATTAGCTTCTGCCATCTTGTGAGTATCCATTCTTTTCTTAACCGCAGCACCTTCTTCTTTAGCAGCAGCTAAACATTCTGACGCTAAACGTTGTGCCATAGATTTTTCATTTCTTCTTCTAGAATAAAGTATTAACCACTTCATTGCCATAGAAATTTTTCTGTCTGGTCTAATTTGCATTGGAATTTGAAATGTAGCTCCACCAACTCTACGGCTACGTACTTCTACGTGAGGCATAACGTTTGTTAAAGCATCTTTCCAAATTTCTAATGAAGATTTTTCTGAATCTTGCTTTTTAGACTCAATGATGTCAATAGCATCATAAAATACTTTGAAAGCTGTAGATTTCTTACCGTCCCACATTAAGTTGTTCACAAAACGTGTTACCAGTTGGTCGTTAAACCTTGGATCTGGTAAAAGTGGTCTTTTCTTTGCCGCTCTTTTTCTCATGTCTTTTTTTTAATAAAAAGTTATAGGTCATCCGTTAAATGTTATGTGTCATCCACTTTAGCTTACACCAAATTTCAAACCCTTAACTCCTAACCTCCAACTTTAACGTTTTAAATTACTTTTTTGCTTCTTTTGGGCGTTTAGCACCGTACTTAGATCTTCTTTGCGTTCTTCCTGCAACTCCTGACGTGTCAAGCGCTCCACGAACGATATGATATCTAACACCTGGTAAATCTTTTACCCTTCCACCTCGCACTAATACTATCGAGTGCTCTTGTAGATTGTGTCCTTCTCCAGGGATGTAAGCATTCACTTCATTACCATTTGTCAAACGTACACGCGCAACTTTACGCATTGCAGAGTTTGGTTTTTTTGGTGTAGTAGTGTAAACACGCGTACAAACCCCTCTTCTTTGAGGACAAGAATCTAAAGCAACCGATTTACTCTTCTTAGTGATCTGAGTTCTTCCTGTTCTTACTAATTGTTGAATTGTTGGCATAATTAATACTAAAAATTTATTATGTATATTAAATTCCCGCTTTTTACGGGGTTGCAAATGTATAAAATATTTTTCACTATACAAACGTTAATTCATTAATTTTCAATAACATTATTTAAGCTTATGAATTTAGAAACAAACAATAGATATTTGCAATACTTTTAATAAATGAAAAAATTGCTTTCGAAACCCTTTTTACACCTACTCTTTTTTTGCATAAGCATTTCCTGCTATGCACAAAACTTCCATTTAAAAATAAACGGATCAAACCAAACTCAATCCCAAACAATTGACTCTCTAAGCTATACAACAAATCACAATAATATAAAATCCTTATTTGACGAAATAAAAAACACTTCAGAAAAATTATCAAAAAAGGGATACATTGACAATAAAATCTTAGAAACCAATAAAACAAACGACAGCACTTATACAACAATAATTGAGCTAAACAGAAGAACAAAATACATACATATATATATAGGTAGAAATAAATCTTTTTTTGATGTTTCAGAAACAAACAAAGACACTTTAATCATACCATATGAAGAGGTAGAAAACTTTCTGAATCAAAAAATAATTGACGCAGAAAAAAGAGGTTTTGCCCTAAGCAAAGCAAAACTTGAAAACATCCAAACAAAGAATTCAATAATTTACGCCGATTTAACTTTTAAATCCGAAAAAAAACGCACAGTAAATTCAATTATTCTTAACCAGGAAAACAACAATAAAAAAAGCTATTTCCCAAAAGGACACCTAAAGCAACTCAATAAAAAATACCTTAATAGAACTTTTAACCAAGAAACAGTAAAAGAACTTTACAACGATATTAACAGCTACGAATTTGTCACTCAGACTAAATATCCTCAAATATTATTCACAAGTGATTCTACCAAAATCTACACTTATATCGAAAAAAGAAAGGCAAATACTTTTGATGGTTACATCGGTTTTTCGAATGACGAAAACAAAAAGCTAACACTCAATGGATACCTAGACATAGCACTATTAAACACTCTTCATGCCGGAGAACAATTTTCGCTATATTGGAAAAGCGATGGAAATCAACAAAAAACCTTCAATACAAAAATAGAAATCCCATATATTTTTCAATCATCATTGGGACTAAAAGCACAATTAAACATCTTCAAACAAGACAGTACTTTTCAAAACACTAAAACCTCCATAGATCTAGGCTATCTTATAAACTACAATACAAAAATATACTTTGGCTATCAATCCACAGAATCAAGCGATATTCAAAACACAAATAACGCAACCATTAGTGATTATAAAAACTCATACATCACTTCAACTTTTGAATATAAAAAAAGAGATCCCGAAAACAATCTTTTTCCGAGGAAAGCTTCTATAAATTTTATAATGGGATATGGAAAACGAAACACAAACGGTGATCCGGAAACAGTAGATTCAAGCCCCCAATTCTATACAAATTCAAATCTTTCTTACAATTTCAAAATAGATAAAAGAAACTATATCTATATAAATCCACAATTTTTCTATTTGAAAAGCAAAAATTACATTACTAACGAATTATTTAGATTTGGCGGAATAAATTCGATAAGAGGTTTTTCAGAAAATAGTCTTCAAGCAAATTTCACATCCATGCTTCTTACAGAATACCGATACATTGTTTCAGATAATTTATATATAAACTCAATTATCGATTACGCAATATATCAAGACTTAACAAGAAATTCAAATCCCAAAAAAATTAACAATTTAACAGGAATTGGAATTGGGGCAACAATACAAACATCTGGCGGTTTATTGAGGATTAATCTCGCAAACGGAGGCGAAAGCATTAAAGAAATACAATTATTTAACACTATGGTCAGCATATGTTATAATGTTAAATTTTAACCCTTCTCAAAAAAACTTTAAACTATCATTAGGAAAGTTAACAAATTATTAAGAGTTTTGCAACACTAATTCAAAATATTTAAAAATGAAACTAAAGTTCAATGGATTCTTAGTACTACTGTTAGTGCTAATGGCGCAGCTAAGTTTTGCGCAAGAAAGAACCGTTTCAGGGACAGTTTCCGACAATGCAGGAATGCCTTTGCCAGGCGTGAGCGTATTAGTAAAAGGAACTAAATCTGGAACACAAACTGATTTTGACGGAAAGTTCTCCATCAAAGCATCAACAAGCCAGGTATTGGTATTTAGCTACATTGGGATGAAAACCCAAGAAATAGCAGCGAGCTCATCACTAGTTAATGTAAAACTAGGTGATGCAGCACAAGAACTTGAAGGCGTTGTTGTAACGACAGCTTTAGGTGTAAAAAGAGAGAAAAAATCTTTAGGTTATTCTTCTCAATTAGTAACAGCTGAGCAGGTTAATAGCTCACCAACAAACAACTTCCTAAACAATTTATCTGGAAAAGTTGCCGGTTTAGAAATTAAAGCAAACTCTAACTTTGGAGGATCTACAAACATTGTCCTTAGAGGTGTTAAAAGTATCACTGGTAACAACCAAGCTTTGATTGTTGTTGATGGTGTAGCAGTTAGTAATGCAAATTTAAATGACACAGATTCACAAAACGGAAGACAAGGATTCGACTTTGGTAACTCTGCATCTGATATTGACCCAAACAATATTGAATCAATCAACGTTTTAAAAGGTGCTGCTGCAACAGCTCTTTACGGTAGTCAAGCTTCAAACGGAGCGATCATGATTACTACTAAAAAAGGGAAAAAGAATTCTGCATTAGGAGTTTCTGTTAGCTCAACAGTATCTGTTGGAGCAATAGACAAAAGCACTATGCCAAGATACCAAACTCAATACGGAGAAGGATATGGCGGAGAAGACAGTAGTTATACTGCTGACGTATTTGGTAATCCAAACGGACTTGTAGCTTCAACTGGAGACGATGCTTCTTACGGAAATAAATTTGACCCAAACATCATGGTATACCAATGGGATGCATTCGTATTAGGAAATCCTAACTACGGAAAAGCAACTCCTTGGGTAGCTGCTAAAAACGACCCTAAATCATTTTTTCAAAAATCAACTACCTACACAAACAACGTAAATTTAAGTGGTGGTGATGAAAAAGGAGCATACAATTTAGGATTTACAAACATCAACAACACAGGTGTTTTACCAAACAGTTTATTGAACAAAAACTCTCTTAACGGTAACTTCTCTAGAGATCTATCAGACAAATTAACTTCGACTGCATTCTTTACTTTTACTGACCAAAACACGACAGGTAGAAATAACACAGGATACGGAGACAACTTCATTGGAGGATTCAGACAATGGTGGGCAGTTAACAACGACATTAAAGAATTAGAAAGAGAATACAACAGAACAGGACAAAATACTACATGGAATCAAACTGATCCAACTAGTGGAAATTTAGCACCTGCTTTCTGGAACAACCCATATTTTGACAGATACCAAAATTACGAACAAGATTCTAGAACAAGATTCTTAGCAGGTACAAGTTTATCTTATAAAATTACACCAGACTTTGTACTTTTAGGACGTGCAACTATCGATTACTCTAACGACCAACAAGAATTAAGAAAAGCAGTTGGAAGTCACGCTGAAACATTTGGTATTAGTGGAGCTAACGATGGTTCAGGATATTCTTTATACAAAAGAGATTTCATGCAACAAACTTATGACTTCATCGCTACTTATAACTTTCAGTTAGGCGAAAACATTGGAGCAAAAGCTTTAGGTGGTTACACTTATTTAAGATCTGATGCATATTCAATTCAATCATCTACAACTGGTGGTTTAGCATCTCCAGGATTATACAGCTTAGAAAACTCTAATGTATTTTTACCAGCAAGAGAATCTCAAATTGCTTATGAAAAATCAGGATTGTACGCTCAATTATCATTAGACTACAAGAAATTCTTATTCTTAGAAGGATCTTTCAGAAATGATAAGAGTACAGCTTTACCAACAGAAAACAGCAACTACAACTACTACTCAATAGGTTCAAGTTTAATCTTCTCTGAATTAGTACAAGCAGACTGGTTATCTTTAGGAAAAGTAAGAATCAATTATGCACAAGTTGGTAATGACCCAGCAGCAGGAAGACTTGGAGCAAAAGTAAACAACTACGGTATCGACGGAAATCCTCTTTTTGGAAACAGCCCAACATATTTAGATTTTGCTAATTTAAAACCAGAAACTCAAAAAGCTTGGGAAGCAGGTTTAGAGATGTCAATGTTTAAAAATAGATTAAATTTTGATTTGTCATTATACAAAACAAACACAGAAGATCAAATTTTCAACGTACCACAATCTACTTCAACTGGAGTAAACTTCGCAACAGTTAATGCTGGAGAGATCGAAAACAAAGGTATCGAGTTAGCTTTATCTGGAAAAGTAATCAAAACACAAGATTTCACTTGGGATCTTGGAGTTAACTGGTCTACTAACAAAAACACAGTAGTTTCTTTAAACCAAGGAAGAGACAATTTATTATTAGCAACTTTTCAAGGAGGAGCTTCTTTAAACGCAACTGTTGGACAACCATACGGAACATTAAGAGGAAAAGACTATACTTATGACGCTAATGGAAATAAAGTTATCGATGCAGATGGATTTTACGTATTAGCATCAAACAAAGTTATCGGTAACACTCAAGCAAAATGGCTAGGTGGTATATCAAACAAATTCTCTTACAAAAATCTTTCTCTTAACTTCTTAATCGATGTTAAAAAAGGAGGAGATATCTTCTCACTAGATCAAGCGTACGGACAAGAAACAGGTATATATGACCTAGGAATAAATGACTTAGGAAACTCTGTTAGAAATCCTTTAACAAACGGAGCAGATAGCGGTGGTGTAATTTTAGCTGGAGTTCATGCTGACGGAACACCAAACACAACTAGAATTGACGCTTCAACTTCTGGTGGTACAGCTTTTAGCTCTGATGTAAATCCAACTAAAGCTTATGTATACGATGGTTCATTTGTAAAATTAAGAGAAGTAGGTTTTACATATACTGTACCATCACAAATTTTAGACAAACTAAAACTTAAAGGATTATCTTTTAGCGTAATCGGAAACAATGTATGGATCATCCAAAAAAACCTTCCTTACTCTGACCCTGAAGCAGGTTCATCAGCAGGAAATATTCAAGGATTTCAATCAGGAGTTATGCCAGCAACAAAAGTATACTCATTTAACGTAAAACTTAACTTCTAGACAAAATGAAAAAGATATTATTATCAATAGTAACACTAACTGTACTAACTCTTTCGAGTTGTGTTAGTGACAATGACAGTTTTAATGACGATGAGAAAAAGTCTTATGACGTTTCTGCAGAATCATTATTAACAGATGCACAAAAAGAATTAACAGATCAATTAACAACTCCAAGTGTTAATAATAATCCGTTACGTTATTATGTTCAATATTGGGCTGCTACATTATACGCTGCAGAATCAAGATACAACTTAACAACCAGAACAATCCCGGATACACACTGGACAAACTTATATCAAAATGTTTTAGGTAATTTACAAACATCAGAGCAAGTATTACTTAAAGCAGTAAAACCTGGTAACGTAGCAGATAGCGACTGGCAAAAACAGCAGCAAAACAAAGTTGCAATACTTGAAATCTTAAGAGTTTATACTTACCAAATATTGGTTGATACCTTTGGAGATATACCTTATTCAGAGTCATTACAGAATCCAAAAATTATTCTACCTAAGTATGACAATGATGCTGCAATTTATCCATTATTAATTACTCGTTTAAATGCTGCAATTGCAAAACTAGACACAAGTGGAAAAAGTTTTGACAAAGGAGATCTTGTTTACAAAGGAAATGTTGCTGACTGGAAGTTATTCGCAAATTCGCTAAAACTTAAAATAGGAACAAACCTTTCTGATATAGATCCAGCTTTAGCTAAAACAACTATTGAAGAAGCTTATACTGCAGGGGTAATATTAGATAACCCTAAAAATGCTTTATTTACATATGCATCATTTGCTCCTAACTACAACCCAATTTTTGACAATTTGGTTGCAAGTCAAAGAAATGACAACGTTCCTACAACTACTATAGTTAACAGAATGAACGCATTATCTGACCCAAGAAGACCAATTTTCTTCACGCCAATGGCTGACGGAACTTACAAAGGAGGAAATCCAGGATCACGTAATGCAAATCCTTACGAAACATCTTATTCACATGTTGGTGATGCAATTAAAAAGCCAGCTGCACCAGGTGTTTTATTAGAAGCATTCGAAGTTAACTTCTACTTAGCTGAAGCTGCTGCAAGAGGATTATCAGTAGGAAACACTCCAGAATACTACTACAATAAAGCAATCACTTTGTCATGTAATTTTTGGGGAGTTACTCCTGAAGAAACTAATGCATATTTAGCTCAGCCAACAGTAGCTTATACAACAGCTGCTACTACTCCAATTGACGGATTCCCTGGAACCGGAACTGGTACATGGCAAGAAAAAATTGGTTACCAAGAGTGGATTGCCTTATACAACAGAGGCTTCCAATCATGGACCGCTTTTAGAAGATTAGATTTCCCTATATTAATAACTAGTGCTACTTCTTTATCTATCGCAAGAGGACAAGTACCAGTTAGATGGTTTTACCCAAATGCTGAACAAACAGTTAACGGTACAAACTGGCAAGCTGCATCTGCAGCAATTGGAGGAGATCTTTTAACTACAAAAATTTTCTGGGATGTAAAACAGCCTCCATTAAAAGACTTGTAACAATAACATAATTTAACATAAAACCACCCTCGAAAAGGGTGGTTTTTTTTTGCAAAAGTTATAAAAAAAAGAAAAACAACTATAATTTTCCGAAATTTAACATTTCATCGAATACCAATACTTTCCATTATTATCATATTTCAAGTTAAAAATTACGAATTTACAATTTATGTATCTTTTTTAACTATAAAAAAACAATATCTTATAGTAAAATCATAATTTAACTAAAAAAAAAGCTTTTTATATTAGGTAGATTAACAAATTATTAAGATTTTTGTCGAACTAATTCAAAATAATTAAAAATGAAACTAAAGTTCAATGGATTCTTAGTACTTCTTTTGGTACTGGTAGCGCAATTAACTTTTGCGCAAGAAAGAGCTGTTTCAGGTGTTGTTTCCGATAATTCAGGTATGCCTTTACCAGGTGTAAGTGTATTAGTAAAAGGAACAAGAACTGGAACACAAACTGATTTTGATGGTAAATACTCTATCAAAGCGTCAACAAGTCAAGTTTTGGTATTTAGTTACATTGGGATGAAATCTCAAGAAGTTTCTGCTGCCACAACATCAGTAAATGTAAAATTAAAAGATGATTCAGTGGAACTGGAAGGTGTAGTAGTAACTACAGCTATCGGTATCAAGCGTGAGAAAAAATCTCTAGGTTACGCATCAACAACACTTAATTCAGAAGAATTAAACAAATCATCTCAAGGAAATATCGCAGATGCGTTAAAAGGTAAAGTTGCCGGTGTAACTGTTTCGAGCGCTTCTACAGATCCAGGTGCTTCATCTGGGGTAATCATTAGAGGATTCAGTAGTTTATACGGTAACAACCAACCACTTTATGTAATAGACGGTATTCCTATTAACAACGGATCTACTTATTCTGATAGTTTAAGTGGAGGATATGATTTTGGTCGTGGATCAGGAGATATCAATCCAGAAGATATCGAAACAATGTCTATCTTAAAAGGAGGTGCTGCAACAGCACTTTACGGATCAAGAGGAGCAAGTGGAGTTATCATTATAACTACTAAAAAAGGTAAAGCTGGAAAAATGAGTGTTAGTTTCGCAAATGCGACTTCATTTACAGAAATTCTAAGAACTCCAAAATATCAAGACCAATTTGGTCAAGGTTGGAATGGACAACACGTACTTATCGAAAATGGTTCTTGGGGACCTAAATTTGATGGTGTTGTTAGACCATGGGGTAGCGTTGTTGATAATTCTCAAAAAATCAAACCTTACTCTTTTCAACCAGATCAGTTAGAGCACTTTTTCGATACTGGAACAAATGCTTTAAATACTCTTTCTATTTCTGGAGGTACTGGAGATACATCTGTTAGATTATCTTACTCAAACTCACAACAAGATGGTATCATGCCGTCTGATGCAGATAAATTTGAAAGAAATACTTTAGGAATCTCAGGAACATCTAAAGTAAACAAAATGACCATCACAGGTAGTTTGAATTATGTAAATACTGGTGGTAGTGCAGTTGCAACTGGACAAGGATTAACTGTTATGAATAACTTAATGCAAATTCCAACAGATCTTCCTATCACTGAATTTAAAAACTACAAAGATAAATTCAACAATGTATCAAATTATTACACTCCTTATGGTGTAACAAATCCTTATTTTACATTAAACGAAAATGGATCAAAATATGCTAAAGACAGAGTTTACGGATCTATTGAATTAAAATATGATCTTAACAAATGGTCAAATTTAGTATACCGTTTTGGAGTTGATCAATCTAGTGAAAGCATAGCACTTTGGGAAGAAAGAGTAGACGCTGCTCCTGGAAGTCCAAATGACGGATCATCAACTGAATCACCAGGTTCATATTCTGAATCAAAAACTATTACAAAACAAATAAACCACGAGGTTTTATACAATTTAGATTTCACGCTTAATTCAGATTTCCAATTACAAAGTACATTTGGTTTCAACATGAACCAAAGAACAGGAAGTACAATTTCTGGAGCTGTAGGAAGTCAGGATATTTTAGGTTTTCACTCACTTGACAACTCTTCAGAAACTGCAGTAGCAACTTCTAGCAGAAGTGAAAGAAAATTGTATGGTCTTTACAACAGTACGTCTTTAAGTTTTAAAAATCAATTATTCTTAACTACAAATTTACGTAATGACTGGTATTCAACTTTACCACAAGGGAGCCGTTCAGTTTTATACGGTGGGGTGAATTTAAGCTGGGCATTTACTGATACTTTCCCAGAAATTAAAAGCGTAGTAAATTTCGGAAAATTAAGAGCTAACTACGGAGAAACAGGAGTTGATACAAATCCTTACCAAGTTCAATCTGTATATACAAAAGGAAATGTTGGTCTTGGATTCGGAAATTTAACTTATCCTTTTAGCGGAGTAAACGGTTATGAAGTTGATAACAGAGCTGCTAATCCAGATTTAAAACCGGAAAGAAGAAAAGAATATGAATTTGGTATTGAAGCATCTTTCTTCAAAAACTTTATTAATATTGACCTTTCTTACTATGATTCTAAAGTTGTTGATCAAATTATTCCTTTAGCTTTAGCTTCTACAACTGGATATACAACGCAAATCGCGAATGTAGGAACTATTTCAAATAAAGGTTTTGAAGGATTAGTAACTTTCAATTGGATCAAAGCTAAAAGTACAGGTTTCGGATGGTCAACAACTGTTAATTATGCTAAAAACAATTCTAACCTAGTAGAATTAGATCCAAGATTAAAACAACTTAACTTAGGTGGTACGACTTCAATTGGATTAATTGCACAAAAAGGTCAACCACTAAGTTTAATTCAAGGATCTGTTCCAGAAAGAGACCCTCAAGGAAATATAGTAGTGGATATAAACGGTATTCCGGTTGCATCTACACAAAAACAAGTATATGGTGATACTCAATACGATTATACAATGGGTATTGGAAATACTCTTAGTTATAAAAACTTTACCTTAGACTTTTCTTTTGACATTCGTCAAGGTGGTTTAATGTTCTCTAGAACTGCAGACATAACACGTTTCACAGGTAACTCTATTACAACAACATACAACAACAGACAACCGTTTATTGTTCCTGGTTCAGTAGTAAAAACTACAGCAGCAGATGGATCTGTTACTTATGCACCAAATACAGTAGCTGTTGATTCAGCACACCAAGATGACTACTATTCATCTGATGCATTAGCAAGAGAAACTGTAATTGACAAATCTTTTATCAAATTAAGAGAAGTTGTATTAGGATATGAATTCCCTAAAAAACTTTTAGGAAATGCGCCTATTCAATCTTTGTCTTTATCAGTGATTGGAAGAAACTTATTCTTATGGACACCTAAGAGCAATCAATATATTGACCCGGAAACATCTACTTTTGGTACAGATTTATCAGGACAATTTGGAGAATTTAGTGCAAATCCTTCAACAAGAAGCTTAGGTTTTAGCGTAAAAGCAAACTTTTAATAAAAAAATAATATGAAAAATATATCAACAATACTAACCTTAATCTTTTCTATAGGAGTTTTTACTTCTTGCGATGGAGATTTGGATGTAAACACAGATCCTAACAAACCTGGACAAATCAATGCTGGATTAGCACTAGCTTCATCAGAAGCGTCTATCATAGCAATGACTGGTGGAGAATTAGCAAATTTAGGAGGTTTTTACGCACAATACCACACACAATCTCCAAGTGCCGGTCAATATGATGTTATTGATCAGTACAATTTAAATACTGCATTTGCCAACAGGCCTTGGGATGAACTTTATGCTGGTGCACTAAACGACTTACAATTTGTTTTAAGCGAAGCAGCTAAAAACAAAAATACCGGACAAACACTAATTGCTACTTTATTACAAGCTTATACATTTCAGGTTATAACAGATCTTTTTGGAGATGTTCCTTACAAAGAAGCTTTAGCCGGAATAGGAAACTTCAACCCTAAAGTAACTTCTCAAGAGGAGATCTACAAAGATCTATTAGTAAAAATTGATGCGGCTGTAAATGCTTACAAAGCAAATCCAGTAGATTCTGGTTTTGGAAAACAAGATCCAATCTACGGAGGTACTGAAAGCGAATGGATTAAATTTGCAAATACATTAAAGTTAAAAATCTATATACACTTAGCATATACACCGCTTGCAAATCCAGCGGCAGTTCAAGCTCTTTTAGCAGAAAACAACTTCATTACAAGTGATGCTAAGTTTGGAATATTTACTATTCAAACTTCTCAACGTAATCCATTTTATGAAGTTAACTTATCTTCCGCACCTGGTCTAGGAGACATTAACCATATTGCGAGTAACACTTTATTACAATTCTACACTGAAAATAATGACCCTCGTATAAGTGCTGTATATAGACCTACAGCTGCTGGTGCTTATCTTGGTTTGAATCAAGGTGATGGTGAAAACTTCACTAACACTGCTCTTGCTTATGCAAGACCAAATATTACAGCACAAACTCCGGTTTACTTACTAACTGTAGCAGAAAGCAACTTCTTACAAGCAGAGGCATTGATCAGATATTCTGGACAAGCAGGAGCTAAAGCAAAATACGATCTTGGAGTTCAAAACTCTTTTGTAACTTATGGTTTACCAATTGCAGGAGCAACAACTTTAACTGGAGCTACAGGACCTTATGCTTTTGTTGCCGGATTACCAACTGAACAAGCAGTGAGACAAGTAATCATACAAAAATGGGCTGCTTTAGCTAATGTAAACAATGTTGAAGCTTACATTGAAACTACAAGAACTAAATTCCCTGAAGTTGTTCCTTTTGGAACTCAAGATTACGCTAAAGGAAATAGAATACCTTCTCGTACTTCTATTTTAACTGGCACCACTATTCCAAGTGTTTTATTTTATCCTCAAAGCGAAATTGATAAAAATACAAGCATAAAACAAAGAGCATCAATTACTCAAAAAGTATGGTGGGATCAGAAAAATTAATATAATACTTTAAGTATATGAAAAATTTAAAAACAACAAAAGTAATAGGGATTTTATTTCTATTTCTAGCAATAACTTCTTGCAGCCTTGACCCTGTAATAAATTCAAAAATCACCTACTATCCAAACATGGAAATTAATGGTGATGTAGTAACAGTACTTACAAAAGGATCTGCTTACACTGAACTTGGCTGTAAATCTGAAGCAGATGGAAAAGCTCTACCAGTAAAAACAACTGGAACAGTAGACTCAAACACAATAGGTGTTTATAAAATCGTTTACTCATCTACAAACGTAGATGGTTTCTCAGCGGCTAAAACTAGAACCGTTATAGTATTAAGTCCAGATCCAAGTACAATTAATCTGGAAGGAACTTTCTATAGAGGAGCAAATGCTAATGTTGTCAAAAGAATTTCTGACAGAGTTTATGTATGCGACAATGCTACTGGATACACTGTAGGAGACCCAAATGATATTACATTAACATTCTATAACTTAGACGATAAGAAAATCTATGCTCCATTTACAGCTAATGCATCCAAAACGGGATTATCAGCAGAAAGTAATATTGGAACAATTGTAAATCAAAATTCATGGAACTGGGTTATCTACGCATCAGGATTTTATGGTACTGCAGTGAGAGCTTTTACACGTTAAATTCATTAAAAATAAAAAATTATGAAATCAAAAATAATTAAGGGACTACTTGCTTTGTCTATTACCTTAGTTTTTACTTCATGCAATAACGATGGTTATGATGAGTACAAACCACTAGTAACACCATCTATCGAAATGAATGGAGATTGGTACATTGATGGTAGCAATACGAGCAAAGTTTTATTCCAACATTCATCATTTGTTACATCTGATACCAACGAAGGGAATAATACCATGTATATTGATGACCGTACAATTGGTTATCTTAAAGGTAAAATTACTGTAGACACTAAAAGCTTAACATTTAGCACAACTAACTCACCTAATTTAATAGATGAAGGTACTTTCACAATTACTGAAGGTAAAATTTTGAAAGGTGCTGCACATTCAAAAACAGGAAATGTTACTGATAGTATTTACTTTAAAGGTGTTTTTAGCTATGCGCCAACTGAAATCATAACTTTTGCTGGTCATAAAAAAACTGGGTTCTTAGAAGATAATTACTAAAATAGTAATTTACTAATACTAGAAAACCACTCTGTTCATTCAGAGTGGTTTTTTTTTTTATATAAACATTATACCTATATTTGTCCCATGGAAAAAGAACATCAAATATTTGGAATTAGAGCCATTATAGAAGCAATTCAAGCAGGAAAAGAAGTTGATAAAGTATTTATACAAAAAGAAATTTCCGGAGAATTAATGAAAGACTTGATGAAAGTGATGAAACGCGCTAACATTAATTTCTCTTACGTACCTGTAGAAAAACTAAATAGACTAACGCCAAACAATCACCAAGGAGCCGTTGCGACAATCTCCCCTATTGGTTTTATAGAATTAGAACATTTAGTAGAATCAACAATTGAATCAGGCTCAAAACCATTATTTTTAATATTAGACCAAATCTCTGATGCCAGAAATTTTGGAGCCATAATCAGAACTGCTGAATGTACCGGAGTAAACGGAATCATTATTCAAAAAGCCGGTTCAGCACCTGTAAACGGAGATACAGTAAAAACATCTGCCGGAGCAGTTTTCAATGTGCCAATTTGTAAAGTTGAACATATTAAAGATGCCATATTTTATCTTCAGGGTTCAGGAATAAAAACTGTTGCCGCAACTGAAAAAACAGATCAGAATATTTACGATATAGCTTTAAACGAACCCGTAGCAATTATCATGGGATCTGAAGACAGAGGAATAAATCCATCTGTACTTAAAATTGTTGATGAAAAAGCAAAATTACCAATGTTTGGAACAATAGGATCTCTAAACGTTTCGGTAGCTTGTGGAGCATTTCTATACGAAGCCGTTCGCCAAAGAAGTTAAAAGTATTGAGAATTAAGACGTCACATAAACAAAACAATGAATGTCTTCAAAATTTACTCATAACATATCACTTAAAAAAAATACTCTTATACTTGTAATTTTTCTAATTACAAGTATAAGCTATGCTCAAACAACTACCTACAATCAATTTTGGAATGAATTTCAATTCAACCGAACCATAAATGAAAAATGGTCTGCCGAATTAAACCTCGGAGCAGCTTATAGCAGCACCGAATCTTCTTCTAATATTTTTCAACAAAACATACAAAGATCAGCAAGAATTTGGGGACATTACTACCTATCTCCGCGCTGGAAGCTCTCCTCTTTCGTAGCATACAATTTTAATAAAGACGTTCCTGAAATAGGACAATTTAAATCACCCGAAGTACGTTTTGCCCTTCAGGGTATTTATTACTTTCATAAAACCGGCTATACATTAAGCACCAGAATGAGAATGGAACTTCGACATATGCGAAATGAAGAAGGCGCTTATGACAATGTTCTCCGATATCGTCAACAAGTAAAATATCTAAAACCAATAAATAGTAAAATTCTTCGTGAAGGCGTAGTTTATGCAATAGCATCAGATGAATTGTTCTTTAAATCAGGTACGAAAGTAACTGGACTTAGCTTCTTTGACCGAAATAGACTTAATATTGGAGCAGGTTATTTATTTACCGATGATATTCAAGCAGAACTAACTTATGCTAATGAATATCTTCCCAGAGACGGAGGAAATCAAATTGTCAATGCAGCATCATTAACGATTATTTTCAATAATTTTTTTGAAAACCTAAAGAAAAAATTGTCACACAAACATGAAGAAGTAAACGAAGACTAATATTTTACTATTCTTCCTTTTTTAAAAAACAACTCAACTGTTTCATGATTGCATCTTTATGCAGTTTAAAAGTATAATCCCGAACAAACTCAGTTCCTTCCATTCTAATCTCTGCTACCGTTGCTTCAAATTTAGAAAACGACTCAATATCCTTATCATCTATTAGATACAAAACCTGCATAATCGAATCATTATGTCTGTATTGTGTATCATAATGTGCCAGTTTGTAAACCTTATTATCTGCAAGATGTATCACTAAATCATCTTTGATTTTTTTTCCTTCTTTTTTCGACGGAAACGGTGTTGGCTGCAAAGAAACAAAGTAATGCTCTTTATCAGTCACGATATTAATTTTTAAAGACTTTGATTTTGTTGTATAAAAAACAGCCGGATCAAAATAATATACCATTGTACCATCTGCCAACATTCTGTTCTTTATATCGCATTGCGCAATTATTTTTGAACTGATTAGTACTAAGAAAACCAAAACTGTGAAGCTTATTTTTTTCATAACAGGTCAGATAAATGAGAATGACTATTACAAAAATAATCAATATAAATCAAACCAAATGTCTTCACTAGATTTTATCTCCTGATTCTGTTTTGGTTACGATATAATTAATCAAAACATCTGAATTAAAATAATTAGACAAGTACTCCTCTTCTTCTGGAATTTCGGTATTCACAAAATTCCCGTTCTCGTCAAAGTGTTTCATGAAAGCATCATCTTCAGGATTAAAATCCGGCTTTTGCCAATCATAAACAATAGGTTTTGCGTATTCAGGTGTTTTATAAAGTAAAGACATTGCAAAGCCAGTGATAAAACCTGCCAAATGCCCTTCCCAGGAAATCGTTTTATCAACGTCTGGAAAAACGTACCAAATCATTCCGCCATAAAGTAAAGTTACCGCAAACGAAAGTGCAACTAAACGATAATATCTGGTTTGAATTCCTTTGAAAAATATAAAACTTACCAAAACATAAATCAATCCGCTTGCGCCGATATGGAAATTTTCACGTCCGATAATCCATGTTATTAATCCGGAAAATAAAATCCCATAAACGATAACACTAAAAGATTGTTTGGGATAAAAAAATTGAAGTGCTGCCAATAAAACCAAAAGCGGAATTGAGTTATTATATAAATGACTTAAATTTTCATGAATAAAAGGACTAAACAAAACGCCTTGCAAACCTGCAAAATCACGAGGATAAATTCCGTTTTGATAAAAATCAAAATCAAACCGAATTTGAACCCAATATACAATCCACAAAAAAAGGACAAAAAAAACAGGAAGACCTATAACAGCAGTCGTAAACTTAAAATGGTTGTCGTTCATGATTATTAAATATTATAGTATTGCCAATATCAAAAAACTATCCAAATACAATATACTGATAATTTGTCAGCTACAGCCTCCTCATCCTTTGTTATGATTTGTAACCCTTTTATACTATAAAATTAAAATTGAAAATAGTAATTTTACAAAATGGAAGCACCTTTAGCCGAGCGTATTCGCCCACAGCAATTAGAAGATTACATCAGTCAAAGTCATTTGGTTGGTCCAAATGGTTCGTTAACACAACAAATTTCAAAAGGAATTATTCCGTCATTGATATTTTGGGGACCTCCGGGAACTGGAAAAACAACTTTGGCTCAAATCATCGCTCAGGAATCCAAACGTCCTTTTTATATATTGAGTGCAATTAATTCCGGAGTTAAAGATATTCGTGATGTAATTGAAAAAGCGAAACAAAGCGGTGGATTATTTACGGCCAAAAACCCTATTTTATTTATTGATGAGATTCATCGTTTTAGTAAATCACAGCAAGATTCACTTTTGGCTGCTGTAGAAAAAGGCTGGATAACACTTATTGGCGCAACAACCGAAAACCCAAGTTTTGAAGTCATTCCTGCATTATTGTCACGTTGTCAAGTATACATATTAAATGCCTTTACAAAAGCAGATCTAGAGTCGCTATTGCATCGCGCAATGAAAACGGATACTTATTTGGCTTCTAAAAATATTACACTAAAAGAAACTGAAGCTCTACTCCGACTTTCTGGCGGAGATGGCCGAAAATTACTGAACATTTTTGAACTCGTTATAAACGCTTCGGCTGGCGATGAAATTATCATAACCAATGATCGTGTTTTTGAATTAGTACAGCAAAATACTGTTTTGTATGACAAAAGTGGTGAACAACATTACGATATCGTTTCGGCATTTATTAAATCAATTCGTGGAAGCGATCCCAACGGAGCCGTATATTGGCTTGCCAGAATGATTGAAGGCGGAGAAGATGTGAAATTTATTGCCCGAAGAATGCTTATTCTTTCAAGCGAGGATATTGGAAATGCAAATCCTACAGCTTTTATTATGGCAAACAATACATTTCAGGCTGTGACAACTATTGGATATCCTGAAAGCCGAATTATTTTAAGTCAATGCGCTATTTATTTAGCTACTTCTCCAAAAAGCAATGCGTCTTATATGGCGATTGGAAATGCGCAACAACTAGTTAAACAAACCGGTGATTTACCTGTGCCAATTCATCTAAGAAATGCTCCAACCAAACTTATGAAAGAATTAGGTTATGGTGATGATTATAAATATTCGCATGATTATGCCAATAATTTTGCAGAGCAGGAATTCTTGCCGGACGCCATAAAAAAAACGGTTCTTTACAATCCGGGAAACAATTCTAGAGAGAACAGTAACCGCGAATTTTTAAAGAACCGTTGGAAAGATAAATATGGTTATTAAAACCCTATTTTATATTTAGAATTTAACAACAATTTTTTCTGAAACTAATTTATCGTTTTGATAAGATTCAAAATACCATTGTCCGTCTTCTTTCAAAATTAATGACCCTTGCACATTATCTTTTATTGCAATAAACACATTAGTTTGTGAAGTTTTAAGCAACTTCATAACAACTTTTGGTGTTTTGTCAATCAATTGATAACCTGATTCTGTAGGTTGTGCATACAATAAATTAGGATCTTTAAGATCTGGCGCTGGAGCAACAAGAACTAATGTTGATGAAGTAGCAACAGATGCAGCAGCAGGACTTACAGGTACAGCTTTTACTGTTGGAGCAACTGATTTACCACTATATTTATAGTGCAATCCAGTTATAGATACAAATGCCAAATCCAGACACTCTCTATAAGCAATTTCATAATCCTTTTCTTTGCTTTTACCAATTTCCGAAGTGTAGATCACTTTTCCATAACAATCTTTAAACTCAACAAAAAGTTTTGTTACTAAAAATCCATTATCTCTCTTCACATCTACATACAAAAGATCACAACGATCTCCATATCCTGCAGGAAGTTGCTCATTAGCATAAAAAGCCTGAAAACCAGCTTTATTTAAATTTGATTTTGTCATTGTAGACATTCTATATTGATTTTCGGTTTTAAGAAAATCATATTTTAACGGAACAATCACCGCTTTATAATCATTAATAGATTGCGAAAATCCAATAAACGAGGCTAGAAGTGCAATTAACAAAAATTTTATTCTCATAATTATAAATATTTTTTAAGTTCTAATAAATGGTTTATTTGTTTGATATTTTCAGGAGCTTCAATATTTTTTTCATTAAAAAAGATAGCATCCAGACCGGCATTCAATGCACCATTAACATCTGCATCGAGACAATCTCCAATCATAATACTACTTTCTTTTGAGGCTTGAGCCAAATTGACAGCATAATCAAAGATAATACTATTTGGTTTTTTAACACCCGCTAATTCAGAATTTGTTATTGTATTAAAATAACCTCCAAGAGCAGCATTATTTATCTTTTTATCCTGAACAGCAGCAAAACCGTTAGTGATAATATGTAGTTTGTATTTTGGTTTTAGATAATCCAAAACTTCGATTGCTCCGTCAAAAAGATAATTATTATCAGTTAAAAATTCGATATAATCATTTGCAATCTGATTGATATCTTCATCTGAAATTTCATAATTCAAAGCATCAAACGAAAGCTTCAATCTATTGTAACGCAACTCGACGTGCGTAATTTCATCGTTTTGATATAATTTCCAGCAAGCCTGATTTATAGGAGCATATTTTGCAATAAAATCCTCGATCTTAATATCGGGAAAGCTGTTCTTAAAAATACGATCAAAAGCCATTTCTGAGTTTTTATCAAAATCCCAAAGCGTGTGATCTAAATCAAAAAAAATGTCGGTAATAGTGGTATTCATAACTTATAAAATTCCTTCATCTACAAAACTATAATAATTTGTTTCAGTAATAATCAAATGATCTAAAACTTTAACATCTAAAAGCTCACCTCCAATCTTTATTTTCTTTGTAATTTGTTTGTCGGCTTCACTTGGAATTAACGATCCCGAAGGATGATTATGACACAAAATCAAGCCTGTAGCTTTAGTTTCAAACGCATAATGAAAAACTAAACGCGTATCAACAACAGTACCTGTTATTCCTCCTTTGCTTAGTTGTACTTTAGAAATTATCTTATTAGAATTATTAAGAAAAAGCACCCAAAATTCCTCGTGCGGTAATTCACCAATAATGGGTTGCATAATTTCAAAAACTGATTTGCTTGATGTAATTTTCTTTACTAACTCAGCCGCGTCTTCAGATCTACGGCGACGCCCTATTTCAAAGGTCGCAACAATTGAAATTGCTTTTGCCTCCCCTATTCCTTTAAAATTCATCAATTGAGAAATAGACATTTTTCCTAAAGAATTTAGATTATCTACGCTCGCCAAAATTCTTTTACTCAAATCAACTGCAGATTCATTTCGACTTCCTGATCCAATTAAAATGGCGATTAATTCAGCATCGCTTAAAGCATCAATCCCTTTTAACATTAATTTTTCTCGCGGCCGATCGTCTTCTGACCAATCTGAAATTGGAAAATAACCTTCTTTCATAGCATTCAGTAATTATATAGATTTACGCATACAAACACTATTCTTCAAACCTATATAAGGTTCGTAATTCTCTACAATTTCAAATCCCACTTTTTGATATAAACTAATAGCTTCAGTCTGTTTATAAAGTGTTTCTAAAATCATAGTTTCAAACCCCTGCTTCTTCGCCTCTATTTCTAATTCTTTAATAACTTGCTGAGCCAATCCCAAGCCTCTTGCTTCAGGCAAAACAAACATCCTTTTTAACTCAATTGTATTGTCATTATATTTCTTAAAGCAACCACTTGCAACGGGTTTTCCTTCTAAATAAATGAGAACAACATTATCATTAAATTCAATCAAATTATTGCCCCAATAATCCTTTTTTAATTCCGGATAACGTTCCCATAAAAAAGTATCAAATATTTTGATCAGCGTTACAAAATCCGGATTCTCACTTGTTATCTTTACAACTTCTATTCTTGAATTCATTTTACTATAATCTTAAAAGGCGAATATATCTAAAAAATAAGAAAAATCACTCATAAAAGTAATTCCTATTTTCAAATTAACTAATTTTAGAATCAAATCATCAATCCAATCAACTTAATCACAAAAAGAATGAAATCTGTATCTACTTTGATAATCTTATTTTTACTATTTTCTTGTAATCAAAAAGAAAAAAGTAATGCTTACGCTAAAAATGAAGCACAACAAACTAATACTTTTGCCGATAAATTATCAAATGCGGCAATCTCAATAATTGATCCTTCTGTAGATTATGATCCTGCTTATTTTTCGATCGAATATCCAAACGGAGATGTTCCTGCAAACAAAGGCGTTTGCACAGATGTTGTAATTCGGTCTTATCGAAAATTAGGGATTGATTTGCAAAAAGAAGTTCACGAAGACATGATGGCTCATTTTTCAGAATATCCCAATTTAAAAAAATGGGGAATGACTAAAACCGATACGAATATCGACCACAGAAGAGTACCAAATTTAGAAGTCTTTTTTGAAAGAAACGGAGAAAAACTTGTTATAACCGAAGATCCAAAAGATTATAAAACCGGAGAAATTGTAACATGGCTAATCAATAATAAATTACCTCACATTGGTATTGTGACAAATAAAAAATCAGAAGACGGAAAACGTAATCTAATCGTACATAATGTTGGCAACGGACAAGTTCTTCAAGATTGTTTATTTGAGTATAAAATTGTTGGGCATTACAGATATTGGAAATAAAAATATTGCAAATCAAATCCGTTTTTATCCGCGTTTTTACGAAGTAAATCTGTTTTATCCGCGTCAAAATTAGACGCTGATCTTACTGATTCGCTAAAGCGAAAACGCTGATAAAAACTGATTTTTCTAATTGCTTTCTTAACTAAACTATTAAGAAATTTTATAGATTTCCTCTTAACTTAATGACATTGAGCTTCGGGGCCAAATTCCAACTTAAAGTATTTATTAAAAAAAATAAATCGAAAAAAAATGCCAATTACAAAACTGCAATTGGCACATTATCTCATTATCAAATTGACTAATTATCTAATTAATCAACCCTTTTACTTCATCAAAATTCAAACCTCCATAATTTCCTGAACTCATCAATAATAAAGCTGAGTTTTCAAGATTTAAATTGAATAAATATTCTTTAAATTCTGCTGGATTGGTATAAATAATTAAATCTTCACGATTAAAAGAACTTGCAATTTGTTCGTAAGTCACTTCCTCTAATTGCTTAATTTTTACCGCGTCAGGCGAATAAAATACAACAGCAACATCTGCATATTCAAGAGCTCCTTCGTATTCTTTAAGAAATTCAGCATTCAAACTGCTATAAGTATGTAATTCTAAACATGCAACCAGAGTTCTGTTTGGATATTGCTCTTTCACCGCTTTTGTTGTTGCAGCCACTTTACTTGGCGAATGCGCAAAATCTTTATAAGCAACTTTTCCTTTTCCTTCAGCAATTTTTTCTAAACGTTTCGATGCACCTTTAAAACTTGCAATTGCTTCGTAGAAGTCAGCTTCGTCAACGCCCATATTTTGGCAAATCCATTTTGCTCCCGCAAGATTATTTAAGTTATGCGCACCAAAAACTTCAATTGGCATATCGCCTTCCGGAGTTTCCAATAAAGTTACGCCATCACTAACTGTATATTTTGGAGTAGAATATGCTAATTTACGAATTGGATTTGTAGCCGCTTCCGCAACACGTTTTACTTCAGAATCGTCTTCGTTATAAACCAAGATTCCGCCATTTGTAATTTTAGCAATGAAAATCTCAAATTGCTCCACATAGTTTTCATACGTTGGAAAAACATTAATATGATCCCAAGCAATTCCCGAAATTAAAGCAATATTTGGTTGATACAAATGAAACTTTGGACGTCTGTCAATTGGAGAAGATAAATATTCGTCACCTTCCAAAACCATAAAATCGTTTTCTTCAGTAAGATGTACCATCGTGTCAAAACCTTCTAATTGTGCTCCAACCATATAATCAACCTCAATATTATGATAATGCATTACGTGCAAAATCATCGAAGTAATTGTAGTTTTTCCGTGAGAACCACCAATCACAACACGAGTTTTATTCTTAGATTGTTCGTATAAAAATTCTGGATACGAATAAATTTTCAAACCCAATTCCTGCGCTTTAAGCAATTCCGGATTATCCGCTTTAGCGTGCATTCCAAGAATTATTGCATCAATATCAGCAGTGATTTTTTCAGGAAACCAACCTAATTCAGCAGGCAAAATTCCCTTTTTCTCTAATCTTGATTTTGATGGTTCAAAAATAGCATCATCACTTCCTGTAACCTGATATCCTTTGTTATGTAATGCCAATGCTAAGTTATGCATAGCGCTCCCGCCTATTGCGATGAAATGTGTTTTCATTTTAAATTCCAATTTTTTTAAATTCCAAATTCCATTCTTAAGAATAAAACTTAGCTATAAGATTTGATTATTATACGTCAAATTTTCTTTTTAAATCCTGTGCTTTTTTAGGATCTTTTAATTTATTCAAATATAAATTATATAATTTTTGAAATGTGACTTTTGATTTACCAATTTCATTTGCTTTCATATAATTTTTTTCTGCCGATGTATATCTCTTAAAATATTCGTCAATTCTTCCTCTGGACAAGTAACCATCAACAGGCGAAAACTGCGCCAATTCATTCGAATATGAAATTGCTTTTGACTCACTTCCTCCTAAAATCCCGGGCAATTGCAAGTATATTTCGATCAATGCCCATCTCGCCTGAACGTGTTTTGGATTCAGAACAATTGCTTTTTCAAAAGCCTGTTTCATACCATCAACCATCGTAAAAGCTTTTAATTTATTCACCTCCATCGCTCTCATCGCCAAACAACCGCCATATTTAAAGAAATAATCAGCTTCAGTAGGTTTCAATTCCTTAAGCTTTTTGAAATATTCAGCTCCTTTTACCCATGATTTTTGATGCGCTTCAATTTCACCCAAATAATCAAGTGTCTTTATATCCAAAGGTTTTGTTTTTAGAATTGCTTCAAAAACAACTTGCGCTTCATCATATTTTTTTGCCTGAAACAACTTTTCGCCTTTTTCAAAATTCGATTGTGACCATCCTAAAATGGGCATTAATAAAAAAAGAAGCAGCAGTTTTTTCATGTTTCAAAAATAAGGAAATATAAAATGTATCATTTGCTTTTAGAGATAAATTAGTAATTTGTACGAAATTTATTTTATCACGTTCCCAACCTTTATTCCAAAATCGCACTCTATATACCAAAACTGACTTATGAAAAATATCTTATTTGTTTTCTTATTGTTTACTACCGCTTTATTTGCTCAAAAAAACGATAAAAACTGGGCTAAAGTTGCCTCTTATGAAAATGAAGGTAAAATAAAATCCGCAAATGAAATAGTCGACAAAATTTACAAAAAAGCAGTTTCAAGAAAGGACGAAGTGCAAATGATAAAATGTTTTTTTTATCAATCTAAATATTTGCAGGTAGTAGATGAAAATGCGAAAACTAAAATCTTAGATCATCTTAAAACAGATATTAGCCGTGTTTCTATACCATCAAAAGCAATTTTAAATTTAGTGTATGCGAAATGTCTGGATAATTATTCTAATTATGACTACGCAGTTGCTGTCGTTGATAGTGCTGTTGCTGTTGTAGATGAAGCTTCGGTATTAATAGATTCGGCTGCAGCGACAATAGATACTTCCAGAATTGACGGTATAGCGATTCCGAAATCAAATGATACAGACATTGATTTTACATCTGAAAAAGAAATAATCGCACTTTATGAAAAAACACTGGAAAATGAGTCAATCCTAAAAAAAACATCTTTAACAAAATACAAGGCTATTTTTAGTTTTTTGACATTAGAAAGGCTGAAAAACGAAAACTTATATGATTATTTATTAAAGGAAAACATAGCGTTTTTTACTGAAAAAATTGAGCAATGGGAAAT
Source organism: Flavobacterium sp. 9 (assembly GCF_002754195.1). Lineage (NCBI taxonomy): Bacteria > Pseudomonadati > Bacteroidota > Flavobacteriia > Flavobacteriales > Flavobacteriaceae > Flavobacterium > Flavobacterium sp. 9. Next base: position 2,345,059 of record NZ_PEEU01000001.1, read on the forward strand.
TGAAAGCAGTCAGATTCCAGCATATAAAAAAGAACTTTTAGGAAATTCAGAATCATTTTTAGAGCTTGATGTAAATTTTATGACAGAAGAAAATTTCAAAAAAGTTCTTTCACTCTATCAAAAGCTCGAATCTGACAATCCATCATTAGAAAATCAATTTGACCGAATTATTTTTTGCAGTGAATTTATGCCGGAACCTAATGAAGACTTCATAACGTTTTTAAATGAATTTCAAAAACGTACAGATAACCCGATTCTTATTCAAAAAATTCTATTAAAAAAAGCAGAAATCCTTCATAACCTGGCTTCAAAAGAATTACATCCTGATTATAATATCCAAGCGGTCAAAATATACGACGATGTAGTAAAAATTAACAATCAAACCTCCTCCGCTCAAACTGCTTTGGAGCAAAAACAAATTGTTACTTTAAAATCATTAAATGCCCGACTTCAAAAGTTCATATACAATAAAGAGAATACCAGAGCTTTTATCACTTATAAAAATCTTGACCATTTAAGAATATCATTCTATACAGTAGATCAAAAAAAGTTCAGGAAATTTTTAGATTCATATGATAATATTGGACTCGATAGTTTAGTCGATGTTATTACAAAAAAACAAATCAAAATAGCTTCAAAAGACTATCAGCTTCAAAATAAAAAGGATTATTTTGAATATACAACAGAAGTTCTTTTACCAACATTGGAAACAGGAACTTATTTAATTTATTTTGAAAGTGATTCTGATTCAAAAGAAGAAAAAGCATATTCTTATGAAATCATTACAGTTTCAAACCTTAGTATTCTCGCCTCTCAGGAAACCAACAAAGAAAACTTTCAGGTTTTGGATAGAAAAACAGGAAAACCTCTTGAAAATGCAATCATAAAATCTAAGCTCTATACTCTTAAAACAGATTCAAAAGGACTAGCTTCTTACATCGGACCAAACAACGACGATTACGATGAGCAATTAGAAGTTTCATTGGCAAATGACACTATTTTATCCGAGAAGAATTACCTCGCACGTGTGCAGCAATACAATCAAACAGAAAACAATACTTCAACAGGAAAAGTTGAATTTTACCTGGACAGAGCAATTTATCGTCCAGGGCAAACTGTTTACTATAAAGGAATTGCAATCAAAAAACAAAAAAATAAAAACACTATTGTTGCGAATACCACTTTTAAACTTTTTGTTAGAGACGCTAATCGTCAAACTTTTAAAGAACTTGAAGTTGTCACCAATGAATTTGGGTCTTTTTCAGGAGAATTCACTTTGCCAAAAAACAGCCTTACAGGTGATTTTAATATTTATGCAACTCAACCGGATAACTATGAAAAAGGAGACGTTGCGTTTAAAAGCAAACCAAATGCATCCTTTTGGAAAACTGTAAATCTTGAAAATTCTTCAACTTATTTTAGAGTCGAAGAATACAAACGTCCAAAATTTAAAGCAGATTTTGATCCTAAAAAAGAAAGTTTCCAGGTTAATCAATCTATTAAAGTAAGCGGAACAGCAAAAGCATTTGCCGGAAGTAACATTTCTGACGCAAAAGTAACTTACAAAGTAAATCGTTTTACGCGTTATGTTAGTAGAAATTATAGTGATTATTGGGGGCTTGAACAAAACGAAATTATTGCAACCGGCGAAACCAAAACAGATGCTTCCGGGAAATTTATAATTGAATTTATTGCTGAACCTTCAAAAAATGCAATCAAAGAACAATTGCCTGTTTTTAGCTACAGTATAACAGCCGATGTAACTGATATTAATGGCGAAACACACACTGCGGAAACTACTGTAAAAGTTGGCTATCATGATTTGATTATAAATGCTAGTATTCCAAGTAGTATTGAAACTAAGAAAAAAAACGAAATCACGCTTACAAGCACCAATTTAAACGGAGAATTTTTAGCTGCAAAAGGTGAAATTAAATTGTATTTCGTTAGCCCATTTTCTAATAAATTCAAAGAAAACGTTTGGCAAAAACCGGAAATCGAAAGCATTTCAGCATCAGATTTTGAAAGATTATTTCCTTATGAAATTATAGAATCTAAGACGGATAAAGCAAACGAAATTTTATTGTTCTCAAAAAAAGTAGACACCGAAAAAGACAAAGAAATAGCACTTGATTTTATTTCAGATTACAAATCCGGAAATTATAAAATTGTTTTTTCAGCAAAAGATACTTTTAATAATCTTATAGAATCGTCATCTAATTTTGAAATTAAGCAAAGCAAAGACAAATTTAATCCAGGCAAATTATTTACTGCAGAACAAATAAATACTGATCCCAAAAAAGATGGCTTTGTAGTAATTAAACTTTCTTCTGTAATTCCAGATCTTTATATCAATACAAACGGAAATTATGGTTATCAAACCTATTTTGAAAATATCTATCATTTGCAAAACAATGAAATAACAATAAAAGTTCCACTAAAAAAAGAATTCGAAAACTCAGTATGCATAAGTTTTCAAAGCATCTTCGATAACGAAATTTTTAATGACCAAATATACGCTGATCTAAAAACACAAGAATCTAAACTTGAATTACTTGTAGAAAGTTTTAGAAGTAAAATTGAACCCGGAAGTAAAGAGAACTGGTCTTTTAAACTTAAATCAATAAATTCAAAAACCGAAGCAGAAGTTTTAGCCTCTATGTATGATAGTTCTTTAGATCAATTTATAAAAAAGGACTGGAAGAATGACTTAAGCATAAATAATTACCATTATAATTCTACTAATTTTAAATCTGGTGTAGGTTTTGAACGAATATATTCTTCTCTGAAAAACCTTAATGAATTTTTACCGCTAACTGAATTCAAAAATGATAAAACACAATTAAACTGGTTTGGCTTTGACTTCGACAATAGTCGATACGGAGATTCACTTGGTATAACAACAGTAGATATTAAAGACAGAAAAGTAGGCGCAGAAACTATTAAAGGAGATCCAGATGCCGTTTTAACAGTTGATGAACCTGTTGGTGCTGCTCCTGTGTCTGTTATTATCGAAGAAGATTCAGTGGGAGCGTTCAAAACAAAAAAAGCCTTAATATATAACAGTCGTTCAGAAAAATCTTCTTTCAAAATAAAAGGCAGCGTAACAATTTCTCCTGATTCTTTGTATATAATTGATGGACAAATTGCTTCTGAAAAAGAGGCTAACAACATAAATCCAGCAGATATTCTTTCAATGGATGTTTTAAAAGGCGAAAAAGCCACAGCGCTTTACGGAAGCAAAGGGGCAAATGGCGTAATTATCATCACAACCAAAAAATCTTTAGAAGAACTAACAAAAGTAAAAGCAAGAAAAAATCTTTCTGAAACCGCTTTCTTCTTACCGAATTTAAAAACTGATTCTACAGGAAAAGTGAGTTTTAATTTTACTTCTCCAGAAGCTTTAACCGCTTGGAAACTTCGCTTATTGGCACATAATAAAGATGCTGTTTCGGGATATTTAGAGAAAAGTGTAGTGACTCAAAAAGAATTGATGGTTTTGCCGAATTTCCCACGTTTCTTTAGAGAAAAAGATACGATTGTAATCTCTGCTAAAATTTCGAATATTACAGATAAAGCAAAAACCGGAATTGCAATTTTGCAGTTTTTTGACGCTACAACAATGCAGCCTATTGACGCCAAAATGCTAAACGCAAAAAACGTCAGAAACTTTACTGTTGGAGCGTTCGGAAATACTACGGCAACCTGGACGGTTTCGATTCCGGAAGGTTTGCAAGGCGTTCAATATAAAATTTTGGCTAAATCTGGTGATTTCTCAGATGGAGAAGAAAACATACTTCCTGTTCTAACAAACAATATGTTGGTTACGGAAAGTATGCCGATTTGGGTTCGCGAGAATTCAACTAAAGAATATACGTTTGAAAATTTAAAAAACAATACTTCTACAACTTTAAAAAATCATCAGTTTACGTTAGAATATACCTCAAATCCGGCTTGGATTGCGATTCAGTCTTTGCCTTATTTAATGGAATATGAACACGAATGTGCTGAACAAACTTTTGCTCGTTTTTATGCCAATGCTTTGGCTTCAGAAATCATTTCGAGTAATCCGAAGATTGCAACGGTTTTCGAAAACTGGAGAAAGAACGGAAAACTGAATTCGAAATTAGAAGAAAACGAAGAACTAAAATCAATCATTCTTGCCGAAACGCCTTGGTTAAATGATGCACAAAGCGAAGATGAAAAGAAAAAGAGTTTGGCGCTTTTGTTTGATTTAGAAAAAATGAAAACTTCGCAAGAAGCTACTTTCGATAAATTAAAACAGAAACAAAAACCATCAGGAGCGTTTTCATGGTTTGACGGAAGTGACGAAAGCGAATACATTACGAGACACATTCTGGCAGGTTTAGGTCATTTATCAAAATTGGATAAATCTGAAAATAATGCTATTAAAATAAATCAAATTGCAGAAAAAGGAGTTCCGTTTTTAGACAATAAATTTCTGGAATATTATAAAAGTCGAACTAAAAACTTAAAGAAATCAGAGAAACTAATTTGGTTTAATCCGTATTCTGATTTGCATTATTTATACACAAGGAGTTTTTATTTAGACAAATATCCGCTTTCAGATACTTTGAAAAAAGCAACAAGATTATATCTGGAAACTGCTAAAAAAGATTGGTTAAATTATTCGCTTTACGAAAAAGGATTAGCTGCTTTGACTTTAAATCGTTTTGGAGAAAAAGATACTGCCAAAAAAATCATCGAAAGTCTAAAAGAAACAGCTTCGAATAATGAAGATTGGGGAATGTATTGGATTGCCAACAAAGCAGGTTGGTATTGGTATCAGGCGCCTATAGAAACTCAGGCTTTATTGATTGAGGCTTTCGCCGAAGTAAATAACGACACCAAATCTGTTGATGCCATGAAAGTCTGGTTGCTAAAGAACAAACAAACCAAAAACTGGCCAACAACAAAATCTACTACAGAAGCTGTTTATGCTTTACTGATGCAAGGCAATGATTGGTTAAGTGTAAAAGACAATACCGTTATTAAAATTGGCAGCGAAAAGATCTTAACCAAAAAATTAGCCGAAAACGAAAAAGAAGCTGAAACAGGTTACATCAAACTGAATTGGAAAACGGATGAAGTTAAAAAAGATATGGCTTCAATCAGCATTCAGAACAAATCTAAAGTTCCTGGTTTTGGAGGTGTATATTGGCAATACTTTGAAGATTTGGATAAAATCAAAAACAATTCCGGTACTGTTCTATCTGTTTCTAAAGAATTATATTTAAAGAAAAGCTCGCTTAAAGGAGATCAATTACAAAGAATTACAACCAAAAACCCTTTGAAAACCGGTGATTTAATTACCGTGAGATTAGTCATAAAATCGAAAGAAGACATGGAATATGTTCATCTAAAAGATATGAGAGCTTCTTGTTTTGAACCTGTAAATGTACTTTCAGAATATAAATACAAAGACCGTTTAGGATATTATATGAGTACAAAAGATGCCGCAACTCATTTGTTTTTTGATCACATCGATAAAGGAACTTATGTTATCGAATATGATATTCGAGTAAACAACAATGGTGAATTCTCCAACGGAATTACAACTATTGAAAGTATGTATGCTCCGGAATTCTCAAGTCACACAAAGGGAATTCGAGTAAAGGTTAAATAATTGAGCCTTCGACTCCGCTCAGGATGACACTAGATTTCATAACTACTTTTTGTCAGTCTGAGCGAAGCCGAAGACCTTTTTAAACATAAAAAAACCCGACAAATTTTAAATCTGTCGGGTTTATTTTTTAGAAAAAAATCAGATTATTTTATAATCGTCATTTCGTCAACAATATTTTTAGCTCCGGCGTATTTGTCAATAATCCAAAGTACGTAACGAATATCTACGTTAATTGTTCTTTGCAATTTTGGATCAAAAATAACATCTCCAGCCATAGCTTCAATGTTTCCGTCAAAAGCAATTCCAATTAATTCTCCTTTTCCGTTAAGAACCGGTGAACCAGAATTTCCTCCTGTAATATCATTATCTGTCAAGAAGTTTACTGGCATATATCCAGCTTTATCAGCATATTGTCCAAAATCTTTTGCTTTGTTTAATTCCAACAAACGTTTTGGCAAATCAAATTCCTGATCTCCTGCTTTGTACTTTTTAACCATACTTTCCATGGTTGTGTAGTTGTTTACTTTAGCATCATTACGTGGATCTGCAGGCAAAGCGCGAACTTTTCCGTAAGTTAATCTCAACGTTGAGTTTGCATCCGGATATTGAATTGCATTCAATTTTGACTCTCTTAAACCTTCAACCAATTTGCGATAAGCAATTGCAAAACCATCATCAGCTTTTGCCTGATCGTCAGTTTTTGCACGGTATTTTGTCAATAAATCATTAGAAATAATATACAAAGGATCGTGTACAATTGCCAATGGTTTTGGATCAGCCATAAAAGCCAATACTTTATCTTTAGAAGTAAAATAACTTATTTCTGTAGCTTTTGCAACATCAGCAGTAAAGTCTCCTTTATTCTCTGCTTTCATTTTAGCAATTTGTGGAGCTAAACCATATTCAGCAGCTTTAGAAGCATATAAATTCAACTGAGCCGTTAAAACATCTTTTTCAAGAGGCGCATAAAATTCACCATAAATGCTTTCGATCATTGCATTAATCTTAGGCAACATTTCTGCTTTTTTAGCATCATTTTCATTATAGTAAGTGATCAATGCATTTCCTAAATTTGCAGGTCCCGCTCCATAGCTTGAAGTACGTAAAAGTTGAGATAAATAATTATCATGAGTCGCTTTTAAATTCGTTTCTCTGTAATAATCATTAATCGTAGGAATTACATTTTCGTATTTCTCTTTATTAGCTGGTTTAGTTGCCCATTCATAGAACTTATCTTCTTGCTGACTTTTAGTCTCTGCAGTTCCAGCTTTTGTTAAAGCATCGATCATTCCCTGACGGTTTTTCCAGTAATTTGCTGTCGAAGCATATTTAGACGCATATTGCAAACGAACTGTTGCATCTTTATCCATATACTTTTTCATTACATCCATTCCGGTTTTAGCACCTTCAACCCAAGCAGGGTAAGCAAACTTAACGTTTTGTTCAATTCCGCCCGCTGGCATCCAACGATTTGTTCTTCCAGGATATCCTAAGATCATAGCAAAATCATTCTCTTTTACACCTTTAATACTTATTGGTAAATAATGTTTAGGTTGCAAAGGCACATTGTCTTTAGAATAAGCTGCCGGATTTCCGTCTTTATCTGCATAAACTCTAAACATAGAGAAATCTCCTGTTTGACGAGGCCACTCCCAGTTATCAGTGTCTCCACCAAATTTACCAACACTTTCCGGTGGCGTTCCTACTAAACGAACGTCTGTGTAATCTTGGTAAACGAAATAATAATATTCATTTCCCTGAAAGAAAGGACGAACAGAAACTGTGTATTTTCCACCTTCATTATTCTCTTTTTCGATCAAAGCAATTTCTTGCTGAATAACTTTGTTTCTTTCTGTTTCTGTCATTTGATCATTTACTTTTGATAAAATTCTCTTAGAAACATCGTCCATACGAACAAAGAAACGAACATATAAAGATTTTGGTTTCATTTCGGCACTTCTCTCTTTTGCCCAAAAACCATCTTTTAAATAATTTTGTTCAGCAGTCGAAAGTTCAGCAATTGCATTATATCCGCAATGGTGATTTGTTAAAACCAATCCGTTTTTAGAAACGATTTCAGCAGTACATCCTCCATTAAATTGTACAACAGCATCTTTCAAACTATGATGATTAATACTGTAAATTTCTTCGGCTGTTAATTGCAAACCCATTTTTTCCATATCTCTATGGTTCAATCTCTCGATAAACATCAAGAACCACATTCCTTCATCTGCTTTTACAGGAAAAGCCATTAGGCACATGGTCAAGAATAAAACTATTTTTTTCATGTTATTTTGTTTAAGTCCTGCGAATATAACTCATTTTCGCAACAATAAATAACACATATCACCAAAACCAAAAGATGCGACGTGCTTTTTAAGACAATTTTACGAAATTCATAATTTCATAAAGACAAGAATATCATCTTTCCTGTAGATTCTTACTTTAGAAAAGTCTTAAAATTCAAAACAAAAACAGTTAAAGATTAGCATTTCTTTGTCTTAATTGTAAAAATTTACTTTCATAAATTAAAAATTAAAATAAATTATTTCTTACAAATTTAATTCTATAAGTTTGCCTTAATTATTTAATCAAAATAAAATGAAAAAATTACTATTGGCTGTTGTACTCTTAGTTGCAACAATTGCAAATGCTCAAAAAGGTTCTATCTTATTAGGCGGAAATGTTGGATTTGCATCAGAAAAAATTGGTGATGATAAATTTGAAGGATTTGAATTTTCTCCAAAAGTAGGATATCAGTTTACTGACCATTGGACAGCAGGAGTTGAAGGTTCGATCACGAACTACAAAGAAACAGGTTCAGCGAGACAAGAAGCATACAAAATTGGAGCTTTCGCGCGTTATTCAACACCTCTTTCTGACTTATTCTCTTTCTATACAGATCTGGGAGTTGGTTATCAAGACACAACATTAAATGATGCTAAAGGAATGTACGCAAGCTTAACACCAGCATTGTTCATCAACATGAAAAAAGGTTTTGGTTTAAATTTCTCTATTGGAGGAGTAAACTACGATAACCTTTCCGGAAAAGGAACTCCAAGAGAAGAACGCATTGGTTTCGATTTTGGAAAAAATTTCAATGTTGGAATATCTAAAAATTTCGGACTTTAGCTGTTTGACTAAATCATCTGAAATAATTTGTTTTTTTCGTTTAAAAACAGAAAACCCGACAATTTAAGTTGTCGGGTTTTAATATTTAAAACAGATCGTTTTAATCGTTTAGCATTTTCCAAAGCTTATCTTTTAAGTCTGTCAAACCTTGTTGAGCAACAGAAGAGATAAACATATAAGGAACATCTTTGAAAGCAACATCAAGTTCTGTTTTCAATTCAGCTTTAAGTTCGTCGTCCAGCATATCACATTTTGAGATTACCAAAAGACGTTCTTTATCTAACATTTCAGGATTGTATTTAGTTAACTCATTAACCAAAATATCATATTCACCTTTAATATCCGGCGTATCAACCGGAACTAAAAATAGTAAAGTTGAATTACGCTCAATATGACGTAAGAAGTAATGACCTAAACCTTTACCTTCGGCAGCACCTTCAATAATTCCCGGAATATCCGCAATTACAAAAGATTGATAATCTCTGTAAGCAACAATTCCTAAGTTTGGTTTTAAAGTTGTAAAAGGATAATCGGCAATTTTTGGTTTTGCAGAAGTTAATACAGACAACAATGTTGATTTTCCAGCATTAGGAAAACCTACTAATCCAACATCTGCAAGAACTTTTAATTCCAAAATCACGTCCATCTCAACACCTGGTAAACCTGGTTGTGCGTAACGTGGCGTTTGATTTGTAGAACTTCTAAAGTGCCAGTTACCTAATCCACCTTTTCCTCCTTTAGAAAGGATTCTTTTTTCACCATCTTCGGTAATTTCGAATAAAGTTTCTCCGGTTTCTTTGTCTTTTACAACAGTTCCTAAAGGCACTTCGATAAATTTATCTTCTCCGTCAGCACCTGTACTACGGTCTCCTCCTCCATCTCCACCGTGACCAGCTTTAATGTGTCGGGCAAATTTCAAATGAAACAGTGTCCAAAGTCCTTTATTTCCAACTAAATACACGTGTCCTCCTCGACCACCATCACCTCCGTCAGGGCCTCCTTTTTCAATAAATTTCTCTCTATGTAAATGTGTAGATCCTTTTCCTCCCTTTCCGGAAGAAACATATATCTTAACATAATCTACAAAATTTCCTTCTGTCATTTTCTTTTTGTTTATGTATAGTTTCAGGTTTAACGTTTCAGGTTTCAAATTGGCGTAACACACTTAACTTGAAACCTGAAACAAAATAAAACTTGAAACAAATTCTCTCTACTCTTTTAGTGCTTTTACTAACACTTTATCAATCTTTACGCCATCCATATCTAATACTTCAAGCACAAATTTTTGCCAGATTAACTTTTCGCCTTCTTTTGGAATATGCGAAAGCTCTGTCATAATCATTCCGCTTACGGTGTTTACTTCGTAATCATTTGTCAATTCGTCTAACTCAAAATAAGTTAGAAAATCATGCAAGGAATAATGTCCGTCAACCAACCATGAACCATCTTCACGTTCAATCAATTGGAATTCGTCTTTATAAAAATCAGATGCATCACCAACTAAAGCTTCAAGAATATCATTTAAGGTAATTATACCTTGAAAAACACCATATTCATCTGAAACTAAAGCGTAATGTACGCCTGTTTTTTTGAAATTCTCCAACGCTTTATAAGCCGTTGTTTGCTCCATTAAATAAGGAGCATCTATCATTATTGCATTCAAGTCGAAATTATCACTTTCGATGTTTGCGAATATATTTTTTAAAGTTACGATTCCAACAATGTCATCGTAATTATCTCTGTAAACTGGATAAACGGTATGTAAATCCTGTAATACTAATTCCTTAATTTTTGCCTTATCAGCAGTAAACGGCAACATGTCTACTGATTTACGGTGCGTCATTAACGAATTTACTTTTCTGTCACCAATGTGAAAAACACGTTCTACGATATCTTGTTCTATTTCCTGAACTTCTCCGCCTTCGGTTCCTTCTTTAATGATGGCTTTAATTTCTTCTTCGGTTACTTTACCGTCTGCTGTTGGTTTTATCTGCAAAACATTCAACAAAAAATCTGTTGAAGAAGTTAACAGCCAAATAAACGGCGCGGTAATAATCGAAACGATTTTCATTGGTAATGCTACCATTTTTGCAATCGATTCTGGATAATTTAAACCAATACGTTTTGGTAATAATTCACCTAAAACTAAAGAGAAAAATGTCAAAACTACCACAACAATTCCCACTGCAACTGAATGTGCATATGGTTTTAAAACGGCAAAACCGCTTACAAATGTTTCTACATCTATTGTGATTTTATCCCCACTGTAAATACCGGTTAAAATTCCGATTAAGGTAATTCCGATTTGTACAGTAGATAAAAACTTGTTTGGTGAATTGGCTAAATCGAGCGCAATCTTCGCACTTTTGTTTCCCTTTTTTGCGGCGGTTTCCAATCTATTTTTTCTTGCCGAAATAAGTGCAATTTCGGACATAGAGAAAACGCCGTTTAATAGTATTAGAAAAAATATTATTAGTATTTCCAATTTGAGGTTTATTCGTTATTTAATGGTTCGTTTATGTAATTTGCAATTCTAGTATTTCATAGCCCAGATGGAAGTGAAAAGCCCGGAGCTAAAAAAACTAATTTTTCTTGCCAGAAAACAGCGACAGGAGGAAGCTCGTTTTAAGGTTAGAAAAATAGTTTTTTTAGCGAGGACTAGTAACGTACAGCTGGATTAGCTACTACAAATTATCTATAACTGACGTTAAGCGTTGTGTAATTTCTTCGATAGTTCCAATACCGTTTACGGCGTGAAACTTATTTTGTTCTTTATAATATCCAATTAGTGGAGCTGTTTTTTCATTGTATTCCTGATATCTTACACGAATTTTTTCTTCGTCCTGATCATCAACTCTTCCACTTGTTTTTCCTCTTTCTAGTAAACGTGCTACCAGAATTTCATCATCTGCTTCTAATGCAATTGTTGCTGTAACGCTTGATCCAATTGTTGGTAAAAACTTGTCTAAAGCTTCTGCCTGATCTAATGTTCTTGGATAACCGTCAAATAAAAAACCGTTTGTATCAGGATGTTTGTTTACTTCGTCAATTAACATTGCAGTTGTAACTTCGCAAGGAACCAATTCTCCATTGTCCATAAAAACTCTTGCTTTTTTACCTAAATCTGTGTCATTTTTTAAATTAAAACGAAAAATATCTCCTGTTGAAAGGTGTGTTAATTTGTATTTTTCTTTCAAAAATTCAGCCTGAGTTCCTTTTCCTGCTCCTGGTTTTCCAAATAAAACAATGTTAATCATAATATGAATGAGTGTTGTTACTTCTGTTGTTTATAAGAAGTTTTAAATGAATATATAGTTGTGTGTGTTTTTAATTATTCAGCCAATTTATAGACCTCCGGAAGATTTCTTCCTAAACCATCGTAGTCTAATCCGTAGCCAACAATGAATTTATTTGGAATTCTGATTCCGATATAATCTATTTTAATGTCTTTTTTGTAAGCTTCCGGTTTAAAGAACAAAGTCGCAATTTTAAAATGCTTTACGTTTTGTTGTTTAAAAAGGTGCTTTAATTCCTCGATCGTATTTCCGGTATCGATAATGTCTTCGATAAGAACAACACTTCTTCCGGATAAATCCTGATTGATACCAATTAATTCTTTTACAGAATTGGTAGTTTCAGTTCCTTCGTAAGATGACATTTTGATAAATGAAACCTCGCAAGGACTTTTATATTTCTTCAAAAAATCGGCAACAACCATAAATGCGCCGTTCAAAACTCCAATAAAAATTGGAGTATCATCTCCAAAATCATCTTCTACTTGTGCAACTAATTTGGTCAAAGCAAAATCAATTTCTTTAGCCGAAATAAATGGAACAAATTGTTTATCGTGAAGTTGTATCATTATTTTTATGTTTAAAATAATGCGCAAAGATACAGAATTACAACCAAACTGTAAGTATCAAAATATCGCGCGCACATATTTTTTTGAGATTGTTAAATATCATTAAATATTTACATTTTTTTTCCTTTAAATATTCAATATTTCACTAAATTGTTCTCCTTTAAACTTTTAACCCCAAACCTCTATGAAAACCGTTTCAAATATATTATCTATATCCTTTTTGGCTGTATTAACAGCTTGCAATGGACAATCAAAAGCAGAGAAAGAAACGATCTCAAAACAACCTTCGATAGTTGTAAAAACTGCAATTGGCGATCTTACTTTGCCTGCACCATACGCCACAGAATCAAAAACAAAAAACAGTAAAGTACTTGGCTGGCCAGAAGGCAAAACACCAAAAGCGCCGGAAGGATTTACGGTGACAAAATTTGCTGATGGTTTTGATAATCCACGTTGGAGTTATATTGGACCTAATAATGATATTTTTGTTGTGGAAAGCGGAACAAGAACAAGCAAAAATCAAATTATAGTTCTTCGCGATACAGATAAAGACGGAAAATTTGAAACTCGTGAAGTTTTCTTAAAAGGCCTGAATAGACCTTTTGGAATGCTGATTCTAAAAGACTTTTTTTATGTTGCCAATACTGACGGTTTATACCGTTATCCTTATAAAAATGCTCCGCTAAAATTAGAAACACAAGGAGTGAAAATTGTTGATCTTCCTGCCGGAGGATATAACAATCACTGGACAAGAAATATAATTTCAAATCCAGAGGAAACAAAAATCTATATCGCTGTTGGTTCCGGAAGTAATGTTGGAGAAAACGGAATGGACAAAGAAGTGCGTCGTGCAGCAATTTTAGAAATTAATCCTGACGGAACTGGCGAAAAAATTTATGCTGACGGACTTAGAAATCCAATGGGAATGGATTGGAATCCTGTTAATAAGGAATTATGGACAGCTGTCAATGAGCGTGATGAATTGGGCGACGACTTAGTTCCGGATTATATTACGAGTGTAAAATTGAATGGTTTTTATGGATGGCCATATTCTTATTATGGAAATAATCCTGATCCAAGATTGAAAGGTGCACGCAAAGATTTAGTTGCCAAAGCTATTGTTCCTGACGTTCCTGTTGGTTCTCATACTGCTTCTTTAGGATTGGCTTTTTATACAAAAGATGCTTTTCCTACAAAATATAGAAATGGAGCTTTCGTCGGACAACATGGTTCTTGGAATCGCTCTATAATATCGGGTTATAAAGTTCTTTTTGTTCCGTTTGCAAATGGAAAACCTTCTGGAAAACCTGAAGATTTTTTAACTGGTTTTGTTGCCAATGCTGATACAGCCGAAGTTTATGGTCGTCCGGTTGCTGTAACTGTTATGAAAGACGGATCACTTCTTGTAAACGATGATAGCGGAAACACAATTTGGAAAGTTACTGCGAATAAATAAGATTAAATTCCAATATTTAAATTCCAAGCGTTTCATAACTATGTGCAAAAACCTATCAAAACCCAGACAATGAAAAAACTAATATATATTATGCTGATAATTCCCAATCTATTTTTTGCGCAAATTCGAGCGAAATTAGTAGATTATGATGCAAGTAAAACTCCAGCATATTGTAGTAATCAAAAATCATACGGAGTATTGAAATTTGAATTACAAGAGAAAAATAGACAAAAAGGTGAAGTTGCATTTATTCTACAAGAATGTCCCAGAGAGTTAATGGAAAAAGTTGGTCAATATAAAAATGATTCTATTTATTTTGTAACATTTGGAAATAAAGTGGACAAAAAGTTAATTAAAATAGCAAAGAAAATTTGTCAAAAAGATTATCCAAAAGACGATACAAACATATTTTGGTTTGGGTTTATTAACATTGACTACCGGTAACAACCGGAATTCAAATTTGATTCGACTAATTAATTTTACCGCAAAGTTCGCTAAGCTTTATTTCTGTTATTTTTATAAAAATGAAAAGTTCGCAAAGCTTTATATCGAACTAGCTTGGCGAACTTTGTGTTTGCTAAAGCTAAATAAGGGATAAATCTTAGCGCCCTTTGCGGTAAATTTTTTCGCCTTCTATATTCCTTAATAATTAAGCATAAAACCGCTCAACAAACCCTTTTATGATTCTAAAAAAACATTGCTTTCTTATTCTTGTCGTAATTGTTTTTCAAAACACTTATGCACAAGAACAGAAAAGCAAACCCATTGATTCTCTTCAAACACAAAAGCTGGAAGAAGTTGTTATCAGTTCCCTTCATATTAATGATAGTTTACAGAATGCACCCGCTTCGATAGGAATTTTATCCAAAAAAGAGCTGACGCAAAATAACGCCACAGATATTAGCACTGTCATTAATACGATTCCGGGAGTATTTATGCAGTCTTCTAATATCACGACAACCCGAATTTCGATTCGTGGTATTGGCGCAAGAACTCCATATGGAACCAATAAAATCAGAGCCTTTTATGGTAGTATTCCGCTGACTTCTGGAAATAGCGAAACTGTTATTGATGATATTGACTTAGAAAACATTGGTCAAATCGAAGTTATAAAAGGTCCGCTTTCGAGTATTTACGGCGCAGGTTTGGGCGGCGCGATTTTGATTTCGCCTCAACTTTCGAAAAATAACGGACAAACTGCCGGAATAAGTACTGTTTTTGGTTCGTTTGGATTACTGAAAAATACTTTGAATTATAGTCTGACCGAAAAAAAATCAAGTTTAAACTTAAGTTATCATAAACTAAAAACCGATGGTTGGCGAGAAAATAGCGCCTACGATCGAGAAGGAATTACGCTTTCAGGAGAATTGTTTAAAAAGCAAAACAGCAAGCTTACTTACTTTTCGAATTATACATATTTGAAAGCTTACATTCCGAGTTCTATTAGTAAACAAGTTTTTGATTCTAATCCAGAATTGGGCGCTCCAACTTGGGTCGCTTCAAAAGGATTTAAAGAATACAAATCGACTTTGGCAGGATTGGCTTATGATTTTAAAATCAATAATAATCTAAGTAATTCAACTTCAGTTTTCGTGAATTATAAAGACAGTAATGAACCAAGACCTTTTGATATTTTACGTCAATATACTTTTGGAACCGGCGCGAGAACGCAATTTTCAGGAAACTTTAGAATTAGTAAAATCGAAAATCAGTTTATTGCCGGAATCGAATATTTCACAGATAATTACAGCGGAAATACTTTTGAGAATCTATACAAAACCAATAATGGCCAAGGAAGTTTACAAGGAAATCAATTAACAGAAACAGATCAGAAAAGACATTTTTATAATATCTTTTCTCAAATCAGAACTTTACTTTCTGAGAAATTTGAGTTTCAAGCGGGATTAAACTACAACGAAACTCATTTTGAACTCACAAACTTTCTTCCTCAAAAAACGGCAACAGAAAAATATAGTTATGACGGAATCCTTTCGCCACAATTGTCTTTTCTTTATAAACCAAATCAGCAACAAACCTTATATTTCTCCGCAAGCCGAGGATTTTCATTGCCTGCCACCGAAGAAACGCTCACAAGTACAGGCAACATAAACCCGAATATAAAACCCGAAAACGGTTATAATTTTGAAGTTGGTGGAAAATTCTATTTCTTCAATAAAAATCTCTATACCGAATTTGCCGTTTATCGAATGGAAATTAAAGACTTATTAGTGGCAAAAAGAATTGGCGACGATCAATATGAAGGTATAAATGCCGGAAAAACTTTTCACGAAGGAATCGAAGTTTCGGCAAAACACAATTGGTTCATTAATCGTTTTTTTACTTTGAATTCTTTTGTTGGAGCTTCTTTAGGGAAATATGAATTTAAGGATTTTATCGATAACGGAAATGATTATTCCGGAAATAAACTAACCGGAGTTGCGGCGAATAAAGTAAATGCAGGAATAACTTTAAATACCAATTTAGGCATTTATTTTTCTGCCAATTTTCAGTTCGTAGATAAAATTCCGATGAATGATGCCAATTCTGCTTATTCAGATTCCTATAATATCATCAATTTAAAAACAGGTTATCGTTTTGAAATACTTCCTAATTTAAATACCAATTTAGCTTTTGGCGTTAATAATCTTTTCGATGAAAAATATGCTTCGATGATTTTACCTAATGCCGTTGCGGTTGGAAATTCAAGTCCACGATATTATTATCCCGGACTTCCTATAAATTATTACGGAACTATTTCGCTAAATTACTTATTTTAGATGTCTACTAAAACCGATAAAATGTCTTCTGAATTACAAACAAAACTCAATTATCTAAAAGCTTATAGAGAAAATCGTCTTATGGTTGCGCAAGATGTTTTAGAAAATCCTTCCTTATTTAAAGAACTGGTTTCGATTTGTTTTTCTCCATTAGACAAAAACAATCATAAAGCGTGTTGGATTTTAGAATTTGTATCTTATGAAGAATTGATTTGGTTACAACCTCATCTTGATATTTTCTGTTCGAATTTGAAGATTTTAAAAGATGAAAGCTCCATTCGTCCCATTGCAAAAGTTGTTCAGCTTCTTGTAAAATCACATTATAAGAAAAACGAAAATAGTATTCAACTTTCCGAAGCCAATCTTCAAGATTGTATCGAAGCTTCTTTTGACTGGCTTATAAACGATGTTAAAGTAGCAACAAAAGCTTATTCGATAAGAACTTTATACGTTTTAGGAAATCATTACGATTGGATTCATCCTGAATTGCAAATTATTTTAAACAAAGATTATGCAGATCATTCCGCCGCTTATAAAGCTGTAGCCAAAGAAGTTTTAAAGAAAATAGAAAAATAATCTTGCCACAGATTAATTTTACCGCAAAGCACGCTAAGTTTTTTACCCTAATATTATGTTGAGAAAACACAAAGTTCGCAAAGCTTTGTGAATATAAACTTTGCGAACTTTGCGAAACCTTTGTGTTCTTTGCGGTTAAATTTTAGAAACAGATTAAAAAAAATTACGGAAATTCATCTAATTCATGGCAAAAAAAAGATTAAAAAGTATCTTTGCAAAAACACAACTACAATGAATTATTTTTCTTCTGATTTTAAATTAGGAATATTAGGTGGCGGACAATTAGGAAAAATGCTTTTGTTTGACACTCGAAAATTTGATATACAAACTTATGTTTTAGATCCAAGCGACGAAGCTCCGAGTAAAATTGCCTGCAATAAATTCTTCCAAGGCGATTTGATGGACTATGAAACAGTTTATAATTTTGGGAAACAAGTCGATGTTTTGACTTTCGAAATTGAATTGGTTAATCTTGAAGCTTTGACACAATTAGAAAGCGAAGGTTTAAAAATATATCCTTCTCCTAAAACCTTAAAAGGAATTCAGAATAAAGGAATCCAAAAACAATTTTACGCAGATAATAATATCCCAACTGCACCATTTGAAAGATTCGAGAATTTAGACAATCTAAAATCTACTGTCATATCGAGCGGAGTCGAGATGCCTTTCGTTTGGAAATGTACCGAATTTGGTTACGACGGAAATGGTGTAAAAGTAATTCGTCAGGTTTCTGATTTGGATACTTTACCAAATGTAGAATGTATTGCAGAAACAATGATTCCGTTCAAAAATGAATTGGCAGTTATTGTAGTAAGAAATCCGTCAGGCGAAATCAAAACATATCCGGTTGTAGAAATGGAATTTCACCCGGAAGCTAATCAGGTAGAATATGTAATTTGTCCTGCCAGAATCGACGAGAAAGTTGCCGAAAAAGCCAGAGCAATTGCTTTGAATGTTTCGGAGAAATTTAATCACGTTGGTCTTTTGGCAGTTGAAATGTTCCAAACCAATGATGATGATATTCTGGTAAATGAGGTTGCTCCTCGCCCACACAATTCAGGACATTATTCTATCGAAGCAAGTTATACTTCGCAATTCGAAAATCATTTGCGTGCGATTCTAGATCTTCCGTTAGGAAATACAGATAGCAAAGTTGCCGGAATTATGGTAAATTTAGTTGGTGCCGAAGGTTTTTCAGGAGACGTAGTTTACGAAAACATTGAAACCATTTTAGGTTGGAATGGCGTTACACCACATATTTACGGTAAAAAACAAACGCGTCCGTTCAGAAAAATGGGTCACGTTACAATCGTAAACGAAGATATGGCTGAAGCCAGAAAGATTGCAGAAGAAGTTAAAAATACGATTAGAGTTATAAGCATATAGTTTTCAGTCTCAGTAAAAGCTTGAAACCTGAAACAAAACAAACAGTTTTAAACAAACAAAAAAACATGAGCAAAGTAGCCATCATAATGGGAAGTATCTCTGACATGCCAGTCATGCAAGATGCCATCGACATATTAAAACAATTCAATATCGAAACTGAAGTAGATATCGTTTCGGCACACAGAACGCCGGAAAAATTATTCGATTTCAGTAAAAACGCACATACTCGCGGAATTTCGGTAATTATTGCCGGAGCTGGAGGAGCGGCGCATTTACCAGGAATGGTTGCTTCGATGTCGCCACTTCCTGTAATTGGAGTTCCTGTAAAATCAAGCAATTCTATCGATGGTTGGGATTCGGTTTTATCGATTCTACAAATGCCGGGCGGAGTTCCTGTTGCAACTGTGGCGCTAAACGGCGCAAAAAATGCCGGAATTTTGGCAGCACAAATCATCGGAAGTCATGATAAAAAAGTACTTGACACGATTATTGCTTATAAAGAAGAATTGAAAGCTGCGGTTAATAAAGCAGCTGAAGGTTTGAAAAAATAAATCCTTATTATAGAAAAAGGCTTCCATTATAGGAAGCCTTTTTTTTGCCCTTTATATTTCTTTGAATTATGCTTCATCTTCAATTTCTTCCAAGACAGATTCAAATTCGTATTCTGTTATATCTTCCTTATTTATCCAATTCTCTGAAGTAACCAAACTATAATTTATATCGTCTGTTGTTGTCAATTCCCAAACTATATCTTCAGCTTCAGGAAACGGAATGTTTTGAGAGATTTGATTTTCGAACAATCTTTTAATTAGATTTCTGTCAGACAAACCGTTATTCAATAATTTCAGCACATTTTCAGCCGTCAATTTTTGTGGTTCATTATCATTTGGAGTCATTGAAAAATGAACAATAGAAGCTTTTGCATTTGGAAATTTCCCATTATAAGCTTTAAAAAGCAATTGATTAATGTGAAACAAAGTTCCTTGCATATCTATTTCTGGATATTCTTCACAAACTTTATCAATTAACATATTGTGTGCTATTTGCTCAATTTGCCCGTCGGTTAATCTATCAGGAAATTTATATTTCAAGACTATTTCTGCAGCTTCATTTGGTTCGTAATCCGAAATCGCCATTTCTAATAATTCCGGCAAACTTGCTTTGTCTGCTGTTGCTCCATCCGGATAATTAAATTTTTCTAATAACTGAACAAAATCTTCATCAGACCAATATCCTTCTACTTCGTTAACTGTATCTATTCTCTTTATTGCAATTTGATAATTCATCGTTTTTCTGTTTTACAATTTCTGATTAGTATTTTATAACTCTAATCCTATTTTTTTCAATTTACGTTTTTAAAAACGCGTACAGAAATAAATAACATATCTATAACACAATTTAAGAGGATTTTATGCCGAGAATCGATTTGGTTTAGACGATTACATTTTTATAAATTGCTATCTTTGGAATTCAAAAATTTGACTTCAATTAATAAAAAATATTATATCATAATGAACGTTTTACTTTCAAAATTTATAACTAAACATAATACCGCGCCTTTTTCGCAAATTAAAATCGAAGATTATTTTCCAGCTTTTCAAGAAGGAATTACTTTGGCTAAAGCCGAAATTGATGCGATCGTAAACAATCCAGAAGCGCCAACTTTTGAAAATACTGTTGTTGCAATGGATTTTTCAGGAGATATTTTAGATCGTCTTTCCAGTGTTTTCTTCAATTTGAATTCGGCTGAAACAAGTGACGAAATGCAAAAAATCGCTCAGGAAGTTTCGCCTTTATTATCTGAATACGGAAATGATATTACATTGAACGCAGCTTTATTTGCTAAAATAAAAACGGTTTACGATCAAAAAGAAACATTAAATCTAAATCCGGAGCAAACTACACTTTTAGATAAAAAGTACAAAAGTTTTTCTAGAAACGGAGCTAATCTACCTGAAGACAAAAAGGAAAAACTACGAGAAATCGACAAAGAATTATCGAAATTAAAATTACAATTTGAAGAGAATATTTTGGCAGAAACCAATGCCTTCGAATTGCATTTGACGGACGAGAAAGATTTAGCCGGATTACCGGAAGGAACTATTGAAGCAGCAAGATTATTGGCTAAAAATCAGGAAAAAGAAGGTTGGATTTTCACTTTAGATCATCCAAGTTATGTTCCGTTTTTGACGTATGCTGATAATCGCGAATTGCGTAAAAAAATGGCGATCGCTTTTGGAGCAAGATCATTTCAGAATAACGAATTCGACAATCAGGAAAATGTTTTAAAGATTGCCAAATTACGTTTCGAAAGAGCGAATTTATTAGGTTATAAAACTCACTCAAATTTTGTTTTGGAAGAAAGAATGGCCGAAAGTCCGGAGAAAGTTTTTTCTTTCCTGAATGATTTATTGGCTAAAGCAAAACCTGCTGCTCAAAAAGAATTTGCTGAATTGACGGCTTTTGCCAAAGAACTGGACGGAATCGAACAATTAGAAAAATGGGACGGCGCTTATTATTCTGAAAAATTAAAACAACAGCTTTTTAATTTAGACGATGAAAAACTGAAACCATATTTTCAATTAGAAAAAGTATTAAATGGAGCTTTTACAGTTGCCAAAAAACTATACGGATTAACATTTACAGAAGTTTTCGACATCGATAAATATCATGAAGAAGTTACAACATATGAAGTAACAGATTCAGAAAATAATTTAATTTCGATTTTCTATGCGGATTTCTTCCCAAGAAAAGGAAAAAGAAACGGCGCTTGGATGACTTCATTTAAACATCAATCTATAAAAGATGGCGTAAACGAAAGACCACATATTTCTAACGTTTGTAATTTTACAAAACCAACAGAAACAAAACCATCTTTATTGACTTTTAATGAAGTGACAACTTTATTCCACGAATTTGGTCATGGTTTACACGGAATGTTGGCGAACACAACTTATCCAAGTTTATCAGGAACATCTGTTTTCTGGGATTTTGTAGAATTACCAAGTCAGATTATGGAAAACTGGTGTTACGAGCCTGAAGCTTTGGCTTTGTTTGCGAATCACTACGAAACCGGAGAAATTATCCCGATTGAATATGTACAGAAAATCAAAGAAAGTGCAAGTTTTCAAGAAGGTTTGGCAACTTTACGTCAGTTAAGTTTTGGATTATTAGACATGGCTTGGCACGGACAAGATCCAACGCATATTACAGATCTAAAAACTTTCGAAACAGAACAATTTGCCAATACGCAATTGTATCCTGATGTAAAAGAAAATGCGATGAGTACAGCTTTTTCACATATTTTTCAAGGTGGATATTCTTCTGGATATTACAGCTATAAATGGGCTGAAGTATTAGACGCTGATGCTTTTGAATATTTCCAGGAAAAGGGAATTTTCAATCACGAAGTAGCAACAAAATTCAAAGATAATGTACTTTCAAAAGGAGGAACAGAACATCCGATGATTTTATACAAACGTTTTAGAGGTCAGGAACCAAAACCGGAAGCTTTATTAAAAAGAGCGGGACTTCTATAGACTTCTTAGAATATTAGATAATTAGAACCGAAGTAGAAATACTTCGGTTTTTTTATTTGATTTTATCTAACAATAAATTTAAGTATCTTCGTGTTTTTAAATCTTAATCTTACAAAAAATAAATTGAAAAAATATTTTAAAATCGCCCTTTACCTTGCAATTATTGGATTAATCTCAGTCATTTCTGTTAATTATTACGTGAAATCCACAACTAAAAAACACATCTATTACTCGCTTAAGAAATTTCCAAAAAATGATGTGGGAATTATTTTTGGTGCCGGAATCAACGGAGATCAACCCAGTAAATATTTAAAGGATCGCCTTGATGCGGGAATTCAATTATACAAAGCAAATCGAATCAATAAAATTTTACTTTCGGGAGATAATGGTCGTGACGAACATGACGAATTAACGGTAATGAAAAATTACTGTTTCAATCATGGAGTTGATACAACTAAGATATTTGTTGATTATGCCGGTTTTGATACATATTCTACAATGTATCGTGCAAAGCATATTTTCAAAATAAAAAAGGCGACTTTAATCTCTCAGGAATATCATTTAAACAGAGCGATTTATATTGGACAAAAATTGGGAATAAAATCGGTTGGATATTCTGCTAATAATGGAGAATATTTGGGATATAAATATGTTACTTTTAGAGAATATGGTTCTATTTTTAAATCCTTTTTTGATGTTTTAAGAAATCGAGAACCACGTTTTTTAGGAACTTCAATCGATATTAATGGTGTTTCAAATTATTCTAAAGAAGATAAACGATAAAAAAATCCGAGGTAAATTTTACTTCGGATTTTTCTTTTTTAGAAATTACAAATTTCAATTAATTATGCCCATTTAATAGTATAAAGCTCAGCAATATTTTTCGGACGGGTTTCTTTTCCATCAGCCGTTTCTTTAGTTTTAGAAGTACTGGCTGTATTTATAATTGTCGTCGAACTTTTATCCCCTGTTAAAATAGTCTTATCAATTGAAAAATCTAATCCATGATCGTGCTTAAGAAAAACATCTTGTTCTACAGTACTTACCTGATCTCCTTGGATTGTTCCTGTACCGGGTGGTTTTCTATTTGCAGCATCAGGATCAACCTTAGCACCATTGTTCCATGCTCTGCTGAAATATCCTCGCATATCGATAAGCATTGAATTTCCGCTTTGTCCCTTCCCAAATCTATTATTAATCACCGAATTTAGTCTTGAATAATCATTGCTAAGTTCTACTGGAGCCTGGCATAAAGACAATTCTTCAGCAGGAGGATTTTTGGTTGCAATATATTGTTTGCGTTCTCCTATAATACCTTGCACAATACACGGTAAATTTTCTATAGCAATTAACCCCACATTTCCATATACTTTTGAAACAGCAATTACAATCGATGTTGCTGACGAACTAATTGTTATCCAAACAGATTTAGCTTCTTTATTAACTTTTAATTCTACTTCAACTTCAAAATCTCCTATACCATTTTTCACAATAGTATTGGAATCAATACCATCCGAAAGTGTTATGTTTACGTCGCCGGCGATACTTAAATTCAAGGCTACTTTAACCGAAATATTTTTTTCTAAAAGCATTTGTTTCCATCTGGGAAATTCATGGAGCGCTTGCTTAAAAGTCATTAAGCTATTACCTCCGCTTTTCTTAATAATGCAACGTTCTGTATTTTTATCAAAATTAATACTCCCGTTTGCTCCATTATCTTCATAACACCAACCATCAGGAATTCCGTAATTAAATTCAATTTGATTACTGAAATATCTAAAATCATAATTATATACAAGATTTCGCTGTTGCAAGGCATATAGATAATCATCTATAGATCTTTTATTATCGAATGTTTTCATAAAATTTCAATTAAAAAAAGGGCCACTTAATATGCAGCCCTTTCAGATATTATATTTTTATACTCTTCCTGGAGTCACTAGCCAGTCTCCCGTAGCTGTCAAAGTAACGGTTGCTTCTAAGTTTTTAAAATCGCTTAATTCAACTTTTGCAGACTTTCTCGAAATTGTTGAAATATCAGCAAGTTCATAATTTGTAAATGAACCAGTAGCGATATAAAATGAAAACTTTGGAGTAATTGTGTTTTGATCATCTGGCGAAGGAGACCAGGTAACCCCTAAAAATCCATTTTGTGTCTGGATACCAAAGCTCATGTTACTAAACCACTTCCCATTTTCATTTACCTTTTTGTTAAAATTGTTAGACAATAGAGCAATCGTATCATCTGGACTTTTTTGACCTTGAACAAGATTCAATTCTGGTCCCTGATTAGGAGGTATAGTGGCGTATTTCGCTTCCCAAGTTTGTTTTAATTCAGCTTTTCTGAAAATACTGGTTTCAATTTGCACACCCAATCCTACTTCTTCGTTTGATGCACCAGCTGCCAAAGAGTATTGAACCGGAATGACAAACTTATTTGTTCCTCCATAATCTGGCACTACATTTAAAGTAGCAGATGAATTTGCAAAAACGGCACTATCTGGTACCCCAACTGGTTTTTCTAAAAAACACCAGAAATTTTTTGCATCACTACCTTCATTTTTTAAATAAATAGTATAATGATTTACCGAATTTAATGCTTCTAAATTTAACATAGTTTATAATTTTTGATTGTTTGTCCCTACTCGTAGGCTTTTCAGGTTTCGCCTCGCATTATTTCCTGAATGCGAACAGTCTGATTTTTTTAAGTGGTTGCTGTTCCACTAAAATGTATTAACATTTTTAATTCCCATGAACTAGTGTATCACATAATCTTTAACAATATCAGCTAAACAGATTATTTGCATCTTTTAGCGTTAAACCTGATATTAGACAATGATTTGGATTACTCGGTATTGGAGCCGTTAAAACCCTTCCGCCTTTTTGTATTATTTTTTCGGCTGTTGATGTTCGCGTTCCATAAGCATGCATTGCCGGCGCCATTCCTACCATAATTGCTGTAATATTGTTTGAGCCTTCAATGCTATTTACACTAGCATCTAATAATCGACCATGTTCGTCTACTTCCTCCTTGGAAAAAGGTTTGAGATCGGCATTTTTTAAGCCTCTAATTACAGTCCCTTTTTGAATATCTCCCATAATGATTCGTTTAATACTATTATAAGCTACATGCTTACAAAGTTTTTTATTAGCTACTAGACCCTCTAGTGTTTTTAGCTATAATGTCGAATAGTTTTTTAAACAAACTGTATCAATCAAACTGTACTTTTATTTTTTTTTTGGCATGAAAATCCCATTTACACTGTTGAACAGATTGTTTTTTTCTACTCTTGATTTAATCATTTCCTAATCTGCAGTATCAGGCCATGAAATTTTTTAGGTTCAATTTGTACAAATCCTGAATTCTAATAAGTCAAAATTATCAGTTTATTCCTTCTTCGTCTTGTACAGAATCACCTACTTTTTATCAATTTGAATCATAGCTGTTTTCTTAATAAATCAACAAAAGGAAATAAAATGATAGTTTCCTTATATTTACTGGGAGGACAGTCAAAACTTTGTTTAAAAACATGCGAAAAATGGGCGGTATCAAAAAAACCTGCAAGAGATGCTGCTTCAGTAATTGATTTTTTTTGTAACACTAATATTTCTGTAGCGTATTGAAGCCTTATATCACGCAACAGACGTATGACAGGGAATCCAAATAAAGATTTCACTTTGCGATTAAGATTTGATGAACTCATAAAAAGTTTATTAGACAAAATCTCAATAGAGAAAGCTTCGTTATCAAGATTATCAATTATAATGACCAGCAACTTTGCTAACCATATATATTCACTTTTTAACTGAATGAGTTTATTAAAGCATTCTTTGGTTAAAGGAATTTTCCAGTCATCCGGTTTAAATCCGGTAATTAATCCATTTTCACGATATGCTAAAGGAGAAAGACCAAACTCTTGTTTGAATTTACGGCTGAAATTAGTTGCGCCACTAAAACCACAATAAAGAGCAGTTTCTTCAATAGAAAGTTTATTTGCATTCAAAATATGCTTTGCCAGTTCCATCTTATAATACAAAATGAGTTTCCCAGGTGAGAAACTCATTTGATTTTGCATTTTACGATTAAGTTGGGCTTTACTGATTTTTAATTGCTCAGCCAGTTGTGAAACTCCAAAAGAAGGATCTGTTTTTTTTCTTGTATAATAGCATCAATTTGCTTTAAAAAAATTTCATCACAATAGCTATTTAAAGCAATGACGCTTTTTTTACTTTCGAATTCTTTCATAATTAGTAGGTTTTTTGAATAATAAGTGATCGTTTAAGCTTTATGGGAAAAAAGAGACAGAATAAATTTTTATTCCATATCTCTTATCTGCCTCAAAACTAACTGTAATCAAACCTAAAAAAGGAGAAAAATGCTACAAGACAAGTAAAAAAAGGCATAGGAACCAGTAAACATGTTACAAGATTTTTCTGACGATAACTATGAATCAAAAACGAATATTTAAAACTTATTTTTAAAAGTTTAAAAAAATTAAATGCTTTCACAATGACAGTAATTGTGAATCCTAATTATTCTAAAGATGACAAACTATAAAAAAAGCCTGCAAAAATATTTTTGCAGGCTTTTCCCTTTCAGTTAAATAATTTTAAAGAGAAAAACTTCATTCTATTCTCTTTACTCTATTTTCTATTTTCTTTACTCTTTCTCTAAAACTCTTTTTGCTAATTTACCAACGGTTAATCCTTGAACGACAATTGAAAATAATACTACAATATAAGTTACTTCCAGCAGGAGGTTTTTATATTCTCCTTCAGGCATAGAAAGTACAAGCGCAATTGAAACTCCACCACGGATTCCTCCCCAAACTAATACCATTAAAGAACCTTTGTTATAAGCAGATTTTATACCAAATATCTTAAATATATCGAAGAATTTCCAAGGTAAAACAATAGATGCAATTCTGGAAAATAACACGATAAAAATAGCCACAAAACCGGTTAGTAATTGTTTATTCAAATCAGGTAATAACAATAATTCAAAACCTATAAATAAGAATAAAATAGCATTTAATATTTCATCTATAAGTTCCCAAAATTTCTCTAAGTAATCTTTTGTTACTTCGCTCATAGCAACTTTTTTTCCGTAATTACCAATAATTAATCCTGCGACTACCATTGCCAACGGACTTGAAACATGTAAACTTTGAGCAATCAAAAATCCTCCCATTACGATAGAAAGCGTTATTAGAACAGAAACTTTATAATCGTCGATTTTCTTCATAACTCTCGATGCAGTATATCCTAAAACTGCTCCCAATAAAAGCCCACCAATTCCTTCTTTTGCAAACAACCAGGCAATAGAACCAAAACTCATATCAAATGTAGGATCGGTAGCCATTTTTAAAACAACGGCAAACATTACTACTGCTACTCCATCATTAAACAAAGATTCACCAACAATTTTAGTTTCGATTCTTTTAGGAACTTTTGCTTGTTTTAAAACTCCCAGAACCACGATTGGATCTGTTGGAGAAATTAATGTTCCGAAAACTAAACAATATATATACGGGATTTTTATTCCTAAAACAGGTGCGATATAATAAAGTAATACTGAAATAATTAAGGCTGACAATACTACACTAACTGTAGAATAAATCATAATAGGAACTTTTTGTTCTTTAAGATCAGACATATTTACGTGCAGTGCGCCTGCAAACAAAAGAAAATTCAACATTGCTCCCATTAAGATTTCGTTGAAGTCAAATTCTTTTATCAATTCAAAAAAATGCTTTGTAGTTGCCGGAAAATAAGAATCCCCTAAAAGGCGAATTCCTACCGAAACTAACATTGCAATAATCATTATTCCGATAGTTCCGGGAAGCTTTAAAAATCTTAAATTTAAATAGGCGAAGAAAGAGGCCAATACAATTAGTATTGAAAAAGTGTAGTATAATTCCATAAAAGTGATTTTTACAAAAATAAATTTCCATTATCTAATACAAAACTTCATTTCCTAAATTAACATAACTTTACAATTGTTAAAAACACTTTAAAAGCCTTAAAAATACAATCGATAAATAAAAAAGCCGAAGTAAAATCAAATTTACTTCGAGCTTTTTTTATGAATTTAATCATTATAATAATCTATGTATGGTTGTATTTGGACTTTATTTATAAAAAATCTAGATTATAGATCTTATATACGTTCCAATACTTTTCCTGATTCCACGATCCACTGTCCTCTATTTGTTAATGTGACCGTTACTTCCTGATTTCTAAAATCACTTAATTCAATTTTTGCAGCTTTTCTGGAAATAGTTTCAAGATCAGCAAGTTCATAACTTGAAAAATTACCCGTAGCTATATAAAATGAAAACTTTGGGGTAATTGTACATTGATCATCTGGAGA
Source organism: Flavobacterium sp. 9 (assembly GCF_002754195.1). Lineage (NCBI taxonomy): Bacteria > Pseudomonadati > Bacteroidota > Flavobacteriia > Flavobacteriales > Flavobacteriaceae > Flavobacterium > Flavobacterium sp. 9. The sequence continues at coordinate 2,373,807 of NZ_PEEU01000001.1, forward strand.
TGGAGACCAGGTAACTCCTAAAAATCCCATTTCTGTCTGAATACCAAAGCTCGAGTTACTGTACCACTTTCCATCTTCATTCTTCGCTTTATCAAAAGAATTAGTAATCAAACTAATACTATTGTCAGGAGTTTGGTGACCTTGTACAGTATTTAAATTTGGCCCTTGACGAGGAGGTATAGTAGCATATCGAGTTTCCCAAGTTTCTTTTAGATTAGCACGTAAAATAATACTTGAATCAATTTGAACTCCAAGACCTACTGGCTGTTCTGCTGCACCAGCTCCTAAAGAATATTGAAGGGGAATGGCCAAACTATTTATTCCTCTATCATTTGAATCTACAGATAGAAAAGCTGATGAATTTGCATAAACACTTTTATTAGACAACCCTTCTGGTCTTTCTAAAAAGGCCCAGAAATTTTGGTTATTACTACTTTCATTTTTTAAATAAATAGTATAATTAGTTGATGAATTTGGCATAATTTATTAATATGGTTACTTATCCCTACTCATAAGCTTTTCGGGTTCCGCTTTGCATTATTTATTAAATACTTAGAGTTTATTTTTTTTGCTTTTCAGCATTGATAAAATCTAAAAGTTGTTGTGTTTTTAATCTCTCTATTTCCTTAATACGTTTCGCACGTGAATTATCTAAATTATTTGCATTCTTACCTGTAGAAGTTAATTGAGGTTTGGTAAATAGTAAATAATCTCCAAATAAATGACTCAAAAACAAAGGAGATTTTCCCGGTCTCTTTTTATCAAAGTTTGCAGATTTATGACAAGAAAAGCAATTTGCCAAATTATCATTTTTGATGCTGTGTATATCTTCCTGAAAGGTCTGCGTATAAGTTTCCATCGTAATGTTTGCCAAATTAACTGAACCTCTGGCTAACGAATCCGGAAGCGCACTTGCGAGATTTTTTGTTACAATTGCTTTCTTTTGGTTTTCAGAAGAAACTCCGTCAAAATTTAACCAGATAGAACCATTATAAAAATAATTTCTAAAAACATCCTTCAAATTAGCGGCTACACATTTATTGATATCCTCGATATTATTAAAATTAGCAGGTTCTGCCTGACTTGTAGTCATAAAAGCGCCAGTGTTTAAATCCTTTGGCACACCATATTCATAAAGAATAAATGCTTTATTTTCAAGAAATGGTTTTTTCGTAATAGTATCCCATCTAATTCCATTTATGCCAGAAGTAGTTCCTTTTTCATAAAACAACATTTCGTTTGCAGACGTTACCGAATTGTTTTTCTTATCATAAACAGGCGCCATATCTTTGTGTTCGAAAGTTGCCCAGATAAATTCAGGATGATTTTTTACAACTCCAACTACGTGCATACCTAATAATGCAACAGTCTTTTGAACATATTGTCCTTTGCTATTTTGAACAGCGGCCTTAGTTGTAAAATAATCTTGTTGCTGCGCTTTGGCAATTGCATCAATATTAATCCAGGAAGCTTTTAATTCTAAAGCGCCAACCGGAAATGTCTCTAAATTAGAAGCCGGCAATTTCTTACTGTTGATTAAGGAAGCCATTAAAACAGCTTTGTCTTTTAGCAGCGCATTAATATGAATGGAATAATAAACCGTATCTGCGGCATTATTAAATTTAGGATTAGAATGCAAAACTCCACTAAAACCGGCTTGATTAATAGAACTCAACGTAAGTTTAAGTCCCAATTGTGGCGCAACATCTTCCATTTGCGGACTAACCAAATCCAGAGAATCTAAAAAGAATGGATTCCCGTTTGGCAATGGTTTTGTAACCCACAAAAACTTTTGCCACGACCATTGGTGAAAATCACAGTTTGTAGTCGTTTCACTATCAAACGGACTTCCATCACCTTCTGCCGGCGCCGGAGTCTGATCATGAGGAAACCAACTTTTTTCACAATCACAGGTTTCAGATGATGCGCTGGCATACGAAGGCGAAGCACCATCTTTATATCCGGCATTATTTCTATTTAAAAGAAATAACCACAAAGCAACTGCTATTACAATGATAAGCAGCAAACTAATAACGACGTATTTTTTTTTCATTTTTTCATAGGTTTAATAATTATTCAGAATCAGGATTCCCTCAACAAAAAAGACCGCCTAAAACAGGCGATCTTTTAAATCAAAACTCGAATCGAGTCAGGAAGTTTTGTTATCCTGTTGAATTTGTTTTTGGGGAAATTTTATTTCTAAACTAATTCTTCTTTTAAATTTTTCGCTTCTTTAACTGGTACGTTTTCTATATTATGTTGGTAGTATGAGAAACCTCCAGTTCCGTTCCATTCATTATCGATTGCTAAATGAGCATCAAATTTTGCTAAAAAAGAACCCAATCCCGGAGGAGGAACAGAGTGAACATATTCTCCTTGAAGACCAACTACTTGTGTAACTTTACCAATTCCGGTTGCATATATTTTTCCCGTTACCTGAACAACAATACGGCTATCAGGACCTGGTATAGCCTGAGTAATTACAACTGTACCTGTCACAGAATGTTGCGATGGTACAACTACTAAACTAAATGTTGCGATTGGAGCGCCTGGTGTTCCAACATTTCCAATTGTGCCTTGTGCTAAATAAGCACCTGCTAATAAATCTGACATAATTTTTTTGATTTAGGTATTCCTACTCGTAAGGCTTTTCGGTACCGCCTCGTTTTTTTCAGTGGGTTCTGCTCCACATAATTAATTAATAATCAAATAGTTCAAAAACACCTTAACACACATTCTTGGACTATTTTCTATTTCAAAACTACAGCAAACAAGCAGGCGTTTTTCACAAAATGTTACAGAACCAAAATTATTGAGCACAAAACAGATAAAGAATGGCACAGGAAAATCTATTACGTAAAAACACTTGCTTTTATAAATTCTAAAAAAATAAATAACGCATTTAACAATAAAGTTTCATTTATTTTTGAAAGTTTAAAAACTTTTACTTACATTTGATCCATGGAATTCAAAGAAGCAAAAAATAAGTTTGTACAAACATGGGGAGCATTAGGTTCTCAATGGGGAATTAATAAAACCATGGCACAAATCCATGCTTTATTAATGGTCTCGAACGAAGCTGTTTCTATGGAAGACATCATGGAGGAATTGCAAATTTCGCGCGGAAATGCCAGCATGAATCTAAGAGCTTTAATGGATTGGGGAATTGTCTATAAAGAATATAAAGCCGGAGAAAGAAGAGAGTTTTTTACTGCCGAAAAAGATTTGGATGAATTGGCTTCTAAAATTGCCAGAGAAAGAAGCAAAAGAGAAATTAAACCTGCTCTTAAAATATTAAAAGAAGTTTCGACTATTGAAGCAAAAGATTCTGCTGAAGAAAAACACTTCGTAGATCAAACAACTAAATTGTATGACTTTGTTTTAAAAGCAGATAATATGTTGGATAAAATGACCGAATTTAATGAAAACTGGTTGGGACGTTTGGTTCTAAAAATTATGAAGTAAAAGATCAAACTAAAAAAATTTAATTAAAACTTTCATTTTTTTCTGAAAGTTTAAAATAATCAATAATTATGAAAACTATAAAAAAATTAAACAATTTCGCCCTTATACTCTGTTTTCTCTTTTATCTAACTTGCTATTTACGATTTGTAGGACAAGCATTTCTTACAATTATTCAAATACTTACAGCTATCTTTTTAACCGTAAAGATTTTTTCAAAACCAAATAATCTTTCGATCAAAAATCAAATAAAAACATATTGGATTATCACGATTCTGAATGCCATAATACTGTTTTCATTTTTCCATACTATAATGTGGAATGATTTTTTACAAGTCGCCTTTGTAACCATAATTCCAAATCTTACTGCTATTTATTTTTATAAAATATTACTTAAATACGAAAGCTTAAGATTTGAAAAAATAAAAATTGATTAACTCACTTAATTTCAACCTTATTATGAAAGCTATAAATTATCTCAATTATTTTTTTGTTGGTTTCCCCATATTACTTATTTCAATTGGATTAATTACTAATGAACAAAGCGGCGATTTAACCGGCTATGGTTTATTATTTACAATGCTTACCGGATTGTTTCAGGTGGTTTTTGGAATAAAAATGCTAATCGACGAACCTAATGACAAAAGTCTGCAGTATTACATAAAAGGAGTTGTTTTCTTTTTTCTCCTATGGTTTGTTAACAGTCTAATACTTAATTATCATTTTATCTACTTCATCCTATATACAATTCCGCCAATACTTGCAGTCTATTTTTCTACAATAACCTATAAAAAAGCACACTTATGAACTTCTTAAAAGCTGAATGGAAAAACTTAGCACTTTTCAATTATGAAGTTGATGCTAAAATCTTAGAAAAATATGTCCCAATTGGTACTGAAATAGATTTATGGAACAACAAATGTTATGTGAGTTTGGTTGGTTTCATGTTCAAAAACACAAAAGTCTTAGGGATTAAAGTTCCTTTTCATATCAATTTTGAAGAAGTCAATTTAAGATTCTATGTAAAACGTTTTGAAAATGGAGAATGGAAACGCGGCGTAGTTTTCATCAAAGAAATTGTTCCTAAAAGCGCTATTACATTTATTGCAAATACTTTGTATCAGGAACATTATGAAACTCAAAAAATGACACATAAAATTATTGAAAACGAAAACACAAACACTTTTGTTTATCAATGGAAAAACAAAGAAAATTGGAATACGATTCAATTAGAAACTCAAAAAAATCCAACAGAAATTGCAATCGATTCTGAAGCTGAATTTATAACGGAGCATTATTTTGGATATACTAAAATTGATGAAGAAACCACTTTCGAATATGAAGTTCAACATCCGAGATGGGAACAATTTGAGGTTTTGAATTATAACGTTGATATTGACTTTAAGAAAACTTACGGACGAGATTTTGAATTTTTACAAACCGAAAAACCTATTTCAGTTTTCCTGGCAAAAGGTTCAAAAATTAGTGTAAAAAACAAACGAAAACTCGAAACTATGTTAGCTCTGGAAGAAATTTACAACTAGAATTCCAAGTTATTATTAATCTAAAAAAAGGAATTATGAAAACGCTCGAAAACCAAACTTTACTTTATGATGAAGATTGTCCGCTTTGTAGTTTGTACACAACAGGATTTGTAAAAAGCGGAATGCTTGATGAAAATGGAAGAAAATCTTATTGTGAATTATCTCAAGAGGAACAAACTTTTGTAGATTTAAAACGCGCACCAAACGAAATTGCTTTGGTAGATAATAAAACTAAAACCGTTATTTATGGAATTGACAGCTTAATAAAAGTTATAGGATTTTCTTTTCCATTAATTGAAAAAATTGCAACAGTAAAACCCATTCATTTCATCTTGAGAAAATTATATTCTTTTGTTTCTTACAATCGAAAAGTGATTATTCCAGGTGGAAACATTAAAGAAAACAAATTGCAATGTACTCCGGATTACAATTATAAATATCGTTTCATTTTTATTGGTTTTGCATTAACGCTGACAAGTTTCGTTTTATTTGGATATTCTAATTTGATTCCCAATTTGCCAAAATCAAATATTCTAAGAGAATTCATTTTAGCATTTGGTCAAATTGTGTTTCAAAGTTTATTTCTTTTCAAAATGGACAAAAAAACAATTATCAATTATGCCGGAAACTTAATGACTATTTCTTTAATGGGATCTTTAATTTTGACACCAATCTTAATTCTTAATCAATTTATTAAGGTTCCGGAAATTCTTATTCTAGGTTGGTTCGGAATAACCGTTTTCATAATGTTTGCAGAACATTTTAGAAGAGTTAAAATTCTAGAACTTCCCTTTTATTTATGTCTCACTTGGGTACTTTACAGAATCATTGCTTTACTATTTATTTTAAATTTATAAAATGAAAAAACTAATCATCGCAGCCGGAACAGGTTTTTTAGGACAAGTTCTAATCAATCATTTCAAAGATAAATTTGAAGAAATTGTAATTCTAACCAGAGGAAAATCTCAAACCGTTGACGGAATAAAATATGTAAACTGGAATGCTAAAACTTTTTCGGGTTGGGAAAAGGAACTTGAAAACGCAATGGTTTTAATTAATCTCGCAGGAAAATCTGTTGATTGCCGTTATACAAAAGAAAACAAAAAAGCCATTTTATTATCCCGAATCGAAAGCACAAAGATTTTAAACAAAGCTGTTTTAAACTGTAAAAATCCGCCTAAACATTGGCTGAATTCATCAACTTCTACTATTTATCGTTTTTCTTTGGACAAACAAATGGATGAAATTGATGGCGAAATCGGAAATGATTTTTCTATAAATGTTGCCTTGTCTTGGGAGAAAGCATTCTTTAAAACCGAAACTCCAAATACTTTGAAAACTGCTTTGAGAACTTCAATAGTTTTAGGCAAAAATGGAGGCGCTTTTATTCCGTTAAAAACTTTAGCAAAAATTGGTTTTGGAGGAAAACAAGGAAAAGGAAATCAGTTTATAAGCTGGATTCACGAAGAAGATTTTGCGAATGCAATTGATTTAATCATTCAAAAAGAAATTACCGGCATTATTAATATCGTTTCTCCCGAACCAATTCGAAACGTAGACTTTATGAAAAAGCTTCGAAAAGCGGTTGGCTTCCCTTTCGGAATTCCCATGAATGCTTTTCTTCTGGAAATTGGCTCTTTCTTCATCCGAACAGAAACCGAATTGGTTCTAAAAAGTAGAAATGTGATTCCGAAGCGACTTTTAGAAAATGGATTTAAATTTAAGTTTGAAGATATTGATGAGACTTTTAAAAATTTATTAAGAAAATGAAAACACAAAATATAGATTGGAGTTATTTATTTAAACAATGGTTTTTTAGTTTGATAATAGGTCCGGTTATTTCTCAAATAATTGCCTTTATTCCTATTTTTTATCCAAGTCAAGCAGTTGGTTTATTAGGAATGTTTCCTGTAGTTTTTATTGTTAGTCTTATCTTTTCAGCGCCAACATATATTGTATATGCATTTGTTTACAATTATCTCGCTAAAAAAGATTTACCAATTTTATATTCAAAAGCCACTTTAATGTCAATACCTGTAATTGGAGTTTTTATAACTACAGCTTTCATTGGTGGTGCGTTATGGTATTTTATAGCTGTATCATATTCACTTTCATCGATTATTTGCGGACTATTATTTAATTTAAATTTTTACGAGGAAGAGAGTATATAATAGAATCTAAAGCTCCTTAGGAGCAAAATATTTATAGAAAACATATAAAGCGAGTCCTTCATTGAGCTCCGGAGGAGCGCCATATTTTTCTAAATATATCATCTCGATGAGATTCAATAACATATTATTCACTATAGTTCTATAAATATGACATCCCTACAGGATTTTAAATACACCAACAAATAATGACAACAATTAACCTTACAACAAAAATAAAAGCCCCAAAACAAATCGTTTTTGATGCTTCAAGAAATATAGATATTCATCAGCAATCTGCAAGTCCTTCAAAAGAAAAGGCAATTGCAGGAATTACATCCGGATTAATAAATTTAAACGAAACAGTAACTTGGCGCGGCAAACATTTTGGTTTTTATCTCACTCACAAAAGCCGAATTACTGCAATGAATCTCTATGATTATTTTGTAGATGAAATGGAAAAAGGAAAATTTAAATCCTTCAAACACGAACATTTTTTTGAAGAAAGAAATGGAATTACAATCATGAAAGACAAATTGGAATATGAAACTCCGTTTGGAATATTTGGGGAACTTTTTGATATTTTATTTTTAGAGAAGCATCTTACTAACTTTCTTTTAGAACGAAATAAGGTTCTAAAAGAAGTTTCAGAAAAAACAATTGTGGTCTTAGCCGAATAATTTTAAAAACTATTTAGCGGCATTATAAAATTTTATTTCCAAAGGAAACCAAAAATGACCATACAAATCTTGTTGATTACCATCTGAATTTAAATAATACAACGAGAAGCTTATTTTAATTTTACTTTTACCAAAATCAGAGATTGCAGATTCAAACCATATAAAATTTTGCATCTCACTTTCAACTGACGGTTCGTTATCATCGTTTTCGATATTGAAAACCGTATTTTTAGACAAACAAATTGGCTCAAATGAAACAATCTTCTTTTTCACTGATTTGTAATTTTGAATTTCATTTAGAATAATCGCGTCTGACGAATCTCCGTCAATAGAAATTCCTGAAATAATGATTTTGTCATTTCTTTTACAATCAATGTAAATTCCATGAACAGAATCATGTTGATTATTTTTTCTATAAATCGTAAAATAATTAGCCTTATCAATTTTGATTGGCTCATCTATATCATTAATAGAATATTTACTTTTAATTGAAACTGTATCAATAACAATCAAAATTTCATAAGTAGCTTGTTGGGTAACTGTAGAAGAGGTTTCCATTTTATTGTTTCTTAGATTAAAAAAACACGAACAAAAAATTAGTTCGTGTTTTTCAATAAATTTTATAAAAATTAAGTTGTACTAAAATTAAGCGGGTACAACTACTTGTGGATCCCAGTAATAATATCCGTATAATTGTTGTGTTTGTCCGTCACCTGCTAAGGTATAAACAGCGATATATACGTAAAAATTCTCTGTTCCTCCTCTTGCTATTTTAGAATCGTAGCTGGTGAAATTTTGAACCGTTTGAACCGGTGGAATACCATTTGCCTGGTCTGGATTAGGCTGTACGGCTCTGTTTCTTGTAACGATATCCGTTGTAAAATTGTTAAATACGTGATCTCCGTTCCAATATTTAATTCCGTAAAGAATTACAGAATCATCCGAGTTTTGTTGAATTGATGTCCCTCTAAAAGACACATAATCCCCAGCGTTAGCTCTAAAACTTAAATCTGCTGTACCTTGACCTGAAACAATCCCTCTTGGACTGTAACATATCATATATTGACTATTGTGATTTATTCCCTGTGGATTATTAGGGTCTGAATTCGCAGGAAAATTATTCTTAATATATTCTGTGTCTATTACGACAAGAATATCAATCTGTGCCGATGAGGCTGCTGCACTTTGTGTCATGATATTATATTATTTGTTTCCCTACTCATAAGGCTTTTCAGGTTTCGCCTTCGCTTTTTTCTGTACGAAACAGTTCGTTTTTTCAGGTGGGTTCTGCTCCACTTTTGGTTTGTTGTTTATTTAGGGTATTTCAATAAAAAAGAAATTTAAATTCTGATAAAAACTTAAAATCAGATTCTTAACAAACATCCTGGAATAAATAGTGGAAAATAACTGTAGCTAGCATATACTTATTTTCTTACATCAAATCTATATCTGATATTTTGATTTCGTAAAAAAAATGCTACAAGAAAAAGATTCTTTGTCATGAAACAAATAAAACAAGTCATGAGATTATTCTCATAAAAAAATACAGACCTAAAAATCAAACACTTAAAAATGAGTTATTTACAAAAACATAACGGTTTCGTAATAGAAAGAAAATCAAAAAAATAAAAGCACCCAAACAAATCGCTTTTGACATTGCAAGAAATATTGATATACATCAACAATATAGAAGTCCTTCAAACATGAACATTTTTTTGAAGAAAAAAACGGAATTACAATAATGAAAGACAAATTGCATTATTGTAATTCCGTTTGGAATATTTGGGAAATTTTTTGATATTTTACTTTTGGAAAAGCATCTTACTAACTTTCTTCCTGAACGAAATAAGGTTTTGAAAGAAGCTTTAGAAACAGATTTACTTTAGTTTTAAATACTCAATCATTATCTTCATCATCAAAAATAATAACTTCATCTAATGCATCCTGATCGTTTCTTTTATAAAACATCCTGTACATTAAAAAGATAGAAAACATGTTAATGGCAAGATGTGCCATATAAATCCAGAAATTCATGGGAATCCAGATACTGTAAATCAATGTGGCAAAAATAGCTATAACCACCAACATGAATTTCTGATAGAATCGGACAAGTGATCCATTTATAAAAGCCAATGCCAAAATCAGCAATCCCATCAATCTATTGAAAAGAGCAGCGAAAATAAAGGAAAATGCACATACAAAAATGGACATCAAACGATAAGATCCTATAATTAATGGCCAGACAAAACCCAGAAAAACCATCCAACAAATAAAGAATACAATGAACTGTGTGTTCGTGAATTTGAATCCAAAAAAAGAAATTTGTTTTTCCATGTGGTTATTTATTTTCAAATATACTTTTAATTATTTTCAGAATAAAAGATTTTTAGAAAAGTTAAACCGAACTTAAAACTGATTCAAAAGAAAGAATTAGTGAGAAAATTTACCTATTTTAGAACATTATATTAATCTTCTTAAAAAATTAAACTCATGACAATTAAGACTAAAATATTATCGATAGTATTCTTTGCCGTTTCTTTTATTGGATTTGCACAAAGTAATTGCAAGGATTTAAAAGGTTGCGAAAGAAAACTATGTGAACTAAATATCAAATTAACGGCAGCCAAAAAAGCCGGTAATCAAAACCAGATTAAAGGTGTTGAAGATGCAATTTCTCAAACCAAAAAGAACTGTACCACAAAAACAGTAAACAACGACCTTGACAAAAAAGTAAAAGAAAAACAGCAAAAAGTTAAGGAAAGAACTGACGATCTAAACAAAGCAATTAAAGATCAGGAAAGCACAGAAAAAATCAACAAGAAAAAAAAGAAACTAGCTGAAGCTAAAGCTGATTTGAATAAAGCATTGGCAGAGCAAAAAACAAAATAGTTTTTTCTAAAGATGAAAGAATATTTTTTCTCTCGCAGATTTAGCAGATTCGGCAGATTTCAAAATATTAATTTCAATTGCCTCCAGCTTTAGCTGGAGGTGATAATGAGTTTTCAATATGGCTTTAGCCGAAAGGTAAAGTTTGGCTGAAGCCAATGATATTCTATTACGTTTATCTCCAGCTGAAGCTGGAGTCTATTCACAAAAAATTAAATAGCCGATAAATCTTCTTTTGAAAATAAAATTTCTTGATTTACGGTTTGCGTGAGGGATTGAGGCGGTATCCTTTTATGAAGCGGAGCGGAATAAAAGATATAGCCGAAAGCCCGACCCGGAGGGGCACGCCCAAATTATTAAGCTTATTCTAAAGAAAAACAATCATAAGCCACCAAAAAATTGGAACGCTTTCGACCCAAAATGAAGTATAATATTTAGAACGATTTGGATTTGCAAATGCTATAAAAAGCATTAAAGTAATCACCATTATTAGATTTATGAGCAAATCATGAAGATCGAATGTCAATATACCAACAACCCAAAACGGAACCATCAGTGAAAAACCTAGAATTTTTGTTCGCCTTACGCCAATAGTTTGAGGAACGGTTTGCAAATGCGGATCATCGTTTGCTAAATCAATAATTTCGAAAACCAAAATCAGGACAAAAACCAAAACAAAACGCTGAATGCATTTAACAAAAAAATTGGTTGTTAATGAAACTTCGGCATTTATAGTTGGTAAAACCAACGTCGCTCCTACCCAACAAAGCGCTACTATATAAATTTTTACTCCTGCCCAATTTCGGGCATTTTTTTTATTTGGAAAAAACGGAAGTGTATAAAGTGCCGTTACGGCAAATATTCCAACAGAGACAATTTGAGTAATTCGCTTTAAATGGAAAAAATAATAGGCAACCAAAAACAATGAAATCAGACTTAAAACGGCAATAATTTTCAGCTGAATTCCGATTGGTTTTTGCTGCACGCGAACTAAAGCATCATATTTAACAAAATTATACCCCACAATTGTTCCAAAAAAAACAAATAGTGCCATTGGCTCATCATACTGAATATGAAACACATGAAACGTGATTCGCACAAGAGCATAACACGATAAAGCCACATGAATACTGCTATTCAGATAAAAATCTAAGATGCGTTTTGATACTATCATACCTCAAATCTAATCAATTATTAACAAATCAACTCTTTAGTTGTAAATTTCATAAAAAATGAAGTTAAAAATGCTAATTAAATTATTAATAATACTTAATTTTGCGCGACAAAAAAACAACACTATTACAACTATATGAAAACAGATGCTTTTGCTTTAAGACACATTGGTCCAAGAGAAACAGATCTTCAACACATGTTACAGACCATTGGAGTTGAATCGATCGAACAACTTGTTTATGAAACCCTTCCGGACGACATTCGCTTAAAAGCACCGTTAAACTTAGATCCTGCAATGACAGAATATGAATTCGCAAATCATATTCAGGAATTAGGCAAGAAAAACAAAGTATTCAAATCTTATATTGGTTTGGGTTATCATCCAACTATCGTTCCTGCTCCAATTCAAAGAAATATCTTCGAAAATCCAGGATGGTATACAGCTTATACACCTTATCAGGCAGAAATTGCTCAAGGTCGTCTAGAAGCAATTTTAAATTTCCAAACTACTGTTATCGAGTTAACAGGAATGGAAATTGCAAACGCTTCTTTACTTGATGAAGGAACTGCAGCTGCCGAAGCTATGGCTTTGTTATTTGATGTTCGTACACGTGATCAAAAGAAAAACAATACAAATAAGTTCTTCGTTTCTGAAGAAATTTTACCACAAACTTTATCAATATTACAAACACGTTCAACTCCTATTGGAATTGAATTAGTTGTTGGCAATCACGAAAACTTTGATTTTTCTAATGAGTTCTTCGGAGCCATTTTACAATATCCGGGAAAATACGGTCAGGTAAACGATTACAGCGCTTTTGTTGCTAAAGCAAAAGAAAACGAAATCAAAGTTGCCTTTGCTGCCGATATTTTATCACTTGCTGCTTTAACTTCTCCGGGAGAAATGGGAGCTGCAGTAGTGGTTGGAACTACACAACGTTTTGGTGTACCAATGGGTTACGGTGGTCCTCACGCTGCTTTTTTTGCAACTAAAGATGAATACAAACGATCTATGCCAGGTCGTATTATTGGAGTTTCTATTGATGTAAATGGAAACCGCGCTTTACGTATGGCTTTAGGAACTCGTGAACAACACATAAAACGTGAAAAAGCAACTTCAAATATTTGTACTGCTCAGGTTTTATTAGCAGTTATGGCTGGAATGTATGCGGTTTACCACGGACCAAAAGGATTACAATATATTGCAAATAAAGTTCACGCATCGGCGGTTACTACTGCTGAAGCTTTAAATAAATTGGGAGTTTTCCAAACAAATACAGCTTACTTTGATACTATTTTGGTTAAAGCAGATGCTCAAAAAGTAAAAGCTATTGCGGAGAAAAACGAAGTAAACTTTTACTATGTTGATGCTGATACGATTTCTATTTCGTTCAACGAAACAACTTCAATTACAGACATCAACCAAATTATTGCGATTTTTGCTGAAGCTTTAGGAAAAGAAACTTTCACTGTTTCTGAATTAGCTACTGCAAGTCAATTACCTTCTTCATTAGAAAGAACATCTCCTTTCTTAACGCATGATGTATTTAACAATCATCATTCAGAAAGTCAGATAATGCGTTACATCAAAAAATTAGAACGTAAAGATTTATCGTTAAATCATTCGATGATTTCATTAGGTTCTTGTACAATGAAATTAAACGCAGCTTCGGAAATGTTGCCTTTATCAATGCCAAACTGGAACAGCATTCACCCATTTGCACCAGTAGAACAAGCTGAAGGTTATATCACGATGCTTAAAAAATTGGAAGAGCAATTAAATGTAATTACAGGATTTGCCGGAACAACATTACAGCCAAACTCTGGAGCTCAGGGAGAATATGCTGGTTTAATGGCGATTCGTGCTTACCACTTATCTAGAAACGAAGGTCACCGTAATGTATGTTTAATTCCTTCATCTGCTCACGGAACAAATCCTGCTTCTGCAGCGATGGCCGGAATGAAAATCATCGTTACTAAAACGACTCCTGAAGGAAACATTGACGTAGAAGATTTAAGAGAAAAAGCGATTGAACACAAAGATGATTTATCTTGTTTAATGGTAACTTATCCATCTACTCACGGAGTTTTTGAATCTTCGATTATTGAAATTACTAAATTAATCCACGACAATGGCGGATTAGTATATATGGATGGTGCAAACATGAACGCTCAAGTTGGATTAACAAATCCTGCTACAATTGGTGCTGACGTTTGTCACTTAAACTTACACAAAACATTCGCTATTCCTCATGGTGGTGGTGGACCTGGTGTTGGACCAATTTGTGTTAACGAAAAACTGGTTCCATTTTTACCAACAAACCCAATCCTTAAAGTAGGTGGTGAACAAGCTATTACAGCGATTTCATCTGCACCTTACGGATCAGCTTTAGTATGTTTAATCTCTTATGGTTACATCACAATGATGGGAGCTGACGGATTAAAAAGTGCTACAGAACACGCTATTTTAAATGCTAACTACATGAAAGCACGTTTCGAAGGACACTATCCAATTCTTTATACTGGAGAATGTGGAAGAGCTGCTCACGAAATGATTTTAGATTGTCGTTCATTTAAAGAAAACGGAATCGAAGTTGGTGATATCGCAAAACGTTTGATGGATTACGGTTTCCACGCTCCTACGGTTTCTTTCCCGGTAGCTGGAACTTTAATGATCGAACCTACAGAATCTGAAGATTTAGCAGAATTAGATCGTTTTTGTGATGCTCTTATTTCAATCAGAAAAGAAATTGAAGCTTCAACAGCCGATGATAAAAACAATGTATTGAAAAATGCACCGCATACATTGGCAATGTTAACGACTGACACTTGGGATTTCCCTTATACTAGAGAAAAAGCGGCTTACCCATTAGAGTATATCGCTGAAAACAAATTCTGGCCATCAGTTCGTCGTGTAGATGATGCTTATGGTGACAGAAACTTAGTTTGTAGCTGTGCTCCAATTGAAGCTTACATGGAAAATTAATCTTAGATTATTTTTATATTATAAACCCGATGACGATTAAGTTATCGGGTTTTATTTTTTTTATAACATTCTTAAAGCTTTTCTCGTTTTCTATAACATTGTGAAATATTTTGATGAAATATTTTTTTTAATCGTCATTAATCTCAAACGTTTGAAATCTCGATAAAACTAAAAAATCATTAGAAAATTAACAGTATATTCAAGAAATAATTATTATTTCATAATTATATGCATGCATAGTATTTTTTATGACAGTTATCATGAATTTATTTATACTTTAGCAATAAATTTACCGGATAATCGAGGAATAATGAAAATAAAAATTATAGGTATAGGAAGTTACATTCCTAATAAAGAAGTAAGCAATACTGACTTTGGCGATCATGTTTTTTTAAATGAAGACGGAACTCCCTTCGGTTACCCTAACGAAGTTGTAATAAAAAAATTTAAAGGTATTACCGGTATCGAAAATCGCCGTTATGCCGAAGACCAACATACCTCATCTGATTTAGCATATTTTGCAGCAGAAAGAGCACTTGAAAATGCAAAAATCGATCGTGAGACTTTAGACTACATCATTTTTGCGCACAATTTTGGTGATGTAAAATCTGGAACAAATCAGTCTGATATTTTACCAAGTTTAGCAACACGTGTTAAAAACAAACTAGATATTAAAAATCCTAAATGTGTGGCTTATGATATTCTTTTTGGATGTCCAGGCTGGATTGAAGGTGTTTTGCAAGCAAATGCATTCATTAAATCTGGAATGGCAAAACGTGTTTTGGTAATTGGTGCCGAAACTTTATCAAGAGTTGTTGACGATCATGATCGTGATTCTATGATTTATTCTGATGGTGCGGGTGCTTCAATTTTAGAAGCTTCTGATGATGAAGCTGGTTTATTATCATACGAAAGTGCCACTTTTGCAAATGATGAAGCTAACTTTTTATACTTCGGGAAATCATATAATCCTGATTTAGATCCAGACATTAAATACATCAAAATGTACGGTCGCAAAATTTATGAATTTGCTTTAAGCCAGGTTCCTTGTGCGATGAAAAGCTGTTTAGATAAAAGCGGAATTGGAATTGATGACGTGAAGAAAATCCTGATTCACCAAGCCAACGAAAAAATGGATGAAGCAATTATTGCTCGTTTCTACAAACTTTACGACAGAACTGCACCAGAAAATATTATGCCAATGAGTATTCATGATTTAGGAAACTCAAGCGTGGCAACTGTACCAACTCTTTACGATTTATTGATTCAGGGAAAACTGGAAAATCACGAAATTAACAAAGGCGACGTTGTTATTTTTGCTTCTGTTGGAGCGGGAATGAACGTTAATGCATTTGTTTACCGATATTAAGATTAAGTAGCTATTTCCAGCTATTCATTACAAGTCCACATTTAAAAATTGTGTTTTTATTAAACCTTAAAAAGAGCTTCTTTTAGTCGCTTTTTTAAGATTATAAAAACTACAATTTTTAAATCGTGGGCTTTTCATTTCTATCTGGGCTAAAAAACATAAAAAAAGCAGATAACTTTGTATATTTGCGACCTAATTATAAAATCAAGAACGAGAGATTGTTTCGTTCCTCGCAACGACTATGTACGAAAAAGTGTTTCCAAATAAAAGATTCAAACTTACCTTAGAGTTTTTACAAAAACATGTTAAAACATCAGAAACTATATTTGATTTTGGTGTTCCAAATCCATTTTCTAAAATAATGGAAGAAAACGGTTATACCGTAAAAAACACAAAAGGCGAAGATTTAGACAACGATCAAACTGCTTTGCAAACAGAAGAATATAGCGTTTTTACGGCATTTGAAATTTTCGAACATTTACTAAATCCGTACACGATTCTGGAAAACGTAAAATGTGACAAATTGTTAATTTCAATTCCGTTACGTTTATGGTTTTCACCGGCATATCGTTCTAAAACTGATATGTGGGACAGACATTATCACGAATTTGAAGACTGGCAGTTAGACTGGCTTTTAGAAAAAACGGGGTGGAAAATAACTGATCGTCTACAATTTACACATCCGGTAAAAAAGTTTGGTATTAGACCATTACTAAGATATTTCACTCCAAGATATTATATTGTAGTAGCTGAGAAAATCAAGATCTAAGATTTTTGATTAACGATTTTTAATTTTTGATTTTTAGATTACACCAACAATCTAAAATCTAAAATCTAAAATCTAAAATTTTATAAATGAAATATTACATCGTCATTCCCGCGCATAACGAGCAAGACCTTATTGGTTTAACATTGCAATCTTTGGTTTCGCAAACTGTTTTACCATCAAAAGTTGTCGTTGTAAATGACAATTCAACTGATAAAACAGAAGAAATTGTATTGGGATTTGCAAAAGAAAATCCGTTTATCTCTGTTGTAAACAAAACTTCTGATGCGATTCACATGCCCGGAAGTAAAGTAATTCAGGCTTTTCAAAAAGGTTATGAAACGCTGGATTCTGATTACGATATTATTGTAAAAATAGATGGTGATTTAATTTTTCCTGCCAATTATTTTGAAACTATAATCAAACATTTTCAATCTGATCCAAAAATTGGAATGGCCGGAGGTTTTTGTTATATCGAAAAAAATGGAGATTGGATTTTAGAAAACCTAACCGATAAAGATCATATTCGTGGCGCATTGAAAGCCTACAGAAAAGAAACTTTTCAGCAAATTGGAGGTTTAAAACCTGCAATGGGCTGGGATACTGTAGACGAATTACTTTGTAAATATTATGACTGGAAAATAGTTACAGACGAATCTTTACATGTAAAACACCTAAAATCAACAGGTGCAAACTACAACAAAACAGCTCGTTATAAACAAGGCGAAGCTTTTTATACATTAGGATATGGTTTCTGGATTACATCAATTGCCTCTGCAAAATTGGCAATGATGAAGAAAAAACCACTTCTGTTTTTTGATTATATTAAAGGATTTTGGAAAGCTAAAAAAGCAAAAACTCCTTTGTTGGTTACCCCTGAACAGGCTAAATTTATTAGAAATTACCGTTTCCAAAAAATGAAACAAAAGTTAATTTGATTGGTAAAACAACCGAAAAACGGGAACTCATAACCCAAAACTCGTAAGTTCTTTTTACCTTAGCCAATATTTGTAAAACTATGATGCTAATTCGTTATTTATCTCAAATAGGAAGATATTTTTTAATGCTGAAGGAAATTTTCAATAAACAGACTAAATGGCCTGTTATGAAAAAATTGATTTTTAAAGAAATCGAC
Source organism: Flavobacterium sp. 9 (assembly GCF_002754195.1). Classification (NCBI taxonomy): domain Bacteria; kingdom Pseudomonadati; phylum Bacteroidota; class Flavobacteriia; order Flavobacteriales; family Flavobacteriaceae; genus Flavobacterium; species Flavobacterium sp. 9. Next base: position 2,391,955 of record NZ_PEEU01000001.1, read on the forward strand.
GATCTAATAATCGACTCTCTTGGCATCGTTTGCTTTATCTCCTTTTTTATTGGAGGAGTTGTTGCCATTCAAACTGCACTAAACTTGACTAATCCCTTAATTCCAAAATATTTAATTGGTTTTGCTACACGTCAATCTGTAATCTTAGAATTTGCCCCTACTTTTATTTCGGTAATTATGGCCGGAAAAATGGGATCTTACATTACTTCGAGTATCGGAACAATGCGTGTTACAGAACAAATTGATGCGTTGGAAGTAATGGGAGTTAATTCATTAAACTACCTTGTTTTCCCAAAAATAGTAGCCTTATTAATGTACCCTTTTGTAATTGGAATCAGTATGTTTTTAGGAATTTTTGGTGGATGGCTTGCTTGTGCTTATGGAGGATTCTCGACTAGTCAGGATTTTATTCAAGGTGCTCAAATGGAATTTATTCCTTTTCATATTACATATGCCTTCATTAAAACTTTAATTTTCGCAATGTTATTAGCTACAATTCCATCATTTCACGGATATTACATGAAAGGTGGCGCACTTGAAGTTGGTAAAGCAAGTACAGTATCATTTGTTTGGACATCTGTTTGTATTATTCTTTTTAATTATATATTAACTCAATTATTATTAGGATAATGATCGAAGTAAAAAACATAGAAAAATCATTTGGCGACAGTAAAGTTTTAAAAGGTGTTTCGACGGTTTTTGAAACTGGAAAAACAAACTTGATTATTGGTCAAAGTGGATCCGGAAAAACTGTTCTATTAAAAACTTTGTTAGGAATTCATACACCGGATTCCGGAACAATTGAGTTTGACGGACGTGTTTACTCTGAATTAAATCCAGATGAAAAACGTGAATTAAGAACTGAAATTGGAATGGTTTTTCAAGGAAGTGCTTTATTTGATTCGATGACTGTTGAAGAAAATGTTGCTTTCCCTTTAAAAATGTTCACAAACGATAATAAAGCTAAAATTCAGGAACGCGTTGATTTTGTTTTAGAACGCGTTAATCTGGTTGATGCTCATAAAAAATTACCTTCTGAAATTTCCGGAGGTATGCAAAAACGTGTGGCGATTGCCCGTGCGATTGTAAACAATCCTAAGTATTTATTTTGTGACGAACCTAACTCCGGTTTAGATCCAAATACCTCAACTTTGATCGATAATTTGATTAAAGAAATTACTGAAGAATACAATATCACAACGGTAATCAATACACACGATATGAACTCTGTAATGGAAATTGGCGAAAACATCGTATTCTTAAAAAAAGGTATAAAAGCATGGCAAGGAACTAAAGAAGAAATCTTTAGAACTGACAATAAAGACATCGTGAAATTTGTTTACTCTTCGAACTTATTCAAAAAAGTAAGAGAAGCTTATTTGAAAGGATAAAACCTTTTTTAATTCCAAATTCCAATTCTGGAAGAACTCAATAAAAAAATTCCAAATTCCAATAACTAATGCAGTTGGAATTTGGAATTTTTCTTTTATTGGAATTTAAATTTTGTGTTTAATAGTTCTTTGGCAACCCAAATCCTATTACAAGTCCTACTCCCGCATAACTATACTTAGAAATGCTGCCAAATACCTTAAGACCAATACTTGGAGTTAATGCATTGAATATTAAATTAGATCTTCTCTTAGGATTAAACCACTTAAAGTTTGCTTCAAAAGGAACACCATAAAATCTTTTATATTGGTAATAGCGATTATGCTCAAAATCTCTATTGGTAAACTTTAAATTATTAGAATTTACTCCAACAGAAACACTATAAGAATGGCTTCTGGTTAACCATCTTCTTCCATATAAAATGGCATATTCATCATTATCTTCTACATTCGAAAAAGCAAAAACACTATCTTGTTTGACATATCCCGTTTCATGTGAATATCGCAAAGTAAAAAGATTTTTCTTATACTGATAATTTAATTCTCCTCCACCGGCAAAACCAAAATTTTGCATAACTGAAAAACCACCAAAAACCTCCGCATAAATAATTGGACTCTTTTTCTGTATTATTATTACAACATCCTTGGTTTCTTGTGCATAAATTGAATTAGAAAGCACTAAAACAAAAACAATCTTAAGTAGTTTTTTAATCATAATCAATTGAATATCTAGTTATAAAGAGGAAATAATTTTCAAAACACAAAGCAAATAATATACCAATTAAAAAATCCAAATTCCAATCTTAGTCAAAATTGGAATTTGGATTTTAAATATTGGGATTTCTACCAGATTTTAATTCGAGTTTATCAACTCTACCTCAGCATTTGGATTAAAAAGATACGTTCTTCCTGAACTAATCTCAATACATTCAAAACGTTTCGTTCTTACCGCTAATTTCTTGAAGATTTTTCCGTTTTTAATTCTGAACACACTTCCGTATGGAATTTCAAAAACATAGTTCTTATCACTATTTGCATCGTATTGTTTTAGCGCTAGAGACAAAGTTGTATCTGTATCGCTACTTGCAGACGGATTCTTAAAATGTCGCGCTAATAAAGGCAATAAACCACCCGGGAAAATCTCCGGACGAATAAAAGGAACCATCATTCTTTGAAAAGTAAGTTTCCATTCATTTCCGTGCGGTTTTATATTTCGTCCAAACCTTTCAAACGCTACTAAATGTGAGATTTCATGAATTAGCGTAATTAAAAAACGATATTTATTTAAACTCGCATTTACCGTGATTTCATGTTTACCACTCGGTCCTCTTCTGTAATCTCCATGACGCGTTTGGCGTTCATTTACGATTTTCAGATGAACCTGATTGGCAACAATCAAATCAAATACAGGCTTTACAGCATGTTCCGGTATATATCTTGCAAGAGTTTCGTTCAAAATAGTTATGAGTTATGAAGTATGAAGTATGAGTTTTTTAGTCATTTTTAAATTCAAATGCTCCAATTTTGGTTATTATTTCTTCCAAATCTGAATTTCGTAGGTTTATAATATTTAGCTTTTTTAATTTCTCATTCATAAACATTATATTCTTTTCAAGTGAAACTTCTGGTTCTGCTTTTATGAATTCAGTTTGCAAATCTATCATTATATCAATAATTTGAATATCTACCTTTTGAAAAATTTCGCGTCTTAAATTATTAAAAACCCAAATCGATTTTTCGTCATAATTCATTTCAGAAAACACTTTTGTATAATCTTCTCCTCCGTCAAAATTAATATGTAAAGCAATCATTGAATTTTTAATTTCCTTAACTTTTTTCCAAGGCCATCCGAAACCCCACCATCCAAATAAAATCGTTAAAACAGAATATTTTATTCCAGGCAAAATTGTACTTCTTCCATTTGATATTTCATAGACTTTTGAATTACTATAAAAGGAAAAAAAGAAAATATTTATGCTGGTTTTATATGTTCTGTATTTAACATTATTATCGTTCATATTATAATACACTACGGATTTGTAGAAGAAACTTCTAAAACTTTTCCGTTAAAATATTTATTTCCGTTTAATGTAAAATCATAAATATAAGTTGCCATTCCTTCGGCTGAAATTGGAGCTTGGTAACCCGGGAAAGCTTCGTTTAGCATTTCTGTCTGAACAGATCCCAAAGCCAAAACGTTGAATGAGATTCCTTGTTCTTTATATTCTTCGGCAAGTAATTCTGTTAAGGTAATTACAGCGCCTTTACTGGAACTATATGCGGCCAATCCTGCAAATTTAAGACTTCCTCTTACACCGCCAATTGAACTAATCGTTACAACATGACTTCCTTTTTGAAGATATGGCAAGCAAATTCTGGTAAGATTCGCAACTGCAAAAACATTCACTTTATAAATATTTTCAAAATCTGCCTGAGTGGTTTCTGCAAAAGGCTTTAACAACAAAGCTCCTGCATTATGAACTACTGCATCAACTTTTTTCCATGTTGAAGAAAGAAAGTTATTTACTTCTTCCAAAGCTGTTTCATCTGCCAAATCAACAGAAAGGCAAGTAACATTTTGATGCTCTAAAAGTGTTTGAGGTATTTTTCTTGAAATAGCCAAAACCTGATGACCTGCATTAGCAAATTTTAGCGCCAATTCGTAACCAATTCCTCGACTGGTTCCGGTAACAATAATATTTTTCATAAAGCAAAAATAAGCAAATCCAATAAAAGGAACGGTTATTTATTCATCGTTATTTCTTCTGTTGGCGTTATAGCGATTTTAGTCACTGCCGGCAAAAACTCCTGAATAAAAGAAGTCATATGCGGAATATCCATTACTTTAAACTCATCTGAAACATGGTGATAATAATCAAAATTCTCAAAATCAAAAGTACTTATCGACTGACATGGTTTTCCGAATTCTTTAAAAAACGAATAATTATCCGATCTGTAAAACAATTTATATTCGGCTTCTTTTGGTAGAAAACCAATCGTCTTTTTACCTGTATATTCATTTATTTTATCAGCCATATTTGATTTATCAAAACCGGTAATATAAGCCCGATAATCACGTTTCATTGGCACACCAATCATTTCAATATTCAATTGTGTGTACAAATTAAAATCTTGTTTTTTCAATTTCTCCACTAAACTTTTAGATCCAAGTAAACCTTTTTCTTCTCCGGCAAAAAACACAAATAGAATACTGCGTTTATTACTTTTGGTTTCACTAAAATACTTTGCCATTTGCGCAACGGCGGTAACTCCGGATGCATCATCATTTGCACCATTAAAAATTACGTCTGGTTGTTCTTTTGTCTCTAAACCAATATGATCGTAATGTGCGCTCAGAACTACAAATTCCTTTTTTAATTTAGGATCTGTTCCTTCCAGAACACCAACAATATTAAATGCCGGTTTATCAAAATTGGTAAGTGTATCGCGGTAGCTTTTAAAATAAGGCTTTACATTATTATTTTTGAAAAAATCTTCCAGAAATACTGCCGCTTTTTCAATATCTTTTGATCCGGTATCGCGCCCTTCTAATTCATCTGAAGAAAGATATTTTAGAAAATCCGAAACTTCGGTTTCACTAACTTTATAAGTGATTTCAATAGGTTTTGAAGTCGTTTCGGTTACTGCAGATGGATTTGATTTGCACGCTAAAAAAACAAATGGAAGAAAAAAATAAAGCTTATTCATAAAGGAAAGATTCAGTTTGAGCTTAGAGTTTAAACTTCTAAAGCTGATGGTTTAAAATATTTCTTATATACTTTGTATACCTGAATACTTCCTAAAACAATAAAAAATAACGGAATAAAAACAGGCATTATATACTTTGAAAATTGGTTTGTTTTTTGAAAAATGGTCTGTAAAATTACAATCAGACTAAACATTCCTAAAAAAACACCAATCAAAGTTCCTGCAATATAATAATATTTTAACTTTCTTTCAACTGTAATATACTTTCCGTTAAGCAAGTATAAATTCCAACTTGTCCAGAAAGGCAATTGCAAAAAATTAAAGCAATTTAAAACCACGCCAATTATAAATGGCGAATACATTAAATATTTACTTAAGCTATTATTTAAAGTTGTTGTCGAATTAAAATTGAAATAAAATAAATAAGCCAAAACAAACATAAATCCAACAGCAAAAAAGTCAATCACTTTCATTAATTTTTTATTTCTAATCAGTTGTCTCGCAAAAAGCAACGTAAAATAAATAACAAAAGTTTCGACAAAAATGACTCCAAATAAAAAGAAAACCAGATTATGAAGCCCTGATTTGGAGTAAATTTCTAAACCTACTAAATTCAAATATCCCAACGGAATTGAACCAATGAAACTCACCAGAAATCCTATTGAGATATTTTTTATCTTTTTCATCTTCAAAAATTTATAATCTTATTGTTTTGTGCCAAATGCAATCTGTATTCGCGAATTCCAACTTTATAATTTAAATACGGAACTCCCATTTTATGATTCTCAGCACTTATTTCATACATATAAGTAATGTGTCGCGCCAATTCTTTCCAGGCAAACCAAACGGAATGCTTCGGATCATAAATATGTGTTGGTTCACTTGCGGCGCCGTTAAGTTCTACGATTTGAAAATTTTCGCCACGTTCCAATTCTTCAAAAGTATTGTACATGATATCAAATCTTCCAAAATAGAATTCCGGAATTTTAGTCGCAACTTCGTTTATCATTGCGGTTAATTTTGGTGTAATCAAATTACTTCCGTCAAGAAATTTTGCTCCACGCGCATGATTCCCAAACGGCACTAAATTTATCATTTCGCCATTTTGCAAAACTTTATGCAACTGACTTCCGTATTCTTGTTGCAAAGCTTCGAGTTGTAATTTAAATCTTGGCGTTTTACAAATTAAATCTTCAATTGTCGAGATTCCGTCGCCGGTAACAATTAAAAATTCTTTAGAAACGATTCCGGTAATTCTTCCTTCTTTCTGATGTGGATGACGTACATAAAAAATACCAACTTCATTTTTGAACGGGATTAAATCCTGAATCAAAAAATCGAAATTTGCTTTCTTTGCATATTCGCCTAATTCATAAACATTTCTGATTTTCTTTACTCCAGAACCGCGCAAACCAATATCAGGCTTTGCTATAAAAGGAAAATAAACGCTGTTGTCAACAATTGTACTTACAATCTTTTTTAAATCTGTACTTTCTCTGATCAAAATAGTTTTCGGATAATGTTCTTTAGGAAGCAAATCATAAATCTGTTTTTTGCTTTCCATTATAAAACCGCCATTTTTAATCTTCGGATTTGAAGCATTAAAAAAGAAAACAGATCTTGCTTTGATTGCATAATATACCCAAAGAAAATAAATAGGAACGTACAAAACCTGAAACGGCCAATATTCCCAATTGCTGACTTTATGAAAAAATAGTTTCATCGTTATTTGTTTTAAATACTTATAAAAGAAGTCGAAAAATCTTCTGTTTTAATCAAATCAAAGTACTTCATTGTACCTTTATTTTGCTTAATTACAACCTGTGTCACACTTAGTGTTTTCAAGGTATTTTCTCTATTAATAATCAAACCGTTTTCAGAATCATCATTCTGGGTATTTCTATGAAAGTCCAGCATATCCAAAGTCGAAATTTCGTTCTTGTCTTTCAAAAAATTAAAAAACCATTGAGAACGCCTTTTTCTAATTTCTTCAGAATATAAAGTGACCGATGACCAAATATGATTTTTGGTCACATCCAATAATGTTTTCCATTTTGTAATCCCGTCCCAAATCAGTTCATACAATTCTTCTTTCTGATATAGAACCAAGGTAAATGGTTCTATATCTTCGAGATTAATTTCATTCCAGAAATCCTTTGGCGAAGCATTCGAAATAATATCAAGAGCAATTAATCCTCGACTTCTTCTATAAAGAAATAAGGAATCGTGCTTTTTAATTCCACCATTCAAAAGCACCAAAACGGTTCCGTTTTCATCAACTGCAAACCAGGTTCCTCCAGCTTTTTGATCTTTTGGATACATGATATTTTTACCGCCCATACAATAATTTCTTGGTGCAAGAGCTCCGGGACGAATTACTTTTTCATCACGATTGGAAGTTATAATCACAACTCCATTATTATTTATAAAGCTTACTGTACACATTGTTTTCTATATTCTATGGTGGAACGCGCCACACCAAAGTTCTCATTAACCGAAATATTATTTAGCTGCAAAACAACTACTTTTATCAAAGCCTGATGATGAATGCAATGTTCCAGATTATAAAGTAATTCTCTATAATAATTGCTCTGAATTCTGATTGCAAGTCCATCAATTTCCTGTTCGAGATAAATGATTTTGTTTTCGCTTTTCAAACCCATTTTTATCTCAGTTATAAACTGTTTTGCAAATTCAGTTTCGGTTTGAAGACGAAGATTTCTTTCGCGATTGTCATAGTTTAAAATTCCCGATTCGTAACCATTTTCAAGACATTGATACATTTCGAGAATATGTCTTACATGTTCTCCAATTGTTGCGTTGCTCAAAGCTTCGCAAGATTGTGCATAATCCTGATCAGATAATTGATCTAATAGAGAAATTAATTCCTCTAAACTGTGGCGTATTGATTTTAGTAACATGGCTATTTTAGTTTTAGAAGATTAAACAATTTATTTTTATCGAAATAAAGCAATGTTAAACAACATATTAAGGTAATAATGGCTAACAAAAACAAAAATCCTCCGTCATTTTCGACTACAATTCCTAGGACAAATAAATGAGACAAAATTGCTCCGGTCATTATTCCGCTCGCACCAAAGGCTCCAATCCAAGTGGTTCTTGGAATCAGAATTAAAATGGCACAAATTAATTCGGCGATTCCTGATCCAATTCTTCCGTAAGGTTCTATTCCTAAAGTCGAAAAAATATAAATACTTTCTGCTGCTCCGCTAAACTTAAAAAACAAAGTCTGCAATAAGATTCCCGCAGCGACGACTCTTAAAATCCAGGCTAATTTTGCTGTTTTCATGATCGTTATTATTTATATATGTTTTTCCAGTTTGTATCTGCTTGCGACTTTAGTTTCGTCTCTTCTTTATTCCAACTTTTCAAAGTATTGTTAAAATAAGCGTTGTAAAATAAATAGAGTTTACCGTCGACAATCTTGAAAGTTTCAGGATTTATTTCGACTTTTTCGCCGGCACTTCCCATTGCATAAGCACACCATCCGCCATATTGAGGTTCATATTTTGACGGATTTTTTAAGAACGCATCTTTATTTTCGCTTGACGAAAATTTATAAATTACACCTTGATAAGAAGCTGAAATTTCTTTTTTTCCTTTGATTGCTTTTCCCTGATTAAAATATCCAACCGGATCATAACCCTGAATTGCAACTTTATTTTCTAAGTTATATTGATTAATTCGTTTCGCGTCGTTTTGAGCAAATGAAATACCTGAAACCAAAATCAACACAAATAATACTAGCTTTTTCATCTTATTTTATTTGATATTTGTTAATACTGAAACAAGTAAATTGGTCGAAATACGCTGCTTAAAATCAGGAGAAATATATTCGAATAAAATATCAGATTCCGGGTTTAGAACAAAAACAGACGGAACTGGTAAGAAATTGGTATTGGCTCCTTTAGAATGTACGTTAATTACTGATTTATAGTTTTCCGGAGCTTCATAAGCAATTCCTACAGCTTTGATAAGTTCTCCTTTTGAATCAGAAAGTAAGGTATATTTTACTTTATCTTTTTCTTCTGTAATTTTTAAATTCTCGGGTGCATCAGGACTAACGGCAATAATTTGATATCCCAAATCGAGAATTTGTTTTTCGGCTTCAGCCAAAGCTTGCAAATGCATATTGCAATATGGACACCAACCGCCTCGATAAAAAACTAGAACTGTTTTTTTCTTTTTAACTAAGTCAGAAATTTTGACAACTGTATTTTCAGCTGTTTTTAAAGTAATGTCGGGAATTTTCTCTCCTATTAATAAAGGAGCAATATCTGTCGCAGATTTTGGAATCGCGTTTTGTGCATTAGCAACCGTAGTGAAGGTCACTAAACAAATAAGGATTAATTTTTTCATAGTTTTTCGTGTTACATCTTTTTGATGATGTAAAATTACTTTGCTATGAAAAAGGAAAATGTCGGCTAATTTACACTTCGCCTAAAATAATTATATTTTGGTAATATCCGGAATGATAATTTCTTTTCTATTGTACGCCAAAAGATTATTCGTTTCCATTTCATTCAACAATTGTGTGGCGGTTTGCCTTGATGTACAAATGATTTGAGCAATATCACTTTGAGTAAGATAATTATCAAGTACTACAGTATTTCCATTTTGAATACCTTCCTTTTCCGCCCAATCTTTAAGAAACTGATGTAATCTTGTTTTTGCATCTTTAGAAATTAAATTGGCATAACTATTCTTGATGCGCTTCATTTTAAGACCAACAAATTTGGTATATGAAAGTGCTAAAGTTGGATTTCTAAGCAATAAATCTTCAAAATCCGACATTAGAAAACTACAAATTGCGACATCGTCTGAAAGGACTTTTGCATATTCTTCGTTTTTAGAATCAGTTTCTAAAGTCAATTCACCAAACAAATCTCCTTTCTGAATAATATCTTTTATGGTTTCGTTGCCATCTTCATCAATAGCTACAATTTTGATGTTTCCTTTTTTAAGTAAAAAGATTCGGGGTAAATCTGAAGTGGAAAAATAAATAATTTCTCCTTTTGAAGCTTTTTTAAAACCTGTAATAATACACAATTGCTTGATTTGTGAGTAACTCAACGTTCTAAACAATTTATGATCTCGTAAATACCAATATTTTAAATCTTCGTACATAAAAAAGTTTCTTTATGTAAAGATAACCAAATTAAAATCCAAACAAAAAACCCTTTCAAACTCAAACGCTTGAAAGGGTTTTATTTTATATTATTATAAGAAAATTATCCTGCAATAACTGATCTTGAAATTACAATTTTTTGAATCTCTGATGTTCCTTCATAGATTTGAGTAATTTTTGCATCACGCATAAAACGTTCTACATGGTACTCTTTTACGTAACCGTTACCTCCGTGAATCTGCACTGCTTCTACCGCCGTGTCCATCGCCACTTGAGAAGCAAACAATTTTGCCATTGCTCCACTTACATCATAATTTTTATGTTGGTCTTTATCCCAAGCCGCTTTCATACACAAATGACGCGCTGCTTCGATATTAACTGCCATATCTGCCAATTTGAAAGCAATTGCCTGGTGATTGCAAATTTCAGTTCCAAAAGCTTTACGTTCTTTAGAATATTTTAAAGCTAATTCATAAGCTCCGGAAGCAATTCCTAAAGCTTGAGAAGCAATACCGATACGACCTCCGGCAAGAGTTTTCATCGCAAATTTGAATCCGAAACCATCTTCTCCAATTCTGTTTTCTTTAGGAACTTTTACATCACTAAACATTAAAGAGTGTGTATCAGAACCACGGATTCCCATTTTTTGTTCTTTTGGTCCAATAGAAAAACCAGGCATATCTTTGGTCATGATCAAAGCATTAATTCCTTTATGTTTTAATTCAGGATGCGTTTGAGCAATTACCAAATAAAGTGATGCTGTGTTTCCGTTTGTAATCCAGTTTTTTGTTCCGTTTACAATATAGTGATCTCCCATATCAACCGCAGTTGTTTTTTGAGAAGTTGCATCACTTCCTGCTTCTGGCTCGCTTAAGCAAAAAGCTCCGTGAATTTCACCTGAAGCCAGACCCGGTAAATATTTTTGTTTTTGTTCTTCAGTTCCAAATTCTTGTAATCCCCAACAAACTAATGAGTTGTTTACAGACATTACTACAGAAGCAGATGCATCGACTTTAGAAATTTCTTCCATCGCAATTACATACGAAATTGCATCAAGTCCACTTCCGCCATATTTAGGATCAACCATCATTCCCATGAATCCTAATTGTCCCATTTTTTTTACTTGTTCCGTCGGAAAAATTTGTTTTTCGTCACGTTCAATAACACCTGGCAACAATTCGTTTTGAGCAAAATCTCTAGCGGCTTGTTGAATCATTAAATGTTCTTCGGTCAGATTGAAATCCATAGTCTTTGTAGTTTTATTGTTTTTGAAAACCAAAATTCAGAAAACTTCGTTTATAGAATTGTTCGGTTTTATGTTTTTATTGTTTTTGTTTTTTTTTAAAGGCTTCCAAAGATAATTTTTAAAACTCAATTTAACAATGCGCGCATATAAATTTAATAGATCAGCAACAATTACGATAACGTTTTCGTAATAATAACGAAATTTGGCGCAACTAACATAAACTTTGCAACGTTTTCTTTAAAATTTAAGAATATAATTGCCTAATAAATTTTATAAAACACAAAAAAATAAGACGATTTTCATCCTAAAAAGATTAAACAAACCTTAAAACGGGTAAATACACGTAAAACAACTCTTACTAAATTGATTACTAATTACATACATTGAAAAAAATTAAAAATCAGAATAAAAAAACATGTCCAATAACAACTTAAAATTAATAAATTAACATTATTTTTGCCCAAAAACAAAATTATCGACAGAATATGAAAAAGATTTTACTATTACTTACACTACTTTTAAGCGTCCAATTTTCGACGGTTTCTGCACAAGCTACACTTGATGTAAATGGCGTTACTGTTCCTAGAAAAATTGAAGTTCAAAACAAAACCATGCAGCTTAATGGTGCAGGTGGAAGATCAAAAATGTGGTTGGAAGTTTATGTGCAGGCATTGTATTTATCGCAATTAAGTCAGGATCCAAAATTCATTATTGACAGTGATACTGAAATGGCGATTAGAATTGAAATTACCTCAGCAATGGTTTCTTCAAACAAATTGACAAAAGCAATGAATGCCGGTTTTGAGAAATCTGCGGGAAGCAATTTTGAAGAATTACGTCCAAGAATTGAGGATTTCAAAACCTTATTAAGCGATGTTATAAAAGAAAAAGATGTCTTTATTTTATGGTACAATCCATTAGACCAAACTGTGAGCGTGATTAAAAATGATGTTTCTAAAGGAAAAATCCCTGGATTTGATTTCAAAAAAGCATTATTCGGAATCTGGTTATCTGATAAACCAGTTGACGAAACATTAAAGAAACACTTATTGGGACAATAATAATTATCCCAATTTTATATAAAATTCTTAAGCCGAAAGCATATTGTTTTCGGCTTTCTTTTTTTTGTTTGATAAATTTGATATAAAATACATTATTCGCATTATTCTATTTTATACTTTTACGCAAACTAAACATATCTCAACAAAATGAAAGATTTATTACAGCAATTTGAAAATAAAGCACCTGAAATTGTTTTTAACTGGAAAGATTCTGAAACAGAAGCTGAAGGATGGACCGTTATTAATTCACTACGTGGAGGAGCTGCAGGTGGAGGAACAAGAATGAGAAAAGGCTTAGATATGAATGAAGTTTTATCATTGGCCAAAACAATGGAGGTTAAATTTTCGGTTTCAGGACCTGCAATTGGAGGCGCTAAATCAGGAATAAACTTTGACCCAAATGACCCGCGCAAAAAAGGAGTTTTGCAACGTTGGTACAAAGCTGTTTCACCATTATTGAAAAGTTATTACGGAACTGGCGGAGATTTAAATGTAGATGAGATTCACGAAGTAATTCCTATGACGGAAGAATGTGGCGTTTGGCATCCGCAAGAAGGAGTTTTCAACGGACATTTTAAACCAACTGAAGCGGACAAAATTAATAGAATTGGACAATTACGTCAAGGTGTTATCAAGGTAATCGAAAACCCAAAATTCTCACCGGATGTTACCAGAAAATATACTGTTGCCGACATGATTACAGGTTACGGTGTTGCCGAAGCTGTTCGTCATTTTTATGCTACTTATGGCGGAGACATTAAAGGTAAAAAAGCAATCGTTCAAGGTTTTGGAAACGTAGGTTCTGCTGCGGCTTTTTACCTTGCAGAAATGGGCGCAAAAGTAATTGGAATTATTGATCGTGACGGAGGATTAATTAAAGAAGAAGGTTTTTCTTTTGAAGAAATCAGAACTTTATTCCTTAATAAAGACGGAAATAAATTGGTTGCCGATAATATGATTCCGTTTGAGGAAATCAACTCTAAAATCTGGACAATTGGTGCTGAAATTTTCACGCCTTGTGCTGCGTCAAGATTAGTTCAACAAAGTCAAATTGATAGCTTAATCGCAAATGGATTAGAAGTTATTTCTTGTGGAGCAAATGTTCCTTTTGCTGACAAAGAAATTTTCTTTGGTTCGATCATGGAAGAAGTGGATCATAAAGTAAGTTTGATTCCTGACTTTATTTCAAACTGCGGAATGGCGAGAGTTTTTGCTTATTTCATGGAGAAAAAAGTTCAAATGACGGATGAAGCGATCTTTAACGATACATCTGAAATTATAAAAAATGCGATTGTAAAAGCTCACGCTTTAAATCCATCAAAAACAAATATCAGTGCAACTGCTTTCGAAATTGCATTGAAACAATTAGTATAATTTTCTTTATACTTCAATTCTAAGCGGGCTAAATTTTAGCTCGCTTTTTTTATTTAAAATTTAACCGCAAAGTTCGCAAGGGTTTTACGCAAAGCGCGCTAATTTATTTCTCGCAAAGACGCAGAGTCGCAAAGTTTTTCTTTTTTAAGTTTTTCTTTGCGACTCTGCGTCTTTGCGAGATTAGATAAAAAGCTTTGCGAACTTAATAAACTTAGTTTGAAACAACTCAACAAAACTTTGCGAACTCTGCGTAAACCTTAGCGACCTTTGCGGTTAAATTAAGCCCAGCACTTTCAATCTAAACAATTTTTACTACTTTTAAACGTTTTTATTTAATACTATTACAAAACTCAGAATCAAAATGACTTCTACGGATTCTTCAGATAAAAAGAAATCTCTATTAATATCTACGGCAATTTATGCTGTATTACTGTTGCTTTTATTTTTCATTCGCTTTTGGCCTCCTTATAATCCTGAAAACAATGTTGCACTTGCAGAAGGTGGCGGCGGTGGCGGTGTAACGGTAAATTTTGGAGACAGTGATTTAGGTTCTGGAGCAAATTATAAAAGTGAAGTTCTGGAAGTAAAAAATCAAGCCAAACAAGCTCCTGCAAAAGCAACTCCAGACGAAGCTATCATTACGCAAGAAAACACAAATGATGATAATGACGTTGTAATTCCGACGAAAGAAAAACCTAAAAAAGCAACTCCGGTTGTTAAACCTGAAGTAAAACCTGTACCTCAAAAACCAAAAGTTTCGAATTCTACAAATGATGCTTTATCGAGCATTCTAAAAGGATCAAACAAAGGCGGCGATGGCGATGATAAAGTTGCAGGAAATAAAGGAAAAGCAAACGGAAGTTTAGGATCTAGCGGTTATTATGGCACTGGAGGTTCTGGTGGCGGAACTGGCGGAGGAAACGGGACAGGAAATGGTATTGGCACCGGAAGTGGTTACGGAGCCGGAAGCGGCGGTGGTTCTGGTGGCGGATCTGGATATTCTCTTGGAAACAGAAAAGCACTATCTAAACCTGCACCAAAATATACTTGTGACGAAGCCGGAAAAGTGGTTGTAGAAGTTACAGTTGACCAAAACGGAAAAACAATTAGCGCAACACCAGGAATAAAAGGAACAACAAATACAGCAAAATGTTTACTGGATCAGGCAAAAATTGCAGCAATGAATACTAGATGGGATGCTGACAGTAATGCTCCAGCCAAACAAGTTGGTAAGATTATCTATAATTTTAGTTTAGATTAAAACACGAATTGCACGGATTTACACCAATAGAAAAAGGCTTTCTGGAATATTTCAGAAAGCCTTTTTTATTTAGTCTTCGCATTATAAGGCAATTTATTTTTTATATTACTTCATATTTCTGGCACTAAAGAATATAACCTTTTATTTAGCTGTCACTTAATACGAATTAAAATACCCGTTTCTTCAGTTTTTTCGATTTGGTTCCCGTATGTTTTTCTGTATTTCAAGTTTTCTGTATCTTTCTTATTTATCTCGAAGACAGTTGAACCTAAGTTTTTATACCAATGTTTTACTCCAATATATGACGAATCTTCTTTTTCATTTATATCTTTTATATAGTCATGCCCATTTTTAAGAATCATATCATTACAAACAAGTAAGATTCTTTCTGAACTTAAGCGAACCACTTTAAATTTTCCCTTTGTACTAGAACCACTTTTATATACACTCGTATAAGATTGATTATCCATATCAAAAATATAATCACTGTCTTTATTGAGATTTGTTTTATAAGTACCCGTCATTTTATCTTTTGAAGCGCAACTAATCATAAAAAAGCAAAAAAGAGCCAGTAAAAGTAAATTCTTCATAAATTAAGTCTTTAATTATAAAATTCTGCAGATTAATACGCATTATTTCTTCTCAATCGAAAGACAAAAATAACCAATTTCACGCTTAATTTGCTTTTTGTCGTGAGATTGCTTCGTTCCTCGCAAGGACAAATTGCTGCGTAAAGATTGTGTGTTTTTGCGTGAGGGATAGAAGCTTGCTACCGAAGTAGCGTGAATAGCCCGACAGCATTTAAGAAAAGGCCTAATGATCGCAACGAAACTTAGGCCTTTTTTTAAATGGTGGCACGCCCTAATGATAATTTTACTTTGCATTAAAACATGAATTTCACTAATTAATACAAATAGAAAAAGGCTTTCTGGAATATTCCAGAAAGCCTTTTTTATTTAGAAATTAATGTCTACAAATAATTTATTTCATTAATTCATATTCCTTGATACCAACAAAATTTTCAGTAAGATTAATTTCAGGTCTACCTAAAACGATTCCCATATTAACGGCACATCTTACAAAATATTCCTTTCCTTGTTCTATATTTATTTTTACTTCTTCTTTTGTTTCTAATACTCCGTAGAAAGTCTGTGCTCCAAATTTCTTTGTTTTATAGGCAAACTTCTCTCCGTTTCTTAATCTTCCAACAATAGAATCATTTACATCTTTAATTTTATATCCTAACAAACCTCCGGCTCCATTGCTTGGTCTGTAAAAATAAACTACTGCATAATCTGCATTTTCAGGAAGTCTTGATTTATTCTTTAAGCTTCTTTTTTGAGCCAATACAGATAAAGCTTCGGCATCTACATTTCGATATAATTTTGCTTTAATTCTATAACAGGTACTTCCAAAAGTACTCGGTTTTTTAAGTTCTGTAATTTTAATAATATTTGCTCCTGCATTTCTTGCTGCATTTGTAGCATCGGCAATAACTTTATCATAACCACAATCTGTTGTGAATCCTGAGTCTCCAATTTTTAAATCTCCAATAAGATCGGAACTATTTGGTACTTCTTCTTTTTCATCAAGAACAATTATTGGACTACTATTTTCTAGTTTCTGAAAATTTTTATTTACTATTTTCGTCGAAACACTAGTTGAACAACTAACTAACAATATGGATGTGACAATTAAAAAAACTAATCTCTTCATTTTTTAAATTAAAGCTTTTAATACATTAAACAATTATTTGATAACACGAACCTACTTCGGACTTGTAGCAATAACAAACTTCAAGTTGTTCTTCACTCCTATTTGCAGTACATCTACTAAATCCTGAACTTGTAAGTTAAACGGAATTCGAACGACAACGGTTTGCTGTTTATCGGCTCCAATTTTTGACATTAAAGTCGTTTCGAGAGCGTCAAATTCAACTGGTTCTTTGTCGATGTAGAATTTTTTATCTTCGGTAACGGATAAACTTATTAGTTGCTTGTTTGTTTTTTCATTTGATTTCGCTTTTGGCAAAGTCATTTTGATAACATTAGGATTTGCAAGTGTTGAAATAATTAAGAAAAACAACAGCAAGAAAAACATAATATCACTCAATGATGAAGTTGCTACTTCGGCATGAAATCTTCTTTTTCTTTTAATAGACATAACTTACGATCTTTGAATTATGTTTACAAATTCTAGTATTTGTTTCTGAATTTTTAAAGCAAAATCATCAATTTTTCCGTTTAATAAATGGTAAGCGCTATAAGCGATAATACCAACAATAAGTCCTGATCCGGAACTAATCATTTTCTCGTATAAACCTCCGGAAATGTTTCCGATACTGATATTTTCTGTAACCGAAATACTGTAGAAAATCTTGATAACTCCAGAAATTGTTCCAATAAAACCAAGTGTTGGCGCGATACCGGCAATTAATCCAAGGTGACCTAAACGGCGTTCCATTTCTCCAATTTCGATATCGGCAGCACGATCCATGTTGGATTCGATTTCGGCAATTGGTCTTCCAATAACCAGAACTCCTTCTTTCAGGATATTTCCTGCTGCAGTATTACTTCTTTCTACAATTGTTCTTGCAAGTTCGATATTACCAGAATTTAGCTTATCGCCAACATCCTGCATTAATCTGCTGTCAATTTTTGAAGCTTTACTGATGTATAAATAACGTTCTATGATTACATAAAAAGTATAGAATAGTAAGATGGCAATTGGAATCAGGAAAAAACCTCCTTTTAAGATAAATCCTAAAACTGAGATTTCGGTATTTGGAGCAATTTTTTCAATAACTACGTTAGAAGCGGCGTTTGCAATGGTATCTGTTTGTACTTGTATAAAACTAAACATACATTAATTCTGGTTTTTAATAATTAATTCTAAAAAATATTTGAAATTTGCAATAAAGATAATTTTCGCTGTAATATAAAACTAAAAAAAACGAAAATTATTTCAATCAACAACACTTTTATCCAAAATAAATGAACTATCAGGAAACTACCAATTGGATGTTTAATCAACTCCCAATGTACCAACTACAAGGCGCTTCGGCATACAAAGAAGATTTGACCAATATTAAGTTGCTGGCAGCACATCTTGATAATCCTCAAAATGGGCAAAAATACATTCACGTTGCAGGAACCAACGGCAAAGGATCTACTTCGCATATGTTGGCTTCGGTTTTGCAGGAAGCGGGATATAAAGTTGGATTATACACTTCGCCACATTTAAAAGATTTTAGGGAAAGAATTAAAATCAACGGCGAAGAAATATCAGAAGATTTTGTTTGTGAATTTGTCGCAAAACACAAAGATTTTTTTGAAGCCAATGATATGAGTTTCTTCGAAATGTCTGTTGGTTTAGCCTTTGATTATTTTGCTTCAGAGAAAACAGATATCGCGATTATTGAAGTTGGCCTTGGCGGAAGACTTGACGCTACCAATATTATAACGCCATTGGTTTCTGTGATTACAAACATCGATTTAGATCATACTCAGTTTCTTGGAAATACTCCGGCATTAATCGCTGGCGAAAAAGCCGGAATTATAAAACCTAATGTTCCGGTTGTTATTGGTGAATATACTGCGGAAACTCAACCTGTATTTTTGGCTAAAGCCGAAGAAAACAAAGCGCCAATATATTTTGCTTCAGATTTGATTTCCGAAGTTTATCCGTCTGATTTAATTGGAGATTATCAATTTCATAATAAGAAAACGGTTCAGGAAACTATTACTGTTCTAAATTCTCAAAATGAATTTAAAGTTTCAAACGAAAGTCTAAAAACTGGTTTATTGAACGTTGTAAAAAATACAGGTTTACAAGGAAGATGGCAGCAATTGGGAGAAAATCCGAAAATCGTTTGTGACACCGCACACAACAAACACGGATTGGCTGTTGTGATGAACCAAATTAAAAATGAAACTTTTGAGAATCTTCATATTGTTCTTGGAGTTGTAAACGATAAAGACTTGGATTCTATTTTGCCTCTTTTTCCTAAAAAAGCGCAATACTATTTCTGTAGTCCAAATTCTTCGAGAGGTTTAGGCGTTGAAATCTTAAAGGAAGCTGCCAAAAGTCACGATTTATTGGGAGAGAAATATGATTCTGTAGTCGAAGCTTTTACTGCTGCGAAGGAAAATGCTGCTCAAAATGATTTTATCTACGTTGGCGGAAGTACTTTTGTTGTTGCCGAATTGCCATCAAACTAACGGATTTTTAAATTGTCTGAAAAAGACTAAAAAAACTTCTTTTATAATAAATTCAATTACAACGAGATAGGAAAAACTTTAAAAAAACTTTAAATTTTTAGCATCTTTTGTTTGCAGAACTGAAAAAGTGGCTTATATTTGCACTCGCAATCACAAACGATAGCAATCTAGTAAAATAGGGCGATTAGCTCAGCTGGTTCAGAGCACCTCGTTTACACCGAGGGGGTCGGGGGTTCGAACCCCTCATCGCCCACCAAGAAACTCCTTAAGAAATTAAGGAGTTTTTTTATACCATTTTCGAATAGTACGCACGAAGTTAGAGATGTTTCCACGGTATTTCACAATAACACTTCGCAGAATTGAGTAAAGAAATAATAATTAGTCTAGTTCAAAATTTCTTCTAATTTATCCATGACTTTCAGAGAATAACTGTAAAACTCACTTTCTTTTCTTAAACCTGTACGCTCCATATATTCTTTATTATTTTCATAATTCACATCTTCTTGATCGAATATTACTTGATAAAGAACTTCATGTCTTTTTACAATTCCTATGAAACTATCTATAATTTCAGCGACACGTTTATCATTCTCTTTGACTTTTGTGTAGTATTTCAAATCATTAATATTCTTTCTCCATTTCTGGAAAAACTCCTCTCTTAGATCATACAATTCGTTATATATCTCTTCCCAATTTTCTTCTTCCATAATATCGCATATTAGTTTAAAAAGGTTTTTGACCACCATATCTTTTTTTTAATTCTTCAAAAACTTTTACAATATAAATACTAATATTTTTTTCTTTATATTCTTCAATTAATTGATTAGCTTCTAATAGATTTTCAGCAAATGTTTTTTTATTTAATTCACAAATATAATTAACCGCATTAATCATGAAAGTTTCCGCTAATATATCAGCAATTTTTTTTGACAATGTATCATAGAATTCCTCTGGGCCAACAATTATTTTAGATGATTTATCTGTAATAGAATTTACGCAATCTCCAAATAAGCGCACATCTTCATTTTTTAACTCTTCTGTAAATAATAGTATTATTGCTTCACAGAAATAAAAAATGTATGGATTTTTTATATCGTTAGAGGTCGCAATAAATTTACTTTTTTCCGAATATTTATTAAAGTTGATTAAAATTCTAAATTCTTCGATTCCATATTCTCCTTTCGTATCATGATTATATAAAAAGTCATTTAGAAACTTTTTAATTTTCAACAAATCTTTTTCCTCAAGATAGCTATCATTATCTTCAATTTTATAAACACAACAAAATCGAAATATAATTGAGTAAAAATATGCTTGAATCTCAATATTTGAGACTTTTTGAGGTTCAAATATTTCAAAATTCAGACTTGAATCATAGTACTTAAAATTACTCAGGTATTTTTGGTTTCTAAATTTTTGTAAAAATTCAGATGCAAATTTTGATTCTAAAGT
The DNA here is from genome assembly GCF_002754195.1 of Flavobacterium sp. 9. Lineage (NCBI taxonomy): Bacteria > Pseudomonadati > Bacteroidota > Flavobacteriia > Flavobacteriales > Flavobacteriaceae > Flavobacterium > Flavobacterium sp. 9. Next base: position 2,412,814 of record NZ_PEEU01000001.1, read on the forward strand.
GGCTAATTTTTTTTCACAAACTTTGCATAAAATATAATCTCTCTTATAATCGTTTGGTTTAATTTCTGTCGAAGTATTTTTAAGATTGTCTCTTCCGAAATAAACATTTATTTGTGCATTTTTAGAATCAATATTGTATGATTCTTCTTTGTAATGCGCACCTACGCAATTTTTGATTAAACTAGCTGGTATTAAATGAGAACCAACTTCATTAGCAATTTCATCACATATTATACATTTCATTTTTCAGGACTATTTGGCAATAAATTATAACAAGCATAAAACAACATTACTACATCTTTTTTTAGTTCGTTTTACGAAATAATTTGATTTTTCTTTAAACGAATATAAGAAATATTTTTACTACAAAATATTAACTTTTTTTGAAATAGAAATAAAAACCGTATCTCACAATTTCAAACCTGTTTTTTACCAATTGGGAAATTTCTGAGAAATTTTAAATATCTTTGAACTATGAGCACACTAATAAAACCAAATCACATAGGGCGAAAAATTAGCCGTATTCGTGAACTTCGAGATATGAAACAAGAAGCTTTGGCGCAAGCTTTAGGAACAAGTCAACAAACTGTTTCGGCTATTGAAAACAGTGAAACTATTGATGATGAAAAACTTGCCGAAGTTGCAAAAGCATTAGGTGTAACAGTAGAAGCAATTAAAAATTTTTCGGAAGAAAATATGATTAATTTTTTTAATACTTTTAATGATGCTGTAAATAATAGCCACTTTGCAAGCACTAACTACAACTGTACTTTTAATCCTCTTGATAAAGTTGTAGAACTTTACGAACGTTTAGTTCAATCCGAAAAAGAAAAAGTTGAATATCTGGAAAAAATAATAAAAGGGAAATAACCTTTTAGAAAAGCAAAAACTCCTTAAGAAATTAAGGAGTTTTTTATTCACGTCTTTTCTAGAAAAGTAAATTCAGATAAAAGAAACCAAAACGCATCTTACTGAATGTATTACTTTTTCTTCCATTTTTGATTAAATCTCAATTCTGCTAGTTTTTCATAAAGAATTTTTAATCCATAAGTTCCAATCATTCCATAGTCACTGATCATTTTCACTTTGCCATTATTAAACGTTATTTTCAAATATCCAGTTTGGTCATCAGTATGCATTACATAATATTCTTTGTTTAAATTTTCAAAATCACAATAATTTAAAAGTTCTTCTAATTTATCAAATTCTACTTTACTGATTTTTGTCGAAAAAACACCTTCTTCTTTACCATAACCAACATCGTCTTTTTTATTGAAGTTATAATATTGAGCATTAAATACTGATAAGGAATCCCGATTTAATGTTAGTTTATAAACTGGGCAAGAACCAAAACAACCGGAAGTTCTAAATTCAATTTTGGTAATTTTATTCTTTTTTGGATTTTCATTGTATTCGATAAAATCTCCAAATTTAAAAGTCAAAATAGCTTTTGAATCTGCATATTTCTTTTTTTTCTCATCCACTAATTTCTGTTTATGAATAACTAAGAAAGGCTGAGAATTTATATATTCAACTTTTGGGACAATTGGGCTTTCGAATTCTTTATCAATATGAAAAATTTTTGGTTTATTTTTCCCATTATTCATTAATACGATTGGTGAAAAACTACATGATTCTTCCCCTTCAATTCCCGGTCTAAAACTTATACAATCATGATTGTCTCCAATAGCAAGCAAATCAGTGTAACCATCATTATTAAAATCAGCTTTTGTGTAAAATGTTTTGACATTAAGTTTATTTGCTAAAATCTTATTTACGCTATCATAACTATTACTTCTGTTAAAATCCTGAAGCTTTTTTAATTCATATTTCTTGTAATTTGTATCACTTTTTCGAATGAAGTTTTCTATTTCTGATTTAGTTTTTAGTCGATCTATTTCTGATTGGACAATTGGAGTTTGGACAAAAGGGGTTTTGATTACGGGAGTTTGGACAGATTCAGTTTCTTTTTTACAGGATGCGAAAACTAATAGAATTAAAAATAGCTTTATGATTTTCATTTTTACGTTTTTATTAAATATCCTGTCTAAACTATTATGCTTTGCAAAATATGTCGGATTTTACTTTGTACGAATATAATAAATTACAACTAATTAAAAATCGAGCGTACAATCTCTACAAATAATCATATCCAGAAAGTCTAGATTATTAAATCAAATATTGAAGAGATTCCAAAAAAAAGCAATAAATTACATCAATAAAATAACAGCCTATATTAATTCAAACATCACAAATGGAACAACAAAAACAATGGTCAATCGATGAAATTCAAAAAATATGGCAATTGGCTTCAAAATTACACAACGGACAAAAATATGGTGGTTTTAGTGATGGTGAACAAGTTGAGTATCTAAATCATATTGGAAGTGTTGTCTTTGAGGTTTTAAATGCAATTCAACACACAGAAAACATCAATTCTGATTTAGCAATTAAATGTGCAATACTTCATGATACGATCGAAGACACAGCAATTACATACGAAAAAGTAAAGGCTCTTTTTGGTCATGAAGTTGCAAGTGGAGTTCTTGCGCTAACGAAAAATGACAAAATTGAAGGATCGCTTGAAAAAATGCTAGATAGTCTGAAACGAATTAAAGAACAGCCAATCGAAATTTGGGCTGTAAAAATGGCGGACAGAATTACAAATCTATACGAACCTCCGTTTTACTGGAAAGACGAAAAAAAGTTACTATATATGGAAGAAGCCGAAATTATCTACGACGAATTAAAAGATGGAAATAAATATTTGGCGGGAAGATTAAAAACAAAAATTAAAGAATATAGCCGTTTCCTGACTACGTCTCAAATTAATTAGCATTCATATTTTATAAAAATCACAAAAAACTCCTTAATTTCTTAAGGAGTTTTTGTATCTAAAATATGGTTTATAAATCTTAGAGATTATTTCAAACCTCGCGCTTTTAGGATATTTTCTAATTCCTTATCATCATATTTTGATTTATTAACTAATTTGTAAATAAGAAATAAAGGTATTAACGTTAGAAAACCCCAAGTGTTTTTTGCAACGCTGTAAACTACAATTCCTACTAGAAATCCAATTAAGAAAGCATTAGTTATAGAAGTTGATTTCCTTTTTTTTGCTTCCTGCAACAATTCCTGATCCGTTAATTCTGATAGTATTTTTTTCTCCATTTATATTATTTGGTTTTGGTTATCTAAAATAAGTGGCTTTTGTTCCAGCTAATATAAAAAATATTATTTCTACAATTAGTCCTTTCTCGATAGTTTTACTAATCTGACCATTTGATAAATAGCGTGATTTTTCAAAGACAATGATCTTGCAATTTCCGGAATGCCTTGCATATGTACTTCGCACAAATAACCAAACTCGAGTTCAGAAACTATTTTAGCATGTACTGAGATTATTTCGCTTATTTCGTTGCTTCTTTCCGGCACTTCTACATATACTAAATAAAAACCTTCTGAGTAATCTAACGGGTTTGCTATATGTTGCAGCAAAGCATTATAATCCTTGTTTTCCATGTTAATCGATGGTTTTAGTTTTGAATATTATAATTAAGCCGGTTCCCAAAGTTCTATTTTATTGTCATCGGCATCGAGAATATGCACAAATTTTCCGTAGTCATAAGTTGCAATATCATCCAGTATTGTTACGCCGTTTTCTTTAAGTTTAGCTACAAGTCCTTCGATATTCTGAACTTGATAATTAATCATAAATTCTTTTTTGGATGGAGAAAAATATTCGTCTCCTTTTTTGAAAGGACTCCACTGAAGTGAATTTACTTTGTCTGGATTATTAATATCTCGGGATTCAAAAGTCGAACCCCAATCATTGGTTTCCAACCCAAGATTTTTAGAATACCATTCTTTTGTTTCTTTTGGATTGTCTGAAAAAAAGAAAATACCTCCAATTCTGGTAACTTTTGGTGTTGTATTGTTTGGCAAATTTGAATCTTCCATATTTGGTTGTTTTTTAGTTGTCTATCTACAAATTTAAGAACTATTATAATCGATCTGATGATTAATTAAACTTTTGATTTGATTTAAAAAAAAAACTCCATTATCGCTAATGGAGTTTTCAAAATTCTATTTTGTCTTTTTACATTTTATAAAAAAGAACGGGAAGCTTTCGTCTAATTCTATGATTTCAAATAATCCAAATTTATCAAACTCCTTATAAACTGATTCTTTATCATAAAAAAACATTTTAACTCCCTCAAATATTTCGTAGCGATCCTTGCTAATAAACTTACCCTTGCCATATGTCTGGGCTTCTTTTGTAATTGCTGTAAAAATCATAAAACCATTCTCTGACAATTGATTATAACAATCCCGAATCAGTTTTTCTCTTTCTGCACTATCTAATAAATGAATTAATGCATAACAAAATATTCCATCATAGTGGTAATTATCAAATGGCATATCGGTCACAGAACCATGATGAATTTTTAAATCTGATCCGTAATGTTTTGCTGCAAGATCAATCGCCGTTTTTGATATCTCAATTCCTGTTACAGCAATTCCGTTCTCTTTAAAGACTTGTGCATTTCTTCCGTAGCCTATTCCGGGAATTAGAATGTTTTTTACTAAATTCTCAACAAAAAAATCCTTTGCCAATATTGTCGATTTTGAAGGTTCAAGCCCCCACATTTCTTGTTTTTCAACAAAGTTTTTTTCCCAGAATTCTGCCATGATACTATTCTTTTTATTTATTCCTTTTATTTTCGAAAAACCTTAAAACAGCTTATTCTTTCAAATTTTAAAACATACGTCAATTACCACGGACTAACTTCTGATTCATCATCAATATCATTACTGAAAAATTTTCCTGTTGGCGCTTTATCATCCGTAACGGTATGTTTAATAATAAAACTTGCTGCACTTTCTACAGTTCCCGGACCTGAATGATGATTAAAATCTGTGGAAGTATAACCCGGATCGATTGCATTTACCTTAAATGGTAAATCTTTCAACTCATACGCCAATCCAATCGTAAAAGCATTCAGCGCCGCTTTTGAAGTCACATAACTTGTTGCTTTAAAATTATAATATTTCCAATTAGGATCACTGTGTAATGTCAGAGATCCAAGTCCTGAAGTTATATTACTAATTCTTGGACTTTCTGATTTTTTAAGCAATTCGAGAAATGCCTGAGTAACACTAATAACGCCATAAAAGTTTGTATCAAATACATGTTGAATATCCGCAATTGCTGTCGTTGAAGCGCTCTGAGGAAATTCTCCACTTATTCCGGCATTGTTAATCAGAATATCTAATTTTCCTTTTTCGCTTTCTACTATATTTTTTGCAGCCAAAATTGTATCCGGATTTGTAACATCAATTTGAATCGCTTTAATATTTTCGAATCCGTTTGCGTTTAGTTCTTTTACAACTGTGTTTCCTTTTTCAAGATCGCGCGTTCCTAAATAAACGAATAAACCTTTTTGCGAAAGTTGTTTTACCAATTCTAATCCTATGCTTCTATTTGCTCCTGTAATTAATACTGATTTCATTTTTTTTCTTTTTTAAATTATTTAAACAAAGGTCATTCGTTTAAAAACAAAATCATTTGCCATTTGGCAAAAAGCGATTTAACTGATATTTTTTCTGATTCGGCTCAAAGAAGATTGTGTAATTCCTAAATAAGACGCAACATAAGATAACGGAACTCGATTGATAACATTAGGAAAGTTTTTTAGAAATGTCAAATATCGCGTGGTCGCATCTTCTGCAACCAAAGTGCTTATTCTTTCCATTTTTTGTCTCAATGTTTTCGAAATAACTTTATGTACAATAGCGTCCCAGCCTACAATAGTATCTAAAAGTTCTTCCCAGTCTTTTTTAGAAAAAACCAATATTTTGCAATTTGTAATCGCCTGGACGTAAACATTTGAACAAATATCATTTTCAAAACTTTCCAGATCTACCACCAGATTGTTTTCAACGGGGAAATATTTGGTAATTTCTTCGCCTTTATTATTGTAATAACAAACGCGCATAACGCCTTCCAGTACAAACCCAACTTGTTGTGCAACTTTGCCTGCTTCTGAAAAATACGAATCTTTTGGAAGTTCTAATACGCTTGTTTTCTTAGAAATTAGCTCAATTTGCTGTTGGTTCAAATTCCCAAATTGCAATACATATTCTATAAATTCTTTCATACATGCAAGTTAGTGAAAGATATTAGGAGAGAATTTGTCATATGGCAAAAAAGTCAATTAAGGCTAATATTTATTTTTTATAAATCTGTTATTGATTGCAATTAGTAACAATCCAACGATAAAAAACAGAATTATCATAACACTAACATTCATAAAAACTTTTGTGTAACCTAGATTTGTCACATTCAAAAAAGGATAAGGATACCAATTTACAATTGATCCGCGAATTAAAGAATAAACTAAATAAGCCAAAGGAAAAAGAGTCCAATAAAGACCATTTTTCCAATTTAATTTTTCCTTTGGAGCAAAAATCAACCAATACAAAATGTATAAAATTGGATTTAAAACATGAAGCATATTATCAACAATCCATTGCAGTCCGGTTACAATCCAAATACCTCGCAAAACAACATTATAGACTACAGCAACAATAAATATATAAAGGGCTATTGCTGTTTGAACAGAATTACCAGAAAAAAATATTCCTGTTTTAGTTTGTGGTAAAAAGAATGAAAATGTAAGACCTATTGCAATTAATAAATTAGACAAAATAGTAAAATAGCTAAAAAAATTAGCTACAGTTCCTTCTGTAATACAAAGCTGTAAAACAACAGCGAGCCATGCAGAAAAAGCTGTTATTAAAACAAAAAACGTTCTTGTGCTTTGGCTGTTTTCTATACTATTCATATCTAAATTAATTCGTTTTTAAAGGTGTATTGTTTTTCACAAATCTATTGTTAACTAAAATACAAATTAAAATTATTGCTATTTCCTTTTCAACATTCTTTATTACTTGTCAAACTAAAAAACTTGAAATCTAGTTGTTTCCCAAAATTCAATACACCTTTAAAAATTTCTTAAATCCATTTGAATGCATTTTTGCTTATTGTAAATTAGCTTTTACGACAACCTCAAAATACGCAAACTATGAAAACGAAAATCATTTTTGCCGCTTTATTACTGGGTTTTGTAATATCGGCTTCAGCTCAAAAGAAAATCGAAGTTTCTGAATTGCCAAAACCGGCACAGGAATTTCTAAAAAAATATTTTAGCCACACGACAATTGATATCGCCAAAAAAGATGCAGAGCATGGCGAAAAAGGATATGAAGTCATTCTTAAAGATGGTACCGAAGTTGAATTCTGGAAAGATGGTTCTTATCGCGAAGTCGATGGCGATCATAAACCAATTCCAACCGAATTTATTCCTCAATCTATTAAAGATTATGTCGCAAAAAATTATCCAAACGAAAAAATCACACACATCGATTACGGACATAAAGATGTTGATGTCGACTTAACCAACAAAATTGACCTCGAGTTTAACAAAGATGGAAAAATTTTAAAAGGCAAAAAAGATTAAAACTAAAAACTCCAAAGTCATCTGATTTTGGAGTTTTTTATGTTTTGTATTTATATTCTTAATGAACCGCGAAATCCTCTGGCAGCATAATAAGAATCTGCTCCGTTGTGATATACAAAAACGGTATCATAACGGAAATCTGAAAAAATGGCGCCGCCCAATTTCCTGATATTTGCCGGAGTTTGAATCCAACTTGAAGTTTTGGCATCGAATTTACCCAATTGCTGAAGTTCGCGATATTGTTCTTCGGTCAGGATTTCGATTCCCATTTCTTCCGCCAAATTAATAGCGCTATTTGCAGGTTTATTTTCTTTCCTTTTTTCTAAAGCTTCGTGATCGTAACAAATGCTTCGGCGTCCTTTTGGACTTTCTGCTGAACAATCATAAAAAATATATTCTCCAGTTTTAGCATCAAAACCTACAACATCTGGTTCTCCTTCGGTTCTTTCCATTTCATCAAGTGACCAAAGTTTATCTGGATTTGCTTTTAGCTTTGCTTCAACTTTTGACCATTCAAGACCTTTATGACGTTGCATATTTTTTTCGAAACGAGTTTCTAAGACACTCAATAATTCTTCTTGCTGTTCTGCTGATAATTTATTTTGTTGACTCATATAATTCTGTTTTATGGAATCTTAAACCTGATTTTAATTCAAATTCTAATCTTTCAAACCTTTTCCGTTCAGAATATTTGCGATACTATTTTCTACTCTCGATTCTCTGGTTTTGGATTGTTTAGGTTGAGAAAAATATAATAAATAACCTCTTTGTCTGCCTGGAGTTAAGTCATAAAAAGCTTGTCTTAAATCGAGCATTTCGTCCAATTTCTTCTGAAACTCTTCTACAACTTCAAAATCAGTTGTCTTTTTAAGCGCGACTTTTAAGCCTGCTTTTTCTATTTCGATAGCCTGATAAATGTAGGTTTTCAAAATAGCTTTCTGCTCAATTATTTCTTTAAGATTAGTAAATCTAATTTGGCGTCCAGCTTGTACATTCTCACTTTGATGCACCAAAATATTGTCGGTATCTTTTAATAAAGCGCCTTTGAAAAATAAGAAGGCACAATATTCTTTGAAGGTATGAATCAAAACAACATTGTTTTTACCTAAAGTATAACAAGGACTTCCCCATTTTAATTCTTCGTTCAACTGACAATCAAGCGCAATTGCACGCAATTCTTCTTGTTCTTTTTGCCATTTTTCGGCTTTATCAAAATAAAAATCAACTTCAGGATTCATAGTATTTTATACTTTAAGTTCTTACTATGTATTAAAATTCATACGTTATGCTAAATTATAAAATCTTATGAAAGAGAAACTTAAATTTCAATTAATAATATTCAATTTCATATTTAGTTATTTCTTCTTCATACTCATTATCATAATAACATTTTCTTGCTTCTAAAATTAGATTGCCATTATCATCATAAAACTTTTCATTAGTTTCTTCCGTATTATTTCGGTCTTCAATGTAGTAAACTAATTTTCCGTTATCGTTAAAACTAAACTTCTCGCTTATTTTATTGAAACCATTGTTCATTGTTTTTTCAATCATATTACCTTTTTCGTCAAAAGAATATGCAAAATCAAGTTCCCGTTTATCATCCCAATCGGTATGAATTTCAAATGACATATGTTTAATCACCATTTTTAAATCATTATACTCGTAATGATCTCCGCTGACAAGCGCTATTGTACGTGAAGAAGACTCTTTATCATACTCAAATTCTTCTTGAAGTATTTTATTTCCAAATTCATCATATTCATAAATGGTTTCAGAATCCAAAAAATTCATAGCCAAAGGAATATCTATTGTTTTTCCGGAAATATCAACACGAAATGCTTTCATCATTTCGAAATATTCTTCAAAATACTGCAATTCGTCAGGATCATAATTCGTAACATCTCGCTTTCTAAAATATAGTGCTCTAATAAGCTCTTTTTTTTCGTTAAACTTTAGAATCTGCAAATATTCGAGAAGTCCATTACTATCATAACGTTTGGTATATTCATCATTACCAATCAAATTATAAAGAATTGTACTCTCAATTTTATCTTCTGAATCTAATGCTGTTTCAGATACTAGTTTTTGGTTTTTATCATATTTATAAAAACATTTAGATACATAATTTCCAATTCCGTCGTATTCTTCTTCGATTTTTTCTTCTTTATTTAATTTTTTCAGGTTTCTACCAACAAGAATTCCATCTGCATTAAATGTTTCCTTTAAAATGCTTTTGTTTTCGTACTTAAAAATCAGGATGGACTTTAAAGATCCGCTATAAAAATCATATTCTTCTTCTTTAATTAATTTTCCCTGAGCATCAAAATATCGAGCACCTTTAATTTTATCCTCTGCTATCTTTTTACAAGATTTTATTTTTTCATTCATATTTGATGTTATTCTAAGTTTTAGTCTTTTTCTCAGGTAAATAATGATGCTTAAAATCCTTAAAGCATTACGATAGTAAAGAATAGATCCATTGTCTTTTTATCTTAATTTATATTTCCTTCGTTAATCGATCCATTTCTTTTAGCAAAGTTGGCATTCTAAATTCGCCCGCCATTTTTTCTACTTTCTCAAAAGCATCTTCCAGTTCAATACCAATTGCGGTAACATACAGCGGTTTTTTGCTTTCGCCTCTAAACCAGCTTTTTTTGTCTTTTTCGATTGAAGCAAAATTTGTTTTCGCCACACCAATAATCGCAACTTCTTTATTTAGTTTTTCATATAAATGTCCGCCTAAACCGTATTTCTTTTCATCGTCCAGATAAACAAAACCATCAACTATAATGGCTTCAATATTTTTCAGATCAAATTTATCTAGAACACTAAGAATACAAGGCAATTCTCTTCGATAGAATTCTCCCGGAATATAATCTTCAACATTATCGATTATTTCTGTGTGAATTTTGAAGTTTTCACTTTGATTCCATTCTGTAAATTCAAGGCAAACGGTTTTTGCTTTTCCGTCGTAGTAATAAGTATCGAATGCTAATATCATAATTTTGGCATAATAGTATCGCCTACACTAAGTGTGTACGATAGTTTTGGATAAGAAAAATTCATAACGCTGTTTTCTTGTCCTCTTAATTTAAAAAATTCTTTTTGTTGATCTTCATCTGCTAATGTCAATAATTCTCCGCTAGAAAAATAAGGCAAATTGTCCTTAAATTGTATAAAAGTTTTTGATTTTCGAAAAGTAATCCCAAGCCATTTATTATCTGATTCTGATCGTTTTGGATTCGGAAGTGATTCTAAAATAATCTTATGATGAAACTTTGCATTAGCTTCTAATGAAAAAATCACAACTGAATTATGTGTCAATGAAATTTCAAATTCTTCATTGGTGATTCTGTCTTTGAGTTTTAGTTTTCGGATATTTTTCTCGATTAGTTTCTCCGGATTTTCATAACAGCTAAAAAGTCCGATATAAGAATCTGCTTCTAAATCTAAACATTGATCTGAATGATATTTCATTGTCGTATAATTACAATCGTATCTTTCTATAAGCGCATTATTGAATTCTAATCGCGGCAAATCATCCGTTATATCATTTATTGTTTCTACTAACTTATGATGAATCTCAGAAAAGTTTTGCGCCGGTATATTATACATTGTTGTTGTTCTCACTATTGGAACACCTTTGTCACTTACATCAACCAAATGATTCCCGATTCTTCCTTTGGCAACATCTTCAAATTCTGCAGAAAGTAATAATTCATCGAATAAGTTCTTTTCTATCGGAAGTGTAATTTTATAAAAATCTGACTTATTCATAGTTTCTTTTATGGTGTTTCAACTTAATATATTGGTTTTTCATAATCGCCTGAATTCATACTAAAGTGAATTTTTCCGTATTCTACTTTCTTTTCCGTACTATTTTCTTCGTAATATGAATTTCTCAAATCGACCATCATTTCCGGAGTCATTTGTTCTAATTTAACCAACTCATTATTTTCTTTAATATACGTTTGACCTTTCATATATACAGCTTCCAGATTTGAACATCGGGCAACATAACCCATTCTAATCGGGATTTGATCGACATTCAAAACCGATGGTTTAATTTCATGCGTGTATAATCTATTGGTAGAAAGCGGAATTAAAAAAGCCGAATTTGGATATAAGATAACCGTAAATTCTTTGTCTAAAGTATCGTCAATTACGGTGCTTTTTAACTTGAAATGAAGTCTCGTAAATCCGCTGCCTTTTTTATAACACCAATCGTATCGATCTTCTTTTGATGGCTTTAGTTTATCAAAATTAGATTGATCATAAAAAGTACAAAAAGCAATAAGACCATCTTTTGGCATATCCTTCGTTTTATCAGAATGTGCTTTTATTTTAGATTTTACTTCTTTTGCATTTTCTTCCGTTTTCATTTTATTCTCGTAAATCTGAACCAAAACATGATTGAGTTTTGTTTCTTCTTCAAAAGTATATTTCACGGCATCGTTTAATGCATTTATTATAGTATGATCTGCATTACGAAAATTATCTGTTGGTCCGGTAAAATTACTGGAACATCTCAAAAGGCGAAAATTTAATCTTTCGTCTTCGGTTTCTTCTTTTGAAACTTCAGTTAAATAAATTCCTGTTCTTAATGCAGTAGATTCTTTATTCGATTCTGTTAAATGCTGAAAAATATGTTCCGATTTGATCGTATTAAAATAATTATCTTCGTCAAACATCTTTCTGAAATAAACTCCGGCATTGCTTACCAAAATAGGAACTTTACCCAATTCTATTAGATGAATATTTTTTTCGTTTCGATTTTCATAATTTGTAGAAACTTCTTTGATTATGTATAAAGTATTATCATCATTCTGAAGTTGATTGATATCTCCACACACATAAATCTTTTTGTCGTCAAGCGAAGTTGTAACTTCAGAAAGATTGTTTACCACAATTCCGCAAAAATTGTCGATTAGATATTGAAGTTCCGAAGTTATTTCTACATTTTGTTTTAAAACAATTAAAATATTTTTGTCTTTAGAAATTTTATTTTCAAAAGGAGATGATGTCATTTTTATTGGAATATTTGGATAAGCTTTAGGTCTTTTTTACTTTTTTCTGCAATCAAAATTTTCATGTTTTTATTGCTGAACAACTTTTTATAATGGCTAATATAGAACTAATTTTATTACATTTCTTTTAGAAAAACAAAACTTAATCTTCAACCAAAGAAATCTCAAAAACAGTTTTTTCACCTTCATTTTTATGTGCAATATAACCGCCATGAGCTTCTATAATATTTTTAGAAAGTGTCAATCCAATTCCCGCACCTTCATTTCTGGTAGTGAAAAACGGCAGGAATATTTTGTTTTCGATTTCTTTTTCAATGCCATTTCCGTTATCAATAATCCTGATAAAAATGCGGTTTTCTTTGGCTTCCGCCGAAATTAAAATTTGTTTTTCTTCAATATTTTTCAAGGCATAAATGCAATTGGTAAGAAGATTAATCAAAACTTGCTCGATTTGTTGTGAATCAACATTTATCCAGCGTTTAAAAGAAATTTCGTTTACAACCTCAATCTTATTTTCCTTAAATAAGGGATTCATGATTTGTACACAATTGTCTATCAAATAATGTAATTCTATTTTTTCTTTTTTGGGAGAAGGAAGCATCGCCAACTTTCGATAACCTTCGACAAATTTTTGAAGATGATCGCTTCGTCTCAACATAGTTTCTACACTGGTTTTGACATCTTCTAAATCTTCAGCCGATAATGAATCTTGCTCGACCAAATCCTGCAAATTCTGACATATTGAACGAATTGGCGTTATGGAATTTAAAAGTTCATGCGAAATGACTTTCATCAAATTTACCCACGCATCTTTTTCTTTTTTCTCTACAACATTCTGAATCGAATCGAGCAAAACGATAAAATAATCTTTCTCGAATATCTCTGTTCTCGAAGCTTGCAAAACAAACGTTTGCATATTTTGTTCGTTTATCCGAATTTCTACCGATGTTTTTACTTCCTGAAAACCGTCTTCTTCAATAATCTCGCATAACGAAGGCAATTGATTTTTGAGATATTTCCATTTTGAAACTTTAGGAACATTAAAATGAGAAGAGAAATAATCGTTCAGCAAAAAAATATCCCAATCATTATCCTGCTTTTGTAAAATAATAATTCCGGTTTCGATATTATTTAAAATAGAACGGTAAATGATATCTTTTGAAACTTGCTCGTTTTGCTTATTTTTCAAAGTATCATATAAAAGGAACAAATCATTATAACTTTTATTGAATTTATGCTTTGTAAAATCCGAAGTAAAATCATTTTGCAAAATCGAAGCAATGGTTTTATCATAAAGCAAAACGAAATTTCGAACATAAAAATACATTTCTCTACCTAATAGAAAAACTATAAAAAGACCAAATACTGCGGTAAAAAGTAAACCTTCTTTAAAAAAATAAATAGAGATTTCTATTCCTGCCACAATAAAAATTAATCTCAAAAAAAGAAGTTTATAAGTCTGAAATGATTTAAACATATTAATTGATATTGATGTTATATTTCTCCAGACGACGATACAAAGAACCTCTTGACAACCCAAGTTCTTCGGCAGTTTTACTGATATTATTATTGTTTTTTACTAATGCTTTTTCTACCGCCGCTTTCTCAACTGAAGAAAGTTGAACATCATCCGGATTTTCTTCATACGTTGTAATCGTTTCTAAATCTAAATCAGAAACCGTGATTTTATTATTTTCACAAAGAATAACAGCGCGTTCTATTTTATTTTCCATTTCCCTGATGTTTCCATTCCAGGCATGTTTTTCTATTTGTTCCAATACTTTTTTATCAAAAGTAATTTCATCTCTTCCGTATTTTTCAATCATTTTATCCAGAAGATATTCAGCTAACGGAATTTTATCTTCGTTACGTTCGCGCAACGGAGGCAAAATAATTTCCATCGTATTGATTCTATAATATAAATCTTCTCTAAAACTTTTATCGGCAACTTCAAGTTTCAGGTTTAAATTTGTTGCCGTAATAATTCGAACATTCAAAGGTCTTGGTTTGGTTTCGCCCAATCTTGTTACGGTTTTGGTTTGAATAACCTGCAAAAGTTTAGATTGCAAATGCAGCGGAACATTCCCGATTTCGTCTAAAAAAATAGTTCCGTTTTGAGCCATTTCAAATCGTCCCGGCGTATCTATTTTTGCATCTGTAAAAGCACCTTTGGCATAACCGAATAATTCACTTTCGAAAATATTCGAGTTTAAAGATCCTAAATCAACGGCAATAAAAGGATTGTTTTTTCTTTCGGATTGACTAAAAATATGATGCGCCAAAACAAATTTTCCGGTTCCGTTTTCTCCAAGGATTAAAACATTGGCATCGGTTTTTGCCACTTTATCAGCCAGAGAATATGCTTTTTTTATAATCTCAGAAGTTCCAATAAAAAAGTTGTCTTCGACTGCAACATTTTTAATCTTCTTTTGGTCTTTTCGGGATTTATCAACGGCTTGTTTTACAGATTCAAGCAGCTTTTTATTTTCCCAAGGTTTTAGAATATAATCAAAAGCACCATTTTTTAAACCTTCAACCGCAGTGTCTACTTTTCCAAAAGCAGTCATTAAAATCACAACGGTTTTTGGCGAAAGCGTTTTTATTTCTTTCAATAAATACAAACCTTCTCTTCCGTCTTCAAAACCTATTCGATAATTCATGTCGAGCAAAACGACATCAATTGTTTTTTTAGACAATAATTCGACAATATTTTTGGGATTATTTAGCGTATAAATGTCTTCAAAATACTTTTTCAGGAACACTTTTGACGCAAAAAGTATGTCTTCCTGATCATCGATAATTAATATTGACGCATTTGTCTTTTTCATTTTTGTTCGGTTTTGGACGAAAGCTGTCCAATAATGGACACTTTAGATTTCTATTAAAAAATAAAAATTTAAAAATAAGGTAGTTACGATCTTTAAATTTTTGGCACGAAAATCACATTAAGACTAACAAATCAGCAAATATGTGAAACATTATTGTTGGTAAAAGTAACAAAAATAGACATTTATCGATTATATTGTCAATTATCTTAATCGGATGCGTTTCTGTTACTTCAACAATAAAATTATTGAGAAGAAAAATAACAATCTATAAAATAACAATCATGATCACAATCAAAAAACTATCAAAAATTTTCAGAACCGAAGAAGTAGAAACAAGTGCATTAAGCGAAATTTCATTAACGATTAATCAAGGCGATTTTATCTCAATTATGGGTCCATCCGGAAGTGGAAAATCGACTTTGCTAAATATCATAGGATTATTAGACAGCGCTTCTGGCGGAAGTTATGAATTACTAGGTCAGGAAATGATTGGTATTAAAGAAAAATTAAAATCGAAAGCGAGAAAAGAAAACATTGGATTCATTTTCCAAAATTTCAACTTGATTGATGAACTTTCTGTTTTTGACAATATCGAATTACCGTTGATTTACAATAATGTTCCATCATCCGAAAGAAAGAAAAAAGTAGAAGATATTGCAACTATTTTGGGTATTTCACATCGTTTGAAACATTATCCGCAACAACTTTCAGGAGGTCAGCAACAACGTGTTGCCGTTGCGAGAGCTTTGATCAACGACCCAAAAATTATTCTTGCCGATGAACCTACGGGAAATCTTGACAGCAGAAACGGAAATGAAGTAATGGAATTATTGACGGACCTTCATGCAAGCGGCGCCACAATTTTGATGGTTACGCACTCTGATTATGATGCTTCATTTTCGCAAAAAACGATTTTAATGAAAGATGGAATTATACTTTCAGAAAAAGTAAATAATAGAAATGTCGATGTTTTTGCAGTTACTTTAAATAATTAAGATCATGCTAAAGAACTGGACAAACATATTTATTTACCACATCAAGAACAACAAGTTTTTTACAGCTTTGAATGTTTTGGGTTTGAGTATTGGAATCGCAGGATTAATTTTTGCCATTTTGTATTGGAACGAAGAACATTCATACGATCAATGGAATCCCGAAAAAGATAAAATTTATTCGGTAATGAGTAATCTTGGAGGAGGAAATATCTGGGCTGTAACTTCAACAATTCCTGCACCTATTTTAAAATCTACCACTTCTTACTTAGATGAATATTGCTATTTTAGAAACAATTATTCTAAGGGAACGATACAATATCATGGAAAAACAGAGTTAGTTGATAAGATTTTTACAGCGCAAAGTAGTTTCTTTTCTTTTTTCCCATTTGAATTTATTCGTGGGAACGCAAAAAATGCCATTCATGATCGCAATAGTATTGCGTTTTCTGAAGAAACTGCTGCACGTTTATTTAAGGACGAAAATCCGATGGGAAAACAAGTCAGATATGCTGAACGTCTTTTCGTTGTTCGGGGTGTATATCGATTATCAGACAAATCTTCGGTACAGCCGTCTGCAGTTACAACAATAATAGAAGACGATTTAGAAAAATACAGAGAAAGCTGGGGTTTGAGTTACGGATTAATGCTTAAGCTAAAAAAACAAAGTGACACAACCGCAGTTATTAAGCAACTGGATCAAATCTTTCTTGAAAAAAACTACAAAAAACAGGCAAAGAAAGAAGGTTTATCTCTTGAAGACTTTATAAAAAGATATGGTGAACCTCTTAAAGCAGAATTATTACCCCTTAACAGGGCAAGACTGTATCAGGGAAATACTCCATTTCCTGAAGGAAATGCCAATCTGACTTTTTTACGAATATTGATGGCTTTATCTATACTTATTCTGTTATTATCAATTGCCAATTACATTAATCTCGCAACTGCCAATGCTGTAAAACGTGCTAAAGAAGTAGGCATAAGAAAAGTTATTGGTGCCTCAAAATTGCAAATCGTTATTCAATTTGTATTTGAAACCATATTAATTACTCTTTTTTCAGTATTGCTGGCATTGGTAATTGTAGAACTTTCACTGCCTTTTTATAACGCTTTATTAAACAAAAACCTCATTCTTATCGGAAATCAATTCTATCTCCAACTAGTATTGGTTTTCATTCTTGTTGTTTTTGTTTCCGGTGTTATTCCTGCCATCTACATCTCAAATTTTGAAGTGCTGAAAGTTTTAAAAGGAAACTTTTCGAGAAGTAAAAGCGGTGTCTGGCTTCGTAATGGAATGTTGATTTTACAATTTTCTATTGCCACATTTTTTATAATTGGTTCTTTTATTGTATACCAGCAGGTAAATTTTATGACTGAAAAAGATTTAGGGTTTAAAGGAGCACAAGTCATAGATATTTCATTTATGTCTAAAAAAGGAAGAGGACAATTTGAAAGATATAAAGCGATTCAACAAGAACTTCAAAAAATTAATGGTGTTGAAGCTGTTTCTACGGGATCATTCTCTATTGGAAGCAGCGATAATTCTTGGTCTGGCTTACATTACAAAAATCATCAGGAGGTTATAACTCAACAAATGGGTGTTGATTTTGGAATGCTGAATCTTTTGAAGATACAAGTGATAAAAGGACGTGATCTAACAGAAAAAATTTCCTCAGACACAATTTCAAATGTTTTATTAAATGAAACTGCAGCCAAAACATTAATGGAAAAAGATCCCATAAATAAGATAATCAATTGGCAAGATGGAAATTACAAAGTAGTGGGAATTGTAAAAGACTTTAATTATTTTGGGCTTGAAAATAAAATTTCCCCAATGATTTTCTTTCACATTAAATCACAATTATGGACTCAAAATGAGATCCGTACAATCGCTGTTAAAATTTCTCCAAACAAAATATCTAAGACTATTGGTGATATTGGAAAGTTTTGGAAAACAAAGGTAGATGCCGAATATCCTTTTGAGTATAATTTTGTTGATAGAAACTATGCCAGAACGTATAAAAAATATCAGGACCAAAGTCAGTTATTTTCGCTCTTAAACGGAATTGTAATTCTGATTGCTGTTTTTGGATTATTTGCTTTAGCCTCCTTTTCTATGGAAAGAAGATTGAGAGAAATCGCGATCAGAAAAACATTAGGCGCTGAAACCAATATTTTGCTAAAAGATTTATCAAAACAATATGTATTCTTTTGTTTGATAGGTTTTGCAATAGGAATAATTCCTGCTTATTTATTATTAGAAAAATGGCTCGAAAATTTCGCTTTTAGAATTGATATTCCTGTACTTCCATTTTTTGTCGCATTAATTGCGTTGATATTTTTGACCTTAACTATTGTTTTGGCAAAAGCATATCAGGTAACCAAAATTGATGTTTTGAAATATCTGAAATATGAATAAATAAAAAGATAGGTTTCTTTTTATTCTTAACTCCACAACTAAAACTATGATTTTAAATTATATCAACATATTTATTTACCAACTCAAGCACAATAAACTTTTTTCATTTCTCAATATTCTTGGTTTGTCCATAGGAATTGCCGGATTAGTTTTTGCCTTGCTTTATTGGAACGATGAACAAAGTTACAATGCCTGGAATCCTGAAAAAGAGAATGTTTATCAGGTTTTGGTTAAACTAAGCGATATGCCCGCCCTGTCAGATTGTGCCTTATTCCTGAAACCGGCTTTAGACCAAGATCCAAATGTCAAATCTATACTATATGCTGATAGTTGGTATCAAAAGGATAAAATTATTTACAAAGGAAAAAAGGAGTTTGTAGATAAAATTATCAATGTCGAACAAAATTTCTTTTCTTTTTTCCCTTTCAAAATTATTAAGGGCGATGCAATTTCAGCCATAAAAGATGATTCCAGCATTGCTATTTCAGATATTACCGCTAAAAGGATTTTTGGAAATGAAAACCCAATTGGAAAACAAATAAAATGTTTTGATCAGCTGTTTTCTGTAAGGGCCGTGTACCATATTCCAGGAAATTCTTCGATTGCGCCAAATGTCATCATCAATAAAATGAAACAATATACAACTTCCGGGTTGACTGGTCCGTTTCTTTTAAAGTTATTATTAAAAGTAAAAGACCCGTCAAAAGTTGATCTAACAAGGCAGAAACTCGAAAGAATTTACAATCAAGATTTTATTGCTATAATTGCCAAAGAAGCAGGTTTTACAGTCGAAGTTATGACTAAAAAAGTAGGGCATTTTACAGTTATTCTTGAACCTTTATCAAAAGCCAGATTACATTCAATAATAGATGGTTATCCTGAAACACGAGGGAATTATCAGTTTTTAATAATCATGATGGGATTGTCTCTTTTGATTCTCGTTTTGTCGATTGTTAATTACATCAATCTTGCAACTGCTAATGCTGTAAAACGTGCGAAAGAAGTTGGAGTACGTAAAATTTCGGGTGCATCAAAAGGCGATATTGTGAGGCAGTTTCTTTTTGAAACGGTTCTAACCACGACTTTTTCTATTTTACTGGCGCTAGTAATTGTCGAGTTGACTTTACCATATTATAACAACTTTTTAAACAAGAACATTGTACTTCTTGCCAGTCAGTTTTACATACAATTGATATTGATTTTTATCATTACAATTTTGACAGCAGGATTATTTCCGGCCATTTATATATCCAATTTCGAAACTTTTAAAGTTTTGAAAGGAAATTTCGAAAGAAGCAAAAACGGTATCTGGCTGCGCAACGGAATGCTTATTTTTCAGTTTGCCATTGCTGCCTTTTTTATTATTGGTTCAAATATCGTATACCAGCAAATTAAATATTTACAGAATAAAGATCTGGGTTTTAAGGGCGATCAGGTAATTTCGGTTTCTTTAAATTTTCCGTCAGTTGATTACCAAGGAGAAAATGCAGCCCAAAATATTTACAACAAATACGACATCATAAAACAGCAGCTCAGTAAAATTAAAGGCGTCGAACAAGTCTCCACGGGCCTTATTACGTTTGATGGCTCAGACAATTCTTTATCGGGGGTTTTGTACAATGATGAACTTTTTAAACAACGCGTTATCCCTTTAGATTTTGGCATGTTCGAAATGTTGAACATCAAAATAATTAAGGGAAGAAATTTTGATAGAAAACTGGCATCAGACACCATAAATTCTGTGATCATAAACGAAAGCGCATTAAAATTAATGAATCTTAAAGATCCTATTGGCAAGGAACTCGTAATTCGAGAGCATAAATTAAAAATAATTGGTATTGTGCAGGATTTCAACTTACTAAGTCCTGAATTAAAAGTGCCGCCAATAGCTTTTTACAATATCAAAATGTTTGGTATGACACAAAACATGAACAAAGTTTATGCAAAACTAAATCGGGATGATCTGGAAAATACTATTGCCAATATCGAAAAATTCTGGTCGAAAGTCGATACTGAATATCCGTTTAAATATGATTTTGTAGATAAAGAATATGCGAGAACTTATGAAGCTTACACAAAACAAAAAAACTTATTTTCAGTGCTTAATATCGTTGTTATTTTAATTGCTCTTTTTGGATTATTTGCGCTTGCATCTTATTCCATACAAAAACGCATGAAAGAAATTGCAATTAGAAAAACTCTCGGAGCAGAAACAAATACTTTATTAAAAGAATTATCAAAACAATATATCTTGTATTGCATAATAGGATTTTTAATAGCATTGTTTCCCGTGTATTACTTATTAAATAAATGGCTTGAAAATTTTGCTTTCAGAATTGATATAACTCTGCCACCATTTATTTTAGGTTTTGCAACTCTGTTAATTCTAACATTAATAATTGTTCTTTCGAGAGCATACGCAGCAACAAAAACAGATATTTTGAAATATTTAAAATACGAATAGAAAAATATAATACCAGCCTTTTAAATAAATTGTTAATGTTAGTCACGAAAAACTCCTTAATTACTTAAGGAGTTTTTTAGTTTTGATACCTTTCAAAAAATTGATTATAAAACAGATCCTTTCACAATACCTCTTTTTGAATTTCCTATAAAATCTAAGATTAAATCGCATTCAACAGATTGCTCAAATTGATTTTCAATCAGATTTAAAGCAAATGCAATATTTCTTTTCTCTTGAAAAATAATCCGATAAATATTTTTTAACTCTTCAATTTTATCAATTGAAAAACCGTTCCTTTTTAGTCCAACAATATTCAACCCAACGTAAGAAAGTGGTTCTCGAGCTGCCATAATAAAAGGCGGAACATCCTTAACAATTCGACTAATTCCACTTATCATACTATGTCTTCCAATAATCGAAAATTGATGTATTGCAGATAAACCACTAATATTTGCATGATCTTGTACAGTTACTTCGCCAGCCATTCCCACACTAAAGCCAACAATACAGTGATCACCAATAAAACAATCATGACCAATATGTGCGTTTGACATTATTAAATTATGATTGCCAATTACTGTTTTGCCTTTAGATGCCGTTCCTCTATTTATAGTTACAAACTCACGAATGTTATTATAATTCCCTATTTCTAGCAAAGTATATTCTCCGTTAAATTTCAAATCCTGCGGAATTCCCCCCAAAACAGCCCCTGAATGTATTTGACAATTATTACCAATTCTACAACCGTCTAAAATCGTAACATTATTTCCAATCCAGGTATTATCACCAATTACAACATCATTCTCAATTGTTGTAAAACTTCCGATATAAACATTCTTTCCAATATTTGCATTCCGTCCAATTACACTATTTCTCAAATTCACTAACTTTAAAATTAAGAGCAAATATGAAAAAAAATAAAAACCTTTTATTTGACCTAATGTCAATTAATTGAAGCTCTAATTCTGCTTAAAGTTTCCTGACTTACACCAATTAATGATGCAATGTGCTTTAATTTTGCTTTTAAAATAATCTGAGGAAAAAAATCAAGCAAATACGAATACTTTTCATGAGCATTCATTGTTCGAAATAAATGATGAAACTCATTAATTTTAGAAAGATAAACTCTTAATAGTTTAATATGGAATTTAGCGAATAGAGGATATTCTAATAAAATTTGTTCAGCGTCGTATGTTAACGAATATACAGTTGTTTCCTCACATGTTTGAAAACTCTCAAATGAAGGCTTTTGCTCAAAAAAACTACTCATAGAAGTCACAAACTGATTATCTGTATAAATCCACTTCGTTACTTCAATCCCATCTTCCAGACAAAACCTTCTAACAGCACCGGACTTTATAAAATAAACTTTATTGCAGATTTTTCCTTCTTGAATGATCAATTCATTTTTCTTGAGTTTTTCTATAACAAAGTATTTACGGATTGCTTTTTCCGTTTCAAAATCTATTACTTTAAAACTATTAATCACATCAATTAATTCTGTCATACTTCAAATTATTATTCAACCAAATTTATCAATATAATTTAGATCCGAATTTTAAAATACTGATACAAATCGACCAAAAAGCAAAACTGTGAAAAATAACCGATTTAAGGTGTTTTTAAATTACTTAAATGCAGAAGCATTAAAATTAAAAAACAAGACTTAAAAGAATTTAAAAATCGCTAAATAACATAAAAATGTAAATACAGACGAAGTTTGTAATATTTATGGCGTTCCCCTCCGGGTCGGGCTATCCGCTAAATCTTTTGTGATAGCGGTTTTGTAGAAAATAAGAAGTGCAGGTTATCACAAAAGGATATCGCTTCTATCCCTAACGCACTCTGAGGTAATAAGAAATTTATTTTTCAACAGAAAAAAAGAGCAGAATTAAAAAATGTTATAAACCAAAAAATCCTCATCAAGTAAATGATGAGGATTCTTAAAAGAAAGGCGACGACATACTCTCCCACATAACTGCAGTACCATCTGCGCAGGCGGGCTTAACTACTCTGTTCGGGATGGGAAGAGGTGAGCCCCGCCGCAATAACCACCTTAAGGTCGTTAGTTGCTTTAGGCAACTTTTTAATTGTTAATTGTCAATTATAAATTGTTAATTATCAATTAAAGAATATCTTAACATACTGAGATAAAGAAACATAAAAGTATTTAGAAAGTTTCTCCCCGCACCTTGCAGTGCGGGAAAAGGGTGTACATAAGCTTACGGATTATTAGTACTACTCGACTATGACATTACTGCCTTTACATCTATAGCCTATCAACGTGGTCATCTTCCACGATCCTTAAAAGAAATCTCATCTTGTGGTGGGTTTCGCGCTTATATGCTTTCAGCGCTTATCCCTTCCAAACGTAGCTACTCTGCGGTGCCCCTGGCGGGACAACAGATACACTAGAGGTTTGTCCAATTCGGTCCTCTCGTACTAGAATCAGATCCACTCAAATTTCTAACGCCCACAGTAGATAGAGACCGAACTGTCTCACGACGTTCTGAACCCAGCTCGCGTGCCACTTTAATGGGCGAACAGCCCAACCCTTGGGACCTTCTCCAGCCCCAGGATGTGACGAGCCGACATCGAGGTGCCAAACCCCCCCGTCGATATGAGCTCTTGGGGGAGATCAGCCTGTTATCCCCGGCGTACCTTTTATCCTTTGAGCGATGGCCCTTCCATGCGGAACCACCGGATCACTATGCTCTACTTTCGTACCTGATCGACCTGTATGTCTCTCAGTCAAGCTCCCTTATGCCATTGCACTCTACGCACGGTTACCAAGCGTACTGAGGGAACCTTTAGAAGCCTCCGTTACTCTTTTGGAGGCGACCACCCCAGTCAAACTACCCACCAAGCAATGTCCCCCACAATATGGGGTTAGGCCTCAGATAAACAAAGGGTTGTATTTCAACAATGACTCCACAACGCCTGGCGACGCCACTTCACAGTCTCCAACCTATCCTACACATCATTTATCCAAGGTCAATACTAAGCTATAGTAAAGGTGCACAGGGTCTTTTCGTCCCACTGCGGGTAAACGGCATCTTCACCGTTACTACAATTTCACCGAGCTCATGGCTGAGACAGTGTCCAGATCGTTACACCATTCGTGCAGGTCGGAACTTACCCGACAAGGAATTTCGCTACCTTAGGACCGTTATAGTTACGGCCGCCGTTTACTGGGGCTTCAATTCAATGCTTCTCCGAAGATAACATCTCCTCTTAACCTTCCAGCACCGGGCAGGTGTCAGGCCCTATACTTCATCTTACGATTTTGCAGAGCCCTGTGTTTTTGATAAACAGTCGCCTGGACCTCTTCACTGCGGCCAGCTTGCGCTGGCGACCTTTCTCCCGAAGTTACAGGTCTATTTTGCCTAATTCCTTAGCCATGAATCTCTCGAGCACCTTAGGATTCTCTCCTCAACTACCTGTGTCGGTTTACGGTACTGGTACTAATTACCTGAAGTTTAGAGGTTTTTCTTGGAAGCCCTTAGGCGCACTATCTCTTTGTCCGAAGACTCCGAGTACTATCGTATTTCCCCAAGATCTGTGGATTTGCCTGCAGATCTTATAGGTAGGTACTTCAACGAACTATTCCGTCAGTTCGCGGCGCTTTCATCACTCCGTCACCCCATCACAGTAATTAGTAGTACGGGAATATTAACCCGTTAGCCATCGACTGTCCCTTTCGGGTTCGCCTTAGGACCAGACTAACCCACAGCTGATTAGCATAGCTGTGGAAACCTTAGTTTTTCGGTGTGCGGGTTTCTCGCCCGCATTATCGTTACTTATGCCTACATTTTCTTTTCTAACCAGTCCAGCATACCTTACGATACACCTTCAACCCTGTTAGAATGCTCCCCTACCACTTACAGTAAACTGTAAATCCATAGCTTCGGTAATACGCTTATGCCCGATTATTATCCATGCTCGTCCGCTCGACTAGTGAGCTGTTACGCACTCTTTAAATGAATGGCTGCTTCCAAGCCAACATCCTAGCTGTCTGGGCAGACAAACCTCGTTCTTTCAACTTAGCGTATATTTGGGGACCTTAGCTGATGGTCTGGGTTCTTTCCCTCTCGGACTTGGACCTTAGCACCCAAGCCCTCACTGTTATGAAACATTATATAGCATTCGGAGTTTGTCAGGAATTGGTAGGCGGTGAAGCCCCCGCATCCAATCAGTAGCTCTACCTCTATATAACTTTATGCATAACGCTGCACCTAAATGCATTTCGGGGAGTACGAGCTATTTCCGAGTTTGATTGGCCTTTCACCCCTACCCACAGGTCATCCGAAGACTTTTCAACGTCAACCGGTTCGGTCCTCCACTGTGTGTTACCACAGCTTCAACCTGCCCATGGGTAGAT
Organism: Flavobacterium sp. 9; assembly: GCF_002754195.1. Taxonomy (NCBI): domain Bacteria; kingdom Pseudomonadati; phylum Bacteroidota; class Flavobacteriia; order Flavobacteriales; family Flavobacteriaceae; genus Flavobacterium; species Flavobacterium sp. 9. Next base: position 2,438,454 of record NZ_PEEU01000001.1, read on the forward strand.
CACACGGTTTCGCGTCTAACACTACTGACTAAAGCGCCCTATTCAGACTCGCTTTCGCTACGGATCCGTGGCTTAACCACTTAACCTTGCCAGCAACGTTAACTCGTAGGCTCATTATGCAAAAGGCACGCCGTCACCCCACGAAAGGGCTCCGACCGCTTGTAAGCGTATGGTTTCAGGATCTATTTCACTCCGTTATTCACGGTTCTTTTCACCTTTCCCTCACGGTACTGGTTCACTATCGGTCTCTCAGGAGTATTTAGCCTTAGCGGATGGTCCCGCCAAATTCAGACAGGGTTTCACGTGCCCCGCCCTACTCAGGATCCCACTATCTATTATACTTGTTACCCATACGGGACTATCACCCTCTATGGTGTCACTTTCCAGTAACTTCCGGTTCCTTGTACATAAAATGTCGTGGTCCTACAACCCCAACAATGCCGTAACATCATTGGTTTGGGCTAATCCGCGTTCGCTCGCCACTACTTACGGAATCACTTTTGTTTTCTTCTCCTCCGCCTACTTAGATGTTTCAGTTCAGCGGGTTTGCCCACCTATCGGTGTACTATGTCTTCAACATAGTGGGTTGCCCCATTCAGGTATCTACGGATCAATCGGTGTGTGCCCGTCCCCGTAGCTTTTCGCAGCTTATCACGCCTTTCATCGCCTCTGAGAGCCTAGGCATCCCCCATACGCCCTTATTTTGCTTATTGTACCAATCATAAAATTAATTATGACCGTTTTTTTTTGCTTTTTACAATAAATTGTAAAAAACGCTTTCTACTTTTTATTATTTTCTTATCTCAATATGTCAATGAACTTTTATTTACTATCTTCACAGTAAATCAGTGGAGAATAACGGAGTCGAACCGTTGACCTCCTGCGTGCAAGGCAGGCGCTCTAGCCAGCTGAGCTAATCCCCCTTTTTAATTAAAAATTAAAAATCGTGAATTAAAAATTATGAACTTTTGATCCTAAATCTTTCAACTTCTAAAATTTCCTTTTTCTAAGCATACAGTCTTTTTAATTTATTTGCTTCTTATAATTTACAATTCATAATTTATAATTAACAATTTAAAAAGTAGTCCCGGGCAGACTCGAACTGCCGACCCCTACATTATCAGTGTAGTACTCTAACCAGCTGAGCTACGAGACTCTGTTTTACTTAAAATTTATTATTTGAACTAACAGCAAGAGTAATTGAATCTGGTGATTCAGAACCTTCTAAATAAACATCTTTTTTCCTCAACGTGTGTTTCCACTAACATTTGAGGCTCTAGAAAGGAGGTGTTCCAGCCGCACCTTCCGGTACGGCTACCTTGTTACGACTTAGCCCTAGTTACCAGTTTTACCCTAGGCAGCTCCTTGCGGTCACCGACTTCAGGCACCCCCAGCTTCCATGGCTTGACGGGCGGTGTGTACAAGGCCCGGGAACGTATTCACCGGATCATGGCTGATATCCGATTACTAGCGATTCCAGCTTCACGGAGTCGAGTTGCAGACTCCGATCCGAACTGTGACCGGTTTTATAGATTCGCTCCTGGTCGCCCAGTGGCTGCTCTCTGTACCGGCCATTGTAGCACGTGTGTAGCCCAAGGCGTAAGGGCCGTGATGATTTGACGTCATCCCCACCTTCCTCACAGTTTGCACTGGCAGTCTTGTTAGAGTTCCCGACATGACTCGCTGGCAACTAACAACAGGGGTTGCGCTCGTTATAGGACTTAACCTGACACCTCACGGCACGAGCTGACGACAACCATGCAGCACCTTGTAATTTGTCTTGCGAAAGATCTGTTTCCAAACCGGTCAAACTACATTTAAGCCTTGGTAAGGTTCCTCGCGTATCATCGAATTAAACCACATGCTCCACCGCTTGTGCGGGCCCCCGTCAATTCCTTTGAGTTTCATTCTTGCGAACGTACTCCCCAGGTGGGATACTTATCACTTTCGCTTAGCCACTGAAATTGCTTCCAACAGCTAGTATCCATCGTTTACGGCGTGGACTACCAGGGTATCTAATCCTGTTCGCTACCCACGCTTTCGTCCATCAGCGTCAATCCATTAGTAGTAACCTGCCTTCGCAATTGGTATTCCATGTAATCTCTAAGCATTTCACCGCTACACTACATATTCTAGTTACTTCCTAATAATTCAAGTTTAACAGTATCAATGGCCGTTCCACCGTTGAGCGATGGGCTTTCACCACTGACTTATTAAACCGCCTACGGACCCTTTAAACCCAATGATTCCGGATAACGCTTGGATCCTCCGTATTACCGCGGCTGCTGGCACGGAGTTAGCCGATCCTTATTCTTACGATACCGTCAAGCTGCTTCACGAAGCAGTGTTTCTTCTCGTATAAAAGCAGTTTACAATCCATAGGACCGTCATCCTGCACGCGGCATGGCTGGATCAGGCTTGCGCCCATTGTCCAATATTCCTCACTGCTGCCTCCCGTAGGAGTCTGGTCCGTGTCTCAGTACCAGTGTGGGGGATCTCCCTCTCAGGACCCCTACCCATCGTAGCCTTGGTAAGCCGTTACCTTACCAACTAGCTAATGGGACGCATGCTCATCTTTTACCGTTGTGACTTTAATTATAAAATGATGCCATTTCATAATACTATGAGGTATTAATCCAAATTTCTCTGGGCTATCCCTCTGTAAAAGGTAGATTGCATACGCGTTACGCACCCGTGCGCCGGTCTCTAATTCCGAAGAAATATACCCCTCGACTTGCATGTGTTAAGCCTGCCGCTAGCGTTCATCCTGAGCCAGGATCAAACTCTTCATCGTATATTTTAATATTATATTGCGATGATATCTATCGGTTCTTTTCAAATCTCTCGATTCTATTACTCTTATTCTTTTGTTTTAACATCTCTGTTAAAACGGCTGTCAATTCAATATGTCTACGAACGTGTATTTCTTTTTCTTTTCGCTTGTCTCTCAAAGCGGGTGCAAAAGTAGAAAACTTATTTCTAACTGGCAAATGTTTTTTGAAGTTTTTTTTAAGAAAATTTTCGTCTCTTTTAACTTCTTTATTTACCAATCTTTCAATGAACTTTCCGTGTTTTGCGGGGTGCAAATGTAATATCCCTTTTCGAATCTCACAAGCTTTTTTTAATCTTTTTTGAAAATAAATTTTCAATTTCAATTCCTTTGCTTGTCAGTATTTCGAAGAGCGTCTATCGCTGTTGCGGGTGCAAAATTACACTCTTTATTCACTTCTGCAAGCCTTTTTATTATATAATTTCAATGTTTTTCGAAACTTTTTCTTAACACTCTGATAACACCAACTTTAACTTTTTATCTTTTTTATCGTTTATAAGATTTTACTTATTTGCTTTAAGGTTCTTATAACGCAATCAGCAGTAACAACGCCTTTTTTATTGGCTTCGCAGATTTTTACCCGCTTCTTTGACAACTTTTCAATAGTCCTTAAAAATTGATTTATTGAAATTTTAACTGTTTTATGGTATTCTATCACTAAAACACCCAAATACTATATTGGGTTTAAATCTACAAAGCCATAAAGTTTCATTCCCTACTTATATATAGACAATCTTCTTTTGAAAACTAAAGCCATAGCCCCGATAGCAGCGAAAATCCTTTTGCGCCGGGGTTCGGCACAAAAGATTGAAGTGAATAGCGGGAAATAGCTCCATATTAAAACCAAATTTCAAAACGGTTTCTCAAAACTACCTATATATAATAGTATGATTTTACTCTTATATATAAATACAAAACAAAAAACCCGCAAGTTGAACTTGCGGGTTATATAATATACATTCAAAATTACTCAAATCGAATTGCTTTGACCGGCGAAATCTTTGTTATAATATAGGAAGGAATTAATAATACCAAAAAGCAAACTGTAACCGTTAACACATTTAATAAAACAATGTAAGTCCAATTTAAATAAACTGGCGCCTGGTTGACATAGTAGTTTTCAGGATTAAGGGCAATTACACCAAACTGCTGTTGGATTAACAAAAGCAATATACCTATTAAGTTACCCCAAAACAATCCGCGCATGATTAGATAAAAGGCGTTATACAAAAATATTTTTCGAACTGTCCAATTATTCGCTCCCATTGCTTTTAAAATCCCAATCATTTGTGTGCGTTCTAAAATAAGAACTAACAAAGCTACTACCATATTTATGGTCGCCACTAAAATCATCACAGCTAAAATAACTATTATATTAAAATCGAATAATTGGAGCCAGTCAAAAATGTAACTATACTTCTCAATTATTGTTTTGGTATCTAAGCTTGATGGTGTTTGATCATAAATTTGACTCCCAACTTGCTTAATACTTCCGAAGTCATTTACAAAAACTTCAAATGCACCAACCTGATCAGGACTCCATTTATTGATTCTTTGAATATGACGAATGTCTCCTATTACATATGTAGCGTCAAAATCCTGAAATCCCGAATTAAAAATACCAGCAATTTTGAATCGGCGGATATTTGGTAGTTTTCCTTGTTCTTCTTTTACGAAAAAGGTATTGAAATTATCTCCAACTTTTAAATTCAACCTGTTTGCAAGAAATCTCGAAATTAAAACTTCTTCATTCAGATCTTTTGAGAAATTAGGTAATTTCCCTTCGACAAGATATTCTTTTATATTACTCCAATCGTAATCTTCTCCGACACCTTTGAAAATAATTCCTTCAAAAGCACTTTCGGTTCTGATGATTCCGGCCTTACTTGCGATTGCCTGAATATGTTTTACCTCGGGAACTGATTTGAAATTGGGATAGAAATCCTGTTTTTTGGAAATTGGCACTAAAGTTACTTCCGAATTATTATTGTCATAATTGGAAATAATTACCTGCCCATTGAAAGCAGAAACTTTATCACGTATTTTTTGCTGCAGTCCAATTCCGGTAGCAACTGAAACCAGCATCATAATAATACCAATAGCAATCGCCGAAATAGCAATTTTAATAATAGGCGATGAAATACTGCTTTTATAATCTTTTGCAGTAATTAGTCTTTTGGCTATGAAATATTCTAAATTCAAATTTTCAGTTGTCTTTTGTTAATCATGATAACATTACTCAGTCTTTGGAATCAAAATTACATTTAAAAAAACAAAAATGATTTGCTTCTAAAAACAATTACAAAAACTTTAATCCTTATAAAGGAAGTTTCTTTTTCATTTCTTCTACTATATTATAAGCTGCCGGACAAATAGCAACATTTTTAAGCGTGAGATCTGTTATTTGATGAAATTTTTTTCGGTCTGTATGCGGGAATTCGCGACATGCTTTTGGACGAACATCATAAATCATGCAATAATTCTCATTATCCAGAAAAGTACACGGAACACTTTTTAAAACATAATCCTTGTCTTCATCGATTCGAAGATATTGCTCGATGAATTGTTGCGGCTTTTGTCTGAAAGATTTTGAAATTCTTTCGATATCTGCCAAAGTAAATAATGGCCCGGTTGTTTTGCAACAATTGGCACATTGTAAACAATCCGTTTTTTTAAATTCAGCATCATGCAAATCCTGCATGACATAATCCAAATTCTTAGGTTGTTTCTTTTTCAGCTTATCAAAATACTTTTTGTTTTCGATATGCTTATCTTTGGCTAACTTATTTAAGTTATTTAAAATTTGTTTCAAGTTTAAAATTTAAAGTTGATCTGCAAAATTAAACAACTTTAAACTTGAAACCTTAAACTTTGAACTAAAATACGATGAAAGATCTATTTGGGAAGGCGATGTTCGACTTTCACACCAATAATTCGCCGGAAAACATAATTACAGAAACTTCAATTTCTGAAGAGGATGAAATGAGCGTTGATTATTTGTTTCGTTCTTATAACGAAATGCCAAAACTGGAGCAAAAAGCATTGCAATTGGCCACCGGAAAAACGTTAGATGTTGGTTGCGGAGCCGGAAGTCATAGTTTGTCATTACAAAATGATCGTAATTTAGATGTAACTGCAATCGATATTTCTGAAAAAGCAATCGAAACATGCAAACTCCGTGGTGTAAAAAATACGAAAGTTCAAAATATACTTGACTTTGAAGGAGAAAAATTTGATACCATTATCTTATTGATGAATGGAACTGGAATTTTTGGTAAACTAGAAAATTGCAATAAATATTTAACCAAGCTAAAATCCCTTTTAAATCCGGGAGGACAAATTTTACTGGACAGCTCTGACATCATCTATATGTTTGACGAAGATGAAGACGGCGGAAAATGGATTCCGTCTAATAATGATTATTATGGGGAACTTGTTTTTAATATTTCTTATAAAGGCGAAAAAGAAGAACCTTTTGATTGGCTTTATTTAGACTATAATACATTGCAAAATGCTGCAATCGCAAACGGACTTAAATGCGAACTTATTTTAGAAGGCGAACATTATGATTATTTAGCCAAACTTTCTATTTAAAATTAAACATTGAAATCATGGAAGAATTAGATTTAGAAAAATTAAAATATCCTATAGGGAAATTTCAAGCTCCGCAAGAGTATTCTCCTGAATATATTGCTGATAAAATTGCAGAAATCGAGTCTTTTCCAGAAAAATTAAAAAAAGAAACGATTCATTTAACTGATGAGCAACTTGACACACCATATCGTCCCGGCGGATGGACTGTTCGACAAGTGATTCATCATTGTGCAGAAAGTCATATGAATTGTTATATAAGACTAAAATGGGCTTTGACCGAAAATAATCCAGTGATAAAAGCGTATGATGAAGTATTGTGGTCTGAATTAAATGATAATTTAAATATGCCAATTCAACCCACTTTAACATTATTAGAAGGTCTACATTTTAGACTTGGCTACATAATGAAAAATTTATCAGAATCGGATTTAGAAAAATCATTTATTCATCCCGAAAACAATTCGGAATATCGAATAAAACAAATCATTGGAAGTTATGCCTGGCACGGAAATCATCATCTGGCACATATTACGACTTTAAAAAAATATAAAAACTGGAAATAAACATAAATTGTTCCTTTTTTATACAGTGTATAATCTTTACCTAAATAAAAAATCTCTTCAATTGAAGAGATTTTTTTATAGTCCTTAAGGAATATTTAAATATTTATGTGTTTGAAGCGAAACTCTCCACTTTGGATTATTCATTACATAATCAACAATCAGCGGCGTCATCTCTTCTTTTTTACTCCATTCCGGCTGAAGGAATAAAATTGCTTTATCATTTACAAGTTCTGCTTGTTCTTCTGCAAAAATAAAATCGTGTTTATTGTAAATTATCACTTTCAACTCATGCGCATTATCATAAACTGTTTGAGTTGGTAATTTATTTTTTTTAGGAGAAAGACAAATCCAATCCCAAGTTCCGGTTAACGGATAAGCTCCTGAGGTTTCTATATGAACTTTTAAATTTTTATTCTTTAATTGTTGCGTTAAGAATGTCATATCCCAAGTTAATGGTTCTCCACCTGTAATTACAACAGTATCTGCCGCACTTGAAGCATTTTTTACAATTAAATCAACACTTGTTGGCGGATGTAATTCAGCATTCCAACTTTCCTTCACATCACACCAGTGACAACCAACATCACAACCTCCAATTCGTATAAAGTACGCAGCAGTTCCTGTATGAAAACCTTCTCCCTGAATCGTGTAAAACTCTTCCATCAAAGGTAACATCGCTCCTTTATTAACCTCTAATTGTATTTCTTTTGATAACATTATTTTATTTTAAAGTGCAAAGATAGTCAATTAAATACGGAACAAAAAAAACCGATAGCTCAGAGCTATCGGTTTTTTTTATAATTAAAAAGTCTTTAACTATTTTAAAGCTTTTATAGATTGTGTTGCGTAAGCATTAGTCGGATCTAAAACTAAAGTTTTGTTGAAATACTCAACAGCTTTAGCTTTGTCTGTATTAGCATAACTTGCTGCAATACTATTGTAAGATTCTACGATTTTTTTAACAGTTGCAGGTTTTGCAAGTTCTTCAGCTCCTTTAGCAGATGTTCTATTGATATACTCTTGGTAGTTTTTAATGATTAAATCATCTTTCTCTAACAAGTTATTGATTCTTCCTTTGTATAAATAAGCTTCATCGTATGTTGGTGAAGCAACTAAAACTCTGTCGAATGCAGCATCAGCTTTCGCTAAAGCAGCAGCATCAATAGCAGTTTTCTCTTTATTTGCATTTGCATAGTAAAGTGAAATACCGTAGTATACATTATCATTTAGATAATTTTTAGATTCTGTATTATTTGCACTTAACTCATATAAAGCCGCAGCTTGATTGTATTGTTTTTTAGTAAACAATTCTTTTCCAAAATCTCCAAGATCTTCAACAGCTAAAGGTTCCATAGCAACCGCTTTTTTAATATCAGCTAAACCAGCATCAAAAGCAGCAGCATCAACTACACCGTCAGCAGCAGTTCCTTTTTTAATTTTAGCAAATCCTAAATAAAGATAATCTTTAGCAATTACTTTATTTGTTGGAACTTTTACGTAATCTTCTAATGATTTAATAGCAATATCAACGTTTCCGTTTTCATAAGCCGAATATCCTAAATATCTAAAAATTCTAGGATTAACTTTATCCAACTCAATCATTTTGTTAGCTTCAGCTTCAAGAGCTTTGTAGTCTTTTACCAAAATCAAGAAATCTGCGTGACGCATTCTTGAATCAATAGAACGATCAGTAAGACTTAAATATTTCTCATAGTTAGAGATTGCTTTTTGATAGTTTACTTGTTGAGTAGATGGTTTATTTCTAGCCCATTTGTAATATGTTTCAGCTAATTCTCTGTAAACTGGTCCGTAATTTGCGTCTATAGCGATAACTTCATTAAATGCTTTAATAGCTTCTTCATAAGATTTTGCACCTTTTAAAAGAACACCTAATTGCATTTTTGCTCTCAAAAGTGTTGGATCTGCAGTAAATGCATCACGATAAGATTTGTAAGCATCATTTTGATTGTTTGCTCCATGATAAGCATCTCCAATAGCCAAAAGTGCAGTAGCATTTTGAGGCTCAATTAACAAAGCTCTTTTCAAAACAGCGACAGCATTTGTGTAATCAGGATTTGTAGAATTCATGTAAGCTCTACCAATGTAAATAAACTCATTTACATCTTTACGCTTCATATCTTTTGCCGCCAAATCAAAATTAGCTTTAGCTGCAGCTGCATTTTTAGCATCAAGATCTAATTGTCCTAATCCAATATAATTTAAGTTTTTCTTATCAGCAGCTTCCAATCCATTTAAGTAATAAATTTTAGCTGAATCAACAATAGCTTGATTCAAGTAAATATTACCTAAAACAAAATTAGCTTCTCCATCAGAAGGTTTTGCTTTGATGATTGATTTTAATAATGACTTTGCTTTATCAAATTGCTCAGCATCGATTGCTTTCTTAGCTTGGTTGATATCTTGCGCTTTTGCTACAGAAGCTGAAGCAACTAAGGCAAGACTAAAAATTTTAAATTTATTCATCTTTATTGTAATTAATTTATTCTTTTTCGTTTTCGTTTATAATTTGACTTCTAATCTTAAGTTTTCTACCTGGTGTTCTAACTGGCATTAATCCAGATTTCAAAATAATTCGTTGACCAATATCTCCGGCAATGAATGAAGCAAACCCCATTCCTAAACCTGAATAACCCTGACAATTGATAATAAACAAATCACGTGCCAAAGGATATTTTCCCAATATAAGATCACTTTGGCTAGGATCATAATACTTATCATCTTTTAAGCCTTTAACACTTAAAATATTTATTTTTTTTATCGGCTCTATCATACTTGGAGAAGGCTGTGATAACCAATTCACACCTACTATCCCAATCATGCCATCATTCTCAGAAACGAATTTAATAACTTCATCGTTAGTTTTAAAAGAAAAAACACCTGTTGCAGGAATATTTTTAACTTTAGCTAATTCTTTCATATAACGCACAGTACTTGAATTTGGATTATCAAATACCAAACCTTTAATTCTCGGATCAGCTTTACCCTGCATAAAATCAATTACACTTTTCAACGCAATTAATGTATCATTATTGCTCTTGTTTGAAATTAAAGCAATCGCATCAGTTGCAAACTTAGTTACTCTAGGATTTATCTTGCTTTTTTCAAATCTGGCTTTTTCTTCTGTTGTTAAATCTCTTGTTGTTACAGCTACTTTTGCTTTCTGATTTAACAAGTCATTTATAAGTTCTGCTTCTGACTTAGGTGTTACCGAAATATGAGCTCCATAATAAGTTCCTTCAAAAACAGCAATTTGATCATCTACAATTGGTTTTACAGTTTCATCAACTGTAATATCCATTTTTCCTTTTAAGATCGTTTCTTTATCAGAATCATTCTTGCTTTTTTGGTTACACATGGCAAACAAAAAGACAAAAACAACCAAACCAAAAACTTTACTATATTTTAACATAATTACTCTGTGTTTGAATTAATTAATCTCAAAAAGCGTATTGCTGAATAAACGATTAGCAAACCACCAAAAGCATATCTGTATTTTGGTTCCATATCCAATGGGAGCTTTTCCCAAAACATAATCATTAAACCCAGCACAAGATATATTAAAAAAAACAGTATTCCTAAAACAAGAAGAAATCGCTCTTTGAGCGATTTCTTCTGAATATTATTAAGCATATCTTTTAACATTATTCTGCAGATTGAATAGTAATAGGAAGAGAGTAAAGAACCCTAACTTTTTTACCATTTTGCTCGCCGGGAGTCCATTTTGGACATTTTTTAAGAACACGAATTGCTTCTGCTCCTGTACCGTAACCGATATCCCTTAAAACTTTAATGTCGGTTAATGAACCGTCTTTTTCAACTACAAACGTAACGTAAACTTTACCTTTTAAACCTTCTTCTTCCGGAGTCTTGTAATTGTTTCCTACGAATTTGTAGAATTTCTCAATTCCTCCAGGGAAGTCTGGTTTTACTTCGATACCAGCTGTGTTATATACTTGGTTATCTTCTTCTACTACTGCAGCAGTTCCAGTACCTACTGGCTCATCAACAGTTAAAACTGCATCCGGATCTCCTTTGATAGTTTCAGAACCAACTTTTTTGTCTTTAAGCTCCTCAATTTTCGGAGGATCTTCAGTAACCTCTTCAGCCTTAGCAACCACTGGTTTTGTAAACTTCACCTGATCCACTTTTGGCGGTGGTGGTGGTGGTGGCGGTTGGTTAGGTTTCACTTCCTCTTTTTTAGGAGGTAGTTTTACTGTAGCGATCTTAACATTGTTATTCACATCATCTTCACTAGAATCTGGTAAAAAGCTTGCAATAAGAGGAGCTGCTACAGCAAAGCTAAAAATGATCGAACCAATAATAAGAGCTCTAACAGTAGTCTTATTATTCGATTTTCTTAACTCATATGCACCATATATCTTATTACGTCCTTCGAATACGATATCAAGCCACTGATTTTTTATAATATCTAATTTCATTTTTCTTGATTATTAGGATGTTAAAACAAGACAACTCTTATTTTTTCTCTATCAATTTATTTTCCTCTGGCGTAAACTCAGGAACAATAGCATAAGTTTCTACTCCAGTAATAGCCATCTCATCCAAGATATCAACCAAATTACGATAATTCGATTTTTTAGTTGGTTTGATAATAACTATGATCCCATTTTTAGGTTTCCCTTTCGCAGCAGAATATTCTAAAACTGATTTTTTTCTTTTAAGTAGTTCTCTACGAATACCATCTTTACCATATGTAATATCTTTAGGTCCAGCAATAGGAGTCGCTAATAATCCCATATAATAAGTCAGTTTATTATTTTCTCCTAATATTACAGTCATCGTACGATTTTCATCTACTTTAGTATCTACTGTCTTAGTCGAATCCGGATCTTTATCCGGCAATGACAAATCCATCGATTGAGGTTTTGACAACGATGTGGTTAACATAAAGAATGTGATCAATAAGAATGCCAAATCCACCATAGCCGTTAAATCGACTTTCGAATTTTGCTTTTTACTTCTTACTTTGCCACCTTTTCCGCCACCACCGTCGCCGGTATTTAATTCAGCCATTTTAGTGTATCTTTTTTAATTAAAAGTCTTTTCCTCTCGTACCTGTAACTAAGTTAAAGGAATTGATTTTCTGATCTTGTAAAATATCCATAATCTTTTTGATTTGTGGATATTGTTCTTTAGCATCTCCTTTAATTGCAATTTGCAATTCTTTATCATCAATGTCAATTGCAGCTCTTCTTGAAACTAACAACCATTCTTTTAATTGATTATCTAAAGAATCGATTGGAATTCCACTTTGATCCGCTTTAACTCTGTCAGACGCTTTCATAGCAATGATGCTTTTCAATTCTCCTACAGGAACACCGAAGTCATCCATTAAAGCAAATTTAGTTTTATCATCTTCTGAAAAAGTCACGCCAAATTTTGCACCCATTCCTTCAAGAGTTCTTTTACGAATCTCTCTTCCTTTGATGTCAAAAAACACTTTGCTTTTCCCGTCTTTGTCTTTTCCTACTGTGATAATTGCCAAATCTGTATCAGGCAATTTAAACTCAGCAACAGAAGCAGGCATATCTACAGGAAGTGCTTCAGGCACCTTAGCAGTAGCGGTCAAAATAAAGAACGTAAGCAAAAGGAACGCAACATCACACATGGCAGTCATATCTGTCGATGTTGACTTTTTTTTCATTTTTATTTTAGCCATTCTCTTTTATTTTTATTTTGATATAATTAATTGTAATTATTAATATCAAAAATTAATTATTGTTTCAAACTTCCTCTGAATCTTCTGTAAGTATTCACGATTGTAGTACCAGCCTCATCGATAGAGTAAGTTAAATCATCAATCTTAGCAGTAAAGAAGTTGTAAGAAACGATAGCTAAGATAGAAGTAGAGATACCTGTTGCAGTGTTGATAAGTGCCTCAGAGATACCTGTTGCAAGAGCAGCTTGGTCAGGAGTTCCAGCAGAAGCTAACGCACCAAACGCTTTAATCATACCTGATACAGTTCCTAATAATCCTCCTAAAGTTCCTAATGATACTAAAGTAGAGATAATAGTCATATTTTTTTCTAACATTGGCATTTCTAATGAAGTTGCCTCTTCGATTTCTTTGTGGATTACTTCTGAAGCTTCTTCACTGTTGAAACCTTCTTTTTTAACATCTTGATATTTAATCAAAGCAGATTTAATTGCGTTTGCAACTGAACCTTGTTGTTTGTCACATGAAGCGATAGCAGCCTCGATGTTTCCTTCTTTAATACTTCCTTGTACATTTTTCATGAATGCATCTAAGTTAGATTTACCAGCAGCTTTACCGATAACGATAAATCTTTCAATAGAAAAAACAACAACCATTAAAAACATACCTAATAATACTGGTACGATGAAACCTCCTTTATATACTTGACCTAATGTATTGATCGGATGACCAGTTTCTGGATTACCTCCCTCGAAGTTAGACGCATCTCCCATGATTACTTTCCAAATAAACACCCCAACTAAAATACACGCAACAATAATGATTCCAGTAATCATTCCTCCTCCATTTGAAGTGCTTTCTTTTTTAACTTTAACGTTTGCCATTTTTTTTAATTTTAATAGTTTTAAATAATTTTATTTTTTAGTTATATTTAACTTGTAGAGGAGCAAATTTATACGTTTAGTTTAAATAAAAAAACTTTTTTTAATTTAATTGAACGAAATTTAACGTCAATTTAAAAAATATCTCATTAAATTGCTCACTTCATTTTTTAGATAAGACAAAAAAAAGGACGATTAATGGGAAAATTACAACGTTTTAGTAAATATTCAAACATTCTTTTGATATCTTCTTAAAAAGTTGCGAAATAATTTTTTGTATTATTTTCAAACTAAAAAAGCTTTTTCTTACTAAAAAAAACAATCTAAAAATGTTAAAAAACAGAGCAATACTCTTATAATCATCTAAATTACAAATAAAAACATGAATAAAAAAGAGAATTTCATTGAAGATATAAACACAGGTTATTTATCAAAAGGTGATAGTATTATTTTAGGAGGCGCCATTTTAGACGGAGAACCTATTGCCGAGGCACACGTCAAAATTCCTCTAAAAACCTTAAACCGCCACGGATTAATCGCTGGCGCAACCGGAACTGGGAAAACAAAAACAATACAAGTTTTTTCTGAGCAATTATCAAATGCAGGAATCCCGGTTTTAATGATGGACATAAAAGGTGATTTTAGCGGAATCGCAAAAGAAGGAAAAGAGGAAGGCTTTATTACTGAACGACATGCAAAAATAAACATACCTTATAATGTAGCTTCTTTTCCGGTTGAACTAATGTCTTTATCAAAACAAAACGGAGTTCGTTTGCGCGCGACTGTTTCTGAATTTGGACCTGTTTTATTTTCCCGAATTTTAGATTTAAATGATACTCAGGCCGGAGTTGTTTCTGTTATATTCAAATATTGCGATGACAACCAAATGCCTTTATTAGATTTAAAAGACATTAAAAAAGTCATTAATTATATTACTGAAGAAGGTAAAGATGAAATCGCTGCGAGTTATGGTAAAATCTCAACTGCAACGACCGGAACTATTTTAAGAAAAATAATTGAACTCGAACAACAAGGCGGAGATTTGTTTTTTGGAGAAACCTCTTTTGAAACTGATGATTTAATGCGTATTGACGAAAACGGAAAAGGATACGTAAATATCATTCGCTTGACGGATATTCAGGATAAACCAAAGTTATTCTCGACTTTTATGTTGAGTTTATTGGCTGAAATCTATCAAAAAATGCCAGAAAAAGGAGATGCAGAACAACCCGAATTAGTCATTTTTATTGATGAAGCGCATTTAATTTTTAATGAAGCCAGCAAAGCGCTGTTAGAACAAATTGAAACCATTGTAAAACTGATTCGTTCTAAAGGCGTTGGTATTTATTTTGTAACCCAAAATCCAATGGATGTTCCAAGTGGCGTTTTGGCACAATTAGGATTAAAAATTCAACACGCACTTAGAGCTTTTACGGCAAATGACAGACAGGCGATAAAGAAAACCGCTGATAATTATCCGACTTCTCAATATTATAAAACAGATGAATTGTTGACCAATTTAGGAATTGGAGAAGCTCTCGTTACCGCTTTGAACGAAAAAGGTATTCCAACGCCACTTGTAGCAACGATGATGCGTGCGCCACAAAGCCGAATGGATATTTTGACCGCTGACGAAATTGAAGATATAAACAACAAGTCGAAACTCGTAAAAAAATACGTTGAAGAAATAGATCGCGAAAGCGCCTATGAAATTCTAAACAAAAAAATTGCCGATGCAGTTCAAGCAAGTGCTGAGCAAGAAGAACAAGCTCCAACAAAATCATCAAAGGCAGAACCGAGCACAGCAAGTGTTGTTGGAAAATCTGTATTGAAAGTTGTAACGAGCGCTACCTTTATAAGAGGTGTTTTTGGAGTTTTGACAAAAATATTCAAGAAATAAAAAAACTAAACCATATAAGTTATATAAGTCCATTTAATTTATATGTTGAATTACATCACGTATTAAATATCAAACCCGACAGGTTTTAAAAACTTGTCGGGTTTATTATGTGTAAAGCATTAAATGAACTTATATAACTTATATGGTTTAAGAAATTATGCGTTTTGCAACAATTCCAGAATCTTATTTTCGATTTCGGGAGTATTCCAAATATTTTCGATATTATCAGTTCGTAAAACTTGCTCCATAATTTCGTTTTGGAAATCTCCAATTGCCAAAGCTTCTGTATATGGCCGATCACTAAAAGTCACACGACTATAAAGTGGAATCCATTTATCAGGATGTTTATCAGAGAATGCTTTTTCGATTTTCTTTTGTAACAAGAATTTCTCATCGGCGGTTTTTGTACTCATTTCCATGAAATTTCGATACGAAAGTTCCGCAATAGCATCAGCATTTGGTTTACGTGAAATTTCATATTCAGAGAAGATCTTCTTCCAATCGTTTCCGTATTTCTCAATCATTTCATTTAAAACCGTGATATCTTCAAAACCAGCATTCATTCCTTGTCCATAAAACGGAACAATAGCGTGACAAGCATCTCCAATTAAAGCGATTTTATTTTCATATGTCCACGGAAAACATTTCATGGTTACTAAAGTACTCGTAGGATTCTTAAAGAAATCTTCTGCTAACTTCGGAATTACCTCAATCGAATCTGGGAAGTTTTTCGTAAAAAAATCTTCAACCATTTTACGATCTGTTAAAGACGCAAACGAGTTTTGCCCTTCAAAAGGCATGAATAAAGTACAAGTAAAACTTCCATCTAAATTAGGAAGCGCAATTAACATATATTCGCCACGAGGCCAAATATGAAATGAATTTTTATCTAATTTGTGCGTAGCGTCTGCATTTGCCGGAATATTCAATTCTTTATATCCCATATTCAAAAATTCCTGCGAATAATTAAACATGCTTTGGCGTTGCATTCTGTGTCTGATTCTCGAAAAAGCACCATCGGCACCAAAAACCATATCATATTTTTTCTCCTCCCACTCACCTCTTTCGGTTTCGCCAATATGCAAAGTTGCATCACTTAGCGTTACATCCCATATTTTTTGGTCAAACAAAAATTCCGCTCCGGCTTCTTCAGCAAGATCAATCATTTTCCGATTCAGAGTTCCCCTAGAAATCGAATAAATGGACTCGCCTTCTTGTCCGTAATTCTGAAAATTCAGTTTATCAACCAAATGAATCGCACGTTTATCCATTGGAATTGCAATTTCGCGAACCGAATCGCCAACACCAACAGCATCAAGAGCTTTCCAACCACGATTGGACATAGCCAGATTAATAGAACGACCCGAAAAATTAATTTTGCGAATATCAGGGCTTCGATCATAAACATGAACGGTGTGACCTGCTTTTTTAAGATAAATTGCCAATAGCGATCCTACTAATCCAGAACCAACAACCGCAATTTTTAGTGAAGTTTGCATCAAGAAAAATCTAAATATAAGATCGTAAAAATAAGTAATAATTATACAAGAGCTTAAAAATAAAGGAAATATTTATGATTAATCTGGGCATGACCCGCAGAAAAAGCGGGTCGGGCTTTCGGCTATATTCCAGATTAATAAAAACTACGGCTAAAAAGCCTTGTTTTTCTAAATCGGGAGATACCGCCTCTATCCCTCATGCAACTCTAGGTTTCTTAACAAATTTTGGTTTTTATTGATTTATTAGAAATCCGAAAAAGACTACTTTCGCTGAAGATCTAATCTCGCAAAGTCGCAGAGACGCAAAGTTTTTTTGTTTCACGCAGATTCTACAGATTTTATTTAAATCGTTCTAATCTTTAGCTTTATACAAACTTTGCGTCTCTGCGACTTTGCGCGAAAATCATCTGCAACATCAAAAAAACTTAATTAAACGACATTATACTTAAACACAATGAAAAGCGAACTATTACAATCTGATATCATTCTCGAAAACGAACGAGTATTATTACTTCCATTCGAAAATGAAAGAAACATCGAACTCAAAGAAATTATTTTTGACGACGAAATCTGGAAATACATGGGAATGTATGTAAGAAATGATTCTGATTTCGAGAATTACATCAAAAATACTTTAAAACAAAAAGCCGAAGGAATATGTTATCCATTTTTAATAATTGACAAAACAACGAACAAAGTTGCCGGAAGCACGCGTTACGGTTATCTAAATCACGCAAGCCAAAAATGTGAAATCGGCTGGACTTGGTACGGAAAAGACTTCCAGGGAACGGGTTTAAATAAAGCTTGTAAATACGAATTACTAAATTTTGGTTTTGAAAACATTCAATTCAAGAGAATACAATTCAGCGCAGATCTTGAAAATGAAAAATCACAACGAGCAATCGAAAAGCTAGGCGCTGTAAAAGAAGGAATCTTTAGAAATAACTATGTCGATTCTGAAGGAAAAAGTAAAGATGATGTTTATTATAGTGTGATTTTAGAAGAATGGGAGAATACTAAACGAGATTATTTTTCTGAATTTATTTGAAAATTTATATTTTAGCTAAAAACCCTATCAATAATTTCTCAAAAGCAAGTTTTATAATATGGAAACAATAAGCTTAACTGCTTCTTTAATGGGATTTTCATTTATATGGTATATTACCTTTGTCTATCCTCCAGCGCATAGAATTTTACGAGATAAAAAAACTTATAATTTATTTTTATATTTTTCAATCCTAACTCCAATATTAGCACTAATTGCATATAATGATAATATGCTACAAAACAGAAAAGAAACTTCTTTCTTGTCTATGTATCTTTTGATATTCCTCATAATGTATAAATACTTCGATAATTATATTTTAAAACAAAATAATCGAAATCTATATTTCAAAAAGAAATATAATTCAGTTTGGGTCGATGAAGAATCAAATGAAGTTACCTCAATTGAAGAATGGTTTCAATTTTCATTAACCATTTTACCGTTGCTTTTTTGTTACATTTTAAAATACATTATACTTGATGTAATAATAAAAAACTACTTTTAACAAATCAATCGAAAATCCAGCATAATACACAAATATGAACCTATATTCAGAATATTATGTCAGCAAAAATTGCGAACGGTTTGTCAATAAAATTTGGTGTCTTGATAATAGCATCGGCGAAAGCCAGATTGAGAACAAACTTGTTTTACCAAATGGATGTTTTAATCTAGCAATTGTAAGCGGAAATACGATAGAAGTTCATACCAGCAAAAACAAATACACGATGAACGAAGGGTTTTACTTTTGTTCGCAAATGACCAATAAGGTTTTGGTTAATATTCAGCCTAAAACTAAGGTTACAATAATTCAGCTTCATGCCTGGACACTTTCGATGTTTCCAAATTATGATTTGACCAATTTTTCAGATTCTATTCTAAAAATTGATCAAACGGAATTGCCTTTTGCAATCAAAATTGATTCGGGATTAAATAGTGATATTTTAGAATTACTAAATATACTCAATACTTATTTTGAAGAATTAAACTTTTCTAATCCAGCTAAAAATGCAATCGAAAAGATCTGTGAAATTATAAAACTTCATAAGGAAGAAATCACAGTTTCCGAAATTGGAAAAAGTTTAAAGGTTTCACAACGATTATTACAGATTAAATTTAAAACGGCAACCGGACTTACGATTAAAAATTACATTCAGATTCTGAAATTCAGAAAATCAGTCGATCAAATGGTAAACTCCAATCTGGACAAACTCAGCTTGACGGATGTAGCGCTTTATAATAAATATTTTGATCAGTCACACTTTATAAAAAAGTTTAAAGATGTGACCAAAACAACTCCAAAAATGTTCAATTCAAATTTGTACTTTCTTTCAAAAAAAAGATAGGATTTCGCATTTGTACAATTTTGTGAATTCCGATTAAACTAATATTGCAAAATCATTAATCAATCAAATCAATCACAAAATGAATATTAACAAATCCATTTTCCAGTTAAAAGCAATCTTAGTTGGAATACTGCTTTTCCAATTCCAAATTGGCTTTTCACAAGAACAAAAAAACTCAGAAATATACAAAACCATAATGTCAAGAGACAGCCTTCTGTTTAATGTTGGCTTTAATACTTGCGACGTTTCACAGTTTGAAAACTTACTAAGCAACAATTTCGAATTTTATCACGACAAAGATAGTATCCAGGATAAAGCCTTATTTCTAAAAAACATTAGAAAAGGTTTATGTAGTTCAACCAAAACATATCAAGCTAGAAGAGATTTAGTACCAGGTAGTACCGAAATTTATCCATTGTCCAAAAATGGTGTTCTGTACGGTGCTCTAAAAGTAGGAATTCATCAATTTTTTGAAACTACACCAGAAGGAAAAGATAAATTTGGAAGCACAGCAAGATTTACCCATGTCTGGATTTTAGAAAATGGAATCTGGAAACTAAGAAGATCTTTTAGCTACGATCATCAAAGTGCTAACACTGCAGGAACTAAATCGGATATTTTTGATAATGATCAGGAAATTGAAAAATGGCTGACTCAAAACAATATTCCAACATTAGGAATTGGTGTTATCAACAACGGAAAACTACAAGAAGTAAAGGTATTTGGTGAACTTAAAAAAGGAGTTTCGGCACCTTATAACACGATTTGGAACGTTGCTTCCCTGACAAAACCAGTAACTGCAATTGTAGCACTAAAATTGGTAAGTTCAGGAAAATGGGATCTTGACGAACCGCTTTATAAATATTGGACTGATCCGGATATTGCAAATGATCCAAATACGAAACTTCTAACAACAAGAATTATTTTAAGCCATCAAACTGGTTTCCCTAACTGGAGATTTATGAACGAATCCGGCAAACTGGATTTTAAATTTAAACCCGGAACAAAATACCAATATTCAGGCGAAGGATTAGAATATTTAAGAAAAGCACTTGAAAAGAAATTCCACAAAACATTGGATCAATTAGCGGATGAGTTAATTTTTCAACCTCTAAAAATGAATGATACTAAGTTTTTATGGAAAGACATAACTGATGTTTCAAGATATGCTATTGGATATGATAACAAAGGAAATGCCTATGAACCTACTAAAAACAAAACAGTAAATGCTGCCGATGATTTATTGACAACAATTGGAGATTACGGAACGTTTTTATGCAGCATAATGAATAGCGATGGATTGAGTAAAAAAGTTTTTGACGATATGACATCGCATCAGGTTGACACGAAGAAAAACAAATACTTTGGATTAGGTTTTGAGATCTACGATTTAGGAAACAATGATTATGCGCTCTCTCACGGCGGCGCGGACAAAGGCGTTCAAACCATATTTTTATTACTTCCGAAAACAAAACAAGGAGTGGTAATTTTTACTAATGTTGACGATGGTTATAAGCTTTATGAAAAAATAGTTACTCATTATTTAGGTGAAAACGGTCAAAAAATAATTGACATCGAAACGAAATAAGCATGAGTCAAAAAATAAGGCATTAACAAAATTCAAATTATGAAACTCATGATAAAACTATTTATCCTTATCCTAATATTCTTAACACAGGTCGCTTTTGCTCAAACGAATAAAGATGTTCTAAAAATGGCTGCTCTAAGAACCGAAATTATCAAAATGGATAGTTTACTTTTTTCAGTTGCCTTCAATCAATGTGACACGACACTTTTCAAAAAAATAATTGCTGACGACATCGAATTCTACGATGACCGATCCGGATTAAATGCCTCTAAAGCAAATGAGATAAAATCTTTAATCTCAAAATGTGTAATGTCTAAAAAATTGATCCGAAAACTAAATTCGACTACAATTGATAAATTGGGTGATTTTGGTGCTGTACAATTAGGCGAGCATACTTTCTATTTTGATGGTAAACCAGAAGGAACCGCAAAGTTTATTCATATCTGGGAACGAAAAGATAATGATTGGAAATTAAAACGAATTGTAAGTTACGAGCACAGACCTATTAAAAAATAATTTTTAGAATCTGTTCTGATAATATTGTAATTAAGGAATTTGAAAAAAAATTGATTAAATGTGAAACCAAATGATTTTTTTGTCGTCTATTAAGATTATAGCATAGTTCAAAGCATTGCTTTAATTTGTAATTTCGTTTAAGAAATTAAATTACAGACGTTTAAAAAGTTTCGATCATCAAATCAAAAAATCAAATAACACTTTAATTAACCTTAATTACTAATCATCAATCAAAATGAAAAATTCAATCAAACTACTTGCAGTTTGCCTTTTTGTGCAACTGTTCTCTCTTACTGTTTCTGCGCAGGACAAAGCAAAACAAATTGACCAATTATTAACCAAATACAATGAATACGGGCAATTTAACGGATCTGCATTAATTGCTGAAAACGGAAAAATTATTCTAAAAAAAGGATATGGTTTAGCCAATATGGAATGGGATATTCCGAATCAGCCCAGCACCAAATTTAGATTAGGTTCAATAAGTAAACAATTTACAGCTTTGCTAATCGTTAAATTGGCAGAAGAAGGCAAACTAAAACTTGACGTGCCAATTACCACTTATTTACCTGATTATCCAAAAGAAACTGGTGACAAAATAACGATTCATAATTTATTGACGCATACATCCGGAATTCCAAATTATACTTCGGCTCCAAATTTCCTTAGAGATAAAAGCCGTAATCCTTACACTCCGGAAGATTTTATAAAAACGTTCAATAAATTGCCTCTTGAATTTACTCCGGGCGAAAAATTCAGATACAGCAATTCAGGTTACTTTTTATTGGGGTATATCATCGAAAAAGTTTCGGGTAAAACATACGAGCAATATTTACAGGAAATCATTCTTACTCCGCTAAAAATGGCTAATACAGGTTATGATCATTTTGAAGTAATTATAAAAAACAGAGCTGCAGGTTATGAAAAAAACGGAAAAAACATTGGTAATGCTTCATTTATCGACATGAGTATTCCGTATGCTGCTGGTTCTTTATATTCTACTGTGGAGGATTTATATCTTTGGGATCAGGCTCTTTATACCAATAAATTACTTTCGGCAAAATCAATGGATTTATTATTCAAACCTTACATCACAACAGGCGGAGATGATTTTTATGGTTATGGATGGTTTACAAGCGAAGAAACCGTTGGAAAGAAAACAGATAAAGTAAAAGTGATAGAACATGGTGGAGGAATCAATGGTTTTAATACCGTTATTTCACGTATGCCGGCAGATAAAAACTTAGTTGTTTTATTGAATAATACTGGTGGAACTGTTTTAAGCGAAATGAATAATAGTATCAGAGCGATTCTATACAATCAATCTTTTGATGTGCCTAAAAAATCAATGGCATTTGAACTTTTAGATGTTTACACTGAAAAAGGTGCCACAGTTGGAACAAATACTTATAAGAAACTTAAAAGCGATCCAACTTACGGAATCAAAGAAAACGACATAAACCAAGTAGGATATCAATTATTGCAATCCGGAAAAAAGAAAGAAGCTATCGAAGTTTTTAAAATCAATGTAGAAACTTTTCCAAAATCAGGAAATGCTTATGATAGTTTAGGCGAAGCTTATCTTGCTGATGGCGATAAAACGTTAGCCATTGTAAATTATAAAAAATCAGTTGAGCTTGATCCAACAAACGAAAACGGAAAAAAAGTTCTTGACGAAATTTCTAAAAAATAATACTTCTAAGTTTTAACATTCAGAAACAGTAATCCTAATCTTACCAACTCCGAAAGTTCTGGTTTATGACCAAAACTTTCGG
This sequence comes from Flavobacterium sp. 9, assembly GCF_002754195.1. Lineage (NCBI taxonomy): Bacteria > Pseudomonadati > Bacteroidota > Flavobacteriia > Flavobacteriales > Flavobacteriaceae > Flavobacterium > Flavobacterium sp. 9. The sequence goes on from NZ_PEEU01000001.1 coordinate 2,461,689, forward strand.
AGTTTTTTGTTTGAAATTGCATTTTCCGATTCCATATTTACTATAAAAAAACTACTTTAGCGCTGCCCAAACAAATCTAATTTTTATAGCTGAAAAAGCTGTATTTGATACCAAATTATAACCTATGAAAAAATTAAAGAAGCAAACTCTTTTAGTGTTATTAGTATGCATGTTTATTCCGGTTGTTGCTATTTCTCAGACTTCTGCGCCAAAAGTAGCAATGCCAACACAACAAAATAAAATTATAATTGACAAAATTGTTGAAGCAGCACATTACAAAAATTACGTTATCGATTTTTGCTTAGCTACCATAAACGAAGCCGCTACTGCAGAAAAATGGAACGATCAAAAAACACTTGAAACTACAGAAAGCATCAATTACAAAAACTTCAGAGATGCCGTTTATAATATGTTTGCATTTTATAATGAAATAGATCTGGAAACTTTATTAAAAGCGTATCAAAACGACACAGCATTTCAAACTACAAATGCAATGACAACAAATGATGCACTTGCCTATAATCTTGAAATATTTGCAAATGATATTGTTCGCGGAAGATATATTTCTAAGTAAAGGTTCTGAGGTTCTCCAAATCTTTGTCAAAGTTTTAAACTTTGACAAAGATCACACAAGATGAAAACCTGAAACCTGAAACTTCAAAAAACCTGAAACAAAAAACTCTACTCTCCTTTCGGTTTCAGAATTAATTTTGTCGAAGTTTTTATAATTTCCTCTTTATTCAATTTCATTTTTCTAAATTTTCCGGCATTGTACATTTCTGCCTGATCATCATAATGTTTACTAAACGGATTTCCTGATTGTCCGGTTGGCAAAATACTCCAGCTATTTTCAATATCTGAGAAATCGACAATTCTTCTGGTCGAAGGTCCACCTTTTACATGATATTTCCCTTCTTTATTAAATCCAAAGAACTGATTATTTATCACTTCATTTGAACCCGGAGCTGCAAAAGGTCCAACATTAAAAAGTTTACGTAATGCAGCCACTTTTCCTAACGGATGTTCGTGTTCTACAGTATGAGCTTTTCCCCAGTTCCAATCATTAATTTGATTGCCAAATTGTTTCTCAAGCGCAGCAATAGCTTCGTGAAATGATTTCGAAACAATATCACTTCTATTTTCTTTTACGTTTTTAGTTTTAATATTATCCCACCAAACGGAGTTTTCATTTTCAATTTGTCTGGCAATAATTTGTTTTCCTAAAGAAGTATCCAGAAATAAATTAAAATTATCCTCGCCCATTTCGTCTTCAAAAGTATTTTTCAAATACAAATAAACCCATTTATTGTAAATCGTTGGCGCAACATCTTCTAGATTATTTGTTCCTTTCCATGATTTCAAAACATTGATAGCTTCTTTTTCTTTTGCTGAAGCAGAATTACTATTTACATTCGAAATCAAACTCTGAACCACGCCCGGCGCAATTGGAGAAGTATTATCAAAAATCATTTTACTAATTGTTTCTTTATCCCAATCAGATTTTGCATCCATTAAACCCGAAATTCTCTTTGCACGATCTTCCGGCAAATAATATCCCGGATATAAAAAACCATCTATCGCTTCCGGCTGATTATTTGCCGAATAAACATAACCCCATTTTGGATTTTCGGAAGACGGATTCTTAGAAAAATCAAGATATTCCTTAATATCATCTTTGCCGCTTGCACCATCTAAAATAAGAAACGTGTTAACACCTTTGTCATGTTTATAAAGTTTTCCTGTCGCCCACCAAGCAACATTTCCTTTCGCATCGCCATACATTACATTCAATCCCGGTGCAGCAACCAATTGCACTGCTTTTCTAAAATCATCTTTACTTTTAGCGTGTGAAAGTCCATAAACTGCATCAAGAATCTGAATTGGTTGTTGTGTATAAGTCCAAGACATCGCAATTGGATTTTTTTTATCTAAACGTTCTAACAAATCATTCATAATTGGTCCGTGTCGGCTTGATTTAACCGTCAAAACTACATCCGAAGTATCTTTTACTTTTATTGTCTTTTTTATAGATTCATACGCTGCAAAACCAGTTGGAGTCTCATATTGATTTGTATCTCCCGCCTTATTCTTTTCTTCATAAAAATCAATATCATCATTTTCGAACATTGTCAATCCATAAGCATAATTACGATTATGAGCCAATAACGGATAAGGAGTTCCAGCCAAATAACAACCATACAATTCAAAATCAGGCGTTACCAAATGTGCTTCGTACCAAGTTGCCGGTTGCGAAAATCCAATATGCGGATCGTTTGCAAAAATCACCTTTCCGCTTTTGGTTTTATGAGGTCCTGCAACCCAACTATTACTTCCCACAAATGGAGGAATTGGAGAATTGTCCAATAGCGCTGCGACAGATTTTGAAATCGAAGTATATTCTTCAATATTCTCTTTTGAGATTTTAATTTTCGTAGTATTAAATTCACCGTTAATTCCTAAATCTTTCAAATATTCAGCTCCGTATTTATTTCGAACAAAAGTCAATAATGGATCTGTTTTTTGAGCCATTGCAAAACTAAAAGACATATATCCAAAAATATTATAAACGTCTTTTATCGTGAATTTTTCCTTTTTCACGCCAACCACAGTAAACTCAACCGGTGTTGGTCCTTCGTCTAAATATTGATTAATTCCATCCAGATAAGCCATTGTCATTTTATAACTCTGACTGTTTTTATCTAACTTGGCAATGGCTTTCACCGAAGCTTCTTCTATACCAATTCCGGAGAAAAACTTATCATTTTTAAGCGCAACAGATCCAAAGATTTCAGACAATTTTCCAGGCGCAATTCTTCGAAGTAATTCCATTTGCCATAATCTTTCCTGCGCATGAACATAACCCAAAGCTGTCATGGCATCCTTTTCAGAATCGGCATAAATATGAGGAACACCAAAATCATCAAAATAAACAGTGGTTTCTTTCTGGAGATTTTTCAATTGAACTTCTCCTTCATATTTAGGTTTCAAATGAAAAATATAGGCACATAAACCTATTCCGAGAACAACAATCAATACGAATAAAACCAGCAGAATTTTTTTAATTTTTCTCATATTTATAAAAAAGTATAATAATAAATGATTCCGTAATGATGTAACTTAAAGCTAAAATCCTGTAAGAAACATCGCTTTTAAAAGTCTAAATTTATGTATTTAAAATCAATACTATAAATGTCTGTCTATAAAAAAATAGCAATCTGCATAATTTCTCTGTTTCTTTTTGTGATTTTAGTCAATATTGGTCTTAATTATTGGATAAAAAAACAATTACCAATTATTATAGACCAGAAAAATAAAACGGCTTATCATATTAATTACGAAAAAATCGAAGTCTCGCTTTGGTCCAGAAATATTTATGCCCAAACTTTATTGGTTCATCCAAAAAATCAATTGGAAAACAGTAAAACAAAAACCGGAATCTTTTCGAAAATCGAATCCATTACAATCAAACATTTTAATATTTGGGATTTAGCTTTTCGTGATATCATTCAGGCCGAAAGTATCACGATTAATAAAGCCAGAGTAATCTTGTACAAAAAAGATGAAAAACTTATAAATAATCGTAAAAGTATTAAAACCGAAATAATCGAACCTTTCCGAAAAATAATTGCTGTTTCGAATATTTATTTAAATGAAGGAAGTGTCGATGTAGTTTCGCTAAAAAACGACAAACCAATTCTGAGCATCAAAAATATTATTTTGAAATTGGAAGGTATTTTAATTTCTGATGTTACACTAAAACAGAAAATTCCAATGCATTTTGAAAAATATGTTTTGATTTGCGATAGTTTATATTATAAACCAAATGCATTTTATCATTTGAATATTGGTAAAATCAGCACGGAAAATAACTTTTTAAGAATTCGAAATTTCTCTTATTTGCCTGAATTTAATCGTAAGGAATTTGTTCAGAAACTAGATAAAGAAAAAGACATTTACACGATAAAATTGGATTCCGCCGATATTGAAAAAATGGATTGGGGATTTAAAAATGAGCGTTTCTTTTTTAAAGCAAATTCAATTGTTGCCAATCATGTTGACGCTAATATCTATCGAAACAAAATCCCAAAAGATGATTTGAGTAAAAAATATCTTTACAATGCTTTATTGCGAAAAATTAAATTTCCTCTTCAAATCGATACCATACAAATTCTTAAATCAAAACTGGTTTACGAAGAAGAAATTGATTTCTCAAAAGGTCCGGGAATTTTGAATTTCGATCATTTCAACATGCAGGTTACCAATCTCAAAAGCGGTTTTGGTTTGACAAAAACACCAGATGTTAAGATAAAAGTGAATTGTCAATTTATGAAAACATCGCCTTTAAATGTCAATTGGAGTTTTAATGTATTGAATCAAAAAGATAGTTTTCACATTCAGGGAACGATCTCCAATTTTAATGTTGTGGCAATGGAACGATTTACAAAACCATACATAAACACTTCTTTTACAGGAAAATTCAATAAATATCATTTTAATTTTTATGGAAATGATAACAGCGCCAAAGGAAATGCAACACTTGATTATGAAGATTTAAAAGTAAAATTATTCAAAAAGAAAGATCGTGAAAAAGAGGCAAAATTAAAAACTGCTGTTGCTAATTTATTGCTGAAAAATGATTCCGGCGACAAAAGCAAAAAAGCAGATGTCGAACTGGATCGTATTCCTGAGAAATCATTTTACAACTTTTTATGGAGAAGTATCGCGGAATCTTTAAAGAAAATTTTGATTTGATTTTCTTGAAGATGTATCAATAATCTTTGTCATTTTGAAGAATGAGATTATCAAGATTACGCAAACCTTTGTCAAAGTTTTAAACTTTGACAAAGGTAACTACACGACATCTCACATATAATAGGATTTTACAGAAGTGCAGTTATTCAAAAATAATTCGTGAATTCGTTGCAAAAAATCTCTCTAACATTTTACAAACCTGACAATTATCAGGTTTTAAGTAATTTCTTTTTCTAACATTTGTTTCTATTTTAATTTTAAAACAAATGACAAAAAAGCCTTTACACACTTTTCATATTCCTGTAATGGGACTCGCATATACAATTGACAGCCCAATTAGAGTGGCGCAATACGGTATTTCATCTGTTGTTTCTATTGCAGACGATGATTTGATTGAAAAGATGCGTAATTTTTATAGTACGAAATTCAATTTTCCGTACGAAGAAATCAGCCAAAAAATTCAGGATTACAGAGCACAAAGAATTACTTCTTATCTTAATTTAGTAGACAAAATTGTAAAACAAAAATTCGACAATTTTAAAGCGGAATTAATCGAAAGTAAAACTGCCGTAGAAAATTATATTGCGATGTTGCCTAATACATCAGACATCAAAAAAGGGTTTCAGAATTTATTGGATGATGGAATTTCTTTTAAAGAAAACATTCAGAACTATATTGAATCCCATCTTTCGCCAGGTTTAATTGATGTAAATATCATGACAAAACTGGATAAAGATAATTTCGATAAAGACGAACAACTTCCAATTGAGTTTAATGATTCACATGCTGCTTTAAGAGGTTTTGCAAATAGCAATCTGGAATCTTCAGTGGTACTTTCTGCGGGAATGAATCCGAGATTATATAGCTATTTCGAAAATTTCTCAGATTTCTTTCCAAATCCAAATAATGAACTTAAGAAGAAAATCATTTTAAAAGTAAGTGATTTTAGATCTGCAATGATTCAGGGAAATTTCTTAGCCAAAAAAGGACTTTGGGTTTCAGAATATCGCATTGAATCCGGACTAAATTGTGGCGGACATGCTTTTGCTACAGACGGACTTTTATTAGGTCCGATTCTGGAAGAATTTAAGCAAAAAAAGGATCAACTTATTTCATCCGCACATGAATTGATGACAAAAGTATTACAGCAAAAACAAGCTTACGCGCCTGAGAATCCTTTACCGCTAAAAATTACTGTTCAGGGCGGCGTAGGAACTTCTGAAGAGCATGAGTTTTTATTAGAAAATTACAAAGTAGATTCTGTTGGTTGGGGATCTCCATTTTTATTGGTTCCGGAAGCAACTTCTGTAGATAAAGCGACTCGTGAATTATTGATGAACGCTAAGGAAGAAGATTTATATTTGAGTCACATTTCTCCTTTGGGAGTTCCGTTTAATACTTTAAGAGGAACTACAAATGAAATTGTAAAACAAAAAAGGATTGAGCAAAATAAAGCAGGAAGTTCTTGTCCTAAAAAATTCCTTGCTTTAAGTAAAGAATACGATCCACAAGGAATTTGTACAGCTTCTAAAAAATTTCAGGATCTTAAACTGGACGAATTAGAAATCATAAAAAACACGCTTTCTCATGAAGCTTTTGAAAAGGCAAAATTTGATATTACCGAAAAATCATGTTTATGTGTAGGTTTAGCCAATGCTGCCTATTTAGAAAACGACATCAAGATAAAAGGTCAAGCACAAGGTGTTGTTATCTGTCCAGGACCAAATATGGCTTATTTTGACCACGAAGTTTCTTTGTCTGATATGTTGGGTCATATTTATGGAAATAAATCGATTCTGAGAACTGAAAACAGACCAAATGTTTTTGTGAAAGAATTAAAAATGTACATTGATTACTTCAGAAATGAAATTGATTCTATTTCGGGAGAAATCACTAATGCGCAACTAAAAAAATGGAATACTTTTAAAGCGAATATTCTGGAAGGAATTGAATATTATCAAACGTTACTTTCTCCTGCGATTTATTTTAAAGAAGATTTAAATAAGATAAAAAGAGATTTTGAATTTTATAAATCAGAATTAACTAAAATTGATATTCCAATTTTAAAAGTAGCATAAAACAAAAATCCCGATTCAAGATTCTGAATCGGGATTTTTTTATTTTGAACTTATAAGATCTATTCTTTTTTCTTTTTACTTCCGTCAATAATTGCTCCGGTTCCGGTACCAACCGCAGCTCCGGCCAAACCACCAATTATAGCTCCTTCACCTTTTTTCTTACTGATCACGGCTCCGGTAACAGCTCCAACACCTGCACCAATTACGGCTCCTTTAGCTGTATTACTCCAACCTTTCTTTTTGGTCGTAGTTGTTGTTGCAGTTCCATCAGCTTGTTGGTGTACTACTACTACTTTTTGAGATTCAACTTTTCTTTCCTCTCTTAAATTGGCCATTTCTGTTCGCATTGAATCAATAACTTTTTGTCGGTTTATTTCAACTTTCATTGAATCAATACTAGCTTGTTTTGCTTTATTGATATCTTCTTTCCCTTGTCCTTGGTTTTGACAAGAAACGATTGATAAAGCGGCGAATAATATATATATGGCTTTCATGATTGTAGTTTTTAAATTATTACACTACAAAGTAAAGAAGATCCTTTTTGTTGAAGTTACATGATTTTGTTTAATGGTTACAGAATTTGAAGATTGCAACGTATTTGGGACGCGGATAAAACGGATTGCTAACGCAAGACGTGGATTTAAAACGGATTTTTTATTTTCGGAGGTTTTTCTTTTGTATTTATAAAAAATCTCGCAAAGACGCAAAGTCGCAAAGTTTTTTTCTCATTTTATGTCATTTCGAGGAACGAGAAATCTCCACGAGAAGCTCGCCAAAGATTGGATTCTTTTTACGGAGTTTCTCGTGGAGATTTCTCGTTCCTCGAAATGACAAACAGTACTTAAGCACTGCCTTAAAAAAACTTTGCGACTTAGCGTCTTTGCGAGATTAATATGCTTCTATTAACCTAAAATTCCTCTTTTAAGAATTTGTCCAAAATCAAACATATCTTCATAAGAACAATAAAGAGGAACTGGCGCAAGGCGAATTACATTTGGTTCACGCCAATCTGTAATTACACCATTTTTCATGAGATAGTCGAATAAACTTCTTCCTTCTCCATGTAAAAAAACAGACAATTGAGAAGCTCTTTCTGTTGGATTTGAAGGTGTAATGATTTCGAAATTACCTTTTACTTCTTTATCAATTTCGTGCAATATGAATTCTAAATATGAGGTAATATGATCTCTTTTTTTAATCAAGGCATCCATTCCAACTTCTGCAAACATTTCTACAGATGCTAAATAAGGCGCTAAAGAAAGTACGGGTAAATTACTAATCTGCCAGCCATCAGCTCCGTGAACAGGATCAAAATTAGGTTCCATTTTAAAACGGCGCTCTTTATTATGTCCCCACCAACCTGCAAATCTTGGTAAGTCAGGATTATTATGATGTTTTTCATGAACGAAACAACCAGAAGCATTTCCTGGTCCTGAGTTCATATATTTATAACTGCACCAAGCAGCAAAATCTACATTCCAATCATGAAGTTCAAGTTTGATGTTTCCGGCAGCGTGTGCCAAATCCCAACCTACTTTTGCTCCGGCTTTTTGTCCTGCTTCGGTAATTGTTTTAATATCGAAAACTTGTCCGGTATAATAATTTACTCCTCCAATTAAAACTAAAGCCAGTTCATCACCAACTTCTTCAATTTTTGCAAGAACATCTTCAAGGCGAATGTTATGTTCTCCTTCGCGACGTTTAATTTCTACAATTGCATCTTCTGTTTTATAACCGTGAAAATGAACCTGACTCTGAAACATATATTGATCTGAAGGAAATGCTTTTTCTTCGCAGATAATTTTATAACGTTTCCCTTTTGGCTGATAAAAAGAAACCATTAATAAGTGAAGATTTACGGTCAAAGTATTCATTACCGTAACTTCAGATGGCAAAGCACCAACTATTTTACTCAATGGTTCTGCAAATCTTTCCTGATAATCCCACCATGGTTTATTCGCATAAAAATGCCCTTCGACTGCAAGATCTGCCCAATCGTTCATTACTTCATCGATGTAAGCTTTGGTACGTTTTGGCTGTAATCCAAGTGAATTTCCTGTAAAATAAATAACTCGTTTGTCATTTACTTTTGGAAAAATAAATTGATCCTGATAATGATTTAGTGTGTCTTGCGAATCAAACTCTCGTGCAAATTCGCGTGTATTTTGAAAAGTCATCTTTTTTGTTTTGAAGCGTAAAAATAGGAAAATGTTTCAAGTTTCAGGTTTCAAGTTTCAAGTTTAACGTTGATATACTTTGTGTGATTTACCGCAAAGCACGCAAAGTCTTCTTTTGCTTAGTATTTAAACATATAAAGTTCGCAAAGGTTGAAGTAAAAAAATTGTAGACTTTGCGGCTAATATTTCACAACGAACTTGAAACCTGAAACTTGAAACTTGAAACAAAACTATTAAAAAACAAAAAACCCGACAGGTTTTAAAAAACTTGTCGGGTCTCTTTATAAGATAAATTCTAATTAAAGAATCAACATTGCATCTCCGTAAGAATAGAATTTATATCCTTCTTTGATTGCTTCTTCGTATGCTCTTTTCATTAAATCATGTCCACAGAAAGCAGAAATCATCATTAATAATGTTGATTTTGGTGTGTGGAAATTTGTAATCATACAGTTTGCAATACTGAAATCATGAGGAGGGAAAATAAATTTATTTGTCCATCCTTCATAAGGATTTAAAGTATTTTGAGAAGAAACAGAACTTTCAATTGCACGCATTGAAGTTGTTCCAACAGCACAAATACGTTTTCTGCTTGCTTTTGCAGCATTTACAATATCACATGCTTCCTGATTAATAATCAATTCCTCAGAATCCATTTTGTGTTTAGATAAATCTTCAACCTCAACTGGATTAAAAGTTCCTAAACCAACGTGTAATGTTACTTCAGCAAAATTAACTCCTTTGATTTCTAATTTTTTCAAAAGGTGTTTTGAGAAGTGTAAACCAGCAGTTGGTGCAGCTACAGCTCCTTCTTCTTTTGCATAAATAGTTTGGTATCTTTCAGCATCTTCTGCAGTTACTTCTCTATTGATGTATTTAGGAATTGGAGTTTCTCCAAGTTCTGTCAATTTATTTCTGAATTCTTCGTAAGAACCGTCATATAAAAAACGTAAAGTTCTACCACGAGAAGTAGTATTGTCAATTACCTCAGCAACTAATGAATCGTCGTCACCAAAATAAAGTTTGTTTCCAATACGGATTTTTCTAGCCGGATCAACTAAAACGTCCCAAAGACGTTGCTCTGAATTTAATTCTCTTAATAAGAAAACTTCAATTCTTGCTCCTGTTTTTTCTTTGTTTCCGTACAAACGTGCAGGAAAAACTTTAGTATTGTTAAGAATCAAAACGTCTCCGTCATCAAAATAATTGATAACATCTTTAAACATTTTATGTTCTATAGTTTGTTTTTGACGATCGATTACCATTAAACGAGATTCGTCTCTATTTTCTGCCGGGAATTCCGCTAAAAGTTCTTTCGGTAAATTAAACTGAAAATGTGATAATTTCATTTGAGAAAGTTATGAGTTATAGATTTCAATCAGGATTATTTGAATACCTGATTTTTAATCGTGTGCAAATATACGACTGTGAGATAGGCGTTGTCAAGTGTTTTGATGTTTATTTTCAAAAGTCGTTGATTTAGTGGTGTTTTGACAACATAAAAAAATTAGGATTTCACCATATTAGTTATATAAGTTCATTTAATTTGGATTCATCAAAAAAATGTATGTGTTTTTATTTGGCTAAAGCCAAACAGTTTGCACATAAAAAAACCTCCAGTTAAAACTGGAGGCTATTCAAATTATGCTTATTTAAATGAACTTATATCACTTACATGGTTTAAAACAATTCTGAAACTTGGAAGTTTAAAACTTTTAAATCGTTCCAGAAATCAGGATATGATTTAGAAACTACTTCAGCATTTTCGATAATAATTGGCACTTTTAAAGCTAAAGGTGCAAATGCCATTGCCATACGGTGATCGTTGTAAGTGGCAATTTTTACATTATGATTGATATTTTCTGATGCTGTTAAAGTCAAACTATCATTAGTAACCGAAATATTTGCTCCCAATTTTGTCAGCTCAATTCTAAGTGCTTCCAGTCGATCTGTTTCTTTGATTTTTAAAGTATGAAGACCAGTTAAATGACAACCAATTCCTAAACCTAAACAAGTTACCACAATGGTTTGTGCAATATCTGGTGTATTATTTAACTCAAATTTTACAGTTTCGAATTTAAAATTTTCTTGTTTTACCAAAGTCATTTTATTGTCTTGGAAAGTAGTCTTCACTCCTAATTTCTCATAAAGTGAAACTAATTCTGAATCTCCCTGTAAACTGTTTTCCTTGTAGCTGCTTAAAGTGATTGAAGCTGTATCTGCCAAAGCCACCAAACTAAAGAAGTAAGATGCTGAACTCCAATCTGATTCTACTACCATTTCTTTGGTTGCAACTTCAGATTTTGGAAAAACTTTAATCACATTTCCTTCAAAACTGGTTTGAATATTTAAATCGTTTAGCAAAGCCAAAGTCATTTTAATATATGGAATCGAAGTAATTTCTCCTTCTAATGTTAATTCTAAACCGTTCTCTAATTTTGAAGCCACAAGTAAAAGTGCCGAAATATATTGGCTGCTTACATTTGCTGCCAAAGTAACTTTTGAAGCGGTTACTTTTTTTCCTTTAATTCTAATTGGCGGATAACCTTCTTCTTTTTCATAAGAAATCTCAACTCCCAATTGTCCTAAAGCTTCCACTAAAATTTTTATCGGGCGTTCCTGCATTCTGCTAGAACCTGTCATCACTACTTCGCGACCTTCATTAACCGCGAAATAAGCTGTCAAAAATCGCATTGCCGTTCCTGCGTGATGAATATCTACAATTTCGTCATTTCCAATTAAGGCTTTTTGCATTACTTCGCTATCATCAGAATTTGAAGTATTTGCCAATGTAATATTTGAAAATAATGCTTTTAGCAACAATAAACGATTTGTTTCGCTTTTTGATCCTGTTACTGCAATTTGTCCTTGTAAATTATGTTGAGTTGTCTGGAGTAGTAAATTCATTTTTTAAATTGTAAATTGTATATTATGAATTAGGAATGATTAGAAACGTAATTCGCCACGCAATTTACCACTCCACACTCATAATTCAAAATTCAAAACTCATAATTCAAAGCTTATGAGTGATATTTCACAATTATTTTAATTTATCGTTGTTTTTATGACGGTCTTTATCTCTAACCGATTTTAAATCCATTTTTTTATCAAAAGCAGCTTGTAAATCAATTCCTGTTTGGTTGGCAAGACATAATACTACAAAAACAACATCAGCCAATTCTTCTCCTAAATCTTTATTTTTATCACTTTCTTTCTCAGATTGTTCGCCATATCTGCGTGCAATAATTCTGGCAACTTCGCCAACTTCTTCTGTAAGTTGTGCCATATTGGTCAATTCGTTAAAATAGCGAACTCCGTGTTCTTTTATCCAGATATCAACATCAAGTTGTGCATTTTTCAAATCCATGATTAAATTTTTTTAAGAATAATTTTTTCGTTCTGACTTGCAATCATTTTCTGAAAGAGATCCTTTAATCCCTGATATGCGTCAGCTGCAAAAATACTACTGTTAATTTCTTTTGTACTCAAAATTTGAATTTTATTTCCATCACTTGAAATGTTTAATGAGAATACTATTTCTTTATCTCCTAAGGTAACACGAACAGCAGATGGTAATGACTCTACCATATAACCTTCGGGAATTTCTAAATTTATAGTAAATCTTTCCATTGTAAGATATCCAAAATAAATAGCCATTTGTCTGTTTTCCTGTTTAAAAGGATTCTTAGTTCTGGTAAAAAACAATAACGGATTTATAAAAATTTTATCTTTAATTATATCCGATTGATTCTCTGACGTAAAAGAAAAAGTCTCTAAAACCGGACCCGATAAATTTGTCTTTTTATTCTCAATGGTATAATTTGAAATTTTTAAATCGCCTAATTCTTCTTCAAATTTTTCAAGATAACTTTCTTCGTTCTTGTCTGCATTTCGAACTCTAAAATCATAAGCCTCATAATCTGTTCTTTGAATTCTGACTTTCCCTTCCATTTTTCCCTTGGCATCCATCTTAACCATCAAACTGGATATTTCGCGAGATTGAGTAACGGGATCCAAATTAATTTCTTGGGAAGTACCATCTTTCTTGATTAATCGCCCTTTCCAATTTAAAACATTTAATGGCAAAATATTAGGCGCAGTAAATTTATGAGTTGCGTCCAGAAGTATTTGCTTTCCGTCGATTTCGGCAGCGGCAATTACATAATTAAATCCGGTACGCGTTGGATAAACCGGAACTCCGTTTTCGATTGTACTAACCAAAACAGGATTTGCGTCTATACCGGCAATTTTAAGCATGTCAATCAGGATGAAATTAATTTCAGCTACATTTCCAGTCTGATCTTTATAAGCTTTTACAACACCTTTATCAGTATAACATCCTCTGGTTTCGTCCCAATTCATTTTATTTTGAACAAACTTAAAGATGATATCTAATCTTTCGCTTGGCGCTTCAACATTTGCTAATAATCGCTTTACATCTTCCATCAAAAAACTTCTTTCATTAAGTTCTTTTCCGAAATTTTCATCTTTAAAAATTGTTGTTGCTACGCCTTCCCAGGTAACTGTATAATCTTTATCCGGTTGATCGACATATCTAATTCTTTCTAATTCATGCTGAATCGATCCTCTGTAATTAATGGGATTATTTACATAAGGTTCTTCTGTAAGCGCCGGAATATCTTTTCCTGAATAGATCGAATTAATTTGTCTGTAAGAAAGTCTGGCAGTTTGATTGTGTTCGTTTTCAAAACTTTGACCTGCATTAATCAATTTGGAATCAGTAACTATTGGAAGTCTGCCAATCAAAATTGGTTTATAAATATACATTTCCGGAATTTCAGTTTTATACTCGAAATAATTTAACGGAACGTCATACTGAATTTGAAAATCCGGAAGCTTAACAATGTTTTCGGATCTATGAACATATTTGTATTCTATTATTGAGCCTTCTTTTACATTTGGCAACGTTATTATTTTTTCGCTCCAGTATTTATTTATATTTTTTGTAAAACTACCTTGATTGTCAAGTTTCGTTTTTACAATTTTTCCGTTTTCCAAATTATAAGTCACCGCATCTGAAAAGTCAACTCTGTCTTCGTTTAAACTTTCATATCCAATATAGAAACTGGCTTTTTGATTTGCCCAATATAGTCCCTCTTTTTTATAAATTTTGATCTTAAATTCATAAACATTGTTTACATAGAATCCTCTGTCTTTATTATAAGTCAAAAATGTTTTTCCTTTTTTGAATAAAATTGCTGCGGGAGCTGTAGTATCTTTTGGATGTACTTTTTCCTGTAATTCAGCAATAGTAACTTTCCCTAATTCCTGATTTTGCGCATTTATTTTAGAAACACTTAAAATTGAAAATAAAAAAACGATTACTATACTTTGAAATTTCATTTTATATTCTCTTTAAAACTATTTTCTCTGTTTCTTTGGCAATCATTACTTTGTAATATTCTTTTAGCATTTCATATTTTTCAGCAGAAACCACAGCATCATTTATTTGATGTGCGATACTCAACTGTAATGAAGTACCACTGGCCGCAATATTAAATTTAAAAGTTCCTAAATTATCTTCCATATTAAGAATTGCCGGTGCAGGCAAAGTTTCAACAGCAAATCCTTCTGGAATTTGAATTGTAATATTGTATTTATCTAAAAACGGGTAACTAAAATCTACCGGATATTCGCGAACTTCTTGTTTAAATGGATTTTTATCATTGGTAAAAAACAACATCGGGCTTACATAGATTTTCCCTCCAATTACCTCACACAAATTATTTCCTGTAAATGAATATGTTTCTATTGTTGGCAACAAAATGTCTTTTTCGTTTGTTCTGACATATTCGCTAATCTCAATTTTATTATTTAAATTTTCAAGTTTCTCCAGATATTCTTCTTCTTTTACACTACTCATATTATCTCTGGTAATCATCGCATTATAATCTGTACTTTGTCTTCTGGTTTTTCCGGTAACTTTACCGTCAGCATCAATACTATAATTCATAAAAACATTGTCGCTAGATGGTTTTCTTGGCATTAAATCAATTTCTTGAGATGTACCATCTTTTCTAATCAATCTTCCAGACCAGTTTAAAACTCTTAAAGGCAAGACATTTGGAGTAGAAAATTTCTCACTTGCATCAATTAAAATATTTCCTTGCTCTGTTTCAACTGCTGCAATTACATAATTAAAAGCATTTCTATTTGGGAACAACGCGATTCCGTTTGAACGCGTACTTACTAAAACCGGATTTGCTGTTAAACCGGAATAACGTAACATAGCTGTAAGCATTAAATTGATATCTGCTATATTTCCTGTTTTTTCCTTATATGCTTTTTTAACTCCACTGTCACAACTATAGCCCATGTAACCATTCCATTTTACATTGGATTGTACATAACTTAAAATTGTTTGTATTTTTTCTTCAGGAGTATTTTTTCCTGCCAGAAGCGTTTTTAGATTATCTTCAAAATATCCTGTTTTATTCAATTCAGGTCCGAAATCATCATAATCGTATATCGTTTTAACTACCGAATTCCAATCTGTTGAATATTCTTTCATTGTTGAATTAGGATATTTTATCATAGACAATTCATGTGCAACACTTGAAAGATAATTATCAATATTATTTACAAAAGATTCCTCTTTCATAGCCGGAAAATCTACTGCTTTAAATGTCGTCTGAGTTTCTACATAATCAAGCTTATCTGTTGAAAAAGTAGTTGATGTAACACGGCCTTCAGAAGCTCTTTCTTTATTGGTTATAACTATTGACTTAGGATTTTTTTGCGTAAAACTTTTAGGAAAAATATACCCTTTTTGTCTTAAATTAAAAACATAATATTCAGGTATAAAAGTCGAAAATTCAGAGTAATTTACTGGAATAGAGGTTTGAAAATCCCAATCTCTGATTATTCTGTCACTTGGACATTTAATTGTATATCTAAACTCAATTACAGATCCTTCTTTAACATTAGGCATTGTAATCTTTTTTTGTCCTCTGTATTTATTTAAAACTTCATCAAAAGTACCATCACTTTTAAGTTTTGTTTTTTCGATCTTACCATTTACTAAATTATAGGTAACCGCATCTGTAAAAAACACTCGTTCCTTAAAACTACTTTGGTTATAATACCAAACTGCTTGAGTCGCCCAATCGTAACCCTCTTTTTTGTAAATTTTAATTCTGGTTTCAACATCTGTGAAGGTAACAAATCCCTCATTTTGATCGTATTCAATTCTTACTTCTCCTTTTTTATACAATATTGCGGCAACTGCAGACGAATCTTTAGGATGCACTTTTTGTTCCAGTTCTGCGATGGAAACTTTTCCTAATTTAAATTCTTGTGCTGTTACTTTTGAGATAAACAACAAAAGAACTGAAAGACTAAAAAGTTTAATAAATTTCATTTGATTAGTTCTTGATTAATTCTTGGTTAATATAATTTTGGCATTATCGTTTTTTGACACTTGTTCCATAAAAAGGCGATATTCATCGTATTCTTTGTTTGAATATTTTCCCTTATTTAAAAACATAGAGCGTTTGTAGGTCAGTTTGTTATTCTCTTTTTTAATGATTTCAGTTTTGTATTCTCCAAATTTGCCTTTTAATTCAAAATTTGCAGGCAAAAATTCAATGGAAAAACCTGTTGGCAGATTAACTTCGATTTCGTCAGTATCTAAATAACCACGTTGAATTTGAAATGGATTCTTTCTATTTCGGATTCTTTTTACATTACCCGAACTTTGATTAAAGGCATCAATTGCAAAAATCATTTTATTAGCTGAAATCGTCGCGTAGCTTATTGCACTAATCTGAACATCTTCGGTAAAACGAATATTTTCTTTGTCGTTTTTAAAAGTTATTTTCCCCAATTTCAAATTATTGATGTTATCCCAATATTTCTTATAATGAGCTTCTTTTTCTGTTGGTTGCAAAGTTTCTATTTGAGATTTAGAACTATATTGTGAACCTTCTGAAGTAACAGATATTGATCCGGAGAAGTTTCCGTTTTCATCAATAGCATAAAAACCTTTATCTTTTTGTGTATTGCCCGGATCAGCATAAATTGTAGTTCGAACAATTACACCTCCTTCTGGTTTAACTACCAAAACATCTCTATCATCCGTAAAAGTACCTTGATACCCAAATGGATCATCCTGACTTGTACATTCAAGAAATGTATAATGATTTCCATTTGGAATTGCCAATATCATGTGATTTCCCTGCATCGAAACAAAATCAGATTGAATATCTGATTTGTAGCGATCTCCATATAAAATAGTATTATACGAAGGAACATCGACTGTCTGCAAAAGTGCTTTTGTGTAATTTGACAATGCTTTACAATCTCCATATCCTAATCGATCGACATCAGAAGCAAGCATGGGTTTCCAGCCTCCAATACCAATCGCAATATTTACATATCTTGATTTTTTCTGAACATAGTCATAAATAATTTTCGCTTTCTTTATTGGATCTTTTTCATCACCAACCAATGCTTTTATTTTAGCTACTGTTTCTTCGGGCAAAACTGTTGTTCCTGCAAGAATTTTTTCGCTGTACCATTTACCAAATGCTTCCCATGTTGTAGCAGTTCCGTCTACACCTTCTAAGTGAAAATGCTCCAATCCCATCATAACTTTAGGAAAAAGATCTTCTGTCGAAGGACTGTAATCCTCTGCTTTTCTAGCTAAAATATTTACTGAAACATAACTAAGTTTTGTATCGCTATCTACAGTTTTTTTTATGTTAAAATCAGAAAATTGAAATTCTTTCTTTTTAAATCCCAAATTATTTGGATAAGAAACATTTAAAATGGATTTCTCTATACTTACATTATAACCGCTTAAAAAATACCATTTTGGAATAAAAGCAGTGTTTGAAGTTTCGACTTCGCTGGAATATGCAATCGTAAATGGATACGAAATTGGAGTATAATCTAAATAAATTACTCTACTGTCTGAAAAAAGAGTGCTTCCGCTTACTGCGCTTCGATCTTTAAAATCTTTTCTTCTAATCTTTTTAATTTCATTACCAAGTTCGTCATAAACAACTGCTTCGATGCTTTTTATGCTGGTTGTTTTATCATAGTGTTGATAAGCATTGATATCGCCAAGGCCTTTCTCATTTAAAACCGTTACGACTGTCTGTGTTTTCAAAGTCATACTGCGCTGAGAAGCAATGATAATATCCATTTGATCCAAACGAACTATGGCATTGGCATTTTCTTTAAGACTATCGGAAATTTTTGAAACGGGATATTCACCTTTTTGGGCAGAAGAAATAAGCGTAATAAAGAAGAAAAGTAACGCAAAAACGGGAGCTTTCATTTAGTAAGTAATTTCGCCAAATATATATTATTTTTAGAAACCCTTAACACTCGTCTAATTTTTTTTTAATCTTTCTTTAATTATTTTTTAATCCCTATTTTTACTATCCATTAAAATCGTTACAGGCCCATCATTTAAGAGATTAACCTTCATATCAGCACCAAAGATTCCGGTTTGTACTTTTTTATTAAAATCTTTTTCTAATGATTTTACAAAGTTCTCGTACATAGGAATTGCAAATTCAGGTTTTGCTGCTTTTATGTAAGAAGGACGATTACCTTTTTTTGTAGAAGCATGAAGTGTAAACTGGCTTACAACTATAATATCGCCATCGATATCTTGAACTGAGCAGTTCATGACATCATTTTCATCACCAAAAATTCTCATTTTTATAATTTTTCCAACAAGCCAATCAATATCTTCCTGAGTGTCGGCTTCTTCAATTCCAACTAATACCAACAATCCTTTTTGAATGTCTGCTATTTTATTATTTTCAACTGTTACTGATGCTTCTGAAACTCTTTGAACAACAATTCTCATATTACCTAAATTTCAATTATAAAAAAAAAGATGCACTACTGTGCATCTCTACAATAATACTATTTTTTATTGGTGTTTAAAAAAATTGATACTGTTTATTTTGATAGTAAAATGATCTCTATAAAGTGTAAAACACTGTATTTAAGATGTAAACGACTATTTCCTCAGTTCGTCACTTGCTTTTCGATCTTCATCATAAGAATCCGTACGATAATTTTCATCATCACCTTCCAGAATCTTCAAGTAACTATTATAGCGTGACCAGGCAATCTCATCTCTTTCTAAAGCTGCCTTAATAGCACAATGAGGTTCTTCTTTATGCAGGCAATTATTGAATTTACATTGATCTTTTAACTTGAAAAATTCAGGAAAATAACCACTGATTTCTTCTTTCTCCATATCCACGATTCCAAAACCTTTAATTCCCGGAGTATCGATAATTTTTGCATTAAAAGACAAATCATACATTTCGGCAAAAGTCGTTGTATGTTGCCCTTGTTTACTGGCTTCAGAAATGTTTTTGGTTTTAAGATGTAAAGTAGGTTCCATGGCATTTACCAAAGTTGATTTCCCTACACCTGAATGTCCTGAAAACATACTTACTTTACCAATCATCATTTCTTTTAATTCTTCAACTCCTTTCATTTCAGTCGAAGAAACGCGAAGACATTTATAACCTATTTGCTGATAAACATATTGCATATACAATTGGTCTTCAAGAGTAGGTTCATCAAAAGTATCTATTTTATTAAAAACCAAAATCGTTTCAATATTATAAGCTTCGGCAGTTACTAAAAAACGATCAATAAAGTTGAATGTAGTTGGTGGATTATTAATTGTGATCAATAAAAAAACGCGATCAATATTCGATGCAATAATATGCATTTGATGCGATAAGTTAACCGATTTACGAACGATGTAATTCTTTCTTTCGTGAATATTAAAAATGGTTCCCGTTACAGCATCTGAAGTTTCTTCGAGTTCATAATCCACAATATCACCTACAGCAATAGGATTAGTACTTTTAATACCTTTCATCCTAAACTTCCCTTTCATACGGCATTCTATAAAATCACCTTTTTCAGATTTTACCGTGTACCAACTTCCTGTAGATTTATATACGAGTCCAGTCATTCTTTAATTTTAGATTTCTGCTTCAGAGTTTAGATTCGGCTCTGAAATCTTTGCAAAGATAAATGAATAATTTTAAACATAGCCCAAGGATTCAACCTTGGAAAATAGATTGAGACAAAACATTACGCTATCCAAGGTTGAAATCTTAGGCTACATAATTTAAAAACAAAAATCCCCACCATTTCTTTCAAAATGATGGGGATTTTAAAAAAACAATCTATTTTTAAAATTATGAAATAAGAAAACTTTAGAACAGAATTTATTAAAAACTCAAATTAACTTATATCACATTTATACTTTAAAGAAAATTATGCGTTGAAAATTTTCTCCTGGTGACCAATACTTTCCTGGTGAATTGCTTTGAACATTCTCAAAACAAACTCTTCAGTAAGACCTTTTTTCTCTCCTTCAAGAATCATTTTCCCTAAGATTTCGTTCCAACGGTTGTTTTGAAGAATCGCTACGTTTGCATCTTTTTTCACTTGTCCAATTTCGTCAGCAACTTTCATACGTTTTCCTAACAATTCTAATAAGTTAGCATCAAGAACATCGATGTTAGCTCTTAGTTTAGTCATTTTTTGGCTGTACTCATCTGTAGTATCATCCGTTTTTCTGATAGTCAAATCTTTAATGATTTGTTTCAAAGCGTCTGGAGTAACTTGTTGAGCAGCATCAGACCAAGCATTGTCCGGATCGTAGTGCGTTTCGATAATCATACCATCGTAGTTCAAATCTAAAGCTTCTTGAGTTACTTCAAAAATCATTTTACGATCTCCTGTAATGTGAGATGGATCGATGATTAATGGTAAATCAGGGAATTTATTTTGCAATTCGATAGCAATTTGCCATTCTGGAATGTTTCTGTATTTTGTTTTTTCGTAAGTAGAGAAACCTCTGTGAATAACTCCTAATTTCTCGATTCCAGCCATATGTAAACGCTCAACACCACCTAACCATAAAGCTAAATCCGGGTTTACAGGGTTTTTAACCAAAACGATTTTATCAGTTCCTTTCAATGTATCAGCAATTTCCTGAACAGCAAAAGGGTTTGCAGTTGTACGAGCACCAACCCATAAAACGTCAATATCATGTTCTAAAGCCAGCTTACAGTGAGCTGCAGTCGCAACTTCAGTTCCCATTAATAAACCAGTTTCTTTCTTAGCTTTTTGCAACCATTTTAAACCAATTTCTCCAACACCTTCAAATCCTCCCGGACGCGTTCTTGGTTTCCAGATTCCCGCTCTGAATACACTAACTTTTGAATCTTTTAATTCGTGAGCAATTTTCAATACTTGATCTTCAGTTTCTGCACTACATGGTCCAGCTATCACAAGTGGGTGATTTAAATTGAAATCTTCTAACCACTTTCTCATTTCTTTCTTATTTTCCATCTTAATTTTTAGTTTTTATTTTTTAATTGTTAATCCGTTTAATATCTCTTTAATTTTATTTGTGCTTTCCATTTCTTCAAAAATGGCATTATAATTTTCATCTTTCAACAAATCTCTAAACCGACTCAGATTTGAAATATATTCTTCTAATGTCTCAATAACGTGTTCTTTGTTTTGCTTAAAAATCGGTGTCCACATTGCCGGAGAACTTTTTGCTAAACGTACGGTGCTTTCAAATCCACTTCCCGCCATATCAAAAATATCCTGTTCGTCTTTTTCTTTATTCATTACCGTTTTCCCGAGCATAAAGGAACTAATGTGCGACAAATGTGAAACGTAAGCAATATGTTTATCGTGCGAAGTTGGATCCATATATCGAATCCTCATTCCAATTTCGCTGAAAAGCTGCAATGCTTTTTCCTGCAATTTAAAAGTGGTTTTTTCCACCTCGCAAATAATGTTTGTTTTTCCTTTAAACAAACCTTTTATCGCCGCCGAAGGTCCTGAAAACTCCGTTCCTGCAATTGGATGCGTTGCAATAAAATTTCTTCTTTTTGGGTGACTGGCAACTGCATCACAAATTGGTTTTTTAGTCGATCCAACTTCAAAAACAATTGTTTTATCACCAACCAAATCCAATACTTTAGGCAAAACCGTCAGCGCAACATCCACAGGAACCGAAACAATTACAAAATCAGCTTCCGCCAAATCTTCAAAACTTCCTGCCTGATCAATAACTCCTAAATCAATTGCTTCTTGCAAATGTTTTTCGTTATTATCTATTCCAAAAATAGTTGCGTTTGGATGTTGATCTTTGATGTCCAGCACCATCGAACCTCCTATTAACCCTATTCCTATTACGTATACTTTCATTTTACTTCCATCGTTTATTTCCTACTTCCCCTTCTATGTGCTTATCTATTACTTTTTTCGCAACATTATTTGCATTTCTCTCCAGCGTTCTTCTTCCTAATGTTCTATGAATAATTTCTTTTATTTCTGTTGCTTCTGCTTCTTTTTTCCATTCTTTTATAATTCTAACTGATCTTCCAAAATATCCATTTTCATCTAAAAATTTTTCAGAAACATAGTCATTGATTTCACATATGAAAATTTCATTTTTAGAATTTCTTACAACAACTATATCACCAATATCCATCCCACTAATCCAGCACCAAATAAAGTAATCACATTGTTTTGGTTCGTAGGTTATATATCTATCTTTAATTAATTCGTTTTTAATTTCATAAACAATATTTCGTATTTGACGTCCTGAAATTAATGCTTTCGGAAAAATTTGTTTTTTAAATTCTATAACACTTTGAAGTTTATTAATTTCTTTTTCTGCACAAACTCCATGTTGACTATAAATAAATGGATTATCTGTAGAAATATCCTTAATGTGTGTCATTTTATCTGTTCTCAAAAACCAAATATTTCCCATAATATTATATTAAAATCTATCAATAGCTTCTTGTACTTTTTCCTCCTTCACACACAGCGAGAATCTAATATATCCTTCACCATTGCTTCCGAAGATTGTTCCCGGTGTGATAAAAATATGTTTCTCGTATAATATTTCGTCAATGAACTTTTCTGCTGATTCGATTCCTTCTGGAAGTTTCGCCCAAACAAAAAGCCCAACTCCTTCTTTATAAACTTTGCAGCCTAATTTTTCTGCTAGTTTTTCTGTTAATTCTCTACGGCGTCTGTAGATCTTGTTTTGATCTTCGAACCAAGATTTATCGCAATTCAACGCTGCAACTGCACCTTTCTGAATTCCGTAGAACATTCCGCTGTCCATGTTGCTTTTTACTTTTAGAACCGCATCGATAATTTCAGGATTTCCCAAAACCATTCCAACTCTCCAACCTGCCATGTTGAATGTTTTACTAAGTGAATTCAATTCTAAAGCCACTTCTTTTGCGCCTTCAACTTGCAATAAACTCATTGGATTATCATTCAAAACAAAACTATACGGATTATCGTTGATCAATAATATGTTATGTTTTTTAGCAAAAGCAACCAATTTTTCAAATAACGCTAAACTTCCTCTCGCTCCAGTTGGCATGTGTGGATATCCAAGCCACATAATTTTTACTTTCTCCATCTCTAATTTTTCCAAAGCTTCAAAATCCGGTTCCCAGGCATTTGCTTCTTTTAGATCGTAATAAACCGGAACCGCTCCAACCAAATTAGTTACCGAAGTATAAGTTGGATAACCCGGATTCGGAATCAAAACGTGATCGCCTTCATTTAAAAATGCTAACGAAATGTGCATAATTCCTTCTTTCGAACCCATCAAAGGCAAAATCTCGTTATTCGGATTTAATTCAACACCAAACTGATTCTGATAAAAATCTGCCATCCCTTTTCTCAATTCCGGTAATCCCTGATAGCTCTGATAACCATGCCCGTTTTCATCTTGAATTGCTGCGGCAACCGCTTCAATTACTGCTTTCGACGGACTCAAATCAGGGCTTCCAATTCCCATATTGATGATAGACTTTCCTTCAGATTGCAATTGACGAACTTCTCTCAATTTTGATGAGAAGTAGTATTCTTCAACTGTATCTAATCTTTTTGCTGTTGTAATCATTTCTATTTTTTATTAAAAAATGCTTTAGGCTTTAGGCTGTAAGCATTATGCTTTTCTCTTTAGACTTTCGACTTTGGACTTTGGACTTTATGACTGAGCCAAAGGCTTTGTGTTTTTATATTCTCCCAATACTTTAAAATATTCTGCCATTATATTTAATAATGATTTGGCTTTTGCAAAATCTTCGTATTTCTCAAATGTTACATCTACGAAAAATGAATATTTCCAAGGTGTTTCAATTTTTGGAAGCGACTGAATTTTTGTCAAATTCAGTTTGCAATCACTCATTACATTCAAAACTGCTGCTAAACTTCCTCTTTTGTGATCCAATTCAAATTTGATTGAGGCTCTGTTGATTTCATTTTCCGGCAAAAATGAATTTTGCTTTTTGATAATCACAAAACGAGTCATGTTGTTTTTGATCGTTTGAATTTCCGGTGCGATAATATCAAGATCATACATTTCCGAAGCTACTTTACTTGCAATTGCTGCGATTCCGGTTAGTTGTTTTTCCTGAATTCTTCTTGCAGTTTCAGCTGTATCTTTGTCTTCAACCAACTTAATGTTCGGATATTGTTTTAAGAAATCCATACATTGTAAAATTGCCATTGGATGTGAATGAACTTCTTTTATATCTTCGATTTTCTGACCTTTTAAAGCCATTAAATTTTGGCTAATATTTAAATAATGCTCTCCAATTATGTGTAAATTATTTTTGTCAATCAAAGCATAATTCGGAATAATTGGCCCTGCAATCGAATTTTCAATCGCCATAACTGCCTGGTCAGTTTTTCCGGAAAGCAGGCTGTCAATTAATTCTTCAAAAGATAAACATTCATCAATTTCCACATTTTCAGAGAAATACTCCTTCACAACCTGATGATGAAATGAACCTTTTATACCTTGTATTGCAATTTTAGTTGTCATATATTCAAAAAAAAATCCTGATTTGCATCAGGATTGTATATTAGTTTTATTTGTCTTTTAAATTTTCTCAAATAACCATAGCACAATCCTCACTTCTACTAAAGAAGAAATAAAAAGAGTTGCTAAAATAAAAACGGTTATTAGACATTTTGTTTGTGTTTTTCAATAAATTCTCTGCGAATGTATAAATTATTTTTACTGCACCAAAAAAAATAATGCATTTTATGAAACAAAAAAGGATTTCTTAACAAATTTAGCAGGTTTTGTATGATAATATAAAAAAACAGCCTTAAAATGCGATATAGACAATTGGTTTTTAGTGAGCTACTAAGGTTCTGAGTTGCTAAGACGCTGAGATTTCATCTTCTTTTTCTACTTATGGAATCAATTTAAACCTGATTTCTTTAGAATCTTGTCATTTCGACGGAGGAGAAATCACACTAGAAACTCGACAAAGATTGGCAATTATAGCCACGGAATACTTGTGTGATTTCTCCTCCGTCGAAATGACATAAAATGAGAATAATCGATCTAATCCTTATAAATTAGAAACTCATCAACAAACTGCTTCTCTTCATCTGTATATAAAAAGTAATTTCCAATTGTTTTTTGCTCATCTTGTGAAAGAAGTTCTAATCTTATTTCAATACATGGCGTTACAATAAAATCATGATCCATTAAGACCGAAATAGATTTTGGAGAAACCAGACATTCTTCACGGTATTCTTCATCAATATTATCATAATATTCAATTGCTAATCGATAATATTCTTCTTTATTTTTTAGAATTATATTCAAATTCATAAGTATCTCAATTTTTTACTTTTATCCAATAAGAATCTGATCTTTCATTATCATCGAATAAAAAAGCTATTTTCTTATCATCGATTATAATAAACTTTGCTGGAGGTCTATTTTTATCATCATAAAGTTCTAAAGTATCGCCAATCATTTTCCAAACGCCATATTCATCGTTAGATCTCCTTAAAATATTTTTCCGAGCCATTTTCCTCGAATTATATTGTTGCTCTAAGAGTCTATAACTATTATCTTCTTTTAAATACAAAACACTTACTACATAAGCATATCCAATAGTAGGATAAGAATCAGCCGTAATTCGATAGATAACATCTCGCTTCTGAGCATAAACAGTATTAACTATCAAGAATAAACCTAACATAATTTTCTTCATTTGAAACTATCTTTTTATGGCATCAAAATCCTTCTTTGTCATAATCTTTTTAGCAAGCATAAGATTTAACCAATCTTCAATTGGTTTCTTAGATACTTTATCTAATTTGCTAATATCAATTTTTGAAAAATCAGAATAATCTACATCATATTTCTCATACAATGCTTGGAGATAATCATAATATCCTCTTTCATTATTGTGTTTTAAAGCCATGATTTTGGCGTAAACCATCACAGTATCTGTTCGCACCTCTTTGCCACATTCTTTAAAATTATAAAAAAGCTCTAAGTAAGCATCTTCATTCCCATTCTTTTTGACTCTATTAACCAATGTATCATAATTGGTCGTTATAGCATTCATCGTAACAACTTCATCCTGATCAACATTACTAGAATCTTTTTCTTGCTTTGCAATCTTAACTTCTTTTATGTCTTTTGTTTCTTTCTTTTTGCATGAAACAAAAAAGAGCACTAACAATATAAAGATGATTCTACTTTTCATAAATTTCTGATTTTATTTTTTAGCCCCGATTGAAGTGGAAATCCTTTATATTTTTCCTTTAAAAATATAAAGATTGAAACGGAAAGCGGGAAACAGCTCCAAAAAACAAAAGCAGTTATCATTACAATAACTGCTTTCTATAAATTAAAGATATAAATCTTTCTTCTTTATTCTATTCTCTTTCTTCTAAATAAAAAAGAATTAAGAACCACACATTTCACAATCTTCAGGATCTCCGGCTTGTGCTTTAAGCAACATTGCTTTGTAATCTTCAACGCTGATAGATTCTGTTTCCGGAACTAAAGTTGGAGCAGTTTCTTCTTTTTTATCGTTGTTTAATGTGAATTTAATCGCATCAACTGCAGATTTTGTTCTTAGGTAATACATTCCTGTTTTCAAACCTGATTGCCAAGCATAGAAGTGCATTGACGTAAGTTTAGAATAGTTTGCATCTTGCATGAACAAGTTCAATGATTGTGATTGGTCAATGAAATAACCTCTTTGACGTGACATATCAATAATATCTTTCATCGACATTTCCCAAACTGTTTTGTAAAGATCTTTCAAGTCTTGCGGGATAATATCAATGTTTTGAACAGATCCATTATGACGCATGATTTCTTGTTTCAATGTTTCGTCCCATAAACCAAGTTTTACTAAGTCTTCTAGTAAATGTTTGTTTACTACAATGAATTCTCCAGACAATACACGACGTGTGTAAATGTTTGATGTATATGGTTCGAAAGCTTCGTTGTTACCAAGGATTTGAGAAGTCGAAGCTGTTGGCATTGGCGCAACTAATAATGAGTTACGAACTCCATGTTCCATTACTTCTTTTCTTAATGAAGCCCAGTCCCAACGACCAGATAATTCTTCATCTTTCATTCCCCACATATTATATTGGAATTCTCCTTGTGACATTGGAGATCCTGCAAATGTAGAATATGGACCTTCTTCTTTTGCCATTTCCATAGAAGCGGTTACGGCTGCGAAGTATAATGTTTCGAAAATTTCCTGATTTAATGCTTTTGCTTCATCACTTGTAAACGGCATACGCAACATGATAAAAGCATCTGCTAAACCTTGCACTCCTAATCCTACCGGACGGTGACGCATGTTTGAGTTTTCAGCTTCTTTTACCGGATAGTAGTTTCTGTCGATTACTTTGTTCAGGTTACGAGTTACACGTTTTGTAACATTGTAAAGCGCTTCGTGATCAAATTTTCCGTTATCAATAAACATTGGTAACGAAATTGAAGCTAGGTTACAAACTGCGATTTCATCTTTAGAAGTAAACTCCATAATCTCTGTACACAAGTTTGACGAACGAATTGTTCCTAAGTTCTTGTGATTCGATTTACGGTTTGCTGCATCTTTGTACAACATATAAGGAGTTCCTGTTTCGATTTGTGATTCAAGGATTTTCTCCCATAATTCACGTGCACGAATTGTTTTTCTACCTTTTCCTCTAAATTCATAGTCCAAATACATTGTTTCGAATTCTTCTCCGTAAACATCGTATAATCCTGGACATTCGTTAGGACACATTAAAGTCCATGATGCATCTTCCTGAACACGTTTCATGAATAAATCAGATGTCCACATTGCGAAGAATAAATCACGCGCACGCATTTCTTCTTTTCCTGTGTTTTTCTTTAAATCCAAAAAGTCGAAGATATCCGCATGCCAAGTTTCGATATAAATTGCAAAACTTCCTTTACGTTTTCCACCTCCTTGATCTACGTAACGAGCCGTATCGTTGAAAACTCTCAACATTGGAACGATTCCGTTTGAAGTTCCGTTTGTACCACGAATGTAAGATCCTGTTGCACGAACGTTATGAATAGAAAGACCAATTCCTCCCGCTGATTGCGAAATTTTAGCCGTTTGTTTTAATGTATCATAAATACCATCAATACTATCATCCTGCATTGCCAAAAGGAAACAAGAAGACATTTGTGGTTTTGGAGTTCCTGCATTAAACAACGTTGGCGTTGCATGCGTAAAGAACTTTTTAGACATTAAATCGTAAGTTTCAATTACTGATTTTAAATCGTCAAGGTGAATACCAACAGAAACACGCATCAACATATGTTGTGGTCTTTCTACGATTTTACCGTTTATTTTCAACAAATACGAACGCTCTAAAGTTTTGAAACCAAAGTAATCGTAATTGAAATCTCTTGTATAAATGATATGTGAATCAAGGAAAGCAGAGTTTTCCTGAATTACTTTAAATACTTCATCCGAAAGTAATGGAGCTTCTTGTCCATTTCTTGGATTTACGTAATTGTACATATCTTTCATCGTCTCTGAAAACGACTTCTTAGTATTTGAATGTAGATTAGATATTGCCACACGTGCTGCTAACTGTGCATAATCAGGATGCGCAATAGTCATAGAAGCCGCCGTTTCTGCCGCAAGATTATCTAGTTCAGAAGTTGAAACCCCATCATACAATCCTTCGATAACTCTCATCGCTACCTTAACAGGATCTACAAGCTCATTCAAGCCGTAACACAATTTTTTGATTCTTTCTGTAATCTTATCAAACATTACGGGCTCTTTGTGGCCATCTCTTTTTACTACATACATAAGCTTACCTATTTTAGTTATTGAAAAAATGAAAGACACTGGAATAACGAATTCCATATCTTAAACATTGCGTGTTTTAAAATTATTTTTTGAGAATTGTAGGATTCTCAATAGTTGTCTGATTCAAATTCGAAAAATGAATTTAAATACATTAAAAATTGTTATTGAATCGACGATTTGGGATGAAGATTCAATCTTAAAAAATCTACTGTTATTCTTTTTTAGCGTTTCTTAGATCGCGCTAAAAATATTCTTTTGTTGTCTAAAAATCTGCATCAAATGAAATTTTCTGAGCATCACTATCTGTGTTCATAACACCAGATTTTTGATACTCTGCAACACGTTTTTCAAAGAAATTAGTTTTTCCCTGAAGAGAGATCATGTCCATGAAGTCAAACGGATTCGCTGATCCATAAACACGTTCGCAACCTAATTCTACTAATAATCTATCTGCAACAAATTCCAGATATTGTGTCATTAAAGTAGCATTCATACCAATTAAACTTACCGGAAGAGATTCTGTAACAAACTCTCTTTCGATATCTAAAGCGTCAACAATAATCTCTTTAATTCTGTCTTTTGGTACTTTATTAATCAAGTGATGATTGTGTAGGTGAACTGCAAAGTCACAGTGTACACCTTCGTCACGTGAAATCAACTCGTTAGAAAAAGTTAAACCTGGCATTAAACCACGTTTTTTTAACCAATAAATAGAACAGAAAGCTCCTGAAAAGAAAATTCCTTCAACTGCTGCAAAAGCAATTAGTCTTTCAGCAAACGAATCAGATTCGATCCATTTTAAAGCCCAGTCTGCTTTTTTCTTAATTGCAGGAAAAACTTCCAAAGCATTAAACAATTCTGCTTTCTCTGCTTCATCTTTCACGTAAGTGTCAATTAATAGAGAATAAGTTTCACTATGAATGTTTTCCATCATGATTTGGAAACCATAGAAAAATTTCGCCTCAGCATATTGAACTTCATTTACAAAGTTCTCAGCAAGGTTTTCATTTACAATTCCGTCAGAAGCTGCAAAGAATGCTAATATATGTTTAATGAAATATCTTTCGTCGTCACTTAACTTATTATTCCAGTCTGTCAAATCCTGGTGCAAGTCGATTTCTTCAGCAGTCCAAAAACTAGCTTCCATCTTTTTGTACCATTCCCAAATATCATGATGTTTAATTGGAAAAATAACGAAACGATTTTTATTTTCTTGTAATATTGGCTCGACTTGTGACATGGTAATTTTTGTTTAATTTTTGTATTGAATTTCTACCAATTCAATAGACTACAAAGATTGTCAATTATCGCTAAAAATGAAAGCCAAACTTATTCACAATTCGACGTAGTTTTTAACAAAGGTTAAAAAATGAGATATTTTTCAGACAATAATTAATTTACTGTAAATGAATGTTTTAAAAGCAACCAAACAACCTTGAAGCCCGTAAAATATAGACTTTTTATAATAAAAAGCAAGAAATTCTGAATTGTTTTTAAAAGTTTTTTTTTGAGTTAAAACTTTATTTTTTGAGTTAAAATATGCCGCTTAAAAGTGGTAACTAACGCGCGTAGATTTTTATGATTTTTTAAGTTCTTCAGCAACTTTTTCAAGCTCCAAATACCAGTCCTGACCAAAGCGGCGAATTAACGCTTCTTTGACAAATTTATAAACCGGAACTTCTAATTCTTTACCTAAAGAACAGGCATCATCACAAATATCCCATTTATCATAATTGACCGCTGCAAACTCCGTGAAGTCTTTTACACGGATTGGGTATAAATGACACGAAACTGGTTTTTTCCAATCTACGATTCCTTGGTTATAAGCTTGCTCGATTCCGCAAAGTGCAGTTTTACCATCAAAAATAACGTAAGCACAATCCTTATTATCAATTAGTGGCGTTTCAAGATCTCCATCAGTTCCTTTTACCCAGGCTCCTTGCGCTTCGATAGCTGCAATTCCTTCTTTACGTAAAAACGGTTTTACTTTAGGATAAATTTCTTCCAGAATTTTAGTTTCTTCTTCGCTCAAAGGCGCGCCGGCATCTCCATCAACACAGCAAGCTCCTTTACAAGCTGACAAGTTGCACACAAATTCTTTTTCAAGAATATCTTCTGAAATAATAGTTTTACCTAATTGAAACATGATAATAAAGTACTGAAATTTATAAAGTGCAAAGATAGGCAAAGAAAGCAGATGAAATGAGATTAAATTTTACTGCAAAGTATCTTGTGGGTTTTACCGCAAAGAGCGCAAAGTTTTAATTTTACTTTACGCATAAAAAATACAAAGTTCGCAAAGCTAAATCATCACAAGCTTTGCGAACTTTTTAAGTCTTCTATATTTATGTAGCCTCCAAAATGATCTTTGCGAATCTTTGCGAAAAAACTTTGCGCACTTTGCGGTAAAACGCCATAGCAAAACCACCCCAAACCATTGCAAATATGCAAGAGAAGCTAATAATTGTTATAAAAATCATTTTTTTAACCGTAAAACCGTGTTTTTATAACAATAATGCATCGTATTAAAAAAACACCTACCTTTATTATCTACCTTTGCACAAATTTTTAAACCCTAAAAATCAAAGTAATATGCTGGATATCGACTTTAAAGAAATCGTTACTGTAGGAATGGTGCTTTTTGCCGTAATTGACATAGTGGGATCTATTCCTATTATTGTGAATTTAAGAGCAAAAGTTGGACATATCGAATCTGAAAAAGCTTCGATCGTAGCCGCACTTATTATGATTGTTTTTCTTTTTGTTGGAGAAGGATTACTTAATCTTATTGGTATAGATGTGCATTCGTTTGCCGTTGCAGGTTCTTTTGTATTATTCTTTTTAGCTTTGGAAATGATTTTAGGAATCCGAATCTATCGTGACGAAGAACCGGGATCTGCGTCTATTGTTCCTTTGGCGTTTCCTTTGATTGCCGGCGCAGGAACGATGACTACTTTATTATCTCTTCGATCTCAATTTCACACCATTAATATCATTATTGCGATTGTACTGAACATTATATTAGTATATATTGTTTTAAAATCTTCTAAGAAAATCGAGAATTTATTAGGAGAAAACGGACTTGGCGTGGTTCGCAAGACATTTGGAGTAATACTTTTAGCAATTGCTGTTAAATTATTTGCTGCTAATGTTAAAGGTTTGTTTGTCTAACAATTATTTTTATAAATTTACCCCATAAAATTTCTAAAATACAACTTAAGGACATTTTTTAACATCTGAGAGTTTTACTTTATTATTTTAGGCAAACAAACAACCATTATGAAAATTTTTACTTCAATCTTAGTGCTTCTGGCATTAGCTTTAATTGTTTTTAATATTACGTTGCTAGACTTCAAAAATCCTTTTCAGGGAGACAGTGTTGTAGCTTTTATTGGAATCGCCGCTTCATTTTGCGCAGTTTTGATTCTTTTGATTTTTAGAATTTCAAAAAGAATTGAAGAAAAAATGAATGATAACAGATAATATGTTTGACGTTTTACTTATTGGCGGTGGTGTTTCGAGTATGTCTTGTGCTCTGGTTTTAGGATCTGCCAAAAACAAAGCTTTTGCTACCGATAAAAAAATCGGTGTTTTTACACATCAAAAAAGTTCTTCTTTACAAGAAGCAATCTTTTACAATGCTTATGGCATTACTCCAGGCAAATTAGGCTCAGAATTGCTAACTGAAAGTACGGAGCATTTAGCCGAAAGCTATCCGCACATTATAC
Organism: Flavobacterium sp. 9; assembly: GCF_002754195.1. NCBI lineage: Bacteria > Pseudomonadati > Bacteroidota > Flavobacteriia > Flavobacteriales > Flavobacteriaceae > Flavobacterium > Flavobacterium sp. 9. The sequence continues at coordinate 2,494,607 of NZ_PEEU01000001.1, forward strand.
AAATACCAAACGAAAAAGTGGTTAAAGTTGAGGGTTCTTATCCTGAATTTACTGTAACTACCAATAAAGACACTTACAAAACAAAAAATATCGTTGTTGGAATTGGTTCTGCCAATACTTTTGACATTGAAGGTTTAATGCAATATATTGAACCGCATAAAAAAGCACTTCCAGAAAAACAACGTATTCAGCTTAAAAACGACGATCACAAAGTAGATGATGGCATTTATGTTATTGGAACTTTGGCTGGTTGGAGAAGCCAATTAGCGATCGCTGCCGGAAGTGGTGCTGCTGTAGCTACAGATATTCTAACTTTATGGAATAACGGCGTTCAAACTCACGCTCACGACAGCATTAGATAAAGTTTTACTATAAAATTATTAAACCATATAATTTATATAAGTTCATTTAATATGCACGATGCATTAATTTGACTTATATAACTTATATGGTTTATTTTTTTTTCTATCGTAAAGTAAGAGTTTTATTCCGCTTTAATAAACTCTACAAATCCGCTTAATTATGCGCAATGCTTTAAATGGACTTATATAACTTATATGATTTAAACCCTTATTTTACTGAAACAATTTCTTTTACTTTGATATGTTTCTCGGTGTCTGTTTTCCAGATTTCGCCTTTTACCGAAACCTCATCACCTTCTTTAAATCTTTTGAATTTCTCAGGTCCGCCAAGATTTACAATACTAATTGTTGCAAAATAAACTTCGTTTTTATCCGTATTGATTTTGGCAGTGTAACCATCTTTTCCGTTTTCAATAGAGATTACTTTTCCTGAAATCGCGTTTTTATCTTTCATACAAGCACAAGAAATTACAAAAGCCATTAACACCAATAAAAGACTTATTCTTTTTAGATTTTTCATATTTATAGTTTAACCGCAAAGCTCGCAAGGTTTTCCGCAAGACTCTACAAGTTTGTTTTAAATTATTATTAATTATTTTAGTGTAATTGAATACAGCTTCCTGCAATTACTTTTGGGCTTTCGCCGAATTGTTTCCAAACCCTGATATAACGAAACGTACCATTTACAGCATTATTGTCGTAAGTTCCTTTTAGCGAAATCATGACACTAACAACAGCCGAATCACCAATTATATTAATAATTTGATCGGATGCTTCTAATGCATCAATCTTCATTTTTCCGGAACGATACGAATTCAAATCAAACTCTTTGGTAATTGTTTGACCGTCCGGCAAATTGAATAGTAAATCATCGTGGAGTATTTTCTCTAAAGCAGCAACATCAGCATTTTTAATTGCGGTCAAAAGTTCAATCTCAGCATTCACAATGTCTTCTGTTCTCATATGAAAATGATTTAAAGTTACTTTTTCGGATTCAAAACTGCTTTGATCATCGCATCTTCTTTCAAAATCACATCATAATAATACAATTCACCATACAATTGTCTGGCAAATTCTGCAGTAATATAACGGTTTACCAAAGCTTTGGTTTTATCTAATTTCAGATCTAAACCAGTTAATAAAACATAGGTTTTGAACTTTTTGAAATACACATCAGAAGTTTTCATCTTATTCAAAAACTCATTAAAATGAAGACCTGAAAAAGCGCTTCTATTTTTGTCTAATTCTTCAAAAACAAAATGACCAACAATTCCTGTTTGAAGTAAATAAGCGACATTCTCGTTCCCATGTTCAGCTTCAATTGGCACAAAAATATCCGGAACAATTCCGCCGCCTCCATAAACGATTTTGCCTTTTGGAGTTTTAAATTTCAAGGAATCTGCCACTTTTATACTGTCTTTTGCATAAAGTTCTCCCGATTTAATTCGAGATTCTGATTCTTTAAAATATTCTTCGTTTCCTTTTTTATAAGGTTTCTGAATCGATCTTCCGGTTGGTGTGTAATATCTTGCTACAGTTAGTCTAACCGCAGATCCATCATTGAAATCCATTTCGCGTTGTACCAATCCTTTTCCAAAAGAACGACGTCCAACAATAACTCCGCGATCATTATCCTGAAGTGCTCCAGCTAAAATTTCACTTGCAGAAGCGCTATTTTCATTGATTAAAACATATATTTTTCCAGTTTCAAAACTTCCCGCTTTTGTAGCATATGTTTTTTCGGTAGTACCATTTTTGTTTTTGGTAAAAACGATTAACTGTTTATCTTTCAAAAACTCATCGGCAATCGCAATAGCTTCTTCCATATAACCACCGCCATTGTCACGAAGATCAATTACCAATGATTCGATTCCGTTTTGTTTCAATCTGTTTAGGCCAGCTTTAAACTCGTCGAAAGTAGTTTCAGCAAAACGATTGATTTTTATATAACCCGTATTATTTCCCAGCATCAAAGAAGCGTCAACACTCTTGATTGGAATAATATCTCTTTTTACTTTAAATTTAAGTTTCTTTTGTTCTGATTTTCTAAAAACAGTCAGTTCGATTTCACTTCCTTGTTTTCCTTTTAATTTCGAAAACAAACTATCCGAAGGCAAACTTCTACCGAACAATTTGGTTTTTCCGGCAAATAAAATTCGATCTCCGGATTTTATTCCAGCTTTCGCCGAAGGTCCGTTTTCGATAGGTTTTATAATCGCAACAGAATCTTTATACATATAAAAATTTATTCCGATACCCACAAAATCACCTTTCATACTTTCGGCAACTTCTGCTTGTTCCGTTGGTGGAATATATACAGAATGTGGATCTAATTTTGATAAAATATTATCTACGGTTAAGTTCACAATAGAATCTGTATTGATGCTATCAACATATTCGTTATTGATAAAATCAATCAGTTTATTCAGCTTGGTTTTAGAGTAATTCTTAGCCAATAGCTGATCATCAACGGGCGCATTCATTCTGCTTCCGAGTACGGTTCCAAGAGCAAAAGTAGCTCCGATAACGATTGGCAAATATTTTAGATTAAATTTCATTTACTCTTCTAAAACAGGAATATGTTCAACCTCAACACCTGCTTTTAATAAAAACTGAATCCCGGAATCATCGCGATATCCGTTGTGGTAAACCACTCTTTTTATTCCGGATTGATGAATCAATTTACTACATTCTTTACATGGCGACAATGTGATGTACAATGTTGCTCCTTCGCAAGACTGAGTTGATCGGGCAACTTTTAAAATCGCATTTGCTTCGGCATGCAAAACATCCCAACGTGTTAATCCGTCTTCATCTTCACAGCAATTTTCAAATCCGGATGGCGTGCCATTATATCCGTCAGAAATAATCATTCTGTCTTTTACGATAATAGCTCCAACTTTTTTTCGCTTACAATAAGAGAGCAAACTCCACTCATTTGCAATGCGCAAATACGCTTTATCGTATTTATTTAATTTTTTTATCTCCATTTATTTTATCTGTTCCAAATTGGGCTTTCGATGATCATTGGAACTACAACACCAATGATAAAAGCCGACATTACAAGCGCCCAGTCGCGTTTTGAAAAACGAAATACAGTTTGTACTATATATGATATCACCAAAACTACAAAAACAACTACTAATTGTGCCGCTTCGATACCTAGCGCAAATTCTCCTAAAGGTAGTAATTTTGAATTTGCTGATCCTCCTAAAATTGTCTTAAAATAATTAGAGAATCCAAGTCCGTGAATAATCCCAAAAAACAAGGTCACAAAAAACAATAAATTTATACCATCGTTCTTAGATGCTTTCCCTGCTGTAAAGAGATTAAAAACAGCCGTTATTAAAATCGTAATCGGAATTAAAAACTCCACAATATTGACTTTTATAGCAATGATTCCGTAAACCGAAAGCAATAAAGCTAATGTATGGCCTATTGTAAAAACAGAAACTAAAAGCAAAATGCGTTTCCAGTCTTTAAACAAATAAGGTGTTGTTAATGCGATTAAAAAAAGAACGTGATCGTAAGCATGAATATCAAGAACGTGCTTCAATCCTATTTGAAAATAAATCCAAAAATCTGACATAGGGGCAATAATATTAATTGATTAGGGGTTGTAAACTTACGATTTATTTTGAAAAACCAACAAAGTCAACTCTTAAAACCGCAGAGAAAAATAAGTTAAATTTTATGAGAAATTTAAAATGTTAAATTAAAATAAGATTTATCTTTGTTCGATAAAAACCTAATTAATTATGCCATTTTCAGAATTATTTGATAACGAATTCAAACAAAGAAACAGAGGTCATTTCTCTGCAATTGTGCGTGTCGCATTTGCTGACGGAAAAATTAATGACGAAGAGCAAGCTTTTTTAGACAAATTAGCTTCAAGATTAGAAATTTCAGAAGACGAATATAAGGAAATCCTTAAAGATCCGTGGCAACATGCGATAAACCCGCCTTACTTATATGCACAACGTTTAGAGCGTTTGTATGATTTGGCAAGAATGGTTCACGTAGATCATCATTTGGGAGACCAACAAGAAATAATGCTAAGACGTATGGGATTGGCTTTAGGATTTACTCCTGGAAATATTGATTATATCGTAAGAAAAGCATTGTCGTTAGTTGACAAAAAAGTAGATTTAGATACTTTCCTTTTCGAAATGGAAAACATGAATAGATAATAAAAAAAGCTCCAATTTTAATTGGAGCTTTTTTTTATTGTTTTACTTCTGTCAATTTAAATTGACCTTCCAATCCTCCTTTAAAAGTGACTTGTTTATTTTTAACAACATCAAAAGCTGCAACAGGTTGAGTAAACACAAAACTAAAGTTAGAATTACCTAAATCTGTAATTTTCAAAGTATAACCTAATATAGGATATCTCGTAGTTGCTGTTACTAATTCACAACTTACCAAAAGCTTATCTGCTGTTCCCGGTCCAAAATCATAAATTCCATTCAAATCTTTTTGAGATGCTGGAAAAGAGATATCAATATAAAAAGTCTCTCCCTTTTCGTTTGAAATTACAAAATTGACACTTTTCTGTGTGTCAAAACTTGCCGTTTTATAGAAATAAACTCCTTTGGTTGGCACAAAACTTTTTCCATCAATGATAATCGATGAAGTCACACTTGCTTTATCATCTGCATCTGATGAACAAGAAGTTGTAATATTCAATACTAACAAAAGTATTACAGCAATTTTTCTCATAAATATATTTTTGTTAAATATATAAAAATCTTACACAAATAAATTATTAAAAAAAGCTATAAACAATAACTACTTCATTGAAAACTGAGATTAAAAATAAACCCGACAGTTTTAAAAACCTGTCGGGTTTGAACTGAGACTGAAAAACGAGACTGCGACTGAAAACTAAAGCGCTTCCGCCATAAATTCCTCTGCCTTTTCGACCATATTATAACTTCCGCAGAAAAACGGAACTCTTTGATGTAATTCTGTTGGTTGGATTTCCATAATTCTACCAAATCCGTCTGTTGCTTTTCCTCCAGCTTGTTCTGCAATAAATGCCATCGGATTACATTCGTATAATAAACGTAATTTCCCTTTTGGCGCTTTTGAACTTGTTGGATATAAATAAATTCCTCCTTTGATCATATTTCGATGAAAATCTGCTACCAAACTTCCAATATATCTTGAAGTATAAGGTCTGTCTTCTTCTTCTCGCTGACAATATTTAATGTAGTTTTTTACGCCTTGCGGAAAGTGAACATAATTTCCTTCATTCACTGAATATATATTTCCGTTTTGAGGGAATTTCATATTTGGATGTGAAAGGTAAAATGTTCCAATTGCCGGATTTAAAGTAAATCCGTTTACGCCATGTCCGGTTGTATAAACCAACATTGTCGAAGTTCCATAAATTACATAACCTGCTGCAACTTGATTGATTCCCGGTTGTAAAAAATCCTCGCTTGTTACCGGAGTTCCAATTGGAGTAATCCTTCTAAAAACAGAAAAAATAGTTCCCACAGAAACATTTACATCAATGTTTGAAGATCCGTCAAGCGGATCCATTAAGATCACGTACTTATTATTATGACTGTTGTCGCTCCCCTGAACAGTTATAAAATCGTCGTTTTCTTCTGAAGCAATTCCACAGACAATCTCACGGTTTATTAACGTCTGGATAAATACTTCGTTTGCATACACATCTAATTTTTGCTGGTCTTCGCCCTGAATATTTTGTTCGCCTGCAGCGCCAATGATATCCACTAAACCAGCTTTGTTTACTTTATAGTTTACGACTTTTGCCGCCAAACGTATAGAGTTAATGATTCGGGAAAGCTCCCCCGACGAATACTGAAATGCTTTTTGGTTCTCAATAATAAACTCTCCTAGTGTTTTATTGCGTTCTTCCATTACTATATCGTTGTAGTTTTATTTTTAAGTCACAAATATCGTTTTTTTTGTGAGAATGATTTAAAAATTATTTCGTTAGTTTGCTACTATTGTATATTTGCTAATTAAAGTCAAAAAGTACACGTAAAAAACATACTTTTTTAGCTTATAACTAATTAATAATAAGAATATATGAAATTGCTCTAAAAGATTCATTTCTGGAAATAAACACCTTAAATCGAAAAAAGCAAGACATATACGACCAAAAAATAAATTGCACATAATATGAATATTAGAAAAGGAAATCCTGAAGACATGAAATCAGTTTTGGGATTAATACAGGAGTTGGCAATATTCGAAAAAGAACCTGATGCCGTTGTAATAACTGAGGAAGATTTAGTTCGTGACGGTTTTGGAGAAAAACCATTATTTCATGTTTTTGTAGCAGAAATTGAAAATGACGAACAACAAAAAGAAATTGTTGGAATGGCAGTATATTATTACCGATATTCTACCTGGAAAGGAAAAACAATACACCTTGAAGATTTAGTTGTCAAGGAAAAAATGCGCGGCACCGGATTAGGATCTGCACTTTATTCTGAGATTATGAAACAAGGAAAAAGAGATAACGTACGAAGAATTGACTGGAATGTTCTGGATTGGAATACTCCAGCGGTTAAATTCTATGAGAATTCAGGCGCAAAGATTCTCGAAGAATGGAGAGTTGTTCAAATGGATGAAGCAGGAATTAATTCGTTTTTAGAAAATAAAAAAATTACCCGATTTCTTTTCAAACCCCGAATCTGAAATCTAAAATCTAAAATTAAAAATGAGAGTATTTAAATTTGGTGGAGCATCAGTTAAAGATGCCGATGGAATTAAAAACGTATATGACGTTTTACAAAAAGTAGGTTACGAAGATGTGATTTTGGTGGTTTCGGCTATGGGAAAAACCACAAATGCTCTTGAAGTTGTTATCAAGAATTATTTTGATAAATCAGAAGAGTTAAATGCATCTGTACAGGATATAAAAAAATATCACAATCAAATCTTGTTAGATTTGTTCGAAGATGAGAAACATGCCGTTTTTGCTGCTGTAACTGCTCAATTTTCAGAGTTAGAATACTTTTTGGCACATAATAAATCTCCTAATTACAATTTTGTTTACGATCAGATTGTAAGTTTTGGAGAATTGATTTCGACTACAATATTAAGTCACTTCATGAATTTTATGGGAATCCAAACGCAATGGCTGGACGTTCGTAATTTCATTAAAACAAATGCAAATTACAGAGATGCCGAAGTTGATTGGGAAACAACTCAACAATTAATCAGTAAAAATGTTCCGAGAAAAATATTAAATATTACTCAGGGATTTTTGGGTGCTGATGAAAACAACTTTACAACAACTCTTGGTCGTGAAGGTTCTGATTATACAGCCGGAATTTTTGCTTATTGCTTAAATGCCGAAAGTGTAACAATCTGGAAAGATGTTCCGGGAGTTATGAATGCCGATCCTCGTTATTTTGAAAATGCAAGTTTGTTAAATCAAATTTCGTATCGTGAAGCAATCGAATTAGCATTTTATGGCGCAACGGTAATTCACCCGAAAACATTACAACCATTACAGAAAAAAGAAATTCCGTTATACGTAAAATCTTTTATCAACCCATTATTAAAAGGAACTTGTGTTTCTAAAGGTGTTGATTTGGAGCCACAATATCCTTGTTTTATTGTGAAAAGAAATCAGCTTTTGATTTCGCTATCATCAATTGATTTCTCTTTTATAATGGAAGAAAATATCAGTGAGATTTTTGCTTTATTCCACGAATTCAAAATTAAAGTAAACCTGATTCAGAACTCTGCTATTAGTTTTTCTGTTTGTGTGGAAGATAAATTTGAAAACTTCAGTGATTTGAACGCGATCCTTTCGAAAAAATTCAAAGTAGATTACAGTGAGAATGTAACTTTATATACTATTCGTCACTTTACAGAACAAGCTGCACAAACGGTAGAAGACAACAAAGAAGTTTTACTAAAACAAGTAAGTAGAGAAACGATGCAAATTGTGACTAAAGAACTTAACTAAATCTTCTTTATAAGTTAATTGTATTAATTCAATATATTTCCTAAAAAGGCTTTACGTGATTGTAAAGCCTTTTTTAGTTTTTACCATTTTCTAAATCGTTAAACTACTTCCTCTTAATTCCTTTATCCGAACAGGAAGAATCAATAATTGAGCGTTCTAATTCAATGGTAAAACTAAAATATCCCTCACATTATTTCCCAATTATAAATACTACTTTTGGCTTTTTAGAGTTAAAGTCTTTATGCTGAAAAAATTACTGTTTTTGACGTTGCTTATTTGGTTTTCTGGTCTTCAGGCTCAGGAAACGGAATCATCGTACAAAACTAAAAAAGTAATTGCAACCCGCGACACTATTTATCTGGAAGAATTTAGTATTAATTCGAGTTATTTTCAGATTCTGAATACTAAAAATGAAGTTTTAGATTCGACTTTTTACAAGATAAATTTCCAAAAAGGAACCTTACTTTTCAATGAAAAACTGGCTTCAGATACTTTAATTGTCAATTACTTAAAATACCCTGATTTTATTACCAAAGAATATAGTCTTTACAAATCAAACCAAATTGTTACAAACGATATTGGTTCTGAGAAATTATACAAAATCGACAATAAAAGCACTAAAAAAGTAACTCCGTTTGACGGTCTTAATACTTCCGGAAGTATCACTCGTGGCGTTACCGTTGGAAACAATCAAAATACGGTTTTGAACTCTTATCTGGATTTGCAAATTACCGGAAAAATATCTGATAAGGTTAGTTTACGAGCTTCACTTCAGGACAATAATATTCCGCTGCAAGATGGCGGTTATTCGCAGAAACTGGATCAGTTTGACAATATTTTCATGGAACTTTTTAGCGACGACTGGAACATTCGCGCGGGAGATGTTTTCCTTGAAAACAGAAAAACTCAATTTCTAAGTTTCAATAAAAAAGTTCAGGGAATTTCTGCAAGTTTTGATTTTGATACGGATAAAAGTAAAACCAACATCTTTGCTTCTATTGCATTTGCAAAAGGTCAATATGCCAAAAGCACTTTTACAGGTCAGGAAGGAAATCAGGGACCTTATAAATTAAAAGGTCAAAATGGCGAATTATATGTTCTGGTAATTTCAGGTTCTGAACGTGTTTACGTAAATGGTGTTTTGCTAAAACGTGGTGAAAACAACGATTATGTGATTGATTATAATGCTGGTGAAATTACTTTTACTTCACTTTTTACGATTACATCTGAAATGCGAATCAATATCGAATATCAATATTCAGATCGAAATTACAACCGAATCGTGACGTATGCCGGAGCAACTCATGAAAATAAAAACTGGAGTTTTGGCGGTTATTTGTATTCTGAAAATGACATGAAAAATCAGCCTTTGCAACAAAATCTTTCTACAGAACAGGTTCAGATTTTAAGTCAGGCGGGCGACGATCCAAATTTAATGAAAGCGCCTTCTGCTTATGAAGATACTTATGCCGATAATAAAATTTTATATAAAAAAATCCTCGTAAATTCTGTTGAAGCTTATGAATATTCTAAAGATGCAACTAGCGTTTTATACAATGTAAAATTTAGTCTTGTTGGCAATAATGCCGGAAATTATATCATTCAGAATAATAATTCTGTCGAACGTATTTATGAATATGTGGCGCCTGTTAATGGCATTTTACAAGGAAATTATGAACCTGTTGTACAATTGGTTGCGCCTATAAAATTGCAAGTAGCCACTTTTTTAGGAAAATACAATCCTGACGAAAAAACCTCGGTTGACTTTGAAGTTGCGATAAGTAATAATGATAAAAACTTATTTTCGAACATTGATGACAGCGATAATAGCGGAGTTGCTTTGAAAACAAATATCAAAAAACGCCTTTTTACCAGAAACTGGACTTTGGATGCTTTTGCAAATTATCAATTTGTTCAGGAAGATTTTAGATCTGTCGAGCGTTTATACAATATCGAATTTAGCCGCGATTGGAATTTAAATGCTACTCTTTTGGGCAATCAAAGTTTATTGGCTACAGGTTTGAACTTTAATTTATTTGCAAAACAACAAACCTCAAACATTGGTTTATTTACTTATCAGTTTGAGAAATTAGATTATTCCGAAAGTTATTCCGGAGCGAGACATACAACAACGGCTCTTTTCAAACTGAAACAATGGACGATTGAAAATCAGGGAAGTTTTCTAAATTCAGATGCAACAACTTCGACTTCAAAATTTATTCGAAATCAAACCAGAACTAAGTACCATTTTGGTAAAAACTGGGTTGGTGCAAGTCTACAAATCGAAGACAATCAGCAACGGGATAAAGTCACAAATCAATTTTCGGCTTTAAGCCAAAGATTCTCAGAATATGGTGCATTTATTGGCCGCGGAGATAGTACTAAAGTTTTTGTCGAAATAGGCTATTTACAACGCCGAAATGATAGTTTGCAAAATGGTTTATTACAACATGTGAACAATTCACAAACCTATTTTTTAAAGTCTAAATTGATTCAGAATAAAAAAACAGATTTAGCGGTTTATGCCAGTTATAGAAATTTAGATTTTACAGATTCAGCCCGAAAAAATGAGCCTTCTCTAAACTCAAGAATACTTTACAACGATCGGTTTTTTAATCAATTGATGCAAATTGGTAGTACTTACGAAACCAGTTCCGGAACTATTGCGCAACAAGAATTTACGTATATAGAAGTTCCAACTGGTCAGGGAGTTTATACCTGGAATGATTATAATGCCGATGGAGTTCAGCAATTGGAGGAATTTGAAATTGCTGCCTTTGCAGATCAGGCACGATATATTCGAATCTTTTTACCCAATCAGATTTACATCAAAACGAATCAGAATAAATTTTCGCAATCTATTGCTTTGAATCCATTGCAATGGCAAAATGAAACGGGTTACAAAAAGGTACTTTCCTATTTCTATAATCAGACTTCTTTTATTATGGATCGAAAAGTAAAAAGTCAGGGCGAACGTTTAGAATTGAATCCGTTTAACTCCTCTGAAGAGAATATTTTGGGATTAAATTCGAGTTTTAGAAACAGCTTGTATTACAATCGTGGGAAACAGAAAAACTCTGTAACGTATACTTATCTTATTAATAAAGGGAAAAATCTGCTTTCTATAGGTTCGCAAAATGTCAAAAACAGTTCGCATCAATTGCAATACACACATTTATATCAAAAAAGCTGGTTGTTTAATTTCTTTACCAAAACGATTAAAACCAATTTGGTTTCTGAAGATTTTGTCGAAAAGAATTACGATTTAAAAGGCTATCAAGTAGCGCCAAAAGTGAGTTATTTATTTTCGAAAAACACGAGTTTAGATTTCTTCTATGAATTTCAAAATAAAGAAAACAAAATAGGGAATTTTGAAACACTTGTTCAAAACAGACTCGGAACTTCTTTTTCTTTTGCCGGCGAAAAGAAGATAACGCTGAATGGCGAGTTTTCTTTTTATCAAAATAAATTCACCGGAAATGAATTTTCATCTGTAGGATTTCAGATGTTGGAAGGACTTCAGGAAGGGCAAAATTTAGTATGGAAGCTTCTATTACAGAAGAACATAACACAATTTCTGGATGTTAACTTGAACTATCAGGGACGAAAAAGTGAGACGGGATCGACGGTTCATACAGGAAACATTCAGTTGCGTGCATATTTTTAACAGTTAACGAAAAACATTACAATAAATTGATTAATTTTAATTGAAATTTAAATTTTAAACCTTATGAAAAAATTATTATTACTCTGTTTTCTAGTTGTTTTCTCTTCTAATTTCTATGCTCAGGAAACGGCTAAAACTACTAAGAGCAAAACGGAAGCTTCAGCTAAAAAAGCGAAGTCTGATGCTGCTAAAGCAAAAGCTGATGCAAAAAAAGAAGCCACAAAATCTAAAAAAGCAGCAGACGATGCTACTGCAGCATCGACAAAAGCAAAAAAAGAAACGGCTAAATCTAAAAAAGCTGCAAGCGACGCCGCTGCCGATGCTTCGGCGACAGCGAAAAAAGAAACTGCTAAAGCTAAAAAAGCAAGTGCTGATGCTACTGACGCTTCTGCGAAAGCAAAAAAAGCAACTTCAAAAGCTGAAAGCGCAAAATCTGATGCAACTAAAACAGCTGCAAAAGCAGACGCAGCAAGCAAAAAGGCAACAAAAGATGCAACTTCTGCTAAAACAAGCGCTTCTAAAACATTAAAAGAAACGAATGAAAAAGCTCCAAAAGTAGCTGATAAAGTTACTGGAGAATACAATGGAAAAAAAGTTTACACGGGACCAAAAGGTGGTAGATACTACATTAACTCTAATGGAAACAAAACTTATATTCAAGACAAATAATAATTTCATACCAATATATGAGAAGGAACTATAGTATATAGTTCCTTTTTTTATGCACAAAACCTTCCTGACGACAAATTAGTCGTTAACATACAAATAACCTTACGTCAGAAATTGGACTATTTTTAAACTTTTTTGTCCGAAAACGCCTTTTAAACCTGAATATAGAGTTTAATAATTTAGTAATACGCCTGAAATATCATAGAAAACATATTTCTTTATCTTCGTTTTTAAAAAGCGTTAAACTATGAGCATTGACTATTCTGCGAACAAAACAATTTTAGTTGCTCCACTAAACTGGGGATTAGGCCATGCCGCAAGATGCATCCCAATTATAAAAGCGCTTCAAGAAAACAATTATATTCCAATAATCGCTTCTGATGGAGTTGCACTGGCGCTGTTACGCAAAGAATTTCCTTATGTACAGACGCTGGAATTGCCTTCTTATCATATTGAATATGCAAAGAATGGTAAAAATTTTAAGTGGAAACTGATTAAGAATTTACCTAAAATGATTGTCGCTATTCTTGATGAGAAAAAAATGGTAAACGGCTGGATAAAAAAACATGGAATTGATGGTATTATTTCGGACAATAGATTAGGGGTTTTTAGCAAAAAAGTGCCTTCTGTATTTATGACGCATCAGTTGAATGTTATGACAGGAAATACAACTTGGTTTACGAGTAAATGTCATCAACATGTTATAAAAAAATATGCTGAATGCTGGGTTCCGGATACTAATGAGAAAGTGAATTTGACGGGCGATCTTGGTCATCTTAAAACAAATGATCTTAACTTAAAGTATATTGGTCCGTTGAGCAGAATGCGCAAAAAAGATATTCCGAAAACTTATGATTTGATGATCATTTTGTCAGGACCGGAACCGCAACGAACTTTTCTGGATGAAAAGCTACAGAAAGAAATTGTTAACTATAAAGGTAAAGTTGTATTTGTACAAGGTATTGTGGAGAAAACACAAAACAAATGGCAAAACGGAAATGTTACTTATTACAATTTCATGAATTCTAAGCAATTGGAACAAACATTCAACGAAAGTGAGTTTGTTTTATGTCGTTCAGGTTATACAACAGTAATGGATTTGGCAAAATTGGGTATGAAGGCTTTTTTTATTCCTACTCCGGGACAATATGAACAAGAATATTTGGCGATAAAACTTCAGGAAGAGAATTTGGTACCTTATGCAATGCAAGACGACTTTACCATTGAAGATCTTTCAAAAGTAAAGTCGTTTAAAGGTTTAACTCAATTCAATGAAGATATTGACTGGGATAATTTATTTTCTATATTCGAGGACAAAAATTAGAAATTAAACTGAACCTGAAGTCTCAATAAATTTCCTTGTTGTCTGTTGATTGGCAATGCACTGTCTTCGAAAGTACGGTCAGCAATTACATATTCGGCTGTAAGTTCGAAGGCTTTGATTGGTTGCCATTCTATACCAACTTCATAATCTCTAACAACATAACTACGGGCATCTTTCTCATATTTTTTCCCTCCGTCATAATATTGAAACTTTGCAAAAGGATATATATGTTGTTTTTTAAAATCTAATTTGTAATTCAACAATACATAACCTCCATCTAAATCTGTTTCATCAACGGTATTTGTAAGTGTATTATAACGTGGTCCTCTTCCAATATTATATTCTGTTTGGATTCCAAATGGTCTTGGATACAAAACAAATGTTGCTCCAACTCTTTGGTCTTTTACATATTGTGGGTCATTTACTTTTACTCCTGGTGAAATTTCTCCGGTAAAAGCCCATTTTCCTGTATAAGCCTGAATTCCCGGTTCAATAATCTGACTTCCTATTACGAATGGATATGTTACTCTGGCAACGACATTCAGATCTCTGTTTCCGTCCAGTTTATTGGCAATTTGCCCGTTGTAAACACCAAAAGCAAAAACACCATAATCCCCCGAACCTTTGAAACCATCTTTCACCAACATTTCAAAACGTTTTCTAATTTCGGCTGGTGCCCAATAAAAGAAAATTCCTAAATCACGTTCATTTAAGATGGCGCTATTCATTGCATCATTCCTGTCTAAAGCCAAACGTTGTGAACTGGATTGCATGTTTTCGAAACCATATGGAATTTTACTTTGCCCAACACGAACGCGATATTCTTTCTTTTTATCAAATGAAAGATCAAAATACAAGTCTCGAATCTGAACGAAATTTTGGATTCCTGTAGCTGGTGAACTCGCAAAATCAGGTTGAAAATAGAAAAACACATTTGGATGTACCTGTCCTGAAAATACTAAACGAGCACGTCTGATAAAAAGTCCGTTGTTTGCTTTTGCATCCGGAGCGGTAGAAGTTGTCCCCCAGGATCTGTCACATTGCTCGCAAGACACTTTATCATTTGTAGAAAACAAACCATTGTATCTTATTTGTGCATAACCTCTTAACGAAATCCTGTCATACCAATGTTCTTCTACTCCACCACCAGACTTAGTCTCTGGAAGTTTTGCTTTATTAATAGAATCTAAAATACGCATTACTTCGTTTTTTACATCCTGTTTATTCAAATCCTGTGCACTTACAGCGCAAGATATTAGCAATAAAACAACAACTAATTTTCTTTTTATCATCTTTTCTCTAATTCCCTTAATTTCAAGGTGCAAAGATGTGTCACCTATGTTAAGAAATCATTAACAAGATGTTACTATAATAAAAATTTATTGTTACGGATTCTCAGCCAATGTTTAACTAATGTTAAAACACCCTATTTTGCTGTACTCCGCAGAAAGTAGCTTACAATTATTTAACTTCAGCTTTTATTGTTTTATTTGCTTTTTCAAGCGTAAAAGAGAATTCCGAACCTATTCCGAACTCACTTTCTACATAAACCTTCTCTTTATGAGCTTCGATAATATGTTTTACGATCGCTAATCCCAAACCGGAACCACCTTCAGAACGGGTTCCG
Organism: Flavobacterium sp. 9; assembly: GCF_002754195.1. Taxonomy (NCBI): domain Bacteria; kingdom Pseudomonadati; phylum Bacteroidota; class Flavobacteriia; order Flavobacteriales; family Flavobacteriaceae; genus Flavobacterium; species Flavobacterium sp. 9. The sequence goes on from NZ_PEEU01000001.1 coordinate 2,510,216, forward strand.
CTTTTGTCAACTCTGTAAAAACGTTCAAAAAGTCTTGGAATGTTTTGTTTCTCAACTCCTTCTCCGTTATCACTAATTCTGATTAAGACTTTTTTCTTGGTTAGATTAACAACGCCAACTTCTGTCAGACCGCCGTCTTTTCCATATTTAATAGAGTTTACAATAAGGTTCTCCAGAACTTGTTGAATTCTGTCCTGATCTCCTCGAACAATTACGGATTGAACGTTCTTGCTTTCAAAAGCTAATTTGATTTTCTTTTTATCAGCTTTCATTTCTAATAAGTCGAAAACATTCTGAATAAGATCAACAATATTAAAATCAGTAAAATTCAAATCTAAATCTCCTGATTCTAACTTGGTTATCATATCCAAATCTTCTACTATATAAATAAGACGCTCTACTCCTTTTTCGGCACGTTTTAAATATTTCTTTCTGATATTCTTGTCATCCATTGCGCCATCAAGCAATGTCGAAACATAACCCTGAACGGTAAACAAAGGTGTTTTAAGTTCGTGCGAAACGTTTCCTAAAAACTCTCTTCGGTATTGTTCCCGAATTTCAAGCATTTCGATTTCAAGTTTTTTATCTGTCGCAAACTTCTTTACTTCACGCGAAAGCGTTTCCATATCTGTAGTTATAGGCTGATTGATAAGTGTTGTAGATTCTAATAAAGAAACCTCATCATATATTTTTTTTACTCTTCTGTAAATAAAGCGTTCTACACGATATTGCAAAACTAAAAACGCGAATATATAAATTGATATAATAAAAATTATTCCAAATGCAACCTGATGTTTCAGTTGATTTTTATAGAATAATGACATTAACATCAGTACAAATCCTGTTGCAAAAAGACTTATATATAATGCCGATTTGATAGCAAATTTGTATGTTTTTTTAAAATTAATTTTCATTGAAATTATTGAATCATTAAGAGATTATTTTTCTTCACCATATAAGTCATATAAGTTCATTGAAATAAAGCTTAACTGTGTGAATTACAAAAGAACTTAAAAAGTAAAATCTTTGTCAAAGTTTAGAACTTTGACAAAGATAAACTTTGATTACGAAAATATGCGCACTACAAATTAAATGAACTTATATCACTTATATGGTTCACAATTTTACGGAATGATTATACTTCAAATTTATAACCAACTCCTTTGATGGTTTTAAAAAGATCTTCTCCTATTTTTTCACGTAGTTTTCGAATATGAACATCTATTGTTCTTCCTCCAACTACAACTTCATTACCCCAAACTTTATCCAGAATTTCGTCTCTCTTGAAAACTTTCCCTGGTTTTGAAGCTAATAGATAAAATAATTCAAATTCTTTTCTTGGTAAAGCAATTTCTACATTGCCTTTTATGATCTTATATTCTTCTCGATTAATCTCGATTCCGCCAACGTTTAAGGTGTCGCTGACTACTTCTTGTTCTTTTAACCTTCTTAACAAAGCCTTTACTTTGCTGACCAATAATTTTGGTTTTATTGGTTTAGTGATATAGTCATCTGCACCTGCATCAAAACCAGCAACTTGTGAGTAATCTTCGCTTCTCGCTGTTAGGAATGTTATGATAACATTATTTAATTCAGGAATTTTTCTAATGTGTTCGCAAGCTTCCATTCCGTCCATTTCAGCCATCATTACGTCCATAATAATCAAGTCCGGTAATTCTTTCTGAGCCTTTGCTATAGCTTCTTTTCCGTTTGAAGCTGTTACAATCTGGTAGCCTTCCTGAGCAAGGTTATAGCCAACGATTTCTAAGATATCTGGTTCATCGTCAACTAATAAAATCTTGGTTTGTGTTTTTTTCATAAATAGCAAAAATTGAGATTCTTACATCAAATTTTCTTTATTATACATTCGATGATTTTCATTTGAGATGGTAAATATACTAATAAAACAACGGTCAAAAATTGCAGTTAACCGTAATTTAATTTGGTAACAATTTGATAATCTACAAGACACGAAAACATAACGAGTACCTAACATGAACTTTACACAGCGTTTCTTTCTTTGCACAAAAATAAATTAAACACAACACTGAAATGAAATTCAATTTAAAATTTCTATTTATCACATTATTCATCTGTACGATTTCGATCGCACAAAACAAAGGTACGATTTCTGGTGTATTAACCGACAAGGAAATGAACAACCAAGCGTTACCTTTTGCAAATGTTTTAATTAAAGGTACAAACATTAGCGCAAACACTGACATCGACGGAAAATATTCGTTGACTGTAAATCCAGGAAATTATACTGTTATTTTTAGTTTCGTTGGATATGAATCTGTAGAAAAACCCGTGACTATTAAAGCAAATGAAACTGTTACTGTTAATCAGGTGCTTTCATCGGGAGGTTATACTCTTAAAGATGTTGTTGTAAAATCGACAGCAAATAAAGAAAAAGAAACTGCATTATTACTAGACCAAAAAAATGCTGTTGTTATCAAACAAAGTATTGGTGCACAGGAAATGTCTAGAAAAGGTGTAAGTGATGTTGAGGAAGGTTTAACAAAAATTACCGGAATCAGTAAAGTAGGTTCAAGAGGTTTATTTGTTCGTGGTCTTGAAGATCGTTATAACAATTTATTGATCAACGACCTTGCTGCTCCTTCAAACAATCCATTTTCAAAAATCGTTCCTTTAGATTTATTCCCAACAAATATCGTAGGAGTGATTGATGTTTACAAAACTTTCAACCCAAATATCTACGGAGATTTCGCCGGAGGAACTTTTAATATTCAAACTTCAAAACCTAGCAAAAGTGTTACTAAAATCAGCCTTGGTTTTGGATATACAACTGGAAACAGCTTTAAAGATTTTTTACTTTCAAGCGATGCTGATAGTGCTGCAGGATTTTTTGGATTCAATGGAAAAGACAGAGAGATACCAAGTTTCTTAGGTCCAACTGCTACAAAAAACACTTATACAAACGATCAGGCGATAAGCTCAGTAAGTGGTGATAAAGGATTCAATGTAAGCAAAAGCAAAAGCCCTTTAAACTCAAGTGTAAATTTATTACACTCAGAAAAATTTGATTTAAGCAACCAACGTTCTTTCGCTTATTTATTATCTATTAATTACGACAATAATTATACTATAAGAGACGGTATAGACAGAACTTTGGATTTGCAAAGTACAGGATCAAAATATACTAATAATTTTGTAACGACTGATTACCGTTTTAAAACAACTACATCAGCATTAGTAGGATTAAACTACAACGCAAACAGATTTAAATTAGCATTTAATACATTATATATTAAAACTACTTTGAACTCGATAAAAGATCAATTTGGTCAATCAAACGGTACTGCTATTCAAAACACATTTATCCGTACTAACCAATTAGACAAAAGCGATTATTTGAACCTTCAGTTATTAGGTGAATACAATTTGACAGAAGACAAAAATCAAACTTTAAAAGCTGGTGTTTCTTATGCTGATACTAAATTTGAGCAACCTGACAGAAAGTTTTTCACAGGTATAACACAACCTAATGGAGACATTCTTACTTCATACGGAGCAAATAACTTTTTACGTCAATATTTTACTGTAGACGGAAACTCATTTGTATCTGCAATGGCTGAGTACAACCTTAAATTTGGAAAAGACGGAAAACAAAACAAATTAACAGTTGGTTATAATGGTAATACTTCAGGAATGGAATCTTCTTACCGATTTGTTTCCAGCCGTGGTGGTTCTTCATTTATCACTGGTATTAATAACATCAATGATAAAGTGATAACTGACCTTAAAAACAATCCGGATCCTCTTGATGCAAACAGTATAACTTTTCAAGAAAGCTCTAATTCAACTTGGAAAGTAAAACTTAACGAAACTGCAAATGCAGGATATACTAATTTACTTTTGAAATTTGGTGAAAAGTATGAAGTAAATGCAGGAGTAAGAGTTGAAAGCACTACTAAGGAAACTAAGTATAGAAAATTAGATAGTTTTGATGTTCCTTTTCAAACACTTAGCTACAACAACTTTTATGTTTTACCTTCTTTGAACGTAAAATACTTGATGAATGAAAAATCTAACCTACGTTTTGCTGCAAGTAAAACTTACACAAAACCAGTTATAATGGAATCTTTTCCGATAACATATCAAAATGCTGACGGAACTTCAGTACAAGGAAATTCAATATTAAAAAACAGTGATAACTATAATGTTGATTTAAAATATGAATTATTCCCTTCTTCAAAAGAAATGTTTGCTGTAGGTGCATTTGCAAAATATCTTGACAACCCGATTGAAAGAACTTTTGTTTCTAACGCTACTACAGGAACCGTTACAACATTCTTAAATTCTGACAATGCAACTTTATATGGAATTGAAGCTGAGTTTCTTTTTGGATTAAACAGAATTAGCGAAAGTCTTTCAGCATTCTCATTTGGTTTAAATACAACTTTGATGTCTACAAAAGTAAACATAGCTCCAAGATATAACTCAATAGATGAAGATGGTGTAATTACAAATAACCCATCAATTGAAACACACAAAGGTTCAAGAGATTTACAAGGTGCATCAAACTGGTTAGTAAATTCAGACTTAAAATATGAATTCAATTTAGGAAAAGACTGGACAAACACTATGTCTCTTGTTTACGGTGTATTTGGAAAAAGAATTTATGCAGTAGGAACAAACGGTCAGGATCATACTTATGAATTACCGGTATCACAATTAGATCTTGTTTGGTCTAGCAAAATTTCAGAGCATTTTGATGTAAAATTCACTGCAGACAACTTATTGAATCCTGCAAGAAAATTAGAATTTGGAAACGATGGAACTATAAAAGTTGCCGAAGAATCTCTATTAGCTCAAAGCTATAAAAAAGGAGTTGGTTTCTCTTTCAAAGTAGGTTATACTTTTTAATTAGATCACTCATAGACACAACTAAAGCTCCAGAAATCTGGGGCTTTTTTTATTTAAGAACATATTCAGAAATCTCTTAACATTCTCTTCACATTTTAGTTGTTTTTTGATAACTGTAATGTAATATTCAGATAACGTCTTAGAGGGATTTCCGTTCTACTTTTGACAAAAATAAAAACGAATAATACAACACAAAAACTATGAAAACTAAATTTTTTGCTTTAGCACTTGCTACAGGTTTATTTTTAAATTCTTGCTCTAGCAGTGACGATACAACAACTCCTGCACCTACACCTGCAACTGGCGAAATTACAGGTGAAATTACTGCAAACCAAACTTATGCTTTTGGTAACTATACTTTGAAAGGGATTGTAAAAATCAAATCAGGAGTAACAGTAACTTTTGAAGCTGGATCAACAATTACAATCGATAAAAAAACCGGAGACAACGCATTAGTTGTTTTAAAAGGTGCAAAATTAATCACTAAAGGTACTGCTGACAAACCAGTTGTATTTACAGAAAAATCAAAACTTCCAGGTTCTTGGGGAGGTATCATCATGTACGGTGAAGCTCCTGCAAAAGTTGTTGGTGGTGGAGCTACTGGTACATCTGAAGATGGTAACAAAATCTCTTACGGTGGAACTAACCCAACTGACAACAGTGGTTCATTAGTATACACAAGAGTAGAATATGCTGGATCTAAATTAGCTGATGGTGAAAAAGAAAACAATGGTTTTACTTTCTATTCAGTAGGTTCTGGAACAACATTAGATCACTTAGTATCTTACAAAGGTGCTGATGACGGATATGAGTTCTTCGGTGGAACTGTAAGTTTAACAAATGCTATTTCTTACGGAAATACAGATGATTCATTTGACTGGCAAGATGGATGGCAAGGTCAAGCAAATACAAACTGGTATGCTTACCAAACTGGAAAAGGTAACTACGGAATGGAAATCGAAGCGTCTTTAAATGACAATGCTTTCTTTCCAAAAGTTTCTAACATTACTTTAAGAAGAGAAGCTGGTAACATTCCAGAAAGCAGTGATAACCAAGTTGATGCTTTCCAATTCAAAAGAGAAGGAAACGGAGAATACAACAATATCATCATCGATGGTTACGGTAACTTTTCAACTTTCAAAGGAAGTGCAGTTAGCATCTTAGATGGTGTAACTAACGATCACCAAGTAAAAGGTGGTAAAATCAAACTTATTAATGTTAAAATTAGCAACACAACAAACATCAACCCAATTGGAGCTACTGACGCTATTGTTGTTGTTTTCCCAACAGGAAATTTCGTTACAAGCGCTACAGCTACTGGAGCTGCTTTAACTCCTGGTGCTTGGGCAACTGTTGACGGTGTAAACTTATTGACAAAACTATAAGAATCACTTATATATAAATTGTTAAAAACATCCTAAATTCTTAGGATGTTTTTTTTTGGCGTAATTTTTGTAATTTTTTTTGTATATTTACAGTAATCAAAAAAATGCGATGGCAAAAAACTACTTTTATATTACATTCTTATTGGCTTTTTTCTTTACTCTAAGTGTTTCGGCACAAGACAGTAAACAATTACCAAAACCTCAAGAGTCTACAACCATTGAGGGTCTAAGCTTGTACCCTAACCCAGTGACAAACGGAAAAGTTTATATTTCGTCTAAAAATGATTTAGAGAAAGAAATCATCATTTTTGACATTCTGGGTAAAAAAGTACTTCAACTTCATTTAAGCTCAAAAGAATTAAACGTTGCTGATCTGGTTCCCGGCGTTTATATCATCAAAATAAGCGAAGAAAACGCCTCAGCAACACGAAAGCTAATTATTCGATAAAACATACACAAAAAAGCTCCCTTTCGGGAGCTTTTTTAGTTTACGGTCGCAGTCAAAGTCTTCAATTTCACCACACACCAAAAACTGTGACTGAAAACTGCGACTGAAAACTAAAAACAATATCTTTGCACAAAAAAAGTTTTGATCACAGCCAACGATATTTTTACCATTTCGAGTCATAAACAATTTGAAAAAATAGCACTAAAAGTGTTTCGTTTTCAGCACGAGAACAATCAGGTATATCGTGATTTTTGCGATTTTTTAAAAGTCAATCCTCAACAGGTAAAATCACTGGAACAGATTCCGTTTTTACCAATTCAATTTTTCAAAAGTCATAATGTCGTTTCCAATAACGATCCTGCTCAGGTTACTTTTACCAGCAGCGGAACTACTGGAATGATTACCAGCCGACATTTAGTGACCGATGTCTCCCTATATGAGGAAAGTTACCGCAATGGTTTTTCTCAGTTTTACGGAAACATCGAGGATTATGTCGTTTTAGCCCTTTTACCATCATATCTCGAACGCGATGGATCTTCGCTTATTTATATGGTCGAAGATCTTATAAAACTATCCAATCAAGCCGAAAGCGGGTTTTATTTACACAATCACGACGACTTAATTAAAAAACTGACTGCTCTGGACGAATCAGGACAAAATGTGATTTTAATTGGAGTTACTTACGCTTTATTAGATTTGATCGAAAAACATCAATTCAACCTTAAGAATACCATTATTATGGAAACTGGCGGAATGAAAGGAAAGCGTAAAGAAATGATTCGCGAAGAACTGCACGAACAACTTTGCAAAGGTTTTGGTGTTTCTGCAATTCACTCTGAATACGGAATGACCGAACTTTTGGCACAAGCCTATTCCTTAGGCGAAGGAATATTCGAATGCCCTTCTTGGATGAACATTTTGGTTCGCGATCCTGAAGACGCACTCACTTACGTGCAAGATGGAAAAACAGGAGGAATCAACGTTATTGATTTGGCCAATATCAATTCATGCTCTTTTATCGCAACGCATGATTTAGGCAAAAAATATCCCAACAACTCTTTTGAGGTATTGGGACGTTTTGATAACTCTGATATTCGTGGTTGTAACCTAATGGTTCTTTAAAAGTTTAATCGTTGATTTGCTTAATTGGTTAACCGTAATTTCGATTCAACAATTAACCGACAACAGTTGAACAATAAATTAATTTTCTTCTACAGCACCTATATCATCTATTCCGTCTATTTTATTTAATTCTCTTTCTTTCTCTAGCTTATTCTCCAGAAACTTGTAAGTTCCATAGCAAGCTAAACCTCCTAAAAGCACAAAAAATATACTCCATCCGGCATTTTCAAAATTCTGATTAGCAACAGAATCAAAACCATTTGTTAGACCCAATACAATACCAACTAGAAATCCAGCTAAAATTGTACCGCCGTAATAAGAGATTATTCCAAAAAAGAAATATGTCCACTTACTTTTATCGTATTCAAGCGCCAAATTTGTGAATGATTTCCAGATCCAATAAATAAATAAAATTCCAATCATAAGTTTTTTAGTTTTTAGGTAATAAACCTACTAAAATAAATTGATTATTTGATTCTCAGGAATATAATTTCTTCGCAAAAAAAAATCCCAACAACTCTTTCGAGATATTGGGATGTTTTTATAAAAGGTTAATCGTTAATTTGTTGAATAGTTTAATCGTAATTTCGATTAACCGATCAAACAATTAAACCGCTCTTATTACAAAATAATTTTTCTTTCCGCTTTGCAATAACACAAACTGATTATTAATTAAATCATTTGCCGTTAATACAAAATCTTCTTTGATTTTTTCTCTGTTTACAGAAATTGAATTTGCAGTTAAAGCACGTCTTGCCTCACCGTTTGATTTAAAAAAACCCGTTTTTTCATTTAAAACAGTAACAATATCAATTCCGTTTTCTAAATCTGCTTTTGCAACTTCAGCTTGCGGAACACCGTCAAATACTTCTAAAAAAGTCGCTTCATCCAATTGTTTTAAATCTTCTGAAGTTGAGTTTCCGAATAAAATATTTGAAGCCTGAATAGCTTTTTCCAACTCTTCTTTACTGTGAACAAAAATGGTAATTTCTTCAGCCAATTTCTTCTGTAAAACTCTTAAATGCGGAGCAGCTTTGTGTTCTTCGATTAAACCATCAATTGTCTCTTTATCTAAGAAAGTGAAAATTTTGATATATTTCTCAGCATCAACATCAGTTGAATTTACCCAAAATTGGTAAAATTTGTAAACTGAAGTTTTATCAGCATCCAACCAAACATTTCCTCCTTCAGATTTCCCAAATTTAGATCCGTCCGCTTTTGTAATCAAAGGTGTTGTTAAAGCAAACGCTTTAGCATTTTCTCCACCCATTCTGCGAACTAATTCTGTACCTGTGGTAATATTTCCCCATTGGTCAGAACCTCCCATTTGCAAAAGGCAATTATTGTTTTTATATAAATGATAAAAATCGTATCCTTGAATTAATTGGTATGTAAATTCAGTAAAAGACATTCCTTCACCTTCTCCACTTAATCTCTTTTTTACAGAGTCTTTCGCCATCATATAATTCACTGTGATACGTTTTCCAACTTCACGAGCAAAATCAATAAACGAAAACTCCTTCATCCAGTCATAGTTATTCACCATAACCGGAGCATTTGCTTCGTTTGAATTAAAGTCTAAGAAACGCGACAGAACACTTTTAATTCCGGCAACATTTTTAGCCAAAGTTTCTTCGTTCAACAAATTTCTCTCATTAGATTTTCCAGATGGATCACCAATCATTCCGGTAGCACCACCAACCAAAGCAATCGCTTTATGGCCAGTTCTATTCAAGTGAACCAATAAAATAATCTGAACCATACTACCAATATGTAGAGAATCTGCCGTTGGATCAAAACCAATATACGCCGTAGTCACTTCTTTAAGCAATTGTTCTTCCGTTCCGGGCATGCTATCATGGTACAACCCGCGCCACTTTAATTCTTCAACTAGATTCTTCATTTTTAAAATAATTTGTGCAAATGTAATCAATGTGAATATCAAAATCAAAAAGCAATGCCAATATCAAAGACAAAAAACAATTTCAATGGCAAAAAGCAATTTCAATATCAATATCAAAAAAAAAACTTTGCGCCTTTGCCACTCTGAACCTTTGAACCTTCAAAAAAAACCTTTGCAACTTTGAGCCTTTGTATCTTTGCACCTTTAAAGCAAAAAGTTATCTTTACAAAATGGTATTAGTAACTGGAGGTACAGGTTTAGTAGGCGCACATTTATTACTTCATTTAATTGAAAATGGAGAAAACGTTCGGGCTATTTACCGAAATCCTAACAATATCCAAAAGACGAAATCAGTTTTTGAATTGTATAAAAAAGCTGATTTGTTCGAAAAAATTCATTGGCTTGAAGCCGATATTCTTGACGTTCCTTCCCTGGAAATTGCTTTTATTGATATCGAATATGTTTATCATTCCGCCGCTTTAATTTCTTTCGATCCAAAAAATGAAGATTCGCTTCGAAAGACCAATATTGAAGGAACAGCCAATATGGTGAATTTTTCTTTGGCTAAAGGAATAAAGAAATTTTGCTTCGTAAGTTCTATCGCCGCTCTAGGAGATTTAGCGCCACATGAAACTTATATTACCGAAGAGACAGATTGGAATCCAGAGAAACCTCACAGCGATTATGCTATTTCTAAATATGGTGCCGAAATGGAAGTTTGGCGCGCCGTTCAGGAAGGATTAGATATTATAATTATAAATCCGGGCGTAATTTTAGGACCTATTCCAAAAACAAAAAATGACATCCACGGAAGTGCCGAATTATACTCAAAAGTAGCCAACGGACTTTCTTTTTATACTTTAGGAAGTACTGGTTTTATAGCAGTAAACGATGTTGTAAAAATAGCCCGAGACTTGATGAAAAGCGACATTAAAAACGAACGTTTTACATTGATTGCTGATAATATTGTTTTCCGAGATATTCTAAATACAATTGCTCACACTCTAAAAGTCAAGAAACCTAGTATTCATGCGAAACCAGTTTTAATGAATTTCCTTTGGATTGCAGACGGAATATTTTCAACTTTATTTTTCCAAAAAAGAAGCATCACCAAAGCAACCGCAAAAGCCTCTTATTCAAAGAATTTATATTCTAATGAAAAAATAAAAACCGCTCTTGGAGGAACGGTTTTTTCAGATGTACATCGATACGTACAAGAAGTTTCGAAGTTGTAAATTATTTCTTTTTATTCAAATTTATCATTCTTCTGATAGAATCAACATTTACTTTATTTGCAGGCTTTTCATCAGAAGATTTAGGAGTTTGTTTTATGCCTTTTTTTGCCTCTTCTTTCTTTATTTTAGCCTCTTTCTTTTCATCAATTTTAACCAGAGAATCTGTTGCTCTTTGATTCTTTGCTAATCGTTTGCTAATTTCATCAAACATATCTTTATAGCGTTCATAATCGGCAGCATAATACATATTGTTTTGAGCAAACTGCAAACTATCCACTTTATATTTTTGGAAAATAAATTTAGTCGGATTTGTTTCATTTGAATCTACCGACATCGGATTTTGATATTTAATAGCTTCCAAAAGAGACAAATCATACATAATATCAATCATCTTTCCTCTCTCAATAAGTTTTGCAGGTTGTTTTACCAACTCTTTTTTACAACTTACAGAAAGGAACAAAACCAATACTATTAGAATACAATTTTTCATTTCAGCTTTTTATCTATCAAACAATAATCTTTTTCCCGGACGAATATCTTTTACTTTAAAATTATTGTAAACCAATTCACCATTTACAAAAGTATGTGTAATTCTTGATTTAAAAGTAAAATTTTCAAAAGGAGACCAACCGCATTTTGCAAGAATATTTTCTTGTTTCACACTCCAGGGCAAACTTGGATTTACAATCACTAAATCAGCAAAATATCCTTCTTTGATAAAACCTCTTTTTTCAATTTTAAAGATTTTAGCAGGATTGTGGCACATTTTCTCCACTATTTTTTCTACCGTAATTTTCCCCTGATGATGCGCTTCAAACATCGCCACAACAGCATGTTGCACAAGCGGACCTCCAGAAGGAGCATTCAAGTACGACTGCATTTTTTCTTCCTTAGTATGTGGCGCATGATCTGTAGCAATTACATCAATACGACCGTCATTTAAGGCTTTCCAAAGCTCAGCTCTGTCGTCGGCCGTTTTTACAGCAGGATTCCATTTAATGAAATTTCCTTTTGTTTTATAATCTTCATCAGTAAACCAAAGATGGTGAACACAAACCTCAGCAGTAATTTTTTTATCTTCTAATGGAATTTTATTCGTGAACAATTCCATTTCTTTCGCAGTCGAAAGATGAAAAATATGCAAACGAGCTCCAGTTTTTTTGGCTAAAGCCACCGCTTTTGAAGACGAAATATAACAAGCTTCGGCACTACGAATTAAATGGTGCGCCGTTACCGGAACATCATCACCATATTGCTCTTTATAGATTGCAAGATTATTTTGAATCGTAGTTTCATCTTCACAATGAACCGCGATTAACATTGGCGTACTTGAAAATATCCTTTCTAAAGTTGCTTCATTATCCACCAACATATTTCCGGTCGAAGAACCTAAAAAGATTTTAATTCCGGCAACATTCTTAGGATTTGTTTTTAGAACTTCTTCAAGATTATCATTTGTTGCGCCCATCATAAACGAAAAATTCGCAAATGATTTTACCGCTGCAATTTGATATTTATCTTCAAGGATTTCCTGAGTAACCGCATTCGGAACCGTATTTGGCTGTTCTATAAAAGAAGTAATTCCTCCCGCAACAGCAGCACGCGATTCTGATTCGATATCACCTTTGTGCGTTAATCCTGGTTCTCTAAAATGTACCTGATCATCAATTGCGCCCGGCATTAAATAATTTCCTTCGGCATCAATAACAATACAATCGGATGTTTTTAAGCTAATGCTATCTGAAATTTCAACGATTAAGTCGTTTTCGATCAAAACATCACCTTCAAAAATAGATCCTTCGTTTACAATTTTGGCATTCTTTATTAAAATCCTGTTCATTACCGTGGTATTATAATGTATTGACTAATTTTTTTAATCTAAGTGAAATCACACCGAGAATTGCTTCCTTAATAATGGCATTGCTCATTTTTGAAACTCCTTTGGTTCTATCTGTAAAGATAATTGGAACCTCTTTAATTTCAAAACCTCCGCAATAAGTCCTGTACTTCATTTCGATTTGGAAGGCATATCCAACAAATTTAATTTTGTTTAGATTTATTTTTTCTAATACTTCTCTTTTATAACAAACAAAACCGGCTGTGGCATCATGAATTTTCATTCCGGTTATAAATTTTACATAAACTGATGCAAAATAAGACATTAAAACTCGGCTTAAAGGCCAGTTTACAACGTTTACACCTGTAACATAACGAGATCCAATAGCTAAATCTGCGCCTCCAAAATGACAGGCGTCAAACAATTTTTCAAGATCATTGGGGTTGTGTGAAAAATCAGCATCCATCTCGAAAATAAATTCATATTTACGTTCCAACGCCCATTTAAAACCATGAACATAAGCGGTTCCTAAACCAGATTTTTTGGCTCTTTGCTCTAAAAATAATCTTTCAGGAAATTCTTCCTGTAATGCAATCACCTTATTAGCAGTGTGATCAGGCGAATTATCATCAATTATCAAAAGATGAAAAGACTTATGTTGCGATAGTACAGCTCTAACTATACTTTCAATATTTTCAATTTCGTTATAAGTGGGAATTATGACAATACAATCATTCATTTTTCTTGGGTAATTTCACCGCAAAAGTAAACTTTTTATGGCATTTGATTCATAATAAATATATAATAAAAGTATTGATACAAAAAATTACTAATTTTGTGATCGTTATGATTGAACACCTTCACCCCCGAATACTAGAGAACAAAGACTGGGCAACACTTTTATTTGTGTTGACTTTTGCCATTGTTGCTATGACTAAATCAGCTTATGAAACTAGATTTAGCGAATTCAGTAAGCTTATTTTTTCTGATAAATACGCAAAAATTTATCGTGATAATAATCATTTGAAAAGCAGTTTTACGGTTGGTTTGTTTTTTGTACAAATAATATCGTACGCATTTTTCATTCAGCTTACGATGCATATTTTTTCGCAAAATCCTAAAACCGGAGCTTATGGCATCTTAAAAACGGATTGGATTTTATTTATTCAGATTGCCACATTTTTACTTTATTTCATTCTGGCGAAGTATTTAATCGAAAAAATTGTCGCTGCTTCCTTCAACATCGACGAATTTATGGAGCTTTTTAACTTACAAAAAGTTACATATCGAACATATATTGGCATTTTAATCCTTCCTATTAATGCTGTTTTGTTCTATTATGACAATATTCCAAAAACTATACCCCTCGTTATCATAGGTATTTCGCTGTGTATTAGTCTCTACTCGTATTTTATTTCAATAAAAACGTATCAAAACGTAATAATCGGTAAGTTATTTTATTTTATTTTATATCTTTGCGCTCTTGAAATAGCCCCTTATTATTTTCTTTATTATTGGATTACAAAAGGGAGTGCTTAGAAAATGTTTATAATATGAAAGTGAAAACAATTTTGGTGTCACAGCCTGAACCTAAAGTGGAGAATTCTCCTTACTTTGAGCTCCAACAAAAACACAAAATAAAAATTGATTTCAGACCATTTATTCATGTGGAAGGGGTTAATGCAAAAGAGATTAGATTGCAAAAAATCGATCTTAATCATTACACTGCGATAATTTTGACAAGCCGTAATGCGGTGGATCATTTTTTTAGAGTGGCGGATGAAATGCGTTATAAAGTCCCTGAAGGATTGAAGTATTTCTGCCAATCAGAAGCAGTTGCATTTTACTTGCAAAAGTATGTAGTGTACAGAAAGCGTAAAATTTATGTGGGAGCAAAAGACTTTGCTGATTTATCTCCATTGATAAAAAAGTACAAAGACGAAAAATTCTTACTTCCGGCATCTGACCAATTAAACGCAGATGCACCTATTACCTTAAATAATCTAAAGGTAGATTGGACACAAGCCGTATTTTACAAAACTGTAATGAGCGACTTATCTGATTTAGCAGATGTTTATTATGATGTTTTAGCATTTTTTAGCCCAACTGGAATAAAATCATTGTTTAAAAACTTCCCTGATTTTAAACAAAACGAAACTAGAATTGCTGTTTTTGGAAGCACAACTCAAAAAGAAGCTTTGGATTATGGTTTAAGAATCGATATTCTTGCTCCAACTCCTGAAACACCTTCTATGACAATGGCTCTTGAAAAATACATCGCCGAAGCAAACAAAGGAAAATAAAACCTTAAGAAATAAACAATATTTAAATTCCAAATTCCAAATTAATCACTTGGGATTTGGAATTTTTCTTTTTACAGCATTTTGAAAATTTGCGACTGACGATCTTTGTCAAAGTTTAAAACTTTGACAAAGATTTAAAACAACAGATTTACATTCAATTAAAAGTTTTATCATTAAATTTGATTTCTAACTAAAACCAAATCACTAAAATTAGTTTCAAATTACAACTCTTATGAAAATCAACTCCCTTTTAATTGAAATCGACGGTATCGACAAAGAAATTCTTCGCTATTTAATGGACGATGCCCGAAAACCAATTTTGCAAATCGCCAACAAAATAGGAATTTCAGGAGCCGCAATTCATCAGCGTTTAAAAAAACTGGAACAATCCGGAGTAATTTCAGGATCAAAATTTACTGTAAACCCAAAAGTTCTTGGCTATAACACAATGGCGTTTATTGGTGTTTACCTGGATAAAGCTTCCCGAAACTCTGAAGCCGTAAAAGATTTAAAGAAAATCCCAGAAGTTCTGGAATGTCATTATACTACAGGAAACTGGTCTGTTTTGATTAAAATCATTTGTCGCGATAACGAACATCTTATGCAGCTTTTAAATACTAAAATTCAAGCCATAGAAGGTGTTTCCAGAACTGAAACCTTTATTTCGTTAGATCAACAGATTGACAGACAAATTCAGCTTTAGGAATTAGATAATGTGACAATTTGATAATTAGATAATTTGCTTGAAAATTTATGACCAACATTAAATCTGAAGTTAAAACGATATTATTTTTTACATTTTATATTGCAATAACTATTTTCGTCGGAAGCGTTGAAACTGGCAGCCCACACGGTCCTGGTTTTAGCAGTATTTTATTTTTACTACTAATTCCAATAAGCATAATCTACAGCGTAATACTTCTTTACAAATTTTTCAAAACTGAAAACAAAGAATATCTAAATTCTATTTACATCATATCAGGAATATGGATTTTGATATTCATCACGTTAACATTCTATAATTAAAACAAAAACCCGACAAGTTTTAAAAACCTGTCGGGTTTGCTATTAATTATCTAATTGGCTAATTTTCTAATTGGCTAATTAAAAGAATTAATCTCTCCTATTATTACTTCCTGCGTAAATCGAAATATAGTACAACAACGTTGCAATTGATCCGATAGCCGCAACAAGATAAGTTCTTGCAGCCCATTTAAGAGCGTCTTTTGCTCCCGCTTGTTCTTCTTGTGTTAACATGTGTTTATTTTCTAACCAAGCCAAAGCACGATTACTTGCATCGTATTCTACAGGCAAAGTAATAATCGAAAACAAAGTCGTCACAGCAAAAAGCACGATTCCTATTAACAACAATTGAGGAAACACCTGAATCATTAAAATTCCCGCTAATAGAATCCATTGCATAAAATTTGATGCAACGCTTACAATTGGAACCAATTTCGAACGCATCGTCAGCCATTCATAACCTACAGAATGCTGCACTGCGTGACCACATTCATGAGCCGCAACAGCTGCTGCAGCCGCATTGCGATGATTATAAACTGCTTCGCTTAAATTTACTGTTTTATCACTTGGATTATAATGATCTGTCAATTGTCCCGGAGTCGAAATCACACGAACATCAGTAATACCGTTATCCGCTAACATTTTCTCGGCAATTTCAGCACCGCTCATTCCGTTTCTTAATTGCAGTTTAGAATACAATTCGAATTTGCTTTTTAGTTGTGAACTTACCAGCCAACTAAACAACATTATAGCTCCGGCAATAATTAAATATCCCATTCCCATATCTTTATATTTTTTTGATTGCACATTTAAAGTTACAAAACAAACAACAATTTCTGAACCAATTTAAAAAAATGTCATTTTGTCACTCAAAGTCAGTCTAATTCAAAAGATTATTCTTCAACAGAAACGCTATTAATTCGGCTACATTTTTAGTCTTATACTTTTGCAAAATATTACGTCGATGTGTTTGTACCGTTAGGAAACTTAGAAACAATTCATCGGCAATTTCCTGAGTCGATTTACCTTTTGACAATAATAGAGTAATATCTTTTTCCCTTCGGCTTAAGCTCGGAATTCGCTCTAAATCTTCGGAGAATGGCTGACTAATAATAGTTTTTACTTCATCACTAAAAACAATTTCTCCCTCGATCGCTGTATCAATACATCTTTTAAACTCTTCAAATGAAGCACTTTTAAGAATATATCCATTTCCTCCATTTTGAATGAATTGCATAACCAAACTTCTTTCTGATTGGCTGCTCATCCCGATAACAATCATTTTAGGATACTTTTTTTTAATTATTTTACAAAGATCAACTCCATTTATAACAGGCAGAAAAATATCCATTAAAATCAAATCAACTTCGTTAACCTCAATATAATCTATAAGCTTCACCCCTGTTGCTAGTTTTTCTACAACCTCAACAGAATTAAAATCAGACAATAATCCTGAAATTCCTGAAACCACAATTGGATGATCGTCTACGATTACGGTTTTATAAATCTTACCCATTTAAAATCTCGTTTTTTACTTTTAATTCAATGTAAACAGAAGTTCCTTTATTTTCGACGCTTTCTATTTCTAATTTACCATTCAAAAACCCTACACGATTTTTTATGTTTTTTAACCCCATTCCGCTTTTACTTTCCGAAACATTAAATCCAATTCCATTATCTTCAACCGTAATAAAAAAAGTTTCTTTGTTCTGAGAACAAGAGACCAAAATTTGAGATGCATTTGCATATTTTAGAGCATTATTCAACAATTCCTGAATAATTCTGTAGATTACAATTTCGTAGTTTTTAGGCAAATGAGATTCTTTAATTAAATACTGAAACTCAATACTGGTTTTTACATTTGAATTTGCCATACACAAATCACGCAACGCATATTCCAAGCTCAATTTAAGCAAACTTTCCGGCATTAAATTCTGTGAAATATTTCTCAGTTCTCTAATAGAATCATCTAACAAAACACCAACTTCGGCAGTACTTAAGGCATTTTCTTTTCCCGCCAGTTTCAAATGAATTTTTAAACCTGAGAGCATACTTCCGAGTCCATCATGTAAATCTCTTGCAATTCGTCTTCTTTCTACCTCTTCTCCTTCGACTAAGGCATTTGAAACCGATAATTTTTGCTGATTTTCCAATGCTGTTAATTCTTGTTGGTGATTGATTTCTTTTTGAAAACTCAGCTTCTTTTGGTTCTTATTCAAAATCCACAAAAACAAAACGATCAGAAACAAAAGAATCGACAAAACAGCAAAAAGAACTGAATTCAGACGATTATTATTTACCAACAATGCGGCTTTTTCGTTTTGCGATTGAAGCAAGGTTATTTTTTTCTCGTTTTCGGCTTTTTTATATTTTGCTTCTAATTCTACGATTTCACTTTTAAATTTAGTATCATTTAAACTATCATTAATAACACTATATTTATTCGAATAAAAATAGGCTTTGTCATAGTCTTTGAGCGCATTATAAACTTTTGACAACTCATTATAGTAGTTCTTTTTATCTACAACAAAAGGTGTATTCTTTAAGAGATATTCCAGATTGTCTTTTGCTTTTCCGTAATTTTTTAATTTAAAATACACTTCATATTCCGGAAATTTCAATCGGTTTAAGGCAATCAGATTTTGATGTTTTTCCGCAGATTTAATCCCTTTTTCAAAACTCTTTAAAGCTTCTGAAAACTTATTTTGTTTGGCATAATATATCCCTTCCGAATAAAAATAAGAATCATTTAAATTGGATTCAGGGAATTTTTCCAGTTTAGAATATGCTTTATCCAGCACTTTTTTTGCATCATAAAAATGCTTTAACTCTACAAGGTTTTCGGCATTAATAATATAGGTTTCCATTTTAGATTCTACAAGCGTAGGTGATCTTTTAGTAGCTTTTTCGATATAATCTTGAGCTTCATTCAAATATTCGCTTGCCTTTTGACGCTCATTATTATTCATCAAAATAATTGCAACTGCTTTATACAAACCACTTACAAGTTCATAATCCTGACTTTTTTTAGCAATCGGAATGGCTTCATTAACCAATAATTTCATGTAGCCCTTTTCATTATTTTTTCGCTGCTGCATAATACCATAATTCTGCAGCACAATTGCACGCAATCTGTAAGCTTCGGTATTATTGTACTTCTTTAATTTGGCATTAGCTTCTAACAATGATTTTTCGAAACCATCGACATCGCCTTTTTCTAAAAAGCTATATGAATTATAATAAATCGATGCGTCTTTTAAAAAAGGAAATTTAGTCTTTAACCTATTAGCCTCTTTTAGATATTCTTTTGATTTATTAGCGTCCTGAATCATCAAATACAATTTAGACAATCTAAAACTATAAAGACTTTTTATACTATCAGAATGTGTATTTTTTGTAATTCGCGCAATGCTGTCTATATAAACTCTATCATCGTCTAATGAAAGAATAACCTGTGAATGCGAAAGGGTTGAAAAAAGGAAAAAAAGTAGAAACTGGTAAATTTTCTTCATGAATTGCGTTTTTTCAAATTTATTAAAATTAAAAATGTTTCAAAAAAATTCAACGCTTTTTACCTGATATCAGGTAATACAAAATACACTTTATCAGGTATTGCCCTCTCTTTTGTTTGCCTCTAATTTTGTTTGAAATGAATAATTAATTAATAAAAAAAATATTATGAAATCAGTTTTTAAAACTCTTGCTATTGTATTAACTCTTGCTTTTTCAGCAGTATCGTGCAGCAGCGACGACGACAACAATAACAAACCAATTCAATCAAGAGATGTTAAATATGAAATAACAGGAAATTTTTCAGGAGAACTTAGCGCAATTTATTTTGATAAAGGTGGAAATCCATTAAATGAAGATGTTACCAGTTTGCCTTGGACTAAGCAAATTACTGCTGATGCAGGTGTTCCGGGAATAACATTCAGCGCAAGCGGTCATGGTGGCGTTAAGGACCAAACATTAACTGCTAAAATTTATGTTGGCGGAGAAGTAGTAAAAGAATCTACTGCAAAAGCAAACAATGACGGAATCATTGTCGTAACTCTTGCGCCTTATCTTTTTCCATAATAATTTTATAAAACAGAAGGTTAAAAAAAAGCTTTGTAATCATACAAAGCTTTTTTTTATGATTCTAATTGATTATTCACTTCTTCAAATTTTGAAATCAAATCATTCAACTTTGATTGTTGTTTTTTAATTTGTTTTGGACGAATATAAAACCAATTAAAAGTCATCCAAAGCAAAGTTATTCCATAAGCAAAAACAGCCCAGAAAATCGTCATTCTAACGGTATATTCATACATATACAAACCAATTCCAACTCCAAGCAAAAGAAAATACAAATTCAACATTGTAGATTGCATAAATTGTTGCTTCTTTTTAATCAAGATCAGTTTTTGCAAATATTCCTGATTGGTTTGAGCGGTAACAATATTTTTATAAACTGAGGCTAATCGGTTATAAAAAACCAAGTAAATAACCATTGCCAAGATCGTCAACACGATTCCGATTTTTGTCGAAATAAATTCCGGTTGATAAGTATACCAAACAAAAATAATGAAGGCACAAGTTGCAAAAAGCAAAATATTGGTGATCCATAAAGTACGCAAACCAGCTTTTTTAAATTGCTTTAATCTTGCCAGTAAATCTTCAATATTGGGCTGACTTACGGTTTGTTTTTTCCATAAATCCTTAAAGTCTATATTATTATTGTGGTCCATTTTCTTTAAATTTTTGAGTCAATTTTTCTTTTATTCTGTGAATCTTCACTCGGGTATTAGCTTCCGAAAGTCCGACAATTTTAGCGATTTCAGCTTGCTTGATATCTTCAAGTTCAAGCGAAATAATAATACGTTCCGTTTCCGGTAATTCGGCAATACATTTATACAAAAACTGAATTTGCGGTTCTATTGATTGCTGCTTTTCTTCGGTCAGATTAATTGGCAAATCTGATTTAAGAAAGCGCTTTTCTTTTTCAATCTGTCGCAAACAATTGTTAGACGCGATTCTAAAAATCCAGGTTCCAATACTCGATTCATTTCTAAAAGTGTCCAGCTTTTGCCAAACAATAACAAAGGTTTCCTGAGCCAAATCCTGTGCGATATCATAATCGTTCACAAAACCCATACAAAGTCTGAATATTCTATCCCAATACGTTTTATAGATCTCTTCAAATACCATCTTTAAGATTTTACAAAATTGCTTAATTGCTCTAAATACCATTCTGTATCGTCATACATAATAAAGTGTAATCCTTTATTTGCATATTGAAATTTTGCGGTTTTTAGATTTTTATATTGCTCTTCAATTGCAGGTTTTAAATTTATAAAATAAGATTCTAATAAAATTAATGACGGACATTTTATAGCCGCGATTTTATCTCTTAGATCTGTATTCGAAAAATCACAATACATTTCGGCAAATGTTTTTCTGTCTGATTTTACACTCCAATCAACAAGCATTTCAAGTTTTGATGTATCTGCCAAAAGTCTTGGCGCCATCTTTTTCTGCATATCATAAAACTGAGTATCACTCATTGCCGTCATTTGAGTTACCATTGGCGAACAATCATTATTTTCTTTTGCTTTAAAAGAAGGATCCATCAATGCGCTTAAACATGGCAATGCATCTACGACAATAATTTTACTAACCAAATCAGGATAATCTGCTGCAATTGCCAATGCTAATCCGCCGCCCATACTATGACCAATTATGATTGGTTTTTCAATTTTATTGTCTTTTATATAATTGGCAATTTCGTTTTCCCAATTTTTGAATGTTGCATTTCCTTGTGGTTTTACTCCGGCAAAACCAGCCATTGTAAGTGTATAACAGGTAAAATCTTTTTCGAAGTTAACTTTTGTTTCTTTCCAAACATCTCCTGAAGAAGCAAATCCGGGAATGAATACAATAGCTTTTTTTCCTTTTCCGGTTTTAGTAACCTCAAACGGATATTGTTTTGTTTGTGCAAATACATTTAAACATAATGCTGAAAATAATAAGGCGATAACCAAGATGATATACTTTTTCATTTTTAATAGTTTTAAGTTATTAAATGATTTAATTCGCCTTTTGGATACGAGCGCTTTTAAAATGTTACAACTAAAATGAAAATTTCAATAAAAAAGTTTAAAATCTCAGTGTTTATGGATGTTTTTTAACCGCAAAGTGCGCGAAGATTTACGCAAAGTACGCAAGGTTTTCCTCAATATTGTCATTGCGAGGAACGAAGCAACCACACTACAATAAGACACAAAGCTTGATCCAACAAATGAGATTGCTTCGTTCCTCGCAAAGACACAAAATGAGGTAATTATAAAAAAAATTCCAAACCCCAATCGTAAAATTGGAATTTGGAATTTATAAAATATTGGAATTTTAAAATTATTAACCTACAAGGTTAATGATTTTACCAGGAACAATAATCACTTTATTTGGTGTTTTACCATCTAATTGTTTTTGTGTTCTTTCGTCTTTCATGATGATTTCTTCGATTTGTTCTTTGGTTAAATCCAAAGGCAATTCGATTGTGAAACGCATTTTTCCGTTGAAAGAAACTGGATATTCTTTATTGGTTTCAACCAAATGTTTCGCTTCAAAAACTGGGAAAGGAACTTCAGAAATTGAAGTTGTATTTCCTAATTGCGACCATAATTCTTCAGCAATATGTGGTGCGTAAGGCGAAACCAAAATTGCTAAAGGCTCTAAGATTGCTCTTGAATGACAATTTTGAGTTGACAATTCGTTCACACAAATCATAAATTGAGAAACTGATGTATTGAAAGAGAAACTCTCAATATCTTCGGCTACTTTTTTGATCGTTTTGTGTAATGATTTTAAGTTGTCTTTTGTTGGTTCGTCGTTATTTACGATTAAACCGTTATTTTCATCAAAATACAATCTCCATAGTTTTTTCAAGAAACCAAATACTCCAGAAATTCCAGCAGTATTCCAAGGTTTAGCTTGCTCTAACGGTCCTAAAAACATTTCGTACAAACGCAATGTATCAGCTCCGTATTCGTTACAAATATCATCCGGAGTTACCACATTATAGTATGATTTCGACATTTTTTCGACTTCACGACCTACAATGTATTTTCCGTTTTCATCTAAAATAAATTCAGCAGTATTAAAATCTTCTCTCCAAGCTTTGAATTTTTCGATATTTAATTCATCCGAAGAATTTACAAAATGAACATCAACGCGAATTGGCTGTACATTTTGACCTTCAATTTTATTTTTAGACACAAAAGTATTCGTTCCTTCCAATCTGTAAACATAAGCAGTCGTTCCCAAAATCATTCCCTGATTAATCAGTTTTTTGAATGGCTCTTCGGTTGGAGCAAAACCTTTGTCTTTTAAGAATTTATTCCAGAAACGAGAATACAATAAGTGTCCGGTTGCGTGTTCGCTTCCTCCAATATACAAATCAACGCTTTCCCAATAAGCTAAAGCTTCTTTGCTTGCAAATTCGTTTTCGTTATGCGCATCCATATAACGCATCCAATACCATGAACTTCCCGCCCAACCTGGCATCGTGTTCAATTCCAATGGAAAAATCGTTGCATGATCTACTAAATCTGTATTGACAACTTTATTGTTTTTTGTATCCCAAGCCCAAACAGCTGCATTTCCTAACGGAGGCAAACCATCTTCGGTTGGTAAATATTTCTCTACTTCAGGCAAGATAATTGGCAAATGTTGCGAATCGATCATCTTTGGCAAACCATTTACATAATAAACCGGAAAAGGTTCTCCCCAATAACGCTGACGAGAAAAAACTGCATCACGCAAACGGTAATTTGTTTTTCCGCTTCCTTGTCCAATTTTCTCTAAAGCCGTAATTGCAGCCTGAGTTGCTTCTTTATAATTTAATCCGTTTAAGAAATCAGAATTTGCAATTTCGACATTGTCTTTAGAACCGTAAGCCGCTTCAGAAATATCAACATTTGCGAAGATATTCTTGATTTCCTGCATTCCTTTTTCGGCTTTAAAGAAATTAGCAAAAGCATAATCTCTTTCGTCTCCACAAGGAACCGCCATTACAGCACCAGTTCCGTAACCTGCCAAAACGTAATCTCCAATCCAAACCGGAATCGCTTCTTTTGTAAAAGGATGCTCTGCATAAGCTCCGGTAAATACTCCCGAAATAGTTTTTACATCGGCCATACGCTCACGCTCTGAACGTTTTGCTGTTTTTTCGATATAAGCTTCAACTGCTTCTTTTTGTTCTGGAGTTGTAATTTTAGCAACCAAATCATGCTCTGGTGCCAAAGTCATAAAAGTTACGCCATAGATTGTATCAGGACGAGTTGTGAAAACTTCGATTACTTCTTCATGATCTTTCACATTAAATTTCACCAAAGCACCAACAGATTTTCCAATCCAGTTTCTTTGTGATTCTTTTATAGATTCGCTCCAGTCGATATCATTTAAACCTTGCAACAAACGCTCTGCATAAGCAGAAATTCGCATGCTCCATTGTGTCATTTTTTTACGAATAACAGGATATCCACCGCGCTCAGAAACTCCGTTTACGATTTCGTCATTTGCCAAAACAGTTCCTAAACCAGGACACCAGTTTACTTCTGTTTCTGCCAAATAAGTCATTCTGTATTGCAAAAGAATTTTCTCTTTTTGATCTTCAGAATAAGAATTCCATTCATCTGCAGTAAAAATTGCAACATTATCGTCGCAAACTGCTTCAACTAATTCGTTTCCTTCTCCTTCAAAAACTTTTACAAGCTCTGAAATTTCAAAAGCCTGTCCTTGTTTTTTGCAATACCAGGAATTAAATAATTGGATAAAAATCCATTGTGTATGTTTGTAATAATCAGGATTTGAAGTTCGCACTTCGCGGCTCCAATCAAATGAAAAACCAATTTTATCTAATTGTTTTCTATATCCGGCAATTTGTTTTCCTTCTTTATCAACTCCACCGTCAATATTTACGCGTGTTGTATCTTCAGGACGTTGCCCCGTTTGTATTGCATATTGTTCAGCAGGCAATCCAAAACTGTCGTATCCCATTGGGTGCAAAACATTGAATCCCTGATGTCTTTTGAAACGAGAATATACATCTGAAGCAATATAACCCAGCGGATGCCCAACGTGAAGTCCTGCACCTGACGGATAAGGAAACATGTCTAAAACATAATGCTTCGGTTTTTCAGAATTATTACTTGCAGCAAAAGTTTGGTTTTCAGCCCAATATTTTTGCCATTTCTCTTCGATTTCGTTTGGATTGTATTTCATTTTTTTTGAGTTGCTAAGCTACTGAGTAACTAAGTTTCTAAGTTTTAAGTTCGCAAATTTACATTTATTACAGATTGTACCAAAGCTATTTCGTTGACAAACAAATAAAATAACAAAATACTTATTTTTAATTACGTAAAAATACTTATGTTTGCATTAAAATACTTAGCAGATATTTTTTACCTTATTTTATCAAAAATAAATCAGCGAAAGAATAGCTTTACAAAAAACAACCAACTATCTTAGCAATAACTATTTAGAATCTAACATGGAGAATAACAAAAAATACTCTATTGAAGTCCGTCTCTGGATTGAAGAAACTGAAGGTCCATTTTTAGGAATTGGAAAAATCTGGTTGCTCGAAAATATTCGGAAAACGGGATCCATTACAAACGCTGCAAAAGAAATGAAAATGGCTTACAGACAAGCCTGGCAATTAGTTGAAGAAATGAATCAGCGCGCCGAAAGTCCTTTGGTAGAAAAATTACTTGGCGGAAAAGGCGGCGGTGGCGCAAAACTCACTGAAGCCGGAGAAAAAGCAATAACTATTTTCTATGAAGTCGAAAAGCGTATTAAAGATTTTGCTTTAAAAGAAACTCAGAATTTGAAATTTTAAAAGATTAAGTTTTGACAATATTCATTTAATTCTGAATCTATTAAAGCATGATTTTAGTCATATTTTATATTTAAAAATTGCATTTGTTTTGTGAAATAGAAATTGGACAAAGTTTTTTTATTTCTGAAAGAAAAAATCAAATAGCAGTATTCCTGAAAAAACACATTGATTTTCTTTATAAAATAAATTAACCAAAAAACCAACCTTTTTAACCATCAGTATTCATTTTAAAACATACTGAAAATTTTATTCTAAATATGAAATTACAACTTTACATATTACTGCTTTTTATAAGTTTCAAAAGCTTTTCTCAAGCAAAAGATTCTATAAAAGATCCCGATAACATCAAAAAAGAAGAATTAAATGAAGTCGTAATTACAGCTTCCCGCAGATCCGAAAAAATAATGCGTTCTCCTATAAGTATCGAGCAATTAAAATCGGCGGAAGCCAAAAAAATGGGATCGCCAAGTATTTATGAAGCGCTTGAAAACGTAAAAGGCGTTCAGATAATAACCCCAAGCTTGGGTTTTAAGGTTATTAATACAAGAGGTTTTGCCAATTCGACTAATGTAAGATTTGCGCAATTGGTTGACGGAATTGATAATCAGGCGCCACATTTGGGCGCTCCAATTGCCAATGCACTTGGCGCAAATGATCTCGATATTGACAAAATAGAAATTATTCCGGGAACTGCGGCGGCTTTGTACGGAATGAATGCCATTAATGGTTTGGCAAATATTCAGACCAAAAATCCTTTTGAATATCAAGGCATAAGTATTCAGCAATTGACTGGCGTAAATCACGTTGGAAATATTGATCGGTTTTCACCGAAATTATATTCGCAATTTAATTTGCGTATTGCGAAAGTGTTCAATGAAAAATTGGCTTTCAAAATAAATGCTTCGGCAACCGGAGGAACAGATTGGATTG
This sequence comes from Flavobacterium sp. 9, assembly GCF_002754195.1. NCBI lineage: Bacteria > Pseudomonadati > Bacteroidota > Flavobacteriia > Flavobacteriales > Flavobacteriaceae > Flavobacterium > Flavobacterium sp. 9. The sequence continues at coordinate 2,537,172 of NZ_PEEU01000001.1, forward strand.
CAGATGACAGAACCGATTTGGCCCCAAATGCAAATGCTTCAACCAATTTATATGGTGCAGATAATCCGGCTTATGACGAAGTAAATGGTTATGGAAATGAATCGGCAAACAGAAAAACCCTGAACTTAAACGGTAAAAATTATGTTGTTGCCAGAACTGGTTATCGTGAAACTGATATTTCTGATTATGATATTAAAAACTACAAGGCTGATGTTGGTTTTTACTTTCGACCAAAACAAGGAAACGAATTAGCCGTGACTTATAAAACAGCCTTAATCAATACGATTTATCAACGTTCGAATCGTTTTAGATTAGACAATTATACTTTAAATCAATTTGCGGTTGATTATCACACGCCAATTTTTCAGATAAAAGCCTATGCAACAACCGAAAATACCGGAGATTCATATAACATGCGTTCATTGGCAGAAAATATGGATCGAGCTTATAAATCTGATGACAAATGGTTTGCAGATTATTCAACGGCTTATAAAAATGCAATTACAAACGGAGCTTCTGTAGCTGATGCGCACAAAATTGCCAGGTCAACTTCTGATCAAGGAAGATTTCAACCTGGAACTCCGACTTATGAAGAAAAGAAAAACGAATTGGTCAATATAAATAATTGGGATATTGGTGCCGCTTTACGCGTAAAATCGACTTTAGTTCATGGCGAAGGATTAATTAATTGGGACAAAGCTTTCTCTTCTTTTTTCGAAAAAATAGAAACAAAATTATTGAGTGGTTTTGATTACAGAAACTACATTATTGTTCCTGACGGAAACTATTTTATCAATCCTGTAAATACTTCTAAAAACTTAACGTATCAAAAAACAGGCGCTTTTACACAGTTAACTAAAGATTTCTTTCAAGAAAAATTACGTTTAGGAGCCACAATAAGAATGGACAAATCCGATTATTTTGATGTGAAATTTACTCCGCAATTTACAGCGGTTTATTCTCCAAAAGAAACGATTAGTTTTAGAGCTTCTTACCAAAACGGATATCGTTTTCCGAGTATTTTCGAAGGTTTTTCGAATGTAAATAGCGGCGGCGTAAAACGTGTTGGCGGATTACGAATCATGTCCGATGGTATTTTTGAAAACTCTTATACCAAAGCTTCAATCGACAAATTTCAATCGCAGGTAAACAGCGATGTAAATACTCTTGGAATAACTCAGGCGCAAGCCATTGAAAAGAACAAAAATACGATTCAAAAAAATCCGTACACTTATCTGCAACCGGAATTTGTAAAATCTTTCGAATTTGGATTTAAAACCATTACATTAAATAAAAATCTTTTTATCGATGCCGATTTTTATTACAACTCTTATAAAAATTTCATTGCTCAAGTCGAAGCCAGTATTCCAAATACAACAGATCCTGATAAGATTCCGACAGCTTTATATTCAAAAAACACGCAAAACAGATATCGTTTATGGACTAATTCTAAAAGTAAAATTTACAATTACGGAGGAAGTTTAGGTTTGAAATATCGAATCGACGAAACTTTTACGGCGCTAACAAATTTAACCTATACCAAACTTGACAGAACGGACGATAAAGATGGTCTGGAAGATGGTTTTAATACTCCGGAATTTAATGTAAACGGAACTTTAATGGCGCAAAATATCTGGCGAAATCTTGGCGTAAGCGCAACAGCACGATATCAGACAAATTTTGATTATGTGTCTTTTTTGGTCTCAGGAACCGTTCCGGCTTATTGGTCAATGGATGCGCAGGTAAATTATAATTTTAGAAAAACGTGTTTGACAACTAAATTAGGAGGAACCAATATTCTTAACAAACCTTATACTTCAATACTTGGCGGACCTTCAATTGGCGGATTATATTATTTATCATTAGTTTGGGAATCTAAGAAAATCTAAAAAAAACAAACCTTCTTCATATGAAAACAAAAAACTTTTTCTTCATTCTCTTCATTGCATTTACTTGTGTAATGTGTAATTCTTCAAAAAAAGAAGATAAAATTATTATCGAAAAAACTACTTCTACAGAAAAAGAACATCATCACGCACTTACTGCCGCTGATAGTCTAAAACTTGTAAATCATGAAATCGAAGTAAAAGGCGATGTCGAATTTCCACTACAATTAACAGTTGATTCTTTGCAAAAAATGAAAGTTGCCACAATTTCAAATTTCAAAATAATTGGAAAAGATGGTACTGTCAAAAAAGACGATAAAATCTGCAAAGGTGTTCTTTTGAAAGACATTTTAGAGAAAGCCAAAATCAAACAAAACGGTCATAAAGATCGAAATTTCTACATCGTCGCAAGAGCTTCAGATGATTATAAAGCTACTTTTTCATGGGCCGAAATTTTCAATAATCCCACCGGAGAAAACACGTATGTTCTTTTTGAAGAAAACGGAAAACCAGTCAAAAGTGGCGAAATGATTCTGATTTGTAAAAACGATATTAAAACCGGTCCACGTCACGTTTATTGGCTTAGAAGTATTAAGGTTTATAGAGTTGAGTAACACTTTGAGAATTTAACCGCAAAGCACGCAAAGGTTTTTACTTATAAACTGCGCTTAGAAAACGCAAAGTTCGCAAAGCTCTATCAATACAAAGCTTTGCGAACTTTGCGTTTGTATAAAAAACCTTTGCGTGCTTTGCGGTTAAATCAAATTCCAAAATTCAACACAAAACTTTTTGCATTTTGCAGTAAAATCACATTTCAATTTGCAAAAGTTCAAAGCCACAAAGGGTTTTAATGTTGATTCTTTTGATCTTTAATTGTACATTTATGGGATAAAAGTTCGTTATTAACTTTAAATAAAGAAATACTTTATTATTTTTACCACATAATTTAAGCAAACTATGAGTTCTAACTTTGATAAATTTCAAAAGCGCAGGTTAATTTCCTCTTATTTTTCGGTTGTATTAAGTGTTTTCTTGGTTTTATTCCTTTTAGGAGTACTAGGATTATTCATTATCAATTCTAAAAAATTGGCAAATGATTTTAAAGAAAAAATCGCAATGACGGTTTTCTTTAAAAATGAAGCCAATGATAGTGTGATAAAAGCATTCAACACTGAATTGAAAAGGGCGCCTTTCGCAAGATCTTATGCTTATGTTTCTAAAGAAAAAGCAGCAAAAGAACATACAGATATCATTGGAGAAGATTTCTTAACCTTTTTGGGAGAAAATCCGTTATTGAATTCATACGATATTCACTTAAAAGCTGATTATGTTGAAAGAGACAGTATTTCGAAAATCGAAAGCACTTTGAGACAAAACACTATGATCGAAGATATTGTTTATGACAAACAATTGGTAAATCTGGTAAACGACAACATCAAAAAAGTAAGTATGTGGATTTTGATTATCAGCGGTTTCCTTGCGATAATTGCGGTTTTATTAATCAATAGTTCATTACGCTTATCAATTCACTCCAACCGTTTTATCATTAAAACCATGCAAATGGTTGGCGCAACAAAATCGTTTATCCGTAAACCTTTTGTAATGCGCAGTGTAAAATTAGGAATGTTAGGTGCCGGCTTAGCTATTATCGCTTTAATTGCACTTTTACTTTATGTTGAATCAAACTTCCCGGGATTAGGAATCTTAGAAGATAAAGCATTAATTGGATTGGTATTATTAGCCGTATTTGGTTTAGGTGTTTTGATTACCTGGGTAAGTACACACTTTGCAACACAACGTTTCTTGAATTTAAGAACTGACGATCTATATTAATTGTTGATTTTAGATTTTAGATTAGAATATAAACTCATATAAAACAGAGGATAAGATTGCTTCGTTCCTCGCAATGACAAAATGAAAAACAATACTAATAATACAGAAAAACCGCAAAAACAAGAATTCCTTTTTGACGGTATCAACTACAAAATTCTTTTAATTGGAATTGGAGTTATCGCCTTAGGTTTTATCCTAATGTCTGGTGGAGGAAGCGATAATCCGAATGTTTTTAATGAAGATGTTTTTAGTTTTAGACGTATTCGTTTAGCTCCAACAACTGTTTTGATTGGTTTTGGAATCACTATTTATTCTATTTTCAAAAAATCTAAGTAGACTTTCTTTAGACTGCTTAGACAACTTAGATCTTTAGATTATTAGAATTAATCTCTTTAAAAAAGTCTGACATCTAAGAAGTCTAATTAATCTAACAATCTAAATTCAATGAATACATTACAAGCTATCATTCTTGCCATTATTGAAGGAATTACAGAATTTTTACCTATTTCTTCAACTGGTCATATGATTATTGCCTCTTCTTTTTTTGGAATTGCACACGACGATTTTACCAAACTTTTTACAATTGTAATTCAACTTGGTGCTATACTTTCGGTAGTTGTTTTATATTTTAAACGTTTTTTTCAAACGCTTGATTTTTACTTTAAACTTTTGGTAGCATTTATTCCGGCAGTAGTTTTAGGATTGTTGCTAAGCGATTTTATTGATGGTTTATTAGAAAATCCCGTTACTGTTGCAATATCTCTTTTAATAGGAGGATTAATTTTATTGAAAGTTGACGAATGGTTCAATAAACCAAATACAGCAGAAACTTCGCAAGAAATCACGTATTTACAAGCTTTTAAAATTGGATTATTTCAATGTTTAGCAATGATTCCGGGAGTTTCAAGAAGTGGTGCAAGTATTGTTGGAGGTATGTCTCAGAAATTATCAAGAACAACAGCTGCAGAATTTTCATTTTTTCTTGCCGTTCCAACAATGTTGGGTGCAACAGTAAAAAAATGTTACGATTATTATAAAGCCGGATTTGAATTATCTCACGATCAAATTAACTTATTAGTTATTGGAAACGTTGTAGCATTTATTGTAGCTCTTTTGGCTATTAAATCATTCATAGGTTTCTTAACTAAAAATGGTTTTAAAGTTTTTGGCTATTATAGAATAATCGCAGGAATCATTTTATTATTGATTCACTTTTTCATTCATCCTCTTACGATTATATAATGACAACTGAAGAATATTTAGACGGACAAGTTTTATTGATTGACAAACCTTTAAAATGGAGTTCGTTTCAAGCTGTCAATAAATTAAAATACCTTTTGATCAATAAAGTTGGACTTCCAAAAAAGTTCAAAATTGGTCACGCCGGAACTTTAGATCCTTTGGCAACCGGATTATTATTGATTTGTACAGGAAAATTCACCAAAAGAATTTCGGAGCTTCAAGGTCAAGCCAAAGAATATACGGGAACTTTTTATATTGGAGCCACTACTCCATCTTATGATTTGGAAACTGAAATCGATGAGACTTTTCCAACTTCTCATATTGATGAAGCTTTAATTCACGAAACGGTAAAACAATTTCTAGGCGAAATTGATCAAAAACCACCTATTTTTTCTGCGATTAAAAAAGATGGCGTTCGTTTATACGAACATGCCCGCGCAGGAGAAACGGTAGAAATTGCAAGCAGAAAAACAACCATTCACGAATTTGAAATTACCCGAATTGCATTACCCGAAATTGATTTCAGAGTAGTTTGCAGTAAAGGAACTTATATTCGTTCTCTGGCTTTTGATTTTGGAAAAGCGATGAATTCAGGTTCGCACTTAACGGTTTTACGCCGAACTAAAATTGGCGATTATGACGTAAAAAATGCGATTGATATTACTTTATTTGAAGAAAGTCTTAATCTGAAATAAAAAACAGATAGCACATTACAAAATAAGACAATAGTATAATGTGCTCACTTCTTAACTAAAGTAGAGTTATTCCACACTTGACCCTTTGGAATTAATAGTGAGGTATATTTTTTCCGCCAAACAATAAACCTGAAATAAAATCGTAAAACTTGTCGAATAACTTTTTCATGATAGTGTATTTTTAATTGTTAGATATTAAATAAACACCAATAAAAAGAGCAAGTCAGATAGTAGATAGTAGAAGTGGGATTATATCAGCAAGTTACAAAATATTTATCCCACAGAAAAACATTTTAATACATTTTTTACTGTCAAAACACTTATTTTCAGTCAATTGCCCGAAAAATATAGCGTTTCAACGATTTTTTTTCTAAAAATTATAATCGGTTATATTTGATATTCTCCATTATTTCAACCAATTCTTTCTGAACAGAAACTCCTTTATCTGCCAGATACCATAATTGCAAATCGGTTTTGATTTTTTCATCAATAACTCCAAATTCTTTTTTATAGTTTGTCATTAATTCAGTAGCTCCTTTTGGTCTTGGTCCCCAATCCGCACGAACAATTCCGGCTTCTTTACAAATTACGATAAGTTTTGGTATTGCTCTTCCGCCATTCGTTAGATAATGATTCATCAAATCGTCATTCTGGTCGCGAAGTACAATTCTAAGATCAATCTTTTTATTGGATTCATGCGCCATTTTCTCAAGAATAGGCAGTATTTGAGCAGCGTCTCCGCACCAACCTTCAGATATTACAAGCCAAATATAATGATTGTCTAAGTTTTGTAGTTTTGAAATTACCTCTTCAGAAATCTTGATTGTTTTTTCTAACCGATTCATTCTGACTTCATTCAGGCTTGTATAATGCGTTAAACTTTCAGATTGTTCGTTTCCTGTTGATTTTCCTTCAGACAATAAATCGGTAACTAATTTTCTATATTCTGCATAAGAATAACTGTGGAATAATGCTTTGGCTACAATACTTTTCATACCTGTTTCGTTTTGATTATGATAAATTTACAAATTAAAAGTAAACGCAAGAATGACATTTATCAGATTCAACTGAAATAAATTATAAAAGCTTTATTTCCTTAAAAATAAAAGAGCAATTAATTTTTTGTAAACATTATTTTTAAAAATCAGAATATGTCTATATTTGCACAAATTAACGCAACACAAACATGAAATATAAAAGAATTCTTCTAAAACTTAGCGGCGAAGCCTTAATGGGTGATTTACAATACGGAATTGACCCTAAAAGATTAGCCGAATATGCTGAAGAAATTAAGCAAATTCACAGTAAAGGAGTAGAAATTGCTATTGTTATTGGAGGAGGAAATATTTTTAGAGGCGTTGCCGGTGCAAGTGCTGGTATGGATAGAGTACAAGGCGATTATATGGGAATGCTTGCAACCGTAATTAACGGAATGGCTTTACAAGGCGCACTTGAAGACAGAGGAATGAAAACGCGTTTACAAACTGCTTTGAAAATGGAATCTATTGCTGAACCATATATTAAAAGAAGAGCAGATCGTCACCTTGAAAAAGGAAGAATCGTAATTTTTGGAGCCGGAACCGGAAATCCATATTTCACAACTGATACTGCAGCTGTTTTAAGAGGAATCGAAATCAATGCTGATGTAATCCTAAAAGGAACTCGTGTTGATGGTGTTTACGATTGTGATCCTGAAAAAAATGCTTCGGCAGTAAAATTTGATTTCATTTCGTTTGACGATGTTCTTAAAAAAGGACTTAATGTAATGGATACAACTGCTTTCACCCTAAGCCAGGAAAACAAATTGCCAATCGTTGTTTTTGACATGAACAAAATTGGTAACCTTTTGAAAATCTGTGAAGGCGAAAACATAGGAACAGTAGTTAATGTATAAACTGTTTAGATTGTAAGATTTCTCTAAATTTTGACAATCATTTTACATTCAAAAAAAACAAAAAAACATATTAGTTAGTAAATTAGAGGAATCATTTTTTAAAAACGAATCGTCTATCCCGAAGTTTCGGGACTTAAAAATCTAAAAAAAATGACTGAAGAAATAGAATTTATATTAGATAGTACAGAAGAATCAATGAATGGTTCTATTGCGCATTTAGAGAAAGAATTCCTTAATATTCGTGCAGGAAAAGCTTCTCCGGCAATGTTAGGAAGTGTTTTTGTAGATTACTACGGTTCTGCAACACCACTTTCGCAAGTGTCAAAAATTAGCGTTCCTGATGCAAGAACAATTACTTTACAGCCTTTTGAAAAAAATATGCTGCAGGTTATTGAAAAAGCAATTATGATTGCAAACATTGGTTTTAACCCAATGAATAATGGTGATGTAATTATCATCAGTGTTCCGCCTTTGACAGAAGAACGTCGTAGAGATCTTGCTAAACAAGCAAAATCTGAGGCCGAAGACGCAAAAATTGGTGTTCGTAACGTACGTAAAGATGCGAATACTGATATTAAAAAATTAGAAAAAGAAGGAACTTCAGAAGATATCTGTAAATCTGCAGAAGAAGAAGTTCAGAACTTAACAAATACTTATATCAAAAAAATTGACGAATTATTAGCAGCAAAAGAAGCTGAAATAATGAAAGTATAATTTTTGTAACAACAAATTAAAAATCCGTTTGGTTAAAATACTACCAGACGGATTTTTTTATTCTTATTTTTGCATACCAAAAATGCATTGTTTTCGTTTTTGAATCTATAATCTCCTTTATGAAACTATTTTGTTTTTTGACTTTGTTCTTTACGCTTAGCATTCAGGCGCAATTTCAAATAAACGGAATTGTAACGGATTCAAACAATAAGCCTCTTCCTTTTGCTACAATTACAACTTCAGACAACATCAACACAATTACAGATGTTGATGGAAAATTTGATTTTAAAATAGCCGAAAAGACAACCACTTTTGCCGTTTCATACATTGGTTTTCAAACAAAAATCATTGCAATTATTGCAAACAAAAAATTTTATGCCATCTCGCTTTCTCAAAAAACAGATGATTTAAAAGAAGTTGTTGTTTCTAATGAAAATCCTGCTTTGACGATTATAAAAAAGGTTATCGCCAATAAAAACAAAAACAATCCGCAAAAAAGGCTCAATAGTTTTGAATACAAAACCTACAACAAACTTATTGTAACTGCCAATCCGGATTCTATCGATGGCAGGATTGATTCGTCTGCAGCTTATAAAGATTTCAATAAAAAAGAAATCAATATCGATTCCTCCGATTATAAGTTTAAAGAAATTATAAGCAAACAGCATTTATTTCAAACCGAAAAAGTTTCTCAATATCAATTTGGAGATCATAAACTTAAAGAAACTGTTCTGGGAACCAAAATTGCCGGTTTTAAACAGCCTATTTATGAAATCATAGCATTCAATTTACAATCAATATCTATTTATGATTCTAAATATGAATTGTTTGAAACCAAGTATGAAAACCCGATTTCTAACAGTGCAACTTCAAATTACAATTATAAATTACTGGATACTGTAAACATAAAAGGTCGTGAGACTTATATGATTTACTTTAAAAACAAACAAAAAAGAAAATCATCAGGTTTAGAAGGCGTTTTGTATATCGATCAGGAAAATTTTGCTGTCGCCAAAGCTGTAATGCGAATAAAAGGCGTTCTGGACATTAGCGGAATTCATGAATTTGAATATGTCCCAGAAGAAAAAATCTGGTTTCAGAGCAACACAACTTTCAAAATTGTAAAAGGAAAGAATGACGATGATATTAAAATTTTAGGCGGAACCATTCAGTTTGACGGTGATGTTGAAGATAATTTTGAACCGAGAAAAAAATCAGCTTCTGATTTTACCTATTTACTTTCTGAAAGTAATAATTTCGACATTCATTACAACACAACCAATCCTATAAAAAATCCGGCGCTTTATATCGAAATAAAGGACGATGCAAGCAAAAAACCGGAAGAATTCTGGAATACTTACAGAAAAGAAAGTTTGGACTTAAAAAGCCAAAAAACATACTTATTATTAGACAGTCTTTCTGTTAAGAAGAGAATTGAAAAACGTTTAGGCCTTGGACGAAAAATCATCAATGGTTATTTCCCAATTGGACCTGTTGATTTGGATCTGAAAAAAATAATTAGTTACAATAATTACGAAGGTTTTCGTCTTGGTTTAGGCGGAATCACAAATGATCGTTTTTCTAAGAGTTTTAGAATCGAAGGATATTCTGCTTACGGAACTAAAGATGGCGAAGTTAAATACAGTATTGGCTCTGGAGTTTTACTTGACAAAAGTACCAACACTTGGCTAAACGGATCTTACACAGATGATGTTCGGGAGATTGCGAGTACCGTCTTTGCAGTTGACAAACGTGTCTTTAAAATTTACGATCCGCGACCAATCAACATTAGTACTTTTTACCAATATAGTAGCTGGAAAGCAAATGTTCAGACGAAAATTATTCCGAAAACCGAAGCTATTTTAGAATTATCCCGAACTTTTGTTCAGCCCGAATTTGATTATCTTTTTAATCTAAACGGAAAATTATATTCCAACTATATCATGACTACGGCAATGTTGTCAATAGTTTGGGCACCTTTTAGCGATTTCATGCAAACGCCAACAGGAAGAAATGAATCAGAAAAAAGATTTCCAAGATTTACCTTTCAGTACACGCAATCACTTCCAAATGTTCTGGAAAATGATTTTAACTTTGGCAAAATAGATTTCAAAACCGAGTACGAAAAAAAATATCTAAACGGTCAAAAAACCAGTTTGCTACTTCAGGGAGGTTACGCAATGGGAGATGTTCCAATTACACATTTATACAACACAATGCCTAATAACCTTACCAAAGAAACCGTTATTCAGCGTATTACTTTTGCGGGTAGAAACAGTTTTGAAACCATGTATTTTAATGAGTTTTTCTCGAGCCAATATATATTTTTCCAAATAAAACATGGCTTTGACCGAATTACAATATTCAAAAAAGTACGCCCATCTTTAGTTTTAGTAACCAGAATGGCGTGGGGAAATATGGAAAATCCGCAACAACATGTTGGACCAACCTACAAAACCTTAGACAAAGGTTTCTTTGAATCCGGAATTGAATTAAACAAGATTTTCAAAGGTTTTGGTCTCGGCGGATTTTATCGTTATGGTCCAAATCAGCTCTTAAAATTTGAAGATAATATTGCTGTCAAAATATCTTATGTTCTTGATTTAGGATTGTAATATAAATATAACCTTTGTCAAAGTTTAAAACCAAGAGTGTAAGGAACTATAAAAGCTTATTTTTCAAAGTTTGTCCGCGTATTTTTGTCATTCCGAGGAACGAGGAATCTCCGCAAGAAACTCCTCAGGCAAAATCGCCAATCTTTGTCGAGCTACTTGCGGAGATTCCTCGTTCCTCGGAATGACAAGATTAAGAAACCTTTGTCAAAGTTTAAAACTTTGACAAAGGTGAATAGTAAAGAATTTCTAAATTACCATTAGCTTTTTGTAACCTCTTTTTTATCATTAAGCTGAACTTCAGTTTCCATATTACCTCTTATCAAGATTACAGAACTTGATTTTCCGTTACTAAAATTGATTTTTAACAAGTTTGGATAATCTACAATTTTAAATAATCCATTTTTAAGATACACCAACTCATTATCATTTTTCCCTTTAAAATGTTCCAATAACATCGATTCAACATAAAGGCGATTATTCTTTTCTACGATTTTGGTTTCTACTCCTTGTCCATAAAGAAAATCATCGTAAGTCCCAATTAGTTTTTCTTTTAGATTTGAAGGCATTTCCTGAATTTCCTCATTAGATGTTTTATTATTCCAGTCCATTAACGTCAAAAGCTTTCTTTGAGTGCTCGCCATTACAGGAAAACGATTCGGTTTTTCACCATTGGTTAGAAATGCAAAGCCGTTTCCATCTGTCATAGTCGCAAAAACACTTCCTCCAACTCCTGTATTTGAACCATTACACATAAACCATTCGTAATTATTATAACCGAAAGACTTTTGCCATCCGTAACTCCATCCGCCAACCGCATCTTTTAAAGCAGTTACTTCTGTTACTTTTTTGGCAACATTATGAGAAATCACCTTGTTGTTTTTATTACGAAGAGCATTTTGCATTTCAATAGCAAGTTTAGCTAAATCAGTTGGCGTAGACCACATTCCAGATGCTCCAACTTGTGGCGTGATTGGCAAACCTGTTCTAATTACCTTTTCATTTTCATCGTGAACAAGCGCTACATTTGTTGGAAAACCTTTTTCATCAGGCTGTATCATTGTCGTGTTTTTTAAACCAAGTGGTGAAAAAATATACTGTTTTGCTAATTCCTGGATAGGTTTCTTAAAAGTATCTTCTAATGCCATTTGAACAATTACATAACCTCCACCACTATATGACCAACCCGTTCCTGGCGTAAACAAGAATTCAATTTCTTTATCATATCGCGGAATTTGACCTAAAAGACTTTGTTTTATTGTTGGGATTGTATCACCTTGGTAATAATCTGCAAATCCGCCTTGAGTTGTACCAGCCGTATGATTAAGAAATTGTCTCCAGGTTGGACTATTGTTTTCGGTAAATTTACTCTTTGGCAAATGCCAGCGTTTTAAATAACCATCGATTGGAGTGTCTAAATTAAGCAATCCTTTCTCTTCAAGTATAAAACAAAGAAGCGCAGTTATTGGTTTTGAAATCGAAGCTGTAGAAAAAGCAGTATTCTTGTCTATTTTCTCTTTTGAATCTATCGATTTTACACCAAATTGGTTTGAATAGACTATTTCGTAGTTTTCGAAAACAACAAGACTAAATCCTGCAAGTTTGTATTTTTCTAGTTGCTTATCAATGTTTAAACTGTCCGTTAGAAAGCTATAATCTCTTTCTTTTGATACTGCTTTTTTGTTTGTCTGAGCACTTGCAACGGTTACTATAAGAAGTAATAAATAAATAGTGGTTTTCATCGTATCGTAATTTTTAGGTTAGTAAATTATTTCGATACAAAGATGTGGGAGAAAGGAAACCTACGCGACCGAATAAAATTAATCGAACGCATTTGTCTATAAAAATAAGTACGAGTAATAAAAACTACGAGTACGAATAATTACAAAGTATTGGCTTTAAGCACTTTTACGATAAACTGTTGGTGTATCACCTGTATGTTTTTTAAAAGCAGTATTAAAAGAAGATTTCGAATTAAAACCTACTTCATATAAAATTTCTAAAACGGTCATCTTACTTTTTGTGGAATCTTTTAAAATTTCCATAGCTTCTTCAATACGATACGTATTCACAAAATCATAAAAATGCTGTTGTAACTTATGATTAATTAAAAGCGATAAATCTCGAACAGGAATTTGGATAGTTGCAGAAACATCCTGAATTGTTAAAGAAGGATCTAGAAACGGCTTTTCTTCAGCCATATATTGTTGCAATTTCAACAACTCTTCAGAATATTCTTTTTCACTTACAGTTGATTCCTCCTTATTTTTTTCTTCTAAAACAATATCCGAAACCAGTTTTAATTTTGAATCAATACTTCTAAACAAACCAGGATTATTTAATGCTTTAAATAAATACCAGCAAACAATAAATAGCTGAAATACCAAGAGACCAATTTTTATCCATTCAGAGATATAAGGATAATCAGAGAACTTGAAAACATTTTTTAAAAGCGCCACTGAATACAAAACAGTTAGTACAACTGTAAACTGAAACAACCAATTATAAGAACTAATACTTGTACCTGCACAATTTTCGAGATATAGTTTCCTGGCTTTTCTTAAAACCATAAAAACAGCAACGATATAAGCAATTAGCTGAACATGTATAAGAATATGATTGAACTGAATCTCAACCATATTTTGATAATTCTGAATAAAATTAATTTTAGAAGCTTCATTTACGGCATAAAAACGAGGTATCATAATTGCATTTGCAGTTAAAAATGGAAGCAGATGCAATAAGTGTTTTGGTTTAAGCTTAAAATCTGAATAACAAACAGATAATACATATAGATAAAAAACAGGAATCTGCAAGAAAGCAAATAAACCTCTTAACATTCCAAAATTAGAAGGTTTATCAATTATTAAGTCGAATAAAGTTTGACTGGTATCTATTGCGCATAATATTAAAAAAGTCGCAAAAAGATAATTACTTATTTTATGCTTTGTCTTAACTGCAAACAAAAAAAATGCAAGAAATAATGATATAAACAAGGAAACTACCGTTACAATAACTAATAAATCAATCTTAACATTCATTATCTTCTTTTTGGTATTATTTAGGGTTTACAAATAACTATGACGTTCTTAAATGCAAAACAAAGTTGCGATAGTCTATTCAAAAATAACAAAATATTCGTTGGTTATACAATTGTATAGTTAAGGATTTAATTTGTTTTTGAGAAAAACAACAAGGCATAAAAAAAGTCTATAAATTAAAATTTATAGACTTACAAATATTTGTGGAGAATATCGGATTCGAACCGATCACCTCTTGCCTGCCAGGCAAGCGCTCTAGCCAAATGAGCTAATCCCCCTTTTTTATGACTTTAGAATTTGCATTCGAACCGTTATCTTCCCGATTGCATCGGGACGCTCTAGCCAAATGAGCTAATCCCCCTTTTTATGTTACATTGGAAAAAATTAAATGAGCTAATCCCCCCAAAGCGTTAGCAAATAAAGTCAATTAATTATCAAAAAACAAATTTCAAATCGCTTCAGGTAAAAATAGTTGCCAAAACCGTAACTTTACGATCAAATCTATTTTTATGAGGTCAGAAAATCAAAACGGTTCTTTACAAACCACTTTAAATAATGCAATTGCAACAATTCAATTTGGTCATCCGGCCAGTAATTCTTTCCCTCGTGAACTATTAAATCGCTTAACGGCTGAGATTAATTTATTAAGTAAAAAGGAATCGGTTTCGGTTATTGTTTTGCAAAGCGAAGGTTCTAAAGTATTTTGTTCAGGTGCTTCTTTTGATGAACTTCTTGCGGTAGAAAATAAAGAACAAGGAAAAGAATTTTTCTCTGGTTTTGCTCATTTGCTAAATGCAATGCGTTCTTGCTCTAAAATTATTATTGGTCGCGTTCAAGGCAAAGCTGTTGGTGGCGGAGTTGGTATTATTTCGGCTTGTGATTATGTTTTGGCTACGCCCGAAAGCGCTATAAAATTATCTGAATTAGCCATTGGAATTGGTCCATTTGTAATTGAACCGGCAGTTACCCGAAAAATTGGCAAAACAGCAATGACCGAAATGACGCTTGCTGCACACGAATGGAAATCTGCAAATTGGGCACTTGAAAACGGACTTTACGCGTCGCTTCATAATGCAGAAGAATTGGATATCGAAGTTTCAAAATTCGCTCAAAAACTAAGTTCATACAATCCGGAAGCTTTATTCGAAATGAAAAAAATTATCTGGGAAGGAACAGAACATTGGCAATCGTTACTTCTGGAACGTGCTGCAATTACAGGGAAATTAGTTTTATCCGATTTCAGCAGAAATGCTTTGACACAATTTAAGAAGTAAAGTTTTCAGTCTCAGTTTACAGTTTGCTGTAACTTTGTCAAAGTTTTAAACTTTGACAAAGTTCAGATACTATTAAATAAATCAAATTTTACCAAACATGTATATCATTTCATTATTCCAAAAAGTCGATGTTGCAGAGAAACTTAAGACCGCTCCGGACAGCAGTTATCAAATTGGTGTATTGATTGGATCATTTCTTCCTTTTGTGGTTTTAGTAGGAATTGCTTACTGGATGTATAACCGTGCTAAAAAAAGAGACAAAAACGGTTATTAATTCGTAAATTTGCAACCTAAAATTCAAATCGATGAGTAATATCAGAATTACAAAACAATTTAGTTTCGAAACCGGTCACGCCTTATATGGTTACGACGGAAAATGCAAAAACGTTCACGGCCACAGTTATAAATTGTCGGTTACCGTGATTGGTTCGCCAATTATGGATCGATCAAATGTAAAATTCGGAATGGTAATTGATTTTTCGGATCTAAAGAAAATTGTAAAAGAAGAAATCGTTGATCAGTTTGATCATGCAACGGTTTTTAACGAAACAACTCCGCATATCGAATTGGCAAATGAATTAAAAAATCGTGGACATCACGTTATTTTAGTTGATTATCAGCCTACAAGTGAAAATATGGTTGTAGATTTTGCTGACAGAATCATTGCGCGTTTGCCAAAAGATATTTCTCTTTTTTCACTTAAACTTCAGGAAACAGAATCTTCATTTGCAGAATGGTACGCATCTGATAATTTGTAAATAGAAAAAAGTAAATTGTAAAAGGTAAAACGTTTCACATCTCACAAACCACATCTCACAATACATGAAAAAAGTATATTTCGCTTCTGATCAGCATTTTGGAGCTCCAACTCCTGAATTGAGTTTGCCACGCGAACAAAAATTTGTAGCTTGGTTAGATGTTGTAAAACAAGATGCAGAAGCTATTTTTTTATTAGGCGATTTATTTGATTTTTGGTTCGAATACAAAACGGTTGTTCCTAAAGGATTTGTTCGTGTTTTAGGGAAGTTAGCAGAAATTCGCGACAGCGGAATTCCGATTTACTTTTTTGTGGGAAATCATGATTTATGGATGAACGATTATTTTCAAACCGAATTGAACATTCCTGTTTATCACGACAATAAAGAATTTACTTTTAACGGAAAAACATTCCTGATTGGTCACGGCGACGGAAAAGGTCCCGGAGATAAAGGTTACAAACGAATGAAAAAGGTATTTACAAATCCATTTTCAAAATGGCTTTTCCGTTGGTTACATCCGGATGTTGGCGTGAGTTTAGCCCAATATTTATCTGTCAAAAATAAATTGATTTCAGGCGACGAAGATGTAAAATTCTTAGGTGAAGAAAACGAATGGCTGGTTTTGTACGCAAAACGCAAACTCGAAACCAAACATTATAATTATTTCATTTTTGGACACCGCCATTTACCAATGATTATCCCTATTGGAGAAGAATCTAAATATGTAAATCTAGGCGACTGGATTGGTTATTTTACCTATGGAGTTTTTGACGGCGAAACTTTTGAACTTCAAAAATTCGAACAATAATTACTTTTTATTCGTTGGATAAATCCCAATTTTGTGCGTTCTCAAGATATAATTCGACATTTGTTTAGTATTCGAAAGCTGGAATTTAATTGCACCGGATGATTGTTTAGGCATATGACATTCAACACAATTACTAGCTAATAAACTTCCTGACATCGTTTTTAAAGTCGTTTCATTATGCTTGAAATCCTGATGACAACTCATACATATTTTAGAATAAGAAGCCAGATTCTTAGAAGCATTTTCATGCGGATTGTGACATGTAATGCAATCCATTTTTTCACTTTTTATAAAACATTTGCTTTGCGACATCAAGCGAAATTGATTTCCGTGTACATCAAATTTTGCAGTATCGGTAATACTTCGAGTCTCTCTGTAAAAGTCAGATAAAACACTTCCGGGTTTAAAATCAAAACGGGATTTTATTTTCATTCCGTCATTTCCGGCGTGACAAAGTGCACACGCATCGAGTTTTTGTTGCCTATTTAATGTTTTATAGCTTGTTATACTATTTGCAACTTTTACGTTTGGATTTTTAATATGAAATTCAGCATGCGCTTTCGCTGGTCCGTGGCAACGCTCGCAATCAATTCCATAAACGATGGTTTTTCGATCAATAATATCTTCAACATCCATCGACGTGAAGTTTTTTTCTGTCGATTTCTGTCCAACATTTCGGCTGCTAATATTTGAAGCGTGACAAGAATAACAATCCTTCATCACCATTCGATCAAAATAAGGTTTATCAGCAGGAAATCCTGGACTTGTTGCCCAATTATTTATAGAATTATAATAAGAAACAGGTAATTCATAAGTATTATTCTCACGCCAGTAAACAGAAGTCTGTGCATGTTTAGCGCCAAAAACGATCTCAAAACGATGCGCCTCAACTTCTTTTCCGTTTTTATACAAAACCTGATAAAGACTGTCATTGCGTTGTTCCATTACCAATTTGGTATTCTTATCATAGATAAAAACGTGATTCTTTGCATCAAAATCACCGAGAACATTTCCTAAAATTGCAGGAGCAGTTGCTTTAAAATGAGAACTTTGCAAAGCCATGTCATATTGAGTTTTATGACAATCAATGCAACTTTCAGAACCTGCGTAATCAGTACCGCGAGGATCAATATATTCATCAGATTTGTTTGTGCAATTTGACAGAAAAACTGCTAAAACAAGTATAGCAAAAAGAATGCGTGTTTTTTTCATTGCTGTAAATATACTTTTTTTTGTATAAAATCAAAATATATTTCAATAATGAAAAATTGTTGTTAAAATATTTAGAATGTTTCTTAATTCATCCCAACTCCATAAACATATTCATCTAAATCAATTCGGAATAAAGAACCTTCAACCAAATCTTTTATCGATTTTAATTCTGTCATCGAAACGGCCAAATCTATAGAAGAACAAGGTGTTTTCAATAAAAATTTATGGCATGAATATTTTAATTCGCAAGCTTCGCAACAAGCATTTTCAATCATACTATCTTCAATTAAATCACAAAAATGATTCAATTCCTGAACTGTAAAATAAAACCCAGTTTCTTTAAACACTAACTGAACTTTGTCTAATATGGTTTCATTTTGCTTTTTCCAATAAAAAGCTATGCCGAAGTTATTATGATATATTTGCTCTATTTCTCTCATCGTAAATCGTTTTATTCCAACAAATATAAATATTATTTATATTAATTCTAAATAAAAAAATCATAAAAAAGATAAAAAATTAGGCAATCTGAATGCTTTAAGCTCATTTACATATAACTGAATTAAGATTCTCTTATAGCATTTCTAATTTGCACAGAGTTTTACTTATACCAATGCTTAATTTTAGATAAAAACTCTTGTTGTTGATCAACGAACAAATAGTGAGAACAATTATCCAAAAAGGCAAAATGATTTTTACCAACCAAATCTTTAATTGAAGTAATTTGTGCTGATGAAAAAATTCCATCGTCTTTGCCATAAATTGCATAGATAGAAATGCCTTCCGCTTTTATCTTTTTTAAAGACGACCTTGTGTCGATATTATTTTGCTTTTCGTTTTGGTAAAAAAGTAAAGGAGCATTTTTGTTTCGAATATTAGTTTTAAAAAATTCGCTTGCTTCATAATCCGCATATAATTTTTTTGATTCTTTGGTTGGATTTGGCATTTTAAAATAATCATTATCACTTGCCAGATCAAAACAATGTTTTCTATATCCTGCCGAATTTTTGTCGAGTTTTTCTACGTAAAATATTTTATTAAGGTTTTTAGAATCTCCAATTTTCAAATATTTATTCTTCAAAGAATTTAAAATATGATCATACGTTTCTTGTTGCGAAAATAAAGCTCCTGCCAAAATAAGCTTACTCACATTCTGAGGATATTTTTCGGTATAAAGCGTCGCAACCAATCCGCCAAAACTATGTGCAAGAAGAGTCGCTTTCTTTAAATCATACTTTTTATAAATCGCATTTAAATCCTGAAAAGCTTCTTCATAAGTAAATTTTGCATCAGGATCTGCAGATCTTCCCTCGCCTCTTCGATCGTAAACAATTACATAAAACCCAAGATTAGCCAGTTTTTGAGCCGTTGTACCTTCAAATAAAGTAGAATTCCCACTTGGACCTCCGTGAATAAAAATGATGCATTTATCTTTTTTATTTCCGTACGTTTTGATGTAGAGATTTTGTCCGTTTGCGAAAAACGATATTGTAAAAACAAAAGCAAGAAGAAATGATTTCATCTATTTGAAAAGTTAGTGTTTTAAAACGGCATAAATAGTAGTGTCTTTTGCAACGTAACGATCTTTTTCTTGATCGTAATCTTTAAATATGAGATGCATTTGCAAAATATTATCCTGAATTTTAACTCCTTCTTTTTTAAAATAAAAATCTTCTTCAGATTGAAATTCGCCAATCTTTCTTTCGAACAAAAAATACTTCTTTTCAATGACTTCATATTTACAACACGAACCTAAAAACCCTTGGAATTTTGTATTGATTTGGATTTGATCATTTTCAAATTTGGTATCATTTGAAACAAAGAAAAAAAGAAAAACAGATCCTAAAAGAGCACCAAAAATTCCATCGATTAACCAACTTATAAAAATCAAAAAAGGCGAAAAGATGTAAATTGAAAAATATAAGGCTCTTTTTTTAAAAGGCTTCACATAATAAAAAAACAAAATACAGGCTGAAACATAAAATAGAATTTTAAGGATTAACCGTAAACTGGAAATTAAGCCAATTTCGAAAATAGCATTAATTATAAAATTGATTAAAAGTATAATAAATGTTACGAGATGAATCCTTAAAAATATCTTTTTGAATTTGTTCATTTATTCCATATTCTGATGATCATCCATATCTTTCTTAAGATCTAATTTTCTAAATGTTGGCGATTTTAATGCCGTTACAATAACAGTCAAAAGCGTAATACTTCCTCCAAAAACAACAGAAGTTACAGTTCCCATTAATTTAGCTGTTGCACCACTTTCAAAAGCACCTAATTCATTAGAAGATCCCACAAAAATTGAATTTACAGCACCAACTCTTCCACGCATATGATCTGGAGTTTTAAGCTGTAAAATCGTTTGACGAATTACTACAGAAATTCCGTCAGCAAGTCCGCTCAAGAATAAAGCAAAAACCGACAACCAAAATGACGTAGAAAGACCAAATAATATGATCGATAATCCGAAAACAAATATGGCTATTAAAAGTTTCTTTCCTGCATTTTTATATAAAGGCACATATGCAGAAACTAGCATGGTAATAAAAGCTCCTACTGCTGGAGCGGCTCTTAAAATACCAAAACCTTCAGCACCGACTTTTAAAATATCCTGAGCAAAAACAGGTAATAATGCTACAGCGCCTCCAAAAAGTACTGCAATCATATCAAGCGATAAAGCGCCTAAAACAATTTGGTTTTTAAATACGAAATTCAATCCTTCTGCAAGGCTATCTTTTATCGATTCTCCAATCTTTGGATTTGTGATTGGTTTTTTACTAATCTGAGATAAAGCAATTAAGGAAAGAATTGAGAATCCAAAAACCAGACACATTGACCAATGAACACCAATCCAGTTAATTGAGAATCCAGCCAGCGCTGGTCCCATAACGGCTCCAATTTGCCAAACCGAACTACTCCATGTAGCCGCATTTGGATATGCTTTTTTAGGAATAATCAGCGATAGAAGAGAGAAAATAGTTGGCCCAAGAAAAGCTCTAACTAATCCGCCTAAAAAAACTAATGTATAAATTGAATATAAAACTATAGTTGGAGATAAATCGCCGACAACTTTTGGCCAAGTCAATAAAAATAAGCCAAAGCTAATTACAGAAAATCCCAGAATACATTTTACTAATAATCCCTTCTTTTCTTTTTGATCCACAATGTGTCCGGCAAATAAAGCCATTCCAACGGCGGGAATAACTTCCATTAAACCAATAATTCCTAACGAAAGCGGGTTTTTAGTCAAACTGTAAACTTCCCATTCGATCACGATAAATTGCATCGCCCAGGCAAAAACCATAGCAAAACGCAATAATAAAAAAACATTAAATTCTCTGTAGCGTAATGCCTGATAAGGATCTCGCTTTTCTGTTTTATTCGTCATTTGTTCTAATATCTTTTAGCATAAGTTGAGTCGAAACGGTTCCGTTCCACTCGTTTTCAGCCAATGAATACGCCAGCTGAAAAGTATTTTGATTTTTTGCAATGTCTATTTTTTTTCCCAATCCAAAACCTATTGCAGCAATTCCATCTGAATTATATTGCTTCACAAAAAGTCTCAAATGTTCTTCTTCTGCGCCTAAAGTTTTAGCATAACCTGTATCTTTTACCTCTTTAGTCATAAAAACAGGCGTCATATTCAGCGGTCCAAAAGGTTCGAATTGTTTTAAAATCCGAATTAGTTTTGGAGTAATATCTGTAAAGTTAATTTCGGCATCAACTTCTATTTCCGGAGTACGCATTTCAGGCAAAATGGTTTCCTGAACTTGCTTTTCGAAAGCATCTTTAAAAGTTTTGTAATTTTCCGCTTTCAACGTCATTCCTGCTGCATACATATGTCCTCCAAATTGTTCCAAATGTTCAGAACAAGCATCAAGAGCATTGTAAACATCAAATCCTTTTACAGATCTGGCAGAAGCGGCATATTTATCTCCACTTTTAGTAAAAACTAAAGTCGGACGATAATAGGTTTCGATTAATCTTGAAGCTACAATTCCGATAACGCCTTTGTGCCAGTCTTCCTGAAAAACAACTGTCGAAAATCGATCTTGCTCGTTATTGGTCAGGATTTGTTGAAAAGCTTCTTTTGTAATTTGTTTGTCCAAATCTTTTCGATCTGAATTGTATTGTTCTATTTCTGAAGCAAATTGTTGCGCTTGTTCAAAATTGAATTCCGTTAATAATTCAACAGCATGATTACCGTGTTTGATTCTTCCGGCAGCATTTATTCGGGGAGAAATAATAAAAACAACATCGGTAATATCAAGAGTTTTCTTTTTTACCTGATGTACCAAAGCTTTTATTCCCGGTCTTGGATCTGAATTAATAACTTGCAATCCGTAATAAGCCAAAACTCTATTTTCGCCCGTTATTGGCACAATATCTGCCGCAATTGCTGTTGCAACTAAATCCAGATACGGAATTAAATCTTCTATCGTTTCACCTCTATTTGTTCCTAAAGCCTGAATTAATTTAAAACCAACGCCACAACCACATAATTCATCATAAGGATACGAGCAATCTTCTCTTTTTGGGTCTAAAATCGCAACCGCATCCGGAAGAAATTCTCCTGGTCTGTGGTGATCACAAATAATAAAGTCGATGTTTTTTTCTTTCGCATAAGCGATATGATCAATGGATTTAATACCACAATCGAGCGCGATGATTAAAGAAAATCCGTTATCATCGGCAAAGTCAATTCCTTTAAACGAAATTCCGTAACCTTCCAGATAACGATCCGGAATATAAGTGGCAATATTAGGATAATGAGATTTTAGATACGCTGAAACCAAAGAAACTGCCGTTGTTCCGTCGACATCATAATCGCCAAAAACCAAAATATTTTCCTGATTTTCGATCGCTAATTCAATTCGGGAAACGGCTTTATCCATGTCTTTCATCAGGAAAGGATCATGAAGATGTTCTAATGAAGGGCGAAAGAAATTCTTGGCATCTTCAAAAGTTTCAATGCCACGCTGAATCAAAAGTGTTGCTACAAAATCTTCTACATTCAAGGCTTGCGCCAAATGTTTGATTTTATCTTGAGAAGGTCTTGTTTTTAATGTCCAACGCATTTTTTTATTGTAGATTTTTGATCTTAGATTTTAGACTGAAAAAATCTGAAATCGTTTAATCTATAGTAGAAATATTATGTTTTGCCTTTGTCAAAGTTTAAAACCTTGACAAATGTTTTTAGGATAAAGCAGACTCTAGGGAATCTAAAATCTAAAATTATTTTGTTTCCAAAGCGTTTCCTTCAAACTTAACTCCGTCCCAACCCAAGTTGATGAAATTTCTAATGTTTTGGTGATTTGTTCCGTTTGGATCTCCTAAAACTTCTTCAAAATAGAAAGCTCCAAAACAAGCTAAAGTTTCTTCTTTATTCAAGTTTTGCAATTTCGCGAAAGAAAATAATTTACAAGAACCTGAGTTTTCTCCGGCTGCATTATGTTGTGTTCCGTTTTGAAAAGCTGTTGGCGTGAAGTTGTAATTTTCTTCGATTACAGCAATAGTTTCAGGGAATGTTATTTCGGTTGGAGTTTGTTTTACTTTTTCTAAAAAGGCTTGTATGCTCATGATATGCTTTATTTATTTTCAGATGGATTTAAATGTCTTTTATTTTCTATTTCTAACAATTGCTTTTCAGAATATTTAAAATCATAACTACTATTATTTTTTTGGTGAATCCTAACCACAATGTCATTATAATTATATTCATTTTGTATTAAAAAACTCCTATACAAAATTGCAATTTTCGCAGAATGACTTTTTAAAAATCTCATGTCTTTTTCTAATAAATCGCCATTGAAAATATTTATTTCGTAGCTTTTCTTATTTAGATCAATATCACTTTTAACAGGTCCGGTATTTATTTTTTCTGGTCGATAAAGATGTCCTATTTTCTGAATTTCAGTATCATCATCTTTAGAATGATCAATTTCTTTATTCTTGCAAGAAATTGTAATAATCAATAGAAAGAGAAATATTATTTTTTTCATAAATAATTTAATCTTCTTCGTCTTCTTCTGGTTCATCTTTCGAAAACTTACTTTTCTTAGGTTCTTTTGTTATTGTTTTTCCGGCAACGACTACTACAATTTCACCTCTTGGCGCTATTTTTTCAAAATGAGTTAAAACTTCTCTTGCAGTTCCTCGTACGTTTTCTTCGTGTAGTTTTGACAATTCTCTTGAAACACTAACTTGTCTGTCTTCTCCAAAATACTGAATAAACTCAGCTAAAGTCTTAACGAGTTTATGTGGAGAAACGTATAAAATCATTGTTCGGGTTTCTTCGGCTAAAGCCAAAAATCGAGTTTGACGTCCTTTTTTATCAGGCAGGAAACCTTCAAAAATAAATTTGTCGTTTGGTAATCCGCTGTTTACTAAAGCGGGAACAAAAGCTGTTGCGCCAGGTAAACATTCGACTTCGATTTTATTTTCGACACAAGCGCGCGTTAATAAAAAACCGGGATCTGAAATCGCCGGAGTTCCTGCATCCGAAATCAAAGCAATAGTTTCACCAGCTTTCAAACGCGCAATTAAGTTTTCGGTTGTTTTGTGTTCGTTGTGCATATGATGACTGTGCATGTGCGTGCCAATTTCAAAATGCTTCAACAATTTTCCACTCGTTCTGGTATCTTCCGCCAAGATCAAATCGACTTCTTTCAAAATCCGAATGGCACGAAATGTCATGTCTTCAAGATTGCCAATTGGCGTTGGAACGATATATAATTTAGACATATTTTTTATATTATTTCACGAATTAACACAGATTGTAACTGTCTTTAAAAATTTCACAAAGAAATAATTCGTGTTAATTCGTGAAATCTGTGTTTTATTTTTTTTATGAGAATTTTTTCTCTACAATTCCTAAGAAACGTTCTGCGTAATCGTCTTTTCCAACCCAATTATTATAATCCGGTTTCACCATATTTTCTATGAAATCTAATGCTTCAGTATAAGAATCAAAAGTCAGTAATTGGTTTAAAACGCGACTGTAATCTTCAGAACTGTTTCCGAAAAGGTTCTTGGTAAAAGCAATTCGGTCATTTAAATCAATATGAAAACCTTTTGCCAGTTTTTCATTCAAAGTAACCACTTTTGGTTCCGCCGGAGTTTCTAAAACTACGGTTTCTACAATTTTCTTCTCTTTAAATTCGCTAATTGATGGAGTTGGAGAAACGGCTTCAAAACTGTCTACTTTTACAAATTCAGCATCAGCATAATTGATTCCGAAATCTTCAAATAAAATAGAAACAGGTTCTGGTTTTGTTGTAACTTCTACCTTTTCCTCTACTTTGTCTTCTATTTTATCCTCTATTTTCGCTTCCTCTCTATCTAATTCAAAAGCTGGAATAAAATTCGGAATTGGTTTTAGATCGCTAATTGTTGTAAAAGAAATTTCTTCAAATGAAGCTTTTTCTTCTTTTACTGGTTCAGTTTCTTTAATTGCTTCAAGTTCCTCTATTTTTTCAATAACAGGTTCTTCAATAACTTCCTCTTCAATTTCTTCAATTGGCTCCGGAGCTGTTTCTACTGGAGTTTCAGCAATTATTTCTTCAACAATTACAGCTTCAGCAATTTTTTCTTCTGCAATTTCTTCTGCCACAATTGGAGTTTCGATTACAGCTTCTGCCGGAGCGATATCTTCTTTTTCGAAGATTGCTTCAACTTCTGCGCTAATTTCACTGTGCGTGATTGTTGGTTTTACAGTATCAAAGTTTTCGTCTACAAACTTCAACACCGCTAATTTTTCATATAATTTCTGTGTTTCAAGATACAATTGATTGATATCGGATTTATTTTTAAGCTTTAAAATTCGATGTGCAATGCTGATTAAATCGGCTTCCAATTTTTTTTTCATAACTGTTGAAATTATAGTGAATAGGGTATTTTAGTATATTTTGTATTCGAATGTTTTTATTCTGGGATGAAATTCGCAGAACTATTTTTTATTTCTGTTAATAAGCGTTTGCGAATCTCCGATTTGATAAAAATTTTCTACTTTTGAAAAAACGTAAAACATCAAAATTTTGCGTCAATTTATTACCAGTACAAAGTAATAAAAACTATTCATTTTTAAAGGTAGAAAAATACAAAATGTTTCTCGAAAATACAGTAAATCACAAAGAACAATTTGGTTGGATTGAAGTTATTTGTGGATCAATGTTTTCGGGTAAAACCGAGGAGTTAATCCGCAGATTAAAACGCGCCCAATTTGCCAAACAAAGAGTCGAAATCTTTAAACCTGCCATTGATACTCGCTATCATGACGAAATGGTGGTATCGCATGATGCCAACGAAATTCGTTCAACTCCGGTTCCCGCCGCGGCAAATATTTCTATTTTAGCGCAAGGTTGCGACGTTATTGGTATTGACGAAGCTCAGTTTTTTGATGACGAAATTGTTACGGTTTGTAATGATCTTGCTAATCAGGGAATTCGTGTGATAGTTGCAGGGCTTGATATGGATTTTAAAGGAAATCCCTTCGGACCAATGCCAGCGCTTATGGCAACAGCCGAATATGTAACTAAAGTTCACGCCGTTTGCACCAGAACGGGAAATCTTGCCAATTACAGCTTCCGTAAAACCGATAATGACAAATTAGTAATGCTTGGTGAAACCGAAGAATATGAGCCATTAAGTCGTGCTGCATATTATAACGCCATGAAAAAGATTCAGGATAAATAAAAGTTGCTTTTTTTTCTTCACAACAAAAACAAACTACAAATGCAGAAACCTACAACAAAAAAGAATTTAATTATTTTAGTAATAAGTGCAATTGTAGCATTATCATTGGTTTTTGTCTTTTATTATTCTTTTAAAGAACCTGTTACTGACAAAGAAATGGTCGAATTAGTAGCGAAGTACAACAAAAATTGCCCTTTAGTTATTCAGGAAGGAATACGTCTGGACAATGTTACTTTGCCAAAAGATAAAGTCGTTCAATACAATTTGACTTTACTTAATGTTGAAAAAGAAACTGCAGAAATTGAAACGATAAAGAAAAATATCGAAGAAAGTCTTCTTAGCACCGTTAAAGCAAATCCCGGACTTCAAACATTTCGTGATAATGATTTTACCTTGATTTATAATTATGATGATAAAAAGGAAAACTACTTGTTTGAGATCACGATAACGCCCGAACAATATAAATAATTTAGAAGCCCAATTATAAAATAAAACCCGACAGATTTCAAAAATCTGTCGGGTTTGTTGTTTTAAAAAAGATCGTTCATTCCGTAGGAATGTTTCATCGGTAGACATTTAAAATTGGTGCGTGAATATACGTTCCGTAGGAATGTTTGATCGGTAGTTTGAATAATCGAATGGATATTTTGTGGTTAATTCCATGAAAAAAAAGTGTCCCTACAGGACACAAATCGGAAATCATAACATACTTTTTCTACCGATCAAATATTCCTACGGAATAATGAATGATGCAATAATGCTATTGTTGCTACCTTAAAAAAACTACTTCTAAACTGGACTAAAGTCCAGCTCTACAATATAAATCGTTCCTTCGGAACTTTAAAGAGCCTTCGGCTCGAACTATTTTGCAGAGCTGGATTTTAATCTGGTTTACATACGATTGAATTGAAAAAAACAATTCGAAACGTATCGAATTGATCTCATTTAATACAAAAAAACCCGACACGTTAAAACCTGTCGGGTTTGTTCTTTTAAATGAACTTATATTTCTTATATGGTTTAAAAAATAATTTTAAATGGTTAAATTTTAAATCTTCTTCCTCATTCTTGCTACCGGAATATCAAGTTGTTCACGGTATTTTGCAATAGTTCTTCTCGCAATTGGATATCCTTTTTCTTTTAAGATTTCTGCCAATTGATCGTCTGGTAAAGGTTTCTTTTTATCTTCTTCTTCGATTGTATTCTGAAGAATTTTTTTGATTTCTAAAGTCGAAACATCTTCACCCTGATCATTTTTCATGGCTTCAGAGAAAAACTCTTTTATTAGTTTTGTTCCGTATGGCGTTTCAACGTATTTACTGTTTGCAACACGCGAAATCGTCGAAATATCCAAACCAACCATATCTGCAATGTCTTTTAAGATCATTGGTTTTAGTTTGGTTTCGTCGCCGTCTAAAAAGTATTCTTCCTGATAATGCATAATCGCATTCATGGTTACAAAAAGCGTCTCCTGACGTTGTCTTATCGCGTCGATAAACCATTTTGCCGAATCCAATTTCTGTTTGATAAACTGAACCGCATCTTTTTGTGCCGACGATTTATCACGTGAATCTTTATACGTCTGCATCATTTCCTGATAATCTTTAGAAACGTGCAAAGACGGAGCATTTCTTCCGTTTAAGGTCAATTCTAATTCTCCATCAACAATTCTTATAGCAAAATCAGGAACTACATTTTCTGTTACTTTGTTATTTCCTGTATAAGATCCGCCCGGTTTAGGGTTTAGTCTTTCTATTTCGTGAATCGCTTTTTTAAGCTGTTCATTCGAAACCCCGTATTTCTGAAGCAGTTTATCGTAATGTTTTTTGGTAAAAGCATCAAACTGATTTTCGATAATATCTATTGCTAAATCAACGTATTCCGTTGGCGTTTTGTGCTTTAATTGCAATAATA
This sequence comes from Flavobacterium sp. 9, assembly GCF_002754195.1. Taxonomy (NCBI): domain Bacteria; kingdom Pseudomonadati; phylum Bacteroidota; class Flavobacteriia; order Flavobacteriales; family Flavobacteriaceae; genus Flavobacterium; species Flavobacterium sp. 9. The sequence continues at coordinate 2,565,758 of NZ_PEEU01000001.1, forward strand.
AACATTCCTGCAAATCACGCGCTCCAACTCCCGAAGGTTCTAGTTCATGAATTACCTGAAGCATTTTTTCGACCATTTTCTCATCCGTATAAATACCTTGAGTAAAAGCCATATCATCTACAATATCCGGAACGCTTCTGCGGATATAACCCATATCATCAATACTTCCAACAAGGAATTCCGCGATTTCGCGTTCTTCATCGTTCAAAATAAAAGTATTCAACTGATTGATTAAATCCTGATGAAAACTTATCGGAGAAGCAAAAGGAGTTTCTCTTTCTTCGTCTTCACTATAATTATTCACCTGAGTTTTATAATCCGGAGTATCGTCGTCGCTTAAATATTCGTCGATATTAATGTCGTCTGCTTCGATTCTGTCAGATTCTGCATCATCATAATCGTCATAGTCTTCATTTGCGAATTCATCAGCTTCGTATTCTTCTTCTTTTCCAGCTTCTAATGCCGGATTTTCGTTCATTTCTTCTAATAAACGTTGCTCAAAAGCTTGCGTAGGCAATTGAATTAACTTCATCAGCTGAATTTGCTGTGGAGATAATTTTTGGGATAATTTTAAATTTAAAAATTGCTTTAGCATAAAAAAAGGTGCTAAGATGCTAAGTCCCTAAGGCTCTGAGCATCTTATATTGACGAATTAATTCGATTTAAATTATTTATATTTTAAAAACTTAGAACCTTAGTACCTCAGTTCCTTAGAATCTCAGATTAAAACTCAGCACTTCCAGGAGTTCTCGGGAAAGGAATTACGTCTCTAATATTTGTCATTCCAGTTACAAACAATACCAAACGCTCAAATCCTAAACCGAAACCTGCGTGAGTTGCTGATCCAAATCTTCTGGTATCTAAATACCATGATAATTCTTCTTCGTCTATTTCTAAGGCTTTCATTTTTTCGATCAAAACATCGTAACGCTCTTCTCTTTCAGAACCACCAACGATTTCTCCAATTCCAGGGAAAAGGATATCCATTGCACGAACAGTTTCTTTTCCAGGTTCTGTATTATCGTTCAAACGCATGTAAAACGCTTTGATATTTGCTGGGTAATCATATAAAATTACCGGACATTTAAAGTGTTTCTCTACTAAATAACGCTCGTGTTCTGATTGTAAATCAGCTCCCCATTCGTTAATCAAATAGCTGAATTTTTTCTTTTTATTTGGAGTCGAATCTCTCAAAATATCAATTGCTTCAGTATAAGAAACACGTTTGAAATTGTTTTCCAATACGAAGTTTAATTTCTCTAACAAAGCCATTTCGCTTCTGTCAGCTTGTGGTTTTGATTTTTCTTCTTCAAGAAGTCTTCCTTCTAAAAACGCCAAATCATCTTTACAGTTGTCTAAAGCATATTTAATTACATACTGAATAAAATCTTCAGCCAAATCCATGTTGTCATCAAGATCGTTGAAAGCAACTTCTGGCTCGATCATCCAAAATTCTGCAAGGTGACGAGAAGTATTAGAATTTTCAGCTCTAAAAGTTGGTCCAAAAGTATAAATCTGTCCCAAAGCCATTGCAAAAGTTTCACCTTCTAATTGTCCCGAAACTGTTAAGTTCGTATGTTTTCCGAAGAAATCTTTTTTGAAATCAATTTCTCCTTCTTCCGTTTTTGGCAAGTTATCCAAAGGAAGTGAAGTTACCTGAAACATTTCTCCGGCACCTTCAGCATCAGCTCCAGTGATAATTGGAGTGTTTACATACACAAAACCTTTTTCCTGAAAATATTTGTGAACCGCAAATGACAATACAGAACGTACACGCATAATTGCTCCAAAAGCATTTGTACGAACACGTAAATGTGCATTCTCACGTAAAAATTCCAAAGAGTGTTTTTTAGGTTGCATTGGGAATTTCTCCGCATCAGAATCTCCTAAGATTTCAAGTTTATTCACTTGAATTTCATATTTCTGCCCTGCACCTTTACTTTCAACCAAAGTTCCAATTACAGAAACTGCAGCTCCGGTCGTGATTCTTTTTAAAGTTTCTTCCGGTGTATTTTCAAAATCAACAACACATTGTATATTATTAATGGTAGAACCGTCATTAAGAGCGATGAACTGATTATTTCTAAAAGTTCTCACCCACCCTTTTGCATTAACCTCCTGAAGCGTCGTCGTACTGTTTAATAAGTCTTTAACTTTTGTGTGTTTCATTTTATATATAATATTGAAATTAAATTATTTGTTGTGTAATAACTGCAAATATAAACGATAATAATTAAAATTAGAAGCTGTTTCCTGCTATCCGCTATATCTTTTTCTTACTAAAGAAGTAAGAAAAAGGACACCGCTCCTATCAGGGCTAGGGCAATCGTTTTCATGAGAAGCAATTATTTCTTATTTTTTGTCCTTGCGAGGAACGAAGCAACCACACTAACAAAATAATTAGTTGATTTAGCAAATGAGATTGCTTCATTCCTCGCAAGGACTAAACTTTGTGTAAAAGAATATTGTCTATCAACCTTTGTCAAAGTTCAAAACTTTGACAAAGATTCAAACTATCAATTCGTACTAATTAGTGTAATTCGTGTTTACCCTTCCAAACTCTCCAAATCCTCTTTCTTAGCCTTTTTCTTTTCAAAAGTCAAAACTAAGGCTGGTAAAACCAATAGATTCGCAAACATCGCAAACGCCAAAGTACAAGAAATTAATCCTCCAAGCGCAATTGTTCCGCTAAAGCTTGAAAGCGTGAAAGTAGCAAATCCTAAAATTAAAACTACCGAAGTATAAAAAGTACTAATTCCAGTTTCTCTCAAAGCGCTGAAAACAGATCTTTTGACTTTCCCGTTGCTTTGAATCAAATCGTGTTTGTACTTCGCCATAAACTGAATCGCATTATCAACCGAGATTCCAAACGCAATACTGAATACTAAAATTGTCGAAGGTTTCAACGGAATTCCAAAATAACCCATCAATCCAGACGTAATACAAAGCGGTAAAATATTCGTAATTACAGATGCCATTACCATTTTGAACGATCTGAATAAATAAAGCATCAAAATCGCAATTACCAAAATGGCAAAAATCAACGATTCTATTAAGTTGTCTACCAAATATGATGTTCCTTTCTGGAAAACCAATGCTTTTCCTGTAATGGTAACTTCGTAACGATCTTTTGGGAAAATTTCAGCAATTTTTGAATGCAGTTTTTTCTCCACTTTCGCCATTTCATCCGTACCAATATCTCTCATAAAAGTGGTGATTCGGGCATATTGTCCAGTCGAATCAACGTAACTTTTCATTAAATTATCTTTGCTGTTTTTTGTTGCATTTTTAGCATACGACAAAATAAAAGCTTGTTCCTGCGAAGTTGGCAATTGGTAATATTCCGGATTTCCGTTATAAAAAGCCTGTTTCGAATATTTAACCAAATTCACAATAGAAACCGGTTTTGACAATTCCGGAAGACTTGCAATTGTATTTTGCAATTCATCCATTTTGCGCATCGTTGACAATTTCATAACACCTTTTTTATGTTTGGTGTCAATCATAATTTCGAGAGGCATTACACCGTTAAACTCTTTTTCGTAGAATAAAATATCTTTAAAGAAAGAAGCACTTTTTGGCATTTCGCCAATTAAACTTCCCGAAACTTTCATTTGAGAAACTCCAATTACACTAAAAACCAATAACAAACCGTAAATTGTATAGATTACTTTTCTCTTGTTTTTTACCACATTTTCTACAAAATCCAATAAAGTCGAAATATAGGTTTTAGTCAAATGGTACAAATGTTTTTCTCCCGGAACATCCATAAAACTGTACACAATTGGCACAATTAAAAGCGTCAATAAATAAACCGAAATCACATTGATCGAAGTCACTAAACCAAACTCAAAAAGCAGGTCGTTTCCTGTAATCATGAATGTTGCAAAACCTATCGCAGTTGTTAAATTCGTCATTAAAGTCGAAACTCCAATTTTAGAAATAATACGTTGCAAAGCCTTTGCCTGATTGTTGTGCAATTTAATTTCCTGCTGGTATTTATTGATAAGGAAAATACAATTCGTAATCCCAATTACGATAATCAATGGCGGAATAATAGCCGTTAAAATCGTGATTTTATAATGAAATAATCCAAGCGTCCCAAAAGACCAGATTACACCAACAATTAAAATGCAAATCGAAATAAATGTCGCTCTGAAAGAACGGAAAAAGAAAAAGAAAATCAATGAAACCGTAAATAAAGCCGCGCCAATAAAGAGCCCGATTTCACCTTTCATATTATCAGCATTGATTGTTCTGATATATGGCATTCCCGAAACTTTCAAATCGATTCCGGTAGTTTTTTCGAATTTATCAATTTTTGGAACCAGATTTTCAAGGATAAAAGTCTTTCTTTCGGCTGTATTTACAAGCGCCTTGTTGATATAAACTGCTGAACGAATACTTCCGCTTTCTTTATTAAAAAGCAAACCTTCATAAAAAGGTAAATTATGAAATAAATCGTATTGTACCTTTTTTAAATACTCAGGATCTGTCGCTTTACTTTGATTGATAAACGGAGCGAGAACAAATTTTTCGTTAACAGTATCTTTTTCTAATTTTTTCAAATCATTCAAAGACACAACCAAATCTACTTCTTTAGAATTCTTTAAACCTGTCATTAATTCATTCCAGGCAGCATAATTTTTAGGCGTAAAAAATTTCGGATCCTGAAACCCAATTACTACTAAATTTCCTTCTTCACCAAATTTACTTAGGAACTTTTGATAATCTTTATTTGCAGTATGATTTTTAGGAAGCAAATTTGCTTCAGTATAAGTCATAGCAAGGTTTTTCCATTGATAACCAAGGAAAATTGTCAAGGCCGAAACCCCAACGAGTATCGCAATTCTATTTTTAAGTATGATTCTGGCCAGTTTTTCCCAAAATCCAACTTGTACAGCGTTTTTCATAAATTCTTTAAAATGGATGCAAATGTAGTGAAAAGTGCTCGAAATCATAAATATTCGGTTCGTTTTTACTGTTTGTTAACATAATTGATATTGTGATTTTTAGGAAAAATTAGATGATTTGTACAATCCTACGTTAGCTTTTCTCATATTTGTACTTAATTTAAAAAAGGAACGGAAAATGAATTGGATTTTATTAATAATTGCTGGACTTTTTGAAGTTGGATTCGCTTCTTGTTTGGGCAAAGCCAAAGAAACAACAGGAATTCTATCAACTTACTGGATGATTGGGTTTTTCGTTTGTCTTTCGATAAGTATGCTTTTATTATACAAAGCCACACAAGTTTTACCAATTGGAACCGCTTATGCCGTTTGGACAGGAATTGGCGCCGTTGGAACTGTTTTGGTTGGAATTTTCATTTTTAAAGAACCGGCAACTTTTTGGAGAATATTTTTTCTTTCGACTTTAATCGCTTCAATTATTGGGTTGAAGTTTGTTTCTAGTCATTAGAGAATGTTGGCCCACGGATTTTACGGATAAAACGGATTTACACCGATTAATTTGATATTAATTCGTGAATTCGTGGCGAAAAAAAATAGCACGCAGATTTTACGGATAAAACAGATTTACACTGATTGATTTATTTTTTATGCGATTGAAAACGTAACCCGATCTTAAAAAGAAAATCTGTGACAACCTGTTTAATCCGTAAAATCCGTGGGCAAAAAAACTTTTAACTTTACATAACAATGCAAGACAACACAATAACTTTTATATTTCTGGCAATTCTTTTATTGCTAATCGCCATTATCTGCTTTTTGTTTTATCAATTGATGCAATTCAAAAAAGCAAAAGATGATGCCGAAAAGAGTTTTTATGCGCTCGAAATGAAAGTTAACGATTTGCAGTTAGAAACTTTAGAATCAAAACTGAATCCGCATTTGTTTAAGAATATTCTAAATTCGATTCAATCGCATGCTTATCAAACGTATTTTGCATTGGATAAATTAGCGAATGTTCTGGACTATATTTTATACGAAAGCAAAAAGAAATTTGTCACAGCAAAAGAAGAAATTGATTTTGCATTGAATCTTATCGAAATCAATAAAATCAAGATAAGTCCGCTTTTTGAGTTAAAGATCAAAACCAACATTAATAAGGACGATAAATTGTACGAACAACCTTTATTGGCGCCTTTAATTTCTATTGATTTAATCGAAAACGCCTTTAAACACGCCGATTTGCAAAGTGCAGATGCTTTTATTTCGGTAGTTTTTGAGTTTAGAGACAATAGTTTTTTTATGACGGTTTCGAATAAAATTTCGGATAAAAAAGTATTAAAAAAAGAACGAAGCGGTTTTGGTCACGCTACTTTAGAACACCGATTGCGCATTATATATAAGAATAATTTCAAACTCGATAAATTTGTCGAAAACGACATTTATATTGCTCATCTAAAAATAGATTTACTTGAATACAAAACTGAAATGCTTGCTTCTGGACGATGAGTTACCGGGATTAATGTACCTGAAAATGCTTTGCGAACAAATTCCGGAAGTCGAAATCGTAAAGACATTCAATAATCCAGAAAAACTCCTTGCAGAAATTCCGAATCTCGATTTTGATTTACTGATTTCAGATATCGAAATGCCGGGAATGGACGGTTTGCATCTGGCAGAAATGCTCAACAACAAGTTGGTTATTTTTTGCACCGCTTATAAAGAATATGCCGCCGATGCTTTTAATATCGACGCGGTAGATTACATCACAAAACCGGTAAAACTGGAACGTTTGCAAAAAGCAATCTCAAAAGCTTTTGAACGTTTTGACAAACCTGATTCGTCCAAAAAATTCATTCAGTTAAATACCGACAAAGGAAAAACCTTATTGTATTTTAATCAGATTCAGTATATCAAAACCGCAATTAGTGATAGTCGTGACAAAACAGTTCTCCTGACTGACGGAAGTTTTCTAAACCTGAAGAACGTCAAATTCGATACGCTTTTAAACGAATTACCTGACGCAGATTTTTGCCGAATAAATAAAAAAGAAATTGTCGCCGTAAAAGCAATTAAATTCTTCAATCATAACGAAATTGTATTGTATCATTTAGAAAAAAATGACAAAAACAGCACTTTAATTTTAAGCGAAACCTATCGTTCTGACTTTTTGAAAAAGGTAAAACTTTAATTTACATATGTTATCCTGAGCGAAGTCGAAGGCTTGTATAGCAATAAAGGGCTTCGACTTCGCTCAGCCTGACAATCGTGTTTTTAGAGAAATCAGACAACTTATTACAAAGTTTTTCGGACTTGTTACATACATTGAAAATTAGGTTTAAAATTCCTTTTTCACTTAATTCTCAGTTCTGATATTTGCAGCATTAAAATCTAAAAAACGAGTTATGAATAACATTAAAAACTCCTTATTTTACATTACAGTTATTGGCGGTTTTACAGCTCTCATATATTGGGTAATTTCAAAAGGTGCCGCTCTAGAAGTAGGACGCGGAATCGTACATAAACAAATAGCAAGTAATCACTGGAATGATTTTCTTCATTCTATGGTCGAAAACCTGCAACATCCTTTAGCAATTTTATTGGCTCAGATCGTTACTATTATTTTAGTCGCACGTTTATTCGGGTGGTTTTTTAGAAAAATAGGACAACCGTCTGTAATTGGCGAAATGATTGCCGGTATTGTTCTTGGACCATCATTGGTTGGAATGTATTTTCCGGAATTCTCACACGCTTTATTTCCAAAAGAATCTTTAGGAAACCTACAATTTTTAAGTCAGATTGGTTTGATTCTTTTCATGTTCGTGATTGGAATGGAATTAGATTTGAAAGTCTTAAAAAACAAAGCACACGATGCTGTAGTAATTAGTCACGCAAGTATTGTAATTCCGTTTGCGCTGGGATTAACTCTGGCTTATTTTATCTACCATACATTTGCTCCTGTTGGCGTTGAGTTTGCTTCTTTTGGATTATTTATGGGAATCGCCATGAGTATTACTGCGTTTCCGGTTCTTGCCAGAATTGTACAGGAACGCGGCATGCAAAAAACAAAATTAGGAACCATTGCCATAACTTGTGCTGCTGCCGATGATATTACAGCTTGGTGTATTCTTGCCGTTGTAATTGCTATCGTAAAAGCGGGTTCATTTACAAGTGCTTTATATGTAATAGGTTTGGCTATTTTGTATGTAATTATAATGCTAAAAATAGTTCGCCCTTTCTTAAAACGTGTTGGAGATTTGAATTCAACTCGCGAAAGTTTGAACAAACCGGTTGTAGCGATCTTTTTCATCACACTTTTATTTTCTGCTTATGCTTCTGAATTAATCGGAATTCACGCTTTATTTGGAGCTTTCTTAGCCGGAGCAATTATGCCGGAAAATAACAAATTCAGAAATATTTTTATCGAAAAAGTTGAAGACGTTGCAATCATCGTTTTATTGCCTTTATTCTTTGTATTTACAGGTTTACGTACACAAATAGGTTTATTGAATGATCCTTATTTATGGAAAGTAACCGGAGTAATTATTGCCGTTGCCGTAGTTGGAAAATTCTTTGGAAGTGCTTTTGCTGCAAAATTTGTCGGACAAAGCTGGAAAGACAGTTTAGCCATTGGAGCTTTAATGAATACAAGAGGTTTAATGGAATTAGTAGTTCTAAATATTGGTTATGATTTAGGAGTTTTATCTACAGAAATTTTTACCATGATGGTTATTATGGCTTTGGTAACCACTTTTATGACTGGTCCCGCGCTTGATTTTATCGGATTTATTTTTAAAGATAAAATGACCGCAGTTCCTCATGAAATTGGAAACAAAAGCAAATACAAAATTCTGCTTTCTTTTGCAACGCCAGAAAAAGGAAAAAAACTACTTCAGATCGCAAATAGTTTAGTCAAAAAACAAGGAGATAATTCGATTGTAACCGCAATGCATCTTTCTCTAAGTACCGAAATACATTCGTTTGACGTCAAAGATCACGAGCGAAAAATGCTTGTTCCGGTTATTGAAGAATCAGAACGATTGAATCAAAATATGTTAAGTGTTTTTAAAGTAACCAATGATATTGACACTGATATTATTGACACTGCAAATCAAGGCGAATACGATTTATTGTTAGTTGGTTTAGGTCAGTCTATTTTTGACGGAACTTTACTGGGGAAAATCCTTGGTTTCACAACCCGAATCGTAAATCCGGATCGTTTAATTGATAAGTTTACCGGAAAAGAAGGTTTGTTCGAAAACTCTCCTTTTGACGAAAGAACGCGTCATATAATTGCAAAAAGCAAAATGCCTGTCGGAATTTTTATTGATAAAGATCTGGAAGAAGTAAATCAGGTTTTCATGCCGATTTTCAGCAAAGAAGATGCTTTTTTAATAGAATATGCCAAAAAGTTAATCAATAATAATGGCTCGCAAATTACGGTTCTGGACGCAAGCGGCGAAGTAAAAAGCACTCGCGATATTCAGGAAACAATTCGCTCGATCGAACAAATTGCGCCAAATCATATTATGATTATGCACGACAGAACACTTAAAAAGGAATTCCTAGAAAGCCAAAACTTAATGATTATAAGTCTTGAAAGCTGGAAAAAACTAATAGAATCTCAAAGTACATGGCTAAACAACACGCCATCAGTTTTGATCTTGAAGCCTTAAACGGAAAATAAATTCCGATATTTTAAATCCCAAATTCTAAATCTGTTTTGATTGGAATTTGAGATTTTTTCATTTCTATTGTCATTCCGAGGAACGAGGAATCTCCACAAGTAGCTCGACAAAGATTGGCGCTTTTGTTTGTGTTAGTTTCTTGCGGAGATTCCTCGTTCCTCGGAATGACAATACTTTGAAAACAAACTATAAAACCTCAGCACCTTAGCAACTCCGTATCTTAGAACCTTTAAATAAAAAACCTACTTCAACAAATACCCCAATCGAATCGATCCGAAAAAATAACCTGCGCTTGTATTTGTAATTTCGTTAGGTTCTACTTCTCTGCCTCGGTAGATAAAGGAATAAGATAAATTCCAATTGTTATGGCGGTATTTTAAGCCAAATTCGGCATTGAAACGCCAATGCGTTATATCAAATGTTAGCGGACTTGTATTGCTGAACATACTTCCCTGAATCGTTGCGTCGTAAAATTGGTAATTGACGCTTGGAATCGCATAAAAATAAAATTCCCGAATATTATATTGCGGTTCTGAACTTACAGAAGCATCGTACATATTTGAATCGTAAATTGGTAATAATCTCTTAAAACCTATTCGGGCTAGAAATCCTGTGGAAACTCCTGTGAAAATAGTCCCTAAATTACCTTCTGACTGAAAATGAAGATCTACAAAATCATTATGTTTATTTGGAAATAATTTCTTTGAATATAAAGCGTGCGCCTGAGCACCAAAAGCATTATACAATTGATTTTCCCAACCATAAACTGTTTTGTAACCTATAAGATGATGGAAACTTTCTTGTGTTTGTCTTCCAAAAGCATTTGGTCCCATAAAACCCAACTGAAAATCAGTTTTTAAAACCGACTCACTTTTATAAAAAAAGCTTCGTCCGGCTTCGGCAAAAAGATAAGCGGTAAACGGGCGATCATTTTCTCCAACGGATTCTGCATTAATAAATCTTGGATTATAGATATATTGCCCAATGCGAAACTCGGTGATTTTTTTATTGATTTTTTCATTGTTATTCTTCGACAGAAAACGGTAGAAAAGCTCTAAACCATTGGTATAATACATATCATTTTTTGATGAAGTGTATAAATCATTATCAGTAATAAGACCAATTTCTTTTGTTTTTGCCTGTCCAAAAATTAAAGTCGATGACAATATCAGAAATGCAAAAAGAACTTTTTTATTTCGCATTATAATTTATTTTTCCAACAGCACGCATTTCACGAACGATTCTTTCTTTGCGTCTGTTGATATAACTTGAAGATCCTGTTGCTTTAAACTTTCTTGGATTTGGTAAGATTGCTGCAATTCCGGCAGCTTGCATTGGCGTTAAGCTCGAAGCGTCTCTACGATACCAATGTTCTGTTGCTGCATATGCGCCATAAACTCCATCGCCCATTTCGATACTATTCAGGTAAACTTCCATGATGCGTTCTTTGCCCCAGATAATTTCGATCAAAACGGTAAAATAAGCTTCTAATCCTTTTCGTAAATAACTTTTCCCTTGCCATAAAAAAACATTCTTGGCAGTTTGTTGCGAGATTGTACTTCCACCACGAATTCGGCGCCCGCGTTCGTTGCTTTTATATGCTTTTTGTAATGCTTTAAAATCGAATCCGTTGTGAGTTAAGAAAGTTCCGTCTTCACTTGCAATCACTGCTTTCTGAAGATTCATTGAGATTTTTTCAATTGGTTCCCAGTCGTGATCAAAATAAACTTCCTTTCCATCCATTTTATTTTCGATAGCACGAATGATCATTAAAGGCGTAAACGGCACCGGAACATATTTAAAAAATACGACGGACGCGATCGAAACTCCAAAAAACCATAAACAAGCTTTTATAAAAAACCATTTTACTTTTTCGCCAAAAGAACGATTGGTTTTCTTCGATGCCGGTTTTGATTTACTCGCTGTTGTTGCTTTTTTTGGTGTTATTTTTTTGATTACTGCCATTATATTAAATCTGCTAATTCTGTTCCTACTAAACTGCCAATTGCTACTCCCATTCCGCCTAAACGCACTCCACAAAACACGTTTTCAGACAGTTGTGTAACAACTGGACTTTTGCTATTTCCAACTCCCATTATTCCACTCCAACGGTGTGCAATCTGAAAGTCCTGATATTGTAAAATTACATTTTTAAGTAAATCCTCCAATTTATTTTGCACAATTTTCGTCTGTCCAAATTCGGTTGTGTTTTCAGTTTCAAAATCCAGATTTCGTCCGCCTCCAAGTAAGATTCTGTCGTTTATATTTCTAAAATAATAATAACCTCTGTCTAAATGAAATGTTCCTTTTATATCTAAACCCGGAATTGGTTCTGTAATTAAAACTTGTGCTCTTGCAGGTTGAACAGCGCCTTTTGTCAAAGTATTGGCAAAACCATTTGTAGCAAAAAGCATTTTTTTTGATTTAAAGCTAAAATCATTCAAAACAATTTCGACCTGATTGCCTAAATCTGAATATGCCGTAACTGTTTGTTGATTGAGAATTAAGATATTATCCGAAACTGCTTGTCGCAACAATTCCTGCATCATATTTCCGGTATCAATCTGGGCTTCAAACGGATTAAAAACTAAGTAATCCTGAATATCTCCAAACCCGAATCTATCTGTTTCTTTGGTAAAAACATCGGCTTTGAAAAGTGGTTTTAGAATTTCGTTTATAAAAGGAATTTTCGAAATGCATTCGCTAAAACCAAGTTCGTCTTCTTTCAAAAACAATTCATATCCGCCGTGAGGTTTAAAATCAATTGCAGAATCTCCTAATCTTTTTCGGAGTAATTGCAAACCTTTCCAACGTTTCTCGATAAGATTGATAACATCTTCTTCTGAATGTGTTTTTAAATCATCCATAATTTCAGAAAGGCTTCCAAAACAGGCAAAACCAGCATTTTTGGTGCTTGCGCCTTGCGGTAACATTCCTTTTTCTAACACTAAAATTTTTGCAGTTAGGAATCTTTCGCGTAAGCGTAATGCAGCATGTAGTCCTACAATGCCGCTGCCAACGATTGTAAAGTCAACATTCGTAAACCAGTTTTTAAGTTCCCAATAACTTAATTCCATTTGTCAATTTTTTATAAAAATACTGATTTTTTGTTTCACCATATAAGTTATATAAGTTCATTTAAATTTTTCTTTTGTCACTCTAAGCAATCCCGAAACTTTTGAATCGCTCAAAGTGGCAATTTATATAAAAGAGGATAACTTTTAACAATAATTGGGATTTGGAATTTAAAGATTGGTATTTAAAAGTTGTATTTTTAGCCCCACGAATATTAGAATTTTATTATGAAAAAAGTATTATTTACAACCTTAATAATGATGAGTTTAAACGCCATTGGACAGACTGTAATGTCTCCTGAATTGTTATGGAAATTAGGAAGAGTAAGTGCTCTTGGTCTTTCAAAAGATGCGAAAAATGTAGTTTTTAAAGTTTCTACTCCTTCGGTAGAAGAAAACAAATCGCATTCTAAATTTTATATTGTACCTGTAAATGGCGGAAATGCAACTGAAATTAAGGATACAAAAGAAATTTTGGCTGACAAAAATGTTTCGCCTGACGGAAAATTTTTAATGTATAATGAAGAGGTGAAAATCGACAAAGTTTTAGGTAAAGATTTTTATCCAAAATTAGACAAATCAGAAGTTCAGATTTATGACGGTTTAGATTACCGCCACTGGGATACTTGGAACGAAGGTAAATTTAACCACGTTTTTTATAAAGAAAACAAAGATGGCGCAACTGGAATTGACATTTTAAAAGGTGAAAATTTCGATTCTCCGCAGAAACCTTTTGGTGGCGACGAAGATTATATCTGGTCTCCTGACGGTAAAAGTATCTTGTATGTTTGCAAGAAAAAAGCAGGAACACAATACGCAATTTCTACAAACACTGATATTTATGAGTACAACTTAGAGACTCAAAAAACGGTAAACAGAACCGAAGGTAATTTGGGTTACGATACTGCTCCGCAATTTTCTCCAACAGGAAACCTGACTTGGTTGCAAATGAAACGTGACGGTTATGAAGCGGATAAAAATGATATTATTGTTGAGTTTAAAGGTATCAAAACAAACTTAACGGCAAATTGGGACGGAACTGTAGATAATTTTATCTGGAGTAAAGACGGCAAAAATGTATTTTTTGTAGCTCCGGTTGATGGTACAAAACAACTTTTCACAGTAAACTTTCCAGGATTAACAAGAATTGCAATTCAGGTTCGTCAATTGACAAACGGAGATTTTGATGTTAATGATTTAGTTGGTTTTGCTGGCGACGATATTATTGTTACCAGAAATGACATGAATCACGCTCCGGAGATTTTTTCTTTTAATTTGAAGAAAAACACTTGGAAACAATTGTCTAATGTAAATACTGAAACATACAAAACTGTAGCGGTTAGCAAAACCGAGAAACGTTATGTTACCACTACTGACGGTAAAAAAATGTTGGTTTGGGTGATTTTACCTCCAAATTTTGATGCTTCTAAAAAATATCCAACTTTATTATTTTGCCAGGGCGGACCACAATCTGCGTTGACACAATCGTATTCTTTCCGTTGGAATTTTCAATTAATGGCTGCTAAAGGTTATGTTGTTGTTGCACCAAACCGTCGCGGAATGCCTGGACATGGTGTTGAATGGAACGAGCAAATTAGTAAAGATTGGGGCGGGCAAGTTATGGACGATTACCTTTCTGCAATTGACGATGTGTCTAAAGAAAACTATGTTGATAAATCTCGTTTAGGTTGCGTTGGTGCAAGTTACGGAGGATATTCAGTATTTTATTTGGCTGGAATTCATAAAAACCGTTTCAAAACTTTTATCGCTCACGATGGTGTTTTCAACACGGTAAGTATGTTGGGAACTACTGAAGAGGTTTTCTTTAACAACTGGGATTTTGGTGGTGCTTATTGGGAAAAAGACAATGCTGTCGCTCAAAAAGCGTACACTACTTTTAATCCTGCAACTTTGGTTCAAAACTGGAACAAACCTATTTTAATTGTTCAGGGTGGAAAAGATTTCCGTGTGCCAATTGGACAAGGACAAGAGGCTTTTCAGGCTGCTCAATTAAGAGGAATCAAGAGTCGTTTGGTTTATTTCCCTGATGAAAATCACTGGGTTTTAAAACCACAAAATGCTCAGGTTTGGCAAGGTGAATTTTTTAAATGGTTAGAAGAAACACTTTAACAACATAAATTACAATAAAAAAAGCCGCAGATTTTATATAATCTGCGGCTTTTTTGTTTTTCTGACCTTTGAATTATGTAAGACATTAGCATTAATTTATCTTTTTAAAACAGTTTTTTTTAAATAAATTGCAGTTCATTACTTTATACAAGAATTTCCAAATCCTACTAATACATTTATGGAGAGCAAAAAAAGTTACACAGCGTTAAAAGTCCTCTTCAGTTATGTTGCATTACTGGCTTTGGTTGTTACTGTTGGATGGTTTTTATATTCGGAAAATGTAGTTTATAATAAATTAGAAGATAAAATTGCATTCGAAAAAACCAAAATTCTTAGAGTTAGTAAATTATTCTCTAATGTCTATAAAACGGAGAGTTTGGCGAGAAAAACAATTCAGACAAACTCTGAAGAAGACTTCAAAAGTTATCTCGTTGAAACAGATTCTTTAAAATCCCGAATCGATACTTTAAAACAAATTGTTACGACTCAATATCAAAAGACATTATTAGATAGTGTTACTTATTATTTGTCTGAAAAAACTAAAAACATTCAGCAATTAAAAACAATAAAAAACAAAGCTGACGACGAAGTTTCTGTAAATACTGCAATTGATGAAATCACAAAAATGGAGTTTAAACTTCGAAAATTAGAACTTCAGGATTTTACTAAAAACCCAAACCAATTAGGAAGTTATCAAAAAAATGTGCTTCAGAAATATGTTGATTATCTCAATCAGAATATTCCTGACGATAGTACAAATACATTAAGCAAACAAGCTTCGGATTCTATTCTTGCGAACTCGAAAAAGCTTTTGAGTTCTGTAAAAATGAGAGCCGAAAAGAAAAAGGAATCTCTGAATTTTCAGGAAAATAAATTATTAAAGAATGAAATTGCAATCTCTGAACAACTTCGAAAAGTACTTCGAATTATCGAAAGAGAAATCATTATTAACTCGATAAAAAATAATTCCTTAAAAGAAAAATCTCTTAAAAAAGTCAACGAAATTGTAACGGCTTCAGCTATTATTGGTTTAGTATTGACTTTGTTTTTCTCTATTTTGATTGTGAGCGATTACTCTAAATCGCAATTGTATAAAAAACAGCTTGAGATCGCCAATTTCAAAACTAAAAACTTGCTTAAAAGTCGCGAACAATTGATTTCGACAGTGAGTCATGATTTAAAAACGCCATTAAGTACAATTGTAGGTTATTCGGAACTTTTGGGTAATTCTGATGTTAATACGAAACAATCTTATTTCATTAAAAACATCAAAAATTCTTCCGAATATATTACGCAATTGGTTCAGGATTTACTTGATTTTTCTCAGATTGAAGCCGGAAAAATTTCGATAGAAAAAGTTCCATTTCTCTTGCCTGAAATTATTGACGAAGTTGCAAAAAGTATTCAGACAGTTTACAAACAAAAGAATATCGATCTTATTATTAATGTCGACGAAAAACTGAATTCAAGAATTGTTGGTGATCCGTTTCGATTGAAACAAATTTTGAGCAATATCATTGGTAATGCCTATAAATTTACGGAAGAAGGTTTTATCAAAATCAGCGCTTATATTAGTGATGAAAACTTTTTTACGATTACAATTGAAGACACGGGAATTGGAATTGAAAAATCGAATCAGAAATTAGTTTTTGAAGAATTTGCTCAGGCAAATGAAGGTATCGAAAAAAAATACGGAGGAACAGGTTTAGGCTTATCCATCTGTCAGAAGATAATCTCTATTTTAGGTGGAAATTTGCAACTTGAAAGTACTTTTGGAAAAGGAAGTACTTTTGAAATCCAACTTCCATTATTATTTGATACCAGCCAAAATTCAATTCCTGACGTTAAAAAAACAATCGCGAGAGATATTAAAAAACAAACTTTTATTGTTCTTGATGACGATATCAATCTTCTGAATTTAACGAGCGGTGTTTTAAGACAAGAAGGTCATAATGTATTGTCGTTTAATAGTGCGATTAAAGCGCTTGAAGCAATTAAAAACACTTCTTTTGACTTTGTGATTACAGATATCCAAATGCCGGAAATGGATGGTTTTGCTTTTCTTGAGAAATTAAAAAATTCCGGAAATGCTACTTATAAAAATCAACCTGTAATTGCATTAACGGGAAGAACTGATTTGGATTTTTCGGTTTATTCTAACGCCGGATTTACAACCGTAATTAAAAAGCCATATTCTCCTAAAGTATTATTGGAAACGATTGGGCATATTCTTGAAAATGACGAATTACCTAATACTGAAATTATAGGAAATGACGAAAATACTTCGTCGCAATTGTATTCGTTAAAAACGCTGAATGAATTTCTAGGCAATGATAATGAAGCTTTAAAAGAAGTTATAAAATCGTTTATAGAAAGCAGCGTCGAAAATCTAACTTTTCTGGAGAATGCAATTAATGAAGAAAACAGAGACGAAATCAAGTCGATTGCGCACAGAATTGCTCCTATGTTCAAACAAATTGAAGCACGAGAAATTGGTGATATTCTGAAAAAACTGGAGAAAAACGATTTTGAAATTTCCGAAATGAAAAGTATTTTTAATGATTTACAAGAAAAAACCAATTCACTTTTTGAAGTCTTAAAACAAGAAGTTCTTTAATCGATATTATATTGCTTCAATTTATTGTAAAGTGTCTTTCTGGTAATTTTTAATAATTTTGCGGCTTCAGATTTATTATTCTTTGCTTTTGACAAGGCATGAATAATTGCTTCTTTTTCGTTTTCGGATAATGAAAAATTACCATTGCCATTTTGTTGCTTTTGTATCTGAAAAAATTCTACCGGCAAAACATCGCTTTCAATATAATCTCCCTGAGATAAAAGTGTTGCACGTTTAACGCAATTTTGCAATTCACGTAGATTTCCAGGCCAATTGTAATTTTGGAAAATAGTAACGACTTCCGGTGAGAATCCAATTATATCTTTATTCAATTGCTGATTGGCTTTTTCCAGAAAATAATCTGCAAAAACCATCAAATCTTCGTCGCGATCTTTTAATGATGGAGAAAGAATAGAGAATTCATTGATTCTATGATATAAATCTTCTCTAAAATCGCCGTTTTTTACTGCTTCGCGCAAATCTTCGTTTGTTGCAGTAATAATCCTTATATCGACGTTAATTTCTTTATTGCTTCCAACTGGTTTTATTTTTCGTTCCTGAAGCGCTCTCAACAACTGAATTTGATTTTCGTATGAAAGGTTTCCTATTTCGTCCAAAAATATAGTTCCGCCATTTGCTGCTTCAAAATAACCAATCTTATCACTTATTGCGCCTGTAAAAGATCCTTTTAAATGTCCGAAAAATTCACTTGCTGCCAATTCTTTCGGAATCGCTCCGCAATCAACTGCAATAAAATTATTGTTTTTTCTGGTGCTTTGCTGATGAATACTTTTGGCAATGATTTCTTTTCCTGTTCCACTTTCGCCGATAATCAAAACTGACATATCCGTAGGACTTACCAAATGGATATGATCCAATAATTTCTTAGAAGCTACAGAAATTCCTTTTACAAATTCATTTTCTGTTGCAACCGGCTTTTTATTTGATTTCTTTTCTTTTACGGGAGTTTCTTCAACTTCAGAATTTTGCAATGCATTGGTAATAACCAGCAAAACCTCATCTGGGTTAAAGGGTTTCGAAATATAATCTGCAGCACCGTTTTTAATCGCTTTTACGGCTGTATTAACATCTGAATAACCTGTCATAAGAATAACAGGAATATGAGGGTGAGAAATTTTAAATTCGGACATCAGTCCAATACCGTCAGAATCTGGCAAACGAAGATCTGTCAAAATCAAATCAAAGGATTCGTTCTTGATTGCTATTTTGGCTTCTGCAGCTGAGAAAGCTATAGTTACTTCGAATGCTTTTTTTACTAGAAATTTCTCTAATAATTTACAAAACGAAATATCATCTTCTATCAGTAATATCTTTGGCATTTGTTTTTAGGGACTTTTTTGCTAAAATAATACTAATAAAATTGTCTTTTCACAAAATTATGCAAAAAAAAAGAGATTGCTCGAAGCAATCTCTTTTTCACCAAAAACATAAATCTAATTTCACCTAATTATATCTTCAACCAGTTGCCATTGACATCTGAGTACACAGTAGCCTTTTGGTCACCAACCGATATTTCTAATTTGTATTCTTTCTTTTCGTTAACAAACGCTTTGTCCAGTTTTGCACCGGGATAAGCAGTTTGTAAAGCGGTTTTTACAGCAGCGGGTACAGCATCTGCACTAACTTCAGTATATTCGGCTTGAATAGAAATAGTCATTTTTGCTTGTTCAGGAGTTGTCGGTGTACTTGCGTAAATTGACAAACTTCCAAGAACGATCGCTGCTGATAAGATTAACTTTTTCATAGTGCTCTTTTTAATTATTTTTTAATGATGTTTCCTGAAGCATCTGTAAATACAGTGTACTTTTTGTCTCCGCTTGAAATTTCAAGTTTGTACTGATTCTTGTCGTTTTTGTACGCTTTTTCAAGTTTCGTGTTCGGGAAAGATTTTTCGATAGTCGATTTTACGGCTGCCGGAACAGCGTCAGCAGCTACTTCAGTGTATTCGTCCTGAATAGTTACTGATTGTGTCATCGAAGTTTTTACCGCAGGCGTGGTTGCCTGAACTGATAATCCTCCTAAAATGATTGCCGCAGATAAGATTAGCTTTTTCATAATAAATAGTTTTTATAGTTAGTTTAAATTATTTCTTAAGAATGTTACCTGAAGCGTCTGTATAAACAGTAGATTTTTCGCCTCGAACAGTGATTTCAATTTTATACTCTTTTTTTGAATTTACATATGCTTTATCCAGTTTTACACCCGGATATGCATTGTCAAGAGCTGTTTTTATTGCTGCCGGAACAGCGTCTACTTCTTTATAATCATCCTGAACATTTACTGATTGCAACACTGAATTGGTTACGATAGTATTTCCTGCTTGCATTGACAAACTTCCTAAAACGATAGCTGCCGATAAGATTAACTTTTTCATAGTAATAGTTTTTAAGGGTTAGCCCTGATTATTTTTTGATCCAAGATCCATCTGCTTTAGCATAAAGAGAACCTACTTTGTCTCCTACTGTAACACTTAATTTATATTCTGAACTTGCATTTTTGAATGCTTTTGAAAGAATTGCGTCTGGATATGCTTTTTTAAGAGCATCAGTTACTGCAACTGGAACTTCTTCTAATTTAATTTCAGTGTACTCGTCTTGAACTGAAATTGTTTTTACGATTGTATTTGAAATTGGAGAAGTTGATGCAAATGATGTTAAACCTCCCAAAACGATTGCGGCTGATAAAAATAAATTTTTCATGATAGTTGTACTTTAGTATTGTTAATTTTAGTCTGATATTGCTAATTTGAATCTTCACGAGAATCGATTTAGATTAATTACTTGATTATTTTTTAATCCAAGATCCATCTGCATTAGCAAAAAGATTTCCTACTTTGTCACCAACTGTAACGTCTAATTTATATTCTGATTTTTCGTTTTTATATGCTTTTGTAATAACTGCTGTTGGATATGCTTTTTTCAAAGCTTCTGAAATTGGAGCCGGTAATTCTTCCAATTTAATTTCTGTATATTCGTCTGAAACTACAATAGTTTTTACAATAGTATTTGTTATTGGAGCTGTTGAAGCGAATGAAGTTAAACCTCCTAAAACAATTGCGGCTGATAAAAATAGATTTTTCATAATAGTATATTTTAATTATTTAATAGTTTGTTTACGCTTTAGGTAATGAAATTATTATGCCGTTACTTAAATATGATGCGCAAAACCTATTAAACACCTATAAATAAAGGCTTTAATTAAAAATTACTATTGTTTAAAATTACAAAAAAGTGTGTAATGTGTTCAAAAAGCGTGTAAAAAATATACACTAAAAGTGTATACATCATACATTTAACAACAAAACCCGATAAGTTTTAAAGCATATCTGATTAGTTTAGAAAATAATCATCCCGTAGGAATGTCTGCTTGGTAGTAGATTAAATTTAGTCAGCAGTATACGTTCCGTAGGAACGTTTGATTAATCGAAAGAGATTCTGTTTTGGTTAATTTCAATGAAACAAGTGTCCTTACAGGACACAACGCAAAAATTGTATTATTTTTTTCTACCGATCAAATATTCCTACGGAATATTAAATAGTATAACATACAATTTGATTAGATTAAATAAACCCAAAACCATATATAATAAAAAAGGCTGTCAAAAATTGACAGCCTTTTTATAATTATTCTATTGGATTCATTTTAAAAGTATCCATAAATGCAGTTGTATAATCTCCTGCAATATATCTTGGATCATCCATTAATTGTCTATGGAAAGGTATTGTAGTTTTCACACCTTCGATAACGAATTCATCAAGAGCTCTACGCATTTTACTAATAGCTTCTTCACGAGATTGTGCTGTAGTAATTAACTTAGCGATCATTGAATCGTAATTTGGCGGAATACTATAACCTGAATAAACGTGAGTATCTAAACGAACTCCGTGTCCACCTGGCATATGAAGTGTAGTAATTTTTCCTGGTGAAGGACGAAAATCGTTATAAGGATCTTCAGCATTAATACGACATTCAATTGCGTGTAATTGTGGTAAATAGTTTTTTCCTGAAATTGGAATTCCGGCAGCAACCATAATTTGCTCACGAATCAAATCATAATCAATAACTTGTTCTGTAATTGGGTGCTCAACCTGAATACGCGTATTCATTTCCATGAAATAGAAGTTTCTGTGTTTGTCCACTAAAAACTCTACTGTTCCAGCTCCTTCATACTTAATGAATTCTGCCGCTTTTACAGCAGCTTCTCCCATTGCAGCACGCAATTCGTCTGTCATGAATGGTGAAGGTGTTTCTTCAGTCAATTTTTGGTGACGACGTTGTACTGAACAGTCTCTTTCAGAAAGGTGACATGCTTTTCCGTATGAATCTCCAACAACCTGAATTTCGATATGACGTGGCTCTTCGATAAGTTTCTCCATGTACATTCCGTCATTTCCAAATGCAGCGGCAGCTTCCTGACGTGCACTTTCCCATGCTTTCAATAATTCATCTTCTTTCCACACCGCACGCATTCCTTTTCCACCACCACCAGCGGTAGCTTTAAGCATAACCGGGTAACCAAATTCTTTAGCTAATTTTTGTGTTTGTTCGAAAGATTCTAATAATCCGTCAGAACCTGGTACACATGGAACTCCCGCAGCTTTCATTGTAGCTTTAGCAGAAGCTTTATCTCCCATTTTATCAATCATTTCAGGAGCGGCACCAATAAATTTGATTCCATGCTCTTGACAAATTTTTGAGAATTTAGCATTCTCAGAAAGAAATCCATATCCTGGATGTATTGCGTCTGCGTTAGTAATTTCTGCAGCAGCAATAATATTTGACATTTTCAAATACGATAAGTTACTTGGAGGGGGACCAATACAAACCGCTTCATCAGCAAACTTAACATGTAAACTCTCTGCATCGGCTGTAGAGTAAACTGCTACAGTTTTGATTCCCATTTCCTTACATGTACGAATTACACGAAGTGCAATTTCTCCTCTATTCGCAATTAATATTTTTTTAAACATCTTATTTTAATTAGATAATTAGACAATTTGATAATTAGATAATTTTAGATGATTAACAAAATTTCGATTGTGAATCCTTCTAAAATCTAAAATCTAAAATCTAAATTTATTTATGATGGATCAACTAAGAATAAAGGTTGGTCAAATTCTACAGGAGACATATCGTCAACAAGAATTTTTACAATTTTACCTGAAACTTCTGATTCGATTTCGTTGAATAATTTCATTGCTTCAATTACACAAAGAACATCACCTTTTGCAATAGTACTTCCTACTTCAGTAAAAACTGGTTTGTCCGGAGATGGTTTTCTATAAAAAGTTCCAATAATTGGAGATTTTATAGTAATGAATTTAGAATCTTCAGCTGGAGCTGCCGCTTCACTATTTACATTTACAACAACCGGAGCAGTTTGTTGTGGAGCAACTGCTTGAGGCAACGCAGCCTGAGCTGGCAATTGTTGTACATAAGTCGTTTCAGTTACATTTCCTTCTAAAGTAGTTCTGATAGTGATTTTTACATCATCCATTTCTAACTTTACTTCTGCAACTCCCGAATTTGCTACAAATTTAATTAGGTTTTGAATTTCTTTTAAATCCATAATGATTTGATTTTAGTTTTAATTTATTTCTTATCGTAAGCCCATTTTAGGTAAATAGATCCCCAAGTGAATCCACCACCAAAAGCAGCAAAAATAATATTATCTCCTTTTTTAAGTAGGTGTTCAAAGTCATTTAACACTAAAGGCAAGGTTGCTGAAGTTGTATTGCCATATTTTTCAATATTTACTAATACTTTTGAATCTTCAAGCTCCATTCTGCTAGCAGTAGCATCTATAATACGTCTATTAGCCTGATGTGGTACTAACCAGTTAACATCTTCATTAGTCAAATTGTTTCTTTTCAGAATCAATTCACTTGCATCAGCCATATTGGTAACAGCAAATTTAAAAACGGTTTTTCCGTCCTGAACAATATTGTGTAGTTTATTTTTTACGGTCTCTTCAGTAGTTGGTATTAGAGAACCTCCGGCAGATATTTTAAGAAAATCGCGTCCTACACCATCGCTTCGTAGGTATTCATCTTGTAAGCCTAAGCCTTCATAATTTGGTTCGAATAAAACAGCTCCTGCTCCATCTCCAAAAATAATACAAGTTGCTCTGTCTGTATAATCTACAATTGATGACATTTTATCAGCACCAATTAATAATACTTTTTTGTATCGTCCTGACTGTACATAAGCTGCAGCAGTAGACATACCATATAAGAAACTTGAGCACGCCGCCTGTAAATCATATGCAAATGCATTAGTGGCGCCAATTTGTGTTGCAACAAAAACTCCTGTAGAAGCCACGGGCATATCTGCAGTAGCTGTTGCCATTATAATCATATCAATCTCTAACGGATCAATATTAGCTTTTGCTATTAAATCCTGTGCTGCTTTTATACCAAGAAACGATGTTCCTTTGTCAGCATCTTTAAGAATTCTTCTTTCTTTAATTCCGGTACGAGTAGTAATCCATTCGTCATTGGTATCGACCATTGTTTCTAAAACTTTGTTCGAAAGTACAAAGTCTGGAACGTATCCTCCAACAGCGGTAATTGCGGCTGTGATTGTATTCATTATATTCTATTATTTCGTTTCAAATACATCGTATCTGAAAAATTTTTAAAAGACTTGAAAATTACAAAAAAAAAACGAAATGAATTTGTATGCATTTTCTTAAAAAAAGAAAATTATAACCAACAAAAAAAACTCTCACTATGTGAGAGTTCTAGTATCATTTACGAAAACGTATTAAGCAACCGCTACAGATTTATCGATAACAACTTGCCCTCTGTAATACATTTTACCTTCATGCCAGTAAGCTCTGTGGTATAAATGTGCTTCTCCAGTAATAGGACATGTAGCGATTTGAGCTACAGTAGCTTTATAATGTGTTCTTCTCTTATCTCTTCTTGTTTTCGAGATTTTTCTCTTAGGATGTGCCATTTTACTATATTATTTATCCGTTAATAGTTTCTTTAATTTGTCCCAACGCGGGTCAATATCTTCTTCTTGTTTACTCTCTTCTTTTTCTTCTTTGACTTTTAATTCATTCAGTTTTGATAAAGCTTCACTTTGTAAAGTTCCGTCTTTTACTCCTGGATGAACTCGTTTTAGCGGTACCGAAAGTGCAATCATTTCATAAATGTATTGTATTACATCTATTTCATGCTCTCCGTGCGGCAGGATCAACAACTCTTCGTTATCATTATTGAATTCATCTCCAAAACGAACAATTAATTTCATTTTCCCTTTTATAGGAAGATCAAAATCTTCGCCTGTTAGATCACAAGGTACATTTACAGTTCCTTTGTGTTTGAATTCCAACTCTAACATGTTGCTTTTCTTATCTAAAACTAAACCTACTTTGATATCCGAACTTTGAAATTCGTCGTAATCAAAGTTCTCAAAGAACGTGTTACTTATTTGATACTCAAAATGGTGTTTTCCTAGTTTTAATCCTATGAAAGGAATTAAAAATTCTTTTGTTTTGCTCATTTCAACATCAATTTGACCAATTGGTATCTAAAACTCAGATACCTGAATTGGGGTGCAAAGATATAAAATTATTATAAAACTAATAATCTTATTCACCTTTTTTTGTTTATAACTGTTTTTCTTTTATTTTAAGAGGTTTTTTACTAATCTCCTCATACTGATTACGCGAGTTAAAAATATCAATCGCAAGATAAACTGCCTCTTTAAATGAATTAAAATCTGCCATGTCTTTTCCAGCAATATCGTACGCTGTACCGTGATCCGGCGAAGTTCTTACTTTATTTAAACCTGCTGTATAATTGACTCCTTTTCCAAAAGACAAAGTCTTAAAAGGAATTAATCCCTGATCGTGATAAGTTGCCACAATAGCATCATATTTCTCATATTGACCGCTTCCAAAAAAACCATCCGCAGGAAAAGGTCCAAAAACCATTGTTCCGGCATCAAATAATTTCTTTAAAGTAGGCTTCAAAATCAAATCGTCTTCTTTTCCTATAACACCACCATCACCAGCATGCGGATTTAATCCTAAAACAGCAATTTTTGGTTTTACAATACTAAAATCCTGAATTAAAGATTTTCTAACGGTTTCGATTTTTCTTGTAATCAATTCTTCTGTCAAATGCGATGAAACTTCGCTTAACGGAACATGATCTGTCAATAAACCCACTCTTAGATTGTCCTGCACCATCATCATTAATGCATTTCCTTCTAATTCCTGATCCAGATAATCTGTATGTCCCGGAAATTTAAATCCTTCTGACTGAATATTATATTTATTGATTGGAGCTGTTACCAAAACATCAATTGTACCTTCTTTCAAAGCTTTGGTTGCAGCCACAAATGACTTTATTGCATATTCTCCAAT
Organism: Flavobacterium sp. 9; assembly: GCF_002754195.1. NCBI lineage: Bacteria > Pseudomonadati > Bacteroidota > Flavobacteriia > Flavobacteriales > Flavobacteriaceae > Flavobacterium > Flavobacterium sp. 9. The sequence continues at coordinate 2,591,578 of NZ_PEEU01000001.1, forward strand.
TTTCTCATCATTTTTACCCAGATTAATATCTACTCCTTCTTTCCAAAGATTAAATACATTTACTTTTCCCGGCAAAACCTGATCTAATTTATCAACGCCGTGAAATTGAACTGTCGAAGTAAAGCTTTTCTTAACGAAAGAAAGTATTTTGGCGTTTGCAAAAATAACTGGCGTACACATTTCTAACATACGTGAATCCTCGAATGTTTTAAGTATAACCTCGCTTCCAATACCGTTTAAATCTCCAATTGAAATTCCAACAATTATATTTTCTGCTTTTTTATTCATGAGCTCAGCTTATTTATTACTAATTTTGATGTGCAAATTTAGTAAAATAAAACAACAATGTTTACAGGAATTATAGAAACCCTAGGAAGGATTCACGAAATACAAAAAGATCAAAGCAATCTTCACATAACTGTTGATTCTTCTATCACAAATGAATTAAAAATTGACCAGAGCGTTTCGCACAACGGAATATGTCTGACGGTTGTAGCAATAAAAGATTCGTTTTATACCGTAACCGCTATTGACGAAACTATTTTGAAAACAAATATTGGAGACTGGAAAACCGGAGATATTGTTAATCTGGAAAGAGGAATGAAGCTTGGAGATCGTCTTGACGGACATATCGTTCAGGGTCACGTAGACCAAACCGGAACCTGTATCAAAATCGAAGAAGCAAACGGAAGCTGGAATTACACCTTTGAATACGACAAAAACCTAAGCAATATCACTATAGAAAAAGGTTCTATAACTGTTAATGGAGTTAGCCTTACGGTGGTAAATTCTAAAACAAATGAATTTAGCGTTTCAATTATTCCTTATACATATGAGCATACTAATTTTAAGGATTTTAAAATTGGAACTAAAATAAACTTAGAATTTGATGTAGTAGGAAAATACATTTCGAGACTTTATTCGATAAACAAATAATTCCCTACAATATTTTTTACATAAAAAAGGCTTCAATTTACATTGAAGCCTTTTTTATTTTATTTCTATATATAAACACCGTTCCCAGAGTTAACCCGGCAATCATCAAAAAAACAAGATTCTGATCAATTGGGGCTCCACCTACAGGCGGTGCAGCATTAGGCTGAACTGTTCCAGATCCGTTACCACTTGGTGGTGGCATATTACTTGGGTCAGCATAAGTAGAATCGACCAATAGCAAAACAGTAGCTAATAAAATAGTTCTTATTACTTTCATAATTATAACATGCTCTCAAACAAGCACAGTGTATTAAGTTAGACTTGGGGTCTTTTGTTGAAATTTCGCACAAAACCATGGTTTACAGCGATATTACTTGACAAATGTATAAGTTTTTTGCACAAATACAATGTTTTAAACAAAAAAAAGCCCCATAAAATTATGAGGCTTTTTGTGGTCCCACCTGGGCTCGAACCAGGGACCACCTGATTATGAGTCAGGTGCTCTAACCAGCTGAGCTATAGGACCGGTTTGAGGATGCAATATTACTACTATTTTTCATTCACTCCAAATATTTTGAGACATGATTTGTATTTAATTTCAAATAATAACTGGTCTCAGCAAAAAATTAATTGATTTTCAATGTCTTATTTAAAAATAAAATTTTCAATTTTCTTTACTGAATTTCCTGACAAAGCTCAACTAAGACTCCATTTGTGTTTTTTGGATGCAAAAAAACAACCAATTTATTATCTGCACCTTTCTTAGGGACTTCATTAATCAATACAAAACCTTCGTTTTTCAATCGTTCAATTTCTGCATATATATCTGTTACATCAAAAGCAATGTGGTGAATTCCTTCTCCTTTTTTTTCTAAAAACTTAGCAATTGGACTTTCCGGATTTGTTGCCATCAAAAGTTCAATTTTATTTGTGCCCGTTTGAAAAAAAGAAGTCAAAACACCTTCACTTTCCACTTTCTCTTCTTTATAGGATGGAACTCCCAAAAGCTTTTCGAACAATACATTTGCATCGTCCATATTTTTTACTGCAATTCCTATATGTTCTATTTTATTTACCATCTCTTTAATTTATATTAAGACACCTTTTTTGCTTATTGATTGATATAAGTATTAAAATAACCACATTCTGCAATTACATCTTGATAATACTTAGTGTCTGAGTATTCTTTTTTCAATGCTTTGAAACCATTCCATGCCGTAAAATTAATTTTATCATCTTCGACACTCCACCAATTCGTCACATTACTATACTTATTATTATAAAATTCGTTTCGTTCGCATTTCGATAATAAATAAACACATTTTGCTTTCTGTTCTTTTGTAGTTGCCGCTTCAAATGCTTTTTGATAATACATTTTTGGAAGATCACAGTTGGTAATCATCTTTTTCATAGAATCTCTGAAAGAATACGGGCTGGAACCATAACCTACAATACTTATTTCGTAAAAAGTTCTGCCGTTTCCAAAATGAGTAATATTATAGAATGCATTTCCTAACAATAAACTATTCGTAAAAACGTCTTCTTTTTGAGCCAATTTATCCTGCATCGCTTTTATAGTAGTTAAAAACTCAAGCTGAGAATATTTCTTTTTCTGATAAGCAGCATGTTCACAATCGTGACAATCCTTAATATTTCCGTTGAACGGATTTCCTAAGAATTGATAATTCTGAACAGAATCTGTTTGCTGAATAAAAGCAATCGCTTCAGGAATCTTATTCTTAAAAGTTGCCTGAACTGCCTGAAAATTATTAATGTCTTTCAATTTTAAACTATAAATTCCGGAAGCAATTTTCTCGATTTCAGTTTTATTTGGCTTAGCCAAAAAAGTTTTCATGTCCAACAAGTTCTTTTCGTTGTCATAGAATGAATTTCCTCCGCTCCAATAATAAGGATTAGAATGAGAATCTCCGCCAAATAATTCAACCATAACAGGATTTCCTTTGGCTTTGTAAAGTGCCGCTAAATAATTCTTGCTCCATGAAACTGCATTTTGATAACGAAACTCCTCCCCTTTGTACGTTTTTGGAATTTCGTAATACAGCCAATTTAAATCTGCCAGAATTGTTTTCTCGTTTTTATCTGTGAGTTTATCAATTTTACTCATATTGTTTACAAAACGAAGCAACCTCAACTGATATGCAGCTAACTCTGTTTTAGGTAAAGTTTTTTCGGCTTTGTCAAAATTAGTGTCTGCATTTGTAAAATCCCCTTTTAATGTTTGTAGATATCCCAATGAAATATCCCATAAATAAGGTTTGTCTGCATTTCCTGCAGCAGCAATTTTTGCAACTAAATCAAATGCTTTTTTATCAAATTTAGCTTGATTTTCAGCTCTGTTCTCAGCAACAGTCTGACTAACAGAAGGCGAACTATAATCATCCGGCTTTGTTTTTACGGCAAACGAATTATTAATATTCTGTTCTTGTTTATTAATCAATCTTGTCAGCAAATAATTTAAATGTTCGCTTTTAGGATCTAATTCGTAGATTTTTTCAATTGCTTGTCTTTCATCTTTATAATATCCATGAACTGCCCAAAGTGCCGCTTTTTCTTTATTGTTTTTTGCCATAGCCAAAGACTTAGTCCAATCGGCTTCATTTTTTGGATGAAAACTATAAGCCGTAACAACTCTCATTTCCGGACATTTATCAAAAACCAAAGCATACAAATAATTCGAAGTTGCATACTTTTTTTGCTGGTAATTAATTCCCGCTACATATGCTAATGCACGATAATACAAAGTATTCTTGGCAACTGAATTCTCTGTTTTATTAAAAAACAAAATCGCTTTCTGTTTGTTATTGCTATAAAAATAAGCCTTCATAGTCAAGAACCAATATCTGTTTTTCAGGAATGAATCTGATGTTGTATTGTAAACATTTTCGATCGACTGAATCATCTTCAAATCCTTAAAAGTTTTTGCAACAACCGGATCATAACTCCAATAATCGTCTCCTATTGAAACCGTTTCTATCTTTTGAGCCAAATACAAAAACTCTACAAAACTTTTTACTTTAGGATCTTTCAAACTTATTTTCTTTCCCCATTTTAAAGAAGTCTGATTCTCTTTTTTGGTTTTATAAAAGCCATGAAGTTGCGTAATTTCGGTTTTGTTTGCAAAAGTTTTGTCTTTATTCGCATAATAATCCTTGATTTCATCTCCAATCAAAAAATAATTTACCGTTGCAGCATCTACTTTGCCTTTTAAGTAATTTTGCCAATCTGATTTTATGTCTTCATTAAATCTGGAATTGTGTTGTGTATCAAATCCAATTCCGTAAAAAATAGCGCCTGACAAGAAAAGCGGCGAATATGATTTATCTGCAAATGTTTCTGGAGTAAAATTCGAATTATAACCAAAATAATCCCAATCGTCACCATCGGCGCAAGCATAAATTATTCCGCAAACAGACAGTAAAGCAACGCTAGAAACAAGAAATAACTTGCTCAAAAATATTCTTTTCATAGTTTTTTAAATTGAATTCGTCTAAATCGTAAAATATAATTTCTTTTGGTTTTTGAGCCAGATTCTCGTCCAATTCACCTGCCATTTCAAACAGATCTTCTGGCGAAATTGCTTCTATTTTCAGTAAATCATTCTCTTCATAAAATATACCATTTTTATAATTCGATTGTTTTACTTTAAAGAAAACAGCATTTATCTGCTCAAAATTTTGATCTTTTTTAAGTTCACTCTCGTTTATTTTAGAACGCAAACCAATTACTTTTTGATTCCTGATATGAACTCCCCAGGAATATATTGGCAAAGCCAAATCGAGATGCAACGGATATTTCTTTAGACTTTTAAGATAACGATCTGCGATTTTTTTATTGTAGATCGAGTTCAAAGAATCCGGAGCGATTGTCCCCATATTATAATACATTAAAACTCCGGAATCAACGTTGGGGATTTTTGTCTTCTTGAAATATTTCACTTGATGCAAGCGAATTGTAGCCGAAAGTTTCTTGTGCGAAAGTTTCTTAAATCGTTCAATAAACTTGAGATAATTCTCTTTGCTATTTAGGCTCCAATCGCAATCAATTTGAATTTCATTGCATTGAATTTTATTTGCAGAATTTATCTTTTCAACTAATGAAAAAGTTTTTTGCGCTAAATCATCAATATCTAAATCAGGCGACAACATGACTTTGTTTTGTATAAAAACGACTGGAACAATATTAAAATTATTCACGTTTTGCTGAAAACGAATTGGACTGAGCGGAATTGGCTGTTGATTTTCGGGATTTAAACTAATATCAAAATACCGTATATATAGTTTCCTGACATTATTATCCTTTAGAATTTCGGTTTCTTTTTCGGATAGTTTAAAGATGGTTTTCCAATAATAAAAGGCAATTATTGGTTTCTCGTTTTTACCGCAAGCTATCAGTAAAAAAACTAATAAGGACCAGAAAAACCTTTTTATCAAAACTAAGAGAAATTAAATTTAAGCTCAAAAGTAAGAAATTATATCATTCTGACGATTTCAAATTCAAAAAAACAGCACAACCGCACTGCTAAATATCCTAATAAATGGATAAAAAGTTTCAATTAAAGCAAATATAATCGTTATTTTGTGCAATCAAATTCAAATTAATTATGTTGAAAAACAACTTTAAATATATTCCTTTTTTACTGCTATTTTTAATGATGAGTTGTGCCAAAAGAGGCAGCATTACCGGTGGATTAAAAGATACTTTGCCACCTGTTTTGACAAGAAGCACACCAAAAAATTACAGTACAGACTTTAAGGGAGATCAATTCGTATTGGAGTTTGATGAATTTGTAAAACTTAAAAACCTCAACAAACAGCTGATCATTTCACCACCAATGAAACAGGAGCCGCTGATTTTTCCAACATCTGTAAGCAAAATTATCACGGTAAAAATCAAAGATACTTTACAGCCAAATACGACTTACAGTTTTAATTTTGGTCAAAGTCTTGCAGACAATAACGAAGGAAATGCCTTAAATCAATTTAAGTATGTTTTCTCTACGGGTCCTTATATTGATTCGCTTTCGCTTAGCGGAAAAATTAAAGATTCATATAATAAAAATGTTGACAATTTTGTATCCGTAATGCTTTATGAAGCAAATGACAAATACAAGGATTCTGTTATTTACAAGGATCTTCCAAGATATATTACAAATACTCTGGATAGTATGCGTGTTTTTAAATTAGAAAATTTAAAAGCCGGAAAATATTTATTGGTTGCCATGAAAGACAAAGGCGGTAACAATAAATTTAATCCAAAAGATGACAAAATAGGATTCATAAAACATTTTATTACGATCCCAAATGATACTGTTTTTGAATTGGAATTATTCAAGGAAACGCTTCCGCTAAAAATGCTTAAACCTATTCAGGCTTCCGGAAACAGGCTTCTTCTTCCGTATGAAGGAAAACAAAATATAAAACTTCTGAAACCTAAAATTGTATTACGAAACAATACTGAAGTTCTGGAATCTATCGTAACGCAATTTCCTAAAAAAGACTCTTTGCAGGTTTGGTATAAACCAATCAAAGTTGATTCGCTAAATCTACAAGTTACTGCAGGGAATTACGACAAGAAATTTTCTTTTAAGATTAAGGATCAGAAAAAGGACACTTTGAATATTATTGCATTACAAAACGGAACAATACATTTTAGAGATCGATTTACGTTAGAAAGCGCCACTCCGTTAGTGAAATTTGATAAGTCAAAAATCAAATTGATTAACAAGGATTCTACAGCTGTTGATTTTACTACTGAATATGACGAATTCGAACAAAAACTTTATGTAGATTTCAAGAAATTGCCTTTGGAAAAGTATCATTTTCAATTTTTACCAGGCGCTTTAACGGACTTCTATGACAAAACAAATGATACTTTATCGTATAAATTAACGACAAAAGAACTTGAAGATTACGGAAATATAGTTTTGAATTTAAAGAATATAAAACGATTTCCTATAATTGTTGAATTGACCAATAAAAAAGGAGATGTGGTTCTTGCGAGCCAATATTCTGAAAAAGAAACAAGATTTGTATTTGATCTTGTTGAACCTAACTCATTTACTGTAAGAGTTATTTACGACGATAATAAAAATAAAATATACGATGCCGGAAACTTTTTAAAGAAAGAGTACGCTGAGGAAGTCAACTATTATCAGGAAGAATTTGATGTCAGGGCAAATTGGGATCGGGAAGAAACTGTTGATTTAAGTATTCAGTACAATCCTGAAGTCGAGAAAAAACAAGACGCCAAAAAGAAAAAAGAGGAAGAGAAAAAGCGAAAAGCTTTCTAATTAAAAAAAACTTAACTTTTATCGTAGTACAAAATAAAAAACCTCGAAATTTTTATATTTCGAGGTTTTTTTATGAGAAGCTATTACTGACAAACTTTAGTAAAATTCCCTGCTCCACAAACAGAAGTTGCAACGCTATTTGCATTCGAGAAAACCGTGGTACCAGTTTGTCCCGCTGAAGCTCCGGCACTACAAGTCCATTTGCAATATACAAGAACAGGACCACCACCACCAGTATCATCACCAGGATTTTCTAGAGGAACAGTTCCTCCAAAGGTATTTTTCAATTCATTTACTGTAAGCGAACTAATAGTGTTCGATAGAAGCATTTCTTTAATCTTTTTCATGGGTTTGTTTAAATGTTAATTAATAGGTTTAAATGTTTTTCATAATATTTTTCTAATCCGCCACGTGCACTTGGTTTCTTTTAAGAAAAAAATGACAAAATAACTTCAATAAAAATAGTGATTTTATTAATTAACTATTGTGATATAACAAAAATTTAAGAAAAAACATACATCAAAGAAGTATCCTACTACTAGTAGAATTTGATGTCCATTTCAATTAGTATTGAAAAAAAACCATTGACTTAAGAATACAATCCTGAAGTCGAGAAAAAACAAGATGCTAAAAAGAAAAAAGACGAAGAGAAAAAGCAAAAAACTTTCTAGATCTTAATCTCAAAAAAATCTTTATCGCTCAAAAAATCGAGTTTTTTTCGAGTTTCCAACATTACATTTTTATCCAATTCGACCACAAAAACACCTGCTGTTTCTTGTGGCTGAAGAATGTAGTTTCCTAAAAAGTCTACAACTTGCGAATGTCCAATATGTTCGTAATTGTTAGCATCCAAACCTATTCTGTTTACTCCAACTACATAACTTAAGTTTTCGATTGCGCGGGCTTTTAGCAAAGAATCCCAAGCATTTGTTCTGACTTTTGGCCAATTGGCAACGTATAAAAGCAAATCGTAATTTTCGACATTTCGAGCAAAAACAGGAAATCTCAAGTCGTAACAAATCTGCAGACAAATCTTCCAGTCTAAATAATCAACGATTACTTTTTGAGTTCCGGAAGTGTAAAATTGATTTTCGCCTGCGAGCGAAAACAAATGTCGCTTGTCATAATACTGCATTTCGCCTGACGGAAAAACAAATAACATTCGGTTGTAATAATTGCCGTTTTCTGTAATTATCAAACTTCCCGTCAAGGCACAGTTTTTCTGCTTTGCGATAGATTGCATCCATAGAACTGTTTCTCCTTGCATGGTTTCGGCAACTTCTGAAGCGTTCATGGTAAATCCTGTCGAAAACATCTCAGGAAGAACAATCAAATTTGTACTTGAATCGATTTGATTTACAATCGATTCGAAGTTTTTTTTGTTCTGAGAAGCATCTTCCCAATATAGATCTGATTGAATAAGTGCAATTTTCATATTTCAAAAATACGAATTTTAAGATTAAAATAGATTTTTCCAAAAAAACGAATTTCTGCAAAAATTTCTCAAAAAACGGCTAGAAAGCGCATTTTTTTTGGATTACAAAAATACTTCAGGAAAAAATATTGCAAAAAAAATGCATTTTGTGCAAAAAAAATGCAAGCATTTAAAATAAATATTTATATTTGATCGCCAATAAAAACCAAAAAAAACATGAAAACCAAAGTATTATGAAAACAAAGCTAATTTCATTAGTGTTTATTGGGGGAGTGATTTTCTCAGCAAACGCAAAAGAGGTTGCAATTACCAAGCACCTTTTTGAACAAAAAAGCAGTCAGATTGAAGTTACTGGTCAGATTATAGGTCAGGACGATGGAATGCCAATTGCCGGAGCTACTATTTATGCAGAAAGTAATAGTAAAATAGCAACAATTTCTGATGAGAACGGAAGATTCAAATTAAATGTTCCTGAAAACGAAAGTCATGTTGTGATATCCTACATGGGTTATCAAACTACAAATTTCCCCTTAATCCAAACTACAAATTTAACTATAAGACTAAAACCAGCTGAAAATGTTCTGGATCAGGTTTTAGTAACTGCATTGGGAGTTAAAAAAACCAGCAAAGCAATCTCGTACGCTGTAACAGAACTTAAAGGAACTGAATTTACAAAGGCAAAAGAAACGAATATTGCTAATGCTTTGGTTGGAAAAATTGCAGGTGTAAACGTGAGCAGTACTGCAACAGGACCAAACGGATCAACGAGAGTTGTAATTCGTGGTAATGGTTCCTTAAATGGAAACAACCAACCGATGTATGTTGTAAATGATTTACCAATTGACAATACTCAGCTTAACCTACCGGGTATTGGAAATGGCCCTGGATCTACAAGAATCAACGTCGATCGAGGCGACGGAACTTCTGTGATAAATCCTGATGATATTAAAACAATTACAGTATTAAAAGGAGGTACAGCGGCGGCTCTTTATGGCGCAAATGCTGCAAATGGTGTTATTTTAATTCAAACTAAAAGAGGTGCGGCTCAAAAAGGAATTGGAGTAGAATACAATACTTCATTTACTTTTGAAGCGCCATCGATCATACCAGATTGGCAGTATGAATACGGTTCTGGAGCAAACGGAAAAAAACCAACGACTCAAGCCGAAGCAGTTGCCGCAGGACGCTGGTCTTGGGGAGCAAAAATGGATGGAACAAATGTTATTCAGTTTGACGGTGTTGCAAGACCTTACGTAGCACAAAAAAATAACATCAAGAATTTTTACGAAACAGGAACAACATTCATAAACTCTATCGCTTTGTCTGGAGGAACTGAAAAGGCTACAGGACGTCTTTCGTTCTCTAATACAGACAATCAAGGAGTTGTACCAAATTCTGATTTTAATCGCAAAAGCCTTAACATCGCCAGTAATGTTAACATGACAGATTGGTTAAAATTTGATGTTGTAGCACAATATAATGTAGAGAAATCAAACAATAGAGTTACAGTTTCTGATGCTGAAGCTAACCCAAACTGGGGAACTTACATGATTGCCAATACCGTTGATATCCGAAATCTTGCCCCAGGTTATGATGCAAATGGTGTTGAAGAAGCATGGAATCCAGTTGCAGTGGCAACAAATCCTTATTTTGTTGTAAATAAAATTAAAAATAGCGATACCAAAAACCGTTTTCTTGGAATGATAAACGTAAAATTGAACTTTACGCCTGACTTATTCCTTCAAGGTAGAATTGGACAAGATTTTACGAATTATGATTTCTTTGGATACATCCCAAAAACAACTTTAAATAACCCAATCGGATATGCACAAGGTTCAAGAGTTAAATTATCGAATCTGAACTCAGAAGCAATTCTTAATTATACTAAGAAAAACATCTACAAAGATTTCTCTTTAAACGCTTTACTTGGTGTAAACACGCGAACTACTTTGAGAGACGAAACAAGAGTTGAAGGCTCTGGTTTTGTATTGGATGATTTCTACGCTTTAACCAATTTATCTACTTTGACTTATAGTTATCCTTACGGAAAAACAAAAACAAACTCTGTTTATGGAGCTGTAGATTTAGATTATAAAAATGTAGTGTTTTTAAACTTTACAGGACGTCAGGATTGGTTTTCGACGCTTTCAAAAGATAACAATACGGTATTTTATCCGTCTGTTGGAACAAGTATTATCGTTTCAGACATCTTGAAAATGCCAGAATTTGTTTCATTTGCTAAACTAAGAACATCTTGGGCTCAGGTTGGTGGCGCAACACCAGATCCTTACGCATTAAATCAATCTTACTCGATGGTTCAAGGCGGACATAATGGTCAACAATTACAAACACCAACAGGTTCGAGAGTTCCAAATGCTACTTTAAGTCCTCTAACTTCTACAACATTTGAGATTGGAACTGACTTAGGATTCTTTAATAATCGTTTAAATCTTGATTTTGCATATTATAACCGTGCAACAACAAATGATATTGTCGAAACTACAATTTCAAATGCTTCAGGAGCTAGTACTGCTTTATTAAATCTTGGAAAGATGAGAAATAAAGGAGTTGAGTTTTTACTAAGCGGAAAAATCATTAATTCAGAAAATTTCTCTTGGGATGCAAGTTTCAACGGGTCTTACAACAAAAACACTGTCGAAGCACTTACAGATCAATTGAACTCAATTACGATGGCAACTTCTGTAAACGGATATGTTACAATCACCAGTGATGTTGGCCGTCCTTACAGTATCATAAAAGGCTACAAACCTCTTAAAGATGCAAGCGGAAATACGGTTTATAATGTAAGCGGTGGATCTGCAACTATTGCAAGAGGTCCGCTGGAAGAATTAGGTCAGGGAGTTCATCCTTGGGCAGCAGGTATCAGCAATGATTTCAAATACAAAAACATATCATTCAGCTTCCTGATTGACGGTAAATTTGGCGGAAGCTTATATTCTGGAACTGATTTGTACGGAACTCGTATGGGTTTAACAAAACTAACATTGGATGGTCGTGAATCTGGCTTGCCTATTAAAGGTGTTGACACAAACGGAAATCCTGTTGATATGGTTATTGCTCCGGAAAACCTTAGAACCTATTATGATGGTTTAAGAAATATTTCATCAACTTTTGTTTACGATGCAAGTTTTATAAAACTAAGACAAGTAATTATTGGATATCAATTACCACTTGAAAAATTAAAAGGATTATCAAAACTTCAGGGAGCTTCGATTTCATTTGTAGCAAGAAACTTATTCATTCTTTATAAGAAAACTCCAAACGTAGATCCGGAATCTGTATTTAGTGCTGGAAATGCTCAAGGTGTAGAACAATTTGGAGTGCCAAAAACCAGAAGTTTCGGTTTAAGTTTAAATGTCAAATTTTAAACTCGCTTAATTAATTTTTAAATTACAAAGACATGAAAAAGATAACCATATTATACATAACAGGTATACTTTTAGGAAGTATGACTGCCTGTACAAAAGATTTCGAAGAAATCAACACAAATCCTAATGTTGTTGAAAAACCAAATCCTAATTTTCTTTTCAGCCGAGCACAATTGGATGGTTTAAACAACAATTACTTTTTTACTAATATCCTTGAATGTGGAGGAATGCTGCAACATTATGCTACGTATAAAGAAGCTTCTGGTGTGGGAGATAAATATTTGAGTAATGAAGTTTATTATTCTGCTTATTTCAATCAGATATATCCAACAGCATTAAACGAAACTCAAATCGTAATTGATGCCGTAAAAGACAATGCAAACGATAGTAATAAACTAAATATTGCCAGAATCTGGAAAGCATATTTGTATCATAGAATTACAGATTTATACGGAGACATTCCTTATTCTGAAGCTGCAAAAGCAAATAGTACACAAGTATTTCTTCCAAAATATGATACTCAGGAATTCATATACAAAGATTTATTGAAAGAACTTGACGAAGCTGCAACAGCATTAGATCCAGCGAAACCAAGTTTTGGTAAAGCCGATTTTATCTATGACGGAGATGTTGCAAAATGGAAAAAATTCTCTTATTCTTTAATGCTTCGTTTAGGATTAAGATTAAGTAAAGTTGATGCCGCTCTATCAAAAACATGGGTTACAAAAGCAATTGCCGGAGGAGTTATCCTTAACGGAACTGACAATGCAATCATGAAATATACAGATGGTCCAAATGATTTTAACAGAAACCCTGTTGGTTTTGACGCCAGAAGACAAGATTTCACAAATGGATCATACGGTCAAAAAAATGTTGAAGGCGGAAAATTAGCTAAGACATTCATCGATTTATTAAAAAATACTGCCGATCCAAGAATTAGTGTTTATGCAGGAGTTTGGGAAGGTACAACACAAAATACAAGTGCAGCGGTTCAAAAAGGTTTTCCTAACGGAACTAAAAATGCTCCAACACCAATTGAACAAGCAACTTATTCTGAGCCTAATCAAAGTACTATTTTTAAATACGATGCGCCACTTGTTCTTTTAAGCAATGCCGAAACTAATTTATATCTAGCCGAAGCCGCCGTAAGAGGATGGTATTCTGGCGAAACAGATAAAGATCTATATGAAAAAGGTGTAAAAGCTTCTTTCTTAAACATGGGGATTTACGGATCGACTTATGCAATTTCGGACGCAACACCATATTTAACTGCAAATCCATATAATGCAGCAGGATCTTTTGAAGCTAAAATGAATCAGATTCACACTCAGGTTTATGTTGCTTTATTTGTAGACGAACAAGAAATTTATGCCAACTGGAGAAGAACCGGTTATCCAGTTTTGGTTCCGGTAAATTTTCCTGGAAACGTTACAAACGGCACAATCCCAAGACGTTTGAAATATTCAACAAGTGAATATTCAGTGAATTCAACTAACTTAGCTGAAGCAGTTAAACGCCAGGGCGAAGATAGTTTTACAACAAAAATCTGGTGGGATAAATAAAATATGAAACAAGAGTTAAAATGTGCCTTTAGGCACTTAATGTTGGTAGTTATAAAGTTTCAAATTCGTTCGCGTGCCGTAGGTACGCAACAAAACGATAACTATTGCGTACCTACGGCACGCTAGATATTGTGACTTATGTTTTTACCAATATTAAGTGTCTAACGACACAAATTAAAACTCTTAATACAAAAGATAAATGAGCATTTTAATTCTTACGGCATGCATTGCGTTTTTAATCATTCAGATAGCTTGGCTTAAAATCAATCCGTTTATTGCCTTTATCATAACAGCTTTATTAGCAGGTTTATTTTTAGGCCTGCCAATAGAAACTTTATCTCAAACCGTACAAAAAGGTTTGGGCGAAATGTTAGGATCTATCACTTTGATTATTGTTTTCGGAACCTGTATTGGTAAACTCACCGTTTCATCAGGCGCCGCCAATGTCATTGCCAAAACAGTTATGGGATGGACGGGTAAAAAATATGTTCGTCTTGGCTTAATGATTACCGGATTTATTGTTGGGATACCTCTATTTTATAGTGTTGGATTTGTTTTGTTAGTTCCATTAATCTTTTCAGTAGCCCATCAATTTAAGCTTTCAAAAGTATATCTCGGTATTCCAATGCTGGCGTCGCTTTCAGTAGCACACGGTTTTTTGCCTCCACATCCGTCTCCAATGGCTTTAAGCAGTATTTTAAAAGCTGATATTGGACTCGTTTTAGTCTACGGAATCATCATTGCGATTCCAACAATTTTTATTGCAGGTTTATTGTTTTCGAATTTATTAAAAAACATCAAAACCGAATCGGATCATGAAATTCTGAATGTCGAAGAAATCATAAACGAAGGAAAACAACCTAGTTTTTCATTGAGTTTATTCTCCGCTTTATTTCCGGTTTTTGGATTAACAATTACTTCGATATTACCAATGATTTCGAAAAATGAAACTCTGGTGAATATCTGCAAAACAGTTGGAGAACCAAGTATGATTATGCTGATTTCTCTATTAATCTGTACGTATACATTAGGAATCAGAATGAACAGAAGCATCACATCAGTAATGGACGATTATGCCGTTGCCATAAAAGATGTTGCTTTAATTGTTTTAATTGTTGGAGGAGCCGGTGGTTTAAAAGAAGTTATGATTGTAAGCGGTGTAAACGAAACTATTGTAGCATCATTAACACAAACAAACATTCATCCATATTTATTGGCCTGGATGATGGCGGCAATCATACGCGTTTGTGTAGGTTCTGCTACAGCAGCCGGATTAATGACTGCGAGCGTTTTATTACCTTTGTTACAAACTACCGGCCTCGATCCCAATCTGTTAGTTCTGTCTGTTGGAGCCGGAAGCTTAATGTGCTCACACGTAAACGATCCAAGTTTTTGGATGTTCAAAGAATATTTTAATATCAGCCTGAAAGATACATTCAAATCATGGACCGTCATGGAATCTCTAGTATCTGTTTTAGGAATCATTTTCGTTTTTATTTTAAACTCTATAATACATTAATATCATGAATTTATTACCACAAGAAAAATTTGAAACATTAGGCTTATCATTACCTCCGGCGCCGCAGCCACTTGGTATTTATAAACCTTATTTAGTTGATGGTAAATATTTATACCTTTCAGGTCATGGACCTGTTAATGACGACAAATCCCTAATCATTGGCCGAATTGGCGATGACATGGATATCGAAGAAGGAAAATTAGCAGCAAGACAAGTCGGATTAACAATGCTTTCTACAATTGTAACCAATTTTGGAAGCCTGAATAAAGTAAAACGTGTTATAAAAGTTTTAGGAATGGTCAATTGTAATGGCGAATTCTTGAGACATCCGTACGTAATAAACGGTTGTAGCGAATTGTTTGCTGAAGTTTGGGGACAAGAAAACGGAATTGGAGTAAGAAGCGCCGTAGGAATGGGTTCTTTACCGGACAATATTCCTGTTGAAGTTGAAGCCGTTTTCGAATTATTTTAGATTAAAGAATTTAGCCCACGGGTTTTACGGATTAAACAGGTTCGCACAGATTTTTTTTAACACATAGAAACATAGATTTTTTACTTGTAAACTAGAAGGAAGTAAAAAAAAGCCAGCTTTCACACATAGCTATGTGCATTAATGCAAGTGAAATGCCTTTTTTCAACACTTTCAAAAACTATGTTTCTATGTGTTTAAAGAATTAACCGCTACGTTTATAAATCTTTTTAATCATAATAATCCGTGGCAAAAAAACAAAAATATGAATACAACACCACAAACTAGAATTGCAACTTTTGGAGAATTATTACTTCGGATGAATGTTGCTGATGGAAACCGATTTACGCAGGCCAATGAAATAAAAATTCATGTTGGCGGTGCCGAAGCAAATGTTTGTGTTTTACTTTCTCAACTCGGGATTCAAACCGATTATATTACCCGATTACCCGAAAATGATTTGGCTCAACTCGCCTTAAACGAACTTCAGAAATACAAAGTAAATACCTCAAAATGTGTTTATGGCGGAGAACGTTTGGGATTGTATTTTGTCGAAGCCGGAAATCAAATCAGGCAATCACAAGTTATTTATGACCGAAGCAATTCTTCATTTGGAACCATTCAAAAAGATCAAATCAATTGGGATTTGGCTTTAGCCGATGTTACACACTTTCATTGGTCAGGAATAAGTCCGGGAGTTTCAAACGAAGCAGGTTTAGCTTGTAAAGAAGCAATTCTTGTGGCACATAAAAAAGGTTTACCCATTTCGTCTGATTTTAATTACCGATCCAAATTGTGGCAATACGGAAAACAACCTTCTGAAATTATGCCTGATTTGCTTCAATACAGTACAATTACGGTTGCAGATTTAGATGCGATTGAAATTTATTTCGGAATCAAAACCGATAAAAATGAATCAGATGAAAATCGTTTTCAGAAAACATTCGAATTATTAAAAGTAAAAATGCCATTTCTAAAAACATTAGCGATGAGTTTTAGAAAATCAGATGGACCGGCGCATTTATACAAAGGTTTACTAATTCATAATGATAATTTTTATCAAACCCAAGAACACAAAATACACGTTGTAACAGATCAAATTGGTTCCGGAGATGCTTTCAACGCAGGATTATTATACGGATTATCGAATAAATTTTCAGGACAGGAATGTATCGAATGGGCAACAGCTTGTGGCGTAATCAAACAAAGTATTCACGGAGATTTTGCCATCACAAATGAAAACGAAATAAGTCATTTCATCAAAAATGGCTCAAGTAATAGAATTAATAGATAAAATAAGAAAATGTACAGCATATTAAAAACGCAAGGTGTACTTCCGTTAGTAACCCAAATCAACATTGAAACAGCCCAAATAGTATTGCAATCAGCGGCTGATGCTGGCATTAAAATTATCGAGTTTGCTGCTCGTGCAGATGATGCTAAAGAAGTTTTTAGCCAAATGATAGCCTTTAAAAAAGCAAATAATTTAGATGTAAAAATCGCCGTTGGATCTATTTTAAGTGTAGATGATGCCGAAACATTTCATCTTCTTGGAGCAGATTGTATTGTTTGCCCGCATACAGATCTGGAAATTGGAAATTATTGCTTCAAAAATAATATCTATTGGATTCCCGGAGCCGCGACTTTAAACGAAATACTTCAGGCAAATAAATTAGGAGCCGAAATTGTAAAGCTTTTTCCAGCTGATAAAATTGGTGGTCCGGGATATGTAAAAGCAATTAGAGCGCCATTCCCAAATTTAAAAATAATGCCAACCGGAGGCGTAACGCTCGAAGAAAGCAATTTAAAATCATGGTTCAAATCCGGAGTAGTTTGCGTGGGAATTGGTTCTAATTTATTTTCGAAAGAAATGCTTTTGAATTTAAATTATGAGCAATCTCTAAAGGCATTCCAAAATTTAATTGAAGTTGTAGAAAAAACCAGAAACTAAAGTTATGCAAAACAATTGGTGGAAAATTAATTCCGAACTCCGCATTGATACGCCATTTTTAGCCGTTTACGAAGATCGTATTCAGGCAAATATTGAGCGTTTGATTGAAGCAGTAAAAGGCGAAACTCAAAAATTAAGACCACACATCAAGACGCATAAAATAGGTGAAATTCTGGATTTGTTTAAAACCTACAACATCAATAAAATAAAATGCGCAACAATTGCCGAAGCTGAATTGGCTGCGATACATGAAATTCCAGACGTACTTCTCGCCTATCAACCTGTTGGTGCTAAAAAAGACAGATGGATTTCATTGATTCAGAAATATCCAAATGTTGCTTTTTCGACTATTGTTGACAATTTAAATTCGGCGAAAGCCTTAAATGAAAGTGCGGCAAAAAACAATTTAAAACTTACAGTTTATCTGGATTTAAATACCGGAATGAACAGAACAGGAATTTCGGTTTCTAAAAACTGGAAAGCTTTAATTGATGAAATTGTTTTGTTGAAAAACATTCATTTTGCAGGAATTCATATTTATGACGGTCATTTAAAAGGAGATTTAGAACATCGATTTGATACCGCTTCCAATTTATTTTTTAGCATAAACGAAGAAATTCAGGCGATTAATAAAAAACTGGGATACGAATTAAAAATTGTCGCGGGCGGATCAAATACATTTCCGTTTTACGCAACTCAAAAAAACGTAGAATGTAGTCCCGGAACTTTTGTTTTTTGGGATTCGAATTACCAAATTCATTTACCGGAACAACATTTTGAACCTGCTTTGGTTATCGTTGGAACCATAATTTCAAAACCAACAAGCTCTACTTTTTGTATTGACATTGGATACAAAGCCGTAGCTTCTGAAAACCCAATTGATAAAAGATTAATCATTTTAAATGATGAAAACCTAATCCCAACAGCACATTCAGAAGAACATTTAATTATAGAAAACAGAGGAAAAAACGAGTATGCTATTGGCGATACCATTTATGCACAACCTTATCATGTTTGCCCAACTTGTGCTCTTTACGATTCAGTTCAGGTCGTGAATTCGGCACATGAAATTTGCGATCAATGGCTGGTTGTTGCCCGCAGCAGAAAAATTAATATCTAGCAGCAGAAAAAGTAGAATAAAGAAAAAAGAATAGAAAATAGAGCGAAGAAGAAAGAGAATAGACCTCATAATAACACTTGTCTGGAAAACCTCTGAGCCTTTGGACCTTTGTGCCTTAAAAAAAATAATATGTTTATAATAGACGCCCATTTAGACCTGAGCATGAATGCGATGGAATGGAATCGAGATTTAAGAAATGACGTACCAACTTTGCGTCATCTCGAAAAAGGAATGACGGACAAACCAGATCGCGAACGCGCAACGGTTTCGTTCCCTGATTTACGACGTGGCAATATTGGTATTGTTGTCGCCACTCAAATTGCAAGATTCGTAAAACCGGACAGTATTATTCCGGGTTGGAATTCTCCTGAACAAGCCTGGGCACAAACTCAAGGGCAGCTTGCGTGGTACAAAGCCATGGAAGAAGCCGGAGAAATCACAGCAATTACCGATAAAAAATCATTACTAAAACAAATTGATTTATGGAATGACGGAACACCAAACGATAAAAAACCCATTGGTTATATTTTGAGTTTGGAAGGCGCAGATTCTATTATTGATGTTTCGTATTTAGAAAAAGCATACAATTACGGATTGCGTGCCATTGGTCCTGCACATTACGGACCCGGACGTTACGCAAACGGAACCGACGCAACCGGAAAAATGAACCAAAACGGTCTTGATTTATTAAAAGAAATGGAACGTTTGAATATTATTCTCGATGCAACCCATTTATGCGATGATGCTTTTTGGCAAGCTTTAGACCATTATCACGGGCCAGTTTGGGCAAGTCATAACAATTGCAGAAGTCTAGTTAATCACAATCGTCAATATAGCGATGAAATGATTCAAGCTTTAATTTCTCGTGGCGCCGTAATTGGCGGTGCTTTAGATGCGTGGATGTTAGTTCCGGATTGGGAAAGAGGAGTTTCAACACCAAAAGGTACTAATTGCAATCTCGAAACGGTTTTCAAACACATGGATCACATTTGTCAATTGGCCGGAAATGCCAATCACATTGGCGTAGGTTCTGATTTGGATGGCGCTTTTGGTACAGAACAAGGTCCGTATGATTTAGACACCATTGCCGATTTACAAAAATTGGTTCTGATCTTTAAAAACAACGGCTATTCTGATGAAGATTTAGATAAAATCTTTCACCAAAACTGGATCAATTTCTTAATGAAAAATTGGGATTAAATAAAGACTAAACTTGGAACTGCCTTCTTATACGACTGTAATTTTTCGTCGGTTGGATCAACTTCTGTAACCACATAATCAACCTCGGATAAGTTGGCAATTTTCATTTTTAAAACTGTGTCTAGTTTTTCAGAAATAGTTAAAATCGCTGTTTTTTCAGAAGCCTGAATCATAGCTTTTTTTACCTGAACAGTTTCCCAATCAGAGTCTGAGAAACCACCTTCGATATCCAAAGCATTTGTTCCTAATATTAATAAATCGACTTTAATATTAGCCAATTGATTGTAGACATCGCCACTCACACACATTTGGCTGTAAGATGAAATGCTTCCGCCAATCATGATAATTTTAACATTAGGTTTATCCAGAAGTTCAACTGCTGACAAAACCGTAACCGTAAAAATAGTTAGATTCATATCGTCAGGAATCAATCGGATGAATTCACGAATTGTAGTTCCTCCGCCAATTAATAAAACCATTCCGTCGCGAAGTAAACCTAAAGTTTTTTGCGCAATAATTTGTTTAGATTCGCCTGCATAAGTCTGATTATTAGTCGAAGAATGGTGATATGCTTTTGTCATCGCACCACCTTTTACCTTAATCAATAAAGATTCTGATTCAAGTTCGTTAATATCACGTCTCACCGTATCTTCTGAAACAAATAATTTAGCCGAAAGCGTTTCAAAACTTACACGAGTATGCAAGTTAATCTCTTTTAAAATAAGACTTTTACGTTCTTCCTTGGTATAATTAACTACTTCATTATCATTATTCATGCGAATTCTTTTTAAGTAAAGCAAATGTAAACAATAAATGCAATATTATTGCGAAACAAATTATAACACAATGTAATAAAAAAGTTAATTCACCTATTTTAAAGACATCTATGCCTAAATAAGTTTTGCAAAAAAAATGCAAATCCATTACAAACCTTAAATTTGTTTAACAAACCAAGAAAGCAACCATGCAAAAAAGTATATTTCTCTTATTGATCTTTTGGTATTCTTTTGGAAGCGCTCAAACTTCCTTCACTAATAATTCGATTATTCCTGCTCCAAATTCATATAAAGCAACCGGAGACAGTATTCGTTTAAACGGACAAATTAAAGTTATTTTCGAAAAGAATAAATTTAGTGCGAAAGAACAAAAAACAGCAAACATTTTTGAAGCTGCTATTAACAAAAATGTATCTTCAAAAAAGGGTTCGGTCGAAGTTTTATTCATTACTAAAAATCCATCTGCTTCCTTAAAAAAAGAAGCGTATAAAATCAATATTACCTCAAAAAAAATAACCGTTACCGGAAGTGAAGAAGGATTATTTTATGGAGTTCAGAGTTTATTGCAAATGCTTCCGAACAAAATTACGAATCAAGAGGTAAAATTACCTTGCGTTACTATCGAAGATGAGCCTAGATACAACTACCGCGGGCTTCACCTCGATGTTTGCCGTCATTTTTTCTCTGTTGATGTTATAAAAGATTTTATTGCACAAATGTCCAGTTATAAATTAAATAATTTCCATTGGCATTTAACGGACGATCAAGGATGGAGAATTGAGATAAAAAAGTATCCAAAACTAACTGAAGTAGGTTCGAAAAGAGCACAGACTTTAGTGGGAAATAAATTCGAAAGATTCCCGTATTTTTTTGACGGAAATCCATACGGAGGATTTTACACTCAGGAAGAAATTAAAGACGTTGTTAAATTTGCCGAAGAACATTATGTGAATATTATTCCGGAAATTGAAATGCCCGGTCATGCAACTGCAGCAGTTACTGCTTATCCAAATTTATCTTGTTTTCCAGATCGTCAATATAAAGTTATAGAATCATGGGGCGTTTTTGAAGATATTTTCTGTGCCGGAAAAGAGGAGACTTTTACTTTTTTAGAAGATGTTCTGACGGAAGTTATGGCTTTGTTCCCGAGTACTTATATTCATATTGGTGGAGACGAATGTCCAAAAGCAAGATGGAAAGAATGTCCGAATTGCCAAAAGCGAATCAAAGAATTAGGTTTGAAAAACGAACATGAATTACAAAGTTATCTCACAACCCGAATCGAGAAATTCCTGAATGCAAACGGAAGACAAATTTTAGGCTGGGACGAAATGCTCGAAGGTGGGCTTGCGCCAAATGCGGCTGTAATGTCATGGCGAGGCGAAGCTGGAGGAATCAGCGCCGCAAGACAAAAACACAATGTAATCATGAATCCGGAGCAAGTTTTGTATCTGGATTATAATCAAGGATATTCACCGCAAGAACCTTTAACAATTGGGAGATTAACAACAGTTGAAAAAATCTACAATTACAACCCAACTCCCGTTGATAGTTTGACCGTCGACCAACAAAAATATATTATAGGTGTACAATCTAATCTTTGGTCTGAATATTTAACAAGTCCTGCGAAATTAAATTACATGATTTATCCTCGTGTATTTGCTTTAGCAGAAATTGCCTGGACAGAACCTCAAAATAAAAATTACAATCAGTTTATTTTGAATCAAATTCCGCATCATTTAGAAAAACTAGAAGCACAAAAAAGATTGTATAAAGTTCCGAGTCCTTTTGGTTCTAATGAAACAGCATTGATCACATCAAAATATATTTTGGATTTAAAACCAACGATCAAAAGCGGACAAATCTTCTACACAATTGATGGATACAATCCAGATGAAACAGCTGAACTTTACACAAAACCGGTAACGATAAATATCCCAAAAGGAGAATTCAGAATTATAAAAACGGTTCAGATTAGTCCAAGCGGAAGAAGAAGTTCGATCAATAAAATATTGGTTAGAAATCCGGAATTAAAATCGGCTTTAGCTATAAAACCAACTAAGAAAGGTTTAAAATTCGATTATTATACCGGAACATTATTCCAGCAAGTTCAGGATTTAGATTTAGCAAAACCTGTTAATTCAGGCATTTTTGAAGGCGCCATCAGCAGCGAAAAATGGAAAACGAAAACAGAGCGTTATATCGGCTTAAAATTCGACGGATACATCTTTATTCCAGAAACGGCAAATTATACAATTTCGACGCTTTCAGATGACGGCTCGAAGCTTTTTATCGATAATGAATTAGTTGTAAATAACGATGGAATTCATTGGCTCAACGAAGCCTATGGCGCTGTAAAACTCGAAAAAGGTTTCCATAAAATCAACATTGGTTATTTTGACCAGATTGGCGGAACTACTTTAACGTGTTTCATTCAGCAAGAAGGAAAAGAAAAACAAGAAATAAGCGCTTCGCAATTGTATTACGAATAAAGCATAAAAAAAGGATCAGCTACAACTGATCCTTTTTTTTATTTAAAACTAAAAGTAATTTAGATTATCCTTTCAAACTTGCAGATAAATACTCACGGTTCATACGTGCGATATTTTCAAGTGAAATCCCTTTTGGACATTCGATTTCACAAGCTCCTGTATTTGTACAGTTACCAAAACCTTCTAAATCCATTTGGTGTACCATGTTTAAAACACGATCAACAGCTTCAACCTTACCTTGAGGTAATAATGCATATTGAGATACTTTTGCTCCAACGAATAACATTGCTGATCCGTTTTTACAAGTTGCAACACAAGCTCCACAACCAATACAAGCTGCAGCATCAAATGATTTATCTGCATCATGTTTGTTAATCGGAATTGTATTTGCATCAATTGTATTTCCTGAAGTATTTACAGAGATAAATCCTCCTGCATGTTGAATTCTGTCAAAAGAACTTCTGTCAACAACTAAATCTTTAATTACAGGGAAAGCTTTTGCTCTAAATGGCTCGATAAAAATCGTGTCACCATCTTTAAACATACGCATGTGCAACTGGCAAGTAGTAACTCCTCTGTCTGGTCCGTGTGCTTCTCCGTTGATGAATAATGAACACATTCCGCAAATTCCTTCACGACAATCGTGATCAAATGCTACTGGCTCTTCTCCTTTGTTGATTAATTGTTCGTTAAGAACATCAAGCATTTCAAGGAAAGACATATCTGGTTCGATTCCGTCGATTGGGTAATCAACAATTCCCCCTTTATCTTGGGCGTTTTTCTGACGCCATATTTTTAATGTAAGTTTCATACTGTTTTAGTTTGAAGGTCATAAAGCCGAAAGTCGAAAGCCATTAGACTTTAAGACTTTAGTCTTTTGACTAATTGCTATTTGTAGCTTCTTTGTACTAATTTAATGTTTTCGTAAACCAGAGGTTCTTTGTGTAATACTGCATCACTTGGTTTTCCTTTGTATTCCCAAGCTGCAACATATGCAAAGTTTTCGTCATCACGAAGTGCTTCTCCTTCTTCTGTTTGGTACTCTTCACGGAAGTGACCTCCACAAGACTCATTACGGTGTAATGCATCTTTCGCGAACAATTCTCCTAACTCTAAGAAATCGGCAACACGTGTCGCTTTCTCTAATTCCTGATTAAATTCGTTAGCGCTTCCAGGAACTTTTACATCTTTATAAAACTCCTCACGTAAAGCAGCAATTTCTACGATAGCTTCAGACAAACCTTTAGCATTACGAGCCATACCTACTTTATCCCACATGATTTTTCCTAATTTCTTATGGAAATAATCTACAGAATGAGTTCCTTTATTATTGATAAATCTATCGATTTGATCTTTTACTTCTTTTTCTGCTGCTACGAATTCTGGTAAATCTGTAGAAATTTCTCCCATTTTAATATCCGGAGCTAAATAATCTCCAATAGTATAAGGTAATACGAAATATCCATCAGCTAAACCTTGCATCAAAGCAGAAGCTCCAAGTCTGTTTGCTCCGTGATCAGAGAAGTTAGATTCTCCAATTGAGAAACATCCAGGGATTGTAGTCATTAAGTTATAATCAACCCAAGTTCCACCCATTGTGTAGTGAACCGCTGGGTAAATCATCATTGGTGTTGTATAAGGATCTTCGTCAACGATTTTGTAATACATTTGGAATAAGTTTCCGTATTTACTTTTCACGATTTCAGCTCCTAATTTAGTTACCAAAGCCGCATCGTTAGCATCTAAACCTTTAACGAAAGCTTCTTCAGTTCCGTAACGTTTGATTGCTGCTGCGAAATCTAAGTAAACTGCTTCTCCAGTTTTGTTAACACCAAAACCAGCATCACATCTTTCTTTTGCAGCACGAGACGCAACGTCACGAGGTACTAAGTTACCAAAAGCAGGATATCTTCTTTCTAAGAAATAATCTCTTTCTGCTTCAGATAAATCTGTTGCTTTTTTCTTTCCTTCACGAATTGCTTTTGCATCTTCTTGTTTTGCAGGAACCCAAATACGACCGTCATTACGTAACGATTCAGACATCAAAGTCAGTTTTGACTGGTGATCTCCTGAAACGGGAATACAAGTTGGGTGAATTTGTGTGTAGCAAGGATTTGCGAAAAACGCTCCTTTTTTATGTATTTTCCAAGCTGCTGTTGCGTTACTTCCCATAGCATTTGTTGACAAGAAAAATACGTTTCCGTATCCTCCAGAACCAACTACTACCGCGTGAGCAGAATGTCTTTCTATTTCTCCAGTAATTAAGTTACGAGCGATAATACCTCTCGCTTTTCCGTTCACGATAACAATGTCAAGCATTTCGTGACGGTTGTACATTTTTACTTTTCCACGACCAATCTGACGGTTCATTGCAGAATAAGCTCCTAACAATAATTGTTGTCCAGTTTGTCCTTGTGCGTAAAAAGTACGAGAAACCAAAGTTCCTCCAAAAGAACGGTTATCTAATAATCCACCATATTCACGAGCCAATGGAACTCCTTGAGCCACACATTGGTCAATAATATTAGCAGAAACTTCAGCCAAACGGTGAACGTTTGCCTCACGTGCACGGTAATCTCCTCCTTTTACAGTATCATAAAATAATCTGTAAACTGAGTCACCGTCACCTTTATAATTTTTTGCTGCATTGATACCACCTTGTGCTGCAATAGAGTGCGCACGACGAGGTGAATCCTGAAAACAAAATGCTTTTACGTTATATCCCTGCTCAGCCAAAGTAGCCGCAGCTGAACCTCCAGCCAAACCTGTACCAACAATGATAATATCTAAATTACGTTTGTTAGCCGGATTTACTAAATTAATATGATCTTTATAATCTGTCCATTTGTCCGATATTGGGCCATGTGGAATTTTTGAATCTAATGCCATTATAATTTATATTAATTATTGAAATGATGAAATAATGCGATTATGATGAAAAGTGCTGGTACTACAACCGCAAAAGCATAACCGATTTTGTTTAAAAAACGAGAATATTTATTGTTCATTCCCACAGATTGCAGAGAAGAACCGAATCCGTGCCAAAGGTGAAAACCTAACAACACAAAAGCCACACAATATAATCCTGTACGGATTGGATCGTGAAATTTATGCACTAACTCTCCATAATACCTAGTTGCATCTGGCGCAGTACCTACTATATATTTATAGGTAACTTCAGGAAACCAAAAATCATAGAAATGCAATCCTAAGAAAGCTAAAATAACCAATCCAGAAATAATCATATTTCTTGAACTCCAAGAAGCATTAGCCGCTCCATTGTATTTTGCATAAGCAATTGGTCTTGCAGCGCTATTTTGTGCAGTCAAAACAAATCCCATAACGAAATGGAAAATTACTCCGATTGCCAAAACTGGTTGCATTACATACTGAATTAGCGGATTGTATCCCATAAAGTGAGAAGCTTCGTTAAAAACATTTTCACTAATAATAGAAATGAAATTTAAGGAAACATGCAGCGCTAAAAACGTGATTAAGAATATTCCCGAAAGAGCCATAGCCACTTTCTTTAAGATGGAAGCATTCAATAGTGCAGATTGTGCCATAAGTGTTTAAGTAGTTTGTTTTAAAAAATTACACAAAAATAAAGCAATTAGACATGAACTACAACCATTTCGTTGTTATTTATAATGATTTTAAAGAGCTTTATTCAATTTTATTGCAAATTATTTAAAAACAATAAAATAGAAATCTTTCGCATGTCATTTTAACGAAATCCTGTTTTTTATATAATTACCAAATTGCTACTTTTCTCCCCGTTTTGACTTATTTTCCTCAAAAATAAAGTCATCCTGAATTTTATTGAACCAAAACAAGTGAATTTTAACAGCATAATTTTACCTTTATCGGCTTCAAAAAAAATCAGAATGAAAACAGGAATCGACGCTATATCTTTTGATGTTGCCAACATACATTTACCCATAAAAACTTTGGCTGTTGCCAGAAATATTGAACCCGAAAAATTAGAGAAAGGTCTTGGATTAATAAAAATGACTTTGCCTGACGTTCATCAGGATGCAGTTGTTTTTGGAGCTAATGCTTTAACCAAACTTATTCTTGAAAACGAAATAAACCTAAACGAAATCAGCCGGATTTATGTTGGTACCGAAAGCGGAATCGACAGTTCTAAACCTATTAGTTCTTTCTTAATTAGTTTAATGGAGCAAAAATTTGGCGAAGATGTTTTGGCCGAATGTGATGTTGTTGATTTTACTTTTGCTTGTATTGGTGGAGTTGACGCTTTGCAAAACTGTATTGATTTTGTAAAATTGAATCCAACGAAAAAAGCAATTGTCGTTACAACGGATTTTGCAAAATATGATTTAAACTCAACTGGAGAATATACTCAAGGTGCGGGAGCTCTTGCAATGCTTGTGACTTCGAATCCTAGAATTATTGCTTTTGATGAAAATTGGGCAACATCTACAAAAGGTGTTTTTGATTTTTTCAAACCCTACAGAACTATCTCTAAAGAAGCGATTACTCAAAACGAAAACAACGATCCTTGGTTTGATAATTTAGAAGCCGAAATCGAGATCCACAAAGATCAACCAGTTTTTGACGGACAATATTCGAATCAATGTTATATGGATCGTACGCGAAATGCATACTTTTCGTTTAAGAAATTAAAAAATACGACCGAAACTTTATACAATACCTGGAATAGCATTATCATGCATCTTCCCTATTCTTTTCAAGGGCGCAGAATGTTGTCTGAGATTTATGCTTTAGATCACGCTGATAAAATCATTTCAGAAAATATCGAACCAGCAGATTACCAAAACAAAATCAAAGAAGTTGGAAAATCTGATGAATACAAAAAGTTTGTAACTGAGAAATTACAACCCGCAGAATTGGCTTCTTCTTTAATAGGAAACCTTTATACAGGATCTATTTTCATGGGATTATTATCGACTTTGGCTCATTATTACGATACAAAGCAAGAAGTTGCCGGAACTAAATTTGGATTCTTGGCTTACGGAAGCGGATCGAAATCAAAAGTATTTGAAGGAACAATTCAACCGGAATGGCAATCGGCTTTAGCCAAAACCAAACTTTTTGAAAACTTAGAAGAAAGCACAGAAATTGGTTTTGAAACTTACGAAAGCCTTCACAAAAAAGAACAAAAACAAAGTATAAGAACTCCTAAAAACGAATGGATTTTAGATAGAATCGAAAAAGAAATTCCTAATTTAATTGGAGCGAGATATTATAAATGGATAGACTAAAAGTTAAATTTCATTTTTTTAAATTCCAATATAAACAAAACCGAAGCAAATTGCCTCGGTTTTTTATTTTTATAACATACAGTTTGTCATTGCGAGGAACGAAGCAACCACACTAATAAGAGTAACCAATGTTATGTAGCACATGAGATTGCTTCGTTCCTCGCAAAGACTGGCGACATTCTGTACGGAGCTTCTCACGAAGATTTCTCCTCCGTCGAAATGACAAGATTGCGTTAACAAAATCTTTGTCAAAGTTTTAAACTTTGACAAAGATCATTCGATCAAAACCATAGCCAATGGTTTCAACCATTGGAACGCAATGGATTGTCTCAATATAAATCATCATAAAACGTTTCCTAAGGTTGAAACCTCGGGCTATAATTAAAATACAATGTTTACAAAAACAATAAGTCGCAAAATTTTATATTCCTTTTAAACACAAAGCTTTGCGAACTTTGTGATTTTTAAGACATCACAAAAATAAAATCCTTGCGCACTTTGCGGTTAAATTCTCAATCCTTTTTATGTTGTTCCGTATAGTTTTGATTTCCTTTAAGAGCTTCATCATGCACATTCATTCCGTTTGACATTCCGAGCATGAAAGCGGTTATTATTACTATGAATTTTCTTTTTATCCAATGAAGTGGTCGCTTAGATTGCTCTAAACGTTTTTGATTATTTTGTTTATACATTTTGAAAATGATAAATGATTAGACATTATTTTATCATCGTATGCGTTAAAGCGCATAAAAGCTTAAAAAAATTAAGCTATGTATAAACTAGTTTTGAAATTACCGGAATGAATCGTTTCATTTACAAAAACAGATTGTTTTATAAATGAACTTAATTTCTGAAAAAGAAGTAGTTGTAAATTTTGAATTACCCGAATTTGAAAACTAAAAATATCTTTATTAGAAAGATAATTTAGAACAATCGAAAATATCGTTTTTGTTCGGGAAGTTGATTGTGTAAACTTGTATAATCGAGAACTCGAAAAATCTAATTCTCGTCTTAAAATCACAAACGAAGATTGGTAATAATCTGCCGATTTTGACTGAGAAACTAAAGTACCGTCACTCGCAATCACGACAAAAGCCAGAAAGAGCGAGATTAGATATTTTAGATATTTATTCAATTCTATTTATTTGGATTCTTAATCTTAAGAACATTACAAATTTATGTCTTTAAAATTTATTGTTATAATTCCTTTTTCATTTGTTGTGCCAACGATTTAATTTGCGGATCACTCATTAAATGAGAATTGGTTTCTGCAAACCATCTATTAAAGTTTTTAATGTCATTTTTCAGGTAATACGCTTGTAAAACATTATAAGCATTTTCGGCATTATAAGTTTTATCGGCACATTCTTTAAACACTTTACGACAAACATTTTCAGCATCTTCTAAATTGCCATTTTTTGTTTCTGCATAAATCAATTCCTTATTGGTATAAGCGTCAAGCGGATCACTTTTTAAAGCAATCTTCAAAATATCAACGGCTTTTTGATATTGCTTCAAACAATTATACGAAAAAGCCAATTCAGTTCGAAGTCCTTTATATTCCGGGTTTATTTTTTGAGCTTTCTCAAGATATTCCAGCGCTTTTTCGCATTCGTTCCAACCATTATACATGAAACCCCATTGATAAAGTCGTTCTACAGAACCTTCTCCTGTTTTATACCCCTTAAGCCAATCCGGAATTTTGTCAATATTCAACTCTGCAAGTTTTGAATCAGGAATAAACGCTATCAGGTTATTATTAGGTTCTAATCTGTATTTCACCTGTCCAACAACCTCTCTTCTTTTTGGAATAAATTTACCCGTTCCATTAATTTTAAAACTTCCCTCATAATCAAACGTCAATCCAGCCTGAGCATCGATGTATATAAATCCATATGGATAAGCATCTGTACTATCTTTTGGAAACGCAACCCACTTATCTTCGCTCTGCACAAATTTCTTATCAAACTGAAGACTATTTTGTGCCGAAAGACGCAATGAAACCAGTAAAACAAGTAAGGTAAAAATCTTATTCATATTTAAAATTATCGATTGAGGTTTAAAGAAACGGACTATTTCGAATTCAAATATATAGATTTCAACTGATTTCTCTACTATCATTCTTACAAAGAAGTATTCCCAATCCCAAAGCAAAAACCAGACAACTCAGTAACATATAAACTACATTCTTCAATACAAAAAAAGAAAAACCAATTGCCAATGAACCAACAATAACCATTAATGAACTTATCATATTTGTTTTGAAAAAGTTCAAAGCATGAATTGCCAAACCTATAAAAAGCAAAGAAGGTCCGACTATAATAAATGGATACAAAATCGCTGGCGTATTGCTAATATGTTTACTTAATTCTTCTTTGGCAAATTCATTATTACCAAAACTTGACATTATTAAATCGATTGTGCAAAGTCCAATATGCGCAATAACTCCAAAAGTTGTAATAACCGAAGCTACTGAATTTAATCTGTTTTTGGGAAATGCATCATTAAACGATAATAAAAAACAGGCGCCAATTAAGTTGAACCAATGTCCAAAATC
The DNA here is from genome assembly GCF_002754195.1 of Flavobacterium sp. 9. Taxonomy (NCBI): domain Bacteria; kingdom Pseudomonadati; phylum Bacteroidota; class Flavobacteriia; order Flavobacteriales; family Flavobacteriaceae; genus Flavobacterium; species Flavobacterium sp. 9. The sequence continues at coordinate 2,622,543 of NZ_PEEU01000001.1, forward strand.
TATTGGATTTTGATCGTTTGGCAAAACGTGCGAAAAGAATAAATAACTGATAACGAAAAATAATAATCCGATAAAGCAAAGATGTTTTGTTTTCATAATTTAGTTTAAAATTGATGAAACAAAACTAAAATCAAAAACTTACGTAAAGCCCAATTTTATTGACTTAGGTACAAAACATATTGTTTTAGGTACGAAAATTATAACGCCAATAAAGTTTCTTTGTAGTTTTTAGAAACAGGAAGTTCGATTTGAGTTAAAACAACAGTATTTTGATTTCTCCAGGATTTAAAATGTGTTGGATTTATTAAATGCGATCGATGAATTTGCATTAAAAAATCAAAATCTTCCTGAACTTTTCTAAGCGAAGTCCGAAGCAGTTTTGAGGTAAGTTTGTCGTTTTCGATATAAAAAATCTCAACGTAATTCTGAGCATTCGAAATACAAACCAAATCGGCTTTGTTAATTTTTAAAATATCTAGTTTATTCTCTCCTCTTATAGTTAGAATATCATCTTTCGAAGGAATTAATTTAATCAAATATCTTCTGGCGAGAATAATTACCGGAGTTAGAATCAAAGCAACTCGGCTAAATATGATCAAAAAGAATGCTGTAAAATTATATCCGCCTTTGAGAATTGGACTTTTGTAATAGAAGTAAATTCCAATTAAATAAATCAAGTAAAAAAACAGCAAACTAGCTATTTCCAGCTTTAAATTCCATTTTGAGGTTTTAAGATAAACTCGTTTTTGAACAAAAGCCAAAACTGAATAGCACAAAAATGCCAAAACACTAAAACCTAAACTTATCAAAAACCATGATTTAAAATCTATAGTTCCGTCGTCAAAAGGTCTTATGATAAAAGCAAAAACAAAAATCCATAATGCGATAAGTAAACCTACTATCAGATTGTGTTTTATGGATATGTTTAGTTGTTTCATTTTTTTAGAATCTCTTTTTTTTACTGGCTGCCAAGATTTGTCTTTCTACTTTAATCTAATGTTACTTCTCTATTTTGAAGTATAATTGCTCGAACCACCATTTAATTTCTTCATTTCAAAAAAACATTCATCACAAATAAGTTCTATTTTAGCAAATGCTTCAGATATATCATTCCATTCTCCTTGTTCTACAAGTACTTTATCGCAAGCATTACACCACGCATTTAATTCACCATCATGATATTCTTTCGTTGAATCTGAATCAAACGATTCCCAAAAACCTCCAAATTCAGAAGTTATTAAATGTTGACATACATAAGCTTCATTTCGAAGTCCATGATTACAGCATTCTACTTTTTTATGGTTCTCTGACATTCGTTTTAATGTTTTTAACTTTTTTTGATATACAATATTACACTTTAATCCAATTTGTAAGAAGTAAGATTCGCCAGTTTTTCACTTATTTTTAAGATCAGCAAAAACACAAAAAAGAAAGAAATTACAACGTACTTATCTTAAAAACCGAAGAATATTACATAATATTATAAAAACAAATTAGAAGCGCAAGTGTTTTTGTAAGTTTTTATTTAAAATTAATTTGTATTTTTATCAAAGTCGTATCCGAAAAACTTATAGAGTAGGAAATCCAAAAAACAAATTACCTATGAAAAAATTACAAGAATTATCAAAATCACAAAAATTATCTAAAGAAGAATTGAAATCAATTAATGCCGGTAATGGTACTCCATGCATACCATGGCCATTATGTAACGGTCAGGAAGCTACTTTTGAAACCATAAACTCATGTGGTTGGTATTTATACAGAACAGCATCAAATAGTATTTGTATGGAATACGGAGCTGTATAATCAACAGCTTTTATATCAAAGTGGCATCCGAAAAACTTACAGAGTAGGAAAATCCAAAAGACAAATTACCTATGAAAAATTTAGAAAAATTATCAGAATTGCAAAAATTATCAAAAGAAGAATTGAAATCAATTAATGCCGGAGCTGTAAATTGCGTACCATATCCCTTATGTGGTGGTGACGAAGTTTCATATTATGGAAGAAACATCTGTGGTTGGTATTTATACAAAACAGCATCAGGTAGTATCTGTATGGAATATCTGCCATGATAATAACATAACGATTAAATTATTAAAACTGCTATCTTATCGATAGCAGTTTTTTTTTATGTTCAATCTTTAATCCCTGAAAAACTTACTTATAAATCGTAAACTTATTATGCGTTAAACCAAAACCAAGATTTTCGTAAATCAATACGTTTTCTACTCGTCTTTTATTTGTGGTAACTTCGATACTTTTCAGGTTATTTTGATCAGCATAAATCATGATTTTTTCTATCAATTGTTTACCAACGCCTTGACCGCGATATTTTTGATGAATAAAAAACTCCTGGATTTCGCCAACTAATCCGCAATGATGTAAAAGATTTTGGGTGTGAAAACTAATAAAACCTAAACCTTCGTTTTCATTTTCGGCAATTAGGTAAACATTCTTTGGATTCGAAAAGTTTTCATCGAATATTTCCTTGAATACTTCAAAATCCAAAACTTCATTTTCGAGTTCGCAGATTGCTTTGTACACAAAATCCAAGTCTTGTTTTTCTACTTTTCTTATTTCAATTTTTGATTCCATTTATAATTTTCGACTACTTACAATTAGCTAATATCAGTCAATTTCAAAATTCTACCCTCTAAAATCTCAAAAACAGATTTTCCTTTCAAGTTTAATTCATCACCTTTTTTCATTCCGTTAGGGAAATCCATTGCCAAAACCGCATAATAATCAATTTCTACCTCAGTTTTGGATTCAAAATGATTGAATGCAGTAATTGTTTGTGATCTGATCGAAAAATACGCTTTTGCTTTTTCTGCCTGTTCTCTAAATTCATCTATTCCGATCAAAGTCATATTTACTTCACCATTCTGAATGTTTTCAAAAACAATATCATCAATAAAAGCAGCTGTCATTTTATCAATATCAAATTGATTGTAACCTTTAACATAATTCTTAATTACTCTTTCTCTACTCTCCATAATATAATTTTGTTTTAAGTTTAAAGCTTGACTAAAGATATTCGTTCAACCCAAGACGCTCAAATTTAACTTTGTATTTCCCAATAAAATTATTCCATTTCTCCTTATTTTCTTCATTATCATAAACAGAAGCCGAATAATCAGCAACTTCTTTACTAAAATGATTTCCAAAAACTGAATCTAAATTTTCTATTCCAGAATCGATTACTTGTTTTAAAATAGTGAATTTGTCAATTCCGTTTTCTTTACAAACTTTATCCAGCCATAATCCTTTGCCTATTTTCACATATTCTTCGAGCAAATTTTCGGTAATAAATTCAGACGAAACATCATTTATATTCGGTTCGTGTTTTCCGTTTTTGAATGTCGTTAAAATCAATTCTTCAGAATAAAACTCCTTTGGAATAAGCGAAATTAAGGTTCCGCTTTTCGCTGCTTTTAAGCAAAGTTCTTTTGTTATAAAGTCGTCCGGAATTTTCTGAATCGCAAATCCATCTTTATCGACTAATCTCTCGCAAAGTTCCTTCGTAATAAATTCCTGATTGACAAATGGCAAAGCATGAAATGTGATATTCAAAGCCAATTCGCACAATTCTTTGGTTTTAAATTGATGCGGAACTAACTTCAAATCTCTATAATTTGATTCAACTCTATATTTCCAATATGCAAAAGTTTTGGCAGCGGGATTACTTTTTTTCAAAACCAATTCGCCTTTCTCTAACTCACGTTTTAATTCTTCGAAAGTTTCAATTAATGGATTATTCAGATGTTTGCGCAATTCTACCGAAATAATATCTTCATCAGAATCATCATCATATTCGCAATCATTTTTTGACTCAAAATCATTTGCTCTGTCATTATAATAAAACAAATCATTTTTTCGCTCAGCAAAAGTTGTATTATGATCTTCGACTATAAAAACGGGAGAATCGATAACGCCGGAACATTTAAAATTTCCGTGATTGTACGAAGTCATAACCACTTCTTTGGCTTTTACATCTCCGTTTATTTCGACATAAGAACCTCCTAACAATAAACTTTTACAAGTTACATTTCCGCTAATAAAAACATAAGGTCCGTAATCTCCTTCGGCATTTATTATAGTTCCATTTGTGAAGATATTTCCATTTACCAAAATTCCTTCGATTCTTAAATCTTCAATAATTTTAATGGGTAAATTAAAGATATTGATAAACCATTTTTTTACTTTATCCTCATAAACATCTAGTAAAAAATCACCATCAAAATAGACATCTTCGTTTGCGACAAAAAAGAAATCGTCGTCATTCCATTCTTCAAAATAATCAAATCCTTCACGATCCAATAGAAACGGATATTGCGATTTGACTTCTTTTATTGTTATTAATTTAAAAACTGAATTATGCATTTTAATTTTTTATTGAAGTGAGTTACTTCATTTTTTTATTTCTTTTCATTAATACATTCGAGAAAGATTTACACTTCCATTACCAATCTTTTTTAATTCTTCAAGATCTGAAAACCATTCAATTACAATAAATTTTGAACAATCATTTTTCATATCTTCTGCCCAATCAATTAAAATTGCGGCGCCTTCCTCTTTAATCTGTTCTTTAACAAACTGAAACGTTTTTTGTGCTCCAACCGGACTTTCTCCTCTCAAATCAAAAACAATATTTTTAGTTTTTAAGAAAACCGCGCTCAATGAAAGTCTCTTTTTTTGACTGGTATCGAGATCTTTCAGTTTGTCTTTTCCTGCAAAAGTATCAACTTCAAAGATCCTTGGAATCACAATATTTTTTGGATCTGCATTTCTTTTTAAATATTCAAATACTGTAGTTGGATTAAACATTCTTTTAAACTTTGATTCTTTAAAAGGTTCTACAAAAGTCAAAGGCTTAAATATTTTTACGTTTTCATGATTCGCTCTTCCAGTAAAAATAGATGTCAATTGTATTTTCAGTTCATCATAATGCGCTCCACCTTGCAAATAAATAACAACCAATTCACCTTGTCTTAATTCAAATGGAGGTATAAAATATTGATCCGTTTTTATTCCTTTACTTTCGATTATAAGTTCTTTCATTTTTATTCTTTATTAATTGACTTATTTTCGCAAAAAAAATATTAAATACTAAAAATCAATAACATACATTTTATTGCCATTATTTTTTTTATAACAACGCCAAATTGTTATTTCAAAAACGGTATCCTTTCGGCTCTTATATACTTTGTACAATCTTTTTTTAGATGATTTCCCCACTCTATTAATAAAGCCGATCCATCGTTTTTAATTTCTTCTTTAACGATTTCTGCTGCATGTTCCATTCCTTGAAAATCTTGTGCTGCGAGATCAAAAATTATATCATTTGTTTTTGATAATACAGCATACAAGGAGAGCAATTTTCTTGGATTTCCTGCCAATGTATTGATTTTAGTGTTTTTATTAATCCAAACCGTTTCATAAATCTTTTTCGCAAACTTATTGTTGGGATTTACATTTCTTAATAAATATTCACCGACTGTCGTTGGAAAATATCTGCTTCTGAATTTTGATTCTCGAAAATGCTTTGCATAAGTAAGAGGTTTATGGACAATAACATTTTCATGTTTTACTTTTCCTGTAAAAATAGCAATCATTTTATCTTCGATATCTATAGAATCAATGTGATTATCTAAATGAATTAATACTAATTCGCCTTTTCTTAATTCAAATGGCGGTATAAAATATCGGTCGGTTTTTATTCCTTTGCTTTCGATTATTAGCTCGTTCATTTTTATTTTATTCTTCGATAATTACTCTTTGACTTTCTCTGCAAAGTATTGCAATTGCGATAAAAACAAAACTTAGATAAATCGCAATTGGAAATCCAAGACCTAAGTGATAACTAACAATACTATCATAAAAAGGCAATATTTTTAAGGTTATCGCCGTCAGAATTGGCAATGAAAATAACACCCAAAATGCCACAAAATTATCCGGAAAAGAAAACAATCGTCTGAGAATAAAAAATAATAAAAAAGTAGTAGATGCTAATGGAACTATAAAACCTATCCAATCCAATTTGGTAATTGCCGAAATAATAAGTCCAATTGTCATGGAAAGTATGAAAACTATTAAAATTCCAAAACTCAGAAAAAAGAATGTTGCCAAATACTCTCCTAATTTCACTTTTGCAAAGAATTGTACCAATATAAAAGTCAAAATTACTATTGTACCAAAACTAGTCATCAATCCGCGATCATTTCCTCTGTCAATCTTCGATGTAATAAACATCCAACTCCAAAAAAGTGAAAGCGAAACCAACAAAAAAATTGCACTTTGCTTAATTGTTAAATACTTAACTTCTGTATTTAGTTTCATATTTTATAACTTTAAAATTTCTATTAACGGTTTTAAACTTTTTCTATTAATAACTCCATGATTGGCATAAAGCGATCTTTAATCGAAGTTTCTATTTGACCAATTGTTACAAATCCAAATTTAGAATAAAACACTTCTGCATTTGGTTCCGAATCAAGAATCACTTTTTGAACGTCGTCATTTTTTATTCGAATAAGAAAATCATCCATTAATACTTTCCCGAATCCTTTGCCGATAAATTCCGGTAAAACAAACAAATTATCAAGTTTTATAATGTTTTCACTTTCGTGGAAGAATGAATAATAACCAATAATTTTATCGTTATCAACTAAATTAAAAACCGAATTCTTCTCGATATATTCTTTGGAAACGGTCAGGAATTGCGACCAATTTTCGATTTGCTCGTTTGAATATCCCCAATATGCTTTTGATTTTTTGGTTATTTCGGTTAAGATTTCGTGATCGTTTGGGTTTGCTTTTTGTATGGTCATTTTTCTTTTCAAATTGAGTTTGGTAGTTTTTCTCTAAGAATTCGGATTGGAAATTATCTTTCAGCATAAATAAATCCAAACTGCCCAATTTTCATTTCTTTTTTAAATTTCTGTCCGAGAATATAATTATTTGTCGGCACATCCATTTCAATTGTATCATTTTCAATTTCTCTTTTAATAAAAACACAATATTTATTTCCCCATTTTTTAGGAATCGGATAATCTACTTTGACTATTTCTCCCGACAATAAATAGTTGTTTTGTGCTCCAAATTCTTTATTAATAATAATTACAGATCCTTGAAAAGAAAGACAATTTACCAATGAAATCATCGGAAACATCACAACAAAAACTACTAAATTTTTCCATACCGGAACAGCAATTAGTTGCTTATATCCAAAAGTTGAAAAATAAGCGTATGCCAAAGAAAATACGATTAACGGAATCAAAAGATATCTTTTTACAAACCCGAAACTTTGATCTCCAGAAATATAAGGAAGGTAATAAACTCCGTAAACACCAATAATAAGAAGTAATAGAAACGGAATTGTAATATATAAATCTCTTTTAGTAACCTTCATATTCATAAATAAAGCATTTGTAAATTGCGATTCTATATTTTAAAAAACAATCCCGACTCAAAACAAACAATTATAAGAAAAATCATATTTTTAAAATATCGGAAACAATTTACAAAATGTATCTCACAAACCAAGACTTGTTTTCTACCAAAACCAAAATGGTAACAGAATTTTAAATATCTTTGAACTATGAGCACAGAAATAAAACCAAAACATATTGGGCGAAACATAAGCCGAATTAGAGAGCTTAGAGATATGAAACAGGAAGCACTTGCGATTTCGATTGGCGTAAGTCAACAAACCATCTTGAGTATTGAAGGAAGCGAAAGCGTTGACGACGAAAAACTTAAAGCAATTGCCGAAGCTTTGGGAGTTACGCCTGAAATAATAAAAAACTTTTCTGAAGATGCTGTTTTTAATATTATTGGAAATACGTATAACGACAATGCTTCTTCTGCAATTAATTTAGGTTGCACTTTTAATCCATTTGATAAACTTCTTGAAGCTTTTGACAAAAATGAAAAGCTTTATGAAAGATTGGTTGAAGCTGAAAAAGAAAAAGTGGCTCTTTTAGAGAAGTTGCTTGATAAGAAGTAATTTTTTAGATAGATATATTTATAGAAAAAACCGAAGTTTTATGGCTTCGGTTTTTTTTATGGTTTTAATTATTGTTGTAAGTTATGAATTGGAAATTTGCGTTATCTAGAACTAAAATTTTATTTATTTAATTTTTTTAAACTCTTTTCTATACAGCTCTTCTTCTTTCTCTGACATATTAATAAACATTCTTAATATATGGACATCATCTAAAGATGTATATTTATTCCCTAAATCTTTACACATTGCTAATAACAAGTCCGAAAACAATTTTAATGTCTTGTATAAACTTTTAGATCCTGTTTCAGTATCATTTGTATCAGTATTTCTAAACCTACCATATTTTTCAATGACTTCATCTGACGCATAGAGAATATTATCAAAAGCTGTATCCATTGCATCTGCAATCTGCTTATTATTTAATATAGTATTTCCATTTTTGACTTTTATATTTTTTAAAACATCCCTATATGGTCTAATTAATTCATTATAATACTTTCTTTTTTGTTCGTAAAGCCTTTGTTTACTTTCTTTTAAATCTTCAATAATTTTTGAAATTATAAAACCTATTGAACCCGAAACTAAAGTTAGTATTGTTGGATCTACTTTTTTAAAATATTCTACATTGTAAATTACTACAACAACAATTGAAGAAATTAGCAAAAATAATAGTATCGTCTTTTTGTTGATTTTAAGCATAATTATTTTTTATGTTCTTTTTCTAATTTCTCTACTTTCTTTTTTAAAACTTCAAATTCCTCTTGTGTAGGACTGTTGAACTTTATCGAAATAGCTAAAATCGCAACTGTTAAAGAAAGAATTGGAATTATAATACTAGCAATATCCTTTAAATTGTCAATAATAGCCTTTCGATACAACTTAATATATTTTCCTGTTACAAATGCTTTCATTCCTAAATGAGAAATAATAAAAGTATCCACTTCTACTTTTTCTAATTCATTATTGTCGACAAGATTTCGTAAAAGCAAAGCGACTTCTAGCTTCGGAAGTTTTAGCAGATCTTTTAATTCGTCATGACTAAAAGAACCAAATATAACTTCATCACCATGATCTGGGTAATCGCCATTGGAATAAAAAATATTAAGTAGTTTATGAAGATTTTTATTATGAGCCATTTTATTCAATTCAAATAAACAGCAATATACAAAATACTTCTAAGCCAAAGTATTTCTTACAGTAAAACAATATTTTACCTTAAAACCGAGATTCGCGTCAGGGATTGAGGCGGTATTCTCTTTATTCAATTACATAAATTAATTTGGGCGCACCAGCATCATGTTCTGCAACCGCTAAATAAAATGGTCTTTTCAAGTTTAGTTTTTCAAATAAATTTTCTTGATTTGCTCTTTCAAATAATTTATTTATTTCTATTAATGCTGTAGCTTCAAAGAGTTCATAAATATTATTGACATCAAGAAAGTCGTCAAAGTTATCTTCTTCTCCCTGAATATTCTCTGTTAAATGATATAATGTAGGCGAAACAAAAGCTGGCAAGCAGGAAATATTATCTAAATATTCCATTCGATCATCCATTATTTCAAACTCTGGTAATTCTGAATCAGAATCATCAAAATCAATAGCAAAAGCTTCTAATTCTCCGCCATATAAACCGCCATGTTCAAAATAAATCATATTGAAACTTTTTTGAACATCATTATTATATTTTTCAGCAAGCCAATATGTATTAACATTCGATTTTAAATCTTCAAACATCAAATTGATATTGTCTTTTCTTTCCTGATTTTTCCATAAATCATAAAAAGCCTGATAGGTTTCATTTTCTGATTCTTCTAAATCTTCGGTGACATTTTTCTTAGCTTCTTTTTCAATTTCTTTTAAACTCTCTGCAATTGAATCATTAGTTTTACTCATATCAATTTTGTTTTAAAAATTATGATTAGTCTAGCAATATACAAAATACCAGAAGCGATGAAATGTTTTTCCTGCTGAGAAAATTCAATTTATTTTGAAACTGAGATTCTAAGTTGCTAAGATTTTATTGTCATTTCGACGGAGGAGAAATCCCACGAGGGATTCGACAAAGATTGGCGACTTTGATTGCTGAGTTTCTAGTGTGATTTCTCCTCCGTCGAAATGACAAATCTTTGTGGTTATTATTCTTTGTCGAGTTTCTTGCGAAGATTTCTCCTCCGTCGAAATGATAAGATTGTGTAGCAAAAAACATTAAACAAATAAGAAAACTTTAATAAAGCAACTGTACGCCACTTATTCAAAAATCACTAATTTTGAAATTCGAAGTTCAAAACTCACATTATTATGAAATATCATCAAATAAACAGCGCTCTTTTTGTAAAAAATCGCAGAAAATTCACGGCAGAAATGAAACCTAATTCGGTTGCCGTTTTCAATTCAAATGACATTTACCCAGTTAGCGCAGATAGTACTTTGCCGTTTGCACAACACAGAGATATTTTTTATCTAAGCGGTGTTGATCAGGAAGAAAGTATTTTGCTTTTGTTTCCGGATGCTCCTTATGAAAACCAAAAAGAAATTCTTTTCCTAAAAGAAACTAACGATCATATCGCGGTTTGGGAAGGTGAAAAACTTAGTAAAGAACGTGCTTTTCAGGTTTCGGGAATTAGAACGGTTTATTGGTTACAGGATTTTCATAAAGTTTTGAACGAAATGATGACGTATGCAGATACGATGTACATTAATACAAACGAACATTATCGCGCAACTGTTGAAACTGAAACTCGCGAAGCTCGTTTTGTAAAATGGTGGAAAGAACGTTATCCAGCGCATAATGTGGCAAAAAGTAACCCGATTTTGCAACGCATTCGTTCTGTAAAAGAAAGCGAAGAAATCGATTTGATTCAGCAAGCTTGCGATATTACGGAGAAAGGTTTCCGTAGATTATTGTCGTTCGTGAAACCAAATGTTACTGAATATGAAATCGAAGCTGAATTGATTCACGAATTCATTCGTAACCGTTCTAAAGGTTTTGCTTATACACCAATTATTGCTTCGGGAAATAATGCCAATGTTTTGCATTATATCGAAAACAATCAGCAATGTAAAGCCGGAGATTTAATTTTATTAGATGTTGCAGCAGAATATGCAAATTATTCAAGCGATATGACGAGAACAATTCCGGTTTCGGGAAGATTTTCTGAGCGTCAAAAAGCAGTTTACAATGCAGTTTTGAGAGTTAAAAATGAAGCTACAAAAATGTTGGCTCCAGGAACTCTTTGGAAACAATATCATATTGAAGTTGGTAAAATCATGACTTCGGAATTACTTGGTTTAGGATTAATCGATAAAGCCGATGTTCAGAACGAAAATCCGGAATGGCCAGCTTACAAAAAATATTTCATGCACGGAACTTCTCACCACATGGGACTTGACACGCACGATTATGGATTGCTTCACGAACCTATGAAAGCCAATATGGTTTTTACGGTTGAACCTGGAATTTATATTCCGGAGGAGAAATTCGGAATTCGTTTAGAAGATAATGTTGTGGTTCAGGAAAAAGGAGAACCTTTTAACTTGATGCGCAATATTCCGATTGAAGTTGATGAAATCGAAAGCTTAATGAACTCATAATTTCATAATGAAAAAGATTTTTCTATTGGTTTTCCTGATGGTTTTAGGAAACTCTTTTGCTCAAACAGAAGGTTATTCGACAAACAATGATTCGAGTAAAACATATTATAAGGTATTCGGAAAAGGCGAACCGCTTTTGATTATTAACGGTGGTCCGGGAATGAACAGTAATGGTTTTGAAAGTATGGCTAAAACATTGGCAGAAACGCAGGAAACTATTATTTATGATCAACGCGGAACCGGAAATTCAAAGTTGGCTGAATTGAATTCCAAAACTATTTCTATGAAAATAATGGCGGATGATATTGAGTCTTTAAGAAAACATCTGAAAATTAAAAAATGGAATATTCTAGGTCATTCTTTTGGCGGAATGTTGGCTTCATATTATGCTACAATATATCCAAACAGCATTAATAAATTGGTTCTGTCATCGTCCGGCGGAGTTGATTTGACTTTGCTAAAAACAGAAAATCTTATCGAAAGAAATCTAACTAAAGTCGAAAAAGATTCAATGAATTATTGGAATGATAAAATTGCAAAAGGCGACACTTCTCATAAAGCCGCACTTGGCCGAGGAAGAGCAATGGCGCCGGCTTATGTTTACGACCAAAAATATGTTCCTATTATTGCCGAAAGATTAACTCAGGGAAATCCTAAAATAAACGGATTGCTTTGGGATGATATGCAAAAGATCAAATTTGATTGTAAAGCAAAGCTGAAAACATTCAAAAATCCGGTTCTGATTATTCAGGGAAAACAAGATGTAATCAGCAATCAAATTGGAGAATTGGCGAATAAAGCTTTTCCAAATTCAAAACTAATCTTGCTTGAAAACTGCAGGCATTATGGATGGCTTGATGCAAAAGAAAAGTATTTTACGGATGTTAATTCCTTTTTAAAATCATAATAAAAAACAACTAAAAGCTGCCTCAAAAGGGCAGTTTTTTTTATTGTTGGACGTGGGGAATATTATAAAATTTATTTTATCGGTAAAAGCCCTGGCGGGGTGAAATATTTATAGAATTAGAATAAGACAAATAAAAAGCTCCGGAGGAGCGACATATATTAAAACTGTAGAAAAAATATGTCGCTCCTCCGGAGCTGTATCTTGTAAACATTTATCCATTGCTATAAACATTTTGCTTCTCTGAAGCTCACAAAAAAAAAGCTATCCTTTTGAGACAGCTTCTTTTTAAATTTTATAAATCGATATTTATCCGATTTTTGAAATCTGAACATCCAATTGGAATTTGCCGTCAGCTTCGTTTCCGTTGATCAATTCAAAAAGCTCTAAAGCTCTTCTTGCGTTTTTCTCCTCTTCTCTTTGCTCAGCCACATACCACATCATAAAATCTTCTGTAGCATAATCATTCTCAGCTCTACATTTTGCGATTACTTTATTGATTGCCTGAGTAACTGCAATTTCGTTTTGCAAAGCAATTTCAAATACTTCTCTAAAAGAAGCAAATTCTTGCTGCACTTCCGGAACAGATGGCGTAACTGCAATCCCTCCCATGTCTGTAATATATTTGAAAACTTTTAGAAAATGCTCTCTTTCTTCTTCAGCTTGCTTGTACATATAAGATGCTGTATTTGCATAACCGTTTCTATCTAACCATGCAGCCATAGCTAAATATTTATTAGAAGCGTCACTTTCTAATTTTGCCTGTAAGTTCAATATATTTTCGATTCCTTCAACTAATGAAGTACTTGTTCTTAGTAAATCTTTCATAACCTTTAATTTTTATACGTGTAAAATTACAAAAATTAAAGACGACAACTGTAAACGCCTGAAAATTTGGATTTAATCTAAGTAAGAATCTAAATAAGCTCTACATTAACAATATTGCAAAGCATAGAATGCAACGTAAGGGTAAATTTTGTTCCGTTTAATAGATCTCTTAACTGCACTATTTCGCAGATAGTAAGGTTTCTGGAAAAATTTCTTTTGGTAGTTTCAATCAACTGTGCATCTGACTGATCAGATAAGTCATAAAGCATGTTAAGAATGTCAACGCTATTAACCTTTCTTTGAAAAATCAAAAAATCATGAATTTTATAACTTGACACCGTATCAACAAAATTGATAATTATACTATTGGTCAAATCACATTGATAACTGTATCCTTTTTCGGTTTCAAATAATACTTTGGTGGTCAAATCACTAATTAATGCCATTCTGATAAAATATAATAATGGTGCAAAAATATAGAATTTAAAGCAATATCAAACATAATTAAGACTAATTTAAAATAACAAAATCATATAATGTTCTTAAAAACAGTTCAAGTACACTAAAAGCTGTAACATTCTACAGCATTATTAGTCTAATTTTAAAACAAAAAACTTAAAAATTATGCAGGCACACGAAATAGATTATCAAATTTTTGGAGAAGAAATGCAGTATGTTGAAATAGAACTAGACCCACAGGAAATTGTAATTGCCGAAGCTGGCAGTTTTATGATGATGGAAAACAATATCCAAATGGAAACCATATTTGGAGACGGTTCTCAGCAACAGGAATCTGGTTTGTTTGGCAAACTTTTAAATGCAGGTAAAAGAGTTCTTACCGGCGAAAGCATGTTTATGACAGCATTTTTAAACCAAGGCAGCAGCAAAAGTAAAGTTTCATTTGCATCGCCATATCCTGGAAAAATCCTTCCGATTGATTTAACAGAATTTCAAGGTAAATTTATCTGTCAAAAAAACTCCTTCTTATGTGCTGCCAAAGGCGTTTCTGTCGGGATAGAATTTTCGCAGAAATTAGGACGCGGTTTATTTGGCGGAGAAGGTTTTATCATGCAGAAACTCGAAGGAGACGGAATGGCATTTGTACATTCTGGCGGAACAATGGCAAAAAAAGTATTGGGTCATGGCGAAGTCCTTAAAGTAGATACGGGATGTATTATTGGTTTTACCAAAGATGTAGATTATGATATTGAATTTATTGGCGGAATCAAGAATTCTATTTTTGGCGGCGAAGGATTATTTTATGCCTCTTTAAAAGGTCCGGGAACGGTTTACATACAGTCGTTGCCATTCTCCAGACTGGCTGACCGCATTATTGCATCGGCACCAAGATCTGGCGGAAACAGCCGCGACGAAGGTAGTCTTCTTGGCGGATTAGGAAATCTTTTGGATGGCGATAACCGATTTTAATTTTTACAGAATGGCTTTCAAAAAACGGAAGCCATTTTTTATTCTTTCACAATTATTTACATGTTATAAATAAATTTATAGCTGTTTTAAAGATTTCCCAATTAAATTAAGACATCACAATATTTTACTTCAGCTTTCTTAACTTTGTGCTTCTCAACAAAAAATACCATTTTGAAAAACATTCTATACAAAAACACCAAAATATCTTATACTGATTCAGGTTCCGGAACTGCAATTGTATTGCTTCATGGCTTTCTGGAGAATAAAAAAATGTGGCAGGAATATGTTATTTTATTCTCAGAAAAACATCGTATAATTACAATTGATTTATTAGGTCATGGCGAATCTGATTGTTTGGGATATGTTCATGCAATGGAAGATAATGCAAATGCTGTTCAGGAAGTTTTAAAACATCTAAAAATTGAAAAAGCCACTATTCTTGGACATTCTATGGGAGGATATGTTGGTTTGGCTTTCGCCGAATTATTCCCAAATAACATTCAGAAACTAGTTTTATTAAATTCTACTTCCAGAGAAGATACTCACGAAAAGAAACTAAACAGAACTCGCGCTATTAAAGCAGTTAAACAAAATGCTATAAACTTTGTAAGCCTTGCAATTGGGAATTTGTTTAGTGAAAACAACAGAACAAGATTAGCTGATGAAATCGAAAAGGTAAAAATTCAGGCGCTAAAAACTCCGCTACAAGGAATTGTTGCTTCGCTTGAAGGAATGAAAATCAGAAAAGACAGAGAAGCTCTTTTACAAAAAAATCTATTTCCGGTTTTGTTGATCTTAGGAAAAAAAGATCCCGTTTTAAACTACGACGAAAGCATTTCTCAAATAGAAGATACAACCGCCGAACTTGTTTCGTTTGAAGATGGACATATGAGTCACATTGAAAACAAGGAAGAATTGAAAGTTATATTATTAGACTTTTTTCAATAGATCAAATAAGACAAAAAGGCCATTTCAAAATACTATTGAAACGGCCTTTTCTCATTTTGGGGGCAAAATTAAAGCTTTGAAATAATGTCTTTTTTAAATTTAGCCAAAGTTGCTCTCGTTAAACCAAGATTCGCTTTTGTTGAATCAACCGCTAAATAAATAAAATATTTACCATCTTCAGAAACATCGATAATATGTATTTGATCTGTTAGAGTAATTAAGATATCATTGATTTTTTGATCTAATCCCAACGCTTTAATAGCGCTTAATTTTGCTTTTACAACTTCCAGATTATAAGCAGATGCTAGTTCCGGATCAAAATTTGGATTTAAAGAAAGTGAACAATAAGACATTCCTGTTTCAACTTCAGTTACTGAAACTGCAATGAATCCGTTAATGTTTTCTTTTAAGTCATTTTGAAAATTCTGTAAAAAATCTGACATGTTTAAATTATGGTTTAAATTAATTATTGAAAAACAGTATCCATCTTGCGCAGCAAAAGGCCCATTTTACTTATATCTTTAGAAAGCAAGGCTATACAATTATCCTCTTCGTCTTTATTAGCAACCACAATACCTTCTCGATTCTTAATCATAACTTGTTTAAGATCTCCATTATTAACATCTTCAGACATTTCTAAACACATTTTCAAGATCATCCCAATCATTGCAGCAACATTTCCGTCATACTCCAAATTAACCGATTCAAGCAAAACTCCATCTATATTAAAACTCAATCCAGACTCGGCTCCGGTCTCTTCTACAAGTGTATTTAGATCCACCATATTGTTATTTTATTTTTTAAGGAATGACCAAAGATATTTTTAAATAATATAATTGTACGATAAACACTTGTTAAAAAAAAGGCACACGTAACCATTTGAACCACTTTTGTTTATAGCATAATGTTTCTTTATTTTTAAAACAAAAAACATAAAAAATCCTGATAAAAAAAGAAGATTTATCTAAAAACGCAATAATCTGCTTCAGATAATTGAATTATTATTGGCGCATTTATCTTAACCTTTGTTTAGCGTAAGTTTTTCATAGATTTGCAAAAAATATAATCTAATGAAAACTGTTGACGAATTGCGCTTTGACCTAAATGTAAAACTGATGAAGTTTAGAAGATTTCGTTTTGAAAACGGAAGTATAAACACTACGAATACGCAGGAAAACCAAAAGAAAGGTTTTTTCAAAAAAATATTTAGCTAAGAACTATTTATAAAAAAGAAGAAGTTGTCAAATAACCTTTATCGACAAGTTCGCTTTTTTCCTTTAAAACATGCGTCTTACCTTCTTTAATCAAAATTAACCGATTCGCAATTTTGATTGTGCTTTGGTAATTATGATCGGTTATAATAATTCCTTTTCTAAGTGAATTTTCTTTGATCATTTCATTTACAACTTCAATCATTACAGGAGACAATCCGTTATATGGTTCGTCAAGCAAAATGAATTTTGCAGGATTAAAAAGTACTATTTTAATTTCAAGATATCGGAGTTCTCCACCTGATAAATGCCGAATTTTCTTTTCTAAAAGAGATTGAATAAATTGATCTTCGTAAAAACTATCTCTATTTTGTTTATCGATTGACAACAAAATTGCCTTCTTTACAGACAAATGATTCGGTATATATTGCTCCTGATGCAAATAACTAATTTCATTAGACAAATTACCCGAATTATTTTTTGAAACACCATCAATTCTTATACACTTTCCCGGAGCTGAAATAAGGCCAAAAATAATCTTCAGCAAAGTAGATTTTCCCGAACCATTTCGACCAAATAAACCAATAATATCTGAAGTTTCGCATTTTAGATAAACATCAGAAAGCACTACTCTTTCATTAAATCTTTTTTGGATTCCGTCAACTTCAAGAATATGTTTTTTCAAAATAATTTCTTTATTAAAAATATAAGAAGCGCCAGGAAAACCGCAGTACAGAAAGTAAAAAAGTAAGTTATTAGTAAAAGAGAAATCTTTGCAATACCATTGTTTGTATAAAACAAATAATCCGTTTTTCGATACAATTCCTTAAAACCAATGCTCATCAAAAAACCAAAACTCAAAAAATAAATATAGAAATAATCAAAACCACCGAGCAAAACAGCCACAGCGCAAACAACCAAATTAATTATTAAAGTGGTCTTAAAGAATTCAAATATGTTATGGAGCTTTCTGATAATTATTCGGTTTTTTCTTCAAAAGGAATATTCATATCAAAAATCTCCTTCAACAATAATACGATTTCTTCGATATAATTGTTTAAGATTTCTTTTCCAACAAAGGAGTTTAATTCTTTGTCTTCTTTAAATCCGAATGGTAAAAATCCAGATTTCAAATTTTTAAAAGAAATAATCCCAACTTCAACAGGAACTTCTCCAGCTTCTTGTTCAAACATGAAAGCATATGCCAAAACCTGAATAATTTTATCGTTTTTAAGCTCTTGAGTTAATCCATTCCATGATTTCAGTATAACATTCGTCTTTTCTACTTTTCCTGTCTTATAATCGATGATTCTTATTTTTCCGTTGCGTAACTCGATTCTGTCAACATTTCCTTTTATAAGAACTGGAAAAGGTAATTTTGGATGATTTAATTCTCGTTCGAAAGTTTTCTCTAAAGCTATGATTTTAATTGCATCACCATTCTTGATTTCTTCTAATTCCATTCTCAGGAAATTTGAAACATTTCGTTTTGCAACTTCAAAAGCCAAAAGATTACGTCCTTTCTTGATTTCACCCTCTTTGTACACCAATTTAAATTGCCTTAAAACTTCATCATCTAATAATTTAAAGCAATTCGAAATATCACTTTCTGAGATAAATTTCCCAACAAAAGGATCATACAACGATTTTAAAGTTTCGTGAATAATCGTTCCCAAAGTGTTTAACGCAATATTTTCTTCGACTTCTTCAACTTCACGGATTCGAAGTATTTTCTGGAAATAAAAATCAATGGGATTTCGAATATAACTCGTCAATGCAGAAGGTGAAAAACCGGCAGTAGCAATTTCTTTTAAACGCTCCATTACCGCTTCTGACTTCGGAATTATCATTGGCTGATATGCCATTGTTGGCAAAATCGGATTATAAATATCAAACGTAAGATTATGATTTCTTTGCTTTTCTACTTCTAATTGTGTGATAAAACGACTACGTTCTCCAGCGTCCAATCCATCATTTTCAGTATTATAAATAAGATAAATATTTTTTGCTCTTTGAAGCAAATGATAAAAGTGATAGGTATAAATGGCGTCTTTTTCTTTAAAAGTTGGCAAACCTAATTCGCGTTTTACATCATATGGAATAAATGAATTCTGAGATTTTCCGGCTGGAAATTTCCCTTCATTCATCGAAGTCACAATAACGGTATCAAAGTCCAGAACACGACTTTCCAGAACTCCCATAATCTGCAAACCATGCAAAGGCTCTCCTTCAAATGAAACTTCGGCTACATCTATAATTTGTTTATAAATGGCATGAAGTGTATCAATATTATCAATATAATGATGCTGCGAATAATAATTAATAAGCTTATTAATCACTTTAAAAACAGAGAAGACAAATGCTTTTGCAATTTTCTCTTCTTCATTATCATTGCTGAAATTCTCTTTTATCAAAAGTAAAAGTGCAGAGATATTTTCTAAAACCGCCATTGATCCATTTTCCCATTTCTGGAACAATACACCAAACAAAACCGAAGGACTTGAATTGAGTTCTACAATCCGATTATGAGTAATAAAAGTGTAGTTATTCTCTTTGATAATCTTTACCAGATTATTTGCTTTCGCGTAAGGTTCTATCAAAGGATGCGTCAAAATATCCAATACATCTTTATAATAAAAAACATAACTATCGCCTTTTCTGGAAAGTGCGTTTGTATGCATTTTAAACAGTTTTGCAATTAATATTTGCGATGGATTATTCTTCCCGGAATATCCCATTGTAATATTCAATGCTCCAACCGAAGCTGGCAATCCGTACAAAACCGGCAATAAAAGATTTTCTTCACCAAGTACAATCGCAACTTTATCAAGAGAAGTCGATGGATCATTATTGATTATATTTTCAATAATGCTTCCCGCCAACTTTGCCTGACCAATAGTTTTTGGAGTTCCAATAACCTGAATATTTTTAGATTGCGAAAAATCATCCACAATCCATTCAAAAGGATTTGATTTATAATGTTTCCAGCTTTCTTTAAAACGACGAACAAAAAGTCCTGCATCGTGATATGGATCATTTAGAAAAGTCTGATCAACGTCCCAATAAATTTTCGCCTGATCAAGTGCTAAAAGGTGTTGTACAATTCTTTCTTCGGCAGCATTTAAAGCATTAAATCCCGCAAAAATAAAAGTCTTGTCTGAAACGGTATCCGAAAAATGGTTCAAATTATTTACAGCTTCTCTGTAAATCAAACCTTGATATCCAATCGCTTTATTCAGCAAGTGATTGTATAATGAATCGTAATACAAAGGCAAAAGTTTCCAGAAATCAATATAATTCTCCAGAAGTTGTGTTTTGTTTTCGACCTCGATACCCCACTTTTTAATATCTTCTATGTCTTTTAAGTAAGACAAAACATGAGAAGGCTCTAAAAGATAACGATCAATCTCATTAAAATCCTGCAAAAGAGTCTTAGCCCAATTTGCAAATAACTCAAATGATTGTTGATGTTGTTTTTCTGTAATAGAAAGATAAACTTCGTAAAACTCAAATAAAAGTTCAATTGAGTCTATTGATCTAATAGATGCGACATCTTGCACAAAATCTTCAATACTAACAATTTCAGGAGCAAGAATTGTTCTTTTAGTTTCTTTTTTCAATGCTTCTATTAAAAAAACTTTAGCTCTTTTATTTGGCAAAATAATAGTTGTATCAGCAAGTTTTGCAGAATAATCCTGAATTACAACGGCAGCAATTTTTTCGAGAAAAGAAGTATTTATCATTTGATAAAAATAAAAAAAGCCATTCAATTAAGAATGGCTTTTAGTATTTATTTAGAAAGTAAATTAGATTTTACCTTGGTATTTAGAACCAATGTGTCTAATTTCTGTTCTTCTGTTTTGTGCTTTACCTGCAGCAGTTTTGTTACTTGCTACTGGTTGAGAAGATCCAAATCCTTTAGACTCTAAGTTTTCTGGATTAACACCTCTTTCAATTAAAGCGTTTTTAACAGCAGCAGCTCTTTCTTCAGAAAGTTTTTGATTGATTTTTGCAGAACCTGTGCTATCTGTGTGTCCTTCAATAGAGAATTTCGCGTTTGGATAGTTTTTAAGGATTTCTTTAATTGCATCTAATCTAGCTGGAGTTTCTTTGTCTCCTGTTTTAAAAGTAGCTTTTCCTGAGTTAAAGTATACAGCTCTTGCTTGAACTTTAAGATCTTCTAAAGCTTCAGAAGTTACTTCTGGACATCCTCTGTTTGAAGCAGGACCGTAAACTGTAGGACAATCATCATCTTTATCAGCAACACCGTCTTTGTCAGCGTCTAAGAAAGGACAACCACCATTTTCTTTAGGACCAGCAACTGTAGGACATTTGTCATCTTTGTCAGCGATACCATCACCGTCAGTATCAGGACAACCTTTTAAAGCAGCTAAACCAGCAACATCTGGACAAGCGTCATCTTTATCAGCAATTCCGTCTCCGTCAGTATCAGGACATCCGTTTAATGCAGCTAAACCAAATACATCTGGACAAGCGTCAGAAGCATCAACGATTCCGTCTCCGTCAGTATCAGGACATCCGTTGAATTGTTTTAAACCAGCAACATCTGGACAAGCATCATCTTTATCGTAGATTCCGTCTCCGTCAGTATCTTTACCTCCGAATTTGAAAACTAGACCAGCAGTGTGTTGGAAGTGAGATGGAGCGTCTGGAACACCAGCAGCATCTTGTCTGTCACCACTAACAGCCCATTTGTATTTTGTAGCAAGTTCAAGACCAATAGCATCTGTAAACCAGAAAGTAACACCAGCACCTGGGTTAACTGTTCCGTAGCTACTATCACCAAAGAAAGTATAACCTCCACCAACAGATAACGAAGGATCAACTACTTTAGAATGGATTAATTCCTGAAAGCTATACTTTACAGCAGCATCAATACCATAATACATCAAGTCACCAGGATTAGTTACAACATTACCTCTGTTGTCATGAGCTGGATTGCTTAGATCAAAAGTAACATATTTATCAATTTTGTTTACAGACCCTTGTAAACCAACAGAGAAACCATGTCCAACATATCTACTTACTCCAATGTAAGATAAAGAAGGAAGAATGTTCCAGTTGTCTTTTACAGCAAATGGCTGAGAAAAGTGTTGATCGAAGAAACCATGTCCTGCACCAGAACTTGTTCTTGTATCAACTGCATTAACTCCAAATGAGATAGCCCATGGATTGTTACTGTCTTGTGCGTGAGAACTTAAACCCATCACCATCATCACAGCAACTAAAAGTTTGTTAAGATGTTTCATACTTAATTTTTTTAATTACAATTTAGTTAATTACAAGCAAAAGTAACACCAAATTTTTTAAATACAAAATGAAATGTTAAAAAAAACCTACAAAAATTTCACCAAAGTGGGAATTATATAACTTTTAACATTTGTCCCACTGATACAAAGGCGTTTATAGCCTTGTCCAAATGTTCTTTTGTATGCGCCGCTGACAGCTGAACTCTGATTCTTGCCTTTTCTTTTGGCACAACCGGAAAAAAGAATCCTATTACATATATTCCTTGCTTCAAAAGTTCGTTTGCCATCGTTTGCGACAATTTCGCATCATATAACATAACAGGTACAATTGCCGAGTCTCCGTCAATAATATCAAATCCGGCTTTTTTCATTCCTTCGTTAAAGTAGTTTGTATTCCACTCTAATTTATCTCTTAATGTTGTATCTTTTTCTAAAAGCTCAAAAACTTTAATAGAAGCACCAACAATTGCAGGCGCAAGTGAGTTCGAAAACAAATATGGTCTTGAACGCTGACGCAACAATTCGATAATTTCTTTCTTTGCTGTAGTATAACCTCCCATAGCGCCACCAAGAGCTTTACCAAGAGTTCCTGTAATAATATCTACACGTCCCATTACACCTTTTGCTTCAAGCGTACCTTTACCAGTAGCACCTATAAATCCGGCTGCGTGACATTCGTCAACCATAACCATTGCATCATATTTATCAGCTAAGTCACAAATTTTATCTAATGGCGCCACAAGACCGTCCATAGAGAAAACTCCATCAGTAACAATTAATTTAAAACGTGATCCAGCTTCATTAGCTTTAATAAGCTGCTGTTCCAAGTCTTCCATGTTGCTGTTTTCATATCTGTAACGAGCCGCTTTACACAAACGAACACCATCTATAATAGAAGCGTGATTTAAACTATCTGAAATAATAGCATCATTCTCTCCTAATAAAGGCTCGAAAACTCCACCATTTGCATCAAATGCAGCTGCATAAAGAATCGTATCTTCTGTACCATAAAAATCAGAGATCTTTTTCTCCAAAGTTTTATGAATATCCTGCGTTCCGCAAATAAAACGAACCGACGACATTCCGAAACCGTGTGTATCCATAGCGTCTTTAGCTGCCTGAATAACTTCTGGATGAGAAGAAAGTCCTAAATAGTTATTAGCACAAAAGTTCAAAACCTTTTCTCCTGTAGAAATCGTAATTTCAGCATCTTGCGCAGATGTTATAATACGTTCTTTTTTGAAAATTCCATTTTCTTCAATAGTTTGCAACTCACTTTGCAAATGCTCTTTAATTTTACCGTACATTTTACTATATTTAAAACGTTAAATATTAACACTTTAAGGCATCAAAAACCCCGTTAATCCTTTAACATCTGATTAATTTTTTCACAAATTTACTACATCGATTTCTGTTCCTATATATACCAGCGCTTTTTTTAACACTTTGTACCCTAAATCTTCAATAGCATCCTGATATTCCTGAAGTTGCTGTGCATATTTAGAATTAACTGCTCCGGTTTTATAATCCAAAAGATAAGCTTCATTATTCTTTGTCAATACAATTCTGTCCGGTTTTAAAATTTTCCCTTCCTTTTGAACTATTGTCTGTTCGTTTAAAATCAAATAATTTCCATCAAAACAAAAACTCAATTCAGAGTGATTTACAATTTCCTGAAGTGTTTTTGAAACCATTTCTACCTGATCAACTTTAATCAAACCATTTTCAAGGGCTTTTGTAATTGCCAAATCCACATCAGATTTATCTTTGACAAAAGCCAAAATCTCATGCACAACATTTCCGTAAGAAATAGCTTCTTGCTGATGCGTTCCCCACATTAAAGCTTCTCGCTGCGCAATTTTTATATTCTTCGGATTTAAAACTTCTGAAACTACAGGAATCGGTTTTACTAAATCTACAGATTTACTTGAAGCCGAAAGCCTTGTCTTATTTCCGAAATCATATTCTAACTTCTCAGGATCGTAAACTCCTTCGCTAATTAAATATTTAATAAAGAAAGAAGCCATGTTATATGGAAAATCACCATCTTTTCGTTCTTTTATCGATTGAGAAATCACATACAACTGTTCTTCTGCCCGAGTCAACGCAACATACAAAACATTAACATTATCAAGCAATTCCTCTTGCTTCTTCAAATTAAAAACCGCTGATGCACTTTCTCCAAAACCTTCAACCGCACTACTATTATCAATTAAGGCTTTTGGAATATCCAAACCTGAATCTTCTGTATCCAGCCACAATTTATCTTTTGGCTTTCGATTATAATCTTCTTCTGCGAAAGGCATAATAACCACAGGAAACTCCAAACCTTTTGACTTATGAATGGTCATAATTCGAACAGCATTATTCCCTTCTGGGGAAGGAATACTAAATCGCTCTCCGTTTTTATCCCAAAAATATAAAAAATCAGCTATTCCTGCCTGATTTCTAATATCTCTTTCCAGAACAATATCCAGAAAAAACTGGATATATGCATTTCCTTCCGAAGGAAGTACAAACTTTGAAATAATAATCTCAACTGCTTCGTACAATGATTTTTTACGAACGTCTTCGAAAGAAAGCGAAACATCAAAAGTCAAAAGCCATTTTTCGAAATCAGTTTCAAACTTTTTTGCCATTCCCATCGCTATAAAATCGTGGATTGGCATATTTGTTTCTTTATGCGTTGCCAAAAAATGCAAAAAGTTAGCTTTCGATTCTAAATCGGCGCTATTATTTAAATATTTCAATAAGTAAACAATCAACCGAACTTCGGTCGCATTTTGAATCATCAAGGTTTCCGAAGACAAAAGCGGAATATTCTGTTCTGTCAAATAATTAGCAATTGCAATTCCCTGATCTCTTTTACGAGTTAAAATTACGATGTCTTTATATTCAAAACCTTCACGAATTACTTTTTGAATTGTATTTAAAGTTGCCAAAACATACAAATCTGATTTTTCAACTACTTCTTCGTCGTCTCCTTCATTTTTTTCAATTATTGGCAGAAAAGAAATATTTACAAAACCACCTTTTTTCGAGTTTGAATTCTGAAAACTATGATTTTCATACAAATCCTTATAATCTTCGTTCGAAAATTCAGCTGCAATTAACTTAAAAAAGGCATTATTAAAATCAATTACTTCGCTATAACTTCTATAATTTGTATCGAGATGTTTAACTACTTTTTCATGATTAAAAAAAGAAGTTTCTTCTTTCCCTAATTCGATAAACTGCTCAGCCTTTCCTCCTCTCCATCGATAAATAGATTGTTTTGGATCTCCAACGATCATCAAAGTACCTTTGTTTCCAAAATCATCTTCCCCCGAAAGCGAGTTATGTATAAGCGGAATCAAATTCTGCCATTGCATTTCTGAAGTATCCTGAAATTCATCAATAAAAAAATGACGATATTTCTCCCCTAAACGTTCATAAATAAAAGGCGCTGGTTGATTCTGAATTTCACGATGGATAATCGCATTAAATTCAGAAATTGACAAAACGTTTTGTTCTGATTGAATTTTCGCTAACTCATTACTTACAGTATTCAGAAGAGAAAGCGGTGTTATATTTTTTAGAAAGGCTTTATAGAAATCTCTCTTTTCGAAGTTTTTATAAATTTTCTCCAGAATCTGAAGTAGTTCCGGAATTATATTTTCGATTAAAGCTCTGTCTTTAGCAGTTTTATTAATCGCAATATCATCGAATTCATGAAAGGTTTTATTTCGGGGATTAAATTTCCCATCACGAATACTTTCTAAATGATTCGGAAAAGTTCCTCGGGAAAATGATTTTAAATCAATTCCGTTTTTATCAATTAAAGAAAGTGCTTCTGTTGCAAAAGTTTCATTTTCAGATTCCAGATCTTTACACAGAACTAGCATTTTCTTTTTTATTTCGACAAATTCTTCGATCGATTTATCCTGAAAATGCAAAATCTCATTTCGATTATTTTCATTTAAAACCAATCTTCCGGTTTCCAAAATTTCACGCGAAACATCCCAACTTTTATCGTCATCGGTTTTTTCCATTGTGAAATCAATCAGCAACTTTGTCAAAGTTTCATCTTGTCCGGCCTGAGCGATAATTGCATCAACGGCTTCGATTAGTAAATTTTCAGTATCCAATGTAACTTCAAAAGTCATTGGCAAATTTAGATCGTGCGCAAAAGCACGTATCACTTTATGCGTGAATTTGTCGATTGTAGAAATATCAAAAGCAGCATAATTATGAATAAGATGCTTAATAATACTTTGCGATTTTGTTTTGATTTTAATTACCGAAAGTCCTGTATCGCGAGACAAGTCTTCCATTAAATCGACTGCTTTCGCAGAAGGCTGTTCTTTGGCAAACTCAGACAAGCTTCCAACAATACGGTTTTTCATTTCATGAACCGCTTTGTTGGTAAAAGTTATGGCGAGAATATTTCGATAAGCATCATTTTTGGGAGACGAAAGAATAATTTTGAGATATTCCTTAACCAATGTATAGGTCTTTCCCGATCCTGCAGATGCATCATATATAGAGAAAGACGGACTTTGCATAAGTTTGGTTTTTCGTACGGTAAAAATAACACAATAAATATTAAAACCCAATTATGTAAAATTCCAAATTCCAATATCTGTAAGCAATGAACGCTTCAAATATTGGAATTTGGAATTTATATTTTAGATTTTTAAAACCTAATTATGCTGTTTTAGGAAATGCTCTTTTATTAAAAACCAATAAGATTCCAACTCCTGTTGAAATCGCCATATCGGCTACATTGAAAATTGCATTGAAAAAAGCAAAATGTTTACCTCCAAAAATCGGTAACCAAGTTGGCAAATTCCCTTCCCAAATAGGAAAATAAAACATATCTACTACTAATCCATGAAACCATGATCCGTATGGAGTTGGCGAGAAAAGAGTTGCTAAACTATGTGTACTGTCATCGAAAATCACTCCGTAAAACACAGAATCAATAATATTTCCTGCTGCACCGGCAAAGATTAATGCAATAGCAACTATCAAATAAGTAGAATGACGCTTTTTTATAGCATCAGCTAACCAATATCCAATTCCGAAAACGGCGAAGATCCTAAAAACTGTCAAAATCAATTTACCGTATTCTCCGGGAATCTTTGTTCCCCAAGCCATTCCTTCATTTTCAATAAAATGAATTCTGAACCAATCAGCAATAACAACTTCTTCACCTAAAACAAAGTTTGTTTTTACATAGATTTTTGAAAGCTGATCAACAATTAAAACTAAGAATATAAGGAAATACGCTTTTCGTAATGTCATTTTAAATTTTTTTGATGCGCAAAAGTAACAATTTAATCAAAAAAAACGCCCCTTATGGAGCGTTAATTCTTTTGTAATAAAACCAAACCTGTATTGTTCAGTTTTAATTCTATACTATATTCTATTTTTTAACAACTGCTTTAGCTGGTGCTTTTGGACTATCTGCAAAGAAATCCGATATCGACTTAAGCAATCCCTTGCCTTCTTTTCCGGCAGTTGCTTTTTTGGCCTCAGCCTTTTTTACATCAGCTTTGAACTTGATTCGTAATTTTTCAAATTCTTTCATTCTACTCTCAACATCAAAGTTCACCTCTTTAAATTTCAATACTTTAGCCATAGTACAAGTTGTTTATAGTGAATAAATAAAATCATTCATAATTGGGTATTACAATAATACATAAATTAATTTAAATTTGTTAATAAAAATTAACATTTGTTTAGCTAAAAAAGCTATATTTATCACACCAAACATACAAAAACGAATTATTTTTAATCACTCTCCTAAATCCTACAAAATATGAATGAAATCACAACCACCTTGAACGATTTTTTAGTGAACACAAAATCCAGCGCTGCATTAATTCTAAATGGAAAAGGAAAACTAATCACTTCTCTTCACTTGGATTACGGAGACAGCATTGCAGCAATGAGCGCAGCAATCTTATCGATGAGCGAGAAATTCTTAATCGACTTAGATAAGGGAGCACTAAAACAACTCTTCCTGAAAACCTCTGAAGGAGTTGTAATTGGAAATAAAATAAGCGGCACAAATTTTATAATTGCTTTTTCCAGAGACGGAAGCAATCTGGGCTTATTAATGCGTTCAACAGATGAAGTAGCAGCCGAACTAAGCAAAAATTCCCTATTAAAATAACATAAATCTATTAACCCAACAAACCCACTAAACTATGAGTAACGACTTCTTAAACGTGTTTTTAAATGAAATGAAAACTAACGTAAACGGCTTTATTGCAGTAGCTGTAACCGAAATTGAATCAGGACTAAGCTTTGGAAATCTAACAATAGACCCAGGTTTTGATCCTGAACTTGCTGCAGCTTACAACCTTGAAGTTGTAAAAGCAAAATTAAGCGCCGTAAAAGCCTTAAACCTAAATCAGGAAATCGAAGATATTTTGATTACATTATCAAATCAAATTCATATTATCGATATTTCTCCTAACAAAAAATTCATGATTTATCTTGCGGCAGATTCTACAAAAGCAAATTTAGGAATGACGAGAGCTATTTTAAGAAAACACAAATTAGACTTAGAGAAAAACCTAGCGTAATAAACTTCGTTTTTTATTAATTAGAACTGTTCAGATTATGAACAGTTCTAATTAAAATATACCCTTCCACCCGCAATCTTCCTGCGTTTCGATCTTCTTACAAAAACACATACTCTTTATTTTGGCTTATTTGTAATAATTATAAATAATTTCTTTCAAAATAAAAAAACCCAATCTTTAAACAGTTTCGTAAAACATTAAACAAAAAAAACGCCCCTAAAAGGAGCGCTTATTTGTATTTAGAAGTAGATTATCGTTGTAAGTTTTTAGCTTCGATACTCATTGTAGCATGAGGAACGATTTTAAGCCTTTCTTTACCAATTAATTTACCTGTTACTTTGCAAATACCATACGTTTTGTTTTCAACACGGAATAGAGCGTTTTTTAAGTCGCGTATAAACTTTTCTTGTCTAATTGCTAACTGAGAGTTTGCTTCTTTAGACATTGTTTCGCTTCCTTCTTCAAATGCTTTAAAAGTTGGAGAAGTATCATCTGTTCCGTTATTCAAATCGTTCATGTAAGCACTTTTTATTAAATCCAGATCGGCTTGTGCTTTTTGTATTTTAACTTGAATTATTTCTTTGAACTCTGCTAAGTCAGCATCAGAGTATCTTGTAATTTCATCTATCATGGTATTATATTATTTTGAAATTAATATCAATGTTTTAATATCATCAAACTCAATTTCTGTGCCGTTTTCTAAAGCGTCCACAAAAACCAAATCATCTGTTAATGTCTCAGACTTAATATAGTCTTCATTTTTTAGAACCGCATCTTCTAAGATACCATTCCTTTTTATTTGAACCTTAATTTTATCGGTAACCTCAAATCCGGAATCTTTACGGATATTTTGAATCCTGTTTACCAGTTCTCTGGCGATTCCTTCGCTTTTTAGTTCTTCCGAGATTGTAATATCAAGCGCAACCGTAATTCCGTTTGAATTTACAACCAACCAACCTTCAATATCCTGCGATGTTATTTCGACGTCTTCTAGTGATAAAGTTACATTATTTCCAGCAATAACAATATCTAGCGTGCCTTGCTTGTCTAATTGATTAATCTGATCTGCCGAAAAAGATTGTATTTCTTTGGAAATCAGACCCATATCTTTACCAAAACGTGGTCCCAGCGCTTTAAAATTAGGTTTAATTTGCTTTACTAATATACCAGAATCATCGTCTAAAAGTATAATTTCTTTAACGTTTACTTCGGCTTTTACAAGATCAGAAATAGCTAAAATTTCAGCTCTCTGATTCTCGTCAAGTACTGGAATCATTACCTTTTGCAAAGGTTGACGTACTTTAATCATTTCCTTTTTACGAAGCGATAAAACCAAAGAGGAGATGGTTTGCGCTTTCTGCATTTTGCTCTCTAACGTTTTATTAACAAAGTTTTCGACAAATTTTGGAAACTCAGCCAAGTGAACACTGCTATATTGCTCAGATTCTGTCGAACTTGTCAAATCCCGGTACAATTTATCCATGAAAAAAGGAGCGATCGGAGCGCTTAATTTACTGATCGTTAACAGACAAGTATAAAGCGTTTGATAAGCTGCAATTTTATCGTGAGCATATTCACCTTTCCAGAAACGACGACGACATAAACGAACGTACCAGTTACTTAAGTTTTCCTGAACGAAATCAGAAATAGCTCTCGCCGCTTTTGTTGGTTCGTAATCTTCGTAACATTCGTCAACAAATTTTATTAAAGAATGTAATTCAGATATAATCCATTGATCGATTTCCGGTCTTTCGTTTAACGGAATTTCCGCTTCAGCGTATTTAAACCCATCAATGTTCGCATATAACGAAAAGAATGAATAGGTATTATATAAAGTTCCGAAGAATTTACGACGAACCTCAGCAATTCCTTCAAGGTCAAACTTTAAGTTATCCCAAGGATTTGCGTTCATAATCATATACCAACGTGTGGCATCCGGACCAAATTCTGCAATGGTTTTAAAAGGATCAATAGTGTTCCCTTTACTTTTAGACATTTTTATTCCGTCTTTATCTAAAACCAAACCATTCGAAACTACATTTTTATAAGCTACTTTATCAAAAACCAAAGTTCCGATTGCGTGTAAGGTATAAAACCATCCACGAGTCTGATCGACACCTTCAGCGATAAAGTTCGCCGGAAAATCTTTATTCTCGTCAATTTTATCTTTGTTTTCAAAAGGATAATGCCATTGTGCATAAGGCATTGCTCCAGAATCGAACCAAACATCAATTAAATCACTTTCGCGTTTCATTGGTTGTCCAGAAGCCGAAACTAAAGTAATTTGATCCACTACATTTTTATGCAAGTCGATTAAATCATAATTTGATTCAGCCATATTTCCGATTTCAAAACCTTTAAACGGATTTTCTTTTTGAAAACCTGCTTCGATAGATTTTTCAATCGCATTGTACAATTCTTCTACAGAACCAATAAGAACTTCTTCTTTTTTGTCTTCAGTTCTCCAAATTGGCAACGGAATACCCCAATATCTAGAACGAGATAAGTTCCAGTCGTTGGCATTTTTAAGCCAATTCCCAAAACGTCCTTCACCAGTAGACTTAGGCTTCCAATTGATAGTTTCGTTCAGGTCGAACATTCTATCTTTTACATCGGTTACTTTTATGAACCAAGAGTCTAGTGGATAATATAATAACGGCTCATCAGTTCTCCAACTGTGTGGATAACTATGTACGTATTTTTCAACCTTAAAGGCTTTATTTTCTTCTTTTAATCGAATAGCAATTTCAACATCGACAGAACGCTCTGGCGCTTGTCCTGCATCATAATATTCGTTTTTCACGTATTTACCAGCTAATTCACCTAAATGTGAAGTGAATTTTCCTTGTAAATCTACTAATGGAACTGGTGTTCCGCTTTCGTCAAGAACCAACATTGGCGGTACTTCCGGCTTAGCTTCTTTTGCTACTTTAGCATCATCAGCACCAAAAGTTGGAGCAGTATGTACAACTCCCGTTCCGTCTTCTGTCGTAACGAAATCTCCGGCAATTACTCTAAATGCGTTCTCAGCATTTTGATAAGGTAATACGTACGGTAATAATTGCTCGTAACGAATCTCTACTAAATCAGCTCCTTTTGCTTCTGCTAAAATTTTGTACGGAAGTTTTTTATCTCCTTCTTTTACATTATCAAAATCAGCATCATCTTCACTTAGGAAAAATCCTTTTCCGAATTGTTTTCCAACTAAATTCTTAGCCAAAACAACATTGATTGGCTCAAAAGTATATTGATTGAATGTTTTTACTAAAACATAATCGATTTTTGGTCCAACTGTCAAAGCTGTATTCGATGGTAATGTCCAAGGAGTTGTCGTCCATGCCAAAATGTGAATATCACCAAAACCTTGTAAAAAGCTTGGCAAAGTTTCCGGCAAAGTTTTGAATTGTGCTACAATCGTAGTATCTGTAACATCTCTATAAGCTCCAGGCTGATTCACTTCGTGAGAAGACAATCCTGTTCCTGCTTTTGGAGAATAAGGCTGAATTGTATATCCTTTGTACAACAAACCTTTATCATAGATTTGCTTCAAAAGCCACCAAACAGACTCCATATATTTTGGTTTGTAAGTAACATATGGATCTTCCATATCTACCCAATATCCCATTTTTTCGGTCAAATCATTCCATACGTCAGTATAACGCATTACGGTTTTTTTACACGCTTCGTTATATTCTTCAATAGAAATTGTTTTACCAATATCTTCTTTTGTAATTCCAAGTTCTTTCTCCGTACCTAATTCTACAGGTAAACCGTGAGTATCCCAACCGGCTTTTCTTTTTACCTGAAAACCTTTTTGAGTTTTATATCTGCAAAAAATATCTTTAATCGCACGTGCCATCACGTGGTGAATTCCCGGTAAACCATTTGCTGAAGGCGGACCTTCAAAAAATACGAAAGGCTCTGCTCCTTCGCGAGTAGTTACACTCTTTTCAAATATATTTTCTTTCTTCCAAAAATCAAGTACTTCTGACGCTACTGTTGGCAAGTCAAGTCCTTTGTATTCAGTAAATTTTGTGCTCATTTTATCCTTTTCTTAAACGAGGTGCGAAAGTAAGGAATTTTGGATTATTGACCATCAATTTCTTGAAATTTCACAAACTTTTGTTGAGATTATAGATACAAAAACAAAAGAATTGATTAGTTTCCGGTACTTATCTCATTTTTTTGAGTAAATAATCCTAAAACTAACCAATTCTCTTTATTCTTTTTTTCTGAATTTAAAAGGCTATTTAAACCCTCCGAAATAAACTTCTTTCATAAAAATTCTATTTCCAAAAACAGCATTTACCTCAACTTTTTCACGGCTTTCCTGATAGAAAGTATCTCCGTAAAAATCTTCAATTTCATAATTGATTTTATGCGGAATCTTTCCTGAATTTAAAGCTGCTATAGGACGATAATCTTTAAACAACTTTCGCTCGAAAAAACTTTTGTTTCCGTCATCAAATTCTGTTCTTTCCGTTACAACAATCGAAAAATTCTCTTTGTCTACAAAAAGATGATAATCCGTTTTAGGAATCGTTCTATTACTTGCATTCAAAGTTTTTTCGAAATAATTAAAATGATAACACAATTTTCCGTCAACCATTTCGTCTTGCTGAAGCTCTAATTTGTTCCATAAGTCAAGTCTTAAAGCGCTTAAAAAATTAACCGGATCCAGATTTGTCGAAAGATTACCGTAAGTATACATTGGTAATTTTGCCCATTTTGCCTCAACTCCACTTTCGCGATCGCTATGACTCCATGCTTCTGGTCCGTTTACAATTTCATAATAAGTTTCAGGCATTTTCTTTTTCAACAGATAATTTGTCGTTGTCGCCCATCTTTCCTCTGTTTGAGGAATATTACTTTCTTCAAGAGTTAGTTTCGATAACAAATGTGTTTTCTCAACTTTTTTCAAAACATCGCTTCCGCCTAAATTAGCAATGATTTTCGCCAACAAATCCGGATTAGATTGATACGCGATAGAATCAAGCATATTCTCACGCTGAATTTTGCTTTTTTCTAAAGCTGCTGCTCTATTTTCTTTTTCAATATTCCAATCTGCTTCCTGGCGATCGATTTTTTCAAAAAATGCTAATCTCAATTCTTCTTTTTCTTCCTCAATTTTTAAGCCCAGCTTTTTAAGATCTGCAAAACGAGTTGTGTGATTTCTTATTTTTTTATCTACAAAATTGGCTTTATTAACTCTTTCGATAATTGTGGATCCTCTTGAATCTAGCTTATCATTTTCGATCAATAAATTAGCAAACTGCAAAGCTTTTTCTTTGTTTTCAAGTAAAAAATAAGTTTCAGCCAAATTGTTGGTAACAATAAAACGAATGTCTTCATTTGCCGGAGAAAGCGGATATTTTACCAATAAACTTTCTAAATACAGCAAATGTGGCGCAAGCAATTTTTCGTCAAGACCTTTTTCAAGAGTTACTTTCTCCATTTGAGCCATGATTTCCGTCTCAAAAGCAAGAATTTGTTTGTATTCCGAATGTCCTTTTGAAGTCACAAATTCGAACCTTTCTTTAGATATATCAGTTGTATATCCGAATTTATAATCTAAAAACTCCTGAATTCTTCCTGCTGCCTGATAAATAACATTATCAAATCCAAGTCCTACACTGCTATAATCTGATTCTTTGACTGCGGCTCTTATTTTTTTATCATTTTCTGAAGCTGCAATTTTCATAGATCCCAGACTACTTCCCACACTTATAGAATAGGATTCTGAACCTCCAAAATCTTTAGTCAATAGAATTTTATCTCCATATTTAACATCAAGTTTTACATTCGTCAAATAATTTGAACGTGCGCTATAAACCCATTTGTTTTCTTTCTTATCAAATGTACTATCAATATTCATTTGCGTATATCTGGGCATCGCAAAGGTCAAATACAATTTAAGCTTCCCATTTACAGGATCTTTTATAAAACCATTAATATTAAAGTAGTTCTTCTTTAAATTAGTTTCTTCTTCTTGCAAGCCTTTATCCATTTGATAAAAAGCCGTTTGTGTTAATACATTATCAAGAGCTTGAAATTCTGAATATCGAATTACGGGAATTTTAAATTTCTTCGTTTTTGAGCTTATTTTTTCTTGCGCCTGAATTGAACCAATTACAAGCAAAGCAATTAAGAGTAACGTTTTTTTCATAGGCAAAAAAAAAGCCATCAGAAACAACTTCTGATGGCTTTAGAGTTTTAATTTTCTTATTTTTTATTGAAGATTTGAATAGATTTATCAGACACATAAAAAATATTTTGTGTCGCAGGATCTACTTCATAAACTGGTTTGTTGTTTGTGAAAATAATTTTATCAACCTCAACTCCATCTACTTTACTCACTTTTACAAGAATTTTTTCTCCTGTTTCTGCTTTAGCAAAAATATAAGAGTAGTCTCTGTTTTGTTTCATAGCATTAAAACGAGAATTAAATTTAGCCGCTACAATTCCCAGAGCTGCTGATCCTGCTGCATAATTTTTTGCCTGATCCATATTCTTCTTATCTTCTGGCACTAAAACAGTAGTTCTCATATTTCCGCTAGAGTCGCGGTATGTCATTGTCACCTCAGAACCTTTAAATTCGCTTACACCTGCTCCAACTCCTAAACCGATACTTCCAACAATGGCAGCACTTTTAAGAAGACGTCTTGTTCCTTCTCCAGGTTGTGAGTATGTAAGGTGATATTTAATTGTACCATCCATATTAACTCCCATAACCTCAAGTGGTCCAGAAAGCACAACTCCCCAAGGGAATAATTCAATACTGTTTAATTCTTTTTCTTTTTTGATATTTACTTTAGCAAATGGTTCTGGTTTGTCGCTAATACTTGGATCAAATTTGTATAATTTCTCGTCATTATATACTAAGTAAGAATTTGTAGCTTCATCATAAGTAGGCAAAACCGGACGATCTTTGTCAAACGAGATATTACGTTTCCAAAGTTTAACTCCTGTTTTGTAATCTACCATGTTTCCGTAAGTTCCTGTAAGGTACATTACTTTTTCACCAACTTTTCCTAAGTAATAAATTGGATCTTCTTTATCATCAGAAATTTCGATGAATTTTTTCCAAAGTTTTTCTCCGTCTTTGTTGATCAACATCATTTCGTTTTCAGCAACATATAAGAAATCCTGATCGATAGGAATTACTCTTTTCAATCCATCTCCACGTGCATCTTTTTTCCAGATTTTTTCTCCTGTTTTTAAGTCAAAAAAGTTAAATCCGCTGTAATGAGCAACTAATATTTTTGTTCCCCAATCTTCAAGATAAACAACTCTTTTTGTTTTGATAGATTCTTTCCAGATACTTTTTCCTGTTTCTGTATTCAAAACATTCAAATATTGTTTTGTCGAAAAAGTTCCAGTGTTGTTTACAACAACAATGTTTTTATCATTTTGAGTTAAAAAGAATTTAGAATAATCTTCTTCCCCTTTCCAGTTCAACTTTCCTGTCGCTCTGTCAAAAGAATATAATTTTCCGTATAATAAATAGTAAATTACTGATCCGTGAACTGTAGCAATATTTGTATTTACTGACTCTTTGAAAGAGAAACTAAATAATGATTTTGCTTTGTCTACAGTAGTATTCCATTTTAATTCGCCAGTTGTCATATCCAACAATGCGATTGCCATATCTCCATCTTTTTTCAAAGTAAGCAAATACTCATTTGTTTCAGGAATAAAATCTGATTGTGTTACCCAAAAAGATTCTTTTGATGAATTATAAACTACTTTACCAGTATCAGTATTAATGATCATGTACTTACTATTGATGTAAGCTTCAACATAAGGACTTCCGACAACGTTTGTTAAAGAACTTTTATCCGCAAAAAGTTTTGTAAGATCTGTGTCAGCTATGATATCCGCTGCTGATTTACCTCCAAAATCCTCTTTGGTCAAAGTCCAAACCACTTTTTTAGTTTCAGGATCCAAACCTTTTATAGTTGCCCCTTCTTTAAAAACAACAATTCCTGTAATTCCGTTCTGTACCAAATCCTGTACAGCACTGTCTGTGTTCACGATTTCATCATATTTCCTTTGTGAAAATGCTGAAACGCAAACTAATAAAAGCAAAAAAATCGAGAATGTAATTTTCTTCATAGTAGTCTTTTTCTTAAAAAATTAATATTTTTGGGTATGGTTTTGTTGTTGAATTAACTTATTAAAGGAGAAAAACATTAACATTTAATAAAATTCAACGCACAAATATATAAAAATAGGAATCGGTTTTAAGAAAATATTTCTCGCAAAACTTCCAGTGATTTTGGTCTTTTAAAACCGTCTAAATGGAAGCTGTAATAATCGATTAGAATTTTCAATAAAATTTGTCTTTCGGCCACATTAAAGACTTTTTGGTCGTTGTCGAATTTTAAATCAATTAGTTTTTTAAACACATTGGTTTCGTGTTCTGTAAGTGCGTTAAAACCATGAAAAGGTATAAAAACACCATCGATCATTTCGAAATGAGGAAGATCAATTTCTGAAACATCAGGATAGAAACCTAAATATTTGGTGGCTTCTAAAAGTAGAATTAAATGAAAATTAGAAATTTCGTCATGATGGTCAAGCCAAGTTAAAGCGGTTTCTAAAAAAATAAATAACGATTCGTTCTTTTCTTCTTCCTGAATTGAATAATGCAACATTTCGGACAGAAACATTACCATTGTACTTTTTATCAAATCAGTATGAATACTCTGAAACGGAACTGCAGATTTAATTTCTTTGAAGTTTTCTAATGTACCTTTGTTTTTATGAACGGCTTCGATCTCAAGAATAGACAAAGGCTGGAAATAAGCAATTTTCTGGCTCGCTTTCCGACTCGAAAAAGCATCGCGCACAAAATAAGATTTCAAGCCGTTTGAAAGCGTAAAACATTTTACGATCAAACTTTTCTCCTGAAATTTTAATGCCGAAATTACTATTGCTTTGGTTTTGACTAACAATTTTTGTTTTGTTTATTTTGTTTCAGGTTTCAGGTTTCAAGTTTTCATCGAGACTGAAAACTGAGACCGGCAACTATCGAATAATCATGATTTCTTATACTTTAAACAATTATCTAATTATCTCAATTGCCACATTATCTAATTATCATGACTTTTTTAACCTTAGTTTCACTTCCGTCTTGTGCAGAAATAAAAACCATATAAACTCCTGAAGCTACTTTATATCTTCCAAAAGCGGTTGTGTCCCATTCTATTGTTCCGCCTGTCGAAGTGATTTCATAAACGAGATTGCCTTCGATATCTGTGATTTTAACATTGGCTTTATCAATTAATCCTGCCACTTTTACTGTTCCCGAATAAGTTGGGCGAACTGGATTTGGATAAATATATACATTGTTCAAATCTTCATTTGCCTGTGTTGCAATCCCTTTAAAAGCAATCATTCCTTTATTTGTTGCAATAAAAACTTCGCCACTTACACTATTTATTTTAATATCATTTATAGCATTACTTGGCAATGGTGAATTATTTATAGTAAAATGATATTTTGTTTCCTGACCATTTGGCGAAACCATAAAAACTCCGGAATCGGCTGTTCCAATCCATTTATTATTTGATCCATCTACCGCAATAGAAGTGATAAATTGCTGATATAATAATTCCTGAGCCAGATTATCTTCCATTATAATAATAGGATTCGCTTTTAATTGACTTTCAGATTGAAAACTTCCAACATTAGACAAAACCCTCAATCCATTTGTAGTTCCTATCCAAAGCTGATTTTTAGTATCAACCGCTACAGATCTAACATCTGCTGAAGGCAAATTTCCTGAATCAGCTCCCAAAGTCATTTTTTTGAATGCATTTGTACTTTCATTAAAAGCAATCACACCATCTCTATTGGTAGAAATCCATTTGGTGCTATTTTTATCAATAGCGATATTTGAATAACTAACGTCTTCCGGTTTAGCCAAAATTGTACTTGTATCATAACTTTGCCATTGTCCATTTGCTTTAAAAACCTTTAAACCGTTTTTAATTCGGCTATTGGTTATCCAAAGATTTCCGGATTTATCAAAAGCATTTCCGTTGATTCGAACATCTTTATAATCTGGTCCGGCATAAGTAAGACTTTCAAGACCGCTGTTTTTTTCATTATATAAAAAATTAGGCACATCATCTTCAATCTTTACTAATCCTGAAAAAAAAGAACTTGCATAAACTTGTTTTTCATTCTTGGGATTAATCAAAATACGTGTTATTGATTTTGCATCATAAACTTCTGAATAAGGAATATTTAACCAACCAGAAGAATTATATCTACTAATACCGTAAGTATCTAATGGATATGGATCATAAGAAATATTATAATCTCCATAAACAGCCCATAATACATTTGGAGAAACATCGAAAGAAAAGATATTATTTCGAACTGGTCCCGTAGGCGTATTATCTACAAAAGCAGAAACTCCTGCAAGCGTCGAAGAGAATAAACCTTTTTCTTTTGTTCCGATGAAAATCATATCGCCAACAGCAGTAGCACAAGTAAAATTTAGACTATTATCCAAAACTTGTGCATTTGAAATTTGACGATTCAAAACCATTTGATTGTTATAAACGTAAACCGAATTTGGTATCGTAATAAACAAATTGTGATTTTTTGCTCTCATATCTACAGAAGGCTGTGAAAGCTGCAGAAATCCAACAAATGTATTGGAGTTGAAACGATGAATATATCCCGCTGAATTTATTGCGATAAGTTCTGTATCAAAAGCTTCTACACTTGACCAATCGCCAGGATTCACAAGAAGCCATTGGTTGAAATCAATTAAATTTGCGTTTGTACTATCTGCTTTTTTAATTCCGGTTGAAGTTGCTGCGTAAATAAATCCATTAAAAAAAGTGGTTTGTTTTACACTGGTTTCTGCGCCATTGTCTCCAATAAAATAAGTATCTCCAAATTGCGAAGTTGTCAAATTGAATTGTACTATTCCAAAATCGCATGAAACATAAAGCAAACCATTATGTTCCATAAAATTATTAATTCTTTTTATGCTTGGCGATAATTGTTTGTTAATGATATCGACAACTTTCAGCATGCTTCCGTCGGTTTCGTTGATTACAATCATTAAACCGTTTTCATAACCAACAATAGTTTTTTTGAATGCATCGCTATGATAAACCGCCGAAATAGTCTGACCCGAAAGTCCATCGATTGTCGTAGTTGTTTTGACAACATTTGTAGCCGAGTTTTTAGAGAACAAAGCATTCTCTGAAGCAGCAAAAACTGTAGTTGAAGATTCTGAAATATCTTTTATTTCGTTAAACGAAAAATAACCTTCCCAAGACAATTTACTCTGAGCGAAATTAAATTGAAACAGTAATAAAAATAAAATATACAGAAACTTATTCTTCATTATTTGACATATTCAGATAGACAAATATACTACAAACGAAAGTATTTGATTTTTGTTCTACTTTAAATAAAGTTCTTTTTTGAACCTTTAATAGATTAAGAAGAATTATTCTTTTCTTAATAATGAACAAACTGCATCTATGGATTTAACACAAAATTAAAAAAGCCTTCATTTTTCTTTGCGAAAAATGAAGGCTTAAAAAAAATCTTCAATTAAAATTATACTACACCTTGTGCAAGCATAGCATCGGCAACTTTAACAAATCCGGCAATGTTAGCTCCTTTTACGTAGTTTACATAACCATCTTCTCCAGCACCATATTTTTTACATTGGTTGTGAATTCCAACCATGATATCTTTTAATCTTAAATCAACTTCTTCACTCGTCCAGTTTAGACGAATAGAGTTTTGTGTCATTTCTAATCCAGATGCAGCAACTCCTCCAGCATTTGCAGCTTTTCCAGGAGCAAATAATACTTTATTATCAAGGAATAATTTAATAGCATCTAAAGTAGAAGGCATATTTGCAGCTTCAGTCACACATAAAACTCCATTATCAATAAGTTTCTTAGCGTCATCACCGTTTAACTCATTTTGAGTTGCACATGGAATTGCGATATCAACTTTTACTTCCCATGGACTTTTTCCTTTATGGAAAACAGCATTTGGATATTTATGAGTATAAACTTCAGCTCTGTTATCTCCAGTTGCTCTCATTTCGACCATGTGCTCGATTTTCTCTCCAGAAATACCTTCTTCATCAAGAATATAACCATCAGGACCAGAAATAGTAACTACTTTTCCTCCTAATTCGTTTATTTTTAAAGCAACTCCCCAAGCCACATTTCCAAAACCAGAAATTGCCACTCTTTTACCTTTAATTTCATGTCCGATAGTACGTAACATTTGATCTGTAAAATAAACAACTCCATATCCTGTAGCCTCAGGACGTATTAAAGAACCACCGTAAGCAAGACCTTTACCAGTTAAAACACCAGTAAATTCGTTTCTGATTCTTTTGTATTGACCAAATAAATAACCAATTTCTCTTGCACCAACTCCAATATCTCCTGCAGGAACGTCTAAGTCAGGACCAATATGACGACATAATTCAGTCATAAATGATTGACAGAAACGCATTATTTCTCCATCAGATTTTCCTTCCGGATCAAAATCAGAACCTCCTTTTCCACCACCCATTGGAAGTGTAGTAAGACTATTCTTAAAAACTTGTTCGAAAGCTAAAAATTTTAAAACTGATAAATTTACAGAATGATGAAATCTGATTCCACCTTTGTACGGCCCAATTGCAGAATTCATCTGAATTCTAAAACCTCTGTTTACAATTATCTCTCCTTTATCGTCCACCCATGGAACTCTGAATATTATAGAACGTTCTGGTTCAGCAATTCTAAGAAGTAAATTTTTACCATCGTATTTTTTTCTTTCTGCAATAAATGGAATTACCGTTTCTGCAAACTCTCTAACGGCTTGAAGAAACTCAGGCTCGTTTGGATTCTTTGACTCTACAAGAGCCATAAACTCATTTATTTTTTGTTCCATTTTGAAATAAATTATTTTATTTTTTTGCTCAATTATGTATTACGAAAACGTTTAGAGAAAACGTTTTCGTAATAACACACAAAGATACAGTAAATTGTTATTTTTTTGCATCTGGGCAGTAGATTTGTTTATTTTTCAAACAATGATTAAAATAACATTTACACTTCTAAGTTTACATCAAATTAACATAGTTAAAGTTAGTAAATTAAGTATTTTATTACTTATTTTCTAATAGCCAAATTTATTGTTTTGAATCGAACTTGTTTTTTATATATTTGCCCTGATTAGAAAGCCCAAAACTATGCTCAAACCTGTAATTATCACATTATTTGCCATCTTTGGCATCTCAACAATTGCGACTGGTCAGTCCAGTTTAGCACAAGAAGTAGGAATAATATTCGGACCTGTAGTTTTTCAATCCGATTACGGCCAAAGAAATAATTTTGATACAAATATCGGAAATACCGGATTTGGTGTAGGAATTGTCCACTTTATAAATTTCTCAGCCAATAACAACAGAGAAAGTTTTTTCACAGAACACTTTAAAGTTAGATCCGAATTATCTTTTAACAAAACCAACTTAGAACATTTTGGTTATTGGGTAGAAAGAGAAAAATTCAAAAACCTCGTACAACATCTTAGAGCAATGCACGGAAGCTCTACTTTAGTTAACCTTGGAGCTCAATTGGAGTATTCTCCGTTTATGAAAATTCATGATTTTGAGAACACAATTGGTGGCTTTAGCCCTTATGTAAGTGTAGGTTTCCAGGTAAGTTACTATAATACCAAAGTTGATTCCAGATTAGGTACTTTAGGACTTCCAGAAAATACTTTTCCAAAATACTTAACTCCGTCAGATGGCCGTCCATATGGTTTCTCTAGTGAGTCAGGTGTAGTCGCCTCTATAACAGCAGGTGTTGGAGTTCATTACAAACTAACAACAATGAGCGATCTGATGTTCGAAGCCCGTTATCAGGGATTTAGTTCTGATTGGGTTGATGGTTTAAATCCTAACAAAGATCTTTATAAAGAAAATAAATCAAACGATTCACAAGTTTGGTTTAATGTAGGATACATTTATTATTTAGAATTCTAAAGAAATCCACAACATAAAAAAAATCCCAAATTCCAAAATCATTAGATTGGAATTTGGGATTTTTACATTTTATAGATTGTTTTCTTATGCTAAAGCTTGCTCTAAATCTGCTATTAAATCTTCAGCATCTTCAATACCAACGCTCAATCGAACAAGATCGTCTGTAATACCAACTTCTGCTCTTTTATCAGCCGGAATAGAAGCGTGCGTCATTAAAGCAGGATGATTTGCTAATGATTCAACTCCTCCAAGAGATTCTGCCAAAGTAAAAACTTTTAGTTTCTCTAAAAACGTAATCGAATCTTCTTTTTTACCTGATTTAAAAGTAAAAGAAACCATTCCGCCAAAAGCTTTCATTTGCTTTTTAGCAATTTCATGAAACGGATGACTTTTTAATCCTGGATAATAAACAGTATCGATTTTAGGATGATTACTTAAATATTCAACTACTTTTTCTCCGTTTTCACAATGTCTTTGTACTCTTAACGAAAGTGTTTTAATTCCTCTCAAAACCAAGAAACTATCCATTGGCCCAAGTGTTCCTCCAGTTGCAAATTGTTGAAAATGTAATTGTTCTCCTAAAGTTTCATCTTTTACAATTAAAGCTCCCGCAATAACATCAGAATGTCCTCCAAGATATTTTGTAGCAGAGTGCATAACAATATCAGCTCCAAGATCAAGAGGTTTTTGCAAATATGGCGTTGCAAAAGTATTATCTACAGCAAACAAGATATTATTAGCTTTCGTGATTTTTGCCACTTCCTGAATGTCTGCCAATTTCATTAACGGATTTGTAGGTGTTTCTACCCAAACCAATTTTGTGTTTTCGTTGATTAATGATTTCAATTTTTCAATATCAGTCATATCAACAAAATGGAACTTAATTCCTGAATCTTTATAAATTCGAGAGAACATTCTATAAGTTCCTCCATATAAATCATCCATAGCAATGATTTCATCTCCGGCTTTAAATGATCTTAAAACACAATCTGTCGCTGCCAAACCAGATGAAAATGCCAATCCGCGCGTACCATTTTCGATACTAGCCAAAGCGTTTTCTAAAGCTGTACGAGTTGGATTTGAAGCTCGGCTATATTCATAATCAGCCAACGGTTTCCCCGGACTAGTCTGAACAAATGTTGAAGTTTGATACACCGGAGGCATAACTGCTCCTGTACTTGGATCATGATGTTGACCACCATGTATTACTTTAGTATTGAATTTCATATAGTTACAAATTTTAAATGCTTAATTGTGGTACAAATTTACCGTTTAATTTATTTTAATCCTGAAACAACTTCTTACCTTTGTATATAATTAACACTTTTTGATATGAGACATTACACTTTTTTAGTCTTTTTGCTTGTAATTCTGACAAGTTGTAGCAAAGAGCTTTCCTTTGAAAATGAAACATTTGAAAAAGAATCGACTATTCCTTGCAAAAATGATTGCCCAAAAATTACCATAGATGTTCCTATCGCAAAAAATATTCCGATAGTAGCAGACAGCATCAATAAAAAAGTTTTTGCTGTAATAAAAGAGATCGTTTATTTTGGCGAAGATCATGCAAAAGTGAATGATTATAAAACATTAACAGCTTCTTTTATTACTTCTTTTGAAGAAATGCACAAGAAATTTCCAAGCGAAACTTTTGGCTGGGAAGGAAAAATAAAAGGAGATATTGTGTTTAAATCCGATCAGATCTTAAATATCAAAATCGATCATTATACTTTTACCGGCGGCGCACATGGTTATCAAGGACTAAGATCTTTGCTTTTTAACACTAAAACCGGAAAAACCATTTTTAGCGATCAGTTATTTAAAGATGAAAAAGGATTTAAGGCTTTCGCCGAAAAGGAATTCAGAGC
The DNA here is from genome assembly GCF_002754195.1 of Flavobacterium sp. 9. NCBI lineage: Bacteria > Pseudomonadati > Bacteroidota > Flavobacteriia > Flavobacteriales > Flavobacteriaceae > Flavobacterium > Flavobacterium sp. 9. The sequence goes on from NZ_PEEU01000001.1 coordinate 2,667,209, forward strand.
AAAATATCATATTCCAACAAAAGCCAACATCAATGCGAGCGGATTAATGTTTGAAAATGACAAGTTTCAATTACCTCAGAATATTTTTTATACAGACGAAGGTTTACTTTTATATTACAACTCTTATGAAGCCGCTTCATATGCAGATGGCCCAAAAGAACTTTTATTTCCATATGATGAAGTCAATCAGTATTTGAAATATCAATGATTTTGTTTGAGAAAAAATTTGGCTAAAGCCTATTTACAATACTGAATCATGATCTCCAGCTAAAGCTGGAGCCTATTCAAAAAACCTTTGTCGCTTTGCACCTCTGAACCTTTGTCCCTCTATTTTAAACCTTCTTGAAAATCGTACTTCATCTTTCGAAGAATCCTCAACGCTTCTTTAAAAGATAAATAAATATTCCCAAAAGGTTTCAGAAGCAACTTCGCATCAATTAATTTCTGTTTTGCATCATCAAAACCATTCAAATAACAAATCATAAAAGTCGACGGAAGATTCTCCAGATCTTTTAATTCGCGATCTGATAAAACAATGCCTTTTTGAAGTTTTTGAAGCAAAGCCATATTTGCATTATAAATATGATACAACATTTTTCGGTTGAATTCCGGAGGTTGAAAAAGCATTTCGCGATCAATTTTATAATATCCGTTATCGAAAAAATGAATCGTTTGTTTCTCTAAAGGATAATAACTTGTTTTATCATTTAAACCCAACGGAACATATTCGGTTATCGTAAAACTATCGTCATCAAAAACAATCGTAACAACATCCTGAGCCGAATAAAAAAGTTTAATTTGCTCGTTGATTAATTCAATATCTACGCGGGATAAAAAGGTTTTATCTCTGGATTTTTTAGGAACTCCAGCCCAACAAATTACAAACAATTCTTTAAAAACATGATATTTAGGCGACATGTCTTTGTGTCTGAAATTCATAAAATCTATAACTCCGTCTAACGTATATTGAATACTGTTTCGGGAACTATTTTCGATTCCAATTACGGTTTCTGTATTCTGATAATTCTTTTCGACTTCTCCTTCAATCGGAACCGAGTTGCTTCCTCGCCGAATAAAAACACTATTCGCAACGATCGTATGAATTCCTTTTTTAAAATAAGAGATTTTACTTTTAGGTTTAATCGTTACTAATCCAATCACTTTATCTTTTGGAAGATTCGGGAATGGTACATTTTCATATTGAATTTTAGGAGGATTTTCCAGAAAAGCATTAACAAGATTCTGAATTCGGCTATCGTCAAAAAAGTCATCGCCTACAATTTCATTGTCGTGATCCTCAACACCTACAACTATATAAGAATTATTGGTTGGATTTGAATTTGATAATGCGCAAATGTGTTTCAGGAACTTTCCTTTTCCTTCACGGGAATGCAAATTCAGCTGCCTTTTTTTATCATAAAAACTGCTCTCGTCATTATGAGCGAGGAGATTTTTTATTAAAAGGCGCTTATTGATCATGAAGATATTTTTTATTTTTTATTTCTATTATTTATTTTTCTGATTGCTCAATATTCATTTTCATATTTCAATTTATTAATCAATCGTATTTTGAACCTTTTCTTTCTGAAGCTTTTAAGTAATTCATGAATTTAGAAATCTGATCAATTATACTTTGAGCTTTAATATTTAATTCTAAAAATGTACTTTCATTAATATGTTTTCTGTCAAAACATCTTTGCAACTGAGCCTTTGTTTCGTAACATGAACCTCTCGAGTAACTCAAAAAAGTTATAAATTCTTTGTTACCACCTCGACCAAAACCTTCTGCAATATTATCCATTACTGAACCTGAAGAGCCATTAATCTGTTCTCTCAACTTATAATCCTGACCTAAAGCTGTTGTTAAAATTAAATCCCAAACTTGATTACTTTGTTCTCTTGCCAATTTATAAATTACCATTTCTTCAAAAGAATTATAATTCGCCATATTTTTAATAATAAATAATAGAAATAAATAATACTTTTAATTCTTCTTAACGATTGTTGCCGAAGCCTGAGCTGTTGGTAAAACAATTAAATCAGAAATATTTACGTGATATTTTCTTGAAACTACAAAATGAATAATATCTGCAATATCTTCAGCCTGTAATGCATCCCAACCTTTATACACAGATGAAGCTCGTTCAGAATCACCTTTAAAGCGTACTTCGCTAAACTCCGTTTCTACCATTCCGGGATGAATTGCTCCAACTCTAATTCCGTACGGATTCAAATCCATTCGCATTCCATTACTGATTGCATCAACAGCATGTTTTGAAGCACAATATACATTTCCATTTGGATAAACTTCTTTTGCAGCAATTGAACCAATATTGATAATATGCCCAGACTTTCTTTCAACCATCTGCGGAATTATCGCTTTAGAAACATACAAAAGTCCTTTAACATTGATATCGATCATCGCATCCCAATCGTCAACATTTCCGGTTTGAATTGGATCTAAACCATGTGCATTTCCGGCATTATTAATTAAAACATCAATTGTCGAAAACTCTTCAGGCAAATTATTAATACTATCAAAAGTCGCATTTTTATCACGAACATCAAAAGACAAAGAATGCACTTCTGTAAAAGCCGAAAGTTCTTTTTCCAATTCTGCCAAACGATCAATACGTCTTCCGCAAAGGACAACTTTATAGTTATTTTTAGCCATGATTTGTGCGGTTGCTTTTCCAATTCCGCTTGTAGCTCCAGTAATTAAAACTGTTTTTTTCATTCTTGTTTTTTATTTTTTTTAGCCACAGATTAAAAGGATTATATAGATTTTCCAATCTCTGTGAATCATTTTAATCTGTGGCAAATATTTTTAATTGTACCAAATTTTAAGAATCGGTATTAATCCGTTTAATCTGTAAAATCTGTGGCTAATATTTTTTAATTGCATTTAGCTGAATACTAAAAATTAAGCTACATCGTCGCCCATACTTTCTGTCCAGATTGCAAACCAGTCTTCTTTGTCCATTTCTAATTCAACAGCTTTCATTAAAGATTGAATTCTGGCAACATTTACTGTTCCTGCAATTGGAATAACTCCTGCAGGATGTTTTAAAATCCAGGCTAATAAAAGCGTATCAGATCCAAAACCATATTTTTGAACCAACTCAGCAAACAATTTTTTTAGACGACGTGTTTTTTTCGTGTCTTCTCTAAAAACTGTTCCAAGCGGATTCCATGACAACGGACGAATTCCGTGTGTTTGCATATAATCTAAACTTCCATCTGTCATTGCTTCAAAATGTGTAGCCGAAAATTGTACCTGATTATAGCTAACTTCTGTTTTCTGACGAATTAATTCGGTTTGAGAACTTGTGAAATTTGAAAGTCCAAAATCAATAATTTTTCCTTCCGATTTTAATTTTTCAACCGCTTCAGCAATTTCATCCGCTTGCATTAATGGACTTGGTCTGTGCAATAAAAAGACATCAACATAATCTGTTTTCAACTTCTTTAAAGATTCCTCAACAGACCAAATGATGTAATCTTTAGAATAATCGTAGTATTTGATTTTGTTCTCCGGACGTTTTTCAGCAACCATCTGAATACCGCATTTGGTAATTAATTGTAATTTTTCGCGGGCAATCTTGCTGGCTTGAAATGCTTTTCCAAAATCAGCTTCAGTAGTATAAGCACCGTAAATGTCGGCGTGATCAAAAGTTGTAATTTTGTTTTCGATACTAATCTGTATCATATTTTCCATTTCTTTAAGTGTAAGGTTTTTATCCCAAACTCCCCAATTCATAGTGCCCGAAATTATAGGCGATAATGTTGTTTTACTCATGGTTTTTCTGCGTTATTTTTGGTAATAAATATGCTTTTCTGAAGCATAATCATCAAAGTTCTTAAAAATATAAAAATAGATTCCCAATTCGTCCTTAAAATTAGGTCTTTGGTCGAAGTTTTAACCATTCTTTAACATCTTACTTCTCAAAAAATATTCAATTTGCACTCTCAAAAGTAAGGCATAAAAATCAACGTTTTAAAAAGGTTTTAAAAATATTTATATGGAAGAAAATACAACGACTTTAGACATTAGAGCGATAAATGAGAAAATTGAAAGAGAAAGTGCTTTTATAGACCTTCTTACAATGGAGATGAACAAAGTTATTGTGGGCCAGAAACATATGGTCGAGCGTTTGTTAATTGGACTTCTTGGTCAAGGTCACATTTTGCTTGAAGGTGTTCCGGGATTAGCAAAAACTTTAGCGATAAATACTTTGTCACAAGCCGTTCAGGGTTCGTTCAGCCGTATTCAGTTTACTCCTGACTTATTGCCTGCCGATGTTGTTGGAACGATGATTTATAACATCAAAGCAAACGAGTTTTCAATTAAAAAAGGACCAATCTTCGCTAATTTCGTCCTTGCCGATGAGATTAACCGTGCTCCGGCAAAGGTTCAGTCAGCACTTTTGGAAGCGATGCAGGAAAAACAAGTAACTATTGGCGATACCACTTTCAAACTTGATCGTCCGTTTTTAGTACTTGCAACTCAAAACCCTGTTGAGCAAGAAGGAACATACCAACTTCCGGAAGCGCAAGTTGACCGTTTCATGCTTAAAACTGTAATTGATTACCCAAAAATTGACGAAGAGCGTTTTGTAATTCGTCAAAACTTAAAAGGATCTTACGAAAAAGTAAATCCTGTTGTTTCTGTAGAACAAATTTTACGTGCACAAGAAGCTGTTCGTGAAGTCTACATGGACGAAAAAATCGAAAAATATATTCTAGATATCATCTTTGCTACTCGTTATCCAGAGAAGTACAAACTTGCAGACTTAAAACCTCTTATTAGTTTTGGAGCATCACCTCGTGGAAGTATCAATCTTGCTAATGCAGCAAAATGTTATGCTTTCATCAAACGTCGTGGATATGTAATTCCAGAAGATGTTCGCGCAGTTGTACACGATGTTCTACGTCACAGAGTTGGGATAACATATGAGGCTGAAGCCGAAAATATTACTTCTGTAGACATTATCAACAAAATCGTAAACGAGATTGAAGTACCTTAAAAATTTGTTTAATGTTTCAAGTTTCAGGTTGTTGTAAAGCAAACTTGAAACTTGAAACTTTTAAACTTTAAACAAATAAAATGGATACAAAAGAGCTTTTAAAAAAAGTACGGAAAATAGAAATCAAAACCAAAAGATTGAGTAATCACATCTTTTCGGGAGAATACCACTCTTCATTTAAAGGGCGCGGGATGACTTTTAGTGAAGTACGTCAATACCAATATGGCGACGACATTCGTAACATCGATTGGAATGTAACTGCACGCTATAACGAAGCCCACGTAAAAGTTTTTGAAGAAGAACGCGAATTGACCATGGTTTTAATGGTAGATATTTCGGGTTCAGAGGGTTTTGGTTCAAAAAGTCAATTTAAAAAAGACATCGTCACCGAAATTGCGGCAACGATGGCTTTTTCGGCTACACAAAATAATGACAAAATTGGTTTAATATTATTTTCTGACAATGTAGAATTGTATATTCCGCCAAAAAAAGGTCGTTCACACGTTTTGCGTATAATTCGTGAATTAATCGAATTCGAACCAAAAAGCCATAAAACAGATGTTGGAGCAGCTTTAAAATTTTTATCAGGAACTCAGAAAAAGAAAGCAATTGTCTTTGTGATTTCTGATTTCATGTCTGAAAATTACGAGCAGACTTTAAAAATTGCTTCTAAAAAACATGATATTACAGGCGTTCGCGTTTATGATATCCGTGAAGAAAAAATTCCGAATTTAGGAATGGTTCCAATGCTTGACGCCGAAACAGGAAAAATTCAATTGGTTAATACAGGTTCGAAAACAGTGCGAATGAATTACGAAAAACACTATCAGGAAAGAGTAAATTATTTCAAAGATATTTTCAGTAAATCCGGCGCAGGTGTCGTAAACACAAGAGTTGACGAAAATTACGTGACAAAACTATTAGGTTATTTCAAATCAAGGTAATGATTTAAGAATTTAGATTAACGATTTTTGATTTATGATGGAGGTGATAATTAAAACTAGAAAATGAATAAACAAGAATTGGAAAATAGATTAATTGATTTTGCTGCAAGCATAATTCTATTAACTTTTAAATTTGAAAAAAATTACGCTGGAAATCATTTATTAGGTCAAATAACAAGATGAAGTACATCGCCCGCCTTGAATTATGGTGAAGCACAAAGCGCAGAAAGCAAAAAAGATTTTATTCATAAAATGGGAATTTGCTTAAAGGAGTTAAGAGAAACTTTTGTTTGCTTAAAAATAATTGAGAAAGCAAATTTATCGACAGATTTACAAAATTTGTCAAAAGCCAAAACAGAAGTCAATGAATTAATATCAATATTTGTTTCAAGCATTAAAACATCAAAAAATAATTCATAAAAACAAAAGATTATAATTTTAGTTTCAGCATAAAATCTGAAATCAAAAATCGTTAATCTTCAATCGTTAATCATAATGAAATTAAAGTTTTACATATTTTTATTTTTACTTTCCTCTGCTATTTTTGCCCAGCAAAAACAAGTGGAGACGAGCATTGATACTACAAAAAATAAAATTGGAGCCGAATTTAAGTTAACGCTTAAAACGGTTGTCAGCTCAAAATCTAAAGTTGTTTTTCCTAAATTAAAAACTATTGGTCAGCTTGAAGTAATTCAATCTTATCCAATTGATACAGTTAAGAAAAATGATACTTATGAATTGATCAAAAAATATGGTTTAACGCAATTTGATTCTGGAAAATATACGATTCCAAGTATTAAGATTTTAATTGATAAAAAACCTTATCAAACTGATTCTATTCGCGTTGAAGTAGCAAATGTAAAAGTTGATACTTTACAACAAAAAATGTACGACATCAAAGACATCACTGCGGCAGACAGCGGAATAGGAAATTGGTGGATTTATGTTTTGATTTTTATCGCTATTCTGGCAATTGGCGCATTTGTATATTGGTACGTTAAAAAACACCAATTGAAAAAAATTGAAGAAGAAGTTTATAAAACTCCTATCGAAAAAGCGACAAGTTTATTAAATAGTCTGGAGTCAAAAGAACTGGTTCAAAAAGGCGAAATCAAAGAATATTATAGTGAATTAACGGATATTGCCCGTAATTATATCGAAGAAGCCATTCATATTCCTGCAATGGAAAGTACAACTTCTGAATTGATTCAGGCGATCAGAACAGCTTCTACCAAAAAGAAAATGACGCTGACTCCGGAAACTGTAGAGAATCTTGAGCGTGTTTTACGTCAGGCGGATTTAGTAAAATTTGCAAAATCTAAACCTTTAGAATTTGAAATTACCGAAGATCGAAATAAAATTCAAAGAGTAATTCTTACGCTTGATAATGCAATCCCAACTGAAGTTCCGGCTGAAGAAGAAGATCAATTATTAAATGAAGCTCAGAAACAAAAACAGATCAAACAACAATTACTAAAAAAACGCAACAAACGTATTGCAATTGCTGTAGGAACTGTTGTTTTCTTACTATTTGCTACAACAACATTCTTTATTATTACCAAAGGTTTTACTTATGTAAAAGATAATCTTATTGGACATCCGTCTAAAGAATTATTAGAAGGTGTTTGGGTAAAAAGCGCTTACGGAAATCCTGCTGTTTTAATTGAAACTCCAAAAGTTTTAAAAAGAATGGATACTCAAAAAGTGCTACCAAAAGAAACTATGGCGCTGATTAAAGAGATGCAGCTTTTTGCTTATGGAAGTATTATTGATAACTTTTACGTAGCAGTTTCAACCAGTAAATTCAAAAATCCGGTAGAACTTGATTTAGCAAAAGCTCTGGAAGGATCTTTAAAAATAATGGAAGCTCAGGGCGCACAAAATATTATTGTAAAACAAGAAGATTTCCAGACAAATCAAGGTATTCAGGGATTAAAAGGATACGGAACAATGACAATCTTAAATCCGGTTGACAAATCGAGTTCAAAAGCATATTATGAAATTTTACTTTTCAAACAAGATCAGGGATTACAACAAATCGTGATTTTACATCAGGAAGGTGATACTTATGCAAATGATATTACAGAGCGTATTTTAAATTCTGTTGAACTTCAAAAAGCGAGCAACTAATGGATAAGATAACTTTTTTAAACCCAGAATTTTTTTGGTTGTTTCTACTGATTCCAATTGCGATCGCTTGGTTCTTTTGGAAACGAAATCAACAATCGGCTACTTTAAAAATGAGTTCGACACAAGGTTTCAAAAATAGTGAATCACTATTAACGAAATTAAAACCTTGTTTATATGTTTTTAGAATTATTGCTTTATGTTCTTTAATTATTGCTTTGGCAAGACCAAGAACGGTTGATATTAGCAGTCAGACTAAAACCACAAAAGGAATTGATATTGTTCTTGCAATCGACGTTTCCGGAAGTATGCTTGCAAAAGATTTAAAGCCAAACCGTATGGAAGCTTTAAAAAGAGTTGCTGCAGATTTTGTTGGAGAAAGACCTAATGACAGAGTTGGATTAGTTTTATACGCTTCAGAAGCTTATACAAAAACTCCTGTTACAAGTGATAAAGCCATTATTCTTGAAGCTATTAAAAGCATTAAATACGATACAGTTTTACAAGACGGAACCGGAATTGGAATGGGATTAGCAACGGCTGTAAACCGTTTAAAAGATAGTAAAGCCAAAAGCCGTGTAATTATTTTAATGACAGACGGGGTAAATAATGCCGGATTTATTGAACCGGAAACTGCTTCTGACATCGCAAAACAATACGGAATAAAAGTTTATACGATTGGAATTGGTACAAACGGAATGGCGGAATCTCCATACGCTTATGCGCCAAACGGAGGATTTTTATATAAAATGCAAAAAGTAGAAATCGACGAACAATTAATGAAAAATATTGCTCGTAAAACAGATGGAACTTACTTTAGAGCAACAAGCAACGACAGATTAGCCGAAATATACAACGCGATTAATAAATTAGAAACTACTGAAATTCAAGAATTAAAATTCTATGATTATGACGAAAAATATAGAGGTTTTGTTTTATTGGCAGCCTTTTTATTATTGTTAGAAGTAGGTTTAAGAAATACAGTTTACAGAAGCTTCATTTAATTTTGGATTTAAAAAAATCTAAAATTAATCCCGAAGTTTCGGGACAGAAATCTAAAATTTAAAATGGAATTAGACGAAAAAAAATATTTATATCTTTTATTATTGCTCCCAATTGTGGTGTGTGTTTTCCTTTTCAATATGTATTGGAAAAGAAAAAAACAACGCGAATTTGGAGATCTTGAAATGGTAAAAAGACTGAGTCCGGAGCGATCTGTTTTTAAACCTGTATTAAAATTATCAGTTCTTCTTTTGGCACTTGCCTGTTTGATTATTGGATTGGTAAATCCGAAGATTGGAACAAAAATGGAAACTGTAAAACGCGAAGGAATTGACATTGTTTTTGCCGTTGACGTTTCTAAAAGTATGCTTGCCGAAGATGTTGCGCCAAGTCGTTTAGAAAAAAGTAAACAACTGGTTTCGCAAATCATCAATAATTTAGGAAATGACAGAATTGGAATTGTAGCTTATGCGGGAAGTGCTTTTCCTGTTTTGCCAATTACATCTGATTATAGTGTTGCCAAAATGTTTCTGCAAAGCATGACTCCGGATATGGTTTCATCACAAGGAACTTCACTTGATGAAGCGATCAGATTATCCTCTACTTATTTTGACGAAAAAAGTAAAACGAGTAAACTTTTAATCTTGATTTCTGATGGAGAAGATCATTCTGAAGGAGCTTCGGCTGCAGCAGAAGAAGCCAACAAAATGGGAATGAAAATCATTACGATTGGTGTTGGAACTGAAAAAGGAGGAACAATTCCGTTAAGAGAAAATGGAGTAATCAGAAGCTATCAACAAGATCAAAACGGACAAACTGTTATTACAAAACTAAATCAGGAAGGTCTAAAAACCATTGCAAAAGCAACAAAAGGCGGTTATGTATATGGTGGAAACACGAAGGAAGTTTTAGATTATATCAAAAACGCTTTAAACAATATTCAGAAAACAGAATTTGAAGCTACTCAAATGGCCGATTTTCAATCGCAATTTCAATGGTTTATTGGCTTTGCTTTCTTATTATTGTTTGTTGACATTTTCCTTTTAGAAAGAAAAACAAATTGGATAAAAGAGTTGAATTTATTTAACGAAAAGAAATAATTGTTCGGATTAAAAATTCGGAACAAAAAAAATAAAAAAATTAGAATGAAAAATTTACTTCTTTATATTTTACTAACGTTTTCTTTGGCAGTTTCGGCTCAGGAAAAAGATAAAACATTGCCTGATGCCAATGATGAATATAAGCAGAATAAATTTGTTGACGCTGAAGCAAACTATAGAATTTCAGAATCAAAATTTCCAAAACGTGCCGCTGCTCCATATAATTTAGGAAATACTATCTATAAACAAAATCAGGTTTCGGAAGCTAAGTTTGCTTACGCGAAAGCAATAAAAAATGCTAAAACAAGACCTGAAAAACATAAAGCATTTCACAATTTAGGAAATGTCTTCATGAAAGAGAAAGATTATACGCAAGCGGTTGAAGCTTACAAACAAGCATTACGTAACGATCCAACAGATGATGAAACTCGTTACAACTATGCTTTGGCAAAACAAAAGCTAAAAGAAAATCCTCCTAAAAACGATAAGAACAAAGACAAAAATAAAGATAAGGACAAGGATAAAAACAAAGATAAGGACAAAGACAAGGATAAAAATAAAGATAAAGACAAGGATAAGGACAAAAAAGACGACAAGGGCGACCAAGACAAGGATAAAAAAGATGGTAAAAACGATCCTAAGAAAGATGACAAGTCTGACAATAAAGGAGAGCCTAAACCACAGCCCGGAGGAATTTCTAAAGAACGAGTTCAGAACTTATTAGATGCTGTAAACAACGAGGAAAAGAAAATCCAGGATAAAGTAAACGCTCAAAAAGTAAAAGGTTCCCCTAAAAAAACAGAAAAAGACTGGTAAAAACATCGTTTAATCGTTTATTTGTTTAACCGTTAATTTGACTACGATTAAACAATAAAAAAAACGATTAAAGAGTTAAACTAAAACAACGATTAAACAATTTAATGAAAAGATATTTAATTCTATTCCTATTCACTTTTCAAGGGCTTTTGGCTCAAGTTCAATTTGAAGCCAGAGTAAGCAAAAACACGCTCGGACTGAACGAAAGATTCCGTATTGACTTTATGATGAATGTTGACGGAGACAACTTTGATCAGCCTTCATTTGAGGGTTTTAGAATCGTTGGTGGTCCAAGTCAGCAAGTAAGTCAGTCTTGGGTAAACGGTAGAAGTTCTTTTCAAAAAATATATTCGTATATTCTACAGCCTGAGAAAAAAGGAACTTTTTACATCAAACAAGCGGCAATTGAATACAATGGTCAGATTTACAAAACAGCACCTATAAAAATTGTTGTTACAAATGCCGTTGCACAAGAAAGAGATCCTAATGATAGCGGCAGACCTCAGGGAACTTCTACCGGAGATGAAATGCTTAATCTTGTTGCTGAAATCTCTAAAACAAATCCTTATTTGAATGAACCTATTACAGTGGTTTACAAACTGTATTTCAACTATATCAATGTTACCGGTTTTAAAGAATTGGCTAAGCCAAAATATAACGACTTCTGGAATCAGAATATCGACATCAAACAATTGTCCGTTGAGCAAGGAACATATCAGGGACAAAGATGTTATTTTGTAATCTTAAAGAAAACCATTTTATATCCTCAAAAATCAGGCAGACTTACTATTGAACCACTTTCGTTGGATATTGGCGTGCAATTGCCTTCAAATCGTCGTGATATGTTTGGCCAGATGATTGTAACTGAAGGAAATAAAGTTGTTTCTGCAGGCGCAAAAACTATCAATGTAAGACCTCTTCCTGAAGCTACTAAACCGGAAGGATTTGGCGGAGCGGTTGGTAAATTTGATTTTACAGTAACGCCTTCTAAAACAACATTAAAAAGCGGAGAAAGTCTCGATCTGATTGTTAGCGCTTCAGGAAACGGAAACATGAAATTGTTTACTTTACCAAAACCTGTTGTGCCTAATGCATTAGAAATGTACGATCCTGTTCATGACGAAAAAGTGACAACTTCACTATCAGGAATGTCAGGAAAAATCACTGATAAATACACCATTGTTCCGCAATACAAAGGGAAATATGCGATCAAGCCAATGCAGTTTTCTTATTTTGATTTGAATACCGGTTCTTATAAAACGATAACTTCACCAGAAATTATGGTTGATGTTCTGGACGGACCAATGCAGGCTGAAGCAAATGCAACAGCAGCTAAAAATGTGATTTCGAAAACAGATCAATTCAAATATATCAAGCCTAAAACAACATTAACTGCAATTGCCCGAAATGATTTTTATGGTTCTGATTTGTATTACGCTTTATTGTTTTTACCGTTTGTAATTATACCAATTATTGTTCTTGCTAAGAAAAGAAAAGAAGCAATTGATGGTGACGTTACCGGAAACCGTATTAGAATGAACAACAAACTGGCGAAGAGATATTTGTCAGAAGCTAAGAAACAACTCAACAACAAAGAGCCATTTTATATCGCTTTGGAAAAAGCAATGCATAATTTCCTGAAAGCAAAATTACATATTGAAACCTCGGAAATGAGCAAAGACAATATTCGCGAATTATTGCTTTCCCGAAATTCAAATCCTGAAACGGTTCAAAATTTCATTAATTTGACAGAAAACTGCGAGTTTGCGCGTTATGCTCCGGCATCGAGCGCTTCGATTCAGCAGGATTATGACAAAGCTGTTTTGATTATCTCAGAACTGGAAAAACAAATCGTTTAACCAAAATATTTTACCGCAAAGTGCGCTAAGAAATTAGGTTATAGATTGGGCTGATTTAAGGTCGCAAAGTTGTGCCACTAAATATGAAAAATCAAACCTAACAAGTTTTTAAAACCTGTTAAGTTTAAAGAAAATAAAAATGAAACATATCGTATATCTTTTTTTATTAATCACTCAGGTTTTCTTTGCTCAAAGCAGCTTTGAAAAAGGAAATGCATTGTACCAAAAAGGACAATATCAGCAAGCTGTAGATGTTTATGAAAGTGTTATTAAAGAAGACAAACAACAATCTGCTGAGTTGTATTTTAACCTGGCAAACAGTTATTATAAATTAAATAAAGTAGCACCTTCGATTTATAATTATGAGAAAGCTTTGGTTCTAAAACCTCATGATCCGGAAACTTTAAACAATTTAAAATTTGCCAAAAAACTAACAATCGACGAGATCAAAGAAGTTCCGAAAGTAGGTTTCGCAAAACTGATTCAGAACTTTACCGGTATTTTCGATTATAATATCTGGGCAAAAATCGCTGTTGGATTTGGATTTTTATTTCTACTGGCATTTATTGGATATTACTTTTCAGAACTTACACTTACAAAAAGAATTTATTTCATTGGAATGTTTATTCTTTTGGTTGCTTTGCTATTAAGCATTTTTGCCGGAATGTCTGAGAAAAATCATTTTGACAACGATCGTCCTGCAATTGTTTTTTCAGAGTTAAGCGAAGTTAGAAGCGAACCTCAAAAAGCAGGCGCAGCTATTTTCTTGTTGCACGAAGGATCAAAAGTTTACGTAATGGAAACTCTTGGAAAATGGAAAAAAATCGAATTAACTGACCGAACTGAAGGTTGGATCGACGGCACAACAATTAAAGAAGTAAAATAAAAAGTTATAAAATTTCAGAAATAAAAAATCCCAAATTCCAATTATAATATTGGAATTTGGGATTTTTCTGTTTTTAGTTTTTGTCTAATTTACGGCATCAACCAATCTAATGAACTCGGCTTTGTAACCATCTTCGTCATTTGATAAACCTGATTTAGCTAATCTTTTTATATCCGAAGTAGAAGTGTTTGCTATAAATTTTGAATCTCTCAATTTTAATCCAAACCAGGCAACTGCGGTTGTAAATTTAAAGTCTGAAGAACTTTCGTCTAAAGCAACTTTCTTCGTACCGATTGTACTTACCATTTCGATACTTTTATCACCATCAGGTTTTTTATATCTAAATTTAATCGTTGCCAATTCATTACCATTCCCGGAATCATTCTGACTTACTTTTGTGTATTTTAAATCTGAAGGAACATAATCGCTTTCAACGCCTGTTGGAATAATTTCATATAAAGCCGTAACGGTGTGACCGCTTCCTAATTCTCCGGCATCGATTTTATCATTTTTAAAATCCTCTGCATTTAATTTTCTGTTTTCATATCCAATTAATCGGTAAGCCTGAACGTGCTTTGGATTAAATTCGATTTGAATCTTTACATCTTTAGCAATGGCAAACATCGAACCTTTGAATTCTTTTCCCAGAAAACGATTGGCTTCCTGAATATTATCAATATAAGCATAATTCCCGTTTCCTTTATCGGCAAGGATTTCCATTTTGCTGTCCTTGAAATTTCCCATTCCATATCCTAAAACAGTTAAGAAAACACCTGATTTTCTTTTCTCTTCGATTAGTTTTTCCATTTCCACATCAGAAGATGCTCCAACATTAAAATCACCATCTGTAGCAATAACAACACGGTTATTTCCTTCTTTTATAAAGTTTTCCTGAGCAAGTTTATAAGCAAGTTCAATTCCTTCTCCTCCAGCTGTACTTCCGCCAGCACTTAAATTATCAAAAGCCTCTAAAATCTCCTCTTTTTCATCGCCTGAAGTCGGTTCTAAAACAACACCCGCAGAACCGGCATAAACTACAATCGAAACTTTATCCTGCGGACGAAGTTCTTTCACCAAAATCTTCATCGATTCTTTTAATAATGGAAGTTTATTAGATTCATCCATCGAACCCGAAACATCAATTAGAAACACAAGGTTTGAAGCGGGCAAATTAGTCATTGGAATATTTTTTCCCTGTAAACCAATTTTCAATAGTTGACAATTTTTATTCCACGGACTATCGCTTAATTCCGTGTTAATCGAAAACGGATGTTGTCCTTCTGGCTGTGGATAATTGTACTTGAAGAAATTCATCATTTCCTCGACACGAACTGCATCTTTTGGAACCTTTTGTCCTTCGTTAATAAATCGGCGAATATTGGTATACGATGCATTATCAACATCGATAGAAAAAGTAGAAAGTGGTGATTTTTGTGGAGACTCAAAAGGATTTTCTTCAAGTCCGGCATAGCTTTCAGTATTAGGATCTGAAATGTTTTCTTCTGGAAGTTCATCGGTCGAAACAACTGTCATATCCATTGTCTCTACGGCTTCGGCATCTTGTTTTTTACAACTAACTAAAATAAGTAAAAGGAATGCCATCAAATAAAAAGCTTTATTTTTCATTTAAAATAAATTTTAGAAATTAGTGAATGATTTACTCTCAAATAACGACCAGCATTCCGGATGTACTAGTGAAGATTATCTGCGATTTTCGCCAATCCAAATTTGGTGCCAAGAATTTTCTTAAATTTTGGCTAATGAAAAAATAAAGTTTTCTAAAGTAAAAAAATGCGCATTTTTAAAGGCTTTATCAAATGATAAAAGTTTATTTGAAATGCATATATTTTTCTAAACCATATAAGTGATATAAGTAAATTTAAGTTTATTTGCCGCTTATTATGATTTTTATTTATAACATAAATTATCTACGCCGGCATATCGTAGAGGCGCACAGCAGTGCGTCTACGTCCAGCATATTGACCAACTTTGCGTAAGACGCACTGCTGTGCGCCTCTACAGAATATGGTTAAAATCTAAAAAGTATATATTTTTTGAGGTGTAATACAATAATCCAATTTTACATCAGATTCAAAAACATCTTCGATTTGATCTTCGGATTCAAAAAAGGAAAGACCAATTTTGATGGTTTCAGGTTTACATTCGGATAGAAATTTATCATAAAAACCTTTTCCGTAACCAACTCTGTTTCCTAAAATATCAAAAGCCAAAAGCGGAACAAAAACCACATCGATAGTTTCTGATGGAACTGGCAAACCATTTACAGGTTCGGGAATATTGTATTCGTTTTTCTTTATTTTAGTACTATCAGTCAATAAAAAATGAGACATTCCGCGGGTTTCAAAATCACTTTTAGAAACCACAATTTCTTTGTCTTTTCCGGATAATAAATGTAAAATGTATTCGGTATTTACTTCTTTTTGTTCTTCGATAGGTAGAAAAACATGGTAATACGTTTTATCCCAAATAGGCAACCCAATTAAATTATTGGCTATAGCCAAACTCTTTTCTTCGATATCATTTTCAGAAAGTTGTTTTCGAAGAGTTTTATAGTGTAGTCGTAATTCTTTTTTATTCGTCGGCATTATCGAGGCTATTTTTAGACATATGATAAATCGCATCACCTTCGTACACAATTGGCGAATGATTAGCGTTGATCACAAATCCGTCGTGAGGTGCTTTTACTTTTTGTTCAAATTTACCAAACGGATCTGTTATAATTGCCAAAATAGTTCCTTTGGTCACAAAACGTCCAATTCTATTGTAATCATGCAATAAACCGGAACATTTTGCACGCAGCCAAACAGAATTTTTAATATATATCGAAGGATCTTCTGCTTCTTCAACGATATGTTTTGGATCAAGCATTTTTAGATAATTCAATAAACGCTTCACTCCCATCACACCTTCATTTGCAACTAAATCATTAATGTCCAATGATTTTCCACCTTCAAAAAGAAGCATTTTCACATTTGCTTTTTCGCAGGTATTTCTAAAAGAACCACCAATATTTTTAGAATAAAGTGTAAACGGCGCATTAAAAACATCTGCCAGAAGTTTCAATTCGGGATTATTTTCTGTGATTCTTATTTGTGGCGCATTAAATCGGCTGGCTCCTCCGGCATGAAAATCGACAGCATAATCTATAATTGGCAAAACCTGCGCAACAATATGATAGGCAAATCTACTCGCCAAAGAACCTTTTTTGCTTCCCGGAAAAACACGATTTAAATCTCTTCCGTCAGGAAACTCGCGTGATTTATTGACGAAACCGTACATATTGATAATCGGAATACAAATAATAGTTCCTCTTGCCGGACGATTAATTTTTTTGCTGATGATCTGTCTGACGATTTCGACTCCGTTAATTTCGTCGCCATGAATTCCGGCGGAGAATAAAACTACCGGACCTTCAATTTTTGAGCGGCGTACAATAACCGGAATATTAAGTTTTGTAGTGGTGTGCAAACGAGCAATTTCGACGTTTATCGTTTTGCTTTCTCCGGGCAAAATGGCTTCGTCAAAAATAACCAGGGGCGTATTATTTTTCATATGGAATTATAAAATCTAAATATAGAAATTATTCTTTGGATTTCGTAAATTTGAAACTAAATCAATGTTAAGCTTTTTACAGAAATCGGAATGGTTTTTGAAAACGCTTTTCAGTTATCTTCAGAAACAAAACAGAATGCAAAAACCGTCCTTAGATCTTCAAATCCAAACCTTGCCGGACAATCCCGGTGTGTATCAATATTATGATAAAGACGGGAAGATCTTATATGTTGGAAAAGCGAAAAATCTTAAAAAAAGAGTTTCTTCTTATTTCAATAAAATTCACGATACTGCCAAAACGAATGTTCTGGTAAAAAAAATTGTGACCATAAAACACATCGTCGTTCCTACCGAAACCGATGCACTTTTATTAGAAAACAATTTAATCAAAACTTTACAGCCACGCTATAATGTATTGTTGCGCGATGACAAAAGTTATCCTTGGATTTGCATCAAAAAAGAACCTTTTTCGAGAATATTTTCTACCCGAAGAATGGTCAAAGATGGTTCTGAATATTTTGGACCTTATACAAGTTTCAAAACTGTACATACAATTTTAGAGTTAATCAAAGAATTGTATCCGCTTAGAACTTGCAATTATGATTTAAGTAAATCAAATATAGATTCAGGCAAGTTCAAAGTTTGTCTGGAATATCATATTGGCAATTGCAAAGGTCCATGCGAAGGCTTTGAGTCTCTGGAAGATTATCAAAAACAAGTCGATGCGATTCGCGAGATTCTGAAAGGAAATTTCAAGGAAAGCATGAAAGACTTCAAGCGTTTAATGACAAAATATGCGCAGAATTTACAATTTGAAGAAGCTCAAAAAATCAAAGAAAAAATCGAAGTTCTTGAAAATTATCAGTCAAGATCTACGATTGTAAATCCGAAGATTACCAATATTGATGTTTTCTCGATTGTCTCTGATGAAAGTGCGGCTTATGTAAACTTCCTGCAAATATCACACGGATCAATTATTCGTTCGCATACTTTAGAAATGAAGAAAAAACTGGACGAGACTGACGAAGAGCTTTTAGAATTGGCAATTATAGAACTTCGCGAGCGTTTTCAGTTATTATCAAAAGAAATAATTGTTCCGTTTGAAATTGATTTGGGCGAAAACATCAAAACAACCGTTCCTCAACTCGGAGATAAAAAACAGATATTAGATTTATCGATTCGAAATGCTAAGTTTTACCGAATCGAACAACTCAAACAATTGCAAATTGTAGATCCTGATCGACACACGAATCGAATCATGGCGCAAATGCAAAAAGATTTGCGTTTACATGTTGAACCGCGACATATCGAATGTTTTGATAACTCGAATATTCAGGGAACAAATCCGGTTGCGGCTTGTGTGGTTTTTAAAGACGGAAAAGCAAGCAAAAAAGATTATCGTCATTTTAATGTAAAAACCGTTGAAGGTCCGGACGATTTTGCTTCGATGACCGAAATCGTGTATCGCCGTTACAAAAGATTATTAGACGAAAATCAACCTCTTCCGCAATTGATTATTATCGACGGTGGAAAAGGGCAATTATCTGCTGCTTTAAAAAGTATCGATGAATTAGGTTTACGCGGAAAAATTGCGATTATTGGAATTGCAAAACGACTCGAAGAACTTTTTTATCCCGGAGATTCTATCCCGTTATATTTGGATAAAAAATCGGAAACATTAAAGGTAATTCAGCAATTGCGAAATGAAGCGCACCGTTTTGGAATCACCTTTCATCGCGACAAACGTAGCAAAGCTGCCTTGAACTCGTCTGTAGAAAGTATACCGGGAATTGGAGAAAAAACCATGCTAACGTTAATACAACATTTCAAAAGTGTTAAAAGATTGAAACTAGCATCAGAAAAAGAAATTTCGGATGTAATTGGAGTATCAAAAGCCAAAAAAATTGTCGACTTTTACAAAACCAACTAGCTATTATGCGCCTAATCCAGCTGTTCATTACAAATACTCGGTCAAAACGATTTTTTTCTACTCCAATAAAAGGAGCTTCTAAAGTCGCTCTTTTTTTGCAGGAAAAAATATCGTTTTGTCACTCGCCATTTTCCATTTCCATCTGGGGCGTGACGGCGGTTTTTTCAGCGCTTTTATTATTCAGCACACAAAATACTTTTTCACAAGATAAAAAACAAGACAGTATTAAAAGACCAAAAATCGGATTGGTTTTAAGTGGCGGAGGCGCAAAAGGATTTGCACATATTGGTGTTCTGAAAGTTCTGGAAGAAGCCGGAATCAAAATCGATTATATTGGCGGAACCAGTATGGGATCTGTAATTGGCGGACTTTATGCTTCTGGTTATAATGCTTCGCAAATTGATTCTATTTTCAAAAAAACCAATTTCGACGAATTAATAAACGATTATATTCCGCGTTCGTCTAAAAACTTTTACGGTAAAAAAAATGATGAATTGTACGCAATCGTTTTGCCGTTTAGTAATTTTAAAGTTGGAATTCCCGAAGCACTTTCTAAAGGAATGTACAATTATAATTTATTGAGTAGTTTAACTCGAAATGTGCGTCATGTTCGCGATTTTAATAAACTCCCAACTCCGTTTTTATGTATTGGAACCAATATTGAAACCGGCGAAGAAGTTTTACTGAATAAAGGAAATCTTGTTCAGGCAATGATGGCGAGTGCGGCATTTCCGTCGTTATTTACTCCGGTCGAAATTGATGGAAACTTATTAGTCGATGGAGGCGTTGTCAACAATTATCCTATAAAAGAAGTACGCAATCTTGGCGCTGATATAATTATTGGCGTTGATGTTCAGGACGATTTAATGAATCGTAAAAATCTTAAAAACGCTACCCGAATTCTGGTTCAAATTACCAATCTACAATCGATTGATAAAATGAAAAGCAAAATAAAAGACACTGATATTTACATCAAGCCGGATATTCGGGATTATGGAGTAATCTCTTTTGACAAAGGCGAAGAAATCATCCGAAAAGGTGAAGAAGCTGCTTTTGCCGTTTATGAAAAAATTAAATCATTGGTCAATGAAGATAATTTCTACAAAAAACCAAAGCTAAAAATTAGCTCTGACACACTTGAAATTAATAAAATAAACAGTGATAAATTAGACAATTATACCAAAGAATACATCAATGGTAAATTGCGTTTCAAACCCGGAAGCACCATAACTTATGACGATTTAAAAGCGGGAATCAATAATATAAATGCAACTCAAAACTTTAGTACAATTTCATATTGCCTTCAACCGGATGGTAATAATGACGATCTTGATCTTGTATTGAAAGAAAATCCAACGCAAACTTTTTTAAAACTTGGATTGCATTATGATGGTCTTTACAAAAGTGGAATTCTACTGAATCTTACGCATAAAAAAACATTCTTAAAAAATGATATTACTTCGCTTGACATTATTTTAGGAGATAATTTTAGATATGATTTGAACTATTATGTCGAAAATGGTTTCAATATCAGCTTTGGATTCCGATCTCGATTGAATCAGTTTAACCGAAATGTTACGACGAGTATTAGCAATTTAACCGGAGCAAATCCAAATCTTAATCTAATAAATGTTGACTTTCTTGATTTGACGAATCAGGCATATTTTCAAACCATTTTTGTACAAAAATTTTTAATGGGCGGAGGAGTTGAATACAAATATTTAAAGATAAACTCTCCTACTCTTTCCAATGCAGAAAACATTATTGATAAGAGTAATTATTTTAGCGTCTTTGGATATTTAAAATATGATTCTTTCGATAAAAAAACCTTTCCGCACTCGGGATTATATTTCTCTACGGATTTACAAACCTATTTAGCATCATCAGATTATACCAAAAATTTCAAACCTTTCTCTATTGCCAAAGCCGAAATTGCCCTTGCAAAAACATTATTCAGAAGAGCTACAATTAAAATTGGTGCAGATGCCGGATTTAATATTGGTAGTGACAGCGTACCTTTCTTCGATTTTATATTGGGTGGTTACGGTTACAACAAAATCAATAATTTCAATTATTTCTATGGATATGATTTCTTAAGTATTGCAGGAAACAGTTTCATAAAAACTGATATTACTTTAGATTATGAAATTTTCAAAAAGAATCACGTTAACCTTTCTGCCAATTTTGCCAACTTAGGCGATGATATTTTTACCACGGTAGATTGGGTTTCAATGCCCAAATATTCTGGTTATACTGTAGGTTACGGATTAGAAACTATTATTGGCCCAATCGAAGTTAAGCAATCGTGGTCGCCGGAACTTTCAAAAAGTTTTACGTGGTTTAGTATCGGGTTTTCATTTTAATACTCTTTTAACTAATAGTGCAATAAAAACCTACTATTTTTATACTCTGTAAAATTTATATCAAAAAAAATTGAAATATGTTAGGTTTATAAATGATATAATTTATAATTTTACTCAATAAAAATTACGACATTTGTTATAATGAAAACAAAATGGACAGGTTTATTAGAATATCTTCAATTCCTCATCAAGAGAAATCCTGAGTGAAGCTATCGAATTGAGATGATTAGGCAATTTTAAGAATTGAACTAATTATCTGTTCACACAATTCAAATTTTTCGAATTATCTAATTTACAAATTATCTAATAGAAAAGCCATGCCATTATATCATAAACTTGGAGATTTCCCTCAAAAAAGACACACCCAATTCGAAAAACCAAACGGAGGTTTCTACTACGAACAATTATTTGGAACCGAAGGTTTTCACGGACATTCGTCACTTTCTTATCATGTTCACAGACCAACGCAGGTTAAGGAAATTTTAAACTCCTATTCGGTTGAACCAAAAATTGCAATCGGAAAAAATATAAAATCATTACTTTTTAAAGGTTTTGAATTAAAACCTGAAAATGATTTTCTGGACAGCCGCAAACCAATGTTAGTCAACAAAGATTGCATTATAGGATTGGCAGCTCCAAAAGAATCTCTTAGAAATTATTTCTACAAAAATGCCGATGCCGATGAAATGCTTTTCATCCATAAAGGAAAAGGAAAATTAAGAACCATGCTCGGGAATATTCCATTTGAATATGGTGATTACTTAATTATTCCAAGAGGCATTATTTACCAAATAGAATTTGAAACCGAGGAAAATCGTCTTTTTTATGTCGAGTCTTATTCTCCTTTTTATACTCCAAAACGTTATAAAAACCAATCAGGTCAACATTTAGAACATTCGCCATTTTGCGAACGTGATTTTATTTTGCCAAACGAATTGGAAACCCATGACGAAAAAGGTGATTTTTTAATCAAAATCAAAAAAGAAGGAATGATTCACGAAGTCGTTTATGCTACACATCCTTTTGACGTTGTGGGTTGGGACGGTTACAATTTTCCATATGGATTTTCGATTCATAATTTCGAACCAATAACGGGACGTGTTCACCAACCGCCTCCGGTACATCAAACTTTCGAAACGGCAACTTTTGTCGTTTGTTCATTCTGCCCTAGACTTTACGATTATCACCCGAAAGCAATTCCGGCGCCATACAATCACAGCAATATAGATTCTGACGAAGTATTATATTATGTTGATGGCGATTTTATGAGTCGTAATAATATAGAGCAAGGTCACATCACTTTACACCCAAAAGGAATTCCGCATGGTCCAGCACCAGGCGCAATGGAACGTAGTATTGGTCATAAAGAAACTCATGAATTAGCCGTTATGGTTGATACTTTCCGCCCATTAATGGTTACGGAAGAAGCAATGGGACTTGACGATGGTCAGTATTATAAATCTTGGACTGAGTAATTTCACTTTCGATCTAACAGCAAAGTTCGCAAGGATTTTACGCAAAGATCGCCATGAATAACTTTGCGAACCTTGCGATTTGCCTTTGCGTACTTTGCGGTTAAAAAAAAATCAAATCTTAAAACAACATTTCGACAAATCAAATAAACGATTTACCGATTAAACAAATAAACATCATGTCAAAAGAAGTAAAATCAGTAGAATACGGATTAGAAAAAATCTTTGAAGGAGCACAAGATTTCCTTCCATTATTAGGAACAGATTATGTAGAATTCTATGTAGGAAACGCAAAACAATCTGCACATTATTACAAAACAGCTTTCGGATATCAGTCATTAGCTTACGCCGGATTAGAAACCGGAGTTAAAGACAAAGCATCTTATGTTTTGAAACAAGATAAAATCAGAATCGTTTTAACTACACCATTAACACAAGATTCTCCAATTCATGCGCATCTTCAAAAACACGGTGACGGAGTAAAAGTTGCTGCACTTTGGGTTGAAGACGCCAGAAGCGCTTACGAAGAAACGATGAAACGTGGAGCTCGTTCGTTCATGGAACCAACTGTAGAATCAGATGAATTTGGAGAAGTAGTTCGTTCCGGAATTTACACTTACGGAGAAACTGTTCATATTTTTGTAGAAAGAAAAAACTACAACGGTGTTTTCTTACCAGGTTACAAAGAATGGAAATCTGACTATAATCCAGCACCAACAGGATTAAAATATATTGATCACATGGTTGGAAATGTGGGTTGGAATGAAATGAATACTTGGGTAAAATTCTACGAAGAAGTTATGGGATTTGTAAATTTCCTATCATTCGATGACAAACAAATCAACACTGAATATTCGGCTTTGATGAGTAAAGTAATGTCAAACGGAAACGGAAGAATTAAATTTCCAATCAACGAACCAGCCGAAGGAAAGAAAAAATCACAAATCGAAGAATATTTAGATTTCTACGGTGGACCTGGAATTCAGCACATTGCTATTGCAACAGATGATATTATCAAAACAGTTTCTGACTTAAAATCTCGTGGAGTTGAGTTTTTATCTGCTCCGCCTCATACTTATTATCAGGCAATCCCAGAAAGATTAGGCGTTCACATGGATATGATGAAAGAAGATTTGAACGAAATTGAGAAACTTGCCATCATGGTCGATGCAGACGAAGATGGATATTTATTACAGATATTTACTAAGCCAGTTCAGGACAGACCAACGCTATTTTTCGAAATTATTCAAAGAATGGGAGCAAAAGGATTCGGTGCAGGGAACTTTAAAGCCCTTTTTGAGTCGATTGAGAGAGAACAAGAATTGAGAGGAACATTGTAAAAACGCAAAATTTTTACATTATACAGAGGAATTCTCTGAAAAAGCATGCTTTTTATGCAAATGTTATGTTAAACTTACCTTTTACTATATCTTTATTGAACTTTCTGTATATCTTTGCACTCGCAAATCAAGAAGGGGTGGTTTCCTTCTGAATTGATATAAATTTCATAATTTATAGTTTTTTGGTTAGTTAATAGCATAAAAACTCAGTCATTCCTTGACTGAGTTTTTTTGTTTTGGTACATTTGGAATAGAATTTGCATTTATTTACCTTTATAATGAAATGTAAAAATTGTACTATGAAAAAGCTCATCCTCATCATATTAATTCTAACGACACTTTCCTTCGACACCTACAAAGAAGATGCTTTTGGCACGGGAGAATATTTTAAATTCAGAATTCATTACGGAATCATAAATGCCGGATATGCAACTCTCGAAATAAAAGACGCTACCATAAACAATAAAAAAGTCCATCATGCTGTAGGTAAAGGATATACAACCGGAATGTCAAAATTATTTTTTAAAGTAGAAGATCTTTACGAAAGTTATTTTGACAAAGAAAACGGAGCTCCTTATCGCTACGTAAGAAAAATCGACGAAGGCGGTTATACTAAAAACCAAGAAGGTTTTTTTAATCAGGCCGAAAACAGAGTTTTGGTAAAAGACTACAAACGAAATACCGAAAAAACCATTGTCATTACTGATAATGTGCAAGATATCGTTTCTTCATTTTACTATTTGAGAAACCATCCAAATATTGACAAATTAAAATCTGGCGAAGCGATTACAATCGACATGTTTTTTGACGACGAAATCACAAAATTTAAGTTAAAATATGTAGGCCGTCAAGATATTACGACTAAATTTGGCACCGTTTCTACAATGGTCTTCAAACCACTTGTACAAACCGGAAGAGTCTTTAAAGAAAAAGAAAGTTTAACGCTCTGGATAACAGACGACGACAACAAAGTTCCAATTAGAATCAAAGCAGATCTTGCCGTAGGATCACTAAAAGCAGATCTTGACGAATATAAAGGATTAAAAAATCCATTTAAAGTAAAAAAATAATGAATATCACTGATAATTCAGAATCAATTTTAAAAGAAATTGACCTTAAATTCCAAGCTATAAATCAAAAAACTGATGTTCAATTAGAAGGATTACTTTGGTCTAAACCAATTACTTATTGGGATTACATTCAAACCGACGCTCTTTTAAGTTTACAAACACAACGCACAACTCTTCCTGACGAAATGGTGTTTATCATGTATCATCAGGTAAATGAATTAATTTTTAAAATGATTTTGTGGGAAATCGATCAGATTGCCGATGCACAAAATATTCAGGTTGATTTTTTCAGCGAAAGATTATCAAGAATCACTCGTTATTTTGATATGCTTACCAATTCTTTCAGCATCATGGAAAACGGAATGGAAGTAGATCAATATATGAAATTCAGAAACACGCTTACTCCGGCAAGTGGTTTTCAGAGCGCACAATATAGATTGATCGAATTTGCTTCGACAGATGTTATCAATTTAACAGATCGCAGATACAAAGCAAACTTTGACGAAAATACTGATCTGGAAACTACCTTCGAACATTTGTATTGGCAAGCTGCCGGAAAAGATTATCAAACGGGAGAAAAATCATATTTACTTCAGGAATTTGAGAACAAATACAAAGTTCAGTTTTTGAGACAAATGTCTACTTTTAAAACTAAAAATATCTGGCAAAAATTCACTCAATTGCCAGAAGAAGATCAACAAAATACTTCATTAATTGAGGCAATGCGTCATTATGACAAAACTGTAAACATTACTTGGGTAATGCAACACCTTAATACTGCAAGAAAATACATATTAGAAAGCGGAAAAGGAAACGGCGAAGCCACTGGTGGCAGCGATTGGCAAAAATATATGCATCCAAAATACCAAAGACGCATCTTTTTTCCTAAATTGTGGACCGAAGAAGAATTGTCCAATTGGGGAAATGAAACAACCACTTAATTTCCTAAAAAATTTAAAAGTTTGAAAAAAGCATTCGTACTTATAATACTATTATTCTCTGTATTTTCTTGTAATAAAACCGAGGAGAAAGTAGAAACTAAGATTAGTAAACCAAAGACTAAAAAGGTAGAATTTGGATTTAATTACGCTGACTTTAATATTGTAAATGACACTATAAAAAAAGGAGATTCTTTTGGTTCTATCATCCAAAGTCAAAATATTGGAGACAAAAAAGTCTATGATATTGTAGAACAAGTAAAAGATTCATTTGATGTAAGAACAATTCGATACAACAAACCTTATACAATTCTTCGCTCTAAAAATAAAACAAACAAATTACAGGTTTTCATTTACCAACCTGATGCTTTAACTTATTATGTAGTCGATTTAAGAGACAGCATTGCTAAAGCATATAAAAAAGTAAAACCGGTAACACTAAAACGTAAAATTATTGGCGGCGTTTTAAAAAGTTCATTATCCGAAACTTTAGGAAACGAAAATGTGGAAACTGCACTTGCCAGCCGAATTACCAAAGTCTTTTCATGGTCTATCGATTTCTTCAAACTTAAAAAAGGAGATCGTTATGGATTAATTTTCACTGAACGTTTTATAAACGGAAAAACTTATGACGGCGTTGAAGATCTTGAAGCTGCATTTTTTGAATATAAAGGTAAAATCGTTTATGCTTTTCCATTTGAAAGAGATACTACTTCAGGAAAAGTAGAATATTATGATGACCAAGGAAGAACGCTGAAAAATTTCTTTCTAAAAACACCAATTAAGTTCAGCCGAATTACATCTCGCTTTACAGCAAACAGATTTCACCCAGTTCAACATACCTGGAAAGCACACAAAGGAACTGATTATGCTGCGCCAACGGGAACTCCAATTTCAACAACTGCTTCCGGAGTTGTAGAAGCAACGGGATATACCGCAGGAAACGGAAACTTTGTAAAAGTAAAACACAACGGAACGTATTCTACACAATATTTACACATGTCCAGAATTTTGGTTCGCCGCGGTCAACGTGTAACTCAAGGTCAAACTATTGGATTAGTTGGAAGCACAGGACTTGCGACAGGCCCTCACGTTTGTTACCGTTTCTGGAAAAACGGCGTTCAGGTTGATGCGCTTAGACTTAACTTACCAACAGGAGAATCTTTGACCGGATCTGACAAAACTCGTTTCTTAAAACAAATGGAACCTTTGAAAAGAGAATTGGATAGTATTGGGAATTTATAAAATCATTTTATCCAAAAAATCAATACTAAATCTATGATTGAAAATTTTATTGCTTTCCGAAGTTTCCCAACATTAAATCAGGCTAGAGAGCTTGAATTATTATTAAATAAAAACAATATTAAAACTGCTTTAGGTGATAATATTCCTCCTCTAGATGTCTCTTTTTCCGGGAGTACTTTACAAAATCAATATGAAATAAAAATTGATCCATCAGATTTTGAAAAAGCTGAAGTTATTCTTGAAAAAGACACCGAAAATCTTCTTGACACAATAGACAAAGATTATTATTTACTGGATTTTACAAACGAGGAATTATATGAAATTCTTCTTAATTCAGACGAATGGAATGTTTTTGATTATAAACTAGCGCAAAAACTTTTAACGGATAGAGGAAAAACTATCGATACAGAAATGTTAACTTCCTTAAAAAAAGAGCGCTTAAAAATCTTAGCCAAACCAGAAGAAAACCAAAAAGCCTGGATTATTGCCGGATATTTATTTGCACTTTTAGGCGGCGGAATTGGAATTGTCATTGGATATTCTCTGTGGAGATCAAAAAAGACGCTTCCAAATGGAGAGAGAATTTATTCTTATAATGCTGAAGACAGAAAAAATGGACAAAGAATATTCTTGATCAGTATAATTATTTTTCCGATTGCGCTTATATTAAAAATTTTATCTAATACCGGAGCATTCAACTCCTAAAATTTCAAACTTTTCAGAGCCAAAAAAAGTAATACAATTAAACAATCTGTAAAACATGAAAAATGCACGTCTTAAAACAATTTATAACGAAACATTTTCAGGCTTAAGACTATTTTACAGAGACACCAATCTTCCGGGAAATTTAATTTTAAATTATAAAGTCGGTCAAATTATTCAGGAAAGAGGTTTTACTGATATGTCTTCTATTGGTGGCGGCTTATCTGGAAATGTTAGATATTTAATTGCAAGTGCGCATCCCAAAGATTTATCAAAATTCAATCCGGATTCAGCAAAGATTGGTCATTTTCTTTTAGGTTCAATTGCTTATTTTAAAGTACTGGACATTCAGAAAATTGAAAACAAAACGCAAATTTTTCTGTTGAACATTCCTGATAATTCAATTTCGCTTTTCAAGAATTCATCTTCGAACCTCGAGGAAGAAATTATAGAAAAAGCAAGAAAAAAGTTTAGAGATAAGTTCAATTCAGACTTAATTCCATCATTGCAAACCGCAGAATGGAGACAAAGAACTGAAACTCCACTTGGAATGAGTATTAATGGAGAACTATTTTTTGATGATTCGAAAATCAAAATTGAAGAACCAAAAAGAATCGAAATTGACGCACACAATAAAACTATCGAGGTTAACAAAAAGCCTTGGTGGAAAATTTGGTGATTCTTTTTTATTCAAAAACAACATCTTCTTAAATCGCAATCGATGAAATCCTCTTTATTAATAATTTTATCTGCAACACTATTCGGTTGTTCTCATCCACACGCTTTTGTTTTAAATGACACGGAGAAAAACAGATATTATGTTTCAGAAATGGTCAATAAAGTTTTTGAAGAAAATCAAATTAACGAATCTCCTTTAATTGTCATAAATGGAATTCCTTTTGAATACGACAAAAAACAAGATACCATATTATTACCGCTCAAAAAATCAGACATCAAAAGTTTAAACTTTTTAAATCAAAATAGTAGTCGGATTATATATAATGAAAAAGAAAATGGTGGCGCAATTATAATAACCACCAAAAATTCAGATTAACGATCTATAAAATAAGTTCTAACTTTCTTCAAATCTGAATATCTTTATTTTTCAACATTAGATTCTCCCCACGAATCCATTAAAACCAGAATTTCTTTAAGAGAACGACCAAGTTCGGTTAACTCGTATTCAACTTTTGGAGGAACCTGATGATGCACGATTCGATTCACCAAATTATCTTTTTCTAATTCTTTCAGTTTCGCAATAAGCATTCGTTCAGAAATTCCAACAAGTCTGTTTTTCAATTCGCTATATCTAAGTTTCTGCTCATTTAATAGAAATGTTAGAATATTGATTTTCCATCTTCCGCCAATTACAGATAAAGTAAATGCGATTCCACAGTTTTCTTTCCAATAAATCTCATTTATATTATTTGTTGAATTTTCCTTTCTAACATCCATACTTACTTTTTTGTTTGTACCATACAATTATGTATGTATCTATATTATTGCAAGTTATAAAATATATTTGTGATACTAAAAATTAGAAAAATGGAAACAATTAAAATCGCAATTCACTGGTTAAGCTATGCATATTATCTGTACGTATTTGGATACGCTTCTCTCTTCAAAGTATTTCAAAAAAAATCTATGATGCAAAGCATGCTTTCTTTGGGATTTAACAAAACATGGACAATTGCAATTGGAATCTTAGAATTATTTGGTGTTATACTAATCGTAATTGGAATCTTTCAACCACAGTATAAAAATGCCGGTATCTTATTCTTATTCCCATTTGCAATTGGAGCATTCACAACACATATGGCGCATCAGGAATACAATCATTATTACAATTCTTTAATAGTTTGTGTTTTGACAATTCTGTTATTAGCAACAGACAAAACCTTTAGAATCATATTATAAATGGACTAATAATTATTTGCAGAACTTTTTTCTAAATTCAGAAGGATTCATTCCTTTATGCTTTTTGAAAACTTTATTCAGATGACTTTCATCAGAAAAATTAAGTTCATCAGCAATTTCATTTATACGCATATCGCTATTCAAAAGTCTGGCTTCAATTAACCTTAATTTGTAATTGGCGATATATTCCTGAAGCGTTTCGCCAGTTTGTTTCTTAAAATATTTCCCAAGATAATGAAGCGAAATATTAAAATGTTCACTTATTCTATCTGCCTTCAATTCCTTTGGATTAAAAATATGCTCTTGAATATAATGCAGTATTTCGAGCACCATTTCGCCAGTGGTTTCCTTAATATTCTTTGGCAATTTTAAAGCTATATTTCTTGCTACAACGGTAATAATAGCATTTACAATTTGCTCCGTTATTTTCTGGTGATAAATTTGCTGATTGGTTTCTTCATTTATAATACTTTCAATCAGTGAAGCAATTAAGGGTTTGTCTATTTTATTCTTTAATATACATCCCGGACGATGACTGGCATTTTGCAAAATATACTCCATTCTCAAAACGGTTTCTGCCTGACCGTTTTGAGAATTTGTTTTGATATAATACTCATTAAACCGAAGAAAAAAGAATTTAGTTGGCGTTAAAATCTCAAACGAATGCACGTCTTGTGGCGTTACCAGAAACAGATTCCCTTTTCGATATTGAAATTTATTATTGTTGATGATTTGGATTCCAGTTCCATCGACAACATATATTAATTCAAAGAAATTGTTTTTCCGAGTTGTTTTCGGAAACTGCTCCAATTCTTTAAAATCCACTTCAAAAGGAAGATATAGGTTTTTGTCTGTCATTAAGCTAAAATACAATTTTAGTACCAATAAGTACAATTTTAAGCGAAAGCTAACTCTTTAATTTTGTATCAAATAACAAACTAAAATCTATAAAATGAGAATACTTTTAATTGGAGCCACCGGAACAATTGGTAAAATAATACATCCTGAACTGGCTAAAAAACATGAAATTATTTCTGCCGGAAGAAACAGCGGTGATTTTAGAATTGATTTATCAGACACAAATTCAATCGAAAAATTATTCAGAGAAGTTAAAAATATTGACGCGTGTATTTGCGTTGCGGGCGATTGTTATACAGGAGATTTGCTTTCGCTTGACGAAGAAAAATTAAATATTGGCATTAAAAACAAACTATTAGGTCAGGTAAATTTAGTTTTAACTGGACAAAAATATTTAAACAATAATGGATCATTTACACTTACATCGGGTAAAATGGCTGATAAACCTGTAAAGAACAATATTAGCAAAGCAATTGTAAATGGCGGAATTAACAGTTTTGTGCTTTCGGCTTCACTTGAATTAGAAAGAGGAATTAGAATAAATGCGATAAGTCCGGGAAAAGTTTCAGACATTCCGATTGAAGATTTAATTAACGCTTATTCTAAAAGTGTTGAAGAATCAATAAATGGAGAAATTATTAAAGTAAACTATTAAAATTTTTAAAGATGAAAAACGCAACAACTATTCTGATTTTGCTTTTGATATTTAACTCGGTAATTTCACAAACAAAACCATTAACAAAAACGGAATTATTAGGTTCATGGACTTTGGTTTCTGTTGAAAACATAAATTCAGATGGAACAAAAAATCTTCCATATGATGCAAATCCAAAAGGCATTTTGTTTTTTGACGAAAAAGGAAATTACGCCATTGAAATATATAAAAATGAAAGACCTAAGATAATTTCAGGAGATAAAAACAAATGTACTCCCGAAGAAAATGCCGCAATTGTTCAGGGAAGCAATTCGCATTTTGGAGAATTTGAAATTGACGAAGCAAATAAGGTTATTACTTTTAAAATAAAAACAGCTTCGTTTCCAAACTGGGAAGGAACAATTCAAAAGAGATCTTACACCTTCATGAATAACCAACTCAAATATGTAGTAACCAACACAACGCAGGGAGGAAAATCTGTTACTGCAGAAGTTGTCTGGAAAAAACTCTAAAGCAAATTCATAAAACGTTTTCGTAACTAATTGTTATATAATTGTGAACCTTAAAGCTATTAAAAGTTATTTCAGTATTTTTGTGTTTTTATAACCAAATTTTCAATTAAACTAAAAAATGGCTTTAAACACAACAAACCCAACCGGGACTGAAGCGTGGAAAAATCTACAAAACCACTATAACGCAATTCACGAAACTACGATACAAGAATTGTTTCAACAAGATAATGCTCGTGTTGAAAAATTCAACTTGCAATGGAATGACTTTTTAGTAGACTATTCTAAAAATAATATTACTCCTGAAACGATCTCTCTTTTACTAGAATTGGCAAATTCAATTGGACTAAAAGATGCGATTGCTCAATATTTTGACGGAGCAATTATCAACCAAACTGAAAACAGAGCGGTTTTGCATACTGCTTTGCGTGCTCCGGAATCGGCAGTTATTAAAGTTGATGGCGAAAATGTAATTCCTGAAGTTTACGAAGTAAAAAATAAAATCAAACAATTCAGCAACGAAGTTATCTCTGGCGAAAGAAAAGGTTTCACTGGAAAAGCTTTTACTGATGTTGTAAATATAGGAATTGGAGGTTCTGATCTTGGACCTGTTATGGCGGTTGAAGCTTTACAATTCTACAAAAATCAATTGAATTTACATTTTGTTTCTAACGTTGATGGTGATCACGTTAACGAAATAATCAAAAAACTAAATCCTGAAACAACTCTTTTCCTGATTGTTTCTAAAACTTTCACGACTCAGGAAACATTATCAAATTCTGAAACTATCAAAGAATGGTTTTTGAAATCAGCATCACAAGAAGATATTGCAAAACATTTTGTGGCAGTTTCAACAAATATTCAAAAAGTAACAGAATTTGGAATTAATCCTGACAATGTTTTCCCAATGTGGGATTGGGTTGGAGGAAGATTCTCTTTATGGAGTGCAGTTGGATTAAGCATTAGTTTAGCAATTGGATTTGACAATTACAATGAAATGCTAAAAGGCGCGAATGAAATGGACGAACATTTCAAATCGGCTGAATTTGACAAAAATATTCCTGTAACGCTGGCTTTGCTAAGTGTTTGGTACAACAATTTCTTTGGTGCCGAAAGTGAAGCTTTAATTCCATACACGCAATATTTACAAAAACTTGCTCCGTATTTGCAACAAGCAACAATGGAAAGTAATGGAAAAAGTGTTGGTCGTGACGGAAAACCTGTAAACTACCAAACCGGAACTATTATTTGGGGAGAGCCTGGAACGAATTCGCAACATGCTTTTTTCCAATTAATCCACCAAGGAACAAAATTAATTCCGACTGATTTTATTGGATTCGTAAAACCTCTTTACGGAAATGAAGATCATCATGATAAATTAATGTCGAACTTTTTTGCTCAGACTGAAGCTTTATTAAACGGAAAAACTCCGGCACAAGTTCAGGCAGAATTTGACAAACAAGGGCTTTCTGCAGAAAAAGCAGCTTACTTATTACCTTTTAAAGTTTTTACAGGAAACAAACCAACTAATACAATTTTAATTCAAAAACTGACTCCAAAAAGCTTAGGATCTTTGATTGCATTATATGAACACAAAATTTTTGTTCAGGGTGTTATCTGGAACATTTTTAGCTTTGATCAATGGGGAGTAGAATTAGGAAAGCAACTGGCAAACTCTATTTTGGATGAAATTAACACAAAGACTGTTAAGAACCACGACAGCTCAACTTCATTTTTGCTAAATCATTTCCTGAAGAACAAATAAAACTTCATAAAGAAAGATTTCTCAACTATTTGAAACGCCTTAATTTAACGTAAATTAAGGCGTTTTTTCGTATAAAGCAGCTATTTTTAACACTTAAAACGTTTGTTATTGAGGGTTTTAACTTACAACACAGTTACTATCATTACGATTTTAACAAAAAACACTAGCTTAAATTCAAGAAAACATTATTTTATTTAACGAAAAAATGAAAAATCATTTTAATGCGCAACACATTAGATAAAACTAGTTTTTCTTAACATTTTGATAACATTATCTGATTTAATTGTTATAATTTTGCCAAAAACAATAAACTAAATAACAAATGAAGACAATGAAAAATTGGTTACTTACTGGACTTTTGTTCATGATAGTTTCAACCGCATTTTCTCAAGGAAAAATTACCGGTACTATTACCGACGGCGTGGCTTCACTGCCGGGAGCAAACGTTGCGATCAAAGGATCCTCGGCTGCTACTTCTACAGATTTTGATGGTAAATTTACTATCGATGCTACAACTAGCACAGGAGAAATCGTTATTTCTTACTTAGGTTACGAAAATCAAACTATCAAATTTGCTGTATCTAACGGTGCAACTACAAATTTAGGAAAGATAGTTTTAGTGTCTAATTCTAACGAATTAAGCGAAATTGTTGTAAAAAGTGGTGTTGTAGATATTGCAAAAGACAGAAAAACTCCTGTTGCAGTTTCTACTATTAAAGCTGCTGAAATTCAAGAAAAATTAGGTTCTCAGGAATTCCCAGAGATCTTAAAAAGCACTCCATCTGTTTATGCTTCAAAAGCTGGTGGTGGATACGGAGATTCAAGAATTTCGATTCGTGGATTTGACCAAAAAAATATTGCCGTTATGGTTAACGGAGTTCCAATTAACGACATGGAAAACAGTGCTGTATTTTGGAGTAACTGGGCTGGTATCTCTGATGTAACTTCTGCAATGCAGGTACAAAGAGGTTTAGGAGCTTCAAAACTTGCTATTTCATCTGTTGGAGGAACAATCAATATTGTTACAAGATCATCTGACATGAAAGAAGGCGGATCTGTTGGATCTAGCTTTGGTAACGATAACTACCTTAAAGCTCAAGCTTCTTACAGTACAGGTTTAATGAAAAACGGTCTTTCTGCTTCTGTTTTATTCAGTAGAACTGCAGGTGACGGTTACGTTGACGGAACAAAATTTGAAGGATATAACTATTTTATGGCGTTTGGTTACAAAATCAACGACAAACATAGTTTAGAATTTACATTTACAGGAGCACCTCAATGGCACAACCAAAGAACGACTTCTCCTCTTTTAAGTGATTACTTAAAATTTGGAAGTAATGGTACTGATCCAAATATTAAATATAACTCTGACTGGGGTTACAGAAATGGCGAAGAAGCTACTTTAAAAACAAATTACTACCATAAGCCAGTAATGTCATTAAACTGGGATTATGCTATTAATGAAACTACAAAATTATCTACAGTACTTTACGGATCTTGGGGTCGTGGAGGAGGAACTACATCAACAGGTGGTATAAAAGGTCAAAACCCTTATACTGTACCAACTGCTACTGCTCCTAACAACCTAAGAGATTCTAATGGATTAATTAACTTTGACTTAATTCAGGCTTACAACTCTGGACAAGTAACTTCAATAGGACAAAGACAATCTGTAAACAGAACAGTAAATGGAAATGTAGTTGCTGAATACCAAAATACTTCAAGTTCAGCTGGTAATACTGCTGGTCTTTCTCAAATTGCTTCAGTTAACTCACACAACTGGTATGGTGGTGTTATTAACTTAGACAAAAAACTTACTGACAACTTAACTTGGGATATAGGTGTTGAAGGAAGAATGTACAAAGGTATTCACTTTCAAAACTTAATTGATTTGTATGGTGCTACAAACTATAAAAACACTCTTGACGTAAACAACAACCCTGGATATTTCAGT
This sequence comes from Flavobacterium sp. 9, assembly GCF_002754195.1. Classification (NCBI taxonomy): domain Bacteria; kingdom Pseudomonadati; phylum Bacteroidota; class Flavobacteriia; order Flavobacteriales; family Flavobacteriaceae; genus Flavobacterium; species Flavobacterium sp. 9. The sequence continues at coordinate 2,703,261 of NZ_PEEU01000001.1, forward strand.
ACTACTTACGAGGCAAGACCAAGTGGAAATCCTTTCGTAGGTACTGATTACCAAGATAGAATTAATTACTGGAATGATAGTGAAGTAAATTACTATGGTGCTTTTACACAATTTGAATATACTGTTGGTAAATTAACAGCTTTCCTTCAAGGTGCAGTTTCTCAACAAGGATACAAAAGAATTGACCACTTTAAATACCCTGCTAATAGCGCATTATCTGAAACTGAATTCAAAAACATCGCTGGTGGAGACGTTAAAGCTGGAGCAAACTACAACATTAACGATCAACATAATGTATTTGTAAACGCTGGTTACTACTCAAAACAACCATTTTTCAATGCTGTTTATCCTAATAATGCTTCTGTTATAAACGATAACCTTACAAACGAAAAAGTAAAAGCTGTTGAACTTGGATACGGTTTCCGTTCAGGAATCTTCAATGCAAACTTAAATGCATATTACACACAATGGAATGACAGATTTACACCTGGAACAGATACTGATCAAGCTAATAACCCAGGAGGATACTACACTTTCCAAGGAGTAAACGAAACACATACAGGAGTAGAATTAGATGTAACAGCAAAAGTGCTTACTAAATTGAAACTTAATGGTATGATCTCTATTGGTGACTACAAATATGATGGAAATGCAACTAGTAACCGTTTTGATGCTGCTAACAACCCATTTCCAGGCGGAACTGCTCAAACATTATACTTAGATGGAGTTAAAGTTGGAAACAACGCTCAAACTACAATGGCAATTGGAGCTGCTTACGAAATCTTAGATGGTCTTAATGTTGACGCTAACCTTAACTACTCAGAAAAATTATTCGGAAATATCGACGTATCTAAATTTGCTGCTGCTAATAATAAAGGTGCATTAGAATTGCCAGGTTTCGCGACTACTGACGCTGGCGTATCTTACAAGTGGAGATTAGCTCCAAAATTAGGAGCATTAAACTTTAGACTTAACGTAAACAACGTTTTTGATAAAGTATTCATCAATGAGTCATTTACAAACATTTTTGCAAGTGATAACATTCCTACTACAGGAACGCAGGTACCAGGTTCAAATGGGACTTACGCTTCTAAAGGACAACTTTACAAAGGTCTTGCGACTGACAACAAAGTTTACTTTGGTTTCGGAAGAACTTGGAACTTCTCACTACGTTACGATTTCTAAGAATTTAGAATCTTAATAAATAATAAAAACGGCATTGACTTTTAGTTTAATGCCGTTTTTTTATACCCTTTTTTGCTATATTTGTTTTAACAAAAAATAAAATTTATGTACCATTTTCTACAAAAATTCCATTCGGGCTGGGCTTATTTAGCTTTATTACTTTTATTAATTGCAGTTGTAAATTCAATCATCGGATTAACTTCAAAAAAAGAGTTTACAGCTAAAGATCGCAAAATTGCCCTTTTTGCTTTAATAGGCACACATACCCAATTATTGATTGGTATAATCCTTTATTTTGTTTCTCCTTTAGGAAAAGCAGCTTTTGGACAAATGTCTAATGCAGAACTTAGACTTACATCATTAGAACACCCTCTTATTAATATTATTGCTATCATTTTGATAACTATCGGATGGTCAAAACATAAAAAATTAATCAATAGCGAAGCTAAATTTAAAACTTTTGCTATTTTTTACGGATTAGGATTATTGCTTATATTAAGTAGAATCCCGTGGAACCTATGGTTCTAAAAAAAACCAATTAAAGCCCTGAAATTCGAGGGCTTTTTTTATCTCGGCATATTATTTGTACAAACTCCCCAAGTCTGAAAAAAAATAAAAAATGAGAAATAAAAAACATATTATACTCACAACACTTACTATCACCTTTTTAAGCTGTTTTACTTATGTCATAAGTCAGACAAAACCAGTAACAGAATCTAAACCACCTCAACAGGATACGGTAAAAACTGTAAGACCAAACTTAATTGCAATACCTACAGATTCTGTTTTTACGGACAAAGGTTTAAAACTAAAACCATACAAGAAAAACGCACACGCCTCCTACTACGCTGATCGTTTTAATGGTAAAAAAACAGCAAACGGAAGCAGATTCAGTAACAGCGCATATACCGCTGCACACAAAAAACTTCCATTTGGAACGAGAATAAAAGTAACAAACGAAGCTAACGGAAAATTTGTAATCGTAAAGGTTACCGATCGTGGTCCGTTTGTTAAAACAAGAGAACTTGATTTATCTAAAAGAGCCTTTATGGAAATCACCAAAAGCAAAGGAAGCGGTGCCATGAAAGTGACAATAGAAACAATAGTAGAATAAAAAAATCCCGTCTTGAAGTTTCAAGACGGGATTTTTTTTGTGCATTACTTAATTTACCGAAGACTTCGCTTCACACTTTAAACAACTTACCATTCCACAGAAAACTTACTTTTTCAAATCTGGAACACATCGAAATAGTAGGAAATTATTTTACTTTTTTCTTCAATCTTTTTAAATTTTATTTTACTTTAGTATTATTATATGCATATAAATAAATGAAAGAAGCTCTTGACAAATTTTTAGAAAGTTGGCACAATAATAACGATGTTGTTGGAATACTTTTAACCGGAAGTCATGCAATTGAGATGAACCATAAAACTTCGGATATTGATATTCGAATATTCGTTACTGAAGGCTTTAAAACAACTAAAGGGTTAATGGAAATCGATGGATTCAAATTTTCATATTTGGTAAGAAGTCATAACATTATAGAAAGTAGATTTAAAAAAGAATTCTCCATGAATAGTAGATTTGAAGCAACTACAATCTCCATGGGTAAAATTATCTTTGAAAAAGACGGTATTCTTTCTGAATTACAAAAACTTGCTCACCACTATCAGGGAAGCGACTTTATCAAAAGAGATATTGATGATGAATCTCTAAAATCAAACATATATCTTTTATATAACTATAAGAATTACTTAGATACTCTAGAAGAAGATTCTCCTTATTTCATCTATACCTATATGTCATTTATGAAAATAAGCTTGAATTTCTATTCCCATTTTTTAAATTTTGAAATAGTTTCAGATCTAAAAACTGAAAAACTATTTACTAACGAGTTATTTAGAGACAAATGTAATTGGAGTAAATTTCCCGATGAAGAATTTGCAATACTTTGGCAAAACTGTATTTCAACAGGAAAAACCAATAAACATAATATTACTAAAATGTTTAATTTTCTACAAGATAAAGTCATAAAATTTAACATAAAAAACCACACATTTTCTTGGCAAGAATAGTATTATCGAATATATTTGTAATACTATACACTAAAAATTATTAAAATTATGAAAACTAATCTTAAGTTAACAAAAGTTACAATTTCGAAACTTGACAACCTTAATCTTAAACCATTAGAAAATGGTGAATTACAAAACGTAAAAGCTGGAGGAGATTCATCTATCACTACAGTTACGGTTGAAACTATCGGAGGAGGATGGAATGACACATCATCTATAACTAGCTGTACTTTCACTATTAACACAGATTGTTATACTAAGCTATCATAATTCTTTGTAATCAATAATAAAATAAAAATCCAAAACTGAAAAGTTTTGGATTTTTTATTCAATAATCTTTAATTTATGGACTTAATAGAGTCAAAAATTCATTTAATTAATGATCAAATTACGTCTAACTTTCAAAAAATAAACGAAATTGGGGTTCTGGCAGGTTTATGTGGTTTGGCTCTGTTTAATTTTCATTACTCCAGAACTTTTAATAAAGAAAGCAGCATTGGCAATACTATCTTAGAAAAATGTATCCTAAAAATCAATGACGGATATACAAAACCAACTTACTGTAACGGAATAATTGGTTTTGCCTGGGTAATAAACCATCTAATAAAAGAAAAATTGATAGATGATAATAATAGTGAAGTTCTTTATGAGATCGACGATTATAATCATGAATGGATAGATTTTTCAGTAAAAGACAACAATTTTGATTTTTTCCACGGTACAATAGGATATCTCAATTATTCCATTGATCGCTATACTGCTTTGACCAACTCTAAAGACTTAGAAAAAATTGAAAAATCAATTACGCTTGTATTAGGATATTTATCAGAATTACTTCCGGAAATAGAGATATATCCTAATGGTTCAAAAAAGTCTGATATAAAAATGAGTTTCCAAAATAATGTAATTTTTGGCTTAGCGCATGGGATTTCAAGTATTATATTCATTCTTAATAAAATCTCTACAATCCCAAAATTTAATTTAAAATCGCAATTATTATCAGATCAATATCTTGCATATTTATTAAAATATAAAGATGACACAAATTCCTGTATATCACTTTTTCCAAATTTTTTGAGTCAAAAAGGAGTTGTAAAATACCAAAGTGCGCTTACATGGTGCTCAGGAGATCTTGGCATAGGTATTAATTTACTAAACACATCTGTCCGTTATAATCATAAGGAAAATTATAAAACAGTCGGGATCGAAATTTTAGAACATGGCTTACATCGAACTACTTTAGATAAATCTCTGCTAAAAACAGATTGTCTCTGTCATGGTTACTTTGGAGCCTATAAAATTTTCTCAGACGCATATAAAACCACAAAAAAAGAAGATTTCCTTAAAGCCAGCAATTACTGGCTAGATCTGGGGCTAAAAAACATTACAATAAATAATGATTCTGATTTGACTATTTTAAATGGTTTATCAGGTATCGGCCTAACCTTATTAGACATTTACAGTTCAAAAAAACTTAATTGGGAAGAATGTTTATTCTTATGATTAATTCATTTAAAAGAAACACGTAAAAATCAACTATTGCAAATCCACTTATACTATTTAACCAATAAAAAATAATGAGTCATTTCCCTTATAAATTATTTTCCAACTATATTTTAAGAACACCTTTATATCCAATATCTGACTTATCTTCTTTTTTAGATGAAATAAACGAAGATGATTCTATTTTTAAGAAAAAATTCAGCGATAGTTTGATCCAAGAAGCCATTTTTATATCTTCTCCCAGTTTATATGAAATTTTAAAAAAATGGCTGGATGGCGAAATAACCGACAGCAAAAAAATTGAAAAATTAAAAACCTCACTTCTCAAATATCTAACTCGTATGTCTTCGAGATGTACACCTTTTGGCCTTTGCGCAGGATATTCACTCGGCGAATTTTCAGATGAAAGTAACGTTTTGATTAGCAATATTAGCAAGCATAAAAAATATACAAAACTTGACATGTTTTATTTAGTTTCTTTAACTTCTAACTTAATTAAAAATGAGAAGATCAGAAACAATGTCCGTTTTTACACAAACTCAACCTTATATTCATACCAGAATGAATTAAGATATATTGAATACAGATATTACGGTTTAAAAAGAAGTCATGAAATTGTTTCGGCCGAAAAATCAGAAATAATTGATTTTGTACTTAATTTTTCAAAACAAGGATGTTTAATCACAGAAATTGCACATCAGATTGTAAAAAAATATTTAGATGTTGAATATCAAGAAGCTTTAGATTTTATAAATCAATTAATAGACAACCAATTATTGCTAAGCGAGCTAGAACCAATACTAATAGGATTGGATTATTTTATCCATTTACGAACAATAATAGCCAACATCGAAGATATAGATGAAATAAAAAGTGTAATTGAAGAGGTTGCTTATAAAATCGAAAAATTAGATGTAAATATTGAAAGCAACATTTCTGATTATAATGAAATAGCCACACTTTTACTTAAACTCAATACCAGATTTGAACCAAAATATCTATTTCAAACTGATTTAAAGATTGCAGTCGAAAAAAATACACTAGATAAAAAAATTATAAAAGATATTAGAGAAGGAATTATGATATTAAATCATTTATCTCCTAATACAACGAACTATTATTTACAAAATTTTAAAAAAAAATTTATTGAAAAATTTGGAGAATCTGAAATCCCGCTATCAATAGCCTTAGATTCAGATTTAGGAATTTCATATAAAGAAAACACATATTATAATATTCTTCCAGACGAATCCTTTATCAATCACATTGTATTAAACAAAAAAAGTGCAACTGATGACATAAGGCTAAATAAAATCGATTTACACCTGCATGAAAAGATCTTGGAGTGCTATAAAAAAGATAGCTTAAGCATCGTTTTGGATAAAAATGAATTACCTCTAAGTAATAACAAATGGGATGATCTTTCAGAGACAATGTCTTTCCTTACGGAATTTATAATTACAGACAACAAACAAAAGATATTCATAAATGGAGGCGGAAGTTCAACTGGAGCAAATCTCTCCGGAAGATTTTCTTTGGCCGATCCTGAGATTAATGACCTTTGCAAACAAATAACCGAGGTTGATAAAAAAAACAACCCAAATGTTATTATAGCTGACATTAGTCATCTATTCGAAGCAAGAACCGGAAACATAGCCTCAAGATCAAGTTTTTATGATTACGAAATACCCTATCTTTCCAAATCAATTAAGGAACTTGATAATCAAATACCTATTAGCGACCTGGCAGTATCGATCAGCCAATATGGCGAAATTATCCTTCGTTCGATTTCTAAAAACAAAACCGTTCTGCCTAGATTAATAAACGCTCATGTATTCAGCAATAATAGTACTCCAATTTATCATTTCTTGTCTGATTTACAAACACAAGGTAAAAGAACAGGAATATTTATAGATATGAATAATCTTTCAAAAATCTTCAAATATATACCAAGAATAGAATATAAAAATATCATATTTAAAAAAGCAAATTGGATTTTTACTCAAAAAGATATTTCCGTGTTCTTTAAGAAAGTTCCTTTCAATCAATTAAAAAATGACATACAAAACTTTAGAACCGAATGGAAAATTCCTAGATATATAAATATAATCGAAGGAGATAACGAACTTATGGTTGATCTTGAAAACAGTAGATCATTTGCCATGATGCTAGACATCATTCTAAAAAAAGACAAAATCACTTTTGAAGAATTTCTATTCTTCGATGAAAATCAAATAGTAAAAAGAGGAGAAAGTAATTTCACCAATCAGATAATCTTTTCAATTTATAAAAATCACACAAATTAACCATAATGAGTAACAAAATAAAAAATCGTTTTTTCCCAGGAGACGAATGGCTATATTATAAAATTTATTGTGGCTACAAAGTATCTGATGTTTTATTAACTGAAATCATTAAACCTTTCACAGAAAAGCTCATTAAGGAAAATTACATTAAGAAATGGTATTTTATAAGATTTAATGATCCAAATTATCACATTAGATTCCGACTTGAACTTACTGATAAAAAAAACATCGGACACATCATACATGAATTCAATAATCTATTGCAAGAGTATATCGAATCAAAATCTGTTTGGTCGCTACAAATAGATTGTTACGATAGAGAAATTGAACGATATGGATTAAATACAATGGAATTAGCAGAAGAAGTTTTTTTTAATGACAGTATCGAAATAACTAATTTTCTAGCTGGATCAAAAAACGAGGACACTGAAATTATTTCGGAATCTAAACCCATATTTAGTTTAAAACTAATAGACCTTTATTTGACTCATTTTGAATTATCTGATTCTCAAAAATTAAGTTTTATGGAAAGACTCAGAGATTCGTTTTACAAAGAGTTTGACATTAACAAAGACAATAAAAAACAAATTGAAAAAGTCTACAACAATCATAAAGAATCAATCTATAAGCAATTATTAGATACAAACAATTCTATAATAAATACTGCAATAAAAAAGAATATAGACAAAATTTTAAAAGTTACAAAGCAGGAATTAACACCCGAAAACAACGTGACTTATTTAATTTCAAGCTTTATCCATATGTCCCTTAACAGATTGTACTATTCTAATAATCGAATTCATGAATTAGTATGTTATGATGTTTTATGGAAATTCTACAAATCTAAAGTTAGCCGAAATCTTCAAAATCAACATTAGACAAAATACTTTTCAGACAAAAAAAACACCCGCTTAAAAGCGCGTGTTTTTTTAAATCTATATTATTATTTATACTATTAAACAAACTTTCTAATACTCATTATAATTCCGGTATGGATTCCTTCGTGGTAATTATTGAAGCTCAAAGCGCCGTCAATATTTTTGAGTATAAAACCTAAACTTGTTGGATATTCGGTGTATGAAACAAAGATATTATTAGCGAAATCTTTTTGAACCTGATCTAAAGTCGACAAAAGCAATGCTCTGATTTCATCAACTTCGGCTTGTGAAACATCACCTTCGGGTTTGGTTCCTTTTCTGTATTTGGCAACAAATTCTTCTGAAACCAACATTGGTAAACCTGATAACTTGTAGATTAAAACCTGTTGTGAAGCGACACAATGTGCAATATTCCAAATTAAATTATTTGTAAATCCTTGTGGGATTTTGTTCAATTGTTCTAATGAATGGTTGTCTAAAACCTTCAAAAGAACTTCTCTAATGGTTTTTTGTACTTCAAAAACTGAATTCATAATTTTATTTTTTTTTCTAAAATTAGGCATTTTTCAGTTTTAAATGAATTTTCTTTGTAGTCTCTTAAATTTAAAAATCATGAACAAAATATACTACTTAGCTTCTTGCGATACGTGCCGAAAAATCATCAAAAGTCTTCCAAAAGACAATAACCTGGTTTTTCATGATATTAAACAAAACCCAATTACAGAAGCTGAACTTGACGAAATGTACAAGCTTGCCGGAAGTTATGAGGCTTTGTTTAGCAAGAAAGCACAGTTATACAAATCAATGGATTTAAAAAATAAATCCCTGACTGAGGATGATTATAAAAAATATATTCTGGAGCATTATACATTCATAAGCCGTCCGGTTTTTATCATTGATGAAAAAATCTACATTGGTAATACACAACCTGTGACTTTGCAGGTTCAAAAAGCTTTAGAGAAATAATACCATAAAGCTCTAAAATAATCTGCGTTTGCGTTAGGGATAAAAGAGGAAATCCTTTTTTTGAGCTTTTTCTGCTCAAAAAAAGATTGAAGCGGATAGCCCGTCCGCTGCGGCGGAGAACGCCCAAATTAAAATTCTAGTTCTAATTCTAAAAGTTAAACATGAATTTACACGAATTAAAAAGTTTCAAATTTGTGTAAATTCGTGAAATTCGTGGCAAAAAACTTTTAAGTCGTTCCGAATAAAACAGATTAGCGAATTACAGCGCAACACAGCAAAGTTTTATTTATCTTTGCGCCTTTATACTCAATTATATGATACAATCTATGACAGGGTTTGGCAAAGCTTCTTTGCAATTGCCTACAAAAAAAATTACCGTTGAAGTAAAATCCTTAAATAGTAAAGGTTTAGATTTAAACGTAAGAATGCCGTCGCTTTATCGCGAAATGGAATTAGGTTTAAGAACCCAAATCTCTACGAAACTTGAAAGAGGAAAAATTGATTTCGGAATTTACATCGAAAGTACTTCTGAACAAACATCAACTAAAGTAAATGTTCCTGTTGTAAAAAACTATATCGCTCAGCTTAAAGAAGTTTATCCTGATGCCGATGAAACTGAATTAATGAAAATGGCCGTTCGTATGCCTGATACGCTAAAAACGGAACGTGAGGAAATCGATGAAAACGATTGGGAACAAATTCAGGTTATAATTGAAGAAGCACTTCAAAACATCTTAACTTTTAGAAAAGACGAAGGTGAATCTCTTGAAAAAGAATTCAACTTAAGAATTGGAAATATCCGCCAATATATGAATGACGCTTTGGCTCTTGATCCGGAACGTGTTCAGGCTATAAAAGATCGTTTGCAAACTGCTATTTCGGAATTACAAGTTAATGTTGATGAAAATCGTTTTGAACAAGAACTAATTTATTATTTAGAGAAACTAGATATTACCGAAGAGAAAGTTCGTTTGACAAATCACTTAGACTATTTCTTAGAAACCATAAAAGGTACTGAGGCTAATGGTCGTAAACTTGGTTTTATAACTCAGGAAATGGGTCGCGAGATCAATACAATGGGTTCAAAATCAAATCATGCTCAAATGCAGAAGTTGGTTGTAATGATGAAAGATGAATTGGAGAAGATTAAGGAACAGGTTTTGAATGTTTTGTAAACGCTATAAGCTATAAGCAAGAATAAAAGCATCAAATTAAAGCTTAAAGCGTAATGCTTAAAGCCTAAAGAATAAATAATGAACAAAGGAAAATTAATTGTTTTCTCAGCACCTTCAGGATCGGGAAAAACAACTATAGTAAGACATTTACTTGGGAAAGAAGATTTAAACTTAGAATTTTCGATCTCAGCGGCTTCACGCGACCCACGCGGAGAAGAAGAACACGGAAAAGATTATTATTTTATTTCGTTAGAAGAATTCAAAAAACACATTAAAGCCGAGAATTTCCTGGAATGGGAAGAAGTTTATCGCGACAATTTTTACGGTACTCTAAAAGCCGAAATCGAACGCATCTGGGCTTTAGGAAAAAACGTGATTTTTGATATCGATGTTGCCGGTGGATTACGTATTAAACATAAATTCCCGGATCAAACTTTGGCTGTTTTTGTAAAACCTCCAAGTGTTGATGAATTAAAACGCCGACTAAAAGAACGTTCTACAGAAACTGATGACAAAATAAACATGCGTATCGCAAAAGCTTCTGTTGAATTAGCGACAGCCCCGCAATTTGACACAATCATCAAAAATTATGATTTGGATACTGCCAAAGAAGAAGCCTATCAATTGGTAAAAGCTTTTGTAAACAAAGACTAGAAACTTCATAAACCAATACTATTTTACAATAAGAGCCGTTAGCATTGATGTAAACCGCTATTAATATTTGTATTATGATTAATTTATTTGAAATAAAAAGAAACGAGAATTATCTGAGCATTATTATTCTTATCATTAGAATAGCTATTGCAACATTAATGATTTCTCACGGATTATCTAAACTGAATATGATTTTAGCCGGAGGCAAAATTGATTTTCCAGATCCGCTTGGCGTAGGAAACACAGCGTCTTTAGCTCTTACTGTTTTTGCAGAAGTACTATGTTCTTTCTTTATTTTTATTGGTCTTGCCACAAGATTAGCTACTTTGCCACTAATTATTACAATGTTAGTCGCCGTATTTGTTATTCATGGTGCTGACCCAATCGACGTTAAAGAAATGGGAATTCTATATTTGTTATTTTATGTACTTCTTTTGGTTACCGGAAGTGGTAAATTCTCAGTTGACAATTTAATTTCAAAAAAGAATCGTTACTAAGCTATTTTTAAATACCATAGATTAATTTGAATGTAATACTTACGATTTGAATTATGAAAAAAACTCTTTTATGAAGATAGGCCTTTATTTCGGAACTTATAATCCCATTCATGTTGGCCACTTAATCATTGCCAATCATATGGCTGAGTTTGCCGATTTAGATCAAATTTGGATGGTCGTTACGCCACATAATCCGCTTAAAAAGAAAGCTACTTTATTAGACGATCACCAACGTTTGGAAATGGTTTTTCTGGCAACAGAAGATTATCCAAAAATTAAACCTTCGGATATTGAATTCAAATTACCGCAGCCTAATTATACCGTAAACACGTTGGTTCATTTGCATGAAAAATATCCAACTCATGACTTTTCATTAATAATGGGTGAAGACAATTTGAAAACGCTTCATAAATGGAAAAACTACGAAGTACTTTTAGATCATTATGATATTTATGTTTACCCAAGAATTTCTGATGAAGAGGAAAATATCGAATTAAAATCGCATCCAAAAGTTCATGTTATTGATGCGCCAATTGTAGAGATTTCTTCAACTTTTATTCGAAATAGTATTAAAGAAGGCAAAAATATTCAACCACTTTTACCTCCAAAAGTTTGGGAATATATTGACCACAATAATTTTTATAAGAAATAAAGATTAACAAAAACATCATTCCATTAGGAATGTCTGCTCGGTAGAATTAAAATTGAATTACGATTATACGTTCCACAGGAACGTTTGATTAATGATCCAGCTATTTTAGTCCCATAAAAGCAGGTGTCCCTACAGGACACAACGCAAAATGCTCATATTATTTTTTACCAATGAGATATTCCTACAGAATATAAAATAGAATAAAAAAAACCTGAATTTTACAATTCAGGCTTTTCATTATAATTATGCTTCAACATTAATATCGCTTTTAACTCGAGATCTGATATCACTTAAAGATTGATTTACTAAAAGTTTTCCGTCTCTGAAAACTTCCTTCAATTCGCCTTGTTTTTCTTCTTCCCAAGAAACATTATCGGTTAAATTATATATTCCGTCAACTAAATCAATTTTCATTAATCCTTTAGCAGATTTTTTAGTTCCGTCGTCTGTAATCGGATCTTTAAAAATTGCTCTTCCTTCGCCATCAACTTCTCCGTAAGTCGCTTTCATAGCAAATCCAAAAGTATCTCTTGTATTGTATTGATACGTAAAAGAACCGATTCCAAGAACAACATTTGTAGAAGCAAATCCTTTTGCTTTTAATCTTTCACAAATTTGAATAGATCTCGCAACAGTAATACTATCACCGTAAATAGCTCCTATTTGAGGTATAAGCTCTTTATATCCTTTTGCATTAGTTGTACCTCCAAAAACATCCCAAAGAAGCTCAATTACACCTTTTTTCTCTTCTTGTGTTTTTCCGTTTGGATTTCCACAAATAATATCAACCGGATCTCCACTATCAGGACGAATAACTACTTTACCTTCTCTGGCAACAATATCTTCTTTTAGACGTGGCAAATAATCGGTTAGAACTTTCCATAAATCCCAGGTATCTGAAACGATCGAAACAATCCCTTTTGGATAAACCTCCGTAACTAATCTTTTAAAAGTTTCACATTCACCTTCAGTAGTTCCCATACACATTACAGAATGCTCTGTTGCTGCCACAGAACCTGCGATTAATTCAGTATCAGAATTTGCATTGTAATAATCTTCGAAAAAGTCAATAACCGGAATCGTATCAGATCCTGTAAAACTCAATAAATGCCCAGCTGCAGAAGTTATCGCCGCTTCTATTCCGCCCATTCCTCTCATAGAGAAATCGTGCGCCTGCCAATCTACAAATTCTGGAACAGAAGAAGTTTCATCAGCATATTTGTCTAATACTTTTCTATATTCTCTGGCAATTGTAGCCGAATTACAAGGCAGCCAAATCACCGCAGAAAGTAATGTTTCGAAATAATTCGTCAGCCAGAAAAATTCCGGAAGCGTATTATACATCGTAAACATTGGAACTCTCAAAGGTACACTCGCGCCTTCTGGCAAAGCTTTAAAAACCATCGGGATATACCCTAAATCATGAAGATCTTCGATATGTTTTGTACCAACTTGGTTTTCGCCTAAATAATTATTGATTCTTCTTGCGTATTTTTTAACTACTTCTTCTTTTGGTTGTTTGAAGAAATCAGCATCAAAATCATGAATAATATATTTTTTTATGAAATATTGCAATCCAAAAAACACTACTTCATCAAGACCTTCAATTCTTGATTTTCTTGGTGTCCAGTTAGAATATACTAATGTGGTTTTGTCTGGATATTGTCTTCTGTGGTCAACTTTGTAACCGTCGGTTAATAATAATGGGTTCATATTTTGTTATTTAAGTAAATTTTGTATTAACTCTTCCAATGTTTTAAACTGTTCTATTGCATATCTTTCGCATACAATATCAATATTGCCTTTACGCCAAAAGTTTTCTTCAACAACGACTTTCATTTTATTTGATTGCGCATAAAGTCCAAACTCAAGCAAAGATATTGGCGACATTGTATCTTCGGCAAAATACATGATAACAATATCTGCATTTTCTAATACGCCAAGTTCCCAATTTACCTGCTCCTTAAAATCGCTATTTTCTATCGTTTGTGACCAACTGCTATCCCATTCATTTCTTCTTGGGTTAAAAATAATATAATCATCTTGTAGCAATTCTTCACATTTCTTCTGCCAGTTTACGGCTTTATCCATTTCGATAGAACCTGCAAGAAAAATTGTTTTGAAATCATTCTGTAAAGGAATTGTTTCCGGTGCTTTGTAAACTCTTTTCATACTTCTATTTGTTTCTGCCTTTTTCTTTTGGATAAAAGGATTGCACTATTTCACTTTGCCAAAATGCTTTTGTCTTTATATCAATACAACTTAATTTTCCGCAAAAACCTGCTCCCGTATCAATATTCCAAACATTACAACCTTGCATTGGAACATCAATATTACAATTAAGTGTTGGCGTGTGACCAATGTAAATCTCATTATAAAGCAATAATCTTTTAGGGTAGGAAAGTGAATCTTTTTTAATTCTCTTGTCCATTGTCAAAGCCATTTCCCAAAGTGTTCTGTCCCAGGAATAATTTGTTTTGTAATGTTCTTTTTCCGGACCATGCATAGACGAAAAACCTGCGTGAATAAACAAATTATTATCCTCATCTACAAAATAATCTTTCATATTGTCAAAAAACTCAAGATGCTTTTCTTTAGACAACTGATCAATATTCTGATAACTTTCGATAGTTGATTTTCCTCCATGCAGAAACCAAATATCATTTATTACATCATTCATCAGCCATTCGTGACACCAAACATCATGATTTCCTCTTATAAAAATGCAATCTTGTCTTTGAGATAAACCGATTAAAAAATCAACAACTTGCACTGATTCGCTCCATCCATCGACATAATCGCCAAGAAAAATAAGTTTGTCAGTTTCTGTTATCTCAACTCTCTCCAACAATTGAACTAAAGCTTGTAAACCTCCGTGAATATCTCCAATAACTAAAGTTCGTTTCATCAATTAAATCTAATCTTTAAGTTTATACATAACATCACTTCTTAAAACATACTTTATCCCCGAAATCAGAGCCGTTCCTTCATGACGCTGACTATGTTCAAAAATAAGCGCTGTTCCTGTTTTAGGCGTAATAATTTCACCCGAAGCAAATTTTGTTTCTCCGCCCTCATATATTTCATTCAAATAAATGAGAAATGTATAATAACTAAATTCCGACTCACTTCGTTTATAACTTCCATCGCGGTGCATTTTAAAACGCTGACCTGGATTATACTTGTAAAACCTAAACATTTGATTTAATCCCGTAGCAGTACTATTTACTACTTCAGACTTAACATAAGGCTTCAGTTTTTGCCAAAAGAAAGATGCATATTCATCATCCTGATACATGATACGTTCGTTATTACGCACCATTTTCATCATTTTCTGTGCTCCGTCAATATTTACTCCAGCTTCTTCAAAGCCAATTTGTTCGCTTTTCTCTATCAACTCATTACATTCATCAACAGTAAGAAAATTGTCGATCGTATAAATTTCCAGTGTATCATTAATAATGTTTAGCATAATTATACATTTGAATTAATTAAACTTATTATCCAGAGCTGTATCTAATTTTATCAGAAAATCTTTCCCGAATTTATCATTCTCTAAACCTTCATACAAAAACAAAGGCAACGTTTTATCACAATTTTGTTTATGACTTAAAATCGCCATACACAAAGCAGCGACAGTATCAGTATCTCCGCCATAATCTATACTTGTTTTTAAACAATCGCTCATAGAAGTCGCTTCCGAAACAATTTTAATAACAGATTGCGTCGTTGGATATCCGTGCATATCAATTGGAGAAGTAATCCTGTAGGTTTCGTTTTCCTTTAAAGTTTCATTCAAAAACGGAATCAAAGTTGTTCCATCGCCTAAATTATATTTAAAATAATGAACCGCCAAAGCGATACGTTTCGCACAGCTAATTCCTTCGATTGTATGATGAGAAGTTTTTGCCTGAATTTCGCAAAACTCCATTAACTGATTAATATCTTTCAAATATCCAATAGAATACGCTCGCATTGCAGAACCGTTTCCGTTGCTGCCATTATCGATTATTTTGATAAAATCTGTTCCATTTTTACTTGCGTCCAAAGCATTGTAAACTCTGTCTGAATATCCTCTTCTTTTATCTCTCTGAAAAACTTCGACAAACTTATCTGCAACTTTAATTTCGTTCCAATTATCATCTTCTAATAACAATTCCGAAATTGCAATTACCATTTGAGTATCGTCTGTATATCTTTTATAAATCTCCGTATAAAGTCCGTGTTTATGATATTGAGTCAAATCGTTATTTTGAATAATAAAATCTAAATCTCTAAATTCAAAACCTGCACCATATGCATCGCCTATTGCTGCTTCTAGTATCATAATTATTGCTTTTGATTGTTAATTTTGAATGGTAAATCTATTTAAGATTTAAACTCGATGTATTTTGAAGGAACCTCGTCTGTCAGCCAAACATTGTTTTCGGATAAATAAAATTTGAATCCATCTCTATACATATCGCCACTTCTTACGGTTAGAATTTGAGGAACTCCTCTTCTTCCTCCTACCTTAATCGCAGTTTCACGATCTTTGGAAAGATGAACATGTTGACGACTCATTTTTTGCAAACCTTCTTTTTTGATGTCTTCTAAAAATTTCGCAACCGTTCCATGATATAAAAACTCCGAAGGTTCTGCTTCATTCAGGTTTAATTCTACCGAAATCGAATGTCCCTGACTTGCTCTGATTTTCGTTTTATCTTCATTAAAAGCAAAACGTTGTTTATCATTATTTTCTACAACGTAATCTAAAAGTTCAGCAGTCATTTGATTTTGACTTCCTCTATTATTGCATTTTTCAATTAATTCTTCAACATCTGCCCAACCATTTTCGTCTAATTTTAATCCGATGGTTTCCGGTGAATGTCTTAAAACTAAACTCAGAAATTTGCTTACGCTCTTTGCTATTTTTTCATTCATTATTTTTAATTTTTCAATTCTAAAGACAATCGTTCGCACAAATCATCAATATCATTTTTTCTTGCTAATACCGAAATCCACTTTTCAGGAATATTTTCAATTCCGTAATAAATACCGGCTAAACCTCCAGCAATTGCACCAGTTGTATCTGTATCTTCACCTAAGTTTACCGCTTTCAAAACAGTTTCTTCATAAGAATTACTATTCAAAAAACACCAAAAACTAGCTTGTAAACTATCAAGTACATATCCTGATGAGTGAATATTAATTTCTGGATAAGTCGAAATATCATGAAGCAAAACCCTATCAAACAATTGAATTTCCACAGGATTAAATTTCTTATCACTTAAAAAATCAGAAACAATATTCTGCATTTTTTTATAAGCTTCTACCTTATCATTTCCATTTAAAATTTCTAAGCAATAAACAACATAAACAAAACAAGCAAATACTGATCTAAAATGTGCGTGAGTAATAGACGATACCGCCTTTACTTTTTTATAAATAACCTCAATATCTTTCTCATTTTGCAGATAAAAAGCTAAAGGCAAAATTCTCATCAAAGAACCATTTCCGTTATCTTCTTCGTAAAAACCACCACATAATTCCGGATCATATCCTTTCCCAATATTATGAATTGCATGTCTGGTCGCTATTCCTATATCAAAAACTTGTCCGTGTGGCGTCCATAATTCTGCACTATACCATTTCACAAAATTTCTGGCAATATCAAATAAATCAAAGCCTTTACATAAGCTCTCCGCTAAACAAAAAGCAAGAGAACTATCATCGCTCCAGGTTCCTAAAGGTTGATGATGTGTTCCAAAACCAATCATTTCAGAAACAGGATTTTCTTTTAACTCAAATCTCGAATAAAACTCAACCGGAACACCCAAAGCATCTCCAACTGCTAAGCCAAACAAGCCTGATTTAATTTTGGTTTCCATAATTCAGTTATTCCAATTCATCCCTAACTTCCATCAAGGCAAAACCTAGCAAATTCAAACCTTTCCATTTCTTCGGATTCAAAACATCTGTATGATCACTTGCCATACCAATTCCCCAGATTGCATCAACCGGACTTGCTTCTACAATAACTCTGTCGTTTGTATTTAGTAGAAAAGTTTTCAACTCTGGATTCTGACTGAATTTATGAAAATTACCTTCTTTCACAATTTCAAATCTAGCGGCTAACCAAAGAGTTTCATTATAATTCTTAACTTCTCTTCCTAACTTTTTGGCTTCGGCAGGAGATTTAGCCAAAAGGATTTTCTTCAAAACTTCATCATCTTTAAACAATTCGGCTTTCTTTGCCATCATCCAATGTTCTGCAGTTTTATAAGTCACTTTATCTACTTCAAAAGAACTTAACCACCATTGACTAAAACAGGTTTTAGAAATACTTCCGTCTTTATTTGGCTGATGCCCCCAGAAAAGCAAAAACTTACTTTCCGGAGCTATATTATCTATGTTATATTTCATTTTTCTAATTTTTTTGTTTCAGGTTACTAAGAGAACTTGAAACTTTTTAATTTTTACAATAATCGATCTAGTCCAATTACCTCGACATTTTCACCTTCGAAATCTTTTACTGAATTGGTTGTAAATATTTTATCAAAACAATTCAAAACTTCAAAACCTTTATTAAAAATTCCGTGGCTTACTGCCAAATACAATTTTCCGGCATTTTTCTTTTTTAATTCTTCCGCCAATCCAACAAAAGTTCCTCCACCATCGCAAATGTCATCAACGATTAAACAATCGATTCCGTTTAGATCATCTTCATAAACTTTAAATCCAGATAATCTTCCGGTTTTTACATCACGGCTTTTGCTGCATTCTACAACATCTACTCCCCCTAAAAACTCAGAAACTTTGTAGATTTTTTTCAAAGCTCCACCATCTGGAGAAATTAATTTTAGATTTTCGCCAACGACTTTTAAAACTTCTGCAATAAAAGTATGATTCGGAATCACCTCGCAATTATTTACCAAAGCCGGAGTAACTTCAGAATGTGCATCAAAAACAAAAACTTTATTCAATTGAAGCGCATTGATAATATCAGCATACACTTTTACAGAAAGAGATTCGCCTTTGATCATAACACGATCTTGTCTTGCTGCCGGAAAATAAGGGATAAAAAGATCAATTACTTTAACATCCATTCTGCGTAAAGCATCTACCGTAATACACAACAATCCTAAATCGTTGAATGAATTTAATCGGTGTGTGATTGTTATTTTTTGATTGTGATCAAAATCAGGATTGATTTTAATGTGAGGTTCTCCTCCAGAAAATGTAAAACTTTGAAATTTGATTTCTTCCTGATTAGTTACAGGAGTGAATTTTGGGTCTAGGTTAAGTATCATAATTTTTATAGTTTGCGTTAATTATACGCAAATGTAGAATATTCTTTTTAATAAACAATTTATTTTGTGTAAAATTTACGCAAACTTTATTTCGAAGTGAAAGCCATTTTTAATTAATTGATTGTATTTCAACCTATTAAACTTAAAAAGCTTTGCTGGCCGACCGCTTTTTATTGGAGAAAAACGATCTGTTTCTTCTAAAAACCCGTAACTGAGGATTTTTTTTCTGAAGTTTCGTCGGTCAATTTCTTTCTCCAAAATTGTACAATAGAGGTTTTCAAGATCAGAAAAAAGAAATTCATCCGGAAGCAAATCAAATCCGATAGGTTCGTACGTAAGTTTTGATTTTAATCTTGAGATTCCTTTTTCAAGTATTAAATTATGATCGAATGCTAAAGGTGGAATTTCATCAATTTTAAACCATTGTACTTTTTCGGCATCAGTATCCGCTTTTATTTCCAAATTTGAAGCATCGACCAAAGCATAATAAGCAACCGAAATTACTCGGTTTCTGGAATCTCTGTAAATATCATCTCCAAAAGTGTAAAGCTGTTCCATAAAAGTCAACTGTACATTAGTTTCTTCATGCAATTCTCTTATAACCGCATCTGTTAGAGATTCATCGTTTTTTACTAAACCGCCTGGTAAAGCCCAATATTTTTCGGCAGAGCCAAATTGCTGTTCAATTAAAAGTACGTACAAATTGTTGTTTTTATATCCAAAAACAATGGCATCAACAGCAATTCGAATATTTTGAAAATTTTCCATAATCCTAAATCATATCAAACAAATATAACGAAGAAGAGCCAATTTTATAATCTATCACCAAGTAATAAATTATAAAATTGACTCTCAATATTAAAATCTTTATTTGTTCTATTTAATTCACGGTAACGCTTCTCTTTGGGCTCACCGTACAACTTCCTCCTGATTTCGAAAGAGTCACATCAGCTTTAACTTCATATGTTCCTGCTGCCGCGTATGTATGAGCTACAGCTCCAGTTGCACTATTTACAGTTTGAGCCGGAGTTCCGTCGCCAAAAGTCCATTTTACAGAAGTTACAGTATTACTTCCGCCATACTCTATATGATAATTAATTATCTTAGGATTAGTTCCGTCTGCAGAATGCTTTAATTCGGTCAAAATCGAATCTCCAAAACAATCTACTATCGCTTCATCATCATGTTTACTACACGAATTAATCATAAAAAACACCAGGGTAAGCATTAAAATTGTCGCAATCTTTTTCATAATCATAGTTTTTATGTGGTTTATCACTCAAAAATATTCTTTTAAAAAATAAAGTCAAAACAAAATGGCAGAAAATTCTACTGTTTTTAAAAGGTGTTTTACCTCTTATTATAGATTTAAACTACAATCTATTTCCAAAAAACAATTTTAATTCTTTAGAAATAATATCAAAAAACGAGTTCAAATTATTGTTTTTAGCGCTCAATAAATAAACAAACTCTTCTGGTACATGAAAACTATTCCATAACAATTGCAATCTGTTCTCTTTAATATATTTTCTCGCGTTACAATTCCAGGTTATCGCAACACCTTCATTATCCACCAACATTCTAAGCATTTCAGATTCTGACGGAATAATATAATTAGGAACCATCGCCGGACGTTTTTTATTAAAAGCATGCAACCAGAATAGTTTTATATGCGGAATTCTCGCGTCGTGACTGTACCACTTTTGCTCATTCAGCCACAATTCGATTTCTGTATAATTGTCTGCTTTTAACTTCTGACGGAAATCTGTTGCATCCAAACTTACTGGCGCAACCATTATCAGTTTAATTTTTCCGACGATTTCATAAATGGTATCAAACGTGTCAAATCTTTTTGTCGTGATTGCAAAATCAAGTTTCTTAGCATCGACAAGTGCAAAAAGAGCATCGTTATCTGCAAAGGTAAAATCGATCAAATCAAATTTAGCAATCAACAAATTACCAACACAATTAAAAAGATCTTTAGAAATACCAACCGATATTAACCGGTTTGCATCTTCGGCTTTCGCCCGAAAAGTATTCTCAACATTCTCCAGTCGATCAAGTGCATCAATAATCAAATTATTGAGTAACTTAGCGTATTCGGTTGGTTCTACGCCTTTTGACTTTCGATTAAATAATTTATTTCCAACATGAGCCTCCAACATAGATATTTGCTGACTTACAGCAGGTTGACTCATAAATAACTCTTTTGCGGCAACAGAAAAATTTCCGTTTTTATAAACCGCTTTAAATGTTCTGTACCATTCGAGATTTACCATGACATAAATATATTTATAACAAACATAGTTTATTTTATTTTTACAAATATCACTTTAGCCGTAAATTTGACAAAAATTTAAACTTATGAAAAAAATAGCATTACTTACGATTATAGCATTCGCAGCTTTTAGCACATCAGCTACAGCTCAAAAATCAACAAAAAAAGGTATGAAAAAAGTATTATTTGTTGTTACCAGTAACGATAAACTGGGCAATACAGGCGAGAAAACAGGATTTTGGTCAGAAGAATTTGCTGCACCATATTATGAATTATTAGATAAAGGAATCGAAATTACAATTGCGTCGCCACTTGGAGGTCAGCCACCAATTGATCCAAAAAGTGCAGATCCATCATCAGCAACAGAAGACACAAAACGTTTTGATGCTGATAAAGTTTTACAGGAAAAATTAAAAAACACACATAAACTTTCTACTATTAATCAAAAAGATTATGATGCTGTTTTCTATCCTGGAGGTCACGGACCACTTTGGGATTTAGTCGAAGATAAAAGTTCTATCGCTTTGATCGAATCTTTCTACACGCACAAAAAACCGGTAGCTTTTGTTTGTCACGCTCCGGCGGTTCTAAAAAATGTAAAAGTTAACGGTGAATTTTTGGTGAAAGGCAAAAAAGTAACCGGATTTACAAATGAAGAAGAAGAAGCTGTAGGATTAACTAAAGTTGTTCCGTTTTTATTGGAAGATGCTTTGACTCAAAATGGCGCTAAATTTTCTAAAATTGCAAACTGGCAGCCATATGCTGTTGAAGACGGACTTTTGATTACGGGTCAAAATCCAGCTTCTTCTAAATTAGTAGCAGGGAAATTATTAGAAAAATTGACTAAATAAGGATCTAAGGCTCTGAGTCGCTAAGGTTCTAAGGTTTTCTCTTAGGAACTTAAAAACTCAATCTCTTATTTGCTAATTAATAAAAAAATAAACATTGATACTAAGCTTGCTGAATAAATTCCAAGGAAAAAACCTTAGAACCTTAGCAACTTAGTATCTCAGAAACTTTAAAAAAAATGCTAAACTTTGAATTATACAATCCGACGAATTTAATCTTCGGAAAAGGACAAATTGAAAAACTTTCGACTTTAGTACCAAAAGATGCTAAAATTTTATTGGCATATGGCGGCGGAAGTATTTTTAAAAATGGAGTACACGAACAAGTAATCAACAACTTAAAAGGTTTTGATATTGTAGAATTTGGTGGAATTGAACCAAATCCGCATTTTGAAACATTGATGAAAGCGGTTGAAGTTATCAAGGCAGAAAAAATTGATTTCATTCTTGCCGTTGGTGGAGGATCTGTAATTGATGGTGTGAAATTTATTTCGGCAGCAGTAAACTTTGACGGAAATCCGATTGATATTTTACAAAAACGTATGTTGATTAAAGAAAATGCGGTGCCTTTTGGAACTGTTTTGACTTTGCCTGCAACAGGAAGCGAAATGAATTCGGGTTCTGTAGTTACGATTAAAGCAACTCAGGAAAAACTGGCTTTTGGCGGAAGCGCATTATTCCCAAAATTCTCTATTTGTGATCCAACTGTAATTGCTTCTTTACCGAAAAGACAATTGCAAAACGGTGTTGTTGATGCTTACACACACGTAATGGAACAATATTTAACATATCCGCACGAAGGTTATTTACAAGATAGAATTGCCGAAGGGATTTTACAGACTTTAATCGAAGTTGGTCCAAGCGTTGTTGAAAACCCAACAGATTATGCTTTGGCTTCAAATTTTATGTGGAGTTGTACAATGGCTTTAAACGGATTGATTCAAAAAGGTGTTCCATCTGATTGGGCAACGCACATGATTGGTCACGAATTAACGGCTTTATACGGAATTGATCACGCCAGAACTTTGGCGATTATCGGACCAAGTTTGTATAATGTGATGTTTGAAACTAAAAAAGGAAAACTAGCACAATACGGAAGAAGAATTTTCAACCTAACGGGTTCTGATGATGAAGTTGCAAAAGAAGCGATCAACAAAACAGTAGAATTTTTCCATACTATGGGAATGGATACTAAACTTTCGCAATACACAGATGATTATTCTAAAACTGCCAATTTTATCGTGAAACGTTTCGACGAAAGAGGCTGGAAAGGTCTTGGAGAAAACCAATTGGTAACTTTAGACAAAGTAAAATCAATTGTTGAACTAAGCTACTAGTTTAAAATTTTCGGTCTCGCCTTAAATACTAAGGTTGAAAACTGTCACTAAAATATTAAAATCAAAAAAGGCGTTCTTAAGTTATTTAGGAACGCCTTTTTAAAATACTAAAACAAAACTAACTAACTCAATTCTTATTAAACTCATTTAAAATTCTAATTTATAATCAGTTACAACGTAATAGTGCAAATATTATTATATAAATAGTAAATTATTTTTTTATTATTTTAAAACTCCTTGAAAACCATTGAAATTAAAGGGGTTTTGTAAATTTCTTAAATGAGATTTTGTATTATTACTACATTATTAAGTACTTTTGTTTTAAATTATTAAAATAATGAGTGAAAATTTAAAATTTGCAGTTATTGGAGGAGGAAGCTGGGCAACGGCAATTGTAAAAATGCTATGTGTAAATCTTTCCGAAATTTCATGGTACATGCGTAACGATGCTGCAATCGAGCACATTCAGAAATACAAACACAATCCAAACTATTTAAGTTCAGTCGAATTTGACACTAACAAACTTAAATTGACCAATAATATAAATGAAGCTGTTGAGTATGCAGATTATGTAATCTTTGCTATTCCTTCTGCTTTCCTTGCTGGTGAACTTAAGAATCTGACGGTTTCATTGTCAGATAAAATTATTTTCTCTGCAATTAAAGGAATTGTTCCTGAAACCAGTTTGATCGTTGGGGAGCATTTTCATATAGAATATGACATTCCATATTACAATATTGGTGTTATTACAGGTCCTTGTCACGCTGAAGAAGTAGCGCTTGAACGACTTTCTTACTTAACAATTGCTTGTGGCGATCCTGATAAAGCCAGAGTTGTTGCCAAATCACTTTCCGGAAACTATATCAAAGCCAAGATTTCAGATGATATTATTGGTACTGAATATGCTGCAATGCTTAAAAATATTTATGCAATCGCAGCCGGAATTGCTCACGGTTTAGGTTATGGAGATAACTTTCAATCGGTAATGATGAGTAACGGAATCCGTGAAATGAAAAAATTCATTAGAAAGGTTCACAAGATGAAACGTAACATCAATGATTCTGCTTATTTGGGTGATTTATTAGTTACAGGATATTCGGTATTCTCGAGAAACAGAATGTTCGGAAACATGATTGGAAAAGGCTACACCGTAAAAAGTGCGATGATGGAAATGAGTATGGTTGCCGAAGGTTATTACGCAACAAAAAGTGCTTATAAACTAAATCAGGGTTACGGCGCAAAAACTCCTATTATTGATGCTGTTTACGCTGTATTATATGAGGGAAAAGATGCCAAATCTGTATTTAAAAAACTTACGGAGTCTCTTGATTAATTTTTTTTAGAAAATAGATTATAGAGTAAAGAAAATAGACTTCTATACTTTGAGAATATAAAAAGAGCCAAGACTAATTATTTAGATCTTGGCTCTTTCTTCTTTATTCTATTCTCTTTACTCTATAATATCTATTTTCTTTATTCTTTCTTCTAAAAAATTACTTCACCATAATTCCCTCTACAAACAAAATCGGTACTTCTTCAGTATCGTTTTCGTTGATTAGGTTTGATTTGAAGATGAATTTCTTGTCGTATAAAGTATTTCCAATGAAGAATGTTACCATGAATTCATTGTTCAAAGCCAACAAACTCTTCTCGACCATTTCGATTTTTACTACAGAAACTGCCGGAACTTCAACAAATGCGTGACGTAAAACAGATGTTTTTTTCATTTCGCCATCAATAGTTCCAAAAGCTTTTGAAACTACCATAACACTGTCTAAATTAAAGTCGCTATCGTTTACAAGATAAGCGTACCACACTTTTTCCATAAAATCGTCGCTCCATTCCTGCACTGCTGCAAGAAATACGTTTTCAACTTCGGGGATTGTTATATCTTTCTTCATATATGTCAAAAGTTTAAAAGTCAAAAGTCGAAAGTCCCATACTTTGAGACTTTCGACTTTTGACTTTTGACTAAAATTAAATATTTGCTTTAAATTGCTCTAAGAAACGAACATCATTTTCGTAAAACATACGGATATCACCAATTTGGTATAGTAACATCGCGATACGCTCTACTCCCATTCCAAAGGCAAAACCGTTGTATTCGTCAGGATTGATGTCGCAGTTTTTAAGAACGTTTGGATCAACCATTCCGCAACCACCAATTTCTAACCAACCGGTTCCTTTTGTGATACGGTAATCAGTTTCGGTTTTTAAACCCCAATAAATATCAATTTCGGCACTTGGTTCTGTAAACGGAAAGTATGACGGACGTAAACGAATCTTAGATTTTCCGAACATTTCTTTTGTAAAATAAAGTAATGTTTGTTTTAAATCTGCAAACGAAACGTCTTTGTCAATGTACAATCCTTCCACTTGATGGAAAATACAGTGCGAACGTGACGAAATTGCTTCGTTACGAAATACACGTCCCGGAGAAATAGTACGAATTGGCGGTTTGTGATTTTCCATGTAACGCACCTGAACTGATGATGTATGCGTACGCAACAACACATCAGGATTTGTCTGAATGAAAAATGTATCCTGCATATCACGCGCCGGATGGTATTCCGGTAGGTTCAATGCGGTAAAATTATGCCAATCGTCTTCGATTTCCGGACCTTCGGAAACGTTGAAACCAATGTTGGCAAAAATATCTATAATTTGATTTTTAACGATCGAAATCGGATGACGAGAACCAATAATTACCGGTTCTGCTGAACGAGTTAAATCACCAAAAACTCCTTTAATTTCTTCTTTGCTTTCCAGTTCTTCCTGAATAAGTCTAACTTTTTCTTCGGCAACTGTTTTTAAAGTATTAATTACTTGTCCAAAATCTTTTTTCTGGTCGTTCGGAATGTTTTTGAACTCTGTAAAAAGTTCTTTCAACAAACCCTTACTACCTAAATATTTAATACGGAATTGTTCTAAGGATTCTTTGTTTTTATCATTAAAGGCTTTAGCTTCCTCTATATGTTGTTTTATCTTATCTATCATTTTCCTTCAATAATTGAGAATACAAATTTACATAATTTGTTTCAAGTTTAAAGTCTAAAATTTAAAGTTTCCTTTGCAAGGTGTGATATTCCTTCACAACTATTTTATCAGACTTATTTTGCTTTCTATTTCCTGTACTTTTTTAAGCCAAAAATCTATTCCATCCTGATTCTTAACAATCTCTTTTTTAAAGTTTGCCGAAATAGTATTTAATTTCCCCCAGTTTCTTTGACTGTCTTTATCATGCTCCACTTTGGTTGTTGGTTCTATTCTGGTTCGCCAAAAATCAATATTTTTAAGGTAATTTGTTTTTAAACCCTCAAAATATTCAATTAGTTTTTCTTTAGAATTAGGAATATAACCCGGACCGCTGCAACCGCAAGAATGAAAAGTAATCCCAACAGAATATAAACTTTTCAGATGTTCCCATTTTTTTAAATCATCCTTTTTTGGTGATTCAAAATCAAGTCCCATGTTTGCCATCAAACCTTCGCATTCCGGACATTTCGCTTCCTGAACTGATTCTGCTCCTCTTTTTATATCGTTTATAAGCTTTCTTTTAAATGTTTTCCGACAATTAAAACAAGCATAATGTGGCTTATAAGCGACCATTGCATATCTACACATTTCTTTTTATCACTTTAATTGACATTCAAAACTAAAAACCTACTCGATAAGTTCTCTTTCTAAAAAGTAATTCACAATTGCTTCTTTCATCAAAACCGATTGTTCTCCTGCTTTCAATGCTGGCAATTCTTCTTTTACTTTGTAATGTGGCCAACCTTCGGCATCAAAAAAGTCGAATTCATAAAACCCGTAAGGTTCTAATAATCGACAAATAGCGATGTGCATCAGGTTTAATTTTTCATCTTTTTTGAATTCGCGGTGCACTTTTCCAAGTTCCTGCACTCCAATTAGGTAAATTATGGCATCTAAATCTAAATCTTCGCCTTGCGAAAACTGATTAGATAGTATATCGACGAGCTTTTCCCATCGCTCTTTTAGTATTGTATCTCTGGACATTTTATTTATGATTTTAGATTTTAGATCGTAGATTGCATGATTTAAAAACTAAAATCTGCAATCTGAATTCTAAAATTAGAGCTGCAAAGATACGGACTTCAAATTCAAAGACCTTAAAAAACAGAAAACTTCCATTTTATGGTGTTTAAAATGGCACGCAGATGACGCGGATTTTAACAGATTTGAGCTGATTAAAATTAATTGGCAGATTTAAAACTTAAAGCTTTCCGTTATTTATAGTCAATGATTACAGAACAAAAAATAAAATCTGCGTTAATCCGCTAAATCAGTATAATCCGTGGGCTAAAAAAACCTCTGAACCTTTGCAACTCTAAACCTCTGAACCTAAAAAAAGATATATATTTGCGCCTCAATAAAACCAAAGAAAATATGAGTTTTTTAGACATGCTTTTTGGAGCACTTTTAGCTTTTAGTTTATACAAAGGAATTAAAAACGGGCTTTTTGTGGAAGTTGCTTCCTTCATTTCGTTATTGTTGGGAATTTATATTGCGATTAAATTTTCGTCTTTAATGAAAGAAATGATCATGAAGCACGTTTCCTGGAATCCAAACACGATTCAGGTTACCGCTTTTATTCTGACTTTTATTTTGGTGGTAATTGGTGTTTACTTTCTAGCCAAAATCCTTACCGGAATTGCCGATTTTGCTTTTCTGGGCTGGGCAAATAAACTTGGTGGAGGTTTTTTCAGAATCCTAAAAACGATCTTAATCCTGAGTATTTTTATTGCGTTGTTCGAAAAAATAAACTTCAATGAAACTTTCGCAAAAAAAGAAACTTTAGATAAATCTATTTTTTATAATCCTGTAAAAAAAGTAGCTGCTTTCGTTTATCCTTCGATCGAAAAATGGTACGAAGAATTTAAAGAAAGTCGTGCAGATAAACCAAAAGAAGAAACTAAAAAAGAAGAAACTTCAGAAAGTAATTAGAAAAATCCGTTTTTATCAGCGTTTTCGCTTTAGCGAATCAGTAAAATCAGCGTCTAATTTTGACGCGGATAAAACAGATTTACTTCGTAAAAACGCGGATAAAAACGGATTTTATTTGTCAGGCTGAGCGAAGTCGAAGCCCACGTTCCAATAGAAGCGCCTTCGACTTCGCTCAGGGTGACAGTTGTTTTCATAACATATTAAACCCGACAGGTTTTAAAAACCTGTCGGGTTTAATAAAGATTAAGTTTCGAATTCTTTTACCAGTTTATTTCTAAACTTTCGCCTTTTTTTAAAGTGATAGTTTGTTTTTTATCTCCGAAAATCAAAGTTGTTTTTCCTCCAATTTTAGAAGAAACTATCGTTTTCTGCAGCTTTTTATTTTCCCAATTCATTGCGATTTCAAATCCGCCTCGAGCGCAGATTCCTTTTATCGATCCGGTTTCCCAAGCGTCTGGTAAAGCAGGTAAAAGTCGGATTTCGTTTTCGTCAGATTGTACTAACATTTCGGCAACAGCTGCGGCTCCGCCAAAGTTTCCATCAATTTGAAATGGCGGATGTGCGTCGAATAAATTCGGATAAGTTCCTCCTCCTCTTCTTGGTTTTTCAGTTTTCTTTCCGTCAGGATCCACATATCGAAGCAATTCTCTGTACATTTTATAAGCACGATTTCCGTCCCAAAGTCTAGCCCAAAGATTAATTCTCCAGCCTTTTGACCAACCGGTTGTTTCATCACCTTTTATTTCTAAAGTTTGCTTTGCAGCTTCGGCCAAATCCGGTGTTTTTAATGGCGTTATATGATCGCCGGGAAACAACCCGAATAAATGCGATTGATGGCGGTGTTTTGGATCTTCGTCATTCCAATCGAAATACCATTCTTGCAAGTTTCCTTTTTTACCAATTTGATACGGATGAAATTTAGAAAGTGCTTTTTCTAATTTTGCTCTGAAATCGGCATCAATATTTAAAACTTCTGATGCTTTGATTGTCTTTTCAAAACATTCTCTGATCATCGCCAAATCTGCGGTTCCACCATACATTGTTGCTCCAATAAAACCATCGGGCGCAATATATTTATTCTCCGGCGAAGTGGAAGGCGAAGTAATTAAATTTCCGTTTTTATCCGTGATCATCCATCCTAAAAAGAATTGCGAAGCGCCTTTCATAATTGGATATCCTTCGTTTTTCAGATATTTTTTGTCTTGCGTAAAAACATAATGTTCCCAAATATGCGTACTTAACCAAGCGCCGGATAATGGCCAACAAGCCCAACTTGGATCTTCTTTTCCGAAGTTTCCAACAGGATTCGTCATTGCCCAAATATCAGAATTATGTGCCGAAGCCCAACCTTCATTTACGCCATAAAAAGTCTTTGCGGTAACTTTTCCAGTTACTGAAAGGTTTTTGATAAAACTCAAAAGTGGCAAATGCATTTCTGAAAGATTGGTGTTTTCGGCAAGCCAATAATTTTCTTCCAAATTGATATTCATCGTATAATTACTGCTCCAAGGCGGATTTAGATATGGATTCCAAATTCCTTGTAAGTTTGCCGGAACGCCCAAAGTTCTCGAACTGCTTATTAGCAAATAACGTCCGTAATTGAAATAGAGAATCTCTAAGTTTTTATCTTCTTTTCCGTCTGAATATCTTAGTAAACGTTCATCTGTTGGTAAATCCGGCGCTGTTGTTTTTCCTAAATCTAATGAAACACGATTGTAGAATTTTTGATAATCTTTTGTATGACTTTCTTTTAATTTATCGAATGGTTGTAGAAATGCCTTATTCAGATTTTGCAATGCAATTGATACATCGTCTAAACCTTCCGTCGACGGATTTTTGTCAAAACCGTTAAAACTTGTCGCAACAGACACATAAATATAAGCTTCCGTTGCATCTTTTAAAGTTAAAGCATCTCTGGAACTTGTAATTTTTCCGTCTGTTTTTTTAACTTGAATTAAAGTAGTAAATCTTGTTCCTCTTTCTTTTACTTGTTCGTATTTTGGTAAAACTGAATATCCCGAATTTTCATGAATTGGCGCAAATCCTGTCATTACCAGAGTATTATTTCCTACTTCGATATTTGATTTTAGTAAACTTTTTAAATTAATACTAAAATTCAAACCTCCTTTTTCGCTGCTTGTCAACTTAATTACCATGATTTGGTCTGGCGCCGAAACAAAATATTCACGGGTAAATTTAATCCCGTTCATTTCATAACTCACTTTTGATACCGCATTCGAAATATCCAACTCACGATAATAATTGACTGCTTTTCCTTTCTCCGAATTATTGATTTCTAATGTTCCGAGTGGTGAATATGATTCTGAGTTTTTCCCTTCAATTTTTTTGTTTAATTCCTCGGCAAGTTTGTAATCTTCGTTTTTAAGCGCTTCGCGAATTGCAGGAATGTTTTTGTACGCTTCGGGGTTCATGTTTGCGTTTACAGGTTCTCCCGACCAAAGCGTAATGTCATTCAGATAAATTTTATCTGTGTTGGTACCGCCAAAAACGGTCGCTCCCATTTTCCCGTTTCCTAAAACTAAACTTTCTTCAAAAAAATCTGCCGGTTTATTATACCATAAAATATGACTAGATTGTGCGGTCATGTTTAAGCAGAAAGAGGTGAATAGTAAAATGAAAAATGCTTTTTTGAGGTTTTGATTCATTTTTTGTGGCGTTTTAATGTTGGTTCAGATGTTCCTATGGAACATTATTATTGGCTGTTATTATCTTATCAACGGATTTCATCCGTTGTTACCGATGAATTGTTCCTAACGGAACAACTTTGGAATATTCATTTTATCAACGGATTAAAATCCGTTGCTACAATATAGTTCGTTCCTCCGGAACTTTTAAAAGCCTTTGACTGAATTATTATGTAGTTTGTTTATAATGTCCTAACAGGTTTTTCAACCTGTTAGGTCTTCTGGATTTTACTCTGTTTGACAATTATACCTAACAGTCCCGAAGCCTCGGGACTGTTAGGATATCGAATCTCAATTTGCGCGCGTGAGGGATAGGAATAAACTACCGAAGTAGTATGTATAGCCCGACCGTATTTGCGAAAAGCGCGCATAAGCGGTTTGTTAAATTGCGCCTTTTGTAAATATGGTCACGCCCTAATAATCAACGCAACTATTATTTTGATTCTAAATATAATTCTTTAGAACTTAATTCGTCGCTTTATAAACGAAATTTTTGAACGTAACCTGACCTTCGCCCACTGAAGAAAGTCCTAATCGAAGGCTCATAAAACCGCTTAATACGTTGTGATTAAACGATGAAACTTCGGCTGAGTTTTCGATCTTGATCCAGTCTTTTCCGTCGAGGCTGTAAAACATATTTACGAGTTGTTCTTTCTTTTCGAGACGCAGCAATAAGTGGGTTTTATTGATGCCTTTTAGAGTGGGAAATTGCCATGATCGCAATATTGCCAAAACATTTTCTTTGTCGGCAGCAATTCCTGTGTAGAGTTTATTGTCATAAAAAAGAATAAGTCCTGCTGTGGCATTTCCCTCTATTTCGACTTCAACTTGGGCGGTATAAGAATGATCCGAAGGCGTACATAAAAGGGGAGAACTATTGCCAATGGAATTTCCTTTTGCTTTTATTTGAATACCGTTTGGAGTTAGCTTAAATCTTTGATCGTCATAATGGTCAAAAAACTGCCATTGCGGTTGCA
Source organism: Flavobacterium sp. 9 (assembly GCF_002754195.1). Lineage (NCBI taxonomy): Bacteria > Pseudomonadati > Bacteroidota > Flavobacteriia > Flavobacteriales > Flavobacteriaceae > Flavobacterium > Flavobacterium sp. 9. The sequence continues at coordinate 2,735,558 of NZ_PEEU01000001.1, forward strand.
GTTCTGATCCTGAAAAAGTATCTGAAAGTGTAAAATTACTTTTGGTCTCTTTTCCTGTCGGTTTTTTTATTGGTTCATCGGTTTTTATATTTTCCGGGCTTTTAAACCAACCATCGTTTGTCCATTCTACAGGTTGCAAAAGCGTTTGGCGTCCCATGTTATAATAGCCGTTTTCGTAACCGTGAAAAACCATCCACCATTTTCCGTTAACATCGTCGATTAATGTTGCGTGTCCTTTTGACCACCATTTTTCTGAACGATCATTGGTTCTTAAAATTGGATTGTACGGTGAGTTTTCCCAAGGTCCTAACGGCGATTTCGATCTTGCCGAAATAACCATATGACTTGTTGCCGGACCAGCGGTTCCGCCTTCCGCAACGGTTAGATAATAGTAATTTCCGTGTTTTAGGACTTTTGGACCTTCCATACAAAAACATTCTATAGACCATTCTGAAGGAATTTTCCAGCCATCATAAACATGTTTGCTTGCGCCGGAAACTGAAAGTCCGTCTTTAGACAATGGCACATAATCGCCATTGCTAAAGTACAAATATCGATTGCCTTTGTCATCTGCAAAATGTCCCGGATCGATATTACCAATTTTTAAATCTACGGGATCACTCCAAGGTCCGTTGATATTGTCTGCCGATACTACATAATTGGTTTCGTTTGCCGGAAAATAGATGTAAAATCTATTGTTAAATTTTACTAAATCCGGTGCCCAAACTGAACCAACACTTTTTTTAAGTGCATGTGTTACAGGTTTCCAGTTTACCAAATCTTTTGAAGTCCAGATTAATAATCCGGGATAATAATTAAAGGAAGAATGTACAATATAATAATCTTCGCCGTCTCTAATAATCGATGGATCTGGATAATCCCCCGCAAATATTGGGTTTTGATACGAGTCAGTACCAACTTTTGCTTTTTGCTGTTGTGCATTAAGCGTAAGCGAAAAAACATATACAAATAAGAAAACTATCTTTTTCATAATTAAATTATTTGCTGACTTTGTAAGTTTCGTTTGCTGTAATCATTTCCCAATTATCGGTTCTAAAAGGCGACGCAGGAAATTTTTCTTTGTTGTAAAGATTGATTTCGGTATCATCGTCTGCCCAACCGTAATGAATGGCAATTGGATTTTTTACTTCGCTGCTTGAAACGATTATTTTATTGTCTTTTATTATCGCTTTCGCGGAATGAAAAACTTTGTCAGCACCAGCAATTTCGAATCCTTTCACGTTTTCTGTATTATCTGAGCTTGATAATCCTGAACCAATATTCTCGAAAGTCAGAATGATTTGGTTTCCTTTTATTTCCTGAGATTTAAAAGTTGGTCCGCTGTAAACTTGTTTTTTGCCATAAACATTATTCAGCGCGATTGCCGCCAAACGTAAACCAACATCTTTTTTATTGGTTGGATGAATGTCTTTTGCATTTCCGATATCTGTCGTAACTGCCATTCCGGTGTTTGGTAATTTTAGTGTTTCAAGTTGTGCTTCGCGAAGTTCTGCCCAACGACTTCCTGTTTTACTATTGCCATTGAATTCATTGAAAGTCGACAATTGTACAAAATAGAACGGAAAATTACCTTGTTTCCATTTTGTGCGCCAATCTGTAATCATCAACGGAAATGCTTTTTTATACTGTTTTGCTCTCCAAACATTGGCTTCGCCCTGATACCATAAAACGCCTTCGATCGCATACGGAATCAACGGATTTACCATTGCATTATATAATAATGACGGATAACTATTTGGCGATAATGATGTTTTTACAACGATAACTTTGTATTTCCATTTTCCGTCTAGCGGAATAATTTTGCTTCCTAAAGTTAATTTTAAATCTGCTGAATCTCCGTAGATTCCGCCACCGCCGCTATTGTCTACAATTCTTACAGCAATAATATTTGTACCTTCTTTTAATACATTTGCCGGAATTTCGTAAACACGTTTTGCATCCCATTGGGTGTTTTTACCAACTTCGATTCCATTGACATAAGTAATATCTTCGTCATCGATTTTGGCAAGACTTAAAGTTGCTTTGTTTTTAATATCTTCTGCTGAAAGTATTATGGTTTTTCGCATCCAAACTACTCCGTCTAAATCTCCTAAAGGTTGATTTTCCCATAAACTTGGCGTATTTAATTCTCCCCAACTTTTATCATTAAACTCGGTTTCTTTAAAAGTAGTTTCATTGGCGGTACTTACTTCTGTTCCCTGAATTTTCTCCACTCTTTCACGCATTCTTAAAGCGTATAATTTCGAAATAGAATCCATATTCAAAGTGGGAACATCGGCAATCATTGTTTTGAAATCATCACTTTTTTGAAATGCTTCACGGCTTGTCCAAGTTTCGACACAAGTTCCGCCCCAAGATGTATTGATTATTCCAATTGGAATTTTTAATTCAGCGTATAATTTCTTGGCAAAAAAGAAACCGACTGCTGTAAAATCACGCACGTTTTCTTTGTTGGCAACTAACCATTTTCCTGCTTTTAAATCTTCTTTAGGTAATCCGCTTAAATCTTGTGCAACGCCAAAATGACGAATCATTGGATAATCAGCATCTGCTATTTCTTTTTCGGAATTCAAGTTTTTATACATCTGAAATTCCATGTTTGATTGTCCGCTGCAAATCCAGACTTCGCCAACCAAAACATCTTTTATGACAATTTTATTTTTTCCGATAATAATCAGTTCAAATGGTCCACCCGCTTTTTCGGCAGAAAGTTTAAGCATCCATTTTCCGTTTTTATCGGCTTGAACTGTTTTTATTTGTTTGTTAAAATGAAATGCTACTTTTTCATTGGCATCAGCCCAACCCCAAACCGGAATTTCTTTGTTGCGCTGTAAAACCATTCCGTCAGAAAACAACAAAGGCATTTTGACATTTGCATTTGCAATGCTACCGAATAGTAAAAAAAGAAAGATTATTTTTTTCATTGTGTTTGTTGTTTAAACCATATAAGTGATATAAGTTAATATAAGCATTACATGTATTTTGTACTTATATTTTCTTATATCACTTATATGGTAAATGTTATTTTTTTACTGTAATCCTTCGATCATTGCATTTAATGCTTGTGTATCGGAAACAGTATTATTGGTTCTGTTTATGATTCCAAAACTATTGTCACCAAGGCTTCCTTCATCCCAATAAAAAGGCAATAAACCATTTGCTTTGGCTTGTTTTACGACCGTTTTTAGATAATAAGCTCTTGAATTTAAATGTAATGTTAATGCATCTCCGGTTAAGCTTGTGCGACGAATTGCTCCAAACTCTCCTAACAAAACCGGAATTCCTTTATCGACAAATTGGGTTTTCATTAATTTAAAGTTTTTCTCTAAATCCGCTTCTTCTCCATAAGTTGGATTTCTATCAAGATCTGTTGTCGAGTGATAATTTGCGCCCCAGTAATAGAACATTTTCCCCCATGATTCGTCTTTGGTTAAACCTGCAAAATTCCACGGAGCGTAATAATGTACTTCGACCATCATACGGTTTGTTGCTGTATCTGTAGGCAAAGTGGTCATTAATTTATTTGTTTTTTCGATATCAGTTGTTGGTCCCTGAACTACTAATGTTCTGTAGGCATTTTTACCTCCGGTCGAACGAACAGCGTCGATAAATGTTTGGTGATATGAAGTTAAAACTGCCATTTGTGTTGCATCTTCAACCGCTGGTTCGTTTGCACTTGCAAAAAGTAAATGCTCGTCAAAACCTCTTAAATGTGTTGCAATTTGTTCCCAGAATGCTTTTTGTTTGGCGTTGTTTTCTACTTTTTTAGCTTCGGTAATATTGTTTTCTAACCAGCCACCGTCCCAGTGGATATTTACGACAACATACATATTATTATCTACACAATATTGAACTACTTCTTTTACTCTGTTTAGCCAATCGGTTTTAATTTTGGCTGTAGCCGAATTTTCTAAATATTGATTCCAAGAACACGGAATTCTAATGGCATTAAATCCACTTGCTTTAACGGCATCAATCAATGCTTTTGTAACTTTTGGATTTCCCCAAGCGGTTTCACTTCCGGTTGCTTCCATCGTATTTCCAATATTCCATCCTAGTTTTATTTTTGCCGCCAATTCTACAGCAGAACTTGACATTCCTGAATTATCCGCAGCAATTGGGTTTGTGTTATAACTTGGATACAAACCTGCAACGGGAGCTCCGCCTGCTTGCGAAACTGAAATTTGTATTGATGCAGCTTCAGGTGAACTTAGCGTTAAAGTAGCAGTCCTAGCTTCGGCAGCTGTATTCTCAGAAGCTGTTATTTTTACGATAACGGTTCCTGTAACTCCTGCTGATTGGCTTAATTGTAACCAACTTGTATTTGAACTGGTAATTGTCCAGGCATTGACACTTGCAGCAACTTTGACAACTGCATCGCCGCCTTTGTTTACAATATCAATTTTATTAGTATCCACAGTCAGCGTTTTTCCAGCTGACTTTGTATCTTCTGTATCTTTTTCAGAACTGCAGGCCAAAAGGCTAAAAAAACACAAGCACAAAATGGTACTAAGCAGATAATTATTTACAAAATTTTTCATTTGATTTAGTTTTTACTTGATTGTTACTGAGATTTCTTTTTTGATATCTCTTGAAGAATTTCCTAATTTCAGCGTGTATTTTCCTGGCTCAATTGTCCATTTTTTAGCCGTTACATCGTAATACGCTAATTCTTTTACCGGAATTTTTATTGTTACTGTGTTTGAACTTCCTGCTTTTACCAATGTTTTTTGGAATCCTTTTAGTTCTTGTGCAGCACGGGTTATTTTTGAATCTGATTTTGAAGTGTACAATTGAACTACTTCTTTTCCATCAACTTTTCCTGTGTTTTTAACGTCTACAGAAACTGAAATTGTTTCGTTTTGTGCGTATGAAGCTTTATCAGATTTTGCATTGTCAAAAGCAAAAGTCGTATATGATAATCCGTATCCAAAAGGATATAATGGTGCAATATTTTTAGTGTCAAACCAACGATATCCTATCAAAATTCCTTCGGCATAGTTTACTGTTTTTCCTCCAGGGAAACTGTTTGTTGCATGTGCAGGAGAATCCATAATATTTTTTGGCATTGTCCAAGGTAATTTTCCTGACGGATTTACTTTTCCTAAAATTACATCAGCTAAAGCGTTTCCTCCTTCTGAACCATTAAACCAACTCCAAACTAATGCCGAAGTTTTTTTACTTACTGCATCAATATCAAATGGCGCTCCGGCAATCATAACTACAATTGTTCTTGGATTTACTGCCAATACTTTCTGAATTAATTCTTCTTGTCCAAATGGTAATTTTAAGTTTCTTCTGTCCGAAGCTTCTGTTTCATAATCACGATTTGAACCCGCAAAAATGATCGCAACATCTGATTTTTTAGCTGCTTCTACAGCTTCTAATACTTTTGCAGGATCTAATTGATCGATTGTTACGGGACCATTTAAAGTTATATCTCCTAATTTCCCTTTGTTCTTAACATCGTAACGCTCCAAATATCCTTCGGCGTAATTGATTTTTATTGACGATGGCAATCTGTTTTTTAAACCTTCAAGTGGCGTAATTTCTCTTTTGGTTTTTACTCCTGCACCAAATCCGCCAAGAGCATTTTTCTTTGTTGCGTTGTTTCCAATTACAGCAATAGATTTTACTCCGTCTAATTTTAATGGCAATGCATTGTTTTCATTTTTCAATAAAACGATGTCTTCTGTTGCAATTTTATAGGCATCCTGATAATGTGCTTCAGTCGAAATACTTCCTTTTACACGGTCTTTGCTTTGGCTTCCCATTGCTTTTACCTGAAATAAAGTGCGTAAAATTCTTTTTACATGTTTGTCTAATTCTGCTTCTGAAATTTCTTTGTTTTTGGCAGCAGCAATTAATTTATCGGCAAGAAAAAATTCGTTGAATGGTTTTGGAGTTCCCATTTCGATATCCAAACCACTTTCCAGAGATTTTACTGTAGAATGTACAGCAGCCCAATCTGAAACTACAACGCCTTTGAATCCCCATTCGTCACGAAGGATTTTATTTAGCATATAATCGTTTTCACATAAATATTCGCCTCTGAACTTATTGTAAGCGCCCATAACTGCATAAGCATGCGCTTCTTTTATCGATGCTTCGAATGCCGGCAAATAAATTTCACGAAGTGTACGTTCATCAATTTGAACGTCTACAAAATCACGATTTGTTTCCTGATTGTTGGCAGCAAAATGTTTTACGCAAGCCATAACATCATTGTCTTGTAAACCAACAATTAATGGCACTGCAATTTTTTTATTCAAAAACGGATCTTCAGACATGTATTCATAAGTACGTCCGCCAAGTGGAGTTCTCACCATATTAATTGCCGGCGAAAGCAACATATCTTTGTCACGCGCACGTAATTCCTGACCAACGCTGTTTCCAAAAGTATAGGCCATTTCAGCATTCCAGGTTGCCGCCAAACCTCCGCCTGCCGGATAATAGGTTGCAAAATCATTGGTTAATCCTGCCGGAGCCCAATTGTCACGCGAGATTTCTTCACGAACTCCTAAAGGTCCATCTGCCATTTTTAATTCAGGGATTCCTAAACGTTTTACACCGCCGGAAGTAAACATACTATTACCGTGCAACATTCCAATTTTCTCTTCCAATGTCATTTGAGAAACCAACTTTTCGATTTCTGCGTCGTATTCTGAACCTATTTCTTTTCCTTGATATTCTTTCTGAACTGAATTTTCAGCATCAGAAACTGTACTTTGAGCGTCTTTTTTACAAGAAGTAAACGCTGCAAAAGCCAATGCTACTGAGAGGTATATAATTTTGTTTTTCATGCTTAATAAATTTATTTTTAGTTTTTGATAGTTCTTTTTAGAGGTTTATTGTTTTACAAAATTGAATAAGACAACATCATTTTCATTGATTTTATAGTCTTTGCTAAAAGTTCCGTTTGCGTTAATAGTTACTTTTTCTGTTGCGATCAAATCACCGTTATTCTTTTCTTTGATACTTTTTACTTGTTCTTTTGTTAGCTGACTTGGTTTTCCCAAAGCTAAATAATCGGCGTAAGCGTCATTAATTTTATAACCGACTTTGTAGATTTCTAAATAGTACTTTCCTTTTTGTAAACCTGCAACTTCAATTTTTACAGTTCCTTTTGGTTTAGACGGTAAATCCTGAATATAATAGCTTTGATTATTTACAGAATCTCCCGGATGTGTGTTCGTAAAATCCCAAAATAACAACTGAACATTTCCTTTTGAATTTTTAGTTGCCCAAGAAGAAGTATCTTTATTTTGAAGTTCTGTTTCACCTAATTTATTCAAAAATGAATACGAGAAATAAGCCGGTTTTTTAATTCCTTGCGTATTCAATAATCCGAAACCTCCGTGAAAAGGTGTAAATCTTGGACCTGCTTCTTCAAAAATATCGGTGAAAACCCAATACGACATTGAGTTTGCGGCGTTGCCAACTTGTTTTAATTTTTGAAGAATATAAGCTGCGGAATGATAACTATCGTGAACAGGATCTGCGGGAGTATAAGATGTGCTCCATTCGGTATAATGCAATTCAAGATTTGGCTTAGCCGAATTTGAAATTTGTTTGCGTGAATTTATAACATCGCCACTAATACTCGATTCTTCTTTATTAAGAACGGTTCCCGATGTTCCAAATTCGTCCAGAAAACCTTGTTTTACTCCGTAAGTATGTGTAGAAATAAAATCTAACGGAACATTATTTTTAGCACAAAAATCTATTGTTTCCGGAACCCAAGCTGCTCCGGCTGTTGCTGGTCCGCCAACTTTATACGCTGGATTTACGCTTTTTATTCCGCGAGCTGCGTATTCATATAATTTAAAATATTCTTGCTGTGTTCCTGTCCAGAAACCCGGAGATAGATTTGGTTCGTTCCAAACTTCAAAATACCATGTTTTTACTTCTTCAGTTCCGTAACGTTCTGTAAAATGCTGGGTTAAATTCCGAATTAAATCTTCCCATTTTTTATAATCTTTTGGCGGAGTTACATTTCCTTTCCACCAAAAAATAGTTTGATTTCCACTTGCTAAAGCTGATGGCATAAAACCTAATTCGACAAAAGGTTTCATTTTTATGCTGATTAGAAAATCATACAAAGCATCAATATATTGGTAATTATATTCTGGATTTCCTTTTGAATCTTCGCGATAAACCGCCATATCATCAGATAATAAACCGTGCATTCTGATGTATTTAAAATCGCATTCTTTTTTGGTCATTGCCAATTGTTGTTGCCAATCGGCGCGTAAACCTTCGTTTGCTCTTCCGGCGCCAATACATTCTTTGAACATTGTGTTTAATGCGCCTGAAGTTTTGTTATAATCTACTTTTATGATTCGATTTTCAGCATTAGTATTTTGTCCAAACAATTTGATATTGATTAGACTTAGCAAAATAAATAGTAGGATTAAATTTCTTTTCATGGTAATTATTTCACGTTTATTTTCTTGTTCAGAAGAATATTATCTGAAGCATTTCCGATCTGAATTTCAATTGTATTATTCTCTAATTCAAATTGTTGTTTGGCTGTATTCCAATATTCTAAATCTTTTGCTTTTAAAATTAAAGAAACGTTCTTGGTTTCTCCGGCTTTAAAGAAAACTCTCTGAAATGCTTTTAGTTCTTTTTCAGGACGTTCTACTTTTGAATTTAATTGTTTTACATACAATTGAATCACTTCGTCTCCGTCTTTATTTCCAGTATTGGTAATAGAAACCGCGACTTTTACTTCTGCATTTTTAGTGATTGTTTCTGAATTGGTTTCAATTGAATTGTATTTGAAAGTGGTATAACTCAATCCGTGGCCAAAAGCATATAATGGTTTTCCTTTGAAATACATATAAGTTCTGCCATTTCGAATATTATAATCTAATAATTCCGGCAAATCTGTAATTTCCTTAACCCAAGTTTGCGTCAATCTTCCGGCTGGATTATAATCTCCAAATAAAACATCGGCTAAAGCTGTTCCTGTTTCCTGGCTATTTTGCGCCATATGTAAAATTGCGGGAACGTGTTCTTGCGTCCAGTTTATCGCATATGGAAAACTGCTAATCAAAGCAACAACAGTTTTAGGATTTGCTTGATACACCACTTTAATTAAATCTTCTTGTTCCAAAGTCAGCGATTGGCGATCGACGGCTTCTTTACCTTCACTCGGAACAGGACAATTTGCCCAACCTGCATCACAAACCGGATGGTTTCCGACAATAACAATTACAACATCTGCTTTTTTGGCTATTTCAGCTGCTTTTCCGTCGATGTTGTTTTTAGCGTAAAGAATTTCGACATTGTCTCCCAATTTATTTTTAATTCCCTGCAAAGGTGTAATTGTATAAGGCGGAGTTCCGCTGTACCAATCCAGAAGTACTTGATCTGCGCGCGGTCCGATTACGGCAATTGTTTTTAATTTATCCTTTTGTAAAGGCAATAATCCATTCTCATTTTTAAGTAGAACAATCGATTTTTGAGTTGCTTCGAGAGCTATTTTTTTATGCGCTTCGGTTTCCCACGGATCAATTGTGTCTTTTCCTGTTCCAATTTTCGAATATGGATTTTCATCTGAATTATCCAACATTCCAAGTTTAATCATCACTCTGTAATCACCGCGAATAACGGCATCAATATCTTTTTCTTTTAAATATCCGTGCGAAAGCGCTCCATAAATACCTTCAGTATATTCATCCAAAAACTGATTGATTCCTGCTTTTATAGCTGCGGCAGCACCAAGAAATTGATCTGCGTAATATTTATGATCTGAAAGCAACAATCTGAATGCGCCTCCATCTGTGCAGATAATTCCGTTTTGTCCCCATTCTTTTTGGGTAATGTCTTTTAGCATCGGGTGAACCATTGCCGGAATCCCGTTTACTTTATTATATGAAGCCATATACGCACGAGAACCTCCTTCGACAACGCCCATCTGAAAAGGTAAAGAATAATATTCTCTCCAAAGCCTTTCATCAAAATCAGATGATGTATAAGTTCTGCCATCTTCATTGCTATTGGCTAGAAAATGCTTCATTAACGAAGCCGTTTGCCAATATTTTGGATTATTTCCCTGCAATCCTTTTACAAAAGCAACGGTCATTTTTCCGTTAAAAAAAGCATCTTCTCCGTAACTTTCTTCGGTACGTCCCCAACGCGGATCTCTTGCAATATCTGCATTTGGAGCACGAACGACTAATCCGCCGCGATGGTATTTCTGAAATGCATAACGCGTTTCATATCCTTCGACTTGTGCAACTTTTTGAAGTAATTCAACATCCCATGTTTCTCCCAAACCGTAAGCCTGAGGGAAAGTAGTTGTTGTAACGGGTTGTTTGTTTTTTCCGCCCCATTCTCCCGGTCCGCCAAGTGCCAAACCGTGCAATCCTTCTACATGACCTGTTCCCACAACGCCCAATCTTTTTACAGATGGATTTGTGCTTAAAGCCTGAACTTTCTCGTCAAGCGTCATCAACGATAACAAATTATCAATACGCTTTTCAGTATCTAATTTAGGATCCTGAAAAGGATATTGCTTTTGCTGCGACAACACCAAATTGATCGACAAAATAAAAACGATATGCAGAATGAGGTTTTTCATTTAAAAAAATTGTGGTTATTTAGTAAAGGCGCACAGCAGTGCGTCTCTGTCTAAAATTTTTATAAATTCTATTTTTTAATCTAATCGTTGTGTTAAGAATATATACCTAACAGTCCCGAAGCCTCGGGACTGTTAGGATATCAATCTTTTATAGCTTTTTAAATCTAATTGCTGTTCCTCCTGCTCCGCCTAAATGTAATTTAAGTGAATCTGAAGCTTTTACTGTTTTCTTAGAAATCGCTACTGCAGATGGATTGTGTGTTTCGTCAGTTCCTTCGGCGTCAGCATAAATCTGTGCTTCATAAGTAGCTTTTGGATCTAAGAATGATAAAGAAACATTTACGTCTCTTGCGTTTTCATTTGTGATTGTTCCTAAATACCAATCGGCGCTGTTTCTGTCTTTACGAGCTGTTGTGATGTATTCTCCAATTTTTCCGTCTAACACTTTTGTGTCTTCCCAATCTGTTGGAACATCTTTTAAGAATTGTAATGCCGGTTTTCCTTCGTAGTTTTCAGGAAGATCTGCCATCATTTGGATTGGTGCATAAATCGTAACGTACAATGCTAATTGTTGCGCTGTTGTTCCGTGTACTCTTTTCCCCGGGTATCCTTGTTTTACCTCAACATCAAAAATTCCCGGTGTAAAATCCATTGGTCCGGAAAGTAATCTTGTAAACGGAAGAATCGTTAAGTGATTTGGCGGATTTCCTTCGCTCCAAGCGTTATATTCTTGTCCGCGTGCTGCTTCTCTCGAAACCATGTTTGGAAAAGTTCTGCGTTCTCCAGTATCTTTTATAGATTCGTGGTATAAAACGGCTAAATCATATTGCGCTGCTTTTTCAAGAATATATCTGAAATAATTTACTCCAAATTGTCCGAAGTGCATTTCTTTCATGTTCAATTTAGAACCTACGTGTCCAATTTTTACGGAATGCATTCCTAACTTTTTGTACAATGCAAAACCTTCGTCAACTTCTTTTAAATAGTTAATTAAGTTTGATCCTGTTTCGTGATATCCAATAAGTGCAACGCCTTTTTTGTTTCCGTATTCAACTACTTTTTCTAAGTCGAAATTGTCTGCACTTTTCGTGAAGCTAAACATATGCATATGATTTTCATACCATTGTGGCGTCCAGCCTTTGTTCCAGCCTTCGATCAATAAATGATGAAATCCTTCTTTTGCTGTAAAATCAATATATTCTTCCGCGTGTTTGGTTGTTGCGCCTTGTTTGTCGCTTTCCCAAAAAGTATATTTTCCAATGTGCATTCCCCACCAAATTCCGAAGTATTTATATGGTTTGAAATAACTTGTTGTATTTTTTAATTTGTTTGGTTCGTTTAGATTTAAAATCAAATAAGAGGTAATTAAATCTGCTGGTTTCTCTCCAATTTGAAGCGTTCTCCATGAAGATGTGAAAGTATCTTTTACACGAACTTTTACACCATCTGACCACGGCACCAAATCAGATTTTAGTTGCGTTCCGGTTGTGTTTACCAAAGTCATACTTGCAAAATCTACCAAATTTGCTTCGTGAAAACTCAATGCTAATCCGCTTTTGCTTTCGATTGTAAGCGGCGTCAAAACGGTATCAAGTGTACTTACGGGCGCATCTTTAAAAAGATATTCGTCACGGTTTTCTCTGTTTGCCGGAATCCACCACGCTTTTCCATCTTCTTTTAAATTAAAAGTCGTTTTTTCATCCATAATGAAAATACTGTCTTTTACACTTTGTTTTGGATATACATATCTAAAAGCAATTCCGTCATCGAAAGCACGAAATTGAATTTCCAACTTGCGTTTGTTTCCTGCTTTTTGCTGTAATTGAACCGAAAGCTGATTGTAATGATTTCTGATGTTTTTCTTTTCTCCCCAAACTTGTTCCCAGGTTTCATCAAAAGTGGAATTTTTCACACTTTTAATTTCGAAATCAGAACTTAAGTTTTCATTTCCTTTTAATAAAAACCCCATATCTGATGGCGTTATCACTTCGGTTTTTCCCTGTGAGACAGCATATTTTGGAGCATTTTTTACTAATTCGAATTTAATTTTGTTTTGCCCGTTTGGCGATGCCAATTCATAAGCATTTTTATTTTTCTGACTGTATCCAATCGAAACTGAAAGGATTAAAGCGGGAAGAATGAGGTAATTTTTCATGATATTTTTCTTAATTCATTTTTATTAAATCGGGTGTTGCTTATGAGACTTCACCCGATTTAGAAACTCAACAAAAACTTATTTTTATCCTTTTGGGATTATTTTTTGCCACCGATTAAAAGATTCCAAAAGATTTTTCTAACTAATTAACCATGATATAATCCATTAGAATCCTTTAAATCTGTGGCATATATTTTTCTAATCTTTGACTAATTTTTCTCTCGCAGATTTGGCAGATTGAGCGGATTTTTAATTTTTAATTCTCAATTTTTAATTCTTTCTTTATTTTATCCACTCTGTTTTAAGAGTCGTTTTTCCTTGTAACGGGTTTGAAACTACGTCAAAATTGTTTCCGGATTTTGTAACTTTTACTTCTTTTACTGAATCTCCGTCTGGTAAAAATACTTTGGCTGTAGCCGAAGTTGTTTTGTCACTTGCATATACTTTTAATGTCAATTTACTCCAATCCATATCTTTTGTAGATTGTGCCAAAGCGATGTGTGGCAATGCGGTTCCGTCTTTTACTAAAACTACGATTGGCACTTCGCCAGCTTTGATTTTATGCCATCCGGATTGGTACACTTTTTTGGTTTGATAATCAATCCATGTTCCTTCCGGAAGGTAAACGTCTCTTTCTGTAACTTCTTCAAAAAGTGGTGCAACCAACATACTTGATCCAAATAAATATTCATTGTCCACCAACCAAGCGCCCGGATCATTTGGATATTCTACAAATAATGCACGCATCATAGGTAATCCTTTTTGTGAACTTTCTTTCGCTTGAGCGTAGATATATGGCATTAATTCGTAACGCATATTATCTGCTTTTCTAAATCCTTCAAGGAAATCTTTGCTGTACAACCAAGGTTCGCGCGGAGGTTCTCCGTGGCTTCTTACGTGCGAAGTAAACATCCCGAAAGGTGCCCATCTTCTGTATAAATTCTCCGGTGATTTCGTTGCAAATCCTCCTACGTCATGACTCCAGAAACTGAATCCGCTTAATCCTAATGAAAGTCCGCCACGTAATTCTGCCGACATTGCTCCATTTGAAGTTTCTGCATCTCCGCCCCAATGCAATGGATAACGTTGAGATCCTGCCCAAGTACTTCTTGCCCAGATTAAAGTGTATCCTTTTTCTTTCTGAGTAATTTCGGCTACAGCCTTGTTGTATCTTAACGGATATAAATTGTGTTCGTAAAAACCTGTTCTTCCTGAATGGTAAATTCCGTCTGGCGGAGCTGCTTCTCCAAAATCTACTTTGAAAACCGAAACGCCTTGGTCGAATAAATGTTTCAGTTTTGCCTGATACCAAGTTACAGTTTCAGGATTTGAGAAATCAAGAACGGCATCTTCATACGGAAGATTTCCTTTGCGATCTCTTACGGCTAAATTCTTATCCATGATTTCGTTGAACAACGTATTCTTTGGTGAGAAATACGGCAATTGCCATAAACAAACATGAAATCCATCGTCTTTTAAATCTGACATCATTTTTTCGGCATCCGGGAAACGTGCTTTTGCAAACTCATAATTGTTTCTCCAATCTACATCAAACCAACCGGTATCAAAGTGAATTACATCTGTTGGAATTTTATATTTGCGCAAATCTTTTGCTACTTCTCTTCCTTCTTTTTCAGAAAAATAAGTGATTCGGCTCATCCAGAAACCAAATGACCAAAGTGGTGGCATTGCAGCTTTTCCGGTTAAATCTGTGTATTGATCTAAAACGTCTTTTGGTTCTCCGATAAAGAAAAACAAATCGGCTTCGTCATCGCCAATATACATTTCGTTTGCACTTGAATAATATCTTCCAAAGTCAACTGTAATTGGTGTCGAATGGTGCATGAAAACTCCGTAACCGCGGCTGCTCATATAAAATGGAACGGGTTTGTACATCGTTTCATTCTGAATTCCGTTTGCGTCATCGGTCCATAAAACTACTTTTTGTCCGCGTTTGTTGAATTGTGTGAATGATTCTCCACAACCAAATATTTTCTCATCCGGTTCTAAGCTAAAAGCCGCGCCCATACTTCTTGAATAATCGCTATTTCTGCGTACATACGAGAACGGAAGTGTTGGTGTATAAGTGTTTTTAAAATCTGAATCGTGAAGTGTGCTTGTCAGTAATTTTCCGGTTTCATCGTAAATTTTTACGTGCCACGGTTTTGTCAAAATTTCTACTCTTCCGTGTTTGCTTGTATAACTGTGACCGCCTTCTATTTTAGAATATTTCCATAATTCAGGATGATTTGGCGCAACGCCATTAATCAACATTAAGGATTCTTTTTCAGGATGAAATTGTGGTCCTGAAGTCGTTTTAATTCGGATAGTTCTGTCTGAAACAAACTGAATCTGAAACGGTAATTCTGGTGAAGCCTGATATTCTGTTGTTGGAAATTCGTTTGCTTCAACAACATCTGGTTTCATCATCATATTGTTGAAAGCCTGACGCGTTTTATAATTATATCTCAGATATTTTATGGTTCCTTTTCCTGTTGCAGGATCAAAATTTGTCAATTCATCGGCAAAATAAAAGGTGTTCAGATAATTCTGAAAATCCTTGCTGATATCTATCGGAGCATTTAGCACATCTGCGTTCTGAATTTGTGCCGATACTTTTGGCGTCAAAACAAATCCAAGCATGAAAGCTGAAAACAATGTGGTTAGTTGTGAGTTTTTCATTAGTTTAGTTTTTGTATTTCCTTCCTGCAAGGTTTTTTTCAACCTTGTAGGTTTTATATTGATGATGTAAACGTTTAACATACCTACAAGGTTTTGAAAACCTTGCAGGAAAGATGCGTCGTTATTCTGCTGTAATTACAATTGTTGCTGGTTTTAATCCATTCGCTTTAGCGGTTAATTCTAATCTTCCTGTTTTATTTTCCGATTGAACTATAACTAAACATTTTCCGTTAAGCGCTGTATGTTTTGAACCTTTGTACGATTCGTAACTTACTGGATCTCCGCTGCAAACGCCTACAATTTTTCCGTTTCCTTTTAATGAAAAGTTGATTTCGTTATTGGCATTTGGAGCCAAAGTTCCTTTTGAATCTAAAATATCTACAGTTACAAATGACAAATCATTTCCGTCTGCTTTGATGTTGCTTCTGTCTGCTGTAAGTTTTAAAGTTGATGGATTTCCGGCTGTTTTGATTTCGGTTTCCAGAACTGTTTTTCCGTCTTTACGGGAAATTGCTTTTAGTGTTCCGGGTTGAAAAGGAATTCTCCACATTACGTGTAAATCATCTCCTTTTTTACTGCGAACTCCAACTGATTTTCCGTTAAGGAAAAGTTCAACCTCATCTGCTTTATTGTAATATGCCCAAACATCTACGGTTTGTCCCACTTTCCAGTTCCAATGTGGGAAAATGTGCAGAACGGTTTTGTCTGTCCATTCGCTTTGATACATATAATAAACGTCTTTTGGGAAACCGGCTAAATCGACAATTCCGAAATATGAACTTACTGACGGCCATTCATATGGAGTTGGTTCTCCGATATAATCGAAACCTGTCCAGATATACATTCCGGAAAGGAAATCGTATTTTTTAATTACTTTCCAAGTTGCTTCGTGTGTTGAACCCCAAGGCGTTTGAACCTGATCGTAAGCAGAAACGGTATTGCCGGGATTTCCTTTTGTGAATTTTTGATCCCAACTTACCGGCCATTTTTTTATAGTATCTGAAACATTATCATAATAACCGCGGGTTTGTAATCCCGAAGTAGTTTCGGTTGCGATGAAAGGAATTCCAGGGAAATTTTCTTTATGATGTGCATAAGTCTGATGTGCATAATTGTATCCGATCAGATCTAAAACTCCAGATTTTGCAAGAGGATTAAACTGCACATTCTTTTTTTCGAATTGTAATGTTACGTCATCAATATTCATATTCACCGGCGGATTCATCGCTGCGGTTAATGGACGTGTTTTATCATATTGACGTGTAATTGCGGCTAATTCTTTGGCTATAGCCACACCATTTTCGTTCCATTGTTCCGGAATTTCATTTCCAATACTCCAAACAAAAATACTTGGATGATTTCGGTCGCGAAGCAATTGATCTGTCAAATCTTTTTTGTGCCATTTGTCCCAATCATTTGCATAATCGTATTTGGTTTTGTTTTGTTTCCACATGTCAAATGCTTCATCCATTACAATGAAACCCATTTTATCACAAAGGTCTAAAAGTTCAGGAGCCGGAGGATTATGTGAAGTTCTGATTCCGTTTACACCCATTTCTTTTAGGATTTCAAGCTGACGTTCGATGGCGCGTGTATTGATTGCTGAACCTAAAGGTCCTAAATCATGGTGCATACAAACTCCTTTGATTTTGACTTGTTTTCCGTTAAGAATGAAACCTTTATCGACATCAAATTTAAAATCTCTGATTCCGAAATTAGTTTTGTATTGATCTACAATTTTATCGTCAAGCGAAATTTCTGTAACTGCTGTATATAATTCAGGTTTTTCAACTGACCATAAAATTGGCGTTTCAACTTCTGCCGATTGTTTTATGATTTGATTGGCGTTTGCTCCAATTGTTATATTTTGGGTAACCGATGTTACTTTGGTATCTTCTTTAAAAATAGTGGTTATTACTGTTGCTTTTTTTGAAGCTGTATTTTGGTTTTGAATTGTAGTTTCAAAACTTACCGAAGCTTTTTCGGCAGTAACTTTTGGCGTTGTCACATAAGTTCCCCATTGTGCAACATGCAATTTATCTGTGGTTTCGATCCAGACATTTCTAAAAATTCCTGATCCTGAATACCAACGTGAATTTGGTTGTTTTGAATTGTCAACCTTTACAATTATTTCGTTGTTTTTGTCTCCGTAATTTAAATACGGTGTCATGTTATATTGAAAACCGATATATCCATTTGGACGTTTTCCTAAATAATGTCCGTTTACCCAGACTTCGCTGTTTCTGTAAACGCCATCAAAGATTACTGATATTACTTTACTACTATCAGAAGCATTGATTTTGAAAGTTTTCTTATACCAACCTAAGCCTCCGTTAAGAGATCCGCCTCCATATCCGGCAGGACTTTTTTCATCAAACTTTCCTTCTATACTCCAATCATGCGGAACATTTAGGGTTCTCCATTTGGTTGAAATTCCAATAGTATCTTTGTCTGTTATACTATCATTTAAATGAAAACTCCAATCTGAATTAAAAGAAACTTTTCTATTATCGAAAGTATCTTCTTTTTTACTGCAAGAGTTCAAAAGGATAATTCCGATTAGTAATAATAATGATAAACCTCTATTTAAATATTCTTTTATGCTATTCATATTCATAGGATTATATTGTTTTGAAAAACAAATATAAACATACCGATAGGCGACTCTTTAAATCCCCTACCGGTTGTTTACTAGTTTGAGGTAATTATGATTTTATTCTAAAACAAAACCGTAAATACTTTATGGAACTATATAATGAAAAACAAACCATTCATCTTTTCCTGCATCATATGATGTTCCAAGCCAGATTCCTTTTTGAAGAAAATCTTTATTGTATGCTTTTACAACTTTAATAACACTTGTTGTTGGATTCATCCAGCTTGTTGCATTTTGAAGAAGTTTTTCTCCTCCTAAATTAATTTCGTTTGTCGCTGCATTTATCGTAAAAGTTCCTGTTGTGATTACACCATTTTGATTGCGGGTATAGTTAAGAGTTCCTCCCCATTGATCAAAACGTATCGATGAATTTCCTGCAATTGTTGCCCAATCATCATTCCATCCCCAATTGTACGAACTTGTAGAATTAACTGTCCAGCCTTTTCCTTTTCCAACCCAGTCAACAGGATTTCCGCCTGCATCCAGTTTCCAAACTCTTCCTGCTCCGGCTCCACCTGTTAACATGGTCAATAATTCTCCAGGTGCGAACGTAGGATTGAAACCTTCGTCAACAACTGGTTCTGTAACCGGAGGAACATAATTATCTGCATAATCTTTAGAAACAAAATTCCAGATGTACCACCAAGGACCTTCGCTGTTGGTTCTTTTGACAGCAATTCTTAACTGATTTTCTGTTAGAGTTAATACTTTAATATTGTCATTCCAGTTACTTGCATTTGCAATATAATTATCCGGTCTAAGGATTGTTGTTCCTGTTGTTGTTAAAGTATGTGCATTGATGTCTAAGAAGTAAGATCCGTTTTCGATCGTTGTTCCGTCAGCTTCATGAACGGTCATAAATGGTCCTCCTTCAAGGCTGAATGTCATGTATCTTCCCCAGTGCATATCTGCATCTGTACTCGAGTTAGCGTTTCCTTCAGGTTCCCAGTTTGGAGTAAAATTACCCCATTCTACTGTTGTGCTTGGATCTGCATAAGACATTGCACCAGGAGCTAATCCATATTTACCATTGTCTGCTACCCAAGATTTCTTTTTACCAACTCCACCTGATAATGCGGTCCAAAGCGGATCATTAACATAGTTTAAGTTGTCTTGATTTACTGTAATTGTTACCGGATCTAATGCAACAATACCACCTCCGGTTACTGCAGAAATTTTAATTGTGTAACTTCCTTTAAAGGCATATTTTACAGTTTCAACCGCTTTGCTGGATTTTCCTGTTCCATAATCCCAGTTCAATACAACTCCGGGAGTTGTGTTTTTCATTATTACGGTATTTCCGCCTGGATCTGCGGTTAAATCCTGAGTAATTTCAAAATGTATATCCGCTTTATCCATTGGCGTATCCAAAGAATACGTTTCCGGAGAACAAGATGATACTAGCATTATTGCTGCTAACATCAAAAATGATGTAACTAATAATTTAATATTTTTCATTTCTTTCCTTTTTTAGTTAAGATTACCAACCTGCATTTTGTTTCAAAACTCCTCCAGATAATGTGATCTGTGTATTCGGAATTTGTTGTAGTCCTTTTGTAGCTTGGATTTTAGCTGCAGAAATTGTTTTTGTTCCGGCAACTCCACCACTTAATAATGTTGTAGTTTCTGCAATTGTAGTAGAAGCTTTTCCAACACCCTGACGTAATAAATCCCAATATCTAACTCCTTCAAGAGCAAATTCCAGATGTCTTTCGTTCAGTATATTATCAGCATTTACTGGTAAAGCTGTAAAATTCTCTTTGTAAGCTCTTCTTCTCACATCATCAAAATAAGTCTGTGCGCTTCCGCTTCCTAATTCAGCAGCCATTAATAAAACATCTGCATATCTTAACACAACATAATCCTGAAATTGTCCGATATCCCAATATTGACTTCCCATAACTAATGGCATATCTTTTCCGTCTTTGTCAACCATTGGAGAATATTTCTTGTTGTAATATCCTGTGTATTCTCTTTGATTATTGATTTTATCGAATTTTATTTTTTCTTCGTCGATTCCAATTACACTTGCTGCACGTCTTGTATCTGTTGCGCTGTAAGCTTTCCATAATTTAGAGTTTACTGTAACTCCCCAACCACGTCCATAAGGGTAAGATGAGAATTCTCTCATCCCGAACATTACCATCCAATGGTTTCCATCTGTGTTTCCGCTATAGTCACTTGTATAAGAGTATTTCACAGAAAACACGATTTCTTTATTGCTTTCTCCGGCATATTTATCCACTGAAGCTGCTGGCCATAATGTAGAAAAATCATCTACTAAACCGTGACCACTTGATGCAATAACATCTTCAAGATGTCCTAAAGCTTGTGTTTTAGTTACTACTCCTGCTAAATCTGTTTTTCCGTAATATCCTGTGTAGTATAAATAAACACGTCCCAGTAAAGATTTTGCTGCCCATTTTGTAATACGTCCGCTTGTTGTAGCATTATAAGCAACGGCTGGCAAATTGTTTGAAGCGAAGACTAAATCTTCTGCGATTATTTTGTAGATTTCTTCAGGTGCTGCTTGTGGTACATTTTCAGAAGAAGGTGATGTTAACAATGGAACACTTCCCCATAAACGTGCCATTTCAAAATATAAATAGGCTCTGATAAATCTAGTTTCAGACGTATATGTATTCTTCAAAGCTGTATCACCTTTCCAGTCAATCTGATCCATTTTTGATAAGAAAATATTACAACGATAAATTGCTTTATAATAACCAATCCAGTTACCGTTAAGCATATCAACATCTGAAGGTGAGCGTGAAATATCAAACTCATCGATTGCAGCATAATTGTAACCATCAGAATTTCCGGTTCCGCCGAAACAATCGTCAGACATTACTTCACTGATTACAGGAACTCCCAAACCGCTGGCTCCGGTTGCAACTTGCAAACCATCGTAACAACCTACTAATGCTGAATAAGCATCATCTGTTGTTTTATAAAAATTTGTATCTGTTTGTTGTACTAAAGGTTCTGTTTCTAAACTACAAGAACCCAATGACAATAGTGTCAAACAGAAAATATATAGATAGGTATTTTTCATCTTTTTATTTATTAAAGTTTAACATTTAATCCTAACATGAATGTTCTTGGTCGTGGATAGTATCCTACATCAACTCCTGATGAAAACTTTTGATCATTATTTGATGAACCAAAACCAATTTCAGGATCCATACCATCATATTTCGTAAAAGTGTAAAGGTTTAATACGGAGAAATAAACTCTAAACTGACTTGCAAAAAATGGTTTTGATTGTTTCATTTTTGCTAAATCAAATCCTAATGTTACGGTACTGATTCTTAAGAAATCCCCATCCTGAACATACAAATCCGAAAATTGTGTAAAGTTTCTATTGTCTTCTGTTACTCTTGGAACTGTGTTTGAAGAACCTTCTCCGTGCCAACGATCTAATATTGCAGAAGTATAATTTCCGTAAGCTCCAGCTTGATTTCTATATGATTGTACAATTTGATTTCCTGCTACACCATTTGCCATTAATGAAAAATCAAAAGCTTTGTAATTTGCTGACAAAGAGAATCCGTAAGTAAAATCAGGATTTGGTTTACCTATACTTGTTTTATCAGAAGCATCGATTTTATCATCTCCGTTAGTATTCACATAAATAAGATCTCCGGGAGCTGCAGTTGGTTGTAATACTACGCCACTTGCTGATTTATAATTATCGATTTGTGCTTGATTTTGAAAAACACCACCTGTTTTATATCCCCAGAAATAACCTAAAGGTTGTCCGTTTTGTGCTCTGTAGAACTCACCTGAATTATCATAAAGTTCATTGTTTAATCCGTGAATGATACCGTCTGTAGTAGGTATTTGACCAACTGTGTTTTTATTATAAGCTCCGTTTGCACTAATGCTATAATTAAAATCTCCAATTTTGTTTTGGTAATTTAAACTTAACTCAACTCCTTTATTTACAACATCTCCACCATTGATATAAGGTGCATCTGCTCCGGCTGTTGCCAAAATTGGTGCTAAAATCAACCAGTCTTTATTTGTTTTTTGGTAAACATCAAAAGTAACATTCAAGGCATTGTTTAAAAATCTTGCATCAAAACCAAAATCAATTTGTTCTGAAGTTTCCCATTTTAAATCAAGATTTGATAATCTGTCCGGATAAGCGCCCGGCGTTAAAACACCTTCTGTATCACCAAAAATATAATTTGTATTATTTGATTTTATAGTTGACAAATATTGGAATGGTCTTGCATTTTGATTTCCAACCTGTCCCCAACTTCCTCTTAATTTAAGGAAATTAATAACGTTTGAATCTCTCAAAAACGCTTCATTTGAAGCTACCCAACCTGCAGATACTGATGGGAAATAACCCCATTGATTTTCTTTAGAAAAAATAGAAGATCCATCCATTCTAAAAGTTGCATTGATCAAATACGTTTCTTTGAAATTGTAATTTAATCTTCCAAAATAAGACATTCTTTTAGTCTCTTGTTTTAGACCGCTCATAGATATTTTTGCACCATCTTTGTTAGTTGTATTGTCTAACCAAGCGTGTTCTAAATCATTAAAAACTGAATCGGCATTTGTAACACTTACTGATGTTCCATCATAATTAATAGAGGAAGTTCCTAACATTGCTTCAAAATGATGATTCTCGGCAGCATTAAATTTATACGTCAATAAGTTATCCCAAGTCAAGGTTTTACCTTTGTTCATGTTTTGATTTACTTTATCAAATGCGCTGTTTGCATAAATAGATAATCTGTAAACCGGAAGGTAAGAATGTCCTTCGCCAGCATAATAATCAAGTCCTAAAGTAGTTCTGAAGGTTAAGTTTTTTATTGGTTCAATTTGCAAATAAACATTACCTAATAATTTTTGATTATTACCTTCATTTTGATTGTTGTATTGCATCAAAGCATAAGGATTTGCTACTCCTGCAAGCCAAGGCTCTGTATTATTTGTGGTATCATAATAATCGCCTTTAGAATCATACATTGGCAATAATGGCGTTGTTTGAAAAGCACCTCTTAATGCATTATTGTATTGATTTCCAACTCCAATTCCGTTTTTATTGATGTAAGCAAAACTCAAATTTTCACCAAAAGTAACTACGTCTTTATATAATTTATGTTCTGAATTGAATCTGAAATTATAACGCTCGTAGTTTGATAAATCTTTACCTCCAACAACTCCTTCTTGTCCTAAATAAGACAAAGATGCTGAGTAAACAGAAGTATCTGAACCACCTGAAGCTCCAAATGCGAAATTTTTGGTAGCTGCATTATCCGTAAACATTTTATCCATCCAATTTGTTCCGCTTCCTAATCCTGCAATTTGAGCATTGGTGAAATATGGATTTTTACCAGAGTTTACTGCTGCTTCATTTAGTATTGTTGCATATTCAGTTGCATTCAATAAATCAACTTTTCTCGCTACTGATTGTACACCATAATATTGATCGAATGTCATTTGTCCTGCAGCGCCCCTTTTACCTTTTTTGGTTGTTACCAAAACAACTCCGTTTGAGGCCTGAGAACCATAAATTGCAGCTGATGCAGCATCTTTTAAAACCGAAATAGATTCAATATCTGAATTGCTTAAATAAGAAATATCACTTGTCAATATTCCGTCAACAACATATAACGGGCTGCTTCCGCCTGTTGAACCAACACCTCTAATTACAACATTCAATCCTTCTCCCGGCTGTCCTGAAGTAGATGTAACCTGAAGTCCGGCTGCTTGTCCCTGAAGTGCTTGTAAAGCATTTGTAGTATTGGTTTTTGCAAGATTCTCTCCGCTAACCTGAGTCACGGCACTTGTTACAAGTGTTTTCTTTTGAGAACCGTATCCAATAACGACAACTTCTTTAAGATCTGCCGCTTCTGTTTGTAAAGTAACATTAATCGTTTTTTGAGTTCCAACGGTTACACGTTGCGCTTTAAATCCCATAAAACTGATTACAATTACGCTGCCTTCTTTTGCTTCCAACTTAAAGTTTCCATCAAAATCTGTTGATGTTCCCGTTTTGGTTCCTTCAATAGCTACGGTAGCACCCGGAACTCCCATACCATCTTCTGCTGATTTTACGTTTCCGCTTATAACCTGGGATTGCTGTTGCGCAAAACCGGACTGCATCGTAAATACACTAAGCAACAGCGCCATGCAGAACGAGAGCGATGTTGTTTTAAGACAATGTTTGCTTTTCATAATAGTTAAGAATTGGTTTAAATTATAGTTAGTAATTTTTTGTCTATTAATATGCGTTCGAAATAATCTGTTCGAATAATTCCTGTCTTCCGCTAAGGGGTTGAGGTTCTCCACTTGCACGGGCAATTTTGCTAAGATCTTCAAGAGATAATTCTCCGTTTTCGAACTTCGCCCCGTTTCCACTGTCAAATGAACTGTAACGTTGTGTGCGTAATTTTTTGTAATCTGTATTTTGTAGTATCTGATCTGCGCAGATTAATCCTCTTGCAAAAACATCCATTCCTGAAATGTGTGCAATGAATTTATCTTCTAAATCGATTGAATTTCTTCTCACTTTTGCGTCAAAGTTTACACCGCCGCCCTGAATTCCTCCACCTTCAAGAATCACCAACATTGCTTGTGTAACTTCCTGAAGATTTATTGGGAATTGGTCTGTGTCCCAACCATTTTGATAATCTCCACGGTTTGCATCGATGCTTCCTAACATTCCGGCATCAACCGCAACTTGCAATTCGTGCTCAAAAGAATGTCCGGCAAGAGTTGCGTGGTTTACTTCAAGATTCAATTTGAAATCATTTTGAAGTCCGTATTTATTAATGAAACCTAATGAAGTTGCAGCATCATAATCATATTGATGTTTGGTAGGTTCCATTGGTTTTGGCTCAATCAGGAAGTTTCCTTTAAAACCTTCTTTGCGAGCATAATCTTTACAAGTATTCAAGAATCTTCCCAAATGGTCTAATTCTCTTTTCATGTCTGTGTTTAACAAACTCATATATCCTTCGCGTCCTCCCCAGAAAACATAATTTTCTCCGCCAAGTGCAATAGTTGCATCGATTGCGATTTTTGCCTGAGCTCCTGCATAAGCCAAAACATCAAAGTTTGGATTCGTCGCAGCACCGTTCATATAGCGAGGATTACTGAATAAATTTGAAGTTCCCCACAACAATTTAATTCCTGATTCTTGTTGTTTTTGTTTTGCATATTCAACCATTGTCTGAATACGAGTTTCAAATTCTGCCAATGTTGGCGCATCATCTACAACATCAACATCATGAAAACAATAATATGGCAAGCCTAACTTTGTCATGAATTCAAAAGCGGCGTCCATTTTGTCTTTTGCTCTTAAAATGACATTCTCATTTTTATCCCAGGAAAATGTTTCAGTTGGAGCTCCAAACGGATCTCCTCCTGTGTTACATAACGTATGCCAGTACGCCATTGAAAAGCGCAAATGCTCTTTTAATGTTTTTCCCGCAACGATACGATTTTCATCATACCATTTAAAAGCTAGTGGATTATCACTTTCTCTTCCTTCGAACTTTATCGTATCGATGTTTTTAAAATATTGATTAGTTGTGCTCATTATTATTGTTCTATTTTAATTTGACTTTTCCATTCTTGATATAAATCCTGATATTGACTTGTCAGGATTTTATTAGGTTCAATTCGGTCTAAACATTGCAATCCCTGAAAAGCTTCGTCCAGCGAATTGTAATATCCTAAACCAAAAGCAGCGCCTCTTGCGGCACCTTCTGCTCCTGAAGTATTGTATAATTCTAAAGTAGTTTGTGTAGTATTAGTGAAGATTTCTCTAAAAACCGGACTTAAAAACAGGTTTGAATTTCCTGCTCTAACCACAGTTCCAGAAACTCCAACTTCTTTCATAACATCAAAACCGTAATTCATGGCAAACACAATTCCTTCGCAGGCAGCGCGCACTAAATGTGATGGTTGATGAATATTGAAATTTAAATTCTGGATTCCCGAAGTTGCATTTTTGTTATTGAAGATTCTTTCTACACCATTTCCGAAAGGATAAAAACGAAGTCCGTTACTTCCTGCTTCAACTTTTGCAGCTTCGGCATTTAGTTTTTCATAGGCGATTAAATCAGTTCTGTCAACAGACATGATTTTGCGCAACCATTGGTATAAAATTCCTGAACCGTTAATGCATAACATAACGCCGTTTCGTTTTTCGACTTCTGTATTATTGACGTGTAAAAAAGTGTTGATTCTATTGTGTTTGTCGTAAACATCCTCATCGCTTACGGCATAAACTACTGCCGAAGTTCCGGCTGTTGTAGCAATTTCTCCAGGTTTCAAAACATTCAATGATAAAGCATTGTTCGGTTGATCTCCTGCTCTGTAGGTTATTTTTGCATCGGGATTTAATCCTAATTCTTGTGCTATTTCTAAGTGAATTGTAGCTTGAATTCCAAAATTTGAAACTATTTCCGGAATAATATCCGATGATAATCCCATTTGAGAAAGGATTTTCGTTGCCAATTTTCCTTCTGGGAAATTCCATAAAGCGGCTTCTGATAAACCTGAAGTACTTATTTGTGCCACTTTCGATAATTTGGCTGCAATAAAATCCCCCGGAAGCATCATATATTTTGCTTTCGCGAAAATTTCAGGCTCATTGTCTTTTACCCATTTTAGTTTTGAAGCGGTAAAATTTCCCGGGCTTCCTAAAATTTGCTGCTGACAATTTACGGATCCAATTTTAGCATAAATTTCATCTCCGATACTTGCAGCGCGACTGTCACACCAAATAATCGAAGAACGAACGGGATTCAGATTTTCATCGGTCAAAACCAAACCATGCATTTGATAGGCAATTCCAATTCCGGCAACTTTCTTTAGATCAATATTTGATTTCGAACCTAATTGTTTGATTCCGTCTTTTACAAATTGCCACCAGGATTCCGGATCTTGTTCTGCCCAACCGAATTTTGGAGCAACAATTGGCATTTCAAAATCAGGAACACTAATTGCTCCAATAGTTGTTCCTTTCTCTGCATCAAATACAGATAATTTTATCGAAGAGCTTCCTAAATCAATTCCTAAAAAAAACATTTGGTTCTATTTTAAGTTAGTTATAGATTTGTCCTTTTTTAACTTATAGTCAAACTGAACTTATCTTATGGTTATTTTGACTACAAGTGTAAAACATTTTTTCTATATTAACAAAATATTAGGTTTATTTTTTTTCATTTCTGATTATTCAATCTTGATTTTTATGAATACGTCAAAGAAGTCATTAAAATGGAATAAAAAAATATTGAAAAATTAACGATTTAGCGATTTGACAATCAGCCATTTAAGAATGATTATTTTAAAATCTGATTTTTAAGGATATCACAAACAATTGATTGTCAGAAAATTATTGCGTTAAGAAAAATATAAATCTTAGATAAAGACAACTATTCATTTTATTTATTTAATTTGTCAAAATTTAAATAGCATATGGTTAAAAATGTAGCCGACGATTCTGCTTTAAAAAGCGAGCAAACCGCAATGAATGCGATCACAATTGACTGTGTCATATTTGGATTTGATAAAGGAAGTCTGGAAGTGCTTCTGGTACAACACGGAGAAGGTATTAGTAAAGGAAAATGGGGGCTTCCG
Organism: Flavobacterium sp. 9; assembly: GCF_002754195.1. NCBI lineage: Bacteria > Pseudomonadati > Bacteroidota > Flavobacteriia > Flavobacteriales > Flavobacteriaceae > Flavobacterium > Flavobacterium sp. 9. The sequence goes on from NZ_PEEU01000001.1 coordinate 2,763,275, forward strand.
GGAGGATGGATCTATAAAAAAGAAAGTACTGATAATGCCGCGCACCGTTTATTGAATGAACTTACCGGGCTTGATAATATTTACTTAGAGCAACTGAAAGCGTTTGGAGATCCGGATCGTTTCCCGCTTCGACGCGTTATCACGATTGGTTATTATGCCTTGGTAAAACGTGAAGATTATAACATTAAAGCTGGTTTTACAGCTTCGGATGCACAATGGTACAAGATTAATAGCATTCCGGATTTGATTTATGATCACAACGAAATTCTTGCTTATAGCTTAAAACATCTTCGAAACAGAGTTAGACAAGCTCCGATAGGATTTAATCTTTTGCCTGAAAAATTTACTTTATTGCAATTGATGCATTTATATGAAGAGGTTTTAGGAATCGAAATGGATAAATCTAATTTCAGACGAAAAATTCTGCACATGAAATTATTGGTCGAATTAGATGAAAAGCAACAAGATGTTTCACACAGAGCTGCCAAATTGTATAAATTCGATCCGGCAATTTATAAGAAATTGACTGAAAAAGGATTTAACTTTGAATTTTAATGACATTTTTACCTTCTAAAAACACTTCGGAAACCGATAACAATACGACTGCAAATACAAAATCAGTTATAGACGGCATTTCGATCGACTGTGTTATTTTTTCTTTTGATAAAAAAAATCTTGAGGTTCTTTTAGTAAAACATGCTATAGGACAAAGCATAGGAAAATGGGGGCTTCTTGGCGGTGATCTGGAACTGGAAGAAAGTATTGATAATGCTGCACTGAGGATATTGTTCGAACTCACCGGTCTCGAAAATATTTATCTGGAACAGCTAAAAGCGTTTACAGATCCTGATCGTGTAAGCAACGCGAGAGTTATTACTATTGGTTATTACACGCTGGTCAACCGGGAAGATTATAATATTAAGGCAAGTGAATCTGTAATTGAAGCAAAATGGTTTAAAATTAATGAGATTCCGGATTTAATATTTGACCATAACGAAATTCTGCAATTTAGTTTGATGCAATTGCGCAATAGAGTTCGTCAGGCTCCGATAGGGTTTAATTTATTGCCTGAAAAATTCACCTTATTACAATTAATGCATTTGTATGAAGAAATTTTAGGAATTGAATTAGACAAATCAAATTTCCGCAGAAAAATTCTTCACATGAAATTACTCGTTTCGCTTGAAGAAAAACAACAAGATGTTTCGCATAGAGCTGCCAAATTATACAAATTCGATCCTGCGATTTATAAGAAACTAACCGAAAAAGGATTTAATTTTGAATTTTAAATAAAAAAATACCCGAAGAAAATCTTCGGGTATTTATCATTTTATTTTTAAGGAATACACACGATTATTACATTACAATAACCTCCTACAATTCCCGGAAACTTATTAGGATCTTCTGTTCCTGAATTCGCTGCAACTCCATTTCCGCTTGGACAAATCGAAGTTGGCACACCATTTCTCGGACCACAAACGGTTCCTAATGTTCCACCGTTAATATTTTTCATTTCTTCTTTTGAAAGCCTGCCAAATTTTTGAGCAAGCTTCATGGTTTGTTTTTCCATAATTTCTTGGGTTTAATTGTTAGCAAAAAAATAGACATTCTCGTTTTTTACATACAAATCCTGCGCACAGATTTCAGTAAAAAAACGATAATGAAAATTTAAAACCATAAAACAAATTATACTTATGGTTTAAATGACTACAAGTATAATCATATTTGGTTAAACCGACAATTATTCGCACAAAAATGCACATTTATCAAACAAAAGTAAGTTGAAGTATTTTTTTGACAAACAACAAATCAAACCAACGCATTAATAAAAACATTCTGCAAGGTTTTGCTTTAAACTACTAATCCATTATTTGCTAATTATGAACATTTTAAAACTTTAAAATGAACTTTCTGCCTTCAAAATTCAAAATCGAGCAACTACATTCCACAATCCAAAACTTTGCGCTATCTTTGCGCCTTAATAACATGCTCTAAAGCAATTGCTCTAGCGCAAATTCATACCCTGAAATTACTTAAAACTCGTTTAGAGAATTGATATATTAAAATGAAGAAGATACGTAACTTTTGCATTATTGCACACATTGACCACGGTAAAAGTACACTGGCAGACCGATTATTGGGCGCTACACAAACCGTTACAGCTCGTGAAGAAAAAGCACAATTGCTTGACAACATGGACCTGGAGCGCGAGCGTGGAATCACCATTAAGAGTCATGCCATTCAAATGGAATATACTTATAAAGGAGAAGAATATATTTTAAATTTAATTGACACTCCTGGTCACGTTGACTTTTCATACGAAGTTTCACGATCTATTGCTGCCTGCGAAGGTGCGCTTTTGATTGTTGATGCTGCTCAAAGTATTCAGGCACAAACGATTTCTAACTTATATCTTGCTTTAGAAAATGACTTGGAAATTATTCCGGTTTTGAACAAAGTAGATTTACCAAGTGCAAATCCTGAAGAAGTTAGTGATGATATTATTGACTTGTTAGGATGTAAATTAGAAGATATTATTCATGCTTCAGGAAAAACAGGTTTTGGTGTCGAAAATATTTTGGCTGCCATTATCGAAAAAATTCCTGCTCCTCAAGGAAATCCTGATGAACCATTACAAGCTTTGATTTTTGACTCGGTATACAATCCGTTTCGTGGAATCGAAGTAATCTTCAGAGTTGTAAATGGAGAAATCAAAAAAGGGCAAAAAATTAAATTCATGGCTACTGGTAATGAATATTTTGCTGACGAAATTGGAACTTTAAAATTAAATCAGGTTCCTAAAAATGTAATTTCTGCTGGTGATGTTGGTTATTTAATTTCTGGAATTAAAGAAGCCAAAGAAGTAAAAGTTGGAGACACTCTAACTGATGCTAAAACGCCAACTACAAATATGATTACTGGTTTTGAGGATGTAAAACCAATGGTATTCGCCGGAATTTATCCTGTTGATACTGAAGATTATGAAGATTTGCGTTCTTCTATGGAGAAATTGCAATTGAATGATGCTTCGTTAGTTTTTACTCCTGAAAGTTCAGCGGCTTTAGGTTTTGGTTTCCGTTGCGGATTCTTAGGAATGCTTCACATGGAAATTATTCAGGAACGTTTAGAGCGTGAGTTCGATATGACTGTAATTACTACAGTTCCTAACGTTTCGTATTTGGCTTACACCAAAAAAGATCCTGAAACTGCATTTGTTGTAAATAATCCTTCTGATTTGCCTGAACCATCTCGTTTAGACAGAGTTGAAGAGCCATTTATCAAAGCAACAATCATTACAAAAGCTGATTTCGTTGGAAACGTAATGAGTTTATGTATCGAAAAACGTGGTCAAATTACCAACCAAACGTATTTGACAACAGAACGTGTTGAATTGAATTTTGATATGCCTTTGGCGGAAATTGTATTCGATTTTTACGATCGTTTAAAAACGGTTTCTAAAGGTTACGCTTCTTTTGATTACTCTCCGATAGGAATGAGAACTTCAAAATTAGTTAAACTTGACGTTCTTTTGAATGCTCAAACGGTTGATGCACTTTCTGCATTGATTCACGAAGACAACGCTTATAACATCGGTAAAAAAATGACCGAGAAATTACGCGAATTGATCCCAAGACAACAATTTGATATTCCGATTCAAGCTGCAATTGGAGCTAAAATTATTGCTCGTGAAACAATTAAAGCACTTCGTAAAGACGTTACCGCAAAATGTTATGGTGGAGATATTTCGCGTAAGCGTAAACTTCTTGAAAAACAGAAAAAAGGTAAAAAACGTATGAGACAAGTTGGAAACGTTGAGATTCCGCAAGAAGCTTTTATGGCCGTTTTGAAATTGAATGATTAATTCTCTTTTTTGGAATAAAGAGTAAAGAGAATAGAATATAGATTGAACCCGATGACGATTGTTATCGGGTTTTTTGTTTTTATTTTTGTGGATTGTGGTTAGAAAGACGGATGTGGATTGTGTAGACGCACTGCTGTGCGCCTCTACGGTGATTTAGATTATGAAAATACAAATTGTCAAAATATAATTCGTTATAAAATATCTTCTACACAGATTTTCATCATAGATTTTCGTCACAGATTTTCGTCACAGATTTGTAGAGGCGCACAGCAGTGCGTCTCCCGTAATCAAAATCAATTTTAAAATTTTAATTGTGGATATACTTTGCGAGAGACGCACTGCTGTGCGCCTCTACGTTGATGCAAATTGCGGATATTTTTTCAACCCAAAATCTGTCCTAATTTGGAACATCTTTTTTGTTCTTCTAAACTTTTTACCTTTGTATATTTGATGCTTAGAACCTCAGCAACTTAGTCCCGAGACTTCGGGATAGAATCTTAAAAGAAAAAAAATGGACGATTCTCCAAAACGTTTTGACCGTATTGTCGCAATTCTCATTCAGTTACAATCCAAAAAAATTGTAAAAGCTCAGGAATTGGCGGATCGTTTTGATTGTAGTCTGCGAACTATTTATAGAGATATCCGAACTCTTGAAGCGTCGGGAGTTCCTATTTATAGTGAGGCCGGAGTTGGTTATGCTTTAATGGATGGTTACCGATTGCCGCCAGTAATGTTTACGCGCGAGGAAGTAAGCAGTTTTATAGCCGCTGAAAAACTAATGCAAAAATTTACAGATCCTTCTCTTGGATCTCATTATGCATCGGCGATGTACAAACTGAAATCGGTTTTGAGAGGTACTGACAAAGATTGGCTTTCGAATATTGAATCTAAAGTTTTGATGCAAACGCAAGAGCCTTTATTTCATGATAGTTCGCCTAATACTTTGGCCGTTTTATTCGAAAGTATTGCTGAGAAAAAACAGATTCTTCTTTCTTATAAAACCATTGAAGCAGAGCAAGCAAGCAATAGAAACATTGAACCTGTTGGCGTTTTTCACGATCATAACAACTGGTATTTTTTGGGTTATTGCCATTTGCGACAAGATTACAGGCAATTTAGAACAGACCGAATTCAGGGAATTCAAAAAACTGATTTAGAATTTACGATCGAACATGATTCTTTAGAAACATATTTAGTTAAATCAGAAACTATTCCCACAACTAAAGTCCGGATTTTAGTTTCGAAAAAAATCCTAACTCACCTTCGACATGAACAAAAATATCATGGTTTTGTTTCTGAAAGAGAAGTTGATGGTCAGATCGAAATGACCTTTATGTCGTGTAATGTTCATGAACACTTTTCGCGTTGGCTTTTGATGTTTGGAGATTATGCCACAATTCTGGAACCCGAAAGTCTTAAAACCAGAATATTGGAATTAATAGAATCTTATAAAAAAAGACTAATATAAAAAAACTCCCAAAGATGAACTTATCATTCGTCTTTGGGAGTTTTCAATTTATTATTGATTTTTTACGACATTATAAAAATTATAATCCGTGTTTGAAGCGTCGGTTATACCAATATTTCTTCCAATGGTTACAATTTGTCCTCTGTGATAAGTGCCATGATTTACTACTTGTAGTAAATAATCAGAAATTGGCAATTCACATTGAAACCACGGATTCTCGATTTTAACCGTTTTGTATAATTGTTCGTCTGATAATGATGATATAAACTCCGATAATTTTTCAGATGTTTTTAATAAACCTTCAAATATTACATTCTTATCTAAATCAACATTTTCATTCCTTTCCGGCAAAGCAGTTTCGGTTATTATAGAAAACCAATATTGCTCTGTTTCCCAGATATGGTTAAGTGTTTTAATAATGCTCGAATAACTCGAAGGAACATCTTTGTTCAACAATTCATCAGATTTTGGTGTTAGCCAATTCACAAATTGTTGATTTACCCATAAATTGTAGGCAGCGTAATTTGCCATTATTTTTCTTAAACTCATGATGTTTGATTTATAATTTAGTCTTGAATAAATTGATTTAGTTCATTAAAAACGTCCTGATTATATTACTGTCTTTCCCAGAAAAAAGGCGGATCAATTCCTAAAGCTCTTAGATATACATATCCTTGTCCGCGGTGATGAACTTCATTATCAACAAAGTACAAAATATTTTGGATTACAGGAAATTCATATTGACCAAAAAGATTAAAGTCTTCGCTAAAATCTTCGATAGATAATTTTTCCCAATATTTATTGATTTCTGCCGTTGCTTCATCCCATTTTTCAAGATATTGTGCTTTAAAAATCAACTTTTCAGTTCCTTCTGTAAAAGGAGCAATTTCTTTAGTTACAATTCCTTTAAGTCCAGGAACTGCAATCGCCAAAAGCTCATCTGTTAGTTTTGCGAAAGTTCTCATTCCTCCTATCGAAAATTCGAAAAAATCTTTTTCAGGAAATAATTCAATTACGCGACGAGTTAGCGCGCGGTGTCCTTGCCAGTGTATTAACAAATCTTCAGGAGTAATTACTTGTGCAGCTAATGTTTTCATAGTTTTAAAGTTTTAATTATTTTAATACTTCAAAATTATCAAGGGTCGGTGACAACAGTTTGTCAGTAGGAAAAAAAATAATTAAAATTATTTTTTTTCCTACTGTAGAGGCGCACAGCAGTGCGTCTCAGGCGACGTAACCCCAATTTATTCACATTGCGTTAAACCCGACAGGTTTTAAAAACCTGTCGGGTTTAATATGGAATCGTAAAAAACATTCGTTCTACAATACTTTTTCTAGCAAAACGAATTAAATTGTGGTTACTGGATGCGAGACGCACTACCGTGCGCCTCTACAATACTTTGACTACAAAAACATTTGACAAAGGTTAATCGCAATTTAAACCCGAAAGGTTTTAAAAATCGGGTTTAATACGGAATAAATTGTGGTTACCAGGTGTGAGACGCACTGCTGTGCGTCTCTACAGTTCGCCTCTACATATACATATCTACTATATAACATTAAGTTCGATAAAACCTTTGTACCTTTGCACCTTAAAAACTTTGGAACTTAAAAGAAATGATCGAAGATAAAAATCCGCAACGTACAAGTATAGCGCAATTGGGCGAGTTTGGCTTAATTGAACATTTAACCAAAAATTTTGATGTTACTCAGGAATCTACTTTAAAAAGTATTGGTGATGACGCCGCAGTTCTTGATTTTAAAGATAAAAAAGTAGTTGTTTCTACAGATTTACTGATTGAAGGTGTACATTTTGATTTGGCTTATATGCCTTTAAAACATTTAGGATATAAGGCTGTTGTTGTAAACCTGTCTGATATTTGCGCAATGAACGCAAGACCAACGCAAATAACGGTTTCTGTGGCTGTTTCTAATCGTTTTCCACTAGAAGCATTAGAAGAATTATTTGAGGGAATTACGCACGCTTCAAAAGAGTATAAAGTTGATGTAATTGGTGGCGATACAACCTCATCTCAAAAAGGATTAATTATTAGCATTACTGCAATTGGTGAAGCTAATGAAGATGAAATTGTTTACCGAAATGGTGCAAAACAAACTGATCTTCTTGTTGTAACCGGTGATATTGGTGCTGCATATATGGGATTACAGGTTTTGGAACGCGAAAAGCAAGTTTTTCAGGTGAATCCAAATAGTCAGCCTGATCTTGATATGTACAGTTATTTGATCGAACGTCAGTTAAAACCTGAAGCCAGAAAAGATGTACGTACTTTATTGCATGCTCTTGAAATTAAACCAACTTCAATGATTGATATTTCGGACGGATTATCATCTGAAATTATTCATTTGTGTAAACAATCAAAAGTGGGTTGTAATTTATATGAAGATAAACTTCCGTTAGATCCTCAGTTTATTTCGACTTGCGAAGAGTTTAATATCGATAGCACAACTGTAGCAATTAATGGTGGTGAAGATTATGAATTGCTTTTTACTATTGACATCAATGATTTTGATAAAATAAAAGGAAATCCAAATTTCTCAATCATTGGTCATATGGCAGATGAAAGCGAAGGAATAAATCTGGTTACTCGTGCAAATACCCAAATTCCGTTGAAGGCTCGCGGTTGGGATGCTTTGAGTGAATAAAATTAGTTTTCAGTCGCAGTATTCATTCACGTGACAAAAAAAATCCTAATAGATTAAAGTCTGTTAGGATTTTTTTTATGTCTTTGAATCTAAAATCTATACTCTTAAATCTAAAATTCTTAGAAAAGTCCTTTGCTTTTAGCTTCTTTAACCAATTCATCATCTGAACCGGTTTTTATTTTAAGCAATTCTTTGAGATTGATTTTCCGTTTTTCGATTGCGTTTAATGAAATCGGAATATATTGTGGCATTGTATGATGTTCTGTTCCTTTTGACAAATGAAATAAAATTTGCTTGTCAAACTGGTCTATTTCTATTGAATTATGAGGAGATTGATTGACCATTTTTACTACAGACTGACTGTAATATTTGTCATTCTTCATTACTTTATCAAATGCAAAAAGCAATTCATCAAACGTTAAATCATTTTTTATAATTAACCCATTTGGATTGATTGTTCTTATGATTGTTTTGATTTTTAGCAATTCAGTGTACATTGTCAGCAAAATGATCTTGCAATTGGGCATTTTTTTTATGATCAATTTTGCCAGATCTTCACCAGAAAAAATATCTTTTTCTTCATACGAAGGCATGCTAATGTCTAAAAAAGCAATGTCGAAATTTGGGGTTTCAACATCTTGCAATAAATCATAAGCCGATTTGCAATCGTATGCCTGAGAGATCAGAAATTCATATTCCTTAGGATTATATCTTGTGATAGCATTCTTATATCCTTCGATAATAAAAGGATGGTCGTCAACTATTAAAATGTTTCGCTTAGTAAGTTGCGAAAACGGGGCTGTTAGGTCAACTGTCATTATTTTGTAGGTTTATTTTTTGATCAATTGGGACTTTAATTATGAGAATTGTTCCTTCTCCTTTGGCAGATTTTATCGTAACTATACCCTTACATTCTGCTGCTCTATATTGAATATTGTGCAATCCTATTCCGTTCTTGGTTCTTTTGGTATTAAAACCAACTCCATCATCAGAAATCGAAAGAATCAAATGATTGATTTCACTCTTAAACTCCACTTCAATTGTACTTGCTTTTGCGTATTTATTACAATTTTGAAGCGCTTCCTGAATGATTCGATACAAATTGATTTTGACCGTATTACCTACTAATTCCCATTTAATATGAGAATCAAACGAAGTAATCAATTTTGACGCATAAGTATTTTGTTGATTTTCAAACAATTTGTTCAAAATCGCAACAAAATTATTAATTAATTCCGATTTTTCACGATTTAAATCATGCGAAATTTCACGTATATCTTCCTCAATATGTTTAAGTTCGGCCAAATATTTCTTTCTTTTGGGCGCAGCGTGGGCTTCATCGAGTTTATCTAAACTGTCCAAACTAATTCTGACTCCAAACATTCTGCCCAAAACGCCGTCGTGTAATTCCTGAGCAACTTTTTTCTTTTCTTTGATACGAGTCATCTCGATATCATTTTGCTGCGAAATCATCAAATTATAAATATCTTCATTTGCAATTTGCTGCTGCTGCTTAAAAAGTAACTCTCTGTTTTTGGCTTGTTGCGTTTTGTAAACATAGAAAAATAAACCCAATAATGTACAAATGCTAAAAACGTACACTAAAGTCTTATTTTTCTCTTGTAAGTTTGAATTTTGATCCTTTATTTCGTTGGTTTCGTATTCAATTCGGGAGAATTTTTCACCCATTCTACGTTCTGCTTTAAGTAATTTATCATTAAGCTGAATATATTCCTTAGAATAAATAGATGCTTTTTTGGGATCAACAATAGCAATTTGCTTAAGAGATTCTAATATATTTCTTATTGTATTTAATTTTCTCGATAAAACCAATGCTTGTTTTGAATACTGAATTGCCCTGAACGTATCTTTCTTAAAAGCATAATACTCCGACAAATGATTTTTATTTAATATAATTCCTGCGTCAAGTTTTAGGCTATCTCTAATTTTCAAAGCTTTATAAAATTGAGAAGGGAGTTCTGTAAATTCTTTCGATTTAAACTTAGAATAAGCTAAATTATCCAAGAGCATCGCATAAATAGCTGTATTTCCATTAAACAAATCTTTTTGTTCTAATCCTTTTTTGAAATACTTTTTTGCCTGATTAAAATTGTGCATCTTTAAATAAACATACCCGATATTATTTAGTGAAATCGCTTTCAATTGAAATTCTGACGAAATTGATTTATCTTCAAGGATAGACAATGCCTTGTTGTGATATTCAAGTGCTTTATCATACTCTTGACGTTCATTATAAATAATTCCCAGTAAATTATAACTCTCGTACAGGTCTTTATTTACGTTTTTTTTCGTTTTTAAAATCTTAAGCGCTTTAAAAACAGTAATTTCACTTTCAAAAAAATCTCCTTCACTCAACTGTAAATCTCCTTTGGCTATAAAAGTTTTTACCAAATTAGTTTCATCATTAACTCTTAAATATATTTTCTCAGCTCTGAAATAATTCAAAAAAGCACTATCTGAAATCATTTGTGATTGATAATAATCCCCTAGGTAACTATATGCTTTAGCAATGCTAGATGAATCTTTACTAATTATTGATCGTTCCAAAATCAGTTTAGAGATTTTTTTATAGGATTTCCAATCGCTCATATTATAGTAACGATTGGCAATTTTAAACAGATTGACTCTATTTAAAGAATCATTTTCCTCACCTATAACTATATCAAATGCCTTCTGATTGTACTTTTGTTTATAATTAAGAGGCAAATTAATATCATTTGCTAACGAGAAATAAATAGAAAGACTGTCTTTACTAACATTTTCATTTCTCCCACTTTTACTTGTACAACCAATCAGGACAAGAACTACAAACAATAATATCTGAGAATGTTTTTTCAAGGTATGTCTATGATTTTTCTCAAAAATACTAAAACTATAGACATAAAAAAAGGTTGCCAAAAACTGACAACCTTATTACTTAATATATATTTATACTTTTCTTAGTCTACTTTTACTTTTGATGTTGTAAATTGACTATTAAGATTAAAACTATTCAATTTACTTGCTGCTAAATTTTTATGATTTGAAGTGTCGTATGCTAAATCACCTTTTCTTTTTGGCGTTCCTTGTCCACCATCGACACCAATACTTATTTCAATATTTGCTGCAACCGATGTTTTTGTTTTTTCTGGAGTTACAAATGAAGTTGCTACCATTATTAAAGAAAATAATCCGAATGTTAAAGCTGCCTTTTTCATGATTTGAGGTTTTAAGTGTTTGATTTAAAATTTTTGGAGAATCATCGCCGGGGAGCGAATCATGGTGTAAAACTAACACTACAAACGAAAAAAACTTATATGAAAAAACAGGTTTATGGTAGATCATGCCCAATTGATAGTCAATGAACGTGAAAAACATGTAATCGTCTAATTTTTAGACTTCTAAATAATTTCCTGCTGCAAAATCGGCAATAATTAAATCAACATTTGATTTATAAGTTTTCGAAAAAGGAATCTTTTTCGAAGAATTTTTTATGTAACAAATTGAGTTTCCGTTATGAATTCTGGCAATATAATTTCGATTAATAATATAGCTATTATGAATTCGAATAAATGGATACTCTAAAACACTCTCAAAATGTTTCAACGTTTTAAAAGCTGTTATCATTTCGCCTGAATTTAGATAAATATCGGTCGAATTATTATCAGCTTGAAAATAAGAAATATCTGATGCACTAATGTAGCGATAATCACCGTAAGATTTTACACATATTAACAAAGAGTTTTCAACAATTTTAGAAGTTTTTTCAGATGGAATTATTTGGGTTATTATTTCTTCTGAAGTACTAACTGTATTGACCTCAACAAATTCCTTGTTTAATTTGAGAATGCTCTTTAATATATCAATTGTTATTATCGGCTTTAAAATGTAATCAAAAACACCATATTGAATAGCGTCAAAAGCTCTTTCTTTTGTAAAAGTTGTAACAATTATCTTAGGTAAAATTGATAAAAACCGATGTAATTCATTGATAAAAGCCAATGATAAATTACTGGATAAATCTTTGGGGTCTATTTCCAGAAAAACAATTGAAGGTTTGTGTTCTAAAACTAAATTTAAACCGTCTTGATAATTCGTTGCCGAAGCCACAAAAGCCAATTCTGAAAAACCTTCTGCAATTGTTCGGGTTTTCAAAATACTTTCTGCATCATCGTCAATTATAATATACGAATACTTTTTCAATATTTGTTTATGTTGTTCTTTCATTAATCCACGACAACTATTGCTTTAGTTTCATCATTACTCCTGAAAAAATTTAATTTTAATATATTTTCTGTAATTAAAATTACGCATTTCATTTATCTAAAATTTTCAATGTTAATACATTATGAACAAATGTTAAAACATAAAGCTGAAATGCAAATTTCATCGACAAAATACACATTTTTGGATTAAAAAAATCCCAAATTCCATAAAGGAATTTGGGATTTTATATTATTATGTATAAAAATTTACATTTTCACCAACCAGTTTTTCATAGAAACCTCATTTTCAATAATGTCTTTCAATTCAGAAATTTTTACACGATCTTGTTTCATTGTATCTCTATGACGAATTGTTACTGTTTCGTCTTCGATAGTTTGATGATCTACTGTAATACAAAACGGAGTTCCAAGAGCATCTTGTCTTCTGTAACGGCGTCCTACAGCATCTTTTTCATCGTAGGCTACTGTGAAATCCCATTTCAAATCTTCAATGATTTTTCTGGCGATATCAGGTAATCCATCTTTTTTAACTAATGGCAAAATAGCTGCTTTTGTTGGCGCTAATACTGCCGGTAATTTTAGAACTGTTCTTGTAGAACCGTCTTCAAGAGTTTCTTCTTGTAATGATGTTGCGAAAACTGCCAGGAACATACGATCTAAACCAACTGAAGTTTCTACTACATATGGCACATAGTTTTCATTCAATTCCGGATCAAAATACTGTAATTTTCTACCTGAATATTGTTCATGTGCTTTTAAGTCGAAATCTGTTCTTGAGTGAATACCTTCTAATTCTTTGAAACCAAAAGGGAAATTAAACTCAATATCAGCCGCAGCATTTGCATAGTGCGCTAATTTTTCGTGATCGTGAAAACGGTAATTTTCTTTTCCTAATCCTAAAGATAAGTGCCAGTTTAAACGAGTTTCTTTCCAATGGTGGTACCATTTCATTTCTTCGCCCGGACGAACGAAAAATTGCATTTCCATTTGTTCGAATTCACGCATACGGAAAATAAATTGTCTTGCAACAATCTCATTTCTGAAAGCTTTACCAGTCTGAGCAATTCCAAAAGGAACTTTCATACGACCAGATTTCTGAACGTTTAAAAAGTTCACAAAAATACCTTGCGCCGTTTCCGGACGTAAATATAAATCCATTGCAGATTCTGCAGAAGCTCCAAGTTTAGTTCCGAACATTAAGTTGAATTGCTTAACATCTGTCCAGTTTTTTGAACCGGTTTCAGGATCAGCAATTTCTAATTCTTCGATTAAAGCTTTTACATCCTGAAGATCATCAGTCATACCTTTTGCAAGTCTTGACAAAATTTCTTTGTATTTCGAAAGATATTCTACAACACGAGCATTTGTCGTAACAAATTCTTCTTCATTAAAAGCGTCACCAAAACGAGCTCTTGCTTTTTCAATTTCTTTTTGAGCTTTTTGATTGATCTTTTCAGCATGATCTTCTACTAAAACGTCAGCTCTATATCTTTTTTTCGAATCTTTATTGTCAATTAACGGATCATTGAAAGCATCAACGTGGCCTGAAGCTTTCCAAGTCGTTGGATGCATTAATATTGCAGCGTCAAGGCCGACAATATTCTCGTTCATCTGAACCATTGATTTCCACCAATATTCACGGATATTCTTTTTTAACTCGACACCATTTTGTGCATAATCATAGACTGCACTTAATCCATCGTATACTTCGCTTGACGGAAAAATAAATCCGTACTCTTTTGCGTGCGAAACCACATTCTTAAATAAATCTTCTTGTTTTGCCATAGTGATGCAAAAATATAAAAAGTACGTTTAAAAAAAAGAAAAATTACAAAGATTGCAGGATTGATTTTGTTGTTTTTGTAACTAAATTCTTTCTATTTGTGTTTAATTATCTTATCAACCTGTTTTTTCCTAAAGTTTGCGCCGGATGTCATACCGTTTTGGTTACTAACGAAACTGTTTTATGTACAAGCTGTCGCCATGAAATGCCTCTCACTCAATATCATTTAGATGATAAAAATGAAGCTGTCAAAAAGTTTTATGGTAAAATTGAGATCGAACATGCATCGGCACTTTTGTATTTTAATAAAAAAGGAATTGTTCAGGAACTCATTCACAACTTAAAATACAAAGGTCACGAAGAGATTGGCTTTGTTTTAGGAAATTGGTATGTTGAAGATTTAAAAAAATTGAATTTAGAAATTCCTTTTGATTTTGTAATTCCTGTTCCGCTTCATCCAAAAAAGTTAAAAGAAAGAGGTTATAATCAGGTTACTACTTTTGGAAAAACTTTAAGCGAAGGATTGAATATTCCGTATAACGATTCGACTTTATATCGAAAAAAATATTCTAAAACACAATCAAAAAAGAATCTCTCCGGAAGATCCGATAATATCGAAAATATCTTTGATGTAATTTCTACAGAAGACTTTCAAAACAAACATTTCTTAATTGTCGATGATGTTTTGACAACCGGCGCAACGCTTGAAGCTTGTTCACGCGCTTTACTAAAAATTCCGGGAACAAAAATCAGTATTGTTTGTATGGCAATTGCGAATTCATAGACTTATTAGCCACGGATTTTACGGATTAAACGGGTTTTTCGCGGGTTTATTTTTATATCACGAAGACGCACTGCTGTGCTTCTCTACGATATTAATCATTAGAATTAATAAACTATCGTATAACAAAAATCTGTGTCAATCGGTTTAATCCGTAAAATCTGCGGGCAAAATTAATTCACAACAAGACGCACTGCTGTGCGCCTCTACGATATTAATCAACAGAATTAATTAAACGATTTTAAGACAAAAACCTGTGCAAACTCGTTTAATCCGTAAAATCTGTGGGCAAAATTAATTCACAACAATTTTCTTAACTGTTCTTCGATCTCCATCAATTACTGTTACAAGATAAATTCCTGCAGATACTTGTGGCAATTGAATATTCTGATCAAAATTAGAAGTAGGATCAAAAGAATTAGAATAAACTTTTTTACCTAAAATATCATGTACATAAACCTGAACTCTATTTGTGGCGTCGCTTTCAAATTGAACAGTAAAATTTCCTTTACTTGGATTTGGATAAAGAACAAAATCTATAGTATTAAAATCCTCTGTTCCTAAAGTAAATGTTTGACTGCAAATGTTTATCGAAGCTGAATTTATTGTTCCAAATTTTCCCAAAACAGCATCACGAACTCTGAAAGTCCAAGTCCCTTGTGGATTCTGACCATTAAAAACATTCAAAGCATCAACCGGAAGTACAATTTGCGATGTTGTTTTACTACAATCCAAATTTACTCCGTCGTCGTCAAACTGCGCAACTAAGGTAGAAGCTACGTCTGTACAGGCTTTATTAAACAAACGAACAGCTGTTCCTTGCGGATTTATAATTTGAATCTCAAGATCAGAAAGTCTGTCGTGTGTTACATTTATCGAAACATTTACATCCTCAATTACTCCTGTTGATGCAGGTACTGTTATCGTTTTAGAAGTATAAGTAGTTGAATATGGGATAGTAAAAGAATTTCCAAAACTATAGGTATCACACGTTGTTTTTGAAGTATATCCTATTGCAAATGGCGTACTATTTAATGCATAATAAATATTTGAAACTGGTTCAATCAAGATTCTGCAATTTTTTGATGAAGGTACACTTGCAGGAAGTGTGATAACTTCTGAACCATCATTTGGTGTATTCGTTGCAAGAGTTACTGGAAAAGTCAATCCTTCATCTGTAGACAATTTTATATTTACAGTCGAAGATCCGAACAAAGTATTTGTATTATTGACACTCCAAGTTATCGTTTGACTCAATCCCTGAGTCCAACTTACATTTTTATCCTTGTGGGAAGTAACTGCAAATGGTCCTGCAAATGAAGCAACGGTTACCACCATAGCATCTGTATAGGTTTGAGCTTTTCCCTGAGCAGCATTATCACGTCCGGTTAAAGTAAAATTTAGTGTTCTTGCAATATCCGAAACAGATTCCCAAGTTGTAGTCAGTTTATTTTGAAGTACTGAATCATAACTTGGCATATATCGAATTGGTGAACTCGTTGGTCGCAATGATCTAAACATTGGACCGTCTGGTTTTATGGCATATGCAATACTATTATTTTTATCTGTTGTGGTGGCACTATCATTTTCTTCCCAAGTATAAGTAACTGTATCTCCATCAGGATCAGAACCTGAACCTTTTAAAACAAATGCTGTACTAATAGGAATCGTATAATCTAAACCTGCACTAATTGTTGGAGGATTATTAGTTAAAGGCGTACTAACCGGACAGTTTAGTGTGGCAAGATTTTCCTGAATTTGCAAAATACTGGCATATGCAAAATAATCATCTGAATTGTTTTGAACATCATAATCCGTAATTCCTGCATAACCCATAAGTGTAGAACCGCTTCCTGGTTCAACACTAGTTCCAGTACCTTCAATAGAATAAGAAAAAGTATGAGTTGCACCTAGTTGATGACCCAATTCATGCGCTACAAAATCAATATCAAAACTATCTCCCTGAGGTATTCCATTTGATGGAGATGTATATGCACTTCCTTTACCAATAGTATTTACTGCCGGAGGACTACTACAAATACAACCTATACAACCTGCATTTCCTCCTCCTCCAGAAGCTCCAAACAAATGACCTATGTCGTAATTTGCCTCACCTATTACGCTTGTTATATTATTCTGTGCTTCAATATTCCACACTTGATAATCACTTGTCCCCGGATAATCTGCAGTTCCATCACTGGCTTTAGAATAAGGATCTGTCGCTGCATTTGTATAAATTATCGCATCATTATTGGCAATCAAAATTAATTGTACCGCTAAATCTTTATTAAAAACTCCATTAACTCTTGTCATAGAGGCATTCATACCCGCTAATGCTCCAGCTTTTGTGCCTCCAAAAAAAGCAGTATACTCTCCTGTACAAGACAATGCTAATCTCAAAGTTTTGAAAACTTTATTACTTGCAGTTGTTTTTGCTGCCTTTTTTGTTGAATTATTTTTTGAAACAACATCTTTAAGTCCGCAAACTAATTTAGAAGTAGAATTAAGACTATGATTTGAAGTAAACAACACATATCCGGTTTTGTCCTCCGGATTTTGCTCTATAAATTCTGTTGGTTTATCAGCACGAATTACCATAGTCTGCATACCAATTGGCGCTACACTAAAGTGAATTTTAGCTGTTTTATCGTCCAAACCGTTTCCTTCATAAGCGCGGATTTCCGGATATTTGGCTTGTAATTCCGGTTCAAAATTCGAAGATTCCCAAACCTGAAATCGCTCTAAACCTCCTTTCGCATTCGGAATTGTAATTGTAGTTGTAGTACTTTTTGAACTTTTATTTGTTGTCGAAGATAATTTTGCTTGTAGAGATTCAGCATTTAATTTATAGTATAATTTATCTGAATCAATCATATTGATTCTTTTGCTAAGTGCGGCATCTGAACTAACTTTTTGCCATAAATCATCACTTTGAGCTTGAATTTGGGCACAACAAAATATAATCAATAATAAAAGTAATTGTTTTTTCATACTAGGTGGTATTTATAAACCAAAATTAAACGAATTAAATTAAATTCTTACATAAATACGACAATTAATGCTTTTTGCTCGACGAGTATGCTCTTTTTCACAAAAAGAAATAGAATCTCAGCAAAAATCAATTAGGCGTAGTACCAAATTTAAAATAGATAGTATAAATTTGCAGCATCTTAAATTATTTGTTTTGAAGCTCTTTCATTCTATAAACGATTTTCAGTCAACCAAGAAAACGATTTTAACTCTTGGTACCTTTGACGGCGTACATATTGGTCATAAAAAAATTCTGGAACGAATTACTCAAAATACGGAAAACGGAAAATACGAAAGTTTAGTTCTGACTTTTTTCCCGCATCCGCGAATGGTTTTACAAGAAAAATCAGAAATCAAACTCTTAAATACGATTTCTGAAAAAACAAAACTTCTGGAAGCAACCGGAATAGAAAATCTTGTTATTCATCCGTTTAACGAAAGTTTCTCAAGATTAACTGCCGAAGAATTTGTTCATTCGATTTTAGTAGATCAATTTCATATTCAGAAAATAATTATTGGTCACGATCATCGTTTTGGAAGAAACAGAACGGCAAACATTGACGATTTAATTGCTTTTGGTGCTGAATACGGTTTTGAAGTAGAGCAGATTTCGGCACAAGAAATTCAGGATGTTTCTGTAAGTTCTACCAAAATCAGAAAAGCCTTAAATGAAGGAAATATGGCTCTTGCCAATGATTATCTTGGTTACGACTACTTTTTATCCGGCGAAGTTGTAAAGGGAAAACAATTAGGAAGAACGATTGGTTTTCCAACGGCAAATATCCAAATTGAAGAAGATTACAAGCTTATTCCTAAAACTGGTGTTTACGTTGTTAAAGCTATTGTGGATCAAAAGGAAGTTTTCGGAATGATGAACATTGGTTTTAATCCAACTGTAAATGGGCAAAAACAAACAATTGAAGTAAATCTTTTTGACTTTGATGCTGATATTTATGGACAAAAAATCGAAGTTTCTTTATTGGAATATCTTCGTGAAGAGCAAAAATTTGGTTCGGTAGATTTATTGAAAGAACAATTAAATCAGGATAAAATAAATGCTTTGGCTTTTGTAAGCGGGCTTTAAAAAATATTAAAATCTATTAGTCAATTATTTTCTGGCAACAGCTTTTGGCTTAGAAGTTTTTACATCACTATTTTTTTTAGCCTTTCTACTAGCTATAAATTCGCTAATTTCATTTTTTTCTTTTTCTGTTAAAGGTGGACTTTGTATAATAAAATCTACACCTTTAGGTTCTTTTATATAACTCATATCTTTAAGATTTAAAATACTTTTTTACTAATTTCTTTGATGCTTCTGTCTCAATAATCATTCGTTGGTTTTTAAAATGGAAAGCACCTAAATTTTCTTCATAATGTTTAATTAAATTGGTTTTTGCTGTAAATGCAACAAATCCATCAAATCCTTTTTGAAAAGAAACTTTACAAGCAAAAGCAACCAAATTTCCTGAAACACCTTCGTAAAGTTTATTTTTACCAACGTTAAAAGGAGAGCTTTCCAAAAGATTCATATAAACATGATCCTGTTCTATTGTTATACTTATTGCTCCCTGAATAATATTTGAATTATTTACAATTGTAAGCTTATATACCTCCTTTTGGATGTCATTAAATTCAGATTTCCAATCAAAATTCCATCCATTTTTCTTTAAAACAGTTTTTAAATCCACATTTGTTATACGACTCACTTCAGTTTGAAAACTATCACCTGAAATTGTATTTAAAATTGAATCCGTTAATTTGTCAATAATAAAACTTTGTTCTATCTGCGTTTTATTGCTCATTTACCAAAAATACAAATTTTAAAGGTAATTAATTAAATTTAGCTCAAGAATTTACGGGTTTATTTGACTTATAGATACGTCTTTAATACTAAATATTAGCCCGAATCTGAAGCTTTCAATATCTATATAAGATTAAAAAAAGAGACAAGAAAAATACTTTTTTCCTTTTTTAAATCATCGTAGTTATTTTTTTAGTAAATTTGATATAGAACTCTGTTTATCAAATATTTACTATTAACTTCTTTAAAAATAACCACTATGAAATTACCTAAAGAAATTACCAACGGGTTTTTGATATTCCTTGGAATAGGAATTTATTTTTTATTGATGAACGTTTTAGGTTTAGCTCATTTATTCTACCTGCGTACTCTGAATGTATTCTTTATATTTTATGGCGTAAACAAAACCATGAAAATGAATTTGCATGAAGGAGAAACCAATTTTGTGTCAAATGCCGTTTCTGCAATGGCAACTTCAGTAGTTGGCGTGGCTTTGAGCGTTTTTGGATTATTGGTTTACAGTTACGCAAGAGGTGGTGATGCTTATGTAAAAACATTATCCGAAACTTTCATGTTTGGAGGAAATCCTTCTGTACCAACTTATTGTATATGTTTATTATTTGAAGGAATCGCTTCGTCGGTCATTGTCACTTTGATGATGATGTTATATTGGAATAACAAATATGTAGCCGATTAATATTTCAAAACAAAATAGATCTTTTAGCACTCTAAAATCATAAAAAAATATAATTATGTGATTTTAGAGTGTTTCTTTTTTGAAAATCGCTGTCAAATATTCATTTACAGGATTCAGCATTGGTTGATTAGAACAATTTCGTTACTTTTGAACCTTCAAAAACAATGTACCTAATGAGCATTACAAAACACAACTGGACAAAAGACGAGATAATCGCCATATATAATAAACCTATGATGGACTTGCTTTATGAAGCAGCAACTATACATAGACAAAAACATGATCCGAACGTAGTTCAGGTATCAACTTTACTATCTATCAAAACCGGAGGTTGTCCGGAAGATTGCGGTTATTGTCCGCAAGCTGCCAGATATAACACTGGTGTTGAAGGTAATGATCTAATGAGTGTAAGCCAGGTAAAAGCTCAGGCTTTGCGTGCAAAATCAAGCGGATCTTCTCGCGTTTGTATGGGTGCTGCCTGGAGAAACGTAAAAGATGGCGAAGAGTTTGATCAGGTTCTGGAAATGGTTCGTACCATTAACAAACTAGATATGGAGGTTTGTTGTACTTTAGGTATGATTACCGAAAATCAAGCACAACGTTTGGCAGAAGCTGGTTTGTATGCTTACAACCACAACTTAGATACTTCTGAAGAATATTATAAAGATGTAATTTCTACACGTGGTTTCGAAGACCGTTTGCAAACTATCGAAAATGTTCGTAAAACGAATGTTACCGTTTGTAGCGGAGGAATTATTGGAATGGGAGAAAGCATCGAAGACAGAGCAGGAATGCTTGTTGCGCTTTCTACTTTAAATCCTCAACCGGAATCTGTGCCAATTAATGCATTGGTTGCCGTTGAAGGAACTCCAATGGAGGAAGAAAAACCAGTTGAAATCTGGGAAATGATCCGAATGGTAGCAACTACAAGAATTGTTATGCCGGACACACAAGTTCGTTTATCTGCAGGAAGAACAAATATGAGCCGTGAAGGACAGGCAATGTGCTTTTTTGCTGGTGCAAATTCTATTTTTGCAGGAGATAAATTATTGACTACTCCAAATCCTGATGTTCACGAAGACATGAAAATGTTTGAAATGTTAGGTTTGATTCCGCAAAAACCATTTGTTAAAGTTTCACAGCCACAAACTGTTGAAGCAGCTGATTCTCAATTTGCTCCATTAGGCGAAAAACCTAAGTGGACGAGACCAGGACATACAATTGAAAGAAACCTTGAGGCTTCGATCAAATCAAAAATTTAATTAAAAGAGTTCATAAATCTCACAAAATATTTTTAAATTGCTTCTCGACTTAGTGTCAGAAGCAATTTTTTTATTTAGAGAGATGAAGTTAAAACAAATCGAAAGGGTAAAAAAAATCTCAAAATCTGATTTTATTTCCCAATATGTAAAAAAGCAAATTCCCGTTGTTATTGAAGAACTGACCGAAGATTGGCCAGCCTATCATAAATGGAAATTATCATATATCAAAGAAATCGCAGGCGATACCATCGTTCCTTTATACGATGACAGACCCGTAAATCATGAAGATGGCTTTAATGAAGCTCATACTAAAATGAAGATGAGCGATTACATCAATCTTTTAGAACAAAAACCTACCAATTATCGCATCTTTCTTTATAATCTAATGAAAGAGGTGCCTACATTAAAAAACGACTTTCTATGGCCTGATATTGGCTTAAAATTAGTCAAGCAAATGCCAATGCTGTTTTTTGGCGGAGAAAATTCAAGAGTCTTTATGCATTATGATATCGATTATTCGAATATTTTGCATTTTCATTTTCATGGAGAAAAACAATGTATGCTTTTTGCTCCAAGCCAAACGAAGTTCCTGTACAAAGTTCCTCACGCTTTGATCTCGCGAGAAGACATTGATTTTGACAATCCTGATTTCGAAAAATTTCCTGCTCTTAAAAATGCCGAAGGTTATATCACCAATCTAAAACATGGTGAAATGCTTTATATGCCCGAAGGTTATTGGCATTACATGAAATACCTGACTCCGGGATTTTCTATGAGCTTAAGGGCTTTTCCTAAAAATGTTAAGAACTTATCAAAAGCACTTTATAATGTTTTCATCATGCGCCATTTTGATATTTTAATGCGAAAAATTAAAGGTCAAAAATGGATTGATTATAAAAATGAAAAGGCGGTTAGCAAGACTAACGGAAGTTTGCAAAAGACTTTTTGAGAAGAAAGTGTTTTCTCTATAAAACAAAAAAACCACTCGCTCGTGAGTGGTTTTTTACTTTTATATATATAAGGAAAAACTATGATTAAATCCGCTTTATGAACTACAACAATGTATTGTTGTCTTTTTCTTTTAGTACCCTTTTTATCTTTTGCTTATTGCTCTACTAATGTCTCTAAGTTCTTAAGATTAATCATCATTGTTTTTGATGGGACAAAATTACGGTGAATTACAAAACCAACAAACCCGTAAAAGACTTGTTTGCAACACAATAAGACAAAATTAAATTTTCATTGGAAATAATTAAGCGCGTTAATTATTCCAAATTTAAAATAAGAAACCCTTCAAATCAAAGACTTGAAGGGTTTTATGCTAAAGTATATTTCTACAGCTTTTTTTCAGTTTTTTAAATCTTAAAACACAACTTTTTTAGTTGATATATAACCGCTTTCTAAAATCACTTTCACAAATAAAACCTGATTTCCTGATTGTAGATTTGTTATTTGTAATTCTGTATTTCCTATTTTCTTTTTTTCATAGAGCATTTTTCCGGAAACGTCATAAATAAAAACTTCATTAATAGCGTCTTTGAGTGATGATACTTTTATGTTTTTATTTTTCACAAAAGCAATAATGTTATCTTCATTTTTATCAAAGTCTTCGACTCCTAAAGTTTTCTTATATCGCAACACAAAACGATCTGCAAAAACGCCTGTTGCAGTTGTAAAAGTATAGTTACTTGTTCTCAGATCGTGTGTAAAACCAGTAGTTTTATCTTCCAGAAAAATAGGTTGTGCACTTAGATTACCGTCGGTATGATCTATTGCAATGGTAAAATCACCTACAATTGCGGATCTATATCCTAAAGGAACAATATCAGAATCTTTAAACGGTAATGCGCGTCCCTGAATCACAAGTTTTAGATCTCCATTGATGCTGTAAAAATCTAAATATTTGTTTGCATCAGCCGTGATTCCATCATAATTAGTATCCCAACCATCTGTTGCTCCTTCAATATAACCAACTAACAATTGCTTGAATGCTCCTTGGGTATTTGTTAGATTAAGCCAGACACGGTTCTTTTCGATCTTTGAATTTGCATCTTTAAAAAATTGCGTATTATTCCCTGGAATACGCATTGAGTTTGTAAAAACAGCGTTTTGTCCTGTTTTTGATTTCACAAAGAATGATTGTCCTGCTGCAATATATCCCAATGGAGGATTTTGATTTCCAGGTGTTGTTGATCCATCTCCTGTCATATTACCTATAACGATACTACCTGATAAGTTATAAGTTGCATAATCTTCAGTATTGTATTGGTATGTTGTACTATTGGGAGCTGAATTGTGAGTCCAAAAATATAAAGTACCATAAACATTTGCCGTATTATCGACGATAAATTGATCTGCATAAATTGCAGAAGGATATGGATTTCCTAATAAGCTCCATTTCTCAGGTGCTCCTAAACTTATATTATATGGACCATTATTTGGAACTCCTTCAAATAATGCATTATAAACTACCGGAATATTAATATCATAATTTTGCGGAGCTCTTACGGTATAACCAACTCCCGCTAACATTGGTGCAATTCCATTATTAATAATTATCCATCCTGTTAAAGGATCATATCTTTCGTACTTATCAATCAAAGTATTTGGTGACAAATCATGTAACGTAAAAGCCGGAGTACGCGTAACCGGAGATGACCAATAGGTAAAATCATAACGGCGAACGGGAGAAGTATCTCGTTTATAAAAAATATTTCCTGTGTTAACTGAATTGTTTACCTGAAGAAGGCTGGCATTGTTTTCAAAAATCAAAGTTCCTCCATTATTATTTAAAAAATTATCAATAGTGAATGTATGATTAGATTTTACAGTAACATTAACTCCGGGATGCACAATACATGAGCAGGCACTTAAGTTTCCTGTTGTTTGATAATTTCCTGCAAACTCAACGCCATCAGTCGCTATAGGCGGACTTCCTTTTGACCAAACTGACCCATTCCAAATATTTGTAACAGGTGGTATAATCACAACAGCTGTTGTTGGCAGCGAAGGACAATTTGCTCCATCCTGAACCGTAAAATAATAAGTACCCGGAGATAAATTAGTAACGGTATAACTGGCTCCAAAATCAGTATAAGTTTGCAAAGATGTGCCCGTTTGATTAATAACCACATTAGGACCAGTAATTAAGCCATTTAAAACTACACTTCCCGTAGGGTTAACACATGTTGGGTGCACTATAGTTCCTGGCACCGGAGCAGAAGGTCTTGAATCAATATCAATTCTTGTTTCTATTGAAAAATCTTCTGCACAGCTTCCGTTTTTTATTACAGCTCGGTAACTAGTACTCGTTGATAATATTCCTGGCTGATAAGTAACACCTGTATGACTTATAGATTGCCATACATATGGCAAAGATTCGGCATATTCCCATCTGACAATAGTACCGTTATAACCACTTAAAGTTAATAAAGGACTTGGATCTCCGCCACAAACATGCGCTCCTCCGTTTACAATTCCGGGTTGTGTTTTTGTTACATTTGTTGAGTTGCTTGCATTTACAACTGCTGCACATCCATTTGAAGAATAACTTACCGTAACTGTTTTACTTCCTGTTGTTTTCCATTGTAATGTGACTGTATTATTGGTAGTTGATATTCCTCCTGCAGTAATATTATAATCTGTACCTGCAACTCCGGGAACCGTCCAAAGATAATTTGTTTGTCCGGCCAAAGTCGTATAGGTTACGCTATCATCAACACAAACAATTGCCCCAGGCTGAACAGAAAAAACCGGAACCGGTAATGGATTAACGGTTATTGTCGCTGAACCTCCTGTAAAACCAGAACTTCTTATGCAAGTATTAGCATCTGTAACAGAAACTAAAGTATAAGTTGTAGTATTTGAAACTGGTGTGACAAACGTTGCAAAAGCGGTTCCGCTTGCGACACTATTTGCAGTGCGATTTGCAACTCCATCATTATAAACCACAGTAAAAGGTCCTGTTCCGGATGTTGCGGTAAAAGTTAATTGTCCAGCACCAGTTGCACAAAATGGACCATTGGCTGACAAACTTCCTTGTGGTAATGGATTAACGGTTATTGTTGCTGAACCTCCGGTGAAACCAGAATTTCTTATACAAGTATTTGAATCGGTAACGGAAACTAAAGTATAAGTTGTTGTATTTGAAACTGGTGTTTGGAAAGTTGCAAAAGCTGCTCCGCTTGCCACACTGACACTACGATTTGCAACTCCGTCATTATAAACTACCGTAAAAGGTCCTGTTCCCGATGTTGCCGTAAAAGTTAATTGTCCAGCGCCAGTCGCACAAAAAGGACCATTGGCTGATAACGTTCCTTGTGGTAATGGATTAACGGTTATAGTCGCGGAACCTCCGGTGAAACCTGAACTTCTTATACAAGTATTTGCATCTGTAACAGAAACTAAAGTATAGGTTGTTGTATTTGAAACTGGTGTTTGGAAAGTTGCAAAAGCTGCTCCGCTTGCGACACTCACACTTCGATTGGCAACTCCATCATTATAAACTACCGTAAAAGGTCCTGTTCCGGATGTTGCGGTAAAAGTTAATTGTCCAGCACCAGTTGCACAAAATGGACCATTGGCTGACAAACTTCCTTGTGGTAATGGATTAACGGTTATTGTTGCTGAACCTCCGGTGAAACCAGAATTTCTTATACAAGTATTTGAATCGGTAACGGAAACTAAAGTATAAGTTGTTGTATTTGAAACTGGTGTTTGGAAAGTTGCAAAAGCTGCTCCGCTTGCCACACTGACACTACGATTTGCAACTCCGTCATTATAAACTACCGTAAAAGGTCCTGTTCCCGATGTTGCCGTAAAAGTTAATTGTCCAGCGCCAGTCGCACAAAAAGGACCATTGGCTGATAAGGTTCCTTGTGGTAATGGATTAACGGTTATCGTTGCTGAACTTCCGGTGAAACCAGAACTTCTTATACAGGTATTAGCATCGGTAACCGAAACTAAAGTATAGGTTGTTGTGCTTAAAACCGGTGTTTGGAAAGTTGCAAAAGCTGCTCCGCTTGCCACACTCACACTACGATTTGCCACTCCATCATTATAAACTACGGTGTAAGGTCCCGTTCCAGATGTTGCTGTAAATGTTAATTGTCCAGCGCCAGTTGCACAAAATGGACCATTGGCTGATAAGCTTCCTTGTGGTAATGGATTAACGGTTATCGTTGCGGAACCTCCGGTGAAACCGGAACTTCTTATACAGGTATTTGCATCGGTAACAGAAACTAAAGTATAGGTTGTTGTGCTTAAAACTGAGGTAACTGCTGTTGCAAAAGCTGCTCCGCTTGCTACACTCACACTACGATTGGCAACTCCGTCATTATAAACTACCGTAAAAGGTCCTGTTCCGGATGTTGCGGTAAAAGTTAATTGTCCAGCACCAGTTGCACAAAATGGGCCATTGGCTGACAAGCTTCCTTGTGGTAATGGATTAACGGTTATCGTTGCTGAACTTCCGGTGAAACCGGAACTTCTTATACAAGTATTTGCATCGGTAACCGAAACTAAAGTATAAGTTGTTGTACTTAAAACCGGTGTAACAGCTGTTGCAAAAGCTGTTCCGCTTACTACACTATTTGCGGTACGATTTGTAACACCATCATTATAAACCACAGTAAATGGTCCGGTTCCGGATGTTGCGGTAAAAGTCAATTGTCCAGCGCCGGTCGCACAAAATGGACCATTGGCTGATAAGGTTCCTTGTGGTAATGGATTAACGGTTATCGTTGCTGAACCTCCGGTGAAACCGGAACTTCTTATACAAGTATTTGCATCGGTAACCGAAACTAAAGTATAAGTTGTTGTACTTAAAACTGGTGTGACGGCTGTTGCAAAAGCTGTTCCGCTTACTACACTATTTGCAGTGCGATTTGTAACGCCATCATTATAAATCACAGTAAATGGTCCTGTTCCGGATGTTGCGGTAAAAGTCAATTGTCCGGCGCCAGTTGCGCAAAATGGACCATTGGCTGATAAGCTTCCTTGTGGTAATGGCCTAACGGTGATCGTAGCTGAACCTCCTGTGAAACCAGAACTTCGTACGCAAGTATTTGCATCGGTAACCGAAACTAAAGTATAAGTTGTTGTACTTATAACTGGTGTAACAGCGGTTGCAAAAGCTGTTCCGCTTACTACACTATTTGCAGTACGATTTGTAACGCCATCATTATAAACTACCGTAAACGGTCCTGTTCCGGATGTTGCGGTAAAGGTCAATTGTCCAGCGCCAGTTGCACAAAATGGGCCATTGGCTGACAAGCTTCCTTGTGGGGATGGATTAACAGTTACGGTTGTTGCTGTAGAATTTAATGTAGAGCAAGTACCACTTTGCACTACAGCTCTAAATTGTGTAGTTTGTGTAAGTGCGTCCGAAGTATATGTTGTTGTTGTATTTGCAACAGATGTAGGTGTCCAAGTTGAAAACGGAGTTGTTGAATATTCCCATCTTAGAACTGAACCTACATTTCCCGTTAATAATAAAGGACCGCTTGTCGAACCATTGCAAATTGTAGTGCCTCCGCCAACTGATCCGGCTACTGTCAACGGCGAAATTGTTACAGTAGTTGAAATTCCTGAAATGGGAGAAACACAAACTCCAGAAGATAATCCTGTAACAGCAATAGAACTTGTGCCTGTAGTTGTTAAGCCTACAGCTGTAAAAGTTCCTGTACCAGCTGTAGTTACTGTCATTGCTGCAGTCAATCCTGTCGCGGCTGGTGTGCCTCGATTATAAGTAACGGTATAAATACCTATAGGTAAAGATGCAGCACTCGATGTAACTGTTACGGAAGATGTTCCTGGAGTAATACAAACATTCGTTGCTGATATTCCCGTAATATTATAAGTTGGACATGTATAAGTAACTGTAACTTGTCCATGAGCTCCTGAACCTCCTACTTGAGAAGGATTTCCTACGGTGTGCAATCCACCACTACCGCCACCACCGGGTGGGCTACCTACATTTCCTGGTCCATTACCTAATAATAAAGTTGAAAGAGCTGCACCTCCGGCACCACCTCCGGTACCACCAGCATTACCACCAGCCCCAGATGAAAGACCCAAACTTAATAAGGCAGCATTTCCATTTCCTCCATTTATCCCAGAAGCTGTTGAAATGGAACCAATCGAAGCACTGCCTAATCCACCTGCTCCACCACTAGGTGTACCGCCTGCTGTATTGGCTGTACCTCCTGCTCCACCAACTGCTAAAATAACTGTTTCAAAACCTTGTATTGTTGAACTGCCTCCTGCTGTTCCACTTGAAGTTGTTCCAGTAACCGCTCCGGCAACTTTAATATTTAAAGACACTCCTGATAATGGATTAACTGTTATAAGACCATTTGCATATGCGCCTCCACCTCCTCCTGCACCACTTCTTCCGCTAAGTAAAGGAGAAATACCCGCACCTCCTCCAGCACCCCCAGCACCCCATGCCTTAATATCCATAGAGGTAATCCCTGCCGGAATAACTACTGTGCCGTCAGCTGTAAATATATGTGGTGGCTGAGCCCATAATGATGTGCATATAAAAGATAGAACTAAAGCTAGTTTGAACTTCGCACTATGAAATGTTTTTCTATTTTGTTCATTTCGAAAAAAAGATTCCTTTAGAAATGGAAGAAAAATCAAATAATTAAGTAAGGCTTTTTTCATAAGAGGCATTTTAAATAATTAAAAAAACAGACCCATAATCAAATTATGAATCCTCTTAAAAAACTTTAGATACCATATAAGCAGAACAGGAACGCAAAAAAACGTTCTGAAAACTTAGAAAGAGATGTAGAAATAAACGTTAAGTACTTATTTGCTTATTTAATGGTATTTAAATTTAACAATCAGTATTTAGGCGAATAAAAAACTAAAAAATCATCTTAGTTTTTAAGAGTAGTGATTAAAATTGTATTACAACAGGCTTTTATATAAGTTCGTCGACTATAACCTACAACAAGGTACGATTTTATTTACAATATAAAAATATTTTAACGTAAAGAGTTGTTTTTTAACATATTGAAATCAATAACACTCTGTTTTAGAAAAAAATGTTAATACTCAAAAACCTCTGAGGAAAAGTTATTGCACAAAAAAAATCCATTCCGTAAAACGAAATGGATTCCTTACTTTTTAAAATATTATCACTCAAATATAACCTTTCTGGAGGTTGAATGCCCATTTTCTAAAACAATTCTAACCAGTAGAACCTGATTTCCGGATTGCAAATTTGATATCAACAATTCAGTATTCGTTATTTTATTTTTATGATAAAGCATTTTTCCTGAAACGTCAAACAGGACAACTTCTCTAAGTGATTCTTTAGTTGATGTTACTTTTATAATTTTATCTTTTACGGATACCAAAACATCATTTTCAGGATTTTCAAAATCTCCTGTTCCAAGGGTTTTATCTATATAACTAATAGTAAAGCGATCAGTAAAAGTTCCTATTGCAGTTGTAAATGTATAATTACCAGCTTTTAAGTTTGTAACCTTTCCTGTTAATTTATCTTCCAGATATACTCCCTGATTATTGAAAAGCCCATCAGCGTGATCGATTGCAATAGTAAAATCGCCTGCAATGGTCGTTTTATATCCTAATGGAACCTTATCAGTATCTAAAAATGGTAATGCCCGACCTTGAATCGTTAGTTTTTCACTTTCATTTATACTGTAAAAATCTATAAAACTATTACTTTCCATTGTAGTTGCATCATAATTAACATCCCAACTATTTGATGCTCCTTCGATATAACTAATTAACAGTTGTTTGAAAGCTCCCTTAGTATTGGTTAAATTCAGCCATAAACGATTTTTTTCTAAAACTCTTGTTTTTGTTGTTTTGAAAAACTCTCCATTGTTTCCGCCAACTCGCATGTCATTTGTAAACTTAACAGGGTCCGGGCCTGAAGCCTGCATAAAGAAAGACTGACAAGCAGCTATTTTTCCTGATGGTGGGGATTCATAAGTTCCGTCAGGCAATCTGGCTCCAGTTGAAATTCCACCGGACAAACTAAAAACAGCATAATCGTTACTGGTATAATCATAAGTGCCACCAGTTGAAGCTGTGCTGCTTGGAGGAGTATTATGTGTCCAAAAGTATAAAGCTCCAACATCTACAGACGGTGATGCGAAATGATTTGTATTAATAAATTCCTCTGCATCTATTGCTGATGGATAAGGATTTCCTATTAAACTCCATTTTGTTGCAAAAAGCGGAACTGAATAATCTCCATTATTAGGAACACCAGTAAAAACTGCAGGATAAATTGCAGGAGCAGTAATAGAAAAATTTTGTGGTGCTCTGATTACATATCCTATAGCAGGTTTCATTTCATCTGTTCCGTTTAAATTGATATGCCATGCATCTGCTGAAGAATCATAGCTCTCATATTTGTCTAATAATGTCCCTGGTGACAAGTCATGCATTGTATAAGCTGGAATTCTGGTTATTGGCGCTGACCAATAGGTAAAATCATATCGACGAACCGGTTCTGTATCTCTATGATATATAATGTTTCCTGTATTAACTGCATTCGTTATTTGTACCAGACTGGCATCATTCATAAATATCAAATTAGTTCCAGCTCCTGAATCAACATTTAGTTCTTTTTCTATTGTTAATGTATGTCCTGAATTTATGGTTACACTTTTTCCGGAATCAATCTTACATGAGCAGACATTTAAATCTCCTGTTGATTGATAATCTCCAGAAAATTCAACACTATCTGTATTTAAAGGAAGACCTCCTTTGGACCAAACTGTTCCGTCCCAAATATTTGTAATTGGTGCCTTAATCTCTAAACTTATTGTTGGTAGCGAAGCGCAATTCACCCCATCTTCAATCGTAAAATTATAATTTCCGGGTAATAAATTAGAAATTGTATAAGTGGTTCCAGAAGCCGAATAAGTTCTCAAAACAGTTCCGCTTTGAGTAATAACCCATGTTGGTGTAGAAAGTAAACCATTTAATACAATACTTCCTGTTGGATTACTGCAAGTAGGTTGTGTAATTGTTCCGGATATTGGAGTAGATGGCAAAGGTTTTACCACAATAGTTCCCGCAGCACTAACAGGTCCACAACCTCCTGTTAATGGAATACTATAATTAAAAGTCCCTGACTGTGTTGGAGTACCACTTATCGTAATTGTATTGGATGCCCAACTTGCAGAAACTCCTGTTGGTAAATTTACCGGCACACCAATTCCCGTTGCACCAGGAGTGGTATGTGTAATATTTGGCATTATAGTGTGAGAACAAATTGATGGAGATGTTGACGCTGCTCCAACTGTATCTAAATTTACAACAATTGTTCCGGTTGCATTCACTACACTACAACCTCCCGTTAATGGAATAGTATAACTAAAAGTCCCCGACTCTGTTGGCGTACCACTTATCGTAATTGTATTGGATGCCCAACTTGCAGAAACTCCCGCAGGCAAATTTAACGATGCTCCAATTCCTGTTGCGCCAGTAGTAGTATGCGTAATATTAGGCATCAAGGTATTTATACATAATATTGGAGAGGAAGAAGCTCCTGTAACAGTGTTTTCTGCGTTAACAATAACCGGATAGATATCTGTGACTGTGTAAGCTGTAGAACACGATGGCGAAGCAGTTACGGTCATCGTTAATGTAATCTGTTTTCCAGCATCGGCGGCTGCGGCTGTATATGTAGGTGTTAATGTTGTGGCTCCTGCCGAAATTGTTCCAGCGCCATTATGTGTCCATAAAATGGTTCCGTTTGAAGCGTTTGCCTCTCCGCTCGCGAGTGTAACTGATCCGTTTGAACACGTACTTTGCGTACCGGAAATTGACGCTGTAGGTGCAGCCTGAATATTTATAGTATAAGCTGCTGTGGCGATTTGTGGCATACAAGCATTAGTACTTGTAACTGTCATTGTTAAAACAACTGTTCTAGCAGCTCCCCCCATAACCGGAGTATAGGTCGGTGTCAATGTAGTATCATTTGTTAAAGTACCTGCACCACCGCTAAACGTCCATTTTATATTTCCATTTGTTGCCGATGCTCCTGTTACGGTTACAGATTGATTAGAACATATTGTTGCACTTCCGCCAGCAATTGCAGTGGGCAAACCTTGTACTGTTACGGTTGCCGCCGGAGAATCTGCACTTGAACATCCACCTGAATTAACTGCTTTTACAGTATAACTACCGGCTGCAGTAGCAAATATAGATGAACCCGTTTCTCCTGTAGACCAAACATATGTATATGCAGCATTAGGACTAACTACATTAAGACTTACTCCATCTGTCTGACAAATTGTGCTAGAAGTTGGTGAAATAGCAGGAACCGCAGGCACAGGCGTAGTTGAAGTGTTTGCTATTGTAGAATTTGCACTTGTTCCACAGTTATTTGTTGCTCGCACTCTATAATAATAGATCGTATTTGCCGATAATCCTGTAATATTTTTCGTTAGCACATTACCAACATTTAAACCATTGTAAGCGGGTAATATATTCGCCGTAAAAGCTCCGCCCGGCTGGGTTGAAACATCTATAATATAACTTGTTGCACGAGTAGCCAAAGCCCAATTTATTGTAATTTGAGTACATGTTTGCCCTGTAGGTGTACTTACTGTAGGCACAGTTGGCGTTCCTGAACCTCCCGTTGTAGTGCCATACATTATAATATTAGAATTAGCACTTGTACCACAAGTATTAGTAGCTCTAATTCTGTAATAATATGTAGTATTCGCATTTAATCCGGTTACATCGAAAGTAAGCACATTTCCAACATTCAAACCATTGTAAGCGGCTAATATATTATTTGTAAAAGCAGTTCCAGATGCTTGGGTAGAGACATCTATAATATAACTTGTTGCTCTTAAAGCCGAAGACCAATTTGCTGTAAATTGAGAACATGTTTGACCTGATCCTGCATTTGCAGTAGGCGTTGCAGGAATTCCAGCTGCGGTATTAGTTGTAGTACTATATGCAATAATACTAGAACTTGCACTTGTAGCACAACTATTAGTAGCTCTAACTCTATAATAATAGTTTGTATTTACAGCCAATCCTGTAACATCTTTCGTTAAAACATTTCCAACATTTAAATTATTGTAGCCAACTAACATATTTGCATTAAAGTTGGCGCCATTTTGTGTAGATACATCTAAAAAATAACTAGTTGCACCTGATACTGCTGCCCAACTTGCAGTTATTTGTGAACACGTTCTTCCCGAACCCGCATTTGCGTTTGGCACTGCAGGAGCTACTGTAGTTGCATATGTTATAATATTAGAATTAGCACTAACGCAAGTACCATTATAAGCTCTTACTCTATAATAATAAGTATCATTTACCAAACCAGTTATATTAAATGTAAGCACATTGCCAACATTACGCGCGCTATAACCTGTAACAAAAGTCGCAAAAGTATTATCTGTAGAAACATCTAATTCGTAATACGATGCACCTGAAACAGCTTGCCAATTAGCAGTTATTTGAGTACAAGTAGCACCAGTACCTGCTAAAGCTACCGGAGCTGTTCCTGATGAATTTACTACAACTGTCGCTAAATTAAATTGTGTTATTGTCGAAGTACAATTTTCAGAAGCTACTGTGCTTGATCCGGATGTTAAGGCAGTAATTTTTATAAATTTAGAACCAACAGCAGTAAAACCAGTTGCAATAAAAGATCCGGTTCCGGCTGTTGTTACATTCATTGATGAAGGAGTTTGTGCGACTCCTTGTATTTCATAAGAAACTTTATAAAGACCAATAGGTAAAGTTCCTGTTAAAGTAATTTCTGAAGAGCTTCCGGAACAAACATTTACTGCTGAAGCAACTGCACTGGTTAGGCTATAAGTTGGACAATTATAAGAAATGATTACTTTTCCGTCTCCACCATCTCCACCTGCTCTGGCACTTTGAAAAAAAGAAGATCTACCACCACTACCACCACCTCCCGGAGGATTCCCCGGATTACCCGCATTAGTAACAAAGGCTCCTGTAATTGCAATCCCACCCGTTCCTCCACCATTTGCAGCGTTTCCACCAGCGCCTGAACTAATAACTGATCCGGTATCATCAACAAAACCTGATTCTCCGGCAAGACCAGGAAATCCAGAGATTGTAGTTGTTCCAACAGATGCTCCACTGGCACCTCCTAAACCTCCTATAGGTTGGTTTCCTGTATTTACAAGACCTCCTTTTCCTCCATCAGCTTTAAGTGAAAATCCTGTAATGGCAGAAAAACCTCCAAAATTTCCATTTGCACCGGAAACTCCTTTTCCTCCGGCTCCAACAATTACTGGCAATAAAGCCCCGGATGTTATAGTCAAAGTGGCACTTGCAAACGCACCTCCACCACCTCCGGAACCAGCTCTTGCACCGCTAAATCCGGGAGGAGGAGTCGAGCTTCCTCCGGCGCCACCGGCACCCCAGGCTTGTACATTGATTGAAGTTATTCCCGCAGGACTAACAAATGTTTGTGAACCTGCAACCGAAAATGTGGTTGTAGTTTGTGCGTAGAAAAAAATAGGAAAACAAATCAATGATGGAATAAGTAAAGATCTTTTCATATCAAGGCGTTTTAAATCATTAAAAAATCAGATTCAGTTGAAAATCATTTTTAGACTATTTAAATACCGCAATTTCGAATCAGAACAATAAAAAAGAGATGATTAAGACATGACGTATGAACACAAATGTTATAGAAAAATTGGAACATGAATTTCACAAATTGACACTAAACTTAATGTTTAGTTGGTGAATTTAATTGTACGAACTAATTCGTGAAATTTGTGTTTACTTTTTTTATTCTACGTTCAGACTGTCGTCATTAAGATGTACTTTTTTGTTTATTTAGTGTGGTACTTAAATTAAACAATCAGTAGTTGCAAATAGGTAGAAGGGCTCTGAAAAAAAAATATTTTTGTTTACATTTTTAATACTTCTGAGAGCAGTTTTAACAAAATGTAATAGTAAAATTCCGTTAAATAAAGTGTAGTAACAATTTACAAAATATTATTCAACCTATTAAAAAACAGATACTTATAATTTAAAAATCAAATATTTTTAAGTAATTTCGCATAAAGTTTTTTTTTTAATGTAGTTCATCATTTAAATAATGTAACTCATCCAAATAAATAAAATGCTAATTCTGAAATTTTTATGGTTTTAGTACCCAATTTGGAAAAACAAGAGGTAATTTAATCTCAAAAAACGTCTGACAAATACATCAGATCAAAAATTATTGCATAAAAAAATCCAATCTGTTTTGCAGAATGGATTGTAAAAATTTTGAAAAAGATCTTCTTAAAAAGGTATTTTTTTTGTTATCGAATTTCCATTTTCCAATGTCACTTTTACAAGTAAAATTTGATGTGCTGAAAACAAATTCTGAATGGTTAATTTACTTGTATCCAATTTATTTTTTCTATAGATTCTTTTTCCAGAAATATCAAAAACAACAACTCCATTTATATTTTGATTTTTGGCAGTAATAAAAATCATTTTATCTTTTTCCCAAACTACAACATCATTGTCCTGAACCTCAAAATTGCCAATACTTAATGTTTTATCAGTAAATTTTACTATAAAACGATCGCTAAAGGTTCCTATTGAAGAATTAAAGAAATAGGGTGATTGAGACAAATTATGAATGGTCTTCAAATCTTTATCTTCAATAAAAAAATTTGTTTTCTCAAAAATCCCGTCTTTGTGATCAATACTAAAATTAAAATTACCTTCGATTCCTACTTTAAAACCCAATACAATAGAATCATTTTCGGTAAAAGGCAGAGCACGTCCCTGAATTACTAATTTTTTATTTTCAATAATACTATAGAAATCCACATACTGATTACCAATCATACTTAGAGCATCATACTTATCATCAAGTTCGTTGGTCGCTCCATCAATATAACCAAGTAGAATTTGTTTAAATATACCTTCATTATTTCTTAGGTTCAACCAAAATCTATGTTTTTCAATTGTATTTTCATTTGAAACTTTATCTCGGTTTGCAGGTTTAAAAAAACGTTCGTTTCTTCCCACAATTCTCATTTCGTTGGTAAAACTGGCAAATCCTAAATCTTTACTTTGCAGAAAAAAAGATTGTCCTGCTGCAATCGCACCATTCGGCTCTGTTATAGCAGAAACCAAAGTCGTTGCGGCGGTACTAACTCCTCCAAGTAAATTATAAGTTGCGTAGTCATCAGCTGTATATTTAAAATTGGTTATTGGTGTATTATGAGTCCAGAAATAAAGTGCTCCTTTTATTTTTAAGGCATTATTCATCAAAAAAACATCCGCATTAATTGCCGACGGATAGGGATTTCCAACTAAATTATAACTGTCCTCCGTTCCCAAATCAACCTTTATTTTTCCATTATTCGGAATCCCTTTAAAAGTAGCTTCAAATACAGATCGTTCTGTAATTGAAAAATTCTGTGGCGCTCTAATAACATATCCTTTGCCTACAATCATGATATTGGAAGGTTTCTCGAATGTCCAGCTTTCTGACAAACTATCATAAGATTGATATTTATCCAATAACGTATTTGGAGAAACATCGATCAATTTTTGATTTTCCACGGGAGAAGACCAATAGGTAAAATCATATCTTAAGACTGGCTTTGTTTTTCTTTTAAAATGAATAATTCCTGTATTTATCATATCATCGTCTGATTGATATAAACTCGCTGAATCTTCTAATACTAACGTTCCTAAACCTATATATGAAAATTCAATTCCTAAAGTATTACCACTTAATAATGTGACTGTTTTTCCTTCGTCAATAGAGCAACTACAAATATTTGTAGTTGTCAAGGAAGCAAAATTTTCTCTAAAAAACACTTCCTTACCAACTGATGGCTTTCCATTATCCCAGGAAATGCCATTCCAGATTGTAGAATCAACGCAGAGTTTCAGACGTGCAATTCTATGTTTTGTAATTTTGGAAACAGAATTAAAATTCCCTCCTATTAATAGTCTATAATCTGATGTAAAACTCATTGCAAAAAGAGTATTGTTCAAAGGAGCATCAAAAGAGACATCATTATCCCCATTTTTCAACAACCGTATAAACCGCTGAGAAGGCAATTTTTTGTAGGTTCCGGAGAAAGTTCCTCCTACCAGAATTCTATCATCGGGCTGAACAAGAATACTGCGAACTTCTCCTTTGCTAAAACCTGTACCTGAATCAAATGTAGTATCTAAACCACCATTAGAGTTTAGCCGAAGTATTCGTTTTTGTGCAGCTTTGTTATAGCTTAAAAAAGAACCTCCAATGATTATTTTCTGATCAGATTGTAGTGCGATTACATAGATGTTTTTATCGAAACCTTCGCCAATATTAAAACCGGAATCAATACTTCCGTCGGAATTTAAGCGGACTAAACGAGCGAAACTATTTCCATTAAAACTATTAAATCTTCCTCCTGCCAAAATTTTTCCGTCAGGCTGAATTAAAATCGCCTCAATAATAGCGTCAGCACCAAGGCCTGTATTAAAGCTATTATCACGAGAACCATCTGACAATAATCTAATAATTCTTCCCACTCCGGTTGAACCATTATAGGCGGTAAAATTGCCTGCAACAATTACTTTTCCATCTGACTGGATTGCCATTGCATATATCTGACTATTGAATCCGGATCCGATATTAAAATTAGTATCAATTGTTCCATCAGGAAAAACTCTGGTTATCCGATTGGAGATTACATCGTTATACTTTGTAAAGTTTCCTCCAAAAACAATTTTCCCGTCTGATTGTAATACGGCAGATTTTATGAGATTATTTGCTCCTGATTTATTAGAATTAAAAGATAGATCAGAGAATCCGTTCTCTAAAAGTCGGGCGATTCTAAAAATTGGGTCGCCATTAAATTTGGTAAAACTTCCAAAAATCATTGTTTTATTATCTTCTAATGGCAAAATTTTTAAAACCGAATTATCAAAACCAACTCCTGCAGACAGGTAACTACTATCATGATCTCCATCTGGGTTAACTTTTACTAATCTGCCTTGATTTTGCCCGTCAAAAGTTAAAAAAGATCCTCCAATATACCACGAGCCATTTGAGTCATTTATTAATGCTAAAACAGAGCCTGAACCTGGTCCGGATTCTATATCAAAATCTGAATTTAGAGTTCCATTAGAATTTAAAAGAAAAACTCTATTAATTGCATTGCCATTATATAAGCCAGCGAAAGATCCTCCAACCATTATTCGACCCGCAGCATCTATTTTGACTGTTTGAACCGCTCCTCCGTTTATGCCCGAGCCCGATAATAAACTATTGTCTATGGTACCGTCTTCGTTTAGACGTATGATTCTATTTGCTATAATTCCGTTGTAGGTTGTGAAGCTTCCGCCCAGAATAATTTTACCATCTTCCTGAACTGCTATTGCATCGATATCATCATTAAAACCTGTTCCGATATTAAAGGTTTCGTCTACGCTTCCATCATAATTTAAACGGGCAATTTTATTCTTTGAAGTGCCATTAAATTCTAAAAAATTTCCGGAAATCAGAATTTTTCCAGTGGCTAAAACTCTGGCATTTGAAATAATTACTGATGAACCGGAACCTGTAATAAAAGTAGAATCTAAGGTTCCATTTGGAAGTAAACGTGCAATTCGATTTACTGTAATATTATTATATTTTGTAAAACTGCCTACAATAATAATTTTGCCATCTGGTTGCGGACAAATATTATAGATAATTCCTGTTGTGGCCGCGATCGATGTATTAAAGGATGTGTCGTTTGTTCCATCTTTATTTAGACGAATTAACCTTCCTGAACTTACGCCATTGTAAGATGTAAAACTTCCGCCAACTAGTATTTTGCCGTCAGGCTGAATGTGAGTTGTATATACTTTTCCATTGAAACCAGTTCCGGTATTAAAACTTAAGTCAATAGTTCCGTCAGGTTTTAAACGGGTTAAATAAGTACATGGTATTCCGTTAAGGCTTAAATAATCACCTCCTACTATTAGCTTTTCATCTAATTGCAGCGATAAAGTTCTGACTGTATTGTCGAAACCATCTCCATTTAGGCCATCATCAAATGTGTTAAAAGTTATATCGACTTTGCCTTGCTGTGCATAAAGTTGTGGCGTAAATGTCGAACTAATTAAAATCAAGGAACAAAATAATTTTCTAATCAAAATTTAAATTTTCAGGTTATTACTATTTGTAAGAATAACCCGAAATGTAGAGTTCTTTTATGACTACAGCAATACCCACTTTTGGTTAAATTTATCTTTACATCAAAAAAAAATCCATTCCGAAAAAACGGAATGGATTTAGATAATTTAAAATCATAAAGATGTTTTAATCTCTAGATCATTTATTGAAATATAATCTTTTTGGTTGTTGTAAAGCCATTGTCTAAAGTAACTTTTACTAATAACACCTGATTACTTGATTGTAAATTTGGTATTTGCAATTCATTAACGTCAATTTTCTTTTTGCTATAAAGAAGCTGTCCATTGATATCATAAATCGTAACTTCTTTGATCGTTTCTTTACTAGAATTTACTTTGATCGTTTTATCTTTTATAGAGACAAAGATAGTATTTTCAAGATTTTCAAAATCTCCTGTTCCAAGTGTTTTCTTGATATATGCAATTGTAAAACGGTCTGTAAAAGTTCCTATCGCAGTTGTAAAAGTATAGTTACCTGCTTTTAGGTCTGTAACTTTTCCTGTTGTTTTATCTTCCAGATAAACTGCCTGATTATTAAAAAATCCGTCAGCATGATCGATTGAAATAATAAAATCGCCAGCAACTGTAGTTTTATATCCTAACGGAACGCGATCTGTATCTGCAAATGGTAAAGCACGACCCTGAATAATCAATTTATCTGCTTGATTAATACTGTAGAAATCTATAAAAGTATTTCCATTATTTGTAGCAGCATCATAATTAACATCCCAGTCATTTGTTGCCCCTTCGATATAACCAACTAAAACTTGTTTGAAAGCTCCTTGATTACTTGTAAGGTTTAACCATACACGATTTTTCTCGATAGCATTTGTTTTTGCTGTTTTGAAAAATTGCTCATTTCTTCCGTCAACTCTCATATCATTTGTGAACTTAACAACACCCGGAGCAGAAGCCAACATAAAGAAAGACTGACAGGCAGCTATATCGCCTGTTGGCGGTGGTGTTGGACCTGTTCCTGTTGAGCCGGATAAATTAAAGACGGCATAATCGTTACTGGTGTAATCATAAGATCCCCCTGCTGAAGGTGTACCGCTTGGAGGAGAATTATGCGTCCAAAAGTATAATGATCCAATATCTACAGATGGAGACGCATCATGGTTAATTTTAATTAATTTTTCTGCATCTATTGCTGATGGATAAGGATTACCTATTAAACTCCATTTTGCACCATATATGGCAACTGAATAATCTCCATTGTTAGGCGTTCCCGTAAAAACTGCCGGATAAACTGTTGGAGCAGTAATTGAAAAAGTTTGCGGAGCTCTTACTGCATAACCTACAGCAGGTTCCATATCTTTTAATCCGTTTAAATGGATATCCCATAATGATGTTGTCGAATTATAGCTCTGATACTTGTCTAATAAAGTACCCGGAGATAAATCCTTAAGTTTATAAGGAGTTACAGTATTTGTTATTGGTGTTGACCAATAAGTAAAATCATAACGGCGAACTGGTTCTG
Organism: Flavobacterium sp. 9; assembly: GCF_002754195.1. Lineage (NCBI taxonomy): Bacteria > Pseudomonadati > Bacteroidota > Flavobacteriia > Flavobacteriales > Flavobacteriaceae > Flavobacterium > Flavobacterium sp. 9. Next base: position 2,804,515 of record NZ_PEEU01000001.1, read on the forward strand.
TATTTCTATAATAAGTAATATTTCCGGTATTTGTCGCATTTGTTGTTTGCACTAAACTTGCTTCGTCTTTAAAAACTAAAGAACCTAAAGACGCTACTGTTACGCTACCTACAACTTTTAAAGTGTTTTTGCTATCTACTGTTAATGAAGCATTGTCATTTACATTAAGTGTAAAGGCGTCTGCAACGATTCCTGTTCCTTGAATACTTGGAACATTTAATACCGTTGACGCATCTGGTATTACAACACAATCTGACGGTAATGGTATTCCTGAAGGATTCCAGTTTGCAGGATTATTCCAGTTTCCATTTGTGTTTCCTGTCCATACTTTAGAAGAAGAAACATTTATTGTCACATTTGTAGAAGCTAAAGAACTACAAGAATTAGCAGCACCTACAACCGTAAAAGTATAATTACCCGGCGCAAGATTTTGCACATTGTATGTTATTCCTGTACCATTATATGAACCTGGAGCTGAACCGCTTTGTGTGATTGTCCAAGTTCCGCTTGACGGTAAATTACTCAACAAAACACTACCTACTGGTGAAGCACATGTTGGTTGTGTTGGAGTTCCCGGACTTGGAGTTCCTGGTAATGCATTTACAGTAATTAGTTTAGTTGTTGTCACTGCTCCACATGATCCCGCATTAGTTGTCAATGTTAATGTGATACTACCAGATTCTGATGCGCTGGCTGTATAAGTAGCAGTTGATGGATTGTTTGCATTTGCCCAGCTTCCTGATCCACCTGTCCATACTCCGCTAGTAGCTCCTCCACCAACTGATCCCCCCATTGCTTGTGAAGTACCTCCTTGGCAGATAGCTGGCAATACTCCTCCGGCATTAGCTGTTGAAAGTTGATTTACTGTTATTGTTTTTGTAACTGTCACTGCTCCACATGATCCCGCATTAGTTGTCAATGTTAATGTGATACTGCCAGATTCTGATGCGCTGGCTGTATAAGTAGCATTCGATGGATTGTTTGCATTTGCCCAACTTCCTGATCCACCTGTCCATACTCCGCTAGTAGCTCCTCCACCAACTGATCCTCCCATTGCTTGTGAAGTACCTCCTTGGCAGATAGCAGGCAATACTCCTCCGGCATTAGCTGTTGAAAGTTGATTTACTGTTATTGTTTTTGTAACTGTCACTGCTCCACATGATCCCGCATTAGTTGTCAATGTTAATGTGATACTGCCAGATTCTGATGCGCTGGCTGTATAAGTAGCAGTCGATGGATTGTTTGCATTTGCCCAGCTTCCTGATCCACCTGTCCATACTCCGCTAGTAGCTCCTCCACCAACTGATCCTCCCATTGCTTGTGAAGTACCTCCTTGGCAGATAGCAGGCAATACTCCTCCGGCATTAGCTGTTGAAAGTTGATTTACTGTTATTGTTTTTGTAACTGTCACTGCTCCACATGATCCCGCATTAGTTGTCAATGTTAATGTGATACTGCCAGATTCTGATGCGCTGGCTGTATAAGTAGCAGTCGATGGATTGTTTGCATTTGCCCAGCTTCCTGATCCACCTGTCCATACTCCGCTAGTAGCTCCTCCACCAACTGATCCTCCCATTGCTTGTGAAGTACCTCCTTGGCAGATAGCAGGCAATACTCCTCCGGCATTAGCTGTTGAAAGTTGATTTACTGTTATTGTTTTTGTAACTGTCACTGCTCCACATGATCCCGCATTAGTTGTCAATGTTAATGTGATACTGCCAGATTCTGATGCGCTGGCTGTATAAGTAGCAGTCGATGGATTGTTTGCATTTGCCCAGCTTCCTGATCCACCTGTCCATACTCCGCTAGTAGCTCCTCCACCAACTGATCCTCCCATTGCTTGTGAAGTACCTCCTTGGCAGATAGCAGGCAATACTCCTCCGGCATTAGCTGTTGAAAGTTGATTTACTGTTATTGTTTTTGTAACTGTCACTGCTCCACATGATCCCGCATTAGTTGTCAATGTTAATGTGATACTGCCAGATTCTGATGCGCTGGCTGTATAAGTAGCAGTCGATGGATTGTTTGCATTTGCCCAGCTTCCTGATCCACCTGTCCATACTCCGCTAGTAGCTCCTCCACCAACTGATCCTCCCATTGCTTGTGAAGTACCTCCTTGGCAGATAGCAGGCAACACTCCTCCGGCATTAGCTGTTGAAAGTTGATTTACTGTTATTGTTTTTGTAACTGTCACTGCTCCACATGATCCCGCATTAGTTGTCAATGTTAATGTGATACTGCCAGATTCTGATGCGCTGGCTGTATAAGTAGCAGTCGATGGATTGTTTGCATTTGCCCAACTTCCTGATCCACCTGTCCATACTCCACTAGTAGCTCCTCCACCAACTGATCCTCCCATTGCTTGTGAAGTACCTCCTTGGCAGATAGCAGGCAATACTCCTCCGGCATTAGCTGTTGAAAGTTGATTTACTGTTATTGTTTTTGTAACTGTCACTGCTCCACATGATCCCGCATTAGTTGTCAATGTTAATGTGATACTACCAGATTCTGATGCGCTGGCTGTATAAGTAGCAGTCGATGGATTGTTTGCATTTGCCCAACTTCCTGATCCACCTGTCCATACTCCGCTAGTAGCTCCTCCACCAACTGATCCTCCCATTGCTTGTGAAGTACCTCCTTGGCAGATAGCAGGCAATACTCCTCCGGCATTAGCTGTTGAAAGTTTATTTACTGTTATTGTTTTTGTAACTGTCACTGCACCGCATGATCCCGCATTAGTTGTCAATGTTAATGTGATACTGCCAGATTCTGATGCGCTGGCTGTATAAGTAGCAGTCGATGGATTGTTTACATTTGCCCAGCTTCCTGATCCACCTGTCCATACTCCACTAGTTGCTCCTCCACCAACTGATCCTCCCATTGCCTGCGAAGTACCTCCTTGGCAGATAGCAGGCAACACTCCTCCGGCATTAGCTGTTGAAAGTGCGGTCACGTTCACAGTGTAAATAGCCGTAGCTACTAAACAAGGTCCATTTGATACCGTCATAGTTAAAACAACAGCATTTCCTGCATCTCCTGATGCAGCTGCATAAGTTGGCGTTAAAGTTGTTGCATTAGTTAATGAACCCGTACCGTTATGTGACCATAATATAGTTCCATTTGTTGCATTTGCGCCACTTACTAATGCTGTACCTGTTTGGCATATTGTCGTACTACCTCCTGCAGTTGCTGTTGGAGTAGGTAAGGTTATAGTAACTCTACCCATACCACCTATACCCCCAGAACTATTAGTACCGTTTGTGTTGCGTCCACCTGCACCACCACCACCAGGGGCATTTCCATCTGCTCCCTTACCATTAGTAATAGTACCGGCAGCTATTGCGCCTCCGTTAGCTCCTGCACTTCCGCTACCTGCAATACGACTAGCACCAGTTAAATTTGCTGAACCTCCGGCCGCACCATATGCACTAGTAGTTGTACCACCAACATTTCCAGTTGAAACAGCAGTACCTCCGGTTCCATTATTAGTTGTATTATTTCCTACCACTCCACCTCTACCACCTACGGCCAAAATTGTTGTCGCTGAACCAAACCAAGATGATCCACCAGTTCCTCCAGTAGCAGTTGTAGAAACAGTACCTCCAGTACCAACATTAATTGTATATGTAGAATTAGGTGTAACTGTAAATGATGCGTTTTTAACGTAGCTACCTCCAGCTCCACCACCACCAGCCGATGGGTTATTAGAAGCTCCGCCACCACCACCGCCAGCTCCCCAGCATTCCACTTGAATATTTGTAACTCCTGCAGGAATAGTATAAGAACCTGAGGAGTCAAAAACAATAGTTGATGATGAAACTGTTACTGCCGCCGTAGTTGCTGAGCAATTAGGTGCAGTGCCACTAGTAAAACTAAATGTTGCCGTTCCTGTTGCTAAACCTACTACATCGCCATTATTCGCTACAGAAGCAATCAAAGGATTGTTACTTACCCAATTACCTCCACTTGTAGGAGATAATTTAGTTGTACCATTCACACAAATATTGCTGCTACCTGTAATACTTACAGTTGGTGGAGTACTTATTGATATAACTGGAGAACCATTCATGTTTGAAGAACAAGCAGTAGTAACTAAAGTATTTTTAGCAACCACTGTGTATGTACCCGCTACCGTTTGAAGACCAAAACTAATCGCAGACCCTGTTCCCGTAACAACAGCACCCGCAACATCGACTCCGTCTCTTTGCAACTGATAGCTAATATTTGAAGTCGAACTAACTGCATCCGAACCATCCAGACCTACTAAAACTCCGGTACCACCAGAACAATATGGTCCTCCTCCGGTAACATTATAAACTGTCGGAAGATCAATTACATATACAAATGTACTGGAATAAACATTTCCGCAACCGCTTGAATTGGTTGCTAATACTTTAAATTCCTTCATTCCAGTTTGTGTAAATGTAACTGAGGGATTTTTAGTAGTCGTCCCTGCAACCAAACTTGTTCCCGAAGATGGTGTTGACCATGAATAAGTTACACCTGAAACAGAAATATTATCCACATCTAACCCTGCAGATCCTCCTACACAAACAGTTAATGTTTTATAACTCCCTTTAGGATTTGTTATCGCAATGGGAACTACCTGAGTAGATGGAACTAAAACTATATTATCGATAATAGACCCCAGAGTACTTGTTCCTCCCAAGGAGTTGAAAAATTCAAGCACTATTGAAGAACTTGTTGGCGTAAAGGTTAGAGTACCTATTTGCGGAGTACTATTAGTATCACTAGTAGTAATATTTTTTGATGCTGTAATAGAGCCACCTTCATATACTCTAACATCAACCGCAACGGTAGCTGGAGATCCCGGTCTTCGCGCATAAAGAAAATTTAGTGTATACTGAACATTTGGAATAACAGCTACAGTTTGCCCTAACGATGCCTGGCTATCTAATTCTGCTGTATTATCATCATTATTATTGTTAAAATAAATTTTTTCATTCAAAACCTCAACATAAGAAGTACCACTAACGGGTCCTTTTGAATTAATTGCAGGTGTCCAACTAGTAGCTCCACCAGTAAAATCGCCATTAGTAATTAAATTAGTCACACAATTCGAAATAACAACCTGATCTACTGATGTTCCGCAACCATTAGTTATGGTCCAGTTCAATGTCCATGTTCCTGCTCCTGAAGGTGTAAATACAGACGTTGGATTTGAAGTATCGCCACTAGCAAACTGACTTGTTGAAAGACTTGGACCACTCACTATTGACCATGTTCCTGTGTTACCCGTTCCCGGAGTATTAGCCCCTAATGTAAATGTAGTATTTTTATATTGATCAGGTCCTGCATTGGATACTGTCAGGACCGGTGGGGTATTATAAGTAATTTTTATTTGACCATTCCCTCCACTTCCACCATACCTGTCCGTACCATTACCAACATAAGCGCCGCCACCGCCACCGCCAGGTTGGGATCCTGAATTTCCATCTCCACCATTCCCACTATTTGAACGCGCAGCACCTCCAACACCTCCATTATTACCGCCTCTTCCACCTGCGCCACCTTGAGTTAATGTTGCATTACTACCATCAGCTCCCTTTACTAAAGTGCTTCCTATGCTTCCTGTAGTTGTACCTAGACCACCTGCAACAGTTGTATAATTTGGTGCAGTACCGCCATTCCCACCTTTAGCAAGTAAAGTTGTATTATTAACAAACCATGTATCTCCTCCTCTTGCCCCAACAGCAGTAGCTGCAGGTGCTCCAGCCCCTACACTATAAGAAATAGATTGACCTGATGAAACAGTTATGATTGAAGAAGCATATGTTCCACCAGCTCCTCCTCCTCCTCCTAGAGCAGTACTACTAGTTGAACCACCTCCAGCTCCTCCTCCTCCCCATGTTTCAACAGTGATTGATGAAACACCACAAGGAATAACAAAGGAACCTGAGCCAGTTGCAGTAATTGTTTGAGTTGTTGTTTGAGCAGAAGAAATGAAATTAATTAAAAACATCCCCAAACAAAGCAATTTCAAATTAGGGATAAAAGATCTTTTTTTAGAAGTACTAAAAAAATTTAAAAATAAAGAACGAACGAAATAAAGTAGTTTTCGAATCATATAGGCGTGGTATTAATATTAGTTTTGGCGTTAAAAGAAATAAAACAGCAATGCATTTTTAAAACAATACTTTAAATTTGGCTTTTAATCTGAAAAATTAAAGCTAAAATCCTGTTTTTTAGACAGATTAAAACTTATCAAAATCTCGTACAAAAATATTATAATTCCACACATACACAACATTTTAGCAAACATTATTTTTAAGAAAAAGCAAAAAAAGACATACAATTTTAACAACAAAATGACTATTTTTAGAACAATTAGTTAAAAAGAAAGAAAAAACTCATGAAATCATTCTGCACCCCCAAAGAAGCCTTACTTAAACTCGAGCACTTTTGTGCCTATCAGGAGCGCTGTCATGCAGAGGTTGTTTCGAAATTATACAGCTTAAAAATGACCAATGATGAATCGGAACAAATCATAGTTCAGCTAATCGAAAGTAACTTTTTGAACGAGACTCGTTTTGCCTGCAGTTTTGCCAGAGGAAAACACAGAATGAAACAATGGGGAACTATCAGAATAACAAATGAATTAAAAGCAAGACAAATTTCTCCAACCAATATCACCATAGCCTTAAAAGAAATATCTCCTGAAGAGTATGACACAACTTTTCAGCAATTATCAGAAAGATGTTGGGAAAATTTACGTGAAAAAGACGTGCTGAAAAAGAGAAAAAAATTCTGCGATTATATGTTAAGACGCGGTTTCGAAAGTTTTTTGGTTTATGATAAAGTAAAAGAATTGGAGAAAAATTCATAGCTTAATTTTATCGTTGACAATTATGCCCTAAATCCATTTTAAGATCTAAAAAATAATTTACTAAAATTCTAAAATTGCAAGTCAAAAAACTTCGTAATCGATAAGGTTTAAAATTGCATTTTTATAAGAAAAACCATCAATCACAAATCTTCCGTTTTTTGCACAATCTGCATCATAAATCACTTTTTTATAATTAAATATTCAAAAGAAGCTAGTTTTTAAAGTGTATTTTGCGATTTTTCTTATATTTAAAAAAGCTAATTTATAAGAAATAACGCAATTTGATTAATTTTATGATGTAGTTCATCGATTATTTTAACATTTCATCGACTATATCGTTCTTCTAAAAACCGTTCCGATATCCAACACGTAGATGTATCTATCTTTGCGTGGGCAAAAAAAACCTATGCCTACATAACATTCTGATAGAAAACATTTAACATGAAGAAAACTCTACTTTTATTTTTATTGTTACCTTTTTTTGGAATTGCACAAACTGATCTTGCTAAGTGGAATGCTGTAAACAGCAATTTATACAAGCCAACAGTTAAACCAAATGTAGTAGCTGCGGATATTTCTGCTACGGTAAATTCTTCAGATTTTAAATACGTTAATAATTCAAATGAAAACGTATTTTATGACAGTTCAGGCTGGCCAGTTCCTTCAGCAAATGGAGGTACTTATGATCCAACCAAATATATTTCTTTGCAGATTACAGCTGCAGCAAACTACAAACTAGATTTGTCCAGTCTAAGTTTTGAATGCAGATCTCAAGGAAACACAAATAATTTCAGAATTAAATATTCCAAAGATCCAAACTTTGTAACCGGAGTTAAAGACCTGATGGCCGAAACAATAAGCACATCTACATGGACAACATACAATCCGTCTTTTTTACCTGAAATCAATCCTGTACTCCCTACCCAAACTGTGTATATCAGGATCTATGTTTATAATACCAACAATAACTTTCAATTAAAAATAGGCTCGATAGCAACAAATGGAGGTCCTACAATAAAAGGAAACATCACTAACTTTGATCCTAATTCACTTCTGGCAATAAATGATTATGTAACAACCACAAAAGATCAGGTAAGTAACATATCGCTAATAGGCAACGACGTTAAGGGTTCATCAAATATCAATAGCCTGACACTTACAACAAGACCAAGCGCGAGTGAAGGAACTATTACTGTTAATCCAGATTATTCGGTTACTTTTAATCCTGCTTTATCCTATATTGGCAGCACTTCATTTATGTATACAATTACAAACGCTACACAATCCTCTACTGCAACGGTTTACTTAACCGTTAATGACTTTCAGGAAGAAAATCTTGCGTTATGGAACGGTGCTTCATCAAGTCTTAATCCTGTACTTAACAGTAATGTAACTTCAGGACCAATAACTGCATCCGGAGGCGTACAGTTGACACCCGTTAACAATTCCGGAAGTAATATATTTTTTGAAACTTCGCAGTGGCCTACTCCTGCCGTAAATGGTGAAAATTTTGTCCAATCTACACCCAAATATGTAACCTTTAAGATTTCACCAGATCAGAATCATAAAATCGATTTGACAACTTTCAGCTTTACGCACAGAAAAATTTCAAGTGATGGTCAAAAATTTCAAGTGCAATACTCTAAAGATGCTTCTTTTGCTACAGGTGTAAAAACATTTGTTGCAGAAACATCAAGCACAAATAGCTGGGCAACAATAACAAAAACTTTTGCCTCAGATGCAAGTACGCTTGTACCTAATGAAACTATGTACATTCGATTTTATGTTTATAATACCAACAATGCTTTTCATATACAAAACGGTAACGGAAACAGTATTGGACCTGTAATCAAAGGGTATGTAAGAGGTCTTGACACCCTAACAGCATACAACGATGCAGCAACTACACCATCAAATCAAAGCATTCCAATTCCAGTTTTAAATAATGACGTCAAAGGAACTATTCCTTTACAAACTATGACGGCGACACAACCTGCCACAGGAGGTTCTGTAGTTGTAAACGGACTAACTGATATTACTTTTACTCCAACTTCCGGATTTATCGGAACATCTACATTTACGTACACTTTATACAATGGAAGCATTTATTCATCTGCCACAGTAACTGTAAACGTTACAGCACCACCATGCGTTGCTACCCCAACGCCGGGAATTAATCGTTGGAATGGATATGTATACACTTACACAGGAACACCAGCGCCAACTACATATGTTGGAACGGTTTATGAAAATCCAAATTTTGAAAGAGATGTACAATACGGAACAATAACAGGCGACCAAAGTGTTGCTGCTGATAATTTTTGTGGTCCGGTACCCGCCGAAAATTTTATGGTGCGTTATTTAATGCAAACAACGACAACAGCAGATACTTACAATTTTACAATAGGAGGAGATGATGGTGTTCGACTGTATATTGACGGAAACATAGTTACTCTTTCGCCAACAGATTCATGGAGCGATCATGGCTATAACACTTATGTAGCTCAGGTTGCGTTAAATGCCGGAACACATAATTTTATACTTGAATATTATGAAAAAGGAGGAATCGCAAGAGTATCCTTTTCACATGGCGCGGTGATAGGAACTAATGCCTCACTTCCGTTTGGAATTAATAAATGGAACGTTTACGGTTTCAATTTACCAGACATCAATTTGCAAACTGCAAGTTTTGCGGGAATGTATGTTGATCCAAATCTAAACTTTGACACACAACTTTTTTGGAATAAAACAAAATCACCTTCTTATTACTCTGGTTGGCAAGGTGCTCCAATGCCTATCGACAATTTTACTATTACTTACAAACGTAAGGGCTTTCCATGCGGTCGCTATCAACTTGTGCTGCCAAATTGTGATGATGTGGCAAAAATTTTCATTAATGGAGTTGACATTTTTACTCAAAATGGCTACAGTAATGCTAATGTACAGGTAAATGGAAATACCACATATTTCCTAAACGAAAATTCTACAGTAGAAGTACGCCTTAGAGAAGATGCCGGTGATGCTAATGTTGCTCTTACTTTTATTGATACACCAACTGAATATAATGGCACGGGAACTATTCCCCCAAACTCAACTTCTATTAAAATAACTGCAAATACAACTTTAAGTAACGATATCGAAGTTTGTTCTTGTACGATTAATCCAAATGTGATTCTTACCGTACCTTCTAACAAAACATTGACGGTTAACCAAAATATAACTGTTGGAACGGGTGGAAAACTTCTGCTTGAAGATGGAGCATCATTACTACAAACTAGTACCACAACAAATGCTTATCAAGGCGCAGCAGATTCTTTTCAGGTACTAAGAAACACAGATTTAGTGAAACGCTATGATTTTACGTATTGGTCAGCGCCAATAACCAAAATTCCAGCTTATACTATGCATGACTTGTCACCAGGTACATTATTAGACAAATATCAGAGTTATGATTCCTCAGCAAATGCATGGAAGATCAATTTAAACGGAACAGATGAAATGAAACCTGGTGTAGGATACGCAATTAGAGCGCCACAGAATTTTTCAATCACAAATCCAGTGACTTATCCTGCAACTTTTACGGGTGTTCCTAATAATGGTGATTATTCAGTTCAGCTTTATGCCACAAATTATAGTTTAATAGGAAATCCTTATCCATCAGCGATAGATGCACAAAAATTTATTACTATAAACCACAATGCTACACCATCTGTAGATGTTGGATCATTGTACTTTTGGACACACAATACACCTCCAAGTGATAAACCTTCAGCAGGAGGAACTTATGATTACACCAGTAATGATTATGCTGTTTTAAACCTATCAGGATCAACTTCTACAGGTGCAAAACGACCTGACGGAACTTACGAACCTGCACCATCAGGAAAAATAGCTTCTTGTCAGTCTTTCTTTATGCAGGCTTCTGGTCCTGGTGTTGTTAAGTTTACAAATGATATGCGTGTAAGCGGAAGCAACAATGAGTTTTATAAAACAACAAAAACAAATGAGCTCGATAAAAGTCGTATTTGGTTAAACCTTACTAGTAATCAAGGAGCTTTCAAACAAGCTTTGGTTGGTTATATCGAAGGTGCAACAAATGACTGGGATGTTAATTATGATGCAACTACGATGGCTGGAAATTCTTTTATAGATTTCTACAGTATTAATCAAGCAGATAAATTGAGTATTCAAGGGCGTGCTTTACCATTTACAGATACTGACAGAATTCCATTAGGATATAAAACTACTGTTGCAGGTGATTTTACAATTGCAATCGATCATGCTGACGGATTATTCGATAATCAGGCAGTATATCTGGAAGATAAAACGACAGGAAAAGTTATAGACCTAAAAGCTGGTAATTATACTTTTACAACTGCAATAGGAACTTTTACAGATCGTTTTACAATTGCTTATACCAAGAAAACTCTTGGAACAGGAGATTTTGAAAATACTGAAAACGATCTTTCGGTTTCTGTAAAAGAGAAAACAATCAAAGTAATTTCTACTAAAGAAAACATTAAAGAAGCTGCTATTTATGATATATCAGGAAAGCTTCTTTACAATAAAAAGAAAGTTGACGCAGCTGAATTACTGGTACAAAACCTTCAATCAGCCAATCAGGTTTTATTGGTAAAAATAACATTAGACAATGACTATGTTGTAACAAAGAAAATCATATTTAATTAAACCTACAATTATTATATGTAAAATCCGACAGTGAAAGCTGCCGGATTTTTATGTGTAATACAAAGTCTAAAACTGAATTATAAACATTTAAAAAAATATCGATCGTTTAAAAACCTACTATAACGACAGCTCTAAATCTATAACCAACTCTACAAAAAACCAAGCCCGCCATGCCCCATAAAACATTATTGCCTAATCATACCTTTTTTATACCAAAAATCGTATTGTTTTTTCTGTTGATTTCTTTTAAGATGTCTAGTCAAACCAAAATAACAACAATATACACAGACTGGAACGGCTATTGGAAATCAAATGCTTTAACCGCTGCTGGAAACAGACCTGATACCGAAAACAATTTACTGGCTTTTGAATGGAATAACAAGACATATTCTACAGGAGTAAATGATAATATTCTAAATGGAAAGTCTATTACGTATAGTTCTCAAAAATTTAGAGCGCTAAAAATTCAAACCCTGGGTTTAGACCCGGCGTCTATGTATTTTTTACAAGGTTCAAAAATAGACGGAGATGATGCAATTACAAAATTAATTCCCCCACTCGCAGGAACGACTGCAACAGGCGCCGAACTTGCTTCCCGACTTACAGATGGAGTTAACGGTTTAACTCTTGGAACGGGTATTGCCAATATAAAAGCAGGTTCAGCTGAATTTAAAGTGGGAACAAATAATCTTAATCTAAACGGTCTTGACGACAAAATTCCCGATTTAATTGTAACTCAGGTTGCAGAACCGGGAGGTAACGCAGATACTTTCAAATTTGTAGACAAAGACAATAATGTTGTCGGTCATGCCTTATCTACAAATTTTGGTTCAATGTCAGCTATTGGTACTTATAGCCTGGATTTATTCCGAGCTGATAATGCTGCCAGGGCTTTTACGCCCGCTGCAACCAGAGACATTCGAATGTTGGCAATTGAAACCAGCGAATTTGGTATTACAGCAGCAAATGCTGCAAGTGTCGATCGTTTTGTGGTTACTTTTTCCGGAAGTTCCGATTGTGCTTTTATAGCTTTTAATACCAATTCACTAAAAATCGCAGAGTTAACTTTGGTCACAAAAGGCACATTAACATCTTGCGGAAAAGCTGGAGACAAAATAAACTACACCTTTGAGGTAACCAATACTGGAGAAGTTCCTGTCACTGACATTAAAGTTACCGATGCCTTAACCGGAATAGCAATATCAGGAAATCCAATTGCATCATTGGCCGTTGGTACAAAAACAACTCTAACAGGAGTTTACACTATTACAGCAGCAGATGTTACTGCAGGTAAAATTATAAATACCGGAAAAGTTACCGGAGTCGATCCTTCATTAAACACCGTTGAATTTAATAATACACCTGCAACGACATTTTTGTTAACACCGCCAACGATCTCTAGTTTTACAAATACAACCTGTACCACTTTGGGAACTATTACATTAACTGATTTACTAGCTAGTGGAACATGGACTGTTGAAAGAAGTCCGGGAGCAGTTAAAACTACGAGCTCAGGAACATCAATTATACTGACAGGAATTCCGGCTGGAAAATATACTTATAAAGTTTACAACTCCTGTTTCATGTCGCCATCAAGTGCTGAAGTTACCATTACAAATCAATCTTCTACAACCTGGGATGGAACCACATGGTCTACTGGTGATCCAAATGCAACCAAAAGTGCCATATTTGCTGGACCTTTTACAATAACAGCAGATATAGAAGCTTGTTCCTGCACCATTAACTCAGGAGTTAACATAATTGTCCCTGCAGGACGTACTTTAAACATTAAAAATGCGCTTAATGTTGTCTCTGGAGGATCTCTAACATTTCAGAACAATTCAAGTTTATTGCAAACTAATGGAGTAACCAATACTAATACCGGCAATATTATCTATCAACGTAATACAGAACCAATTCGCCGATATGATTTTACTTATTGGTCAACACCAATAACAAATGCTGCTCAGCCCTATAAACTTAAGGACTTATCTCCGGGCACTTTATTAGACAAGTATCAGAGTTATAATTCGACAGGATCATCATGGAACATCCATTTAAACGGATTGAAAGATATGGAACCTGCTGTAGGTTATGCAGTAAGAGCTCCGCAAACTTTTTCGATTACTGCTCCAGCAGTTTATCCGGCAGTTTTTACTGGAACCCCTAACAATGGAAATTATACAGTTCCAATATATGGCGCAAAATGGAGTTTAATAGGCAACCCGTATCCATCAGCAATAGATGCAGAAAAATTTATTAAAATTAACCATGATGCTTCACCATCTGTAGATGTTGGATCATTATACTTTTGGACACACAATTCTCCGCCAAGTAGCACGCCTTCAGCTGGCGGTTCTTATGATTACACCAGTAACGATTATGCTGTCTTCAATTTATCTGGCTCAACAGGAACAGGCCCAACACCTCCACCATCAGGTAAAATAGCTGCCTGTCAATCTTTCTTTATGTTGGCTTCAGCACCTGGAATTGTTAAGTTCACAAATGATATGCGTATAAGCGGAAGCAATAATGAGTTTTATAAAACCACAAAAGCAAATGAGCTCGAGAAAAATCGTGTATGGTTAAATCTTACCAGTAATCAAGGAGCTTTCAAACAAGTTTTGGTTGGGTATATCGAAGGCGCAACAAATGACTGGGATGTTAATTATGATGCTGCTACAAATAATGGGAATACTTTTATAGATTTCTACAGTATTAATCAAGCAGATAAATTGATTATTCAGGGTCGCGCTTTACCATTTGCAGATACAGATCGCGTTCCGTTAGGATATAAGACTACAGTTGCTGGCGATTTTATTATTTCAATCGATCATGCTGACGGATTTTTTAACAATCAGGCAGTATATCTGGAAGATAAAACAACTGGAAAAGTTACAGACCTAAAAGCAGGCAACTATACTTTTACAACTGCAATAGGAACTTTTACAGACCGTTTTACAATTGCTTATACCAAAAAAACTCTTGGAACAGGAGATTTTGAAAACACTGAAAATGATGTTTTGGTTTCTGTAAAAGAGAAAACAATCAAAGTAACTTCTACTCAAGAAAACATCAAAGAAGTTGCTATTTATGATATTACAGGAAAACTTCTTTACAATAAAAAGAAAGTTGATTCGGCTGAATTACAAATACAAAACCTTCAATCGAGCATTCAGGTTTTATTGGTAAAAGTTACTTTAGAAAATGACTTTACATTAACCGAAAAAATAATATTTCAATAGTAACTTAACCAAATAACATTAAGCATCTTCTAAAATAAAAAATCCATTCTGTTTTGCGCAGAATGGATTTTTTTATTCATCTAAATGATATTATTGTATATCTCTTAAATTATAGATTATAGATTATCGTTTTTCGATTAAGATACTAACTGCATTTCCTCCAAATCCAACAGCATTTATTAGTACTTTCTTAATTGGTTTTCCGGATTGGTTTTGTTTTTCTCCAAATGGAACTCCAATAAAAGTGTCGTTTTGCATCATTAAAAGAGCAAGTTCTAAACTCAATATTCCCGAAGCGCCAAAAGTGTGTCCAATCTTCCATTTATTAGTAGTCAATAAAGGCAATTGAGATCCGAAGACTTTTTCGATAGCACGCAATTCCGTTAAATCACCTTTTATTGTTCCCGGAGCATGCATTACAATCACATCAATATCTTCTAAATTTTCATCCTTCAAAGCCATTTTCATTGATTTCTGAAAACAATCTGCTTCCGCAGAAATCGAAATATTATGTTCCAAAATCTCTGTCGCATATCCCACACCGGTTACGTAAGCGATTGCATTCTCTTTTTCACCAGCTTCCAGACAACAAACTGCAGCGCCTTCACCCAGAATCATAGTATTTTGAGTTTTCTCAAAATCAAAAGCCAGATTCGGCCAGTCTTCTTCTGTTTGATTAATACGTGAATATATTTTTAAAGCACGCATTTGCGCAATCGTAAAATCTGTTAAAGGAGCTTCACTTCCACCAACCAAAAATTTATCGGCCATTCCGGATTTCAACCATGCAAATCCATTTAATAAAGCGTGAAGTGCCGTTGAACAAGTAATAGAATGAGAAATTTCAGGACCAACACTTTGTAAATCGTGGGCAATCCATGACGAAATATTTCCTAATGTTGTTGTTGGCGATGCCAAAGTCTGTGCTTTTCCGGTATCGATATATTCTTTATAATGTTTCTCGAATAAATCTGTAGCTCCACGCGAAGAACCGATGTTGATTCCAAAAACATCATTTGATTTCCATCCTGCCTGTTCGACTGCTTTACGAGAAGCTGCCAAAGCAAACAAAACAGAATCATCTAAGAATTTATATTTAGGATCTGATTCTCTAATTTCAGCAACAATTTGTTTCGACTCAGCATCAAGCGCCGCAACCGATGTGTCTTGTTGATCTAAAAACTGTTTAGAAAAACAATGTTTATTGTCGAGATATTTTCCCCAAACTTCCTCAGCATTATTTCCCAAAGGAGAAATAGACGAAAAAGCTGTTATGGATATTTTTTGTGTATTCACTTTAATTTATTTAATCGCAAAGTTCGCATTATTAAACCATATAAGTAATATAAGTTCATGTAATAAATAGCAAAAACAAACTTGCTTAACTGGACTTATATTACTTATATGGTTAAAAAAAATCACACCATTTCTATTGCCTCTTCAATAGTTTTATATACTTTTTGAAGTTGTTCGTCTGTCATTATATATGGAGGCAAGATGTAAACAATATTTCCAACCGGCCTCAAAACAATACCATTTTCAATAAAGAAATTATAGAGTTTTGTTCGCATCGATCCATAATAACTTTCATCTGAATCTGATTTAATTTCAACTGCAAAAATAACTCCAAGAGTTCTGGCGGTAATTACTTTTGAATGCTTTTCAATTTTCTTCTGAAAGTTCAAATGACTTGCGTTGATTCTTTGAATATTGGCTTGCATTTCCTCTGTTTGCAACAAATCGATACTTGCCAGCGCTGCCGCACAACCAGTAGGATTTGCTGTAAAAGTATGTCCGTGAAATAATGCTTTATTAATATCATCATCATAAAAAGCATCAAAAACCTCTTGCGTAAATGTCGTAATTGCCATCGGGATAGTTCCTCCGGTTAACGCTTTAGACAAGCAAATCATATCCGGAACTTCCGAAACATAATCCATTGCGAAGGTTTTTCCTGTTTTACCAAAACCTGTCATCACTTCATCGGCAATAGTTAAGACTTTGTTTTGGCTACAAATCTGAATTAATTTTGCCAAGGCTTCCGGTTCGTACATTACCATTCCCGCTGCACCTTGTACCAAAGGTTCAAAAATAAATCCGGCGCAATTATGATTTTGAATCACATTTCTTAAAGCGTCAAAACTCTCTTGCTCCTGCCCTTTGATCGGTACCGGAATTCTAACCACATCAATAAACATTCCTTGAAAAGCTTGTGTATAAAATGAAATTCCGCTTGCTGCCATTGCCGCAAAAGTATCTCCATGAAAAGCATTTTCGAAAGCAATAATTGTAGTTCGTTTTTCGCCTTTGTTAAAGAAATATTGCAAAGCTACTTTAATCGCTACTTCAACTGCAGTTGAACCATTATCCGAAAAGAATATCTTTTGCTGATTTTTCGGCAAGATTTCGATAAGTTTTTCAGCCACATTTATTGCCGGTTCATGTGTAAAACCGCCAAACAAAACGTGCTCTAAAGTCGTTAATTGTTTATAAATCGCATCTGCAATAATTTTATTACTATGCCCAAACGGATTTACCCACCAAGAAGCTATTGCGTCAATATATTCTTTATTGTTTTCGTCCCAAAGCAATGCACCTTCACCTCTGGAAATTGCGATTGGAGTTTGCGACGTTTTGTGTTGTGTATAAGGATGCCAAAGGTATTGGCTGTCTTTTTCTGTTAATGTCATGTTGTTTAGAATATGGATATTAGAGAATAGAAAAGAGACTAAACACTCCAGTTTTAACAAAGATAAGAAAGTCTATTTTCTTTATTCTGTATTCTTTTCTCTATAAATTAAGTAAGTTGTCTCGAAATAATTCCGCATATTCGCGAATTACATTTTGATCAAAATAGGGTTCTTCGTCAATTCTTCCAATGGATTTTATACCTGTTTTATTCAGAATCAAACTTTCTGTAGATTTGTTTTCGCTTCCGCTAAAGATAATCCCTGCAACTTCAAAACCACGATTCCGAATCGCTTCAATCGTTAATAAAGTATGATTAATACTTCCTAAATAATGTCTCGAAACAACAATTACTTTATAATCGGGTTTAATTAAATCTACAATTGTATCCGTTTCATTTAGCGGAACAAAAATTCCTCCCGCGCCTTCGATTACTAAATGATTCTCCGTTTCCGGTTCTTTTATTTCCTTTAAATCAATTGTGATTCCATCAATTTCTGCAGCCAAATGCGGACTTGCAGGCGTATTTAACTTATAGGAGTTTTCGAAAATTTTAGATTTGAGATTGGAGATTTTAGATTTGATTTTGTGACTATCTGAATTGTCTAAATCTCCTGCCTGGATGGGTTTCCAATAATCAGCTTCTAAAGACTCAACAATAATTGAGGAAGCTATGGTTTTACCAACATCCGTTGAAATTCCTGTTACGAATATTTTCATAATGATATGGACCGCAGATAAAACTGATTGAACGGGTTTACTGCGGATTTGTTTTTTTCTATTTGCAAAAACTCAACAAGATAATCGGTGTAAATCGGTTCGATCCTTCATATCCGTGAGCCATGATGCAAAAATACCAATAAACAATAAACCCATCATTACGATGGGTTCTGTTTTTTCTATTCTTCTTTTAATTCGTCTATAACTTTCTTGATTTCTTTGGCAAACTTTCCATAAAACTTATGTACCCACCATTCTAGAGAAATTCCCATAAAAAGCATCGTAAAAACTACAATCGAAAATAAGGCTCCTAATTGATAGTTTGTAAAATCATTTGACAGAAAACCCGGAGCTTCCGAAAATTTTAAATACAGAAAGCCTATTAAATAAAGGATTAAAAAAGGCGTCAAAGCAAATCCAAAGGTTTTGTAAAGCTCCATATTCAATCTTATATCAAAGTACGTTTCGTATAAATTGTCTTTTGTTTTTAAGGTTATTGAACTCAATCTCTTATAAAAGAAATAAAATTTTGCCAAATAATAAATGCAAACCGCCACAAAAAGACTGAAAAGCAAGTAATACAGAGTTGTCATTTTTGGAGGAAAATCATAAAAAGTTGGAATAAACCCGATGAAGATGATTGACAAAACCTGATAAATAAATTCCTTTTTAAGATTTTTTCTAATCTTATCTAATGGCGTATTCGCTTCTTGTATTTTCTCTAAATTGTCTGGAAGAATAACATTATTAGTTTCTTCATTATTCCATGCGTTTTGTATATCGTTAAAATCCATATCCTTGATTTTTAATAATTTCTTTTAGTTTTTCTTTTGCTCTGTTTAATTTCACTCTGGCATTTCCTTCAGAAATCCCAAGATTATCTCCTATTTCTTTATGTGAGAAACCTTCGAGTTGATAAAAAATGATCGCTTTATCTATTTTTTCCAGTTTTTGAACGGCTTTATAAAAGTGATCAATCTGACTTTCTTTTATATGCGAGTCACCTTCGTCTTCCTTAATGTTTTCTGAAGCGATTTCGTATTTATCCACCTTTCGTTTTTCTTTTCTAAGAAAAACAATTGCGGTATTTACTGCAACGCGATACATCCAGGTCGAAAACTGACTTTCATTTCTAAAAGAGTCATACGATTTCCAAAGTTGACAAACAATTTCCTGAAACAAATCTTGTTGATCATCATGATTATCCATATACATCTTAGAAACTTTATACAAGATTCCTTTGTGCTTTTCGATCCGATTTAAAAATTCTTGCTCTTTTTCTTTCAAAACAATACTATTTCATTATTGGTTTTACTGTATATCCTGCTTTTTTCAATAAATTAATTAATCCTAAATCACCCGCCAAATGCGCAGATCCAACCGCCACAAATAAACTTTCTTTTTTCATCATTTCTGGTAAAGCTTTTACCCAATTTAAATTTCTTTCATAAAGCATATATTTTTTTGCTTTATCATTCATTACATTTTCAGTAGTTGTAACTTTATATAATTCTTCTAAATTTTCCTGTTTATAAGCTACTACCATTTCTTTGGTTAATTCTGTATCTGATTCTTCAAGCATTGCGATCATTTCTGAATCTGAATAAGCATCATTCAGCGATTTAAATTGAGATTTCACCGTTTCTAATCCGGCAATTTCCATATTTTTAGCCTTAGTTTTTTCGATAAAATCCATTTCATAGAATTTCAAATCATTACAGCCAAAAGTCTTCATCGATATCAAACTCATCACCGTCACTAAACTAAAAGCATCTACTTGCTGAATAGTCATTCCGGCTGATTTTTTCAATATCGCATCTAATTTCGACAATTGTTCCGGACTCAATCTTTTGCTTAATGGCTCTTTTCCCATCGCCAATTGCTGCATTTCTGCCATTTCTTTTGGATCATTAAAATTAATTTCCAAAACCAATTTCTCAGATGCATCAAATGCTTTTTTTGTTTTATCCGAAAGGGAATAATCTCCTGAACAAATCATATGAATCGTTCCGTACAAATAAGTTGGTTTTGACAATCCGTTTCCTGAGACTTCCCATAAAAGAGAGTTTTCAAGTTTTGGAGATTTTGTCTGTGCGTTTGCTGTTCCGCTAAAAATAAGTATAAATAATAATACTACTGATTTGAATACATTTTTCATTTTGTCGATTGATCTAAGTTGATGATTGAAACTCTTTATGGTTTCCGATTTTGATTACGACTCGTAAGTAATGCAATCGTCAAAACGTTACAAAAAATTTGAAAGTTTTTTAAAGAAGTCAGAAAACAAAGGCATTGAGAGCCCTGTTTTTTTTAAGTAGAGATGTAATTAAACCAAAATGTCACCCTGAGCGGAGTCGAAGGCTTGCAAATTGGAATGGGCTTCGACTTCGCTCAGCCTGACAATCGTATTAAAACTAGTTAAATTCAAATTTACATTTATTGCATTTGTACCTATGTCTTGAATAAAAAGGCATCAAAACAAAAAGTAATGAAAAAACAAAAGCCAAAAGTGTCTTTAAATCTTTTATTGAAGTAACCATTTCTATCTCCTCTGCACCACAATTTGGGCATTTAAGCAGCCTATTATTTTCATCAAAAGAAAACGGACTAACCTCAGATAAAACTAAATTTGCTTTCTCGAAATCCTCACTTTTAACAAAAAGTTTAACTCCTCCAACAGCATTACTCCAAATAGGATTTGAATCCACTGTATTATTATCGCGCAAGTAAACTTCAATTCCTTCAGATTCTAATTTTCCACTAAAAATTTGTGCTTCCGATGAATATTGGAAACTTCTAACTAATTTAAAATTTTCTTGCATGATTTAAAATACAAAGTCTCTTAGCAATTCTAAGATTTGATTAATTTCGTCTTGTGAGTTATAACTGTGAATACAAAAACGAAGGCGTTCTTGTCCTTCCGGAACTGTAGGCGAAAGTATTGCCTTTACATCAAAACCTTTGTCTTGTAGTTGTTGTGCCAAACGTTTTACATTTTCGTTACCCGGAATAATAGCAGATTGTATAGCTGATTTACTTCGAACAAACATTGGCTTTAAGCCTAATAAATTTTTCTGCTGATTAAAAAGTACAATGTTTTGGCGCAGTTTTTCGATTGTTTCTGCTTCTAAATCAAGTTGATGATATGCGGTTAAAATCGTCGAAACCGAATGTGGAGATAATCCTGTGGTATAAATAAAGCTTCGGGCAAAGTTTACCAGATATTCTTTAAGTTCTGTACTTCCTAAAACTGCTGCGCCATGACATCCCAAACCTTTTCCGAAAGTCATGATTCGGGCAAAAATCCTGTTGTGCAATTCGAAGTATTGCGTCAAACCTTCACCCTTTTCTCCAAAAACTCCCAAAGTATGCGCTTCGTCAACCACTAAATAGCAATTGTATTTTTCGGACAACGCAACAAGTTCTTCTAAGTTTGGGGAATCTCCATCCATAGAAAAAACAGTTTCAGTAACAATGTAAATAGTTGTGTTGGGAAATTTTATAATAAGACGTTCTAAGTCTTCAAAATCATTATGATTGAATTTATATGATTTTGCATTCGACATTACGATTCCGTCCCGAATAGAAGCATGACTTAATTCATCATACAAAATAACATCGTTTCGTTGCGGTAAAGCGCTAAAAAAACCAACATTGGCATCATAACCCGAATTAAAAATTAAAGCGGATTCTACGTCATGAAATTGCGCAATAAAAGTTTCTGCAATTTGGTATAAGGAATGGTTTCCCGAAATTAATCTCGAACCTGTTGCACCATTTTGAATAATATCATTTTCGATTAGATAATGATGTGCCTGTTTAAAAACAGCTTCAGATTTTGAAAATCCAATATAGTCGTTTGAAGAAAAATCGACAAGATTATTAAAACTTGGCAATTGTCTTAACGAATTATTTTGCTTTCGATTTTCGAGCTTTTGAATCAGGTTTTCCGGTAATTTCATAAAAGCAAAGTTATGAAATTGAAGTCAAATTAAATAAACAGCGGGTTTGATATCGCCCGCTGTTCTTTATTTAAGTTTTAAATCGCGCTGATAAATGGCGACTTTTTACTGTATTTAGATTCGATCATTTCAGAAATCATAAAACTTGCAATGTCATTTGCATTAATTTTATCTCCTGAACAATCTTCTAAACTAACTGAAATCTCTCCGCTCAAATCATTAAATTCAATAAAAGGAACTCTGACCTGAGTCCAATTTACAGTACTTGCAACCAATAAATCATAAGCTTTTTGGCGGTCTTCTTGAATTACAGGAAAATTAGCTTTCATCCAATCAGTTGCCATTATTGTTTTCGGGCTTTTTTTATCAAACGGAGTATCAATATTTAATCCGGCCAACAAAACATAACGTTCGATTTTGTAATCGTTCATTACTTGCAGAATATTCTTCGTAGCCAAACTTGCCACAAGCGGCTCATCTTTTCTTTGACCAACTGTACTAATTACAGCCTGACAATCCCGAAGTAATGATTTGATAGTTTCCAAATCAAGCGCGTCGCCTTTGATGATTTCGATTTGAGGACTTTGGATGGTAGATTTTTCAGGATTTCTTAGCAAGAGTTTTACGCTAAATCCTTTTTTCAATAACTGGTTTACAAGATAATTTCCAGTTCTTCCGCCACCGCCTAAAACGGCAACTTTATATATATTTTTCATTTGTATTCTTTATAAAATTTGACATAGATAATTTGCGTTTTATCAAGCAGATAAAACGAAATAATAAAAGCTTACTGAGCTTTTATAAACAATCAATATTTTATAAAGAGATTCTAATAGTTCAAATATACAGCTTTTAATAAAGCAAAAAAGCCATTCACCGCAGCGAATGGCTTTTAAATTTATTTTGAAATAAACACTTTACCTATAAACAGATTAATAAAGTGTGTAGGTAACAGTAGAACTTGTGGTACTATTAAAATTATAATTAGTTGTAACTGGCAATCCACGACGAATAAGATCGCGTTCTACAGCAGTAATTGGCGATTCGCAACAGCTATTCCAAGAACAGGTATACGTAGGTCCAAATGCAACAATTGCAGCTTTAACTTCTTTTTGATTCATTGAAGTTTTTGCAACAGAATCAGAACTTGTGGTCAGAGACATTGTCCCAAAACCTAATGCCAGTAATAGCATTCCTAAAAAAACTTTTTTCATAGTAAATTCCTTAAATGTTTAATATTCTGGACGTATTAAAAAATATTATAAGTTACAGTAGTACTTGTAGTGCTTTTAATTATAAAATTAGTACTTGCTGGTAATCCTCGCGCCGCAATATCACGCTCAATAGTAAAAATAGGTGACTCGCAACAACTATTCCAGGGAATGGTGTAGGTAGGACCAAATTTAACTTTTGCGACTTCAACTTCTTTTTGAGACATTGAAGTTTTGGCAGCATAATCAGAACTTGTAGTTAGAGACATTGTCCCAAAACCTAATGCTAGTAATAACATTCCTAAAAAAACTTTTTTCATAATAAATTATTTAAAATATTAATATACTTACAAATATTACCAGATCGTATAAGTTACAGTAGTACTTGTGGTACTATTAATAGTAAAATTAGTTGTACCCGGATACCCGCGTTTAGCTAAGTCATTATAAATAGGGGTAAGCGGTGATTCACAACAACTTTTCCAAGGAATTGTGTAAGTAGGACCAAGTACAACTTTTTTTTGATTCATTGAAGTTTTGGCAACATACTCAGAACTCGTAGTTAGAGACATCGTCCCAAAACCTAATGCTACTAATAGCATTCCTAAAACAACTTTTTTCATAATAATATTTTTAAGTGTTAATATACTTACAAATATATCAGGTATGCAGCAAAAAATTTGCATATTTTTTGCGTGTTTTTTGCATAATTTGTTAATTTTCTGACATTTAATTTAAAAGACGATTTATCTTCTTTAAACATGGAGTATAAAAAAACCCGATATTAATATCTGACTTTTCATCTTTATTTTAAAATTCTCTCACATTACATGATCTCAGAGCGCATATCATTGTTAATTAAAACCTTAATATCTCTAATTTTCAAATTATAAACTGATTCTTACTAATTTGTATATTGCATTAAAAAAAAGAGAAAAATGAAGATTATTTGTAAAAACTGTGAAACACCTAATTATCCAGATTTCAAGTATTGTCCTGAATGCAGTCAAAAAGTTAACTTGCATCGCATAAGTCCGCATGAGGTTTTTCATGAAGCTGTTCATTATTTTACTCATGCTGACAAAGGCATTTTTCAACTCATTAGGGATTTAGCTTTAAAAAGCGGACTTGTAGCCAGAGAATATATCAATGGTAAAAGAAAAAAGTACTTTGCGCCACTTAATTTTTTCTTATTGGTTGCAGCCATTTTTGTTTTCATTTCTAATATCCCAAAAGAAACACCACCTATTGATATTCAAAAAGAAAATCAGGAACTCAGCGCGATTTCAGATCCGATTCAAAAAGAAAAAATCATACATCTTTATGAACGAAAAGAAAAAATGCTTCATTTCATGAGAAAGTACTCAAATCTAATGGCAATGATGGCTTTACCGCTTACTGCATTTTTCTTTTGGCTGTTTTATAAAAAAGAAAACTACAACTATACAGAACATTTGGTCGCAGGAATGTATATGCTGGGCTTTTGTATACTGGTCAATACACTTTTAATTTTGCCTATTTCTTTATTATTACATCTCTCAGGTAATTATCAGGCTTTGTTTTTTCTACTGTTTCAGCTCTTCTATTTTACTGTCTTTTATTATAAGTTTATAAATAAAAGCGCTAAACTTCAATTTCTAAAAGCTTTTGGAATAAGTGCTTTCGGTATTATAGCTTGGGCAATTATCTCCGGATTAACTGTAAATGCATATGTTTCCACCGGATTTTGGGGAATAGCACAATAATAGAAAATCATTAATCGAAAATAAGCACAAAAAAAAAGCCATTCGCATAACGAATGGCTTTTTATATTTATTCTAAAATTGTTTTAGTCAACTAATACAATAATTTTATTGTCTTTCATCTCGATAGTACCTGACGTAATTTCTAATGTATAGGTTTGGTCATTTACTTTCGTGAATTTACTCGCTACCTCTTTAGGAAAATTGAAACTTGGCGCTGCAATTTTAATAGTTCCTTTTTCTAAAATAGAAACGATAGGCGCGTGGTGATTCAATATTTGAAAGCTTCCATCAACTCCAGGCAATGTAACAGCTGTTACTTCTCCTGAAAATAATTTTGCTTCTGGTGATACTATTTCTAAAATCATCTTTTTTTAGTTATGAGTTATAAGTTATGAGTTATAAGTGAGTTGAAACTCATAATTTATAACTCATAATTCATAATTATATTAAGCTTCAGCTAACATTTTTTCTCCAGCTTCGATAGCATCCTGAATAGAACCTTTCAAGTTGAAAGCTGCTTCTGGAAGGTGATCTAACTCACCGTCGATAATCATGTTAAATCCTTTGATAGTATCTTTAATGTCAACCAAAACTCCAGGAATACCTGTAAATTGCTCCGCTACGTGGAAAGGTTGAGATAAGAAACGTTGAACACGACGTGCTCTAGATACTGATAATTTATCTTCTTCAGATAACTCTTCCATACCTAAGATCGCAATAATATCTTGCAATTGTTTGTATTTTTGAAGAATCTCTTTTACTCTTTGTGCACAGTCGTAGTGCTCATTTCCTAAGATTTGAGGAGTCAAAATTCTTGAAGTAGAATCTAACGGGTCAACCGCTGGATAAATACCTAACTCAGCAATTTTACGAGACAATACAGTTGTAGCATCTAAGTGGGCGAAAGTTGTAGCCGGCGCCGGGTCAGTTAAGTCATCCGCAGGAACATAAACCGCCTGTACAGATGTAATAGATCCTTTGTTTGTAGATGTAATACGCTCTTGCATAGCTCCCATCTCTGTTGCTAGAGTTGGTTGGTATCCTACTGCAGAAGGCATACGTCCTAAAAGTGCTGATACCTCAGAACCTGCTTGTGTAAAACGGAAGATGTTATCAACGAAAAACAATACGTCTTTACCTTGATCAGTTCCAGCTCCATCACGGAAATACTCAGCGATAGATAATCCTGAAAGTGCCACACGAGCACGAGCTCCAGGAGGCTCATTCATTTGTCCGAAAACGAAAGTAGCTTTAGACTCTCTCATTCCTGGCATATCTACTTTAGATAAATCCCATCCTCCATTTTCCATAGAGTGCATGAAATCATCACCATATTTAATAATTCCTGACTCTAACATCTCACGAAGTAAGTCATTTCCTTCACGTGTTCTTTCTCCTACTCCTGCGAATACTGAAAGTCCACCGTGACCTTTTGCGATATTGTTGATTAACTCCTGAATCAATACTGTTTTACCAACACCTGCACCACCAAACAATCCAATTTTACCTCCTTTTGCATAAGGCTCGATCAAATCGATTACTTTAATACCTGTGAATAAAACTTCTGATGAAGTTGATAGATCTTCAAATCTAGGTGCTTGTCTGTGAATTGACAAACCGTTTTCTCCTGTTTTTGGCAAGTTTCCTAAACCATCAATTGCATCTCCAATTACATTAAATAATCTTCCATATACATCTGGACCGATTGGCATTTGGATTGGATTACCAGTTCCAACTACTTCATATCCTCTTGACAAACCGTCTGTAGAGTCCATAGAAATGGTACGAACAGTGTTTTCTCCAATGTGAGATTGCACTTCTAGAACTAATAATGTTCCATCTTTTTTAGTGATTTCTAGTGAATCATAAATTTTTGGAAGTTCAACATCTTTACCGTTGAAAACTACGTCAACTACTGGTCCAATGATTTGAGCAACTTTTCCTATTACTTTTGACATTACTTATGTATTTATTAAATAGCTATTTAGGTTTATCGAAAATACCTCTTTTTTCAGAGCGCAAAGATAATTTTTTAAAATATAAAATCAATTTTTTTTTATAAAAAATACTATTATTTTGTTTGATTCCTAAAACTCAGGCTCCAAATACAGAAAAAAGCATTTTTTACCAAAATAAAAAAAAGCCACTACATTTTAGAAATGCATGGCTTTCTTACTAAAAAAAATTTGGCTTTATGGTAATACTGCCGGAAACAAAACCTGATATTTACTTACATCTACACCTTTAAGGTTTGATCCGTATTTTACATTAATTGCCTCTATAAATTTATTTGCAATTAAAGCGTACCCTCTTGGAGAAGGATGAACTCCATCTACAGAAAAAGCCGCTCCGGTTACAAATGTAGAAGTCAAAGTGACATTATTAGCTGTTATTCCGTTTGGCGTGCCTAATTTATCCATAATTGCTTTTGCATCTACAAATGCCAAATTGTTCGCGTCAGACGCTGCTTTAATTGTTGCATTATAAGCTGTAGTAGCTACTTCAATCTCTGCTACTTCGCTTGGCAACAAGACATATCTGTCAGGTAAAGGAAAAGTAACTCCTAATTGCGACAAAGATGGCGAAGGCGAAGCAACTCCATCAGCCGCTACCGACGGAACTTTACCAATCCTTGAAGAAGCACTTAAACAAATTAAATCAGTTGGCTGAGTTTGTCTTGCTCTTCCAAAAATCTGCCCCAATACCGTAGCAGTTGTAGCATCTAATCCGCCACCCATTAATACCGCTTTTAAACTCGCAGACAAGTCAGGTAAATTTTCATCTACCATAATCATCGGGTTATTCCCGGTTGTAGACAAAAGCTTGATTCTATCTCCCTGACCCAAATAAGCCAACGCACCATGTATAGGTCCGTATAATTGCGCATTTAACGTATTGACCACACTAACTCCTCCAACAGTTAAACTAGCCTGACTTAATTGATTATAAGCTATAACATGAAAATAAGGAAGTGTCGTTACAACAGGCAAATTAGCCACAACACCTTTTTTTCCACCAGCTACAAGCTGACCAACTAAAGCTTTGTAAGCTCCGTCAAAAGTAGCAGGAGGTGTTAAAGGATTTACTGCAGGATCTCCACCCGCTGTTGCATAACCCAATTCATCATTTCCACCTATCCATAAGGAGAAAAAAGTAGGATTCTGACTTAAAGCATCTGCTAAAACGGTTGTGGTAGCACTTGAAGCAAAACGAGCAAAATAAGGATTTGCCGTTCCCACTGCTACTCCTGCAGGATTACCATAACCAGGCGCAAGCAAGTGAAAACTTTTAGCTCCCGGCACTCCTAAATTATTAAACGATCCTGACAAGTGCGCCGTAACTTCAGTTGTTGGTTTTCCACTTACAGGATCAACACTTGAAGCAGGATGCTCTGGCGTTATAACATTATTAAAATACAAACGAGGTCCCGCAATAACATTTCCTCCCAATAATAAACCTCCTATATTGTCATTTGCAAAGGGGGTTTTAAACTCTCCACCGCCTACTAAAGCAAATTGCTGTGCTAATAAATTTGGATAAGCTCCTTCTTGTCCTTTAATAAATAAAGCATTCCCACTAAATCCAGCAGCAAAAGAATCTCCTAATGCAACATATTTTGAAAAATTGGCAGAACCGGCAGTCAAAGGCAATCCATCAGACGAATCTACTACTGTTGTAGCATTGTCATCACTATTACAGGCTCCAAAGGTCAACGAAACCAATAAAAGCCATTTGAAATTTTTTATCATAATTTATATATTTTAAAATTATCACTTTCTAAATCCTACTTAAGAAAAGTAAATAACATATTTGTTTTATCTGAGATTTTGCAATTACGGATTGATTGTCCAGGAAGCAAAATATTGCTGACCAATAGCTCCTGCTCCAATTACCTGAGTATATTCTTTTCCTCCAATATTTGCTGCTCCTAATTTGAAAACAGATTTCAATACTGGTACTGCATAATTAATTTGCGCATCAATTACTGTAGCAGATTTAATTAAACCATCAGCAAAACTAGATTCCCACATGTATTCACTATTCCATCTTCCGCTTACATTGAATCCGAAGTTTTTGAATAATTTCTCATTTCCAAGAGACGCTTTGATTCTGTGTTTTGGCGTATTAAAACCAGCTTCAAAACTTGGATCTTTTGCCTGATCAAAATCAAATTGCGCATAGTTGTAGTTTAATCCTAATTCAAAATCAGCAATTACTTTTTTAGAAAGTCCAATACCAAAACCTAATGAATGAATTTCAACATCTGAGTTTGTATATAATTGGTATGCTCTGTATTCTCCGTTTTGGATTGCACGAACAGATTGAAAACCTTTATCTGCTGGTGACGGAGGAGTTGTTGGACTACCAATGTTTGGACTATCCTGTGCTTGTCCGTAATAAGTAGAAATAACATTAAGGTTACCAATAAAGTCATTGTAAATATTATAATAACCGTTTACATCAATAGAGAAACCTTCATAAACAGAACGATATCCTAACTCAAAAGCTTTTACTTTTTCAGGCTGTACCAAATTTGCTCTTGCTTTTTTCAATAATTTAACAGCTTCATACGGATTAGTTCCTGCCGCAGCAGCAAAAGCAGTTACTGAACTTGCGACATAAGAGTTATCATAAGCATCATAACCTGTCATATTTTTTGTTGCTATTCCTCCATTATATGCCTGACCTTCGGCACTAACATTAAAAGTCTCGCTGAATCTTCCTAAGTTATCCGGAGCAGAACCTAACAACACAGCATTTCCAATATTAAAACCAATGTATTGATCTTGTGTAGATGGATTTCTGAAACCTGTTTGAAAAGATCCTCTGAAATTATGATTCTTCTTTTCTCCTCCAGAATACACAAGTGCTAATCTAGGAGAAAAATTTCCGTCGAAATTTTTTGATTTATCATAACGAATAGATCCCGTGAACTTTAGTCTATCATCCATGAATTTTTTCGCCAATTGCGTATAAGCTCCGTATTCATTATAATTAATAGGACCGTTGGCATCTGTATAAATTCTTCCGTGCGAATTCAGTTCGTACAATCTAAAAGATCCTCCAACCTGAATTTCAGCCCATTTTATGATGTCTTTAAAGTTATAATTGGCATCAGAATGGTAAATTCTGGAATTATCAACCAGTTTAGAACCTGTCAATACACTTTCATCAGCAATTACCTGATTGAAAGCATTTTTAAACGCTTGCGATCCCGGCACGTAACGTCCTGTGTCTGCAGTACTTCTCGCAATCGAATGTGCTTGTTCAGGAGTAGCTCCGCCTAAAGTAGACTGAATATACGCTCCTGCATACTGACCAAACCAGGTTTTATCATCTTTCCATTTTCTATCTACATTAATCCCTGTAAATACCATATCATAAGATTGCCCACCATCTTCTGATGTTGTATATCCTCTTAAAAAGAAATTTTTTCCTTTAAATTCTATTTTATGTTGTTGCATTGAGAAGTTGTTCAGATAATATCTGTTTGCTCCCTGATAAACAGCATTACCAAAACCAAATTTACTTTGCCAGATAATCTCTAATCTTTCATCTCCAAAAGGTCTTCCATGAAATGAAAAATCTATTTTGGTATTACCTGCTTTATTATCTGTAAGATCCGTCTCCTTATAACCAGTTCTACTAACATTAGTACTTGGCAATAAATTTACAGCTGAAGCCGGAATCAATCCTAAACTTGCTAATGACTGCCCTACACCTTTTAGATTTGTAGAAACTTCATCACCATAAACATTTATTCCGTCATAATTTGGATTACTTCTATCGATTCCGGCAGTCGTTTTATCGCTATAATCTGTTGCATACCAATCAGTAGCTTCCATATAAGTAAAGTTAGCTTTGACAGCAATATATTTATTGAATGCATGAGCCATTCTAATCCCAAAATCATAATATATGTTGTTACCTGCAGCATTTTGAGAAGTTTGCCCCATTTTTAAGTAAGTCGAAATACCCTGACTTGTAAACGGGCTTTTACTGTTCATAAACAAAATTCCGTTAAAAGCATTTGCTCCATATAATGCAGAAGAAGCTCCCGGTAGAAGCTCAACATTCTGAACATCTATCTCAGAAACCCCAATCATATTACCAAGTACAAAATTCAACAATGGAGATGAGTTATCCATTCCGTCAACCAATTGCATAAAACGAGTATTTGCTACAGTTGCAAAACCTCTGGTGTTTACAGATTTAAAAGTCATACTACTTGTATTCATCTGCACCTCTTTCATATTCTCCATACCGTCATAAAAAGATGGTGAAGCAGTTTTTTTAATATCCTGAATTCCCATTCTTTCAATGGTAACCGGAGATTCCAAAACACGCTCGGGAGTTCTTGAAGCAGAAACTACAATTTCATCCAGTTTGTTTTCTTCATCTTTCAAAACTACATCTATCTTTTGGTTAGCCGATGTAACATTTACCGTTTTAGAAGTAAATCCAACGGCTGAAACTTTAATAGTAAATGGCGGTTTAGTTGAAGTAGTTAATTTAAATGTCCCATCAAAGTCAGTAGAAGCACCGCTGCGATCTCCTACAATAACAATGTTGGCACCAGGAATAGCTTGTTTGTTACCGTCAGTAACAGAACCAGTAATTGTATTCTGCGCAAAAGATATTCCGCTGAAAAACAACATAATTAGTAAATACACTCTCATGTTAGGTTTGTTTTTGGTTAGTTTATATAGCCAAAATACAAATATTTTTAATATTAATAAAAAAACGTTAAAATAAATTAATATTTAGCATGTTTTTAGTTAGTATTTTAACTATTCATCAGTTCGATTTATTAAATTAAAATCAAACATCAAACACTCAAGTCACAAATTACTATGCATACATATAATTTTTAAGAAAAAAAATAAGGATTTAATAAAAATACATGGGTAAGAAAAAAAATATGGCAATAAAAAAAAGCAAGACGTAAATCTTGCTTTTTTAACACTTTTGTAGTCTTAAACTATCTTGTATGTACTTCTACTTTTTCTAATCTTTGTTGCAAATCAATTATTTGTTTATTCTGCGTAATCATGTACAAAGTCATTTCTTCTATTTTCTGAAGCAATTTAGCATTCATCTCACCCAGATTGATTCCGCTTTTTAAAACTTCTTCTTCACTTGGAATATTTTCTAGATGCCCTTTTTCGGCAATATGTTTTTCAACTTCTCCAAGCGTTGGTAAGTTGTATTCTTTTTTGAAAACAAAATCTGCCCAACCTGTAGCCTGCACTTTTACTTCTCGCGCGCCTATTGATCCTTCGACTGCCAATTTATGAGTTCCGGTAGTTGTTGTTCCAATACCGACATTACCATTTTCACTAGCCATTATGATTTCTCTCCATACTCCCCATTGCGAATCCAAAGGGAACCCACTTCTATAAAACATACCTCCTTCATTTAGGTTTAATTGATAATTTTTACCCCCTGTATTATCATTATTAATCCATGGCGAAAATGGACTTGCAACAAAAAGTCGGACAAATTTTCTAAGACCTATGCTACACTTTCTATTTTATAAAATTCTAGTTCCATTTCTTTAGGTGTTTTATATCCCAAAGAAGAATGCAGACGTTTTCTATTATACCATACTTCTATATATTCAAAGACTGCTAATTTAGCTTCTTCAATGGTTGTGAATTTATGCTGATAGATAAGTTCTGCTTTAAGGGTCTTGAAAAAACTTTCAGCTACAGCATTATCCCAACAATTAGCTTTTCTACTCATACTTTGAGTGATTAAAGTATTTTTATTAATCAATTTTCTGAATTCTATCGAAGCATATTGTATTCCTCTATCTGAATGAAAAAGTAAAGATTCTGTTATTTCTCTTTTTGATACTGCCATTTTCCAAGCTGGAATAATCGTTTGATCGGTATACATTCGTGTGCTTAATGACCATCCTATAACCTGCCTGTCATATAAATCAATAATAGTAGTAAGATATAACCAGCCGGCAGCTGTTCTTATATAGGTTATATCAGACACCCAAACCTCATTAAGTGATTTTGGTGTAAAATTTCTATTGAGATGATTACTGCACACTGGATATCGATGATTAGAATCTGTGGTTACTTTAAAGCGTCTTTTAAGTTTACTTCTCCAGCCATTAAGAAGCATCAATTTAGCAACTTTCCTTTTGGATATTTTATATCCTTTTCTTTTTAGCTGTTCCGCTATTCTGGGACTTCCGTAAGTTTGACTGCTTAGATCAAAAACTTCTTTTATTAAATCTGTAAATAGACTATTTTCTATAAATCTATTAGAAGGACCGCCACTGAACCATCTATAATAACTACTTCGGCTTACTTTTAAAACGCTGCACATCTTTTCAATAGGATATAAATGTTTATAGCTGACTATAAATTGGTAGATTTCCCATCGCTCTTGGAAAAGATGTGAACGGCCTTTTTTAATATCTCAAGCTCTAATTCTTTTTCTTTAAGGGCTTTTCGTAATTGTTTTACTTCTAAAGAATCTATCTCTGTCTTTTTAGAAATAATTGGTTGTAGATTAGTAAATGTTTTTTGAGAAGACCTCCATTTATAAATACGCTCTACCTGGACGCCTAGTTCATCTGCTAATTCTTTGATGTTTTCTCGCTCGTAACTTAATCGTACTGCTGATGATTTAAACTCAGCACTGTAAACTCGTTTTTTCATAATTCTAAGATATTTATTTTTATTTAAACAGTCTTAAAATTTATGTCCCAGTAAATGTAGCAACTCCATTTTGTGCATTTACAGCAAAACAGCACAGAAATAAGCAACGGAGTAGAATTATTTTCATTGTATAAAATTTAAAATATTTCTTACAAAAATTAATTATATTCATCAAATACTAAAACTTATACTGTTAAAATATTTTACTTTTCAGCAAAACACATGTAATTAACACATATTCAATACAAAAAGAGATTAATCTTGTATTTAATAGTTTTAATTATTCTTTTTAACATTTTAAAAAAAGCGCATAAAAAAAGCGAGACTTACGTCTCGCTTTTAAATAACTATATAGTTTTATAAACTTTATTCTACAGTAACTGATTTTGCCAGGTTACGTGGCTGATCGACATTACATCCTCTCATTACTGCAATGTAATAAGACAATAATTGCAACGGAATAGTTGTAATCAATGGAGATAAAGCATCTGAAGTTTCAGGAATCTCGATTACATAATCGGCCAATTCACGAACTTGTGTATCACCTTTAGTAACTACAGCGATAATTTTACCGCTTCTTGATTTTATTTCCTGAATATTACTTACAATTTTATCATAATGACCTTGTTTAGGCGCAATCACGATAACCGGCATATGCTCATCGATAAGCGCAATAGGACCGTGTTTCATCTCAGCTGCAGGATAACCTTCAGCATGAATATAAGATATCTCTTTAAGCTTTAAAGCACCTTCTAACGCTACCGGAAAGTTATATCCACGACCTAAGTACAAACAGTTTGGAGCATCTTTAAAAGCTGCTGCAATTTCTTTTGCTCTGTCGTTAGTTTCTAATGCCTCAGCTACTTTTTCTGGAATTATTTCTAATTCTTGCAAGTACGTATGAAAATCAGTGTTTGATAATGTTCCTTTAGCTTTACCTAATCGCAAAGCAATCATTGTTAAAACAGTAATTTGCGTTGTAAAAGCTTTAGTCGAAGCAACTCCAATTTCCGGTCCTGCGTGTGTATAAGCACCAGCATGACTTTCTCTCGAAATAGAAGAACCTACTACATTACAAACTCCAAAAACAAAAGCACCGTTTTCTTTTGCTAATTTAATAGCCGCCATAGTATCCGCAGTTTCTCCTGATTGAGAGATTGCAATAACTACATCGTTTTTATTAATGATAGGGTTTCTGTATCTAAATTCAGAAGCATATTCTACTTCAACCGGAATACGGGTAAACTCTTCAAAAATATACTCTGCTACTAAACCTGCGTGCCATGAAGTACCACAAGCTACAATAATGATTCTGTCAGCGTTTAAGAATTTTTCAAGATTATCCTCAACACCTGCCATTTGAACAATTCCTTCATTTGCATGAAGTCTTCCTCTGTATGTATCTTTTATAACACTTGGCTGCTCGTAGATTTCTTTAAGCATGAAGTGATCATAACCTCCTTTTTCAATTTGCTCCAAATTCATTTGAAGCTCCTGAATATACGGATCTACTAAAGAGTCATCTTTTATTTTTCTAACTTTAAGAGGCTTGTGCAATCTGATATTTGCCATTTCACCATCTTCAAGATAAATTGCATTCGAAGTATATTCGATAAACGGTGAAGCATCAGAAGCAATAAAAAACTCCCCTTCTCCAACACCAATTGCTAATGGACTTCCTAATCTTGCAGCAACAATTTCGTTTGGGTTCTTTTTATCAAAAACTGCAATTGCATAAGCTCCTACAACCTGATTTAAAGCAATCTGAACTGCTTTCCCTAACTTAATACCTTCTTTTTTCTGAACCTCTTCAATTAAGTTCACTAAAACTTCAGTATCTGTATCCGATTTAAAAGTATAACCTCTTTTTTTTAACTCTTCTTTAAGCGGTGCATAATTCTCAATGATTCCATTATGAATAATAACCAACTCTCCAGAATTTGAAAGATGTGGATGTGAGTTTACATCATTTGGAACTCCGTGTGTAGCCCAACGTGTATGTCCAATTCCTATACTTCCATTCGTTGTAAAATTATCTTTTGCTTTTGTTTCAAGATCTGAAACTTTACCTTTTGTTTTACAAAGTTTTATTCCATCCTGGTCATCATACAACATAACACCAGCACTATCATATCCTCTGTATTCGAGTCGTTTTAATCCTTTGATAACAATAGGATACGCCTCTCTATGACCGATATATCCAACAATTCCACACATATATATTTATTAATTTGGTTTCGTGTAGTAAATCAGAAGTTTTAATTTCTTATCTGTATCAGCCGCAGAAACATTATTACCATATAATATTGTTCCTAATGGCCCCATAACTGAACCTCTTGGCGCTTCTGAAATAACATCGTTTTTCAATCTTAATTTGTTCGACGTAATAACATCAATTCCTTCAGTTACTGATAAGCCCAATCTGACATTTTTTATAGTAGGATCTTTTATAAGATTTCTGATATGTTTAGTAACTCGAACTTTATAACTTACTCCCTTTTTAGTTGTTGCGTCAAGAGCTATTATACCTCCAAAAATAGATCTACTTTGTTTTGGATCAATAGCATTGGTACTACTATCAACATAATCAGCAATAATAGTATTATTGTCCAAGTCATATAGATAAACTCGTTTTGGCTCTCTTTCTGCAGTTTTCATTTTATCTGCATCAATATAAAAAACTAAGTTAGCCTCATTAACCAACCATTTTTTAACGATAACATTGTGTCTGATTTCGTCTAATTCATCTGAAACCCCATTAGGTTTGTTTACCAAAACATTATTACTATCGTATCCTATAAGATCTGTTTTATCAAAAAGATTAATAACAGCAACTGATCCCTGACCTCCTTTTAGATAAAGTCTGTCATCACCGGTATCTTTATTTCTATTAGCTAGTCCATTTGAATAAACAGAACTCTTAGCATCTTTCAATAAACTTGTTCCTGCACCTGTCAAATTAATTGTAATGACTTTATCTTCTGTTGTATCACCATCAGTCGTAATTGCAGTTTTAGCCTTATACTTTATGGTAATTTTAGCTGGTCCTGCAGGTTTTAAAAAATCTAAGAATGCCATATTTGACGGACTACCATCCACCGCTTTTTCAACCTGAAAATATAAACCTTTAAAATACTGCTGAAAAACATCATCAGATGAAAGATTTGCAGCCGACGCATTTAAAATTTTAGTCTGGAAAAAAGCCTTATTCAAATCCAAACGCATTTGTGGTGCTGAATATTGATACGTATATGTTTTAATAGCAGCATTAGCATCTACTACAGTTGAATCTACCGTTTGTTTTGCACTAAAAAAGAACTTATCATTCTGTGATTTGTCTTGAGAATCATTTAACGGAACACCAAGCTTTTTAGTATTAAAATTCACCTCTCCTGCCAATGGAGGAGTATTTGTGTCCTGATCACTATAATATAACTTACCAAGTAATGAACCATTACCATCATAATAGCTACTATACATTTGCGCTCCGGATTCGTAAACGCTAAGTTTAAGTTTTCCTTCTTTTGGACCGTAAATAGAATCTAATGCATAAACATTACCTCCTTTTGGGTCAACAGCAGTTGCATGGCTAAAATATGGTACTGTAAGCACTACACTTTCTATAACAGGGCTTTCACCAATAGTTGGTTTATAAGCAGTTAATCCAACCTGAGAAACAAAATTTCCAGTAGTTTCACCAAAAACAGGATTATTGTAAATCCCTAAACTATAAAATGGCAATCCGTTTGACTGAACAGGAGTTACTTCCTGACTAAATGCCGTAACACCATATTGCTCCGGAACCAAATCAAAATGATTATCACCAATTAATTCCTCACCAATAGCGTTAAAATCTTTATCGCACGAATACAAAAGAACAACAGTTGCAACTAATAGAATTTTCTTAATAAAAGAAGTATTATACATGTTTAATAATAATGTTAATTTTTAAAGACCCATCGTTTTATAGAAATTTGTATACGCTTCAGCGAATGCATCTTTCGTGGCGAAAGGTAAAAAAGGTTTTCCTGAAGATTCTATAAATTTTGTTAAACTTGGAGATACATTTTCAGATGCTATAATCACGGCATCAGAATGTAAGATACTAGCCTTTAAGATATTCTCGTAATTTGGGGTTTCTAAATCAGCAACTGATTCATGTGGAACGCCATCAAATTTAACTTTGTTTATCATTTCCAAATCTAAATTTTCATCAAAAGATTGCCCATAAACAGAGGTCACAATCTTAGTTTCAGAAAATAAAGCTTCATTTTTGTAGTAATGTTTCATGTAAATTGGCAACATCGCTGCAAGCCAACCATGAACATGGATAATATCAGGAACCCAATTCAATTTTTTTACAGTCTCAACAACTCCTTTTGCAAAAAATATTGCTCTTTCGTCATTATCAGGATATAAAACACCTTCTTCGTCAGCAAAAGTTGCTTTACGCTTAAAATATTCATCATTATCAATAAAATAAACCTGAATTCTCTCTTTAGGAATTGAAGCTACCTTAATAATCAATGGCATATCTAAGTCATTCACTACCAAATTCATTCCTGAAAGTCTAATAACTTCATGCAATTGGTGTCTTCTTTCGTTGATATTTCCATATCTTGGCATGAAAATTCTTATCTGTCCTCCTTGATCGTTAATCATTTTTGGAACGTCATAAGACATTAAAGAAACTTCATTTTCAGCCAAATAAGGCACGACTTCAGATGATACATATAATACCCTCTTATCTTTCATAATAGTATTTTACTTAATTTTTGGTAATAAAAACGTTGCAAAATTACAAAAATTTATGCAGTTTATAACTAATATATTATGTTTGCACTAAATTTTAATAATACTGGCATGCATATTTTCTACGGTAAAGTAGCTTTGATAGCGTATTTAAAAACTATCAAAACGGCAAATTCAACCATTGGATTTGTACCAACAATGGGCGCTTTACACCAAGGGCATTTAGCTTTAATGCAAAGATCACTTAAAGAAAATGACGATACAGTTGTGAGTATTTTTGTCAATCCTACGCAATTCAACAATCCCGAAGATCTCGAAAAATACCCGCGAACACTTGAAGAAGACGTAAAAAAAATGCGAGGTTTAAGTGACAAAATGATTTTATACGCACCTTCAGTAGATGATATTTATGAAGGACATACAATTTCACAATCTTTCGACTTTGACGGATTAGAAAATCAGATGGAAGGAAAGTTCAGACCTGGACATTTTAACGGAGTCGGAACCATCGTAAAACGTCTCTTTGAAATCGTTACTCCAACAAATGCTTACTTTGGAGAAAAAGATTTTCAACAATTACAGATTGTTAAGAAAATGGTCGAAAAGAACGATTTACCTGTAAATGTTGTTGGTTGTCCAATTTTTAGAGAAGAAAATCAACTCGCAATGAGTTCCCGAAACGAGCGTCTAACGCCGGAAGAAAGAAAAGAAGCTTCTATTATTTATAAAGTTTTGACTGAAGCCAAAGAAATATTCCAGACAAATACTCCCGAAGAAACCATCGCTTTTGTAGAAAATTCTTTCAAAGACAATAAAAAGTTTGATCTCGAATATTTTGTAATTGCTGACGAATCCACATTATTACCTATCGATCATAAGAGTAAAGACAAAAATTACCGTGCATTTATAGCGGTATTTGTTAATTCTATAAGACTGATTGATACCATTTCATTAAATTAATTTACCTTTGCACCATGCAAATTCAAGTTATAAAATCAAAAATTCATCGTGTAAAAGTAACTGGCGCTGATTTAAATTACATTGGCAGTATTACTATCGACGAAACATTACTGGAAGCCTCAAACATTATTGAAGGTGAGAAAGTAGCTATTGTAAATATCAATAATGGTGAGCGTTTTGAAACTTACGCCATTAAAGGAGAAAAAAATTCAGGTGAGATCACACTAAATGGTCCCGCAGCAAGAAAAGTCCAAAAAGACGATATTATTATCATTATATCCTATGCAACCCTGGAATTTGAAGAGGCTAAAACCTTCAAACCATGGATCATTTTCCCTAATGAGAACGACAATTCGTTAACATAAGATTTTCTTTTACACTTTATTCTTAATATTATTTGTCAAAATTATTTTGAACAAACAAGATTCCTTTTTTCTAAAAATAAAGAGAGAAATTTAAACTCAAAAGTTCGCAAAGCTAAATTGATAAAGCTTTGCGAACTTTGTGTTTTTATTTAAAATCCATATAAAAATATCTTAGCACACTTTGCGTTTAAAACAATAGTCAATACAAAATATTTTATATTGCTGAGCAGGTTTTTGTATTCATCCGGATAAAACAAATTTTCATTATAATTTTGATGTCTTTTAAACTTTCTCATTGACAAAAAAGCAAATAAAGTACTATATTGCTACACTATTTCAATACTTTTTAATTCACTGAAATGCCACAAATCATGAAAAAAGTTTACTTACTAATCCTTTTTATTTCAATTTCTGTCTTTTCGCAGAAAAAATTCGACAACATTCAATCTGAGAAACTTGGAGAAGAAAGAAGAATAACCATCGGACTTCCTGCTTCTTACGAATCTAATCCAGACAAAAAATATCCGGTTCTTTATTTATTGGACGGCGATTATTTATTCGATCCATTTTCAGGAGCTTTAAGTTACGGAACCTATTGGGACGATTTACCTGAGATGATTATCATTGGTGTTCACCAAAATAAAGATGGAGAACGTGAAGACGACTCAACAATTGATCAAAATACAGGTTTACCATTTGAAAAAGGAGCTAAATTTTTTGAATTTATCGGAGCCGAATTAGTTCCTTATATCGAAAAAAAATACCGCACATCTCCATTCAGAGTTATTGCAGGTCATGATATTACAGCGAGTTTTATCAATTTTTATTTATATAAAGAAGAACCGCTTTTTAACGCCTATATTTGTTTAAGCCCGGAACTTGCTCCAAAAATGGAAGTTCGTATTCCGGAAAAATTTGCCAAAGTAACACAACCATTCTTCTATTACCTTTCTGCTGCTGATGGCGACATCAAAAAAATTAAAGAACCAATAGAAAAATTAGACAGTAATATTAAAATCGCAAATAATCCGTTAGTAAACTATAAATACGAATTATTCAAAGGAACAACTCATTATACAGAAGTGTTACATTCAATTCCGAGCGCATTATATCAGATTTTTGAAGTTTACAGACCAATAAATTCTGCAGAATACAATGATAAAATTGCCGTTCTTCAAACTGGTTATGCTGATTATCTTCAAAACAAATACGACATGATGTCTAAAGTTATGGGAGTTCAGATTCCGGTTAGAATGAGCGACTTTAAAGTAATCGAAAACATTATTTTAAAGAGAAATGCTTACGACGAATTAGGAAAAATGGCCGAAATTGGAAATGTAAATTATCCAAAAGCGATGCTTGGAGAATATGAATTAGGATTGATGTATGAAAAAATGGGCGATCCAAAACATGCTTCAAAAAAATACCAAAACGCTTCGCAAATGGAGCCAATTGGAGATTTGAATAAAGATTTGATGTACGAGAAAATCGACGAAATGAATACACTTGCAAAAAAGACCAAATAATGTCAAAAGTTAAAACTTCTTTTTTTTGTCAAAACTGCGGAACCCAATATGCCAAATGGCAAGGGCAATGCAATGCGTGCAAAGAATGGAATACAATTGCGGAAGAAATTATTCAGAAACAGGAAAAAGTAGCCTGGAAAAGCGAACCGACTCCTTCGGGTAAAGCTCCTCGACCTTTAAAAATCAACGAAATTGATTCGGCGCTGGAAATCCGTATGGATACAACAGATGGCGAATTAAATCGTGTTCTTGGTGGCGGAATTGTTCCGGGATCTTTAACGCTTTTGGGTGGTGAACCTGGAATTGGAAAAAGTACACTTTTGCTTCAAATCTCACTAAAGTTACCTTATAAAACACTTTATGTTTCTGGTGAAGAAAGTCAGAAACAAATAAAAATGCGTGCCGAAAGAATAACGCCAAATAGCGATAATTGCTATATTCTAACGGAAACTAAAACGCAAAACATCTTTAAACAAATTGAAGCGATTCAGCCGGAAATTGTCATTATCGATTCGATTCAGACTTTACATACCGATTATATCGAATCAACTGCCGGAAGTATTTCTCAGATTAGAGAAACTACTGCCGAATTGATCAAATTTGCTAAAGAAACTAATATTCCGGTTATTTTAATTGGACATATCACAAAAGACGGAAACATCGCCGGACCAAAAATCCTGGAACATATGGTCGATACCGTTTTACAGTTTGAAGGAGATCGAAATCATGTTTACAGAATCCTGCGTTCCTTAAAAAACCGTTTTGGTTCAACTGCCGAATTGGGAATTTATGAAATGCTTGGAAGCGGATTAAGAGAAGTTTCTAATCCGTCAGAAATATTGATTTCGCACAAAGACGAAGAAATGTCAGGAACTGCAATTGCCACAACCATGGAAGGAATGCGTCCGCTAATGATCGAAATACAATCATTGGTAAGTACTGCAGTTTATGGAACGCCACAACGAAGCACGACTGGTTACAACGCCAAAAGACTAAACATGATTCTGGCAGTTTTAGAAAAAAGAGCCGGATTTCGTTTAGGCGCAAAAGACGTTTTCCTGAATGTTACCGGCGGAATTTCTGTTGATGATCCTGCAATTGACTTAGCGGTTGTTGCGGCTATTTTATCATCAAACGAAGACATTCCAGTTACTAAAGGTTTCTGTTTTGCAGGCGAAGTTGGACTTTCGGGAGAAATCCGACCTGTAAATCGCGTTGATCAAAGAATTCAGGAAGCCGAAAAATTAGGATTCACCACTATATTTGTATCTAAGTACAATAAAATAGCCTTAAAAAACACTGGAATCAAAATTGAGCTTGTTGCTAAAATTGAAGATATTGCCAGTATTCTTTTTGGATAATATTTTTATAAATATACTTTATGAAATTTCCAAAACTAAATATTCCAAAACAAAAAATATTTAAAGCCTTAAAAATACTTGCTGTAGTATTGGTTTTAATTTTAATTGGACTTTACTACTTTCGTGATTCGCTCTTAAAACAAGCTATTGCTAAAGTTACGCACAAAATGGCTGTCGATTATAACAGTACATTTTCTGTAAAATCAGCTTCATTTGAAGGTTTATCCGGAATTAAATTAACAGACGTTATTTTGGTTCCTAAAAATGCGGACACTCTTTGTCATATTCATAAAATAGAAACAAGCATAAGTTTAGCCAATTTATTAATTGGAGATGTTCAGGTTGGAACCTTAAGAGTTGATAACGGATACATACAATTGGTTAAAAAAGGAAATATCCGAAATTTTGATGCTTTTCTAAAAAAAGACAAATCAGATACTGACAAAAATGAAAAAAGAAAATACGCTGCTTTTGCATATCGTATTATTTCAAAATTACTGAATTTGGTTCCGACTGATATGGATTTGAAAAATCTAAACTTCAGAATTGACGATAACGGTAAAAAGACTTCTATTGCGATCAATAAACTTGTTTTAGACAACAAACAACTCGAAACCAATCTTCATGTTCAAAGCAAAGATTTTGATCAGCGCTGGAACATAAAAGGTTTTGCAGATCCAAGAAACAAAAAAGCAGATATCCGATTCTTTAATTTAGATACCGGCGCAATCCGTGTTCCTTATTTAGACGAGCGTTACAACCTAAAAGCAAGCTTTGATTCGATCCGATTAAATGTTCAAAACATAGAAAAAGACGGAAGCGAATTGCATATCGACGGTTATACTTCGATCACTAATTTAAAAATCAATCACCCAAAAATTGCCAGCAAAGATGTAGTAATCAAAAATGCACGTTTTGATTATCGTTTTTTATTGGGGAATGATTTTATTTCGATAGACAGCACTTCGACTATGCAATTGAACAAGATAAAATTGCATCCTTACGTTTCTTACGATACTGAAAAAGATACGACTTATACCTTAAGAGTCAATATTCCGAAGATGAAAGCGCAGGATTTTATCGTTTCATTGCCTGACGGATTGTTTACACACTTTCAGGGAATGGAAGCAACCGG
Organism: Flavobacterium sp. 9; assembly: GCF_002754195.1. Taxonomy (NCBI): domain Bacteria; kingdom Pseudomonadati; phylum Bacteroidota; class Flavobacteriia; order Flavobacteriales; family Flavobacteriaceae; genus Flavobacterium; species Flavobacterium sp. 9. Next base: position 2,848,402 of record NZ_PEEU01000001.1, read on the forward strand.
GAATTTTGATTATAAACTCGATTTCAAATTCAATAAAAACAAACCGAATACTTTAGTTTTTGACAGTAAACTAAACAAGGAAGATTTAAAAATCACCAAATATGGCGAAGCCGATTTAAATAAATTAAACGGTGAATTTGTCTATCGCGCCATTATTCAAAATGTGTTGCAACGTCCGGTTTTGGTTGGAAATGCAAATCCTAATTATACGCCATTAGATCAGATTTCGCCTTATTTAAGAAAATGCGTTCTTACGACCGAAGATCCATCGTTCTTCTCACATCGCGGTTTTATAAATGAAGCTTTCAAACAATCTATTCTAAAAAATATCAGAACTAAAAAGTTTTCTCGTGGCGCCAGCACAATTAGTATGCAGCTAATTAAAAACGTTTTCCTGACACGCGAAAAAACGCTTTCGCGAAAGTTAGAAGAAATCTTATTGGTTTATATTCTTGAAAACAATCGAGTTGTAAGCAAAGAAAGAATGCTCGAAGTTTATTTCAACATCATAGAATGGGGACCAAATGTATACGGAATTGGCGAAGCAAGTCATTTCTACTTCCAAAAAAGTCCTTCGGCTTTAAATGTTGATGAATGTTTGTTTTTGGCAACGATTATTCCGAAACCTAGAAAATTCATGTATCAGTTTAATGATCAGGGCAATTTGAAAGATTTCGCAGTAAAGAATCAAAAATTCTTGAGAAACTTAATGTTCCGTCGTGGTTTATTAATTCCCGAAGACACACTTGGTCAATTACCTGTTTATATATCAGGAAATGCCCGTTCATTGATACGTATTAAAGCTCCGGATTCTACAGCAGTTCCAGCAGATTCTTTATCTATTAGCGACGAATTTGATTTGTAGGTTACCGAAGACACAAAGACACGAGGTTTTATTTAATCTCGCAAAGACGCAGAGTCGCAAAGTTTGGCTGTTAAGTTGAATTGCGTCCAGCTTCAGCTGGATGAAAATATAAAGCAAATAAAAAGGGCTTTAGCCAAACAATACAGTTTGGCTAAAGCCCTTTTTATATCAATCTTATTCCCCTAGCTGAAGCTAGGGGCTATGAAAAAAACTTTGCGACTCTGCGTCTTTGCGAGATTAAATAAATATCAACCAAGTCTTCGCGACATAATAACTTACGGTGCAGGATCAGGAATTATCGCCTGAACTGCAGCAATCTCAGTTAAAATTTCTTTTGATAAAAACACATCAATTGTATCGATGTTTTCTTTTAATTGTTCCATTGTTGTTGCACCAATAATAGCACTCGTTAAAAACGGTTGTTGCAACACAAAACCCATTGCCAGTTCGGTTAAAGTCAAACCATGTTTATGAGCGATTTCCTGATACAATTTTGTTGCCTGTGTACATTGTTCACTATTATAACGTGTGTATTGCGGAAAAAGATTGATTCTCGCGTTTGGATGTGCTTCTCCAGTTAAAAACTTACCCGTTAAAACTCCAAAAGCCAAAGGAGAATAAGCCAATAAACCAACATTTTCATATTTAGAAACTTCGGCAGAACCAACTTCAAAAAGGCGATTCAATAAGTTATAAGGATTTTGAACCGTTTTGATTCTTGGTAAGTTGTGATATTTGCTTTCTTCCAGAAAACGCATCATTCCCCAAGCATTTTCGTTAGAAACTCCAATGTGTTTTATTTTTCCTTCTTTGATTAATTCGTCAAAAGTTTCTAAAACGGTTCTGAAATTATCTTCCCAAATTGCATCATGATCTTTAAATCCGCGTTGTCCAAAATAATTCGTCAATCTTTCCGGCCAATGCATTTGATATAAGTCGATATAATCTGTTTGCAGACGTTTTAAACTATTTTCTACAGCATATTTAATACTTTCCGGAGAAAAATCTCCCTTTTCACGCATATACGTGAAATTCGGATTTGGGCCCGCAATTTTAGATGCCAAAACCACTTTGTCACGATTTCCCGATTTCTTAAACCAGGTTCCGATTATTTTCTCTGTACTTCCGTAAGTTTCTTCACGTGCCGGAACAGAATACATTTCGGCAGTATCAAAAAAATTAACGCCTCTTTCAAGTGCATAATCCATTTGTTGATGTCCTTCCGCTTCGGTATTTTGTTGCCCGAAAGTCATCGTTCCGAGGTTTATTTTACTAACTTTTATATCCGTGTTGGGTAATGTTGTGTATTTCATTTTTTTTTGAGGTTCTAAGTTGCTAAGGATCTGAGTCGCTAAGTTTTTTTTCTAAGCTTTCAGCTTAATAATTATAAAACTCAAATATACGACGAGAATTTTTCAAACGGAAATCTGAAAAAAGTTAAAAAAAGAATAAGAATGTAAATTCAATTACATCTAATCATTATCCCAATCTAACATTTCTCTCTCCAGATCATCTTTCGAAATTAATCTATTATATTTTACATCATCCAAGCCTGCTTCCACCATTTTATTATATTCTGTCAAGAATAAGTCCTTTTCTTCTAAAAAATTTGGATTAACTATCTTTTGCTTTTCTAAATATCTCATACTTTTTTTTAATTTCACGAAACATGTATAGTCCCTACGGGACAACATTTCGGGGTGGCTTTTCTTTTTTACCAACATTTTTCTACCAACATTTAACTCCTAACGGAGTATTTCTCAAAATTGTATTTTCTCAGATAACTTATTACAAGATTAAAAGCATTCTAAAATACTTAGTGTTTCAAGTTATCTCGTAGAGATTAAATATCGGTAGACTATTGTTTACACACAATAACAATGTCCCGTATGGGACTACACACAATTCTAACAATAATACCACCAATTTCTACAAACACTAGAAAACCTTGCGCGAAAGTCTAAAAACGAAAAAAGGCTCAAAGTATAAACTTCAAGCCTTTCTATATAAAAAATCTTAGAACCTTAGCAACTCAGTGCCTCAGAACCTTAATTAATACTATTAAGCATTTCAGCGATTTCATCTAATCTTGGCGTTAAGATGATTTCGATTCTACGGTTTTTAGCTTTTCCTTCCGGAGTTGCATTACTTGCAAGCGGAGAAAATTCGCTGCGACCTGCTGCTGTTAATTTTTGTTTGTTGATTTTAGTGTTTTCACTTAAAATAGCCACAATTGCAGTTGCTCTTTTTGTAGATAAATCCCAGTTGTTTGCAATTGGACCTGAACCTGCATAAGGATCATCGTCTGTGTGTCCTTCAATAAGAACCGAAAGATCCGGATTATCACCCAAAACTTTTCCTAATTCTACAACTGCTTTTCTACCTTCTACTCCAACTGCCCAACTTCCTGAGTTGAAAAGCAATTTGTTTTCCATAGAAACGTATACTTTTCCATTTTTCTGTTCTACAGTAAGACCTTTACCTTCAAAACCGTTTAAGGCTTTAGATAAAGTTTCTTTTAATTTTTTCATCGCAGCTTCTTTTGCTGCAATCATAGCTTCAAGTTCGTTTAGACGACTTGCTGTTTTATCCAAACGTGCTTGTTCGTCGGCTAATTTTTTAGATTTTGCTTCTAATTGCGCTAACAATTCACGGTTTTTAGCCATATTGCTTTCTAATGCATCATTGCTGTTTTTCTCTAATGCATTATAAGAATCCTGTAAAACCTTATATTTATTTTGTGCTGCAGCCAAGTCCGCTTTTTGTTTTGCAAGATCAGCTTTTGTATCGTTTAGATCTTTTGTTAAAGCATCACGATCTAATTCTAACTGATTTTTTGATTTTTGCAAACTTGCATTTTCATCAGCAATTGAGCGATTTTCTTTTTTTAGATCTGAATATTTTGTTTCAAGATCGTTGTAAATTTTCTTGGATACACATGAAGTCATAGACATGGCTACAACTAGTAATCCGATAGAGGCCTTTTTAATCATACTGTTTTTTATTTGGAGGGTATTAATAATCTAACAATGTCAAAATTCAACAACAATAACAATGTCAATTTTGACACTTAAAACTGCTATTCACTCAACAAGAACAATACCACTTTTATTCTATCTCAACTAAAACCGGACAATGATCTGAATGTACAGCATCCGGAAGAATAACAGCACGTTTTAAACGATGTTGCAAAGAATCGCTTACCAAATTATAATCGATACGCCAACCTTTATTGTTTCCTCTGGCGCCAGCACGGTAACTCCACCAAGAATAATGATGCGGATCTTTATTGAAATGGCGGAAACTATCAATGAAACCAGACTTCATAAATCCGTCAAGCCAAGCACGTTCTGCCGGAAGAAATCCTGAAACAGTTTTATTACGTACCGGATCATGAATATCTATAGCTTCGTGGCAAATGTTGTAATCACCACAAATAATAAGATTTGGAATCGTAAGTTTTAATTCGTTGATGTAGGTTTGAAAATCATCCATAAACATAAATTTATGATCTAATCTTTCAATATTTGTTCCTGACGGAAGGTATAAACTCATTACAGAACAATCGTCAAAATCAGCACGAAGGTTACGACCTTCAAAATCCATGTGATGAATTCCGGTTCCAAAAACAACGTTGTTTGGTTTTATTTTAGATAAGATAGCCACACCACTATAGCCTTTTTTGGTAGCCGGATAATAATATTGATACGGATAACCTGCAGCAGTAATGTCGTCTACGGGAATTTGCTCTTGTGTAGCTTTTATTTCCTGAAGACAAATCACATCTGGATTAGCATGTTGCAGCCATTCGATAAAACCTTTGGTAATTGCGGCACGTATTCCGTTTACATTATAAGAAATAATTTTCATCAGTGTTTTTTTTAGGATTCCAAATGTAATAAAAAAGTGGAAAGTTTGTGTTTGAATCAACGAAAAGTAGAGTTTTTTGTTATCTTTGTTCGCTGCTCTAATAAATTAAAAATAGTACATGGGTTTAGTTACCGCGAAAGAAGTTGCAAAGGCAATAAATGTTGAGAAGTACGGAGTTCTTGGTACTTTTTCAGGCTGGATTCTTATGAAGGTTCTTAAGATCTCTACCCTTAATAAAATTTACGATCATAATAAACATTTAGAGGATGTTGCGTTTTTGAATGGGATCTTGGATGAAATGGAAATTAAATTCGAAATTCCGGAAGAAGATTTAAAACGTTTACCTAAAGATGGCGCGTATATTACCATCTCAAATCATCCGCTTGGAGGAATTGATGGTATTTTGCTTTTGAAATTAATGCTCGAAAGAGAACCAAATTTCAAAATAATCGCTAACTTTTTATTACACAGAATTGTTCCGCTTAAAAAATATATAATGCCGGTTAATCCTTTTGAAAATCATAAGGATGCTAAATCGAGCGTTGTTGGAATCAAAGAAACTTTGCGTCATTTAAGCGATGGAAAACCGTTGGGAATTTTCCCTGCCGGGGAAGTTTCTACCTATAAAGATGGAAAACTAGTTGTAGACAAACCTTGGGAAGAAGGCGCTTTGAAGTTAATTCGTAAAGCTAAAGTTCCTGTAGTTCCAATTTATTTTCACGCAAAAAACAGTAAGTTGTTTTATTGGCTTTCTAAAATTGATGATACTTTGCGAACTGCAAAATTACCATCAGAATTGCTTACGCAGAAAGATCGTGTGATTAAAGTTCGTATTGGGAAACCGATTTCTGTAAATGAGCAAAACGAAATTGAATCGTTTGAAGAATACTCAGAATTTTTAAGAAAGAAAACCTACATGCTTGCAAATCCTTTCGAAAAGGACAGCAAACTACTAGATACTGCAAGTTTAAAAATACCAAAAGCACCTAAAAAAATCGTAACGCCTGCAAGTGAATCTAAAATGCTTGACGAGGTAAATATGCTAAGAAACAGCGATTGCCGTTTGTTACAAAGTAAAAATTACGAGGTATTTTTTGCAAGAGCGAAATCTATTCCGAATGTTTTGCACGAAATTGGTCGTTTGCGTGAAATCACTTTTCGTGAAGTTGGCGAAGGAACAAATGAATCTATCGATTTAGATAAATTTGACCAATATTATCACCATATGTTTTTATGGGACGATGAAACTAAAAAAATTGCTGGTGCTTACCGCATGGGATTAGGTTCTGAGATTTATCGTAAATACGGAATTGAAGGTTTCTATTTGAATGATTTATTTAGATTTGAACCAGAATTACATGATATGATGCATAAATCGATCGAAATGGGTCGTGCGTTTATCATCAAAGAATATCAGCAAAAACCAATGCCTTTGTTCTTATTATGGAAAGGTATTATTCATACAACATTACGTTATCCTGAGCATAAATATTTATTAGGTGGTGTGAGTATTAGTAATCAATTCTCTGACTTTTCGAAATCATTAATGATTGAGTTCATGAAGTCTAATTACTATGATCCTTATATTGCACAATATATTCACCCGAAAAAGGCTTATAAAGTAAAACTGAAAGATGCTGATAAAGATTTTATATTCGATGAAGCAGAATCTGATTTGAATAAGTTTGATAAAATCATTGATGAATTAGAACCGGGAAATTTACGTTTACCTGTTTTAATCAAAAAGTACATCAAGCAAAACGCACGTGTTGTTGCTTTTAACGTCGATCCTCTATTCAATAATGCTATCGATGGTTTAATGTACATTAGAATCGCAGATATTCCGGAAAGCACCATGAAACCGGTTATCGAAGAATTTCAAATAGAATTGGAGCGCAAATTATCTGAGAAAGAAGATTAATTACAGCGATTATTATAAAATTAAAATCCCATTCCGCCATGGCGTAATGGGATTTTTTAATTACAATTTTTTCCTCAAAACTAGTCCGGATGTTCCTTCCTAACCAATTTACAAAATCTTTATTTTTTGAGATTAAAATATAACCTGACATACATTTAAATCTCTTTAAAGAGAACAATTAAACTTCGTTTATAAAGAGATGCAAATTACTTTGCAAAAGAACTGGAAACGTCCATTAAAAGTCATTAAAACAAAAGAAAAAGATATTTATCATTATATCCTTAAAAAGAAAAAATCCCATTCGCCGTGGCAAATGGGATTTTTTTATGTTTTAAAACCAAGGCTTTTGGCCAACCTGATATGTTTGATAAAAATCTTCATCAGTTTTAGTGAGATAAATTATCCCTTCGATTATACCAATTAAACCTCCAATGCCAAATATAATGTTCAATAAAATTTGAATAATCCCCTCTTTTGTATATCCTAAATAAAATTTATGAATACCCAAAAAACCTAATAAAATAGCTAGAATTCCTGCTACAACCTTTTTATTCTCTTCACGATGAACCGGAGGATTGTTCCAATGCTCTGTTTTAGTGTTTTCCATTTTTATAGTGTTATTAGTTAATTAAACTTCTTTAAAAAAGGTTTTCCTGTCTTTTAAAACCAAATGGATTGATGCAATATATCATCAAACGAATTATTTTTGACAAAAAGAATCAATCGGATAAAATGATAAAAAGCTAAAAAATAAGCCAGATTGTAGGCCAATTTTCTATTATATAAAAGGCTTGTAAAATATTCTTTTTTAGTTATAATTTCTGTTGTCAAAACAATAATAGTAAGCCAGCAAAATACAATAACAAAAGGTCCTAAAATATGATAACTAAGTGACTTGTAAATATCTCCCTGATAAAAATAAACCAATGATTTTGTAATCCCACAACCTGGACAAGGAAAACCTGTAACCATCTTGAAAGGGCAAAACGACTGATCAGATTCTAAATGGTTGTTATGATTATCAAGCATCAAAAAAAACGGAACTATCAGTGTAATTGCTGCACCGATAATTCCGTAAATTTTACGCTTTGTTCTGTTATTATTTGTATAATCTGTTGATATCACCTTGTACAATCATTGCTGCTGCAATAGGAAAAAAGAATCCTAAAACAATTAATAAAGTTGACTGATCTTTTTGAAGCTCTCCAGTTTTCTCATAAACTTTTGGCAACGCTTCTTTTCCAGCCAAATAATAAAAATAAATATTTACCGGCATACAACATCCTGCAAAAATTGCAATAGGCTGTGAGATAACTTCTCTTCCTGCAACGGCATTAAAAACTTCAGATACTTTAATATTCCAATAAATTAAGTATAATCCACAAGTTAAAAACCCAAAAAGCAATACCATAATAGGATCTACTTTAAATACTGGAATTGGTTCATTAAAATTATTAGACGTTTCTTTAAATTCGTTTTCCATTTTTTATTAGTTAAAATTAATTGGTTATGTCCTACTCTTAGGATTTTCGGTCACTCCTTATTTAGAAACAATATTATTAAAAATTAACATTAAAAACTAATTCTAGCCTAAAAATTCTACAGAAAAAACTCGTTATTTAATTCTAAAAACTACAATGCAATCAAAACTTGGTCTTTAAATAATTTACTTATTATAAACCGCTTTAATTTTATCTACTATAACCTGCGCCAAACGCTCGTGGCTCTCAAAAGTCCAACCGGCAATATGAGGCGTCAACAAGGCATTTTTGGCTTCCAGTAAATATTGAAAAGCTTCCGGAGTATTTTTATCCTGGAATAACGTTTCAAAAGATAATTTCTCATACTCTAAAACATCCAAACCTGCTCCCAGAATCTTTTTAGCCTTCATAGCTTCAACCAAATCTGCCGTAACAATATTTTTACCGCGCGAAGTATTTATAATCCAAAATGGCTTCGAAAACGCATTTATAAAATCAGAATCTACCATTTTATCCGTTTCCGGAGTCCAAGGAAGATGTAAACTCAAAACATCTGCTTTTTGCTGCAATTCCTTCAATGAAACTTGTCTGGCATTTTCGTCGCCTATATTTTCCAGAATATCATGAAACAAAACTTCTACTTCAAAACCACGAAGTTTTTTAGCAAAGGCTTTTCCCATGTTTCCGTAACCAATAATTCCAACGGTTTTTCCATCAAGTTCATGACCACGATTACTTTCACGATTCCAATGTCCCGCTTTTATTTCGGCATCAGCCTGATTTAAATTATTGAATAACGACAAAATTACGCCTAAAGAATGTTCTGCAACAGCGTTGCGATTACCTTCCGGAGCAGCAATTAAGTGAATTCCTTTTGTCTCGGCATAATCACAATCGATACTTTCTAAACCTGCACCAACTCTGGCAATAAACTGCAAATTGGTAGCTTTATCCAGAAACGTTTTATCAATTTTAAAACGACTTCTGATTACAATTCCGTTATAATCCTGAATTTTAGATTCAACTTCTTCTTTTGAAGATTTAAAATCGGCGTGATTTTCAAAACCGGCATCTTCTAATTGTTGCCATAAAATAGGATGATTGCTATCGATGTGAAGAATTTTTATGCTCATTACTTTTTAATTTTATAAAACAAAAATACGGTTAATTATTTATTAGCAATCCTGAAAAGTTTCAGGTTTCAAGTTCAAAAAATTGTGACTTTACAACAATACTCAAGTCATTAGACACAAACACTTTGATCTTAACCGCCTTCAGAATTTTTTATTGGCTATAATTTTTTTTAACTTTGAAAATATTACGATTCGCCGACTTTCGATGAATTTATCCTTTCTAAATTATAATTCCCCTCCAATATGAAACTAACCAAGACTTTTAAAGCCTTTTTTGAAAATGAAAAATCAGGAGGAATATTATTACTCTTTGTCACTATTATATCACTTTATCTCGCCAATTCTTCTTTTCAGACAGAATACATCGCTTTTTGGGAAAAAGATATAAACGGACATTCAATCACACATTGGATTAATGATGGATTAATGACAATCTTCTTTTTGTTGATTGGACTAGAATTGGAACGCGAAATTTATCATGGCGAATTATCCAGCATCAAAAATGCCTCTTTACCAATTATGGCAGCTCTTGGCGGAATGCTTATTCCTGCAGCAATTTTCCTAGCTTTAAATTTTGGAACCGCAACTCAAAACGGAGCTGGAATCCCAATGGCTACAGACATTGCTTTTGCAATCGGAATTTTATCTCTTTTAGGAAAGAAAGTTCCATCATCGCTAAAAGTGTTTCTAACTGCTTTGGCAGTTATTGACGATTTAGGTGCCATTATCGTGATTGCCGTTTTCTACACTACTACAATTTCTTTTATAAATCTTGCCATTGCCTTAGGAATTTGGATAATCTTATTTATTTTGAATCGAATGAAAGTTCAAAACCTGATTCCATATTTAATTGGAGGTATCGTAATGTGGTATTTTATGTTAAACTCAGGAGTTCATGCGACAATTACAGGAGTTATTTTGGCTTTTGTAATTCCGTTTGGCGATGGTGGCGAGAATTCGTCGTCGTATAAACTACAGCACTTTTTACACAAACCCGTTGCTTTCTTCATTTTGCCATTATTTGCCATTGCCAATACTTGCATCGCTATTGAATCTGACTGGCACGAAGGATTGAATCATCCAAACACATTTGGAATAATCTTAGGTTTAGTAATTGGAAAACCTCTGGGAATTTTACTTTTCTCTTCTATTGGAGTAAGTGCGGGATTATGTTCTTTGCCTAAAAGTCTGAAATGGGCACATATTCTGGGCGCAGGAATGTTAGGCGGAATTGGTTTTACAATGTCAATCTTCATCACGATTTTAGCTTTTAAAGATCCTGAAACTATTGTGTTTTCTAAAATCGCTATTTTGATCGCTTCAATACTTTCCGGAATTTTTGGATTAGTTTATTTGAAATATACTGTATCGAAGAAAAAAACCATTTAACATGACAATGTCTTTTTATAAAATCACAATTATAGTATTGTCTTTTCTACTATTTTCTGCCTGTAAGGATAAATCAAAAAGTGTCACAGACGAAAACAATTCTAAAGAAGTCCTTATCGATTTGACAAACAAAAAAGATGAATCTATTGAAGGTTTATACAAAACAGAACCAGATCCAAATAGCACTGACGAATGCGAAATTTCTCTTGAAATCGCTAAAATAAAAAGTGATTATGTGTATTTTCTAAAAACTAAACTTCGAAAAGTAAAAGGCAAAGCAACTTTCTCTACAAATGAATCCGGAGAAAAATATATTGTTTTAGAAGGCATAAAATGGGATGATTACGAAGGTGACATCAGCAATGAAGATGAAACTGATTCTATTTCTGACTCAAAAGAAGCATTAGAAATTCCTGTTGGAATTGATGCGAGTTATGTAAAAGACACCATAACTATTCAGAATTATGGCAATGCTATGAATTCGTATACCAAGATTTCAGAATGTGGAAGGAAATACATACAGTTGATTAAGAAATAAAACTTACTATTATGATTGCGAGAATCTGGCACGGAAAAACAAGAATTGGAAATTATGAAACTTATACTCAATTCATAAAAAACACAGCAATTCCTGACTATTCAAAAACGTCAGGTTTTATAAAATTATCATTTTTAAGAAATATCAAAAACAACGAAGCTCATTTTACACTTATTACCTATTGGGAGAACCTCGAAGTGATTAAAAACTTTGCAGGCGAAGATTATGAAAAGGCTAAATATTATCCTGAAGATGATGACTTTCTCCTGGAGTTTGAGGAAAAAGTCGAACATTTTGAGGTTTTTGCATAACAAAAAGACGACAATAAAAAATCACAAATTCCAGCACAATTGTCATTGGAGCTTTTAAATGATTTCTTTGCTAAATGAAAAAAATAAAACAAATACTTCTTTCATCAATAACACTTATTATTCTCTTAATTGGAGTAATATTCTACCAGATAAAAACTTACGTTCCGCCAGCTTTTGATTGCAGAATGCCAGTTCCTGACTTTTGTGGAACACCTAATTTAACAGAAAAAGCAACAAAAGGAAAAGAAATTTTTAATGCGAATTGTGCAGCTTGCCATAAAAAACATTCCAGATCTACAGGACCAGCATTACAAAAAGTAGATTCTTTAGTTTTTGTAAAATGGTTAACGAATAAAAAGAATAAAATTGATAGTACAAAAATTGAAGAATTTGGAATTGATTACCATAAAATGACATTTTCAAAAACTCTAAACAAAGAAGAAGTAGCTAATCTAATTGAATATTCCAGAAACTAAGGACGTAAAACAGCATTATTAACCTTCAATAGAAACATCATTCTTTACACATATTTACCTTTGTCAAAGTTTAAAACTTTGACAAAGGTTTCACAAACTTTAGGCATCATCCTTTAAAACGACAAACCCGACAGATTTTAAAAACCTCTCAGGTTTACGAGACTCCATAAAAAAATCCCAAACTTCAATAATTGGAATTTGGGATTTTTTTATGTTGGATTTTCTCTTAGAAACTAACCTTTAATCTGTTTCAAAGAAGTTTTGATTCCTTTGATCAAAGACGAACTAAAGCCATTATGTTCCATTTCGTTCAAACCAACGATTGTGCAGCCTTGAGGCGTTGTTACACGATCGATTAATTGTTCCGGATGTACTTTTTCCTCTAACAACATTTTTGCAGCTCCTTTTACAGTTTGTGCCGCAATTGCCAAAGCTGTATTCGAATCAAATCCTATTTCGATTCCGGCTTGCATTGAAGCACGGATATATCTTAAAGCATATGCCGTTCCGCATGCACCAAGAACAGTTGCAGCATCCATTAACTTTTCGTCAATAACCGGAGCCGTTCCTAAATCCTGAAATAAATCTACAATTGGTAAAGCTTTTTCTCTGTCCTTTTCAGGGAAAGAAATACAAGTCGCTGACTCTCCAAATTGTGCCGCGATATTTGGCATAATGCGTATTACCGGATATTCATTATTTGTTTTTTCCTGAAGCATATCGAGAGATAAACCACTTACTGCAGATGCAATAGTTTTTCCTTTGATTACAGGTAAAATTTCAGCAAAAACGGTATCAACCTGATATGGTTTTATAGTTAAAATCACCACATCCGCTTCTTGAATATTATGTTTATTATCTGATGAAACCGTGATTCCATATTCTGATAAATATTGAATAATTGCGATATTTCTTCGTGTAACCGTAACCTGATTACTTTTAGAGAACTTTGCAATTCCCAAGGCGATAGAAACTCCCAGGTTTCCTCCTCCAATTATATGTACTTTCATTCTTGGTTGGTTTTTTGATTTATTTTTGGCTGAGTAATAGCAGATTTTTTCGGCATGTAAATTACGCAGATTTTACAGATATTAAATCACTGCAATCCATCAATTTGTGGCAAAAATCTAAAAGCCAAGAATCATTATAGCTATTTCAAAAGCATTATTCTATCAAACTCTTTTCGAAAGAACCATGGATGATACGGATTTACAAAAGTAAAAACGCCGATGAAAACGGATTTTTAAAAATAATAGATGAAAAATCCGTTTTGATCCGCATTTTCGCGATAGCGAATCAGTTTAATCCGCGTTCCTTTATAGACGATTTAAGATTTGTGATCGTATAAACAAACCCCGCACAAAATTTATGCATCTACATTATTCTTAGAGCAGTTTTCCTTTTAATAATAAAGAAGCGATCGTAAAATAGATTACTAATCCTGTTACATCTACCAAAGTAGCCACAAATGGCGCCGATGAAGTTGCCGGATCCAGTTTGAGTCTTTTCAGTAAAAAAGGTATCATTGATCCTGAAAGTGTTCCCCACAAAACAATAAATACTAATGAAAGCGAAACCGTTGCTCCAATTGCTAACCAATGTTCGCCGTATTCATAAAGACCAGTTTGCTGCCAAACCATAATTCTAATGAAACCAACAATTCCTAAAATTGCGCCTAATAAAAAACCTGATGCAATTTCTTTCTTCATTACATACCACCAATCCTTTAGTGTTAACTCTTTCAACGCCATTGCACGAATGATCAAAGTCGCTGCTTGTGAACCGGAATTTCCTCCACTCGAAATAATAAGCGGAACAAATAATGCCAATACAACTGCTTTTTCAATTTCACCTTCAAAAAATCCCATCGCCGAAGCCGTGAACATTTCTCCAATAAATAAAACAACAAGCCAGGTAGCTCTCTTTTTAACCATTTCGCCCAAACGCGTTTGAACGTAAGGTAATTCCAAGGCTTCCAATCCCCCGAATTTCTGAATATCTTCAGTATCTCTTTTCTCGATTTCGTCTTTGATTACGTCGATAATATCATCAATTGTAATGCGACCAACCAAACGTCCTAATTCATCCACAACCGGAATTGCTTCCAGATCATATTTATCCATCATACGAGCTACCTCGACATCTGGCGTTTCAACATTTACATGATATAATTTTCGAATATAAATATCCGAAATTTGCGTTTTTGTAGAAGTTGTCAATAAATCTTTAAGCGATAATCTGCCTTTAAGTCTATTTTCATCGTCAACAACATAAATCGAATGTACTCTGGAAACATTTTCTGCCTGAATACGCATTTCTTTCACGCAAGTAAGTACGTTCCAGTTTTCATTAACCTTCACTAACTCTTTGTGCATGATACCTCCGGCAGTATCTTCGTCGTAACGCAATAAGTCAACGATTCCTTTTGCGTGTTCTACGTCCTGAAGTTCGGAGATTACCTCTGCTTTTCTATCTTTTGAAAGTTCTCCAATAATGTCTGCCGCATCATTGGTTTCAAGTTCGTCCAGCTCTTCGGCAATTTCTTTAGGCGAAAGTCGGTTTAAGATTTGTTCACGTAAATCGTCTTCTAATTCCAGAAGAATTTCAGCCGTTTTTTCGCTATCTAAAACCTTGAATATATAAGTTGCTTCATCAATGTCAATTTCATCAAGGATTTCAGCAAAATCCGCGTGATGCATGTCATTTAATAAAATCTCGAGCTCTTTGTTGTTTTTAGCTTGAATGAGTTGAGCTATTTGTTTAATTAGCTCTTTACTGATTTTAAACTCCATCGGCTTCTATTTTTTGAGTCAAAACAATAAATTCGTCTACACTTAATTGCTCCGGACGTTTATCAAAGATAGTGTCTAATCGCAATTCATCTGATAAATTTAATGTTTTCAAACTGTTACGTAATGTTTTTCGTCTTTGCTGAAAAGCCGTTTTTACAACTGTAAAAAACAACTTTTCTCCACACGGAAGGCTATAATCTTCCTTTCGGGTCATTTTCATCACACCCGACTTCACCTTGGGCGGAGGAATAAAAACGTTTTCATCTACCGTAAACAAATACTCAGTATCATAGAAAGCCTGTGCTAATACAGATAAGATTCCGTACGCTTTTGAGCCTTTTTTCTCGCATATTCTTTCAGCAACTTCTTTTTGAAACATCCCCGAAAATTCCGGAATCTGATGTTTAAATTCTAAAGTCCTAAAAACAATTTGCGTAGAAATGTTATAGGGAAAATTCCCAATAATAGCGAATTGTTTATTTTCATAAACCTCGTTTATATTGTATTTCAGGAAATCCTGAGAGATAATCTTATCTTTTAGTTTTGGATAATTTTCACCCAAATACACCACAGATTCTCCATCAATCTCAATCACGTGTGTATTAATTGGTTTGTCAAGCAAATACTTAGTCAATACACCCATTCCTGGTCCTATTTCTAAAACCTCATCGTATCCTTTTAAACTTAAAGTATCAGCAATTGCTTTAGCGATACTTTCGTCTTTCAGGAAGTGTTGTCCTAAATGTTTTTTGGCTTTTACTTTTTCCATTTCATCTTTTTGTTTTGCCTTTTTTACAAAGACACTAAACTTTTCTTTCTTACCAAGTTTGCCGCAAAGGCGCTAAGATGCAAAGTTTTATTTATTTTTATGTTTTGCCGCAAATTTTAAAATCTAATAATCTGCGTAAATCAGTTTAATCCGTAAAATCGGCGGGCGATCCTAATGTTCCGAAATCACTTCTAATTCCGTTCTGAAAGAAAGCATTTTATCGGCAAATAATCCCAAAGCTTCTCTGTGAAATTCCGGTTCATCTTCGATATAATATTTCTCTAAAGTTTCTTTGCTATCGGTAACATATTGAACAGAATAAGTAATTCCACCCATTTCTTCATTCACCAAAACTTTTACAATTCGTGCCGAAGAAAACTTTTGAGTTGCCAGAATTTCCGGTATGTGTTTTTCCTGCATCCATTTTAACCATTGGTCGTGAACGCTTTCGTGTATATTAGTGGTAACGTTGTAAATAATCATTTCTTTTCAAGGTTCTGAGATTCTAAGGTTCTAAGGTTCTGAGCTTTTTTACTTTCCAGACTCTTAAAAACAAATCCTCATATTGGTAATTCTTTTTTAATCATTTGTTCGGTTAAACGTTTAACCGAATAAACTGTTCAACCAAACTATAAATTCTTGTCTCCTCTTAATTGTCGGTATTTTTTTCTTGCATCAACAAAGTAAATACTATCCTGATGGTTAAAAATTACCTTCTCATACAAAGGTTTTGCCTTTTCTATATCCTGCAATTCATCGTTGTAAATCTCTGCCGAAAAAAACAGCGCTTCATCTACATAAATTCCGTCACTATGATTGTCAATAATCTGTTGGTATTGGCTTAAAGCCGAATTATAATCTTTCTGACTTTCATAAACTTTACCTAAACGCAACAATGTCACGGCTTCGATTTCTTGTCCTTTATAGGTTTTCAGAATGCTCTGAAACTGCGCAATTGCTTCCGGTTTTTTATTCTGATACATCAAAAAATCACCTTTTGCAAACTGCTTTAAAGCCGTTTGTGTCGAATCTGCAACTGTATTATCATTAATCAATAAAAAATATTCAAGAGCATCATTGGCAATCAATTGTGTATTTGCTGCTTTCAACTCTTTAAATTGTTTTAAAGCCCACTCAAAATCGCCTTTATAATAACTCGTTTTTGCAGCTTTTAAACTTGCTTCGTGCGCCATTACATCATTCTTTAAATCCAACTGAATTTGCGAATAATAAATCAACGCCTGATTGTATTTTTCTTCCAAAAGCAAGATGTCTGCCAACTCCATTTTTGCATCTGCTTCCTGATAATCATTCAAATTTAATTCCAGCGCTTTTTTAATAATTGCCTTGCCTTCTTCCGTCTTTTTTAGATTAAAAGCCAGGAAATGCGCCTGAATTATTTGCAAAGATAAGGTAAAAGGAGTTATTTCATAGGTTGTGAGCAATTGTTGTAACTCAGCATTGATAATTGGATAGTCTTTTTCCTGTGCTTTGTCGATTTTAATTTGCATTAAATACGAATTCGTCTGCATTAATAAATCCAAATCTTTGGTATTTTGAAGGATAAAATTCAGGATTTCTTCTGCCGTATCCGTATCATCTTCGTTCATTGCAAACTGACTTAAATTTACAATACTTGAAAGAGATTCGGGTTCACGTTTGTAAATGGCTTTTTCCTGAATAAAGGCTTTTCCGAATTCTTTTTGCTGTACATAAAACCAACTTAAATAGTGATTCCAAAATACATCCTGATCTTTTTGAGTTCTCAGGATTAAAGCTTTACGCATTGCATCTTTAAAAGCGGTATTATCTGTTTCACCACTCATAAAACGCGATAATTGCGTCTGAATTAAATTAGCATTCTGAGGATTATTATAGGATTCTGTTAATAAAAGTTCGATCATTTGATCCGTTTTTCCTAACTGTCCATAAAGCATTCCTATTTGAAAATTAAAATTATAACTCGGCTGAACCTGCATTGCCGTTTGATATGCTTTTAAAGCATATTCAAGCAACACTTTTTTCTCAAAAGAATTTCCGATTCCGTAAACATCATTCGGACTGGTTTTGATTTTTTCGATCGCCTGTTCGTAGTAATTCTTAGCTTTAGCGTCGTTTTTCTGTAATTGGAAATTATATCCTAATTCCACTAAAAAAACACCTTGCTTATATCTGTTAAACCGTTCCTGAATGGCTTTTTGAGCCACATCAAATTGTTGCAATTGCTGATAACAATCTACGGTTCTTAAAAAATATTGTGTATTGGATGGTGCGCTGTTTAAAAGCTCTTCATAACTGATTTTAGCTTTTTCGAAATCACCTTTATCGTAGTAATATTGCGCAAGTTGCTCATTTTGTGCTAATGCAAAAGTAGACCACAACAGAACGATATAGATAAAGATGTTTTTCATAATTCAGTCTTTTTTTTTAGTTTTCAATGCAATCAAACTGAGACTGCGACTGAATACTAGTTCTAAGCTACCTTATTTTCTTTCGATTTCCAAACTATCAAAGCTAAACCAATTAAAATAAATGGAATACTCAATATTTGCCCCATATTAATTGGCATACTGTTTTCCCACGCTTCTTGATTTTCTTTAAAATATTCAATTATAAATCTGGCTAAGAACAATAATGTTAGGAAATATCCGAAAATTAATCCGTCGGCTTTTCTAATTTTATCGGATTTATACATCCAATATAAAATTACAAAAATCAACAAATACGCAAATGCTTCATACAATTGCGTTGGATGTCTTGGAATCATGTCGTCTCTTTCGAAAACAACTCCCCAATTTCCGTTCGTTGGTTTTCCGTAGATTTCAGAATTCATAAAATTCCCAAATCTGATAAAAGCTCCCGTAACAGGAACTCCAATTGACATTTTATCCAAAAGCCATAAGAACTTAACTTTGTATTTGCGACAATATAAAACCATCGCAATCAAAACTCCAATTGATCCTCCGTGACTTGCCAAACCTTGATAACCAACAAATTTATAAACTCCGGCGACCTTCTGAATTGGCAAAAGAATCTCTATTGGATGTTGCAAAAAATAAGACGGCTCATAAAAAAAGCAATGTCCTAATCGTGCGCCTAAAATTGTTCCAACTATTACATATACGAGTAAACTATCGAGATTGTCTATCGATAAATGCTCTTTTTTGTAAATATTTCGTACAATATAATAACCCAGCAAAAGCCCGCAAGCAAAAAGAGCACCATAATATTTTAAAGGAAAACTATCCGTTATCATCACAATAACTGGATCTACATTCCAGTTTAGTATTCCATTCATATATGGTATTTTTTAAAAGTATTCAGTCGCAGTCGCAGTTAAAAAACTGAAAACTGCGACTGAGACTATTAACTTTATTTTATTCTTAATTTATAATATCAAATCCACAGTAAGGGCGTAAAACTTCTGGAATTACGATTCCTTCCGGAGTTTGGTAATTTTCTAATATTCCTGCCAAAACTCTTGGTAATGCCAATGAACTTCCGTTAAGTGTGTGTGCCAAATGGTTTTTTCCGTCTTTGTCTTTGAAACGTAATTTCAAACGATTTGCCTGAAAAGTTTCAAAGTTAGAAACTGAACTAATCTCTAACCAACGATCCTGCGCCGTAGAAAATACTTCAAAATCATAGGTCAAAGCCGATGTGAATCCCATATCGCCACCACATAAACGTAAAACTCTGTATGGCAATTTCAATTCTTTCAAAATATCTTTTACGTGTTCTACCATTCCGTCAAGTGCTTCATAAGACTTATCTGGATGTTCAACACGTACGATTTCTACTTTATCAAATTGGTGCAAACGGTTTAATCCACGAACGTGTGCTCCATAAGAACCTGCTTCACGACGGAAACATGGCGTATATGCTGTATATAAAACCGGTAATTCAGTCTCACTCAATAAAACATCACGGAATAAATTCGTAACCGGAACCTCAGCCGTTGGAATCAAATATAAATCATCAATTGTTGAGTGATACATTTGTCCTTCTTTGTCTGGCAATTGTCCTGTTCCGTAACCTGAAGCTTCGTTTACCAAATGCGGAACTTGCACTTCGTTATATCCTGCAGCAGTATTTTTATCTAAAAAGTAATTGATTAAGGCACGTTGCAAACGAGCACCTTTTCCTTTGTAAACCGGAAATCCTGCTCCAGTAATTTTTACTCCTAATTCAAAATCGATGATATCGTATTTCTTCACCAATTCCCAGTGAGGTTGTGCACCTTCATGCAAAACCGGAATATCTCCTTCTTCGAAAACATTCAAATTGTCATCCGGAGTTTTTCCTTCAGGAACAATATCAGCCGGAAGATTTGGTAACGTGTATAATTTATGAGTCAATTCGACAGCCAAAGCTTCTGCTTTTTCGCCTAATTCTTTACTTTTTTCTTTTAATGAAACGGTTTTTTCTTTTAAGATTGCGGCTTTAGATTTCTCACCCGCTTTCATTAATTCGCCTATATCTTTGGACAATTTATTAGATTCGGCTAAAGTGTTATCTAATTCAACTTGTGTAGCACGACGGTTTTCGTCTAGTTGCACCACTTCTTCAACAACGCTTTTAGCATCGATATTTCGTTTTGCTAAAGCCTTGATTACTTTCTCCTGATTCTCTCTAATAAATGCGATTTGTAACATAGCTTGATTTTTATAACTATTGTATTTTTTATATATAAGGAAGCAAATTTAAGGAAATGTTTCATAAGAATAAGCCAAAGTTGATGAGGAAAAACGATTTTGAAGATTATTCTATGAAGATATGGAACGGTTTTGCAGTGATTTGCAATTTTTTCTTTAAAAGAGATATAAATTAATCTCGCAAAGACGCGAAGTCGCAAAGATTAATTTAAAGTCATAGATAATCAATACTTAAAATAAATCTGTTAAATCGGCATGAAGCAAAAAAAATTTGCGACTTCGCGTCTTTGCGAGATTCAAAAAAGCCCAAATAAACGCCTTAGCAAATCTATATGAAATAATTATTTATGCTCAACCAATAATTCTCTTAATTCATTGGTTTTTAAATATGTCGCAAAACGTCCGGAAAGCAATAACATTTCTCTTTCTTCGGGCGTAATTCTTAATTTGGTTTCGACATGTGACGCATATTCATATAGAAGTAAAATTTGTCGCGGTGACAATTCACTAAATTTTCCTTTATCTAATGTTGCAACGATTACTTCGCCGTCTTTATCTTTTTTAAAGGCGTCTTCGCCAAATTTACTCAGCAGTTCTTGCTTGAAATTAGCATATAATTTTGACCAACTGCTCGAATCGTCATTTGTGTTTTTTAATTCAATTACTAAATCTTCATAAGGTTGATCTTTATCCAATTTTAATAAATGATCCCGAATCGTAGTAAAACCAATGATTTGGTAATTTGTAACCGGAATTTTATAGCGTTCAAAAGTATTTTCGACATCTTTATCAAAAGTCATATATCGAGTTTGAACCGTGTATAAAGATGCGGTTTCAAACAACGAAATCAACTTGATTTTGGCATCATTTACATAAGGTTCTTTTTTTCCTTGTCCCAAACAATCGATAAAAACTGCTTTTTTATTTTTATCGTCAACTTTGGTATCGTTATGAAGTAATTCTACCAAAGTTTTATATCCCATATTATCTGAAGCGCCGCCATCGACAATACATAATATTTTATCTCTGTTTTTTACTCCAAATTTCACTTTTGGAAGAACTCCCGGAAAAGCTGAACTTGCTGTAATGGCATAAGTAACCGGAAAATTATATCCGTCGTTTATCTTATTTTCATTCAATGCAATATCTGCTTTATTGGGCGCCAAAGACGAATTGAGATTTAAGCCTCGAATAATATGCGGCATAAACGGAATGCGTTCGCCATTGTTAAAAGCGGTTCCATTTGCCACAAACATCGGTAAAGAAGGCGTTTGTTTACTATCTTTTGAAACAAAGAAATCCGACAATAACATTTGAGTTCCAAACTTATTGACATTATCGGGATTAGTGCCGTCATATTGCAAAATATCCGAATCTATGCGTTGCGTCATCGATATTTTATCACCTTTTTCGTTTCGGCTATTGTTTAGAAGTGATAATATATTGGCCGATTTATCGACGTAATCCTTATAAGCATCGGCTTTAGAAAAATAGAATTCGTTGAAAGTACAATTGTCATAGAACAATTTATTTTTAAGAATAGTCAAATAATATCCCGCCGAAAAACAACCTCCCGAAACCGTTGAATAATAATCGATCTCATTCAGAAAATTGCGCTGACCATCACTTTCCTTAATTTCTTCTAATCCTAAAAGAACGCCCATACTAAAAAACTGCGCTCTCGAACCTCCACCCGAAATACCAATTCCAAGAGCAATATTAGGATTTTGAAACCTTTTATCACGTTCCTGAACTGATTTGTAATCGCTTAATGATACCGAAGGAATAGAATTATAATTGATTTCTGAAAACAGACTTATTTTATTTTGAGAAAATCCTATCTGAAGAAAAAGAAGAAAGAATATCTGGTAGTATCTACATCTCATTTTGGGCTTTTTAAATCGCTAAATCACTCAAGGCTAAATTAATGAAGTTATTTCAGAAACTAATGTGAACACTTCACAAAGATTCCCTAAGTTTTCTTTGAAGAAATTTTAATTAATCGCGCAAAGTCGCAAAGCCGCAAAGTTTTATTTTCTTGGCGACTTTGCGAGCAATTTTATAGACATTATAAATCTTTGCGAAAAAACGTAGAATGGATTAAAATCCATCCCTACAATATAAATCGAGCCGAAGGCTCTTTCTAAAAAAACTTTGCGAATCTTTGCGAAAAATCTTAGCGAACTTTGTGGTAAAAAAACCTTTGAACCTATGTCGCTCTGAACCTTTGAACCTATAAAACTAAGCTCTCTTAATCTCGTGTCCAACAAATTCCTCTAAAGCAGCAAACATATCGTCTACAGAAAGCACTTCGAAATCAGGGTGATTTTTCAAGAAATTAGCATTTAGTGTAACCAGATTTTCTTCCAGTTCATAGAAAGTATCATTTTGCAATAAATCGCGCGTTGGGTTTACGCCTTCCAATTTTCCGCTTACGAATTTATTCAGCTTTACGCCGCTCATCAATTTGACTTTTTTGCTTTGTTGCTGAAACAATTCCAAATGTTTTTCGGCACCAATTAATGCCAAACCTTCTTCGATAAGTTCGTTTAGCTCTTTATTCCAACCCGATTTATAAACAAACTGAGCAAAATTTCCTTCGGCGTATTGCGAATAGTAATAATCAAGATAGTAACTCATCAAAGCATCTTCATGAATAAATTCGTCATCTACACCTTCTTCTCGCATTAAATTGATTACCGAAATATTGGAATGAATCACATCGTGAAGATTTTCACTATTCATTGCCGTTTCAGAAACTATTATTCTACCAAATTCCTCCATCTTGTTTTTTGTTTTGAGATTGTTTTGCAAATTTCAGCTAAATTAAAACAGAAAAAAAACACAATCTGATTTAAATATTATCAGATCCTTCATTCTTCTTTTGCTCATTCATTTTTGCAACCAAAGCTTTTAATCGCAATGCATGTTCTTTTTTTTCGGCTTGAATTTTAGCCTTTTTCTTATTGAGCAATTTGGTATGCAAAGCCTTGTTTTTGGTGTTTTTTTCAGGTCCTTTTGCCATGATTTCTGCTTCTTTACATTGTTTTGCAAATTTCGGAGAAATAACAATACAAATGACATTATTTTTTTGGGCGTTTTCCGCCGCGGCGGACCGGGCTATTCGCTGCAAGTCCTCGCACTTCCTTCGTCAGGCTGTGGGCTATCCGCTGCTATCCCTAACGCAAACGTTTTCTTAAGAAATAATAATTGGCAAAGATTTTGTTTCGTTATTTAAAATTTCAACCAATAAACAAAACCACTAAAACCAAAAACCATGAAAGAAACCGTCTATAAGAGCTTACTATTTTCTCTTTTGATTACTAATATTTGGAGTATTGTTACATTCTTTATTTATTATTTTGAATCTCAAGAATCGTTTTACGGTCTTGAAACACTTTCTTTTTATTTAATGAGTTGCTGGATCACTTCAGGTTTAGATGTTTTAGTTCTATTAATTTCTTTGCTAAAAAAATGGATTTCAACTAGATTGAAAATCTTTTTACTAATAATATCCACATGGCTTAACTCGTTTTTCACAATATTACTTTTAATCGTAACACTTTTAGAAATAGTCAATTCAGAAGCCATTCTTGGTTTATATCTTATTTCAAACTTAATTATTTCAATTGTATCTCTATTAATGATAAATAGATTTTACAAAACCAATCTGTCCGATTTCCAATCAATAACCGACATACAGATTAGAAAATAAAATTAAACCTCAATGCAACCTTTTACAAAATCATAGAAACTTAATAATAGTAATTTTCAGGGCGTTTCCCTCCGGGTCAGCCTATCCGCTGCTATCCCTAACGCGCACGTTTTGAAAAGAAGGGATTATTTCGAAAGAAAAAACAGTATTTTAGCATAGTAACAAAAGAAAATCAACAACAAGGAGAAGTAATAAAATAAAGAGAAATGGGCAAAACAAGACAATTCTTAGATACACTTTCAGATCATGAACTAGCCTTTTTCTATAAATATAAGTTGCATACTTATATGCGCGATACTCAATTAAATATAAACGATTATGTAATAGAACGGGATTTAAACCACGAAAAAATAAATCAACTTATTACAAAACCTACACAGCTATATTATAAAAAAGCAAAATGCTGTCCGCGTTGCGGAACTAATAAATTACTTGTAAACACTGTAGAATGGACAGAAACATATGGTAAAGCCGGATATGAAGACGAAATAGCTATTGGTGATGCAATGATGGGAAAAGCTACATACAAAGATGAAATTATTTGCAACGTTTGCAATTTTTGGTTACAAGATCCAAACAATAAAAACCCGGAAAAAAGCAAAGAAAACAAATGGTCAATTTGGAGTTTTATTAACTTCATTTTAGATATCTAATTC
The DNA here is from genome assembly GCF_002754195.1 of Flavobacterium sp. 9. Classification (NCBI taxonomy): domain Bacteria; kingdom Pseudomonadati; phylum Bacteroidota; class Flavobacteriia; order Flavobacteriales; family Flavobacteriaceae; genus Flavobacterium; species Flavobacterium sp. 9. Next base: position 2,872,973 of record NZ_PEEU01000001.1, read on the forward strand.
ATAAACTCGGTGAATTATTACACATAAAAACAATTCAGCTATTATCTCGCTTTTACTAGTTTATTCTAATAGATAAATTAATACCCGGAATTCCAAATCAGTAATCACAAAAAATCCAAAACCTCAACGCAACCTTTTACAAAATCAATCATCTGTTAACAAGGAGAATAGTCTAAATTTTAAAACCTATTCTCGTAACCAAAAAACCAAAATCATGAAACAGATTTTCATCCTTTTTTGTGTCTTTTTTTTGTTAACTGGCTGTAGCGATAACGACGATTCACATTCATCTGAAGTAAAATATTCCGAAATCATTCAGGGAGATAATTTTAACGGAGATTACAATAATCCAAAAGCCAATCTGGTTATAAAAGATCAAACAGAATGGAACAATTTACTTTTAAAATTCAATCTTATTACGAATGCAAATGTAATTTCTCCTGATCTTACTGTTGATTTTACCAAATATCAAGTTATCGCAGTTATTGACGATGTCTATAATTATGGTGGATATTCTATAGATATAACCAAAATCATAGAAACCAATAGTAGCATTTTCGTTAAAGTTGAATACTTAAAACCTGGAGGAATTAACGCTGTAATTACCCAACCGTACCATATCGTTAAAATACCAAAGACTAATAAAAAGATAGTTTTCAAATAAAACCAAGAAAAGTCTTGCTTTTTAATCCGTGTCTAAAACAATTATGACATAACTTTACGGTTTAAAGACAACAACTATGAAAACCGTTTTAATTGCAATTATTTCACTTTTATCTTTTTCAATGCAATCTCAAAATCGTTACGAATTGCAAGATCAGGGAAAAGAAAAACTATATCTTTCTGATTATATCACAAAAATGTCCGAAAGAAAGATAATCAACAGTGAACCTATAATTGTGATTGACGGAACTCCGTTTCGTTTTCAGGATCTTGAAAAACAGAAACTTCCTTTGTACAAAAAGGAAATTCAGGAAATAATGCCGCTTGACAGACAAAAAGGAATTAGCATTTACGGGAATTCTGCCGAAAACGGCGTTTTGATTGTCACCACAAACAGAAAGAAGAAATAAAACACGTGAAAATTCCATAAAACAGCCATTTTCAAAAAAAGAAGAATCACAATTGAAAACCAAAATCATTATCGGTTAGTAAATTTGGTCCTTCTTATGCTACGGCGACAAACCGAATCTAAGATTTTTTTCATAACCAAAACAAATGAAGAACTTTTATCTCTTTATAATCTTATTGTTCTTTACCTCAATAAACGCTCAGGTTAAACTTAATGAGAATCAGGAAAAAGCACTTAATCTTCAGATTCAAAATATTAAGAATCTATTTGCGACTAGAGATTATACCGGACTGACAAACAATATTTCACCAAAAATTATAAAATACGTTTACAATAGCAAAGACAGTGTTAGTAAAGCACTAAGGATTTGTTATGATGAACTGAAACAAAATCAAGTTACGAATCACGACACCTCAATCGGAATCCATTCTACTGTATTTAAAACCAAGGATGAACTTCAGTGTAGTGTGCAAATGACAACAATATTAAAAAAAGATACTTTTAAAGCAGTATCCGAGTATTATCTATTATTGGCTTCAACTGACAATGGAAAAAATTGGTGTTTCTCTCTAACTGATGGTTTTTTCAGAGACCTTTTGGACATAGATCCCAAATTGATAATTCCGAACAGAAAGCTAACGGTTTACAAAAATGGAATAATGATTGATAATGAGTAAATAAGAAGTAATTAAAGCTTCAAAATAATTACTAATTCTCAATCAATAATCCATCAAAACATGAAAGAAACAATACGCAAGAGTTTAATACTTTCTTTACTTATAACCAATATTTGGAGCGTTATTACATTCTTTATTTATTTCTATGAATCGGGATTGTTTCACGGTTTAACAACTCTCATGTTTTTTGTATATAGTTGTTGGTTTTCGGCAGGTTTAGGAATACTAGTAATATTACTTTCGTTTATAAAAAGGATAAAAATTAAATTTAGAATCTTTTCGCTTACATTGGTTGCGTGGATGAATTTCTTTTTCTTTGCCCTGCTTTTTATAACAATGGCATTAGAAATTATACGATCAGAAGCTTTTTTTGAAATGAGTTTATCGATCGTCATTTCGATAATTTCTTTGTTGTTAATCAGAAAAATTTCAAAACAATTCAATAACCAACCAAATGAATAACCTCTCTAAAAACTGGACATTATTCTTTGTTTCTGGAATCTTATCCATTATCGCCGGAATTATTTATGCTATAATCCTACTCAACGGAAATTCGGCAGAAGACGGATTAATGGGAATTTATATTTTGTTTTGGATACTTCCTGTTTTTGCAATACTACTTATTGATCGCTTTTTGGTTCGCAAGTTTGGCAATCAGAAAGTAAACAAAGTTCAATTCTCTTTTCTAGGATTTATTATACTTTTATGGATTATTAGAGCGATTGCGAATCTGTAATTATTTTAAACGAACAATTCCAAATGAAAACTTTTTTGAATCTTTCCAAAAAACTAATTAGCTTCATTTGGCTATTTTTGACACTTATTGTGATTTTCTTTCTAATACGACGATTTGCAAATCCAGATATTAAAGGAATCTCAACTTATGATTTAAAACTTTATTTCAAAATTACTCTTTGTTTTGCTGTAATATTTCTTTCGTTAGAGTTTATTATTAGAAAATTAAAATAATAAAAAATGAACCCAACCTTCTTCCCAACCCAAGAAAAATTCAGAGAATGGTTAGAAAAGCATCACCAAAAAGAAACCGAATTATTGGTTGGTTTTTATAAAGTGAGTACCAAAAAACCAACTATGTCATGGTCAGAATCTGTGGATCAAGCACTTTGTTTTGGCTGGATTGATGGCGTTCGGAAATCTATTGACGAAGAAAGTTATACGATTAGGTTTACGCCAAGAAAGAAATCCAGTATTTGGAGTGTCATAAATATCAAAAAAGTCGAAGTACTTACAAAAGCCGGATTGATGAAAGAAGCCGGAATAAAAGCTTTTGAACTAAAATCTGAAGAAAGATCTAAAATTTATTCGCATGAAAATGAAGCATATGTTCTAGATCCCGAACTCGAAAAGCAATTTAAAGCTAATGAAACGGCTTGGGAATATTTCAACAAGCAGGCACCATCGTACAAAAAAGTAATAATTCATGTAATTATGAGTGCCAAACAAGAAAAAACCAGAATTGCTAGATTAGAAAAAGCAATAAAATTTAGCGCTGAAGGAAAACGAATGCTATAAAAATTTAGAAAAACAACTTCTTGCCTGTCCTATTTAATTTTACTTTTTGGTAATATACTTAGTCACTTATTTTTACAAAAAAATAAAACAAAAAAGTAAATAAAGTACACTTTTTCTTTCTGTCTTTGTAGTACTTTTATAAAATATTTAAGAGCAATACTACTTATTTGCAAAACACTTTCTCCTCTAAAAAGATAAACAATGGAAAAAAGAACAACCTTACAATACTATGTTTTAGATGTTTTCTCTAATAAAAGTTATAAAGGAAATCCGTTATCGGTTGTTTTTACAGATGGTGATTTAGATCTTGAAGTTTATCAAAACATTGCAAAAGAATTTGGTTACTCTGAAACTTCATTTGTTTATTATTCTCCGGCACAAAAAGCGCTAAATGTTCGTTCGTTTACGCCAATAGGTTTTGAAATAGACGGCGCAGGACACAATTTATTAGGAGCAGTTTGTGGAGCATTACTTAAAAAACTTCCCATATTTGATGAACAAGACGAAACGAATCGTTTTGTAATGATGAAAAATGCGCCAATACCATTAACGGTAAGTTTTGATCCCGTGACTCAATATCCGGTTGTACAAATGCATCAAAAACCGGCTGTTATCAAACAAGAAATACCTATAAAATAGCAATTGCACTTGGTTTAAAAATTGAGGATTTGGACAGTAATGATTTTGTTCCTTCAGTTGTTCAAACGGAAGTTACACATACAATGGTTCCTATAAAAAACAGTCAATTGCTTAATGATTGTATTCCGGATAATAAACTTTTGATCGAAATTTCGAAAGAATATCAATCAGAAGGTTTTTACTGTTTTGCGATTAATCAAAATGAAGATCATTTAGTCGAAACGAGATTCTTTAATCCAATAATCGGAATAAATGAAGATCCTGCAACGGGAACAGCCGCTGGTCCGCTAATTGGTTTTTTGACCCAAAAAAAACAGGCAAAACTAAATAAAGAATATAAAATCCTACAAGGCGTTAAACTCAACCAACCTTCTTTGATTGAAGTAATGTGTAGAGAAAATGATATTTTGGTTGGAGGTTCTTCGATTATTACAATGCGTGGAGAACTTTATATATAAGCAATGAGGTTTTCCTTTTAAGATTCCCAATTTTACAAACCCACATGACATTTTACGAAAGATATTTAAACGGTGAAACCGAAAAGGTTTACGAAGACATTTATAAACTGGGAGAAAATGCATTTCTACCAAATAATATTACGGACATCGAAAAAGTATTAACTGAGACTTTCGAAAGAGTAGCTTATAATTTGGACATTATTTACAATGAATTAGTAGAAATCAATTACCTGTTTAAAACTGATTTTCAATATAATTTTGAACGCCCATTAATCGAACCACTTCCAGATACAAATCAGCTGTTACTTAAACTGGATAAAGCAGTAAAACCATTCGGATTCGTACCAACATCTTTAAAAATGTTTTATAAAATTGTTGGCGCTTGTAATTTTGGTTGGGATTATGACACAAATGAAGATTTTATTTGGGAATGTGCTGACCCAATTCAAATTACAAGTCTAGACGATCTTGTTTCAATGGTAATAAATGATGATACTCTGGAAAGTTTTCAGGAATATTATGAAGATGATGGTTTTATTTCATTAGAACTTTCGGCTGATTATTTGCATAAAGACAATATCAGTGGCGGTGCCCCATATTCATTACAAATCACCAATAAACCAAGTATTGATGCCCCATTTTTAAATGAAGAACACAACACTTCTTTTATTAATTATTTGAGAATTTGTTTTGATAATTGCGGTTTTTCAAAAATTACAGATCCAAAATACAACAATGATTATAAGTCGTTTTTCGATAAGGTAAAGCCACAATTAAAGAGAATATAAAAAAAGCTGCATCAAATGATGCAGCTTTTTTTATATCCTTTACTTCTTGATTTCTTTTGGCAATGTTTGTTTTTGTTGTGGTGGAATTCGCTTTTTCAAAAACAAAATTTGTCCTAAATGACTTGATTGATGTTCCATAACGTGAAACCAGCAATATTGATTTGTCCAGTCGTATCTTGTTTGAACTTCTACAAACCATGCATCGTCTCTTTTCTTTAATTCTGAAATGGTTTTTGCTCTTACTTCATTATAGATATCTAAGTAATATTGAATATCATGGCCTTTAAACTCGTCACGACCGCCTTGATCCAGGTCTAAAGCTTTTTGCCATATTTTCTTTTCTTCTTCATTAAAACCTCTGTTTTCGAAAGTAAAAACCTGATAGTATTTTTCGGCTGCAGCCAAATGCATTACAAGTGCTCCAATGCGGTTGGCTTCATCATCATGAAGATAATCAATTTCATATTGACTCATATTTTTAACCGCTCGCTCCACACGAGCTTTAAGATCTTCGAGCATCGAGATCATATCACCAATTTTTGGCGAAGCTCCTTCAACATTTCCAATTCTAGCTTCTTGCCTTGGTTTTATACCTGTTCCTTCCAACAACAAACTGGCTTTTCCGTCTACGCTTGATTTATCCGAAGTGATTTTATATTCTTTAACTTTAACCACGGCATCTTTAGATATTCCGAAGCTCCATTTTGGAATATCTCCGTCTTTTATTGGAGTTTCAAAACTTGAATTTAAAACCGCCAAAGGTTCAAAAACACCTTTATCATTTTCGATAAGTAATTCGAATTTATCAAAATAGAATTTTCCGTTATACAAGCATAAACCTCCAAAACTTAGTGATTTGCTATTTGCATCAATCGTTCCTTCAACCGTATATGATTTCCATTCATTCGATTTTACCGGTCTGTCACTCATATTGTCAAAAAAACCGTCTTCGTCATTTTTGGTATCCACGCGTGCCCAAACTCCAGCCCACGATTTTGGCTCTGTAGTTTCTACTTTAACGGAAGCAATTACTCTAAATTTTTTCTTTACAGAAGTTTGAACGGCAATCGTCTGATTGAAAGAAGTCCAATCACTCGAAACAACTTTTTGTGTTTGAGCTTGTCCCAAAACAAAACTCAAAAACAGTACTAGAAGTGGTATTTTTTTCATTTTCTATTTTCTTACAAATTAATTAAAATATTTATTGTTTATCTAATATTTCAATCAATTATTATTCGAAAATTCTTTCAAAAAAAATCTCAAACACAAAAAAAGCTGCATCGTTTGATACAGCTTTTTTATATTCAAATAAGAAATCGAAATTTCTTAATTCGTTTTCATCGGTGGTAAATCAAATGCGATTGATTCATGTTCGAAGTTGTTACGGTGTCCGCCATCGCAAAATGGTTTGTTTGCAGATAATCCACAACGGCAAAGTCCTAATGCAGATCTTCCTTGTAATCCATAAACTGCTCCTTCTGAATCCATGATTTCAAAATCACCTTCGATTTTGATAGATCCGTTTTTATTGATGATTAATTTTGTCTTGCTCATAACTTGTTTTTGTTTTTTTTCAGGGCAAAGATTGCGAAATAAATTTTGAAGATTTTAATTGAGATGCTAGTTTAAACTGGTTCTATTTTAGGATTGAAATAATCTCGCAAAGTCGCAGAGACGCAAAATTTTTGTACTTTGATTATTATACACAAACTTGTCAGACTGAGCGAAGTCGAAGTCCCGCAAAGTGATTTAGCATATGTGGCTTCGACTTCGCTCAGCCTGACAAACTGGGTGTTTTTTAGCCCCGATAGAAGTGAAAATCCTTTTACTTTTTTCTTTAAAAAGTAAAAGATTGTAACGGATAGCGGGATTAGCTCCTGAAAAAACTATTAAGAAAAATCAAATCTTTGTCGAGTTTCTAGTGTGGTTGCTTCGTTCCTCGCAATGACAAACAATGAGAAAAAACTTTGCGACTCTGCGACTTTGCGAGACTAATTGACATTCTTTAAAACAAAAACTCGGCGCTTTTTCTTTGTGAAACTCCGTGAAATAACAAAATCTCAATTCTATTGCTTATTTTTGCACTCAATAAAATTGAGTTATGATACAAAATCCAAAGAGATATACTATTACGGCAGCATTGCCTTACACCAACGGACCTATACATATTGGGCATTTGGCGGGGGTTTACGTGCCTGCAGATATTTATTCGAGATATTTACGTTTGCAAGGAAAAGACGTTGCGTTTATTTGCGGAAGTGATGAACATGGCGTTGCAATTTCGATGAAAGCCAAAAAAGAAGGAATTACACCACAAGAAGTTATTGATAAATATGACGGAATTATTAGAAAATCATTCGCTGATTTTGGAATTTCGTTTGATAATTATTCTAGAACTTCGGCTAAAATTCATCATGATACGGCTTCGGAATTCTTTAGAACGTTGTATGATAAAGGTGATTTTATTGAAGAAATTACCGAGCAACTCTACGATGCAAAAGCGAATCAGTTTCTTGCAGATCGTTTTGTGGTTGGAACTTGCCCAAAATGTGGTAATGACGGAGCTTATGGCGATCAATGCGAAAATTGCGGATCGACTTTAAATGCTACGGATTTGATTAACCCGAAATCTACAATTACGGGAGAAACTCCTGTTTTGAAATCTACAAAACACTGGTTTTTACCTCTTGACCGTTATACTGAATTCTTGACGGAATGGATTCTTGTTGGACATAAAAACGACTGGAAACCTAACGTTTACGGACAAGTTAAATCTTGGGTTGATGGCGGACTTGAGCCTCGTGCGGTAACGCGTGACCTTGATTGGGGAATTGATGTTCCGGTTGAAGGTGCTGAAGGGAAAAAATTATATGTTTGGTTTGATGCTCCAATTGGATACATTTCATCAACGAAAGAATGGGCTTTGCGCGAAGGAAAAGATTGGGAACCATATTGGAAAGATGAAGACACGAAGTTGGTTCACTTTATTGGGAAAGACAATATTGTTTTTCACTGTATTATTTTCCCAGCGATGCTTAAAGCCGAAGGAAGTTATATTTTGCCGGATAATGTTCCTGCAAATGAGTTTTTGAATTTGGAAGGAAATAAACTTTCGACTTCTAAAAACTGGGCAGTTTGGTTGCACGAATATTTAGAAGAATTTCCGGAGAAACAAGATGTTTTGCGTTATGCATTAACTTCTAACGCTCCAGAAACTAAGGATAATGATTTTACATGGAAAGATTTCCAGGCGAGAAATAACAACGAATTGGTTGCCATTTTTGGGAATTTTATTAATCGTGTTGTGGTTTTAACCAATAAATATTACGACGGATTTATCCCAACTCCTAACGAATTATCTGAGGTTGACGAGAATACTTTGGCAGAATTAAAAGCGTATCCAGCCGTGATTTCAAGTTCGGTTGAGCGTTACAGATTCCGTGAAGCTCTTGGCGAATTGATGAATGTTGCGCGTTTAGGAAATAAATATCTTGCCGATGAAGAGCCTTGGAAAGTTATGAAAGACAATCCGGAGCGTGTAAAAACTCAAATGTATGTAGCGTTGCAAATTGCTGCTGCGTTGAGCATTTTGGCAGAACCTTTCTTGCCTTTTACTGCTGCTAAATTGTCAAGAATTCTGAAAAATGAAGGTAAATTGAATTGGAATGACGTTGCCGAAAATTCAGAATTGATTCCGGAAGGTCACCAAATTGGTGAAGCGGAATTATTATTCGCAAAAATCGAAGACGAAGAAATACAAAAACAAATAGATAAATTGGAAGCTACAAAAACTGCTAATCTTGCCGAAAGCAAACAACCGGAACCTCAGAAAGAATTGATTCAATATGAGGATTTCGCTAAAATGGATTTACGTGTAGGAACTATTATTGAAGCTGAAAAAATGCCGAAAGCAAACAAACTTCTAGTTCTTAAAATCGATACTGGAATTGACGTTCGCACAATTGTTTCTGGAATTGCCGAAAGCTTTTCGCCAGAAGAAATCATTGGAAAACGTGTTACAGTTTTGGCAAATTTAGCACCAAGAGCTTTACGCGGAGTTGAAAGTCAAGGTATGATCTTAATGACAACAAACGCCGAAGGAAAATTAGTATTCGTAAATCCTGATACTGACGCTCCAAATGGTGAAACGATAAACTAACTTTTTTTGTGAAAGGTTAAATGCGATATGTTAAAACATGGGAAATTTCTCATGTTTTTTCTTTTTAGATGAGTTTATAATTGTAAGTTTGTCTTGCAAAAATACAGTAAGGAGCAATCCTTGAAACTTTAAAGTTAACATAAGCGATTCCCTCGCCACGATGTTCCTGCGGAAACAACGGAAATTCTATCCTTACGGGTATTTTTGCACATCTAAAGCGAGGGTTTCGTGCGTTTAATATTTTCGAATATGCAAAAAGAAAATGAAAAAACATTAGAGCCAGATGTAATGCGTGCAATGGCAGAATTCCTTTCAGGCCTTTGGTTTGAAGATGATTTTAGGGATCAACCAGAGTATTTGTCCGAAATTTTCGAGACAATTCTCTTAACCGAAATGGGCGATGATCTAGATCTTCGGATCAGAATGGTAAGTTCGATTAGAACAAGCAAATTGTTGGCAAATGCCCTTGGTTCTTTTACAGACAAAGAAATCAACAACGCCTGCAAAAAAATCATGAATGCCTAATACCACACAAAAACAAGTTTAATCCTAAATTTTATTATTCAAGAATAATTTAAAATGTGCCGTTAGGCACAAATGATCGGTAAAAAAATTAGGTTCAAAATTCGTTGGCGTGCCGTAGGTACGCATCAAAACGATTGCCATGCGTACCTACGGCACGCTAAATCTATTGCAATTTCCTTTTTTTTCTACCGATCATTTGTGCCTAACGGCACATTTTATCTATTGTTGACCTATATTTCTTTTCAAATAAAAGAAAAAACAAGATATTTGCTATAATATGAAAATCACCAAACCAAGACTAGCCCTAATCTGCGGAATACTTTGTATTTCGATCTTCCCGATATTGATAAAACTGAAATTAGCACCTGGATTAATTTCGGCTTTTTATCGAATGACTTTTGCGGTGATTTTACTTTTGCCTTATGTGCTTATTACAAAAAGCTTCAAAATGCCAAAGACAAAATTCTTGCTTCTTGCAGTACTTTGTGGTATTTTATTCTCATCAGATGTTGCCGTTTGGAATATCGCCATTCAGGATTCAAGCGCGACTCAGGCTTCGTTGTTGACAAATTTATCGCCGCTTTGGGTTGGAATTGGTTCTTTCTTCTTTTTGAAAATAAAACCCGCTACAAATTTCTGGATTGGAACCATAGTTTCGTTATTTGGAATGATCACTTTGGTTGGTTTTGGCTTTTTTATGGATTTGAATTTTGATCAGGCTTTTCTATTCGCGGTTTTATCCGGAATCTTATATTCGATTTATCTTTTGGTCAGCAAAAAAGTACTTTCAGATGTTGATGTTCTTTCGTTTATGACCATTAGTTTACTCGCTTCGAGCATTTACTTAGGAATACTTTGTTATTGTTTAAATCAGCCTTTTACAGGATTTTCAGATACTGGTTGGTTTGTGCTGATACTTCAAGCCGTTATTTGTCAATTGTGCGCGTGGCTTTCTATTAGTTATGCAACACAACATATGCGTGCAACTAGGGTTTCGCTAAGTTTATTGAGTCAGGCTGTAATTACTTCTGTATTAGCTTGGTTGTTTTTGGAAGAACAAATAACTTTACAAATGGTTTTTGGCGGAATCATTTTGCTATTCGGAATTAGAATTACATTTTACGATAAAGCTATATCTTTAAAGGGATTGTTTTCTAAGAATTAGGATTGAGAATTGGCGCACGGATTTTTACTGATTGAACGGGTTTACGCAGATTATTTTTAAAATGATTCGTGAATTCGTGGCGATATTTTTCTCGCAGATTTGGCAGATTGAGCAGATTCTTTTTAAATCTTTGTAATCATTTAATCTGTGGCAAAAAAACCTGAAACAAAACAAACTTGAAACAAAAAACATCATGTTACATAAAAGCAAAATACCTAATTTAAAAGTAATCGCATTTGATGCCGATGATACTTTGTTTGTAAACGAACCTTACTTTCAGGAAACTGAACATAAATTTTGTGCTTTGATGGAAGATTATCTTTCGCATCAGGGAATTTCACAAGAATTATTCAAGATCGAAATCGAGAATTTACCTTTGTACGGTTACGGAATCAAAGGATATATTCTTTCGATGATTGAAGCTGCGATGAATATTTCAAACAATACAATTCCGATTGAAGTTATTGAGAAAATCATTCAATACGGAAAAGAATTACTAGAAAAACCAATCGAACTTCTGGACGGAATCGAAGAAACTTTGCAGTCTTTGCATGGAAAATACAAATTGGTCGTTGCCACAAAAGGCGATCTAAAAGACCAACACAGCAAATTGCACCGTTCTGGTTTGGGACATTATTTTCATCATATCGAAGTGATGTCTGACAAACAAGAAATTGATTATCAAAAACTATTAGGTCGTCTGGACATTCAGCCGCATGAATTTTTAATGATTGGAAATTCGTTAAAATCAGATGTTTTGCCTGTTCTGGAAATTGGAGGTTACGCCGTTCATATTCCGTTTCATACTACTTGGGAACACGAAAAAATAAGTCATAAGGTAGAACATGAACATTTTAGTTCGTTCGAAAAAATTACCGAAATAGTTCATAATTTACTATAATGAAAACACTTTTAGATTTAGAAAACTGGAATAGAAAAGAGCATTTTACACATTTCAGTAAAATGGAAGAACCTTTTTTTGGCGCAACTGTCGAGATTGATTGCACCAAAGCTTATCAAACAGCAAAAGAATTCAAAGCTTCTTTCTTTATTTATTATTTACATAAAACTTTGGTGGCTGTAAACTCAATCGAGAATTTCAAATACCGAATTGCCGAAGACAAAATCTATATAAATGATCGTATCGATGTTTCGGCAACTATTGGTCGTGAAGATGGTACTTTCGGATTTTCGTTAATCGAATATAATCCTGATTTTAGAATCTTCGAGCAAAATGCTTTGGCAGAAATTGAACGAATTCAAAACACAACCGGGCTTTTTACAAGATCGTTTGATGACGATAATGTCATACATTTCTCGGCGATTCCGTGGTTGAATTTTACTTCGCTTTCTCATGCCAGAAGTTACACTTTTCCGGATAGTTGCCCTAAAGTTTCTTTTGGTAAAATGATTACTTCAGAAACTGGAAAAAGAACTATTGCCATGTCGGCTCATGTACATCATGGTTTGATGGATGGACTACATTTAGGTCAATTTGTTGATACACTTCAAGAATTAATGAATGGGTAAAAAACGGAATACCCATTACCTTATTCTGTTGTTTTTATGACTTATTAAGAACGCTATTTCTTACAATTAATTGTTTGTTTGGGAAAAATTTAAATCTCAAATTAATATGAAAAAAATTGTAACAATGCTAGCATTTTCAGTAGGTCTGGCAAATCTATATGCGCAGACCGCTACAGAAAAAACTACAGAAAACAACTACAACAAGTGGTCTATTGAATTAGCCGGAGGGGTAAATAAACCTCAAAGTCCTATGATGGAAAATTATTTTACTTCGACACCAAGCTTTTGGGTAGGTGATTTAGGAGTTCGATATATGTTTAATAACAAGTTTGGTTTAAAAGCCGATTTTGGTTATAACAGTTTTACCGGAAAAAACAATTCAATTGACTTTGATTCAAAATATTACAGAGCAGATTTACAAGCTGTTGCAAACTTAGGCAGAATCATGAATTTTGAAACCTGGACTAAAACAATTGGATTATTAGGTCATGCCGGTTTTGGATTGGCTCAATTAGAAAACAAAGATCTACATGTTAAAGACAGAATGGGAAATTTTATTGCTGGTATAACTGGTCAAATAAGATTATCTGACAGATTTGCTTTAACCGGTGATTTTACAACTATTGTAAATGCTTCACAAGATTACACTTTTGACTGTGGATGTCCAGTAGACTCAAGAGGTTTTAACGGAGTTCTTTTTAACGGAACTGTTGGTTTAAATGTTTACTTAGGTAAAAACACAAAACATGCTGACTGGGTTGTTATTTCGCAGGATTTTGATAGCTCTGCATTAGAAAGTAAAATAGCAAATCTTGAAAATCTAGTAAGCAAAATGCCGGAAAAACAAGTAATTGTAGAAAAACCGGTTACTACAACAATAGTAAATGACAAGGATCTTATTAAAGAAATGATCGATGCTAAATATTACAGCGTTTATTTTGACTTTAACAAAGCTACTCCTATTGAAAACTCAACAGCTGCAATTGATGTTGTTTTGACTTATTTGAGAAAAAATCCTTCAGCTTCTCTTGATATTTTAGGTTATGCAGATCAAGTTGGTAGCCAGGAATACAATGATAAGTTATCAAATTTAAGAGCTAATAATGTAAAAACTATTCTTGAAAAAGCGGGTATTTCATCTTCAAGATTAAATGTAGTTGCTCAAGGTGCAGATACTTCAATTCAAAAAGATTCTGAAGAAGCAAGAAGACTTGCAAGAAGAGTTACATTTAAAATAAAATAATTAATCTACACAAATCAAAACAAAAGCCCTGAAGAAACTCTTCAGGGCTTTTTTTATGTTTAAATGTTTTGTACTAAGGAAGCGTTACAAAATATTGAAACAAGATTTCCTATTACTAGACTAAAACACTATCTTATTCAAACCATAAACAGCTATTTAATACCTATTAACTTCAGCAAACACCCAACTAGATAATTTTTTGTTATACTAAGAAAAAGAGTTCTCTTTAATATGAAAATCAATTTAAAGAATCATATTCACTTCAGACAAGAAAACAATACATAAGTTACATAAAAGGTGTTATCTGGATTTAAAGCAAGCTTTATACCCCTAACAACATATTGACTAAAACTTAAATACACTTTCAGAAAAAAATTTAAACTGGCTGGTTACAAAACAAAAAAAGTTGCAAGAACGTACTTGCAACTTTTTAATTGTTTATGGCAATTTTGGTAACTCCTAATTGCAAAAAAATGACTTTTATATAAATTTAATAACTATATGTAGATGTTTCCGTCGTAATTTGAACTCCAACCTGTTTTACTTCAGTTCTATTTGTAGGATAACCATTAACATCATATTCGTAAGTATAAGTTATTGTTTCTACTACGTTATCAGGGTTATTATTTTTACTTGTTCTCTTAATCACATTATTCTTAACACCAAAACCAAGATTATTATCTGCTAATAAATCAGAGCCTAAAACATTAACTCTAGGATTATTTTTAGAATCATATTCATATGTTATAACACTTTCAAACGCACCGTTATAGAAATACTCTGCAATTAAATTACCCTTAGAAAAAACATATTTTCCGGTTATTGATGTTTCTCCTTTATCATTTTTTAAACTGTCGCTATTTACTCTGTGATAAAATACACTTCCATCACTATTGTAGACATATTTTGTTAAATAATAATTTCCAAACTCATTGCTAAAAACATAATCTAATTTCCCATTTGCATAAAAATATTCTTTAGTAAGATAAACATTTCCAGAAATATCGGCTTTTTCAATTTTTGTAATTAAATCTCCTGTATAGGTATAATTTGTAACATTAGAAACGTCTTTATCTGATACTATTTTATTACCATTATATGACAATTCAAGAGTAGTTTCATTTCCGTTTGCATAAGTATGGCCTTGTTTTTTTAACAGAATAGGCTCCACAATTACAACAGGTATTGTGTCTGTTTTTGGTGGCGAGATCGTATCATTCTTAACTGGGTTTGAATCGTTTTTCTTGACACAAGAACTATCATAATCGTTAGTACAAGAGACAAATACTAATAACGCAGCAATAAATAAATAAAGTGACTTTTTCATAATTTCATTTTTTTTTACGAAAATAAACCTATATAGCATTTTCCATATCCTCTAAAAGTCATACTTGTAAAAGAATAAGACTACAATTAATACACAACTTAACACATATAAACAGTACAAAACTTATGAAACAGCTTATTTTAGAAAATTACATTTTATACTCAACCACGTAATATTCTTTAGCAATTCTAAATTAAAAATCATAAATTCAACCTTTAATCTGGAATGATTTTTGTCATTAAAAAAATTATGAAAAAACTATTATTAATATTGCTATTAACCTGCAAATCAGCTTTGTTTAGTCAAACAATATTGAATTCTTATCCTATAAATATGAGAAATTCAGGAAATTATAGTCAGATCCTGAATGTCGAAAACTCAAAAACTCACGATGTTTTTGCTTTTATTGCAGACGACAAAAACCTTGCAATCTTACAATACAATAAAGCACTATTCTTAACAAATGAACTAAGGACTTCCCGCAGTAACATAGAAGACAAGCTAATAATTGGATATAGTTTTGATGAAGATGGAAATCCAACACTTTATTGGTCATCAGAAGATTTCAAAAGTATTGTATTGATTAAATATGATATGACCAATAAAGCGATCAAGCCTTTAAAATTCAGCTTTCCGTACTCAAAAGAATATTTTATAGCTACATTTCAAAAGAACAATGTGTTTTATCTTCTTTCTAAAGACAGTGAACAACAAACGCTGACACTTTATAAATTTAAAGATGATACCGTTGAAGAGAAACCTCTTGATTTTTCTACGTTTACTTTCCAAAATAGAAACACACAACCTATAACTTTCAATCAGTTTATTAGAGATTATCCTATCGAAAAAATTGAAGTTGGAGATTATAATCCTCTTTCGAGAAGCATTAAAAAGAGCAAAGCCTATATGCTTGATAATCGACTTATTTTGACATTTGACCAAAATCCGGCAAAAACACAAATATTCGATGTTAATCTGGAAACTTATGAAATAAAAGAAAAAAACTTTCCGCAATCGATGGCTGAAAAGTCAAGAAGAATAAGTAATTCGTTTTTTCTCGATGATAGACTTTACCAGATTAATACTAATTCGGAAGAACTTCAATTAGACATAAAGGACTATAATACGGGTGAAACGATTAAGAATATCAAGGTTTCGAAAAATGATACTATTAAATTTAAAAACTCCCCGTTGTTACTTCAAATTGAAGATCAAAAACCAAAAGAAATAAAAAAGACAAGTACTTTTTTAAAGTATTTATCTGCATTGGATTTTGGTATATCCGTTTTCAAGAACAGCCAAAATGCTTACATAACAATTGGTGGAATAACACAACAAGATAGATCCTACTACAGTTTTTACGATGATGTGCAGCCATTTCAAATAAACTTATCGCAATATGGTCAAAACCAAACGGCGTATTTTGAAAGTATATTAAATCCAAAATTTGAATTTATTCAGCAAAGACAAGAACCTTTTGCCAGCGATAATATTTACTATTTTCTGGAAACTAATAAAAAAATAAGACTGCAAAACACATTACCACTTGACGATTTCTCTATTTTGAGTTATTATGACTCCGCTGGAAAGCAATTCATAATGCGTAAATTTACTGACGGATTTACTCCTGATGAAACGACAAATCCGATAATAGACAAAGCTGTTTTTTCAAAATCATTTAAATTTGACAGACCTTAATTTTATTGAAAAATTAATCCAAATGCCCCATGTTTTCGACGTTTCAAAAAATGGTTTGGATTATTTTTTTTAACTTTACAAAAAAGACACTATTATGTTATCAAAAAATATAGAAGCAGCATTGAACAAGCAAATTCGCATAGAGGCAGAATCTTCGCAAACCTACCTTTCTATGGCTTGTTGGGCTGAAGTACACGGACTTGAAGGAATCGCTCAATTTATGTACACACAATCAGACGAAGAGCGCGCGCACATGCTTAAATTAATAAAGTATGTAAACGAACGCGGAGGTCATGCTCACATTACCGATCTAAAAGCGCCTAAAACTTCTTATACTACGTTTAAAGAAATGTTTGAAGCACTTTATAACCACGAAATTTTTGTTTCGGAATCAATTAACGAATTGGTTCACATAACTTTTGAAGAAAAAGATTATGCAACACATAATTTCTTACAATGGTATGTATCAGAACAAATCGAAGAAGAAGCTACTGCTAAATCTATTTTAGACAAAATCAACTTAATTGGAGATGATAAAGGTGGACTTTATTTGTTTGATCGTGATATTCAGCAATTAACGGTTACAAGTTCGATTGCAATCAACCCAAAATAAAAAAGTTAAAGTTTATTTAGAATATATAAAAATAACAATTTTCGTTTATATTTGCCTCTGTTTTTATAATACAGAGGAAAAGTGGGCAAGAAAGAAAAAGACAAGGACAAGAAAAAGGATAAAAAGAAAAAGAAGAATAAAGTTATCCTTGAAAACATTAAAAAGTTAGAAAACTGTAAATCTTCTTGTTGTGAGAAATACAAAAAAAGCGAAAAGAAACGTTGTTCGCGCTGTCCTATGTTTGATTTATTTAAGAAAACAGCTTAACAATAATATAGAAAACCCACCAAGAAATTTGGTGGGTTTTTAGTTTATAGATATTACTTCCATACTACAAATTCAAAATGTCTAGCAATACAAGTGTAGTATTTTATATTTTATTTGTCCGATAGTGATATTTAAACATCTTTTACCATCAATTTTTTGGGTTAAAAAAAGTCAAATTGCTTTATGAGAAAATCTACTAAATAGATTTTCTTAAAATCGATCACAAATTAACTAACCCAAATAATATGAGAAAAACAATATATATAATTATAATACTTCTTATTTGTCAAACATCCAGATCACAAAATATTGGAGTAGAAAAAACAATGTATTCAACCCAAATTGGATTTTTAGGCTTTTGGGTAAATAATGAATATCGTCTATTTAATCAAATCAGTATAAAAAGCGAGATAGGTATGGTTGCTGGATTTAAAGGATGCAGCGATTGTACAACTGAATATACTCTAGCTCCAGAATTAACTATAGAACCAAGATGGTACTATAATATTGAAAAAAGAAATTCAAAAGGCAAAATAACTAAAAACAATAACGCCAATTTTATTGCGATTGGAACAAATTATTATCCTGATTGGTTTGTTATTTCAAATAACTCAAGTGCTTATGTTCCAAATCAGATTGCGATTATTCCAAAATGGGGAATTAAAAGATCTATCATCAATAGTAATTTTAACTATGAGTTGGGTATTGGTATTGGACAAAAATATTACTTTGATTCTCATCAATGGGACACAACCGCTGATTTAGTCGCAAGAATTGGATATACTTTTTAACGGAAGACGAGTTTTCTTTCGTTGGTTCCAAGATCTAAAAACAATTGATTAATATTAAAAACCCATCAAAAACATGATGGGTTTTTGTTTAAATTGCAGTCATTTCCTGATCTAAAGTTTCTACTATGAAAAACAATATTACTATTCCTAAATCCAGTCTTGACTTTTTGACTGAGCTTAAAGAAAACAATAACAAACCCTGGTTTGAGGCTAACAAACAAAACTATCTAATCGAATTAAATCATATCGAAACTTTTGCCGGTGCTTTGCTTGAAGAACTTTCCAAAACAGATGTTCTAGAAACCGCTTCGGGCAAAAAAAGTGTTTACAGAATTTATCGTGACATTCGTTTCTCAAAAGACAAAACTCCTTTCAAAACTTTTTGGGGCGGCAGTTATACCAGAGCCACAAAAGAAAGACGCGGCGGTTATTATTTTCATATTGAGAAAGGCAATACTTTTCTCGCCGGTGGTTTTTGGGGACCAAACGCAGCAGACTTAAAACGAATCAGAGCCGAATTTGCTCATGATGATGAACCAATGCAAAAAATAGTGAAGGCTAAATCTTTTGTTACCAATTTTGGAACCTTACAGGGCGAACAAGTCAAAACGTCTCCAAAAGGTTATGATAAAGATCATAAAGCTATTGATTTGCTGCGCTATAAACAGTTTTTGGTAATCAAGCGTTTTACAGATTCTGAGGTTTTAAGTGATAATTTTCTTGAACAGGCTTTAGAAGGTTTCAAAAACATGAGACCATTTTTTGACTATATGAGCGAGATCTTAACAACAGATATTAATGGCGCTTCTGTTTCATAATTATACAACAAACCCGACAGCTTTTTAAAACTTGTCGGGTTTGAAATATCGAATCTTATTAAACCTTATCTACTAAGCAATAAAATTTCGCTGACAAGAACTTCGGTGATGTATCTTTTTTCACCGTTTTTATCATCATAACTTCTGTGAATTAGCTTTCCTTCGATACCTACTTCTTTTCCTTTTTCGACATATTTTTCGATAATTTCAGCCGTTTTTCCCCAAGCTGTAACACGATGCCATTCGGTTTGTTCGACTTTTTCCCCTTTATCGTTTTTATATCTTTCGGTTGTTACGATATTCAAATGCGCTAATTTAGTTCCGTTTTCTAATGTTTTAACTTCTGGATCGTTTCCTACGTTTCCAATCAATTGTACTCTGTTTTTCATTCCGTTCATGGCGTATAATATTTAAATGTTCGTATAAAAGAATTCGTTTATCAAATTCAACAAGGCAAAGATCCGCCGAACCCCGATAAATATTCGGTTATCAACTATTTACTTTCGGTTGTAAATATTTGTAAGCGTTTGTAAGTGGAAATAATTTCGTATATTCGAGAGAAATCTTACGATATGCAGACGAAAATAAATAAAGTTGAGTTACGAAATTTAGAATTTGACGATTACAAACAATTGAAAGACTCAATGGTTGAATCGTATCCTGAAATGGCCGACTCGTACTGGAAAGAAGATGATATCAAAAGATTACTTTCTATTTTCCCTGAAGGCCAACTTGTTATACTTGCAGATGGCAAAGTGGTTGGATCAGCATTATCGCTTATTGTCGATGAAAAACTGGTGGATAAAAGACACAATTACAGACAGATTCTTGGAGATTACACTTTCTCTACACACAATAAAGACGCAGAAATCTTATACGGAATTGATGTTTTTATACATCCCAATTATCGTGGTTTACGATTAGGCCGCCGTTTATATGATGCCCGAAAAGAACTTTGTGAACAACTTAATCTAAAAGCAATAGTTTTTGCCGGCAGGATTCCAAATTATGGTCAATATGCCAAAAAGTTATCTCCAAAAAACTATATCGAAAAGGTAAAACATAAAGAATTACACGATCCGGTTCTTTCTTTTCAGTTAAGTAATGATTTTCACGTGTTGAGAATCATCAAAAATTACTTAGAAGGCGACGAAGAATCAAAAGAATTTGCGGTTCTCTTAGAATGGAATAATGTTTATTATGACGAAAGTCCAAAATTAATTAACCTCGAAAAAAGCGTTATCAGATTAGGTTTGGTTCAGTGGCAAATGCGTCCATTGAACAATCTGGAAGAGTTTTTTGAGCAAGCCGAATTTTTTATTGATGTAGTTTCGGGTTATGGAAGTGATTTTGCCTTATTTCCGGAACTTTTTATTGCGCCTTTAATGGCCGATTATAATCATTTATCAGAAGCCGAAGCAATTCGTGAACTTGCCCGATATTCTGATCCAATCAGAAAGCGTTTTCAGGAATTTTCGATCTCTTACAACATCAATATTATTACAGGAAGTATGCCTTATCTGGAAAATGGTAATCTTTATAATGTTGGTTTTCTATGCAAAAGAGACGGAACTTCAGAAATGTATACCAAAATTCACGTAACTCCAAACGAGGTTCAACATTGGGGAATGAAAGGCGGTTCTCAATTTAAAACCTTTGATACAGATTGTGGTAAAATCGGAATTTTGATTTGTTATGATGTTGAATTCCCGGAACTTTCGAGAATTTTAGCAAACGAAGGAATGAATATTCTGTTTGTTCCATTTTTGACAGATACACAAAATGCTTATACACGTGTAAAACATTGTTCGCAAGCACGTGCAATCGAAAATGAGTGTTATGTAGCCATTGCTGGTTGCGTTGGAAATTTACCAAAAGTGAATAATATGGATATACAATATGCGCAAGCTTCTGTTTTTACGCCTTCTGATTTTGCTTTTCCAAGTAATGGTATAAAAGCCGAAGCGACTCCAAACACAGAAATGACCTTGATTGTTGACGTTGATTTAAATCTTCTTAAACAGCTTCACGAACATGGAAGTGTACGAATTTTAAAAGATCGAAGAACTGATTTATACGAAATTAAAAAAATAGAATCATGAAGACTTGCCTCGAATGCTCGGAAAAACTAGTAGGTAGAGAAGATAAGAAATTCTGTTCAGATAGTTGCCGAAATGCCTACAACAATAAAATAAATAAAGATAGTACTAATTTCATGCGCAATGTAAACAACAAATTACGAAAAAATTACCGTATTTTGTCCGAGCTAAATACAGATGGAAAATCAAAAGCAACAAGGGATAAAATGATTAACAAAGGTTTTGACTTCGACTTTTTTACGAATGTTCTACAAACAAAAACAGGAAATACCTACTATTTCCTCTACGATCAAGGATATCGCTCTTTGGACAATGATTATTTTATGCTCGTAAAAAAAGAAATTTAGTACTTATCAACCATGAAAAAAAACCAGACCTCAATTCTTGGCATCGTAGGCATTCTAGTAATTCTAGGTATTATTTACGTCACAATGATGCCGCAGTATATTTCGAAAAATGATGAAGCACTTGCCGATTTTTCTACTGAAAGAGCCTTAAATCAAGTCGAAATTATTGCCCAAAAACCTCATTATGTAGGTTCAGTAAATCATGAATTAGTAGCCAATTATCTGAAGCTTGAGCTGAATAGAATTGGATTAGAGACAAGTGTTCAGGAAGGTTTTACACTCAATGATAAAGGACTTTTGGTCAAATCCAAAAATATTCTTGCCCGCATAAAAGGAACAAACAACTCAAAAGCTCTTTTATTGCTTTCACATTACGATAGTGCTCCACATTCTTTTTCAAAAGGAGCAAGTGATGATGCGTCTGGAGTTGCAACAATACTTGAAGGAGTTCGTGCTTTTTTATATTCGAAACAACCACACAAAAACGATATTATAATTCTTTTTTCAGATGCCGAAGAATTGGGTCTGAATGGTGCGGCACTTTTTGTAAATCAACATCCGTGGGCAAAAGACGTTGGATTAGTACTCAACTTTGAAGCCAGAGGTTCTTCAGGACCAAGTTATATGTTGATGGAAACCAATAAAGGAAACGAAGCTCTTGTAAAAGAATTTTCGAAAGCAAAAACAACTTATCCGGTTTCAAATTCTTTGATGTACAGCATTTACAAAATGCTCCCAAATGATACTGATTTAACCGTTTTCAGACAGCAAGGAAACATTCAGGGATTCAACTTTGCCTTCATAGATGGACATTTTAATTATCACACACAACAAGATGACGTTCAACATTTAAGCAAAACAACATTAGCGCATCAGGGAACTTATTTGATGCCTTTGCTAAAATACTTTGCAAATACAGACTTAAACGCGACCAATTCAAATGAAGATGATGTTTACTTTAGCGTACCATTTTCATTCATTAGTTATCCGTTTGCATGGGTATTACCAATGACAGTCATTGCTTTAGGCTTATTAATTCTTTTTATTTTTATCGGAAAAGCAAAACGTGTTATTACTTTTCGCGAAATCTTCAGAGGTTTTCTTCCTTTAATTGGATCTATAATAATTGCAGGATTAGTTACCTTTTTAGGATGGAAAATCGTTTTACAAATCTATCCACAATACTCCGATCTTCTTAACGGATTTACTTATAACGGTCATGCTTACATAGGAGCATTTGTAACGTTGAGTATTGCAATTTGTTTTGCATTCTACCACCACTTCTCAGAAACAAAAGTGACAATGAATCACTTTGTTGCTCCTTTACTTCTTTGGATTATTATCAACGGATTTCTTGCCAATAGTTTAACCGGAGCTGGTTTTCTTATTATTCCGGTTTATTTTGGAATACTTTTATTTGGAATTTTTGTCCTTACTCAGCATTATAGTTTAGGATTAAATTTATTATTCTCAATTCCGGCTTTAGTAATTATAGCGCCTTTTATTGTAATGTTTCCTATTGGTTTAGGTTTAAAAATCCTTTACGGAAGTGCCATTTTAACCGTATTGGCCTTTGGTTTATTACTTCCTGTGTTTGGATCTTTTGCCAAGAAAAGCGCCTGGATAATGGTATTCTTTGCAGCTTCGATAGGCTTCTTTGTTTACGCAGGATATCATTCCGGTTATGAACACGGAAAAGCAAAATCAAACAGTTTATTATACGTTTATAATGCGAATACAAACTCAGCAATCTGGACCACTTATGACGTAAACTTAGACGATTGGACTAAAAGCTATTTGGGTGAAAAAAATCAAAAAGCAGTTGGTTTAAACAACTTGCCAATATCCAGCAAATACAATTCAGGATTTACTTATAGTGCAATTGCGCCGGTTGTTGATGTACCAAAACCAACAATTGCGTTTTTACAAGACAGCGTTGTTGGAAATAATAGGTTCTTAAAAATAAAAATTACACCAAACCGAAAAGTAAATCGATACGACATCTACGCAAATCCAAAAATGAGATTTTTCAATTTTAAAGCAAATGGCGTTTCAACTTTAGGACAAAAAGGAAATGAATTAGAGCGAGAAGGAATGCGTCTTATTTCTTATTATGTTGTAGGCAATGAACCACTTGTAATGGAATTCTACATTAACAAATCGTCTATTTTTGATATGGATTTAATCGAAAGTTCATTTGACTTAATGACAAATCCATTGCTTAAGGTCAAACCTAGAAGCGACTGGATGATGCCAACACCTTTCGTCTTGAACGATGCCGTATTAATTCAGCAGAAAATAAAAAAATATACAGCGCAAGTACCAACTATACCAGCCGCAACAGTAGTAAAAGATAGTACTGTTATTGCAAAAGACAGCTTAAAACCAATTGTAAAACCACAATAAAATACTTGTTATGGCAACAAATATTTCGGATTAGGTTCAAAGTTGCAAAGGCACAAAGGCACAAAGATTTAAAAAAGCACTATGAAAATAGTGCTTTTTTAATTTTTTTTAGAATAGCTTGAAAACCTTTGCAACTTTGAACCTTTGTACCTAAAAAATCAACAAGCACATTCGATTTTCAAACCTGCTTTTACACCATTTGTTCCTTCGGTGGCATAACCATCAAACTTCCACCACTCTATTCCGCCAATTAACTCTTTTACTTTAAAGCCAAGTTTAACCATATTCAACGCGCCTCTTGTCGAAGCATTACAACCAATTCCGTCGCAATATGTCACATACAAAACATCTTTATCCAAGTGACTTGTGCTTTCGATCGTCATTTGGCGATGAGGAATATTAATTGCCGTTGGAATATGTTCTGCCTCAAAACCAAAAGCTTTTCTGGCATCAATTACAATTACTTTTTCTCCATTGTTCAAAGCATCAAATAAATCAGAAGGATCCATTTCGAAGGCTAATTTGTTTTCATAATGTTTAATTTGTGCTTCCATTTTTTTATAGTTTTAATGATTTTGTTTTTCCAAAAGTAATTCAGCATCACTTTCTATAAAAACGAAAAGAATTCATCACTTTGATTACTTTTTTTCATAGAAAAGCGACCTCAAAATTTCGTTTCTTTGTATACAAATTCTCAAAAATGGAAATCCGTCATTTAAAATTAATAAAAGCAATTGTCGAAGAAGGAAGCATTACCAAAGCAATTGACAAATTGTATTTGACACAATCGGCGTTGAGTCACCAACTCAAAGAAGCTGAATATCAATTGGGAACTCCTATTTTCCTGAGAACAAACAAAAAGTTGGTTTTGACCAAAGCTGGCGAGAAAATCTATGATCTTGCCAACGAAATTCTGGACAAACTTTCTCAAACCGAATCCCAAATCAAACAAATGGTTTATGGTGAACACGGCGAAATCAGAATTAGCACAGAATGTTATTCGAGTTATCACTGGCTTCCTCCAGTTTTAAAACAATTTCATAATTTGTATCCAAATGTAGAATTGAAAATTGTAACCGAAGCCACACATATTCCAATACAAAAATTATTAGAAAACACGATCGATATTGCGATTATCAGCGATCAGATCAAAGACAATAACATCAAATATATTGAGCTTTTTCAGGATGAAGTTGTTATGGCAGTTTCTGAAAATCACGCTTGGGCGGATAAAAAATATGTTGTTGCGGAGGATTTTATCAACGAGCATTTACTGATTCATTCCCTTCCGATGGAAACGGTGACGATTCACCAATTTATTTTGGCTCCAGCCAAAGTAACTCCGAAGAAAATCACGCCGCTTCCTTTGACCGAAGCTTCTCTGGAAATGGTTAAAGCAGATATGGGCGTAATGTCTATGGCAAAATGGGCCTTATTACCACATTTGAAAAACAACCCGATAAAAGCCGTAAAAATTGGAAAGAACGGCTTAAAGAGAAAGCATTTTATCGCGATTAGAGAAAACGAGCAATATCCCGACTATTTTCATCATTTTATCACCTTTTTACAAAACGAAATCAATCTACAATGGAATATTCAATAAGAAAGTGCGAAGTGTCAGACTTGCCAAAACTGGTTATTTTATGTCAAAAACATGCCGAATATGAAAAAGCTGATTATTCGCCGGAAGGAAAAGAAGAAGGATTGAAAAAAGCATTGTTTGGCGAGCATCCAAAATTAAACTGTTTTGTGGTTGCAACCGATAATGATATCGTTGGATATGTATCTTATACTTTTGATTTTTCGACCTGGAGCGCGGGTGATTTCTTATATATGGATTGCTTGTATCTGGAAGAAAGTGCCAGAAACTTTGGAATTGGTGAAGTCTTAATCAATAAACTAAAGGAAATTGGTAAAGAGAAAAACTGTGTCAATATGCAATGGCGAACGCCTCAGTTTAATGAAAGAGCAATAAAATTCTACAACAGAATTGGCGCAAAAGGAAAAGACAAAATTTGCTTCTTTTTAGATTTGTAATACAACGTACGCAAAATTTAATCTCGCAAAGGCGTGAAGTCGCAAAGAAAAAGATGTAAAATATAGATACGAAAAAGGGCTTTAGCCAAACGAATATTGATTTGGCTAAAGCCTTTTCTTGATTAAATCGTAGTTCCCCAGCTAAAGCTGGAGTCTATTCAAAAAAAACTTTGCGACTTTGCGTCTTTGCGAGATTACCATTCAACTCAAAACAAAAAATGAAAAAAATAAGCATATTAGGTTGCGGTTGGCTCGGTTTGCCTTTAGCGAAAAGCTTAATCGTAAAAAAGCGTTATTCGGTAAACGGATCAACAACTTCTGAGGATAAACTTCTTGTTTTGGAAAATGCAGGAATAAATCCGTTTTTGGTAATCCTGAACGATCCCGAAGCTTCGGGAGAAGGAGCAAGCGAAAATGTTTCTGAAAGTATCATTCCATTTTTAGCTGAAAGCGAAATCTTAATCATTGATATTCCGCCTAAATTGAGAGGAAATAATGATGATTCTTCCCGAAAGGTTTTTGTAGAAAAAATAGAAAATCTAATTCCATTTATAGAAAAATCAACTGTAAAAAAAGTACTTTTTGTAAGCTCAACTGCGGTTTATGGAAATGACAACGGAATCATTACTGAAGAAACGATTGCAAATCCGGAAACGGAAAGCGGAAAACAATTGCTTTTGGCGGAAGCTGTTTTACAAAAAAATCAAAATTTCGGAACCACAATTTTACGCTTCGGCGGATTAATTGGCGAAGATCGTCATCCCGTTAAACATTTAGCCGGAAAGGAAAACCTTGAAAATCCCGATGCGCCCATAAATTTAATTCATCAAAATGATTGCATCAGAATCATTGAGGAAATAATCCACCTATCAAAATGGAATGAAGTTTTTAACGCTGTTGCGCCTTTTCATCCAACTCGAGAGGAATATTATACGCAACAAGCAAAAGAACAGAACTTAACTTTACCCAAATTCAGCGCTGAAAAATCGAATATCAAAAAGACTATTTCAAGTGAAAAAATAGAAAACCTATTAAACTACCAATTTAAACTGGAGGATTATTGAACCATATAAGTTATATAAGTTCATTTTAGTTGGATTGCTAAAACATTGGGATTAAAAATAATGCCGTGTAATATTTAACCGCAAAGCGCGCTAAGATTTACGCAAAGATGATAAATAGCCAATGGTTTCAACCATTGGGACACAATGAATTTATCACGAACATCCCAAGGTTGAAACCTTGGGCTATGTTTTTCGCACTATTATTTAGACAAAGCTTTGCGAACTTTGTGTTTTCTATGCGTAAAGAAAAATTAAACCTTAGCGTCCTTTGCGGTAAAAACCCACCCAGTTTTATATTTCCTTATATAACTTACATGGTTTAAAAACAAAATTCTTATTTTCACTTCGCAAAATAACTTCTTTCATGGTAAGACATTTCAGGTTTATATTCACTTTCAGCATTTTATTACTTTCATTATCGCAATGTTTCGCTCAAACAGATTCAACGGAAACAGAAGAACATGAACGTACGGAAAGAATAAAACAATTTCACTCAGACATTCTGGTGAAGGAAAACGGAAATATTATTGTTACCGAAACCATTACCGTTTATGCCGCAGAACAAGAAATAGATCACGGTATTTTTCGCCAACTTCCAATGAAAAATTATTCACCTAAAGCGCGTAGAAATAATTTTTATACCGTTTTGGATCTTACCAAAGATTGGCTCAAAGAACCTTATCACACAGAAATAAATAGCGAGAATTTCACGATTTATGTTGGCGACAAACACATTTCACTTAAAGAAGGAACTTATACTTATAAAATAACTTACGAAGTCGAAGCGCAAATTCTGCCATACGACAACTTCGACGAGGTTTATTGGAATGTTACCGGAAACTATTGGCAATTTGATATTGAAAATGTTTCTGCAAAAGTAATTTTACCAAACGGCGCATCTGTTTTACAAACGCATTGTTATACCGGATTTTTAGGATCAAAAGAAAGTGATTGTAATTCAAAAATTGGTGGAAATTCCGTTTATTTTACTTCAAAAAATTTAAAACAAGAAGAAGGTTTTACTGTAGCCGTAGGATTTCCAAAAGGAATTGTCCATCAACCGTTCTTTTCGCCGCATTACAAAATGGAGGAATTTGTCTCGGCAGGAAAATTACTTTTAGCCTTTCTGCCCGTTTCAATTTGTTTCCTGTTTTTCTATTTTTCATGGAAAACGTATGGCGAAGATCCTTTACCTTCTCATGAAAGCAGTGAATCCATAGATTTAAAAGGACGTTTTTCAGCAACTTCACTTAGATATTTAAAAGAAAGATATTCTAATTCTCAAACGCTTTTGGTTACGATAATTAGTCTTTCGATTAAAGGCGCAATCGAGATTACCGGAAATGGTTTGCAAACATGGAAAGAAGGATTTGAATATTATCTGGTAAAAGGGACAAAAACAACAAATTTATCTCTGGAAGAAAATGCCGTTTTAGAGACTTTATTCAAAGAAAGTAACACTTTTGCAATCAACGCTGAGTCTTATATTGTTTTTGGTGAGGCAGAAAAAGCGCTTGAAAAATCACTTAAAAGTCAGTACAATATAAAGGATTATTTTTCTGTCAATCTAAAACAAATCTTTATTGGAGTACTGCTTACGATTGCAGCAATTGCCGGATATAGTTACTTAACGGCAGGCACAGCATTACTATTTGTGATCTTTGGTTTTTCTATGATGATGCTTACCATAATATTAATCACTGTAGCCATCAATTCAATTAGAAATAAACAAGCTGCAATAGCTCTTCCTTGCATAATTATTTCCATTTTTACTGGCGTTTTTACCTACGCTGCTTTTTTTGCTGTGAATGTCGACAAAAACTATTCGGCTCTAAATGCATTAGTTATATTTTTAATACTTGCCGGTTTTGCAATATATCTGAGCCTAATTAGTTCTTATACTAAACTGGGACTTGCTGTAAAAAACCAAACTGAAAATTTAAAACAGCAGTTATTAAATTATGTTTTAGATCAAAATTCAAATATTATAAAAACGTACGAAGAAAATTTACCTTACGCTTTTGCATTGGGAATTGAAGAAGAATGGAATTTAAAATTTGAAGAAGCCTTAAAAAATCTAAATTACACCAGTAACTGGATCAAAACCAGCGATGGTTCTGTTGGATTCTCCAATCAAATTGTAGTTCATTTTTATGACACTTATAATTCCTCTTCAGCTTCGAGTTCTTCCAGCAGCGGAAGTTCAGGTGGTGGAAGCTCCGGCGGAGGTGGCGGAGGAGGCGGTGGCGGTGGCTGGTAAAATTCACACCGCAATTAGAACAATTAAATACACTATTCAAGATGAATCATACAGTTCACATCCAGACTCCTATAGGAATTGCGCGAATTATTGGGGACGAAAATGGAGTTTCGGAGATTTCTGTTTTAGATGAAGGAGAAATTTCTACAGAGATTCCCGATGAATTAAAAGATGCCGTTCTTCAACTTCAGGAATACTTTGATAAAAAAAGACTTAATTTCGATTTCAAACTAAACCCAAAAGGAACCGAGTTTCAGCAAAAAGTATGGAAATCTCTATTAGAAATTCCATATGGAAAAACGATAAGTTACATGGATCAGACTAAAAAACTGGGCGATGTAAAAGCGATTCGTGCCGTAGCATCTGCAAATGGCAAAAATCCGTTATGGATTGTCGTGCCTTGTCATCGTGTTATTGGCACAAATGGTTCGTTAACCGGTTATGCGGGAGGTTTATATCGTAAAAAATGGTTACTCGAACATGAAAACCCAACAACGCAACAAAGTTTATTTTAAAAATTATAGTCTATTTCTTATATAAAATAGAATTTGTGCGTACTTTTATAAATCTAAGATGTCTAATATCTAAGAAGTCTTAAAACATGATTGAAAAAATAAACCTCAACAACATATTATTTCTCGATATAGAAACCGTTCCGGAAGAAGAGAACTTCAATTCGCTTGACGCGGAAATGCAATCTTTATGGGATCATAAAACACAATATCAAAGAAAGGACGATTTTACTCCCGAAGAATTTTACGATCGCGCCGGAATTTGGGCCGAGTTTGGGAAGATTATCTGTATTTCTGTTGGATATTTTACAATAAAAGGTGATGTCCGAAATTTTAGAGTAACATCGTTTTTTGGCGATGAAAAGAAGATATTAAAGGACTTCAATAATCTGCTGAACAATCATTTTAATCAGCCGCAACATCTTTTATGCGGACATAATGCCAAAGAATTTGATATTCCGTTTATTGCCCGAAGAATGATCATCAACCAAATTGCGATTCCGGACAAACTGAATTTATTTGGCAAGAAACCTTGGGAAATTGCCCATTTAGACACTTTAGAATTATGGAAGTTTGGCGACTATAAACATTTCACGTCTTTAAAGTTGCTGACTAAGATTCTCGGTGTTCCATCGCCAAAAGGCGATATCGACGGAAGTCAGGTTGGCCATGTTTATTACGTAGAAAAAGACATCGACCGAATTATAACATATTGCGAAAAAGATACGATTGCCGTAGCGCAGGTTTTCCTTCGCTTACGCCGAGAAGAGTTATTAATAGATGATGAAATTATTCACGTTTAATTAAAGGGACAAAGGTGCAGAGGCACAAAGGGATAAAGTTTATTAAAATGAACTTACATCACTTATATGGTTTAAAAATCACAAAATGACACATCAGGAAATATCACATTATCGTCTTATTTCGCAAAAGCTTTATAAAACGACTCCATGTTCACCGCAGGAAATTGTACGGCATTTAGGCGCCATGCAAGCGCAGGATTATGCGATGGCAAAGTGGGCGATTGGTTCTCGCTGTGATTCTTCTGAAAAAGCGATTGAAGAAGCTGTAAGTTCAGCCGAAATTATTCGAACTCATATTCTAAGACCAACCTGGCATTTTGTTGCTTCCGATGATATTTACTGGATGTTGGATGTTTCGGCGCCACAAGTCAAACGATTTACCGCTTCGGCTGCCAAAAAATATGGCTATGATGATAAAAAACTAGATCAGGTTAATTCTCAAATCGAAAAAATGTTAAGTGGGAATAATCATTTGACACGCGACGAAATCATGCAGGAACTTAATATTAAAAAAACTTCTAACGAAGATTTTCTAAGTGCCGCAATTATGATGAATGCCGAATTGGATGGTTTAGTTTGTAATGGAAGAATGAAAGGCAAACAAATCACTTATTCTCTACTTGAAGAAAGAGTTGCTAAGCCAAAAAACAAACTTACAAAAGAAGAAGCTTTGGCAAAATTAGCGCTTCGATATTTCAAAAGTCATGGTCCCGCAACGTTACTTGACTTTTCGTGGTGGTCTGGTTTTCCGCCAACTACCTGCAAATCGACTATTAACGCAATAGAGTTGCAATTGAATTCTATTGAGATTGATAACCAAACATATTGGTTTGGAAATGATATTTCTGTGGAATCTGACTTCCGCGAAAGCGTACATTTTCTTCCTGCTTTTGATGAGATTTTAATTTCGTATAAAACTCGTGAAGCGTCAATTTTAACTGAACATCAATCTAAAGCTTTTACCAATAATGGAATCTTTAAACCTATTATTCTCGAAAACGGAAAAGTTATTGGAACCTGGAAAAGAACTATCAAAAAAGATTACGCCAAAATAGAAACGCAATTTTTTCATGAAAGCGAAAGTCATAAAAAAGCGATTCTGTTTGAAGAACTTAAAGCTTTTGAAAACTATCTGGGAACAAAAATTGTGATCGAATGAGATTTTTAATATTTTTAAAAAATCAAAAACTATTAAATGCATAAAAAAATTATTTCTTTTACTTTTTCATTACTCGGAATTGTTTCACTATTTCTTCCATATAATAAAGTTGTTATTACTGCTTGTGGAGAAAACTTCAGTTCGAGAGACTATTATTACGATAGCTTTATAACAATCTTTTCTGATTTTTTCAGTACATTACCTCGTTTAAACAATTTAATAGAAACTTTACTTCTTCTCCTAGTATGTTTTTCACTCAGTTTTTCTTCAATTCTATTTTTATTGAATAAAATTACCACATCTATTATTCTTGTTATTTTAACATTGGTAATAATGTCTATCTCTTTTTACAATTTACATAATGATTTAGGCTTTGGATATTATGTAATCATTTTTCAACAAGTAGCTCTTTTGTTTTATATCATCTATTCAAAAAACAAAATCAAAATAAATTAATTTTGTCTTAAATCACGAAATTGACTTTTGTAATTGTCATTGCAATTGATTTATTACATTTACAAAAAAATTAACATTATGGTATTAAGTAGATTTTGGTTAACTATTTTTATTTCGTCGATTATCTTTATTATAATCAGCTTATTCACAGCCAACACTTATACTATTGATTATGTTTTGAATGGAAAAAAGGATGATCCTATTCTTGTTTCAGAAAAATATGCAGAGCAACTTCCTGCTTTCATAAAAGACAGCATCAAAAAAGCGCCGGATCAAACGATGATTATCAATCGTGATACGCTTAATGCCGACACAACTTATGTTTATAAAAACAAAACCGTAAAAATTTACAGCGGCGTTCAAAAATCAGATGGTTTATTGCCAACTTGTAAAACTACTTTGCTCGATTTGATTCTGCCACTTATCGCCTATTTAGCTTTTTTCTGCGGATTAATGGAGCTTTTAATCATTTCTGGAGTATCCGGAAAATTAGCTAAAGCATTGAGTCCGGTTTTTGTAAAAGTGTTTCCAAGTATTCCCAAAAACCACCCTTCTATTTCTTACATGACGTTAAACTTTGCTGCGAACTTCTTAGGATTAGATTCTGCTGCAACACCATTTGGTCTTAAAGCAATGGAAAGTTTACAAGAAATCAACCCCGATAAAGACAAAGCCAGCGACGCACAAATTATGTTTATGTGTCTGCACGCTTCTGGTTTGACTTTGATCGCAACTTCTATTATTGGTTATCGCGCTGCTGCAAATGCAAGTAATCCTGCAGATGTTATGTTGCCTTGTATCATTACTTCGTTTATTGGTACAATTGCCGCTTTTTTAATTGTTGGAATCAAACAAAAAATTAACTTTAAAAGTGCTTCTCTTGTTATCGCCTTAATGGTATTAATCGCCGCCATTGTTGGTTTGTTGATGTATGTGAACCATTTGGACTTAATAGGGAAAAATTATTTTACGGCTAATCTTTCGGGATTAATATTAATTGGGATAATTGTTGCGACTTTGATTTTTTCATTCATACATGAAAAGAAATTTACCGAAGCAAACACTACCGTTTTTGATGCATTTGTTGTAGGAGCAAATAACGGAGTTAAAACGGGAGTTACTATTTTTCCTTATGTTTTAGGAATGTTGGTCGCTATTTCATTATTCAGAAACAGTGGTTTATTTGAAATCATTAGTGATGGAATTGCTTTTATTTTCTCAAATATGGGTGTCAATAAACAAATTACCGATGCTTTGCCGGTTGCGATGTTAAGACCTTTTAGTTCTGCAGGATCACGAGGCTTTTTAATTGATTCAATGAATACTTTTGGCGCTGATTCCTTAACGGGAAGATTAAGCAGCATTTTTCAATGTAGTGCCGAAAGCACTTTTTATGTGATTGCCGTTTATTTTGGTTCTGTTAATATCAAAAATACACGATATGCTTTAGGCACAATGCTTCTGGTTGATGTGATTTGTGTAATTACGGCGATTTTTGTTGCTAGTTGGTTTTTTTAAAAACCGGATTAAATTCAAATCCGCCCCATTATTTTATCTAAACCGGATTAAAATCCGGCTCTACAATATAAATCGAGCCGTTGGCTCTTTATTTTGAAATTTTGTAAAAAATGAGAGAAACATACATCATTCGAATACAATTTGTTAAAGTTCCGAAGGAACGAACCATATTGTAAGGCTGGACTTTAGTCCAGTTTAACACAAAATAAATTAATACCACATTCATGAAACCACAATCCCTTTTTATTTTATTTCTATTGATTGGTTGTCAAAAACCAAAATCTGAATCACAAATATCAAGTATAAAGCCTACAGAAACCAAAACAGAAGTAGTTATCGCAAAAGAAGCAAAATTCTTAAAAACGGATACACTTTTTATTTCTGAAGGCGAAGAAAACGCCAAAAACAGTTATATCCTGGCGCATCTTGTAGACCAGAAGGCAGATAAAGACAGTATTGTAACAGGAAAATATCAACTTGATTTTTATCAGAATAAAAGTAAAACTGCTACTTCAAAGATTACGATTAAAGGAATTGAAAAAGGATCAGAATGGGGAGCTTCTTATGGATTGACTTCGGCTACAGCCAAAAATTCTCCGTTTATTCAAATCAGTTTTGGATATCCTGCTTGCGGATATAATCAAAGTCACTATTTGTATCATTTGAAAAACAGCAATTTACAACTCGTTTATGAATGGGATTCTATGACTGATAGTGGTTGGGGAAACTGGGTTGAATTCGAAAATTCTTCGGCGAAAACCAATCCTGAATCATTCTATTGCAAAACTGTTTCTTTTGAGCCTGAAGATAATGACGAAAACATGGGAACTGTTACACATTCAGATTCGATTGTTTTTCGCTTAAGCGGAAATAGTTATAAAAAGCAGCTTCTTTCGGCAAAAGACAAAACTTATTTCGAGAAAAAAATGTCTTTTGATGCTTTTCACAATCAAAAATAAACACGTAAACAGCCCTTATTCAAATTCTTTCTTAGGTAAATAATTTCTAACTTTGTAAAAAACAAAGCAATGATTGATTTTATATACCAAGACCCTTATCCTATTTTAAAGGATGATACGCAATACCGCAAAATTACTTCTGATTTTGTAAAAGTAGAGCAATTTGGAGAACGTGAAGTTTTAACCGTTGATCCAAAAGGACTAGAATTACTGGCTGAAGAAGCCTTAACTGATGTTTCGTTTATGTTGCGAACGACACATTTGCAAAAACTACGCAATATTCTTGACGATCCTGAAGCTACAGACAACGATCGTTTTGTGGCTTATAATTTGCTTCAAAATGCTTCTGTCGCTGCCGAAGGTCAATTACCAAGTTGCCAGGATACAGGAACGGCGATTGTAATGGCAAAAAAAGGAGAAAGCATCTTTACTGGTGTTGATGACGCTGAATGGTTGAGTAGAGGAATTTTCAATACGTACCAAAAACGTAATTTACGTTACTCACAAATTGTTCCGATTTCGATGTTTGAAGAAAAAAATTCAGGCTCGAATCTTCCGGCGCAAATTGATATTTATGCTAAAAAAGGAACTTCTTATGAGTTCTTGTTTATGGCAAAAGGGGGGGGATCTGCTAATAAAACATACTTATACCAACAAACTAAATCTTTATTGAATGATAAATCTATGGATGCTTTCATTCGTACAAAAATCAAAGATTTAGGAACTTCGGCTTGTCCGCCTTACCATTTAGCTTTAGTAATTGGAGGAACTTCTGCGGAAGCAAATCTAAGTGCAGTTAAAAAAGCTTCGGCAGGATATTACGATCATTTACCAACTTCGGGAAATATGGCTGGTCAGGCTTTTCGTGATATCGAATGGGAACAACGCGTTCAGAAAATCTGTCAGGAAAGTGCAATTGGTGCTCAATTTGGAGGAAAATATTTTACGCATGATGTTCGTGTAATTCGTTTGCCACGACATGCAGCTTCTTGTCCGGTTGGATTGGGGGTTTCGTGTTCTGCTGATAGAAATATCAAAGGAAAAATTACTAAAGACGGAATCTTCGTTGAGCAATTAGAAATAAACCCAAAACAATTTTTACCGGAAACGGCTCCACATTTAGAAGCTCCTGTAGAAATTGATCTTGATATGCCAATGGCAGATATTTTGGCTAAATTGAGCCAGTATCCAATTAAAACTCGTTTGAAATTAAACGGAACTGTGATTGTTGCTCGTGATATTGCTCACGCAAAAATCATGGAATTATTGGAAGCCGGAAAACCAATGCCGGAATATTTTAAAAACCATCCTGTTTATTACGCCGGACCTGCAAAAACTCCGGAAGGAATGGCTTCAGGAAGTTTTGGACCTACAACTGCCGGACGTATGGACGTTTATGTTGATGAATTCCAGAAACATGGCGGAAGTATGATTATGCTTGCAAAAGGAAACCGTACAAAACAAGTTACAGATGCATGTCAGAAATATGGCGGATTCTACTTGGGTTCTATTGGTGGTCCTGCAGCAATTTTGGCACAAGACAATATCTTAAAAGTTGAAGTTGTTGATTTTGAAGAATTAGGAATGGAAGCTGTTAGAAAAATTACCGTTAAAGATTTCCCTGCTTTTATCATTACTGATGATAAAGGAAATGATTTCTTCGAAAATTTGTAATTTTTAGGTTCTGAGGTACTAAGTTACTGAGGTTCTAAGTTTTTCTTTTAAGGAACAAAGTTACAGAGGGACAAAGGTTCAAAGTTTTATCCTCTTTTTATAAATTAGAAACCGCCTTTTGGGCGGTTTTGTTGTTTATATACTTTGATTGTCAAGCTTAAATTAACCGCAAAGTCCGCAAAGATTTTTTTCAAGTATGGTTTTATAAAAACACAAAGTTCGCAAAGCTTTGTGTTGATCAAGCTTTGCGAACTTTGTGTTTACTAAGCGCAATCAACAACAAAAAATACTTTGCGAACTTTGCGGTTAAACCCTACGCGCTTAGATTTTTTTCGAAAGCGATGAAATGCGTTAATTTTCCTTTTATATTAAAAACCGGCGAAGCATTGATTTTACATTTATAAACTCGGCCGTCTTTTCTGTAGTTTTGAATTGTTTTTTCAAACGGGATTTGCAATTTAACTGCTTCTCTCATTTCTTCTACAGCAGTTTTACACGTTGTTGGTCCCTGAAACATTCTAGGTGTTTTCCCAAGAACCTCTTCTTCTTTGTAACCCGTCATTTTTTTTAGTCCATTTGAAGCAAAAACAATTTTGAGATCTACGTCTGTAACCAAAACAACTTCGTCCTGAATTCGATCTTTAATATCAAGATTAACGTCATTCCAGGCAAATTGATCCGAAATCTTTTTCATTTTCTTCAAATCAGTCAAAACAGCTTTTAGTTCTCTCAAATATTCACAATGAAATTCCCATGCCATAATTGGCAGTGAATGACGACTTGAAGCTTCTTCAAATTTATTACTTTTCATTATAAATGATTCGTGTTAGTTTAACCTTTCTCTCAAAGATAGAAAGAAAATTCGTCACAAAACAATAAAAAACACGATTTAACGATAGATTAATTTAATCAAAAGGTAAATTTAAGCTGTACAACAACCGCCTTTTTTTCTTCGGTATTTAGATTACTTAACGAAATCCCGAGCAATCGAACAGAATCTTTCATACGTTCCTGATACAATAATTCTTCTACTGTTTCTATAATCAGACTTTTATCTGAGATAAAATAAGGCAAGGTTTTGCTTCTTGTTTGTTGTGTAAAATCACTGTATTTAATTTTTAGAGTTACAGTTTTTCCGGAGATATTGTGTTTTTTTAGTCGTCTTTCTAATGAAACGGCAATTTTATCAAGTTGTTCCAACATAAAAATCTCCGAAGATAAATTCACATCAAAAGTATGTTCTGCCGCAACAGATTTGGTAATTCGGTTTGATTTTACTTCACTATTATGGATTCCTCGAACCACTTTATAATAAAAAGCTCCAGATTTTCCGAAGTGTTTCTCCAAAAATTCCAGCGATTTACTTTTTAAATCTGTTCCGGTAAAAATTCCCAATTGGTACATTTTTTCCGTCGTCACTTTTCCAACGCCGTAAAACTTCCTGATTGGTAATTCTTCCAGAAAAGCCTCGACTTCATCCGGATTTACCGTTTTTTGTCCGTTTGGTTTGTTATAATCACTAGCAATTTTGGCTACAAATTTATTTACCGAAATTCCCGCTGAAGCTGAAATTCCAACTTCATTCAAAATTCGCATTCTGATTTCCTGCGCAAGCAAACTGGCACTTGGATTTCCTTTTTTATTCTGAGTTACATCAAGATAAGCTTCGTCAAGCGAAAGTGGCTCAACCAAATCTGTATATTCGTGAAAAATCTGATGAATTTTATTCGAAATCTCTTTGTATCGATCAAATCTTGGGCGAACAAAGATAATTTCTGGACAATATTTTTTAGCTAAAACACCACTTATAGCACTTCGGACTCCAAATTTTCTTGCTTCATAACTTGCTGCCGAAACTACTCCTCTATTTTCTGAACCACCAACAGCAACGGGTTTTCCGCGCAAAGCAGGATTATCCATTTGCTCTACCGAAGCATAAAAAGCATCCATATCAATATGGATAATTTTTCGATATGTTGGCGCATCTGACATTATGCA
Organism: Flavobacterium sp. 9; assembly: GCF_002754195.1. Taxonomy (NCBI): domain Bacteria; kingdom Pseudomonadati; phylum Bacteroidota; class Flavobacteriia; order Flavobacteriales; family Flavobacteriaceae; genus Flavobacterium; species Flavobacterium sp. 9. Next base: position 2,911,568 of record NZ_PEEU01000001.1, read on the forward strand.
AATTTAAATAGTAAAGCATTAATAAGAATGCTGTTAATAGTTATAAATCGTATCAATTTTTAAAGATTCTCAACTTAATGATCTCAAACAAATCATTTTCTTTATTTTTGTACTTCTACACGAAATAATATAAAATGCGAACATTTGTTATAGGCGACATACACGGCGGATTACTAGCGCTTGAACAAGTGATGAAAAGAGCCGAAATTACTACCCAGGATACTTTGATATTCTTAGGCGATTATGTTGATGGATGGAGCCAGTCGCCACAAGTAATTGATTTTCTGATTGACTTAAAAAGCAAACAAAATTGTATTTGCATTAAAGGAAATCATGATGATTTACTACTGTCATGGTTTAGAAATGAAACTGAAGAAATTGACGAAACTTCGTGGTACAAACACGGTGGTGAAGCAACTGTAAAGGCTTACGAAAAAGTAACTCCCGAAACAATCAAAATTCATATTGCATTTTTAGAATCACTGGAAGATTACTATCTGGACGAAGAAAACCGTTTGTATGTACACGCAGGTTTTACAAACGTGAATGGTATAACGTATGAATATTTCCCTAAATTATTCTTTTGGGACAGAACATTGTGGGAAACGGCACTTTCATTAGATCCAAATCTTAAAGAAGGCGACTTATTTTATCCTAAACGCTTTACTTTATACAAAGAAATCTTTATTGGACATACGCCTGTAACCCGAATTGGTGAAACCGTTCCTGTTCAAAAAGCCAATGTCTGGAATGTAGATACCGGCGCGGCTTTTAAGGGTCCGCTAACAATGATGAATGTCGAAACCAAAGAGTTCTATCAAAGCGATCCGTTAAATGAATTGTATTTCGACGAAAAAGGTAGGAATTAATCTATAAAAGGCTATTTTTGCACTTTAAAAAAAATAATTAATATTTAAGTTTTATGAAAAAGATCATCACACTTTTGTTTTTAGTATCATTTGGAATTACACAAGCGCAACAAGCTTTTAAAGGAAAAGGCGATATTAAAGTTAACGTAGGGGCGAATCTTCAAGATGGTGGTTCAGGAATTCAAGGATCAGTTGATTTTGGTTTAGGAGAAAATTTCTCTTTTGGTTTTGTTGCTAATTATTTATTAGGCGTTGATAATTTTAATGGTTTTTACCACAATAACCCAACTCCATACACTGATAAAAAACCAGATTTCAGCGATCGTTTTGATGCTAAAGCAAGAATTAATGCAAATTTAAGCAGCGTTATTGGTGTTGAACAACTAGATGTATATCCTGGTTTAAGTTTAGGATTACACAATTTTGGTGGACATGTTGGTGGTCGTTACTTTTTTACTGACGGATTTGGTGTTTTCACAGAAATTGGATTCCCAATTGCAAAATATGGTAGTAATAATGATGTATTCGATCATTTAAATAATCAAACTACTTTTAGTTTAGGAGCTTCTTTTAATTTATAAGAGTTTTTAACCGCAAAGTGCGCGAAGTTTTACGCAAAGTTCGCAATGTATTTCTCGCAAAGTCGCAGAGACGCAAAGCTTTTTAAATAATAAAAACCGCCTGATTTGGCGGTTTTTTTATTCTAATGAATTCAAGTGTCATCCTGAGCGAAGTCGAAGGCTTGCCAATTGTAACGGGGCTTCGACTTCGCTCAACCTGACAAAACAAAAAAACCGCTCAAATGAGCGGTTTTTGTTTTGTATAAAATATCCGTGAATTATTTGCTTAGCAAAATACTCCAATCTGCTCCGCTGTAGATTTTATATTTTTCAGAGAAACTTCCTTGATTTACTGCTAATGAAAAATTCAAAAGACTGTTAAAATAACAAACATCTGTACCAACCTGAACTTCTCCAAAAGTGTGTACCAATTTTAATTTTCCATCATAAACCTTTTTAGTTCCTTTGAAAATCTGGATTTTAACGATATCTCCAGCTTTCAAATCTAAATTCGCAAAAGTCTTTTTGTCAATATTTGTCCAAACGTTTCCGTATTGAATATCTAAAATTGGAATTCCGCCTTTTATAATTCCTTTTTCGAAAACCGGTTTTTGATATTCGATTTTTACTACTTCGTTTGGTAATTTTGGTCCAACTTCTTCAAACGTAATTGTTTTTGATGCTAAACGTGCTCCGGTAAAAGCGTACACATCGCGACCGTGAAATGTATAAGATTCATTTGAATTCTGACGACGGTTTTTTACTTCGTCAATTTCACGAACTTCCTGAATCCCTAATTGTTCTGCGATCAAAGTTAAAGTTCCGTTATCCGGCGTTACAAAATAGTGTCCTGATTTGGTCAATAAAACAACTGAATGTCTTGAAGTACCAACTCCCGGATCACAAACTGAAACAAAAACAGTTCCTGCAGGATAATATTGTGCCGTTTGAGACAAACGATATGCTGCTTCCCAAATATTAAATGCAGGGATTTCATGAGTTACATCAAATATTTTCAAATCGGTTGAAACTCCCATCGCAACCCCTTTCATAGCAGATACTGCTCCATCTTTCAAACCAAAATCTGATTGAAAAACCAATACGTTATTTTGTGAAAAACCATTAAATGTAATAGCACACAAAAAAAGTAATAATCGTAATTTCATTTTTTCTCTTTTTAAATTTTCAGCAAAGATATTTCATAAAACTTGAAAATTGACACGTTGAACTTATAAAAAACATCATTTTATAAATCGATTTTAATTATTTACAATTACATTTGCATTTTATTCATAAGTCTATATAAATACTAGACAATTACTTTTCATTTCTTCCATTTGAAGAAGAATCATTACATCATATTCAAAACCAAATTCACCAATGAGAAAAAAATTACAAATTGTGCTAACCGCAATTCTCACTCTATCGAGTACTTTGTTTTTTGCACAAAATCACGAGATAAAAGGAACAATTACAAATGAAAGCGGAAATCCGTTGGAATTTGCGACTGTTCTTATCAAAGGAACTCAAACTAATACGACAACCGATGCTTTAGGAAAATTTACTGTAACTGCTGCAACAAATAACCCTACGCTTATCGTATCGCTATTTGGCTATCAAACGAAAGAATTGGTGGCAAAAGATCATTTTGTTGATGTACAATTGGCTTTGGAAAACAATAGTCTTGACGAAATTGTAGTTGTAGGAAGTAGAAATCCTAAGAAAAGTAAACTTGAAACTGCAGTTCCTGTTGATGTTGTGAACTTGGCTAAAATCAGAAATATAACGCCACAGACTACTACAAACGATATTTTGACGTATATGATTCCGTCTTTTAATTCAAACAGACAATCTTCATCGGATGGAACGGAACATATTGATCCGGCTTCTTTGAGAGGTTTAGGTCCTGATCAGGTTTTGGTTTTGGTAAATGGAAAAAGAAGACATACTACTTCATTGGTAAATTATCAAAATACGGTTGGAAACGGTTCTGTTGGTACAGATTTAAGTGCGATTCCGGCTTCGTCAATAAAACGTATTGAAGTTTTGCGCGATGGTGCGGCAGCTCAATATGGTTCTGATGCGATTGCGGGTGTAATCAATTTGGTTTTAAAAGATAACGCGGGTCTTGAAGTGAACGCAACTTATGGTTCAACATCTCGAGATGATGGCCAGACTACAAATGTGAACTTAAACTACGGAGCGAAAATTGGAAATAAAGGTGGTTTTATCAACTTAACCGGAGAATTTAATAATCGTGAAAAGACAAATCGTTCTCAAAATAACAACCTGATTATCTTTGATCAATCGGCACAAGGAAATTTCTTTGCTTATGATTTTGCTGAAAATCCGGCGCAATCTCGTCAAATTGATGATGATTTATTAGCTCAAAACGGGTTGAAACGTGATGATTTCAATTTTCAGATTGGAGATGCAAAAATCAAAAACATTCAGGGATTCTTTAATACTTCTATTCCGTTAAACGATCAAATCGAATTTTATGCTTTTGGCGGCGTGAGTCACAGAAACGGAACGGGTTACGGTTTTAGACGTTTACCAAGCGAAACTGAAAATGTTGTTACTTCTATTTTCCCTTTCGGATTTCAACCGGAACTAAATTCTGTTGTAACGGATCTTTCGTCTTCTGTAGGTTTTAAATTTAAGTTTGGAGAATGGAAACTGGACGTGAGTAATACTATTGGTGAAAACAAGTTTATTTACGATGTATCGAACACAAACAACGTTTCCTTAGGTGACAATAGTCCAACAGATTTTAAGGCCGGAAATCACTCGTTTTTGCAAAACACAGTTAATGCCGATATTTCTCGATTGTATAAAGATGTTTTTCATGGTTTGAATGTTGCTTTTGGTGGTGAATATCGTTTTGAAAAATACAAAATTGTTCCAGGCGAAGAAGCTTCATATATTGACGGCGGAGCGCAATCATTCCCTGGATTTTCTCCTTTGAATGCTGTAAACGAAAACAGAAACAGCGTTGGCGTTTATGCTGATGTTGAAGCTGACGTTACCGAGAAATTATTAATTGGGATTGCAGGTCGCTACGAAGATTTTACTGATTTTGGAAATACTATTAACGGAAAATTATCTGCGAGATATAAAATCTTAGACAATCTTTTTGTTCGTGGCGCTATTAGTACAGGTTTTAGAGCACCATCTTTACACCAACAATTCTTCAATAACATCGCAACAGATGTTGTTGACGGACAACTCCTAAATTCAGGTATTTTTAGAAATGACAGCCAAGTTGCTAAAGAACTGGGAATTCCTAAATTGAAAGAGGAGACTTCAAGGAACTATAGTTTTGGTATTGTTTTTTCTCCAACAAAAAAATTACATATCACGGCTGATTATTACCATATTAGAATTGACAACAGAATTATCCTTACAGGAAATTTAGGAAATGATGCTTACGGAGAACCTGTTCCGGCGCTTCGTGATTTGTTTGCTCAATATGGCGCTCAAACGGGTCGCTTCTTTACGAATGCAATCAACACAACTACAAACGGAGTCGATGTTGTTATTGATTATGACTTGAATGTTGGTCCGGGAAAAATGAATCTTTCGCTATTGTACAACTACAATGATAACAAAGTTGATGATAAATTGAATAATATTCCGCCTTTGTTTATTGGTCAGGAAGATGTGTATTATGGTCCGCAGGAAAGAAGTTTGATCGAATCGAATACGCCTAAACATAAAGGTACTTTCGCAATTAATTATAGTTTAACGAAATGGAATTTCTTATTGAGAAACACTTATTTCGGCGAAGTAATTCGTGATGGTTTCCCTTTTGGAGGAATCCAGAAACATAACGGAAAAGTGGTTACTGATTTAACTGTTGCTTATAAATTAACTCCAAAAATTCAGATTGCTTTGGGAGCAAATAACTTATTTGATATTTTCCCGGACAAACAAATTTACGAAAACAGCTACTACGGAGTATTTAAATATGCGCCGGTTCAAATGGGAACTACCGGAGCTTATTACTTTGGACGTATGAGTTTTACACTATAATATTTAACCGCAAAGCGCGCAAAGTTATACGCTAAGTTCGCTGGTAAATTTCTCGCAAAGTCGCAGAGACGCAAAGTTTTTCATATATGACGAAACCGCCTTAATGGGCGGTTTTTGTTTTTAATAGCATCATAAACTAAGAAAAAATCTGTGTAAATCTGCGTTTTCGCAAAGCGAATCTGCATCATCCGCGTTCCTTTCAACAATTTACTTTGTAGAAGTTCGCTAGTAAATTTCTCGCAAAGACGCGAAGTCTCAAAGGTTTTGTCATTTCGACCGGAGGGAGAAATCACACAAGAAACTCCGCAATAGTCGACGCCAATCTTTGTAGATTTACTAGTGTGATTTCTCGTTCCTCGAAATGACAAACTAGACGACTAATCATTGACTTTAAATAAAAAACCTTTGTGACTTCGTGTCTTTGCGAGATTATAACTTCATAAAAAAGCCTCGCAAATTGCGAGGCTCTTCATTTTTACTAATTTCAATCTAATTACTTCTTAACAAATTTCTTAACGATTCTTTTGTCACCTTTATTCAATTCGATGATATAAATCCCAGTACTCAAGTTGCTTACATCAACAAGATTTCCAGAAAGTTGACCAGTTTTTAATTGCTGACCTAATGTATTTATGATTCTAAATGAATAACCTTCGCTATTTGCAAACGAAACATTCAATTCACCTCCAACCGGATTTGGATATAAAGCAAAACTTGAAGTTTCAACTGTTTCCACTAATCCTGCAGCAATATCTTCACTTGCAATTGCGCCTGAAGCAGTTATGTTTATAGTATAATCTTCTACTTGGCCATAAGAGAAAGATTCACAAGATGTTGGAATTGCATTGTATTTCATCGAAACTCTAAGTCTTGTTGTTCCAAGAGTTGCAGTTGCAGGAATCGTAATTGATCCTGTTGCTGTTGAAGCTGTTGAAGCTGCTTTTGTATAAACAGTTTCGCCTGAATCTGAAAAATCACCATCTTGATTGTAGTCAATAAAAACAGCATATCCTTCGCTGTAAACAGATGAAGTCCATGTTGGCGTAATTGTTATTGTATATGCAGTTCCTCTTGCTGCATTTGTAGAAGTAGCTGTAAAATCTTCATATCCAGTTGTTGCTGTAGAAGTTTTATTGATAGTTCCAAAAACAACTTTAGAGATTCTCTCGTCTGTAGCACTATTTCCTTTTGATGTACAATAAGTAACTGAAGCAGCAGTTGTTGTAACATTTACAGCATTACTTGCTGCTGAAACATTTCCTGCGGCATCTTTGGCTTTAACTGTAAAAGTATAAGCTGTCAAAGCTGTTAATCCCGTTACGGTATAACTTGTTGTTGTAGAAGAACCTTTTAGAGTTGCTCCTTGGTAAATATCATATCCGGTTACAGCTACATTATCTGTAGAAGCTGTCCAAGTCAAATTAGTACTTGATCCTGTTGTTCCAGCTGCAGCAAGAGCTGTTGGAGCACTTGGAGCAACTGTATCTGTAGATCCTGAATATGCAGCTCCAACTCCTACTGCATAAAATGCATTTGTTGTTGCGATAACTTCTGCAGAACCTGCACCGTACAAGTCAATAGCCGATTGGATTCCTGAAGTTCTTGCATTTGCATAAGTAGAGTTCGAAGTTAAATACACACTTTCTAAACGGAAAGCAATTTTTGCTGCTTTGTCAATTGTGATTCCTGTTACGTTATACGCGTTTCCAATATCATTTGTTCCTGATTTACCTACAGACAAAATATAAAACCAGTGATTTAATACGCCAGAGTTGGTATGAACACCACATTGGTCATTGTTATTTGTTGGTGTACAGTTTACGTTTACCCAATAAGTTCCGCCATAAGTGTCCGGCTGTCCTTCAGAATTTGGATCGCTCATTGAACGTAAAGCTAAATGCCCGCTTCTTCTTTCGATATCTTCCCCTACTAACCAAGTCGATTTTGTTGGCGCAGCGCGATATTCGATACAAGCTCCCCAAATATCAGAGAATGCTTCGTTCATCGCTCCGGATTCTTTTTGATAAGCCAAATTTGCAGTATATGTACAAACCGCATGACCAATTTCGTGACCCGCAACATCAAGTGCTGTTAAGATATCAAATCCTCCTGTTCCTGTTCCGTCACCGTAAGTCATAACACTTCCGTTCCAGAATGCGTTATTATTATCCGGATATCCTGCTGCCACTAAGTTATAATGCACATAACTTTTGATTTTTGCTCCGGCATTGTCATAACTGTTTCTTCCGTGTACAGCTGACCAATAATCATAAGTCATTTCAGCTCCCCAATGTGCATCAAGCGCTCCATTATCTTTGTTTGTATTATTATACTCTGCTGCTGTCCAGTTATTATCTGCATCCGTAAAGTTTGTTGTTGGATAAGTCGCTGTTTTTGCCGAATTGTAAGTTTGAACTCCATTTCCGCGAGTACCATCAGATAAAATATACGAAGATCCGCTTAAAGTTGTCTGGATAGTTTGAGTTCCGCTATAACGAGTCGCAGCATTTGCAGCAACAATTGCCATTTTTGAAGTAGCGTTTTTGTTTTGTTCTTTGGCTGCAGCCGAAATAAATCTTCCATGGCTATTTTCGCCCAAATGTTTTATTGTTGCATTATAAAACAAAGCTTCTCCGGTTTGAGCATCGATATAAAGATCTCCACGACTCAATGGTTTTGTGGCATAAATATCAAACTTATAGGCTAAGCGAACTTTATCGGTTTTTCTTTCCTTTCCCTGGTCATCCATTGACGGAAGTAAAACAAGTTCACCTTTTGGTTTTTTATAGTCCATTGCGGCAGCATCTGCAGGAGTTTCCCATAAATACTGTTTTGCTCCTGTGTAGGCAATCGCTTTGTCAAAAGCTGCCTGACTTGACAATTTTGGCGTTGTTTTGACATTTTCGAGTGCATAAAACTCTCCATTCATCGAAACTACTTTTCCGCCTTTGGAGTGAATCGTATAATTCGCAAATTCTACTTTAACTCCTTGTTCATACAATTGAAACTTTTCATGCGTAAAACCTTCTTTGTCTGATTCTTTTTTAACCTTAGAAAAAGACTGATTCTCTTTTAATCCTAATTGTTCCTTGAAAACAGTATTATAATCTGTTTCCTTGTAACTGGATTTTTCACTAAATGTGATTAAACTTGGCTGTCCGTTTTCAGACACACTTTTCTGACTTACTCTTTTGTCGGTATTCTGTGCAAATCCTGATAGCGAAAATGTAAGAATAACAACTGTTCCGGCCATAATTTTTGGTAATTTTCTTTCCATAATAAATGTGGTATTTTAGTTTGGTTAAATGGATTACAAACAAAATATTTAATGTAAGTAAATACTTTATTTCGAGATAAAAGTATTTTATTTCTGTTAGATAATCGATGAAATTTACCTTTAATCGATAAAATACAACATCTTTTACCTAAAATTCACATTTATTTAACAAACCATGAAGATTTCACAAAAAGAAAGGCTTAAAATTGATTATTCTATTGATTTATAATATATTATACGGTAAAAAACCGCGGAGATCCCAATTTTACTGGGAAAAAGAACTTCTTCATTTTTTAATTTTTTCTTACAAAAAAAGACCAGCCTTTTAAAAGCTGGTCTTCGCGAATTTTTGTAAGAAATAAAACTTTATCTAATATCCATTTCCGGAATATCACCTTCAATAATTAATTCAGCTTCTGTTGATGCAATAATATGCTCAACAGAAATACCTGGCGCTCGTTCTAAAAGTTTAAAACCTTTCTCAGTCACTTCCAAAACCGCAAGCTCCGTTACAACCTTTTTTACGCAACCTACGCCTGTTAATGGCAAAGTACACTTTTTTAGTATTTTAGATTCGCCTGATTTATTTACGTGCATCATTGCAACGATAATATTTTCGGCGGAAGCCACTAAATCCATAGCGCCTCCCATTCCTTTTACCATTTTTCCCGGAATCTTCCAGTTTGCAATATCACCATTTTCTGAAACTTCCATTGCTCCCAGAATAGTTAAATCTACTTTTTGACTGCGAATCATTCCAAAACTAAAAGCAGAATCAAAGAAACTCGCTCCCGGCAATGTTGTAATGGTTTGTTTTCCAGCGTTGATAATATCGGCGTCTTCTTCTCCGGCAAAAGGAAATGGTCCCATTCCCAGAACACCGTTTTCACTTTGAAATTCAACCGCAATATCTTCTCTCACATAATTGGCAACCAACGTCGGAATCCCAATTCCAAGATTCACGAAATATCTATCTTTTACTTCTTTTGCAATTCGTTTTGCAATATCTTCTTTTGTTAACATATCTTTATTTAATTTGTTAATGAGGAAATTAGATAATTAGATAATGTCTTTTGTGACGCAATCCAATTAATTATCTAATTATCACATTTTCTAATTATCTAATTCGTTTTTTCATTTTTAGTGAAATAATTCCAAGTCGCTCTCGCTATATCAGCAATTATCTTCTCTGTATCTTCTTTGCTTTCTGTGATGTTTTTTAAAAACACAGAAATTATAAAATGTTTTCCGTTTGGGAGTTTTACAATTCCGATATCGTTCATTGCAACTCTTAAATTAGCGTCATTTGTTCCCGAAATTCCTGTTCTGTGGGCTAATTCAGTATTTTCTGGAAGTCCCGCTTTCAACCACGTAAGTCCTCTTGAAGTTTCTACCATTATCTGATACAAATACTTTGTTGTGGCTTCTTTTAGAATTTCTCCTTTATAGAATTTTTCTAATAACTGAGTTGCCGCCAACGGAGTCGTTGTATTGATATAAAGATTCTTCCAGTTTTTCATTTGTTCTTCGTTGACTTTAATAACGAAGTCTTTTATTCCTTGCTTATTGATAAATTTCTGCACCACTTTTGTGCCGCCAACTAAATCAATAAGTATATCACATCCGTTATTATCGCTATGTGAAACGGTATATCTCAATATTTTATCCAAAGTCAACTTCACATTTCCATCCGGATAATCTTCCTTCATCGGACTCCAGGTATCTTCATGCAAATCTCTCTTTTTAACGAAAATCTCCTGTGTCAATGAAAGCTTGCCTTCATCAACCAAATTCAAAACAGCCAACGCAATATGAAATTTAAAAACACTCATCAAAGGAGCTTTTAAGTTTCCGTTAATACTTAAAGTATCTTTATCTTCAATGCTTTTTATAGATATTCCGACTGTCGCATTTTTACTTGCAATAATCTGATTCAATTGTTGCCGAAGTTCATTTGTTGTTTGAGCAAACATCTGAAAAGACAGAAACGAAAACAGAATTACAGAGAATCTCTTCATTTAGTATGGTTTTTAAGGTTCTTATTTAATTAGAAAATGTGTCAATGAGAAAATTAGATAATTCTTTACTTTATGTAATTGATTATAATAACTTAATTATCAAATCGCAATAAATTATTTTTATCTTGAAAAACATTCAAATTAACCAATTTGAAATTACGTAATATTTCACTTTATATAATACATTATAATAAATTGATTTACAATTATTTTTATAAAAACAAATATTTTAACGCAACATCGTTGCTTTTGTATTTAATAATCAATTTTACAAAAGATTTCAATGATAAAATTGAACAATATGCACAATCTAAACAATTGCTTCATTATCTAATTGACAAATTATCTCATTATCTAATTAAACCCTCTGTCTTACGGTTCTTTGCTCGATTCTCTTCTCAAATTTTTCTCCTTGAAAAATACGTTGTACCATAATTCCCGGAATATGTATTTGATTTGGATCTAATGTTCCAACCGGAACCAATTCTTCAACTTCGGCAATTGTGATTTTTGCAGCGCCTGCCATACATGCGTTAAAATTTCTTGCCGTCCCTTTAAAGATAAGATTTCCGGCTTCGTCACCTTTCCATGCTTTTACAATGGCAAACTCCGCTTTGAAGGCTTGTTCCATGATATGCATCTTTCCGTTGAATTCACGAACTTCTTTTCCTTCTGCAACTTCTGTTCCATAACCTGCAGGTGTGAAGAAAGCTGGAATTCCGGCTTGTGCAGCACGACAGCGCTCCGCTAAGGTTCCTTGTGGAGTTAATTCGACCTCAAGTTCACCCGAAAGCATTTGACGCTCGAATTCGGCGTTTTCGCCAACATAAGACGAAATCATTTTTTTGACTTGTTTTTTCTGCAAAAGCAATCCTAAACCAAAATCATCAACTCCCGCATTATTTGAAATACAGGTTAAATCTGAAATTGAAGTATTTACTAATGCTGCAATGGTATTTTCAGGAATTCCGCATAAACCAAAACCACCAAACATGATGGTCATTCCGCTTTCGATTCCTTCTATAGCGTCCTGAACGTTATTTACTTTTTTTGTAATCATAACAAACTGTCTTTATTACTGTATATTTTTGATAAAAATAAGATTTTTAGATTAAATTATAACGATTTCGTAAAAATAAATCTAGTTTTTAACCGCAAAGTTCACAAAGATAAAACCGCAAGGTTCGCAAAGCTATTTTATAAAATTCAAACTGTGCGAACCTTGCGTAAATCTTACCGTTCTTTGCGGTTATATCTGTTTATGTAATTTCAATTTTTAAAATCATCATGAATTTCCAAAAAAAAATCCTTTTGTATTCTTCCGAATTTCAGAAGATCACAAAAGGATAATTATATTTAAAACATGAACTTTAAGTTACAGTTCGAATTCGTCTGTATTTTGTTCTGTTTGAGTTGTATCTTTTACTACTGCTGGTCTGCTATAGCAATCTACTTTTATCGAAAGATTTGCAGGTCTTTCAAATTCTGACTTAGAAACCTGAAGTCCTGGATCTGCATAACAAAGTTTCATGAAATAACCCCAAATTGGCAATGCTGCTGTAGCTCCTTGTCCGTAAGTTAAACTCTTGAAACGTGCCGAACGGTCTTCACAACCAACCCAAACACCTGTTACTAAGTTCGGAACCATTCCCATAAACCAACCATCTGATTGATTTTGCGTTGTTCCTGTTTTTCCTGCAATTGGATTTCTAAACACATATGGATATCCTGTCCAACGGTTGTCTCCACTTCCTCCTCCTTCAGTTCTTAAACGAGCACCTGAACCAGTTTCTGTAACTCCTTCTAATAACTTAATTACGGCAAAAGCTATATCTTTATTCAAAACGTCATGAGATTCCGGAATTGGCTCATAAATAACCTCTCCGCTTTTGTTTTCTATACGAGTTAAAAACTGTGGCTTAACATAAACTCCTTGATTTGCAAATGTACTATATGCTGCAACCATATCTTCAACGGTAATATCTACAGCTCCTAATGCGATTGAAGGCTGAGCAGGAATTTCGGTTTTAACACCTAATTTATGCGTTAATTCCACAACAGCTTCAGGACCAACACGATCGATTAATTTAGCCGAAACTGTATTGATCGAATTTGCAAGACCTTGTTTTAAAGTTACCATTCCGCGGTATCTGTTGTCAGAGTTTCTTGGTTCCCAATCTGCTGTAACGTTGTGACGTCCTTTGTGAATCATAAATGGTCCGTCAAGAATAGAATCACAAGGCGACATATTCAATTGTTCGATTGCAGTTGCGTAAACAAATGGTTTAAAAGTAGAACCTACTTGTCTCGCTCCTTGTCCAACGTGATCGTATTGGAAATACTTATAGTTAATTCCTCCAACCCACGCTTTTATATTTCCGGTTTGAGGCTCCATTGCCATTAAACCTGATTGCAAGAAGTGCTTGAAATAACGAATGGAATCCATTGGAGTCATTGTTGTGTCACGCTCTCCTTTCCAGGTAAATATGCGCATTTTTGTTTTTACTTTGAATGAAGCAATGATATCATCTTCACTTTTATCCATATCTTTCATGATTGCCCAACGCGTTGAGTTTTTCATGGCCTGCATCATCAATTTATCTGTTTCTGCCTGCGTGATATTTACGAAAGGTGCATTTTTATTGTTTTTTTGCTCGATGAAAAATTGTTGTTGTAAATTTTTCATGTGCTCAGAAACCGCTTCCTCCGCATGTAATTGCATTCTTGAATCGATTGTGGTGTAAATTTTTAATCCATCTTTGTAGATATCATAATCTGAACCGTCTGGTTTTTTGTTTTCAGAAACCCATTTTTTCATGTAATCACGTAGATATTCTCTGAAATAAGTAGCTGTTCCTTCGCGGTGACTTTCTAATTTGAATTTCAACGTAATTGGCAAAGCTTGTAATCTCAATTTTTCAGATTCTGTAATCATCTTTGCTTTCTCCATTTGAGAAAGTACTACATTACGACGATTTTTTACTCCTTCTGGATTACGAACCGGATTATATAACCCTGAATTCTTGAACATTCCCACTAAAATAGCGGACTCATCCATGGTCAAATCCTTAGGATCTTTAGAAAAATAGGTTTGCGCTGCTGAACTTACTCCAACAGAATAGTTCCCAAAATCATAAACGTTGCAATACATTGCCAAAATTTCATTTTTGGTATATTGTCTTTCCAGACGAATGGCGATTATCCACTCTTTTATTTTCTGTACAATCCTGAATGGAAGAAACTTAGACCCTTCACCATGAAACAATTGTTTAGCTAATTGTTGTGATAATGTACTTGCGCCACCATTGGTTCCTAAACTAAAAACAGCTCTTAAAGTTCCACGTCCGTCGATTCCTGAGTGTTCGTAAAAACGAGCATCTTCGGTGGCAACCAAAGCTTCTACCAGACTTTTTGGTAAATCTGAGTACTTAAGCTGTGATCTGTTGGTTTTGAAATATTTACCAATAACTACTCCGTCAGACGAAATAATTTCTGTAGCTAAATTGGAATCTGGATTTTCTAAGTCTTCAAAAGAAGGCATTGATCCAAATAATCCCCATGATGCAAATAAAAAGAAGGCTAAAATACCCAATAAGGTATATGCAAAAATTCTCCAGAATTTCTTTTTATAGTAGTTAATATCCTTATTACTATTAGGTTGGTTGTTTTTCTTGGTGGCCATATAACTATTTTTCTAATCTTTTTGTTCTATTCTAAAACCTACGTCTGTAATACCATCTAAAGCCTGAACTCCAGGAATTTTTCCTGATTCTCTAACAGCTTGTTTTATATGTACTTTGTATTTCCCTCTAAACTTTACATCTTCTTTATAAAACAGTTTACTTTCTTTTATGTCCGTAAAACCATTTCCAAGCAAAGTTCCATCAGGATTTGCCATTTGATATTCTAAAGTATCGACTTTGGTGAAACCACTCGGCGTTTCTATAGCAACAATTAAAAACAAATTATTGAACGGATAATTGTTATTCTCTCTCAAATTTACAAATAAATTGTATTTTTTTGTAGAATCCAAAACTGGTAAATCAAAGGTTACAACGCTGTCTTTGTGCCATGCACTTCCAACAGATTTGTACTGATCGAATACTCTTTTTTTATCACAAGAAAAAAGAAGTATCGCTACCAAAAGAAGAATCCCGCTATTTTTTATTCTCATTTTTAGTAATAATTATAGGTTTTCTAGGTTCAGCCAGTTTATTCTCATTCGAATTTTTAGGTTTATTCGATTGATTTGGCTTATTATTATTCGGTTTATTTCCTTTGTTTGGATTTGGATTTCCATTTCCTACTCCACCTCCAGGCTTGTTTTGATTCTGATTTGGATTCGGTTGTGGTTTCTTTGGTGCAGCCACCACTTCTGCCTCCACATTTGGTTTGCGTTTGCGATTTGGTTTTTTCTTTCTTTTTGGCTGATCAAAACGGGTTAAACTTTCCTGACCCATTGCATTATTAAAGTCTTTTTCAGGCTCTGAAGTAATTTCAACAGCAAAATCTTCTAATGAAGAAACTTTGTTTTTCAACTTATTTTCAGCAATAATTTCTTTTACCTGATCAATTTTCAAAACATGCCAGTTTGCAAAATTATTCGTGTAGGCAAACCACATTAATCCTTTAAAAATATCTTGTTTTTGACAAATTGCATCTCCTTTTTCGGTCACCAATTTAGTGTCATAATCCGGAAAGTCCTTCAATGCATCCATGTAAGTATCAAGCTCATAGTTTAAGCAACACTTTAATTTTCCGCATTGTCCGGCTAATTTTTGTGGATTTAATGAAAGCTGCTGATATCTTGCTGCGGATGTATTTACACTTCTAAAATCAGTAAGCCATGTTGAACAGCAAAGTTCTCTTCCGCAAGAACCAATTCCACCTAAACGAGCTGCTTCCTGACGGAAACCAACTTGTTTCATCTCAACTCTGGTACTGAATTCTTTGGCAAAATCTTTAATCAAAAGTCTAAAATCGACTCTGTCATTTGCCGTATAGTAAAACGTAGCTTTCGATCCGTCTCCCTGAAATTCAATATCAGAAATTTTCATTTCCAATTTATGCTGAATTGCCAATTCTCGGGCTCTAACTTTCATCGGTTCTTCGCGATCACGCGCTACAGACCAAATATCAATATCTTTTTGAGATGCTTTTCGGTAGATTTTTGGCACTTCATTACTTTCGTGATTTACGCCTTTTTTCTTCATTTGAATTTTAACCAATTCGCCTGTCAGAGTAACAATACCAATATCATGTCCTGGTGATGCAACAGTTGCTACAATATCACCAATACTTAAAGTTAATTTTTCTGAATTTCTAAAGAATTCTTTACGTCCGTTTTTAAAACGTACTTCAACGCAGTCAAAAATAGCCTCTCCATTAGACGGACTCATATTTGCGAGCCAGTCAAAAACCGTCAATTTATTGCAGCTATCGGTGCCGCAAGTCCCATTATTTTTACAACCTTTTGGTGCGCCACCATCTGAGGTTGAACAACTTGTACATGCCATAATTATATATGTAGTGTTGCAAAAAAGCAACTTAAGTTCATAAACGTTTGATCGGTAAAGATAGTATTTTTTTTAGTTTGCTTTTTATCGATTATTCTAAAGCTATGTTAAATGGGTAAACACCTCATTTTTAAGCATAAGCAATTCTATCATTTACTTAAAATTGGCTTATTCTAACACTCTTTTGACTTTTACCATTAACCGTCTTTCTCTAAATGGAGGAATTTTGCAACTTAAAAAAATCAGAGATTTTACTTGATCTAACAATTGTAGAATAAGTAACGATTACTTTCTAACAGAATACCTCTTAAAAGCCCAAGAGTCATTTGTTTCTAAATCATTTTATCATGCAAAATACTACTTATAAGAAACTTCTTTTTGTTTACTCTTTCATTCTTTTATTTTTTGGAGTTGCTACATTTACTGGGACATAAATTTTAAGACTGTTTAAATAAAAATAAATATCTTAGAATTATGAAAAAACGAGTTTACAGTGCTGAGTTTAAATCATCAGCAGTACGATTAAGTTACGAGCGAGAAAACATCAAAGAATTAGCAGATGAACTAGGCGTCCAGGTAGAGCGTATTTATAAATGGAGGTCTTCTCAAAAAACATTTACTAATCTACAACCAATTATTTCTAAAAAGACAGAGATAGATTCTTTAGAAGTAAAACAATTACGAAAAGCCCTTAAAGAAAAAGAATTAGAGCTTGAGATATTAAAAAAGGCCGTTCACATCTTTTCCAAGAGCGATGGGAAATCTACCAATTTATAGTCAGCTATAAACATTTATATCCTATTGAAAAGATGTGCAGCGTTTTAAAAGTAAGCCGAAGTAGTTATTATAGATGGTTCAGTGGCGGTCCTTCTAATAGATTTATAGAAAATAGTCTATTTACAGATTTAATAAAAGAAGTTTTTGATCTAAGCAGTCAAACTTACGGAAGTCCCAGAATAGCGGAACAGCTAAAAAGAAAAGGATATAAAATATCCAAAAGGAAAGTTGCTAAATTGATGCTTCTTAATGGCTGGAGAAGTAAACTTAAAAGACGCTTTAAAGTAACCACAGATTCTAATCATCGATATCCAGTGTGCAGTAATCATCTCAATAGAAATTTTACACCAAAATCACTTAATGAGGTTTGGGTGTCTGATATAACCTATATAAGAACAGCTGCCGGCTGGTTATATCTTACTACTATTATTGATTTATATGACAGGCAGGTTATAGGATGGTCATTAAGCACACGAATGTATACCGATCAAACGATTATTCCAGCTTGGAAAATGGCAGTATCAAAAAGAGAAATAACAGAATCTTTACTTTTTCATTCAGATAGAGGAATACAATATGCTTCGATAGAATTCAGAAAATTGATTAATAAAAATACTTTAATCACTCAAAGTATGAGTAGAAAAGCTAATTGTTGGGATAATGCTGTAGCTGAAAGTTTTTTCAAGACCCTTAAAGCAGAACTTATCTATCAGCATAAATTCACAACCATTGAAGAAGCTAAATTAGCAGTCTTTGAATATATAGAAGTATGGTATAATAGAAAACGTCTGCATTCTTCTTTGGGATATAAAACACCTAAAGAAATGGAACTAGAATTTTATAAAATAGAAAGTGTAGCATAGGTCTTAGAAAATTTGTCCGACTTTTTGTTGCAAGTCCATCCATAATTTGGTAAAAGAATGCGACATGTAAATTAGCTTAAAATTTCAGCTAATTTACAATTTTATACAACTTATCTGACAAACGAATACGAAAAGGAACTTCAAAAGTAACTTTATCACCAATCTTAGCCGTTAAAGCTTCAACTTCGTTGACGATCATTTTTTCTAAAACCAATTCCTGATTACCGGTAGTTGGTCCGGAAATTAAGATTTTATCGCCAGTATTCAAGTCGTGATTTTCAATAGTAAAAAGACCAACTTGTGCTTTTACATAATAATGTTCTGCTTTACCAAGAAGTACTTTTTTTACTTTTATCTTTTGACGAATATCCGCTTGTTTTTCGGCTGTAGCCAAAGAATTATTCGGTAATTCGCCTGAATGTTTGAATTTTAGATTTTCAGACTTTCCTTTTCTAAAAACTTTATTTCCAACTTGTTTTCCGATTCTTAATCTTACCTGATCAACCAACGGCATATGAATAATGTCAAGACATTCTGTAGAACAACAGTTTTCCATAGCAGCTTTACAATCATCACATTGAATGAACAACAAATGACATCCGTCGTTTTCACAATTCGTGTGATTATCGCAAGGTTTTCCGCATTGGTGACATTGCGAAATAATATCTTCAGTAATTCTTTCGCCAAGGCGATTATCAAATACGAAGTTTTTTCCAATGAATTTACTTTCTAAACCTTCAGCTTCAATTTGTTTGGCGTAATTAATGATTCCGCCTTCTAACTGAAAAACATTTTTAAAACCCTGATGTTTAAAATAAGCACTCGCTTTTTCACAACGAATTCCACCTGTACAATACATTACAAGATTTTTATCTTCCTTATGATTTTGAAGCTGATCGTTGATTATAGGCAAACTCTCTCTAAAAGTTTCTACATCTGGAGTAATTGCACCTTTAAAATGTCCAACTTCACTTTCGTAGTGATTTCTAAAATCTACCACAATAGTATTTGGATCATCAAGGATTTCATTGAATTCTTTGGCTTTCAAGTGAACGCCAATATCAGTAACATCAAAAGTTTCATCGTTTAAACCGTCAGCAACAATTTTATGACGAACTTTAATAGTTAATTTTAAAAAGGAATGATCATCATGTTCTACCGCTTCATTCAAACGTATACCTTTCATGAAATCATAAACTTCCAGAGTTGCTCTAAAAGCCTCCAAATTTTCTTCAGGAATACTCATTTGAGCATTAATTCCTTCATTGGCAACATAAATTCGGCCTAAAGCATCGAGCTTATTCCAGGCTAAAAATAAATCATCGCGAAATTTTTTGGGATCTTGAATTTTGGCATACGCATAGAAAGACAACGTTAGTCGTTGTTTACCGGCATCATCGATAATGATGGCTCTCTCTTCTGCGCTTAAAGTGTTGTACAGTTGCATGCTATAAACTAATTTAAGTTGAGAAATAATTATGTAATGAATTCTATTTTCCTAGTGAATTCGGGCGCAAAGGTAAGCTTTTCTTTGCAATTTCAAAACCAACTAAAAGCCAAAAATTAAACAACATAAGATATGTTCAAAAATTTAAGAATTTCCACTCGTAACTCATTCAATAAAATGACCTCTTTTAGTCTAAAAACCTTCGCAATTAAAAAAACACTACTGTTTATCAGAGCGTTACTAAAAATTTAGTATATTTATGTTAACAATTTTAACATTTATACTTATGAATGCTTTAAAACTACCAAAACCAATCTTCCCAATTCTCCTTTTTCTACTCTTGTTTATTTCTTGCAAAAAAGAACAACCGAAAGCGCCACCGCCCATGCAGGCACCTTTTGTCACAGTAAAAAGTGAAGATGTCCCAATTTATAAAGATTTTGCCGGACAAACTTTTGGCGAATTAGACATTGAATTAATTGCTCGAGTAGACGGAATATTGACCGGGTTATATTTTAAAGAAGGTCAAAAAGTTAAAAAAGGTCAATTACTCTATACAATTGATCCGTTAGAATATGAAACTAAAGTCGAACAAGCTCGCGGACAGGTTGCTGTTGCACAAAGTAGCTTGGTAAATGCTAACGAAGAATTAAAAAGAATTCGTCCACTTGCCGATATGAATGCCGTAAGTAAGCGAGAATTAGACGCGGCAGTTGCAAAAGACAAAGCCGCAAGATCTAATTATGCCAGTATGCAGGCAAGCTTAAAAAATCAAGAAATAGAACGAGGTTATTGCAACATTAAATCTCCAATCGATGGTGTTATCGGACTTTCGAATGCCAGATTAGGAGATTACATTACCAAACTGGGCAATGCCTCAAGATTGAATATGGTTTCGAAACTTGACAAAGTAAGAGTACAATTTACAGTTAGTGAATCTGATTATCTTAAATACCAGAAAAGCACTAAACAAGGCGAAAAAATCACTGATCTTCAGCTAATATTATCAGACGGAAGCATTCATCCCGAAAAAGGAACTCTGAACTTTTCTGATACTAAAATAGATCCTACAACAGGAACCGTAACTATTGAAGCACAATTTCCAAATCCTGACGGGACTTTGCGTTCAGGACAATTCGGAAAAGTTCGCGTTTTGATTCGCACAGCAAAAGATGCAATCGTAATCCCTCAAAAAGCAGTTACTGAAATTCAGGGACTATTTCAGGTTTCTGTAATCGATGATAAAAACACTATTCAAACCCGAATGGTGGAAGTAGGTCAAAAAACTGGTGTTGACTGGATCATTACAAAAGGACTAAAACCTAATGAAAGAGTAGCAATAATTGGTAATCAGTTTATTCAGCCCGGATCAACTGTTGCCCCAGTTCCTTATGTGGCCGACAAAAAACAGATTGCATCATCTCAAAACGACTAAATTATGGATAATTTTTTTGTAAGAAGACCGATAGTCGCCATCGTACTATCCATATTTATCGTTATTATTGGAGGGCTTTCAATCCTTGGAACTCCCATAGCGCAATATCCTGAAATTGCACCACCTTTAGTACAAGTTTCAACTAGTTATAGAGGTGCAAATGCCTTAAATGTAGAGCAAGCCGTTGCCACACCAATTGAACAAAAAGTAAACGGAGTTGAAAACATGCTTTACATGCAATCGACCAATACCGGAGATGGAAGTATGACTCTGAACATTACATTTGACATGGGAACTGATTTGGATATCGCAACAATGCTTACCCAAAACAGAGTAAATGAAGCGACCAACAAACTCCCAAACGATGTAAAAACAACAGGAGTTACGACCAAAAAGTCGCTTTCGATGCCTTTGCTTATTATCTCGTTGTTCTCTCCCGAAAAAACATTTGACAATAACTTTTTAACTAATTATGCCAATATCAATATTGTAGATGCATTGGCGCGTATTAAAGGTGTTGGAGAAGTTACACTCTACGGAGGAAGTAGTTATGCAATGAGAATTTGGGTCAAGCCCGATATCATGTCCAAATACAATCTGACAGTTCCCGATATTATTCAGGCGATTAAAGAACAAAATGCGATTTCACCAGGAGGAAAATTTGGAGCACCGCCAGCAACAGACAACAATGAATTTACTTATAACGTAACGCTAAAAGACCGTTTAGTAAATCCTGAAGATTTTGAAAATATCATTCTAAAATCAAACATCAACAATCAGCAAGTCCGCTTAAAAGATGTTGGAACCGTGACTTTAGGAACTGAAAGTTATGCTTCAGTCGCCAGACTAAACGGAAGTCCCGCGGGAACAATTGGAATTAAACAAATGCCGGGTTCTAATGCTTTAGAAGTTGCTGCCAATGTCAAAAAAACAATCGAACAATTAAGCAAACGTTTTCCACAGGATTTAAAATATCGAGTTTCATTAGACACAACCCTCGCCATTTCTGAAGGAATTAATGAAATCATGCACACACTTGTCGAAGCTATTATATTGGTAATTATAGTAGTTTTTATCTTTTTGCAAAACTGGCGTGCAACACTGATTCCGCTAGTAACCGTACCTGTTTCCTTGGTTGGAGTTTTCATGCTTTTCCCATTATTAGGATTCTCAGTAAACGTGCTTTCCCTTTTAGGATTAGTACTCGCGATTGGTATTGTGGTCGATGATGCAATTGTCGTCGTCGAGGCCGTAATGCATCATATCGAACAAGGAATGTCTCCAAAAGACGCTACAAATCAAGCGATGAAAGAAGTTTCAGGTCCCGTAATTGCAATCGCAATTGTACTAACCGCAGTATTTATTCCCGTTGCATTAACACCCGGAATTACTGGACGACTCTATCAGCAATTTGCCATTACAATTGCGATTTCGGTAATATTTTCCGCGCTAAGCGCCTTAACTTTAAGTCCCGCTTTATGTTCTTTATTACTAAAACCTAATCAGGAAGCAAAAGGCTGGCTTGGAAAATTCTTTGCCGCTTTCAATCGAAAATTTTCATCTTTTACAGATAAATACACCGGTTTTTCAGGTTTTCTAATCAAGAAAATGGCGCGAAGTTTTATTTTCATCGGAATTCTGATTGGAGCCATTATTCTTTTGGGAGGAAAAATTCCGGGTGGATTCGTTCCTGAAGAAGATCAAGGATATATGTTTGTGAATATTGAATTACCCGGCGCTTCATCCTTAGAAAGAACCAATAAAGTGATTCAGAAAATCGAGCATATTTTATCCAAAAATGATGGTGTCGAATATTACACTTCTGTCGCCGGATTTAGTTTAATCAAAAACTCGGTTGCAACTAATAACGGATTCTTTTTCGTCGCCTTGAAAGAATGGAAAGAACGCAAACAAGACGTCTTTCAGATTCTAAAAGAAGTAAATGGAAAAGTAGTTTTTGGAATTCCCGAAGCAACCGTCTTTGCTTTTGGTCCACCGCCAATTACCGGAATTGGTAATGCCGCGGGATTCTCAATGATGCTTCAGGATAAGGAAGGAAATACGCCTCAATATCTCTTTGAAAACTCACAACGATTTATGGCCGAAGCTAAGAAACGACCAGAAATTGGAACCATCCGAACAACCTTTAATCCAAATGTACCGCAAATTAGTCTCGATGTTGATCGGGAAAAAGTTACAGAACTTGGACTTTCTCTTTCAGATGTCAATCTCGCAATTGGTGCCAGTTTAGGAGGTCAATATATTAATGAGTTCAACAAATTTGGGCGTCAATATATTGTATTGCTCCAGGCAGATCCAAGTTTTACAGTAAATCCCGAAGACATAAATAAGATTTTTGTTCGAAGTAAAAGCAACAAAATGATTCCGATTTCGAGTATTGCAACCATTCGAAAAGAAAGCGGACCCGAATTTACAACCCGTTTTAATTTGTATAGGGCCGCGGAAATTGGAGGAACGCCCGCGCCCGGATTTACTTCCGCGCAAGCAATGACAGCTTTAGAAGAAACCGCTCAAAAAACCTTGCCAGCAGCGATGAGTTATGAATGGGCGAATATGAGTTATCAGGAAAAACAAGCCGAAGGAAAAGGAAATACAGTATTCATCATGGCACTTGTTTTTGTATTCCTGATTTTAGCAGCACAATACGAAAGTTGGAAATTGCCATTTAGCGTACTTCTGGGAACTCCTTTTGCCGTTTTTGGTGCATTTTTAGGATTATATATCTGTCGCTTTTTTAGTCCGGATTATGTTAATAATGTCTTTGCCCAAATTGGGCTCGTTATGCTTATTGGACTCGCGGCAAAAAATGCCATTTTGATTGTCGAATTTGCCAAAGAAGAATATGAAAAAGGAATGCCGGTAAAAGAAGCAGCTTTATACGCAGCCAAACTTCGTTTCCGACCAATTCTAATGACAGCCTTTGCATTTATTTTGGGAGTTGTCCCTTTGTTAACCGCAACAGGAGCAGGAGCTCAAGCCAGAAAAGTAATGGGAATGACCGTTTTTAGCGGTATGCTCGTCGCTACGATTTTAGGAGTCTGTTTGATTCCGGTGTTATTTGTATTTATTGAAACTTTTGGAAAGAAACCTTCAAAAGAAATTGATGAACCTAAAAAGGAAGAACCATGAAAAATCTAAAATTAATAGTAGCAGTACTTTTGATGGCCGTTTTTCCTTATGGATGTATGGTTGGACCAAAATACAAACAACCCGAACAACCTAAACCGGAAACTTTCTTGCATGGTGATCATACTACGGACACAACAAATACGGTGCGAACCATAAAATGGTCAACAATTTTTAATGATCCTGTTTTAATTGGATTAATCGAAAAAGGGCTTCAAAACAACTTCGATTTAAAGATCGCCATTGCACGATTAGAGCAAGCCAGAGCCAATCTCGGAATAGCTAAAGCCGACTTATATCCTTCTTTTCAATATTCAGGACAAGTAAATAGTGCCGAAACGTTTGCAATGCCTAATTCTGCTTTTGCAAACATGTCCTGGGAATTGGACTTTTGGGGAAAATACCGTCATCAGAAGAAAGCTTTTCTAAATGATCTTTTGGCTTCTGATGAAGCTCGAAAAGTGGTACTTTCAGATATCGTCAGCAATATTGCAATTTCGTATTTTGAGTTACGTGATTTTGATAATCAATTAGAAATAACCATTCATACTTTAGAAACGAGACAAAAAGCTTATGATATTATAAACGAACGTTTTAAAAGTGGTTATGTTGCTGAATTAGACAAAGTTCAAATCGAACAACAAGTCGCAATTGCCGAAGCCAACATTCCTGCAATTAAAAGACAAATTACAGCACTTGAAAATTCGATTTCTATTTTAATCGGACAAGTTCCGCAGCCTATCGAAAGAGGAAAAACCAATAGTGAATTGTTGATTCTCACTACTTTTCCAACTTCAATTCCATCTGCTTTGCTCGAAAACCGACCTGACGTAAAAGCCACTGAACTTTTGTACCGTTCTGCAAACGAAAGAATTGGTGTTGCACAAGCCATGCGATATCCATCTTTTAATATTGCCGCTTTAGCTGGTTTTACAAGTGTTATGGTTGCCGATTTATTTAATGATGCCTCGTATTTACAAAATGTAGGTGCGGGAGTTACCGGCCCAATCTTCAATTTCGGAAAAAACAAACGCCGTGTCGAAGTGAACCGCCAAATTGCCGAAGAACGCAAACTGAACTTTCAAAAAACCTATTTAACAGCTATTTCTGAAGTTGAAAATTCGCTTCAAAATGTTGCGATGTACAAAGAAGAATGGGCTGCAAGAAACAGACAAGTCATAGCGGCACAAACGAATTATGATTTATCAAATGCCAGATATTACAATGGTTACGTTTCGTATCTGGAAGTTCTTGATGCACAAAGATCACTATTCGAAGCGCAACTTAGTCTTTCTAATTTAACACAAAAACAATTATCCTCAATGATCCAATTGTACAAAGCGCTTGGCGGAGGATGGAATTAGTTTTTTTTAAAAAAGGCACTAAGGTTCTGAGTTACTAAGGCTCTAAGCTTTTAAAATAGGACTCGATAAAAAACAAAAAAGCATCAGCCGCGGCTGATGCTTTTTTATTTAAATCTTTGTACCTCTGTACCTTTGCTACTTTGAACCTAAAAACTTAGAGCCTTAGTAACTCAGAACCTTAGTCCCTTAATTAGCAAAACTCATTAAACGCATCTTGCAAGTTCTCAGCGATTAATTCAGCTGGGCGACCTTCGATGTGGTGACGTTCTAACATGTGAACCAATTCTCCGTTTTTGAATAAAGCCATAGATGGCGAAGATGGAGGAAAAGGAAACATATGTTGTCTTGCAGCATCAACAGCTTCTTTGTCAACACCAGCAAAAACAGTAATTAAGTGATCTGGTTTTTTAGCTCCTTCTAAACTCATTTTTGCTCCCGGACGTGCATTTCTTGCAGCACAACCACAAACAGAGTTTACAACAACTAGAGTGGTACCTTCAGCTTTGATAGCATTATCTACAGCGTCAGCACTATGTAAATCTTGAAAACCTGCAGCTGTTAATTCAGCTTGCATTGGTTTTACCATTTCTTCTGGATACATATTTCTTATTTTTAAATTTTACTTTTGAAATGCAAAGTTACAAAGTTTACTCGCAACTACTTAATTTCAAGTATAAAGTTTTGTTATAGTACGATAATAGATTACAAATCAACCTAAATGTTATAAAATCCGATCAAATATTCTCTCTTCATTATTTATTTTATCGCGAATCTTGAATTACTAAAGTGCCACTTTTACCCTTCTGTCGGGAAACTCATAATTATGTTGTTTCAAATGATTTTTTCTACCTATTAATTTGTGTCTTGTTGCTGAAACCGTTGACTTACTTTTTTCCGGAATTTCCATAGTTGAAAGATAACTGCTCAAATATTTTTTAAGCATCTGAATATTCTCAACCTCAACAGAGTAAATAGTTTTCTTTCCAATATTTTCGATATTTACCAAATTTGCTTTTTTTAATTCTAACAAATGTTTTGATATCGTCGATTGTGCTAACGGAATTAATTCAACAATTTCACCACAAGTTCTATTGTTTCTTTTCCATAAAAGCGTCATAATTTCAATTCGTGTTGGATGTCCAAGAGCTTTGCAAATTTTGCCGATTGCTTTTGTTTATAAATCAAAATTTAAGTGTTTTGTAATTCCCATTAACTTGCCAATTTGTTCATTATCGTAAAAAAACGATTACAGTAAATCTGTGCGGCAAAGCTAAATGTCAAAACAAGTTTTCAATGACCTCAAAAGGTTCTTAAAGCAAAAGAATAAGACATCTTATTGGAATGAATCTTCATATTCTAAGGTATCCACTACTTTTTACGATATAAGAATTATTAAAATAGTAATGGAAACGAAGAGATAAATTGCACGCAGATTATACCGATTTAAACAGATAAATACAGATGTCATTTAAATGCAACCCGAAACAAAGCTATAATAAATGGCATTTTAGGACATTTTAAAATCACCTGAAAATCCTGTACTAAACTAGTTTCTTCATCCAAAAACTTAAAAATCAAAGCCGGATTTCCTTTTCTAAACAAAGAAGAAAAAATAGCACTTCCCAATTCATTATGGCGATACAGAATATCCAAAAGCAATAAATCATAAAACCAAAATCGGTTTTTCTTATGAAACGATGTCATTCTCAGCGATTCCGAAGCTTCGGAAGAAGGAGCACAGAGAAACGCGACCAATTCAGATGATTTTTTATCAGAATTTCTAAACGTAAAACCCGTACTTGCTTTTGTCCATCCGCCGGCAGTTCCAATATTTAAAACTCTTTTGGTGTTTTTCTTCCAAAAAGGATAAGATGTCATTGGAATACTTCCCTGCTCCTTTTCGATAATTTCAAAATTCTTTGTTCCGAGTTTCTTCAAATAAAGCTGAATCTCATTTTCGTATTCTTCTTTTGGAAGTAGTTTTTCAGAAAACAAAGTATATTCAACCAAAGCTTCGGTTTTCGAAACAGGCAAAACATACATAAATCTTGTATTCCCTTTTTGTTCAACCGAAAAATCCATAAAAGTGGCTTGTTCCGGATTGAAGATTTCAGATTCACTTTTTACAAACCAACCTGTAAAATGCTGCTGCAAAACCGGATATTTGATTTGATTTTCGGCGAAAGCCTTTGTATAAATACTATTGAATAACGAATCACAAGTATATCTGTTTTCTTCAGTTCCAACAAAAACATGCGTTTCGAGTTCGTTGATGTCCGTTACTTTTTCATTTAGAAAAGTAATATTCGAATGTTTCGAAAGCGTTTCAAAAACAAAATTATAAAAATCTAAACCCCGAATTTGATTGTACTGATAAGGTTTTAACGCCAAATCACGTTTAAAGTTTTCATTGGCAAATAAAGCCGAATCCCACTTTTTGAAAATAATAGAATCCCAAATTGTTTCTTCTTTTGCCCAAAAACACCAAGTTCTGTCATTTGTTTTTTTTGAATCCTGATCTAAAAGCAAAATAGCTTTGTCTGAAAATTTTCCGGACAATGTCATTTTATAAACAGTCATCAAAGCAGATAAACCTGATCCGGTAAAAATGTAGTTGAAATGTTTTATTTGCGAGGAAGTCATCTTCAAAAATAAGAAATTTTATTCTTTCAATTTTTCTAAAAGAAGGTTAAAATCCTTTGGACTTAAATAGTTGTTGTACTGCAGAATAATTTCTTTTTTCTCATTCAAAACACATAAAACCGGATAAACAATTTGATTATTCATCGTTCCTAATTGCAAAGCCAGTTCATGAACGCCAACATTATTCCCCGAAGGCTGAAATTTAAAAACCTGATTATTGAACGTAATATCTCGTTTTTCTTCAGCATTTAAATCAATGAAATAAAACTCGGAATTCAGTTTACCAATAATTTCCTGATTTTTAAAAGTGGTGCTTTTCATTCTTTGGCAAAACTGACACCAATCTGTATGGATGAAAACGATTATTTTTCGCTTTTGAATTTGCTGCAAACTATCTACTTCCTCAAAAGTTCTGCTTTTTAATTGACAGAATCCTATTGAGGTTATACCGAAGAAGATTATAAATAGTATTAGCTTTTTCATTTTGATTTTAGGAATGTTATTATTTTAAACACATAGAAACATAGATTTTTATTAAACTGATTAAGATTATTTTAAAAAGCTAGCTTTCACACATAGCTATGTGCATTAATGTAAAGTGAAACGCCTTTTAAAAGCGATGAAAGCTATGTTTCTATGTGTTTAAAAATTTACCTCAAAGTATATCTCAACCCAAAAAATCCGCGAATAGTTTGATTTTGTCCATAAACATAAGTCGTGTCAAAAGTTAAACCATACGGATTATCAACTGTGTCCACGATTTGACCTTGTGGAACTACTTTGCCATGAATACCAACAGCAGTTCCGTCTGAAGTTTGTACATTTTTATCAAAAGGATCATTTGTTCTTGAAATCAAAAACGGGTTATTCTGTTTTGGTGTAAAATTCAAAAGGTTTTTGATTCCGCCATAAAGTTCAAAATTCTTCCATCCATAATACGTAAATTGAATATTCTGAATACTATACCAAGGCGATTTCGGACTTCTTGGATCGTATTCGCTCAACAAAGGCAAGTTCATCGGACTGTAAACATTTCCGGTGTAATCTAACAATAAATTTAAGGAATCTATTTTGTACGAAACGCTCCAGGTTGCCGTGAAATTCTCTGTTAAAAAAGGTCTTTCCGAAACTCCGTTTTCTACATTTTTATTATCTAAAACTGTCGCGCCCAAAATCATTTTTAATCCTGTTGGGAAATTTACATCAATATTCGTGCTGATTCCCTGACTTATTGCATATCCGTTTATGTTATCGTAAATGATTTTATTGGGATCTGTTGCATAATCTGAAATGATTTTATTACTAAATCGCGTATAAAAAGCAGTCGTTTCAATTCCGATAAAAGTTCCGTTTCCAAAGTTTATTTTCTGAATATAATTAAGATTTGCATTAATGGATTGTTCAGGTTTCAGATCGCTTTTCAACACAACATCTCTCGAACCTGTTAAGGCCGCGTGATCTTCGGTAAATAAATTCACAACGCGAAATCCAGTTCCTGCGTTGAATCTAAAAATAGTGTTTTCGTTTTTCTTCCATCGATATGCAACTCTCGGCGTATAAATTGAACCATGAATGGAGTTGTAATCGTATCGCATTCCTAATAAAACCTGACTTTTAGGTGAAAGTGTAATTTCATCCTGCACAAAAATTCCCGGCAACCAAGTACTCTCTGCTTCCTTTGTAGCAGTAGTATTATCGTCATAATACGAATAACGATTGGCAATTCCCGCAAGGAAATCATTTCGACCTATTTTCTTATCCCAAGTCAATTGCAAAAAACCAATCTTCTGGTTTGCAATAAACGATGTCGTTCCGTAACGACTATCCTGATAATGTACATTTCCGGAGAAGGAAAGCATCAGTTTTTCTTCAAAAGGCAATTGATAACTTCCAATCAATTCTCCCCTTTTGGTATAAATACTTTCTCCATAAATCTCATCTCCTCCGCGATACTTTTTCTCCCAACGTACATCTCCGCCCCAGCGATCTTCATACATTCCGCGGGCAGCGATCGTAAAAAGACGATTATCATTTCGTAAAAAACTCCATTTATTAAAAACCGAAATTCGCTGAGAAAGCGTAACATCCGTAAAATTGTCTTTGTCTTTATCAATAACCTGATTGTAATCAAAGTAATTGATTCCTAAAAGTGTTGTCGATTTTTTGGTTGGATTAAATTTCATTCCTAAATCAACATTCGTTTCCAGATAAGTTGTCGAAAAAACATCGGCTGAAAATAATGGAGCATTCGTTGGATTCTTAGTAATAATATTAATCAAACCTCCAACAGCTTCACTTCCGTATAAAGAAGACGCCGGACCTTTTACGATTTCTATTCTTTCAACCAAAGAATTCGGAATTCCGGATAAACCATAAACCGTCGAAAGACTGCTCACAATTGGCATTCCGTCTATTAAAACCAAAGTATACGGACCTTCCAAACCATTAATATGAATATCTCCCGTATTACAAACCCCACAATTAAGTTGCGGACGAACGCCATTAATATTTTGGAGCGCTTCATAAATACTTGGAGTTGGATTTTTCTTAAAGAAAACCGGCGAATAAACTTCAACCGGAACAGCGCTTTCTAATCTTTTTACAGGTTTTAAAGTTCCCGAAACTACGACTTCGTTAAGTTGATTTTCATTATCGGTTAATTCAAAATCATACGATATAACAGGATCTTTCACAACTTCGATTTTCTTTTTTAAAGTCTGAAAACCCATTTGAGAAATCTGAATCGTATAATTTCCAACAGCAACATTTTCCAATTTATAATATCCTAAACTATCCGTAACCGTTTTGTGTTTTGTTCCAATTAAATGAACGTTTACAAGTTGCAATTTCTGCCCTTCACCAGATATAAAACCAGACACAGAAGTGGTTTCCTGCGCGGATAAAAAATGTAAACAAAACAAAAGCAATATCAAAAATAGTTTTTTCATTGTTATAAAATTAAATTTAGACAAATCTAAAAATTAAATTTGACAAATAATGATTTTAGATTTAGAAATTTATAACTCAATTCACTTCAATATGTTATATTTCTATTTAAGCAAATTAAAATAAGGCTTCAATGTTTTTGAACAGCATCGAAAGGGGCTTTAGCCAAATCTTATAAGTTTGGCTAAAGCCCTTTTTTAATTCAATATTATTTCCCCTAGCTAAAGCTAGGGGCTATGCAAAAAAGTCTATAAAAGAAGTTTGATTTTAAAAATCTTCATCAATTAGTTCTTTATTAATTACCGCTCCGGCAAAAGATCCTGTAGAAACCGCAATTGCCACAGAACGCATTTGAGTTGTACAATCTCCGCTCGCATAGATTCCGGCAGTATTTGTTTTTTGCATCGCATCGACTTTTAACAAACCTTGTTCAGTCAATTCACAACCTAAACCTTCTGGTAAATGACAATGTTGTTCAAAAGGAGGTCTGGCATAAATGGCTTTTACTGTAATTTTTGATTCATTTTTGAAGACAACATTCTTAATATTTCCGTTTTCGTGCTCAAAAGAATCAATTTCATCTTCGATAATATCAATATTATGTTGTTGCAAAATCAATGTTTCTTCTGGAGATAAAGTTGATTTTCCGTTGGTTAATACGCTGAGATCTTTTGTCCAATTAGAAATCAGTTTGGCAAATTCAAATCCCATTTCGCCGTTCGCAATAATTGCAGTTTTCTCTGTTTTGACTTCATAACCATGACAATATGGACAATGTAAAACCGAGATTCCCCAACATTCAGCAAAACCTGGAATTTCCGGAAGTAAATCTTTTACTCCGGTTGCGAACAATAATTTTCGAGAAGTAAAGGATTTTCCCGATTCCGTTTTAATTTCAAATCCATTTTCGGTTTTAACGGCGCTTACGGCTAAACCATTATAAAATTGAACTGTATTATATAAGTCGACTTGTAATTTGGCTTTCGCCGAAATAACAGCAGGTTTTTCTCCATCATGCGTGATGAAGTTATGCGAATGTGGCGTTTGTCTGTTACAAGGCAAACCGCTGTCAATAACTAAAACTTGTCGCAATGAACGACCTAAACTCATTGCTGCCGAAAGTCCGCTGTAACTTCCGCCCACGATTATAACATCGTATGTATTATTGTCTATCATAATTTTATCTTTTAATGTGTTCTTGGAATAGGAAATGGATCTTTGTTTGGGAAGAAACCATCATGATAATCTACAATTTCATCTTCGGTACAAAGGCATTTTCTAAGTGCTTCAAGGATTTCCGTTTCGTTTATTTTCTGACCTATAAAAACAATTTCATTGAGCCGATCGCCAAAACCCACAGTCCATCGTTCTTCTATAATATCCTGAAACTCGACAAAATTGTTAAAAGTCATTCGTTCACTTAATGGCATGCTTGCCCACCAAACTCCCGCTCCTTCAGCTTTCATCGATCCGCCAGCCTGACTCCAGTTAATCGCTTGTTCCGGTCGTGATGCCATCCACAATAATCCTTTGCTCCGAATAACATTAGCCGGAAAATCTGAAGAAATGAAATTCCATAATCTATTGGGATGAAATGGTCTTGGATCACGAAACACAAAAGAATTTATTCCGTATTCTTCTGTTTCAGGCGTATGAATACCTTCCAATTCTCTAATCCAACCTGCGGAATTCTCGGCTTCTTCATAATTGAATAAACCTGTATTTATAATTTCGCTTGGATTTACTTTTCCTAAAACCGAAGTAATTATTGTTGCTACAGGATTCAGTTTTTGGATTGAAGCTTTCAACATTTGCAATGATTCTGCGCTGATTAAATCTGTTTTATTCAAAATAATAACATTCGCAAACTCTACCTGATCGACTAAAAGATTGACTATTGTTCGGTTGTCGTTCTCAATATCTGATAGATTTTGTTCTTGTAATGTTTTGGCTGAGCCAAAATCTTTAAAGAAATTAAAACTATCGACAACAGTAACCATCGTATCGATATAACTAAACCTGGACAAATCAATGTTTCCGTCTTCATTCACAAACGAGAAAGTCTGCGCTACCGGAATGGGTTCGCTGATTCCGGAACTTTCGATAAGCAAATAATCAAACCTGTTTTCCTTTGCGAGTTTCTCCACTTCAAGCATCAAGTCTTCACGCAACGTACAGCAAATGCAGCCATTCGTCATTTCGACTAATTTTTCTTCGGTTCGGGATAAAGTGTATTCGTTTTTTATGAGTTGCGCGTCGATATTTACCTCGCTCATGTCATTGACTATTACAGCGACTTTTAATCCTTCTTTGTTGTGCAAAATATGATTGAGCAGCGTTGTTTTGCCAGCACCAAGAAATCCGCTTAATACAGTTACAGGTAATTTTTTCATTGTTGTGAAGATTTATGATTTCTATAATTCAAAAAATGTCCAATGATCATCCCGATTCCGCCAATAAATATTAGATCAAGATGAATGTCCAGAAAAAGTTCACTCAAAACACTAATCCAAATCAAAGACATTGAAATGACAAGAATACTCGATACCAAAAGATCTGATTTGGTTATAATTTTAAAAATGGCAAAAAGTCCAATCGTCGCAAAAACCAAATCGATAAAAGGATTGTGACTTAAGCCAAAAGGCAGAATTGTCAAAAGCGGAAAAACCAAACAATGAACCAAACAAACGGTCGCGCTCGAGATTCCTAAAATATCGTAAAGAGATGTGCTGGTTTTCTTCATTTTCTGTATATTTGCTTAATGCAATTTTGTTGCAAATATACACATAAAAATCAATTGCAACATTGTTGCGTTAATATTTTTAAATTCTAATAAAAATGAAAACAACACGTAATACCGCAGCAAAGACGGCCGTTTTAGAGATTTTTGGCAAATCTAAAACCGCACTGTCTCACAGAGAAATTCAAAAAGAACTGAATGATTTATGCGATCGCGTCACTACTTATAGAATCTTGGATCGCTTAGTAAATGACGATATTGTGCATAAAATTGTCAATCTTGACGGAACAGTAAAGTATGCAAAATGCCATCATAATGCCCAACGTGTGCACATACATAATCATGCTCATTTTAGCTGTGAAAAATGTCTGGAGGTAACTTGCTTAGAAAATGTGAAGCCGAGTTATATCTTACCGCACAATTATAAGGTCAATGATATAAACTTTACGTTATCAGGAATATGCCCAAAATGTTTCAATTCTAACATTTAAGTTTTAGACAAGCCTAAAAATATTGTTGAGCGAATGTAATTTTTATATACATTTGTTAAAACAACATTTCTACAATGACCAAATCTTTAGAAGAAGTTCATCAATCGGTTGCAACACAGCACAAAAAAACAGGATTTAGAAAAATATTAGCCTTTTTAGGCCCGGCATATTTAGTAAGCGTAGGTTATATGGACCCGGGAAACTGGGCGACAGACATTGCCGGAGGTAGTCAGTTTGGGTATTCCTTGCTTTGGGTTTTGCTAATGAGTAACTTAATGGCTTTGTTGCTTCAAAGTTTGAGCGCAAGACTCGGAATTGTAACGCAACGGGATTTAGCGCAGGCATCAAGAGAAACCTATTCGAAATTCATTAACTATATTTTATACTTCCTTGCAGAAATTGCCATCGCAGCTTGTGATTTGGCCGAAGTTCTGGGAATGGCAATTGGAATCAATCTACTTTTTGATATTCCGCTTATCGAAGGTGTTTTGATTACCGTTTTAGACACTTTCCTTCTACTCTTCCTGATTAATAAAGGTATCCGAAAAATGGAAGCTTTTATTATTGTATTGGTCGCTATTATTGGGTTTTCTTTTATTTTCGAAATGATATTTGCCGAACCTGAATTGGACAAAGTTATTTATGGTTTGGTTCCTTCAATTCCAAGTTCAGCGGCTTTATACATCGCAATCGGAATTATTGGTGCTACGGTAATGCCTCACAATTTGTATTTACATTCTTCTTTGGTGCAAACCCGAAAATTCGACAGAACTCCTGCGGGAATTAAACAAGCACTGAAATATAACTTTATAGATTCGACAATCGCTTTGAATCTGGCGTTCTTTGTCAACGCCGCTATTTTGATTTTGGCTGCAGCCACTTTCTATAAAAACGGAATGTTTGAAGTCGCCGAAATTCAGGACGCGCACAAATTTCTGGA
This sequence comes from Flavobacterium sp. 9, assembly GCF_002754195.1. Lineage (NCBI taxonomy): Bacteria > Pseudomonadati > Bacteroidota > Flavobacteriia > Flavobacteriales > Flavobacteriaceae > Flavobacterium > Flavobacterium sp. 9. Next base: position 2,946,636 of record NZ_PEEU01000001.1, read on the forward strand.
ACCTTTATTAGGAACCAAATGGGCACCGGTTTTATTTGCCGTTGCTTTGATCGCCGCAGGACAAAGCTCAACCGTAACCGGAACTTTAGCCGGACAAATCGTAATGGAAGGTTATTTGAATTTAAGGATTCAGCCTTGGGTTCGTCGTATTATAACGCGATTAATTGCGATTGTTCCCGCCGTTATCGTGATCTTAATTTATGGCGAAAGCGTTACAGGAAAGCTTTTGATTTTAAGTCAGGTAATTTTGAGTTTACAATTAGGTTTTGCGATTATTCCGTTGATACATTTTGTGAGCGATAAAACCAAAATGAAAGGTTTTCATATTTCGCGAACTACACAAATCGCAGCCTGGATAATTGCTTCAATGATTGTTTCTCTAAATGCTAAATTGGTTTATGACGAAATCTCTTCTTTGTTAGAAAACTCAAGTAATCCAACTATTCTTTGGTTTACGGTGGTTCCGCTTGCTTTTGGTTTTCTTGCTTTGTTACTATACATCATTGCAAAACCTTTTATCGCAAGAGCAAAATCGAATATCGAAAACCATTCACCTCATCATCTCAAACTGCAATACACTCCCAAAGAAAGTTACAACAAGAAAAATATCGCGATTTCTGTAGACTTTTCTAAAGCCGATGAAGCTGCACTTAACAATGCCTTCGAACTGGGCGGAATCGACGCACAATATACCTTAATTCATATCGTAGAAACTGTTGGTGCATTGATGTATGGCGGCAATGTTGACGATCATGAAACGACGATCGACGAAAAATTATTACTAGAATATAAAGAGATGCTTTCGCAAAAAGGCTTCAAGATCGAAACTGAACTTGGATTTGGAAAACCCAACACCGTGATTCCGAAGATTATCAACCTGGGAAACTTTGACATTTTAGTAATGGGAACTCACGGTCACACTGGTTTAAAAGATATTTTGTTTGGTACAACTGTAGATAAATTGAGACATAAAATTTCAATACCTTTGTTGATTGTTAAATAAAAGGGACTAAGGTTCTGAGTTACTAAGTTGCTGAGGTTTTTCCTTCGAGACTTCTAGCTTAGAACCTTAGCAACTCAGAACCTTAGAACCTCAAAAAAAATGACTTTCTCAGAAGAAAACTATCTTAAATCTATATATCACCTAACGGCTTCAAACGATGCTGAAGTAAGTACCAATGCTATTGCCGAAATGATGGAAACAAAAGCTTCATCGGTTACGGATATGCTTAAAAAACTGTCAGAGAAAGATTTGGTGAATTATAAAAAATACCAAGGGGTTTCTTTGACGGAAAATGGTAAACTGGCTGCAAAAATGATTGTTAGAAAACATCGTTTATGGGAAGTTTTTCTTGTAGAAAAATTAAACTTCTCCTGGGATGAAGTTCACGATATCGCAGAACAGTTAGAACACATAAAATCAGAACAATTGATTAATCGTTTGGATGATTTTCTGGGAAATCCTACCGAAGATCCGCATGGAGATCCTATTCCTGATGCTAACGGAAGAATCGTTAAGATCGAAAAACACTTACTTTCTGAATTAATCGAAAATCAGATTGGGGTTTGCGTTGGTGTAAAAGATACTTCATCAGAATTTCTGAAATATCTGGACAAACAAGAGATTGCTTTGGGTTCTAATATTGAGTTTTTGTCCAGAGAAACCTTTGATTTATCTGTGAAAATTAAAGTTGATGGACGTGAATTGTCTATTTCGAATAAGATTGCTTCGAATTTGTTTGTCAAGCTTGTTTAAACTATTTCGCAGAGATTCACGAAAATTTTTATAAAGTTCCAGAGGAACGAACTATATTGTAGCAACGTCCCGAAGCTTCGGGATTAATCCGTTGATGACAATGAATTCAGCAAACATGGACTTCGACTTCGCTCAGCCTGACAAATCGAGGCATAATATTTTATGATGTAAAAAGATCATCAATACTAGTTTCTAGCCCCCGATAGAAGTGGAAATCCTTTTACTTTTTTCTTTAAAAAGTAAAAGATTGGAACGAATAGCGGGATTAGCTCCAAAATCTAATAAAAGTTATCTAAACAATTCCCTTCTCAATCATTTCTAACATTACCGGAGAAGCATGCTTGAAAGTAGGTTCTTGCTCAATAATACTTCCAGCGTTCTTTTTGTTTACTTTAAAAGTCACATCATTATCTGTTGTGAATAAAAGTGCTGTCAAAAACGGGTTTTTAATATAAGTTCCTAAAACCAATAAAGCTTCATCTAAACTGTGAAGACTTTCGATTTCTTCCGTTTTGTAGCGCGTTGTTAATGCAATTGAATAGGTATTATCTTCGTTTATCGCCAAACGGAAATAGATGTTTTTGATCTCGGTATCACCCATGGTTTTCGCCAGAGTTAATTTGGCAAAAGTTCCAGCTTTGATGCTTTCTTTAACGCGTTCGCAAAAAAGAGCAAATATTGGTTCGTACATTTTTTTAAGGTTCTAAGGTTCTGAGATACTAAGGTTCTAAGTTTTTGCCTTTCGTATCCTTGTATTGTTATTTTACCGCAAAGTTCGCTAAGATTTACGCAAAGGTTCGCAAAGCTTTGTCTTAAGTTTTCTTTGTGTGCTTTGCGTAAATCTTAGTGAACTTTGCGGTTAGAGAATATTATTTTCCTGTAAATTCAGCTTTACGTTTTTCTAGAAATGCTGTTGTCCCTTCTTTAAAATCTTGTGTTCCGAAGCATTTTCCGAATGATTTTATCTCGGTATCAAAACCGTTTTTGCCGTCTGTATAATTAGCATTAATTGCTTTTATAGCTTTACCAATAGCAAAAGGAGCATTTTTGATGATTTTTTGCGCAATTCCGTTTGCAAATTCAAGAAGCTCCGCTTGAGGAACAACATGATTTACAAGACCAAATTGTTTTGCTTCTTCGGCAGAAATCATCGCTGCTGTCATAATCATTTCCATTGCACGGCCTTTGCCTACTAATTGTGGCAAACGCTGCGTTCCTCCATAACCCGGAATCAATCCTAAAGTTACTTCCGGCAATCCCATTTTGGCATTATCTGATGCTACTCTAAAATGACAAGCCATCGCCAACTCTAATCCTCCGCCAAGTGCAAAACCATTTACGGCAGCAATTACAGGTTTCTTTAAATTTTCTATAAAATCAAAAAGTGACTCTTGTCCTTCTGCTGCTAATTGTGCACCTTCGACAATTGTATAATTGGCAAATTCTGAAATATCGGCTCCAGCCACAAATGCTTTCTCGCCACTTCCGGTAATTATAATTACACGAACATCATCATTTTTGCTTAATAATTTAACTGCTTTACTCAAGTCGCTAATCGTAGCTTTGTTTAAAGCATTTAGTTTTGTAGGACGATTAATTGTTACGGTTGCAATTTTTTCTTCAATCGAGATTAAAAGATTTTCGTAGTTCATGACGTTGGTTTTATGAGTTTGTGATAGGCAAAGAAACTCTAAACGTAGTTCCTTTTCCGTAAGTTGATTCAAAGGTAATTGTTCCTTTGTAATTTTCTATGATGTTTTTTATAATTCCGAGTCCAAGCCCCATTCCACTGGTTTTTGTGGTGAATTTTGGTTCGAAGATTCGGCTGATATCTTGTTTTTGAATTCCAATTCCGTTGTCTTTTACGGCAATTTCCACATTATTATTCCTACGTTTTACAGTAACTAAAATAGATTTATGAAACTGACTTTCCGGAATTGCCTGTGTTGCATTTTTAACCAAATTGGTAATTACGCGTATTAATTGGGTACGATCCATTTTTGAAATGATTTCTTCTTCTTCACTTTCAAAAACAATATAATCTTCGTTGAAAATATCCAAAGCCAATTCCACAACTTCAACCACATTTAAGGTTTCATTTTGTTGTGCCGGCATCGAGGCAAAATTCGAAAATGCCGAAGCAACAGCGGTCATCGTATCAATTTGCTGAATTAAAGTTTCGGAATAATCGTTTAATTTCTGTTTTACATCCGGAGCCGTTGGATCAAACTTACGCTGAAAACTCTGCACGGTTAACCTCATCGGCGTAAGCGGGTTTTTAATTTCGTGCGCTACTTGTTTCGCCATTTCGCGCCAAGCTTCTTCACGCTCACTTTGGGCAAGTTTTATAGCACTGGTTTCTAATTTATCCACCATTCCGTTATAAGCCTTTATCAGGAAGTTTACTTCTTTACTATTAGCTTCCAAAACGATTTTTTCGTTTTTCTGATCCAGATTGGTTTCTTCTAATCTGTCTGAAATGGTTTTTAGTGATTTTGTGATATATGTCGAAAGAAAATATGCCAATGCAAAAGCCACAACCAACATAAAAGAATACACCTGACTAAGACGAATCAGGAAAGTATTCAACTCATTATCATAATAACCGTCGTCTTCCAGATATGGAAGATTTAAGATTCCGAGTGGTTTGAATTTCTCGTCTTTTATCAAACTATAAGAAGATCGGTTTTTGACTCCGTCGATAGTTTTAATATCTACAAAACGTTTTTCGATTGAAGAACGCACTAATTTCAGAATATAATCCGGAACTGGCGGCGCTACTTTATCAACCGCAAAGGATTCTTTAGAAGATTTTAGCAATTTTCCATCAAGGCTGTATATATTGATTTCGATTTTGTGAATCTGTGCTAATTCGTGGATTTTGTCTTTAAAAATCAAATCCAAATTAGCCGTTTTTAGAGGATATGTTGTTGTCGAAAGCACATAATTAATGTGTTCTTTTACGGCATTTTCTTTTCGTTCAAGACGTTCCTGATGATATTCTTTAGCTTCATTCTTAAACTGAATAATCGAAATAGAAGCTAATAAAAAAGATGCCACAACAATCAATACAATCATCGAAAGGAATATCCTAACACGCAATGAAAGCATCGACATTTTGAAGTTGTTAAACATAGTTTTTTTTGTTTGTTTCAGGTTTCAGGTTTCAAGTTTCAGGTTTAGTCGCGATTTACAACCTAAAACTTGAAACTATTTTTCTTTCTCTCATTCTTTTATAGAATTTATGATTTCTTGAAGATCATCATTAAATTTATTTAGAACGACTTCTTTATTCAATTCTTGCGCATACTCTGATTTAATACTACAAAATATTCTTCCTGAATCCTGATAAAAATCAAAAGATAATTTCTCTGAATCTGGGTTCATTCTATACAAAACAATCTCATTATAAAATAAATTATCAGCATAGTTAATCGTTAAATTGTAAATGCCGGCTTCTTTTGGAAATACATTTTCAACTAATTGATTGTTCTTAAATATTGGATATAAATATACTTTCCAAGTTCCTTGACCTAAATTTATAGATAGTTTTTTACTATCTATATTCTTATCAAAAGATATTTTCACTTTCTCATTTTCAAATTTTGATTGTGCAAATTGTGTCATTTATATTAAAATAAAAAATATTGAAAATATATTCTGCATAGGCTTTGTTTTGTTTGTTTCTGGTTTCAGGTTTCAAGTTTTAGGAATTGCCCCTTAAAACTAAAGTCTTCTTTCGAATATTATTTTAGTCAAAAATTAAATAACCAATTAATGATAATGCAGAAATTGGAATCCCGCTCCACCATGCATATTTAATGTATTTGTATCTATCAATTCTTATATCCGTTTTTAATCCTTTTTTCCAAAATATATAACTAATTAGAAAAATAGGAGGTCCTAAAAAAAGATTCATAAAAAAAATCCAGGCACCGCAAACCATTGCAAAATATATACCCGTTAGGAAAGAAATCACAAAATAAACATCTGCTTTCTTAATTATTCTATTTCTAAAATTTAATTTAATCAAACTATCTGTTTATTGATTATACAAATACCGAAAGCTATTTTTTCTCTCTAATTCTTTTATAAAAACGGAAACCTAACATAATGATAATCGAGAATAAAAAGATTCCGATTACACCGAAAATCCAGTTGATGGCACTTTTTACAATAATTATAAATACGACAGCAAATAATATAATGGTTGCACCTTCATTCCATAAACGCATAAAATTGTTAGTATATTTTACCTCATCATTCTGCAGCTGTTTAAATATTTGATGGCATTTTAAATGATATAAATACAATAAAAACACAAACCCGAATTTAACCTGCATAAAATCCAAATAGATCAAACCCGGATTTAAATATAATAATGAAAAAGCAAAAATACTCGCCAAAATTGCTGACGGCCAAGTAATAATATACCACAAACGATAGGTCATAATTTTGTATTGCGCTTGTAGAATTTCCTTTTCAGGCGAAGGTTTTTCGTTGGCTTCAATTTGATATACAAACAAACGCACAATATAAAACAACCCAGCGAACCAGGTTATTACAAAAATAAGATGCAGTGCTTTTAAGTAGTTATAATATTCCATCATAAAGTCTTTGTTCTTTGCTCTTTCTTCTATTTTCTATTTTCTATTTTTTAGCCCAATCATTAATCCAATTTCCAACAGTTTCGCACCATTCGTCATCGTCATTCAAACACGGAATTGCCAAGAATTCTTCTCCTCCATTTGCTTCAAAATCTTCTTTGGCGCGCATTGCGATTTCTTCCAGAGTTTCTAAACAATCGGAAACAAAGGCAGGCGTAACAACCGCAAGATTCTTGATTCCTTTTGCAGGCATTTTGTCTATTTCAACATCAGTATAAGGTTCCAACCATTTATCGCCTGCTAAACGTGACTGAAAAGTCAGACTGTATTTATCGGCAGGAAGTCCTAATAATTTCACCACTTGTCTCGTTGTTTCATAACATTGGTGACGGTAACAGAAATCATGTGCCGGTGAAGGTGTATTACAACAAGAACCATCGATTTTGCAATGTGATTTTGTCACATCGGTTTTGCGAATATGACGTTCCGGGATTCCGTGGTAAGAGAATAATAAATGATCATACTCAAAACCAACTAAATGTTTCTGAATTGAATCGGCCAAATTCTTGATATAATCCGGTTTGTTATAAAACGCAGGAACATCGGTAAAAGTCATTTGAGGGAATTTCTTTTTACGGATTTCTTCTGCTTTCACTAAAATAGTCAAAGTCGAAGCCATTGCGTATTGCGGATATAACGGAAAAAGTAATACCTCTGTAACTCCTTTATCATGTAATTCCTGAAGTCCTTTTTCGATTGTCATACTTCCGTAACGCATTGCCAGCGAAACCGGAACATTTACTAAAGGCTGTACTTTTTTCTGCATTCTTTCAGAAAGTACTACTAATGGAGAACCTTCATCCCACCAAATTTTAGCGTAAGCGTGAGCTGATTCTTCTGGTCTTTTTCTTAAAATAATTCCACGAACCAACAAAGCTCTCAATAAATACGGAACATCGATCACGTATTTATCCATTAAAAATTCGTCTAAATATGGTTTTACATCTTTTGTAGTTGGACTTTCCGGAGATCCTAAGTTTACTAATAATACGCCTTTCATTATATTTTTCCTTGCTTTAGGCTTTAAGCTTTAGGCTTTAAGCATTTGTTTGTTTTTAAAAATTTCGTCAAAAGTAGAACTTGCAACTTTTTAGAAATATGATAAATGTTATTTTTTATTTATGTTCTGATATATAAAACTGATGCTAAATTTTCAATCAATTTAAGATTATACTATTTAACTCCTTCTCCATTTTTTCTTTCCAGCCTTTTCCGTTTCTCTCTTCAAGATAAATGTTTGTTATTTTATAATATTCGCTAACGGCACTATCTAGTTCCTTATCATCTACCGTACATCCCAAGTTTTTTATAACCAAACCATACTTCTTGCGAATATTTATTCTTTTATTGTTTTCTAATAATTCTAATGAATCACGAGGCGGAAGTGGTAATCCAAAACCAAATAATTTCACATTATCAACTTTGATATCATGATATGCCTTGTTTTTAAATTCTACCAACAACGAACTATCTTCAGATTTACAACTCCATAAAGCGATTAAAGCAATCAAAATGCCCTTCTTCATTATTATACATTAGTATTAATCGACATTAGATATTTCTTTGGAGTCGTAGCAAATTTTTTCTTGAAAGCCGCAATAAAATGACTTCCTGTGCTGTAACCAATTTTCAACCCAACTTCGTTTACATTATAAGATCCGCTGTCTAATAGTTTTCGGGCGAAATCCATTTTATAATCAAATAGAAAACCATAAACCGTATCGCCGTAAATTTGTTTGAAACCCATTTTGAGTTTCTTTAAATTCAAACCAATTTCATCTGCCAATTCTTGCAATCCCGGCGGTTCAGCCATATTTGCGATGATGATTTCTTTGGCTTTTCTTATTTTCAGAACGTTATCTTCATCAATCAAAAACGGACATTGTTCTGCGTTTGGATCCTCGGTTCTGTTAAAATATAAACTCAATAATTCATATCCTTTTCCTTTATAATAAAGGTTTTTTATCGATGGATGAAGGTTGTAATGAAACAGTTGACTTAACACAATAGCCATAGAAGGACTAATATTTCCTTCATTATAATATTTTTTGTCCTTATTATCAGGACTTAAAAAAGTAATATAATCTGCTTCGGCAGAAAACAACGCGTGAAATTTCTTAATCGAAACAATTACAGAGATCACCCACGAGTTTGGAGCCAACTCTAAATTAAGCGGCAATTCTTTCTGCGGATTATACAAAAGCAACGATTTTTCTTCTTTTAAATCTAAAGCATAACTGCCTTGATTGAATAAAAATTTAGCATTGCCTTTTATCCCGAAGTGGAACTGTATCAGACCACTACCTACTTCGTGCTGTCCAAAAAATGGTTCAGAACTATCGTTTTGAAAACGGATTAGCGTAAAGTCGTCTTCAATTTTTATAATTTCCTGAGAACTCATAGCGATATTTTTTTTAGATAAAAATCAAAGCTATCAGAGAATGTTATTTAGAATCACTCTAAACAAATCAATTCAAACAACTTGATTTTGCTACAAAAATACTTCTTTTTGCATAAAAACAGACGTTTAGAAATAAAAAAACATGTAGCGACACAAATAGTACTTTGAGCGTTACTTTTGTAAACACTATAATGATAATTTTGTTGCACTTTTATGAAAGTGAATTTATGGAAAACAATAACGTACCGAAACACCTATATTTTTACTCCGTTGGATTGAGTTATAAAAAAGCTGATGCTGAGGTCAGAGGTCAATTTAGTTTGGATGCAGTTGCCAAAACGCGTTTACTGGAACAAGCTAAAACAGAAGGAATAGAAAGCTTAATTGTCACTTCGACTTGCAACAGAACCGAGATCTATGGTTTTGCTGAACACCCTTTTCAATTAATAAAGCTAATTTGCGATAATAGCAATGGATCCGTGGATGCTTTTCAGAAAGTAGGATTCGTTTATAAAAATCAAGAAGCGATTAATCATTTATTTCGCGTAGGAACTGGTTTAGACAGTCAGATCTTAGGTGACTTTGAAATTATATCTCAAATAAAAACCAGTTTTGCACATTCAAAATCTTTAGGTTTAGCGAATGCTTTCTTAGAAAGATTAGTGAATGCAGTGATTCAGGCGAGCAAGAAAATCAAAAACGAAACTGAAATCAGTTCAGGCGCAACTTCGGTTTCTTTTGCATCAGTACAATACATTATAAAAAATGTAGAAGATATTGGTAATAAAAATATTTTACTTTTTGGAACAGGAAAAATCGGAAGAAATACTTGCGAAAATCTTGTAAAACATACTAAAAACGAACATATTACTTTAATAAACAGAACGAAAGACAAAGCTGAGAAATTAGCCGGAAAACTAAATCTGGTTGTTAAAGATTATTCAGAATTGCATCTTGAACTTCAAAAAGCCGATGTTGTAGTTGTCGCTACAGGCGCACAAAACCCAACGGTTGACAAAGCAATTCTAAATCTAAAAAAACCTTTATTGATTTTAGATTTGTCTATTCCAAAAAACGTACACGAAAACGTAGAGGATTTAGAAGGCGTAACTTTAATTCACATGGATTATTTGTCGCAATTGACAGATGAAACTCTTGAAAACAGAAAATTACACATTCCTGCTGCCGAAGCTATAATCGAAGAAGTAAAAGAGGAATTCGTTACCTGGACAAAAGGAAGAAAATTTGCTCCAACAATAAATGCTTTAAAAGAAAAACTAAACGAGATTAAAGTTTCGGAATTAGATTTTCAAAGCAGAAAAATTGCAGATTTTAATGAAGCTCAAGCTGAAATTATCAGTAACAGAATCATCCAGAAAATCACTACACATTTCGCAAATCATTTAAAAGACGACGATACCATGGTTGATGAAAGCATCGAATGGATCGAAAAAGTCTTTAAGATAAAAGCATCTTAAAAATAAAATTTTAAACCATATAAGTTATTTAAGTTCATTTATAAAACTGCTGTTTTTACCCAAACTTCTTAAATTTACTTAAATAACTTATATGGTGAAATTCAACAAAATGGCAGAAAAAACAATCAGAATTGGAACTCGCGATAGCGAACTAGCACTTTGGCAAGCACATACTGTCGAGAAAAAACTGAATGACTTAGGTTATAAAACTTCAATTGTTGCGGTAAAATCTCAAGGCGATATTATTCTTGACAAACCTCTTTATGAACTTGGCATTACAGGAATTTTTACAAAAACCTTAGATATTGCCATGATCAATGGTGACATTGATATTGCAGTGCATTCCATGAAAGATGTTCCAACTGCTTTACCAAAAGGAATTGTACAAGCTGCGGTTTTAGAAAGAGCCAATGTTCTGGACATTTTAGTTCACAAAGGAAATCCTGATTTTGCAAATCCAAGTACAATTGCTACTGGAAGTTTACGTCGTCAAGCGCAATGGTTCAACAAATATCCAAATCATACTGTTGTTGATTTACGTGGAAACGTAAACACTCGTATGCAAAAACTACAAGACAATAATTGGGATGGAGCTGTTTTTGCCGCTGCAGGTTTAGAGCGCATTAACTTAAAACCCGGAAATTATATAGATCTTGATTGGATGATTCCAGCACCGGCACAAGGTGCAATGCTTGTTGTGGCAATGGAAAATGACAATTATACTTTAGACGCACTTTCGCAATTAAACCATATCGAAACTGAAATTTGTACCTATATCGAACGTCAATTTCTAAGAACGCTGGAAGGCGGTTGTACCGCGCCAATCGGGGCTTTGGTTAATTATAATGAAGACGAAGACACTTTACATTTTCAAGGAGTTTTACTTTCTGTTGATGGAAAACAAAAACTAGAAGTAAACAAAACGGTTGACATTTCTGAATGGAAAAAACTAGGTTTCTTCGCTGCTCAGGAAATTCTGAACAATGGTGGAGCCGAATTGATGGCATCTATTAAAGAATCTTTAAAAAAATAAATGAGTAAATCAATTCAAATATTATCTACAAAAAAGCTATCGGGCGAACAAAAACAAGCATTGGTAAAAGCCAATATTGAAGTTATCGAAGCTGACTTTATTCAAACTCAAAACAAACCTTTCGAATTAAAAGACCTCAACGAAAATCTGATTTTTACAAGTCAGAATGCCGTTCAAAGCATTTTATCAAATCCAAAAGTCGAAGAATTAAAAAGCAAAAATGTGTTTTGCGTTGGACTAAAAACCAAAATTCTTTTATCTGAAAGTGGATTTAATGTTGTGGCTTACACAGGTTACGCTTCTGATTTGGCTGAAATTATCACCTTAATTTACCGCAACGAAAGCTATACTTTTTTCAGTGGAAATCTTCGTAGAGAAACATTACCAAAAGCATTAAAAGACGCCGAAGTAAAATTTAATGAGATTCAGGTTTATGATACGTCATTGACACCTCAGAAAATAAAAAATGCAGTTGATGGAATCTTATTTTTCAGTCCTTCTGGCGTTGAAAGTTATTTGAAAGATAATACTATAAAGAAAGAAACCTGTTTTTGCATTGGAGAAACCACTGCAGAAGCTTTACATAAAATTACAAAAAACATCATCATTGCAGATCAGCCAACAGTTGAAGACGTAATCGAAGATGTAATTACTGAATATAAATAATTATAGCAATACGCTTTAGGCTTTAAGCCGTAAGCAGAAAAATTAAAGACAAACACCGCTTAAAGCCTAAAGCTTAAAGCCTAAAGCAATAAAAACAATGTTAAAAAACGACCTATTTTTAAAAGCATTAAAAGGAGAAACTGTTCAACGTCCGCCAGTATGGATGATGCGTCAAGCCGGAAGATATTTACCGGAATTTATCGCTTTGCGTGATAAATATGATTTCTTCACACGTTGTCAAACTCCGGAATTGGCTGCTGAAATCACGGTTCAACCAATTCGTAGAATTGCTCCGGATGCAGCGATTTTATTCTCAGATATTCTGGTTGTTCCACAAGCAATGGGAATCGAAGTTTTAATGAAAGAAAATTTTGGTCCGTTTTTACCAAACCCAATTCGTTCGCTTGCTGACGTTCATAGAGTTTATGTTCCGGATATTCAGGAAAGTTTAGGTTATGTGATGGATGCCATTAAATTGACTAAAGAAATGCTGAACGACGAAGTACCGTTAATTGGTTTCGCTGGTTCGCCTTGGACAATTTTCTGTTATGCTGTTGAAGGAAAAGGTTCTAAAAGTTTTGATACTGCAAAAGGTTTCTGTTTCTCAAATCCAGCTGCAGCGCATACTTTATTACAAAAAATTACAGATACTACTATTTTATACTTAAAAGAAAAAGTAAAAGCTGGTGTTGATGCAGTTCAGATTTTTGATTCTTGGGGAGGAATGCTTTCTCCGGTTGATTATCAGGAATTCTCATGGAAATACATCAACCAAATCGTTGAAGCTTTGGCTGATCACGCTCCGGTTATCGTTTTCGGAAAAGGATGTTGGTTTGCTCTTGGCGAAATGGGTAAAAGTAGAGCTTCGGCACTTGGTGTAGACTGGACATGTTCGGCTAGAAATGCTCGTTATTTATCTGGTGGAAATATTACTTTACAAGGAAATTTCGATCCGTCAAGATTACTTTCTCCAATTCCAACTATTAAAAAGATGGTTCACGAAATGATCGATGAATTCGGAAAAGATAAATATGTTGTAAATTTAGGTCACGGAATTTTACCAAATATCCCTGTAGATCACGCAAAAGCGTTTATTGACGCGGTTAAGGAATACGGGAATTAGTATATTAGTATTCAGTCGCAGTTTTCAGTTTTTCTGTAGCTATTGCTAAATATCAAGAATAAAAGTTCCGGAGGAACGATTCATTTTGTAGCCCCGGATTTTAATCCGGGGTTTCCGAATAATGCCAAAACATCCCGATTTAGAAAACGTACAAACATGTTAAATAAAGGTTTAAGAGACGAAGAAAAAATCAGAATTGACAATGTTCTAAAAACATTGCGAACACTCATTTTTGTCCCTTATCCTTTGGCCCATTTGCAAAAATCAGATATCGAAAATCAATTAAAAGAGTTTGGACTAAATATTCAAACATTAATTGATTACTCCAATGAAGAATTAATTACCTTATTAAATCGTCTTCATTTTGACTGGGAACAGTTAGAACAATTTGGTGATATTTTAATAGAATTTTCAAAAGAAGAAAATTATAATTTTGAAGACAAAGCTTTAGCCATTTACCAATATATCCAACAGGAAAGTAAGGTTTTCTCCTTTGGAATAAATACTAAAATAGCTTCGGCTAAAAACAAATAAGCAATGGATATCATCGATTGGAAAATAGAATCAATTAGCAATATTCTTCCGGAAGAGTTTTATTACCTCATCGAAAAGAATAAAAAACACATTGAAAAAACTTTCCCGGTGACTCTTTCTTATTGTGAAGATCTGGAAAAAACAAGAAAATTTATTGCCTTCAACCAAGATAAAGAAAACCATAAAGAAGGATATTATTTCTATGCAAGAGATATAAAAACCAATACTTTAATTGGTTATTTATGTATAAAAAGCATTGATACGAATAAAGCAAAATGTGAATTGGGTTATTTTGTTGATGAAGATTTTCAAGGAAAAGGAATTACTTCAAAGTTGGTTTCTGAAACTTTAGACTTTTGTTTCAATACTTTAAAAATGAACAAAGTTTTTATTTGTACTTCAAAAATCAATAAAGCAAGTCAGCAAATTGCTTTGAAACATCATTTTATACAAGAAGGAATTTTAAGAGACGAATTCAAAAATGGCGACGGAACATTAGAAGATGTCGTTTACTTTGGGTTGCTTAAATCTGAATATAATAACAATGAAAGATAATTTAACTTTTAACTTTGGGGAATCAAAGCTCATTTCTAAAGGCTATCAAATAATAAAAATCATCTTTAATATTATTTTTTTTGGCTTTTACTACTATTGCCTTTTTTTTCCAATAATAAAATTTAATTTCTCTTCAAATAACACTGATATGACAGCTAGTCAATCCTGTGGGTCAGGTTTCCTAACTTTTCTTTATCCGATATTTATAATTATACTTACAATATTATATCTGGTTTGCATTTCAGTTTATTCAAAAAATATCAAGTATAAAAGTTTGTTTTATAAATTAGTATTATGTCCTTTCATCCTATTAACTGTATATTATTTATATAACGAAAGATAATTTTTTAGAAACCCCTTAAAATGAAAGATAAATTTTACGCATACATACAAAAATTACAAGATCAGATTTGCGCCGGATTAGAAGCCGTTGACGGAACAGCAAAATTCCGTGAAGATCTTTGGAAACGTCCAGAAGGTGGCGGCGGAAGAACACGTGTTATTGAAAACGGTGCTGTTTTCGAAAAAGGCGGCGTAAACATTTCAGCCGTACATGGAAAACTTCCAGAAGCGATGCAAAAAATGTTTGCCGTTGGCGAAGCAGATTTTTTTGCTTGTGGATTAAGTTTGGTTTTACATCCTAAGAACCCGATGGTTCCTACTGTGCACGCTAATTGGCGATATTTCGAAATGTATGATGAATCTGGAAAAGTGATTGAACAATGGTTTGGTGGTGGACAAGATTTAACGCCTTATTATTTGTTTGAAGAAGATGCAAAACACTTTCATCAAACGTGTAAAACTGCTTGCGACAAACACAATCCGGAATTTTATCCAAAATATAAAAAACAATGTGACGCTTATTTCTGGAATGCGCATAGAAACGAAGCACGCGGAATTGGCGGTTTGTTCTTTGATTATTGCAAAGCAAGCGAAACAATGTCAATGGAAGATTGGTACAACTTTGTAACCGAAGTTGGAAATAGTTTCCTTGAAGCTTATGTGCCAATTGTAGAAAAAAGAAAAAATTTAGAATATACTCCGGCAAACAGAAACTGGCAGGAAATTCGTCGTGGCCGTTATGTTGAGTTTAATCTGGTTCATGACAAAGGAACTTTGTTTGGTTTAAAAACCAACGGAAGAATTGAGAGCATTTTGATGAGTTTACCACCACATGTGCAATGGGTTTACGATCATCATGCAGAAGCAGGAAGTCAAGAAGAAAAATTAGTAAATGTGCTAGAAAATCCTGTTGATTGGGTTCAATAAAGATGTATTGCTCCGATGGAGCTTTAATTAAATAGCGAATAATATTAGCTATAAATATTTTACTCCTCTGGAGAGCTTTGTTTAACTTAACCTGATTTAATACAATTAAGTCCCATCGGGACAGCATATTTATAGTCGTTTTGTAGATTTATTTTATTAAACTCCATTGGAGTGAAATCTTTTAAATCAAAATTTTATGGCAAATACCTATTCGCAATTGTATATTCATATTGTTTTCGCTGTTAAAGGCAGACAAAATTTAATTTCAACCGTTTGGAAAGATGAAGTTTATAAATATATTACAGGAATTGTTACAAATAAAGAGCAAAAATTAATTGTCATTAATGGAATGCCAGATCACGTCCATATTTTAATTGGTTTAAAACCTAACAAATCCATATCTGATTTAGTTAGAGATATAAAGGCTAATTCATCTAAATTTATAAATGATAAAAAGTGGGTTAATGGTAAATTTGAATGGCAAACCGGATTTGGAGCCTTTTCTTATAGTCATTCTCAATTAACGAATGTTATAAAATATATTCGTAATCAAGAAGAACATCATAAAACAAAAACATTCAAAGAAGAATATATTGAATTTTTGAAATTATTTGATGTTGACTTTAAAAATGAATATTTGTTTGAGGAGGTTTAATATTTCGCTCCGCGGGAGCTTTGATAAGAATGTGGACTAATTAGCTATAAATATAATGCTCCAATGGAGCTCCAATTGAAACACAACCAGAGCTTTTTAAAGCATGAATAAATCCCAGAGGGATGCAATATTTATAGAAATTTATAGGTTTATTTTATTGAACCCCATCGGGGTGACATATATAAACACTAATATTATTATTTGAATAAAATTTAATGGATCTAAAACTGATTTATATAGTGTTTTTTGGAGGCGTTTTTGGGTGTTTTGCTCAGAAAGATTCGCTTCAAAATCCCTATTTTAAATCTTATAATGACAACGTTACAGCCAGCGCTTATTATTTAGACACTTCTAATAATTTTCAGCTTGGTTTTACAATAGATGGACAAAAAAAATACATCGACCTTAATCCAAACCGAAAAGAACAGCTTGGTTTAAGTTTAAGTTACAAGTTCATAGATATAAGTTTTGGTTTTGCTCCTAAGTTTTTCGATATAAACAGAGACAATTCAAATTCTAAACTATTTAGTTTCAACACCCGATTTTATTATAAAAAATGGATGCAATCCTTCACTTTTATTAATCAAAAGGGGTTTTATGCTTATGATTCCGGTATTACTGTAGATTTTCCGCGAATGCGAACTACAAAAATTGGCGGAACAACTTCATATATTTTCAACAAGAATTTTTCTTATAAAGCATTGGTCAATCAAAACGAATGGCAAACGAAGAGTTCCGGAAGTTTTATTCCCACTTTTTCGTTTTATTATACCAATTTGAATTTGAACATTGAACCAGATTCTTCAAACGGAGATATCTATGTTTTTTCATTAGCTCCCTCCTATTTTTATAATTTCGTAATTAGTGATCGCGTTTTAATAGGAACCGGACTTGCTTTTGGTGCCGGAATCAATGATGTCGATGGAGATGTTTCGGCGTTGTATCAATTAGACTTCAATTTAAAGCTTGCCTATAATAGAGATCGGTTTTTTGCTTATGCGAGCTTAAACACACTTAATTTCGTTCAGAATGACGCTGCAGAAGCACGACTGAACGATAATATTTCAACTTTAAAATTCAGTATTGGTTATCGATTTGATCCTCCAAATAAAGTAAAAGAAGTTTATGAGGAGATAAATAAAAAAACAGGCTTATAGTTATTTCAATTCAACTAAAATTTTCATTCTACAATTTAAACTAAAATGTTATGGAAAAGAGAAATATAAACACGGTACAATTAGATCGTATGCATTCCGGAAAAGGTTTTATCGCCGCACTAGATCAAAGTGGCGGAAGTACGCCAAAGGCATTAGCACAATATGGCGTACAGGAAAGCAGTTTTTCGAATGAAGAAGAAATGTACACTCTTGTGCACGAAATGAGAACCCGAATTATCAAAAGTCCTGCGTTTGATAGTGAATATATTTTAGGAGCAATTTTGTTTGAAAATACTATGGATCGCAAAATAGACGGACAATGGACTGCCGACTATTTGTGGGAGAAGAAAAATATAGTTCCTTTTCTAAAAGTTGACAAAGGTCTTGCTGATCTTGCAAATGGTGTTCAACTGATGAAACCTATTTCTAATCTAGACGAATTGTTGACGCGAGCTGTAGAACGAAATATTTTTGGAACCAAAATGCGTTCTGTTATTAAAGAAGCAAATGCAACAGGAATTCGCGAAGTTGTAGAACAGCAATTTGCGGTTGGTTTACAAATCTTCGAAAAAGGACTTGTGCCAATTATTGAACCTGAAGTTGATATTTACAGCGTTGATAAAGAAAAATCAGAAGCAATTCTAAAAGAAGAAATCAAAAAGCAACTTAGTTTATTAGACAAAGATGTCAAAGTGATGCTGAAATTGTCTATTCCAACTGTGAATGATTTTTACAAAGAACTAATCTCTGATCCACATGTTGTGCGTGTTGTTGCTTTATCCGGAGGTTACGGACAAGATGAAGCCAATGATAAACTATCGCAAAATCACGGATTGATAGCAAGTTTCTCAAGAGCATTATCTGAAGGACTTTTTGCAGATCAATCTGATGCTGAATTTGACGCTAAAATAGGTAAAACAATCAAAGAGATTTACGAAGCTTCAATAACATAAATAAGTCGAAAGTTAAAAGTCATAAAGTCAAAAGGCTTAGCAAATCAAAAAATTAAGACTATAGAAAAATCTAAAATCTACAGTCTAAAATCTAAAATTTAAAATATTATGTTCCCATTACAAAGAAACCGTCGTTTAAGAACCAATGAATCTATTCGTTCCTTAGTTCGTGAAACTAGTTTGAGCCCGCAAGATTTTATGCTTCCAATGTTTGTTGCGGAAGGAAAAGGTGTAAAAGTTGCCATTCCGTCAATGCCTGGAATTTATCGTCATTCTTTAGACAATACGATTAAAGAAGTAAAAGAAGCTTGGGATTTAGGAATCAAAGCGGTGAATATCTACGTAAAAGTAAGCGACAGTCTTAAAGACAATAAAGGTGTTGAAGCCTGGAATAAAGATGGTTTGATGCAACAAACTATTCGTGCGATTAAAGATGCAGTTCCTGAAATGATTGTTATGCCGGATGTGGCGCTTGATCCATATTCAATTTATGGCCATGACGGAATTATCGAAAATGGTCAATTAATCAATGATGCAACTGTTGATGCTTTAACCAGAATGAGTTTGAGTCATGCTGAGGCTGGAGCCGATTTTGTTGCGCCAAGTGACATGATGGACGGAAGAGTTTTGGCAATCAGAAAAGCATTGGAAGAAAACGGACATCATAATGTGGGAATCATGAGTTATAGTGCCAAATATGCTTCGGCATTTTATGGTCCTTTTCGTGATGCTTTGGATTCTGCTCCGGTAGATTCTCAAAATATTCCTAAAGATAAAAAGACATATCAGATGGATTATGCAAACCGAATTGAAGGAATTCGTGAAGCATTATTAGATGTTGAAGAAGGTGCAGATATTGTAATGGTAAAACCTGGAATGGCTTATTTAGACATTGTTCGTGAGGTAAAAAATGCCGTTCATGTGCCTGTTGCTGTTTACCAAGTATCTGGTGAGTACGCTATGGTAAAGGCTGCAGCCGAAAGAGGATGGTTAGATCATGATAAAATTATGATAGAGCAACTATATTGCATTAAGCGCGCAGGAGCAAGTATTATCTCAACTTACTTTGCAAAAGAAGCTGCTGTAATCTTAAATAAATAGTCGATGAAAAAAGTATTATTCTTATCTGCCGTTTTAGCATTTGCATCATGTAAAAAAGAGTCAACTGAAAACCCAACAGAGAATTCAACAGAATCATATTCCGAAGGAGAATCGGCGAAAGCCAAAACTCCGGAAGCTTTAGGAAAAGAAATTTTTGAAGGACAAGGAAACTGTATTTCATGTCATCAGGTTGATCAAAAAGTAATTGGACCAAGCTTACAGGAAATTGCAAAAACCTATAAAGACAAAAAAGGTGATATTGTAACTTTCCTAAAAGGAAATGCAGAACCAATTGTTGATCCAAGTCAGTTTGCGGTTATGAAAACCAATATTCCGATAACGCAGGCAATGTCTGATGAAGAATTGAAAGCTATTGAAACTTATATTTACAGCAACTTGAAATAATAGTTGTTTAAATTATCTTTTGAAATTCACTGCTGACATACTGTTGTCACCAACTGATTATACATTTGGATTCAAATAAATAATTTAGGCACAATGGACATTCAAAAATTCAACATTATTGGAATTTCGGTTAGAACAACTAACGAAAACGGGCAATCAGGACAAGATATTCCTGCGCTTTTGAAGAAATTTATAGGAGAAGGAATTGCTGAAAAGATTCCCAATAAAATAAGTAACGATGTTATTTTCGTTTATACGGATTACGAAAAGGATCATACAAAACCATATACGACCATTTTAGGATGTCCGGTAGAAGGTTTAGATTCAATTCCCGCAGAAATGACTGGTAAAACAATTGAAGGCGTTCATTACGAGAAATTCGTTGCAAAAGGAAACCTTACTGAAGGTGCTGTTTACAAGGAATGGATGAAAATCTGGAACTCAGATCTGGACAGAAGCTTTACTTCTGATTTTGAAATTTACGGAGAGAAAGCTCAGAATCCTGAAAATGCAGAAGTTGACATTTTCATCGCAATAAATAGATAAAACAAAAACGGCGCTAAGATTATTAGCGCCGTTTTTTATTTTATATATCCCAATTCCTTTTGTTCCATAGGAACATTTCATCGGTAGAAAATTATATTAATATTGGCATTTTACGTTCCGTAGGAACGTGTGAGATCATCATTTTTTTCAACAATCCAGCATATCAAAAGTTCCTACGGAACGTAAACGTGACTGATCGCTATTTTTTACCGATGAAACATTCCTACGGAATGATAAGCTGGTGTAGAAAAAAATGAAAAGCTTTGTTTTCATTACATTCTTATAAAAAAAGGGGCTTTCTCAACTTTTGAGAAAGCCCCTTTTTATATCATACAATAAAAGATTACCAGATTTTAACTCGTTTGTCTGGACTTACATACATTTTATCTCCGGCTTTAATTCCGAAAGCATCGTAAAATGCATCAACATTTTGAAGTGGTACATAAGCTCTGTACATTCCTGGAGAATGCGGATCTGTTTTTACCTGATTTTTAATCGCTTCATCTCTTGATTTAGTTCTCCAAACCGTAGCCCAAGAAATAAAGAAACGTTGCTCAGGAGTAAATCCGTCGATTAAAGCTGGTCTTCCGTGTGCTTTCAAATACAATTGTAAACCATCGAAAGCAGCATTTATTCCACCTAAATCACCAATGTTTTCACCTAAAGTAAATTTACCATCAACGTGAATTCCAGGTAAAGGCTCTAAAGCACTGTATTGATCTGCAAGAGCAGTTCCTAAAGCTGTAAATTGTTTCAAATCTTCAGCAGTCCACCAGTCAACAAGATTTCCGTCGGCATTGTAACGTGCTCCAGAATCATCAAAACCATGTGAAATCTCATGTCCGATTACAGCTCCAATTCCACCATAATTTACAGCTTCGTCAGCTTGGTAATTATAGAATGGAGATTGTAGAATCGCCGCAGGGAAAACAATTTCGTTATAAGACGGGTTGTAATAAGCATTTACAGTTTGTGGTGACATTCCCCACTCTGTTTTATCAACCGGTTTTTTCAATTTCTCGATATCTTCCTTAAAAGTCCATTTTGATAAATTGCGTACGTTCTCAAAATAACTTCCGCCTTCAGTAACACTTTTAATTTCAAGAGCCGAATAATCTTTCCATTTATCAGGATAACCTACTTTAATGGTAATTTTATTTAATTTCTCGATTGCCTTTGCTTTTGTTGCAGTTGACATCCAAGTTAGATTGTTAATACGGTTTTGGTAAGCCAAAATCACATTATGAATCATATCCAAAGCTTTTGTTTTTGCTTCAGCAGGAAATACTTTCTCTACATACAATTTACCAAGAGCTTCTCCAATTCCACGATTTACAACAGACAAAGCATTTTCTTCACGAGGTAATTGTTTAATTGCTCCTCTTAAAGTTTTGCTGTAAAAGTCAAAATTTGCAGTTTCAATATCTGTAGTTAATTGTGATGTTGATCTGTTTAATAAAGTCCATTTAAGGTATTCTTTCCACTGAGCAACTTTGTTTTCAGTAAGAATAACTTGTACAGCTTTCATATAACGTGGTTCTGTTACAATAACGCTGTCTAATTTTGCCAAACCAAGACCCGTAAAATAAGCATCCCACTTAATAGCCGGAGTTAATTTTTGAAGATCCGCAATTGTCATTGGGTTGTATTGCAAACGGCTGTCTCTGCTCTCAACACGGTCTAATCTTGGAGCTGATAAAGCAGTTTCTAAAGCTAGAATTTCAGCAGCACTTTGTTTTGCTTTTGCTGGAGTTTCTCCAATAAACTGCATCATTCTTGCTACGTGAAGCTCATATTTTGCACGTTTTTCTTTAGAATCTTTATCGTCTGAAGTGTAGTAATCTTTATCAGACAATCCTAATCTGCTTGTACCAAGAGCTACAGAATTCTTAGAACTGTTTTTGTCATCGGCACCAATGTAGATTCCAAAGAAGTCATTTCCTCCTTCAGGTTCCATTTCAACCAAATATTTTTGAAGATCTGCTACATTTTTGATCGCATCGATTTTCTTTAAATAAGGCTGAAGTGGCGCAACTCCTCTTTTGTTTCTTCCTACTGTATCTAAAACAGTATTGAACAAATTCACTGCTTTACCTTGATCAGTGTTTGATTTATACTTTGGATTTTTTGAAGCATCCTTCAAAATTGCCATTGCATCTTTATCTGTTTTTTTGATTAGTTCGTTAAAACTTCCCCAAGTTGTTCTGTCACTTGGAATTTTAGTTTCGTCCAACCAGGTTCCGTTTACATATTGGAAGAAATCCTGGCTCGGGCTAATTTTCGTATTCATATACGAAACATTAATTCCCGGTTCTTTTGGAGCTGTGCTCTGAGCTTGAACTGCAGTAAAAGAAAGTATTGCAGAAAAAGCACAAAACAAGGGTTTAGTAATCTGTTTGTTCATTTTCGAGTGTGTTTTTTGTGTACATACAAACTTATTGTTAATATTCTAAAAAATATGTTAAAATTCCGCAATAATATTCTCGCATTTTTGATGAAAATACATCATTGAAACCAGCTAATATTTTCATGAATATATGTTCGCGTTTTCCTTTTTAATTGGAATTGTTTTTAGAATATTTGTTAAAAAAAATAACACCGTGAGAACTAGGATACAAATTGCCTTTTCAGGAAAAGTTGAAGCGATCGGACTTCCGATTCTAGCTTTATTTTGGGTTAGCTTTTTTTGGGGCACAACCTGGTTGGCTTCAAAAGAAGGAGTAAAACATATGCCGGCTTTGCAATTGGCAACAATTCGTCAGTTTTTAGGCGGAATCATGTACGTTGGTTATTTTATAATCAAAAAAGAACCTTGGCCAAAAGGCAAACAATGGAGCACAATTCTGATTTTGGCAATCTTGAATTTTTGCTGTAGTAATGGTTTAAGTACTTGGGGCGTAAAATATATCAGCAGCGGATTGGGCGCTATAATTGGTGCTATTTTCCCAATCTGGATTGTTATCATTTGCTTTTTTAAAGGTGAACGTATTGCAAAATTGGCGGTTACGGGACTTTTAATCTGCTTCGGCGGAATCTGCATAATTTTTGCGGATCATCTTGGTGATTTCCTGCGACCGGATTTTCAATTTGGAATTTTCTTGTCTGTTGCTTCAACTATAACTTGGGCTTTTGGAATTTTGCATACAAAGAAAAAAGCAGCAAGTTTCAATCCATATTTTAGTTTAGGATTGCAAATGTTGCTTTCGAGTTTTATCCTTTTCGGAATTACAGAAACTGCGGGAATGAATATCTCTTTGTCCGAAATTCCTTTAACTTCTTGGTGGGCAATTGGGTATCTGGTAATCATTGGTTCGATCTTGACTTTTATTGCTTTTATATATACGTTACAGCATCTTCCAACGGAAGTCAGTAGTATTTATGCTTACATGAACCCGATTGTTGCTATTATTCTAGCCTTTTTCATTTTCGGAGAACCGCTTACTCAATCAATTGTTATTGGAGTTGCGGTAACTTTGATGGGATTGTATTTGGTAAATAAGTCTATTCGAAAATCTAAATTGAAGTAGTTTGCGAGATGGCACGCGGATGACACGGATTCGCTTTGCGAAAGCACGGATTTACACAGATTTTTTTATTGTATAACTTTATTAAATTGGCGATCTACTTTGAGGGTCTTCGACTTCGCTCAGACTGACAATAGAAACTTGAAAAAACTTTGCGTCTCTGCGTCTTTGCGAGATTAAAAAAAAGGTTTAAAAAAGAAAATCAGCTTTAATCCGCGTCTTCGCAAAGCGAATCCGTGTCATCCGCGTGCCATCTCGTAATCCAATCGTAAGAAAGCGATTTAAAATCACATCCAAATTCTGTTAAAAAGCGTTATAATTAAGGCTTTTAAAAACCTCTTTTCGTATTTTTGCGCCAAATTGCATTTATGAAATCCCTTCTATATAAATACCGAAAATTCTTTATTGTTTTAATTGTATTTTCTGCTGTAACAATTTCCTTATTTTATTCGGCTCTAAAGCCACAAAAAACATTACCAATTTACAATCCAGCCGATGTAAATCCTGAATTAGTAGATAGCACAATTCAATACAAAAGCAAATACCACACAATTGCCGATTTTAAGTTTGTCAACCAAAACGGCGATACTATTACTCAGAAAAACTACGAAGGAAAGATTTATGTAGCTGATTTTTTCTTTACGACTTGCGGATCAATTTGTCCAAAAATGTCAACCAATCTTGAAGAAGTTCAAAAAGCAATTTTAAACAATCCGAAGGTAATGTTGCTTTCACATACTGTTTTCCCAGAGGTTGACAGTATTCCGGTTCTTAAAGCATATGCAATAAAACATCATGTTGTAGACAGCAAATGGAATTTGGTTACAGGCGATAAAAAAGAGATTTATACAATGGCCAGAAAATCTTATCTCGCGGTAAAATTAGGTCGACCAGATCAGTTGTACGATATGGTTCATACAGAGAATTTTGTTTTGGTAGATCAAAAAAGACGTGTTCGTGGTTTTTATGACGGAACAAATAAAGAAGAAATTAAACGTCTTATAGAAGACATCAATTTCTTGTGTCAAGAGTAAAATCCCTTATTTTTAGAAAGATTTAGCATTTACAAAAGTGTTAAATGCCTTGCAATAAAGAATAATTGTCTATTTTTGTAATCTAAATTCAATCTAAATAAGCTTGCAAAATACAATCCATACCCTCAAAAAAGGCGAGAAAGCCATTATCAAAGATTTTGATATCGATTTGATTCCTTTAAAACTATTAGAGATGGGTTGTTTGCCGGGCAACTTAGTCCAATTGCTTCAAATTGCTCCTTTTGGAGATCCATTATATTTAGATATTAATGGCTCGCATGTGGCCATTCGTGTTGAAACTGCTCGTGAAATTGAAGTTGAACTTATCAAAACCAATTTGTAATGAGCATTCAAAATATCAATGTCGCCCTTATCGGAAATCCAAATACCGGAAAAACGTCTGTTTTTAATCAACTTACAGGACTAAATCAACAAGTGGGGAATTATCCCGGAATTACTGTTGAGAAAAAAATGGGGTTCTGTAAATTACCACACAACATCAAAGCTAACATTCTGGATTTACCGGGAACTTACAGCTTGAATGCCAGTTCTATGGACGAAAGTGTTGTAATCGAGCTTTTGCTGAATAAAAACGACAAATTATATCCTGATGTTGCAGTTGTGGTTACAGATGTTGAAAATCTGAAACGAAATCTACTGATTTATACTCAAATAAAAGACCTTGAAATTCCAACAATTTTAGTCATTAATATGTCTGATCGAATGGAAAGTAAAGGAATTACGCTTGATATTCCTTTTTTGGAAGAAAAACTAAAAACTAAAATTGCTTTAGTCAGTTCACGGAAAGGTTTAGGAATCGATCATTTGAAGGAATTAATTGTCTCTTACAAAACGATTCCGCATGAACCATGTTTGAATGCTTCGGTTATTGACGCTCAATATTTTGAAAAATTACAACATGCTTTTCCAAATCAATTATTGTACAAATTATGGTTGGTTATTACGCAAGATGTGAATTTTTCGAATTTAGATCGAAATGAAATCAGAAGCACTTTTACCAAATCACATTCCGAATTAAAGCGCTTACAGCAAAAAGAAACTATAAAACGCTATCAATTTATAAATGATGTTTTAAAGCAAGGTTTACAGGTTGATGAATCAATGGCAAAAGACATCAGAGCCAAGCTTGATCGTGTTTTGACTCACAAAGTTTGGGGTTATGTAATTTTCTTAGCCATCTTATTTTTGATTTTCCAATCGATTTTTAGCTGGTCAACGATCCCAATGGATTTCATTGACAGCACTTTTGCCTCTTTAAGCAGTTGGACCGCTCAGGAATTACCAACCGGAATTCTAACGGATTTACTTTCGCAAGGAATTATTCCGGGAATTGGCGGAGTTATTATATTTATTCCGCAAATTGCTTTCTTGTTTCTGTTTATTTCTATTCTTGAAGAAAGCGGTTATATGAGCCGTGTTGTCTTTTTGATGGATAAAATCATGCGCAAGTTTGGTCTTTCCGGAAAAAGCGTTGTGCCTTTAATTTCAGGAACTGCTTGTGCAATTCCGGCAATTATGGCAACAAGAAATATCGAAAACTGGAAAGAACGTTTAATCACAATTTTGGTTACTCCGTTTACAACGTGTTCTGCCAGATTACCGGTTTATACGATTATTATCTCTTTGGTAATACCGGATGAACGCCTTTTTGGAATATTAAATATGCAAGGATTAGCATTGATGTTATTGTATCTTTTAGGTTTTGGAACTGCAATTCTTTCTGCTTATATCTTAAACAAAATACTAAAAATAAGCGCCAAAACATATTTCGTTGTTGAAATGCCAAGTTATAAACTTCCTCTTTTAAAGAATGTTGGAATTAATGTGGTCGAAAAAACGAAAGCGTTTGTTGTTGGAGCCGGTAAAATCATTTTGGCGATATCTGTTATTCTTTGGTTCCTGGCTTCTTTTGGTCCCGGAGAAAATTTTAATGAAGCAGAAACTATTGTAAAAGAACGATTTGTAGACAAACCTCTAACCGAATTAGAATTCGAAAATGAAGTTGCTTCTCAAAAACTGGAAAACTCTTATATTGGAATCATGGGAAGAGTAATCGAACCTGCGATTGCACCATTAGGTTACGACTGGAAAATTGGAATTGCAATTATAAGTTCATTTGCTGCACGTGAGGTTTTCGTGGGAACTCTTGCTACGATCTACAGCGTTGGAAACAGTGATAATGAAGCAACTATAAAAAGCAAAATGCAGGAAGAGATAAATCCGCAAACGGGTAAAAAGATCTTCAATTTTGCGTCTGGGATTTCATTGCTGCTTTTCTATGCTTTTGCGATGCAATGTGCGAGTACGCTCGCGATTACCAAAAAAGAAACCAACTCTTGGAAATGGCCGGCAATGCAACTTGTTCTTATGAGCGGACTTGCTTATTTTGTTGCGCTTATAACCTATCAACTTTTAAAATAAACAATCATGGTACAAGAAATTATTGCCTTTGCTATATTATTTATTGCCGTTGGATTTTTAATCAAAAAGTTCTTCTGGAAATCTAAAAAGAAGAAAGATTGCGGCGATGGAAATTGTGGGTGTTCGTAGGAGAAAGGTACTAAGGTTCTGAGATTCTAAGGGACTAAGATGCTTGATTTTTTAAATATTAAATGGAATAAATTCCATTATTGTGATTCTCATTCTTCTTCAACGGATTAAAATCCGTTGCTACAAAATAAATCGTTCCTCCGGAACTTTACTCAGAAAAGCTTTAATCTTCAATTATATTATAGGGATGGATTTTTATCCGTCCTTTTTTTATGCGTCAATTTTATGTTTTAATATCTAATTTGGTAAAACCATTATTGTAAACAATAGACTAAAATTGGTTATTGCCGAAAGAACGTTTCTCTAAGTTTTACAAAAGAACTCTTGACTTATTTTGATATAAAAATAGCCTCTACAGGTATTTCAAACGCGATATAACGGATAATTTTGGAAAACTTTAAAATCCAAAAAAATGCCGCAATTCGAAAAAATGGAGATAATCCGCGACAACAGAGTATCACGCTTATTATGGTTTATGTTAGGCTTCTTATCTGCCTCAATCATTTTTTATTTCTATGCGTGAAATAATTAAATTCAAGATCTTCCTTAAAAAAATTTAACGCCTTAATCCTGAAGCTTCAGAATTAAGGCGTTAAAAGGAAAAATTATAATTCAGCGCTTTTAAAACACGAATTCTAATGTGGTATAAAACGTTCTGGTATCTGATGGGATAATTCCCGGTCCCGGATAACCCGTTGCACGTCTTGTGAAATATTTATTGTCGGTAAAATTGGTAACTCCGGCTTCTAATTTCCAATTTCTCCATTTGTATGAAGAAGAAAAATCTGCTACATAATACGTTGGAATTTTTCCTGCGATTCCACTACTTATTGCATTCATACTCTCAGTCTGATTGGTTGCATCGGTAAATTGCGATGTTACATACGTAAGCTGAATACTCGACATGAAATTTTTGTAACCAACTCCGGTTCCGGTTTTGATATTAAAAAGCGGAACAAATTCTACTTTATTTCCTTTAACACCAAAAGCTTGTGATTTTAAATAATCGGAATCTGTGATAGCAACATTCGAAAATACATTCCAGATTAAATCCGTGTTTGCTTCAAAGAAAGTTTTGCTTAAACTCCAATCAATCATTGTTTCGAAACCATAGGTAATAGCGGTTCCAATATTATCTCTCACCATAGTTGTAATTCCTCCTGCATTTTTGGTCCAGTAATCGCCAATTTTATCATTATAATACAAAGCATAAACACTCGAATCAAACCTAATTTTATCGTTTATCTGACCTCGAATCCCAATATCTGAGGTAAAGCCTTTTTCATCTGTAATATCGTCTGAAATCGCATAACTGGAATAAACGGTTCTAAGATCACTAAATGTTACAGAACGGTAGTTTTGCGAAATGTTTCCGTAAAATTCAATTCCGCCTTTTGGTTTATAGCTTAAGCCAACTCCAAACAAAAAGAAATCACGATTTCTAACCGTATTTTCTACAACAGTTTTATCTAAAATAATATTTCCGGCGCCGTCAAAATTAATTTTTCTATAACTTCCGTTCGCTTGCGTTTTTATATTCTCATATCTAAATCCCGGTGTAATCGAGAATTTAGAAGATACTTTAAAGATATTTTCTCCAAAAACCGAAAAATTCAAATTTGGATATTTATAATCGGATTGGCTTGGATATTGAGGAAATTCGGCTGTAGCCAAATTAAAATTGGCATCACTTCCTGAACTTCCCGGACCTTGAATACCTGTATTTTGCGCCTGATAATACTTAGCTCCAATCAGGAAAGCATTCGAATTTCCGTTGATAGTATACTTTTTCAAATAACGAGCTTCTGCTCCCCAATTGACAAAATCTCCCAAAATCAAATCACGAACTCCTCCCGGATCTGCCATTTCAACACGATTTGGTCTGAATCCAACTGTTTTTCGACTTGCATCTAAACCGAATAATTGCAAAGAGAAATCGGCGTCATTAGCAAAATGATGTTTGAAACGCAATGCAAATAAATTCCAATTTACAGTAAACCAATTTCGGGTTCTGTTACTTTGAGTAGGATCTTCCTCAAACATTTCATCTGTTAATCCGCCTGCTTGCTGCGCAACATAATCAAAATGTGTGTAATCAAAATGTACAGATGTGTTCTCGGTAAATTGATAATTCAAATTCGCAAAATAGTTTTTACTATGAAAAGCAGAATTCGGACGGAAACCATCTCCTTGTTTATAATTAAAAAAAGTATAGTAACTAAATTTTCCTTTTGTACCGCTTAAACTCGTAAAATTGGTATACAAACCGTATGAACCAATTGTGTTGCGCTCCCCGAGTTCAATTGGTTTTGTACTTGGACTTTTGGTTTTAAAATTGATTAAACCTCCAAACTGAGTTCCATATTGCAAAGAAGCTGCTCCACGAACAATCTGGATTTCATCCAGAGATTCTGCCGGCGTTGCGTAATAGCTTTCGGGGTAACCCAAAACATCAGCACTAATATCATAACCGTTTTGACGTGTATTAAAATTGGCGCTTCGGTTTGGATCGAGACCACGACCGCCAATACTCAATTGCAAACCTCCATCTGAACTTTCGTTAATAGTCAATCCCACAACTTGCGCATAAATCTGACGCGGATTGTTTGCCGCTTTATTTGCCGTTAGTTTATCAACCTTAACGACCTCTGTTTTTTTACCGGCATAAATAGCCGTTTCTTCAATGTCTTTTAGTTTACTAAGTGCAAAAACTTTATCTCTTTCATTCTTGACAACAACTTCAGACAAATTAGTAATCTTGCTTAAAGTAATTACCAAACCAGAACTTGGAGCCGAGATTTCCTGCTCTAAAACAGAAAAATCATCCTTATAAAAAACGAAAGTATAAGTTCCTGAATTAGCCACTACAATATCAAAACTTCCTTCTTTATTGGTGGTGATTTTACTTCCGTTTGATTTATTGTATACCTCAACATAAGATAATTTCTCGCCGGATTCTCCCACCAAAACTCCGGAAACATGAGTTTGAGAAATGGCACTTAATGAAAAAAGTAAAAATATAATAAAGCTAAAATCCTTTAATTTCATCATTGAAAGGTAAAATCCAGGTTTTGTGATCGAATGATTCATTTTCTTTTGCGAGGTTAATGTTTTGGTCTATATAAAGTTTGCTTAATCGTCCGTTAAGTGCGACGTAGCCTTCTACGTGAACTTCGGGATCGTTAAAGCCTTGTTTTTGATAATAATCGTGTAAAAAATGGGCGTATTCTAAAATAAAGTCGGGTTGAAATGACATTTGTTTTTCCTGAAAAGCGGTCAGAAAATTTCCGTTGTTTACTTTTATCTGTTTTTTGGTTTTACTGTCTTTAACCGTAAATTGGGTATAACCCGCTTTTTCCATTAGCATTACACGCCATGAAAAACGAAAACCTTCTTCGGTCCAGAATAATTCTCCGGGATATAATAAATAACGAAATGGGAATGTTAACTGAAAAATCAGGAAACAAACCAGAATTGCCATTTTAGCTTTGTAAAGTCCTGTAAACTCTATTACTTTTTCTTTCCCATTTTCGAATACATTCAAACTAAAATGAAAAAGTCCGGCGATATAATTCAGGCATTTTTTGTGAAAATCACTTTCAAAAAACAACAATGAACTTACAATCATTACATAAGGGAAAACGCCGATTGGGAATAAGATTTTGGTCAATACATGAAAAACAACAACCAAAACAAAGGCAAATGTTCGTGTTCGTTTGTAAAGTAATAAAAATGGAATACTTAAATCGTAAATCATTCCGCTCCAGCTAAAGGCAAAATGAATCCAGTTTTCATTTAAGAAGCCACCAATTATTGGCAAGGTATGATTTGTTGGAAGCCAAATTTTTAATGGCATCGCTTTGAAAAGCCAATCGGAATTGATCTTTGCTAAACCAGCATAAAAATATACGATTCCTAAAAGCAGTTTTAAAATATCAGTCGTCCAACGTGGAATCTTTTGGAAGGCAATTTTAGGATTTCGGTAAGCATCAATTGAAAAATAAGCATTCGCCGGTAGAAAAATCAGCACGAAACTTATCACTGAAATAAAGTAATAATGGTTAAGATAGGTCGTCTTATCCATTAGTTCGATATAAGTAAAACTAAGGAAGAATAACGTTGATGCAACTTTGTAACGATAACCAACTGCAACTGCAATTGATGAGAGCATAGCTACCACAAAAAGCAGGTAAGTGGGCGTCCCGAAAGGCTTTACCCATTCGAAGCCATAATAGGTAAAATGAAAAATTGGCTCGATATAAAACTTTTCTACCCAATTGTAACTCATAAAACGAACCAAACTGAGTGTCATCATAAAACCAAACGCCAGCCTAAAAAAAGCTAGCGTTGCGGCATGAGTGTTCGTTTCTAAATATTTTATAATGTTATTTTTCATTATTAGTCGCCATCGCCATCTACATAATCAATTGTTATGTTGAGCGCTTGCAGCATATTCAGTTTTGTAGAACCTACGGCTTGTTGTAAAGCTTTATATGCTGTAATAACTTTAGTGTTATCTGTGTTAATCTGATCGGCCAGACTTGCATTCAAATCATTATTTGCTGCAAAAACCGCCGCATATTGTGTGTTGATTATGTCGCTTAATTTTTTCCCGTCAGCAGTAGCATTTACAAAATCTAAATATCTTTTTAAACTTTCGCCCGTCGTTGTTGCGTTAAAATGTTTTCCGTTAAAGAAATCCTGAGATGCTTTTATTGAGATGTTAAGCAATTCTTTAGAGGCATTTCCTTTGTATATCGCTTCAGTTTTTTCAGGGAATTTAACTCCTTCTGAATCTACACCTGCTGGAATACCCAATTTTAGCGTACGAATGTCTTTCTCTAAATTCTTAACAAAATTATTGGTTGTAACATTTACCGCACCACCTACAGAAGTTCCTGTGTTAGAAACATAAGCAGCTCTGTAACCGCCTTTCCAATCTGTAACTACTGCATCAATCGTAGTTTTAAGTTTTCCGGTTACATCAACTAAGTATTTTTTATAGTTTGATGCTTTTGCATTTGTAGTATAAAAAGTCACGATTGTTGCATCATCGGCACCTAAACCATTTAGCAAATAATCCAATGCGGGAAAACCTTGTTTAGCATATTGTGCCTGAAGACTTAGATTATAAGTTCCTGAAGTTATGTTTTCCTCGATACCAGTTTTACTGGTTGGAAAAGTATTGGCGATTTCTTTCAGGTTAACATCTAAGGCTTTTCCAAAACCATAAATCGCAACATATTGATATGCTTTATAAGCTTCATACCAACTTGTTCTCAGGGTTTGCAAAGCAGTTGTTGTAGGTGTAGCTGTAAAATTTGCAGCGTCTGTTGACAATATTGCTAATTTTGCCTGATAATTTTCATAACTCGGAATGATGATATTGTCTGCCCAATTGGCTAAAAGAGCGCCACGATCATAATTTTTTCCGCCTGAATTATCTCCACCACTATCTCCTGATGAACAAGCGATTACAGTTCCTATCAAAGCTAAAAGGAAAATTATTTTTTTCATTTTGATATAAATTTTGACAAAAATACAAAAGCACATTTAACTTAAGCATATTTATTCTAAATAAAATTTGGGAGAATGTAAGAAATAGTTACTTTTGCTTGAATTTAATCATTCTAAATAAACCGAAATATGAAAAACCTATATCCAAAAGTTGCTTTTGCGTTATTTGCAGGGCTTACTTTTTTTGCTTGCAGCAGTAACGACAACAATGATTCTAACAGCGTTGCCACAAAAAAACAAGTTATCGAAAATTACTCAAACATCGTTTATGCTAACTACAAACAAGCTTATGATGATGCTGTACTTTTAGAAACAGCTATTAAAACATTTACAACGACTCCTACTGATGCAAATTTCACGGCTGCAAAAAATGCCTGGAAAGTTTCAAGAGAAAGTTACGGTACTACTGAAGCATTTCGTTTTGCAAACGGACCAATTGATGGAGATGAAACTGGACCTGAAGGTCTTTTGAATTCTTGGCCATTGGATGAGAATTTTATTGATTATGTTGATGGAAATACAAATGCAGGAATCATCAATGATTTAGTTGAATTTCCAGTAATTAATAAATCATTACTAGAAGGTTTAAACGAAGATGGTGGTGAAAAAAACATTAGCGTTGGATATCACGCAATTGAGTTTTTATTATGGGGACAAGATTTAACTGCTCCATCTGCAAAGCTTCCAGGACAAAGAAAATTTACTGATTATGTAACTGGTGCAACCGGAACGGCTGCAAATCAAGGAAGAAGAGCAGATTACCTAAAAGCTTGTGCTGATTTATTGACTGATAATTTAGATTATTTAGTACAACAATGGAAATCTGGCGGAACTTACAGAACTAAATTTTTGGCTTTGCCTGAAGATACAGCTATCAAAAATATTTACTTAGGAATTACAACTCTTGTTACTGCCGAATTGCCAATTGAGCGTATGGAAGTAGCTTTAGAAAATGCTGATCAGGAAGACGAACATTCTTGTTTTAGTGATAATACACACAGAGATATTGCTTTGAACTTGCAAGGAGTTATCAATGTTTACCAAGGAAAATATGCAAATGTTGAAGGACCATCTTTAGAGGATTTAGTAAAACAAGCTGATGCTGCAACTTACGATGAAACATTAACTTCATTGAATTCTTCTACTACAAAAGTAGCTGCAATTTTGACTCCGTTTGACTTGGCTATTTCTGGTGGACCTGATTCTTCAGAAGGCGCAAAAGTAAAAACTGCTGTTCAGCAATTACTTAATTTTGGTGCTACTTTATTAAAAGGAGCTTCAAAAATTGGAGTAACTGTAAACGGTTAAGCAAATACTAAGAAAAAAATTAAAACAAAAAGTGTTCCTTTGCGGGAGCACTTTTTTAGCATAGTACCATGAAGAATTTTACCACTTATTTTCTTGTTATTCTGAGTCTTAACTTTTATAGCTGCAGCAATAATGATGATAATTATACTCCGCTAACGGCTGAAGATCGCGAACAGTTTTCGGGAGGAGATGCTACCGTTTTTAATGTTAGCGAAGAAGCATTTGGATTTTCTATCGCGTCTTTGAATTTGGATGAGCAAACAGATTTTGGAGTAGGAAATTCTTTTTTCAGGCAAAGTTGGATTTCTGCGCCATCTTCAACTACTGCACGAGATGGTTTAGGACCTTTTTTTAATGCTATTTCGTGTGCAAGCTGTCACTTTAAAGACGGTAGAGGAAGACCACCGGCATTTGATGGCGAATTAGGTAAAGGTTTGCTTTTGCGTTTTTCTCTAAACGGACAAGATGCAAACGGGCTCGCATTTCCTGATCCTGTTTATGGCGGACAATTGCAAGACAATGCAATTCTGGGGCAAACTCCGGAAGGGCAATTTAAAATAAGTTACCAGCAAACTTCAGAAACTCTGGCTGACGGAACGGTTGTCACTCTACAAAAGCCAACTTATACAGTTACCAATTTAGGTTACGGACCTTTGGCAAATGTGCAGGTATCACCACGTATTGCAAATCAAATAATTGGATTAGGTTTACTGGAAGCAATTCCTGAAAGTACTATTTTAGGTTTTGCCGATGAAAATGATTCTAATAAAGATGGCGTTTCAGGAAGACCAAATTATGTTCATGATTTTGCAACGAATACAACACAAATGGGACGTTTTGGATGGAAAGCCAATCAGCCAAATGTACGTCAACAAGTTGCGGGTGCTTTATCCGGAGACATGGGAATTACTTCTACTTTGTTTCCGAATGAAAGCGGTCCTTTTGGAGTTGATTTAACAAAAATTCCGAATGGAGGAACGCCCGAAATTTCAGAAATTAACTTAAACCGAATGGCTTTGTATTCGCAAACATTGGCGGTTCCGGCTCGTAGAAACTATACAGATCAGAATGTACTTAAAGGTAAAAAGACTTTTGAAACGATCCAATGTACAGCATGTCACATTCCAAAGATTCAAACTGGAAATACCCATTCTATAACATCACTTCGCAATCAAACGATTCGTCCTTATACGGATTTATTGTTACACGATATGGGAGAAGGTTTATCTGATAATGCAACTGATTTTAAAGCAACGGGATCTGAGTGGAGAACACAACCTTTATGGGGAATTGGTTTGATACAAATGGTAAATAAACACACTAATTTATTGCACGACGGAAGAGCAAGAAATGTCGAAGAAGCAATTTTATGGCACGGCGGCGAAGCTCAAAATGCAAAAGATAAATACAAAAAACTGTCAAAAGCAGATCGTGATGATTTATTAGCATTTATTAATTCACTTTAATTTTCAAGTAATCAGTGGTCAGTTTTTGAATAAAATGTATAAAAAATAACCCCGAAAGATTTTAAAATCTTTCGGGGTTATTTTTTGATTTTCAGTTGAGAGTAAATACTGCTACTGAATACTTTTTTAGGTACTGAATACTGAACACTTACTTCACTCCTTCCCACTCTGCATAGAACTGAGCAAGAAATGATTCCATGAAACGATGTCTTTCGGCAGCGATTTGTTTTCCGGTTTCGGTATTCATTTTATCTTTTAAGAGTAAAAGCTTTTCGTAAAAATGATTTATCGTTGGCGCGTTATTCTTTTTGTACTCTTCTTTTGTCATATTAGTTATTGGCGCAATTTCAGGGTTGTGTAAGGCACGATTTTTAAATCCGCCATAATTGAACGCTCTTGCCACTCCAATCGCTCCTATTGCGTCTAAACGATCTGCATCCTGAACGATATCTAATTCTACGGAAGAAAACTTCTTTTCAAAATTTCCGCCCTTATAAGAGATGTTTTCGATGATATTTACGACATGCTGAATAATATCCTCTGAAACTTGCTGTGATTCCAGAAACAAACGTGCTGTTTTTGGTCCGATAGTTTCGTCTCCGTTGTGAAATTTACTGTCGGCAATATCATGAAGTAATGCGCCTAATTGCACAACAACCAAATCACATTCTGTTCCTTTTGCGATTAAAAGCGCGTTTTTATAAACTCTTTCGATATGAAACCAATCGTGTCCGCCTTCGGCATCGTTTAGTTTTTCTTTTACAAAGGCAATTGTTTTGTTTATTAATTCAGTATTATTCATAGTTGTGTTTTTGAATTGAGAAATGGCACGCAGATGACACGGATTTAAGCGGATTAACGCTGATTATCTTTTAATCTGTTCTTTGTAAAATCTCTTTTTAAATAAAAATGTTGATTGTCAAAGTTTGAAGCTTCAACAATCAACAATATGTTTTAAATTTCAATGACAATTGCAAAAATCAATTTTAAATCTGAAATTTATTTTCAAAAAAATCTAAAATCAGAACTCTAAAATTATTTACAATCTCGCTGGTTCAACCCATTTAAAGATGTGTGATTCTTGTGGAATTACCAATCTTTCTGAGATTCTAGCCATACGAGCTGGTAATTTCATTAAGTAATCACGAGCCTTTTCTGCTTCATCAGTTAAGTTAGTAATTTTATCAACTTCCCATTTATCAATTAATTTTTGCATGATATCTACATAATCATTTGCAGTGTAAACACCTATACGTTGTGCAGAATCAGAAAATTGTTCGAAAGCTGAACTGATCTTTTGACCAGATTCTCTTAGGAAATGTGCCGGCATAACGATTTTTTGTTTCATCATGTATTGAAACGCTAACATCATTTCGCTTGGATCAACTGCAAAAATACGCGTAACAAATTCGCTGTAAGCGTGGTGATGACGCATCTCGTCACCAGCAATCATTTTACACATTTTAGACAACTTGTTATCACCAAATTTCTTAGCCATTTGAGCTACTCTATTGTGCGAAACATAAGTTGCTAATTCCTGGAAACTAGTATATACAAAGTTTTTGTACGGGTCAGATCCAGTTCCAATATCAAAACCGTCGTTGATTAAGTGCTGTGTTGTCATTTCGATTTCACGCATGTTCACACGACC
Organism: Flavobacterium sp. 9; assembly: GCF_002754195.1. Taxonomy (NCBI): domain Bacteria; kingdom Pseudomonadati; phylum Bacteroidota; class Flavobacteriia; order Flavobacteriales; family Flavobacteriaceae; genus Flavobacterium; species Flavobacterium sp. 9. The sequence goes on from NZ_PEEU01000001.1 coordinate 2,984,006, forward strand.
GGACAAATACAAGTATTTATTAAGCAAATCTCCGTGACGGTTTTCTTCTCCGGTCCATTGTCTGATCCATTTTGACCAACCGTTTCCACCATTTTCGATTTGATTTACTCCTTCTACATCCATCAACCACGATTCGTATGTTGGCAAAGCTTCCTCAGTGATTGTATCACCAACAAGCGTTACCCAGAAATCGTATGGTAATTCTTTGGCAATTTCACGCAACTCTTTTACCTCCTCAAAGAAGTTATCTCCTTCAGAATTAGGTAAAAAGTCTGACGGCTGCCAAATTTTTTCCACTGGAATTAAATACTGTTCTACGAAGCTATCCACATTTTTTTCCAAAAACTGCATTACTTCTAATCTAATGTTTTTTATAGACATTACTTATTTAAGATTGGGATTTTCATTTCAGATTATTTCTGAATCAAAAATCTATTTATACTCGTTTACTCCTTCTACAACCGCCTTTTCTGTCAATCTCATTAACTCAGCAAAATCATAATCTTTTACCGCCATTGCTTTATGAACGGTAAAGGTAAGATGATTTCCTAAGCTTACCGGGAAAAGACCGTATTTTACCATTTTCCATGAATTATTAATACTCACAGGTACAACATATGCCGAAGGTGCATATTTGCATAGGATTTTTAAACCACTTTGAGCAAATTCTTTAGGTTTTCCTGTTTTACTTCTTGTTCCTTCAGGAAAAATAACAGCAGATCTTGTGTTTTTTTCGATATATTCAGACAAGCCTTTGATTACAGGAATCGCTTGTTTAGGGTCTTTTCGGTCAATTAGCACAGAACCTCCGTGACGTAAATTATACGATACACTTGGAATTCCTTTTCCTAACTCCTTCTTACTTACAAATTTACAATGAAAACGTCTAAAGTACCAAATCATTGTTATAATATCGTACATGCTTTGATGATTTGAAACGAAAATTATCGGAACTCCCGTTGGAATTGACTCTCTGTTTTCGATTTTATAAGTTGTTCCCACAAGATTTGTACATCTTAGAAGGCAAAAGTTTAAATAATCGACACTTTTTTTGTGAGCCTGATAACCAAAAACATTTAGGCAAAACCACTGTATTGGATGAAATACCAATAAAACCGAACTAAATAACAAATAGTAAATTACGGATATGGGATACGAAATTATTTTTTGCATGCTTTGAAAATTAAAGGCCAAAAGTAATAAATAAATTTTTAGCGGTATAAAAATTGAAAACAATAACCGTTTTTCTTGTTTAATTGTACCTTTGCCCTTGAAATTGCAAATTTTTTCTGAATTAAATGAACTTCACTTACCCTAAAAATGAACGCCTAAAGAGCAAGACGACAATTGGTTTACTGTTTTCTGAAGGAAAATCGGTATCCAAATATCCTTTGCGTCTGGTTTACCGTCAAGCGGAAGTTAATCAGGAAGAAAAAATCAAAATTGGCGTTTCTGTATCTAAAAAATACTTCAAAAAAGCTGTTGATCGCAATTATTTCAAACGTGTTTTGAGAGAAACCTATCGTTTAAACAAACATTTGCTTCTGGACAACATTCAGGAATCTTATTCGTTAATGTTTTTCTATCAAACCAAAGACAGATTATCTTACGAAGAAATCAATACCAAAACGATTCAGTTGTTTGAGAAATTCTTATCTCAGGTGAATAAAGCTCCTGATTCTGAAAATAAAACAGAGTCATAAATTTCCAAAAGCAACTTATTTAATCAAATTATACGAAGAATTACAAAAAAATTGTAGTTTTAGACTTAATTTGAAATATTTATGCGACAAATTTTCTTTATATTTCTAGCTGTTCTTACTTTCATTAGTTGCGAAAAACGCTCCGAAGACGCTGCTGTTGCAGACATGTCAATTTCTGCTGTAAAGCTTTCATCACCAAGCCAACCAGCTGAAGACAAAAACATCGTAATTCCTCAAAAAATAATCAAAGAAGCGTTTCTTAAATTTGAAACTAACGATTTAGAGGAAACTTACAATCAAATTAAAACTGCGATTGCGACCAATAAAGCAAGTATTCAGAATGATTCTCAGGAAAAAGATTATGGTACAATCACCAGAAGATTAACGATAAGAATTCCAAGTCAGAATTTTGATGCTTTTCTGGAATCGATATCCAAAGGTGTTTCTTATTTTGATGAAAAAAACATTTCGGCTCAAAATGTTACAGAAGAATATATTGACTTAAATTCAAGATTAAACACAAAACGCAAACTAGAAGCACGTTACATCGAAATATTACAGAAAGCTTCTAAAATAAGCGAGATTCTGGAAATTGAAAAACAGATTTCGGCGATTAGAGAAGAAATTGAAGCAAAAGAAGGTCAGCTTAAATATTTAGAAAGTAGAGTTTCTGAAAGTACGGTTTCAATTGAATTCTATAAAACCATTGCTCAAAAAGAAGGCGTTAAAATATCTTACGGATCAAAAATTTGGAATGCGATTCAATCCGGATTTTTTAGTTTATCAGATTTTTTGCTATCTCTTATTAGTGTTTGGCCGTTTATTGTCTTATTTTGCGTACTTGCCTATTTTATTAGAAAAAGATTTAAAAGAAAAAAAATATAATCATGTATCCTTATTTCAAAAAGAAGTTCATTATTCCAACCGTTGCAGCTGGATTTTTATTTATTGGAACCAGTTTCAAAGATGATTTCTTTGAGATCGCGAAACAAATAGAAATATTCACAACATTATTCAAAGCGGTAAACACCAATTATGTCGACGAAACGAATCCGGGTGATTTGATGGACAAAGCGATTAAAAGTATGTTGGGAAGTTTAGATCCGTACACGGTTTACTTTAATGAGCAAGATGTTGTAAACTTCAAGATTAACAATACTGGCGAATACACCGGAATTGGTGCTATGATCGCCAGAAAGAAAGATCGTTTAATTGTTCGTGAACCTTATAAAAATTATCCTGCTGACAAAGCCGGACTTAAAGCGGGAGACGAAATTATTCAGATTGGTGATGTTTTGATTGCCGATTTTAAAGATGACGCTTCTCAATTATTGAAGGGAACAAAAAATACAAAAATTAGCATAAAATATATTCGTCAGGGCAAAACTTTCACAACCGAATTGGTTTTGGACGAAGTTGATATTAAATCTGTTCCTTTCTACGGAAAAATAGATGAGAAAACTGGTTATATCGTTTTGGCACACTTTAGCCGAAAGGCATCTAATGAAGTAAAAGACGCGCTTGAAAAACTAAAAGCTGATGGAGCAACTCAAATCGTTCTTGATTTAAGAGGAAATCCGGGTGGTTTACTAAACGAAGCGATTGATATCTGTAATTTGTTTGTTCCGAAAAATGAAGTTATCGTAACAACAAAATCAAGAATCGAGAAACATAATAATACTTATAAAACGACTAAAGAACCTGTAGATACTGAAATTCCGTTGGCTATTTTGGTGAATGGACGAAGTGCATCTGCATCTGAAATTGTGTCTGGAGCTTTGCAGGATTTAGATCGCGCTGTGATTTTAGGAAGTCGTAGTTTTGGAAAAGGTCTTGTTCAACGTTCTGTTGATTTGACTTATGGAACTCAGCTTAAAGTAACAATTTCTCGCTATTATACTCCTTCCGGACGTTGTATTCAGGCTTTGGATTATGCGCATAAAGACAAAAACGGTGTGGCTCAAAAAACAGATGCCAAAAATTTCAATGCTTTTAAAACCAGAAAAGGAAGAACGGTTTATGATGGTGGTGGTGTTTTACCAGATATCGAATTGGATGAAACCAAAATGAGTCCAATTACAACGGCATTGCTTAAAAACGATGGTATTTTTGACTACGCAACTTCTTATTACTATAAAAATCCAAATTTAGGAGACAAGATTCCAACGGTTACAGATGCTGATTATACAAGCTTTAAACAATATCTAAAAACGAACAAAATCACTTTTGATACCGAAACTGAAGTAGCTTTGAAAAATACTTTGGCTGCAGCCAAAAATGAAAAGATAGACGAAACAATTGCGCCGGAATATCAGCAATTATTAAACGCTCTTGAAAAGAGCGAAACAACTTTGTTAGACAAAAATCAAAAAGAAATTAGAAACCTGATTCAGGAAGAGCTTATAAAAAGATACCAATATCAGGAAGGTTTATATCAATATTACATTAAAAACAATTCAGAAATTAAGAAAGCAGTGAGCGTTTTAAATAATCAAACTGAGTACAAGACGATTTTAAAAATGTAAAAAAATAATGAAGATTTGTAGAGCCCTATTTCTGTTTATTATTTACAATTTATCGGCGCAGCAAAAACCTATCGAAACTATCTACTTTGATTTCGACAAGTATGATCTTACGGATCAGCAAACCGAAGTTGTAACTAATTTTATTAAAACTATTGACACCTCAAAAGTGGAGTCAATACAGATATATGGCTATTGCGATGATCGTGGAAACGACGAATATAATTTTCGTTTATCAAACAATCGCGTTAATACTATTCAGGAATTACTAATTTCCAAAGGCTTTAACCAAAGCAGAATTGTAATTCTGGAAGGAAAAGGACGTGTTGTTGTACGACCTGATACTGTCGAAAATCTTCATGAAACAAGATCCAAAAACCGTCGTGTGGATTTGATTGTTGTCAAACGAAACAGTTTTGGAAAAGGTGTTTATAACTCTCTAAGAAATGATTTGAAGGTTGGCGACAAAATCTACCTTGAGAACATTTTATTTGATTTTGGAAGTGCAAAACTTACCAATAATTCGAAAAAAGAATTAGATAAGATTGCCGAAAAACTTCTTGAGAAAAGAAGTTATCAATTTGAAATCAGAGGACACGTTTGCTGTACTCCGGAAATATATAGCGACGCAATTGACCGAGATACGAAGGAAAGAAGACTTTCCTGGAACCGCGCCAAAACGGTTTTTTATTATTTGATTTCCAAAAAAGTATCCAAAAGCCGAATGACTTATTTGGGCTGCGGCAATAAATATCCGCTGAAAAAAGGCGATGCTTTAGATCGCCGCGTTGAGTTTGTTATTACGAAAGTTTAATCGTTATACTGCTAAATCGCTCAATACTCTAAAAAATTACTTAAAGTTTTACTCTAAGAAAAGTTATTATAAAACTGTTTTTTAATTAATTATAAAAAAAATAATAAAAATCAAATCACTAAAGCAATGAAGTTGCATTAACCTTTTTATTTTGAGATTAACCATTTTACCACGTCCTGAAAGACTTCGTCCCAATGATAAGAATCTTCTAAAGGAATACCCTCAACATCAAATTCTTTCTTTTCAAAATTATGTCCGTAATTTGGATAAGCTTTGAGATTTATGTTGCTTTTTGGTAATAAAAAAGGTGTCAAATCATTATGTATTGATCCTATATCATCTGTACCATAAACTATTAATATGGGGTTTTTAAACTTTCTGAGACTTTCATAACTTAAATTTTCATTATAACTTAACCAGTTATTAAATTCTATTTTCTCCTTATATTTTATTCTTGTTAATGGTATGTTTTTATAATCACCTATTAGCTCATTAATTTCTAATTGATTACTGTTGTCTTTTCTATTTGAAAAGGATTTAATTCTTTCTTCTATTATACTTGCTGAGATTCTGTTAAAGGGATCGGCAGACATACAAACAAGCTTTGTAATTTTTTTATTGTTTTCAGCTAATTTAGAAATAACTCTATACCCCTCAGAATGACCAATAACAAATATTGAATCTTTTTTCACACTAGCATTTTTACATAAATAATTTAAAACTACTTTGACCTGATTCACTCTATAATATAGATTATCATTAAAAGTATATTCGTTAGGAACTTTACCTTTATCATTTTTATATCCCTCGGAATCTCTTTCGTAAGTGCCCGTTAAAGGAATCCCTTTTCTTGCTATAATTACAAAATTGAATTTATCACTATACTCTTTAATACTAAATGGGATAATAGAGTTCGCAGATTTATGGTCGTAGAAGATTAAAGGTAAAGGTTTTGATCCTTGCGCAAATATAATAGTGGGCTTTGCATTACTATACTTGCTTACTGATGTTAAAAAAACTATAGTATCATTTTTAGTCTTTAAAATTGTTTTAGTGAAGCCTGCTTTTTTAATATGAAAATTATCTTCATTTTGCGCATTTACTATTAAACAATAAAAGAAACTTATTAAAAATAATATACCGGTTTTAGTTATTTTCATTTTGAATTTGGAAAGGAATTAATTATGTCATTAAAATTAAGATATTCTATTTCTGATTGTTGTATCACGTCTATTGACATATCTTTTAATACTTCATTTTGTATATGACATACAAGTTCAATTATTTCTCGACAATAAATAGATGGGGTGTCAAATAAATTAGTTTTTGAAAAGCGATGACCTAAATAACCGCCACCACAAACAGGTTCTATAGGGCAATTTTGGCAAACATCACATAAATCATCATGGCTCTTATAATACATCCTGGCAAGATTTGATTCTTTGTATATTATGTTTAAATCATCTCTTAATACATTAAAGACAGTATCTGTAAATCCATTTCCACATATTTTTAAAGTATCGACGGTTTCAATACTTCCATCACTTTGAACAACTAAAGTTTGATTTATACTATTACCGAAATTTTCGGTACCTCTGGACTTTCCGAAAATCAACGCAATCAAATCCGTTAATGGTCTTACATTAGGTTTATCTTGATCAGTGTCAGCATACCATAGATTAAACATTTCAATAAGCCATTTGCCCACTTTTGGCACATCTTCTTGGGATGATTTGATATAATTAAAATCTTGAAATAAAAAATGAACGGAATTAACACCTAATTCTTTAAAATGAGTATAAACTTCACTTGCTTTTTGTGTAGTATCAATTACACAAAGACAATTTGCCATTTCATCACCGTATGTCTTTTTTACAATTTTAAACCCTCTGATAATATCATCATAGGATCCTTTTCCGTTATGATATATTCTGTTAATATTATTTGAACTTGGAGAACCATCTATACTTATTCCTACCTGAATATTTAATTCTTTCAAAGCAATTGCCCATTCTTCAGTTAGTAAAGTACCGTTAGACTGCATTGAATACTCAATAAAGATATTATTCGGAATAATTTTTTTTTGAGCTTTAATAAAATTACGGTAAAAATCTATACCAGCTAAAAGAGGTTCTCCTCCATGAAAAATTATAAAAAATTCATTCAGGTTATTTTCAATACAATTGTCTTTAATTTTAAAAAGCATTGATTCTATAACTTCCTGACTCATAAATTTTGGCTGCTTTTTATAGCTATCGTCACCCATATTGTATACATAACAATAAGTACAATTTAAATTACAAAGACTTGCGACTTTTATTACTAAGTTTGAAGTATACATACTATTTAACTATTAAAAATGGGCGAATAATCGCCCATAAAAATTATTCTAAATTTATTATTTTCTTACATAAGTACTTTCTGCGTGAGTTCTGTCCTGTGTAGGGTCTCTCATGACTAAATTACCACCGGTAACTTTTTTCATTTGCGATTTTTCTAATACAATCGAAGCATCAATTTCTTTCTCCACATTACTAAAGAAGAATTTTTTCTTTTCTGTTTTCATAATTTAAAATTTAATAGTTAAACTTTCTTTCTAAATCTTACATACCTCCATTAACAACCAACTATGTCGACTTAGCGGTAATTACTAATGTAAAAAGTAAGATATATCTTCAAAAATACAGTGTAAAGAGAACTATCCTTATGCATATCTATGCAAATTTGAGTGCATAATTATTTCAATCGCATAAATAAGAAAATTCCAAAAAGAAAAGAAGCAAAGTATTAAGCTAAAAACAATAAAGTAAGTTTTTTAGTTGTTTTACTTGTGTTATTTAATTAACATTGTAAGAAAATAAATCTAATTATAAGTAAAATAAAACTTATACAGACAAGATTGGCAAAGGGTCTATCTCAAGAGGAAATAGCAGATTTAATTGGTATGTCCCAATCAAATTACAGCCGTAGAGAAAGTGGACGCACAAATATAACAGAAACAGAATGGCAAAGAATCGCCAAAGAATTAGGGGTAGAAAAAGAAATCATTTTCGAACCTGAAGAACAAAATAAAGAAAAAAGGGATGAAATAAATATGCTTTATTTTAACATCCCTGATTTTGTTATGCAGCATATTGAGCTACTAAAAAAAGAAAATAAGAAATTAAAGGAGCAATTAAAAAAATTAAAAAATCTTTAGTTACTCTCTCACCATTTCAATATGCTCAATATCATCTTCAAGATACATTTCGCTTGATTGAACAAATCCATGACTTTCGTAGAATTTTTTCAAATATAGTTGTGCTCCAATTGTGATTTTGTCTTTATCGAAATGTGTTTTTATTCCGGCAATAGCTTCACGCATTAAATCATGTCCCCATTTTTTATCGCGATAATTGGCATCAACTACTACTCGACCAATTGAACTATTATCAAAACTAATTCCGGCATCAAATAAACGCGAATACGCGATGATTTTACCATCATATTCTCCTATCAGGTGCAATGCTTTCTTGTCTTTGCCGTCAAGATCTAAATAAACGCAATTTTGCTCCAATACAAAGATCTCGCTTCTTAGTTTAAGCAAATCATATAACTCATGAACCGTTAGTGCTTCAAACGGCTTTATTTTCCATTTTAATTCCATCATTACCTATTGTTGACATTGAAGCGCCTAAATTAATTCAAAAAAACAGAACTAAACGAAGATTTCACGGATATAAACAAAAAAACCCGACTTCGAGAATAGTCAGGTTCTTTGTTTTTGCTTGAAAGTTTAATTCTAAAGTATTAAATCGTATGCTTATTTTTTCTTCATTATGATTTCCATACTCTTGTATTCTGATCCATTCTTGGTGTCAAACATTTCCATTTTACGGGTAGTTGGGTCAACAATTGTATAAATTTCCCGATAAGGTGTTTTTTTACCGTTTACAGGATTTACCATTTCGCCTTTGAATTCTATACTTTTCGTTTTTTCGTCAAATGTACCAGTTGCAACTACCATTCCTGTTCCCATATTATCAATAAAAGTGGTGGTGTATTCTTTACTGGCGTTGTTATAAGCTAATGTGCTTTTTCCTTCAAATGCCTGTCCCATCATTTTTCCCTGATAATTTGATTCCTGATAACGGCCGCCAAGTATCATTTTGATATTTGCTGTTGAAGTCGCTTTTTCAGGTTTTCCATTTGCTTCTGACCAAAAAGTCATATCGCAATTCCACGTTCCGGTTTCATCAGCCATCATTTTGTGTGGATTTCCCGGAGTTGCATATGCAGTCCATGCTTTCATTTGTGCTGCCGAATCTAAAGGTTCCTCGGCAATTGGTTCTTCTGTTTTAACACCATCTGCAACTTTTGCAGTTTCAGTTTCAGCTTTTATTTCTTTTTTACACGAAACAAAACACAATGCGAACATTGACAATGTGATATAAAAATTTTTCATAATTAACTGATTTAATGATTATTAAAACAAAAGTATGAAAAATTCAGAAACTACCTTTTATCTATTTTTACTGATTTTATAATCGCTTCAAGATCTAACATCAAATCTCGTTCTTCATTTGATGGTGAATAACAAAATCCTTCTATAACTAAAATTCTATTGTAGGTCTTGTCGACAATGGCGTAATTTATAAATGGACCCGCCATAAAATCATTCTTTAATTCCCAACTTCCTTTGGTTTCATAGGCTTTTTTGCCGTCTAATTCTGTGGTCGAAAAATAAGGTGCATAAGCTTCTCCAGTGATCATTCGAGTATTTGGTTCACGGCCTTTAATATAATAACCTACAGAATCCCGCATTTTGATAATGCTTCCAACAACGTTTGAACCTGTTTTGAAATCATGTAGTGGAATTTGATAAATAAGTAAACTTGTGTTGCCGCTAATAATATCCTTTTTAAGCCAGATAAAGTTCTTTTTGTGCAACATGTATTCATATCCGGTTGGAATCTGTATACCGATATGAAATTTATTTTTGATTACGGCTGGATGAAGTAGTGATTTGCTGTTATCTTCCTGAATTTTCTGAATTTCGGCATCTCGAATAATCTTTATTATTTGCGCTGAATTCATTTCTATACTGCAAATAATATCATCTATAGATTTTCCGTAAATGCGAAATGTATTGTGTGGTAATGCTTTGCTCCGAATGATTTCGAATTTGTCTGTTGCGGCTTTTTTCACCACAATAATACTTCGGCTATCGGTAACGAAGCCTTCAAGTAATTTGGCAGGATATTGATTGATTGTAAATAGCGGTTCTTCCTGGGTAAGTCCCCAAACCGGTGAGGCAAATTTATTTCTAATTGTATCGCCCACTTCTCCATACCATAACTGATCGTCAATGATTATGGAAATTGTATTTGTTTTACCGGATACTGGCTGGGATTGTCTTTCGTTTTTAAAACACGAAATCAGCACGAATGGTAATAGTAACAAAAAAAAATGGGTTTTATTCATTTTATTAATTTATGAAATAAAACCCAAATTTAAATAAGATTTTTTATTATCCGTTTATTTTAAGCTTCATTCCGGGTTTAATATCTCCATCTTTAATATTATTCCATTTTTTAATATCTGAAATGGTTATTCCAGGATATTTTTTTGAAATACTATATAATGAATCTCCTTTTTTAACGTAATAATCTTCTCCTAAGCTTTTTGCAGAAGCTGCTTTTTTCTTAAACGGATCGATATTATTTACTACTACAGCCGTTGAAACATTGTTTCCTTCAACAACAGTAACAATTTTAGAGATAACTAATGTTTTTCCTAATCCAACATTGTTTGATGTTAGATTGTTAAGATCTTTTAGGTCCGCAACAGTCGTACCAAATTTTTTGGCAATGCTGCCTAAATTATCTCCGGCAACTACAACATATTCCTGATTTACTGTGTTTGATTTTTCATTCTCATCAGAAGATGCAATTGCTGTTTCTGTATTTTTATCAACTACAGGATTAGATTTTATGTCTTCAGTATTTTTAGCAATTGGATCAACATCTGATTTAATCTTTAATGTTCTTCCTAATGCAACTGCATTTGATTTAAGATTGTTCCACTTTTTTAAGTCTGCAACATTTACATTATACTTTTCAGCAATGGTACTTAAATTATCACCTTTTCTAATTTTGTATAACTGAATATCTTTAGCCAGTTCTGGTTTCTCTTTTGCAAAAGGTTTTCCTTTTGGAGCTACTTTTAATGCTAATTGTGCAGGAAGAGTTCTTCTTTGTGATTGATAAGCAACGTAATTATAGATCTTATCTTCGTTTGAAGCAAATGTGGCAATTTTATCTTTCGGTAAACGCAAGAAATGCGGTTCTCCCTGATAATAAGGCACAACATTTAATTTATAAGATGGATTTAAAAGTTGTATCTGAGCTTGTGGCATGTCTAACAAATCTGCGATTTGTTTGAATGTCATTTCTCTTTTAATATTGATTGTGTCAGTTTCAAAATTTTTAACGACTGCTCTTTCCGGGTTAATTCCGTGTTCTTTATGATATTCAAAAAGATACATTGTTGCTAAGAAAGCTGGAACATAACCTTGTGTTTCTTTTGGAAGATAATTGCGGATGTCCCAGTAGCTTGTTTTTCCGCCAGAGCGACGAATTGCTTTTGTAACATTTCCTGGTCCTGAATTATAAGATGCTAAAACCAGTTCCCAATCGCCAAAGATGTTATACATCTTGGTCATATATTCTGATGCTGCGGCTGTAGCTTTAAGTGGATCGCTACGTTCGTCTATATAAGAATCAATTTTAAGTGCGTATTGTTTTCCGGTTCCGTACATGAATTGCCAAAGTCCGGTGGCGCCCATTTTAGAAACTGCTTTAGGGTTTAAAGCAGATTCTACAACGGCTAAATATTTAATTTCTAAGGGAACATTTTGTTTGGCAAAAGCGTCCTCAAAAATTGGGAAATAATATTCTGATAAAGCCATTAATCGAGAAAACGATTTTTTACGATTCTTAAGAAATGACTTTATTATATTTTCTAATCCTTGATTGTATTCAATCTCAAAGGGTGATTTCTCATTCATCGCCGTAAGTCGTTGTTTGAGCAACTCTGTTGGCAATTCTTCATCAACGGTAACGTCTGTGTTGATGGTTTGAATGTCTTTTGTCAGATCGTCATAGATATCTAAACTTGTTAATTCTTTCATCCAAAGACTGTCTACTCGAGTAGCAACATCATCTTTTTTGAAAGTACTTTTAACTGAATCCAGATAAGATAACTTTACTTCTGGTTTAATTTCTACTGTTGATGTTGTTGGAACTACCTGTGCAAACATCGACATCGAAAAAAAAGCGGAAACCACTATTGATATTTTTTTTACAATCATATAACATTTTTTTAAAATCCTATAATTCAAATAATTACAGAAGTCTTACTTTTGCAAACTTAAACAGATTAACGATGAAAAATACGCAAAAAAATGTTAATTGTGATATTTTAGTCTAAAATCGCGGCGATTCCAGGTAAAACTCTTCCTTCTAACATTTCTAGCATTGCCCCGCCACCAGTGGAAACGTAGCTCATTTTGTCTTCAAAACCAAACTGTTTTACTGCTGCAACTGAATCTCCTCCACCAACTAGTGAAAAAGCTCCGTTTTGAGTAGCTTCTGCGATATAATCACCTAATGCAATTGTTCCTTTAGAGAAAGTTTCCATTTCAAAAACTCCTAATGGACCATTCCATAAGATAGTTTTTGATTCTAAAATTACTTTCTTGAAGTTCTCTAAAGATTTAGGACCTGCGTCAAGACCTTGCCATCCGTCAGGAATTTCTCTTACGTCAACCACTTGTGTATTTGCTGTATTTGAGAAATCATCTGCTGCAATTACGTCAACCGGAATGTGAATTTGTACTCCTTTTTCTTTAGCTAATCTTAAAATTTCAAGTGCTAATTCTTGTTTATCATCTTCACAGATAGAATCTCCAATTTTACCACCCAATGCTTTAACAAATGTAAATGTCATACCACCACCAATGATCATATGATCTACTTTGTCAAGTATGTTTTCGATAACTGTAATTTTCGAAGAAACTTTTGATCCTCCTAAAACTGCTGTTACTGGTTTTTCACTGTTTTTAAGAACTTTATTTAAACTTTCAATTTCTTTAGCCAATAATGTTCCGAAACATTTTTCTGTTGGAAAAAATTGTGCAATAATTGTAGTCGAAGCGTGTGCTCTGTGTGCTGTTCCAAATGCATCGTTCACATAGATATCTCCAAGTGACGCTAATTCTTTTGCAAAAGCAACATCTCCAGCTTCTTCTTCTGCATGAAAACGTAAATTTTCTAATAATAAAACTTCTCCTGGTTGTAAATTTTTAGCAGCGGTTTGAGCTACTTCTCCAACACAGTTTTCAGCAAACTTAACCTGAACTCCTAAAATTTCAGAAGCTGTTTTTAAAATGTGTTTTAATGAATATTTTTCTTCAGCACCTTTTGGTCTTCCTAAATGCGACATCAAAATTACACTTCCGCCTTGAGCTAAAATTGCATCAATTGTAGGCTTTGCAGCTTCGATACGTGTTGCATCTGTTACATTAAAATTCTCATCCAGTGGCACATTAAAATCAACACGGATAATTGCTTTTTTATTTTTAAAATCGAAATCGTTTAAAGTTTTCATTTTGATAATTTTTTAATTTTTCTGATAGAAAAACAAATATAGAACTTTTAGAGTAGTAATAAATTTGAAAAATCTAAAAATAATATACCATTAACAACGAAAACGTTGTAATTTATGAAAATAAACAAATTAAGTATTAAAATTGCTAAAAATGCTTACAGATCTAATTAATCGTGAACCGGACCTTGCGTACAAGGACAGTTACTAATAGATTGTAAGAAATCGAATCCGATAGTTATTACGTGTGTACCGGTATTGTAAGCTCCAAGATCATTGAACATTACCTGATATGAATATCCAAAATAAAATTTAGATTTCATGAATCCGGCCATTGGTCCAACTGATAATGGTTTTGGAAACTGGTCGTTTAGGAAACGATATGAAACTCCTATCCAATAATAATCTTCGTAACGATTGTAACGTCTGTACTTAAAGTTTAAATCGGTTGAAGATCGTTTATCACTGGCAAAGTATTGAAAATACACTGATGGTTCATATTCAATACGACTGTTCTCTTTATCTCTAAAAGTAAAACCTGAATAAACCTGATAATTAGAAAGCAGATTAGGCTCTACTCCTCTGTACTTAGTTGTATTTTTCTTTAAGACGTTATTCGCATTAAAACTTACAAAAAAGTCTTTATTACGGTACAAAGCACTAATATCAAAGTTATTATTTGCATTATAACGATTATCTGTAACACTTGGATCAATTACAGGATGTTCGTATGGATCTGTGTTAAACTCATCTGTATCGATTTTGAACGTATTAAAGTTGTACGAAATTCCAAATGACAAATACTGTTTTGAATAGTAATCCAGAATAATATGATGTGCAAAAGAAACTTTAGCACCGGTTTGTCTTGTATATCCGTTTTTATCATTGTAAAGCGAGATACCAACACCAGAACGGTCCAAAACTCTAAAATCGACATATAGCGATTGATTCTCTGGTGCATCTTTTATTCCAACCCATTGGGTTAATCCATTAGCTCTAATCCTAAGATTATCACCAATACCTGCATATGCAGGAGAAAGCACAAAAGGGTTATCAGCCAAATACTGGGTAAACACTGGTAGGTTTAACTCTTGGCTGTAACTTGTTGTTACAGCCATGAGTACTAAGGATAAAATTAATTTTTTCATTGTAATAATTTTTTTAGATAACATCATAGGGGCTATTATTTTGTTATCTGTATAAAGTGAAATGTCCAACAAACTCTCTTGCATCTTTCTCGTCATTTAGTTTAAGAACATACCAGTAATCACCTGAAGGTAATTCTTCGCCATTGTATCTACCATCCCATTTTTGACCGTAGTGGTATTTAGCGATTTCACGTCCGTATCTGTCGAAAATTGAGAATATTAAATTTGTATAAATGTTTGTACATCCAGGTCCCCATCCAGTATAGTAAGTACCGTCTGGTGTGAAATAATTAGGTAAACATACATCTACATACTTAACATTTATAGTTTTCTTGTCTGTACAACCGTTTTTATCTCTTACCGTGATAGTGTAATCATCTGTTTTATAGATCGTGAATTTATTTTCAGAACTAAAGTTGATACCATCTATACTGTATTCATAATCTCCGCTTCCGCCAGTAGCTGTTGCTGTGATCACGTTCCAAACACCTTTCTCTTCAGATAATGTTAATACTAACGGATTAACAACTTTTATAATAAAACTTGTATCTGCAGTACATCCGTTTGTATGTCTCACTTTGATTGTGTGATTACCCGGAGTAAGACCTGTAAAGATGTTATTCATTTGCCATGGACCACCGTCTAAACTGTAATCAATCTCAGAATGATCTCCGTCATAACCAGGATCTACTGTTACCATATTTGAAGCTGCATTGTTCACACAGTCATAGTTAACTTCGTTCGTTGGTTTAAGCGTTACTGCTTCATCCATTGCGATGTCTACCTGACCGTTACAACCTGATGCATCTACGAAGTAAACAATATGAAGACCTCCTGACAGATTATCGAAATCAAATGTTGTCTGACCTGCAGTACCTTTAACAAATGGTCCTGTTTCAGAATCAATACTTACACTATAATCTAATGTACCTCCTGAAAGTATAATACTAAATGCACCATCTTTCTCACCTGCACATGTTTCTGGGAATAAAGTACCATCTACTAATGCTCCTGTTAATGGCGCTGGTTCTTTTACTTCAACATCTTTGATGAAAATATAACATTCATTTTCGTCTTGAACTAATACATCATAGAAACCTGGTTTCAAGTTTTCAAATACGTTTTTGTCAAAGAACTGTCTGAATTCAGGTTCGATAGCATATTTATATACTCCTGTTCCACCTGCCGCATTTACAGTAATTTTTCCATTATTGAAACCATTACATGTAACATTTGTTGGTATCGCTTCAGCTGATAATACAATGTTAGGTTCTGATATTTCAACTACTGCTGAGTTCAATGAACAATCAGAACTTTCTAGTTTTACTATGTATTTTCCAACTGGCAATCCAGTAAATACTCCCGGAGTAACCTGTGCTGGTGCTGGCGTAATAGCTACTCCAGCAGCGTCTAGCAATGTATAAACATAGTTTCCTAAACCTCCAGTTGCTATAGCTGTAATTGTACCTTCGGCACTTCCTTTACATTTGATATCTACATCTACAAGAGTTGTAAAATCTAATTTTGGCACTACCGGAACGTTAACGATGTTTGATACAGTGCTAACGCAACCACTTTGGTCTTTTACAAAATATTGGTAGTCTTTACTTACAGTTGTTTTTGGCAATGTAATATCTATACTTCCATTAAATGAAGCTGAGTAATTTATTCCGTCTTCACTATAGTAATATGGTGCATTTCCACCAGTAACTGTAAGTTTCAAGATTGGTACTAATTGACATGTTTCATTTCTAGATATCGCTAACGAAGGTTTTACTTCTGTTGGCTGATCAATTACTACTTTGTTAGAAATTGCTTCACAAGTCCAGGTATCTTTTGCAGTTACTGTATAAGTTCCTGCTTTTAATCCTGTAAATTGATTAGTTCCTTGCGATTGTCCAACGATTACAGTTCCATCAGCTAATACACCGTTTAATGTATAAGTATAATTTCCTGAACCTCCAGTTACTAAGTCAATAGTCACAACTCCGTTCTCATTATCAAAACAAGTTAACATTGGTGTTGCACTTATCTGAATAGCTATTGGTTTTGGGTTTGTCAATTTAGCATCAACAAATGCTTCACAACCACGGCTGTCTTTAACAAAAACAGTATAATCTCCTGCTGTTAAATTCTCAAATACTGGTGAAGTACTATAAGCTTTTACAATTGTTGCACCTAATCTTAACTCATATAAATAGTCACCTGGCCATCCTCCTGTTGCTGATGCAGTTATCACACCATCTTTATTACCTGCAAGACAAGTAATCTCTGATTGTGTTTTAGTTGCTACTAAAGCAGCTGCTGCCTGATCTATCGTAAATGTATTTGTTACCGTACAAGAAGGACCGTTAATATCGATCAATGTAGCTGAAACTGTATACACTCCCGCTTTTAATCCTGAAACCAAAATTGGTCCCGCAGAAGTTGTCGTTCCAGAACTTGGTACCGGACCTGTAATTACATAAGTAAATGGTCCTGCGTCATTTGTTGGAACTAATTGGTTATCAACAAAAGTCAAATTAACACTTCCGTCTGCATCTCCATAACATAATTCGTCTTTCAATGGTTTAACATCAATCTTGAAAGTGTTTGGATCAGATATATAATGGTAATCAGTTATTGTACAACCTGTTGTTGGGTTGAAGACAGTAATTTGATAGTTACCAATTGCTAAGTCTTTGAATAATCCTGTTGAATTAGTTTCACTAAAGACTGTTCCGTTTACTCCAGTTAGCGTATAGCTTAGTGAAGTTGGTGTACCTCCTGTTGTCGCAACAGAAACCTGAATTGTTTGGTTTGCAAGACAAGTAATTGGTTTAACAATTGCCACATTAACTTTATCCATTGTTATGAATGAGTCAATAATAATTGGAGTTGTCCAAGAACCTTCACAACCTTTATCATCAAATACTCTTACGGTATAAGAACCACCTGCAAGATTAAATTCTGTATAAGTATTAGAATCAGTGTTTTGAACCACTACTCCGTTTCTACTAAACTCATAACGAACATATTTTCCAGAACCTTCAACAACTGAATTAACAGTAATTGTTGCGAAGTTTACTGTGTTTGAACCTGTTGTACATTTGAATGATGTCACAACCGGAGCATTCACCACAATCGCTTTAGGCTGTTTGATTCGTTTATCTACCTGAGCATGGCAACCTCTTCCTGAAGTAACCAATACTGTGTAATCTCCAGCTTCAAGGTTATCAAATACATTTGATTCCTGAGGACCTTTACTTACTGCAGTACCACCAACAGTAGTTCCTGTTAAAGTATAAGTATAAACCGGATTGTCATTTACTCCATCTTTAACCGGATCAAGGTTAACGATAATTAATCCATCAGAACCTCCATTACAAGAAACATCGTTACCAGTTAAACTTAAACCTGTAATTTCTGTTGCTTTTTTCAATTCAACAATTACAGTATCTGTACAACCATACACAAGGTCTCTTACTAAAATTGTATGAGTTCCTGCAGGCATATTGCTGAATGTCGCAGTAGTTCCAACCACAACCGGGATATAAGCCGCAGAAGAATATTTGTAACTTCCTGAACCTCCCGTCGCTTTAGCGATTATAATTCCGTCTTGGAAATCACAACTTGGTAAAGCTTTAGTTTCTACTTGTAAATCTAAAGCGCCTTCAATAACAACCGCTGCATTTACAGTTGTTGTACATCCGTTAGCATCTTTTACTGTAATGTCATAAGATCCTGGAGCTGTTACAACAAATTTAGGATCTGTTTGGAAATTACCTCCAATACTATATTGTAACGGAGCTACTCCTGAAGCCGAAACTATAAATTCATATGTTCCTGCCGGACTTGCACATTGGCTTGTAACACTTGCAGTAATAGCACTTGGTAGTGGATCTACTGAAATAGTTTGCTGTTGTGCAGCTGGTGAACATCCGTTAAGATCTTTCACATAAACATCCCAAACCAGATCTGTACCATTGTTAGTATCAACCACAATTTTGTTATCTGCGCTGAAAGTTGTTGGAGCTGGTCTACCTGCAACAACCGCTGCATAACTGTAAGCCTGTGTTCCACCTGTAGCAGTTACAGTAATCGTCGCATTTTTATTGTCACAACTAATATTTGTTGCAACAGTACTAAATGTAAGCGCTGCACTTGGTTGTTTGATTTCAAAATCAACTACACTGTCTGTACATCCAGAAGTTCTGTCAGTTACTGTGAAAGTATATTTACCGGCAGTTAATCCAGTGTATGTAATAACATCACCTGTTTGTGTAAATGTTCCATTATTTGGAATTAATCCAAAATCATAATTATTAGCTGTAATATAATTACTTACTGTAAATGCAATTGATCCTGTTGATCCTGCATTACATAATACATCACTTAATAATTGAGCTTCAACATTAATTTCACTTGCTTTTTTAACAATAATCGAATTTGTTGTGCTACAACCATTAGCATCTGTAACTTCTATTACATATGTATCAGGTAATAAACCAGCAAAACTATTTACTGCACTTGGTACGGTCGCTGAAGCTGCCGGACTAATTATAGCATATTTATATGGTGCAACTCCTCCAACAATAGTTGTTGGATCTACAGAAATTGTTGTCACACCACCTGCAGTTTTACAGTAAATTGGTGTTGCAGCAATAACAAATTTAGTAGGTGGAGTATAAGGAACAACTGTTGCTGATCCTGAAGCTCTACAACCATTAAAGTCTACTACTACATAATTAATTGTTCCTGAAGCATTCATTGTATGAACTGGAGAACTTCCAAAAGTTACTCCATTATCAAAACTATAGCTGTATGGTGATGTACCATCAGTAGCTGTTAATGTGATGAAAGCATCTTGTGCAGTATTTGTTGTACTACATGTAAATGGTGTTACCACATTTGATACTTTCAATGTCTCAGGCTCGTTGATTGTAACATCAACCGGAAGCGATGGACATTTTTTTGCATCTCTAACTACGATAGAATAAGTACCTGCTTTTAATCCAGGGAAAACATTCAATGAACTAAATGTACCTCCATCAATACTGTATTCATAAGGCGCAACTCCATTTGAAGCTGTAACAGTTATACTACCGTTAGAATCTCCTTTACATCTTACATCAATCTGAGTAGTTGTAAATGTTGAAGTTGTAATTGGTGTAATAACTACTGGTATAGAAACTGCATCACATTGACCATCATTAACTTTGAACGTATAAGTTCCTGCTACTGTTGGTTTGTAAGGCGATGTAACCGTAGTATAAGCACCTCCATCTTTAGACACTTGGAAAGTAGGATATATTCCTGTTCCCTGAGTTGCCAATAATGTAATTGTAGCATCATTTGTTGTACAATTCAAATCTTGTACAAGTGTTGCTTGTAATAACAATTCTTGTTTTAATGTATATTTCGCATGTGCAATACAACCATTTCCGTCTTTAATATAGAAGTCGTAAGTTCCTGGTGCATTCAATGTGAAATTAGGACTTGGGTAATATCCGTTTCCAATGCTGTACATTGGTGGATTTACGATATCCGGATCAGTAGTTCCATTAATTTTAATTGGAACCGGACCACCTGTATAACAGTATTTATCTGTAATAACATCTATTGTTGGTGCGTCGTCTTTTGTAATTGTTATTGCTAATTTACCAGTACAAATCAAGTTTGCATCTTGTACATAAACATCCCAATTAGGACCTTTTGCAAAATCTAAAACAGCAAAGTCATCAGCAAAATAATCTCCCGCAACTGGTGTTGCTCCAGAAACAACAAACGCATATTTGTACGCTGGTGTTCCACCAATTCCTTGTACTTTAACTATAGCACCTGAATAACAATTTGCTGCAGTTTGAGAAATTACTTTCACATCAAGAACGGCTGGCTCGCCAATCTTAATTGTTGCAGTGTTTTTACATCCTGTAACATTGTCTGTCACTTCTAATGTATAAGTTCCCGCAACAAGTCCTGTTACTGTAACTACTTTACCAGCCTGAGATACTATTCCTGTTCCTGCAATAAGTACTGCTGAATAAGTTCCTGTGAAACTATCAACATTGAATTTCGCTGAACCATTTGCTCCACCATTACAAGAAGGATCAGTAGTTGATCCTGCAGAAACCGTAATGACTACTGCTGGTTTTACAATATATGATTCCTGATAAGTACATCCGTTTGCATCAGTTACCTGGAATACATAAGGAGCATTGTTTGGTGCTAATCCTGCAAATATATTTGATGGTTGTTTAGTTACTACAATTGGAGATAAAATCTCATATTGAAGTGTACCAACTCCATTTTTAACATTACTGATTGTAACTGTACTTGTTTGTCTACCAACTGGCTGACAGAATACAAGAGTTCCTGCAATGTCCATATCTGTTGGAGCATTTAATGCCGGAACATTAACTCCATCTGTCAATGTGAATTTACATCCATTGGCATCCATTACATAAACATTGAATTTTATTCCTGCGTATGTTTCAAAAGTATTATCAGTTGAGTAATTAAGTCCTCCATCATAACTAAATTGATATGGTGAAGTTCCGCCTATTCCTGTTACTGTAACTTCTGCTTTTGTTGGTGCATTACTAGTAGTACACAACAATTTAGTTGTTATTGCTGAAGTTGCTGATAATGGTGTAGGTGTACCAACTGCTGCTGGAATTAACACCGAAATACATTCTTTAGCATCTTTAACTTCAACATTATGTGGACCTGCTGCCAATCCTTTGAATACATTAGAAGTTTGGAAAACTCCTCCGTCGATTCTATATTGGTAAGGCAAGATTCCGTTTGAAGCTGTTACTGTAACTGTTCCGTTACTATCTCCAGAACAAATTACACCTGTTGCAACTATGCTAGCCGTTGGAACTGTTTTAGGAGTTACGATTACAGCATTAGATACCGCAGGACATCCCTGAGAATCTGTTACTCTAAAAGTATATGTTCCATCAACTGTTGCAACGTAAGGCAATGTTGTGAATGCAGTATATCCACCTGCATTGATTTTTACCTCATAAAGATTATATGTTCCTGTTCCTCCTTTTGGAGTTAATCTAATAGAAGCATCTTTTGTACATGTTAAATCCTGATCTAAGTCTGCTTGTAAAAACACTTGTGGTTTTACTATAAAACTTACTTGGTTTGATTTACATCCGTTACCGTCAATGATACCAAATACATAAGTTCCCGCACCTTTTACTGTATAAGTAGTATCTGGTATTACAACACCATTCAGTGTATATTTTGCAGGAGCTACAGCTACTGTAGATAATGCCGCCAAATCAATAACAACATCTGATCCAACATAACATATTGATGCCGGCATCGCAATTGATGGCGCTGCATCTTTAGTAATTGATACTGCAAATGGTGTTGTAATTACACAACCATTAGCATCTTTTACATAAACTTTCCAGTTGAAAGAAGAACCGGCAGTACTTAAAAATGCCGTATCTGATGTTGTATATGCACCTGGTCCAGTTGCTGTTGCAAGTACAAATGAATACTCATAAGGTGCAACTCCTCCAGAAGCTAATACCTGAACTTTAGCTTTATTATCACAATTTTCCGGTACATTGGCAATAAGTGACAATGATAATGCCGGGTTTTGAATAACATTTACTGAAGCCGGAGCTGTACAACCTGTAACTTCATCAGTAACTATAATACTTTGCGTACTTGCAGCACTTAATCCTGTAATTGAGATTGTTTTACTTGTTTGTCCTGTTACCGGAGTTCCTGAGTTAAGTACATAACTGTAAGTACCTGTAAAGTTTCCTACTGTAAATAATACCGCTCCGTTAGCACCTGGGTTACAAGTTACATCGCTAACTACTGTTCCCGAAACTGTAATGTTTACAGCTGGTTTTACAATATAAGAATCCTTATAAGTACATCCGTTTGCATCTGTAACCTGGAATACATAAGGATCTGCACTTGGTGCCAATCCTGCAAATACATTTGATCCTTGTTTTATTCTTACAATTGGAGATAAAATCTCATATTGAAGTGTACCAACTCCGTTAGTCACTGAATTTATAGTAACTGTACTTGTTTGTCTGGCTGCTGGTTGACAGAATACTAGTGTTCCTGTAATGTTCATCGCTGTTGGAGCGTTTAATGCCGGAACATTAACTCCATCTGTCAACGTGAATTTACATCCATTGGCATCCATTACATAAACATCGAATTTAATTCCTGCGTATGTTTCAAAAGTATCATCAGTTGAGTAATTAAGTCCTCCATCATAACTAAATTGGTATGGTGAAGTTCCGCCTATTCCTGTTACTGTAACTTCTGCTTTTGTTGGTGCATTACTAGTAGTACACAACAATTTAGTTGTTATTGCTGAAGTTGCTGATAATGGTGTAGGTGTACCAACTGCTGCTGGAATTAACACCGAAATACATTCTTTTGCATCTTTAACTTCAACATTATGTGGACCTGCTGCCAATCCTTTGAATACATTAGAAGTTTGGAAAACTCCTCCGTCGATTCTATATTGGTAAGGCAAGATTCCGTTTGAAGCTGTTACTGTAACTGTTCCGTTACTATCTCCAGAACAAATTACACTTGTTGCAACTATGCTAGCTGTTGGAACTGTTTTAGGAGTTACGATTACAGCATTAGATACCGCAGGACATCCCTGAGAATCTGTTACTCTAAAAGTATATGTTCCATCAACTGTTGCAACGTAAGGCAATGTTGTGAATGCAGTATATCCACCTGCATTGATTTTTACCTCATAAAGATTATATGTTCCTGTTCCTCCTGTTGGAGTTAACTTAATAGAAGCATCTTTTGTACATGTTAAATCCTGATCTAAGTCTGCTTGTAAAAACACTTGTGGTTTTACGATAAAACTTACTTGGTTTGATATACATCCGTTACCGTCAATGATTCCAAATACATAAGTTCCCGCACCTTTTACTGTATAAGTAGTACCTGGTATTACTACACCGTTTAGTGTATATTTTGCAGGAGCTACAGCTACTGTAGATAATGCTGCCAAATCAATAACAACATCTGATCCAACATAACATATTGATGCCGGCATCGCAATTGATGGTGCTGCATCTTTAGTAATTGATACTGCAAATGGTGTTGTAATTACACAACCATTAGCATCTTTTACATAAACTTTCCAGTTGAAAGAAGAACCGGCAGTACTTAAAAATGCCGTATCTGATGTTGTATATGTACCTGGTCCAGTTGCTGTTGCAAGTACAAATGAATACTCATAAGGTGCAACTCCTCCAGAAGCTAATACCTGAACTTTAGCTTTATTATCACAATTTTCCGGTACATTGGCAATAAGTGACAATGATAATGCCGGGTTTTGGATAACATTTACTGAAGCCGGAGCTGTACAACCTGTAACTTCATCAGTAACTATAATACTTTGCGTACTTGCAGCACTTAATCCTGTAATTGAGATTGTTTTACTTGTTTGTCCTGTAACCGGAGTTCCTGAGTTAAGTACATAACTGTAAGTTCCTGTAAAGTTACCTACTGTAAATAATACCGCTCCGTTAGCACCTGGGTTACAAGTTACATCGCTAACTACTGTTCCCGAAACTGTAATGTTTACAGCTGGTTTTACAATATAAGAATCCTTATAAGTACATCCGTTTGCATCTGTAACCTGGAATACATAAGGATCTGCACTTGGTGCCAATCCTGCAAATACATTTGATCCTTGTTTTATTCTTACAATTGGAGATAAAATCTCATATTGAAGTGTACCAACTCCGTTAGTTACTGAATTTATAGTAACTGTACTTGTTTGTCTCGCTGCTGGTAGACAGAATACTAGTGTTCCTGTAATGTTCATCGCTGTTGGAGCGTTTAATGCCGGAACATTAACTCCATCTGTCAACGTGAATTTACATCCGTTAGCATCCATTACATAAACATCGAATTTAATTCCTGCGTATGTTTCAAAAGTATCATCAGTTGAGTAATTAAGTCCTCCATCATAGCTGTATTGGTATGGTGTAGTTCCACCTGCTCCAACTACTGTTACTACAGCTTTTGTTGGCGCATTGTCTGTCGTACATAACAATTTAGCTGTTATTGATGAAGTTGCTGATAATGGTGTAGGTGTACCAATTGTTGCCGGAAGATTCTTCTCACACAATTTAGCATCTCTAACAGTTACCACATAAGCATTACTAGCTGGTAAATTATCGAATACGTTTGAATCCTGGAAAGCCCAAGTTGTTGCACCATTAACCAATTGGTATTTATATGGTCCAACTCCTGAAGTTACATTAACTGTAATTTTTCCGTTTGAATTTCCTGAACAAGTAACATCTAGTGGGTCTACAGTGAAAACAATTGCTGGAATTGCATCTAAAGTAAACTTCGTATCAACACTACAAGTTGTTGTATTACCAAGGTCTGTAATTCTAAAGATATAATTTCCTGTAACACTTGTATCAAGAACATTAGTTGGCATTGTATTCCAACTTCCTCCATTAGCAGAATACTCATACTTATAAGTTGGTCCATAACCACCTGAAGCTGTCAAAGTAATCTTAGCATCCGGAGTTCCTGAACAATCAATGTCTTTAGTCAAGTCAACACCTAATTCTAATTTTGGTTTAACCTCATAATTTATAGAAGCTGTACATCCTTTACCGTCTTTGATAACCAAATTGTAGATTTTCGCAGCATTCAATGTGAAGTCTGGAGATGCTTGGAAAGCACTTCCATCTACACTATATGTTGCACCACCAACAATTGCAGTATCAACAGTACCAACAATTGTAATTTTAAATGGAGTACTTCCATCATAACAAATTGGTGCCAAAGGAGCAATAGTCGGATCTTTGTATTTATAAACTGTAACTGGTACCTTTTTAATACATCCGTAAGCATCTTTTGTATACACATCGTAAACAATTCCAGCAACACTTCCTGGTCTTGTAAACGTATTTGGAGTTTTCCAATCCGCATCTACATAAGCAGTACCAGAAGCAACTACCTGATAAGTGTATGGCGTTGTTCCATCTTTTGCCTGAGCAGAAATAGTCCCTAAGTTCGTACAGTCTGCAATTGAAGTAGCAGAAGCTGTAAGTGATAATAAAATTGGTGATTGTTTGATGTTAAAGTCTTTAGAAACCACAGAACAACCTTTGTTTGGTCCTGCAACTTCCTTAACTAATACATAATATGTACCCACAGGTAAAGGGCCTAAACTAATACTAGGTGATGTTACACCTGCTGCAATAGTAGTTGATCCAGTTGCTCCTGCAATTGCTACATTAGTAAAAGATTCATAAACCTGATAACTTACATCTACAGAAGATGAATAATTATTTTTAACTTCAAAAGTTACATTTCCATCAGTCTGTCCAGTACATGTAATATTATGTGCTACATTATTAACAATCGATAATGTAGAATTTGATGGAACTGGCTTATCTGCTTGTTGATAATAATAACATTTTGTTACTTCATCATAAACGATAAAAGTATAGGTTACTCCAGGAGTAAGGCCGTAAAAAATTGCTGATTCACTTCCTACTGCAGGAAATTCTCCTATCCATCCACCAACACCATCTGCGGTAAATACTTGTCCAGGTCCTGTATAAATATTGAAATGGTATGGACCATTACCAGTTAATAAACTTCCAACTGTTACAACTGCTTTACCACCAGCAGGAACTGCAGGAGGTCCAACAACAGCTTCACAATTAACCGTTGTTAAATCAATATTAATATCAAGCTTATCTACGGGAGAAGCAACTAAAACGTCTTTTTCGATTACTGAACATCCATTTGCATCTTTAACTCTAATTGTATAGTAACCAAAATCAACTACATTAAAAGTAACTGAAGTTGCTCCAGTATTATTAGGCTCAAATTTATTATAACCATTAAGACCTGTTACGTAATATGTATAAGGTGCTGTTCCACCTACTACACTATCAACAACAACGTTTCCTTTAGAAACTCCACCACTAACTATATCACATGTAATAGGATCTGCGTGAGACGCAACCACAATTTTAGTCGGTTGTTTAATTTCAATATCTTCTGAATAGCTACAACCTTTTGCATCTGTCACTGTAACTACATAAATAGCTGCAGGTAAACCAGATGTTTGTGTTCCATAATCCTGAAGTGTCGCTTTATTTTTTACATTAATTAAAAACGGCGCTACTCCTTGAGTAGGATCAATATTAATAGTTATAGATCCTGAAGTATCTCCAAAACAACTAAGCACTGCTGGAAGTGGTGCCGTGAAATGAGGAGGCGTAGGTGTCGTAATTTGAACCGGTACTGCGATAGTCGCTGTACAGTTACTTACATTGTCTTTTACAGTAAAGATATAATCTGCTGCATCACTTGTCGTGAAAACATTTCCTGCAAAAGTTCCAACTGCTCCAGCTGGTGTACTTGTATAGCTGTAAGTAAAAGAACCGCTTCCGCCACCAATTGTCAAGGTAACTTTGGCTGCTTCTGAACCTACTGTACAAGTAATGTCTTTATTTATTATTGGAGTTATTGTTAATTTATCATAAACAGTAACTGGTGTTGTTGTTTTAGCAATACATCCATTTGCATCTTTAACCCAAACATTATAAATTCCTGCAGTAGTAACTGTGAACGTGTTTGGAGTGTCAAATGAAGTACCGTTTATACTATAAGTGAAAGGTGCTTTTCCAACTCCTACAGCTGTAATAGTATAAGTACCAACTCCTAAACATTGATTAGTAGCCGTAGCTGTAACTGTTGGTACAGCATCTGTAGCAAGCTTAACATCGAATTTTACTTCACATCCGTTAGCATCAACAACATAAGCATCCCAATCAACAATAGCAGGGTCTAAATTAGCCTCATTTGATGATGTTAATGTTCCTTTTGGTGCACCATCATGTACAAATGCATATTTGTAAGCAAGTGTTCCTCCAGCAGCAGTTATAGTAACTTTTGAAGTACCAACTTTACAATTGGCATTTACTTGTGCAAGAGTTGCTGTTAAAGGATTTAATGGCTCATCAATAATAATTGTTGCGCTATTTTTACATCCTGTTGCAGTTGCAGTAACTTCTACTGTGTAAGTTCCCACTGCAACATCTTTCAATAATAAAACATTAGCATCTGTAGCTGATTTTGTAAGCGTACCTGTTCCTAATGTTCCTGCTGTTAAAACAAAAGTATAATCTCCAGCAATAGCAATGTTTGAAATTGTGAACGTACCATTTCCTGTTGATCCTCCTTTACATTTAACATCATTGTTCTTACTACTTGAAATAGCAATTTTTACTGCTGCGTTTATCGTAATAACTTTTGTATCAAAACATCCGTTAGCATCTGTAACCTTGAAAGTATAACTTCCCGGAGCTAACCCATTGAATACATTTGAAGCTTGTTGTGCAATTATTGCCGTAGATGGCGCAATAGTTTCGTATTTAAGTGCAACAACTCCTGTACCTGCTAAAAGAGTTACCGTTACGTTACTTGATGTTGCTCCTGCCAAACAAGTTATCGTTGATGGCGTAACTTTATCAATTACAGGTGGGTTTAGTTTCGATAAAATAGCTGATCCTGTAGCGATACATCCGTTAGCGTCTTTTACAGAGTAATTAACAGTTTGATTCGTTCCGTTATCATCTACTAATAAAGTATTGTTTCCAGAATATCCTCCACCATTAAAACTGTATTGGTATGGTGAAGTTCCAGTTGTTGGAAGGTTGATTACAACTTTCCCTTGAACATTTGTATTTGTAGTGCTACACGCAAATGGTGTAACTGTTGAACTAATAGCTAAAACAGTTGGCTGAGTAATAGTAACCGCAACACTTGCAGGACACCCTTTACTGTCTTTTACATAGAAAGTATATGATCCAGCGCCTAAACCTGTAAAGGTAGCACTTGGTCCAAAGCCTGTTGTAGCATTGTTACTATATGAATATCCGCCTGAACCGCCTGTACCCTTTATAGTAACTGATCCGTCAAGTTTTCCGTTACAGCTTACATTGCTTTGTGCAACAATTGAACCTGTTGGATTTGAAATCGAAAGTATCGTTTCGGTTACTACAACCGTACATAAATTAGCATCGGTTACTCTTATTTTAAATGTTCCTGCAACTGATGTTGTATAAACATTTGATCCCATTGCAGAATACGAAGTTCCTCCGTTTGTTGAAACCTCATATTTATATGGTGTTTTTCCTCCTGTTGGAGTAACTGTAATTGTAGCATCTGGAGTTGTTGAACAATCCAGTTCTTTGATAGCTGTAGTAGCTGTTAACTGGTCATAAACCGTAACTGGCGCAGCCGAAGCCGGACATTGATTACCGTCTTTTACCCAAACTGTATAAGTTCCCGCAACAACAGTGAAAACATTATTTGTAGAGAATGCACCGTTTACTCCGTTGATTCCATAAGTCAATGTTCCTGTTCCGCCTGTACCTGTAGCAGTAATGGTAAATGTATTTCCTGATCCTGTACATTGGTTGTCTACTTTGGCAGTAACTGTTGGTGTTGGATCTGTATCAATTTTTACAGGATACTTAGCAGTACATCCGTTTGCATCCATTACAAATACAACCCAATTTACATCAAGTCCAGTATTAGTATCTACTGATAATGTTGCACTTCCAGTATAAGCTGCTGCCAAAGGATCTGCAGCACCTTGTTTAACTACAGCATATTTGTAAGCTGTTGTTCCACCAACCGGACTTGCCGTAATCGTTGATGTAAACTTATTACATGTAATATTTGTAGCAGTTGCTGTAAGACTTAAACCTAAAACTGGCTCGTCAATAATAATTGTTGCTGTGTTTTTACATCCAGTTGAGTTAGAAGTAACTTCTACTGTGTAAGTTCCTTTTGCAACATTTTTCAATACTAAAACATTAGCATCAGTAGCTGATTTTGTAAGCGTTCCTGTTCCTAATGTTCCTGCTGTTAAAACAAAAGTATAATCTCCAGGAGTAGCAACGTTTGAAATTGTAAACGTTCCATTTCCAGTTGATTCTCCTTTACATTTAACATCATTGTTTTTGTTTCCTGAAATAGCAATTTTTACTGCTGGGTTTATCGTAATAACTTTTGTATCAAAACATCCGTTAGCATCAGTAACCTTGAAAGTATAACTTCCCGGAGCTAACCCATTGAATACATTTGAAGCTTGTTGTGCAATTATTGCCGTAGATGGCGCAATAGTTTCGTATTTAAGTGCAACAACTCCTGTACCTGCTAAAAGAGTTACCGTTACGTTACTTGATGTTGCTCCTGCCAAACAAGTTATCGTTGATGGCGTAACTTTATCAATTACAGGTGGATTTAATTTCGATAAAATAGCTGATCCTGTAGCGATACATCCGTTAGCGTCTTTTACAGAGTAATTAACAGTTTGATTCGTTCCATTATCATCTACTAATAAAGTATTTGTTCCAGAATATCCTCCACCGTTAAAACTGTATTGGTATGGTGATGTTCCAGTTGTTGGAAGGTTGATTACAACTTTCCCTTGAACATTTGTATTAGTTGTGCTACACGCAAATGGTGTAACTGTTGAACTAATAGCTAAAACAGTTGGCTGAGTAATAGTAACCGCAACACTTGCAGGACATCCTTTACTGTCTTTTACATAGAAAGTATATAATCCAGCACCTAAACCTGTAAAGGTTGCACTTGGTCCAAAGCCTGTTGTAGCATTGTTACTATATGAATATCCGCCTGAACCGCCTGTACCTTTTATAGTAACTGATCCGTCAAGTTTTCCGTTACAGCTTACATTACTCTGTGTAACAATTGAACCTGTTGGATTTGAAATTGAAAGTATCGTTTCCGTTACTACAACCGTACATAAATTAGCATCGGTTACTCTTATTTTAAATGTTCCTGCAACTGATGTTGTATAAACATTTGATCCCATTGCAGAATAACTAGTTCCTCCGTTTGTTGAAACCTCATATTTATATGGTGTTTTTCCGCCTGTTGGAGTAACTGTAATTGTAGCATCTGGAGTTGTTGAACAATCCAGTTCTTTGATAGCTGTAGTAGCCGTTAACTGGTCATAAACCGTAACTGGCGTAGCCGAAGCCGGACATTGATTACCGTCTTTTACCCAAACTGTATAAGTTCCTGCAACAACAGTGAAAACATTATTTGTAGAGAATGCACCGTTTACTCCGTTGATTCCATAAGTCAATGTTCCTGTTCCTCCAGTACCTGTAGCAGTAATGGTAAATGTATTTCCTGATCCTGTACATTGGTTGTCTACTTTGGCAGTAACCGTTGGTGTTGGATCTGTATCAATTTTTACAGGATATTTAGCTGTACATCCGTTTGCATCCATTACAAATACAACCCAATTTACATCAAGTCCAGTATTAGTATCTACTGATAATGTTGCACTTCCTGTATAAGCTGCTGCTAAAGGATCTGCAGCACCTTGTTTAACTACAGCATATTTGTAAGCTGTTGTTCCACCAACCGGACTTGCCGTAATCGTTGATGTAAACTTATTACATGTAATATTTGTAGCAGTTGCTGTAAGACTTAAACCTAAAACTGGCTCGTCAATAATAATTGTTGCTGTGTTTTTACATCCAGTTGAGTTAGAAGTAACTTCTACTGTGTAAGTTCCTTTTGCAACATTTTTCAATACTAAAACATTAGCATCAGTAGCTGATTTTGTAAGCGTACCAGTACCTAATGTTCCTGCTGTTAAAACAAAAGTATAATCTCCAGGAGTAGCAACGTTTGAAATTGTAAACGTTCCATTTCCAGTTGATTCTCCTTTACATTTAACATCATTGTTTTTGTTTCCTGAAATAGCAATTTTTACCGCTGCGTTTATCGTAATAACTTTTGTATCAAAACATCCGTTAGCATCTGTAACCTTGAAAGTATAACTTCCCGGAGCTAATCCATTGAATACATTTGAAGCTTGTTGTGCAATGATTGCCTGAGATGGCGCAATAGTTTCGTATTTAAGTGCAACAACTCCTGTACCTGCCAAAAGAGTTACCGTTACGTTACTTGATGTTGCTCCTGCCAAACAAGTTATCGTTGATGGCGTAACTTTATCAATTACAGGTGGGTTTAGTTTCGATAAAATAGCTGATCCTGTAGCGATACATCCGTTAGCGTCTTTTACAGAGTAATTAATTGTTTGATTCGTTCCATTATCATCTACTAATAAAGTATTGTTTCCAGAATATCCTCCACCATTAAAACTGTATTGGTATGGTGATGTTCCTGTTGTTGGAAGGTTGATTGCAACTTTTCCTTGAACATTTGTGTTTGTAGTACTACACGCAAATGGTGTAACTGTTGAACTAATAGCTAAAACTGTTGGCTGAGTAATAGTAACCGCAACACTTGCAGGACATCCTTTACTGTCTTTTACATAGAAAGTATATGATCCAGCACCTAAACCTGTAAAGGTTGCACTTGGTCCAAAGCCTGTTGTAGCATTGTTACTATATGAATATCCGCCTGAACCGCCTGTACCTTTTATAGTAACTGATCCGTCAAGTTTTCCGTTACAGCTTACATTACTCTGTGTAACAATTGAACCTGTTGGATTTGAAATTGAAAGTATCGTTTCCGTTACTACAACCGTACATAAATTAGCATCGGTTACTCTTATTTTAAATGTTCCTGCAACTGATGTTGTATAAACATTTGATCCCATTGCAGAATAACTAGTTCCTCCGTTTGTTGAAACCTCATATTTATATGGTGTTTTTCCGCCTGATGGAGTAACTGTAATTGTAGCATCTGGAGTTGTTGAACAATCCAGTTCTTTGATAGCTGTAGTAGCCGTTAACTGGTCATAAACCGTAACTGGCGTAGCCGAAGCCGGACATTGATTACCGTCTTTTACCCAAACTGTATAAGTTCCCGCAACAACAGTGAAAACATTATTTGTAGAGAATGCACCGTTTACTCCGTTGATTCCATAAGTCAATGTTCCTGTTCCTCCAGTACCTGTAGCAGTAATGGTAAATGTATTTCCTGATCCTGTACATTGGTTGTCTACTTTGGCAGTAACCGATGGTGTTAGATCTGTATCAATTTTTATAGGATACTTAGCTGTACATCCGTTTGCATCCATTACAAATACAACCCAATCCACAATAGTACCATTTACGGTATTTACTGATAATGTTGCTCCTGCCGCATAAGCTGCTGATACAGGATCTGCAGCATTCTTTTGAACAACTGCATATTTGTAAGCTGGTGTTCCACCTGCTCCAACTGCAGTAATTGTCGATGTAAATTTACTACATGTAATATTTGTAGCAGTTGCTGTAACTGAAACTGCAATAGCAGGCTGTGTCAATTTTACAACATAAACTGCCTGACATTTTGTTAATCTATCCGTTACTGTAATAGTATAATCATCAGCTGCTACCGCAGAAGTAACTGTAATTGTTGTAGTCGCTGCTGATACACCATTTGCTTGTTGAATAGTAGTACCTGCAACATTTTTAATTACATAATCATACCCGCTGGTTTTAATACCACCAACTGTAAACTGAATTGTTCCTGTACCTCCAAAACATTTAATTGTAGTTAAAACTGATCCACCAGCTGTTATGTCTGATGTCCCTTTTACTACATAACTTATTGTTGCTGTACATTTTGTTTTACTGTCTGATGCCTCAAAAGTATAACTTCCCGGAGCCAATGGTTTAAAGTCTCCTGTTGTATTACTTGCTGTATTATATCCAGCCGGACCTGCAGTAATTCTGTAAGAAACATTAGTAAGAGCTCCTGCTTTCACAGCTGTAATTGTTACATGTCCTCCCTGAGGAGTTGTAGAACAATCGTATCCATGATCAACAAGATCAATACTTGTAATTGGTTCAAAAGCACCAACGGTAATACTTAATGGTCCAAACTGACAACCATTCTTATCTATTATATATCCTTTTACTACTCCTGCAACAGTTGTAGAATAAAAGTTATCGTCTCCATAATTTGAAGGTCCTGTAAAACTATATTTATAAGGTGCTGTTCCTCCTCCAGCAGTTATTGTAACTACCGCAGGAACGGTTCCTGTTGCACCACATTGAATATCTGTAGTTTTGATAGTTCCTGTAATAGCTGTTGGCTCTGTTAAAGTAATTGATCCTTCATCAGAGATACATCCCTTGTTATCTTTTACTTGATATTTATAAGCAATTCCAGCTTTTAAACCAGTATATTTAATAGTACTTGTAAAACCACTACCATTAAAACTGTATGAATAACCACTTCCTGAACCACCTGAAGCTCCTAATGTAACTTCTCCGGTTGACCCACCAAAACAAACAACATTTACAGGTGTAGCAGTTGCAACTGGTTTTGTAATAGCATCAACTGTTGCCGATGTTGTAGTTACACATCCTTTTGGCGTATTCGAATCTGTGATTTCAAAATAATACGTTCCTGTACCAGGAGCTGGAAAATTAAATGTATTTCCTGTAACGTTTGCACTTGCAGAATAAGTTCCTCCTACTCCAAGTTTGTATTTATATATAAAAGGTGCTTTACCACCTAAAATATCAACTTTAATAGTTGCACCTACCGTATTACAATCTAATGTTTTAGTAACGTTTGCTTTTGCTGTTAACTCATCATTTATTATAATACCACTTATTGTAGTTGTACAATTGTTTCCGTCTCTAACAATAATAGTGTGAGTTCCAACACCAACGTTTGTAAAAGTATTATTGACATCAAAAGCACCACCATCTAAACTATAGTTTAATATGCCTGTACCTGTAGCTTTAACAACTAAAGTTGCTTTATCGCCACTATCATAACATAAATCAGATGTAACATCTAAACTTGCAACTGGTGGAGTTGGTTTGTCAATAACCACTACTGCTGAAATTGCCGATGTACAACCTTTTGAATCACGAGCTAAAACTGTATAACTTCCAGTAGCTACTCCAGCAAATGTTGCTGAATGATTGAATCCCATTCCTGGTACATCAGTTACACCATCTGCTAATTTTAATGCGTATGTATAAGGTCCTACACCTCCTTTAGCATCAGCTGTTATTGTTGCTCCAGTTGTACAAGTTGGCAATGTACTAACAGTAGCTGTTACTGTAACAGGTTGGTTTTCTGTAATTGTTTTTGTAAATGATTTAGAACAAGTTCCTGCTACATCACTTTTTACAATTACTGAATAACTTTTAGCAACTAATTTGTCTATAATAACTGGTGAGGTTGTTGAAGTACTCCAATTAAGTCCTCCATCTATAGAATAAAGGAAGCTACCATTAAAGTTTTGAGCTGTAATTGTTATTTTACCTGTACTTCCTCCGCTACAATCAACGTTTTCAATTACAGGTTCAAGAACAGTAAATGCTTTATTACTATCGATATTAAAATCGAATTTTTTCTCGGTAATACATGATTTAGGCAATTGATATACCTCTATATCATCAACAGCAAAATCAATTCCGTTAACTTGAGAAATTTCAAGTCTTAATACAAAATCTAAAGTTGTATTACTTCCCGGATCAATTGATCTGTTGTATTCTACCCAGCCATTAGTCTTAGGTATCTTTCCAGTAGATTGTGATGATAATGCAGTTCCTGAAGCATTTTGTAATTCAACCGTCAAAGAAGCATCTGGTTGTGTATTACCAATTTTCAATAAATTTGTAGCAAAGAATCTAACCTGAATTGGTTGACCCGGAATAATATCTTTAATAGTTTTTCTATAAAGTACTGCATTATTTGGAATTGCAGTACCAGCATCAACTGCTAAATATCTACCACCAGTTCTACTACCACTAGTATGATCTATTGGATTCTGCCATCCGCTATAAGGATCATTTCGTAAACTACTTGTAACAGTATATTCACCATTAGCAAATAATCTATTTCCGTTACACTTCGTAGCCTCTATTTGTCTTTCCCAACAAAAAGCAGCATTGATCCCAGGAGAAGATCCATCAGGAGATGCAGTATCAGTGTAGGTAAAAGTATCTTTTCCAAAATCTTCTTTTAATAAATTACTATAAGTTGCAGCATCTACTAACTTATATTTTACGGAAATTGTATGTGGACCTGTTATAACATTATCAAATATATTATTTGTAAGTGGTGTATTTGGTTTACCATCTATATAATATTCGTATGTATAATTTTTGCCTCCAGTATTTGTAACTGTTGCAGTAGTTTTTCCTGTTCCGTCACAGTTATAAACTGTTGGTGCTAAATCAATAGTTGGATCTGCTGGTTTGTCATCTAAAATAATATCTGACATTGCAAAAATACACCCTTTACTATCTTTAATATAAACGGTATATTTTCCTGGATTAACATAAGCTTCGCTTACAGCTGACCATGTTTTTTGATCATCAAAACTATAAAGATATCCTGGTGTTCCTCCTTGTGGATTTGTAATTCTGATTTTTCCTTGTTTCTCATTTCCTGTTGGTCCACATCCAGCCAATTCAGATATACCTGCAGAAGCTGTTAAAGCTGAATCTGGTCCTTTAATATCAACATTTACAGCAGGATCAAGACATTCAATACCGTTATAAATATATTTAACTACTACTGAATGGGTACCTGGTCCTAAATTTGTAATTGGAGCAACTGAAGTAAAAGTTCCACCATCAACACTATATGAAACTGCATAACCTGAATTTGCAGGTGCAATATCAACATTAATTACACCATTATTAGCTCCGTAACAATTAACATCATCTGCTTTAAAGGTTACTTTTGGTTTTGGTAAATTAGTAACTTTTATCGTTGGTATTGTTACTGTACAACCATTTGCATCTACAACCACGATATTATAATCACCGGCTGCAGTTACAGGAATTACTGGATTTGTAACAAAGTTTGTGTTTCCATTTACATAATATAAATAATATGGTGGTGGACCTGGTCTTGGAGTTCCTCCTGTAACACTAACTGTAATCTCTCCATCACTACATGCTGTAAGTGTCTTAGTAACTTGCGCAGTAGCTGTTAATCGATAATCAAAAACTTCGATCTCCTGAATAACATTACATCCATTATTGGCAGTAGACATTAAAACCTGATAAACTCCCGGATCAACACCTGTAAAGATAATTCTGTTATTATCTATAAGACCTGAGTTTTGAATTTCGACAGTACTACCTTTCTTTCTAAGAATAAATTTGTATTGCCCCGGCACATTATTAATAGTTGCCGTTATAGTTCCTTGTTGTCCATTACAAAGCGGGTGTGTTGCATCAAGCTTTGTTGTAAAATCAAGTTGCTCAACATTTACATCTACTTTAAATATACAAGCCGAAACTTGTCCAACTTCTAATACCGTTTGTTTTATATTTACTGTATAAGAACCTTTTGCAACATTATTAAAAATATTTGATGCTTGATAATTTGTTCCGTCAAGACTATAAACATATCCTGTATTTGGAAGTGGATTTGTTACTGTAATTGATCCTTTTGTATCACAAATAATATCTTGTTTCTTAGCCGTAGCATCAAGTAAATTTTGATAAACATTAAAATAATACGTAACAACACATGTATTATTACCATAATTTACAACAAGTCTGAATACACCAGCTCTGTCTGCAGTAAATATTGGCCCGTTTGCAATTGTGGTCCAGTTTGTCGCTCCTTCATAAGGACAGCTATCCGGATTAGTGGTTGGGGTTACATCTTTTGTTTCTTGCCATGTGATACTTGTGGCACCTGTGATTTGAGTATCTATGATTCTCTTGTCATTTAGACCACACAAGAATATTTTTGGAAACGGTTTTAAATCTCTAACGCAACCATACGCCAATCCTGTTGCAGGATCAATATTGTCTCCTTTAATTGGATTTTTATTTGTGCTAGCTAAATAATCTATAACATTAAACGTTTGTTTAATAGGTTTACAATTTACAGCTCCACTGTTTTCCACAGTATAAATACCTGGCTTATCTACAGTAACGGATTGATTGTTTCCTCCAAAAACAACTCCGTTTTTATCTTTCCATACATAGGTAGTATAACCATTAGCTGCTTTTAAAACAGCTGTACCACATAAAGAAACATCTCTACTGAATAAACATTTGTCTATACCTACTAAGAAATTGGTTGATGTAGGCTCTCCTACATTACAGGAAGATATACTAGAATAACTACCTTCTCCAAAACCTTCAGGTGTAGTATTTTTTACTCCATAGTATTTAGAAATAGCAGTATTTTTAATTTCATTAGAACAAGCATCCACTAATTCGTTACAGTCTTTTACAACTCTAACTTTAAATTTAAGTGTGTACTCTGCTCCTTTTGCAATAACCAAAGCATCCGGTACTGAAAATACAATTGTTCTAGTTGCCGCATTATAAACAGCCGTAATTCTGGAGTCCATGACCAAAATGTCACTTGTTCCGTTAAAAATTACGTTATTAGGAAGAACATCTGTAATCGTAAAGTTTTTGGCATTATCGTTACCCTCATTCTTGAACTTAATTTCATATCTAAGTTCCTGATCAAGACTTACTGTTTGAGTATTAATATTGTTATCGTCTTTGTCCAGTACATTCTTTCTAAGTACAATTTTTGGTGCAATAATTTCGACCGCCATTGCATTAAAAAACATGAAATAGGAATCCTGCGATGTATTGATTCTAAGTGTAGCACTCGTTTCATCATTTTGCATGACACTATTTTGTACCCCACCTACATTATTATCAAGAGTTACAACACCTGCATCAAACCCTAATGTATTTTTACTATTAGGTGTACGACCTCCCATAATAACATCACCATCAGTAATGGTACTATTAAAAAAGTTTGGTGTACTACCTGTAATTGGTCTCGCTAATGAAGAAATAGCACCCCATACACTCGATGGTTTCCCCCCTATAATTTGAAGACCGTCTCCTTCTAATTTATTATCTCCTTCTAATGCACTAAATGCAAGTTTTACATTTACGTTTCCAAAAGGATTTGTTCTAAACCCGGTAATAGGAATATCCAATGGTGGATCACTACTTCTAATAATACTAAAACCATCAAAGCTTGTAATATACTTACTAGGCAATAATGGATCTTTATAAATTACAAAAATAGACCAACCTGCTGAGTTACCTCCAGGAGAAAATTTACCTTCAGAAGCCATTACGTCGGCTATAGTATATACCCCTTCTTTGGCAGCTTTAACATCTGCTGTAATATCTGCAAAACAAGCATAAGGTAAAGATCCATAAGGACTGTTAACACCCGCAGCAGCTTCATCGTGAATTATAGTTCCGGTAATAGCCTTGTAAGCAGAAGCTGTAGGCGTTTTTAGTCTTACCTGATTGATCTTACTTCTATCAGAATCCTGATAGGTTCCAGACCAGTATAAAGCAGCATATACAATCTCGAAACAAGTTTTACTTGCCGGAGGTATTGTTAATGTTGCAGAACTTGAGTTAAAAGAAGTCTCATTGTCAACATCGATAAATTTCATATTGAAATTATCGTTTACCTGACTTCCACTACCTTGATCGTCGTATTTGTTAATCGGCCTTTCTCCTTTGCCATTATCTCTATTTAAGCTATTGTTTCCAATAACTAAAATGTCTCCATTCAAACTAGTTGTATATCTAGTCGTAAAGCCTTTTCTCAACTGGGCATGTGAAGAAATGCTTAGCAATAAAAATACAACTGCAATTAACGTTTTAAAAATAGTAGTAGGTTTTTTCATGGTCTTCTTTTGTTTTTGGCTTTTACTTTATTCTCCAAGGGGCATTAAAAAATAAATTACAGCACTCTTAAACATTTATAATTATGAACCTTCTTAACTCACAAAGAAGGCAAAACTTCAAATCTAATTCTTATTAATTCTCAACTTTTACGATAGCCATTTTTCCATTATATGGTTTACTTCCTTTTGCTTCTAATGCCTTAGTTGCTTCAGATAAACCTTCAAATTTCTCGTAATAGATATAATATTTACTTGTGGTTATATTATAAAAGAAATTAACATCTGTACGTCCTGCGGCAACCGCTTTGGCAAGGAATTCATCTCTTTTTTCAGCACTGCTGTGAACAGCGATAATCAAATAATAACCACTATCAGAATTTTTAATATTCTTAATAATCTGCATGTTTGACTGATCTTCTCCAAAATCAAAATCGTTTGCAGTCAATGGTGTACTACTTGGTTTTGTTGTTTCTCTAATACGTTTTAGAGCTGCTACATCCTGTGCATATCTTCCCTGATCATTTTCGTAAGCGGCACGTTTAATTCTACGTTTTTTCTCGATTTCAGTTTCAGCTTTAATACGTTCTAAATTCGCCAGTAATGCTGCACTATCTTGTTCTGCTTTTATTTGTGCTGCTTTTAATTGGTTTATTTTTTCTAAATACGCTCTGTTTAAAGCATCATTTTTATTCGGAACTTTTTTAAGTCTTTCATTATACAAATTAGTCAACTTATCAATTTCTGCTTTCTGCATTCTGTTTGCATCAGCAAGTTGGTTTTTTAATGCTTCCAACTGACTGTTTTCTGCTGCAACACTTTTGAATGGTTTAGGCTCTTTATAAATTCCTTTATCACTTAAGTCATTTTCTTCTTTTAAGTCGTTCAGGTCTTTTTGTTTGTTAGCCACTGTCGCATTAAACTGTGCCAATATATCGCTTTGCGCTTTTCCTGAATTTTCTATAGATAAAGCCAAATTATCAATTGCTTTTGCTGTATCATCTTTAGGAGCCGAAGCAGCTTTTGCAGCAGCTTCATCAGCAGCAAGCTTGGCTTTTAACTCTGCCTCTTCTGCTAATTTTGCTTGTAAAGCTTCAGCATCTGCTTTTGCTTTTGCGTCTGCAGCTAATTTTATTTGTAATGCTTCAGCATCAGCTTTTGCTTTTTCTTCTGCAGCTTGTCTGGCTCTGATAGCATCTTCTTCCGCTTTTGCTTTTGCATCAGTAGCTTGTTTTGCTTTTAATGCATCTGCGTCAGCTTTAGCTTTAGCATCTGCAGCTAATTTTGCTTTTAATGCTTCTGCATCAGCTTTAGTTTTTGCATCTGCAGCCAATTTCGCCTGACGAGCTTCTTCTGCTAATTGCAATTGTCTTGCTTCTTCTTCTGCTTGTAATTTTGCAGTTGCTTCAGCATCTGCTTTTACTTTTGCATCAGCCAGTAATTTTGCCTGAAGTGCAACCATATCAGCTTTCGCTTTTGCATCAGCAGCTAGTTTAGCTTGTTGTGCTTCTGCATCGGCTTTTGCTTTTGCGTCTGCAGCTAATTTCGCCTGACGAGCTTCTTCTTCAACTTTTGCTTTTTCTTCAGCAACTTGTCTTGCTTGTAGCGCTTCTGCATCGGCTTTTGCTTTTGCATCTGCAGCTAATTTCGCTTGTAATGCTTCTGCATCAGCTTTTGCTTTTGCGTCTGCAGCTAACTTAGCTTGTAATGCTTCTGCATCAGCTTTCGCTTTTGCGTCTGCAGCTAATTTTGCTTGTAATGCTTCTGCGTCAGCTT
Organism: Flavobacterium sp. 9; assembly: GCF_002754195.1. NCBI lineage: Bacteria > Pseudomonadati > Bacteroidota > Flavobacteriia > Flavobacteriales > Flavobacteriaceae > Flavobacterium > Flavobacterium sp. 9. The sequence continues at coordinate 3,025,273 of NZ_PEEU01000001.1, forward strand.
TAGCTTTTGCATCTGCAGCTAGTTTAGCTTGTAATGCTTCTGCATCGGCTTTCGCTTTTGCGTCTGCAGCTAGTTTAGCTTGTAGTGCTTCTGCATCAGCTTTTGCTTTTGCGTCTGCAGCTAGTTTTGCTTGTAATGCTTCTGCATCGGCTTTTGCTTTTGCGTCTGCAGCTAACTTAGCTTGTAGTGCTTCTGCGTCAGCTTTTGCTTTTGCGTCTGCAGCTAACTTAGCTTGTAGTGCTTCTGCGTCAGCTTTCGCTTTTGCGTCTGCAGCTAGTTTAGCTTGTAATGCTTGTTCGTCAGCTTTTGCTTTTGCATCTGCAGCTTGTTTTGCTTTTAATGCTTCAGCATCTGCTTTTGCTTTTGCGTCTGCAGCTAATTTTGCCTGACGAGCATCTTCAGCTTCTTGCAATTGTTTTGCTTCTGCATCGGCTTTCGCTTTTGCTGTTGCTTCTGCATCAGCTTTCACTCTTGCATCAGCTATTAATTTAGCTTGTAAAGCTTCCATATCTGCTTTGGCTTTTGCATCTGCAGCTAATTTTGCTTGTAATGCTTCTGCGTCAGCTTTTGCTTTTGCGTCTGCAGCTAACTTAGCTTGTAATGCTTCTGCATCAGCTTTTGCTTTTGCATCTGCAGCTAATTTTGCTTGTAATGCTTCTGCGTCAGCTTTTGCTTTTGCGTCTGCAGCTAACTTAGCTTGTAAAGCTTCTGCATCGGCTTTCGCTTTTGCGTCTGCAGCTAATTTTGCCTGACGTGCTTCTTCATCAGCTTTTGCTTTAGCATCTGCAGCTTGTTTTACTTTTAGAGCTTCTGCGTCAGCTTTTGCTTTTGCATCGGCTACTAATTTAGCTTGTAGAGCTTCTGCATCGGCTTTTGCTTTTGCGTCTGCAGCTAATTTTGCCTGACGTGCTTCTTCATCAGCTTTTACTTTTGCGTCTGCAGCTTGTTTAGCTTTAAGAGCTTCTGCGTCAGCTTTTGCTTTTGCATCAGCTACTAACTTAGCTTGTAATGCTTCTGCATCTGCTTTCGCTTTTGCGTCTGCAGCTAGTTTTGCCTGTATTGCTTCTGCATCAGCTTTTGCTTTTGCGTCTGCGGCTAGTTTAGCTTCTAATATGTCTTCTTCTGCTTTTGCTTTTGCATCTGCAGCTTGTTTAATTTTTAAGGCTTCAGCGTCGGCTTTTGCTTTCGCTTCTGCAGCAAGTCTTGCTTGTCTTGCTTCTGCATCAGCTTTAGCTTTAGCATCAGCAGCAAGTTTTTCTTTTAATGCAGCATCTTCTGCAGCTTTTGCTTTCGCAGCAGCGGCAAGTTTTGCTTTGTTTGCCGCATCAATACTCGCTTTTGTTTTTACTGCCTCAGCGGCCTTTATTTTAGCTTCTGCGGCCAATCTAGCTTGATATGCGTCTGAGTCTGCTTTTGCTTTTGCATCTGCAGCAAGAATTGATTGTAAATCTGCAGCTTCAGCTTTTGCTTTAGCATCTGCTTTACGTTTCGCTTCTGCAGCGTCAGCTTTTGCTTTTGCATCAGCAGCAAGTTTAACTTTTAATGCTTCTGCATCGGCTTTTGCTTTATTATCAGCTTCTAATTTTTTAGCCGCTGCTTCTGCATCTGCTTTTGCTTTTTCAGCAGTTAATTGTTCTTGCGTTTTTTGTGGCGCAGCAGCTTTTGCTTTTGCCGCAGCTTCCGCATCTGCTTTAGATTTATCTGCAGCCAACTTCGCTTTCATAGCTTCAGCATCTGCTTTTGCCTTATCAGCTGCAAGTTGTGCTTGTGTTTTTTGTGCTGCTGAACCTGGTCCTGCAGGTTTGTTTGCAATTGCTTGTGCTCTTGCTGCTGCAGCGGCATCTACTCTTGCTTTATTATCTGCAGCTAATTTAATTCTGCGCGCTTCTGCATCGGCTCTTGCTTTATCAGCTGTTAATTGCGCTTGTGTTTTTTGTGCTGCACCAACTGCTCTGTTTGTAGTAGCTGTTTGTGCTCTCGCTGCTGCGGCTGCATCGGCTTTCGCTTTTGCATCTGCAGCTAATTTTATTTTGATAGCTTCAGCATCTGCTTTAGCTTTATTGTCTGCTTCTAATTTTGCTTTTGCTGCAGCTTCGGCATCAGCCTTCACTTTTTCGGCAGCAGCCAATCTTGCTTGTTTCGCTTCAGCATCGGCAGTAGCCTTAGCTTCAGCAGCTAATCTTGCTTTTTCGGCTCCATCAACACGAGTAACCGGAGTACTCGCTTTAGGTTTTGCCATTACCGGTTTTGCTTTTGCAGGATCTATAAGAGAACCTTCTTCATCATCTCCGTAATAGTAATTTCTGTTTTTGAATTTATATGCAATTGCAAATTCATGAGAACCGCCTAGGTTTGAGAAATTACCCATTCCTCTTTCGTAGTTGTATTCGATCGCAATGCTTGGCGAAATATTAACTCCTAATCCGGCTGAAACTCCATATAATGTATTATAACCTGCTTGCGCCCAAACTCCTTGCTGAAGTGTAAGCATGGCAAGACCTGAAAGAACTGTTTTATCTTTTTTTACTTCTGTTTTTACAATTCCTGAAAATTTACTTCTTTCAAAAAAGCCATAGCTGTCAATATATCCAGTGTACATTGCATGTAATTCTATTGCTCTTTCCGGATCGTCTTTTACGATTCCTGATCCAAAATTGTAAAGGATTAAATTGTTAATCGATAATCCAAAATCAAGAAATGCTGTTCCGTAGTTAATCCCCGGATTTACAGTAAGTAACATATTTGATGGATAATCTCCATTTAAAATAGTTGGGTCATCTGAGATTATTTTTCCCTGATCCAATCCGCTTTTGTAAAAACCAACATTCAAACCAAAAGTAAGATTGCTGTCTTCTTGTAAAACGATATTATGAGCAAAGTTTCCTATTCCTCCAAACACGGTCATTAAACCATAATTTTGTTGAAAAAGACCAAAAGCAAAGGCTTCATTCTCTCTAAAACGACCTGAATAATTGACTAAATAGGTTTGTGGGGCATTATCAAATTGTACCCATTGTCTTTTATTATAAAAACTTGCATAGGCATTTGTTTCACGAACAAAACTGAATGCAGGGTTAATTAAATATCTATTAAACTTTAAAGAATTTCTTATAGGTAACGAAAACGAAACAACTCCATTCTCATTTTTGTCCTGAGAATAGAGTGCATTTGAAAAACCGTAAAATAAAGTTATGAATAGTAAAATTTTCTTCATATTATTTTATCACAGTTATTGATCCTTTTTTTTCACCTGTGTCGGATTGAATGACATAGTAATATACTGGATTTACATTTTTAAAATCTATTGCTGTCTGGGGCCAATCACCTTGGTAATTCACGACGTCCAGAACCTTGTCACCATTTGAACTTATGATAATAACTTTTGTAGTATCACTTTTATATACATCCGGAATATTCCAATACGGATTCGCTCCGCTTAATTTAAGTATGTTAGGGATAACATCTGTAACTAATGCTATATCAGATTTAATTTTAAAAAGAAACTCTTTAGTAACAACGCATCCTGCGGTTTGAGAAATTACTGCTTTATAATTTCCTATTGTAGCTACTTTATAATTAGTTCCTGTTGCTCCCGGTATAACATTACCGTTTAAAAACCACTGAATAGTTGGATTAGTTGCATCTGTAGTAATGTTGACATCAAGTATTTCACCTTCTTTCAATTTATACTCATCGGCAACGTCAATACTTGCGTTAAAACCATTGCTTTTAAGATCAATTGATCCTGTTGCAATACATCCGCCAAAATCAACATCAACGCTATATTTACCAGCAACTTTTGTGGCATAAGTACGATTTGTAGCACCAGTAATAACAGCACCATCTTTTTTCCATTGGTATTTGTTACCCGAAGTTGCTGTTAAAATTGTATCGTCACCATTTGCACAAAAAGGATTTCCTAAACTTGAATCTACAATAACAGAAGATCCAGATGAAGATGAAGAAACAGTAACACGGTTGGAATAAGATTCAGAGGTACAAGTACCGTAATTAGTTTCTACGTAATATACTCCCGGAGTTGTAACATTATAACTTGGTCCTGTCGCTCCTGCAACAAGTGTTGGTGGTGTAGAAACACCATTATCTCTAAACCAGTTATAGGTCAAAAAACTATACTTAAGAGGAGATTCATTTGGTGGAGTTGTAGAATCGGGATCGATTGTTAACAAGATACTTCCACCGGCACAAAAAGTTGCAGTACCGTTAAAGTTGTTTATCGTATACTGTCTATCGTGCGCTTTGTAATAAATAGGAAAAGAAGTTTTCAAGCCAAAAGAAACAAACTTTGCACTTGAAAAACCTGTAGTTGTAACTCTAAGACTATAAGTGTCAGATCCCTTAAGATCTGACGGAACATTAAAAGTTATCGTTTTTTGATTAACTGCCGGATCTGAAACAGATATTGTATTTGCAGTAACAATAGTTGTAAAATTGTTCGTAGAAAGCTCTACAACAAATACAGTTCCTGCGGGAAAACCAGCATAAGTAAAAGTGGCATTATACTGCGTAGTAGCGTCCGCACAAATCCTGTCAAACGCTAAAACCTGTGGGTTTATACTTTTAGTCTGAGCATAGGAATTCGTTTCAGTACATAATAAAATACTAAAAAAAAGGATAATACGAAATGCAGATAGCGTAATTTTTTGAATCATATAGTGCGAGTTCTGGCTAAATCTATACGCTCAAAAAACAAGATATCGATGAATGTTTCTGAAAAATCATACTTATAGTTCTCAATAATATCTTTTGCTAGAGCCGAGTATGTATAAGTAATTGATGAGTTTTCGTCACAGTTTGATGACTGATCATTCGATTCATTTGCAACAGCAGAGCTATCCTTGGGGATGGATAGCCCTACTATACAATGATTAGAATTATCTAATTTACTGATGTTATTATCAGCTATGTCATTCTTTTGGTTTGCTGCATTAAACGCGTCTAATTTGCAGTTAGAATCAGTAGAAATTGTAGGTCTTTCAGCTGTACTTTGTGCATATAGACTTAACGTCATAGGAGAAACCAAAAATATTATATATAAGAAATATTTTTTTGTAGATAGTACCATTATGTCTTGATCTTTATTTGGGTCCGTATGAGACGAATACATAAATTGTGTCTGGGGACTTTATTAATAAAATTTACGTTTTGAAATAAAAATCGAAATCTATTTATCTGTTTCCGCTAGAAGCTGTAATTTTTCCTAATTGCAGTCTGAAATCTGGTTTTTTAGGGTTAAAAATATCAATGAATGTCTCTTTGTTATCACTTTGTGAATAAACGTTAAAGAACACACTGTTTCCGTACCAGTTTTCTAAATCTTCGTTGTTAGAATTGTACTCAGTAAAGATGTTTCCGTTACATAGGTTAAAGTACATTTCCTCAAATTTGATTTTTTTAAGGTTGGCATCATTAATCTCTGTTTTACTATCTAATAAAACAGCTGGATTAAATCCGGAAATTACGCTTCTTTTCATCTCAAGAGAAGCAGTTTCAGCTACATACACAGCCTCTTTTACTAAACCTGACTGAATATCAGCTTTGATATTATCACTGTCATTAAGCATAGTGATATTTGTTGCAACAACAAGGGTTTGTTTTTTAGTAAAATCAGTTTCATTTTTCTTTTCAAACGATTTTACTTCTAAGCAACGAGAACCGTCTTTGTTACTTGATAAGTAAGAAGATCTAACGGCTAATGAGTTGTATAAACGACATTGTACTCCTTGTGTAAATTTGTAATCGTCGTTGATAGATTTATAAGAAACTAATTTAGTAGCATTTACATCACCTCCAAAAAAGGCAAATGAATCACCACCTGAGTAGCTTACCATAATGTTTTCTAAGATTGTTTTAGATCCAACACCAGCAATAGTCAAACCATTGAAAGTATCCACACCTTTAACTTTTTTTCCAGCAAATTCGATTCTCACAAATCTCAAAACTCCTGAATTTCCAGCAGCATTATCGCCACCGTAAGTAGTAAGTGTAGGATCAAGATCCAGGTTGTAAGAACCAACATTTCCAAATTTATTGATTGGAGCATCTCCAAGAATTACAATTCCACCCCAGTCTCCAGCTTTTTTCTGGCTGCGGTTAGATGTAAATACGACAGGGTCAGTTTCTAATCCGTCTGCAATAAGCTGTGCACCTTTTGTAACTACCAATGTTCCTTTTGTTTCGAAATCACCGATGATTAAAGTTCCTGGCTCAATTGTTAAAACAGCATTATTAGTAACATAAACATTGCCTTGCAAAACGTATATATTCCTCTTCAGCAATTTAGTATTAACAGAAATGTTTCCTGCTAAAATTTGGTTTGCTTCTCCATATTCTACTTTGTTAGGCTTAAATTCGGTCCAGTTGTTCAACCAATTGTTGTAGCCCATAATTCCTTTCTCTTGTTGAGCGCTCATACTTGTAACCGTCAAAAGAACGCAAATCATTTGAGTAATTTTTTTCATGATAAGGGGGTATTAGGGTTAATAATAAATTTGGGTATGCGTAAATGAAAAAACTCATCTCGAGTTTTCCGAAAAAATCCAGAACGCTTCGAGAACGAGTTGTTTTTTTTATCTCTTTTTCAAAATGCCGCAGAAAGTTCTCAACCATCTACGTAAACAAGTTTAAAAAGGTTTTAAAAAATATTTTTAAATATTACATTTCATTCAATTCGTTGAACTCGTGTAATGATTTCAATGTACTTTCGTAAAATAAAATTGCTGCAATCAAGTTTCCTTTATCAGAATACGGCATCATCTTTCTTTGAAATTCTACTGTCGTATCTAAGAAAGTTGTTGTACCAACTGCCTGAGCATCTAAAACTTTTTTGTGTTCAGAATCGTCCGGAATACCTAAGTCCGCCATTGTCACACCTGGTTTAGTAACCAACGCAATGTAAGGGAGAGTTTTAACTAAAACTTTAATACGCTCGATGTACAATTCTAACAATTCTCCTTTTTGCATACCACTTAATTCTTTCTGATCATGGTATTTTCGGATAAGTGCAGTTGTACTAATGATACTTCTTGGAGCGTTTTTTGCCTGTGCCGAAATAGCACCGGTTGTCAAGAAAAAAAGTGTACTTAATAAAATAATTTTCCCTTTCATAAATTCTTAGATATAATTGGTTGTTGATGAAAACAAAAATATATAATTTAACTTAAATTGCAACTTTATTGATTTCTTTTTTCAAAAAAAAAGCTTAAAGAAACCTTAAAAATAGACCTTATGTCGAGAAAATGTGCGTTTTAACGGGGTTTTTGTTAAATTTGTTAAAATAAAAGCCGTAAGATATTAAGTATTAAAAACCGATTTTATTTCTAATTAATAGCCAAAAAACTGTTACGTTTGTCGTTTTATTTAAAAAACTATTAACAAAAAAGTCTTAATATCTCCTCGGATTCGTCTCTTTATTAACAAAAGTTGGTTAACAAACTTCAAAAAATTAGAATTAAAACACCAATAACGACAGAAATGAAACGCAAGAAGCAAAGTTTTGATCTAAAATTTTTGACTATATCATTTTCTTCTATCTTTGCTTCATGCAATTTTCTCAAATTTTAGGTCAAGATTACATCAAAAGTCACTTGATAAAAAGTGCATCTTCCGGAAGAATTCCACACGCTCAATTATTCATTGGGCCAGAAGGAAGTGGCACATTATCAACAGCAATTGCTTATGCGCAATACATTTTGTGTAACAATACAGGAAATGAAAACTCAAACGGAAATGATTCCTGCAATTTGAAGTTTCAAAACCTCTCGCATCCCGATTTGCATTTTATATATCCAACAGTTACGACCGAGGATGTAAAAACAAAACCAAAAAGTTTAGACTTCATTCAGGATTGGCGCACATTTATTCAGGAAATGCCTTACGGCGGATTATTTGACTGGTATAAAATTCTGGGCGTTCAAAACAAACAAGGTGAAATACGCGTCGAAGATGCAACCGAAGTTTTAAAATCGCTTTCGCTGAAATCTTACGAAGGTGGTTATAAAATCATGATTATCTGGATGGCCGATAAAATGAATATCGCCGCATCGAATAAGCTTTTGAAATTATTGGAAGAGCCATCGGATAAAACCATTTTTATTCTGATTTCTGAAAATGAAGAAGATATTATACAAACCATACGATCTCGTTGTCAGGTAATTCACTTTAACGGACTTCCGGAAAAAGTAATTGCCGAAGCTTTAATTTCAAAAGAAAACATCGACGAAAAATCAGCTTTCAAAATTGCACATCAAGCGCAGGGGAATTTCAGTAAAGCCTTACATTTATTAAAAGAAGACGATTCAGAATATCCTTTCGAACAATGGTTTGTCAATTGGGTTCGCGCCGCTTTTAGAGCAAAAGGAAATGCTGCCGCTATTCAGGATTTAATTTCCTGGAGCGAAGAAATAGCAGGTTTAGGTCGTGAAAGCCAGAAAAAATTCATTCAGTTTTGTATCGAAATGTTTCGTCAGGCGCTTTTGCTTAATTATCAGGCGCCAACTTTAGTTTACATTGAACCAAAAGTCGATAAATTTAAACTCGAAAATTTTGCTCCATTCGTAAACGGAAATAACATTCACGAAATTTTCAAAGAACTTTCAGATGCCATGTATCACATTGAAAGAAACGGAAATGCAAAAATAATCCTAACCGATTTATCCATAAAATTGACTCGTTTAATTCATAAAAAATAATTTTCAAATGAATAATGTTGCCTCTATTTTACTATTGGCTTTTCTAGCCTTAACGTTCTTACAATCAGGGTATGAAAAAATATTCTACTGGAAAGACAATGTCGAATGGCTTAAAGGACATTTTGCCCAGACAATATTAAAAAATCAAGTGCCTTTAGCCTTACTTCATCTTCTGATTTTGGAATTAATTTCCGGAATTTTATGTGTTGTTGGTGCTATACAATTACTAACAGATAGCGGACGCGAATTTGGTTTTTACGGCGCTATATTTTCATGTATCTGTTTGTTAATGATGCTTTTCGGACAACGATTAGCCAAAGATTACGATGGAGCTAGAACTATCGTTATATATTTTATTCCGGCAATAATGGCCGTTTATTGGTTGAATTAGTCAATCTCAATTTTCAAAAATAAAGTCTCAGATTCTACTGGTTAAAATAGATTGTTTTCCACTCTTTTTAATCTTTGAATTCCGATGACAAAAAATAAAATTTTACATCAAAAAAATGAATCCAAAACATCCTTCTGAATCCCTAACAATCTTAACTGATTTAGTTTTACCGAGCGAAACAAATCCTTTAAACAACCTTTTTGGTGGCGAATTATTGGCCAGAATGGATCGTGCAGCAAGTATTGCGGCCCGCAGACATTCACGCCGAATTGTGGTTACGGCATCTGTAAATCACGTAGCTTTTAACAGAGCAATTTCTTTAGGAAGTGTTGTAACTGTTGAAGCAAAAGTTTCAAGATCTTTCAAAAGTTCGATGGAAGTTTTTATCGATGTTTGGGTAGAAGATCGCGAATCAGGAAACAGAACAAAAGCAAACGAAGCCATCTATACATTTGTTGCCGTAGACGATACCGGAAGACCGGTTGAAGTGCCTGCAATTATACCGGAAACGGAACTTGAAATACAACGTTTTGAAGCCGCTTTACGTCGTAAACAATTGAGTTTATTATTGGCAGGGAAAATAAAACCTTCTGATGCTACAGAATTAAAGGCTTTATTTTTATAGTACTAATTTTGGTACAATTTGGAACAATCAAACTTCGAAAAAAGAACTAATTTTACAAAAATTATAAGCCTAGAGAAATCTAATTCAGGAAGTCGTTTCATTTTCTGATTTATGTTTGAAAGAGAAAAAAATAGAAAAATTTAGATGAAAGAAAAAGAAAAAAAAGAGATGAGTTCAGAAAAAGATGCCAAATTAAAAGCGCTACAACTTACGCTTGACAAACTAGATAAAACTTACGGTAAAGGAACTGTAATGAAAATGGGAGATAAAGCCATTGTAGAAGTAGAAACTATTTCTTCAGGTTCTCTTGGTGTTGATTTAGCCCTTGGAGTAAACGGTTATCCAAGAGGTAGAATCATTGAAATTTACGGTCCGGAATCTTCTGGAAAAACGACTTTAACATTACACGCAATTGCTGAAGCTCAAAAAGCTGGAGGAATTGCTGCTTTTATAGATGCTGAGCACGCTTTTGATAGAAATTATGCTGAGAAATTAGGCGTAGATATCGAAAACCTGATCATCTCTCAACCAGATAACGGGGAACAAGCTTTAGAAATTGCCGAAAACTTAATTCGTTCAGGAGCAATTGATATTGTGGTAATTGACTCTGTTGCAGCGTTGACGCCAAAAAGTGAAATCGAAGGTGAAATGGGAGATTCTAAAATGGGTCTTCATGCACGTTTGATGTCTCAGGCTTTGAGAAAATTAACCGGAACTATTAGCAAAACAAACTGTACTGTTTTCTTCATCAACCAGTTGAGAGAGAAAATTGGAGTTATGTTTGGTAATCCTGAAACTACAACGGGTGGTAACGCCTTAAAGTTCTACGCTTCAGTACGTATCGATATTCGTCGTTCATCTCAAATTAAAGATGGTGAGAACGTTATTGGTAACAGAACTAAAGTTAAAATCGTAAAAAACAAAGTTGCTCCACCTTTTAAAACTGCTGAATTCGACATTATGTACGGAGAAGGAGTTTCTAAAACAGGAGAAATTCTTGACTTAGCGGTTGAATTTGAAATCGTTAAAAAAGCTGGATCTTGGTTTAGCTACGGAGATACAAAATTAGGTCAAGGTCGTGATGCCGTAAAAGCCCTAATCAAAGATAATCCGGAATTAGCTGATGAATTAGAAGAAAAAATTAAAGCGTATATCAAAGAATTGGCAAACGCTTAATACACAATAAATCAACTAATTGTTGACAATTTTACAAAACCGACAAGTTTAAATAACTGTCGGTTTTTTTTATTTAAAAAATAAATCAAAAAATGACGCAACCATTTTAAAATAGTTCCATCTATACACTAGACATAAGATCTGGTATTTGGCCATAAGTACCATTTCAAACGTTCTTTTTTTAGAATAAATTTGGTTGGTTTGTTCCCTAAAAATCCGTTAGTTTATTTGGTGCTAACGGGTTTTTAACATTTTTTTTTAATTTACATTCAACCTTTTTAGGTTTTTACTATCTAAGCTTTTACGACACTAACTTGAGTTTTAATCAAACTCTTTATTATCAACCGTTTAATCGTTTTTAGTATGAAAGAGAAAAAAAAAGAAGCGCTCTACAATAAAAACCGCAGAAAAACCAAATTAAAATTTAAAAAAGTATTACGTTTTATCTCAGAAAAAATAATTCATCGATAAGCTTTGAATATAAGACGGGGGTTTTTAATTCAAAAGAAAACCCGACAAATTTAAAAGTTTGTCGGGTTTCAATTTTTATGTAATTAAGAAGCTTTACTTTGTCTTTTTAAATTCCAGTAAACCTTTATAAATCAATTGTCTTACACTATCGCGAAGCTCTTTTCTGTTTTCGCTTCCAAGTCCTTCTGTTTCTACAAAAGGTAATACTTTCACACGCATTCTTCCAGGGCTTCCACTTAAAAAAGTATATGAAAAACGTTCTTTATTATCCGCAAAAACAATAGGAACAATTGGAATCTGATGTTCTATTGCTAATCTGAAAGCACCATCTTTGAACTCGTCCAACAAAATAGATTCATCATCCGGAACTCCGCCTTCAGGAAAAATACAAATACTAAGCCCTTGATTAAGTCTACTTTGAGCTCTTTTGAAAACCTCATTTTTACTTTTCGAAGAATTTCGATCCACCAAAATGCAAGTTCTTTTATAGAAAAATCCAAACAACGGAATCTTCGAAAGTTCTTTCTTTCCAACAAAAACAAATGGATTTCTAACAACCGCCAACATCAACATGATATCGGTCATTGAAGTATGATTTGCAACGATCATGTAGCTTTTCTTTTTAATCAGCTTCTGTTCGCGTTCGACTTTATAATAGAAACCCATGCCAAAAAGGATGAATTTAGCCCAAATGCGGGCCATTTTAAAGAAATAGGGATAACCACTCTCTGATATAATAGAAATCAGCAAAAACGGCAGCATAATCAATATCGGAATGGCCATTAAGATGTAAAACCAAATACGCCATAAAACCCAAAAAACAATTTTAATTCCTTTCATGGTTTCAAATGTAAGAAATCAGAAATGATTTTAGATTTTTAGATCATTAGATTTTTAGAATATTAGACTTTACTGGCGGGAAATTAACTAGCGAATGCTTTTTTACCGCAAAGTCCGCAAAGTTTTTTCGCAAAGGAAAGAAGTTATTATGCATGTCAATAGTTGCAAGCAATAAAAACACAAAGCTTTGTGATCTTGAGATATCACTTTGTAAAACATTACGAAAATCTTTGTGTGATTTTACCGCAAAGCGCGCAAAGTTTTTTCGCAAAGGAAAGAAGTTATTATGCATATCGGTAATTGCAAGCAATAAGAACACAAAGCTTTGTGATCTTGAGACATCACTTTTCAAAACTTTGTAAACTTTGCGAAAAAACTTTGCCTCTTTGCGGTAAAATTCATTACTTTTATACGAAAATCTGCGTTAAATTTAATAAAAAACCATGACAGAAAACGAGATTTCAAATATTATAATTGGATTAGCAATTGATGTTCACAAAGCGTTGGGACCTGGTTTATTAGAAAATGCTTACCAAGAATGTTTGTTCTACAAAATTAAAAAACGCGGGCTTGTTGTTGAAAAAGAGAAAACAATACCTTTAATTTTTGAAGAAGTTCAACTTGATTGTGCATATCGAATTGATTTACTGGTAGAAAATAAATTTATAATAGAAATAAAAAGCGTGGAATCGCTCACAGTAAATAATTTGGCACAAACTCTAACTTATTTAAAAATTGGTAAATATAAACTCGGATTATTAATAAATTTCAACGAAGTTCTCCTAAAAAATGGCATCAGAAGAGTCGTAAATAACTTATAGATAAAGCTTAGAGAACTTCAATAACCTTCTAAAAGCTTCCCGAACTTTGCGAAAAAACTTTGCGCCCTTTGCGGTAAAAAGACATTCCAACTTTACGAAAAAACTTTGCACTTTGCGTTAAAAAAATACCCTTTCCAAGATAAAAAATAAACTTTGTGGTTATAAAAAAACATTACGACCTTTGCGTTTAAAGAATAAAAAACTAAAATGGCAAAAATACTAACTGGTGTTCAGAGTACTGGAACGCCACATTTGGGAAATTTATTAGGTGCAATTATTCCTGCAATTGAATTATCGAATGATCCTGCAAACGAATCTTTTTTGTTTATTGCTGATTTACACTCAATTACGCAAATAAAAGATGGTAAAACATTAAGAGAAAATACATACAGCACTGCAGCGGCTTGGCTTGCTTGTGGTTTAAATCCTGATAAAGTTACATTCTACAGACAATCTGATGTAACTCAAACAACCGAATTGACTTGGTATTTAAGTTGCTTTTTTCCGTTTCAAAGACTGACATTGGCGCATTCTTTCAAAGATAAAGCAGATCGTTTAGACGACGTTAACGCGGGACTTTTTACGTATCCGATGTTAATGGCGGCTGATATTTTGCTTTACGATGCTGAATTTGTACCGGTTGGAAAAGACCAATTACAACATTTAGAAATTACTCGTGATGTCGCTTCTCGTTTCAATCACCAAATGGGAGAAACATTTATAATTCCAGAAGCTAAAATTCAAAAAGACAGCACATTGATTCCGGGAACGAATGGCGGAAAAATGAGTAAATCTGCTAATAACATTATCAATATTTTCGAGAATGATAAAGTGTTACGTAAACAAGTCATGAGTATTGAAACTGATAGTACTCCGCTTGAAGCTCCTAAAAACCCGGATACTTGCAACGCTTTTGCAATCTATGCTCTTTTGGGAACTGAAGAACAAATTGCTGAAATGAGAGCTAATTATCTAGGTGGAAATTATGGATACGGTCATGCCAAACAAGCTTTGTTTGAACTGATTACCGAAAAATTTAAAACCGAAAGAGAAAAATACAATTACTACATCAACAACCTTGAAGAAGTTGATGCACTTTTGAAAAAAGGTGCCGGAAAAGCTTCTCTTATTGCTGATGGAGTTCTGGCCAAAGTTCGCGACGTACTTGGATTTGGTAAATAATATTCTAAACCCGACAGGTTTTTTAAAAAACCTGTCGGGTTATTAAAAATAGATAAAATGAGAATATCAATCTTACTTTTTTTCCTAGTTTTCTCAAACATATCAAATTCACAGAACTCTTATAAAACTTATGAAAATGCACTAGAAATTATTAAACTTTCACCTGAGTTTAATGAGTTTTTAAGTGATTTAAGTCAGAAAGATAAAGATTTTAATGTGTCAGAAGGTTTATATCCAATATGTGTTTATTGTGAATTTTTAACGGATTATGTAAATCCTTGTAAAAGTTCTAATTGGCTAGAAATTTGGCCAAAAGAACAAGTGAAAAATCTGGAAAAACTTGGAAATAAAAAAAACAAAAAAATTCTGTTACGTTTTACAAATACCGACAATTCTTATTTTATATCTGAACTTAGCTATAAATCAAAAAAAGAAAATTTAGTCTTTCTATTTCAAATAAATAACGATAAACTGACTTTAATCAAAACGTTAGTAAATAAAATTTAGGTGAGTTATTGATAGTCAAGAAATTATTAAAAAAAAACGCTAAACAAAGAGAAATATTACACTTAAAAATTCTTTTACCCCAATCTATACATGAAGAAAATATTTACTAAATACATGTTTCTTCTGCTAATAACTCTTTTTTTATTAGGCTTTTTACTAGCGTATTTATTTGGAGATGAACGATCTTTTGCCATAAACAAAACTGTTGGTTCGGCTTATACTTTTTCGAATGAAGTTATCCTAAACGCATTTTTGGTAATCTCTCAAATTCTTTTCATTTTTGGTTATTTGATATTATTCCTTCTTAAGCGAAAGACAAATTATTACATTTCGTTAGCTCATTTTGAGATTATTATACTGGCATATTATTCAATATCTTTCGAAAACTTTACCGTTTCAGTAATTTTTGGTGCGATTTCTATTATCCTGTTTTTGATAAATATTTTCAAATCTCAGAAATAAAACCACCTTAATTTTTTATTAAATCGCCTCAAACAACTTCCCTGGTAAAGGTCTAATAACACCTTTGAGTTCCATATTCAAAAGCATTCCTGATATTTTATAAATTGGGAAGTCACATTGAAGTGCTATAAAATCCAATATCTCTTTTCCGTTTTTTAAAAGAAAATCATATACTTTTTGCTCATCAGGTTCTAATTCTACAAACAATTGTTTTTGTACCGGTTTTGACTTGTTTTCGACGTCCCAGTTTAAAATATATACCAAATCGGCAGCTGATGTTAGTACGTTTGCTTTTTGTGTCTTAATTAAGTTATTACAGCCTTGACTGTATTTGTCGGTTACTCTTCCGGGAACGGCAAAAACATCACGGTTATAATCGTTTGCTATATTTGCTGTAATTAGCGAACCGCCTTTATCCGCAGATTCTATAACAATTGTTGCTTCGGTCATTCCGGCAACAATGCGGTTTCTGCGTACGAAATTCTCTTTATCCGGATTTGAAGAACTCCAAAACTCCGTTATGAATCCTCCATTTTCCTCCATTTTTGCAACGTACTTTTTATGCATTTTAGGATAAATTTGGTTTAAACCATGCGCCAAAACTCCGATAGTCTGTAAGTTGTTTTCGACAGCCAACTGGTGTGCTGCAATATCAACTCCGTAGGCAAATCCGCTAATAATCACAGGATCAAGCGGAGCCAGATCTTCGATAAGTTTTTTGCAGAATTCCATTCCATAAGAAGTAATCTGACGAGTTCCGACTATACTAATTAATTTTCTATTTTTCAAATTAATGTTTCCCGTGGAAAATATCAAAACTGGCGAATCAATGCAATGTTTCAACCGATCCGGATAATTTTCGTCCTGAAAAAACGAAACATTTATCGCTTTTGATTTTATAAATTCAAGTTCCTGATTGGCTTTTTCAAATACAATTTTGTCATTCAAATTATTTAATAAAACTCCTCCAACTCCATCAATAGCAGATAATTGATTTCTTTTAGTTTTAAAAACAGCTTCGGCATTTCCGCAATGAGACATCAGTTTTTTGGCCATAATATCTCCAACTCCATCCACTTTTAATAAGGCTAATAAATAAAACAATTCCTGATCTGACATCTTCTAAAATATTATGTAAAATAGAATGTAAAGTTCTAATAAATTAATACTGCAAATATGGTTAAAATAAAGTAATTTCTTAATAAAAATAACAATTTACATTGTGGTCAATTTTTAAAAACTAATAACCTAAACCTTAAAATACTGAAAATTAATTAACTATAAAAAATTCAGAATTGTTAATAAAAATTGTGAATAAAATTTTGATAACTATATTCATTACATAACTTTGCTAATATGAAAATCGAAACTTACATAGGACAGTTATTGTATCGTTATCAGTGTGTAACGGTTCCCGGGTTCGGCGCTTTTTTAACCGAAATTCAGTCGGCTCAGCTTAATGAAAGCACAAATTCGTTTTTTCCACCCAAAAAAATGATCTCTTTTAACAGCTATCTAAAAAATAACGATGGACTGCTGGCAAATCATATTGCAAATGCAGAAAAAACATCTTATGGTTTTGCTGTAAGTGCTATTGCTTTTGAGGTTGTAAGCTGGAAAAAAACATTAGAAGAAAACGGTACTATTTACCTGAAAGGAATTGGCGAAATTCGCTTTAATTCCGAAAAAAATATAATTTTCACACCAAATGATCAGACCAATTATCTAACGAGTTCTTTTGGATTAAGTCCATTTGTTTCGCCGTTGGTTAAAAAAGAAATTTTCGAGAAAAAAATCGAGAAACTTTCAGAAAGAGAAACGGTATCATTGTATGAAAATGAAGAAAGCAGATCAACAAATCCGTTTTTAAAATATGCTGCAATTATTGTATTAGGTCTTGGAATTACTGGTAGTATTGGATATCCTTTATACCAAAACCAAATTGCTACTAAAACACTAATCGTGGAAAGTGCTGTTCAGAAAAAAGTACAAAATAAGATACAAGAAGCAACCTTTTTTATTCAAAATCCACTTCCTGCAGTTACACTTTCCGTAGACTCTGCAAAGGTTGAAACTGTTGACGAAAAAGTGATGCCGTATCACATTATGGCCGGAGCTTACAGAAGCGAACAAAATGCAAGAAAAGCTTATAATCAATTGATAAAAGACGGTTATAAAGCAAGAATGCTTGGCGAAAATAAACACGGATTATTCCCTGTTTTATACGGAAGTTATGCTACTATGGCAGAAGCTGAAAAAGCACAAAAAGAAATTCAAAAAGGTGAAAATCCAGATGCCTGGATCCTAGTTGAGTCACTATAAAAACTTAAAAATCCTGTTCTAACGAACAGGATTTTTTTTGCCTTATTTTATCTTTAAAAAACTTTATCTGTTCCGTTAAATTTACTTCTGATCTTATTTTTGTTATTCATTAACAAGAACATAAATAAAATCATGAAGCATAAATTAAAAGTATTTTTTACATTCTTTCTTATCATTTCTGCCCAACAATTCTATGCGCAGGATATTGTAACAACTCAAAAAGCTCAGGACGCTTTATCCAAAAAAGCTGACCAAGAGGCCAAAAGATCAACTGACGAACTTCATAAAAAACTCAATGATGAACAAGCCAGATTGAAAAAAGAGCAAAAAACAGTCGAAAATCATCAAAAAGATCTGAAAAATTCTGAAAAAAATCTAGAGAAAACAAAGCAGAAGATTTCGAAATTAGAATCTGAAAATCAAAAGATTAATACTAAAATCAACACAAATTCACTTACTGCCGAAGAATCTCAAAAACAAGCTATCAAAGTGAAAGAAAAAGAACTTGAAATTCAAAAACTTAAGCTCAAACAAATCGATCAGCAAAAAGATTTAGATAAAGTCAGAGCTTCACTTTAAACGAAAAAATCCTATTCGCCATGGCAAATAGGATTTTTTTTATTTAGCAATTATTTTCGCATTCTGAGTGAGAATCATCTTCTTGCCTTGATATATTGTGAGTTTCGCCGGAGGCGAATTTTTCTCGCCCAAAACGATAAATGCACATTCATATTTGTAATTATCTTTTATCCATTCATATTGGTGATTCCCTCCTATTCCTTCAACCACAAGTTCGCCTCTATATATAATCAAATCAGGCTTTTCAGTCATTTTTTTATCAATCGACCAGGAAACATAACGATAATTATTGTTCCCCAAATTATCAATTCTGATTTTAAATTTAGCTGTTTCTAAAATGCAAATGGGTTTCCAAAAAAAGTTAATACTTGAATCGAGATCCTTTTTTTGCGAAGCTATCAACTTGTTTTTGAGATCTATTTCAAATTTAGACTGATAATTTACTGCCGTTAAACGTCCATTAACATCCATCCAAATGCTTCCGTGATTTAACATTATTCCGCGTAAACCCATATCAGACCAGTCTTTTTCAGGATTAGAAGCTGTTATTTCGTTTTTTAAAGTTGAATCAAATAGTTCTTCATAACGTTTTACAAAATCTGTTTTATCAGTAATATCCGGTATAGGATATTCTCGCTCCAAAGGATATACAATCATGTCTCCGATTGCTTCTTTATTATCACTTTTTATGTTGTCAATAAACCTTTTAACCAATTTTTGATAATCTGCTTTTACATCCTGCGCATCAATCAAACCACTGCAAAAAATCAATAATGCTAAAAATAAATTTCTTGTTTTCATCTTAAAATATTTTTAATCGATTATTAATCTGTTCCTCACAACTCCATATAAAAGTACTTAATTTATATTAGATTTTAACATTTTTAGTTCCTCTTATACAGCTACATAAACTAAAATTTTAATTAAAATATTGCATTCGATTCAATAAAAAAACCTGTTCCATGTGGAACAGGTTTTTAATTATTTGGTAACTATTTTTGCATCTTGAGAAAGTATTTCTTTACCGTTTTGAGAAATCGTTAAACTCGCTGGAGGAGATTCAGATGTGCCTAAAACAATGATAGAACATTGATACAAATAAGAATCTTTTTTGAAATCAAAATGACTATTTCCGCCGCTTCCGTCCGAGATCCATTTTCCATTAATGATCACTAAATCAGGTTTATCACTCATCTTTTTTTTAATAGACCATGAAGCATATCTGTAATTTTCTTTTCCTAAATCATCAATTCTTATTCTGAATTTAGACGTTTCCAAAACATAAACCGGAGCTTGAA
Organism: Flavobacterium sp. 9; assembly: GCF_002754195.1. Lineage (NCBI taxonomy): Bacteria > Pseudomonadati > Bacteroidota > Flavobacteriia > Flavobacteriales > Flavobacteriaceae > Flavobacterium > Flavobacterium sp. 9. The sequence goes on from NZ_PEEU01000001.1 coordinate 3,044,658, forward strand.
ATTTGGCAATAGACGGATGTAACTTCCCTTTTTCTGCAGCAATCAGTTTGTTTTTAAGATCTATCTCTGCTTTCGACTGATAATTAATTGTAATAATCTTTCCGTTAGTGTCAATCCAGATATCACCGCTTCCAAGCATAATACCACGCCAACCAACTTCTGACCAGTCTTTTGCAGGATTAGATTTGATGATTTCATTTTTTAAAGTCGCATCAAAAATCTGATCATATCGCTTTAAAAAATCAGCTTTGTTCTTGACTGCCGGAATTGGATAATCTCGTCCTAACGGAAAAGAAATAAATGCCGCAACTCCCTCTTTGTTATTGCTTTTTACATTAGCAATAAAACTCTTTACAAATTTTTGATACTCCGGTTTTAAATCTTGCCCAAAAGTCAATTGACAGCAAAAAATAAAAATAACGAAGTGTATCGCTCTACTTTTCATATCTTATTTAATTAATTATTATTCTGATACTTATCGAATTATAAAATTACTTAATTAATGCTCTTTATAAACATTTTATTCCCTAAGTCTTCGATTAAATTCAGTTTTTAAAACTTTCAAATCAAAAAAATTTTAAAACAAAAAAATCCTGATCGTTTCAAAATCAGGATTGTATGTTTAACGTGGAACATTTCAGACTTCTCTAAAAAGAATTGATTCTATTTTACATAATGTTAGATAATAAAATCTAAAATTTAATTCAGATTTTTTCGGATTCGAAATCAATTTATACTCGCTTTGAACATTTTAAGTTCGTCCCAGGTAAATTCATCACCGTATTTTTCTTTCAACGGATTCAGCGATTCTTCCTGATAAAACTGAAAAGCTTCACGCAAAGCCAGTATTTTATCATACGGCAAGACGTCTGAAATTTCGACTTTCTTAGCTTGAATTAGTTTAACCAAATGCGTTTCTATTGTTTGAACGGTCAATTTTCTCATTCGAGCAATATCTTCAATCGAATTTTTTGCAAGCCACAAATCATGGGTTTCTTCGATGGTTGTTTTCTTATCAGCCTTTGGTATGGTTTTATCCAATTTTCTCGCCGTATAACGAACTGCAGGTTCTTCTGTTTTAAAAATATCAGTGTTCGCCATATTGAATTCCTCGCGAATCTTGGCAAGCTTGTCTAATTTGTAGTTTTTAATCGCTGTAGATGACAATTTCTCTTTACAGATGGTTTCACCTGCAACAACAATTTCTATTAGCAATTTGGCCTTCATTAAGCGCAAAACTGCTTTCGTTTGCAAATCGTCCAAAAATGCCAGTTCTTCATAAAACTCTTTCACCTTTTTGAACTTCTGAATTTCGGCCATTTTCTGCAAAAGATCCGTTACCAGTTTGTCCATCGGTTTAAAGAAATAATCATATGCCGCCACTACCCTTTCCTGTACAAAAAACAAATCGACAGTTTCTTTATTGAAAATTTTATTAAGCTGATGAACGAATTTCTGCGAAGGATCAATCAATGCGTCGATAGTTTCTAAACGTTTATGTACCCAAACGGAATGTTTTGATTTTTCAGATGCAACTGCATTTTCGTTGTAGCTGAAACGGTGATTGCGCCATTCCTGAGATAAATCGGCCCAATTGAAACTGTTAATCAAATAGTTGTGAATAAAATTCTTGGTTTCAAAATGCAATGAATGTTTCAAAACATCTTCCGTCGCTTTATTCAAAGCGTAATCCATCACATCCTGATCATTCGAAATCCCATTCATTTGCAGCGGAGAAAGCAAAATAAGCCCATTTAAGGACGTTAAACGCGATAATGCAACATATGCCTGTCCGGGTAAAAAAACTTGCGATACATCGAGCGCAGCTTTCTCAAAAGTTAAACCCTGACTTTTATGAACCGTTATTGCCCAAGCCAATTTTAACGGATAATGCGCAAACGTTCCCAAAACCTCTTCTTCGACTTCTTTTGTTAGATCATTTACTTTGTATCGAATGTTTTTCCACTCGTACTTTTCGACTTCAATAGTTTTGTTTTCTTCCGGAAAATGAATAAAAATTTCTTCGGGCGAAAGCGATTTTACAACTCCCATTTTTCCGTTGAAATAACGTTTTTCAAAAGATAAATCATTCTTAACAAACATGACTTGTGCACCAATTTTCAGTTTTAAATTCTCCTCTACAGGAAATATTTTTTCCGGAAAATCTCCCACAATAAACGGTTGATAGGCAAATTCATTTCCTGCTAAATCACCAATTGCCAATTCGTTAATCGAATCAGCTTTAGCGTTATGCGTCGTAAGTGTAATATATCCGGGATTATTTTTTAAGTCAAAATCAGGCTTAACATATTCGTTCAAAACGTGAATATCCTGAGGTGTAATCTGATTATTTCGAAGATTATTCAAAACCGAAATAAAGGTATCATCAGACTGACGATAAATCTTCGAAAGTTCAATGTATAATGGCGGATTCTGCTGAATTACATGCGAATGAAAAAAGAATTTTCCCTTATAATAATTGCGTAAAGTGCGCCATTCTTCATCCCTGATTACAGGTGGAAGCTGCAATAAATCTCCAATAAAAAGTACTTGAACTCCACCAAAAGCTTTCGTGTTTTTACGCACGGTCTGCATCATAAAATCGATCGCGTCCAGTAAATCAGCGCGCAACATACTGACTTCATCAATAATCAGCAACTCCATGTTTTTGATCACATTACGCTTCACATTATTCATTTTGAAATGTCGGCGAAGTGTCTCTTTATTCTCGAATTTTACAGTTTCTGTAAACTGCGAAGCCTCTTCATAAGACGGAATAAATGCCGAAAATGGCAATTGAAACATCGAATGAATCGTTACTCCGCCGGCATTTAAAGCCGCAATTCCCGTTGGAGCCACAACTACAGTATTTTTGTGCGTTGTGGCAATAATTTCGCGTAAAAGCGTAGTTTTTCCTGTTCCTGCTTTACCAGTCAGGAAGATAGATTTTTGCGTTTGATTGATGAATTGTAAGGTGTAAGCTGCTGCTTCTGAAACGTTTTGCATTGGGCGTATATTGAGAACTAAAAGTATCGCATTTTTATAAAAGAAAAAACCTAAATCTGTAGAGATTTAGGTTTTTAATTTAGTTAGTTTGTTTGGTATTATTTTTTAGCTTCTTCACCCGCTTTAGCAGCTGGTTTTTCGTCTGCTTTAGGTTCTGCTTTATATTTCTCGTTCAAAGCTTTAATGATATCTTTTGTAATATCATATTTCTCTTCAGCGTATAAAATAGAAGCTGCATCACCAGTTCCGTAGATATAAGAATAACCGTTTTTCTTACCGTAATCTTTGATGAATTTTTTAACTCCACTTACTAGAGAATCCATTTCAACACCACTTTCTTGTTGCAATTGTTGAGACAAAGCTTGTTGAGCATAACCCAATTGTTGTTCTCTTTTTTGCAACTCAGCTCCTCTTTGTTGAGCCCAAGCCTGACCGTTTGCCTGTGCTTGACTTTGAAAACTAGCAGCGTCTTGTTTAAAACGTGTAATCTCAGCCTGTAGTTGTCTTCCCTTTTCCTCAGCTTGTGCTTTGTATTTTGCTTCAAGGTCTTTTGCTTCAGTGTACTCTTTCATTAAAACCGAAGTATCTACGTAAGCTGTTTTTACTTCCTTAACTTCTGCAGTTTTATTACATGAAACGGCGAAAATTGAAAGTGCGATAATTACTAATGCTTTTTTCATTTTTTGAATTTCTATTTTTTTTAATGTATTGAAGACAAAAATATAAAAAAATAAATAGCATCAACATAAAGTTTAAAAAATGCTAGAATTTTATCATATTGTTTTTATTTATCGAAAGAAAAAGGTCAATAATTCAACGCTATTAAAAGTGGCTTTCATAGCTTTCATTACAAACACTTTCTCAAAAAAGACATATTTCGCCCTCATTTAGGCTAAAAAGTCGCCAGAAACAGGCTTATTTTGCGTTTTAGCCGTTTTTTAAAGCATACAGTGAATGTTGAATGCTTTTTTTTCCATTTTGATGTTTTTGAAATTTATCACGTCGAAAAAAAAGCCAAAAAAACTTTTATTGTTATGAAATTTTTAAAACCAAAATTCGATTTGCAACATTTTTTAAAATTCTGCTTTTCTGAAAATATAAAATCCAATTTTCGATAAAATCAAAATTCTTGACAATTTTTCATCTTCATGATTTCAAAATTTAAAATCAGAAAAATTCAGTCGCAAAATTTCAAAAAACACCCGTTTTTTCTGGTATTGTTTTTATTTATGGAAGCTGTTTAAAGCATAAAAAACCACTATCGAAAGTGGCTTTTATAGCTTTAATTAGACGCGTTTTCTCAAAAAAGAGGATAATTACCCTCACTTGAGCAGAAAAAGCGCCAGAAACGCGCTTATTTTGCGTTTTAGCTGTTTTTTATGACATAAATGTGCGATGAATACTCTTTTGTACTGCTCGCTTTTAAATTTGATTTTAAACCAACAAAAAATGCACTCACATAATTCATTTTTCCGGTTTTGTATTTTTCCGATAATAAACTCACATAAAAAGAATCAAATTTCATTGGAAGCACTTTTTCCAATTTCATATCGACTTTTTCAAAAAGTGATTGGATCGCTTTTTTAGAGAAGTGCCAAAAGTGAATTGGCACATCATAAGCTGCCCAAAATTCATTATAATATTTTGCGTCGTAAGATTTAAAATTTGGAACCGCAACAATTAATGTTCCAGTTGGTTTTAATAAACGCTTCAATTCCTGAATTTGAAATTCCAAATTTGGAACGTGTTCTAAAACGTGCCACATCGTAATTACGTCAAACGAATTATTTTCGAGTTCGCTAATTTCTTCCACGAAAGAAATTCCTTTTTGCTTCGCGATATTTTTTGCTCGTTCGCTTGGTTCTACTCCAACAGTTTTCCAACCGTCATTTTTTGCTGTCAATAAAAAATCTCCGGTTCCGGCACCAATGTCTAAAATTTTTCCTTTTTGAGATTGTTCAGCATTTATTAAATTCAGTTTATTTTTTAAAGCAATATTTTTCACAAAGTGATATGCTTTTTCAAATAACGAACGTTTGTTGTCAGTGTGAGAAATATAATCTTCGCTTTCGTAATATCTTCCTAAATTTTGTAATTCAGGTTGCGGAGATGTAATCAACATATCTAAAGTTTCGTCATGATACAATTCGAAAATTTCTTTAGACACAGAATGGTCTTTTACAGTAAGAAAATGTTTTTTGTTTAAAACGTCCATTTTTTAATTATAGGTATTTTGGTTTAATTTCATAGCAAACCCTAAAAGTGAAAATTTCACTTTTAGGGTTTATTGTTTTTAATATTTTTTTTCTTCTATCGTTTCCAATTTATTTTTACAGCCGACATTTTTTCATTTTCAATTCTTGTCTCTGCAATAATTGTAAAACCGTTTTTAATATAAAACGGCATCGGCGATTTATAAAAATCACCGTTTTGTTTTACTTCATTTTCATGATCGACAACCCAACCATTCAAACAATTATTTTTACTTTTTATTTCATTCATCAAAAGTAATCCATTTCCCTTTCCCTGAATTTGATGATCTAAAATTATTGCAAACCAATTTTCATCTTCTCTCAAAAAAGTAAAAGTCCAACCAATTATTTTATCCGAATCATTAAACAACAAATAATGTTTTGTGTTTGTAAGTCCATTTAAATACAAATCAAAATCTTCAATAGTATTCAAATGTAATCGCTCTGGATATTCATTATTCCAAAGTTGCATTAAGGAATCTTTTTGTTCCAACGTTAAAACATCTTTTTCGATAATCTTCATATTCGCGAAATTTTTAAACAAACAGTTTCACGTGGAACAATTCAATCCTTTTTCTAATTATTCAGATTTCTATTGTAGAGGCGCACAGCAGTGCGTCTCGGTTTCAATATCTTTTATTTGTAATAATATATGCTGCACGTTAAATACACTGCTGTGCATCTCTACAAAATTCAAAATATTAAATTCGTTTCACGTGGAACAAATAAAATCAAATTACATGTCCTCACATTCAATTCAACAATCTAAATCGAAAAACAGACATAAATAGTTTCACGTGGAACATTTTAAAATTTGTTTCAAGTTATAATAGTTTCAGGTTTCAAATCTCAATAACTTGAAACTTGAAACTTGAAACCTGAAACAAAATTAACCTTTCTATCTTCCCATATAAATCAATAATACGGAAATATCACTTGGTGATACTCCGCTTATTCTTGAAGCCTGAGAAATTGTTACAGGACGAATCTTGCTCAATTTTTGTTTTGCTTCAATTGACATTGATTTAATTTTGTTATAATCGAAATTCTCCGGAATTTTCACTTCTTCTAAACGAGTAAGTTTATCAGCGTTATTTCTTTCCTTTTCGATATAACCCGAATATTTCACTTGAATTTCTGCTTGTTCTAAAATCTCCTGATCTACATCATTCGATTCGATATACTCTTTTACTTTTTCAAATTTCAACATATCCTCCAATTCAATTTGCGGACGTGAGAAAACTTTAAACATTTTATCACCTTGCGTAATCGGAGCTGTTTCTTTCGCTTCCAAAATTGGATTTGTTTCTGCAACCGAAACACTCGTCTCTCTGAAGAAAGCCACCATCTTTTCAGACTCATTTAATTTCTTCTCCATTCGACGCAAACGAGCTTCAGAAGCAAGACCAATTTCATGAGACATTGGCGTTAATCTAAAGTCGGCATTATCTTGACGCAACAATGTTCTATATTCTGCTCTTGACGTAAACATACGATAAGGTTCTTCCGTTCCTTTCGTAATCAAATCATCAATTAAAACTCCAATATAAGCTTCATCACGTTTTAAAATCAACGGTGCTTTTTCATGCACTTTTAAATGCGCATTTATTCCTGCCATCAAACCTTGCGAAGCTGCTTCTTCATATCCTGTTGTTCCGTTTATTTGTCCGGCAAAATACAAACCTTCAACTAACTTTGTTTCCAAAGTATGTTTCAATTGTGTAGGTGGAAAATAGTCATATTCGATCGCATAACCTGGACGGAAGAATTTCACTTTCTCAAAACCGGCAACAGAACTCAAAGCTTTGAATTGAATATCCTCCGGAAGCGAAGTTGAAAATCCGTTCACATAAACTTCACAAGTATTCCAGCCTTCCGGCTCAACAAATAATTGGTGACGTTCCTTATCAGCAAAACGATTAATCTTATCTTCTATCGAAGGGCAATATCTTGGACCGAGACTTTTGATCCTTCCGTTGAACATTGGCGAACGATCAAAACCTTCTCTCAAAATATCATGAACATCCAATGACGTATATGTCATGTGACAAGATCTTTGATGCGTTAACGGAACGGTTAAATCCGAATAAGAAAACTTATCCGGTTTCGCATCTCCTTTTTCTTCGTTCATTTTAGAATAGTCCAAAGAACGTCCATCAACTCGTGGCGGCGTTCCTGTTTTCATTCTTCCTGATTCAAATCCGGCTTTCACCAAATCTTCGGTAATTCCTGTTGCAGCACTTTCACCTGCTCTTCCTCCTCCGAATTGTTTCTCTCCAATATGAATTAAACCATTCAAAAAAGTTCCATTTGTCAACACAACAGATTGAGATCGAATCTCCACTCCTAACGAAGTTCTGATTCCTTTTATCTTTCCATTCTCAATAATCAAACCTTTCACCATCTCTTGGTAGAAATCCAAATTTGGAGTTCCCTCCAACATCATTCTCCATTCTTCGGCAAAACGCATTCGATCACTTTGAACTCTCGGCGACCACATTGCAGGTCCTTTCGATTTGTTCAACATCTTAAATTGAATTGCCGTGCGGTCGGAAACAATTCCCGAATATCCTCCAAGCGCATCAATCTCACGCACAATTTGTCCTTTTGCAATTCCTCCCATCGCTGGGTTGCAAGACATCTGTGCAATGTTCTGCAGACTCATGGTGACCAATAAAGTTTTTGATCCTAAATTTGCGGCCGCTGCCGCGGCTTCAGATCCAGCATGACCTGCACCAACTACAATAACATCGTATTCTTCTAAAAACATTTTGTTTTATTATTCTCTGCAAACCGTTTAAGGCGATTCTCAGAATTACTTTTTAACTCCTTTTTGTTCCACGTGGAACGGCGCTAACGCGCAAAATTCAAATTTTCACATTCAAGAACACAATCTAGAAAACCCAGATTCCGTCTTAAACAACATAAACCTGTTCCACGTGGAACAGATCAAACAAACATATTCTTCAATCTTTCAATCGAAATTTCCGAACCAAAACCTCTGTTCCACGTGAAACATTCTTAATTCTTTCAAAAGAAAACTCAACTTAACAATTCACAATTCAATATAAAAATCGAAACAATGGTGATTTCAAAACCTCAAATTCAAATCTCAAAATTCTAAAACTGTTCCACGTGAAACATCATTTATACAATTTCTAATATTCACAATCTAAAATTTCAACCTTTCAAATACATCTTGTTCCACGTGGAACGATTTAAAATCGAATTTTCAAACGAGAAAAATCAAAATCAAAACCGATTATTTGATGTTCCACGTGAAACACTTTATACTAAATCTTAAAAAAACAATATTAAATCCTTATCAGTTTTTCTAAAATTACACTTAGAAAGTTCCACGTGAAACATTCTAATTTAAAAATCTCAAATATGTTTCACGTGGAACGCTTGTAAAAATCTATCAATTTAGATAAACATGTTTCACGTGGAACACAAAATTCTAAATATTCAAAAGTGGTTTAATTACTGTTCCACGTGAAACATTGCAATTTTTTCATCTTCTTTTGAACGCATAAGTTCAGCTTCAGAATCACTCTTGTCTTTATATCCACAATAATGTAGTATACCGTGAGCAAGAACACGTTTCAATTCTTCAATAAAAGAAACATTAAAATCCTTAGCATTATCTTCTACTCTTTCGACAGAAACAAATATATCCCCGTTCAATTCATTACCAACTGTATAATCAAAACTGATAATATCTGTTAGTGTATCGTGATTTAAATATTCTACATTTATTTTATGAAGATATTCATCATCACAAAAAATGTAATTTATCTCACCTTCGTTTTTGTTTTCAGACACGATTACAGCACTTAACCAATCAGCAAAAGCTTGTTCGTTGTCTAAAGTAAATTCGGTTTCGTAATTAAAATTGATCATTTTGTATTAAAATATTCTTGAACTTTTTGATTAAAATTCGAGCGCAAAGGTAGTGATTGTCTATTTAAAATCTCCACACTGTTTAAATAATCCAAAAGTGAACTAGGCAAAGCATTCGTTCTATTAGAAAATTCAGCCTTGTTAGTTTCAGATTGACGCTTTGTATCTTGCCCTTGTTGCTGAACAGCATTGTTTAATTTTAATAATTCTTGTTGAATATTAAGTATTCTTTGCAAGTTCTCATTCTTAAATCCTTTATTCAAAAGTTGTTTTTCTGAAGCTTTCATTTGATCGATTACAGATTTACCTTGAGAATCTAATCCTTGTTTAGCTAATTCTTTTTGCAAAGCTTCACGAAGTTTCACTTGCTCTTTGTAAATTTCCATGATAGCTTCTGCATCTCCTTCTCCATCATTACCATCTTTATTATCATTTCCTTTTCCTCCACTCTTGTTTCCTTGACCATCTTTGCCTTCTCCATTTTTATCTTTACCATCTTTTCCTTGTCCATCTTTTCCTTGACTTTCTTTTCCTTCTCCACTTTTACCTTCGCCAGGTTTGCTTCCAGATTTAATTCCTTCCTTCATTTTATCAGCAAGACCTTTTTGTTTTTGGATAATATCCGGCAATTGCATTCCTTGTCCGTCTCCCGGTTTTGGTTTTCCAGATCCTGGTTTAGACATTGACATTTGCATATTGTTTAATAAATCACTTAAAAAATCTGCCAATTTATTCGCCGAAGAAACTGCATATTGTTGGTGAGAAACTCCTTTAGGAACTTGAACATCGCTTAAAGATTCAATTGCTTTGTCTACATTATATTGTACGTTGCCAATTTCTTTAGTTACATCTTCGGCAATTTTAGGATTACGAAGTGACATTGCAAACAAACTATCATCGACATATCTAAACTGTTGTTTCAGATTTTGCTGAACTTTAATGTTCTTCGTGAAAGCCGAAGAACCTAATTTCATAGATTTAAATTGTTTCATTACATCTTCCTGCGATAAAGAGAAAGCTAAAAGATTATCCAGAATCTGACGAAGCATTGCAACATCTTCTTCTAATTGTTCTTGTTCTCCGTCTTCCATTCCGGCATCCATTTGTTCAGCCATACTTTTCATTTTCTTAGCTGCACTTTTTTGTTTTGGCTTAGCCGAAGAAGAATTCTTTTTACTCAATTCTTCAGAAGCTTTTTGCAAATCATTCTTTAAATCTTTTTCTTTTGAAGCGTCATTAGGAATATCTAAAGGAGATTTTAAAGTCTTGTTTTCTTCTTTCAAGTCCTTCAAGTCTTCTTGAATTTTATCAAAAGCTTTATTAATATCCTCTTGTTTGTCCTGAGTATTTTCTTTTTCTTTATTAGAAAGTTCCTCTTGCTTGTCTGCAAGTTTCTTTAATTTGTCTGCAACTTGTTCTGCTTTTTTAGAAACATAAAAACGTTTCGTTAGTTCAACCAATTGCTCTAAGTTGCGAGATTGGTTCTTACTGATTTGTTTGAACTTTTCCATTTTATCAAACAACTCTTCGCTGTTTAATTTATCATTTAAGTTCTTCAATTCATCCATTAACTTCTGATTCTTTTCTAAATCTTTCTCTGCATTATCTAAACGCTTTTGCAAATCATCAGCAGTTTTGTCTTTCTTTTCAGATTGAAATTTATCCAAATTCTTGTTCATTTTCTCAGCAAACTGCTTCATCAATTCGTCTTGTTGTTTCTGACGTTTGATAAAATCGTTAACCTTTTGCTGATCTTTAAACTCTAAATTATCTTTCTCTTTTCCTGCTTTCTGAATCTTATCCATTTCAGAAAACTGCTTCGTTTGATTCTTTAAAGATTTTTCTAAACTATTGATATTATCATTTTGCTGTTGCAATTCCATATCATGAATCTCATCTGTAGTAGAAACACGATCCGAAAAAACAGAAGACTTTGTACTCTTAAAACCATGAGGTGCATCGTTATCAAAAACCTCAAAATAGTATTCATAAGATACTCCTTCCTGCACAGCAAGATTACTTGGAAAGTTAAAAACAAACTGATCAAATACTCCAGACTTCACCGGAATGGTTCCACGCTTTGCAGTGTTTGGTTTGTTGCGTTCGTAATAAACAACTTGTAATTTAGACAAACCATAGTCATCTCCTAACCTTCCTAAAACATAATTCTTATCCAACTTCAAACTATCCGGAGCAGGCGAAACTGCAATTGTTGGATGCTGATCTTTGATAACTGACAGCTGATAATCCAGTTTTTCGTAGTTTTTGACCTTATTATTTGAAGTAAGGATTTGATATTCTGTATTTTGACTGATATTTTTAGCCAATTTAAACTCATTTTCGGCTTTATTGAACTTAAAAACTGAGTTTTCATCCTTCCAAACAATCTCCTGAGTCGATTGTGTATTCATTTTCCAAGTCACCAAAGTTCCTTCTGGCACAATTGCATTTCCAGTTCCCTGAATAGTTTCTGATTTCTTTTTTAGATAAGATGGGAAATTTAGAACCATTTCGAAGTTGGCAATCGATGGAACTGTGATTACTTTCAATTCGTATTCTTCAGATGAAACTGAATTTCCTTCGAAAGAAAACTCCACATTCGAAACTGGTTTTTCAATCTTGAATTCAAACTTTCCAGGTTGAGATGATTCCATAAAATAACTTTCATTACCAATATGAATCATCACATTTTCAGGAACAACATTCCCAACAGATTCCATTTTGATAACGAAATCTTTGTTCTGTTCTGTTTGCAAATTCTGATTTAAAAGCACAAATTTAAAAGGTGCCGGAGGTAAAAATGTAGCATTGAAATGTACTACTCTATTTAAACTTTGAGAAATTACATTACTATTTCCAGAAATATAAAACACTGCAAAAAGCAAAATTGGAATAATTGCTAATGGCAAATACTTTCTATTCGTTTTAAAATTGATCGCATTTCCAAATGGAATTGGTTGCAATGAATTTGCTTTTTGCTCTATCGAAGCCAACATCAACTCCGAACTTTCTATCGAATTCTCAGACGCTGACAATTGTAAAAAGTTAGTTAGTTTATCACTTACTTCTGTAAAATGATTTCCAATAATAGTTGAAGCCTGATTATAATCGATCCCTTTTTGAAGTTTGAACAACTTAAAAATTGGAAATAAAATAAATCGGAATAATAGAAAAACTTCTACTCCTATAAATATCCAAAATAATAATGTTCTTCCTAATGGTTTTAACCAAAGAAAATATTCAATAAAGAGCGTAAACAGAAAGTACAATAATCCAAAACCAATAAAAAGAAGTGATCCTTTTATCAATTCATTCGTATAATATTTCTTTATAAATGCTTCTAGCTTTTGGTATATAGCAGATGTTGTTTTCAAAATGAATCTGTTTTATTTATAACCCATAAAAGTACTAATTATAAGTATAAGTTTGAAAGTCAAAAGTCGAAAGTCAAAAGTTACCATCTTAACGCAAAAGCTTTCAGACTTTCGACTTTTGACTTTTGACGAATGTTGTATCTTTGCATCAAAATTTAAACAAATGTCAAAGCAAGTTCGTGTGCGTTTTGCACCAAGTCCAACAGGACCTTTACATATTGGCGGAGTTCGTACTGCCCTATTTAATTATTTATTTGCCAAAAAAAATAATGGCGTTTTTTATCTAAGAATTGAAGATACAGATCAGACTCGTTTTGTTCCTGGTGCCGAAGCTTATATTATGGAAGCGCTGGAATGGTTAGGAATTTCTCCTGAAGAAACTGTTGGAAAAAACGAAAAATTTGGTCCATACAGACAAAGTGATCGTAAGGAATTATACCAAACTTATGCTGATCAACTGATCAATTCTGGTTGGGCATATTATGCTTTTGATACTCCGGAAGCTCTTGATGCTTTAAGAAAAGAACAAGAATCTGAAGGAAAAACATTTATTTACAATCATACAATTCGTGAAAAGTTAGATACTTCTCTAGTAGTTTCTGCTGAAGAAGTTACTAAAAGAATTGCAAATGGAGAACATTATGTGATTCGTTTTAAAACTCCGGTTGATGAAACTTTATATTTAAAAGATATAATTCGTGGTGATGTAAAATTCGAAACTAGTTTACTTGACGATAAAGTATTATTTAAAAGTGACGGAATGCCAACGTACCATTTAGCAAATATTGTTGATGATCATTTGATGGAAACTTCACATGTAATTCGTGGTGAAGAATGGTTGCCATCAATGCCACTTCACGTTTTATTATACAGAGCTTTTGGTTGGGATGCTCCGGAATTTGCACATTTACCTTTGATTTTAAAACCAATTGGTAACGGAAAATTATCAAAAAGAGATGGTGATAAATTAGGGTTTCCTGTGTTTCCATTAGAATGGAAAACTGAAGAAGGCATTTCATCAGGTTACAGAGAGAAAGGATTTTTTCCGGAAGCGGTTATAAACTTCCTTGCTTTGTTAGGTTGGAATGATGGAACTGACAAAGAATTATTCTCATTAGAAGAACTTGTAGAATCTTTTGACTTGAATAGAGTTCATAAATCTGGAGCAAAATTTGATCCGGAGAAAAACAAATGGTTCAATCACCAATATTTAATCAAACAAAATAATGAAGATTTAGCGAAAAGCTTCTCTCCTATTTTAGTAGAAAAAGGTGTTGAAATTTCTAAATTCGATGTTACAAGAATCGTTTCTTTGATTAAAGAAAGAGCTCATTTTGTTTCTGAATTTTGGGATTTGACTGATTTCTTTTTCCAGGCTCCAACATCTTATGATGAAAAAGCAAGTAAAAACTGGAAAGAAGAAACTCCAACTTTGATGCAGGAATTAATTTCGGTTCTTGAAAATATAGAAGATTTTACTTCTGTAAATATTGAAACTATTGTAAAAGATTGGTTAACTAAAAACGAAATTGGAATGGGGAAAGTTATGCAACCTTTCCGTTTAAGTTTGGTTGGAGCTCTTAAAGGTCCTCACCTATTTGACATTGTTGAAATCATTGGAAAAGAAGAAACCATATCAAGAATTCAGAAAGCAATTGCTACCTTATAAAAACAAAAAAGCTCCCAAATTGGGAGCTTTTTTTTATATGATTTTTAAATCGGCCATGACTTTAAATTCGCCTTCCGTTAATTGGTTTGACATATTTGCTCCCCAATTCATAGCTCCTGGCATATACAACCACAGGATTTCATTCGTCTCACAATCTACAATAATCTTAAAATATACAATTGTAGACATCGATACAAATGGTGCATTCGACTTCACAATTCCGTAAGGAGCTGTATAAATTACAGCAGTATTTTTTGCTTTGTTAACAAGCGCATCATTTAACTCAGCTTCAGGAACGAACTTTAAATCTCCACCATAATTTTTTATAGCAGCTTCTTTTGTTCTACCTTTTGCTAACATATTATCTTCAACTAATAATGTCTTCCCTTTTAATTTAGAAACATTTTCTTTAGCCATTTTTTCAGCATACTTATCAAAATTTAAAACTTTATTATTAGCAATAATCCAATCTACATTAGCTTGCAAAATTGTTAAAGCATATTTATAATCTGCTTCAGATAAAGACTTATCATTATTTAAATTTCTAGACGGCAAATAAATCTTTGAATCTGTTTTAATAATATTACTTTCAATTCTTGTAAATGCAATTGCAGGAACATTTTGATTTGTTTTCACTCCCCAATAACCTTTATCATTTAGCTGAACTAATCTTAAAACAGCATACGATTTATCTTTTGCTTTTTGTAAAGCTTTGATTTCTGTACTTGTTTTAAACTCCATTTTATCGGTGAATGTCCAATATTTTTGAGCATAAATTTTAAAGTCTCTATTAAAATCAACTATAAATTTTTTGTAATCAGCTAATTCGTCAGCCTTCTTTGGTTTATCTAATTTCTTTAAAACATCTTCATCTTCCTCAATAACTTCAACAAGTAACGGGCGAGTTTTCAATTGTTTTAATTCATCTGGATCTGCATAAAAACTAACATTGATCTGAGCTTTCGAAGCGAAAGACGATAATAATAAAAAGTAAAAGAGAATTTTTTTCATAAATTTTGTTTTGGTTAAATTTTAAACCAAAAATAGAATAAATTTTAACAGAAAAAATCTTCTAAAGAAAATATATAGATATCAAACTAATTATATTATTCGTAATTTTAAAAAATTAATAAAAAACTAAATCAATATCATCATGGGTACAGCATTTATTATCATTATAGTCTTCGGATTATTTATTTTAATGTCTTCGTTCTTTACTGTCAAGCAACAATCTTCTGTAGTTATAGAACGATTTGGAAAATTTCACAGCGTGAGAAATTCAGGATTACAATTAAAAATTCCAATAGTTGACAGATTGGCCGGACGTGTAAAGCTTAAAATTCAACAGCTTGATGTTATCATCGAAACCAAAACTAAAGACAACGTTTTTATCAAAATGAAAGTTTCGGTTCAGTTTAAAGTGATTCAGGAAAAAGTATATGATGCTTTTTATAAATTAGAATATCCACACGATCAAATTACAGCTTATGTATTTGATGTCGTTCGTGCCGAAGTTCCTAAACTAAAATTGGATGACGTTTTTGAAAGAAAAGATGATATTGCAATTGCTGTAAAAAGAGAATTGAATGAAGCAATGACTACTTACGGATACGATATTATCAATACCTTGGTTACGGATATTGATCCCGACATTCAGGTAAAAAATGCAATGAACAGAATTAATGCTGCTGACAGAGAAAAAACTGCGGCTGAATTTGAAGCTGAAAGTTCAAGAATCAGAATCGTTGCAAAAGCAAAAGCTGAAGCCGAAAGTAAACGTTTACAAGGTCAAGGTATTGCAGATCAACGTCGTGAAATTGCCAGAGGTTTAGTAGAAAGTGTTGAAGTTTTGAACAATGTTGGTATAAATTCTCAAGAAGCTTCTGCCCTAATTGTAGTAACTCAACATTATGATACACTCCAAGCAATTGGTGCCGATGCAAATTCTAATTTAATTTTGTTACCAAATTCTCCTCAAGCCGGCAGTGATATGTTGAATAATATGGTTGCATCTTTTACAGCTTCAAATCAAGTTGGTGAAATGATGAAGAAAAACAATAAAAAAATTGTGAAACCAAAACCTATTGAACCACAATCTGGTTATGAAGATGACATTCAACCGGAAGTAAAATAAATTACATAAAATAAAAAAGAGGCTATTTGCCTCTTTTTTTATTGATAAACCAACCAATAATATATGGTAAAATTGATTGCAAAATGCTTACATATGAATTTGAAAAGTATTCTTTATAAGAAGATAAAAATCCATTTACTATATTATGCGGTGTTATACTTTCTTTAGTTTTCTCAAAACTTAAAACTAATTTCTGATAATTAATCTCTTTTTCTAATTTCAGAATTTCTAAATCTCTTTCGATTTCTGCGTATGATGAGTATTTTTTAGTTTCCATAATTAGTCATTAAAAAAGATTTCTGAAAATTTTTCCAAAATTGGACCTTCAACAAACTTGTCTTTTATGAAGAAAATTAGAATTGTAACTACAAGGTAAATCCCTCCTACTGTCAGAAATCCTAAAGTATAACTACCAAATAAAGTACTAAAAGCAAATGCTGCGGCAACAGATCCAAAAAGTAAAAACATACTTAATCCTAACAAAATCAAAGTAAACTTAAAAATTAAAGTTGTTGATTTCATTGCAACCTTAAAACCCCAAAGCTTATAATAAGCTAAGTGACTTTCCAGGTAAACTTTAGCTTGATCCTGAATGTTTTCAGTATTTTCTTTTAATTCTTCAAAAGCCATAATTGTTATTTTAATTTAAAAAAAGAAGCACAAAACTCATGATAAAATAATTGCAATTTGATCATTCTAAAATTAAAATAACCAAAACAACTATCAAAATCACATTGAGCTTTGTGCTTCCTGGATTATTATTTTTGAAGTTTAGCGTTTTGTGCTTTTAAATCAGCAAGTTTAGATTCCAAAAAACTGATAACCTCTTCTGTTTTATAACTCATATTAGAAAGTAATTCTCCATAAGTTCCATCTAAATTTTCTTTTGCATGTGTAAATTTTTCACGCAAAACTTCAGAACTTGCAGAAAGTGAATCCTTCAAATTGTGTGTTGCATCATCTAAACCTTCTTTAAGTTTAGCACGAGTTTTAGATCCTTTGTCAGGAGCAAATAAAATTCCGATCGCTGCACCAGCGGCGGCAGCACCCAAAATTGCTGCTACTGTATTTAAGTTCTTTGACATAATATTAAAATTTAAATGATTAATAAAGGTACTCATTTTTTAAATTATAAAATACCAGCTAAATACTATTTACTAAAATTTAACAATAAATTTAATACACATAAGCTACAGCTTCATATTTTCCATCGGCTTTTTCAACAATGCTTACAAACGGATATCCATTTGAAGCCGATTGTGTTTTGATTCTCAAAGCAGTATTTTTTTGATTTGCAATTGGCGGTTCCCCTTTTGTCTTTGTTGAAATTCCGGAAAAGTTAGCAACTTGTTTTAAACCTATTGTCTTTTCCTGAGGCAAAACTGTAACAAATTTATAATCTGATTTTGAATCTACTATTACTTTATCTGAAATTTTTTGAGTTTTATTTGTTTGCTTGTTTGTTAATTGAGAAACGGCAAATTTGCTAATTTTATGTTCTTCGGCACTTCCGTTGAAAGAATAATAAACCAGATCATTTTCCAGTTTTATAAAATTAACATCAAGTTGTTCACCGTTATGTTTTGTAATTTGATGTGTTTGAGAAATTGCAATATTTGCAAATAAAATTGATAGCGTAAAAATGATACTTTTCATAAGTAAATAAATTTTAAATTTTTAAATTGTTTATAGTCAAACGATGAAAATCAAAATTTGAAACTATTAGCAAATAAATAATTCTATGATATTTTACTATTATGAAATCATCTTGAAAAAATACTTTTACGCTGAAGTATTATCAAAACCAAATCACAATAAAAATTAGAACATAAAACAATTGGCGAGAATTCAGATTTAGAATTAAAAACTAAAATCAAAAACTAATCATTTTTAAAACTTTAGTCTAACTCAATTTCGATTCTCAACTTTTATTTCAAATTGTCGAAAAAGCTTTTCTCATTTGACAGTCTGATAAAAATACTAACTTTATAAACAATTGTATGTTAATAACCCGTTAAACTGAGAAAAATAACGCTAAAAACTAAAATAAAGAGCTAAAATCAACGATTATTCAAAAGACGAGTTAAGAGATGGAAGAAATGAAAAAATAGCTTAAAATCAATTTATGAATGTCATTTTTAATCTAAAACATCTATTATTTTTAAATTAATAATAGTTTTTATATATAATTTACAAAATCTTTCAAATTATAATAATCAATCATTAAAATTTATTTAAAGTAAAATTTGCTATTCTTGTCTAAAATTTCAGTTTTCGATCTAAATATTACTTGAATTTATAAAATCGGTTCTATTCTTAACTTTATAAACAATTCATTGTTAATAAACCTGAAAGTAAAGCAAAATAAGACCTAAAATTAAAATAAAGCTTAATTTTTAACGATTTTTAAAAAGATGAGTTAAGAGATGTAATAAGTAAATTTTTAGCTTAAAATTAATTTATGAAGGTCACTTTTGATCTAAAAATTCTATAAAATTTACATTTTTAATAGAAAATATAAATAATAAAAAAAGCGCTTATAAAAAGCGCTTTTCAATAGATTCTAATGATATTATTTTTTTAATAGCTCGGCAAGAATTTCAATTTCTCTTTCCGAAGCATTTTTTGGTGGATTTGCATTTAATTTCAAAATTTCTTCTTCAAATTGATTTCTGAAACTTTCATTTTCTAAATCTCTTAAATTCAAAAGTGCTTTTGATCTAACATAAGTCGATTCACTTCTTAAAGACATTGTATATAATTTTTTAATATCGTCTTCTTCAAAATCCTTAGATTTCAAAATTGAATATTTCAAAATAAATTGAGCAAATAACAATGAACCCTTATTATTGTTAATATTCTTCTTTAATGAATTTTGTAGTAAAGAAAAACTTGAAACATTTTTGATGCTCTCCCCTATTGCACTTTCAATTGCAATGCGTTCCGGTTTAGTCTCAACTTTAAAATATTTATTGATATCTTTTAAAGAATTATTGATGCTGTTTTCTTCTTTTTTACCTTTTTCTTCCCAAGCATCTTTAAGTCCAACTGTTTTGTTAAACACTAATTTTGAAGCAGTTGAATCTCTATCAACAGTAAAATATCCTAAACGTTGAAACTGAAATTTATCTTCATTTTGTGATGTTGATAAACTTGGTTCAACATATCCAGTGATGATTTCTAATGAATTTGGATTGACAAAATCTAAGAAATTTTTCTCTTTATAACTGTCCGGAGCTTCATCTGTAAACAAACGATCGTACATACGAACTTCTGCTTCAATTGCATGCGAAATAGAAACCCAATGTAATGTTCCAGACACTTTTCTTTGACTAGCTTCTGTCCCACTTCCGCTTAAAGAATCAGTATCATAAGTTACATGAATTTCTGTAATATTTCCTTCTGCATCTTTTATAACACTTTCTCCTTTAATGATATACGCATTTTTAAGACGTACTTCTTTTCCTAAAGTTAAACGGAAAAACTTCGCTGGAGCTTCTTCAAGAAAGTCTTCTCTTTCGATATATAATTCA
Source organism: Flavobacterium sp. 9 (assembly GCF_002754195.1). Classification (NCBI taxonomy): domain Bacteria; kingdom Pseudomonadati; phylum Bacteroidota; class Flavobacteriia; order Flavobacteriales; family Flavobacteriaceae; genus Flavobacterium; species Flavobacterium sp. 9. The sequence continues at coordinate 3,064,529 of NZ_PEEU01000001.1, forward strand.
CGTGAAAAAGGTACTTTTCTGAAACCTGCATTTTCATCTTCCTGGTTATTTTCGGCTTCAAGCCACTCTTCTTTTCCTTCAGGATAATTTGTAATTACCAATTTTACAGGATCTAAAACAGCCATTACACGAGGTGCAATTTTGTTCAAATCTTCACGAATACAAAATTCTAAAACCGATACATTAATCAAATTATCTCGTTTTGCAATACCAATTGTGTTAGCAAAATTACGCAAAGAAGCAGCCGTATATCCACGTCTTCTTAATCCAGAAATTGTTGACATTCTAGGATCATCCCAACCGTTAACATGCTTTTCTTTAACTAGTTGCTGTAATTTTCTTTTACTAACAACAGTATGTGATAAGTTACGTCTCGCAAATTCTCTTTGCTTTGGACGCAGTTTATTTTCATCTAAAATCTGATCTAAAAACCAATCGTATAATTCACGATGAGGCAAAAATTCAAGTGTACAAAATGAGTGTGAAATCTCTTCTAAATAATCACTTTGTCCGTGTGCCCAATCGTACATTGGATAAATTTTCCAATCATCTCCAGTTCTATGGTGATGTCTGTGTAAAATTCTGTACATGATAGGATCACGCATCAACATATTAGTTGATTTCATATCTATTTTTGCACGAAGAATGTGAGTTCCAGCTTCAAATTCACCGTTTTTCATTCTTTCGAATAAATCTAAATTCTCTTCAACAGAACGATTTCTATAAGGAGAATCACTTCCTGTTGTAGATGGAGTTCCTTTTTGAATCGCCATATCTTCAGAAGATTGACTATCAACATAAGCTTTATCTTTCTTAATCAATAAGACTGCCCAATCATACAATTGTTGAAAATAATCAGAAGCATAACGTTCTTCTGCCCAGGTATAACCCAACCATTCAACATCTTTTTTAATTGCATCAACAAATTCCTGTTCTTCTTTTTCAGGGTTTGTATCATCAAAACGTAAATTCACAGGAGATTGATAATCAATTCCTAAACCAAAATTTAATGCAATAGAACTTGCATGACCAATGTGTAAATAACCATTAGGTTCTGGTGGAAAACGAAAGTGAAGCTTATTTTGTGATAGACCTGATTTAAGATCTTCTTCTATGATTTGTTCAATAAAATTGAGTGATTTCTCTTCTGATGCCATTATTTTATAGTAATTTTAGCAAAGATAAAAAAATAGATGATAGATCGAGGATTAGGGTTAAGAGACTTTAAATTAAATTAATCACTATTTTTGCATAAATATTCAAGGTTATGAGACAATTAACTGTTACAATTCCAGACGATTTTTACGAAACTTTTATAAACTTTTTCAAACATATTCCTGATGTTTCTATAGATGAAAATATTGAGAATGAGGTTCCGTTATGGCAACAAGAAATGGTTCTGGAACGTATGAAAAATGCTAAGCCAGAAGATTATATTAGTTGGGAAGATTTTGAAAAAGAAATGGATAAGAAATGGCTGTAAATAATTTTAAACTTCAAATACTTTCACGAGCAAAACTTGAAGTTGATGAAGCAGCTGATTACTATGAAAATAAAAGTAAAGGATTAGGTAAAACATTTTATTCAGAATTTAAAAATTATAGTAAAACACTAGGAAACATACCTTTTTTCGAAGAAAAATATAATATAGTTAGAACTTTACCATTAAAAAAATTTCCTTACACTATCCACTTTACAGTTGATGAAAACAAAAAAATAGTTTCAATACAAGCTGTAACATCCAATCACCAAGATCCAAACATTACAAGAATAAAATTATAAAAATGGGAATCATAAAATTAAAAAACATTCGTACTTTTTCATACCACGGATGTATGATTGAAGAAGGAAAAATTGGATCTGACTACACAGTAGATCTAAAAATTAAAGCTAGTTTAGAGAAATCAGCAGAAAGCGATCACTTATTAGACACGGTTGATTATGTACATTTAAACAAAATTGTTACCGAAGAAATGGCAATTCGTTCTCATTTATTAGAACATGTTGCCAAAAGAATCAATAATCGTGTACTTGCAGAAATAAAAACTGTAGAAAAAACAACTGTTTGGGTTTCTAAAATAAATCCTCCTATAGGTGGTGATGTTGAAACAGTTACTATAAAAATGACCGAAATTAGAAAGTAATTCTTTAAAATAAAAAGCAAAATTTTAAAAATACTTCATTTTAAAGTTTTGAAATTTAAAGATTTTAGTTACTTTTGCCATCCGTTCAAGTAATGGCGTCGTGGCCGAGCGGCTAGGCTGGGCTCTGCAAAAGCTCCTACTCCGGTTCGAATCCGGACGATGCCTCAAAAAGAGATACAGAAATGTGTCTCTTTTTTTGTGCCTAATTTTTTCCACAAACTTGTCATTTCGAGGAACGAGAAATCACACTTGTAATTCGATAAAGATTGACGATTTTGTTTACGGAATCTCTTGTGTCATTTCTCCTTCCTTGAAATGACAAACTAATTTCAATTCAAAGTTTTAAGAATAAAAAAACCTCTGAAATTCAGAGGTTTAATTTATCTTTTTAAAAGTTTCTTTTCACTTTTTATTCTTCGAATACTATCTCTAATAAACTCTTTATTTTCATAATAGTTTTCCTGTACTTCTTTTTCTACAATCATAACTTTAATTGGAACAAGTCTTGGTAAAAGATAATTCTCAGAACCAGGGCAAGAATAACCAATATCATTAATTACGAAAATAGAGCCTTTTTTTAGCTTTTTAATTGTGTTGTTAACATCATTATTAAACCTATTTCCATCAACCACAATCCTACTATTATTAGAAAACTTTATAATAAAACTGTTTATTTTATATTTTGAAATATTCAAATCGAAAAGGAAATAATCAGGCAAACCAAAACCAAGTCTAGAATCTAAAAGCTCCTCTTTAGTCATTTCTAAAATACATTTTTCACAACAATTTTTATCATTAATTGTCGCGAAAAAAAAACTTTTAATTTCCTTTATTCTAAATTTATGTTCCTCTGTAATTTTAGAACCATCATTCAATTCAACATCAAGTTTAATTACTGAAAAGAGACCTGATCCAGGACTTAGTGAATACTTTCCTTCTGATATTTTATTTAATCCTACACCAGTTGCAGTAAATGATTTACAATTTGGAATTGCAATAGAAATTGGATTTGAAACTCCTCTATAAACCACATTTAATTTATCAGCAGAAACTACAGCCAGATTAGATTTATCAACAACTAAAGAATCTTTTTGTGCCACAATATGTAGTGAAAAAGAAAAAAAGAAGAATAAAAGTATTTTTCTAACCATAGTAAATGTTCTACTTCTCTATCTTCTCAAAAGCATTTTTAACCATTTCTTTTTCTTTTGGAAACCAACCTTGAATCATCAAAACAAATCCAAAAACCATTAAAACAATACTGATTCCTTTTTTGATTTTAATAATATTTGAAGGTGTCATTTTAGATTTTAATTGTTTGGCTAATAGAATTTTAAAACAATCAACTAACAAATAAGTAATGATTACAGAAGTAAAAAAAGTAAACATTCTAGAGTTTTGCATTTCTAATTTTGGTCCTACAGAAATAATAACTGCCAACCAAAAACCTAGAACTCCAATGTTGATAACGTTCAGTAAAAATCCTTTTACAAACAAACTTCCGTAGTTTCTTTTGATAATATCACGATCAATTTCTTCATCGTCGATTTTTTCTTCATTTCTTAATCTTATGAAAGAAATTAAACCATAAGCCAACATGATAATTCCACCAAAAATAAAAAGTGCCGGTTTGTCTTTTAAACTCTGAATTAATCTATAACTTCCTAAATAAGCGATTGCTATAAAAAAAATATCACCTAATACTACTCCAAGATCAAAGACTAAAGCAGCTCTGAATCCTTTTGTAATACTGGTTTCAAGTAATATAAAAAATACTGGACCTACCATAAAACTTAAAAAAAGTCCCCATGGCAGTCCAGCCAAAATATCATTTATCATTCAAATACAATTTGTTATTTTACCTCTTCGATTTTACCTCCAAAGACTGTTTTCTGATTAATTTGTTTCGGTTTACCATAAATGTAAATAGAGCCTCCTGCGCTTACTTTTGCATCTACAAGGGTAGAAGCATTCACATCTGCTTTTCCTCCCGCAGAAACGCTTACAGTAGTTTGAGACGTACTTAATTTACTAGCTAGTAAATATCCGCCAGCTCCTAAACTTGCATCCTGATTTGCTGCTTTACCAGACAAAGTTATAGAACCTCCTGAAACTGAACTCACTTTTAACTTATCAACATCTAAATTAACATCAATAGTTCCGCCTTCCTGAGCACTTACTTTAAAAGACGTAGCTTTTATGGCATCTTTGCTTGTTACATTAGCACCTTCATTAACATCAATAAGTTCTAAATGTTTATAATAAAGCGTTATATCTAAATCATTTCCGGATAATAACTTCGGAAAAGGCATTCTTAATTTTAATACACCTTTCTTGTTAACAACTTCAACTTCTGATTCACGAGTTCCTTTAATAACTACTTTATTTTCTGAAGATGGAACCAATTTTACACTCAACTTATCAAATACTTTAACGGTATCAAAATCACCTACATCTTTGGTAACCTGACCAAAAGACATTTGAACAAATAAAATTGCCGCTCCAATAATTAACTTTTTCATACTTTTATTTTTTAAATTAAACCTTTATTCTGCTCTTCGTAAAAAATGAAAATCCAGTTGTTTCTTCACTAAATCAGCATTTTTTACTTTTACATAAATTTCATCTCCCAATTGCAATACACTATTTGAAGTTGCTCCAACTAAAGCATATTGCTTTTCATCGAAAGTATAATAATCATCTTTTATTTCTCTGATTCTTACCATTCCTTCGCATTTGTTAGAAACAATTTCAACATAAATTCCCCATTCAGTAACTCCGGAAATAACTCCAAGAAATTCTTCGTCCTGGTGATCCTGCATGTATTTAACCTGCATGTATTTAATACTATCGCGTTCAGCATTTGTTGCTAAACTTTCCATATTCGAACAATGTAAACACTTTGTTTCATAAACTTCTTCATCTACAGAAGCGCCATTATCTAAATAATATTGCAGTAAACGATGTACCATAACGTCTGGATAACGACGAATTGGCGAAGTAAAATGGCTGTAATAATCAAAAGCTAATCCGTAATGACCAATGTTTTCTGTCGAATATTTGGCTTTACTCATACTTCTAATAGCAAGAGTATCAATTAAATTTTGTTCTTTTTTACCGTTTACTTCTTCCATCAAAGCATTCAATGATTTCGAAATATCTCCTTTGTTTCTAAAATCTATTTTATAACCAAATTTAGCAATTACGGTTTGCATTGCAATTAACTTGTCTTCGTTTGGTTCATCGTGAATTCTGTAAACAAATGTTTTCTTCTGTTTTCCAATGTATTCAGCCACTTTTCTATTGGCCAAAAGCATAAATTCTTCAATAAGATGATTCGCATCTTTAGAAACTTTAAAATAAACTCCTTCTGGTTCACCTTCAGCATCAAGATTAAACTTTACTTCGACTTTATCGAAAGAAATAGCTCCATTTGCCATTCTTTTCTTTCTTAGAATCTTAGCCAATTCATCTAATTTTAAAGTAGCATTTGTAATTTCATCAGAAACGGTATAAGATTCTCCGGTAATTGAAATATCAACAGGAATCGTACTATCTTTTGTTTCAATGATGTATTGCGCTTCTTCATAAGCAAAACGCTGATCTGAATAAATAACAGTTCTACCAAACCATTGGTTAATAACTTTGGCTTCTTCTGAAACTTCAAAAATGGCTGAGAATGTATATTTCTCTTCATTTGGACGAAGCGAACAAGCAAAATTAGATAATACTTCAGGAAGCATTGGCACTACTCTATCGACCAAATAAACTGAAGTTGCACGTTGATAAGCTTCATCATCAAGGATTGTTCCTTCTTCAAGATAATACGAAACATCGGCAATATGAATACCAATTTCGTAATTTCCATTCTCTAACTTTTTGAAAGACAATGCATCATCAAAATCTTTTGCATCTTTTGGATCTATCGTAAACGTAAGTGTATCACGCATATCACGACGTTTTGCAATCTCAGATTCCTGAATCGAAGTATCTATTTTTTGTGCATAAACCTCTACTTCTACCGGAAAATCTGACGGTAAACCATATTCGGCTAAAATTGCATGGATTTCAGTATTGTGTTCTCCTGGTTTTCCTAAAACTCTTATAACAGATCCAAACGGACTATCAGCTCTTTTTGGCCAATCTTCAATGGTAACTAAAACAACATCACCATTTTCTGCTTCTCCAATTTTATCTTTAGGAATAAAAATATCGGTATACATTTTAGGATTTGCGGTAGATACAAAAGCAAAATTTGCCTGAATATCTATAACTCCTACAAATTCTGTTTTGTTTCTTTCTACAACTTCAACAACTTCACCTTCAGGTCTTTTCCCTTTTCTTCGGTTATAAACATAAACTTTTACTTTGTCTTTGTCTAAGGCACGATTCAAATTATTAGTTGGGATAAAAACATCTTCACTAAAATCCGGACAAATAAAATAGGCCGTTTTTCTGCTCGTCATATCAATTGTTCCTTCGTAATAATCCTGACTCTCTGCTTTTACTAAATATTTACCAGGTTCAGTTTCTATAATTTTCTTTGAAGCAGCCAGAATTTTTAAATCTTTTATAATCTGATTTCTGCTTTTTGTATCATCAAGTTCTAACTTTGCTCCTATTTGTTTGTAATTGAATGCTTTATTTGGGCTTTGCGATAAAATTTTTATTATTTTGCTTGAGAAATCTTTCTCATTTTTTATCGGCTTTCTAATTTTCTTACTCATATATCTTTTCTTAAAAAGTTAAAATTACAAATAAGATATCAGATTATAGATTTTAACAAATAAATTATTAAAAATATAACTTTCAAAAGGAGATACTTATTGATTTTCAAAGGTCATTTGTAATTCGCATATTTAAAATTCCTGCTAGCGAAAAACCTTTAGTTATGCTCATTTCGTATCTTTACAAAAAGACGCATTATGGAAAGCTTCAAAACCATTGCAGTATTCAATTATCAGCACGAAACCGTAGTTCTCAAACACTTATTAGAACAAGAAGAAATTCCGTATTTTTTCGAAAACGAAATCACCCTTTCTGTGGCTCCAATGTATTCGGCTGCACTTGGCGGAATCAAACTCAAAGTTCATCCAAACGATTTCGAAGAAGTTCAGCAAATTCTAGACAATCTTAATAACCCACTTAAAATTGTTTAAACTCATCTAATTTTTCAATTTCAAGATTTTTTTTCTTTTTAAAATTTTCAAAGTTGTCAACATATATTAAATACAACAAAAAGAAAAATTTAAATTAAATTAATTTTTGTTTGTTATTATAGCTTGTTAATATGTGCTATAAATTTATTTTTAAAAGCATTGAAATGAAGTTTCTCTTAGTTATCTTGAGTTATCAACATACTTATATTTGGTTAAAAGTCTAATTTATAAGACTTTTTGTATTTTAATTAACAACGGTTAACAACCAAAAAAGTATTCATTTTGTAGATAAGTTCACATGTTGATATTTGTTGAAAATGGCATTTTTGATATTGATAACTTTTCCAAAAATTCATGAAACTTTATTAGGTTATTTCATTCCGGTTTTGGATTAGATTTTTTTTCGACACAACCAAAAAAAACTTCTAATTTTCTATCTCAACTTATTAACAAATAATGTTAACTTAAAGTTAATTGAATATCAACGAATTAGCTTTTACTATTAACATTATAAAATTTTAACAAAATAAATGAATATTATTTATTGATTATGAGATACTTATAGAGTTGTTAATAATGTTGATAAGTGTTAAGTTTTTGATAGCTAAGCAATTGTAAAATAAGGTTTTTTTGTCTCGAATTTCACAAATTTACTCGAATTGAATTCTAGTCTTTAAAACTATTTTTGATTGTTACAAAGAACAATAATTAGTGGTAATTCGTGAAATTAGTGGCTAACTTTTTTCTAAATAGTACACAGCTAAGAAATTCTTTAAGTAAATTTGCATAACACAACTTAATAATACACAAAGATGAAAATTTCGATAGGAAATGACCACGCAGGACCAGATTATAAAAAAGCAATCGTAACGATGCTTAAAGCAAAAGGATATGAAGTAACTAATTATGGTACAGATTCTGAAGATTCTGTTGATTATCCTGATTATGGTCATCCGGTTGCAAATGATGTATCTGAAGGTAAAGCTGATTTTGGAATCGTTATCTGCGGAAGTGGAAACGGAATTGCAATGACTGTTAATAAACACCCGAAAGTTAGAGCTGGTTTATGCTGGACTAAAGAAATTGCTTATTTAACACGTTTACATAACGATGCAAATATTGTTAGTATTCCGGCGCGTTTTACGTCTATTCCTCAAGCAGTTGAAATCGTTGAAACGTTTTTAACAACTGCTTTTGAAGGTGGAAGACACCAAAACAGAGTGAATAAAATCGCTTGTCAATAAAAAGTCAAAAAAAATCGGGTGCTTCGCACCTATAAAGATAAATACACCGGGCGGATTTTTTAAATTCGTCCGGTTTTTTGTTTAAATTGCTTATTTTCAGTTTGTTATAATACTATTTTCGACTTATTAACATTGTTAATATCTATAGTTTTATATCGCTAATTACTTAAAAATAAAGCAATTGTAAAAATATTTACGTTGTTAATAAACAATAGAACAGCAATTAAAATTTGAATAAAAACAATTGCTGAGAATTTTATAATAAAAGAAGATTTACTCGTTTTATGTCTAAAGAAAATCATAGCTGTTAATAAACCTATTGTTCCGCCAATTGCTTCAAAGAAAAACAATGTATTTTCTGGAATTCTACGTTTATTTTTTCTGGCTTGATTTTTATCGTATCCGGCAAGAATAAAAACGAAGATGTTTATAAACAATAGTGATATAAAAAAGACTTTCATGGGTATAAGTATCATGAACAAAGATATTATTTTAGTTGTCTTAAAATTTAGGAAGACAAAGTAATAATGTAATTCACAGTCAATGAGTCCAGTACAATTATTTGAACAAAAAAAAGTAAGAAGTCATTATGATGCTGATAAAGAAATATGGTATTTCTCAGTAATTGATGTGATTAAGATTTTAACAGATAGCCTTAATCCAAGGGATTATTGGTATAAAATGAAAATTAGAGTCAAAACAGAAGAGGGATTTGAACTGTCGACAAACTGTCGACAGTTCAAAATGATAGCTGATGATGGAAAAAATCGACTCACAGATACTGCAGATACTGAAACTTTATTACGCTTAATTCAATCTATTCCTTCTCCAAAAGCAGAACCTTTTAAACAATGGCTGGCGAAAGTTGGTTATGAAAGACTTCAGGAATTGGCAGATCCTTCTCAAAGTTTAGATCGTGCTCGTGAAAACTGGCAAAATTTAGGTAGAAGTGAAAAATGGATTCAGCAAAGAATGACAGGGCAGGAGACTCGTAATAAATTGACTGATTATTGGAAAGAATCAGGAGTAGAGAAAAAAGACGAATTTGCAATGCTTACAAACATTATTCATAAGGAATGGACGGGATTATCAGTAAAAAATCATAAAGAAGTAAAAGGACTAGAATCTCAAAATTTGAGAGATCACATGTCTGATGCAGAATTGATTTTTACTGCTTTGGCAGAACTTTCAACTAGACAAATTGCTGAAAGTGATGAAGCAAAAGGACTTTTAGAAAATGCGAAAGCAAGCAAAAAAGGCGGTGCAATTGCAAAAAATGCAAGAATAGCTTTAGAAGATAAAACTGGAAAAAGTGTTGTAACAGGAGAAAATTTTCTGCCACCAGAGAAAAAAAAGCTGGAGTAAATTTAGAATTAAAAATAATCAAAAGATTTATGTTAGTTTTGATAAATCTAAAACAGTAATATAATAAAACATTTGCAAACTTCTCGAAACACTTTGCATGTTTGCGATTCAAATAAAACAAGAATGACTAATATTCAATTCATTGCCAAGACTGTTCAAACAGCAGCGATTAACATTCAAAACACGGTTAAATTATTAGAGGAAGATTGTACGATTCCGTTTATTTCGCGTTACCGAAAAGATACAACCGGAAATCTTGATGAAGTTCAGATTGAGCAAATTGCAAAACTTCATAAAGAATATGAAGCGATTGTAAAACGTAAAGAAGCAGTTCTTAAATCGATCGAAGAACAAAAATCGCTTACGCATGAATTGAAACAGAAAATTGAGCAAAGTTTTGATTTACAAGAGATAGAAGATTTTTATCTTCCGTATAAAAAGAAGAAAAAAACAAAAGCAGATGTTGCGCGCGAATTTGGTTTAGAACCATTGGCGAAAATCATTATGTCTGAAAATGATGTTGATGTAGATTTTATTTCGACACAATATCTTAATGAAAATGTTATTAACGAAGAAGCTGCGATGCAAGGCGCACGTGATATTGTTGCAGAATGGATTAACGAAAACATTTATGTTCGTAAACAATTAAGACGTTTATATCAGCGAAAAGCAACAATTGGAACCAAAGTTGTAAAAAAGAAAGCTGAAGAAGAAGGAGCACAAAAATTTAGTCAATATTTTGATTGGGAAGAACCTTTAACAAAAGCGCCTTCACACCGTTTATTAGCGATGCTTCGTGCAGAAAACGAAGGTTTTGTTAAGATGAAAGTTGATGTTGATATCGATGAAGCTTATGATGTTATTGACGAAATAATCATTAAAAAACAAAATAGTACAACGGCACATTTGCAATTAGCGATCGAAGATAGTTATAAACGATTATTGAATCCGGCGATTGGAAATGAAACGTTGCAAGAAGCAAAAGCAAAAGCCGATGCAAATTCTATTCAGGTTTTCGCGAATAATTTAGGTCAGCTATTATTAGCGCCGCCTTTGGGCGAAAAACGTATTTTGGCAATCGATCCAGGATTTAGAAGTGGTTGTAAAGTAGTTTGTCTGGACGAAAAAGGCGATTTATTATATAATGAAACTATTTATCCGCACGCGCCTCAAAATGAGGAAGCAATGGCGATCAAGAAAATCCGTTCGATGGTAAATGCGTATCAAATTGATGCAATTTCTATTGGGAACGGAACAGCTTCAAGAGAAACGGAATTTTTCATAAAAAAAATCGCGTTTGATAAACCGCTGCAAGTTTTCATCGTTTCTGAGGCTGGAGCTTCAGTATATTCGGCTTCAAAAATTGCGCGTGAAGAATTTCCTAATTATGATGTAACGGTTCGTGGATCAGTTTCGATCGGACGTCGACTTTCTGATCCTTTGGCAGAATTAGTAAAAATCGACCCAAAAGCAATTGGAGTTGGACAATATCAACATGATGTAGATCAAACTAAACTTAAAGAAGAATTAGATAATACCGTAATTCGTTGTGTGAACTCGGTTGGAATCAATATTAACACGGCAAGTAAACATTTACTAAGTTATGTGAGTGGAATAGGAGAGAAGCTTGCGGAAAATATCGTTCAATATCGTTCAGAAAATGGCCCGTTTGAAGATAGAAAACAGCTAAAAAAAGTGCCTCGCTTAGGCGAGAAAGCGTATCAGCAAGGTGCGGCTTTTATTAGAATTTCAAATGCTAAAAATCCGTTGGATAATTCGGCGGTACATCCAGAGGCTTATCCGGTTGTTGAAAAGATGGCAAAAGATTTGAAACTTTCGGTAAACGACTTAATTGCAAACAAAGAAAAAACAGCCTTAATTAAGGCCGAAAACTATATTACACCTGAAATTGGTTTACTTACATTAAAAGACATCATAAAAGAGCTTGAAAAACCTGGATTAGACCCAAGAAAGTCAGCTAAGGTTTTTGAATTTGATGCAAATGTGAAATCAATCAAAGATTTGAGAACCGGAATGATTCTGCCTGGAATTGTTAATAACATTACCAATTTTGGTTGTTTTGTAGATATCGGAATTAAAGAAAGCGGATTGGTTCACATTTCTCAATTGAAAGCTGGTTTTGTAAGTGACGTAAACGAAGTGGTAAAACTTCACCAACATGTTGATGTAAAAGTTACTGAAGTTGATGAAGATAGAAAGAGAATTCAGTTGACGATGGTTTTGTAAAATTCCAATCCTTCGACTTTGCTCAGGAAGACAAATAAATAAAAACTCCCAAATTAGAATCTAATTTGGGAGTTTTTATTTATGTATAGTTTATAAAAAAGTAAACCCCAAACTACATTGTAATTTGGGGTTTTAATAAGATATATAAATACTTATTTTGTTTCTTCCTCTTCTTTTTTGGCAGCAGCAGGTTGATCGTCTTTAGCAGCGTTTTTGAATTCTTTGATTCCGCTTCCTAAACCTTTCATTAATTCTGGAATTTTTTACCTCCAAAAAGTAAAATCACAATACCTACTATTACAAGGATTTCTGTAAGACCTAATCTTCCCATGATTGTATATTTAATGCCGAAGCAAATTGTTTTCTAAATTGTACCGCAAAGGTATATAGAAATATACGAACAAAAAGTGTTTTTGGATTAAAATATTTGTATTTAGCAACGTTAAATATTTTATAAAATCTTAAATTAAGTATATTCATCAAATTTAAGCTGGCATCAACAAGACTATTAATTATTATATTTGCTTACATAAAGAACCGCAATGGCTAAGAAGAAATTCGATTTTAGGAAAAAATTATTTATCAAAAACCGATTGGTCATTTTGAATGAAGATACTTTTGAAGAGCTTTTTTCATTCAAATTAACGTTGATGAATGTCTTTGTTGTTTTTTCGCTTGGAGGAATATTTTTGATCTTAATAACTACTTTTATTATTGCTTTTACGCCTTTAAGAGAATTTATTCCAGGATATTCTTCTTCTGAATTAAAAAGAAATGCTACAGAATTGGCTATAAAATCTGATTCATTAGAAACGGCTTTAAAGAAAAATGAAGCTTATATAAACGGAATTCAAAAAGTATTAAGAGGCGAATTAGAATATGCTAAATTTAATAAAGATTCGATTTTAGCAGAAGTTGATGAACCTTCAGAAGTAAATATGAACGCTTCAGAAGAAGAAATAAAATTAAGAGAAGAAGTTTCAAAAGTGGAGAAGGAGTCTGTTGACAAAAAGCAAAGTAAAAACAAAAGTGACAAGAAATAATACCATAAGAAATGTCTATTAAATCAGTAGCAGCAAAATTATTTGCAACCAAAATATACTACGATACTTTGGCTTGGTCCAAAAAACCGGTAGAAACTCAACAAGAAATATTCAAAGGTTTAATTAATAGTGCAAGAGAAACCGAGTTTGGCGTTGATCATCATTTTGATAAAATAAAAACCGTTCATGATTTCAAGAAACGTGTTCCAATTCGTGATTATGAAGATTTGAAACCTTATATTGATAAGGTTCGAATGGGCGAAAAAAATATTCTTTGGAAAGGAAAACCATTATATTTTGCTAAAACTTCAGGAACAACTTCCGGCGCAAAATATATTCCGTTGACCAAAGAATCAATGCCGTATCATATCGAAGCATCACGAAACGCGATTCTACATTATATATATGAAACTGGAAATGCTGATTTTGTTGATGGAAAAATGATTTTCTTGCAGGGAAGTCCAATTTTAGTTGAAAAATATGGAATCAAATTTGGAAGATTATCCGGAATTGGAGCACATTTTGTTCCAAAATATCTTCAAAAAAACCGAATGCCATCTTGGGAAACCAATTGTATTGAAGATTGGGAAACTAAAATAGATGCTATCGTCGAGGAAACAATCGAGCAGGATATGACTATTATTTCCGGAATTCCGTCGTGGGTTCAAATGTATTTTGAGCGTTTGCAGGAAAAAAGCGGAGGAAAGAAAATTGGCGATTTATTCAAGAATTTCAACTTGTTTATTTACGGTGGTGTAAATTATGAACCATATCGCGCGAAGTTCGAAAACATGATTGGGCGTAAAGTTGACAGCATTGAATTGTTTCCGGCTTCTGAAGGATTTTTTGCCTATCAGGATTCTCAAAAAACAAAAGGAATGTTGCTATTGTTGAATTCAGGAATTTTCTATGAATTCATAAAAGCCGATGAATTTTTTACTGAAAATCCAAAAAGTTATACAGTTGGCGAAGTTGAAGTTGGCGTAAATTATGCTTTAATTATTTCGACAAATGCAGGACTTTGGCGTTATAATATTGGAGATACTGTTCAATTTACTTCTTTGTTTCCGCATAAAGTTATTGTTTCTGGCCGAATCAAACATTACATTTCTGCTTTTGGAGAGCATGTTATTGCAAATGAAGTCGAAAAAGCGATGAAAGAAGCAACAGAAGGAACTAAGATTGTAATTAACGAGTTTACAGTTGCACCACAAATTAATCCTTCAAGCGGATTGCCGTATCACGAATGGTTGGTTGAATTTGAAACTGAACCGGAAAATATGGACACTTTTGCAGAAGCAATAGACGCTTCAATGAGAAAACAAAATATCTATTATGATGATTTGATCACCGGAAGTGTTTTGCGAAAAGTGGTTGTAACCAAAGTTTCTAAAAACGGATTTCAGGAATATATGAAATCTCAGGGAAAATTAGGAGGACAAAATAAAACGCCAAGATTATCGAATGATAGAAAGATTGCGGATAATTTGAAGTAATTAAAATTGTAAATCTTCATTTAAAATAAGTGTTATCAAATAACAACATGAACAGATTTCAGTCGAATTAACATTTTTAATTCCTAATTTCGTTCAATAAAATATTACCTATTACATCTTCTCAATAGAAGATTTTAAAATAATAAGCATGAAAGAAACCAAACATATATCAAGATCAAGAGCGCAGGAATCATCTGCTGCTATTGAAAAAATGTACATTACAATGCGTCACTTATTTAACCGTGGTTTTTATAAACCAATGGGAGTTTCGGGTGATAGTTTACGTGAATCATTATTAGCATTACGTCCGGAAATTTACGGAAATATAGGCGAAGAAAAGGTAGAACTTAACGGACTTTTGTACGTTATAGAACGTCTTCCGATAGGAATTGAGCAATGCCGATTTATTAATTTAACTTCGGATGAAGGATATTCTAAATCACATTTTCAGGCAATTGTTCCTCCAAAAAGAAGAAGAAATTGTTACCGAATCGATGAGGAACAAATGAATGTTGAAATCACGCGAGGACGTTCAGATATTTATGATATCCTGACGCATTTGACTTTCATTTTTATCGAATCACATAAAATTAAAAATAGAGTTTTGTTAGATGACGGCGGCGAAGTTTCCCGCGATTGGATGAAGCTGGAACAAGCTGTAATGCAGACTAAGAAATTGCCTTTGATTGAAAAAGAAAAAGCAATATCGCACGTTGCAAATATCTTAGGACGTACGTTTGAGGAAGTTTTAGATATTTATGACGCTTTTGGATCTGAGAATGATCCGGATCGTTTCCTGCACGTTATTTATTGGTTAGGAAAATTAGCGATTGAAGAAGTTATTGACAACAACAAAAGAACCATAACTTTTAGTCCGGTTTTAAGAGAGCGTTTAGGACATCATATTCATGGTGAAATTTGGGCAACAAACATCAAGGAAGTTTTAAAGGCTAATAATCTTTTAAAAAGACCAATTCACGTTATTAGTGCAAATATGCACAGTGTAATGAATTCTATTTTTGCAACGCCTTTGTTAAAAACAAAATTCAAGGACAAATCTGATTTCTTTATTTATGAGGAATTAAGTAAATCTGGCGCAAAAGAAATTAGAAGTCATGTAGAAGATTTAGCCCTGAAAAATGGAATGATTTCATTACCGGATACATCAGGAACAAATATCGATGTTCAGATTTTTGATACGGCTAAAATTGACTGGGCAAAAACCGGATTTCCAAAAGCAGAACTTGGCGAAGCGCAACCTGTTATTATTGTAATGGATTATGCTTTTGGTGAGCAAGCTTACGAAACGATCGATGAGCTTTTGAAACCGTATAAAAAAGACACAAAATTAGAAGTAAAATCAGTATCGATAATGGGTAAAGCCGGAATTCTTGAAGGAGGAAAAGGCGACATTATGATCCCGACAGCGCATATAAATGAAGGAACTGCGGATAATTATTTCTTCGAAAATGAATTAACAGGCGCAATGTTCGAAGGAAATGACATTGCCGTTTTTGAAGGCGCAATGGTTACCGTTCTTGGAACATCATTACAAAACAGGGATTTATTGAAATTCTTTCACGAATCGACTTGGGGAGTAATTGGTCTTGAAATGGAAGGTTCTTATTATCAAAAAGCAATACAATCAGCATCAAAAATCAGAAAAAGTGTGCCACACGATATCAAAGTTCGTTATGCTTATTATGCTTCAGATAATCCATTAGAAACTGGAAGCACATTAGCTTCAGGCGGATTAGGAACAACAGGTGTAAAACCAACGTATTTGATTACGATCAAAATTTTGGAACAAATTTTCAACGTAAAATAAAAACAATAAATGAGTACAAAAGTACCCCAGAATAATGAAGATCAAGAAATTGATCTTTTTCTGATTTCAAAAAGTATTGGTCGTTTTTACGATAGAATAAACAGTTCAATTTTTAGATTAATCCAGTTTTTTGTTCGAAACTGGATCATTGTTGTTTCGTTATTTATATTTGGATTCGGATTAGGATGGTATTTAGACTTTAATAGAGAATCATATGAAAATAAAATCATTGTAACACCGAATTTTGGAAGTGTTGATTATTTATATTCAAAGATTGATCTAATTGATTCAAAAATTTCTTCTGGAGATACTGTTTTCTTAAAAAAGGTTGTTGGAATTTCTCATCCTAGTGCAATAAAAAAAATAGAAATTAAACCAGTTTCTGACGCTTTTAAATTTGTAGAAGATAAAGAGCAAAATTTCGAACTTTTAAAATTAATGGCTGAAGATGGTGATATTAATAAAGTGTTAGTAGATAATGTTACAAGTAAAAACTACACTTTTCATACTATTTCTTTTATTTCAGATGAATTAGTTGATGAAAAAGAATTTATAGAACCTTTATTAAAATATTTGAATAGTTCAGAATATTTTAATTCGATTCAAAAAATAGGATTCAAAAACTTGGAACAACAAATTGCTCAAAATGATACTATTATTGCCCAAATAGACAATGTTTTAAATGGGTTTTCAAGCACTGTAAAAAACACTAGTAAAAATGATAAATTGGTGTATTATAACGAGAATACGCAATTAAATGATATCATAAAAACGAAGCAATACTTAGTTAATGAACAAGGAAAAAACAAACTAAAATTAGTAAGTTTTGATAAAACTATTAAGGAAATAAATTCTACTTTAAATATTGAAAACACTAAATTTATTAACGGAAAGCTAAAAATTATCTTACCGTTTTTGTTTATTTTAATCTTCGGTTTTATTTATCTGTTTAGGGCATTTTATAGAAAACAATCTCAAAAAGGTCTTTAGAATTAACGCTCAAAAAATGCTTAAAACAAAATTTTCGGAAACTATTGTTGCAAATAGAAGGCATATTAATTCATCCTTTTTTTTGTTTTCGATTAATTTCGTCAATTTCATTTATCCGTTACTGATTTCTCCTATAATCATTAAAAAATGTGGACTTGAAGGTTTTGGTTTAGTTATTTTGTTTCAGTCTATTTTTATTTTTATTGCTTCAATTACAGATTATGGTTTTAATATTAATGCAACACGAGACGTTACATTAAACGAGAATAATAGAGAATTTGTAAACAAATATTTCTTTACAATAGGTTATACTAAAGCAATTTTATTTATAATAGCTCTTTTATTTTCAATAGCTATATATGCTTTTTTACCAAAGGCAAATGAGTATTCATTTTTATATTTCTCATCGTTGTCAATATTAATTGGCAGAGCTTTTAACCCATTATGGATATTACGGGCATTGCATAAAATCAAATATTTTTTTTATTTTTTTATGGTGAGCAAAGGGGTAAGTTTTTTAATAATTTGTTTTTTTCTCAATGATATAACCAATTTGTTTTTAGTGAATTTAACAATTGGATTATCTGATTTTTTAACTTGTTTTTTTTCAGTTGTTATCTTGTTTTTTAGATTGAATTGGCGTTTTTATAAACCAAATTTTTTAGCTATTAAGAATGAAATAATAACAGGATCTACCATTTTTATTCAAGTTATTTCTATTAATGCAAATGCTTATCTTAATCCTATGATTTTGGGATTATTTGTAAACGAGTATGCTTTGGGTATTTATTGCGTGGTCGAAAAAATTATATTGGTCATTAAGTTTTGTGGTTCTTTTATAATTCAAAGTATTTTTCCAAAAGCTTGTGAATTGGCTGCCAAAAGTATCTTTGATTACAAATTATTCGCTCAAAAACTATTTATCTTTTTATTAATCTCAATGATCGTAGCAGGACTATTCCTAACTGGTTTTTCAGATTTGATAGTCTCTTATTTTTTAAAAACCAACAGATTAGCGTGTAGCAATTTTTTAATTTATAATGCCTGGATTCCTTTAGTTGTTGCTTTGAACATGGTTCCATATATGACTTTTATGGTTTTTAACAATCAAAAAAAAATAACCTTTATCATGATATTTTCTGTATTATTGAATGTAGTTGTAAATGGATTTTTATCAAAAAAATTCGGAATCTACGGTATGGCAACAGGAATTTATATTACAGAATTCTTTATTTCGATATCTTTATGGGCAATTTTAATGTTGAAATTTCCAAAACTTAACTTTTTAAAAAATGATAAACAAGCTTAATATTGGCTGCGGAAATGATATTAAAGAAGGATTTGTAAATTTAGATATAGTACAATTACCTGGTGTTGATATAGTTTGTGATATTGAAAAAAATCAACTTCCATTTGAAGACAACTTTTTTGAATATATTTTATGTTACGATGTTTTAGAACATGTCGAATATATAAAAGTTTTAAAAGAAATTCATCGGATTTTAAAACCCGGAGGAATTGTAGAAATTAGAGTTCCGCATTTTACATCGAGTAATAATTTTATAGATCCTACACATAAGAAAATGTTTTCGTTTAGAACATTCACTTTTTTTATTGATAATATTCGCTATAATCGTAACTATTATTTTGATTTTCAGTTTAGCGAAATGTTGTATTCAAAAATAACGTTTATGCGTAAAAACCCTTTAAATTGGCCATTTCTTATTTGGGTTAATATCAATGACACAACCAGAAAAATATACGAAGAAACATTTTTGCGCAATTTTGCCCCCGCATATAATGTTGAGGTGAAACTTAAAAAGTAAAAAAGAGAAGCTCAATTATAAATCGATTTTAGTAAAAAGTGAAAATAAATACAAATAATCTTAAATTGATTTTAACGGTCTGTTTGATTACTTTTTGTATTCAAACGCCAGATGTTAAGTTAGGATTTGTAAAAATTTCTGAGCTTTTATTGTTGTTAATAACTCCATTTCTTTTAAAAAAATCAATCAATAAATTTATATTTTACTTTTTTGTTTTCTTTACTATTGAAATGATTCTTGGTCTTATTATTACTTCGACACATCATTTTGATATTCTTGGACCATCAAAATTTAAAGCGCCTTATGTTATTACTATTGCTCGTTATTTTGAATTAGTTACATGCATTAGTTTATGTATTATTACGTTTAGATTATTTAAAAATAATACAGATCAATCAAAGAAAATCATTGATTATTTAGTGAATTGGAATATTCTCATTACAGCATTCTTCTTTTTGGTATATATACTGGTCAAAATAGGTTTGCTATCGATACAAAATAGTATTGTTGTATATGATACTAATAGATTAAGAGGACTTTATAATGAAGGTGGCCCTTTTGGTTTAATGCTATCTTTTATTTTTATACTTACTTTTTTTCAGCAAAACACTAGATATAGATTTTTTAAGCAATTGTTTTTATTTATAATTATTGCTTTTTTCGCCCGATCTAAAGCAGGAATTTTGTTTGTTGTAATTTGGATTGCATTATTCAATTTTGAGATTTTAAAAAACAAATTAAGAGCCTTTATTTTTCCTATAATACTTGTTTTCTTAGTAGGGTTTTATTTTTTGTTTATGAATGTAAGTTCGATGTATGTAACGGAATTAAATAGGGTAAAACAATCCGTTAAAGAGCGACCTACAGATATTAACTTGATTTTAGGAAGAGTTTCAGGAGTTTATATTGTTCCGAATATGATAGAAGAAAATCCAATTTTTGGAATTGGTCTTGGAAATTATCCTTTATTAAGAAATAATGCCGAGTATCGAAGTTTTTTCCCTAAACCTCCAAAAGAATCTATAGATATTGATGCTCATGGATTTGGTGGAATTATTGATATTATTGTAGAAATGGGAATTCTGGGTTTTTTCTTTTTTATGTTTATCGTTTATGGCGTTTATTACGAAATAAAAAACTTCAATAAAGGAATTGTTTTATTGCTTGGTTTTATATTAATTTATTGTTTTGGTGTACAAATTTACTTTTTATATCCATGGGTGTTAATGGCTATTATTTTGGCCTATAGAAACAATTATATAGATGAAATTAGTAATTGATATTCGGTTAATAAATGCATCTGGTATTGGGACTTATTTAAAGAATGTAATTCCTGGGATTTTACATGTTTTTGATGAGGTTTTAGTATTAGGAAACACTCATGAAATTCAATTTTTTGAGTGGAGTAAAGATGTCAAAATAATTGAATTTAATGCTCATATTTATTCTTTAAAAGAGCAGTTTCAGTATCCATTCATAATTCCGGATTGTGATATTTTGTGGTGTCCACATTTTAATGTTCCAATTTTTCCGGTAAAAGCCCGAAAAATAATTACAACAATTCACGATGTTTATCATTTAACAAACAATGCTTCAATTTCATATTTAAAGAAAAAGTATGCTGGGATGTTGTTTAAAAATGCAATTAAAAAATCAAGTTTAATTTTGACAGTTTCAGAATTTTCAAAAACTGAAATTTTCAAATATACCAATGCTAATTCTCAAAAAGTTGAGGTTGTATATTGTGGTGTTAACAGATTTTTATTTGAAAATTCAAAGGCAGAATACAATCTTAAACTTCCTAAAAATTACATTTTGTATGTTGGGAATATAAAGCCACATAAAAATCTAATCGTTTTATTAAAAGCTTATAAAACGTTATCAGAAGAATTTAAATCAAAATATAAATTAGTTTTTATAGGTAAGAAAGATGGATTTTTAACTCAAGAGAATGATATTCATACTTTCATACAAAGTAATAATCTACAAAAAGATATTACATTTACAGGTTATGTAAATGATTCTGATATTCCGAAAATTTATCATAATGCACAATTATTTGTTTTTCCTTCACTTTACGAAGGCTTTGGATTACCCATTCTTGAAGCACTTGCAACTGGGACAAAAGTGTTAAGTTCAAATGCTGCAAGTTTGCCAGAAATAGGGGGTGAAGCTGTTGTTTATTTTGATCCAAACGATAATGTTGGGTTAGCCAAATTAATAAAAGATAATATTGAAGATTTGCCAAAGAGTGAATTTTTAGTTGCTCAGGGAAATAAACAATTAGAAAAATTTACTTGGGAAAAGTCGATAGAAAAGCATCTAAGTGCTTTCAAAAAATTAGAATGAAACAATTTATTTTACAGTATAACAATTCAGTTGTCTATTTTTTTCTAATGGCAATAGCGCTTTTCCCTGTTTTACCAACGGGAGTTGAAAGCGTTTTAATGTTTAGTGGATTTTTATTTTCGTTGTGTTATTTTTTTTTAGAAGGAAAAAAATTCTGGAACAAAGACAAAACGATACAACTATTATTATTCTCCTCACTATTTTTAATTTTTGCCTTTACATTATTATACACAAGTGATATTAAGACAGGAATTAAGTTTATAATTAGACTTTTACCGACTGTTTTGTTTCCTGCAATTTTTTTGTTTAATGACAAAGATCTTTTGAATGCAAAACAAATTAAAGTAATTACAAATGTTTACTGTTTAGCAGTAGTATTAATTTTGTTTTTCTTGCACATAACTTTGATTAATGAGTTGTACAGTTCAAATTTAAAGTTTTGGGATTTTAGGCAACTTATCGAAAGTAAAATAAAAGTACACGGAACTTATCTGGCCATGTGGGTTGGTTTTGCGATAATTGTTTTAGTTTATAAAATTAAAAATGAAATTGCTTCAAAAAAGTATTTCATTATTTTGATACAATTATTGATCATCGCATATTTTTTCTACTGGCTATACATTATAGGATCCAGAATGCCTTTTGTAGCGACGATTATGGTTTGCTTTTTCTGTTTGTTTAAAAATCTAAAACAAATAATATTCGCTAGTATTTTGTTAATAATCCTGACCTTCATTTTAGTTTCTAAAGTAGATAGAATAGGAGAAAGATTTGAAAAATTAAAAAATTACAATTTCTCTTTCCCAGAAGGAAAATATGAAGATAATTATCCCAATATCAGTAACGAACAAATAAGAAATGGAATCTATTTTTGTAGTTATGAAACCTTAAAACTTGAACCAATTTTGGGTTATGGAGTAGGAGATGTTGATGCTAAATTACAATCATGTTATGATGAAAAATTCACAAATACAGATACTTACAAAGTTATCAGTTACAATTCTCATAACGAGTATTTAAATATAATTTTGTCTTCGGGAATTATTGGGCTTGTTTTGTTTTTATTTTCGCAGTTCTATTTTTTAAGGAAAGCCTTTTATTACAAATTAGGAATTTATATTTCATTTGTATTTTTCATTTTTCTTAATTTTTCTTTTGAGAACATTTTAAGCAGACATGATGGAGTTATCTTTTTTGGATTTTTTAATTCTTTACTGTTTTTTCAAAACAGAAATTTAAATGAAAAAAGCATTAATTAGCGATTGGTATTATGTAAATGGAGGTGCTGAAAAAGTTATCCATTCTATAAATTCAATTTGGAAAGACTTTGATCATTTTGCTTTGATTGATTTTTTGGATGACAATGATCGATCCTTTATTTTAAATGGAAAAAAAGCCAAAACAAGTTTCATTCAAAGATTACCAACAGCGAAACAGAATCATAGAAAGTTTTTGCAACTATTTCCAATAGCAATTGAACAATTTAATTTAAGCGATTACGAATTAATTATTAGTTCTTCTTCTGCGGTGGCAAAAGGAGTTAAGACTCATAAAAATCAATTGCATATTTGTTATTGCCATTCGCCTATGAGATATGCGTGGGATTTGCAGGATCAATACTTAAAAGATTCGGGATTAGATTCAGGTTTAAAAGGATTTTATGCAAAATATGTTTTGAATAAAATTAGAAAATGGGATCTTAAAAACTCAGAAAATGTAGATTATTTTATTGCTAATTCGAATCATATTGCACAACGAATTAAGAAAATATACAATCGTGAATCAACAGTAATTTATCCTCCGGTTGATGTTGATTTTTTTAGTTTAGAAGAACAAAAAGAAGATTACTATTTTACAGCTTCCCGATTAGTTTCATACAAAAAAACACAACTTATTGTTGAGGCATTTAATAAATTACCAAAATTAAAACTGATTGTTGCTGGTGATGGACCAGAGTTTGAAAAACTTCAGAAAATGGCCAAAAGAAACATAGAGTTTGTTGGTTTTGTGGATAATTTAAGATTAAAAAGCTACATGCAAAAAGCCAAAGGATTTGTATTTGCTGCGGAAGAAGATTTTGGAATTATTCCTGTTGAAGCACAAGCGTGCGGAACACCAGTTATTGCTTTTGGAAAAGGAGGAACATTAGAAACTGTTGTTGAAAATGAGACTGGAGTTTTTTTTCAAGAGCAAAATCCTCAAAAGATTAAAGAAGCTATAATTAATTTCGAAAATATAAAATTTGATCCACAAATAATCAGAGAATATGCTATGAAATTTTCGAAGCAACGTTTTGAAAATGAAATGAAAGGATTTGTTGAAGAGAAATGTAAAGTTTTTAAGGCAGGATAATTTCGAAAAGATCAAGTCAAATATATTTTTATAATTTTCAAATCAGTTACATTTGCGATGTATAAATAATTACTATGAAAAGAATACTTATTACCGGAGCAGCAGGATTTTTAGGATCGCATTTGTGCGACCGATTCATTAAAGAAGGCTATTATGTTATTGGAATGGATAATCTGATTACGGGAGATCTTAAAAATATAGAACATTTATTCAAGTTAGAACATTTCGAATTTTACCATCACGATATCACCAAGTTTGTACACATTCCTGGTGATTTAGATTATATACTACATTTTGCTTCACCTGCGAGTCCAATCGATTATTTAAAGATTCCAATACAAACTCTAAAAGTTGGTTCATTAGGAACTCATAATTTGTTAGGATTAGCAAGAGTAAAGAAAGCAAGAATTTTGATTGCCTCAACATCTGAAGTTTACGGAGATCCATTAGTTCATCCACAAACCGAAGAATATTACGGAAACGTAAATACAATAGGCCCGCGTGGCGTTTATGATGAAGCAAAACGCTTTCAGGAATCAATAACAATGGCGTATCATACGTTTCACGGTGTAGAGACCAGAATCGTTCGTATTTTTAATACTTACGGACCAAGAATGCGCTTAAACGACGGTCGTGTAATTCCAGCTTTTATTGGGCAAGCTTTGCGCGGAGAAGATTTAACCATTTTTGGAGACGGAATGCAAACCCGTTCTTTTTGTTACGTAGATGATCAGGTTGAAGGTATTTTTAGATTATTACATTCAGATTACGTTTATCCTGTAAACATTGGAAATCCGGACGAAATCACGATTAAAGATTTTGCCGAAGAAATTATCAAACTAACAGGAACGAATCAGAAGGTAGTTTATCATCCGTTACCAATAAATGATCCTTTGCAACGTCAACCAGATACTACAAAAGCAAAAGAATTATTAGGTTGGGAAGCAAAAGTGAATCGTGCAGAAGGAATGAAAATTACATACGATTATTTTAAATCACTTTCAAAAGAAGAACTTTCAAAAGAAGAACATAAAGATTTTTCAAGTTACATAAAGTAGTAAAAGCATAAAATCCCGAATACATTACAATCTAATGAGCGAATTAGTATCTATTATAATCCCAACATATAATACTGAAAAGTTCATTGGGTTGACTTTACAATCAGTTCAAAATCAAAGTTATCAAGACTGGGAAGCAATCTTAGTTGATGACGCATCTACAGATAAAACAGTAGAAATCATAAAAGATTTTGCTGAAAAAGATAAGCGGATAAAACTCTTTCAACTCGCTAAAAATTCTGGAAACGGAGTTGCCCGAAATATTGCTTTAGAAAAAGCAACCGGAAAATATATTGCTTATTTAGACGCTGATGATTTATGGTTTCCGTCTAAATTAGAAAAGCAGATTCAGTTTTTAAAAGCAAACGATTTGCCTTTTACGTTTAGTTTTTATGATTGTATAGATGAAGAAGGAAACAATCTTAACAGACGAGTTGAAGCTCCATTAAATCTAACTTACAATCAATTGTTTTTTTGCAATTATGTAGGTAATTTAACCGCGATCTATGATTCTGATTACTTCAGAAAAATTGTAATTGAAGCGACACAAAAAAGACAAGATTGGAGATTGTGGCTTACTATTATTAAACAAATCAAAGAAACAAAACCAGTTCCTGAGCCTTTGGCATATTATAGAATAAGAAAAGATTCTATTTCGTCTTCTAAATTCAAATTGATAAAACACAATTTTGGTGTTTACAGAAATTTTCACGGATTTAATTTTGTGTTTTCTGTTTTATTAATGTTCCGATTTTTATTCACTCAATTGATTATTAAACCAAAATATATAAAGAAAGGATAGTATTTCTCTAAGGTCGCAATTTGCGACCTTAGAGAAATCAGTTTTCATTTTTAAACTTGAAGTCGCAATTTGCGACTTTAAGATTTGAATATTCGTCAAGATTGGAGGTCACAAATTGTGACCTCCAATTTTTCAAGTTTTGTCCAGAGAAGTCTAAAGATTATAAATTCTTTAAGATCACAATTTGTGACCTTAGAGAATTTTAGTCAAGATTGGAGGTCGCAATTTGCGACCTCCAATCTTCAAATCCTATTTCGATAAGCTTAAAATAAAATATTATAAAAACTTGAGGTCACAATTTGTGACCTCAAGTTTCTAAGGAGGCAAATTGCAACCTTGAAGAATGTATTATTTTTTATATCCAATTTTTACTCTATTATTTCCATCTTCTTTTTTCTCAGTTAGTTCATCCAAATAAGAAAAGACCAATTCAATATTTTTATCATGATTCTCTAACTTCTTTTGAATCTGAAGTATATCAACTTTTATTTCTGTTGTATCCAAAAGCATTTGTCTCACTTTCGTGAAAATACGCATGATTAGAATATTGGTTTGAATTGCTTTATCACTTTTTAGAATGCTTGATAGCATTAAAACTCCATGCTCAGTAAAAGCAAAAGGTAAATATTTTTGATATTTACCTCTTCCTTTCTCTAAGGTCACAATTTGTGACCTTAGAGAATCGGATTCAATTTTAGTAAGTTCAAACATAAAATCTTCGGGAAATCTTGAAATATTTCTTTTTACAGATTGTTTAAGAACTTTCGTTTCTATTCCATAAAGTAAAGCGAGATCACGATCAAGCATTACTTTTTGATTGCGTATAAAATATATTTTGTTTGAAATTGTTTCTTCAGAAAGCAGAGAATGATCGTCCATGAGTTTTTTATTAGTAAAAAACAAATGTAAGATTTTATTTATATTATAAATAAGATTTAAATTGCTTTAATTTTCCGCGATTTGTTCTTTCCAGAACTGTTTTTCGGGTAAAAGTGAAGTTTAAATTGGGTTCAAGATACAATGTAATAGCTTCTTTTATTTTCTGAATTTGATTTGAATCTAATTCATTTTCAGAAACATATTCAATCTCGAAAGAATCTAATTTTGTTTGTTTGATGATAAATTCTTTGACATTTCCATCATCTTCAATGATGCTTTTGGTTACATAATAAAAGGTCAAACCAGGAGATTTTTTTCCGCTTGGTAAGATTGCAACATCATTTGTTCTTCCAATTAATTTCTTAAGAATTGGTTTTTGTGGCGTACTTTTTTCGTCTAAAATTCCAATATCGCCAATATCATATCTGATAAAAGGATTTGCTTTATTAAAGAGAGAAGTAATCACAATTCGGCCTTCTTTCCCGTAAGGAAGAACATTATTATTATCGTCTAAGATTTCTATAAAAAGCGTTTCTGCGTTAATTTGCCATTCGCCTTGAGGATTTTCAAAAGCAATTAAATCAAGTTCTGATGCTCCATATTCATTGATTATCGGAATGCCAAATTGCTTTTCTAAAAGTTTTTTATCCGATTCAAAAAGCATTTCCGAAGTAACAAAACAAGCTTTTAAGGTTGGACAGATTTCTTTTAATACGATATTTTTCTTTTCTAAATATTTAGCAAATAAAACAATCGAGCTCGTATAACCATTGACATAATCGAATTTTTTCGTTTTGAATTTTTTTAGAAATTTCTCTAAGACTTCATCAGATAAATCGAAAACCGGAAATCGAAAACGACCACTTAAAAAATCTTTAAAACGCTCTTTATGATATCCAATAAAATCCATTGGAATACCATAGAAACGAGCTTGATACGAATGATTAAAATCAATCTCAAACCAACCAAAACGCATAATATTTGATGCCCAGGTTAAGGCGTGAGAATATTTATCTTTTGCAAAAACAAAAGGTGTTCCACTGGATCCGGAAGTTTTGTTGAGGTAAACATTTTTTAATGCATAACCTCTTGAAAGTCTTTCGCTAAGTGGTTTTTGCAAATTTTGTTTGTTCAGAATAGGTAAATCTTCCCATTTCAAATCTGTTTTATTCCCGACTAATTCTTTGTAGAAAGAGTTATTTTCTAAATGAAAAGCGACAATTTCTTCTTTTTTATTCTGCAGAAAAAGAGTGTATTCTTTTTCGGATAAATTTACGATTTGGTTCAATTCGGCTTTAGCTTTCTTTATTGGAAAACCATTTAATTGAAGCGAAATGTCGAAAAGAGAAATCATTTATGGGTTGAATTTTCGTCAAAAATAATATTATCCCATTACTAACAGAGAAGAATCACGAACTTTTTAAGATTTAATTATTTTTTACGTACAAAAGCAATTATTTTTGCACCACAACTAAATACAACTATAACATGACAATTTTACTATTAGGATCAGGAGGAAGAGAGCATGCTTTTGCGTGGAAAATGATTCAGAGTCCGCTTTGCGAAAAACTTTTTGTTGCACCAGGAAATGCAGGAACGGCTGCTATTGCTACAAACGTTGCAATGTCTCCAACTGATTTTGATGCTATTAAAGCATTTGTACTGCAGGAAAACGTAAAAATGGTTGTTGTAGGACCAGAAGATCCGTTGGTAAAAGGGATTTACGATTATTTTAAAAATGACGAAAGTTTACAACATATTCCGGTTATTGGACCATCAAAATTAGGGGCACAATTAGAAGGAAGTAAAGAATTTGCAAAAGAATTCTTGATGAAACACAACATTCCAACAGCAGCTTACGACAGTTTTACTGCAGAAACTGTTGAAAACGGATGTGCGTTCCTAGAAACTTTACAACCTCCATATGTTTTAAAAGCAGATGGTTTAGCAGCTGGAAAAGGTGTTTTGATTATTCAGGATCTTGAAGAGGCAAAAACAGAATTGAGAAACATGTTGGTTCATGAAAAATTTGGAGCAGCAAGTTCAAAAGTAGTTATTGAAGAATTTCTTGACGGAATCGAATTAAGCTGTTTCGTTTTAACTGACGGAAAAAGCTATAAAATTCTTCCAACTGCAAAAGATTACAAACGTATTGGTGAAGGTGATACAGGATTAAATACAGGTGGAATGGGAGCAGTTTCTCCAGTTCCTTACGTTGACGCTGTTTTGATGGAAAAAATCGAAACTCGTATCGTAAAACCAACAATTGAAGGTTTCCAAAAAGACGGAATAGAATATAAAGGTTTTGTATTTATTGGTTTGATTAATGTAAAAAATGAGCCAATTGTTATTGAATACAATGTGAGAATGGGTGATCCGGAAACAGAAGTTGTGGTTCCAAGATTAAAATCTGATTTGGTTGCATTGTTTCAGTCCGTTGCAGATCAAAAGTTAGATACTTTCGAATTAGAAGTTGATCCAAGAAGTGCAACTACGATTATGGTAGTTTCTGGTGGATATCCTGAAGATTTTGAAAAAGGAAAAGTAATTACAGGATTAGAAAATATTACAGATTCTATAGTTTTTCACGCAGGTACAAAATTAGAGGACAATAATGTCGTTAGTAATGGAGGACGTGTATTGACTGTAACATCTTATGGGGACGATTTCCAACAGGCCATAAAAAAATCTTACCAAAATATAGATAAACTAAATTTTGATAAGATGTATTTTAGAAAAGATATCGGCTTCGATCTAATATAAAATGAATTCTCTAACCCTTTTCGAAGGGTTAGATACTTTTTATTTTAAAAAAGAGTGAGCAGTAGTATCTTGGTTTTCTGTTCCAGCAGCATCAAATATGCGTAATTGTTTAATCCAATAAACGATTGCACATGTACAGATGATCATAAAAATCCAGTTAATTGTGTTTGCACCAAACCAAGTAATTAGTTCTAAATGACGTAAAAAGTCAAGAGGAGCAAATAAAATGTTAACGAATAAGTATTGTATTCCTTCAAAAAAAGCTGTCATAATTTATAAAATTATATGTTATTTATTGTTTTGTAACGCATTGAAGTTAAAATTCAATTAATAGAATCTTTTTTCAACTTGTTGGTTTTTCCTTTTAAACAAGTATTATATTTACAATCACAAAAGTATAAAATATCCTTATGATAACAAGTGTTTTTAAAAAATCTACGCCATTAAATTATTCATTGGTCGTAATTTTAATACTGGTTTTCTTTTTCCTGTTCCAAATCCAAGAACCTTCCTGGATTAATAATTACTTTTTGGGATTTCAAAAAGTTAGTTTATTGTGCTTTATATTGGCCTCTTTTTTTATGATTAATTTTATTGTAAAAAAGAACGGGCTCAGTAAAGACAATGGTTATGCGATATTTTTCTATTTGTTGTTTATATTGTTTTTCCCTACAATATTTAATAATCCGAATGTAATTTATGCCAACTTTTTTCTTTTATTGGCGTTGCGACGATTGATTTCATTACAATCATTGAAAGCTTCTAAAGAAAAAATATTTGATGCTTCTTTTTGGATTTTTGTAGCTGCTTTATTTCAATTTTGGAGTATTCTCTTTATTATTTTAGTATTTATATCAATTGTTTTTCACGTTTCAAGAGATTATAGAAACTGGGTTTTACCATTTATAGCGCTTCTGGCTGTTTCGATCGTCTTTTTAATGGTGTCATTAATCTTTCATATTAATGCTATTGAATTTTTCGAAAAAAGAGCAGTAATTGATTTTAGCATTGATTATTTTAAGAATAATTACGAAAACGGAGCACTTTCTATCTACGTTGCAATATCCTTATTTTTTGTGGTTTCAATGTTAATGACATTATCAAACAGACCGCAAATTGTACATACTTCGTATAAAAAAGTGATTGCATGTTTTTTTATTGCTGTGGCTGTTTATATCATTTCGCCTGACAAAAGCAATGATTTATTGTTGTTTAGTATTGCACCTTTAACGATTATGGCGGCAAGTCATGTAGAATATATGCAGCAAAAACTCAATAACGAAATTGTTTTTTATGTGTTGATTTGCTGCAGTTTATTTACCTATTTTTCTCAATTATAGTTTACTTCCATAAGCAAGATCACCGGCATCGCCAAGACCTGGAATGATGTAGTTTTTCTCATTTAATTTCTCATCAAGAGAAGCAACCCATAAATGGCAATTATCAGGAAGGTTTTTTTCAAGAAAAGCAATTCCTTCCGGAGCAGCTATAACAACGACGATATGAATCTCTTTTGGAGTTGCGTTTTGAACTAATTTTTCATGCACAGCAACTATCGATTGTCCCGTTGCTAACATTGGATCAAGAAGTAAAACAGTTTTATCATTTATGTTTGAAAGCGCTTGATATTCAACCCGAATTTCAAATTCAGCATCATTATTTGGATGATATCTGCAAGCCGAAACAAAGCTATTTTCGGCATGATCAAAATAGTTTAGAAAACCATTGTGTAAAGGTAAACCCGCTCTAAGAATTGAACATAAAACCAAATCACTTTCGATTTCGGTTGTTTTTTTAATACCAAGCGGAGTTTGTATATCGACGTTTTTATAAGACAGATCTTTGCTCAGTTCATACGCCATAATTTCACCAATTCGTTCTATATTTCTTCTAAAACGCATACTGTCGTTCTGAACATTCACATTTCTGATTTGACTTAAAAAGTGGTTTAATACGCTATTATTTTCAGATATATAATGGATTTTCATAATAAAATTTTAGAATTATCAATGGTTACAGTACGATAACGAAAAAATCATCGTTTTATTCGCAGTATAAAAGTATAAAAAGTATCTTTGTAACTCTAACAAATAAAGACATGTTTTCAAAATTAGCATATTCAGTTTTCGAACAAAGCATCAAAGATTATCATCAATTTGATAATGTTGATCAACCTATAAACAATCCATATCCAAAGGATAAATTCGAACATTTATTATATCTAAAAAATTGGATTGACACTGTTCAATGGCATTTTGAGGACATTATTCGTGATCCGCAAATTGATCCTGTAGCAGCATTGACTTTAAAAAGAAGAATCGATGCCTCTAATCAGGAACGTACTGATATGGTGGAATATATCGATAGTTATTTTTTAAAAAAATACAGCGATGTAAAAGTAAAAGATGGTGCAAAAATCAACTCTGAAAGTCCTGCTTGGGCTTTTGACAGATTGTCTATTTTGGCTCTAAAAATTTATCATATGCATGAAGAAGCTACTCGTGCTGAAGCTTCGCAAGAACATAGAGATAAATGTCAGGAAAAATTAAACATCCTTTTAGAACAAAGAAGTGACTTGTCTACTGCAATTGATGATTTGCTTACTGACATTGAAAATGGAGATAAATTCATGAAAGTGTACAAACAAATGAAGATGTACAATGACGATGAATTGAATCCTGTTTTATATCAAAATAAAAAATAATTGGCAGAATTGTCCAATAAAATTAAGCATATAGCCGTCATGAGACTATCCGCAATGGGAGATGTCGCCATGACGGTTCCTGTTTTACGCGCTTTTGTAAAGCAGTATCCAGACGTTAAACTGACAGTAATTTCACGTCCGTTTTTTAAGCCATTTTTTGACGGAATTCCGAATTTGGAGTTTTTTGCTTTTGATGAAAAAGAGCGTCACAAAGGTTTTGCGGGACTTTTGAGATTATTTGGAGATGTAAAAAAACTCAAAATTGATGCTTTCGCAGATCTTCACAATGTTTTGAGATCTAAAATTGTGAGTTTACTTTTCGCTTTAAGCGGAAAAAAAAGAGCAACTGTTGATAAAGGAAGAGAAGGCAAAAAAGAGCTAACTCGTGCCGAAAATAAGATATTCAAACAATTGCCAACAATGTTCGAAAGACACGCAAAAGTGTTCGAAGAACTTGGTTTTTCTTTAGATTTATCAGACCCGACTTTTCCTGAAAAGGCAATTTTAAGTTCAGATATCTTAGAAATAATCGGAGATAAAAATCAAAAATTAATCGGTATTGCACCTTTTGCACAATATGATTCTAAGGTTTATCCGCAGGATTTAATGCAGGAAGTTATTGCAAAATTGGCTGAAAATAAAGAGTATAAAATATTGCTTTTTGGTGGCGGAAAGAAAGAAATTGAAATATTGGATTCTCTTTCTCAACCATTTGAAAATGTAATAAATATGGCTGGAAAAATTAAATTTCAGCAGGAATTACAATTGATAAGTAATCTCGATGTTATGCTTTCCATGGATTCCGGAAATGCTCATATTGCAGCAATGTTGGGTGTAAAAGTGATTACGCTTTGGGGCGCAACACATCCATATGCTGGATTTTTACCTTTCAATCAAAGTCTCGAAAATGCTTTAACTTCAGATAGAAACCAATATCCACAATTGCCAACATCGGTTTATGGAAATAAGATCGTTGAAGGTTATGAAGATGCTATGAGAAGTATTTCTCCAAAAGATATCGTTGAAAAAATACAATTAAGCATATAATCCATCTAAATCATGAAGAAAATAGCCTACTGTTTTCTTCTTGTTTTTATTGGCAACAATTACAACAAATTCATTTTCTTTTTCTGTAGACAGCAAAATGTGTTCAAAATCTTCAGTTGAATTTCTGTAGATTTTATGCACCAATTTTGATTCTTTAATTTTGTTCGATATTACCTTAGCAGCTTTCAGTTTACTTATATAAGGCCAGAAATTAAAAATATTTTGGTCAGAAGCTGTTATTTCAGTCATTTTACCAATCATCGTTGCGTTATACTTTTCTTGGCTAAGTAATTTTGGACCTTTTTTATTTCGTTGTTTTTTAATTATAAAGTAAACACAAAATAAAGCTGTTACTACAAAAATTGCTATAAATGATAAACGAAGGAAGTGATGCATTGTCATAATATTTAATATTTAAACGTGTTGACAAATCTGATTTAGCTCTACAAATCTCAAAAAAGAAGAGATTGCGATTACTGTAATTTCACCTCTAATATAATCAAAATTTAGCAATATTTTAATAAAATTTTGGTTTTATTGTAATTTGATTATAACCAAATTTTCTCGTCTTTACATCTGCTATAAATATAACTTTTAAGATTTGAAATGGTTTCTTGATAATTAGGGACTTCATATCCAAATCGCTCATGTTCCATTTGTTCTTTTTCAATAGCATTACAACCTTTTATAACTTCTCTGAGCATATCCAGCATAGCGAGTTCTTTATTGTTGGTTTTCTGAAATTTAAACTCAACAATTTCATCTTGAAGTTCTTCGCAATATTCCACAAGTCTCTCAACTTCAGGTTCGTCTAAAAGATATTCTTTCGTTTTAAAAATTTCTCGTACAGATTTCATAAAAAATAAATTTCAAATTCTAATTTGACAAAGATTACAATAAGAATCAAACAAAAAAAATTCCAAATCCCAATTTTAAAGTTGGAACTTGGAATTTAAATATTTTAGAATTTTAACGACTACACGTCATCATAATCTACATAAATAGACTCTGATGTTGGATGCGCCTGACAAGTTAATATTAGACCTGAAGCGATTTCTTTATCTGTCAAAATTGAGTTTTTAGTCATTTCTGCAGTTCCAGAAGTTACACGAGCAAGACAACTGCTGCAAATTCCACCTTGGCAAGAATATGGAGCGTCAATTCCTTGTTTTAAGGCTGCATCTAAAATGGTCTGTTTTTGAGACATTTCGAATGTAACTTCATCATTGTCAACCAAAACAGTAATTTTTGTATGTCCTTCTAGCGAATTATGGATTTGATTTTCTTGTGTTGAAGATGTAAAAAGTTCAAATTTAATTGCTGATTCTTTTACGTTTTTCTCTTTCAAAACATTAGAAACTGTATTGATCATTTCCTCTGGACCGCACAAGAAAAATTTATCAAACTGAAGTTCTTTATGCTTGTTATTCAACACATAATTTACTGCAGATTTCTCAATTCTTCCAAACAATGCATTTTCGGCTTTAGCCTGACTAAAGACATAATGAACAAATAAACGACCTACATATTGCAATTGTAAATCATGTAATTCCTGATGAAAAATAGTTTCTTCAGGAGTTTTATTTCCGTAAACTAATACGAATGAGCTTTTTGGTTCACTTTTTAAAACTGATTTCAAAATAGAAAGAACTGGTGTAATACCACTTCCGGCAACAAAAGCTGCATAGTTTTTTTGTCTTTCAGCATCTGGTTCAAAAGTAAATTTTCCTTCTGGATGACCTACTTCAAGAACGTCTCCGGCTTTTAATCTTGTGTTTGCAAATTGAGAAAACAAACCATTTTTAACTGCTTTTACGGCAATTCTTAATTCGCCGCTTTCTGGTGCAGAACAAATAGAATAAGCACGTCTAATTTCTTGATTATCAAGAGTTAATTTTAGATTTATGTATTGTCCGGCTATAAATTTATAGTCTGGTTTTAGTTCTTCCGGAACATTAAAAAGTACAGAAACGGCGTCGGTTGTTTCGCGTTTTACCTCTTTAATTATGAGTTTTAAAAATGAAGGCATGATTGTATATTTTATGCAAAAGTAGCAAACCACTATTAAATGACGGGTACGAAATTATTTTTTTTAACTTTTTTTGTAACGTTTTCTTACATTTGGTCTCTTACTACAAAACTTAAAACCAATTAACCATGATTAAAAAGTTTATTTATCTCGAATGGAAGGCCTTTACCAGATCCGCATCGTTTGGTAAAAGTGTAGCAATGAAGATAGTAATAGGGTTCTTTATGATTTATTTTTCGCTGCTTTTTATTGCCGGAGGAGTAGGAGTATTTTATATCCTTAAGGAAATGAAGCTCGAGCCTTTTGAAACGATTAATAAGTTCCTGATTTATTATTTCATGTTCGATTTGATAATTCGATTATTATTGCAAGCGATTCCGGTTCTGAATATTAGACCATTATTAGTTTTGCCGTTTAAGAAACCAACAATTGTACATTTCTCTTTAGGAAAAACAGCTTTGTCATTTTTTAACTGGATACATGCACTTTTCTTCGTTCCATTTTCTATTGTGTTAGTTCTGGAAGGTTACAGTTTGACAGGAGTTATTTTATGGAATTTGGCGATTATTGCTTTAATTTATATCAATAATTTTTTGAATATTATTCTAAGTAATATCGATAAATTATTTGTTGTTTTTCTTGCTGTAGTTGTTTCTTTAGCAGCAGCACAATATTATAAACTGTTTGATATTACGACTTTTACAAAACCAGTTTTTCAAGGATTTTATAATACAAGTTGGATATTTTTAATTCCTATTTTGTTATTGGCAGGTTTGTATGCATTTACCTTTGAGTATTTCAAAAACAACTTATTCTTAGATGCTGGACTTTCTAAAAAAGAAGATATTGCAACAACCGAAGATCTTTCTTGGTTGAATCAATTTGGAACTTTAGGAACGTTTCTTAAAAACGATATCAAGTTGATTAAGCGAAACAAAAGATCTAAAACGACGATTGTAATGAGCGTAGTTTTTTTATTCTACGGATTAATCTTTTTCGGAAATATGCATCAGCCTCCGGTTATGCAAATTTTTGCCGGGATATTTGTTTCGGGAGGATTTTTATTTGTCTTCGGGCAGTTTGTACCAAGTTGGGATAGTTCTTATTATCAATTAATGATGACACAAAATATTCCGTATCGCGGTTATATTACTTCAAAATGGTGGTTGATTGTTATTGCCACTCTTGTTTCGACAATCCTTGCTTCATTTTACCTTTTTTACGGATGGCAAACCTATTTGATTATAGTTGTTGGAGCGATTTATAATATTGGTGTAAATTCTCATTTAGTGCTTTTGGGCGGTGCATTTACAAAAACGCCAATTGATTTAAGTAATGCCGGTGGCGCTTTTGGAGATAAAAAAGCATTCAATGTAAACTCGATGTTGCTTTCATTACCAAAGATATTTTTGCCATTAATATTGTATTGGGTAGGACTTCATTTTGGAGATAAGACCATCGGATTGGTATTGGTTGCGGGAGCAGGAGTTTTAGGTTTTATATTCAAAGACAAAGTTTTTTCTTTGATCGAAAAGAGATATAAAATCGAAAAATACAGTACCATAAGTGCTTACAAACAAAAGAATTAATTAGAAAATGTGCCAATTTGATAATTAGATAATTTTATCAGATTGCAAACCAAATTAACGATTAACCAAATCAAGAATTAATTAGTCAATTAGATAATTCGATTCAATTGACAAAATCTAAAATCAACAATCTAAAATCAACAATTAAGATGATACAAGTAAATCAACTTTCAAAAAAATATAACGGTACAACAGTTTTAAACATTAGTAATCTTGAAATTCCAAAAGGACAAAGTTTTGGATTGGTAGGAAATAACGGAGCAGGAAAAACGACTTTTTTCAGTTTGTTATTAGATTTGATTCAGCCTTCGACAGGATTTATTAAAAACAATGATATTCAAGTAAATACAAACGAAAAATGGAAATCTTTTACAGGATCTTTTTTAGATGAAAGTTTCCTGATTGGATATTTAACTCCAGAAGAATATTTTTATTTTATTGGAGATTTACACCATCAAAACAAAGCAGATATTGATGCTTTATTGGCAAAATATGTAGAGTTTTTTAATGGAGAAATTCTCAATAACAAAAAATACCTGAGAGATTTATCTAAGGGAAATCAGAAGAAGGTGGGGATAATTGCCACACTTATTGGTAATCCTGAAGTAGTTATTTTAGACGAGCCGTTTGCAAACTTAGATCCAACAACTGTTAGCAGATTAAAAAAAATTATCAAAGAATTGGCCGAAAATCCAAATGTTACAGTTCTGGTTTCCAGCCATGATTTGCAGCATACAGTAGAGGTTTGCGATCGAATTGTAGCATTAAATAAAGGAGAGATTGTAAAAGATATTCAAACTTCAAGAGAAACCTTACAAGAATTAGAATTGTTTTTTGCAGTATAAGTTTCTAAAGTTTAAAAAAAGAAGTGTATTTTTACAAGTTAATATACTAAAAATCCTTTTTAGAAGTTAATTTGATTTAAACTCTTTTCTATTGAAAAAGAATACTCTTAAATATAGTTTTGTATTCGTGATATTACTTTTTTTGATAGCTTGTTCTACCAAAAAGAATACTTTTTTATCTCGAAATTCTCATGCTTTAAGTACAAAATATAACATTTTGTATAACGGCGGCATTGGTCTTGAGAAAGGTTTGAAATCTGTTCAGGGTAATAATCAGGATAATTTCTGGAAGATATTGCCTATTGAAAAAATGCAAATTGACGAGAATTTTTCTGAAGGTGAAAAAGCTAAAAATGCTGATTTTGAAAAGGCTGAAACAAAAGCAACAAAAGCCATTCAGAAACATTCAATGAACATTGGCGGAAGAGAAAAAAATTATCAGATTGACGAAGCTTATTTAATGCTCGGAAAAGCCAGATACTACGATCAGCGGTTTATTCCGGCGCTAGAGGCATTCAATTATATCTTATATAAATATCCAAATAGCAGTAATATTTATACGGCAAAAATCTGGCGCGAAAAAACCAATATGCGTTTAGGAAATGATGCTATTGTGATAAAAAATATAAATCTGTTATTAAAAAAGACAGATTTAGATAAACAAACGTTTTCAGATGCTAATGCTTTATTGTCTGAAGCTTTTCTAAATCTGGAAGAAAAAGATAGTGCTGTAACGAAACTTAAAATTGCTGAAAAATTCACAAAAATAAATGAAGATAGAGCAAGATACCGTTTTATTCTAGGGCAATTGTATCAGGAAGCCGGAAAAAAAGATAGTGCAAATTATTTTTACGATGGCGTAATTGATATGAATCGAAAAGCAGATCGAAAATACATGATGCATGCGTATGCAAAAAAAGCAGAAATGTTTGATTATCAAAATGGGAATCAGGATCTGTTTATTGAGATGTATAATAAACTGGTTTCAGATCGTGAAAACCGACCTTATTATGATATTCTTTTTTATGAAATGGGTGTCTTTTTCGACAAATATAAAGTGCAGGATACAGCACTGATATTTTATAATAAATCACTGGGAAGAAAATCTAAAGACCCTTATTTAGTAGCTTCGACTTATAGAAATATAGGAAATATGTATTTTAAAAATACTGATTACACAATGGCTGCCAAGTATTATGATAGTACATTAACAAAATTAGATAAGAAAACAAGAGAATACGCATTTATCGAAAAAAACAGAAAAAATCTTGATAACGTTATTAAATACGAGGGAATTGCAAAACGTGATGATAGTATTATAAAAGTTAAAGGTTTGTCAGATCCTGACAGAAAAATTTACTTCGAAAGTTATATTGCAGAGCTTAAAAAGAAAGATGACGCAAAACGTATTTTAGAAGAGAAAGAAAAAGAGAAATTAGCCAATATTGATCGAAATACAAATACTGGTAATTCTCCAACAGCGATTAATCCAAACTCTACAGGAATGCCTACAGATCCTGGAACACCAACACTTCCGGGAGGAAACGAAACGGCAAGTACATTCTATTTTTACAATCCTACAACGGTTGCTTATGGAAAACTGCAATTCAAGAAAATGTGGGGAAATCGTACTTTAGGAGGAAACTGGAGATTAGCCGGATTAAGATCTGCGAATAATGCAGCAATGAACGACACAATAAATAGTAAAGATGCCGCAAATGCTCTAAAAGATACTATTGTAATACCGAAATATACAACTGATTTTTACGAAAAGCAGCTTCCAACAACACAAGTTGCGATGGATAGTATTAATAAGGAACGTAATTTTTCGTATTATCAATTGGGACTTATTTATAAAGAAAAGTTTAAAGAGTACAATTTGGCTAGCGATAAACTTGAACAATTATTGAAAAATAATCCAGAGGAAAAATTGATTTTGCCATCAATGTATAATTTGTATAAAATCTATCAAATTACAAATCCTGCACGAGCAGAAAGAGTAAAGTCTGATATTACTTCAAATTATCCAAACTCGAGATACGCCCAAATTTTAAGCAATAGTAATACAGATAATTTAGCATCAGCTGATAAGGAATATCAAAAATGGTACAAGTTATTTCAGGAAGAACAGTTTGATACCGTTCTGGATAATATAGACAATTTGATTAATCAATATTCCGGTGATGAAATTGTTTCTAAATATGAATTGCTAAAAGCAAATACTTTAGGAAAAGTAAATGGTCTGGCAGCATATAAAAAAGCATTAGAAGGAGTTGCGGATAATTATCCTAATACTGATGAAGGAAAAAATGCACGCGAAATTCTAGAAAAGCAAATTCCGGGTTTAGAAAAAATGGATTTTACTGCTGTTGATGGTAAAAATTGGAAAATTGTTTATGCAGTTCCGAAAGGCGATACAAAAACAGTAAAACAAATAGAAGAAGCAATCAAGAAATTTTTATCAGTTGAGAATTTTGAAAGACTTACAACTTCTTTCGATAAATACAATAAAACAGAAAGTTTTGTAGTTATTCATGGTTTAAAATCTGAAGCTTATGCAAGAGACGTTTCAGAACTTTTAAGAGATGAAAAGCCATATAAAATTTCGCATCCTGCAATTATTATTTCAAGTGGTAATTATACAGTAATTCAAATTAAAAAAAATCTAGAAGCTTATTTAGCTCCTAAAAATCCATAATCATGTTTGATAAAGTCAAAAAAAACGGAACTGAACTTCTGGGAAAAACAAATAGAATCGTAGAAGGAACTTCAATAATTGGTGATATCGTTTCAAAAGCTGATTTTAGATTAGACGGAGAATTGATTGGAAATTTTACTTCACAAGGCAAACTGGTTATTGGGGTATCCGGCAGTATCAAAGGAGAAATTGTTTGTAACAATGCTGATATTGAAGGTGAATTTCAAGGAAAAATAAAAGTTTTAGAAGTCCTTAATATAAAAGCAACAGCTCGTATTCACGGAGAAGTTGCAGTTGGAAAATTATCTATAGAACCTGGAGCTGATTTTACAGCAACTTGTACAATGTTAACAAATACCACTAAAGAAGTTACATTAAAAGATGGAAAAGGAGCCCAAGAAGAACTCAAATAATAAATGGTTAGTATTTGTTAATATTCCCATTCAAATGGGAGTTATTATTTTTATATTTTCCTATGTTGGAGTTAAGTTAGATCAGAAGTATTCAAACGGTGGTTCTTTGTGGACAATTATTTTTTCTTTATTTTCGGTTTTTTTAGCACTTTATAATGTTTTAAGACAAGTAAAAAATTTGAATAAATAATGAACAAAACGACCGATTTCCTAAAGTATTTTATCCCTTTTTCTATTGTACTATTTATTGTACAATATTTCACCATGCAATTTTTATCTGATAAATTCACATTCCTGTATTCTGCATGGAGTATCTATTTATTTAATATTGTTGCTACTTTTTTGGTATACCTATTTTTGATTTTTGTAAATAAAAATTTTCCAAATTATACTGGATTCGCTTTTCTTGGCGCCAGTTTTTTTAGAATGATGTTGGCCATCATTTTTTTAATTCCTTTGATAAAGGGAGATGTTAAAAGTCCAATAGTAGACTTAAGTACCTTTTTTATCCCTTACTTTTTATTTTTACTTTTCGAAACATATTTCACAATTCGCTTAATAAACAAAGGTTAATTGCTTTATTGACAGTAAGATTGGTTGTAAAAAGCTTAAATATTAAAAATTACAGCTATAAATTTTCAATTTTCAATTTTAAATGTACCTTTGCAAAAAATTTTTGGAACCTAAAATTAGATACAGATTTAATAATGATAATTTCAAATAAACCAGTCCAGTACTTATTAGTTAGCTTATTAGCACTTACTTCGTCGATTAATTTCGCCTCAACCCCTGTTGATACTGTTTCAGTAAAACATGAAACTGTTGAGTCAACAGAAGCAAGTCATGCGACAAGTGGTCATGGAGAATCTGTTGGTCACGAAATAGAAAAAGAATTCAATGCAAGCGAATTGATTAATTCTCACATTGGAGATTCTCACGATTTTCATATTGCTGATTGGGATGGTCATCCTATCTCTTTTAGCCTTCCAGTTATTTTATGGACAAATAGTGGATTGGAAATTTTTTCATCAGCAAAATTTCACCACGATAATACAGGTGAACATGTAGTTGATATTAACGGTCAAAAATTAGTTCGTTATAAAGAAATAATTTTTTATGCTGATAAATTTGAAGAAATGACAGCTGACCAAAGAGACAATGGAGCTTTTGCTTTTGATGCAAGACCTTTGGATTTCTCTATTACAAAAAATGTTTTTTCAATGTTGATGTCTGCAATCATTTTGTTTTTCTTATTTTTTGCTGTAGCAAGATCATATAAGAAAAACCCAAATGCACCAAAAGGATTAGCTGGATTTTTAGAGCCACTAGTTACTTTTGTTAGAGACGAAATCGCTGTTCCTAATATTGGTACAAAAAAGGCTGGAAAATATATGCCATACCTTTTAACTATATTTTTCTTTATTTGGATTAACAACCTTATTGGTTTAATTCCATTCTTCCCATTCAGTTCTAACTTAACAGGTAATATCTACTTTACATTTGTAATGGCTTTTATTACTTTCATCGTTACAACTTTAAGCGGAAACAAATCATACTGGGGACATATTTTCAATACACCGGGAGTTCCTGTGTGGTTGGCTCCAATTATGATTCCTGTAGAAATCATCGGGATGTTGACTAAACCATTTGCATTAATGATTCGTTTATTTGCAAATATTACGGCTGGTCACATTATCATTTTGAGTTTAGTTTCTTTAATCTTCATTTTCAAAAGTATTGCTGTAGGACCAGTTGCCGGAGCATTCGTATTGTTCATGAGTGTTTTAGAAATGTTAGTTGCTGCTTTGCAAGCGTATGTATTTACTTTGCTTTCAGCATTATTTATTGGTCAGGCTGTTGAAGAGCACGATCATCATTAATTAGAGTTTTATTAATTATTAACTATATAAATTTATTATTATGGTATTAGCTGGAATCGGAGCTGGATTAGCTGTAATTGGTGCAGGTCTTGGTATTGGAAAAATTGGTGGTTCTGCAATGGACGCTATCGC
The DNA here is from genome assembly GCF_002754195.1 of Flavobacterium sp. 9. Taxonomy (NCBI): domain Bacteria; kingdom Pseudomonadati; phylum Bacteroidota; class Flavobacteriia; order Flavobacteriales; family Flavobacteriaceae; genus Flavobacterium; species Flavobacterium sp. 9. The sequence continues at coordinate 3,107,411 of NZ_PEEU01000001.1, forward strand.
TCGTCAACCAGAAGCTGCTGGAAAAATCCAGACTGCTATGATTATTGCTGCTGCACTTATTGAAGGTGTTGCACTTTTCGCAGTAGTTGTTGCGTTAATCGCAAAATAATTTACATTTAAAACTTCCTGTAGCGGTTGGCTTCAGGAAGTTTTTTTAAAAAACTACAAAACAATTTTTAAATATATACTGTTATGCAATTAACTTCACCAGAAAGTTTAATTTTTTGGACAACAATTATCTTTATTGTTTTCTTCATTCTTTTGGCAAAATTTGCTTGGAAACCTATTTTAGGAGCTGTAAAAAGCCGTGAGGAATCTATTAACAATGCTTTAGCATCTGCAGAAGCAGCACGTTTAGAAATGCAAAATTTAACTGCAGACAATGAGCGTATCTTGAAAGAAGCTCGTGCAGAACGTGACGCAATGTTAAAAGAAGCTCGTGAAATGAAAGAGCAAATGATAGCTGATTCTAAAAATGAAGCACAAGAGCAAGGTCAAAAACTGATTGCTCAAGCTAAATTGGCAATAGAAAATGAAAAAAATGCAGCTATGGCTGAATTGAAATCTCAAGTTTCAACTTTATCATTAAGCATTGCTGAAAAATTATTGAAGGATGAATTATCTAACAAAGAATCTCAAACTAAATTAGTTGAGAAAATGTTAGGTGACGTAAAGTTAAACTAAGATTATGGCAAGTACAAGAGCAGCAATTCGTTATGCACAAGCAATTCTAGACTTAGCAAACTCTAAAGGTGTTGCCGAAGCTGTTAGTAACGATATGAAATCAATTGCTTCAACAATTGGTTCCAATTTAGAATTGAGTACCTTTATCCAAAGCCCAACTAAAGTTGAAGTTAAAGAAAGTGCTCTTTTAGAAGTTTTCGCAAATATAAATGGTGTGACTAAAGGGTTATTTCATTTATTATTCGAAAACAAAAGATTTGAAATTCTTGAGGCGATTGCTCATGAATACAATAAATTATTTGATGAAAGTAATGGTGTTGAAGTAGCGAAAGTTACAACTGCTATTCCAATGGATGCTGCATTAGAAGCTAAAGTTTTAGCTAAAATTGCAACGTTATCAGATAAAAAAATAACAATAGAAAATATAGTAGATCCGTCAATTATTGGAGGATTTATTTTAAGAATAGGTGATCAACAATACAATGCATCTGTTGCAAACAGATTGCAGGTATTAAAAAGAGAGTTAAGTAATTAGTTTTATTACACATAAAAGTGTCTAAATTATAAATTTAAGATGGCGGAAATCAAACCTGCTGAAATTTCAGCAATATTAAGAAAGCAAGTAGAAGGTTTTGAATCTGGTGCTACGCTAGAGGAAGTAGGAACGGTACTTCAAGTTGGAGACGGTATTGCTCGTATTTACGGGCTATCTAATGTACAATACGGTGAGTTAGTTGAATTTGAAAACGGACTTGAAGCTATTGTATTGAACCTTGAAGAAGACAATGTTGGTGTGGTACTTTTAGGACCATCAACAGGAATCAAAGAAGGATCAACAGCAAAAAGAACACAACGTATTGCTTCTCTTAAAGTAGGTGAGCAAATGGTTGGACGTGTTGTTAACACTCTTGGTTTTCCAATTGATGGAAAAGGACCAATTGGTGGAGACTTATACGAGATGCCTTTAGAAAGAAAAGCTCCTGGAGTTATCTTCCGTCAGCCAGTTACTGAGCCATTACAAACAGGTATTAAAGCGGTAGATGCTATGATCCCGGTTGGTCGTGGACAACGTGAGCTTGTAATTGGTGACCGTCAAACAGGTAAATCAACTGTTTGTATCGATACAATCTTAAATCAAAAAGAATTTTACGATGCAGGAAAACCTGTATTCTGTATATATGTTGCAATTGGGCAAAAAGCTTCAACTGTAGCAGGAATTGCTAAAATGTTAGAAGAAAAAGGTGCAATGGCTTATACAGTTATTGTTGCAGCTAATGCTTCTGATCCAGCTCCAATGCAAGTTTATGCTCCTTTCGCAGGTGCTGCAATTGGTGAGTATTTTAGAGATTCAGGTCGTCCGGCTTTAATTGTTTATGATGATTTATCTAAACAAGCTGTTGCTTACCGTGAGGTTTCTCTTTTATTAAGAAGACCACCGGGACGTGAGGCATATCCTGGAGACGTTTTCTACTTACACTCTCGTTTATTAGAGCGTGCTTGTAAAGTAATTGCAGATAATGGAATTGCTAAAAACATGAACGATTTACCAGATTCTATTAAGTCTATCGTAAAAGGTGGTGGTTCATTAACTGCTTTACCAATTATCGAAACTCAGGCTGGTGACGTTTCTGCATATATCCCAACAAACGTAATCTCGATTACAGATGGTCAGATTTTCCTTGATGGAGATTTGTTCAACTCTGGAGTTCGTCCTGCGATCAACGTAGGTATCTCTGTATCTCGTGTTGGAGGTAATGCTCAGATTAAATCTATGAAAAAAGTTTCTGGAACTTTAAAATTAGACCAAGCTCAATTCCGTGAATTAGAAGCTTTCGCTAAATTTGGTTCTGACTTAGATTCTGTTACTTTAAACGTAATTGAAAAAGGAAAAAGAAACGTTGAAATCTTGAAACAAGGTTTGAACGATCCTTATCCAGTAGAAAATCAAGTAGCTATTATTTATGCAGGTTCTAAAAACTTATTGAAAAGTGTTCCTGTAAATAAAGTAAAAGAATTTGAAGCTGATTTCTTAGCTTACTTAAACAGCAAACATAAAGATACGCTTAACGCGTTGAAAGCTGGTAAGTTAGATGACAACATTACTGATGTTATCGAAAAAGCAGCAAAAGAAATTTCAGCAAAATATATCTAATTAGATAATTCGTAAATTAGATAATTAGAAAAGATCTCAAGAAACTTTCTAATTATCTAATTTTCAAATTGTCACATTTTTTTAATCGACAAATGGCAAATTTAAAGGAAATCCGTAATAGAATTACTTCCGTTTCATCGACGATGCAAATTACATCGGCAATGAAAATGGTTTCTGCAGCAAAGCTTAAGAAAGCACAAGATGCAATCACTGCGATGCGCCCTTATGCCGAGAAATTAACGGAATTGTTGCAAAATCTTTCTGCTACACTTGATGGTGAAGTTGGAGGTGATTATACAACACAACGTGAAGTAAAAAAAGTATTGCTTGTTGCTATAACTTCAAACAGAGGTTTATGTGGAGCATTTAATGCAAATATTATTAAAGAAGTTAAAAATCGTGCTGCTTTTTATGCTGGAAAACAAGTAGATGTTTTTCCTATTGGTAAAAAAGGAAATGATGTACTAAGTAAATCTTTTAAAGCACACGGTCACCATAATGCAATTTTCGATCATTTGACTTTTGATAATGTCGCTGGAATTGCTGATAATTTGACTGAGAAATTTTTATCAGGAGAATATGACAGAATCGAATTGATCTACAATCAGTTTAAAAATGCTGCGACACAAATCGTTCAAACAGAACAATTTTTACCGTTAGCACCAATTAAATCTGATGCACCGGTTTCTGGTGGAGATTATATTTTCGAACCTTCAAAAGAAGAAATTGTGTTGACTTTGATTCCAAAATCATTGAAAACTCAATTATACAAAGGTATTCGTGATTCATTTGCTTCAGAACATGGAGCGCGTATGACAGCAATGCACAAAGCAACTGACAACGCAACTGAATTAAGAAACCAATTAAAATTGACTTACAATAAAGCACGTCAGGCGGCTATTACAAACGAGATTCTTGAAATCGTTGGTGGAGCAGAAGCTTTGAACGGATAAGATAATTTTTTTTTAAAATTTAAAAAGAGCTAACATTAACTTGTTAGCTTTTTTTTATGCTAATTATTGAATGAAAAATAGTGATGATTTTGTTTAATTTTCTCTAATCATGAGTCTTAAGTTAATTCTTACTTTTAACTATTGTTTATACTAATATTGATTTTTTATTAAGTATTTTTGGAGGCTATTTTTAATTTGTTTTTTTAAAATGAAACAGAAAAAAGTAGGAATTTTTTTAAGCATAAATTAATGTAAATAGATCTGATAATAAATTAGTTACATTATATTTTGAAAAAAGTATATATTTATACTTTTAAAATTAGTAACTTTTTAACACTTTCTGCGTATAACATTTAACAACCAAAAAGTTATTAAAAAATAGATCACCTACAAACGATGACAAAAGAAAGTTTTAATTGGAAGAGTCTTTTCATTAATGATGAAACAGATCAATCAGAGGGCAAAGCTGCAACTCAACCGTCCGCCCCAATTTTACCAACCACAGACAATAAATTTCCCAATCAAGTTACAGAGTCATTTCCGACAAACTCATTGACTAACCCTTTCTTAAACGAAATTTTTGAAGTTTATGATAAAGGTTTTGAGTCATTGAATGAACCGGGTTTTGATTTTTTTGAACTTTATAAGTCAGTTATGGCTGTTGGAGTTACAAATCCGCAAAGTTATCAAATGGCTTTTGCAATGGGAAAATCAATTAAATCTGATTTGACTAAAGATTTTCTTTTGCAAAAAGGAAGTTTTTATATTACAGAAATTGAAAAAGTACATACTAAATATGATACTGTCGGTAAAAATAAAAAAGCAGAATTAGATAATACAATTACAAAAGAAAAATATAATTTATCCAAAAGTATTTCTGAATTAGAAGCCAAGATTCTTGAACTTCAAAAAGAATTGGAAGCTAAGAAAATAGAACTTCAAAAAATTGATCCTGTTAATATGGAACAGCTTTCGGAGATTCAATTGAAAATGGAAGCGAATGATTTAGCAAAACAAAAAATATTAACCTCAATCAATACTGTAATCACAGGAATAAATCAATATTTACAATAATGGATAAATTCGAACAAGAAAGAAGCACTCTTTTGACGTTGCCAATACTTAAACATTTTGACGAGTCTAAAGGAGAAATCGCTTTGAAATCAGGTGCGCTTAAAAAAGGAGAAAAGTCATTATTCTTAGCTTTGGCATTAGGTTTATTAGGAGTTGGAGGATATTTGGTATGGACTTATATTATCCCGCCATTATTTACAATGCTTGGTCAGGCAATTGCTTTATCTGCAACGGGAGTATTTTTAGTTTTCTTAGTTATGATGGCTCCTGTAATAATGAAAGCGCTTCGTTTTGCTACAAAAAACATTCATAAAGCATTAATTCAAAGTAATCCTTTTAATGAATTAGAAGAGCAAAAACAAAAAATGGTTAAAAACCGTGAAGTTTTTAAGAATACTAAAGCAAAGCTAAAAGGTCTTAAAAATGAAATGGAAATTGAAGCCAGTAAATCTGAAAAAGAAGCAAAAGGATTTCAGGAAGACGTTTTAAGTTTACAACGCCAGTCAGAAAAATTGAAATCTGCGATGGATGAAATGGTGAAGCAAAATGGTGTTGCTGCAAAAGATACTGATGAATATGTAGCTCTGCAAAGTGAGTTAGCCAGAAAGTTAAGTGATTCTCAAAGAGTTTCTACTCAATATGAACAAAGCAAAAGTTTTATTCAAAAATATGGTGTTCGTGCAAATGTTTTAGGAAAAATGGATCGTAAACTGACTTTGGCAGGAACAGCTATTGATATTAAAATTGCTGATTTTGATGTTACGGTTAAGATGCTTCAAAAAGAATATGAATTTGCCAGAAATGCTAAAGAAGCAACAGAAAGTGCAAAAAGCGCGATGATGTTTACAAAAGACTGGGAATTAGAATATGCTCTTGAAGTGGTAACGTCTACTATTGCTCTGGATATTGCCAGAACTTCAGAAAACTTAATCGACATAGATGCTTTAACTTCTAAATATTCTGTTGATAATGATGAGCTTTATTCAAGATTAGATTCATTGGCAGATGAAATTAAAACAGGCGATAATACAATTCCGGATTCAACAAAGTATACAAGTCCAAATTACAAAATGACCAAAGAAGATAAATTATCAAGTGGTGGTTTTGGAGATATTTTTTAATACAATTAAATTTAATTTTTAGATAAAAATGGGAAAAATTTTAAGAACAGAAAAGTTAACAACCTTTTCTGAATTACTTATCGTTATTGCTGGAATTGGTGCAATTCTAGGAGGAGTTTATTATATATCTCCAGGAATTAAAACCGCAGTTTCAAAACAATTAAATGGAATTGAACTGAATCAGACAGATGTTAATAATGTTACCAATGCTGCAAAAATTGCGCTTCCATCTACTGAATTATCTTCAGAAGTTGCAGACAAACCTTTAGTAAGAATTGGTGCTTATGCTTGGAATGCTCAGTCTGGAATTATTGTTTCTAATGGTGGTCCAAAAACAACAAAAGGATCATTGATGGAGAAAAACGGAGTTAATCTTGAGATTATTCGTCAGGACTGGCTTTCGGAATTGCGTAATATGCAAATGAAATTTATCGAAGAATTTGATAAAGGAGAAGCTTTTCCATCTTCAGAAAAAAGTGTTTTTGCAGTAATCATCATGGGTGATGGTGCGCCATTCTACATTAGTTCTGTTCAAAAATCACTTGACGAAAAATACGGAAAAGATAAATACCATGTTCAGGTAATGGGAGCAGTTGGTATGAGTTATGGAGAAGATAAATTGATTGGACCACCAAGCTGGAAATCAGATCCAAAATCTATGAAAGGTTCAGTTATATCTGCAGTTCTTGGAGATGGTGACTGGGTTACAACTGTAAACTATTGTTTTGCAAACGGATTAAAAGTAAATCCAGATCCAACAACATATGATGCAGAAGCAGTAAATATTTATCCATCAGAAAATGATGATTATATTAAATCGGCAGAAGAATTGATCAAGTCTCAAACTACAGGATGGACTGTTACTTTGAAAGAAGTAGTTGACGGAAAATTAACTGGAAAATCTGTAAACAGAAAAATCGATGGTTGTGCTACTTGGACGCCTGGTGATAAAACTGTATTTGATAAATTGACTGGTTTTGTTGATATCGTTTCTACGAAAGAATTCAACAACCAAATGCCAACTACTATTATTGGTGTGAAAGAATGGGCTGTTAAAAATCCTGATATTGTTTCTAATATTTTGAAATCGGCATTGACGGCTTCAAACCAAATGAAAAATTACGAAGATTGGAAAGTAAGAGCTTCTGAAGCAGTTGCTGCAACTTATAAACTTGAAACTCCGGAATATTGGTACAAAATGTTCAAAGGACAACAAGGAACAAAAGGCGGATTGACTTATAATATGGGAGGTTCAAAAGTATTTAACTATGCTGATGCAATGCAATATTATGGTTTATCTGATGGTGTAAACAGATACAAATCAGTTTATAATCAGGTTGCAGGATATTTGACAGAATTGAATCCATTTGGATTTAATGAAAATGTTGGAGCAGTTGTTCCTTACGATCAAGCAGTTAACTTGTTCTTCTTGAAAAACATCAACGATATCGAATCTACTTCTGCAGACAAAGCAGATTATAGCAGCGAAGCAAAAGAAGTTGTAGCTTCTGGAGAATGGAAAATTAACTTTAATACCGGAAGTGCTGATATCTCAAACTCATCTAGTAAAGAAGTAGAAAAAATTTACAATCTTTTAGTACAAGCTGAGAACACAAAATTAACGGTTGTTGGACACACTGACAATGTTGGAAATGCTGATTCTAACTTAGCTTTATCAAAAAGCAGAGCGCAAGCAGTTGTAGATTATCTAAAACAAAAAGGTATTCCTGCAAATCGTTTCCAATTAGTGGACGGAAAAGGTCAAAGTAATCCAATTGCAGATAATAATACTGCTTCTGGAAAAGCACTAAACAGACGTGTGGTTATTACTTTATTAAAATAAAAACAATAAAAGGCTATCTTAAATAGATAGCCTTTTTTACAAGCAGTATGATAAAAATTTTAACGCCCTTTGAAAAAATATCAAAATTAAACAAAACGCTTATTTTGATAGGTTGGTTAGTTCTTTTGATTATTATTTGGTTTGCAGCAACATCTGGCGAAAAACATCTTTTTCCTTCGCCGGCTCAGGTTTTAACCGGTTTTTCAGATCTGTATAAAGAAGGTTTGGTAGTGCATATTTTCAATTCATTGAAATTGTGTTTTATCTCGATTTTTTTAGCCACAATTATTTCGTTGTTTTTTGCTTATGCATGGCCAATTCCGCTATTAAAATCAGTTTCTGAATTTATCACAAAATTTAGATTTTTACCTTTTACCGGACTTTCATTTTATATTACAATGGTAATTCATGAAGCAAGAATGATGCAGGTTTGGATCTTAGTAATTTTCCTGACTACTTTTCTAACAACGTCATTAATTGCAGTTATCAAAGATATTCCGCAAGAAGAATTTGATCACGCAAAAATGCTAAAATGTAACCGTTGGGAAGTTCTTGTACAAGTCATTATTTTGGGAAGAATAGATTATGTAATTGATGTAATCAGACAAAATCTTGCCATTACCTGGATGATGCTTGTTACGGTTGAATCGATTGTGGTAGCTTCTGGAGGATTAGGGTTTTTAATTAAAAACTCTGATAAATTTATGAATACCGGAAGAATCATTGCACTTCAAATTATCATTTTACTAATAGGTCTTGGCTTAGATGCAGGAATAAATTTCTTAAGAAAAGCAGTATTTAGATATTCAAAAATATAATTATGACACACGAATATAAAGAGACACTTTTGTATGTAGAAAATCTTAGCGTTGGTTATGATGATACAATTATTATAAAAGATATAAGTCTTATAGAGAAAGATGTTATTAGAGAAGGTGTTGATTGTACTGGTCAGGTTGTAGCTTTTGTTGGAAGATCAGGACGAGGAAAATCAACTTTCTTTAAAGCATTGACAGGATTAATTCCAACCAATTCCGGAAAAATATTAATTAGAGATTTCGAAAACAAAGAACCAAATGCAGCTAAACCTGTATGTGAAGGTGACATTGGTTTTGTAGATCAAAAATATACTTTGTTCAGACATAAAACAGTTACTCAGGCGTTGAAATTTTCATTAAGAAAAACAACACTTTCAAATACTGAAAAAGACGAAAAAATAAAGTTGTACCTAAAAGAATGGGGATTAGAAAATTGTAAAGATAAATATCCTAATGAACTTTCCGGAGGACAAAGACAAAGAACCGCTATTATAGAGCAATTGTTTTCATCTGATCAATTTATTGTTTTAGATGAACCTTTTTCAGGATTAGATGTTGGAAATATCGAAGAAGTAAAAAAATCATTTGAATTATTAGGTAAATCATCTGAGTTTAATACTGTTATTTTTTCTACGCATGATATTGAATTGGCAATTGAATTAGCACAAACTATTTACGTTATTGGACATCCAACCATTAATGGGAAAAAAGAAAACTACGGAACTATTGTAGCAAAATACGACCTAAGAGACATGGGACTTTCATGGAAAGATTATTGCGATGATCACTTAAAATTATCAAAAGAAATTATTCATCAAATGATGATTTCTTAAATTTGAATATGTCAAAAAAGAACAATCCAATATCGATTATTGAAGAATCATTTTTGTCTCTAAAAAAATATTTAGAAACAAATGTATCTACAAATGAAGCCGTTTTTACGGCTTCATTTATTATAGAACTGCAAAAAGAAACCAAGCAGATTCTTGAAATATGCAATATATTAAATCAAGATACAGATTTTATTCAGAAGCTAAATGAAACCGTAAATCCAGTTTTTTCTAAAGGTTTATTGTTTAAAGCAGAACATTTTTTTCTTTCGGATATTATTGACCTTTATGAAAGAGAACCTGGAACGAAAAATGAAAAACAAGAATTTGTTCTCGCATATTATTATGATGCTTTACGTAATAAACATTTTGCAAACGAAAATTCTGTAAGCGAATTGAATCAGTTGGTTTTTACAGAGAATTTCAAAAATCTTCTTGTAAAAATTAAAAAAGAGAATAAGATAATTACTTCGAATGTTCAGCAAAACTATTATGTACTTCCAGAAATAATTATCGAAAAGAAACATAAAGGTTTAGAAGAAATTCTAATCGAATATCAAAACTTCATTTATTTTACGTTTGGTAAAAAATTTGAAAGTACATCAACTTTCAGTAATTATTTAGGTTTAAATCTGAATAAATCAAAAACTGATAAAAAAGAAATAGACAATCTTCCTGAAGAAGATACGCTGGAAAAAGTTCTGAAAGAATTAAACGAACTCGTTGGTTTAGCAGAAGTAAAAAAAGATGTTTCGGAATTAATCAATCTTTTAGAAATACAAAAAAAGCGATCAAAGCAAGGATTGAAAAATGTTGAAATTACTTTGCATACCGTTTTTCTAGGCCCGCCGGGAACCGGGAAAACTTCTGTAGCAAGACTTTTAAGTAGAATTTTTAAACATTTGGGTTTTTTATCCAAAGGTCAAATGTTTGAAACAGACAGAGAAGGTTTAGTCGCGGGTTATGTCGGGCAAACAGCAACAAAAGTCAATAATGCAGTAGAATCAAGTCTTGGCGGAGTATTGTTTATTGATGAAGCTTATGCATTAACTCAAAATGCATTTGGAAATGATTATGGAGGAGAAGCTGTAAATACGCTTTTGAAAAGAATGGAAGATCATCGGGAAGATCTGGCTGTCGTGGTTGCAGGATACACAGAACCTATGAAAATTTTTATAGAATCAAATCCAGGATTGCGTTCTCGTTTCAACAGATACTTTCATTTTGATCATTTTACACCTTCAGAATTATTTCAAATTTTTGAATCATTTTGTTCGAAATCAGATTTTATTATTTCTGAAGAAGCCAAAGAAAAACTAACAGATACTTTTGAATTACTTTACGAAAGTAAAAATGAAAGTTTTGGAAATGCCAGAGTCGTTCGAAATTTATTTGAAAAATGCGTTCAGAATCAGGCAAATCGAATTGTGAAAATTAAAAAACTCACGAATAAAGTTTTAAAAACATTTACAGAAGAAGACATTCCGGAACCAAAAGAAACGGAGCAAAATGTTAATCTTGAAATGAAAAGTAAAGAACAATAAAAGGAAAAGAGTCGACAAGAAATTGCCGACTCTTTCATATATATAGGGTTGTTATTTTTGAAGTTAACTTATAAAATGGTGATTCCCGCCTTACTCAAAAACCGAGAATCAGTACCATTTTATAAAATTAGACACAGATATATCACTCTGCAGTGCTTTGTCTTTCATGGGAACAAACTAGCTTTATCAATCCCAATGCTCTGTTTTTTTGAGGGTTACATTTCAGCAGAATCACTCCCTTTGCTTTGTCTTTTGTGGGAACAAACAAGCTTTATTAGTCCCATTGCTTTGCTTTTTTTGAAGGGTTGTATTTTAGCTTTGCTCATTCCCTTTGATACAAAGTTAGTACAGAAGTACTCTTAGAAATTTATATAATTTTCGCCGTTTCTTATAGATTTTTCACATCAAGATGTTTCTACTTATATAACAGCACAATAAAAAAATGAGTATTTTTGAAATCTTATTTTTTATTACAATGAAACTGCAAATACAAGAACTTACAACAGTCGAAGAAATGTTGGCTCAAATTGATACAATGAGATTTCTTTATCCAAATATGACCATCGAAAAATATAAAGCTTACCTTTCAGAGATGGTTCCGCATAATTACATTCAGATTGGTGTTTTTGAAAACGGAGTTTGTTTGGGTATTACCGGTTGTTGGTCAGCAACAAAACTGTGGACAGGAAAATATCTTGAAATCGATAATTTTGTCGTAAACCCAGAAGTTCGATCAAAAGGAATTGGAAAATTGCTGACAGATTATATTGAACAAAAAGCCATAGATTCAGATTGCAGTAGTATCGTTTTGGACGCTTTTACCGGAAATTTTGCGGCACATCGTTTTTATTATAATCAAGGATACGGACCAAAAGGTTTTCATTTTGTTAAAATATTAGATGAAAACAAAATGACTCACTAATTTTAGCATCAAGTTTTTTTATTGAACCTATAAAATCAATATAAAACCAAAGAATTGGTTATTTTTGTTTTATAAATTTTTTTACACACATATATTTTGGGATTATATAAAAATCTATTCAAGCAAACTGCTATTTACGGATTAGCTACGGTTTTACCACGAATGCTAAGTTTTCTATTAGTTAGATTGTACACAGGTATTTTACCAACGGCAGAATACGGAGAGGTTTCGATCGTTTTGTCCTGGATGGTTTTCTTTAATGTGGTACTTTCTTATGGAATGGAAACCGCTTTTTTTAGATTTTACAGCAACGAAGAAGATAAGAAAAACGTAATTGCAACTTCTACAATATCTATCTTTTGGTCGTCGATAATTTTCTTATTTGTAGCTTTAATTTTTAGAAACACACTAGCAAATCTTGCCGAAGTTGATGTACAATATGTTACCTATACCGTTTGGATTTTAGTATTGGATGCCTTGGTTTTAATACCATTTTCTAAATTAAGAGCAAACCAAAGACCAATGGTTTATGCAGCGATTAAAATTGGGAACGTAATAATCAATCTATTATTGAATATTTTCTTCTTAATGTATTTACCTAAACTTGCGGCTTCAAATCCTAACTCAGTTTGGGATAATTTATATGTAGAGAATTTTCAAATCGCATATATTTTCATCGCAAATCTTTTAGCGAGTTTAGCCACATTTATTGTGCTTTCGCCGAATTATCTTTCATTGGGAAGAAAATTTGACCCAGTTCTTTGGAAGAAAATGATGAAATATGGTTTACCAATTTTGGTTGCCGGACTTGCATTTGCAGTTAACGAACATTTTGATAAAATTCTTTTAGGATATTTACTTCCGGAAAATTTAGCAAAATCTGAAGTTGGAGCTTATTCAGCTTGTTATAAATTAGGATTGTTTATGGTTTTGTTTGCAACCGCTTTTAGATTAGGAATAGAACCTTTCTTTTTCAGCCATGCAAAAAATGAAAATGCTCCACAGACTTATGCTGTAATTACAAAATACTTTGTTATTCTGGGATCCTTAATTTTGCTTGGAGTAATCGTTTTTGCGGACGTTTTAAAATATCTTTTGCTTGACAATAAATCATATTGGGAAGCAATGAAAGTTGTTCCATTAATTATTTTGGCAAACTTCTTTTTAGGAATTTATAATAATCTATCGGTTTGGTATAAACTAACCGATAAAACAAAAATCGGAGCATATATTTCGATTGTAGGCGCTATTGTAACATTGGTTTTAAATTATTTTTTAATTCCAAAATACAGTTATTATGGTTCGGCAATTGCAACTATTTCTGCTTACGGAAGTATGATGTTGATTTCTTATGTTTTAGGAAACAAATATTATCCAATACCTTATGATATGAATAAGATTGGCGCTTATTTAGGAATTTCAATTGTGTTTTCGGCTATTTCTTTTTATGGATTTAGAGAAAATTATTTTGTTGGAATTCCGTTATTTTTAGGCTTCATCTATTTTGTTTATCATAACGAAAAAGAGACAATTAAGGGAATTATGAATAGAAAGTAACATTACTTTTTAAGTTGCAAAAATAAAAATGAAAATACAAATTATCAATAAATCACAACACGCTTTACCAAACTACGAAACAATTGCTTCGGCAGGAATGGATCTTCGTGCCAATTTAACTGAAGTTATTACGTTAAAACCATTAGAGAGAACAATTGTAAAAACCGGACTTTTTATTGAGTTGCCAATTGGTTATGAAGCACAAGTTCGACCAAGAAGTGGATTAGCAGCAAAAAAAGGTGTAACCGTTTTAAATTCTCCAGGAACTATTGATGCAGATTATAGAGGAGAAATAGGTGTAATTTTGGTAAATTTATCAAACGAAGAATTTGTAATCGAAAACGGAGAAAGAATTGCACAATTAATTATTGCCAAACACGAAAGAGCAGAGTGGATAGAAGTTGAAGAACTTACTGAAACTTCAAGAGGCGAAGGCGGATTTGGAAGTACAGGAGTAAAGTAATTTTGAGTGATCAGTTTTCAGTTTTGAGTGATCAGTTTTTAAACTTTGTGATCTTAAAAATGAAATGAAAAACTTTGTAATCTTTGCGAAAAACCTTCGCGAACTTTGCGGTTAAAATTTCAGCACAACAGAAAATAAATAACCTTCAAGGTTAAAAATTTAGAACCAAACGAAGAAGATTTTAGCAGATCTTCCCATAAAAAATAAATACAAAAATGAAAATAATCGTTCCAATGGCAGGTCGAGGATCAAGACTTAGACCACATACATTAACAATTCCTAAACCATTAATTCCTGTTGCAGGAAAATCAATCGTTCATCGTTTAGTCGAAGATATTGCCAAAATATTGAAAGAACCTATCGAAGAAGTTGCTTTTATCTTAGGAGATCCGGCTTTTTTTGGAGATGATCTTGTAGAAAGTTTAGAGGAATTGGCAGGAAGTTTAGGCGCAAAAGCTTCGATTTATCGTCAGGATTTACCATTAGGAACGGGTCACGCGATTATGTGTGCCAAAGAATCTTTATCAGGACCGGCAGTAATTGCTTACGCAGATACTTTAATCAGAGCAGATTTTGAATTAGATCCTGAAGCTGATGCTGTAATCTGGGTAAAACAAGTGGAACAGCCTGAAGCTTTTGGAGTTGTTAAATTAAATGCTAATAATGAAATTATAGAACTGGTTGAAAAACCAAAAGAATTTGTTAGTGATTTAGCAGTTATCGGAATCTATTATTTTAAAGAAGTTGGAGATTTGAAAAAAGAACTTCAAGGCGTTTTGGATAATAATATTCAGAATGGTGGAGAATATCAAATCAATGACGGAATCAAAGCGATGATGGCAAATGGTAAAGTTTTTAAAACCGGAAGCGTTGACGAATGGATGGATTGCGGAAACAAAGATGTTACCGTTGAAACCAATTCAAGAATGTTAGGATTCCTGCATAATGATGGAGAACATTTAGTAGATTATGATGTAAAGCTGGATAATTCAACAATTATTCCGCCTTGTTATATTGGAGAAAATGTAGTGTTGAAAAACACAACCGTTGGTCCAAATGTATCGATTGGAAAAGGATGCCATGTTACAGATAGTGTTATCAAAAACAGTTTAGTTCAAACTTTTTCTCAAATAAAAAATGCAAATCTGGACAATGCAATGATCGGAAATCACGTTGTTTATGATGGTAAATTTACAAGTATCAGTATTGGCGATTATTCGGTTTTAGAATAAATTATAGTTTTAAATAGATTCGTTTTTGTTTAAATAATAAATATTAGAAATGATACAAAAAGGAGTTTTAGTAATTTTATTTTTCGTTTTGCTTAGCAATCCAATTTCAGTTATGGCTCAAACCGAACCAGAAGATATTGCTATGGCAACAGATGAATATCAAGACTCTTTTTATGAATCATTAAAACAAAAAGGAATTGAAAATTATGATAAAGCCATTATATCATTAGAGAAATGTATTAAACTGAAACCTAATGATGCTGTAGCTTATTTTGAATTGGGAAAAAATTATTTGTCTCTAAAACAATATGGAAGCGCTCAAACGGCTTTTGAAAAAGCGACTCAATTAGACCCGAAGAATAAATGGTATTGGTTAGGAATTTATGATGTAAGTTATGAAACCAAAAACTATCCTTTGGCAATTGAAACGATTCAGAAAATAATGGTTTTTGATGAAGAATATAAAGACGATTTAATTTCGTTGTATATGATTACCAATCAATATGACAAAGCACTTTTAGCGATCAATGAAATGAATGATAAATTCGGAAAATCAGAAGATCGTGATCGATATAAGCAACAAATTTTATCTCAGGGAAAATATCAAAATGCTGAAATCACGAATCTGATTGATCAAATAAAAAAGAACCCAAAAGAAGAATCGAATTATGTGAATCTGATTTTTCTATATTCAAAAGCAGAAGAAGCAGATAAAGCGGTAGAAGTTGCAAAGCAATTAGCAAAGGAAATTCCAAATTCGGAATGGGGACAAGTAAGTTTGTTCAAAGGATATTTGGATGCAAATCAAGCTGACAAAGCAATTAAAGCGATGAATGTTATTTTATCAAGTTCAAAAATTGATACAAAAATTAAACATCGTACCTTAAATGAATTTTTAATTTATGTGAATAAAAATCCGCAGTACGCACCGGATTTAGAAAAAGCAATATCATATTTTGATAATGATCCAAATGTTGATGTTGCAAAAGAAATTGGAAAGTTTTATCATAGTAAAGGCCAATTTGAAAATGCAATTAAATATTATGAAAAAGATTTAAAAGCAAATTCAGATACAGATCGCGAAACCAATTTGCTTTTGCTTGAAGCTTATGTTCAGGCAAAACAATTTGAACCAATGACCAAGCGAGCGATGACTATGATTGAAGTTTATCCGAGTCAATCGCAATTTTATTATTACGCAGGTTTAGGAAACAATAAGTTACAACAATTTAAGAACGCAAAAACCGTTCTGGAAATGGGACTTGATTATGTTGTAGACGATAAAACGCTTGAAGCAAATTTTAATATTCAGCTTGGAGAAGCTTATAATGGTTTGGGAGACGCTAAGAAAAAAGAGGAATACTTTTTGAAGGCAAATGAATTATTGAAACAAAAAAAGTAAAAGGGAGGATTTTAAATGAAAAAATATATTGCAATATTAATAATGTCGGTTTTTGTGATTTCTTGTAAATCAAAAATGCCAGCGGTTCAAAATAATACAGGTAATACTGAAGTTGCACCAGTAAAAGAAGATAAAAAAGTAGTAGAAAAACATTATAACAATAAGTTAGATTTTTCGACTTTATACATAAAAGCAAGCGCAAAATATGTTGACGAAAAACAAAGTCAAAATGTTTCGGCCGAAATCAAAATTGAGAAAGACAAACAGATTTTAATAAGCGTTCGTTTTCTGGGAATTACAATGGCAAAAGCATTGATTACGCCAACTACTGTAAGCTATTATGAGAAAATAAACAGTACTTATTACGAAGGTGATTTTACAAGTTTGAGCGAATGGTTAGGGACAGAATTGAATTATTCTAAAGTTCAGAATTTATTAGTTGGAGAAGCTTTAGACGATTTAAAAAAAGGAAAATATACACAGACAATTGTAGAAAATCTTTTTCGTTTAGACGATGAAAAAGATGCCAAATTGAAAAAATCATTTTATATTGATTCTGAAAAATATTTGTTGCAAAAAGAAGAAATTTCACAACCTTCAGAAAACAGAATGTTGCAAATTAACTATTCTGACAGCAAAACTTTTAATCAGGGAACACTTCCAACAAGCATCGAAATTAACGCGCTTCAGCCAAAAGGAAGAACCAATATTAATTTAAACTATAACAATATTTCGTTTAATGAAGAACTTTCTTTTCCTTATAGCGTGCCTGGAGGTTATAAGAAAGTTATAATTAAGTAAATTTGCAAAAAGAAAATAGAAACATGCCAAAATTTCTCCTAAGCCTAATTTTTATTTGTGCCACAACTTTTATGTGGGCGCAAGATTCGCAACAAGAAAAACTGGAGCAGCGTAAAGCTCAGATCCAGCAGGAAATTAGAGATAATGAAAAGATGTTGCAATCTGTAAAGAAACAAGAAAAGTCAGCGGTAAATGTCTTTATGATTCAGGCGAATAAAATTAAACTGAAAGAAAAACTGATTAATACTACAGCAAAACAAGAAAAACTTTTGAGCAATGATATGTATATTAACCAAGTTAAGGTTAATAAACTAAAAAAGGAATTGACGGTTTTGAAAGAAGATTACTCTAAGATGATTTTAAAATCATACAAAAGTAGATCTGAACAAAGTCGAGCGATGTTTATTTTATCTTCAGAAAGTTTTTTGCAAGCTTATAAAAGGGCACAATATCTAAAACAATATACCAATTTCAGAAAAAATCAAGGATTAGAAATTCAATCTAAAACAAATGAATTAGTTGATTATAATGCGAGATTAAATGGACAAAGACAGGTTAAGAAGAAGATTATTGCAGAAAATGAAAAGGAGAAACAAAGCTTAGAAGTTGAAAAGAAAGAACAACAAAAGTTAGTTAATTCGATTAAGAAAGATAAAGGTAAAATCCTTGCAGACATTAGAGCGAAACAAAGCGAGTCAAAAAGAATTGACAGACAAATTGATCGTTTAATTCGTGAGGCAATTGCCGAAGCAAATAGAAAAGCAGCTTTAGAAAGAGCAAAAGAAAATAATACAAGTACGACAGTAGCGGCAAAAGCTCCGGTTTCATCATCAAAAATTGAATTAACTCCGGAAAATAAAATTTTAGCTGCCGACTTTAAAGCAAACAGAGGAAGATTGCCTTGGCCGGTTGAAAAAGGATTTATTTCTCAAGGATTTGGAGATCAGCCGCATCCTTTATATAATACAGTGACGATTCATAATAATGGAGTTGAAATTACAACAGAATCAGGATCAAGTGCAAGAGCAGTTTTTGCGGGTGAAGTAACCAGTGTAATTGTTTTATCGCCGATTAATAAAATGGTAATTATTCAGCATGGAGATTATTTTTCTGTGTATCAGAATTTAAGTTCTGTAAGTGTAGACAAAGGAGATAAAGTTACCAACAAACAAAATATTGGTAAAATTAGAACAAGTCCGGAGACAGGAAAAACAACAATGAAGTTTTGTATTTCGCAAAACTCAACATATGCAGATCCTAGAGGATGGATTCAAAATAGATAAAAAAAGGGAGCTTATTAAGCTCCCTTTTTTGGGTTAAGATTTATTAATCATATTGTTCTAAAAAGTATTTAACAACATCAGTAGTTGTAACGATTCCCTTTAATTCACCATTATCTACTACTGGCAAAGCATGAAATTCTTCTTTTACAAAAATTTCGGCTAAATCTCTTATAATAGTATCCGATGAAACTGTTTTAGGTTTTGAAGTCATAACCTGAGAAATAGTTAACATATCCAGAATAGCTTCATCAGCTCCTTCTTGTCCCTCAAATAAAGCTCCAAAAGTTAATCGATTGATGTCCGTTCGGCTTATAATACCAACAACTTCTTTGCCTTTAACGATGGGAATGTGGCGAATTGTATTTTGTTTTAATTTTTCAACCACTTTTCTAAGATCATCATTTTCATTTGCAGTAATGACAGTTTTAGTCATAATGTGACTAATTGGTTCTCTCTTTTTCATAATAAATGTGTTGTTATATTTCTATCAAATATGTAGAATAAATCTGATAAATATCATGACTTTTATCATTGGCTTCATCAGGAAAAAACACTAAAGCAAAAACCTCATTTGATGTGATTTTATTAGAAAAAGTATTCAAAATGGAACAAAAGTTGGTTAGAATGCAAAAATGATCCTATTGTTCATTTGAAATTGTATTGATTGAAATTTAAAAATAGTATTTTTGCATTATGGAAACAAATAGACAGAAAAAAATAGGCGGTGTCATCCAAAAAGATTTGGTTGATATTTTGCAAGGTGAAGTGCGAAAAAATGGAATTAGTAATTTGGTAATTTCAGTATCCAAAGTTAGTGTTACTTCAGATTTATCTGTGGCAACAGTTTATTTAAGCATTTTTCCTCAAGATAAAGCAAAAGAAACTTTAGAAGGTATAAAATCAAATACAACCTTAATTAAACACGATTTGTCTCAGCGCGTGCGTTTGCAATTGCGTCGTGTACCAAATTTGGTATTTTTTATCGATGATTCTTTAGACTATATCGAAAAAATCGACAACGCTTTATCAAACAGAGAAAACCCAATCGAAAATCGTGATCTTTTAGAAAAAAGAAGAAAATCATAAATTGAATTTCCCCCTTTACATAGCCAAACGTTACATTTTTAGCAGAAGTAAAAACAATGCTATAAATATTATTAATCGCATTGCCAGCATGGGAATTATTGTTGGCACAATGGCTTTGTTTGTGGTTTTATCAGTTTTTAGCGGACTAAAAGTATTTAGTCTTTCGTTCACAAATGAAATCGATCCGGATCTGAAAATTACCAGTACTTTAGGTAAATCTTTTTTAGTTACGCCAGATCAGGAAAGTCAGATCAAAAAAATCGATGGAGTGGTTTCATACACTAGAATCATCGAAGAGCGAGTTTTATTTTTATTCAAAGACAAGCAAAAAGTAACCTACTTAAAAGGTGTTGATCGCAATTATGCTGTGGTCAACGATATTAGGAAAAAACTTTTTAACGGACAATGGTTAAAACCGGATACGTATCAAGTTGTTATTGGATATGGAATTTCGCGTGATTTTTCTCTGGGAATTCTTGATTTCGAAAATCCGCTGCAAATATTTGCTCCTAAACCGGGAAAAGGAAATATTGAAAATCCCGAAGAAGCATTCAATAAAACAGATGTTTTGCCAGTTGGGATTTATTCGATCAGCGAAGATCTGGATTCGAAATATGTCTTTGCCGATTTGGGTTTAGCGCAGGAATTATTGATGTACAAACCCAATCAAATTTCCGGAATAGAATTTAATTTGAAAGATAACGCAGATGAAGCAGCGATTGATAAAAAACTCAAAGCAATCTTTCAAAATAAAATTACGATTAAAAACAGAGCACAGCTAAATGAGTCTTTGTATAAAATGCTCAATACCGAAAATATTGCTGTTTATCTGATTTTTACTTTGGTAATTATAGTAGCACTTTTTAATCTGATTGGTGCATTAATAATGATGATTTTAGAGAAGAAAGGAAATCTAAAAACCCTTTTTAATCTCGGTACAGAAATCAATCATTTGAGAAAAATATTTTTACTTCAAGGAACTTTGCTAAGTGTTTTTGGTGGAATAATAGGACTTCTTCTGGGAATCATTTTAGTAGTGTTGCAACAGAAATATGAGATGATTATGCTTACGCCAACTTTGGCTTATCCAGTAGTTTTTACACTCGAAAATGTTCTCATTGTTATGGGAACCATTGTTTCACTTGGTTTTGTAGCATCATTAATTGCCAGTAGCCGAGTAAGTAAAAAGCTGTTAGATTAGTATTTCTAGTCAAAAAATATTACCTATATTTATCGTCTCAAAAATCTACAACATATGATTGTTTCTGCCTAATCCTATCTTATTTTTTCAAATAATTAGGATACTTACGTTTATTTTCTTGAGTTCAGATTATTACATCTGGACTAATATTATCATTTATCCTAACATATCATGACAGAAACTACCATAAAGAACAGTTTATTTTCTAAAATTTTTACCACATTAAAACAAGCAATCAAAGGAGATGAATCTTTTGATTATACAGTAGGAAGCATCAAAAAAGCGGTCATTCTATTAGCCATTCCAATGGTTTTAGAAATGATGATGGAATCGGTTTTTGCCTTAGTCGATCTGTATTTCGTTGGGCATCTTGAGCATAGTAGTTTTGCGATACAAACTGTTGGATTAACGGAATCTGTTCTTGCCATTATATATTCATTAGCGATTGGAATGAGTATGGCAGCGACTGCAGTTGTAGCCAGACGAATTGGAGAAAAAGATCCTGTTGCAGCTTCAAAAGCAGGAATGCAGGCTATTATCGTTGCTTTTGTTATAAATAGCATAATGAGCGTTTTTGGCGTTATATATGCCAAAGATATTTTACTCTTTATGGGAGCATCTGCAGATGCTGCAGAACACGGTTATAGATTTACACAAATTATGATTGGTTCAAGTTTGTGTATTATGCTTTTATTTTTAATCAACGGAATATTTCGAGGTGCAGGAAATGCTGCAATTGCCATGAAAAGTCTTTGGTTAGCTAATATTTGCAATATTATTTTATGTCCAATATTGATTAACGGTTTTGGTCCAATTCCGGCTTTCGGATTAATTGGTGCAGCTTTAGCGACTACTTTAGGAAGAAGTCTTGGTGTATTGTATCAAGTGTATCATTTGTTTTCAGGAAACGGAGTTTTAAAAATTAAGATCTCTTATTTTATTCCCGATTTTAAACAAATAAAAGCATTGGTAAAAATTGCAGCTCCAGGAATTTTACAATTTGTAATTGCTTCTTGCAGTTGGATTTTTCTAGCGCAATTAGTTGCCACAACAGGTGGAGATCATGGTTCGGCAGGTTATCAAACGGCACTTAGAATTATGATGTTCTTTATACTTCCGGCTTGGGGATTGAGTAATGCAGCAGCGACTTTAGTTGGACAAAATTTAGGAGCGAAACAAATTGATCGTGCCGAAAAATCAGTTTACACAACGGCGAAATATAATGTCATTTTTATGGCAACCATTATGGTAATCACATTGTGTTTTGGTCAATATATAATTTCGTTTTTCACGAATGATGATATGGTAAAAACCATAGCAGTCGAGGCTTTACAAATTATGAGCATCGGATTTATATTCTACGGAATCGGAATGGTTTTGATCAATACATTCAACGGAGCAGGAGATACCTGGACACCAACCGGAATTAATTTCTTTGGTTTTTGGTTGTTTCAAATTCCGTTAGCATATGTATTAGCAAAACATTTTAATATGGGACCAACGGGTGTTTTCATCGCAATTCCGGTTGCCGAAACAGCTATAACTCTTGCGGGTATTTTCTTTTATAAAAGAGGAAAATGGAAACGTATTCAAGTGTAGAGTTTGTTTTGTGTAATATTTCTTATATTTATTCGTTTTGAAATATATAACCCAAAAACAAATTTAATATGAAAACCAAGTTTAAAGTTTTGATGCTTCTCGGAGCGACAGTTTTTTTAACAGGATCTTTTGCATTTAAGCCATTAGAAGCGAAGAAGATTATAGTAATTGATGCTGGACATGGAGGCCATGATTTAGGAGCAAAAATGTATGATTTTGACGAAAAGACAATTGTAGAAGCAATTAGTAAAAAAATTAAAGAGTCAAATAAAAATCAGAATATAGAAATTGTCTTGCTTCGTGAAGGTGACCATTTTATGGAATTGAGCGAAAGAGTTTCGATCATCAATAATCTAAAACCGAATTTAGTTATTTCTCTGCATGTTAGTTCTACTATAAATGATTGGAAAAAGGATCAAATGGATGCTTATGTTTCGAGTAAAAATGAAAAATTCAAACAAGAGTCAATAGAATCTGCAGAAAAATTATTAAGTAATGTTTCAAATGAAAGTTTGATAAAAGGGAAAGTTAAAGAAGCTCCTTTTTATATCATGAAAAATTCAGAATGTCCATCTGTACTACTTGAATTAGGATATTTAACAAACGAAAAAAATAGAGATTATATCACAAGTGAAAATGGTCAAAATGAAATTGCCAGTAAAATTTTAGAAGCCATAAAGTAAAAAACGATAATAAAAAAAGACCTTCAATTTTGAAGGTTTTTTTTATATAGATTTCAAAGTTTCAAACTTTGAAAAAAAATTATGTTGTTTTAAACAAATTCATATCCTGCATAAACCTGTTCGATTTCTTTCATAATCGCAAACAAATTTTCAGGCTCATCAGTTGTAACTAGTTTTTGTTTGTATTCTTTAAAAGAATGAATTCCTTTGAAGTAATTCGTATAATGACGACGCATTTCGACAATTCCTAAACGTTCCCCTTTCCATTCCATAGACCACATAAGGTGATTTCTGGCAGCTTCTACACGATCAGCAACAGTTGGAGCAGGTAAGTGCTCACCTGTTTTGAAATAATGCTTGATTTCGTTAAAAATCCAAGGATAACCAATTGCGGCACGACCAATCATAATTCCGTCGATTCCGTATTCGTTTTTATATTTTAATGCTTTTTCAGGACTGTCGATATCGCCATTTCCAAAGATCGGCATTGTAATTCTTGGGTTATTTTTTACACGTGCAATATGCGACCAATCAGCGTGACCTTTATACATTTGAGCACGAGTTCTGGCGTGAATTGTTAGAGCTTGAACGCCAATATCCTGAAGTCTTTCCGCAACTTCATCAATATTAATTGAGCTTTCATCCCAGCCTAAACGAGTTTTTACAGTTACAGGTAAATCAGTACTTCTAATAACAGCTTTAGTCAGACGAACCATCAAATCTACATCTTTCAAAACTCCGGCTCCGGCACCTTTACAAACTACTTTTTTTACCGGACATCCAAAGTTAATATCAACTAAATCAGGTTTTACGGTAGAAACAATTTTAGACGAAAGCGCCATTGCTTCTTCATCACCACCAAAAATCTGAATTCCAACCGGACGTTCGTAATCAAAAATATCCAACTTCATTCTACTTTTAATAGCATCACGAATTAATCCTTCCGACGAAATAAATTCAGAATACATCATGTCAGCGCCATGCGTTTTGCACAAACGGCGAAACGGTGGATCGCTCACATCTTCCATAGGAGCAAGTAATAAAGGAAATTCGGGTAATTCTATGTTGCCAATCTTGACCATCTTCAATATTTTTTGCAAAATTACAACTTTTAGTTCAATTTGTACCAAATTGAGGTTCAAAGGTTCAAAGTGACAAAGTTGCAAAGGTTTTACATTCAGGTGCTAAACCTTTGTTCCTCTGAACCTTTGCAACTTTGTGCCTTGTTTTTACGAAACTCTGTAATCAAAAAAACGAATAGGTTTTCGACTCATCGGATTAAAAACTAACGGATTCAAAGTTTCTTTTGAGGCGAATTCAATCTTTGGAGTTACTCTTAATTTGGCTCTGAAATGGTCTTTAATTTCCTGTAAAAATTCAGGAGTTTGATTTTTTACAGCAATCTTTATCACAATTTCATCTGTTCCCAAATCATTGGTAGAAATCTCGATGATATGATTTTCGATATTATCAAAACCACTCAAAACATCATTCATCGCAGGCGGATAAAGTGTTGTTCCTTTGTATTTTATCATTTGTTTTTTGCGGCCAATTACTGGGCCAACGCGCAAAGTATGTCGCCCGCAAGCACAAGGTTCGTTATGTAACTGAACAATATCTCCGGTTTTAAAACGCAATAATGGCATCGCTTCAATACCTAAAGTGGTAAAAGTCAATTCGCCAATTTCACCATTTTTCACAGGAATATTATTCTCATCCAGAACTTCAACAATAATCAATTCAGGATGATGATGACCACCAATTCCATGTTCACATTCTGTAAAAGCAGTACTCATTTCCGTAGAAGCATAAGTCGAAAACAACTTAATATTCCATTTCTCGGTGATTTTTTGAGACAAAGTATTCATCGAAAAATCTTGATTTCGCAAAGATTCTCCAATACAAATAGCACCTTTTATACTTGAATTATTATAATCGATTCCATGAATTTCTGCGTATTCAATTAACTTTAAAAGAAAAGAAGGAACCGTAATTAAATAAGAAGGTTTGTATTTTAAAATAGAATCCCATTGCAATTCCGGAATTCCCGCACCAACACGAATTACACCAACTTTTAATTTTCGCAATCCTAGAAAATAAGCTAATCCAGCCATGAATTTCCTATCGATTGTAGTCATTAATTGAACAACATCGCCTTCTGCAATTCCGGCGCAAGCAAAAGAAATAGCTTCATTATAAGCCAATCTATCCAAGTCAGAATCTGTTAAACCAAAAGTTACAGGATCGCCTAAAGTCCCTGAAGTTGAGGCATAATCAATAATTTTATGCTGCGGAACACAAAAAAAATCATCGTTGTATTCTTGTAAATCTTCTTTTGTAGTTACCGGTAAATGTTGTAAATCTTCGAGAGTTTTAATTTTCGAAATATCAATATTTTGTCCTGCAAAAAGTCTTTTATAAAAAGGAGAATTTTGACTGATATAAGTTAAAAGTTCGGCTAATTTTTGTTCCTGAAAAACTTTAATTTCTTCTAAAGAATTTTTTTCTATTGCTGGAATCATTGTAATTTTCTTTTGAGTTTTTTTAAATATTTTTCAATTTTTGCTTTATCAGGAGCCGTGGTAATTTCCTTAGTCAATGCTTTTTCAAAATTAGTCTGAGCAAGGAGATATTCTTTTTTTTGATAAAAGTACAACCCTGCTTTGTAATACACAACCCAATAATCAGGGTTTAAGGATTGATAGTTCTGAATAAATTCAGGACTTATTGTTTCTTTCTTTTTCAGATACAAATCTATATTGTCATCTTCAATTCTAAATTTTTGATAGTTTGCATAAGCAGCAGTTTTTAGAAAAGGATCTTTGGCAATGTTGAGATTTTCCTGTTGAAATGAAATTACAGGATTTGATTTTCTTTCTTTAAAAATCGAATCCAGATTATAACAAACAAATTCACCTAATTGATACGGATTTGCCGAAACCCAAACCAGTTTTTCTTCCGGTTTAAAGATAATTCCGTGATGCGCCATTAATTGATTTAAGGCTTTTTCGTTGCCATAACCAAGTTTTACATCTTGTAAACCTTCTTTATTTCGTAGAATTTCAGAAGCAATTTTGGGATTTATTTTTGGGTTTTTTGTAAAAAGTTCTTCTATTCTTTCAAGTCTGTATTCAGAATGGCTATTGGCAATTTGAAGCTGATTCCGTTTTTCGTTTTTTAAATCTTCACTTTGAAAATGGTTCGAACAAATTAATTGATCGCTGTTTGGAACATCATAAACATCCATTTTATTAGGCGAAACTTCAATCAAAACAGCTTTGTTATCGTGCGCACTTCCAACCATAATCGATTCTGATACAAAAACTTTTCTTTTTTTTGCGATTGTAATTGCTTCATCAATATTTTGAGCATGCTGCAAAATTTCCCGAGTCAGAATTGAAATCGGTGTTTTTGCAATCATCGGAATTTTAGATTTTGACGCATTAATCGTTACCGTCAAACCTTCCTGATTCATTCCTGAAACCGCTCCAATCATTCCTGGCCAGGTAACCATCATAAATTTATGACCTTCTTTTGGGTTTATAAACGCCACGATTTTATTTTCCGCGAAAGCGTCATTTACATAAAAATCAAAATTTCGTCCAAGAATTAAATTTCCATTTTCAGATTTTTCCCCCCACGCTGCAAAAGACGAACAACCAACTAAAGCCAAATCCTGCAAAGCGTGACCAATATCATGTGCCGCGTGCAGATATAAACTTCGCTGATATTGCGGTGCAATATTATCAAAATCAAGAGAAGTATATTGAGAAATACCATAAATTTCCGATTGATATTCAGAAGTAACATTCGAATATAATTTTCGATTGTACCATTTTAGAAAATAACGAAGCATTTTTTGCTCGAATTTTGACGGAATTAAATCCTTTATTTTGGAGAAAAAAATCTGCTCTTGTTTTTTCAAAAGAGAATCTGACAAAGCACCAGTTGTTAATCCAATTTGATAAGGATCGCCTTCAACATACAATTCCCAAAGACCTTGTTTATTTTTTAAAAGCGAATTTTTTCCGGAGATAAATAAACTGTCAGATTGTTTTGTCACGACAGGTTTTATAGTATCATAATTTGAAATATCAGGTAAATGGCGCATTGATTTTGAAGTACCGCAAGACGCGATTATCAATAAAAAACCGATCAGGATAAATAATTTTATTCGGTTTTTCATACGCACATTTATTCAGCAGAAGCCTGATTAATTTTAGTAATCAAATATTCTTTTCCAACAATTTCTGAACACGTTACAACCGCTCCAATAGTCACGCCCAAAACCCCGTGCATATTAATACTTTGTCCTGTAAGATATAAATTATCAAGTTTGGTTTTTGACGGAATCAAGGTTTTCATCGGATTTCCGGAATCCTTAACATAGCCGTACATATTACCATTATGACCGCCAATATAATCGCGATACGAAAGCGGAGTAGAAGTATGAATCGACCGAATGCAAGCAGTTATTCCTGGAAATTTAAGTTCGA
Organism: Flavobacterium sp. 9; assembly: GCF_002754195.1. Taxonomy (NCBI): domain Bacteria; kingdom Pseudomonadati; phylum Bacteroidota; class Flavobacteriia; order Flavobacteriales; family Flavobacteriaceae; genus Flavobacterium; species Flavobacterium sp. 9. The sequence goes on from NZ_PEEU01000001.1 coordinate 3,135,155, forward strand.
TTTCAGCAAGAAACTTAGCTGTTTTTCTTGATTTAAATTGCTCGTAACTTTCTCCACGATCATTTTCGTCAACAGTTGTATTAAAAGTATCAATCCAGGGCGCAACATCGTCATACTTCATGTAGGTAATAAAAGTCATTCCTTCTGCCCATTCTTCTTGTTTTTTCGAGGCATTCATAGAAGCCATAAAAGCTTTTGGCCAGGAATCTTCGTCATAATCGTGTGCATTCCAGACTTCACTGCTTTTTTTAAAATGATAGTAATTATGATTTATGTATTTGAAAGTTTCAGGCTTAAAAACAAGATATAAACTAAAGGCCGAAATAACACCTTCAAGACTTTGGATTCGGCTAAAAAATGCTTTTCTGAAGTTCTCTTCTCCGGCAAGTTTTAGCGTAGTTTTTGGATCTATATTTGAAATAAAACGAGTTCCGGAAACCTGAGTTCCATCTTTCATTTCTACCGAGGTTACATTGTTGTTTTCGACATTAAAACGAGTAACTTCTTTGTATTTATAAAATTCGCCACCGTGTTTTTTAAGCTGTTTTAAAAGTTGTTTAGTAATCTGACTTCCACCATTAATGCATCGCCACGAACTTTGAATATAAGAGTTGACGGAAAGTGCATGAACGTAAAAAGGCGATTTATCAGGAATTCCTGCGTAGAGAAAATTTGAACCAGCCAAAACCGCTTTTAACTTTTCATTTTCCGTAAACGATTCTATAGTTTCTTTAGCGTTAAGCGCCAAAATTTCATTATCATATTTCCCTTCCCAGTTTACATTATAAAGCGGAAAAGAATCACATATTGTTTTTAATTTTTCGCAATATGCTGCAATATTGGCTTTTTCATCAGGGAAATAAACACACAATTGATCGACAAAATTTTCATAACCTTGAGCGTGTGGATATTCATTTTTGTCATCTTCAAAAGAGATAATATCAAAACCATTTTCATCTAATTTTTTTAGATTTAATTGGTCAATAATACCCAGATATTTAAAATATTGATACAAGTTCTGACTTTTTTCAAGACCTCCGATGTAGTGAATTCCGGTATCAAAAATGGTTTTATCACGTACAAAAGTTTGTAGATTTCCACCGTATTGATTGTTTTTTTCGAGCACACAAACGCTGTAACCTTCTTTGGCCAGAATAATAGACGATACCAAACCGCCCAAACCGCTGCCTACAATTACAACATCGTAATGTTCTTTCATATTAGTTTTTCTTTAATACGATTATAGAATTTTCATCATAAAGACAATTAAAACCAAAGTTAATCAAAGAGGTTTTCAAATTTGGACAATTGATTAGAATAACCTTGGAAGTTCTAGAAACGATTTTTTCTATATCATTAGTATAACTTTCATCAGAAATTAAAAGAATATCAAATTGATTTTCTAAAAGAGTTTCAAGGTTTTCGGGATAGAATATTTTTCTTTTTTTGACGATATAATTAGTTTTAGAAATTTCGCGTTTTTCTTCGTCGTTATTATAAGAATATATTTTTCGTTGTGGTTCCTGCAAAGCCAATAATACATCTAGTTGTCCGTAATCATTAGACAAATGAGCTACTTTGGCTTTCGCCGAAATGTATTGGTTTAAGCGATAATATTTTTCAAGATTATTTCTTAAATCATTTTTTACCCCTTTTGTGATTTCAATTTCTTTGTAGTCATAACTATGAAGAAGCATCTTTTTGAAATATGTCGGACCTTCTATTTCCTGACGAATTTCCTGAAATTTAGACTTAAAGAAAGCACTTATTTCCTTTGTTCTTTCGGCATAATTTTTTCCAAAAGAAAGATTCTCAGGCGTAATTCTTTCCAAAATAGAAACCGTAATACTGCCGTCATGAATTATAAAATCACCTTTCGGAAGTGTTTCAGAAGCACCATGAATTAAAACCGGAAGAATATCTAAATTAAATTCTTCGGCAAGATAAAAAGCGCCTTTATGGAAACGCTTAATCTGATTACTTTCTGAACGAGTTCCTTCAGGGAAAATCATTAACGAATAACCTTCATTTACTTTTTGGCGTAAATGTTCAACACCATTTTCAAGTCCTTCAGAAACCGGATAAAAACCTGCTTTTTTTACCGTTGCACCAAAAATAGGAGAATTATAAACCCAGTCGTTTACCAGAAAAATGATTTTTGGACTCAACATTCCAATCGACAGGATATCTAGAAATGAAGAATGATTGGCAATAATAATCGCTGGTTTTTCGAAGGTTTCATTAAATTTATTAATGACTTTTTTATGGATAAAAGGATTTGTATACAATACCGATTTCATGAATTTTGAAATGCAATATCTAAATCCTTTCATTTTTGTTTTTTCGCTTAACGGAATTATCGGCATAATAATTAAGCTGAAAATAGACATTAAAATACCGCCAAGTCCATAATATGTAAAAGATAGAACACCATGCAAAAACGACCGCAATTCAAAAGGAGCATTTCCGTTTTTTGGTCTATTAGATAAAAATAATTTAAAGAGAATCGGATAGAAAATAAACGTAATAATTAGCGCTGCAAAAACCCCAATCAACGAAACCGATGAAATAGAACGCAACGCCGGATGTCTTGCAAAAATCATCGCACCAATTCCTAAAATGGTTGTAATTACTGCAAGAATAATTGAAGTTCTGTAAATCGCAATTTCGTTTTTCCCGGTTGTATATTCTTTTTGAAGCGCACTTGTCATGAAAATACTAAAATCTACACCGTGACCAAAAATCAAAGTACAGACAATCATGCTGAAAATATTCATTTGAATACCAAAAATTCCCATAATTCCAGCCGTAACAATTCCGGTTAAAGCAATTGGAATACAACTAACAATTACTAATTCGACTCTTCTAAAAAAGAAAAACAGAATCAAAATTACTGCAACAAATGAGTAATTAACCAGCGAATTAAAATCGGTTTTTAGAGTACTAAAAAACGTTTCATTCATTTGCTGACGATCAATTGCAATCAGATTATTTTTGGCGGAAGCCGATTTTACAAATGCATCACGTTGTTGCGGAGTAACTTTTACTAAAGTCGAAATCGTGAAAAATCCATTTTTTTCCGTTACAAATTCTTTCAGTTGTAAAGCCTGAATTTTTAAAAAATCTTCCGTTTTAATAGGTTTGAAATTAAAATCTAAATGATCAAAAAAGAGTGAATATGTTGTAGGTTTGAAACCGAGTTTAGAACCTTCGGCAATTAATCCCGATTTTAAAAGTTGTTTTTTATTCGAATCCCAAAACGAATTCCATTTGTCGATTTTTTGTTTTTGTTCCTTCTGCGAAAGCATAATTCCGCCAACAGAGCTGAAATTTAATATTTTATCGTCTTGTTTTTCTTTCGATAAATCTTTAAAAAGCTGACCATTGTTTTGTAAAACTTCCTCCATACTATTTCCGTACGAAGCCACATAAATAGTTTTTGAAGTTAAACTGGTGCTTTCTTCGAGTTCTTTTTCGGCTGCTTTAATTTCTTTTGGAACAAAATTTAATTGCGATAAATCATTATTGAAACCAACATTATTATAGGTAAAACAACAAATAATCGTGATTAAAACGCAAAATCCAATTAGATATTTATTGTTATGAAACGAGAAATGAGCCAGTTTATCAATGATATTTTTCTTGTGTTCAAAATTGTTTTCTTTCGGTTTATATAAATGCGGAACAATCAAAAGAGAGAAAAATGCTGAAGCCATAACGATTACGGCAGCAAAAATTCCGAGATCATTTAAAGCATCTGATTTTACAAAAAGCAAACATAAAAAAGCAACGGCAGTTGTTGAACTACTCATAATTACCGGCATTGTAATGTCTTTATACAAAGTTTTTACATCGCTATTATGTTTGTAATGCGTTAGAATATGAATGGAATAATCGATCGTAATTCCCAGTAAAATAGAACCAATTCCGAGAGAAATGGCTGAGATTTGTTCTTTCACAAAATATAAAAATGCCACGGCAAACAAAGCTCCAAATACCGTTGGAAGAAAAATAATAAGCGGAATTAATATCTTTCGATAGAATAAAATCAAAATCAACATTAACGTAATCATAGCGATTGTTGTCGTTAAAACAATATCGCTTTTAATTTGATTCGCATTTGCAACAGCAATTAATGCGGAACCAAAATAGCTTATCGAAGTTTTGGCATTAAATTTCTGATTTAGATTATCCTGAATTGATTTCAGTTTAGCGGCAAAAATTGTGTTCTTTTCTGTTTCGCTCGAAGGAAGATTTGAGGTAATAAAAAGCAATAATTTCTTTTTATCCTTTGTCATTACAAAACCATTGTCGAGCGTAAAATCGTCACCAATATTAAGTTGTTGTAATTTTTTAAGAGCGATAAATGAAATCCCAAGCGGATCTTGCAGAATAAAATCTTTGGTGATAAATCCGGATGGCGAAATAATTGATTTGTAATTTCCCTGAACGGTCGCGGCAATACTATCTTTTTGAAGCTTATTCTGAATTGATTCGTAATCTTTATTTTCCAGAAAAAGTGGCAGATTGTTATAAACAAAATCAATAGTTTCCTGGATATTTTCTTCGTCTACTTTTCCCTGAATTCCGGTTACATAAGGTTTGCAGGATTTGGCAACACTGTCTGAAAACGCAGTTGCCATTTCTTTTAAATCTTCGTTAGTTCCGTTTTTTTCGAGTTTAAAAATAACCGTTATTTTATCGGCAAAATTAAGTTGCTTAAGCACTTTTGCCGTAACATCACTTTTATCGTTCGTTGGAATAAGTTTGGTAATATCTTCTTCAAATTTAATTTGAGAAGCAAAAAATCCAAACACTAAAAGCATCAGAATTGCCAGTGCAACCGATAAAGATTTTCTTCGGTTTACAAACAAATGAATGGCGTAGAAATATTGATGCATGTTTATGTTTTATTGTTTTTTGCCACAGATTAAAATGATTTCCATGGATTTTTTTTCGCCACGAATTCACGAATTAATTCATCCTAATTCGTGAATTCGTGGCAAAAGATTTTAATTATTGTAATTTTTTCTTAGAACTAAAAGCAGTTAAAAGTAAATAACTTATAAGTCCAACTGACAGTGCTAAAACGGATGCTAAAATAAGACTTCCGACGATATATTGTGTTGCATTTTTTTGAATATCGTCAAGCGTAATCGAACTATCCAAAATCAAAGGCGCGTCGTTTGACACGAAATAACTTCCCATTTTTAAAGAACCATAAATGACAAACGGAATAAAAGGAGGGAAGCTCACATTTGAAGCCAGATAAGCAATGACTTTGTTGAGCTTGAATAATGCGGCAAAAGTAAAAAGCAGTATCGTTTGAAACCCCCAAAACGGAGAAATTCCAATGAAAATTCCTAAAGCAATTGCAGCAGATTTTTTGAAATTTGAATCGCTGCTTTCTAAAATATCTTCTAGGAAAAACTTTTTAAATCCTTTTTTTTTTGCTTTTCTAAAGTAGTCTCGAGGTTTTATATACAGTAAAGCATTAATAACCAAAACGGTATTTAAAATACTGATTCGGGTAAAATCCTTAAACGGACGAAAATGCGAAACGCGTTCCAAAGGATCATACAAAATCTGAATTGGAATGTTTTTGACTACAATACCTTTCCAGGCAGAACGAACTATGACTTCAATTTCGAACTCAAATTTATTGGTATAAAATTGCTTCGGGATTAGGTTTAAAGGATATAAACGAAAACCAGATTGTGTGTCTTCTAATACAATTCCGGTTTCGAATTTAAACCAGAAATTCGAAAACTTATTTCCAAAACTGCTTTTCTTTGGCACATTTTCCTGTGTCATATTTCGGCTTCCAATCAATAAAGAATTTGGTTCTTTTTGAATTTCGGCAATAAAATTCGGAATATCTGAAGCAAAATGTTGTCCGTCAGAATCTATCGTGATTGCATATTCAAAATGCATTTCGATTGCTTTTCTAAAACCATTTCTCAGCGCTCGCCCTTTTCCTATATTTTTAGGATGATGAATTTGTGTGAGTTGCGAATATTGTTGTAAAATCTCAAAAGTGTCATCGGTCGATCCATCATTGACAATAATGATATTTGTAGTGAAATCTAAAATAGAATCCAGCACCTTTTTTAAAGTTTTGTGATTGTTGTATGTGGGAACAATGACACAAAAATGAGTCGAATTAAGTAATTCTTGCTGTGATAAAATAGGTTTCATTTCGAGTTTTTCTTTAGCCTACTTTACGAATTGCTTTTCTTTTTCAGAGAAACTTTTCGATTGTAAAACAAAGTCTTTTAGATAATCTTTTAAAACAGCATTTTGCTCTGCATAATGTGCTGTAATATAATTTTTATCTTCTTTAATATTCTTTTTATAGCCAGTTATTCCGGGAACATTTTCCTGAATACTCAACCTGATCATTCTGATTTCTATATTATTAGGTTCACTTTTTATAGTCGATTCAAGAAGATTTGCACCTTCTTTAAAACGATCCATTTTATCTTTTAATTTTTTCTCAAACTTTGAATCCAATAGAATTGAAGCAGCTTTGTAAGCGACTAAAATTTTTGCATCGTCGTTTGAAACTGTTGCCAGTTTTTCTGAAAATTCCTTAGCATTACTTTCTGATTTAGTAACGCTCGAATACATTTTTCTGATAGAAGTCAAATCCGGATTACCAGCAAAATTAATCCACAAAAGTAAAGACAGCAGTAGTTTCATAATTATATTTTTTTGTACACATTGCTAAGTTTCAAAGCAACGGTATCGTTAAAATAAGTTGTGTTTTTTACTTTAACCAAATCATCTTCGGTTATAGTAATATCAAGTTCTAAACGCAATTCCGGAGTAGCTTCAGGATTAATAAGTGCCATAAATTTCACATTGGCAAGTGTTTGAATCATCAAAGTGCTTTTGGTAATTGCTTCCGTAAGTTCTTTAATAATCTGAATCATGCAAACTCCAGGCATAATTGGATTTCCCGGAAAATGACCTTTGAAAACTTCATGTTTTTCATTGATCAAAATCGTGATATTATATTTAGAATCTCCCGTTTTTTCTTCCGATAGAACTTTATAAAAATCTTTTAAAACCATAATCGTTTATTTTTTTTCTCCAAAAGAATAAGAAAGCCCTAATTGAAAATTAACATTGGTGTTGTAATCCCCAAATAAATAATCATCATTGCGGTCATTGTGATAATAACCACTATCCAATACATCTAAAAAGCCTTTTTTTAATCGGCCTTCAATGGTAAGGTTTGGAGATACTTTATAGGCAATACCTGTAACAAATGCCAGGTCATTACATTGTTTTCTTTTGATCAGATTATCATGTAAAAGAACATCTAAAGCCGGACCAAATTGTATTTGAATACCAGGCCCAAATGTAAATTTATTAATAAGAGCAAGTGACAAATAATCGATCTGTAAATCGCGATGTTCCACTTTTTCAATTCCTGCAATATCGTCAAAATAATTTCGGGCAACATTGTTAGATCCTTGTCTCGTATATGTTATTTCAGGCTGAAGAGCATAACGTTTCGTGATATTTATTTCTCCAAATCCGCCAACATAGAAATCAGTTTTATAATCAGCATGCATTTCTGAGATAGTAGAAAAACTAAAACCACCTCTCAAACCCGGCTTAAAACTAGCTTGTGCTTGTACTTGATGCAGCATGAAAAATGCTACTATAACGACGTATAATTTTTTTGAATTCAATATGTTTATTTTACTTTAAAAGTATAACTGATACCAATTTGAAAAACCTGATTTAAAATAACATCATTATAGTAATAATCATTATCATTGTTAATTCCATCATAACCATAAATATCAACTAATCCTTGTTTAATTCTGGCTTCAAACGTTAATCCGTTTGGCAATGTATAACCAACACCTCCAACAAAAGCAAGATCAAAATCTTCAGGACTGCTGTTGATATAATTATCAGAAACTTTAAAATCTACAGACGGACCTCCTAAAATGTGAAAACCTTTACCGCCAATATTAAATTTTGCAACTGCACCAAGTGTCAGGTAGTTTAATTCATAATTTACATAACGAAAATTATAGCCGTTTCCAAGATATTCTCTTCCCTGATCACCTTGTCTTGAATACGTTATCTCAGGCTGTAACGAAAAATATTTATTAAATTTAATGTTTACTAATCCACCAACATAAAAATCTGTTTTAGATTTATTATCATCAATATTGGTTAATGTTGAGACATTTAGACCACCTCTAATTCCGGGACTAACTCTTACTTGTGCATTTGATGTTATAATTCCAACAAACAAAACAAAGGCAATTACGGTTATTTTTTTCATTTTTAATTTGGTTTAAGTTTAGCTTTAGATTAAGTTTTTACTCTGATTTAAAATAGTTTAACTCAATTTTTAACTTGATATTCTGATGAATAATCTGAATTTTCTCCGCAAAAATATTGTTTTCTGAACTAAAAAGCAGGGTTATTTTTTCTTTTGTTTTAGATGCATTCACGACCTTCTCTAATTTCGATCCATTTTTAGAAACAAAAAGGTAATTATCGCGGTTTCCATCTTCTGATTTATAAATATTATCTTCTTCGTTTTCAAATTGTTCCTGAATCAAGTATTCATTTTTAAGAAGCAATCGAAAATCTTCGGTTAAAGTATTAATCAAAATTTTTCGGTCTAATTCAGATACAATCGAGTTGACTTTAAATGTCTTTTTTGAAATTTCAAAATCTAACAATTTGTTACCAAATTCAGTTGTAAAAACAACGCGATGTGTAGTATCATTTATTTTTTTAGCAATAAAAATTCCGGATATTTCATGACCATAAACCGTGATATTCGTTTTGTAAACATAATCAGTATTTGAGTCGGTAAAATAGGGAACCTGATAAGACGTTTTGTCTAATTTTTTAGGCGTATAATTTTTTGTGACCGAGCCACAAGAAACTAAAACTAATGCCAAAAGGCAATTAATTATTAAAAACTGAATCGTCGATTTTTGCATTGATCACTTTATTTTTAAGTACAATTCTAGTATAATCTTCAGAGGATTCCAGTAATTTAACTTGCACAACTGTTGCTTCTTCTTTATCAAAAGTCAGTTCAATTTGTTTGATGTATTTTTTTAAAGTAGCATCTTTCGGAACAAATTTCGCAAGATTTTGCCCTTTCAATTTAAAGTACGAAATCGTAAATTCTTTATCGTCAAACATATTTCCGCTCACGCTTCCAACGATTAATTTATTGATACGACCAAAGATTTTGCTGTTGCCAATATCAACCGCACTTTTCTTTCCTTCGTCGTTAATCAGGATTTTTCCGTTTTTGAAAACGATGCTGTAATTGTATGGTTTTTTGTATTGCCATTGAAGCAAACTTGGCTCTTTGAAAATCATTTTACCAGAAGTTTCAATGTCTTTCGATAAAAAATCTAAATGTTTGTATTGTATAAAATCAGTACTTAAAGTTTTGATTTTTTTCGAAACTACATTTACATCTTGTTTGAAAGCAGCAATTTCTGCATCAGACATTTTTTGTTCCTGAGCAAACAAATTGCCTGAGATGAATAAAATTAAGAGTGCTATTTTAGTTTTCATATTTTGTTAAAAATTGTGCTTTAATTTTTTTGCCACAGATTAAATTAATTATAAAAATCCGTTTTTATCCGCGTTTTCGCTTTAGCGAATCCGTTCCATCAGCGTTCAATATCATAAGCTTTTAGATCCAAAAGTTCTTCGATCGAAATCACTTCATAATTGTTTTGCTGTAAAAATTGCAAAAACTGTTCCAATACTAAAACGGAGTGCAATCCTGTATCGTGCAAAAGTACAATTCCACCAGGAGAAACACGTTTTTTAATCCGATTCAAAATCAATTCCACATTTGTTGTTCCGCCGTCAAGCGAACGAATATTCCAGCCAATAACTTTATGTCCCGTTATTTTTAAAGCTCTTCCAATTGATGGTGTTGTAACTCCATACGGCGGACGAAAGAAGTTGATTTTTTTTGAAGTAAATTTTTCCAGAAGTTTATCTGTTTTTTGAAGTTCTTCGATTATGCTTGGGGTGGTATAAAAATCAAAAAACTTAGAATGAGAATACGAATGATTTCCAACCAAATGATCTTCGTCTATAATTCTTCGAAGAATTTCAGGATGAATTTCAATATTTTTTCCAATGCAGAAGAAAGTTGCTTTTGCATTGTATTTTTTCAAAAGGTCTAAAACGTCCAAAGTAAATTCACTCGGGCCGTCATCAAAAGTTAAAGCAATTTTTTTTTCTGTTTCCAATGGATTGTTACAGAAAGCTTTTACGATATAATTAGATGAAATTCTTGCTGTTCCATAAATATTAATGGCAAGAAAAGGTACGGCAACCACTAAAAACCATAATCCGTTAATTCCTTTATCAGCTTTTAATAAAAACAAAAAAAGTAATAAGGAGATAAAAAAAATGGTGACTTTTTTATGCGTTATCATTTTGAAAGTAACGTAAAACTATGATTTTTTCCGTTTAATTGATTGTACAATAAAATGGTATTATAAGCTGGTTTTTCAACCGAATTTACTTTTATAATTTCAGGAATTTCCTGAGTCTTGATTACTTTTGAAGCCATCCATAAAGCAAAAGCCGAAGCCGTATCATATTCGCCACTCAAATGTTTGTAATACAATTGAGGCGTTTTTGCGAAAGCATTTTCAGCCAAATTTCTATAATAGGAATCAAAAGTGATATTACCATCCAAACCTAAAACGACAGCATCTACATCTGAAATTTCTAAATTATTGGATTTTAAAAACGCGATTAGTTCCGCTTCAATTTCATTTTCTTCTAAAGTGTTTTTAATCTCAACATCTAAAACCTGTGCATAAGTAGTGTCTTTTTTTTGATTTTCTAAAACAAAAAAACTGGCACCTTCACCAAAAACTGCTCCGGTTGAAGTTGGATTTAAAACATCATAAGGCTGATTACCATCTTGTTTGATTCGGCCTAATAGTTTAAAAAGGGAAGTTGTGTATTCGCCATTTTCGTCAATTCCGCCAACTAAAATCGAATTGGCTTCGTTTTCTTCGATTTGCATTTTAGCATCTAAAAGTGCCGATTCAAAAGAAACAGCTCCGTTTACATACGTAAAATTATACCCTTTGCATTGTAATGACAAAGCAATTTGAGCACCAACAGTATTATGTGTCGATTGTATAAACGAAGTTGGAGTTAAGAACTCTTCGTTATTGTCGAGAATATTTTTCAGGAATTTTTCAGAATCTTCAATGCATCCCAAACCAGTTCCGGTAATGATTGCGTCTACATTTTCGAGCTTTGCATCTTTTAAGGCTAATGCCGAAGCTACGATTCCGTTTTTTACACCTTTTGCCATTCTTCGAATTGCGGCTGGCGTAATAAAATCTTTGTAAACCGGTGAAACTATCGAAAGTATTGTGTCATTTTGGTTGTGCACCGCTTCCTCTAAAAAAACAGTATCAAATGTTTTTTGAGCCGAAATACAACCTACTCCATTTATATATGTTTTCATTAGCTTTTAGAAAATATAAGTGTGGAACAATTTCCTCCAAAACCAAAAGAGTTGGATAAAACGTGTTCGATATTTTTCATTTTTAAAGAAGTTTGTGGCTTTAGATCAAATTCTTCCATTGGAGTTTCAAAATTCAAATTCGGGTAAACCACACTATTCTGAATTGCCAAAACACTGTAAACGGCTTCTGTTGCTGCGGCTGCCGCCAAAGTATGACCCGTAAAAGGTTTTGTCGAACTAAAATCAGGAACTTTTTCATCGCCATAAATTCGGAGTAAAGCTCTTCCTTCAGACAAATCATTATTAGGAGTTGCCGTTCCGTGAACGTTGATATAATCAATTTCGCTTGGTCTTAAACCCGAAACTTCAAAAGCTTTTTTCATCGCCAAATATGCGCCATCACCATTTTCTGAAGAAGCAGTTTGGTGAAAAGCATCATTTGCATTTCCGTAACCCGAAACTCGAGCCAGAACTTTTTTGTTTTGTTTTTCAACAATTTCATCAGATTCTAAAACCAAATATGCAGCAGCTTCGCCAAGATTTAATCCTTTACGATTATTGTCAAAAGGTTTGTTATAATCGTCAGAAAGAATCATCAAAGTTTTAAATCCGTTGATCGTGAATTTTGCCAAAGCATCAGTTCCGCCAACGATAACGCGATCGAGTTTTCCGTTTTTGATCAAACGTGCGCCCAACATAATCGAGTTCGCAGCAGATGAACAAGCGGTACTTATAGTAGTAACCATTCCTTTTAAACCCAATTCTTCGGCAATCTTTTCGGCAACATCGCCGCCGTCATGACAACTAATATATTTGGTAAGTTCAGGATCTTTAAAATAATCGTAATAATGCTTTTCGGTCATATCCATTCCGCCAACGCTTGTTGCCGAAATAAGTCCGGTTCTAAATTCGTTGATCGATGTAATTCCGGCATTTTGAACAGCTTGTTTGGCAGCAAAAGCACCAATCATAGCAGTTCTAGAAAAATTATTATCATCAGAAAGTTCCAATTCATTGACCAATTCAGCATTGGTTTTTTTAATTTCTCCAACCTTAATAACATCCGCATGAACGGTCGAAATATTTTCGATGCGAGTTATAGCAATCTTATTTTCGATTAACGAAATAAAATTTTCCTCGACTGAATTTCCAATCGAAGAGATAATTCCCATTCCCGTTATTGCAACACCTTTTGCCATTTTAGATTTTAGATTTTTAGATTTTAGATTAGAACTTTGTCAAAGTTTCAAACTTTGATAAAGTTTTCACATCATCTGTGAAAACCTGTTCAATCAGTTTAATCTGCGGGCCAAAAATTATTTTGTTCTGTTAGCGCTAATATAAGCAGCCATAGTTTCAATAGATTGAAAAATAGATTTTCCTTCTTTTGGGTCAACCAGTTTTATTCCGTAATCTTTATCAAGAATTACGATCAATTCAAGTGCATCAATTGAGTCCAAACCTAAACCGTCTCCAAACAAAGGATCGTTATCAGCAATGTCTTCGATTGCGATATCTTCAAGATTTAGAGTGGTAATGATTTTATTTTTTAATTCTTCTTTTAATGCTTCCATGATTATTTATTATATAATATATTGATATTTTCGTTTGTGTATTTTTCGTTTTCTTCTTTACTAATCGTGCAAAGAAAAGCTTTGTAATTGTCATTAAAAAATTCAACCCAACCACAAAGAACTGTATCGGCTTTGTTTGAATTCAGCAAAATATTCGAATAATTCGACATAAATTCGGCGTTGAAAGCATCAAATATAAAGAAAGAATTTTCACTTTTCAGCTGATGACGAATACTTATTTCGCCCAAACAAATATTTGGCAAAGTATAAACGAAAACTGCCGGACTCGGATAATAGTTTTCTTTGTCCGAAATTGATTCCTGATACTTAACATCAGTATCTAAACTCGAAGATTTATTGGCCAAAACCAAAGCAATATTATTCTCTTTTTCAGCCGAAGTTATTGGACTCAAAAGCAATTCAGATCCTAAAAAAGCCAATTTACTTAAAGCATCCATTTTGAAAAACTTCGGATATTGAATGTCAAAATTACGATATGCTTGTTTCGAAAAATCAGCAAAATCAGTTGGTTCAATTTTGAAAACAGAAGTTCCGTTCAAAACAATTTCGTTGTTTTGAATAGTGATATAGGATTGTATGTAGGTTTTATTTTGAGTCATTTTGTTTAATTAGTATAAAATTTATACTGATTACTTGTTTTCAATCGTTTGTATTTTTTTATTAATAACTCTATTTACTTGTGTAATGAAATTATCGAGATTTTCTTCTCCATTTTTTATAATGTAAAAATTCTTCATTTTCTCTTTCATCTGTAAGAAGAAATCTAAAGGGATTTTTTCTAAATTTAAATCATTAAAACAAGCAAATAAGTTTTGTGATAAATAATCTAGCTTTTCTGTATCATTAATTTTTAAAAAAATATGGCAATAGAGATAATCTTGATCTATGTATTTATTATCGCCAAATATGATTTCATCAGCTAATGAATATATCGTTTTTTCATCCCAATTGAAAATTTCCTTAGAAAATCTTTCACTATCAGTTTCACTTAAAGCGTTGATAACATCTCTGATTTCTGGGCGAACAATATATTCCCAATGACCACAATCTTTATTCTTAAGATTTCGTTCAATATATTTTTTTAAATATGTAATATCATCGTCCTTCATAATTGAATATTTATTTTATGAAACCGAAGTATTAACAATTTTGGTAATATGCCATTTCCCGGATTTATTTTCAATTGTAATTTGAAATCCCTGTCCACATTTTCCTCCGCCACATGAAGCACTTGCATCTAAAACTCCTGATGTTTTAGTTTTATTGAAATGAATTTTATGAATTGTAATAGTACCAACAGGCATTTTGCTCTTTTTGTCGTTTATATCCCAATATCTTTCTTCGGGAAATTTAGACGTATATTGAAAATCGAACTTTTTATTGTCTTTAAATGGAGTCAAGTCAAATTTGTCGTCATTGATTCCATTGCTTACTATAAAATCATGAACACCAATTAAAATTCTATTTTTATCTTTTTTAATACTGTCTTGTTCAATCTGATATCTTTTTAATTCATTATGATATCCAACAGTATCTCTTTTACCGGTTTTAAAATCAACTATTCTTGGAAATGGTGGAGGATACATAATTCTTCGATCCATATATATTGAATCTACAATTTCAAGAAAGACATTATTTAAGACATCCTTTTCAAAATCAGATTCAGACACTTCTTTCTTTTTACATCCAAAAAGAGAAAGAAGAATTAGAGTTATAAATATGAATTTTGATAATTTCATTTTCAGTTAATTCGTGAAAATTAGTGCAATTCGTGTTTCACTTTTTCAAATATCACCGCCGTATTACAACCTCCAAATCCAGAAGCCGTTTTCAAAAAGAACTCAATATTTTTTTCTTCATTTTTCTCAATAACATTAATCGATTCGCTTACGCCGATTTCGTCAAAACCTTTCGATTCAAAAAGTATATTTTGATTTGCGGATTCAATTGCAATTACGGTTTCTAATAATCCCGAAGCGCCTAATGTATGTCCGTAAAACCCTTTCAAACTATTTATGGGAACGTTTTGTAAATCTAAACGATTTAGTGCAATTGCTTCCATTTCGTCATTGAATGGAGTTGCGGTTCCATGTGCTGAAATATAATCGATTTGATCTGGATTTATCTGAGCTTCTTTCAAAGCATTCTGAATACTTCTAAACAAACCTTCACCTGTTCTTGAAGGTCCGGAAATATGATTGGCATCGTTGATAGAACTATCTCCAATAACTTTTATTTTTGCGTTTTTGGTTTCCGCCGAAACTAAAACTGCTGCTGTTGCTTCACCCAAACTTACGCCGGTTCTGTTTTTAGAATAAGGTTTACAAGGCAAATTGCTCATCGCTTGAAAAGCATTAAAACCAGATAAAACAAATTCTGAAACTTCGTCTCCGGCAATAACAAAAATGTTGTCGTAAAGTTCAGATTGAATCATTCTTTTGGCAACAGAAATGGCTAAAATTCCGGAAACACAAGCATTCGAAACGACAATTGGTTGTGTTTTAAATCCGAAGAAATCCGAAACATTTTTTGCTAAAACATCTAAATGTGCATTATTAAAATTTTCTTCTGAATCATTTTTTAAAGCCGTAACATTTCCTTTTGTGGTCGAAAGTATAAAAGCAGTTTTCGAATTTAATTCAATTCCTGAGTTTTTGATAATCGGCTCTAAAGCCAAAATCATCATTTTCTCTAAACGAGAATATTTTGTGTCAGCGCTTATTTTTGCAAAAGCACTGTTTATTTTTTCATCATTAATAATTGCAGCATAAAACGGTATCGGCATTAAGGAAGTATCTTCATGTAATTGAATACCGGATTCTCCACGAAGAATCGCTTCGATGTTGGTTTCAACATCAAAACCTAAAGGCGTAATACAATTGGTTTCGGTGATATATACTTCTCTTAACATTTTATCTTTTTTATTCCTGCAAGATTTTATCGCACGCAGATTCTACGGATTAAACATATTTACACGGATTTTAATTTGTAAAAATTAGTGTAATTCGTGTTTGAATTTTTATTTAATCAATCCAACTTTTCGTTTCCATTCTTCATAAAACGGAGGATTTGTCAACATTAGATTTCCTTCTTTATCCAGAAATACCTGAACAGTTTCTCCCGTACACGCAACTTCGCCTTTTTCGTCAATAATTCTAAAACGATAAATCATTTTGGCAGCCGGAGTATCAACAACCGTTGTTTCAATTGTTACGACATCGCCGTAGCGCAAAGACAATTTATGTTCGCATTTTGATTTTACGATTGGCGTTGTAAATCCTGTTTTGGCAATATCTAAATAGGTAAGTCCGTGTTCGCGTCCAAATGCTTCGCGTCCATCTTCAAAATAGGTAATATAATAGCCGTGCCAAACAATCCCCAGTGGATCAGTTTCGTTAAAACGAATTCTGATTTCATGCGAAACCGTTAAGGAAGTTGCTTCGTTATACTGTTCTTTTCTTTTTGTCATAGAATAATGCAATGCAAGTTGTGATTATAAAGAACAAAAATAACAAACTTATTTTTGGTATGATTTCCAGGAAAGAAACGTTGCGCAATAAAACATCATAAAACGCTTCAAGACCCCAATTCATTGGTGATGATTTTGCAATAATCTGCATAATTTTTGGCATTGCAAAAACTGGAACCCAGACTCCGCCAATTGCTGCAAGAATGATTACGCTTGTCGCGCCAAATGGTGCAGATTGTTCTTGTGTACTTGCGATAGTTCCCAATAAAATTCCGAAACCAATGGCTGCGAAACCAGAAAATAAAGCCACAACACTCATCAAAAACAAATGTCCTTCAATGTTTAAAGAAGGCAAACCAATATGCGGAAATAAAAATATTGCAACGGCAACCATCATATAAAACTGAATCATACAAATGGCTGAATAAGTTATGGTTTTACCAATAATCACAATTAGATTCGAAACCGGATTAGTCAATAATCGAACAAATGTTCCTTGAGATTTTTCTTTTACAATATTAATAGACAACGGAATCACGATAAAAAATATTGCAAAAAGTGTCCACGCCGGAACATTATGTTGCACCGAATTTGGCAACACTTCTTTGTTATTTACTTTTGGAACAATTTCTTTAAAAGTAATAAAACTCTTTTGTTCGAACTTAGTATTTTCTTCGCCCAATTGATTTTGAAAAGTCGTGTAAATTGATTTTGTTTCGATTTGCGAAATCATTTTATCAATAGAACTCATCACAGAATTTTTGAAACTAAGCTGAACTGCCGGATCAAAATATAATTTGACTTCTTTTTGCTGAATTATTTTTGAAGTTTTTGGTTTTGCGATTGTATCTGTAAAACCCATTTTGCTCACAATGTTTTCTACATTCTGATCAACTTTGGCTTGTAAATCTGTACTTAGATTTTTTGGAATTATAATTGCCAACTGAAATTTTCCTTTGTAAACATTTTCTCGGGCAACTTCTTCAGTAAGTGGTTTATTGTCAATTTGCGTAACAACGCTAAAAAGCTGACTTTTTTCTAAATTGTCAAAAACAGTTTTAGAAACCGAACCGTTGTCGTTGTCGACCAATAAAATCTGAATTTTATTATCGCTAACGGTTTTAAAAGTGCTGTCTTGAATTAATGTTACGGTGATTACCAAAACCAAAGGCATTATAAATAAAATGACTAATCCGCCTAAATCTCGTTTGAGCAGGAGAAATTCTTTTACGACTGACATCCAAATTTTATATATCATCTCTCAGATCTTTACCGGTTAATGAAATAAAAACTTCTTCAAGATTTCTAGCTTTTTCGGTCGAAGCAATTAATCCAGATGGCGTGCCTTGCGCATAAATTTTTCCTTGGTCAAGAATGGCAATTGTGGTGCAAAAATCTTCGGCTTCAGCCAAATGATGTGACGTATAAATAATCGTAGTTCCGTTTTGATTTAAATGTTTAAGATATTCTATAATTGCATTTTTAGATTGTACATCAACACCAACGGTTGGTTCATCCAGAAATAAAACTTTAGGATTGTGCAGAATTCCGGCAATCAAATTGACTCTGCGTTTCATTCCGCCAGAGAAAGTTTCAATGCGTTTGTCGGCAAATTTTAAAAGTCCCAAAAGATCTAAAGTTTCAATTACTTTATCTTTCAAATCAGAACCTTTTAATCCGTACATGCTTCCGAAATAATGCAAATTTTCACGAGCTGTCAACGTTGGATATAAAGCATATTCCTGAGGTACAACTCCAATAATTTTTTTGATTTTGGAAGAATCGCTGGCATAGTTCAAACCATCAATTGTAAAATGTCCTGAAGTTGGTTTTATCAATCCGCAGAGCATCGAGATTAGCGTGGTTTTTCCGGCACCATTTGGACCTAATAAACCAAAAATCTGACCTTGATTTATATCCAGCGAAACATCGTTCAAAGAATACATTTCTGCATTTATGTACTTTTTCGAAAGGGATTCTATTTTTATAACGGTTTGCAAAATATATTTAGCTAATTGCTTTTTTTAGTTTTTTGAAAAAGATTTCTTCGCGATTAGCAATGTCCAAAAGTTCATCGGCAATGGCATTGTAAGCGTCTTCTTTGGCGCTTCGGTTTTTATAAATACGAGAAGCTTCTACAGCAAAATCTCTCCACGAATCTCCAATTTGCGTCATTTCTTTCGAAAGAACTTTCAATTCGTCATTGTTTAAAATAACCGAAGCTTCTTGCAAAAATGCTGCATATATAAAACGGAATCCTCCGCCGCCGGTTCCAATTTCTTCCTGCATACGAACCATTTGTGCGAGATAATGATTTGCTTTTCGAATGCCATGTTTTAAAGGCCATTTTCTAATTTGTCTCGATACGAATTTAATTCCGCGAACGCCAACAATTGGCATTGGCGCAAGCATATCGCGACAAGTATTTTTGATTCCTTTAATGATCGCACTTTTAAAATCAACGTCTTTTGGAATCTGAATTGGATAATACATTTGTCCTCTTGGAGCAAAAGCGCCTTTGGCAAAACGTACTTTGTCTAATTCTTCGTGTGTCAAAGTGGTAACGGTTTCCATCACCGGATCACTGATTAAATAATCAGTTTCGGTTTTTCCGTAAACGACTAAATTGTGTGCATTGAAGTGAAAGCGATATTCATCAGGAAAATAACTTAAATGATAAACGCCAACTTGTAATCCGGTTGGAATATTATTTTTTAGATTTTCGTCTAATGCTTTATTGGCATTAACTGTCGAAGAAAATTTTTGTCTTTTTATTTTTAAATTTAAACGATTGGCAACTTTATTAAAAATCTGTCCTGGCAAAGTTCTGTAACTGATTGCAGGCGCATGGTTTACTTTTATAAAAGGCAAATACACAAAGAAAAGTCCGGAACCAATACCAAAAACCATTGGTTCGCTGATATTTAATCCGTTGTTTTTTAGCAGATTTGAAGCCACTCCATTTTCACAATGAGCAGATTGATGGTGTGTAAAACTAGTTTGCATTAATCGGTTTTAATATTTTTTAATTCGGCTATTGAAATCTCAAAAGCGTCGGCATATTTCTGTAAAATTTTGTCACTTAATTTGGCAAAAACAGTTGGTTTAAAATGTCTTTTTACGCGCCATTTCCACATCTCAACATAACCAGCAAGAATGGTAAGATCCATTTTATTGAGTTCCATATAATAACAAATCGGACTTAATTCACCAATCTGAACTTTCATTTTTGCTTCTTCTGCACGTTCTTTTATATCGTCAATTGCGTTGGAAAGTGCAATAGCTTTTGGTTCCCAACCGGTACTTAACGCGGTTGTATAATTGCCATTTTCATCGGTAGCGTAAACAAGTTCTTTGAGGTTCTTTTTGCTTAAATTTCCATCGTGCTGAGGTACATTTTCTTTTTCCATGACGGTTTTTTTTTATCTATATCATTAATCGTATAAAAACTAAAACGGGTAATATTTCGATTATAATTAATAAAGTGAGATTTATGATGGCTAAATTTTTCTTTTTTTTGACAAAAAAATAAATCATTTCTAACAACAGAAATAGACAGTAAGCTTGACTTAAAAAGAAAGCTAATTCATCGGAGTTTATTATAAAAACAGCAATAAGTAGCAATATTAAAATTCCTATTCGAATTAGTAAATGATTAAGCGGTTTTTTTGTATCCATTTAATTATTCTTCAACTGAAATTGTCTTTTGAATGAACAAATTAATTTCGCATTCTAAAAGTATTTTGTCTTCCAATAAGCTTTCGCAACTCATTGTGCACAAAGTGTAATCGTCGCCTATAAATTTCGAAACCAAATTTGCTTTGGTTGTAATTGTATCACCAGCTTTTGGCAGCAAATGTATTTTCAGGTTTTTTAATGCACTGATAAAACCAATCACATTTACGTTTTCATTTTCTGTTCCGTCTTCTTCAAAAAAATACTTTTTGCCTACAATTGCAGAACAGGTTTGTGCTGTATTTTCGATTAAACCGGCCTCGACAAAAATGTTATTATCGACAAAAATATTGTCTTCTTTTATCAGAAATGTCGTTTCTACAAAATTAGAATTTATGTCCAAAATTAGATCTACCATAAGCATAGGCGCTCGGTGCGGAAGATAATTTTGTATGTCAACTCCAATTTTCATAAGTATATTATTTTGCCAAAACGGTTTTCATTTGTCCGCGGGCAATTTCTTCATTATTCAAAGTAGTCACAATATCAACCAAAGTAATTCCGGCAAATTCCTGCAGGATTGTTACGGCTGATTGAATTGTATCGTCGACTTTAGGGAACTTTTTTATTTCAATATCTTTTATAGAACCAATATAACCTGTTGGTGCAGTTTCGTTTTTCAAAAAATACTCATATCCCGTATGCAACGCCACAGATTGTGCCATATGCTCGATTATTCCTGCTTCTAAAAAAGAGTTATTATCAACAAAGATATTGTCGCTCTGAATTTTTAAACCGGAAACCAATGATGTTTCAGTATAAGAATACATTTTATCTACCATAACAAAAGGAAACTTTTGAGGTAATAAATTTTCGACTGCTTCTTTATTTAAAAGAGATATTGTTTCCATTAGCAAACGGTTAAATAGGCGTAGGCAAAAGAGAATCTTCCGCTTTCCGGAACTGATAATAAAATGCGATCTCCTTTTTTTAGTTTACCGGAATACATTAATTCTTCAAGTGCAATATAAATTGAAGCCGAACCAACATTACCAACTCTTAAAAGGTTCATAAACCATTTTTCGTCTGTAAGCACAATTCCTTTTTCGTTTAATCCATTTTTTAATCCTTCTACAAAAAAGTTAGAAGATACGTGTGGTAAAAAATAATCTACCTGATCTGCCGTAATATTGTGCTTTGCCATTGCATCGCTCATACTTTCGACACCTTTAGGCAGGATAAATTCGTCTAATATTTTTACATCTTGTTTTACCGCAAACACAGATTCGGTTAACCATTGCTCCGGATTGTAATCGCTCCAGGCTTGGATTTCGCCATTTTCTAATTTATCTCCACCTGCATACATACAAGTTTCTAATTCGAATGCATAAGAATACGCTTCCATCCATTCGATTTTTAATGAAATTTCTCCGCTTGGTTTATTTT
The DNA here is from genome assembly GCF_002754195.1 of Flavobacterium sp. 9. Classification (NCBI taxonomy): domain Bacteria; kingdom Pseudomonadati; phylum Bacteroidota; class Flavobacteriia; order Flavobacteriales; family Flavobacteriaceae; genus Flavobacterium; species Flavobacterium sp. 9. Next base: position 3,156,852 of record NZ_PEEU01000001.1, read on the forward strand.
CTAATAAAAAAGCTCCGGCTCCATCAGATAACATCCAACGTAAAAAATCTTTTTTGAAGGCAATTATAGGTTGCTCTTCAAGATTTTTTAAATTGATAATTTCGTGATTGTATTTTGGAGAAGAAAGCCATGTCGAAACTTTTTCTGATCCTGTACAAATGGCATTCTTTGAGTTTCCTGATTTTATTGAAAGAAAACCATATTTCAGCGCATTCATTCCGGAACAGCAAATACCCATCGAAGAATTTAATTCGACCGATCTGTTTTTTAATAGACCGTGAACCATTGCAGCATGCGACGGCGCCAAAACATCAGGTGATGAAGTTCCGCAAGAAAGGACTTCCAGATCCTGATCTGTAAAATTTTCATCAAATAGTTGTGCAACGGCATTTCGTGTTAACTCAGCGTTACTATGTGTACTTTTTCCGTTTTTATCAACGGCGTAATATCGGGTTGTAATTTTATTATTGCGCAAAATAATACGTCTTGCTTTTGAGGCAGTGTCATTTATCAGGCCTAAATAATCTTCCATTTCGTCATTTGAAACAGCTTCATTTGGCAAATATTTTGCGGCTTTGGTAATATATACGTCAAACATAATTAAATTTCGTATTCTAAACTCCTTGATAATATTGAGTTTCTTTTTTTATGGTTTTGAACTTGAATGGATAGGTAATAAGATGCAATATATAGACTATTGGCGAGATTAGCCATATTGCAAGGAATAAATAAACATAAAATATTTTAAGAAGCGTTTTCCTGTTTTTTTGATTCTTATGAATCAAATTTGACCACTTATTAAAAATTTTATTGGCCGTTTTATCTACAGTTACTAAATACGGACTGATTTTTACAGCGCCTATTTCGGCTAATTTTGGCTGTAAATCGTCAAGTTTGTTTTGTTTAAATTCCGAAAGCATGATTTCTCCAAATTTATCAGACTCCTGAATGTCTTTATCAGAAACTCCGGGAAGCGGAAAAAAGCCGAGATATCTTTTCTTTACGCCAGAAAACATCCAATTTACAATTGTGATTACGCTGATTAAATTTCCAACACGATCTACTAATGCAACATTTCCAACCAATTTTGCATTTGCATCACGTAATAAAACTTTAATTTTTTCCTGAGCCATAACCCACATATTACGAGAACCATTAATAGTTATAACGGGAGTATTGTTTAATATTGTCTTGGCTTCAGTACTTTTTAAAAAGGAATTGATTGGAATTGAAGGCGATAAAAACCAAACTTGATAATGAAAAAGAACTAAATCAAATTTTGTATTTAAAATTTCTTCAGAAACCGGTTTGAGCTTTGTTGGAATCTGTAAAAAAGATTCAGGAAAAGCATCAAAAAAAGAAGTTTTATTCCATGGAAACGGGAATGGCTTTTCTAATTGTATTTCGTGAAAAGTTACTTTTATCTCTTCTGAATTTAAGAATGGTTTTGCAATATTTTTCGCAATCGATTCTAGTTGTCCGGATTGGGAATAAAAAATAACGAGAACATTTTTCATTTTGTTTGTAGGCTTTGGTTGCAAACAAAAATAAGTAAATTTATTTAAACGAATTTTCTTGTTTAATGTTTAACGTTTTTGCCCGCGGGTTTAACTGATTAAACGGGTTTTCGCAGGTTTTTTTGGTTCTCGCAAAGACGAAGAGGCGCAAAGTTGTAATTGAAAAGGAGTTTTTAAGTACAGTTTGTCATTTCGACGGAGGAGAAATCTCCGCGACAATTATCCGTAAAGTATATCAATCTTTGTCGAGTTACTTGTGGAGATTTCTCCTCCGTCGAAATGACAAAAATGAGAAAAAACTTTGCGACTTCGCGTCTTTGCGAGATTCTTTACTTTGTTATCCTAGATCATTCCAAAAATCGAAATAATTGAACCATTGCAATGGATATTTCTGCACGATGCTTTCAACGCTTTTTACGTATTCTTTCAATAATGCTTTTTCGTCGCGGTGTTTTACGGTTGCTTCTCTTGCGTATAAATGATAATGTAAGTTGGGTTCTTTCATTACATAAACAAAAACTACGGGAACTTTCAGGCGCGAAGCAATTAAAAATGGACCAGCAGGAAAGTTGGCTTCTTTACCCAGAATTTTTTCAGAAAGAGATTTCGTTCCTTCAAAATAACGATCGCCGGTAAAACAAACCAATTCATTATTAGCCAAACCTGCATTGATCTCAAAAATATGAGATAAATCGTCTCTGATAATTATAAATTTTACGGTTGGTTTTTGAGTGACACTTTCCAGATAATTTTTTATTGCAGAATGTTCTAAATCTGTAGTAACTAAATTGATTTGAAAGTTAAGATCGATATCGCCCAGAAAATGTTCGGCAATTTCAAAATTTCCAATATGGGCACTAATTAAGACACCACCTTTTTTTTCGGCAAGAAGTTTTTTCAGAATCTCGATTCCGTCAAATTCATAAGTGAACTTATTTCGCATTCCTGCAGAAATGGAAACTTTATCAATAATGGTCTGTCCAAAAGTGTAATAACTTTTGAAAACCATTTTTCTTGATTTGAAATTGGAATAGTTCAGTCTTTCTTTAAAATAATAAAAAATAGCCTGATTGCTTTTCTTCAGAAACAAAAAGTAGTAAGAAGCAACAAAATAAAGTAAGCCATAAGCAGCCTTGACACCCGCTTTTTGTATTAAAAAAACGAATATTCTATAGCCTAAAACTGTTCCTTTTGATTTGCCATCCCATTGACTCATTAAACAGCTTTAGCTTTTAGTTTGGTATCTATAAGGTCGTAAAAATTTTGAAAAGTAGCAATTCCAACAAAATCAGCTTCAACCAGTTTTACACCAAAGTTAGATTCAATAGAAACTACTAAATCTACATAATCTAAACTATCTAACCCAAGTGTATCTTTTAGATTAGCATCTGGTTCAATATCATCATTATCTACTTCAAATTCATCAACCAAAAAACCATTAATTCTTGCTATAATCTCTTCTTTATTCATCGTTCAATTTAAAATTTTTAACCACCAACGCAGAGTTGGTTCCTCCGAATCCGAAGGAATTGGACAAAAATATGTCAAATTTTTTGTTTAAAGTAGTTTTGACCAAATTTAATTTAGAAGCATCTTCATCAGGATTTTCCAAATTGATGTTCGGAGCAATGAAATCGTTCTGCATCATTAAGATAGAGTAGATTACTTCGCTGGCTCCAGCCATCCAACATTCGTGGCCTGTCATTGATTTTGTAGAACTTACGTAAGGATTTTTCTCACCAAACACTTCAAAAATAGCTTTTGCTTCGTTTCCGTCTCCAACCGGAGTTGAAGTTGCATGTGCATTTATATAATCAATGTCGGTTGCTTTTAATTGTGCATCGTCAAGCGCTCGTTGCATGGCTATAGACGGACCTTCGACATTGGGCGTCGAGATATGTCCACCATTTGAGGAGAATCCATAACCTACAACTTCTGCAATAATATTGGCGCCTCTGGCAATTGCCGATTCATAGCTTTCAAGTATTAACGTTGCACCGCCACCACTCGGAATTAATCCGTCGCGATCAGCATCAAATGGGCGTGAAGCTTTTTCAGGTTCGTTTTCTCTATTCGAAAAAACACCTAATCCGTCAAAACTGCTCATTGCATATTTGTTGATTTCCTGAGCTCCTCCGGTAATTACAATATCCTGAAATCCGCTTTTTATTAAAAAATAAGCTAAACCTATAGAATGTGATCCACTTGCACAAGCGGCACTTATAGTAAGATTGATTCCGCGAAGTTTAAAAATCGTTGATAAATTCATTGTTACCGTTGAATTCATGGATTTAAAAATGGCTCCGGAACCTATTAAAGCGGTATCTTTTTTCTCGCGAACAATATCTGTGGCGTCAATAATAGCTTTTGAGACACTATCGTTTCCGTACATGATTCCCACTTCGCGATTGTCGAAAAAGGCATCGTCGATATTGGCGTTTTTTAATGCTTCAATTGTTGCCATATAAGCATATTCGGTTTCTTCACCAATGCTCATACGTTGTCTGCGGGTCAATAAGTTTTTTAAATCCGCTTTCGGAACCATTCCCGTTAAGGCAGATTGAAAACCAAATTCTTTTCTTTCGGCGTCAAACTTAATACCGGATTTTCCGTTGTACAAAGATTCTTTTACTTCATCTAAAGAAGTTCCGATACAAGAATAAATCCCCATTCCAGTAATTACAACTCTCTTATTCATCGTCTTTCAAAGTATTTTTATATCCTTAAAGTGTAATCTTTTTAATCTCGCAAAGTTTTCTTTACTCTATTCTTTATTTTTTAATCTCGCAAAGACGCAAAGTTTATTCTTTATAAGTAAGCCTTTTAATAAAGCTTGGCGACTTTGCGTCTTTGCGAGCAATTTTCGACGTTTAAAAAAACTTAAAATAGTCTCACAAACTTAGGAACTATTAAGAATATATTCCTCCGTTTATATTGATAATTTCGCCTGTAATGTAGCTTGATTTTTTAGAGATCAAAAAGCTTACCAAATCTGCTACTTCTTCGGCTTCTCCAAAACGATTTACCGGAATTAGTTTTAGTAATTCTTTTTCGTCCAATTGGCTTGTCATATCAGTTCTGATAAACCCCGGAGCAACCGCATTTACAGTAATATTTCGTTTAGCAACTTCTTGTGCCAATGCCTTTGTAGCAGCAACAATCGCGCCTTTTGCTGCCGAATAATTAGTTTGTCCCGCCGTTCCTTTTACTCCGGAAACGGAAACCATATTTACGATTCGGCCATATTTATTGCGTAACATTTTTTGAATAAAAAACTGTGTAACATTAAAAAAACCGCTTACACTTGTATTAACAACGCCATTCCAGTCTTCGGGAGTCATCCACATAAAAAGACCATCTTTTGTAATTCCGGCATTGTTTACAATCGCTTCAACAAGTGCTTCAGGATTAGCTTCCTGCCATTTTGTTAAAGTGGTTTGTACTTCTTCATAATTCGAAACATCAAAACCTAAGATTTCTCCCGTTGCTCCTAATTTTTGTATTTCCTGAAGTGTTTCTTCGGCAGCTGTTTTATTCGAATGATAGTTAATTAGAATATGATAATTGGCTTCAACTGCCAGTTTTTTACAAATAGCACTACCAATTCCTCTTGAACCGCCTGTTACTAATACACATTTCATTTATGTTGATTTTGTTTTTTATAGGTCAAAATGTTATGCCCTTTTTGATAGGAGATAACTATTATTTCTTCTTTTTAGTTGCTGGTTTCGCCGCAGGTTTTGTTTCTGCTTTTGGTTTCTCAGTAACACTTTCAGTTGCTTGAATTTTTTCTGATCCTTTCGAAAATAACTCAGCATTTTCAAACCATTGATTGCTTAATACAGTTCCGTCTGGTTTAAGGAATCCCCATTTTCCTTCATTTTTTACTCTTGCAACGCCATCGATAAAACCTTTATCTTGTTTTACAAACATGGCAATAATTCCATTTGCTGTAATTCCGTATTGTGTTGGGATTACCAGTTTTCCTGATTCGTTGATAAAACCCCAATTTTTTTCTTTTACAGGCGCTAATCCGTTTGTACTAAAAACTTCTGCATCACCATAAGTTGGTTCAATTACGAATTCAGCTTTTGGATTAATATATCCCCATTTAGATCCAACGCAAACCGGAGCCAAATTTTTAGAGAATGCTTTTGCTTTATCATATATAGGAGTAATTACCCAGTTTCCTTTTAAATCAATGAATCCAATTTTTCCGTTCTTTTTAGCAAAAGTCAAATCCTGAGTATCAAAGTCCCAGATTTTTTCGGCACCATCAACAGCAATAAAATTTCCTGCGCTTACAACTCCAAAGGTTTTGTCTTTTCTTGCCCAGATTGTATTTTTAAAATAATTTCCGATTTCGTCATACGCAGGTTCAACCAATTCTTTTCCCGAAGTATTAATAATTCCCCATTTTTTATTGATTCCAACTCTTGCAAAACCATTTTCAAACGGTTTAATTATATCGTATTTTGGTTGCAAAACAACCTCCATTTTCGGGTTGATTAAACCAATTTTATCTCCTTGTTTTATAAAAGCAACACCATTATCAAAATCATACAATTTTTCAGAAGTTGGTGCTTTCTGAATTTCACCTTTAGTATTAATATACACCCAGTCTTTATCGTTTTTTACGATTGCTATTCCGTTGTTAAATTCTTTAGCATCACTAAAAGTTGCCGGAATTGCCCAGCTCCCTTTTGTGTCAATAAAACCCCATTTTCCACCGTTTTCTACAGCGGCCAAACCTTCAGAGAAACTCTTTGCAGATTTATATTGAGGCTCAATTTTAAAGTTTCCATCTTTAGAAATATATCCAATTTTAGAGTCTTTTTTAACTAAAGCCAATTCTTGACTATTAACAAATTGAATGCAACATACGAATAAAAAAATAAGTGTTTTTTTCATGGTCTTAAAGGTTCAATATTAATAATGTGAAATAAAGTCTTAACTATTGATCAGATAATCTTTTACTTTTTGAACAAAAAGATACATAACCTGATCTTCTTTAAATACTGGAATTATGGTTCTAATATCATCGTACCATTTTTTAGTTACAGATGAAATTTGATCTTTCTGTGCTAAATAATCAATTGCCTGAACGATTGTAATCATCTCGATTGCTAAAACTTCAAAAGCATTTTCGATTACTTTCGAGGTAATTACCGCTGCATTTGTTCCCATACTTACAATATCCTGATTGTCATTATTGTTCGGAATACTGTGAACGTACATTGGGTTTGATAACATTTGACTTTCGGCAGTTGTTGAGGTTGCAGTAAACTGAACGCCCTGCATTCCGAAATTAAATCCTAATGTTCCTAAGTTTACAAATGGAGGAAGGATTTCGTTGATTTTTGAATTTAATAAATAATTCAATTGACGTTCTGCCAACATCGTTAATTTGGTAATAACAATTTTCAGTTTATCCATTTCAAGCGAAATATAATCGCCGTGGAAGTTTCCTCCGTGATAAACGTGTTTGTTTTTTACATCTATAATAGGATTGTCGTTTGCCGAGTTAAATTCGTCTTCAAGAATAGAAGCAACATTGTTTATCGTTTCTAAAACCGGACCTAAAATTTGAGGTACACAACGTAACGAATAATATTCCTGAACTTTTTCTTTGAAGATTTCTTCGGTATTTTCTCCCGAATATAAGTGGTCTTCTCTTTTACGGATTAAAGTACTGTCAGAAAGATTTTTTCTCATTCTTTGAGCTACTTCCTGTTGTCCTTTATGACGTTTGGTTTGGTTTAATTCCTCAGAGAAATGATCGTCATAAGCCTGAACCAATTCGTTTATGGCGCAAGAACATTTTAGCGACCAATCTAATAATTTATTAGCGTGATGAACATTTACAACTCCAATTCCGGTCATTACAGAAGTTCCGTTTATTAAAGCCAAACCTTCTCTGATTTCTACCTGAATTGGTTTTAAACCTTCGATTTCAAAAACCTCTTGAGTTGGTCTTCTGTCGCCTTTATAAAAAACTTCGCCTTCGCCAATTAAAACTAAAGCTAAATGTGATAATTGTACTAAATCTCCACTGGCACCAACGCCTCCGTGTTCAAAAATAAGTGGAGTAATATCTCTATTGATCAATTCTGCCATTAAGTGAATTACCGAAGGATGAACTCCTGAATTCCCTAATGACAAAGTATTTAAACGAGCCAAAATTGCTGCTTTTGCACAAACTGGGCTTAAAGGTTTTCCGGTTCCGGAAGAGTGACTTCTAATTAAATTGTATTGTAATTGAATTTGGTCAGATTCTTTAATTCGGTATTGAGCCATTGGCCCAAAGCCAGTATTTACACCATATATAATTTTATTTCCCGAAAATTCTTTCAGAAAATTAAAGCTTTCATTTACTCGATTTAGGACTACATCGCTGATTGCAACTTTGTTATTTCCAAAAATAATAGATTCGAATTCTGCTAAACTTAAATATTCATTAATTGTGTTCATTAAATCGTTTTTTGTTGCGCTAATTTAATTTTATTTATCAAAATAAATGTAGTTATTTTGATGAAGGCAAATGTAAGTTAATAATTAATAACATTCTTATTATGATAAAGGAGTTTGTAGATGTTTTAGTGATCGGTGCAGGACCGTCCGGATGTGTTTCTGCGTCGTATCTTCATAACAATAATGTTAAAATTAAAGTAGTAGAAAAAACAAAATTTCCAAGACTGGTTGTCGGCGAAAGCCTGATTCCCAGAGTTATGGATCATTTTGCAGAAGCTGAGCTTTTTGAGAGTCTTGATGCGATGAATTTTGAAAAGAAACTTGGAGCACGATTCATTCGAGGAGAAGAGATTTGTGTTTTTGATTTTAGCCAGAAATTTGGTGAAGGCTGGGATTGGACGTGGCAGGTTCCGCGTGCTGATTTTGACAATACAATGGCGCAGGAAGTACTTAGAAAAGGAATTGATCTGGAGTTTGAAACCGAAGTTTTGGAAGTTTCTTTTGAAGGGAAAAATTCTAAAACAATCGTAAAAGACAAAGAAGGAAACCTAAAAGAAATTCACGCTAAATTTATAATTGATTCCAGCGGATATGGCCGTGTTTTGCCAAGACTTTTAGATCTTGATACGCCATCAAAACTAGATCCGCATTCGTCGATTTTTACACACGTAAAAGACATCAATAGAGAAGAAGGTATTGAGGGAACTCAGATTTCTTTTGATATTCTGGAAACAGAAGTTTGGTTATGGGTAATTCCTTTTTCGAATGGAAATACAAGTTTAGGAGTTGTTGGTCCAACGGATTTTATCAATTCGCTTTCTGAGAATAAAGACAATGCTGAAGCTCTAAGAAATGCGATTCAGAAATCAGATTATTATATCAAAAGATTTAAAGGAACAGAGTTTTTGTTTGAACCCGTAAAACTCGAAAATTATTCGAGAGCCGTAAAAAGAATGTATGGTGATGGTTTTGCTTTGACAGGAAATAGTTCTGAATTTTTGGATCCGGTTTTTTCATCCGGAGTTGCTTTTGCGACAGAATCAGGAATGTTGGCGGCCAAATTATACCTTAAAGAATCACAAGGAATCGAAGTAAATTGGGAAGTTGAATTTACCGAATATATGAAACGCGGAATTGCTGTTTTTACCACTTACGTGAAAGAATGGTACACAGGAAATCTTCAGACATTATTTTTCCATCAACCGGAAAATCCAGAAGTAAAAGAGAAAATTTGTTCGGTTTTGGCAGGTTATGTCTGGAACGAAGAAAATCCTTTTGTGAAGAAACATGATCATGTGATCGCAAATATGGCGTATTTACTGAATATGCAAAAAGAACAAAACCCTGAATAATCAGGGTTTTTTTATGTCTGAAAAGTTGTATTTTTGTTCGGTCAGACATTTATTGGTTTGAATGTATTAATTGGTATCTTACAAGTGCCATGATGTATGATACATATTCTGTTTTTATTCTTAATTATTATCTTTGAGCTATGAGTACAATAATAAAACCAAATCATATAGGACGAAAAATTAGCCGCATTCGTGAACTTCGAGATATGAAACAAGAAGCATTGGCACAAGCTTTAGGAACTAGTCAACAAACTGTTTCGGCTATTGAAAATAGTGAAACTATCGATGAAGAAAAATTGATTGAAGTAGCAAAAGCACTTGGTGTAACTGCGGAAGCAATTAAAAATTTCTCTGACGAAGCTGCTATTAATTATTTTAATAACATATATGATAATGATATTACAGGTAGTATCGTTAATGCTCCATATTCAAATCATTGTACTTTCAATCCTCTTGATAAAGTTGTGGAACTTTACGAACGTTTAGTTCAATCTGAAAAAGATAAAGTTGAATATTTAGAAAAATTAATGAAGCTGAAATAAGCTTTTATATAATATTTTAAAAAGTAAAGCCCTGATTATTCGGGGCTTTTTTTTATAAATCATTCCGTAGGAATGTCTGCTCGGTAGAATTGAATTTGAATTGCGGTTATACATCTTTCCGTAGGAACGTTTGATTTGTGTAAATTGTTATTTCTATAAAAACAGGTGTCCTTACAGGACACACAATTGGTCGCTATTATTTTTTTACCAATGAGATATTCCTACGGAATATTACATGATTTTTAGTATCATTTCTCTGTTAAAATATAAAACGTAATTGACACAATTAAATACAAAAAGAGGATACCAATTTTGATATCCTCTTTTTTCTTCAAAAAATATATAGTAAAAATTATACTACCAGAATTTAACGTACAATGCGATAATTGATAATAAAGTGATTACGATTAAAACAGTTGTTTGTGGTTTTACTTTGAACATTTCATAATCTAATTCAAAAGCTTTTGGATTAACTTTTGGTCCAGCAAAACTGATTAACACCATTACTAATGTTGTGAAGAAGAATGATAATCCCATACAAATGTGGAACGGAATTTCGAATGCTCCTTTACCATTAGAATAAGCAGTATATAATAAGGTCTCGTTTCCGAATAATGCCGGAGCATATTCATTGAATAAAACAGATAATAAGAATCCTAAAATTACTCCAACAATTGCCGCAGCTCCAGTTGTTCTTTTCCAGAACATACCAAGGATGAACATTGCGAAAACTCCCGGGCTAATAAAACCTGTGTATTTTTGAATGTAAGTGAATCCACCAACTCCGCCAATTCCTAAAAGGTCATTCCATGTAAATAAAACAGCCAAAAGCATTGCAGCAAAAACGGCAATTCTACCAATGTTTACTTGTTGTTTTTCGCCAGCTTCTTTTTGGATGTATTTTTTATGAATATCTAAAGTATAAATTGTCGAAATACTGTTTACTTTTCCAGCCAATGAAGCCACAATTGCAGCAGTTAAAGCAGCTACAGAAAGTCCTTTTAATCCTGTTGGCAAGAAAGTCAATACAGCAGAATAAGCTCCATCTTTTCCTCCAACTAATTGAGGTAAATGTCCGTTTTGGTATAAAACATAAGCAGCAATACCAGGCAACATTACGATTAATGGCATTAATAATTTTAAGATACCAGCAAACAAAATACCTGTACGAGCAGTTTGTAAATCAGCACCCAAAGCTCTTTGAGTAATGTATTGGTTACAACCCCAATAGTTCAAGTTGATAATCCAGATACCAGCTAAGTAAGATAATAATCCAGGGAAAGTTAAGTATTTGTCAATCGCAAGTTGAGAAGTTTGTGCCGTAACTACAGTATCGTGTGGTTTTGGGATAATCATTTTGAAATGTTCCGGAGCTTCTCTCATTAAAACTTTGAAACCTTCAATAGCATTTTCGCCAACTCCAAAATATTGTCCAACAGTTGTAAGTGCAATATAAGAAGTTACCAAACCTCCAATGATCAAAACAGCAACCTGAATAACGTCAGTATAAGCTACAACTTTCATTCCTCCAAGAGAAATAAACAAAGCAAAAACAGCCAATCCAATCATGATTACGTGCAGATATTCTCCACCCGCTAAACCATTAATTGCAACTGCTCCAAGATATAAGATAGAAGTCAAGTTTACAAAAACATACAAAAACAGCCAGAAAACAGCCATAATCAACGCAGTCGATTCATTATAACGTGTTTTTAAGAATTGAGGCATTGTATAAATCTTATTTTTAAGATATACCGGAATAAACCAAACCGCAACGATAATCAATGCGATAGCAGCAATCCACTCATAAGCAGCAACGGCAATTCCTAAAAAGAAACCTTCACCACTCATTCCGATAAATTGTTCAGCTGAAATATTTGATGCAATCAGAGAAGCTCCAATAGCCCACCAAGTTAAATTTCCTTCAGCTAAAAAGTAAGCTTTAGCATCTTGTTCGTCTTGTTTACGCTTGCGGTAAACGGTGTAACCGTAGGCAGAAACTACGATAAAATAGATAATAAAAACCGCATAATCTGCGAAAGCGAGGTTCTGGTTCATTGTTAGTAGTATTTTAAAAATTAGTATAGATGATAGTTTTATTATTTGTGGCTTTTAAATTATTTGATTAGGATAATTCCGAAACCATGTTTTTGTTATTCACTTGTGGTTTTTAATGTGATATATGTTTTTATTCTGTTATTTTTTTATGAAAATGTAAGCGAAAGCCAAAAGTAAAATAAAAAATGAGAACTACACTATTTTAAATGTGTTTTTTACATTTATAAATAAAATTATTCTGTTAAATTTTTAAATGACGTTCGTTAAGCGCTTTTATTATTTAATTTTTCCTTCTTTTTTATAATGTACTTCAGACTGTTGTCTTAAAATTTCGGCACTTTTTTCAGGAGTAATATCTCTCTGCGATTCTCCTAACATTTCGTATCCAACCATAAATTTCTTAACCGTCGCAGAACGTAATAATGGTGGGTAAAAATGCATGTGAAAATGCCATTCAGGATGTTCTAAACCATCTGTTGGAGATTGGTGAATTCCTGAAGAATATGGGAACGAAGTACTAAATAAGTTATCGTATTTTGTTGTTAATTGTTTTAGGATTTTAGCAAAAGCGGTACTTTCTTCTGCAGTAAAATCAGTGATTTTGCTAATCGCTTTTTTACTTACAATCATAGTTTCATAAGGCCAAATTGCCCAAAAAGGAACCAAAGCCACAAAATGATCGTTTTCGATTACAACACGTTCTCCAACTCTTAATTCTGCTTTTACATAATCTTCAAGAAGAGTTCTTCCGTTTTTATCAAAGTAAGATTTTAGGCTAATTTGTGTTTTCTCAACCTGAGTTGGCAATGATGATTGTGCCCAGATTTGTCCATGCGGATGCGGATTACTGCAACCCATAACGCTTCCTTTATTTTCGAAAATCTGAACGTGATTGATGTATTTAATACTTCCTAAATCAGTGTATTCTTTTTGCCAGGTTTTGATAATATTTTCAATTCCGTCAATATCCATTTCTGGTAAAGTCAGGTCGTGTCGTGGAGAAAAACAAACAACTCTTGAAATTCCCTGTTCTGGTTTTGCTTTAAAAAAAGTGTGTTTGATATCTTCTTCAAAAATAATTTCGTCCTGCTTCATTGCAGCAAAGTCATTTTCAAAAACAAAGCTGCTTTCGTAGTTAGGATTGTTTACACCATTGGCGCGAACATTTCCCGGACACAGATAACACGTTGCGTCGTATTTTGGTAAAGCTTCAGTTGAAATAGTTTCGTTTTGTCCTTGCCACGGACGTTTGGCGCGATGAGGTGATACTAAAACCCATTCGTTTATTAATGGATTAAAACGTCTGTGAGGGTCCTCGTTAATGTCAAAGTTTTTCATTTTTGTACTGGTGGTTTTTAAAGTAGTGTTGTTCCGTTTGAGATTTTTACATCATAAAATTTTAATTCAATCCCAAATGTATCTAAATAAAGATTTGAAAACTTACTTTTTACCTCATTTTCATGCCCTTTTTTTATTAAATTGATGGTGCATCCGCCAAAACCTCCGCCCATCAAACGCGAACCTATTATTCTCTCGTCAGCTTTTGCGGTATCTACCAGCATATCCAGCTCCTCACAGCTTACTTCATACTCTTGCGAAAGACCATAATGAGTCTCAAAAAGCAATTGTCCTAAAATTTCTATATTTCCGTTGTCCAAAGCCTCACAAGCTTTTGTTACGCGGGCAATTTCTTTCACAACATAATGAACTCTCTTAAATACAGTCGGGCTGATTTTATCCTGAATGCTCAAAAGTTGTTCTTCTGTACAATCTCTAAAACTCTTTATTTCCGGAAAGTGATTTTTAATGATCGCTAATCCTTCTTCACACTCAATTCTTCTCGTATTATATTCAGATGTAAAAAGAGAATGTTTTACATTACTGTCGAATAAAACCAAAGAATAATCTTTAAAATCAGCATTGTGATATTCGAAATCCAGTGTATTACAATCTAATTTTATTACCTTATTATCAAGACCATGAACACTCGAAAATTGGTCCATAATACCACAATTGATACCAACCCAATGTTCTGCTTTTTGTCCTAATAATGAAATATCGACTTTCTCAATTTTAAGATCAAAAAGTTCCTTGATCCCGAAAATCGTTCCGCACTCTAAAGCTGCCGAAGATGACAATCCTGAACCAACCGGAATATTACTGCTGAAAACACAATTGAAACCATCGAAAGAAAAACCATTATCCTGCAATTGTTTTATTACACCACGAATATAATTGGTCCAGACAACATCGCTCAATTGAACTTCCTGAGTCAAATCAATTTCGAATTCTTCATTCAAATCAATGGCGATTATTTTAGATTTTTTGGTGTTATTTTTTTCGAAAGCAAAACAAATTACCTTGTCAATTGCTGCCGGTAAAACATAACCATCATTATAATCAATATGCTCTCCAATAATATTAATTCTTCCAGGAGAAAGTACATTTTTTTGAGGAGCAGATCCAAATGATTTCTCAAAAAATGCCGTTGTGTTTTGTATTAAAATGTCATTCATTATAGTGTAATTGTAATAGTGTTTTCTAACAGTTTTGTAAACTGATTTTTAAAAAGTACTAATTTATATTCTCAAATTTATAGACTGTTTTTTGTCGATATTCAGCTCCTTTTTTCAAAACCGAATTCGGAAAATGGGCATGATTTGGTGCATCCGGAAAATTCTGTGTTTCAAAGCAAATTCCGCTTGACGAATGATACGTTACATTTTCTTTTCCTTTAAGAGTATCAAAACAATTTCCGCCAACATATATATGTACACTTGGCTGATCTGTGTAAACACTCATTTGTAAATTATTTTTCGTGCTCAATAATTTTGCAACAACTTTATTTGTAGGTTCAATTACGAAAGAATTGTCAATAGAAGCCGGACATTTTTTTGCCGTTCTAAAATCAAAATCATGATTAGAAAGCGCTGTGAAATTTCCCGTTGGAATATTCTCGTCAGTCGTTTCTAAAATCTTCTCTGAGTCAATAAACATTTCCTGATTCAATACAGAACCATCGTGTCCGTCAAGATTAAAATAACTGTGATGCGTTAGATTAATCACCGTATCTTCAGTCGAAGTTGCTTTATAATCCAGTTGCAATTCGTTTTTGTCTGTTAATGTATACGTTAAATCTACCTGTAATTCTCCCGGATAATTTTCGTCAAGATTAGGACTCAAAAGACTGAATGTGATCGACGGATTTTTATTAGAAGTAATATCAGTAACGTTCCATATTTTTTGTCCAAAACCAGCATTTCCGCCATGTAATGCATTACCATTATTATTGGTATTTAGCTGAAAAGTTTTACCATTTAAAGAGAAAACACCTTTATTAATTCTTCCAGCATAACGTCCAACAGTTGTTCCAAAATAAGGCGCACTTGGCAAACTATAAGAAGCTAAATAAGATGCTGCGGAATCAAATCCTACAACAACATCTACCAGTTTTCCGTCAGCAACAGGAATTTGTAAAGAAGTGACTGTCGCTCCAAAATTTGTAATTTGAACTTTCATTCCGTTTTTGTTCGATAATTCAAAAGCGAGAATTTCTTCGTTATCAGAAGATAAACCAAATGAATTAGAAATACTTTTCTCTTGAAAATGCGATATATGTTTTATTTCCATGCTATTTTTGCCAAAAATGAAATCCAAAAATAGAAACATTATTTGCGTTAGCATACCAGTACCTACCAGTTTTTTGTATATTGCGCCAAAATCTATTTTTTTATGAATATTATTTCTATTCAAAATAACATTGGATTGCCAAAATATAAGCAGATAATTCTCTCAATAGAAAAGGCAATCGAAGAAGAAAAATTAGTAAAAGGCGATCGGCTTCCGTCAGTAAATAAAGTCTGTTTGGCTTTTTCATTGTCACGCGATACCGTTTTGTTGGGATATGACGAACTCAAAAAACGCGGAATTATTTATGCCATTCCAGGCAAAGGATATTACGTTAAGAGCGTTGAAATCACCATAAAACAAAAGATTTTTTTACTTTTTGATGAGTTAAATATTTTCAAAGAAGATATTTATAATTCATTTTTAAAGAACATTGGCAAAAATGTACAAGTCGATATTTTCTTCCACCATTTTAATGTTCAGGTATTTCAAAAACTGATAAATGACAGCAACGGAAATTATACCAAGTACATTATTATGCCGACGAATTTAGCTGGTGTGGCTGATATTTTAAAAACCCTACCAGTAAATGAGGTAATTATTCTGGATCAGACAAATCCTGATTTAAAATTATATCCCGCTATTTATCAAAATCACCAGAAAGATATTTTTGAAGGTTTGTACAAAGGAAAAGTGAAATTGAACAAATACGAAAAGCTAATTTTGATCTTTCCCGGCTTTAGAGAACCTCTTGGAATGAAATTAGGATTTGAGCATTTTTGCACCGAATATAATTTTGAATATGAAATTATAACCGAATTTACAGACAGAGAAATTACGCAGGGCGATCTTTATATTATCCCAAATGACAGAGATTTGGTTCGTGTAATTGAAAGTGCCAGAGATCAACATTTGAAACTCGGAATTGATTTTGGAATTATATCTTATAATGAAACGCCGCTAAAAAAGATCGTAGCAAACGGAATCACAACAATTTCTACGCATTTTGAAACAATGGGAAAAATTCTGGCCGAAATGGTTCTTAAAGGAAATAAAGAACAAATCGAAAATAAGTTTTCTTTGATTATCCGTAATTCTTTGTAATAAGCAGTTTTGTATTTTTTTTAGGAGCTAATCCCGCTATACATTACAATCTTTTATGGCGAACCCCGCCATAAAAGGATTTCCACTTCTATCGGGGCTAGGGCTGACATTTTCATAAGAATGTTTGTCATTTCGACGAAGGAGAAATCTTCGCAAGTAACTCCATAACGAAAATCCAATCTTTGTCGAATTTCGAGTGTGATTTCTCCTTTGTCGAAATGACAATATTGCGTTTAAGCTTTGTGTCTTTGTGTGATTAATTTTATTTCTACTAACATTTAATCTCTCCGAGATATTAACTCCGCTAGGAGTTAAATGTTGGTAGAAATTAGATTGTCACATCCTCGAAAAAATGTCCCGTAGGGACTTAATCTGTTTGCTTTAATCCCAAATTACGGTATCAAAAACTTTTTTTGTTTTTGTGGAATTATTTTACATACATTTGTAAATGTAAATTTTACACTTATTATTTGATTTGATTCTGTTTTGACTTTTTAGAACTGTTTCTATATGAAATTCAGCTACAAACAAATAAAATTACGCTATTAAACCAACCAAAAAGATTACCTGGAAATGAACAACAAAATAGACCAATCAGCCGCAGATAACATACGCGCTTTAGCCATTTCGATGGTCGAGAAAGCAAATTCCGGTCATCCCGGAGGTTCGATGGGCGGCGCCGATTTCATGCACATTTTATATTCTGAATATTTAAAATTCGATCCAACAGACATGCATTGGATTTTTAGAGACCGATTTTTTATGGATGCCGGACATCTTTCGGCTTTAATGTATGCTCAATATCATTTGCTGGGAAATTACGAAAAATCAGATTTAGAAAACTTCAGACAATGGGGTTCTGTAACGCCTGGACATCCTGAAATTGATGTAAAAAGAGGTATCGAAAACACTTCGGGACCATTAGGACAAGGACATGCAATGGGAGTTGGAGCAGCAATTGCTGCAAAGTTTTTATCGGCAAGATTTGAGAATTTATTCGATCATAAAATTTATGGTTTCATAACTGACGGAGGAGTTCAGGAAGAAATTTCGCAAGGAGCCGGACGTATTGCAGGACATTTAGGATTGAACAATTTTATCATGTTTTATGATTCAAATGATGTTCAGCTTTCTTCAATGACAGATGAGGTTACGACCGAAAATACGGCAATGAAATACGAATCCTGGGGATGGAAAGTGATCACGATTGATGGTCATAATCATGCTCATATTCGTTCAGCATTAAACGCAGCGCACGCCGAATTAGAGCGACCAACTCTAATTATCGGAAGAACAATTATGGGAAAAGGTTGCGTTACCGCCGATGGAACGATGTATGAAGGACAATGCGAATTGCACGGAAAACCAATTGGAGCGACAAAAGCAGATTTTGAAAAAACGTTATTGAATTTAGGTGCAAATCCAGAAGATTCATTTGCAGTTTATGAAGATGTTGCAGCTCATTATAAAACAATTTTAGCACAAAAAACAAAAGAAGCTTCAGAAAGAAAAACGCAAATTTTGGCTTGGGAAAATCAAAATCAAAAATTAGCCGAAAAGATAAAACAGTTCTTTAATGGCGATTTACCAGCTTTAGATTTTAGTGCAGTTGTTCAAAAAGCAAATGCTGCAACGCGAGATGCTTCGGCGGCAGTTTTAGGATATTTGGCTGAGAATGTAGAGAACATGATTGTGTCTTCTGCCGATTTATCGAATAGTGATAAAACAGATGGTTTCTTGAAAAAATCATCCGTTTTGCAAAAGAATAATTTCAGCGGAGGATTTCTACAAGCGGGAGTTGCCGAATTAACAATGGCTGCAATCGCCAACGGAATCGCGCTTCATGGCGGAGTTATTCCGGTTGTGGCTACTTTTTTTGTGTTTTCAGATTATATGAAACCGGCAATTCGTTTGGCAGCAATTCAGGAACTTCCCGTAAAATATGTCTGGACACATGATTCTTTTCGCGTAGGCGAAGATGGTCCAACGCACCAACCAATTGAGCAAGAAGCACAGATAAGATTATTAGAAAAAATCAAAAATCATTCAGGCGATCAAAGTTTATTAGCGCTTCGTCCTGCTGATGCTGTTGAAACTTCTGTGGCGTGGCAAATGGCATTAGAAAATAAAAAAACACCAACAGGATTAATTCTTTCGAGACAAGATATTAAAGATCTTCCAACAAATGGAAATTCAAGATTTGAAGAAGCAACGCAGGCTAAAAAAGGCGGTTATTTGGTAAAAGAAACTCAAGATCCAGATATTACTTTAATTGCAAACGGATCTGAAGTAGCAACACTTATTGAAGCCGCAAACGAACTGGAGCAAATCATTAAAATAAAAATAAATGTAGCTTCAATTATTTCAGAAGGACTTTTTAGATCACAATCTGGAGAATATCAGGAAAGCGTTATTCCAAATAATGCTTTAGTTTTTGGACTTACGGCGGGACTTCCTGTTAATCTCGAAAATTTGGTTGGAAGTAAAGGACAAGTATTTGGATTGGATCATTTTGGATATTCGGCTCCAGCTTCTGTTTTAGATCAGAAATTTGGATTTACCAGTAAAAATGCCTGCGAAGAAATTCTTAAATATTTAGAAAAAAATAATTATAACATATCAAAATAATAGAAAGACATGAAATTTTTTATAGATACAGCAAACTTAAAAGATATTAAAGAAGCCAATGATTTAGGCGTTTTAGATGGTGTAACCACAAATCCTTCATTGATGGCAAAAGAAGGAATTACAGGCGCACAAAATATTTTAGACCATTACGTAAAAATTTGCGAATTGGTAGACGGCGATGTTAGTGCCGAAGTTATCTCAACAGATTTTGACGGAATGATTGCCGAAGGTGAAAAACTAGCCGCTTTACATCCGCAGATTGTGGTGAAAATCCCGATGATAAAAGATGGTGTAAAAGCGATTAGATATTTTGCAAATAAAGGAATCAGAACCAATTGTACTTTGGTATTTTCTGCTGGTCAGGCTTTATTGGCTGCAAAAGCCGGAGCAACTTATGTGTCGCCATTTATTGGTCGTCTGGATGATGTTTCGACTGACGGAATGGTTTTAATCGAAGATATTAGATTGATTTATGATAATTATGGTTTTGAAACTCAAATTCTGGCAGCTTCAGTTCGTAATGTAATGCACATTATTAATTGTGCAAAAACCGGTTCTGATGTAATTACTGGACCATTAAGTGCAATCGAAGGTTTATTAAAACATCCGTTAACGGATATTGGTTTGGCAACTTTCCTTGCAGATTATAAAAAAGGAAATAGCTAGATTATAATTTTTCTGCCACAGATTACACAGATTAACACAGATTTTTTTAATCATTTTAATCCTTTAATCTGTGGCATTAAACAGAACAATTTGTTAGTTTTTAATAGTAGTTTTATTGAAGAAAAAACCCTGAGAGTTTGTGGCTTTCAGGGTTTTGTTTTTTATAAAGGTTTTCCTGTTCAAAAAAAGAAAATCTGTGTAAATCCGTTTAATCGGTAAAAATCCGCGGGCTAAACTTTACAAATTCAATACAAAATCATTCAATAATTTCTCTTCGTATTTTTCTTTGTTGAAAGTATACAAATAAGATCCTTTACGAGAAGATTGCATATCTTTTTCTTCCAGTTTATTCAGGATTTCCAGAGAATTAATTTTACTGATGAAGTTTCTCTTGTCTAATTCCTTGCTTAAAATCGCTTCATACAATTCTAATAATTGGCGCATTGTGAATTTCTCAGGCAACAATTCAAAGCCAATAGGTTTTATTGAAGTTCTGTAACGCAATCTTCTAATCGCGTGATCTACCATTTCGTTATGGTCAAAAATTAAGTTCGGAGCATCGGCAACACTGAACCATTGTGCGTGATAATTTTTTATTAATTCGGCATTATGGTTTTCGATATTAATCAATGCATAATAAGAAACCGAAATGGTTCTTTCGACAGGATCACGATCGATTTCGCTGTAAGCATATAACTGCTCCATATAAATATCGTTCAAACCTGTATATGTATTCAAAATTCTAATAGCAGCGTTATCTAATACTTCGTCACGTTTTAAGAAACCACCAATTAAGGACCATTTTCCTTTTTCGGGTTCGAAATCTCTTTTGATCAAAAGTATTTTTAAACCTTCATTATCGAATCCGAAAATGATGCAATCTACTGCTAATAAAGCTTTGTCTGCAGAGCTATAACTGTTTAGCATATGTTTGTTTTTATTGGTAAATATATAAACTTCCTAATTCGTTTCATAATTTTATTAATGTATAATATACACTTAAATTAATATAGCGATAAAGTAGTGTTAAAAAGAGAAGCTTTTAAGTGGGGAAAAATCATAAATTTTCTTTTTTCAATCGTTTTCGAGACAAAATTAAGTTGTTTTTCAGAATAAAAGGTAAAATCGCCATCAAAATTTAGTAAAGTAAACAAGATTTTTTTTACAAGATCATTCTTTTTTTGGTAGTAAAATAGTCATTAAAGTCTTCATTTTTAAGTTTTTTGATTTTTTTTTGAAACCTGAAAATTTTGATTAAAAAGTTGCTTTTTTGCTAAAAGTGTTGATTTTACACAAATTACATTCTAAAAAGGCTATTTTTTTGAAAAATATATTAATTTTTAAATGTTGTTTTCACACTTAATTTATGGGATGCGTTTTTTTTACTGCTTTTTTTTGCCATATTAATTTGTTTTTAAGGTTTTTTTTTAGTTAAATTTACAAATGTAAAATTAACACTTATAATTATACACTAACTAACTTAAATAAACCAGTATGATAACAAACCAACGATTATTTTTTTATTGCAATTTTTTATTGCCAAAAAAAGAATGGCTTTTAGCACTAATAATGCTAATATTTTCTGCTAATCAAATGTCGGCTCAAGGCAAAGTGATTAGCGGAGTTGTTACCTCGGCATCAGACAAATTGCCTTTGCCGGGAGTGAATATTATGATAAAGGGAACAAAAACAGTTGCAGTAACTGGTTTTGATGGAGAATATTCGATTAAAGCATCTCCAAATGATGTATTAATCTTTTCATTTATAGGATTTCAAAATAAAGAAATAGCAGTAAGTAATCAATCTAAAGTAGATGCAACACTAAGCGAAGACACTAATAAACTGAACGAAGTAGTAGTTATTGGTTACGGAACACAAAAGAAATCTGATTTAACAGGATCTGTAAGTGTTGTAAATCTTGAATCGGCCAAAAAAACGGTTACATACGATGCTGCAAAAATGCTTCAGGGACAAGTTCCGGGAGTTACTGTTCAATCTTCTGGAGAACCTGGAGGTTTTGTAAATATCAAAATTAGAGGTATAACTTCCTTCAGTAATAACAATCCTCTTTTTGTTATTGATGGTATTATGGTTGATGCTCCTTATGATTTTGCACCGGGAGAAATTGAATCTATGCAGGTTTTAAAAGACGCTTCTTCGGCAGCTATTTATGGTGTTCGTGGAGCAAATGGAGTTGTAATTATTACGACTAAAAAAGGAAAAGCAGGTAAATCTGAGGTTAAATTCAAATCTATCGTTGGACTTCAGAATGTAACTAAAAAATGGGATGTAACAGATCGTTTGGGATATCAGCAAATTACAAGCGAAGCAGAAAGAAACAGAGATATCAGAGCGGGTGTTCCGGTGAGTATTGCTCCTGGAAATGATCCTACAAGCCCCTCTTATATTACAAATGTAAACACAGACTGGCAAAAAGAAGCGTTACAAACTGGTGTTGTACAAAATCAGGCATTGACATTTACAGGCGGTGCAGAAAGCATTGCTTACAGCTTTAATATTGATTATTTCAAGAATACGAGTTATGTAAAAACGCCACAGGATTACGAGAGATTATCAACGAATTTGAATTTGAACGGTAAAAAAGGAAAATTCAAATATGGCGCAAAAATCGCTTATACACAATCTGATAAAGAGATTTTTAACGAATACAATGCAGGACAAACTGTAATTAGCGACATTTTGAATGCGGTACCGACGATGCCGGTTTATGATGCGAACAGACTTGGAGGTTACGGAGGTACAGACAATCTGACGCAAAGAGCGATCTCGATGAACCCAATTGGATATAACAATTTGATTACCAACAACGGAAAAAGAAACCGTTTTATAGGTGATGTTTGGGGAGAAATTGAGATTGTTAAAGGTCTTAAATATAAATTGGATGTGAGTTATGACAGAACGGATTGGGAAACCAGAAAATTTATTCCGCCAAGTGATTTAGGATGGTATTATATCACAACAAACGACGAAGCTTCATTAGATGTTAACACAGGAAATGAGTTAAGAACTTTCATGAATAATTTATTGACTTATGAAATTACTCTTGGAAAACACAAAATTGATGCTCTTGCAGGATGGATTCAGGAAAAAAGAGACCATCATGATTATTGGTCAAGAGGTGTAGGTTATAAACCGGGAGAAATCCCAATGCTTCAGTTTGCTGATGCGAGAAATGCAAGTGAGTATAAATTTACTATTACAGGAATATCATACATCACAAGATTAAATTATTCTTTTGATGACAGATACTTGTTGCAGGCAAACTTTAGACAAGACAGAACGTCGCTTTTCAGCGAAAAAAATAATTCAGCAAACTTCTACTCTTTCTCAGGAGGTTGGAAAATTAGCAACGAAAAGTTCTTGCATTTACCAAAATGGGTAAGCAATATCAAACTTAGAGGAGGTTACGGAACATTGGGTAACAATACAATTCCGCAATACTTCTTTGCTTCGACAGTAAACAGTTTTGCAGGTTACGATTTTAATAATGCACTTGCTCCGGGAACAACCGTGGTAGCAGCACTTGATCCTAATGTAAAATGGGAAAAAACAACCAGTAAAAACATTGCACTTGAATTAGGATTTTTTGACAATGACTTACAATTTACAGGAGAGTATTTTGTAAAAAAATCAACTGATTTATTATTGGGAGTTCCATTGCCATATTCTACAGGAGCAGTTCCGGCAAATATCACAACAAATGCAGGAGATATGGAAAATCATGGTTTTGAGTTTACAGCATCTTACAGCAATCATCATAATAAATTCAAATATGATATTTCTGGTAACGTAGGGACTTTAAGAAATAAAATAACAAAAATTGGTGTTAACGGAAACCCTATTTACGGAGCAGTTTCAAAAACAGAAGTTGGAAGATCAGCAGGAGAACTTTTTGCTTGGGAAGCGATTGGAATTTTTCAAAATGCAGCTGAGGTTGCAGCTTCGCCAAAACAAACTGGTGCAGCGCCTGGAGACGTAAAATTTAAAGATGTAAACGGTGACGGAATCATTACAGATGCTGACAGAACTTTTCAGGGAGTATCAATTCCTAAATATGGTTTTGGATTGAATTTCAGTGCTTCTTATGAGAATTTTGATTTTTCAATGTTCTGGCAAGGCAGCGGCGGAAATAAAGTTTTCAACGCAATGTACCGCAATTTAATGGCAGGACAATACGGAAATCACAGTACAGATGAGTTGAATTATTGGACTCCAACTAACACAAATACAAATGTTCCAGCTCCGGTTATTGGTGATCCAAATGGAAACGGCAGAGATTCTAACAGATTCATTGAAAGCGGTGATTATGTGAGATTGCAAACAATGGAACTTGGTTTTAATATTCCGATGAAAGATAAATTTATCCAAAAAGCAAGAGTATATCTTAATGGACAAAACTTGTGGACTATTACAAAATACAGTGGATATGATCCTGATTTTAATAGTGACGGATTAATTTCAAGAGGATATGATGCGGGATCTTTCCCTAATCCAAGAACAATTTCTCTAGGAGTAGAAGTAAATTTCTAAACCGGTTTAACCAATTAAAAACGTATTAAAATGAAATATAAAATATATAACTATATAGCAGTTTTCTTTTCACTGGCTTTGGTAACAACAAGCTGCGTTGATAATGAAGATTTGACCCAATTAGACCCAAATAACGATGCAGTCGATTCCTTCTGGAAAACAGATCAGGATGCACTTGAAGGAGTAAATGCAGCTTACGGAAGTTTATTGACTGATGGAACTTACATGAGAAGTACGCCATTATTATTAGACGCAAGATCAGATGATGCACGTACAAACAGCCCTTGGGGATCTATGTATAATGCAGGACATTTTAACTCAAATGTAGCCGATGCTTCAATTTACGGATGGGCTTTTGAAACTTATTATCAGGGAGTTTATCGTGCTAATCAGGTTTTGACAAATGTACCGGGAATTGAATTTGCAGACCAGGCACTTAAAAACAGAATATTAGGACAAGCGTATTTCTTAAGAGGATTATACTTATTTCATGCTGTAAACATGTTCAAAAATGTTCCGTTACCAACAGAATTAGCGGTTTATTATCCGCAAAAAACACAAGCAGAAGGTTGGGCACAAGTAATTGCCGATTTTAAAGCTGCTGCTGAATTATTGCCAACTTCATACAGTGGAATTTCTGGACTTGATGCAGGTCAAAAAGGACGCGCTACAAAAGGTGCAGCATTAGGATATTTAGGAAAAACATATTTGTTTATAAAGGACTTTACGAATGCAAAAACAACATTCAAACAAGTTATCGATTTAGGAGTTTACTCATTAGTTTCAAACTATCGCGACAATTTCACAACAGCAAACGAAAACAATTCAGAATCTCTTTTTGAAGTACAATTTAGCAGAGATGCAGGTGGAGTTGATTTAGGTTGGGGAGGAGTTCCGGCATCAGGTTGGGGAAAAACTTCGGCAAGAGCCATTACTTATGCACCAAGAGCTTTTGGATGGACAGATGTTCAGCCTTCATGGGCATTATTTAATGAATTTCATGACGAAAAAACGAAAACTGGAGAACTTGATCCACGTTTAGACGCTACAATATTTTATAATAAACCAGGCGGAATGAAATTATACGGACAAGATTTTGCTACTTTTTATGCTACTAGTCCGGGAGATTTAAACGATATATTCTGTAGAAAATACCAAAATTCAGATGGAGAATTTGCAAACGAATACGACTGGCGTTCAGGAATCAACGAACGTTTGTTGAGATACGCAGATATTCTTTTAATGTATGCAGAAACGCTAAACGAAACAGGAGATACTCAGGGAGCTTACGGATATATTCAAATGGTAAGAAACAGAGTTGGATTGCCGGATTTAGCAACAGTAAAACCAAATATGACTCAGGATCAAATGAGAGAACAAATTGGTCACGAAAGATTCTTGGAATTCCCTCTTGAAGGACACCGTTTTGATGATATTCGTCGTTGGGGATGGTTAGAAAACACTGCAAAATTAGCTTGGCTAAAAACAAGAGATGCCGAGTTTAATTCTTATACACCAGGAAGAGAATATTACCCAATTCCGCAATTAGAAATGGACAATAATCCGGGAACAAAACAGAATGACAGTTATTAAGTAATTGTTGATTAAGAATACATTGAATTAGTTAGAATCTTTAATATCATGTGAAGGCTTTAAATCTTCACATGATATTATCTTAAAAAATAGAATGCGATTACAATGAGATAATAATTAACACATTCACTAAAAATTATAACAAATGAAAACAATTACAAGTTTGGTTTTATTAGCAGTATTATTAGTAAGTTGTCAAAATGAAGATGTCATAAATCCTTCATCAGAGGGCGCAACTGCGGTTGCAGAAACTCAAAATTCTCAAATTAAAAGCTCAACAGCAAAAACAGTTACAGGAACCGTTCCTTCCCACGATCCAAGTACGATTGTAAAAAGCGGAGTCAATTATTACGTCTTTACAACAGGCGATAATATCCCAATGACCTATTCTACAAATTTAACAAGCTGGACTTGGGGAACATCAGTATTTACTTCAACTCCAAGTTGGATTACTGGATATGTTCCGGGATTTGTAAAAACATTCTGGGCGCCGGATGTTGCTTGGTTCAATAACCGTTGGAACATGTATTATTCCTGTTCCACTTTTGGTTCTGCAACATCGGCAATTGGTTTAGTAACTACGCCGGCAATTTCGCAAAGCGTAGGAACAACCTGGACAGACAGAGGCGTTGTAGTTTCTTCGTCTTCATCGTCAGATGTAAATGCAATCGATCCTTCAATTTTAGTAGACGGAAGCAATGTTTATATGGCTTATGGTTCCTGGCATGCAGGAATTGGAGTAATCCAAATAAATCCTTCAACAGGAAAAACAACAGGAAGCAGAACAATCGTTGCCGGCGGAAATAGTGCAAGTTGGGAAGCGCCTTGTTTAATCAAAGAAGGAAGTTATTATTATATGTTCGTCAACAGAGGCACTTGCTGCAACGGCGTAAACAGTACTTATTATATTGTAGTTGGTCGCTCAACAAGTCCGTTTGGACCATTTGTTGACAAGAACGGAACAGCATTGACAAACGGTGGCGGAACAACAGTTTTAGCAACACAAGGAAATTATATTGGACCGGGTCATTTGTCCAGAATTGTGGGAACTCAAAAAGGATCTGTTCATTATTATGATGGAGCAGATAGCGGAAACCCAAAACTAGAAATTGTATATTTTACATGGGCATCAGGATGGCCTACACTTTCTTATTAAAAATACTATAAAGAGGAAAGTTACACAAAGCTTTCCTCTTTATAACTTATAAAAAACATTATGAAAAAAGCACTTTTAATCACATTTCTTATTGCCATTTGTAATCAGGTTAGTTTCGCTCAAGGCGGAATTACTGTAGTAACCATAAAAAACAATGCAGATGCACCAACGATCAATAAAAACATTTACGGACATTTTGCAGAACATTTAGGACGTTCTATTTATGGAGGTTTTTTTGTGGGAGATACATCGAAAATTCCAAATACAAAAGGAGTTAGAAATGATATTATTAAAGCTTTAAAAGAATTAAAAATTCCAAATCTAAGATGGCCAGGCGGATGTTTTGCTGATACGTATCACTGGAAAGACGGAATTGGTCCACAACAAGAAAGACCAACAATCGTAAACAAATGGTGGGGCGGAACAACAGAAGACAATAGTTTTGGAACACATGATTTCTTAAATATGTGCGAACTTCTTGGCGCAGAACCTTATTTATCAGGAAACGTAGGAAGCGGAACCGTTCAGGAATTGGCTGATTGGGTTCAGTACACAAATTTCAGCGGTAAAAGCCCGATGAGTGATTTGCGTAAAAAAAACGGAAGAACAGAACCTTGGAAAGTTAAATTCTGGGGAATCGGAAATGAAGCTTGGGGTTGTGGAGGAAATATGACAGCAGAATATTATGCAAATGAATACCGCAAATATGCCACCTTCATGTCAGATTGGGAAAACACAGGCGGAATTACTCGCATCGCTTCAGGTTCAAATAGCGCCGATTATAACTGGACAGAAGTTCTAATGAAAAACATTCCGATCAATATGTTAGGCGGAGTTGGAGTGCATCATTATGCAGTAATTGATTGGGGTAAAAAAGGCGACGGAGTAAATTTCACCGAAGACGGATATTTCCATACCATGCAATCTGCTTTAAAAATGGAAGAATTGATTACTAAACATTCTGCTATAATGGATAAATACGATCCAGAGAAAAAAGTAGCCATGATTGTAGACGAATGGGGCGCTTGGTATGAAGTAGAACAAGGAACAAATCCAGGTTTTTTATACCAACAAAACACAATGAGAGATGCAGTTTTGGCGGGAGCAACACTTAATATTTTCAACAATCATTCAGATAGAGTTCGTATGGCAAATTTGGCTCAATGTGTAAATGTTTTGCAAGCCGTAATTCTAACAGACAAAGCAAAAATGATTACAACGCCAACGTATCATGTCATGAAAATGTACAGCGTTCATCAGGATGCAAAATTGCTACCGGTAAGTTTCCAATCGCCATTATATACATTTAATGGAGAAACACTTCCTGCAGTATCAGCTTCGGCATCAAAAGACAAAAGCGGATTAGTTCATATTTCGCTAGTAAATGTTGACGCAAAAAATAAAAACACAATCGAAATTGATGTAAAAGATCTTGGTGTTAAAAACTTCACAGGAACAATTATAACATCGGCAAAATTGCAAGATTACAATTCATTCGATACTCCAAACAAAATTGTACCAACAGTTTTTAAAGGTTTCGAAAACAAAAAAGGAAAACTTGAAATCACAATTCCTCCATTCTCAGTAGTTGTTTTGGAAGGAAAATAAAAGATATAAAAGATGAAAAAATCAAATTCCATTATAAAAATTGCTTCCTGTATTGGACTGTTTTTATTCGTTTTTGCTGCAACAAGTTGTTCAAAAGATGATCCTGCAACAGAAACCACTAAGCCGCCTGTAGTTGTAGTGCCACCAGTGGTTACGCCAACTTTTCCGGGACCAACTTATGCAGATAACTACACTTCAATATCAGGTTGGGGAACAAAAGCGCAATGGAATTTAGCCAATGTGCACGATCCGTCAGTAGAAAAAAGTGGTGAATATTATTATATGTATCAAACCGATGCTTCTTATGGAAATTCGACTGAAGGTCACGGACATTTTTTCTACAGAAGATCAAAAGATTTAGTCAATTGGGAATTTATGGGACCATCAATGACCGAAGCTCCGGCTTGGGTAAAAGATTCCTTGAATAATAAAAGAGCCAGAATGTCTCCGGCATTGCCACCAATTACAAATCCTAATTATGGATATTGGGCGCCTTGCGTTCGAAAAGTAGGTAACATTTATAGAATGTATTACAGCATTGTGGTTACAAATCCAATTGTTGGAACAGACACGAATACTTCTTGGTCAGAGCGCGCATTTATTGGCTTAGCCGAAACAGATGATTTGGCTTCAAACAATTGGACAGACAAAGGAATGGTCGTTTGTTCTGAACCTGACGGTGTAAAAAGTTATGTCAGAAACGGAGGAAATGATTGGGATGCTTATTTTAAATTTAATGCAATCGATCCAAGTTTTATTCAAACTCCAGAAGGCGATCAATATTTAATTTATGGTTCATGGCATTCCGGAATTGCAGCTTTAAAATTGAATCCAACAACAGGAAAACCGGATAAATTAAAAACAATTGATGATTATGGAGTTCGTATCGCTGGACGTGGAAACGTAAATACAAACCGTTGGCAAGCACTCGAAGGACCAGAAATTATCTATAATCCGGACACACAATATTATTATTTGTTCTTGGCTTATGACGAATTATCGGTTGCTTATAATACACGTGTTGCGCGTTCGAAAAGTATTTTAGGACCGTATCAAACTATCAGCGGAATGAGTATTACAAACGGAGCAGAATGTTTCCCGATGATAACACATCCATATTCTTTTAAAAACCACACAGGTTGGGTTGGAATATCGCATTGTGCCGTTTTTCAAAATCCAGATACCAAACAATGGTATTATGCATCGCAAGCACGTTTACCGGAAGGAGTTCCGGGAATTGCAGTTTCAAATGCAGTTATGATGGGACAGGTTCGCGGCATTCAATGGACAGAAGATGGATGGCCGGTTATTGATCCGGAACGTTATGCAGCAGTACCGGCAACAACAATTGTAGAAGGAAGTTTTGTTGGAACCTGGGAACAAATAACCATGAATTATCAATACAAAACCATTCAGAAATCAGTAACACTTTATCTAACTGCTGACAAAAAAGTAAGCGGCGACGCAAATGGAACATGGTCATATGACAGCACAAAAAAAATCCTAACTATAAATGGTGTAAAATGTAATGTAACAGACGCTTGGGATTGGGAATTAGCGACAAGAAAAGTGACGTTAACTTATTCAGGTTTGACAGGAACAGGATTACCAGTTTGGGGTAAAAAGATAAATTAGAAAATATTTTTAAACACATAGAAACATAGCTTAACAAATCGAATAAGATGTTTCACTCCAAATAAAACACATAGCTATGTGTATTAAAACCAAGTGAAACGCCTTTTTTAAACATCAAAAAATCTATGTTTCTATGTGTTTAAAAAATGACACATTACAAATAAAACAATGAAAAATATAATATCACTTTTAGTTTTGCTTGCCTTTTGTCAAACAATTCAAAGCCAAATTGATCCATCAAAATTCAATAATCCAATTATAAAAGATCAATATACAGGAGATCCTGCAGCATTGGTTTACAAAGACAAAGTGTATTTATACGCCGGTCATGACGAAGCGCCAAACGATTTTAATTTTTATAAAATGAATGAATGGGTTGTGTATTCTTCATCAGATATGAAAAAATGGGAATCGCATCCTGTGCCTCTAAAAGTAACCGATTTTAAATGGGCAAAAGGTGATGCATGGGCTTCTCAGGTAATCGAAAGAAACGGAAAATTCTATTGGTATGTAACCGTTCATCACGGATCTATAGAAGGAAAATCTATTGGAATTGCAGTTTCAGATAGTCCAACCGGACCTTTTAAAGATGCTTTAGGGAAAGCTTTAATTACGAATGACATGACCAAATTTACGGATATAAGCTGGGACGATATCGATCCAACGGTTTATATCGATAACGATGGACAAGCTTATTTGTTTTGGGGAAATACGTCTTGCCATTATGCCAAATTAAAAGAGAATATGATCGAACTTGACGGACCAATTCACCATATAGATTTACCACATTTTACAGAAGCTCCGTGGATTCATAAACACAAAGAATGGTATTATTTATCATACGCTTATGAGTTTCCTGAGAAAATTGCCTACGCGATGAGCAAATCGATTACAGGTCCGTGGGAATTCAAAGGAATCTTGAATGAATTGGCAGGAAACAGTAATACAAACCATCAATCGATAATAGATTTTAAAGGACAATCGTATTTCATTTATCACAACGGAGCATCAATTCCAAACGGAGGAAGTTTTAGAAGATCAGTTTGTGTAGACAAATTATATTACAATAAAGACGGAACGATGAAACGAGTTGTAATGACATCTGAGGGAATACAATAGTTAGTATTCAGTGTTCAGTTTTTAGTATTCAGCTACAGTTTTACTTATATGATTTAAAAGTTTCCAGTCAACGCAAAACTTAAATTTACTTATATCACTTATATGGTTTATAAAAACATAAAACAGGTATTTTCTATACTAATCTTCTTGATTGGTTCAGTTTCATTTGCGCAGGAAATAGTCGTTCACGATCCGGTTGTCATCAAACAAAAAGATACTTATTATTTGTATTGCACGGGAAACGGAATCAGTGTTTTTAGTTCGAAAGATTTAAAAAACTGGAACCCCGAACCACAGGTTTTCAAAGACAAACCCGTTTGGGCAGATGGCGTTGCGGCCGATTTCAAAAATCACATTTGGGCGCCGGATATTTCGTTACACAACAATGTATATTATCTGTATTATTCGGTTTCGGCTTTCGCCAAAAATACTTCGGCGATTGGCGTTGCGACCAATACAACATTAGATCCAAAGGACAAAAAATACAAATGGGTCGATCAGGGAATTGTCATTCAATCACAACCAAACCGAGATATGTGGAATGCTATTGATCCTAATTTAATCTTCGATGAAAATAATACGCCGTGGTTATCATTTGGTTCTTTTTGGGAAGGATTAAAAATGGTAAAACTAAATCCCGATTTAAAATCAATCGCACAACCTCAAGAATGGCACACGATTTCGAAACGAAAAAGAACTTTCGAATTATCGGATTCTGATCCCGGAGATGGCGCGCTTGAAGCTCCTTTTATCTTTAAGAAAAACGGCTATTATTATCAATTTCTTTCTTGGGATTTATGCTGTCGCGGAGAAAAAAGCACTTATAAAGTTGTTGTTGGAAGATCTAAAAATGTAACCGGACCTTACGTCGATAAAGACGGGAAATTATTAACCGAAGGCGGAGGAAGTATTGTAGTTCAGGGCGATGAAAATTACTTTGGCGTAGGCCATAACAGCGCATATACGTTTGATGGGAAAGATTATATTTTCTATCACGCTTACGAAAAGAAAACCAACGGAACTCCAAGATTAGTCGTTAAAGAAATGCTTTGGGACAATGATTTATGGCCCGTTTTAAAATAGAATATCCAAAATAATGAAAAAATATAATTTACCAATAGTAACGATTTTCATGTCAATTCTGATTTTTGTTTCCTGCAAAGAAACGAAGAATGATGCGGTACAATCGACTAAAACTTCTGTCTTAAAAGCGGGTTACGAAATAGAACCAGTCAATATTCAAAATGTAAAATTGACAGATTCTTTTTGGTTGCCAATTATCAAAAGAGTGCAAGAAGTTACGATTGCTTACGCGATTCAGAAATGTAATGAAGAAGGTCGTTTTGAGAATTTTTTAATCGCAGGAAAACAAAAAACCGGAGAAGTTCGTGGACAAATGCCTTTTGATGATACCGATGTTTATAAGATTATCGAAGGCGCATCAAATACTTTAATTTCTGCGCCAAATCCAAAACTGGATCGTGTTTTAGATTCCTTAATTGCCATTGTAAAAATTGGTCAGGAAAAAGACGGTTACTTGACAACATGGAGAACCATAAATCCTGCAAAACCGCCAGCGCCATGGGTTCCGGTAATTGAAGGAAAACGTTGGGAATCATTGCAAATTAGTCACGAATGTTATAATGCAGGACATTTGATCGAAGCTGCAGTTGTACATTTTGAAGCAACGGGAAAAAGAAACTTCCTTGATATTGCGATCAAAAATGCAGATTTATTAGTGAAAACTTTTGGTGATAAACCAGGTCAGGTAAAAGGAGTTCCGGGACATCAAATTGTAGAAACAGGTTTGATCAAATTGTATCAAATTACCGGAAAAGAAGATTATTTAAAGTTAGCCAAATACTTTCTGGATAATCGCGGAAACCCAAATAATCATAAATTATATGGAGAATACGCACAAGATCATATTCCGGTTATTCAGCAAAATGAAGTTGTTGGTCACGCCGTAAGAGCTGTTTATATGTACGCAGGAATGACAGATATTGCGGCAATGACAAAAGACAAAGGTTACACAGATGCCGTAAATAATTTGTGGAGCAATATGGTCAACAAGAAAATGTACATCACTGGCGGAATTGGTTCAAGACACGACGGAGAAGCTTTTGGAGCCAATTATGAATTGCCGAATTTAACTGCATACAATGAAACTTGTGCTGCAATTGGCGATGTATATTGGAATCATAGATTGCATAATTTGACTGGAAAATCACAATATTTTGATGTGATCGAAAGAACAATGTACAACGGATTAATCTCGGGAATTTCATTAGACGGAAAAGAATTTTTCTATCCAAATGCTTTAGAATCTGATGGTGTTTTTAAATCAAACAGAGGATCTTGTACTCGTCAGGCTTGGTTTGATTGTTCTTGTTGTCCAACAAACTTAATCCGATTTGTGCCTTCGATTCCGGGTCTTATTTATTCGAAATCAAAAGACGCGCTTTATGTCAATTTGTACGCTTCAAACAACGCCTCTTTCACTTTAGGAAAAACCGATTTACAGATTTCTCAGCAAACCGGATATCCTTGGAACGGAAAAGTAAATATTTCGGTTAACCCGAAAAAAGAAAGCCAATTCACGATCAAACTTAGAGTTCCGGGTTGGGCAAGAAATGAAGTTTTGCCGGGAGATTTATATTCTTATAAAAAAGCTTCAACTCAAAAAGTAACCATTAATCTGAATGGAGAAACATTGGCAATTCAGCCGCAAGATGGTTATTTCGTTATTACCAGAAATTGGAAAAAAGGAGACGAAATCAATCTTAATTTCCCAATGGAAGTTCAGGAAGTTGAAACAAATACAAAAGTTGAAACCAATAAAAACAAAGTCGCTTTAGAGTATGGACCAATCGTTTATGCGGTAGAAGAAATTGACAATAAAAATAATTTTGATAAAATAGATATCAGTTCTTCAGACACTTTCAAAGTAAAAAAAGAACCTAATTTATTGCAAGGGGTAAACATAATCGAAAATTCAAAATTCAAAGCAATTCCATATTACAGCTGGTCAAATAGAGGAGTTGGGAAGATGAAAGTTTGGTTGGATTATGAGAATTGAGAGAATAGAATAAAGAAAATAGAATAAAGAGGCAAGATAATGGCGTAAATGATAGATTAAAAAAGATCTAAAAAAAGTTCCGGAGGAACGATTCATATTGTAGAGACGGATTTTAATCCGTCAGACGCCATGAGAATAAAGAATTAAAAAGATTAAAAAATCTGCTTGATCTGTAAAATCTGCGAGAGAAATATTTAAACACATAGAAACATAGATTTCTAAATGAATAAAAAAGAGAATAAAACAAATCTGGATTTGCACACATAGCTATGTGAATTAAAACAAATGAAATGCCTTTTTCCAGAATCAAAAGCTATGTCTCTATGTGTTAAAAAGTCAAAGTTTAGAAAATAAAAATCCGTTTTTATCCGCGTTTTCACTTTACTGAATCAGTATAATCCGCGAGCCATAAAAACACAAACATAATAAAAATGAAGTCCAATTTAATTACCAAAATTACCCTTTGTGGTTTGATGCTTAACGGCTTTTATGCTTCGGCACAAAAAAATAATCTTCAGGTTGATGCTGCAAAAACAGTAACCAAAATTCAGCCAACAATGTACGGAGTGTTTTTTGAAGATATCAATTTTGCTGCTGATGGAGGATTATATGCCGAAATGATCAAGAACAGATCGTTTGAATTTGAAACTCCAATGATGGGATGGAACGAACCAAATAGCGACCGACACAAACTAAACCAACAATCGGGAATTGCCAATATTATTCAGTATTCGCAAAAAGGAACAAATCATAATTATTGCCGAGTTACAATAAACGATGCAAATGGTTATGAATTGATCAATGAAGGTTTCAGAGGAATGGGAATCAAGAAAGATCTGAAATATAATTTGTCTCTGAAAGCATCGCAACTATCAGGGAATATTTTGAAGATTAAGATTCAATTTATTGATAAAAATAAAAAGGTTTTAGGCGAAACTTCGATTGTTCCAACATCAAAAGATTGGGCAAATTATACGGCACAATTAACCGCAACGGCAACAGAAGCAAAAGCACAAATCAGAATCACTTTTGAAGGAAGTGGAGTAATTGATTTAGATCAGATTTCGCTATTTCCGGAAAATACATGGAAAGGCAGAAAGAACGGAATGCGTGCTGATTTAGTACAATTATTATATGATTTGAAACCAGGATTTTTACGTTTTCCAGGTGGATGTATTGTTGAAGGAAAAACGTTGGCATTGCGTTACCAATGGAAAAAATCAATTGGAAATGTAGCCGACAGAGAAACGATGATTAATCGTTGGAATACGGAATTTGCACATAAACCTGCACCGGATTATTTCCAGAGTTTTGGATTAGGATTCTATGAATATTTTCAGCTTTCAGAAGACATTGGCGCTTCACCTTTACCAATTTTAAGCTGTGGAATGGCTTGTCAATTTAACACAGGAGAATTAGTTCCTATGGATCAATTGGATCCTTATGTGCAAGATGCTTTAGACTTAATTGAATTTGCAAATGGCGATCAAACTACTGCTTGGGGAAAAATTCGTGCTGATATTGGACATCCAAAACCTTTTAATTTGAAATTTATTGGAGTTGGAAATGAGCAATGGGGACCAGATTATATTGAGCGTTTCAAAGTGTTTCAAAAAGCGATAAAAGATAAATATCCAAATATCACAATTGTATCCGGAACAGGACCATTTCCTGACGGAGATTATTTTGATTATGGCATGAAAGAACTTAAAAAACTAAATGCTGAAATTGTAGACGAACATTATTATAAAGATCCGGCCTGGTTCCGTAAAAATGTAACGCGTTACGATAATTATGATCGTAAAGGACCAAAGATTTTTGCTGGAGAATATGCAGCGCAAAGTGTGGCGATTGCAAGTCCGGATAATAAAAATAACTGGGAATGTGCTTTTTCTGAAGCGGCTTTCATGACCGGAATGGAACGTAATGCTGAGGTTGTTCAATTGACATCTTATGCGCCTTTATTGGCTCACGTAGAAGGCTGGCAATGGACACCGGACATGATTTGGTTCAACAATTTACAATCTTATGGAACGCCAAATTATTATGTTCAGAAATTATTCTCTAATAATAAAGGGACAGATTTAATCAATATTACAAAAGACGGAAAACCAGTTACGGGACAAAATGATTTGTTTGCATCTGCAGTAAAAGATGTGAATTCTAAAGAAGTAATTCTGAAA
The DNA here is from genome assembly GCF_002754195.1 of Flavobacterium sp. 9. Lineage (NCBI taxonomy): Bacteria > Pseudomonadati > Bacteroidota > Flavobacteriia > Flavobacteriales > Flavobacteriaceae > Flavobacterium > Flavobacterium sp. 9. Next base: position 3,193,741 of record NZ_PEEU01000001.1, read on the forward strand.
ATTGTGAATGCTTCGGCATCGGCACAAAATGCTTCAATTGATGTAAAAGGAGCAAAATTAGATTCAAAAGGAACGGCAATAATCTTAAAAGGAGACGGAATAAATGATGAGAATTCTTTTGAGTCTCCAACGAAAATTAGTCCAAAAGAAAGCGAATTTAAGGTGAACGGAAGCAAGGTTCAATATGATTTTCCGGCATACTCAGTTACCGTTTTGAAAATTAAGATGAAATAATCGCAACAGAATAAATGTAAAACCAACGTTTATTTTTTGTTTTGCTCTTAAACTCTTGTTTTGATGCATTATTTGTAAAAATTCAAGCCTCTATTTTTATTAAGTGTTTTTTATACACTTATAAATTATTTATAATTATATTTGTCATTATTATTAAATGAATTTCGAATGAAAAATTACGTTATAGGATTGGACTACGGAACAGATTCAGTTCGAGCGATGCTAATAGATACTGAAAATGGGCAAGAGTTGGCATCAAATGTTTCTCATTATAAAAGATGGAAAAACAAGCAATATTGTGATGCGTCGATAAATCAATTTCGTCAACATCCATTAGATCATATCGAAGGTTTAGAGATTACGATTCAGACAGTTATAAAAGAAAGTAAAGTTGATGCTTCGTTAATAAAAGGAATCTGTATTGATACAACCGGATCTTCTCCGGTTCCTGTTACGAAAGACGGAATTCCGTTAGCATTGACAAAAGGTTTTGAAGAAAACCCAAATGCGATGATGGTGCTTTGGAAAGATCATACTTCGATAAATGAAGCAAACGAAATAAACGAATTGGCGGTAAGCTGGGGCGGAGAAAATGTAACTAAATATGTAGGCGGAATTTATTCATCAGAATGGTTTTGGGCAAAAATCCTGCACATTGCCAGAGAAGATGAAGCGGTTCGAAATGCTGCACACACCTGGATGGAGCATTGCGATTTAATGACGTATTTATTGATAGAAGATAAAGATTTAAAAACTTTCAAAAGAAGCCGTTGTGCTGCGGGACATAAAGCAATGTGGCACGAAGACTGGAACGGATTACCCCCAGTTGAATTCTTAGAAAAATTGCATCCTTATTTAGCACAACTTCGCGGTAATCTTTATGATGAAACTTATACATCAGATTTAGTTGCAGGAAATTTAAGCAAAGAATGGGCAGATCGTTTAGGGCTTTCGACAGAAACAGTTGTAGCTGTTGGAACTTTCGATGCACATTCTGGAGCTGTTGGAGCTAAGATTGGAGAGAATACTTTAGTTCGCGTTATGGGAACTTCAACCTGCGATATTTTGGTAGGTTCAAAAGAAGAAGTAGGAACTAAAACCGTTCGCGGAATTTGTGGACAAGTTGATGGTTCTGTGATTCCGGGTTATATTGGATTAGAAGCCGGACAATCTGCTTTTGGAGATTTATTGGCTTGGTACAAAGAATTATTGCTTTGGCCAACAGATCTTTTATTGACGACTTCGACGGTTTTAAATGAAACTCAAAAAGAACAATTAAGAGAAGAATTCAGCGATAAACTAATTGTAGAATTAACAAAGGAAGCGGAGAAAATCCCAGTTTCAGATAGTCTTCCAATTGCTTTAGACTGGATCAACGGACGTAGAACTCCGGATGCTAATCAGGAATTAAAAAGCGCGATTTCAAATCTTTCTTTAGGAACAAAAGCGCCACATATTTTCAAAGCTTTGGTAAATGCTATTTGTTTTGGAGCGAAGAAAATCGTGGATCGTTTTGAAGAGGAAGGTGTGAAAATAGACAGCGTAATCGGGATTGGTGGCGTTGCTCGTAAATCTCCTTTTATTATGCAGACTTTGGCAAATGTTTTAAACAAGCCAATTAAAATTGCAGCTTCAGACCAAACTCCTGCTTTAGGAGCGGCGATTTATGCAGCAGTTGCAGCAGGAATTTATCCAAACGTAATTGAAGCAAGTCAAAAAATAGGAAGTGATTTTGATGGAGAATATTTCCCTCAATTAGACAAAGTTGCAGCTTATCACAAACTGCTTTTGGCATACGATCAATTAAGCGCTTACGAAGATCCAACTATTAAAATTTCGCAACATGAGTTCTCTTTATAAAGATTTAAAACAGGAATGTTACGAAGCCAATATGCAGTTAAATGCATTGAATTTGGTTGTATATACTTTCGGAAATGTGAGTGCTGTTGACAGAGAAAATGGTGTTTTTGCCATTAAACCAAGTGGCGTTCCTTACGAAGATTTAAAACCCGAAGATATTGTGATTGTCGATTTTGATAATAATATTATTGAAGGTTCTATGCGTCCGTCATCAGACACAAAAACGCATGCTTATTTATATAAAAACTGGCCAAATATTGGAGGCGTTGCACATACACACGCCACTTATTCGGTTGCTTGGGCACAATCACAACGCGATATTCCCATTTTTGGAACCACGCATGCAGATCATTTAACAGCTGATATTCCGTGTGCGCCACCGATGGCAGATGCGCTTATAGAAGGAAACTACGAACACAATACCGGAATTCAGATTTTGGATTGTTTCAAAGAAAAAAATCTTTCTTACGAAGAAGTAGAAATGGTTTTGATTGGAAATCACGGTCCATTTGCATGGGGAAAAAACGCTGCAAAAGCAGTTTATAATAGTAAAGTTCTTGAAGTTGTAGCTGAAATGGCGTATCTGACTTTACAAATAAATCCAAATGCACCAAGATTAAAAGATTCCCTAATAAAGAAACATTACAATCGTAAACACGGAAAAGATTCGTATTACGGACAGTAAGATAAAAGAAAATAGAGCAAAGAAGAAAGATTTTCGACGTTTTCGAAACGTTAAACGAAAAGAACAAAGGATAAATAACAAAGATTTTCCGCATTTCAAACTTGAAACTTGAAACAAAGAAAACTTGAAACAAAATAAAAAACAATGATTGACATTTCTCAAAAAGAAGTTTGGTTTGTAGTAGGAAGCCAGGAATTATACGGACCGGAAACTTTAAAATTAGTGGCGGAACATGCTGCAATTATGGCAAAAGGTTTAGATGCTTCATCGCAGATTCCGGTAAAAATAGTTTGCAAAGACACTTTAAAATCGCCTAAGCAAATTTTAGATTTATGTTTAGAGGCAAATTCTGCTAAAAACTGTATCGGACTTATCGCTTGGATGCACACTTTTTCACCAGCAAAAATGTGGATCGGTGGATTGAGTATTCTAAAGAAACCATTATGCCATTTGCATACACAATATAATGCTGAAATTCCGTGGGGAACTATCGACATGGATTTCATGAACCTGAATCAATCGGCGCACGGAGATCGTGAGTTTGGTTTTATCATGTCAAGAATGCGTAAAAAACGTAAAGTTGTGGTTGGACATTGGGAAGATCCTCGTGTTTTGAACAAACTTGGCGTTTGGACAAGAGTAGCTTTAGGTTGGGATGAACTTCAGAACTTAAAAGTAGCTCGTATTGGAGACAATATGCGTGAAGTTGCCGTTACAGAGGGTGATAAAGTTGAGGCTCAGATTCGTTTTGGAATGTCGGTTAATGGATATGATTCTTCGGATGTTACTAAACATATTGAGAAAGTTACGGAGCAACAATTAAATGATTTATTAGCCGTTTATGAATCTTCTTATTCTTTGACCGATGCTTTAAAAGAAGGCGGAGCACAAAGAAGTTCATTGGTTGAAGCAGCAAAAATAGAATTAGGTTTAAGAGCTTTCCTTGAAGAAGGAGGTTTTGGAGCTTTTACAGATACATTTGAAAACCTTGGAGTTTGGAAGCAACTTCCGGGAATTGCAACACAAAGATTAATGGCCGATGGTTATGGTTTTGGTGGAGAAGGTGACTGGAAAACCGCTGCAATGGTTCGTGCATTAAAAGTAATGAATGTTGGTCTTGAAGGAGGAACGTCTTTCATGGAAGATTATACATATCATTTTACACCTCAAAAATCGTATGTTTTAGGATCTCACATGTTGGAAATTTGTCCATCGATTGCAGATGCAAAACCTTCTTGCGAAGTGCATCCGTTAGGAATTGGAGGAAAAGAAGATCCTGCACGTTTGGTATTTAATTCGCCTGCGGGAGCTGCAATCAATGTGTCATTAATTGATATGGGAAATCGTTTCCGTTTGATTGTAAATGAAGTTGAAGCGGTTAAACCAATGGCAGATTTACCAAAATTACCGGTTGCAAGAGTTCTATGGGATTGTAAACCAAATCTTGATATCGCAGCAACGGCTTGGATTCTTGCCGGAGGAGCGCATCACACGGTTTACAGCCAAGCTATTACAACAGAATATATGGAAGATTTTGCAGATATTGCAGGAATCGAATTATTGGTTATTGACGAAAAAACTACTGTAAGAGACTTTAAAGATAAGATCAATGCAAACGAAGCTTATTATCATTTGTTTCAACATGGGATTTAAATAAAGGTACAAAGGTTCAAAGAGGCAAAGGTTCAGAGGTTTCAAAATTTTGTCCCTTTTAAATTTTTCATATCTTTCATTTCACTTTTTACAATACTTAAAAATAATATTTATGAATGTATTAAAACGTTGCGTTTTTGGAATTGGATTAATGAGTTTGGCAGCAATTTCTGTTCAATGCAAAAGCGATAAAAAAATGGATGCTACAACAGTTTCTTCAGATGAAAAAGCTACAGTTACAATCGAAAAATCTTCTTATGGAACAACTTCAAAGGGAGAAAAAGTAGACAGTTATAAGCTGAAAAATCAAAATGGGATGGAGGTTGATATCATCACTTTTGGTGGAAGAATTACCGATTTGAAAGTGCCAAATAAAGAAGGTGTTTCTGAAAATGTAGTTATCGGATTTAATTCTTTGGAGCAATATGAAAAAGAAAATCCATTTTTTGGAGCTTTAATCGGAAGATATGGAAACAGAATCGCGAAAGGTAAATTCTCTTTAGACGGAAAAGAATATCAATTAGCTATCAATAATGCACCAAATGCTTTGCACGGAGGTCCGCAAGGTTTTTTTAACGTTGTTTGGAAAGCTGATGAGGTTAAATCCGGAAATACAGCGACTTTAAAATTATCATATTTAAGTAAAGATTTAGAAGAAGGTTATCCTGGAAATCTTCAGGTTTTTGTAACATATACTTTGACAAATGATAATCAATTGGAAGTTTTGTATGAAGCAACAACAGACAAGAAAACGATTGTAAATCTAACGCAACATTCTTATTTCAATTTGTCAGGAGATTTTTCTAAAACAATCTTAGATCATGAATTGACTTTGAATGCTGATAAATTAGTTCCGGTTGATGCAACTTTAATTCCAACAGGAAAATTGGAAGATGTTGCTAATACACCTTTCGATTTCAGAACTCCAAAACTAATTGGAAAAGACATCGAAGTTAAAAACGAACAATTAGAAAGAGGAAAAGGTTACGATCATTGTTGGGTATTGAACAATCCTGAAAAAGGAAAAACAATTATTGCAAAAGTATATCACGCAGCGAGTGGAAGGGTTATGGAAATGACAACTGACGAACCTGGAATTCAGTTTTACTCAGGGAATTTCCTTGATGGAACTTTGCCAACGCGTGACGGTAAAAAATATGGACACAGAACGGGACTTTGTTTAGAAACTGAACATTATCCGGATTCTCCAAATCAGAAAAACTTCCCGACAACGGTTTTAAATCCGGGAGAAAAATATAAGACTAAAACTGTTTTTAAATTCTCAGTAAAAAAATAGTTTTGGAATTTGTTTAGTAAATTAGTAATTCTCTAAGAAACCTCGAAAGGAGTACTTTCGAGGTTTTTTTATATTTTGAGGAAATCGGTATTATTTTTACAATTGTTTTGTGTTTATTACAATAGAATTTATTAAATGCAGTTTTAATTATTAAATTGTCCTACCAAGAATTTTTGTATAATAGAATTTAGATAGTTCTTCGGCTCTAATTTTAATTGAATCTTCTTTCCAATCATCGTTTGATTTAGTAAAGTCATTAATCCATTTATAAGAAGATTTTAAATATATTTCCTTTTTGTCTTCATATGATTTGTCTCCAGCTTCATTATTTAACCTTGCTTCTAGAAGTATTAGGTTTCCAATATTTAAAGACGTAAAGCCATCTTTTTCAGATTTTATGTGTTCTATCGTTCCAATATCTGAAAAAACATCACTGTTTTCAAAATGAGAGTTTATCTTACCAATAATATATTTTGATTTAATATTATTTGGATGATCTTTTTTTGAAAATGTCAGTTCAACAAAATTTTTCGAAAATTGTAAATAATCTGGTAATAGATTATTTAACGGTTCTATTAGATTTTCTTCAATTATTTTTGATGTGTCAGTTTTATTGGTTGCTGAATTTAAACTTATTGCAAATTTTGAATAAGTATTTTCAAACCTGCTTGCTCTTCCTGAAAAAATTGAATTATAAGCAAAATGAAAGTTTTCTAGGAATATAATAGTGCTCTTAAATTTTGCAGTAGTTATTAGATCGTTATCTTTTGCCTTAAATAGAGAAAGCAAGGCAATTCTAACTTGAACTATGTTGAAATAATTCATTAAGACATTTAAACTTTGAACGAGCCAAAAATATTCTTTCCTATTTCCATAGTCTTCACGCCTTGGATTTAAAATTTTTATATAAATTTCTGAATCTCTTTCTACTTCCTTTAAAAAATTTTTATATCTATCTTTTGTTTTTGGTTTTATTTCTTTTTGGAAATCATCATAAAGTTTAGATCCGGATGTTTTTTTATAATTACTAATCCAAAAATGCCTATAAAATGTAGCAAACCCAATAGTCTCGTGTCTAGAAATTAAATTTTGTTTGATCTCATTCCATTTTACTTCAGCGAAGTCAGCTGACCCATTTTCATCTACAATTTCAAATATCTTATTTTTTATTAAATCTACATGCGAAAGCTTTTTGCCTTTTGCATTTAATATTTCAAAAATCATATTAGCATTTTCTTTATCGAATGTGGATATTGAAATGAAAGTAGTGTTTAAAATTTGGTCACGAATAGTTTTTAATATATCTATGTAAGATAGGTCATCTACATCTTTGCTTCCTAGTTTCTTTTTTAGGTGAACTCTTAATTTTTTTTCTTCAAGGTTTTCGTATAAATAATCAAAAGATTCTTTTATGCATTCTTCTTCTTCAGTTGATGTGTTTTGGATATCGTTTTTTTCACGATCTTGAATATAAAAAGAGAAATATGGATAATGTGTTTTGCTTTCTAAAACTCGGACTTCATTCCCATCATCATCTTCCGTCATTATATATTTGAATATTTGAGTGCTTAATTTTTCTTCGCCTAATCGTTTAAAACGATCCGATAAGGCAGAAAATAAGATGGTGATTGTTGTAATTCTTTGTTGTCCGTCTACAACTAATATTGATTTTGAATTCTCAGAATTCTCAGAATAATCCCCAATAAATAGCATTGTGCCTAAAAAATAACTAGAAGATTCTAACACTCCTTCATTTATTATTAAACAACTAATCATATCATCAAGTAATTCTTGATAGTTCTTTTTGTCCCAAGAGTATTCCCTTTGAAACCTTGGAATAGAGAATTGCTTTCCTGAACTTAATAATTCTTTGATAGTTTTGTCAATAGACTTAATATTCATGTTTATCAATTAATGATTTGTTATTGTTTTTTTGAAGTGTACTGTAAAAATGTCCCTTAATTCTAAAAGTGGAGTGCGTTTGCGACTAAATTAAGTCTTATTATCGGATTAGCCAAATCATCAAAAAATAAAAGTACATTTGATTAAACGAATTGTTCAAATCCATTGTAATAACAGGACCATTGCTAAAAACGAACAATTAGAAAGAGGAAAAGGTTACGATTATTGTTGGGTATTGAACAATCCTGAAAAAGGAAAAACAATTATTGCAAAAGTATATCACGCAGCGAGTGGAAGGGTTATGGAAATGACAACTGACGAACCTGGAATTCAGTTTTACTCAGGAAATTTCCTTGACGGAACTTTACCAACGCGCGACGGTAAAAAATATGGACACAGAACGGGACTTTGTTTAGAAACAGAGCATTATCCGGATTCTCCAAATCAGAAAAACTTCCCGACAACGGTTTTAAATCCGGGAGAAAAATATAAGACTAAAACTGTTTTTAAATTCTCAGTAAAAAAATAGTTTTGGAATTTGTTTAGTAAATTAGTAATTCTCTAAGAAACCTCGAAAGGAGTACTTTCGAGGTTTTTTTTGTAATTATTAAAAGGCATTACGATTTGTAGGGATTTTGTTAATTTATTCTATTCTTTCTTATATTTGAGAGATAACTATTATAAAAACTATTTGCAAATGAAAAAACCAATTAAAGCATTACTTCTGTTATTAACATCTTCAATATTTGGAATCGCAAATGCTCAGGTTCAGATGAATTTTAAATTTGACACGCCTTATGGTAAAAATACCGCTGTTGGAAAATTTGCTGAAATCAATGGAGCTAAAATCTATTATGAAGAATATGGAAAAGGGGAACCGTTGTTATTAATTCACGGAAATGGAGGAAGTATTGAATCAATGGGAAATCAGATCGATTATTTTAAAAGTAAATATAGAGTTATTGTTGCTGATAGTAGAGGGCAAGGTAAATCAGAGTTGAAAACAGATTCTTTGACATACGTTCAGATTACAAAAGATACAGAAGAATTAGTTAATAGGTTAAAACTAGATTCGATAAGTATTATTGGATGGAGTGATGGGGGAATTGTTGGTTTGCAAATGGGGATTTCAGGGAAGTCAAAAATAAAGAAAATTGTAGCGATGGGAGCAAATTTAAGACCCGATTCTACAGCTATTTATTCATGGGCTACAAAAGATGTTCAGAACTTGAAAAAAATGATTGTTTCAAAAATTAAAGAAAAAGATACTAGCGAGAATTGGAATCTAATGAAACAACTTGCTGGACTTTTGATATATCAACCTACTATTGCAGCAAAAGATTTATCAAAAATTAAAGCAAAAGTTCTTATAATAGCTGGAGATAGAGACGTAATTAGAAATGAACATTCGGTAGAAATTTTTGAAAACATACCTAAGGCTCAGTTGTGTATTATGCCTGGAGAAACTCATTTTGCACCGGCTTCAAGTCCGGAAGTATTTAATGCATTAGCAAATAAGTTTTTATCAGAACCGTTTAAGAGACCAGATTCGGATTGGACTAAATGGGGTAAGTAAAAGCAGACTCAAAGTTTTATTAGTTTAGTAATTCTATAAAAAACCTCGAAAGTGATCCTTTTGAGGTTTTTTATGGAGTTAAGAATGAAATTAAAGTAAACTTTGCGACTCTGCGTCTTTTCGAGATTAAAGAATTACAACTTATAAAATCTTAACTTCGCAATAGAAAACGAAAGCAAATGAACCATCTATTCAAAGCAGAACTAAACTGGACTTCAACCAAAAAGCAAGAAGAAACAACTTCAAGGTTTTATAGCAAAAGTCATCAAATTAAAATTGAAGGAAAACCTGTTTTAGCTGTTTCTGCAGCAAAAGCATTCAAAGGCGATCCGGAATTATACAATCCCGAAGATTTGTTGTTGAGCAGTTTGGTTTCGTGCCATATGATGTCCTATCTATATGTATGTTCTCAAAACGGAATAGAAGTTCTGGAATATTCAGACAATGCCGAAGCAACACTTGAAGTTTCGCCCAACGGAAGCGGACGTTTTACAGAAGTCAGATTAAATCCGAAAGTAAAGATTTCAAATTCTGATAAAATTAATTTAGCTTTAGAATTGCACACAAAAGCAAATCAATTATGCTTTATTGCTAACTCTTGTAATTTTCCCGTTTTGCATAATGCGAGTTGTGAGGTTGTTATGGAGTAAATTTTCCTCTAAATCAAGTTTTGATGTTTTATAATTTAAATTATTAATGTAAAACTGTAAAATAAATAATTATTGTTTCTTTGTCTGACTTTCTTTATTTTGTAAGAAAAAGCAAGATTGAAAAATCTTTTGACTTTTTAATATTATAAGAAAGAATAATTAAAAAATGAATAAATCCTAAATGAATAATTTAACTCCTTTATTTGCTCTTATTGTATTTATAATTGCGTTTTCAACAGCTTATATAATTAATTTAAAATACAAAGTAAATAATTTGTGTTCACGATATGAAACGGTTGATGGTCTTAGAGGATTTCTTGCAATTAGTGTATTTATTTCTCACGCAAGTTTATGGTATCAATATATTCAGGAGAATCAGTGGGCTACTAAATCTTATTTATATTCACAATTGGGCTCAACAAGCGTTGCTTTTTTTTTCATGATTTCAAGTTTTTTATTTATTTCAAAATTGTTAAATTCAAAAGAAAAAGGATTTGATTGGAGGTCATTCTTCGTTTCAAGATTTTTTAGATTAGCCCCAATGTATTATTTTTCTCTTACTATAATTGTGATAATTGTAATGATTATTAGTGATTGGAAATTGAAAACGGGACTGTTTCAGTTTTTACATGAGATGTTTTTGTTGGGGACTTTTACAGTTATCCGTGACACCAGTATTAATAATTTTGGCTTAACTTATTTGATTAACGCTGGAGTAGTTTGGTCGCTTCCTTTTGAATGGTTATTTTATTTTAGTCTGCCTTTAATCTCACTGATAATTTTAAAGAAGAAACCACCAGTTTTTTATTTGGTAATAAGTCTTCTTTTTGTCATTGGATATTTTTATGTAAACGTTATCCGCATTCCTTTTCTTCTTTCTTTTGTAGGAGGAGCTATAGCTGCACTTGTTGTAAAAAAGAAACTTCTTGAAAATAAAAACAGTACGCTTTTAAGTATTTTAATTTTAGTTTGTTTGGCTTTAATACCTCAATTTGAAAACTCCAATAATATATATTGTAAGCTTTTAATAACAATTGTTTTTGTTTTAATAGCATCTGGAAATACACTATTTGGAATTTTGAATAGCTCAACATTAAAATTGTTGGGTGAGATTTCTTATAGCACATATCTAATTCATGGGATTATTCTTTTTCTTGTTTTTTATTTTGGATTTGGGCTTGAGAAAGCAAAAAAACTCTTGACATCAGAATATTGTGAAGTTGTTTTTTTAATTACACCAATTATTGTAATTTTTAGTTTTCTGTGTTATAAAGGTGTTGAAAAACCTTTTATGGAAATTTCAAAAAAATACAATAACAAGTAACATCTAAGGTCTGGTATTCTTAAAAGAACCGATGTCATTTGTATAATAAGTTTAAATTTTAATCACAAAACCGCCATTAGGTTTTATTTTTACGGTCATTTTTTTGGCTTTTATATTGAGTAAATCTATATGCAAGTTCTAAGGTTAAAACTTCCTTTTCAGATAAGGCGTTCCATCACCATCTTCACAATAATTTTTGAGACTTAAAAGAAACATTGCCCAATTGTAATTGCACCATTGGTAGAATTCGGTCAGTTCACGCCAATCAAAATGTTTGAGAACAATCGCCGTCACGCCATCTTTTTCGGTTAAGTCAAAGGAAATTTTCGTTCCAATCCATTCCGGATCAGATTCTATACATTCCCAAAGTATTCTTTTATTAGGAGATAATTCTGTTATTTTCATTTTTGTGAGATCATTATCTCCGAAATTAAACTCATTGATAAAACCCAATTCTGACTTAACAACTAGTTTCTCTGTCCAAAAAGCGCCAAGACCTTCTTGTGTTGTTAGTGCTGTAAAAACAGCTTCAATAGGTGATTTGATATAATTAATGTGCTCTATTTTTTCCATTTTTATTGATGATTATAATTTAAAGTTATAAAGTTAACAAACTTTAAGTAGCTCTAAAATAGGTGATAAAGACGAAAAAACAATAAAATTAGTTTTATTGAAGTAGTATAAAACCAAAAAAACCTCTTCCGTTAAGAAGAGGTTTTTGTACCCGGAGCCGGAGTCGAACCGGCACGGTTTCCCACAGGTGTTTGAGACCAGCGCGTCTACCAATTCCGCCATCCGGGCTTAGCAGACGAAAAAATAATCAAATAAATCAATTATTTTAACGCAATAGAATAAGTTAATTATGATGTCATAACTGTGCTTATTCCTTTAACACGGTGCAAATGTAAAAAATAAAATTAAAAATTCTAATAAAAATACTTAATTTTTTCCTTTCAGTGTCCAATAAATTTTCTAAATTTGCACCTCGTTAAAACGAAGCACACACAACTAACTACAAAACAACAAATTATAATGTCGCACCTAGAACCAGAAGCTAAAATTTTTGCTTGTTCACAAAGTGTTTATCTTGCAGAAAAAATTGCAGAACAATACGGAATTCCGTTAGGGAAAGTAACGATGTCAACGTATAGCGATGGAGAATTTCAGCCATCTTACGAAGAATCAATAAGAGGATTACGCGTTTTTATCGTGTGCTCAACTTTTCCAACTGCCGATAATTTGATGGAATTGTTATTAATGATTGATGCAGCAAAACGTGCATCAGCAAGACACATTACAGCTGTTATGCCTTATTTTGGTTGGGCAAGACAAGATAGAAAAGACAAACCAAGAGTACCGATTGGAGCAAAATTAGTAGCTAATTTATTAGATGCTGCAGGAGCAACAAGAGTAATGACAATGGATTTGCATGCAGATCAAATTCAAGGGTTTTTCGAAAAACCAGTAGATCATTTATTTGCATCTACAATCTTTTTACCATACGTAGAAAGTTTAAAATTAGAGAATCTAACAATTGCATCTCCGGATATGGGAGGTTCAAAAAGAGCATATGCTTACTCTAAGTTTTTGGAATCAGATGTAGTAATCTGTTACAAACAAAGAAAAGCAGCCAACGTTATCGATACTATGGAGCTAATTGGTGAAGTAAAAGGTCGTAACGTAATATTAGTAGACGACATGATCGATACTGGTGGTACATTAGCGAAAGCAGCAGATTTGATGATCGAAAAAGGAGCATTAAGCGTTAGAGCAATTTGTACACACGCCATTTTATCTGGTAATGCCTACGAAAAAATTGAAAACTCAAAATTAAGTGAGTTAATAGTTACCGATTCTATTCCGTTAAAGAGAGAATCAAAGAAAATAAAAGTCGTGAGTTGTGCACCTCTTTTTGCTGAAGTTATGCACATGGTGCACCACAACAATTCCATTAGTGGAAAATTTATTATGTAAAAAGTAATACGCTTCAGGCTTTAAGTCTTAAGCTATTCATTTTACAAAAAAGCCTAAAGCCTGGCGCCTGAAGCTTATAGCAAATTAGAATATTTATTAATAACTATATTTTTTTTACAATGAAATCGATTACAATTAAAGGATCAGAAAGAGAAAGCGTGGGCAAAGTGTCAACTAAAGCCTTACGTAATGCTGGAGCGGTTCCTTGCGTGTTATACGGAGGAAATCAGGCAGTACACTTCTCAGCAGACGCTGCAGCGTTCAAAAACTTGGTTTACACTCCAAACGCACACACAGTTGTGATTGAGCTTGGAAAAGGAAAATCATTCAATGCAATTTTGCAAGACATTCAAGTACACCCAGTATCTGACAAAATTTTACACATTGACTTCTTTCAATTATTTGATGACAAAGAAATCACTATGGAAGTTCCAGTAAAAATCGTTGGTACATCTAAAGGTGTTCTTGCAGGAGGTGTTTTACGTTTAAACACACGTAAATTAAAAGTTAAAGCTTTACCTAAAGATCTTCCTGATTTTGTTGAAGCTGACATTACTCCACTTGAAATGGGTAACAAATTATATGTTACTAAAGTTGGAAAACCAGAGTACAAAGTTATGCACCCAGAGAACACAGTTGTTGCTCAGGTAAGAATCTCTCGTGCTGCTATGAAAGCTGCTCAAGAGGCTGCAAAAGCTGCAAAAGCTCCTGCAAAAGGAAAGAAAAAATAATTTTTTTCACAATCAATAAAAAAAGCCTCAATCTTACGATTGGGGCTTTTTTTTTTGAGGTTCTGAGGCGCTGAGGTACTAAGGTTCTAAGTTTTTTTCTGTTTTTCAGGAGCAGAAACTTTCTGACTTTTCAAGACCAGACGTTCCTGCCATTCACTATATCTTTTCATCCGCAAAAAAGCGGATAAAAAGGATACCGCTTCTGTCAGGGCTAGCCAGAAGTTTGTTTTTTATAAGTTTCTAAGATACTAAGTTACTGAGATGCTAAGAGAAAAAGTCTTCAATTTCATTTAGTCTGGTAAAAACGAAAAAAAATAATCCGCATAAATCCATTTAAATCCGCGTCATCCGCGTGCCATTATTTGCAGTTAAAGCCACGCACAAACCAAATTATCTAATTATCTAATTGCCACATTATCTAATTAATCATACTTTTGCCTCATGATAAAATGGATAACAAAACTGTTTTCATCAACACAAAAAGAAGAGAACATAGATAATATGAAGAAATATTTAATCGTAGGACTAGGTAATATTGGTGCCGAATACGTAAATACAAGACATAATATAGGATTCAAAGTCCTGGATTTTTTAGCTAGAAAAGAAGGACTTTCATTCGAAACCGTAAAATTGGGTGCTTTGGCAGAATATAAATTTAAAGGAAGAAGTTTTTTTCTTTTAAAACCAAACACTTACATGAATTTAAGCGGTAAAGCTGTAAAATACTGGATGGACAAAGAAAACATTCCGTTAGAGAATGTTTTAGTTATTACAGACGATTTAAACCTATCATTCGGTACTATTCGTATCAAGCCAAAAGGTAGCGACGGAGGTCATAACGGACTTAAAAATATCAATTTGGTTTTAAATACGCAGCAATACACTCGTTTTAGATTTGGTATAAGCGATCAGTTCAAAAAAGGGCAACAAGTAGATTACGTTTTAGGGGATTGGGACGAAGAAGAAAAAGCAAAATTACCGGAACGTTTAGAAGTCGCTTCAGAAATTATTAAATCTTTTGGAACGGCAGGATTAGAAAATACAATGACAACCTTTAATGGAAAATAAAGATTTACAGCTATTTAAGTTTTAAAAAATCAAATTATCAGTTAATTAAATCGAATTATAACGAAATAGTATTTTCTATTCCAAAGTTAAATGTCTAAATTTGGATTAAATTATTATAAATCCTAAAATCATAATATCATGGCTTTTGAATTACCACAATTACCTTATGCATATGATGCACTAGAACCACATATTGATGCGCGTACAATGGAAATCCATTACACAAAACACCATAATGCATATACTACAAATCTAAACGCAGCAATCGCTGGAACAGATTTAGAAGGAAAAACAATCGAAAACATCTTAATCAACTTAGATAAATCAAACGCAGCAGTTCGTAACAATGGTGGAGGTTTCTACAACCACAATTTATTCTGGACTGTAATGTCTCCAAACGGTGGTGGATTACCAACAGGTGATTTATTAGCTGCAATCGAAGCTTCTTTTGGAACTTTTGACGAGTTTAAAGCAAAATTTGCTAAAGCTGGAGCAACACAATTTGGTTCAGGATGGGCTTGGTTAACAGTACAAAAAGGAGGTAAATTAGAAGTTGTAGGTACTCCAAATCAAGACAATCCATTAATGCCGGAAGTTGCTGGTAACGGTGGAACTCCAATCTTAGGAATGGATGTTTGGGAACATGCTTACTATTTAAACTACCAAAACAGAAGACCTGATTATATTGAAGCTTTTTTCAGTGTAATTAACTGGACTGAAGTAGCTAGAAGATTTGCTTTAGATAAATAGTCTAGATAATAGAATAAAGAGTAAAGAAAAAAGACGAATGGCCTTGCGGTTATTCGTCTTTTTTTTGTTTCTATGTTTTTTTAGAGTCTATTTTCTATATTCTCAGTTCTATCCTCTTTCTCCAGTAATCTTTCTTCTATAATCTTTACTCTTTTCTCTGCTTAATAAAAATAAAAAAGGCGGAATCTCTTCCACCTTTTTTGCCCCAAATCTACCATAAACTTAACCTACTAATGTTATGGTTCAGTAAATGTATGACAGGTATTTGTATGAAAAAAACTTTTTAGATGAATGGTAAATATATCCGATGAAAGGAATGTATTTTCTTATTAATGGGTATAATTTCTTGTGGTAGAAATACTTGACTTTATTCCAATAAAAAAGGTGGAATTGCTTCCACCCTTTTTGCCCCAAATCTACCATAAACTTAACCTACTAATGTTATGGTATTTCAAAAGTATTGTAGCTTTTCATTTTTACCAAACAAACAGGATGAACGGCAAAAAAAACCGATGAAATGCACAAATTAACCTTTTGTTAATATATTTTTAATACGCTCTAGCGTCTTTTCCTTCATAAAAATTCATGAAAGCTCTGTTTACAACACGATTTCCTCCAGGAGTTGGATAGTCACCTGTAAAGTACCAATCACCAAGATTTTTCGGACATGCAACATGTAAATCTTCTACTTTTTGGAAAATGATTTTTACTTCGGCATTAATTTCCGGAGAGCTTAACATTTCAGCAATTTTAGCTGAAATTTCTTCTGGAGTAAATTGATCGTAAATTGCAGTAACATAATTCACAACATCACTATCGATATAGTTTTCTTGTGCTTTACATTTTGCATAAACTTCATCTACTATATGATATAAGTTTCTTTCTTTTAATAAAGCCAAAGCTGCTCTAAAAGCAACAAGACCTTCAAGTTTTGCCATATCAATTCCGTAGCAATCAGGATAACGAATTTGTGGAGCCGATGAAACGATTACGATACGTTTAGGTTTTAAACGATCCATCATTTTTATGATACTCATTTTTAGCGTTGTGCCACGAACAATACTGTCATCAATAATCACAAGATTGTCAGTTGGTTTGATTACTCCGTAAGTAACATCGTAAACGTGAGCTACTAAATCGTCGCGGCTACTATCCTCTGTAATAAAAGTTCTAAGTTTAGCATCTTTAATAGCAACTTTCTCCGTACGGATTTTTACAGCTAATAATTCCTGTAAAGTTTCGGCAGTAAGTGTGTTTCTGTTAGCTAAAATATAATTGTTTTTTCTCTGATTCAAAAAATCCTGAGCAGCTTCAACTAAACCATAGAATGAAGTTTCTGCAGTATTCGGGATATAAGAGAAAACAGTATTATCAGTATCGCTGTCAATTGATTCAAGAACAGCAGGTAAAATTAATTTACCTAAGTTTTTACGTTCCTGATAGATTTCAGCATCACTTCCTCTAGAGAAATAAATTCTTTCGAAAGAACATGCTTTTTTAACTGTTGGTTCTAAGATTTGTTCCATAGAAACTTTTCCGCTTTTCTTGATAATCAAAGCGTTTCCAGGTTCGATTTCCTGAACACTTTCAAAAGGTACATTAAATACAGTTTGAATAACAGGTCTTTCTGAAGCTACAACGACAACTTCGTCATCTTGGTAAAAGTAAGCTGGACGAATTCCTGCAGGATCTCTAAAAACGAAAGCATCACCGTGACCAAGTAAACCAGCCATTGCATAACCTCCGTCTAAGTTTTTAGCAGAACGAGTTAATATTTTTGCAATATCCAATCGGTCAGCAATTACCGGAGAAGCTTCTCTTTTAGAATAACCTTCGGCTTTACAATCTTGGTAAAGTTGCATTACTTCTTTGTCTAAGAAGTGACCAATTTTTTCCATAACTGTAACAGTATCTGCCATTTCTTTTGGATGTTGTCCAAGTTCAACCAGATTTTCGAAAAGTTCTTTAACATTAGTCATATTAAAGTTACCCGCCAAAATAAGGTTACGGTGCATCCAGTTACTTTGACGTAAAAATGGGTGTACACTTTCGATGCTGTTTTTTCCGAAAGTTCCGTAACGAACGTGTCCTAAAAATAATTCACCAACATATGGAATTTCTGATTTTATTTTTTGAACATCATCAGCAATCTCAGGTTTTGAAGCCAATTCTTCACTAATTCGCTCATTGATTTGTTTAAAAACGTCTTGTATAGGCTGTGCATGATTCGAACGAACTCTGCTTATGTAGCGTTGTCCTGGCTCAACATCAAGTTTAATGCTTGCAAAACCGGCACCATCCTGACCACGGTTGTGTTGCTTTTCCATCATTAGATACATTTTTTGTATCCCGTAAAAAGCAGTTCCGTATTTTTCTTTGTAATATTCAAGCGGTTTAAGAAGTCTAACTAAGGCTATACCACATTCGTGTTTTAAAGCGTCGCTCATTGTGTTTTGTATTTTGTGTTGTTGTAAGTTGTGTGTATTAACGTAATAAAAAAGCCCCGTTATTAGCGAGGCTTTCGGGCATTATATTTCTATGTCAAACTGAGTTAACGACTTAAATTGTTGTAATCGAATCGCTACTTCTGCTTTGCTTAATGTTTCCATCCTTTCGGTTCCAAATTTCTCCACACAAAATGAAGCTAAATTAGATCCGTAGATAATTGCGTTTTTCATGTTACCAAACGAAATGTTTTCGCTTTGTGCAATGAATCCTGAAAAACCACCTGCAAAAGTGTCTCCTGCTCCTGTTGGATCAAAAACATCTTCTAATGGTAAAGCAGGTGCAAAGAAAACTTCTCTATTGTGGAATAAAAGCGCTCCATGTTCTCCTTTTTTGATCACCACATATTTTGGTCCCAATTCCTGGATTTTGTTTGCTGCTTTTACTAATGAATATTCTCCTGAAAGTTGTCTTGCTTCTTCGTCATTGATTGTAATAACGTCTACACGTTTAATAACGTCCAATAATTCAGGAAGAGCGCAATCCATCCAAAAGTTCATAGTGTCTAAAACTACTAATTTTGGTTTTTTCTCCATTTGATCCAAAACACTGCTTTGTACTAACGGATGTAAGTTTCCTAACATCACAACATCAGCATCTTTATAGTTTTGAGGAACTTTTGGTTGAAAATCAGCCAAAACGTTTAATTCAGTTACAAGAGTGTCTCTAGAATTTAAATCGTTGTGGTATAAACCGCTCCAGAAAAAGGTTTTTCCTCCTTTTACAATTTCGATACCAGAGATATCAATATTTCTTGAAGTTAAAAGATCTAAATGTTCTTGTGGAAAATCGTCGCCAACTACAGAAACGATGGCCGATTGTAAGTTAAAAAACGATGCTGATAAACCAATGTATGTCGCAGCACCACCTAATATTTTATCTGTTTTTCCGAAAGGAGTTTCAATCGCGTCGAAAGCAACCGTTCCAACAATCAATAATTTATTCATTTTATGAATTTCGAATTAGGGTGCAAAGATACTTCATAAGTTACAATATTGCAACGGTTTAGGTTCTCAAAATTTTCATAAAAAAAGAATATCGATTTCGGGGCTAAAACTATTGTAAATGAATGATTTGGATTTGATTGTTCAGAGTGCTTAAAATATGTTTTTTGGATTTAAAATACAATAATTATTTTTGAAAAAAGTGCTGAAGATTTTAGTTAGATTTGTTTTAATCTCAAAATCTGATCATGAAGAAAATCCTTACCTTATTATTATTGTTTTCTTTTTTGATTTCCTGTGAAAGAAAAGAACCAAACTTTTCTAAAGAAATGATTGAGAAGTTAGCTGATTTTGGTAATAGGGAAGATGGAATTGTAGTGCCTTCTCCTTATTCATTTTTAGATTTATACATTCGATTAAATGAAAGTGAAATTTTTATTACGAATCAGGAATATTTATATCATTCTTATAAGCGCTATTACTCAGCGAAATATAAATCTTTTAAAGAATTTTTAGAAACTGTTTTGAATAAAGATTATGTATTTGATAAATCGAATCCAAAAATAATGCTTGCAAAATTTTTTAAATTAAATCAAAAAGTAGAAAAGGAATATACTCAATTAGGATTCGAAAAATTTCTAAAAAAATATTCTCAACCATCACATAAAAAAGGAGAATTTGAACTTAAAAAAGCAATTATAGAATCTGATGAATATTCTACAATAAGTTATTTATTGTATTTAAACCAATATGATATTAGTTTTGATGATATACATGTTAGGTATTCTATAGTTAAAAGAGAAGATTCTTTTAAATAATTCTACAACTGATACTTCTTGTCAAAATAGTTTTTCAAAACACCAATCTGAATCAAAATCATAAACGGAACTATTAACAGCGCATACATGATATTCTTAGAAAAATGAATTCCTGAAAATAGGGCAGAAGCTTTATCTGAGTATGTTTTGTCTATTCCGAAATTAGAAATACCATTATTTGAATAAATTGAATAAGCAGTTAAAGCAATTAAACTTATACCAATAAATATCCAGGTTGTTTTAGAGATTAAAGGCTTGTAAGCTTTGATTTTGCTTTTCTCAGCGACTAAAACCTGAGACATTATTTTTGAAGTAAAGTCAATAGATGGTGATTCCAAAGTGTTTTCGGACATCATTTTATCAATAAGATTTTCTATATTTTTATCGCTCTCTTTCATAACACGCTACTATTTCTGGTTCTAATTGCTTTTTCAAAATTACAGCTAATTTTTGTCGGCTCCTAAATAATTTAACCTTGACATTATTAGCATTAATACTCATGATTTTTCCGATTTCTTCTAAACTCTGATCTTCAAAATAAAATAAAGTCAGCAGGAAATTTTCTTCACTTGGCAATAAATTCAAACAATTCTGAATGGTCTGTTTTCGTTCTTTATCTTCCAGAGCACTCAAAGCATTGTCCATCGTTTTAATTAAATGTGCCGAAAAATCATCTATTGATATATTAAGGTCTTCTTTTTTATTTTTTTTCAGATTATCTAAACAGGTATTGTAAGCTATTTTATAAATCCAGGTCGAAAATTTAGAATCACCTTTAAACTTTCCCAAAGAATTGTAAACTTTGATAAAAGTATCTTGTGCAACTTCTTCGGCTTCTTCTTTGTTCTTGATCATTTTGAGTGCCAATGTATAGATCATATTTTTATAACGATCAACCAGCACGGCAAACGCATTGGTTTCTCCTTGCAAAATTTTATCGATATAATGTTGATCGCTTATTGTACTCATATTGTATAGGACGACAGTTACTCTAGTTAGGTTACAAGTATTTGAAAATAAATTTAAAATTTTTAAATTCCAATATATAATAGGTATAGATCTTTGTCAAAGTTTAACCACAAAATTGTCATTTCGACGAAGGAGAAATCTTCGCAAGTAACTCTACAATCATAATCGACAATCTTTGTCGAGCTTCTCGCGAAGATTTCTCCTTCGTCGAAATGACAAAAATGCGCAAACCAATTTTAAAACCGAGCTTTTATCAAAGTTTCTTACAGTCTTGGTTTTAAATTTTGTCAAGATTTTAGCTTTTTGAAAAAATAATTACAAACTCAAAATTAACTCATAATCAGTAAGTTTTGGTTCTGAAGTTTCGGGATGGAGCTTAAAATTTGAAATTTTTTCACTTTTGTTGTAACCTCAATTTAAAAGCTGTCGTCATATGGAGTATCAATCAATTAATTAAAAAATATATCATTATGGGAGGACCAGGCATTTTAGTACCAATTAGTATGTTTCTGATGATTTTCGGAATTGTTTATCTAATTTTTTCAACAAGAAACAGAGAGCGTTTAGCGCTTATAGAAAAAGGAGTTGACGCAAGTATTTTTCTTAAAGGAGCAGGAAAAGGATTTTCGGCATGGAAAATATTTGTGGTAAACTTTGCCTTTTTATTGATAGGAAGCGGTGTTGGAATATTTCTCGCTTTATTAATCACAACTTATACTTCACTAAATGATGGAGCAGTTTATCCGTCAATTATTTTTATTATGGCCGGAGTAGGTCTTTTGGCCGGATTTAGAACTGCAAAAGATTTAGATAAAGAAGAATAAAAAACTTTTGTATTAGTGTCTTAATAATAACGTATCAGGAAAATAATATTCCCGATACGTTTTTTTGTTTTTATGACTTTGAACCGATGGTTTCATAATAAACGTCTATAGAAAGATTTTTCTGCATAGAAGCCATAACAGCCAATTCATCACAACGTTCGTTTTGCGGATGATTGTTGTGACCTTTAATCCATTTAAAATCGACTTGGTGTTTGCGATATATGATTAAAAAGCGTTTCCATAAATCAGGATTTTTTTTGCCGGTATATCCTTTTTTCTCCCAGCCAAAAACCCATTTTTTTACAACAGAATCGATGACGTATTTAGAATCGGAAACCACTAAAACTTTCATGTTTGGTTTTTTTAGCTTTTCTAAACCCACAATTACAGCCAGAAGCTCCATTCTATTATTGGTAGTTAATCGAAAACCTTCGTAGAATTCTTTTTTATGAGGTGTTCCTACCAATTCCATTACTACACCGTAACCGCCATTTCCGGGATTTCCTTTTGCAGCGCCATCAGTATATATATGTACTTCGTGATTCATTTATTTTATTATTTACCATATAAGTAATATAAGTCCATTTAATTTTTGCGACTTACTGTTTTACCATGTAAGTGATATAAGTTCATTTAATGTAAACACCTTATATTTTCTAAAATTTAAACGATGTAAATTTTTACAAATCCAACTTATATATTCTTATATGACTTATATGGTTTAATTTTTTTGTGTTTTATTCTTCTAATAGTCTCGAGATAATTTCAGGAAAATACTTTTGTTCCAGTTCATGAATCTTTTCGGCCACTGTTTCTGCGGTATCTTCAGCTGTTAGGGCTGTATTTTTCTGGAAAATAATAGCGCCTTCATCATAATTTTCATTTACAAAATGAATGGAAATTCCAGTTTCTTTTTCTTTATTCTCGACTACAGCTCTGTGTATGTGCATTCCGTACATTCCTTTACCGCCATAATTTGGTAAAAGCGCCGGATGGATGTTTATTATTTTATTAGGATAATTCTCGATTATATTCTCTGGGAATTTCAATAAGAAACCTGCAAGAACTATCAGATCCGGGTCGATTTCTTGTATTTTTTGTAATACATTTCGTTCTAAAAGTTCGTTTTTTGAGAAGATTTCAACTGGAATTTGATGATTTTTTGCTCTTTCGATAACTTTTGCCGAAGCATTATTCGTAAAAACAGAAACGACTCTTGCAATTTTACTTTTTGCAAA
The DNA here is from genome assembly GCF_002754195.1 of Flavobacterium sp. 9. Classification (NCBI taxonomy): domain Bacteria; kingdom Pseudomonadati; phylum Bacteroidota; class Flavobacteriia; order Flavobacteriales; family Flavobacteriaceae; genus Flavobacterium; species Flavobacterium sp. 9. Next base: position 3,216,743 of record NZ_PEEU01000001.1, read on the forward strand.
ATATTTTATGATGTTTTCAGCATTAGTTCCTGATCCTGAGGCAAAAACAATAATTTTTTTCATAATCGAATTTAGTTTGAGAATGCAAAAAACGGAATAAAAATCGAAAATAAATAGTATTAAAAAGTCTTTCTTGAAATTAATTTTATAAATTAGTGTTACATTTATAAACTAAATCGTGGTTTTAAAATAAAGTTTTTTATTTTTGCCAACAAATTAAATTCTAAAATTAAAGATTATGTCAGACATTGCATCAAGAGTAAAAGCGATTATCGTAGACAAATTAGGTGTTGACGAAAACGAAGTTGTAACAGAAGCAAGCTTCACTAATGATTTGGGAGCTGACTCATTAGACACTGTTGAGCTTATTATGGAATTCGAAAAAGAATTTGATATTCAAATTCCAGACGATCAAGCAGAAAACATTGCTACTGTTGGTCAAGCTATTTCTTATATCGAGGAAGCTAAAAAATAATAATACCGCACCCGATTTTTATATTGTATAAGTCGGGTGTTATTATTTTTTTAAATTAAAATTTCGATTGATTTTCAATCACAAAGATATATTTATATTGTAATGCCCATGGCTCTTAAGTAACAATACTGTTAAGAAAGCGTGGGTTTTATTTGTTTAAAGTACAAAATACATATTTTATGACGTTAAAGCGAGTTGTTGTAACAGGATTAGGTGCTCTTACTCCGATTGGGAATAATATCCAGGATTACTGGGACGCACTTGTGAATGGGGTAAGCGGAGCCGCTCCTATCACGTATTATGATACAGAAAAGCATAAAACGAAATTTGCCTGCGAAGTAAAAAACTTCAACATTGAAGATTACATGGATCGTAAGGAATCTCGTAGATTAGATAAATTCGCTCAATATGCTGTTGCTGCAAGTGATGAAGCTATCAAAGATGCCGGACTTACTGATGATAATATCGACAAAACAAGAGTTGGTGTTATTTGGGGAGCTGGAATTGGAGGTTTAGAAACTTTTCAGGAAGAAGTAATTTATTATGCTAAAGGTGACGGAACTCCTAAATTCAATCCGTTTTTTATTCCTAAAATGATTGCCGATATTGCACCAGCACACATTTCGATGCGTAATGGTTATATGGGACCAAATTATACTACTGTTTCTGCATGTGCATCTTCTGCAAATGCTTTAATTGATGCTTTCAACTACATTCGTTTAGGAATGTGTGATGTTATTGTATCAGGTGGATCTGAAGCAGCGATTACAATTGCAGGTATGGGAGGTTTTAATTCTATGCACGCTTTATCTACAAGAAACGAAAGCCCGGAAACAGCTTCAAGACCTTTTGATGCAACCAGAGATGGTTTTGTATTAGGAGAAGGAGCAGGAGCTTTAGTTCTTGAAGAATACGAACATGCTAAAGCCAGAGGCGCAAAAATTTATTGCGAAATTGGTGGAGGTGGAATGTCATCTGATGCGTACCACTTAACGGCACCACATCCGGAAGGAATTGGAGTTATTGCAGTTATGAAAAACACATTGAGAGACGCTGGAATGAATCCTGAAGATGTTGATCATATCAATACACACGGAACTTCTACTCCGTTAGGAGATGTTGCCGAATTAAAAGCGATCAGTGCTGTTTTTGGTGAACATGCAAAAAACATCAATATCAATTCAACAAAATCAATGACAGGACACTTACTTGGTGCTGCCGGAGCTATTGAAGCAATTGCTTCTATCTTAGCAATGCAACACAGTGTTGTTCCTCCAACTATTAATCATACAGTAGTGGATGAAAACATTGATTCGTCATTGAATCTTACCTTAAACAAACCTCAAAAAAGAGAAGTAAATGTTGCTATGAGTAACACTTTTGGTTTTGGTGGACACAATGCTTGTGTATTGTTTAAAAAATTAGTTGACTAATTTCTGTATATGAATTTTATCAAAAAAATATTTTCTAAATCCCGTTCTCTAGAAGACGGGATTTTTTTTGACACTATTCAGAAAATACTTGGATTTGAGCCGGGAACAATCGATTTTTATAAGAAAGCTTTTACGCATCGTTCTTCAAATAAATTAGACGAATCCGGACACCCAATAAATTACGAACGATTAGAATTTTTAGGAGACGCTATGTTAAGTGCCGTAATTGCAGCACATTTATTTAATAAAGCACCAAATGGCGACGAAGGATATTTGACCAAAATGAGATCAAAGATTGTGAGTCGCGAACATTTAAATGAATTAGGTAAAGATTTAAATCTGGTTCGATTTGTAGAAAGCAAAGTGCCAATTCAGCATTTTGGAGAAAATATTCATGGTAATATTTTTGAATCACTTATAGGTGCAATTTATTTAGACAAGGGATACTCGTTTTGCGAAAGATTTATTCAAAAAAGAGTTGTTACTCCATATGTCGATATTGCACGACTAGAGGGAAAAGTTATTAGTTATAAAAGTTTGGTTATCGAATGGTGTCAGAAAGAAAAGAGAGTCTTTCATTATGACATTTTTGAAGATAATGGTATTGATGGTCAACGCTTATTTGGAGTTAAATTAAGTATAGACGACAAAGTAATCGCAAGAGCGCGAGCAACTTCAAAAAAGAAAGCAGAAGAGAAAGCATCACAAAGAGCTTATTTTGCATTTCAGGAAAAAATAGATAAGAAATAACGACAAAATTGTCGCAACTTTCTTAATGCTATAACGTTTTCGTTTATAAATTAACAAAAACATACACGTCATAACTATTGATGCTTCGATAGAAATAGTATATTTACACCTTGATTTTTCATGATATGGCTATTCATAGATTGGATTTAGACGAATTTGACGAAATTGATTATTATTTAATGGCAATTCATACTTCATTAGAAGATTATAGATTGGCCTATTTTATCAATAAAAACCTTCCGATAAACCTAAGTAAGAGCAAGAACGAGATCCACGCTCAAACAAAAGAAGGTGAGGCAAATTTTTCGAGATTCTATTATTATGATTCCGAAAAGGCAATTTCATGGAATTTAATTCAGAATAAGAATGAAATCATTTCTGTGAGTAAGAATGATCTTCAAGATTTGTTTTCCAATGAAACAAGTGAGGTTTCGACAACAATTCATTTACTTCCTGAATTCAAAAAAGTAGATTTTTTCCTGAAAATAGAAAATAGTGAAGAGACTATTGATTTTTCAGAAATTCAACAACAATTAAATACCATCGATAGTATTGCGGCAATTTATGCTGTAGATACCAACAAAATAAAATCAAAAAACAATCTAATTTTTTAAAAAAAATGTTAACAAACAAGAAAACCAAAATTGTTGCTACACTTGGGCCTGCATGTAGTACGAGAGAGATTATCAAGGATATGATCGATGCAGGTGTTAATGTGTTTAGAATCAATTTTTCGCATGCAGATTACGAAGGTGTAAAGGATAAAATTAATATTATTAGAGGTCTAAACGAAGAGTTTGGTTATACAACTGCAATCCTTGGAGATTTGCAAGGACCAAAACTTAGAGTTGGTGTGATGGAAGAAGGAACTGTTGTTCATGATGGAGATTTAATCACATTTACAACTGCAGAAGATATTTTAGGAACAGCTTCAAAAGTGTTCATGAAATATCAAAATTTTCCAAATGATGTTAACCCTGGAGAGCGTATTTTGCTTGATGACGGTAAATTGATTTTCGAAATTATTTCTACTGATAAAAAGACTGAAGTTGTTGCTAAAGTAATTCAAGGTGGAGAGTTAAAATCTAAAAAAGGAGTTAACTTACCAAATACTAAAATTTCTTTACCAGCTTTAACTGAAAAAGATATTGCTGATGCAATTTTTGCAATTGAGCAAAAAGTAGACTGGATCGCACTTTCGTTTGTAAAAACACCTCGCGATTTACAAGATCTACAAGAATTGATCGCTAAGCATTCAGAATATAAAATTCCAATTGTTGCTAAAATTGAAATGCCGGAAGCTCTTGAGAACATGGATAAAATTGTAGCATATTGTGACGCTTTAATGGTAGCTCGTGGAGATTTAGGAGTTGAACTTCCTGCACATGAAGTACCATTGGTTCAAAAAGATTTGATCCGTAGAGCAAAAACAGCTAGAATTCCTGTTATCGTTGCAACGCAAATGATGGAAACAATGATTACTAGTTTAACTCCAACAAGAGCAGAAGTAAATGACGTTGCAAACTCTGTAATGGATGGAGCTGATGCTGTAATGTTATCTGGAGAAACTGCTACAGGAAATTATCCGGTACAGGTTATTCAAAAAATGACTCAAATTTGTGAGGCTGTTGAGGATTCAGAATTAATTCATGTTCCACAAAATACTCCACAAATCAAAACTAAACGTTTTATTACTAAAACAGTTTGTCATCAGGCAGCTTTATTAGCAAATGAAATCAAAGCTAAAGCAATTTGTACTTTAACAAATAGTGGTTATACAGCTTTCCAAATTTCAGCTTGGAGACCATCAGCGCATATTTTAGTATTTACTTCAAACAGAAGAATCTTAACACAATTGAATTTATTATGGGGAGTAAAATCATACTTCTATGATAAAGACGAAAGTACAGACGATACTGTAACTGATGTTAACGAAATTGCAAGAGAAAAAGGATATGTTGTAAAAGGAGATTATTTGATTAACCTTGCTGCAATGCCAATTAAAGATAAAGGAATGGTTAATACCATGAGAGTTTCTGAAATAGAATAATTTTTCTTTTTAAAATTATACAAAAGCCATTCGATATCGAATGGCTTTTTTTTTGCTCAAAATTATTTCATTATAAAATTTTATAACTCATTATAATAAGATTTGTTTCTTATTCATTTCTATTTTTAGATAATACTCCTTTCTATTTAATATTTCTGTTTTTTGATTTTTCGATGTTTCATTTTATAAAATGAAACGTAATCAAATGAAAAAATGCAGTTATCATGTTTCATTTTATAAAATGAAACAATGTCAAGCCTTATAAATGCTATTGTTAGGTTTTTTATTAGCTATTTTTGAGATAGTTAACTAAAAGTTAAGAAAATTCCTGTTTCAAATTCCCCCCTCAATTAGTGATGTTTTTAAATTGAAACATTCCATTAAAAGTGAAATAAATTTTCTTTTCTAAGACTTAAGAAAGCCATTTTTGGTTCTCGTACTATAGATGTTAAAAAAAGAATTATTAACAAATTTTATTACCATGAAACAAAGTAAATTTAAAATTGGGATTCGGAATTTGATGATGCTATCTGCATTGGCTTGTTTTTCAATAACGCAAGCACAGAACACTAAAAAGCCAAATGTTTTGATACTTTGGGGAGATGACATTGGTACTACCAATATAAGTGCTTATAGCGATGGCTTGATGGGATATACAACTCCTAATATTGATCGTTTAGCAAATGAAGGATTACGTTTTTTACAGTATTATGGAGAACAAAGCTGTACAGCAGGTCGTGCTGCTTTAGTTACTGGGCAACATGGTATTCGTACCGGATTGACTAAAGTAGGATATCCTGGAGCACCAATGGGTATGAGTCAGTTAGATCCTTCTATTGGTGGTATCATGAAAAATCTGGGTTACGCTACAGGTCAATTTGGTAAAAATCACTTGGGAGATCGTAATGAAAATTTACCTACTGTAAATGGATTTGATGAGTTTTTTGGAAACTTATATCATTTAAATGCTGAAGAAGAGCCAGAATTGCCTGATTACCCTAAAGATCCGGCATATTTAGCAAAATTTGGACCTAGAGGAGTCTTAAAATGTACAGCAACAAGTACAGATGATGGAACTGTTGATCCTCGCTTTGGAAAAATTGGTAAACAAAAAATTGAAGATACCGGGGCTCTTACTAAAAAAAGAATGGAGACTGTAGATGACGAAACATCTGCTGCTGCAATCGATTTTATTAAAAGACAAAATTCAGCTGGAAAACCTTTCTTCGTTTGGTTTAATGCAACCCGTATGCACCTTCGTACGCACGTAAGAGCAGAACATAGAGGAAGATATACTCATGGAGATAGTGAGTATATAGATGGTATGATTGAACATGACGAAACTATAGGAAGTATTTTAAAAGCACTAGATGAATTAGGAATTGCTGACAATACAATTGTAGTGTATTCTACAGATAATGGACCTCACATGAATACATGGCCTGACGGTGCGATGACTCCTTTCCGTTCTGAGAAAAATACCAACTGGGAAGGTGCTTTCCGTGTACCTTGTATTGTACGTTGGCCAGGACATATTAAACCAGGACAAGTTACAAATGAAATAATGTCTCACAATGACTGGATGCCAACCTTGGCTTCTATTGCAGGAGAACCAGATTTGACAAAAAAACTATTAACAGGTTATGCTGCTAATGGAAAAAACTATAAAGTTCATCTTGATGGTTTTGATCAATCAGCGTTTTTAGAAGGGAAAACCCCAAAAAGTGCAAGAGATAAATTCTTTTACTCTGATGATGACGGATTGCTTGTAGGGATGCGTCAAGGGGATTATAAATATGTTTATGCAGAACAACGAAGAGAAGGAACTTTAGGAGTTTGGGCAGAACCGTTTACTAAATTGAGATTGCAAAAAATATTTAATATAATGCAAGATCCATTTGAGAGAGCAGATATTACCTCAAATACTTTTTATGATTGGCAGCTAAATCATATCCCATTAGTTTACGGAAATACTGATGAAGTAGTAAAGTTTGCTATGACTTTTGAGGAGTTTCCACCTCGTTCTATTCCACCAAGTTTCTCTGCATACACTATTATGGATGAGGTATTGGCAGATATCAAATTGAAAAAAGCATTAAAAGCGGATACTAAACCTGCAAAGAAAAAATAAAAATAGTATAGAGAATAATAAAGCTTGAGTTACCCCATAACTCAAGCTTTATAATAACTTAAAAAATCAATATCATGTATAAGAAAATATATATATTACCCCTGTTTTTATTATTATTGGGGTCGTGCAAAAAATCAGATACCCTTACTACAACAACAGACCCAAAAGACAGTACTACTGCAGTTGCAACAAGCGGAGAACCGTTGCCAAGCTGGAATGATGGAGCTTTAAAGAAAGAGATCATTGCTTATGTTACAAAAGTCACTAAAGAAGGAACTCCTGATTTTATTCCGGTTGAAGACAGAATTGCGACTTTTGATAATGACGGAACACTCTGGGCAGAAAAACCATATGTTCAGGAATTATTTGCTTTTTACAGAGTTAAAAAACTAGTTACAGCAAATCCGGCTTTAGCTCAAAAACAACCTTTTAAAGCGGTAGTCGAAAAAGATAAAACCTATTTTGAAAAAGGAGGAGATAAAGCTTTAATCGAATTGGTTGCTGCAACGCATACTGGTTTAACTGAGGATGAGTTCGAAGCTGATGCAAAAGAGTTTTTTGCAGGCGCTCAATATCCGGGCAAAAATGTTCCTTTAAAACAAATTAGATATCAGCCACAATTAGAGTTATTGAATTATTTACGTGCAAACGGTTTCAAAACTTTTATTGTTACTGGCGGAACAGTAGAATTGGTTCGTGCCATTTCGCAGGATTTTTATGGTATTCCAAAAGATCAGGTTGTGGGTACATCTTTCAAATATACATTTGATGATGCAGCTAATAGTATAAAAAGAGAACCAGCTTTGGATCATTTTAATGATAAAGAAGGAAAACCTGTTGGTATACAGTTGCATATAGGTCAAAGACCTGTTTTTGCTTGCGGGAACGAAGGCGGAGCTGGTGATCTTGCCATGCTAAGATATTCTCAGGGAAACAAATATCCTTCGTTTCAAATGATTGTCAATCACAATGACTCTATTAGAGAATATAGCTATCAGGAAAAAGACAATTTATCCTTGAATACCGCTGCTAAATACAAGTATCATATAATCAGTATGAAAGACGACTGGAAAAAGATTTTCCCAGATAAATAATTAGGAACTAATCAGAATTAAAAGGGAACAACTTTTACAAGTTGAAGGTTGTTTCGTTTTAATTTTAAAACTGGTTAAAAAAGAATTCAAATGAGAAGAGCACCAATTCTGAGAATTTCAGTACCTCTTTAAAAGAAAGAAAATATTTACTTTTTGTTTTTCGCAGTCATTAAAGTAGTATTTTTATCGTTAAAATAATTTTATCTTTTTTGGAGATAAAATTTTAAAATAAAATATTATGAAAAATACAAGATTTTATGTTGTTCCAAGGTTGTTGTTTAGTACAGCTTTTTTTCTTTTAAATTTTGCAGTTTTTGCTCAGGAAGCAGCTCCAAAACCAGGATCAAGCGCTCAGGAATTAGCAGATAAACTAGCAAATCCGGTAGCAAGTTTGATAAGTGTACCCTTGCAAAATAATCTTACTTATGGTATTGGGCCTTATAATGGATCGAAATACACTATAAACATACAACCCGTAATTCCGTTTAAATTAACCGATAATCTAAATCTAATTACGCGTTATATTCTACCAGTTGTTGATCAACGAGATATTACAGGCGAAAACACCAATCAGTTTGGGTTAAGTGATGCAACCGTAACAGCTTTTTTTGCACCTAAAACTAAAGGAATTATTTTAGGATTTGGACCGGCATTTTTGGTACCAACCGCTACCGATAAACTTTTAGGGACAGAGAAATTTGGAGTTGGACCAAGTGCTTTAGTGATGCATCAGGGAAAAGGGCTTTCAGTAGGTTTTATTGCCAATCAAATTTGGTCTGGAGTTGCTACATTTACTGGGACATAAATTTTAAGACTGTTTAAATAAAAATAAATATCTTAGAATTATGAAAAAACGAGTTTACAGTGCTGAGTTTAAATCATCAGCAGTACGATTAAGTTACGAGCGAGAAAACATCAAAGAATTAGCAGATGAACTAGGCGTCCAGGTAGAGCGTATTTATAAATGGAGGTCTTCTCAAAAAACATTTACTAATCTACAACCAATTATTTCTAAAAAGACAGAGATAGATTCTTTAGAAGTAAAACAATTACGAAAAGCCCTTAAAGAAAAAGAATTAGAGCTTGAGATATTAAAAAAGGCCGTTCACATCTTTTCCAAGAGCGATGGGAAATCTACCAATTTATAGTCAGCTATAAACATTTATATCCTATTGAAAAGATGTGCAGCGTTTTAAAAGTAAGCCGAAGTAGTTATTATAGATGGTTCAGTGGCGGTCCTTCTAATAGATTTATAGAAAATAGTCTATTTACAGATTTAATAAAAGAAGTTTTTGATCTAAGCAGTCAAACTTACGGAAGTCCCAGAATAGCGGAACAGCTAAAAAGAAAAGGATATAAAATATCCAAAAGGAAAGTTGCTAAATTGATGCTTCTTAATGGCTGGAGAAGTAAACTTAAAAGACGCTTTAAAGTAACCACAGATTCTAATCATCGATATCCAGTGTGCAGTAATCATCTCAATAGAAATTTTACACCAAAATCACTTAATGAGGTTTGGGTGTCTGATATAACCTATATAAGAACAGCTGCCGGCTGGTTATATCTTACTACTATTATTGATTTATATGACAGGCAGGTTATAGGATGGTCATTAAGCACACGAATGTATACCGATCAAACGATTATTCCAGCTTGGAAAATGGCAGTATCAAAAAGAGAAATAACAGAATCTTTACTTTTTCATTCAGATAGAGGAATACAATATGCTTCGATAGAATTCAGAAAATTGATTAATAAAAATACTTTAATCACTCAAAGTATGAGTAGAAAAGCTAATTGTTGGGATAATGCTGTAGCTGAAAGTTTTTTCAAGACCCTTAAAGCAGAACTTATCTATCAGCATAAATTCACAACCATTGAAGAAGCTAAATTAGCAGTCTTTGAATATATAGAAGTATGGTATAATAGAAAACGTCTGCATTCTTCTTTGGGATATAAAACACCTAAAGAAATGGAACTAGAATTTTATAAAATAGAAAGTGTAGCATAGGTCTTAGAAAATTTGTCCGACTTTTTGTTGCAAGTCCAATTGAAAGGAACGCCGGATGTAGCACAAAAGCTTCAGAAACAATTTACGTTTACTGTTCCGGACGGAATTAAAATTGCACCGCCAATAACAATTCCGGAATTTACACCAAAAGCACCAATAGCCGGAGAGATTTTCGATAAAGTCGAAGAAGTAATCAATTCTTATCCTGACACAAATCCTAAAGCAAAAGAATATCGGGAAAAAGCCATTGCGGTTAGTAAATATGCTAAAGCAGATGACAAAGCCAAAGCACATATAGATGAAGTGATTAAAACAAAGGCAATTCCAGCATTTTTGGCTGGAGCAAAAGGCTTTGGTACACAAAAAGGAGGCTGGTCAGTAACGTATGTTGCCGGAAAATTTGGCGATGATATTATGGCCAGAGACATTATCAATTATGGAGGTTTATGGGCAAATCAAATTCAGGAAGCGATTTATTTTATTGGACTTACAGATAGTAATAAACAACCATTAAATGGTGATAAAGTTTATGAAATTAAGTTTCCAAAAGATCAATTACCAGATTTAGCAGTCAATGCATTTTGGTCCGTAACCTTATATAGTGTTCCGGATTACAGAGTTGTTGATAATAAACTAAAAAGATACAATTTGAATAATGTTTCGAATTTAAAGAAAAACCCTGATGGTTCTTTGAGTATTTGGCTGGCTTCGTCATTGCCTAAAGACGCGCCTCAAAGCAATTGGTTACCAACTCCTGCAGGCAAAGGTTTTTCTTTAAACCTACGTTTGTATGTTTCGAAAAAAGAAGTTCTGGACGGAAAATGGTTTCCTGCTCCAATCGAAGAAAAGAAGTAACTACATATTGTAATTAAAGAGAAAAAAATAAAAGTAAAATGAAAAAATCACTTATAATATTGTTCACCTTTTTACTGCTTGTAAGTTGTAAAAAAGAAGAGACTACTAAAGAAACATCTCAGGATAATTTGGTATCCGGAGACACCACGACTGTTAGAAAAGGCGTTCCTGCCGGACCAATGGCAAATACGATATTGACAGATGAATATGTTAAACATATTGGTACTTTGGCTTATTTATGGGGCTGGCCAATGACAAACATTCATAACAGGAAAGTAATGTTTGATAAACTTCCCGGGCCATTATATAAAGGTGGAGTTGTGCCATTGAGCCCGCCGAATCAATTGTGTATGCTTACTGATTATATAAAGCCAGGTGAAAAAGATGTCACTTGTCCAAATCAGGATGTAGTTTATGGTTTTGGTTTAACCGATTTTTCAAAAGGTGATGCATTAGTAATTCAGGTACCGGATTTTGGAGATCGTTTTTGGGTGTATCAAGTATGTAATCAACGTACAGATGGTTATGCTTCTTTAGGAAAAATGTACGGAACAAAACCCGGATTTTATTTGCTAGCAGGATCAAAATGGAATGGGAAAGTTCCAGACGGAATTACTGCTGTATTTAAATGTGATACTGATTTGGGAGTTGTAATTCCGCGAGTTTTTCAAACCGATGATCCAGTTGATAAAAAAGCAGTTCAACCCATTATTCAAAAAATATTAATGTATTCTTTGAGTGAGTTTGATGGAAAAGTAAAAACAAAAGACTGGACAAAAATTCCTGTTTTACCGGCAGAAGCGAGCACAAGTAACGAAGAAACGAAATGGGTTAAACCAGAAGTGTTTTTTGATGAATTGCCGATTATCTTAAAAGAGGTTCCGCCTTTACCCGGTGAAGAAGCTATTTATGGACAAATTCAATCTGTTCTTGCGGCGGCTGCAAAAGATCCTAAAATTAAAAATGTATTAAAACAAGCAGCAATAGAAGCAGATCAAAAGTTAATTAATCCTTTGTTTCAATTCTCAAATGTTGGTTATCGTCTTAAAGACAATTGGACAACTCAAGGAAACGGAGCACAATTTGGCTTAGATTATCTAACAAGAACGGCTTGCGCAAAGGCTAATATTTTTGTGAATAAACCTAACGAAACCAAGTATTTCTATCTGGACAACGATGCTGCCGGAACAAGACTGCAAGGTAATAGTAAATACACCATAACTTTTGCAAAAGGAGAAATCCCGCCCGTAAATGGTTTTTGGTCACTTACATTATACAATCAATATCATTTCTTTTCGCCTAATTCAATCAATCGATTTTCGTTAGGAACTAAGAATAAAGATTTAAAATATAATCCTGATGGATCGTTGACTCTTTATGTTCAAAATACAGAACCAGAGAAAGACAAAGTAAGCAATTGGCTGCCTTCGCCTAAAGAAACATTCTCTTTATATATTAGATGTTATGGGCCGGAAGATCGAGTAATAAAAGGGAATTGGTTGCCTCCGGCAGTTTTAAAAGCAAAGTAAAAATTTGTTTTGATTCAGGTTCTTTGGCAAAAGAATTCATATAAAATTTTCAATGACGTTTCAATAATAATTTAAGCAATTAAAAACTAATTTGATTGATCAATGAAGAGAACCAATAGTTATAAAACCCTGTTTATTACAATTGTATTGACTCTTTTTTGCGGTGCTGAAATACATGCTCAAAAAATGGCGCAAAATGTAGCAGCTTGGGTTGGTTACGAAATGTATTTGCCTTTTAAAGAAGACGGAAGATGGGGTTTATTGTTAGAAGGATATTCTAAAGGCAATGATTTTGTATCAGAACTTCAGGGATCTTTTTATCGTGTAGGAGCCAACTATTATCTTAAAAACGGAAATCGTTTTGGAGCAGGAGTAGCCTATCAATGGGATTTGCCTTATGATGAGGTTTCATTGCCTTATAACAATCCGGATTACAGGATATATGAGCAATTTATTTGGCGTATTGTCAAAAAAGAAGGAAACGAAGTTTGGTCACAACGCTTTAGAATGGAGCAACGCTGGCTAGGTCGAAAAGACGATCCAAATAGTACAAGCGATCATTTTGATTATTACAAATTCGAAAATACGTTTCGATATCAGGTTCGTTATCAATATTGGTTTAAACCGAGATGGGCGGCTGTTATTTATGATGAACTTCATATTAGAACCAATGCAGCAAGTAACGATGAAAATTATCTGGATCAAAACAGATTGTATTTAGGTGGAGCTTATAGTCTGGATAAGAGAAGAGAAATTAGAATGGAATTGGGTTATATGAATCAGATCTTTTTTAAATCGCCTGATACAGAAAGTGGTTTAAGCCGAATGAATCATACAATCCGAATTACATTAACGACAGATTTGCCTTTTAAAAGAAAAGAAAATTAAAAGTTATGACTGACGAATCTAAAGATAATATCGAAGACAGATTTGATCCTGCACTATCAAAAGCACATCGTTTTGATCAGGGTGTTGCGGTTAGAAAAGTTACGCCTCGTTCAGTCCATCAGGAATGGAATCCGGCAGAAAATCGCGAAGATCCAATCGAAATTTTAATTAAAACGAGTATTGGAAGAATCGAAAGTTTATTGCCAATTCGATACACCCGAATGATGGAATCGCCTTTTGCATTCTTTAGAGGATCTGCAGCAATTATGGCAGCAGATTTAGCACAAACGCCTAATACAGGAATTGATCTTCAGCTTTGTGGCGATTGTCATTTAATGAATTTTGGAGGTTTTGCAACGCCGGAACGTAAACTGGTCTTTGATATTAATGATTTTGATGAAACATTTCCGGGACCTTGGGAATGGGATGTAAAACGACTTGCAGCCAGTTTTGTAATTGCCGGAAGATGGAAAAAATTTACGAATAAAGTTTGTAAAGAATTTGCGTGGAATGTTGCGGACAGTTACAAAAGGCATATGCTGGAATACAGCAAATTATCGGCATTACAGATTTGGTATGCTGATATTGATCTTGCCGAATTGATCGAAAGAGGTGAAGACGAAGAGATAAAATCATTTCAGCAAAAACGGATAAAAAAAGCAGCAGAATATACTGCGCACGAAAAAGAGTTTGCAAAAATGACTTATCAGGAAGGTTCACGTGCCCGAATAAAAGATGATCCGCCTTTGATATATCACCCAGCAGGAGAAGAAGGAAAACGAATTTTAAAAGAAGCTGAAACTATCCATAAGCGTTATCTCGAAACGTTGTCTGATGAGAAAAAAGTCCTTTTAAGTAGATATACTTTGCATGATTTGGCAATAAAAGTGGTAGGCGTAGGAAGCGTGGGAACACTTTGCGGAATTAGTTTATTAATGTCGGCTACAGGCGAACCTATTTTTTTACAGTTTAAAGAAGCAAGACAAAGCGTGTTAGAACCTAATGTAAAAGTCAAAGGAAAATACAGTCATCAAGGCGAAAGAATTGTGATGGGACAAAAACTGATGCAATCAGCATCGGATATGTTTTTGGGTTGGACAAACGATGATCATGGTAAATTCTTTTACATACGTCAATTGCGTGATGCCAAAGTAAAACCTGTTCTTGAGATTATGAAGGCTAAAAACATGGCAGATTATGCAAAAGCCTGCGGATGGGCACTTGCAAGAGCACACGCTCGTACAGGAGATCCATCTGTTTTGTCTGGATACATCGGGAAAAGTAATGAATTTGCTAATGCGATTTCGAGATTTTCTATTTCGTATGCCAATCAAAATGAATCAGATTACAATAGAATGTTAGAAGCAATAAAAGAAGGAAGATTGCCTATTTCATCGGAAGTCTAACTTTTCATTAATTATTTAAAATAGAATATATGGGTAAAAAGTTTTTGTTTTTGATGGGCTTTGTGATCCTTACAATCACAGTAAAAGGCCAGACACAGCGTATAGATTCTACGGCTGTTTTTCTATTACATCGGGCTGGCGAAACTTTGCAGGATATAAAGTCTTGCAGTTTTACAGCCATTACAACTTATGATGTTCCAAATGAAAGTTTAGGGCTCATAAAACATGCGATAACAGACAAAGTCGCGATTAAATTTCCTGATAAAATGAAGGTTACTTCTGCAGGAGATAAAGGAAATCGAGGTTTATGGTACAACGGAAAAAAACTTAATTATTATTCCTTCGATAATAATACCTACGGTTTTACTGCTGCTCCCGGTTCTGTAATTGAAACGATCGATGAGGTAAGCAAAAAGTTCGGAATTGAATTTCCTGGTGCCGATTTTTTCTATCCAACGTTTTTGCAGGATCTTATTTCAGAACAAGGCAATTTGATCTTTCTGGGAAAAACGATAGTCGACGGACGTGAGTGTTTTCACATTGCAGGAAGTGATAAAACAAAAAGTTATCAGTTCTGGATAGGAAGCGATGATCTTTTTCTGCCTGTAAAACTTGTAATTATTTATACCACTGACAAAGACAAACCACAATATGAAGCGCTTTATAAAGACTGGACCATAAATAATGATTATCCGGATTCAATGTTTGAATTTACGACGCCACCAAAAGCTGCAAAAGTGAAGTTAGCGCCTAGAGAAAGCACAAAATAATCGTATAAACTCCATAGTTATGAAATTATATCAATCCAAAAATAAAATCTCAATCATAATTACTGCATTCTTTGCATTACTACTTATGATTCCAGAAGATGCAACAGCACAGCGTTTTGGGCATTTTACACCAATACGCCCTATGCCGATGCCACGACCAATGCCAACGCCGCGACCAATGCCAATGCCAACGCCTCGTCCGTTGCCACCACCGGGACCAAGACCAATTCCGCCAAGACCGTTGCCGCCACCGCCGCATCCATATCCAAGACCATATCCGGTGCCATTTCACCCTTATCCGGTGCCATATCCATACATCTATCATCCGTTTGTACCTTATTATTGGGGACCAACATGGTATCCTATAGGATTTTTTGCTGCAACATTAACGACAGCCGCAATTGTAATTTCAGTCGAAAATAATCAATACAATTACGACGATGGTGTTTACTATGTAAAAGAATCCAGTGGCTATAAAGTTGTACCGGCACCACTTGGAGCAACAATTTCAGAATTGCCAAAAGGATATGTGACAATTAATGTTTCAGGAACAGAATACTATTATTATGGAGGAGCTTATTATGCAAAAGATTCCAGTAAATATAAAGTAGTAAATGCCCCTGTTGGAGCAGTTGTTTCACATCTTCCTGAAGGAGCCGAAGAAAAAACTATTGACGGTCAAAAATACATGATTTATAATAATGTGTATTATCAGCCAATTTCTAAAGACGGACAAGATAGTTATGTTGTCGTTCAGGGAAAATAGAAATTAAAAAAAATCAGAATGGATTGTTTCTTTCGAAATAAACCGTTCTGATAAATAAGTAAGAATTTTATCTACTTTGTTATGTTAATTAAATAAAATAATTTATCTTTGAGTGTGTGGTAAGGTATTGTAATATAAGAAGTTGCAATAATTTAACACTTGTTTAATCTTACTCGCCATTCGGATAATATTTATTCAAGATTTTATAATTCCTAGTTAAACTAATTTAATCATTAATTTAAAATTACCACAAAATGAATATTAAAAGAAAGAATCTTCGCATTATTCCAATGTTATTATTGGGTCTTTTTTACAGTTGTTCTCCAACCGTAAAAGTTACAAGTGATTATGACCATGCTGCTAACTTTAGCGAATATAAAACTTTTGCATTTTATGATTTAAAGGCGCAAGAAGGTCAGATAAATCAATTAAATGTTGATCGAATTACCAAAGCAATCCGTGCTGAACTTACTAGTAAAGGGTTTACCGAAACTACTCTTAATCCGGATTTAAAAGTAAATGCAGTATCTATTTTAAAAAATAAAACATCAGTATCATCAAGCACTGATTTCTATGGTTATGGCGGAATGTATCGTCCATACGGATATTGGGGTGGCGGTGGCGCTATGATGGGAGGAGCAAATACAACATTTAATACTTATGATTATGTTGATGGCTCTCTCGTAATTGATATTGTGTCTTCAAAAACGCAAAAACTAATATGGCAAGGAATCGGTAATGCCGAAATTGATAGCAAACCAGATAATCCTGAAGAGTTTATTGCTGCTTCAATCAAAAAAATACTTGCAGGTTTCCCTCCGGGATTGGCAAAAAAATAAGACTATAATGGCTTAAAAATTTAAGATACTATACTTATCAAACCCCTGATAAGTATAGTACTTGATAAGTTGACGATTGACTTCTTTTTTAAATCTACTTTAAAAAAAGAAAAGGAATATTTTTAATAAATCAAGCTTAAAACTCATGATCGATATAGTACTCTCAATTTTCTTTTTTATTGCAACAATAGTTGGTTTTGCAACATCGTTTATGGTTCTGTTTTCGAAAAAAAACTATTCAAAAAGTTTTTTTCTGGGACTGTTTCTCTTTAGTCTTGCGGTTGTAAGTATTTATAATTTTTACTTATCAGCTACTGTTTTTAAGAATTTTCCCGATCTGTTTATGATCACAAAATCATTTGTTTTTTTAGTGGCACCTTCTGCTTTCTTATATGTTCGAAGCATATTGTTTTCAGACAAAATGTTTAGAAAATATGACTGGCTGCATTTTTTACCTTTCATGGTGTACTTTAGTTTGACCGTTTTTGTATGGGCAGGAAATTCTCTTGGGATTGAAGCTGTTCATTATATTTCGGATAAAATAAACAGTCCTTTTTCGATGCTAAGTTTAACGGTTTGGCTGTCGTATGCTTTTTGCCAGACAATGATGATTTTAAACTACGATTTAAAAAGCATTAAAGAAAATCACTTTAACAGAATAAAGATTTTAAGTTGGATCAGAGTATATAATTTGATGATCTTGTTTTTGTTTTCGGCGCTTTTTGTACACTATTTTTTGGTTAGTAAAGTAGATACTATTGATTTATCATGTTATGTTTTAATTTCGGCAGTGCTTGTTTTTACAGTAGGCTGGCTTTATTTTAAACCTCAGATTTTTTACGATACAGACGAAGCAGAAGATCATAAATATGATTTTGCTCAAGATGATTTGGTAATAGATAAAACGTGTGAAACTAAAAACATATTACCAATTATAAAAGAAATAACTATAGAAAAAAAAGAACTATATCTGGAAAAATTAGAAAGCATTTTTGTTTCAAAAGAGCTCTTTTTGAAAAAAGATTTAGTGATTCGTGATATCTCTGATGAAACCGGAATCTCGGTTCATCATCTTTCAAATTTAATCAATTCAGAATTTAATCTTCATTTTCAGGATTACGTAAATCTAAAAAGGATCGAATATTTTAAAGAAAAAATAAACGATCCGGAATGGAAGGATTTATCTTTAGAAGGCATGGCGTGGGGCTCTGGATTTAAGTCCAGAACAACTTGTTTTAGAGCCTTTATAAAACATACCGGAAAATCGCCTTCTGAATACTTCAAAGTAATTAGGTTTAATCCTGAGAAAACAAATACCTATTATTTTAAACCAACTTCAAATTAAAAAAGAAGTTTGTAAAAAGTAGTTGTGTAATCTCATTAATGTTTAAAATAACAACTATGAAAACAAAATTTAATCAAAGACAAGAAACAAAATTCATACTTGTCTTAGCGCTTTTGTTTATTTATTTGACTGGTAATGCTCAACTTAAAGGCGGTCACATACTTGGCGCTATGGGATTGCAATCAGGAACACAAACACCTGAAAACACTTTAAGTGTTTATGTACCCGGATATTTTTATAGCGCATCATCACTAAGAAATGCCGACGGAGATAAATCAATCGCAAATCCGGATCTTAATATGTTTATCACAGGAGTTGGTGCAACGTATGTAAGCGACTTCAAAATTTTGGGAGCCAATTATGGAGCAACAGTTTTGCTTGCATTTGCATCCAATAGAATTCAGGGAAATACTCTAGATTCAAAAAGTCCTTTTGCCTTAACGGATACTTACATCGTACCGGTTCAATTGGGCTGGCATAATAAAAGAGCCGATTTTGTTTTTAGCTACCAAATGTATTTACCAACGGGAAAATTTGAGGTTGGAGCTTCGGACAATAGCGGTTTAGGAATGTTTATGAATGAGTTTTCGGCTGGAACAACTTTGTTTTTTAATAACAAGAAAACCTTTCATTTTTCGGCTTTAGCTTCTTATGAAATAAACGGAAAAAAGAAAGATACTGATATTAAAACCGGAGATCTTTTCAGTTTAGAAGGAGGTTTAGGAAAAACATTCTACACAATGAATGCCGAGAAAACAGCTCCAAAAGGAATATTGAACGCAGGATTAATTTATTATTTGCAATATAAAGTAACAAACGATCAGATTCCGGTGCCAATATTTGATACAATCGAAACAGACAAAGACAGGGTTGGAGGAATTGGAGCCGAGATTAATTACTATCATATTGGCTGTAGTACTTCGGCAGGATTTAGATGGATCGCTGAGGTTGAGGCAATAAATAGATTTCAGGGAAATACATTTTTCTTAACGTTGGCGCACGTATTCAGTTTCAAGAAAAAGTAGTTTAAATAGATTTTCTGCATTTTTTAGTTGACGTTTTTAATAGTGCAGTTATTTCTAAAGTTGTTTAAAAGGCAAATAAATATTCAGTTTCTACTATGAAAAGCACAACTCACATGCGTAAAATTGCCCTTATAAATCTTTTTCTGATCTTATCATTTTCGACAATGATGGGACAAAAACCACATATTAGCGTAAAAGATTCTCTCGATGGAGCATTCGATTTAAGCGATTACATTATTTATGCACACGGTTTTATTGTTGTTCCAACCTTAATAACTGAACCAGCTTTAGGCGGAATTGGCGGTGCAATTGTACCTATTTTTCTAAAAAAACACGCTCCGGTTATTGATGAAAACGGAAAAAAACGATTTATAGATCCTGATATTACCGGAGCGATGGGAATGTACAGCGGAAATAAAAGTTGGGTTGCAGGAGCATTTCGCGCAGGAAGTTTTATAAAATCAAAAATAATGTATCGCGTAGGAGCGGGTTACGGAAATGTAAACATGTCTTTCTACGAAAATATGCCCAGTGGAGATGATAAAGAAATCGACCTTAATTTTCAATCTTTCGTGTTTTATACGCGGGTTATGAAACAGTTTAGAAACGCAAAATGGAGCGCCGGACCACAATATTTTTTATTGGATTCTAAGATTAATTTTCCCGATTTAAATGACCTTCCTTCGTTTGCAAATCTCAAAGATATTAAGAGTACAGTGAGTCAGTTAGGAGGCGCGCTTCAGTTTGACGGACGTGACAATATATTTACACCAGATAAAGGAATGCGTTTTCAGGCAGATTTCTTTTGGTCAGATAATTCAATAGGAAGCGATTATGACGCCTGGAGAGTAAATTTATCAGCAATAGGATATTATCCTTTAACTAAAAAATTAATTGGCGGACTTAGGATAGAAGGGGAGGAAGCGTTTGGAAGTCCGCCATTTTATCTTCGACCAGGAATTAATTTAAGAGGAGTTCCGGCAGCAAGATATCAGGGAAAAACAAGTATTGTAACAGAAGCCGAGTTAAGATGGGACGTATACAGAAGATGGAGCGTAATGGGCTATGGCGGTCTTGCAAGTGCTTTTAACGATTGGGATAAAGCTTTTGCCAAACCAGTAGTTTACAGCTACGGAACGGGTTTTAGATACTTACTGGCTCGAAAATTTAAACTGAGAATGGGTGTCGACGTTGCCAAAGGTCCAGAAGAATGGGCGTATTACGTAGTTTTTGGCAGTAACTGGTTGCGATAATACATACAATTATTAGTACTAAATATATAAAGAAATTGGTTAGTTAGATTTTCTGGGTAAAGCCTCGATAGCGTTGTCTATCGGGGCTTTACGGGTTTATAGACATTATAAGAATAAATATTAAGAAAATATTAACTGTTTTGCTTCACACAAATTATTTATTATTTAATTGTTTTGTAACAAAAAGTAAATTACAACTACTAATTTATCAAATCTTTAAATAATCATTATGAATACATTTTCATTCAAATCAGTACTTGCGGCTTCTGTTTTTTTTGCTGGAGCAACAGGCTGTTTTGCACAGGACATTTTAGTTAATTCACTAAAAGCGAATGCAAGCGAAAAAAGTAAAGAAGCTTTTAAATTCACAGAGCAAATTAATCTGGGAACAACTTCTGTAAAAACACAGGGATCTTCTGGAACTTGCTGGAGTTATTCGACAAATTCTTTTTTAGAGTCAGAAATGATTCGTTTAGGAAAACAACCAGTTGAATTGTCACAAATTTATTCGGCTAGAAATGTTTATGTAGAAAAAGGGGTAAATTATGTTCGTATGCACGGAGCAGTTACTTTAGGTGACGGTGGAGCTTTGCATGATGTAATTAATATGTATAAAAAATACGGAACCGTTCCTAGAGAAGTTTATACAGGATTAAACTACGGAACAGACAAAAATAAATTTGGCGAAATGTCAGCTCTTATCGAAGGAGTTTTGGCTGCTGTTGTAAAAAATCCAAATGGAGAATTGACTCCAAACTGGCAAAAAGCTTATGCTGCAGTTATCGATTCTTATTTAGGAAAAGTGCCGGAAAACTTTACATACAAAGGAAAAAACTATACGCCACAAACTTTTGCTAAAGAAGTAGTAGGAATCAATCCTGATGAATATATCGAAATGTCATCATTTACAACTTCTCCATATTACCAAAAAACAACTATGATGGTGCCGGACAACTGGTCATTTGATCAGGTTTACAATGTAAAAGTAAATGACATGACAGATGTTATTGACAATGCATTGAAAAAAGGATACACTGTAGCTTGGGCAACTGACGTAAGTGAAAAAAGCTTTAGCTGGAAAAATGGTGTAGCTTATGTACCAACAAAGAAATTTGATGATATGACTGCTGAAGAAAAAGCAGACATGTTCAACGGACCAAAAGCAGAACCAGAAATCACTCCGGAAATGCGTCAGGCAGCGTTTGATAACTACGCAACGACAGACGATCACGGAATGCACATTATTGGTCTTGCTAAAGATCAAACCGGAAAAGAATATTACATCGTAAAAAATTCTTGGGGAGAAACAAACGACTACAAAGGTTTCTTGTTTGTAACCAAAAATTTCGTGAAATATAAAACTACTGCCTTAATGGTAAACAAAGGCGGAATTCCAACTGAAATCGCTAAGAAATTAGGAGTTTAATTTTATTCCAGATTTAAAATAAATAGAAAAAGCGCTGCAAGTAATTGCGGCGCTTTTTTTGTTTATTGAATTTCACTAGCTAAGAAAAACAGGTGTTTTTACTTGTATTATAATAAGTAATATTAGATATGTTTGATAAAATTAAATTAATAAAAAATACATAAAATGGAAATCCCAAAAAAAATTAGACAAGCAATAAAAGAGAATAAGTTGGTAGTTTTTGCAGGATCAGGTTTGTCTATGAAATTTGGATTACCAAATTGGTCAAAGTTAGTAAAGGATGTAATATCTGAGATTGATATTAAAAAATACAATTCTCTAGTGACTTTGATGGAAGATGAGGTTATGACTCCGATGGAAATTCTAGAGAAATTAAGTTCAGAGCATAGTGATATAAAGAGGTATATAAAGAATAATTTTCAAATAAAAGAAGGTAGTGATTTTTTATTGCATAAAAATATTCTTCAATTATCTGGACAAGTCATTACGACAAATTATGATAATGCTTTTGAATTAGCATCTAATAATAAAATAATCCCTTCAATTTATACTTCCGACTTCAATATGAGTGAAATAGGTAAGAATAATGACAATTACATCTTTAAATTGCATGGGAGTTATGATGTGCCTGAAAGCTGTGTAATATTTAAAGATCAATATGATAAATTATATTCGGAAGATACTTCTGCTAAAGAAAAATTAAAATCGATTTTTGCTGAGCATGTTATATTATTTATTGGTTTCAGCTTTAATGATCCTGATATTAACTTGATTTTTGAAAATTTAGATAATGTTTTCGGTAATAACAATAGGCACTTTATTTTAACTAAAGAGCCGAAAAATTTTGAAAATTTTAAATTTTTAGAAACTATACCAATTCAAAAGTTTGAAGAGATAGATAGTTTTATTGAATCTTGTATAAAGGAAAAAAGTGAAGAGAATGATAGTTTAAATGAAAATTTAATTGAGCAAACAAAAGATCATCTTGAAAATCGAAAAATTGCATTTCTTACCCCCAATCCTTTAGATATAGATTTAAGTGATTTAGAAAAAATAATAGAATGTTTTAATACTATTCAGGCAGATATATATAAGGGAACATTAAATGTAAAAACTCTTGAAAATATTGATGATTTTGATCTTGTTGTTATCGCAAGTAAAATTTTTAAGTCAAAAATTTATATTGAAGATGATAATTTAAAAAATAATTTGATAACACTAGCTGATTTATGTTCAAATATTCCAAATGATAGTATTCCAATAGTTTTTATAACCAATGACGATATTGGAGATATTATATCACATAATATATGTAATATTAAGACATTCAAAAATGCTATTATTAAAAAATTTGTTTTCAAAGCCCTAAGAGAAGGTAATTTCGATTTTGCGGAAAGTGACATTAATTTGAAATCTAAAAATTTTTTGGATTTTACATTTGCAAAAGGGGAGCCATTAATTTTTTCAATATATAATAACAATAGAGATCTAAGCATTGGAAAAAAATCTCTCACAAATGTAATTGGTAGAATAGAAGAGCAATCATTGATTTCATTTAAGTTATTAAATATAATTAAAACAAACAAATTACTTAATATTAAAGCTTCTGGTGGTACTGGAAAAACAACAATCATAAAAAAAGTTGCTTATGAATTATACAACAGAGGTTATTTCAGACAAGGAGTCACGTTTAATTCTTGTGAAAATGTTAAAACTTATAACGATTTTGAAGATTTACTAACAACTGGTTTTAATCTTTCGAATATTTTAAATTTTAAAGACTATTTACAAGAAAATTTCAGTTATAGCAAAATTGATCTTTTAGTGATACTTGATAATTTTGAAACAGTTGTAAATACACTAAATCCAGAAGACTTAATAAAGGTAACAAATTTGTTAAAATTCGTTACTGATTATGCAAATGTAGTTGTAACATCACGAGAAAGGATTTCTTATATGGAAGATTCCGAAGATGTATATTCTTTAACTCCTCTAATAACAGAAGATGCCGAAAAACTTTTCATGCTGTATTATGGTAATATAACTTCAGAAAGTGAAATACGAATTTTGAGGCAGGATATTTTGGAAGATTTACTAAATAATAATCCACTAGCTATAAAGTTAGTTACAAAATCAAGAACTAGACTTACTCACATTAGCGAATTAAAAGAGCTTTTAAAAGAACATTTTTTTGAATCTATAAATGAAGATTTTTCCTCTGTGTTTAACAATAGATCAGACTTAAATATTGAACGTACAAAGTCTATTTTTCAATCTATAAACTATTCATACACTACCTTAAAGAATCAGGAAAAAATTGTTTTTGAATTACTTAGTTTGTTCCCAGATGGAATTAGTTTGTCTAATTTTAAAAAATGCTTTGACAAAAAGAATTCTAAAAATAATATAAGTGATAAAGAATTAAGAATTTTAAAGGATAAATCACTTATTGAAGATTACAATGGCACGCTTCAATTGCAACCAATAATAAGAAGATTTGCAGATTTTCAGTTTAATAAGAGATCAGATGAAATAAAAATGAAATATTGTGTGGATGCTTATGTTTTCAATTGTTTCATTCTTGAACTTATAGAATTTTTAAACAATAAAAGAACATTTTCTGAGGCTTTGAGATTGTATAGCTTTTATAAAAATAATTTATTAAAGGTATTTAGTTATATGCCAGACATTGAGATTTCTGAAAAAGGGAATGTTCCTAATAAAGAATATTTTTTGAACTATATAAATGATATAGTAAAATATATAAGAAGTGAAAAACAGATTGGAGAATTGTATAATGAATTAAAAATAATACGACCTTTTTTTCAAGATTTACCTCATGCTGAAACATTTATAGATGTTTTAGAAATGTATTCTGTTTACTTTAATGAAGAATTTGATAATTCTTATGAAGAGTTATCAAAAATATTGAAACCCGAAGATATTGAAAAAAGGATTTTTAAAGATGAAGATTCTATTGTACGTAGATATAGCACTAAAATAGCTGATATTCATAGTATGGAAGGGCATACCATGAGATTTATAAATTCTTATATACTTAATGATGAGGTAGGTAATTACTTTAGTAACGATCTTTTTTATTTAGGAATTCCAAACCCTACAATTAATAAAAATGAAGGTTTTTATTATTTTGAATATGCATTTATGTTTGGTGAACTAGATGCTACTAAGTTAGAAAGCTATATGAGTAGTCTACATTCAGATGAACACCTTGAGATCATGCAAACGACTTACACCTTGTCAAAGGTTCAAAAGATTCCTCTTAAATTAATCAAAAAACTTGTAGTAACGAATCCATATACAAAAGGACTTAAACAATTAATGGAGGCACTAATAAATGAATGTGAAGATAAAGAACTTTTATTTAAAAAGCTCTACGGAATTTATCTCATATTAAATATTATTATCTAGAAGCACTATATCATTACTGTATTTTTTTAAAGGAAAATAAATCTGAAAATTTTGAAAGTGAATTAAATAAAGGCTTAAGCCTAGCTAAAGAATTTAAATATCAATATCAAGACTTTTTGTTCACTAAATTAAAAAATGAGGATTCCTCATCTTCCTATGCCTTTGATTTTTCATATTATAAAAATGATAAAATTGAAGAATACATAGATAAATATTCTAAGTTTTGGATTAAATATTTTAAAGAGAAAAAAATATTTGAAAAATAAACGTTTTCTTGTTATTAGATTTATAAATAAAAAGACGGTATAAATCGTCTTTTTATTTTACGAGTATTTCTAAAGATAACCGTTTAGCTTCTTTTTTGCTTGATAATTTATATTAGTAAAAGGTTATCGTCCCTTATTCTTCATCATGCTTTTAGATAAGAAGTAAAATGAGTAAAAAGCATCAGTACTTAGTGGGCGGGTCATTTTGAATTGAAATAAATTTTCTATAAAGATTTCAAGTGTTAAGAGTGGATTGGTTGTATTGAAAGAAAAACACTGTAAAAAGATAATTTCAAGTTTTTTAGTTTAGAATTTTATAAATATATATCAAAAAAGTTTTACTTCTCTTTCAACAACTTCTCCAAGTATTCCACTTTCTCTTTTTCAGACTGAACCAAACGCTCATAAAGTTCTACAACTTTATCAAGAGGATTAAAATTGCAATTGTATGCATTTCCATTAATAACGCTTCCGTCATTTAATGTGTTTCCAATAATATTTAAAACCGCTTCTTCGGAGAAATTCTTAATTCCTTCAACAGACACGCCTAAAACTTCGGCAATTGCTTTCAGTTTTTCCTCATCTATTGTTTCGCTGTTTTCAATAGCCGAAATAGCTTGTTGGTTTGTTCCTAAAGCTTGTGCCAGTGCTTCCTGTTTCATATCACGAAGTTCACGAATACGGCTAATTTTTCGCCCTATATGATTTGGTTTTGTTAGTGTGCTCATGATTCAAAGATATTTAAAATTCTTGAGAATTTAAGGTTATAGTACATTACAGATTTGCTTCTGTGTGATACATTTTTTAATGTTTGCAGTGCGTCAAGCAAAAATACGATTTTTCGTATAGATAACAATTCAATCTATTATAGAAAGCTTTAATAATAGTTTTAACATGAAGAAAACAAGCACTTAAACGACTTTTAAAGTCGTTCATAGGGATAATAAAGTAAAAAAGAGAACATGAAGTACCTTTATTGTTGCAAACAACTAAATAAAGTCATCATGAAAACTACTACACTACTTTTTACCGTACTTGTATGCGTGTTTTCTTTTAACTGTTTTGCTCAGCGTAAAGCCCCTAGTCACGCTCCTGTCATTGCAGCAACAGGAAATGCACATTTGCAGCCCGATAATGCCTCAGATGGTAATGATCTTGTTATAGAGTCTTATTGTGTCGAAGAAACGATCAATATGACCTTTGGAAGAAGAGTAACCAGATACGAAGTCTCAAAACTAGACATGGTCAATACCTACGATCTTGGTCCAAACAATACCAGAACGGTAACTCCAATATACAAAAAGCCAAAAATAAAAACAGTTGAAATAGGTATGAATTCAAAAGCTGTTGTTGATAGTGCCAAAGTAGTTATTAAACCGGTTAAGGTTGAGGTTTTGGCTCCGTCAAAAAAAGAGAAATTCATTAAAATTAATGTAGTAAACACTTATGAGAAAATCATAGACAAAGGTTATAAATCTCTGGATATGCTCAAAAAAGTAGCAGACAAGTCTTATTTTGACAATGACATGGAAACCGCTGCCAAATATTACGCACAGCTACTCGAAGAAAATACAGATTTAGATTCCATATATTATTATCGATATGCACAGTCCTTAAAAGAAAGCAACCAACCCGAAAAAGCAAATGAGATGATGATATTATTCGAAAGTAAAAACCTGGCAAATCAGGTCGCTAAGAAGTAAAATTTTAAATGTTATTCTATAGAACAAAAAAGACTATCACATGATAGTCTTTTTTATTGTCAAATGCTTTTAATTTCTATTAATGAAATTTCTAATGTGTTTTCAAGTTTGCTTATGGTTTCAAGAGTTAAATTTTGTTGACCTTTAAGTATCTTGTTTATTTGTTGTGCAGAAACATTCATTTTTTGGGCTAGATCTTTTTGAGATAATCCTTTTTGTTTTAATGCTTCCAGAATATTAATTGCAACTTTTGAAGATTGATCTATCCATTTTTTGTTGGCTTTGTAATAGGAAAATTTTTCTAACCAACCTGACTGCTCGTTAGAAACTAGCTTTTGGAAATTTTCTAAATTTTTTGATTCCATTTTTTAATGTGCTTCTCGATTAGTAATGATTGAATTTTATATTCGGATGTTCTTTTGAGAAATTTAGCTTACAGAATGAAGAGTGTAAACAATATTCGTAGAAGCTAAATTTTGGGCAAAAAAAATACCACTTACAATTGTAAGTGGTATTTAATAAGCTCCCCCTCTTGGGCTCGAACCAAGGACCCTCTGATTAACAGTCAGATGCTCTAACCAACTGAGCTAAGGAGGAATCACCTTAAAGGTAAATATGTTTGCTAAAAAAAGTTGCTCCCCCTCTTGGGCTCGAACCAAGGACCCTCTGATTAACAGTCAGATGCTCTAACCAACTGAGCTAAGGAGGAAGTTGTTGCTCTTTTTAGCGAGTGCAAATATAGATCATTTTTTAGATTCTCAAAAACATTTTTGCACTTTTTATTAATTTTTTTTTCTACTTCATAATTGCTTTATAAATATCGTTCCCGTTAGCAAACAAAAGGAGTGCGATAAGTAAAACGAAACCAACCATTTGTGCATTTTCAAGGAATTTATCACTCGGTTTTCTACCACTAATTATTTCGTATAATAAAAACATCACATGACCACCATCAAGTGCCGGAATTGGCAATAAATTCATAACTCCAAGCATAATTGACAATAAAGCGGTGATTGACCAGAAAGTTTCCCAGCTCCAAGAACTTGGAAAAATGTTAAAAATTGCCGCAAAACCACCAACTTGTTTGTAAGCCTTAGTTTCAGGATTAAAAATCATTTTAAGTTGTTTTCCGTAGCCTACTAATTGATCCTTACCTTTTTCTAGTCCAACCGGAATTGATTCAAAGAAGCTGTAGTTTTTAGTGCTAATTTTATAGTAACCTAGTTTCTCCAATGATTTCATGTCTAAACCACCTGCATATACACCTAATGTTCCTTCTGGAGTAACTTTAAGCGTAATTGGTGTTTCTTTTAAATCACGCAAAACAACAGCAGGAATTGTTTTTCCTTTATTATTAGCTAAGATTGCTTTTGCTTCGTCAAAATATTTTACTTTTTCTCCGTTAAGAGAAAGAATCAAATCTTTAGCTTTCAAATTTTGATTAGGAGATGCATCATCAACTTTTCCAATTGCAAAAGGTACACGTATATTAACCAATAGACCTTTTTCTTCTTTAGATAATTGATCCACAAAATCATTTGGTATTGCAATGGTTTGTTGTTGACCGTTTCTTTCAATCAAAACTTGTTTAGCCATGATAATATTCATGTTTAAACTATTGTCGTAGTTCTCAACTTTCTTTCCATCGATAGATACCAGTTTGTCTCCAGTTTTAAAACCCGCTTTAATCATAGCTGGATTTTCAACGAAAACACCATCTTTCAAATCAGAATTTGCAATATAAGTATCGCCATAAGCAAACGCCATACCTATATATATAATGAATGCCAAAATAAAGTTTACAGTAACTCCACCTAACATAATGATCAAACGCTGCCAAGCCGGCTTAGAACGAAATTCCCACGGTTGCGGAGGCAAAGCCATTTGTTCTTTGTCCATACTTTCGTCGATCATTCCGGAGATTTTTACGTAACCTCCAAGCGGTAACCATCCGATTCCGTATTCAGTTTCGCCAATTTTCTTTTTTAATAGAGAATATTTAACATCAAAAAATAAGTAGAATTTTTCGACTCTTGTTTTAAATAATTTTGCAGGAATAAAATGTCCTAATTCGTGAAGAATAATAAGTAAAGATAAACTCAATAGAAATTGAGAGAGTTTGATAACTATATCCATTTTGTATTTTTAGTTCGTAATTTAACGCACAAAAGTAACGTTTTCTGATTTAATTTGAGACGCAAGATAATACTTAAGGTTTTAAATGTTTGTTAATAATTGATTCTTACTTCTAATAAAGTAACGAAAGCTTATTTTGTGTCTACTTAATTAGTAACTCATTCGCTTAAAATGTTACAAAATACCCTATTATAATGTTTTAAAAACTTATTAAGGATGTTTTTATTTCGTAAATTCTTAGTATATTGGTCATAATTTTCTTAAAAAAATTAACCAAACAGATCAATATGGAATTTTATAAAAGCAACCGCGTTTACATTTGGCTTTCAATTTTTGTTATGTTGTATTTATTAGCTGAGGTATTTGATAAGGGAGAATCTTTGGGTAGAACCTTAGCGCATTAGACTATTAATATTGTAAAAAAAAGAAACTCGGATTTAATCTATTATTTATGAAATCAAATACAATAAGTGAAATTTTTTTAGGTAGAGAACATAAACAAATGTTCACTATAATCTACACAATAATAATAGGTATGTGTTTTTTTTATTTTTGTGGTATGGTATGCGGTAAGGCATTGTTTTATTTACTGAATTAGAGATACTTTAGAGTATTAGTGATGAAAAATGATGCTAATACTCAATCACGATATCATTTTGCTTTACCAGGAAGAAAACAGAAATGCTATAATCTTTAGAATAAACAGAATTTGCTTTAAATGTTTGTTAATTAATAAACATTTAGAATTCTACTTTTATTAAGAAGCTTTAACTTTACTTTTTTAAAGACTATCATTCCTTATAGGTAGTACAAAACTATTAAAAGTTACAATTATGGCTTCACTATTATTTTCTCCACTTAAGATAAAAGACATTACATTAAAAAACAGAATCGTTATTTCGCCAATGTGTCAATATTCCGCAATCGACGGATTTGCAAACGATTGGCATTTGGTTCATCTTGGCAGTCGTGCCAGTGGCGGAGTTGGTTTAATAATTCAGGAAGCAACCGCGGTTTCTCCCGAAGCAAGAATTTCACCTTCAGATCTTGGAATTTGGAAAGATGAACATATCGAGAAACTAAAAACAATCAATGAATTTATCGTTTCACAAAATGCCATTCCGGGAATTCAGTTAGCGCATGCTGGTCGAAAAGCAAGTGTTTCTGCTCCTTGGGAAGGTAATAAAAAATTAGATTTCGCTCAAGGCGGATGGCAAACAGTTTCGGCAAGCGCGATTCCGTATCATGATGACGAACCGTTTCTTCCAGAAGCTTTAGACAAAAACGGAATCCAAAAAATAATTTCAGATTTCAAATCATCAACAAGACGAGTTGTTGAAGCTGGTTATAAAGTGTTGGAAATTCATGCAGCACATGGTTATTTATTGCACCAATTTTTATCTCCATTAACAAATATCAGAACTGATGAATACGGCGGAAGTTTCGAAAACAGAATTCGTTTTACCTTAGAAATTCTGGAAGCAGTTCAAACCGAATGGCCTTCAGATTTACCTTTGTTCGTTAGAATTTCGGCTACAGATTGGGCAGAAGGAGGATGGAATCCGGAAGAATCTGTGCAACTTTCGAAAATCTTAAAAGAAAAAGGAGTAGACTTAATTGATGTTTCGTCAGGCGGATTAGTTTCTTATCAAAAAATTCCTGTTGGACCAGGTTATCAGGTTAATTTTGCAGCGAAAATCAAAAAAGAAGCACAAATTCTAACCGGTGCAGTTGGTTTAATTACCGAAGCCAAACAGGCCGAGGAAATTTTAAAAAACAATCAGGCCGATTTGGTTTTGTTCGCCAGAGAATCGCTAAGAAATCCAAACTTACCTTTAGACTTTGCCAAAGAATTAAACGACGATATTCAATGGCCAAAACAATACGAACGCGCTAAGATTTAAGTAATAAAAAAGGTTGCCACGAATTTCACAAATTAGCACAAATTTTTGCTCAGTTTTAATAAATTATAATTCGCGAAAATTAGTGTAATTCGTGGCGAAAAATAATCTTTTTTAATCATTTTAATCTGTGGCAAAACAAATAAAAGACAAAATGCAAAAAATAAAAACAGCACTATTATCATACGGAATGTCGGGGAAAGTTTTTCACGCACCATTTTTAAATATTCATCCGGGATTTGAATTATTAGGTTCTTGGGAAAGAAGCAAAAAATTAATTCAGGAAGATTATCCAAGCGTAAAAAGTTATCCTTCAATAGATGATTTATTGGCAGATGATGTCGATTTGGTAATTGTAAATACACCAGTTGGAACACATTTCGAATACGCTAAAAAAGTATTATTAGCAGGAAAACATGCCGTTGTCGAAAAAGCATTCACTACAACTGTTGCCGAAGCCGAAGAATTAGGAGCAATCGCAAAAGAGAAAGGATTGAAATTAGCCGTTTTTCAAAACAGAAGATGGGATAGTGATTTCAAAACCGTTCAGAAAATAATTAAAGAAGGAGTTTTAGGAGATTTGGTCGAAGCCGAATTTCATTTCGACAGATATAATCCTTTATTAAGTATAAAAGCACACAAAGAAACCGCAAATGACGGCGCCGGAATCCTGAAAGATTTAGGTCCGCATTTAATCGATCAGGCAGTTTGTTTATTTGGTTCACCAAAATCGGTTTTTGGAGATATTCGTTACACAAGAGATAATTCTTTAGTAGACGATTGGATTGATTTATTGCTGATTTACGAAAATTTCAGAGTGCGCCTAAAAGCAAGTTTCTTTGTTAGAGAAGCAAATCCGGCATATACGATTCACGGAAAAAAAGGTTCTTTCTTAAAACCTCGTGGCGATGTTCAGGAAGACGAATTGAAACTCGGCAAAAAGCCAAACCTAGAATCCTGGGGAACAGAATCTGAAACCCTACAAGGACTTTTGCACACAGATATAGACGGAAAAGAAATCAGAGAGAAAATTCCAACACTTCAGGGAAATTACTTTTCGTTTTTTGAAGGAGTTTATGATTCGATTGCAAATAACAAAGTTGAACCAGTTACAGCACAAGACGGAGTAAAAGTCATGCAAATTATCGAAGCTGCAATCGCAAGTAATGCACAACAAAAAGTCATTAATTTGTAGAAATTTAGCCCACAGATTTGGCGGATAAACGGATTATCACAGATTTGTTTTAAGACAAATATTTTTCTGTAGAGACGCACAGCAGTGCGTCTTTTTTTATGCGGACAGATAAAAAACCTTAGTCCCTTAGTACCTCAGAACCTTAGTTCCTCAAAAATTTATAAACATACAACGTTATAAATTCACGAACTAGTCGGGTTTTATCGTCTGTAAAATTGCTTTTTAGTACTTTTATGGTATTAAATCTAAAATGCATTCGCTTTGATCAATTTCAATCCATTATCATTATTCCAAACCAAGGGGAAAATCAAGAAAGTCTATAGAGAGGCAAAAGCTTCTTATTTAAACCGAATTCGTTTTGCTGTTGGAATGTTTTATTTCGGAATGGGTTTGAGTTTTGCAACTTGGGCGAGTAGAATTCCGGATATTAAAACCGCCTTACATTTAACCGAAGGAGATCTTGGTTCGATACTTTTTGCGCTTCCAATGGGACAATTGGTAATTATGCCTTTTTCGGGAAAAATGGTAACCAAATTTGGGAGTCACCGTATTTTAGTTTTCTCCTTAATAATGTATGTTTTATGTCTTGCTAATTTAGGTTTGGCAACTTCAGCCTTACAATTATCGTTGGGTTTATTTCTGTTTGGATTATTTGGAAATCTAGCCAATATAGCCGTAAATACACAAGGCGTTTATACAGAGGTTCTTTTTAGAAAAACCATCATGTCATCGTTTCACGGAATGTGGAGTTTTGCCGGATTTACAGGAGCTTTGGTTGGTTTAGGAATGCTGGCATTAAACCTCACGCCATTGCATCACTTTATAATTGTTGGAGGAATTGTTCTAATAATGATTGCTTTTAATTTTAAATTTTTGGTCAAAGCCAAAGAAAAAATTAAACATAAAACTTCTGAAAAGAAAAAACTATTTGTAAAACCGGATAGTGCCTTAATCTGGCTTGGTGTAATTGGTTTTTGCAGCATGGCAAGCGAAGGAGTAATGTTTGACTGGAGCGGAGTTTACTTTAAAGATGTCGTAAAAGCGCCCGGGCCATTAGTGATTTTAGGATACACTTCATTCATGATTATGATGGCGAGCGGAAGATTTTTAGGAGATGGATTAATCAATAAATTTGGTCGTGAACGTGTGATGCAAATTAGCGGAATCATGATTTCGGCAGGACTTTTTACAGCAGTATTTCTACCTTATATTATTCCTTGTACAATTGC
The DNA here is from genome assembly GCF_002754195.1 of Flavobacterium sp. 9. Lineage (NCBI taxonomy): Bacteria > Pseudomonadati > Bacteroidota > Flavobacteriia > Flavobacteriales > Flavobacteriaceae > Flavobacterium > Flavobacterium sp. 9. The sequence continues at coordinate 3,250,651 of NZ_PEEU01000001.1, forward strand.
TTTTATGGCAGTTGGTTTAGGAGTTGCTACAATTGTACCAACTGTTTACAGCATGGCAGGAAAAAATCCAACAGTTCCGCCAGGCGAAGCTTTAACCATAGTTTCAAGTGTAAGTTTTCTAGGTTTTTTAATGGGACCACCAGTTATTGGTCACATTGCAGAAACTTTTGGACTTAAATTTTCTTTTGCTTTTATAGGAGTTTTTGGTGTTTTGATTGCCTTTTTGGTATCTAAAATAAGAACTTCAGAATAATATCCCTCTCGGTAGAGCTTGTAGATCAAAGCAATAGATTTCTTTTTTAGTAAAAGTTAAAAATAAAGTAATTTCTTGTTAATTTTTTAATTACATTTGACTTCAAGTCACTATTTGTTTTGTTGATTTTGAATTTTGCACAACTTTTTTCCAGAAACCAATTTTATCTTTTGATGTAAAGATTAAAATGTTTTGAGAACCAAAGCATTTTTAATCTAAAAACTATTTATCAAAAATAAGTTGGGGATTTCCATGGGAAAAAAATACGTGTTGCTTTTTATTTTATTGTCTTTTAAGGTTGCTTTTCCACAACAGGAAACCACATTCGTTGGAATAGTACTGGATTCGAAAACACAAAATCCTTTAGAAAATGTTGTTGTAAGTATTCAAAATTCGGCAGTGACGCAACTCACAAACAAAAGCGGAAAATTTGAATTACATTCTGTAAAAACAGGTGAACAATTGCTTTTACTGCACAGTCAGGGTTATAAAGATTTGCTTTTAAAAGTCCAGTCAAACCTTGGACGACAAGTAAATTTAGGAATACTTCAATTAGAAGATCGTTTTTCAGATGAAACACCTTCAGCCTTAATTTCTTTATTAGAAAGCGATTTGTCAGATGATAGCAGTTCATCAGAAATGACTTCCGGTTTATTACAATCCTCAAAAGATGCTTTCATGCAAGCTTCGGCTTTCAATTGGGGTCAAGCCCGATTTAGAGTTCGCGGTTTAGACAGCGAAAACGGAACCATGATGTTAAATGGCATGGTGATGAACAAAATCTATGACGGAAGACCACAATGGAGCAATTGGGGCGGTTTGAATAATGTACTTAGAAATCAGGAATTTTCTGTTGGAGCAGCAGCGTCAAACTATACATTTGGAGGTATTTTGGGAACACAGCAAATATTTACCCGGGCTTCAACGTATAGAAAAGGCACTCAGCTTACCTTCTCAGGAAGCAATACAACTTACAATTTACGAGCAATTGGTACTTATGTTTCAGGAATGAATGCTTCTGGTTGGGCTTATGCGATTTCGGCTGGAAAACGCTGGTCTGGAGAAGGCTATTTTGAAGGAACAAATTTTGATGCCGAATCCTTTTTTATTAGCGTAGAAAGGAAATTAAACAAAAGACAATCTTTAAATTTTACCGGGTTTTATACACCAAGTTCTCGCGCAAAAAATTCGGCAAACACAAATGAAGTAACACAATTAACGAACGAGAAATACAATTCATATTGGGGTTTTCAGAATGATGAAAAACGAAACGCCAGAATTAAGAAAGTCGAAGAACCGTTGTTAATGCTCAATCATTATTTTAAGATAAATGAAAAAACAAATCTGAATTCGAGCATAATGTATCAGTTTGGAAAAGTAGGAAACAGCACAATAGATTATCAAAACGCAAACAGTCCGGATCCTAATTATTATCGAAAATTACCAAGTTATTACAGTTCTCTTTATGCAAAAGATAATGGAGAATTTTCGGGAGAATTCACGCCGGATTATGAAAGTGCCGAGAAAAGCAGAATAGCGTTTCTGGAAAAGCCTCAAATAGATTGGGAAGCAATATATCAGGCAAATCAAAAGCCAATTATAAATTCTAATGGAGTGATTACAGGCTATGAAGCTTCGCAAAGTCATTATGTTTTGTATGAAGATCGAACCGACGATAATACAATTGCGGCAAATTCAAATTTAAACATACAGCTTTCAGAAAATAGTGTTTTTGACGGCGGACTTACTTTTAGAAATTTAAAATCACATCAGTTTCAATATCTTTTAGATTTACTTGGAGGACAATATTTTGAAGACATAGACACTTTTTACAGCGGAAATGAAGGGCAATCAGATTTGCAGAATCCGAATCGTCAAGTAAAAGAAGGAGATATTTATGGTTATAATTATAATTTTACAGCAACTACAATTGATGCTTTTACACAGTTTAAATTCTCTTATAATAAGGTTGATTTTTATTTAGGACAATCTTATTCCTTTTCAAATTATCAAAGAGAAGGATTGTATCAAAACGGAATTTACCCAACATCTTCTCTTGGAAAAAGTGAAAAAGTCAATTTTGAAAACTTTGGTTTTAAAGGCGGATTCACCTATAAAATTTCAGGAAAACAGTGGTTGTTTTTTAACGGAATGCATCTTACAAGAGCGCCATCACTTCGAAACACATTTTCGAATTCACGTTTAAATAATTCAATTGTTGACGGAATCGAAAATGAAAATATAAGTAGTGCCGAAGCGAATTATGTTTATCATTCTCCTAGTCTTAAAATGCGAGTTACAGGATATTATACTTTGATAAAAAATACAACCAAAACATCCTTTTTTTATGCCGAGGGAATTTTTGACAGAGGCGCAAGTTACAATAGTACAGATGCTTTTGTCAGTCAAACTTTAACTCATTTAGACAAGAAAAATATTGGGCTTGAACTGAGTTTTGAATATCAAATTTCGATAACATTAAAAACGACTTTTTCTGCTGCTTATGGCAATTATACCTACAATAGTAATCCAAATGTTTCAATAACAAATGATGCAAATGTAGCCAAAGGAGATAGTCAGGCAACTTTTGATTTTGGAGAATCTTATCTTAAAAATTACAAACAATCAGGAATGCCACAACAAGCTTATTCATTTGGATTGGAATATCGAGATCCAAAATATTGGTGGCTGGCATCGAATATTAATTATATGGCGGAAAGTTATATTGATGTTTCGCCTATTGCCAGAACAGCAAGGTTTTATAAAAATTCGATAAGTGGTCTTGTTTTTCCCGAAGCGACTGAAGAGCGCACATTTACATTACTAAAACAAGAAAAATTTGATCCAATGGTACTCTTAAATGTTTCCGGCGGCAAGTCCTGGCGAATCTCCCGAAAATATATCGGACTTTTTGCGAGCATAAACAATGTCCTGGATTTAACCTATAAAACAGGTGGTTTTGAACAAGCCAGAAACGCCAATTTTAGAGCACTTAATCAAGATGTATCAAGTGGAACACCATCATTTGGACCCAAATATTTTTACGGATATGGACGAACTTATTTCGTGAATCTGAGCATCAGTTTATAAAATTTTAAAAACATATTTTTAATGAAAAATAGAATCTTAATTCCCTTTTATACATTCTTATTCGTCTTTTTTTATAGTTGCAACAACGAAGTCGAAATTCCAAAATTGGCATGTACACAACCTGATTTGATCCTAAATCAAACCGTTCAAAAAGTGAAGGACATGTCAGGTTCAGTTCCTAAACAATACAGTTATAATGATGTAATTGAGGCATACGTTGTATCAAGTGATCAAGAAGGGAACTTTTTTAAGGCCATTTCATTTCAAACCTTGGCAACGCACCAAACACCAGCAATAGGATTCAGTATTCCGGTTGATGTTTCAAACTCCTATATTGATTTTCGTATTGGAAATAAAGTTTACATAAAACTTAAAAATCAGTTTACAGATCTGTATTTTGAAGGTTTACGCATCGGAAGTTTGTATGTAAGTAATGCCGGAGATCCAACAATTGGGAGGGTTTCGCAAAATGATTATAAAAATGTATTAAACGCTTCCTGTACTATTATTGATGAAAGTCAATTGGTCCAGACGGTTTCTATCGAAGAAGCATTAAACGAAAGCAAACTCAATACATTAATAGAATTAACAAACGTGCAATTTACAGAAGCAGCAATTGGACGTCATTATTTTGAAGAATCAAATAATGTTGGAGGTTCTACAAATTGGAATTTAAGAGATAAAACAGGTAATCAAATTATATTCAGGACAAGTGGTTACGCCAGTTTTGCAGATCATTTTGTGCCCGAAGGAAGTGGAAAAGTCAGAGGGATATTGACAAAATTTGGATCAGACTATCAACTGATGATTAGATCAGAAAAAGATGTGGAAATGAACGGCAAAAGAAACATTCCATTTTTTGATGAAGATTTTCAAACGGTAAAGAATAATGTGAATTTTGCTTTGCCGGGTTGGAGTAATATTGTGCAAAAAGCTTCAAAATTATGGAAAAGCATGTTGTATGCCGGAAACGGATATGCAGAGTTTAATACAACAAGTACAACAGCTGCCGAAAATATTGCATGGCTCGTAACTCCAAAAATAAACTTAGGCGATTATAAAAATGTGGTATTCTCTTTTAGAAGCGCGCAGCATGATTTAAAAGTGGATTCTCCGTTGAATTCGTTAGAAGTTTATGTGTCAACAGACTTTAACGGATCAAGTGTTACTAAAGCAAATTGGACAAAACTAGAGGCTAATTTTCCATCATTGTCAACGCCTTCCCGACAGTTTATAAGCTCAGGGGGAATTGATTTGTCTTCGTATTCAGGAAATATTCATATTGCATTTAAGTACATCGGATCTGGAAAAGATAAAACCCTTAACGGTGCTTTTATGGTGGATGATGTTAGAATTTTTGGTGAAAAGTAGGTTCTGTTTTCTTTAAAAATATATTTAAAGTGTTGATTTTTAGATAATAATTTAATAGTGTACTGTTTTTGAGATTTAAACTGTTAAAATTTGATAGAATTTTGTATTTTGGTCATCCCAAACTAATACAAATACTACATGAAAACCTACTTTATCGCCATCATGATGATGGTTTTACCATGCATGCTGCACAGTCAGGACAGCCCCGTTCGATTAAAACAAATTAACATTGTTAAAACAAATTATCAAAACTCTAAAGATGGAGAAATCGTAAATAAAACAGTTGTGTTTAAAGACGGAAAAATCCAGACTATTACCACTTCAGATGTTATACAGCATTTCTTTTACAATCCTAAAGGATTGTTGGATATGACCGTAAAAGACAAAGTTGGAAGTGATTGGAAAGAAGTCGTAAACTACTCTTACGATGCAGATAACAACATTACAAAATTTGTAAAGAAATATCAGGAAGGACCTGATTATATTACTAAAGTTGTAACCTTTGCTTATGAAGGTGCAAGGATAAAAGTAACAACAAAAAAAAGTACAAATCATCAGAATTTAGTTGATGATATCGAATATATCGTCGAAAATGGGATTATCGTAAGACGTACTTCACGTGATAGAAATAAAGCAATTATTGGTAAAATCGAATATGTTTATACCAATGATAATGTTGTAAAACATAAAGGTTTGGTTGGAGATAAAATTTCTAAAACCTATACTTTCGATGACAAAAAATCTGTAGATCAGTTAATTGTTCAAAGCCTTTTTGGGGATAATTATAAAGTAATTGTACCGATGATTTCTTATCATGAAGATGAATTTAGCTTTGAAGCAATCTCTTATAATAACGAAGTAAACTTTAGTCCATCGTCTACAGTTTTAGTTGCTGTAAGCAGAAAATACAAATACAATAAATTAAATTTTCCGATCTCATGTTCTCAAATTGAAGAAAATGGAATCGTAAAAACTGAAAAAACATTTATTTACGAATAATTTTTGTCTTTCGACTTAATTAAAAACCATTTAAAAATTAGATTTTATTGAGATTAAGTTCTTGATATTTTTAATTTTTAGATGGTTTCTGTTTTTAGACAACATGATAAAGTGCTAATAAGAACTTAAAAAAGAAATTCTATAAGTGTTAGTACCTTACAAATCATTAAATTTGCACCTTATTCAAAGCTATGTTAGAAAAAGAAGTTATAAATTTTGAGAGAACAGCCATTGTTGGTATTGTAACTCAAAATCAAAGTGAGGAAAAACTTAACGAATATCTGGATGAATTGGAGTTTTTGACTTTTACCGCTGGAGGTGAAGTTATTAAACGCTTTTCGCAAAAAATGGAGCGTCCAAACCCAAAGACTTTTGTTGGAACAGGAAAAATAGAAGAAATCAATCTTTTTGTAAAAGAACATGATATATCGACTTTAATATTTGATGACGAATTATCACCATCACAGCAAAAAAATATTTCTAAAATTATAGATTGTAAAATCTTAGACAGAACCAATTTGATTCTGGATATTTTTGCGCAAAGAGCCGAAACTTCATACGCAAGAACTCAGGTTGAGTTGGCGCAATGTATCTATTTATTGCCAAGACTTTCGGGATTATGGACACATCTTGAGCGTCAAAAAGGTGGTATTGGTATGCGTGGTCCCGGAGAAACGGAGATCGAAACAGATAGACGTATTGTACGTGACAGAATTTCGTTATTGAAAGATAAAATCGAAACGATCGATAAACAAATGGGTGTTCAACGAAGCAATCGTGGTGCTATGGTACGTGTTGCATTAGTTGGTTATACCAATGTTGGAAAATCGACTTTGATGAATGCCGTAGGTAAAAGTGATGTTTTTGTTGAGAATAAATTATTTGCGACTCTGGATACCACGGTTCGAAAAGTGGTTATTAAAAACTTGCCATTTTTGCTTTCAGATACAGTAGGTTTTATTAGAAAACTGCCAACACAATTGGTTGATTCTTTCAAAAGTACACTTGATGAAGTTCGCGAAGCCGATTTATTGTTGCACATTGTAGACATTTCGCATCCTGATTTTGAAGATCATATTGAATCTGTAAATCAGACTTTGCAGGATATAAAAGCACATGAAAAACCTGTTATAATGGTTTTTAATAAAATCGATGCTTATAAACATTTGACGATTGATGAAGATGATTTGATGACAGAAAAAACACCAAGACATTATACACTTGATGAGTGGAAAACAACTTGGATGCATCGTTTAGGCGAAGATAATGCATTGTTTATTTCGGCTACGAACAAAGAGAATTTTGAGGAGTTTAGAGAAAGAGTTTATGAAGCTGTTCGTCAGATTCATATCACGAGATTTCCTTATAATAAATTCTTGTATCCGGATTATAAAGATGCAATCGAAAAAGAAGAAGAACAAGATGAAGAATAAATAGAAATTTTTACCACAAAGAGGGCAAAGATTTTTATATTAAAGTATCTCCATAAAACACAAAGTTCGCAAAGCTAATTTTACATATAGCTTTGCGAACTTTGTGTTTAATAAGCGCAATCTACGAATAAGACCTTTGCGCTCCTTGCGGTAAAATACAGTTTCAGATTAAAATCCGAAATTAACTCCTAAACCAAACACTTCTCTGGTTTGAAAACCTTGAAAAGCGTTGTCATCATAAATTGCCTGAAAGGATAAGTTAGCAGATAAAAATTTATTTACTTTCATGACAATATTCAGCGAGTAATTAATGTCTACGTTTTGAGGATCTTCTAAATAGTTAGAATATAAATTCAGAATATTTTCGGCGGTCACGTTGGTCATAATGGCTAATTTGTAATAAACAGAGGCATAGAAACCCAGTTCATAACGCATCGTTTTATTTGCGTCTACGCCAAAATAATCTCCACTAACATATGGTAAACCAGTTGCCTGATCGATACCTGAAGTATAAGCACCATCTACAAAAGTGAATTTTGAAGTTAGAGGTGCAAAATTTATTTTTAGATTATCATCTTTTGTCCAGTAAATACCTGGGCCAGTAGTTAGATAGCCCGGAGACATGAATTTTGTGTTTTCGGTTCTGATTTCTTTTCCGTTCGCATCTTTGCCATATAAATAACCAGTTGTAAACTGAGTTCTAAAATTTAGAAAATAAGAATAATACCATTGACCAAAAGCTTTTTTTCCAACAATTGAATTGAATTCAAAGCGGTCATCAGTTTTCTTTTCGAAGTCAGCATTTTTAGTTTGTAAAAGACCGTAAGAGGCTAAAACCTTGTTATCCCAGGTAAGATCGTTTTTTTTATAATTGAAATCATAGTTGATTCCTAAAGTACCTGAAAAACTATCTTCACCACCTGCAACCCAATTGTTGAAGCTTGACTGATTTAACAAAAGTGAGACTGTTCCTTTTGCTTTCCAGCCTTCGCCCTCGATAGTATCATTTATTTTCTTGACTGCTTTTTCTGTATTCTGAATTAATTCTTTTTCTGAATTTTGGGCTTGAACAAAAGTTAAGTTCGCTAAAACGAAGAGTAATAAAGCTAGCTTTCTCATGGTTTTTAATTTAAGTGTATTAACAAATATACTAAAAACCGTGAAAAGGTGTAGGATTTATTGTCTATAAAAGGAAGTTATTTCTTAGATTCTTTGTATAAAGGTACTGCAGAACAAGCTTCGCCATACATAATGCTTCTTGCAAATGGCTGTAAGTAAGTTGTAGCCAAAATATACGCTCGCATTGGAACTGGCTTTCTGGAACACCCTTTTACAATAACAGGTTTACTTTTGTATGCAGAATAATCAATTGTAGGCAAGATTTCTTCGTATAAACTAGAGTCAAGATCTTCGATTGTTCCATTTACTACTTTTTTTGCAAATGGAGCTAATTGTACGGCTACTAAAATTAATGCCCAAGCAGGAATTATAGCATCTGTACTGCAATTTACTGCCACATATTGATCCTGATATTGTGACCAATCGTGATTTTTTAAATGCTCTCTAAAGTCTTTTTCTTTCAATAAAAAACCTTCTAAAAGCCATTGCGAAATATCAATTTGCACACGAGCTCCTTTTGGATAATAATCCTCAAGATCGAAAACCTCTAATGCGCTATTGGCAACTTTATTAATGATTTCTTCCATATGAAAAATGGTTTCAAGTTTAACGTTTCAAGTTTCAAGTTCTGTAACGTGAAACTTGAAACGTTAAACCTGAAACAAATATTAAAGCATTCCTAATTCTAATTTTGCTTCTTCGCTCATTAAATCTTTACTCCAAGGCGGATCAAAAGTAATTTCAACATCAACATCTTTTATGTTTTCAATTGTTTTTACTTTTTCTTCAACTTCTCTCGGTAAACTTTCCGCAACTGGACAGTTAGGAGACGTTAAAGTCATTAAGATTTTTACTTCGAAATCAGTATTTACCATTACGTCATAAATCAAACCTAATTCGTAAATATCTACAGGAATCTCTGGATCGTAAATGCCTTTTAAAACTTTTACAATTGATTCTCCTAATTCGTTTGTGTCTATTTCTTGTTCCATTTTTTTTTGTGTTTTACCATATAAGTATATAAGCTCATTTAAGCATTGCACTTATTATTATATGGTTATTCTTTATTTGTTAATCTTCTAACCAACGGTATAATTCGTTGATATATGTTTTTTGACCTTCGTGATAAATATTTGTAACATTGAAATTTATCATTAATCCTATTGGGGATTTTAAAAGCTTCATGTATGACATTAATTTTGCAATATGAATTGGTATGATTTGATTGACCGCTTTCAATTCAAGAACTAAGCAGTTTTCAATAAATAAATCACATCTTAAATCAGATTCCAATTTTAAGCCTTTATATTCAACCGGAATTATTAATTCAGATTGAAAATTAATTCCTCTTAGAGATAATTCCTTAATCATACATTTATGATAAATATTCTCTAAAAGTCCGGCTCCAATATTTTTATGAACTTCAATTGCGGCTCCATTTACATGGTAAATTAAATCAGTCAAATATTTCTTTGTAATCATGCTTTCTTAGCAAGATATAAAAATAAAAAGAAAGATAAAACTTACTTTAATTGTTTTTTACTATATAATAGAACTTCATTTAACAGCAAACTTAAATGTTCTTTATTTTGTTTGCAAAGTAAACACAAAGCTTATATTGTCTTATATAACTTATATGGTTTAAAAGTTTAGTTTTTGTTTTTTGAATCAAAAGCCAAAGCGTACATTTTGATGTTTTTAATCATCGAAACCAATCCGTTTGCACGAGTTGCTGACAAATGTTCTTTTAAACCAATATCGTCAATAAATTGAGTGTCGGCATTTATAATATCTTCAGCTTTTTGATTAGAGAAAGCACGAATTAAAATTGCAATAATCCCTTTGGTTAAAATGGCATCGCTATCTGCAGTAAAAACAATTTTATCATCGTTTTGTTCACCTTGCAACCATACTTTTGACTGACAGCCTTTGATTAAATTATCGTCAGTTTTGTATTCTTCTTTGATTAACGGAAGACTTTTTCCTAATTCGATGATGTATTCATAACGCTGCATCCAATCATCAAACATCGAAAATTCGTCTATTATTTCGTTTTGTATTTCTTTTATTGTCATAATTATTCTTTCGTAAAATCCAGTAGCAAATTTACCAATTTTTCTATTTCCTTTGGAGGATTGCCATTGTCGAAACCTTTAGTTTCATATGTTTTCTGATTCTGGACAACTTTTAAGTTTGCAATTGCAGCGCCATCATAAAAACGTTTTTCACTTGGAGCTTTTAAAGTTGGAATACTTTCTAAGTTAACCTTTGAAAATTCTGTTGCAATTTGTTTCCATTTTGCGTCGCTTATTTTGCTTTCTACTGCTTCGGTATTTTTACCATTTATAATAGAAACTGTTTTATTTTGAACCATTATCTTTTTGTAAAGACCACGAGACATTGCAGAATATTCTATTTGTGTACTTGTCATATCGGCTGTTTTTTGACTTGAACAACTTGTCCCGATGAAAATCGTTAAGAGCAATAAAGATAATATTTTCATATAAAAGAGTTTTTTTAGCTTAACATGGTTTTTGCTTTTTTAACCGCTTCAACCATTGTATCAATTTCTTCGATTGTATTGTAAAAAGAAAATGAAGCACGAATAGTTCCCGGAATACAGAAAAAATTCATGATAGGTTGAGCACAATGATGTCCGGTTCTAACGGCAATTCCTAATTTATCGATAATTGAACCAATATCATAAGGATGAATTCCGTCAATATTAAACGAAACCACAGAAGCTTTATTTTTTCCGGTTCCGTAAATTTTCAAACCTTCAATTTCTAACAAACGCTTTGTAGCGTGCGCTAATAGTGCATTTTCTTGTTCCTGAATATTATCAAAACCAATGTTGTTTAAATAATCAACAGCAGTTCCTAAAACAATTCCTCCAGCAATATTTGGAGTTCCGGCTTCAAATTTATGAGGAAGATCAGCATAAGTCGTTTTCTCGAAAGTAACTTCTTTGATCATTTCTCCACCACCTTGATAAGGAGGTAATTTGTTTAACCATTCTTCTTTTCCGTAAAGAATTCCAGTTCCGGTTGGACCACACATTTTATGTCCTGAAAAAGCATAAAAATCACAATCTAAATCCTGAACATCCGGTTTTAAATGCGGAACTGCCTGAGCGCCATCAATCAAAACGGCTGCGCCAACAGCGTGTGCTTTTTCAATAATATATTTGATAGGATTTATGATTCCTAATGCGTTCGAAATATGATTTACGGTTACAACTTTAGTTTTCTCAGAAAGTAAAGCATCAAAATCTTCGATGATCAATTCACCATTTTCATTCATCGGAATAACCTTAAGTGTAGCTCCGGTTTTCTCACATAACATTTGCCAAGGCACAATATTGCTATGATGTTCCAATGAAGAAACTACAACTTCGTCACCAGGTTTTAAAATAGAAGCAAAACCATTTGTTACAAGGTTGATTCCGTGCGTTGTTCCCGAAGTAAAAAGTACTTCATGCGAAAATTTAGCATTAATATGATGTTGGATTTTCACTCTTGAAATCTCATAAGCATCAGTTGCCAATTGACTTAATGTATGAACGCCACGATGAATATTGGCATTGATTTCCTGATAATATTTTGCGATTGCATCGATCACAATTTGTGGCTTTTGCGAAGTTGCGCCGTTATCAAAATAAACCAAAGGTTTTCCGTTTACTTTTTCCGAAAGTATCGGAAAATCAGCTCTTATTTTTTGGATGTCTAACATGTCTTATTTAGAAAAATTCTATTTACAAAAGTACTAAAACTAAATTGTTTTATGCGGCTATTCGATAATTTCCTTTTATGGTGCCATCAATTAGAAGCTGATATATTGATTCCGTAAAATTTGATTCTGTTTTCTAAATATTCTGAGTTATAATTCTAAATTGACTCATAATATCGTGAACATAAATTAATTATATTGCATTAAAAACATCTAACTATAATTATGAAAAAATTTCTCAAATTACTTGCGCTTGTTTTAGTTCTTGCATTTCTGTATTTTGGATTCACAACTTATCCGAAATTGGATTTGATTTCCGGCTTTTCAGCCAAAAGTATTGCGTCGGGGCATTTTTTAGATCATAGATCGAAAGAATTAATCGAGAAAACCGACAATGATATTGATATGATTGATTTGGCAACAAATACAATTAATGATGCCGGAAAATTTGCAACTTCAAATGTTTATGGTTTAAAAGAGCGAAAAGCAATTTATCGTGAAGGACTTGGAGCGACTTTAATTAATGATGATTATGATGTTTCGAAACCTTATTTGCTTCCAAAGAGAACCAAAATGGTAAATAATCTTCCTTTTCCTTACGGGAATAATGAACCGAAGGATTCTGCTTTTTCGAATGTTGATTATTCAAAATTGAAGAAAGCCATTGATGATTCTTTCGATAAAAATGGAGGAAAGGCAAAACGTACGCGCGCTGTTGTAGTTTTATATAAAGATAAATTGATTGGCGAAAAATATGATACTGGTTTTAATAAAGACAGTAAAATTTTAGGTTGGTCGATGACAAAAAGTATTACAAGTTCTGCTTTTGGAGTTTTAGTCAAACAAGGAAAAATTGATATTTATAAACCGGCTCCAATTGCCGAATGGAAAAATGATGATCGTAAAATTATCACGATAAATGATTTACTTCACATGAATTCCGGTTTAGAATGGGAAGAGAATTACAGCACGATTTGCGATGCTACAAAAATGCTTTTTCAGGCCGAAGATATGGGGAAAGTTCAAATGGATAAACCGGCACAATTCAAACCAGACACACATTGGAATTATTCTTCAGGAACGACGAATTTATTATCCAGAATTTTAAGAGCACAATTTAAAACGCAACAAGAGTATCTTGATTTTTGGTATAGCGCCGTAATTGATAAAATCGGAATGAATTCGATGATTGTTGAACAAGATATGTCGGGAACTTTTGTTGGTTCGTCATACGGATGGGCAACACCGCGCGATTGGTCGAAATTTGGATTATTATATCTCCATAAAGGAAATTGGAACGGTGAGCAAATCTTAGACGAAAGTTGGGTAAAATATACTGCAACTCCAACGAATACTTCGGAAGGTAAATATGGGGCTCAATTTTGGTTAAACGCTGGAGGAAAATTCCCGGATGTTCCTAGAGATATGTTTTATTGCAGCGGATATCAAGGTCAAATGGTGGCGATTATTCCATCTCTGGATATGGTAATCGTGAGAATGGGAGTGAAGGAAGAAGAACCTGGATTTGATTTTAATGGTTTTTTGAAGGGGATAATTTCTTCGGTTAAAAAATAGTTTTATGAAGTATAAATTAAACCATGAAATTAGTTTTTTATACCGTTTAGTTTTTAAAATAATTTTTATAGGGTCATTGGGATTTGTGATATATAGTATATTGATTGAGGAAGTTTCGGCAATTATTTCTTGTGTATTGCTTTCTTCTTGGGGTTTCTTTTTAAATAAAAGATTCAAGAGATTTAAAACAATAGAATTTGATGAAAATGCTATTTATTTCGATGATATAAAAATTGATTTAAAGAATATAGAGAAGATAGGTATGGGGAAAATTATATTCAAAGCGACTTTAGAAGAGAAACCGATAAACTTTTTTTATTCTCCTCTTTTTGATAGTAATTTTAATTTGCTAAAAACTTTTCATCAAAAACAAATTTAACCGCAAAGAACGCAAGGTATAAAAGCGCAAAGGTCGCAAAGTTTAAAACTAAACTTTGCGACCTTTGCGTAATTCTTTGCGAACCTTGCGGTTAAACAATTTTACAAATCAAATCCTAAATTCACGCCTAATTTCATGGCAATGATTTTAGTAATTCTTTGTTTTAATTCCGGTATTTTGATGCTTTCAATAACGGCATTTGAGAATGCGTACATCAATAAAGCTTTAGCTTCTTTTTTCGGGATTCCACGAGATTGCATGTAGAACATTGCAGTTTCGTCAAGTTGTCCAACTGTACAACCGTGAGAACATTTTACGTCATCTGCAAAAATTTCTAATTGTGGTTTTGCATTGATAGTAGCTTTATCACTCAATAAAATGTTGTTGCTTTTTTGGAAAGCATTTGTTTTTTGAGCTTCTTTTTCTACCAAAACTTTTCCGTTGAAAACTCCTGTTGAACGATCAGAGAAAATTCCTTTATAATCCTGGAAACTTTCGCAATTTGGCGTTGCGTGGTTTACCAAAGTATAATGATCAACGTGTTGTTTGTCATTTAAGATAGAAATTCCGTTAAGCGTACTTGTCAATCTTTCACCAAAGTGATAAAAATTTAAGTTGTTACGCGTAAGATTTCCTCCAAAAGAGAAAGTGTGCACATAAGCATGACTTTCTTGTTGTTGCGAAACGTAAGTGTTGTCAATTAAATTGGCTTCACTATTATCGTTTTGAATTTTGTAATAATCAACTATCGCACGTTTTTGAGCGAAAATCTCTGTAACCGAATTGGTTAAAACTGGATTTTCATTCAAACTTTGGTGACGCTCGATAATTTGAACATGTGAATTTTCGCCCACAATAACCAAATTTCTTGGCTGAACCATTAAAGCAGCTTCGTTTCCTGTAGAGAAATACATAATCTCAATTGGCTTATCTGCAACTTTTTTCTTCGGAATATTGATAAAAGCTCCTTCGCTTGCAAAAGCAGTATTCAATGAAGTCAAGCTGTCATCTTTACTTGCGATTTGATTAAAGTAAGTATCAATAATCATTTTATATTTTGGTTTAGTCAATGCCGATGACATCAAGCAAACATCGATTCCGTCATGTGTTGTAGAAGACAAATGCGAACTAAAAACGCCATCGATAAACACTAATTTATAAGTGTCGATTTCGTGTAAAAAGTATTTTTTTACCTGATTAAATTCGATTGCATTTTCTTGCTTAGGAAAAACCGTAAAGTCATTTTTTAAGATGGCGTTTAGCGATGTATATTTCCAAGCTTCTTCTTTTTTGGTTGGGAAACCTTTATTTTCAAAGTTTTTTAAAGCATTTGTGCGTATGTCGTGTAAATCTGAATGTACATCGACACGCTCTTCAAAAGCCATAAAAGACGATACTAATTTTTCTTTTAAATCCATTTTGTTTTTGTTTCCTTCGGTGTTTCAGGTTTCAAGTTTCAGGTTGCCTGTTGTGACTTAATTCCTTTGAATCCGTATTGTTTCAGTTTCAGGTTTTCTACTGAAACTTATTTCCTTTGAAATCTTTTTTATTGAGATAAGTAATAAAGTTTTTTATTTTACCACTTAAATTTCCGTAATCTGTTTTTAAAGCTTCAAATTTTTGCTCCGAAATATATTCAAAATCAAAAACTCTATAAAGCTGAGATCTTGTTTCTCCTGCAGAACCTTTTGCTATTGATAGAAATTGTCGAAACTCTAAATTCCCGTCTCTTTCAAATCCTTCAGCAATATTATCCATCACTGAGCCAGAAGAAGCTTTTATTTGATTTTTAAATCTGAGATCTGATCTTAACTCTGTATGAACTGCGATAAGATGAACTTCTTTCGCTAATCGTCGAGCTTCTTTCCAAATTTCTAAATCCTCAAATCTGTTAATTGTTGCCATATTTCTGTTTTTTAATTTTTAAGTTTAAACCTACAAATGTAGCTCAACTTGAAACTAAAAAAACATGAAACTTGAAACAAATTTAATTCTCCGCTTTAATCCAGTCGTATCCTTTTTCTTCCAATTCGTAAGCTAATTCTTTTCCGCCTGATTTTACGATTCTTCCGTTGTAAAGAACGTGAACGAAATCCGGAACGATGTAATCTAACAAACGTTGGTAGTGTGTGATAACGATAATTGCGTTTTTCTCGCTTTTCAATTTGTTAACTCCATTAGCAACAATTCTTAAAGCATCGATATCAAGACCAGAATCGGTTTCGTCAAGAATAGCTAATTTTGGTTCTAACATTGCCATTTGAAAAATTTCGTTTCTTTTTTTCTCTCCTCCTGAAAAACCTTCGTTTAAAGAACGAGATAAAAATTTACGATCGATTTCTAACAATTCAGATTTCTCACGAATTACTTTTAGCATTTCGTTTGCAGGCATTTCTTCCTGACCATTTGCTTTACGAGTTTCGTTGATTGCAGTTTTCATGAAGTTAGTCACACTTACTCCAGGAATTTCTACAGGATATTGAAACGAAAGGAAAACTCCCTTGTGTGCTCTTTCTTCTGGAGCAAGATCAGCAAGATCTTCTCCGTCAAGGAAAACTTGTCCGTCAGTAACTTCGTAGTTTTCGTTTCCGGCAATTACAGCCGAAAGTGTACTTTTTCCTGAACCGTTTGGTCCCATGATAGCGTGTACTTCGCCAGCTTTAACTTCTATATTAATTCCTTTAAGGATTTCTTTATCACCAATTGAGGCGTGAAGGTTTTTTATTGATAACATTGTTTTTTTTATTTTATATAAATGTCAATTCTATTTTTGTTGTTTGGTTTAGGATGTTAGCATTAAAATGCGCGTGTCCTAAATATTCCATGCCTAAATAATCGGCTGATTTTTTGAAAGGAATGTAAAAACTTTCTTCAATTTCATTGTCGTGTGAATTTGATATCACGCCAATTTTCTTTCCTCTAAGTTTTCTTCCGGTTTCTTTTTCAATTCGGATTAAATCCGAAAAGCGATCAAAGAAAACCTTCATTATTCCGCTCATATTATACCAATAAATTGGCGTTGCAAAAATTAAAGTGTCGTACTGTTCAAGTATTCTTCTTATTAAAGGAAGAAAGTCATCCTCTTTGTTTTTGCTTTCGTAATCATAATAAGAAATATTATAATCACTTAAATCAATTACATCGATTCCGGTATCTTTAGAAATTTCATCCACAATTCGGGTTGTGTTTCCGTTTTTTCTGGATGAACCTAAAATGATTACTTTTTTACCTTCCATTTTGCAATTAACCTACAGATCCTTCTAAAGAAATCTCTAATAATTTTTGAGCTTCAACAGCAAATTCCATTGGTAATTTGTTCAATACATCTTTACTGAAACCATTTACAATTAAGGCAATCGCTTTTTCAGTCGGAATACCTCTTTGGTTGCAATAAAAAACTTGATCTTCTCCAATTTTACTTGTAGTTGCTTCGTGCTCTATTTTAGCCGATGGATTTTTACTTTCGATATAAGGGAAAGTATGTGCTCCACAATTATTCCCCATTAAAAGAGAGTCACATTGTGAAAAGTTACGTGCATTTTCAGCTCTTGGGCTAATTTGCACTAATCCACGGTAACTGTTTTGTGATTTACCAGCCGAGATACCTTTAGAAATAATAGTCGATTTAG
The DNA here is from genome assembly GCF_002754195.1 of Flavobacterium sp. 9. Taxonomy (NCBI): domain Bacteria; kingdom Pseudomonadati; phylum Bacteroidota; class Flavobacteriia; order Flavobacteriales; family Flavobacteriaceae; genus Flavobacterium; species Flavobacterium sp. 9. The sequence goes on from NZ_PEEU01000001.1 coordinate 3,268,228, forward strand.
TATTTTTACCTAAATGGATCATTTTAGTTCCCGTATCAGCTTGTTGGTAATTATTGGTAACGGCGATTGAATAAAATTCTCCTACCGAATTATCTCCTTTTAATACACAAGAAGGATATTTCCAGGTTACAGCAGAACCAGTTTCTACTTGTGTCCATGAAATTTTTGCGTTTGTTTCGCATAAACCTCTTTTGGTTACGAAGTTATAAACTCCACCTTTTCCTTCTTTGTTTCCAGGGAACCAGTTTTGAACGGTAGAATATTTAATTTCGGCATCATCCATAGCGATTAATTCAACTACCGCAGCGTGCAATTGATTTTCGTCACGACTCGGCGCAGTACAACCTTCAAGGTATGATACGTAACTTCCTTCGTCAGCAATAACAAGAGTTCTCTCGAATTGTCCTGTTCCTGCCTGATTGATTCTGAAATAAGTTGAAAGTTCCATTGGGCAACGAACGCCTTTTGGAATATAACAGAAACTTCCGTCAGAGAAAACGGCTGAGTTTAATGCTGCATAGAAGTTGTCTTTTTGAGGTACAACAGTTCCTAAATATTTACGAACTAATTCCGGATGTTCTTTTATAGCTTCTGAAATTGGACAGAAAATAATTCCTTTTTCAGCCAAAGTTTTCTTGAAAGTAGTAGCTACAGAAACAGAATCGACAACAATATCCATTGCGACATTGTTCATCATTTTTTGTTCATCAACAGAAATTCCTAACTTTTTGTACATTTCAAGAAGTTCCGGATCTACATCGTCTAAAGTTTTGCTTGGATCTACTTGTTTTGGAGCAGAATAGTATGAAATAGCCTGAAAGTCTGGTTTTTCATAATGAACGTTTGCCCATTCTGGCTCGATCATTTCTTTCCATGCACGAAAAGCCTCGATGCGCCAATCGGTCATCCATTCTGGTTCTTCTTTTTTAAGAGAAATAGCTCTTACGATATCTTCGTTTAAGCCAATAGGGAATGTATCTGATTCAATATCAGTGTAAAATCCGTATTCGTATTCTTTAGTTTCGAGTTCGATTTTTAAATCGTCTTCAGTGTATTTTGACATTTTTTAGTTTTTTAAAACGCTTAAAAAATGGAGTTTCTTAAGCGTTCAAATTTTTGCTTTCGTTAGATTCTTTTTAATTTATAGCGAAAAAGATTCTCCGCAACCACAAGTTCTGCTGGCATTTGGATTATTAAATACAAAACCTTTTCCGTTTAATCCGCCAGAGAATTCGAGAATTGTTCCGGCTAAATATAGAAATGATTTTTTTTCAACTGCAATTGTTATGTCGTTGTCTACGAATATTTTATCGTCGTCGCCTTTAGTTTTGTCAAACTTTAAATCATAAGACAAACCAGAGCATCCGCCACTTTTCACGCCTACTCTTACGTAGTCGCTAGCAGCATCAAAACCATCGTCTTTCATTAAATCGATGATTTTCTTTTTAGCTGTATCAGAAACTTTTATCATTGTTTATGGTATTTGTTTTTATTTTCAACCGAGTTTCCTTTAAAATAGTAATTTTAATATTACAATTTAAAACGCTGTAACTCAATGTTGAAATGAAATTATCTGCAAAGATACGACTTAAAAACCTTTTTCCATAACGGTTCACATTATTATAACAAATGTTAAAATAGATAGAACTTATTTTGATGTATTATCAAGAGAAATAAGATTTGAATGTTTAATGCTTAACGAAAAAGGGTTTCTTTTTTCTAAAGTTAAAAAACCGTATTTATACCTGTTTCTGCTGATAAATTATTGGTATTTTTGCAAAAAATTGTGAGTAATTATGAAAAAACAGTACAAAGATAAGTGGTTAAAAGCACTTTTAGCGGTGTTTTTTGTTTTTGGAGTAGGTGCTACAGTCTTTATTTTTAGTAAAGAGTCAAATGAAATTGTTGAGAAAAGTAAAGAACAATCAAGTAGTCCCGAAAATTTAAAATTAAGTCAGGAAGCTCTTGCGCAAAAGAATATTTTGGATTCTTTGACGAATTTGAAGTTGGCTTATGATCAGGCTATACTTGAGAAAACGGCATTATCACAACGATTAGAAATCGAAAGAAAGAATATTGAAAATTTGATGGAAATCATTAAAGTTTCTAAAAATCCGTCGGTTGAACAAATATATATTTATAGAAAGCAACTTTCAGATATGAACGCTGCTTTAGTATCGAAAGGAATAGAAGTTAAAAATTTAAAATCTCAGAATAAAAGTTTATTAACTGAAATTGAAAGCCAGAATGTTGTCATGTACCAACAAAAAGCTGAAAATGATACTTTGATTTCGAAACAAAAAAAATTAGAATCAACCTTAAAAGATGCTTCGAGATTATCCTTAAATAGTTTTAAAGTGATTGCGCTTCGCGAAAAAAAATCTGGAAAAGAACTGGAAACTGATAAAGCAAAAAGTGCAAAGAAGCTAAAAGTTAGTTTTTCGATCAATGGAAATTCAGTTGCTAAAATTGGGAAAAGAGTATTTTATATTCAGGTTCTGGATCAAAATAATACTGTTTTGGGCGAGAATAAACTAATAGAATTCGGAAACGATAAAGCGTTAGTTTATAGTTTTATTGTCGCAGTAGATTTTCAGGGAAAACCGACAAATGTGTATGGAATTTTAGATTCAGGAGATAATCATTTTGTTAAAGGAACTTATTTTGTCAACTTTTTCGACAAGCAAGAAATCATGGGAAGCGCTTCTATTACACTTGAATAAAAATGTTTAGCCCGCGGATTAAACTGATTTTACGGATTTTCGCTGTGTTTTATTTATATCAAGGCGTTAAAAGCATTAAAAAATAATCTGTGTAAATCTACTAAATCCGTAAAATCCGTGGGCAATTTAACATCTGCAGTTAGTTTAAGGAGATTGGATTTCCTAGCTTTGTTTTCTTATTAGAAAATTACGCTTATGAAACTTTACCCTATAGAATCCGGAAATTTTAAGTTAGACGGAGGCGCAATGTTTGGTGTTGTGCCCAAAACAATCTGGAACAAAACTAATCCTGCCGATGATAATAATTTAATTGATATTGCAGCTCGTTGTTTGCTTATTGAAGATGGAAATCGGCTGATTTTGATTGATACCGGAATGGGTGACAAACAATCTGAGAAGTTTTTTGGATATTATTCGCTTTGGGGATCGCATTCTATAGACAAATCATTGGCTAAATATGGTTTTAACCGAGATGATATTACAGACGTTTTTATGACGCATTTACATTTTGATCATTGTGGAGGAAGTGTACAATGGAATTCGACTAAAACAGGATACGAACCAGCTTTTAAAAATGCTAAATATTGGAGCAACGAGAATCATTGGGAATGGGCAACAAAACCAAACGCCCGCGAAAAAGCTTCTTTTTTGTCCGAGAATATTTTACCAATGCAGGAAAGCGGACAATTGAATTTTATAAAACGTCCTGAAGCTGATTTTGGCTTTTCTGACGAAATGAATTTCGGAATTTATTATGTTGACGGACATACTGAAAAACAGATGATTCCGCATATTAAATATCAGGATAAAACCATCGTTTTTTGTGCCGATTTGTTGGCGACAGCAGGACATATTCCGTTGCCGTATGTTATGGGTTATGATACAAGACCTTTATTGACAATGCCTGAAAAATCTAAATTTCTAAACGCAGCGGCCGATAATAATTATTATTTGTTCTTAGAACATGACGCACATAATCAAATTATAACAGTTGAACATACTGAGAAAGGTGTTCGGTTGAAAGAAGTATTTACGTGTGAAGAGATTCTTTAGAAAGAACTTTAAAGCATAAAAAAATCCCATTTGCCGCGGCGAATGGGATTTTTAGTTTTAACAATTTAATTCTAACTTAATTCTAAACTTAATTTTAATTGGTTTTGAACTTCCAAAGTTGACCTACAGTTTCTCCACCTTTATTATCTTTTACAACAACTTTCCAGAAATATTCTTTTGTAGCATTAAGTGTTACATCAAATGAAGTTGCGCTTGTGTTTTCAATAACTTTTACCGTTGGCGGATTTGTAGTTCCAAAATACACATCATATTTAAGAACATCTGTTGCATCGACGTCTGAAGCATTCCATTTTAAAGTTGCGCTTGCAGTATTCAAAAGAGAGTTAATCGCCGGTTGTACTAATTCCGGTGAAAATGGTAAATGATTTACAACAGCTTCACCAGTAGTATAAAGCTTATATGTTGGCGAATAAGAACTTGATAATCCTTTGCTGTCTGTAGCTTTTACTCTCCAGTAATAAGGCGTGTTTTTGTCTAAACTTATCGATGAGCTATTCGTTGTAACTTCATTTGTTTTTACGATTTGAGTAAAGGCATTATCTTTTGCTACCTGAATCTGGTAGGTAATAACATCTTTGTTAGCATCTGTAGAAGTATTCCATTGAAAACCAACAGTATTATCTACGCATAATTTATTATCAACCGGAGCTGTTAAGGCGGGAACGGTAGGAGCAACATTCGCAACTTCTGGAGTTGCAGAATCATCACTTCCGCCGCCACATGAAACAAGTGAAAATCCAATAATTGACAGGTATATAAACTTCTTCATTTTTATTTTTTTATAATTTTTAGATATTCCGGAGTTTCTAAATAGACTTTTACAGCATAAATTCCTGAAGCTTGATTTTCAAGATTCAATAATGCTTTTCCATTTTCGATAGTATAAGTTTTACCAGAAATTAATTGACCTCCAAAATTGTATAATTCTATTTTAACTTCTTTTTTATTTGTTGGAATTTGAATTTCAAAACTTCCGGAAGTTGGATTTGGATAAGCAGACAAAATTTGTGATTCGAAATTTGAAACAGAAACTTTTTTAGCAAAAACACCTTCACAAGCTTTTGCAGTAACAACTTCTACTAAGGCATTTTTATCAACATTTAAAGAAAAAGCTGCGTCATTAGTTTGAAATTGCTGAGTTCCATCAACAAAAACTGTAAATGGAGCAGTTCCTTGTGTAATTTCAACATCAACTTTTTTAGATGATATACTTGATTTTCCTGTAATAGTTACGGCTTTTGCGATTGTTAGATTAAAAGTCTGTTCATATACTTCTCCCGGAATTGTTACAATAACTGCATAAGTTCCTGGTGCCAGATTATTAACTTTTAGACTATTGTTTGTAAATGTGCTGGCTTTTCCGTTTACGCTTGCAACATATGGGAATTCTGCAGTTGCTGTTATGCTAATTTCACCATTATTTTCTCCAACACAAGATTCGCCTTTTGTTTCTACAGCAAAGTTTTTTGAAGGCAAACTAAAGCCACATTCGGTATTATAACTTGCAACCAAATCCTTGTATTTTATCCAGTTTTTATTGGCATATTCTACATCGTCAACAGTTATGCAAAATAAATTTGGATTGCCAGCAAAACTGTTAAAATAGTAACTATCCAATTTAGTATTACCGCCATTTTTCAAATTTAGCTCCGTTAAATTATTAGCGCTACAAATAATTTGAAACAACTTTGGGTTTTTAGATAGATCTAAAGCAGTAAGCTTATTGTTAGAGGCATATAAAATTTCTAATTGTGGGTTATTAGAAAGATCTAAAGTTGTAATTTCATTTACTGGACAGGTCAAATTTTTGAAATTAGGATGCTGAGTTAAATTTAGAGCGGTCAATTTATTGTAACCACAATTTAAAATTTCGAGATTAGGATATAATGAAATGTCTAATGTGGTAAGATTGTTGTACTCGCAAGATAAGGCTTTCAATAATTTATTTTCAGGAAAATAAACAGAGTTTAAATTGTTATTGTTAATTAATAATATCGTCAATTTTGTGTTTTTAGATAAATCAAGTCCAATAATTTTATTATTATTGCTAATGTCCAAATATTCTAGAGCCGTATTTTGGGTGAGATCTATACTTGTTAGTAAACCTTGCTGAATATTTCCTATTCCTTCAGTATTTGAACCTGAACAAAGCAATTTTTTTAAGGCAGGATTGTTAGAAACATTGATACTTGTTAGTCTGTTCATAGAACAGTTAAGTGTTTCTAATGCTAAGTTTTTAGTTACATCAAGAGTTGTTAGATTATTTTCATAAAGATTTAATTCAGTTAAGGCTAAATTATTAGAAACATCTAAGGTAGTTAGTCGTGTTTGTGTACAGTCTAGTTTTTTTAATGCTAGATTGTGTGAAATATCAATGTTTTTTAAAGGACCATTATTATCAAAAGTATAAGGTAATTTTAATTCTTCAAGTGCAGTAAAATCTTCAATTCCTGTTAGATCTGTAATTTTTATATTGGAGAAATAATCGCTCAAATCTAAAACCTTGACAATAGCAATTTTGCTAGTCAATACTTTACCATCTTCTACAGCATCGATTCCTTTTGCTATTAGACATTTTTCAAAACTAAGGTCTGGAATAAGAGTGTATTTTGCTGGTGCACATGGAGCATCAGTAAAAGTTGTATAAAGATCAATATTTGTTGACCAATTTGCATTAGAATAAGCTATATCATCTACCATTAAGCAGTATAAGCTTGGAGTATTTTGGATAGAGAAATCAGTGTCTTTTATTTTGGTATTATTGCCATTTTTTAAATTTAGCTCACTTAATAATTTGTTTCCAGTACAATTAAAATAAGTCAAATTAGCATTTTTAGAAACATCCAAAGTTTTAAGTTGATTATAACTACCATTAAAAAAATCTAAATTTATACTAGCCGCTACATTTACAGTTTCTATTAAATTTGATTGAAACTCAAGTTCAGTTAAACCAGTGTTAGCAGAAAGATCTAAACTTGTCAGTTTGTTATAAGCACAATTTAAATTCTGTAAAGAGGCTCCACTAGGAATTTTGAGGTTTGTCAATTGATTAGAAGAGCAATCCACAAATCTCAGTTTTGTGTTTTTAGACAAATCTAATGTAGTAAGTAAATTAGTTGTAATAAATAAATATTCTAAAGTAGTATTATTTGAAAGATCTATAGTACTTAATTGGTTTCCTGAACATTTAAGATATCCTAGTACTTTATTTTTTGAAAGATTTAAAGAGGTTAATTTATTATAACTTAGTTGTAAAGTTCCTAAACTTTCGTTTTGAGAAATATCTAAAGTAGTTAATAAATTACTAGTTAAATCTAAGAAGTTCAAAGAAGTGTTTTGAGAAAAATCTACATTTTCTAACTTATTAACAGCAGCATTAAGGTTGCTTCCTGCTTTATTGATAGTTAAACTAGTTAATAGATTATGGCTACAGTCAATATTTAATAATAATAAATTTTTTGAAAGATCAAGACTCGTCAAATTGTTATTATTGCAATACAATGAATACAAAGCACTAAAATCCTCGATTCCACTTAAATCGCTAATTGAGCTATTTGATATATTCAAAGATTGTAAAGTATTGATTTTTGATGTTAATACTTTACCATCAATAGCACCCGAATCAATTCCTAAATCGATCAGTTTCTTTTCAAAATTTGCATCTGGAATCATCGTGTATTGAGAAGGAGCTTCGGCAACATCTACAACAGAAACATTATCAACCAAAATTTCAGAATCAAGAGATCCGTTAGTCCAGATATCTACTTCAATATTCTCAGAAGCAGTTGAAGTATATTCAAATTCAATTTTTCTCCATTCAGTAGTTGAGAAAGTTATGTCTGATTTTTTGATTATTTCTTCTTTGAATGTTCCAGGTTTGTGGTAAACGCTAAAATCAACAGAAGAAAATGTACCTTTTACAACTTTGTGATACATTGTTACACGATATTTTTTACCAGCTTCTACAGCAAAATAGTCGGTATTTATGTAGTTGAATGTACCGCTGGCAATCATCATATTGGTACTTGATCCGCCATTTTGGGCAGTTGAACTTTGAGAAACATAACCACTTAAGAAACGATTCCAATTATCTGGTTGTGAAGACGAAGACCAGTCTTCGAAGCTCCCATTTGGAACTAAGTTGGTTTGTGCAAAAATTGAAAAATTTGCTAATAACAGCAACAAGAGTAGTTTTGTTTTCATAGAGAGGGGTTATAATTCAGTCGGACAATAGTAAGCAATCCACATTAGTTTTCCTTACGGGAAACCGTACGTGTAATTTGTTTCTCCTTAAAATTCCATAAAAATGAAAACAGTATATTTATAAATAAATTGATAAAAAAACCTGATTCAAGGGGTTTAATTGGCCTTAGACGATACTTCAGAAAGTATCAAAAATCATAAGGCATTGTTAATCGTTAGTTTTTTGTAACAAAAAATCATAATTTAGGCCCATCTTTTAACTTTATAATAATATACAGATACATGAGTCATATAAAACCCTTTACTTTATCAGCTTGGGTATTACTTGCTTTAGCAGGTAGCGCAACCGTACAAGCACAAGATTCAGCGCCTAAAGTTGTAATTACAGCACCTTTGGCAATTGTTAAAAAAGCACCTGTTAGCGAAAACGAATTAAAAAGATGGAGTCATCTTGATTTAATTAAAGATTCGATTCCGGGAATGAGTGTTGATAGGGCTTACGCCGAATTATTACAAGGAAAAACAGGTAAAAAAGTAATTGTAGGTATAGTAGATTCAGGTGTTGATATTGAACATCCGGACTTGCAAGGAATGATCTGGACAAATCCAAAAGAAATTCCTGGTAACGGAATCGATGATGATAAAAATGGATTTATTGATGATGTTCACGGATGGAATTTTCTTGGAAATGCTGTTCATGAAAATCTTGAATTAACTCGTATTGTTAAAAAAGGCGATGACGGATCTGCACAATACAAAGTAGCTTTAGCGCAGTATAATGAAAAAATAAGCGAGCTTCAAGAAGATAAACAACAAGTTGATTTTTTAATAGATGTTCATAATACTATTAAAAAGGAGTTAAATAAAGGAGATTATAAATTAGAAGATTTAAGCAAGATTACTTCAACAGATCCAAAAGTTTTGAGAAGTAAAGAGATCATGACTCAAATTTTTGGTAATGCAGGACCAACTTTTAATCCTGAAGCTGATTTTGAAGAATACAGAGAACAAGTTTACGATCAATTCAATTATAATCTGAACAAAGAATATGATGGAAGAAAAATCGTAGGTGATAATCCGGAAGACCTTAAAAACAATCATTATGGTAATAATATCGTTTTTGGTCCGGATAAAGAAAAAGCACTTCACGGAACTCACGTTGCGGGAATCATTGCACAAATTCGCGGAAACAATATAGGAGGAGACGGAGTTTCTAATAATGTTGAAATCCTGACTGTAAGAGCAGTTCCTGATGGAGATGAGTATGATAAAGACATTGCTTTGGCGATTCGTTATGCAGTAGATAATGGAGCAAAAGTAATCAACGGAAGTTTCGGAAAAAGTTTTTCTCCGCACAAACAATGGGTTTATGATGCTATAAAATATGCAGCAAAAAAAGATGTTTTAATTGTTCATGCAGCAGGTAATGATGGGTATAATATTGATGAAACTAAAAACATCAATTATCCAAATGACTCTGAAGACAACATTAAAGAATTTGCTGATAATGTAATTACAATTGGAGCAATCAATAAAGAATACGGTGAAAATGTAATAGCTTCATTCTCAAATTTCGGAAAAATAAATGTTGACGTTTTTGCACCGGGAGAAGAAATCTACGCAACGGTTCCAAACGATAAATACAAATATTTGCAAGGAACATCAATGGCATCGCCAAATGCTGCGGGAGTAGCAGCTTTGATTCGTTCTTATTATCCAAAACTAAAAGCTTTTCAGGTAAAACAAATTTTAATGGAATCCGGAGTTGCACTTCCAGCAATGGTAGTTTTAGGTAAAAATCCAAATCCAAACGAAAAACCAGTTCCGGTTTCATCAGCTGAATCTTCGAAAACAGGTAAAATGGTTAATGCTTATAATGCTTTATTGATGGCAGAAAAAATGTCAAAGAAATAAATATAAAATAAAATACTAACCAAATGGAAGAGTGGCAACTCTTCCATTTTTATTAAAACAATTATGCGAAAAATTATATTACTATCCTTTTTGAGTTTGGGTTTAAACTCTTTATCTGCGCAAAATGCTCCATATTGGCAACAACATGTCGATTACAAAATGGAAGTTTCGATGGATGTAAAAAACTATCAGTATAAAGGGAAACAGGAATTGGTTTATACCAATAATTCACCTGACACCTTAAGAAAAGTTTTTTATCATTTATATCCAAATGCATTTCAGCCGGGAAGCGAAATGGATGCTCGTTTGCATTCTATAAAAGATCCTGACGGAAGAATGGTAAGTAAAATAAAAGGTGCCGATGGTAAAGAGGTTAAACAAAGTAGAATTGAAACTTTGAAACCAAATGAAGTTGGATATCTGAAAATCACAAATCTTAAACAAGATGGAATAGTGGCTCAAACCAGAACCTCAGGAACTATTCTTGAAGTTACTTTGGCTAAGCCAATTTTGCCTAATTCACAAACCACATTTACATTAGATTTTGACGGACAAGTTCCGGTTCAAATTCGTCGTTCAGGACGTAATAATTCTGAAGGAGTTGAGCTTTCAATGTCACAATGGTATCCTAAATTAGCCGAATTTGATTTCGAAGGCTGGCACGCAGATCCATATATTGCAAGAGAATTTCACGGCGTTTGGGGTAATTTTGATGTAAAAATTACAATCGACAAAGATTATACAATTGGAGGTTCGGGATATTTACAAGACAAAAACCAAATTGGTCACGGATACGAAGATGCTGGTGTAGCAGTTGTTTATCCAAAAAAAGCAAAAACATTAACATGGCATTTTATTGCGCCAAATGTTCACGATTTTACATGGGCTGCAGACAAAGAATATGTACATGATATTGTAAAAGGACCAAATGATGTTGAATTGCATTATTTCTACAAAAACAATCCTAAAACTGTCGAAAACTGGAAAAAGTTAGAGCCTTTAATGGTTAAAGTAATGGATTTTTACAATCATAAAGTAGGACCATATCCATATAAACAATATTCATTTATTCAAGGTGGAGACGGAGGAATGGAGTATGCAATGTGTACTTTAATGCTTGGAAACGGAACTCTTGAAGGTATTTTGGGAACAGCAACGCACGAAATGGGACATTCTTGGTTTCAGCATATTTTAGCTTCAAATGAATCAAAACACCCATGGATGGACGAAGGTTTTACAACTTATATCGAAGACATGGCTTTGAATGAATTAAAAGGAGATAAAAAAGTAGAGAATCCGTTTAAAGGAAATTATACTGCTTATTACAATTTAGTAAATTCAGGAAAAGAGCAGCCACAAAGTACGCACGGTGACCGTTATGACGAGAACAGACCTTACAGTATTTCATCTTATGTAAAAGGAAGTATCTTTTTGTCACAATTAGAATATGTAATTGGAAAAGAGAATGTAGATGCAACTTTAAAAAGATATTATAACGATTTTAAATTTAAGCATCCAAGTCCAAATGATATTAAAAGAACAGCCGAAAGAGTTTCTGGAGCTGAGTTAGATTGGTATTTAATTGATTGGACAGAAACTTTAAATACAATTGATTACGGAATAAAAGATGTTGCAGATAATGCTGGAAAAACAACGGTAAGTTTAGAGAGAATTGGAAGAATGCCAATGCCAATAGATTTAACTGTAGAATATACAGACGGAACATCTGAGAGTTTTTATATTCCGTTAAGAATGATGAATTTTATTAAGCCAAATCCAAATCCAAACGTAAAAAGAACTGTTCTGGAAGATTGGGCTTGGGCACAATCAAATTACAGTTTTACAATTGATAAAAGCAAAACTGCGATTAAAAAAATCACAATTGATTCAAGCGGATTAATGGCAGATGTAAAAGCTGCAAATAATGTTTATGAAGTAAAATAATCAAAATAAACTTCAATGAAAAAGCCCTTAAAATATTTTAAGGGCTTTTCTTTTTTCAAATTTATCTAAACTGGATTATATCGTTTTTACTTCCGTAATGAGGTTAGATTGTACTTTTTTAAACGGAAACCATTCTCTGTAACTAGCAGATCTCCAAAGCCATTCGATCGGACCATAATTGTATTTTGACAACCACCATTTGCTTATAAATAATTGAAGGATGAAAATGAAAATAGCTAATGAAAAGTAAAACCAGTATGGCATCGAATTTCCTATTCCTAAACCAATTCCGGAGAAAATAAATGCTGCTAATATATTTTGAACAATATAATTCGTTAACGTCATTTTTCCTGCAGCACTAAAATATTTGAATATTGTTTTTAGTTTGTTGTTGATGTAAAACAAACAGATTCCGCTGGCAATGAAAATCATTGTACTTAAAATCACCCAATATGCAGGGACAAAATATTCTAGGAATGTGGCTTTGTTTTTCGTGCCCAAAATAAAAATTAAAGCGATGATTATGGCACAGGTTAAACTTATATAAAGTACATATTTTAGTAATTTTTTCATTTCGTTCAAGCGATTAAAAAAAGCTATTCTTTGAAGTAAAAAACCAAAAAGCATACAAGTAAACATTACAACATGTGCTGTAATTAAATATCCCGGAATAATTATTTGCTCGTAATAAGAAGCTAATAAATTAAACCTGAAAAAATCTATCCAGTTTCCGGAGTGGTATAGTTTTAAGTATTCCGGATTGGTCGTAATCTCAGGATGAGATATTTGAATCGGGCTTACGTAAGCAGCCAAAAATGGAATACTCAGGAAAAGAACCGAGCAGATTATAGCTAGTGTCTTTGTTGGAATTTTATAAAAAAGTAATAATACAAGTCCCAGAAAAGCATAATCTTTTAAGATGTCACCTAGCCAAAAAGAAGAATTAATAAAAGCTAGTACAAAAAGTAATATCATTCTCCAGGAAAAAAACAAAACAGGATGTTTGCCCTTGCTCGCTACATTATTGATCAAAATGGCAAAACCAAAGCCAAATAGCAATGTTAATAATGTCCAGGATTTTGCTGCAAAAAAGATTTGATTAAAAGTTTGAAGAATATTAGAAACAATATCGCTTTTAATTTTTGTTGGTAATCCAATATGAAGGAAATCTCCATAATTGCCAATTGCAACGCCCAAGAGAGCCCAGCCTCTAAGAATGTCGACAATAGCAGTTCTTTTGCTTTGTTCGACGGGATGATAAGAATTTGTCATTTGATTAACGTTTTTGTTGTGATTTGATTGATGATTTTAGATAAATTTGAAATTATTCTAACAGCGCCAAAAGTAAGAAAATTTTGAAGCGATCTGTTTTTATCTGAAAATATATTTCACAAAAAAGCGAGTTATTTTAAAAGTATCACTTTTAAAATAACTCGCTTGTAATCAATAACGAATTTTGATTATCCCAAATGTTCCAACATATCTTTGGTCATAGTTTCAAGATCAAAAGTATGTTTCCAACCCCAATCTTCTCTTGCTTCAGTATCATCGATACTTGCCGGCCAGCTGTCCGCAATTTTTTGACGGAAATCAGGCTCATAAGTAATAGTAAATTCAGGAATATGTTTTTTAATTTCGTTTGCAATTTCAGTTGGAGTAAAACTCATTGCGGCTAAATTGTATGAAGAATGTATTTTGATTTCTTCAGCCGGAGCTTTCATAATATTAATCGTCGCATCGATCGCATCATCCATATACATCATTGGCATTTTTGTCTCTGATGATAAAAAGCACTCGTATTTTTTATCGGCAATAGCCTTATAGAAAATATCAACAGCATAATCTGTAGTTCCGCCCCCAGGAGGAGTAGACCAGCTAATTAAGCCAGGATAACGGATGCTTCGAACATCAACACCATAAATATTATGGTAATATTCACACCATCTTTCACCTGCTTGTTTACTGATTCCGTAAACCGTAGAAGGTTCCATAACAGTATATTGAGGCGTATTTTCTTTTGGAGTAGTTGGTCCAAAAACCGCAATACTTGAAGGCCAGAATATCTTTTTTATTTTTTTGGCTTTAGCCAAATTCAAAACGTGAAATAATGAATTCATATTCAAATCCCATGCAAAAGCCGGATTCTTCTCAGCAGTAGCAGATAAAAGTGCCGCCATCAAATAAATATCTGTGATTTTATGCACTTCGACAAGATGTTCAATTTGGTTGAAATCTAAAGCATTCACCACTTCAAAAGGACCTGAATTAACAACGTCAGTATTTAATTTTCGAATATCAGAAGCAATTACATTTTCTGTTCCGTATAACTTACGTAGTTTTTGAGTCAGTTCAGTCCCAATTTGACCGCAAGCGCCAATGATCAATATTTTTGGATTCATTTTGAATAGTTTTTAGAGACGCAAATATAACGTTTTCGCAAATATTTTTACTTTTTAGAAAAACAAATTATAAATTTAATAAGGATGAAGTTCGTTTTTTGGATTATTCTCTGTGAGAGTATTATTGTAGGATTTAATTTTAGAACGAATTTAGCCACGGATTTGGCTGATTAAACGGATTAACGCGGATTATTTTTAAAATCTTTATCTGGAAAATTTAACCGCAAAGTGCGCAAAGGTTTTTTGTTTAGGATTACGCAGATTAAACGCAAAGTTCGCAAAGCTTTGTGTTGATTTAGCTTTGCGAACTTTGCGGTTATATGCACATTTTAGATAATAAAACTTTGCGTTAAAAACAATTCGCGTTAAATCTGTTTAATCAGCCAAATCTGCGGGCCAAAAAAACACACCTGATTTATAGAATCTTTGGCAAAAAACAGACTTCGTAATTGTAAAATTACTTTGTAACTTTGTAGCTTAATGTTTTACCAAATGAAATATAAAATATCTCTTTTTCTGCTTTTAATTTTTGTACTGAATTCATGTCAAAATGAAGATGAAAGACGTCGAGCTGAGAATGAAAAAGAAGCAAAGAAAAACGAAATCATTTTTAATAATATAAATAAAGCCTGGACATTTATTGATGAACCCATCAATGAAGTTGCAGAACAAAAGGTAAGTTCGTGGACTGAATGGCGTGATTTTCTAAAAGAAATTGGCGATAAACCAAGGAAAACGATCGGAGCTTTTCAGAAAAAATCAGCTGCAATTTCAAAAAAGGCATTCGCTTTAAACAACAATATTCCTGCTGAATTTAATGTTCCTCAGATAAAAAGCCGAATCTCAATTTTGATTACCAAAATCAAAATGATGGATTTATTTATTAATCTGAATACAATTCCGGATAAGAAAGTAACGTTTCTGATTGGAGACATTAATAAAGAATTGGTTTCATTAGAAAGACAAATGGATCAGGTTGTTGTAAAAAGTAAAATTCCAAAAGAAGAAGGAGAAGCAGATTTCTTGAGAATGTTAGATACAACGCGTGCTATTCCGAATTCGAATACAGCTCCGGTTCTTCCAGCGCAGAATATAAATAAAAAGTTACCAACAGTTGACTAAAAACGCCTTATATACAATGTATGATAATCTGCCTAAAAACGAGCAGATTGCCAAACAATTACTAGAACAAAATCAGATAAAAATGCATCTTAACGGATTGTTAGGATCAGCAGTTTCATTTGTCGTGCGCGCTGTTTTCAAGAAGACAGAGTTGCCTTTTTTGATTGTTCTGGACAATAAAGAAGAAGCCGCTTATTATTTGAACGATCTCGAGCAAATGATTGGCGAGCAGGATGTTTTGTTTTATCCTGCGTCTTTTCGTCGCCCTTATCAGGTTGATGAAACAGATAATGCGAATGTTTTGCTTCGCGCTGAGGTTTTAAACCGAATCAATTCCCGAAAAAAACCAGCCATAATTGTTACGTATCCAGAAGCACTTTTTGAGAAAGTAGTTACGCGTCAGCAATTAGACAAGAATACTTTAAAAGTCGCTTTGAATGATAAAATTTCGATTGACTTTATCAACGAAGTTTTATTCGAATATGAATTCAAAAGAGTCGATTTTATTACAGAACCCGGAGAATTTTCGGTTCGTGGAGGTATTGTCGATGTCTTCTCTTTTTCAAACGATCATCCTTATAGAATTGAATTTTTTGGAAATGAAGTAGACAGCATCAGAAGTTTTGATGTCGAAACGCAATTATCTGTAGAAACTCATAAAAAAATTACCATAATCCCGAATGTCGAAAACAAGATATTTCAGGAAAACCGAGAAAGTTTCTTAGATTATATTGCTGAGAAAACGGTTCTCTTTATTCAAAATACAGACGGACTTTTTAGTCAGTTAGACAAACAATTTGCGAGAGCCGAAGAAGCTTTTGAGAAATTATCCAAAGAAATAAAACACGCCCAACCCGAACAATTATTCTTAAATCAGGCTTCGTTTATCAAACGTGCTTTAGATTTTTCGGTTGTAGAATTGGCTTCAAAGCCAATTTTCAAAACAAGTAAAACATTCGAATTTCATATTCAGCCACAGCCATCTTTCAACAAACAATTTGATTTGTTATTGAATAATTTAAGTGACAATCATTTTAACGGATACAAGAATTATTTGTTCTGTTCGAATGAAACACAGGCAAAACGTTTTCATGATATTTTTGAAACTTTAGACGAAGCAAATTCCGAGAATATTCGCAAGCAATATCATACCGTTGTATTGCCTTTGTACCAAGGTTTTATTGACGAAGAAAATCAAATAACGGCGTATACAGATCATCAGATTTTTGAGCGTTATCATAAATTCAACATCAAAAACGGTTATTCTAAAAAGCAAAATATTACGCTTAAGGAATTAACCTCGCTTTCGGTTGGTGATTATGTAACGCATATCGATCACGGAATTGGAAAGTTTGGCGGATTGCAGAAAATTCAGGTTGAAGGAAAAACGCAGGAAGCCATAAAACTGGTTTATGCAGATAATGATATTGTTTATGTGAGCATTCACTCGCTTCATAAAATCTCGAAATACAACGGAAAAGACGGAACTCCGCCTAAAATTTATAAGTTAGGATCGAACGCCTGGAAAATTTTAAAACAAAAAACCAAAGCGCGCGTCAAACATATTGCTTTCAACTTGATTCAGTTGTATGCAAAACGTCGTTTAGAAAAAGGTTTTCAATTTGCGCCGGACAGTTATTTGCAAAACGAATTAGAAAGTTCGTTTATTTATGAAGATACACCGGATCAAACCAAATCAACGCAAGAAGTAAAAGCTGATATGGAAAGCGATCGCCCAATGGATCGTTTGGTTTGTGGTGACGTAGGTTTCGGGAAAACGGAAGTTGCGATTCGTGCCGCTTTCAAAGCCGTAGACAATAGCAAACAAGTTGCCGTTTTGGTTCCGACGACTATTTTGGCGTACCAACATTATAGAACTTTTACCGAAAGATTAAAAGATATGCCGGTTTCAATAGGTTATTTAAACCGATTTAGAACTGCAAAACAAAAAGCGCAAACCCTAAAAGATCTGGCTGAAGGAAAATTGGATATTGTCATAGGAACACATCAATTAGTAAATAAAAATGTAGTTTTTAAAGACTTAGGTTTATTGATTGTCGATGAGGAACAAAAGTTTGGAGTAAACGTAAAAGATAAATTGAAGACGATTGCGGCAAATGTTGATACATTAACATTAACGGCAACGCCAATCCCGAGAACGCTTCAGTTTTCGTTAATGGCGGCAAGAGATTTATCAGTAATTACGACGCCTCCGCCAAATCGTTATCCTATAGAAACAAATGTGGTTAGTTTTAATGAAGAAGTAATTCGTGATGCGATTTCGTATGAAATTCAGCGTAACGGACAAGTTTTCTTCATTAATAACCGAATCGAAAATATAAAAGAAGTTGCCGGAATGATTCAGCGTTTGGTTCCAAATGCCAGAGTCGGAATTGGTCACGGACAAATGGAAGGCGCCAAACTCGAGGAATTGATGTTAGGTTTCATGAATGGAGATTTCGATGTTTTGGTAGCAACCACTATTATCGAAAGCGGTTTGGATGTTCCAAATGCCAACACGATTTTTATCAATAATGCCAACAATTTCGGATTATCAGATTTGCATCAAATGCGTGGACGTGTAGGACGAAGTAACAAAAAAGCATTCTGTTATTTCATCTGTCCTCCGTATTCATCGATGACCGAAGACGCCAGAAAACGTATTCAGGCGTTGGAACAATTTAGCGAATTAGGGAGTGGTTTCAATATTGCGATGAAAGATCTTGAAATTCGTGGTGCGGGAGATTTATTAGGTGGTGAACAAAGTGGTTTCATTAATGAAATTGGTTTTGATACATACCAAAAAATCATGAACGAAGCGATCGAAGAATTAAAAGAAAACGAATTCAAAGATTTATATCCTGAAGAGAATGATATTGAAACCAAAGAATACGTAAAAGATCTACAAATTGATACTGATTTTGAGCTTTTATTTTCTGATGAATATATCAATAATGTCACAGAACGTTTGAGTTTATACAACGAATTAGGTTCTGTAAAAAATGAAGCCGAATTAGTCATTTTCCAGAATAAATTAATTGACCGTTTTGGTCCAATGCCTCCGCGCGCCAATGCTTTGATGAACAGTATTCGGATCAAATGGATTGCGACAGCTGTTGGTATTGAAAAACTGGTGATGAAAAAAGGTAAAATGATTGGTTATTTTGTTTCAGATCAGCAATCAGATTATTATCAATCGAAGCGTTTCCATAAAATGATAAAGTTTGTGCAAACTCACAGTAATCTTTGTCAGATGAAAGAAAAACAAACTCCAAATGGTTTACGACTTTTACTGACTTTCGACAATGTAAAATCTACCAAACGAGCTTTGGAATTGATGGAAATGTTGGGAGAATAATGTTGTTTTTTAGGAGCAGATCAATTTAGTTTCAGAAGAACATTAGTCCCGCTATCCCTTACAATCTTTTGTCCCAAACAACGGGACAAAAGGATTTTCAGTTCTATCGGGGCTAGACGAGAAATCTAGTAATTCTATGAACTTTACTATTGATTTTTAATGATGCAATAAGAAGCTATTAAAGAATATTTCAAACGAGTTTATCAGAGACTTCTCTATTTATTCTGATCTAACAAGATCTCGGTCATATTCTTATAATTATTAAGAAACCCTTTGGTGACTAAATAATGTTCTGTTTCTTCATAATCAATTTGTCTTATTCCTTTTTCATCCAATTGATATATTATCGCTTTTGGATAAGCCAAAAGAATTGGAGAGTGTGTAGCGATTATAAATTGGGAATTGTTATTTACATGTTCATCAATTGCAGTAAATAGAGTAAGTTGTCTCATGGGAGATAAAGCTGCTTCGGGCTCATCAAAAATATAAAGACCATCACCACCTAATCTTTCAGTAAGGATTTTCATGAAAGATTCACCATGAGAACATTCGTGTAAAGAGTGTCCTGTTCCTTGTAGATTATCAGTTTCTTCCATATAGGTTGCAAGGTTATAAAAACTTTCAGCTCTTAGAAAATAAGAATCTTTAGGAAGAATATGACTTTTGATAATCTTAAGATAATTAAAAAGACCTGAGATATTTTGATGGTTGCTAAAGCGAGCATGTTTGCTTCCTCCTTCTTGTCCCAGTCCCATACTTAAAGCAATGGCTTCGATTAATGTAGATTTTCCAGAACCATTTTCTCCCACAATAAAAGTAACATCTGAATGAAACTCCATTTTATCCAATTCTTTTATAGATGGTATCGTAAAAGGGTATTGCTCATAATTGGAAATCAACTCTTTTTTGATGGAGATTTCTTTTAAATATGGTTTATTTGTTATCACTTAATGAGATAGTTTTAATTGAACGGAAGTAGTCTTCAAAAGTAAAACAATTTGATGTAAGAGTTCTTCAAATAAAAAAATGATAAAAGAAAGAGTATTAGAACTGATAAAAATTTTCATTTACAAATGAGTTTCAAAATTTAAATCTTAAGTTTTATTTATCTTTTACTTAAGAAAAACCTTAGAACTAAAGAGTTTTCTTTGAAAGAAATTTTAAAGGAAACCTCTACATGCAATATCAATTTATTCTTCTGTTTTTATTTTTTGGATTAACGACAATTTCAGCTCAACAAACAAAGAAAATCGTTTTAAATGATTCTCTTAAATCAGAAACAATTGATCCGTTGCGTCCCGCAAAAGCAGCATTTTACTCGGCTATTTTCCCTGGATTAGGGCAAATTTATAATAAGAAATATTGGAAACTTCCTTTGGTTTACGGAGCAATTGGAGCGAGTACTTATTTTTATATCGACAGCAAGAAAAACTACAATATTTATCGAAACGAGTATAAAAGCAGATTGTTAGGAAACACTAGTGGTTCTGAATATTTGGCGAACTTAAACAATAGTCAATTAATTGCTGCCCAAAAACAATATCAGAGAAATAGAGATTTATCGGCTTTGTTTATTGTTGGATTTTACGTTTTAAATATAATTGATGCAAATATTGATGCCGCTTTATCTCAATTTAACGTGAGCGAAAATTTGGCCTTTAAACCAGCAATAAATTTTAAGAATGAAAACGTGCAATCTAATTTTGGATTTGCTTGTGTATACTCCTTTTAAGGAAATTACTTTTGTAATTTTAAAACCTTTTTTCTAAATATTAACTTCCCTCAAATAGTATCTTACTTTTTGAGGGAAGTTTCGTTTTTCTTTAAAAACACAGGTTTTTTCTTGCTTTTTACTTTTAAGAATTGAATTTACCTTATATTTATAGGTCACTAAAATTGCTTGATTTATTGTTCAATTAGTAGTTAAGCATATTATTACCAATTATTCTTATGACAGATATATTTAAAGATTTTATTTCTGAATTAGCAGAAGTTAACACGCAGGATATGAGTAGAATAATGTCTTGTATTACTGCTCATAAAGTAAAACGAAATACCATTATTTTATCTCAGGGAGAAGTCTGTAATAAATTTTATTTTCTGGAGAAAGGCTGTATGCGTACTTATTATATCACGCAAGACGGTCAGGAAAAAACAAGATTAATTTCTTTTGACAATACTCCCGTAACAGCACTCACTAGTTTTATCAATCAAAAACCTTCTGTTGAATATATTGATGCATTAGAAGATTCAGAAATACTTTCTATTTCTCATGATGATTTTTTTATTCTTGTGAATGAAATTCCTAGTTGGGGATTATTTTACAGAAGAATGTTAGAATTAGCCTTTACTTTTCAAAATAACAGAATAGAAGATTTGGTTACACTTTCAGCCAAAGAACGTTACGAAAAACTTTTAAAAGAGAGACCACATTATATCCAACGTCTTTCGAATAGAATAGTAGCTAGTTATCTGGGTATTTCTCAGGAAACTTTAAGCAGACTCAAATCTAAATAACGATTTTGACATTTGTCAATGCACACGTTTTTCTATCGACCTAATTTTGTCCTATAAATCATCAGAAAACAAACTGATGTTAATAATAAAATTAAAAAGGTTTGATCATGAAAACACTATTAAGAAAACCATCCGGAAATACTTTAGAAAATGTAACTGATAAATTTAGTATCAAAGAACTCATAGAATTTGAACGTTTTTGCAGAGACAATTCACAATGGGAGGAAATGAAGAAATGTTTTGCAGAAAATTCAACTGTGACAATTTCATGGTTTAAAGGATCTGGACACGGTTTTGTCGACGCTTCAAGCAAAATGGAAACTTATGCGCCTCACAAATTATTTGATACTTTGGTTTGGCTGAATAATGATAAAGCAGTTGCGATTACCATGGCGACAATTCAGATAAGACAGGAAATTCAAGGACATTTATTAGAACTACAATCTGACGTAAAACTTCTATACAAAACTCAGAAAATTAATGGTCTTTGGTCTATTATTTCTATGGAAGGAATTTATGAAAAAGATGCTTTAATTCCAGTTTCTCCTTCTGATGGTATTATAATTCCAAAAGAGGAAATTGCCAAATTCAGACCAAGTTATGCTAATATGTCTTATGCTTTAAGCAAAAGTGGATATACTGTAGATGTTAATTTACCTGGAATTGACAAACCGGAAAGTGTCGCAAAATTGTATCAGGAATCTGAAGAATGGTTAAACTCTTAAAATTAGAAAAAATGAAAATTATAACAATAGAAGAACATTTTAACTCACGAAATGTTAGAGAAAAAATGAAACAGTATCAGAGTAATGATTTAGATGCAGGAAAAGCAAAAGACATGCATGAAATGATCAGACATTTTTTGCCGACTGATGATGATATTGAAGATGTTGGTGCAAGAAGAATAAAATTCATGGATGAAAGCGGTATTGATATGCAGGTTATATCATATGCTGGAGGAAGTCCTCAGGAAATTGCTGATCCAGTTGCAGCTGTAGCGCTTTGCAAAGAAGCAAACGACGAATTAGCAGGCTATATTAGCCAAAACCCAACACGATTTGCCGGTTTTGCCGCATTGCCACTTGCCGATCCAATTGGTGCTGCAAATGAATTAAACCGTGCTGTAAAGGATCTTGGTTTCAAGGGAGCTTTAATAGCTGGAACTTTTCAGGGAAGATTCTTTGATGAACCGGAATTTTATCCGATTTTCAAAATGGCAGCTGAACTAAATGTGCCTATTTATTTGCATCCCGGAATAATTAAAAAAGATGTTGCTGATCATTATTATAGAAATGAAAACTGGTCAAAATTAGTTAATGGAGTTTTTCCTTCAGCAGGTTTTGGCTGGCACATGGACAGCGGAATTCATGTAATCAGAATGATTCTTTCGGGAGTATTTGACAAGTTGCCCAACTTAAAATTAATTTCAGGACATTGGGGAGAATTTGTGCCTGCTTTTCTCGAAAGATTAGACGAAACGCTTTATCCTGAGATTACAAATTTAAAACGTACGATTTCAGAATATTATAAAGAGCATGTTTATATCACGCCAAGCGGAATTTTCTCTGAAACTCAACTGCAATTTGCAATTGCACAAATGGGAGCGGACCACATTATTTACTCAGGAGATTATCCTTATTTGATAAAAAACGAAACAGGAGATTTTCTTAAAAACGCTTCAATTTCTGAAGAAGACAAAGCAAAAATAGGACACTTGAATGTCGAAAAATTATTGAATTTATAATTCTTAAAACACAAAAGAAATGGAAAATACTAAACAACCAATAGAAGGTGTAACAACAGGAATATTAAAAGTATCAGGAGCTGAATTGTATTATGAAACGAAAGGAAGCGGACCGGTTTTATTAATGATTCCGGGAGCAAATGGAGATCATTTTATCTTTACACCTATTCGCGAAATATTATCAAAAACGTTTACAGTAGTAACTTATGATCGTAGAGGATTTTCGGGTTCTAAATTAGTTGGCGAACAAGATTATACGCATCGTATCGATACGGATGCAAATGATGCGGCAGCTTTAATAAAACATTTGACTAGCGAACCTGCTTTTGTGTTTGCAAGCAGTTCAGGAGCTTTGGTTTCGCTTCAGTTAATGGTGCTTCATTCAGATATTATTAAGGCGCTTGTTCCTCATGAACCAACAGCTTTAAAATATCTTCCGGACTTTGACAAATGGAAAGCGCAAAATCAGGCAGTTTATGATCTTTATAAAAAAGAAGGCGAAGGTCCGGCCAAAGCTAAATTTGTAGACGAAATTATTCCCGGAACTCAGGATGGTGAATTCATGAGAGGCGGAAAAGGACCGGAAACACCAAACACAACTTATTGGTTTGAACACGAAATAAGACAATATCCTCCGACTGATTTTGATACCCAAAAGTTAGAAGAAAATAAGGATAAAATTATTTTCTGTGTAGGAAAAGATTCTGTAAATACAATGCCGGCATGGCCAGTTACCAATCTTGCAAAACAATTTGGAACAGAAGTTTTATATGTTCCCGGAGGACATTTAGGATATGCACTTCATGCAGCTGAGTTTGCAAAAGATTTACTTGAAGGTTTACAAAAAAGAGGAAAGCTTTAGAAATAAAAAATGGCGTATGAAAATCTCATACGCCATTTCTTTTATAACTAAAATGAAATTATTTTACGATCAGTTTTTTATTCACATTCAATGTTGCAGAGTTTATATTTACAATATAAATACCAGAAGATAAATGATGATTAATTTGTCCTGAAGTTGAAAGTTTTTCTGTTAAAACAGTTTTTCCGTTCATATCAGAAACCGTAATTGAAGCCTGATTCCCAGTTTCTAATTCAGGCAATGACACATTAAATTGATTGTCTGTAGAAGGATTTGGATAAATAGTGACCACTTTTTCGGTTGCTAAAACTTCTTGTGAATTTGCAACAGATTTTGAAGTAGAAACAGTTGTTGTTTCCAATTGCCATTGTGCGCTGTACCAACCATCTTGAGAATTACCATATTGTGCAGATCCTGTTTGGTTTTCAACATGAATAATGTTTCCGGTTTGCCATCTGTTTCTTAATCTAACCCAAGTTCCGTCGATATAATCGCTTGACCATTGTGCACTCCAGAAAGTAGTATCTGTTATATTAGACTGAACATTTCCGGTTTGACTTTCGATATTCATTAATTCGCCAGTTGCTACATTTTTAAGTACAAAATAAGTTGCGTCAATAGCGATTTTTTGCCATTTGTAATTGTTGTTTGCAACCGTTGCACCGTAACCTACATTTGCTCCGGCATCAGATAAATAAGCACCTGTCCATCTGTTTTTTATTGTATAATAAGTTCCTGTTGCAGTCGAAACTGTTACTGCACAAGTACTTGTTTTGCTTCCATCAACTGTAGTTACTGTAATAGTTGCTGATCCATTTGCTAAAGCAGTTACCAATCCAGATGAATTTACAGTTGCCACAGCTGTATTGCTTGAACTGTAATTTACAGATTTGTTTGTTGCATTTGCAGGTAGAATCGTTGGCGTTAATTGTTGTGTTCCACCTACAGATAATGATGCTGAAGTTGGACTCAAACTTACGCTTGTTACGGCTACATTTGTTGCATTTACGGTTACTGCACAAGTTGCCGTTTTTGCTCCATCCTGAGTTGTAACTGTAATTGTTGCAGAACCTGCAGCTACAGCGGTTATTAATCCCGAAGTATTTACAGTTGCTACAGTAGTATTACTTGAACTATAAGTTACTGCTTTATTCGTTGCTGTTGCAGGCGCAACTGTTGGCGTTAATTGTTGTGTTGCTCCTACTAATAAAGTTGCAGTTGTTGGAGATAATGTAACTCCTGTAACTGCTACAACTGTTCCAGGGTTCGAATCATACCAAGTTGTATTCATGTACCAACCTGTTTTGTTTCTGTTTAAATCAGCTGTTTGACTTGTTCCGTCATTAAAAATTAAATTAGTCGAAGTTACATTTGTAAATGTATAACTGTACCAGCCATTTCCGGCATCGGTCATGTTTACGCCTGGCCATGAAGCATCAGCTAAAACTCCTGTTGGTAAAGCGCTCCAATAATAGATTTTAATTCCAGTTCCCCAATTTGATGGTTTGTAGAAATAAACCGTGAAATTAGTATTCGCGTTTACAGTAATTGCTGCAATTGCAGTTTTACTTCCGTCTTGTGTAGTTACGGTAATATTTGCTGTTCCTGCTGAAACTGCTGTTACTAATCCAGACGAATTTACAGTTGCAACTGCTGAATTGCTAGAACTCCATGTTACGGTTTTGTTTGTTGCATTTGCCGGAGCAATCGTAGCCGAAAGCTGTTGTGTATTTCCTGCATATAAACTTGCCGTTGTTGGCGAAACACTTACTGAAGCAACAGGAATTGCCGCAACAGTTATAGCGGAAGTTGCTGTTTTATTTCCGTCAACTGTTTTAACGGTAATAGTTGTTGTTCCTGCCGAAACTGCTGAAACTAATCCTGAAGCGTTTACAGTTGCTACAGCTGTATTGCTTGAAGTCCAGGTTACGTTTTGGTTTGTTGCATTTGCCGGAGCAATAGTTGGATTTAATTGTTGTGTAGATCCTAAACCAACCGTTGCCGTCGCTGGACTAACCGAAACTCCTGTAACGGCTACAACCGGCGCATTTGTATTGGTTAAAACCAAATATTCGTAAGCCGAAAATGTTCTTGTAGCGCCAGTAGTTAAAGTTACCGAAGCATTATTGTTATACGGATTTACATAAGTTCCTGCTAAAGCTGCCGGAATTACATACGATTTTGAAGCGTTTCTTAAATTTGACATTACGATTACTTTTTCAGTACCTAATGTCTTGGTAAAAATGCTGATATCATCATTCGCATACGTAGTTAAATCACCGCGTCTGATGGCTGCGCTTGTATTTCTAAAATTTAGAATTTTGGCGAAATCTGCTGCTGCAGTTGGATTTTGTGACCAGTTGAATTTAAAGTTAGTCCAAGGCCAATCTGTTTTTGGTTCGTAGTCGATTTCTTGTCCGCTCATTAAAAAAGGAACTCCTTTCATATAAGCCGAAACTAAGAAATTAGCAACAATACCGTTATGGGTTTTGAATGCTACAAATGGTCTTCTTACGCCATTATCATTTGTATAAGTATCGTGGTTACCAATATATCTAACTATTTGCTGATTTCCAGTCGCTTTAGCATATTCATAAGTAGACTGATCCTGGAGCCTTTGAGAAACTGGTCCTCCATTAGCAATATCATATAAACCGCTATGAAACCATCTGTCACCATAATTCATGTCGAAACCAACCTGAAAGTTTTCTTGTCTGTCTCCTTCGGCTAACATTAATAAATTATGAGAAGAAATTCCTCTAAGGTTTGAATTAACTTCAGACCAAAAATCCAAAGGAGGATTATTAGCATAATCACAGCGATATCCATCAATGTTTGCAGCAAAAATCCAATAACGCATTGCGTCTTTTATAGCATTTCTTGTAGCCGAACTATTAAGGTCTAATGCAGCAATATCTGAGAAGTTTCCTAATTGTTGAATCGTAGTTCCGGTTCTCATATAATATTCCGGATGTGAAGTTGTCCAGACATTGTCCCACGAAGTTCCGTTGATGGCAATATCAAGAATAACTGCCATTCCGCGGCTGTGAGCGCCATCGACCAAAGTTCTTAAATCTGAAAGTGAACCATATTCTGATCCTACAGCTTTAAAATCTTTAATACAATAAGGTGATGCTGAACTTTTAGAATCAGTACCATGTGGGTAAATTGGCATTAAATAAATAACATTGGTACCAAGTGCTTTAATATTATCTAAACGGGCGGTTACTCCGGCTAAATCTCCGTTGGCACTAAACGGGCGAATATGTACCTGATACATGTTTACGTCTCTCGTATCTGGAACACCAGCGAATGGCGTGCCGTATTGAGGCGGATCTTGTGCATAAACTGAACTTGCAAATAATAACAGAAAACAGACTATTGTTTTCGTAAAATGAAATAATCTTGGGGTAATTTTTATTTTCATGATTTTTTGTTTTTTGCATGCTTGTCAGCATTTCTAACTAAAATTCATTCTCACTCGCATTGTTTTTAAATTCGACAAACATTTTGTGGTTAATAGTTTTCAAGTAGTAAAATTTTAATTTTTGTCCAAAAAAGGACATAGTCATCTGCCACGAATTTCACGAATTGGCACAAATTTTAATCTGCAGCCTTAATTCGTGTAATCCGTGAAATTCGTAGCAAAAAAACTTAGTAATCTATAACTTTTTCAATCCCTTTAATTCTGTAGCATTTCCTTCCTTAATGCTAATTGCAACACCTCCGCCCGGAGCTAAATACTGTTTTAAAATTGTTTTTGAGGTTACAACAACTTTAGTCACAGTATATTTTTGCGGGTTTTCATTCCAATTTGCTTCTTTGGCATCAGCATAAATTGTAGCTATGAATTTTTTTCCGGCAGGTAAATAATCAAAAGTAATGTTGGCAGTTCTTGAGTTTTCGTCTGTGATTCCTCCCACAAACCAAGCATCTTTTCCTTTTGCTTTACGGGCAATCGTGATGTAATCTCCTGGTTCTGCTTCAAGAATGTAACTGTTATCCCAATCTACAGCAACATCTTTGATGAACTGAAATGCATCTGGAAAACGCTCGTAGTTTCCAGGAATATCAGCTGCCATTTGCAACGGACTATACATCGTAACATAATATGCCAATTGTTTTACCAAAGTTGTATTCACACGTTGCGAACTTCCGGTTCCGTAATAAGAAAGATCAGTTTGAAAGATTCCCGGAGTATAATCCATTGGACCTCCCATTAAACGTGTAAATGGCAAAATCGTGGTGTGATCCGGTGCTAATCCTCCCATAGATTCAAACTCAGTTCCGCGTGCAGATTCTTGTGCAATCCAGTTTGGGAAAGTTCTGTTTAAACCCGTTGGTCGAACGGCTTCGTGACTGTCAATCATGATCTTATAATCGGCAGCACGTTTGGCTACATTAATGTAATGATTCACCATCCATTGTCCGTCATGGTGTTCACCACGCGGAATAATTTTACCTACATAACCTGTTTTTACAGCATCATAACCGTTGTCATTCATAAACTGAAAAGCACGATCTAAACGACGCTCATAATTTGTTGCAGATCCTGAAGTTTCATGATGCATGATAATTTTTACACCTTTTGAAGCTGCATATGCATGAACTGCTTTTACATCAAAATCAGGATAAGCGGTTACGTAATCAAAAACTTCCTCTTTCCAGTTGTTGATCCAATCTTCCCAACCAATGTTCCAACCTTCGATCAGGATGGCATCAAAACCATTTTTAGAAGCAAAATCAATATATTCTTTTGCGCGTTCTGTTGTGGCTCCGTGTTTTCCGTTTGGCGTAAGTTTGGTAAAATCATCCGTTAATTTTACGTTTGTTTCTTTTCCGAATGCCCACGTACTTTTTCCGGCAACAAAATATTCCCACCAAATTCCGATATATTTTACCGGTTTTATCCACGAAACATCTTTATAACTTGTTGGTTCGTTGAGGTTCAGGATTAATTTTGAAGCCAAAATTTCAGTTGCTTTATCACTTACTACAATAGTTCTCCAAGGTGATTGTGCATCGGTTTGCATATATCCTTTTGCACCAACGGCATCAGGTGCCAAATGACTGCGCATTTTGTAATTTACAGCATCAACTTCAAGATACATTGCCGGATAATTGATCAAACCTGCTTCGTGAATGTTAATGTATAAACCGTCATCAGATTTCATCATTGATGGCGTTTGCACAGACAATTCTTTGATAGGCCATTGCGAATTGATATCGATCGTAGCTTTTTTCATTAACGAAGCAACTTCAGAAATTTTCGAAGTTGTATACGCATATTCATTGGTATCATAATCTCCCGGAATCCAGAAAATTTTATGATTTCCAGCCAAATTAAATTCAGAACGTTCTTCTTTTATAACAAAATAATTCAAATCATTTTGCTTCGGAAATTCATATCTAAAACCTAATCCGTCATTGAATAAACGGAAACGAATGCGAATATATCTGTTGTTGTTTTTTGCTTGCGCCAAAGTGACAACCAACTCGTTGTAATTGTTGCGAATTGTTTTTTCTTCACCTAAAACCGGATTCCAATTTTCATCAACAGAGGATTGTGCTGTATTTGTAACGGTAAAACCATCCAAAAACGAAGGCAAATTTTGCAGTTCTAAACCCAAAGAACTTGGTTTTATAACTGCTTTTTGTTTATATGATAATTGGTAAGATGGAATTCCACCTTCTTTTAATTCAAATTTTAGAGAAAGGTTTTTGTTTGGCGAAGTTATTTCCTGCGCCTGAACCCATAATGAGTTTGCACACACAAAAAGACACAAGCAAACTGTTTTGCTTAAAGATGAAACTTTAAGCAATGCTTTTTTGGATTGAAAATTCATGGCATTTAATTTGATGAAACTACAGCAGCGTAGTATTAAATTTTTATTTTTTTAGGATTAAATATTGATAAGCCTCCAATTTGATTTGATTCGTTATTTCAACTGATTCACCTGTAAGCGCGTTTTTCCAGGTAGTGTTAGCAATTCCAGTTGCAGCGCCATAGGTTACAGCATTGTTGCGCAAATTCACTACAACTAAAACTTTTTCGGTGTCAGTTTGCATTATAAAAGCGCTCACATCAGTATTACTGTATCCTGTCAATTTTCCTTTTCTCAAGGCATCACTATTATTTCTAAAAGCAATTAAATTTTTGTATTCTTTTAGCATTGCGTAATCTGCTGTTGACCAATCGATTGGTGTGCGATCAAAATAATCAATTCTTTTATTGTAACCGACTTCCTGACCATTATAAATCATTGGAATTGAGTTCATAGAAAAAGCGACTACAAAAGCGGCAAGTGATCCTTTTTTTCCACCAAATAATTCTAGGGGAGTACCATCAGACAGATTCACATCATGATTGCTTGTATAGCGAACAATTCTTCCTGAAGTTGAATTGACTCCATATTCTTTCGTATTTTGTGTCTGCAAATTTGAGGCAGGTTGTCCATTGGCAACTACTTTTTTTAATGCATCATAAAAACCAAAACCGAAATTATAATCAAATCCAGCTGTAAAATTTTCAGTACGGGTACCTTCTGCCATCATCAGGAAATTTTGATTTTTGATTTTTTTAACAGTAGAAATTGCCTGCGCCCAAAAAGCGGTTGGCACAAAATCAGCATAATCACATCTAAAACCGTCAATGTTCGCATTGTAAACCCAATAGGACATTGCATCAATCATAGCGGTTTTCATTGGAGTACTGTTAAAATTTAATTGGGCAACATCGTTATAATTTGTTCCGGGAGGAATAATAATGTTTCCGCTTGCATCTTTTTGATACCAGTCTGAATGCTCTGTAATCCATTTGTTATCCCAAGAAGTATGATTTGCAACCCAGTCTAAAATAACAGCCATATTGCGTTTATGAGATTCATTTACTAATGAACGAAGATCTTCTAAAGTTCCAAAATCAGCGTTAACAGCTTTATAATCTTTAACGGAATAAGGAGAACCTAATTTACCTGATTTTTTTACTTGTCCAACAGGATAAATCGGCATTAAATAGACCACATTTACACCTAATTTTTTTATTGAGTCTAATCTTTTCTCAACACCTTTTAATGTTCCTTCGCTACTAAAGGCGCGAATATTTACCTGATAAATAATGGCATCAGTACTTTTAGGCATATTAGCAAATGGCTCGCCGTATTGCTGATATTCCGTTCCTGTTCCCGGATTTGGTTTAGGATCTGTTTTCGGATTGTCATCCGATGAACTGCAGGAAACAAACGCCAAAGCAAGCAGCAAAATTAAAACGATGTTGGTATTAGACTTCATAATTAAGGAATTTAATTTTTTATAAGGCTGAGCTGTAATTTTTGAATTTTAAAGTTTGATAGATAACCTGCCTTTCGCTCAAAAAAGGCAGGTATCACTCAAACTAATCTAGCTTATGTTATTATACGTTAGATTATTTTTTAGTAACAGTGAAAGAAGCTGTTGTTGGATATGTATCTTTATCTGTAGCAACTCCGGCTGCTTCATTTACAGTAAATGTAACTTCATATGTTCCTGCTTCTGAAATATAATAAGCTCCTCCGTCATAAGTTGCGACTGTGCTTGATCCATCGTTAGGTCCATAATTAATAACCCATTGATTATTCAATTTGAATTTAATATTTCCAGGGATTAATGCGGCAGTAATTTTCCATGTTTTTGTTTGGTAATCATAAGACATAGGAAGCGCATTGTTCCAACCGTAGTTTGGATCTTCAGCTGTTGGTAAATGTGTTGCATCTCCAGCAATTCCCCATTCATATGCTGTGGTTGTATATTTCAGAGTATTAAGATTTACTTTAACCTGATAAGAACCAGTTCCAGGGAATTCTAAATTTTTATCATTCATTCTTTCAAGATTGCCTTCGCCAGCACCAGCACCGTAAAATTCAGTCCAGTTTCTGGCTGTATTTACTTTAAAGATTGTGCCGTAACCAGGAAGAACCGTAGCGTATCCTTGATAAACACCTTTTTCAATAGCAGTTAAAACAGATGCTGTATCTACATTCCATTCGCCCTGATATGCTCCAGGCATATAGATTTCGCCAAAAACAATCGCTTTTTCGTAAGTAGTAACTGTAATGTCAATTGCATTAGAATATATACTTCTATCCATTACAGCTACAACTCTAACGGATATCGCACCGGTTACTTCGGGTGTAAGTCCTAAGTCTGTAGCAATTTTATTTAATTCTCTTACGGTGAAAGATTTACTCAAAACGTCATTTCCGGCTTCGAAAGCTTTGGCATTTAGCCATGCGTTTTTGCCTTTAGTGTTTGCGGTTAAATCAAATTGAACGGTGTATAGTACGGGAGCTGCAACGGGAAAAACAACAGCCGGCCAAGATATCGTTATAGCCTCATTGTCTGCCGTTGCCTCCGTTAATACAACTGTACTTACTGAAGAAGTAATTGGTGCCGGAAAACTAACAGATTGTAAAACTGTCAATGGCAAATCACTGTCACAAGAAGTAGCAAACACTACAATGGTGAGTAATGCTACTAATTTATTGATATATTTTTTCATAATGTGTACTGTTTTTAGTAACCTGGATTTTGTTTAAGTCCTAGATTAGCATTTAAAGCTGAAGTTGGGATAGGGAATATTTTTCTATATTCTGGTGAAAGACCTCTGAATTGATTTGGTAATAAAAATTTATCAAAACGAATCATATCTTCTCTACGGTGTCCTTCCCAGTTTAGTTCACGACCTCTTTCATCATAAATATCATCAAGAGTTGGATTTCCAGTTAAACCAGAAATACCTGCACGTGTTCTAATAGCATCTACAAATGGTTTAGCTGCTCCGGAATTGCCCATACGAACATTACATTCTGCCATCATTAAAACAAGATCGGCATATCTGTAAATAGGGAAATCATTAGATGCTCCGCCGCCACCTCTTGGTACAACAGGATAAAATTTAATATTACGAACTCCCTCTTGTGCACCAGCACCCGGATCGTCTAATGAAGTTACATCCAGTGTATAATTTGCTCCTCCTGGTTGTTGTCCTACTAAAAACTGGTTTTTACGTACATCACCATCTTCATATTTCAAATAAAACTCTTTAGGTACAATCGTTCCGTTCCATCCGTCATAACCAAATAAGGCTCTGCAATGCGCACCATACAAACTACGTACGGCAAAGATGTTTCTCGAAACTACATCTACTGTTGTATAAATAGATAGAATTGTTTCATCCTGAGGAAGTACATCTCCAAATAATTCGTAGTATTTACTGTTTAAAGGATTGGCAACATCTTCAGCACCAGAGTGTAGTGAAAAACCACCACCATTGACAACGTTACAAGCAGCCAGACATTCAGCCCATTTTGGTGTTCCGGTAAGTACACCTGCATTTAAATATACTTTGGCAAGCAATGTGTATCCTGCCCATTTGTTGAATCGGCCATACAATTCTCCACCTTTACCTGTTGGCAACAAATCAACATTCGCTTTTAATTCAGAAACGATGAAATCAAATACTACCTGACGACTTGCTTGCGGAATTTTATCTACAGTAATATTATTGTCTGTATAAAAAGGAACGTTCCCAAAATCATCAATCAATAAATAATAGAAAAAAGCTCTTAATACTTTTGCTTCAGCAATTTTTGAAGAATCAGCACCTGATAATTCTAATTGATTAACAGCTAAATTGGCATTGAAAACGGATCTATACAACCAGTTCCAAGTATTATTTATCATTGTATCTGTTGGCAACCAATCGTGTTTGTAGGTACGTGCAAAATCAGTACCCCAGTCACCTGTATTTCTGTGCGGAATAACTTGTTCATCGGCACACATAGAATTCAAATCATACCAGCCTAAATCAGCACCAGCATAACCAACTCCATCCCAGTTACCGCCTATCTGGGCATAAACACTTGCCAAAGCGATATCCGCTCCTTCCGGTGTTCCGTAAAATTCATCGGGCTGATATTTGTCATAGACAGTTTCATCAACGTTAGTACAGCTAACCAGAGCAAAGAAACAAACGCTTCCTGCTATCAATATATTTTTAATTTTCATTTCTTTTACTATTTAAATTTGACAATTACCCCAAACGCAACACTTCTTGTACGAGGATAAATACCTCTATCACCACCAAAATATGCATTATTATCGTTACTTCCGTTTAGGTTAATTTCAGGATCGATACCAGTGTAATCTGTGATAAGAAATAAGTTGTTTCCAGTAAGAGAAAGTCTGATAGACTCAAAAAAGCGGTCTTTAAAAGCAAAATTGTATCCTGCAGTAACATTTTCTAAACGAATAAAAGAAGCATCTTCTAACCATATGTCTGAACCATATATAGAAGTCCTGATACCTTTATCTAAAGCACTGTCTAATACATTTGATTTACCAATATTCTCTAAATAACTTGAACGTTGATTAACAAGATTGTAGACCTTATTACCTCCTGAACCTCTTAATAAAAGCGATGCATCAAAGTTTTTATATCGTAAAGATGGATTGAAAGCAAAAGTATACGTTGGCAAGGCAGATCCTTCCATTACACGATCAGGACTTCTGGCACCCTGATCGAAAACTCCATCTCCATTTTGATCCACTACAGTTTCAACACCAGAAGCGTTTACGCCCTCATGTTTTAAAATATTAAATGTACCAATTGGTTGTCCTTTTATCAAATACATGTTAGGCGTTCCTCCCCCCCAAGCTACATAATCAGTATTTAGTGGTATACCATTGATACTTCCGCTTAAGTTAAGTACTTCATTGCGCATAAAAGAAACGTTTCCAGCCAATGTCAATGTTGTATTTTCATTACGAATAACATCATAACCTAAAGAAACTTCCAATCCTTCGTTCCTAATACTACCTACGTTGGCTTTAATATCACTTTTTGGATAAGGTGGTTGCGGCACTGTGTAATTAAATAAAAGATTATCAGTTGTAGCTGTATATACATCAACGGTACCTCTTAGTCGGTTATCGAGCAAGGCAAAATCAAGACCTAAATTGGTTTGTTTTTTTGTTTCCCATTTCAAATCGGCATTGGCATTTTGACTAATGGAGAAATTAGTAATTTGAGAACCTCCAAAATAGGTAGATCCTGCACCATCAACTAAAGATAGGGAACCCTGTGGGCTTAAACCTTGTTGATTTCCTGTAACACCATAACCTGCACGTAATTTCAACTCATTTATTAATGTTTGATTGCGCATAAATGATTCTTTATTAATTTGCCATGCAACTGATGCTGATGGAAAATTACCCCATTTGTTGTTCGCTCCAAAAACAGATGATCCATCACGTCTTAAACTTGCTGTAACTAAATAACGGTCTAATAAAATATAATTAGCTCTTGCTACAAATGAAGCTAATGTTCTGTCATTTTTTTGTGATTTTATATCATTATACAATACTTTAGACATATCTCCATATTGTAATGCATTATACGAAGTCACATCACTAATAAATCCTCGTGCTTGCAAAAAACTTTCTTCGTAAGTTTGATTTTGCCATTCGTATAATGCCAAAGCATTGATATTATGGATGCCAAAGGTCTTTTTGTAAGTTAAACTGATGTCCATCAACTTCTCATTCTGTCTCTTATTTGTAATGTTTCCAAAACCATCTTGTCTAACAGCGCCAGGATCCGTTGATGATACTGGTAAATAAAAACCAGTTGTTGCATTTGTTTTTCTCCAGCTGCCAAACCAACCAGCTTGTAAACCATCAGCTAAATCTAAGTCAGCTTTAAGACTTCCAAATAAGTTATCCCATTGTGCGTCATTAATTGTTTTTTCTGCTACTGCATAAGGGTTTATATATTGAAACAAACCTGGGTCTGTAAAATAAGATTTTCCATCTGTATCAAAAACAGGGTCAGTTGGACGCATTAAATAAGCTTGTGAAATCAAGTTAGAAACCTGTCCCGATCTACCCAAATCTGCGATACTTCTTGTACTATTTTCAATTCCGTTATTTAAATTAAAAGTTAATTTTAATTTATCGTCCAGTCCTCTTTGAGTAGCTTGTACTCTGGCAATATATTTTTTGTTACTAGAGTTTATGACAACACCATCCTGTAAAATAGCAGTCAAAGAAGCACGGTAATTTAATTTATTTGTGCCTCCTCCAAATGAAAGTGTGTGAGTTTGTGTAAAACCAGTTTGGGTTAATACTCCATACCAATCTGTATCAGCGCCATGATTTGAAGAGGCAGGAACACCATTGCTTGCTGCCGCCGTTGTCCATTCCGCAGCATTTAACATATTTAATTTTTTCGGAATAAAATCTATAGATGTAGATCCAACATATTCTATAGTAGATTTTCCATTTTTGTTGCTTTTCGTAGTTACAAGAATAACTCCTGCAGCTCCTCTTGATCCGTAAATAGCTGTTGCAGAGGCATCTTTTAAAATGTCAATAGATTCTATTTCAGTTGGAGGAATCGAAGTTAGCAAGTCTAAATTTCCTTGTATTCCATCCACCACGACTAATGGATCACTTCCGCCAATTAATGAACTCACTCCACGTATACGAACACTTGGGCCGGAGCCTGGCTCACTACCAATTTGGTTAATGTTTACACCGGCAGCTTTACCTGAAATCAATTGCAACGGATTAACAATTGCACCTTGGTTCATGTCTTTTGCAGCTATAGAAGAAACTGCTCCGGTAACATCTTTTCTGGCAGTAGTACCGTAACCAACCACAACAATTTCCTGCAAGTTTGTGGCATCAGGAAGAAGTTGAATGTTGATAATGCTTTGGTTTGCAGTTACTTTTTTCTCTTTATATCCAATAAAAGTTACTACAATTACAGCCGTATTGCTTTCGACAGTAAGTTTGTATTTACCATCAAAATCAGTTACCATTCCGTTTTTAGTTCCTTCTTCAAAAACAGATGCTCCAGGAAGTGGTAAACCATTTTCATCCGTGATAATTCCGGAAACGGTTTGTTTCTGAAACTGGATAACTTCTGTTTTAAGTTCTGGCTTTTTTAGAATAATCTGAGTATCGCGAATTTTAAATTCGGTTGGAGTTCCTTTAAAAAGTCGATCCAAAACAACATATATCGATTGGTCTTTTACAGAAATTGAAATCGTTCGATCTAAGTCGATGTCATTCAGTTTGTAAATAAATCTGAAATCTGTTTTTTGTTCTATGGTCTCAATAACCTTTTCGATTGTTGAATTGTTTAATTCTAGGGTTACTTTTGTTTTTTGGGCATAAGTATTCCCTCTAATATTAAACATGGCGACCAAAATAAGTAGTGTAGTTAATTTCAATTTTAGGTCATTTTGGAACACTCGGTATAAAAACCCAGTATTCTTTGATTTTTTTTTCATAATTTTGTTAATTGATTGTAGTTAATTCGTTATATTCAATCACTTAGTTAATCGGAAATTGTTCGCAGCTCTTTCCGATTTTTTTATTCTAGTACTTTTCTTTCTTCATGTTTTTTCATTGGTTAGTGGTTATTTAATTAGTATTTGATTGTTTTTTATGGTGTAATTGATACCGTGAATGTCATTGAAATAACTCATCACATTTTCTATAGATTCTTCTTTAAAACTTGCATTGAATTTTTCGTTGGCTAATTTTTCATTTTTGTTTACAATTGTAACATTATAGCGTCTTTCCAATTTTGTAATAATGTTTTTGAAAGTCATATTCCTAAAGGTTAATCCGCCATTTATCCATGAAGTATAAATGTCAGTTATAACAGCTTTGGTAGAAATCGCATTGTTTTCTCTGTTGAAACTTCCTTTATAACCAGGTTTCAAAACAGTATTTTTATTAGCATCAAACTCTTCGTTTAAGCCATACATTCCAACAGAACCTTCTACAAGAACTACATCAGTTGCAGCATCTTCTGGATAATTAGAAACATTAAAATGAGTTCCAAGAACACGTACATTCAGCGCGTCAGCATTTACAATAAAAGGGTGTTTTTTATCTTTGGCAACATCAAAAAAAGCTTCTCCGTTTAGAAATACCTGTCTGTTTTCACCGGCAATAAATTTCACAGGATATTTTAAAGTTGTTCCTGCGTTCAAATGAACCATTGTTCCGTCAGACAATTGCAATTTGAATTTTTTGCCATATGGAATTTTAATGATGTTATAAGCTACTTTCTCTAAACCAGTATTTGGATCATAAACAATTTTGTCTCCGTTTTGATTTCCAACGATATTTCCTTTGGCATCTTTTACCTGAGCCGAATTATTTTCTGATATGATTTGAGTTTGCCCATCTTCTAATTGTAAAACGATATCAGAACTTTTGAAATCAAATTTTTGCTCAACAGGTTTAGTCGAAAGGCTTTGTTTGTAGAAAAATCCAACTCCTAATAAAACAACAATAGAAGCAGCAATCGAAATGTACTTTTTGAAATTTGATCTTTCAGGAGCAATTTGAATTGTTGTTTCATTTTCTTTTGAAGCAGATAGAATATTTAAGAAAATATCATCGGCAGTTTGTCGATCCATTTTTGGAGTTTCAATAAGAAGCGCCTGAATATCTTCTACAGAAGGGAAATCATCCGTAAGTTTATTTTTTTTATAATAGGCAACTACCTCGTTTGTTTCCTCGGGTGTACATTCGTTTAAAACAAACTTTTGTAAAAGACTTTTTATTTCAGAATTTGAATTCATTAAGAATTGATTTAAGATCCGGTTCTGATATAATACAGTTGAAGTCTTGTTGAGTACTACTCAAACGTTGTAAATTTTTCAATTTTAACATTTGAGTAAATCGATAAACTTTGTGAAGTACTGATTTTGTTGAGGTTTTTGCTGAAATAAAAATTTAGAAAAAAAATAAAAAAATAGTTCTTTTTAGGATGAAGATAGTGTTTTGTCATTTCGACAGAGGAGAAATCTCCGCGAGAAGCTCCGCAAAGAATTGTGTATATGTTTGTCGATTCTGATTGCGATGGATTAATCCGTTGAAGGGGAGGAAATTTATTCAAACAAAATCGCCAATCTTTGTAGAGTTTCTTGTATGTCCTTCGACTTCGCTCAGGATGACAACCTTCGCGATCGTTGCGTAAATCTTTGCGCACTTTGCGGTTAACCTTAAATTAAAAACAAAAAAAAATCACCCGAGAAGAGTGATTTTAATGGTTA
Organism: Flavobacterium sp. 9; assembly: GCF_002754195.1. Lineage (NCBI taxonomy): Bacteria > Pseudomonadati > Bacteroidota > Flavobacteriia > Flavobacteriales > Flavobacteriaceae > Flavobacterium > Flavobacterium sp. 9. The sequence continues at coordinate 3,307,204 of NZ_PEEU01000001.1, forward strand.
ATGTGGTTTTTTGGTTTAGATAATCTCGTCATGAACGTGAAAAAAGACTCGCATCGATTCTAATGCTTTACTCATTTGGTTCCGGACTGTATTTATAGAGATGCCAAGTTCCTGGCTAATTTCTTCATAACTCATTCCCTTCTTTCGGGACATTTTAAAAATCTGCTTTCGTTTGGGAGGCAATTGTTTCATGGCCTGCTTTCGAAGTTTTTTGCAATCCTCTTCCCGAATCGAATAATCACCGTAATCATGTGATTTCTGACTTTCATAAAAAACGGCTTCTTTCAGCACCAAATCATTTGCTGCTTTGTTTAGAGCATTAAATGCCTGATTTTGTGCAATGGTAAAAATATAAGCTTTAAAAGATTGGTCCGGATTTAGGTTCTCCCGGTTTTGCCAAACTTTCATAAAAACATCTTGTACATTTTCTTCAGCGGCCTCTTTTGATTTTAAAAGACTAACGCTGTAACCATAGATATCCTGATAGTATAAATCAAAAAGAGAACGAAATGCTTTTTCGTTGCCATTTTTGAGCTCACTCACCAATAATTGTTCGCTATGATTGTTTGTTTCTAACATTAATTTAATTAGTCCTTATTTAAATCTAATTATATTATGATACTGTCAAAATTGGTACTCTAATCTGCTGACGGGTTAGCAAATATATAAAAATATTATTCTCAGCATATAGTATTAAAAAAAACTTAATTTTATTTTTTTTAGTTCATTTCAGCCAAAATAGCAGTAAAAGCGTTGCTAAGTCTCTTTTTATCAAGTGTGTGACTTTTTAACTGATATTTTGTGTAATAATTACAAATAATTTTATTTTTTACGAATATTCTTATTCTGTAATAAAATGATTGATGATATTGTAATAATTGGAGGAAGAAAAAATCCATTTATCTTTTGTTTAAAAAAGATAAATGGATTTTATAAAATGAAGAATCAGATAAAGATTCTATTGTGTCGTATTTGATTAATTTTTCAAATCTTTAATTACTTTAAAAGCAACATCAACCTGATCTTCACCAACTAAAATTGTAAATTCATTTGAAGTCGAAATTACCTCATTGATAATGATTCCTTCCCACGCTAAACGCTGAAAGATAAAGTAATAAATTCCCGGAACCACGATGTTTTCCTTAGGTAATTTTACTGTGATAGATGCTAAATTATCTAATTTCTGAATCAGTTTTTCGCGCATAAAGTGTTTTTCAACCAAATGATTCACACTACTACTTACTACAATATTAGTTTCGTTAACACCACGTGACGAAGTATAAAAAATATCAGATAAAGCGTTGATATCAGAGATTAAATCAGCTTGTTTGTTTAAAACAGTTTCTGATGCAGCAAAGGTGTAATCTGTCAATTCAGATCTTACGGTGATTTCACCAATATTCTTGATTACTTTATTGATTTTATGATTTAGTTTAAAATCCAATTCTTCTGTAAGCCGTTTTAACGACATTACAACAGCGCCTTGTTTTACCTCTTTGCCAAATTCACTTTCCAATTCGGTCATAATGTTCCGCGAAAGAGAAGTTAGGTTGATAATTCCAAGCGATAATGCATTTAATAAAAAGGGTTTTGTTTTAATGTAATTTTCGACGATTGAAGAAACGGTTTTCATAATTTTTTTTCTTTTTTTTTGTAACTTGATTGGGTTGGTTTAGTTAATAAGGGTGTTATAAATTTATGCAAATATAAATAAAAAAACAATTTGTTATAATTATAACAATGAAAAATTATGTTAAAAGTGATAAAAAGCATCAGTAAGATGTTCAATTGCAAATGTTTCGCCACTTTTATGGATCGCAATGATGTCAAAACGGATTTCAATATTTTCTTCAAAATCCTTTTCCCTATCGTTTATGTAGGCATTTACTGCTTTTATAAGTAGTTGAATTTTTTTTGGCTTCACAAAATCTTGCGGAGAACCAAAATCCAGACTCGATCTTGTCTTCACTTCAACAATTGCTAAAATGGAATCTTTTTGGGCAATAATATCTATTTCGGCTTTTTGAAAAGTCCAATTTCGATCCAGGATTTTATAACCATTTTGTTGAAGATATTCCACAGAAAGTTCTTCTCCTTTTTTTCCGAGTTCATTGTGTTCAGCCATTTTTTTAGTTTTCAGTCTCAGTTTCAGTTTTCAGTCTGGGTGTGAGATTTGTTGTGTAACAATTTATTCCATAAACAGAAACGCAAAGGCACAAAGTAATTTTTAAACTTTGCGACTTCGCGTCTTTGCGAGATTATGATATGTGGTATTTTCTCTTATTTAAAAGAGATAAGAAACGATTATATTATTTTTGAAATGAAACAGTACTTCCAGATTCATTTACATCAATAGAAATTGTATTTCCCATAATTAAGGCACGATTGTCTTGAATATGTCCGGCTGGGAAATTAAAAATTACAGGAATATTATATTTTTTAGTGACGTCGTCTACGATTTCAAGAGCATTTTTACCCCAAGGAACTTCGTTATCTTTCATTTTGGTCATTCCGCCAACAATAATTCCTTTCAGGTTTTCGATGCATCCGTTACGTCTCAAATTCATCATCATTCGATCAATATGATATAAGTATTCATCAAGATCTTCGATAAATAAAATCTTATCCTTACAATCAATTGCCGATTGTGAACCTAATAAACTATAAAGTATGGAAAGATTTCCACCAACTAATTCGCCGGTTGCTTTTCCAAAACGGTTCATTTTATCCGGAGCGATTGAGTAAGAAACTGGTTCACCAAACAAGCTTAATTTCATAGAACTTATAGCTGCCGGAGTTGCACGCGGAATCGTTACAGGCATAACACCGTGAATAGATTTATAACCCATCGTATTCAAATGATTGTGTAGAACTGTTACGTCGCTAAAACCAATAATCCATTTTGGGTGTTGTTTGAATTTAGTAAAATCCAATAAATCGATCATTCTTACCGTTCCATATCCACCTCGAACACACCAAATTGCTTTGATATTAGGATTATCCAATTGATGCTGAAAATCGGCTGCACGTTGTTCATCAGTTCCTGCCAATTGATTAAAATCAAGTCCAATTGTAGTTCCAACAACAGCTTCTAAACCCCAACTATGCAGTAAATCTATTGTAGGTTTTAAGTTATCATCAATGTTTTTTCTGGCAGTTGCTAAAAGCGCAACAGTATCTCCTTTTTGTAAATAAGGTGGTGTGATCATCTTTTGTTGGGATTGACAGGTAAATGAATGTAAAGCAAAAATAAGAAATACGAATGTACCAAAAGCAGAGCTTTTTCTGAAGTCTTGGAGTTTGTTCGTGTTCATGATTTCTTTTTGCTTAAAATTATAAATTATTTTTTAAATCGGGTTTAGATTAAAAGAATCAACCGCCATATTTGTTTTGCAATTCTTCTAATATTAATAGAAGTCCTTTATCAGCCTCTTCAGATTGTACATTGGCAAATAGGAGGAAAGCTTTGTTGATTGTTTTACAAATATACACTTTGGTTAAAAAAGTTCCGGGATTTCCGTTATGAAAAGAATATTTCAATTTGCTTTTTTCATTAATTTCCGAATTCCATCCAAACGAAAATTCGGGTAAACCATAGTGCATGTATTCGAATTCTTCTTTCGTAAACACTTTAGATTTTCCTAACAATCCCTGAAGTTGCATTTGTGTAAACTTGCAATAATCAGGTAAACTAACATTTATATTTCCTGCTGATGAAAGCCAGTTTAATTTATAATTTAAAGAAGGTTTTTCAGGTTCTAGATTTTCATCATGTCCCCAAGGCTGATTTTTATCTTTTAAATTCGGCTGACCAAAATCAAAATCGATATTGAGACTTTTGCCCAATTCCTTTACTAATGATTCATAAGTTTTGCCAGTTGCTTTTTCGAGCATTAATCCCGCAGCAACATAACTTGGATTTGACCAATATACAACTTGCTTTTCTGTGGCAGGATTCTGTTGCAAAAACCAAGCAATAAATTCATAACGCTGTTGCTGATTATTGCCTTTGATTTCTTCCTGAGTCGGAGTGTCATTTCCATACGACCAAGTATTGATTCCTGCTCGAAAAGTGATGAAATCTTGTAATGTAAAATTGTAAGTTGCCGGATTGCTTTTGGCTTTTAACTCTGGATATAAATCAAAAAACTTAGTATCCCATTTTATTTTTCCTTCCTTAACTAAAAGTGCAGCAAGATAGCTTGTTACTGTTTTGGTAATAGATCCCAATCTAAATTTATCATCAATTTTAGCCTTGTATTTTGAATTTATTCTCTGATATCCCAAAGCTTGAATTTCTAAAATTGAATCAGCAGAAATTACTGCATATGCAACTTCCGGAATATTATATTTTACCCTTATACTATCAACAAACGAACTGTTTTTTTGTGCATTTGTGTTATTAAAAAGAATAAGAAATAGAAAGGAAAAAAATATGTTTTTCATTTTATAGAAAGAGAGATTTGAGTCAGCAAGTTACAAGAGATTCTGTGATATTCAAAAAAATGATTCAAAAAATAAATTAGAAATTTCTTACAAAACAATTAATTTGCCTACATTGATCCTTCTAAAGAATTATTTATGCAAACGCTCTCCTTTAAACTTTATATAATGGCATTTTTTTCATTGTCATTTGTACAAGCACAATCAAAAAAATACGCAATTCATACCGTTGCATTTTATAATTTCGAAAATCTTTTTGATACGCACGATGATCCAAATACAAACGATAACGAATGGACACCAACGGGAGCACAAAATTGGACAGAAGAAAAATATCAACAGAAATTAAAGAACCTTTCAAGAGTTTTATCTGAAATAGGAACGCCCGAAAACCCCAATGCACCAACTATTATCGGAGGTTCTGAGATTGAAAACCGTGGCGTAGTCGAAGATTTAATCAAACAAGAGAAACTAGTAGACTTTGGTTACGGAATTATTCATTTTGATTCTCCTGACAAACGCGGAATTGATGTTGTATTGTTATATCAGAAAAAACATTTCAAACCCACTTCTTATTCCAATATACCTTTGTATATCTACAAAAATAAGTTGCCAATAAAGGAAGATAAAAAAGAGGAAACAGATGATGAACTTGAACCTAAATTAGGAAATAACAATCGAATATTTACACGAGATCAGTTATTAGTTACTGGTTTTCTGGAAGATGAAGAAATACATATTATTGTCAATCACTGGCCGTCAAGATCTGGTGGCGAAAAAGCCAGTAGTCCATTTAGAGAAGCTGCAGCAAACCTGAACCGAAAAATTATTGATTCGTTACAACAGATTAATCCAAATGCAAAAGTCATTACAATGGGTGATTTAAACGACGGACCTTTTAATAAAAGTGTAAAAATAGCTTTAGGAGCCAAAGCAAAAAAGAGTGAAGTTGCGGAGTTTGGCGTTTTTAATCCGTTTGAAGAATTGGCAAACAAAGGAATGGGAACAATAGCTTTTCGAGATTCCTGGGATATTTTCGACCAGATTATAATTACAGAATCACTTATAAAACCGGATTTCTCTACATTTAAATATTGGAAAGCAGGGATATTCAGTAAATCTTATCTGATTCAAAAATCGGGGCAATATAAAGGATATCCGTTGCGACATACTTTGACAGAAGTTGGTTTTAGTGATCACTTTCCAGTTTATATTTATTTGATCAAAGAGATGAAATAAAACTTTTCCCTAACTTAGCTACTTAGAAACTTAGCACCTTAAAAAATGGCAATTGCAAAACCTTTTAATCTTACCAAATGGATCGATGAAAATCGTCATTTATTAAAACCACCTGTTGGGAACAAAAATCTTTATGTTGATTCCGGTGATTATATTGTGATGATTGTTGCTGGTCCAAATGCCCGAAAAGACTATCATTATAACGAAACCGAAGAGCTTTTTTACCAACTAGAAGGAAGCATCAAAGTCGTAATTCAGGAAGATGGCGAACGCAAGGAAATGGAATTAAATGCTGGCGATATGTATCTTCATCCAGCAAAAATCCCTCATTCTCCAGTTCGTTCAGAGGGTTCTATAGGTTTAGTAATCGAGCGCAAACGTGCAGGAAAAGGATATACAGACGGTTTGCTTTGGCATTGCGACAACTGCAATCATAAACTTTACGAAGTCTTTTTTGAACTTCATAATATAGAAAAAGACTTCTTGCCACATTTCGAACATTTCTACAATTCTGAAGAATTGAGAACTTGCAACAATTGCGGAACCGTAATGGAATCTGATCCAAGATTTGTAGCGAAGAAATAATAGATTGAGTCAATATATCCTAAAAGGTTTTTAAATCTGTTAGGTATTATATAGTCGAAATAGAAATTATTGAATAGAAGTTTCTTTAGAATTGAAAAATTTAATTTTTTTAGGAGCTATTTCCCGCTATCCGTTTCAATCTTTTGTGTCCGCCGCGGCGGACACAAAAGGATTTCCACTTCTATCGGGGCTAGGACATCACTATAAAAAGAATTTTAATAGGCTTAAAATATGAAAGATATAATTGTAAACAATTCCAATGAAGAAGATTTTTTGAAGGAATTAAAAGAAGGTATAGAACAAGGTAAACTTGATTTTGAAAATGGAGATTTTATAACTCATGAAGAAATGTTAGAGGAATTGAGAAGAAAAAAAATTATTTAAGAACAATGATTAACACAATATTGTCATTTCGACGAAGGAGAAATCACACTAGAAACTCCACAAAAAATGGCGACAATCTTTGTCGATCAGCGCGCGTGATTTCTCCTTCGCCGAAATGACAAAAGACAAAAAAAATCCGTTTAATCTGTGAAATCTGTGGCTAATTAACTCGTTTACAACTCAAATCTCTTCCCTTGTTCCGGATAAACAATCTTCAAACCTAAATCGTTCTGATTTTTAAGTTGCTCTTTAAGTTTGATGATATTTTTGGTTGGTGGTTTCAAATGCGTAACAATAATATTAAAACCTTTCAAAGTGTCTTTTCCTGATAATTCTTCAAGAACATGAAGCTCTTTCAGTAAGTAATTTGGAGTCAAATGTCCAAACAAAAATTTGTCAGGTTGCTCATTTGGGAAGGAAACTTCAATAAAGATTCCCTTTAATTGTTTGCTTTTTACAAGAGGAGCAATCGCTGTCCAAAGAGATTTTAGTTTATCGCTTTTTTCAACCGAATCTGGTCCGGTATCTCCTAAATAAAGCACATAAGAATCTCCATTCCTAATCAGGAAAGCAGTACTTTCAAACGGATTCACATGACTTAACGGAAATGCTTTTACCGTCATTGTGGTATTGGTAATTGGCGTTTCTTCTCCAATATTAAGAGTTTGAAAATGGTATTTTTTTAATGGAGTTCCAGGACCTTTATCACCAAAATTTGCCCAGGTTTGATCATTAAAGTAATGATTTTCCATCATTTCCATACATTTTTCAGTTGCATAAACCGTTTTTGAAGAATCGGCCGGTGAATTAATTATCAAACCAGAAACGTGATCTAAATGTGCGTGTGAAATAAAATATCCTTTAATGTATTTTCTTAAAACCTCGCTAGTTTGAACTTTAAAAACCTTGTTTTCAATTGCTTTTTCGATTCCTGCATTTATGGTTCCTGCATCCAAAGAAATAAAATCGTTTGTATTTGTTGGTGCCACCAAATAAGCTGAAAGATTTTTTTCGTCAATACCACCTTTTATTCCCAAAGGAACAACCTGAAAAGCATGGTTTTGTTCTTTCTGGGCAAATCCATTTATTGAAATTAAAAAGAAGCAGAGTAGAAGACGATTGAAAATATTCATAATTAAGTAATTTTGTTACCGCAAATTTCATGAATTATAGTGAATAAATTATAGCGTATTCCTTTAAATGCTATTAATTAACCCTAAATTTACTTTGATTTTAACAACGGATTTGGGTTTAAATTCAACTCTAAATAATATCTTTACAATAAAAATATAACAATTTTAACTAAAAAAGTTACAATGACAACAATAGCATCGCAATTTGGAATGAATGAGGCTCTGGAAAAATTGGGCATCAAATTGGTAAATGACGGAACATCAACGGGAACGGAGAATTTTGCTTCAGGTGGAAATTTAGATAGTTTTTCACCAGTTGACGGAAAATTAATTGCTTCGGTAAAAATGTCAACACAAGAAGATTACGAAAAAGTAATGCGTGCAGCAACAGAAGCTTTTAAAACATTTCGATTAATTCCTGCACCACAACGTGGAGAAATTGTACGTCAGTTTGGGCAAAAGTTGCGCGAAAATAAAGAAGCTCTTGGTAAATTGGTTTCTTATGAAATGGGAAAATCATTGCAGGAAGGTTATGGTGAAGTTCAGGAAATGATTGATATCTGTGATTTTGCTGTTGGTTTATCACGACAATTACACGGATTAACAATGCATTCTGAAAGACCAGGACATCGTATGTATGAGCAATATCATCCACTAGGAGTTGTCGGAATTATTTCGGCATTTAATTTCCCGGTTGCAGTTTGGTCGTGGAATACTGCTTTGGCATGGATTTCAGGAGATGTTTGCGTGTGGAAACCTTCTGAAAAAACACCTCTTTGTGGAATTGCCTGTCAAAATATCATTGCTCAGGTTATCAAAGAAAACAATTTACCGGAAGGAATTTCATGTTTGATAAACGGTGATTATAAAATAGGTGAATTAATGACGGCTGATACACGAATTCCGTTAGTTTCTGCGACAGGTTCAACCCGAATGGGGAAAATTGTTGCACAAGCAGTTGCGGGTCGTTTAGGTAAATCATTATTAGAATTGGGAGGAAATAATGCCATCATTGTAACTCCGGATGCTGATATTAAAATGACTGTTATTGGTGCTGTTTTTGGTGCTGTAGGAACTGCAGGACAACGTTGTACATCAACTCGAAGACTGATTATTCATGAAAGTATTTATGATAAAGTAAAAGATGCTTTAGTGGCGGCTTACCAACAATTGAGAATCGGAAATCCGCTTGACGAAAATAATCACGTTGGTCCGCTAATCGACACTCACGCAGTTGAATTGTATGCTCAGGCTTTGAATAAAGTAGTTGCCGAAGGTGGAAATATCCTAGTCGAAGGTGCAGTACTTTCGGGTGAAGGTTACGAAAGTGGCTGTTATGTTAGACCTGCAATTGCCGAGGCTCAAAATTCATTTGCAATCGTACAACACGAAACATTTGCTCCGGTTTTATATTTAATTAAATATTCAGGAGAAGTTGATAATGCAATTGAGCTTCAAAACGGAGTTGCACAAGGATTATCGTCAGCTATTATGACTAATAATCTTCGTGAAGCTGAAAGGTTTTTATCTGTGGTAGGTTCTGATTGCGGAATTGCAAACGTAAATATCGGAACTTCTGGTGCTGAAATTGGAGGTGCTTTTGGTGGAGAAAAAGAAACCGGAGGAGGTAGAGAATCTGGATCTGATGCCTGGAAAATCTATATGCGTCGTCAAACCAATACTATCAATTATACTACTAGTTTACCTTTGGCGCAAGGAATTAAATTTGATTTGTAGATTCTTTTTAAGAAATCAATTATATAAAAAAGGCTTCCAATTTGGAAGCCTTTTGTTTTTCTAACATTATAACAATTTGTTATTTTTTAAGAATAGTTTGATTGATTGAACCATTAGTAGTATAAATTTTTGCTAAATATGTTCCTGGAATTAATCCAGTCAAATCAATATTTTGATTCCCTTTATGTGCTGTTTTAACTAATGTTCCTGACATATTATAAAGCAAAACTTTCTCTACTTGTTGATTAGAATCTGATAAATACAAAGTATCTGTTGCTGGATTTGGATATAAAATTACTTTAGTACTTTCTGTGTTTTCTGTTATTTCAGTCGTTTTTGCAAGACGTAATGTGCTTCCACTATATTCAGTACTAATGTAGAAAAGGTTAGCTACAGATCCCTTGGTTATTGTATTTGTTCCTGCTGGAATTGATGCTGTTACGATTCCGGCCGAAGCAGTATAAGACACATTATTTACTTTAATTGTTCCTGTAAAATTGGAATCAAAAACCAAAGTCAATGTTGAAGCGCTGGTTGTTGTGTAAGTAATTGAAGTACTTGATTCAATTTTTAAGCGTGCCGTTAATGTTAATCCTGCATAAGTTACAGATCCTGCAGTAGAGTTCATGTTTCCTGTAATGGCATAGAATGAACTTGTTTTTCCAGATGTTGTAAAATTATGAATCTCATTTCCCGTTGGAGTTCCAGTTGTTACCGTAATCGTTCCTGATCCTGTTGCAGGAGTTCCAGTTCCGGTTGTAGTAATTGAGTAGGAAACGTTTGCTGTTGGAGTTCCTGTAATTGTGATTGTTTTTGCTGTTGTATTTTTTACAAAACTAATCCCTGAAGCTGGTAATCCAGTTACTGTTGCATCTGTCGCATTTCCGCCCCAAGTAAAAACTATTGTACCAATTGCTGTTCCGCTTGCAACAGTTTGATTGTTGTTTGTTGTAGATGTAAGTGTTTGACTTCCTGCAGCTGTTACAGTAATAGTTCCTGATCCTGTTGCCGGTGTTCCAGTTCCAGTTGTTGCTATAGAATAAGATATTGTAGCAGTCGGAGTTCCTGTAATTGTAATCGTTTTTGCAGTTGTATTTTTCACAAAACTAATTCCCGAAGCTGGTAATCCAGTTACTGTTGCATCCGTAGCATCTCCGCCCCAAGTGAAAACAATTGTACCAATTGCTGTTCCGCTTGTTACTGATTGATTGTTATTTGTTGTCGAAGTTAAGGTTTGAGTACTTGTTGGTGGATTACCTTCGCCTTGCACCGCCACAAGTGAACCTGTATAATTAGTAAGTGTAGATTTTAACGCTGTAATTACAAGTGATGATGTATCGTCAACACTATTGTTGAATACCCATTTTAAATCTCCTCCGGAAACACGTCCTGAATACTGTGTTACTTTTGTTTTTGCTGTTGCAGGTTGATCTATCGTCAGGTTTTTAACGTACAAAGCAGCATCTGTATCAAAGTTGTTATACGTATTTGCTCCAGATTTTGATTTAATACTACTGCTTACTGTTTCACCTCTTGTTGCGGAAACATAAGCATCAAAATCTGTGGTGGAACTTATTTTTCCTGAGATGTTGTATAACGGATTTGTATCACCGTAAGCAACAAAACGCATATTATTTGTAGCATTATCAGCATCAAAAGTATTGTTGAAAGCTTTAATAGTTCCTCCGGCTTCTCCAGAAAAAGTTCCCATTGTACCGGCATTATTTACTTGATTTGCTTCATCCCAAATATCAGAGCCTTGCAAAGAAGTAAGCATTGGATGTTTGCTATTGCGGTAATAATTTCCTTCTACGAAAAGTGATGATCCCAAAGTTGATCCCGCTCCATATTTTGAAACTCCGTCATAATAGTTGTTGTAAATATGTGCGGAATAATAGCGAACACGTGGATGACGAGAATCGGAGTGGTCAAACCAATTGTGATGATATGTGATATATAATCCCGTTGTAGTTCCTTCGCTTAAGCCTAAAAGACTTGCTTTTCCGTTATCCCAAAAGTGATTGTAAGACAAGGTTATGTAAGTTGACGATTTATTATCTAACGCACCATCGCCTTTAATTTGGTCAGCGTCACTACCTGCATTTCCGTAGAATAAATCGCAATTGTGAACCCAAATATGGTCATTATCCTGTTGCATTCCCACATTGTCTCCTGCGGTACTATTGCAATTCATAAAACCAATATTGCTAACTTCGATATTTGAAGCAGTTTTAAGGCGAACGCCCCAACCATTTGCAACAGCATCAGTTCCTACACCTTCGATAGTCACGTAGCTTGAAGCATTGTTTGCGTTTTCGATCACAACATCTCCACCTTCCATCACGGTCATATCAGTTATATTTCCAATCAAACGAATAATGAACGGTCTTGTATCTTTCCCTTTTTTGATGGCATAAAGAATATTTTGTAAACCAACACATGGATTTGCACTAGCTCCGGTAATATTCATGGAAATTGTATTCTTTGTGTTTTGTGTAATGTAAAGAATAACAGCTCCATCTTTTGGTGTTCCATCAGCTTTGTATCCTCCAGGAACACGTCCACCGTCGAAAGCAAAACCGTTTCGATCTTGTGCTAAAACAGTTAAATTACTTGTTGTAGATCCTGTTCCTTCTACTCCGGAAATCACAGGTTTTACTTTGACGGTGTAGGTTCCGGATTTAAGTCCAGGAATATCAGCTCGGAAATAAGTTCCGTAACTGCGAATAAGCTGATCGTCTATTTTTTGATCTGTAATTCCTTGTCCGGAGTAATAAACATTATACGTTTGAGCATTGCTTACAGGTTGCCATTTCACAAATGCAGATTCAAGCCAACCTGAAGCTTCATTAATTTGAACTTGTTGTGCCCATGTTTGCAGGGTGAGAAAAAATACAATCAGAATAAGTAGGTTTTTTTTCATAATTTTTTGGTTTGATGTTAGTTGTAAAAACGGATAATTTTAAATATCAAAAACTCAACGTTGAATTGTAATCGATTACACAAAAATATATCTTATTTTGTAATTACATATTTATTTTTAATTAAAATCAATAATAATATAATTTTTTAATTATTAAAATGATTATTATGTAATAAATTACACTAAATGCAATTTATTACATAATGGCAGAAAACATTGTTAGGTGAGAATTTTGCTGATAATTTGAATTTGTAAGAGAAGGTATTTTATTAAAAATATCAATTTTTACATTTTTTTAAATCCAAAAAACAAATATTTAATTTTTAAAGAAAAATAGTGTTAATTATAAAATTTTGAATTGATTTTTTAACCTGTAAAAGTATTTTTAAGCACAATTTAAACTAGATTTTTATGTTGAAATTAATCAGGAATTTAAATTTAGATAAAATTGATTTTGAGAATGTATAAGTTTAAGAAGATATTTTTGAGTAAAAATTGGGCATAAAAAAAGCCTTTTTGAAATTTCAAAAAGGCTTTTTTTTTATTGTTTGTAGCAACTATTATTTATTGCTTGCTAGTTTTGATAGTAATCTTAGGAATTCTATATATAACCAAACCAGAGTAATCATTAGTCCCATTGCACCGTACCATTCCATGAATTTTGGCATTCTTTGTTCAACTCCTTTTTCGATTTGATCGAAATCTAAAAATAAGTTCAAAGCAGCAATGATAATCACGAAAACGCTAATTCCAATACTCATCATTCCATTTCCGTAGTGAACAGGAGTGAAATTAAAAATCAAAGAAGCAATCCATGAAATCAAATAGTAAGTAGCAATTGCTAAAGTAGCAGCAATCACAACCGATTTGAATTGTTCCGTAACTTTTACAATTTTAAATTTATATAAACCTAAACAAACTAAAAAGGTAACTAATGTTGCACTAACAGCATTAATTACAATTCCAGGATATCTTAATTCAAATATTGCAGAAATTCCTCCAATAAACAGACCTTCAAACAAAGCATAACCAGGAGCTAAATATGGTGAAGCCTGAGGTTTAAAAGTAGATACTACAACTAGAATTAACCCAACAATTGCACCACCAATAGCTGGTAAAATTGGATTCATTCCGTTAAAAGCCATCCACCATGTTATCATAGAAGAGGCACATAATATTAAAAATAAAATAGCTGTTTTATTGATAGTACCTGACAATGTCATTTCCTGATTGTAATCAATAATTTGTGCATGGTGTACTTCTTCAGCTTTTGAAACAGCATTTGATGAGAAACGCTTGTCGCTTAAAAATGGATTTTTTGAATTGAAGTTCATAGTTTTAATACATTTAATTGTATTCAAATATATGGAGTTTTTTCGAAGTCCTATAGTTTCGGCGAAATTTTTAACATGATTTTTTCTTCTGTTAAAATCCTTTCTAAAATAAAAAAGTCCATCAAAAGAAACTCTTGATGGACTTGTATTTTATTTAGTTAATTTTATTTCAATAAGTCTACTACTAAAGATGGAAATAAACCGAGAGCAATATTTAATACAATTGAAATTATTGCAACTGCATAAATAAGGAAAGGTTTTCCTGTACGTTCCTGATTTGGCTCTTTAGAATACATTGCTAAAATTAGTTTGAAATAATATCCAACACTAATAATAGAATTGATAACAGCAACAATTACTAAAGCGATATATCCTGCTTGAATTGTTTGATTGAATAAGAATAACTTAGCAAAGAATCCAGAGAAAATTGGAATACCGGCCATAGATAATAATGAACCTGTAAGGATAGCAGCCAATAATGGATTTGTTTTTCCTAAACCATGAAAGTTAGTAATATCTTCGTTATCCTGATTTTTGCATACATATAGAACAACACTAAAAGCAGCGATTCCGGCTAATGCATAAGCAGCTGTGTAATATAATAATACTCCTGCAGATGTTGCTACAGTTAATAAAGTCATCAACATAAAACCTGCATGTGAGATTCCTGAGAATGCTAACATACGTTTTACATTTACCTGACGCAATGCCATTATATTTCCAACAGTCATAGAAGCTATTGAAATAATTACTACAATCGTTTCAAATGTTCCTAAAAGATCCTGATTGTCTAAAGATGGAACTAAGTTTAATGCTGAAACTAATTTGTAAAGTGTTGCAATTGCTACAACTTTAGCCAAAGTACTCATTAATGCTGTAGTCAAAGCAGGAGATCCTTCGTAAACATCCGGAGCCCAGAAGTGGAAAGGAACCGCAGCAACTTTAAACAACATTCCGATAATCATTAAGATCATTCCAATTGGAAACCAGATTGGTAATTCGGCAGATAAAGAACTTTCGTGAATTTCTGCAACATCAAAGCTTCCCATTGCTCCGTAGATCAAACAGATTCCGAATAAGATAATTCCAGATGCAAAAGATCCCATCAAGAAGTATTTCATACCAGCTTCGTTACTTTTTAGATTCAAACGATCGCTCGCTGCCAAAATATAAAGAGCAATTGATAAAATTTCGATTCCTAAGAAAAACATCGCTAAGTTTCCAAAAGAAACCATTGCAACTCCTCCAGCTAATAAAAACACTTTTATAGCAACAAAATCTGAAATTTTGGTAGGATGATTTTCGTAAAAATTATGACTTAATGCTACTAAGAAAATGGTTAGAATAATAAACAATGATGAAAACGCAGTAGAGAACTTACTTACTGTAATCATGTTGTTGTAATAACTCTGCTCTAATCCAAATTCGTTATAGTTAAGTGCCAAAACACCTAATAAACCAATAATGGTAATAGGAACGATGGCCTTTCTTAAATTAAGAATTTCAAACAATAGGCAGAAAATACCCAATCCTGTTATAGCTATTAATGTATTCATTTTTGCTTTTTTGATTTAGGAAATCTAAAACTAATGACGCCCTAATTTATTTTTATTTAAAATATTAATTTTTGTTGATAACGCTTAGAATTGTCTCTAAACTTGGTGTAATCAAATCTGTAATTGGTTTTGGATAAAATCCGAAGAAAATTAAAACCACAATAATTACTACTAATGAAATTCCTTCATTAACAGAAACATCTGCAAAAGTTTTAGTATTAGTTTCTCCTAACATTACATTTTGAAACATTTTAAGCATATAATAAGCTCCTAAAATAATAGTTGTTCCGCCAAAAACAGCAAACCAAATATTAATTTGAGAAAGACTATACAAAACAGTAAACTCTCCAACGAAATTAAAAGTACTTGGCAAAGCTACAGAAGCTAATACCAAAATTAAAAACATAGAAGTGAATTTTGGAGATTGTGTACGAATACCTCCTAAATGTGAAATTTCTCTTGTTTCATATCTTCTGAAAATAATTTCGGCAGCAAAAAACAATCCAACTACTACAAAACCGTGAGCGATCATTTGTAAAACAGCTCCACGTAAACCGTCAATAGTTAACGTGTAAGTTCCTGCAGCAATTAATCCAACGTGCGCAAGAGATGAATAAGCTAATAATTTCTTTAAATCTTTTTGTCTTAAAGCTACGATTGATCCGTATATAACTCCGGCAATTCCTAAAGCAATAAAGATATTCATGTATTCTTTTGCAGCCAATGGTGCAATTGGCAATTGCCAACGAATAACACTGTATAATCCCATTTTTAGCATAATACCAGATAAAAGCATTGTTCCAACTGTTGGTGCTTTTTGGTACACATTTGCCTGCCATGTATGGAAAGGAATAATTGGAATTTTAATAGCATAAGCTAAAAAGAAAGCTAAGAAAATCCAAAGTTGCTCAGAAGCTGATAAGTCTAATTTGTATAAATCTTCGATTAAGAAACTTCCAGCTTTTTGGTATAAATAGATGAAAGCAATTAACATGAATAACGAACCTGCAAGTGTGTAGATAAAGAATTTAACTACTGCTTTTCTGCGTTCTTCCGCATCACCATTACCCCAAATAAGAGCAATGAAGTAAATAGGAATAAGCGCTAACTCCCAGAAAATATAATATAATAGACCATCTGCTGCAAGGAAAGTTCCTGTCATAGCAAAAGCCATAAATAAAATTAAAGCATAAAAAGCTTTTGAATTTTTATATTCATTTCCAAAAGAAGAGAATATAATAATTGGCGTCAAAGCTATAGTTAACAATAACATTGCGATTCCTAAACCATCTGCATTTAGCGCAAATGAAATTTTAGGTTGTGTAATCCAAGCGTTGATCAAACTGATGTTTTCGCCTGCACAAAAATGATTTAATAAAACAATTGAACAACCTAAAGCCGCCAAACTAAAGAACAAAGCTACTTTTGATGCTAGTTTGTCACCAACAAAATAAGTGGCAAATGCACCAATTAGAAGAATAATTAATATAAGAGAAACGTTCATAGTTGTAAAATTATTTAGCTAAAAATATATAGGAAACAATGGCACAAAGCCCCAAAACAAATGCAAAAAGATATAATCCGATACTTCCGTTTTGTAGTTTTTTACCTTGAAAAGCTAGTTCGTTAGTTACTTTTCCTAATCCAAAAACAAGAGCAGATAAACCTGTCTCAATATAGTCTCTGAAAAATCTTGATAATCCGTTAATAGAGCGAACAAATATTGCATCGTAAGCTTCGTCTACATAATATTTATTATATAATACTTTGGTTAAACCAGTAATATTTTCATCTGCTTCCGGAACATTATCTTGTTTGAAGTATTTAATGTAAGCAATTAAAATACCTAATAATCCACCTAAAACAGCAACTCCCATCAAAGTATATTCTGTTGTACCTAAATGATGTTCTTCACCAGCTACTTTTGTGAAAAGAGGCGCTAAATATTCATTTAACCAGCTATTTCCAGGTAAGCTAATGATTCCGCCAAAAGTTGCAAGAATAGCTAAAATAATTAAAGGGAAAGTAATCAATCCGTCACTTTCATGTAAGTGATGTTTTTGTTCTTCAGTTCCTCTAAAGTCTTTAAAGAAAGTAAGGAACATCAATCTAAACATATAAAATGCTGTCATGATTGAAGCAATAGATCCAACTACATATAATGCTTTACTATGGTGGAAAGCAGTCATTAAAATTTCATCTTTAGAGAAGAAACCAGAGAAAAACGGAACACCTGAAATTGCTAATGATGAAATTAACATTGTCCAGAAAGTGATTGGCATTGCTTTACGCAAACCGCCCATTTTACGCATATCTTGTTCTCCGTGCAAACCGTGAATTACAGATCCTGAACCTAAGAATAAACAAGCTTTAAAGAAAGCGTGTGTTATTACGTGGAAAACAGCTACTTCATAAGCACCAAATCCTAATGCTAAAAACATTAATCCTAATTGAGAAACAGTAGAATAAGCAAGTACTTTTTTAATATCAGTTTGAACCAAGCCAATTGTTGCAGCAACTAATGAAGTGATAGCTCCAATTACAGCAATAACAGTTTGAACGTCCGGTGCTAAATCAAATACAAAGTTTAATCTTGTTACCATAAAGATACCAGCAGTAACCATTGTTGCAGCGTGAATCAATGCAGAAACCGGAGTTGGTCCAGCCATCGCATCAGGTAACCAAGTGTATAATGGGATTTGTGCAGACTTACCACAAGCTCCAATAAATAAACATAAAGCAGCTAATGAAAGCAACGGTATATTTAAGTTTGTTGCTCCGGCAATTGCAGTTTTTAAAGTTGCATAATCTAATGTTGAAAACATTGAACCAATAATGAACATTCCGATTAAAAGACCTAAATCTCCAATTCTGTTCATGATGAAAGCTTTTTTCGCAGCATCATTGTAATCCTGGTTTTTATGCCAAAATCCAATTAATAAGTACGAACAAAGTCCAACACCTTCCCAACCAATAAATAAAACTAATAAGTTACTTCCAATTACAAGTGTAATCATGAAGAACACGAAAAGATTTAAATATGCAAAAAACTTGTGCATATTTTCGTCATCGTGCATATAACTAATAGAGTATAAGTGTATCAATGAACCAATACCAGTTACAAAAAGCAACCAAAGCAATGATAATTGATCTAATAAAAATCCAAGATTGATATGTAAATTACTAATTTGAATCCAGTCAAATAAAGTAACCTGAATGGCTTGTTTTGTTTGGCTAATTTGATTGAAAAAGAAAAGTGTAACAGCAAAAGAAACTACTACAGCGGCAGTCCCGATGATTCCTGAAACTGTTTTTCCTAAGCTCTTGCCAAAGAAAACATTGATTAAAAATCCTAAAAAAGGAGATAAAACTAAAAGTAAAGCTAAATTGGTATCCATTTCTATTTATCCTTTTAAATTTTTTAAATTATCGATACTAATCGAACCTAAATTTCTAAAGATCGAAACTAAAATAGCCAATCCAACTGCAACTTCTGCTGCAGCAACTGCCATCGAGAAGAATACAAAGACTTGTCCTTGTGCATCTTGATGATAAGTTGAAAAAGCAACAAATAAAAGGTTAACAGCATTCAACATGATTTCGATAGACATGAAAACGATAATAGCATTTCGTCTGTACAATACACCAAAAATACCAATACAGAAAAGTACAACACTTAAAAAGATGTAGTTTTCAATACCTATTTGATTTAATATATTACCCATTATTTATTTAATTTTTCTTTTTTAGACAATAATACAGTTCCAATCATGGCTACTAAAAGCAAGATAGAAGCAAATTCAAACGGAACCATATATTCGTTCAATAATATTTTACCAAGAACCTCGATCGATTGGAAATCTTCACCAGTTGAATCATATTCTCCAACAATTGGTTTAGAGTTAATGAAAATGGCAATCAGTACAACACAAATCAAACAGAAAGAAACAATAGCGCCTAAACGTGTAATTCTAGGTCGGTGTACTTCTCGTTGTTCGTTCAGATTCATTAACATAATCGTAAACAGGAAAAGAATCATAATCGCTCCAGAGTAGACTATTATATGTACGACAGCCAAAAATTGAGCGTTTAATAATAAATAGTGACCAGCAATCGAAAAAAAACAGATTACCAAGTAAATAGCACTATGAATTGGGTTTCTACTAAAAATAGTCAAAAAAGCGGTAATTACCGTAATAAACGCTAAGAAACAAAATACAACTTGTACAGTTGTTGCGTGAGCAAAATCAGGAATATGTATCATTTAGTTAGCATTATTAAGTTGAGCGTTTTTGATTGCCACATCAAGAGGCATCACTAATCTGTCTTTTCCAAAAATGAAGTCTTCTCTTTCATAGCTTGAAGGAACTAAAACTTTTGAAGTCGTCAAATAAATAGCATCTTTTGGACAAGCTTCTTCACATAAACCACAGAAAATACAACGTAACATATTGATTTCATATATCGAAGCATATTTTTCTTCTCTGTACAAATGTTTTTCATCTGCCTTACGTTCTGCAGCTTTCATTGTGATTGCTTCAGCCGGACATGATAAAGCACATAATCCGCAAGCAGTACAATTTTCACGACCTTGTTCATCACGTTTCAACTGGTGTTGACCACGATAAACAGGACTCATTTCACGCACTTGCTCAGGATAGTGAATAGTTACTTTTTTTCTGAATAAGTGTTTAAGTGTGATACCTAATCCTTTCACAATCGCCACAAGATACAATCGTTCCCAAAAAGTCATCTCTTTGTTAGAGACCATCTTTTTTCTACCCGATAATGATATAGTTTCTATTGACATTTTTAATGTATGGTTAATGATTCTCATTTGACGGTTAGATCAAATTTAAAATCTATTTTATTTTTTATTTGAAGCTAATCCTGCTATCCGCTGTATCTTTTATTTTTTTAAAGAAAAAAAATAAAAGGATGCCGCTTCTATCAGGGCTAGGGCTCTTAGAATCCTAAAGCTGCTGCGATATCGTGTCTTAAAATAACAGCACCTGTAATCATGATATTAATGATCGAAAGCGGAATTAAAATTCTCCATCCTAAATTCATTAATTGGTCATATCTAAATCTTGGAATTGTCCAACGTACCCACATATAAAAGAATATGAAGAAACATATTTTAACAAACAATACTGCGATTCCTAAAAGATTGGCAGTATTTACACCAACATTTTCTACCATCCAGCTCATTCCAGGATAATTATATCCACCAAAGAATAAAACAGAAATAATAGTTGCCGAGATAAACATACTAGCATATTCAGCAAATAAATAGAATCCCATTTTCATGGATGAATATTCAGTATGGTAACCTCCAATTAATTCGTTTTCACATTCTGCTAAGTCAAAAGGAGTTCTGTTTGTTTCAGCAAACGAACAAATTAAGAAAATTAAGAATGATAAAGGTTGGTATAAAACATTCCAATGCCATTCTGGCTGTTGTAATGAGATTTCTTTTAAGCTTAAAGTTCCAGTCATCATTAATAAAGCAATCATTGATAATCCCATGGCAACTTCATAAGAAACCATTTGAGAAGCAGCACGAATAGCTCCCATCAATGAAAATTTATTGTTAGATGCCCATCCACCAATCATAATACCATAAACACCTACTGAAAGTACTCCGAAGATGTATAATATACCAATATTAATATCGGTTGCTTGTAAATAAACATCACGACCAAAAATATGTAATTTATCTCCCCACGGAATTACAGCACTTGTCATTAAAGCTGTACTCATGGCAATTGCCGGTCCTACAACAAATAAAAATTTATTAGGTGTATTTGGGAAAAATTCTTCTTTAGAAAATAATTTCATACCATCTGCAAGAGGTTGCAATAATCCTCCCCATCCTGCACGGTTTGGTCCAACACGATCCTGAAGATAAGCCGCAACTTTACGTTCAGCCCAAGTAGAGTACATGGCCATAATCATTGTGATAGCGAAAACTACAACAATTACAACACTCTTTTCTATAATAAACGTACCATCTACCATCGTTAAGAATTTTTGTTGTTTGTGTTTAATGGAATTTCAGCCATACTAATTTTTTTACGGTCAATATCTCTACCCATAAGGATAGTTTTTTCAGTATCGATTTCTACTTTCTCTAATTTTTGAGTGTAGTTATTTTGGTTGATAACAGAATCTTTTTCAAATTCTCTTGGTCCTTCAATAACCCAGTCATTTACATTTTTATGTTCAAAACGACAGCTGTTGCAAATGAATTCTTCCACTTCATGGTACTCATCTTTACGACCAGTTACACGTTGAATTTCTCCACCAAACATCCAAACAGTAGTTTTTCCACAACATCCAGGCGTAGTACACTCTCTATGTGCATTGTAAGGTTTGTTGAACCAAACTCTTGATTTGAAACGGAAAGTTTTATCAGTCAATGCTCCAACAGGACAAACATCAATCATGTTTCCTGAAAATTCATTGTCAATAGCTTTTGAGATTCCAGTTGAAATATTAGCGTGATCACCACGATCTAATACTCCGTGAACTCTGTTGTCTGTCAATTGATCTGCAACTTGTACACATCTTTGACATAGAATACAACGGTTCATATGTAGTTGAATATTTGGACCAATATCTTCTGGTTCAAATGTTCTTTTTTCTTCAATAAAACGTGATTTCGGATTTCCGTGCTCAAAACTTAAGTTTTGAAGATCACATTCACCAGCCTGATCACAAATAGGGCAATCTAACGGGTGATTGATTAATAAAAATTCTGTTACAGATTTACGAGCTTCTGTTACACGATCAGAAGATTTACTGTTTACTTCCATTCCGTCCATACATCCTGTTACACAAGATGCCATAAGTTTTGGCATTGGTCTTGGGTCAGCCTCACTTCCTTTAGAAACTTCAACTAAACAACAACGACATTTTCCGCCGCTGCCTTTTAATTTTGAGTAATAGCACATGGCTGGCGGCACCAAATCTCCACCAATCATACGTGCAGCCTGCAGGATCGTTGTTCCTGGCTCTACGTCTATACTTTGACCGTCTATGGTTACTTTCATCTCTTATTGATTTGAATGTTGAAAGTCGGAATATTGAAAAGAATTGCTGTCCTTTTTGATATTATTAACTTTATAACTTTCTGCTTTATATTTCTTTATACGATTACTTTACCGCCTACTAAATGTTTCACTTGCGAGAAAGGTTCAGCAACAAAGTGATCTCTGTGTTTTATTTTTTCAGGGAAACGAACGTGATATTCAAACTCATCTCTAAAATGGCGAATCGCTGCTGCTACTGGCCAAGAAGCTGCATCACCTAATGGGCAAATTGTATTACCCTCGATTTTGCTTTGAATGCTCCACAATAATTCGATATCTTCTTCACGGCCCTGACCGTTTTCGATTCTCCACAATATTTTTTCTAACCATCCAGTTCCTTCACGACAAGGAGTACATTGTCCGCAAGATTCATGGTGATAAAAACGTGCAAAATTCCAAGTGTTTCTAACAACACATGCAGTGTCATTGTAAACGATAAATCCTCCAGAACCTAACATTGATCCGGTAGCAAAACCACCATCACTTAAAGATTCGTAAGTCATTAATCTGTCTTCTCCATTTGCTGTTTTGAAAATTAATTCAGCTGGTAAAATTGGCACAGAAGATCCTCCCGGTACAAATGCTTTCAGAGGTCTGCTAGAAGACATTCCGCCTAAGTATTCGTCAGAATTCATGAATTCGTCAACACTTAAACCTAATTCAATTTCATAAACTCCCGGGTTTTTAATGTGTCCTGAAGCAGAAATTAATTTAGTTCCTGTTGAACGTCCAATACCGATTTTTGCATAATCATCACCAGAATTGTTGATGATCCAAGGCACAGTTGCGATAGTTTCTACGTTATTTACCACAGTTGGATTTGCCCAAAGTCCTGATACCGCAGGGAATGGTGGTTTGATACGAGGATTTCCTCTTTTACCTTCCAAAGATTCGATAAGTGCAGTTTCTTCTCCACAAATATAAGCTCCGGCTCCACAGTGAACGTGTAATTCTAAATCGTAACCTGTTCCTAATATATTTTTTCCTAACCAACCGGCAGCTTTAGCTTCGGCGATTGCTCTTTCTAGTATTTTGAAAACCCACATATATTCTCCACGAATGTAGATATATGATAAGTTAGCGCCTAAGGCAAAACTTGAAGTGATCATTCCTTCGATCAATAAGTGAGGAATAAATTCCATCAAATAGCGATCTTTGAATG
Organism: Flavobacterium sp. 9; assembly: GCF_002754195.1. Classification (NCBI taxonomy): domain Bacteria; kingdom Pseudomonadati; phylum Bacteroidota; class Flavobacteriia; order Flavobacteriales; family Flavobacteriaceae; genus Flavobacterium; species Flavobacterium sp. 9. The sequence goes on from NZ_PEEU01000001.1 coordinate 3,330,794, forward strand.
TTCCCGGTTCAGATTCATCGGCATTGCAAACTAAGTGTCTTGGTTTTCCTGATTTTTTGTCAATAAAACTCCATTTCATTCCGGCAGGGAAACCTGCACCACCACGACCACGAAGTCCTGATTTTTTTACTTCTTCAACAACTTCATCTGGTGTAAGTGTTTTCAAAGCTTTTTCTACAGAAGCATAACCACCATTTTGGCGATATACTTCGTAGGTTTTGATACCCGGAACATTGATTTTATCTAATAATATTTTCTGTGACATCTTATTTATCGTGTAATATTATTTTATCATCTCTACAATCAGCGATTAACTGATCGATTTTTTCTTCTGTCAATTTTTCTTTGTAGAAATCTCCTAACTGCATCATCGGAGCATATCCGCAAGCACCTAAACATTCTACACCAGCAATGGTAAACATTCCGTCTGGAGTTGTTTCACCCATTTTAATGCCTAATTTTTCAGAAGTATAATCCATTAAATTTTCGGCACCGCTTAAACAACAACAAGAAGTTTGACAGAATTCGAACATGTATTTTCCAATTGGTTTTTGGTTGTACATGGTATAAAAAGTAACCACTTCGTAAACCTCAATTGGTTTGATGTGCAAAATTTCAGCAACTTTATCCTGTAACTCTGTACTTAACCAGTTGTCGTGAGCGTCTTGCACTTCGTGTAAAACAGGTAACAAAGCCGATTTTCTTTTGTCTTCAGGATAATGACTGATCAATTCATTGATGCGAGTCATCAATGCTTCAGTCATGTTTATTTCTTGTTTGTAATGTTTACGTTCCATTTTTATTTTAGATTTTAGATTTAAGACTTTCGATTTTAATCTGATGTCTTTAAATCCATATTCTGCAATCTTTTTTTAATTTCAGATTTTACATTTCAGGTTTCAGATTTTTCAATCTGCAATCTAAAATCAACAATCTTTTTTAGGCGTCTAATTCTCCTGCAATAACATTTAAACTTGATAGAATAACAATTGCATCAGATAATAAAGAACCTTTGATCATTTCAGGATATGCTTGGTAATAAATGAAACAAGGTCTTCTGAAATGTAATCTATATGGAGTTCTGCTTCCGTCTGTAACTAAATAGAATCCGATTTCTCCATTTCCTCCTTCAACAGGGTGGTAAATTTCTGCAACTGGTACAGGAACTTCTCCCATTACAATCTTAAAGTGATAAATTAAAGATTCCATTGAAGTGTAAACATCTTCTTTTGGAGGAAGGTAGTAATCAGGAACTTCTGCATGATATTCGTTTCCGGCTGGCATTTTTTCTAATGCCTGACGAATAATGCTTAAACTTTCCCAAACTTCAGCATTACGAACACAGAAACGATCGTAAGTATCTCCTGATTTTCCAACAGGAACAACAAAATCGAAATCTTCGTATGATGAGTAAGGTTGTGCAACACGAACGTCGTAATCAACTCCGGCAGCACGTAAGTTTGGACCTGTAAATCCGTAAGCCATTGCTTGCTCTGCTGAGATTGCACCTACGTCTACAGTTCTGTCAAGGAAAATTCTGTTTCTTTCGAATAAGTTAACAAACTCTTGCCAAGCAACAGGGAAATCTTGTAAAAAGACATCTAATTTGCGGAAAGCTTCAGGTGACCAATCTCTTTCGAAACCACCAATTCTTCCCATATTTGTTGTTAAACGAGCACCACAAATTTCTTCGTAGATTTCGTAAACTTTTTCTCTAAATTGAAAAACGTATAAGAAACCGGTATAAGCACCAGTATCAACACCAAGAATCGAGTTACAAATTAAGTGATCTGTAATACGAGCCAACTCCATTACAATTACTCTTAAATATTGTGCTCTTTTAGGAACTTCAATATTTAGTAATTTCTCTAAAGTCATCCACCATCCCATATTATTAATAGGAGAGGAGCAATAGTTCATACGGTCAGTAAGAGGAGTAATTTGGTAAAAAGGACGATTTTCGGCGATTTTTTCAAAAGCTCTGTGGATGTATCCAATAGTTGGTTCAGCCTCAAGAATTCTTTCACCGTCCATTAACAGGATATTTTGAAAAATACCGTGAGTCGCCGGGTGTGTAGGACCTAAATTTAGTACTGAAAGCTCGCTTCCGTCTTCGTTTAGTTTATCCTTAATTATTTTAGCATATCGATGCTCTGGTGGTAATAATAGTTCTGACATTTTATAATGTTGAATTATTTATTTTTTAGCAATTTGTTGTTGTTCTTCCAAAGAATCTATCGTCTTTATCTGTTCTTCCGCTGTCTTCCATTGGGAATTCTTTTCGCATTGGGAACGATACCATCTCATCCATATTCAAAATACGTTTCAATTGTGGATGTCCAATAAAGTCAATCCCGAAGAAATCGTATGTTTCTCTTTCCATCCAGTTTGAACTCAGGAAAATATTTGAAATGGTTTTTATCGCTGGTTTTTCACCGTTTAAGAATACTTTGATTCTAATACGTTTGTTTTCGTACCAATTGTGTAAATGATATACGATTGCAAACTGACGTTCTGTTTCGTTGTCCGGATAATGAACGCCGCATAAATCGGTTAAAAAGTGGAAACGTAAATCAGAATCGTTTTTCAAAAAAAGAATTAAAGCTGTGATTTTATCAGCAGAAGTTTCTAATGAAAAAATATCTCTTTCTTGGTGAAAGTTAAAAACATTTGTATCAAATGTTTCTGTAAGTTTATCTTGAATCAGGGTGTTTTCTAAAGCCATCTTATGAAATGTTATATGAAGCTAGTAATTCTTGGTATTCTGGTGAGCTTCTGCGTCTAACAGATTCGCTTTTTACCAATTCCTGAAGTTTCATTACTCCATCAACAATTTGCTCTGGTCTTGGCGGACATCCAGGAACGTAAACGTCAACTGGAATTACTTTGTCAATTCCTTGTAAAACTGAATAAGTATCGAAGATTCCACCTGATGATGCACAGGCTCCAACTGCAATTACCCAGCGAGGTTCAGACATTTGTTCGTAAACTTGTCTTAAAATAGGTGCCATTTTCTTAGAAATAGTTCCCATTACTAATAACATATCTGCCTGACGAGGAGAAAAACTCACACGCTCAGAACCAAATCGTGCTAAATCGTAATGTGACGCCATTGTAGCCATAAATTCGATACCACAGCATGAAGTTGCAAAAGGCAATGGCCATAATGAATTGGCTCTTGCTAAACCTACAACGTCATTTAGTTTTGTAGCGAAGAAACCTTCTCCTACAACTCCTTCCGGCGGCGCAACCATATTTACATTTGAATCGCTCATTTTTATTTTAGATTTCTGATTTTAGATTTTAGATTTGGGAAATCATAAAAGTTAAAATCAATTTTTTTAAATCAGTATATTAATTCGAAGAAATCAAATTTTAAATTGTGGTTCTATATAAGTTCAGATAACAACTGATTCTTAAATCTAAAATCACTAATCTAAAATCTGGAATCTTTTTATTCCCACTCTAATGCTTTTTTCTTAATGATGTAGAAAAAGCCAACTAAAAGAAGTGACATAAACACGATCATTTTAAGCATTCCTTCAATTCCTAATTCTTTGAAGTTTACTGCCCATGGATAAAGGAAAATTACCTCTACATCAAACAATACGAACAAAATGGCAACAAGGAAATATTTTACCGAAAAAGGAATACGTGCGTTACCAACAGATTCGATACCACACTCAAAGTTTTTGTCTTTTACTTCAGAACTTCTTTTTGGGCCTAATTTTCCCGAAATAATGATTGTTCCTACCACAAATCCAATAGCTAAAATTGCTTGCATTAAAATAGGAATGTAACTGTATTGATCAGATTGCATAAACTTAGGGTTTTTACTTAAAGAATAAGCCACAAAGATAACTTTCAACTCTGTAAATCACAAGCTAAAAAAGGATTTAAGTATGTTACTAAAGGGTGTTTATTTGTAATTTTTATCGATTATAAATAAGAATGGTCTTTTTTAAGATTTTTTTAAGATTTGAGCAAAAAAAAACGTTTCGAAATTAATCGAAACGTTTTCAAAACCATTCAGAGGCAAAAAAAATAAATTGCTATATTTTTCTTAGATTACTGCTACTTTAGCAGCAACTTTCCCTTTTCTTCCTTCTTCTTCTTCATAGCTTACACGGTCACCTTCGCGTAATTCTTCCGCGTTAATTCCTGAAGCGTGAACGAAGATATCTTTTCCTGTTTCTTCGTCTGTAATGAATCCATAACCTTTAGATTCATTGAAAAATTTTACTGTACCTGTACGCATTGTAATTGTAATAATAATTTATAATGAAGCAAATGTAATATATAAATTCATACAAAAGACAATAAGGTGTTAATTTTTTGTAAAAATTATTGATTCACAGTGTTTTCGCTATTTATATTGCATCAATTTTGATATGGAACTATTTTATTTAATATTTAGTAATTGTTAAATTAAATGTTAAAAAAGTAGCTTATAGTTTACAAAAAATTTGTATATTATGCCAACTCGGTTATGTAAATCTGTGTTTATGTGGGAGAATACTTGTATTTGCTGGTCTCACATTTTTTGATAAGTATTTTATTGGTGTTCAAGTCAGAAGAAAAAGCAAAAAAAAACTACAACTAATAAGATTTAGCTGTAGTTTTTTATGTTTTTATATTTCTAAGAATTTAGATCAAATCAACTTTGATATGTAATTCTTTTAATTGAGCATCATCAATTGTAGCAGGAGCATCAATCATAACATCGCGCCCTGAATTATTTTTTGGGAAAGCAATAAAATCTCTAATCGTTTCCTGACCTCCTAAAATAGCAACCAATCTGTCTAAACCAAATGCTAAACCTCCGTGTGGCGGTGCTCCAAATTGGAAAGCATCCATTAAGAAACCAAATTGAGCTTTTGCTTCTTCTTCGGTAAAGCCTAAATATTTAAACATTAATTGTTGAGTCGCTTTATCGTGAATACGAATCGATCCTCCGCCAATTTCATTTCCGTTAAGAACCATATCATATGCATTAGCACGAACCTTTCCTGGCTCAGTTTCTAATAATTGCATGTCTTCCGGTTTTGGAGATGTAAATGGGTGATGCATCGCGTGGTAACGACCGCTTTCTTCGTCAAGTTCTAATAATGGGAAATCAACAACCCATAATGGAGCAAATTCCTCAGGATTACGCAATCCTAAACGAGTTGCCAATTCCATACGAAGTGCCGAAAGTTGTGCACGTGTTTTGTTAGCCGGTCCTGAAAGAACAAAAATCATATCGCCAGGTTTTGCTCCTGTAATTTTTGCCCATTGTCCTAAATCATCCTGATCGTAGAATTTATCTACAGAAGATTTAAAAGTTCCGTCATCATTACATTTTGCATACACCATTCCTGATGCTCCAACTTGTGGGCGTTTTACCCAGTCAATTAATGCGTCAATTTCTTTACGAGTATAATTTCCTGCTCCCGGAACTGCAATTCCCACAACTAATTCAGCAGCATTGAATACTGGGAAATCTTTGTGTTGTGCAAATTCGTTTAATTCACCAAACTCCATCCCAAAACGAATGTCCGGTTTGTCGTTTCCATATGTTTTCATGGCATAATCGTAGGTAATTCTTGGGAATTTATCTACTTCAATACCTTTAATTTCTTTTAGTAAATGTCTTGTAAGACCTTCAAAAACATTCAAAATGTCTTCTTGTTCCACAAATGCCATTTCGCAATCGATTTGAGTAAACTCAGGCTGACGGTCTGCACGCAAATCTTCGTCACGGAAACATTTCACGATCTGGAAATATTTATCCATTCCACCAACCATCAATAATTGTTTGAAAGTTTGTGGCGATTGTGGTAATGCATAAAATTGTCCTTCATTCATACGGCTTGGTACAACGAAATCTCTCGCACCTTCAGGAGTCGATTTGATTAAGTAAGGAGTTTCAACTTCGCAGAAATCTAAATCAGATAGATATTTACGAACTTCCATTGCTACTTTATGACGGAATAATAAACTGTTTTTTACAGGATTTCTTCTAATGTCTAAGTAACGGTATTTCATTCTGATGTCTTCTCCACCATCAGTTTCATCTTCAATTGTAAATGGAGGAGTTAAAGCAGCGTTTAGAATAGTTAACTCAGAAACTAAAATTTCGATTTCACCAGTTGGGATATTTTTGTTTTTAGCTTCACGCTCAATTACAGTTCCTTTTACCTGAATTACAAATTCTCTACCAAGAGTTTTAGCCAATTCAAATACAGTTTTATCAGTACGACCTTCGTCGAAAATAAGTTGTGTAATTCCGTAACGGTCGCGTAAATCAACCCAATTCATAAATCCTTTATCGCGTGATTTTTGAACCCAACCCGCAAGTGTAACTTCCGTATTAATATTTGAGGCGTTTAATTCGCCACAATTATGACTTCTATACATGATCAAAATTTTAGACTGCAAAAGTAAACACAAAATTCAAATTATACCATTTAAAATTAGAATTAACTATAAAAGAAAAATATCATTTTATTGCATCAAATTCTGAGTTTAAATGAAGTAAAGGTTAGAAAGTGGTAACAAACTACTTAACAAATTGAAAAATTTTTGTTAATTCTTAAATTTCTCAGCAGTAATTTCTTTAGATTTGAATCACTAAAAACAAATTTTAATTTATATGAACAAACTTTTTGTTACTGGTCTGTTGATTTTTAGCGCTTTGAATGTTATCGGTCAAACCAAAAATCAAATTAAATTTACGGCTAAAATTGAGAATAGAAATAGTGACACCTTAGTCATTAAAGGAAATGATAATTTTAAACAAGTTATTCCGATTAACAAAAAGGAAACTTTTGTGGCTGCTTTTGATGCGCCAAAAGGATTTTATGTGTTTTCTGACGGAACTGAATCTTCAAGGTTATATTTAAAACCAAATTCTGAGGTGAATTTAACGATGAATGCCAAAGAATTTGATGAAACTATTGTTTATAAAGGTAAAGGTGTTGACGAAAGTAATTTCCTGGCGCAACAAGCTTTAAGAAATGAAAAGTTTGAGGAAGCTTTTTCTAAAGAACCAGCTGAATTTACGGCACTTTTAGAAGCTAAGAAAAAGGAAGATGCTGAAAGTTTAGAGAAAGGGAAATTTGATCCGGAATTTGTAACTGCAATGAAAAGTAATTTTGAGCGTTTCACTCAATACTCACTTGAGAATTATGAAAGAGCAGCAAAAGCAAATAAACTTACAGGAAAACCTTCGCCTGATTTTGATTATGAAAATCATAAAGGAGGAAAAACTAAATTATCTGATTTAAAAGGTAAGTATGTTTATATCGATCTTTGGGCAACTTGGTGTGCGCCATGTAGAGCTGAGATTCCTTATCTTCAAAAAATCGAAGAAAAATATCACGGAAAAAATATTGAGTTCGTAAGTGTTTCAATTGATAAATTGAAAGACAACGAAAAATGGAAGAAATTTGTAGATGATAAAAAATTAGGAGGTATTCAGTTATTTGCTGATAAAGATTGGGAATCTGAGTTTGTTACGAATTATGGCGTTACAGGAATTCCTAGATTTATTTTGATTGATCCAAACGGAAATGTTTTAAAAGCTGATGCTGCAAGACCATCTGAACCAGAACTTCAAGCACAACTAGATACATTATTGAAGTAATTTATTTATCAAATTTACAACGTTATCGTAAATTTGTAGTTTTTATAAAATCCCAGTAAAACCAATGCTTCGGCGTTGGTTTTTTTGTTTTTAGGATGTTTCCAATGTTAAGTTTTTATTCAATGTTACCAAATTGTTAAGTAAAAGTTTGTTTAATGTAAACATTTAACTATATTTGATAACGATTTGATAACATTAAATACCTAAAGATATGAAAAAGTGTGTAATTTTAGTTGCAATATTGTTCTCTGGAATTCTAGTTGCACAAGAGGTAAAACCTGAATTAGAAGTTGTTGGAAACAAAGTAAAAGCTACTTACTATTATGAAAATGGTAATGTACAACAAGAAGGCTTCTTTAAGGATGGTAAATTAGACGGCGTTTGGGTATCGTATGATGAAAAGGGAAATAAATTGGCTGTAGGAGAGTACACAGACGGAATGAAAACTGGAAAATGGATTTTCTTCAATGAAAAAAATCTTAGCGAAGTTGCTTATGAAAATAGTCAAGTAAGCTCAGTTAAAAATTTACAAAAAAATGCTTTGGCAAACAGAAATTAATAAGATTTCGAACAACATAAAAAAACCGCTCATTATAAGCGGTTTTTTTGGGATTAAGACATATTAGGAGAGACATAAAATATTTTGTATTAGCTAATTGTTTTAACCGCAAAGAATGCAAGTCTTTCTATTTATAAGATTTTATACAAACGCAAAGTTCGCAAAGCTATAACTGATATAGCTTTGCGAACTTTGTGTTTGTAAGCGTAATAATAAGATAAAAAACTTGCGTTCTTTGCGGTTAAATTTTTTATGCCTTTATTTTTTTGCAGGATTTATTTCTTCTTCCGTACCAAATTACAAAACCTGTTACTGGCAAAGCGGCAGCAATTAAACTAACTATGAAAGCGATTATTTTTCCGGGTAAATCCAAAATTTGACCCGTGTGAATTCCATAATTCATTTCGACAACCTGCAATCCTAAACTCTTTTTTGGGTAAGGATCACTTTGCATTAATTTTCCATCGCCGGGATGAAAATAATAATTACTCTGATGATCGTATCTTAATGTATGCGGATAAGCTCCTGTACTAATAATGTCGGTTTTTTGTTGTGGAAAAGTAACAAAACACATTTCGGCTTTTGGCTGAAGTTTCATCGTTTCAATAAAAGCCCGATCTACTGCGGCAATCGAATTTATATCAAATTTGGTAGTGTCGATTACCGGAGTTTTTGTTTCGGCAGCTTTATCACCTCCAAAATTGAAAGTTTTGTAGATTCCGTCGCCAACCCATTCGTATGTAAATGTTAAACCTGTAATAGCAATAATTACGGCTATTATCGAAATATAAAACCCGGATGTATTGTGCCAGTCATAATTTACACGACGCCATTTTGCAGACCATTTTACAGAAAAACTTCGCTTTATATCACTTCGTCGTTTTGGCCACCATTGTATAATTCCTGAAATCAACAATAGTATAAAGATGATTGTTGCGCCGCCAATAATGTGTTTTCCAATATAATCTGGCAAAAGTAAATACAAGTGAATGTATTCGACGATTATAAAGAAATCGGTTTTAGGATTTTCTGTTTTTAGATATTTGCCTGTGTACGGATTAAAATAAAGGTATAGATTCTCTGTGTCAGAATACGTATAGACAATTGCCGATCTATTTTTGCCATAGTAAGAAATCATGCTTGCTTTATTTTTTGGAGCAATTTCTTTGGCTTTTTCTTTTAAAACAGAAGGTAATAAAAACGGTTTATTTTCGGGTTCAACCAAACGCCATTCTTTGCGTGTAATGTCTTTTATTTCATCATGAAAACAAAAAATACAACCAGTAATACTTATAATAAAAACAATAAGCCCGGAAATTAATCCGAGCCATTTATGTAGAAAACGTATTTGTTTTTTGAAACTCATGTTATACCAATTTTATTTATGCTATAGTTCAATGTTTCCTGGTATAATGCCGATGTAATATGAAAATAGTACAATGTAATTGGACTATATTGAATATACAATCGGTATTTTTTGTAAAGACATTCTGAAAGGCAAAAATACCATTAAAAGGTAAATTGTCCCGTAAAGTTTTTTATAAATTCGTTTTAAAATTTATAAGTAATACTTCCCATAAAAGTTCTTGGCGCTTGTACGTTGACAGTTGTATAACCATTAAAATAAAGCTCATCTGTAAGGTTATCTACTTTTAAGGAAAGTCTGTATTTTGGCTGATCATAGTATAATGTCGCATTTACGACATTGTATGAGGGTAAAACAAATGTTTCGACATCGGCAGGATTTCCTGAACCAGTCGGGTTTCTGTTATACACAAAAGTTTCACTACCATAATTTCCTCCAACACCAAAACCTAATCCCTTTAGTTTAGAAGTTTGCAAACTGTAACTAATCCAGTAATTAATTAAATTTTCCGGTCCAGCAGTTTCAGGTCTTAATCCGTTTACATCAGCATTTGCATTGTTTAATTTACTATCGTTGAAAGCATATCCAAAAATAAGATTCAATCCCGAAAACGGATTTGTAGTAACTTCAAGCTCAAATCCTTTACTGGTTTGATTTCCGTCCTGAACGTTTGTGTTAGCAGCTTGTCCTGCGCGAACAATGTTTTTTACATCAATATTGTAATAGCTTAAATTGGCGCTTAATTTATCTTGTAAAATGTTTAGCTTAAGACCAGCTTCGAATTGATTCGCTTTTTCAGGATCAAATTGTTTCAATTCCGGATTTCCATTTACTTTAGCGAATAAGTATCCAATGTTTTTAAAACTATTTTGATAGTTTCCGAAAATGGAAACTTTGTCTTTTATAATTTGATAAACAAGTCCCAGTTTTGGAGAAAATGCGTTTTGCGAAAATGCTCCTGAATTAATATTTGTCGATGGATCGTAAGTTCCGTTATTTTTATAATGATCAAAACGCAAAGCAACCGAAAGAATTAATTGATCTGTAATATTGATAGCATCAGCAGCATAAACGCTATAAGTTGTCAGGGAAGTAATCGTTCTGTATTGGTAACCGTTTACAAATAAAGGCTCAATATTAGTTGGGCTAAACTGGTAATAATTACTGTTTGCAGCAGAATAATCTACAATATCATAATCTGTTTTAAACGGATTATTAGGATCTCCACCAAGATATCCAAGGCTACTATTAGTTTCTGATCTTAAAATATCACCGCCAAAAAGTAATTGGTGTTTCATACCAAAAAGTTCGGTCTGACCATTAAAGTTTTGTTGAAATTCGACAATATTATCTTTCCCAACCATATTCCAGGCATTTCTGGACATTTTATTGTTTCCTAATAAATAGAACCAAGCCTGAGGTCCATTAGATTGATTGGCACTGGAACTAAAAATAGTTTGCGATTTCCAGTTTTCATTAATTTGATAATGAGCCTGAGCAAAAATGTTGGCCGTTTTAGTATCCATCATGAATTCGCCACCTGTAAAAGATCTTTTCCAGTCTCTGGCAATTTCATTTGCATTATGTAAATTGATACTATTTGGCGTTTGTCCGTATGGGATATAAGTAAATGCCGGTGATGAAGAATTAACCGAAGACAATTCGGCATCAATAGAAATTGTTAGTTTGTCATTTATTTTATAAGCAAATGACGGAGCAAAAAAGTAGCTTCTGTTTTTTCCGTAATCCTGAAAAGTATTGGCGTCATTATAAGCTGCGTTTATTCGTAATAGCGCTGTTTTCTCATCATTTAAAGGCGTATTAATATCAGCAGATAATCGGTTTAAGCCGTAACTTCCGGATTGATAACTAATATCTCCTCTAAAAGTTTCTGTTGGTTTTTTGGTAACTCGGTTGATTAATCCACCATAAGAAGTTAAGATACTTCCAAAAAGTGTTGCCGAAGGTCCTTTTATACTTTCGATTCTTTCTAAGTTTGCAGCATCAACACTGTTTGTAATTTTTCCGGCGATTCCGTCTCTCAATAAACTTTGTGTTACAAATCCGCGTGAAGCGAAATAAGAACCACCGTCACCTACTTTTCCGGTTGCAGCCCAAAGTTGGTACAATCCCGGAACATTTTTTAAAGCGTCATCTTGATTAATAACCAATTGATCACGCATTAAACTTTTGGTTACAACACTATAAACCTGAGAATTTTCCAGATTTTTAATCTGCATTTTTGAAACAAAAGGACTTTCAGATTTATTGTATTTATTGATGTTTCCTTTTATAAAAACCTCTTCAAGCTCTTCAGTATTTGTATTGATCGTGAAATTTTCTACGATTTCAGCTTCTCCGCTTACAATGATTTTCTTTTCTTTTGGTGTATGGCCAAGTGCAGAAACACGTATTGTATAGTTTCCTAAATTGATATTCTTTATTTCATATGAACCCTGACTATCAGTAAGTGCTCCAATTTTAGTTCCTCTTAATTGAACCGAAACATTTTCTAAAGCTTCACCATTTACAGATGTCACAATTCCTTTTATCGTTGTTTTTTGTTGTGCTAAAACGGATGTTTGTGCAAATAATAAAAAGTAAAAACCAATTAGCAATAGTGTAAATTTTCCCTTCATTTTATTTAGAATAAATATTGATTAGGCAAAAGTAAGGCTAAAAGTTTAGTTGACAAATTGTCAAAAGTTAAAGTGTAAGGCGAAATTTACAAATCAACAATCGAGTTGTTTTTAATGTACTAATTAGTTTTTTTAGGTTTTAGATGATAAGCGACATAAAGCGTTATTGAAGCCAGAACAATCCAGAAAACATCAATAAAGAAAACCTGAATTTTATTTTGCATAAATGAATTCCAAAACCAATTTCCGGAAACAATTCCGTGTGTAATAGGAATCAGAAATCCTAAAATGCTTCCAGATATTAAACAGAATCTGTTGGTAAATGCGTCGTTCTTTTTAAGAATAAAAAAGATTGTAAGTGCTAACCATCCTACGAAATAAACCAAATATAAATTGTCCTGAGTCAACGGATAAAATATTTTGGTTACAATAAAAGCAAGTGCCGTAATAGGATACATGCTCAAACAAATTGCCAGATAAATGCGAACAACAGCGGCGTTAAAACGTCTTTTTTTCTCTGGTAAATTATTTTTTTGTCTGGCAACTAACCAAATCATTACGCCGGAAATTATCACAAAACAAGTGATGATTCCTAAAACGAAACTCACAATTTTTAAGGCATATCCGCCATAATCTCCAAAATGAATTCGGTACAAAACATTTTTTACAACATCTAAATAGTTGTTTTGTGTAACAGGATTTTTTCTTGCGATTTCTTTTCCGTCAGCAATTCTATAAATTACTTTTCCAATTCCGGTGAATTTTTTGTGAGCCAGCATTTCTCCTTCAACAATAACGTGCATGCTTGCATCGCCATAATTCTGAATAAAAACTCGGGTAATTTCAAAATCTTTCCAGTTGCTTTTTGTCTTAGCAACTAATTGATCGATGTTGAAAGGTGCGGCTAATTTTTTATTGTCAAATTTATAATCAGGATCGTTGTATTCTAATTCTTTGTATAATTTATCCTGATCACCTTTGTACAAAGCCATTACGGCTGGAGCAACAATCAGAAGTTTTATCATAAAAAAAGCTCCCGTTACTGCATATACAAATTGAAAAGGCAAACCAATCATTCCTAATGCTGTGTGCGCATCAGTCCACAGAGTTTTTAATTTTTCCTTTGGACGGAAAATATAAAAGTTCGAAACAATTTTTTTCCAATGCAATAGAAGTCCGGTTACAATAGCAAATAAAAAGAATAATGCTGTGAAACCTGAAAGGTAATAACCAACTGGATAAGGTATTTGAGCTAAGAAATGTAAACGATATAAAAATTCGCCCAATGAATAAGATTCTTCATAAGTAAAGGTTTTGAAGGTCTTTGTGTCAAGGTAAAAAAAACTTCCTTCTTTTTGTTTGGCTGGAGCCAAAGTGTCTTTGGTACCTTCCATGTAAACAGCAACTCTTCTTTCATTACTTGGTTTAGAAATAGTAACGTTTCTTCCGTGTAAGGTATATTCTTTGTCGAGTTTTTTTAAAGCCGTGTTGTAATCCAGTTGAATTTCTTTTGTGATTGCAGTAGATTCACTTCTTTCCCAATTGATGATTTCGTCTCTAAAAAAAGAAAAAGATCCTGCAAAGAAAATAACAAAAAGCACAACACTGATTACAATTCCGCTGACAGTATGCGTATGAAAATAGATATTATAATTACGGTTATTCATAAGTTGGTTATTGCGCGGTTGGATTATAGGTTTGGCCTAAATAAATTAAAAGACAAAAAAGTAAACTTAATAAGATATAAATCCCCCAGATTTTCAATCCACTTTTAGCTAAAAAAGCAATTACCATTAGAGCAACCCAAAGAATGAATCCGCTAAAAGCCATTGTCATTAAGATATTAGCACGGTTAAACCAAGATGCTAAAGCCAAATGAAATGTGACTGAAACAAAATAGCCGCCTAGAATGGCAGCAGTTATTTTGGCAAATCGTTGCCATTTTGATTGGGTTAAATATTTTGGATTTGCTGGCATATTTTGGTTAGAAACGGTTTAGTTGTAATAAAATTCTAATAGAGCAATTAATATAAAAAGAGCCAGTATAGCTTTACTGTTGACTTTTTTTAATGGTTTTAAAATGATAATTAAACTTCCAATAGCCATTAACTGAATAAAAAACATCAATGTGCCACAACCTAACGATTGTGTAAAAAGCCATAAAGAATAGGCGAGTAGTAAAAGTGCTAATCCGGTGATTTTGGTTTGCTTCGGATTTTTTTTCATCCATTTTTCAAAACCTAAATCATAGGATAAAACAGCTCTTTTTGAGGTGTAATAAAGAGTATAAAAAGCTAGAAAAACGATAAGGCTGGCTATTGTAATCATAATCTTTAAAATTTAAAAAACACCTTTCTCCTAAAAGAAAGGTGTTTGGAATGTTTTTTATTAAAATCTGTATGAGAAATTCGCAGATACAGCTCTCATGTTTTTTGGGTGAATTGTAGACCAACCATCATAAGTATCAACATTAGCAATATTGTCTAATTTTAATGTCAATGTAAATTTCTCTGTTCCGTAGAAAATAGAGGAATTTAAAACAGTATAAGAAGGAATTGCAAATTGCCCGACAACATTTCTATTCATAATTAAGTTTTTGTCAGCATAATTTCCACCAAAACCTAAACCAAAACCTTGTAAATCTCCTTGAGGAAATTTGTAGCTTGCCCAAAAGTTTGCGGTGTTTCTTGGTCCTGAACTCTCAGGTCTGTTTCCTACGAACGAAGGATCTCCGGCATTTAAGACAGCATCTACATAGCTGTAACCAGCAACAATGTTTAAACCAGTAACTGGATTTGCAACGATTTCTGCTTCAAAACCTTTGTTTCTTTGTTCTCCATCTTGAAAAGAAGTTTGAGTTGGTACTCCGCCTGTAGAACCATAAACAGTATAAACCTGATCTGTTACTTTGATGTCATAATAGCTAAATGTTGCGTAAAGTTTGTCTTTAAAAACATTTAATTTCGTTCCGATTTCAAATTGGTTAGCGTGTTCTGGTTTGAAAGTTCTTGGAATAGATGCGCCGCTTAAACCAATATCACTTGTTGGAGCTGTGTTAGTAAAACCATCCATATAGTTGGCAAAAATCGAAACTTTGTCAATAATTGGCTGATAAACTAAACCAAATTTAGGTGAAAAAGAAGTTTGATTAAAATCATCAGCATTTGTAGTTACGTCCCCGGCAGTCATAAAACGGTCTACACGTAAACTTGCCATTGCAGATAATGCAGGAGTAATATTGATTACATCTGATGCATAAGCACTAATAACTTCTTGTTTTGTTTTGTTATTGTTTGCAGTAGTTTCTGCTATAAGTTTATCAGAACCAGCTTTTGTTAGGTTACCACTGTCACCATTTGTAATATATTTTGCAGGATCTGTAATGCCGAATACATATTGGTTTACAGTTGCTAAATCTAAATTTCCAATATAAACTCTTCCATTAGATACATATCCAGAACCATTATCAACTTGACCTCTGTTAAAGTAATCTAAACCAACAACAATTCTATTTCTTAAGTTTCCAAGTTTAAAATCGCCAATAAAGTTTTGTTGAATATCTGTTGTTAAAGTTGTTGTATTTTGATAATTCATTGAACGTCCCAAAACAATCCCTTGATTTACCTGTGTAGGGAAAAATCGTGTGCTTTCATATAAATAAGTATAATATCCTTCAGATTGAGATGATCCTCTAGATAGAACCGTTTGAGAAGTCCATTCATCAGAGATTTTGTAATTCATTTGTCCTTGAAGAGAGTAAGAAGGAGTTTCAATCGCAAGTTCGTTACTTGTATAAGAACGTTTGTTATCATAACCCAATTCATCCATATTATGAACTCTTAACGGTGCGCCTCTGTCTAAAAATAACATAGTTGGATTCGTCTGTTTATTGTTCATGAATTCAGTATTAATAAAGAACGAAAGTCTGTCGCTAGCTTGGTAAGATAAAGATGGAGCAAAGAAAAATGATTTTCTAAATCCAGCATCTTGAAAGCTGTTTTCTGTATGATATGCAGTATTAACTCTGAAATTAATTTTGTGTTCATCGTCTACGGGAGTATTAATGTCTGCAGTTACACGGTTTAATCCATAGCTTCCTGCTGTATAGCTTACCTCTCCGCCAAAGTGATCGTACGGTTTTTTAGTAGTTAAGTTGATTAAACCTCCGTAAGAAATTAAACTACTTCCAAATAAAGTTCCAGAAGGTCCTTTAATAACTTCAATTTTATCAATATTTGCAGGATCTATACTTCCGTTATTCAACGCAGGTAATCCATTTGTCATTGTTGGCTGCACAGCAAATCCTCTTAGAGAGAAATATCCGGCACCGTCACCACCACGTCCGGTAGAAGCCCAAAGCGGAGATAATCCCGGAGCATTTTTAAGTGCGTCATCAATATTGCTAACTACTTGCTCTTTTAGTAATTCGCTTGTGATAGTAGTATATACTTGTGGATTCTCAAGATTTTTAAGTGGTAATCTTGATACTTGTTGTGTTTCTTTACGAGCTAATGGATTTTTTTTACCATTACCATTAATTACAATTTCGTCTAATTGTTCAGAATTTGAACTAATTGTGAAATTTTCTATTATTTCGTCACCTGCATTTAGAGAAATACTTTTTTCTTTAGATGAATGTCCAACAGAAGAAACTTTAATTACATAACTTCCCGGTTTTAGATTTTTAATTTCGTAAAAACCATTACTGTCTGTATTAGTTCCTATTTTAGTTCCTTTTAGAACTACAGAAACATTATCTGCAGCCTGATTATTTGCTAAACTAATTTGTCCTTTTATACTCGCTTTTTCTTGTGCAGAAATTGTAGTGCTTGCTAGCAGAAAAAAACAAAAGCTTAAGAAAGAAATTGTAAATTTATATTTCATTGTTATTTAGAATTGATTTTAATAGCGCAAATTTAACTGTTGAATATCAACTATACAAGCTATTCTTATTTATTCTAAATAAAATAATTTTTAAAGGGTAAAATTTACGTTTATTTAAAAAATTAACATCTTAAGCAATATTTAAGCCAATCTTAAGACAAAAAAGCCTGTTCAAGTGAATGAACAGGCTTTTTGTTATTGTGGAAAATTATTACAATTATAGCTCTAAAGCACGTTTAGCATCGCCATTCATTAATAATTCTACTGGATTTTCTAAAGCTTCTTTTACAGCAACTAAGAAACCAACAGACTCACGTCCGTCGATAATTCTGTGGTCATAAGAAAGTGCTACGTACATCATTGGGTGAATTTCAACTTTACCATTTACAGCAATTGGACGCTCAATAATATTGTGCATTCCTAAGATTCCTGATTGAGGAGGATTGATAATTGGAGTACTTAACATACTTCCAAAAACACCACCATTAGTAATTGTGAAAGTTCCTCCAGTCATATCATCAACAGTGATTTGACCGTCACGAGCTCTAAGTGCTAATCTTTTGATTTCAGCTTCAATTCCACGGAAAGTTAATAATTCAGCATTACGAACAACAGGAACCATTAAACCTTTTGGTCCTGAAACTGCGATAGAGATATCAGCAAAATCGTAAGCAATTTTATAATCACCATCCATCATTGAGTTAACATCAGGATATAATTGTAAAGCTCTTGTAACTGCTTTTGTAAAGAATGACATGAAACCTAATCCTAAACCACCATGTTTTGCTTTGAAAGCATCTTTGTATTCATTACGAATTTGGTTAATTGGCGTCATGTTAACTTCGTTGAAAGTAGTTAACATTGCAGTTTCGTTTTTAGCAGCAACTAATCTTTCTGCTACTTTACGACGTAACATAGATAATTTTGTACGCTCAGTTCCACGGCTTCCTCCAGTTGGAGTTCCCATAGAAGGTACTGCATTTACAGCATCATCTTTAGTGATTCTTCCGCCTTTACCAGTTCCTGAAACAGTTGCTGGTGCTATGTTTTTTTCGTCTAATATTTTTCTTGCTGCCGGAGATGGAGTTCCTGCTGCATAACTTGTAGCTGCCGGAGCTTGTACTGGTGCTGCTTTTGGCGCTTCAGCTTTTACTTCTGCCTTTGGTGCTTCTGCTTTTGGAGTCTCAGCCGCTGGTGCAGCCGGAGCATCACCTGCAGGTTTTACACCATCAGTATCAATTAAACAAACTACAGCTCCTACTGCAACTGCATCACCTTCTTCTGCTTTAAGCGTAATAATTCCGCTCATTTCAGCCGGTAATTCAAGAGTTGCTTTATCTGAATCAACTTCAGCAATAGCTTGATCTTTTTCTACATAATCTCCGTCTTTTACTAACCAAGTTGCAATTTCAACTTCTTTTATTGATTCCCCTGGTGATGGGACTTTCATTTCTAAAATCATCTTATTTTTTGTTTAAGGTTTTTATGGTTTCAGGTTTCAAGTTGTTAAACCTGAAACCTGAAACTTGAAACATTCTTTTTATCTGAATAAATTTTTATCGAAAACCATTCTAATTGCATCTGCATGACGACGTTTTGCGCGTGTGTAACTTCCTGATGCAGGCGCAGCATAAGCTTTTAACGAAGCTAATCTCCATTTTACAAGATCAAAGTTCATTAACATAAAGCTGTAAGCTCCCATGTTTTTAGGTTCTTCCTGAGCCCAAACATAATCATCAGCATTTGGATATTGTGCGATAATTGATTTTAATTGCTCAACTGGCAAAGGGAATAATTGCTCGATACGAACAACTGCAACGTCATTTCTTCCGTTGTTTTCTCTTTCAGCAACAATGTCATAGTAGAATTTACCAGTAACGAAAACTAAAGTTTTTACTGCTTTTTTATCTACTGCATTATCATCAATTGTTTCCTGGAAACTTCCTGTTGCTAATTCTTCTACTGTAGACACACATCTTGGATCACGCAATAAACTTTTTGGAGAGAAAACTACCAAAGGTTTACGGAAATTCGTTTTCATTTGTCTTCTCAATAAGTGGAAGAAGTTTGCCGGAGTTGTACAATCTGCAACATACATATTTTGTCTTGCACAAAGTTGTAAATAACGCTCCATTCTTGCAGAAGAGTGTTCTGCACCTTGTCCTTCATATCCGTGAGGTAATAATAAAACGATACCATTTTGGTTGTTCCATTTATCTTCACCACATGAAATATATTGGTCAATCATAATTTGCGCTCCGTTAGAGAAATCTCCAAATTGTGCTTCCCAAATTGTTAATGCGTTTGGATTTGCCAATGCATATCCGTAATCAAAACCAAGAACTCCATACTCAGATAAAAGAGAGTTGAAAACTCCAAATTTTCCTTTTTTGTTTTCGATTCCGTTTAATAGAATTACTTCTTCTTCAGAATCTTCTACTTTTACAACAGCATGACGGTGAGAGAATGTACCACGCTCTACGTCCTGACCAGAAATACGAACATCAAATCCTTCTGTCAAAAGTGAACCGTAAGCTAAAGCTTCTGCAGTTCCCCAATCAATAGTGTTGTTTTCGTATCCAGTTTTTCTATCGGTAACAATTTTAGTTATTTTACTGATAAATTTCTTTTCTGCAGGTAAAGTTGAAATTGTATTGATGATAGAATCCAATCCTTTTTTATCAAAAGAAGTATCTACTTTTTCAAGCATTTGCGTATCAGTTACCTGAACAAATCCGTCCCATTCGTTTTTCATGAATGGAGTTATAATCGTCAAATCTTTTTTACGAGAAGCTTCTAAATTCACTTCCATAGTAGATTTGTATTCTTTTTCTAATGCATTTACATAAGAAGCATCGATTACGCCGTCAGACAATAATTTCTCAGCATAAATATCTCTTGGATTTTTATGTTTTGCGATGATTTTATATAAAACCGGTTGAGTAAAACGAGGTTCATCACCTTCGTTATGACCGTATTTTCTGTATCCTAAAAGATCGATAAATACATCACGTCCAAATTGCATTCTGTAATCTAATGCAAAAGATACAGCATGTACAACAGCTTCAGCATCGTCAGCATTTACGTGTAATACTGGCGAAAGTGTAACTTTAGCAACGTCTGTACAATAAGTAGATGAACGAGCGTCTAAATAGTTAGTTGTAAAACCAACCTGGTTGTTGATTACAATATGGATTGTTCCTCCAGTTTTGTAACCGTCAAGTTGCGCCATTTGAATGATTTCGTACAAGATTCCCTGACCTGCGATTGCAGCATCTCCGTGAACGGCAATAGGTAATACTTTAGAGAAATCATCAGCATAATATTTATCTTGTTTTGCTCTTGTGATTCCTTCAATTACAGCTCCAACAGTTTCTAAGTGAGAAGGGTTTGGTGCTAAATTGATATTGATGCTTTTTCCTGATCTTGTTTTTTTGTCAGCAGTAAGACCTAAATGGTATTTTACGTCACCATCAAAATATTCCTGATCGTAATCTTTACCGTCAAATTCACCAAAGATATCCTGAGTTGATTTTCCGAAGATGTTTGCCAAAACGTTCAAACGACCACGGTGAGCCATTCCCATTACGAATTGTTCAACACCTTTTTCAGCAGCTTGTTCGATCAAAGCGTCTAAAGCCGGAATAATAGATTCTCCACCTTCAAGTGAGAATCTTTTTTGACCAACATATTTAGTATGTAAGAAGTTCTCGAAAGAAACTGCTTGATTTAATTTGTTTAAGATAGTTTTCTTTTCTTCAGAAGAAAAATTAGGCTGATTAACATTAACCGCTAGTTTTTCCTGAATCCATTTTACAACGCCAGGATTTCTGATATACATATATTCAATACCAATATGCTGGCAGTAAATAGCTTTAAGACGGTTTACGATAGCTTCTAAAGAAGAAGGCGGTATTCCGATAGTTTGAGCAGCATCAAAAACTGTTGAAAGATCAGCAGTTGTTAATCCGAAATTTTCAATGTCTAAAGTTGGAGATGAAGTTCTACGGTCACGAACAGGATTTGTTTTTGTAAACAAATGTCCTCTTGTGCGGTATCCATCAATTAATTTTAGAACGTTGAATTCTTTTTGTAATTTTTCTGAAACTTTACTGTAATCTGTGTTGTCGCTAGTCACATATTCAACAATTTGTTGAACTGGATTTTCGTCATTATAAGTCGTTTGGCCAAAGTCGAAACCTTGAAAAAAACTTCTCCAGCTTGGCTCAACGCTATCTGGATTTACTAAATACTGATCATATAATTGTGCGAAAAACTCTGTATGCGCTGCATTTAAAAATGAAAACCTATCCATAATATGAGTGAATATACTTTTTGTTAAATAGAATGGCAAAAGTACAACAATCGCCTTTATTTAGATCTTTTTTTTACGTACTTTTACGTAAAAATTTGTTAAAATAAACGTTAAGTATGTATATAAATCAAATTTCAATCGTTTTCAAAACATTTTTTGTGATTTTGATAGTCTCTTTTTCAAGTTCAGCAATTGCCCAACAAAAGTATGTTATAGACAACAGCAATCATTTTTGGGACAAAGTTCAATTTGGTGGCGGACTTGGTTTAGGAATTGGTTCCGGTTATACAGATATTTCTGTTATGCCAAGTGCAATCTACAATGTTAATGAAATTGTGGCTTTTGGAGTAGGTTTACAGTTTGGATATTTATCTTCAAAAAACTATTATGATTCGTTTGTTTACGGAGGAAGTTTGGTTACACTTGTAAACCCAATTCCCGAAATTCAATTATCTGCAGAATTGGAGCAAGTGCGAATAAACACCAGTTATGATTCAACGCCGTACCGACCTTCTTACTCTGATAATTATTGGAATACGGCCTTATATCTTGGAGCAGGTTACAGAACCGGAAGTGTAACCGTTGGTGCACGTTATGATGTTTTGTACAATGCACAAACGAGTCTTTATGGATCTGGATTTATGCCTTTTGTGAGAGTATATTTTTAAAAGGTTCAGAGGTTCATAGCAACAAAGGTTCAAAGGTTTTAAATATTGAAATTTGAAGAAATATATTTTTATAATTACAGCAATTATTATTTCGAGTTGTAATAATTCGAAGAAAGCAGAAGTTGTAGACACAAAAGTTGTAAAGAAAGAACTAAAACCTTTTTTTGATTCAGATAAAATAGATCATTATTATTTGAATTTTTCTGATGATGATTTTATGAAAATTATTAGAAAAGATAAGAATACTGATAAAGAAGTCGAATTTATTACTTTATTTGTGCACAGTTTTCCTGATACTATTCCACAAGAAAACTTCGAAAAAATTCTATTGAATCATAAGTACAAAAAATCAAATTTATCGCTCAAACAGCAAAAAGAGATTGAAAATGTCTTTAGCGAAAAAGATTCATTGCAAGATACTTTCGCTGCCTGTGCTGCAGAATATCGTGACATTTTTATTTTTAAAAAGAAAGAAAAAACAGTTGGAATCGCAAAGATTTGTTTTAAATGTGGTCGTTTCCAGATTACGGGAAGTAAACTAGATACAAACGGATTTGGACTTTGGTCTGAATTAGATAAATTGAAAAGTATTATTCGACCAAACGAAAAGCCTTAACAACTGAGTTTCGGGACTAAGGTTTTGATTCATTAAAATATTAATAATTACACTTCTTAAATGAAAAAATATTTTGCTATTCTTTTTGGAATTTTTCTAGGAAGTTCGTCCTGTCAACAAAAGGAAACAAAAAACGTTGATGTTAAAAAACAAGCTCAAATAAATGCAAATCTTGGAGTAATAAATTCTTTGCGTAATGCTGGTGATAAGCTAACTGCTTCAAGAGAAGTTTTTCACTGGATTTATTTCAAAGAAGAAAAACAAAGAAATAATTATTTGATAGAAGTAAGTAAGAAAGGATTTGAACTAGTGAGTTCAAATAAAATTAATGATAAGTTTCCATATCAATTACAAATAAAAAGAATTGATAAAGTTGATGAAAATAGTGTAAATGATTATGTAATCTATTTATGGGAAAAGGCAATTGAATATGGTGGAGATTATGATGGCTGGGAAACAAGTATAGAAAAAACTTAGAACCTTAGCATCTAAGAATCTTAGAACCTCAAAACTTACTGATAAATATAAACAGTAACATAAACCCCATCGTCTACTTTTATCAAATAACCATCAGTATCGTAAAAATATTTATAAGTTTGGGTTTTTTGAACCTCTCCATTATCGACTAACTTTTGTTCGATTACGTGTAAATATGGATTTGGTAAAGTTTGTCCTAGTAATGAGGAAAACGTAGTTGCGATTTTATAATAAGGTTCATTGTTGTAGATTCCTGCTTTTGTGCCGTCATATTTAGTAATTACTACTCGTCCATTAGCAACTTCTCCCTGAGACGGAATGACTTCATATCTTGTTTCTTTAACTTCAGTATCAGTATATTCAAAAGTTGAGGCATTCATTGAACCTGCACGATGAATTACTCTTCCGCTTGAATCGTATGTATATGTAGTCGAATAGCCATCAATTAAAACATTAGTTATAAGTCCGTTTTCGTATGTATATGGCGTTTTATTGTTGATTACGTTGCCATTGCTGTCATATTCATAAGAAAATTCGATTCCTGAAGATCCAAGTGAATTAGGACCTTTTAGAATATCAATCCTTATAAGTTGTCCTAAATCATTGTAAGTGTAAGTTCTTACGTCACCTTTTGGTGTATTTGCGTTTAAAGCATCTTCACTTGCTGCATATAGATTATCAGTTAAAGAAGAGTCAGAAGTTGGATCAATTACGTATTTGTCTTTATCGTATTGGATCGATTGAACCAAATGTTTAACAGTTTCACTTCTTTTTCCGCTGGCCGATTTTTTATTAATATTTTTTACTGCCGGTTTAAGCAATCCCGATTGCGGAAGTACAGCTTTAGATTGTGTTATTTCGGTAGTTATGCTAAGAGTGAGTCCTTTACTATCTGTAATGATAAAGGTATAATTTCCTGCCTTCAAACCAGTTTGTGATGGTGAAATTGTATAAGGAGGAGTTCCTCCCGAAGGTATAAAAGTAACTGAGCCGGTATTCCCTCCATAAACAGCTACATCAATTTTTGTAAATGTTGCAGCCAAAGGTTTTATTACAACTTCTGGTTCAGTTTTGACAGGTGTTTTTGTCGGTTCATCTGATGAGCAGGAAGCTATTATAATAAAAGATAACAGAAGGATAATTTTTCTCATGAATTTCGGAAATTATCCAACAAATATTAAGATTTTTTCTGAATAAATCTAACTGTTTTGTAGAAAAGTGTAGTAAGTCAGAATTTTACTTGTAGTGATTTCGAAACCACACTTTCTGCCATTCTCTTTTTAAAATCAAAAACGCAACCTGTTCAGCAAGAATTACCAAATCAGAACCGTCTAGTTTTTTGATTTCACTTTCCGAAACATCGATAATATAAAGCAAGTTTAAATATTCAGCGAATTTGTACTGAATCATTCTGTAGATTTTTTCGTGAAGTTGAATTTTTAATTCATCCGGAGAAATGCTTAACGGAAAATCGATGCCTTCATTTGCCAAATTAAAATCCTTATTAATTTGTTCAATCAGGTTTAGATATAGGTTTTCTTTTTCGGCATCAGCCAATAAAAAATCGGTATTTTCAGGAATTGGAAACATTGATGCTTTTTAAGAATTGACGCAAAGTTAAAACTAAAAAATCATTTAACGGTTGATTCTCTTTCAATGATTCTTGTAGGAAGTTCAATAATTTGATGTGTCACCTGTCGATGCTCTTTTATGTCCATAATTTCATCGATTAAAAGCGAAACCGCCTGATGTCCCATTTCGAATCCGGGTTGATCAATTGTTGTTAGTTTTGGCGAAATAACCGTACTCATAAACCAATTACTGAATCCAAAAACCGCAACTTGTTCCGGAGTTTTTATTCCGGCTTCGTTAAAATATTTTATAATCCCGATGGCGACTAAATCTGTAATCGCAAAAATCGCATCAATATCCGGATTTTCGGTCATTACTTTTTGCGCATTTTCGTAACCATCTTCAAAATCAGTATTGTTGTCGCAAACGTAAACCAGTTTCGAATCGTACTCAATTCCGTGAGCTTCAAGCGCTCTTTTATAACCTAAAAAGCGGTCAATAGAATTCTGCGGAACATAAGAACCTCTAAAATGGGCGATTTTTTTATATCCTTTATTAATAAGATACGTCACAGCATCATAAGCCGCTTTTGCATCATTAATAACAACTTTAGAACAATCAACTCTTTTTGCAATTTTATCAAAAAGAACAACAGGAGTATTTTTCCGAATCGCTTCATTAATATGAGTGAAATCATCGGTTTCATTTGAAAGTGACATTAAAACTCCGTCAACTCGTTTTTGAATTAAAAGAGCAAGTTGTTTTTTCTCGAGTTCATACTTTTCGTTTGATTGTAATATAATGACCAAATAACCTCTTTTTTCGGCTTCTTCAAGGATTCCATTTAATACACTTGAAAAAAAATGATGAACCGTAGCCGGAATAATGACGCCAATTGTTTTGGTTTCATTAGTTCTAAGGTTTACCGCAACAGAATTAGGCATGTAGTTCATCGTTTCGGCCATTTCGATAACTCTGGCTCGCGTAGACTTACTAATATCTGTATACCCTTTTAAGGCTTTTGAGACTGTGGTAACCGAAATTCCCAAGGCTGAGGCTATATCTATTAATTTTGTGTCATTCATGAAATAAAAGTACTAAAAATAAACTGCATTGATAAAATTTTAAGTTCCGAAAACGTTTTAGGTGTTTTCGAAAACGTTTTCGATTTTTAATTCCTATATTCCTTATAATTAGTTATTAAGTTTGACAGTGATAACCATAATTACTAACTAACCGAACAAAAAAAAATGAAAAAGCTACACCAGTATTTAGGTACATTACTTTTAATGTTTTGCCTGTTTTTTTTACCAAATAATCTATTTGCCCAAAATAAAGGCATTATATCAGGAAAAGTATTAGACGACAGGGGAGTAACCGTTCCGGGTGCAAATGTGACTCTTAAGGAAACAGGAAAAAGCACTATTACAGATGAAAACGGAGGATATTCATTCTCTAATATCGATGCAGGAACTTACACTATTATTGCAACAAATGTGGGTTATAAAACTTTCGAAAAACAAATTGCAATAAAAGAAGGCGAATCTCTAGATGTAAATTTACTTCTTGAAGGAGAATCACAAAGTCTAAAAGAAGTTGTGGTTACAGGATCATCAGCGCCAAGATCTAAATTGGAATCCAGCGTTGCAATTACTACAATGGGCGCAAAAGCAATCGAAGACAGAGCGCCATCAAGTACAGCGGCTTTGCTTCAAACAATTCCGGGATTTGTAGTTGAAGCATCTGGAGGAGAAATTGGAAACAACCTTTTTGCAAGAGGAATTCCTTCAGCAGGAGCTTATGAATATGTACAAATTCAGGAAGACGGATTGCCGGTTTTTGAAGATGGAGCTTTGCAATTTGCCAATGCCGATACATTTTACAGATTAGACGAAACGGTAAGCAAAATGGAAGCTGTTCGTGGAGGTTCAGCATCAATTTTTGCCAATAATGCTCCGGGTGGAATTATCAATTTCATTTCGAAAACAGGTCAGAATGAATTTATGGGAAGAGCAAAATTCACGACTTCAGACTACGGAATGTTCAGAACAGATCTTAATTTATCAGGTGCTTTGATTAAAGATAAATTGTTTTTTAATGTTGGAGGTTTTTACAGAGCCGATAATGGTGTAAGAAATACAGGTTTTACAGCAAATAAAGGAGGACAAATAAAAGGAAACATCACGTATAAATTTGATGACAACGATTATTTAAGAGTTAATTTCAAGCATCTTGACGACAGAAATACATTCTATTTGCCAATTCCTTTAAAAAGTAATAACGGAAAAATTGAAGGGATTCCAGGATTTAATCCAAATTATGGAACTTTGACTTCAGTAAATTTCAGCCACTTAAATGTGCCTCAATATGGTGGCGGAACTTTTAGTGCAGATTTAGAAGATGGTTCACATCCGGTTATCAACTCAATTGGAGCTGAATTCAAAAAGAAAATATCTGAGAAAGTAACATTCAAAAATGCATTTAAACAAACAAGTATTGATTTGAATTACAATGCAATTTTTCCAAATGGTGGACCTTGGACACAAAGCGCTTATGCAACAGATGTTCAAAATACAACGGCAAGCAATCTAACGTATTCTTATGTAGACAACGGGCAAACTCTTGATCCAAACGCTTTAATTATGAGAGCAGATCTTTGGCATATTGACAAAAAGATGAACAATTTTGCGAATAATTTCTCTTTCAATTTTGATTTAGATCCTGTGAAATTAACGGCTGGTTATTACTATTCAAACTGGAAATCGAATCAATACTGGAACTGGAATTCTTATTTAGTAGGCGTTTCGGATAATCCAAGATTGTTAAACGTAAAAGACAATACAACCGGAGTTGATCACACTTGGAACGGAATAGAAAGAATCACTTGGTTAGAAAGAGACGCTCAAACCAAAGGTCTTTTGAACGATATTTATGCTGATGCAGAAATTAAAGCGACAGATAATTTGACATTCAATGCAGGTTTAAGATACAACAAAGACAAATATTCAGGTTATAGAGACAACGCGAGATTTTTTGCAGAAAACTTAGGAGTTTTAGATAACAATACGGCTGATGATAAGGTTACTACCGTAAAAGGAAATCCATATACATATTGGAGATATGATGTAAGCGAATGGTCTTATACAGCGGCAGGAAACTACAAATTCAATGATAATATGGCTTCGTATGTTCGTTATAGCCACGGATTTAGATCTCCAATTGAAGAGTCGTTTTATGATAATGCAGCAGATTTAAGCAAACTAGAAAATACAGAAGTAAATCAGTTTGAGTTAGGTTATAAATATTCTAATTCATTCTTTAATGTGAATGCCAATTTATTTCACATGGGTTTAAAAAATGTTGCTTTTACAGACATTTTATCTGACGGATCTTCTGAAAACAAATTTGCCGACGTAAACAATATTGGTCTTGAAGTAGAAACTAACGTGAGATATGAAATCGTAAAACTGAATTTCACTTTCACAGTTCAAAAACCGGAATACGATAATTTTACAGGAACAAATGCTGACGGTTCGACTTTTGATTTTAACGGAAATACAGCACGAAGAATCCCTAAATTCTTCTGCAACTTAAGACCAGAAGTAGATATTACAAAAGATCTTACGGCTTATGTTCAGTTTTCTTATTACGACAAAAAATTCACGAATCAGGATAACAAACAAGTTTTACCGGCTTATAAAGAAGTTGGAGCAGGTTTAAATTATACATATAATAATCTTCGTTTTGCTGTAGATGCTTCGAATTTATTCAACGAAATTGGTTTAACAGAAGGAGATCCAAGACAAACAACTTCTGCCGCAAGCGATGTGTTTATGGCAAGACCTATTTTAGGACGCGCGTTTAGATTTTCGGTAGCGATTAATTTCTAAATTTATATTTATACAAACGCATTATAACGCGTTTTACACAACATACGGTATTGTAGAGGCGCACAGCAGTGCGTCTCCGCACCGTAAACGTAAAACATCGGCAACAAATCACATCCGAAAAAAATGAAAAACATAGGAATCAAAATCTCTCTTTATCTTAATTATTTTGTCTTCGCCATTTTATTAAACAGCGTAGGTATTGTGATTCTAAAATCGCAAAGAAATTATGGAGTAGATGAAGTTCAGGCAAGTATTTTAGAAGCTTTTAAAGACATGCCAATTGCTATTGTATCTTTTTTTATAGCCTCTTTTTTACCAAGAATAGGCTATAGAAAATCGATGTTAATAGGATTAGGTTTGGTTACTTTGGCTTGTATTTCTATGTATTTTGGAAACTCATTTGACAATGCTAAAATTCTTTTTGCAACCGTTGGAGTTTCATTTGCTTTGATCAAAGTTTCGGTTTATTCGCTAATTGGAACTGTGACCGAAACCAAAAAAGAACACAATGCTTTGATGAGTAGTATTGAAGGCTTTTTTATGGTTGGGATTGCGTTGGCTTATTTTTTATTTCCAGCTTTTAATAATGAAAACGATCCAAATTCATGGCTAAATGTATATTGGTTTTTGGCTGCATTATCGTTCCTGTCATTTTTGTTTTTATTTTTTGTAAAATTCAAAGAGCCGGAAGTTTCGGCAGGAGCAAATCTCAAAGATGACTTTCTGCAGATGTTCAAATTAATGGCAAAATTACTTACTGTTATTTTTGTTATAAGCGTCTTTTTGTTTGTTATGATCGAACAGGGAATCCTTTCGTGGTTGCCAACGTTCAATACAAAAGTGCTTCATTTACCGGAGAATATCAGTATAATGATGGCAAGTATTTTAGCTATTTCATTAGCAATTGGCCGAATGATTGCAGGTATTGTAACTAAAAAAGTAAACTGGATCTGGGTTTTAAGTGTGTGCATTTTTTCGGCAATGCTGATCGTGATTTTTGTACTTCCTAAAACTGTTGGACTAGAAGTTAAAAGCATCAACACACTTTCGGATATACCTTTAATTGGTTTTGCATTTCCTTTAATCGGATTGTTTATTGCGCCAATTTATCCCTTGTTAAATTCGATTGTATTAAGTGCTTTACCAAAGAATTTACAAAGCTCAATGACCGGATTAATTGTAATATTTTCTGCTCTTGGCGGAACATTAGGTTCCAGAATAACAGGCTGGTTGTTTAAAAATGAAGGACCGGAAAACGCATTTTATTTTACTTTAATTCCAATGTCTTTATTATTAATATCCTTTTTTATTCTCAAAAAAATAACTGCAAAAGATGAAATTTAAATTACATATAACCCAAACCATCGAAAAATTATTGGCTCAGGAAGATACTGATGGCGATAAAAAAATAACGATTGATGATCATGGTCCAAAGAAATTTCTGTTGTACGATCAAGATGGGAATCCGGCAGTTATTGAAGGAACTTATCAGCTTTCGAATTTATTGCAGGAATTGGCTTTGGCTAAAAAAAACAAAACCGAATTTGCCGAAATCAATCTGAATGAAATTACCGAAGATCCTGTAAAAAGGATTTCGAGAAAGATAAAAAACCTATATTGGAAAGGTCTTACGCGAACAATTGATGCTGATGGCGTAAAGAAAATCCTAGAAGATAATAAGATCGAAAATGAATTGGCTTATTTGTATGTGCCTTTTGGTGATGAAATTGTTTTTGATTATTTCAAGAAATTAGAAGCTACAACGCCAAAATTAAAAGTGGTGCAAATGCCTAAAAACATTTCGCCGGAATATGTGCTTTCGCTGAATAAACAACCCGGAATTTTAGCTTTGGCACTTCAAATAAAAAATAATGAAATTTCGGGAGTTCCGTTTGTAGTTCCTGGCGGAAGATTTAATGAAATGTACGGTTGGGACAGTTATTTTATTGCCAAAGGACTTTTGATCGACGATAAAATAGATCTTGCTTTAGGCATTGCCGAGAATTTTAAATATCAAATCGATCATTATGGAAAAATCCTAAATGCCAACCGAAGCTATTATTTAACCCGTACGCAACCGCCACTTTATACGTCGCTAATTATAGATGTTTTAGAGAAGTCGAATCCGGATGTTTTCTGGATTGAAAGACATTTAAAAACCGCTATAAAAGAATATCAAACTGTTTGGATGGAAGAAGGAAAACGTCTTACAGCAAATGGATTAAATCGCTATAAAGCAGAAGGAATAGGACTTCCGTTTGAAGTTGAGGAAGGACATTTTGATGATATTCTAGAACAATATGCGCCGAAATATAATTTGTCTACAAGAGAATTTGAAAAGAAATATCTCGAAAGAGAAGTTGTAGATGCTGAACTGGATAAGTATTTTATTCACGATCGAAGTATGCGCGAAAGCGGACACGATACAACAAATAGATTGGTTGGAGTTTGTGCCAATTTAAATACGGTTGCGATCAATAGTTTGCTTTATAAATACGAAACCGACATTGCTTTCTTGATTAAAAAGTACTTCAAAAATGAATTTCAATATTTTGAAGACAAATCTTTTTCAAGTGAATATTGGATTTCGAAAGCCAACTCGAGGAAAGAGAAAATCAATAAAATGTGCTGGAATGCAGAATTAGGATGTTATCTGGATTATGATTTTGTAAACGAAAAGCAACATTTCTTTGAAGCAGCGCCAACTTTTTATCCGCTTTGGGCGAAAATAAGCACGCAGGAACAAGCTGAAATTTTGGTTAAAAAGACGCTTCCAAGGTTTAAAATGAAAGGGGGAATTGCAGGAAGTACCAAAGAATCGATTGCTGGTGTTGATGAAAATGCACCAATAAGACAATGGGATTATCCGTTTGGATGGGCGCCGCATCAAATGCTTTTATGGGAAGGTCTGCTGAATTATAATTTCAACGAAGAAGCTCAGGAAATGGTTTATCGATGGCTTTGGCTGATTACCAGAAATGCGGTTGATTATAACGGAACCATTCCGGAGAAATTTGATTTGTCGATAAGCTCGCACAAAATTTTCGCAGAATACGGAAACGTAGGAACGGAATTCGATTACATAACCGAAGAAGGTTTTGGCTGGATGAACGCTTCTTATCAATACGGATTAACGATTTTAGAAGACGATTTAAAACAAAAACTATCAGATTTAGTCGATCCTGATGATTTGTTTTAATTATGGTCAATTTTTTTAAGATGTTATTCATTCCTTTAGGAATGTATGATTGGTAGATTTTTTTGATTGGATTTAATGGTATACGTTCCGTAGCAACGTTTGATTATGTTCATAATCATTCATTGCGCAAAACAGAGGTGTCCCTACAGGACACTATGCAAATGTGTTACTATTTTTTTACCAACCAGATATTCCTAACGGAATAATTTATTTAAAATGACAAACCCGACAGGTTTTTAAAACTTGTCGGGTTTGTTGTTTACAAATGTGAATTTTTTGTCACGAATTCGACTAATTTTTACTAATTTAATTGGGATAAAAATTCGCAGAGATTCGTGAAATTCGTGGCAAAAAAACTAAACTTTTCTTCCCATTAAATTCTCGCCAAAAGTTCTAAGAATATCTTTCTTTTCGGCGTTGATATCCATTTTTTCTAAAGTATCAAAAGCCTTAAAAGTATACATTTCTATAGCATCTTGCGTTGCTTTTGAAGCGCCTGATTCATTAAAAATGCTTTTTGCAGTTTCTATTTTATCCGTATTATCGTCTAAATTCAAGCTGAATAATTTCTCTAATTCCGAAGCTTTTTCAGGTGATGAAAATTCACGTGCTTTTAGATATAAATAGGTTTTTTTGTTTTCGATAATATCTCCGCCAACTTGTTTTCCGAAGGTTTCAGGATCTCCAAAAGCATCCAGAAAATCATCCTGAAGTTGGAAAGCCAATCCTAAATTCAATCCGAAATCATAAATTAAATCACCTTCTTTTTCAGATGTTTTAGCTACAATTGCACCCATTTTCATGGCAGCAGCAACTAAAACGGCGGTTTTATATTCGATCATTTTTAGATATTCGGGAATTGTAACATCGTTTCTTTTTTCGAAATCAACATCCCATTGTTGTCCTTCACAAACTTCAAGAGCAGTTTTGCTGAATAGTTTTGCTAAATCTCTAAAAACGTTTGGATCGTATTGTTCAAAATACTGATAAGCCAGAATAAGCATTGCATCTCCGGAAAGAATTCCGGTATTCAAATCCCATTTTTCATGTACAGTTTCCTGTCCTCTTCGCAAAGGTGCATCATCCATAATGTCATCATGAACCAACGAAAAATTATGAAAAACTTCGACAGCCATTGCAGCCGGAAGCGCCACTTTATAATCGGTGTCAAAAACTTCTGAAGCCATTAAAGTTAGCACGGGACGCATTCTTTTTCCGCCAAGGCCCAAAATATATTCAATAGGTTCGTAAAGGTTTTTAGGCTCTTTGCTGATGCTTTGATTTTCTAAATATTTGATAAAAAAATCCTGGTATTGGCTAATATCGTGCATAAAATATAATCTGAATTGCGAGCCTCAAAGATACAATTCATTATTAATTATTCCTTTTTTAAAAATTTAAAAGATGAGTTTCCATTAAAAAGAGCTGTGAATCCCTTCATTTTAAAGGAATTAAAATAATTTATAAAAAAACTTGGAAACTTTTTTGGTGTTTAGAGTTTCCTGTTTATATTTGCACCGTTAATTGGAAACTTCGAACACTGTAAAAGTTTCCGTGACGAGTTTTAATAATTTATAAACTCAATAAAATCAAATATTTATGAAAACAACATGGACCTTAGATTCTAGCCAATCAGATGTTTTAATCAAAATGAGACATTCTATAATTGCTTATATGGGAGGAACGACTAATAAATTTGGTGGCTACGTGAATATTGAAGACAATGAAATTGAGGATGCTTCGGTTGAGTTTTCATTAGATATCAATAACAAAAAAGATAGTTTTCAACAAATCGATACTTATTTACAGCTTCAGGATTTTTTTGATGTAGATGAGCATCCGATTATTAGTTTCAAATCGACTTCATTTCAAAAAATAAACAATAACATCAACTTTTTTAAAGGTGATCTTACTATAAAAGATGTCACTAAAGTGGTTGAGCTTGATGCTGAGTTTATTGGAATCAATACTTACAACGGTGAAAGAAAAGTTGCTTTTGAAATTAAAGGAGACATCAAACGTCAGGATTTTGGCTTGGATTATAACTCATTTAATCATAATGGAGGTTTGGCTTTAGGAAAAGATATTAAGCTTATAGCTAATCTTGAATTTAGTATATAAATCTTACATGAAGAATAAATTAATGTAAAATTATTACAAATAGCATGGAAACTATTTTTTTGATTTTAGTTTCCTAAGTATATTTGTAATGCAATTTGAAAGTTAAAATGAAAGAGAAAATCATATCAAAAGCAAGTGAATTATTTTTAAAGCTTGGTTTTAAAAGCGTTACAATGGATGATATCGCGGGCGAAATGTGTATTTCTAAAAAAACGATTTATAAATATTTCTGTAACAAAGAAGTTTTAATCGAAGAGAGTACATCTACAGTTCATAAACAAGTACACGAAGTTATTGATACGATTGTAGCCAAAGATTATAATGCGATTCACGAGAATTTTGAAATTAGAGAAATGTTCCGTGATATGTTTAAAAACGCAACAGATACCTCTCCGTTATATCAGTTAAAAAAGCATTATCCTGAGATTTATCAAAATATAATGACTCACGAAATCGATCAGTGTAATCATTATTTCAGAGATAATATTTTGAAAGGAATTCGCGAAGATCTATACAGAGCAGATTTGAATATAGATTTATATGTAAAGTTTTATTACACTTTGATTTTTCATATAAACGAGACTACGGTTTCAGAACGAGAAGCACAAAAAATAGAATTAGAAGCGCTGGAGTATCACACCAGAGCAATGGCAACCGAAAAGGGAATACTGGAATTAGAAAAACAACTTAAAAAAATTACTATTTAATCATCAATCTATGAAACGAATAATTCTTATATTTTTGTGTTCAATTGGCTTGTCTGCCAACGCACAAGTCAAAACACTAACCCTGAAAGATGCTGTTATTTATGCGCTTGAAAATAAAGCAGACGCAAAAAAAGCAAAATTACAGGTTGAAAATAGTGAGTACAAGATTCAGGAAGTACGTTCAAGAGCATTACCACAAATCTCTGCAAACGGAAACTTAACTTACAATCCAGTAATTCAGACAACAGTTATTGATGGAGCTGGTTTTGGTCAGCCAGGAACTACAATTCAGGCGGCATTTGGTCAAAAATGGACTTCAAATGCTGGGCTTTCATTAACTCAGACAATATTTGATCAATCTGTTTTTACCGGTTTAAGAGCTGCAAGATCTACTCGTGAATTTTATCAAATAAACGATCAGTTAACTGAAGAACAAGTAATTGAAAGAGTTGCTAATAACTACTATTCAGTTTATGTACAAAAAGAAAGATTGATTTTATTAGACAGTAATTACGTAAACACAACAAAAGTTCGTGACATCGTAAAAGGACAATTTGATAACGGTTTGGCTAAAAAAATTGATTTAGATCGTATCGTTGTTAAAATGTCTAATATTGATACAGAACGTCAGCAAATTAAGAATCAAATTACTTTACAGGAAAATGCTTTAAAGTTTTATATGGGAATGCCTATTGAAGCTCAAATTGATATGCCAAAAGAAGAATTTGAAGTTGTTCCTGCTGCATTAACAGAAGTGCCAAATGTTGAAAACAGAACGGAATATTTGCTTTTGAAAAAACAAGAAGAGCTTTTAGTTTACAATAAAAAAGCTGTTGAAGCTGGATATTATCCAACACTTTCTTTGACTGCAGGTTACAATTATATTGGTCAGGGTCCACAAATGCCTTGGTTTGCAAAACCATCAGATGGTGTTTATTGGTCAGATTACTCAGCAATTGGATTAAACTTACACGTACCAATTTTTACAGGATTTGGAACTCGTGCCAAAGTAAGACAAGCCGATGTAGAAATCAGATCACTTCAGGAAGATATCAAAGACACAAAACTTTCGCTTGATTTAGATTACAGAAATGCAATGGCACAAATTGATAATAACCTTGTGACTATCAATAATCAAAAAGAAAATATGCGCTTAGCGACTGAAATCTTAAGCAATACAAAAAACAATTATCTTCAAGGATTGGCATCATTAACAGATTTGTTAGATGCTGAAAATGCACAACTTGAAGCTCAAAATAATTTTACGAGAGCAGTTTTGAATTACAAAATTGCCGAAATAGCACTAATCAAATCAAAAGGCGAACTTAAAACTCTTATTAAATAACTAATTACAATGAAGAAAACTATTATAACAATCGTAATCATAATCGCAGCACTGGGTGTGATGGGATATGTCTTAAATAATAATAAGAAGGAGAATAAAGCAAAAACAGATATCGTAGCAGAGAAAAATGCTGCAGTTTCAGTAAAAGTAACTCCTGTAAAAACAGAAGAAATTTCACTGGATTTCGTTGCAAACGGAAACTTTCAACCAATTCAACAATTAACATTTTCTGCTGAGAAATCTGGAAAAGTAATTAGTGTTTTGGCTAAAGAAGGAGATTACGTAAAAGTAGGCCAGACTTTATTAACAATGAGAGGTGACGTTATTAATGTAAGTGCTCAACAAGCGCAAGCAGTTTACCAAAATGCAAAATCTGATTATAGCAGATACGAAAATGCTTTTAAAACAGGTGGAGTTACAAAACAACAATTAGATCAGGCAAAATTAGCGTTAACAAATGCTGAATCTAATTTGAAACAAGCAAACATTAATGTTGGAGATACTAAAGTAAAAGCACCAATCAACGGTTTTATCAATAAAAAATACATCGAGCCAGGATCTATCTTAACAGGAATGCCTGCAACTGCTTTGTTTGATATTGTAAATGTTTCTAAATTAAAATTAGTAGTTACAGTAAACGAAAATCAAGTTGCAAGTTTGAGAGTAGGAAACCAAATCAATGTAACAGCGAGTGTTTATCCTGATAAAACTTTTACTGGAAAAATCACTTTTATTGCTGCAAAAGCGGATGAATCTTTAAACTTCCCAGTTGAAATTGAAATTGCAAATAATATCAATAACGACCTGAAAGCAGGTATGTACGGAACTGCAAATTTTGCATCAAACCAACAAAAACAACATCTTATGGTTGTGCCTAGAAATGCTTTCGTAGGAAGTGTTAGTAGTAACGAAATCTTCGTGGTTCAAAATGGTGTTGCAAAATTGAAAAAAGTAACTGCTGGAAGAATTTTAGGAGATCAGGTAGAAATCATCAACGGATTAACTGACGGAGAAATTGTAGTTATTACAGGTCAAATTAACTTACAAGACGGTAATACAGTAGAAATTATTAAATAATTTAAAGCATTAAGCTATACGCCATAAGCATTAAGCTTATTGCCTAAAGCCTACCGCCTAAAGCAACAAATATGAAATTAGCCGAAATATCCATAAAACGTCCGTCGTTAGTAATTGTATTGTTTACAATTCTAACACTTGGTGGATTGTTCAGCTACAGCCAGTTAGGTTATGAGCTGATCCCAAAATTTGAACAAAACGTTATTACAATTTCTACAGTTTATCCGGGAGCTTCTCCAAGTGAGGTAGAAAATACAGTAACCAAGAAAATTGAAGATGCGATTGCATCCTTAGAGAATGTTAAGAAAATTGACTCAAAATCATACGAGAGTTTATCTATCGTTTCGATTACATTAACATCAAATGCAAAAGTCGATTTCTCTCTGAATGATGCACAGCGTAAAATAAACG
Organism: Flavobacterium sp. 9; assembly: GCF_002754195.1. Taxonomy (NCBI): domain Bacteria; kingdom Pseudomonadati; phylum Bacteroidota; class Flavobacteriia; order Flavobacteriales; family Flavobacteriaceae; genus Flavobacterium; species Flavobacterium sp. 9. The sequence goes on from NZ_PEEU01000001.1 coordinate 3,368,267, forward strand.
CGATAATTAGTGATTTGCCAGATGATGTTAAAACACCGGCATTGACCAAATTCTCGCTGAGTGATTTACCAATTATGACGCTTGGTGCCAACGGAAAAATGGATGAAGCAGCGTTTTATGACTTAATTGACAAAAAAATTGCTCCTATTTTATCTCGTGTACAAGGTGTTGCTCAGGTAAACATTATTGGTGGATCTGAACGTGAAATCCAGGTAAATCTTGATGCATTAAAAATGCAAGGTTACGGACTTTCTATTCCTCAGGTACAACAAAATATTTTGACTTCGAATTTAGATTTCCCAACAGGAAACATCCAGACTCGTAACCAAAAAATATTAATTCGTTTAGCGGGTAAATATAAAAGTGTTGAAGAATTAAGAAACCTTGTTGTTTCTTCTCAAAACGGAATTCAGGTTCGTTTAAGTGATATTGCAGATGTTCAGGATACTCAAAAAATTGCTGAAAAAATATCACGTGTAGATCAAAAAAGTGCGATCGTTTTGCAAATCGTAAAACAATCTGATGCAAATGCGGTTGCGGTAAGTGAGCAATTATTAAAAACAATTGCTACTCTTGAGAAAGATTATAAAGTAAATCAGCTAAAACTAGAAGTTGCAAAAGACAGTACAGTTTTTACTCTTGAAGCTGCAGATTCTGTAGTTCACGATTTATTAATTGCAGTAGTTCTGGTAGCTTTTGTAATGTTGTTCTTCTTACATAGTATTAGAAACTCGTTGATCGTAATGGTGTCTATTCCGGCATCTTTGATCGCTACCTTTATTGGCATTTATTTAATGGGATACACGTTAAACTTAATGAGTTTACTTGGATTATCTCTTGTTGTTGGTATTCTGGTCGATGATGCGATTGTGGTCCTCGAGAATATTTATCGACACATGGAAATGGGTAAAAGCCGAATTCGTGCTTCTTATGATGGAACAGCAGAAATTGGTGGAACTGTAACTTCGATTACATTAGTAATTGTGGTGGTATTCTTGCCTATTGCGATGAGTTCTGGATTGGTATCTAATATCATTACACAATTTTGTGTTACGGTAATTATTTCAACGATGTTATCGCTTTTAGCTTCATTTACAATTATCCCTTGGTTATCATCTCGTTATGGTAAATTAGAGCATATTGAAGGAAAGAATTTATTTGGAAGAATTATTCTTGGTTTCGAAAGTTATTTAACACGTTTTACAAACTGGGTTTCTGAATTATTGACTTGGTGTTTAGATCATTATGTTAAAACTATTTTAGTAGTTCTTGTATTGTTCTTTGGATCAACAATTGGATTAATGGGCGGTGGATTTATCGGAGGAGAGTTTTTCGCATCATCTGATAGTGGAGAGTTCTTAGTTCAAATCGAAATGCCAAAAGATGCTTCGTTAGAACAAACGAACTTCATGACTCAAAAAGCCGAAGCTTATTTAAAAGCTCAGGAATATGTTCACAGTCAAATTACAACGGTAGGACAAACCTCAGAAGGTTTTGGAGCATCGCAAGCAACAGCTTACAAAGCTGAGATTGACGTAAAAATGATTGAACAAAAAGATCGTACTGATGATGCTAACGTTTACGCAGCAAAAATCAAACGTAAATTAGAAAAAGTATTAGTTGGCGCAAAAGTAAAAACCGTTCCTGTAGGTATCTTAGGAACTGCTGAAGATGCAACTTTAGGATTAATTGTAACAGGTCCTTCAACAGAAAGTGCTATGGCATTTGCAAAATTAGCTGAAGCTGAATTACGCACAATTCCTGGAACAACAGAGATTAAATTAACAGTTGAAGACGGAAACCCTGAGATCAACGTTAAAGTAGATCGTGATAAAATGGCTGCTTTAGGATTAACGCTTCAAACAGTTGGTTTAACGATGCAAACTGCTTTTAGTGGAAACACAGATGGTAAATACAGAGCTGGAGAATACGAATATGATATCAACATTAGATACAATGCATTCGACAGAAAAAGTATTACAGACGTTAGTAACTTAATATTTGTGAACGCAGCAGGTCAACAAATTAAATTGTCTCAATTTGCTACAATTACAGAAGGTTCAGGACCTAGCCAATTAGAGCGTAGAGATAAATCTGCTTCGGTAACTGTAAAAGGACAAAACGTTGGGGTTCCTTCTGGAACAATCGTTCAACAATGGCAGGTTAAATTAGACAAGTTGAAAAAACCAGCTGGAGTAAACTACATTTGGGGTGGTGACCAAGAGAATCAATCTGAAGGATTTGGTACTTTAGGAATCGCTTTATTAGCCGCTATTATTTTGGTTTACCTTGTAATGGTTGGACTTTATGATAGTTTCGTTCACCCGTTTGTCGTATTGTTTGCTATTCCGCTTTCGTTTATTGGTGCGATGTTAGCATTAGCTTTGACTAATAACTCATTGAACATCTTTACTATCTTGGGTATCATCATGTTGATTGGTCTGGTGTGTAAGAATGCGATCATGCTTGTCGATTATACCAACCAAAGAAGAGCTGCCGGAGAATCAATCAGAACAGCATTAATTCAGGCAAATCACGCACGTTTACGTCCGATCTTGATGACAACAATTGCGATGGTATTTGGTATGTTCCCAATTGCATTAGCATCTGGAGCAGGAGCTGAATGGAAAAACGGATTGGCTTGGGTAATTATCGGAGGATTAATTTCTTCGTTATTCTTAACCTTGATTGTAGTTCCTGTAATTTATAATATCATGGAGAAAATAATTCATAAATTCTCTAAAGGAGAGAAAATCGATTACGAAGCTGAAATGGTTGCAGATTATGTGCACACCGAATTAAGTGAAGACGGTTTTAATCCTAAACATACCCATTAATTGATTTAATTTTAGATTGAAAAGTCCCAAATTCCGAAAGGAGTTTGGGATTTTTTTTGTGAATTATATTATAACGTCAGATTGGAATTTGGAATTTCTTTATTGGAATTTATAAGTATTACTTCAAATACAAACAATGATTATAATAATCGATGATTCCTTTGCCTTCAAGCAAAACATCAGCGCCAATGATACCGTGAACAGGTTTTGCCTTAAAAGATTCTAAAGCTTCATTTACGTGCGAAAGATCAAAAATCACGATCCCAAAATCCGTGTTTTTCCAACTTCCGAGTTGTAATTTATTATGTGCCGAAGTCTGCGTTTTCATGCCCGTTCCTCCAGCTCCGGAAGCTTTGGTTTTTGATTTTTTTGCTGTTAATTCAAAACGTTCAATACTTTCAAAACCAACGCAGGAATTTGATGCTCCCGTATCTAAGATGAAATTTCCTGAAATACCATTAATTTTAGCTTTTACTAAAAGGTGTTGTGTTTTGGTAACTTTGAATTTTATTTTTTTGTAATTCTCTTTTTTGAGAACCTCGTGAAGATTTTCCATTTTCGATAATGATTGAAAATCAAAAATAAACCAATTACAGTCAATAAACTAATGATGTAAAAGATATAATTTTCTGACTTTTCTTCTGTCGAAATAGAACCATAATACACAAACGAACTCCAGTAATAAGGAGATTTCTTAACATTTGGAATTGATTTGTCGTTCAGGAAATCAATTTTAGCATTTGAATTAGCTTCAAAATACGGAACATCATTTTTAATGTTTTTATAAAAATCAGCCATAAAAACCGATGTCGTATAATCGTTTACCTTCCATAAAGAAAACATTAAATTCTGAGCTCCGGCAAACTGAAAACCTCTTGCAACGCTCATTGCGCCCTCGGCTTTGTAGAGTTTTCCTATTCCGGTTTCACAGGCACTTAAAACCACTAAATCAGGATTAATATTCAGATTATATAATTCTGAATATAAGATTTCCTGATCATAAAATTTAATACTTGCCGGAGTTTCAATATCGCCGGACGAAGCATGTGTACTTAAATGTAAAATGGAATATTTACTTGCATTATTTTTAAAATTTGCAAAACTCGCCTCAGAATTTTCTAAATATTTTCCTTTGAAATTACTTCGAATCGATTCTAATTCTTTCTTCGAATAACTTAATTCAAAAGGTGTTTTTTCGAAAATAGGAAAAACTCCTAAAACTGTTTTTTTAGAATTTGAAATCGGTTTTGAATTCAGATAATTACTAGCAGAATTATTATAAGCAATTCTAAAATCATTCAATAAATAATGCATTTTAGCAAAATTAGTTGTGTTTAATTCATGTGTAATTAAAGCTTCAAAAGGCAGAAAATTCAAAATTCCGTCAGGAACAATGATGAGGTTATTATAAATTGCGTTTTGAGGTAATTTTAATAAATCGTAGACATTTTTTCCATAATGATTATAGCCTGAAATATCATTTGTAATGGCATCGGCATTATTAAAATAATCTATGAAATGTACAATACTATAAATTTTTCCATCTCCAATAGGAACACGATCTAATAAAATTCGGTTATTCTGTAAAATGAAATAATAAAGATTTTCAGAACCCATAAAATAGTAGAGCAATATTGCTTTATCTTTTTCCAGTTTTGATAAAAGTGCTTTTATGTCACAATTTTCAGGAATATAATTGGAACTTTCAGTTTGGATTTTCTTTAGCGAAAGCATCAATTCGTTTTGTTTTTTTATCGTCGAATTAATATTAGAAATATTAGCCAAATCTCCTTTTTGCTGTTCTTTAAGAATGTTATTATTTAAAGTTTGAAGTTCCTGCAAAAGTTGTTTTTCTTCGGAAGAAGCATTTTTAATATTCGAACGATAACCTTTTAAAATACCTGATTTTGTTCTTTCAGATAATTGAAAGGCTTTTTCGAGATATTCAGTTTTATTTTCTTTTCTATATAATTCATCATAAATAGAAATGCATTTTTCGGTACGATTTCGCGCTCTGATTTGTGTAATTATTTTTGAGTTTTCGTAAACCAAAACATTCATCAACAAATCTTCAATGTCAAAAGAAAGCCTAAAAGCTTCAAGCGATTTTTTGAATTGATTTTGTTTTGCGAAAATTTCTGCCTGTAAATCGAGAACATCAATTAAAACCGTTTCGGCATACAATTGATTTTGATTTGGAAGAATGTTTTTCGAATTGTAATTCGGAATCAGAATCTTAAAAATAGCCTGAATTTGTTTTTGACTTTCATCGTATTTTTCTTCATCAAAAAGCAAAAGCGCTTTTTCATAATATAGTTTTGCGAGTTTTCTAGGTTGACGATTTTTTGTTTCTAAAAATAACTTTTCAGCTTTTTCTAAATAAGAAGATGCAATTTCGAAGTTTTGTCTTTGACGATTTAGAAGCGAAAGATTTCGATAAGAATTAGATAAAGTTTCGGATTGTTGCTTTTCATTTTTCAAATATTCAACAGCCAATTCAAATGATTTTTGGGTTTTTTGATGCGTTTCAGGTCTCATTAAATTCCCAGCTGAACTTAATAAGTAACTATTCCCCAAATTATTCAATAAAATTCCTTTCTGAGAATTCGATAATTTCTCTGTTTTTAAAGTGCTTTCCAGTAATTCAATTGCCAAAGAAATTTTGCCGGAACTCTGATAAGCATTCGATAAATTAAGAATCGCAGCAAACTTTTGTTTTGCAGCGTCAGGATAATTTTTAGAAGTATTTACAATGAAAAAGTATTGTTTTATAGTGTTTTCGGCGCTGTCATAATCTCCCAAAACCGTATATAAATTGCCCAAGGGTTTTAGGCAATATTCGATTATATCATAATTACTGAGTTTGTTTTTCTGATAGATTTGCCAGGCTTTCTCATAACTCGAAATCGCTTTTTCGGTTTGCCCGAATTGGTTTTCATAATATGCTTTATTGCAATTTAAAACTACAATTGCCAATAATTCATCTTTAGTTTTTGGTCTTGAACTCTTCCAAAAATCTGTTTCAATAGTATTCAGATTTTCTATGGCTTTCGCCGAAGGATTCGCCACAAAAGTATCAACTGCATTATATATTTTATCTTCCTGATTCTGCGCTGACAGATTCAGACTAAAAAAAAGAAAAATTAAACCATATAAGTTATATAAGTTCATATTATGTTGGTACTCATAATTTTAAAGTTAAGGCATAAAGTACATATTATATTGATATGAATTTGTCCGTCTGAGCGAAGTCGAAGACCTTTTTGTTATAATAAGACAAAGTAGATAATATGAACTTACATAACTTATATGGTGAAAAAAATATGGTAAAAAAACTAAAACTTCCAGATTCCATAAAACTGAAAATAGTTAAAATTCTGTTCGAAGTTAATTACATATCGCGCGCCTAAACTTGGACCAATTCGGGCAAAACCAGCTGTTAAATCAAATAAAAGCCCAGTTTTTAAATTATCAAATCCACTTTTTACGGAGTTTGATTCCGTTTTTGTGTCAATTACAATTTTATCGGTTCCACCTTCGAAACTTTCAATCTTCTTATTCATAATTTGTTCCGATGAAATATTAAAATTCGCCTGAATTCCTGCGCCAATTCCAATATAAGTATTAATGTTATATCGCAATAAAACCGGAACTTCCCAATTTACATTTTTGTTTTCTGTTGTCGTTGTCGTGCGCTGAAATTGCTTTACACCATTTGGATTTACCACCGTTTGATCGACTACGGTTGTACCACTTTCATATTTATTTAAAGCATTTATCCATTCGGCTTGCCAATAAAAACGATACGATTTAAATGGCGAAATCGTTGCACCAACAAAATAACTCGTCGATTTTTCAAGATCTGGATAAACATTATAACCCGCTTTTGCACCAATCGAAATTCCGGGTAAGAATCGGGTAGTGGCATAATTGGTAATTATAGGTTCGTTTTTGTCAAAAATAATAGCGGTGCGGCTTCGGGTTTTTACTTTATGAAAATCTTCATTGAACTTCATCGAGTATTTGACAAAACCTTTTGTACTGTCTTTTTCGTGTACGTTTTTTTGCTCGCTTCCGGGTAAATAAATATTTTTAAAGGTAAAGAAAATCTGTTTTTGTTTGATAATTGTATCAAGACAACTTACGGTTGGTTCTTCGCCTTTTGGACAAATAGGACATTTGGGATACATATCTTCGACCTGAAATGTTTTCTTGTCAAACATATCCGGAATATCAGTTTCAAGTCTGATCATTCTTGCGGGACCTTCTCCATTGTTTTGAAAACGGGTTTTGAAATTTACACGTTTAAAACGTACTAATCTGTAATTGATAAAACTTCCGTTTGAGCCCATTTTATTAGGATCGTGAGAAGTTACGATTTCCATTTCGAGATTTTTTATTTTATGGTTTTTATAACTTCTGTTTGGAACAAAAATTCCGCGCATTGTAACCGTGGCGCTTGTATCTTTGATCATTTCCGGAGTAGTTTTAAAAGTATAAAATACATTACGGGTTTCGCCCGGATTTGCATCGTCAAATTCTAAAACCGAAACATTATGATAGGTTTTATTGGCGTCTAATAACGATGCGTTAAGATCTTCTTCGGTAGTTGTGTTTCTATATTTTTTGGCTTTGAAAGTGTTTTCGGCTGAAGCCAAATATCGATTAGAATCCTCCAAATCATTAACCGAAGCAACGGTATTTTCTTTTACTTCGCGTTCGTTTGCATACGTTCTGAAATCGACTAATTCGAAATTATTGCTTTTGAATTGTTTCTCATTATAGAATAAATATAGTTTTCCGCTTGCGACATAATTCTCCATATTTTGATAACCTACTACGACTACCATTTCCTGATCCGGAATGGGATCGCAGTTTTTTAAGATCGCAAATCCGTTTTGGTCTGCGATTGAAGCAATGTCTTTATAATTAGTATCGGTAATGTCGTTTATGGCTACTTTTTTTGGTCGTGTTGCAGGAGGTTTTCCGTTGTCGTAATTGTTGGTTACGGCAAGTCTTGTGGTATAAGTTCCTTTGTTTTTGTAGACATGTTTCGGTTCAGCTTCCTTGCTGTAATGTCCATCGCCAAGTTCCCATAAATAAGAATAACTTGGTTTTGGAGCGCCCGCAATTGGTATTAATGGCGGAGTTTCCGGTTTGTAAGTAACGGTGTTTCCGTTTTGGATTAAACCAATATTGGCTCTTCGGGTTATGGTGTCTTTTACTTTGGTTTGTCCTATGGAGAGAATAGAAAATAGAAGAAAGAAGATAGATGATAGTGGTTTCATAACTAGTGGTTTTTTAGCCCTGATAGTAGTGGAAATCCTTTTGTGTCCGCCGCGGCAGACATAAAAGATTGCAACGTCCCGAAGCTTCGGGAGCAGGATTAGCTTCTTAAAATCATCAGAATTAAATTTTAAAACTGGATTAAATGTAAAAAAAAGTGATGAGCAAATCACCACTTTTTCTTAAAAGTATTTTGTAAGTTACTGAATAGCATTGATTGCAGCTACCAGTTGAGCTTCTGTGCCGACTGTTGTTTCGGCTAAAGTAAAGGTGTAAACATCGTTGGCAGCAACGGTTACAGCTTTGATCGCATAGCGCCATTGTCCATTATCTTCGGTAACGAAAATCACGTGACAAGCTAAACCAATTGGGATTTGACCGTAGTGTTCGCTGAATAATCCAGCAGGCGTGTAAGTGTCCAGTTTAGCAAGTGCATTTGTTCCTTCGCCATCGTATGATAAGTAAATCGCGCTATTGTTGTTGTCGTAACCATCAGGAGCATCAGCAAGAATGGTTGTTTTAGGTCTTGGATCGCTATAAAAACGGTCTACGTTTGTCCATCCAAAGTTTCCAAAAGTCACATAATAATTCGTTCCTTCACCTTGAACTCCGCCTTTTCCGCCATCAGTTCCGTCAGCATTTGGCTTATTGGCATCTCTCCAGGCTAATTCTCCTTTGTCATCAATTACGCCTTTCCATAAAGTCATTGTATTGTCGACACCATCTGTTAAAGCTGCCGGAACGACCATTGTCATGTAGCAAGAAGTTTTAAGTTCAACGCCGCCTTGTGTAGCTTTGATGAAGAATTCTCCGCCAGAAATCAATAAGTTTTTCTTTCCGTCAGGCATGATTCCCATTGTTGGTTTGTTGGTAATTAACATGTTTCCTTTGTCAAAAAGTTCGATGTATTCGATATCAACTGCTCCGGTTACAGCAACTCCGTTTTTGGTCAAACAATCTCCGGGAATGTTTAGTTTAACTCCTTTTGCAGATGTTATGGTTACAACACCAGTTCCTGCTGTAATGGTAAAGTTTTGCGTGTTTTTCTTAATTCCTTTTTCGTTAATGCTTTTAAAAGCAGCTCCGGTTGGAGGCAAAATAAGATTGTTGTTATCGCCATCGCTATTGTCACAACTCGCAAATGTGATTACTAATAAAAATAAAACTCCTAATTTTTTGAAATTTGTGTTCATGATTTCTAGTTTTTATAAATCTGTCCTGATTAGTATCAGGCGGTTTTTCAGATTTGGTTGTTAATTATCATTTTATATTCTTATATCAATTTGGGTTTGATATTGTTACCCTTGTTTTGAAAATATTTTTTAATGTTCTTTTATACAGCTATATCAACACGCTTATAAAATTGTTACCCCTGTTTTTTATTTTTTTTAATTTATTGGGAAAGGCATTTGTCTTCAAACAAGTTTCCGTCTTCGTCTACGGCAACGAGAATGTTTTTCTTCTGCGAAAGCGTAACAATCAAATACAACCAAACAATTGCCCAAAGTCCAAAAGAGATACAGGTAAGAAAGAGATGAAGCGAATGGTTAATGTTCTTTTTTTCTTTGGATAAAACCACATACGGTAATTTTTCGTTGTGTTCGATAATTACAAAACCATTTCGTTTTTTGGCAGCAATCATTTCGTTAAACTGATCTAAAGTCTTTTCGTTTGTAAATTGATACGTTTCCATTTTTCTTAATTTTTGAATTGATTTTTTGCCACAAATTGCACGAATGAGCAAGAATTTTAAATTAGATAATCTGTAAAAATCCGTTTGATCGGTCTGATCAGTGTGCTGTTTTCTTCCAACAAATAATCTGGCAAAAGCATATTGTTACGTTATATCAACTTGACTTTATAATTGTTACCCTTTTGAATGAAATTTATTTCAGATTCTTTTTCTTAAATTAGCTAACAAAAAGTTTTTTTATGAGTCAAAATAAAATTCATCCTGATCAAATGTATATTGAAGGACTTGCTGCAAATGACTCGGCAATCATTCAGACGATTTACAAAAAGTTCGTTCCTAAGGTCGTTATGTTCATTATGAATAATTCCGGCGATAAAGAACATGCGCAGGATGTGGTTCAGGAAGTCATGATTTTACTTTTTAATCAGGCCAAAGCCAATACACTTCAATTGACTTGTCCGTTTGATGCTTACTTTTTTTTATTGTGTAAAAGAAAATGGCTTAACGAACTCAAAAAAACTTCGAATAAAGGGGTAACAATTAATGAAGATGCAGTATCTATGAATGAATCTGCACTGGAATTAATTGGGCAAACGGAAGAATTTGACGAAAAACAACAGCTTTTTGACACCATGTTCCAGAAACTGGGTGATAAGTGTCAGGAATTGTTGAAGTTAAGTTTTACCATAAAATCAATGGAAGAAGTTGCCGAGAAACTAAACGTAACTTATGGATATGTCCGCAAGAAAAAATCGTTGTGCGTTGGTCAATTAACTCAGTGGATTCAGGAAGCCAAAAAATTTAAATCTCTAAAAAATAATTAGTCATGAACGAAGAGCGCTACATATTATTCGATCAATATCTTCAAGGCGAACTGACGATTGATGAAAGAAATAAGTTTGAAAATCAATTGTCTCAAGATCCCGGAATGGCTTCGGAATTTGAGATTTTTAAAAATCTTCATACTCAATTAGAAAATAAATTCGAACATGAAGAAGAAAGAGAAGCGTTTAAAGCAAATTTAAAAACGATTTCAGACAAACATTTCAATACCAGTAAACCAAAAGTTATAGGATTAAATGCCTGGTATTTTGCGGCCGCAGCTTCTGTGGTGATTCTATTTGGATTGTTCTTTTTTAATTACAACCAGAATCCGGCTTTTGAAGATTATAATCATCCTGAACAAGCTTCATTTACAGAAAGAGGAGAAGCAAAAGAAACTTTGAAACAAGCCGAAACAGCTTTTAACGAAAGAAAATATTCAGAAGCAATTCCGCTTTTTGAAACTATTTTAAAAGAAAACAAAACACCTGAAATTCAATATTTTTATGGCGTTTCTTTATTAGAAGAAAGTCATTATAAACAAGCTGAATTAGTTTTTAACGAATTAATAGCCGGAACTTCTGTCTATAAAGAAAAAGCAAAATGGAATCTGGCTTTATCCAAATTAAAACAAAAAGACTACAAAGGCTGCAAAGAAATCTTGCAGACAATCTCTGAGGATTATGAAAATTACGACGACGTTCAGAATCTTCTGGAAGACTTAGATTAAGATTTTATAAGAAACAAAGACTTTTATACATATTCAAACCCGACAGGTTTTTAAAACCTGTCGGGTTTATCGTTTGATAACAAACAGGAACACAAAATAAAAAATCAGTTTAAATCCGCGTTTTCACGAAGTGAATCCGCGTCATCCGCGTGCCATTAACCGCAACAAATTGCTTTTACGTAAAACCGTAATCAAATTTAGATTTTTAGTTCTAAATTCGATTTTAATTTTATAAAAACTAATCAAAATCAACCTACAATTCTAACTTTTATTGAATGAAAAAAATAACCCTCTTTTTTCTTTTAGTTCTTACTCAAATTACTTTTGGTCAAGCCAAAATTACAGAAACCGAAAAACTTGTGGCAACTTGCAAAGTTTGGGGATTCTTAAAATATTACCATCCAAAAGTAGCAAAAGGCGATTTGAATTGGGATAAACAGCTTCTTGATGTTTTGCCTAAAATTGAAAAAGTACAAACCCAAAAAGAATTTTCATTAATTCTCGAAAAATGGATTGATGATCTTGGACCAATAAAAGAAATAGCACCAATTGTGGTACCAAAAGATGTTGAATATTTTGATAAAAATTTCGATTTAAGTTGGTTTAATGATAAGTTGTTTTCTAAGAAACTTTCTAAGAAATTGAAATTTATAGAAAAGAATAGATTTCAAGGCGAGCAATTTTATGTTTATGCCGCAGAAGGTGCTGGGAATATTGGCTTGCAAAATGAAAGTTTTGCGCATCCTGACTTTAAGAATAAGGATTCAAAACTTCGAATGATATTTATGTATTGGAATCTGGTAGAATATTTTTTTCCGGATAAATATTTAATGGATCAGAAATGGGATATCACTTTAGAAAAAATCTTACCGCTTGTAATTAAAGCAGATAATCAAGATGATTTTTATCTGGCAATGAGAAAACTGGTGTCAAGAATTGATGACAGTCATACAGAGTTTTATACCTATTCGTCTGCGACAACTCCAAAAATAAGAAATTATTTTCCCGCAAAGGGAAAGATAATTGATGAGAAACTGGTAATTACAGAAATTCTAGCCGATAGTCTTGCTCAGGCTGATAATATAAAAGCGGGGACTATAATTACTAAAATAAATGATAAAACAATAAGAGAGATTATCGCAGAGAACAGAGATTTGATTTGTGCCTCAAACGAACCTAAATATTTAGATAAACTGGTGGAGAAAATTTTAAGAAGCTATACTGCAGATTTAGTAAAAGTAGAGTTTTTTGAAAATGACAAGTATGTTACAAAAGCAATGACTTGGTATGATTATCATGATTCTCACAGAAACGAATTTAAAAAAGGAGCCAGAAAAAAGAAGGAAAAATTTAAGATCTTGGATAATAATGTTGGTTATGTTGATATGGGAATTATTGCCATTAAAAACATTCCTGATATGATTGAAGCATTAAAAAATACGAAAGCGATTGTTTTTGATATGAGAAATTATCCGAAAGGGACTTTTGAGCCAATAGGGAATTTTTTAAACTCGCAAGAAAAGAAATTTGCCATTTATACACTTCCTGATTTAAGCTATCCGGGAAGATGTACATGGAGTAGCGGAGCTTCAATTGGTTTTGATAATAAGGATTATTATAAAGGAAAAGTGATTCTTTTGCTGAATGAAAAAACTCAAAGTCAGGCAGAATGGACTGCGATGTGTTTTCAAACTTCCGGACACGCTACAATTATTGGAAGCCAAACTTCTGGCGCAGATGGAAATGTTTCAATATTCGATTTTGAGGGATTTAATACACAGTTTTCAGGAATTGGAGTTTTTTATCCGGATAAACGCGAAACACAAAGAATAGGAATCGTTCTGGATATCGAAGTAAAACCAACCATAAAAGGAATTCAGGAAGGAAAAGATGAAGTTCTGGATCGCGCTTTAATGTTTATTGAAACTGGAGTTTAAAGATTTAATCCGTGTGCTATTTACCACAATAAATTGCTTTTACGTAAAGCCGTAATCTAATTTCAATTTTTAGTTTTAATTTCGATTTTTATATTATACCAAGAACAAACCAAAACCATTAATAATTTTATCCTTTTGTTGAATGCAAAAAATTATTTTATTTCTTTTAATTATCTTTTCACAAATCATCTTTGGCCAAGCTAAAATTACAGAAAATGAAAAATTTGCTGCTACTTGTAAAGTTTGGGGTTTTCTGAAGTATTACCATCCAAAAGTTGCCAATGGAGAAGTAAATTGGGATAAGCAGCTTTTAGAAAAATTACCTAAAATAGAAAAAGCGCAAACCAAAGAAGAGTTTTCATTAGTTCTGGAAAACTGGATCGATGATCTTGGACCCATAAAAGAAATCGCGCCAATTGCAACGCCAAAAAATGTTGAGTTTTTTGATAAAAACTTCGATTTAAGCTGGTTTAATAATAAGTTGTTTTCTAAGAAACTTTCTAAAAAATTGAAATTTATAGAAAACAATAGATTTCAAACTACTGAAGAATTCGGACCTGGTTTTGATGCAATGAAAAATGTAAAAAACTATTTTGATCTTGATTATACTAATAAAGATTCCAGATTGCTAATGCTTTATGCATATTGGAATTTAATAGAATATTATTTTCCGTATAAATATGTAATGGATCAAAAATGGGATTTGAGTTTAGAGCAGGCCTTGCCAAGTATTGTTGATGCTAAAAGTGAAATTGATTTTTATATTGCAATAAAAAAGTTAGCGGTTAAAATTAATGACAGCCATACCGAAACTCAAATATATAGTATTTCATCTTTGAGCCGCCGATTCAATTATTTTCCGGCCACAGGTAAAATTATTGATGAGAAATTGGTTGTTACAGAAATTTTAGGCGATAGTTTAGCTGAGGCAAGTAACATAAAAATTGGAGATGTAATTACCAAAATAAATGGTAAAACAATAAAAGAACTAATTCAGGAAAATCGAGATTTAATCTGCGCTTCAAATGAACCTAAGTTTTTAGATAAAGTGGTCAGTCCAATTTTAAAAAGCAATTCTGAAAATGTTACAGTTGAGTTTTTAAAAGACGGAAAATACGAAACAAAATCAATGTTCTGGGCTGATTATCATGATTCTCATAGAAATGAATTTAAAAAAGGAGCCATCAAAAAGAAGGAAAAGTTTAAACTTCTGGATAATAATATTGGCTATGTTAACATGGGTGAAATAAAACCCAGACATATTCCTGATATGATTCAAGCTTTGAAATCTACAAAGGCGATTGTTTTTGATATGCGAAATTATCCAAATGGAACGTATGAAGATATTGCTAAATTTTTAAACTCCCAGGAAAAAACATTTGCAATTTATACCTATCCTTATCCAAATTATCCGGGAAGATATATTTGGACAGAAGGATCAACTTGTGGTACTGAAAATAAAGACAATTATAAAGGAAAAGTAATCGTTTTGCTTAACGAAGATTCTTTAAGCCAGTCAGAATGGACCGCTATGTGTTTTCAAACGGCAGGAAATACCACAATAATAGGAAGTCAAACGGCTGGAGCAGATGGAAATGCAATGGATCTTGATTTTAAAGGATTTCATACCAGATATACAGGAATTGGAGTTTATTATCCTGATAAACGTGAAACCCAAAGAATAGGAATTGTTCCTGATATCGAAGTTAAACCAACAATAAAAGGAATTCAAGAAGGAAAAGACGAGGTTTTAGATCGTGCTATGCAATTTATTCAAGAAGGAGTTTAGTATTAGCATTTAGTTAAATGGCACACGGATGATGTGTATTCACTTTGTGAAAGCGCAGATTTGTACGGATTTTTTTTGGGGGATAAAACCCGTGCGCAAACATGTGCCCAAACCTTTGTCAAAGTTTTAAACTTTGACAAAGGTTTTTTAGTATTAGAGAATCACGTTACGGGACTTCGCATATGTTCAATTTGACAAAAACACAACACAATCAAAAACACAACGCAAAATAAAAAATCAGTTTAAATCTGCGTTTTCACAAAGTGAATCCGTTAAATCTGTGTCCCATTTACCGCCATAACATTCAAATTGGGAAAGTTTTTAATATTATCGTAATTTTGAGCCTTTAAAAATTACAACAATTGAATTCAACACCTATAATTACCGACACGCACACACATTTATATTCAGAAGAATTTGATCAGGATCGTGACGAAATGATGCAAAGAGCTATAAATGCCGGAGTAACACGTTTTTTTATTCCTGCAATCGATGCTGCTGCAACGCAATCTATGTATGATTTAGAGCAAAATTATCCTGATTATGTGTTCTTAATGATGGGTTTGCATCCCACTTACGTGAAAGATAATTACGAAGAGGAACTGAAACATGTAGAAACCGAACTGGCAAAAAGAAAGTTTTATGCCGTTGGCGAGATCGGAATTGATTTGTACTGGGATAAAACCCACTTAAAAGAACAACAAATTGCTTTTAAGAGACAAATTCAGTTAGCAAAACAATACAAATTGCCAATTGTAATTCATTGTCGTGAAGCTTTTGATGAGATTTTTGAAGTTCTGGAAGAAGAGAAATCAGATGATTTATTTGGAATTTTTCATTGTTTTTCCGGAACATATGAACAAGCACTTCAGGCGATTTCTTACAATATGAAGTTGGGAATTGGTGGAGTTGTGACTTTTAAAAACGGAAAAATCGATCAGTTTTTAAATCAAATCGATTTGAAACATATCGTTTTAGAGACAGATTCACCTTATTTAGCACCAATTCCATATCGTGGTAAACGCAACGAAAGCAGCTACTTGGTAAATGTTATTAGCAAATTAGCAGATATATATGACGTTTCTGAAGAAGAAATAGCAGGAAAAACAACACAAAATTCTAAGGACGTTTTTGGGATTTAATATGTACCTTACAATAGTTTAATTTTTTTTTTGTTCTTTTGCCCACTTAAAACCAATATAAATAATGCAGAAATTTGATGCCATTCGACCGTTTTATGATTCTGAAATAAATGAAGCACTTCATGATGTTGTTAATCATCCGATGATGAAAACCATGATGAACTTTACTTTTCCGGAAGTAGAAGATGAGGTTTGGAAAGAGCAACTTAAGAAAACACATTCGATTCGTGATTTTCAGTGCAACTTTATTTATAATACAATACAAAAGGTTTTAGAGAAAAGTTCTGAAGGACTTACAACTTCAGGATTTGAAAAACTTGAACCCAATACATCGTACTTATTTATCTCTAATCACAGAGATATTTTACTAGATACAACCTTATTGAATGTTTGCCTTTTTGAGCATGGTTTAGTCATGACAGCATCTGCAATTGGCGACAATTTGGTTAAAAAAGCATTCCTGAGCACTTTGGCAAAACTAAACAGAAACTTTTTGGTTTTAAGAGGTTTAACGCCAAGAGAAATGTTGCAAAGCTCTAAATTATTGGCCGAATATATGGGACAATTATTGCTTCGCGAAAATCGTTCGGTTTGGATTGCACAAAGAGAAGGACGTACAAAAGACGGAAATGACGAAACCAATCCAGGAGTTTTAAAAATGATTGGAATGGGTTCTGATGAAGCCAATTTGATGGATTATTTCAAGAAATTAAAGATCGTTCCAGTTTCGATTTCATACGAATATGATCCTACAGATGTTTTGAAAATGCCACAATTAATGGCCGAAGCAAAAAACGAAGTTTACATTAAAGATAAAAACGAAGATTTCATGACCATTATAAGTGGTATCATGGGAACTAAGAAAAGAATACACATTTCTGTTGGAGATGTTCTGGATACTGAAATTGATCAGATTGTTGCTGAAAATGACAATTCTAACAAACAAATTCAGGCTCTGGCACAAGTTATTGACGATTCGATTTTGAAGAATTATCAATTATGGCCAACTAATTTTATCGCTTACGACATTTTGAACGAAACAGATAGATTTGCTCATTTATACAAAGAAAATGAGAAATCATTGTTTGAGCGTCGTCTGGAAATGCGTATTGGCTGTGATAATCCGGTT
This sequence comes from Flavobacterium sp. 9, assembly GCF_002754195.1. NCBI lineage: Bacteria > Pseudomonadati > Bacteroidota > Flavobacteriia > Flavobacteriales > Flavobacteriaceae > Flavobacterium > Flavobacterium sp. 9. The sequence goes on from NZ_PEEU01000001.1 coordinate 3,385,632, forward strand.
ACAAGACAAGGATTTCTGGCAATGTATGCAAATCCTGTTGTGAACAAATTAAAATACCAAGATGTCATCTAAAGCTAAAATATTGCTGATCTATACCGGTGGAACCATTGGTATGAGTAAAGATTTTGAAACTGGCGCACTCAAAGCGTTCAATTTTGGTAAATTATTGCAAAAAATTCCTGAAATCAAACAATTAGATTGTGAGATTGAATCAGTTTCTTTCGAAAACCCAATAGATTCATCCAACATGAATCCTGCAATGTGGACGAAAATTGCTGAAATTATAGAAGAGAATTACGTCGCTTATGATGGATTCGTGGTTCTTCATGGTTCTGATACAATGTCATATTCAGCATCGGCATTGAGTTTTATGCTGGAGAATTTGTCAAAACCAGTTGTATTTACAGGTTCTCAATTGCCAATTGGTGATTTGCGTACCGATGCAAAAGAAAATCTGATTACGGCAATTCAGATCGCTTCATTACAAGAAAACGGAAAGCCGGTAATCAACGAAGTTTGTTTGTATTTTGAATATAAATTGTATCGTGGAAACCGAACTTCAAAAGTAAATGCTGAACATTTTAAAGCTTTTACGGCACCAAATTATCCTGAATTAGTAGAATCTGGAGTTCATCTTAAACTAAACAGACATTTATTTCTTCCGATAAAAGAAAACGCCAATTTGATCGTTCATAAAAACTTGGACAATCATGTTGCTATTATAAAAATGTTTCCGGGAATGAGCGAAATTGTTTTATCGTCAATTTTAGCTATTAAAGATTTAAAAGGAATTGTATTAGAAACTTACGGTTCCGGAAATGCGCCAACCGAAGATTGGTTCTTGAATTTAATTCAAAAAGCAATTCAGTCCGGTTTACATATCGTCAATGTTACACAATGTTCCGGCGGAAGTGTAAATATGGGACAATACGAAACCAGTACAGCCTTAAAATCTCTTGGAGTTATCTCAGGAAAAGATATTACTACAGAAGCCGCAATTACAAAATTAATGTACTTGTTAGGACATAATATTCCTCAAAAAGAATTTAAAGACGTTTTTGAAACTGCTTTACGCGGAGAGATTTCGTTGTAGAAATTTCACCATATAAGTGTTTTTTCTTTACCATATAAGTGATGTAAGTTCATTTTACTTTGAGTTGAAAAATGAATTTTAAGTAGTTTGTCATTTCGATTTCTATTATAAAACCAATTTTTTTTTCAGGAGCTAATCCCGCTATTCGTTTCAATCTTTTATGCCTCCCAAAGCCTCGGGATCGGCATAAAAGGATTTCCACTTCTATCGGGGCTAGGGCAATCATTTTTAGAATAATATTATAGTCTATTTTGTCATTTCGAGGAACGAGAAATCCTCGCGAGAAGCTCCGTTCCTAATGTTTCAATCTTTGTCGAGTTTCTTACGAGGATTTCTCGTTCCTCGAAATGACAAGATCATAGATAGATAATTGGAATTAAAAAAAATGGAATTTATTTTTCTTAATCTTTATAACGAACGGGACAAGTTCCCATTTCTTCTTCAGAACTACGGTTTTTATAATACACATAAACAATTACAGAAATAATACAGATAATTCCCTGAATTGCTACAGTTTCTCGTGTTCCTATAATGTGTGAAACATACCCAATTATTAAACTTCCCACAGGAATCATTCCCTGATACGCCATTAAATAATAGCTAATACTTCTGGAACGCATATTTACCGTACTTTGCGTTTGAACGTAAATGTTTATAGATGAGGTTTGTGCCATCATTCCCACGCCACTCAAAGCCATACAAATAAGCGCGACAGTCAAACTATTTGAGTAAGCAAGTATAATGATGCTAAAACCTAATAATAAACTCGCAGAGATCATTATTTTACCCATATTATCAGCTTTTTTAAGATTTGCCAGATAAATAGCCGATACAATTGAACCAATTCCGGCAGCACTTTCGAACCAGCTAAAAGTCTGAGCGTTTCCGCTGAAAATATCTTTGGCAAAAACAGGCATTAAAGTATTGAAAGAGATTACAAATAAACTGCTACACATAAGCATTAAAAGCATTTTCGCCATTTCGGTTTCTTTTTTCACATAATCCAAACCTTCAAGGAAATCGTCTAACATTTTCATTTTATCAGTCGCTTTGATATGCGGAGTGATTTTCATCATCAATAAAGAAATCAAAACTGGAATATAACTTAAGAAGTTTCCAATAAAACAAATGTCTTCACCATAATTGTGCAGAATAATTCCGGCTAGAGCTGGACCTGCAATTCGGGCAAAATTGTTCAAAGTAGAGTTTAAGGCAACCGCGTTTGGCAAATCTTCTTTATTGTCGACAATATCAATCATCATAGTTTGACGACAAGTCATATCGAAGGAGTTTATGATTCCCTGAAAAAGGCTTAAAGCTAAAATAAAATTGATATTGTAAATTTTTAAGTAAATCAATAAAGCCAAAGCTCCAGCTTGAAACATCGCCAAAGATTGCAATAAAATCATGGCTTTGTGTCTGTCATAACGTCCAATAATACTTCCGGCTAGCGGTGCAAGAAATAAAGACGGAATCATGCTTAAAAAGGTCGCAAGACCAAGTAAGAAAACAGAACCCGTCACGCTATAAACCATCCAACTTACAGCCGTTTTTTGAAGCCATGTTCCAATTACAGAAACTGATTGTCCATAAAAGAATAACTTGAAGTTTTTTGATTTTAGCGCTTTAAACATGATGCCTGATATTTTTTACAAAGTTCGGGATTATGATTTCATTAGAAAAATTAATAATTTTACTGATAATAAGTATTAAAACTTATCGATATGGAGATTTATCAATTAGAATATTTTATTAAAACAGCTGAAGTTCTTCATTTTACAAAAGCTGCCGAATTGTGTTTTGTCACACAATCCGGATTATCACAACAAATAAAAAAACTCGAAGAAGAACTCGGAATGCCTTTATTCATCAGGATTGGCAAGAAAGTTAAACTTACCGAAGCAGGTTCTGTTTTTTTAATTCACGCTAAAAAGGTGATTGAAAATGTACAAAACGGGAAACAGGCCATTGACGATTTGAATGAAATGATTGGCGGAGAATTGCGAATAGGCGTGACTTATATTTTTGGATTACTGATTTTACCCGTGATTAATGCATTTGCAAAAAGATATCAAAAGCTAAAAATTGTCGTGGAATATGGTACAACCGAGGCATTAGAACAGAAATTAATTCACAATGAACTGGATTTGGTTTTGGTTATTTCATCGCATGAAATTGGGCTTCCGCTTCAAAAAGTACCTTTGTTTACTTCAAATATGGTTATGGTAGTTTCAAAAACACATTCTTTGGCAGTTTTAGACAAAATTGCTTTTAAGAAAATAGAAGGAATACCGCTGGTTCTTCCGGGTAAAGGTTCGAATTCGAGAGAATTTGTAGAAGAGTTGTTCACAAAAAACAAAATGAAACCTAAAATTTCGATTGAATTAAACTCGATTCATGCTTTATTGCAAATGGTACAAGACAGCGATTGGGCAACAATTGTAGCAGAAAAAGCCCTGAAAGACTGGGATAATCTAAAAGCAATTGCCATTACAGGAGTTCCTACACAAAGAGATTCATTCATGTTAACCATAGAAGGAGCGTATCAAAAAAAGGCAGTAAAACTATTTATGGAAGAATTTAAGAAAAGTATGTAAAGTAATGTCTGATTTTGTTTTTCTAACTCAATTTTTTTTTTGTTATTTGCAAACCAATTTAGAGAGGTGTCCGAGTGGTTTAAGGAGCTAGCCTGGAAAGCTAGTATATGGGTAACTGTATCGAGGGTTCGAATCCCTTCCTCTCTGCTAAAACCGCAATTTCATAATTTATGAGATTGCGGTTTTTTATTTACATTTTTATAGGATGTGAAAGAATATAAAATGTGATTTAAAAACTAGTAAATACTTCGAGATTTATGAAGAATCTCGAAGTATCTTTTTTTTAAAATCTATTTTTATAAGTTTTTTCTTTGCTTATAGTTAATAATTTTTACTTTAGCTATAAGAAAATAGCTAACTAACTATGAGAAGGATTACAAAAATGTTTAAAAGCTTACTGTTGTTAAGTTTTGTGTTATTAATAACAAATTGTGCGACTGAAGAAATCGGACAAAAAAATGTTGCTCAGTCTTCTTCTGAGGCTAAAATTTGGTTTGATAATCATCAAAAAGATTATAATACAACGGTTTTAAATTATATAGAAAGTTTGCAATGGCAAAATGCAATTATTTCGGAAGGTGAAGATGGACAAATAATAGAAGTACCATTTAATCTTAGTAGCAATTTAAGTGCTACAACTAAAGAAGCTGACCAATATAATGACCATCATCGTTTAATGTTTATAAAAGATGAACAAAATGGTTTTAAACTTTTTTATATTCAGATTTTAACGAATGATGAAAATTATAAAATTCAGGATAAAAATTACAATTATTACAATATTAAAGATACTTTTTACGGTAAGATTTTTGTACAAGAATTAGCTACTAATGCTGGAACTAAAATTGAGTTTAAAAAAGGAAAAAAGTTAGAACCTTCGTTGACTGCAAGATATTCTGAAAATGAAATACAATGTGTTTATTATGGCTATTGGTATGAAGATGGACATTTTGAACCACTTTACGAAGTAGGTTGTTATGCTAGCGGTGGAAGTGAACCTCAGTATTTACCAGCGCCTGGTTATGGAGGTGGAACTGGCTCATCTAGCTCAGAAAATACAGATCAGACAATAGCTCAGAAAATTGAAAAAAATATTAATTCTGATAATTTGGCGGGGTGTTCAAAAGAAGTTCTAGAGGCACTAAAAAATGCAACTAATTGTGATATCGCCAATATTTTAAGTAAATTAGGAGCTACTAATACAATTATTGTTACAGTAAAAACAGAATTACCAACCGATGGTAAACCTGCACAAACAGTGAGGACAAATCCTCAGATTAAATATAATTATACAGTACGTATAAGCTCAAATTATACATCTGCGACTACTTTATTTAGAGCATCAAATATTCTGCATGAGTTTACTCATGCTTATTTTATGAGTTTAATAGATGATTATAATTCGACAAGTAATCCAGTTGTTTTTGCAGATACTCCAACACTTTTTCAAGCTTATTGTGATCGAAAATATCCTCCAAAACCAAATGAATTACCAAATTTGCATCATAAAGAAATGGCAGAAACTTACGTGAAAGCTATAGGAGCAGCATTACAAGAGTTTCAGACTGGAATTCCTGTTATTGCTGGAAAAACCCCAAGTCAAATCTATACAGATTTAGCGTGGGGAGGTTTACGAGGAACTCCAATCTATAATGAAACTTTTGCTGTTGGCAGTGAAGATTATAAAAGAATAGAAGCTCGATATGCTGCTGAATCGAATGGTGGAACGTCTGGAAATCAAACTGCAATTGGAAAACCTTGTAAAATTTAGAAGTATGAAAAAAAGTATTGTTTTATATTTATTTATAATTTGTTTTGTTAGTTGCGTTTCTGCTAAGAATACAAATAAAATAGATAATTTGAAGACAACTGAAGATGTCGTTAAATTTGTAAAATCCATAAATCCTGATTTTGCAAAAGAAAATTTTGGAGAATTACAAATAAAGCCCACGGAGTCAATTATTAAGGCATTAAATAATTGTGATCTCTATAAAAGTTGGAATATTCAAAATTGGCAGAAAATAGACCTTAATAACGATGGAAAAACTGATTTACTTTTTACAGGTTATTGGTATAGTACTTATTCTCAATATGCTATAGTAGAGGTTGAATCTGGTAAGTATAATTTGTTTAATCTCGCCGAGAACTTAGAATACGCTTGTAAAATTGTAAAACCTATTGTTGTAAACCATAAAAATGAGTTATTAGTAAACAATTATAAAACAGATGATGAAAGTATTTCTAAAAGAGAAACAATTCATTATTTAGATACGCTTACTTATAAATTTAATGCTTTTATAGAAATAAATAAGAAAGTTGTTAATTATGATATTGAAAGCATAAAATTTATTTTGGATAACAATTTTGAAATTGAGGTTTATAACAACCAAAATGCGTATTATAATTGTTTGAATACTTTTAATGCATCAAATTTAAAAGGGAATTTTTACAAAGGAGAATCAAGAAAAAAAATTGACGTAGCTTATTTTAATGAGTTAGAAAAAATGCTTGAATATATTAATGTCAAAGATTTACCAAACGAATATACATTAGATGGTTATGATTTTCCTACGGTTTGGCTTGAGATAAAATTTAAAGATGGAAGCATTAAAAAAATAAAAGATTACGGTTATCAAGGAACTTATGGACTGAATGCTATATATGATAAAATGAAAAAAATAGCATTAGAAATTGACTGGAAATAATAATTGAAAGCTATATTGAAGCTCATACAAACCTCTAAAATTCATGATAAAAATAGAAGACATTTCTACAAAATAAAGAATACTATTTTTTTTTTGTTAAATTATTCATAATTAGAAATTTGCAATATTGTTGTCAATTAGGTAAAATAGAAATTTTGAATATATTACAATTAATACTCAAAAGTAAGTTGCTTAATTTATAGAACGGATCTTCAAACTTTAACTAATTATGAAAAAACATATTTGTCTGTTAGTATTTTTAACAATTAATTCTATAGGTGCACAAACAAAAACAAGTGATTATTTTACTTTTTATAAAGGAGGAGATAAGTATTTGAAACCAATAAAATATGTAATGTTTGATTCTAATTTGAGCGAAAATATAAAAACGGAAGACAAGGATTTGATTTATTTTAAGATAAAAGGGGAACGTTTTAAATTTGATAAAAAAAAGAATAAAAAAGATAGTTGCTCTCTTGATATTTTAAAAAAAATAAAGCTGGAGAACCCAACACAGCTTAATAATGAAGGGTATAAGTCTTTTAAAAAGAAGAAAGAAGAAATAGAAAAGGAAAAAATGTTAAGCTTGTTTATCCGCCAGCAGGTTTTCAATCTTATCTTAAAGTTTATATTCTGGAAAAAATAAGCAATAAAATTATTAAGTATGAGGTTGATTGGGAATATTCAGATTTTTAGAAAAAAACTTTTATAATGAAAACACCAATTAGAAACTATTTTATTTTTGTAACAATCTGCATTTTGTTGTTTACCTATTTTTATTTTAATCAACATTTTTATACAATTAGCTTGCATGATACTTACTACCTCATAAGTTATTTCTATTTTGTTTTGCCTATATTTATTATCGGTACGATCTTTTATTTGGTAAAAGTTTTAATAGAAAAATTAAAAATCAGAGTAGAGCAATCTAATGAGAGATATTCAAGGTATTTATTGTTTTTTTTACAACCGAATTTATATTTTAAATTTAAAAAAAGAACTAGAAATTATTTAGTTTTTGTAACAATCTGTCTTATATCGTTTAGTTATCTTTACCTTACTGAAGCTTTTTATTTAGTTATTGATAATGGTAATTATCATTTTGTAAAATATCATTATTTTGTTTTACCAATTCTGATAATTGGTACTATTTTTTATTTGGTAAAAAATCTACAGAGTAGAACTAATTTATAAAGTTTACTTTAAATAAGGAAAACTAATCGATAGATACTTTATTTGAAATCTGTTCATATAAAAAAAGAGGTCTTTTATCAAGATCTCTTTTTTTGCGATAATTTATATCTTATAAAAGGTTTTATTTCCCTTTCAACAATTTCTCCAAATATTCATTTTTATCCTTTTCAACCTGTACTAAACGTTCGTAAAGTTCAATAACTTTGTCTAAAGGATTAAAATTGCAATAATTACCGGTATTAAAAACCCCATTATCATAAATATTATTAAAATAATTAATGATGCTTTCTTCTGAAAAGTTTTTAATTGCTTCAACAGAAACTCCAAGCGCTTTTGCTACTTCTTTAAGTTTTTCTTCGTCGATGTTTTCGCTGTTTTCCATAGCCGAAATTGCTTGCTGATTTGTTCCCAAAGCTTGTGCAAGTGCTTCTTGTTTCATGTCTTTAAGTTCACGAATACGGCTTATTTTTCGCCCTATATGATATGGTTTTGCTGTTGTGCTCATACATCAAAGGTATTTAAAATTTTTAGAGAAAAATAGATTTTAGTAAAAAACAGACTTGTTTTTGTAAGATACGGTTTTCATTATAATACCACCGGAATATAAATATCAAATTTAGCTCCGTGATTTAGTTTGCCTGCTGCGGTAATGATTCCGTTATGATTTTCTACAATTTTTTTGGCGATAGCAAGGCCAATTCCTGTTCCTTTATAATCCGTTTTACTATTAAGTTGTTGGAACATTTCGAAAACCCGGCTTTCAAACTGAGGATCAAATCCAATACCATTATCGCTTATAATAATGTGGCAATAATCTGGCAATGATTTATTTTTCTTTGTTTTTGGTTTTGTATAAAGGATTTTTATAGTAATATGTGGTACTTTTTCTATTATTGAAAATTTCAGAGAATTACTTACCAAATTGCATATCAATTGATGAAACTGCGACGGAATTATAAAGGCGTTTCCGTTTCCGGATACTTCTATAATTGCCTTTTTTAATAATATCTCTTCTTTTAAATCTTCCAGAACTTTATTGATGACATCATTAATACTAGTTTTTTCAAACTTTTTTTCGGTTACACTTGTACGGGAATAAGTCAATAAATCATTTATAAGCGCTTGCATATGAGAAGCAGCAACTTCGATTCGTTCGAAATAATACTTTCCTTTCTCAGTCAAATTTTGATTTTCATCTGTGGAAATTCGGTTCGAAAAAACCTGTATTTTCCGCAAAGGTTCCTGAAGATGATGACTGGATATATAGGTGAAAGCTTCCAATTCATTATTCGCAAGAATTAATTCAGCAGAACGTTTTTCTTTCTCTTTATTTTGAAAAAGAAGCTCAGAATTGGCAACACTTAATTCATCTGCCCGTTTTTGTTTCTCTTTGTTTTGATAAGCAAGTTCAGTATTAGCAATAACAAGTTCGGCAGCACGATCTTCTTTTTCATTGTTCTGAAAAGTAAGTTCTGTATTTGCTATCAGAAGTTCAGCGGCGCGTTTTTCTTTTTCTTTATTCTGATAAGCAAGTTCTGTATTAGCTATAACAAGTTCGGCAGCACGGTCCCCTTTTTCTTGATTTTGATAGGCAAGTTCTGTGTTTGCAATAACTAATTCAGCGGCACGTTTTTCTTTTTCTTTATTTTGAAAGGTAAGTTCTGTATTAGCTATCAGAAGTTCAGCCGCACGTTTTTCTTTCTCTTTATTTTGATAAGCAAGTTCAGTATTTGCAATAACAAGTTCGGCAGCACGATCCTCTTTTTCCTGATTTTGAAATGCAAGTTCTGTGTTTGCAATAACTAATTCAGCAGCACGTTTTTCTTTTTCTTTATTTTGAAAAAGAAGTTCAGAATTGGCAATGCTTAGTTCATCTGCTCGTTTTTGTTTTTCATTGTTTTGATAAGCCAGTTCCGTATTTGCTATTACAAGTTCGGCGGCACGATCTTCTTTTTCCTGATTTTGATAAGCCAGTTCTGTATTGGCAATAACAAGTTCGGCAGCACGTTTTTCTTTTTCTTCGTTTTGATAAGCCAGTTCGGCATTGGCAATAACGAGCTCTGAAGCACGCTTTTTTCGTTCCTCTATTTGTCGCGCAAGTCTTTTATTAACGAGCAATAATTCATCATTATGATTTACTTTAGTCCGTTCTGGAAAGATTGTACTTTCAGGCAGAATAATCTTTTTTTTGCTCATGATTCCTAGGGCATTTACCCAAATATAACCTAACTGAATTTAATCGCTTGCTTTTAAACTTAATAAGTCAATTTATAATTTATTAAAGAGCGTTAATGCTCAAAATTTAAATTTATGAAATTTAAGTTTTTTCTTATTTTTTAAAAGTAATGTAGTGATTTTATTAAAAATTATATGGAATAAAAACAGGTTATTAGAAGGTGTTTTTATTGATATTATATGATTTTCTTTGATTTAGTGTCTGAAATTATTTTCAAAACAATGTATCATTTTTAGTTTGCTATCGTCTTGATTTAAAACGCTTGAATTGTCTAATTTACAAAATGGCCAAAAAGTAAAAAGATTCAGCAAACAATCATCAATCAAAAAACGTCAATCAAAATCATGAGAAATTTTATTTCTAAATCTCTAAAAATAACGCTTCAATTTTTATAAGAAAATATTTACTATTTTTGTGTTTTATCAAAACATAAAAAATTATGGAAATCAAAAATCAAGTATTAGATGCTATAAAAAAAGCTGAACAGCCTGTAAATGCTGGTAAAGTAGTTGAGTTAACTAAATTAGAGCGCAAAGAAGTAGATAAAGCAATGAAAAAGTTGAAGGACGAAGGTTTAATAGTTTCTCCTAAACGCTGTTTTTGGGAAGCAAAATAAGTTTGAAAGAGTCAATTTTTGATTCAAACAAAACTCCTTGTAAAATTTATTCACAAGGGGTTTTGTTTTTTAGAGTTTTCTTAAAGTTTAATCTCAAACAAACTAAAAGAACCTTCTTTGTAATGTTCCGGTAATTCGCTTGTCCATTCGATCGTGCTGATTCCTTTGTATTCGAAACCGCAACTTGTGTAGTATTTATTTATTCTCTCGTTTCCGCTATGCGTGTCAAGTCGAATGTATTCTTTGTTATTTTCTTTGGCGTATGTTTTAACCCATTCAATGATTTTTTTTACATACGATTGTCCTCTGAATTTTGGATTTGTCGCAATACGATGAAGATAAACCGCAGGATCCTGAGCAGCTTCTTTCCAGATAATTAAATCATTAAAAGTTAGTACAAATGTACAAGCAACTTCATCTCTTTCTTTGATTACAAAATGGCGATTTTCGGCAATTTCGTTTTCGATTAGAGATCTTTCAAAACCTCTCCAGCTTTTATTATTGACAGTTTTTTGGTATGATGTCGCTTCATTATAGATATCAAAAACAGCATCGATATCTTCATTTGTAGTTTTAAAAAATTCCATTATTGGGTTGTATTCTGTAGATTAATCAATCCTGTAAAGATAAATTTTCAGATTCTCAAAGTTGGATGAATTATATTAGTTTTAACTTTTTTTATCAGAATTTAACCAAACTACATTTTGTTCTGATTCGTGATTTTGTCCAATAATATCACGATATAAATCTGGCCTTCTAGCTTTTATGTAGCGATTTCCTCCGGCCTGAATACATTTTTCAGGAGTAATTATTGCTGTTGCAAAAGAGTCATCAAAAGTTCTACATTCTGCCAAAATATCTCCAAAAGGATCAACAATCATCGAACAACCATTTTTCAGTTGATCGTCATCCATACCAATTGGGTTTGAGAAAACGGCATAAATAGCATTGTCATAAGCTCTTGCAGGCAACCATTTCATCAACCAATCGCGACCTTTCATGCCGTCAAATTCCAGTCTTAAGGAAGTTGGATCGGCTTCACGATTTTCCCAAAGCTGAGGTGCAACAAAACCAGCGCCAGGTCGGGTCGAAGGCGTGCACATTGTTACGTGTGGCATGAAAATAATGTCCGCTCCCAAAAGTTTTGTTGCGCGAACATTTTCGATAATATTATTGTCGTAACAAATTAGAATTCCGCATTTCCAACCTTTAATTTCAAAGATGCAATAACGATCTCCAGGCGTTAAATATGGATTTATAAATGGATGAAGTTTTCTGTATTTTGCGACCAAACCATTTTTGTCAACACAAACGTAGGCTTTAAAAAGATTGTCATTTTCATCCTTTTCAAAAAGTCCGGCAAGAATTACAATGTCATTTTTTTTGGCAATTTCGGTTAGTTTTAAGATGCTTTCTCCACTCGGAATAACTTCTGCCAAGTCCAGCATTTGTTCTTTCGATAAATGCCTTGCAAATGTATATCCCGTAATCGAACATTCATGAAATGAGATCACATCGCAACCTTCATTGGCTGCTTTTTGCGAAAGCTTTTCGATTACAGATAAATTATAGTTTTTGTCGCCGCTTTTGTTTTCAAACTGTGCGGTAGCTATTTTTAGATTTTCCATTTTTGATACTATTATTTTGAGTCAAAAGTAGTATCAATGAAATGCTATAAATTGTACAAAACCGACATTTTAAAGAGAACCAATCGGGAAGGTTCGAATAAGATTATTGGTTAATTTCCCGCTGCAATGCAAGTATTCTTTTGGAGATATTCCGGTATGTTTTCTGAAATCTTTTATCAAATGCGATTGATCCGAAAATCCTGCATCATAACAAATAGTAGTAAGATTTGTATCTGCAGGTTTGTCTTTTAGTAGTTTTAAAAAATGATGTAGCCTTACAACGTTACCAAATTTCTTCGGGTTTAACCCGATTGATTCTTTAAATTTTCGTTCAAGATGCCTTTCGGTATAACCGGTATATTTAACCAATTGCGCTACGGAAAAATGCCCTTTGTTTGAAATTATAAAATCGAGAGAACTGTTTACAATCAGTTGGTTTGATTCTAATTTTTTAGAGATAAGATTGCTGAAAAAATGATTTAAAAGTTCAATTCTTGTTTGATTCTTGTTTTGTTCCGATAGTTTTTCTTGAAGAATCAGTCCGTTTTCTCCAAAAACATCATCAATAGAAATAATAGAATCCAGAAATTCATTGGCAGGAATTCCTAACAATTGATGAATTCCGCTAGGCTGAAAAACAACAATTATTAAAGTGATTTCATCGTGAGAATAAATGTCTTTGAAGCCATTAAGTTGTCCGTATAAAAAAGAATCTGGCAGATAATTTTTTACTTGATTATTAGTGATATCAGCGATAAGTTTACTTTTAAAAGAAAATACAACGCCACTATTACCATCAGAAAACAATCGAAGTTTTTGAATAGCAGTTTCCTGATTATCCAAAAAAAGATAATGTTTAATATAAGGCGATAGTTCTTTTGAAGGTAAAACTTGCATTGTTTAGTTGTTGATTATTAAAAACCGAACTTGTCTGTAATAATTGTGGCGCCTTTCTTTTCCAAATCAGATAACATTTCTTGTTTTCTAAATTGAACGTCATCTCCGGTAGCGATGTATTCTTGCAAAAGTGCCACTTGATAACCGTTTTCTAGCGCATCAATTGCGGTTTGTTTTATGCAATATTCTGCCAGAAAGCCACATAATATAACTTTACGAATTTGATTGTTTTTCAGGTAAATTTTAAATTCTTCTGATGAAAAACTACTGTGTTTTGTTTTCGAAATTAATTTGAACGAATCATCAAAATCAATTTCATGGCCTTTTGTGCCTTCGATACACATCGAAATTCCTTCTCCGAATTGATTTTCCTGATAATTTGAAAAAATAATTACAAATCTATCTTTAGCAAATTGCTTCGTTAATTGATTTAGTTTTGCCTTGACTTCTTTGATTTGATGAATTGGATGGTTTTTTGCATAATTTCCATCAATATCTGTAAAGTCTTTTTGGGGATCAATAATTACTATTAATTCTTCAGATGTTAATGTCATCGTTTTTAATCTTTTTGAAGTTTGAATCGTGAAGAATCAGCTTTTGACAAATTTAAGTATATTTTTCCGATTATGGTTTTTCTGATTCTTTATAGATGTTTCTGTCCATCGTGATTTTTAATCTGGCAAACATTTCGGCAATATCAAATCCTTCTTTTTTATATTCGGCTTGAACAGCTTCTTTTGCTTTTTTCAAAACGGCCTCATTTTCCCAAACGGCAATAGTCATAAAAATAAAATTTCCTTTTTCGTCAATGCGTTCGTAAGCTTCGTCTTTTATGAATCCGTTTAAGTTCCTGATAAAGTTTCTGTTTCTGTTTACTCTTTCTAGAAATTCTTGTTTTGATTGTGCCGGAACGATAAATTTATCGATAAAGATTTGTTTCATGTTTTCTGATTTTTTGGTTTCAATTTTTGAATTAATTGTTGTTGATTGAGCATTTGCGGTATAGTTAAGCAATGCCAAAAAGACAATTCCGATTAAAAGATGTGTTTTCATAATTCTTGATTTTTTGTTGTTGTAAAATTCAAGATTACAGAAACCAATTAATTGTAAAAAATCATTGATTTACCAGAAAGAAGGAAATTTAAAAAATTCAGACGGAGTTTGTCCCGTAAACAATTTGAAGTCTTTATTGAAGTGAGATTGATCAAAATATCCGGCATCAAATGCAAGTTCGATAAGGTTTTGATTGTTTTGTTTTTGATCGATAATTGCTTTTATTCTAACGACATAAGAAAACTGTTTGGGCGATGAACCTATTGTTTTTCGGAATCTTTTTTCGAAAGCATCCTGGCTGATATAAAGCATATCTGCAAGTTCTTTTATTTTAATAATGCCTTTTTTAGATTGGATTATCGCGATTGCATTCGAGATTAATTCATCTGGTTTGTAATCGTGTAATCTTGACAAAAGAAATTGTTCGATTACAGCAATTCTTTGATTGTTGGTTTTAGCTTCGGCCAAAAGTTCTTCTATAATTGCTGTTTTTTGCTGTGGAAAGAAATTGTCTAATGAAACGCTTTCTTCAAATAATTCATGAAGAGGTTCTTTAAAAAAGGCTTTAGCCCCAACTTCTTTAAAGTGAACAATAACTGTAGCGGTATCTTTTGAATAATTGATTAAACGCGCCGATTTTCGCATACCCGAAATAGCTGTAAGAGGTAAATTGTCCCGACTATTTCCTTTAACATAATTGACCTCGCCTTTACATCGAAAAGCAATTGTAAGCGAAGTTCCCGGCAAAACCCGATTGATTAATTCATCCTGGCTTTCGATAATTCGATAAGTCTTTATGAATGGTTTTAATTGTTCTGTTGGGATAAAATCTACAATTTTCATTTCCTATGTAGTTTACTGCTAGTAAAGATAAGGAAAAGTGTTTTTAAAGTAAAAGTTCTGTTTTGTATGATTGGCTTTGAAATTAAAATAGCTTAATCCTGAAGAATCATTTTTACTTTAGGTAAAATGCGACCAACAAACTGTTTGTAAGCCAACTCCGACGGATGTAAACCATCTGAAGCAACAAGGTTGCCATTGCTCAGACCATGTTGAGTAATGTCTGTAATAGAGATAAAACTAACACCTCTGCTACTGCAGTAAATCTCGGCAGTATTATTGTATTTCGTTATTTCGCCTGAAATCTTTGCTTGGTTTTCGGCAGTGTAATTGGCGGCAAATGGCGTGTAAGTATAATCAGGAATCGAAAGTACAAGTACATTTTTCTTATCACCTTTTGCCAGTGCAATAGCTTTGTCCAGTAATTGTGGAAATTCCTTTTCGTAGACACTAAAATTCAGATGTTGATATTGATTGTTAACACCAATTAAAAGTGTAACCAAATCATAATTAGAATCTGGATTTTGTGTGTTTATTGCCGAAATTAAATTAGAAGTTGTCCAGCCGGTTTGTGCAATTACTTTTAATGAGAAACTGGTTTGAGGGTAAATTGTTTTTAGATTTGCTTTTAACTGTTCAGGATATCGACAGGTTTCGCAAACACTTTGACCTATTGTATAACTATCGCCTAAGGCCAGATAATTTATTGTAGAAGGAATAGCTGTAGTGGGAACTTCTGTTGCAGGAGGAGTTGTGCTTGTAGTTTGTGAAGGACTTTCTTCAGAACTACAACTTAGGAGAAATATAGAGAGTATGATAGTAACTATTTGTTTGAAATGTGGTTTCATAATTTGGGTAAATTAAGTTTCGTGTCATTTTAAACAAATAGTTACGTTAAATAACTTGCTTTGGTTTTTATACCATTTCTGCTTTCATCAGAATTTCTTCTTCAATGGCATTCCAAAGTCCGATTCGTTTTTCTAATGCAAGGATTGAGATTTCTTCAACTTCTTTCCATTTTTGAGCATCATCCTCACATAAATCAGTGATCATTTGCATCGCCATTGGTCCGTGTTCATCGGCATCTAGTTCTATATGTCTTTCAAAATAATACAGAAGTTTGCTTAAGTCAGTTTCCGGAAGATTTTTTTGGAAGTTCTTCAAGATTGCAGTAAACATACTCGGAATCAAATCTTCTCTTCCAAAAGTAAATGCTGCTGCTATTTCGTGTGGTTTTCCTTCTTCGATTACTCTAAAAGTAAAATCTAAAAATGCCTTTGTATTTGGATGTAATGAACTTTGTTTTATGGCAACAAAAATATTGTGCAATGAATTTACTTGAGACAAAAAGTTGGTAATTCCGGTTGTATCAGCGCCACAATCCTGCATTGCTTCAAGATACATTTCATAATGACTTTGTCTTCTTCCGTCAATACTTAAATCTGTTTCTTCGGCAAGAACAATTTCGTTGATTAAATATCTTGTTTCAGGATTTTTTGTAGCAAACCAAGGTGTTGTTGTACAAGTAAGTTTGGCTTGTAAAGCTTTTAATAATGACATAAAATCCCAAACGGCAAAAACGTGTGTTTCAAGGAAACTATGTAAATCGTCAATACTTTGAATTTTATTGTATAAAGAATGTTGTAAAAGTTGATCTTTTTGAGGTTGAATGCTATTGTTGATAGTCTCAATATTCATTTTCGTAATTTTTTGCAAAGATAAAAAGCTTCTCGGTTAGAAGAAGCTTTTTGTATAGTTTTTATATATATTTTAATAGTTGTTTATTATTTAAATGCTGGAATTCCAGTTACATCCATTCCCGTAATTAGCAAATGAATGTCGTGAGTTCCTTCATAAGTGATTACACTTTCAAGATTCATCATATGGCGCATAATTGAGTATTCGCCTGTGATTCCCATTCCACCCAGCATTTGTCTGGCTTCACGTGCGATATGAATTGCCATATCGACATTGTTTCGTTTTGCCATTGAGATTTGAGCTGTTGTTGCTTTTCCTTCATTTCTCAAAACACCCAAACGCCAGGTAAGTAATTGTGCTTTTGTGATTTCGGTAATCATTTCTGCCAGTTTTTTCTGTTGTAATTGAGTTCCGCCAATTGGTTTTCCAAACTGGATTCTCTCTTTTGCATAACGCAAAGCAGTATCATAACAATCCGTTGCTGCTCCAATTGCGCCCCAAGCGATTCCGTATCTTGCCGAATCTAAACAACCAAGCGGTGCGCCTAATCCGGATTTATTTGGTAATAGATTTTCTTTAGGAACTTTTACATTGTCAAAGATTAATTCTCCTGTAGATGATGCACGAAGCGACCATTTATTATGTGTTTCAGGAGTTGTAAAACCTTTCATTCCGCGTTCTACAATTAATCCGTGAATTCTGCCTGTTTCATCTTTTGCCCAAACTACAGCAATATCTGCAAAAGGAGCATTCGAAATCCACATTTTGGCACCATTTAAAAGATAATGATCTCCCATATCTTTAAAATTGGTAATCATACTTCCGGGATCAGAACCATGATCAGGTTCGGTCAAACCAAAACAACCCATGAATTCTCCCGTTGCCAGTTTTGGTAAATATTTCATTCGTTGTTCTTCGTTTCCGTATTTCCAAATAGGATACATTACTAATGAAGACTGAACAGATGAGGTAGATCTTACGCCAGAATCACCGCGTTCAATTTCCTGCATTATTAAACCATAAGAGATTTGATCCAGGCCGGCACCGCCATATTCAACAGGAATATAAGGGCCGAAACCGCCAATTTCTCCAAGTCCTTTTATAATTTGTTTTGGAAATTCTGCTTTCTGAGCATACTCTTCAATAATAGGAGAAACTTCTCTCTTGACCCATGCACGAGCAGATTCGCGAACCAATTTGTGTTCGTCCGTCAATAAATCGTCAAGGTTGTAATAATCCGGGGCTTGAAATAAATCTGGCTTCATTTTTTGATAGTTTAGCAAAAACAAATTTACGCAATATAAATATAACAAAACACGGTTAAATTGTTATATTTTTTAAAACAAAAAGAAGAAAATTAGTAATAAGACAAATTAATTATAGTTTATTGATAATTTATGAGCTATTTTTGAGTTTCCAAAAACAAAATAAATGAGGCTGATCATCTCTTTTTTACTCTTTTTTGTTCTGAATACATCATTTTCTCAAAAAAATGTGTTGACAGAACAAGAGTACACAGCATTGCAAAGTAAAATCCGACTTAATTTTAACGCAAATGTCGATAGCGCTGTTGTATATGCTAATCAAATGGCTAAATCAAATGATCTTAGGCATAAGGCTTTTGCAAATGGATCGTTGGTTTATTCTTTGCAAGCAAAAGGGAAAACAAAAGAATCTAAAGAAAAGTATAAGCTGGCGATTGGTTATTTAAGTGAAATACCGGCATCAAGAGATAAAACACAATTAGAATCTTATATTCTAAATTTTGCCGGGATGGCAGAATGGAAAAGAGGTAATTTTAGTCAGGCCATTGAAAGATATCAGAAAGGGATGAAACTTTCTGTAGAGATAAGAGATGTTTTGCAAATTGTTAAATTCAAGATTAATATTTCGATAATTAATGAGGCAGTTGGTAATTACCAATTAGCTATTAAAAATATACGGCAACTCGACGCTTTTATTGATAAAAATGAAGATTTGTTTACGAAGGAAGATTTTTTAAATAGAAAAAGTAATATAAACAGCAATTTAGCGAGTTCGTATGAAAGCTATTTTATGAAAAATCAAAGTAAAAAGTATCTGCTAGACTCGGCAGAATATTTTTACAAAAAATCAATTACATATTCGAAAAATAACCCATATACTAAAATTAGTTCAAAATTAAGTTTAGGTAATGTTTACAATTGGAAACAGGATTACGTAAATGCTGAAAAAACCTATTATGATGTTGTGTTTTTATCGCAACAGAATGATCAGAAAGATTTATTGTGTGTGGCAAATTATAATTTGGCAGATATATATTACACCACTAAAAAATACGATAAAGCACTTGTGTTTTTTAAAAAATGCGATTCAATAGCCGCTTTAACAAACTTAAATCAGCTTGATTTTTTAAAGTCGAATTATTATCAGGCCAAAATCTATAATATATTGAAGAGGCCAGAATTAGCGTATAAACATTCTAAAATTTATTTGGATAATTATGAGAAATTCGAAACAAAATTAAATGAACAAACGTTAGAAGTAAACTATAAACAAGGAGTTGGTAATCTTACGGATGAAATGGTTACTATTGAGAAAAAATATAAAAATGAAGTTTTCTTAAATAGAGGGTTAAGAGTTTTTTATGTACTTCTTTTTGTTGTAATTGTATTTTTATTGATAAAAAACATTAGAGATAAAAATAAAGCTCACAAAAAAATGAATGCTTTAATCGAAGAATTTAAAGCCAATATAGAGAAGAGAAATAATCCTGAGTTTGAGCAAAAAGAAGTAGAAGTAATAGAAGAACTCGTGCTTGAGCCTGAAGAAGTCCATCTTAGGAAAGAGAATGTCAATTTAAGTATTGATGAGGCCAAAGAAAATAAAATAGTCGAGAAATTGCTGGCTCTGGAAAGCAAGTTAGAATACTTAAATGCGGATTTTACATTGCCTTATGTAGCAAAAAAAATCAAAACAAATACAACCTATCTGTCTTATGTTGTCAATAA
Organism: Flavobacterium sp. 9; assembly: GCF_002754195.1. Classification (NCBI taxonomy): domain Bacteria; kingdom Pseudomonadati; phylum Bacteroidota; class Flavobacteriia; order Flavobacteriales; family Flavobacteriaceae; genus Flavobacterium; species Flavobacterium sp. 9. The sequence continues at coordinate 3,405,179 of NZ_PEEU01000001.1, forward strand.
GCGATTTGGTAAATCATTTGGGGAATACTCAAATGAACTTAAAATTAATTATGTAATCAACGAGATGATTACTAATCACATGTATCGTAAATACTCTACTCAAGCTATTGCGGAGAGTGTAGGTTTTAAAAATGCGGTTTCTTTTGCAAAATCATTCCGTAAAAGAACCGGAGTATCTCCAGCTCAGTTTGCAAGTAATATTTAGTTTAGAAATAAGGAATAAGTTATTTTTGAAATTCCAAAAACAAACTCATGAGGCTGATTGTTAGTTTTTTATTCTTTTTTATTCTCAATGCTACTTGCGCTCAGCATACAAATTCGATGTCCGAAGAGGAATATGCAATTTTGAGACATAAAATCAGAACAAATTTTAATGCAAATACAGATAGTTCTCTTGTATATGCGAATCAAATGGCAAAATCAAATAGCAACAAACATTTGGCTTTTGCAAATGCGGCATTATCAGTTTTATGGCAAAATAAAGGAAAAACAGAATTATCAAAAGAAAAATATAAAACAGCACTTTATTATCTGGACAAAGTACCTGATTCTAAAGATAAGATACAATTGCGATCCTATATATATAATTACGGCGGGCTGGCAGAGTTTGACAGAAGAAATTTTAGTGCCGCAATTGAAAAATTTCAGCAGGGAATCAAACTTTCGCAAAAAATAGGAGATATTAATCAACTGGTTAACTTTAAGGCGAATATTGTCTTGGCTAACGAAGTAGTAGGAAACTATAAATTAGCGATTAAAAATGGAAAAGAACTTGATAATTTTCTTCATGAGAATAAAGATTTATTCGATAAAGAAAGTTTTCTGAATAAAAAAAGTAACATTAACCTTAGTTTAGGAGGTTCTTATGAAGATTACTTTAAGGCAAATAAAAGCAAAAGATACTTGTTAGATTCAGCCGAGTACTATTATAAGAAGACAGTTGATTATTCGGATAATTATCTTTTTAATAAAATCACGGCAAAATTAAACTTAGGAAATGTCTATAATTGGAAAGGTAATCTAAAAGATGCTGAAAAAGCCTATTATCAGGTTGTACTTCTTTGCGAGGAGAATGATCAAAAAGAGTTATTATGTAGTGCCAATTTTAATTTAGGAGATGTTTGTTATACCCAGAAAAAGTACGATAAAGCATTGTTTTTTTATAAGAATACAGATTCTCTTGCGATTTTAAGTAATTCGAATGAGTTAGATTACCTAAAATCTAATTATTATCAATCAAAAATTTATACAATTCTTAAAAAGCCGGAACTGGCTTATGAGCATTCTAAAATTTACTTAGATAGTAAAAAAAAATATGAGGAAAAATTAAAGAAAGAAAGATCAGATGTAAATGAATTACAAGGAGTTGATTCTCAGACAGAGGAAATGATTGCTGTCGAGCAAAATTATAAGAAAGATCTTTTTTTAGATAAAAGCCTGAAAGGTTTTTATATATTTTTAATTATTGGAACTGTTACGCTCTTGGTAAAAAGCAATAGAGATAAAAATAAGGCCAATAAAAAGATGAGTGCCATAATACAGGAACTTAAAGCAGATATAGAAAAGGAAAATGGTAGTTTTGCCAAAGTGAAATTGCTTGAATCTATAAAAACTGAAAATGCAAGTTTATGCATTGATCTGGCTAAAGAAAATGAAATCGTCGAAAAGCTTTTAGAGCTTGAAAATAACTTAGAATACTTGAATACCGGCTTCACATTAGCTTATGTGGCAAAAAAAATCAAAACAAATACTACTTACTTATCTTATGTCGTCAATAAGCGATTTGGAAAATCATTTGGAGAATATACCAATGAGCTAAAAATTAATTACGCAATTAATAAGATGATTACCAGTGAAACCTATCGAAAAAAATCTACACAAGCTACGGCAGAAAGCGTAGGATTTAAAAACGCTGGTTCTTTTGCAAAATCATTTCGCAAAAGAACCGGAGTATCTCCGGCTCAGTTTGCGAATAATATTTAGCTTACAATAAAGTGATTTATTTATCCTGCAGGAGTGTTACCACCTTTTCCGGGATCATTTTCTTGTGGTGTTGGTATCGGTGCAGGTATAATAGGAGTGTCTCCTCCGCGAACGATTTTTTGTTGATTTTTAGATAACTTTTGTGCTCCAAAATCTTCTAGTTTTAATGTTGTATTTGTCATGTTTTTATGTGTTAAGGTTATTACATTGTCAAAACTAGACAAAAAGCAAAACCCTTAATCGAGAATGGCGTTTTGAGGGTTTTAGTAAAATTTTAATCATTGTAATTATTTGATTTTCAATTCGTTAAATCTACTACTATGACTTATATAATTTATAAATTGTATGTAGTATAATTGATAAAATGTCTGCTTTTGTGATTATTTTTCGAATAAAAACAGCAATATTTGTATTGTAATTATGATTTTAAACAGCCGAAAAAGATGTTAAAACTTGTCCAAAAATTTCTCCAAATAAATAGATACTCGGAAATTAAAAATGAGTTTAAAGATCTGTTTCTTTCTCATCCTAATTATCCAAGTCTATTTGCTATAACAGATTCTTTTGATTTACTATCTATAGAGAATGCTGCGGTAAGAGTTTCGAAAGAACAGATTGTCGATTTGCCTTCAAATTTTTTAGCTTATTTTAAAGAAGAACTTATATTGGTAGAAAAGGCTAAAAATTTCGTTCTTATTAATAGTCAGAAAAAAAGAAATTATAAAATGGCCTATGAAAAATTCCTTTTAGACTGGAATGGAGTAATTGTAGCTATAGAACCTAATAATATTGTAGAAAGAGAAAATTTGAAAATAGAATACAATTGGGTGAAATATTTTTTTCCTCTTTTACTTCTAACAGGATTATCATTTTTTTATAATACTTATAATTGGTTTAGTCTTATTTTTTTAGGAACATCAATTTTAGGATTGGTTGTAAGTGTTTTAATAGTTCAGGAAAAGTTTGGTTTTAAAAACAGTATAATTTCAAAAATTTGCAATTTAAGTTCTAATTCATCTTGTGATTCAGTTATAAACGCTAATCTGGGAATTCAAAATAAATGGATTAATTTTTCAGATTTGCCATTGCTTTTTTTTAGTGCAAGTTATATATCAATTTTAATTCAGCCTCTAAATTCAGCAATTTTTATTGGATTTTTAAGTTTACTGGCAATTCCTGTAATAGTTTCGTCTATTTGGATTCAAAAGTTTGAAATTCAAAAATGGTGCGTTATGTGTCTGCTAGTTTCATTTTTGATTTTTACGCAAAGTGTTGTTTGGTTTTCATCAGATTTATTTACGTTGAGTTTTAGTTTTGAAAATGTTTTTCCATTCTTTTTTTCATTGATATTTCTTGTGCCAATTTGGTATGTTATCAAATCAATGATAAAAAATATTTTGAAGAATGAAAACTCGTTAAAAGAATTAAAAAAATTTAAAAGAAATTATTCTTTATTGAACTTTTTATCTAAGAAAGTTCCTAATACTAAAGGATTTGAAGACTTGAGAGGGTTGAATTTTGGGAACAGAAATGCTGCTGTAAAACTTTCAATAATAATAAGTCCAAGTTGTGGACATTGTCATAAAACGTTTCAGGAAGGATTCGATTTAGTTTTAAAATATCCGGACAAAATATTTTTGAATGTTCTATTCAATATTAATCCGGAAAATAATGATAATCAATACAAGGTTATTGTTGAAAGACTTTTATCAATAAACAGATCAACACCGGGAAAAACGGTTGAAGCTATTTCAGACTGGCATATCAAAAAGATGAGCTTGAAGAAATGGTTGAAAAAATGGAATGTTGATTCGATTAGTATGATGATAACACAGGAAATAAACAAACAATACGAATGGTGTTCTAAGAATAATTTTAATTATACACCAGTTAAAATTGTAAACGACAAATTGTTTCCAAGCGAATATGAATTAAGTGAATTGAAATACTTTTTGAACGATTTTGTTGAAGAAGTTGAAATTTTTGAAAAAACGGCATAAAAAATACAGACATAAGCTTCAAGTGTCTTAAAATAATTGAAGGTCTATTAACAAGAAACAAAAAACACAAATCATGTTAGAAAAATTTTTAAAAACAGAGGGTACTAAAAAATTATCAAAAGAAGAACAAAAAAATACTGCAGGCGGAACCTTCCCTGAAGTTGGAATGTGTTGGGATGTTAATAGAGGATATTATAAATGCTTGTAAAAAGAAAACAGTGTGGAGAAGTTTAAAAGCTTCTCTGCATTTCACAAGAATGAAAGAATAAAAATAAGTTGTTGTTTTGAATAAATGAAGGATAACCCAAACTATTAAATCTACTAATTATGTTAAAAAACATTTTAAACTTAGAAGGAGCTCAGGAATTAAGCATTTTCGAGAAAAAGAGTATTAATGGCGGTGCTTATCCGGTCGAGCCAATTTGTGGATACGTTACGTGGAGCGCAAGCGAAACGGTTTGTTTGAATTATAATCCTTATTACAGACCTGTTTATTTAGGGAATAATAAGTGCTCAATTGTGGGAGATGCTTGTTAAATTGAGTTAGAAATATAAATAAATATAGAATGTTAAAGAAAATTTTAAATCTTGAAAATGCTCAGAGAATCACCAAAAATGAGCAGAAAACAATGCAGGGAGGAATTCCTGAATGTTGGATTTATGCGATTGAAGCGGGTTGTGTTTTAATACCTGTTGGAGGAACTTGTCCTATGGATACGTTGCCGGGTATTTGCGACTCGATTCGTCTTTGTTGTTAATTTTTAACTTTTTTAGAAGTAATTACAATATAGCCTTTTTTAGAATTTAGTCATGTTTTTTTTAATTTGTAGGCGCTCGATCGTGGAACATTGAGCAAATTCCCCACATTGATGATTGGTGTTGGGATTCTTTAGGAAAATTGGTCACTGAGTTGATTTTATTTGGTTAGGGTTAACCAGTGCCATGTCCTACAGAAATTGGATTACTGATAATAGCGTTTTTAAATACTTAACAGAAAGGAGAATTATTTCCTTTCTGTTTTTTTTATTTATAGAATAACCAGTAATAATTACAATGCTAGCTTTTTAGCAGACAGATGCTTCAACTGTCTTGAAATGATTGAAGTAATAACAAATCAAAAAACAAATTATGAAAAAATTGAAAGATTTAATCGGAGTTGAAATTTTAAGTGTTAGTGAAAAGAAAAGTATTAACGGCGGAGGTGTCGGAATGGAGGCTTGTTATTGCCCTGGAACTGGTATTTTTGCTGGAGTTATACATCCGGGTGAAGGTGAAACTTGTGCAGCAGTTATTGAAGAAAACTGTTGGTTAGATAACTAATTTTCATATTTAGAACCAAAAAAACCGCCTTATATTTTTATTTTGGCGGTTCTTTTGTATAAATATTTGAATTTATTTCTTTAACCGTTTCTTCAATAAAGTATTTCTCTTTACATTTTTATAATAATTCTTTTGTTCCAATAAGCCTTTTAATTTACAAGCAGAAATTGAAAGTTTTACACATTTAATAACGCAACATTTATTTTGGCTAAAGAAGAATTATAAAGGAAATAAAAATAGTTAGAAAAGTTCTTGATAAATATTACATTAGCAAAACTAAAATTTACCATAAAAGGTAGGAAATTAATTAAGAATTGAAAAAATTTACCAATTATATACAAGCTGATCATAAGGATTGCGGCCCAACATGTTTAAAAATAATAGCAAAACATTACGGTAAGACAATCAACATTCAGGAGTTGAGGGACATTAGCGAAACAACTCGGGAGGGAAGTAATTTGCTTTTTTTAAGTGATGCTGCAGAGAAAATTGGTTTTAGAACCCTTGGTGTAAAAATAAGTGCCGAAAGATTAGACGAAGCCCCACTTCCATGTATTTTGCATTGGAACCAGAATCACTATGTAGTACTTTATAAAATAAAGAAAGGTACTTATTATATTTCAGATCCGGCTTTTGGTCTGATTCAGTATAATAAACAGGATTTTTTTAAATTCTGGATTGGAAATAATGCCGATGAAACTACAGAAGAAGGAATCGCATTATTGATCGAAGCAACGCCTAAATTTTTCCAATCTGATTTTGATAAGGAAGACCACAAAGGATTAGGATTCAAATTACTGTCACAATATGTTTTAAGATATAAATCGTTTTTGATTCAATTAAGCATAGGGTTATTGGCTAGTAGTTTGATACAGCTAATTTTCCCGTTTTTAACCCAAAGTATTGTAGATATTGGGATTCAGAATCAAAATATTCATTTTATTTATTTAATACTCTTCGCGCAATTGTTTCTTTTTGCAGGAAGAACAGGTTTGGAACTTATCAGAAGTTGGATATTACTGCATCTTTCTACCCGAATAAACATCTCGCTGATTTCAGATTTCTTTATAAAACTAATGAATCTGCCTATTTCATTTTTTGATGTACGTATGACAGGAGATATCATGCAAAGGATTAACGATCATCGAAGGATCGAAAAAATTCTGACGACTTCATCAATAAATGTTTTATTTTCTGTGATCAACATGTTTGTCATGGGAGGCGTTTTGGCATACTTTAACCTTCAGATTTTCTTTGTTTTCTTTGTCGGAAGTTTTTTTTATTTCGGATGGATTACCCTGTTTTTAAAACGACGAGAAGTTCTGGATTACAAACGATTTGCTGAAGTTTCGCAAGAACAGAGTAAAGTGATGGAGCTTATCAACGGAATGCAGGAAATCAAACTCCACAATGCCGAAAAACAAAAACGCTGGGGCTGGGAATATGTTCAGGCAAGACTTTTTAGAGTTTCGATAAAAGGATTGGTTTTAGAACAAACTCAAACCATTGGGTCCTCTGTAATAAATGAGCTGAAGAATATTTTTATCATATTTTTATCCGCAAAATTAGTGATTGATGGCTCAATAACCCTTGGGATGATGTTGGCTATTAGTTCAATTGTGGGAAGTTTAAACGGACCAATTACTCAACTTATAGAATTTGTCAGAGAACTTCAGGATGCAAAAATCTCTTTGGCGAGATTGTCTGAAATTCATGAAAAAGAAGATGAAACCGAGCAAGAAGAGCATCAGACCCATGAAGTTCCATATGATTCAGATATTGAGATAAAGAATGTTTCGTATCGTTATTTGGGATCTGATATTCCGGTTTTGGATGATTTGAGTTTAATAATTCCATCCAATAAAGTAACAGCAATAGTGGGTGTTAGCGGAAGCGGAAAAACCACTTTGATGAAATTGCTCCTTAAATTTTATGAACCTGAAAAAGGAGAAATCAATATTGGCAATTCACAGTTAAAAAACATTTCGCAAAAAGCCTGGAGATCCAATATTGGCGCCGTTATGCAGGAAGGCTTTATTTTTAATGACACCATCGCCAATAACATAGCAATAGGAGTTGACAAAGTTGATAAAGAACGCTTAATATATGCCGCAGATGTAGCTAATATAAAAGAATATATATCAAGTTTGCCATTGGGTTATAACACAAAAATTGGCTCAGAAGGAACAGGAATGAGCACTGGACAAAAACAACGATTACTGATTGCAAGAGCTGTTTATAAAAATCCGGAGATATTATTTTTTGACGAAGCAACATCGGCATTAGATGCTAATAATGAGAAAGAAATTATGCGAAAGCTTGATGTTTTCTTCAAAGAAAAAACCGTCGTGGTAATTGCACACCGTTTAAGCACGGTGATGAATGCGGATCAGATTGTAGTTCTGGATAAAGGAAAAATTATCGAAATCGGATCACACTCGGCATTAGTACAACAAAAAGGAAATTATTTTGAATTGGTTCGAAACCAATTACAATTAGGAAATTAAATCATGGCAGAAGATACATTTGAATTACGAAGCGAAGAAGTACAGGACATTCTAACCAAGGTACCACACTGGATGATACGTTGGGGAACCGTTTTGATATTTACTATTATATTTTTGTTGTTTTTTGTGTCCTGGTTTATCAAATATCCGGATGTTGTAAATACCGAAATTGTGATCACAACAAATATTCCGCCAGAGAAAATAGTTTCGAAATCATCAGGCAGAATCGAAGCTATTTTGGTAAAGAATAAAGCAATAGTTCCTAAAAATACAACATTGGCTATTATTGAAAATACAGCCAATTATAAAGATGTTTTTTTACTAAAAAGTATAGTTGACAAGTACAATGTCAACGATTCAAAAAAAGCATTTCCATTTGCTTTGCTCAAAAACAGTCAGTTGGGTGAGATTGAAAGTGCCTTTGCAGTTTTTCAAAAAGATTATCAGGCAGAACAATTAAATGAAGATTTACAACCCTTTGAAGTAGAAAGTCGGGCACAGGTTTCGGAGAAAGTTCAGATCAAAGAAAGACTGGAAATTCTGCAACAGCAAAAAGTGATAAACGAGAGCGAATTGCAGCTTCAGAAAAATGAAATTGCACGTTTTGAAACCTTGTTCAATAAAGGGATTATCTCGGCACAGGAAATGGAGGCCAAGAAGCTGACTTACCTACAGGCCCAGAAGAGTTATAAGGGCTTATTATCGTCGATTTCGCAATTAAGGTCCTCTTTGATTGATAATACAAAATCAAGCCAGAATTCGCATATAAATAGCACTAAAGAAGAAGTTAACCTGGGACGTAACATGGCACAATCGTTTTATCAGCTCAAAAAAGTGATAAAAGACTGGGAATTGGCATACACCTTAAAAACATCCGTAAGCGGAGTAGTTACTTTTTTGCAGGTTTGGACAGAGAATCAAACAATAAATGTTGGTGATAATGTTTTTTCTATAATTCCCGATGCTAAAAATGGTTTTGTTGGAAAAGTAAAAGCGCCTGCGTTGAATTCAGGTAAAATAAAAGTAGGTCAAAAAGTAAACATCAGACTGGCAAATTTCCCGGACAGAGAATTTGGTGTCCTAAGAGGCAAAATCAAAAATATTTCTCTGGTTCCCGACAAAGACGGAAATCTGTTACTGGATGTCGCACTACCAAATGGACTGGAAACCTCATATAAAAAACAAATTGTATTTCAACAAGAAATGAAAGGTAGCGCCGAAATCGTAACCGAAGATTTGAGATTGATCGAAAGAATCCTGTATCAGTTTAAGAGTATTTTTGAACAGGTTTAACGTTTCAATCTTATAGTAGTTGAAAATGTTTTTTTGTTTTCAAATACTGGCTTTATTAACAAAATTAATAAGTAATGTTTTTGTTTTTTAACGGCATGGTTAGTTTTTTTTACAATTAATGAATAGTTTTAGTTAGATTTTTTATTTATTGATCATTTGAAGTTTTTTATTTTAAAATGATCCTTTGATTAGATTCAAAACATTAAAAATATTCTTGCGCAAGATTAGACAGGAGACTCAAATGTCTTTAATTGATTGGGTTGTAAACTAACAAAAAAACTAGAATTATGTTAAAAAAGATTTTAAATTTAGTTGGAGTAGAAGAGTTAACTGATGCACAGAAAAAAGCACTTAAAGGTGGTGACTGGCGTTATTCAGAAGCAACAGGATATTGTGTTAATCCAAGTCCTACTTGTGGAGGTGTTTATCCTGTAAAATATCCGGGAAACTGGTGTTGTGAAAAATAGTCTTTAAAGTATTTTTTAATAGAGAGAAGGCTTGCTTTCTCTCTATATATAATTTTAAAATTAAACCAAATCATTAATTAACCCCGAATTATCTGTTTGATGAAAAGAATTTTAGCCCTTATTCTTATTTTATTATTTCAAAACTCTTTTTCAAAACCCATTAACGAAGCTCAAAAACTGGCTGCAACTTGCAAAGTTTGGGGTTTTCTGAAATTTTATCATCCGAATGTGACAGATGGAAGTAAAAATTGGGATGAACAATTGTTTCAAGTTTTACCAAAAGTAGAAGAGGCTCAATCTGCCGAAGCATTTTCATTAGTAATTGAAAACTGGATTATCTCTTTAGGAGAAATTAAAAAATATGAAGTTCCAAAATCGACAGTAAAAAAGGAATCGTTTGATAAAAACTTCAATTTGTCCTGGATTTCAAAAAGTGATTTGTTTTCTAAATCACTTTCAAAAAAACTCAAATTTATTGAAGAAAACAGGATTCAGGGAAAACAATTTTATTACACTTCAGATCCTTATATCAAAGTTCAAAACGAAATTAAATATCCGGATTTTAAATGGACCGATAAGAATTTGCGTCTTTTGGCCCTTTTTCGTTATTGGAATCAAATGGAATATTTTTTTCCATACAAATATAAAATGGATGAAAATTGGGATAATGTTTTGATCGAAATGTTGCCCAGATTTATAGCGCCGGAATCTGAAAAGGATTTTGTTTTGGCCATGCGTGAAATATCAGTAAAACTGGATGACACACATGCATCTACACAAACAGGCAAGATGTTTGATTATTTTGGAGATAAATTCACTCCTTTTGATGTGGTATTTATTGATAATAAAGCAGTTGTTGTCAATTTGAAAAATGATTCTTTGGCAAAAGTAGATGATGTCAGAATTGGAGATGTGATTACAAAAGTAGAAGGAAAGACAGTCGAAAACTTGATTAATGAAAATTTAAAATATGCAGAAGGTTCAAATAAACCTGCAATTTTAAAAAATATTTATTGGGCAGTTTTTAATGGAAAAACTGAAACATTTGAAATTGAATTTAACCGAAACAATAACACTTCAGTTAAAACTATTAAGCGTTATAAATATCAGAATTTAAAAATTCAGTTTAAAGATGAAGAAAAGTGGAAACTTTTAGAAGACAATATTGGATATATTGATGTTGAATCCATAAAAGCAGATGAACTTCCGGGAGTTATGGCGCAATTCAAAAACACAAAAGCTATTGTTTTTGACGCAAGAAAATATCCTCAGGAACCTAATATTGAAGAAGATATAGCTCAATATTTATATCCGGAAGAAAAAGCGTATGCAAAATTTATTGATGTTGACTTGACTTATCCCGGCAAATTTACCTGGAGAGAAGATCAAAAAACAGGCAAAGCAAATCCAGATTATTACAAAGGGAAAGTGATTATTTTAGAAAATGAAAAAACACAAAGTCATGGAGAACATTTGGTAATGTGTTTACAAGCAGCGCCAAATGCTACAATTATTGGAAGTCAAACTGCCGGTGCAGATGGTGGAACCTGTAGGTATGAAATCATTAAAGGATATGCAACCATATTTACTGGTTTCGGAATTTTTTATCCCAATAGAAAAGAAACCCAGCGTATTGGTATTGTTCCTGATATCGAAGTAAAACCTACTATTTTAGGAATTCAGGAAGGCAAAGATGAGATTCTGGATCGCGCAATTCTTTTTGCTAAAAACGGGAAATAAAAATTGATTTTAAGCTCAAAAAATGTTAGAATTAAAAAACAAAAAATGGACTCTTTTAATGGTTTTCGTGGTGCAATCTGTTTTGTATTCTCAAAAAACTAAAATTTTATACGATGTTTTTAGCATTTCTGGAAAGGTTATAGATTCAAAATCAAACGATAAAATTTCGAATGCTGATCTTTATCTTCTTAATTGCAATAAAAGTGTAGTTGCTAATTCAGAAGGAGATTTTCAATTCAATATCTCTAAAAGTAGTTTTAATGATAAATTAATTATTTCGGCTTTAGGATATTCTTCAGATACCATTATGGTTTCAGAACTTGAAAAAAGGCAAAGTGAGTCATTACAGATTAAATTGAATAAAGAAAAAGACGCTGAGATTTTGTTGAATGAAACAATTGTGGTTTCGTCTAAAAAGAAATCAAATACCTTATCTGCAAAGGCAATCTTAAGCAGAGCAAAGGAAAATATTAAGAAGAATTATTATCAAAAACCATTCAATCAGAAATTCTTTTTTAGGGCTCAAACCAAAAAAGATAGTGTTTTTACAATAAATGAAGAAGCATCAATTGATACTTACAGTCCAAAAGGAATCAAAGTTTCGGATGATGCTGCAGCAAATTATTTTGGAGAAATACTACAATTTCGAAAGAAAGTAGATTCAGAAACAATTGAAAATTGGAAAGGAATCGGATATTTTGGAGTGGTGATTTTTAGGAACATAATGTTAAGTAATCAGAATTTATTATATGAAACAAAAGACTTCGAATTAAAGAAAGAAGGAACAACAACTTATGGTGGCAAAAAGGTGTATGTAATTAGTTTTACAAATTTGGCACCTTCTGTTTTTTCTACTGGTTTTGGAAATCCTGGGTCACAATCGGCAATAGGATTTATTTATATTGAAACAGATTCTTTTGCAATTGTAAAATTTGAACAATATGTAGTTTTAAATAGAAATAGATCAAATGATAATGATGACATTGTAATAGAATCGTCATTGAAAATGACTCAAACATATAAAAATGTCAATGGCCACTATTTTATTAATTACTGTAATGAAAAAGTAGAAAGCAACTATTTTTCAGTGTCAAATAAAAAACTTTTAAGCAGTGAGAATTCAGATTATGATTTAATGTCGGAAGATATTATTATAGAAAAAGTATCAATAATAAAAAGACCAATTGACCGTTTAAAATTAGATCCAAAATTTGTTGAAGATGTTGAATATTGGAAAAACAATAATTTTATAATCGAGAATAAAAAGATGGAATTTTAAAATTTACATCTTCAAATAAAAATCTTTTGTAAGCGCAATATATTCAGGAGTATAAACATGCCTGTCGATTTCAATAATTAATTCATCGATTTCAACTTCTGGATTTTCATTTCGGCTAAAAGCCAATAAACTGCGTTTGATTTCAGACTTTGGAGTTCCTTTGACGCGGGTAATTTTTATGGGATATAATTCTGATTCTTTGGCTAAAGTGATGAAGTTTTGTTCTTCTTTATAAGGAAGAATTACAGCAAATATTCCATGTTCGGAAAGTAATAAATCGGCAGCTTCAACCAGTTCTTCAAAAGGCATTGCATCTTGAAAACGAGCTAAATCACGTTGTTCATTTTCTGTTTTATAATCTTCAGAGTAAAATGGAGGATTTGAAACAATCAGATCGTATTCATCTTCCGGTTCATCAATAAATTCATCTAAACCTGCATGAAAACAAAATAAACGGTCTCCCCAAGGTGAGTTTTCAAAATTTCCAACAGCTTGTTCGTAAGCGTCTTCATCAATTTCCAGAGCATCAATTTGTTCAGCATGAGCTCGCTGAGCAAGCATCAAAGCAATAATTCCGGTTCCTGCACCAATATCTAAAACACTAAACGGATTGTGGTTTATTGGAGCCCAAGAACCTAATAAGACGCCATCTGTTCCTACTTTCATAGCGGTTTTATCTTGTTGAATAGAGAATTGCTTGAAAGTGAATTGGGACATCAGATTTAAAATTTAAAATTAACGAGTACTGATTTTTCTTTACTAAGAAAGTGAAATTTTTATTTTCGGTTAAACAAATGACCGATTAAACAAATCAACTTTTTACAAGTACATTTCCACCAATCCTTCAGGCAGATTCATGATAACTTTTTTGTTTTCACGATCAATTTTTACAAGGAAATGATCGATCATCGGAATTAGCATTTCGACTTCGCCATTTAAAACTTCAAAAAGAGGTTGAGCAGTAGTATCGTTTACGGCAACAATTTTTCCAAAAACGCCTAAACGTTGATCTTCAATTTCAAAACCGATAACTTCGTGGAAATAAAATTTGTTACCAGAAAGTTTTGGTAACATATTTAAAGGAAGATAAATGGCATTTCCCATAATGGCATCTGCATCTTCTTCGGTATTCATGTCTTCAAAACGAATTCTAAGGAAATCGTTTTTGTGTAAAGAGCTTTTTTCAATAAAAAAAGGAACCAAGTGTTTGTTGCATTCAACAAACACTGATTCCAGATTTTCGTATAACTCAGGCTCGTCCGTGTCTAAATAAGCCAGAACTTCACCTTTGAAACTAAATTTTTTAGCGATTTTACCTAAATAAAAACATTCTTCTTTACGCATTCTCGCTAAATATAATTATGCTTCAGTTGTTTCGTTATTCTCTTCAGCAGCAGGAGCTTCTTCAGTTGATGCTTCAACTTCAGTAACTTCTTCTTCAACTGCAGGAGTTGCAGCAGCGATAGCATCAGCTTCAGCCTGAGCTGCAGCAGCTAAACGTTTAGCGTTAACTTCTTGTTCTGCTTTAAAAGCTTTAGCTTTAGCATCAGCTTGCGCTTTTGTTAAACCGTCTTTTTTAGCATCAACTTTTCCAGCTTTAGCTTCTAACCATGCAGCTAATTTAGCATCAGCTTGCTCTTGAGTTAAAGCTCCTTTACGGATACCTCCATCAAGGTGGTGTTTCAATAAAGCACCTTTGTAAGAAAGAATTGCTCTAGCAGTATCAGTTGGTTGTGCACCATTGTGTAACCATTTAACTGCGCTATCAAGGTTTAAGTCGATAGTTGCTGGGTTAGTGTTTGGATTGTAAGTACCGATTTTCTCTAAGTATTTACCATCTCTTTTTGAGCGTGCATCTGCAGCTACAACCCAGTAAAAAGGTTTTCCTTTTTTACCGTGTCTTTGTAATCTAATTTTTACTGACATAATCGTATGATTAAATTTTGAGGTACTCGACCCCTATTAATTAAGGGTGCAAAGATATAATTTTTTTGTAAATAATGCGTTTCAAATTTTATTAATTATATCAGAGATAGATTTTTACTATTTTTTGCATAGTTTTTGACTTCCTTTTTTGAAATTATTGATCTTAAATGTAATACTTTTGCCTGAAATTTATTTTTTTATGAAAAAATACTATTACTTACTAATTACTATTTTTTTACTTGCATCTTGTGAGGAAGATGTAAAATTCAATACACCAGCCTTTCAAGGTTTAAAAGGCAACGTTTTTTGGAGAGCTCAAAATTATTCGGCACAGGCAAAAGCAAGCGGAGGTATAGTTATCGAAGGTGGCTTGGGAGTTGATGCGGTAAGCCTGAAACTGCCTTCTTCGACACCAAAGACTTATATTTTAGGTGTTGATAATATAACAACAGCTTCTTATTTGAATAGATTATCAAGTATGGCGCCTCAATTTACTACCGGAACAAACAAAGGCAGTGGTCAAATTGTGATTACAGAGTTTAACAATCAAACAAATACTGTTTCGGGAACGTTTAGGTTTACTGCGGTAAATGCAAATACAGAAGATCTTGAAAATCCTACTGTAACTTTTACAGAAGGTGTTTTTTATAAAGTTCCATATACTCCGACGACTAATTTTTAACAACTGGATTTTTCATTTGCGATAGATTAGTTTTGCTACATTTTGATTTTTTAAATCAAAATAAAAACATAAATAAACTAATATATAGTAGATTAGAGAAAAATAAGACTACATTTGCTACATTATTATAAATAAGTACATATGAACATTTTTGTTGGAAGCCTTCCATTCAGTATTGAGGAAGCAGATTTAAGAGAGTCTTTCGAGGCTTACGGAGCAGTAGATTCAGTTAAAATCATTACTGATAAATTTACAGGAAGAAGCAAAGGTTTTGGTTTCGTAGAGATGCCAAACGATGCGGAAGCTCAAAAAGCAATTGATGAATTGAACGGAGCTACTGTTCAAGGTCGTGCAATTGTAGTTAATAAATCTGAGCCGAAGCCTGAAGGTGAAAGAAGAAGCTTCAACAATAACAGCCGTGGTGGAGATTCACGCGGAGGTTATGGTGGAGGAAACAACCGTGGTGGAAATGACCGTGGTGGTAACAGAGGAGGATATTAATATTTTTTTCTAAATATATAAAAGGGATCAACTTATGTTGATCCCTTTTTTTATGCAGTAAAATTTGTTTCAGGTTTCAAGTTTGTTTTGTTTTAAGTTTCAACAACCTGAAACAAAATAAACCTGAAACAAAATTTTATAGATTAGCTACAAACCAGTCTCCAACTTCGCTGGTTTTGTATGCTTTTGATCCTTTTGGAGCTAAATCTTCAGTAACAATTCCTTGCTCTAATGATTTGTTTACAACCGCTCTGATAGCTTCAGCTTCGGCTTTTAATCCAAAAGCGTCTTCGAACATCATTGCAGCAGATAAAATAGTAGCCAAAGGATTAGCAATGTTTAATCCGGTTGCTTGTGGATAAGATCCGTGAATTGGTTCGTATAATGAAGTATGTTCTCCAACAGAAGCAGATGGCATTAATCCCATTGAGCCTGAAATTACTGAAGCTTCATCTGTCAAAATATCTCCGAATAAATTCTCAGTGATTAATACGTCATAAGAGTTTGGCCATTGAACTAAACGCATTGCCACAGCATCAACAAATTCGTAAGAAACAGTAACTTCAGGATAATCTTTTTCCATTGCCTGAACTGTTTCTCTCCATAAACGAGAAGTTTCAAGAACGTTAGCTTTATCAACGCAACATAATTTTTTGCTACGTGTCATTGCAAGTTCAAAACCTTTTTTAGCCAAACGCTGAACTTCTGCTCTTGTATAAACGCAATTATCGAAAGCAGTTTCTCCGTCATCTCTTCTTCCTTTTTCTCCAAAGTAAATTCCTCCGGTTAATTCTCTTAAGAAAACCAAATCAGTACCTTCTATTCTTTCTCTTTTTAAAGGAGAATTATCAATCAAAGAAGGGAAAGTAAAAGTAGGACGTACGTTTGCAAACAAGCCTAATTTTTTACGCATTAATAATAATCCTTGTTCCGGACGAACTGGCGCACTTGGATCGTTATCGTATTTTGGGTGACCAATCGCTCCGAATAAAACAGCATCGGCAGCCATACAAATTTCGTGCGTTTCATCTGGGTAAGGAACTCCAACAGCATCAATTGCACAAGCTCCAGTAAGAGCCGGTGTCCAGGTTATTTCGTGATTGAATTTTTTTGCAATAGCATCAGATACTTTTACTGCTTCATTAATTACCTCAGGACCGATTCCGTCTCCTGCTAAAAGGGCTATGTTAAATTTCATTTTTTATTTTTTAAAAAGGTTCTAAGATTTTAAGTTGCTAAGATTCTAAGGTTTTTAGTCTTATCGGCTTAGTTTTATTTTTTAAAGGCTTTCAAATACTAAGACTCTAAGCTCAAAGAAAAAATCTTAGCACCTTAGAGTCTTAGCACCTTAGTGCCTTAGGCTACTACATTAAGCATTTTTTGCGTTGCGATAATTGCTGCAACTGTCTGATCTGAATCTAATCCTCTTGTTTTAAATTCTTTTCCGTTGTTTGTCCAGGTTATGATCGTTTCGCATAAAGCATCAGAACTACTTCCCGGAGGGATTCTGACTGCGTAATCTATCAATTTTGGGAGTGTTAATTTTTTACTTTTATAAATTTTAGATAAAGCATTCATAAAAGCATCAAACTGACCGTCTCCTTGTGCGTGTTCTTCTATGATTTCTCCATCAAGATTTAAGCTTAATGTCGATGATGGACGTGTTCCTTTTGAATGCATTAACACGTAAGACTGTATGGTAATTTTTTCTTGGTAAGTATGACTGTCCAAAACATCTGAAATAATGTACGGAAGATCTTCTTTGGTAACGGTTTCTTTTTTGTCGCCTAATTCAATGATTCTTTGGGTGACCAATTTCAAATCTTCCTGATTTAGTTTTAAACCTAATTCCTGAAGGTTTTTTTCGATATTGGCTTTGCCCGAAGTTTTTCCTAAAGCATATTTTCGTTTTCTCCCGAAGCGTTCCGGAAGCAAATCATTAAAATATAAATTGTTTTTATTGTCACCGTCAGCGTGAATTCCGGCAGTTTGTGTAAATACATTGTCACCCACAATTGGTTTGTTAGCCGGGATTCTATATCCTGTAAAAGTCTCAACAAGTTTGCTTACCGTATAAAGTGAAGTCTCTTTTATATTGATGCTTACTTCCGGCAAATAATCATTTATTACAGCAACCGTGCTTTCAAGCGGAGCATTTCCGGCGCGTTCCCCCATTCCGTTTACAGTAACGTGAAGCCCGTTTATGCCGGCTTTTATAGCTTCCATGACATTGGCAACGCTCAAATCGTAATCGTTATGTGCGTGAAAATCAAAATGTATTTGTGGATATCTAATTCTAATTTTCGAAATAAATTCAAAAGCCTGAGACGGAATTAAAACGCCTAAAGTATCCGGTAATAAAATTCTTTTAACGGGTTGAGTTGCTAAAAAATCAAGAAACTGAAAAACGTATTCTTGAGAATTTCGCATTCCGTTGCTCCAATCTTCCAGGTAAACATTGGTTTCAATATTATTTTCTTTTGCTAAAGCGATGATTTGAGCGATTTCAGAAAAATGCTGTTCAGGAGTTTTTTTTAATTGATGCGTCAGGTGATTCATTGAACCTTTAGTCAATAAATTTTGCACTTTGGCACCAGCTTTTTTCATCCATTCAATAGAAACTCCTCCGTCTACAAACGAAAGTACTTCGATTCTGTTAATATATCCTCGCTCTTCTGCCCAGGATGTAATGCCTTTTACGGCTTGAAATTCTCCTTCGCTTACGCGAGCCGAAGCAATTTCGATTCTATCAATATTTAATTCTTCCAACAATAATTGTGCAATGGTTAGTTTTTCTGCAGCAGAAAATGATACTCCTGAGGTTTGTTCACCATCACGGAGCGTCGTGTCCATTATTTCAATTTTTCTTTTTTCCATATTGATATTCATATTTCTAATGGGTTGGATAATATTAATATATCCATACTTTAATTTTAACGCAGATTTTACGGATTCGCTTTGCGAAGACGCGGATTTTTGCGGATTTTTACTTTAGCTAAAAAATAAAATCAGTTTTTTTCAGCGTTTTTGCGATAGCAAATCTGTTTCATCCGCGTTCTATTTTTTCTCATTTAATTTAGAAAGACCCGACAGGTTTCAAAAACCTGTCGGGTCTAATAGATCGAACGAGATTTTATTAATACGGAAGTTTATCGGCGAAAGCCACAATATCCTCTTTAATATTTTGCAAATAATCAATGTCATCAAAGCCATTAATCATGTTGTTCTTTTTGTATCCGTTAATCGCAAATGATTCTGATTGACCTGTTGCCAATAAAGTAATTGTTTGGTTTGGCAAGTTGATTTCTAATTCTGTTTTCGGATCAGCTTCGATTGCTTTAAAAATCGTGTCTGCAAATTCCGGACTAACCTGAACTGGTAAAACTCCAATATTTAAACAGTTTCCTTTGAAGATATCTGCAAAGAAACTCGAAACTACAGCTCTAAAACCGTAATCATAAACTGCCCAAGCAGCGTGTTCTCTTGAAGATCCTGAACCAAAGTTTTTTCCTCCAACAAGGATTTTTCCGCTATAAGTTGAATCGTTCAAAACGAAATCAGCTTTTGGAGAATCGTCTCCGTTATATCTCCAGTCTCTGAAAAGATTATCTCCAAAACCTTCACGCTTTGTAGCTTTCAGGAAACGAGCCGGGATGATTTGATCTGTATCTACGTTCTCAATTGGTAGTGGCACAGCACTACTAGTAAGTATATTAAATTTATCGTATGCCATTTTTTCTTTTGCTTTATGCTGTAGGCTTTAAGTTTTAGGCTTTTCCTACAGTGTGTATTATGTATTGAATTTTTAGCTTAAAGCCTATTGCTTATGGCTTATAGCGAGAATTAAAATAATTCTCTCGGGTCTGTTAGTTTTCCGGTAACAGCAGCAGCGGCAGCCATAATTGGACTTGCTAATAATGTTCTTGAACCAGGACCTTGGCGACCTTCAAAGTTTCTGTTTGAAGTACTTACTGCATATTTTCCAGCAGGAACTTTATCGTCGTTCATTGCTAAACACGCTGAACAACCCGGCTGACGTAATACAAAACCAGCTTCTGTCAAAATATCTAAAATACCTTCTTCTTTAATCTGAGCTTCAACAACGTGAGAACCCGGAACTAACCAAGCGGTAACATTATCTGCTTTTTTTCTTCCTTTTACAATTTCGGCGAAAGCCCTAAAATCTTCAATACGTCCGTTTGTACAACTTCCTAAGAAAACGTAATCAATTGGTTTTCCAATCATCACATCATCTTCCTGGAAGCCCATATAAGCTAACGATTTTTTATAAGTTTCCTCACCGCCTTCAACTTGATTAGCGTTCGGAATATGTTTTGAGATACCAATTCCCATTCCTGGGTTAGTACCATAAGTAATCATTGGTTCGATATCTGAAGCTTTGATGTTTAATTCGGCATCAAAAACAGCATCATCATCCGTTTTTAAAGTTTTCCAGTATTCAACCGCTTTTGTCCAAGCTTCACCTTTTGGAGCAAATAATCTTCCTTCAAGGAAATCAAAAGTAGTTTGGTCAGGAGCGATCATACCTCCACGAGCACCCATTTCGATACTTAGATTACAAACAGTCATACGACCTTCCATAGTCATGTTTTCGAAAACATCTCCGGCGTATTCAACAAAATAACCAGTTCCTCCAGAAGTAGTCAATTGAGCAATAATATAAAGTGCAACGTCTTTTGGACCAACACCTTTACTTAATTGACCGTTTACGTTGATACGCATTTTCTTTGGTTTTGGCTGCATAATACATTGTGTAGAAAGCACCATCTCAACCTCAGAAGTTCCGATACCAAAAGCAATCGCTCCAAAGGCACCGTGAGTAGACGTGTGAGAATCTCCACAAACAATAGTAGCACCTGGCAAAGTAATTCCGTTTTCAGGACCAACTACGTGTACAATTCCATTTTTAATGTGACCTAATCCCCAGTGCGAAATTCCGTATTCGGCAGCATTATCTTCAAGCGCTTTAAGCTGATTTGCAGATAGTGCATCTTCAACTGGTAAATGTTGGTTTATGGTTGGTGTATTGTGATCTGCAGTTGCAAAAGTACGCTCTGGGTATAAAACCTTAACGCCTCTGGCTTTTAATCCTAGAAAAGCAACAGGACTCGTAACCTCATGAATGAAATGGCGGTCAATAAAAAACACATCTGGTCCATCTTCAATTTTACGCACTACATGTGAATCCCATACTTTGTCAAATAATGTCTTACTCATTTTTTATTTTTTTTAATTGTAATTCTATAACCACAGCAATTCCTGCTTATTATAATAGGAAAACAAAATTAGAAAAAGATGTAAGGGCGTCAATTTGAATATTTCATTATATACGATACCCAAACTTAAATACAAATTGCGATTGACTTTTTTGCAATGAGATTTGGTTGTAGAATGAATATAAATTGGTTTTGCTTTTTCTTTTTCGGTTAATTTTGAGTTGATTGCTTTAATTTTAATAGTTGGCAAATTTATCTCAAAATCAATATAAAATATAAGTTTTTATTCAAAAAAATGTAACAAAATGAGTTAAAATAGTAATAATTGTTAGGTTTGATTTGTTTTAAAGTTTCTGTTTTTTTGAAGTCTAATGGCTTTAAATGCCAATTTTTGAAGTTTTTAAATATTCTAAAATTCATTAAAATACTACGACATCCAAGAAGTGTATTTTTATGAAATTTTATGATTTTTAATGCAAAAAGGGATCTGTTGAAGAAGATAATTTTAAAGACTAATTCAATGAGTTTTTAAATTCCAAAGGTGTTAAGTTGGTTTTCTTTTTGAAGAGTTTGCTAAACGATTGAGGATATTCAAAACCTAATTGATAAGCTATTTCTGCCACAGAAAGATTGGTAGAAATCAGGAAATCCTTTGATTTTTCAATTAGTTTCGAATGAATGTGCTGTTGCGCATTTTGTCCGGTTAGATTACGAAGCATGTCACTAAGATAATGTGTAGAAACGTTGATTTGAGAAGCAAGAAAATCCACCGTTGGTAATCCTCTTTTTAAGGTTTCGGCATTATTGAGATAATTATCCAGAGTGTCTTCTACTTTAAGTAATAAATCATGACTAATTGTTTTTCTTGTAATGAATTGACGTTTGTAAAAACGATTGCTATAATTCAATAAAACATCAATATATGAAACGATAACATCCTGACTCATTTCGTCTATTGCGGTATGAAGTTCATTATCAATGCTGGTTAATAATCCTATAATGGTTGTTTTTTCGCTATCAGAAAGATGAAGCGCTTCATTGGTATCGTAAGAGAAGAAGCCATATTTTTTGATCGTTTTTCCTAAAGGATAATTTCTAATAAAGTCCGGATGAAAAAGCAGCGTATAACCAAAATATTCAACTCCTTCCTGATTATCGGTAAAAATCAATTGATTGGGAGATGTAAACATTAATCCGCCTTCATTAAAATCATAATAACCCTGGCCGTAACCCATTTTTCCGTTGGTCGAATATTTATAAGATATTTTATAAAAATCGAGCAGGAAATGATTGTTAGTTAAATCAGCATTTATAATGAGTTTGGTATTATCAACCAAGGTAATCATAGGATGAAGCGGCTTTGGGAGCTGAAACAAACTATGAAATTCTGATATTGAGGAAATTTTTGCCGGATTATTGTTTTTCTTTTCCATGATATAAAGTTATAAAAATTTGAAAATTAATCAGGCTTTCCGAAAAGTATTGAACAGTCTCTTTAATTTTGAAAGAATAGCTTCGGAGAAGCAAAATATTTATAGAAATAGTATTTAGTAGTGGAAGGAAAGCTCCAGCGGAGCGAAATATTTTAATACTGTTGTATTTCGCTCCGCTGGAGCTCTTTTGTATCCGTATGATTGAATCTCTATAAATATTCTGCCCCGCTGGGGCTTAGTAAAAATAAAAAGAATGTTCAATGCTTTTTGAGTAGCCTTATCAGGAATTATTATGCTCCTAAAAATTGTTTGCCAAATGCAGCGCGAAAAACTTCGTCTCCTTGTTCCTGTCTTTGTTTGTAAAGTGCTTTTGCATCTTCTCCTGCTACATATCTCAGTTGGGTTTTTCCGTCTGTTGCAGCTTCGTAAACTACGTCTGCAATTTGTTCCGGAGTTGATGCCATTTCAAACATTACATCTACATTTTCAAACATTTTGTTTGCCATTGCCTGATATTCTGGTTTAACGCCGGTGTCAAGAGAACCGTGAAGAAATTCTGTTTTGATACCACCCGGAGAAACCGTTTTAATATTGATTCCAAACGGATTTAATTCGTAAGCCATACTTTCGCTCCAGCCTTCTAATCCCCATTTTGTTGCGTGATATACAGATCCTAAAGGAAAAGAAATCAATCCGCCAATAGAAGTTGTTGAGATAAACAATCCGCTTTTTCTTTCTCTGAAATAGGGAATAAAAGCATTGGTAACACGAATAACTCCCAGTAAATTTGTGTTTAATTGTTTCGTGATTTGATCGTCATTAAAGCTTTCCAAAGGTCCAATCAAACCGTAACCTGCATTATTAAAAACGATATCAATATCGCTTAATTCCAATGCTTTTTTAACGGTGCTTTGTATTTGGTCAAAATTCGTAACATCTAATGGTAAGAGGGTTACATTGTTTAAGTTAGAAAGTTCAGTTTCTTTTTCAGGATTTCTCATTGTTGCGATTACATTCCATCCTTTTTGTTGAAATAATTTTGCTGTAGCTTTTCCTAATCCTGATGAAGCGCCTGTGATAAAAATAGTTTTCATAATAATTTGTTTTAAATTGATAGGGCAAAGTTCAGGATAGAGTGCAGTTTAAAAGTGTCCATTTTGGTGCAATGAGTATCCAAAATGAATAATCGAAGTTTTTAGCTTTAAATAATCTAAATTTTATCATTTTTATTGCTTTTTAACAGTTTCTAATAATGATTTTGATTAATGCTTTTTGTGCAATTCTTTATTTTCTGAAGCCAAAAAAAAGCGTAAATTTGAACTTCCTCCATTTTCCATAAAGCAATTTTTATAATCCATATAATCAGAGATTTATATTTGGAAAGATTGGAATTTGGAACTTAATTTTGCCTTTTTAAACTTATGTATTTAATATTCGATACCGAAACTACTGGATTACCAAAACGTTGGGACGCTCCAATTACTGATTCTGATAACTGGCCTCGCTGTATTCAGATCGCCTGGCAGCTTCATGACGAAATGGGGCAACTTATCGAACATCAGGATTATTTGGTTAAGCCTGACGGATTTAATATTCCGTATGATGCTGAACGTATTCACGGAATTTCTACAGAATTGGCTGAAGCCGATGGAATCACGTTGGCAGAAGTTTTGGAGAAATTCAATATTGCATTAAGTAAAACCAAATTTATTGTAGGTCAGAATTTAGGTTTCGACGTCAATATTATGGGAGCCGAATTTCATAGAATGGGCGTAGATTCTTCTATGAGTTCAATGCCGGTTTTAGATACTTGTACAGAGGTTACGGCTTCATTATTAAAACTTCCGGGAGGTCGTGGAGGTAAATTCAAATTACCAACACTAACAGAATTACACGAATATCTTTTTAATAAACCTTTCGCGGAAGCGCACAACGCAACTGCCGACGTTGAGGCAACTACGCGTTGTTTTCTGGAATTAATTAGAAGAGAAGTTTTTACCAAAGAAGAATTAGATGTTCCGAAGGATTATTTTAAAGATTTCCAAAATAGAAATCCACAGGAATTTCCGTTAATTGGTTTAAAACACATCAATCTTAAAAAAGCTTCTGATAAAATCAGAGAGCAGTTAAAAGCTTTAGAATCTGTTGGACAAGAACCTACGGTTTCACATTCTGACAGAGAGGATTTTAAAGAAGCAAAATACGCGCATTTACACAATCATACTCAGTTTTCGGTTCTTCAATCGACGATAGGAATTGGGAATATTGTTGCGGCTACAGCCAAAAACGGAATGCCGGCCGTTGCAATGACGGATACAGGAAACATGATGGGAGCTTTTCACTTTGTGAGCGCCGTTATGAATCATAATAAAGCAGCATCGGGAAAAAATAAAGCTTTGGTTGAAGCTGGTGAAGAACCAACAGAAACCGAAATAAAACCAATCGTAGGTTGTGAATTTAATGTCTGCGACAATCACTTAGATAAAAGTAAAAAAGACAACGGAAATCAGGTTGTATTGTTAGCCAAAAACAAAAATGGTTATCACAATCTGGCAAAAATGTCTTCGATCGCTTTTACAAATGGATTTTATTATGTTCCGAGGATTGACCGTGCGATTGTCGAAAAATACAAAGAAGATATAATGGTTTTGTCCGGAAATTTATACGGAGAAATTCCAAGTAAAATTCTGAACATCGGTGAAAACCAAGCCGAAGAAGCTTTGATCTGGTGGAAAGAACAATTTGGTGATGATTTTTATCTTGAGATTATGCGACATAATCAGGAAGATGAAAATCGTGTAAATAAAACCTTGATTGAGTTTTCGAAAAAGCACGATGTCAAATTAATTGCAACAAATAATACCTATTATTTAAATAAAGAAGATGCCAATGCGCACGACATTTTATTGTGTGTAAAAGATGGTGAAAAACAAGCGACGCCAATTGGTCGTGGTCGTGGATATCGTTACGGATTACCAAATCAGGAATATTATTATAAGACAGGCGAAGAGATGAAAAAGCTCTTTGCAGATTTGCCTGAATCGATTATTAATATTCAGGAAATTATAGACAAAGTCGAGACTTACTCACTTTATCGTGATGTATTGCTTCCTAAGTTTGATATTCCGGAAGAGTTTGTTGTTGTAGAAGATGAAGCGGATGGCGGAGTTCGTGGAGAGAATAAATATTTGCGACACCTTACAATGGTTGGTGCAAAAAAACGATACGGAGAAATTACAGAATCTATTCAGGAACGTTTAGATTTTGAGTTATTAACGATTTCCAACTCAGGATATCCGGGTTACTTTTTGATCGTTCAGGATTTCATCGCCGAAGCTAGAAATATGGACGTTTCGGTTGGTCCAGGCCGTGGATCTGCTGCGGGATCTGCCGTAGCATATTGTTTAGGAATTACCAATATTGACCCTATTAAGTACGATTTGCTTTTTGAGCGTTTCCTAAATCCGGATCGTGTATCCATGCCCGATATTGATATCGATTTTGATGACGAGGGTCGTGGTCGTGTTATGGATTATGTAATTAATAAATACGGTCAAAATCAGGTTGCGCAAATTATTACTTATGGTAAAATGGCAACCAAATCTGCGATTCGTGATACGGCTCGTGTACTGGATTTACCATTATTTGAAGCTGATAGAATTGCAAAACTGATTCCGGCAATGATGCCATCAAAATGGAATTTGGCGCGTTTTATTTCTGAAAGTGAAGAGGAAGTTAAAAAAGCGCTTCGTTCTGATGAATATGATAACGTAAAAGAATTAATTGCCATTGCCAATGAAGATGATTTGGCGGGAGAAACAATTCAACAAGCAAAAATTCTTGAAGGATCGATGCGAAATACCGGAATTCATGCCTGTGGTGTAATTATTACGCCATCGGATATTACGAATTTCGTTCCCGTGACCACAGCAAAAGATTCTGATTTATATGTAACACAGTTTGATAACTCGGTTGCAGAAAGTGCAGGATTGCTGAAGATGGACTTCTTGGGTCTAAAGACCCTTACCTTAATTAAAGATACCGTTAAACTGGTAAAATATAGAAACGGAATTGATTTGGATCCGGACACTTTTCCAATTGATGATGTTGAAACTTATGCGCTTTTCCAGAGAGGAGAAACAGTTGGAATCTTCCAATACGAGTCACCCGGAATGCAGAAATACATGAAGGATCTGAAGCCAACGGTTTTTGGAGATTTAATTGCCATGAATGCCTTATATCGTCCGGGACCTTTGGAGTATATTCCGTCTTTCGTAAGAAGAAAAAATGGCGAAGAAGAAATCAAATACGATTTAGATGCCTGTGAGGAATATTTAGGAGAAACCTACGGAATTACCGTTTACCAGGAGCAGGTAATGCTTTTGTCGCAATCGCTGGCTGACTTTACAAAAGGTGAGGCCGACGTTTTGCGTAAGGCGATGGGTAAGAAACAAAAAGATGTACTTGATAAAATGAAGCCGAAGTTCGTTGAACAAGCGGCGAAAAAAGGTCACGATGCAAAAGTTCTGGAGAAAATCTGGAAAGACTGGGAAGCATTTGCGAGTTATGCCTTCAACAAATCGCACTCGACTTGTTATGCCTGGATTGCGTATCAAACCGCTTATTTAAAAGCACATTATCCTGCCGAATATATGGCGGCGGTACTTTCGAATAACATGAATGATATTAAACAAGTATCATTTTTCATGGAAGAATGTAAGCGAATGGGCTTACAGGTTTTAGGTCCTGACGTAAACGAATCGTACTATAAATTTACCGTAAATGATGAATATGCAGTACGTTTTGGGATGGGAGCGATTAAAGGAGTAGGTTCCGGAGCTGTTGCAACTATTGTAGAAAATAGAAAAGACGGTAGGTATAAATCAATTTTTGACTTGGCAAAACGTATTGATTTGCGTGCAGCCAATAAAAAAGCAATCGAAAATCTTGCTCTTGCAGGAGGTTTTGATTCATTTGAAGGAACAACCAGAGCACAATATTTTCATGATGATGGTGACGGAATTACGTTTTATGAAAAAGCGATGCGATACGGATCGAAGTTTAAGGAAAATGAAAACTCATCACAGGTAAGTTTATTTGGAGAAGCAAGCGAAGTGCAAATTGCAGAACCTGTTGTACCTCCATGTGAAGATTGGAGCACAATGGAAAAACTTGCCAAAGAAAAAGAAGTTGTTGGGATTTATATTTCAGGACATCCTCTGGACGACTTTAGATTTGAGATGAAATACTTCTGTAATTCCCGATTGGAATCACTGAAAAGTATGAATGAATTTGTAGGGAAAAATCTAAATTTTGCCGGAATCATTAATAACGTGCAGCATCGTGTAGCAAAAAACGGAAAAGGCTGGGCAGTATTTAATTTAGAAGGATATGACGAAAGTTATGAGTTTAAGATTTTTGGTGAAGAATACTTAAAGTTCCGCCATTTCCTGATTCAGAATAATTTTGCGTTCATAAAAATATTAATAAAAGACGGTTGGGTAAATCATGATACAGGTAAAAAATCTGATCCTAGAATGCAGTTTGTTGAGATTAGACAATTGCAGGATATCTTAGAAGCTTTTGCTAAAAAACTGATTTTGTTATTGAACATAAAAGATTTACAGACAGAGTTTATCCACAAGTTAAGTGATTTATTTAATCAGAATAAAGGTGATAATTCAGTGACTTTTGAAATCATGGAATTAGAGAAAATAAAACGTCTCGTTGAGGTCGAAACAACAAATGAGTTTGAAGAAACCGAAGATGCTGTTTTTGCAGACGAAAACGACGATAGTGATGCATCGCTTGAAGATACTAAGACTAAAGAGGTAAATGAAGTCGAAGAAATAAAAGTTGTAACAAAATTATCGATGCCAAGTCGCAGGTTAAAAATTAAGATTTCTGCTGAACTATTACAGGAATTGGAGAAAATGCAGATCAATTTTAAGCTAAATTAAATTTTAACAGTTAAAATTTAGCGGAATGCATTTTTTTTTAGTTAAAAATATGCATGCATAATACTTTTTTAGTAATATTGCGTAAAATTACAACGTTTTCGTGCCAAGTCTAACAAAGCAAACTTTAGACATATGTTAAAATATTCTATGTTTGTAAAAATTAATTAAATCAGAATTATGAAAAAGAACCTATTTTTATTAGGATTATTAGTTTGCTCTATGGCCACAATGGCGCAAACAGAAAAAGCAGATAAACCAGAAAGTTGGTATTTTAAAATTGGTGGATCTTATTTCAACCAAACTGCTTCTACTGAATTTCCAACAGTTGGAGGTCAACCAGCAAATAGAGATGTTTATTCTGGTACTTTAGCAAGTAATAAATTGGTTTCAAGAGAAGGGGTTACAGGTTCTTTTGGACAAGGTTTTAGAAGTGGTATTACTGCTGGTTACCGTTTTTCTGCACGTTTAGGAGTTGAGGTTGCAGCGAATTATTACACTAGTAATACTAAAACGATGGCGCAGACTACAGATAGAATGGTTACTCCAGCTCCTTCAGCCACTACTCCAGTTACATATTTAAGCTTTACTGCCGAAGGACAAATTAAAGCATTTGATGTGGCTCCTGCACTTGTAATGTTTTTAGGAGAAGCTCATGGATTCGAACCTTATACTAAAGTTGGAGTTATTGTTCCAATTCACGGTACATTAGATATTGAAACAAATAGAAATTACTCAACTTTTGTAGGAGCAAATAAAGTAGCTAATACTGATGCATATTCAAAAGATGTAGTGAAGCCTAATCCAACACTTGGGTTTATGGCATCTATTGGTACTTCTTATAAATTAGGAAAACATATTTCAGCTTTTGCTGAATTAGAGTACCGTAACTTTACTGTACATGGAAAAACTAAAGAAACGACTGATTATACTGAAAATGGTGTTGATAAATTAAATACTTCAACTTCGTTTAGAGCAGCTTCATATTCTGCTAATCATACTAATTATCATAGTTCTATAGATTCTAACTCTAATAATACTTTAACAAATGCTGCTGGTTTTGATAATACAAAAGCAACGGATGATTTAAGTACGTATGTTGGAATTTCAGGTTTAGGTTTGACTTTAGGTCTTAAATACAGCCTATAATTCTAAAGAGATTTATACTTTATAAAAAAGAGGATATTCATTTGAATATCCTCTTTTTTATTTTCTGTCATTTCGAACGAAGGGAGAAATCGCACAATCCCGAAGCTTTGGGACGCAATCAAAATCGTCAATCTTTGTCGAATCACTTGTGTAGAATGGATTTTAATCCCTTGAACACGACGTAACCATAATATTTGCCATCCCAATTTTTAAAATATTTTTCAGGAGCTAATCCCGCACCCGAGCCTGAAAGTGCGAACTGGCGAAGCAATCCGTTACAATCTTTTGCTTTTTTCTTTAAAAAGCAAAAGGATTTTCACTTCTATCGGGGCTAAGACAATCATTTTCATAAAAGCTTTTTTGTTTTTTATGAATTGCCTCCAGCTTTAGCTGGAGAAAAAAAAATGAGAACAAAAAAGGCTTTAGCCAAAAAACCAATCTATTTGGCTAAAGCCCTTTTTACATTAGGAATACAAGCTCCAGCTAAAGCTGGAGGCAACTCACAACTCACAATTCACAACTCACAATTTACAATTGCAATTTCGAATTCCTAAACTCCTTTAAAACTTCATCAATAACCCA
This sequence comes from Flavobacterium sp. 9, assembly GCF_002754195.1. Lineage (NCBI taxonomy): Bacteria > Pseudomonadati > Bacteroidota > Flavobacteriia > Flavobacteriales > Flavobacteriaceae > Flavobacterium > Flavobacterium sp. 9. Next base: position 3,435,235 of record NZ_PEEU01000001.1, read on the forward strand.
AGTCGTTCGTGCAGCCGAAGTTCCTTTAGATGGATTAACACCTTCATTGCCTAAAAGTTCCGCAACAATAGTTTCTATCAAAGGCTGTTGAATATGAAGCGGATTTTCGATTGTGATGCTTTCTTTCTCGCCATTTACATATTGAACATGAATCGGATCATTTCCGAAAGTAGAGAAAGAGATTTTTCCTTTATCGCCAACGATATCAGTATTATCATAACGCTCAAAACTGGCAAAATTCCACAAACCAGTTCCATGAATTCCATTTTCGAATAGAAAAGACATAGAAACAGAATCTTCAGCAGGATAAGCAAGAAGTTGTTGACTTGCATGTCCGCGAACAGATTTTATCGGACCTAAAGCATAATCTAGAAAATCTAGAGTATGACAAGCCAAATCGACAAAAATTCCGCCACCGGAAATATGCGGTAAAACCGTCCAGGGCAAATTAATATCGTCATCATAACGAGCTTCAAACGGATGATATAAAACACAATTTACATGCCTGATTTTACCAATTTTGTTTTGATCTATAAGTTCTTTTATTTTTAAAAATCTCGGTAAACTTCTTCTATAATAAGCCACAAACAATGGGACATTATGTTCTTTGCAAGCACTGATCATTTCGTTGCATTCTTCAAAGTTTAATGCCATTGGTTTCTCGACATAAACAGGTTTTCCTGCTTTGGCACACAAAATAGTATATTCTTTATGAGACGATGGAGGAGTAGCAATATAAACGGCATCAACTTCAGGATCATTGATTAAATCAACAGCATTTGAGTACCATTTAGGAACATTGTGGCGTTTGGCATAATCTTCGGCAAGAGCCGCATCTCTGCGCATTACAGCAACCAAAGCTGAGTTTGGCGTTTTCTGAAATGCTGGTCCGCTTTTTACCTCAGTTACATTACCACAGCCAATAATTCCCCATTTTACAATTTTCATTTTTCTGGTTTTTTAGTTAATTCAAATTTAAAAAGTTTGCCACGAATTACACGAATTATTTTCACGCAGATTTTGAAGGATTTAATTTTACCGCAAAGCACGCAAAGTTTTTGTCTCAGCTTGGCTTTGTAAAAACACAAAGTTCGCAAAGCTTTGTATTGAACCAGCTTTGCGAACTTTGTGTTTTTTATAAAATCTTCTAAGCATAAAATCTTTGCGTGCTTTGCGGTAAAATTTTTCAGCCACAACAAAAAATTCTTCAGCAAAAAAATAAAGCCACGAACTCACAAAATGACTCGTGAAATTCGTGGCTCTAAAAACTATAGACTAAAGTTTACTTTTTAGGTAAAGCCTTAAATCCCATATTGTAAAGTGTGAACGCTTGAATATCTACATTTTCCTGAATTGATGCAGCAACAGACTTTCCAGTTCCGTGACCCGCTTTTACATCAATACGAATCAAAACCGGATTATTACCAATTTGTTTGTCTTGTAATTCAGCAGCAAATTTAAAACTATGTGCAGGAACAACACGATCATCATGATCGCCAGTTGTAACCATAGTTGCAGGATATTGAACACCTTTTTTAACATTTTGAACTGGAGAATAACCTTTGATGTATTCAAACATTTCTTTGCTATCCTGAGAAGTTCCGTAATCATAAGCCCAACCTGCACCCGAAGTAAAAGTATGGTAACGCAACATATCCATTACGCCAACTGCTGGCAAAGCTACTTTCATAAGATCAGGACGTTGTGTCATTGTTGCACCAACTAATAAACCACCGTTAGAACCACCGTGAATCGCTAAGAAATCTGATGAAGTATATTTTTGAGCAATCAAATATTCACCGGCAGCGATAAAATCGTCAAATACATTTTGTTTTTGCAATTTAATTCCCGCGTCGTGCCATTTTTTACCATATTCACCACCACCTCTTAAATTGGCAACAGCATAAATACCGCCATTTTCCATCCAAACTGCGTTTGCAATGCTAAAACCTGGCGTTAAGCTTACATTGAATCCGCCATAACCATAAAGAATAGTTGGGTTTTTACCGTCTAATTTTAATCCTTTTTTATACGTGATAATCATCGGGATTTTAGTTCCGTCTTTTGAAGTATAGAAAACTTGTTTAGATTCGTACTCTTCGCTTTTGAAATCAACTTTAGGTTTTTGGTATACTTCAGATTTACCTGATTTTGGTTCCAGAGAATAAATAGTTCCCGGAGTTGTATAATTTGTAAAGCTGTAGTATAATGTTTTATCGTGTTTTTTTCCACCAAATCCACCTGCAGTTCCTACCGCCGGAAGTTTGATTTCACGAATTAGTTTTCCGTTATAATCGTATTGTTGTACAAACGAAACAGCATCTTTAGTATAATTAGCAAAGAAATAACCACCACCAGTTGAAGGTGATAAGATGTTTTGAGTTTCCGGAATAAAATCTTTCCAGTTTTCAGGTTTCGGATTTTTTACATCAACAGAAACAACACGGCTGTTTGGTGCGTTTAAGTCTGTTTCGATAAACAATTTATTACCGTCATTTTCAATAATAGAATTTGAAGTATTAGAGTTGTCTACAATAGTAATAATTGGGCTATTTGCAACGGTTAAATCTTTAATGTATAATTCGTTTCCGTAAGTCGAATTTGCTGCAGTAATTACTAAAAATCGATCGTCATCAGTAACAGAACCGCCAACATATCTACGTTTTTGATCTGCACCAAATACAACTTTATCGTCTTTTTGAGAAGTTCCTAACTTATGAAAATACAATTTATGCTGATCTGTTTTTGCAGACAATTCGCTTCCTTTTGGTTTGTCGTAACTTGAATAATAGAAGCCTTCATTTCCGTGCCATGAAACACCGCTAAATTTTACATCGACCAATGTATCTTCCAAAACTTTCTTAGACAATGCATCAATAATGATTACTTTTCTCCAATCGCTTCCACCTTCAGAAATTGAATAAGCAGCTTTTGATCCGTCTTTAGAAAAATCTAATCCGCCAAGCGAAGTAGTTCCGTCTTTAGAAAAAGTATTTGGATCTAAGAAAACTTTCTCTTTACCATCTTGTCCTTTTCTGTAAATAACAGATTGATTCTGAAGTCCGTTATTTTTTGAATAATAAGCAAATTTTCCCTCAGTAGTTGGAGCGCCAATTCTTTCATAGTTCCAAAGTTTTTCCATGCGTTTTTTCAACTCATCACGGAAAGGAATTTTGTCTAAATAGCCATAAGTAACCTCATTTTGAGCTTTTACCCAAGCTCCTGTTTCTGCTGATTTATCGTCTTCAAGCCAACGATAAGGATCGCTCACTTTTGTATCAAAATAAACGTCAACAGTTTCTCCTTTTTTAGTTTCAGGATACTGAATCTTATTCTGTCCAAATGAAATTCCTGCGGTTGTGATAGCCATTATAAGAAAAGTTTTTTTCATAATTTATGTTTAACAGTAGTAGCAAAAATAATGCTTTATGTGAGATGGGTAAATAATATTTAACCGCAAAGCTTTGTAAATAATTTAACCGCAAAGTGCGCAAAGATTTTATTTAATTGTAATCGTTCGAAATCGCAAAGCCCGCAAAGCTTTGCGTACTTTGCGGTTTTATAAAACCCCTATGTTAAAAAAAACCTTGCGTACTTTGCGGTTAAATTAAAAAAAATTATAAGTTGAAATTAACTCCCAGAACGATGTTTCTTCCAATATTTGGAATACCGTCAGTTTTTAATCTTGAAAGGTGAGCAATGTATTTTTTATCGAATAAATTGTTTCCGTTTAGGTTCACATCAAAAGCATGTTTACCCAATTTTACCGTTCCGCCAAAACCAAGATTTACTAAAGTATAACCGTTTGAAGCCGTTTCGAAACCGCTTACATTATTCTGATTAAAAGTAGAAGAAACGTTTAAAGAAGCATAACCTTCCTGGAACCAATCTTTGATTTTGAATTCTGTTCTTAAAGTATTATTCCAATTGTTTGCCGGAATTAAAGGTAAATAATCACCGTTTTGTTTTTTACCGGTTACAGTTTCAAAACTTGTTTCAAAGTGCAACCAATCTAATGGATGCGGGTGAAAATGCAAACCAACTTCACCACCATACAAATTAGCATTGTCCTGAATATAAGCAAAAACATCATTATTATCACGTATTTCTCCAGTTGGCGAAGTATAGATATAGTTGTTTATATGATTGTAAAATCCGTTAATGAAAAACTCAAAATGCGTGTTTTTATACTCTAAATTTAAATCCGTCTGAACGTTTTGTTCTGTTTTCAAATCTCCATTTCCAATTTCATATCGGTTGGTTCCTTCGTGAACTCCATTAGAAGTTAATTCTGCTAAATTTGGCGCTCTAAATCCTGTTGCAACATTCAATCGAAGCGTTAAAGGTTCAGCGAGTTTTGTTTTATAACCCAAAGAAGCATTGAAACTGTCAAATGATCTGTCTAAAGCTTGGAAATAACCTTCTTCGCCTTCAGTTCCGTGTGCGATAGAAGTTATTTTTCTATTGTCAAAACGTAATCCGGCTTGCAAAACATTGCTTCCCCATTCGTAATTTGCGGTTCCAAAAGCACCAAAATCATTTGTTGTTGCGTCAGGAATTAAGTATTCTTCACCAGAATTTTTGTTCGTTTGATGCATTCCCTGAACACCAAAAATAGCTTCAATTTTACCAAATTTCGGAAAATGATATTTAGCATTATAATTAAAAGTATTCAGTTTCATATGAAGAGAAGCTTCGTTGCTGTCTTCAAACTCACTTCTGTCATTGGCGATATAACCTAAATCAACATCCAATTTTGAGTTTTCAAAAAAGATCACGTTGTTTAAACTCAATAAATGATTGAAGATTCCTTGTCTTGGAAACTCCGTGTTTTTGCTTGTAGATTGTTCTCCAATTCCGTTATCCGGCATTCCAAGATCAAGTTTGTTGTAATTATATCTCAAAACACTTGAAAAACTAGAGTTGCTATATCCAATTCCGGTTTTAAAATCAGTTTCATTATAACGTGTATTGGTTACACGTTCTCCGTCGGCAATTTTGTAATCAGAATGAGTGTTGAAACTTCCGCGAGCAAGAAATTTCCAGTTGTCAGTAGAAGTTTTTAATCCAATCGATGAATTACTTCCTTGCGTATTCGTGAAATATTTTTGGCTGAAATTAGCTTTAAAGGTATTCGCATCAGCAAATTTTTCAGGATTAAAATACAAAACTCCACCCAAAGCATCAGAACCGTATAATAAAGAAGCAGGTCCTTTTATGACTTCAACACTTTCGATTCCGGCATCATTTAAACCTAAACCATGTTCGTCTCCAAACTGTTGATTTTCAATACGAACACCTTGCGAATATACCAAAACACGATTTCCGCTAAGACCGCGAATTACCGGTTTTCCGATAGAAGTTCCTGTTGAAATCTGTGAAACTCCCGGAATTGTAGCCAAACCTTCAATCAAAGTCGAAGTTCCTTTTTGCTGTAGCGTTTTAATGCTTTCATGCTCGACTTTCATTACGTTTTGAGATTGTAATTTGTTGAAAGGCGTTGAAACTACAACTTCATCCATTTCAAAAATAGATTCCGTAAGCGTTACATCAAGCGTGTTTTCTTTTAATAATTTATTGATTGTTTTATTTTGAGTTGTATACCCAACAAAAGTAAAAGCAAGTCTAAAACTTCCGTTTGGAAGATTTTTGAATTCGTATTTTCCGTTTTCGTCAGTTTTCGTTCCTTTATGTAATTCAGGCGCATAAACAGAAACATTTGACACTGGTTTGTTTTCAAGATTGGTTACCGTTCCTGAAACAGAATTTTGAGCCGAAAGCAGGCCCGAAAACCCTAAAATAAGGGCTAATATTATTTTTTTCATTTGAAAATGATGCTATAGTTAATTGATTTTTTCTTTGAAAATAAAAACTAAAAAGAATAGTAACATTTGCCGATTCTGAAAGTTTCAGAATGGGGAAATCGACTAATTTTTTTGAATTAGATTAAAAAGATTTTGATTTTATTTCGAGTAATCGAAAATTTAAGAAACTATAGCCTGAGGCGGACCACGTAATAAATAAGCGCTTTCTGAAAACGAATATATTTTTTCTGAAAGAGTAAAGAAATAAGGAATTTCTTTATTGAATGTGTGAAATTGAAAGGAGATTTCGTCTGGAGAAATGTAACTTCCAAAAGCAAAATGACATACAAAACATACGTCATAATTATGGTGCTGATGCGTTATTTCGCCACTTGGATCACTGTAATCGTGATGACATTGCTTTTCTGAAAGTTGCTTTACAATATGCTCATAGCTGTGTATCGACTGAAACAATATTGAGAACAATATTGTTAGAGCGAAAGAAACACTTAATATGAGCTGCTTTTTCTTCATGCAAGGCAAAGGTATAAAAGAGCAATGAAAAAATGCACTGTTTTTTAGATTCTGTTGTTTATTTATTGAAAAAAGTGCAACAAATGGTTTTATTCGTCGTTAAAAAGAGAATAATTACTTTCTAATTGTCTCCTGAACTAGCATTATATTATATTTGTAAGTAAAATAAATATACCTTAAAAAAACGTTTACTTGAAAAACTCTTTAAAACCAAAATTCGATATGCGATTCCTTTTTAGTTGTTTGTTTTTAGTGTCGTTTTTAAATGGTTTTTCGCAAGAAGAGACAAAACCTAAAATTGAACCGATAGTAAAAATAGATTCATTATATCGTGAAGATCAATTTTATTTTTCGATTACCTATAATCTTCTGACTCAGATTCCGCAAGGCCTTAAACAGAATAAATTTTCTGCCGGACTTTCTGCCGGATTCCTGCGTGATATGCCAATCAATAAAAAAAGAACTTTTGCAATTGCTGCAGGTTTAGGATTAAGTTATCAGAATTATTTTCAGAATCTAACAATTTCTAAAACTCCTCAAGGAACACGAGCTTATGAAGTAAGTGATTATAATGATATTACATCAAATAAATACCGTCAATATTTAGTCGATCTTCCAATCGAGTTTCGTTGGAGAAATTCGACTTACGAAAGTTATAAGTTCTGGAGGGTTTATGCCGGAGTTAAATTGAGCTACGTTATAGCCAATAAATCGGTATTAGACAATGGCGAAGCGACTTATTCAGTAAAGAACAATCCCGATATAAATAAATTTCAATACGGAGTTTATCTGGCGACAGGTTATAATACCTGGAATGTTTATATCAATTATGGGTTAAATACGCTCTTTAAGAAAGACCTAAAAACGACTTCCGGACAAAATATTAATGTACAAACGCTGAATGCAGGATTGATATTCTACATTTTATAGCCATAAATACAGAAATAACAACTGCGGTAATATTCCAATAAACGTCCCAATTAATAACTCATTTGGTGAATGCGCTTCCATTTCTAATCGTGAAGAAGCAACAATTCCTGTCAATAAAATCAATAGCGCAGACCAATAAGGATTTTGCATTTGCAAATGAATATTCAGTCCAATTACAAAAATTGCAAATCCGCTAATCGCCATCATATGTAAACTTGCCTTGATTTTGAAAAGCGAACATATCAATGCTAAAATTGTACTAAACAAAGCGCCAAGAAAAAAGAAATGCAACTCCGGATAACGCGTAATCAGAATGCTTCTTTTTACCAGTAAAATATACAAAAAGCACTGTAAAATAAGCGGAATTTTGCGCTGTGAAGTTTCATGAACCATCACAGAATTTACGTGTCCGGTTGAACGTAATAATAAAAAAAACAAAACGGGAACCAGAATTGTAATAATCAGGATTTGAAATAAAACATAATATTTTTCCTGATTTGTAAATACGTCATTTTTACAAAAGAGATAAAATAATGTGGCATACATCGAGATGAAAATTGGATGCAGGATATAGGAAAATATAGGAAGTATTTTTTTCAAAACGTTGTATTTAGTGGTGTTAAGCAAATATAATGAAATAATGTTTTTTGCCACGAATTTCACAAACTTTCACATTTTTTTAATCTGATCAGGATTGGTTTCACGCTCCCGATAGCTATCGGGATTAAAAGATCTAAGACGATTTATGTGATAAAAAAATCTGCGCATATCTGTTTAAATCTGTAAAATCTGCGTGCAAAAAAAATTCGTGACAAGAAAAATAACCCCAAATAATTAGTGAAAATTTGTGAAATTGGTGGCAATCCTTTTTTTAAATTTGACAAAAGAAATCTTCTAAATGAGCATAAACCTAAAAAGCCTTATCTCAGTTCTTGACGCCAAATGGATTGGGTCAGACGCTGATATTTTTGTTGATCATATTTCGATCGACAGCCGTTCGTTGCAAAACGGATCACAAACGTTATTTTTTGCCTTAACGGGCGTTAATAATGACGCTCATTTGTATATTCCTGAATTAATAGAAAAAGGAGTTCAGAATTTTGTCGTGCAATATATTCCTGAGAATTATTCCGGAAAAGCGAATTTTCTATTGGTGAAAAATTCTCTGGATGCTTTGCAGGAATTTGCAAGTTATTACCGCGATCTTTTTGATTTTCCTATTATTGGTTTGACAGGAAGTAATGGAAAAACTATCGTAAAAGAATGGCTTAATTTTTTACTAAGCCCGGATTATAATATTATCAGAAGTCCTAAAAGTTATAACTCTCAGGTTGGAGTTCCATTATCGGTTATTGCGATTAATGCGAAACACAATCTGGGTATTTTCGAAGCCGGAATTTCGACCGTAAATGAAATGGTTAATCTCGAGAAAATTATTAAACCAACTATTGGTGTTTTGACCAATATTGGATCTGCGCATGACGAAGGTTTTCAGAATTTGGAACAAAAAATCAACGAGAAATTATTGCTTTTCAAAAAATCAAAAGTCATCATTTATCAAAAAAATGAAATTGTTGATTTGTGTTTAAATGATTTCGTAAAAGAAAATAATCTGACAAACAAAAAGATTTTCTCGTGGAGTTTTACAGATAATTCTGCCGATGTTTTTATTCTGAAAAAAGAAAACAAAAACGATACAACGATTATTCAATATCAATATAAAGGAGAAAATTTTAGTCTGGAAATTCCGTTCAGTGATTCCGCTTCGATAGAAAATGCCGTTTCTTGTTTACTGGTTTTGCTTTATTTTGAGTATGATTTTACTACGATTCAAAATCGAATGCAAATGTTGTATCCGGTGAGAATGCGATTAGAAGTAAAAAACGGAATCAACAATTGCAGTATTATCGATGATAGTTATAGCTCCGATTTTCAATCGCTAAAAATTGCTTTGGATTTTCTGGAAAGTCAGAAGAAAAAGAACGCCTCAAAAACAATTATTTTATCAGATATTGTTCAAAGCGGATTCTCAAATGAAGAATTATATACCAAAGTTGCACAACTTGTTTCTGACAATAAAGTAAATCGTGTTATTGTAATTGGATCGACTATTTCTTCGTTTGCAGCTAAATTTTCGAACTGTATAACTTTTCAAAATACAGCCGAATTTATTGCTCAAATCGATAGTTTAAATTTTAATAATGAAACCATTTTAATAAAAGGTGCGAGATCGTTTCAGTTTGAGCAAATTGTTTCTTTGCTCGAAGAAAAAACGCATGAAACGGTTCTTGAAATCAATATGGATTCTATTAGCCATAATCTAAATTACTATAAATCAAAATTAGCCGATGATGTAAAAATCATGGTTATGGTAAAAGCTTTTGGTTATGGAAACGGAGGTTTGGAAATCGCAAAATTACTCGAACATCATAAAGTAGATTACTTAGGTGTGGCTTTCGCCGATGAAGGAATCTCGTTGAAAAATGGCGGAATAAAATTGCCAATTATGGTTCTAAATCCTGAATCGACCAGTTTTCCTTCGATTATTCAGTATGAATTAGAACCTGAAATTTATAGTATAAAAGGATTAAATGCCTTTTTGAAAATTGCCCGTGAGAAAGGTTTAAAAGATTTTCCAATTCATATTAAACTCGATACCGGAATGCATCGTTTGGGTTTTGAAGAAAATAATTTAAACGAATTGATTGAAACTTTAAAAGGAAATTCATCTGTAAAAGTAAAAAGTGTTTTGTCTCATCTTGCAACAAGTGACGAAGAGAAGCATTTTGAATTTGTGCTTTCGCAGATTAATTTATTCGATAAATTGTCTTCAAAATTAATTTCAGAATTAGGTATAAATCCAATTCGTCATATCTTGAATACATCAGGAATCAGCAATTTTCCAAATGCACAATTTAATATGGTGCGTTTAGGAATTGGATTATACGGAGTTTCTAACGATCCGGCAGAACAAAAATATCTGGAAAATGTAGGGACTTTAAAATCGATAATTTCTCAGGTTCGTACGATTCCAAATGGTGAGAGTGTAGGTTACGGCCGTCGTTTTATGGCAAAAAAAGAAACCAGAATTGCGACAATTCCTATTGGTTATGCTGATGGAATTTCGAGATTATGGGGAAATGAAGTTGGATATGTATTAATCAAGAACCAAAAAGCGCCAATTGTTGGCAGCGTTTGTATGGATATGTTAATGGTCGATGTAAGTACGATTGATTGCAAAGAAGGAGATTCTGTGATTATTTTTGGCGAAAGCCCAACGGTTGTTGAAATGGCAGCGGCATTAAAAACGATTCCGTATGAAATTATGACCAGTATTTCGCAACGCGTAAAAAGAGTATTTTTTAGATAGATTTTGAAACTTTGCAGAAAATTCCGTATTTTCGATATCAATTTAATTATAAACTAAATAAACAATTATGGGGATGTTTTCAGAATTTAAGGAATTTGCAATGAAAGGCAACGTAGTCGATTTGGCTGTTGGGGTTATCATTGGAGCTGCTTTTGGTAAGATTGTGAGCTCGTTAATTGAAAATGTAATTACACCATTAATCTTAAAACCAGCATTAGACGCCGCACATTTGTCTACTATAGAAGAGCTGACGGCTTTTGGAGGTGTTAAGTACGGTTTGTTTCTTTCGGCAGTAATTAACTTTCTAATTGTTGCTTTTGTTTTATTCTTAATCATTAAAGGAATAAATCATGCAAAAAAGAAAGAAGTCGTTGTTCCGCCACCAGCAGGACCAACTCAAGAAGAGTTATTGACGCAAATTAGAGATCTATTAAAAAATAAATAATATACCGCTACACTAAGTCTAACTTAACCGCTTCTTGATTGAGGCGGTTTTTTTTGTGATGATTAGAAACAGATGTGGCAATTTTATTGTGGTATATTTAGAAGCAATGTTAACATAAATAAAGTGGATACTCAAACAGCAAAATATATAATCAATTACTTTCCTAATTTGTTGACAGATTTGGAACGAAAGGCTATTCGGCATAATAGCTCAATCTATAAACTAGAAAATGCAACTTCACACAATGCAAATTTGATAAAAGTTTATAAAGAAAAAGGTTGGCTTACTTCTGATCAAAATGTATTAGACTTGCTTGGAGGTGGTTATAAAGAGTTTGAGTTAAATGTTGCAAATAGAATTTTAGCTCAAAATCCTGACAAAGTATTCTTTAATAATTGTCCAAAATGCAACCAGCTTTCAAGGACTCCATATGCAAGGCAATGTCGCTTTTGCGGACACAATTGGCACAATTTAAGGGTTGCACAATTTAAACTTAACAACTCTTTTCAAATAACAGGAAGAGAATTTTTCTTGTTAGGCCAAGTAGTAAAAGGAGAAATTAAAACAGGACAATTTATAGACTTAACAATGTTGGGGCTTAATAAGAGACCGCAAATTGCGGTAGTTGAATTCGCGCTTAAACGAGAAGACGGTGAAGTTTGGGAAGATATTGGACTTGGAACAAACGAACTAACTGAAGAAGATAAAGAGTATTTAAAAAGTGTTGGTTCTTTCGGAACGCCTTTTGACATAATTTACGAACGTTAAAAGCAGTTGCTTGTAGTCAAGGATTTGGATTAATTTCTAAAATTGTTTGTTTTGTAACATTTTGTTATTTTTTGTGAAGCACATTGTTTTGTTTTTTATTATAGCTACTTTTGCGGAGTAAATTAGATTAATTCATACTAAAGATATAAAAATGAGAATAGCCGTTGTAGGTGCCACTGGTATGGTTGGCGAGATAATGCTTAAAGTTTTAGCAGAAAGAAATTTTCCTGTTACAGAGTTAATTCCTGTTGCATCTGAGAAATCAATTGGAAAAGAAATTGAATATAAAGGAGCAAAATATAAAGTTGTTGGATTGCAAACGGCAGTTGATATGAAAGCTGATATTGCAGTTTTTTCTGCTGGAGGAGATACTTCATTAGAATGGGCGCCAAAATTTGCAGCTGCAGGAACAACTGTTATTGATAACTCATCTGCATGGAGAATGGATCCAACAAAAAAATTGGTAGTTCCGGAAATCAACGCTTCAATATTAACAAAAGAAGATAAAATTATTGCAAATCCAAATTGCTCAACTATTCAAATGGTTTTGACTTTGGCTCCATTGCATAAAAAATACAACATCAAAAGAATCATAGTTTCTACTTATCAATCAATCACCGGAACTGGTGTAAAAGCGGTAAGACAATTAGAAAATGAGTATGCTGGAATTCAAGGCGAAATGGCTTATAAATATCCAATTCACAGAAATGCGATTCCACATTGCGATAGTTTTGAAGAAAACGGATACACTAAAGAAGAAATGAAATTAGTTCGTGAAACTCAAAAAATTCTTGGTGATAATACCATCAGAGTTACAGCTACTGCGGTTCGTGTTCCTGTTGTTGGCGGACACAGTGAAGCAGTAAATGTTGAGTTTACAAATGATTTTGATGTAAATGAAGTTCGCGAAATCTTACACAATACTGATGGAGTAGTGGTTCAGGATAATTTAGACACATTTACATATCCAATGCCATTATATGCAGAAGGTAAAAATGATGTTTTTGTTGGAAGAATCCGTCGTGACGAAAGCCAACCAAACACGTTGAACATGTGGATTGTTGCTGATAACTTGAGAAAAGGTGCTGCAACAAACACGATTCAAATTGCTGAATATTTAATTCAGGCAGGTTTGGTATAACTAGAGATTAAACAAAATTGTTATAAAGAGAAAGCCGTAATTGCAGCAATGTAATTACGGCTTTTTTGTTGCAGCGTTTTAATGAAGATACAATACTTTTGTTTTAATCATAAATTAGAAAAACTATGAGAACAGAAACTTGCCATTTTTGGCTTGGGAAATTTAAAACAGAAGAAGATTATTTTGATTTTGTAGGCGAAGACCAAAGCTATTATGAAAATGATGATGATATAGAGGATAAATACATATCTGAGTTTGCAAAATCTCAAGATGAGAATTTTTTAGATCATGATTTTATAGAAAGCGGATTTGAGAATGAAGATATTCCGTTTGAAGAGAAATTCTTGCAATATTCTTATGCAGAAGAATGGATTGTTGAAGCGAAACAAAGATTGGTTCCTCTAAATCAAAATTCGGAAGAAATAAATACGGTTGTGTTTATTTCGAAAAATCAAATTAAGAAACCAGTTTCGATAATGAATTCAAAATTTAATTTATTATATATTGGAGAAATCGAATATGAAATTTGAGTTTAAAGTTTTAAAGAAAATAACGAAAAGCGTATCTTAGCTAGTATAAATACAAAAGAAATGAACTTCGATAATTATAAAATAATTCCCAATTACAAGACCAATCAAACAGATTTATTCCTTGCTGAAAACGAAGATATTCTGGCTTGCGAAAAAACGCTAAATATCACTTTTGATAATGATTATAAAGAATATGTTTCAACTTACGGAAGCGGAATTCTTGGCGGAACTTATGTGCGAATCTATCTTCCGGAAACTATTATTTTGACTTTAGCCGAATGGAAAGACCGCATAACCGAATATTGGTTTTGGGATGAAGGAAAAGATGTTTTGACGAAAGACGAAGTTTTGAATTCAATCAGAATTGGAGATACGTATGACGGAGATGAAATTATCCTTTTTAAAAGCGAATATTTCATTTTACCAAGACATAGCGAAATGATTTATAAAGCAGGAAATACACTCGAAGAAACGATAACCTGGTTGTGTTCGTCAGGAATTTTAACCGAAGCATTTTCTGAAAGAGAATTTGAACCTTTTGATCCAGATGATTTGGCAAATAATTAAAAAGCATAAAAAAAGCGAGAACTTTAAATTCTCGCTTTTTTATTTTTTTAGTATTCAGGTGCTAATTCTAGCTCTAATCCTTCTAATTCTGTAGTAATTGGTATCTGGCAGCCTAAACGACTATTAGATTTAACATAAAACGCTTCCGAAAGCATAGCTTCTTCTTCATCTCCCATTTCTGGTAATGCAATATCATTAAGAACGTAACACTGGCAAGAAGCACACATTGCCATTCCTCCGCAGGTTCCTTCAACAGGAAGTTCGTATGCTTTGCATAACTCCATTATGTTCATTGCCATATCAGTTGGAGCTTGTAATTCGTGTATAACTCCTTCTCGATCTTTAATCTTTATTAATACATCCATTTTAATTATTTGGAATTTTGGTTCGGATTTGATAACATGAACAAATCCTTATTTAAATTAACTTGTTGGTTTTAAGCTAAAGGCGTATTCTTTTCTTTCGTTTCCTTTTGAATGTATTTTAATACCCAGAATATTACCTCCCTTATCTAAAATTGTTACTACGGCAATTATAGAATAATAATCTCTATCTGATTGGAAAATTAGAGTTCCTTCGTAAGTTGTATTTACTACTCCTTGTTTATCAGTTTGCGCAGCTAGTTTTCTTGGATGAGAAAATTCAGCAGAACTGTAGGTTGCTTTGTTTGAGAATTTTGCTTTTCCGTCACAAAGATCATATAAAAAATCAAAATTACCAATTCTAAGACTTCCTTCTTCATTGGCAGGTATTGTCGAAAATACAATTTGACCTGAATAGTTAAAATCTGACCATTCTTCATCTTCATTCAACCAGGCCTTATCTACAACTAATGTTGTTGCGCTTTGTTGAGCATAACTTACTGTCAGGAAAAAAAACAATAAAAATAGAGAGTAGTACTTCTTCATAAACTTAAGATTTAGAGGTTGTTTCACAAATTTAAGTTAAAAATGTAGAAAAACTGAACTAAAAGCCTTAAATCTTTGGATTGTTTTTTGCTAAATATGCAAATTAGTGCTTTATTCTTATTGCTTTTTTATGATTTTATAGGTCAAATTGCTTAAGCGCTATTATTCTTGTTAAATCAAGATCCTTAAAAAAGCGTAAAAAATACGGCTTGTATTACATAATATTTACCACAGTTTCAATTTGTGGAGCATATTTTTTTATTGTTGTTTCGACTCCTGCTTTAAGTGTCATTTGGTTTACACTGCAGCTAATACATGCTCCTTCAAGACGAACTTTGACATGTTTGTCATCGTCTATAGAAATTAGTGTAATGTCTCCTCCATCAGAATTTAAAAAAGGTCTGATTTCATCTAGAGCCAATAATACGTTGCTTGTTAATTCTTCTGTTGTCATAATTTTATCAATTAGAAAATTAGTCAATTAGATAATTAGAAAATTCACTTTGAAGTAAAATTATCTCATTATCTAATTTTCTAATTATCTCATTAGTATTGTCTTATTATCTAATTATTTTTTTACTGCTGAACAACCTGCCATAGTTGTAATTTTAATGGCTTCAGTTGCAGGTAAAGTATCGTTTCTGTTTACTGTTTCCTGTACAACATTTCGAGTTATTTCTTCAAAAATGGTTTCTATTACCGAAGCCGTTTGCAAAGCCGCAGGACGTCCATAATCTCCTGCTTCACGAATTGATTGTACAATTGGCACTTCTCCTAAGAATGGAACGTTCAAATCTTCTGCAAGATTTTTTGCACCTTCCTGACCAAAGATATAATATTTATTGTCAGGTAATTCTTCCGGTGTAAAGTAAGCCATATTTTCGATAATTCCCAAAACAGGAACATTGATATTGTCTTGCATGAACATTGCAACTCCTTTTTTAGCATCGGCAAGAGCCACAGCTTGAGGCGTACTAACTACTACAGCTCCTGTAATAGGCAATGATTGCATGATCGAAAGGTGAATATCTCCAGTTCCCGGAGGTAAATCGATAAGCATAAAATCTAATTCTCCCCAATCTGCATCAAAAATCATTTGGTTCAAAGCTTTAGCAGCCATTGGACCTCTCCAGATTACAGCCTGACTTGGAGCGGTGAAAAAACCGATAGAAAGTATTTTGATTTCATAACTTTCAATTGGTTTCATTTTTGATTTTCCGTCAACGGTAATCGAAGTTGGTTTTTCATTTTCTACATCAAACATAATTGGCATAGAAGGTCCGTAGATATCAGCATCTAAAACACCAACGCTAAAACCCATTTTTGCAAGCGTTACGGCAAGATTTGCTGTAACAGTAGATTTTCCAACTCCACCCTTGCCAGAAGCAACGGCTATTATATTTTTGATTCCCGGAATCGCCTTTCCTTTTATTTCGTTAGGATTTTCCTTGGCTTCAACTTTAATGTTTACTTTAACTTTTGCTTCAGAAGAAATCAAATCATGAATTGTCTTTTTGATATCGTCTTCGGCTCTTTTTTTAATGTGCATCGCCGGTGTATGCAATAGTAAATCTACCACAACTTCATCGCCAAAAGTTAGTACATTGGTAACAGCACCACTTTCAACCATGTTTTTTCCTTCTCCCGCTATAGTGATTGTTTCTAAAGCTTTAAGAATTTCTTTCCTATCTAATTTCATCTTAATCGTCTGTTTTCTATTGAGGGAAACCAATTAAAGAACTGTGTTTATTTAAACTGATTTCAGACTACAAAGATAACAGATTATGTTCGGATTCAAAGGCTTTTAAATTGTATTTCTTGATATTAGGATTGGTCAAAATGATTCTGAACGATTGTCTTTCTTTTCTTTGGAATAAAAAGCGACTAATTTTTATTTGATATCCCTAAACTAAAGTGTTTTTAAAGTTAAAATATATGAATTTTATGATAAATTTTCAGAAAAAGGTGATTAAAATGTCAATAATCTTAGCTATATTTGAGTACCCTAAATCTATGATTTCTAATGTTTAAAAAAGTATGTGAAAGCTTGTTTGTGGGTGAATTACGAGTTTTTGATATTTTTTAGTGAAATTATTTTCTAAATTTTAAATCTAAAAATATGCGAAATTTTACTTCTTTATCTGTAATTATTACCGTTAGTTTTTTGATGTTTTCTTTTGAATCTTCAGCAAAAAAAATCCCTTTAAAATATAAAGCAACGGAATCTAAAAGTGTTTCTTTCGATAAAAATTATGTTATAAACCTTACTGTAACTGAGGGCGCAATTAATGATTTTTATAAAAAATATCCCAAACTAAAAAAATATCAAAATGATGTTTTAGACCTTTATAAAAAGAAAGAGTTTAAGTCAATCTGGTATGATGACAGAAATATTAGTGAATTTGGTTCTTTATTGTATCATAAAGTAAAGCAACTAAATGAGCAGGGAATCAAAGCAACGATGCCTTACAGAGATTTGATAGATGATGTTTTTAATGAAAATGTAACAGAAGATTTACCTCAAATCGACACAGAACTTTTGCTGTCTAATATGTATGTGTTTTATGCCAGCAATGTTTATTCAGGAGTTGATCCCGCTACTTTAAAGAAGATTGGTTGGTTCTTGCCGACAAAAACAATTTCCTATACCAAAATATTAGATTCTCTTATGGTTGATCCTGCAAGATTAAACAAAGACGAGAATCTTTTGTATGGACAATATTATAAGCTTAAATCAGTCTTGCAAAGATACCGTAACATCGAAAAAAATAATCAATGGAAAAAAATAGAGATTGACAGTGCAAATTATAAAGACTTAAAACCTTTTGATAGTGGCGTTGCAGTAAAACAAATTAGAGAACGTTTGTTTGTTGTGGGAGATTTGGCGCAAGATTCTAAAAGAGATGTATATGACGAGGAAATGATGGCAGGGATTTTAAAATACAAAAAACGATACGGACTCACCTTAAATTATACATTAACCAGAGATCATATCAATCAAATGAATGAGCCAATTGGCAAAAGAATTAAAACTATAATGCTAAATATGGAACGTTGTCGCTGGATACCGGCAAATCTGGCACAGGCGAATGAATATATAATGGTTAATATACCATCGTTTAGGCTGGTTTATGTTAAAAATGGAAAATATGATTTAGTATCAGACGTTTTTGTGGGAACCCGAATGACCGAGACAGTAATCTTTAGCGGAATGATGGACAGAATTGTATTTAGTCCGTATTGGTATGTTCCGCAAAGTATCATTAAAAATGAGCTAAAACTCAAAATGGCCGAAGATAAAAATTATCTCGCAGATCATAATATGGAATGGAATGGAGGGAATGTTCGACAAAAACCAGGACCTAAAAACTCTTTGGGATTAGTTAAATTCATGTTTCCAAATCCGAATGATATTTATCTTCATGATACTCCGGCAAAAAGTTTGTTTGAATTTGAAAAACGTATTTTTAGCCACGGTTGTATCAACGTAAAAGAAGCAAAAAATTTGGCACTCGAAATCTTAAAAGACGATCCGGATTGGCCAGTTGATAAAATAAATCAGGCAATGAGCGGCGAAAAAGAAACAACTTGCAAGCTTAAAAATAAAATTCCAATCTATATAGGTTATTTTACAGCTTGGGTAAATGACGATGGCGAAATTGGTTTTTATCCTGATGTATACGACAGAGACCCACAATTGGATAAATTACTGTATTCAGATTCTGTTGCTTCAAAATAAGATATTCAGTTATTAAATAATAATAGAGAAACCCGTCAGATTAATAAAATCTGACGGGTTTCTTTAAAAAAAATGGTCTACAAGTTTATTCGTATTTTAAGTATTTTAAGATATCTATTTTAGTAACCTGATAAGCTTTTGTCAAGACAATTAGCAAAGTCAGAACCATTAAAGAAATCAGTGCAATAGTAAACGGAAAAACCGAAACACCGATTCTGAAAGCAAAATTCTCAAGCCATTTTTGTAATAAAATGTAAGCCGGAATAATTCCGATAGCAAATCCTATTAAGCAAAACAGAACATATTGTTTAGATAATGCTTTTAATAAAACATCTGTTTCGGCGCCCAAAGTTTTTCTGATCGCAATTTCTTTTAATCTTCTTTCCATTGAGAATGATGCTAAAGCAAACAATCCAAAAATGGCAATGATGATTACAACAAGATTCAAAATGAAAAACAAATCCTTTTGTTTTACTTGTTCTTCATAAGTTTTGGCAAATCCTTTATTGACAAATTCATAATCAAAAGGATAATCAGGGTTTACATTTTTCTCCCAATATGTTTTTAGTTTAGCTAAAGTTTCAGTCAGATTATTTGGAGAAACTTTTACATAAACATTATCAAAGTTATTCCATTTTAGAGTTTTAAGATTAATAAAAACCATTGGCGGAACCTTATTCTGAAGTCCTGTAATATTAAAGTCTTTGACAATACCAACCACTTTAAATTTTAAGTTTCCTTTTTCATTTCCCCAACCTGATGTGATTACTGTATTTATAGGGTTTTTAAGTCCTAATGTTTTAGCCAGAGTTTCATTTATTAACCAATTATCAATAGTGTCAGAAGCGAATTTAGGAGATAAATTTCGGCCTTCGACAATTTTAATTTTCATCATTTCCAGAAAACCAAAATCCATTTCTACGTTTCGTGGCTGAACAAAAACACCATTGTGTGTAAAACCGGAACTTGAGTTTGTGCTGTTCCCAAAAGTACCCGCAAAAGTAGAAACATCCTCAACTCCTGACATTTTACTGATTTCTTGTTTTGCAGTAAAATATTTCTGAGCCTTATGGTTATAATCTGTAGATTTAAAAGGAATTCTGATAACCTGATCACCGCTAAAACCAAGATTTTTATTCATCATATAATCAACCTGAGAATTTACAATTAAGGCACCAATGATGAAAAAAGCTGCAATTCCAAATTGAAAAATAAGCATTGAATTTCTAATCCAGATACCACTTTTACTTCTTGAAAAGTTTCCTTTTAAAACCTTCAAAGTTTCAAAATTTGAGATATAAACGGCTGGAAAAATACCTGCAAGAATGATTACTAATCCAAATATGAAAAGAAGCTGCAGATAAAATTCGCTGCCATTCATAGTCAAAGATTTCTTCAAAAAGGTATTATAGTAAGGTAAAGAAAGTTCTACGATTGCCAGCGCAAAAATAATTGCCAAAACAACAATTATGGCAGTTTCAAAAATAAACTGAGCAATAATTTGATTTTTGCTTGCGCCAACAATTTTACGAACACCTACTTCTTTGGCACGTTTTATAGCCGAAGCTGTTGCTAAATTGATATAATTTACAAGCGACAAAATCAAAATCAAAACAGATAATCCTGCCATGATATAAAGAAGCTGTAGATTTCCTTTTCCTTCAGGAGTTGTAGATCCGGAAGCTTTTGTGCCATGCAGGTGTAAAGTTTTTAACTGATCAAGAATAACTTTGATTTCGCCATTTTCTTTGATGTATTGCGCCACCGTTTGACCACTTTCTTTAGCATCTTTTAAAGTTCTGTTTACATAATTAACATTATGCATTTTCTTTAAAACTAAAGCAGGATCCACATCTTTTTTGATTTTGATCATCAAGCCATAATTAAAATTTCCCCATTGGTTGAAATCCTGTTCACGCACAAGTCCGCCAAAAACATAATTTGGTTCAAAAGACGACGGTTTTACAATGCGATAAACAGCTTTTACGATATAAGATTTATCGTTGTAAGAGATTGATTTTCCAATTGGATCATCATTTTTAAAAAGTAAATTCGCTTGTTCTTCTGCAATAGCGACACTATTTTTTTCTTTTAAGATGGCTTTTTTATCCCCTTTTATAATTGGAAAAGGGAAAAAATCAAAAAAGTTCTCATCAGAAACCATGATTTTTTTATCGATTACTTTTTGATTCTGATATTTTATAACAGACTCACCGTACCAAATGTTTAAAAAACAAATTTGTTCAATTTCCGGAATCGTTGCTTTACAGGTTCTTCCAAAAGGAATTGAACTTGTTGCCCAAGTATCTCCAGTTCCACCAATTACATTCAAAACCTGATAAGAGTTTTCTTTTTCGGGATTCCATTGATCGTATGAGTTTTCGTTGTTCCAATATAAAATTGCAAAAATAACTCCCGCAATTCCAATGCTTAAGCCAAGGACATTTAAAAACGAAAACAATTTGTTTTGCTTTAAATGATAAATAAATATTTTAAACCAGTTAAAAATCATTGCTTATTTTTTTATAGTTCTTTGATTAGTTTTAGATAATAGCCAATATTTTGCAAACAAAACCTACCAGGAAAGTGATTACAGTTATAATAAAGTTGATCATTTTAGAATTATTTAGCGTCCATAAAAACATCTACATTTCTCTGATTTAATCGCTCAGAGAATATAACACCATCTTTCATATGAATCGTTTTTTGCGAAAACGAAGCATCATAATCAGAGTGCGTAACCATTAAAATTGTGGCGCCTTTTGCATGCAAATCAGTCAAAAGCTCCATAACTTCATTACCATTCTTGCTGTCCAGATTTCCGGTTGGCTCATCGGCAAGAATGATTTTTGGATCATTTACCAAAGCTCTTGCAACAGCAACTCTTTGTTGTTGTCCTCCCGAAAGTTGTTGCGGATAATGTTTCAAACGATGCGAAATATTTAGTTTCTCAGCAATAGCTTCAATTTTTTGTTTTCTTTCAGATGCTTTCACATTGTTGTAAAGCAACGGCAATTCGATATTATCATAAACAGAAAGTTCATCGATCAAATTGAAATTCTGAAAAATGAATCCGATATTTTCTTTACGAACCTGAGCTCTTCCTTTTTCTTTTAAGCCAATCATTTCCTGACCTAATAATTTATAACTTCCGCCATTAGCGCCGTCCAAAAGACCAATGATATTCAGTAAAGTCGATTTTCCGCAACCAGAAGGTCCCATGATAGTTAAAAAATCACCTTGTTTAATTTCTAAATTAATGCCACTCAAAGCTGAGGTTTCTACTTCTTCAGTTCTAAAAACTTTGGTTAAATTTTGAATTGTTATCATATTTTTTAAGGTTTTAATTGTTGTTGATTATGTTTTTTGATTGATGATTGAAATTAATTGTAAATTGTTAATTATGAATTATTAATTGCGTATTGATGATTTTGATTGATGATTGAAACTTATCGTTAATTATGAATTGTGAAATGGGTTTAAAACTTGAAACTTGAAACCTGAAACTTGAAACAAATTTACTGCGCCTGCGAGTTACTAATGGATAACTCTTCAATGTCTTTATAATCTACATATGAAGAAGTAATCACAGATTCACCTTCTTTTAAGCCATCCAGAATCTCATAATACGAAGGATTTTCTCTGCCTAGTTTTATGTTTCTTCTTTCGGCTTTATTGCCTTTAACTACAAAAATCCATTTTCCAGCAGTTTCCTGATTAAAGCTTCCTTTTGGGATAACCAAAGTTTTATTCTTTTCAGACAAGATCAATTTTACGCCAAAACTTAATCCGTCTTGTAAAACAATTTCTTCCTTAGATACAAAAGCCAATTCTACAGTAAAATGACCGCTTTTAACTTCAGGGATTACCTTTGTAACTAAAACTTCAAGAATTTTTCCTTTAAATTCGACTTGACCTTTTAAACCTTCACGAACTTTTTCCAGATAAAATTCATCAACATCAGCCGTAAGTTTGTAACCACGTTTTGAATCTATTTTTCCAATGCTTTCTCCAGCCTGAAAGGTTTTACCCAAAACAGGTTCAAATGAAGTCAATCTACCAGTTTCCGGAGCAGTAATTAAGAAGTTCTTTTTGTTGTTTCTTAAAATATCCAAACTTTTCTCCATAGTTTGAATCGAACGATTTATTTGCGAAATCTGAATTTGATTCGTTTGTTTTTCTTTCTGAATACTTTGCTGAATCGTTCTTTTGCGTTCTTCCTGAAAACGAAGACTTTCTTTAAACGTATTCCAGTCATTTTTAGAAATCACCTCTTTATCATATAATTTGGCGTTCATATCATACAATCTTTTGGCGTCATTATAATCATGTTCGATTAAAACCAAATCTTTATTAAGGCTTAATTCCTGATTTCTAATATTCAGTTTTCCGGTATTCAAATTATTGATTTGCTCAATAATTGCCGTTTCCTGAGTCAGGTAATTAAGTTCTGTGTTTGGGTTGTATAAACGTGCCAACGATTGTCCTTTGGTCACCATTGCACCATTTTCGACAAAAATCTCTTTTACAGATCCGCCTTCAGTAACATTTACTAACATTACATTTAGAGGCTCAACTTTGGCCTGAAAAACGACGAAATCTTCGAAAAAAGCTTTTTCGATTTTTTGAATTGAAAGCTCATCTGATTTTACATTCAGACTTCTTTTTGTACTAAACGAGAAAAAGATAATAACAGCCAAAACTAAAAAAACAGTAATTGCTATTGTCAGATATCTAAATTTTCTATTTTTACGAGGGATTACCTTGTCCATTTTTTAAATAATTTACTGATAGTCAATAGGTAAATACTGTGCCATAAAATTTATTATTTGTAAAGCCTTGATTTTAAAGAAGCTTTGGAAACCAGTTAAAAAAATGACTGTTCGATAATGAACAGTTGACCGTTCGATATCGGACAAAAAAAGACAGCATGCGAAAAAAACAAGCCCAAATATTAGTTGTTGACGATCAGGAAGAAATTCTTTTTTCGGCAAAAATGATTCTCAAAAAGCATTTTGAAACTATTTTCACGACAAATAGTCCGAAAAAAATCATTTCGCTTTTAAGTGAAAATGATATAAATGTGGTTTTATTAGACATGAATTACCGAATTGGTTTTGAAGATGGGCGAGAAGGAATTCATTGGCTAAAAGAAATTAAAACACTTTCGCCACAAACAATTGTGATTTTAATGACCGCATTTGGTAAAATTGAAACAGCTGTTGAAGGAATAAAAATTGGAGCTTTTGACTATGTTTTAAAGCCTTGGCATAATGAAAAATTACTTGAAATAATAGATAAAGCTGTTGTCGAAAGCAGAAAAAACACCAAGAAAGTTGTTGTCGAAAAAACCGAGAAAAGATACTTCGTTGGAACTTCACAAAAAATAAAACAAGCTTATTCTATTGCTGAAAAAGTGGCTAAAACCGATGCTAATGTTTTGATTTTGGGCGAAAATGGAACCGGTAAATATGTTTTTGCGGAGTTTATTCATGAGAATTCAGAACGTAAAAATCAACCTTTCGTTCACGTTGATTTAGGTTCTTTGAGTGATAATTTATTCGAAAGTGAACTTTTCGGATACGCAAAAGGAGCTTTTACAGATGCCAAAATAGATACACCCGGAAGATTTGAAATGGCTTCAGGAGGAACTATTTTTCTGGATGAAATTGGGAATATTCCACTTCATCTGCAAGCTAAATTATTACATGTTCTGCAAACTAAAACCGTTACGCGTTTGGGCGAAAGCAAAGCCAGACCATTAAATGTTAGAATTGTTGCGGCAACAAATAGTGATATTAAAGCTGAGGTAAAAAACAAAACATTCCGCGAAGATTTATTGTACCGAATCAATACAATGGAAATTTATTTGCCATCATTGCGCGAACGAAAAGATGATATTGTTCCAATGGCTCATTTTATTCTAGATCAAATTGCCGAAAAATACAATCATGGTCCCGAAGCTTCGGGATGGAAATTTGACGATAATGTCGCGCCATATTTAGAAAAATATCCATGGAAAGGAAATGTGCGTGAAATGGAAAATAAGATCGAACGCGCCTTGATTTTGGCTGATAATAATACAATTTCTGTTCATGATTTAGATATTTTGAACTTTGAAGATTTTCAGGAAAACGACGAAAATCCATTATCTGAAATGGAAAGAAATGTGATCGAAAAAGCCCTATTTAAACACAACGGAAACATAAGTAAAACAGCCGAAGAATTAGGTTTGTCAAGAGCTGCATTATATCGAAGAATTGAAAAGTACGATTTAAAAAATATTTAAACACAGTGTGATTTTACCGCAAAGCACGCAAAATTTTTTTTACTGTGTTTGCAATTGGCTTTATTAAGTTCGCAAAGCCGTTGTAGCGAACCTTGCGTAAATCCTTTGCGAACTTTGCGGTTAAAATTTTGAATAAGTGGCAAGAAAAAAATAAAATAATGAAAAACTGGAAGTTTTATAATGCATTGTTTGTGAGAGTATTGTTTATAATGATGCTCTTTTTCTTTTGCGTTTTTTTAATCTATAAAATGTTTTATTACAATGCGTTTTTAGTTGGTTTTTTTGGCGCCATAATGTTGTTTGAAATGTACTTTTTTGTCAAAAACAGATTATTGTTTTATGACAGAACATTGCAATCTATATTGAAAAATGATTTTACGACTAATTTTCCTGAAGTCAATAAAAGAGAGAGTTTCAAAAGTTTATATCTACTGTATGACGCGTTAAAAGTGCAGCAACAAGAACAAACTTCAAAAGAACTTGTTTACCAATCTATTTTAAATAGTATTGATACGGCGACTTTAATTTTAGAAAAAGAAAATGAAGAATGGAATATTTTTTTGATGAACGATTGTTTCTCTAACTTATTTAAAGTTCCAAAAGTCAGTCATTGGAAATATCTTAAAAACTATTTGCCATCACTTTGTTCAGAAGTCGAAAATTTTGGTTTTACAGATTTAAAATCGGCAATTTCGATTAAAATAGAAGAACAGGATTTGCAGACTTTTATGCTCCAAACCTCACACGCAAAGTCATATAATAAAGAGTATTTTATAATTTTATTAGATAGTATTCAGCGTGTAATTGAGAAAAAAGAAAAAGAAGCGTGGATAAATCTGATGAAGATTATTTCGCATGAATTGATGAATTCCCTAACGCCAATTCGTGCGCTTTCGCAGAATTTACTCCACATTGTTGATCAGGATAAACTAGAAGACGATGATTTTGACGATATAAAAAGTAGTATTTCGACCATTATTAATCGAAGCGATCATTTACAGGTTTTTGTTGAGAATTATCGAAAATTAGCCATGCTTCCGACGCCAACAAAAATAATGACGCCAATAAATGCGCTTTTTCAGGATTGCCTCCGAATTATGGATCCAATTCTAAAAGCAGAAAATATTGAATTGATTAATGAGATTCACAGTTCACGCTCTATTTTGATAGATAAAAATCAGATGGAACAAGTGATTATTAACTTGATTACAAACAGTATTTATGCTCTAAAAGAAAAGAGCGAAAAGAAAATGTTTTTATCCAGTTATACAGAGAATAATCGTTTTTTTATAGTTATTTCAGACAACGGAAAAGGAATCGATCAGGAAATTAGAGACAAAGTATTTCTACCATTTTTCACCACAAGAAAAGACGGCGCCGGAATTGGATTAACACTTTCGAAAAATATTATAGAAGCCCACGGCGGTTATTTAAGCTACCAAACCGATGAAGATAAAACGAGTTTCGTGATTTGCTTGATTTAGAATTTAAACCATATAAGTGATATAAGTTCATATTAAGGATTACGTATAAATCTCTCGCAAAGACGTGAAGCTATTTTTATTAATCTCGCAAAGACGCAGAGTCGCAAAGAAAATTTAAAAATAAAAACTTTGCGACTTCGCGTCTTTGCGAGATTAAATGACAAAGTAAATCAAGACAACACTTTAAATGAACTTATATCACTTATATGGTGAAAAACTTTTAAAATTCAATTTCAGGTGTCCAAAAGTGTTTTTCGAGATTTATAATTTGATTGTTTTCTACAATAATGCCTTCGCTTTCCAGAAGTTGCTGCATTAAATTGGTTCCGTCAAAATGGTGTTTTCCGGTCAAAAGACCTTTTCTGTTTACAACTCTGTGTGCAGGAACATCATCCATATTGTGACAGGCATTCATTGCCCAACCGACCATTCGGGCGGAACGCGCGGTTCCTAAAGCTTTCGCAATAGCGCCATAAGAAGTTACTTTTCCATATGGAATTTGTCTGGCGATCGCATAAACTCTTTCGAAAAAATTATCTTCAGCCATAATTTTAAAATTAACCGAAATAGTAACTCAGAATATTAAAAAGCGTTCCGATGGCAATTAATCCTGTGATGCTACCAATAATAGTATTCATGTTTCGCATGATATAATCGGTTTTCTTTTCTATTTTTCCAAAGAAGCCAATGTAGCTGTATAATGCTGCAAATGAACCCAAAACAGATCCGAAAACAAAAGTAAAAATAATGTTATTTTCGAATGCAAAAAGGTGATAAGAAGCTAAAGTAACGCTCACAACCACATAATACGGAATTGGAAAAAAGTTCAAACCTGAGAGCAGCATTCCTAAAAAGAAACGACTTTTTTTACTGCTCTTTTTAATCTTCGATTTTTTTGCTTTTGGTTCTTTGGCGACAAACAAAAAGTAAATCGTTAATATTGAGAAGATAACAAACCCAATTTCGCGTAACAGCGTTACAACATCCGGACGATTATCAATTACCTGAGCAAATAAAACGGCCAAAGAAACCTGAAAAAAGATCACCAAAATGGCACCGGCAACAAACCATAAAGCATTCTTTTTGCCTTCTTTCAAATTTACTTTGGCTGCGGTCATGTTGATTAATCCAGGCGGAATAATCCCAATGAAAGCGGCAAGAAAACCTGAAAGTAATGGGGTAAGTAATGCCATTCAGTTATTTAATGGGTTTGAAAAATCGTTTTTAAAATTAAATTAGTCTTTAATTTTAAAGCGAATATACGTAATTGCCTTATTAATTTCTAAATATTGTTTCTCGTAAAAAGTCTGAAAAGCAGTAACTTCTTCTGGACTTCCTTCGTTTTTATATACGTTATGGTTTGCATATAAAACCTCATGTCCTTCACCGTGAAGCAATCCAAGAGTATATCCGTGCATGAATTCACTGTCGGTTTTTAAGTTTACGACACCGTCTTTTTTAAGGATTCTTTTGTACAATTTCAAAAACTCCGAATTGGTCATTCTGTGTTTTGTTCTTTTGTATTTGATTTGCGGATCCGGAAAAGTAATCCAGATTTCATCCACTTCATTTTCGGCAAAAATATGATTGATTAATTCGATTTGAGTTCGAACAAAAGCAACATTATGAAGACCGTTTTCTACAGCGGTTTTTGCACCTCTCCAGAAACGAGCACCTTTAATGTCTATTCCAATAAAATTTTTGTTAGGATATCTTTCTGCTAATCCAACAGAATATTCTCCTTTTCCACATCCTAATTCTAAAACTAATGGATTGTCATTTTTAAAGAAATCAGAGTTCCATTTTCCTTTCAAAGGCATTAAATCGCCTACAACTTCTTCTCTTGTTGGTTGAAAAACGTTTTGAAACGTTTCGTTTTCTCTGAATCTTTTTAGTTTATTTTTACTTCCCACTTTTACAAAAATTTTCAGCAAAATTAAGGAATATAAACGAATGAAAATAGCCGAAACACGTTTAAAGTTAATTAGCCACGAATTCAAGAATTTTTAATTATCAATTACTATAAAATAGAAGAAGAAAAAATTCGTGAATTCGTGGCTAATCTTAATATTAAGAATATTTTTTTATCCGTAATGAGCCTCAGTAATAGGTTTTAATTTTGGATCAAGAGTTTCGTCATGTTGTGATAAATCAAGTCCAATATGTTCGTTTTCTTCAGAAACACGAAGCGGAATAATAAAGTTGGTTACTTTAAACAATAAATAAGCTCCGAAGAAAGTAAAGATCGAAACCAAAACCAACGCCATCATATGGTGACCGAAAACATTCCATCCGCCATGAAGTAAACTTGCATCTTCGCCATGAGCGAAAATAGCTGTTAGAATCATTCCCATAATTCCGCCAACACCGTGACAAGCGAAAACGTCAAGCGTATCATCAAATCTTTTAGAGAAACGACAGTTTA
This sequence comes from Flavobacterium sp. 9, assembly GCF_002754195.1. Taxonomy (NCBI): domain Bacteria; kingdom Pseudomonadati; phylum Bacteroidota; class Flavobacteriia; order Flavobacteriales; family Flavobacteriaceae; genus Flavobacterium; species Flavobacterium sp. 9. Next base: position 3,464,169 of record NZ_PEEU01000001.1, read on the forward strand.
CAACAGAGTTTGAAACTAATGCAGTTATAAATCCGAAAAACATACTTTCAGGAACCGACACAAATCCCGCAGCAGGCGTTATAGCAACCAAACCTACAACGGCTCCAATGCAAGCTCCAAGAGCCGAAACTTTTCTGCCATTCATTCGATCAAAGAAAACCCACGTTAACATTGCAGCAGCAGATGATGTTGTTGTAGTTGCAAAAGCCATTGCAGCAGTTCCGTTGGCTGCAAGTGCAGAACCAGCGTTGAAACCAAACCATCCAAACCATAACATTCCCGTTCCTAATAATACAAACGGAATATTGGTTGGTATATGAGCGCTATTTTTTCTTTTTCCTAAAACAAGAACTCCCGCAAGAGCTGCAAATCCTGAACTCATATGTACAACAGTTCCTCCGGCGAAATCTTTCACTCCAAAATAAGTCCCTAAAATTCCTGTTGGATACCAAACTGAATGGCACAAAGGCGCATAAATAAAAATGGTAAACAAACTAATGAATAATAAATACGATATAAAACGAACGCGCTCTGCAAAAGAACCTGTAATAATTGCCGGAGCAATGATCGCAAATTTCATTTGGAACAAAGCAAATAACATAAACGGAATCGTACTTGCTAATTTTTTATGAGGCAAAACGCCCACATAATCCATAAAAGCAAAAGTTGTTGGATTACCAAAGAAGCTATAAAAATGATCTCCGGAACCAAATCCTACAGGATCACCAAAAGCAAGACTAAAACCAACGACAACCCATAAGAGTGTAACAACGCCCAAACAAATAAAACTTTGCAACATGGTCGAAATCACATTTTTTCTGCCTACCATTCCTCCATAGAAAAACGATAATCCCGGTGTCATAATCAAAACCAGACAGCAAGAAGTTAACATCCAGGCAACATCGGCAGGAACGATATGATCGGTTGTGCCAAATTCAGATAATACATAACTATTTTGAGTAACAGTTGGCCAAAATGCGCCGGTAATACAAACAATACTTATAATAATAAAGGAAATGATCCAGCGTTTTTCTATTTTCATTTTTCAAATACTTTATTTAACCCTATTTTTTTTGGGGTCAAAGTTAAAAAAAAATAAAGATTTTGATTTCAAGGGCTGTTAAAATAGAGGTATAGCTTTTATTTTAGTTAATATTGTAAAATTCGAATCGTTTTTTTGAGACAATCTTATTTTGAACTTCCAAAATAGGACTAATATTGTCAATTATATTATAATTAAATTGATACCGAATTCGCTAAAGTGTTAGAAAAGTTAGGATTATAAGAACAAAGTTCAAAAATGTTTATTTTTTCTGAAGCTTTGCAATCAAAACATCTTCGATTGGCGCTTTTACTTTAATGATCGCATCAATATCATCATTCGGAATCGTCATTGATAAAACATAATGCTGAATTTTCCATTCTTTCCCCACTTTTACCAAAACACCTGAACCGCGACAAATTTTCATTTGCGTATTTAGTAATTCATCAAACCATGCAATTTTTCCGGTTTTATCAAAAAAGATATGACGTTCAAGAGCTGTAAAATTCCAAGTTGTTCCTTTGTCAAAAAAAGGTTTTGCCCATACTTTAAAGTCTTTTTTAATCCAGTTTTCGGTAGCGTCCGTTCCGATGAAAATCGCATCATCAGCCATTAAATTAAAATAAGTATCAAATTTCACATCGGCGGCAGCCTTATGCCAGGCATCGATAGTTTGATTGACTTTATCTTTTTCCGAAGTTTGCGCATTTGCAAAAGAAGCAACGAATAATAGAAGTAGAAGTGATTTTTTCATGATTTATGTTTTGGTTTAAAGTTAAGCAATATTATAGATTAATCTCGCAAAGGCGCAGAGACGCCAAGTTTTTATTTTTGTTCGTTGTGGTGATTTAATCTCGCAAAGGCGCAAAGACACCAAGTTAATTTTCTTTGCGCCCCCGCGCCTTTGCGAGACTAAATAAAAAAGCAAAACTTAAATTAACTTATATCACTTATATGGTATAAGATGATTTAGTATATTTGAGTGCTTTAAAAATAGACATCATGAATCCAAAAATACTTATCAGTTCCGTAATTGTTTCCTCACTACTTTTTGTTTCCTGCAAAAAGGAATTGGAACCACAAGAAAACACACCAACTTCTGAATTAGTTAAATTAGGATTGGAAAAAGACACAGCAAAAGCGAAATCGGTAGTTCAAATGCCGGCAACAAATCCAAATACAGTTTTGGGAGAAACCAAAGGATTAAATCCTGCTCACGGAGAACCCGGACATCGTTGCGATATTGCCGTTGGCGCGCCATTAAATTCAGCACCAACGCAACAAGGACAAACTGCGAATGCGCAACCTGTACAAACGGTTCAAATGAATCCAAGCCAGCAACAAGTAGTCACTACAACAACTGCGGCTCCGGTAAAAGTAGCCAAAGGAATGAATCCGTCGCATGGTCAACCGGGACACAGATGTGATATTCCTGTTGGAGCGCCTTTAAATTCTCCGGTAGCCAAACCAGTTGCTGCAACTCCTGCACAAACCGGAAGTACATCGCAGAATTTTACAGTTACGCCGCCGGCTAATAATGCTGTTCCTACTTTATTAAGTACCGAAAAGCCAGTTGCAACGGCCGAAGGAATGAATCCGCCACACGGACAAGCAGGTCACCGTTGCGATATTGCCGTTGGAGCACCATTGCCAAAATCATAATATAACGCCAATAATAATCTGGGCGTGCCACCAATAAAAAAAGGGGCCAACTATGCAAATCGCTTAGTCGGCCCCTTTTTTTATTGCTGTCGGGCTTTCACTGCTACTTCGGTAGCTTAGCTCTATCCCTCACGCTTACGTAAACAAAGAAATTAATGATATGAGATTCGTTCCAATTTTCCGTAGAGACGCACAGCAGTGCGTCTAACGTTTTGAACACAATTCCTTTGCGATCTCAAAGCAAAGCATAATGCAAAAAACTTCGTGACCTTTGCGTAATCCTTTGCTCCCTTTGCGGTAAAACTTCCTTTTTATTCAATTTCAAAAATCGCCTGAATTTCAACAGCCGAATTTATCGGTAAAGAAGCCGCACCAATTGTAGCTCTGGCATGTTTTCCTTTTTCGCCAAAAACCAAAGCCGTCAAATTCGAAGCCGAATTCATAAGCGCAGCATGTTGCGTATATTCTGGAGTAGTATTAAAATATCCCGTTAATTGCACACATTGTTTTACTTTGTTCAAATCGCCACCGCAAGCTTCTTTTAGAACCGCAATAACATTTAGCATTGTTTGATACGTTGCTTCTTTCGCCTGATCGTCTGTAACCGTTGCGCCAACTTTCCCCGGATTCAAGATCTTTCCTTCTTTCAAAGCCACTTGATTAATATATACTTTATGATCAGAAATCGTAAACGGAACATAATTTCCAACCGGTTTTGGAGCTTCAGGAAGAACGATATTATTGTCTTTTAAAGTTTTGTTGATGTCGATTTTAGTTTCTGTAGAAGTTGTTTTTACAGTTTTTATATTCTCTGTGTTTTTCAATCCAGATGCAGCTCTAGCCAAAGCTTTTCCTTGTTCTTTAGCCAAATTCAATTCGCTTTGAGACGGACGAGTTCCAACAGGCGATCCGGCCAATGAAGTTGCCCCAAACGGAGTATTTCCTTGCGGAACTGTTTTGTCCAAAGTTGCAGTTCCCATAATTCCTGTGGGTACGATTATCATTCCGTGCGAAGCCAGAATATTCCAGAAAGATAAAATCGCAGCTTCTTTTCCTGCTCCGGATCCTGCCGACATAAAAACAGTTGCTGGTTTTCCTTCTAAAGTTCTCGAAGTCCAAAGCGGAATACTTTGGCTGAAAAAGTAATTCATATCAGCGCTAATATTTGCAAAATGCACCGGACTTCCAAAAGCGATTCCGTCATAATTTGCCAATTCTTCGATCGTTGCAACTGGCAATTTCTCAACATCGGCATTTAGTTTTTCTTTTGCATTTATCGAAGGAACACGTTTTATAGTTGCTTTTGTATTTGGATATTCCTGAATTCCTTCAGCAATAGCTTTTGCCATTTTATACGTTCCTCCGTTTTGAGAATAGATCAAAACCAGAACATTTGTTTCAGATGATTTTACTTGTGCATTTACGCCAAAACTTAACAAAACTGCGGTTAGTAATACGAGTAGTTGCTTTTTCATGAGTTTATTTTAAAAAATTATTATAGAGAATCCCAATCAATTTGCTTGTTTTCCGTCAAGGATTAAGTTCGTTTTTTGGGACTGCAAATTTACCTCTTACAATAGCGAAAAGCGTTATTATTATCTTAATTTTATTAGCGAAGTAATTACACAGAACGAATTAGAATATAAATAAAAAATGGCATTATCTAAATCTGAGATAATGCCATTTTTGTATTTGTTGGTATATAAATTAAAACGCTTTCTGTTTTTCGAAAGTCGTCGTAAGTGATTTTTTTGCTTTAGCCAACGCACCACTAAAAGCTTTTTCAAGCGTATCAGAATGTTCTGTAACTGTTATTGGTTGTAGTTTTACTGGGCGAACTTCAATCACACATTTTTTATCGTTTAAGCTGAATTTCTCTCCATTTTCATCTCCAAAATGTACTTCGATGCGGGTTATTTTTTCCTCAAAACGCGCTAAACCTTTTTCTAATTCTCCAGAAAAATAAGCTTCTAATCTTTCGTGTCCTTCGATGTTCTTGTCGGTATTGATTTGAATTTTCATATGGGTTTATATTTAATGATTGTTTCTCAAAGCTATCTTTTTTAGAATGAAAACACAAGTGAGTTAATAAAATATTAAGAAAATAATTACGCTTTTTTTTGTTCGAGTTTATCATTTTATAACGAAGAAATCTTGTAGAGTTTGTCATTTCGAGCGAAGGGAGAAATCACACAAGAAACTCCGTCACGTTTTCATTCCAATTGTCAGGCTGAGCGATCCCGAAGCTTCGGGAGAAGTCTCGCAACAACAAACAAACTAAAAATTCACAACTTTTTAAATCAACAAAGAAAACCCGAACAAACCACAACGTTTTTTGGTATCTTCGCAGTCCTAAACTTCAAAATTATGATCATGAAAAACTTCTTGCCCGTGTGGTACGCTGGCGGTATTGGAAACAACTGCAACGCTTTTGAAGGCGTAGGACAGCTAACCCATACGGGTTTTATATCTCCTAAACTTCAAAATTATGAGTCTAAACACCCTTTCAAAAGAAACAGAATTGCGGTTAAACGAATTTTTCAACCAAGCAACAGATCCTAAAAGTTTCGCAAAAGCAATCCGAAGAGTAAATTATCTTCTCGCGATGTCTTTAATGCGAGAATGCGAAACCCTGCAAATCGATCCAAAAGGAGTTGAAGAAGGTTATTTCTGGCTCAATGAACTAGCCGAAATCTTAAATCCCTATTTGGATGTAAATGATTAAACTATAATAAACGAAAAGCCACTGTGAAGTGGCTTTTTTTATTGTTATTCTTTTTCTGATTGTTTCCTTCTTCCGCCTGCTTTGTCATTCCGAAGAATGAGGAATCTCCGCAAGAAACTCCGTTGCGATTGTCAAACTTGTTTTTCTGCAATTGCGTTTTGAATTTCAAGAACACACGAATCCAAATTCTTTTTAATATCGTTACTCCAAAAACGCAGAATTTTCCAGTTTTGAGATTCCAGATAAGTATTGACTTCTATATCTCGTTGTATATTTCGTTCAATTTTTTTGATCCAGAATTCGCTATTTGTTTTGATGCGATTTCTATCAATATCCCAATTTTTACCGTGAAAAAATTCTCCATCAACAAATATGGCTAATTTTATTTTTTTGAAAGTAAAGTCTGGTTTGCCAAAAACTGTTTTATTGTTTCGACGATATCTATAACCTAATGCCCACAACGCTTTTGCCAAACGAACTTCGTCTTTGGTATTTGTGCTGCGAATTGCACCCATGAGTTTGGAACGTTGTTCAGGATTTAGAAAATCCATAATTACTTGAATTTAAAGTGAATTTAGTAATTATGGATTGTAAAAAATTATATTTTAACTATATTAAGTTTCATTATTACTTTTACGATAATTTAAAAACTTGATTAATAGTAATGGTTTTATCTATAGACTTAAAAATTAAAATTATATATTTTTTCATTTAGAAAGAATTATTCCTCGAGAATCAAAATTATTCTGTCTTCTAAATCATTTTGATGAACGAAGAAAATATTTGATATATCTTCTATTGAATTTTCCATAATTTGTTTGAGCTCAGTTTCATTTTTTGCAAACGAATAGAATATAATAGTAACATTTTTATTGGCCTTATAACTTCTGATTTTTTTAATTACGTCATTTCCATTAAATCCACCTGGAAGATTATAATCCACACAAATTAACGCCATAGTAATACTACTTATTTCCAGATGGGGATCATTTTCTAGATCTTCTAGACTTAAAAAATGAGTTGGCATTACATTGTATCCTTTTTCGTCTTTTGCTTCACTGAAACTTTCGGTAATGTTTTCAACAATTTTAGGATCATCTTCTATCCAAAGTATATTGTGTAATTTCATAGTTATTAATTATTTTTTATTTTGATTATAAATTCTGTGTTTTTTTTGTTCTCATTGTTGTATTCTATTGAGCCATTCATTTCATCCATTATTTTTTTTAAATGATGTAGTCCAATGCCTGATCCAGAGGTAGTTGTAAATCCTAACTCAAATAATTGATTAATATTTTTAGAATCAATACCGATACCATCGTCTATTATTCTAATTTCGAGATAAGTGTCTTTTACTCTAAAGACTATATTTATTAATTGTGCCTTAGCTCTTCTTGAATTACTTATTAAATTATCAATTATAATATTTAATTCTATTGGCTTTACATCAATCAGAAATTCTTCTCCTTTTAATCTGTCGATTGTAATTCTAGGTGATTGATTTTCTACAAGCCCTAATATGTTGTGTATGTATTCTGATAAATATGTAATAACATCTATTTTTACTGATGATGTAAAGAGTTTGAAATTTGCTTTTGACGCAAACTTTGATATAGTTAATATTTTTCTATTCTCAAATAAAGTGTAATCAAGAGTTCTTAAAAGCTTTTCCTTATTAATTTCTTTTCCTTTTCTTAATTGTTTTACAAATAGCTTTAATTCATTATCTATATTTAATGAACCTAATCCAATGTGATGTAAAAAACTTATTACTTCATCAAAATCTTGCGATTTTACAGATTTTAAAAATAGATTCTCAGTTATTTTTTCTTTAAGAGATTCTTCAGCATCTTTTCTTTTTTGCTCTTCTTCAGCTGCTTTTTCTTCAGCTTCTATTCTTTTTGCTTCTTCCTCAGCTGCTTTTTCTTCAGCCTTAATTCTTTTTTTTACTTCTTTTTCGTATTTAGTTTCTTCCTGATCAATTGTTAATAAACTTGCTTGATCATTTGCTTTTAATGCAATAGCTCTTAATTTGTCAAATAGGGGCAAGTTTTTTTCTTCAATGTTTTCAGTTATATAATTAAGAAGATTGTCTGAATAATCAATTAGCTTAATATCTTTCTTTCCTGAAATTTTTTCGACAAAATCAAGAATTTGATTTTTGGCTGTTAAATCAAAAACTTCTTCTTCATTCCCTGTTCTTTTTTTTATTTTCCACAAAATTGGTTCAACAAAACTCTCAAGTTTTCTTAATGTTTCTAAGAAGAAATTTTCAAGTTCTCTTGTTCCTGGAGAATCTATTAAACCACCGTCACGGCTTGATGTCTCTTGAAATTGTTCAGTATTTTCAGAAATTGCAACATGACCAATTAATTCGCGTGTTCCTAAAAATCTTGTACGGCCTTGTGCTTTTCTTTTATTAATGTTGAAAGGATCGTTATTTGGTTCTCCAAACGGTAATATTCTAAAACCATTATTAAATAGAAAGATTGAGCCAAATTCAGATGAAGTAATTCCCATCAACTTCGTAAAGCTGGCTTTTGCGGGAGTATTTAAATAAAAAAGGAGTATGTTTGATTCTAAGGGAATATAATTGAATTTATTTGGTTCTGTTATTTTATAAATTAGATTTCCCCTATCAATTAATTCAGTTTCAATATATTCTTGATCTTCATTCTCAAATATTTTAACCTTAATTTGTGTTGTTGCGATGTTTAATGCCTCAAAAACAAAATTTTTCACTTCACCATTTATTATATTTGATGGATTAAAATCAGGATTTTCTTTTAATTCATTGTCTTTTCCCAATTCTCTAGAACAAATAATTTCAATTGTAAATTCGTTTTGAAGGGTAAAAGGATTTATTAGTTTTGATAAAGATTTTTTTAAATCAATAATTTTTTTCTTGACCATACATTTCTGAGATTTGAGATTTGTAAAATTAATCCGTTTTCAAAATCTTCAAAATTTGTAGTTTTGCTATTTTTGTATTCAATTTCAATATCACTGAATTCGTCTAATGCATCGTCTTCATATTCATCCCAATCAAATTTCAAATTCCAATATGTATCATCGTTTACTTTTCTGGTTGTCATGTCGAGTTTAGACCCAAGTCTATCACTTCCCATTCTACCAATACCTTTTTGTCCGGCATAACTTCTATTTGGATTTATTCGATCTCTATAAGATATGTTTTTATCTTCTTGAAACTCGATATCTTCTACTCCTTCATTCTTAGCTGAATAAGCGATGAAAAGCCATTTGTCTATAATGTCTCTTCTGTTCATCCCTTTCCCATCATCCCAAATAGTGATTTTATCCTTATCAAAAATAATTTTTACTTTTTTAGCATGGGCGTCAAATGAATTTTTCACTAATTCAAATACAGCTACAAAATCATCGGTAATTAAATTTTTTCCTAAAATGTTTTTTAATTGTGAGCTTATTCTAAATTTAAACTCATCGAAAAGTTCTCTTTCTTTTAATACTTCAACTTTTTCAACCTGAGTATTTTTTTCTTTCCAAATTTTAGGAATCAAGGAATTGAAATTTGCTCGTCCGCTTTTTCCAGTGTGAACTGCTCTAAAGCCTAGTAGTTGATTTTCTACCGATCTAATTGTTCGATTTAATTCATTGGCAAGATTATGAATTTTGGGATTGTTTTCGTGAATGCCTTGACCGTTAATTTCAATATATAAGTCGCCCACTTTTTCCAATTCCTCTTTGGTAAAAGGCTTGCCAGTCAAGTCATTTTTTTCGCCCCCAAGAATTCTTTGATATTTTGCCATTATAAAATTTCGTTTAAATGTTTTTTAATCGTTTCTCCAATAGCTTTTGCTAATAATGGAGGAACAGCATTTCCTACTTGGGTATATTGTGGTACTTCAAACTTTCTCATGTCTCCTCCAGTTGTAACTTTAGATCTGAATTCATACCAATCTGGAAATGATTGAAACCTTGCCATTTCACGAACAGTTAAAGTACGAGGTTCGTTAGTGTCATAATGACATAAGTCATCAGGAATAGTTAATTGAGCAGGAGCGGGTTCAAGTTTTCTCAAGGCCCTTTGTGAATGTTTACGAGTAGGGATAGATTTTATTAGAGTTTCAACAACTTCAATGTTTTTGGGAACTTTAGAAATTTCTTTTCCATTATTAATAAATAATAGTTCATGTTTCGAAAATTCAACCATTAATTTATTTAATAAATCTTTCGAAATATCTTTACCTGTAAATAAATCAGTAGCTCCTTTTTTTAATCCATTTTGGAATTGTTCTATAACTTGATAAAATCGAAATCTAGATTTAACCAAAAAGTTATGATTCCTAATCTCGTGATTTTTAATTTGGATTGAATTATTTAAATCATGAGAAAATATTGCATTAATTGAGTTTGCATATTGACCATTGGTTTTGTTTAATTCATATGTAACTGATGTGTTCTTTATATCTTCAATAGCATCGTTGGTGGTAATAAAGTCATTGTTTAGATGAGATTTTTTTGGTAAAATTATTCCATCAAACAATTCTGAATTGTTTTCGATATCATAATATTTAAAATCTTTTTCCGTAATATTCTCTAAATTGTGTTTGTTAGTAATTACTAAATTGTAGAATTTTTCAGATGTTAAAAGAATTTCATTCTTTGCCTGCAATTTTTTCAATTTCGTAAATACATCTTTTCTATACGCTTGTAAAATGAAACGTGGTCTATTTTGAGGAACACCAAAATATTTTGAGTTTAGCATCATACAAACAGGGACATAGCCTTCTAAGGCAAATGCTTTTGAAACCTCCAACCATGCATAATATTTATGTTTACCTTCTTCATCTGCTTCTGTAAAAGGAGCTGTTATTCCTTTAACGTTTTCCAATAGAACAGTTTTAGGTTTTACTAATCCTGCAAATCTTGCAAAAGAAAGTGGCAATTGATTTTTGTGATTGTTTTTTTCTCTTCTTCCTGCTAAACTAAAACTTTGGCACGGAGGTCCACCAGAAACTAAATCAATATTTTTTGCTTTTAGTTCCTTAACAATTTTAGGATTGTTGTCAAGAAAATCTAATAAATGATCAATGTTTCCAATTAGTAATTTTTCTTTTAGATTAATGTTTTTGTCTAAATCGGAAAATTTTCCAATTGATGTCGAAAAGGGATTTTCACGTAATCTGTTTTCTAAATCATTTTCTGGATAATTACTTTTGATCCAGAGTGATTTAGAAGCATTTTTTTTCTCTTTTGATAAAGAGCTAAGATTTTCGTTTAAAATATTATATGCAAAAGTTTCTCCCGCCATGGGAGATAATTCATTGGCAAAAAACAATTCAAATCCAGCGGAATCTAATCCTAGGCTCATTCCTCCACATCCAGCAAAAAGCTCGATATGTGTTAATTTATTCTTCATAATTAAATAATTCTTGAATATTTACTTCAAGAGCTTTTGAAAGTTTTTCGATGATTAAAAGAGATACATTTCTTTTTCCTTTTTCAATATCAGAAATGTATGTTCTGTCGATGTTGGCAATATTTGCCAGATACTCAATGGAGTATTGCTTATTTTCTCTTAAGGATTTTATTTTATGTCCAAATTTTTCTTTCAGATTCATAACCGATAAATGTACTTACGTGCTGACAATTGTCCTCATTTTTTAAAATGATTTGAGTTTTTTCTCATAAAAAAACGCCAATCATTTCTGACTGGCGTTTAAGATTCTAGAAAAGAAAATATCTTTGTGATGATTGTTAATTTTAAATCAAGAAATCTATGATAAGCAGAAGAAATAAAATAATAGCTTTTTTAATCATTATCATAAATATTTATTTTATTCCTGTTTCGGTTTCTATATTTCTATCAAATGGAGGTCCGGAAGGTGTTTCTTATTTGATTTTACCATTTAGTATTTTAATAAATTTATTTTTTGTGCCAGCTGTATTATCATTTAAAAAGAATTTTGAACAGCGAGTTTCAAGAATAAATGAGGTAGGAATTGGATTGATTGTATTGATACTTATTTTAGGGATAGTGTCAGTATATATTTAAAGTTGTAGAAACTCTTGGACTTTGTTTAGAGAGACAAATCTTTGGCTAGTTTCTAGCGTGATTGCTTCGTCCCTCGCAATGACAAGATTGGACGAATTAGCAGTTGTTATTTGCTTGCTGTTAAATCAGATTGGGTAAGTTTCGAGTGTGATTGCTTTCGCCACGGCAAACAGGTCTTTCCTCGCAATGACAAGATAGGTTGAATTAGTGGATGTTTTTATGCAATATTGTGTGATAAAATTACTTCTCTTTATCCTTCTTTCCCCATTTAATTTTCATTTTTCCATCGTCGTCGAGTGCGATTAAATGCAGTACAATTCCGCGGTCGCGAACGGCGTCACGTTCGGCTTTGGTGGCAAGTTTGACGTCGTTTTTAGAGTTTCGGAGTGGGATTGTGAGGGCGAGATTGGTGCCTCGGCCAAAAGAGTAAATTCCGTTGACGTCGAAGTTGAGCACGCTGGAACTGATGGTTAGATTATTGACGTCGATTTGTTCGCCACGCATGTTGAGGTTTCCCGACAAATCACTAAAAGTAATGTTCTTGACATCGCGAAACGGAAACGCAAATTTTCCAACTTTTACAATAGGTTCAAAGTTAAGTAACGCGCCTTGATTGACATTAAAATCAAGTTTTCCGTGCATAGAATTGGTGATTAATTCGCCTTTACTATTGATTAATCCGGTGACATTTGCCTTGCTGCTGAGTTTTCCTTTGATGTTATTTGGCGAAAAAGACTGGATCCCGAAGTTGTTAAACGATCTTAAAAAATTCGCAATATCAACCCGATTTACCTGCGCATTCGAACTAAAATTAAAGTTATTTCCATTTGGTGCGACGATAGTGCTAAAAGTTATGCTTCCGCCAGAAGTTTGCAGAGAACCATTTTTGATAATAAGCCTGGAATCGATCATCTGGATTTCGGCTTTTGTATTGGTGGCGGTCAGTTTATTATAATTTATTTTGTCGGCTTTGATGTTGATATCTACGACGCATTTTTCGATTGCATTTCGCAATTGATGAGACATTGTAGCTTTTTTGGGCGTTGCTTTACTTTTTTGTGAACTCGCCAAAACGCCTAGAAATTGTTTTAGATCGATATTTGGGCAATAAATATCCCAGTTTACGACCATTTTTTCGGGTGCATCATAATATAAATTCAGGAAATTATCGATTTTACCTTCGATATAAACGATGTTTTTATTGTGTTTGTAAGCAATTTTTTTAATCAACAAAGCTTTTTCGGTAAAGTCGAGCTGAACGTTGATTTTTTCGGCGTGAATATTTTTCGGAATAAAATGAAAAGATACATTCTGCACATTTACGTTTCCAATAAAACGCGGTTTGGTGATAAACAAATCGACAATATCAAACTGAAATTTGAGATTTGCTGTAGCGTGACCTTCAGAAAACTGAATCCATTTGTCGTTGCTTGCTTCGTTTAGTTTCGTAACATCAAAATCAGAACTTACGTAACCAGTTGCCAATGGTTTCTCGAGATTATTAATCGATAATTGCGGAATCTTAAGCGGTATATTTTCATAATTTGCTGAAAAATGGGTTAAAATAATAGCCGAATTTGCATCGTTAAAACCTTCTTTTGGTTTAAAATTATTGGTAAAAATACCCTTAAAACTACAATCAGTAAGTTGTCCGTCCGGAATGCTGAGTTCGTTATTTTTTATAATTGGCTGAACTACAATTCTGGGATCGCCTTCGGCATTAAAATCGCCTTTGATGTCACAATTCACATCGATTTCTTTTTTTAGATTAAATCGGTTAAGCTTAGAACTTATGTTTGCCGATAATAAATTGGATGCATTTTGCCATAAAATAGTTGTTCCAATATTGATTCCGAAGAGCGCATTTCCTTTGGCCAAATTAAAATAAGCTGTAATATCAAAAGAATCTGTACCTATTTTGAGACCTTTGGTTACAACATCTATTTTTTGTTTTCCGGAATCATAAGAAACCGCAAAAGTTCCTTTGAGTTCCTTTTGTTTTGCAAAACTTCCGTGTACGGTATTAAAAGCTAAACTGGCAATTTGCGTGTCGAGAAAAACATTTGTTTGCCAATTATCGCCGTCATAATCTACTTTTGTGGCTAAGTTGGCAACGTCAAAATCAAATAGTTTGTGACCTAAACGATTGTCGAGAATAAAGTGAACGCCGTTTAGTTCAACTTGGTCAATGGTAGTTTCGGTTTCGGATTTATTGTTAGGATCTTTTTTCTTTTTAGGTTTAAAGATATTTGCATTCGAATAGCCATTTTCGGCTTTATAAACATAAATATTGGCTTCGTTAATCAGGATTTTATGAATATTGATTTCGTTTTGCAATAAACTCCAAACGTTCAATCGAACCTCAATTTCTTTTGCATCTAATAATGTATGTTTGTGTGTTTGCCATTGATTGTCTTTGATTTCGACATCTTTTAAGGCCAAAGTAAAATTGGGAAAACCAGTTAAGAACTTATAATGAAAATCGCCAATATGAAACTTTCCATTAATGTTTTCGTTGATTTTGGTATTGACTTTGGCGATAATTTCGGTTTTATTTTGGTTGAAATAAATCGATAATCCGCAGCAAGCAAGAAGTAATAAAATGATGAGTCCCAAAATAAAGAAGCCAAAACGTTTGGCATATTTCTTAAAACGAACCGATTGAAAAAAGGTTTTTATATGAAGTAAAATTTCTCTCATTTCGTGTGGATTTTCAGGATCAATAAAGATAAGGTAAAAAACTGACGTTTTTTTAAAAAGATGACGTTCAAATAGTTGTAGGTTAAAACTTATAAATAATACTTTTCGTGTTAATATAATTATTGACAATACATTTATAATGAAAACTAATCTGGTAATGGTGTTTCATTTGTATTTAATTTTTAAATTTGTACTCTAGTTTGAAGAGTAACAATTCAAACGATAATTTTAAAAAGATAAGAAATTATGGCATTAGCAATAACAGATGCTACTTTTGATGAAGTAGTTTTGAAATCAGATAAACCAGTAATGGTAGATTTTTGGGCAGCATGGTGTGGTCCTTGTAGAATGGTTGGTCCAATCATCGACCAAATCAGCGAAGAGTACGCAGGTAAAGTAGTTGTTGGTAAAGTAGACGTAGATGCAAACCAAGAATTCGCTGCAAAATATGGTGTGCGTAACATACCAACCGTTTTGGTTTTTCATAACGGTGAAGTAGTAGGAAAACAAGTAGGAGTTGCTCCGAAACAAACCTACGCAGATAGTTTAGACGCTTTGTTGTAATCGTAAGATTATGATTTATATAAAAGAGGTTTGGCGAAAGTCAAGCCTTTTTTATTGGAATAAAATTGAGAGTAATTTCTAAACATATAGAATTATAAAAGAAATGTGTTTCTTTTTAAAAAAAACTTGGCGTCTCTGCGTCTTTGCGCGATTATAATTTTAAGCGTTTTTATTGGTGGTGTGAAATTTGCGCGCAAAGACGCAAAGGCGCCAAGTTTAAAAATCTATCGCGTAAAAAAGCTTTAGAATGTAATCGTGAAAGTGGTTCCTGAATCTTGCAGAGATTTGACTTCGATTTTGCAATTTATGGCTGTAGCCAAATCCCGAATCAAATGCAATCCTAAACCGGATTTGATTCCTATAACTTCTGAATCGTCGTATAGAGCTTTGAATTGTTCCTGAGTTCCGCCTGGACCATTGTCTGTAATCGAAAGATAAGTTTGATTGTTTTCCTGCCAGGCTTTCCAGATTATTTTGCCGTTTTGGGTTTTGTCAAGTGCTTTTATGGCATTTCCAGTTAAGTTTCTGCTGATGGTTTTTAAGTAATTCTCATCTGTATTTAGAATAATATTTTGCGGATTTTCGAATAAAATTTCGATGTTTTCTATACTCGAAAAATGGTTTTTCATTTCGTCAAAGACAACACTTATTGGGATTTCTTTAAAATGAGGTTTGAAATTTTCCATCTGGCTTTTGCTCCACAACAAAATATCTTCCATTGAGGATAATAGATTTTCTGCTCCCGAAATCACTTTCGTTTGCATGCGCAAAGCGGTGGCTTCATCAATAAGTTCCGGATTCTCTTTTTGAAGATGTAGAAAGTGAATTAAATTCGAAACAGGACTTCTCAAATCATGATTTAAAATACTAAAAAATCGTGCTTTTATTTTATTGGCTTCGTCGAGTTCGTGATTCAAAAGCTGTAATTTCTCATTGGTTTTTTTACGATTCTGGCTTTGTTTGAATACTAATAATACAATTATTCCAACGAGAATTAATCCCGAAATCAGAAAGATCCTCTGCTTTTTGGCTTCTTCAATTTGAATATTTTTAAAGGTATTTTGAGCCGAAAGATTTTTTATTTCCTGTCCTTTTGTTCGGTTTTGATAACGTGCTTCGGCATTAGCAATGTTCTTGCTGGCAGATTCCTGCATGATTTCGTCATTAATCTTGCTGTAATTTTCGTTGTATTCATAGGCTTTTTTCCAAAGTCCCAAAGCAGCGTAACTTTGAGATAGTTTCTTGTTGATCGTAACATAAGATTCCTTGTCGTAGGTAAAAGCATTTTTTGAAGCAAGTGTCAAAGTTTCAATAGCTTTTTTATAATCTCCTTTTTCATATAAAACTCTTCCCATTGTTGTGTTCGCTTCCATTATAATTTCTTCATCGGTCGATTTTTGTCCTAATGAAACTGCTTTTTTAGCATAATTATAAGCAATGTCGATTTTGTTCTGTGTAATATAATATTCGGAAAGACTTCTATTGGCTAAACTCAAATTCAGAAACAAAGAATCTTTGGCGGAAGGATACGTATTAATTAGCTTGTAATATTTTTGAATGCTGTCGATTTTCTTTAACGGAACAAAACATTGCAAATAATAATTGCATAAAAATGCTTTGACGTACGGCGATTTTATATAAGGTTTTGATTCGTTTAAGTATTCAATTCCTTTATCATATTGCTTCATTTTTGTGTACGCACTTGCAATCTGACTGTATGATATTCCAATGTTTTCGTAATTTGCTTCGCTTTTTTCGAGTTGCTTTTTATAGTTTATTGCTTTTAATTGATAACTAATAAAAGTGTCATAATCGTAATTGTCCATGTAATATTCGGCAACACTCCCGTTAAGGACAGCTTGAGAATAAGTGCTTTTTGTAGTGTCTAATACTGTTTTGATGTAATCAATTAAATGATCTCTTTTTGCAGTTGCATTAAGAGAATAATACATATAATTAAGACGCATCAAAGTGTTGGTTTCTATTTTAAGATGTCGGGCCTTTTTAGCATATTTCCATGATAACTCATAATTGTCTACTGCTTTTTGATATTGATTGTTGCTGAATTCATACGCATATCCTTTAAAATAATAGAACTTACCCAAAAAAGCAGGGTGTTTTTGAGAGAGGTTTATTCCTTTATCAGCGCTAATTATAAGTTTTGGATAATCGTCTAAATTCTTAACGTCGTTGCAGAATTTAACCCAGGCTTTAAGTTTTTCGGGTTGCGTTTTATATTTTGCCAGAATAGGTTCTTGCTGTGCGACAACAGTTAAGTTGATGAAAAACAAAAACAAGAACCCCATTTTTTTCATGAGAACAGATTTAGGTTTTCTTTATAACTTCTGCCAACGGGAATCGTAATATTATTGTTTAGAAGAATTTCGGTCGAATTTATTTTCTGAATGAATTGCTTCTGAACAGCAAAACTTCTATGAATTCGGATAAAAGATTGAAAATGATCTTCCTTCAAAAGATTGCCAATACTCGACAAAACGCAATGTCTTTTTTTGTCTGTAATAATTAAGGTATAATCTTTTAAAGCTTCGAGATATAAAATTTCGTGTAGTTTGACTTTCGTCTGATCGTGACCTTCTTTTATATAAATGGTGTCACCGCCAATACTTGCTTCAAAAAGTGAGGCTTTCAGTTTAATTTCCATAAACTCTTCGATTCGGCTTATGGTTTGGGTAAATCGATCCAATTTTAAAGGTTTTACGATAAAATCGAGTGTTTCTATTTCGAAACTTTCTACCGCATGTTCAGGATGTGCCGTTATAAAAATACAAACCGGAATTTCTAAGGCTTGTTTTCTGAATTCGATTCCGTTCAAAACCGGCATATCAATATCCAGAAACAAGATATCAATCTTTTCTTTTTCGATAAATAAAAATGCATCTTCTGCCGATTCAAAAACACCTAAAATATCCAAAATCGGAAATTTTTTGGCAAACGATAACACCGTAAGTCTGTCAATTTCGTCATCGTCGATAATAATACAAGTGTATTTTTTGGTCATTTGATTCGGTTTTATTGTTATCTGTCTATTTAAAATGTTGTTTGTCTATTGGTGGTTTTTCTGCCCGTTTTAATCCTGCAAATTTGTTTTGTAATTAAGCCTTCAGATAAAATAAATATTCTTTTTCTATCATTTGGCTTTTACAAAAATAACGCTATTGAATTAAAAATTAACCATTTAATGGATTATTAAAACCAAATTATTATGAAAATTACCAAAACCATTTTTGCCATTTTATTACTTACTATTTTTTCAACTTCATGCAGCAGCGATGACGGAAAAGACGGAGTTGATGGACAAGTAGGAGCAACCGGAACGGCAAATGTTATTTATAGCGCATGGATAACGGCGCCAGCAGCGGCTGCAGAAACAATAGATGGAACTTCAGGGATGTCTACTACTATTAATGCACCGGAATTGTCTGATGATATTCTTTCAAAAGGAACCATATTAGTGTATGTATCTTTTGGAATTGGTACCTATACATTGCCTTATACTTCGACAGCTGGCGGATTTGTGAATACAATTACGGCTATTTCTACTCTAAAGAAAATCAAATTGTTCAGATATAGACATGATGGAGGAGGAACTGTAGGTCTTCCATCAACTCTTAACTGGCGTTATATCTTGATTCCGGGCGGCGTTGCTGCGGCGACATCGAAAGAAGCCAAATTAGATTATACTAAAATGAGTTACGAAGAAGTTTGTACGCATTTTAATATTCAAAAATAGTTTTCTCAAAAGGAAATAAAAGCATTTAAAAACCAAATAAATAACCAGTTAATTAATTTATCATGAAAACTTTAAAAACGATTTTAGCGCTTTTATTACTGGCGCTGTTAACGATTTCATGCAGCGGTGATGATGACAATAATAATAATAAAGTTCCGGTTACTTATGTGGCCGAAAATCCTTTAGATTCTTATCTGGCAACTTCAGGATTTAATCAAAAAGCAGTGGATGTTAAAAATGAAGGATTTTATGAGTTTGGCTTTAGCTTTAAGCCAACGGTGACAGGTAAAATAACTTCTGTTTTTGCAAAAATGCCAGATACAAATACTGCTTTAAGAATTACGCTATGGGATGCATCAACGAAAACAGTTATACATTCTGAAAAAATGTTTGTTTCTGTAGCAAATATGGCTTTCGAAAAAACAATAGTACCTATTCAGGTTACTAAAGATAAAGAATATTTTTTATCGGTTTATAGTGATGACTGGATCTCCAGAACAAAAACGGACGGATCTTCGACAACTTATCCTATTGTGGCGGGAAATATTATAATTACCGGATATGCATATTCACTAAGTTCGGCAACAGAACCTGTTTATCCGTCAACCAAGAGGTATGATTATTATGCAGGAGATTTTTCTTTTCTGTTTAAACAAACAGAATAATAGATCTTTTTTTCTAATTGATTTTCTAAAAATTGCATGTTTAATAAACCTCAAACCTAAATTATTATGAAAGCCTTAAAACCTTTTTTACCGCTTTTGATATTCACATTTTTGATACTCATACTCGTGACAATGTCTTATATTACAGACGATAACAAAGCAGAACGTTTTACCTATAATGAAGGAAATTCTCTCACGACTTACATGGCGTTATCAGGATTTTATGAAAAAGCTGAAGTCACGAACAATGTTCCGGTTTTTTCTAAGCCTAGATTTAGATTTAAACCAAGTACTACAGGTAATATAAATTCTTTTAGTGTGAGTATTCCAGATATAAATCCTGCTTTAAGAGTTGCTTTATGGGATACAACTTTGAAATTTCAACAAACTGAATAATTTCATTTTTGGATAGCTTGAATTAGTAAGTTTGGAAAAGGTTTGGCGCAAGTCAGACCTTTTTTTATTTTAGCCACAGATTGAAAAGACTAAAATGATTTTTTTAATCTGTGAAAATCATTTAATCTGTGGCGAACTTTTTTTATTTTTACGAATCATATATTCCTTTAAAAATGAAAATTTTCTACAGCTTTCTTTGTGTTCTTGCATTTACTATAAATGGTTTTTCTCAATCGAAACAAAAAGAAAATCTTGTTTTAGATAATGGTGTTTCAGAGCAAATGGCAATTTTTCGAAAACATCAAATCTCTAATGTAACTTATGGACTTTCGTTTGAGATTCCGAAAGAAAAACAACAGGAAATTAATTCGAATCTAACTTTGAATTTAACGATTTCTGATTTAAGTGAGCCGTTATATTTAGATTTTAAAGAGAAAACTCAGAATATAAAATCTATTCAGGTTAACGGAAAAAGTGCTGCAATTCTTCATGAGAAAGGACATATTGTAATTTCTGCTAGAGAGTTAGTTTTAGGAAAAAACACTGTCGAAATTTCGTTTATAGCAGGAGATTTGTCTTTAAATAGAAATGATGATTTCTTATATACTTTACTAGTTCCGGATCGCGCTAGTACATTATTCCCTTGTTTTGATCAGCCTGATATTAAAGCAACTTACAAATTGAGTTTAACGGTTCCAAAAGATTGGTCGGTTTTGGCTGGAGCCGATGTAAAAGAGAAAGTAGAAAAAGGAGATTTTACGGCTTATACTTTTGGTGAATCAGACAAAATGAGCACTTATTTGTTTTCGTTTGTAGACGGAAAATTCAAAACGGTAACTCAGAAACCAGGAAATCGAGAAATGACGATGTTGTATCGTGAAAACAACGAAGAGAAAATAAGAGTAAGTACCGATACTATTTTTAATTTGCACAAACAATCACTAGACTTTTTAGAAAAATATACCAACTATAAATTTCCATTTCAGAAGTTAGATTTTGCTTTGATTCCCGTTTTTCAATATGGCGGAATGGAACATGTTGGCGCAATTCAGTACAAAGAATCAAGTCTTTTTTTGGATAATAGCGCAACTGATAGCGAGAAACTTGATCGTGCGAAATTAATCGCGCATGAAACATCGCATATGTGGTTTGGCGATTTGGTCACTATGAAATGGTTTGATGATGTCTGGATGAAAGAAGTGTTTGCAAACTTTATGGCAGACAAAATCATGAATCCAATTTTTCCGAAGATTAATCATAATCTACAATTTTTAACGGCACATTATCCTAACGCTTACGCGGAAGATCGTTCGTTAGGCACACATCCGATAAAACAACATTTAGCGAATTTAAAAGATGCCGGTTCGCTTTATGGAGCCATTATTTATAATAAAGCGCCAATAATGATGCGTCAATTAGAAGCTACTATGGGAAAGGAAGCTTTTCAGAAAGGAATCGAAAAATACATTAAAAAATACGCAAACGATAATGCCAATTGGAGTAATCTGGTAGAAATTCTGGATGCTGAAACGCCGCTTGATATACAAGAATGGAGTGATGCTTGGGTGAATAGATATGGGAGAGCGATTTTTAATGATCAGATAAAATATGATGCTCAAAACCGAATTTCGTCATTTGAAATTTGGCAGGAGGCAGAAGGTAAATCTGTGAATTTCTGGCCTCAGATCTTTGATATTGGTCTGGTATATCCTGATCAGGTAAAAGTGCTTAGTGTTAATATAAAAGACAGGAAGTTATCACTGAAAGAAGCTATTGGATTTGAAAAACCGCTTAGTATCATTTACAATTACAATGGTTTTGGTTACGGCGTTTTTCCGCTTGACAGAAATAATATCGAATCGGTTCTATCTTTGAAAGATGAGGTTGCCAGAGCTTCAACTTATATTAATATTTATGAAAATGCCTTAACGGGAAATGTTGCACCAAAGAAAGTTTTTGATTGTTTTGTAAAAGGAATTCAGCAAGAAGAAAACGAGTTGGTTCTTAAAGTAATTACCAATCAAACAAGTAATGTGTTTTGGAAATTCTTAACGGAAAAACAACAAATTAAAGCGCAGAAACAACTTGAAGATGTTTTGTACGAACGTTTACAAGCAAATTTATCAAGTAATGTAAAAAAGACATTGTTTAATTTGTTCAGCTCGATTGCGTATTCAGATTCGGCGAAAGCCAAATTATATCAGATTTGGAATAAAGAAATTGCGATTCCAGGTTTAAAACTCAATGAAGACGATTATGCCAATATTGCAATGAATCTCGCAATATTCAAGCATGAAAAAGCAGATGAAATCCTGAATAAAACCAAAACAACAATCACAAATCCGGACAAACAAAAGCGATTTGAGTTTTTATTACCTTCTTTATCGAATGACGAAGCGGTTCGAAATGCTTTTATGGAATCCTTAAAAGAAGATAAAAACAGAGAAAAAGAAGCGTGGGTTTCTGTTGGCTTGGCTAATTTTAATCATCCGTTGCGTCAGAAAAGTGCTCAAAAGTATATTAGATTTTCATTAGATTTGGTGGATGAAATTCAGCGCACGGGAGATATTTTCTTTCCAAAAGATTGGTTGAGTAATACCGTTGGAAAATATTCGTCGAAATATGCTTTTGATGAAGTGCAGCGATTCTTAAAAGAAAAGCCTAATTTTAGTCCAATTCTGAAAAGGAAATTATTGCAGGCGACGGACGGTTTGTACCGCGCACAAAATATTAAAAAAGAAACCGAATGAAAATTGAATCGGAAATAGAGAAAGTCTCCAGTTTTCAGCATCTCGAAATGCTGGCAAACCAGGTTGTAGAAGGTTTTATATCAGGAATGCATAAGAGTCCGTTTCATGGATTTTCGGCTGAATTTGCTGAGCATAAAGTTTATAATGCAGGTGAAAGCACAAAACATATCGATTGGAAATTATTTGCAAAAACAGATCGTTTATACACCAAACGTTATGAGGAAGAAACCAATTTGCGTTGTCATCTTATAGTTGATAATTCGTCGTCGATGCATTATCCGGAATTAAAATCTGGTCAGCCTTTTTATGAAAAGAAGATTGGTTTTGCAGTTTTGGCATCGGCGGTTTTGATGAATATCTTAAAGAAACAGCGTGATGCGGTGGGTTTAAGTGTTTTCTCAGACAGTTACGAATATTATGCTCCCGAAAAAGGAAGTGATCGCCATCATAGAATGTTGCTCAATAAATTAGAGCAATTATTAGAGCAGCCAAAAGTCAAAAAAACAACGGATACAATTACATATCTGCATCAAATTGCGGAGAAAATGCATCGTCGTTCGATGATTATCATATTTACGGATATGTTTCAGTCAGAAGATGATGAGAAGTTGTTCAATGCTTTGCAGCATTTAAAGCACAATAAGCATAAAGTGGTTTTGTTTCACGTTGTAGATGATAAAACAGAGCTTAAATTTGACTTTGATAACGCGCCTCGAAAGTTTATTGACTTAGAATCTGGTGAAGAAGTATCGATTTTTGCCGATAATGTTAAAGTAGAATATGAAAAAAGGGCAGAAGAGTACTTTAAAAAACTGTCTTTGACTTGTGCGAAGAACCAAATTAAGTACGTTCCGGTGAATGTTGGCGATAATTTTGAAAAAATATTGACTACATATTTAGTTGAAAAACAAAACTTTGGCTAAAGATTTAAAAATATATTTAATTTTTTTTATCAAAACGCTTGCAGAAATGAAATTCTGTACTATCTTTGCAACCGCAATAACGCAGAGGTTTGGTAGTTCAGTTGGTTAGAATACATGCCTGTCACGCATGGGGTCGCGGGTTCGAGTCCCGTCCAGACCGCAATATTGGGAAAAGCCTTTCTTAACGGAAAGGCTTTTTTGCCCAAATACGGTATCTAAGATTAGTTGTGTTGTTTTGCTACGACTTTGTAACTCGTAGCTGGTTTAGTAGTTAGACCAATGAAAAGCTTTCCACTTTTGTGGATGGCTTTTTTGATTTAAGACATATCGAGATTTTTGTTTAACCGCAAAGAAGCGCTAAGATTTACGCAAAGTCCGCAAAGTTTTTATAAGCTTTGCGGATTTTGTGTTTTTACTAAAAACAGCAAATTGATATTTCAATTATAGCACAAGGTTTCAACCTTGGGAAAGGAATAGTTGAAATATTGATGGTTGTTGTGTTTTAATGATTGCGACCGTTTGTTGAATAATGAAAGAATTGATGTTGGGTTTGAAATTGGTTTTGGAGTGTTGGAGAAAAATGAAAAATGAGTAAGTATGAAGTTGTTTTGTTGGGTGTCTTAGTGTTTAATGTTAGTTTTTTTTAGTGTTACTAATTCTGTCCTATATTATAACAAAGATTTCACTAGTCAAAGCAATTCGATTTGATTGATTTAAAAGTTGAATAATATGACTCGTCAGTTCTTGCTTGCGAGTTTTTTTTGTTTTGTACTTTATATATAGGTATAGTCTTTAGATGTTGATGTAAATAGTTTTCTAAAGCGGTTGGGTGTTGAATCTGTTTGTTTGAATTTTTAGGAGCTATTTCCTGCTATGTACTGCAATCTTTTGCTTTTTAAAGAAAAAAGTAAAAGGATTTCCTCCCGACGCTTCGGGACTATCGGGGCTAGGGTGTCAGTTTTCAAAAGAAGTGTGTCTATTATATAGGTAGAGAATGAAATTTTGCGTCTTCGCGAGATTGATAAGGTTTCAGTAAAAGAACTTCGTGTCTTAGTGTTTTTGCTGTAAAACTCCATAAAAACGAATAAAACGGCTAAAAAGCACTTTTTGCTATCATTGTAAAGTTATCAAAGAAGCGGGAAAAAAGCTGCGAAGCCAATAAAAAAGGCATTGCTACTACTGATTGCATTATGGAAACTACAAAGTGTATAAGAAAAATCTTAAAATCAATAAAAAGATAAAATCGCTAAGTTTGCTGTTATGAGAATGTTAAGAAAAAGTTTTGAAAAAGATTAAAAATAGTTGAGAAAAGGTATTGTTTAAGCGAATAAAGAGTGTACTTTTGCACCCGCAACAGCGATAGACGCTCTTCGAAATACTGACAAGCAAAGGAATTGAAATTGAAAATTTATTTTCAAAAAAGATTAAAAAAAGCTTGTGAGATTCGAAAAGGGATATTACATTTGCACCCCGCAAAACACGGAAAGTTCATTGAAAGATTGGTAAATAAAGAAGTTAAAAGAGACGAAAATTTTCTTAAAAAAAACTTCAAAAAACATTTGCCAGTTAGAAATAAGTTTTCTACTTTTGCACCCGCTTTGAGAGACAAGTGAAAAGAAAAAGAAATACACGTTCGTAGACATATTGAATTGACAGCCGTTTTAACAGAGATGTTAAAACAAAAGAATAAGAGTAATAGAATCGAGAGATTTGAAAAGAACCGATAGATATCATCGCAATATAATATTAAAATATACGATGAAGAGTTTGATCCTGGCTCAGGATGAACGCTAGCGGCAGGCTTAACACATGCAAGTCGAGGGGTATATTTCTTCGGAATTAGAGACCGGCGCACGGGTGCGTAACGCGTATGCAATCTACCTTTTACAGAGGGATAGCCCAGAGAAATTTGGATTAATACCTCATAGTATTATGAAATGGCATCATTTTATAATTAAAGTCACAACGGTAAAAGATGAGCATGCGTCCCATTAGCTAGTTGGTAAGGTAACGGCTTACCAAGGCTACGATGGGTAGGGGTCCTGAGAGGGAGATCCCCCACACTGGTACTGAGACACGGACCAGACTCCTACGGGAGGCAGCAGTGAGGAATATTGGACAATGGGCGCAAGCCTGATCCAGCCATGCCGCGTGCAGGATGACGGTCCTATGGATTGTAAACTGCTTTTATACGAGAAGAAACACTGCTTCGTGAAGCAGCTTGACGGTATCGTAAGAATAAGGATCGGCTAACTCCGTGCCAGCAGCCGCGGTAATACGGAGGATCCAAGCGTTATCCGGAATCATTGGGTTTAAAGGGTCCGTAGGCGGTTTAATAAGTCAGTGGTGAAAGCCCATCGCTCAACGGTGGAACGGCCATTGATACTGTTAAACTTGAATTATTAGGAAGTAACTAGAATATGTAGTGTAGCGGTGAAATGCTTAGAGATTACATGGAATACCAATTGCGAAGGCAGGTTACTACTAATGGATTGACGCTGATGGACGAAAGCGTGGGTAGCGAACAGGATTAGATACCCTGGTAGTCCACGCCGTAAACGATGGATACTAGCTGTTGGAAGCAATTTCAGTGGCTAAGCGAAAGTGATAAGTATCCCACCTGGGGAGTACGTTCGCAAGAATGAAACTCAAAGGAATTGACGGGGGCCCGCACAAGCGGTGGAGCATGTGGTTTAATTCGATGATACGCGAGGAACCTTACCAAGGCTTAAATGTAGTTTGACCGGTTTGGAAACAGATCTTTCGCAAGACAAATTACAAGGTGCTGCATGGTTGTCGTCAGCTCGTGCCGTGAGGTGTCAGGTTAAGTCCTATAACGAGCGCAACCCCTGTTGTTAGTTGCCAGCGAGTCATGTCGGGAACTCTAACAAGACTGCCAGTGCAAACTGTGAGGAAGGTGGGGATGACGTCAAATCATCACGGCCCTTACGCCTTGGGCTACACACGTGCTACAATGGCCGGTACAGAGAGCAGCCACTGGGCGACCAGGAGCGAATCTATAAAACCGGTCACAGTTCGGATCGGAGTCTGCAACTCGACTCCGTGAAGCTGGAATCGCTAGTAATCGGATATCAGCCATGATCCGGTGAATACGTTCCCGGGCCTTGTACACACCGCCCGTCAAGCCATGGAAGCTGGGGGTGCCTGAAGTCGGTGACCGCAAGGAGCTGCCTAGGGTAAAACTGGTAACTAGGGCTAAGTCGTAACAAGGTAGCCGTACCGGAAGGTGCGGCTGGAACACCTCCTTTCTAGAGCCTCAAATGTTAGTGGAAACACACGTTGAGGAAAAAAGATGTTTATTTAGAAGGTTCTGAATCACCAGATTCAATTACTCTTGCTGTTAGTTCAAATAATAAATTTTAAGTAAAACAGAGTCTCGTAGCTCAGCTGGTTAGAGTACTACACTGATAATGTAGGGGTCGGCAGTTCGAGTCTGCCCGGGACTACTTTTTAAATTGTTAATTATAAATTATGAATTGTAAATTATAAGAAGCAAATAAATTAAAAAGACTGTATGCTTAGAAAAAGGAAATTTTAGAAGTTGAAAGATTTAGGATCAAAAGTTCATAATTTTTAATTCACGATTTTTAATTTTTAATTAAAAAGGGGGATTAGCTCAGCTGGCTAGAGCGCCTGCCTTGCACGCAGGAGGTCAACGGTTCGACTCCGTTATTCTCCACTGATTTACTGTGAAGATAGTAAATAAAAGTTCATTGACATATTGAGATAAGAAAATAATAAAAAGTAGAAAGCGTTTTTTACAATTTATTGTAAAAAGCAAAAAAAAACGGTCATAATTAATTTTATGATTGGTACAATAAGCAAAATAAGGGCGTATGGGGGATGCCTAGGCTCTCAGAGGCGATGAAAGGCGTGATAAGCTGCGAAAAGCTACGGGGACGGGCACACACCGATTGATCCGTAGATACCTGAATGGGGCAACCCACTATGTTGAAGACATAGTACACCGATAGGTGGGCAAACCCGCTGAACTGAAACATCTAAGTAGGCGGAGGAGAAGAAAACAAAAGTGATTCCGTAAGTAGTGGCGAGCGAACGCGGATTAGCCCAAACCAATGATGTTACGGCATTGTTGGGGTTGTAGGACCACGACATTTTATGTACAAGGAACCGGAAGTTACTGGAAAGTGACACCATAGAGGGTGATAGTCCCGTATGGGTAACAAGTATAATAGATAGTGGGATCCTGAGTAGGGCGGGGCACGTGAAACCCTGTCTGAATTTGGCGGGACCATCCGCTAAGGCTAAATACTCCTGAGAGACCGATAGTGAACCAGTACCGTGAGGGAAAGGTGAAAAGAACCGTGAATAACGGAGTGAAATAGATCCTGAAACCATACGCTTACAAGCGGTCGGAGCCCTTTCGTGGGGTGACGGCGTGCCTTTTGCATAATGAGCCTACGAGTTAACGTTGCTGGCAAGGTTAAGTGGTTAAGCCACGGATCCGTAGCGAAAGCGAGTCTGAATAGGGCGCTTTAGTCAGTAGTGTTAGACGCGAAACCGTGTGATCTACCCATGGGCAGGTTGAAGCTGTGGTAACACACAGTGGAGGACCGAACCGGTTGACGTTGAAAAGTCTTCGGATGACCTGTGGGTAGGGGTGAAAGGCCAATCAAACTCGGAAATAGCTCGTACTCCCCGAAATGCATTTAGGTGCAGCGTTATGCATAAAGTTATATAGAGGTAGAGCTACTGATTGGATGCGGGGGCTTCACCGCCTACCAATTCCTGACAAACTCCGAATGCTATATAATGTTTCATAACAGTGAGGGCTTGGGTGCTAAGGTCCAAGTCCGAGAGGGAAAGAACCCAGACCATCAGCTAAGGTCCCCAAATATACGCTAAGTTGAAAGAACGAGGTTTGTCTGCCCAGACAGCTAGGATGTTGGCTTGGAAGCAGCCATTCATTTAAAGAGTGCGTAACAGCTCACTAGTCGAGCGGACGAGCATGGATAATAATCGGGCATAAGCGTATTACCGAAGCTATGGATTTACAGTTTACTGTAAGTGGTAGGGGAGCATTCTAACAGGGTTGAAGGTGTATCGTAAGGTATGCTGGACTGGTTAGAAAAGAAAATGTAGGCATAAGTAACGATAATGCGGGCGAGAAACCCGCACACCGAAAAACTAAGGTTTCCACAGCTATGCTAATCAGCTGTGGGTTAGTCTGGTCCTAAGGCGAACCCGAAAGGGACAGTCGATGGCTAACGGGTTAATATTCCCGTACTACTAATTACTGTGATGGGGTGACGGAGTGATGAAAGCGCCGCGAACTGACGGAATAGTTCGTTGAAGTACCTACCTATAAGATCTGCAGGCAAATCCACAGATCTTGGGGAAATACGATAGTACTCGGAGTCTTCGGACAAAGAGATAGTGCGCCTAAGGGCTTCCAAGAAAAACCTCTAAACTTCAGGTAATTAGTACCAGTACCGTAAACCGACACAGGTAGTTGAGGAGAGAATCCTAAGGTGCTCGAGAGATTCATGGCTAAGGAATTAGGCAAAATAGACCTGTAACTTCGGGAGAAAGGTCGCCAGCGCAAGCTGGCCGCAGTGAAGAGGTCCAGGCGACTGTTTATCAAAAACACAGGGCTCTGCAAAATCGTAAGATGAAGTATAGGGCCTGACACCTGCCCGGTGCTGGAAGGTTAAGAGGAGATGTTATCTTCGGAGAAGCATTGAATTGAAGCCCCAGTAAACGGCGGCCGTAACTATAACGGTCCTAAGGTAGCGAAATTCCTTGTCGGGTAAGTTCCGACCTGCACGAATGGTGTAACGATCTGGACACTGTCTCAGCCATGAGCTCGGTGAAATTGTAGTAACGGTGAAGATGCCGTTTACCCGCAGTGGGACGAAAAGACCCTGTGCACCTTTACTATAGCTTAGTATTGACCTTGGATAAATGATGTGTAGGATAGGTTGGAGACTGTGAAGTGGCGTCGCCAGGCGTTGTGGAGTCATTGTTGAAATACAACCCTTTGTTTATCTGAGGCCTAACCCCATATTGTGGGGGACATTGCTTGGTGGGTAGTTTGACTGGGGTGGTCGCCTCCAAAAGAGTAACGGAGGCTTCTAAAGGTTCCCTCAGTACGCTTGGTAACCGTGCGTAGAGTGCAATGGCATAAGGGAGCTTGACTGAGAGACATACAGGTCGATCAGGTACGAAAGTAGAGCATAGTGATCCGGTGGTTCCGCATGGAAGGGCCATCGCTCAAAGGATAAAAGGTACGCCGGGGATAACAGGCTGATCTCCCCCAAGAGCTCATATCGACGGGGGGGTTTGGCACCTCGATGTCGGCTCGTCACATCCTGGGGCTGGAGAAGGTCCCAAGGGTTGGGCTGTTCGCCCATTAAAGTGGCACGCGAGCTGGGTTCAGAACGTCGTGAGACAGTTCGGTCTCTATCTACTGTGGGCGTTAGAAATTTGAGTGGATCTGATTCTAGTACGAGAGGACCGAATTGGACAAACCTCTAGTGTATCTGTTGTCCCGCCAGGGGCACCGCAGAGTAGCTACGTTTGGAAGGGATAAGCGCTGAAAGCATATAAGCGCGAAACCCACCACAAGATGAGATTTCTTTTAAGGATCGTGGAAGATGACCACGTTGATAGGTTATAGATGTAAAGGCAGTAATGTCATAGTCGAGTAGTACTAATAATCCGTAAGCTTATGTACACCCTTTTCCCGCACCGCAAGGTGCGGGGAGAAACTTTCTAAATACTTTTATGTTTCTTTATCTCAGTATGTTAAGATATTCTTTAATTGATAATTAACAATTTATAATTGACAATTAACAATTAAAAAGTTGCCTAAAGCAACTAACGACCTTAAGGTGGTTATTGCGGCGGGGCTCACCTCTTCCCATCCCGAACAGAGTAGTTAAGCCCGCCTGCGCAGATGGTACTGCAGTTATGTGGGAGAGTATGTCGTCGCCTTTCTTTAGAAAACCCTATCCAATCCGGATAGGGTTTTTTGTTTTATAACACTTTTTCTCTTTTTTCTGTTGAAAAATGAACTTCTTTATACCTCAGAGTGCGTTAGGGATGGGAGCGATATCCTTTTGTGATAACCTAAATTTCTTATTTTCTACAAAAACCACTATCACAAAAGATTTAGTGGACAGCCCGACCCAAAGGGAAACGCCATAAATATTAAAACTTCTTTCATATCTTCGATTATATTTTGCTTGCATGAGTAATTGATTGTTAAAATCTTTAGTTTTTCATTGGTACTTGATGGTAATTTTTTGTAATGCTTTTAAAGCTAATTTTTTAACTTGAAACTTATCTTTGGCTTATACAGATTTTGGTAAGCATCTCTTTGAGCTTAATTGTATGAAATTAGCTACCTAAAACGCTCTTTTTTTATAGTTTGATCGGTTTTGAGTCCGGAAACAAGAGATATTATAGAGTTTTTTTCATCTTTGAGTTCCTTGTTGGTCAAAATATTGTAAAGTTTACCTTGAGATAAATTCACTTCATCGATAGATAAATTCTCAGGGTAAATAATCCCCTAGTAAACAGTTCGCATGGAACTTTGGTATTAAAGTGACTCTGGTGTTTTTATATTGTCTTTGAAGTTTTATTGTTGAGACCAGAGAAGATTCCAATAATATATCAGTCTGTAATCTTTTTATCAATTTTTTTTAAAGTCGTAAACTCCTGACTTATGTACATTACTTTGATGAAACTCAATCTCAATCTTTTTTAGTAATTTCTCCTTTTTGTTAGACGAAGAATGTCTTTTAATATATAAATACGTAAACTTTATCTCTTAAGAGAAAATCGTGAATAGTAATCTCATCTAGGAAGGATTTAGAAAGTAGTTTAAAATGTATTAAATTCTTGCGGAGGTTTTATTTTTTACTCAAAGTACAGATGTAATACTTTCCCCCTGTGTTATTGGTAGAAATTACTTAAAAAAAGCTACTGAAAAATCGGGGAACATGAATTTTAAAAGATCTACAGGAGTAATGTCAAATTCTATTTTTATTTTGACATTTGTCTTCTGGTTTTGCTCTTGATTCGTGATCGCACAAGTTTTTGTTTTGGGAAATGGATGATTGAGATGATGATATTTGTTGCATTTCAATGGTTAAAACTATTGGCAATGCTTAATTGAAGAAGTTTTTTTTATACGAAAAAACTTAATTAAAATTTTGGATATCGCCAAAAATCTATTTGTTTCGGTAAAATTTGAAAATTTTATAGTTTGGAATTTATTTAAAATCAGCTTATTAAAAATATTTCAATTTTTATTGCTAAAAACCCTTGTATAATCCAACTTCTGGATGTATTTTTGCACTCACAATAACGCAGTTGGTTTGGTAGTTCAGTTGGTTAGAATACATGCCTGTCACGCATGGGGTCGCGGGTTCGAGTCCCGTCCAGACCGCAATATTGGAAGAAGCCTTTCTTAACGGAAAGGCTTTTTTGTTTTTATAGCTTTAAGGTTTAACCGCAAAGTTCGCTAAGGTTTAATTTTACTTTACGCATAGAAAACACAAAGTTCGCAAAGCTAGATCAACACAAAGCTTTGCGAACTTTGTGTTTTCTAAAAAGCATACTTAAAAAAACTTGGCGGACTTTGCGGTTAAATCACAGTTATTTTACACTCCAAGCTATTTATTTCTTCTTATATTTATATGTCACTATTACTTCAATGGAACATTCCGGTCAAAAACTAGATAAGTATTACATCAAGAAAGTAGATGCTGATAAAAAAAGCATTTATTGTCACCACGATTTGATGGGAGAATTGTTTGTGCCCACACATAAACATGAGAAAGCGCAATTGTTATATGCTGAAGGCGATGTGGTTTTTGTAACAACAGAAACGAAAACCTACTTTTTGCCGGCAAGACATTTTATCTGGATTCCGAGTGGCGTTGCGCATAGTATTGAACCCAAGTCTGAAAGTGTTACAATGCGGAATTTATATTTTCCGGTTGAAAAAGACGAAGATGTTTTTTATAAAAGCGAAGGTATTTATCCGGTCAATAATTTATTGTTACAAATGATGCTTTTTACGAATAGATGGAATGGTGATCTTAAAAAAGGAAGCCCAAATTTTGCCATTGCCAAAGCGATTAAGGCAATATTACCTCAAATTTGCCTGACTAATCTACCTTTGGAATTACCGCAGCCAAAAGACCCTCGTTTGAGTAAAATCCTGCGACATATTGAGAATAATCTGGGTGAAACAATTCTGTTTGCAGATGTGGCACATCAGTTTGGATATAGCGAACGCTCTTTGTATCGCTTGTTTCAGAAAGACCTTAATATGTCCTTCATTCAATATTATACTATTCGAAGAATTCTAAAAGCGATAGAGCTTCTGCTTGACAGAAAACTTTCGGTCAAAGAAGTCGCTCTGGAAGTAGGATATAGTAGTGTGCCGACGTTTAGTAATAC
This sequence comes from Flavobacterium sp. 9, assembly GCF_002754195.1. Lineage (NCBI taxonomy): Bacteria > Pseudomonadati > Bacteroidota > Flavobacteriia > Flavobacteriales > Flavobacteriaceae > Flavobacterium > Flavobacterium sp. 9. The sequence goes on from NZ_PEEU01000001.1 coordinate 3,496,840, forward strand.
TTTCTTTAAATTCCTCGGACAAAGGCCTTCTGATTACTTAAATGGGGAAGATATCTTGAGAACAAAATAAAACATATTTGCCCACGGATTTAGCAGATTCAGGCGAATTTATTTTATGATAATCTGCAAAATCAGCTTAATATTTTTAAATCCGCGTGAAACCCTAATTTATATAATTTTTCACAACGCATTGTTTTTCAATATTTTAATATAACGTTTTCGGAAAATGAAATTTTAACATTTGTCCGAAATGAATATGTTATTGACTTTTTAGAATTATCAGTCATCGGAAAAATGCAGGAACTTTGCAGTATAAAATTATTTAAATATTCATGTTCCTTAAAACAACAAATTCTACAGAAGATTGTTTTCTCAAAATCGTGTTGATATTTCTAATTGTGTTGACATTTAATGGTTTACAAGCTCAGGAAATTCATTCGGTTTCGTTAAGCGAAGCGGTTAAACTGGCTAAAGAAAACAATAAAAAGATCCTAAGATCTCAATTGGAAACTACGCTTTCAGAGCAAAACATCAAAGAAAGAAAAGAACTCCGTTTGCCGGATATCGAATTAAACGGCGAATATTCCAGAATTACCAATATTACGGAATTCAAAGGAAGTGGTTTCCTAAATGGCAAAGAAGTAACGAAAGCAATTCCTGAAATCTATCAGGTGAATTCGACTTTTAAAATGCCAATTTATGCGGGTAATAAGATTAACAACGCCATTAAAATCGCCAATCAGGAAAATGAGATTGCCAAAATAAAAACCGAAAAGACTCAAAATGACATCGAGCTTGAAGTTGTGGCAAATTATCTGGCGATTTATAAAATGATGGAACTTCAAAAGATATTTGAAGAAAATATTAAAGAAGAAAAAAGCCGATTAAAAGAAGTTCAGTCTTTGCAAAAACACGGAACGGTAACCAAAAATGAAGTCATTAGAGCGGAATTACAGCTTTCGGATCGTGAGTTAAGTGCACTTACAAACTCCAAAAACATAAAAATTGCACTTCACGATCTGAAAACTTTAATTCAGATTCCGGAAAGCGAAGAAGTGGCAATTGATACGACAGCCAATATCGATGAAATGAAAGGTTTAGATCCGTATGATTTTTACTTGGGAAAAGCTTTTCAGAACGAAGAAATGCGAATGGCAAGTCAGGAATTAAACATCAAAAAAACAGAATTGAAGCTGGTTAAAGCAAATTATTTGCCAACAGTAAACTTCTTCGGGAATTATGGTTTTTACTATCCAAACTACAAATTCTTTCCGCCAAATCCATATTTGTACACTTTAGGGCAAGTTGGTATTGAAGCGCATTTTGATCTTTCGGCATTGTATAAAAACAAAACTAAAGTAGATCAGGCGAACACAAAAATCGAATGGCAAAAAATGCAAACGGAAATTACAAAAGATGAAATTCAGGATAAGCTGTTTAAAGAACATACGCAATATCAGGAAATCCTTGAGAAGTTTGTGGTTGTTGATAAAGCTTTGGATTTGGCAAATGAAAATTACCGAATCGTAAAACTAAAATACCTAAATCAATTGGTTTTAATAACCGAAATGGTCGATGCTGATAATGCTTTATTGCAAGCAAAATACAATAAGATTTCAACCCGATTGGACGCAATTCTAAAACATTACGAATTGTTGCATACTGCGGGGATAATGCCGGATCAGATTTAGACTCTTAGAGGCAAGATTATAGAAGCAAGAGAATAGAGTAGAGAATATAGAATTTAAGTTCCGAAGAAACGATTCATATTGTAGCGCCGTCCCGACGCTTCGGGATTAATCCGGTGGAGAATTAGAAAAAATAGAATAAAGAAAATAGATATATAGTTTATGGTCAAGATAAAAAATGAAACTAGAAGAAACAGAACGTTTCATATATTAATAACAATTATTGCTTGTGTTTTGGTGGCAAGCGGAATCATTTTGGGGATTTGGTTTTATGTGTTTAATAGAAACCACGAAGAAACCAATGACGCTCAGGTCGAGCAATATGTGACGCCAATAATGTCGAGAATTACGGGTTATGTACAAGAAGTTCGTTTTGATGAAAATCAGTTTGTGCACAAAGGTGATACATTGGTTGTAATTGATAATAGAGAATACAAATCGAAGTTGAATGTGGCTCTAGCCGATGTTCAAAACGCGAAACAAAGTAGTGTTGTGGCAGAGAAAAATGTGGCGACAACGGCAAGTTCAACTGCAATTGGAGAATCGCAATTGGCTGCAGCCAAAACTAATCTTTGGAAAACAAAATTAGAATACGATAGATATAAAGCTTTGGTTAAAGATGAAGCTGCAACTTCGCAACAATTAGAAAAAGTTAAGGCAGATTACGAATCGGCGCAAGCGCATTTACAAGAAATGCGAGACAGAATTCAATCTTCAAATTTGAGTACTTCTCAAGCGCAGGCAAATGTTCCTACAACGCAAACTAATATCGCTTCAAAACAAGCTGTGGCAGATAATGCGGCATTGTTTCTTTCGTACACGATAATCACGGCGCCTTATGACGGTTGGGTTGGAAAAAGAACTTTGCAACCGGGACAAATGGTAAAAGAAGGACAATCTTTGCTTTCAATAGTAAGCAAAGAAAAATGGATTACGGCCAATTTTAAAGAAACGCAATTGCAGTATTTAACGGTTGGTCAGCAAGTAAAAATTCAGGCAGATGCGCTGAACGATAAAGAATTTACAGGAATCATAACTTCATTATCTCCTGCAAGTGGCGCGAGATTTTCGTTATTACCACCGGATAATGCAACAGGAAACTTTGTGAAAATCGAGCAAAGAATTCCGGTTAGAATTCAATTGAAAGACACTGATAAGCACGCTGATTTTTTAAGAGCCGGAATGAACATAACTGTTATTGCCGAACACCAATAAAATGGAAGATAAAAGTATTTTTAAATCCTGGGTTCCCAAATGGGCAATCATTATTATTTTGTTTGTCTGTTTGCTGCATTCCATGATTTTATTGGGAGTTTATACTTCAAACGTAACTTATGCAGCGAGTTTTCTGGACATTGAGCCCGAAGATTTGCAGTTTGCAATGTGCGTAACTTACGGAACTTTGCTGGCAACGATCTTGATCGAAAGTAGATTTTCGAGTTTTTTTCCGGCAAAAAACTACCTGATGGCGGTTTATTCCTTAATCGGGATTACGATTATTTCATCGGCGTATATTACCAATTTCTATCTTTTTTTATTGCTAAGAGTTGCCGAGGGAATCTTGATGGCGCTTCCGGTAATCACAATTAGACAATTATTGATCGAGCAGTTTCATTCTAAGAATGCTATAATAATTGGTTTCTCCTTTTATTACGGTTCCTTATTATTGTCGACGCCGTTTATTATGAATATTGCCGTTTGGTTTCTGGATCATTACGATTGGAAATACATGTTGTATGTTTCGGGCGGACTTCAGGTTTTGAATGTCTTTTTGATCTTGGTAACTTTTCGCGGACATAGAATCACAAAGAAAATTCCGTTGTATCAAATCGACTGGATTAGTTATATTTTGGTTTTAACGGCAATTCTTTGCGGCGCTTACTTTTTTGTTTATGCCGAAAAAAAATACTGGTTCGAGTCTTCTCACATGGTTATAATGTTGATGATTGCTTTAATAACCGGAGGTTTATTTATCTTTAAAGAGCGTTTGGTAAAAAGACCCACTTTTGATTTTGAAGTCTTTAAATATGCTAATCTGCGAATAGGATTCTTGTTGTTTTTCCTTTTTTATATCAGTCGGGCAACGTTGAGTCTTTGTCATTCGGCGATGTTTTCGATCTGGAATTGGGATCCGTCGCGAGTTGCGGGCGTACAATATATCAACGGATTAGGAAACGTAATTGGATTGATTTTAGCTGCTTTTTTTCTGATGAAATCCGTTTCGACGAAAGTCATTTTTATAATTGGTTTTTCGCTTATTGCGTTGTTTCATTTCTGGTTTACCTTTCTTTTTGTGCCGGATGTTGCATTGTCAGATATTATAATTCCGTATGTTTTGCAAGGAATTGGAGTTGGATTTTTATTCGTGCCTTTAATATTATTTACCACATCATCTGTTCCGGCAAAAATGGCAGTTTCTTCAGGAATTGTTGGAGTTTCGGGACGTTTTTGGGGAAGCACAATTGGGTTTTGTGTAATGCAGAATGCAATGGTTTTTTTGAATAAAAAACACTTTCTAAAACTTAGCCAATTCGTAACCGGAGATAATCCCGAAGCGCAGCAAACAATCGCTTCAACAGCGCAGAGTTTTATGGCAAAAGGATATTCGGCAGATAATGCGAATACTTTGGCGCTCAAAAAACTTTTTGGAACCATCACCAAACAATCGACTTTATTGGCCGATATGGAAATTTATACCATTGTAGGTTATGGTCTTGTAGTTCTGATTATTCTTATTGCGTGTAATCAGCATTTGAGACAAACAATGACTTTGGTTAAAAGTAAGATTTGGATTGGGTAGAAATTTAATCTCGCAAAGTCGCAGAGTCGCAAAGTTTTTTATTTTAAAGCTAGAGATTAATAACGTTGTAAGGATTTTTACTCTAGCAGATTTGACAGATTGAGCAGATTTAATTTTAATAATTATCTGCGTTTATCTGTTTAGATCTTTTTTAAATCTGCGTGAAACAAAAAGCTTTGCGACTCTGCGACTTTGCGAGATTAAAAAAATAATCTTTGAGAAAAACCTCTGTGCAACTCTGCAGAAAAACTTATCTTGCAATCGTTAAAAAAACAAAATATAATGAAGCAGCAATGTGTTATTTTTGATATGGATGGAGTGATTTCTCACACGAATCCGCATCATGTGAAGGCTTTCGAGGCGTTTTTCGATAAATATCAAATTCCTTATACCAACGAAGAATTTGAAGAACATATGTACGGAAAACACAATAGTTACATCATGTCTCACTTCTTTAAGCGTCCAATTGCGGGAGAAGAACTGATAAAGCTCGAAGACGAAAAAGAAGCAATGTTTCGGGAGATTTACAAAGACAAAGTCGATACGATTCCGCATTATTTGGAGTTTTTAAGCGAGTTGAAATCCCGAGGTTTTAAAACTGCTGTTGCAACATCGGCGCCACGTGCAAATCTTGATTTGATTATAAATGCATTAAATATCGCTGACAAAATGGATTCTATGATGTCAAGCGAAGACGTAACTTTTCATAAACCAAATCCCGAAGTATATCTAAAATCTGCAGAACGTGTTGGAGTTTCTCCGTCGGATTGTGTGGTTTTCGAAGATTCTTTTTCGGGCGTTACAGCGGGACTAAATGCGGGAATGAAAGTTGTTGGCGTATTAAGTACGCATACAAAAGAATATTTACCTCCGTGTAGTTTTTATATCAACGATTATAGCGAAATTAATGTCGATAAAGTAATTGAGTTATTAAGAAGTTAATGGCGCGGTTTTAAACCATATAAGTAATATAAGTTCATTTAAATAAAATGAGCATAATTTGAATAACCTTCAGTTTTAACGGGAGTTTTTTTTACGCACTTCTGTAACCGTAAAAATTTGCCATTTCGATTTCTATAATAAAGCAAATCTTTTTTTAAGGAGCTAATCCCGCTATCCGTTCCAATCTTTTGTGCCCGCCGCGGCGGGCACAAAAGGATTTCCGCTTCTATCGGGGCTAGGGCAAACATTTTCATAAGAATCTTTTCGTTTAGTTTGTCATTTCGAGGAACGAGAAATCTTCACGAGAAGCTCGACAAAGATTGACGATTTTGATTGCGGAGTTACTTGCGAAGATTTACTTCGTCTGTTCGCTATTGCTCGAGTCTCGTGCCTCGAAATGACAAACTAGACGAATTATGGTCGCTTAAAATATTAAATAGCCTTCAGTTTTAACTGGAGGTTTTTTTATGTTTTGAAAGAATGGCTTTAGCTGAAATTTATTCTAATAACAAGTGTTATAGAACTGCTAGTGCAATTATTGATCCCATAATTAAAAGAAAAACGGATGCGCTTAACAGAAACCATAACGTTTTTGGCAGAAGCTTTATTCTTAAATCTCGAAGAATTGAAATTGAATTGGCTAAAGAGAAAAAGAACATTAGAAAACAAACAGTTAAACAAGTCATACTTCCCCAGGCATATATCCAATGAAAGTCTGAGGAAATTCTAAATCTCTCGATATAGCGTTTTGTTAAACAGCTTAAAATAAACAAAACAGGGATTGCTATTGCTAATTTTTGTGTGAGATCAAGATTTCTGAATTTTTTCAATTTAGTGTTTGAAGGGTTTTTATTTTATGGAGAAATTACCTATTCTTTATTTTCAAAAAGACTTCGTTTCTAAACCAATTTTCATCTTCCGGAGTTTCAAAAATTCGTTTTGGAAAGTAAAAACATTGACCTTTTGAAATGTATAAAAGGTAGAGATCTTTCAATTCGAATACTTTTATAAAATTCTGTACATTCATTGTGCTTTCAGAAATAGTCTCTATATGCGAAATGATTTTGTCTGGGAAAATTTCATGTTGCATTTCTCTGAAAAAATTGATGTTTTCTTTTGAATTTGCAAATCTCCAATATTGAAATAATGTAATTAGTGGATATAGAAAACCAAAGATAATTACAAACACATCAGAAGAATCTTTGTTGTCTTTGCAAAGAATTGCAACAGAAAGAAACAACATAAAAGCATATAACCACCATCTTCTTTTTAATAAAACTCTAATAATATAGGAGAAATATTCTTTTTTGGTAAGTTGAAATTTTTTGGTTTTAATCATTGTTGGTTAATGGAAAGTGGATTTAAGTTTTTTATTTTAAAGGAAAATCAAATAATTCTTTAGGTTCAATATCTAAAGCATTGGCAATTTTTATAAGAGTTTTTACAGTAGTATTTATTTCGGATCTTTCTATTCTGCCAACTTGATTTTGGGTAATACCGCAATCGTCACCTAGGTCTTGTTGGGACATACCTTTCTTTTCACGCAATTGTCGAATGTGAATCCCAAGGTTTGCAATAAAAGTTTCTTCTGAAATATTCATATTTCAAAAGTGATAAGATTTATTTTTCAATTACACCCATGTATGGGTGTAATTTACTATATTTGGCAGATCTAAAAAATAAGACAATGACTACAGAAAGCCTTTCGAAAGAAACTGAAATGAGGTTAATAGATTTTTTTAATAAAACTGTAGATTCAAAAGATCTGGCAAAGACAATACGACAAGTAAATTATGTTCTTTCGTTATGTGCTATGAGAGGCTGTGAAACCATAGAAACCGAATTCAATAATCTCGAAGATAATTTTTATTGGCTCAATAAATTAGCCGAAGTTTTAGATCCTTATTTGGATACTGAATAGAAAAACGTTTTCATCTTTGTCAAAGTTTAAAACTTTGACAAAGATTGACGATATTCTGTGCGGTTACGTTGTGTTCAAGGGATTGAAATCCCTTGCTACAAAATAAATCATTCCTTCGGAATTTTATGGAGCGTTCCGGAGGAACAAAAAATATTGTAGGGATGGATTTTAATCCATTCTACGTAATAATGATCGACAAATAATGGGTTTACGTTGCGTTCAAGGGATTAAAATCCCTTGCTACAAAATAAATCATTCCTTCGGAATTTTATGCAGAGTTCCAGCGGAACGAACTATATTGTAGGGATGGATTTTAATCCATTCTACGCAATCATAATCGACAAAGATTTTGGTTGTGTTTAACAAATTTCAATCTGTCTTCTCAATTAGAATGCATTATCGCATCCATCCTTCAATCTTATAATTTTTAGAAAGTAATTTTCTTTCTGCTTTTCCATTTTCCGGTTTGAACCAAACTTCAAATCTTCCGGCGTAATGTTGTCCCCAATCGCCTTCGTAAATTGTAAAATCATCAGTTGAGCTAAATTTTTTTATACTATCTGTAGGATTGTAAATTTTAATAGAACTTCTTTCGGGTAATCTATCATCAGAAAGTGCAACATTCTGAGTGATTTCAAAAGCCTTTAAATAGATTGTTCCGCGTTCTATTTTTCCAACCCAAAATTCATATTCATAAATTCCAGGCTGAACTGAATTGTAAAGCTGAAATTCTGTGTGTTCAACAATTCTATTTGTTATGCTGTCTGGTTTTTTGGAGTCAAAATTATTTCCAAATTCCATGTCGGCAGGATTGTCGATTTGTATGTTTTTTGGAATTTTTAAGTTTTTAGCCCAAGTATCTGGAGTTTCTTGGTCAATGAAAAACATCGTAACAACGAAAATGATACCAATAAATATTGTTCCGCCAAATAAAGCTAAGGTCAAGATTGTTTTAAGCCATTTCTTTTTTGATAATTGGTAAAATGCTGAAATTAATAAACCTAATAATCCGAGACAGAATATCGTAAAACAAATCTTTTCTAAAATAGGATTATTAAAAGAGTTAGTAACTATTAAAAGTATGATAGAAATAATCCAGAATATTATGGGTTTCCACCAATTATTAAAAAATCCTGAAAAATATTTTTCCATCATTTGTCTAGTTTTTCTTTTGTGTCACGAATCTAAATTAAAAAAGAATGACAAACTAAATTTTGTTGTTACGATAAAGTAAATGATTTTTTGGAGGTTTCATAAAGCGTTCCATATGTAATTATAATCGACAACAATTTATTTGTTTTTTGCTAAGTTTCTTTAGGGGATTCCTTGTGTTTGGGAATTGGAATGTTGAGATTAATCATTGAAAAATACTTTAAAATTAGATTTGCAAATTTTTAAAAAGTGTCATAATCAATTTCTATATTTTCTAAAATCGACCTATATTTAAAAATAATTTCACCTATAGGACTTAATTGTTTAAAATTTCTTCCTTCCTCTTGATTAATAACTCCAAATTCTTTTATTTCAATAATCCTATTAGAAGCCATGGTTCCTCCGACTTCAAGATGGTTTGCAACATCTAGAAATTGCTCCCACTTATTTGCTTCTTTTATTTCTCTAACTTTATCTATAATAATTGTTGGAAATTTATGAGGTGAATCCCAAAAAGACTTGTTTTCTTCATTAAAAAAGAGACTTCTAAATTCATTTAAATTATTCAACATAATTGCTAAATTATCTCTCTGTTCTCTTGTTTCAGATTCTAAAATTTTGATTTGGCTTAGTGATTTTTGTAATTCATGTTCTATGTTTAGTGATTTCTGTTGGGAAGAATTTAGGTCTTTTGTTATTTGTGAAACTGACTCCATTGCTTTAGCTAATTCAAAATCTTTATTTTTGATTTGCTCAATTTGCTCATCATAATTTTTTGATAATAGTCTAACATTTTTTCTTTGTTCTTCATACTTTTCTGAGTATTCATCTCTCTCTGTAACGGTTTCGTCGTGAGTTGATTTTAAAACAACATTTTTGTTTATAACTTTGCCTGTTATATAGGGCATTATTTTGAACTCAATTAGCATTGATAGTGTTCTTGTTCCTACTATGATTATGTAGCCAACTATAGTGATGATTACCGCATTTGTAATATCTATAAAAATATTATAATGGGTTAATTCGTAATCAACAAGATTTCTTATCAGTGAAACTTTAGCGTTTCTAGAATAGTTATTGTCAAAATTGAATAATGAATACCAAAGTTCCCAATGATTAATAATTAGAATTAATATAAGTGTTCCGAAAAAAGGATTACTTAATTTATCTTTAATGTTTTGAAAAAAGGAGTTTAAATAATCCATTATTAGAAAATATTATTAATGTTAATAGTTAAAGTATTTTTGAATTAGGGAATAAACAAAATTTCTTTAATTAGTTCTCAAAATTAAAAATAGAAAAGGAAGCTCAGAGATTGTAGTAAATTCTTTATTAACAACTTTAACAACAAATAGGTAAAATTGTGATCAAACAAAAAAACTTCTGAGAAATCAGAAGCTTTTTTTAGTACGGATAATTTGTCTTAGACTTTCAGCTATAATGTGAGAAGGTTAAACTCTCACTTTAGAATTGTTATTTCTCACCATAAATTATAAGTGCATCTCCATCTATTATTACATTTCCTTCAGGGTATCTTTCGTTGATCAAAGTAAAAACTTCGTGTTTTATTTTTTCTTTCATGGCATCATCGGCATTGCTGAGAGCGGCAACAAACGGAGCGGCAATTTCGGTCATCATGTTCCAGTAAACGTCGGCTGTTCCGCAGTTTAATTTGCCAATTACTTCTTTTTCAGAAATGTGTTTAAAACCCGCCTGACTAAAAATATCCATCATAAAACCAGGTCTCGAACAACGAAACATTCCGGGAGCTTCGGGCGCAGGCGGAGGTAATTCCATGTTTCTGTTAATGGTTCCGCCAATGGCAGTTACCCAGAAATTTTTCTCTGGCACACTCCAAACTGCAATGGCAATTTTTCCGCCAGGTTTTAAAACCCGAAACATTTCCTGAGCAGCCAAGAGCATATCAGGGAAAAACATAAAACCCATTCGGCAGCTAATCGCGTCGAATGTGCTGTCAGGAAAAGGAAGTTCACTTACATCGCAGGCATGAAATTCAACATTTGGAATTCCTTTTTTAATCGCATTTTCGCGCGCAATCGTAAGCATATCATATGCAAGGTCTGTAATAATTACTTTTCCGCCCGAAAGCATAGACGCAATACTCAATCCGGGCTCGCCGGTTCCTGCAGCAACATCCAGAATTACCTCTGAACCTTTCGGGTTTATAAGATCAATAATTTCATCGGCAAAAGGTCGCATAAAGTCTAGAATCTCAAAATCCCATTTTTTCCAACCTGGAGAAAATTTATTCCAAGCTGCTTTTTGCTGTTCACTAATTTCTTGAAGTTTTGGTTCCATTTGGTTTGTTTTTAAATGAAAGATCTAATTTGAATAAGCAGTATTATTAAGGTAATAAACGCTGATTTTTATAACCGAAACAAAATTTTGGAAATCGGTTTCCATGCAGTCAAATAGGTGAAGATATTGTAGTGTTTTGAGCTTATCAAAGTTAAGGAAGAAATCTTAAAAATAGCAATTGTTTTAATTGTATTTATTTGATTTGTAGTTGTTTAGTATGTTTTTGTTTCTAAAAAGACGTGAAGTAAAACTCAGAAGTATGTAAAAACAAAAAAGCTTCTGATTTCTCAGAAGCTTTTTCAGTGCGGATAATAGGACTCGAACCTACACGCCTTGCGGCACCAGATCCTAAGTCTGGCATGTCTACCAATTTCACCATATCCGCTCAATTGTGGGTGCAAAGATAAACATAACTTCTAGATTTCAAAACATTTTTTCAAAAAAAATATTAATTCTCTTTTTTGTATTTTTGAATTTCTATAAAAATAATTTAAATGGAAAATATTAAGTCATACGTTCAACAACATAAAGATCGGTTTATCAGTGAATTGATCGAATTATTGAAAATTCCGTCGGTAAGTGCCGACACTGCATATTCGCAAGATGTGATCGATACTGCAGAGGCTGTTAAGGAAAGTTTAACAAAAGCAGGCTGCGATTTTGTCGAAATTTGCGATACTCCGGGGTATCCAATCATTTATGGAGAGAAAATAATCGACCCAAATTTACCTACAGTTCTAGTTTACGGACATTATGATGTTCAACCACCAGATCCTATCGAATTATGGACATCACCACCATTCGAACCAGTAATCAAAAAAACAGAAATTCATCCAGAAGGAGCAATTTTTGCTCGTGGAGCATGCGATGACAAAGGTCAAATGTACATGCACGTAAAAGCGCTTGAGCTTATGGTGCAAACCAATACTTTGCCTTGTAACGTAAAATTCATGATCGAAGGCGAAGAAGAAGTAGGTTCAGCAAGTTTGGCTTGGTTCGTAGAACGTAATCAAGAGAAACTGAAAAATGACGTAATCTTAATTTCAGATACCGGAATGATCTCTAATCAACAACCGTCGATCACGACAGGTTTGCGTGGTTTGAGTTATGTAGAGGTAGAAGTTACTGGTCCAAATCGTGATTTACATTCAGGATTATACGGTGGAGCAGTGGCGAACCCAATTAATGTTTTGGCAAAAATGATCGCTTCTTTGCATGACGAAGACAATCATATTACGATTCCTGGTTTCTACGATAACGTACAAGAATTATCTCTTGAAGAAAGAGCCGAAATGGCAAAAGCGCCTTTCAGCTTAGAAAAATATAAAAAAGCCTTAGACTTAAATGATGTGTATGGCGAAAAAGGATATGTAACTAACGAACGTAATTCGATTCGTCCAACATTAGACGTAAACGGAATCTGGGGCGGATATCAAGGCGAAGGAGCAAAAACCGTTATTGCGAGCAAAGCATTTGCTAAAATCTCAATGCGTTTGGTTCCAAATCAGGATTGGCATGAAATCACGGAGCTTTTCACCAAACATTTCACAAGCATTGCACCATCTGGAGTTACCGTAAAAGTAACGCCACATCACGGTGGACAAGGTTATGTTACGCCAATTGACAGCGTTGGATATCAGGCAGCGAACAAAGCTTATACAGAGACTTTTGGAGTTCCGGCAATTCCGGTTCGTTCAGGCGGAAGTATTCCGATTGTAGCTTTATTCGAAAAAGAATTAAAAAGCAAAACAATCCTTATGGGCTTCGGTTTAGACAGCGATGCAATTCACTCGCCAAACGAACATTTCGGAATCTTTAATTTCTTAAAAGGAATCGAAACTATTCCGTTGTTTTACAAATATTTTGTAGAGCTTTCTAAGTAAATTCTATTATCCTAACAGGTTTTCAAAACCTGTTAGGTATAAAAATACAATCCGTTTATTCTTTTAGAGTAAGCGGATTTTTTTTATGGAATTTAATATGTTTTTGGGCGTTCCCTTCGGTCGGGCTTTCGGCTATATTCCCGATTAACAAAAACTACGGCAAAAAAGCCTTGTTTTTCTAAATCGGGAGATACCGCCTCTATCCCTAACGCTTAAAAGAGGTACAAAGGTTTCTTGTAGAGACGCAAAATATTGCGTTTAAAGGTTCAAAGGGACAAAGTTTTTTTTCTTTTAGGCTCAAAGGTGCAGAGATATAAAGTAACAAAGGTTTTTTATATCGTAATTGAATAGGCTCCAGCTTTAGCTGGAGTTTTTTGTAAAGAAAAGAAATGGCTTTAGCCAAAATATTTAAGCGCTTGAAAATTTATTCGGCTAAAGCCATTTCCTTCGCATTTATTCCAAACCCCAGCTAAAGCTGGAGTCTATTCAAGCTCTTTGTTGCTTTGAATCTAAAAAAATCGGCTAAAGCCAATTACTTCGCATTTTTCTGTAAACCCCAGCTAAAGTTGGAGTCTATTCAAAAAAACTTTGCCGTTGTACACATTCTCCTAAACCTCTGTCCCTTTGAGTCTTTGTTTCTTTGAACCTTAAAAAAAAACTTTTTTTAAAATTCTCTTGGTCATTAAAAATTAATCTCTACATTTGTAGAGAAACATCTATAAATGTAGAGTTGATTTCGAGATATGAAAAACCTTCTTTTACTATTTTTTTGCGGAATGATGCTTTTAAGTTGTAAAAGCAAACCCATCAATCAAAAGATTGATAAAAAGAAAGAAGGTGTTTGGATCGATGATTATACACAAGATAATGTGAGGTACAAATCATTTGAATATTATAAACATGACGAACCCATAAAAAAGTGGAAATCCTACATTAACGGAAAAATCTACAAAACAGAGAAATACAAAAACGGAATTTGCATTGTAAAATATTATTATGAAAACGGAAAAGTACAATCAGAAGGAAAAACAAAATTAGAATCTAATGCAATAGAAACGCATTGGTTTTATTTTGGAGATTGGAAATTCTATTCAGATAAAGGGAAAATCGTCGAAATTAAAAAATACAATAACGGAGAATTGATTTCGGTACAAAAAATAAAATAACCTTACTAAACTAACTAACCTAAAATTTATGAAAAAACCAATCGTGATCTTTTTTATTTTAGTGAATTGCTTTTCGATGCAGTCTCAAACCTATAAAGAATTTGTTCAAAAAGGCGATTCTTGTTATGATGTCAAAGATTATAAAAACTCTGTTTCGTATTATGAAAAGGCATTTAAAATTGAGCATAAAGATGCTACCGATTTGTACAACGCAGCTTGTTCGGCGGCATTAATTAAAGATGATAAAAAAGCATTTGATTGGTTGGATTTGGCAATTGATAATGGATACGAAAGCATTACACATATTAAGATTGATAATGATTTAAAACCTTTGCATGATAAGAAAGAATGGCAAAAAACTATTGATAAGCTTCAAAAAAAATTAGATATTCTTGAAGTAAATTACGATAAGCCATTGCAAAAAGAACTTTTGGCTATTTATGCTGAAGATCAGGGAATTCGTGGAGATTTCATGAAAGTTTATAAAGAGAAAGGTTCCGGAAGTAAAGCTGTTGACAGCATCGGAAAAATCATGATGCACAAAGACAGTATAAATTTAATTAAAGTTATTAAAATTCTGGATGAAAAAGGCTGGGTTGGAAAAGATGTAGTAGGATCACAGGCAAATCAGACTTTATTTTTGGTAATACAGCACTCTGATTTAAAATATCAGCAAAAATATTTGCCAATGATGAGAGAAGCAGTAAAAAAAGGCAATGCAAATCCTGGTAATTTAGCATATCTAGAAGATAGAGTGGCTTTAAGAGAAAGACACAAGCAAATTTACGGAAGTCAAATTTCGATGATTCCTGGTCAAAAAGCTTTTGTTTTACCGCTTGAAGATCCTGATAATGTTGATAAAAGACGTGCAGAAGTTGGTTTGGGTCCAATAGCGGATTATGTGAAAAAAATGGGCATAAATTGGGATGTCGAAGCGTATAAAAAAGAACTCCCGGAATTGGAAAGAATAAGTCAACAGAAAAAAACGAAATAGTCTGCGGATTTTAGAAGCAAAATTATAGAGGAAAGATTATAGAAATAAGAATTTTAGAATCTATTTAATATGTGGCAAAAAAAACTTAGAACCTCAGAACCTTAAAAATAAAAAATATGCAATTATCAAACTCAGAAGAACAGTTAATGGAGCATCTTTGGAAGCTTGAAAAAGCTTTTATGAAAGATTTACTCGAAGCATATCCCGAACCAAAACCTGCAACAACAACGGTTGCAACGCTTTTGAAACGAATGATCGATAAGAAATTTGTAGCGTATAATGAATTCGGGAATTCACGGGAATATTATCCGCTGGTTAAAAAAACAGCTTATTTTTCCAAACACGTAAACGGATTAATTAGTAGTTTTTTTAATAATTCGGCATCACAATTTGCTTCTTTTTTTACTACCGAAACTAATTTATCAACTTCGGAATTAGAAGAGCTCAAGAAAATAATCGATTCAGAAATTCAAAAAAAGAAAAAATGATAAACTATCTTTTAAAATCAGGAATACTGCTTTTGGTTTTTTATGCATTATATAAATTATGGTTAGAAAACGAAAAAATGTTTCGTTTTAATCGTGCTTATTTACTCGGAAGTTTGGTTTTTAGTTTAATTATTCCGTTGCAATTGTTCTCATTTGAACTTCCTTTTTTAGCAAAAATAAGTATGATTGAATTGGACGGAATCGTAATTAGAACCAATAAAGTTGTTGCAGAAAAAGTCAATTACAGCGAAATCATAATGTATGTTTTAGGTGTAGTTTATGTAATTATTGCACTTATTCTGGTCTTCCGTTTTGTATTGAATTTGTTTTCTTTTTATAAAAAAATGAGAAACAATAAAACTCAGCTTATACACAATCATAAAGTGGTTTTGATAAAAGAGGCGATTTTGCCACATTCTTTCTGGAATGCCATTTTTATTAATGAAGAAGAGTTTCAGAACGATAAAATTCCGCTAGAATTATTAACGCATGAACAAGCACATTTACAGCAAAAACATACTTTGGATATTCTGTTTATCGAGATTTTGCAAATAATATTCTGGTTTAATCCACTTATGAATCTTTATAAAAAAGCCATAAAACTAAATCATGAATTCTTGGCAGATGAAGCAGTAAATAATCAGTTTAATTCAGTTTCGGATTATCAAAATTTGTTGCTTGAAATGGTTTCCAGCAAAAGTAATATTGGGTTAGCGAGTACAATTAATTATCAAATAACTAAAAAACGTTTTATAATGATGACAAAAGAAAAATCTCCGGTTAAAAGTATGCTCAAAGTTTTGAGTATTGGTGTAATTAGTAGCTTATTATTGTTTGTTTTCAGCACGAAAACTTCAGCACAAGAAGTGTTGAACAAAATTACTGATCCAGAAAAAGTACATTATGTTTCAATAACAGATGTCGAATTGAAACCTGATTATCCAGGCGGAATGACAGAGTTCTATAAGTTTGTTGGACAAAATTTTAAGATGCCAGCTGAAGCTACAAAGAACAAAATTAATGGAAAAGCTTATGTACAGTTTATAATTGAAAAAGATGGAAGTTTGTCTGATATAAAAGTCTTAAGAGATGCCGGATATGGAATTGGTGCTGAAGCAATTCGTGTTTTGAAACGTTCTCCAAAATGGATACCGGGAACTATAAAAGGAAAACCTGTTAGAGTAATGTACAGTCTGCCAATATCGATTCAGGCGGCATCGTAACAAAAAAAATCCGCTTCTTTTGCCTAGAAGCGGATAAATAAAAAACTAAAAAAAAAATTCTAAAAAACAAGCAATCCAGATCTTAGAACAAATCTGGATTGTATCCAAAATAGGGCATAATTTGTTCGTTAAAAACAACCCCATATTCTTCTAACTCTTTCAAAATTGGTTGATACACTTCTTCTTTTATAGGAAGTTGTACGCCAGGAGTTGTAATTTTTTTATTCAAAATCAATAATGTCGCCATTGCAACTGGTAATCCAACCGTTTTTGCCATTGCTGTATACGTTTGATCGTCGCCAATGCAAACCATTTTTGAGTCAATTTGCTTTTTCTCGCCATTAAGTTCGTAACCAAACTTATGATACATTACAATCATGTCTTTATCATTTGGTTCAAGCGTCCAACTGTCCGAAAGTATTTTTTCTAATATCTGAGCCGGAGTTGCATTTGGGAGATTCACTTTTTTCTCAGGATTAAATAAATCCAATTCAAGAAGTTTGTCCCACATAATATCGTCCTGATCGATTTTTAAAATCAATCTCATTTTAATTTCTACAGAATCCGTTGGATGATAAGGTAAGAATGAGTTCACGAATTCGCGGTAACTCATATTTTCTGAACCTTCCATGATGTAACTATCATCTGTCATTCCTAATTGCACAAACATATTCCATGCTTTTGAGTAACCAACTCTTCGAATTGTTCCTCTATATAAGGTAAGAATATCGTCTAAGCCATAAATCGATCTGTATTTAAGAGAATCACGGTTAGAATAAGCTTCAAATTTGCCGTAATCTTCAACTTCAAGAAATTCAGTTCTACGAAATAAAGCTCCGTACGGAATATATTTATAAGTTCCTTCCTGAATAAATTTTGCTGCACCGCCTTGTCCGGCCAAAACAACATTTCTAGGCGCCCAGGTAAATTTGTAATTCCATAAATTATTATCAGATTCCGGTGCGACTAAACCACCACAAAATGATTCAAAAAGCAACATTTTGCCACCTTTTGCTCTAATTTCATCAATAACTTTCATGGCACTCATATGGTCGATTCCCGGATCGAGACCAATTTCGTTCATGAAAATCAAGTTGTTTTTCTTG
Organism: Flavobacterium sp. 9; assembly: GCF_002754195.1. NCBI lineage: Bacteria > Pseudomonadati > Bacteroidota > Flavobacteriia > Flavobacteriales > Flavobacteriaceae > Flavobacterium > Flavobacterium sp. 9. The sequence continues at coordinate 3,514,522 of NZ_PEEU01000001.1, forward strand.
GCTTCTTCATCTAATGCTTGCATTGCATCACTTATATAAGATGCAGTTACAAGGTGTTTTTTAAATTCTAAACAGTCTTTGGCAATTTCGATATGCAAATGTGCCGGTAACATCGAGATTACGATTGAAGCTTTTTCTATTGCAGCTTTTCTTTCGGGCGCATTAAAAATATCTAAAGCTATTGGAGTTGCATTGGGATGCTTCTGCGTCTTTTTTTCGGCTAGAGCCAAAGAAAGATCGGCTACTATAAGATGTAGATTTTCACTTTCAGATTTAGATAACAAATATCGTATCAATGACGATGCAGATCTGCCTGCTCCAATAATTAAAATGCTTCTCATGTTTTAAATTTATAACACAAATATATTAAAATGTTATATATGTAACAATTTTAATTTAGAAAAAATACATTCTTTTTTATTTTAATGCTAAAATGTGGCGGATTTCCTTTTAATGAAAGATTTTTTAAAAGTAAAAAGCTTTTTAAATTCTATTGAAGTATTTTTGTTTTATAAAAAAAGAAAGTAGAGAAACTATGGAAAGAAGAATTGTTTTAACAGGAGCTTTTATCGGAATGTTAGCTATTATTTTAGGTGCTTTTGGAGCCCATTTATTAAAGAAGTATTTATCTGTCGAAGAATTAAATACTTTTGAAGTTGGAGTTCGTTACCAAATGTATCATGCTCTTTTTTTATTCTTTTTATCTACAAGAAAAGACATCGCCGAAAAAACCTTAAAAACAATCTATAATTTAGTTGTTGCCGGTGTAGTTCTTTTTAGCGGCTCAATCTATTTATTGGCTACAAAAAGCATCAGTTCATTCGATTTTAAAATTATCGTATTCGCAACTCCTTTGGGCGGTTTCTTATTAATTATTGCTTGGGCGTTATTATTTGTTACGATTTTGAGGAGAAAATCATAAAATCCCGAATAAAAAATTCTATCTAAAAATTAATCTTTAATTTTGTCTCATAAATAACATATAATCTTATTTATGTGAATTTATTTTGTTTTTTACTTTAATTAGAAAAAAATGTAACAAATTCATTTATAAGGTTATAAGAAAACAAATTAAAAGCGGTTATTTTTTTGTTTTATTAAATTTAAAGATCAATTTTTACTTTATTGATATAAATTAAAGTGAAATTGAAATATTTTTAAAGGTTTAATAATAAATTCTATAATTTTGCTTTTTATAATTATCACACACAACTAAAAATTTATGGACAGTCACACAGTTTTCACGCAATCGATTTCGCTAAATGATTTAGGAATTGAAAATGCAAAAGTTCGCTACCAATTATCTGCAGATGAATTGCATGCGATTACTTTGCAATCAGGCCAAGGTGTTGAGAACTCTACTGGAGCTTTGGCAATTAATACAGGTGAATTTACAGGACGTTCTCCACAAGATCGTTTTATTGTAAAAGATAGTATAACTGAAGATCAGGTTTGGTGGGGAAATGTCAATATTCCGTTTTCAACAGAAGCTTTCGAAAAATTATACAATAAGGTAACTAAGTTTTTATCAGACAAAGAAGTTTTTGTACGTGATTCTTATGTTTGTTCAGATGCAAATTATAGATTAAATGTTCGCGTTGTTACAGAAACAGCTTGGTCAAACTTGTTTTGCTATAATATGTTCTTAAGACCAGAAGAGTCTGAACTTGCGAACTTTACGCCAGAATGGACAGTGATTTGTGCGCCAAGTTTTATGGCAGATCCTGCTGTAGACGGAACACGTCAGTCTAATTTTGCGATTCTTGACTTTACTAAAAAAGTGGCACTTATTGGAGGAACTGGTTATACAGGAGAAATGAAAAAAGGAATTTTTTCTGCTTTAAATTTCATTTTGCCGGTTTTCAAAAATACTTTACCAATGCACTGTAGTGCAAATGTTGGAGAAGCTGGAGATACTGCAATTTTCTTTGGATTATCAGGAACAGGAAAAACTACTTTATCAGCAGATCCGGAACGTAAGTTAATTGGAGATGATGAGCACGGTTGGACTGCAGAAAATACAGTTTTCAACTTTGAAGGTGGTTGCTATGCAAAAGTGATTAATTTAACGGAAGAAAACGAACCGGACATTTTCAGAGCGATTAAAAAAGGAGCTCTTTTAGAAAATGTAGTTTTCAAACCGGGAACAAACGAAGTTGATTATGATGATGTTTCAATCACGCAAAATACTCGTGTAAGTTACCCAATAACACATATTGATAATATTCAGCCGGGATCTATTGGACATAATCCTAAAAATATATTTTTCTTAACGGCAGATTCTTTCGGAATTTTGCCTCCAATCTCAAAATTAACTCCTGGACAAGCAGCTTATTATTTTATCTCTGGATATACAGCAAAAGTTGCAGGAACAGAAGCTGGAGTAACAGAACCACAACCTAACTTTTCGGCTTGTTTTGGAGCGCCATTTATGCCGTTGCATCCAACTCGTTACGCAGAAATGCTGACTAAGAAAATGGAAGATGCTGGTGTAAAAGTTTGGTTGATCAACACAGGTTGGACAGGCGGACCTTATGGAACAGGAAGTCGTATGAAGTTGAAATATACTCGTGCAATGATTACTGCAGCATTAAAAGGAGAATTGGATACGGTATCATTTAAAAATCATAAAGTATTTGGAATTGCACAACCAGAAAGTTGTCCAAACGTTCCAAATGAAATTCTAGATCCAAGAAATACTTGGGCAGATCCAGAATTGTACGATAAAAAAGCAATAGAATTGGCTCAAAAATTCAAAGCTAATTTTGCCAAATTTGAAGAATTTGCAAATGCCGAAATCTTGGCAGGCGCACCGATTACAGAATAAGGAAAGTTACTAATTCAAATTAAAAAAAGCTGTTCAGTGATGAACAGCTTTTTTGTTTTTTTTGTTGTCACACTGAGCGAAGTCGAAGTGCTTTTCTTTGCGGGACTTCGACTTCGCTCAGCCTGACAATATTGTGAGGATCAATTTCAGAATTCAAACTTGAAACTTGAAACAACTATTTTTTAGCGTCGATACGAGCTTGAATCAAATCCCAAGCATAATAATGAAAAGTCATTCCGTTGCTCATGGCTACAAGAAGACCATTTTTAAAATTTCCACCTAAGTTTATGCTGGTTGCATCAGCACCGTCACATTCAATAGTCGATGTTGGAATTTCTGCCAATAAAGGATAATTGTTTGGATTGCCTTTTGAACCTTCTCTTGGATAAACCATAAAAGTATTGGCTTGTTGATTTGAAACTAAAATATATCCGGTAGAATCTGTTTTTTTGTAAATCGCGATTCCTTCATTATCAGCTTTGAAACCTGTTTTTCCAAAAAGAGCGATTTCTTTATTATCATTTAAAGCAGGATCAGCTTTATATTTTCTAATCCCGAATTGTTCGTCGCAATATAAAACAGTTCCTAATTCATTATCAACTGCAATGGCTTCGATTTCTTTTTTTCCGCTATAAGCGCCAAATTTACGAACCACTTTTGCAGCAGCAAATTTACCATTTCCAGAAAGTTCATATTGCCATAAATAACTTCCAGATGGTCCGGATTTTCTGCCTACAATTGCAAATATTTTATTATCGCTTTTTCTGGTATACAAAGCAATTCCCATTGGGTCGCGTAATTCTTCGCCTTCAAAAACAGGAATCCCGCCATTATCAATTGCTTTTAAATCAGGTAAACTAAAGATTCTTATTTTATTCGATTCACGTTCTGTAGTTACGGCAATGTCAATTTTTTTTCCGTCGATTACTAAACCATAAGCGATATCGACATTGTTTGGGCGTTTTAAAACTTCTGATTTTGCAACGATTTTTCCCTTTAAATCAAAAGCATACAAACCACCATCTGTATCTTTATCGGTTCCCACAATAATACTTTTTGACGCATCTGTTGGGTGAATCCAAATCGAAGGATCGTCTGTATCGTGAGGTAAAGCTTCGGTTACAACGGTTGGTTTTACAGCATTTGCAACAATTGGTGCTAATTTATCATCTTTACAAGCGATGAATAAAACGCTCGAAAGTAAAAAAGTAAGTATAAATTTATTTTTCATTATGATTTCATTTGAATAAAATTAGACAGAACCGCAAAGTCCTGTCTAATGTAAGAATTTTATAAATTGGTTATTACAAGTCAAGTTTCAAACCAAAATTATATCTGGCTTGGTAGTATTCTGCTTGTTTGGTATGCGCCTCAACTCCTTGATAGTAACGTAAAGGCTGGTTTGTTAAGTTGTTAGCTTCGGCAAAAAGACGAAGTTTTGGAGTAATTTTGAAAGAAGCATTTGCATCTAAGAAAAACTGCTTGTCATAATAACTGTCTTTGTAAGATTCAGAACCCAATTCATCTAAATAATCTGAAGTGAAGTTTGTCGAAACTCTCGCCGAAAAACGTTTGTTTTCCCAAGACAATGAACCATTAAACATATGCGGCGTTGTTCCCGGAAGACTGATGTTATTTCTTTCGTTTCCGTCTTCGTCAGCAATTCCTTTTGCTTTAGATTTAGTGTAGGTGTAGTTCAAATAGATACCAAATCCTTTTAGGAATTTCCCAGGAAGGAAATCTAACTGACGTTGAAATGCAACTTCAAATCCGTAAACATCAACTTTATCTCCATTTCTTGATTGTAAAAATGACCATTTTTCGCCAACCGGAATTGGGTTAGTTTGGTTAGGGAAATCAGCAGCAAATTTTACTGAATCATATTGATTATCACTATAATTGTAAATGAAATCATTTAATCTTTTGTAGAAAACACCTCCTGAAATTAAACCGACAGATTTGAAATAATTCTCGGCCATGAAATCATAGTTGTAAGAGTAAGTTGCATCAAGGTCCGGATTTCCGGCGCTGATTTCTTTGTCAGCAGCAATATTATTTACGTAAGGAGCCAATGCATAATAGTTTGGTCTTGCCAATGCAGTTGTTGCTGCAGCTCTTAAAACTAAATCTTTTGTAGCATTATATTGAAACGAAATACTTGGCAATACATTCGTGTATGCATTTGTAGTATTGATTTTGCTTTCTAATTCTTCTTCATCCAAAACTCTGTTTCCGGTATAATCTATGTGAGTATTCTCTACACGAAAACCTAAAACCATAGATAGTTTGTCGTTAAAATCCTGATCCCATCTTACATAAGCAGCATAAATGCTTTCTTTGGCATTATAATTTACTGCTAAAAATTCTGCAGGATCTGCTGTTTTATCAAATAATGCAGCATTATTCAAATCTAAACTTCCTAAGAAATTTGCAGAAGCAAAAGTTCCCGGAACATATTTACTTCCCGGATTAAAGTTTTTTCCATCATAATAACTTGTCGGAACTCCGGATAACAAAGCGATATCGTCATTGATTGGTTCGTAAGAATAGAAACTGTTATTTCTTTCTTTTTCTTTCAAACGAAGTCTAAGACCTGTTCTTAATCTTCCTTTTTCAGAAGGAATGATTGTAAAAGGAAAACGGATATTAACTTTTGCTCCAAATTCACTTTCGCTTGTTTCATCTGTGTTTTCTGTAACCGAATCAAATTTGAATTTATCTACAGATTCTCCGGTTGTTGTAATCAAAGGAAATCTAAGATCAGACAAATCTTCGGTCATTTCAAGCCCTTTTTGACGGTATTCGATATAACGTTCTTCAGGACGATATTCTCTTGCTTTGGCATAATTTGCAGACCAGTCTAAATCTAATTTAGAGTTGATTAAATGCTCTCCACGAATCGAATAATTCTGAACACGCTGATCTTCTAATCTTCTGTTTTTATTACGATTATTGTCAACTCCACCTTTTGTCTGACGTTTTACACGACCTTCAAAACCAGTGATTTCTTCACCATTATAAATAGGTTCAATATCATCATAAGTTGTTCTGAAACGGTTTTCACGATCATCTCTCCAGTTGTAAATTGCGTTGGCAAAAATGGTATTGTTTTCGTCAAATTTATAATCTAAAGCTACAGATCCGCTACGACGAATACGCTGTACATCGTATTTTCTAATTTCTGAAGCTTGCAGATATTCGTTCCCGAATTCATCTTTTACCCATTCGTTTTCGATGTTATCAGATCCGTAATCTACATTATTATAAGATCCGCTGAAAACCGCACCAAGCTTATTGTCAAGAAAGCGATTTCCGTAAACTAAACCAGCTGTGTAAGTTGCGTGCTCACGAATTGGCATATAACCTCCGGCAAGAGTTGCAGAGATTCTTTCACCATTTGGAGTCGCTCTGGTAACTAAATTTACAGAACCTCCAATCGCATCAGCATCCATATCAGGAGTTAAAGTTTTGTTGACTTCGATTGTAGAAATCATATCAGACGGAATCAAATCCATTTGTACGTTTCTATTATCTCCTTCAGCAGATGGAATTCGGTCGCCATTTAAAGTTACCGAGTTCAATGACGGAGCAAGACCTCTAATAATAATATTACGAGCTTCACCCTGATCGTTTTGCATCGTGATCCCCGGAACACGTTTTAGAGCGTCTCCAACATTAGCATCCGGAAAACGTCCCATTTGATCAGATGAGATTACGTTTCCAATATTTTTACTGTTTTTTTGTTGATTCAACGCTTTTGCCTGACCTTTTAATATGTCTCCAACAACAACCTCATTCAACTCTGTTCCTGAAGTTTTAAGAGCAAAATCAATTACGTTATTTTTTCCTTGTTCTACAGTGATTTCTTGAGTTACTGCAGTATATCCTATATATTTTACTTGTACTTGATAAGTTCCGGCATTGATGTTAAGTAACTCAAAACGACCATTATAATCTGAGATTGTGTATTTGTTCTCACCTACAATTTGAATCATCGCTCCCGGTAAAGGAAGTTTGTCATCAATGTCTAATACTTTTCCTGAGATTATCGCTTTTTGAGCATAACCTGAAAAGGCCAAAAGCATGAATGTTACTACTAAATAAATTTTTTTCATTGTGTTTTAGTTTGATTTCTTGCGAAACTAGAACCTTAATGTTATTAAAGACGTTAAAAAAAATTAACATAGTGTTATGATTCCCTCTCAACATTAGAGATAGATTAATGTTAAAATAACATTTATTAAAACTTAAATTTTATAGGCACAACTAAAAACAAATCAACTATTTACCTCAGAATTAAATTTTTGGCGCTAAATTTGCCGTATCAATCACAATCAAAAATCATCAATCATGTTAAAACAATTTTTTATCCTATGTTCCGGGGCAGATCGAGACTTACTCGAAGGTTGCTCAGAAGGCGAACAAACCAAATATGTTGGTATTGGCGCCACCGTTTTCTTTACCGCAGTTATGGCTTTCCTTGCCAGTGCTTATGCGCTTTTTACTGTTTTTGATTCGATTTATCCAGCTTTAATTTTTGGATTTGTGTGGAGTTTACTTATTTTTAATCTGGATCGATTTATCGTTTCTACGATTAAAAAAAGAGATCGTTTTATGGATGAATTTCTACAAGCGACACCTCGAATTATGTTGGCGATTATTATTGCAATCGTAATTTCGAAGCCATTAGAAATTAAAATTTTCGAAAAAGAAATTAATACCGTTTTGTTGAAAGAGAAAAACGAAATGGAACTGGCAAACAAGAAACAAGTTGGTAATTATTTCAAATCAGATTTAGATAAAAACAAAGCCGAAATTGCAGGTTTAAAAGCTGATATTCTGAAAAAAGAAAAAGAAGTAAACGCACTTTATTCTACTTATATTACAGAAGCCGAAGGAACGACAGGAACTAAAAAACTAGGAAAAGGCCCAGTTTATAAAGAGAAACGCGAAAAGCACGATGCAACTTTAAAAGAATTTGAAACTTTAAAAGCGACCAACGAAGCTAAAATTGCTGAGAAAGAAAAAATCGGAAAACAATTGCAAGCCGATTTAGACAAAAAAGTAACGCAAACGCAACCAATTATAGAAGGTTTTGACGGATTAATGGCGCGTATAAATGCATTGGATAAATTGCCGTGGTTACCTTCGTTTTTTATAATGTTATTGTTTCTTGCGATTGAAACTTCTCCAATTATAGCAAAATTATTATCGCCAAAAGGAGAATTCGATTTTAAACAAGAAGAAGCCGAAACAGCGATGAAAGCTACTTTGGCACAAAATAAATACCAACGTGATTTGTTAATCAAAACCAGTGCTGAAATGCATGATAAAGTTTATGCAGATATTGCCGAAGATAAAAGTCTATACGATCTGCAACGTAAAAATGCAAAAGAGTTATTGGAATTACAATCCAATAGTTTTGTAGAAAAGCAAAAAGCGACTCTTTAAGTCTAAAGTCTTAAAGTCATTTACTTTATATAAAAAGAAAGCCAGAAATAGAAAATTCTATTCTGGCTTTTTTATTTTATTTCAACGTAAACTTTAAGACTTTAGACTTTCAGACTAAATTACATGTAGCTTAATATTTCTTTTTTGAAAACATCATATTCACCTTGCATGATTAATCCGTTGTCCAGTAATTTTTTGTAATTCTGTAACTTATCAAAAAGTTCTTCTTTAGATAATTCACTCAATTTACGATCTCCTGTTGGAGCCGCCGGAGCTGCTTGTGGTTGAATTGGTTCGTAAGTTTCGTAAGGAGTTGTAGCAGGTAAAATTTCTGCGTAATTCGTTACTTCTTCAGTTTCAACTTCTTCGATTTCATCTTCAATCTCAGCTATCTCGTCAATTGGTTGAGCAGCCTCAATAGTTGGAGCTGATATTGTAACTGGATTTTTAAGTAAATCTAATTGCTCTTTAGCGTAAGTATAAATTTTTCTGGCTTGAATTTTCGGAATATAATCAATCGAAATTGATAAATCAGTATTGGTATTAAATGAGAATTCAGAACCCAGAATATTTTCTTTTACAAATGCACCTGCAATATCATCCCATGTGTAATCTGTAAAATTCATTGATAATCCTAAGTTTTTAGGAACGCAAATAATGATTCTTTTATTGGTCAATACAATGCTATCCGGAAAAACAGTAATTGCAGGTTTTTTTTGCACTGCTATATATCCAACTTCTTCACCTTTCATTAATAAATCGTTGAGTTTCGAAGTGATTTTTTCAATCGCTTTTGGATCTTGTTCTTCGTTCAGAAATTTTTTAAATTGTTCTTTCATGTTCTATAAGTTGCTAAGTTGCAAATTAATTGAGTGGTTAAGTTTATATCTTACGCTACAAATGTAATGCCTAATTTTCTAATTCGATAATTTCATTCTGAATTTTCTTTGTCAAACTTTTGAAAACCAATTCATACGAGTGATCAATCAATTCTTTGATAAAAGCAGTCGGTAAATTTCCGTTCAAAGCAATCGTATTCCAATGTACTTTGCTCATATGGAATCCTGGTTTTATTTCATCATATTCTGCCCTTAGTTCCTGAGCGCGTTCCGGATCACATTTTAAATTCACCGAAGGTTCATTTTTTTCCCACTGCGCTAAAGAAGATAAAGCAAACATTTTTCCACCAACTTTAAAAACTAAAGTATCTTCATCAAAAGGGAAATGCTCGCTAACGCCTTTTTTCGAAAGACAATATTCATAATACGTTTCTAGATTCATATCAATTTTTATTTACCAATTTCACCTAAATGTGTGTATTTAAAACCCTTTTCATATTTCAGACCATAACCAAAAATGCGATCCATTGCCGAATGCGAAAATAATATAATACCAATAAGTTGAACCATTTCAAGTTTTAAGAAACAACCAATTATATATAAAGAAACTGCAATTCCTTTATGATGAAATAAGTTGTACAAAATGGCGCCAGTTTTATTGCCAAAAACAAAACCAATCATGGAAAAATCCGGTGCTAAAATCAAAACCAAAAAACACCACCATTGATAATTCAAAAGGCTAAATAGATAAATCCCGAGTATAAATAACCCTAATTCTTCAAGTTTAACGATTGTTTTCATAACTTCTTTTCCATCATTTTCTCCGGATGTTCCAAAGGTTTAAAACCAAATTTCTCATATAAAAAATGCGCATCAGTTGTTGCTAATCGCCAAATTTTAATGTCTTTAAGAATTGGTTCATTCATCATCGTTTCAATTAAAATAGAGGAATAACCTTTTCCGCGATGTTCTTCAGTAATAAAAACATCCATTACATATCCAAAAACCACATAATCTGTAATTACGCGCGCAAAACCAATTTGTTTGTCATTCAAGTAAATTCCAAAACAAACAGAAGCATCAATTGTAGTCTGTACTTCATCAATAGTTCTTCCCGCAGCCCAATAAATGTCTTTTAGGAAATTTTGAATAAAAGGAACATCAAGTTTAGTTTTATCAGTCGAAACATTAATCATAGTATTCAGTCTCAGTTTTAAGTATTCAGTAAATCTACAATCTAAAATCTGCAATTTTATATAAAATGGGTTTGCTCGGACTTGCGTCATTTTCAAACGAAGCGATTTGTAAATTTAGTATATAATCGCCATCTTGAATTTCCTCAGAAACAAAAATCATTTCGGTAATTGTAGCATTCAATCTTGCATCAGAGTTTAGATTAATCGTGTCTTTTACATTCCAAAATGCTTTATGAGCCAATAATTTTCCTTCGTCGTGTTCTTTGTCAACACTTGGTAAATCGATTAATAAATGCTGAATTTCGCTTTCGCGGATGAAAATCGCAGCTTCTTCAGATAAATATGGCGGATTTGTATTCGAATATTTTCTTGACTTTTTATCTTTTTGATTCGGAAGTGTTCGAATGATAATTGCTTCAGGTTTTGTACCATTAAGCGATCCCGAAGCATTTGTCATATTGAGCGAAGTCGAAATATGTTCTTTCGTAATCACTAAATCATCACCAATCTTTTCAGGTTCAACCGTAATTAGTTTTGCAAAAAAGAAAAACTGCTTCAACGTTTGATTAATACTATAAAAATCATTGGTAATATGCCCTAAACATTCTGTATGCGTTCCGTGTCCATGCGGATTAAAGAAGATATTATTGAAATTAGTCGAAGATTTTCCTTCAGAAACTTTCCCAATCCAATCTCCAAAAACAACAGGTTCAATAACTGGTTTTTCAATATACCAAGCAATCGGATTTTCGTCTGTATTCGTTAATGGAATTGAGATATCAATGGGTTTTGATAAGTCTATTTGATATTTTTCGTTAATAAGTGCTAGCATAATATTTAACCGCAAGGTTCGCTAAGGTTTACGCAAAGTGCGCTATTTTTTTCTGTATTATAGATTATTTACAATTCTTCTAATACCGTTTTTTATTAAAACGACATTAAAGTTTATTAATAAACCTAATTTGCAATTTGTTAATTTTAAGTAAGTCAATAGTTGAGCAAAATGAACCTCATTTAAAGTATCAACAGATTTTATTTCCAAAATTAATTTATTTTCAATGATTATATCCAGTCGATAACCAATATCTAGTTTTACTGTTTCGTAAATTAAAGGTAAAGATTTTTGTTTTTCAATTTCTAAACCAGCATTTTTTAATTCATAAAATAGACACTCTTCATAAGCACTTTCCAAAAGTCCAGGACCTAAAGTTTGATGAACTTTTAAAGCACAATTAAATACAATTCTTGATAATTCATTTTCTGACATGAGTTTTAATTATAAATATTAAAACTCAAATGTAATATTTAAAAACACATAAAGTAATTTTATTCTTACATAAAAATAGAGTTGCGACCTTTGCGTAAACCGTAGCGAACATTGCGGTTAAACTTTTTACTCCACATTTAAGTAAAAGAGATCACTTGCAATTCCATCCGTTAGAAATTTTCCTTTTGCGGTTGGTTTTAGAATGTTATTTTCAATTGAAAGTAAATCATCATTCAAGAATTTCTGACTTTGTTTTTTGAGATAAGTCAGATATTCCAAACCAAATTCAGTTTCAATTCGTTCTAATGAAACGCCCCAAATTGTTCTTAATCCTGTCATAATATATTCGTTATAACGATCAGAAATTGTTAGGATTTCAGTTTCAATTGGAAGTTCATCATTTTGAAGTGATTTTATATAAAGTGAATTATTCGCCACATTCCAGCCTCTTTTTTCGCCATCATAACTATGTGCCGAAGGACCAATTCCGATATATTTTTTACCCAACCAATACGCCGAATTATTTTTAGAGAAATAACCTTCTTTCCCGAAATTGGATAATTCGTAATGAATAAAACCATTTTTCTGAAGTGTTTCTACTAAAATCATAAAATGATTTGAAGCTACTTCGTCTTGTGGCTCGGCAATTTTTCCGGTATCAATTAGTTTTCTTAAAGCCGTTTTTGGTTCAACTGTCAAAGCATAGCTAGAAATATGCGGAATCCCAAATGACAACGCCGTTTCAATATTTTGTTTCCACATTTCGTCAGTCAATCCTGGAATTCCGTAAATTAAATCAAGCGAAATATTATCAAAGTATTTAGTCGCTTCTTGTAAACATTTTATGGCTTCCGCCGAATTATGAGCACGATTCATCATCTTCAAATCTTCTTCATAAAAAGACTGAATCCCGATACTTAAACGGTTTATTGGACTTTTTGATAATTTTAAAATTCGTTCTGGCGATAAATCATCCGGATTTGCTTCGAGCGTTATTTCCGGATTTTCAACAACGTTATAGTTGCTGTAAACGGTATCAATTAAAAAGTTTATTTCGTTAATCGTCAAAACTGAAGGTGTTCCTCCTCCAAAATATATAGTCTCAATTTGATTGTCACTTTGAGCGGAGTCGAAAAGCTTAAACTCATTTTTACGCATGACAATTTCTTTGGCTAAAGCCAAAACCATATCATCTTTCTTTTTCATCGAAGTCGAAAAATGAAAGTCACAATAGTTGCAAGCTTGTTTGCAAAAAGGAATATGAATGTAGATACCTGACATTTTTAATTAGATAATTAGTCAATTTGATAATGAGAAAATGCAATATTGGAATGTTGAAAATTATATAATTAGTTATTCTCGATTCAAGAATTATCTAATTTTCTAATTGACACATTTTCTCATTTACGGATTTTGTCTTCATTTTGTTTTACAAAAGCATCCCAACCGGTATAACTTTTTCCGGCAACGATTTTTCCAGAGTTAAAGAAATGGCAAACTGCGGCTGCTAAACCATCAGTTGAATCGAGGTTTTTAGGTAATTCTTTTAAGCCTAAAAGTTGTTGAAGCATTTTGGCAACTTGTTCTTTACTGGCGTTTCCGTTTCCGGTAATTGCCATTTTTATCTTTTTAGGTTCGTATTCTGTAATCGGAATATCTCTCGAAAGTCCCGCCGCCATTGCAACGCCTTGTGCGCGTCCCAATTTTAGCATTGACTGAACGTTTTTGCCAAAGAAAGGAGCTTCAATCGCGATTTCGTCAGGATTGTGTGTTTCGATTAATTCGATGGTACGTTCAAAAATGATTTTTAGTTTTTGGTAATGATTGTCATACTTGGAAAGTTGCAATTCGTTAAGCTGCAAAAACTCCATTTTTTTATTGATGACTTTAATCAATCCAAAACCCATAATTGTCGTTCCGGGGTCGATACCTAATATGATGCGTTCTTTTGTCAAGGGTTTTTTGTTTCAAGTTTAAGGTTTAGAAAATTGAATTATTTTCTAATTTTCAAATTGGCACATTTTCATTGCCACACTTTCAAATTGATTACTTTTGCGGCATGATTTCAATTCCTCACAAAGCTAAACAATTCCTAGTTCTTCTGATCAAACTTTTGATTGTAGGTGGCGCATTTTATTTTATTTATGATCAATTGGCGCACAATGATAAACTTGATTGGCAAAAGTTTATTACGCTTTTCAAAAAAAATCAATCCGTTTTGGGAATTGGGTTTATATTGCTTTTGAGTGTTTTAAATCGCTATTTCGAGATTTTAAAATGGCAGAATTTGGCGAAAGTAATTCATGAAATTTCATTAGGCGAAGCAACAAAACAAGTTCTGGCAGCGCTTACAGCTGGAATCTTCACGCCAAATGGAGTAGGAGAATACGCTGGAAAAGCATTGTATTATGCAAAATCAGAAGCTAAAAAAGTTGTTTTCCTGAACCTGATTTGCAATGGAATCCAGATGATTTTAACGGTTATTTTTGGAATTTTTGGTTTGTTGTATTTCAATGCCAAATATGAAGTTATCACAACTCAAACGGTTGCTATTCTATTTGGAATTTTTGTTTTATTATTTGTTGTTTTGTTTTCGTTGAAGAAAATAAAAATCAAAGGATATTCGATTGAAAAATTGGTACATAAAATCAATGAAATTCCAAAACCAATTCATCGTAAAAATATACTTTTAGGAACTTTACGTTACTTGGTTTTCTCGCATCAATATTACTTTTTATTTCTGGCTTTTGATGTTGATTTGCCTTATTTTACTTTGATTGCAACAATTGCTGTAGTTTACTTTTTGGCGTCATCATTGCCAACTTTTCAGTTTTTAGATTTTGCGGTAAAAGGAAGTGTTGCCATTTATTTCTTCGGAATTTTGGGGGTAAACGAATGGATTGTAGTTTTTATAAGTACTTTGATGTGGTTTCTAAATGTAGTTTTACCCGTGATTATTGGAGCTTATTATGTGCTTAATTTTAAAACGAAAACGGTAAAATGATTTTGGTTCTGTTTCTCATATTGACAATTTATACAATTAGTATTGGATTGCTTATTTATGGCTTTACCAAAGTAAAAAGATATCAGAAAACAGATTTAAAACCTCAAACAAGTTTCACCATTATAGTTCCGTTTAGGAATGAAGCCGAGAATTTACCGAACCTTTTACAGCGTTTTTCAAAACTCAATTATCCAAATGATCTATTCGAAGTAATTTTGGTTGATGACAGTTCTAAAGAGAAATTTCAAGTTTCAAGTTTCAGGTTTCAGGTTTCAATAATAGACAATATTCGTATTTCGAATTCTCCTAAAAAAGATGCTATTTCAACAGCAATGCAACATGTAAATACTAATTGGGTAATTACAACCGATGCTGATTGTTTGGTGCCTGAAAATTGGCTTTTAGCATTTGATAATTATATTCAGAAAAATGATGTTTCAATGCTTGCGGGAGCGGTTTCTTATGAATGTCAGAATTCTTTTTTAGATCATTTTCAGCAATTAGATTTAACGAGTTTGCAGGGAGCAACAATCGGAAGTTTTGGACTTGGGAAAGCTTTTATGTGCAACGGAGCGAATTTTGCCTACACGAAATCTTTATTCGAAAAACTTAACGGATTTGATGGAAACAATAAAATTGCCAGTGGCGATGATGTTTTTCTTTTGCAAAAGGCAGCGAATTTATTCCCTGATAAAGTTCATTATTTAAAAGCAGAAGAAGCTATTATTATCACAAAACCAACTGAAAACTGGAAAGCTTTATTTTATCAAAGAGTGCGTTGGGCTTCAAAAACATCTTCGTATCAGAGTAATTTCGGGAAGATTTTGGGACTGATTGTTTTCTTTGGAAATCTTAGTTTCGTGATTGCGTTTTTCTTTTCTGTTTTGGGTATTTTGCCTTATCCGTTTTTTGTTTTGTTTGCTTTTTCGAAATTCATAATTGACTTTGTATTGCTTTATATAACAAATCAATTTTTGACGAAAACCAGAATAAAAAGTTTGCTTTTAAGTAGTTTGCTTTATCCCTTTTTTAGTTCGGCTGTAGCTTTGTACAGTTTGTTTGGTTCTTATGAATGGAAGGGAAGAAAGTTTAAAAGCTAAATTTCAATAATCATTTGATTTTAGGAACGGTAAAATGGCACGCGGATGACGCAGATTCGCTTTGCGAAAACACGGATTTATGCGGATTTTTTATTCTTAAGTATGACATAAAATGAGAAAAGGAAATCTGTGCAAATCTGTTTAAATCCGTAAAATCTGTGTGCTATAATTTTTTTCTTCTAATGAAACCTAAAGCCCTAGCCCTGATGGGAGGGAAAATCCTTTTGTGCCGGTCCCGAGGCTTCGGGAGGCAAAAAAGATTGGAAGGAACAGAAGGAAATAGCTCCAGATTCTTCGACTTCGCTCAGAATGACAATAATAGAGATAAATAAACGGTTTAAATTAAATGAACTTACATCACTTATATGGTGAAGAAAAAACTATTCTTTGCCTTTTGCTTTAAGAATAACAGGTAAAATAAATTGAGTTTTCACCGGAAGTCCACGTTTTAGAGCTGGATTTATTTTTGGAAAATCGATTAAACGGGCACGTAAAACACTGTCGATTTTTATGGTATCATAAGCGACAGAATCTTTACGAAATTGCGGTTCGAATTTCATTGTTGCATTAGGAAAAACAGTCACTTTTACCTCGATTGTATCAAGTTCAGGATACATTATTGAGAGTGTATCTATGTCTAATTTCTCTTGAATAAGCTGTGCCATAAACTGAAAAAAACATTGCTGACGTTCTTTTTTATCAGCTATTTTTTCGCAATTGGCTACAGATGGAAATTCATCAACTTCTTTCCAGTTGATTGTTTTTAATTCTTTTTGAAGTAAATCTTTTTCAGACGGAACCTGCTTATCAATATATTGACAAGAATGGAGGGCTAAAAAAACTAAAAAAAGGAAAAACTGCTTCAAGATTATGAATTTGATTTGGATAAAATAATTACTGGTATAAAAATACGATTATTTTTTTTGAGAAGCTTTGAATTGTAAATAATCTTCATAGCTTTCTGAGAGCCATTGTTCTTTGTTTTTTGCTGCAACTTCCTTTTGTTCAGGATATAATTTTGCAAGTCTGTCAGAAAAAGTGGCTATTTGAACAGTGTATTTATAAAACTCAGTCTTTGTTAAAACAATATTTGCATCATTTTTGGTAGTAAAATATTCAAAGAAAAGAGCATCAAATTCTTTCATCGAAAAGTTTAGTACTTTTTTCTTATTACTTTTATAAATACTGTCTTGCAATAGTTGATCGTCAATCGAGAGTTTTTTAGATTGTGCGTACATTGCATTACTGATTGGAAATATCAGGAATAAAAACAATACAAGTTTTAAAAAACGACGCATTTACTAGTTTTACTTAATGATTTGTAAGTGCAAAATTACAAAATAAATATGGATTCACTCTTGCTCTTGCTCGGTTTTATATGTATGATTGTGGGGATTTTTGGTAGTTTTCTTCCGGTTTTACCTGGTTTATCCAGTTGTTGGGTAGGTTTGTTATTGTTGTATTTAACAAAAGCGGTAGAGAATAATTATTGGATTCTGGGGATCACACTTTTGATCACCATAATAATAACCATTCTCGATTATGTAATTCCGGCGAAAGGAACCAAAAAGTTTGGCGGAAGTTCTTACGGAATTTGGGGAACTAATATTGGCTTAATAGTTGGTATTCTGGCTCCTATACCTTTTGGAGTTATTATTGGTCCTTTTGTTGGAGCATTTGTAGGAGAGTTAATTTACGATTCAAAAAATCATCGTCGCGCATTAAAAGCTGCAACGGGATCATTGCTTGGTTTTTTGGCTTCGAGTTTTATTAATTTTCTTTTCTGCATCATTTTTCTGGGTATTTTTCTGAGTATAACATGGAAATATCGAACATTATTATTTTAATTGTGTAACATACATTTAAGCTTTTTCTTATCTTTTTTAATTTTTATTAAAACAATTAAAAATTTCGAAAAAAACTTTTTTGTTTGTTTTGATAACTAAGGGGTTATGTTTACTGGCGATTCAGGATTTTCACGTTTAACAATTGTTAAAATCGCATTTATTATTTTAACTTCTTTTTTGGAAATGTTAAAATATTTTATATTTTTATCCTGATAAACGATAAAAAGCCTCACTTTATCGATTATTTTGAACTAATTTAAATAGTAAAATTTATGACTCCAAACCTACAAATTGAACTTAGACGTTTTATTTCTTCTAATGTTGTCTCAAAATTGAACAAATTTTATTTTGAAAACGATGCACTTTTAATCAAGGGAATTGATGTTTCAATAGGAACAATTTTAATGGGTTTGTATAATAGGGCGGAGGAGTCGGGCTTTTACAAAGAAATTATCTCACTAATAAAAGACGATTCCACATTTTATCAGGAAGTCGATTTTACCTCCGGAAGAATTTTATCAGTCGACGACTGTTACAGATTAGAAGGAAATGCAATACTAAAAGAAATCTTCACCAATAAAAAAGGCAGAATTTCTGAAATGATTTCTAACGAAGTCGGAATCAAAAGCGAAACGGCAAGAGAAATCCTTAACTTCTCAGCATTATTAGTCGTTTCTTACTTAAAGAACAATATCCAATTACTAGACAGTTTAAAATTATTGCTTGAAGAGCAAAAAAGAGACATTTTAAACAGCATCCACCCCGGAATCAAAATTATCTTAGGTTTCTCTTGTTTTGAAACAGTCGAAGATAAAAACCAATCAATCGGAAGATCAATCTTTACTTTATTCGGACATAACTTTTTCAGTTTCTAAATAAAAAAATCCCATCTTACAAAAGTAAAACAGGATTTATATTTAAGTCTAATTTGAAGCGTTTATTAAACGTTTTTCAAATTGATAATTTCTTGGTCGGTCAAAAAGCGCCAGTTACCTCTAGGTAAATTCTTTTTGGTTAAACCAGCAAATGATACACGGTCAATACGTAAAACATCGTAGTCAAAGTTTTCGAAAATTGCACGAACAACTTTTACATTCGATGAACGTAGTTTAAGACCTACCTCGCTTTTTGCTTCTTTTTCAATATAGCTAATTTCTTCAACAAACACGCGGTGTCCGTCAAGAACCAAACCTTTACTGATTTTCTCTAAATCCTCAAATTTCAAGTTTTTATCTAGAGAAACCTGATAGATTTTAGACGATTTCTGACTTGGTAAAGTAAATTTACGAATCATATCAGTATCGTTAGTAAACAACAATAAACCAGTTGTGTTTTTGTCCATTCTACCAATCGGAGCAATTTTTGCCGTTGTAGAACCACGAACCAATTCCAGAACATTACGATATTCCTGACCTTCGTCAAGAGCGGTCGTAAAGTTTTTTGGTTTGTTCAACAAGATGTATTCTTTCTTTTCAGGAGTCAAAACAACACCATCAAAGTTTACAACATCGTTTAATTTTACTAAATAACCCATTTCAGTTACCGGAACGCCATTTACTTTTACGTTTCCAGACTGAATGTATATATCGGCATCACGACGTGAACAAACACCAGAGTTAGAGATATATTTGTTCAAACGAATTTCGTCTGCAGCTTTTTGTCTTTTTGGAGCCTGATTCTGTTTTTTGATTTTTTCTGCCTTTTCTTCTTCAGCAGCCTTAACAGCAGGTTTCACTTTTTTCGGCCCTTGAGCGCGCTTCGCCATAGGAGGTTTTGGCTTGTTAGAGTTTGGTCTAGAGCTATTTGGCCTAGAACCACCTCTTTTATTATTGCCTTCCTTATTGTTCATAAATTCTGTAATTTGTGCAAAGATAGTTTATTCTTGCTAAATAATCCTAAGTTCATTGTTCTTAGATTGATAGCTATTATTTTTTGAAGTTATAGAAGCATCATAATTGGCTTTTTTTCAGGCATAAATTCCCGCTTTTCGCTTCAATCTTTTATTTTTTAAAGAAAAAAATAAAAGGATTTCCACTTCAATCAGGGCTATTTTCAAGCAATTGGCTTCTTTTAAACATTTTGACAGGAAATTATACCAAAGAGAAAGCGCAAAGATTTTACACAGAGAAAACACAAGTTAGAAATAAAAATCTGTACAAATCTGCCTAAATCCGCGTCATCTGCGTGCCATCTTTTAGCATAAGCCATTATATAATCTAGGTTTGTAAAAGCAAATTCTTTCCGTGCCATAAAACACTCGGATTAATCAGAACGATGCAAAAAACTCCCGAAACAATCAGAAATTTAAGCACATTATGAAGCATTAAAAATTGTTCTTTAGAATTTGATTTCCATAAATAAAGCAAGAAAAACAAAAGAACAATAAAACAAACATAAAAGTAAATATCCATATATCCCACATCATAAATATCAATCAGGACATAAACCGGAATCACCGTTAAAAATGTTAGAACCGTAATAATTTGTTTAGAAACCGTTTCGTTATAAAGTATCGGAATTGTTCTGTAATCATTTGCCAAATCTCCTTTCAGGTTTTCTAAATCCTTAATCATTTCCCGAATTAGTAATAACAAGAATAAGAAAACTGCATGCGCCGAAATCACGGCAAAATGACTCATATGATCTTCAATTTCTTCAAACGAAATCTTATTGTAGAAATATAACAGAATAGCAAAAAAAGGCAAAACTGCCATAAAAGCTGCGGTTAGATTACCAACAATTGGATACTTTTTTATTTTATGAGAGTAAAACCAAATCAGAAAAATATATCCTGAGAAGAACAAAAAAGCACGCCACGAAACGATCAAAGCCATTAATGCAGCAATAAAATTAAGCGTAAAATAAACGGATAATTTCGTTTTCTGACTTACCAATCTGTCCAGCATTGATTTGTTTGGACGATTAATTAAATCCTTCTGACTGTCGTAAAAATTATTAATAATATATCCGGAAGCAATCGTAATTGCCGAAGCAAAAACAATCAAAAACAAGTTGAAATCAAGTAGAATATCCAACGCTCTTTTTTCGGGAGCCAATATAAAAATTGCCGATAAATATTGTGCTAAGACAATAATCGGAATGTTATAGCCTCTTACCACAGAGAACAAACTGACAATTTTCATCATTAAAAGTTTGTGCTGTCTGCTTAACATTTTTTAATTTCAGTTTTTGAGATTGAGGTGTAATTTAAGGTTTTTTGTTGAAGGAACCTTAAGATCAAAGTTTATTTTTTAATAGCTCTTTAGCGCCAAAGCCTAATTTTCGGATACAGGCCAAAGCTTGTTTTTGAGTCATATCGACTTCTTTAATGTCTTTTTTCTCTACAAAAACAACAGAACCGCTCCACGGATTTGGAGCATCGGGAACAAAAACCGAAAAGTTATTTTCGTTTATTTGCTCTATAAGAAATGCAAATTGCCAACCTGCATCTGTTGGAACCAAAATTACTTTTAAATCCTGATTGGATTCAAATCCCATTATGCTTTCATTCATGCTTTTCATAAAAGAATAACCAGGAACAAAGCTCAAAATTCCATCTTCCAGCTTTTGTATTAACTTTTGAGCATATGCAGTTCTGGCAATTAAGCCAGCCGTAAAGCAAATGAAAAGTATAATAACTATGGCAACAACTTCTTCAATTGCTAATCCTAAAATCTTCACTTTCGGAAAGTGATTAATAATAGGATTGGTGATTTTTTGAATAATGCCAAAGCCTTTTTCTAAAAGAACCAAAAGCAGAATTAACGGTGCTAAAAATAAAATTCCTCCTAAAAAAGTTGCCTTAATAATCTGTAAAATACTCTTCATATTCAATAGGTTTTTAGGGTTAATATTTTTAGGAAAGTCTATTCAAATAAGGATCTTTTTAAGAAGATTGATATTTAAAATTGATAAACTACTTCTAATTTGTAGTCTTTCAAAGATGCTTTTGCACGTTCTAAATCTTCGGTAAAACCTAAGATATATCCACCACCGCCAGAACCACAAAGTTTTAGGTAGTAATCGTTTGTGTCAATTCCGTTTTGCCAGATTCCGTGAAATTGTTCCGGGATCATTGGTTTGAAATTATTTAAAACGACTTTTGAAAGCTTTTTAGTATTTGTAAACAAAGATTTCATGTCGCCATGTAAGAAGTTCTCAACACAAGCGTCAGTATATTTTACAAATTGATTTTTAAGCATCGTACGGAAACCTTTGTCTTTTAGGTTTTCCATAAAAATGTTTACCATTGGAGCCGTTTCTCCAACAATTCCAGAATCTAATAAAAAGACAGCGCCTTTTCCGTCAAAACTTTGAGTTGGAATTCCTGTTGCTTCAATATTATCTTTAGAATTAATAAGAATCGGAATACTCAAATAACTGTTTAAAGGATCTAAACCAGAACTTTTTCCGTGGAAAAAACTCTCCATTTGAGCAAATATATTTTTAAGTTGTAACAGTTTTTCACGAGTTAAATTCTCTAAAACGGTTATTTTGTGTGTAGCATATTTGTCGTAAATAGCAGCAACAAGAGCGCCACTACTACCAACTCCGTATCCTTGCGGAATACTTGAGTCAAAATACATTCCGGTTTCAACATCATTTTTTAAAGTTGCCAAATCAAAAGCAACCAATTCAGGTTGTTCTGTTTGTAGCGTTTCAAGGTAAGATGCAAAACGTTTTAAACTTGCATTTGATGCTATTGCTTCTGCCGAAGGATCTTCGATTTTCTTCAATGCGCCATTGTAAAAATTATAAGGAATAGAAAGTCCTTTAGAGTCACGAATAATTCCGTATTCTCCAAAGAGTAATATTTTTGAGTAAAATAATGGTCCTTTCATGTTTATTTTATGTCTTTCTTTATTTTATGTAGAAGATTATTTATTTAATCCCTTTTCCAGAATCTCTCGAACTTTTCTTAAAATTACGGGGTTATTACATTCCATAATCAATTTTGCTACTTCGATTTTTTCTAATTCAATGTCCATAATCAAAATTTTAATTAAAGATACGGAAAATTATAATGCAATTGAACCGCTCCCAATTTCGTCGCAAATGTACTGACCATTCTGGCAAAATACAACTAATTCGTCCTGAATAAATTGAAGTACTTTTTCGCTAACGTTTTCGGGATATAAAACATGAACATTTGCTCCGGCATCAAGCGTAAAACAAACCGGAATTTGTGTTTCATTTCTGAATTTCCAAATGGCATTTATGATCTGCAACGTGTTTGGTTTCATCAAAATAAAATACGGCATCGATGTCATCATCATAGCGTGCAAAGTCAAGGCTTCGCTTTCTACAACTTTAATGAATTCTTCTAAATTTCCACTTTCGAAAATGGCAATTAATTGATCCAGATTTTCATGTGCCTGAGCAAAACGTCTTTCGGCATAAGGATGATTGTGCATTAAATCATGTCCAACAGTACTTGAGACTTGTTTTTCGCCTTTATCAACTAATAAAATAGTATCTTGATAGTTCTTGAAATTTTCATGGATTTGGTATGGAAATTCAACTCCAAATAAATCAGAGCTTCCTTCAATATTTGCTTGATTTCCCCAAACAACAACATTTCCTTTTACACTTCTGCAAGCACTTCCAGAACCTAAACGTGCTAAAAATGATGCTTTTTGATAAAAGTATTCTTCTGTCATTTCTGGATTTAATACTTTTTCTAAACTCATAAAATTCATTGCCAAAGCTGCCATTCCTGAAGCCGAAGAAGCAATTCCGGAACTGTGCGGAAACGTATTTTTAGTATCAATTGTAAAATGATATTCTTTCAAAAAAGGCAAATAAACTTCAATTCGTTCTAAAAACTTCTGAATTTTTGGTTTGAAATCTTCTTTTGGTTTTCCTTCAAATAACAAATCGAACGAAAAACCATTATTGATTGGATTATCTCTTTTTTCAAAACCTAATTTTGTAATCGTTTTGCAATTATTTAGCGTAAAACTCACCGAAGGATTTGCCGGAATTTGATTGTCTTTTTTTCCCCAATATTTCACTAATGCAATATTGCTGGGAGCGCTCCATTCAAAATTTCCATTTTCGATGGTCGAAGTATATTTTTTAGGAATAAAATCAGTTGCTGTAAACATGAATTATAAAATTTTGGCAAAGATAGTTTTTAAAATATTTCACCATATAAGTAATAGCAGAAATTATAAGTTTGGCTTAGACTAAAATGAACTTACATTACTTATATGGTTTAACCTTTCTTTTTAACTATTTTTGGAAAAAAAATCAGTAGGAAGATGAACAAGACAGTAAAAATCGCAATCGCTCTAGTAATTTGTTTAATGGTAGGATATTCAGCAAGTGTTGTAACAAGACCAAGTGTTGAAACGTGGTATCCAACAATTATAAAACCAAGTTTTAATCCGCCAAATTGGATTTTTATGCCGGTTTGGACATTGCTTTATATTTTTATGGCAGTTGCAGCAGGATTAGTTTGGGATAAAATAAAAGAACAAAACGAAGAGGTAAAAAAAGCGTTAGGTTTCTTCCTGATTCAGCTGACTTTGAATGCGATTTGGTCATATATTTTCTTCGGATTAAAAAACCCGATGTTGGCTTTCATAGAAATTGCACTTTTATGGCTGTTCATTTATGAAACGTATTTTAAATTCGTCAAAATCAATAAAATTGCCGGAAATTTATTGATTCCATATATGGCTTGGGTTGCTTTTGCAGGAATTTTGAACGCCAGTATTTGGTGGTTGAATAGATAAAATTTTTGTTTTAGGTTTCAAGTTTTTTAGTTTCAGGTTTAATCAATACATTTTACTTTATGAATACATTCAAGGCTTTTGTTATTGTGTTGGTTTTAATTTCGTTTAAGGGATTTGCTTGCTTAAATGGAGATACTAAGGTTTTGAAAAATGGAGTTGAAATTTATTATGACGAACATGAATTAATTCCTGTTGGACATACGTTTAATGTAGAGAATTTTTCAAAATTGATTCAGGATCTTGAAGATGAATACAAAAAAACAAATGACATTGATTATTTGTCTGACAAAGGATATGTATTAATTATTAGTGGAAAATATCAAGAAGCTTTAAAATTATATTTAGAGATTGAAAAAATAAAACCTAACCGATATTCTACGGCTTCAAATCTTGGAACTCTTTATGAGTTAATGGGAGAAAATCAGAAAGCTTATGAATGGATAAAAAAATCAATTCAAATTAATCCAGAATCTCATAAAGGTTCAGAATGGCTGCATTTAAGGATATTGGAGACAAAAGTTACAAAGATTGAAAATATTACGGGACAGTTTTTTATAAATGAGAGTTTTGGTGAAGATGCAATTCCAAAAACAAAACTATCTAAGAAAGAGTTAGAAGATTTAGAGAAAGCGTTGTATTATCAATTAAACGAGCGTATCACTTTTATAAAACCTAAAGATAAAGTTATTTCAATATTGCTTTTTGAGTTAGGAAATATTGCAATAATAAATAAAGATTATTTGTCTGCTTCTCAAATCTATGAACTTTCAAAGAAATATGGATTTCAAGAGGAATTGATAAACAAGAGAACAATACTTTGTTATGAGAAATGGGTGAATTATTATTCGAGTAAAGCTGAAGAACTTGAAATGCAAAAAGGTGGTTCATTTCGATTAGAAGGATATCAAATCGATGCTGTTGTAATTAGTTTGATTGTTGTCTCTCTTCTTTTCCTGAGTTTATTAATCTATTGTATTATTCTTTTTCGAAAATTGAAAAAGGCTAATATCTCAACTTAAATTATTCGTTTTTTAAATCATTTCGGCTGTTTTAGTTTTCGAAATTCTAAAGGATTAACACCTTCATGACGGCTGAAATATCTCGAAAGATTTTTAATATCGGTATATCCGCAAACATCTGAAATTTCGGTAATTGATAATTCTGTTTCGATTAAAAGCTGTTTTACTTGTTTGATTCGAAGTGTGTTTATTTCGTCAAGAATACTTCGTTTTAAAACCAATTGAAATCTTTTTTCCAGAACTCTTCGCGATAATGCCGTTGCATTTACAACATCGTCTACAGATATTCTTTCTTTATAATTGTAATAGATAAAATGAAGCGCTTTGCTTATTTCTTTGTCATTTACAGCCAGAAAATCAGTTGATCTTCGGGTGATTATTTGCAAATGTTCGACCTGAATATCGTTATAAATACCATCTTTATTCGCCATCATTTTGCTAAGAAGTTGTGCAGTTTCGAAACCTGCTTTTTCAGTATTTAAGGAAATACTCGATAAAGGCGGATCGGAGAGATTGCAAATACTCAAATCATTGTCGACGCCAAGTACAGAAACTTGTTCAGGAACATTTATTCCAACCGCTTTGCAAGCTTCTGTAACATGTTGTCCCTGATTATCATCGCAAGTCATAATGGCGATAGGTTTTGGTAATGCCTTTAGCCAATCTGCCAATTGCGATTCTTTGTAACTCCACAATGGCGGAGTTTCTTCTTTTTGATGTTGGTAGATATGAACATTAAAATTAAATTCTTCTACTTTTTCGCAAAAACCTTCACATCTTTCGCGAGACCAAACGATATTATCGAAACCATAAAATCCAAAGTTTTTAAACCCTTTTTCGATAAAATAAGAAGCCGCCATTTGCCCCGTTTCTTTATAAAGTCCGGTAATATTCGGAATCCCAATAAAACGCTCATTTGTGTCTTGTGCAATAATTGGAATGTCTAACGAAAGTAGTTTTTCGAATACTTGTTCATTTTCAATTTGAGCGATTATTCCATTTGCGCCCCAGGTTTTTGCCCATGAAATCGCATTTTTTAATTCCTTTTTATTTCCGCTTACAATTGGAATTCGGCAAAAGTTAAACGGACCAAATAGTCGGGAATACTTCGCAATTCCGTTTAAAAGTCCGCGTCCATATTCTTCAGAAAAGTTAACTAACAGTAATACTTTCGGTGTCATTTTATTAGATATTAATTGGAATTGAACGCTTTACATTAAAATAAAATCTGGAAACAACTTATAATACACTTTGAATTCTGGAATTGTAAATATTCGCAAAATGAAGATTAATTATCGCAAATATACCATTATCAATTAAAATACAAGTCTATTTTTGTTTCGTGGTTTTTAATAAAAAACATAAAAACGTTTTAAATATTAGTTTTTTTAACTCTTTTTTAAAGCATTTAATTTTTTTTACTGCTTTTGGTAAAATATACCATTTGGAGTTTTGTAGTAAAAAAATGATGAATTTTATTAGGTAACCAGAAGATTTAAAACGTTTTAAACCTTAAATTTTGTTAACCAATACATTAATCTTTCGATTAGATTAAAAGAAAAATTATGAAGAATATAAATTATCCTAATGGTAAAATGATTTCATTCCTTTTATGGGCTATTTGCAGTTTAATTACTGTAAGTGCTCAAAATGTAAAATTTGAACAACAACTAAAAGAAGGATGGAATATAGAATCATCAGCAAAAATAAATACTACGGGAGATAAAATTTCTCAGGCAAATTTTGATATTTCAAAATGGTACAAAACTTCCGTTCCGGCGACTGTAATGGCGTCTTTAATTGCCAATAATGAGTATTCGGATATTTTTATGGGAGAGAATATCAGTAAAGTTGATACGACAAGATTTAGAGTTCCGTGGTGGTATAGAAACGAATTTGTTATTGAAGATGCTTCAAAAAACACAGAATTAATATTTGAAGGAATTAATTATCGTGCAAATGTTTGGTTAAATGGTAAACAAATAGCTTCTGCCGATAGTTTATTTGGAGGTTTTAGAATATTTGATTTGAATATTTCAAAACATGTAAAAAAGGGAAAGAATGTTTTGGCTGTGGAAGTTTTTAATCAAAAAACACATGAACCTTCTATTGGTTTTGTGGATTGGGCGCCAATGGCTCCGGATCGTGAATTGGGACTTTGGAGACCTGTCAAACTTAAAATTTCGGATAAAACGAGTTTGAATAACATCTTTGTGACTTCAAAAATTGATAAAAAAGGTTTTAAAAGTGCTGATTTAGAAATTTCTGCGGAAGCGGTAAACAATACAAATGAAGTTGTAGAAACGGTTGTAAAAGGGAAAAACGAAAATATCAATTTCGAAAAGAAAATTAAACTTCAGCCTTTAGAAAAAAGAGTAATTGTTTTTAAATCTTCGGAATTCAAACAGTTAAAAATCAAGAATCCTCGTTTATGGTGGACGTATGAATTGGGAAAACCAAATTTGTATAATCTAACAATGTCTATTGAAACCAATAATAAAGTTTCGTTTTCAAAATCTACAAATTTCGGAATACGTGAAGTCGAGGATTATTTGACTGCAAAAGGATATAGAGGTTATAAATTAAATGGTGTTGAAGTTCTAATTAAAGGCGGCGGTTGGGTCGACGGAATGTTCCTGAATGATACCGAAGAAAAAGTAAAAGCACAATTAGAATATGTAAAACAAACTAACATGAATACGATTAGGATGGAAGGCTTTTGGGGAAATAGTGAGAGAATCTATGAGATGGCGGATGAAATGGGACTTTTGATGATGGTAGGATGGAGCTGTCAATGGGAATGGAAAGGTTATCTTGACAAACCTGAAGATGATTTCATGTCGATTAAAACTCCTGAAGACATGGATCTTATAATTAATTATACGCGCGATCACGTGAATTGGTTAAGAAATCACCCAAGTATTTTTGTTTGGGTTATGGGAAGTGACAAATTACCGCGTCCGGAATTGGAAGCAAAATATAATGTTCTTTTTGAAGAAGTTGATCCTTCAAGACCGCTTTTAATGTCTTGTAAAGGAATGGATAGTTCGATTTCCGGAAAAACGGGCGTAAAAATGAATGGTCCTTATGAATATGTTTCGCCAAATTATTGGTTTTTGGATACAGAAAATGGCGGAGCTTTTGGATTTAATACAGAAACAGGTCCGGGGCCGCAAGTTCCTTCGCTTGAAGTTGTAAAAAGTATGATTCCTGAAGATAAATTATGGCCAATCAATTCGACTTGGGATTTTCATTGTGGGCGAAATGAATTTCAAACGCTTGATCGTTACACAAGTGCATTCAATAATAGATACGGAATTCAGAATAATGTAGAAGATTTTACTTTTAAAAGTCAGGCGTCAAATTTAGAATCGATGCGTTCCATGTATGAAGCTTTTGCCATAAACAGAAGCAACACGACAGGAATTGTTCAATGGATGTTTAACTCGCCTTGGCCAAAATTAATCTGGCAATTCTGGGATTATAATTTATTGCCAAATGCTGCTTTTTATGGTGCAAGATTAGGCGCACGTCCGGTAAACATTGCCTACAATTATGGAGATAATGCCGTTTATGTAAGCAATCTAAATCCTGAGAAAACTAAAAATTTAAAAGCTCAATTAAAAATATATGATTTCAATGGAAAAGTAATTTTCGAAAAAGAAGAAACAGTTTCTGCTGAAGGAAATGCTTCGGTTAAAGCTTTTGATTTACCAGATGATAAAGGATATTCTAAGATTTATTTTTTGAAAATGAACTTATTAGACGAAAAAGGAAAAACGATCGCAGACAATTTTTATTGGTTATCGACTAAAAAAGATGTGTTTGATTTTAAAAAATCAGATTGGATACATACGCCATTAATGGAACACGCTGATTTTAAAGATTTGGATAAATTACCAAAAGTAAAAATTGAAGCGCAACACACGATTAAAAAGGAAAACGATAAATATGAGGTTACCATAAAACTCAAAAATCCATCAGATGCTATCGCGTTTTTAATTGAGTTGAATATTGCCGGAGATGTTTCAGGAAAATCAATAGTTCCGGTTTTATGGGACGACAATTATATCTCATTAGTGCCAAAAGAAAGCAGAACAATCAAGGTTACTTTTCCGATTTCTGCTCTAAAAGGCGAAAAACCTGTTTTTAAATACAAAGGCTGGAATGTAGATTAAAAACATCAGGATCATTTATATAAATAGCCGAATTAGAGCTATTAGAAATTACACGAATTAGAGATCTCAAAAAAAATATTTCTTCTTCAAGAGGAAAACTCATGTCCAAATCTAAATTTTTAATAAATAAACAAACAAATGAAAACGAGTAAATTAACAGTGGGATTGGTGTTTTTGACCTTTTTTGTTATTTCTTTTTTGACTAACATAATGGGACCTTTAATTCCGGATATTATCAATAGTTACCATTTGTCGCTTGGTATGGTTGGTTTTCTTCCGTTCTCGTTTTTTGCGGCTTATGGCGTAATGTCAACCTCAGCGGGAGTTTTGCTCGAAAAATACAGAGAGAAAAAAGTAATGGCATTTTCATTTCTGATAGCCGCATTAGGTTCGCTATTATTTGGGTTGTTTCCATATTATTCTATGGCGCTGGTTTCTTTGTTTTTAATCGGGATTGGAATGGCAGCTTTGCAAGTTGCGATTAATCCGTTGTTGAGAGTTTCGGGCGGAGAAGAACATTTTGCGTTCAATTCTGTAATGGCACAATTATTCTTTGGATTAGCTTCTTTTTTAAGTCCGCTTGTTTATAGTTATTTGGTTACCAACATCAAACATGACGAAACAAATTCAAATGAGTTTCTGGAAATCTTGTCAAAACTGGTTCCTGCAAATCTGAATTGGGTTTCCTTATATTGGATTTTTGCCATAACAGCACTTGCAATGGTGCTAATTATTTTACTTTTTAAGTTTCCAAAATTTGAATTAGAAGAAACCGAAAAAGCCGGAACCTGGAGCGTTTACAAAGATTTACTTCGAAATAAAACCGTGCTTTTATTCTTCTTTGGAACTTTTGCATATGTAGGAACAGAACAAGGAATTGCCAATTGGATGTCAAAATTTCTAAGCGATTATCATGGTTATTCGCCTCAAACGGTTGGTGCGGAAGCTGTCGCTTATTTCTGGGGACTTTTGACTGCAGGATGTCTTTTAGGTTTGGTTTTATTGAAATTTCTGGACAGTCGTAAAGTGCTTATTTTATTTGCAGCCGGAGCAATTATATGTCTTACGCTAGCATTATTTGGCTCAGCCAAAATTTCTCTTTATGCATTTCCAATCTCCGGTTTTGCACTTTCGGTAATGTGGTCTGTCGTTTTTTCATTGGCTTTAAATTCTCTTAAAAACAATCATGGCGCTTTCTCAGGAATTTTATGTACGGGAATTGTTGGTGGAGCAGTAATGTCATTAATCATTGGGAAACTGGGCGATATAATTGGACTTAAATACGCAATGACGACTTTGTATATCACACTTGGATACATCTTAAGCATTGGTTTTTGGGCTAAACCATTGGTAAATAATGCCACAATAAATTTAAAGAAAACAAAAGAAAATCAATAATTATATAAAGTAGTAAAGATGTCGGAAAGAAAGATCATAGGCGTTGACATGGGAGGGACAAAAATCCACACTAGCCTAATTTTAGGAAAAGAAATAATTTCCGAATGCATATTAGATACACCCGCCAAAGAATCTGAAAAAGTAGTTTTGGACAGATTAATAAAAGCCATAGAACAAGTTTATCAACCTGGTTGCGAAGGTATTGGTATTGGAGTGCCAAGCGTCGTAGATTGGAAAGAAGGAATTGTATATGATGTTGTTGCAATACCGTCGTGGAAAGAAGTTCATGTAAAAAAAATACTCGAAGATCATTTTAAAATCCCTGTATATGTCAATAATGATTCGAATTGTTTTGCGCTTGGGGAAAATTTCTTCGGAAAAGGAGTTGACACTGCAAATTTTGTTGGAGTAACAATAGGAACAGGTCTTGGCAGCGGAATCATTATCGAAAACAAATTATATCAAGGCGTAAATACAGGAGCCGGAGAAATAGGAAGCATCTCGTATAAAGATGGAATTATAGAACAATATTGTGCGAGTGAATTTTTTATTTCCCGCGGATTAGATGGAGAAGAACTCTATTTGAAAGCCAAAAAAGGAGATCCGGAAGCTTTACAAATTTTTAAAGATTACGGTAAAAATCTCTCTGAGGTTGTAAAAATAGTTTTATACGCTTACGATCCTGAAACCATAATTCTGGGAGGATCTATTAGTAACGCTTACGAGTTTTTTATTGACGCCGTTTGGCAGGGACTTCAGGATTTTATGTTTCCTGTTGAGCTCAAAAAACTCAAAATCGAAAAATCAGAACTTAAAAATAGTGCTGTATTAGGTGCCGCAGCATTAGTTTACAATTTTAACCTAGAAACAGCTTAGTTTCAATCAAAAATTATAATGCGAATCAAGAGTTTAGATGTGCCTTTAGGCACTAAATATTGGTAGAAAATAGGAACAGGAATAAATTTAGCGTGCCGTAGGTACGCAACAAAACGATAACTATTGCGTACCTACGGCACGCCAACACATTACGAACTTAATTTCTACCAATATTTAGTGCCTAACAGCACAAATTGCAGACTTTCAACTCTTGATTGGCATATTTAATAAACATTTTAAAAATTAAATCTATTAAAAAAATAACTAAACAAAAACCAAAATTATTAACCAAAAAGATATTACGATGAAAAATAGTCTACAAAAAGGCTTAATGGTTATTATAACCATGCTATGTACCAGTTTGATGTATTCGCAAGATGTGTCAGGGCTGGTTTCAGATTCTAACGGCCCGCTTCCCGGCGTTTCGATTATAGTAAAAGGAAGCAAAAATGAGGCTCAAACTGATTTTGACGGAAGATTTACAATTAAAAATGTTGGCAAAGGAGCTGTTTTAGTTTTTAGCTACATTGGTCTTAAAAATCAAGAAGTAAATGTTGACGGAAAAACCAAGATAAATGTAGTAATGGCGCAAGATCGAAGCGAACTAAACGAAGTTGTAGTCGTGGGTTACGGAACTTCAAAAAAGAAAGATTTGACGGGAGCAGTAGATGTACTTTCGTCTAAAGATTTTGACGGAGTTTCGAATACTTCGCCAGCTTTATTGTTAAGAGGAAAAGTAGCCGGAGTACAAATAACACAAAGCAGCGGAGAACCAGGTTCGGCAGTTACGATTCGTGTTCGTGGATCTTCTTCCGTTCGTTCTGGAAACGGACCTTTAATTGTGGTAGATGGCGTTCCGTTAAGCGGAGGCGATGTTTCTGCAGAAGGAGCTGATTTATTGGGAACGTCTTCGGCAAAAAATCCTTTGAACTTTATAAATGAAGCCGATATCGAATCTATTTCTGTTCTTAAAGATGCTTCTTCAACAGCAATTTATGGTGCGCGTGGAGCAAATGGTGTAATCGTTATTACGACTAAAAAAGGAAAATCAAATGTTCCGGAATTCAACTTTAGTACCTCAACACAATTTAGCAGAAAAGCAGGAAATTTTAATGTAATGAATGCTGATCAGTTTGTTGCGGCAAGCAAAGCTGCGGGCGTACCATCAATACCTGCAGATCCTGTTGCAGGAACTCCGGCAATTAATAATCAGGATTATGGAGGAAGAAATTACAATTGGGAAGATGCTGTTTTGCAAAATGGATTAGCAGTAAACAATAGTTTATCTTTTAATTCGTCAAGCGAAAATTCGAGCACCAGAGTATCTTTTTCTACGAGTAACAACAAAGGAATTGTAAAAAATACAGGATTAGACAAGTACACAATTTCGTTTTTTAACTCCAATAATTTCTTTGATAAAGTATTAAAGGTAGATACAAAATTGCTTTACGCAGGTATAAATGATGAAACTACTTTGATAACAAATAATGCCAGTTATATTGGTAACGTTATTGGATCTGCTTTATACTGGAATCCAACGCGATCAATTTATAATGCCGACGGACATTATAATGTAGTAAGCGAAACGTATCTAAATCCGGTACAATTGCTGGATTCTTATAAAGATTATACCAATACAAGTAAATTATTAGGAAGCATAAATGCCGTACTTAATTTGGGAAGTCATTTTAAATACAATTTCTTATTTGGAATAGAAACTTCAGCATCTACAAGAAAAAGCCAGATTTTACCAACGATGCAAATTCAAGGTGAAGCATTTTTTGGAACAGTTCCGGGATCAGATCCTGCAGTTACAAAATACGGAACAGCGTCTATTCAAGGACTTAATAACTTCAATAAAACATTCGAGAACAATATAAACTATACCAATAAATTCAGCGATAATTTTAACCTGAATGCTTTAGTTGGATATTCTTATTACTATTATCTGGCAAGTGGTTTTGTAACTTCGGGCAAAGGATATGACTTGGCACAAACCAATTTGATAGATAATATCGAAGGCGGACTTCAAAATGAATTTAGAAGCAGTTCTTTTAAAAATGCTTCAGAATTGCAATCTTTTTACGCCAGAGCTGATGCTACTTTTTTCAAACAATATGTAATTACAGCAACTGTTCGTACAGATGGATCTACAAAATTGGGAGCGAATAATAAATACGGAACATTTCCGTCTATAGGTTTTGCCGATAACTTGTTTCAGGATAAAGATGGAACTCTTAATAATTTAAAAATCAGAGCAAACTGGGGAATTACAGGAAATCAGGAATTTGCTCCAAACTCCGCAATCGGAAGGGCGAGTTATGGTAATAACGGAAACTTGAATATCGATACAAATGCCAATGATAATCTGAAATGGGAAACTACAGAATCATGGGGAATTGGAACTGATTTTACTTTGCTTAAATACAGATTAACAGGAACAATAGATTATTTCTACAGAGATACAAAAGATTTAATTTTTCCGGTTCCACAAGCATCAACGCAACCGGGACCAAATACGCCGCGTAACAAAAACTTACCAGGAAACTTAATCAATCAGGGACTTGAAGTTAGTTTGGATTATAAAATTATTGAAACCGAAAATATGTCTTGGGAAATTGGCGCAAACGCTTCATTCCTTAAAAACGAAATGAAAAACTTTAGCGGAACTGTTGGAACAGGAGGTTTAAACGGACAAGGATTAGATGGCGCTTATACACAAGTAATCACGAATAATAAACCGCTTTATTCTTATTATTTATATGATTTCAAGGGATATGACGCCAGCGGAAATTCTATTTATACGAATGCTGCAGGACAGCCAGCAGGGCTTGGAGATGCGTCTAAACAATTATTGAACAAACAGCCGTTGCCAAAAATAAATTATGGATTTTCATCAACATTTAAATACAAAGGATTTGATGCAGTAGTTTCATTCTACGGAGTTGCAGGAAATTATATTTATGATAATACTCAAAATGCGTATTTCTTTAAAGGAGCCTTTTTAGGAGGTCGAAATGTTACTGAAAAAGCAGCATATTCGGAACAAGCGCAAGGAGATCCAAACTCGCCTTCGACTAAATTTTTGCAAAAAGGAGATTTCTTAAGAATGGGAGAATTAACGTTTGGATACACTTTTACAGGACCTTTAGTTGAAAGAATAAAATGCAAAAATGTACGTGTTTATGCAAACGGTTCAAACTTGTTATTGTTTACAAATTACACCGGATTTGATCCCGAAGTAGATATTAATAAACAAGTTAACGGGGTTCCTTCTGCAGGTATGGATTATCTGGCTTACCCAAGATCAAAAGGTATTGCTTTTGGACTTAACGTAACATTCTAATTTTAAAAACTATGAAAACTATCAATATTATAAAAAGTATTTTTTTCGTAAGTACACTGGTTTTAAGTGTTAGCTGTACGAATTTGAATGAAGAAATTTTAGACGGAATTCCAACCGGAGGAGAAAATGAGCCTGTAAACACAGCAGCTTTATTACGAACCGCTTATCAGGGTTTAAGAAATTTTCAGGTTCAGGAGCAAATGCATACGTTAAACGAAATGTCTACAGATGCATTAGTTGGGCCAACGCGAGGAGGAGACTGGGATGATAATGGTACGTGGAGACAATTTCATACACTAACCTGGACGCCGGATAATGTCGAGATCAGAAATGCATGGAATAGTTTATTGGCAAGTGTGTACGATTGTAATACAATTATCCAAAATTCTAAAGATCCATCAGAGATTGTTCAGGCGCGTTTTTTAAGAGCATTCTATTATTATAATGTTTTGGATTTATACGGACAAACTCCACATAGAGATGCAGGAACTCCATTAACAAGTGATCCTAAAGTTTGGACAAGAGCTGAAGCTACAGATTTTGTACGTACTGAATTAGAAGCTATTTTACCAAATTTACCCGCACGTGTTGCAGGAGATGCAAGTATTGTAAATGAAGATGCAGGACATTTTTTATTGGCTAAAATTTACTTAAATCTTGCTGTTTTCAAAGCCGCAAATCCTGCCGGACCGTATACTTTTGAAGCTGCAAATATGAATAAAGTTATTGCGCATGTTGAAGCCATAAAAAGTAGTTTAGCCGATTCGTATTGGGATAATTTTGTGCCGGAGAATAACAATTCGCCAGAAATTTTATTCTCTTCAAAAAACGTTTTGGGAGATGGTGGAGCTCTTGGAGATTACTGGAGATACGGAATGCATTACAACCAAACACCAGATGGTTACAACGGTTTTTGTACTGTTGGCGAATATTATGACCGTTTTAATGCTGCGGATGACCGTCGTCAACATTCAACACCTGAAATTATTGCACATTTTGGAAACCCAATCGGATTTCAATACGGGCAAATGTATGCCCCTGAAACTACAGATGAGGTTACTGGTGAAGTTACGCCAGGAGGAACAATTCCTTTGAAGGATAGAAACGGGAATCCTTTATTCTTTACCAAAGAAGTAACGCTAATTCTTTCAGGACCAACGATTGAAACAGCGGGAATTAGAACTCAAAAATACCAACCGGATGTTAATAATTTAGACAATCCTGAAAACGACTTTATCTTAATGCGTTATGCAGATGCATTATTAATGGAAGCCGAAGCAATTCTTAGAGGAGGTACTGCGTCAGGAAACGGTTCAGCTCAGGATATTATGGACAAAATTGCTGTTCGAACAGGAGTTCCTGCGCCAACGGCAACTTTAGAAAACTTGTTAGCCGAAAGAGGTAGAGAATTATGGTGGGAAGGCTGGAGACGAAATGATATGATTCGTTTTGGAACTTTTCTTGGACCAAGAGAATTGAAAAAGAATACTTCTCCGGAGAAATATTTATTGTATTGTCTTCCTTCAGATGCTTTATTTAATTTGAATTTAAAACAGAATCCGGGATATTAAACGTAAATTTTCATGTTTAGCAAATTCGGTATGCAAAATCCTATTGGCAAAGGTTTTGTATATCGAATTTGTATTTTATCAATTTTGAATTTCAGTTTTCAACTTTTGGAATTCTTCGTTTTTCAGCGTCAGAAATTCCATTGTAGAGAGAATATTACTATGATTTAAAAGATTTAATGATTTTGGATCAGCATCACAGAAATCAAGAAACAATTCTTTTTCCTCAGGTTTTAATTTTAAATCTCTTTTAAAAAAAACATTAGGAATTGATTTTGCTACAAGTTTTTTGAAGTCATTAGTAGGTGTTAATGTTTTAGATTCGTCTTTATCTTTTTTAAACAAATTTTTAATTCCGGTTGCCATTCTGCCAAAGTCCAGACCACCTGCAATACTTCCGTCATTCACGCCTGTATATTTTTGTAAAGAGGCAGCATCTTTTTCAAGTTTTACCGCATCTAAATCTTTTTGAGAAATTTTAAAAGAATTCTTTTTTAGGTCAGTAATTATTACTTCGTCAAGTTCTTCTGGTTTTATACTCATGTTTACTTCAAGATTGTCAGCGGCAATATATTCTTTAGTAACTCTTAATCTCTTAAAGAAGTAATCTTTCGAAAAGAAAATCAAACTATCTTTTACATGTACTAAAATCGAAAATTCTCCGAGTGAATTTGTAGTTGTACTTGTTTTAGCTGTTTTATTAATAACCTCAACATTCTTTAAAGGATTATTTTGAAAAATAACCTTTCCGTGAAGTAATTTTTCAGTTTGAGAAATCGAAAGCTGGTACGTTAAAAAAGAAATTGTAGTGAGTAATTTTACTTTCATTTTGAGAAATTGGTTAGGTTTTATTTAGTTTTTAGGCTCACTTTTTAGTTTCTGAAATTCTGTGTTTTTAGCGTATAGAAAATCCATTGTATAAAGTAAATTTTTCTGTTGTACCAGAATTTTTGCATGTGGATCAGCATCGCAAAATTGTAAAAACAAATCTTTTTCGTCTGGATTAAGTTTTAAACTGTTTGTAAAAAAATCTAAGGGAACAGTTGCTTCAGCTAATTTTTTGAAGTCTAATTCTTTGAATTTAAATTGATCTTTCTTGTCTCTTTTGCTTTTTTTTCTAAACAAATTGAAGATAGCTATAAAATCCATTCCGTTTGCGATACTTCCATTATAAACACCAGTAGATACTGGTCCCATTGGTACTATTGTAGAGTTTTCATTAGCAACTCCAACATGAGGAAACTTTATATTTGTAATTATAACTTCATCCAGTTCTTCCGGTTTGACAATCATATTAACAGTAATATTATTTTGATCTATACTTTCTGATGAAACTTTTAATCTTTTGAAAAAATAATCTTTCGAGAAGAAAATTAAACTGTCTTTTACATTTACTAGAATCGAAAATTCTCCTAACTCATTTGTTCGTGTACTTGTTTTAGCCGTCTTATTAATAACCTCAACATTCTTTAAAGGATTATTTTGCGAAACGACTTTTCCGTGAAGTAATTTTTCAGTTTGAGAAATCGAAAGTTGATACGTTAAAAAAGAAATTGTAGTGAGTAATTTTACTTTCATTTGGAGCAATTGGTTAGATTTTATTTAGTTTTTAGGCTCACTTTTCAGTTTCTGAAATTCGACGTTTTTAGCGTATAGAAAATCCATTGTAGACAATACATTTGAATTCTCTAAAAGCTTTTTAGATCTCGGATCAGCATCACAGAAATCAAGAAACAACTCTTTTTCTTCGGGTTTTATTTTTAAATCGTTGATAAAAAAGGCACGAGAACAAGAAGCCATAACCAGTTTTTTAAAGCGTTGGTCAACTTCGATTGTTTTCTTCTGCTTACCTTTTAAAGGAAATGAAATTCGAAGCGCTTCTCTAATTGAATTATCACTAACTCCTGTATTCCAGGATAAATCTTTGGCTTTTTTACTGATTAATAGATCTGCAAGATCATCAGCGCTAATCTTAACTTTATCAAATTCGACCTGATTTATCACAACTTCATTCAATTCTTCAGGTTTCAGAATCATGTTAACGAGGAGATTGCTGTTCTCAATATCTTTGGTGGTGATTTTTAATCTAGTAAAGAAATAATCTTTCGAATAGAAAATTAAACTGTCTTGTGCTTTTACTGAAATCGAAAACTCTCCCAAATTATTTGTTCTTGTACTTGTTTGAGCAGTTTTATTAATTACTTCCACATCTTTGAGTAAGATTGTTTCAGAACGAACTTTTCCTTTTAGGAGTTTTTCAGTTTGAGAAATTGAAAGCTGATAGGTTAAAAAAGAAATTGTGGTAAGTAATTTTACTTTCATAGAGGATTAATTAGTTGAAAGTAAAATTATTAGAATTGTCTTAACTAAAACTTAGCAAATATGTAAATTCTTGTTAATAGATTTTTTCGAAGATGAGGTTTTAGATTAAGTTTTCAGTTAATCAGATTACGACTGAAAACTCTCTATAATATCTCAAGTAAATCTGAAGGATTGTTTAATACCAGTTTTGCGCCAGTTGCGATTAGTTCGTCTTTTGTTCTATATCCCCAGGAAACCCCAACCGGAAACATTTTAGCATTTGTTGCAGTTTGTATGTCGATATCAGAATCGCCTACAAAAAGAATTTCATCTGTTTTTAAGTTCCAGCTTTTACTTATTTCGATTGCCTCAAACGGATTTGGTTTTTTAAGTGATTCAGTACTTAAACCAACCGCAGCATGAAAGTAATCAGGGAATATTTCG
The DNA here is from genome assembly GCF_002754195.1 of Flavobacterium sp. 9. Classification (NCBI taxonomy): domain Bacteria; kingdom Pseudomonadati; phylum Bacteroidota; class Flavobacteriia; order Flavobacteriales; family Flavobacteriaceae; genus Flavobacterium; species Flavobacterium sp. 9. The sequence goes on from NZ_PEEU01000001.1 coordinate 3,553,923, forward strand.
GCTACGATTTTTTTGGTGAGTTCATCGGCTTTGTTCGAAAAAACAGCTAATTTGAAATCTTGTGACGCCAAATGATCTAATAATTCAATAATTCCGTTGTAAGGTTTTGTTTTTAGCGTGCAAATCTCGCGATATTCCGTAATCATGTTTTGAAAACTGATTTCGATCTCACGTTCTGTATTATTTGATGCCGGCAAAGCTTTACTTACCAAATTCCGTAAACCGCTTCCAATAAAATATTGATAATCATCATACGAATGTGTTGGATAATTTAGTCTTTGTAGTATTGTATTCATCGCATCAGAAATGTCTTCCAATGAATTTACCAACGTTCCGTCCAGATCAAAAATAACACCTTTAAATTTCATGAGATTATATATTATTTGCCAAAATAAAACCGCTTGTCCATGCATTCTGAAAGTTAAAACCTCCCGTAATAGCATCTATATTTACAATTTCTCCAGCAAAATAAAGATTTTGATGCAGTTTGCTTTCCATGGTTTTAAAGTTGATTTCTTTTAAATCGATTCCGCCTGCGGTTACAAATTCTTCTTTGAAAGTGCTTTTTCCGTTTACTTGAAATTTTGCTTTTGTCAATTGAGAAGCTAGATTCTGTAATTGGTTTTTAGATAAATCTGCCCATTTCGTTTCTGCTTCAATTTCTGAAGCTAAAACCAAGCTTTCCCATAAACGATTAGGAAAATCAAAAGGAGACTTTTTCGAAACCGCTTTTTTAGCATGTTCTTGTTTTAAGTCTTTCAGGATTTTCTCGGCATCTTCTGTATCAACATCATTTAACCAATTTACGAAAATCGTAAACTGATAATTTTTATCGAATAAAATACGAGCGCCCCAAGCCGAAAGTTTTAGAATTGCAGGACCGCTCATTCCCCAATGTGTGATTAATAAAGGTCCGGTCGATTCCAGTTTTGTATCTTTTACGTTTACGGTAACTTGTGCCGCAACGCCGGGCAATTCTTTTATTCTGGGATCTTTTATGTTGAAAGTAAATAGGGAAGGAACCGGACTCACGATTGCGTGTCCTTGCGTTTGCAGCATTTCCCAGATTTTAGGATTACTTCCTGTTGCCAAAACTAATTTTTCGGTAGCATAGTTTTCATCCTGCGTATCGATTTTCCAATGATTTTCGGCTTTAAAAATCGATTGAACGCTTTGTCCGGTCAAAACTTTAATGCCTAATTTTCCAGTTGCTTCCAGGAAACAATCTATAATAGTTTGAGAGGAATTCGAAACGGGAAACATTCTTCCGTCGTCTTCGATTTTTAATTCGACACCATGTTTTTCGAACCATTCGATAGTATCGCCGGAACAAAACTGATGAAAAGGACCGCGAAGTTCTTTTTCGCCACGCGGATAAAATTTAACCAATTCATTAGGTTCAAAACAAGCGTGTGTTACATTACATCTTCCGCCACCGGAAACACGGACTTTAGAAAGCACTTCTTTTCCTCTTTCTAAAATTGCAATTTTCAGTTTCGGATTTTTCTCTGCAATATTAATCGCTGTAAAAAAACCTGCAGCGCCTCCGCCAACAATAATTATATCGAAATTTTTAATCATATTTTTATTTACGACGTCTAAATATCTTTGTCAAAGTTTCAAACTTTGACAAAGATTCGGACAGTCAGTTTTATAGTTTATCCGGAAAATCAGAGATAATTCCGTCTACGTTATAGCTTTTTATTTTTTGAATGTCTTCTGTTGTGTTTACTGTCCACGGTAAAACCTGAAATCCTTGTTCTTGTATTTTTTTGGTGTTTTCCAAAGTCAACAATTGATAATCCGGATTGATGGCGTGTGCTTTTATTGTTTCGGCAAAAGCCAAAGCTTTATCCAGATCTTCTTCTGTCAAAACTCCAATTGCTATTTTTGGATTTAGCTTGTGAACTTCCTCTAAATAATTCCATTCAAAACTTGAAATAATGAAATTTTCATAATTCCAGTTTTTATCCAAAATATATTCTTCAATCAAAGCCACAACTTTACTTGCTGTTCCGACACCTTTTAACTCGACATTGATCAGACATTTTTTGTCTATCAAATCAAAAACTTCAATTAAAGTTGGAATTTCAAGTTTACCGTCAATCAAAACCGATTTCAATTCGGACAAAGATAATGTATTTACAAAGCCTTTCCCGTTCGTTGTTCTGTCGATGGTTTCGTCGTGAATAACCACGATATGTCCGTCAGCGCTTAAGTGAACATCGAGTTCGATTCCGTCAGCATTTAAGTCTAATGCTTTTTGGAAAGATTTTAAAGTATTCTCGGGTTCGTATCCGGCTGCACCGCGATGTCCTATTTTTAGCATGTTTTGAAGGATTTAACCGCAAAGGTCGCAAAAAATAGATTTGCTATGTGTAGTTTTACCGCAAAGTGCGCAAAGTTTTTTGTGTAAGTGATTTTATAAAACACAAAGTTCGCAAAGCTTTGTGTTGATTTAGCTTTGCGAACTTTGCGTTTATTAAGATATTACCAGATAAAATCCTTGCGTCCTTTGCGGTTAAATTTTTTCCAATAAAACAACATCAAAATCACTATCAATAGTAACTTTTCCATCTATAACTTCAGCTTCCTGATTAGAATAAGCGTCTCTTAATTTTGTTCCGTTTTGGAAAATAGAATTAACAGGAAGCTCTTTTTTGCCTTTCAGTAAATCTAAACCAATAATGACTTTATCTTCGAAAGTTTCTTTGGTAAATGTTCTCGAAAAAACATAAGGTTCACTACTAATCTGAGTATGAATTCCGGCACCAATAGCAGGATGATTTCGTCTAAATTGCCCTAATTTCTGCCAATGTAAAAGTGTTTTTTGTACTTCAGAATTGTTTTGAATATCATCCCAATTCATGTTTGAACGTAATGTAGCATCGCCTTGTGTGCCTTCAATAACCAAAGATCTGTTAGATTCATCGCCATAATAAACCTGAGACATTCCAGGCGAAAGCAATAATTTAGTTCCGGCTTCGATACCTTTTACTCTGTTGGCATCAAAAGGCTGTCCATCATCGTGTGATGACATATAATTTAAAACCGAATATCCTTTTAAGTCATTGTTTAAAGCATTCGAATATTTAGAAAATAAACCTTCATAATTATTCTGAGCAGCATTCCATTTAAATTCAAAATTGATCATGCTGTTAAAACCATTCTGAAAGTAGTTTACTTTTCGATCTCCAAAATCATAATCTTGTCCGCCGCTGATTCCGTAACCGTAAACTTCGGCAATGGTATAAAACGGGTTTTGATCTAAAACTTCTTTTGGGTGATTTTTTTTCCAGGTTTCAAACGCATAATCACATTCTTTTTTAAAGTCAGACCAAACGTTTTCATCTGTGTGTTTTACAGTATCTCCACGATAACCATCAACGCCAAATTCGGTAATATAATCGGTTAGCCATTTTATGATATAATATTTAGGCGTTCTTGGATAATTTGTTCTTTTGAAAAATTCATCCAATGAAGCAATTTCTTTTTCATATCGACCTTCTTTTTTCCATTTTTCGATTAAAAAAGGAGGTAATTCTACTTCTTGCGTACTCTCAGTTCTCACATCCGGAAGATTCTCTACTAAAGTACACATTGTTGTATTTTCGAATGATTTATAGTCGCAAACAACACCAGTTCGAACCCAGTCTGAAGGCCAAACAGGATCTTCTGGAGTTACAGGTCCAGTATGATTTATTACGCCGTCGAGAACAATTCGGATACCTTTTTCGTGTGCTTTTTTTACCAGATTTGCAAGATCTTCTTTAGTTCCAAAATTTGGATCTAAAGCCGTCCAATCTCTTGCCCAATAACCATGAAAACCATAACTAAGACCAGTTCCTTCGTCAACTCCATCATGAATTTGCTCTACAATTGGCGTAAGCCAAATAGCATTGATTCCTAATTTTTCAAAATAACCGGATTCGATTTTTTTGGTAATTCCAATGATGTCTCCGCCTTCAAAACCACGTAATTTTCCCGGAGTTTTGGTTCGGTTGAAGTTTAAATCGTTAGAAGGATTTCCGTTATAAAATCGATCGGTAAGTAAAAAGTAAACATTTGCTCCTTCCCAGACGAAAGGTGTTTTCGAAGTATTTTCGTGATTCATTGTAACTGATTTAGAGCCAGAACAACTCGTGATTAAGAATACTAAAGATAAAAAAAGGAAAGTGTATTTTTTCATTTATTCTAAATTTAACAAGCATTTATAATTTTGATTAATAAAAAAATTCCGCCACGAATTCACGAATTATTTTTTGACAATCTTTGATGGTAAAAATTCGTGAATTCGTGGCGGAAAAACTTTGCGTAGACGCACTGCTGTGCGCCTCTACGATACATACTGTCGCAAACAATATTGCGAACTTTGCAGTTAAGCTTTATTCCAATTCTAAAACCACTGCTGATTTAGGTTCCAAAGTAATTTCAGAAGTTAAATCGAATGTTTTTCCGGTTAGAACATCTTTTCCGGATTTAAAGTTTTTGATGTTTTCTTTAAAACGATTGGTTTTAATAGTCTGCTCTTTTGCATTGTTATTAAAAACTACCATTACGGTTTTTGTATCTGTATATCTGAAATAAACATAGGTGTTATTTTCCGGAATATAATGTGTCATTTTCCCGAAGTGAACGGCTTCATTTGATTTTCTCCAAGTGAATAATTTAGAAGTAAAATCAAAGAATTTGGCTTGTTCAGCGTTTCTTCCTGCTGCGGTAAATGCGTTGTTTTTGTCGCCATTCCATCCGCCTGGAAAATCCTGACGAATATCTGCATCGCCTTTGCCTTTATCGCCGCCCATTCCAATTTCTGAACCATAATACAATTGCGGAATTCCGCGAACCGTTGCTAATAATGTCATTGCCAGTTTGTATTTTGGAAAATCATATTTAAACTTATCATTCATACGATCTGTATCGTGATTTTCGGCAAAAACCAAAATGTTATTCGTATTTGGATATAAATAATCCATTGCAAAATTGTTATAGAATTTGATCAAACCGCTGTCCCAGTTTGGTTCGTCTTCGCTGAAAGCAGAAGTAACCTGACTTTGCAAAGTAAAATCCATTACGCTAGGCAAATTCGAATTGTAATTTTCGATCGCGCCAATTTTACTGTCTTTTTGCCAAAAGGCTAAGTTCGCCTGATTGTGCATCCAGATTTCTCCAACAATATTAAAATTAGGATATTCATTTGTAATTGATTTAGCCCAATTTGACATTGTCGTTGGATCAGAATAATTATAAGTATCAACTCTAAATCCATCCAAATTGGCAAATTCAATCCACCAAATGGCGTTTTGAGTTAAATATTTTGAAACAAGAGGATTTTTTAAATTCAAATCTGGCATTGAAGGTACGAACCAACCATCGATACAAATTTCCTGATCTAATTTTGACGCGTGAATGTCTGTAATAACTTCACGACGGTGATGTGTTTGTGTAAAGTTTTCGAATTGATTGAACCATGTTTTAGTCGGAATATCACTCATCATCCAGTGTGTGATTCCCCAGTGATTTGTAACATAATCCATCACCAATTTCATGTCTTTTTTATGCATTTCTGCCGAAAGACGTGCATAATCATCATTGGTTCCGTAACGCGGATCTATTTTGTAAACATCAGATTGTCCGTAAGTATGATATGAATGTTGTTTGTCGTTGTCTTCACATAAAGGCGTGCTCCAAATTGTAGTTGCGCCAAGAGACGAAATATAATCCAGGTTTTTAATAATTCCTTCGATATCGCCGCCATGACGTCCGCTTGGATCCTGACGATTTCCTTTTTCTGTTAAAGAAGCATTACTGTCGTTCTTAGGATTTCCGTTAGCAAAACGATCCGGCATGATTAAGTAAATCATATCCGATGCATCGTAACTTTTTCTATCTGCCGAATTTGCTCTTCTTTCTTTAAGGGAATATTTTTGTGTAAAGGCAACTTTGTTTTTGGTTTTGAAAGAGAAAACCAATTCAGAAGCTTTTAGGTTTTGTGTATCAATTGTAACGAAAAGGTAGTTTGGATTTTCTGTTTTTTCTACATTTTTAATCACAACATTATTAGAAACCGAAGCTTCGTATTGTGCAATATTTTTTCCGTAGAACATAATTTGTAACTCCGGATTTTTCATTCCGGCGTACCAAAATGGCGGTTCTGTTTTCTGGATTTGCGCATTCGCGGAAGCAGAAAAAATTAGAACAAATAATAGTATTTTATAAAGTATTTGGTTGGTTTGGAATGAAGTTTTTTGTTTGTTCATAGTAAAGATGAATTTAAACCATATAAGAAATGTAAGAACATTTAAGACAAAAACTGGGGAGATTTCTATTTAAATGGACTTACATTTCTTATATGGTTAATTAAATTATTTAGTTTCGATAATGCTTATTGCATAACCTCCGCCAGGAGCAGATAACTGCGATAATTTTGATTTATTTGTTACTGCAATTTTCTTGATAGTATAAGCTTGCGGATTTGTTTTGTAATGCGCATCTTTTGCATCAGCATAAATTGTAGCGGTATATTTTTTACCTTTTTCAAGGAAACAGAAATCGATGTTTGATGTACGTGGAGTTTCTCCGTTTACGTTTCCTACGAACCAATTGTTTGTACCTTTTGCTTTACGGGCAACAGTGATATAATCTCCTGGTTCAGCTTCAATATATTTGCTTTCTGACCAATCTACAGCCACATCTTTAATGAATTGGAATGCATCTGGAAAACGGTTGTAGTTATCCGGAGTATCAGCTGCCATTTGCAACGGGCTGTACATTGTAACGTATAATGCTAATTGGTTTGCAATTGTACTGTTTACATGAGATTTGTTGTCTGGATTCATTTTGCTGATATCCATTTCGAAGATTCCAGGCGTGTAATCCATTGGACCACCAATTAAACGTGTAAATGGTAAAACTGTTACGTGATTTGGTTTAGAACCTCCAAAAGCTTGGTATTCTGTTCCTCTTGCAGCTTCGTTTCCAATTAAGTTAGGATAAGTTCTGCAAATTCCTGTTGGACGAACTGCTTCGTGAGCATTCACCATAATTTTATAATCAGCTGCTTTTTCAATTGCATATTGATAGTGATTTACAATCCATTGATCGTAATGGTTTTCACCACGAGGTAAAATATCTCCAACATATCCACTTTTTACAGCATCATATCCGTTGTCTTTCATAAATTGGTACGCTTTGTCCATGTGACGCTCGTAGTTACGAACTGAACCTGAAGTTTCATGGTGCATGATGATTTTAATTCCTTTAGATTTTGCGTATTCGTGCAAACCTTTTACATCAAAATCAGGATAAGGCGTTACGAAATCAAAAACATAATCTTTTGAATGTCCAAACCAGTCTTCCCAACCTTCGTTCCAACCTTCAACTAAAACGGCGTCGAAACCATTTGCAGCAGCAAAATCAATGTATTTTTTTACGTTTGCATTGTTTGCTCCGTGAGTTCCGCTTGGCTTTGCTTTAGAGAAATCAGAAACTCCCAATTGTACTGTAGGGAAATCGTTTGTGTATGACCAAGAGCTTTTTCCTGTAATCATTTCCCACCAAACACCAACGTATTTTACTGGTTTAATCCAAGAAGTATCATCAATTTTTGATGGATCATTTAAGTTCAAAGTCATTTTTGAAGCTAAGATTTCTGTAGCATTATCGCTTACCATAATCGTTCTCCAAGGCGAGTGACTTGGCGCTTGCATATATCCTTTGTCTCCTTTTGCATCTGGCGTTAACCAAGATTCGAAAATCATGTTTTTGTCATCAAGATTCAAGTGCATACAAGAATAGTTGATCAAAGCTGCTTCGTGTAAGTTGATGTAGATTCCGTCAGCAGTTTTTAACATCAAAGAAGTCTGAACTCCTGTTGGTGAAAAGTTCTTTTGAGAAACATTTGCCGTATATGCTTTTTGAGATAAACCTCTAATTTCAGATAATTTAGATTTTGTATAATCGTATTCCTGAGTGTCATAATCTCCCGGAATCCAGAAAGCTGTGTGATCTCCAGCCATTGCAAACTGAGTTCTTTCTTCTTTGATTACGAAATAAGTAAGATTCTTTTGAGCAGGAAATTCATATCTAAATCCAAGTCCGTCATCAAATAAACGGAAACGAATTATGATTTGTCGGTCAGTTCCTTTTTGATTTAAAGTAACAGCCAATTCATTATAGTGATTTCTAATATTGTCTACTTCACCCCAAACCGGTTTCCAGTTTTCGTCAAAAGTGGATGTTTTTGTGTCTACAACTGTAAAATCATTCAATAAAGATTTTTTGTCATCTTTAAGTTCAAGACCTAATTTACTGGTTTTTACAACTTCTTTATTTTTGTATTTTAAATTGTAAGTTGGAGTTCCGTCATTTTGAAGCGAAAATTCCATTACGAACTTGCCTTCGGGTGATTTTAATTGTTGCGCTTTTGCAATCGAGCTAAAAGCAAACAAGATTAAACTTGCGAAAAATAAGTTTTTCATGTTTTTTAGTTTTAAGGGTATTGTAATTTAATTTATTTGTACAAATTTACTTGCAATTACAGGGTTTCCGTTCACGACAATTGTTAAATCTTGGTCGCCATCTACTGTAAAAGTGGTTTCGTTATGATTTACAGCAACTTTCAGAATTTGATTTCTAAAGTTGATTTTAAACGAATAACCTTTCCATTCTTTTGGAATTTTTGGAGCAAAATGAAGCTGATCATTTTTAACACGCATTCCGCCAAAACCTTCTACAATACTCATCCATGTTCCCGCCATTGAAGTAATGTGACAACCTTCTTCGACTTCTTTATTATAATCATCAAGATCAAGACGAGAAGTTCTTAAATAGAAAGTATATGCCATATCCATTTTGTCCAGATGTGCAGCCTGAATTGAGTGTACGCAAGGCGAAAGTGAACTTTCATGAACCGTAAATGACTCATAAAATTCAAAATTTCGTTTTAATTCTTCTTTAGAAAAATGATCTTCAAAGAAATAAAAACATTGCAAAACATCGGCTTGTTTAATATAAGGTGAACGTAAAACACGATCCCAAGACCATTTTTGATTGATTGGTCTTTGCGAACGATCTAAGTCTTTTACCGGAACTAAATCTTTGTCTAAGAAACCATCTTGTTGCAAATAAATACCCAATTCTTTAGAAATAGGGAAGTACATATCATCAGCCACTTTTTTCCATTCCTGAATTTCATTAGCCGAAAGTTTTACTTTTTCTAATACACGTTTGTGATCTGCAGGATATTCTGTTGCAACTTTATTAATTTGTTCTGTTGCATAATCAATACACCATTTTGCAATATAATTGGTGTAGAAATTATTATTGATATTGTTTTCGTATTCGTTTGGACCTGTAACTCCAAGAATTACATATTGATTTTTTTCTTTAGAAAAAGAAGCTCTTTGGTGCCAGAAACGTGCAATTCCAATTAAAACTTCCAGACCTTTTTCAGGAATATAAGAGTAATCTCCCGTGAAACGGTAATAGTTATAAATCGCAAATGCAATCGCTCCGTTTCTGTGGATTTCTTCGTGTGTGATTTCCCATTCGTTATGGCATTCTTCTCCATTCATGGTAACCATTGGATACAAAGCAGCGCCATTTTTGAATCCTAAATTGTCTTTGGCATTCTCGATTGCTTTATCCAATTGATTGAAACGATACGTCAATAAGTTTCTCGCAACTTGCTGATCTTTAGTTGCCATATAAAACGGAATACAATACGCCTCAGTATCCCAATAAGTTGATCCTCCGTATTTTTCTCCTGTAAAACCTTTTGGACCAATATTCAAACGAGAATCTTTTCCTAAATAAGTTTGGTTCAATTGAAAGATGTTGAAACGAATTCCTTGTTGTGCTTTTACATCGCCATCAATTGTAATATCTGACATTTCCCAGATTTTACTCCAAGCCTCAATTTGATTTTGAAGTAAAGTATCGTATCCTAAATTAACGGCAGCTTTTATTGTTTTTTCGGCTGCAGCCAAAGTGTTTTCGTGGTTTAAAGAAACAGTATATCCACCAATTTTCTGAATTGATGAGGTTTGTCCTTTTGCGATAATAGTTCCGTAAGTAAACTGAACTTTATCTGTTGTTGAATCGATTGTTGAAGGTGAAATATTTACGTTTTCTCCATTTGCAAAAATCGTATTGTGCATGAAAGTCGTAACTTTAAAATGCGTTTTAAAAGTTTGCGCGGTTACAAAAGCGTCACTATTTGATTTTTTTACTTCTAATGGTTCCCAGAATTTTTCTTCCCAGTTTGCATCTTCATTAGTTACACCAGCGTCAATATAAGGTTTGTAAACGATCTTTGCATCTTTGTTTAAAGGCGTAATTTCGTATTTGATAATTCCGGCTTCATCCAGATCCAAAGAAAGAAAACGGCGAACGTTTACCGCAATTTCGGTTCCGTTTTTCAACGTAGCTTCAAAAGAACGATTGTACCAGCCTTCTTTCATATTCAATTCTCTACGGAAGTTTTTAACTTCAGTACAAGTATTTAAATCTAGGTTTTCTTCGTTGATTTCTACGTCAATTCCAATCCAGTTTGGAGCGTTTAATACTTTCGCAAAATACTTTGGATATCCGTTTTTCCACCAACCAACTTTGGTTTTATCCGGATAATAAATTCCTGCGATGTAACTTCCCTGAAAAGTTTCACCAGAATAAGTTTCTTCAAAATTGGCGCGTTGTCCCATCGCACCGTTTCCGATACTAAAAAGACTTTCGGACGATTTTACTCGTTCGGCATCAAATCCTTCTTCAATGATGGACCAGTTATCTGGTTTTATATAATCTTGATTCATTTTTTTTAATTAGATAATTGGGCAATTAGAAAATGTGTCAATTAGAAAATGTGCCAATTACTTGTCTTTGGCTGCTTCTAATTTTATTCTATCCTTAAATTGCTCGTTGTTGTACTATTTTACTTTTTAATTGATGATTTTATTTTTAAAAATTGGGTTCTTTAATTAGATAATTCGAGATTGCCTGAATTGTCTAATTATCGAATTGCCACATTTTAAATTAGCCAATCAGATAATTCAAGTTTGGAGAATTATCTCATTTTCTAATTGGCGCATTTTCTAATTGATTAGTTTCTCAATAAACGCTGTGTTTATTTCGGTAAAATCTTTAAAAATATAATCAGCTTCATGTAAAATTGTTTCCTCACCAATTCCTACACTTACCATTTCTCCTATGTTTGCCGCTTGGATTCCGGCAACTGAATCTTCAAATACGATTGAGTTTTTTTGGTCAATATGTAGTAATTGAGCCGCTTTTAAGAAAACTTCTGGATCTGGTTTTGCATTGGTAACGTCGTTTCCGTCAACAATAACATCGAAATACGAAAGGATTCCTGTTTTTTCAAGGATTGGTCGGGCATTTTTACTCGCTGAACCTAACGCAATTCCTTGGTTTTTTTCTTTCAATAGTTGTAGAATTTTAAGTACTCCTGGAAGAATCTCGCTTTCGTCCATGTCAACTAAATAAGATAAGTAATCTTCATTTTTTTGAATTAACCATTTGTCTTTGTCTTCTTGTGAAGCCTGAACATTTCCTAATTCAAGAATTATATCTAACGAACGCACGCGGCTTACTCCTTTTAGTAATTCGTTGTTTTCGAGTGTAAAATTTATATTTAATGCTTTTGCAATTTTCTGCCAAGCTAAAAAGTGGTATTTAGCGGTATCAACGATCACTCCATCAAGATCGAAGATGAATGCTTTTTTATTATTCATGAATTTCAATTTTAGTTCTGCTATTTACTCTAAGGGTAAGTAATCCGGCAAATATCATAGATACTCCTCCGATAATTAAGGCGTATATAGGTTCGTTATGAAAGAATTGTTTGATTACAAAACCTAATATTGTGGCGGCAACAATTTGCGGTATTACGACAAAAAAGTTAAAAACGCCCATATAATAACCCATTTTTGCTGCCGGTAAAGCACCGGATAACATGGCATAAGGCATTGATAAAATACTTGCCCAGGCAATACCAACTCCCAACATTGGAAGTATTAGCATTTGTTTATCACCAATAAAATAAATCGAAATTAAACCAACACCTCCAGCGCATAATGCGATTAAATGTGTTGCTCTAACGCCTACTTTTTTTGCAATAATTGGTAGTAAAAAGGCAACTGCAGCGGCGATTCCGTTATAAACTGTGAACAATACAGAAACCCAGTCTGCTGCATCATTATATACTTTTGAAGTAGTATCTGTTGTGCCAAAAATGTGTTGTGTAACGGCTTGCGTTGTATAAATCCACATAGAAAATAAGGCAAACCAAGAGAAAAACTGAACCCAAGCCAGTTTTTTCATTGTAGTTGGCATATTCAATAAATCAGTCATAATGATTGTAAAACCATTATTGACTTGAGAATTTCTTAATTGTGAAGCGATCATGAATAAAACTCCCATGAAAATTAAACCTACAAACAAAATATAAAGTTCTTTGGCAAGACTATTTTCGAAAATCAAAAAGGAAACTAATGCTCCAATAACGGTCAATAATATCCCAATAGACAATTGTCTTTTGATGTTGCTTTTAGATTCTGTTTCCGGATTTAGGATAAGATCTTCTTTGTCTTTTTTGCTTTGTGCTTCAAAAGCATGAAGTTCTTCGGGTGTATATTCTGTGGTTTTAAAAACGGTCCATAATACGGAAAGTAAAAAAACGATTCCGCCAATATAGAAAGACCATTTTACGGAATCTGGAATAATTCCTTCCGGAGCTGTATTGCTTACGCCAAAAACATTTGTAAATAAATAAGGCAAAACAGAACCTACAACGGCGCCGGTTCCAATAAAGAAACTTTGCATCGCGAAGCCTAAAGTGCGTTGTTTTTCGGGTAAATTATCGCCAACAAAGGCACGAAAAGGTTCCATTGAAACGTTTATCGATGCATCCATTATCCATAAAGTTCCTGCTGCAATCCATAAAGTTGGAGAGTTGGGCATAATGAATAATGCGATTGAAGATAAAATGGCTCCAATTAAAAAATAGGGGCGACGTCTGCCTAAACGAGTCCAGGTTCTATCGCTAAAGTAGCCAATTACGGGTTGGATTATTAATCCTGAAACGGGAGCTGCAATCCATAAAATCGGGATTTCGTCAATTTTAGCGCCCAGGGTTTCAAAAATTCTTGAAGTATTTGCGTTTTGCAGTGCAAAACCAAACTGTATTCCTAAGAAACCGAAACTCATGTTCCAAATTTCCCAGAAACTTAATTTACGCTTTTCCATTATCGTAATTAAATAATTAATTAGACGATAAGCGCTTTGCTTATCAAAACTTACTTATGGTTTCGAAGTAAAAGTAAAAGCTTTGAGCAGGCGTAAAAGTATTAATTATTTTTTTATTTATGCTAACAAAAAAGTCATAAATGTTATTTATGACTTTAGAATATGTTGATTTTAAGAATTTTAGTCAGTAGATTCTCGTTGTATTAGATGTGTTTCGATAACTTCGGTGGTATAATTTTCGTTTTCTTCATCGTCATCGTCATGTTCGGCTTCGAGTCTTTCGATCAGCATTTTAGCCGCTTTATTTCCCATTTTTTCACCACTTTGGCTTACGGTTGTAATACTTGGCGTTGAATATTTTGAGATAATTCCGTCCGTAAAAGCAATTACTGCTAAATCTTCGGGAACTTTAAGTCCCATTTTTGATGCAGTTTTGATAATTGTTACAGCAAAAAGCTCGTTTACAGCAAAAACCGCATCAAAAGCTCTGTCGTGCAAAAGCTGACTAATTGTGATTTCGCAAGTATCGACATCTTCAATTTTTATAATTAAATCTTCATTGAATGGTAATCCGTTGTCCAGAAGCGCTTTTTCGTAACCATCGGTTCTCAATTTTCCAACGCTTACATAATCAACAGTGGTAACCAAAGCAATTTTTTTTCGGCCATTATCAATCAGACTTTGAACGGCTTCGTAAGCAGCTGCTTTATCATCAATAATTACTTTATCACATAAAATATCATTGGTAACGCGGTCGAACATTACAACGGGCATTCCCTGATTAATAACTTCGGTAATGTGATGAAAATCGCCTTTGTATTGGGTTTCTTTAGAGAGTGACATGATAAAACCATCGATACTTCCGTTGGCCAACATTTCCATATTCAGGACTTCTTTATCGAATGAATCATCAGATAAACAAATTACAACGCTATACCCATTTTCGTTAGCAACTTGCTCGATTCCGTTGATTACAGTAGAGAAAAAATAATGTACAATTTCCGGAATAATAATACCGATACTTTTGGTTTTCCGATTTTTTAAACTAAGGGCAATATTGTTGGGTTTATAGTTGTAAAACTTTGCAAAAGCTTGCACTTTCAGACGCGTTTCTTCTCCTATTTCCAGACTGTTTCGTAGTGATTTTGAGACAGTTGAAATAGATACATCAAGTTCTTTTGCAATCTGTTTCAGGGTTATTTTGCGTTTCATAATGGTTATTTGAAAAAAATCTAATTGTTAATAAAGGTATCTTATATTTTTATAATTGACAATTTTTGACTTAAAAGATTACAAAAAATAGAAAGTTTTCAACACTACCACGTTTTCGTAACTCAATATAAATTGTCACTGGTTGGTCGTGTTAATAAATTCCTAATTTTGAAATTCGAAGTAAAATTAAAAACTTAACTAACAATCAAAAACTCAAACTAATTTAAACAAAAAGTATGAAAACAATTTACAAAAAGTTGTTATTTTTATTCCTACTGTTGCCGTTTACTGTGTTAGCTCAAAACACTTTAAAAGGGACTGTTGTCGATAAAGCAACAGGTCAGCCAATACCAGGAGTAAACGTAAATGTACAGGGTTCTCCAAGTGGAGCATCAACCGGATTTGATGGTAATTACCAACTATCAAATGTTAAAAATGGTAACAAAATTACGGTATCTTTTATTGGATACAAAACAGAAACCATTGAGTATACCGGACAAAAAACACTCAACGTTTCTTTAGAGGAAGATAACAATCAACTTAAAGAAGTTGTGGTACAGGTAGGTTACGGTACTGTTAAGAAAAAAGACGCAACAGGATCTGTTTCTCAAATCTCTTCAAAAGAATTTAATAAAGGAATTAACGTAACTCCGGAAAGTTTAATCAGCGGACGTATTGCTGGTGTAAATGTTGTTGGAGGTGGTGCTCCGGGAGCTAAAGCAGATATTAGAATTCGTGGAGGATCTTCGTTAAGTGCTTCAAATGAGCCATTAATTGTAATTGATGGACTTCCTATGAGTAATGCTGTTCCTAATGGATCTACAAGTATTTTGTCTACAATTGATCCAAATGATATCGAATCTTTTACCGTTTTGAAAGATGCTTCTGCAGCTGCAATTTATGGTTCAAGAGCGGCAAATGGTGTAATTGTTATTACGACTAAAAAAGGAACTAAAGGTGGCGTGAAAGTTAACTTTAACTCTCAGGTTGGTATAAATACTGTGGCTAATACAGTAGATGTTTTAAGTGCTGATCAATTTCGTGCTGTTGTGAACGAAAAAGGTTCTGCTGCTCAAAAAGCTTTATTGGGTACAGCAAATACAAATTGGCAGGATGAAATTTTTCATACCGCTTTGACTACTAACAATAATATCTCTGTAAGTGGTGCTTTGTTTAACAAATTACCGGTGCGTTTATCTGTTGGAAATGTTGATAATCCAGGTATCTTAAGAAACACTTCTTTTGAAAGAACTACGACATCGATATCGTTAAACCCTGTATTGTTTGACAATCACTTGAAAATTGATATTAGTGGAAATTTAGCTTTTGGAAAAAATCAATTTCAAGACGAAGGTGCTGTAATTGGTAGTGCTATCGGATTTGATCCAACACAATCTGTTTATCAATCAGGTTCTCGTTATGGAGGATATTTTGAGTGGTTGGAACCAAGCGGAAATTTACCATTATTACCAGCAAGAAACCCAGTTGCGAGATTAAATCAAGACGATCGTAGAGCTACATCTACCAGAAAATGGGGTAACATTAGATTAGATTATAAATTTCATTTCTTCGAAGATTTAAGAATCGTTGTTGAAGGTGGTATTGATAAATTTAATAGTAATGGTTATACAAGAGTAAGTAATGAAAGTGCTTTAGGATATCAGCCAAACGTATTTACTTCAGGTAATTGGGTAAATTTAGGAGGAGATATACATTATACAGACAGTCGTCAGAATAAAAACTTAAATACTTATTTTAACTATACTAAAGATTTAGGAAAGTTTAAAATTGATGCTACAGCAGGATATAACTATCAGTTGTTTCAAAGAGTTGGATATGATTCAGGACAAACCAGAGAACCAAATCCTAAAGAAGATGTTACTACTGATCCGGATGTTAATTTACAATCTTATTTTGGTCGTTTGAATTTAGGGTATGACAGTAGATATTTATTGACTTTAAACTATAGAAGAGACGGAACTTCACGTTTTTCTGAAGATAACAGATGGGGTAATTTTGGAGGAGCTGCTTTTGCATGGAATGTTGCTCAGGAAGATTTCTTAAAAGGTAATTCGACTTTATCTAGTTTGAAATTAAGAGTTGGTTACGGAACAACAGGACAACAGGATATTCCGCCTCAGTACGATTATTTACGAAGAGTAACTTTAGGAACAATCAATACGCAATATCTTTTTAACGGAGTTGTTTACAAAGCGGCAAGACCTGAAGGATATAACCCAAATATTAAATGGGAAGATTTGGCTGAGTCAAACGTAGGAGTTGATTTTGGTTTCCTTAATGATAGAATTACAGGTACTGTTAACTATTTTGATAAAAAATCAAGTGACCTTTTGGCTGATATTCCTGTTCCTGACGGAGCTAATATTAGAAATAAAGGATATAACAATATTGGTAGTGTAAGAACAAAAGGTGTGGAGTTTAATCTTCAATCTGATATTATTAAAACAGATCAATTAACTTGGAATGTAGCTGTTAATGCAACTTATATAGATCAGAAAATTTCTGATTTAGGAGTTACTGTTCCTGGGTTTCAAGGATATATTACAGGAGATGTTATTGCCGGAGGTTCTGGAAACCAAGTGTTGATTCATTCTGAAGGATTTGCTCCAAATTCATTTTTCGTATTTGAGCAATTATATGATGCAAACAAAAGACCAATTCAGGGTGCATACGCAGACAGAAATGGAGATGGTGCTATTACAGATGCCGATCGTTACAAATTTCATAAACCAACAGCAGATTATACTTTTGGATTATATACTACTTTGAATTATAAAAAATTCGATTTTACAATGAACTGGAGAGGAAGTTTAGGAAACTATATTTATGATAACATAAGCTCTGACAAAGGGTATTTAGAAGCAGGTCTAAGAAGACAATCTGATTTATCTAACATCAGTTCAGATTATTATAATACAGGATTTTCAACTGAAAATAACTCGAACGGAACACAACGTAACTACTCTGATTATTTTGTAAAAGATGCTTCTTTTATCAAATTAGATAATTTGGTAGTAGGATATACTTTTGATAAAACATTACTAAAAGCTGCTTCATTGAGATTTACAGCAGGAGTTCAAAATGTTTTTGTTATTACAAAATATAAAGGTTTAGATCCTGAGAAATTCAACGGAATCGACAACAATGTTTATCCACGTGCGAGAACATTCTTGTTTGGAGTAAATGCGAATTTCTAATAGTACATTGAAAATTAAATTTTAAAAATAAACAAAATGAAAATATCATTTAAATATATATCTTATTTTCTCCTATTCATTTTAGGATTAAGTATGACGCTTACTTCGTGTACGAGCGACTTAGATGTGACGCCAAAGGATGATGATGAGTTTCTTTCTGATACCTTTTTTCAGGATCCGGCTTCATACAAACAAGTATTGGCAAAGTTATACGCAGGTTTGTATGTAGGAGGTAATGATGGAGATGGTACTCCTGATATTGCTGGTTTGGGAGGTGATTTTAGTAGTTATTTACGTTTAATGTTTGTAACGCAGGAATTTACTACAGATGAAGCAATTGTAGCTTGGAGTGATGATGGTTTGCCAGCATTAAATGGACAAACATGGAGCCCTAGTAACCAGTTTTTATACGGAATTTTCTCTAGAGCATTTTATGAAATTAGTGTGTCTAATGAGTTTTTAAGACAAACTACAGATGAAAAATTAGCGGAAAGAAATGTTGATGCAAACTTAAAAGCTGAGATTGCTACATTTAGAGCTGAAGTACGTTTTTTAAGAGCTTATTCATACTATAATTTAATGGATTTGTTTGGAAATGTGCCAATTACTACAGAAAATGATCCTGTTGGATACTATTTCCCGGAACAAAAAACAAGAGCTCAGGTTTTTGCTTTTATTGAATCAGAATTGAAAGATATTGATGCTGGTTTAAAAGCTTCAAAAGCTAATGAATATGGTAGAATTGATAAAACTGCTGCGAAATTTTTACTAGCACAGATTTATTTAAATTCTAAAGTATATACAGGAGTAGATAAAAATAATGAAGCTGCAGTTTTATGTAATGACATCATTACAGGTTCAGCTTATAAATTTGCTGATGTTCCTTACCGTTATTTATTTTCTGCTAATAATGACAGAAATGGTGCTCAGGATGAAGTTATTTTCCCTGTTATAGGAGATGGTAATGCTATTAGAGCTACTGGTGGAGGTATGAGTTTTATCCTTCATGCTTCTATTGGAGGTAGTATGAATGCTGCTGATCAAGGAATGAATGGTGGTTGGGCTGGTATTAGAACTAGACAAGAATTTGTTAAATTATTTCCAGATGTAACTGCGACTAGTGATAAAAGAGGAACTTTTTATACTAATGGACAATCTTTAGACATTGCTGATTTTGGAGTGTTTACAAATGGATATGCTGTTACGAAGTTTACTAATGTAAACTCAGATGGTACTGCAGCACAAAGAAATGATATTCCTGATACTGATTTTCCATTGTTTAGATTATCAGATGTATATTTAATGTATGCAGAAGCAACGTTAAGAGGTGCAGCAACAGGAAATATTGCTACATCAGTTGAATTAGTAAATAAAATTAGAGCAAGAGCTGGTGCAGGTGTTATCACAGCTACTGATTTAACTCTTGATTTTATTTTAGATGAAAGAGCAAGAGAATTGTTCTGGGAATGTCATAGAAGAACAGATTTGATTCGTTTTGGAAAATTCACAGGAGGATCTAAAATCTGGCAATGGAAAGGTGGCGTTAAAAACGGTAGTGGTACAGAGTCTTACAGAGACTTAATGCCAATTCCTTCGACAGCAATTCAGGCAAATCCAACTTTAAAACAAAATCCAGGATACTAACTAACCTTATAAAATAATAATAAAATGAAAAATATATATAAAATTTTAATCGCATTCATTGGTGTTTTAGCAGTATCATGTAATGCAGATGACGTAGAAAACAGACCAGTAATACAGCCGGTTACAGCACCAGTTTTGCTTACACCTGAAAATAGCTTTAACATTGTTCTTTCAAAAGAAAATGAAAAAGAAATTGCTACAACAGTAATTTGGGATGATGCTAAATATGATGGTACTCAAACAGTTGTAAACTACACAATTGAAATCGCTAAAGCAGGAACTAAATTTGCATCTCCTACTGCAGTAACTACAACTACTGCGCGCTTCAGAGCATTGACAGTAGCAGAGCTAAATTCAGCTTTGGTTAATGGTGGATTTATTGAAAAAGAAGAAAATAGTGTTGATATTCGTATTAAAGCTACTGTTGGTATTGGTGCAGAAGCGCAATATTCTAATTCTCATACTTTCAAAGCTACTCCTTATCACACGCCATTAGCAAGTTCTCACTGGTTAGTTGGTGCAGCTACGCCAGGTGGATGGACTTGGGATGGAGATGCTGAAACAGAATTCCCTCTAGTAGTTGGTAAAACTGATGTTTACCAAGTAACTGTTGTTCTTAAAAGTGGAGAAGCATTTAGAGAATTCTTAGGAAATAATTTCACAAGTAACGGTAACTGGGATGCAAGTCGTAACTATACTTACTATTCAGGTTTAGGATACACAATCGATTCAGAATTGGTAAATGCCGGTGATGGTGATAGTAACTTTAAATATACTGGACCAACAGGACCAAGAGTTTTAAAAATTGATAACGGAGCAAAAACTATAACTTTAGACTAACTCTAATATACAATAAATTGAAAAGGCTATCTTAGGATAGCCTTTTTTATTTGCAGAAAAACAGCAAAGTTTTTTATGAAATGATTGTTGTTTCAGATTGCTAAAATATGGTATAAATCTGTCGAAAGGGCTGTCTATAAAGACAGCCCTTTTTTGTACGCTGAACTTTTTAATTCCATAAAATTATATGCAAAACCATATAGTATTGGTAACAAATTAGAGACTCATTTTATACTATATAATGCGATTTATTGTCTTGTAATTTTTGGTTTATACTTGAAGAGTAAAGGAGTTTTTAAAATTGATAAAAATGTATAATTGTTGGTGTAAAATTTTTTAATGAGTAAAAAAAATCATATTTAATTGTCATTTTAATTATTTGTTAACAGTATAACGTTGTAGTTGAGCTTTAAAAAAATGTAAGGTAATTTGATAACGTATTTTTTATATTTTTAAGAGAAATATGATATTTTGATATTTAACAGCCTGATTAATTTGTAGTTGCAAATGCGAATAAAAAGGCTGTAAAACTAGTTGCGCAACTAGGACCGAAATAGAAATTGATGTCTTAAAAATAGGATTTTGGAGAACAAAAAGCGGAAGCCGAAAAGCTAATGAGTAGGCTACTTTAACTCATTAAAAATGAAAAAAATTAGTTTGAAGAATATTCATGAAGGAATGAAAAGAGAAGAAATGCGAATGATACAAGGTGGATCTGGCTGCGGATGTGGTTTAGGTGGTCCTTGTATTACTGGAAGCCCGGTGTTTAATTGCGCTGCTCCTTTAAGATGCGTTTCTAAGCCATTATTTCCCGGAGATACATTTACAGCAGTTTGTTCTTAAATTATTGTTTTAAAGTAAACATGTGTTTTTAAATAACCAAAAAGCGGAAGTCGAAAAGCTAATGAGTAGACAAACAAAAAACTTAAAATTTATTAAAATGAAAAAGATTAGTTTAAAAAATATTAGTGAAGGTTTAAAAAGAGATGAAATGAGAATGATCCAAGGTGGTTCTGGTTGCGGAGCGCCAGCAGGAAGTCACTGTTATCTAAATCATGGAATTTTTAATTGTGCTCCGGCTTTAAGATGTGTTCCTAAACCAGAATATTCAGGAGATATTTATAACGGAATTTGCGTATAAACTATTCTTTGTTCAATAAAGAAAGTGTGTTTTGAATTGACAAAAAAAGACAGTTCAAAAAACTAATAAATTAAAGACTATGCTATAAGTGAAATTATAGTATAGTCTGTTTTTTAATCTCATCACATGAATAAAATAGTATTACTAAACTGTTATCTGGGAAAACTGCCGTGGTATTTTGATTTTTTCCTGAAATCCTGCGAATCCAATCCAAGTGTTGACTTTATTGTTTTCTCAAATGATGAAGAAAAGAGAGTGCTTCCGGGAAATGTGAAAATGATAAAATTTTCATTAGAAACTTTTAATTCTCTTGCCTCACAAAAGCTTAATCTGGAAGTGAAGATTACGAATGCCTATAAGATTTGTGATTTTAAACCAGCCTTTGGAGTAATTTTTCAGGAGGAAATTTCGAGCTATGATTTTTGGGGCGTTTGCGATATCGATCTTGTTTTTGGGAGAATCAGAGAGTTTATGACAGAAGATTTACTTGATAATTATGATGTGATCTCGGTCAAAGATTCTTTTCCGTCCGGATATTTTTTGCTTTTTAGAAACAACGAGATTATAAATAATCTGTTCAAAAAAAGTAAAGATCATAAACTCATTTTTACATCAAATGAGAATTATTGTTTTGATGAATGTGGAGGAGCTTATGACGAAGTAATTTCAGGAATAAATATTCTGGATGTGCCTACAAAAACAGAAAGTATTCATCATGTTTTAGCTAAAGAACAAAATAATATCAGAGTTCATTTTGATTTATTTATAATCGAAGGAACACCGGGAAAAATAAAATGGGAGAATGGGATTTTAAGTTATAAAAATGAGTACGAAGTTCTATTGTACCATTTTAGCAGTTATAAGAACAACGTTTTTTCGAATATGAAAAAATGGAAAAAAATACCGGATTGCTTTTACATTGATAAATACAATATAAGAAAATATTCAAATTACAATATCTCCGCCAAATGGACGGACAGTATAAAGCCAAATCTTAAAAAATTTCTTTTGAGATAGATATGTCTTGTTCTAAATTTTTGAATATAAAACCAATGCTAACTATAGAAAAAGGCAAATATTCATATATGAATAGAGATATTTTTATTGGCAAAAATGATAAAGAACAAAATTATGTATGTTATCAGGATAATGGTAATCAGTTTGATTTAATCAAAATGATTTTTCATGCTAAATATTTTTTTAATGCACATACCAAACAATATTATAAAGATGAAAAAAATAGTTTCTCCGAGGTATTGCTTGACGGAAACTTAATTAAATACTCCAAATCATAAATTTAATGAAAATAATTCAATCATTTTGGTCGCAAAATCTGACGGATCCATTAGCAGAAAATTATGGATGGCTTTCAGAACCCCATAATTGGCTAAGCTGGATATTGAGTGCTAATCAATTAGCTAAATTTTATAAAGTAGAATTATATACAGATCAAAAAGGATATGAAATATTAATAGATAAGCTACAATTGCCTTATCATAAAGTTCATGTTGTTTTGGATGAACTCAATCATTATCATAAAAGTCTTTGGGCAATGCCTAAAATTAAGACTTATAGTCTTCAAAATGAACCTTTTTTGCATGTTGACGGAGATGTATTTATTTGGAAAGAGTTTTCGGATGATTTATTAAGTGGTGATTTTATTACTCAGAATTTAGAAATTACAACCGAATACTATGAAGAAATGTGGAAGGATATCTATCCTAATTTAGTTTTCGTTCCCAATGAAATGAAAGATTATATTAATAATCATAATAATTATGCCTACAATATGGGTATAATAGGAGGTAATAATTATGATTATTTCAAGAAATATGCAGCCATTTCTTCTGATTTTGTGGATAATAATAAATCAGTTTGGAATTCGATTAACGGGTTTAATTTCAATATTTTTTTTGAACAAGTATTGTTTTATAACATGGTAAAAGAGTCTTCTGAGAAAGTTAATTGCTTGTTTTCGGACACTCCAAATGATAATAATTATATAGGATTTGGAGATTTTGACAAAGTGCCTAATCAAAAAAGCTATCTGCATTTATTAGGGACTTATAAAAAAAGTGTGAGTATTTGCAATAATCTGGAAACTTATGTGATCAAAGAATATCCGCAATATTTTGAACGCTTAAGAAAATTGTTTCCTTCTCATTTTTCGCATTATGATATGTCTTTTGATTCGTCTAAAAATCTGGATTTGAAAAATGAATTCAAATTGCAAAATGCGTTCAATACAAAACAAGAATTTTCAAGTGAGTATATTATAGGAAGAAATTTTATGGCGTTAGAATTTCCACAAGAATTTGATGATTTAATTGCTCAAAACAGAGCTTTTGAATTATTAAAATTATCGGAGGTTGTAATAGGAGATGTTTTCAACGAAGAATTAAATGAAAATTTAAGATCTGTTATTGTACCTGAATTGGGAGATCTGATGTCGCGTTTAAGCATAGACGAAATTGATGAATTGATTTTACAGGAATTAGACAAACCAATACTTTACGACAAGCTTATTGTTCATATGACTGCTTATTTAGAAGAGGATGTAGACGAACACGGAAGAAAGGATTTTATTGAATTGATTCAGAATCGAATCCGATTTTTTCTAGTGGAGAAAGTACTTTTTTTAAAAATAATGGTTGAAGAAACAGATTTAATTCCATCAAAATGACAGACTTTTTTTATTTAAAAAAATATCTTCAGGAACATAAATATTATCAATTCGAAGAGAAAATATTATTTGAATTAGAATCACATCCTGATTATCCAAGTTTAGTGGCAATTGTTGATGTATTCAATTATTATGATATCGAAAATATTGCGGCAAGAGTAGATCAAAGTGAGCTGATAAATTTGCCTGAAACGTTTCTTTCTGTTTTTTGCACCCATACGGGAAATGAAATTGTTTACACAAAAAAAAGAGGACAGAATTTTGAAATTCAATTTGCAAATGGTTTTATTCAAAAGCTTTCCAGAACGGAATATTTTGAAGGATGGAACGGAATGATTGTGGCTATTGAAGAAAATGAAAATAATGAGATAGAAAATAATGTCTTTTCTCAAAATATCCGTTTGTTTCTATTTGGTATTTGCATCATTGCGTTATTGCAGATTTACAGTATAAATTTATCAAACCTGGTTTTGTCAATCAGTTATGCCTTAACCTCTTTTGCGGGATTATTGATCAGCGTTTTTTTAGTTAGAGAAGATTTAGGTTTTAATGATGTGTCGGTTTCAAGAATATGTCAGGCGTCAAAAAAAACAAGTTGCAAAGAAGTACTGTCGTCTAAAGGAGCAAAAATATTTGGCAATTTAAAGCTAAGTGATGCATCACTAATTTACTTTTCTGTTTTAGCAGTTTTTTCTGTTTTTACAGTATTTACAGATAGTTTTGTTGTTTATAGCTGGTTAGCATTGTTTAGTATTCCCGTGTTGTTTTACTCCGTTTTTACTCAATATTTTATCGTAAAAAAATGGTGTGTTTTGTGTTTAGGTATTGCAATTGTATTAATACTTCAGATTTTATTAGTTTCAATTTACGGTTTTAATACAGCAATCTTAAGTTTGACAGTTTTAAAGAAAGTCGTTCCATTTTTGTTTGTTTTTGCATTGGCAAGTTTTGCTTTTTTAGAATTTAAAAGATTGATAAAACAAGGTTTGGTTAATAAAATTATCGAAGTAAAATACAACCAAATCAAACGAAAATATCCTGTTTTTAAAGCATTGGCAAATAATGACGAAAGTATAAATCAATATACTTTAGAAGAGATGGAAGCAATTGTAATAGGTCAGGATAATGCCCCAATTGAGCTCAATGCAGTTCTTAGTGCTTCTTGTATACATTGCCACAAAGTCTATCAAAACCTAATAAAATTGTGGAATAAAAATCCAGAGCAATTAAAAATAAAACTTGTTTTTAATATAAACGCAGAGAATGTAAACAATCCCTATAATATTATTTATAAGCAGGCGGTTGGCTATTATCTTTCCGGAGATCATGACAAAGTGATGGCGTTATTGCATGATTGGCACGTAGATAGAATAGATTTTGAAATGTGGAAATCACGATGGATAAATGATCAATCTGAAATAGGAACAGAAATAATACAACATCAATATCATTGGTGTCTTGAAAATAAAATTTTTCACACTCCTGCAATTATTTTAAACGGGCAACTGCTGCCAAACGAGTATGAAGTCCACGAACTCAATTTTTTTATTGATAATTTAATAAAAGAGAAAACCCCAGTACTTTGAAAATAAAACCATTCCCTTTTTATAAACAGCCCGATGCTAAGGATTGCGGCCCAACTTGTTTACGAATTATCGCAAAATATTATGGAAAAGTAATTGAACTTCAGCAAATACGTAATCTTTCTGAAACTACTCGTGAAGGCAGTAGTTTACTGGGATTAAGCGATGCTGGAGAAGCCTTAGGATTTAGAACTCTTGGCGTAAAAAACAATTTTGAAACTTTAAAAAATGAAATGCCTTTACCTTGTATTGTTCATTGGAATAACCAACATTTTGTGGTGGTTTATAAAATGAAACAAGACAAAGTTTATATATCTGATCCTAGTCATGGATTAATAGTATATTCTAAAGAAGAGTTTATTAAGTTCTGGATTGGCAAAAATGCACATGAAAAAACGGAAGAAGGTATTGCACTTTTATTAGAACCAACACCGGAGTTCTACAAAAACGAATGGGATGCCGAAAATTCTAAAAGAAGTTTTAGTTATTTAACAAAATATCTGTTTCGTTATAAAGGTTTAGTAATTCAGTTAATAGTTGGATTAGCGGCCGCAAGTTTATTTTCGTTATTGTTTCCGTTTCTTACCCAAAGTATTGTTGATGTAGGGATTCAAACTCAGGATTTAAACTTTATTTATTTAATTCTTTTAGCTCAATTAATGCTTTTTGCCGGTCAAACAGCGATCGAAGTCCTTCGTTCCTGGATAATGCTGCATTTGAGCACGAGAATTCATATTTCATTGGTTTCTGATTTTTTTATAAAACTCATGAAATTACCAATTAGTTACTTTGACAGCCGTATGACTGGCGATATAATGCAGCGAATAGGAGATAACCGCAGAATTGAACAATTGCTAACCGGCAGCTCACTCAACGTAATGTTTTCACTGCTAAATCTAGTGGTGTTTAGCTTCGTTCTGGTTTTTTATAATCTTCAATTGTTTTTGGTGTTTTTAGTAGGCAGTATCGTTTATCTGGCGTGGATTTTATTTTTTCTGAAAAAACGAAAAGAACTGGATTATAAGCGTTTTTCGCAAGTTTCAAACGAACAGTCAAAAGTCATGGAACTTATAAACGGAATGCAGGAAATTAAAATGCATAATGCCGAAAAACAAAAACGCTGGGGATGGGAATTTGTCCAGATACGTCTTTTTAAAGTCAACATGCAATCGCTTACGCTGGAACAATGGCAATCTGTAGGATCAAATTTTATTAATCATCTTAAAGATTTACTGATTACTTTTTTTTCGGCAACCTTAGTTGTCAAAGGAGAATTGACACTAGGAATGATGATGTCTGTTCAATACATTATTGGGCAGCTAAATAACCCGTTAATGCAAATGGTAAGTTTTGTACGCTCGCTTCAGGATGCCAAGATAAGTTTAGAGCGTCTGGGCGAAATTCATGATAAAGAAGATGAAGAAGATTTATTGAATCCTAAGATCCATGATTTAGGACATTCAAATATCAGTATTAAGAATTTATCTTTTAGATACACCGGAAATCCTAATTATGTTCTGGAAGATTTAAACTTATTTATACCCAAGCAAAAGACCACTGCTATTGTAGGAACCAGTGGAAGCGGGAAAACAACTTTGCTAAAACTTCTGATGAAATTTTATGAACCTAATATGGGTGAGATTCTTCTTGAGAATATGAAATTCAATACTATTTCGCCAAGTGCCTGGAGAGGAAAATGCGGAGTTGTAATGCAGGATGGATTTATTTTTAATGATACAATTGCCAATAATATTGCGGTAGGTGATGATTATGTAGATAAAAAAAGACTTCTACATGCTATTGAAACCGCCAATATTAAAGATTTTATCGAAAGTTTGCCATTGTCTTATAATACACAAATTGGAAACGAAGGAACCGGAATTTCCGGAGGACAAAAGCAGCGGCTTTTGATTGCCAGAGCAGTTTATAAAAACCCGGATTATTTGTTTTTTGATGAAGCAACTTCTTCTTTAGATGCAAATAATGAAAAGGTAATCATGGAAAATCTGAATCAATTTTTGGTTGGTAAAACGGCAATTATTATCGCGCATAGATTATCTACAGTAAAAAATGCAGACCAGATTGTGGTTCTTGAAAAAGGAAAAATCGTCGAAATAGGAACGCATAAAGAACTTGTTCAGGCTCAGAAAAACTACTACGAATTAGTTAAAAATCAATTAGAATTAGGGAATTAAAAGCTCCGTTAAATTAAATCAAATGGCATCAAAAAATGTTTTAGACGATATAGAATTACGCTCTGAATCAGTTCAGGAAGTACTGTCAAATCCGCCTGCGTGGATTGTTCGTTATGGGATTTCCATCATTTTTGTACTAATAGTAGTGTTTGTTATTGGTTGTTGGTTTGTAAAATATCCTGATATAATAGCAGCAAAAGCGGTAGTTACGTCAAATTATCCGCCGGAGCGATTGGAATCTAAAGTAAATTCCAGAATTGTCAAGCTATGTGTTTCTAACTCTTCAAAAGTTAAAAAAGAAACCATAGTCGCAATTTTAGAAAGTACAGCAAATTTTGAAGATGTTTTAAAACTGGACAAAATTGTAGCCTCAATTTCTTCTAATTATCAAACGTTTTATTTTCCCTTTAAGGAAATGAATAATTTAGAGTTAGGTGATATTCAATCTTCGTTTAGTCAGTTTCATAAAGCGTATATTGAGAATGAACTCAATCAGAAACTTCATCCTTATTCAGAAGAAATAAATGTGGGCAAAAGCTCGCAAACAGAAAACGCAAATAGATTAGCGTCTTTATATGAACAGCAAAAATTGGAAAAAATAAAGCTGAATTTAAGCGATGTTCAATACAAAAGATCTTTGCAATTATTTGAGAAAGGTGTGATTTCGAAATATGATTTAGACATTCAAAAAGGAAATAATCTGCAGGCTAAACAAAGTTATGATCAGACGAATTCGGCAATTTCACAACAAAAAGAAGCTATAAATCAAGCTAGAAAACAAGTTGTAGCAAGCCAGATTTCGCAAGAAAAAGCAGATGTTACTACTTTAAGTTCTTTGTTTCAGGCATTAGACGAATTGAAAAAAAGTATCCATGTTTGGAAACAAAACTATTTGTTTGTGGCAACTTACGACGGAACTTTTAGATTTCAGAATTCTTGGAAAGAAAATCAACTTATAAAAACCGGAGATTTATTTGCAACAATATTACCCGAAAATCAAGGAGAATACTTGGGAAATCTAAAAGTGCCTTTGCAGAATTCAGGTAAAATTCAGATCAATCAAAAAGTATTAATCAAGCTGGATAATTTCCCATATCAGGAATATGGAATGCTTGAAGGACGCGTTCAGTCGATGTCAACAATAACAGATAAAGACGGGAATTATTTTATCGAAGTCGCAATGCCAAAAGGACTAAAAACGACTTATGGCAAAGAGATAAAATTTGATAAAGAATTAACTGGTTCCGCAGATATTATCACTGAAGAAATGCGCTTGATTGAGCGAGTTTTTTATCAATTCAGAAAATTAGTTCAAAGATAAATAACTATTTTTCAAATAAACAGATGTAAAAGAGTGAATTTAGGAATTCGTTTTTGTCTGAAAAATATCCTTTTTTAAGTAATTATCCTATTTTTAGAATAAAGTTTTTAACACTACAACGTTTGCGAAATGTCATTTCGAAAACGCTATAGTAGATTTACGATTTATAGGATACCTTTATTAATTATGTCATTTTTTGCTTTAATATACATTACTTAAATTATGAAAAAAACTTTACTTTTATTTTTCCTTTTGTTATCCGCAATTACATTTGCGCAACAACAAACGGTTACTTACAGTGTAAGTCCATCAACTTTTGAAGAAACTACTGCAATTACCATTACAATTAATGGAAACAGTGTCAATGAAAGTGCTTGGGGAGTTACAGATAACTCACTTTATTTGTGGGCATGGGCTTTTGATACCAATGATACCACTCAAAAAGGTACTCCAAATAATGGTGGTTGGGATGCATCCAGCGATGCGAGTAAATTTACATACAACTCAGCTTCCGATACTTATACAAAAACAATTACGCCAACAACCTATTATAATATAACAGGAATTGGTAAAATTGGATTTTTGGTTAAAGCAAAAAATGGAACCGGCGATAAAAAGTCACAAGATATTCTGGTTGAAGTAGGATCTTTTCAAGTAACATTAACATCTCCGGCAGAAAATAGTACTACAATTGTAGCTTCGGGAGCAAGTTTTAATATTGCTGCAACAAATACAAACGGAGTTGCAAGTTATTCCTTGAAAGCTAACGGAACTGTTATCAATACAAATGCGAGTACAGCAAGTTATTCTTATTCAGCAACTAATATTACAGCCAATCAAAGTTATGAGTTAATTGCAACTCAGGGAACAACGACAATCTCAAAAAAGTTTTCGGTTGTTGTAAATCCAAATACAGTTTTAGAAAACATGCCTGCGGGTTTAGTTGACGGAATTAACTATAATGCTTCTGATGCTACAAAAGCAACTTTGGTTCTTGATGCACCATTAAAAGACTTTGTTTACGTTGCAGGAAGTTTTAACAATTGGCAGCCTTCATCGGCGTATGCCATGAAAAAAGATCCAACTTCGGGGAAATTCTGGTTAGAATTAACGGGTTTAGTTTCCGGCGTAAATAATACGTATCAATATTGGGTAGTTGAATCTACTCCAATTGCAAATTCACCTTCATTGGTAAAAACAGCAGATCCATATTCAACTTTAGTTTTATCTCCTTTTGATGATTCTGGGATTCCTGCAGCTTCATATCCAAATATACCGACTTATCCGGCAGGACAAAATTTTGAAGTTACGGTTTTGAAAACAGGACAAACTCCATACAATTGGAAAGTGACAAATTTCACAAAACCTGCAAAAGAAAAATTAGTAGTTTATGAAGTTTTGGTTCGTGATTTTGATGCCAATAAAAATTATCAAAGTCTGATTGACAGAATCGATTATTTTAAAAATCTTAAAATAAATGCAATCGAATTAATGCCGGTTATGGAGTTTGAAGGCAATGAAAGCTGGGGTTATAATACTTCATTTCATATGGCTTTGGATAAATTTTACGGAACTTCAGATAAGCTAAAAGAGTTTATTGATTTATGTCATGAAAATGGAATTGCGGTGATTCTTGACGTTGCTTTAAATCACGCTTTTGGTCGTAATCCTATGGTTAGAATGTGGATGAATGATCCTGATGGAGACGGTTTTGGTTCGCCAACAGCTGAGAATCCTTATTTTAATACCGTTGCAAAACATACTTATAGTGTTGGAGAAGATTTTAATCACCAATCACTAAAAACACAAAATTATGTAGATCGTGTAATCAAACAATGGATTGAAGAATACAAAATTGATGGTTTCCGTTGGGATTTAACCAAAGGATTTACACAAGCTTGTACAGCATCAGACGAAGCTTGTACGAACAGATATCAGCAAGACAGAGTAGATATCTTAAAGAAATATGCTGATTATTCCTGGAGTCTTGATCCTACACATTATACCATTTTTGAACATTTAGGAACTGATGCCGAAGAGAAAGAATGGGCAAATTACAGAGTTACAGAAACGCCTAGTAAGGGAGTTATGATGTGGGGAAAAATGACAAATCAATACAATCAATTGTCAATGGGATACGCAACTGATAGCGATATTTCCAGAATGGCAAGTGCTAGTCGTGGTTTTACTGCAAACAGATTAATGGGATATGCAGAAAGTCATGACGAAGAGCGTTTGATGTATAAAAATGTTCAATACGGAGCTACAAGCGGATCTTATAACGTGAAAACATTAAATACAGCTTTATCAAGAATGTCTGCAATTGGTGCCGTTTCGTTATTAGTTCCTGGTCCAAAAATGATTTGGCATTTTGGAGAACTAGGTTGGGACAGTTCTATTTTTACTTGTAATAATAACACCGTAAATACAGATAATGATGCTGCTGCCGGAGATTGTAAATTAGATACAAAACCACAACCTCAATGGGTTAATAATTGGTTAGGAAACACGAATAGAAGCAAGATTTATAATGATTGGGCAAAAATGATTAATCTTAAAACTACAGAACCTGTATTTTTAGGAACTCCAACTATTTCAAGTCCAAATTCATTAAGTATCAATATCAAAATCAAGAATGATAATCTGACTTCGGCACAATTAAAAGACGTTGTGATCTTGGCTAATTTTGATCTTACGGCAAAAAATATTGCGACAGGTTTTCCATATGCAGGAACTTGGGTTAACTTAATGGATAACACAACTATTGTCGTTACGGATGTAAATGCAACTATAAGTATTCCAGCTGGAGAATATAGAATTTACGGTAACAAACAAGCGAATTTAGCAATTGAAGATTTCGAAAAAGGAAATTTAGTTAGTCTGTATCCAAATCCGGTTGCGAACTACTTTACTTTAGATATTGCAACAACCAAAGTTCAGGTTTATGCAATTTCAGGTCAATTGGTAAAAAGCTTTGCAACACATGGAAATTTAGATTTTCAGTTTGGAGTAAGCGATTTGAAAACAGGAATATATATTGTAAAAGCTTTTGACGAGAACGATAATGTTCGAGTAGCAAAGTTTATTAAAAAATAACTTTTAGAGTATAATCTGTATAGTCTGAAAAGTCTAATGTTTGGTTTTGTTTAGTAATTAAAAAGGGTTGTCTGGAAACAGACAACCCTTTTGAGTTAAAGTGTATTTTAACTTATTTCTTTTTGTGATTGTACTCGCCAATTACAGCAAAATAGCCAAAAGTTCCTAATCCTAAAACAATTAACGGAGTAAGAATAAAAAGAATAATGATGCCAAATACCAGGTCATCTTGTTTGTCTGAGAGTAATTTTGGTAACCCAAATTCAAAAATGCAAAAGTAAGTCGCGGCAATTGCGAGGAGTATCCATAAAACACCTAAAATTTGCTTAATCGTATTCATATTGTATATAGTATTAAAGGTGATTCGTTTTATTTTTATTATCGATATAAATCATTCCAATTACAAAGCAAACAGAAGCTATAATGATTGGATACCAAAGTCCTTCGAGATAAAATTCTGGTTTTCCGGCGTCTTTTGCATGTGTTACAAAATAGGTTGAAATCGCAGGAAGTAAACCTCCAAAAATTCCGTTTCCAACGTGATAAGGCAATGACATTGATGTATATCTGATTTTTGCCGGGAACATTTCTACCAAAAAAGCAGCAATTGGTCCGTAAACCATCGTAACAAAAAGCACCTGAATAAAAACCAGTAAAATCAAAGTCCATTCATCATTTGAATTAATATTTATTGACGTGCTAACCTGAGCTTCTTTTTTATTTACTACATACGATCTTTTTTCGATTAAGGATGTTCCGTCTGTAAATTCTTTTTTAATAGTGACAATCGAATCGTTGCTTTTTGTGATTTCTGTCGTTTGCTTTGTTTTTTCTATGATTTCAGTTTTGTAACTGACATCAGTTGTATTGTACATCATTTTATAGATAGGTCTGTAAAAGAAAATGGCAAGCAACATTCCGCCCATCATAATATATTTGCGTCCTACTTTGTCGCTCAGCCATCCAAAAACTATAAAAAACGGCGTTCCAATTAAAAGTGCAATTCCCAATAATCCATCAACTTGAGACGAATCTATATTCATTACAGTTTTCATGAAACTCATAGCATAAAATTGTCCTGTGTACCAAACAACGCCTTGTCCCATTGTAGCGCCAAACAACGCGAGTAATACAAATTTAAGATTGTATCGATTTCCAAAACTTTCTTTTAGCGGATTTGTGCTCGTTTTTCCTTCTTTTTTTGCTTTGGCGAAGACAGGAGATTCATCCATGTTTTTCCGAATCAAATACGAGACACCAACCATTGCAATAGAAACCCAAAACGGAACACGCCATCCCCAGGAATCAAAAGCTTCGGCAGAAAGAATATTTTTAGTAGCGAGAATAACCATTAATGAAATAAAAAGACCAACTGTAGCGGTGGTTTGAATCCAGGAAGTCCAATATCCTTTTTGTCCAACCGGAGCATGTTCTGCAACATAAGTAGCTGCGCCGCCATATTCGCCACCAAGAGCAAGTCCTTGTAATAAACGTAGAATTAAAACGAGTAAAGGTGCAAGAAAACCAATAGTTTCATAACTGGGAATACAACCAATTAAAAATGTAGAGCCTCCCATTAATAATAAAGTTGCCATAAAAGTATATTTCCGACCAATAATATCACCAAGTCTTCCAAAAAATAATGCTCCAAAAGGACGGACTACAAATCCTGCAGCAAAAGTGGCTAACGTAGATAAAAAAGCCGCAGTTGGATTGTCGCTTGGAAAGAATTTAGTGGAAATTACAACAGCTAAACTTCCAAAAATATAGAAATCGTACCATTCAATCATCGTTCCCATTGACGAGGCTGAAATTACTTTCCAAATGCCTTTTGTAGAATTTTTACTCATAAAATATTTTGTGTTTTTGATAATTAATTGAATAATTAAGTAACATTTTACGAATATATGAGATATTTTTTTATTTGTTCAATACTTTTTTAACAAAATTAGTTCACTTATTGACTTTGTTTTTCTTCTATCAGTAAATGCCTAATAATTCGAAATAAATTATAGATTGAAGATTATAGTGAGGGCTTCTAAATATAAAGAAGTGTTGTTTTCTTAAGAAAGAAAACACTAGTTTTGCAGAACAATTTTAAAACAGAAAATGGTTGTCATATTGAATAAATATTGACATTAAAAGGGAATTTGGTGTAACTCCAAAACTGTCCCGCAGCTGTAAGCTCATTAACTGAAACCCTTTAATACGTCACTTTTCATTTTTTGAAAGGGAAGGCTGGGTGTAGGGAGCAAGTCAGAAGACCTGCCATTTTTATAGTAATAAATAGCTTTCGGGGATTGAAGCTTGAATTAAAACCAATACTTTTTCACTCTATGTGATAATGGTATTGTTTGGTTATTCTATTCTCGTAAGCCATAAAAAGAGTTTATGAGATTTTTTTTCTGCAAATATGATATCGTAAAAACAATTTCCTGTTGGGTGTTTTTCTTTTCGATACATACTTTTTCTTCATTAAAAAAATCATTAAAACGTATCGTTGTACAAGATGTTTTGCTTTTTAAATAAAGGCAGACAGAAGCTTATTTTATAAAGCTTTTGCTGAAGATAAATTGTACATCGATTTAAAGATTTAAGTAATATAATTTTAAATATTTAATGATGAAAAACCAATTTTTTTCCAAGCAGTTAATTGCAATTGCTTCTTTAATGATCCTAACAGTTTCGTGTAATAATGATGACAATTTTACAGCTCCTCCAGCAATAAAAGGTCAGCAACAATTAAAAGACACTTTAACTATAGGAAAAGTACTAAAATTAAGTTCAAAATTAACAGATAGAAACAATGTTTCTTTCGAATGGGCCGTAGACGGAAAAGTTGTAGGATCTGATTCTACTTATGTTTTCAAACCAGAAACAAGAGGTGATTTTAAAGTTACAATGACGGCAAAAAATGATGGAGGAAAAACGTCTCTAACCTATAATCTTCTTGCATTAGGAGCTTATGAAAACGGTTTTTTCATGATCAACGAAGGTTGGTATGGACACGGAACAGGAACAGTTGGGTTTTATAGATATGATACAAAAAAAATCGAAGACAGTGTTTTTGTAAAAGCAAATCCAGGTAAAGATTTAAAACCGGAATCGTCTACATTAGAATTCGGAACGATCTTTAATAAAAAACTATACTTAGTTTCTAAAGTTGGCGGACCTGTTGTTGTTACAGATGCTTATACACTTAAAGAAGAAAAAAGAATTCCGGCTCAAGGCGGAAACGACTGGCGTGCGTTAGTTGGTATTGATCAAAATCAAGCATTATTGACTTCTGGGAATGGTATCTATAAGCTTAATCTAAATACAATGGCATTAAACGGACAAGTTGCTGGTGTTACAGGTCAGGTTGGAGATATTGTTAAAGTGGGTAATTATGTTTTTGCATTATCTGCTTCACAAGGAGTTATTGTTCTTAATGCTTCAACATTTGCAGTTGTAAAAACGATTCCGGCTATGGTTCTAGGATTTGCCGTTACCGATGATAAAAAAGTTTGGGCAGCGGGAGGCACAAACCTTATAAGTATAGATTCAAGTACGCTTGCAGTAACAGAAATTCCGTTAGGTTTTCAAGCTTATGGAAGCTGGGGAGCATGGCATCCGGGATCTATTACAGCAGCCAAAAACAATGTTTTTATTGCTAAAAACGGAAGTTGGAGTGGTGGTAAACAAGTTTATAAATATACTGGTACGGCTGCATCTTTGGCAACACCTTTTATTACTTTGACACAATCTAATATATTATATGGTTCAGGAATTGGTTACGATCGTCTGAAAAATACTTTGGTTGTAAATACAGTAAATGAAGGATTTGGAGCAAATTTCGCAATAAATAATCTTTACTTATTCAATGCTGATTCTGGTGTTAAAACAGAAACGGTAAGTTTCTCAGGATATTATTTCCCTGCAGTTTCTGTATTTCAACAATAATTTTTTTATTTCTTAACCGCAAAGCGCGCTAAGATTTACGCAAAGGTTCGCAAAGTTTAATTTATGACTTTGCGAACCTTTTTGCATATAATATTGTAACATAGCCCGAGGTTTCAACCTTGGGATACAAAATATATGCGATCATATACTGCGTCCCAAGGTTGAAACCTTGGGCTATGTTTTAAATACGGTTATCATTTTAGGGATTAAAACTTAGCGAATCTTTGCGGTTAAAT
Source organism: Flavobacterium sp. 9 (assembly GCF_002754195.1). Classification (NCBI taxonomy): domain Bacteria; kingdom Pseudomonadati; phylum Bacteroidota; class Flavobacteriia; order Flavobacteriales; family Flavobacteriaceae; genus Flavobacterium; species Flavobacterium sp. 9. The sequence goes on from NZ_PEEU01000001.1 coordinate 3,590,294, forward strand.
AGATCAAGAGGAAATATTGTGGAGAAATATATAACCACAAAGAACACAAAGATTTTTTAAGGTAGAGGTTTTATAAAAACACAAAGTTCGCAAAGCGTTGTGTTGATCTAGCTTTGCGAACTTTGTGTTTGTTAACCACAATCCAAGACAAAAAATCTTAGTGAACTTTGCGGTTAAATCCGATGCAATTAAGCTTTTCATGAAAATATTTAAAAACAAAAAACCCGAATATTTCTATTCGGGTTTTGTGGTACCTCCAGGGATCGAACCAGGGACACATGGATTTTCAGTCCATTGCTCTACCATCTGAGCTAAGGTACCTTTGTGTGCTTATTGCGGGTGCAAAGATAGAATCATTTTCCGTTTATCCAAAACATTTTTTTAAAAAAATCAATTCGTATCTTCGCAGAGGTAAAAAAATAAATATGGTTTTAGCAATCGATGTAGGTAATACAAGAATTAAAGCTTCTGTCTTTGAGGATAATAATGTTTTGGAAAGTTTTGTTTTTGATAAAAATGAGCTCGAAAAAAATATTGAAAAAATTTTAAAAAAATTTCCAAATTGCTCTGATTTGATCGTCGCTTCGGTTGGAAATATCGAAAAACAATCTTTTTTAGCTTTCGAAAAAACACTAAATATTCATTTTTTTACACACGAAGATCTTTTTCCTTTCACAAATAAGTACGCTACTCCAAAAACTTTAGGAATTGACAGAATGATTTTAGCTTCCGGAGCAACTTTACAGTTTCCGGAACAAAATAGATTAGTAATTGATGCAGGAACTTGTATTACCTATGATTTCATCGACGAAAATGACAATTATTTGGGCGGAGCAATTTCTCCGGGCCTACGTTTAAGGTATGAAGCACTCCACAATTTCACAGCCAGATTGCCGTTACTGACTTTAGAGGCACCTGAATCCTATATAGGAGACACGACTGCACAAGCCATTCATTCGGGAGTTGTCAATGGCTTCGTCTATGAGATTGATGGTTTTATCGATGAATATCGAGCAAACTTTTCAAATTTTATAATAATTTTAACGGGAGGTGATGCAGAATTTTTGGCTAAACGATTAAAAAATACCATATTTGCCAATTCAAATTTCTTACTGGAGAGTTTGAACCAAACATTTCAATATAAAATCGACAATGATTAAAAAAATTATAGTAAGCGCTTGTTTGCTTATCTCGTTCGTTTCATTCGCTCAACAAGGAACTGCTTCTCCTTATTCTTTCTACGGAATTGGGGATGTAAGGTTCAAAGGAACTCTTGAATTCAGATCTATGGCAGGAGTTGCAGTGGAGCAGGATAGTATTCACTTAAACATTGAGAATCCCGCGAGTTATGCCAGTTTAATTCAGACAACTTTTAGTGTTGGAGGAACTTTTGGAACTTCAAACTTAAAAACTAGTCAGGAAACTGCAAAAGCACAAAGAACTACTTTTGATTATTTGGCGATAGGAATTCCGATGGGGAAATTCGGTGCAGCATTTGGTCTGATCCCGGTATCTTCAGTTGGATATAAAATTAGAAACGACAGAACGGATACTGAAGGAGCTACAAGTTCTCAGCTTAGTGGAACCGGTGGAATTAATAAAGTGTTTTTTGGTTTAGGTTATAAAATCAGACCAAATTGGAATATTGGTGCAGATGCTCAATATAACTTCGGAAAAATCACAACAACAAGTGTAGAACTTCTTACAGGCGTTCAAAACTCAACTGCAGAAACAAATGCAGCAGAGTTGTCAGGTCTTAGTTTTAATATTGGTACAATGTATCAAACTAAGCTTACTCAAAAATTACAGTTATTTACTAGCTTGAATTATACTTTTGCAACTAATTTAAGTTCAAATACAACAAGAACTATTTCTGTTGATGGAGATTCTACTCCAATAGTATTTGATCCGCACGGTGATGATTTGAAATTGCCAAACAAAGTGACATTTGGTGCAGGTATTGGTCAGGCAAGAAAATGGTTAGTTGGTACTACAATGGCTTTTCAAGGCGATGGACAATTTGCGAATTACTATAATTCAGAGCAAAATGTACGTTATGAAAAATATCAAAAATATGCAGTAGGAGGATATTATATTCCAAATTATACTTCTTTCTCAAATTATTTTAGCAGAATTACTTATAGAGCAGGATTGAAATACGAGAAAATTGGTTTAATAATCAATAATGAATCTATAAAAGATGTTGGTATGACTTTAGGAGCAGGAGTTCCAATTCCTGGATCTTTTTCGAATGTAAACTTTGGTGTTGAATTTGGAAAAAGAGGTACTGTTTCTTCAAACCTGGTTCAGGAAAATTATGTAAACTTTAGCGTAAGTTTCTCTTTTAATGACAGATGGTTTATTAAGAGTAAATATAATTAAACATAAAATCTTATGTTTTTTTAAGCACATACAATTTACTACATTTGGCAAATGAATTTACCAAAGAGATATATTATAAATACTGTCACAGTTCTCGCTGTGACACTGTTTTTTGGATGCGAAAGTAACTTTAAGGATGTTCAGAAAATTAACTTCTCTGAATTCGTTCCGGGCAGTGATGCTGATACGGTTAATATTAAATACACGGATTCAGGTCGTATAACAGGGGTTTTGATAAGCAGGAAGATGTTGGATTATTCTAATCTGGATTTTCCATTTACAGAATTTCCTTTAGGTTTGGATGTTACTCTATACGACAAAAAACAAAAACGTACCTTTATACGATCAAATTATGCAGTTTCATATAAAACTACTGGTATAATAGATTTGCAGGGAAAAGTAAAAATCACATCAGAAACTGGTCAGATGCTGGAAACAGAACAACTGTATTTTGATCAGAAAAACGAATGGTTTTATACCGAAAGAAAATTCAAGCTTACAGACGCTAAAGGAGTTTCATACGGACAAGGAATAGATTTTAGTAAAGATTTTAAAGTGATTAATTCGCAACGAGTAAGTGGCGAAATTGAATCATCAGAAGAATAAAAAAAAGACATTATGGGTTACATGAAATATACGCAATACGTTTATATTGCTTTTGCAGTTTACTTTATCTATGACGGAATTACAAAGTTAAATGAAGGAAACGACACTTCGACTTTGAGTTTTATAATTGCAGGAATGGCTGTATTTATGTTTTTCTTCAGAAGGAAGTTTGTGAAGAAATTTGATGATCGTAACAAAAAACAGTAAAAATGGAAATTAGTATTATAATACTATGTTTAATACTATCAGCCTTTTTCTCAGGAATGGAAATAGCTTTTATTTCCTCGAATAAGATTTATCTTGAAATTGAAAAAAAACAAGATAATTTTCTTTCTCAGATTCTAACAAAACTTACCGAAAACCCTTCAAAGTTTATCGCTGCAATGTTAATTGGTAACAACGTGGCTTTAGTTGTTTACGGGTTCTTTATGGGAGATTTAATTCTAAGATGCATCATAAGTTTAGGATTTCATTTTTCTGATTTTAGCAGTTTGCTGATTCAAACAATAACTTCGACTTTTATAGTTTTAATAACGGCAGAATTTCTTCCGAAAGTGTTTTTTCAGATTTATGCCAATACGTTGATTAAAGCTTTTGCGCTTCCTGCGTATTTGTTTTATCGATTGTTCTATTATATTTCAACTTTCTTTATTTGGATATCAGATTTTGTCTTGAGGAAATTCTTTAAAACAGAAGGAGATCAGACGCAGCTTTATTTTAGTAAAATAGAACTCGGAAATTACATTACGGAACAAATGAATTCTGTTGAAGACGATGAAGAAGTAGATTCTGAGATTCAGATTTTTCAAAATGCCTTAGAATTTTCCGGTGTAAAAGCGCGCGATATTATGACGCCGCGTACAGAAATTGTAGATGTAGATTTATTTGACAGCATAACAGATCTTAAGGAATTATTTATTGAGACCGGATATTCTAAAATTGTAGTCAGTCAAAACTCTCTGGATGATATTGTGGGTTATGTGCATTCTTTTGACTTGTTTAAGAAGCCAAAAACGATCAAATCAGTTTTGATGACGGTTGAGTTTGTTCCGGAAACAATTTTGATAAAAGACGCTTTGGATTTGCTGATTAAAAAGCGAAAAAATGTCGCAGTAGTTTTAGATGAATACGGAGGAACTTCGGGAATTATTACAATCGAAGATATTGTAGAGGAACTTTTTGGAGAAATCGAAGACGAACATGATTCAGAAGAAGAAGAACTGATCGAAGAAGAGTTAGGTGAAGGGAAATATTTGTTTTCGACACGTTTGGATGTGGAGTATTTAAATGAAACTTACAAGTTAATGATTCCAGAAGAAGATTCTTACGGGACTTTAGGTGGTTTTATTGTGAATCATACCAAAGAAATCCCTCAAAAGGGCGATGAAATCGTGATTGACAACTTTTATTTTGTGATTGAAGAGGCGACAAATAAGAAAATTGAATTAGTCAAAATGACAATAAAAGACTGATTTTTTAAATTAATAAAAAAAATTGTTGAAAATAAAACGCTAGTTGTATTGTTATTAACTAGATAATTGTATTTTCGCAAACTGAATATAAAATTAACGATAATAAAAATGGCAGTTTTAGCAAAAATTAGACAGCGTTCCGCTTTATTGATAGGAGTTATTGCACTTGCATTATTTGCATTTATAATACAAGATCTTTTCACTAGAGGAAGTTTCGGTCAAAGTTCAAAAGATGTAGGAAGCATCGATGGAAAAGATATTTCATTTGAAGACTTTAGAGTTAAAGTTAGTAATGTTGAAAAAAGTGGTCAAGGAATTACTTCCACTGAAGCTGCAAACAGAGTTTGGGATCAAGAAGTTTCAATCGCATTGTTATCTGCTCAGTTTGATAAATTGGGATTAAGAGTTGGTGAAAAACACTTACTTGAAGTTTTAAAAGCAGATCCAAATATTGGTAAAAACCCAATGTTCTTAAATGCAGCTGGATTATTTGATGTAGCTAAATTTAAAGAGTACTTCAAAACAAATCCTGAAGCAGCTCAATATCTTTCTCAAAAAGAGGATGATGCTGAATTGAACGCAAAATATCAAATCTACAATACACTTGTAAAAGCTGGACTTTATACAACTGTTAGCGAAGGAAAGTTGAAATATGAAATGGAAGCTAACAAAGTAAACTTTGCTTATGCTGCTGCATTATATTCTTCTATTAAAGATAGCGATGTTAAAATTTCTGATGATGAAATTGTTGCTTATATGAAGAAAAACGAGAAAAAATTCAAAGCTGATGAAACTCGTGAAATTCAATACGTTTTAGTAGAAGACAAAGCTTCAAAAGAAGACGAAGCTGAAATTAAAGCTAAAATCACTGCATTATTAAACGGTAGAGTTGAGTACAATACAAAAACTGGTAAAAACGATACATTACCTGGTTTTAAAAGCGCAACAAACATTGCTGAATTCGTAAACTCAAATTCTGACGTTCCTTACGATTCTACATATGTTCCTAAAAATGCTTTACCAGCAATCGATGCTGATAAATTATTTAGTTTACCTGCAGGAGCAATTTACGGTCCTTATGTATACGGAAAATATTATGCTATCTCTAAATCTTTAGGATTTAAAGCTGGTGTTAACGCAAAAGCAAGTCATATCTTAATTGCTTATGAAGGATCTCAAACTCCAAATGCTAAAGAAAAAAGAACTAAAGAAGAAGCTAAAGCTAAAGCTGAAGAAATTTTAGCACAAGTTCAGGCTAATCCGGATAGTTTCATGATGTTGGCATTTACAAGTTCTGATGACTCATCTGCACAACAAGGTGGAGATTTAGGATATTTTGGTCCAAATCAAATGGTAAAACCATTCAATGATTTTGTATTCAATAACGGAATTGGAAAAATTGGTTTAGTTGAAACTCCTTTCGGATTTCACATTATCAAAATTACAGATAAACAAGACGGAATTCGTTTAGCTACAATTGCTCAAAAAATTGAGCCATCTGAAGCTACTTCTGATAAAGTATTTACATTGGCAACTAAATTTGAAATGGACGCTGCTAATAAAGATTTCAATGCTACTGCAAAAGAATTAGGTTTAAAAGTAGCTGCTCCGGTAACTGCAAAAGCTTTAGATGAGCAATTTGGTCCTTTAGGAAACCAACGTAACATCATCAGATGGGCATATGACAAAGAAACAAGCAAAGGAGATGTAAAACGTTTTGAAATTGCTAATATTGGGCACGTAATTGCACAATACAAAAGCGAAAACAAATCTGGTTTAGTATCTGTTACTTTAGCTAGACCTTATGTTGAGCCAATCTTGAAAAACAAGAAAAAAGCTGAAATGTTAAAAGCTAAAATGACAGGATCTAGCCTTGAAGCTATTGCTAAAAGCGCTGGTGTAGCTGTTCAACAAGCTGCTGACGTAACTATGGATAACCCGGTATTACCTGGTGGAGTTGGACAAGAGCCAAGAGTTGTAGGTAATGCATTTGCTTTAGCTGCAAACAAAATCTCTGCTCCAATTGAAGGAAACACTGGAGTTTATGTAGTGAAAAACATTAGTACTGTTAAAGCTCCTGCTGCTGCTAATCACGCAGAATATGTAGCTAAAGTTAAAGCTCAAAGCGCATCTGATGCAAGCAGAATTTTGCCAGCATTGAAAGCTAACGCTAAAATTGAAGATAACAGATTGCAATTTAACTACTAGTATTTAGTAATTAAATTATCAAAATAAGAAACCCGAAATATTCAAATGAATATTTCGGGTTTTTCTTTGCGCTACATTGTGTTTTTTGTAGTATTTATTAGCCGCTTTTCTTAATGTATATAGGAATAATAGAAATAAAATTTTAAATATTTGTGATATTCAAATTATTACAGTTAATTTGCTGCGATTTAACGAAGTAACTTCCGCCCCTAAGGTATTAGCTAAATTATAATTAACGGAGTAACAATCGAGTACTGTGGATAAACAAAAATTTTATATTTTTTTATGTTTAATTTGTTAAGAAGAAAGCCTAGGGTGTATACCAAAATTGAAAATCATATTTTGGGGATAATTACGGAACTTTTAAAACTTAGTAATACTGATATCAATTGTGATGAATTGGGTGGGAAGTATTATTTAAGTAACGAAGAACAGCATTTTAAAGTTACGGTATTAAGCAATGACTATGTTATTAGGCTGACTAATACTCGTGATTCTGTTGCTGAAAAATATGAAAAAACTTTTGTTGAAGATGTTTTGAAAGCTATAAAAGAAGAGAAACATCGAAGAATGGAAGTCGTTTATGATTCCATAAATAATAGTATAGAAAAAATGGCGGAGCGTTTGCATAATACGCTTATCGAAACTAATGAGCTCGAAACCCAAAAAGTGAGAAGACTTGAAACGAAACATATAAAAACAAAAAAAGCGAACTATTAGTTCGCTTTTTTGTTTTATGTCAGATTGTATTGATGATTTAATTTTGTAGAATCATTTCGTCATAAGTCAGGATTGTTTCGTATCCTTTTGAGGTGAAATATTCCGTTGGATTTTCTTTTGAAACAACCATTACAAAATCCCCGCCCCAAGCACCAAGACTTTTTACTACTCCGGAAAAATCAGGAAAAGCAATTTCTTTAATAGTTTCCAGTTCTAGTATATTGCTTAAATGAATTTCGTGTTTTTCTAAAGCAAAGGCAAATTCTTTCAAGTTTTCTGCTTTTAAAACAGCTTCCGTTATTTTATCGTTGTCGATTATGTTGTGAGCCAGATTTTGATTCTTGTTGTTGTAATAAGCGTTTATTGCAGCTTTACTATTTTGTTTTTTATTGAGGTAAACGAAGTAAATATTTTTAGTAAAATCTGGACTAAAATTAATTGCTTCTACAGTTGGTAAATTTTGCTGATCCAGACGATATATAATTGGTGTATTATTTTGAGCGCAGGCAATATCGTAACCACTTCCGCCAAAACTATTTTTAAGAAGCGTAAATGCATCAATATTAGTCCATTGAGCAATGTTATTCAATAAGGTTGACGATGTGCCTAATCCCCAGTTTTTTGGAAATGTAAGTTGTGTGCTTATTTTATAACCTTCTGCATTATTAATAAAATCAGGATTTAAAAGATATGCTTCGTGCAAAATGTTTACTAAAGTACTTTTAACTGTTTCGATTTGAACCGGAATATTGGCTATAATTTCAGAGAATAAAATAGTGTTTTGAAACCAAAGATTTTCATCAAAATCATAGCTTTGCCATTCAATTTCTTTATTTGAACCATTTTCTACAATTAAATTCTGTCCAAATTTTGTGGGTAACGCAAAAGCTTTGGCGCCATCTAAAACTAAATATTCACCTGTAATAAGGAGTTTTCCGTTACTGTAAAAGGTTGTTTTCATTCTGTGTTTTTTAGCCCCGATAGTAGTGAAAATCCTTTTTTGTTCGCCGCGGCGAATAAAAAAGATTGCAACGGATAGCGGGAATAGCTCCTTATCCTTCAACTAGTTTTAGAGCAGCTAATTATTTTCTTATATTTTCAATAAATTCTACAACAGCACTGTGTGAAACGGCATTTTTCTTAAAATGAGTTTTAATTAAATGGCGTTCTTCGTCTGTTGCTTCAAATTGGTTGATGATGTTGTTTAAATGCATTTTCATGTGGCCTTCCTGGATTCCTGTTGTTGTTAATGAGCGCAAAGCAGCAAAATTTTGTGCCAGACCTGCAACTGCAACAATCTCCATTAATTCTCTGGCAGATGGTTTTTCGAGTATTTCTAAGCTTAATTTTACTAACGGATGCAAAGATGTTAATCCGCCAACGGTTCCGATTGCTAATGGAATTTCTAACCAAAAAGTGAAGATTCCGTTCTCAATTTTAGCGTGTGATAAACTTGAATATTGACCGTTTTTTGAAGCGTATGCATGAACTCCAGCTTCTACAGCTCTAAAATCATTTCCGGTTGCGAGAATTACGGCATCGACACCGTTCATGATTCCTTTGTTGTGCGTAACGGCTCTGAATGGCTCAACTTCGGCAATTTGAACTGCCTGAACAAAACGCTCGGCAAATTCTTGCGGATTAGGAATATGTTTTTCTGTTAAATCTTCAATCGGGCAAGAAACTTCGGCTCTGACAAGACAATTTGGAACATAATTAGACAAAATGCTCATAATTACTTCAAGCGTTTCATTATTCGAAAATAAATCTGAATTTTGAAATTCTTCTTTTAATGTAGTAGCAAATTGCTCTAAACAAGAATTTATAAAATTTGCACCCATACTATCTTTTGTCTCAAAAGTAGCGTGAAGCTGAAAGTAGTTTTCAAGTAAACTTCTTTTGTCTTTTAATTTTATATCTAAAATTCCGCCACCACGTTGTTGCATGTTTTTAGTAATGCTTTGGGTTTCAGAAAAGAATTTTGGTTTGATTTGATCGAAAAAGGATTGTAGTTTTTGTGCATCTCCACGGAAAGTAAAATGTACTTGTCCAATTTTTTCGGTATCAATTACTGTGGCTTTAAAACCTCCGCGGGTTGCCCAATATTTGGCTGCTTTTGAGGCAGCTGCAACTACAGAACTTTCCTCAATTGCCATTGTGATTGTTTTGTATTTATTGTTTATTAAAAAATTTGGAGCGACTCCTAACGGAATGTATAGGTTGGTTATTGTGTTTTCGATGAATTCGTCATGCAATTGTTGCAGCTTTTCGTCTGAATTCCAGTAATTTCTTATAATATTTAAGGCTTCTTGGGGCTCTGTGAAGTAGGTATTGGCGATCCAGTTTATTTTTTCTTTTTTGGATAATTTAGAAAATCCGGCAACTGCGTTGTTCATTCTCAGTGTATTAAATAATATTGTTGCGACAAAGATACCAATTTAAGAGTTTTGTTTGAAATCTATTTAAAATTTGAAAGTACGCAATCGTTATTTTTTCTAACATTTAACACATGAAATGTGTATTATGTTTATTTTTTTTACTAAAATTGGGCTCTTTTTTATATTTAAAATAATTCAAATGAATACAAGTAAAATTACGGTTATACTTTTGTTATTAGTTGCTACTGTTTTTGGGCAACAAAAAATTACAGTTGAGAATATTTATGGTGGAGCTTTTCGGGCCAAAGGAATGGATGAATTGAAATCTTTGAAAAATACAGACCAATATACTGTATTGAATGTGGACAACGCCAGCAGAAGTATGCAGATAGATTTATACGATTTTGCAACTTTAAAAAAAGTATCTAATCTAATCGATACAAAAAATCATAAAGAATTAGCAAGCGGAATTAATAGTTACACTTTTGACGCTTCTGAAAAAAAGATTTTAATTGCTTGTAATTCTAATAAAATCTTCCGTCACTCTTTTACTGCAGATTATTATTTATATGATATCGCATCTAAATCACTAACAAAACTTTTCGATTTTCAGATTCAGGAACCAACTTTCTCGCCTGATGGAACTAAAATCGCTTATGCTAAAGAAAATAACCTTTATGTATATGATGTAGCTTCAAAAAAATCGACCGCTGTTACTACTGATGGAAAGAAAAACGCAATCATCAATGGTATTACGGATTGGGTTTACGAAGAAGAGTTTGCTTTTGTTAAGGCTTTTGACTGGAGTAAAGACAGTAAAAAACTAGCTTATATTCGTTTTGACGAAAGTGCCGTTCCGGAATTTTCAATGTCAATGTATCATAAAGATTTATATCCAACAATTGAAACGTTTAAATATCCTAAAGCAGGAGAGAAAAATTCAGTGGTTTCGTTACATATATATGATGCCGCTGCAAATGCTACTAAAAAAGTTGATTTAGGAAATTATAACGACTTTTATATTGCAAGATTAAAATGGACAAACGATAGTAATATATTATCGGCTCAGGTTTTGAACCGTCACCAGGATAATCTTGATTTACTTTTTGTTGATGGAACTACAGCTGCTGCAAAAGTGGTTTTGAACGAAAAAGACAAAGCATATGTTGATGTTACAGATAACTTGACTTTCTTAAAAGATAATAGTTTTATCTGGACTAGCGAAAAAGATGGTTTTAATCATATTTATCTTTATGATAAAACCGGAAAACTTAAAAATCAGGTTACTAAAGGTAACTGGGAAGTAGTGAATTACTACGGTTTTGACGAAAAAACAAAAACTATTTTCTACCAATCTACAGAAAATGGTTCTATCAATAGAGATATTTACAGAATTGGTTTAGACGGAAAAAGTAAAGTACGTTTAACTTCTAAAGTTGGAACAAGTGCGGCGACTTTTAGTCCAAATTTCCTATTCTTCATTAATACATTCTCAAGTGCTTCTCAACCTACGACTTATACTTTGAATGAAGCAAAAACCGGAAAAGAAGTTCAGGTTATCGAAAACAATCAGGCTCTTTCTGATAAATTGAAAGCTTATAACTTACCAACTAAAGAATTCTTTGTTTTAAAAACTGCAAAAGGAAATGAACTTAATGCCTGGATTTTGAAACCAAAAGATTTTGATCCTTCAAAGAAATATCCTGTTTTTATGTACCAATATTCTGGTCCGGGATCGCAACAAGTAAATAACGATTGGAATAGTACTGACGATTATTGGTTTATTTCGCTAACACAACAAGGTTATATTGTAGCTTGCGTTGATGGTAGAGGAACTGGTTTTAAAGGTGCTGATTTCAAAAAAGTAACTCAAAAAGAATTAGGAAAATTCGAAGTTGAAGACCAGATTGATGCTGCAAAAGTAATTGGAGCTTATCCGTATGTTGATGCTTCAAGAATTGGAATCTTCGGATGGAGTTATGGTGGTTTTATGGCTTCAAACTGTATTTTTCAAGGAAATGATGTTTTCAAAATGGCAATTGCAGTTGCTCCTGTAACAAACTGGCGTTTTTATGATTCTGTTTACACAGAAAGATACATGCAGACTCCACAAGAAAATGCTAGTGGATATGACCAAAATTCTCCAATAAATCACGTTGATAAATTAAAAGGTAAATTTTTATTGATTCACGGTTCAGGTGATGACAATGTTCATCTACAAAATTCAATGCAAATGATGGACGCTTTGATTCAGGCGAATAAACAATTTGATTCTCAGATATATCCGGATAAAGATCATCATATTCTTGGTGGTAAAACGAGAATTAACCTTTATAATAAAATGACTAACTTTATCAAAGAAAATTTATAATTTAAACATAATTAACAGTAAATAAATAATGAATAATATGGGAGAAACTCAAGTAAAAACTGCGCATCCAAAAGGACTTTGGGTATTATTTGGAACGGAGATGTGGGAGCGATTCAATTTCTATGGAATGCGAGCTTTATTGACATTATTTCTTGTGAACTCATTATTGATGAAAGAAGAAGAAGCTTCTCTTATTTATGGAGGTTTTCTTGGACTTTGTTATTTAACACCAATGTTAGGTGGTTTTGTAGCCGATCGTTTTTTAGGTAATAGAAATTGTATTCTTTTAGGAGGATTATTAATGGCGATTGGTCAAATGTTGTTGTTTACCAGTGGAACTATTTTCGAAGGAAATTTACCATTGGCTAAAATCATCATGTATTCTGCATTAGGAGTAATTGTTTTTGGTAACGGATTCTTCAAACCGAATATTTCGAGTATGGTTGGAAGTTTGTATCCAAAACAAGAGAAAACAAAATTAGATAGTGCTTTCACTATTTTCTATATGGGAATTAACATCGGAGCTTTCTTAGGTCAATCTATTTGTCCTTTGTTAGGAGATGTTAAAGATGCTGGTGGAATTAGAGATATTCACGCTTTTAGATGGGGATTCATGGCGGCTTCTGTAGCAATGCTTTTGGGAACAATTCTTTTCTATTTCTTGAAAAACAAATATGTGGTTTCTCCTGAAGGAAGACCATTAGGAGGTTTGCCTTCTAAAAATATTGCTTCTGACTTTGAAGAAGGTGAAGCACAAAAAGCGAATTTTTCTAGCAAAGCTTTAGTACTTGCAGGAGTTGCATTCATCGCTTTAGGGTTCTTTTTTCACTATGCTGTAGGTCAGAATTTAATTTATACTTTGATTTATTCTAGTGGATTGTCATTGGCAGGATTAATTATTTCTGATACTTCTTTGACTAAAATCGAAAGAGACAGAATTATTGTAATTTACATTGTTTCGTTCTTTATTATTTTCTTCTGGGCGGCGTTTGAGCAAGCAGGTTCATCATTGACTTTTATTGCAGATAATCAAACAGATAGAAACTTCTTTGGATTTTTAATGCCACCATCTATGGTTCAGATCTTTAACGGACTATTTGTAGTTGTATTAGCAGTGCCTTTTAGTATTCTTTGGGATACATTAAGAGCTAAAGGTAAAGAACCAATTTCTCCGGTAAAATTAGCGGTTGGTTTAGTGGTTATTTCTATTAGTTTCTTTATGATAGCAACTCAGGTTTCTTATATCGGAACTTCTGGATTGCTATTGGTTAAATGGCTTATCTTATTATATTTCTTAAATACTTGCGCTGAGTTATGTTTATCTCCAATTGGATTATCATTGGTAGGTAAATTATCTCCAAAGCGTTTTGCTTCATTACTTTACGGCGTATTCTTTTTATCTAATGCATCAGGTTATGCTTTAGGAGGAACTTTAGGTTCTATCTTGCCGGCAACTGGTGATAAATTTGCAAAAGCAAAAGAATTAGGAATCGATCTTCAAGGTGTTTTAGATAATAAAATTACACCAACGGCTGAGCAATTAGCTTTATTGGATCAACACCAAATTAGTGCTCACAATCACTTTTTTGCAGGATTCGAAATCCATAACTTATACGAATTCTTTATGGTTTTTGTTGTTCTTACAGGTCTTGCGGCAATTATATTATTTGCTTTGACACCATTCTTGAAAAAAATGATGCACGGAGTACGATAACATGGAAAACAAAATCACATTAGAAGAAATTCAAAATTTTAAAGGCACTTATCCAAAACAATTGTGGTATTTGTTTTTTGTTGAAATGTGGGAACGTTTTTGCTTCTACGGAATGCGTGGTGTACTTACTTTTTTTATGGTAGATCAGCTTTTATTAAAAGATGAACATGCCAATTTGCAATACGGAGCTATTCAGGCTTTTGTTTATGCTTTTACTTTTATTGGAGGTATTTTTGCTGATAAAGTATTGGGCTTTAAAAAATCATTATTTTTTGGAGGAATCGTAATGATTCTTGGAAATCTATTGATTGCTTTTTCGCCTCAGACAATGTTTTATTATGGTATTGCTTTCTCGATTATTGGAACAGGTTTTTTTAAGCCAAACGTTTCGTCAATGGTTGGAGAATTATATCATGAAGATGATGGTAGAAGAGATGCTGGTTACGGAATGTTTTATGCCGGAATAAATGTTGGAGGACTTCTTGGGGGTGCTTTGTGTATTTATTTAGGGAAATACTATTCTTGGCAATTGTGCTTTTTATCAGCAGCAGTAGTAATGTTTTTAGGATTGGTTACCTTTTTGTTTACTAAAAAATATTTAGGTCCAATTGGAGATTCTCCATTATTGGATTTAGAACCTAGTAAAAGAAGAATTCGTGAAATTGCAGTTTATGCGATCTCAATATTAAGTTTGCCATTTATTTTTATAATGGTAAAAAATACAGACTACACAGATTATTTCATGTACACTATTGGAATAGTTGCAGTGTTGTATTTTACTTATGAATTGATAAGATTGGGCGATGTAAAAATGCAGAAAAAGCTCTTCGCAGCCTTTTTGTTCGTATTCTTTTATTTGTTGTTTAATGCAATTTATGAGCAAAGTGGTGGTTCATTATCGCTTTTTGCAAAAGATAATCTAAGTAATAATTTACTTGGTTTTACTATTGATCCCAATGTAGTAAACAACAGTTCGAATACATTCTTTGTTGTGGCGTTAAGTCCGCTAATTGGTTTGTTGTGGATTTGGCTTGGTAAAAGAAGAATTGAACCAAATACCCTGATTAAGTTCGGAATTGGATTCTTGTTTCTTGGAGCTTCATTCTATATTTTCTATTTAACAAAGTTTTTTGCAAATTCAGAAGGTATAGCATCTTTAAACGTGTTTACTTTTGCTTATTTGGTAACGACAATTGGAGAACTTTGTTTAGGTCCAATCGGAATGTCGATTATTACGAAATTGTCTCCAAAAAGATTATTCGGAATGATGATGGGATTATGGTTTTTAGCAAGTGCTTTTGGGCAATTATTTGCTGGAAAATTAGGTGCCGAAATATCAAGATCAAATACAGGAGATACGTTGCTTTCTAAGCTTCAGTCTTATACGGAAGGATATTATCAATTGGCAATTTATTCGCTTGTAGCAGGAGTTATTTTAATTGCGATTTCGCCAATTATTAGAAAATTAATGCAAGAAGTAAAGTAGACGACATTTAGCAATTCTTTTTTTGCTTAAATTTGTAGAAAATAATAAGGATATGAAAAAAATAATACTAGTAACATTGTTTTTTGTTGGCGCATTTGCAACGCAAGCGCAAGAGCTAAAATGGTATACAGACGTAAAAGAAGCAATTACTGAAAGTAATAAAGCGCAAAAGCCAATGCTTATGTTTTTTACAGGAAGTGACTGGTGTGGATGGTGTATTCGTTTGCAGAACGAAGTTTTGAAAACTCCTGAGTTTAAAAAATGGGCTGCAGACAATGTTGTTTTAGTGGAGTTAGATTATCCTAGAGCTGTGCCTCAAACGCCGGAGCTTAAAAACCAAAATAATGAATTGCAACAAGCTTTTGGAATTCAGGGTTTTCCAACAGTGTATTTTACAAGTGCAGAATCAAAGGATGGAAAAGTCAATTTTAAAGGTTTAGGTAAAACTGGTTATGTTGCTGGTGGTCCATCTGCTTGGTTGACAGTTGCAGAAGAAATTGTGCATCCAAAAAAATCTTAATTAAAGTAAATTCTATTTTAATAATATAAAAACTCCTTACAGGTTTGTAAGGAGTTTTTTTTGTTTAGTAAGAAAAAGTATTCACTATTTTAGTTGGTTTTATGGTTTTGTTATTTTATTACAAATAAAAAAATATATAATGTATTTTTTATATTAATAAAAATTGGAAAATTAAAATATTATGTTAATTTCGTCATGCTATACTAACCAAAACCAATTATACTATGACCAAAAAACTACTTATCCTACTGTTTTTTTTAGGTTCATTTTTTCTGCATTCGCAAAATTTAGTTTGGAGAACAAACATGACAGATGCTATTGCAATAAGTAATGAACAGAGAAAGCCAATGCTAATTTTATTCACTGCCTCAGGTGTACCGGAAAATCTTCAAAACGAAATCTTTAAAACTCCTGATTTTGCCGTTTGGTCACGCGACAATGTGATTTTGGTAAAACTGGATTTATCTGATTCTACAACGGCAGATGGAGACAGAGAACAAAATCTTAAATTGAAAAGCGCTTTTGGCGTCGAAGATTTGCCAGAGGTTTGTTTTGCAAGCGCTTCTATTCGAAAAAACAAAACAACTTTTAGCGCCTTAGGGAAACTTGCGTATAAACCCGGTGGAGCTAAAGCCTGGATTGCGGAATCAAATGCAATTCTGCATCCAAGCGAATAAAATAAAATTTAAATTAAGTTTCTTAGTTTAATTTGTAGAATCCCTTTTCAGCTTCGGTATGAAAAGGGATATTTTTTTGGAGTGGAATGCGATATCAGTAGTTTTAGTTTTTTTTAGGGCTTAAATTTTCATTTTGTTTAAAATTTAAGGTTTAAATAGTAAAATTCATTATAATGTAACTTTTTAGAAGTATTTATGATGGAAGTGTTTGTTAACTGCTCATTTTTGTGTTAATTTGGTTTTTATAACCCCCAATAAAACCTGCAAGATTATGACCCGAAAACTACTTACCCTACTATTATTTTTAGGTTCATTTTTTTTGCATTCGCAAAATTTAGTTTGGAATACTGATTTAAGCGATGCATTTGTAAAGAGTGATACGGAAAGGAAACCATTGTTAATATTTTTTACTGCGGCTAGCGCTGGACAGAAAATGCAGAATGAGATTTTTGCAAGCCCTGATTTTGCAGAATGGTCACGTGATAATGTTATTTTATTAAGACTTGATTTATCTGACTCATCATTAACGGATCAGGATAAAGAACAAAATCTTAAAATGAAAAATGCTTTAGGGGTCGAAGAATTACCTCAAGTTTGCCTGGTAACGATCACAATAAGGAAAAACAAACCAACTATTGATAAACTGGGGCTCCTTGGGTATAAACCTGGTGGAGTACAGCAATGGATAAAAGAAGCCAAAGCGATTTTGCGACCATAACAAAATTGCTTTCTATTATTTTAATTTGTAGAATCCCTTTTCGCTTGTTGCGTGAAAAGGGATATTTTTTTTGATACAAGTTAGTTTCCAATTCTGAACTATAGAATTGGAATTTGAAGCGTCTGCAATTATTATTTTCGGACGTAAATCCTTCAAAAGCCTATCTAAGTTTACTTTTGGAGATTGTGTAAGAAGTAGTATATCAGGTTGGATTTTGTTTTCGTAAATTCCTGTGCTGTCTAAAACCAAGATTTTTTTTCCGTTAAAGAATAATGTATTCTTAATTTTATTGGTGCTTTTTAAAACACCGAAATTTCCAACTAAATAAGAAGTTGAAACATTGTTTTTGGTCAGAGTATCGCTTGTGATAAAGCTTATGTTTTTTCCAATTCTTTCAGATATTAGTGTGTTTTTCTTTGTGTGATAAACGATTAATTCCTGCTGACTTTCGGTTTCCTTTTTAGTATAGATAAAAGAAATCTGAACAATAACAATACTAAGTAAAAGTGAAATCGTTTTGTTGAAATTTGGCTTGCCCATCCAAATTGTTCCTGTAATTATCAATAAGTAAATAGTTACCAGATAATAAAAATTGAAACCTATATCCCGAATCACAAACGATTCAAATGTTGCAACAAAGTGAATCATTAGATTTAAAAGATAAACACTCTTTTCAAAAATAACCACAAAAATTACTGGCGGACTATAAAAAACGGCAATAATCATAACTATAATTCCGGCAATCATTATAAAGGATAGTACAGGGAGAATGATAATATTAGTAACAAAAAATAGTCCCGGAAATTGATGGAAATAATACAGACAAACGGGTAAAGTGCCTATTTGTGCAGCAAAAGAAACTGTTAAAGCGTTCCAGATGTAAATTGTTATTTTGTGTTTTGGAGTCCAAAGATTTTTTAAAATAGGTTGTAACCAAACAATGAAAAACAATGCTAAATAACTTAGCTGAAAACCAACGTCAAATAAAAAATAAGGTTCAAATAATAGTATCAATAAAATAGAAACTAATAAAGTGTGGTAGATGTTTCCGCTTCTGCGCAAATGGTTTCCTATAGCAAGGAAAGAAAACATGACAACTGAGCGTAAAACAGGCGGAGATAAACCTGAAATTATAGCGAAAATTGCCAATGATATTAAAATGGAAATCAATTTTATAAAAGAGCCTTTTCGATTGTTTGGAATTGGTTTTAGAATGAAATTTATAAACAGCATTATAAAGCCAACGTGCAGTCCGGAAACAGATAATACGTGCGTAGTTCCGGAATATTGGTAATCTTTTATGATCTCTGACGAAATCTCTTGCTGTTGTCCTAAAATTAGAGCCAGGGCAACGTTCATTTCGTCTTTGCTGAAATGCGCTTTCTCCAGATTATTTATTATTCTGGAATGCAAACGACCGGAATAATACCAAATGTCCTTTTTAATATTTTTATTAATGGCTATTTCGGATTTTCTGCAATAAACCTGTCCATAGATTTGTTTGTTTTCTAAATACTTGGCATAATCAAATTGATTGGGATTTTTGCTTGAAGTATTCCCTTGTAAAATTGTTTTTACCCGAATTGTATTTCCTAAAATAACATTGTTTTTTGTACTGTCTTTTTGGATGTTTACAATGATTCTTCCTGTTTGAGTTTTGTTTTCAATTTGGTTTATAATGGCAATATAGCGATCATTGAAATCATTGCTTTTTAATTTTTCACGTAAAGTGAAAGTTATAAACTCGGGTTTTTCAAATGCTATTTTAGCATGTATGTAATTCGATTCCTGATAAGAATCTGTTTGTAGTTGCAGCGTAATTAAACCAATGAAAAAAGAAACTATAGAAGTGATTATTCCAAAAAGAATATTTAATTTTTTGTTTTTAGCAATAAAGAAATATAGAACAAAGAATATTGTGGCGATTGAAATAAGTATTATTCCGGCAGTTGCTATTGAAGGCTTTGCGTAGTAAGAAACAATAATGCCAAGAATAAAGCTAATTGTAATTTTAGCCAGAGGAAAATCTAATACTTTCATGGCTTAAAAGTATTAAAATTTTTGTAAGAAAAAGAATATATTTTGTTTGTTTCAGATTATTCGATTACTCTGTTGATTTGAGCAAAAGAATTTCCGTAATAAGCCTCTTTTGTAGACGAAATTATTACTCCTTTGGATGTTGAAGAATGTACAAATTTTATTTCGCTCGAATTTACTTCAAGAATAAGTCCAACGTGATTAATTTGCTTGCTTTTGTTTGTTTTAAAGAAGATTAAATCACCTTTTCGAGCGTCATCAAATTTGATTATTGTGCCTATTTTAGATTGCTCAAAAGAGCTTCTTGGTAGTTTTATATTTTCAGATTCAAATGTAGTATATACCAATCCGGAGCAATCGAATCCGCTTTTTGTGGTTCCTCCGGCTTTATATCGAACACCAACATTATCTGTCGCTTTATCGATTAATTTATTGACTGTATATCGGTTTTCTTTTTTCGACTCATTTTTGCCCACGGTAGTAGACGTCGATTTACACGAAGTAAAAGCAATCGCCAGAAGAAGGAAAATGAGTATTTTTTTCAAATCAAAAAACTTTTAAACCTGTTTTAAATCAGCTACAATTAATTTTGCGGTTTTTTTACTTGCACCAACTCCGCCTAATTTTTGTTCCAGAATATCATAATTCTTCAGTAGTTTTTCGCGATATTGAGGTTCAAGTAATTTTTGTAATTCTTCCTTAATGCGTTTCGTATTGCAATCACTTTGAATTAATTCTGTTACAACTTCCTGATCCATAATTAAATTGACAAGCGAGATGTATTTTAGCGTAATAATGCGCTTTGCAATTTGGTAAGAAATCGAACTTCCTTTATAACATACCACTTCCGGAACTTTAAAAAGTGCCGTTTCAAGAGTTGCAGTTCCCGAAGTTACCAAAGCCGCAGTTGACGAACGAAGTAAATCGTAGGTTTTATTCGAAACAAACGCGATGTTTTTGTTTTTTATAAACTGCTGATAAAATTCATAATCCTGACTTGGAGCGCCGGCAATCACAAACTCATAATCCTGAAAATCATCAACAACACTTAGCATAACACTTAGCATTTTGGTAATTTCCTGTTGGCGACTTCCTGGCAAAACAGCGATAATTGGTTTGTCTCCTAATTTATGTTCTTCTCTAAAAGTCTTTTCGTCAAACGGAGGTTGATTCTGAATCGCATCGATTAATGGATGTCCAACAAAATCTACCGGAAAATGATGTTTGTCTTCGTAGAAACTTTTCTCAAAAGGCAAAATCACAAACATCTTGTCGACATCTTGTTTTATAGCTTTGATTCTGTTTTCTTTCCAAGCCCAAATTTGAGGAGAAATATAATAATGTGTTTTATAATTTAACTCTTTGGCCCATTTTGCAATACGCATATTGAAGCCCGGATAGTCGATAAAAATCAAAACATCAGGTTTGAATTCAGAGATGTCTTTTTTGCAAATCTTTATGTTATTTAAGATGGTTTTCAAATTGAAAATAACTTCAACAAATCCCATAAAGGCCAATTCACGATAGTGTTTTACTAATGTTCCGCCAGCTTTTTGCATTAAATCTCCGCCCCAGAATCTAATTTCTGCTTGAGGATCTTCTTCATACAATGCCTTCATTAAATTTGAACCGTGTAAATCTCCGGAGGCTTCGCCAGCTATTATGTAATACTTCATATAGATTTCTTTGAAAGTGTTTCTCGATTTTTAAACACAATATTTTTTTTGCAGTGCAAAGATAAGATTTAAATAAATAAGGTAGAAATTGCTAAAACAATCACTGCCAGAACCACGCCTCTTGCCATAAGTTCTTTGTTTCTTTTTAGAAGAATTAAAAAAACAGCAAGATCTAAAATAGTTCCCAGCGTAATTACTTTTCCCAGATATCCTTGTTTTCTTATGGTTTCAAGTCCTGTTGAAACATCAAAAGTGGTAAAAAAGGTGATAAATAAATAACTTCCAAGAATCGAAGTAAAAATACCGATCATAAATCCGATAAGAATGTCTGCTTTATTCATTTAAATTCCAAGTATTAAGTTGTTGTATAGAGTGATGTGCTGTTAAGTCAAATTGTACCGGAACTACAGAAATGTATCCATTTTCTAAAGCCCATTCGTCAGTATCTTCACCTTTATCTTCGTTGGTGAATTTTCCGGTTAACCAATAATAATCTTTCCCGAAAGGAGTTTGTCGTTTGTCAAATTTCTGCGCGTAATAAGCTTTCGCCTGACGACAAATTTTAATTCCTTTAATTTCGTTTTCTTTTAATTTTGGGAAATTGACATTTAAAACGACACCTGCGGGTAATTTATTGGCAAGGGTTTCTAAAGTAATTTTTTTTACGAATGATTTTATTTGCTCAAAATCGGCATTCCAGTCAAAGTCTAATAATGAAAATCCAATTGATTGAATTCCTTCAATTCCTGCTTCAACAGCGGCGCTCATAGTTCCCGAATAAATTACATTTATAGAAGAGTTTGAACCGTGATTGATTCCGGAAACACAGAGATCCGGTTTTCGTTTTAAGATTTCATTTACTGCCAGCTTCACGCAATCTACCGGAGTTCCTGAGCAGCTATACTCGGTTATAATGTCATCTTCTTTTGAGATTTTGTCCAAAAACAAAGTATTATTAATGGTTATAGCATGTCCCATCGCACTTTGAGGTTTGTCCGGAGCTACGACGACAACTTCGCCAATAGTTTCCATAACGCTTATTAATGCTCTGATTCCGGGAGCCAAAATACCGTCATCGTTGGTAACTAATATTAAAGGTTTTTCGCTTTTCATTTACGAATTATGGTTTTAAATGTAGGATTTTAAAACAAATGTAGTGACAGATTTTGGTTGAATAGTCACAAATAAAGTAAAATTTGTCAACTAAATTGAAGAAGATTTTAGCGCATCAAACATTTTTATATCTTTAACAAAAAATTATAGTGGACTGGGCTTTGTTGGCACAGTTTTTACCGTAACTTAGATTAAAAAATTTGATGAATGCTATTATTAAGTTTATGAAAAGAAATTATAAAATACTTATAGCCGTATTATGCTTGTCATTGACCTTGTTTGCTTTTAAAATTAATGCAGATAAGACGGTAGATCCGGACCCAAATAGAGATAAAACGCTTTTAGAATTGCTTGCTTTTGTTATTGAAAAAGGACATTACAGCCCTGCAGAAATAAATGATGAGTTTTCTAAAGGAATTTTTAAAGATTATATCGAAGCGCTGGATCCTTCAAAGAGATTCTTCCTTCAGTCTGATATCGACGAATTCAAACAATATGAATTGCAGTTAGACGATCAGTTCTTGAATAAAGACTTAACGTTTTTCAATCTTACTTATACAAGATTGATGAAACGTATGGAAGAAAGCAAAAAACGTTATAAGACTATTTTAGCGCAACCTTTCAACTATACTGTTGATGAGAGTTTTAATGCCGATTATGAGCATATTCCGTATGCGAAAAATTTGACAGAAATCAACGAAAGATGGAGAAAACAAATCAAGTTATCTACACTTTCTTCGCTTGTTGCTAAACAAAAATTAGAAGAGGATAAAAAGAAAAAAGATCCTGCTTACAAAGAAAAATCTTTTGAAACATTAGAGAAAGAAACTCGTGATAGTTCTTTAAAATCATTAGACGACAATTTTGGTGTAATTAAAGATTTGAACAAAGAAGATTGGTTTTCTGTATATGTAAACTCAATCATGACACGTTTTGACCCACACACAAGCTATTTTGCACCTGAAGAAAAAGATCGTTTTGATGTTAATATCAGTGGAAAACTAGAAGGAATTGGAGCAAGATTAGTGAAGAAAAATGACTTTACTCAAATTGACGAATTGATTTCCGGAGGTCCTGCATGGAAAGGTAAAGAACTTGAAGCTGGAGATTTAATTTTGAAAGTAGCACAAGGAAACGAAGAGCCAGTTGATGTAGTTGGAATGCGTTTGGATGATGTTGTGAAAAAAATTAAAGGTCACAAAGGAACTGAAGTTAAGCTTACAGTTAAAAAAGTTGACGGAACAATTAAAGTAATTTCAATTACAAGAGACGTTGTCGAAATCGAAGAAACTTATGCTAAATCTAGTATTGTAGAAAGAAATGGATTGAAATACGGTGTAATTTATTTGCCTAAATTCTACATTGATTTTGAAAATAAAGATGGTCGTGATGCCGGAAAAGATATTGCGCTTGAAGTAGAAAGACTGAAAAAAGAAGATATCAACGGTATCGTACTTGATGTACGTGATGATGGTGGTGGATCTTTGTCTACAGTTGTTGACATTGCAGGTTTATTTATCGAAGAAGGACCAATTGTTCAGGTGAAATCTGCAGGTAAAAAGAAAGAAGTTTTATACGATAAAGATAAAAAAATCGAGTGGGACGGACCATTAGTAATTATGGTTAATAGCTTCTCGGCTTCTGCATCAGAGATTTTGGCTGCTGCAATTCAGGATTACAAACGTGGAGTTATCATTGGTAGTAAACAAACTTATGGTAAAGGAACGGTACAAAATGTACTTGATTTGAACCAATTTGTTCGTAATGCAAATTATGGAGATTTAGGAGCTTTGAAAATTACAGGGCAAAAATTCTACAGAATCAACGGAGGTTCAACTCAGTTAGAAGGTGTTCATAGTGATGTTGTTATGCCAGATCGTTATGCTTATTTAAAAATGGGTGAGCGTGATATTGACAATGCAATGCCTTGGGATAAAATTGATCCGGCTGATTACAGCACTTGGACTTCAAACGAGAATTTTGCGAAAGCAATTGATAATAGTAAAAACAGAATCGCTCAAAATGCACAATTCAAATTGATTGAAGATAATGCAAAATGGATCGATGTTAAAAATAAAGAGAATACTTATAGCTTGAATATCACTAGCTTTAAAGCTACTCAGGAACAAGTTGAAAATGAAGGTAAAAAATACAAACCTATTTCAGATTATAAAAATAGCTTGACTTTTAAATCATTGCCTTACGAAGAACTTGAAATGAAAAATGACGCTACATTAAAAGAAAAGAGAGATGCTTGGCACCAGGCTTTATCTAAAGACGTTTATGTAGAAGAGGCTTTGAATGTACTAGATGATTTACAGTCTAAAGGTTATGTAAAAAACACTGTTTCTCCTAAAATGAAAAAGGATAAATTGGTAAAATCTTAGATCTTTATAGAACTAATTTGTTATTAAAACGCTCCAAAAAGCTTAATTTTTGGAGCGTTTTTTTTGTAAGTTTATATTGTAGTGCAAGAAGTAATTTGTAATCCGTTAGAAAGGCTCACTAAGTGTTGAATATTGAAAAAAAACTGTTGTATGAAGAATTGTATTGTTTTAGGTTTGATTGGGTTTTTGTTTTTGTCTTGTAAAAATGAAATCACCGAAAAAGAAAATTTAGCACAAGAACAGGAATCCGGTTTTGTTTCAGATCAAAATAGTACGGGCTCAGGATTTTCTGTTTCGTATTTACCTACATCTACAACGAAACAAATTGTTAAACATAAATATTATACACTTTCTTATAATGAAAAATATGAGCAGGCCGAATGGGTTGCTTATGAATTAAAGAAAGAATATCTGAAAAACGGAAATTACAAACGTCCGTATTTTATTGAAGATCCAAGTGTGACAACAGGTTCTGCGGATTGGAGAAACTATAAAAAATCAGGTTATGATAAAGGACATCTTTGTCCTGCCGGAGATATGGAATTTGATCAAAGCGCTTATAACGATACTTTTTATACGTCTAATATTTCTCCTCAAAAACATGATTTTAATAGCGGAATCTGGAATAGATTAGAGCAAAAGACACGTTATTGGGCAGAAAAATACAATGACATTTATGTTATAACCGGCGGAATTTTGAAAGATTCGGATAAAACAATAGGGACAGAAAATGTTGCCGTCCCTAAATATTTTTATAAAATTGTTCTAACTAAATCGGGTAAAGAACACAAAGCAATTGCTTTTTTGGTTCCAAATGAAGATAGTAATAAGTCACTTTATGATTTTGTAGTTCCTATTGAAACTCTTGAAAAAATGACAGGAATTGACTTTTTTTCAAATCTGAAAAACCTGAAAAGCAGTAAGGATTTTTAAGTTACTAAAAAAACAGGTTTATAAATGTTAATCAAAAGTTGAGATGTGCCTTTAGGCACTTAATATTGGTAGAAAACAGGAATAGGAATAAATTTAGCGTGCCGTAGGTACGCAACAAAACGCTAACTATTGCGTACCTACGGCACGCCAGCACATTACGAACTTAGTTTTTACCAATATTAAGTGCCTAACGGCACAAATTGTAGACTTTTAACCTTATAACTTATTTTGTCTTTTTTTCGGATTAAATAATATAAAACTTAGAAGAGCTAATATCCAAACACCAATTCCTCCGTAAAGCAATATTATTTCAAAACCATGAGCGAGAGCTTTATGGAAGATTGCATTTGAAGAATTTAATAGACTTAATTCCTGAAAGTCTCTGTTAAGAGATGAAAAGTTTCCTGCAGCTATTTTTTCTGATATAGAATGTAATATTTTTGAATCTATGGTTTTGGAAAAAGCGGTATTTAAGTATGAAAAAATCCCTTCGACTAATAGATATCCCATCAAAGCAATATTGATAGACAAAGTAATTAATCTCGCACTCATGTCTATTCCGGAAGCCATTCCCGAACGATTGGAAGAAACTGATCCTGTAGTTGTATTGGTTACTGGTGTATTGGTTAATCCTAATCCAATTCCTGCGAGTAAAGAACCCGGAAGCATCGTTAACCAACTGGCGTGTTCAGCAATACTGCCATATCTCATAACAATAAAACCTAGTCCAATTACGAACAAACCTAACGGAATTACAATTCCTGAGCGATATTTAACTGTGAGATATTCGGCAAAAGGTGGAATTATTAAAGTTGGAAGGGTGTAAGCGAGCAAAGACAAGCCAACGGTTACTACATCATATTCTAAATAACTTTGGAAATAAATGGGCAAATATATTATAAAAGGCCAAAAGCTAAAATTCATACCAATCGATCCAAGAATTGCACCCGAAAAATTCCGAATTTTGAATACCGAAAAATTAAACATTGGATAAGGATTTGTTTTTTCAACGCCTATAAATATTATAAAACTGATAATTGTTGTGATTATAATACCCAAAGCAATTGGACTGCTAAAACCAAGATCCGGACCTTGTGTAATGTAATAAGTTAATCCAAATACTGATAAAGACAAGGTGATTGCGCCCCAAATATCTATTTTTTTAGCATCAGAATCTTTGGATTCGTCTACGTAAAAATGAACGAGAATAATAGCTAAGAAGGCGAGAGGAACATGAATTAAAAACACCCATTTCCAAGATAAAATGGCTATGATTGATCCGCCTATTATTGGACCAAAACCTAATCCGACGCCAAGAATAATTCCCCAGATTCCAAATGCTTTACTGCGCTCTTTTCCTTCTTGAAATTGGTGTGATAAAGTGGCTATTTGACAAATTAGCATTGCGCCGCCACTTATTCCCTGGAAGAAACGGCTGATTATCAACAAGACTATGTTTTCGGCTAAACCGCAGATTAATGAAGAAATGCCAAATAGAGTTAAGGTTATTATAAGAATACGTTTTCTGCCATATCGATCTGCAAGTGTTCCGGCAGCCATCAAAACTGTAGTGCAGCCTATTGTATAAATATTCATAATCCATTGCATGTCTTTGAGATTGGCATTTAGTAATTTTTCGAGAGTTGGAAGTATAACCGGCACACTTGAAATTTCGAGAGAGAACATTAATGTAGCCAGACAAATTGCAATTAAAACGATGGTGTTTTTGTATGAGTAAAAATTTTGTTTCATTTTTTAAATTGTTTTTAGCAAAAATAAACTGAATTTCGACTATTTATCAGTACAATTAAATGATAAAGAAGTACTTTTGCAAGATGAGAAAAGAGAACATGCATCAGTCTGTTGAAGTGATTTATAAAAAAGTAGATGAATGTCCGCTTATAAATTCACAGCTTAGTTTTTTTCAGTTGGTTTATGTTGTCTCAGGTACAGGATTTCTCCATATTAATGGAAATGCAATATCATATCAAACGGGAAATCTAATGTTGCTTACGCCAAATGATTATCACACATTTGATATTACTACGACAACGGAGTTTTTATTGGTTAAGCTTAATACGGAATATGTAAAAGAATATCGCTCAAAAAGTATTGATCATATTGAATGCTTACTGCATTATGCCTCGCATTTATCAGGTTGTATTTTGAAAAGAAAAGCAGACGAATTTTTGGTGAGATCAATCGCAGAATCATTAATTTATGCGATTGATAACAAAGATATTTATGATGAAGATTTAATTACTCATTATGTAAATGCTCTGATAGTAATTGCTGCGAGAAATATTGCAGTAATAAAACCATCAGGCGTAAAAGAAAGTGCTGATAAAAGAATTCTGGAGATTATCAATTATATTCAGGGGAATATTTTATTTCCTCAAAAACTAAAAGCTTCTGCTATTGCAGAGAAATTTGATATATCTGAGACTTATCTCGGAAGTTATTTTAAGAATCATTGTGGAGAAACGATTCAGTCTTTTGTTTCCAATTATAAAATACGACTGATAGAACATCGCTTAAGTTTTAGCGATATGAGAATTAACGAAATTGTAGCTGAATTTGGTTTTTCTGACGAAAGTCACTTGAATAAGTTTTTCAAGAAACATAGAAATATTAGCTTGACGGGATATCGAAAAGCTAAGGTTTTGCCGAATTGATTTTTTACAGATTAAGTATAAAAAAAGCCGAAGAGAAATCTTCGGCTTCTATTTTTGTATGTTTTTGAAACTTACAAATTAGTCAAAGTTTTTAGATCGACTATTGTTTGAGTTGGGTTTTCGGCTTTAAACACAAAGCTTCCGGCAACTAAAACATCAGCTCCGGCTTCTACTAATTGTTTTGCATTTTTGCTTGTTACACCGCCGTCAATTTCAATTAATGTTGAAGCATTTTTGCGTGTAATTAAAGCTTTTAATTTCTGAACTTTAGCATAAGTGTTTTCGATGAAAGACTGTCCTCCAAAACCTGGATTCACGCTCATAATACAAACTAAGTCAATATCATTGATTACATCTTCTAATAAATCAATGTTAGTATGTGGATTTATTGCAACTCCAGCTTTCATTCCTTCGGCTTTAATTGCTTGTAATGTTCTGTGAAGATGTGTGCAAGCTTCATAATGTACCGTTAATCCATTAGCGCCTAAATCAGCGAAAGTTTTAATGTATCTGTCCGGATCAATAATCATTAAATGGACATCAATATATTTTTTTGCATGTTTAGAAATTGCTTCTAAAACTGGCATTCCAAAAGAAATATTCGGAACAAAAACTCCGTCCATAATATCAATATGAAACCAATCAGCCTGACTGTTATTGATCATTTCGACATCACGTTGTAAATTGGCAAAATCAGCCGCAAGAACAGAAGGAGCAATAAGTGTATTTTTCATTGTGTGTAGTTGTGTGTTGTTTTTATTACAAAGATAAATTAAAGTTCTTTTGTAATGAAAATTTTACCGCAAAGTCCGCAAAGATTTACGCAAAGCTCGCAAAGTTTTTATCCTGATTTTTTGATGAATTTATGAAGTTCACAAAGCTTTGCGAACTTTGTGTTTTTACAAGATTCCAAAAGATAAAAAAACCTTGCGAGCTTTGCGGTAAAAAATAAAAATAAAAAACTCCGGTAATCAGCCGGAGTTTCAATCATCAATCAAAAAACGAACAGTCAATCAAACTGTTGTTTGCTTTAAAGTCCAATATAAGCACTTTCGCAATAAATTCCAAATCCCAATAAAATAATTGAAATTTGGAATTTAAAATATTGGACTTATATTTTAATATTAACCTAAATAGGTTTTAAGAATTTTACTTCTAGAAGTGTGTTTTAATCTACGGATTGCTTTTTCTTTAATCTGACGAACACGCTCACGAGTTAGGTCGAAAGTTTCTCCAATTTCTTCTAAAGTCATTGGGTGTTGATCGCCAAGACCAAAATACAAACGAACAACATCTGCCTCTCTGGGAGTTAATGTTTCTAAAGAACGTTCGATTTCAGTACGCAATGATTCGTGAATTAACTCTCTGTCCGGGTTTGGAGATTCTCCAGAACGTAAAACGTCATAAAGGTTAGAATCTTCACCTTCAACAAGTGGAGCATCCATAGATAAGTGACGACCAGAGTTTTTCATAGACTCTTTTACGTCATTTACAGTCATGTCAAGTTCTTTTGCAATTTCTTCAGCAGAAGGTGGACGCTCGTTAGATTGCTCTAATAAAGCATACATTTTGTTGATTTTATTGATAGAACCAATTTTGTTTAATGGTAAACGAACAATACGAGATTGTTCTGCCAAAGCCTGAAGAATCGATTGACGAATCCACCATACGGCATAAGAGATGAATTTGAAACCACGAGTTTCATCAAAACGTTGAGCCGCTTTAATTAAACCTAAGTTTCCTTCATTAATTAAATCTGGAAGAGTTAATCCTTGATTTTGATATTGTTTAGCAACCGATACAACGAAACGTAGGTTGGCTTTTGTTAATTTTTCTAAAGCTCTTTGATCACCAGCCTTTATTCTTTGTGCTAATTCTACCTCTTCATCAGCGGTAATTAGGTCAACTTTTCCAATTTCTTGTAGGTATTTGTCTAACGATGCAGTTTCACGATTGGTTACCTGCTTGGTGATTTTAAGTTGTCTCATGTTTTTTGTCTCCTCAATTTTTAAGTGTACAAATAGTTATACGTAAGAGGATACAAAAAAGTTACAACGATATGTAAAATATTTTTTAAAATGAAAAACACTCCGTCTTAAAAGTTTAATTAGGAGTGTTTTATCGAGCTGGGGCAAACTTATATTTATTCTGAAAAATCATCAGATGTGTCTAAAATTTCGTCAAATATCTTTTTAAGTGATCTTATATAGATCGGAAATGAGATTACTAATAATATATATTCTCTTCTAAGAACTGTAATGTCATCCAGAATTTCATATAAACAAGGAATTATGACTGCTAATGAGACAATAACTCCAACCCAGGGATTATTAATTATTTTTTTCATGATTGATAAAGGCCTCATATCAGGTTGGTTGGTTAATGCAATTCTCATTTGTAGGTTTTTTGTTGTTTACAAGTGTAAAAGTAATTTTGATTTTGCCGTTATAGCTGAGAAATGTCATGAAAGCTAGTTTTCTTGTCATAAAAGCATTCTGGAAGATTGCAAGACAGAAATCGGTGCACTAAAAATGACAAATCCCCTTTGTTTCAAAGAGGATTTGTGTTTTTATATTGTAAGAAAGAATTTTTTTAAGATAAAATATTCATCTTCTTTATAAAGTCTTTATAAGTATCGCTTAAGTTTATTTTGTGGTTTCCTTTTAAGATCACAAGATTATCAGCGAGAATAATTTCTTCGATTTTGTCTGTATTGACAATAGTATTTCGGTGCGTTTTTATAAATTTATTTTTGTCTAATAAATTACTGATTTTGGTAAGGGAGATTTGAATGACAAATTTTTCTTTTTCGGTAATAATATTGCAATATCGTTCTTCGACTTCAATATACAGAATTTCACTTATGGCAACTTTTTTTAGTGAGTTTTTCTTCTTTATAAATAAATAATCATTGCTGATTACCGTGTCTTGTTCTTCGCTTAAGAAGACATTTGTTTGTTCGTAGAACTTTTCTACCGCCATTTCTATAGCATACAGAATTTCTAACTCATTAAAAGGCTTCATCAAGAAGCTGAAAGGTTTTGTAAGTTTTGCACGTTCAAAAATCTGGCGATCTTGCGAACTAGTCAAAAAGACAAAAGGTTTTGAAGCATTTGGAATAATATTTATAGATTCAGCAAACGTAATTCCGTCTGGTTTTCCGTCAAGAAACACATCGATGATGATAACATCAACGGTGTTTTCGTAAAAAAGCTTTATAGCATCTGTAAAGCTTGTGGCGACTCCGGCAATGGTATAATTGTTTTCAAGCAATACTTTGGTAAGCGCATCGCTTTGTTCTGGAGTATCTTCTATTATTAAAACATTGATATTGTCCATTATTTATTGTTTTTGGGAAAGCAAGTATTGTTAATAAGGTTTTTGGTGGAGTAAAGTAAAGAATTATTATAGAAAAAAGGATTATTTAAAGCTTATTTTTTGAAGAGCTTTATTAAAACAAAGATGTTATTTATGATTTATAAAATGTAATAAAATAAAATCCCAATCTTTTTATTAAAAAAGATTGGGATTCTAAAAAATCTTCAATTTGATTAATATTTATTTTTCTAAACGGATTACACTTACTTATAGATTAAATTCCTATGCTTGTCTTTGTTCCTCTAGATGTTGTTGGATCATCTCCTCCTGAAATAGTTTGTAATTGTTTTCTGGAAAGAGAAGTGAAGTTTTTAAGGTTTGATGTTTTATCCGCGTTTATGGTTGTTTTATTTTTCATATTTTTTTTGTTTTAAATTTTTGGATCTAACGAAGTACTTGCTTTTGAATTAAACTGCTGCACTTGTCTTTGTACCTCTAGAGGTTTTTGGATCGTCTCCTCCTGAAATCGTTTGTAATTGTTTTCTAGAAAGAGAAGTGAAGTTTTTCAAGTTTGATGTTTTCTCCGTGTTTGTGGTTACTTTATTTTTCATGGTTTTTTGGATTAATCAGGAATACTTGTTCTTGTACCTCTAGATATTGTTGGATCTGTTCCTCCTAAAATAGTTTGTAATTGTTTTCTGGAAAGAGCAGTAAAGTTTTTTAAGTTTGATATTTCTGCCGTGTTTGTGATTGCTTTATTTTTCATGGTTTTTTGGATTAATCAGGAATACTTGTTTTTGTGCCTCTAGATAATGTTGGATCTTCTCCTCCTGAAACAGTTTGTAATTGCTTTCTGGAAAGAGAAGTGAAGTTTTTAAGGTTTGATGTTTCTACCGTGTTTGTAGTTTGCAGTGCTTTGTTTTTCATGTTGTTTTATCTTTTGGTTAGATTATAAAAATAAACAAAAAAATAAAACAGCGTAAAAAAAATATAGGATAATTCGGAAATCGTTGAGTTTTTTAGCGTGTGTAATAAGTAGTTAAAAAGAACTGTTAAGAATTGCTCTATTTCAAATGAATGTATTAAACAATTGTTTTTGGAAAACTCAAAATCATTTTTGTTCCTTTATTGAGCTCGCTTTCTATGGCTAAGGTTCCGCTATTTTTTTTAATCATTTGTTTACACAATTGTAAGCCTAACCCAGTTCCTATAATTTCGGAGTTATCTTTCTTAGACAGCAATTCACTATCTGAAAGCAATTCCTGAATAGTGCTTTCTTTCATTCCAATACCTGAATCCTCGATGATAAGTTTACAAAAATCAGTATTTGTATCTTCGGAGTAAAAGCTGATTTTTCCGTTTTCATTAGAAAATTTAATGGCATTGTCTAATAGATTTCGAAGTACAATTTTTAACGAATCAAGATCAACGAAAATAAAGATGTTTTTTGAAACCGAATTTTCAAAAGTAATGGTTTTATCAAGAAGTAATGGTTTATAATTATACTCAATTTGCTGTACGACAGAGTATAAATGAACAGATTCTTTATGAAAATACAATTGTTTGGTTTGCAGCATTGCCCAATGCAATAAATTATCCAATAAACTATAAGCGCCATTGGCAATCGTACTATTTTGTATAATGAGTTGGTTTAGTTGATCGTAATTTTTAGTCTCCAGAGTTGCAGATAATTTGGCGTTACTAGTCTTGAGTGCATTTACAGAAGATCTTAAATCGTGACTTACAATCGAGAATAATTGATCTTTAGTTGCATTGAGTTCGTCGAGTTTGTTTTTTTGGAGTAATATAATTTTGGCATTTTTTATTTTTTGAGCATAAAAATAAACACCGGTGGTTAGAAGTAATAATAAACCAATTGCGGCAAAAAAGAAAGCATTACGCTCTGCATTTTTTAGCTTGTTTTGGACTTCAAGTACTTTAATTTGTTTTTGTTTTTGAGCTACAGCAAATTTTTTCTCGTAATCAGCAACTGCCCAAATTTTGTTTTGATTGTTTACCGAATCGCTCCATTGCTCTGATTCTTTTCTGTATTCTAAAGATTTCTTGAAATTGCCTCGATTTTCTTCGACAATAGCCATGTTGAATGTTGCATCTTTTTTTAAGTTGAAGTCTTTTACACTTTTAGATAATGTATAGGCTTTTTTAAAATAGTATACGGCTTGTTGATCTTTGTATTGTGCGTAGTAAAAGTTTGCAATATTTATATTAGATCGAATTATACTTTTTGTAGCTCGTTTAGGATTTATAAGAACATCTTTTTTAAAATAATATTCAGCTTTATCAAATTGTTCAAGGTGTACATAACATATTCCAATTTTTGTATATAAAGTAGCTATTTCATCTTCATCTTTATGATTCAATATTTCTTTTTCAGCCTTCAAAAAATAAATAATAGCTTTTTTAAATTTTTTTTCTAAAAGAAATAAATGCCCGATATTATTATCGATCAAATAATAATATTGGAAAGATTTGTTTACTAGGCTTAATTCAATAAATGATTGTTTGTATAGTTCTTTCTTTTTTAAGGAATAACCTCTAAAATAATGACAATAGTTTTTTGTTTCTAAGTCAGACTTAGAATTCAATTGTTTCATTGAATATACCAATGTTGAATCCCATTCTTTTTTTAAGAAAAAATATTGGGCTTTGTTAAAGTTGATTTGACTCTTATCCGACTTTGCTTTTTTTTGAATGGCAATCTCAAAATAATTCAAACTTTTATATTGCTGTGCTAAAGCTATTGTACAAAAAAAAAGAAGTAGAACAAGAAAGTGATGTGTTTTTTGATTCATCATTGGTATTTTGAAAAATTACTAGATCTAATAATAGTATTGATGATTAGTGAATTGCAAATATAGGTGTAGTTAAATGCCTATTAACAAAACGATAATCATCAATACATAATGGTGGGAATCTGTAAATTTAGCGTAGCACCGTTTTTTGGGATTAATCTCCTGAACTTGTCCTAGTGCCTCTAGAAATAGTCGGATCTGATCCGTCGCCAGGGCCTACAACAGTTGTTGAAGGAGTATATTTTAAGTAAGTGATAACTTCTGTGATATCTCCAATAGTGTCAGAGGTATAATCTGTTTCTATGTAATAGACATTATAAGTCTCTGGAGAGATCTCGTCCCATTCGTAGTCATAATAAATTGTTAAAGTGTTATCGTCCTGTGTTGTTCTTTGTACTGTAGGTTTTTCTGTTCCTTTAGAATTGATATATACAGTAGAACAAACTTTTAAGGTTTTTACTCCGTCATTGTTATAAAAGTTTGCCGAAGCCAGGGGAGGAATTGGAAAAGTTATATTTTGTATGTCTTTAAATATAAAATCTTCGGTGTTGATTTTGGTAATCTGGATAACTTGATCGTCCATAATAGGGTTTTTAGGGTTAATATCTTTATTTTTGGTAGGCTAAAGGTATTTTTTTTCTTTGAATAAAAAATGAAATACCTTTAGTTTTTCTTCATTAACTCTAAATTTATTGACTATTTGTTAAATATCGATCCCAATTTGGTTCGTTTTGTGGTTTAAATCCATCAAACAAACCATTGTTAGTCGACACTAATCGTTTTAGAAAGATAAACAGGTTGTCCTTTTTCTGTAAAACCTTCTAATACAACTTCAAAGCTTCCTTTAATATCAGAAGTATAAAAAGGAATGATCATGTCGGTATTTTGCAATTTTATATTTGGTTTCCAAAGTAATTGATATCGATAATCAGGAATTCGACTATTTGTGTTAGATTCATATTTTGGTTCATAATATGATTTTGCAGCTTCCGGTCTTAGAATTGTTGTTTTTAGGATATTTTTATCCGAGTAAATCGATGCAAAATCATTGTTTTTTGTTATGATACTTACAATTCCGTTAAACAGTTTTGGACCATAATAATATGGTGATGCCACTACGCTAATACTTTGAATTTGATAAGCATTGTAATTGTATAAAGCGTTCATGTCCTGAATTTGCAATCCATCAACCAGAACCAGACAAGGTTCAGCAGATTGTATTACGTTGTATCTGATATCTGATAAATATAAAGACGGAACTTGCTTGTAATCTTTAAAACTAAGCTCCGTAACAATTTCTATAATTGTTTCTTTAAAGGTTCGGAATCTGTCAAAATCATCAAGATTGTATTTTTTTTCATTCGACTGAAAAAAAACTGCAGTATCGCTTGATTCAATTATACTGTCTTTTTTTTGCGAAAAATAAACATTTTCGATTTGCGTTGCCAATGAACGTTCCTGAATCGCTTTCAGATTTTTACTTGAAATAGTGGTTTTGTCTAAGAAAACCAGATTTGATAAATCCGGACTTGGTTCTTTATCAATCGCAATCGAATAGTTTTCTCTTTCAGATTCTGATAACTGAAAATAACTGTCAGATACATTTGTTTGTTTATCAATTATAAAAATAAACTTGCCGTTTTGATTAGTTTTTGTGGTTTTGAAAATGAAATTTTTCCCCGGAATTGACAACGTAACTACTTTATAAGCTAAGTCAGTGTTTGCAATTTTCGAACTAATATGTCCAGTAATAATTTCGCCTCTTGTTTCAGGAAGAGCCGTTAAATCTTGCTTTAAACGTAAATCACTATTATCTGTTTTAGTATTTGACAAAATGGTAAGACTATCTATTTTTCGGATATTTAAAAAGTAATTTCCGCTTTCTAATGTCTTCGGGATTATAATAGAAGCTTTTTCTCGTTTAGAATATTTTTCTTTATTAATGCCCAGAACAATGTTGTTTGTAGTTTCGTTTGTAGAAGAACTCAGACCTTTGCTTACAACATTTTCGATAGTCATATTTATATTCTCCTGAAATGGATTTATAATCGTAATATCCATTTCAAAAAAGTTGTTTTGCGTGTTATTTAACATCCACGAAGTATAGGCGATAATTTTGTAATTTCCTGTTGGCAATGTTGTGGGAATAAAACAATCTCCAGATCCTAAACCGTTTTTTAAGCTAATTTTGTTTTTAAAAACACTTTCTTTCTGACTATTAATTATTTCTATATAAGCGACCTCACTTACGTCCGAAAGTGTTTTGTTTTTGTTTAAGCAATATAATTGATAATAAAGGGTTTCGCCTGTAAGCAGAACCGTTGTATTGGTTTTAACCAATATAGATTCTGTACTCAAATTGGTGTTTTTTTGAGCAATAATAGTAGGAGTAATGCTTATCAGTAAAAAAAGCAATACTATTGTTTTGATTAATTTTCCCAAAATGAAGGTATTACGTTAGAAGAAAATGATGTACAATCTCCGCATTCTTTATCGACCATCCAGTATGATGTGGGCGACATACCGGGACCACCGCCTATATAAACATGCGTAGTAAGAACTTTGTAATTCTCATTTGGTATTTCGCTAAATTCGATTAGTTCAGGTGTACATTGTCTAAAATATTTTGCCGGATCTACTGAAGGAAATAAGTCAGCAAAATTGAAGAAGATTCGTTTTTTAGTAACCGAAGCAACGTCAAAAAAACCAACAACTTTTTCAGATGAGTTATCTGTCGATTTTATGTTTCCAACAATAAATCCCGGTTGGTTTGGTGATAACACATCTCCTGAATCGGACATTTTCTTTGATGTGAAATAATAGTCGTACGCAAAACGGTTTTGTGTATACTGAGAAACCAGAATGCTGTAGCGATTTGCTATTATATAATCTGATTCACTTATAAAACGAACAGGGAAATTTACTCTGTCTTCAGATAAATCAGTTGTATTGGTTTGTATAATTCCCGTAGATTTTTTGGTGCTGTAACAAATGTGTGTATTTGGCTCTGCAGGCACAATTTCCATTTTAAAAGTCCCTTGATAAGGAACTAATTTTATACGTTCTGTTGTTGTATATACAGTTACGACCTTATAAGTCTCTTCGTATTCGTAGCGATAATATTTGGAAGTATTTGTTGGATCAAAGCTTTTAACATTTATCTGAGCACCTTTTTGACCTTCTCTTTCCCCGGCAACAGCCTCCAGATCAATCGTGTTTTGTGTAGTCAATGTTTCTTTTGATGACGTATATGATTTTCCTGAAGCCGCAATAATTTTTAGTTGATAATCTTTATTTGGCTCTGCTTTAAATTCATTTTCAGAAATATATTTTCCGTCTTTTTCCTTAAACGAAAACTCATTATTATCACTATCAACAACCGTAACTTTTGCTCCTGATTCTATTTTTGTTATTGTATCATTAAGAAGTCTTGTTCTTGAGATCTTTATTTCCTGATGTTTTAACTCATTTGTTATTGTGGCTTCAACAATCAGTGCGTTTTCAAGATTTTGATCCTGAAAAGCATATTGTTCTGTACAACTCGACAAAATAACACATGAAAAAACAAGTAGTGCCGATTTTTTAAATATTGATAAATTCATATTGATACGATAAATGAATTAAAATTTTATGTTATAAGTTATTGTCGGAATTGGAACAGAAAAAATAGAGGTTTTATAGGCCTTGATTTTTTTGTCCTCTGTAACAAAGTAAACATTGTACGGATTGTTTCGGCCAAGAACGTTATAAACAGAAACATTCCAGAAACTATGTGCGAGTTTTTTTATCTTGTGATTTCCTTCGATATTCACGCCAATATCCAATCTGTAATAATCCGGAATTCTATATTTATTACGATCACTATATAATGTAAATTGTTCACCAGCAAAATCATAAGATCCAATTGGATACGTGACAGGTCTTCCGGTTTGATAAACAAAATTTGTCGATAAGCTATATCTTTTTGTGAATTTATAATTTAAAATAGCACTAAAATCATGCGGTTTGTCATAATTCGTAGGGAAGTATTCTCCGTTATTTACTTTCTCAGAATCAAATTTACTGTCAAGTTTTATTAGCGCTCTGGAATAAGTATAACTCAGCCAGCCATTAAAATTTCCTTTTTCTTTCTTGATCAAAAACTCAACTCCATATGCTTTTCCTTCACCTTGTAAAAGTTCTGTTTCTATGTTTTTGTTTAATAATAATTCGGCACCAACTTTATAATCCAAAATGTTTTGCGACTTTTTGTAGTAACCTTCAATGCTTAATTCCAGTGAGTTTTTGATTATATTTTTGAAAATTCCTAAAGAAAATTGATTCGAAGATTGTGGCTCCGTATTTAAATCAGAAAGTTTCCACATATCTATTGGAGATTGCGTTGTATTGCTTGAAAGCAAGTGTACATATTGATATGTTCTGTCAAAACTTGCCTTAATTGATAAATCCGGAAGTATAAAATAACGTGCAGAAACCCTTGGCTCAAAGCCACCATAAGTTTTTATAACATCATTATTCGAATAGGTTTTGGTTTCTAAAACAGTTCTGTCTGATTTTGGAAAGTCAGTTTCGTAGACGTTTTGAGAAGCAGGCCCAAGTGCAGAAAACATAGAATATCGCAATCCTAAATTGATTAATAATTCATCATTTACCTTATAATTCTCAGTAAAAAACAATGCCGATTCCAGACCCTTTTCATTTTGCAAATCAATACTTTTAATTTGAGAAGAACTATTTGTAGGGGCAAGATAACCAGGATTTACATTGTATAACTTGCTGCTGATACCATAATTAAATACATGCTTTTCATTCAGAATGTATTTCATTTTAAAGATAAATTGAGTCTCGTTGATTCTGTAGCCATAATCAAAAGATCTTTCAGGTTGAGAATCGTAGTTGATATTAAACTTATATTGACTATTGGTTATGATAAATGAAGATTTATTTTTCTCATTAAAATCATGATCCCATTTTACAGTCGCTAATTGATTATTGTATTTATAAACGGAGTCCGAAGAAATGCTGTACTTGTCATGACTATAATAAAATGAAGTTTCAAGATTATCTTTTTTCGTAAGTTGATGGTTGTATTTTAGAAGAATATCATAAAAAGAAGCCTGACTATTTTCTAAGTTTGAATCTTTGATAGTTTTCAAAATCCAATCGGAGTAACTTGCCCGACCACCAAATAGCAAACTCGATTTGCCTTTTACAATCGGAACTTCGAGCGTGACATTACTCATTACTGGTCCAATTCCTGCTTCTCCGGAAAGTTTTTCAGTATTTCCGCTTTTAGATTTAATGTCAAAAACAGACGAAAGGCGACCTCCAAATTCGGCAGGAATACTTCCTTTATAGATATCTGCTTTTTTTGTTGTAAAAGGATTTACCGAAGAAAAGAATCCTAAAAAGTGAGACGGATTGTATAAAACTGCATTGTCTAGTAAAAATAAGTTTTGGTCATCTTTTCCTCCTCGAACATTAAAACCTGCAGATCCTTCGCCCGTAGTTTTTATTCCCGGAAGCGTTGTTGCTACTTTAAAAATATCTCTTTCGCCCAATATCAAAGGAACATTTTTGATATTCTCAACATCTATACTCGTAAGCCCTGTAATGGCCGAATTTACAGTTCTTGTTTTTTTATTTTCAATGACAATTTCTTTAAGAGCATTTACATTTTCGTCCAGATTAAAATCTACTTTTCCATTACTGTAAAGTACAATTTTCTTGACCTTTGTTTCGTGATTAAGAGATTGTGTTTCAATTGTGTTAATTCCCGCTGGTACTTTAAAACTGTAGTAACCATTTGCATCACTTGTTGTGCTAAAATCTTTGTCTTTTACCTTAATAGTAACATTATATTCGGGTTTTCCTGAAGTCCGATTTTTGATATAACCAGATAAAGTATGCATTTGCGAATTATCTATCAAAGATTGTTTTCCTAGCATTATAATAGAATCGGAATCTCTTTTTGTGCCATTTATATACTGTTTGTTATAAATAGGAGCGACTAATAATTTGTCATTTTTAGAAGGCGTACTTTTAAAATAACTCTCTGATATTGTATTCGATATTAAAAGAACATTACTTAAAATAATACTATTTTGATCAATGTAATAGTTTATCGTGGTATTATTAAAAATATCATCCAGAACAACTACAATAGATGTATTCTGAAATTTTCCAGAAATAAGTTCGTCGTTAGATAACCATTGATCCTCAAAATAAAAGTGAAAAGAGCTATTTTTTTCAATTATTTCGATGGCTTTTTTTCGCGTTACATTAGAATATTCGATAGAAATATTTTTTTCCTGAGAAAAAAGATAAACGGGCAGTAAAAAGAATAAGAAACCTAAGAGATGTTTTTTCATTAATTTTTTGAACTAAGACTTTGTAAATTGTTATCAATAAATTTTATTAAATCTGCTTTAAATTGATCGGGGTTATTTTCTTCCAGGAATTTATTTTTTCTGTAGTAATCTTTAATCTCAGATTTTAATTGAGGGAATATTGATAAAAGCTCTTTTTGAGTATTTATCGTTCTAAATTTTGATTCGAAAAGGAGCTCGAAATTGCGGTGTTCTTTAAATTCTGTATATACTGCGTTTTCAGTAATATCTTCTTTTGAGGTTTTAAAATGCTTGATATATAAGGTGATATTTTTTCCCAGATATTTTTCTTCAAAAAAGCCAGTTATGTCTTTTGGATATTTGTATTTAGTGTCAATATTGACAAATTTTTTATCTCCAATTATAAAGTAATCTGTTTTCTCGCTGATTAAGTCAATTGCTAATGAAGTCGTATTTCCAAATGATTTTACAAGTAGGTCTTTGTAAATGTCATACTTAATAAGAATGTTTTCGTATAACTGATTGTCGTAATAAATAGTACCTGTAACAAAATTTTTGTTTAAATAGTAATTGTGATCATTTTTAAGATTATAGCGATCGATGTGAATTTTACCGTTATTACTATTTAAAATTTCTTCCCCGACAGTTTTATCAAAATAATTGGAGATTTCTTTTTTTGCACTCGATTGGCAAAAACAAGAATTGGAGTAGCTTATAAGGATAGAAATTATTATTGCGTAATTTATCGGTTTCAGCATTTAGGATTTTTTTTGTAAGGGAATTTAAATGTAACGCAATTTAATCGAATAAATATTACAATTTTGCAATAAAATTGCAGTTTTTTGCAATTTTATTGATTTGTAACAAAAAAACCTGTTTCGGTTAAATGAAACAGGTTTTTTCTCTAAATAAACTTTAGTAAACTAAAGAGGGGAATATTTCTTTTTAAAATAATAAGTCGACTTGAGAATTAATTTTTTCAATATAATAATCTATTTTTCGAATGGCTCGATTAAAGAATAGATTTTGTTCCTTAATTCCGGATTGTCCTAACGGTTTTGAGTTTATGATTTGTTGTTTAAAAAATTGATGAACATTATTACAACTTTCCTCATTATCAGTAATAAAGTAACCTAAAAGCGTGTAAGGAACAAACATAGTTAACTTTTCTTCCGTTTCAATAAGCATATTATTGTTGAGTAGGATTAACTCGTTATAATATATATTAAACTTTGTGTTTTTCACATTGCATTTTTCCTGAATCAGATTAATAATTCTTTTCAGGTCTTTGCAGAGAGCATTTGCATTTTTTAAAGAAAGTAAACCGGCTTCATGAAAATATAGAATTTGTTGTAAGCTACTGTTTATTGTAGTGTCATTCCAGACTTCATTTACTACCGTATTTTCATATACATTTTTCAACTTTTGCATATATTCTGCAAAAGATTCTTCGATTATAAAACTTTCAAAATTGACTTTCTTTTGATTTGTGTTTAAAAGATTCAGCCAGACAAAAGCTTTGAATTTTGATAAGATAGTTCCATCCATAAAATAAAACAGTGGAATATCTTTAGCAGAATAAAATAGCGTTGTATTGGGGTTTTTTGTCAATATTTCGATTTGTTCTGCCGATGTTTTGAAATATTGAAGCATATCTTTTAATGTTTCAATCTCGATTGTCTTTTCTACAATTACCTTTTCTTTTTTCGAAAATAGATTGTCCAATGAAATATTAAAATGATTTGCCAATGTGATGGTTTCATCAATCGAAAATTTACTTTTTTCAGATATTCTTCTGTGCGATGCATCGTAGCTTATTTCTAAAATTGTAGCAATCTCATCTATTAAAGAAGCTGATTTTGGGATTTTAGTTCTAAGCGCTTTTAAAAACGATTCTTGATATTTCATAATTTGCGATAATCACAAATATAGGAAATAGTTTTA
This sequence comes from Flavobacterium sp. 9, assembly GCF_002754195.1. Taxonomy (NCBI): domain Bacteria; kingdom Pseudomonadati; phylum Bacteroidota; class Flavobacteriia; order Flavobacteriales; family Flavobacteriaceae; genus Flavobacterium; species Flavobacterium sp. 9. The sequence goes on from NZ_PEEU01000001.1 coordinate 3,632,792, forward strand.
TTGATTTAAGCAAATTCGTGTGTGATAATTGCAATAGGTTTGTCCTGTAATTTTAAAACAATGATTTTATGAAAACATCAATTTTAGTAATTCTAAGTTTTGTTTTTGGATGTTCTTACGGTCAGAATTCAGTTCTAATTGAAAATGATTCTGTTGAATTGCATTCTCAAATTTTCAGCCTTTCGCCAATGTCTAAAAAAGTTGATAAAGTAAACGGACTTGTATTGGGAATCGGGCATGTTGAAAATAAACGTATAGCAAATCAAACTATTAATGGTATAAATGTAGAAGCAAATCCGGCACCAATCGCTGGAGCTTTTATAGGCTTTATGTCATTAATAAACCTCCCGGAAATTATTAAAAACAATAAAAAAATGGATAGTATTAATAATACTGAGGATCATTATAAAATTAAGAACATGAATTATTTTCCTGATTTAAAATTAAATGGTCTAAATATTAGTACAGGATGCTTTTTTACCACAACGAGTATGAACGGATTGAATATTTCTGCCGGAAATAAATTCAAAAATTTTAATGGACTTTCGGTTACTGTTTTAGGAACAATTGTCGATCATCAAAATGGAATTTCGATTGGTATTTATAATGCTAATAATAGTTTGGCGGGCTCAACTGTTGGAATTTACAATCAATCTTATCAATTAACTGGATTGCACTTAGGAATTTTTAATCAAACGAGAATTAATAGAGGTATGCAGATTGGAGTTTTTAATAAATCAAATTCAAAAGGTTTTCAATTGGGTCTTTGGAATATAAATAATAAAAGGTCAATGCCTTTTTTAAACTGGTAAATTATGAGAAGATTTTTATTACTGCTGATTCTTATATTTTCAGAATTTGCGTTTGCCCAAGAAGTATCTCAGGATTCGTCTAAAGAATATGAGAGGGTTTATGTTGAAGCTGGTTTTGTACAGCCAATAGGCAAGCTTTCTAATAAGTTTGATTTATCACCATCATTTGGCTTTTGGTTCAGAAATAAACTGACTAGAGAAGATTTTGTAGATTTTGGTTTTAATTTTTTTATACCTAAAAATCCTGTAGATGTTAATTTTAAATATCGGGATTCTATTGTACAATATAAATCAAGTCATTTTGCGATAAATATCGGAACTCGTTTCGCAAAAGTTATTCCGTTATCTCAGCGAAAAACAGATTTTAATTTAGAATGGAATTCAGGAATTGGCTTGGCTCTAAATTTTTATAATGCTCCAAATGAATTGGAATTTGGTGATGGAGAACATACAAGAGAGGTTTTGACTACATTTTATTTATCACAAGGAATCAAACTTAATTATAGAAATACAGGATTGCAATGTCATTATCAATGGTCGCCTTACGGTTTGTTTAATGATCAGGTTGAAAAGAATTTTGGTTCCCAAAGCTTAATGTTTGGAATCGTTTACAGACAATAAATTTAAAATATAAAAATGAAAAAAGTTCCTTTATTACTTATTAGCATTCGATTATTGTTGGGTTTCGTAATGATTTTAATTGCGAATAGTAATTTTCTCTATGTTAGAATCATTTTAGTTTCATTAATGATATTCGGATTGTTAACCGATATTTTTGATGGTATTATTGCTCGGAAAGTTGGTGTTTCGTCAGAAAAATTACGTAGAATGGATAGTCAGGTAGATTTAATTTTTTGGCTTTGTGTAGGCTGGTGCGCGTGGTTATTAAATCCTGAAATTATTATGGATTATAAATATGCTATTATTTCAATTTTTGTAATGGAAGGTTTGACCTATCTTTTTAGTATTCTGAAATTTGGAAAAGAGACTTGCACTCATGCACTTTTATCTAAATTATGGGGTATAACATTGCTGGTTGCTTTTGTTTCTATGATTGGTTTTGGTCACGCTGGAATTCCTTTTTTTCTTGCAGTATTTTTTGGAATAGTAGGGCATATTGATGTTTACCTGATTATTTATTTTTTACCTGAATGGACACATGATGTTCCTAGTTCTTATCACGCTTATTTAATCCGGGAAGGAAGATCAATCAAGAGACACAAATGGTTTAATGGATAAAATGTCTAATATTTGAAAAAGACATAAATACAAAAAATCCCGTTTCAGTAAAATGAAACGGGATTTCTCTATGAATAAACCTTTAGTAAACTAAGATCTGATTACTCTTTTTTCTCCTCACGTGGAGGTCTTTGTAAAAGTGCTTTTCTTGACACTTTTTCTTTTTTAGTTTTAGGATCAACACCTAAGTATTTTACTTCAAATATATCACCCATGTTTACAACATCAGTAACATTTTCAGTACGTTCCCAAGCTAATTCAGAAACATGTAATAAAACTTCATTTCCTGGCGCAGCAGTATATTCAACTACAGCTCCAAAATCTAACATTTTGATTACTTTTACTTCATAAGCTTCTCCCATTTGTGGTTTGAAAGTGATTGACTTAATTTTAGCCAATACTGCTTCAATTCCAGCAGGATCTGTTCCTAAGATTTCGATAACACCTTGCTCGTCAACTTCGTTGATAACAATAGTTGTTCCTGTAGCTTTTTGTAATTCCTGAATTACTTTTCCACCAGGTCCAATTAATGCTCCAATAAAGTTTCCAGGAATAGTTCTGGTAATGATTTTTGGTGCATGAGCTTTTACATCAGCTCTTGGTGCAGCGATAGTCTCAGTCAATTTTCCTAAAATGTGTAAACGTCCTTCACGTGCTTGCCCTAAAGCTTGCTCCATAATGTCGTAACGTAAACCGTCAATTTTAATGTCCATTTGACAAGCTGTAATACCATCAGCAGTTCCGGTTACTTTAAAGTCCATATCTCCTAAGTGATCTTCATCACCTAAAATATCAGACAATACAGCAAATTTCTCACCATCAGTAATTAATCCCATAGCAATACCAGAAACTGGTTTTACCATTTGAACTCCAGCATCCATCAAAGCCATTGTTCCAGCACAAACTGTTGCCATAGAAGAAGAACCGTTAGATTCTAAAACCTCAGAAACAATACGAATTGTGTAAGGACAATCAGCAGGAATCATATTTTTTAAAGCTCTTTGAGCCAAGTTACCGTGACCAACTTCTCTTCTTGAAGTTCCTCTTAGTGGTTTTGCTTCACCAGTTGAGAAAGGAGGGAAGTTATAGTGTAAGTAGAATTTCTCTTCACCTTGTTCAGATGGAGAATCTATTTGGTTTGCTTCTCTAGATGTTCCTAAAGTTACAGTTGCCAAAGCCTGAGTTTCTCCACGAGTAAATAAAGATGAACCGTGAACTCTTGGTAAATAATCAGTTTCACACCAGATTGGTCTGATGTCAGTAGTTTTTCTACCATCTAAACGAACACCTAATTCTAATACTACATTACGAACAGCTTCTTTGTTTGTTTTGTAGAAATATTTAGAAACTAAATCTCCATCAGCAGCTAATTCTTCTTCAGTAAATAAAGCTTTTACTTCTTCTTTTACTTCAGCAAATGCAGCAGATCTTTCGTGTTTAGCTGAACCAACTTTAGCGATATCATAAATTTTATCATATGCTGCAGCTTTTACTTTTTTGTAAATTTCTTCGTTTTCTTTCTCACCTTCGTAAGTACGAATTTCTTTTTTACCAAAAGCAGCTTGTAAACGCAATTGCGCCTGAATTTGAACTTTTATAGCTTCGTGAGCAAATTTAATTGCTTCAACCATTTCAGCTTCTGAGATTTCTTTCATCTCTCCTTCAACCATCGCAACAGAATCCAAAGAAGCACCAATCATCATGTCGATGTCAGATTTTTCTAAGTCTACTCTGCTTGGATTAATAACAAATTTTCCGTCTATACGTGCAACACGTACTTCAGAAATTAAGTTATAAAAAGGAATGTCTGAAACTGCTAATGCCGCAGATGCAGCTAAACCAGCTAAAGCATCAGGCATAACTTCTTCGTCATGAGACATTAATTGAATCATAACTTGTGTTTCAGCGTGGTAATCATCTGGGAAAAGCGGACGTAAAACACGGTCTACTAATCTCATTGTTAATACTTCGCTATCGCTTGGACGAGCTTCTCTCTTAAAGAAACCTCCTGGGAAACGACCAGCTGCTGCAAATTTTTCGCGATAATCTACTGTCAATGGTAAAAAATCAACGCCTGGGTTTGATGTGCGAGCTGAAACTGCTGTCGCAAGAATCATCGTGTCGCCCATTCTTACTACTACAGAACCATCAGCTTGTTTAGCTAAACGTCCTGTCTCGATTGTGATGCTTCTGCCATCACCTAAATCGATCTTTTCTACAAATAATTGTGGAATCATAATTTTTCCTTATTGGTTATACAATGGGTTTTAGTTGTGTTGTAGTTGTTGTGTGTAGTTGTTGTTAATCTAAAACCCAATGAAAAACCAAACTTTTTTTCTTATAAAATGCTTGTAATGTAAAAACAAAAAGAGGCACTCTCGCACCTCTTTTCTATATTGATTATTTTCTGATATTCAATACTTTGATAATCTCACGATATCTGTTGATCTCTTTCTTTTTCAAGTAATCCAACAAAGCTCTTCTTTTACCTACTAATAGTACAAGTGAACGCTCAGTGTTGTAATCGTGACGATTTTTTTTCAAGTGTTCAGTCAAGTGTGAAATTCTGTACGTGAACAATGCAATCTGACCTTCTGCGCTTCCAGTGTTTGTTGCACCACCGTGTTGTGCGAAAATCTCTTCTTTTTTCTCTTTACTTAAATACATTCCAATATTATTTAATGATTTTTATGTATGTCATACAACTTTTGTAAGACGGTGCAAAAATAATACTTTTTTTTCGAAAAAATAAATTTAAAGATTGAAAAAGTTAAAGATTTAGCAATTAAGGCTAAAAAACTTCCTTATATCAATGTTTAAGGGTGCTATTTTTTAGAATAATTTAGCAACTTCCTGATTTACAAATTCTAAAAATCTTTCGTCAGCTTCTGTAAAAGGATCAATTACGTGACTATCAATGTCGATTTGACCAATATTTACTCCGTTCACAAACAATGGAACCACAATTTCAGATTTCACAGTAAAACTACACGCAATATAATTGTCCTGAGCAGCGACGTCAGGCACCACAAAATTGGCATTGCTTTCGGCTACTTGTCCGCAAATTCCTTTTCCAAACGGAATAACAGTATGATCAGTTTCTGCGCCTACATAAGGTCCTAAATGCAAGGTTTTGTTTTCGTGATTGGCAAAATAAAAACCAACCCAGTTATAATATTCTACATTTGCATTTAATAGTTGGCAAATGGCTAATAATTTTTCGTCTCTAAGAGTATTAGTATCAGCTACAATTGCGCTTATTTTTGGTTGTAATTCTTGAAATGTCATGATATAAAAATTTTATACAAAAGTATTTAAAGCTAAACTCAAAAAATACATAAATTTGAAAAAAAAATCCACTTGAGAAAATATTTAATACAGTTCAAACCCTTTCTGATTTTTATAGGTACTTTTTTTGTTACTTATATTGTACTTACCTTTATTTATAAGTGGTATTTGGATAGTTTTCAGGTAAATGATGTTGACGGAATTACAAAAATTGTAGGTCGCAATGTTGAACAATTAATGCAATTGTTTAATTGTGATATTAAAATAGATAAAAAATTGTCGGATTCCTGGTTAGATGTTTTTTATAATAAAAAATATATGACACGAATCATTGAAGGTTGTAATGCTGTTAGTGTCGTTATTTTGTTTGTTTCGTTTGTCGTAGCCTTCTCAGGAAAATTTAAACCAACGTTTCTTTTTATCTTACTTGGAGTTCTCCTAATTCATATTGTTAACGTTATCCGAATTGCATTATTAGTCATTCTGGCGTATAGTTTTCCGGAATATGCACATTTTTTACATGGCGTCTTTTTTCCTTTAGTTATATATGGGTTAGTATTTGCGTTATGGTTCATTTGGATAAATAAATTTTCAAAATATGCTAGATAATTTAAAGGAACACAAATTAAAAATCCTGGTTTCGATTCTGGTTGTGTTTTGTTTTGGAGTTATCAGAGCTTTTGAAGATCAATTGTTTTATGATCCTTTTTTGAATTACTTTAAAGAAGAATTTAAAAATTTGCCCTTTCCTGAAGTTGATTCTTTTAAGCTTTTTATAGGGCTTTTTCTGCGATATATTCTAAATAGTATTTTGTCTTTAATACTAATCTACACATTGTTTCAGGATGTCGAAATTCTGGAATTCAGTACCTATATGTATGGTTTTTTTCTGGTACTTCTTTTTGTAATGTTCTTTGTGATTGTCGAATATTTTCCAAATGCAAACTGGCTTCTTTTTTATGTAAGACGATTTATAATTCAGCCAATATTTGTATTGTTATTTATTCCAGCATTTTACTATCAGCAGCAAAATCTTAAAAAATAACATTTCATTAAATCTTTTTTCAGTCTTTTTTAGGTAGTTTTGCAGTATGAATGTAAAAAAGTGCACAGGATTATTCTTAGCTTTCCTATTGTTGGTTTCCAACATCGGGTTTGCTTTTGATGTGCATTATTGCGGAGGCGAAATAGCTTCTGTTTCATTAAATACTACAGCTTCTGCTTCTCCTGAGAAGAAATGTTGTGGAGATTATGAAAAGAAATCATCTTGTTGTAAAGACAAAGTAGTCCATTTCGAAAAAAAATCGGATAATGCTACTTTTAAGATTTTCTTTTTTCAATTAGCTTTTCCAGCGGTAATTCAAGAATATAAACCAATTGTTTTTGTATCAATTCCAAATTTCAAAAACAATCAGATTACTTCGTATTATTCTGATGCGAATGCGCCGCCGTTATTTAAATTATACAATCAATACATTTTTTATTCCTGATTTTAATGTTTAGAATCAAGCCGTTTATTGGCTTGTACTATACTGTTTAGTTATTTTTCATTTAAGGAGAATTTCTATAAAACAGTTTTTCTAATTAACATTAAAATCATTTTTTATGCAAAAAAATATCATGCTTTTTTGTATGATTTTATTTTCTATTTCTGCTTTTTCACAAGAAGATTTAGAGGAAGTTAAAATCACAAAGAAGCAAAAAGGAATAAAAAAATCCTATACACTTACCTCAAATACATCCGTAATTACAAGTAAAGAATTGCTTAAAGCGGCATGTTGTAATTTGGCCGAAAGTTTCGAAACAAATCCGTCAATCGATGTCAATTTTTCTGATGCTTTGACAGGAACGAAGCAAATAAAAATGTTGGGACTTACAAGTCCGTATCTAATGATTACTGAAGAGAATATTCCTTCGGTTCGTGGAGCTTCTCAAGCTTATGGATTGTCATTTACTCCCGGAACCTGGATCGAAAGTGTTCAGATTACTAAAGGAGCCGGAAGTGTAATCAATGGCTACGAAAGTATTTCAGGCCAAATAAATACTGAGCTTTTAAAACCATTAAATGACATTCCGTTCTTTTTGAATGTTTATGGTTCTACCGATGCCAGGTTTGAAGTAAATACACATTTCAATAAAAAGTTATCTGATAAATGGGCGACAAGTTTGTTTGTTCATGGAAATGCCCGTGTCGCAAAAAACGATATGAATAATGATGGTTTTCTGGATAATCCTTTAGGAAAACAAATCAACGTTTTAAACCGTTATCAATATTATGATGCCGAAAGTGGTTTGGTGAGTTTTATCAATTTCAGATATATGAATGATAAAAAACAAACCGGAGAAGTTGACTTTGATAAAGACAGAGATCGCGGAACAACTAATCATTGGGGTTCAGAAATCAATACAGAAAGGTTTGATGTTTCGACAAAAATTGGATACGTTTTTAAAGATATGCCGTATCAAAGTATCGGTTTTCAGAACGCTTTTAATAGTCATAATCAAAACTCTTATTTTGGATTGAATTTGTATGACATTAAGCAAAATAGTTTTTATTCGAATTTAATTTTCAATTCGATTATAAATAATACGAAGCATAAGTTCTCGACAGGTTTGAATTTTACGTATGACCAATATCAGGAATTTGTGAACGTAACTGATTATAGTCGAATTGATAATTCAGTTGGAGCGTTCTTTGAATATACATATGATAATACAGATAACTTTAGCTTAATTCTTGGAGGACGAGTTGATAATCATAATCGTTTAGGATTTTTTGTTACACCGCGTTTACATATGAGATACAATCCTTGGAAAGATGGAGTTATCCGATTTTCTGCGGGAAGAGGAAAACGTTCGGCTAATATTTTTGCTGAGAATCAACAGCTTTTTGCAAGTTCCAGAACATTTTCTATTTTAGATAATAGCGGAAAAATTTATGGACTAAATCCTGAGATTGCCTGGAATTACGGCGTTAGTTTTTCTCAGAAATTTAAAATTTTCAATAAAAATGCCGAAGCAGGATTTGATTTCTACAGAACCGATTTCCAAAATCAGGCCGTTGTAGATTTAATGCAAAGTCCACAAGAAGTTTTGTTTTATAATCTAAAAGGAAGTTCATTTGCGAATAGTTTTCAGTTTGAATTCAATTATGAGTTGATTCATAATTTAAATTTGAGAACAGCTTATAAATATTATGATATTCAAACCGATTATTTAAGAGGAACTTTTCAGCGTCCGTTGCAGGCAAAACATCGTTTTTTAGGGAATCTGGAATACGAAACTCAGTTGAACAATGGGAAACAATGGAAGTTTGATTATACCTTTAATTGGTCAGGAAAGCAACAATTACCTTATACGGCATCAAATCCTGTAGAAGATCAGTTTCCGGATTTTTCGCCATCATATGCTGTTATGAATATGCAGGTTACAAGAGTAATTTCGCTTGTTTTTGAAGTATATGTTGGAGGAGAAAATATTGGAAATTACAAACAACAGAAAGCAATTTTGGGTGCCGAAGATCCATTTGGACCTAATTTTGATGCTTCTGTAGCATATGCGCCAATTTTTGGACAAATGTATTACGCAGGATTACGATTTAAAATAAAATAATAAATTTATAAACTCTAATAATAGACAAAATGAAAAATATACTTTTAATCGCATTAATTACTTTTTTAGGATTTTCGGCACAAGCCCAAACTAAGAAAAACAAGAATTTGAAATATACTACAGAAGTAAATGGTAATTGTGAGCAATGTAAAAAACGTATCGAAAAAGCTGCGTTTGGTGTTCCGGGAGTTAAAACGGCAAGTTGGGATATAAGTTCACATCAATTAACGGTAATTCTAAACGAAGAAAAATCGTCGCCAGCAGATTTAAACAAAGCAATTGCCAAGGTAGGGCATGATACTAAAGAAGTTAAAGCAACGGAATCTGATTATGCTAATTTGCATTCATGTTGTAAATATGTAAGAGAAGAATAAACATAGAGAGCCCAAGTATAACTTGGGCTTTTTTAATAGTTAATTTATCTTTAAAATACCGTATTTTATTGTGGTTAAAGTAAATTATTGTTACTTTCACGAACTTATAAATGTAACCAACCTCATTTTATGAATAATTTTGATTGGACTCAATTAGTCAACCCTGAATTTTATATTACCTTAAGTATTGGCGGTTTTCAAATTGGTTTATATATTGTTTTGTTTATCGTTTTTGCCGAAACAGGACTTTTTGCAGGTTTTTTTCTACCGGGAGATAGTTTGCTTTTTTTGGCAGGTATTTATAGTCGTGATTTAATTGAAAATGTAATACACATTCCAGGTGATTTTATTAATGTATTCTTGCTTTCGTTTCTGGTTGCAGTTATGGGAGTTTTAGGAAATATGACAGGTTACTGGTTCGGAGCCAAAAGTGGTTACTATCTATTTAAAAAAGAAGATACTTTCTGGTTTAAAAAGAAATACCTGTTGCAGTCGAAAGATTTCTTTGAAAAATATGGTGGAAAAGCAATTATTTACGCGCGTTTCTTGCCAATCTTCAGAACTTTTGCGCCAATCATCGCAGGAATAGTTTCTATGGATAAAAAGAAGTTTATGTTCTTCAATATATTAAGTTCTTTTTTATGGTCTTTTATATTGATCTTTTCAGGACATTATTTATATGGTGTGTTCTTGAAGCAAGGAATAGATTTAAAAGAACATATAGAATATATTATTGTAATTATTATAATTATATCTACATTTCCGGTTCTTCTTAAGCTTATGAAGAAAAGACCAAGTGAAAATGTATAATTAATAAAATAAAGTATAAAAAAAGTCCGAAGTTTAATCTTCGGACTTTTTTTATATTTGAATTCTGTATGATTTTAAACGCTGCGAAATGATATGCTTTTATTATCATTCGTTACCCAAGGTTGAAACCTTGGGCTATGTTTGTGTAATTTATTATTCTTTAAACGAAGTTGCTGTGCTTTTAAGGGGGTAATAAAAGCAACTTTAAAATACTGAAATTTCTGTTTTTAAAATGTAGCTTTTTTAAGCTTGGAATTTGGAATTTCAGATATTGGAATTTAACTTTTTCAAAAGTTTACCATTCATTTACTTTATTGGCATCCATTTTTAAGAAGATAAACAGTAAAATCGTGAATCCCCAAAGTCCGGAACCTCCATAAGAAAAGAAGGGCAGAGGAACTCCAATTGTTGGGAAAATTCCAATAACCATTGCGATATTTACAAAAAAGTGGGTAAATAGAATTCCAGCTACACAGTAACCGTAAACCCTGCTGAATTTTGTTTTTTGTCTTTCGGCAAGATAAATTACTCTTAAAAATAAACCAACAAAAAGCGCAATTACAACTAATGAACCAACAAAACCCCATTCTTCTCCAACCGTGGTAAAGATGTAATCTGTATGTTGTTCAGGAACGAATCCTCCTTTGGTTTGTGTTCCTTCTAAGAAACCTTTTCCGATCCAGCCTCCTGATCCAATTGCAATTTCCGATTGATTGGTATTATATCCAATACCTTTCATGTCAACACTTTTTCCAAGTAAAATATTGAAACGATCGCGGTGGTGTTGTTTAAAGATATGATCAAAAACATAATCTACAGATAGTACAAAAGCCGAAATAATAGCTAGTAAAATACCGCTTAGAAGAATGTTTCGATCGACAACTCTGCCTTTAAAATGTATGATTGCCAATACTCCAAAAGCGATTAAAATAACGGCATAAGGTTCTAAAACGAGTGTTAATACGAATAAAAGAATAGTAATAAAACCAGTCCAAACGTACCAAGATGGTAGTCCTTCTCTATATAATACAACGATAAATATACTATAGATCAAAGCACTTCCCGGATCGGGCTGAGGTAAAATCAATAATACGGGCAAAAACACAATCGCCAATGCCTGAATTTGCCTGTTTGTTTCTTTTAGATTGATCTGAGTATCACTTAAATATTTGGCTAATGCCAATGATGTAGCGGCTTTTGCAAATTCAGAAGGTTGTAATGTAAAGCTTCCAATAGCATACCAGCATCTTTGACCGGCAATAGTTTTTCCAAACAAGAACAATCCGGCTAGAGATAATAAAGCAACTCCAAAAATTATACTGGCGTATTTTTCATAAAATTTTCCGTCAACAAAAAGCACGACAAAAATCAAAGGAATAGTACAACCAATAAAAATTAATTGTTTTTGATAAGTTCCTTCAGTCGATAATAGTGATGATGAATAAATATTTAGCCACCCTAATGTCACCAAGGCAATGTAGATAAAAACGCTTATCCAGTCCAGGTTATTTTTTACACTTTGATTTTTCATTTGAAATAATCTTGTTAATTTTCTTTAGTGGTGTCTACAGGTATATTTTTCACTTCTACTTTCGGTTTTACGATTTTAGCTCTCATGACAGAGTCTTTTGGAGTAGATTCAATCGCACTAGCTGCAGTCATTCCGCCAAGTTTTGCATATTCGCTTGCTAAGCTTTTGTTTAAAACGCGAATTTCTAAGTCGTTTCTTGTGATTTTATGTCTCAAATATTTCTCGATCATCAAACTCGCAATTGGTCCCGCAACTGTGGCACCAAAACCTCCATTTTCAATCATTACTGCTATTGCAATCTTCGGATTGTCTTTTGGAGCAAAAGCAACAAATATAGAGTGATCTTTAAGCTTCGTTCTTACTCCATCAATTTTTGCGTAGTTTTCGGCAGTACCCGTTTTTCCGCAAATATCAATACCTTCTACTCTAAGTGCATAAGCAGTACCTTTGTTGTATACGTCAAATAAACCGCTTATAACCGGTGGAAAGTACTTCTGGTCAATAGTAGTAACGTGTTTTGTTGTAAACTTAGCATCTATTTTTTTTCCTTCAATCTTTTTGATGATATGAGGTGTGTAATAATAACCTTGATTGGCTACTGTTGCCATCATATTAGCTAATTGAATTGGAGTCATCAAAACTTCTCCTTGGCCAATAGCATTTGATACAATTGTTGTACTTCTCCAGCCTCCGTTAGGATAGATTTTCTTGTATGTTTTAGAAGTTGGAATATTTCCTCTTTTACCGATTGGTAAATCGTATCCCATAAATTGACCTAAACCAAAACTTTTTACGTGATTGCTCCAGATATCCACCGCTTTTGCCGGATCGTTATATTTGTTGATAGTTAACATATACGATTGTGCAAAATAGGTATTACAAGAATTGTAGATTCCGTTATGTAATTGGTGAGGACCAAAACCGTGACATTTCATGAAGCGACCTCGACCATAACTAAATCCATGGTGACACATAAATGTAGTTTGCTCATTAATTACACCTTCTTGTAATGCTACTAAACCAGTTAAAATCTTAAATGGTGAACCTGGAGGATATTCTGCCAAAAGTCCTCTATCATATAAAGGTTTTGCAATCGAATCATGATATAAAAGAGTATAGTTTTTAGATCTTTGTCTTCCAACTAGAATACCCGGATCATAAGATGGTGCGGTAACTAATGCCAGAATTTCTCCTGACTTAGGTTCAATAGCAACAATTCCGCCTCTTTTATTGATCATTAATTCTTCTCCATACTTTTGGAGTTCAGCATCAATTGTTAGGTTAATATCTTCTCCGGCAACAGCAATAGTATCATATTTACCCTCTTTATAAGAGCCAATTTCTCTATTGTATTTGTCTTTCTGAATGTATTTCACACCTTTGATTCCGCGTAAAATTTCTTCGTAGCTTTGTTCTACACCTTGTTGTCCAATTAAATCTCCACTATTATAATAGGGGTTTTTGGCAATTAAACCTTCGGTTACTTGTGTGATAAAACCAAAAATGTTAGCACCGTAATCTACTTCGTAATCACGAAGTGATCTTTTCTGGAAGTAAAAACCTTCAAATTTTCTGATTTTTTCCTGAAAAGCGGCAAATTCATTTTTGTTTAATTGTGCCAGGAATACAGAAGGAAGTCTTGGACTATAGACTTTTGCTTTTGCAATTCTTTTGTCGTATTCTTCTCTTGTTATGTTTAATAAAGCGCAGAATTCGTTAACATTAAGGTCTTCTTTGATTTCTCTTGGAATAACCATTATATCGTATGAAGCTTGATTGGCAACTAATAATTTGCCATGTCTATCATAGATATAACCTCTTTCAGGATAATCATACTTCTTTTTTATCGCATTATTTTCTGATTTCAATTTGAAGGAATCGTCAATAATTTGCAAATAGAATATCCTAATCACTAGCAAAGATGCTGCAATAATAATTAAAGAGGGCAGCAGAACTTTTCTCATCTTTTATTGGGCTTAATAAGATATATTATTATGATTGAAGTGATTATTGTAAATATCGAGCTAAACAAAGTTCTCAGTAAAATATCCCAAATAAACTTAAATTGAAAAGCCTCGAGGATAAACAATACAATGTGATGTAATAGAACAGAAACTAAAATAAATGAAAATCGCTCTGGAGTTAATGATTCGTTTAGTCTGATAGTTTGATATTCGTAGCTCAATCCAAATGAGAATTTGAAAATATACGGTCTGTAATACGCTAATATTAAACACGCTGTCGCATGAATTCCGCCCGAGTTACAAAACATATCCATTGTTAATCCAAGTAAAAAGCTAGAAATGATTAAACCAGTTCTGTTGCTGTTTACCGGGTACAAAATAATGTATAGGATGTATGGGAAGGGACTTATATACCCTAAAAAGTTCATATTATTGAAAATAACAACCTGAATTGTTAGTAACATAATAAATCGAAAAATATTGACTAACAAAGCGCTATTCATCTTTTTCCTTGTTTTCTAAATTAATAAGTTCTTCTCTGTCCTTACTTTTGATAATATAAACATGTCCTAAGTTTGTCATGTCGTTAAATAGTTTAACGTTTATAACATAGTAACTTGTGTTTTTCTTGATGAAAATTTTATCAACCGTACCAATATTGATTCCTTCCGGGAAAATTACAGATTGTCCACCTGTAACAATTGTATCGCCTTTTCTTATAGAAGCTAATCTTGGAACGTCTTCTAATTGAACAAATCCTGTGCTTTTTCCGTCCCAGGTTAAAGAACCAAAGTGATTTGATTTTTTAATTTTGGCGTTAATCTGCGATTTCATATTCAAAATACTCACAACAGTCGAATATCTTGGAGAAGTATCGTCGATAACTCCAACAATTCCTAAACTGTTGATTACACCCATATCCGGTTTAACGCCTTCATTTGCTCCTGAATTCAAAGTAATGAAGTTTTCGTGCGTGTTATACGAGTTATGGATAACTTTTGAAACAATAATATCCGCAGGTTTTACTCCTTTTATACTATCGGCCAAAGGTATTTTTGTAGTGTCTTCTTTATTGAATAATAAACTTTTTAACCTTGCATTTTCCAATACAAGTTCGTCATTTTCAGTTTTTAGATTCAAATATTCATTAACACGATTGATTCTTTCGTAAACACCACCGCTCAAAAAGTTGGCAGAACTGATTACTTTGCTTCTATGGTAGGAATGCGATTGAATTGTGAGAGTCAACGAAATACCTAAAAGCAGCAAAAACAGCAATCGATTACTGTTTCTTATAATGAAATTAAAAATTTGCTGCATTTCTTGTTTGGTTATTTTGTTTCAGGATATGCTTTTGGTTTCAAATTTTATAAGAGTTGAATTCAATTAATTCAACTCTTATAAAAAAATATTGATTACTATTTTGAATCTTATTTGATTAAGATACTTTTAAATTTTGCAATGTTTTTAAGTGCCATTCCAGTTCCACGAACTACAGCTCTTAATGGATCTTCGGCAATGTAAACAGGTAAATCTGTTTTTTGCGAAATACGTTTGTCAAGACCTCTAAGCATAGATCCTCCACCGGCTAAGTAAATACCAGTATTGTAAATATCTGCTGCTAATTCAGGCGGAGTTTGAGATAACGTCTCCATTACAGCATCTTCAATACGTTGAATAGATTTGTCTAATGCTTTTGCAATTTCACGGTAAGAAACATCAACTTGTTTAGGTTTACCAGTAAGTAAATCTCTACCTTGAACTGACATATCTTCTGGTGGTCCATCTAAATCTTCGATAGCAGCACCAATTTGAATTTTTATTTTTTCAGCAGTACTTTCTCCCACAAAAAGATTGTGTTGTGTACGCATGTAATAAACGATATCATTTGTAAAAACGTCACCTGCAATTTTCACAGATTTGTCACATACAATTCCTCCTAAAGCAATTACAGCAATCTCAGTTGTGCCACCTCCAATATCAACAATCATGTTTCCTTTTGGTTGCATGATATCGATTCCAATACCAATTGCAGCTGCCATAGGCTCATGAATTAAGTAAACTTCTTTTCCGTTTACTCTTTCACAAGATTCTTTTACAGCTCTCATCTCAACCTCAGTAATACCAGACGGAATACAAACTACCATACGTAAAGCTGGAGTAAACATTCTTTTCTTTAATGCTGGTATACTTTTAATGAACATATTGATCATTTTTTCTGAAGCATCAAAATCTGCAATTACACCATCTTTCAAAGGCCTTATGGTCTTTATGTTTTCATGTGTCTTACCTTGCATCATATTGGCTTCCTTACCAACAGCAATGATTTTGCCTGATATTCTATCACGTGCAACGATTGATGGACTATCAATAACAACTTTATCATTATGAATGATTAAAGTGTTTGCGGTACCAAGGTCTATCGCAATATCCTCGGTCATGAAATCAAAAAATCCCATAAGTTTTTTAGGGGTTTAAAATGTTATAAATTATTTTGAACAAAGTTAAACAAATTAATGTTTAAAATGACGTGTTCCTGTAAATACCATTGCAACATTATTTTCATTGCAATAATTTATGCTTAATTCGTCTTTTATTGAGCCTCCTGGCTGAATTACAGCTGTAATTCCTGCTTTTTTAGCTAATTCTACACAATCCGGAAATGGGAAAAATGCATCACTTGCCATCGAAGCGCCTGTTAAATCAAATCCAAAAGCTTTAGCTTTATCTACAGCTTGTACCAAAGCATCAACTCTTGATGTCTGGCCAGTACCTGAAGAAATTAATGTTCCGTTTTTTGCAAAAACAATTGTGTTTGATTTTGTGTTTTTACAAATTTTTGAAGCAAATATCAAATCTTCTATTTCTTGAGCGGTTGGCTCTGTAATTGTAACGGTTTTTAAATGCTCTTTATTATCCGTAATATTGTTTCTGTCCTGAATTAACAAACCATTAAGACATGTTCTTACTTGTCTTGAAGGTAATTCAACTTCATTTTGAACTAATATAATTCTGTTTTTCTTTTCTTGTAAAACTGCAATTGCATCATCATCATAACTTGGAGCAATTACTACTTCACAGAATAATTTGTTGATTTCCTGAGCTGTAGCCAAATCGATTTTAGTGTTTGCAATCAAAACTCCACCAAAAGCAGATGTTGGATCGCAAGCTAAAGCTGCTAAATAAGCTTCGCTAATTGTTTTTCTTGAAGCTAAACCACAAGCATTATTATGTTTTAAAATTGCAAAAGTTGGTCCGTCAGTTTTAAACTCATTAATTAAGTTTACTGCAGCATCAACATCAAGTAAGTTGTTGTAAGATAACTCTTTTCCGTGAACTTTTTTGAACATTGCATCAAAATCTCCAAAAAAGAATCCTTTTTGATGTGGATTTTCTCCGTATCTTAAAACCTGACCGTCTGCAATACTTTCTTTATAAATAGTTTCATCTGTATTGAAATAATTAAAAATCGCACCATCATAGTGAGAAGAAACGTGAAATGCTTTTGTAGCAAGCAATCTTCTGTTTTCAAGAGTTGTAGCTCCATTTTGTTCTGTGATTAAATCAAGAAGCAAGCTATATTCGTTAACAGAAGCCACAATTACAGTGTCTTTGAAGTTTTTTGCACCAGCACGAATTAAAGAAATTCCGCCAATATCAATCTTTTCGATAATATCTTGTTCGCTTGCACCAGAAGCAACAGTTTTTTCAAACGGATACAAATCAACAATTACCAAATCAATTTGAGGAATATCAAATTCCTTCATTTGTTGAACATCACTTTCGTTATCCTGACGGTTCAAAATTCCACCAAAAATTTTCGGGTGTAACGTTTTTACTCTTCCTCCAAGAATTTCAGGAAATGAAGTTATATCTTCAACAGGAACTACAGGAATTCCAAGATTTTTAATAAAATCTTCTGTTCCTCCAGTCGAGTAAAGTGTTACATTTTGTTCATGTAATTTTCTAACGATTGGCTCCAGTCCGTCTTTCGAAAAAACTGAAATTAATGCTGATTGTATTGTTTTAGTTGTGCTCATTGTGTAGTTATGATTTTCAGACTGCAAAAGTAGTTTTTTTAAATATTATTTTAAAGAAAATTAATGTAACATTATGCTAAAAAAAACTACTGATGAGTAAGTTAACTTTTATTAGGTTTTTGAATTTAAATTATTGAATTTTACTTTATTGAAAAATACGAAAATATGCTTGTTTATCTAAGATTATTAAAAGAAAGTTTAAGTTTTGCTATAAACGCTTTGCGAAATAATAAATTACGTACTTTATTGTCTTTGTTAGGCGTTACGATTGGTATCTTTTCAATTATTGCTGTTTTGGCGGCAGTTGATTCTTTAGATAGAAAAATTTCTAAAGATTTGAGCAGCTTAGATAAAAATACGATTTATTTAATGAAATTTTGCTTTGGACCATCCGAAATTCCACAATGGAAAAGAGAACAGTTTCCAAATGTAAAATATGACGAATACATTGGTCTTAAAAATTCACTTAATAATACAGATCAGGTCGCATATCAGCTTTTTGTAAATCATGAAAGCTTAAAGTACGATTCAAAAACAGTAAGTGATGTAAATATTATTCCGTCGTCAAACGAAATGGTCGATATTGACGGATTAAGTTTTGATAAAGGAAGGTTTTATAATGAGTCGGAATCAAATTCAGGAACTGCTGTAATTGTTTTGGGATATGATATTGCCGAAGGTCTTTTTGGGACAAGTGATCCTATCGGAAAAAATATTCGTTTGTACGGACAGCGTTTCACAGTAATTGGCGTAATCGCAAAACAAGGAGCCGGTTTTTTTGGAGATAGTAATGATACTTCAGTTTATTTACCGGCTAATTTTTTACGTCGAATGTATGGAGATAGTGATTCAATGACTCCTGTAATTGTCTTAAAACCTGTAAAAGGTGTTGACATGGAAGCTTATAAAGCAGAAGTTGCGCAAAAATTAAGAGCAATTCGCGGAATGAAAGCCGGAGAAATGGACAACTTTTTTGTAAATGTGCTTTCTGGATTTACTGATTTTATCGATGGAATTTTAGGACAAATGAATGTTGTAGGATGGATCATCAGCGGATTTTCTCTTTTAGTTGGAGGATTCGGAATCGCTAATATTATGTTTGTTTCGGTAAAAGAAAGAACCAATTTAATTGGAATTCAAAAATCATTAGGAGCTAAAAATCGATTTATTTTATTTCAGTTTTTATTCGAAGCCGTTATTCTTTCTGTTATTGGCGGAATAATTGGTTTGTTAATGGTTTGGGGAATTTCGGTCATTCTAACAAAAGCGCTCGATTTTGAATTTGTTCTTAGTTTAGGAAATATACTTTTAGGAACCGGATTGGCCGCACTTATCGGATTAATTTCGGGAATATTGCCAGCAATTTCGGCTGCAAATTTAGATCCGGTAGAAGCCATCAGAACCGGAATGTAATTTTTTTTAAGAAATGAGTGGTAGAATAGAATTTTATAAAATAGATAAATTAAAAATTGAGACAAATTTATTTCCATTAATAAAGGATAGCTCTTTTTTAGAAAGTTTTAAAGAATTGGTTTTTTCATATAATTTAGATACAGAATATTTCAAAGTTTCATATGACGACATTATAGAAAAGATAAGGTCTAATTTCTTTAGAATAAACCATACTGAGTTTGAAGTGATTTTTAGATGGATATTTAAGTGTCATGGTGAGGAATTAGAGAGAGATGTGAATTTTTTGGATAATCTGGGTCTAATAGAAATTGGAGATTTGCATAGCAGGGAAGAGAAAATAATATTTTATTGTTTTGGAGAATATGGAATAAATGACTTTGATGATAAGTTAGAAAAAATAAATACTTCTTGGAATGACTTAAATACTCCTTCATATTCTAACGACTTTAAATTAGTTATAGATTTTCTTTCTCTTGTACTTTTAAAGAATATATTGAGAAACGAAGAGTTGGAAGCTGATTATGAAAATGAATTAAAAGAAATGTTGGTGGATTTGTCCAAAAATGAAAATATGTATTTTAGTAGTATCAAATTTTTGGAAAATATTTTAAATAAAAATGATTTTACGAATTTGTATAATGAGGATATAACATACATGCTTGAATGTTCAGAATCATATTTGTGGAAAATCAGATCCATGAAAGAAAACATCAAGAGTTATAATGACCTTATTTATCGACTTGACTTGTTTTAAAACAAAATCTATTGGCTCAAAGAACAATAAGAAATAATTTACCCTTAATTGTTCTTTTTACAACTTCGATTTTCATTTTGATGTCGAATTTTGTCGTAATTTTAATACCCTAATTAAAAATATGATAATATGATACCAGTAAAAGCTTATGCAGCCTATGATGCTGTAAATCCGTTAAAACCCTACACGTTTGAAAGAAAAGAAGTTGGTGCTCATCAAGTTCAGATAGAAATTTTATATAGCGGCGTTTGCCATTCAGATATTCATACTGCAAAAGGGGAGTGGGGACCTGTAAATTATCCTCTAGTTCCCGGACACGAAATTGTTGGACGAATCGTTGCTGTTGGCAGCGAAGTATCCAAATTTAAAGTGGGAGAATTAGCAGGCGTTGGTTGCTTTGTTGATTCTTGCAGAGTATGCCCAAGTTGTCAGGCAGGCGAGGAGCAGTTTTGTGACGAAGGAATGACAGGAACTTACAATAGTGTAGAAAGAGGAACAGATATACCGACTCGTGGAGGATATTCAACCAGTATTATTGTTGATGAAAGTTATACTCTTCATGTTTCAGAAAAACTTGATTTGCGTGGAGTAGCGCCATTATTGTGCGCTGGAATTACAACTTATTCTCCATTGCGTTATTTAAAAGTTGGAAAAGGACATAAAGTTGGAGTTTTAGGACTTGGAGGTTTGGGACACATGGCAGTGAAATTTGCCGTTTCTTTTGGTGCCGAAGTTACGATGTTAAGCCATTCACCATCTAAAGAAGCCGATGCAAAAAAACTTGGAGCACATCATTTTGCTTTGACTTCAAATCCTGGAACTATGGAATCTCTTGCTAATAGTTTTGATTTTATCTTAAATACAGTTTCGGCAAAACACGATCATAATGCTTATTTGAATTTGCTAAAAACTAACGGAACTATGATTGTTGTTGGTGCTCCGCCAGCTCCGGCAGAAATTCCTGTTTTTAGTTTAATCATGAAAAGAAGAAGCATTATAGGAAGTTTGATTGGCGGAATCAAAGAAACACAGGAAATGCTAGATTACTGTGCCGAACATAATATTACGTCAGATGTTGAAATAATCGATATGTCTTATATCAATGAAGCTTACGATCGTATGAATAAAAGCGATGTTAAATATCGTTTTGTAATTGATATGGCTTCTTTGAAATAGGTCCAAAGTTGCAGAGTTGCAAAGGTTCAGAGGTTTTCTTGTATTAGGTAATTGCTTTGAATCTTTTGGGAATAAATATAAAACCGAAGAATCTTTCTTCGGTTTTTTTGTGTTTGATTGTTTAGTCTTGAAAATAAAACAGTTCGGAATTTGACAATTATAAAAGTAAATTGAGGTTTTTTGAAGAAGAACAAAACATATTTTTCTTGTAATATTTTACTGTAAATGCTCTGAGCTCAAAATAATTAAATAAATTTGGTAGATAGACAATTTAAATTACTGAATAAATGAGCTTTATATTAAAACCTGTTGATGTTGTTGAGTCTATTTCCAGAGAAGATTTTAAAAAGAAATATTTAGATAAAAAGAAACCTTTAATCATAAAAGGATTGACAAAAGATTGGCCTGCAAGAGAAAAATGGACAACCGATTATTTTAAGGAAATTGCGGGAGATATTGAGGTAAAACTTGTCGATAACTCAAAAGCCGATCCCAAGAAATTAATCAACGCTTCGATTGCAAGTATGAAATTTGGAGAATATCTTGATTTAATAAAAAGAGAGCCAACACAATTGCGTATTTTTTTCTTCAATCTGTTCAAGCATAAGCCTGAATTGGTTAATGATGTAAAAGTGCCAAAAGAATTAATGGGAGGCTTTATAGAAAGTATGCCAGCGATGTTTTTTGGAGGTTCGCGTGCTTTTACCTTTTTGCATTATGATATCGATTTGCCGCATCTTTTTCATACTCATTTTGGAGGCAGAAAACATATTATCCTTTTTGATTACAAATGGAAAAAAAGACTTTACTGCGTTCCAAATACAACTTATGCTTTAGAAGATTACGATGTTTCTAATCCGGATTTTGAAAAGTTTCCTGCTTTAAAAGGTGTCGAAGGATATGAAGTTTTTCTGGAACATGGAGATACGTTATTTATGCCAACCGGAATGTGGCATTGGATGCGATATATTGACGGTTCTTTTTCGCTCAGTCTTCGTGCGTGGGATAAATCTATAACGCGAAAAATGGCGAGCGTTTGGAGTTTGTTTATGCATGGCGCAGTCGATAGCGCTGTAAAAATCGTTTTTAGAGAACGTTATGCAATATGGCGCGAGAAACTAGCTTTTAAAATTGCCGAAAGAGAATTAAAAAAAGATTTGAAAAAGGCAGGATGATTTATAATTAAGGTTGAAATTGTAAAATCAAGAAATATTCCGCAGGAATTAAATATTGTTAACAACAAAATTTATTCCGTTCAGAATTAAGGTTAAACTCCCAAAGTAAAAAAAATATTCCGTAGGAATTAGTGATTGGTAGCAACGGAATTTATTCCGTTGGGAGATGAAACCCCATTTTTAAAAGTTCCGTAGGAACGACACATATTCGTTATTTAGGATAAAAAAATCCGAAGAGATATTCTTCGGATTTTTTTTATGGAACTCAATATGTTTTTGAAAAAGCTTATTTATTTTTTAATAATTTTTCCAGATATTCATTCTTTTCTTTTTCTACCTGAACCAAACGCTCATAAAGTTCAACTACTTTGTCTAATGGATTGAAAGTGCAATTATATGGACTAGTCATTCCATGTGCAAAACTATTGTCGTAAAAGTTGTTGAAATAAGTAATCATATTTTCATCGGTAAAATTCTTGATAGCTTCAACGCTTACTCCAAGAGCTTTTGCAATATCGGCAAGTTTTGAATCTTCTATAGTTTCGCTATTTTCTAATGCCGAAATCGCTTGCTGATTTGTTCCTAAGGCTTGCGCCAAAGCTTCTTGTTTCATGTCTTTAAGTTCACGAATACGGCTAATTTTTCGTCCTATATGATTTGGTTTTAATGCTGTGCTCATAATTCAAAGATATTTATAATGCTTTAAAGAAAATAGATTTTGGTAAAAAACAGATGAATTTATGTTTGATACATTTTCTAGTAGTTTGCTTGGGTACAAAACTATTATTTATTGTATTAGAAACAAAAATACAATTTTTCAGACAAGTATTAATCAGTTAAGATTGAAATTACAATTCAGGAAATATTCCATAAGAATTAAACATTGATAACAACGGAATTTATTAAGATGCGAATTAAGATTGAAATTAAAAGTCACAAAATATTCCGTAGGAATTAGTGATTGGTAGCAACGGAATTTATTCCGTTGTGAGATAAAACGACAAGTTCAAAAGTTCCGTAGGAACGATATATATTTAACGATTCAATATTAGTTTTTGTTTGGAAGTTTAATTTTAGTTCGATCCCATTTAATATCATCAGAATAATAGTAATCACTATTGTTTTTGTATTTCAAAACAGTATCTTCTTCTTGTGTTGTTCTTCTTATGTAGTACGTTTGTATGATATTGCTCTTTAGAAAATCCAAAAAGTAGGGATTTTTAATTGTATCGCTTTGTGAGCCTATTATTAAAATATGTCTCTTTTTCTCTTTGGTTAAAATATTTTCTGAGAGAAAATCGTTTAGACATTTTTTCGGAATTTTGACAATGTCTTTTGGTTGTAAATTAAGAAAATGTGGAAGTGTATCTTTTTCTCTACCGTAGCTGCATAAAATTTGAATATATTCTTTTTGATAAAAATATAAATTTCCTTTTTTGTCAATTATTAATTGGCTTTCTCCATAGAAAAATCCTTTTGTTGATGGAGGAGTTACTTTTAATGAATCGTAATGTTTTTTAAGTTCTTTGTCTTCATAGGAGATGATGTAAGGTTTGTTTTTATTTACAGCTTTTTCCTCTTTTTTAGCACAATTCAAAAGAAGCAAGCAAATCATAAATGCAATAAAAATTTTCGCCATAGAAATAAGATTTGAATTAAAGATATAAAAAAATCCCATTAGCCGAAGCGAATGGGATTTTATATGTTAAGAAGTTCGGAAACTATCTAATTGTATTATTTTGAATCAAATCGATGTACAAATTAATTTTGTCTTTCAATTCTTTTCTAGGCGTGATAAAGTCTAGGAAACCGTGCTCTAAAAGAAACTCAGCAGTTTGAAAACCTTCTGGTAAATCTTTTCCTGTAGTATCGCGAACAACACGAGGACCAGCAAAACCAATCAAAGCTCCTGGCTCAGAAATATTAATATCTCCTAACATAGCATATGATGCAGTTGTTCCTCCGGTAGTTGGATCAGTACAAAGAGAAATATAAGGTAATTTTGCTTCGGCCAATTGAGCCAATTTCACAGAAGTTTTTGCTAATTGCATTAAAGAATAAGCAGCTTCCATCATACGAGCTCCACCAGATTTAGAAATCATTACAAAAGGTAATTTGTTTTTGATCGCGTGATCAATACCTCTGGCAATTTTTTCTCCAACAACAGCTCCCATAGATCCACCAATAAAGGCAAAATCCATACAGCAAATTACAAGTTCTTTTCCTTTAGATTTTCCCACTCCTGTACGCACAGCGTCTTTCAGGTGAGTTTTCTCCATTACATCTTTCAATCTGTCAGCATATTTTTTTGTATCAACAAAATGCAGCGGATCTTTTGATGTCATGTTTTTATCTAATTCAACAAAGTCATTATTGTCGAATAAAATTTCAAAATAGGTTGCGCTTCCAATTCTAACGTGGAAATCATCTTCCGGACTAACAAATAAGTTTCTGGCTAATTCGTCAGCGTCAATAATTTTTCCAGTAGGAGATTTGTACCACAATCCTTTCGGAACGTCCATCTTATCTTCAGTAGCAGTCGTAATCCCTTTTTCCTGTCTTTTAAACCAAGCCATTTTTTTAAATTTAGAATGTAGATTTTAAAGTTTAGATTTTTAATCTGATTTAAAATTTAAATTCCAGGCTTTTTTAGAAGTCCGGAATCTAAATTCAGAAATCTAAAATTTAAAGTGTATTTACGTTATTCAAGTCTGCAAAAGCTTGCTCAAGTCTTGTATTGAATGTCACTTCGCTTTCACGTACCCATCTTCTTGGGTCATAATATTTTTTGTTAGGAACATCAGCACCTTCTGGGTTACCAATTTGAGATTTTAAATAGTCAATGTTTTTAACCATGTAATCACGAATTCCTTCAGTATATGCAAATTGTAAATCTGTATCAATGTTCATTTTGATAACTCCGTAGCTAATACCTTCTCTGATTTCTTCAAGTGTAGAACCTGAACCTCCGTGGAAAACGAAATCTACTGGGTTATGTCCAGTGTTGAATTTGTTTTGTACGTAATCTTGAGAATTTTTTAAGATTTTTGGAGTTAATTTTACGTTTCCTGGTTTGTAAACACCGTGAACGTTTCCAAAAGCAGCTGCAATTGTAAATTTAGGGCTTATTTTAGATAATTCTTCGTAAGCATAAGCTACTTCTTCTGGCTGAGTGTATAATTTTGAGCTATCAACATCAGAGTTGTCAACACCATCTTCTTCGCCACCTGTAATACCAAGTTCGATTTCTAATGTCATTCCCATTTTGCTCATTCTAGCCAAGTATTCTTTACAGATCTCGATGTTTTCTTCTATTGGCTCCTCAGATAAATCGATCATATGAGAACTGAATAATGGTTTTCCTGTTTCTGCAAAATGTTTTTCAGAAGCATCTAATAAACCATCAATCCAAGGTAATAATTTTTTTGCACAGTGGTCAGTGTGAAGAATTACAGTTGCACCGTAAGCTTCTGCCAAAGTATGAATGTGTTTTGCTCCAGCGATTCCACCAGCGATAGCTGATTTTTCACCTGCATTTGATAATCCTTTTCCAGCGTTAAATTGTGCTCCTCCGTTTGAAAATTGAATAATAACTGGCGCGTTTAGTTTTGCTGCAGTTTCAAGAACTCCATTGATTGTGCTTGACCCAGTAACGTTTACTGCTGGTAAAGCAAAACCTTTTTCTTTTGCATAATTAAAAATCTCCTGAACCTGATCTCCTGTAGCTACTCCTGGTTTAATATTGTGTGCCATTGTAATTTTTTTTATAGTTGTTTTTAGTTTTTAGGTTGCAAAAATAAGAATTAATTAGCATTAGAATGGATAATTTATCCCAAAATTTAAAACCGAGTGACCAAAATTGTATTCTTTAAACCAACGATCTCCTTTGTCATGTGCTGGATTATAGGTCTTAAAGCCTAAATCTAGACGAATAACAAAAAAGCTTAAATCGTATCGTAAACCGAATCCTGTTCCCAATGCAATTTCAGCTAAATCGTTTACGCTGTCAAATTTTGCCTTCTCATCGATCACATTATCGAGCACATTCCAGATATTTCCGGCATCTGCAAAGACAGCTCCTTTAACATCACCAAAAATTTTAAAACGAAGTTCAGCACTCATCGCAATTTTCATATTTGCCTCGTTAAAATCATTAACGGCATTCGTGCTTCCCGGACCTAATGCATAAGGTTGCCATGCACGATTGTCATTTGAACCTCCGGAATAATAACTTCGTGAAAACGGAATATAATTTGAATTTCCAAAAGGAATAGCAATTCCAAAAAAGCTTCGTACTGCTAATACTTTTTCTTTTCCAAAATCCCAGTGTTTGATATAATCAAATTCGGTTTTTATATATTCTGAATAAGCTAAATTGAATATTTCGTAATTGCCATTTGCATTTTTAGGTAAGTTTGCAATACTTGAAATAGCAGATAATAAAGTTCCTGCAGATTCTATCTTTGTTTTAAATTGGTAGAAAGTATTATCAGCAAGATCTTTTTTGGTTGTTTTGGTAAACGTATAACTTGTTGCCAGAATAAAGTCATTTTCGGTCAGACGAATTCTTCTTTCTTCAATACTTTCAACGTCTTTATATTGAGGATCTCCCGGTACTAAAGCTGTTTGGTTTGTTAGTACATCCTTAGTGAAACCAGCAGTTCCTTTTGGGATAGTCAAATCTTTATTCGCTTGCTCTGCCGGATCTTGCCCCCAGTTTAAAGGATCAATATTGTAATCTTTACCAATACTATTTAATTCATTATAAGAAGAAGTATAGACATTAAAATAATTACCCGGATTTAAGTTGCGTACAAATTGGGCATTTAGTAATTCCAGTTTTGCAGTATTATTTCTTTTTGGAGACCAATTATAAGCAATTCCGCCCGTGAAATTTTCTTTATCCAAACCAATGTTTCTTTGTTTGGAAAAACCTGCCGAAACACTTGTGGAAGGAATCATCCTTTTCGGAATAATTTTCTCAGTTCCAAAAGGCATAAGTATTCTTGGGAAATTCAGTTTTAAATCGACACCGTATTCAGAAACATTAAAAAAGTTATTATTCGGATTCGCCATATCCTTAGAAGAACCTATGTTTAAACGTGTCGAAATTTCGAGTGTTTCAGCTCTGTTAAATACATTTCGAATAGTTTCAGAAATACTCGCTCCAATACCAAAATCCTGAATGTTAGAGTGCGTTACGTCAAAAGTAGCACCAAAACTATATTTTTTTCTTGGAGTCAAATAAACATTCGCAATTAAGGATTGTGCCGTTGAGTCGCGTTTGTCAACTTCATATTGAATAGAAGGATAATTAAAGATCTTTAAGTTGTTTAAATATCTTGACGAAAGAGTTGTTCTCGTGTCAGAGAAAATACCTCCTTTATTGATAAAAACAGCATCTGTAATAGCACGTGGTTTGTACTTTAATTTTTTATAACTGTATAAGTTGAAATTATTATAAGTTGTGCTATCAGTGATTTTAGTTTTTGCATTTGCTGCCGAGTAATCAGTGTAAATATTGACATCACTAATTTTATACAATTTAAACGGTTCTGTTCTGCTTGAATCCCTTTCCTGAATATTGTTGTTGTTGATAATTAAGGTTACATCTGCTTTGTTCTTTTTTCCAATGGTGTCAATATCAAAAGTAACATAAGTAGGCTGGAAATAATAAGCGCCGTGATTTCTAAAATAAGTAGTTATACGATTTTTTTCTTCTTCAAAATCAGAAGTTTTATATTGATTACCGGATTTTAAAAGAGACGCTTCAGGATTTGTTTTATATAATGAGTCTAATGCAGGAGTCATTATATTGGTTCTGATAGTATCAAGAATGTACGCTGGACCAGTAGTGATATTATAATTTATTTTGGCTTTTTTTCGTGCAACACTATCAATGGTGTAATCTGTGGCAACATTAAAAAAACCATTGTTGAAATAGTAAAATTTCAAACGCAATAATGATTTTTTTGTCTTTGCAGTATCAATAATAACTGGAGCTTCACCGGTATTTTTCAAGAATTCATGAATACCTTTGTAGAAAAAGGATTGTCCAAGACGATCTACTTGTTTTGCAGATAAGATTTTGGCTTGGCGCTCGTAAAGTCCCGGGTTATTTTTGAATTTTGCTTTATAAGTAGAATCTGGATTTAAGTTAGCTAAATTGTATAAGTTAAGTCGTAATTTAAAACCCAGCAAAGTACCATTTGGTTTTTGATACATTTGATTTGCGGCAGTTTCATCATTTGTAGCCTTACCATTTACAAGAATATTATTTTTTACAAGAAGGTTTTTTCCATCGGGAACTCTTTTTACGGCATTACAAGCGCAAATAAATATTGCTATTAGGATAAATGCTATTATTTTTGTGGAATTCTTTTTCAAGTGTTCTTAAATATTTAATTCAAAAGTACATTATTTTATGGTTAGTAAAAACCAAATAAAACTTATCTCAAGTTTACATCAAAAAAAGCAACGTTTTGCAAATCAATTATTTTTCGCCGAAGGAGTAAAAGTAATTCAAGAATTGTTGCAATCCAATTTTGAATTAGAGCATTTATACACCACTCTAAATGATTTTGAAGAAGTTCAGTCTTCAAAACGAACCCTTATAAACGAGCAGGAACTTAAAAAAATAAGCGCTCTGACAACTCCAAATTCTTGTTTGGCAGTTTTTAAAATTCCTGCCGAAAATAAAATAATTGATTCAGGTTTGATTATAGCTTTAGATGACATTCGTGATCCCGGAAATTTAGGAACGATTTTACGTCTTTGCGATTGGTTTGGAATTAAGCAGATTGTTTGTTCGAAAGAAACAGTCGATATCTATAATCCAAAAGTTGTCCAAGCTACAATGGGTTCTATTGCCAGAGTAAACGTAAATTATGTTAATCTAGAAACTTTTATCAATCAGACAAATTTGCCGGTTTTTGGTACATTTATGGACGGAGATAATATTTATCAATCAAATTTACCTCAAAACGGAATTATTGTCATGGGTAATGAAGCCAATGGTATTTCGGCAGAGATTGAAAAAATAGTTACAAGCCGTCTCACAATTCCCAGATTTGGCGAGCTGCAAAAAACAGAAAGTTTAAATGTAGCGACCGCAACGGCAATTATCCTTAGTGAGTTTAAACGAAACAGTTAGGTTTTTGTTTTAGTGAAAAGTAAAATTAATTAAAATTGCTCGAGACTTCATAGAATCAATGTTACCTGTCCAGGGACTTGCTCCATTTGCAGGATTATCACGAATTAGTTCGTCGTTTATACCAAACATTCCTCTAATAGAAGGAGAGAAAATGAAATATTCAGAGAATAAGTCAATTCCAAAACCAACTTCATAAGCCGCAGTCCATTGTTTAACTCTGAATTTCCCTTCAAAGTTGTCGTCTTTTGATTTTGCGTTGCTCGATAAGTTTAATGTAGTAGACAATCCTCCAACTAAATAAGGACGAATGTTTCCTGTTCTTAAAGAAGAGAATTTTAATAATAAAGGAAAGTGTATATAAGTACTGTTTACTTCTCTTAAATAAAAAGATGTAGACTCCCCAGGTAGATGCGGATAATATAAATCGCGTTTTGTGTAATACAAACCTGGTTCAAATCGCAAATTAATATATTCCTGCAATCTTAAATCAGCAACAACTCCAACATTAAATCCCGTTGTTTTTTTTACCTGAATATCATCCGGAACCGGGGTTTTGTAGTCAAATTTAAAATCGAAACTGTTGAATCCTAAATAATATCCAAAATACAGGCGTTGCTTTTGCCAGTTTTCAAGATTAATGATAGGATCTTTGCTAAACATACTTTTAGCAAATTGCGAATATCCTTTTGAGGATAATAAGACTAATAAAATTAAGATTACAGTTTTTTTCATACTATTTTTTAGACGCAGAATAAATGGTTGCAACACCAAAAGTTTGAGGCAAAGCTACAACATCTATAAACCCAATTTTTCTCAAAATATTGTTTAACTTTTCTCCATACGGAAAAGCCGCAGCAGATTCAGATAAATAACCATAAGCAGAATTGTCTTTAGAAAACAATTTCCCTATAATTGGCAGTATGTTTTTAGTGTAAAAACTATATCCTTGTTTGTATGGTGTTTTGTCCGGTACAGATGTTTCTAAGATTACAAAAACACCATTTGGCTTTAAAACTCTTAATATTTCAGAAAAACCTTTTTCCAGATTTTCAAAATTTCGAACTCCAAAACCAACAGTTATAGCGTCAAAATAATTGTCTTCGAAAGGTATGTTTTCAGAATCTCCTAAAACTAAATCAATAACATTAGATAGTTTTTTTTCTTCTACTTTCTTTTTTCCAACTTCAAGCATTCCGGCAGAAATGTCCAGTCCAATTATCTTTTCGGCATTAGTTTGTGCCATTAAAATAGCCAGGTCGCCAGTTCCTGTTGCAATATCAAGAATGATTTTTGGTTTTGTATCCGAAACAATTTTCAATACTTTTTTTCGCCATTTAACATCAATTCCAAAAGATATTACACGGTTTAAATTGTCGTAGTTCCCAGAAATGTTATCAAACATTTGGGCAACTTGCTCTTTCTTGCCTAAAGAAGAGTCTTTATATGGGGTTATTTTTTCAGACATTTTTTTTATTTAGGCAAATATAAACAATCTAGGTTAACTGTAATTGAGTTTTTTTATTTGTAAATCAAATGTTTTCAGAATGATTATTTGCGCTTAATTATAAGTGTGTTTTGGCATCACCAAAAGTGGGTATTTTGAAAAAATCACCAAAAGTGGGTATTGTGAAGCATCTATTTAATGCCCACATTTGCTAAAGTAAAAATGATAAAGATTTAATGATTGGTAGTTATAAATGACTCAAATCAAACGGATGCTTTTTTTGCACTGGTAATTCGTTTGTTCTTGAAAGTGGTTTTGAAAGTATTGTTCTTGGGGTCAATACTCTTTAAAAGTGCGAAATACGTTCTTAGGATTAAATTTGTTTTTGGAAATTTTAATTTCTTGCCTTTAATATCTTAGTGGTATTTGTTATTAAAGGCTCTTTTGAGACTTGTTCTCAATTTAACATTTATGTTATTCAGTTGTTTCAGATGTCTCTATGACATTTGTGATTTTTTTTCCAAAACTATTTCTCGAAAGAGGCAGATCTAAAAATCAATCGTTTTAAAAAACATCCTCCAAAAGAGGGTGTTTTTTTTTATTTCTTAATGTAAGTTTCATAAGTATAATCATAAAGATGTTTTTCATCTTTAAAATTTTCTTCTGTTTCTACAAGTTGCCATTCACTTTCGCTAATTTTAGGAAAGAAAGTATCAGCTTCAAAAGTATGATGCACCTTTGTTATTTCAATAATATCCGCATAAGGTAATCCCAGATTGTAAATTTCGCCTCCGCCAATAATGTATGAATCTTCGTTTTCAGGACATGCAGCAATTGCTTTTTCAATACTATCAACAACAATACAACCTTCCGGATTATAATCTGTTTGGCGTGTAATTATTACGTGAACTCGGTTAGGTAATGGTTTAGGGAAACTCTCAAAAGTTTTTCTTCCCATAATAATATGATGATTGGTTGTAAGCGATTTGAATCTTTTAAAATCATTCGGCAAGTGCCAAACCAATTCATTATTTTTTCCAAGGGCATTATTTTCGGCAACAGCCGCTATCATTATAATCATGGTATTCTAAAACTAAATTTTATTTTTCTGTATCCTCATTTATTCTGGATTCTAATTGAGTAATTCTTTTTTGCTGTAAAGCAACAAGTCTGTCAATTTGTTCTCTTTCCCATTTTTTATTCATAAAACGGTCTGTAATGTAAACCTTTATAAAGTGTAAAATAAAGAGAAAGAACCATATTGTTATAGCCCAAATGCACCAATTTTGGTTGGTGGAATCACCAAAACCAAAAAATCTGTTAGCCACAAATAAAAATAATCCTCCTAGTAGAAAAAGCACAAAATGAAAATAAAGCACTTTTTTTTGCTTGAGTCTTCTCCTGGCATATTCGTATTGTTCGTGTACTTCTTTTTCCATGTGATGTAAATGAGATTATAAAGTTAAAATTTATTTTGAAAACACAATATTTTGAAGTCATAATATTTGTTTTAAAATGAGTTACGAATTCAGAATGCAAAATTTATGACGCCATAAATTATTGATATGATTTAAATAATAGGACGTTTTTGATATTATCGTAAATCGATTGTGCTGATATTAAAAGTTCATTTGATTTGTGTAATTTAGTGTATGAATCTAAAAACTAAATAGTTATGTCTTTGAAAAAACAATTTATCAAAACGAAGCCGGTAGTTAAAGTAACATTTTCTATTGATGCTAAAGATGCAAATTCGGCTGCAGTTGTAGGAGATTTCAACAACTGGAATATTGAAGAAGGAACTTTAAGTAAGTTAAAAAACGGAACTTTTAAAGCTACTTATGACTTAGTAAAAGATGCAATTTACGAGTTTAAGTATATAATTGACGGAAGTTATGTTAATGATCCTGAGGCAGATTCTTATAAATGGAATGATTTTGCGGGAAGCGAAAACAGCGTTTTAGTTGTATAAAAAAATCCGCTTAATATTTAAGCGGATTTTTTTATATTTATACAGCAACACTTCCTTTAATGCCGGCGTGTGGTTCGTAATCTACAAGAGTGAAGTCATTATAATCAAAATCAAAAATGTTTTTAATCTCAGGATTCAAAATCATTTTTGGTAATGGTTTTGGCTCACGAGTCAATTGCAATTCTAATTGTTCAAAATGATTGTTATAAATGTGTGCGTCTCCAAAAGTGTGGATAAATTCTCCATATTCTAAATCGCAAACCTGAGCAATCATCATAGTCAATAAAGCGTAAGAAGCTATATTAAAAGGAACTCCTAAAAAAATATCAGCACTTCGTTGATACAATTGACAAGATAATTTTCCTTTAGTTTCTCCTTTTTCAGTATCTGGACTTGTTACATAAAACTGAAAAAACGCATGACAAGGAGGTAAAGCAGCTTTGTTATTGGCTACGTTTTCTTCAAATGATTTTTTGGTATCCGGTAAAACAGAAGGATTCCATGCTGAAACCAACATTCTGCGGCTGTTTGGATTTGTTTTAAGCTCTGTAATTAATTCAGAGATCTGATCAATTTCTTCGCTATTCCAATTACGCCATTGATGTCCATAAACAGGTCCTAAATCTCCATTAGAATCTGCCCATGCATCCCAGATTTTTACTCCGTTTTCCTGAAGATATTTAATATTTGTATCGCCTTTTAGGAACCAAAGTAATTCGTAAATGATCGATTTTAAGTGTAATTTTTTGGTTGTAACCATTGGGAAACCTTCACTTAAATCAAAACGCATTTGGTAACCAAAAACACTTTTTGTTCCGGTTCCGGTTCGGTCTCCTTTTTGATTGCCGTTTTCTAAAACGTGTTTTACTAAATCTAAGTATTGTTTCATTTTTTGTTTATTCGGTTATTCGTTTAATTGTTTAATCGATTTAACGAATAAACAAATCAACGATTAAACAATAATTTTATCTTTTCGAGATTTCGTCTCTGATTTTTGCAGCTTTTTCATAATCTTCCTGAGAAACGGCCTGATCTAAAAGCTCATTTAGTTCCTGTAGACTATGTTTTGCATAAAGATCTCCGGATTGATTTGTTTCTTCTTCATGTCCAAAAGTTTCCGGATTTGAAAGTACATCATCAATTTCCTGAGAACCCTGATCTGTTTCGGCAGTATTTGATTTTAGATAAATCCCTGCTTTGTCCAAAATGTTTTTATAAGTGAAAATTGGAGCATTAAAACGTAATGCCAATGCAATTGCATCAGAAGTTCTCGCATCGATAATTTCTTCAATTTTATCTCTTTCGCAGATTAAACTGGAATAAAAAACGCCATCAACAAGTTTGTGAATGATCACTTGTTTTACGACAATATCAAATCTTTCGGCGAAGTTTTTGAACAAATCGTGTGTTAACGGACGAGGAGGTTTTATTTCTTTTTCTAAAGCAATAGCGATTGACTGTGCTTCAAAAGCACCAATAACTATAGGTAATTTTCTTTCGCCATCGACTTCATTCAAAATTAAGGCATAAGCGCCATTTTGAGTTTGACTGTATGAAATTCCTTTTATGGATAATTTTACTAGACTCATATATGTGGGTAAAAAAGGGCAATTAATGCCTCATTTTAGTACTTTTTTTGATTGAAAAATAAAGGTGCAATTTTAATCAAAAAATATGGAACAAAAAAGCCACCTAAAACAAAGATACGATTATCTTGTTTTTAGGCAGCTATATTTTTATAGAGATTTTTAAATTAAGAATGTTGAGCTTTAAAAGCTTTTAATTTCTCAATTAACTTAGGTACAATTTCGAATGCATCTCCAACAACGCCATAATCAGCTACTTTAAAGAAAGGAGCTTCTGGGTCATTATTGATAACCACTTTTACTTTTGATGAGTTAATACCAGCAATATGCTGAATCGCTCCAGAAATTCCGATTGCAATATATAAGTTAGTTGCAACTGGTTTTCCTGTTTGTCCAACGTGTTCGCTGTGAGGTCTCCATCCTAAATCAGAAACTGGTTTAGAACATGCAGTTGCAGCACCAAGTACAGCAGCTAAATCTTCTACTAATCCCCAGTTTTCAGGACCTTTCAATCCACGTCCGCCAGAAACTACAACGTCAGCATCAGCGATAGAAACTTTTCCTGTTACTTTTTCTACAGATTCTACTTTTACTCCAAAATCATTGTCTCCAATTGTTGGGTTAAAATCTTCTTCAGTTGCAGATCCTGCACTTTCGAAAATTCCGTAAGAGTTTTTAGCTAATCCAAGAACTTTTACATCTGTACTGATTTCAGTAATGTTGAAAGCTTTGTTTGAGAAAGCATTTCTTTTTACCTGAAAAGGAGAAGTGCTAATTGGTAATCCAACAACGTTAGAAGCGAAACCAGCATTTAAAGCCACTGCAACTAATGATGAAAGATAAATACTATCTGTAGTCGAAGAAAGCAAAACTACTTTTGTTCCTTCTTTTTCAGCAGTTTGTTTGATAACATCGGCGTAAGCCTTTGCTGTAAAGCCTGCTAATTTATCGTTGTTTACTTTTAATACTTTATCAACTCCGTATTTAGATAACTCGCTTACGTCGCTAATGTTAACTGTTAAAGCGGTTACAGTTGTTCCTAAAGTTTCTGCTACTTTTTTAGCATAAGAAGCTAATTCAAAAGCAACTTTTTTAAATTTTCCTTCTGCAGATTCTGCATATATTAATATTGACATAATAATTTTAGATTTTAGATTTTAGATTTCAGATTTTAAAAATTGAAATCTAAAATGATTATTGATTTTAGATTTTGAAGTGAATCAAATGTTGAGTTTTAGATTTTGCGTTGCGATCAGCAATCTAAAATCTAAATTCTACAATCTTAAATCACCTTAGCCTCGTTGTGTAATAAATTGATTAACTCATCTAAATTATCAGGAGAAACTAATTTTACTGCTGATTTTGGAGCTGGTTTTTCAAATTTTACCGCTTTTGTATTTACAGGAGCGTCAACCGGCTCAAGAATAGTAAGAGCTTTTGTTCTTGCAGTCATAATTCCTCTCATGTTTGGAATACGAAGATCTTTTTCTTCAACAAGACCTTTTTGTCCACCAATAATTAATGGTAAAGTTGTACTTACAGTTTCTTTTCCACCATCGATTTCACGAACTGCTTTTACATTATTTCCGTCAACAGTTAATGCTGTACAAGAATTTAAAAAATTAGAACCTAAAATTCCTGCGATCATTCCAGGAACCATTCCACCATTATAGTCAAGAGATTCTTTTCCTGCAATTACAAGATCGTAACCACCATTTTTAATTACTTCTGCAAGTTGTTTTGCAACAAAAAAACCATCAGTTGGATTTGCGTTTACACGAATAGCTTCGTTTGCACCAATTGCCAATGCTTTACGTAAAGTTGGCTCAGTATCAGGACCTCCAACATTAACAACAGTTACAGTTGCACCTTGTTGCTCTTGAAACCAAATTGCACGTGTCAGACCAAACTCGTCATTAGGATTAATTACATATTGTACACCATTGGTATCGAATTCTGAATCACCATTGGAGAAGTTGATTTTTGAAGTAGTATCAGGCACGTGGCTGATGCAAACTAATATTTTCATAAGTATATATTTTATATTTATAATATTCTTTTACAAATTTAGAAATTAAAATCGGAATAATATACTATGCACGCATAATATTTTTTGAAAACTATTACGATTTCGCAGATTCTGAAATTTTGAAGCTATTTCATAGTAATCCAAAAGAGATAATGCAGTCATTTCTATTGATTCTTAGGAATTTTGTAATGCTGTAAGTATGAACAACTGTTAAACTTTGGTTAGAAATATACTACAATTTCAATTGTTACGTTTTAAAGGAAGAATTTTGTAAAAATAAGAATCCAACAAAAAAAGTAGAGTTTGTCTGAAAACTGTTTTAGGAATGAAAGAGATGCTTTTACATCGATTTCGTAACTATCACAATAAATTTTAAAAAGTTAAAAAGCGGAAGGCGAGAGGAAGTTCGTGTGATTTTAAATCTAATTTATGCTTTTAAGTTATTTAAAATATTTATTTTTGCTCTTCAGAAAATTCAACATACAATATAAATATGAGAACAATACAATTTAGAGAGGCCATTTGTGAAGCGATGAGCGAAGAAATGCGTCACGATGAATCCATATATTTAATGGGCGAAGAAGTTGCAGAATATAATGGAGCTTACAAAGCTTCAAAAGGAATGCTTGCTGAGTTTGGCGAAAAAAGAGTAATCGATACTCCAATTGCTGAGCTTGGTTTTACAGGAATTGCAGTAGGATCAGCTATGAACGGCTGTCGTCCTATTGTTGAGTATATGACATTCAACTTCTGTTTAGTAGGTATTGATCAAATTATAAATAACGCTGCTAAAATGCGTCAAATGACAGGAGGACAATTTAATGTGCCTATCGTTTTTCGTGGACCAACTGCTTCTGCAGGACAATTAGGAGCTACTCACTCACAAGCTTTAGAGAACTGGTTTGCTAATACTCCGGGACTTAAAGTTGTTGTGCCTTCAACTCCTTATGATGCAAAAGGACTTTTAAAATCTGCAATTCGTGATAATGATCCTGTGATTTTCATGGAATCTGAGCAAATGTATGGTGATAAAGGTGAAGTGCCAGACGGAGAATATACAATTCCATTAGGGGTTGCTGATATTAAACGTGAAGGAAAAGACGTTACAATTGTTTCTTTCGGAAAAATCATTAAAGAAGCTTTTATTGCTGCTGATGAATTAGCAAAAGAAGGAATTTCATGTGAAATTATCGATTTAAGAACAGTTCGTCCAATGGATAAAGATACTATTCTTACATCTGTTAAAAAGACAAACCGTTTAGTGATATTAGAAGAGGCTTGGCCATTTGCAAGTGTTTCATCTGAAATTACATATATCGTTCAGGAACAAGCTTTTGATTTCCTTGACGCGCCAATTCAACGTATTACTACTGCTGATACGCCAGCACCTTACTCTCCTGTTTTACTAAAAGATTGGTTGCCAAACGCAGCTGATGTAGTAAAAGCAGTAAAGAAAGTAATGTACAAATAGTAAATTAAACAATACTCTTAAAACTTCATCAGTCATATTAATTGATGAAGTTTTTTTTTGCCAGATGATAAAGAAAATAATTTTACTCAGCCTATTTTTTGTATTCGCTATTGTGAATATTGCTACTGCACAAACTAAAGTGAGTGGAATTGTTTTGGATAAAACTAATCAGCCTGTTCCATTTGCTAATGTTGTTTTTAAAGGTTCAAATATCGGAATAGTTTCTAATGAAGATGGTCGTTTTTATTTGGAATCACCAAATACATATACCGCTTTATTAATTACATCAGCAGGATTTTCAGATCGCGAAGTTCCTTTGGAAAAAGCTGTAAATTATGATTTTAAAATTGTTTTGAGCGAAGCCGAAGCATTGAATGAAGTTGTAATTTTTACAGGAAAAACATCCAAAAAGAATAATCCGGCGCTAGATATATTGAGAAAAATTTGGGAACGAAAACGTAAAAACGGTTTGTACCAATTCAATCAATATCAAATGCAAAAGTACGAGAAAGTTGAGTTCGACATGAACACAATTGACAGTGCTTTTATGAAGAACAAACTCTTCAAAGGAATGGAGTTTGTCTTTAATCACGTTGATACATCTGAAGTTACCGGAAAAACATACTTGCCTATTTTTATCAACGAATCAGTATATGATGTTTACGGAGATAATAAATTAAAGAAAACAAAAGAAAATATTACAGGAAGTAAAACCTCTGGATTTAACGGAAATCAACAAATTCTGGCATTTGTAAAAGACCTTTATTCAGATTACAATATCTACGACAATCACCTTAAATTTTTTGATAAAAGTTTTACAAGTCCGCTTTCAAGAACGGGAATTGATGTGTATAACTATGTCTTAAAAGACAGTGCTTATATTGACAAAAAATGGTGTTATAATATCGTTTTTTATCCGAGACGAAAAAATGAATTGACTTTTAAAGGAGATTTCTGGGTAAATGATACGACTTTTGCGATTAAAAAAATTAATATGGGCGTTACCAAAAGCGCCAATATTAACTGGGTAAAAGATATTTATATCGAACAAGAGTTTGAAGTAGAAAACGATTCTGTTTTTCTATTAACTCGTGATTATATGATGTCGGATTTTGCTTTGAATAAAAAAGAAAAATCAAAAGGCGTTTACGGAAAGCGAACGACTTTATTTAGAAATCATAAATTCAATATTCCTAAACCAGAGAAGTTTTATAAAGAAGAAGTCAATTATATAGACAATGCTGTTTATGATCGACCGCCCGAATTTTGGGATGAGAATCGTTTCGAAAAATTAAATAAAGACGAAGCAGGAATCTACAAAATGTTAGATACTTTGCAAACCGTCAAGCGATTCAAGCAACTTTATAGTTTAGTTTCTATTTTAGGAAGTGGTTATGTCGAGTTTAAAAACTTCGATTACGGACCCATTTTCTCTACATTTGGTTACAACGAAGTGGAAGGTTTACGATTAAGAGTAGGAGGAAGAACGTACTTTGGACCAAACGATCCTTGGCGTTTGCAAGCTTACACCGCTTACGGTTTTGACGACAATAAATTCAAATACGGAGTTTCTGGTAAATGGATGGTTGATAAACAAAAACGTGTTATAATTTCTGGGGGAAACAGGCGTGATATTGAACAAATTGGAGCCAGTTTAA
The DNA here is from genome assembly GCF_002754195.1 of Flavobacterium sp. 9. NCBI lineage: Bacteria > Pseudomonadati > Bacteroidota > Flavobacteriia > Flavobacteriales > Flavobacteriaceae > Flavobacterium > Flavobacterium sp. 9. Next base: position 3,672,293 of record NZ_PEEU01000001.1, read on the forward strand.
CTACTACAAATGATATTTTAGGACGAAGTTTTGCTTCATCTGCCTTGTTTACAACAGGAAGTAACGGGAAATTAACCAATATTAATTTGAGCAATGTTTCTGTAGAAATGGAGCCAATTAAAAACTTTGTTGTTTCGGCTGGTGTATCTTATAGAACATTAGAATCAGCATCACCAACCTTTAGTTTAGATTATTACACCACTTTACCAACGCCCGTAAATCCTGCAGGAGTTGTACAAAGTGCAGTAAAACAGTTTGAAGCGAATGTTCAGTTCGAATTGATGCCAAAACGTAAAACGATTGGTTTTGGAGTAGAACGTGATCTTGTTGATAGTCCGTTCACCCATTTCTTTGTGAATTTTAGTTATGGACTAAAAGGAGTGATGCAAAGTGATTTCGCTTACGAAAAGATACAATTATATTACAAACAGCCTATTATTATAGGACCATTAGGAAGATCAAATATTATCCTTGAAACCGGAAAAACATTTGGTACAATTCCGTTAGGATTAATGAGTGTAATTCCCGGAAACCAGACTTATTTTACTATAGAAAATACGTTTAGTAATTTAAATTTCTACGAATTCATAACAGATCAGTACACAACTTTGCAATGGAATCATGATTTTGGAGGAAGATTATTCGCAAGAATTCCATTTATGAGAAAATTAAACTGGAGAGAATTTGTTGGAGTAAAAGGAGTTTACGGAACAATTTCAAACGCTAATAGAGCTATAAATGCTTCAGACCAACCTTATAATGCACCAGAAAATGTGTATTGGGAATATAACGCAGGAATCGGAAATATCTTTAAAGTTTTCCGAATTGATTTCTCTTGGAGAGGAAGTTATTTAAATACACCTGATGCTAATAAATTTGCAGTAAAAGGATCTTTCGGATTCTATTTCTAATTAGAAAGGTGCAAAGGATCAAAGTTACAAAGTCGCAAAGGTTTAGGTCTTTGCGACTTTTTTTATGCTTATTTTTTTTCATACAAACTCTAATAATTTATTTTAAAGATGAAAATTTTAGAATTTGTATCTGTAGAATCTGTGTGTAAACAAAACTTCGCGACTCTGTGACTTTGAGAGATTTTTTTTAATTAATTTTAGAAGCTATTCCCGCTATCCGCTTGTATCTTTTCCTGGCTAAAGAAGCCAGAAAAAGGATACCGCTTCAAACGAAGTTCACTGAACTCCGATTAAAATGAAAGTTAAGTGAAGTAATCGGGGCTAAAAAAAAATCAAGTATGCAAGAAGCCATAGATTTTCTATCAACCAAAAATCGAATATTTCAGGAAATTATCGACAAATATGGATTGCCTCCAATTCCAAAGCGTCCGCAAGGTTTTGAAACATTGGTTTTGTTAATTCTCGAACAACAGGTTTCTGTAGATTCGGCGAAAGCCACATTTTTAAAAATCAAAGCTTACACAACTTGCAATCCGGAAACGATGTCGGTTTTGTCAGACGAAGAATTTAGAAACCTTGGCGTAAGTCGGCAAAAAACAAAGTATATCAAAATTTTGGCAGAAGCTGTTTTAAACAAAGAATTAGATATAGAAAGTCTCGCCACAAAATCTGCAGAACAAGTACGGGAAGAACTCATTAAACTAAAAGGAATCGGAAATTGGACTATTGATATTTACCTGATGTTTTGTTTACAGGAACCCGATTTAATTCCGTTGGGAGATATTGCAGTCATAAATACCATCAAGGAATTGCTTGATATTCAAGACAAACAAGAAATGGAAATTCATGCAAAACAATGGAGTCCGTATCGTTCTTATGCGACATATTTGCTGTGGCATTATTACTTAAATAAGCGAAACAGGAAAATTACTTATTAACTGTCTGTTATATAAATGGAAAAGTACATTAATTAATGAATAAATACATAGATTAATGTACTTTTTTCATTGTAAAAAAGGATTCTTTAGTTACTTTTGCAATCGAAATTATAGAAAAAATAAAAAACGAAAATGACCGCAGACAAACTAACGACTTTCGATGTATTAATCGAAATACCACGTGGAAGCAGAAATAAATACGAGTATGATTTTGAAATCAAAAGAATGCGTTTCGACAGAATGTTATTCTCTTCAATGATGTACCCGGCTGATTACGGATTTATTCCAGAAACTTTAGCACTTGACGGAGACCCTCTTGATGTATTAGTTTTAATAAACGAGCCAACTTTCCCTGGTTGTGTTATTGAAGTAAAACCAATTGGTGTTTTCCATATGGCAGATGATAAAGGACCAGACGAAAAAATCATTTGTGTACCAGTTTCAGATCCAATCTGGAATTCATTAAATGACCTTTCAGATATTAATGGACACTTGTTGAAAGAAATCGAGCATTTCTTCCAGGTTTACAAAGATCTTGAAAACAAACAAGTAGATGTAGAAGGTTGGGGAGACGTAAACGAAGCATTTGCAATCATTGCTGAGTGTACTAAGCGTTTTGATGACATTGAAAATAAACCAGAGGGATTATTTAGTATTAAATAATTTTTACCTTATTCTATTATAAAAAAAGCAATACTACCGTTAGGAGTATTGCTTTTTTGTTTAAATTCGTTTTAGTTAGTTTATTGACTATTAACCAAAAACCATTACTATATTATGAATGCATTTATGATTTACTTGCCAATTGTCATGGCGATTTTAGGATTACTTTTCATGGGAATAAAAAGGACTTGGGTTTTAAAACAAGATGCTGGAGATGGTAAAATGAAAGAAATTTCAGATTACATCTACGAAGGAGCACTGGCCTTCCTAAAAGCAGAATATAAACTATTAACCATCTTTGTAATTATTGCAAGTATAGCTTTAGCAGGAATTACTTTTATTCCGGGTGTAAAAACGCATTTATTAATTGTAGTAGCATTCATCTTTGGAGCGCTTTTTTCGGCTTATGCAGGTAATATAGGTATGAAAATAGCAACTAAAACAAACGTAAGAACAACTCAGGCCGCACGTACAAGTTTGCCACAAGCACTAAAAGTTTCTTTTGGCGGAGGAACCGTAATGGGTTTAGGCGTTGCAGGATTAGCCGTTTTAGGCTTAACAGCTTTCTTTATAATTTTCTTTAATTTATTTTCTGGCGGAGTTTGGAAAGATACAGAAACAATGACCGTTGTTTTGGAGACATTAGCTGGTTTTTCACTTGGTGCAGAATCAATTGCTTTGTTTGCCAGAGTTGGTGGTGGAATCTATACTAAAGCTGCCGATGTTGGTGCAGATTTAGTTGGTAAAGTTGAAGCTGGAATTCCAGAAGATGATCCGCGTAATCCTGCTACAATTGCAGATAACGTTGGAGATAATGTTGGAGACGTTGCCGGAATGGGAGCAGATTTATTTGGTTCATATGTAGCAACTGTTTTAGCAGCAATGGTACTTGGAAACTATGTTATAAAAGATATGGGCGGAAGTATTCAGGATGCTTTTGGCGGAATTGGACCAATCTTATTGCCAATGTCAATTGCCGGTTTCGGAATTATATTTTCTATTATAGGAACATTATTAGTAAAAATTACTGACGATAATGCTAAAGAAGCACAAGTACAAAAAGCATTAAATATAGGAAACTGGGTTTCAATTGCTTTAACTGCAGTTGCCTGTTTCTTTTTAGTACAGCACATGTTACCGGAAACAATGCAAATGACATTTTTTGGCGAAGGATCAAAAGCAATTTCATCAATGCGTGTTTTCTATGCGACTTTAGTTGGATTAGTAGTTGGTGGAGCTATTTCATCGGTGACAGAATATTATACAGGATTAGGTACAAAACCCGTTATGGCAATTGTACAAAAATCATCAACAGGAGCAGGAACAAACGTAATTGCAGGTTTGGCAACAGGAATGATTTCTACGTTTCCAACGGTATTATTGTTTGCAGCAGCAATCTGGATTTCATATGCATTAGCAGGTTTTTACGGAGTAGCTTTAGCGGCATCTGCAATGATGGCAACAACAGCTATGCAGCTTGCAATTGATGCTTTTGGACCAATATCTGACAACGCTGGAGGAATTGCCGAAATGAGCGAATTACCAAAAGAAGTTCGTACAAGAACAGATATTTTAGATTCAGTTGGAAATACAACTGCAGCAACAGGAAAAGGTTTTGCGATTGCATCTGCAGCGTTAACGTCATTAGCATTATTTGCTGCCTATGTAACTTTTACAGGAATTGATGGAATCAATATTTTTAAAGCACCAGTTTTAGCCATGTTATTCGTTGGTGGAATGATTCCGGTAGTTTTCTCGGCTTTAGCCATGAATTCTGTTGGAAAAGCTGCAATGGATATGGTTTACGAAGTGCGTCGTCAGTTTAAAGAAATTCCTGGAATTATGGAAGGAACCGGAAAACCTGAATACGGAAAATGTGTTGAAATTTCGACAAAAGCTGCTTTGCGCGAAATGATGTTGCCAGGAATCCTAACAATTGGTTTTCCAATTGCAATAGTATTATTAGGTAAATTAGTTTACGCAGATAACAACCAGTTAATAGCTGAAATGTTAGGAGGATATATGGCTGGAGTTACCGTATCTGGAGTTCTTTGGGCAGTTTTCCAAAACAATGCCGGAGGAGCTTGGGATAATGCTAAAAAATCTTTTGAAGCAGGAGTTATGATCAATGGCGAAATGACGTATAAAGGTTCTGATGCGCACAAAGCTGCAGTAACTGGAGATACAGTTGGAGATCCATTTAAAGATACATCTGGACCATCAATGAACATTCTTATTAAATTAACTTGTTTGATTGGTTTAGTAGTTGCGCCTATTTTAGGTGATGGACATTCTGCTTCAGCTATGGTAGAAAAAGGTTCATGTTGTGCAAAAACTGAAATGCATGCAGGCGGAGTTTCTAAATGCGGAGACTTGTCAGGTATGACTAAAGAAGAATGTATCAAAGCTTGTAAAGAAAAAGGTTGCACTGCCGAAGAAACAGCAAAATGCTTGGCGCATTATGATGCAAACGGAAAATATGTAAACAACCAGAGAACAGATTGTTTTGATACTACTAAATATAGTAAAAACAGACTTGAGGTTAATTTATCTACGGTTAATGGAGTAACAGTTGGAACCGTTACTAAAACAGTAAATGACAAGACAACTACAGAAGTTTATGAAGGCACAGAAGCTGAAGTAAAAGCAAAAATCGAAGCAGCTAAATAAAGAATAACTTGATAGCTTTGTCAAAGTTTTAAACTTTGACAAAGCTTTAAAAATAAAAAATGCCTCTAAAACTTAGAGGCATTTTTTTATTTAGAGAGTTTCGATTGGATCAGGTTCTGGAATAGGATAATGTATTTGCTCATATTTTTCAATAAGTGTTACTAAAATATCTAATTCGTAAGCTTCAACTGTATTAGGCTCGGCGTCAAAAAGAACATTTACTCTTTCTAAAGCCAAGTCATAATCTTTTTCTGTTTTTATAGGCTTTATTTCCATATTGTAACCTTTTACTAAATCTATATATGAATAGATTTAGTAAATATAGGAAATAATCTACAAGAATAAGATTTAGCAAAGCTTTAGAAATAAAAAAATGCCTCTAAATTTTTAGAGGCATTTTTTTATTTATGTAAATCAGTGCAATTCGTGTTTCTAAAATAACCCGTTCAATTCAGCATCAATTCTATTAATGATGTTTCCTAAATCTTCAGGATTATCAACGAAATTTATATTATCAACATCGATAATCAATAATTTTCCTTTAGTATAAGTTTGTACCCAAGCTTCATATCTTTCGTTCAAACGGCTTAAATAATCAATCGAAATAGAGTTTTCGTAATCACGTCCGCGTTTGTGAATTTGACCTACTAAGTTAGGAATAGAGCTTCTTAAGTAAATTAATAAATCAGGCGCTTTTACCAACGATTCCATTAATTCAAACAAAGAAGTGTAATTTTCAAAATCACGACTTGTCATTAAGCCCATCGAATATAAGTTGGGAGCAAAAATATAAGCATCTTCATAAATCGTTCTGTCCTGAATGATTTTCTTTCCGCTTTCGCGAATTTGCAACACCTGACGGAATCGACTATTCAAGAAGTAAATCTGCAAATTAAACGACCAACGCTCCATTTGGTGGTAGAAATCGTCTAAGTAAGGATTATCAACTACATCTTCATAATGAGGTTCCCATTTGAAGTGTTTCGCCAATAATTTGGTTAAAGTTGTTTTTCCTGCGCCTATATTTCCTGCTATTGCTATGTGCATTACGGTGTTACGATTTTATAATTTGTGATTTCTTTAGATGTAAAAATAGATAAAATTTGGTCTTTGTAACAGAATTTATCAAACGATTTTTCTAAAATTTCAATTTCATAAATCGTATTTAAATTTGACTTGCTAATATCTTTAAAATACAACAAATTAGCTTTGCTGAAAATATATTGTTTAGAAGAAATGACTTCAAGTTTATCAAAATCAGGGACTTTTCCTAATGCACTAACTTTCCCGAAAATATCGCAGGAAAAAAAGTTGTTTTTTTTATCAATCCAGTAAAAAGTATTAAAATCGGTTTGGTAATATTTTATAGTCTCGGTAAATGGAGTAGAAACTGTTTTGTAATCATTATTTAGATAATCAAAAAGTCCAATTTGTTGGTTTAAGACATTGTAAATCCACAACTGATTTTGAGTAGACATTCCAATCGCGTTTACAACAATTGGAGTATTGTTTAATGTGAAATTAATTTCAGTCATTTTATTCAGTTGATTGTCTAATAAAACGACAGTATTGAAATCTTCGTAAAACAGCACTATTTTTAAGGGATTTTGCAAATCAACTTTTGTGATTTCTCCCAAGGAAACATTCTTGTATTCAAAAATCTCTTTTCCTTTGATTTTACTAAACACATTGTTTTTTATCTGATAATAATATCCAAAAGAATCATAACCTAAAAAGGCATCAGAATTATTGCTGAAATTTGAAATTAATGTCGCTTTTATAGTTTGATTTTGTGCAGAAACAGCAGAATAAAAACAGGCAGCAAAAAGAAGAAATAAAAATTTGAGTGCCGTTTTATTCATGAGAATTTGATTTATGAAGAGCCAAATTACAAAAAACTAAAGTAGGAATTGCTTAAATGAAGTAGATTTATATGTGAAACCTCTTTTAATTGTAATGGTCTAAAGAATAAGCAGTTTTGTCTATATACTAAAAGGATTGATATATTTAATTTTCAGTATTTTAAAATTAATAATACATTTGAAATGTAAGCTTTATCTGGTTTGCAAAATTTAAAATCAAATACAATGAAAAACATAATTTTATATATGTCTTTGATACTTGTTTTCACACAAGTTCAGGCGCAGAAAGATTTTCAGGGAATGGCCGTTTATGAGTCAAAAACGCAAGCTCCTAAGTTTGAAGGCATGCGCGGAAATCGCGACATTACGCCCGAAATGCAAAAGAATATTGAGGAGCGAATGAAGAAAATGCTTGAAAAGACTTTTATTTTAAACTTTGATAAGTCGACTTCTATTTATAAAGAAGAAGAAAAACTGGAATCTCCGGGACAACAAGGAGGTTTTCGTGTTATGGCAGGACTTATGGGCGGCGGCGGAACTTTTTATAAAGATGTAAAAAGTAAATCATATACAGTTGATAAAGAATTTATGGGTAAAGAATTTTTAGTGGTAGATTCTTTGCCAAAATTAAACTGGAAATTAGAACAGGAAACTAAGCAAATTGGTGGATATACCTGTTATAAAGCGACAGCAGTAAAAGAAGCGAGTAAAAGTGATTTTAGAAATTTCAGACCAAAAAATAACGACGATAAAAAGCCTGAAGAAAAGAAAGACGCTGTAAAGAAAACTTCAGGAGAAACCAAAACCAATTTTGAAGATAATTTTGAAATGCCAAAAGAAATTACCGTAACTGCTTGGTATTCGCCAGAAATTCCGATAAATCAAGGACCTGAAAATTATTGGGGTTTGCCAGGTTTGATTTTAGAAATCAATGATGGAAAAACTACTATTTTGTGTTCGAAAATTGTTTTGAATGCCAAAGAAAAAGTTACAATAAAACCACCTACAAAAGGCAAAGTAATCTCTCAAAAAGATTATGATGATACCGTAATTAAAAAAATGGAAGAATTTAGAGAAATGAATCGTGGACGCGATGGTGGTCCCGGAGCTGGTCCTACCATGATTAGAAGATAAACTTTAAGTTACCTATCATCTTTAGATTTTTTTCCAATGAAAAATATACTCCTTTTTGTCATTTTTTTAATGACCACTATTTCTTTTGCGCAAAGTGTTCGCTTTGATGGCTTTATTCAGGATGAGCAAAAGAATCCGTTAGAAATGGCCAATATCATGGCTGTAAATACTGCTACAAAAGCAATGGATTCTTATGGAATTACAAATGATAAAGGAAAGTTTCAATTGACTTTGAAGCCAAATACCTCTTATACAGTTAAGGTGAGTTACCTTGGAATGAAATCAAAAGAAATTGCTATTTCGACCAAGACTGAAAATATCATTCAAAACATTGTTATGGATGATACTGGAATTGAGCTTGAAGGCGTTGAAATCGTTCGCGAAATGCCTGTTTCGATAAGCGGCGATACAATTGTTTACAACGCAGATTCGTTTAAATCCGGAACGGAGAAAAAACTGGAAGACGTCTTGAAAAAACTTCCCGGTGTTGAAGTAAATGCTGACGGAGAAATCGAAGTCGAAGGAAAAAAAGTCAGCAAATTAATGGTTGAAGGCAAAGATTTTTTTGATGGAGATACCAAGTTGGGCGTTAAAAATATTCCGGCAGATGCGATTGATAAAATTCAGGTTTTAAGAAATTATAATGAAATTGGCGCTTTAAAAGGTTTAGAAAATGATCAGGATAATGTCGCAATGAATATTAAACTGAAAGAAGGAAAAAAGAATTTTTGGTTTGGAGATGTAACCGCAGGAATTGGCGTTGCAGAATTGGATAGTCGTTATATTATTAATCCGAAGTTGTTTTATTACAGTCCAAAATACAGCATTAATTTAATTACTAATTTTAATAATATTGGTGAATTGCCCTTAACGGCACAGGATTATTTTAAGTTTACGGGCGGATTTAAAAATATGATGAAAAAGGGCGGAAGCAATTTTAATGTTTCTTCTAATGATTTAGGAATTTCGGTATTGAGAAATAATCGCGCAAAAGAAATCGAGACTAAATTTGGTGCTACAAACTTCTCCTATTCGCCGACGAAAGCTTGGAATATTAGCGGTTTTGGAATTCTGTCAACTTCAAAAACAGATCTTGAAACCAAATCACAAACTACAATTTTAGATTCTGGAGATCAGCAAAAACGAGATGAATTAACGCATCAAAAAAATAATCTGGGACTTTTTAAATTAAGTTCAACTTATAAACCCAACGATAAATTTCAGTTTGATTATGATATCTTAACAAAATTATCGAAACAAGATGAAGACACAGATTTGTTGCGTGAATCTATTGTAAATAGCGCTTCGACTTTGGAAACTATTTTGACGAATAAAAAACAAGATCCAACTTCTATAAATCAAAATCTGAGTTTGTATTATACACAAAGTGACAAGAATATTTTTGCTTTTGAAATGCAGCATTTATATCAGGATGAAAATCCGTTTTATAATGCCAATTTAAGAACTCAGCCTTTTAATTTATCCGGATATGTGCCAGGACAAAATAGAAATGATCTGAATCAGGATCGATTTGTCAAAACCAATAAATTGGATGCTAAACTGGATTACTATTATATGGTAACACCAAAAAGTAACATCAATATCACTTTAGGAAATACATATTCTTATCAGGGTTTTAATTCCCATATTTTCCAAATGTTGGATAATGGAGATAAAAATGATCTGAATGATCCGCAAAATAACAATCAGGTTAAATATGATTTTGATGATGTTTTTCTGGGATTTCATTATAAGATACTGACCGGAAAATTTACGTTGACGCCTGGAGTAAGTGTACATTCATACGGAATGAAAAACACACAATTAGGGACTGATTATTCTCAGAATTTTGTAAAAGTCCTGCCTGATCTCTTCGCTTTATATCAAATTAAAAAATCAGAAACTTTGACGTATAATTTTTCCTTAACGAATGATTTTACAGATATTAATCAATTGGCTTCCGGTTATGTTTTGTCTGATTATAGTAGTTTGTTCCGTGGGAATCGTACTTTAGAAAATGCAACGTCACAGGTACATTCGCTGCGTTATTTTAAATACAATATGTTCAATTTTGAAAACATTTTTGCGAACGCAACTTACACTAAAAAAGTAGACGCTATAAAAACTGCAGCAGATTTTACAGGAATAAACCAGTCATCAGTGCCTTATAATTCTAATTTGGCTGATGAAACCTTTTCAGGAATGGGAAATTATGGACGTTCTTTCCTTAAGAATTACAAAGCTTCTGTTAATGCAACTTTAAACTGGTCGAAATTTAATAATATTCAGAATAATGTTTTGGCAACGACAGAGAGTTTTAGTCAAAGTTATACCGTAAAAGCTTCAACAAACTATAAAAACCTTCCTAATATTGAGTTTGGATACAACGCTTTGATCAATAAATACAGCGGTTCGACGTATTATACAGACAAACCTTTTGCAAGATTAGATTACTATTTTCTGGATAGTTTTTCGTTTGTTTCTGAATACGAGTTTTACCATTATTACAATGGAAATAAAACGGTTGATAATGAATATGACTTCTTAAATGCAAGTTTGGTATATCAAAAAAAGGACAGTAAATGGGAGTATAAAGTTGCAGCAACTAATTTGCTAAATACAAAATATCTCAATGATGACAGCTTCTCGCAGTTTTCAACCAGAGTTTCGCAATATACAGTTCAGCCGCGCTACATCATTTTTTCGATGAAATATAATTTATAGTATTTTCGTACAAAGTTTACGCTTTAATGATTGTTTTAGTAAAGAAAGAAATATCTTTGTTTTACTATTAACAAACAAAATCCTAAGCATGCGTAATTTTTTATGGAGTTTCCTGATGTTCTTTTGTTTAATATCTGTTTCTTTTTCTCAAACAAAAGGCATTGAAAAAGGATCTTATCTATCTACAAACAAAGGTCAAAAAATCAGATTAAATCTATTAGACGATAATAAATATGAATTAGTTTTTTATTCAGGCGATTATAAAATCAAAGGAGATTCATTGGTATTTACTCAAACTGCAAAATCCGGAGCTGCATTTGATGTTGCTTTTAAGAATGATAAAAATGCAAAAAAGGTTAAAATCACATTTTTAGAACCTTCTTATTATACCTTTTATATTGGTACACAAAACGGAACTGAACCAGTTCAATATCAAAAAATAACAGACATTAGAAGTAAAGTAGATCCTGATTGGGTAAAAACTGATTTAGAGTTTGAAATCGATCATGTTGATTATTTGTATTTGGTTTATGAAGATTATCAAGGCGAAAGTAAAATCTCAAAATATGCTTTGCCAAAAGATGCTTCAGAAGCTACAATTAAGTACGAATTGGATGCTTTGGGAGATTTAAATATTTCGGGTTATTTTGATAAAAAGACAAATGAATTGATGATTTCTGAACAAAGCGGAAAAAATCCAATCGCGTTTGTAAATGCTAAAGATGCTCAACCTGATAACGTTTCAAAAGTAATTCCTCTCGAAAATAAAACGGTTTCTAGTTTTACATATCCGGGAAAAGATGCGCTTGCAGATAATGGTTTTAGTACAGAAGTTTCGGTTGATAGCGCTTATGTTGATGAAGCTGCAACTCCTAAAATTGATTTTAAATTTAAAGTAGAAAATGATTTAAAGAAAGCTATTGCGGCAACTTTGGCATCTAAAAGTAAATTTCTGGTAGTTGCTGTTGATGGTAAAAATCTTTCGGCGAAAGCTGACTTTGATACTTTTATAAAAGATCAGGAAACACAAGTTGGATACAATATGTATGAAGTTTATGATCCGCAATATGATTTGTTCAATTATTATTTGGCTACAGCCAATGATAAAAAATGGCTTAAGACGAACAAAATTCAGGATAATCCAAGTCTTGCTGTATTAAATGGTGATGGAGTAATTTTGGCAACTTCAAAATCTAAATTGACAGACAAACAATATCAGTTTAATTACTACGACGGTTTCAGTAAAAAACTAAAAAGAGTAAATGCATTTTATGATTTCAATAAAGTACTTAATAATAAAAAAGCAACAGATGCTAATTTGATTTTGGCACTTAATAAGATTGCAAGTCTGGAAATCCCTTATGAGTACGAAACAACTGAAAATGATACTCTCGATTTTAAGTTAACAAAAGTTGTTATAGATCAAAAAACAGTTGATCAAACCTGGAAAAAGTTAATTGAAGGACATCAAAAAGATACAAAACCAAATATGTATTTGGTAGAAACAATTTTGAAAGAAATTAAAAATCAAGGGTTTTCAAAACAGTTTCTTAGCGAGGACAGAGTTTTGAATGATACAGATTTTCTGGCTATAGATTATTTGATAAAACAATATGATGCTATTGAAGCAGAGCGATTAACATTTAATAGTATAGAAGGAGAAGTTCATGCGATTGGTAGTTTGAACACCGAAATAACAACTGCTTTACAACAAAATAAATACGTTGCTGAAGAGAAAGGTTCAGCCGATGGAAATCAAAGTAAGATAATTTCAGTTTATAAAAAGCTAATTGCTGCGAATAAAGCAAATTATGATTGTTACCAAAATTACTTTACGTATTTAAGTGAAGCAGAGGATAAAGACGGTTCGAATACTACTTATTTAAAAGAGTTTAGTTCTTATTTTAATACTCATTTGACATCAGGAAAAGGAAGTGCAATCGAGCAATTAGATGCTATGTATTCTGCTTTAGATAATAGTTCAGATTATCAATATGATGGTTGGAGAACTTTTAAAGAATACCATTCAAATTTGGCTAATTCTACGGCTTGGACAGTAGTTTTGAAACCACAGAATTCGAATTTTTTAAAATCTGCAATTAGCTGGTCAGAGTATAGTTTGATTGTTTCTAAAAATAATCCTTACTATTTAGATACTTTGGCGCAGTTATATTACAAAGATGATCAGAAGCAAAAAGCGATTGAAACGCAAGCTTTGGCTGTAAAATATCTAAACGATACTGTAGAAGAAGAAACAGCAACAGAGATTAAAGAAACGTTGACTAAAATGCAAAACGGAACGTATTAAATATTATAATTTATCAAAAAAATAACCCGATAAGATTCAAATTCTTATCGGGTTATTTTTTATTTTTTTATTCCTACCATCACTTTTATTCGATAATTGGTTGGAGTTTTTTTATTGTTTTCAATTGAACCATTGGCGCTTAAATAGGTCAGTAAGATGCTGTATTTTGAATTCTCAATTTTTTGCTCGATTTCTTTATCTGAATTGTAATTGTCATTAAAATCAGAATTTGAATTGATGAAATCGTCTATTTTAAGAGGAATAATGTCTTTGTTAATTTGTAAATCCTGACCATAATCTGTTGATTTTGTGTTTATAGAATATGCTTTGTTTTCTATAGTGATACAGTTGTTACATTCAAAAGAATCGGATTGGCCTATAGTGAATATAAAATCATAGTCGTGAATGTTTTTCACTTCATTATCGTTATTTTCAGAGAAATAATAATAAAAAGAATCATTTGCATCGTCTTTTCGGTCATATTCAGAGCGATATTTAAAGCCTAAACTTTCTACAATTTCACGTGCGATTGGATCTTTATCTTTTTTGTATAATGCATCTAATTTTTTATCAGCATACGGAAGCATAACTTCGAGCCCATAATTTTTCTCTAAAAAAGTAACAATACTACTGAAATCCTGTTCTTGTTCGAAAGTTAGTTTCTTATTATCTGTTTTTTGCATATAAGATTCAAATCGCGATAATTGACTGCTTTTTGAAACGAAATTTGCGCTTTGAGGACCAACGAGAGAAAATAATCCGGCGAGACACATACTTATAGGAATGAATTTTATTTTGGGATTCTTTTGAATTAAAAAATACGCCACAACGATAGAAAGCCAAACCGATAATAGTAAAACATAATAACGTTCATGCGTAAATCCGTAAAGATTGATTCGGTATAAAATCGCCCAAAAAAGCAATCCAAGTAACGGAATTAGCAGGAAATAAAACCAACGATTGAAAGTTCACATCCATAGATTTCCAGTTTCTGTCGCGATTGGATGTACCAGTAAAAAAGACAGAATTCCGAAGATAGCAAATACTAAAACAAGATAAGAAACCCAGCCTACAGGCAAAGAAAGTGTGACTAATATTTTGGCTTCATAACATATTAAAATCACCAAATAAAGACTTATTAAAGGTAATAATACAAATTGAGTGAAGTTTTTAAGTCCTTTTGGATAATTTAAAACCAGAGGAACTTTGTCATTATTGGTTTCCGGAACTCCGTTTAGAAAGAATAATGTATTGAAGATTCCTCCAATAATATAAAAGATATGCTGGTAAATATTATTGTAAAAATCTACGTTGAACAATTTGTCAACTGCAAGTATTGCCAATGCCAAACCACTATATAATACAATACTGTACAAAATGGCTGTTAAAATTCGGAGGAAAAGTCGTTTATTGAATTCCCAAAATTCATTCTGATTGTAAGCTTTTGGTAAAAAACCGGCGAATGAAACCAGTAAATGTAAAGCAATATTAAGTACTAAAAATTGTTGTACTTCTACCTGAGTAATATTTTTATGAAAGTTAAAAACGAAGAGTGCAATTAAACTACCAAGTACTAAACTCGCTATAAAGCGAATAAGATTATTCCTTTTTGAAGCTATGAAAAATAAGCTAACAGATAGAAATAAAACCAAACATAAAGAACAACTCATAAAGGCTTTTTGATAGAGTTCTTTATTAGGATTATTGTGTTTTATTTCACTTAGAATAATGGCTAAAATAGTTCCGGAAATAGCGGTTATAATTTCTAACGGAAATCTAAGAATTGTTTTTAGTGTTGCATTTAGAACGTTTTGAAACGAAGGAAGTCTACTCATTTTGGTCAGTTATTTTGTATAAAGTAAAGTGAATTGTAAGAGATATCCAAATAAAAATAATAGTGATAAAATTCTGCTAAACTGTAGTGGTATAAAATAAAAGAGGCTGTCTAATTTATTTAGACAGCCTCTTTATGTATGTAAATGTTTCAGATTGAATTACAATCCAAATTCAGCTTTTACTTTGTCTACGAAATCAAGTTTTTCCCAAGTAAATAACTCAACAGTAACAGTTTTTACATGTCCTCCCGGAGCAGAAAAAGTTTTAGTTACAACTTCTGGTTTACGTCCCATGTGTCCGTAAGCAGCAGTTTCGCTGTAGATTGGGTTTCTTAATTTCAAACGTTGCTCGATAAAGTAAGGACGCATATCAAAGATAGCTTCTACTTTTTTAGCGATTTCACCGTTAGTTAAGTTTACTTTAGAAGTTCCGTAAGTTTCAATGAAGATTCCCATTGGCTCAGCAACTCCAATTGCGTAAGAAACCTGTACTAAGATTTCGTCAGCAACACCTGCAGCAACTAAGTTTTTAGCGATATGACGTGTAGCATAAGCAGCACTTCTATCTACTTTACTTGGATCTTTTCCAGAGAATGCACCACCACCGTGAGCACCTTTTCCACCGTAAGTATCAACAATGATTTTTCTTCCTGTTAAACCAGTATCTCCGTGAGGTCCTCCAATAACGAATTTTCCTGTTGGATTAATGTGATAGTTGATTTTATCATTGAATAAATGCGCGTGCTCTGGGTTTTTAGCAATGATTCTTGGAATCAAGATTTCGATAATATCTTTTTTGATTTTAGCCAACATTGTAGCTTCTTCATCAAAATCATCGTGTTGAGTCGAGATTACAATCGCATCAATACGAGTTGGTTTGTTATCATCGCTATATTCTAAAGTTACCTGCGATTTTGCATCAGGACGTAAATAAGTGATTTCACTATTCTCACGTCTTAAAATTGCAAGTTCTTGTAATAATTTATGAGATAAATCAAGTGCCAATGGCATGTAGTTTTCAGTTTCGTTAGTTGCGTAACCAAACATCATTCCTTGGTCTCCAGCACCTTGCTCTTCTGGCTTAGCTCTGTCAACACCTTGATTAATATCAGCAGATTGTTCGTGAATTGCCGAAAGAATTCCACAAGAATTTGCCTCAAACATATATTCGCTTTTAGTATATCCAATTTTACGGATTACTTCGCGAGCAATTTGCTGCACATCAAGATAGGTATTCGATTTTACTTCACCTGCTAAAATTACCTGACCTGTAGTAACCAGAGTCTCACAAGCTACTTTTGAATCAGCGTCAAATGCCAAAAAGTTATCAATTAATGCATCCGAAATTTGATCTGCAACTTTGTCTGGATGCCCTTCACTAACAGATTCTGACGTAAATAAATAAGCCATAATAATTTATTAAATTAAAATTAAGTGTGAGGAAAAAAAATTGCTTAAAAAGGGCTAAAGGAGAATTTCTGCTTTAGCATTTTTTACTACTGAAATCAATCTTTCAGTATTCATAACGAACCGTTTCATTATGAAGAGGTTGCAATCAGTTCAAATTTTTCCTCTGTATTCGGGTGCAAAGGTATAAAACCATTTTGATTTGCAAATTAAACTTCTGTTTTTTTTGTTTTTATAAGCAGAAATTTAACATAACATACTATTTTGATAGGGTAATAGAAATTATTTCTGTTTTTGTTTGGTCGATTAAAAAATAGTTTGCAAATTTGCCCCATCAAATTAATCCAACAAATGAAATTAACAATGTGCAATTTGTCTTGTAAGATGCCGGAGCCTTCCGCAGAGACACTGTTGTAGTTTTTTTTCAAAAAAATATACATAAGACCTCTGCTAAACAGCAGGGGTTTTTTTATTTCAAAAAAGAACCAAATTGTAAATCATTTTTAACCCAAAGTAATAATAAATACCAAAAAGAAGTAATGAAAAAAAATCTAGTAATAGCTTTAGGTCTTTTGACATTTTCAGGCATTTATGCACAGGAAAATAAAAAAGAACAAGACAGCTTAAAGAATAATGAATTGTCTGAAGTGACAATAGTTGGGTCAAGAAGTAAAAATAGAGTAAAAACAGATGTGCCGGTTCCGGTTGATGTTTTTAATATTTCTGAAATCACCAAAGGCTCGCCACAAACCAGTGTGACTCAGATTTTAAATTATGTTGCGCCATCGTTTACCAGTAATGCAACTTCTACCGCAGACGCAACAGATCACGTAGATCCGGCGCAATTAAGAGGTTTGGGGCCAGATCAGGTTTTGATTTTGGTAAATGGTAAACGCAGACATACAAGTGCGTTAGTAAATATTAATGGTTCTCCGGGAAGAGGTTCTGTTGGAACAGATTTAAATGCAATCCCATCATTTGCGATCGAAAGAATCGAAGTTTTGCGTGATGGAGCAGCTGCACAATACGGTTCAGATGCAATTGCGGGAGTTATTAATATTGTATTGAAAAAGAATGCCAATTTTATTTCGGGAGGTATTCAATATGGAACTAATTTATCTTCGGGATCTAATAATTTTAAAGGTGGAGCCGATGGTCAAACGCTTCAGGCAGATTTGAATTACGGAACTTCTTTGGGTAAAGCAGGAAGTTTCCTGAATGTTACTGCCAGTGCCGTGACCAGACAAGCCACAAGCAGAGCAGGAATTAGAAGTAATCCAATTTTTAATGGTTACAATGCTGTCGAAAACAGAGCCGCTCAGGATGGAGTTCAAATAAATTCTTTGTTCAGTAATATTAATAACACAGCAAATTCGGCACAAATTCTTAGTTCGTTAAAGCAATATGCGCCACAAGTAAGTTATTTTACACCGGCACAACAAACTGCAATTTCTTCGGCTACGACTATTGCTCAAATGCAGACAGCTTTGAATTTTGATGCAACCAATAATGAATTAGCGTACAGAGGTCAGCAAAGAAGTGATTATAATATGAGTGTTGGTCAGTCAGAATTGGCTTCGGGACAAGCTTATTATAATGCAAAATATCCGCTAAGTGATATTACATCTTTATATTCTTTTGGTGGAGTATCTTATAGAAACGGAAAATCATATGCCTTTAACAGATTGCCAAATGGTTCCGGAACTTTCACGCAAGTGTATTCAAATGGTTTTTTACCGGAAATAGAATCTGATATCCTGGATGCTTCTGCAGCAGTTGGAGTTACAACTCAGTTATTTGGTTTTGATACGGATTTAAGTACAAACTTAGGAACGAACTCTTTTAAATATGATGTAAACAATACTATTAATGCAACTTTAGGAACGAATTCGCCAACAAGTTTTGATGCTGGTAAAGTTTCGTTTCTACAAAGTACAACCAATTTAGACTTCAGTAAAAAGTATGATGTTTTAGAAGGATTGAACGTTGCATTTGGTGGAGAATTCAGATATGAAAACTATCAAATTAAAGCTGGAGAAGAAGCTTCTTATGGATTGTATGATATAAACGGAAATTTAGTTTCGGGAATTTTGCCAAGTAATTCACCATTAATTGTTACAGACTTTTTTGGAAACAAACGTGGAGCAGGAGCGCAGGGATTCTCAGGATTTCAACCATCTGATGCTAAAGAAAAAGATAGAAAAAGTGGTGCAGCTTATATTGATTTAGAATTAAATGCTACAGAAAAATGGCTTTTAAACGGAGCTGCACGTTATGAGAATTATTCTGATTTTGGAAGTACAGTTACCTTTAAATTAGCTTCACTTTTGAAAATAACGGATAATATCAATTGGAGAATTTCAGGACAAACAGGTTTTAGAGCGCCATCATTACAACAAAAATATTTTGAAAGTAGTTCTACACAATTCATAAACGGTTCTCCATATCAAGTAGGATATTTTACAAATGATTCACAAGCCGCAAAAAGTATTGGAGTTGAAAATCTGAAACCTGAAAAATCTAAAAGTATCAGTACAGGATTTACATTCAAAATTCCTGAAGCAAACATTACAATTGCAACAGATGCTTATTTTACAAGAATCGACGACAGAGTTGTATTAACAGGACAATATGCAAGACCAACAACTGCGCAGATAGATGCAGCAACGTCGCCGGCACAAAAAGAAGCTTTAACATTGTTTCAACAGGCATTTGACTTAAAAGGTGTAGAAAGAGCTTCGTTCTGGACAAACGGAATCAACTCTGAAACTAAAGGTATTGATATTGTGATTTCTCAGAAATATGATGTTATTCCTGATTTCGTTATTCGAAATGATCTTGCTTTAAGTTATAACGAAACAAAAAGAGTAGGAGATTTAAATGTTCCTCAATCTATTATTGATGCAGGAGGAGAACCTTATAAATATTCATTTTTTCCGGAATCAAGCAGAATTTATTTAGAAGAAGCAATTCCAAAATTGAAAGCAAATTTAATGACGACTTTCAGTATTAAAAAACTGGACATCTATTTAAGAAACAGTTATTTTGGAAAAGTTACCGATCCTGGAGCAACAGATGTAAACTTAGACGGATCATCATCAGTTTACGAACATCCTGTTTATAGCGCAAAAATTGTAACAGATTTATCATTAGGATATCAAATCAATGAAAAATTCAGATTTACAGTTGGGTTTAATAATATAGGAGACGTTTATCCAGATAGAAATAATCCTGCAACTCCAGCATTTACGAATACAACTCCAACATTATCGCCTGCACCAAGTACAGATTTAAGCAACGCAAATCAGTTTGCTTATTCAAGAGCGGTATCACAATTTGGATTAAACGGAAGATTTGGTTTTGCAAGATTAAGTTTCAAGTTCTAAAAATATAAGATTGGCCACGGATTAAACGGATCGAACGGATTAACGCTGATTTTATAATCATTTTAATCCTTTTATCTGTGGCTAAATTTTTCAAAGAGATTTAAAAGATTTTAGAGCAATTTAATGTTAAGCTAAACAAGAAAAATAAAAAACCTGTGTAAATCAGTTTAATCCGCCAAACCCGTGGGCAAAAAAAATTAAAGAAGAATGCCAGTCTTTATAAGGTTTCTGAAAATTTTAATGTTAAATATCAATTTTTGATTTGGTAGTTCTAAAAATAGTTTCTATATTTACTCTATCAAATTAGTCGAGTTTAAAAAAGAGAATTAATTTAAATAAAATGAAAATGAAAACAATAGCGAATAATATGATTATATGTTGTGAGATGATGCAAATGTGCATCCAAAATCGCTGTTGCCAAAAGTGAAAGAGTAAATCTTTGTTATAGTTAGAACTATAAGCCCTTTTGGTAGCCATCCGAAAGGGCTTTTTTTTTTTCAACACTTTTAAAATTTCAAATTATGAGAACATTAAATTCAATTGCAGTAGAATATTTATTGAGAAACGATTCTCAAAACAACAATAATAAATCTGAAGATGTATCAAGAGAAGTTACAAGACTAAATGTAGAACAAGACATAAAAAGTCAAAAATCATTATTGCTTCTGATGTATAGTCTTGAAGAAGAAGGAGAAGATTTTTTTATACAATAAGTCAATTTCAAAGAAACAATTTCAATAACAATATATAATAGTATTAACAATACCTAAAAAACTAAGATCATGAGCACACAAAAATTTGCAACAAACGCACTACACGCAGGACACGATGTTACTAAAAATGCAGGAACAAGAGCAGTGCCTATTTATCAAACATCATCATATGTATTTAATAATTCAGATCACGCTGCCAATTTATTTGGTCTTGCCGAAGCCGGATTTATCTACACTCGATTAAATAATCCAACAAACGATGTTTTAGAACAACGATTAGCAGCGCTTGAGGGCGGAATTGGAGCTGTAGTTACAGCATCTGGAGCATCGGCAATTTCGACAGCATTTTTGACCTTGCTAAAAGCGGGAGATCATATCGTGGCTTCAAATAGTTTGTATGGCGGAACTTATAATTTGCTGAATGTAACTTTACCACGATTAGGAATTACAACCACTTTTGTAGATCCGTCTAAACCGGAAAACTTCACAAAAGCGGCTAAAGAAAATACAAGAGCATTCTTTGTAGAATCTTTGGGAAATCCAAAATTAGATGTATTAGATCTGAAAGGAATTTCGGCGGAAGCCAAAAACTTCAAAGTTCCTTTTATTGTAGATAATACTGTTGCGACACCATATTTATTAAACCCAATTGAATATGGAGCAAATATCGTGATTCATTCTTTAACTAAATATATTTCAGGAAACGGAACTTCACTAGGAGGTGCTATTATTGACGCCGGAACTTTTGATTGGTCAAACGGAAAATTTCCTGAATTCACAGAGCCGTCTGCAGGATATCACGGATTAGTTTATCACGAAGCTTTAGGAAATGCAGCTTTTATAGCAAAAGCAAGAATCGAAGGATTGCGCGATTTTGGTGCAGCTTTAAGTCCGTTTAATGCTTTTCAAATTATTCAGGGATTAGAAACTTTACCAATCCGAATTAAGAAACATAGCGAAAATGCTTTGGCTTTAGCCTCTTGGTTAGAGAAACAAGATGAGGTAGTTTGGGTAAATTATCCAGGTTTAAAAAACAATAAATATTATGATCTGGCGCAGCAATATTTGCCAAAAGGACAAAGTGGAGTAATTACTTTTGGACTTAAAGGTGGTTTTGAAGCTGCAAAAAAAGTAGTTGATGAAACAAAATTGTTCTCGCTTTTGGCCAATATTGGTGATACAAAATCATTAATCATTCATCCGGCAAGTACAACACATCAACAATTGTCTGACGCTGATCAATTAGAGACAGGAGTTTCAAAAGATTTAATCCGACTTTCTGTTGGAATTGAAGATATCGAGGATTTAATAGCTGATTTGCAAACCGTTTTCGCAAGCGTGACACAATCGCAATACAGCATTAATAAAAATTAGGTTTTTTTGTTTTTTGTTTGAAAAATTGCCTTTAGTAGTGTGAGTTCTACTAGAGGTGATTTTTTATAAAAAACAAATCAATATAAAAGTTTATTCACCATATAAGTGATTTAAGTTCATTTTGTAGAGACGCACAGCAGTGCGTCTAGTTCAAAAACATGTGGCTCCTAAATCATAAACGTTGATAATATTAAATGAACTAAAATCACTTATATGGTTTAATTAACCCCAATAAATTAAAAATTATGTCAAAGCTTAAAATAAATATCATCCTTTTTGGAATTGGAAATATCGGAAGTACTTTGATTAATCAAATTATAGAAAGTCAGGAGTTTTTTCTCGAAAGTAGAAATGTAGACTTTCATTTTCCGATTATCACAAATTCAACAGTAGCTTTTTTTGAGAAAGAAGGCGTTGGATATGCATGGGAAACCAATTTTCTGGAATTGGCCGTTCCTTTTAAAGTGCAGGATATTATTGCATTTGCCAAAGAAAATGAATTTGAGAATCTAATTGCGGTTGATGCAACTGCAAGTGACGAACTTATTCATCATTATAACACATTGATCGAAAACGGATTTAATATTGTGGCGGTAAATAAAAAGGCCAATACATTGCCAATCGACTTATATAAAGAGATTCGATCAAATCTTAAAAAGTATGACAAAGAGTTTTTGTATGAAACATCGGTTGATACCGGTTTTCCTGTTTTACAGACCTTAAGAGATTTGTATTATTCGGGAGAGAAAATTACAAAGATTCGCGGTGTTTTTTCAGATAATCTGAGTTATGTCTTTAACCGATTTGCTACAGAAGAAGCTACTTTTTCTTCGCTTTTAAAAGATGCCAGTTTACTGGGATTAATGCGATCGACTTTTAAAGAAGATTTATCCGGAAATGATACAGCAAGAAAACTACTGATTTTGACGAGAGAAATTGGGAAGGATTTTGATCTGTCAGATATAAAAATCGATTCTTTGCTTAGAGAAGAACATTTAGAAAAAAATGGCATTCTTAATAAAGACGCAGTCGATAAATCGTTCAAAATTGCAAAAATCACACAAGCAGATAATCATGTATTAAGATATGTAGGGGAATTCGATGTAGAGAAAAATACATTAGAAGTCAAATTGGTTTCAGAACCTGTTACGTCAGCAATTGGTCAATTGAAAGGATCTGATACCATTTTTGAAATTTATACCCAATCTTATGCAGATGTTCCCATTGTAATTCAAAGTGCATCGGCATGCAAACAAGCTATTTCAAGAGGAGTAATTACTGACATTTTGAAAGTGGCTGAAAAAATTAAAAATAAAGAAGCAGTTTGGTTGTAAGTGGCTTTTAATAGTAGTTAGTTGTTCTTTGATATTTTGAAACAGGAAAATTTGTAACGTATTTTTTGTAGGTTTTAACGCTCATTTTTGCAAAAGCCAATTTTGTAAGATGTTTTTTAACGTTAAAATGATGTTTTTTAACGTTTTTTAAGATTAATTTGTTGATCCTCACTTGCGTAATTGAAAAAATATTCGCACATTTGTAATACCTCAAAAACACCAAGAAGATAAATTTAGTTTTCTAAATAATAGTTATGTTGATCGGATAAAACCGTTGATGAATTTTATATCTTATTGATTTTGAAGAGAAAAAATAAGTAAAAATAATTCGGCAGTTTCGAGAAGCTTTTAAAGACAAACAAATGCAAGATTTTTTTAAAATAGCAAGTAAATCAAAGATGAATAAATCCCTACAGATGAACAAGATGTTTAACGTCGCACGTATTTGTGTATGCGTCTGTTGATACTAAAAGTATATATAAGTTGTAAAAAACTTAAACCCTTTTGGTATTAAAAACCCAAAAGGGTTTTTTTATTCCATTTGGTTACCATAACAAAGAATTAAAGAAATAGTAAAGATTAAAATACGCAAACTAACTTAAACTTAAATATCATGAGCACAATAAACTACTTAAGAAAAAAACTTTTCAGAAGCAAAATCGAAAGAAATAATCCACCGCCAGTAAACGAGTTAATCCACCCAAGTTTCGGAATAACTGAAACAGATAAAAAAGCGGAGACAAAAGCACCAAATTCATTATTGTTTTTGATGTATTCAAAAGAAAATGAAACTCTTTTCATCTAACTTGAAAAGCACTCATAAATTAGGGTAATACCTGCTTAATTTTACTGGGCAAATTGTTCGGTAATTTTTTGCGTATAATAGTTTTTGGTTGAATTATCTTTAAGAAATTGCAGAATCAGTTTCGATAAAATTTGTTAGTTTAAGAAATAAGTAGTTAATTTGCACCTTTAAGTTCAAAAACGTATTGAAATGTTATAAAGAAAGGACGAGGGATTAGACCCGATGAATCCTTAGCAACCCTTCGTTAAATCGAAGAAGGTGCTGCATTCTACCACGCCCAAACGTGGAAAGATAACAACAAGAATTTTCTAGTTTCACTCTAGTACTTTCTTTCTAATATTTCCACATACAAATCAATTAATAAAAAGATTTGAAATTGGAAAATATACCAAGTCCCATTATAATTCAAGATTTCATCACCGAAAGTGGTGCAACATATCTTTCATTACCGTTAAGTTTTACGCTTTCTGGTTTGCCATTGCATAGCGCACCTATAGTTTTGGTTAATCATGCTTTGACAGGAAACGCTGAGGTAACTGGAGAGAATGGTTGGTGGAATGATTTAATTGGCGAAGAAAAAACAATCGATACCCAAAAATATACTATTCTGGCATTTGATGTTCCGGGAAATGGAAACGATTCGTTTATAATTGAAAATTATCTGGATTTTACTACCAGAGATATCGCCAGAATTTTTATAAAAGGTTTAGAAGCTTTAAATATTAGCCAAGTACATACCATTATTGGAGGTTCTGTTGGTGGAGGAATCGCCTGGGAAATTCTTGCATTAGAACCTAATATTACGCAAAACCTAATTCCCATTGCGACAGACTGGAAATCTACAGACTGGATGATTGCTAATTGCTATTTGCAAGAGCAGATTCTGAATAATTCTTCAAGACCAATCGAAGATGCCAGAATTCACGCAATGTTGTGTTACAGATCTCCTGAATCATTCAAAGAAAAATTTCAGCGTACAATCAATGCCAATCTTTCTGTTTTTAATATAGAAAGCTGGTTGGCACATCACGGTGAAAAACTACAAAAGAGATACCAATTGGCATCGTATAAATTGATGAACCAATTGCTTAAAACCATAGATATTACTAGAAATAGTGACGATTTTGAAACTTTAATGTCCAGAACAAATGCAGCGATTCATATTATCGGAATCAATTCGGATTTGTTTTTTACACCAAAAGAAAATCGGGAAACTTTTCAGGACTTAAAAAAGTTCAAAGACAATGTTTTTTATAGCGAAATAGATTCAGTTCACGGACATGACGCTTTTTTAATCGAGTACAAACAATTAGATCATTTACTTGCCGATATTTTTAAGGCAGAAACAATAGAAAAATAAAATGAAAATATTAAAATTTGGAGGCAAATCGTTATCAAACGGAGAAGGACTTAGTAAGGTAGTTTCAATCATTTTAGATAAAGTAAATCAAGGCGAAAAAATTGCCGTAGTGGTTTCTGCCCGCGGAAATGCAACTGATGAATTAGAAGATATTTTAAGAATAGCTGCTAAAAACGGAAATTACAAACCTTTATTAGAAAGCTTTAAAGCATATCAAACTTCAGATTATCCGCAAGTTGATTTATCAGAAGAGTTTAATATTTTAGATAAACTTTTTGAAGGAGTAAGTCTTATCGGAGATTACAGCAATAAAATCAAAGATCAGATTTTGTCTAAAGGTGAATTGCTTTCAGCTAAATTATTGACTTCAATTTTGGTTGAAAAAGGAATTCCTGCAAATTTTGTTGATACAAGAGAATTACTAAAAACCGATTCTAAATTTGGTGATGCACAGCCTTTAGAACAACTTTCGAAGAAAAATGTAATCAACTATTTCAAATTACATAACGGAGAAACAGTTAATATCGTTACAGGCTTCATTGGTTCTAACAACAACAACGACACAACAACATTAGGAAGAAACGGAAGTAATTATACCGCTTCGTTAATTGCTAATTATTTAGATGCCGAAGAACTTCAAAACTTTACGCACGTTGACGGAATTTATACTGCAAATCCTGATTTGGTTGCCGATGCTAAAAAAATTGAATACTTATCATTCAATGAAGCGAATGAATTAGCCAATTTTGGAGCAACAATTCTGCACGCTAAAACGATAATTCCGTTATTAGAAAAAAATATTCCGCTTCGTATTTTAAATACTTTTAATCACGAAAATCGCGGAACTTTAATTACTTCAGATTCTGCTAAAGAAGGAATTAAAACACTTTCTGTGTTAGAAAATGTTTCTTTGGTAAATCTTGAGGGTCGTGGATTACTTGGAAAATCAGGAGTTGACGCTCGTATTTTTAAAGTTATGGGCGATCATAATATCAGTGTGAGTATCATTTCTCAAGGTTCTTCAGAAAGAGGAATTGGATTGGTCGTTGCCAAAGATAAAGCGACTCTTGCAATGGTAGAATTAGAGAAAGAGTTTGAAAACGACTTTTATTCTAAAGATGTAAACCAAATTACAGTAACAGATAATGTTTCGGTAATTTCGATCATTGGTCAGGATTTAAGTACTTTCCACAAGCCTTACACAGCATTAATTAAAAACAAAATAGTTCCAATATTATTCAACAATACGGTTACGGGTAAAAATGTGAGTTTGGTTGTTAAAAAAGAAGAACTGAACAAAGCTTTAAACGTAATTCACGGAGAAATCTTTGGAGTTTCTAAAAAAATCAACATTGCTATTTTCGGTCATGGATTAGTTGGAGGAACTTTGATTAATCAAATTTTAGAATCGGCTGCAGCGATTGAAAAACGTAAAGATGTAAAACTGAATGTTTTTGCAATTGCAAATTCTAAGAAGTTACTTTTGAATAGAAATGGCGTAACTTCAAACTGGAAAAATGATATTGCAAGCAAAGGAGAAGCTTATACGATCAAAGATATTATCGCTTATGCAAATGAATATCATTTAGAGAACTTAATTGCGATTGATAATACAGCAAGTGCAAGTTTTGTTGAGAATTATATTCCGCTTATCGAAAGCAGTTTCGATTTAATTTCATCTAATAAAGTAGCCAATACATTAAGCTATGGTTTTTATAAAGAATTGAGAAAATCATTAACAGATAATCAGAAAAATTATTTATACGAAACTAATGTTGGTGCAGGATTACCGCTAATTGATACGATAAAATTATTGCATCTTTCTGGTGAAAACATCACGAAAATAAAAGGAGTTTTCTCAGGAACATTAAGCTATTTATTTAATAATTTCTCTGCGAAAGATGCTCCGTTTAGCGAAATTTTGCAAGAAGCAATTGACAACGGATATACAGAACCAGATCCGCGTGAGGATTTATGCGGAAATGATGTGGGAAGAAAATTATTGATTTTGGCAAGAGAATTAGATTTGCAAAATGAGTTTGAAGAAATTTCAATTCAAAACCTAATTCCGGAACATTTACGTGAAGGAAATGTTTCTGATTTCTTGACAAAACTAAAAGAATTTGATCCAATCTATGAGAAAATAAAAGCCGATCAAAAGCCAAATCACGTATTAAGATACATTGGTGAATTGTCTGGAGATTTGCAAAACGATAAAGGAATCCTGGAAGTAAAATTAGTTTCAGTTCCATCAGATACAGCTTTGGGCGGATTAAAAGGTTCAGATTCTTTCTTCGAAATTTATACTGAATCTTATGGAGATCGTCCAATCGTTATTCAAGGAGCCGGTGCAGGTTCTGCGGTAACAGCGAGAGGTGTATTTGGAGATATTTTGAGATTATCTGATAAAGGGTAATTGATTTTAGTCCCGAGGCTTCGGGAGCAGATTTTAGAGTTTAGATTTTAGATTTGAGCTCAAACGAAAACAAAAAAAAATAACAACACAATGAAAGTAACTTTAAACAGAGTAAACGACGCGTTTCATTTTAAACTAAAAAATGAAAGAGGTCATGTAGTTGACGTTGACAGCAGAGCTGAATTTGGCGGAAGCGATTTAGGTGCAAGCCCAATGGAACTTGTATTAATGGGAGTTGCAGGATGCAGCGCTATTGATATGATTTCGATTTTGAAGAAACAACGCCAGGAAATAACTTCATTCAACGCTGAAGTTGAAGGAGAACGTGTAAAAGTTGGAGAAGCAACACCTTTTAAAGAAATCAACGTAGTTTTTTACTTAGAAGGAGATATTAATCCTGAAAAAGCACAAAAAGCAGCACAACTTTCTTTCGAGAAATACTGTTCAGTTTCTAAAACAATTGAACCAACAGCTACAATAAACTACAAAGTTGTATTAAACAACGAAGCACTATAAATTAGAAAATTAGTCAATTTGAGAATTAGATAATTTTTTGGTTGACTTAAAACTCACTATAGTTTTAGTTTTAAATTCCGGTTTTTATTTATAGAAAAAACTTGGAATTTGAAACTTGAAACTAGAAAAACTAAAAAAATGAACGAAGAAGAATTAGGTTTTGAAACCTTAGCCATACGCACACATTTAGAAAAATCACAATTTCAGGAACATTCAACTCCTTTATATTTATCATCAAGTTTTGTATTTGAAGACGCAGAGGATATGAGAGCTTCTTTTACAGAAGAAAAAGTACGCAATATTTATTCCCGTTTTAGCAATCCAAATACAACTGAGTTTGTAGATAAAGTTTGTGCTATGGAAGGTGCTGAAGCGGGTTATGCTTTTGCAACTGGAATGGCTGCCATATATTCAACTTTTGCTGCATTGTTGGATTCAGGAGATCATATCGTTTCTGCGGGAAGTGTTTTTGGATCGACTCACGCGTTGTTCATGACTTATTTTCCAAAATGGAATATTGAAACAACTTATTTTGATATCAATAAACCGGAAACAATCGAAAGTTTTATTAAACCAAATACTAAAATTTTATACGCTGAAACACCTACAAATCCTGGTGTAGACGTGGTTGATTTGGAATTGTTGGGGCAAATTGCGAAAAAACACAATTTGATTTTAATAATTGATAACTGTTTTGCGACGCCATACATTCAGCAGCCTATAAAATACGGAGCGCATTTGGTTGTTCATTCTGCTACAAAATTGATTGACGGACAAGGACGTGTTTTAGGTGGAGTTGCAGTTGGAGATGCTGAGTTGATCCGTAAAATATACTTGTTTTCAAGAAATACAGGACCGGCAATGTCGCCATTTAATGCTTGGGTTTTGTCAAAAAGTTTAGAGACTTTGGCGGTGCGCGTTGACAAACATTGCGAAAATGCATTGAAAGTAGCCGAGTTTTTAGAAGGTCACCCAAATGTAAATAGTGTGAAATATCCGTTTCTAAAATCACATCCAAAGTATGAAATTGCTAAAAAACAAATGCTTTTAGGTGGTAATATAATTGCAATTGAAATTAAAGGCGGACTTGAAGCAGGAAGAAAATTCTTGGATAAGATTAAATTATGCTCACTTTCTGCAAATATTGGAGATGTAAAAACTATTGTAACACATCCGGCATCAACAACACATAGTAAATTATCTGTTGAAGAAAAATTATCGGTTGGAATTACAGAAGGTTTAGTACGTGTTTCTGTAGGTTTGGAAAGTGTAAAAGATATTATTGCCGATTTAGATCAGGCACTTTCTTAAAAAATTTATTTAATATAGTTGTCAGACTGAACGAATTCGAAGTTAAAGATTTAGCTTCATTCTCGTGCAGTCTGACATTTTTATTTAAGGCTCTATGAAACCAAGATTACTTATTTTATCAGATTTATTTGGAGGAGATAATCCGGAATGGATTCAGCAATATATAGATTTACTGAAGTTTAAATTTGAGATTCAGTATTATGATATGCTTAAACTTGTAAGTATTGATTCGGTTAATCTTTCAGAAAGCGATATTCATGCTCAGTTTCTTAACGGAGGAATTGATAAAGCAGTTGAAGCCTTACTCAACTTAGAAAAAGAAAAAGTATCAGTTTTAGGATTTAGTATTGGCGGAACAATAGCGTGGAAAGCCGCTTTGAAAGGTCTTAATGTTTTAAATTTATTTGCTGTTTCGTCGACTCGATTGCGATATGAAACGGAATCTCCAAATTGTGAACTGAAATTATATTTTGGAGAAAAAGATCCGAACAAACCTGACTCACAATGGTATTTGGATTTGAATTTAGAACACGAAATTTTCAAAGGCAATAATCATCAATTATATTTGTTGGAAAACAATGTGTCTTTAATTTGTAATGATATTTTGAAATCGTTGTTATAAAAATGATTTTCTGCTAAATGATATAAAGTCAAAGGTTGTTTTTCATTTATATTTCTTTAAACTATACTAATTTAGTAGAATATAGATTGAATCTGTTATATTCTCATTTAAAAAGATTATTTTTGTTGAAGAAAATATGCGTATTGTTTGTTTTGGTTCTTTTGATAACCTTAGAACTAGAATTTATAATTACGATCTAAAATATAAAAATGCTTTCAAAGAAAACAAAATACGGAATTAAAGCCTTAACATATTTAGCCAGACGAGAAAATAATGATCCTGTACAAATTGCAGAAATTGCAAAAAGCGAACATATTTCAATTAAGTTCTTAGAAAGTATTTTATTACTACTTAGAAATTCAGGTTTTCTAGGAGCAAAAAAAGGAAAAGGTGGAGGTTATTATCTGATAAAAGATCCAAAAGATATCAGTATGGCCAAAGTATATCGTATTCTCGAAGGTCCAATTGCATTGCTTCCGTGTGCAAGTCATAATTTTTATGAAAAATGTGACGATTGTGATGATGAAACTACCTGCGCAGCCAGACGTTTAATGACTGAAGTGAGAGATAATACACTTAAAATTCTTGAAAGTAATTCATTAGCAGATATTGCATTTTAATTTGAACCATATAAGTTTATTTTAGATTTTGCGACATAGCTTAATTAAATGGACTTATATAACTTATATAGTGAAAAAATCTGTTTTAAAAAATCAACTTATATCCGGCTAAGAAAAGCATTACTGCAATAGCATTTCTCAGAAATAAGTCAGGAATTTTTCCGCTTAACATACTTCCAATAAAGATTCCCGGAAGCGATCCCATTAATAACTGACCTAGTAAAAGCAAATCTAAATTCCCCATAGAGGCGTGTCCTATTCCGGCAACAAGCGTTAAAGGAACGGCGTGCGCAATCTCTGTTCCTACCAAACGAGGCGTTGGTAAAAGCGGATAAAGAAAGAATAAAGTAACTGTTCCCAAAGCTCCCGCTCCAATCGACGTTAGTGTTACAGTTGCTCCAAGTAATACACCTATTCCAATAGTTAGCATGTTTTGAGTGTGACTTTCGCTATGAAATTTATCTCCCGCATGTTTTTGAGAATACTTTAATAATCTCTTTTTAAATAAAATTGCGATTGAAGTAAAAAGCAAAGCCCAGCCTAAACTGTATTTAATAACAGCATTAATAGTCGAAATGTCGGTTTTGATACTATTTAAGATCCATAAAGTCAATAATGCTGCAGGAACACTTCCTAAAGTTAGCCAGCCCGTGATTTTCCAATTGATGTTTCCTTTTTTGTGGTGTACAAATACGCCTCCCATTTTGGTAAAAGCAGCATATAATAAATCAGTGCCAACAGCTGTAGTTGGTGGAATTCCGAAGTATAATAAGATGGGAGTCATTAAGGAACCGCCTCCAACGCCCGTTAATCCTACTACAAAACCTACTACCAAACCAGCAATTACAAGACCTATTTGAAAATCCATGAATAAATATTTGCAGTAAAAATAATAACAATTTTATAATTATCCTATGGATATGGTAGACTTTAAAATGTTATATTTGCAAATAGATATCATTTATAGTTTATTTGGTTGTATTACAGCTTGATATGATTTTTAACTTAAGAAGCTAATTTGTTATATTCTTGAAAGTTACGATTTAGTTGATCTAAAGAAAATTAGAGTTGTAAAAAAATTAAATAATACTTTGATATTTAGAAATAAGTATTAATTTTGCATAGTAATCTATTAACCCGATAGGGTAATAGATTTTGCAAGCCAAAAGCAACCATGAGAATATGGAAAAAGAATTAAAAATAAATAGTTATGATGTTAGAACAGATGCATCGATAAAAGAAAAGTTATGGGTAATAGTACCTGTTGTTTTATTAGTAGGTTTATTGTCTACATTAATTTTTAATCACTACGCTGAGTTTTCATGGAGTGGGTTTGTTGGAGGTTTCAATCAGGAGTTCTTAGTATTTTTTGGAATTGGTGTTTTTGCACAATTGGTTGATGGAACATTAGGAATGGGTTACGGAGCAACTTCAACGTCATTTTTGTTGGCTTATGGAGTTCCGCCGGTTGTTAGCAGTACTGCGGTTCACGTTTCAGAAATGTTTACAACAGGAGCTTCGGCACTTTCTCATCATAAGTTTGGGAATATTAATAAAAAATTGACAAAACACTTATTAATTCCAGGAGTTTTGGGTTCAATTACAGGAGCTTATTTATTATCTGATGTAATTAACGGAGATATTATTAAGCCATTTATTGCGGTTTACATGATTATTTTGGCAGCTGTTATTATCAAAAAAGCATTGTCTAAAACAGTTGTAAAAAAGAAAACCACAAAATTAGGATATTTAGCCACTTTTGGTGGTTTTATGGATTCGGTTGGCGGCGGTGGCTGGGGACCAATTGTAACTTCTACATTATTAGGAAGAGGCAGAAATCCAAGATATACAATAGGTTCTGTAAATGCAGCAGAATTTGCAATTTCATTTGCAAGCGGAATCACGTTCATGCTTTTTGGAGGAATTCATGGCTGGCAGGTTATTTTTGGGTTGATTTTAGGAGGCGTAATTTCGGCACCTTTAGCGGCTTATTTGGTTAATAAAATCAAAAGAAAACCAATGATGGTTGCGGTTGGAATTTTAATTATATTATTGAGTTTAAAAACATTATCTAAATTATTGTAACATTTTTTAGAAGGGAAAGAAAGAGATTATGAGTGCTACGATTATACAATCATTATTAGATAAAACAAAAGATTTTTCACTGGAGGAAACATTGGCTTTTTTAGCAAATGAATATCCTGGAAAAGTAATTTTTTCGACTTCTTTTGGTCAGGAAGATCAGGTGATTACAGATTTTATTGCAAAAAGTAATCAGGATATCACCATTTTTACATTAGACACCGGAAGATTATTTCAGGAAACTTACGATGTTTTTCATAAAACATTAAAAAAGTATAAAAAACCAATCGAGGTTTATTTTCCCGAAGCTACAGCAGTCGAAAATTTACTGAAACACAAAGGCCCAAACAGCTTTTATGATTCGGTAGAAAATAGAAAAGAATGTTGTTTTATTCGAAAGGTAGTTCCGTTGAGAAAAGCTTTGGCAGGAAATTCAGTCTGGATTACAGGTTTAAGAGCTGAACAATCTGAGAATAGAAACGATTTACAATTGTTTGAATACGATGGAGGTTTCGAAATTATAAAGTTCAATCCGTTATTAAAATGGACTTTAGAAGAAGTTGAAACTTATTTATCGGAAAATAATGTTCCTCAAAATGCTTTACATAAACAAGGTTTCGTAAGTATAGGTTGTGCGCCATGTACCAGAGCAATTTTCCCAGGGGAAGATATCAGAGCCGGAAGATGGTGGTGGGAATCAAGCCATAAAGAGTGTGGTTTGCATAGCGCTAAAAAAGACTAGAAGAAGCAAGAGGCAAGATATAAGAGAATAGAATAAAGAATATAGATTCAAGACAATAGATTAAAGTTCCGGAGGAACGATTTATATTGTAGCGCCGGATTTTAATCCGGGGGAAATGAAGATTCGTATTGTAGCGTCTCGAAACAACGAATTGAAATCCGTTGAAAAAACAAAAACAAAAAACACAGAATAACGATAGTTTATAGGTTTTAGATTAAACTCACAAGAATCTTAAATTGAAAAACTATCAAGCATTAAACAAAATATCAAATGAGTTCAAGTTCAGTATTAAAAACAAACGCTTTAGAGAGTGAAGCGATATACATTTTCAGAGAAGTAATTTCACAATTTGACAAACCTGTTTTACTTTTTTCTGGAGGAAAAGATTCTATAACATTAGTGCGTTTGGCACAGAAAGCATTTTTTCCTGCAAAGATTCCGTTTCCTCTATTGCACGTTGATACAGGACACAATTTCCCTGAAACAATTGCTTTCAGAGATAAATTGGTAGAAGAATTAGGCTTGGAATTAATCGTTCGTAATGTTCAGGACGCTATTGATGAAGGAAAAGTAGTTGAAGAAACTGGAAAATATTCTAGTAGAAACAGCTTACAGACAATCACACTTTTAGACGCAATCGAAGAATTTAAGTTTGATGCTTGTATTGGTGGAGCACGTCGTGATGAAGAAAAAGCAAGAGCCAAGGAACGTATTTTTTCAGTTCGTGATGATTTCGGTCAATGGGATGAAAAAAATCAAAGACCTGAGTTATTTGATATTTTGAACGGAAAAATAGAAAATGGACAAAACGTTCGTGTTTTTCCAATTTCAAACTGGACAGAATTAGATGTTTGGAGTTATATCGAAAAAGAACACATCGAAATTCCATCAATCTATTTTTCACATAAAAGAAAAGTTTTTTTGAGAGACGGTTTAATCTGGTCGCATTCTCCTTTTGTGTATCAGGAAGAAGACGAACAAATCGAAGAAAGAATTGTTCGTTTTAGAACCGTTGGAGATATGAGTTGTACAGCCGCTGTTGAATCTTATGCAGCAACAATCCAGGAAGTAGTTGGAGAAATTAGAGAATCTACTATTTCTGAAAGAGGAGCCAGAATCGACGATAAACGTTCTGAAGCTGCAATGGAAAAGAGAAAACAACAAGGGTACTTTTAATAATTATGAATTGTGAATTATAAATTATAAATGCAATTCAGAATTAATTAAAAGTTAGAATCAAAAAAACAAAAACATACAGATTTAAATTTTAGTTCAAAGGCAAGCAACGTGAAACCTGAAACAAAAAAATTAAACCTGAAACAAAATATTACAGAATGGAAGTTTTAAAAATAGCAACAGCAGGAAGTGTAGATGACGGAAAAAGTACCTTGATCGGGAGATTATTGTACGACACAAAATCATTGACTACGGATAAAATTGAGGCAATCGAAAAAAGCAGTAAGCAAAAAGGATATGATTATCTGGATTTCTCATTGGCAACAGATGGTTTAGTTGCCGAAAGAGAACAAGGAATTACGATTGATGTTGCGCACATTTATTTTTCGACTGCAAAGAAAAGTTACATTATTGCGGATACTCCGGGTCACGTAGAATATACTAGAAACATGGTTACAGGAGCTTCGACTTCTCAGGTTTCTATTATTTTAATTGATGCCAGAAAAGGTGTAATCGAGCAAACATACCGTCACTTTTTTATCAATAATTTATTGAGAGTAAAAGAGGTGATTGTTGCGATTAATAAAATGGACTTAGTAGATTATTCTGAAGAAGTTTTTAATAAAATCAAAGCCGATTTTCAGGCATTAAACGCTAAAAGCACATTCAAGGAACAAAACGTAAGTTACATTCCGTTAAGTGCAATCAATGGCGGAAATGTGGTAGATCAATCAAAAGATATGCCTTGGTATACAGGTCAAACTGTTTTGGAGCATTTAGAAGGATTACATTCTCATGATGTTTTTGAAACAGGAAAAGCTCGTTTTCCGGTTCAAACCGTAATTCGTCCAAAGACAGAAGAATACCATGATTTTAGAGGATACGCAGGAAAATTATACGGAAACTCTATTAAAGTTGGAGATGCCGTTACGGTTCTTCCTTCTTTGACCGAATCAAAAGTATCAAAAATTCACTTTTTCGATAAACAATATGATGAAGCCGTTGCAGGATCTTCGATTACAATCGAATTAGAAAATGATATCAATGTTACAAGAGGAGATATGATTGTAAAATCGTCAGAACTTCCAAAAATTGAAAAAGAAATAAATACAACAGTTTGTTGGATGGACAGTAAAAAGCTGGTTCCTGGAACAAAATACATCGTTCAGCACAATACAAATTCAGTTTTAGCAAAAGTAGAAAGTATCAAAAATACAATCTCAACTGACTATTCGGGAACAAAAGAAGCGTCACAATTAGCGATAAACGAAATTGGAGAAGTAAGCATTAAATTAAGTAAACCATTATATTTTGATGCCTACAACGATAATAAATCAAACGGTGCTTTTATCTTAATTGATACAGCAACAAATACAACAGCAGGAGTAGGATTCATTCGATAAATGCATTAGGCTTTAAGCAATAAGCCTTAAGCAAAAAAACATAAAGTTAAAAAAGCCTAGAGCGTAAAGCTTAAAGCCTAAAGCCAGAAAAACAAATGGAAAGTTTTAGAACAGAAATAGAAAATCCGATTGTTCAGAAAGAGATCATCGATTTAGAAAAAAAGATTCATTTATTCCGTGGAGGAAAAATTGATGATGAGCGTTTTCGTAGTCTTCGTTTAGCGCGTGGAATTTACGGACAACGTCAGGAAGGTGTTCAAATGATTCGTATCAAATTGCCTTACGGTAAAGTTACAAGCGAACAATTAGTACGTATTACCAAAGTTTCTGATGAATATTCTACAGGACGTTTGCACATTACAACACGTCAGGATATCCAGATTCACTACGTAAGTTTAGACAGAACTCCGGAACTTTGGGCAAATTTGGCTAAAGACGATATTACATTGCGTGAAGCTTGCGGAAATACTGTTAGAAATATTACCGGAAGTGAATTGGCTGGTGTCGATGTAAACGAACCTTTTGATGTTTCGCCTTATGCACACGGACTTTTTCAATATTTGTTAAGAAACCCAATTTGTCAGGAAATGGGACGTAAATTCAAAATTTCGTTCTCTTCTTCAGACGAAGATACAGCTTTGAGTTATCTACACGATTTAGGATTTATTCCGAAAATTAAAGACGGACAAAAAGGTTTCAAAATCATGTTTGGTGGAGGTTTAGGATCTCAGCCGGCGCATGCAGAATTGCTTTCGGAATTTGTTCCGGTTAACGAAATCATTCCAACAGCAGAAGGAATCATCCGTATTTTTGACAGATATGGTGAACGTGCAAAAAGAATGAAAGCGCGTATGAAATTCTTAATCAAAGAAATGGGAAGAGATGTTTTTCTTGATTTGGTTGAAAAAGAGAAAAAAGCAATCGCTTTCGAAACATACGAAATTGACACAACTGCTTTTGATGGCCCAATTCCGGAACCATTATTAGAAGTGCCACAAGTTACAATCGAAGATACAAAAGCTTATGAAGCGTGGAAAAAATCGAATGTAATTGCACAAAAACAAGAAGGTTATTATGCTATTGGAATCAAAGTTTTATTAGGAGATTTTTATACTGATAAAGCTAGATTACTAGCCGATTTAATTAAAAATTACGCAGCAAACGAATTACGTTTTTCATTGCGTCAAAATATTGTAATACGTCACGTAAAAGAAGCTAATTTGCCTTTCTTTTATCAGGAATTGGCCAAACTGAACTTTGTTGATTTAGGTTATAATTCTACTGCAGATATTACAGCATGTCCGGGTACTGATACTTGTAATTTGGGGATTGCAAGTAGTACCGGAATTGCAGAAGAACTTGAAAAAGTGCTGAATGCAGAATATCCTCAATACTTAAACAATCAGGAAATTGAGATCAAAATTTCGGGTTGTATGAATGCTTGCGGACAACACAATATGTCGGCAATTGGATTTCAGGGAATGTCGATCAATTCAGGAAAATTAGTAGCTCCGGCTTTACAAGTTTTATTAGGCGGAGGAAGATTAGGA
Organism: Flavobacterium sp. 9; assembly: GCF_002754195.1. Classification (NCBI taxonomy): domain Bacteria; kingdom Pseudomonadati; phylum Bacteroidota; class Flavobacteriia; order Flavobacteriales; family Flavobacteriaceae; genus Flavobacterium; species Flavobacterium sp. 9. Next base: position 3,710,155 of record NZ_PEEU01000001.1, read on the forward strand.
AACGGATCAGGACGTTTTGCAGATAAAGTAATTAAAATTCCAAGCCGTAGAGGACCAGATGCTTTGCGTACAATCTTAAATGATTTTAATGCGAATGCAAACGGAGAAAAATTCCTTAACTATTACGATTTGAAAGGAGAGAAATATTTCTATGAAATTTTAAAACCTTTCGCAGATGTAACCAATTTAACCGAAGCTGATTTTGTAGACTGGGGTAACGCAGATAACTACGTAAAAGCTGTTGGAGTTGGAGAATGTGCCGGAGTTGTGATCGATTTAGTTGCTACTTTATTATTAGAAGCAAAAGATAAATTGACTTTTGCTCAGGAATCATTCGACGAAGGAAAATGGTCAGATGCAATTTATCATGCTTATGCTGGATTTGTAAATGGAGCAAAAGCATTATTGCTTGCAGAAAATGAAAAAACTAATAATCACGCTGGAATTGTAGACTTATTTGATACTGTTTTTGTAACAACTTCTAAAATAGAATTGGCAACAACATTTAGAGAATTAGTATATCAAATCAATCAAAATGAACCATCAGAAGCATTTGCAAAAGCATATATTCAACAAGGAATTTCATTTTTTGATACAATAGAAAAATACAGAGCTCAAGAATTAGCAAATGCTTAATATTAAACCAAAAGTAACTTTAGTTGGCGCTGGTCCAGGCGATCCGGATTTGCTTACGCTCAAAGGTGTAAAAGCACTAGCTGAAGCAAATGTGGTTTTGTATGATGCATTGGCGAATGACGAAATACTAGCACACGCTCCTAAAAACGCCATCAAAATTTTTGTTGGAAAAAAGATAGGAAATCACGCTTACACGCAAGATCAAATCAATCAGTTAATTGTAGATAATGCATTAACGTACGGAAATGTAGTGCGTTTAAAAGGTGGAGATCCTTTTATTTTTGGACGCGGAAGCGAAGAAATCGAGTTTGTAGAAAGCTTCGGAATCGAGACAATTGTGGTTCCGGGAATCTCTTCGGTAGTTGCTGTTCCTGCAAGTCAGGGAATTTCGATTACTAAAAGAGGCGTTTCAGAAAGCTTTTGGGCAATTACGGGAACAACTTCTGATAGAAAATTATCTTCAGATGTAGCTTTGGCAGCACAATCATCTGCAACAGTTGTTATTTTGATGGGAATGCACAAATTGCCTCAGATTATCGATTTGTTTCAAAAAGAAGACAAAGGAAATCTACCCGTTGCGATCATTCAAAACGGAACAACTTCTGATGAAAAAGTAGGCGTTGGAACAGTAGATTCGATTTTAGAAATTGTAAAAGAGCAACAATTAAGTTCACCGGCAATTATTGTTCTGGGAAACGTTGTTCGCGAAAGCAATAAACTAAAAGGATTTTACGAAGAATTTCTATCAAAAGAAATCACAAGATAACAAACAAAAATGTTCCGTCAGGAACAATTCATTGGTAGACAAAAAATGTTGTTCCCAATAAATAATGTTCCATTTGGAACATCTGAATGGTAAATCATCTAATTTTGTTTGGATGAAATTAAAATAAAATGGAACAGAATGAATTATATCCAATATTCTTAAAACTTCATAATCTGAATGTTTTGATTGTTGGTGGAGGAAATGTAGGATTAGAAAAATTGTCTTTTTTATTAAAGTCAAGTCCTAATGCAAATGTTGAGGTTGTAGCGCCAAATTTCCATTTAGAAATAAAGGTTTTGGCAGAAAAGCATCCTTCGATTACATTAACAAAATCGAAGTTTAAAAAGAAAATGCTCAAAAAACGTCATATGGTAATCGCTTGTACCGATGATTTAAAAGTCAATAAAAAGGTATATGATTTATCCCGAAAGCGTTATTTGATTTGCAATATTGCCGATACGCCAGATTTATGTGATTACTATTTAGGCGGAATTGTAACAAAAGGAAATGTGAAAATCGCGATTTCAACTAACGGAAAATCACCAACAACAGCCAAAAGATTACGTGAGTTTTTCGAAGAAGTAATTCCGGAAGATATCAATCAAATGGTTGAGAATCTCAATGAATATCGAAAGACATTGAAAGGTAATTTTGAAGACAAGGTTAAAAAAATGAATGAGATTACGGCTTCATTGAAAAATAAAGAATAGCAAGAGTTCCGAAGGAACGGTTCATATTGTAGCGTCGGGTTTTAACCCGATGATTTTGAAGACAAGGTTAAAAAAATGAACGAGATTACTGCTTCATTAAAAAATAAAGAGTAAAAAATTTCGCAAAGAAATCAATGACAAAAATCATTGGCAGTAGAATAATTTATTCGTTTCTTTGTATTATTAAGAATGATTATAAACAACAACATAATGATTAAAACAGATATACTTATAATTGGAGCAGGACCAACGGGTTTATTTGCCGTTTTTGAGGCAGGATTATTAAAATTAAAATGTCATATATTAGATGCTTTACCACAAGCAGGAGGACAACTTTCGGAATTGTATCCAAAAAAACCTATTTATGATATTCCTGGTTTCCCTGAAGTTTTAGCTGGAGATTTAATTGATAACCTACAAGAGCAAATTAAGCAGTTTGAGCCAGGTTACACATTAGGAGAACGTGCTGAAACAATCGAAAAACAAGAAGACGGAAGTTTTATCGTAACCTCAAATAAAGGAACTAAATTTCACGCACCAGTTATTGCTATCGCTGGAGGTTTGGGAAGTTTTGAGCCTCGTAAACCACTTATTGAAGATATCGAGTTTTATGAAGATAAAGGAGTAAAATACTTCATTAAAAATCCGGAGAAATTCAGAGATAAAAGAGTTGTAATTGCCGGAGGAGGAGATTCAGCATTAGACTGGAGTATCTTCTTAGCAAATGTAGCTTCAGAAGTAACTTTGATTCACCGTAGAAATGAATTTAGAGGAGCTCTTGATTCAGTTGAAAAAGTACAGGAATTAAAAACTTCTGGAAAAATTAAATTAATTACACCTGCAGAAGTAATTGGAATCAATGGTGCTGAGCATGTTGAATCGTTAGATATCGAAGAAAACGGCGCACACCGTAAAATCGAAACAGATTATTTTATTCCGCTTTTCGGATTAACACCAAAATTAGGTCCAATTGCAGACTGGGGATTAGACATCGAGAAAAATGCTATTAAAGTAAACAACGCATTAGATTACCAAACTAACATTCCGGGAATCTTCGCTATTGGTGACGTTAATACATATCCTGGAAAATTAAAATTGATCCTTTGCGGATTCCACGAAGCAACTTTAATGTGTCAGGCGGCTTACCAAATCATCAATCCGGGTAAAAAATACGTATTGAAATATACAACAGTTTCTGGTGTAGATGGTTTCGATGGAACTCGTAAAGAAGCTCCAAAAGCAGTTGTTAAGGCGATAGTTTAGTCTGAGGTTCTGAGATGCTAAGATTCTAAGGAACTAAGATTTTTATACATAAAGCTCAAACTTTTAGTTTGGGCTTTTTTAGTTTTAAGACAATCCCAGAGGGATGTAATATTTATAGAATTAACGATATTTGTTAGAGAGAAATCCCATCGGGATGACATATAAATAATTACGATATCGCTCCGCTGGAGCTTTATTATGATGCTATTTTTTTGGCTATAAATATGATGCTCCGCTGGAGCTTTAATACAAACAAAATAAACTTAGTACCTTAGTAACTCAGAACCTCAGAACCTTTAAAAAAAATGGCTTTCGACGAAAATAACGCACAAAGAATCCGAACATTTTTCCAATATAAAGACGCTGATTTTTTCGAGAAGAAAATGTTTGGCGGTATTGTATTTATGGTAGATAATAAATTGTGTTGTGGAACTCGTATTGACAAACAAATTGGAGAAAATCTTTTGTTATGCCGAATTGATGATAAAGCGTATGCAAAAGCAATAGAAAGAGACGATGTTTTACCAATGCCAAATGCAGAAAGACCAATGAAAAACTACATTTTTGTTACAGAAAACGGCTGGCAAAAAAGTCAGGATTTAGCATTTTGGTTACAACTTTGTTTAGATTTTAACCCTCTCGCAAAAGCAAGTAAGAAAAAATAATTGTTTAAGATCAAAAGAAAATTAAATGAGAGAATTCAGCGTTATTTTATTGGGTTTGTTTGTTTTTCTCGTTGGTTGTGATAAACCTAAAAGTGAAACAATTATCAAAAAAAATATAGAAGTTACTACCAATAAATGTCTGCCTCACTTAAGTGATAATCCAAAACTTGAAAATGAAAAGGTACTTATTTATAGCGAAGAAGGGAATGATTCATTAATAATTTCTAAAAATGAATTGAATAAAATTGAAATACTATTTCCAGTATTCAAAGCAGAATTTCCTTCAAATCCCAATGAATCATATGCAAGTAAAACATGGGAGAATTATATCAATCAAGACGGAAAAGAAAAATCCATTACCTTTAGTAGTGAAGCCGGCAGAGATAATTTTTGTTTAATATATGCGTATTATCTCAAGCAAAAAAATGGAGAAGAAAAATTCAAATCAGAAAGAGAAAAGCTAATTCAATTGTATCGTGCAGTAAACGGACTTTACGAAGGTCTAAATTATAGCGGAACTTATTACGGACATCAACATAAAAGGTTATATGCTTCTGCAGAATATTCTATTTATCAATTAACAAAAGGAAAAGAATATTTTGAAAAGAAGTATAATTTCCAAAAGCAAAAAGATTTATATATCAAAACGTTGATTCAATATGTTTCGGATGAAGAAAGTCAAAATGTAGATTATCAAGAAGATCGCAGATATAATAAAAAAAGAGCAACCGAAAGAGCCGAAAAGCTTCAGGAGAAAATTAATATTTTAGAAAAATTAATTACAAATTATTTCTACTTAAATCAGGTTCAGAATTTTGAATTAACGTATTACAAATAAAAGAGTGTGGAAGATTGGTTTAAAAATTTATTATATAAGAAAACAAAATTGGATCTAAATAAACTGAGAATAACGAATTTATAGATCACCAAGAAGCAATGAAATTCTTCAAAAAACATTAGCAAAACACAGATAAAATTTTAAACTTAGAATCTCAGAATCTTAGCAACTCAGAAACTTAAAAAAAACTTGCAATTGTTAAGGTTATGTCTTTACTTTGCACTGTTCTTAAAATTACTGAAAGTTATCACGAAAGGCGGAGGGAAAGACCCAATGAAACCTTAGCAACCCTTTATCATAAAGAAGGTGCTACATTCTACTTTGTACTAATCATAGTATCTAAGATAGATAACACAAATACATAAAAGTATTTCTCAAAACACTTCCTGACAACTTACAATATAATTTTACCGAATTCACTTTGGTATCATGAGCGAATCATTGACGCATTTTTGCCGTCAATCGTTCCCGCTTTCGCCTATATCTCTCCATTTCATTACGAGGATAACGGCTCAATCGGGGCTAATGAGCTAACAAAAGTGAATTTTTGGAATTAATGTGAATCAAAATGACGTATCCTAACAGGTTTTTAATCCCGAGGCTTCGGGAATGTTAGGTATATATTCAAGATAATAATAAAATTAAAAAAAGCTTGACATTTAATGTCTTAGCAAGAAAGGGAAAACCATGTCGATAACAATTCAGGAAGCAATAAAAAAAAATATCCTAATCCTTGATGGAGCAATGGGAACAATGTTGCAGCGCTATAATTTCTCCGAAGAAGATTTCCGTGGAGAGCGTTTCAAAGATTTCCCACATCCATTAAAAGGAAACAACGATTTACTATCCATAACACAACCACAAGCAATTCGCGATGTCCACGCCGCTTATTATGAAGCGGGTGCAGACATCGTAGAAACCAACACATTTTCAGGAACCACAATTGGTATGGCCGATTATTTTCTGGAAGATTTGGTTTACGAATTAAACTACGAATCGGCTAAAATCGCAAGAGAAGTAGCCGATGAGTATACAGCCAAAAATCCGGACAAACCACGTTTTGTTGCTGGTTCAATTGGTCCAACAAACCGTACTGCAAGTATGTCGCCAGATGTAAATGATCCGGGTTATAGAGCCGTAACATTTGACGATTTACGAATTGCGTACAAACAACAAGTAGAAGCCTTAATGGATGGAGGTTGCGATTTACTTTTGGTAGAAACCATCTTTGATACTCTAAACGCAAAAGCAGCACTTTTTGCAATCGAAGAAGTAAAAGACGAGCGTAATCTTGATATTCCAATTATGGTTTCAGGAACGATTACAGATGCATCAGGAAGAACACTTTCCGGACAAACGGTTGAAGCGTTTTTGATTTCAGTGTCGCATATTCCGTTATTGAGTGTAGGATTCAATTGCGCTCTTGGAGCCGATTTATTGAAACCGTATTTGAAAACATTAGCACAGCATACAAGTTTTAATGTTTCGGCGCATCCAAATGCAGGTTTACCAAATGCTTTCGGACAATACGATGAAACTCCGGAACAAACTCAGGCTTTCATCAAAGAATATTTAGACGATAATTTAATCAATATAATTGGCGGTTGTTGCGGAACAACTCCAGATCACATCAGATTAATTGCTGAAGTTGCGAAGGATTATAAGCCACGAGTTGCGCCGGTATTAGTATAAAGGAAATGAAAGGAAATAACATTAATACAGATTTGATAGGGCCAATTCTTTTCTGTGGAATAATGTTTTTGCTGTTTTTTCTTTCGCATAAAGATGCGGATGAATATAATAAATACGAAAAGACGTTTAAAGGTGAAACGATTGGACTTGCAACCAGATTTGAACGTAAAGGAAAAATAGATTATTTAAGATATTATTTTTATGCAAATAAAAAAATCTTGTCTGAGATTTATAGCAATGATGATAATCTTGTAAATAAGTTTTTTAGAGTAAAATATGACTTAAATAATCCCGAAAAAGGAAACTATATTGTTTTAGAAGAATTAAAACCTGATTCAATCACACTAGTTAAAGCAGGTTTTACTAAAACCAAATATTACATATATGATGGCGGTGTGACTTGTAAATATATAGAAAAATCAAAATGGAAATAAATGTTCCGTAGGAACAACAGTAAAAGGGAAATTGTTTCAAAAACGATAATTGAAATCGTGAAGAATAAAAAGTGGTTTTGAGATCAAATTTGCGTGAGGGATAGAAGTGGTTAGCCCACAGCCTGACGAAGGAAGTGCGAGGACTATGAACGGATAGCCCGATTCGCCGCGGCGAACACGCCCAAAGTAAGATTGAAAATAGTAAAGTGAGATTGCTTCGTTCCTCGCAAGGACAAGCAAGACGTTGAATAAAAGTTCGAGAGGAACGAAACATATTGTAGCAATGGAATTTATTCCGTTGAAAATTGAAAAAAAGAAATGGCAGAAAATAGAAGAGACCTTGTATTAGCAGGATTAGAACCGTTGATTATTACGCCAACTAGTGTTTTTGTAAACATTGGTGAACGTACGAATGTTACGGGTTCAAGAAAATTCCTTCGCTTAATCAAGGAAGAGAAGTATGACGAGGCACTTGATATTGCAAGACAACAGGTAGAAGGAGGAGCGCAAATCATCGATATTAATATGGATGAGGGAATGCTTGATGGGGTTCAGGCAATGACTAAATTTTTGAATTTAATTGCATCTGAACCGGATATTTCGAGAGTACCGATTATGATCGACAGTTCGAAATGGGAAATCATTGAAGCAGGTCTAAAAGTAGTACAAGGAAAAAGCGTTGTAAACTCGATTTCGTTGAAAGAAGGCGAAGAAGCTTTTATTCACCATGCTAAATTAATCAAACGTTACGGAGCTGCGGCTATTATTATGGCTTTTGACGAAGTTGGTCAGGCAGATAATTTTGACCGAAGAGTTGAAATCTGTCAGCGTTCGTATGATATTTTGGTTAACAAAGTTGGTTTTCCTCCACAGGATATTATTTTCGATTTGAATATTTTCCCAGTTGCAACCGGAATGGAAGAACATCGCTTAAATGCTTTGGACTTTTTTAGAGGTACAAAATGGGTTCGTGATAACTTGCCTCACGCACATATTAGCGGTGGTGTGAGTAACGTTTCGTTCTCTTTTAGAGGAAACGATACGGTTCGTGAAGCGATGCACTCGGTATTTTTATATCACGCGATTAAGAACGGAATGACAATGGGAATTGTAAATCCGGAGATGCTTTCGATTTATGATGATATTCCAAAAGATTTATTAGAACACGTTGAAGATGTAATTCTTGACAGACGCGATGATGCGACTGAAAGACTTTTGGACTTTGCTGAGAACGTAAAAGGCGAAGTAAAAAGTGATGAAAAAGCGATTCAGGAATGGCGTTTAGGAACGGTTCAGGAACGTATTACGCATTCATTGGTAAAAGGAGTTGATGCTTTTATTGAAGAAGATGTTGAAGAAGCTCGTCTTGCCGCTGTAAAACCTATTGAAGTTATCGAAATCAATTTGATGACGGGAATGAATGTCGTTGGAGATTTATTCGGAAGTGGAAAAATGTTCTTGCCTCAGGTAGTAAAATCGGCGCGTGTAATGAAAAAAGCCGTTGCGTATTTATTACCATATATTGAAGCAAGTAAACAAGCGGGAGACAAACAAGGAAACGGAAAAATATTGATGGCAACCGTAAAAGGTGACGTTCATGATATTGGTAAAAATATTGTTTCGGTAGTTTTGGCTTGTAACAACTACGAGATTGTGGATCTTGGTGTTATGGTACCTCCGGAAAAAATTATTGCTGCGGCGATTGAACATAATGTCGACATTATTGGTTTAAGCGGATTGATTACACCTTCGCTTGACGAGATGGTGTATTTGGCCAAAGAATTAGACAAACAAGGAATTAAAATTCCGATTATGATTGGTGGAGCAACAACTTCGCGCGCACATACGGCTGTGAAAATCGCTCCACAATATAGAGAAACTGTAATTCACGTAAACGACGCTTCGAGAGCCGTTACTGTTGCAGGAAATCTGTTAGATCATAACCGAAAAATATATGCGGCGGATATTCGTGCAGAATACGATTCTTTTAGAGAAACGTTTTTAAATCGTTCAAGAGATAAAAACTTCCTGACGATTGAAGATGCCCGAAGAAATAAATTTCCATTAGATTGGTCCGAATATACACCAACAAAACCAAAAGTAATTGGTAAACAAACTATCGAAATAGAATTGGATGTTTTGGTTCCGTATATTGACTGGACGCCATTTTTTCAGACTTGGGAATTGTACGGAAAATATCCTGCAATTTTAACGGATGAGGTTGTGGGTAAAGAAGCGACTTCGGTTTTTGCAGATGCTCAGGCAATGCTGAAAGTGATTTTGGCAGAGAAAAAGCTAAAAGCAAAAGGTATTTATGGAATTTTCCCAGCGAATCAGGTGGATGATGACGATATTGAATTGCGTGATGAAAACGGAAAAGTTTTAGAGAAATTCTTAACACTTCGTCAGCAGTCGCAAAAAACAAAAGGTGCTCCAAACATTGCTTTAGCCGATTTTATTTTGCCAAAAGAAAGCGGAATAGAAGATTATATGGGAGCTTTTTGTGTAACCACAGGTTTTGGTGTAGACGAATGGGCGGCTGAATTTGAAAAAGATCTTGACGATTATAATTCGATTATGGTTAAAGCACTTGCAGATCGTTTTGCTGAGGCTTTCGCCGAATATCTTCACGAAAGAGTTCGTAAAGAATTCTGGGGTTATGATATCGAAGAATCTTTAACAAATGAAGAATTGATTAAAGAAAATTATAAAGGAATTCGTCCTGCGCCAGGATATCCAGCTTGTCCGGATCACTTGGAGAAACCAACAATCTGGAAACTTTTAAATGTAGCAGAAGAAATTGGAGTAACCTTGACGGAAAGCATGGCGATGTGGCCAGCTTCATCGGTTTCTGGATATTATTTCGGAAATCCAAAAAGCAGGTATTTCGGACTCGGAAAAATTAAAGAAGATCAGGTTGTAGATTACGCCAAACGACGCAATGTACCAACGGATTACGCAATGAAATGGTTAAACCCTAATATAGCAGATTAAAAAGAAAAGGTTTCAAGTTTCAGGTTTCAAGTTATGTACGCTTGAAACCTGAAACTGAAAAAACTTGAAACAAAAAATAAGAATGAAAGTAACAGAACATATAGAAAACGCCAAAGGAAATACATTATTCTCATTTGAACTTATTCCGCCTCAAAAAGGGAAAAGTATTCAGGAATTATACGATAATATTGATCCGTTGATGGAGTTTAAACCGCCATTTATTGATGTAACTACTTCGCGCGAAGAGTATATCTATATTGATAAAGGCAACGGACTTTTAGACAAAAAATTAACTCGTATGCGTCCGGGAACGCTTGGAATTTGCGCTTCTATAAAACATAAATACAATGTTGATACCGTACCACATTTGCTTTGTGGAGGTTTCACACAAGAAGAAACAGAATACATGCTTGTAGATTGTCAGTATTTGGGAATCAATAATTTAATGGCACTTCGTGGTGATGCAATGAAAGACGAACAATCTTTTGTGCCAAAAGTTGGCGGTAACAAGTTTGCTATTGATTTGGTTCGACAAATCAACGATTTGAATTGTGGTAAATATCTGCATGAAGTGATGGATGCCGATAATAAAGCTGATTTTTGTATTGGCGTTGCAGGTTATCCCGAGAAACATTTAGAATCTCCATCTTTACAATCTGATTTAAAAAGACTGAAAGAAAAAGTAGATGCCGGAGCAGATTATGTTGTTACACAAATGTTTTTTGACAATGCTAAATACTTTAAATTTGTAGAAAAAGCAAGAGAAATTGGAATCACAATTCCGATTATTCCGGGAATTAAACCAATTGCAGTTCAAAGACATTTACAAATTTTACCACAAATCTTCAGAATTGATTTACCGGAAGATTTAATCGATGCAGTAGATAAATGCAAGAATAATGCAGAAATCAAACAAGTCGGAATCGAATGGGCAATTCAGCAATCATTAGAATTAAAAGCCGCAGGAGTTCCGGTTTTACATTATTATTCAATGGGGAAATCTGAGAATATTCGCCAAATCGCAAGTCAGATTTTTTAATGTCTTTGCGAGGAACGAAGCAATCTCATGCCGCATATCTTTAGTGATTATAAAAGTGTGGTTGCTTCGTTCCTCGCAATTACAAAGCAGCTTGAAATTTAAACTTAACGATTATGAAACAAGAAGAGTTACAAGCAATAGCTTCACAATTAAAGCATCCAACTGGAGAAAAAGGAATAGAAATGGCAAATATGATGCATGAAACAAACATCAATATGACGCGCCATTCGATTCAGAATCTACATATAACAGCAGGAAATACAATTCTGGAATTAGGTCACGGAAATGCAGGTCATGTCGAATTTATATTCGAACAAGCTGATAATCTAAAGTATTACGGACTTGAAATGTCTGAATTGATGTTTCAGGAAGCACGCCAGATCAACAGGAATTTTGTCTCTCAAAAACAAGCTTTTTTTTCACTTTACGATGGAAATATAATTCCGTTTTCAGACCATTCCTTCGATAAAATATTTACTGTAAATACAATTTATTTTTGGCAGGAACCTGAAAAATTGCTTTCAGAAATTTATAGAGTTTTACAACCAAAAGGGATTTTCTGCATCACTTTTGCCGAAGAAAGTTTTATGAAGCAACTTCCTTTTACTCAATTTGAATTTGAACTTTACAGCACTGAAAAAGCTAAAAAACTGATTGAGAATACGACTTTCAAAATCATAAATACGGAAACTTTAACCGAAAAAGTAAAAAGTAAAACAGGAGAATTGGTCGACAGAGCTTTTACTACTTTGGTTTTAGAAAAATAATGGTTAACGAATTCATGACGCAAACTCTTTATTTTGTACCGTTAGGCACTAAATATTGGTAGAAATCATAAATTAAAATAGATTTGGCGTGCCGTAGGTACGCGACAAACCGATATCTATTACGTACCTACGGCACGCCGACACATTTCGAATTTACGATCAATCTACCAATATTTAGTGCCTAACGGCACAGTTAATTCGCATAAATTAAAAAATCATTTGAAATTATTTTAATCTGTGGCAGTAAAAAATAATTTTAGTACTCAATTTTTGAGTAATTTAATTGATTTTTATTTTCACATTTCTATTCCCAAATTGTAATACGATTAAATTATGGAGCTTAAAAAAATCAATTTTCTAAAAAGCTACAGCAGTGTATTGTTGCTTTTGGGCGGTATTACACTCGGTAGTATTTTTGGGTTAGTTTTTAAAGAAAAAGTTGCTGTTATAAAACCTATTGGAGATATATTCTTAAACTTGCTTTTTACAGCAATTATTCCACTTGTTTTCTTTACCATAACGTCCTCGATCGCCAATCTGGAAAAAACAGAAAAGCTGGGAAGACTATTTGTTATAATGATTGCGGTTTTTTTAGGAACGCTTCTTATTTCGGCTATTGTTATGATTATAGCCGTTTCTCTTTTTCCAATTCATGAGAACATTATAATTACTAAAATTCCGCTTGAAAATATTAAATCGGGAAGTGTTGGTGATCAAATAGCGCAATTGCTTGCTACAAATGATTTTTATGAATTATTGTCCCGAAAAAGTATGCTGGCACTTATTATTTTTTCCTTTTTAATAGGATTTGCAACTTTGCAGTCAGGAGAAAAAGGAAATGCTTTCAAAAGTTTTCTGGACTCCGGAAACGAAGTGATGAAACAGCTTTTGACTATGATTATGAAATTAGCTCCAATAGGTTTAGGTGCTTATTTTGCTTATCAGGTTAGTTATTATGGTCCGCAATTATTTGGAGTTTACGCAAAACCATTAGGAGTTTATTATGCAGCTTGTGTATTTTATTTCTTTGTGTTTTTTAGTTTATATGCTTTAGTGGCGGGAGGAAAAAGAGCTTTTGTAGTTTTTTGGAGCAATAATATTACACCTTCATTAACGGCAATTGGAACTTGCAGCAGCATTGCAACGATTCCGGCAAATTTGGTCGCAGCCGAAAAAATGGGAATCCCAAAACATGTTCGGAATTTAGTTATTCCGCTTGGAGCGCCATTGCATAAAGACGGTTCAAGTATGTCGTCTATCTTGAAAATAACCTTTCTTTTTGCCATGTTTGGAAAAGATTTCACTTCACCTTCAACCATACTTTTGGCATTAGGAATTACCGTAATCGTATCGATTGTAGAAGGCGGAATTCCAAATGGAGGTTATATAGGAGAAGTTCTTGCCATTACAGTTTATGGTTTACCAATGGAACAAGCTTTGCCGGTTGCCATGATCTTAGGAACTCTTGTTGATCCAATCGCAACTTTATTAAATGCGAATGGCGATGTAATTTGTTCTATGATGGTCTCGCGATTCTCTGAAAAGACAAAGTGGTAATTTTTCCCCAACAATAAATAAAAAATCAGTGTTAATCAGCTTAATCAGTGTCATCTGTGGGCGATGTCTACAATAGCACTTGTGTATAAGCATTTAAAAAATACATAATGAATTCAGTACTTCAGCATGATCTAAATGATATCGAAAATATTCTTAATCAGGCAAAACAACAAGGAATCGACTTTTTGAATAATCTTGAAAATATTCCAACTTCTAAAAAAGAATCAATTGATCCAACAAGAAATTTAAATGAAGAAGGTTTAGGATCATTAGCAACTTTAGAAGAATTTAAAGAACGATTGGCGCCTTTAATGGTTGCTTCTCCGGGACCAAGATATTTAGGTTTTGTAACCGGAGGATCAACACCGGCTTCTCTTGCAGGAGATTGGTTGTCTTCGGTTTATGACCAAAATACACAATCGATAAAAGCACAAGGAGGAAACTCGGCATTGATAGAATTTGAAACAATCCATTTATTATTACAATTATTAAGATTGCCGGATTCTTTTTTGGGCGGATTTGTAACCGGTGCAACAATGTCTAATTTTACCTGTTTGGGAGTTGCAAGACAATGGTTTGGAAATCAATTAGGGAAAGATTTTGCCAAAAACGGAATTTCTGAAACGATAAATATTCTAACTGCAACGCCACATTCTTCTTCTGTAAAAACGCTGGCGATGTTAGGCATCGGAAGTAATAATTTTACCTCAATCAAAACTGTTGAAGGCAATCGCGAAGCAATAGATATTATTGATTTAGAAGAAAATATTAAAAAGTTAAACGGAAAACCTTTCATCTTAATTTCGAGTGCAGGAACTGTAAATACAGCTGATTTTGATGATTTTAAAGCTATTTCAAAACTAAAAGGAAAACATAAATTCTGGTGGCATATCGACGCTGCTTTTGGCGGATTTGCTGCTGCTTCAGAAAAATACAAACATCTTGTAGAAGGTTGGGAAGGAGCGGATAGTATTACCGTCGATTGTCATAAATGGCTAAATGTTCCTTATGAAAGCGCTTTTTATTTGATTAAAAAAGAACATGCAAGTTTACAGATTGAGACTTTTCAAAATTCAAACGCACCTTATTTGGGTAATCCGTTAGAAAATTTTAATTACCTGAATGTAGTGCCTGAAAATTCAAGACGATTACGAGCTTTGCCAGTTTGGTTTTCTTTATTGGCTTATGGAAAAGAAGGTTTTCAGGATATAATAGAAAATAGCGCTCATTTGGCTTTGCACTTTGGAAACGAACTTATTGAAAATGGAAATTTTGAACTTCTGGCACCAATTCGATTAAATAATGTTTGTTTTACTTTAAAAGGAAATCATAATCAGGAAAAAGTAAGTGAGTTTTTGACTCGTTTAAATGATAGAGGAAAAGTATTTATGACGCCAACAGTGTATCAAAATCGCAAAGGAATCAGAGCGTCTTTTGTGAATTGGCGTACAACAGAAAATGACGTTAAAATCATAATGGAAGAACTAAAAGAAACAATTCTGGATCTCGAAATATAATATAATTACAATTTTTTAAAGCCCGCTTATTTGATAAGCGGGCTTTTTTTATGGGCAAATTTTTAGTTTTTATTAAAATTACTCTTAAATGTTTTAACTTTTGGGATAGTTTATTTTAAGCAAATCTTAATTTAAATTTAATTATCTGTTAAGGATGTTGCTATTTTTTATTGATTCTTCGATTTAAAAGTTAATTATAATTTTTATTTAGAATAATTAAAAATAGCTTGGAAAAACTCTTTTGAGGGCCTAATTTTGTTGCTAATTTAATTTTCAAATCAAAACTTAAATGATGCACATAAGTAGATTATTGCTCTTGATTACCATTTTTTTTACTTCACTTCAAGGGTATTCACAAAAAAACAAAGTAAACTTAACCGGGGTTATTGTAACCAATCTTGGAAAACCCGCTGAAGGAGTTTCGGTAGCACTAAAAGGAACGCAATACGCAACTTTGACAAACTCAAAAGGAGAATATAAAATCAGTGCCGATGCAGGGAATTATGTTTTGTCTGTTACTCATGTTGGTTATAAGACAACAGAAACAGCCATTTATCTAAAACAAGGCGGAAAATCTACTCAGAACATTACAATGGAAGAAGATATGGCGACTTTAAGTGAAGTTGCCGTAACAGGAAAATCTAAAGTACAACGAGCACGTGAGCAGGCATATAATATTACGGCAATTGATCTGAAAAAGACATACAATACTTCTGCCGATTTAAATCAGGTTTTGAATAAAACGACAGGAGTTCGTATTCGTGAATACGGAGGTTTAGGATCTGCTTTTAACTTTTCGCTGAATGGATTTTCAGGAAATCAAGTGAAATTTTTTCTGGATGGAGTTCCAATGGATAGTTATGGTTCTGCGCTTACGCTGAATAATATTCCAGTAAATATGGCCGAAAGAATCGATGTTTACAAAGGAGTTGTTCCTATAGAATTAGGTGCAGATGCTTTGGGTGGTGCAGTAAATATCGTTACTAATAAAAATGTAAGTCGTTATGTTGACGCTTCTTATAGTTATGGTTCATTTAATACGCATAGAGCCGCTGTTAATACAAGATTTTCTGGCAGAGATGGTTTTATTGCAAACATAAATGCCTTTGCAAATTACTCAGACAACGATTATAAAGTAGATGTAAGTGTTGTAGATAAAAACACTTCGAAGTATTTGCCGGAACAAAAATACAAGCACTTTCACGATGGTTACAAATCAGGAACTATAATGGCAGAAGCTGGTTTTAAGAACAAAAGTTTTGCTGATTATTTGCTTGTTGGTTTTACTATGGCCGGAAATAAAAAAGAAATTCAGCAAGGTAGAACAATGCAAAGGGTAGTTGGGCAAGCCTTTACAGATAATGAAAGTTTTATTACTTCATTAAAATTTAAAAAAAGCGACCTTTTTACTAAAGGATTAACATTGAACATTAATACCACTTATGCTTTAGTAAACAACCGTTCAGTAGATACTTCTTCAAGGGTTTATGACTGGACAGGAAATTATGTGTACAGACAATTTGCAGGAGCTAATGATAAAGGTGAATTAGGCAACAAAACGATCTATGTTTATGATGAGACAAATTCGCAGGTGACCACAAATTTAAAATACCAGATAAATGAGCAACATTCGATCGCTGTAAACTATTCTTACTTAGGTTATAAACGAAAAGAAACCGAAGAGTACTTAAAAGTAGTAGAACTTGGAGAACCAACCATTGATAAAAACATTTTAGGATTAGGCTATAATTTTAGTGGTTTAGATAATAGATTGGCGATTTCGGGATTTGGAAAAATGTTTGACCTTTCTACCAAAATGATTTCTAATAATATCAGTGAATCTACTTCGTCAACGAACTTTGGTTATGGAGCTACGGCGGCGTATCATTTGTCAGATAAATTTCAAATAAAAGGATCTTACGAACATACTTACCGTTTGCCTTCGGATATAGAAATGCTTGGAGATGGGCTAATAATAAACAGCAACATAGGATTAAAACCGGAGAGTAGTGATAATGCAAATTTAGGATTGGCATTTCTTACTCAAAAAAATAAAAATCAATTTGCTGCAGAGACAAGTTTAATTTACAGAGAAGCCAAAGATTTTATTCGAGAACAGCAAGTTGGAGATAAAGCTGTTTTTGAAAACCTTCAAAATGTACAAATAACAGGTATTGATGGAGTTCTTAGATATGGTTTTAAAGATTTAGTGACTTTTGAAGTAAACGGAACCTATCAAAAAAGTCTCAATAAAAACAAATACAAAATAGGAACTACCAGTCCGGATGTACTATACAATGCGCAATTGCCAAACGTTCCAATCTTCTACGGAAATGCTGATTTGACTTTTAATTTTAAAAACATCAAATATAAGGATGACAGACTTTCTCTAAATGTAAGTGCAAATTATATAGATGCTTTTTATCTGACTTGGCCGGTTTTAGGAAGTTTGGAAACTAAAAAATCAATTCCGGAACAATTTACTCAAAATGCAATGGTCGCCTATTCTTTTTTGAACGGAAAATATAATCTGGCTTTTGAATGCCGAAATATTACGGATGTAAAAGTGTACGATTATTTCAAAGTTCAAAAACCCGGACGTGCTTTTTCAGTAAAGTTCAGATACTTTCTTCAGTAATTCAATTTTAATAATAACCCTTAATAATTATAATCATGTTTGTAAACAAATTCGCAAAATGCTTTGCATTGGCTTTTCTGTCCTTAACTATTTTTTCATGCAGCAGTGATGATGCACCAAAAGAGGAGACGCCAACTGTAAATGGTACTAAATATGTTACCTCATATTGGTTGGCAGATTATACTCAGTATATATTAGATTTCACTTCTACAGATCAATTAATGACTGGAGAAATTAGTGCAAAAGGAGTAGGTATTGAGCAAAACGGAAGTTGTTTTCCTATAGAAAATACGTTTTTTGCCTTAAGTACAGATGATGAAGGATCAGCTTCATTTCATCTTAATAGTGCTGGTAAATTAGTACAGGGAGGCAAACTTGCTTTCGAATCATCTTATGCAGTTGGTTATACTGATGATAAAAGAATGATCAATATTGGAGCAACCTGGGATGGTAGTTCATCTGATTATGAATTGATGATTTACAATCCTGCTACTATTTCTGTTGATGGTCGTAAATTCAATGATTTTAGTGTTGATCCATCAAACAAAAAAATATTATACTGGCCAACAGGAGCTGCAGTTTCAGGAGACAAACTTTTTGTTCCGGTATATACTAAAGATGTTACTGACGGAACAAATAAAGTATTATCATCTGATGCTACAGTGAGAATCTACAAATATCCTTCTTTAGATTATGTTACTACAATCAAAGATGCGAGAACAAATGCTATTGGTATGTACTATACTAATACAGGAATTGTACAAACACAATCAGGAGATATTTATACATTTTCATCTAATGCCCATGCTGGTGGTTATCCTCCTACAGCAGTTTCTTCTGGAATATTGCGTATTAGAAAAGGAGATGCTAAGTTTGATCCGGGTTACTTCTTCGATCTTGAAACAAGCAGTTTAAAAGGAAAAGTTTTGGCAGCATATCCGTTAGGAGGAGAGAAAGTTTTTATCTCTTATATTCCTAATAGTGTCGATTCTAAAGATAATTTCTATAGTTTTTTAGGTACAAAAACTATTTTCAAATCGGCAATTCTTGACCTGGCTAATAAAACAATTTTAGAAGTTAGCGGATTACCTGATCATGGTGGAGACGAATTCTTCGGATTAGGAAGTTTATTTGTTGAAAACGGAAAAGCATACAAAAGTTTCGTTACAGGAGATCAGGCTCGTGTTTATCAAATCGATATCGCGACTGGTACTGCAAAAGCCGGAGCAGTTCTTAAAGAAGGTCTTTACTTGCCTTCTATTGGTAAACTGACTTTCTAAATTAATTTTTTATAATTGGCTTGAGGTATTATTTAGGTAATCCTCAGGCCATTTTATGTATTACTTAAAGCATTATTCTTTTCAAATTATACTTCGATGAATATTTTTAAAAGCCGTTCCAGTAAACCACCCAATAAAGGAAAATCACGTTTCAGTAAAATCAATGCCTGGCTGCATTTATGGCTTGGATTGGGTTCAGGAATAATTGTGTTTATTATGGCAATTACAGGTTGTATTTTGGTTTTTGAACACGAAATAAAACAGTTTACATCGCCTTGGTTAAATGTTGAAGCTCAAAGTCCTGAGAAATTATTGCCTCCGTCAAAAATTTATGCTGCTGTTCATAAAGTTTTACCCAATAAAGAAATTCATGGTGTTTGGTATAATGGTTTAGATAAATCAGTTAAAGTCGATATAGAATCGGATTCGTTGATTTATGTAAATCCTTATAACGGTAAAATCACCGGAATGGTAGATCATGAAGACTTTTTTCATATTGTCGATGAAGGACATCGTAATCTTTGGCTGGATCGTGAAATTGGATCGCAAATAACAGCTTGGGCAACGTTTATTTTCTTCTTTTTGCTCCTAAGCGGACTTATACTTTGGTTTCCGAAAAAATGGAATAAAACAACCCGAAACAGTAGTTTTAAAATTAAATGGGACGCCAAATTCAAACGACTCAATTATGATTTGCATAACGTCATGGGATTTTATGCGCTCATTTTGGCGGTGCTTATTTCCTTTACAGGATTATTAATGAGTTTTCACTGGCTTCGCGAAAGTACGTATTGGATTAGTGGAGGTTGGGCAGACGAAAAGGATAAAAAAGAACAAGTTGTTTCTGCTAAAAAAGACACTTTATCCAAACAACAAATAGATAAGTTGGCTGCAGCCGATTTTATTTGGATGAAAGTGAGAACAGAAATTGCCAAAGAAAATAAAGAAGCCGTAATCATTAATTTTCCGGATGATCCAAAAGAAGATTTTTATGCCTGCACAGATATGCACAAAGGCATTTGGAGAGATTTATACTTTGATTCTAAAACGCTTGAATTACTTCCAAATTCTCAAAAACACATCAACAACGAACGTTTTTCAGATTGGCTAATGCGATCTAATTATAGCCTTCATATTGGCGCAATTGGAGGAATTCCGACTAAGATTATATATTTCACAGCCAGTTTAATATGCGCGAGTTTACCCATTACAGGATTTTATATTTGGTGGGGAAGAAAGAAAAAACAGAAACCAAAAGCATAATGCTTATTTGATTTTCAGTTCTTTTTGTTAGTTAGTTTCTAAAGTCTTTTGTGAGAATTTAATATTCTTCAAAAGACTTTTTTCTTGTTTAAGAAGTAACTTATTGTAATTGTTAGTTTTGCCAGAGAAATAATCACGCAAAGACGCAAGGACGCAAAGTTTAATCTCTTTGCGTCCTTGCGTCTTTGCGAGCAAAAAAACTTGCGAACTTTGCGAAAATCCTTCGCGTTCTTTGCGGTTAAATTGCGCACAAAAATAAAAAGAGCCTGCTAACTACAAACAGGCTCTTTCATTCAAAAAAAAAACAAAAACAAGGAAACCAAAGATTCAAATATTATATTCTATAAGTAAAGGCTATTGTTGCAATGCGGTTATCAAGATCATATCTTTTATTGATGCTTGTTTGGGCGATAACCGAATTGATGTGAAAATTATTAGTGTTGAAAATATCAGTAATATTCAATTTGATATTTCCTTTATTAGATAAAACCTGTTTCGAAATTCCGATACTAAAATCAAAGAAAGCATCTCTTTCATAAATGCCAAGATTAGATTTTGACTGGTATTGTGCGTTTGCTTCGGCTTTCCAGCTTTCAGTTATTGTAAAAGAGTTTTGTACGCTTAAATTCAAAGTAATAATTGGATCAATTTTATCTGTGTTTACAACATTCCCCATAAATTTATTTTCGAAAATATTGAAAAGCGTGTTTATAGACCACCATTTATAAATTTCGGCAGTATTAGTAATATTAGCGCCGTAATTATACGATTTGTCCACATTAATTTGTGAAGTTACCGTTGTGTTATTCGCCGGATTATATACATATACTTCTGTAAAAACATCTTTGGTTTTGCTGAAATATAAAGAAGCCATAAAAGCACTTTTCCAAGCATATCCAATTTCAGTTGAATGTGTAATTTCAGGAATCAAATTTGGATTTCCCTGAGAATAGTTAAACGAATCATCATAAAATCGGAACGGATTCAAATCAAACTGACTTGGTCTGTTGATTCTTTTGCTGTAAGAAGCATGCAACGAATGGTTAGAACTTAATTCATATTTTAAAGAAACACTCGGAAACCATTTTAAATAATCGTCTTTATGTTCTTCATTTAAGGTTTTCTGCAAAATATTTATAGCAGTATATTCCGTTCTTAAACCACCCTGAATATTGAAGTTTTCGAGTTGGTATTTATAATTGGCATAAGCCGCATAAATTTGTTCTTTATACTCAAAATGATTCGTCGAATTAAGATCAATAATCCATTGATTGTTATCCTTATATTCATAAACAGATGGATTGTCATTGTTTTTGACACTAGCTTTAAAACCCCATTCTATAGATTGTTTTTCTTTTAAAGGATTTGTAAAATCAACTTTTCCGGTAAAAACTCTCAATTGTGACGGAATAAAACCTCTTCGGTCATTGATAGTATTCGCATTTGAAGGATCTATATTTGTAGCACTTTGAAACTGATTCGATCTGAATTTTGAAGTTTCATATTCAAAATCAAAAGACATATTTTTTCCTTCGGTATTAAATTTATGAACTCCGGAAAAAGCATATGTATAATCGTTCCATTTTTCTTTACTATCATTATAGGTAGAAGCGTCAAATTGAACTTGATCCATTGCATTAACCAATGTATTTCTACCGTTTGCAATGTTTTCGTAACGTCCCAATTTTGCGTCAACATATACTTCTAAATTCGTTTTAGGAGAAACTTCATAAGTTGTTCCTATCTTGAAATTGTTCGAAGTCAAAGGCTCGTCAGTCGTTGATGTTTGATGATTTTTGGTCGAAATTGTTTGACGAGTATTATCCGTATATTGATTCTGATCGAATTCTTTACGTTCCTCTTCGCCTCTAAAAGTGTAACTGTAGTTTCCGTAAACGCCAAATTTCTCTTTGTTGTAACTAAGGTTTACACCAGAATTCGTTCTATTTTTTCGACCTCTTCCATAATTGGTAAAAACCGTTCCTTTAAGACCGCCCGCATTTGGTTTTTTTAGAATAATATTAATAATTCCGGCTTTTCCGGTGGCATCATATTTAGAAGAAGGATTCGTAATAACTTCAATTTGTTTGATATTTGATGAGGTTGTAGATTTTAAATAATTGGCAAGTTCTTTTTGCGAAAGCTGCGTCAATTTACCATTAATCATCACGCCAACACCTTGTTGTCCGCGAATCGATAATTCGCCATCCTGAGATACAACAACTCCCGGAGCGCGCGATAAAACATCTAAAGCGGTTCCGCCTTCAGAAACAATACTGTTTTCGACATTAAAAACTAATCTGTCTGACTTTTGAGTATATAAAACTTTCTTTTTTGTAATAACAATTTCATCTAAAACATTGATCGAGGTTTCGACAATGCTGTCGTTTTCTTTTTCGGTCTGAGAGAATCCATAGACTGAAAATGCGAGCATGATAGATGTTAGAATATTCTTCATTATATATTGATTGATTTTTTTGGATGTGGATTTTGATGTAATTTTTTATTCGAGAAGAAGAAACTCGTTTCAGGCAGCGTTTTCTACATTAAAACTATTTGTTCGAGTTTATCAGAAATTGTATTTAGAAGAAGCGAAAAGTAATTTAATAGCTTAGAAAAATTATTTTTTATGAGGTCGAATGCTGATAACATGTCAGGAAATTTAGAGTTTCAGAGTTCAAATATAATACTATTTATATTAAGTCTAAATAAATATAGTTAAAATTTGCAACAAGAAATACTAATGCGCTGATAGTTAGTTGTTCGTGATTTCGTAAAAAAGTAAAAAGTTTAGAATTAAAGCAGAATTTTGACAGTAAAGCCAGTAAAAATAAGGCTTAACACTTCAGGAAAAAGCAACAAAGAGAAACGATGTTCAATAAAAAAAGCAATTTATTCTATTTTAGAATAAATTGCTTTTTTGTGTGTAAAACCGAGACTGTAAATTAAAACTACTTAGTAATTTCTCTAAAAACAGCTTCCAGATTTTTATTTTTTTGATTCAATTGAAGCGTTTTTAACCCGTTTTCGTTAGCGAAATCAAATATTGCAGGGCGCATATCTTTTTCGGCAACAAAAGTTAATTCCCAAGTCATATCGTGAATGTTAATATAAGAAGTAATATTTGGGAGTCTTGCCAAAAGTTGTTGTTCGATCTGATAGTCAAATTCTACTTCGATAACTTGCTCTTTATTTTCAGATACTAAATGGTCTAATTTTTTATCGGCAACAATTTCTCCTTTGTCAATAATAATGACACGATCACAAATAGCTTCAACTTCCTGCATAATGTGAGTGGATAAAAAAACTGTCTTATCCTTACCAACATTTTTAATTACATTTCGAATTTCCATTAACTGATTCGGGTCCAGTCCGGTAGTTGGTTCATCCAGAATTAAAACATCAGGATTGTGGAGTAAAGCATTGGCAAGTCCCACACGCTGGCGATATCCTTTAGACAATTGTCCTATTTTTTTATGACTTTCCGGTGTCAGTCCTGTCAGTTGAATTACTTCTTCGATTCTTGATTTTGATACTTTGTAAACATCGGCATTAAAAGCCAAATACTCACGAACATACAAATCCAAATACAACGGATTATGCTCTGGTAAATATCCAATCGAACGTTGAACGTCCTTAGCGTTTGTCATGACATCGTGACCATTTACAAGGGCTGAGCCATCATCTGACAATAAATAAGTGGTCAAAATTTTCATTAAAGTAGATTTTCCTGCACCATTTGGACCAAGAAATCCAACAATTTCTCCTTTTTGAATCGAAAACGAAATTGAATTTAGAGCTTTTTGAGATCCGTAACTTTTTGATATGTTGTTTAC
This sequence comes from Flavobacterium sp. 9, assembly GCF_002754195.1. NCBI lineage: Bacteria > Pseudomonadati > Bacteroidota > Flavobacteriia > Flavobacteriales > Flavobacteriaceae > Flavobacterium > Flavobacterium sp. 9. Next base: position 3,734,050 of record NZ_PEEU01000001.1, read on the forward strand.
TTCTATCGACATGACTTTTTATTTGCTACAAAAGTAAACAGAAATACGCTCGATTGCTACATTTTTATCTTTTAAAGAAATCATAAAAAAAACTTAAAAGCCAACAGTCACGGCATCGTTATTGTTAAAAGGAAAGTAAATTAAAAAATAATTACAATGAAAAAAATTTTAGTGATGGCTGCATTGGCTATCTGCAGTTTTGCAAATGCACAAAAAGGAACAATCTTAGTTGGTGGAAACATCGGATTCACTTCTGAAAAATCAGAATATCAATTTGGTGAAGCTACAAACAATGAATTTAGCTTTTCTCCTAAAGTTGGTTACCAATTTAATGACAACTGGACTGTTGGGGGTGAATTTACAGTAGCTTCTGCTAAGGATGACAATGGAACTAGAGAAATTAAAGATAATAATTTCAAAATAGGAGCATTCGTTCGTTATTCAGTGCCATTAAGCCAAACGTTCTCTATTTTTGCTGATATGGGTGCTGGTTTTCAAAATGCTAAATCTAAAGTGTACGGTCCTGGAAATGCTTACGCAAAATCTAAAGCAGATGGTATGTATGTAGGTATAACTCCAGCTCTTTTCATTAACATGAAAAAAGGTTTTGGTCTTAACTTCAGTATTGGTGGTTTAGGATATGAAACACTAAGTTATGATAACAACGGTGCAGATTACAGTAAATTCTACTTCAATTTTGGACAAACATTTAACATTGGAGTTTCTAAAAACTTCTAATCTTAAGTTTTATATTCAATTTCAGAAAAGCATTCGCCGCGGCGAATGCTTTTTTTTTGTTCTAGAGGTTTATGTTATCTGTAGGTTACTAAATTATGCTTAAAATCCCGTGGCATTGTTCTTGTTAAATATTGATTGAATTTAAACAAATAAGAATTATGAAAAAAATGTTACTTATTGTTGCTTTAGCTATGTTTAGCTTTGCAAATGCTCAAAAAGGTTCAGTTTTAGTTATGGGAAGTGTTACTTATCAATCTCAGAAAACGTCGTATGCGGCTGGGGATAACAAACAAAATTTCTTTTCTTTTTCTCCAAAAGTGGGTTATCAGTTTCATGAAAACTGGACTGCGGGAATTGAAGGTTCTGTTGGAACTTTAAAAAATGAAGATGGAAATCGTTTATTGCAAAAATCAAATAATTTTACATTAGGAGGTTTCGTTCGATATACAAAACCATTAAATGAAACTTTTTCATTTTATACTGATTTAGGTTTAGGCTTTCAAAATCGAAAAGATAGTAGTGAAAGCCAAGTTGGTATTGTTACGACTAATAAAGCCGACGGAATATATGTTGGCGTAACTCCTGCTATTTTTATCAATGTTAGTAAAGGTTTTGGTTTAAACTTCAACATTGGTAGTTTGGGATATAATACCTTAAAATTTGACAATGGTGGAAGTGATTCTAAAACCTTTAATTTTAGTTTAGGTCAGGCTTTTTCTGTAGGGATCTCAAAGAATTTTTAATTTTAGAATATATTTAAATTTTGAAAAAGCATTCGCGGCGGCGGATGCTTTTTTTGTTTTATAGAAAAAGAGATTTAAATAAATGCACTTTTAAATCTTAATACACTTTTCGTTTTTCAATTATAAACCCTCTAACCAGAGGGTTTTGTTTTTTATGAAAAATCACCAAAAGTGGGTATTGTGGTTCATATTTAATCTCCCTAGTATTACATTCTTAAAAATAAGTTAAAACTTACAATTTTTAATTTGTTTTTCCATCATGTAATATCAAAATATGAAAAATCATTACTTACTGCTCTTACTCCTTTTTCCTCTAATAATGCAATCCCAAGATATCCTCTGGGAAAAAACCTATGGTGGTATTCACGCCGATTATCTTTTTGATGCGCAGCCTACAGCTGATTATGGTTTTATACTGGCAGGAAGTTCCTTATCTGATAAAACCGGTAATAAAGAAGGAAACAATAATGGCGACCTGGATTACTGGATCTGGAAAATGAATGAAACTGGAGATCTAGATTGGCAGAAAAGTTTTGGAGGAAGCGGATTTGATGTACTACAAAGTATTAAGAATACGAGAGATGGCGGTTTTATTCTTGCCGGAACTTCTAATTCTCCAAATGATTTTCAGAAAAAAGATCCCTGCAAAGGAGGCACTGATTATTGGGTAATAAAACTAGACGCAACGGGAGCAGAGCAATGGCAAAGAACTATTGGCGGCAACGGTCAGGATGAACTTTTATGCGCTTTTCAGACAAGAGACGGAGGATATATGTTGGAAGGTTCATCATCTTCAAGTCCGGAAATAACAGAGGATTTAATCGAAAGATCATCTTCATTAGATAAACCGGATCTCTATAGAAAATCAGAAAAGAGTCGTGGTAATATGGATTACTGGATTGTAAAACTGGATAAATCAGGTGTTATAGAATGGCAAAAAACATATGGGGGAGAATATGCAGATATACTAAGAAGTATGGAGCAAACTACAGACGGCGGATATATTTTGGGCGGATATTCTAATTCACCCGAATCTGGTGATAAAACAGAAGCCCTTAAAGGAATAGGAGATTACTGGATTCTAAAAATCAACAATATAGGCGCAATCGAATGGCAAAGAAGTTACGGAGGTAATGGCGATAATCAATTGTATGTAATTCATCAAACAGAAGATGGTGGCTACATAGCAGGAGGAAATTCGAACAGTACCAGTCCGATTACTTCATTGGGCGGTATTGTTAGTAATGGTACAGATTACTGGGTTTTAAAATTAGATGAAAAAGGAGCAGTTGTATGGAGTAAAACCTATGATTTTGGCAAGACAGATATTTTGACTTCACTAATTGAAAATACAGATGGGACTTACTTGGTTGGAGGATATTCTCAGAGCGAAAATATTTCAAGAGAAGGAATAATAAGTAAAGCGAAAGGGGTTACTAAAAAGAATAAAGAAGAAGGATATATCGCTTTGAAGATTGACGAAAAAGGCGAAGAAATCTGGAAGAAAATAATAGGAAGTAATGGAGAAGATGTATTGCAAAAATTGTTTGAAACCCGAGATGGCGGATATCTGATGGCGGGAACATCAAAATCAAGTACTTCAAAGAATAAAAATTCCAGTATTGGCGGTAATGATTTTTGGGTTGTAAAAGTAAAAGACCAATTAAAACCGGATAAGCTCAAAAGAAAAAGCATAGAAGTAATTCCTAATCCTGTGGTCACTTATACCAATATCATAATAGGCTATGAGTATGAAACAGGTACTGCAACTGTTGTTGATATGGCGGGCAGAATTCTAAAGCAATTTAATATATCAGGGCAAACCATTCCTATTGATTTTAGTTACTACGCAGAAGGGATTTATGTGATCAACATAAAGACGAATGTACAGAGTGATGGTGTGAAGGTGATAAAAAGAATAACAAATAAATAATTGTAAAATGTATATATCAACTATAAAAAATCACGTTAAAATCTTTTGCTTTTTGGTGATTGTTTTAATCACTTCAATAAATGGGGCGGCACAAGCGACATCAGATGATGGATTCAAAGCTCCTGACTTTACTCCAAAATCTCCTGAAGCAGCAGCTTTTTTAAAATATGGAGAATATCCTGTAGACTTATCGACTGGAGTCCCGGGAATATCAATACCAATTTATCGTATTAAAGTGGACAACATGGAAATACCAATTTCCTTAAGTTATCATGCTTCAGGAGTTAAAGTCAATCAGGAAGCGACTTGGGTTGGTTTAGGTTGGAATTTAAATACCGGTGCCCAAATAATTTTGAGTGTAAGGGACGGTGTTGATGAAAATGATGGTGGAATAAATGATCCTCAGCGAGACGGATCGTACGTAAAACAGTTTATGCTTGATCATCCTTATCATTTTTCCGGTAATCAATTAAAAGAATATGTAAAATCAAAAGTAAAGGATGTTTATTCTCTTTCATCGTCCACTGTAAACGGAAGTTTTTATATAAATGATGGAAGTCCTGTAATTTTTCCGCCTGATGCTTTTAAGGTTGAAATAGGCGGTGATGGAGTACATATTTCAAATTTCACAATTACTGATAAATTAGGAAATAAATATTTGTTTAAAGGTACTGTCGAGAAATCAGTAAGAGTTTTTACCCATCATGATGAGTACACAAGTGCGTGGTATGTTGATGAAATTATAACGTCAAAAAACAATAAAATAAAATTCACCTATCAGGATGATGGTAATGTAATTGAATACAGCGAATCTGAAAGTATTGGAGTAACTGAAGAAGGTGTAAACTGTGGTTGTACTTATGGTACGACAACCCAGAAAGTGGGGCAGATAAGAAAAAGTAATGAAAACACAACTACAAGTACAAAAAAGATAAAGGAAATCATATTTAATGATGGTCAAACCAAGGTAGAGTTTGAACTCAAAAAAGGAAGGTTGGATTTGGTAAATCAAAATGGATATCTTGAAAGTATTAAAGTAAGTCAGAATGCATTTGATGGATTTAATTTGATTAAAAAAGTATCTTTTGACTATTCTTATTTTAATGAAAGCTATATAGGAGCAAACGCTTACAGGTACAAAAGACTTAAGCTTAATCGAATATTTGAGGTTAATAATTCAAACGAACATCGTTTTGTTTATTCAGATATCGTGCTGCCTGTTAAGGATTCTAAATCAGAGGATTATTATGGCTATTATAATGGAGCTACAAATTCTGATCTTATACCCAAACATATTTTGCTTGCGCCGGTAGTACGGACAGTGGGTACAGCAAATAGAGAAGTAAATACGAACACAGTTCAGGCAGGAATTTTAAAACAGATATTTTATCCTACTAAAGGATCATCTCGTTTTAATTACGAACCCAATACTTTTTATGGTATTGATCAATTAAATAAATACTCAATACAAACAACTGAAGCTTCAATAACTGGTACAGGACCGGCAAATAATCCCGCTCCGGGACAATTAGAGGATCCGGATGGAGAACATGACTTTGAAGGATAAAATTGTATTTCGGGTGGAAATTGTCTAAAATATAAAACAGTTCATAAACAGCTTTTTAAACCACAAAATAGTTATTTGACTTATAGAATAACCAATTTGGGAGATACCAGTGATAAGGTAATTAAGTACAAATACTGTAGAGTGTTGGTTTATTCAGACAGACTGTTGTTTGATTCAGGTAAAATCAACAAAAACAGAGAGATAACAATTCCTGTCACATTAGCTGCCGGAGATTGTGTGATTGCTTTAGAATCTTATGGCGCAGATATGAGAATCGACGCTATAATAAACTACTCTGATGAGAATATAACTCCTAAGAATATTGTGGCTTCCGGATTAAGAATTCAAAGTATCGAAAATTATGATTCAGATGATAAACTTCTTTTGAAAAAAGCTTATGAGTATACTGATAAAGACAACAATACAATAAGTAGTGGCAAGTTAATTAATGAGTTAAGTGTCGATTTTATTTCTAGTGCATTTGCAAATTTTAAACAAGGAATTTGCCCTCAGGAAGGTTCGTCTAATACGGTCCTTTATAAAGTTGATTACACAAGAGGATACTATATTAATTCAAAATCTAAACAAGGAATAGAGTCTAATACCATTATCTACAAATATGTCAAGGAGGTTGCCGTGAATTTGAGCGGGACTGAGAATATGTATACCCAATATGAGTTTACTACTGACCCAGATTGGACAAGGACAGATGTTGGATTACTAATTAATTTTGGATTCAAAAGAGGAAAAGTTTTAGAAAAGAGCGAATTTAAAACGATTGGGAAAAATAATTTCATTGTTCGAAAAGAAAAGAACACCTATTTTGATGACAATTCTAAGGTAGCATATGTAAAAGGATATAAATTAGACCGAAGAGTATTTATTGATATAGCAGAAAATTCAAATCCGAAACAGCAGCCTTTAATATTGGGAATATTGATGGATTGTAACGTTCCTCAGTCCTTATCAGAAGCTTACGTTTTAGCAAATTATAATATTCCAATTCCATGGTTTTATCAAAAATCATCTGAAATATCGAATTATTTTTATAATACATCAAATAGCTTAACCGGGACAGTAGTAAATACTATAAACTACAATTATAAAAATCCATCCCATTTGCAGCTAACATCTCAAACAGCAACAAATTCGAATCAAGAGGTTCTTGAAACCAAATATTTTTATCCACAAGATAGTGAAATGGCTAGTGAACCATTTGTAAAAGAGTTAATCGCTGAAAACAAGGTTGGAGCAATTTTAAGAACACAAGCTTTTAGAGGATTAACTAAGCTATCAGAGCAAAAAACTATCTATGATAAAAGTATAGCGACAAGCAATTTGTTATTGCCCAAACAAGTACTTGAAAACTTGGGAGCAGCAGCTTTAATTGCTGCTACAGACAAAAAAATATCTTACGATAAATATGATGACAAAGGCAATCTCTTGCAATATACGCTTGAGGGAGCCCAGCCAACAGTTATTATCTGGGGCTACAACAAAACGCTTCCTGCTGCCAAAATAGAAAATGTTGCCTACACAAGTATTCCGGTAGGTCTGATTAATGATTTAACAACGGCATCTTCAAATACTGGAACAGAAGCGCAAATGTCTGCAGCAATAAAAAAGTTGTATCAGGATCCAGCACTGGCTAATGCAATGATAACCGCTTATACCTATAAACCTCTTATAGGACTTACATCAGTAACAGACCCCAAAGGATTAATTACATTTTATGAATATGACAGTTTAGGAAGGTTACAATTTGTAAAAGATGCGCAAGGAAATTTACTTTCTGAAAGTCAATATCATTATATAAATCAATAATTATGATAAAAAATATCTCCCAATATACAGTCGTTTTATTGTTTTTTATAACGATTGCACTACATGCCCAGACACCCGCAGTCATATCAAAACCAGAAAAACCTGCCACCAGTTATACGGTAACAGCGGCTACAGGTTCTGTTACATTAATTGCAAGCGAGACTATCACTTTTGGACCTGGCACATTTATACAAGCCGGAAGTACTTTTACAGCCAGGATAAGTTCAGTCGCTCAGGATATTGCTATTCCTGTTAATCCGTCTATTTCTAAAAATGATAATTACATATACACACGTGTTTTTCAATCTCCAATGGCGACCGTTAAAGGAATTAAAAGCAATAGAGATGTACAGGAAAGTATCACTTATTTTGACGGATTAGGCAGACTTGTGCAAAATAATGCAATCCGTCAAGGCGGAGACGCTTCAGATATTATAACACATATTGAATATGATGGATTTGGCAGACAAGGAAAAGAATATTTGCCTTTTTCTCTTCCTAATACGGGTAATACTTATTCAAGAGTGAGTTCACAAGATGCTCTAAATAAGGTTTTAAGCTTCTATAATATCGATAAATATGGCAAAACTCTAAATCCATTTTCTGAAAAAAGATTTGAACCGTCCCCACTTAATCGAGTATTAGAACAGGCGGCACCAGGAAATGATTGGGCGATGAGTAATCTTAAAAAAAACACTATAAAATCAGAGTACCAGACCAATATTTCTAGCGATGCAGTAAAATTATACAAAGTAACTACAAGTTGGCAAGCAGCTAAAGGATTGTATGATATTGCTTTTTCAAGCGCAGGGACTTATGGGGAATATGAGTTATACAAAAATGTAACTTACGATGAGAACTCTGGAGTAAATCCGAGTGAATCTTCAGGCTCAACAATAGAATTTAAAAATAAAGAAGGGCAGATCGTTTTAAAGAGAACCTACAACGCAGGACTTAAACATGATACCTATTATGTTTATGATATATATGGAAATCTGACTTATGTAATTCCTCCAAAAGCAGATAGCACCATAAATCAGACAGTTTTAGACGGTTTGTGTTATCAATATAAATATGACAACAAAAAGCGTTTAGTCGAAAAGAGATTACCCGGCAAACAATGGGAATTTATTGTTTATGACAAATTAGGCAGACCAGTAGCTACAGGTCCTGCACTTTCGCCCTTTACAGCAGATAAAACAGCAGGCTGGCTTATTACCAAATACGATGTTTTTGGCCGACCTATTTATACCGGTTGGAATAGTCAGAGTGTTAACACAGTTACCAGGAATACATTACAGACAGCTCAAAATTCGGCAACCATTTTGTTCGAGACTAAAAAAGCAACTACGATCGATGGTATTGCTACTAATTATAACAATAGTATAGCGCCAACTAGTTTTAAACTTTTGACAGTGAATTATTATGATGATTATACTTTTCCCGCAGCTCAGGCAATGCCAGTTAAAATTATAGGACAAAAAACGTTAACAAATACTAAAGGTCTTGCTACAGGAAACTGGACGAGAACCCTTACAACGACGTCGGCGATAACAGGCGAAACAGCAACTATTTTTTATGACAGTAAAGGAAGAGTGATAAGCAATTATATAAAAAATTATTTAGGAGGGATCAGTCATACAGATAGCGAAATTGATTTTACCGGAAAGACACTTAGCAATATGACTGAACATCAACAGGTAAGTGGAGGAGCAAAAATTACTGTAAAAGAAAAATTCACCTATACGGCGCAAAATCGCTTACTGACTCATACACACCAAATTGGTACGGAAAAAGAACAACTTCTTGCAGATAATACTTATGACGCATTAGGACAGCTTGTTGGTAAAAATGTAGGTAACATTACAGGAAGCCCTTTACAGAAAATAGGATACAACTATAATATACGAGGCTGGCTTACGGAGATTAATAAAACCGCTAATTTACAACAAGGTTCAGACCCGAAAGATTTATTTGCATTCAAAATAAACTACAATACAACTGAAGGGAATTCAGCTGTTACCAAGGCACTTTACAACGGTAATATAGCTGAAACTTTTTGGACATCAAATTCTGATGGAGGAATCTTGCATGGTTATGGTTATCAATACGACCTTTTAAATCGTTTGAAAAATGCCACCTATCAAACACCAAAACTTACTGATAATAAAAACTATTTTGGAGAGAATATGGACTATGATAAAAACGGAAATATTATGAAATTGCAACGCAAGTTTATGGCTGGAACAATAAGTAATCCTTATGAAGATAATATGGACAATCTGGGATATTTTTATCCTAATAATTCTAACCAGCTTATGAAAGTAACAGATACGACAAACAACCCGCAAGGGTTCAAAGACGACAGTAATGGTTATAATGATACCGAAGATGATTATGCCTATGATGACAACGGAAATCTAACCAAAGATCAAAACAAAAGCATCACTGAAATAATCTACAACCATCTCAATTTACCTAAGAAAATTACGTTTGTCACAACTGGTAATATTGAGTATATTTATAATGCATCAGGGCAGAAACTCGAGAAAATTGTAACGGAAAAAGGAGTTGTCACTAATACGAAATACTTAAATGGCTTTCAGTATAAAAACAATGTTTTGCAGTTTTTTCCAACAACAGAAGGATATGTAAAAAACACAAGTACCAATCCGGCAACAAATGTTTTTCAATATGTATTTAATTATACAGATCATTTAGGAAACGTTCGTGTAAGTTATACTAAAAATCCAACAACAAGTAAAGTTGAGATTCTGGAGGAGAATAATTATTATCCTTTTGGTTTTAAACATCAAGGTTATAATATAGATAATTTACAGGACAATTATTTGGTGAAATATAATTCGAAAGAATTTCAAAAGGAGCTAGATTTAAATGTGTACGATTATGGAGCAAGAAATTATGACCCAGCAATTGGTAGATGGATGAATATTGATCCCAAAGGGGAATTGTTAGAAATGTCATCTCCTTATGTTTATGCATTTAATTGTCCTGTAATTTATTTAGATAAAGATGGAGAGCTACCAATATTTATTAATGGAAAAACTAGCTCAGATAGTGAAAGAGGAAGTCAAAGTTATTGGACTGCAGAAATTATTGCAACAGTTGTTGGCTCAGGTATTGCAAATCCAGGAGGGCAGATTCATTATGTGGATGGAGATAGATGGTATTCATCATACACACATAAAATAGAAAACTCATCCTGGAAGACTGGAGGAGTTAACTTTCCAGATCTCAGAAAGAAAGCAGGATATGAAGCAATGACTAAATCTGAATTCAAATCGATTTTATCGAAACTTGAAAGAAATTCGCAAGGAAAAATTATTGAAAAAATACAAATATACACACATAGTAGAGGAGCTGCATTTGGTGTTGGCTATACGGAGCATTTGCTAGAGTTAATTAAACAAAATGCGAATGAATTTGCTGACGCGAATAATGAAGTTGATTTTGTATTTAATATAGCACCTCATCAATCAAATGATATAAGTGCGCCAGAAGGTGTTGATTCATATAGTATTGATAGAACAAAAGATCCTCTATCAGGAAATGATATTAAGGGTATAAGAGGAGCTTTTAAAACAGATGAGGGAGGATATAAAAAAGCACATTCTATTACTACTTTTGGAAAAGATTTGAAGGCTTTTACGTCTTCTTTTTTAAAGGGGGGGACAAGTGCATCAATAATTAGTAATTTCGTTAAGACGATGAAAGATAAATATAATATAAACGTAACAGTTCAAGAATAAATTATGAAAAACTTTATTACTTTATTGATTTTAAATATTTTATGGGCTATAACAATATTGTTTCTTTTGTTAGTTTTTTTATTTTTACTAGGCTCAGGTTCTGCAGGATTTAATGATAATTGGTATTATATTATAATATTGATTGGAATTATTCATTCGATAACTTGTGTGTTTTTAATGAAAACTAAGCCAAATTATTATTTAATAATCGCCATAATTGTATTAGGTACTTATTTGTATTTTTATTTTGAATAAGTGCATTTACTTTATAAATCTAAGCTCTTATCACTCACTCACGACTTCTTTCGTGTGATTTATTTACCCAAATGACTTAATTATTGGTGACTTAAAAATATAACCCTTTATAAAATCTGTAAAGTATTCATTATCAAATGGGTGTAGCAGTTGTAAATAATTTAAAATCATGAAAAGACTAACTATATACCTCGCTGCAATATTTTTATTTATTAGCTGTAATAACAGAGAAAACATCGTTAGAAAAGAAAACTTATTGGGGAATGATTATCGATTGTTTCAAAACACTCCCGCTTGGGAATTAGCAAAAGCGGTTGAAGATGGGGATACTATTAAAATAAAAGAAATTTTTAATAATAAGAAGGTAGATATTGATTTTAGAGAGCCAAAATTTGGTAGTACATTATTAATGTTATCTATAATTAATAGTCAATATAAAAGTGTTAAAACATTACTACAAATGGGGGCAGATCCTAATATGCCAGATTCATACAGGGAAACCTCTTCGGTAATTTTTGCAGCTGATAATAATGATCCAAAATTTTTGGAGTTAATTTTAAAATATAAAGGAAATCCAAACGCAATAGAAACCGCTCCAGTTAAAGAAAGAGATAAGGCTAGGAAAACAGCTTTGTTGGCGCCGATTAGTTTTTTAGATCCTAACAGTTTGGAGAAAGTTAAGCTTTTAGTTGAGGCTGGAGCAGATATGAATTACTCTAATGATGGTAATCCAGCATATACAACTTTGCCTCTTGGAGCAGCATTTAAACAAGACAAATTAGATGTTGCATTATATCTTTTACAAAAAGGTGCCAATTATAAAAAGATCATGTACGTAATGGTTGATAGTCACAAAGTATACATTTTAGAAGCATTACGAAAATGTATAATTGATTTGGAATCTAAACAGTATAAAAGCAAACTCGAAGTAATTAAATTTTTGAAAGGAAAAGGATTAGATTATAGTAATGAACCTATTCCTGAATATATTTTAAGAGATATTAAAAAGAAGTATCCCAAAGATTGGGAAGATTATATTAAAAAGTACTAAACTCTATATAATATCCAAAATTCCTAGTGCCGCACAAATACTTTCGTGTGACTCATAAACTCAATTTCTGGGTTAATTGTTTTCCTTTTGATTAAACATCAAGAGTGTAATGATTATTTACTTAAATGATTCAGTTATGGAAGGTTTAAAACATAATCCTTTAGAAAAGCTGTAAAATATTCAGTATAAAATTGAGGGAAAGCTAATTTAAAATCATGAAAAAACTAACTATATATTTTGCAGCAATATTTTTTTTTATTAGTTGTAATAACAGAGAAAACATCGTTAAAAAAGAAAACTTATTAGGATATGATTATCGATTGTTTCAAAATACTTCTGCTTGGGAATTAGCGAAAGCGGTGGATGATGAGGATACTATTAAAATCAGAGAAATTCTTAATAATAAGAAGGTCGATATTGATTTTAGAGAGCCTAAATTTGGAAATACATTATTGATGTTATCTATAAAAAATAGCCAATTTCAAATTACAAAATTATTATTAATATTAGGAGCTAATCCAAATGTCGAGAATACTTATCGAGGAGGTACAGCTGTTATATTTGCAGCTAATAATAATGATCCAAAATATTTGGAGCTAATTTTAAAATATAAAGGAAATCCAAACTCAATAGAAACAGCTCCTGTTAGAGAAGATGATCAAGTCAGGCAAACAGCTTTGTTGGCTGCAATTAATCTTTTAGATCCTAACAGTTTGGAAAAAGTTAAACTTCTGGTCGAATCAGGTGCAAATATAAATTACCATAATCTAGGGCATACAGAATCACCTCTTTCAGATGCAATTACAGCTAGAAAAATGGATGTTATTTTATATCTCTTACAAAAAGGTGCGGATTATAATTTGATGATGTATGAAATGGTAGATGGACATAAAGTTTATATTTTAGAAGCATTACGAAAATGTATAATTGACTTAGAATCTGAACAGTATAAAAGCAAACTCGAAGTAATTCAATTTCTGAAAGAAAAGGGATTAGACTATAGCAAAGAACCTATTCCTGATTACATAGGAGAGAGTATTAAAAAGAAATATCCAAAAGATTGGGAAGATTATATTAAAAAGTACTAAGCTCTATATAATATCCAAAATTCCTAGTGCCGCACAAATTTTGTAAAAGATATTGTGGCACTTCCGGAAATTATAGAATGTTACAACATTGCCGGTGACTATGATTTTATGCTAAAAATACTCGTTCAGGATATGGCTAGTTATCAGGATTTTGTAATGAATAAATTGTCGACTATCGAAAACATTGGAAATACGAACAGTATTTTTGTAATGGGGAAATTAAACACAGTACGGCATTGGAGTTTTAAAAGGCTAATAATTTACTGTTACGAATTGGATTTTGGTTTCGAAAAATCCTAAAATAAAACGTATTTTTGACGTTTTAGATCCTCAATCTAAAATCAATAATCTACAATCTAAAATAGAACAATGAACTGGGAGCAACTTTTATCACTCAAACGCCAAGGCGATACAAGCAAAAGATTACGTGTAGAACAAGATGATACCCGATTAGGATTTGAGGTTGATTATGACCGAATCATTTTCTCGGCAGCATTTCGGTCTTTGCAGGATAAAACACAGGTAATTCCGCTTTCAAAAACAGATTTTGTGCATACGAGATTGACACATAGTTTAGAAGTTTCGGTTGTTGGGCGTTCTTTGGGACGTTTGGTTGGAAAAAAAATCATTGAAAAATACCCGCATTTAAAAGAAGTTCACGGTTATCATCTGAATGATTTTGGTGCTATTGTAGCGGCAGCTTCTTTGGCGCATGATATAGGAAATCCACCTTTTGGACATTCTGGTGAAAAAGCAATTGGAGAATACTTTTCGATTGGAAAAGGGTTAAAATATAAAGATCAATTAAAGGCCAAACAATGGCAGGATTTGATTGATTTTGAAGGAAATGCAAATGGATTTTCAGTGCTTTCAGCAAGTCGCCCGGGAATCGAAGGAGGACTTAGAATTTCGTACGCAACATTGGGTGCTTTTATGAAATATCCAAAAGAAAGTTTGCCTAAAAAACCAACGAATAATATTGCCGATAAAAAGTATGGTTTCTTCCAGACTGATAAAGCATTTTTTGAGGAAGTTGCCAAAGATATGGGAATGATCGCCAATAAAGATGGTGATGATATTGGTTTTGAAAGACATCCGCTAGCTTATTTGGTAGAAGCGGCAGATGATATTTGTTACACAATTATTGATTTTGAAGACGGAATAAATCTAGGATTAGTCTCGGAAGATTTTGCTTTAGAATATTTAATTAAACTTGTGAAAGACAATATTGGAGTTTCTAAATATAAATTGTTAGAAACTAAAGAAGATAGAATTAGTTATTTGCGTGCTTTGGCGATTGGAGCTTTAATTAATGATGCTGTTGATGTTTTTGTTGAAAATGAAGAAGCAATTCTAGCCGGAAAATTTCCTTATGCCTTAACGGATAAAAGTAAATACAAAGCCCAAATGGATGATATTATCAAATTAAGTGTTGATAAAATCTACCAAAGCCGGGAAGTAGTTGAGAAAGAAATTGTAGGTTATCAAATCATTCAGACTTTGCTGGATAAATTTATAACTGCTTTTAATAATAAATACGAGGGAACTGCATCAAATTATGACAAATTGATTTTGAAAATGTTACCTGAAAAACATCATTTAGACAAAACCAATTTGTACGAAAGATTGCTTCATATTTGCCATTTTGTTTCTCTTTTGACAGATGGAAATGCCTTAGAATTATTCGAAACCATAAACGGAAGAAAAAGCAATTAGATTTGCAGTAAAAAAATAAACACATAGAAACCTAGGTTTTTATGTGTTTAAAAGAATATTAAAAAAGATATATTTTGGTCAGGTTTATCGCTAAGGAAAAACTTGAAACTTAAAACCTGAAACTAAATTTTTTTTACTGAAAAGCATAAACCAAACCTACGCCCAAAACTTGTCTTAACTGGGTTCTTGGTCCATCATTAACTTGTGAAGTTGTTCCTGTAGTTGGGTCAACAACATCTTTTTTAGTTTTGATATCATCATCATAAACTAAATGGATACCAATATTTGCTTTTACATATGCATTAACAACAAGGTCAAGGCGAGTGTCATAATCGACATCGACATTCCCAAATTTATTTAGATAATCGGTGTATAAGCTTAACCTGTTTTCGTAAAAAACGTTTTTATAAATCTCGTTTTTCGTGTACGCTGTTAGCAAAATACCAAACTCAGCTTTTATTTTTTGACCGTCTTTGATTAAAATTTGCGAATTAGGATCATTAGGATCAGGTGCATAAATAGCTTTTCTAACACCAAAAGATCCCTGATTAGCCAAATCCTGATCTAGAACCAATGTAGTTTTTAAAGTTATTGGAGAGAAATAAAAAGTCCTGTTTTTGGCTTTGTTTGAATTCTCAGCCCCGGCTCCTAAAAAGATATAGGCCGGTGCAAATGGTTTAGAGATTGCAATATCCCTATTTGGATAATTATATCCGTTTGTAAATTGCGTATTGAAGTTGTATTTAGCAGAGTAATACCAATTTGAGATTGTATCTTTTCTAAAGCCGTAAGTTGAGTTCAGCAAAATTGCATCATCCGTTTTACGAAGTTCGATTCCGTCTTGCTTATTTAAACCATATTTTACGATAAGTTCATTTACCCATTTATGATTCCCTTTTTGATATGTTCTGTTGAATTCACCTTTAAATAAACCAGAAATAGAACTTGTTCCCCCCGCACTCCAATTCACAAAAGCAATTTCAGAAATATCAAAACCTAATTGGTTTTTCTTAGTCCAGTTTGATGGAAGTTTTGGTAATTGATTTGGATCTAAAGTCGTTTGTATAATCTGAGCAAAGTTATTTGAAGTACACAATAGCAATAGAAGCAAAAGGGTAGAACGCAATAATTTCATTAGGTGGATTTTATTTTAATTTTGGTAGTGCAAAATAATTATTTTGTGGCGTTTGAAAAAAGATTTACCAAACTTTTAACGTCAATGTTACATAATTGTTGTAATTGATTTACCGTTCCATGCTCAATAAACACGTCAGGAATACCCAAAATTTCAATGCGGTTTTTATAATTATTAGCTGCTGCAAACTCCAAAATTGCACTTCCAAAACCACCATTTATTACACCATCTTCAATAGTAATTATCCTTTCGAAAGAAGATAAAATTGTATTTAATGAGTTGGTATCTAATGGTTTAATGAATGGAAAATCATAATGTGCGATAGTTTCAGAATTGGTCAGTTCATTGATGGCCAGTGTTACATTATTTCCTATAGTTCCAGTTGATAAAATAGCCGTTTTTGTTCCGGGTTTTAAGATGCTAGCCTGTCCTATAATAATTTTTTCATATTGTCCGAAATTTTCTACTTCCCAGTTTGGTAAAACGCCTCGACCACGTGGATATCGAATTGCGATAGGATGATTTAGACCTAATTGTGCCGTATATAAAATGTTTTGCAACGCAATTTCATTAATTGGTGCATAAATTATCATATTAGGAATAGTTCTCAAATAGGCAATATCAAAAACGCCATGATGTGTTGCGCCGTCTTCGCCAACTAGACCGGCTCTGTCTAAACAAAAAATTACAGGTAAGTTTTGCAACGCCACGTCATGAATAACCTGATCGTAAGCGCGCTGTAAAAAAGTCGAATATATATTGCAATACACAATCATACCTTGCGTCGCCATTCCTGCAGCAAGAGTTACGGCATGTTGTTCTGCAATTCCTACATCAAAAGCACGCTCGGGAATTTCATCCATCATAAATTTCAGAGAACTTCCCGAAGGCATTGCAGGTGTAATACCAACAATTTTTTTGTTCTTTCTGGCTAAATCCAAAATGGTTAAACCAAAAACATCCTGAAATTTCGGAGGTAAATTTTCTTCAGATTTTAAAATGATTTCTCCAGTTGAAGCGTCAAATTTTCCAGGCGCATGGTATTTTACCTGATTTTCTTCAGCTTGTTGCAGGCCTTTTCCTTTTGTGGTAACAATATGAAGGAATTTAGGGCCTTTTATATTTTTTAATCGGTTTAATTCTTTGATTAATGTAGGAATATCATGTCCGTCTATTGGTCCCGAATAATCAAAATTCAAAGACTTAATCATGTTATTCTTCTTCGGATTTTTTCCTTCTTTTACAGCAGTAAGATATTTTTTGAGCGCGCCCACACTAGGATCAATCCCTATTGCATTGTCATTGAGAATAACCAGTAAGTTGGCATCGGTTACACCAGCATGATTCAAGCCTTCAAAAGCCATTCCGGACGCAATAGAAGCATCGCCAATAACTGCAATATGTTGTTTGTCGAAATCGCCTTTTAAGTTAGAAGCAATCGCCATTCCCAAAGCAGCAGAAATGGAAGTGGAAGAATGTCCAACACCAAAAGTATCATAAACACTTTCGCTTCTTTTTGGGAAACCGGAAACACCTTCGATTTGTCTGTTAGTATGAAAAATTTCTCTTCTTTCGGTCAAAATTTTGTGTCCGTAAGCCTGATGTCCAACATCCCAAACCAATAAATCTTTGGGCGTATTAAAGACATAATGCAAAGCAATCGTCAATTCAATAACGCCTAAACTCGCGCCTAAATGACCTTCTTTTACAGAAACGATATCAATAATAAATTGACGCAATTCCTGAGCAACTTGCGGAAGTTGCGCTTCGGTTAATAAACGTAAATCGGCGGGATTGAATATGTCAGAAAGTAAGTTGCTTTTCATTGTAAGGTAAAAAGCAAATTTACGGTTTTAAATTTAATTTTTTTGCTGAGATGCATTACAATACAATTGGCAAAGAATATTGTATTCTGATTTTTTTTCCGTTTGATTCTGCCGGCTCCCATTTAGGACATAAACTTAAAACTCGGATGATTTCTTTTTCCAAAGGCTGTTCAATTACAGGTTCAGATTGAAGATAAGATACAGAGCCGTTTTTTTCTACTGCAAATGAAATTCTGATTTTGAGATTTCCAGCATTTGCATTATCAGGGTTTTTAAATTCTTTCGAAAAAAAGGTATAGAATTGTTCAATGCCACCGGGGAATTCTGCATTTGTTTGCTTAACCGCACCGGTAACAAACGAACTTTCGTCTTCGACAACTTTTTTGCAATTAATCTTTGCAGTTTTTTCTTTTTCAGTATTGTTTACAGGGGTTTTAACAAATTTAACCTGATCAACTTTTGGAGGAGGTGGCGGAGGTAAAAGCGTGTCACCTGAATTATTGTTTCTTGGTCTGACTTCTCCAACAGTTATATGTTTTGTTGGCGTAGTATCTTGAACAATTTCTACTTTATCAATTTTCTGTTTTTTTCCGTCTTTATCCTGACAACTAAATAAAGTTGTTCCCATAGCGATAAACAATGCTAGTAAAAACATTTTATTGTAATTGGTTTGCGTGTGTAAAACCCGACTCGGAATTTGAATTGTCATAGTCTCTAGTTGAGACTTTTTAAATCTTCCGCAAATTCTTTCGTTTTGGTTTTGAATGAAATAATGCTGAATTTCTTCATATAGCATATTTGTGAAATTCACAACCGTTTTTGAACAACTTAAACAAAATCGACCATTATCTTTTGGTTTCATTTTATCCCAGTTTTCATGACAAGGTTCAGGAATTGTTATTTTAAAATTTCTTTCCATGATTAAAATTTAATTTGTTTGGCTTATACGGTTATCATTGTTGTTAACAAGATTGATTGAAACTATTTTTGAAAGTTTCCTTTTTCTTCTTTCAGTATTTAAGCTGTCTTTCTCTAAAACAATTTTCAATCGAATAACAGTTGAAATTCCTTTTCCGTTAATTATACCTGGCTTCCATTTTTTAGACTCTTGTAAAACCCTAATTATTTCTTCTCCGGTTTCATGACCAATATTATCAAAAACCTTAATTTGATTTAAAGTTCCAACCTTGTCGATTACAAAAGAAACTTCAATTTCTCCCGCACTACGTCTGGCTTTTTTAGGAACCTGAAATTCATTTTTAATAAAGTCGCTAAATTTCTGAAAACCACCTGGATAATCGGGGATTGTTTCAATGTATTCAGGAGCGGGAATGCCAGTGAGATTGTTATAACTAGAATGATCTATATAACCTGTAGTAGGTCCTGAAGATTCCATTATAGGAGGGGCATTAACAAATAAAATTTTAGTTGGTGGCTTTTTTAATATACTGTCATTATTAGATTTATTAAGAACTTTTGGCGAATGATCTTCGACAACTTCTATTTTATCAATTTTTTGTTTGTTTCCATCTTGATCAGCGCAACTAAACAAAGTTGTTCCCATCGCAATAAATAATGCAAGTAAAAATCTTTTGTGATACTGTGTTTGTGTATATAAAACCTGACTAGGAATTTGAATTGTAATAATATCTAACTGAGATTTCTTAAATCTTCCACAAATATTGTTGTTCCGATTTTGAATGAAGTAATTTTTGACTTCATCCGGTAACATGGTAGTGAAATCCACAACAGTTTTAGAACAATTTAAACAAAAACGACCATTGTCTTTTGGAGTCATTTTGTTCCAATTTTCGTGACAAGGTTCTGGAATCGTTGGTTTGTGTTTATTATTCATTGTTAAATTGTAATTGGTAAAACGTAAGTTGATCGGACGATTTTGTTTTTTAGCTTTCCTGGAATCCAATTTTGCGCTGTTTTCAAAACTCTAATAACTTCTTCACCTATTTCTTTCGGCGTATTTTTATCAAGGTTGAAATTACTCAAACTGCCATCTTCTTCTACAACAAATACAATAGATATTTTTTCATGAAATTTTTCTGTTTTGCTTGGAGCGACATAATTTTTGGTAAAATAATCATAGAACTTTTTCATCCCGCTTTCCGGAACAGGTAAAACATCTAAGTCAGTTGAATTATATATAATGTGATAATTAAAACTCCCGGTTTGAATTAAATCAGGGGGAATCAACACGCCCATCGTAATTCCACTACTAATTTTTTTCGGTTTTGGTTTTTTAGATTCGATTTGATGTCCATAGCAGAAAGAAACAGGCTCGTTTTCATCTTCATTCTGAACTGAATTGTCAACAATCTCGATTTTGTCAATTTTATTTTTGTTCCCGTCTTTATCTGAGCAGCTAAACAAAGTAGTTCCCATGGCAATAAACAAAGCCAATAAAAACATCTTATGATATTGTGTTTGTGTATATAAAACCCGACTAGGAATTTGAATAATTAAACTTTCTAATTGTTCATTTTCAAACCTTCCGCAAATTTTGTTATTTTGATTTTGAATGAAAAAGTGCTGAATTTCTTCAGGTAACATATTTGTGAAGTCAACAACAGTTTTAGAACAACTTAAACAAAAGCGACCATTATCTTTTGGCGTCATTTTGTCCCAGTTTTCTTGGCATGGTTCAGGAATTGTTATTTTATGTTTTCTTTCCATTTCAAGATATTAGAAAATAAATATAATTTAAAATGTATGTTCGATGGTAATTTATTGTTTTAAAGTTAATTCATTATTTTCTTTGGTTTGAAAAATTTGCATTGAGGTAATTTTTGAAAATTTTCTTTTTCTTTTTTTCGGATTTAGAGTGTCAAGCTCAAGTGTAATAGGCATGTCATAAAAAGTTCTAACTTTTTTTCCATTGATTTCTCCCGGAGTCCATTTTATAGATTTTTCTACAGCCCGAATAGCTTCTTCTCCACTTCCAAACCCAAGATCTTCAATAATTTTTAGTTCGTTTAGTTTTCCGTCTTTCTCAATGACGAAAGACACTTTTATTACACCAGTGGATTTCTTTAGCTTTTTAGGTATTTCAAATTCTGATTTAAACTTTTCATAAAATATATTTATTCCTCCTGGATAATCAGGCAAAACATCAATTGCCATACCTCCATAAATTGTAGTGTCTTCTTCGTAAATATTTACATTCGATATTGCTTCTCCAGATCCTGTTTCTGAGATAAAGAGTGTTATTTCTTTTTTACGAGCAGAGAGGTTTTTACGTTTTGTTATTTTTGTATCGCTAACTTTTGATGATTTATTATTTACTTCATGCTTATCGTTTGAAGTAGTTTTTGCAACAGGAGAATCTTCAATTACTTCAATCTTGTCAATCTTTTGTTTATTACCGTCTTTATCCTGACAGCTAAACAAAGTAGTTCCCATTGCAATAAACAATGCCAATAAAAACATTTTATGATAATGAGTTTGCGTATAAATAATACTACTCGGAATTTGAATTGTTATCGAGTCTAATTGAGACTTTTTTATTCTTCCGCAGATATTTTTTTCATGATTTTGAATAAAAAAATGCTGAATTTCTTCAGGTAACATTTCTGTAAAATCGATAACAGTTTTTGAACAACTCAAACAAAAACGACCCTTTTCATTTGGAATCATTTTGTCCCAGTTTTCATGGCATGGTTCAGGAATTGTTATTTTGAGTTTTCTTTCCATTTTTGAATTTCAGTATTTAAATGTAATAAAAAATAACTACGAAAAGAGTATTTTTGCAATTATGATAAATCCTTTCACCGACGAATATTTCATGAAAAAAGCTTTGCAGGAAGCTGAAATGGCTTTTGATAAAGGCGAAATTCCTGTTGGGGCAATTATAGTAGTTGCGGATAAAGTAATTGCCAGAAGTCATAACTTAACAGAGTTGTTAAATGATGTTACGGCTCATGCCGAAATGCAGGCAATAACCGCTGCTGCCAACTTTCTTGGAGGAAAATATCTGAAAGATTGCACACTTTATGTTACACTCGAACCTTGCCAAATGTGCGCAGGAGCTTTGTATTGGAGTCAGATTTCTAAAATTGTTTTTGGAGCCAGAGACGAACAACGTGGTTTTATGACAATGGGAACAAAATTACATCCAAAAACGACCGTTGTTTCTGGAATTATGGCAAATGAAGCTGCGGATCTTATGAAACGTTTTTTCATTGAGAGACGTAAGTAATCACTAAAAATATCATGACGGATTTTTCAATAATAAAAAAGCTTTTTGGTATAACTGAATCTAATGGTTTTACCGAGAAGGAAATTCAGGTTGTAAAAGATATATTTGGGGATCTTCCTAAGGTATTTACAGATTATTATACGGAATTGGGTAAAGTCGAAAACCTGAATCATACCCAGGATTTATTAATTATACCAGAGCGCTTTCAATATTACAAGCATGACGATTATTTGATATTTTATTCGGAAAATCAGAGAGCCTGCGTTTGGGGAATCTATAAAGATGATTTGTCAAAAGCGAATCCTTCCGTTTACATGAGTGAAGACGAAAAAGAATGGAAGTTGGAGGCCGAAACATTAATCGATTTTTTTACTGTCATGGCATTTCTTCAAGGAGGTTTTGCATTGCAATATCCGTCTAATACATTTTATGAGTTAGAACCACATGAATTAAATTTTATTACTGAAAACTTTCAAAATAAAGGTTTTTCCTTTAAGGAATGGCTTGGCGGAATAAGTTTTTATGGTAATTATAACGATGATGTAATTATATTACAGGATTCTAATCAAATGTTTTATGCAGCAAATACAAACGAACATTTTATTGAACTGAATAAGGTTTTGTCTAAACTTGGAACTGAGCTTTAATAATTCTGATAAAAAGTTGCTTTTCTTGTATTAGAACAAATAAGTCATGTAAAGACATACAAACACCATAAAGGAATTAAAGCATATTATATTATAAAATGCATTTTCAGTGAAAGCCTTTTTTGAGAGAAGTATTTTTAAACTTATAGCTATTGAAAGAAGTAGTGTCCAACAAAAGTAAAATTGAATTCCGTTAATGCTTAAACTACTAGAAAGATCTTTTGTGTAATCATTATTCTTTGATTTAACTTTTGTTACCGACTTAAATAATAAAGAATACTCAAGTTCTATATCATTTTCTTCGATGTAGTTTTTTACTGTTGAAAAAGTGAATCCTTTTTTTGTATAGTAATGGTAGGATATTTTTTGTGGTTTCGCGCCTTTTTTTCCTCCCACAGTTCTCACAGTGTAATGAGTTATTACATCTGCTGTTTTTGAGTTTGGCAAGATATAATAATCTAAAAAGCCTGCTAATATAAAGAATGTTATTACTGCTAAAGCATATACAACTGTTGTTTTGTTCTTGATAATAAAGTCATTTTCAGTAGAATATTTATATGGGTTATTTGGCATTTCGATGACTATTAAAACGAGCGAAATATAATATATTAATTAATTGATTTTTCTAAAACTTCAACAAAAGTTAAATAATCATTACTGACGAATTTTCCTCTTAAAACATTTCAGAAAATACTTTATATTTACTACAATATTATTGATATTTCATTAGTTATGTCTTTAACAATGAAATGTTAAATACGCTCTGTTTTTTTTAAACCAGTAACCCATTAACTCTAAATAAAAGTGAAAGCAAAAGGATTAGTTCTCGTGTTTTGTGTGTTTTTTATTTTTCAATCTTGCGGTCGCAAATCAGCAGCCGATTTCAATTCCGATTTTTCATTATTTAAAGAGTATATAGTCAGTTTCACGGGAGGAATAGTCTCGTCGGAATCTGATATTCGGGTGGTTTTAGCTTTCGATAAAAAAGATTGGAAAGCCAATCAGGTTTTAGACAGTGATTTGCTTGATATTTCGCCAAGTGTAGACGGAAAAATAGTAGCACTTTCTACTAATACACTTGCTTTTATTCCAGAAAAAAAGCTAAAACCCGGAACAGAATATCAAGTTACTTTAAACTTAGATAAACTTACCGCAATTCCGAAAGAGAAAGAAAAAGAACTTTCGAAATTCAACTTTACAGTAAAAACAATCAAGCAGGATTTTACGATAAATACTGCCGATATTCAGTCGTATAGTAAAGAATATCAATATTTGAATTGTGTCTTGAAAACAGCTGATAATATTGATCTTGAAACCGCTAAAAAGTTAGTTTTAGCCAAGCAAAAGGGAAATAACCTTAAAATTAAATTCGAAAAAAAATCTGGCTCAGGCAAAGAATTCAATTTTATTATTGATAGTATTCAGCGTTATGCAGAAGGAACAAATCTTGAGATTCTGTATGACGGAAGTGATTTTGATATTGATCAGAAAGGAGAATTAGATTATGCAGTTTCAGGTTTAAATGAATTTAAAATTGTGAAAGTCGACGTTCCGGAAGGAACCAATCAATCGGTTTTGATTAATTTTTCTGAACCATTAGAAAAAGGACAGGATTTCAAAGGCTTGGTTTCGATTCAGAATGCTAATAATTTAAAATTTTCCACTCAGGGAAATCTACTAAAAGTGTATTTTAGTAATGAAGCGCCGGCCAAAAAACAAGAACCCGTTCCTGTTGCAGTCGAAGAATCAACAGTTTCGCTTACCGATTCAGTTACAACTGTTATTGATAGTGCCGCTGTTGTAGCTGATGATGCCGTAGAAGTGGTTAAGAATGATGAAGCCGAACCACAGCAAATTCTGGCAGGAGATTTATTGATTGAAGTTTTTCAGGGAATCGAAAGCCAATATGGTAAAAAAATGGATTCTAATTACAATCAGAAAATCACTTTTGACCAAATAAAACCTGGCGTTCGTTTCATTAAAAACGGAACGATTTTGCCAAGTTCAAATAACTTAAAATTAAATTTTGAAGCCGTAAATTTAAGTGCTGTTGATGTAAAAGTGTATAAAATTTACAAGAATAACATTCTTCAATTTCTTCAATATAATGAATTAAACGGAAGTCAGAATCTCAAGAAAGTAGCGCAACCCGTCGCTAAAACCACGCTCAAATTAAACGAAAGTGCCTTGGTAAATCCTGCTAAATGGAACACCTTTGCTTTAGATTTATCTAAAATAATTACGCCGGAACCAGGTGCAATCTATAGAGTAGAATTTGTATATAAAAAGAAATATTCTGTATACAAATGTGAAACTTCTGAAGATGATGAAACTTCTGAAGATGAAGAAGAAGTAGATGAAAATGACGTAAACTACAGCGGAAACTCTTACGACGATTATTACTATGATGATTATGAATGGAGAGAAAGTCAGGATCCTTGTACCAATTCATATTATTATAATGCGAGAATAGCGACCAATATTTTAGCTACAGATTTGGGTGTTATTGCCAAACGAGGCGAGAATAAATCCTATTTATTTGCCGTAAATAATATTGTTACAACAGAACCAGTTTCAAATGCACGAGTTGATTTATATACGTATCAACAGCAAAAAATAACTACAGGAGCAACAAATAGTGAAGGAATAGCTTCTTTTCAACTGGATAAATTCGCCTATTTTGCGATCGTTTCTGTGGGAGATCAATCTACTTATGTAAAACTTGATGACGGACTTTCTTTGTCAGTAAGTAATTTTGATGTTGCCGGAGAGACTTTACAGAAAGGATTAAAAGGCTTTATTTATGGCGAACGTGGCGTTTGGCGTCCGGGAGATAATTTGTATTTGTCTTTTATCCTGAATGATGCTTCGAATAAATTACCAAAATCACATCCAATTAAATTCAGATTGAATGATCCAAACGGTAAAACAACTTATCAGACAATTCAGAAGACGAACGATTTAAATCATTATTCATTCGTAGTGCCAACAAGTGCAGATGCGCCAACAGGAAATTGGGAAGCAATGATAAGCGTTGGTGGTGCTAAGTTTTACAAAAGCATAAAAATTGAAACGATCAAACCGAATCGTTTAAAAATAAAAAATAACTTCTCAAGAAAGACACTTTCGTCGTCTTATCCAAATACAAGTAATCTAGAAGTTACATGGCTTCACGGCGCAATTGCGAAAAACCTGAATGTAGAAATGCAAGCTAAGTTTTCGCAGCAAACAACCACTTTTAAAGGATATGAGAAATTTACTTTTGATGATTTAGTACGTCAATTTAGTACCGAAGAAATTAATGTTTTCTCTGGGAAATTAAATGAAAACGGAAAAGCTTCAGTAAATATTGAACCAAAATTACAAGGACAAGCGCCTGGAATGCTTCGCGCTTCTTTCATTACAAAAGTTTATGAAGAAGGAGGAGATTTTAGTACAGATGTTATCTCAACAACGTATTCACCTTATAAAACGTATGTAGGAATAAAATCTCCGGAACCAAATAAATACGGAATGTTAGAAACCAGAACCAATAATCGTTTTGATATTGTTACGGTTGATGAAAACGGAAAACCAAAATCAGTTCGAAATCTGGAAGTAAAAGTTTATAAAGTAGAATGGCGTTGGTGGTGGGATGCATCAAGCGATAATTTGTCGAATTATAATTCTTCGAATGCTACAACGGCATACAAAACCTATATTATCAATACAGATGCAAGCGGAAAAGGACACATTCAGTTTTCGTTAGCCGATGAGGAATGGGGGCGCTATTTAATTCGTGTTTCAGATAACCCGAATGGTCATGCAACTGCTCTTACCGTAAATATAGATTGGCCAATCTGGTCTGGAAAAACACGTAATACAGATGCTTCTACGGCAAATATGTTAGTGTTTTCTACAGATAAAAAGAATTATGCAGTAGGAGAAAAAGCAAAAATATCTTTCCCTTCAAGTGAAGGTGGTCGCGCTTTAATTTCGATCGAAAATGGATCAAAAGTAGTGCAGACAATTTGGGCAAAAACACAAAAAGGAGAGACTAAAGTTGAAGTTTCAATTACGGCTGCAATGGCGCCAAACGTGTATTTTAATATCACACTTTTGCAACCACACGCTTCAACTAAAAATGATTCGCCAATTCGTATGTACGGAATCGTTCCGATAGAAGTTGTCGATAAAAATACAATTCTTGCGCCAACACTTTCGATGCCTGACGTTTTAAAACCGGAACAAACTTTTACCGTAAAAGTAGGGGAGAAAACAGGCAAAGAAATGACGTATACTATTGCAGTTGTTGATGAAGGCTTACTGGATTTGACACGTTTTAAAACGCCAAATGCATGGGATAGTTTTTATGTTCGTGAAGCTCTAGGAGTAAAAACCTGGGATATTTATGACGATGTAATTGGTGCATATGGTGGAAAAATAAATCAGATTTTCAGTATTGGTGGAGATCAGGATTTAGGTGGCGGAAAAGCCAAAAAAGCCAACCGTTTTAAACCAGTTGTTTTATATTATGGTCCATTTAAATTAGAAAAAGGACAAACGAAATCACATCAATTAAAATTACCAAAATACATTGGTTCCGTTCGCACAATGGTTGTTGCCGGAGACGCAAACACAAGCGCTTATGGAAGTGTAGAGAAAGCAACTCCTGTAAAAAGCCCGTTGATGGTTTTGGCTTCATTGCCGAGAAAAATTTCACCATCAGAAAAAGTGACGATTCCAGTTACGGTTTTTGCAACTGAAAAGAATATCAAAAATGTTTCAATTCAGATAAAAACAAGCAATGGGTTACAAGTAATGGGAAGTGCAACACAATCATTGAGTTTTACAGAACCGGATGAGAAAATGGCTTATTTTAATCTGGTAGTTGGTTCTGCAACCGGAATTGCTAAAGTACAGGTTATTGCAACTTCAGGAAAAGAGAAATCAGTTTATGATGTCGAAATTGATATGACGAACCCTAATCCGGTTACGAATACATTTACTGATATTATTTTACCTCCAAATAGTACCAAAACGATTTCATGGAAAACTTTTGGAGTTTCGGGAAGTAATAAAGCCAGATTAGAAGTGTCGTCAATGCCAACGATGAATCTGAACGGAAGATTACAATTCCTGATTCAATATCCGCATGGTTGTGTAGAGCAAACAACATCTTCAGTATTTCCTCAGTTGTTTTTGAATGATGTTGTCGATTTAGATGCAACTCGAAAAGCATTAATTCAAAAAAATATCACGGCAGGAATTACAAGATTAGGAAGTTTTCAATTATCAAACGGTGGATTGTCGTATTGGCAAGGAAACACGATTGCGGATGATTGGGGAAGTTCGTATGCTGGACATTTCCTGATTGAAGCGGAGAAAAAAGGATATGTTTTACCAATTAATTTCAAATCAAAATGGATTTCGTATCAGCAAAAAGAAGCGAAACAGTGGCGTTTTGAACCTAAATATGGTAATGATTTAGCGCAATCTTATAGATTATATACTTTGGCTTTGGCTGGAAATGCAGATTTGTCTTCGATGAACAGATTACGCGAAACTAAAGGTATTTCTAACGAAAGTAAACTTCGCTTGGCGGCAGCTTATGTTTTGGCAGGGCAAAAATCGGCAGGACAGAATCTTTTATTAAATACTAGTATTGATAACGAATCAGATGGTTATAATTATTACTATTATGGTTCAAGTGAAAGAAACAGAGCAATGGCTTTAGAAACCATGTTGCTTTTGGGGCAAAAACAAAAAGCATTTACTTTGGCTACGAAATTAGCAAAAGAAATGTCTAATAATCAATGGATGAGTACACAAACAACGGCGTATTGTTTATATTCAATGTCGAAATTTGCTATTGCTAATGGTCCTAAAGGAATTAATCTTCAATTTAGTAAAAACGGAAAAGGAGAAACGATAAGTACACAAAAAACAGTTGCTGACAGAAGTTTAATTATCCAAAGCGGTGCAAATAATGTTGTGTTGAAAAACCTTAAAAACAACACCGTTTATGTACGTGTTTTAAATACTGGAATCTTACCAATTGGACAGGAAAAAGAAGTTCAAAGCGATGTTTCGGCTGCTATTGTTTTCAAAAACAGAAAAGGAAGCACAATCAATGTATCGAAAATTAGTCAGGGAACTGAATTTATTGCGGAGGTTACGATTAAAAACCAAAGAAATGAAAGTGTTCAAAATGTAGCTTTATCACAGATTCTACCTTCAGGTTTCGAAATTGTAAATACACGTTTCACCGATTACGGAGACGCTACAAACAATACAGCTGATTATATTGATATTCGTGATGACAGAACTAATTTCTATTTTGGAATGAAAGCCAGAGAGACAAAAACATTTAGAATCCTACTTAACGCATCATATCTTGGGAATTATTATTTACCAGGATTGCAATGTGAAGCGATGTATGATAATACATTCCTTGCCAGAACAAAAGGTTTTTGGGTTGAGGTTGTGAAATAGAAAATAAAATGGCCCATGGGGTTTTACGGATTAAACGGATTTTCACAGATTAAATTTATCTGTTTGATCCAATAAAAAAAGATCCGTTTAATCCGTAAAACCCGTGAGCTAAAACTAAAAGCATTGAAAAATAAACTTATAGCGTTCTCACAACGCATTATAAATTGGATTAAAAAGAATAAAATAAAATCAGCAATTGCATTTCTGCTCTTGCTGATTTATTATTTCTCATTGCCACGAACTCTGTTTCAGGAACCTTATTCTACGGTTATTGAAAGTAAGGAAGGAGAATTACTTGGTGCAAAAATTGCTCGGGATGGTCAATGGCGTTTTCCTGCGCAAGATAGTGTTCCTGATAAATTCAAAAAATGTATCGTTTATTTTGAAGATGAATATTTCTATAAACATCCGGGTTTTAATCCCGTAGCGATGGTAAATGCGATTAAGCAAAACCAAAAAGCGGGTAAAGTTGTTCGAGGCGGAAGTACATTAACACAACAAGTTATCCGGTTATCCCGAAAAGGAAAAGGAAGAACTTACTTTGAGAAAATCATAGAAATTATTCTGGCAACACGATTAGAATTGGGATATTCTAAAGATGAAATACTGGAATTGTATGCCGCTCACGCGCCATTTGGAGGAAATGTGGTTGGGTTAGAAATGGCTTCCTGGCGTTATTTTGGTGTGCAATCAAACCAATTGTCCTGGGCAGAAAATGCAACTTTAGCAGTTTTGCCAAACGCACCAAGTTTGATTTATCCAGGAAAAAATCAAATTAAGTTACTTAATAAACGAAACAGGCTTTTGCTAAAATTGCATCAGGAAGGAATAATTGACAAACAAACTTACGAACTTTCAGTTGAAGAATCATTACCTCAAAAACCGTATGATTTGCCACAAATTGCGCCTCATTTATTGCAGCGAGTGGCGAAAAGTGAAGAAGGAACGCGTGTAAAAACCACGATTGATTATGCTTTGCAAAATAGAGTAAATCAAATTGCAAGATATTATTACAATCAATATAAACAGAATGAAGTTAACAATTTAGCGATTCTGGTAATTGATGTTTCAAATAGAAATGTGATGAGTTATGTTGGGAATTCTCCAACAGATGGAGATCATCAGAAAGATGTTGATATTATTGACGCACCAAGAAGTACAGGAAGTATCTTGAAACCGCTTTTGTATGCTGGAATGCTTGACGATGGAGAATTATTGCCAAATACTTTAGTAGCAGATATTCCAACGCAAATTGCAGGTTATACACCGCAAAATTTTAATCTAACCTTTGATGGTGCGGTTCCAGCTCATCGCGCTTTGTCAAGATCTTTGAATATTCCGGCTGTTTTAATGCTGCAGGATTTTGGTGTGAATAAATTTTATGAAGAATTGCAAAAGTTCAAGTTGAGAGATATTAATAAAACGCCGGATCATTACGGATTATCGCTTATTTTGGGCGGCGCCGAAAGTAATTTGTGGGATTTATGCAGGACGTATGCTAATCTTTCGTCTACCGTAAATTATTATACTAAAAACAATGCAAAATATAGAACAAAAGAATTCACGGAATTAAATTATAAAAACAATTTCGAACCTGATTTTGGTTCTGAAACAGACCAGAAAAACATTGTTGGGGCAGGATCAATTTGGCTAACGTATAATGCAATGGAAGAAGTAAACCGACCGGAAGGAGACGAAGCCTGGAAGTTTTATGACAGTTCGTTGAAAATTGCATGGAAAACCGGAACTAGTTTTGGTAATCGCGATGCTTGGGCAATTGGAACAAATTCGAAATATGTTGTTGGAGTTTGGGTAGGAAATGCAACAGGCGAGGGCAGACCAACGCTAACGGGAGTAACAAGTGCAGCGCCTATTTTGTTTGATGTTTTTAATTTATTGCCGAGACAAAGATGGTTTCAAACACCTTATAAAGATCTGGATGAAGTTGAAGTTTGTCGTTTAAGCGGTTATTTGGCTAAAGAAGAATGTCCAAAAATCAAACAATGGGTTCCGAAAAAAGGGAAATCTACTATGGTTTGTCCGTATCATAAAAAGGTTCATTTAGATAAAACAGAAAAATTTCAGGTCAATAGCAGTTGCGAAAATATTGATAATATAGTTACTAGAAATTGGTTTGTTTTACCGCCGGTTATGGCTTGGTATTATAAAAGTCAGCATATTGAATATTTACCATTGCCCCCTTTTAAGGAGGATTGTCAAGGTACGCAATCAGTGAATATGGATTTTATTTACCCGAAAACGAATAGTAAAATCTACTTAACGAAGAATTTTAATAGCGAAGTTCAGCCGCTAATTCTCAAAGTAGCTTATTCTGAAAGGGATAAAGAATTGTTTTGGTACGTTGATGATGTTTATAAAGCAACAACAAAAACGTTTCATGAATTACCTATTACACCAACTTCAGGAATACATTATATAACGGTTGTAGATGCTTATGGGAATGAAATTAGGAGGAGAATTGAGATTATTAGAGAGTAAAAATTTAAAAGTAAATTCCATTTTTTTTTAATATTTTCTTATGAAAATATTGTTTGTCAGGCTGAGCGAAGTCGAAGCCCATGTGACAATTGGAGTGCCCTTCGACTTCGCTCAGGGTGACATTAGTATTCGAAATGACTTTTAAATCTACAATCTTCTTATGAAAATGAGAACCTAGCCCAGATAGAAGTGGAAATCCTTTTATTTTTTTCTTTAGAAAAATAAAAGATTGAAACGGATAGCTGGAAATTGCTTCAAAACAAAAACAAATTCCAAGTTTAAAATTCCAAATTTCAAAATTGAAAATAGAAATGAGATTGCTTCGTTCCTCACAATGACGCATAAAAAAACCGCCAATCTTTCGAGAGGCGGTTTTTAATTTATTCTGAAATAACATTTCCTTTTTTATCATAGAAATGGTATTCTAAGTACGTGTAAGCGTCACGAGGTATGATTTTCACCCATTTCTTATGTTCAAAAAACCATTTTGAACGTAATGATGGAAAACCTTTACTGAGGTATGCAGCCACAAACGGATGTGTGTTAAGCACAACTTTATTGTGGGTTTTTAAAAGTCTTTCTAAGTCAGAGGTGATTTTATCAATGATTAAAATTGGCGCTTCAATTTCGCCATGCTCATTGTTTGGATCTTCTTCTCTGGTTTTAATATTAACTTCTGGTCTTACGCGTTGTCTGGTAATTTGAACTAAACCAAATTTACTAGGCGGTAAGATTTTATGCTTTGCTTTATCGTCGCTCATTTCTTCTCGCAAGAAGTCGAACAAAACCTTCCTGTTTTCAGGATTAGACATATCGATAAAATCAACTACGATTATTCCGCCCATATCACGCAAACGAAGTTGTCTGGCAATTTCAGCGGCAGCGATCATATTTACTTCCATGGCGGTGTCTTCCTGATTAGTCGCCTTATTCGAACGGTTTCCGCTGTTTACGTCTATAACGTGAAGAGCTTCAGTGTGTTCTATAATAAGATATGCGCCTTTACTCATGGAGACTGTACGTCCAAATGAAGTTTTGATTTGTCTCTCTATATTGTATTTCTCGAAAATTGGAGTGTCATTTGATTGATAAAACTTAACAATCGATTGTTTTGAAGGTGCAATTTCTTGCAGATATTCCTTCGTTTGATGGTACAACTCTTCATCATCTATTTGTATACCGCTAAAGGTATCGTTGAATACATCTCTTAATATCGAAGAGGCTCTGTTGAGTTCTCCTAATACTTTTGAGGGATGATGAGCAGTTGGTAATTTTTTACACATTGCAGTCCATCTGCCAAGCAGGTTCTGCAAATCTTTTTCTAATTCGGCTACGTTTTTGCCTTCGGCTACTGTGCGAACAATAACACCAAATCCTTTAGGTTTGATCGATAGAACAAGTTTTTTTAAACGATCCTTTTCCTTTTTGTCTTCTATTTTTTGAGAAATAGAAACACGGTCAGAAAACGGAACGAGAACAATAAATCTTCCTGCCAATGAAAGCTCAGCGCTTATTCTTGGACCTTTGGTCGATATAGGTTCTTTAACTACTTGAACTAAGACAGATTGATTGGCACTTAAAATATCAGTAATGATGCCATCTTTGTCAATCTCTTTTTCAAACTGAAAGGTTTTTAGGGAGAAATCTTTTAATTTACCTGCGCTTACAAGTTTTATGAATTTCAGTTGGGAAGCTAAATTTGGACCCAAATCGTGATAATGTAAAAAGGCATCTTTTTCGAAGCCTACATTTACAAAAGCAGCGTTAAGTCCGGCAACTGGTTTTCTGATTTTGGCAATAAAAATATCACCAACCTGAAAGTTGCTTTTTTCTTCTTCTTTGTGTAATTCAATTAGTTTTCCATCTTTTAATAAGGCAAAATCTACTGCTTCAGAACTAGATCTAATGATTAATTCTTTATTCACACTGTAAATTTTTATCTGTTTTTTCAGAAAATAGAGTATAGAGAGAAGAGCATAGGTTAAAACCTAAAATCTAAAATCTAAGATCTAAAATCTTATTTACAGATGGATTAAACAATATTTTTAACAGGTATTGAACCCGGGGAAAAGAAGATTAGTAGAGAATCGAGCAGGGAATATAGATTTTGTCTATGTTCTTTTGTCTTTTCTCTCTTCAGTCTTTTTTTCAATTTCAATGAACGTTTAAAAAGAAAAAAGTAGTTTAAAACTACTTTTTCTTTTTGTGACGGTTAGCTCTCGCTCTTTTTTTACGTTTGTGAGTAGCTACCTTATGTCTCTTTCTTTTTTTACCACTTGGCATATCGTGTCGATTTTATGATTAATTAATAGTATTATTTTGCTTCGTTATTCGTTTTTACTCCCTCTACAAAAACTTTTGCAGGTTTAAAAGCAGGAATGTTGTGTGCTGGAATTTTGATAGTGGTGTTTTTAGAAATGTTTCTACCTGTTTTTTCAGCTCTGGTTTTTACAATAAAACTACCAAATCCTCTTAGGTAAACATTGTCTCCAGTTTCTAATGAAGTTTTAACTTCTTCCATAAAAGTTTCTACTGTTGCTTGAACATCTCCTTTTTCAAGACCTAGTTTCTCTGAAATTTTCGCTACGATATCTGCTTTCGTCATTTTCTTTCCTATTTTATTTTATAAATGGTGTACTATTTTTTTGAGTTTGCAAATATAGGAATTAAAAAAATAATTAATCAAGCTAATTCGTTAAATTTTAATTACATAAACATTTACTTTTGTATTCTAAGTATTTTGCGATGAATTTTTCTAACATATTGATAAAATGGTATTTACAAAACAAACGTGATTTGCCGTGGCGAAAAACGACCAATCCATACCATATTTGGCTCTCAGAAATTATGTTGCAACAGACTAGAGTTGCGCAAGGAATGCCATATTTTTTTGCTTTTACGGAGGAATTTCCTACCGTTTTTGATTTGGCAAATGCCTCAGAAGAGCAGGTTTTGAAACTTTGGCAGGGATTAGGGTATTATTCTCGCGCCAGAAATCTGCATAAAACGTCTCAATTTGTCGCAAATGAGCTCAATGGAGTTTTTCCTGATACCTATAAAGATTTATTAAAATTAAAAGGTGTTGGCGAATATACCGCTGCAGCAGTTGCTTCTTTTTCTTATAATGAAGTGGTTCCTGTTGTTGATGGAAACGTATTTCGAGTACTTTCTCGTTATTTTGATATAGAATCTGATATCGCTGCGCCTGCAACAAAAAAAGAATTTACAGAACTGGCTTACGAATTAATGCCAAAAGATAATCCTGCGATATTTAATCAGGCAATAATGGAGTTTGGCGCTTTGCAATGCGTGCCTAAAAGTCCGGATTGTAATGTTTGTGTCTTTAATGATAGTTGTGCGGCTTTACAAAAAAAGAAAGTTTCTGTTTTGCCTGTGAAATCAAAAAAGGTAAAAGTGACAAATCGTTTCTTTAATTATTTGATTCTGGAAGATGTTTTAGGGAATACTTTAATTCAGAAAAGAACGGCAAAAGGAATCTGGCACAATTTATATGAGTTTCCTCTTTTGGAGACGACTGAAATTGTTGGTTTTGATTTTGTTTCAAACGCAGCTCAAAACGAGATTTTTTCTTCTTATACTATATTAGGTATAGAAGAGTGTAGTGAAACGACTGTAATTCATAAACTTTCGCATCAACATCTTCATATTCAGTTCTGGAAAGTAAAAATTAACGAAATAATTGTTAATGGTCTGAATACTACTGACTTGAAAAATTTTCCTTTTCCAATTGTGATTTATAATTTTATCGAAAAGCAAGAAATAAATTGCTAAAAAAATGTATCTTTGAGGGAAATACTACTATAAAACTATGAACGGAACATTAAATAAAGTAATGCTAATAGGCCATTTAGGAGACGATGTTAAAATGCATTATTTTGATGGCGGAAATTGCATTGGGCGTTTTCAGCTTGCTACAAATGAAGTTTATATTAATAAAACGACTAACGAAAAAATAACTTCAACAGAATGGCACAATTTAGTTGTGCGCAATAAAGCTGCTGAAATTTGTGAAAAATATTTGTCTAAAGGAGATAAAATATATATTGAAGGACGTATAAAATCTCGTCAATGGCAAGCTGAAGATGGTACAACCAAATATACCACCGAAATTCAGGTTACCGAGTTTACTTTCTTGACTACCAAAAAAGAAACTGGAAATCATAGACCAAATCACGATTCAGAATCGCCAAAAAGTACTAACTTTGACGCGGCTAACGAAGGCTTGCCTATTAATGACTTGCCTTTTTGATTGTTTAACTAATCTTTTTTAATTTGGACCCAGAGCCCAGTTTACTCTTATCTACCACTCTAGACATCAATTTAATAATTGGTTTTGTCGGAATATTTATTTTGCTGTTTTTGTCGGCAATTGTTTCAGGTGCCGAAGTAGCACTTTTTTCACTATCTCAAAAAGACATTGATGATGCCTTGAATGAGAATCTTCCGAAAGGAAAAATTATCTCAAATCTTTTAGATAAACCCAAAAAATTACTTGCAACATTATTGGTTGCTAATAATTTCCTGAATATTGGAGTGGTTATTTTGTTCTCCTTTATCGGACAAAATATCTTTGACCAAATTGATTCACCGGTTTTAAAATTTATTTTAGAAGTAATTCTTGTTACTTTTCTGATTTTATTATTTGCAGAAGTTTTGCCTAAAGTTTACGCAAGCCGAAACAATATAAAGTTTGCAAAACGCGTTGCTTATCCAATTGCTGTTTTAGACAAAGTATTATCGCCAATAAGTTTGCCAATGCGCAGTATTACATTGTATTTGCAGAATAAATTAGGGAAACAAAAGAATAGTTTTTCGATAAATCAGCTTTCACAAGCGCTAGAGTTAACAGATTCTGAAGGAACATCAAGCGAGGAACAAAAAATATTAGAAGGAATTGTTTCTTTTGGAAATACAGACACAAAACAGGTTATGAGTCCAAGAATTGATATTTTTGCATTAGAAATATCAGAAACATTTAAATCGATTTATCCTAAGATAATTGAAAAAGGGTTTTCGAGAATTCCTGTTTATCGTGATAATATTGATCAGATAGAAGGCGTTTTATTCGTAAAAGATTTATTGCCTCATATTGATAAAGAAGAGTTTGACTGGACAGCTTTAATGAGAAAAGCATTTTTTGTTCCTGAGAATAAAAAATTAGACAATTTATTGAAGGATTTTCAAAGTCTTAAAAGCCATTTGGCAATTGTGGTTGATGAATATGGAGGAACCTCAGGTTTGGTTTCTTTAGAAGATGTAATCGAGGAAATTGTTGGAGATATAAGCGATGAATTTGACGATGAAAATTTGAATTTTTCCCAGATTGATGAAAGAAATTTTCTTTTTGAAGGAAAAATTAACATGAAAGATTTCTACAGAATAATCGATGTCAATGAAGATATTTTTGAATCTCATAAAGGAGAAGCAGAAACTTTGGCGGGTTTTATTTTAGAAATTTTGGGTAATTTCCCTAAAAAAGATCAAAAAGTAGCTTTTGAAAACTGTGTTTTTACAATAGAAACAGTTGATAAAAAACGTATAAAACAAATAAAAGTAACAATAGATTAAAATGCTTAAAAGATTATTTTCGGTAGCGACAATTTTACTAACATTAACCGTTTTGAGTTGTAAAGATGATGTGGTGCCAAAGCCTGCAAGTTTCCTACGCTTAGATTATCCCGAAGCGAAGTATGTTAATTTTGCAAATAATTGTCCGTTTAGTTTCGAAATGAACGAAAATGCGGTTATTAAAGGAGAAAAAGATTGTGGATTTGCAATTACATATCCTAAAATGAAAGCGACTATTTATTTGACATATAAGCCTGTAAATGGCGATATTCAGAAGTTGCTAAAAGACGCTCAGAAATTAACTTACGAGCATGTTATTAAAGCCGATGATATATTAGAACAACCGTATTTAAACCCACAAAAAAAAGTTTACGGAATGTTTTATCAAGTTGACGGAAATGCGGCTACAAACTCGCAATTTTACGTAACAGACAGTACAAAACATTTTATAACAGGATCGGTTTATTTTTATGCTAAACCTAATTTTGATTCTGTTATGCCAGCAGCAAGTTATATCAAAAATGATATGCAAAGGCTTATGGAAACATTAAAGTGGAAATAAAAAAATCAATACATAAAAAAAGGCGTTCAATTTGAGCGCCTTTTTTTATGTTAAATAAATGGGGATTAAATTCTATTATTTAGAGCTTAGGAAGCTGAAAAAGCTTCGTTTATGAATTCATGAAGTCCTGCTTCTTCAAGTATTTCGATCGAAAATTCTCCAAAACGTTTTGGAAGCCAGATAATTCTAACGCCACTTGGTGAGTTAAGACTTTCTCGTGATAAAGCATTTCCATTTTCATCTTCCGGTTGAACGCCAGAAGCGACCAATTCGTCAAAAGCAGCTTCGATATCCGGAGTCGAATAACAATGGCGATAAATCGTTCCTTCGCCTTTTGAATCCAGCAAATTTTTTAGATTTCCAGAGAAAGGCTGCACAAGCATAAAACGTTCCTGACTCATTTTTACAACGGCATAAGTGACATGTAGTTCGTCTCTTTGCCAAGTGAATGTTTTTGAAATCTCGGCTTTAAAGATTTTTGCATAATAGTCACAAGCCACTTCCAGGTCGTTAACTAAAATATCTATGTGACTAAATTTAAGGTCCATTGTTTATGATTATATATTGATGATTATAATGTCAGCGGGGAATTATAAGCTAAAATATAATTTTGAAAATGATTAACAAAAAAAAACAGTAGCAATCCGGAGTTTACTACTGTTTAGAATTCTGTTTTTCAATCCTTTTTTAAGGATGAATAATCTGGATTACGATTTAATATTCGAAACCTTATACGTTTTTCCGTCTCCAGTTGCCTGAACAGTTTTGGTTAAGTTTTCTTGATTTAGAACCGTTTTGTCAAATACAACAGTAGCAGTTTTTTTGTCAAAATCAACAGTTGCTTTTTCTACTCCTTCAAGATTCGATAATTCTTTTTCGATAGTTTTTGCACATCCCATTGCGCAAGTCATTCCTTCGATTTCGAAACTTGCCGTTTGTACA
The DNA here is from genome assembly GCF_002754195.1 of Flavobacterium sp. 9. Lineage (NCBI taxonomy): Bacteria > Pseudomonadati > Bacteroidota > Flavobacteriia > Flavobacteriales > Flavobacteriaceae > Flavobacterium > Flavobacterium sp. 9. Next base: position 3,772,619 of record NZ_PEEU01000001.1, read on the forward strand.
TTTTCGGCTGCAATCGCTTTGTGTTCTTTTGAAGCTGTTTCTATCGGTTTTATATTGGCTAAATTTTTATCTTCTTCTTTTTTGCAGCTTACAAATACTAAACTTGCAATTGCTAATGATGCTACGATTTTTGTGAATTTCATTATATCTAATTTTAGTTATCAAAAAATGTTATTGCAAAATTAGCAAAATCGAGAGGTTAATTCATGAAAATAGTACAAATTTGCATCAAAATAGTATTTATGGATGCAAAACAATTAAAGTGGGCTTATTTATTGGTTCTTTCGCTAATTTGGGGAAGTTCTTTTATTTTAATCAAAAGAGGATTAGTAGGCTTAACTGCGGTTCAGGTTGGTTCGTTCCGAATTATTTTTGCAGCACTATTTTTGTTGATTGTTGGTTTTAAAAGTTTGAAGAAAATTTCGCGTCGTCAATGGAAATTTGTTGCGATAACGTCACTTTTTGGAACTTTTACACCGGCATATCTTTTTGCAATTGCAGAAACTGAAGTTGATAGTTCGATCGTAGCTATTTTAAATTCGCTTACGCCTTTAAATACTTTAGTTCTGGGAATTATTGTTTTTGGAATCCAATTTCAAAAACGTCAGGTTCTTGGAGTTTTTGTTGGACTTATTGGATGTTTGTTACTAGTTTTAAGCGGAGCTTCATCACATCCTGGGCAAAATTATTATTATGTAATTCTGGTTGTAATTGCAACGCTTTGTTATGCGATAAATGTCAATTTGATCAAGAAATATTTATCCGATTTAAATTCCCTAAGTATTACAACAGGAAACTTTGCTGTTTTGCTTTTACCAGCTTTAATTATCTTAAGTACAACCGATATTACGCAAAGAATAAGTTTTGAAGCAACACAACATTCTATTTTATTCGTAATGATTTTGGGGGTTTTAGGAACCGGAATCGCGAATGTTTTGTTCTTTAAATTAATCCAAATGTCATCGCCGGTTTTTGCAACATCGGTAACCTATTTAATTCCGATAGTAGCATTTTTCTGGGGATTATTAGATAACGAAATGCTCACACCAATTCAGTTTTTTGGAGCGTTTATTATCTTGATTGGAGTTTATTTATCGGCGAAGAAAAGCTAAACTTTATTGAAGTTTATTGGAGAAGCTCCGGAGGAGCAACATATTTATAGATGATAATACAAGATCCGGAAAAAGAGCTCCAGCCGAGCGAAATAACTATTTTTCTTTGACAGATGAAAATTTCACCCCGATGGGGTTTTATTGTACAAAATTTATATAATTCTATAAATATATTGTCCCGATGGGACTTACATTTTATTTAAAAGGTTGAATTTCTAGATTATTGACAGAAACATCATTTTAAAAGAAACAGAATATGGTTGATTGATTTTTTTAGTTGAGAAGTTTTTTTTTAGGAGCTAATCCCGCTCCCGAAGCTTTTGGACTATCGGGGCTAGGACTCATTTTTCCTTTAAAAATTTTCGTTAAGTTTGTTACTCATCGTTTATTCAACGAAATAAAATGTTATCAAAGTTTTGATTTAGATAGATTTGTTAATCTGTTCTTATCTATTAAAAAATATTTTTGTAGTCATTTTCATTCTTTTTTAGGTATCTTCGTAATCCTAATAGTTAAGATTATGAACTCAGAAAAAAGATTTACCCGTGTGGTATGGTGGCGGTATTGGAAACAACCGTAACGCTTTCTTAACAGCGTAGGACACCTTAGCTATGCGGGTTTTATTTTCCCTAAAGTTAAGAATTATGAGTACAAACACCCTTTCAAAAGAAACAGAACTGAGATTGACAGATTTTTTCAACAATTCTGTCGATGCTAAGTTTATGGCAAAAACAATTCGGCAAGTAAATTATATGCTTGTTTTGAGTTTAATGCGAGAATGTGAAACTCTAGAGATTGATAAAAGAAGTCTTGAAAACGGCTTTTATTGGTTAAATGAATTAGCCGAAATTCTAAATCCTTATTTAAACGTTGAATGATTAAACAATAAAGGCTGTCGTAATTGACAGCCTTTATTGTTTTTGGACATGTCACCCTGAGCGAAGTCGAAGGGCGCCCCAATTGGAACGTGGGCTTCGACTTCGCTCAGCCTGACAAAAAAGAGCATAAAAAAAAACTTTGTCAAAGTTGAAAACTTTGACAAAGCTTTTAAAAGCCTTAGTAGCTCAGAATCTCAGCGCCTCAGAACCTTTGTCCCTTTGAACCTTTGCATCTTTGAACCTTCCTAAAGAAAATCTGCGTCAGAAACTCCTTCGTTGATTTTAATGTCAGACATTTTGATATCTAATTCAAAGCCTACATTTTGAACGATGTTAAAAGGAACTTTTATACCTTTTACCTCTTTATAGTCATTGAAATTTGTGATTTGTGTAGTTGATTTTCCAGCTTGTTCACGAACTTTAGATTCGGCTACTTTCAAGCCAGATTTAACATCGTAGAAATAAGTCGTTTTGCCTTCTTTTATAGCATAAGCATCGCTGCCGTTTACAGGCTCGATTCTGTCAACTTTTAAATCTGTTCTTTTTACCAATTGTAATTCTTCAAATGGAGCAGCGCTTGCTTTCATTTCGGCAAGATCAGCGCCTTCAAGATTTTTGCGTTGTCCTTGTTGTTCGATATAAGCACCTTTATCGTTCACAACTTGTTTCATTAAATTCATTGTTCCCATTGCAAGAGAAACCATCATTTTTCCTTTTGAATCTAATTTAGACGTAAAAGTCAAAGGGGTTGGCGCTTGCGGAATCGAAGTTGATCCGTTCATTGCCAAAGTTTTTACAGTCGAAACTGCTTTTTCTCCACCAATTGCTTTTAGGTAATTTTCAAAAACTGTTTTTGCTGTAATTCCTGCAGGAACTTCTTTTGTAGTAGCAGGTTTTTCAACAGGATTTCCGAATCTGTCAAAGTAGAAAATCGGAAGTTGAGTTTTTTCTAAACCAGAAATAACATCAGAACCTTTTCCAACAATTACAATTCTCATATTGTCTAATAAGAAATATTTGTTGGCTACACGAAGAATATCATCAGCCGTAACATTGTTGATGGTTTGAATGTATTTTTCGTAGAAATCAGCAGGAAGTTTTTCTGTTTCAATGTTCAAAGCGTATCTGGCAACGGTTTGCGGTTTTTCAACCTGCATTACAAATCGGCCAATATATCCGGCTTTTACATTTTTTAGAACATCTTCAGAAACTTTTTCGGTTCTGATTCTTTTGATTTCTTTTATAAATTGAACTACAGCGCTATCAGTAACAGTGTTTCTAACGGCAGATGAAGCTTTGAATTTAGTTGTATATTTTCCAGTTCCAATGCTTGAACTAGCGCCATATGTCCATGCGTGTTGTTCACGTAAATTCATGTTCAGGTAACTGTTGAAATCTCCACCTAAAATTTGATTTGCAATTACTGCAGGGAAAAAATCAGGATCGCTCATTTTTAAATTTACCGTATTAACCAATGAAATTTCAGATTGAACCGCATTTGGAACATCTACAAAATCAATTTGAAGTTTTGATACGTTTTCCGGACTTGGATAAGTATTTTTTGGAGCAGCTTGTTTTTTCCAACCGCCAAAAAGTTTTTCTACTGCAGCTTTTGTTTCTTTGAATTTAATATCTCCAATAACAACTAAATAAGCATTTTCAGGAACAAAATGTGTTGCATAATTTGTCTGAACATCAGCAAGAGTAACGTTTTTTACAGTTTCTTCAGAAATATATTCTCCTGATGGATGATTTTTTCCAAAGGTCAAAACATCAACAACGCGGTTTGCAATTGCAGGAACACTTTTTTCATCGGCTTTAAGTCCTTCAAGTAGTTTTGCTTTTTCTTTGTCAAATTCAGTTTGAGTAAAATTTGGTTGTAAAGCTCCTTCGGCTAAAAGCTCTAAGACACGTCCAGAATATTTAGAAAGTGAACTTGCATAAGCGCCAGAAGAGGTGAAATTGATGCTTGCGCCATAAAAGTCAATCTCTTCGTTAAAAGCTTCTTTTGCGGTTTTTTTAGTTCCGTTACCAATTAAACTGCTTGTTAATTCATCAACACCTTTTTTATTTCCTTCTGTAAAAGGAGCATTGTCTAAGGTAAGATTAAAACTAACTCTTGGTAATTTATGATTTTCAACTACCAAAACTTTCATGCCGTTTGCCAAAACAAAAGTTTGCGGTTTTTTGATGTTGACTACGGGCGAATTTCCAGGTTTTGGTTGTGGTCGATCTTGTGCTTGCATAATTCCAGTCAGGAATAAAAGGATTAAAAATGTATGTATTTTTTTCATGATTCGATAGACTTAGTTTTGAGCTTTGGTTGAAGGAATGTAATCTAAAATTAAACGTTGGTTAGGATTTAAATACTTTTTGGCTACTTCTCTAATTTCTTCTCTTGTAATAGAGTGGTAAAGGTCGATCTCAGTATTAATAAGATTTACATCTCCATAAAGTAAATAATAAGAAGCCAGGTTTTCTGCAATTCCTTCTACGCTTGCATTTGCATTCACAAAATTATTATCGAATTTGTTTTGTAATTTTTGATAGTCTTTTTCAGAAATCAAATCAGTTTGGATTTTTACGATTTCCTCGTCCATTTCTTTCAAAATGTCGGCTGTAGTATTTGGAGCCATTGGTAAACCATACAAAATGTACATTCCGTAATCTTCCTGACTAAATCCAACAGCACCAATTTGAAGCGCCATTTTTTTATCGTCAACTATTTTTTTGTACAATTTTGAACTTTTTCCATCACTTAAATAAGAAGAGATTAAATCAAGAACTCTTGCGTCTCTAGTTTTCATTGAAGGAGTTCTATAAGAAGCAACAATCATTGGGATCTGAATATTTGGATCTTCGTAAGTCGCTTTTATAGTTTGGTTAATTGGTTCTTCAACAAAAGTTTGTTTCTTAACATCTTCACCTCTTGGGATTGTTGCAAAATACTTCTGAATCCATTCTTTAGTTTTGGTTTTATCGAAATCTCCGGCAACAACTAAAACAGCGTTATTTGGAGTATAAAACTTTTTATTGAAAGCTTTAAATTCTTCAAGAGTTGCAGCGTCCAAATCTTTCATAGAACCGATAGTTGTCCAGCGATATGGGTGATTTTTGAACATGTTTTTTTTCACCTCAGGAAGGATATTCCCGTAAGGTTGATTGTCATAACGCATTCTTTTTTCTTCTTTGACAACTTCATTTTGAGTTTCAACACCTATTTTATTAATTACAGGATGCATTAATCGCTCAGATTCCATCCATAAACCCAGCTCTAAACTGTTTGATGGAAAAACTTCATAATAATAAGTTCTGTCGTCTGTTGTGTTGGCATTATTTACACCTCCATTGGCGGTAACGATTTTCATCCATTCGCCACGTTTTATATTTTCTGTTCCTTCAAATAATAAATGCTCAAAGAAATGTGCAAAACCTGTACGATCAGGACGCTCATCTTTTGAACCTACGTGATACATTACTGAGGTTATCACAACCGGAGCCGATGGATCGTTATGCAAAATAACATGCATACCGTTATCTAAATTGTATTCTTCAAAAGCTACCTTTTGAGCATGAGCTACTCCGCCGAGCATAAGTGCTGCACTTAACATCATTATTGAATTTTTCATAAAGATTAATAATTTATATTACCTAATATGTAGGTAGCAAAGAGTTGGTTATCGTTACATCAAAAATAACTTTTTTTATTATCATTTGGAGATTCGGTACTATTTTGATGACACTTTAACAGTATTTTACATCAGATTGACTTTTTTTAATGGGAGAAATGCCTTGAAAAACAGAGTTTAAGGAGAAAAAAATATTTTTGGAATAAGAGATTGCACAGTAAATTATTAATTGTATATTTGCAACCTTAAAAATCAATAAATCAATTTGGTATGTATGCAATCGTAGAGATAGCAGGGCAACAATTCAAAGTAAGCAAAGACTTAAAGGTTTATGTTAACCGTTTGGCTAATGAAGAAGGTTCAAAAATTTCTTTTGACAAAGTTCTTTTATTAGACGATAATGGAAATGTAACTTTAGGCGCCCCAGCTATAGAAGGTGCTTCAGTAGAAGCTAAAGTGTTACAACACTTAAAAGGAGATAAAGTTATCGTTTTCAAAAAGAAAAGAAGAAAAGGATACAAAAAGAGAAATGGTCACAGACAATATCTTACTCAAATTGTAATTGAAGGTATTACTGCAGCAGGAGGAACTAAAAAAGCAGCAGCTAAAAAAGCAGTTGTGGCAGAAGAAGTAGCTACTGAAGAAGTAGAAGCTCCTAAAGCTAAAAAAGCAGCTCCAAAAGCAAAAAAAGAAGCTACTAAAGAATAATAACAATATTTAAACTCATACGTCATGGCTCACAAGAAAGGTGTCGGTAGTTCGAAGAATGGTAGAGAATCAGAATCAAAACGTTTAGGCGTTAAGATTTTTGGAGGTCAAGCTGCTATTGCTGGGAACATCATCGTTAGACAAAGAGGTTCAAAACATAATCCAGGTGAGAACGTTTACATCAGTAAAGATCACACACTACACGCAAGAGTAGCTGGAGTTGTTAAGTTCCAAAAGAAAAAAGATAACAAATCTTATGTATCTATCCTTCCATTCGAAGCATAATCATTAGACTACTTATTACAAAACCCGTTCTGAAAAGAGCGGGTTTTTTGTTTTTTATAGTTTAACCATGTAAGTTATATAAGTGAATTTAAGTTTGCTGTGTTTTGTTATTTGTTTAAAGTAGTAGTAATTGTGCTTGTTTTGGTCTAATTCAAAAACTTATGGATAGAAAAAAAAATTACCGCAAAGAACGCTAAGTTTTTTTACTTTTCTCTTTTATAAAAGAGGTAAAGTTCGCAAAGCTAAGTCAATACAAAGCTTTGCGAACTTTGTACTTTTTAGAAGTATTCTTAGGTAAAAATCTTTGCGCTCTTTGCGGTAAAAAAATAAGTGCTGAGTTTAGTTTTTATGTTTCGTCACAACATTTAGGATTTGTATCTTGTTTTTGTCATTTTAACCGAAAGTAGAAATCAGTTTCCTTTTTTTGAAATACATATAAGTGTTTTTGTTATTGGAATTTTGAATTTTTAAATTTTAATTTTTCACACCGTATTATTTGTATTTTTGATTGGATTAATCTACCCAAATTTTGAAAAAAATAGTTTTCCTTTTATTTCTTTTCTGTACAAATCTGTTTGCAAAAGAAATTCACCCTACAGAACAAACTGCATCCTTAAATGATTCTCAAAAAAAGATATTATACGAATTTGCCATCTTGCAAAAAAGCGGTTCTGATCCAAATGTATATTGGCAAAAGCATAAGAATCAGTTTTCTGCGCTAAATGATACAGTAAGAAATCAATTAGCGAATGAAATTTATGCTAATTCTCATATAGTCTATGTTCCTGTAAAAAATTCTGCGGTTCAATTATGGATGCAAACACAATCTCTAACCAATTGGATGTTGTGTCTCGCTGCATTTATTGCAATTTGTTCTGTAATAGGCTTGTTGCGCAATTATTGGAATTCATTAATAGATATTCTTATAAAACAGTTTGCGCCCTTATTCAGACTTTTGTTTTCTGCAATTTTATTAACGTACGAACTATTGTTAGTAGGTGTTGTATGTATTGTTTTGGGATGTTTTATAGAAGAAATGACATTGCGAACTATAGTAATCCATACAGGTTTGTTTTTATTATGGAGTCAATCGACGGCGATTTTTACCCGAAAGTATTTAGTGCAGAAGTATATTTTTGAAATAAAGAATAATTTCTGGGGAAATGATAAATGGGAAACTGTAAAAACAATTTGTCTACCAGCTATAATTGTTACTGCAGCTCTGTTTTATCTTTTGTATAAAATTCCGGGAGATACTTTGTATAATTATGAAATTGTTGTAGCTGCAATGGTGGCAATTTGTGCTTTGCCTTTTTGGCGAATCTTAGAGAAATATATGTATCCAATTCTTATACCGTACAAAGAGAAAGATGATTTTATCGAAAGAAGTGTTTATTCGCTCGCAGCCTGCGTTGTTTTGGCGCTGATTATTGATGGTTTTCTTATTTGGCAGAATAATATGATTTTCTCGTATGTAATAACGGCCTTGACGAGTTTGTTGATTATATCATTTTTGCTGATATCACTTAAGGATAATTATAAGCGCAATTACAAGAATTACTATTATTTGTCATTCGTTGCAACTCTCTTTTTTGTGGCAGTTTTGTTTTATAGTTTTCAGATTCACTCGGCAGAAATGATCTGGGTTTCATTAATTGGAGTAAGTATTTTTATCGTGATTAAATATTGGGAAATTCCAACGTTTTTCTTCAGTTGGAAAAGAAGTAACACCTGGACTTGGGGATTTTTAGGAATGGCAGCTTTATTGTGGTTACTGGCAAAAGGTATTTTGTATGTTTCGGGAACTTTGTTTGTTTAACAAGTCCAGTTGTATTTAAAATAAAAAAGCCTGTTCGTTACGAACAGGCTTTTGTTTTTATTCCTCAGTATCTTTTGTTTCTTCTAAATCATTAGATTTTCTGCCTAATTTTATCTTTGGATTGTCTTGCGTTCCGGTTACTGTTAATGGGATTCCGAATATTCCAAGAGGAGGTAAGCCTAAGCGCATTTTTAAGTTCAGTTTTCCGTCTAAACTTGTTGTGCCTTCAATTCTTGGTCTAAAGCCGGCAAACTTAAATTTAAAACGTTCTACGGTCATTATATTATTCTTGATTGTTGTTTTAATATCAACTTTCGAAAGATCCGGATTTTTCATTGACTCAGAGTTTGTTTCTTTGCTTACGGCATTAAACATTTTTAATCCTCTTACTTTTACATCTTTTATAGAAAGTGTTCCTCCGCCAACAAGTGATGGATAAACCGGATCCATGTTTCCGTTTAAACGACCTTTTAATTGATAATCTACAGAAACAATTCCTTGCGCTTTTTCGGCAGCGCTTGCCATTTTTCTAAAAACTTCAATCTCATTATAAGCTCTTTTAATGTCAAAATCAGAAGCTTTAATGCTATACTCGAAATTTGCTTTTTTAGGTGTTACAGCCTGATAATTTGCATTCATAGAAACAGCACAACCAATTAAATTGAAGCCTGTATTTTGCATGCTCAGTTTTCCTTTGTTCATGCTCAGGTTTCCAACTGCGTTTTGAAGATTCAATTTGTCAAAATTTACTTTTTGAGCATTTGCTGTAAAATTCAAATTCAAATTTGTTGGGATAATAATAACTCCTTTTTGTACAGGTTGAGTCTGAGGTTGAGTTTCTGTTTTAGTTTCTGTAACAGAAGTATTTGCCGGGGTACTCGACATAAATTCATCCACATTAATATATCGTGAAGTAACTTTAAAAGAGCCTCTTAAAACTCCTGTATTTGTAGTTATGTAGTTAAAAACGTTTTGTAAATAACCATTCATTTTGAAATCTGATTGACCATATGCGGCCAAAAAATTGTTGAATGACATTTTATCCTGATTGATTTTAAATATACCTTCTTTAATGACGAATTTCTTCGGAAGATACTCTGATGCTATGCCAATGTTTCTAAGTTCAAGAGTTCCTTTGTTGTAAAGTTTGCGGTAATTTCCTTTTTCGGCATCGCTTTGTTTACCTTTCAAAACTACATCGGCTTTTACAAAACCATCAAGATCAAGTCCTTTTTGAGAGAAAACTTTATAGATTTTATTGACATCCAATTCTCCTTTTGCTTTAATATCATATGTTAAATCGTTGAAGTTGCTCAGATCAGCTTCTACAAAAACCGGTTTTCCTTCAAAGGTAAATTGAGCTGGTTTTAGGTTTACTTTTAAATCACTAAAAGTTCCTTTTTGATTCTCAATCTTAGATTTTATTGTAATATTTGTGATTGGATTTGGATAATATGGAGTTTTTAAATAACCATTTTCCAAGTCGATAACTCCATTTGTAACTGGAAGAATTTTATTTTTTGGATCAAATATTCCATTTGCTTTTACATCTCCGGCTAAATTTCCTTTTAGCACAACATTCGGAATTCCAAGTGCCTGCATTAATTTTCCAAGATCAATTTTAGCTTTAAAATCGGCATTAATATCTGGTTTATTTACGCCTTTAACGTAGAATTTCGATTTTAAATAATCTTTGTTAATATTTAAAGATAAATTTTTGGCATCAACAATAACAAGATCCGGATTCAAAGACGGAACTTTTGTTTTAACTTCTAAATTAAGATTTGAAACCGGAAAAGGGCTTTTGTTATAATTCACAAATCCGCTATCTATTTTGACATCCAGATTAAGATCCGGCGCTATATTTTGCGAGGCAATATAATCTCCTTTTAAAGTAAAAAGTAAATTAGTATTTCCTTTTAATTCGGTTTTAGAAAGCCAGGTAATATATTTTGGAGGAAAAGCGGTAAAAACATCATGCAAATCACTGTTGTCAGATTTAATGACAAAATCCATGTTGTAACCATCTTTCAAGAAGTTGAATTTTCCTTTAAAATCGACTAAAAGCTGGTTGATTTTTAAGTTATTCTGCTGGAAAAAGAAAGATAAAGAGTTTACGTTTACTTTGGTAATCAAATCAGCGTCAACTTTTTTGTTCATTAAATAGGGTTCGCCTTCATAAACGATATTTAATTTCTCGATTTTGGCTTTTGAGTACAAATCAAAAACGGCTTGGTTTAAATCTCCTTTTCCTAAATAATCAAATCCAAAAGCATCAAAATGAACTTTAGTCGATTTATCGTCGTAGATTATTTTACTATTTAAGATCTCGATTTTCTCCAGTTTTAAAGCTGTTTCAGAACTGTCTTTAGAAGTCTCGGCTTTAGAAGATGATTTGTAAATGTTGTAGTTTGCTTCTCCTTTTTCATTTACTTTCACGTTAATGAAGGAATCAGATAAGTAAATCTGATCAATTTTTACCTCTTTGCTAAAAACTAAACTTGCTACATTTATTCCAAAAGAAACCTCTTTTGCCGTGATAAATTTTTCGTCTTTATATGGAGCAGATCCGTTAAGATGTAAGTCCGTTAAAGTTAAAGTCAGAGAAGGAAAATGCTGAAAAAACGAAACAGAAACATCAGAATAATTTAATTCAGCACTAAGTTTTTCGTTGGCTGTTTTTTTAATTTGTTCCTTAATTTTATCAGCAAAAACAATAGGAGTAAGGAATAACAATCCTATAATAACAACAAATGTGATTCCTAAATATTTAGCCGTTTTTAATAAAATGGACTTAGTTTTGTTTGCAGACATAACAAGTTGTGGTTTTTATAGGTAAAAATGAAAATCGAATTAAAAAGGTTATTATCCGTGTACGGTTTCGCTTTTTCCGTAATTAGTAATAATAGAACCTTCATATTCAATCCATTCTTTCCAGCGTTTATCAATATCTATATTGTCAGTATATTTTCTTGCAAATCCTAAAAAAGTAGTATAATGTCCTGCTTCAGAAATCATTAAATCACGATAGAATTTAGCCAATTCTTCGTCTTTTATATTTTCTGAAAGTACTTTAAAACGCTCACAACTTCTGGCTTCAATCATGGCCGAAAATAATAAACGATCACAAAGTGCGTCTTTACGGCTTCCGTCTTTCTTCATGAATTTAAAAAGTTCATTTACATAATGATCTTTTCTTTCGCGCCCCAATGTCAAACCTCTTTTTTTGATAATATCATGTACCATTTGCAAATGCTCTAATTCTTCTCTTGCAATCACAAGCATTTCTGTTACTAATTCCTCTAATTCAGAATTGTAAGTAACTAAGCTAATTGCATTTGAAGCTGCTTTTTGCTCACACCAAGCGTGATCCGTTAAAATCTCTTCGATATTCGACTCCACAATATTTACCCAACGCGGGTCTGTAGCTAATTTTAATCCTAACATAATTTATCAAAAATTTGTAATATGCAAAATTAGTCATTTTTCTGACCAAAAATCAGGAAATATTGTGCAAATGAGCGTAAAAAAGCATTATTTTGTATAGCGAAAACAACAAAAATGAATCAAGCAAAAAAACTGTTAATTATTGGTTTTGTCTGGCCCGAACCAAATTCGTCTGCGGCCGGTGGAAGAATGATGCAATTAATTTCCATTTTCAAACAAAACAAATTCGAAATTACGTTTGCAAGTCCAGCTTTGGATAGTGATTTTATGGCTGATTTGACTGAATTTGGAATAGAGAAAAAATCAATTGAATTGAATAATTCCAGTTTTGATGATTTCATTTTAGAACTAAATCCTGATGTTGTTTTGTTTGATCGTTTCATGATCGAAGAGCAATTTGGTTGGCGTGTTGCTGAAAAATGTCCAAAAGCAATTCGAATATTAGATACTGAAGATTTACATTCTTTAAGAACAGCAAGACAAAAAGCGTTTAAAGAAAACAGAGCTTTCGAATATACTAATTTGTTGTCTGAAGAAGTTGCAAAACGCGAGATTGCCAGTATTTTAAGATGTGATTTATCTTTTATTATTTCAGAATTTGAAATGAAAATCTTAAAAGAGGTGTTTAAAATAGATTCAGATTTGCTGTATTATCTACCGTTTTTGGTTTATGAAATGTCTGATTTAGATCTGTTGAAATTGCCTTTGTTTGAAGAGCGAAAGAATTTTGTTTTCATCGGAAATTTTCTTCATGAACCCAATTGGAATACGGTTCAATATCTAAAAGAAACGATTTGGCCAATAATTAAAAAACAATTTCCAGAAGCAGTTTTGGAAGTTTATGGCGCTTATCCTTCGCAAAAAGTCTTGCAATTGCATCAGCCTAAAAATGGTTTTTTTATTATGGGAAGAGCTAAAGATGCAAATGAAGTCGTTAAAAATGCCAGAGTTGTTTTAGCGCCTATACGTTTTGGTGCCGGTTTAAAAGGTAAATTATTAGAAGCGATGCAATGCGGAACGCCAAGTATGACAACGACAATTGGTTCTGAAGCGATGCACGCAGATTTACCATGGAATGGTTTTATTACCGATGATGTTGAGGCGTTTGCAAAAAAAGCAGTTGACTTATATCACGACGAAAATTTGTGGAAACAATCGCAAAAAAATGGTGTTGCAATCGTAAACGAATGTTATCAGTTAAGTAAATATTCTACAGCTTTGGTTGCAAAGATTAATTCATTGTTGAATGATTCCGAAAGTCATCGTTTGCAGAATTTTATGGGAAGTTTGCTTCAGCATCATACTTTAAAAAGCACCAAATACATGTCAAAATGGATCGAAGCTAAAAATAAAAATTAAGCTTCCATTTTTCCAAAACCTACCGTTTCGCGATACAATTGTGGCGAAACATCAGCATTTGTTTTAAAAAATCTGCTAAAGTAATGTTCGTCATCATAACCTAATTCATAAGCGATTTCTTTTACCGTTTTGTTGGTCATGTATAGTTCTCTTTTGGCTTCAATTATGATTCTTTCGGCAATTAAATCCGTCAAAGTTTTATTGAAATAATTCTTGGATATTTTGGCTAAGGCTTTCGCCGAAATATTCAGCATTTCTGCGTAGTTTCCAGCAGAATGTTTGGTTTTGAAATTGTCTTCAATCGCGTCTTTTAGGTTTTGAAGTATAAAAGGTTCTTTACTATTTGGAACCGATTTCATTTCTTCCAATTGCTGATTTTTTAATCGCGAAGCTGTGATTAAAAATATCTTTAAATAAGAAACCAGCGATTCATATTGCGCCAAATCAGAATTTTGAATTTCTACTTTCATCTGATCCAAAACCATTTTAAAAGTACCAGAAGCTTCATTAGTAATTTTAACAAATGGCGGTTGATAGACATTATTAAATAAAACGCCGCTGCACGAAACCTCTTTTTGATGCATATGGATGCAATAGAAATCCGGATGAAAGTGAATTGCAATTCCTTCAATTGGTTCGTTTACACAAAGCATAAAAGGCTGATAAGGTGAAAAGGCGAGGAGTGAGTTTTCTTCAAAATGATGTTCTGCAAAATCGGCTTTTACCTTTCCTTTTCCTTTGGTAACCCAAATTAAAGAGAAAAAATTATTGCGTTGCAAATGATCAAAATGGCTGTTATCACCAAACGGAAGCAGTTTGAAAGCCAGATTTCCGGTTTGCGGATTTATCAACGTAAAAACATTCTGATTGCTCATAATTACTGTTTTTTGAAAACATAAAGATAGTCATGAATAAATTCACGACTATCTTTAAGCCTTGTTTTTTGTTTGAATTATTTTTGAAGTTCTAAACTTGGAACTGCAGGAAAATCAATTTCTGTGTTAGCAGTATTATTAAAATAGTTAGTCAAAACATTTAGCGCTACATGTGCTACAGTTTCTGCAATTTCAGCTTCTGAAGCTCCTGCATTTTTAATTGCCTGAACATCTTCATTGCTCACCAAACCATTTTTGCTAACTAATGTTTTTGCAAATTGAAGAATAGCTTCCGTTTTTGCATCGCCAGAATTTCCTGTTCTTGCGTCTTGCAAAACTTGTGGGTCTGTTTTTAATAATTTCTCTCCAATAAAAGTGTGAGCAGCTACACAATAATCACATGAATTAGTTTCTGAAACCGTTAAGGCTAATAATTCGCCAGTTTTTGCGCTTAATTTTCCGTGGCTCAAAGCGCCGCTTAAATTCAAATATCCTTCTAATACTGCAGGAGAATTTCCCATTGTTCTCATCATGTTTGGAACAACGCCTAATTTAGCTTGTACAGCGTTGAATAAATCTTTAGTTTTTCCTGTTACTTCTTCTGGGTTTAAAGCTGTTAATCGTGTCATTTTATTTAATTTTTTATGTTGTTTATAGTTCTTGTCTTTTGACACTACAAAGATGCGACGATGACAGATTTTAGAACATGGAGAATTTACGCTATGTAATGGATAATTTTCCCTGAGAGTTTTTTTAGGAGAAAAAGAGGAGGTTTTATTTCTATGATAAAGTTTTTTTGGAGCTAATCCCGCTATCCGTTACAATCTTTTGTGGCGAACCCCGCCACAAAAGGATTTCCACTTCTATCGGGGCTAGGGCAATTGTTTTCATAAGAGGGTTTTCGTTTAGTTTGTCATTGCGAGGAACGAAGCAATCACATTTGGTGCTTTGGTTGTTATTGGTAATTACGCTTATTGTTAGTGTGGTTGCTTCGTTCCTCGCAATGACAAATAGGAATAAAAAAAATCCCCGATTACGATTTGTAATCGGGGATTTCAATTGTTTATTGTGACTGTAAACTGAGACTGAAAAACTATTTCAATAAATCTCCAACAGCTTGAATTGTTGTTGCATGATAACCAGATTTAGCTTTATCAAAAATTTGTTTAGCCCAAACTTTTCCTTCAGGAGTTTTAACAAGTTCTTTATAAAGAGTCATTAATGATCCGGTTCTGCTCGTTGCAATCATGAATTGTTCAATTGCAGGATAAGCAGTTTTGTATTCATGACGAATTGCTTGAACAAACCATTGACGTTTTATCACAAAGTTTCCGTTTTTGGTAAAATTAAATTCGACATCAATTGCAGTCATTTCTTCAACAGTGATATCAGCAGGTAAATAATCTATAAAATGCTGTTTTTCTGTAGTCGATTTTATTTTTTGACTTAATCCTTTAACGCCTGTTTTTCTCCAGTTTTTTTGAATGCTGTCAATCGCAGTAAAATCATCAGAATGAACAGAAGTTATATTAGATGGAATTCCTGGTTTGTAAATCCAATCGTCAAGTTTGATTTTATCAGCAAGAGCTTTGTCTCCTTTAATAAGGTTGTCGTTGATGTATTTTACGAAATCTTCTGTTGTGATAGATTGAAAAGCGTGTGCATCAAAATAGTTTTTGATAAACGGATCGAATTTTTCACGTCCAACAGCTTGTTCGATTACTTTCAGGAAGTTATATCCTTTTACATACGGAATTTGACTTATTCCATCATCAGGATTTCTTCCCGTAAGGCTAACTTTTAATCTTGTATCCGGATTTGTTGCGCCATATTCAGCAATATTATCGTCTAAATCTTTACGAGTAAGAACGTCTTGCATTTCAGCTTCTTCTTTACCAAAAATTTCTTCGCCAATTCTGTGTTCTACATAAGTGGTAAAACCTTCATTTAGCCAAATATCGTCCCAAGTTGCGTTGATAACTAAGTTTCCGCTCCAGCTATGACCTAATTCATGCGCTAATAAACTAGTTAAAGAACGATCGCCGGCAATTACGCCAGGAGTTAAGAAAGTTAAATTTGGATTTTCCATTCCGCCATAAGGGAAACTTGGAGGAAGAACCAATACATCATAACGTCCCCAACGATAAGGGCCGTAAAGTTTTTCGGCAGCAACAACCATTTTTCCAAGTTCAGCAAATTCCCAAGCTGATTTTTTTAGCATTGATGGTTCTGCGTAAACTCCGGTTCTGTTATCAATAGATTGAAATTCAAGATCTCCAACAGCAATTGCCATTAAATATGACGGAATTGCTTTGTCTTGTTTGAAAGTATAAACTCCTGTGTCGTTCTTTTTCTGCGGATTTACAGCGCTCATTACAGCCAATAAATCTTTAGGAACTGTAACTTTTGCATTATATGTAAAACGAATTCCCGGTGAATCCTGACATGGAATCCAGGTGCGTGACCAAATGCTTTCGCCTTGAGAGAAAACAAAAGGTTTCTTTTTGTCAGCAGTTTGTGCAGGTGTTAACCATTGTAATGCAATGGCATCTTTCGTTGTGCTGTAATAGATGTTGACTTTTGTAGTATTTGGTTCAATAGTAATGTGAAGCGGTTTTCCGTGAAACTCAGTGTCTTTTCCAAGTTCAAACTTAGTTTCTTTTTCGTCGTCACCTAAAGTTACTTTTGTAATGTTTAGGGTGTTTTCGTCGAAGATAATTTCGTTTCCTTTGCTAATGTTGTCAATTAGCCAAGACGCTTTTCCAGAAATAGTTTGTGTGTCAAAATCAACTTTAATGTCAAGATCTAAATGTTTAACAACGGCTAATTCCGGTTTAGAATAAGAGTGCTCGTCTGTGACAGTTGTAGCTTTTTCTGTCTGGTCTTTCTTCTGACATGCCAGTGCTGTCAAGAATAAAGTTACAAGGATTATTTTTTTCATTTTAAGAGATGTTGAATTTAAGGATGAAAATTAAACAAAAAATCCCGTTTTGAATAAACAAAACGGGATTTTATTATGAATTACCTTCGAATTTCTTGAGTTGCCTTCGACTTCGCTCAGGCTGACACTTCGGTTTTATTCAGGCTGACAAGAAAATTATGCCAACATTGTAACCGGGCTTTCGATGTATTGTTTTAATGTTTGTAAAAATTGAGCGCCAGTTGCACCGTCAATTGTTCTGTGGTCGCACGCTAATGATAACATCATTGTGTTTCCAACTACAATCTGACCGTTTTTAACTACTGGTTTCTCAACAATTGCACCTACAGAAAGGATAGCAGAGTTTGGTTGGTTGATAATTGAATTGAATTCAGTGATACCAAACATTCCAAGGTTAGATACTGTAAAAGTACTTCCTTCCATTTCTTGTGGTCCAAGTTTTTTGTTTTTAGCTCTTCCTGCAAGATCTCTTACTGAAGCGCCAATTTGAGATAAACTCATAGCGTCTGTAAATTTCAATACAGGAACTACTAATCCGTCTTCAACAGCTACAGCAACACCAATGTTAACGTGGTGGTTGATGATGATTGCATCTTCTTTCCACTGAGAGTTAATTTTTGGATGTTTTTTCAATGCTAAAGCACAAGCTTTAATTACCATATCGTTGAAAGATACTTTTGTATCCGGAACAGTATTGATTGTCGCTCTTGCGCCCATTGCTTCGTCCATGCTTACTTCGATCACTAAATTATAGTGAGGTGCAGTAAATAAAGATTCTGCTAAACGTTTAGCGATAATTTTACGCATTTGAGAGTTTTTGATCTCTTCGGTGAAAACTTCTCCGGCAGGAACAAATACTTTTGGTGCAGCAGGAGCAGCAGTTTCAGCTTTTGGCGCAGCAGAAGTTGATGTTGCAGCTGGTTGTGCTTGTGCTGAAGGAGTAAAGTTTTCGATATCGCTTTTTACGATACGTCCGTTTTCTCCAGAACCTTTAACCTGAGTTAATTGGATTCCTTTGTCAGAAGCAATTTTCTTAGCTAATGGTGAAGCTAAAATTCTTCCATCTGAAGTGTTATTTACTGTTTCAGTTGCTTTTTCAGCAACAGGAGCAGTTTTTTCTTCAGTTGCAGGAGCACTTGCGGTTGTAGTTCCTCCGGCAGTATAATTGTCAGCAATTCCAGAAATATCAGTTCCTGCAGGTCCAATGATTGCTAATAAGCTATCAACAGGAGCAGTGTTTCCTTCTTGAATTCCAATGTATAATAATGTTCCAGCATTGAAAGACTCAAACTCCATAGTAGCTTTATCTGTTTCAATTTCTGCTAAGATATCTCCTTCAGCAACAGCGTCGCCAACTTTTTTCAACCAGCTAGCTACTGTTCCTTCTGTCATTGTATCGCTCAAACGAGGCATAGTTACAACTACAACACCTTTTGGTAATTCAGTTGCAGCTTTTGCAGGAGCAGCAGTTTCTGTTTTTGTTTCTGCTGTAGCAGGAGCAGCTTCAGCTTTTGGAGCTTCAGCAGCAGGGGCAGCACCACCAGCTAAAAGAGCAGAAATATCTTCTCCTTCGTTACCAATGATTGCTAATAATGAATCAACAGGAGCAGTTTCTCCAGCTTGAATTCCGATATGTAAAAGAGTTCCTTCATTGAAAGACTCGAATTCCATTGTTGCTTTATCTGTTTCAATTTCAGCTAAGATATCTCCTTCGCTAATTTTGTCGCCTACTTTTTTTAACCAAGTCGCTACCGTTCCTTCCGTCATAGTATCGCTCAAACGAGGCATTGTTACTTTAATCGCCATGATGTTATAGTTTATGAGGTGTAAATGGATAGTCTTCTTGTGCGTATACTACATCGTATAATTGTTGTAATTCAGGATATGGAGATTCTTCAGCGAATTTCACACATTCTTCAACCAAGTCTTTAACTCTTTGGTCAATTGCTTCAATTTCTTCTTCTGTAGCATACTTTTGATCCATGATTACATCTAAAACCTGAGTAATAGGGTCAATTTTTTTGTATTCTTCAACCTCTTCTTTAGAACGGTATAATTGTGCATCAGACATTGAGTGTCCTCTGTAACGGTACGTTTTCATTTCAAGGAAAGTTGGACCATCACCACGACGAGCTCTTTCGATAGCTTCTGTCATTGCTTCAGCAACTTTTACAGGATTCATTCCATCAACTGGTCCGCAAGGCATCTCGTATCCTAAACCAAGTTTCCAGATATCTGTGTGGTTTGCAGTTCTTTCAACAGAAGTTCCCATTGCATAACCGTTGTTTTCAACGATAAATACTACTGGTAATTTCCATAACATTGCCATGTTGAATGCTTCGTGTAATGAACCTTGTCTTGCAGCTCCATCACCAAAGTAAGTCATAGTAACTCCGCCAGTGTTGAAATATTTGTCAGCAAAAGCTAAACCAGCTCCTACCGGAATTTGTCCACCTACGATTCCGTGACCTCCGTAAAAACGGTGTTCTTTAGAGAAAATGTGCATAGAACCTCCCATACCTTTAGAAGTTCCTGTAGCTTTTCCTAAAAGTTCAGCCATTACACGTCTAGGATCAACTCCCATACCAATTGGTTGTACGTGATTTCTGTAAGCAGTAATCATTTTGTCTTTAGTCAGGTCCATAGCGTGCAAAGCACCCGCTAATACAGCTTCCTGACCATTATATAGGTGTAAAAAACCTCTAACTTTTTGTTGAATGTATAATGCTGCAAGTTTGTCTTCAAACTTTCTCCAAAGTAGCATGTCTTCGTACCACTTTAAATATACTTCTTTTGTAACTTCTTTCATCTGAATTCTTTCTTTTGCTAAAGTTTGTTTGTGTTATCAATTGTTGCCTATAACGCAAAATAGTTTCCTCCCACAAATTTGCGCCCGAAAGGTCGGGATGCAAAAATAAGACATTCCTATTAAGAAGTAAAATTTAAACGCCACTTTTTGGCTTTTTTTTACAAGAACTTTTTATCAAACATAAAAGGAAGCAAATTTTTCAGGGATGCTGATTTGTAAACTTCGCCAATTTCGCCCATAAAATAAATTTCAATAGGGGTGTCTTGTTTGATTTCGTATTCTGCAATTGATTGACGACAAGAGCCACAAGGAGGAATTGGAGCTTTAGTTTGGTTTGTATCCGATGCTGCTGTAATCGCAAGTTTTAAAATCTTAGCTTCCGGATAAATACTTCCTGCGTGAAAAATTGCCACACGTTCTGCGCATAATCCTGATGGGTAAGCTGCGTTTTCCTGATTAGAACCTAAAACTATTTTTCCGTTATCGAGTAATAAAGCCGCTCCAACTCTAAATTGAGAATAGGGTGCGTATGCTTTTTTACGTATTTCAACGGCTTGATTCATTAAATCCTGAATATCTTGTGATAAATCGTTTAGGCTGTCAAAAACCAGGAATGATGATGTAATGCTTATTTCTTTCATTTCTTTTTATGGGAAAAAAAATCCAAATTTCTAAATAAATAGAAATTTGGATTGTTATTATTTTTTTATTTTTTGGGTCTAGTAAACTTCGTATTTGTCGCCAAAGTTAAACGTTAAAGAAAAACGAAGTGTGTTTTCTAACGGATTTTTTATTTTTGATGCTGAGAATAGGTAAGAAACGTCAACTTTTACAACATTATATTTGAAACCTGCTCCTAGAGAAAAGAATCTTTTTGCTCCTTTTTCAGGGCTTTCATGGTAATATCCTAAACGCATTGCAAATGCATCCTGATACATATATTCTCCGGCAACACTATAAGTGATTTCTTTTAATTCTTCACTGAAACCACCCGGAGCGTCTCCAAATGATTTAAATATTCCTGAAACCCAACCAATGTCGTTGTAGTTTTTGTAGTTTGTTGCATTTGCTTGTTCTTGAGAAATGTCTCCCGGATCTGTAAAATCGCCGTCTCCATTTGCGTCTACAGGAGTTCCAGGTCCCGGAGGAGTTGGTACTAGAAGTTTAGTGAATTCAACACTAAGTGCAAATTTATTATAATCATCAAAAATGAAATCAAAACCACCACCTACTCTTAAGTTAGCAGGTATAAAGTTTGTACTTATATTATCGTGATCGTAACTTATTTTTGGACCTAAATTTTGCATGTTAAAACCTGCTCTCCATCTTCCGTTAAAGTCAGAATAGGCAATTTCTTCAGATTGATAGAATCCGGCAACATCCACAGCAAAAGTGCTGGCAGATGATGCGTCAACTTCTTCAGATGCAATTTTAAGGTTTGAATTAATAAAACGTGCTGCAACCGCCATCGAGAATGTTTCGCTCAATTTTAATGAATACGATCCGTCCAAAGCAAATTCATTTGGTGATACAGTTCTTGTTGGTTCACTTGGATCTCCGGTTGTTCTTAGTTCAATGTCTCCAAAACCAAAATAACGAAAACTTCCTGCAAAGGCGCTTCGCTCATTGATTTTATTGTAATAAGTTACCTGACCAAGAGAGATATCGTTAGCCAAATCTGTTAAATAAGGAGTGTAACTGATCGAAAATCCTTGTTTGTCTACTGCAAAAGCAAACTTTGCGGGATTCCATTGTTGTGAGAAAACGTCAGATGAAGTGGCTACTCCCTGATCTGCTAAACCGGCTGCTCTAGCATCTGCTGCTACTAATAAAAATGGGACTCCTGTTGTAATTGGGCGAACAAGTTCCTGAGCTTTCGCGTATGTAATAACTAAAAAACAAATTAATAGAAGTGATATTTTTTTCATTGGGGACTAAATGTAGTTTTATTGCAAATATATATATTATTATAGAATGACAAGCTTTTCGTATTTTTCTGCTTTTTTATTTGTTAAATTCGATTTAACTGTAAGTTTATAAATATAAACTCCTTTTCCAATTCGGTCTCCAAAATCATCTTTTCCGTCCCATGTTATTTCTCTTGATAAAAAGCCTTCTGTTGTAATGATTTGGTTTTTCGTCCATACTACTTTTCCGGTAATAGTCATCACTTGAACCTGTACTTCCAGTGGTTCGTAAGGTCTGTTGTGTGAGAACCAGAATTGAGTGTAAGTCGAAAAAGGATTTGGATAATTAAGAACGTGTGTTAATGTTAGGGAGTCGTCACCAACTACTGTAAATTGTATTTCGCTCGTTACCGGATTATTATAAACATCCCATGCGGTAAAGCTTATAGTATGTAATCCTGGAGTTAAATTTCTTAACGGAAAACGTAAATTACCATTCGTATAATCGTCTAATTTTGTTTGATAATAATCGTTCAAAATGTAGGGATTACTGACATCTCCATCTAAAATCGCAACAATATCATGCCCGATTCCGCTTGCTGTATTTATTCCGTTTTCATCTTCTAGAAAAGCCAGTAAAAAAGGCGATTCGTTTGTTATTCCACCCGATACAAAAGTTTCATCGTTCATATATAACTTAACTTTTGGACTTATATTGTCCTGAGGTGCATTTTCATTTATTCCTCCTATTTTAATGATATTGTTGTAGCCTGATTGATTTTCTAGTGCTCCGGTTTTCTTCGAATAAAAACTAATTCTTCCATTGTCAACCGGAATTCGAATGTCTCTTGGCACAACAAAACTAAATTCGAACTGACCATTGGTTACTGAAGCATTTCCTCTAAAGATAGTTTCTCCAAGGGTTTTGAATGACATTGCAGGGCTATATCCATCATTATTTAAGGTGGAAGTTGTAATTAATTTGTCGAAAATTGCAGTTGATAATTCTCCGTTATAATTGCTTAAAATGACATTGTTTTCATCTGTAATTTCTCCTGTAATTTTAATTTTTGCCAAAGATTTAAAATCCGGAATGGGTTGAGAAATCACAACATCATTTACTTTTGTTAAATTTATTTTTGGTTT
Organism: Flavobacterium sp. 9; assembly: GCF_002754195.1. Taxonomy (NCBI): domain Bacteria; kingdom Pseudomonadati; phylum Bacteroidota; class Flavobacteriia; order Flavobacteriales; family Flavobacteriaceae; genus Flavobacterium; species Flavobacterium sp. 9. Next base: position 3,795,534 of record NZ_PEEU01000001.1, read on the forward strand.
TGCAATAGCCAGCATTAAAGCGGGATCTCCAATATAAAAAACAACATTACTGGAAGAACTTGGGTTTTCGTTTTTCGAAATTCTTAGCGCTTCGGCAATTGTTGTGTATTGATTTGATCCGTAAGAAAGTAGATTTTTGCTAAGACTGTCATTGAATATTTCTCCATTAAATTGTCCAATAGCGCGAATTGTTGTTAACATTGAAATTGCGCCTCCTTTTGGATTCCAAAAAGTATATTCGCCCGCTGTTGGTCTTGTTGGATCGTCAAATCGTGAAAACTCACAGGTAATAGTTATAAATAATGGATATTTGTATTGATTGTTTAAGTTTTGACCATCTGTTTTTTCCCAGATTCGTTCACTTGCCAAACCATCTTCGCCACCATGTCCTAGATAATTAAAAACTAAAGCGCCTTTTTCGAAAGCATTAAAGAAATCAGTTCTCGCTTTTGGATATCGTGATCCTCCGGCAGAAGCTTCTTGTGTATAAGAATCCAGAAGTATTTTTTCAATATTAAAAAATGGTTTTTCGACTGCGATAAGATCGGCAAGATTATTTTGATGAGATTGTATTGTCGCGTCTGAGCTTTGATCAGAATCATCGCTGATTAAAACAAAATTATTTCTCCAATTTCCATAAGATTTAGTATCATGATATTCTAAAACTTTATTGACCATTTCCTGAGCCTGAGCATTGTCTGAAACTAACATTCTGCCAACAGCAATGTCAATTCCTCCAAAAGGTTGTTGAACAATTCCTTCTTCAGAATCCATGAGTCCAAAAAAGTCATCTGAAGCAAAAGAAGCTTCTCCTGTAGTATTGCTTACCGGCGATTGATATATAGGTACAATATTATTATTGTTTGGGATTCTATTTTTATAATCAAATGAAGCATCTCCAAATAGATTTAAATATTTTATTTTTTTGTCTGGAGAAGAAGCGTTGTCATAAATATATCTAATGCAGTTTCTAATCGCTGAAATATCTTGTTTGCCCGAAGAAAATTCCTGATAGATGTTTTCTAATGCAATTACTTTTACATTTAAATTAGAATGTGTTCGATGGAAATTGGCTAGTTTCTCTGCTTGATTAGTTAGGGATTTTGGAGTAAGAATTACATAATCGATATCCTGAAAGCTATTCTGAAGATTTCTGAATATTGTTCCTTTTAAGTTTTGATTGGCGATTTTTGACTGGTTCTCTTTTAAAGGAGTAAAATAATCAGCAGCATTGATGGCAATATAATTTCTAATTTCTCCCAAGTTTGCTTTAAAGCTAAAAGTAGCTTGATTTGGGTTTTCGATTTTCGATACATTATATAGGTCTGTAATATCCCAAATTTGAGAAATACCCTGAGCGTTTGTGATAGTATAGTTTACAACTCCGGCAACTGAACCGGCTAAATCATATTGGAATTTAAATTGTTTTCCAATTCCTATTAGTTTTCTTTTGGCTATTAAATTAATGTAGTCAAGATATCCTTTAGATCCCGGAACGCCATTATTGTTGTAACTAAGTTTGATTTTTATATTATCAGTTCCGTTAAATGTGTTTTTAAAAGGAGAGAATAAGGTGTCGTATTTGGTTTCAGAGCTTGCAGTTAATGCTTTGAAATTTAGTGTGCCAATATTTTGTCCGTTTGCAGAAACAGCAAATGAAGTAGGAGTGTAGGCTGCCGAAACTGCATTGAGTTGTATTTTTACAGGAACTGAAGTTTCAAGGTTTGGAAAATTAAATTCAAACTCCTGCTCTTGATTAATATCGAATGATTCTCCAAGCCATTGTCTACCTAAATGAACAATGTTTGTTTGATCGATTTCATGGTATTGATAGTCATCAAACGTGTTTAGCTCAAGTGTGCTGCCTGCTGTTGGTTGATTTATAGGCGAAATTCGCTTTCCGTCGCCTCCGGCAGTTGTAATATAGTAGTAGGATTTTGAGTCGTATAGATTAAGATTGGTTCTACTTTCAGAATTCCAGTTGTTAACTCCTTCTGCATAAAAAAGAATATAATCTTCATTATTGAAAACGCCATCGCCTTCTCCATTAATCTGAATAGCATTTTCGATTAAATCTTCCGGATAATAAATGTTATTGGCTAAAGGAAGCATTCTTCCGCCGTTTCCATAAATTTTGATTCTTCTTGGATCTGCTTTGCTCGGATCAAATCCTAAACTTTGCAAAAAGGACTTCGAGATTCTGTAAACGCCTGATTTTTCAATGTAAAAACGATACCAATCTCCACTCGCTAAAACCGAATTATAGATTGTCGCAGATTTTTGAAAAGAAGATGTGTTGGTTCTTTTTGATGTTGTGTTATTGAAAGAATAAGAGAAGGATTTTATTCGTTTGTAGTTATTTCCTTCCTTTATAATAGGGTGGAGAAATAGAAAAGTTTGCTTTCGATCTCTTGAAGTAGTTGTTTTTAACGTTTCATTTGGTTTCTCAGGGATGTTTTCTTTTGCAAGATCTCCTAAATCAGCAATTGACATTGATTCGTAAATGACGTTGGTTATTTGTATCGAATTAGCGCCTGACGCTCCCGTTTCATTCAGATTTAGCAGCAATGTTATGCTTTTTTTTGTAGTGTCATAACGAAAACTGCTTCCGGAAAAGAAAGGTATAGTCGTTTTTGAATCCCCAAAACTCATCTCTTTTTTATTTTGCCAATCTAGTGTGAAGCTGCCATTTATCTGAGAAAATGAGATAAGTGGAATCAAAAAGAAGTATAAGATTAAGGCTTGTTTCATAAGCTGAAAAATCGGGATTAATTTAAAATTATTTTAGTAAGTAAAAATATAGTATTTCATGTTATAGTAAATAATAAAAAGTATATTTTTGCGTTCGTAACTATAGGTTATTTTCTGGTAAAAAACAGCTAAATAAAATTATTAGAACAGATGTTGCTAATTAAATGTTAATTATTATATTGCAGCACCTAAATTTATCACCTAAGAATGAGTATGAAAGTAAACAAAATTGTAGCCCTGCAATTAATGATGTCAATGGTATTGATGTTAGGCACGGCTAGTTGTAGCAAAAAATCGAGTTCCAGTCACGCTTCCAGAGCAACAGGTTGGGATGTAGATAGTCAGAATGGAACGGCTGCTAGAAATGCAGGAAAAAAACAACAGGCTGGTCCTGGTTTAGTTTTTGTTGAAGGAGGTACGTTTACAATGGGTAAAGTACAGGATGATGTTATGCACGATTGGAATAACACACCTACTCAACAACACGTTCAGTCATTCTATATGGATGAAACTGAAGTTACGAATGGTATGTACTTAGAATACCTGGAGTGGTTAAAGAAAGTTTTCCCTCCAACAGAAGAAAATTACAAAAACATTTACGAAGGAGCATCGCCAGATACATTGGTGTGGAGAAATCGTTTAGGGTATAACGAAACGATGACTAACAACTACTTAAGACATCCTTCTTATGCTAACTATCCTGTAGTTGGTGTAAACTGGATTCAAGCTGTTGAATTTGCTAAATGGAGAACTGACCGTGTTAATGAGGCTGTTCTTGAGAAAAACGGATATCTTCAAAAAGGTGCTAAAACAAATGATGTTACCGGAGATAATGCATTTAATACTGAGGCTTATTTAATGTCTCCAAGTACTGCACGTGGTGGTAGTGAAGAAATTGTATTAAAGAAAAATCCTGGTGGTAGAAAACCAAAAGCTGGAAAAGATGGTGTAGTTCCTGAAGTGAAAAATGTGTACGCACAACGTTCTTCCGGAGTTATTTTGCCAGAGTACAGACTTCCTACTGAAGCAGAATGGGAGTATGCAGCTGCTGCAGATGTTGGACAAAGAGAATACAATATATATAAAGGACAAAAGAAATATCCTTGGTCTGGAGATTATACACGTTCATCTAAACGTAAAAACAAAGGTGATCAATTGGCTAACTTTAAACAAGGAAACGGTGATTACGGTGGAATTGCTGGTTGGTCAGATGATGGTGCAGATATTACAAATGCTGTAAAAAGCTATGCTGCCAATGATTTTGGATTATACGATATGGCTGGAAACGTAGCCGAATGGGTTGCCGATGTTTACAGACCTATTATCGATAATGAAGCAAATGATTTTAACTACTTTAGAGGAAATCAATACGCTAAAAACAAAATTGGTAAAGATGGTAAAATTGAAATTATCACTAAAGATAACATTCAATACAAAACATTAAGTAACGGTAAAAAAGTTGCTACTAATTTACCAGGAGAAATTGCTCAGGTTCCAGTTGATGAAAATGAAACTTACTTAAGAACAAACTTCAGTACAAGTGACAACATCAATTACAGAGATGGTGATAAACAATCTTCAAGATATTTTGACTTTGGAGATTCTGAGTCAGGACCAAAAGCTGATCAGACAATGTACAACTCTCCTAAACATAATATCACTACTGATAGTTTAGGTCAAATGGTTAGAAAATATGACAACTCAAGTAAACGTACTACATTAATCGATGATAATGTAAGAGTTTACAAAGGTGGTTCTTGGAGAGATAGAGCTTATTGGTTAGATCCAGCTCAAAGAAGATATTTCCCTCAGGATATGGCAACTGATTACATCGGATTTAGATGTGCAATGTCAAGAGTAGGTGCAAAATCTGAAAAAAGAAAATCACCTAGAAACTAGGTTTTAGAAATTTCAATAAAAAATTCCAAATTCCAAAAGCTGATTATTTCAGTATGGAATTTGGAATTTTTTTATTGTTTTTTTTCTACTTTTACGATCAATAAAATAAAATATAAATGAATATTCAGGACATTCATAACTTGTTTTTACAATGTAAATCCGTTTCAATTGATACTAGAAAAATTGAAAAAGATTCTATGTTTTTTGCTATAAAAGGAGAGAATTTTGATGCTAATACTTTTGCGTCAAAAGCACTTGAATTGGAAGCTTTGTTTGTTATTATTGACAATGCAGCTTATGCTATAGATGAAAGAACTATCTTGGTTGAGAACAGTTTGGAAACATTGCAGGAATTGGCAAAATTTCATCGTTCTTATTTAAAATTACCAATTGTTGCGTTAACTGGAAGTAATGGTAAAACCACAACGAAAGAACTTATTAATGTAGTTCTTTCTAAAAAGTTTAAAACAAAAGCTACCGTTGGAAATTTAAACAATCATATTGGAGTTCCGCTGACTTTATTGTCTTTTTCGAAAGAAACAGAAATTGGAATTGTTGAAATGGGCGCCAATCATAAAAAAGAGATTGAGTTTTTGTGCGAACTTGCTCAGCCTGATTATGGATATATTACCAATTTTGGGAAAGCACATCTGGAAGGTTTTGGTGGTGTTGAAGGTGTAATACAAGGTAAAAGCGAAATGTATCAGTATCTTTTAAAGAATGAGAAACTGGCTTTTGTTAATCTGGAAGATCCAATTCAAATTGAAAAATCTAAAGGAATCGAAACATTTACTTTTGGAATAAATAAAGAGCAATCAAACCTTAATATCAAAAGTGTTGAAGCAAATCCTTTCGTAGTTATTAATTACGAGAATTTTAATGTTCAATCTCATTTAATTGGGCTTTATAATGCTAATAATATCAATGCAGCAGTCGCGATAGGAAAGTATTTTAAAGTTGATGAGAACGACGTAAAACAAGCAATAGAAAACTATATTCCGGAGAATAACAGATCTCAATTACTGAAAAAAGGATCTAATCAAATTATATTAGACGCATATAATGCTAATCCGAGTAGTATGGCTGTGGCGATTACTAATTTTCTGCAATTAGAAAATCAGAACAAAGTCATGATTTTGGGAGATATGTTTGAACTTGGAAATGAAAGCCATGAAGAACATAAAATCATTGTCGATTCGTTATCGAATCAAGACAACTCCGTTTGTTATTTGATTGGGAAATACTTTTATGAAAATAAAGTTTCTAACGAGAATATTCACTTCTTTGAAACTTTTGATGCTTTCGCAGAATATTTAAAAACGATTCATTTCGACGAGAATACAATTTTAATAAAAGGTTCCCGTGGCATGGCGCTCGAGAGAACATTAGAATATATTTAAGTGAAAAATCCATCAGCTGCGGCTGATGGATTTTTTCTTTATTAGATGCTCATTAAAAATCCTATCAGATTTTCTTTCTTATTTAAGCCCAGTTTTTTTCTTAATCTGTATCTGGCTAATTCAACGCCTCCGGTCGAAATATTCATGATTTCGGCTATTTCTTTCGTCGACATATTCATTAATAAATAAGTTGATAAATCGAGTTCTCGTGGTGAAATCGTTGGGTATTTTTCTTTTAATCGTTTTAAGAACTCAAAATGCACGTTTTTAATGTGCTTCTCCAGATCTTTCCAGCTTTTGTCTGTATTTACCTCTTTGACGATGCTTTTGTTCAATTTACTAACTTGAAACTTAGTCGAGTCGTCAAGTGCTTCTACGTCAATTTCTTTTAGTTTATGAATGATTCCGTTTAGGATTTTGTTTTTCTTTACAACCTGCAAAGAATTATTCACCAGTTCTTTATCTTTTGCTAAGATTTTTATTTGAAGCTTGTCATTTTTCAGTTTTTCAATTTCTTTTTCAAGGTCATATTGTTCTTGTCTGATTTTTGACTCTTTCTCCAGATAAAGTCTTCGTTGTTCTATCGTTTCATAATATTTGTTCTTTCTTATCTTCATCTTTATTCTCGTAGAAATTAAATAGATTCCCACAACTATTAATATGAAGTAAAACATGAAAGCTAAGAAATGTCTGTACCAAGGCGGAGAAATAGTGAAAGAAAGTTTTGCTGGTGAAGATTGGACACCATAACTATTTCTAACTTTTACATTCATCGTATACTCGCCTTCACGAAGATTGGTGTATTCTTTGAGTGATATCGTAGACCAGTTGCTCCATTTGTCATCAAAAGGCTCTAATTGATACGAGAATTCAACATTTTCAAGATTCTCATATGTTGGAGACGAAAATGTAAATCGCACGTGATTTGACGAATACGGAATGCGAATGTTTTCGGTTTTGCTTTGATTGTTTCCTAAAACAATAGTATCACCGGGAAATGAAAAACTTCGAATAAAAGCTTTTGGTTTTGTTACGAAGTTATTCAGGAATTGAGAATCGTAATGTGCTAATCCATCCGTTAATCCAATAAAAATATTCTTGGAATCAATAGTATTTACGGATAAATAATTGCTTACTAAGTTTCCGGTTAGGTTTGAAAATGGTGCAACAATATTCTTATACTTGTTATTTTGTTTCATTAAAACGCCCAAAGATTCATTGAAAGCATACCATAAATTAGATTGCGAATCCTCGCTTAATGCATTTATAACGGGTATGTTTTTGAATAATTTCGTTAGGTTTTTATCTTCAAAGAATAAATCCTGCTCTTTTGAGTACTTATAAAAATGATTGTTGGTTTGAAAATAGATGCGATCGTCTATTTTCTGAAGACTTCCAATATTTTTAAATTGAGGAGTTAAGTGATCAATTTTTTTGATAGTAGCAAATCTCGCTAAATCATTGCTAAGAGACATTCTATATATAGATTCATCTTTTTTAAGCCATAAATAAGACTCATCAAGTTCGAAACTGTTTGATGATTTGTCGAATCCGGATATTTGGTTTTTATAAACTAATCCGCTTGGTGTTTTTTGGAATATAGCAAATCCATCATAGTTGGAGCCAATAAAAAAACCGGGATGATTTGGTATTTTCTTGAATCCAAAATAACCTTTTGAGTCTATTATATTTGTTACTCTTCCGCCTTTTATGGTCAAAGCACCTCTATTGTTTGAACAAATAAGTTCGTTTTCTACGACCTGAACATTCCAGGATTGGGCTGTAGTTCCTTCGACAAGTTTAAAAACATCTTCTTTAAAGCTATTATTCCATGCATGGTAAAAAACACCTTGGTTTGTGGCAACATATAAGTTTCCGTCATGAATTACGGATGCATATACGGTACTAATATCATAACTAAAACCAAAGTAAGTAAACGGAGAACTCTCATTGACAAATGCAATACCATTATCAAGACCTAGCCAAAGATTGTTTTTATTGTCTATAAAAGAAGTCAGAACGGTATTATTTTGTAGTCCTTTTTTTCTATTGATATGTTGGATTATCTTTCCGTTATAATCACATATTATTATACCATCTAGAACCGAGTTTAATACAATAGAGCTGTTGTTTATTGTTACTCCGCCTAAAGAGTTGTTTTTCTTTACAAAATTATTGGCTTCGGTATCCCAAGGAGTTATTTTGTTGTTTTCATAAATAAAAAGACCTTTTTCCAGTGTTATAATTAAGGTTTTGTTTTTTGCGATCGAATACATTCCCCATATCTCCGTATTATTTAAGCTGGTTGTGTTGGGTAATGTATATAGTTTCCCGTCTTTATATTCTAATATTCCTTTTTCAACATCTTGTAAATAAAGTTTGTTATTGACTACAAATGAAAACTGAAAACGTTTTGGAGCTTCTAATATGGATAATTTTCCATTTTTGAATATATATATTCTGGCAAAAGACTGAAAGATAGTTTGGTTGTTAAAAGAATGTATCTTCCAGATAAAGTCAATTATTTTTATTTTACTCTTATCAACGTGTTTCGCTAATGATGTGTATTTAAGTCTACCTTTAGTATCAGGTTGGAAATATCCAAATTCATTATATCCACCTACATATATTTTCCCTGAATCATCAATCTTTAAACATCTCACAGAAGTTAGATTTGGTAATGGATATTTTCGCCAGGACGATCCGTCAAATTGTAAAAGGCCATTATTATTAGCAAAATATAAGTTTCCGTTTTTATCCTGACCAATATTCCAGTTTTGAGTACCACCTTTATATTCGTTTCGCTTGTAATTTCTTACGTCAGGCAGTCCAATGTTTTTTACTTGTCCAAAAAAGGAGATTGTGAATAATGTAAAAAAAGTAATATAAAAATATGATATTATCAATTTCATAAATTTTTCTATTTATTTAAGATTTTTAAAGATAAGTATTTGTTTTTTAGCAGTTTAACTTCTTGATGTGTCTACTATTTCGTTGTAGGAAGCTGTTTTTTTAATAAAAATAAGCAATCTTATACTAGTGTAGTGTTTATTTTTGCAATTAACATTTTGATAACATTTAATATTTATTTTTTAAATTATTGTAAATTAGATATTTATAAAAAAAATGATGTGTTTTTGTAAAGTACAAAAATTTAGTTTGATGTGTTTTTGTAATGAAATTTAATTGTTGATAGTAAAAAATTAAGATTATTATTGCATCAAATTACTAATTAATTAACCAAAATTTTTAGAAAAATGAAATTAACAAAATTACTTATTTTTTGTATTTCGTCTTTGTTATTCTCGGTTATAGCTGTGGCTCAGGATGTCACGGTTAACGGAGTAATAACTGATGAAAGTGGAATGCCAGTTCCGGGTGCTACTATTGTATTAAAAGGAACAACTAAGTCAACGGCATCAGATTTTGATGGAAAATTCCAAATTCAGTCACCTTCAAATGGTGTTTTAACAGTTACTTTTATTGGATATGCGCCAGTTAGTGAAGCTGTAAATGGGAGAACAAAAATTGCAATTCAATTAAAACCAGAATCACAATCATTAAATGAGGTTGTAGTTGTTGGATATGGTACTCAAAAGAAATCTGTAGTAACTGGAGCTATTTCCAGTGTAAAAGCTGCTGATCTTGAAAAAGTGCCAAATGGAAGAGTTGAACAAACATTACAAGGTAGAGTAGCGGGTGTATCTGTAGCTGCTGTTTCTGGACAACCTGGTGAAAAATCAAAGGTTCGTATTAGAGGTATAACTACTTTTAGAGAAGGTGGAAATGATCCTTTATGGGTTGTTGATGGTATTGCTGTAGACGCAAATGCTATTGGTTTCATCAATCAAAGTGATATCGAATCTATCGAGGTTCTTAAAGATGCTGCTTCTGCTGCAATCTATGGTACTCGTGCTGCAACTGGGGTTATCTTAGTTACAACTAAAAAAGGAAAATCAGGAAAAATCTCTGTAAACTACAACGGTTTTGCAGGTGTTTCTGGTCCAGCTAAAAAATTAGATTTGCTTAATGCTACGCAGTATGGAGCAATCATGAATGAGAAATCTTATGCTGATGGTGGTGGTACTAAATATGCAGACCCATCATTATTAGGAAAAGGTACAAATTGGCAAGATGCAATTTTTAATAATTCTGCTTTTAGATATACTCATGAATTAAGTATTAGTGGTGGTGGAGAAAAATCTACTTTTTATGCTTCTTTCGGAATACAAGATCAAGAAGGTATTGTTGCAACAGAAATTTCAAACTATACAAAGAAAAATTTCCGTTTAAACTCTACACACAAAATTTCTGACTATTTTACTTTCGGACAAACTTTTGGATATACACATCAAGTAACTAAAGGTATTGGAAATACAAACAGTGAATTTGGAGGACCTTTAAGTTCTGCAATTAACTTAGATCCAATTACTCCATTAGTTGTTACAGATCCTGCAGTTGCTAATACAGGTTTCTATACAAATCCAAATATTGTAAGAGATCCAAACGGAAATCCTTACGGAATTTCTTCTTTAGTTCAACAAGAGATGACAAATCCTTTAGCTTATACTCAAACTAGATTGGGTGGATATAGCTGGTCAGATGATTTTGTTGGGAACGCTTATTTAGAGGCTAACATTACTCCTCATTTAAAATTCAGAACTACACTTGGTGGTAAATTAGCTTATTGGGGAGACCAAGGCTTTACTCCGGTTTTCTTCTTAAATCCAAACATGAAAGCGGATAAAAATAACTATGGTCAGAATAATAATAAATCATTTTCATGGACTCTTGAAAACATTTTGACTTACTCTAATAAATTTGGTGATCACAGTATTAATGTTTTAGCAGGTCAAGGTGCTTATGTTGAAAACATTGGAGGTAAAATTGGAGTAACTATGTTTGGTCTGCCAATTACAAGCTACAAAGATGCTTCTTTTAATTTTGATATTCCTCAAGCTGACAGAGTAAACGTTTCAGAGGATTTTGTAGAACACAAATTAGCTTCATTGTTCTTACGTGCTAATTATGATTATATGGAGAAATATCTTTTCACAGGAATTGTTCGTCGTGATGGATCAACTCGTTTTGGTGAAAACAAAAAATTCGGAGTTTTCCCTTCATTCTCTTTAGGATGGGTAATTTCGAAAGAAGGATTTTGGAAAGAAAACAATGTAGTTAATACTTTAAAACTACGTGGAGGTTACGGAGTTGTTGGTAACGATAACATCGATGATTTCAAATACAGAGCTTTAGTTGTTGGTGGATATAATTATTCTGTTGGAAATACTGGTGGAATTACAACTGGTTATGGAAACTCTACTTTACCTAACGCAGATTTAGGATGGGAAGAAACATCACAAACTACAATTGGTCTTGATGCAAAACTTTTCAATGATTTCACTCTTGCATTAGATTACTACAAAAAAACAACAAAAGGAATCTTAAGAAACGTTGTAATTCCTGGATATGTAGGAGTTGTTGATGCACCGTCTGCGAACATTGCAGATATGGACAACAGTGGTTTTGAGGTTGAATTAGGTTACAAGAAAAGACTTGGAGATTTTAACTTAGGTGTTAATGCGAATGTTGCTTACTTGAAAAATGAGATTACTTATGTTGGTTCATCTACAAACTACATTGTTGGAGATGCTAGTTTCCAATCTATGGGACCTGTAACAAGAACACAAGTTGGTCACTCATTCAATGAATTCTATGGTTATAAAACAGCGGGTATTTTTCAAAATGAAGCTGAAGTTGCTGCATACAAAAATGCTGCTGGAGGTTTAATTCAGCCAAATGCTAAACCTGGAGATTTCCGTTGGACAGATTCAAATGGTGATGGTAAAATTACAGATGACGATAAACAATTCTTAGGAACAAATATTCCTAAATATACTTTTGGTCTTACTATTAACTTAGACTACAAAAACTTTGATTTCATGGCATTTACTCAAGGATCTGCAGGAAGTAAAATTTTCCAAGGTCTAAGAAGACTTGATATCCTGAATGCAAACTATCAAACAAAAGCTTTAGAGCGTTGGGTTGGAGAAGGAACATCAAACGATTATCCTAGATTGACTAATAACGATCCAAACAAAAACTTTAGTAATATGTCTGATTTTTATCTTGAAAATGGAAATTACTTACGTTTAAAAATTGTTCAGGTTGGATACACACTTCCAACTAACTTATCATCTAAAATTGGTTCAGATAAAATTCGTTTCTACTTAACAGGAGAGAATTTAATCACTTTTACAAAATACACAGGATATGATCCGGAAATTGGAGGTCAGGTTTACGGTGTAGATAAAGGAGTTTATCCACAAGCAAGATCTATTTTGTTAGGAGCTAACGTTCAATTTTAAAAATTAAAAAATTATGAAAACTATAAAACTTAAATACTTATACTGTGCTGTTGCATTGGCAGCTCTAGGCGGATCTTGTTCTGAAGATTTTGTCACCATTGACCCAAAAGGAAAATTTGACACTAGTACTTATTTTTCTAATGAGCAACAATGTTACTCAGCTTTAATTGGAGTTTATGATCCGTTGAGAAAGAATACTGGTGGTTTCGAAAACTTAGTAGCAATGCTAAATGCAGGATCAGATGATTTTTATGCAGGAGGAGGAAGTGCAACTGATGGAAACGGAATTCAGAATTTCTCTACGCACTCACTTAGTTCAATCAGTATTCCTGGTAGTTACTGGAATGATCACTATCAAGGTGTTTCAAGAGCAAATATCTTGTTAGAAAAACTTCCTGCAGCTTCTATGGATAATACTGTAAGAGCTAGATTTGCTGCTGAAGCTAAAGCATTACGTGCACTTTACTATTTTAATTTAGTAAGATTGTTTAAAAACATTCCATTGGTTTTAGTGCCTTTAAATACTCAGACTATTTATGATCCTGAGCAAGTTAAACCAGAGGTAGTTTATGCTCAAATAGAAAAAGATTTATTAGAAGCTATTCCTAGTTTACCAAATACTGTTGATGCAAAAACAGAATCTGGAAGACTTAACAAAGGAGCAGCACAAGCAATATTAGGAAAAGTATACTTGTTTGAAGGTAAAAATTCTGATGCAGCTACAGTTTTGGCTCAAGTAAATGGAACACCAGGTCAAACAAATCAATACGGAAATAAATTACTTCCTGCATTTAGCGATTTATGGGTGACTTCAAATAAATTTAATGCAGAATCATTATTAGAAGTATCTCATAGTAGTGCAGGTAATACTGACTGGACATTCTGGGGACAAGGTAAAGACGAAGGAAACTCTTTAAACCAAATGGTTGGACCAAGAGGATATTCAAGACCAAAAGACTCTGATGCACCGGATCTTCCTTCAGGATGGGCTTTTAACGTGGCAACTCAAAAATTGTATGATGCAATGGCAGGTGATCCAAGATTAGATGCTACAATTCTTAATATTAAAGCTTTAAAAGCAGCTGGTAAAGCAGATTATATTCCTGCTTATCAGGATACAGGTCTTTTCTTGAATAAATATCTTCCAAGACAATCAGACGTACGTACTGGTGGAGGTAATCAGGAATTGAACTACAAACAAAATTCTTATATCATCAGACTTGCTGATACTTACCTAATGGAAGCAGAAGCTTTAGGTTCAGGAGCAAGAGCACAAGCATTACTTGATGCAGTTAGAGCTAGAGTTGGATTAGCTTCTGTACCAGTAACATTGGCAGCTATCAAAAAAGAAAGAAGAATGGAGTTAGCTGGTGAAGGTCATAGATTTTTTGACTTAGTAAGATGGGGAGATGCTGCTGCAGCATTATCTGATAGAGGTTTTGATGCAGGTACAGACGAGATTTTCCCTATACCTTACACAGAGCTTAATGGTACTAAATTGAAACAAAATCCTAATTATCAGTAAACCTAACTAACCAAAAATAAAGAACATGAATTTAAATATAAATTTAAGAACAAGTAGTGTATACCTAATGTTATTTTTAGCATTAGGAGGGACACTAAATAGTTGTAGTGAGGATGTTAATCCTAATGTTTTAATTGCTTCTGGCGTTGATTCAGCATTCACTATTACTCCTGTTACCGGAGAAGTAAACACGTATATTTTAACATCTAAAGTACCAGGTATTATCGAATCTTACTGGGATATTGGATACGGACCTTATTTGGGTAAAATGACTGAGAAAATTGTATTGCCGGATGCTGGTACTTATACAGTTAAACATATCGCAGTTGCAGCAGGAGGAAAAACAGAAACTACTGCTCATGATATTGTTGTTGCAACTTCAGATCCTGCTAAACCTAATTTAGTAAGAGGAGGATTCTTTAGTACTCCAGCAGACGCTGCTCAATGGACATCTGCAAAGTTAAGCCCTACTGGAGCTGCCTTCTGGTCATTTGCAACAGGAAGTGCAACAATTCACGCAGGCGGTGGTGCACAAGAAGGTATTTACCAGGCAATTGATGTTGTAAAAGATAAAGAATATACAATCGATATGTTAGTTACATCTGCAAGTGGATCTGATGAAACATGGTTTGAAGTATATGCTGGTACAACAGTTCCTGTAGACGGTGTTGAATACAAAGACAACAAAGTAATGGGATTAAGCACTTGGGATGGTTGTGCTAAAAACCCATTCTTAGGTAGATTATCTATTGTTGGATGTGTTAAAAATGAAAAATCAGGTGACGTTTCGAATGTAGTTAAATTCAATACAACCGGTAAAATCTATTTACTTATCAGAAGTGGTGGTAATGGTAACAAATTTACAAAAGACGGAATTACAATCGGAAGGGTTGAAATGAGAGCAAAATAAGAAGATAAAGTTAAGTTTAAGTTTGGTTGTAAATAGCCCATAATCACTATGAGTATGGGCTATTTTTAAATCCTTAAACTACTGGAATGTGTTTTTATAGATAAAGAGTTTCTTTAAAAAAACTTCAATTAGAATTTAAAATAATAAGGAAGAATGAAAAAAAATAGTTCTAAAATTCTATGCTTTCTGTTTTCGCTGGCAGCTTTTGCACAACAGCCAAAGACAAAAAAAGAATTTACAACCAATGGAAAAAAAATAACAGTTTATACTACAGCCGAGAACTCAAATTTAAGATTAACATCTACAGATAATTTAACTTTCTCAGGATCAAAACAACCACTTGAAACAGAGTCGTCAGTTTTTGTAGAACCATCAAAAAAGTTCCAAACCTTTATGGGAATTGGAGGCGCTATTACCGATGCAAGTGCTGAAATTTTTGCTAAACTTTCAAAAGAAAAACAAACAGAATTTTTAAATGCCTACTATGATAAACAAAAAGGTATAGGCTATTCATTGCTAAGAACCACGATACAAAGTTCTGATTTTAGCAGTGGAAGCTATTCTTATATCGAAGAAGGAGACAAAGATTTAAAAACGTTTTCGATTGATCACGATAGACAATTTCGCATTCCATTAATAAAGCAAGCTATAAAAACAGCAGGAGGAAAATTAACCACTTATGTTGCTCCGTGGTCGCCAAATGCTTTTATGAAAAGTAATAAAAACGTCCTGAAAGGCGGAACATTATTACCGGAATATTATCAAACATGGGCAAATTTTTATGCCAAGTTTATAAAAGCATATGAGAAAGAAGGAATTCCAATTTGGGGAACTTCTACTCAAAATGAACCAATGGCAATTCAAACCTGGGAATCTTGTGTTTATACTGCAGAAGCAGAAAGAGATTTTATTAAAAATTTTCTTGGACCAACGCTGAAAAAAGAAAAACTAGGTAATGTAAAAATCATTGTATGGGATCATAACCGTGATTTAATGAACTACAGAGCCAATGTAATTTATTCTGATCCTGAAGCTTCAAAGTATGTTTGGGGAATGGGTTTTCACTGGTATGAAACTTGGTCTGGCGGCGCATCAATGTTTGATAACGTAGGCAAAGTACATGAAGCATATCCAGACAAAGGATTAATGTTTACCGAAGGATGTATCGAAAAATTTGATGCTGCAAAATATCAATTTTGGGGTAACGGAGAAAGATATGGTATTTCTATGATTAATGATTTTAATAATGGAACTGCTGCATGGACAGATTGGAACATTCTTTTAGATCAAAACGGAGGACCAAATCATGTTGGGAACTTCTGTTTTTCACCAATTCATGCTGATACAACTACAGGCGAATTAATTTACACGCCATCATATTATTATATCGGACATTTTTCAAAATTCATTCATTTGAATGCTGTAAGAGTAAGTACAGCAGTAAGCAGAAGCGCTTTATTAAGTACTTCATTTTTGAATACAGACGGAACAATGGCAACAATTGTCATGAACCAATCTGACAAAGAGATTACCTACAATTTAATTATAGCTGCTGAAAAAACAGTAGTAAAAATTCCTGCACATGCCATACAGACATTAGTGTATTAATATTTTGTAATTAGGTAGGAGGGTCGAATTGAATCATCCAATTTGACCCTCAATTTAATTTTAATTTTAAAAGTTTTTTGAAAGTACAATGAAAATCACAAATAGAATTTTAATAGCACCAATACTAGTTCTACAATTAAGTTGTTCTTCATCAAAAGTGGTGAATAATTCAGCGAATTCTGCATCCAAATCAAACAAAAAAGTTGAAGTTTATACTACCGCCGAAAACACAAATTTAAGATTATCGCTATCGAATAATTTAATTTCGAAAGCAACAAATTCAACAGTTTCTATTATTCTGGATCCTGAAAAAACAGATCAGACTTTCTTAGGAATTGGTGGTGCCATAACAGATGCAAGCGCAGAAGTTTTTGCCAAATTATCTCCTAAAAAACAACAAGAATTTCTGACTGCCTATTACGACAAAAACAAAGGAATTGGTTATTCATTAGCCAGAACCAATATACATAGCTGTGATTTTAGCAGCGACAGTTACACTTATGTTGCAGAAGGAGACAAAGATTTAAAAACCTTCAATATTGATCACGATAGGAAATATCGAATTCCATTAATAAAAAAAGCAATTGAAACAGCCGGCGGGAAATTAACCTTATTTGCCAGTCCTTGGAGTCCCCCAGCTTTCATGAAAGACAATAATGATATTTTGCACGGCGGCGTTCTCTTGCCGGAATTTGCACAATCATGGGCAAATTATTATGCTAAGTTTATAAAAGCATATGAAAAAGAAGGCATTCCAATTTGGGGATTAACCATCCAAAATGAGCCAATGGCAAAACAAAGATGGGAATCCTGCATTTATACTCCGGAAGCCGAAAGAGATTTTCTAAAAAACTTTCTTGAACCAACTTTAGAAAAAGAAGGACTTGGTTCTAAAAACATTATCATTTGGGATCACAATCGCGGAGATATGTTAGAAACAAGAGCCAAACTCGTTTTCTCAGATCCTGAAGTTTCAAAATATGCCTGGGGAATTGGATTTCATTGGTATGAAACATGGAATGGCGGAACTCCGAAATTTGAATCAGTAGGGAAAGTTCACGCCGAATTTCCAAACAAAAATTTACTTTTTACAGAAGGCTGCATCGAAAAATTTGACGCCACAAGATTTCAGTTTTGGGGAAATGCAGAACGATACGGAATCAATATGATTAACGATTTCAATAACGGAACTGTAGGCTGGACAGATTGGAATATTCTTCTGGACCAAAACGGAGGGCCAAATCATGTTGGTAATTTTTGCTTTGCACCAATTCATGCAGACACTACAAAAGACGAATTGATATACACTCCAATGTACTATTATATTGGTCATTTCTCAAAATTTATCCGACCTAATGCTAAGAGAATAATCGAAACCATTAGCGATAAAACATTAATAAGCACCTCTTTCAAAAACTCTGATAACAAGATAATTACCATTGTTATGAACCAGTCAGAAAAAGAAGTTGTTTACACGTTAATAAACCACGATACAAAAACCACGATCACTATTCCGGCGCATGCTATGCAAACTATTATAAACTAGCAGCCGCACTAACTAAAAAACTATAAAAATGAAACCTATCTTAAAAAATACCATAAAAGCATTATTTCTTGGAGTTGCGATTTTTGCTCAGGTTAAATGTTCCTCTTCAAATGATGCAGTAGAACAAGGACCGCCACCGGTAATTCCGCCAGTCGTAGTAACTAACGATGTCGATTTCTGGTTGACAAAATCAGATCAAAGCGCTTTATTGGCAAAACAATCCGGAAGTTTAGGGTTTAATACAACTTCTAATTCATATACAAATATTGAAGTAAATGCAAGTCAAAAATATCAAACAGTAGATGGTTTTGGATATACTTTAACAGGCGGAAGTGCAGAAGTAATCAATCAATTAACAGCGGCAAAGAAAAGTGCACTTTTAAAAGAATTATTCGGAACAGGAGACGGTTCTATAGGAATAAGTTATTTAAGAATAAGTATTGGAGCTTCAGATTTGAATGCAGCGCCTTTTACTTATAATGATCTTGCAACAGGAGAAACAGATTTAGCTCTTGCAAAATTTAGTTTAGACAAAGACAAAACCGGAGTAATTGCACTTTTGAAAGAAATTATAGCAATTAATCCTAAGATTTTAATTTTGGCAACACCTTGGTCAGCGCCACTTTGGATGAAAGACAAAGACAGCTTTATTGGCGGAAAACTACAAGCACAATATTATGATGTTTATGCGAAATATTTTGTGAAATACATTCAGCAAATGAAAGCCGAAGGAATTACAATTGACGCCATAACTCCTCAAAATGAACCTTTACACGACGGTAACGAGCCAAGTATGTATATGTCGGCTTTAGACCAGACTAACTTTATCAAAACGAATTTAGGACCGGCTTTTAAAGCAGCGAATATTTCGACAAAAATTATTGCTTACGATCATAATTGTGATAATCCAAACTATCCAAAAGCAATTTTGGCTGATGCCGATGCATTTCCTTATGTAGACGGATCAGCTTTCCATTTGTATTCTGGAGACATCAGTGCGCTTACGAATGTTTACAATTCTTATCCAACAAAAAATGTGTATTTCACAGAACAATGGACATCTTCAGAAGGTAGTTTTGAAGGAGATTTAAAATGGCATGTGCGAAATATAATCATTGGTTCTATGAGAAATTATAGTAAAAATGCATTAGAATGGAATCTGGCAAACAACGCTAATTATGGTCCGCATACTGCTGGTGGTTGTAATATGTGTAAAGGAGCTTTGACTGTAACGTCAAACGAAAGCTTCCAGCGTAATGTTGGTTATTATATTATTGCACACGCATCAAAATTTGTTCCGGCAGGTTCTATTAGAATTGCAAGTAATTCAGGTGGAGATTTACAAAATGTTGCTTTTATTACACCATCAGGTTCAAAAGTTCTTATTGTTGAAAATGATGGTTCAACCAGCATAACATTCAACATCAAATTCGACGGCAAATGGGTTACAAGTACATTAGCCGCAGGATCAGTAGGAACTTATACGTGGAAATAATTGCACAATTTAGAATCAAAAATTAATAGAGTTTTTAGATGAAAAAATTAATTATAACATTACAATTACTAGTTTCTATTACCACTTTTGGACAAGGTTTTTTGCACAGAGACGGACAAAAAATTGTTGATGGAAACGGAAAAAATATAGTTTTAAGAGGCTTAGGATTAGGCGGATGGATGGTGCAGGAAGGTTACATGATGCAAACCCAGCCTTTTGCAAGTCCGCAATATATAATCAAACAAAAAATTCAGGACGTTGTTGGAGAACAAGGAACAAAAGAATTTTATGCAGCTTATAAAGCAAACGGAATTACAAAACGTGATGTCGATTCATTAGCAGCTTGGGGATTCAATTCGATTCGTCTTCCAATGCATTATAATCTATACACGCCAGCAATTGAAGAAGAGAAAAATGGTGAAATCACCTGGATAGAAGAAGGTTTTACCATGACTGATAATTTAGTGAAATGGTGTGCTGAAAACAAAATTTACCTAATTCTTGATTTGCACGCAGCGCCTGGAGGACAAGGAAATGATGCAGCAATCTCTGATTATGACACAACCAAACCATCATTATGGCAAAGTGAAGCCAATCAGAAAAAAATGATTGCTTTATGGAAAAAACTCGCTTCCCGTTACAGAGATAATCCTTGGATTGGAGCTTATGATATTATCAATGAACCAAACTGGAATTTTACCGGAACCAATAAAAATGGTTGCGACGAAAACTCAAACGGACCTTTAAGAGATTTAATGGTTCAGGTTACCAAAGCAATTCGCGAAGTCGATACGAACCATTTAATTTTTATCGAAGGAAATTGTTGGGGAAATAACTACAACGGAATTTTCCCTTTATGGGATGAAAATGTGGCGCTAAGTTTCCATAAATACTGGAATTACAATACTACAGCATCAATTCAGAAAATGCTGGATTACAGAACACAATATAATGTGCCAATCTGGTTAGGAGAAAGCGGAGAAAACTCTAATGTTTGGTTTAAAGATGTATTGACTTTAGTTGAAAGCAATAATATTGGATGGGCTTTTTGGCCAATGAAAAAAATCGAAAATATTGCCGGAGTGACTTCAGTAACCAAAATTCCTGAATACGATGTTTTGTTGAAATACTGGAAAGACGGAGGTCAAAAACCAAGTGTTGATTTTGCTAAAAAGACATTAATGAAAATAGCAGACAATTACAAAATGGAAAACGTAACCGTTAAACCGGATGTAATTGACGCGATGTTCAGACAAGTACAAACCAACGATACAAAACCGTATAAAAAACATTTGATTCCGGGAAAAATTGCCGCGACGCAATATGATTTGGGAACAAATGGATATGCTTATTCAGATAAAGATTTTATAAACTACAGAGTAGAAACCGGAAAATTTGACGAGTGGAATAAAGGAAATACCATGAGAAATGATGGTGTTGATATTTTACCATGCAAAGATGCGGGATCAAATGGTTATCAGGTTTCTTTTATCGAAGATGGCGAATGGCTTCAGTTTACAACGCAAGTTGCAAAACAAAAAGCATACAAAGTTGCAATTCGTTATTCAAGTGAAAACTCAGAAGGAAAACTTCATTTAGAGACAGAAAATGGTAAAAAATCAGAAACGATTACACTTCCTGTAACTGGAGGAAACGACAAATTTAAAACAGTCGTTTTATCTGGAGTAAATTTAAATGCAGGAACAAATAAAATCAAAGTAGTCTTTGAAAAAGGAGGTTTCAATTTGAACTATTTAGATTTTTCAGACAAACTCCGTTAGGAGTTAAACGTTGGTAGAAAATACATTAAGTGAGTAGATAAAATTGTCCCGTAGGGACAAAACAATCATTTAAAATTGATTGCATACGGATCATTTAATTAACATAAGTTTTAAATTAATTTTTTTCAGTAAAGCCCTTGAAATACTAGCTTTACAAGATTAAAATTTTTTAACATGAAAAAGATAAATACAATTGTTTTAGTAGTAATGCTGCTTTTGGTAAGCGGTTCATTTTATGGTCAAAATTTAAAAATTATGACCTACAATATTCGTTTAGATGTTGCATCAGACGGAGAAAATGCATGGCCAAATCGGAAGGATTATTTTACTTCTCAAATACAATTTTATAGTCCGGATTTATTTGGAGTTCAGGAAGCAACACCAAATCAAGTTACAGCGATAGCTTCGGCTTTGCCTAATTACGACAGATTTGGAATTGGTCGAGAAGAAGGTGGAACAGGAGAAGCGTGTACGATTTATTATAAAAAAGGACGTTTTCAATTGTTGCAATCAAACACGTTTTGGTTGTCAGAAACACCAGAAAAAGTATCAAGAGGTTGGGACGCAGCTTGCAACAGAGTTTGTACGTATGGACTTTTTAAAGATTTAAAAACGAAAAAAGTATTTTGGGTTTTTAATCTTCATTTGGATCATATGGGAGAAGTGGCGAGAGTAAAAGGAGTTGAATTGGTTCTTTCGAAAATTGCAGCATTAAATACAAAAAAATACCCTGCTTTTTTAATGGGAGATTTTAATTCAGAACCGGATACAAAACAAATTGCCGAGATAAAAAAAGTAATGGACGATACCAAAGATGTTTCGATAGAAAAACCTTTTGGACCATCAGGAACATTCAATGATTTTGAACATGATAAACCTGTAACGTTGTTAATTGATTACATTTTTATCTCAAAAAATAGCGGATTAAAAATTCAAAAACACGCAGTACTAAGTGATTCTAAAGATTTAAAATATCCCTCGGATCATTTACCTGTCTTAATAGAAATAGATTAGAAATGAAAAACATCAACAAAAAACTTCAAATTTTACTTTTACTGCCTTTAATTGCAGTTCAAATAAAATGCGGAACTTCAAAAAATTCAGTTGCTACTTCTGGTAAAGCAGAATCGTGGATCACAACAACCGATGAGACATCAAAATTGCAAAAGCAAAATGATTTGGTTTTTAATTCAGAAACGAATTCAAATCAAACTATTTTGGTAGACGCTTCTCAGAAATTTCAAACTATCGAAGGCTTTGGATTTTCATTAACTGGAGGAAGTGCTCAGGCAATCTTAAAACTGGACAAAGCAAAGAAAGAAGCATTGCTTCAGGAATTGTTTTCAAGAAAAGATGATGCAATTGGGTTGAGTTATTTACGAATTAGTATTGGAGCTTCTGATTTGAATGAAACAGTTTTTTCGTATGATGATATGCCAGAAGGGCAAACAGATTTAAAACTGGAACACTTTAATCTTGGTCCGGATTTAAAAGATGTTGTGCCACTTTTAAAAGAGATTTTGGCAATAAATCCAAAGATAAAAATTATGGGTTCTCCGTGGTCGCCGCCAGTTTGGATGAAAGACAACGGAAGCTCAAAAGGCGGAAGTTTACAGCCTAAATATTATCAGGTTTATGCCGAATATTTTGTAAAATATATTCAGGCAATGAAAGCTCAGGGAATTGTAATTGATGCTATAACGCCTCAAAACGAACCTTTGCATCCTGGAAATAACCCAAGTTTATTGATGCTTGCAGAACAACAGGCAGAATTTATTAAAAACAATTTGGGTCCCGCTTTCGCGAAAGCAAAAATCAAAACCAAAATTGTAGTTTACGATCACAATTGTAATAAGCCGGAATATCCTTTGACAATATTAAATGATCCAAAAGCATTGCCATTTGTAGCAGGTTCAGCGTTTCATTTATACGAAGGAGATATCAGCGCTTTGTCTAAAGTTCACGATGCATATCCAAAAAAAGATTTGTATTTTACAGAACAATATACAGGATCAGGAAGTAGTTTTGAATCGGATTTGAAATGGAGTGTAAAAAATGTAGTAATTGGTTCGATGCGTAACTGGAGTGTAAATGCACTTTCCTGGGGATTGGCAAATGACGAATATTATAAACCATTTACGCCAGGCGGATGTTCTACTTGTAAAGGCGCATTAATGATCGATCAGGCTCAAAATATAAAAAGAGAAGTTGGTTATTACATTATTGGCCACGCTTCAAAATTTGTTCCTGAAGGATCTGTTAGAATCGGAAGTAATATTGCCGGTAATATATATAATGTTGCCTTTAAAACTCCAACAGGAAAAATCGTTTTAATTGTAGAAAACGACGGAACTTCTGCAGAATCATTCAATATCAAATACAACCAAAAACAAATTTCAACTACTTTAAACACTGGTGCAGTCGCAACTTACGTTTGGTAATCAAAATTAAAATAGAATGAAAAAATTAACCACATTTACCTTGTTGATGTTATCGCTTTTTGCAACAGCACAACAAGAAACAATCGATCAGAAAGTAAATGCTTTATTGAAAAAGATGACTATTGAAGAAAAAATAGGTCAGCTTAATCAATACACCGGAGACAATCAGGCAACGGGACCAATTACAATAAATCCCAACAAACAATCTGAAATCAAGCAAGGTTTAATTGGTTCGATGTTAAACATCATCGGAACAAAATACACCAGACAATATCAGGAATTAGCGATGCAATCACGTTTGAAAATTCCATTGTTATTTGGTCAGGATGTTATTCACGGATACAAAACGACATTTCCAATTCCGTTGGCAGAAGCCGCAAGTTGGGATTTAGCTGCGATTGAATTAGCCGCAAGAGTTGCTGCTACAGAAGCTGCAGCAAGCGGAATTCACTGGACATTTGCGCCAATGGTAGATATTAGCCGTGATCCGCGTTGGGGACGAGTTATGGAAGGTGCAGGAGAAGATACTTACTTAGGTTCTAAAATTGCTTATGCGAGAGTAAAAGGTTTTCAAGGAAATAAATTGGGCGATTTAAACTCAGTTATGGCATGCGTAAAACACTTTGCAGCTTATGGCGCAGGAGTTGGCGGAAGAGATTATAATTCAGTAGATATGAGCGAACGTATGTTGTTCGAAACGTATTTACCTCCATTTAAAGCAGCTCTTGATGCTGGTGCAGCAACTTTCATGAACTCATTCAATGATTTAAACGGAATTCCTGCTTCAGGAAATGCACACTTGCAACGTGATATTTTAAAAGGAAAATGGAACTTTCAGGGATTCGTAGTTTCTGATTGGGGTTCTATTGGAGAAATGGTTGCTCACGGATATTCAAAAGATCTTAAAGCAGCAGCACTTTCTGCAATTACAGCCGGAAGTGATATGGATATGGAAAGTAATGCTTACAGATATAATTTGGCAGAATTGGTTAAAGAAGGTAAAGTTTCTATCGACTTAATTGACGATGCTGTAAAACGTATTCTTCGTAAGAAATATGAATTAGGATTATTTGATGATCCATACAGATATTCAGATGAAAAAAGAGCTGAAAAAGCTTTAAATAATCCTGAAAATAGAAAAGCAGCACTTGAAGTAGCGCAAAAAAGTATTGTTTTATTAAAGAATGACAATCAGACTTTGCCAATTTCTAAAAGTGTAAAAACAATTGCATTTATTGGACCAATGGTAAAAGAATACAAAGCCAATATGGGATTTTGGTCAGTAGAATTACCGGAAGTTAATTATGATAAATGGGTAGTTTCGCAATGGGATGGTTTGCAAAATAAAGTTGGAAAAAACACCAAATTGCTTTACGCGAAAGGTTGTGAAGTAGACGGAGATAACAAAGATGGTTTTGCAGAAGCAGTTGCAACGGCACAACAAGCAGATGTTGTTATTTTAAGTATTGGTGAAAGACGCGATCAAAGTGGTGAAGCAAAAAGCCGCAGTAATCTTGGTTTACCGGGCGTTCAGGAAGATTTAGTAAAAGCGATTCAGGCAACAGGAAAACCAGTTGTAGTTTTGATAAATGCCGGAAGACCTCTTGTTTTTAACTGGACAGCAGACAATGTTCCTGCAATTGTATATACTTGGTGGTTAGGAACTGAGGCTGGAAATGCTATTGCAAATGTTTTATTTGGAGATTATAATCCTTCTGGAAAATTGCCAATGACATTTCCAAGAGAAGTTGGACAAGTGCCAATTTATTACAATCATTTCAGTACCGGAAGACCAGCAAAAGATGAAAACGCAACGAATTATGTTTCGGCATATATTGATTTAAAAAACTCACCTAAATTTCCTTTTGGATACGGTTTGAGTTATACACAATTTGGTTATTCTGATTTGAAATTATCTTCGACTAAAATAAAAAGCAATGAAACAATTAAAGTTTCTTTCCAATTATCAAACGTTGGAAAAGTTGCCGGAGAAGAAGTAGTGCAATTGTACTTAAAAGATAAATTTGGATCTGTAGTAAGACCAGTTTTAGAATTAAGAGATTTCCAAAAAGTAAAATTAAATGCAGGAGAAACTAAAACGATCGAATTTACAATTGACAAAGAGAAACTTTCTTTCTATAATGATAAATTAGAATGGGGAGCTGAACCAGGAGATTTTGAATTAATGATTGGAACTTCGTCAGCAGATATTAAGTTAAGATCAAATTTTGAATTACTATAAAATTACAATCTCCAAAAACTGTAATTAAATAAAAAAGCGGAGTTCCAGGACTCCGCTTTTTTTATGTAAATGCCAATCAGTAGTTGAAAATGTGCCGTTAGGCACTAAATATTGGTAGAAAACATGAATTGGAATAAATTTAGCGTGCCGTAGGTACGCAATACATATCATTTTGTTGCGTACCTACGGCACGCCAACGAATTTCAAACCGATATGACTACCGATATTTAGTGCCTAACGGCACTCTTGATTGGCATATATAAAGAATTTTAATTAAAGTGTTTTTTGAAATTGAATTTTATTTTATTCAAAATACCCTCTTCTATAATATCAATTCCAATTCCAGAATTGCTATCAGCCACTTCGTGATGTGCATTTCTGAAATCTTCAAAATCCTTCTCCGGAATTTCTAAGTTAATTAAAGGCTTAAAGTCTATCCAAATCGTTCCTCCGTTTTTGGTAATCTTTTTACGGCTGCTATAATCAAAATAAGGATTGCTGATCGTACTTTCCTGAATCGTATATTTTTCGGTCGTATCAATTTTTTGATCCGTCAAAAGTTTGATTTCATATCTTTCGCTGTCAAAATTATGCCAGAAAGTGATGTCTTTGTGCATAAAATCTCTTGCATTGTTTTTAGTAATATTAGGATCGAAATACATTAAAAAACGATTCTTTTTTTCATCAGTATAATACGGATTTTCAATTGTGGTTTTGTACTCAATTTTAAATTCGTTTAATTTTTTATCATCGCTTATAATTTCAATTGCAGCATCCTTAAATATATGTCTAAGGTCAGTTCCGTTTCTGTCGTTATTGTAGTTTAGCGTATAAAAAAGGAAATTATTCCAGCTGTCGATAATTTCTCTTTTGTTCGTTTTCTTGAAATATCTACGCATATTATTCGCGCGATTTCCTTTGTAAATTGTCGTTAACTTTAGCTTCCCAATATTATTTTCTACAATAACTTCTGATTTTTCATCAACAGCATAATAAGGAAAACGATGTGGTTGATTAATTTGCAATTCCAGATTTGGTTTCACTTCCAGATAATGCATAAAAAAGATAAAGCCACGATTTTCAATTAATCCAAATTCATCACGAAGCGTTACATCCGTAAAATAACTTTGGCTGTTGTAATTTATTTTTACAATTACATGGTTAAAAGTCAGTAACGAAGGCAAATAATATTTCATATAGAAATCAACATTGAAATTCACCAAAGCCATAGAAGAATCAACACCAATATAATCCAGAATAACCTTCAATAAAACAGATTTTGCCTTGCAATCTCCTTGTTTGTTTTCATAAGTAACTGCAGGTTCCTGAGGTTTATGACCATTCATTTCATCTGCATTGTAGATATAATTAATATGATTTTGCACATATTCTATCGCAAATTGCAGTTGCTCATCTTTGTTGTCGATTTTGTCTAGTTTATCAACTAAATCCGGCGCAAATTCGGGAAGAGAAGATTTCTCAAAAATAGTATCATAAATTGGGGAGATATAATTTGATAATTCGCTCCAATTTGTATCCGTTGCAAAAT
Organism: Flavobacterium sp. 9; assembly: GCF_002754195.1. Taxonomy (NCBI): domain Bacteria; kingdom Pseudomonadati; phylum Bacteroidota; class Flavobacteriia; order Flavobacteriales; family Flavobacteriaceae; genus Flavobacterium; species Flavobacterium sp. 9. The sequence goes on from NZ_PEEU01000001.1 coordinate 3,823,049, forward strand.
CAATATATGAAGAAACTTCTCTATTTGAGTCTACAAAATTGATATAGTTTTCTTCTTCGATTACATATTTCTCTCCTTTTTTCAAATAACTAATTTCCGGTCCAAGAACATTTCCGTCTTCATCCCTAAAAAAGGTTTTTTTATAGGCAATTGTTCTTTCGCGATCATTTTTGAAAGTAAACTTATATTTTCCATAAGCCCAATAAGTATCGGGACCTACCCAAACATATTTAGAAAACTCTTTGCGTAAAAAATCACGCTCCGTAAAAACTTTAATTCTGGAATCCTCCATAATCAAAATGTCATAAAGACGAAGATCTTTTATGGTGATATTTACTTTTTTATTGCTGCTAAGAACACCGCCGCTGCTTTGGTTTTCGCTGTCCAAAGTTTTGATTTTAGTGTCAGGAATTTTATCCACAAGAACACCATCTCTTAAAACGCTGATTCTGTGTATAACATAGGTTTCATTTTCTTCCAGAACAACATCGACCACAGAAGCTCTTTCTAAATTTGCAGGTTCATTTAGCGTGTAGGCCATACAAGCATATTCGCTATTTTCATTGTCATTTGTATAATATATTTTATCTAAAAAGTAGCAATAATCGCGTCCTTCATCTGCTTGTTTTTGAGAGAATTCAGATTCTTTGATATATTCAATAAGTTGCGCATCATTAATATCGCTTGCCCAATTTTCCGGCTTTTGAATTTTATAATTTTCTGATTGAATGGCTTGTTCCATAGTAAGGCTTTTAATTGAAGTAGGTAAAATCTTTCGTATAAAACAAAAATATAGAATTTTGCCAATATCTGATAGTAGCAAAATGATTATTGAGATAAGTTTGGTTTTCTTACAATAAAGGATTTATTATCTGATTTAATAGAAGTTTAATCTTAGATAATTTAATAAAATCCCGAAAGAATTGAGAAAGTTGTAAAGAGTATTATTACTAAAAAGCCCCGAAAGTAATGAGATGCAGTAACAATTGGCGAAAAATAAATGAGATAAAAATGAAGAAGTTTAATAAGAGATGAGAATTATTTCAAAACCGTATTTATAAAATCCATAGCGCCAATTCCTTTGTAAGAAGCGTATAAAGCTTTATCAAAAGCTTCGCGTTTTGCTTTTTTATCTTTAGCCTCAGTTTCAACAATCATCTGATTGAAAATTCTCTCTTGTTCTTCGCTATATTTTATAGAAGCTTCCAGAAGATCATTTTTTGATACTAATCCAAAAGAAGAGTATAGCTTTTTCATAAACTTCTTATTCAATTTTTCTAGGTTTGGAATGCTCATATTTAAACCAGTTTAATTTTCTTCTATATAAGAGACGTAATACTTTAACTTATGTTACAGAATTTCAGTTAAAATCGTCAATTACATATTTTCTTCTTGTAATTACTTTTTTTAATGCCTTTTTGTTGCAAAAACAAGAAGTTAAATGCTATATGTGTTATTATGACGCAATGTACTTATTTTTTCAATTTGTTTTTTTATTTTTAAGTTAAAATTGTGATTTTAACACGTGTTTTTTAGGAGTATTCAGGATTAGAATTTAGCTTGAATTTCGAAAAAATGGCTCCGTTTTATAAAAATGAATTAAATTGCAGTACCAATCCAAACTGGAAAGTTGTATTTAATAAAAAGCAGATGTTAAAAGACATTATAGAAAATAATCAAAATTATCAACCCGGACTTTCAATAGATTGTGTGATTTTTGGTTTTCATGATAATCAACTTAAGGTTTTATTAATCAAAATTCCGCATCGAGATACATGGTCATTGCCTGGCGGATTCATTCCAATTGATCAGGATATAGATACAGCCGCGGTGACTGTTTTGAATGAAAGAACTGGAGTTGAAGGAATATTTTTGAGACAATTTGCGACTTTTGGAAAAATAAAAAGAAACGACCAGCACTTTGGAAAAGAAGTTTTAGAATACTTAAAAATCGAAGAAGAAAAAGGGAAGTGGCTCACACAACGTTTTGTGACAATTGGTTATTATGCTTTGGTTGATTTTTTAAAAACAATTCCGAGATCTGCTAACAAAGAACAAATTATAGAATGGATTGATCATAAAGAAGTGCCGGAACTTATTTTGGATCACAAAGAAATTCTCGATAAAGCATTAGATACCTTGAGGATTGAGCTCAATTTAATGCCAGTTGGTTATAATTTATTACCGGAGAAATTTACGATTCCGGAACTTCAGAAATTGTATGAAACAATTCTGGATCGAAAACTTGACAGAAGAAATTTTCTAAGAAAAATAACCAACATTGGGATTCTGACCAAACTCGACGAAAAGAAAAGTAACGTAGCACATAAAGCGCCGAATTTATATTCGTTTGATAAAGACAAATACGAAGAAGTCCTTAAAAACGGATTAAATCAAGGTTGGTAAAATATTGTCAAAAAACACATTTAATATGGTCTCAATTGAAACATTTAGAAAATTAGCTTTAGCGTTTGAAAATGCAACCGAAGAACCACATTTCGAGAAGACCTCATTTCGTGTCAACAAGAAAATATTTGCCACTTTTGATGAAAAGAACAATCGGGCAGTTTTAAAATTTAACGAAATCGATCAATCTGTTTTTTGTGCGTCAAGCGAAATGATTTTTTATCCAATTCCTAATAAATGGGGCAAACAAGGCTGGACAATTGTAGAACTTTCAAAAGTAAGACCAGAAATGTTTGAAGATGCTTTAAAGCTTTCTTATCAAAATGTTACCTCAAAAAAGAAGTAGTTTCAAGCTTTGAAATTTAAAAATACCACATGAAAGAAAAAGAAATCATATCAAAAACATTGTATGATTTATATAGTGATTTAGGACTTCCTGTAGATTTGATTCATCAGGATTCAGGATTTACGATTCATAATTTGATCGATATTCCATTTGAATTGCCTTATCAATCGCCTGTTTTTCGACCTAATTATTTTTCTTTTGTTTTTGTAAAAAGGGGTTCCGGCCAATATACTATCGATGGGAATACTTTTGAAATCCTTCCAGGTTCTATTTATTTTACAAACCCAAGCAATTACAGAACTTTTAGATGGAATACGATCGAAGAAATCTACTTAATTACCTTTGATGAAACTTTTTTGAAAGAGAATTTACATCATGATATCTTCAATGAATTTTCTTTTTTATTGACCGAAACGATTCAGCCTAAAAAAATGGAAGTGGAGGCTTTCGCCGAAATGGAACGTTTGTATCTTCAGATTCATAAAGAATATCACGAAAATTCAATTTATAAATATAGAATTATTGGGAACTTATTTATTGTCATTCTTCTAAAAATAAAAGAGCATTTCTGGAAAGATTATGATCCGATATACGAAGGAAACCGAAGTTCTCAAATCGTAAAAACCTTCAAACAAAATATAGAAAACCATTATCGAGATTTAATAAATCATAAAACCGAAAGAATCTTTCGTGTAAACGATTATGCTGAACTCCAAAGTCTGCATCCTAATTATTTGAGTAATGTAATCAAAACCAAAACCGGAAAAAACATCATGACCTGGTTATCTGAGAAAACCATTGCCGAAGCCAAATCACTTCTTCAGAATTCGGAAATGAGTATCAAAGAAATTGCCTTTCTTTTAGGTTTTACAGAATCAGCTCATTTTAGCAATTACTTTAAAAAAAACACCCAAACGACACCTGCGAATTACAAAAAAGAGCACAAAAAAGCATAATCTTAGAAATTTGCATCTTTTGCTATAAAACGCGTACTTTTTCAGAAGCACCTCCATCGGATCTTTGTACTATAATTTTAAAACAAAGAAAAAATGGAAACTTTAAACGGAAAAGTAGTATTAGTTACAGGAGCTTCAAGAGGAATTGGAGCTACAATTGCCAATCAAATTTCAGAGGCTGGAGCCAAAGTAATCGTAAACTATTCAGGCAATAAAGAGGCTGCTGATAAAGTGGTTGAACAAATTATTGCAAAAGGCGGAGAAGCAATTGCAGTTCAGGCTGACGTAAGCAAAACAGACGAAGTAAAAAACTTGTTTGATATTGCAATCGCCCATTTTGGTAAAATAGATGTATTGGTAAATAATGCCGGAATCATGATTACCAAACTCATCAAAGACACTACCGACGAGGATTTTACCAGACAATTTGATATCAACGTAAAAGGAACTTTCAACACAATGCGCGAGGCTGCAACTCGTTTGGAAAACAACGGAAGTATTATCAATTTCTCCACTTCTGTAAATCGTATTATGTTGCCATCTTACGCCACTTATGTAGCTACCAAAGCTGCTGTAGAACAATTAACCCGAGTATTTTCTAAAGAAGTAGGAAGCAAAGGAATCAATGTAAACTCAGTTTCTCCAGGCCCAACCAACACCGAATTATTTACAACAGGAAAACCTCAGGAAGTTATAGATCGTTTGGCTTCACTTTCTGCCTTCAATCGTTTAGGCGAGCCAGATGATATTGCAAAAATAGTAGTTTTTTTGGCGAGTGATAATGCCAAATGGATTACAGCACAAAACATTGGTGTAAACGGAGGTATGGCGTAAGCAATGGCAATTTCAATTACAAAAAATCTAAAATCTAAATTCATAAATCTAAAATTAAATATCCATGAAAAATTTAAAAAATAAAGTAGCCCTTATTACAGGATCAGCAAGAGGATTAGGAAAAGCAATTGCAGAACGTTATGCCGCTTTAGGAGCAGATATCGTTATTAATTATTCAAGAGACAAGGCTTCAGCCGATGAAGTTTTGAGCAACGTTCTGGCGATGGGCGTAAAAGCAATTGCTGTAAAAGCCGATGTAAGCAAAGTAGCCGATTTAGAATATTTATTTGGCGAAGCTAAAAAAACATTCGGAAAAATAGATATTGTTGTGGCAAATGCCGGAATAGAAATGGTCGAAGTTCCCGTAACCGAATTTACCGAAGAACAATTCGATAAAGTATTTTCGATCAATACAAAAGGAACGTATTTCACGTTGCAACAAGCTGCAAAACATGTTGAAAATAACGGCAGAATTATCTACATCGCTTCAAGTACAACTTCTTTTCCGGTTCCGGGAATGGCAGTTTATGGCGGAAGTAAAACAACACCGAGATATTTGGTAGATATATTGTCTAAAGAAATTGGACATAAAGGTATCACGGTGAATTCTATTATTCCGTTTGCTGTAGATCATTCCGGGATTTTTGCAGAAGCAGATAGTTATCCGGAACTAAGAAAACAATTGTTAGACAGTTGTCCAATGCAACGTTTGGCAGAAGTTGAAGACGTTGCCAATGTAGCCGAATTTTTTGCCAGCGATTTATCTTCTTTCGTTAACGGACAACATTTATTGGTAAATGGGGGAGCAACAAACTAAGAATAAACACAGACTTAAAAGCAGTAAAATATCGATATGTTTTACTGCTTTTTTAAATTTTAAAAAGATGATTTTAAAAATAATACATCCGGGATTATTTCTATTTGTCGTTTTTATGGGAATAAAACAAGGGTATTCCATGATAAGCGGTTCGCCCGAAATAGTAAAAATGCTGGAAGATTTAAATTTCAATAACACTGAAATTCTGTTATTCGGAATAATTACTTTAATAAGCAGTTTTTTGATTTTTCATCCAAATACTTTTCTTTCTGGAAACTTAGTAATGGCGGTAACAATTTTGCTTTTAATCGTTTTACAAATCCAAAATTTAAATATAAAAGGAGCTTTGATCGAAATACCATTTTTATTAATGAATATTGTTTTGATGTATTGGAAATATCCTTTTTCTAAAGTTTTTTTGAATTGACAAACCTAACAGGTTTTTAAAACCTGTTAGGTTTACCAGTATTATTTATTCCACAATTGTTCTAAATGTCAAATTTACTCTCGGTTTTGATGTTGTTTTGGTTGGCGGTAAACGATGTAGCCAATGCGTTTGTGTTGTACCTTTCATTACCAATAAACTACCATGTTCCAGGATTAATGAAACGGTTTCTTTTGTTTCTTTATTTTTGAATGCAAACTTTCTTTCAGCACCAAAACTTACAGAACCAATCGCACCGTTTTTCTTTAAATCTTTCTCAGCATCGCTGTGCCACGCCATTCCTTCCTCGCCGGAATGATATAAATTCAATAAACAAGAATTGAAAGTTTCGCCTGTTTCTTGTTCAATAATAGTTTTTAATTCCAGAAGTTCCTTCGTCCATGGAAGTGCTTTTTTTGTAGTATTCGAATACGTATATTCAAAACCAGAATCTCCATACCAAGCTACTTTTCGTTTCGTAAGAATCAATTTCCCGAAGATAATAGCTTCGTCATTTTTCCATTCGATGGTATTCAAAAGCACATCCAGATAACGATTAGAATCTTCTCGGGAAAATAGTTTTCCATAGTAATTTACAGTTCCATCTTTAGGAAGTAAATTGGTCGTTTCGTCTGTATGCGGATTAAATAAGTCCATTTTTCCAGTTTTGATATTCGGTTTTCATGCAATGTCCACAAGGTCTGAAACCATTTTGTTTAGCTTCATTTTCTGATAAAAAGAAAACCCGATTTTCACGTTTCATTCTTTTTCCCGACGAACATTTTAAAGTTCCGTAGATTTTTAATTTTCGGTTTCCACCAAAGCAAATTTCCGCATTTTTAATTTTATTTCGTAGATCGCGGTCGAGAATTTTATTGTGTTCGATCATTTGTTTATCATTTTTTTGCCACAGATTACAGGATTAAAATGATTTAAAAAATCTGCTCAATCTGCCTAATCTGCGTGAAAAAATTATCGGTTTTTATATTGTAGAGGCGCACAGCAGTACGTCTAACGTTACGTGATTAAATCATTGAGGAGTTGCGATATCATGTCGTAAATCGTTGCGGAGACGCACTGCTGTGCGCCTCTACAGATATGCGTGTGTTTAAGCCTTTGTACCTCTGCACCTTTGCCTCTTTGTACCTTAAAATCAACTCAACGCATCATGAAAAATAATCCCCAATGTGTGTCGTTCACCAGAATGAATTTCGCTCACACCATGTTTCATATTTACACGATAATATCCTTTTGTTCCTTTTACAGGTCTGAAATTGGTTGTAAAAACTAATACATCACCTTTCTTAGGTTTCAAGACAATTGCCTTCGATTGTGCTCTTGGAGTTTGTTGTGTCAAAACAAATTCACCACCAGTAAAATCCTCGTCAGGTTCATTCAGAAAAAGGACAATTTGAATGGGAAAATAAACATCGCCATATAAATCCTGATGCAAAGTATTGAAACCGCTTTTGCCATATTTTAAAATCAAAACAGTTGCTTTTAGCTGATTATTCGCGTGACATTGTTCTAATAATTTTTCGTGCATTTCTGGAAAAACGGTATTTATATTTAAGACTTTCATCCAGGCATTTGCAATTGGAGCAAGTTTAGGATAAATACTAGTTCGAATACTTTGAATTAAATCTGGCAATGGATAATTGAAGTATTTGTATTCGCCTAAACCAAATCGGTAACGTTCCATAACAACCGTTTTTCGATATAAAGCAGGATTATCATAATCGAATTTTAAATCTTCGCATTGATCGTTATTGAGCACGTTTGGAATAATTGCAAATCCATTTTCGTGCATAGATTCGGTGATGCTTTCCCAATTAAGAGAAGCAATTTTTGATTGTATATTTTGCATAATAATTTTAGATAAGATTAAATTGCCCGAATGAAATATTCGCGCATTTTTTATCGTAGAGACGCACAGCAGTGCGTCTCTACGGATTTGCGTTGAGTATTTTTAGATTGTTGGATTTATCTGCGCACCTTCCCAGCCAATAATAGCCGTTTTTCGAGTGTTTCCCCACATATAACCACCAAAGGTTCCTGAAGATTGAATCACGCGATGACACGGAATTAAAAAGGCGACAGGATTGCTGCCAATCGCAGTTCCAACAGCTCTTGACGCATTTGGTTTCTCGATTTGTTGTGCAATCGATCCATACGTAGAAAGTTGTCCCATTGGGATTTTTAGTAATGTTTCCCAAACTTTCAATTGAAAATCAGTTCCTTTTAAATGCAATTTAATTTCAGATAATTTACTCCAGTCATTTTGAAAAATAAACAAAGCATTTTGTTGTACTAAATCTAATTTTCTGGAGAAACCTGCATTCGGGAATTTGTTTTTTAAATCATTAAAACCAGTTTCTTCATCTTCGGCGAAAGCCATAAAACAAACTCCTTTATTGGTCGAAGCAACGATGATATTCCCAAACGGACTTTCGGCAAAACTGAAATTAATTTCAAGGTTTTTACCGCCGTTTTTATATTCGGCTGGAGTCATTCCTTCAATGTTTACGAATAAGTCATGAAGTCGGCTAGTTCCTGATAATCCGGTATCAAAAGCGGCATCAAATAAAGTGGCGTTATTATTTTCTTTTAGGATTTTTTTGGCGTGTTCAACACTAATATATTGCAAAAACTTCTTCGGACTTGTTCCTGCCCATTCTGTAAACAAGCGCTGAAAGTGAAACGGACTTAAATGCACTCTCTCAGCAACCTCGTCTAAGTTGGGTTGCTCTTTAAAGTTGACCTTGATATAATCGATCGCTTCGGCAATTCGATTATAATTGATGTTTTCCTGTGTGTTCATTTTCATTCAATTTTATAAGGCAAAGATCGATAGGTTTCTGCGGGTATAAAATCCGAAACTTGCGGTGTTTTTTTCTTAACCGCTAAGGGCGCTAAGGTTTACGCAAAGTTCGCTATGTTTTTTCTCGCAAAGACGCGAAGGCGCAAAGTAACTCGACAAAGATTGACTTAAATTTTAAAATTAAACCTTTGCGACTCTGCGTCTTTGCGAGAGATTATTACAATAAATGCTTCTCCATTTTGTAATTGATCAGTTCAACGCCTAATCGAATGTTTTTTTGTTGAGCTTTTACAACGAATCCCTTTTTTTCAAAGAATGGTTTTGCTGTTATACTAATGTCTGATGTTATTATTTTTGAATGCTGTTTTTGTGCTTCCAATTCTAATTCAGCTAAGATTTTATCGGCAATTCCTTGTCTTTGAAAGTCTTTGTGAATGTAGAAGAAATCAATATAATTTCCGTCTTTTAGAGTTCCAAAACCTACGATTTGGTTTTGTATAATTGCCAATAAAACAAACTGTGTTTCGATAACTTCAGTCCAACGATTGATGTTTTTAACTCCCGAAATCCAAGCTTCAATTTGAGCGGAATTATAATCGTTTTTACAAACAGATTGTATGGTTTCGATATACAATTGCTGCATTTCTTGTAAATCTGAAATAGTTGCTATTCTAAAATTCATTTTTAATAAAATTTGGAATTAATGTGCTGTGGTTTTAGAAAAAACATTGATTACTATAACTCCAATCATAATTAAAGCTAATCCAATTATGGCAGGTAAATCCGGAATTTGTTTGAAGAATACAGCACCAATAATCGTAATTAAAACAATCCCAACTCCAGACCAAATCGCATAAGCAATCCCAACAGGAATAGTTCTGATTGCAAAACTCAAAAAGTAAAACGCAGCAAAATATCCCACAATCGTTACGATGCTGGGAATAAGTTGTGTAAACTGTTCTGATTTTTTTAATGCCGAAGTCGCAATGATTTCGAATATAATGGCAATTCCTAAAAAGAAGAAGTTTTTCATGTTTTACTTTTTTTACAAAGTTAGGCTTTCTAATAGAAGTAAACTTGATTAAAGTATTAGGCTGTTTTTATTATGGATTAAGTGATAGTCCAACGCTAAAAAACAATCTCACTTTATCAATATTATTGATCCACGAAGTATCAAAATGAATAGGACCTAAAATTGATTGATAAGAAATCGCTGCGCCTCCAGAAATTACAAGACTGGGATCAAAGCCATCATCCCAATTTCCTTTTGGACTAAATGCCTTTTTTATGTATTTATCAAAAGATTCAAACCCAACAGTTGCCATATTAAAATGAGGCGTTAGATAGATTTTTCCCATAAGATTTATTTGAGAGGCAAGTCTTAGACCCATATATTGCGAAACATTAAGTTCGTCTTCATGTAGTCCGGCAAAAGAAAAACGATTACTACCGGAACTTGGTATGATTCCGCCTAAGAAATATTTTGAAGCATAGCCAAAATCCGAATAGGGGATTTGATGGTCTTTAAGTTTATCTTCAAATATAAAATAAGAATCGAATCCAATAATTCCTGTAATTTTCTTTTTTAAGAGTGCTCTTTTTTGATAACTGAAACCAAATTTTGTATAACCATTGGTTGCGCCAGATATGCTTGAATGATCAGGGTCGTTAAAAGAGGTGTAGACGTCCGTTAACAACGATCGGGTTACATTTGCTTTTATAATTGTTCCATTTTCAGCAAAGAAAACCTTATCCATATCGTTATAGGAATAATGCATGTTTAATTCTATATTGTTTAAGGAATAATTCTTGATGTCAATCGCGTTAGGATTGTATTCTCTCTCATATTTTGGTTTTAGATTAGAGTATTGATAATGTAAACCATAACCAAAATAGCTTTTAAGAGAGTTTATATTTCTGTTGATTTCATTAGTAAATTCGAGAGAATTATAAAGTACATTATCTGAAGCTTTGCCATTAAAGAAAATTTCTTGCCTTAATAATGCTCCATAAAGTTCAGATGACCACCACCAATCACGGTTTTTTCCAAAATTTTTCTGATAATTGATTCTTGCTTTTGGCTGTTCTGCAATATCTACTGTTACCAGAAGACGGGATGCTCTAGCAAGAACATTTCTGGCGGTGTAATTAAAAATGATTCCAACGCCTCTGTAAGTGTCATAATGCACAGATGTGTTCAGTTGGTTTTTGGCACGTTCATGTCCAAATATTGTAACTCCTAGTTTATCACCATCTTTGATGAAATAGTTGTATGTAATCTCATCAAAAAGGTTAGTACCCATGGCTCTGTTAATACCATCAATTAAATCTTTTGTGGTATATTTTACATGTGTTTTGAGATTTATTCTTCCTAATACGAGCGCAAGGTTTTCCGGACTTATTTTTTTGTAAACAATTGTATCGAGAATAATTTCTGAGGGCATGTGTGGCAATTCGTGAATTCGTTGTGGATACTCTTTTAATTTTTCGGATAATGTTATTAAAGCTGGAAGATTTTGGTTCGTTGCGATTTTACCGTCTTTGTAGATTTCTTGGCTATCTGCAAAATCAGCAGTAGAAAAGCGTAGGTTTGGCAGGTGATCTACTAAAATATCACAGAGTTTTCGGTTTGCCGGATTCTTAATATTACTCGGAAACATGCTGGTTTGCGTCAATATAGTGATAACATTGTTCAGTTTGTTTATTGGCTCTAATCCGCCTCCAACATCACTACCAATAATAATGTCGGCACCCATTTGTTTGGCAACATCTGTGGGGAAATTATTCAAAACACCACCATCAACTAATACTGTTTTTTCATAAGACATAGGTTTAAAAATAGCCGGTAGCGACATACTTGCTCTCATGGCATAAGCTAAACTTCCTTTGCTTAGAATAACTTCTTTCCCTTCGGACAAATCGGTAGCCATGGCTCTAAACGGAATAGGCAGACTGTCAAAATCTCTAATATTATATACAGGGTAGGTTAATACGGAAAGATATTCTCTTAAATTTTGATCATTTAAAAGGGAACCAATACTGTTTAGTCTTTTGTCTTTAACTCCTATTCCAACTAAATATCTCTGAAATTCTCTTTTTTCTTCTACACTTACAGATTTTAATGACTGGCCTCCGCCAAGTAATTTATCCCAATTAATACTTTTGGTTAATTTTTCAATGCTATCACCAGAATATCCCATTGCGTACAAACCGCCTATAACGCTTCCCATACTATTTCCAACAATAAGATCGGGGACAATGTGCAATGAATCGAGTTTTTGCAATAACGGGATATGTGCAATTCCTTTTGCTCCACCACCGCTTAAAACTAATACGACTTTAGGTTTTTTCTCCTGTGAAAAAATAATCTGCGGGAGACTTAATAAAAATAAGAAGACGATTAAACAAGTTATTTTTTTCAAGTTTGTACTGTTTAAGTGTTTGATAAATAGATTCTTATTTTGATTCTTAAATGTAAGTAGATATTTGTAATCGTGCAATTTTTTGAGATAAATGTTTTCTATGTAACAAACCCGACAAGTTAAAAAAACCTGTCAGATTTGTTGGAACGTTTGCGTGAGGGATAGGAGTATGCTACCGAAGTAGCGCGTATAGCCCGACAGTATTTAAGAAAAGGCCTCCTGTGCGTAAAGTATATTAAGGACTTTTTTAAAATACTGTCACGCCCAGATTATAAAAATTTTAGATTTTTTGAGTTTAGATTTTAGATTAAAAAACAAAACCCGATAGATTTTTAAAATCTATCGGGTTTGAAGTATGTATTAAAAATCTAAGATCTACAATCTTAAATCTAAAATTTACTAGTATCTGTAGTATTCTGGTTTGAATGGACCTTCAACTGGAACACCAATGTAAGCAGCTTGATCGTCACGTAAAGTTTCCAATTCAACTCCTAATTTAGCTAAATGCAAAGCAGCAACTTTTTCATCTAAATGTTTTGGTAACATATAAACGTCATTGTTGTAAGCAGCGCTGTTTTTCCATAATTCGATTTGTGCCAAAGTTTGGTTTGTAAATGAGTTACTCATTACAAAACTTGGGTGACCTGTAGCACAACCAAGGTTTACTAAACGACCTTCAGCAAGGATGATAATATCTTTTCCAGCGATAGTATATTTGTCAACTTGTGGTTTGATTTCGATTTTTGATGCACCGTGGTTTTTGTTCAACCAAGCCATATCAATTTCGTTATCAAAGTGTCCAATGTTACAAACAACAGTTTTGTCTTTCATTTGTTCGAAATGAGATCCAAGAACGATATCTTTATTTCCTGTAGTTGTAATGATGATATCAGCATTAGAAATTACAGTATTTAATTTTTTAACTTCGTAACCGTCCATTGCAGCTTGTAAAGCACAAATTGGGTCAATTTCAGTAACAGTTACAATAGATCCTGCACCTCTAAAAGAAGCAGCAGTTCCTTTTCCAACATCACCGTATCCACAAACGATAACTCTTTTTCCAGCTAACATTAAGTCAGTTGCACGACGTACAGCATCTACAGCAGATTCTTTACATCCGTATTTGTTATCAAATTTAGATTTAGTAACAGAGTCATTAATGTTGATTGCAGGCATTGGTAAAGTTCCGGCTTTTACTCTTTCGTAAAGTCTGTGAACTCCAGTTGTAGTTTCTTCAGACAATCCTTTGATTCCAGGAACCAATTCAGGGAAGCGGTCAATAACCATGTTAGTTAAATCTCCACCATCATCAAGAATCATGTTCAATGGTTTTCTGTCTTCACCAAAGAATAAAGTTTGCTCAATACACCAGTCAAATGATTGCTCATCAAGACCTTTCCAGGCATAAACCTGAATTCCTGCAGCAGCAATAGCAGCAGCAGCCTGATCCTGAGTAGAGAAAATGTTACAAGAAGACCAAGTAACTTCTGCACCAAGAGCAATTAAAGTTTCGATCAAAACAGCAGTTTGAATCGTCATGTGTAAACATCCTGCGATACGAGCACCTTTAAGAGGTTGTTCGTCTTTATATTCAGCACGAAGCGCCATTAAACCTGGCATTTCAGCTTCAGCTAATTCAATTTCTTTTCTTCCCCAAGCCGCTAGAGAAATGTCTTTTACTTTGAAAGCCACATAAGGCGTAGTTGTAGTACTCATTTATAGTGTATATTTGTATATTGTAAAATTTTTGCAAATTTACGGAATAGGTTTTTAATTTAGACTACTTTCTGTAAGATTTGTGAAATGTTTAATTTCTTAATTTATAGAGTATTAGTTCAATAGTGATTTTTAGAAGCTAATCCTGCTGTCCACTATATCTTTTGTGGTGAACCCCACCACAAAAGGATGCCGTTTCCATCAGGGCTAAAAAGAACAGACTTTATATTTGAAACATATAAGCGATATAAGTTCATTTAAAAAGATTTTTAATATTTTAAATTGCTTCTTTAAATACACTTAATTGCGTAAATTTATAATACCAATTTTCAATACAACCATATTATATTTGCTTACATTACTCATATGGTTTAAAACAACAACAACACCATAATTCATAATTAAAAATAATGCCTTTATTTCAAACCATACAATTCAACGAAACTACCAAAATCTTAGTTTGGCAAATAACCGAATCTTTCGAAGAGTTATTGAGCAAGGTAGTTTTGAAAGAAAAAACACAGTTTCGCCTAAACGGAATGAAGTCACAAATGCACCAGCGTGCTTTTTTGAGTGTTCGTATGTTGATACAAGAAATGGGGTTTACAGATCATGAATTGCATTATGACGAGTTTGGGAAACCTTATTTTGATTGTCATAATTATATTTCGATTACACATTCGCATGATTTTGCAGCGATTATAATAAGTGACGAAACCGTAGGAATCGACATGGAATTACAACGCGAAAAAATCCTAAGAATCGCGGATAAATTTGTCGATACAGAAAATAGTTATTTATCCAAAAACTCCAAAACTCAAAATATAGCCGATTACATCAGAGAGCTTACCGTAATCTGGGGCGCAAAAGAAGCTATCTTTAAAATCAGAAACGAAAAAGGAATCAGCTTTAAAGATCACATTCGGATCGATGCTTTTTCATTAGATGAAAATCAGACTGAAGCCAGTCTTCATTTTAATGATTTGGTAATAGAATTTGATGTGCATTATGAAGAAATAAAATCGAGTACTTCCGGACAAGATTTTACATTGGTTTATGCTTTTGAGAAGTAGTTTTTTTTGATTAAAATTCTAATATAAAAATTCCAAGGTTTGATCTTAATTTTGTCATTTACAGAAATGACAAGATTCAGCGGATAAAATCCGTTTTAATCTGTGTTTTCGCAAAGCGAATCCGCGTCATCCGCGTTCTATATTCTCGCCTATCTTTATCGAGCTTCTAGTGTGATTTCTCTCCCGAATCTTCGGGATCGAAATGACAAAAAATGAGCTTAATTTAAACTATCTGTAGAAGCTTCACTCATTTTCTTACGATGTTCAAACATACTCATAAATAAAAACGTACTCATTTTTCTGGCGCGACGTTTTAGTGTATCGGCATTTTCGCCTTCAAAATGTTCGTCTATGGTTTGAAACCAATGATTAAGCCAGATTCCAAATACTTCTGCTGTAATAATGCTTCCAAAATGAGCATCAACTTCATTGTGTACGGCATGTGGATTGCCTTTGTATTTTTTTACTGCAAACAAATTGGTTTCCCAAAAATCTGTTAGTTTTTCAAGATGTGCGTCCCAATCTTTAATCATGGTATTAAAATAGAAACCAATTTCTTCATCGGCTCTTATTTTAGTATAGAACTGATGCACTAAAAAAGAAACATCAGCTCTATTTTCTATTTGTTTTCTCATAATACAAAACTATTCAGAAATATAAGTAAAAGGCTTAATAAAGCACTTAAAATAATAAGGTTAAAAACCACTTTATGTTTCATTTGTGCTAGAATTGAAGTATTGGCAAAAACACAAGCCAAAACAATAATTGCTAATTGAATCATTTGGCCAATAGAGGTTCCGTGTGAAAGAATATACATTGCAGCAGCGCCACCTAAACAGCTTTGACCAATTACAGCCATTGCTGCAGAACCCATATAATTTTTATTGAAATTTTCGAATGTTGTTTGATATAGTGTCATGATATTGTGAATTTTATACTACAAAGGTACATTCACAATACAACTCCATTTTATGACTAAAATCATAAAACAAGAACTTTTTTATCGGTATACTTTCCTGTTTATAATCTTCAAAATACCTTTTTTCTCCAAAGCTTTTATGGTTCTAATTACGGTTTCGACACGTAAACCAGTCAAATCGCCAATTTGTTGTCTCGTAAAACTGATGAGGTAGCCGTTTGGGTCTTTTTTAAAATTAAAATAAGCAATTCCGTGATCTATTAATTTCAAAACACGATGTTCAGGTTCTTGTGTAGACATTTCGGCTGCCATAACCGATTTATAATACAAGCGTTGAGCTAAATTTTCGATTATTTTAAGGCTGATTGCTGAGTTTTCTTCTAATAATTTCATGAAACTATTTTTAGGAAGAAGAAGAACTTCAGAATCTTCAACGGCAATAGCATTTGCGGGATATTTTTGATTTAAGAACAAAGGCGGTTCACCAAAAGATTGTTCTTTATAAAAGATTCCCTGAATAAACTCGCGGGCATCATCATTATAATTACTCATTTTTACTTCACCGGAAATAATTTGATAATAATGCGTTGGAAGATTGCCTTCTTCAAAAATAGTTTCATTTTTAGCGAAAATTTTTTTCAGCGCGCCATATTTTTCCAATAAATCAATTGCAATCATAATTTTATTTCTTGGTTATCAAAAGAGATAACACAAATATAATTATTCAAAATAGTTCTACTACATTAAAAAACTTTTACTTTTACGCCGATTATGCAGCAGAAATTACTCAATATACATCAGCAAATTTTAGAAGCTAAAAGAGATGGGCAAAAATTATTGGCCATACTTTTGGATCCCGATAAAATTGTTTTGGAAAATTTAGGACATTTATTACAGAAGATAAATCAATCTCCTGCAACACATATTTTTGTTGGAGGAAGCATTGTTGAGTCAACAATTTTAGAAGATTTAATTGCACAATTAAAACAAAATACAAATCTGCCCGTTGTTATATTTCCGGGAAATCCGTCGCAGATTTCACCTCAGGCCGATGCTATTTTGTTCTTGTCTTTATTGTCTGGTCGTAATCCGGATTATTTAATAGAATATCAGGTTCAGGCAGCGCCAATTCTTAAAAAGACAAATCTGGAAGTTATTTCGACAGGTTATATTTTAATCGAAAGCGGAAATGAAACCGCCGTTGCGCGTGTAAGTAAAACGAAACCATTAAATAGAGAAAATTTCGATTTGGCTCTGGCAACTGCACAAGCCGGCGAAATGTTAGGAAATAAATTAATCTATTTAGAAGCAGGAAGCGGAGCAAAGAATGCAGTTCCGCTGAAAATGATAGAGTTAATTACGCAAAACATTAAAATTCCTGTAATTGTTGGAGGAGGAATTGTAGATTTGCACGGAATTCAAAATGCATACAACGCTGGTGCAGATTTAGTAGTTATTGGAACTGCTTTTGAAAACGACAGTCATTTTTTTGAATCAAAATAAAACACCAGAAACGACCAAAACAAACCCAAAATGATTGATTTTTTTCTAGATAGTTATAAAAATGCTCCATTGTGGCACATTGCTTTAGAATTTTTGGTTTTTGTTTGCGGAATTTTAAGCGTTTGGTTTGCTAAAAAAGAAAATATCTGGGTGTATCCAACAGGTTTAATCGCCACAGTAATTTCCGTATATCTCTTATATATTGCGGGTTATATTGGAGATATGATTATCAATGGATATTTCTCGATTATGAGCATTTATGGTTGGTATGTTTGGGCAAAAGGGGGAACAACTGAGGATAACTTACCGATTACAAGAACTAATTTTAATGAAAAAATAATTGGAATATTACTTTTCTTTGTAACTGTTTTCGTAGTTTTCGGGATTTATAAATACTTCGATTACGAAATCAAAAAAGATAATTATGTCGATATGATTTCGTCAGGAATATTTTTTGCAGGAATGTGGTACATGGCCAGGAAAAAGATCGAAAACTGGACACTTTGGATCATTGGCGACATTATTGTGGTGCCCCTTTATGCTTATCGCGGCTTAGGGATGTTGTCTCTGCAATATTTAATTTTTACAATTTTGGCTATTTCAGCTTATTTAGAATGGAGAAAAATCTTAGACAGCAAAAAACAGCTATCATAAAAATTGCTTTATTTGGACCTGAAAGTACAGGAAAAACTACATTAGCAAAACAACTTGCAGAATATTATGAAACCGAATGGGTTCCTGAATTTGCACGTGACTATTTGCAGGAAAAATGGGAAGAGAATCAACATATTTGTGTTGCAGATGATATGTTGCCTATCGCATACGGACAAGTTGCATTAGAAAATGAAAAACTTGCATCAGCAAAAAAGTATTTGTTTTCTGATACTAATTTAATGGTTACCAAAGTTTTTTCTGAAATGTATTATGGTTTCTGTGATCCGCTTTTAAACGAAGCTGCATTAGAGCATGAATACGATTTGTTTTTTCTTACCGATATCGATGTTCCTTGGGAAAAAGACGATATTAGAGATACTGCAGATGGTAGAGAAACTGTTTTTTCAGTTTTCAAGCAATCCTTAATTGATGCTAAAAAGCCCTTTATAACACTTTCCGGAAATAAAGAAAGTCGTTTGGCAAAAGCCATTGCTATTATCGATGATTTATCGGTTGCAAAACAACATGATGTTTCGTCTGATGATTTTGTTCAGATATACAATCATGAAATTCCTTTTGAGAAGATTTTACAACAATTGAA
Source organism: Flavobacterium sp. 9 (assembly GCF_002754195.1). Lineage (NCBI taxonomy): Bacteria > Pseudomonadati > Bacteroidota > Flavobacteriia > Flavobacteriales > Flavobacteriaceae > Flavobacterium > Flavobacterium sp. 9. The sequence continues at coordinate 3,841,541 of NZ_PEEU01000001.1, forward strand.
GATTTTTAAAAACGGAATTCTAAAAAGTAACTTAATTAGCCCAGCTAAAATTAAAAACGGAATTTTAGGTTTATCAGAAGAAGAATTTGAAGAAAAAGCTGCTTTTTTTGATTTGAAAAAAGAAAATTTAAAATTAAAGAAGTTTGTTCCAGCCTCGGGTGCGGCAAGTAGAATGTTTAAGTTTTTAAGTGCTTTTTTGAATGATTTTGACATTACAAGAGAAACTATAAATGCTTATATCAATAGAAAAAAAGACAGTGATTTGTCTATTTTTATTGTTGCAATGGATAAGTTTCCTTTTTTTGAAGCTCTGGATAAAAAGCTCAGAGAAATTTACCCTGATTTTGAAGTATTAGATAGAGATTATAAAAATTACTATTTTATAAAAACACTATTGTCTTCTGATTATTTTGATTTTGCCAATAAGCCAAAAGCAGTATTACCATTTCATCAATATAAAGCACATATAGCAAATCCAATCGAGGAACATTTGAATGAATGTGTACATTATGCTTCATCAAATGAGGTTTCGAATTTGCATTTTACAGTTTCAGAAGCACATCAGAATTTGTTTGAAAATGAAGTTGAGGTTCTCAAGGAAAAAGTAGAGAAAGAATCCGGAATTGAAATTAATATTAGTTATTCTTATCAAAATAAAAGCACTGATTCAATTACGGTAAATGATCAAAATGAATTTGTTAGGGATAAAAACAACAATTTAATTTTTAGGCCTGGAGGACACGGAGCATTAATTGAGAATTTAAATGAACTTGATGCAGATGTTATCTTTGTAAAAAACATTGATAATGTAATTCAAAATCATATTGATAAAATTGCTTTATATAAAAAAGCTTTAGCTGGCGTTTTAATCAAAGTACAGCAAAAAGTTTTTGGCTATTTAGAAATAATAGAAAAGCAAGAAATCAAAGAAAGTAATCTTGAAGAAATCGTTGTCTTTTTATCGAAGAAGTTAAACATCGAATTAGGGAATGATTTTAATAAATTTACTTTTGAAAATAAAGTCAATAAAATTAAAGATCTGTTAGATAGACCAATTCGTGTTTGCGGAATGGTGAAAAATGAAGGAGAACCTGGAGGAGGACCATTCTGGGTAATGAATGATAAAGGATTAATTTCATTGCAAATTGTAGAAACTTCGCAAGTAGATTTAACGAATAAAAAGCAACAGGAAATTCTGGCGGTAGCAACTCATTTTAATCCCGTTGATTTAGTTTGCGGAATCAAAAATTATAAGAACGAAAAGTTTGATTTACTAAAGTTTGTGGATCAAAAAGCAGGTTTTATTGTCGAAAAAAGCGTTGATGGAAAATTAGTAAAAAGCTATGAATTGCCAGGATTGTGGAATGGTGCAATGGCTAATTGGTTAACTATTTTTGTAGCAGTTCCATTAATTACTTTTAATCCGGTAAAAACCGTAAACGATTTATTAAAACCAGCTCATCAGCCACAATAAATGGATATCGAAAAAATAATATCGGAGTTAACTTTTAAAGCTGTTAGAAGTAGTGGTGCAGGCGGGCAAAACGTGAACAAAGTATCATCGAAAGTAGTTTTGACTTTTGATTTGAATGTTTCACAAGCTTTGTCTGAAGAAGAGAAATTACTTTTATTAACTAATATTTCGTCTCGTTTAACAACTGAAAATATTCTGATTTTAAATTGTGATGAAGACAGAAGTCAGCTTAAAAACAAAGATATTGTTGTAAAACGTTTTTTAGAAATCATCAAAAAAGGATTGTTTGTTCCTAAAGTTCGTAAAGCGACTAAGATTCCGAAATCTGTTATTAAAAAACGAATCAAAGACAAAAAGAATATTTCTGAGAGAAAGCAATCCCGCAGAAAACCAGATTTAGAATAAAATTCTAATTTATAAATTCCAAAAAGCTCATCTCATGGATTTTCAATTGGAATTTAATTCTTCACATATAACTTTGTAAAATGAAATTATTTAAAAATATTCAATTTTCAATTTTAGTGCTTTTTATTATTTTTATAAGTTGTACTCGCATAAATGCTGATGAAATTAGTATTGAATATTTAGGTCATGATGTCTATTTAAAAATGAATCCAAATGTAGATGCAGAGCTCCCTCCAATTTATCATCTTCATTTCAAAATAAAAAATGTTTCAAATGAAACTAAAGTCTTTATTGCGCGTTCTAATTCTTTTGATAATAAATTATCTCAACTTTTTTTAATAGATACATTGCAAAAAATAAAAATGCCTATATATACTGGGAGTATTCATATTATGAAACCTAATAAAGAGTATGATATTGACGCAGCTATAAACATAAAAGATTTTAAACATTATTTTAAGTTGTCGAATGATTTTTTTGATAATAAAATTGATTTTTCAAATGATAAAATATTATTAGACAGGCTTTTAATTAATATGGTAAATTCATCGGTAATTAATTATAAACAAGATACTTCAGATGTATTTCAATATAGATTATTGGATAAAGATGTAGAGAAACTAAAAAATGAAAATTTAATATTAGTTAAAAAATCTCCACAGATCAAACTAAATTAAATAACGGCGATGTTTATGTAAATTTGTTCGTTTTGTGAAAATCTAAAATTCAAAATCTGAAATTTGATTTTTGCAATTGCCATTGATTTTTGTAATTTTTAACACTACATTTGCACTGTCTCAAAGGGGTGCTCTAAATAACGAGCTGAGATCATACCCAAAGAACCTGAGCGAGTAATGTTGCTAAGGGAAAAAACGACAAGTTTATCGTGCGAACTATATTTTGTCGTGAAACATTTATTAATTTTAACAAAGAATAATTCCCCCTTTTATTCGTAATTCTTTACGAATGAAAACTATTTTTAAAGGTACTGAGGTACTAAGTTACAAAGGTTCTAAGGTTCAAAACATAACCAGAATCAAATCTATTTTCTTTATTCTATTTTCTTTCCTCTATTCTCTTTCCTCTATTGCTCAGGAACAAGATTCTACCAAAGTTAACAAGCTTGACGATGTATTAGTTTCGGCGGTTCGTGTTACTACAAAAACTCCGGTTACATTTAGTAACATGGATAAAAAAGAAATAAAATTTAGAAACTTAGGACAAGATATTCCAGTTTTAATGAATTATTTGCCATCTGTTGTTACGACTTCTGATGCAGGAGGCGGAATAGGTTACACCGGAATCAGAGTCCGCGGAAGCGATGCTACAAGAGTAAACGTAACCATCAACGGAATTCCTTATAATGATGCTGAAAGTCAGGGAACTTTTTGGGTTAATATGCCTGATTTTGCTTCGTCTGTAGAAAGTTTACAATTACAACGCGGCGTAGGAACTTCTACGAATGGTTCAGGAGCTTTTGGTGCGAGTTTAAATATGCTTACAGATAGTTATGCTTCGAAACCAACAGGAGAAATTTCGAGTTCTTACGGAAGCTTTAATTCCAATAAAAATACTGTAAAATTTAGTACAGGTTTATTAAATGATCATTTTGAACTTGCCGGACGTTTGTCTACAATTAAATCTGATGGTTATATAGATCGCGGTAGTTCAGATCTTAAATCATATTTTCTTCAGGGAACTTATGTTGGAAAAACAACTTTAATCAAAGCGTTAGTTTTTGGAGGAACGGAGAAAACATACCAATCCTGGAACGGAATTGATGCTGAGACATTAAATTCAGACCGAACTTATAATTCGGCTGGAAAGTATATAGATGAAGCAGGAAATGTTCGTTTCTATGATAACGAAACGGATAATTATAATCAAAATCATTATCAATTGCATTGGAGCGAGTCATGGTCTGATAAATGGAGCAGCAACTTAGCTGTTCATTATACTAAAGGATTAGGGTATTATGAAAATTATAAATATAATGAACCAATTGAAGGATATGGACCAATTAATCCGACTAAAATGGTTGAAAATGACTTAGGAGAATTAGTTCCGGGAACTGATTTAATTCGTCAGAAATGGTTAGACAATGATTTTTACGGAACAACTTTTTCAGCAAAATACAAAGAAGAAAAGTTAGATGTAATTATTGGCGGAGGCTGGAATAAATATGAAGGAGATCATTATGGTAAAGTAATCTGGGCAAGAAATTCTGGTCCGTCGGAATTAGGAGATCATTATTATGATGATTTCTCAACAAAAACCGATGGAAATATTTTCGCGAAAGCAAATTATCAGTTTACGGAGAGATTAAGTTTCTATGGCGATTTACAATACAGAAATGTAAAGTATAAAGCCAATTCTAAAGAAACAGGAGTTGTTGATGATAACTTCAATTTCTTTAATCCAAAAGCAGGTTTAAATTACGAAATCAATCAAAAAAATACACTTTATTTTTCTTATGCAAGAGCAAATCGTGAACCAAACAGAACAGATTACGAAGGTGGAAATGCAAAACCGGAAAAATTAAATGATTTTGAATTGGGTTGGAGATTCAATTCAGAAAAGTTTCAATTAAATTCTAATTTCTATTATATGGCCTATAAAGATCAATTGATTTTAACCGGTAGATTGGATGATGTTGGAGCGCCAATTCGTGCAAACACTGAAAAAAGTTATCGTTTAGGTTTTGAGGTAGATGCGACAATCAAACTTTCGGAGAAATTTATTCTTAGACCAAACTTTACTTTAAGCAGTAATAAAAACGTTGATTTAGCGGTTGAAGGACAATATTACGGAACAACAAATATTGCTTATTCACCAAATGTTATTGCAGGGAATATCATTGTTTATAGCCCGATTCAAAGTTTGCATATTTCGTTATTACAAAAATATGTTGGCGAGCAATATATGAACAATATCGAATTACCGGCAGCAAAACTGGCAGATTATTTTGTAAACGATCTAAATGTTTCTTACGAAATTAAACCCAAATCGATCTTTAAATCAATTATGATTACTGGTTTGGTAAATAATATTCTGGATAAAAAATATGTTTCAAACGGATATATGTGGGATGTTTATCCGTATTATTATCCTCAGGCAGGAATTAATTTCCTTGCTGGATTGACTTTGAAATTCTAGAAAATTTCTGAAAATAAAAAAGCCTGAAAATTTAAAACTTTCAGGCTTTTTTATTTTAGTTGTAAACGTGAATTACAGTTCCGGAAACTTCAACACGATATTGCTTTAAGGGATATTCTTTGCCTCCAAGTCCGGTAAATAAACTGTAAGAAGATTTATCGCAAGAACAAACAGCATTAATGCCATCAATTGTCATCGCGGTACACGCAGTTATGGCTTGATTTGGGCATGCTGCATCAAATGCATTATAGCCGCTTCCTGCATTAAAAACAATAATTCCTTTTGCTCCATAGTTAGGAACGATAACGGCATTGCTCGCAAATTTAAGATTGGAGTAAGACGGAAGGTTCATATCTATCGATAGATTAACGGAATAATTAGGGATATTAGGGTTTTTATTGCTTTTGTTATTATCACTACAAGAGAAGAGCACAGAAACAAAGACGATTATAAGACAGATTTTTTTCATTATTTTAATAAGAATTGGTGAAACAAAAATAAATTATTTAGGTTTGAAATTTATATGATTAACATATAATTATGTACTATTAAAAATAATAGTATATTTGTAATACAAAATCCCGTCCCGATGGGATTTTTTGTATTTATATAAACGATGAAGTTATGAGTAAAGTATCTTATTATACCGCAGAAGGATTAAAAAAGTTGAAAGATGAGTTGGAGCATTTAAAAAGTGTAATGCGTCCTAAGGCATCTCAAGATATAGCAGAAGCAAGAGACAAAGGTGATTTATCTGAAAACGCCGAGTATGATGCAGCAAAAGAAGCACAAGGATTGCTGGAAATGAGAATTTCTAAATTGGAGGAAGTATATTCTAATGCAAGATTAATTGACGAATCACAATTAGATGTTTCAAAAGCATTGGTTCTTTCTAATGTAAAAATTAAGAATCAAGGCAACGGAATGGAAATGAAATATACGCTTGTTGCTGAAAGTGAAGCGGACCTGAAAACTGGCAAAATCTCAGTAACTTCTCCTATTGGAAAAGGCTTACTTGGAAAATCAGTTGGTGAAGTTGCAGAAATCACTGTGCCAAATGGAGTTTTGAAATTCGAAATATTAGAAATTACAAGAGACTAAGTCCTTGCGAGGAACGAAGCAATCTCATTATTAAGATTTTAATAGTTAAGTCGGTTAAACGATTAACCAAATAAACGAATAAACAATGTCATCAATATTTACCAAAATAGTAAACGGAGAAATTCCTGCATATAAAATTACTGAAGACGATAATTATTTGGCTTTTTTAGATGTAAATCCAAATGCTAAAGGACATACACTTTGTATTCCGAAACAAGAAATCGATAAGATTTTTGAAATGGATGATGAATTGTATTTAGGGTTAATGAAATTTTCTAAGAAAGTTGCAATAGCTTTAGAGAAAACAGTTTCATGCAAAAGAGTAGGAATGGCAGTTGTTGGTTTAGAAGTGCCACATGCACACGTTCACTTGATTCCATTAAACGAAATGGATGAAATGCGTTTTCATAATAAAGTAAAACTTTCTAAAGAAGAATTTGAAGCTTTGGCTAAAAGTATTCAGGCGAATTTGTAAACTATAAAAGGTTTCGACTTCGCTCAACCTGACAAAAAAAGTGCCGTAAATTATTTTACGGCACTTTTTTTATTTAGAGAAATTTGAAATGTAGTTCCCTTTCCAATTTCAGAATGTAAGACCTTTATTTTTCCACGATGATATTCTTCGACAATCCTTTTGGTAAGTGAAAGTCCCAATCCCCAACCGCGTTTTTTAGTAGTGAAACCAGGTTCGAAAATAGTTTTGAATTGATTTTTAGAAATTCCCGTTCCGGAATCTTTTACGTTTATTTTTACATGATGTGTATCTTGTTCAATCTGAAGGTCTAACGTTCCTTTGCCTTTCATGGCATCGATTGCATTTTTTACTAAGTTTTCGATAGTCCAACTATGCAAAGTTGGATTAATCATAGTCAAAATAGGATCTTTGGGAGCGTTATAGGAAAATGCAACTTGCTTAGAAAAACGAGATTGCAAATATTCATAAGTATGTAATGTTTCTGCAATAATATCATGTTCTTCTAAAACGGGAACAGATCCAATTTTAGAAAAACGATCCGTAATAGTTTGCAATCGTTCAATATCTTTTTCTATTTCTACTGTAATCGATTGGTCAATTTCCTCTGTTTTTAAAATTTCAACCCAACCAATTAACGAAGATAAAGGTGTTCCGATTTGGTGTGCAGTTTCCTTTGCCATTCCTGCCCAAAGTTTATTTTGAGTTGCCATTTTAGTGCTTCGGTAGAAGTTATAAATCAAAGCACCAAACAAAAATATAATCAATAATAAAGCAATCGGATAGTATTTGAGTTTATTTAATAATGCCGAATTTCCATAATATACTTCCTGACGTCTTCCGGGAGCAAAATCAATAATAATAGGTTCGTTTTCGCTTTTTAGATTTTTTAAATATGACATTGATTTATTATCGTCAGCCAGGATTTCTTCGGGAACATTTACAGAACTAATAACTTTATCATACATCGTTAACATAACCGGAACAGTAGTGTTGTTGTTCAAGATATCGAGTGGAAGATCTAAGTCTGTATTTTCGTCTGCATTAACTAATGTTTTTTGAGCATTTGCCCAAAGATTCATTTTAAGACGTTCCTCATTTTTGAAAATTTGGAAAAAGGTATAAGTATTCCAAAGAATCAAAGAGATGATTAAAAAGGAAATAGAAACAATGATCCAACGGGTTGTATTTCTTCTTTCGGAAAAAAGCATAAATTATTTTTTGAGGTATAAATATAACGAAATAAACACATTTAATATTTTATGATTCTTTAAAGATTTTTTTTGCTTTTATGTCCAAAAGTATTTCTTTGGGATAAACGATTTCTCTACTTTTGTAGTTGCCGAAACGAGATTCGGTTAAAAAGTGAAATTCTATGATTAGCATCGATCCAAAAGAAGTTACAACGGCAAAATTGCATGGTTATTTACAAAGTGCTGTCGGACCCAGACCAATTGCATTTGCAAGTACGATTAGTACAAAAGGAATCCCGAATTTGTCGCCATTTAGTTTCTTTAATGTGTTTAGTGCCAATCCTCCAATTTTAGTTTTTTCTCCGGCACGTCGTGTACGCGATAATACTATAAAACACACTTTGATTAATGCCGAAGCAACCCGCGAGGTAGTAATTAATGTAGTTAATTATGATTTGGTACAACAAACATCATTAGCCAGTACTGAATATGCTGAAGGTGTAAATGAATTTATAAAAGCAGGATTAACCCAAATACCGTCAGATTTGGTAAAACCATATCGGGTAAAAGAGTCTCCGGTGCAGTTTGAATGCAAAATCACGCAGATAATTCCGTTAGGAACAGAAGGCGGAGCAGGAAATTTGATTCTATGTGAAGTGGTTAAAATGCATATTCATGAAGCTATTTTAGATGAAAACGGAGCAATCGATCAGCATAAAATAGATTTGGTTTCAAGATTGGGAAGTAATTGGTATTCAAGGTCAAATCAAGGACTTTTTGAAGTGCCAAAACCGCTTACAACTTTAGGAGTAGGCGTAGACGTGATTCCTAATTATATCAAGGAAAGTCCCGTATTTGATGGAAATGATCTTGGAAAATTAGGCAATATAGAAGCCTTGCCTACGACGGAAGAAGTTAGTATATTTGTGAAGGAAAATTTTTCTGTGAAAGGAGTTCTAAGCTCGGATGATCAGGAAAAAGTACATTTAGAAGCCAAAAAATACCTGAATAAAGATGATATTTCATCTGCATGGAAAGTGCTTTTAGCAAAGAAATAAGAAAAGAAACAATAATTAATATAGAAGAAGATGGAAGTTACAGGAAAAGTAAAAGTGGTTAACCCAGAGCAACAAGTTAGTGCTGCATTCAAAAAAAGAGAGTTGGTTGTTACCACAGATGAGCAGTATCCACAGCATATTTTGATCGAATTTACACAAGATAAATGCGATTTATTAAGTAGCTACAAACAAGGAGAGGCAGTAAAAGTTTCTATCAATTTAAGAGGAAGAGAATGGGTTAATCCACAAGGAGAAACCAGATATTTCAATAGTATTCAAGGTTGGAGAATCGAAAGATTAGCGCCAGAAGGTCCTGCACAAACGGCTCCAATGCCTGCAGCAGAAGCTTTTGCTCCGGCAACTAATTTAAACGAAGACGAACCGGACGATTTACCTTTCTAAGAAGTAAATTTTAAAGTTATAAATTCCAAATTCCAATTCATATAATATGTAATTGGGGTTTGGAATTTTGTTTTTTATTCTCAGTTTTTTGTCAAAGACCAAGGTTGTAAGGAACTTTAGTATTACACAAAACAACCATAATAATTGTCATTTCGACGAAGGAGAAATCTTCGCGAGGAGCTCGACAAAGATTGGATTTTCGTTGCGGAGTTTCTTATGGAGATTTCTCCTTCGTCGAAATGACAATATTGAACATAGTTTGGAATTTAAAAATTGGAATTTTATTTAAAAGATGCATTATATATTTGAAGAACTATTTTTCCCTCCGGTTTCAGAAGCTGACGAAGAAGGAATTCTGGCAGTTGGCGGCGATTTAAATCCGGAGAGATTAGAGTTGGCTTACAAAAGCGGAATTTTTCCTTGGTTTAATGAAGGCGAACCTATACTTTGGTGGGCGCCGGATCCCAGAATGGTTTTGTTTTTGGATGAATTAATTATCTCCAAAAGCATGAGAAATGTATTGAATAGAAATCAGTTTAAAGTTACTCTTAATGCAAGTTTTAAAGACGTGATTTTGAATTGCCAAAAAATAGAACGCGAAGGTCAAAACGGAACATGGATTTCAGATGAAATGATTGATGCTTATTGCAAATTGAACGAAAAAGGAATTGCAAAATCTATTGAGGTTTGGCAAGATGAGGTTCTAGTTGGAGGTTTGTACGGTATTGATTTAGGACACGTTTTTTGTGGTGAAAGTATGTTTTCAAAAGTATCAAATGCATCAAAAGTGGCTTTTATAGCTTTGGTTAATTATTTAGAAAAAAAGAATTACAAACTTTTAGATTGTCAGGTTTATAATTCGCATTTAGAGAGTTTAGGCTGTCGCGAAATTGATCGTGATGAATTTATGTCTATTTTAAAAAGTAAATAAAAATGAGTGCAATTCATGTTGTAAAAGAAATCTATATCTATCCGATAAAAAGCTTAGCCGGAATTAGTTGTAAAAATGCTTTGGCTGAAGAAATGGGATTCGAAAATGATCGCAGATGGATGTTAATCGATGCAGATAATCAAATGATAACGCAGCGAGAACATCGTATTATGAGTCAGTTTTATCCGCAGATTTCAGATGGAAAAATCAGTATTACTTTTCAGGATCAAAAACATGAATTCTCTATTGATGAACATTTAGAAAATTCGATAAAAGTTAACGTTTGGGATGATAAAAGTGAAGTAATAGAAGTGAATCCTGCAACTTCTAAATGGTTCAGCGAACGTTTAGGATTTGAATGTAAATTGGTAAAAATAATCAAAAGTGGAGATCGTAAACATGAAAGTTCAAGATTAAAAGAAACTTTCAATGTAAGTCTGGCCGATGGTTATCCGTATTTAATGATAGGAAGTCAAAGTTTAGATTTTCTAAATGAAAAACTAACAGATAAAATCACCGTTTTGAGATTTCGTCCAAATATTGTCATAAGCAGTCAAAATCCTCATGAAGAAGATGATTTTGATACTTTTAAAATAGGAGAAGTTGATTTTAAAAACATAAAACCTTGCGGAAGATGTATCATGGTAAATAATGATCCGGACAATGGTAAATTAAAAAAAGAACCTCTAAAAACCTTAAGTAAATATCGAGTAGTAAATAATTCTGTTTTATTCGGAACTAATATTGTGAGCTTAAATTCAGGGATTATTAACGTTGGAGATGAACTTGTTTTCTAGAAATTCAGTTTTGTAAAACTCCAATTTAGCGTACTAAAAAGGACTAATTCGTTTTTTAAAGTAGGTAATTCCAGAATTAGTTTTAAGGTTTCGTGCGCCATCATTGTGCCAATAATTCCGGGTAAAGTTCCTAAAACTCCGTTCAAATTACAATTCGGAAGCTCTTTAGGATCTGGCATTTCAGGAAATAAATCACGTAAATTTTTGCTTCCATTGTGATTAAAAACTGTAACCTGACCTTCAAATTTTAAAATACTTCCGTAAACCAATGGTTTTTGTAAAACAACACAAGTATCATTAACCAAATAACGTGTCGCAAAATTATCAGAACCATCAACAATAATATCATATTGTTGAATAATTTGACTTGCATTTTCAGTGGTTAATTTCTCGTTTATGGCTTTAACTTCAATTAAAGGATTTAGTTTTGAAACAACGTCTTTTGCAACAAGTGATTTGCTTTGACCAATTTCATTTTCGGTATATAAAATTTGTCTGTGGAGATTATGAATTTCAATAGTATCAAAATCCATTATGCCAATAAAACCGATACCAGCCGTTGCAATATATTGCAAAATGGGACAGCCTAAACCTCCGGCGCCAATAACTAAAACCTTTGCTTTTTTTAATTTTTCTTGTCCTTCGTCACCAATTTCAGGTAATATAGTTTGTCTGTTATAACGCAGGAATTCTTGTATAATGCTCATTTAATTTAAGTCTTAAAGTTGTAAAGTCGAAGGTCAAAAGTCGAAATTGAAAGCTGGAATTGAAGTAAAAAGCATTTTACTTTAGACTTTAAGACTTTCCTCTTTATGACTGTATATTTTGTCCCAGTCTTTCCAAACGGGTTCGTAACCTGAGTTTTTTATAATTTCAGCAATTTCTTTTGCAGAACGTTCATCGCTAATTTCAAATTGTTCTAATGATTGTGGATCAACAACATAACCACCCGGATTTGTTTTAGATCCAGCGCTCATACTTGTAACACCAATTGGAATAATGTTGTTTCTGAATTTCTCATTTTCACGAGTCGAAATGGAGATTTCAAGATCTTCATTCCATAAACGATAAGCACAAATAAGTTGAGTTAAATCTTTATCATCCATAATAAAATTAGGCTCAATAATTCCTTCCGCAGGACGCAATCTCGGAAATGAAACGGAATATTTAGTTTGCCAATATTTTTTCTGAAGATAATCCAGATGCAAAGCATTAAAAAAACTATCTGTTCGCCAATCTTCCAAACCAAGTAAAACGCCTAAACCAATTTTATGAATTCCTGCAGTGCCAATTCGGTCAGGAGTTTCTAATCGATAATCGAAATTTGATTTTTTACCCTTCGTATGGTATTTTTTATAGACTTCCTGATGATAAGTTTCTTGATATACCAAAACGGAATATACTCCGGCTTCATGCAAACGTTCATAATCTTCCGTCGATAACGGTTGAACTTCAACGGAAATAATCGAAAACTGCTTTCGTATTAAAGCAATCGCGTTCAGGAAATAATTAATATTTACAGTATAATTTGCTTCGCCTGTAACCAATAAAACATGATCAAAACCAGTGTTTTTTAATGCTTCAACTTCAAGTTTAATTTCGGTATCAGAAAGTGTTTTTCGTTTGATTTTATTGTCTAAACTAAAACCACAATAGGTACAAATGTTCTGGCATTCGTTGCTTAAATAAAGCGGGGCATACATTTGAATTGTTTTTCCAAAACGTTTTTTGGTGATTTCATGGCATTGTTGCGCCATTTGTTCCAAGTAATTTTGTGCAACAGGAGAAATCAAAATCAAAAAGTCATCAAGATTTCGTTTGGTTTTAGACAAAGAGCGTTCAACATCTTTTGATGATGTTTGGTATATTTTAGATTGAATGGAATCCCAGTTATATTGTTCAAAAACTGATTTAAATGTTTTCATTGGATTGTGTTTTAACTGCGAGTATTTTTTTACCGCAGAGTACGCTAAGATTTACGCAAAGTTCGCTAAGCTTTGTGTTCTTTATATTTGTCTAAAAGTTCGCAAAGCTTAGCGAACTTTGCGAAAAAACCTTGCGAACTTTGCGGTTAAATCTCATAAAGAAAAGATGTCAAAGGACTAGAAGCTACAGCAAAATTGTGTTGGTTTGCAATTTTTGCTTCGAATGCTTTTCGGCCTGCAATAACAGCTTCTTTAAACGCCTCAGCCATTAATTTTGGATTTCCGGCCACAGCAATTGCGGTATTTACTAAAACAGCATCGGCACCAATTTCCATTGCTTTTGCCGCGTCAGAAGGAGCGCCAATTCCGGCATCTACAATTACAGGAACATTGCTTTGTTCAATAATAATCTCTAAGAAATCTATTGTTTTAAGACCTTTATTACTGCCAATTGGTGAACCTAAAGGCATAACGGCCGTTGTTCCTGCGCTTTCTAAATGCTTGCATAAAACTGGATCTGCATGAATATAAGGCAAAACGAAGAAACCAAGTTTAGCAAGTTCTTCGGTTGCTTTTAAAGTTTCGATTGGATCCGGCATTAAGTATTTTGGATCAGGATGAATCTCTAATTTTATCCAATTTGTTTCTAAGGCTTCACGTGCTAATTGAGCCGCGAAAACAGCTTCTTTGGCATTTCGGGCACCCGAAGTATTAGGTAATAAGTTGATATTTGGATGTTTTAAATGTGATAAAATAACATCCGTTTCTGTTTCGAGATCGATACGTTTTAAGGCAACGGTAACCAATTCGCTTTCAGAAGCCAGAATAGCTTCTTCCATTTCAAGGTTTGAACCAAATTTTCCCGTTCCTAAAAACAAACGAGATTTAAAGGTTTTATCTCCAATGTTAAACAATGACGTTTGCATATAACTTTTCGTTTAATTGTTGAATTAATTTTTTCTTTTCGTCGCTTTCCGTGATCATTCCGGAAACGGCAATTCCGTGGATTCCAGTTTCCATTAACGGATTTATATCTTTTAAATTGATTCCGCCAATGGCATAAACCGGAATTGAAATTTTATTTTTTTTCATTTTTTGAAGAATCTCAAAATAACCGGATAAGCCTAAAATCGGACTTAATTTTTCTTTTGTGGCAGTAAATCTAAAAGGACCTAAACCAATATAATCACAGCCATTTTTTACGTGATTTTCAATATCTTCAAAAGTATTTGCGGTTCCTCCAATGATTTTTGTGTTTCCCAGAATTGCTCTGGCTTCGGCAATATTCATATCGGTTAAGCCTAAATGAACTCCGTCTGCTGCAATTTGTTGCGCGAGATAGAGATTGTCGTTTACGATAAAATTGGTTAGATATTCTTCGCATAAAAATTTTACCGCTTCCGCTAAAGCAAAAGTGTCTTTGGCAGTTTGATCTTTGAAACGCATTTGCACCCAATCACATCCGGCATCGAGAGCCTGATGAATATTATACAATTGTTCTTCGATTGTTTTTCCCTGTGAGATATATTGCAATTTATTGTACATAATGATATCCGATTAAATGGTTAGTTGAACTCAGGTATTTTTCTATGTAGGTTTTAGCATTTTTACAAGCCTCTTTTGGAGTTTGATTCAATGCCAGATTTGCGGCGATTGCTGATGATAAAACACAGCCGGAACCATGTTTTTCGAAGCATTTTTTTTCTGAGGGTAATAAATCAATAATTTCATTTTTCAAGAACAAACGATCAGTGCCAATTTCAGCTGAATTATGTCCTCCTTTTAGCAAAACATTAGTTGGTATTTCATTTTGTAACCAAAGTTTTTCTGAAACAAAACCGGGGAATAAAATTTCTATTTCATTATAGTTTGGCGTTATCAAATCGATTTTGGATAGAATTTTGTTCAAGTCTAAACGATCTTCAATTTTAATGAATTCAAATTCTGTTGTTGATTTTAAAACCGGATCCCAAACAATTTGAGTAGTTGGAGATACTAATTTTACTGTCGAAAGAATTCGGTTTAAATAATGTAAAGAAGGTACGATTCCAATTTTTACAGTACTGATTTTATAATTGTGGAATAAGGTTTCAATAGAACGAATTACAAAATTTATATTTGTCCATTCAATGTCAAAAAACTCATTTTCAGTCTGAATTGTGTTTGCAGTTGTAATCGCAAAACCAGTTACCTGATGCTGTTCAAATGTCTTGATATCAGCCAAAACACCAGCGCCGCCAGTTGGGTCAAAACCTGCTATAGTGAGTGCGAAAGGACGATTTTCTGACATAATTTGAATTGTTTTATTGGATTTTTATGATTCCAAATTGTTCCTAAAAGCGCTACATCGTCAAAACCGTTTTCAAGTGTTTTTTTGATGTTTTCAGAATTAATTCCGCTCAAAGCGATGACTTTTGTTTTTTTATTTGTTCTTGATTTTAATGCTTCAAAAAGGTCTTCTTTCGGATGATAATCTTCCTTGGAAATACTTGAAAAAACAGGACTTAAAAAAGCGTAATCAAAATTTTCCAATGAATTGAAATCTTCAATTGAATGTGTTGATGTTGAATTATACCTACAAGGTTTTAGAAACCTTGCAGGAAAATCTGGATCGTGTTTTCTTTCTTTTTGGGAAAAATGAATTCTATTGATTCCAAAATTTTCTGCCAATTGATGATGATTGTGTAACACCAATTTAGATCGATATTCTAATTTTATCTGATTAATAAATTCCACCATTTCAATCTCAGAAAAATCAGGTTTCCGAACATGAAGTAAAGACAATCCTTCTTCAAATAAAGAATCAATTAAGCTGATTTCATTTGCGATAGCAGAAGGATTTGTAATTACAATCATAGTCTTTCCTCTATAGTCTTTTTTCTTTATTCTTTGCTCTTTCTTCTGCTTAAATATAAATCTCTTTCCCTTGCTCAATGAACTCTTCTGACTTTTCCTGCATACCTTTTTCGGCTGCTGCAACATCTCTAATTTCCTGAGATATTTTCATAGAACAGAATTTTGGTCCGCACATCGAACAGAAATGTGCCACTTTTGCACCATCTGCAGGAAGAGTTTCATCGTGAAATTCTCTTGCTGTATCAGGATCTAATGATAAATTAAACTGATCTTCCCAACGGAATTCAAAACGTGCTTTACTTAAGGCATTGTCACGATATTGTGCTCCTGGATGACCTTTGGCCAAATCAGCAGCATGAGCGGATATTTTATAAGTTATAACACCATCTTTTACGTCTTTTTTATTGGGCAATCCAAGATGTTCTTTTGGCGTTACATAACACAACATTGCGCAGCCATACCAACCAATCATAGCAGCTCCAATTGCTGATGTGATATGATCGTAACCCGGCGCAATATCAGTTGTTAAAGGCCCAAGAGTATAAAATGGAGCTTCACTGCAATGTTCTAATTGTTTGTCCATATTCTCTTTAATCATGTGCATTGGCACGTGACCAGGACCTTCAATGAAAACTTGTACATCGTGTTTCCAGGCGATTTTTGTTAGCTCGCCTAAAGTTTCTAATTCGGCAAATTGAGCGGCATCATTGGCATCTGCAATGGAACCTGGACGTAGACCATCGCCTAATGAAAAAGCTACATCATATTGTTTCATGATTTCGCAGATTTCCTCGAAATGTGTGTATAAAAAGTTTTCTTTATGATGGAATAAACACCATTTCGCCATGATTGATCCGCCACGGGAAACAATTCCGGTAACGCGATCTGCGGTTAAATGAATGTAACGCAATAAAACACCAGCGTGAATGGTAAAATACGAAACGCCTTGTTCTGCCTGCTCGATTAAAGTATCGCGGAAAACTTCCCAAGTTAAATCTTCGGCAATTCCTTTTACTTTTTCTAGTGCTTGATAAATTGGAACTGTTCCAATTGGAACTGGTGAATTACGAATAATCCATTCTCTGGTTTCGTGAATATTTTTACCGGTTGATAAATCCATGATAGTATCGGCGCCCCAACGGCAAGCCCAAACTGCTTTTTCAACTTCTTCTTCGATGCTTGAAGTTACAGCACTGTTTCCGATATTGGCATTTATTTTTACGAGGAAGTTGCGTCCAACAATCATAGGTTCGCTCTCAGGATGATTGATGTTATTTGGAATTATGGCTCTTCCGCAAGCTACTTCACTTCGAACAAATTCGGGGGTTATTTTGCTTTTTGGAGTATTAGCTCCAAAACTATGTCCTGAATGCTGACATTGCATTGCTTTGGTTTGTTCGTTCAAAAGCTCGATTCGTTGATTTTCACGAATGGCAATATATTCCATTTCGGGAGTTATGATACCTTGTTTTGCGTAGTATAATTGTGTTACGTTTGCGCCTTTTTTTGCTCTTTTTGGCTGATGCAAATATTCGAATCGAAGATGATTCAGACTTTCGTCTTTCAATCGGGTTTGTCCGTAATCAGAAGTGATTTCGTTCAGGATTTCGACATCATTTCGTTCTAAAATCCAATTTTCGCGTAAGCGAGGTAATCCTTTTCGAATATCAATTTCGATGTTTGGATCAGTATAAGCTCCGGAAGTGTCGTAAATAGTCACAGGCGGATTTTTCTCAATTCCTCCATTTGAAAGTTTTGTATCACTTAAAATAACTTCGCGCATAGCGACTTTTATAGGGTGAATTTCTCCGTTTACATATATTTTTTTGGAGTTGGGGAAAGGAGTTCTGGAAATTTGTTCTTCTGTAGTCATAGTTTTTTTGTTTCAGGTTTCAAGTTGATCTTGATTGTGTTTTTATGTTTATTTTTCCGTAGAGGCGCACAGCAGTGCGTCTTTTTATGTTGTTCTTTTATATGTTTTTTTAATTGGAATTTGGTCCCGAAGCATCGGGATAATTCTTGGAATTTGTTTTTCTGCCAGGGATAGAAGTGGAAAGCCCGTAAAGAAGGAAACCGTAAAAAAATAAGGATTAGGAAAGCGACCAGCGGAAGCTTTGCTAAGACTATATTTTTTTGGTTGACGACTGCGGACTTGAAACGGATAGCCCGTTTAGGCAGCCATATTATCCTCCTTGTGTTGCTGAAATAATTAAAATTTCGTCGGTTTCTTGTACGAGATATTGGTTCCAATTGAGTTTTGGAACGACAGTATTATTTACGGCAACAGCAATTCCGTTTTGTTTATTGGGAATTTCGAGATCGAGCAATGATTGAACGCTTAGCGATTCAGCATTGAATTGTTTGATTTGTTGGTTGATTTTTAGTTCCATTCCTTTTAGTTTAGTATGCAGTTATACTTTAGGAATGGCTACAATTGCGCATAAAAATGCGCGCAGAAGTCATCTTACTTTTCCCTACGCTAGTATGAACTAGATCAGGTTCAGAGGGTAAAATCTCAGCCTACAAAGTTGTAGACACCCCTAAAGTGTGAAGCAAATATATGTAATTTTTGTTTAAAAGTTTCAGGTTTCAAGTTTCAGGTTCAAAAAAAACTGAAAATTGTGACTGAATACTTAAGACTATTTCTTTCTTTTCCAGCAATCTTCAACGTGATCGTTGACCATTCCGGTGGCTTGAATGTGTGCGTAAATTACGGTGGAACCTACAAATTTAAATCCTCTTTTCTTTAAATCTTTGCTAATTTCATCTGAAAGTGGAGTAGTAGCCGGAACATCTTTTAATGTTTTTGGGTTGTTGTTGATGGGTTTTCCGTTGGTGAATTTCCAGATATAGGTAGAGAAACTGCCAAATTCTTCCTGAATTTTCATGAAGGCCTGAGCGTTTGAAACTGCTGATTTTACTTTGAGTTTATTACGGATGATTCCTGTATTCTGTAATAATTCTTCAATTTTATCTTCAGAATAATTGGCTATTTTTTTATAATCGAAATGATCGAATGCTGCTCTGAAATTTTCTCTTTTGTTTAAAATTGTAATCCAGCTTAAACCTGCCTGAAAGGTTTCCAGAATTAAAAACTCGAATAAAGTTGGATCGTCATAAACCGGAACGCCCCATTCTTCGTCATGGTATTTTTTGTATAAATCGCTTGCTGAACACCAGCCGCATCTTATTTGTTCTTCTGTTGCCATTATTTTGGGTTCTTATTTTCTGGATTAGGATCATTTTCTAAATATTTTTTTATCAAATGATGTCCGGCATAAATCGCAGGGGTTAATACAACGGCAACGGTAAGCTTAAATATATATCCGGTTAAACCTGATGAAATAAAGGTATCAAAATCGATTTTTCCCGGAAGCCAGAATGCAATTCCAAGCACTATAAAAGAATCAAATAACTGTGAGATTACTGTTGATCCGGTGGTTCTAAGCCATATTTTTCTTTCTCCGGTTCGTCTTTTGAAAAACCAAAATATCCAAACGTCAATTAATTGAGAAGCCATAAAAGCAATTAAACTTCCGACAATAATCCACATACTTTGTCCAAAAACGGCTTGAAATTGTTCATCATTTACGGGACTTATTCCTTTTGCAGCCGGAATAACGATTGCCATAAATAATATTAAAAAAGCGTAGGCAATTAAACAAGCGGTTATAAAAGAGAGTTTCTTTACTCCTTTTTCTCCAAAATATTCATTTATTAAATCTGTTGTAAGAAATACAATTGGCCAAGGCAAAATGCCTATACTCATTACAAATGGTCCAATTTGGATAAGTTTTCCCCCAATTAGTTCGGCTACAACGGCATTGGTGATAAAGATTCCTGCTAGAATTACAAAAACAATTTCTCTTCTGGTTTTAAACATATTTTTGGCATAAAAGATGATTCAAATTTAAGTTATTTCTTTTGAAGTTGAAGTATGTGTTTGCGAATTGTGTGTTGCACGATTTATAAATATGGTTTGTTAAACTTTATTTTGATTTCTAATTTTTTGGGTACTTTTGGGTAAAGGAGAACTTGTTTTTCTTTTTTAAATTAAACACAAAATAAATATCAATTATATCATGAGTGAGACTTCATTAACTGTTGATGAAAAAATAAATGCTAATAATCCATTACTTGAAAAATGGAATGGGCCATATGGCGGAGTTCCGGCTTTTGACGAATATAAGATTGCGGATTTTAAACCTGCAATTGAAATCGCAATTGAGGAAAATCTAAATGAATTTGATGCTATTGCAGATAATCCGGAGGCGCCAACATTTGAAAATACAATTGCTGCATTAGAGAATTCAGGGAAAAAGATTGCGCGAATTCATACCGCTTTTGGAATTTATAGCTCAAATATATTTACTTCTGAATTTGGAATTGTAGAAACAGAAATGTCTCCAAAACTATCAGCTTTAAATGATAAAATGTATCAGAATAAAAAGCTTTTTTCTCGAATTGAGACTTTATATAATTCGAAGGAAAAAGAGAAATTGAACAGCGAGCAGCAACGTTTAATTTGGTTGTATTATACTGATTTTGTTCGTGAAGGTGCTGAATTGGATGATTTGAATAAAGAGAAAGTTGGGAAGATTAATCAGGAATTGGCAACGCTTTTTACAAGATTTAGTCAAAATTTATTAGCGGAAGAAAATAATCAGTTTATTGAACTGAAAGTTGAAGGTGATTTTGATGGTTTGCCTTTAGAAATAAAAAATGCTGCGATTGCTGAAGCAAAAAGCCGCAAGCTTGATGCTTTGGGATGTATCGTTAATACTCGTTCTTCGATAGAACCTTTTTTAACTTTTTCTGATCGTAGGGATTTACGAGAAAAAGCTTTTGAAATTTTTGTAAAACGTGGTGATAATGGTAATGAAAATGATACCAAAGAAACGCTTATTGCGATTTTTAAATTGCGAAGTCAAAAAGCAAAGTTACTTGGTTTTCCTTCTTTTGCACATTGGAGTTTGTCGAATAAAATGGCAAAAGATCCTGCAAAAACTTTAGAATTAATGGAATCCGTTTGGAAACCTGCTGTCGAAAAAGTACATCAGGATGTTGCCGAAATGCAGAAAATAGTAAATGTCGAAGGCGGTAATTTTAAAATTGAGCCGTGGGATTATCGTTATTATACTGAGAAAGTAAGAAAGGCGAAATATAGTTTGGATCAAAATGAGATTAAGCAATACTTACAGCTTGAGAATTTACGTGAAGGAATGTTTTGGGTTGCGGGAGAATTATTTGGTTTAAGTTTTGAACAAATTACAAATGTTCCTGTATATCATAAAGATGTGCGTGTTTGGGAAGTAAGTGATAAAGCATTGGGTAAAACAATTGGTTTGTGGTATTTTGATCCTTATGCAAGAACAGGAAAGCGTTCAGGCGCGTGGATGAGTTCTTATCGTGATCAGCAAAAGTTAGAAAACACGCTTCCGATTGTTTCTAATAATTGCAATTTTATAAAAGGAGATTCAAACGAATCGGTTTTGATTTCCTGGGACGATGCTACGACTTTGTTTCATGAATTTGGTCATGCTCTTCATGGATTGTGTTCGAATGTTACGTATCCTAGGTTGTCCGGAACATCAGTAGCGAGAGATTATGTTGAATTTCCTTCGCAGATTTTTGAGCATTGGCTGGCGACTCCGGAAGTGTTGAATAAGTTTGCTTTGCATTATAAAACAAATGAGCCATTGCCACAATCAATGGTGGAGAAAATTGAAATGGCTGCCAATTTTAATGAAGGTTTTGCAACTGTAGAAACAATATCAAGTTCTTTTGTAGATATGGAGCTTCATTTGACAACTGAAACTATTGATCCTGATGAATTTGAAAAAGTGACTTTAAAGAAGCTAAATATGCCGTCAGAGATTGTAATGCGTCATCGTATTCCGCAATTTGCTCATATTTTTTCGAGTGATGGTTACGCAGCCGGTTATTATAGTTATTTATGGGCAGATGTAATCAATGCAGATGCTTATGAGGCTTTTACGGAAGCAAATGGATCTTATGATAAAGTAGTTGCAAAAAGGTTGCATGACACTGTTTTTAGTGTTGGAAATACGATTGATAACGAAAAAGGATATGAAAATTTTAGAGGAAGAGCGCCAAAATCTGATGCTTTGATGCGCGCGAGAAATTTTCCGATTATAGAAAAGATCTAAGATTAAAATGTAAAAATAAAAAAGCCCGAATAAATAAATATTCGGGCTTTTTATATTGAAATAATAATATATTAACCTAAAGTAACTCTTTTGAAACCTGTGATTTCAACGTTGTATCCTTTAACGTAATCACCAACTTTTTTACTATCGTCTTTGATAAAGTTTTGATCTAACAAAGCTTTCTCTTGATCTAAAGTAGTGTTGTCAGAGATAAAACGTTGAACTTTTCCTGGGATAATTTTGTCCCAAATTTGCTCTGGTTTACCTTCAGCTTTTAATTCAGCTTTAGCATCTTCTTCAGCTTGTTTTAAAACTTCTTCAGTTAATTGAGAGAAAGAAATATATTTAGGAACATTTTTTAAAGTTTTTCCTAAACGTTTTGCTTCTTCATTATCTTTTTCGATTACAGCAATACGAGCAGCAAGTTCAGATTCAACGAAAGCAGGATCAAAATCTTTGTAAGATAATGTATCAGCTCCCATAGAAGCAACTTGCATAGAAACATCTTTAGTTAAAACGTCAGCGTTAGGAATTGCAGCAGAAATTGCAGTTAATGCAGCAATTTTGTTAACGTGAACATAAGATCCAACAAAAGCACCTTCTAAAATTTCAAAACCACCGATTTCGATTTTTTCTCCGATAACTCCAGTTTGCTCGATTAATTTTTCAGCAACAGTAATTCCGTTGAAATCTGAAGCTAAGAATTCTTCTTTATTAGAGAAGTTAATAGCTCTTTCTACTAATTCTTTAGCCAAAGTTACGAAAGCTTCATTTTTACCTACGAAATCAGTTTCGCAGTTTAAAGTGATGATAGCTCCTTTAGTATTATCAGCATTGATAAAAGAAACAGCAGCTCCTTCAGAAGACTCACGGTCAGAACGGTTAGCAGCAACTTTTTGTCCTTTTTCTCTTAGGACTTGAATAGCTTTATCGAAATCTCCGTCAGCCTCAACTAAAGCTTTTTTACAGTCCATCATTCCGGCACCTGTAGATTGTCTTAATTTATTTACGTCTGCAGCAGTAATTGTTGCCATAATATTTTGAATTTTAATGTTAAAAGTAAAAATTCCATCTTCTAAATTCTAAACTCCAATTTTATTAAATTATCAACATAACGTTTTTAATTTGTGTTTTGGAATTTAGAATTTAAAATTTGGAATTTAAATTTGATTTATTCTTCAGTTGCAGGAGCAGCTTCAGTAGCAGGAGCTTCTTCTGTGAAAACTTCAGCTTCTTTGTCAGAACCTCTGTCAGAAAGACCTTCGATTACAGCAGCAGTTACTAAAGATAAAATTTTGTCAATTGATTTAGAAGCATCATCATTTGCAGGAATAACGTAATCAACCTCTCTTGGGTCAGAATTCGTATCAACCATTGCGAAAACTGGAATGTTTAATTTTTGTGCTTCTTTTATTGCGATGTGTTCAGCTTTGATATCTACTACGAACAATGCTGCAGGTAGTCTAGACATATCAGCAATTGAACCTAAGTTTTTCTCTAATTTAGCACGTAGACGATCAACTTGCAAACGCTCTTTTTTAGATAACGTCATGAAAGTACCATCTTTCTTCATTTTATCAATAGAAGACATTTTTTTAACTGCCTTTCTGATAGTTACAAAGTTAGTTAGCATTCCACCAGGCCATCTTTCAGTGATATAAGGCATGTTTGCAGCCTTTGCTTTATCAGCAACGATGTCTTTAGCTTGTTTTTTGGTAGCTACGAATAAGATTTTTCTACCTGATGCAGCGATTTTTTTCAAAGCTTCGTTAGCTTCTTCGATTTTTGCTGCAGTTTTATATAGATTGATAATGTGAATACCATTACGCTCCATATAAATGTAAGGGGCCATGTTTGGATCCCATTTTCTAGTCATGTGTCCAAAGTGAACACCTGCTTCTAGTAAGTCTTTTACTTCTATTTTGTTTGCCATTTTTGTACTAGTTTACGTTCTGTTGATTAGCAATGTATAAATGGCGGTTTCTAACGATTCCTGGCTTTATACATTTAGATGCTAAACTATATCCTACCTCGATAGGAGAGCAACAACAACTGTGTTTTTTAATTTCAATAAATAATTGATAGTGTCTTGTACCTTATGCACAAGACAGGTAATATTAACGTTTAGAGAATTGGAATCTCTTACGAGCTTTCTTCTGACCGAATTTCTTACGTTCAACCATTCTTGGATCTCTTGTTAATAAACCTTCTGGTTTAAGGATTCCTCTGTTTTCAGCATTTACTTCACACATAACACGTGCTAATGCCATTCTTACAGCTTCTGCCTGTCCAGTTGAACCACCTCCGTAAACGTTTACTTTTACATCAAAGTTGTTTACATTTTCTGTCATAGACAATGGTTGTAAAACTTTGTATTGTAAAGTTGCAGTTGGAAAGTAAGTTGCGAATTCTTTTTTGTTTACAGTGATTTTTCCTGTTCCTTCAGAAACATATACACGTGCAACAGCGGTTTTTCTTCTACCGATTTTGTGAATAACTCCCATTACTTAAGATCGTTTAGGTTAACAGTTCTAGGTTTTTGAGCTCCATGAGTATGCTCAGCACCTACAACAACATTTAGATTTCTAAAAAGTTCAGCTCCTAATTTGTTTTTAGGTAACATTCCTTTTACAGCTTTCTCTACTAATAATGCAGGGTTTTTAGATTGCAATACTTTAGCAGTTAAAGTTCTTTGTCCTCCTGGGTAACCTGTATGACGCATGTAAATTTTGTCATTCATTTTTGTACCTGTAAGGTTAATTTTTTCTGAGTTGATAACAATTACGTTATCTCCACAGTCAACGTGTGGTGTGTAACTTGGCTTGTACTTACCTCTTAAGATCATCGCAACCTTTGAAGCAAGACGACCTAAGTTATGACCTTCTGCATCAACAACAATCCACTCTTTTGTTACAGTGGCTTTGCTAGCTGAAATTGTCTTGTAGCTTAATGCGTCCATAATATTATTTTAATTAAACATTCCATCCCCAATAAAGGGGATGCAAAAGTACAATTAATTATTTTAAAACCAAATACCTGAAAAGAATATTTTATATGCTGAAAATCAAGGGGTCAGTTTTATATTTAAAACAATAAAAAAAAACCACCTTCACAATAACGCGAAGGTGGTTCAATATTTAGAATTGTTTTTGCTTAAACAATAAATAAATTTGCAATATCTACAACTTGTTGAGTCGTAAGTGGCTCATCATAAGCTTCTGACCCTGCTGCAGCTCCAAATGAGGCTGCGGTGTTGAATCCTGCCTGAACAGTAACTCCTTCGCCATTATAAACAGCCTGCGTTGCAGATGGCATTCCTGCGCCTCTTTCGTCATTAGAAATCCATCCTTTTAATCCGCGTAAGCGTCGAACTTCAGATGCATGACGTGCTTCTACAGAATGAATTTGCAGTGCAGCGGTCAATAAATCCGGTGCCGAAATTAAATTTGCAGCCTGACCTTTGTAGGCTCTTACACCTGTATCTTCAAATGCTTGCGCCAATGCCAGAAAGGTTGGATAGTCTCCAAAAGGATCAAATGCACCTCCAACAGTAAAGTCAAATGTTGGTTTTGCAACGAAGTTTGCACTTGCTGGTCCTCCCAATCCTGCAATTAAAAATTTAACGTGATCAGATTCGTGTGCAGCTATTTGTTCAAAAACTTTTCGATCTCTTCCTCCATTTTCTGATGCAGGAATTACTCCTGAATCTAATGCCATTGCATAAAATTCGTTTTCAAGATATTCTAAAGTTAATGCAAATTGCAAAGCTCCAATTGGAGTTGCCGGTGTTGCGGTAATATCTTTTGCTAATGCTTTATTAGCGAAAGTGGATAATCCAAAAGGGATCGCTGCGATTGCCAGTGTTTTTCCAATATTTCCAAACTGATTAAAACTGTCTCTTCTTGATCCAGTGCTTCTCATTAAGCTATCATCAGTAAATGTTTCTATAAATTTTAAAATATTCATAATTTCTAAGTTTTAGCTAGTTAGGATTAAGGTAAATATTTGGCAGTAAATTTTGTAGTAATAAAACCTCCGGCAATTGGTAAAATTTTAGAAGGATCTTTCGCAACATCTAAACCTGTAGAAGTATTTATGACATCATCACCAGCAAAATCGCTTGAATTTGGATTAATTAAGCTTCTTATCGCTGAAGCGTGTCTTGCTTCAACTGAAACAATTTTTCCTGCTAATAAAAGATAGTCAGGACTTTTAATCAATTTTCCAGCTCCGTTATAAGCTGCAACTCCAGTATCTTCCAATGCTTTTGCTGTTGCAAGAACATCAGTACGGCTATTAAAATTCAGAGCGCCATAATTAAAAGCTAGTGTAGGAAGTAATTGTGCGCTTGGATTTGGAAGTGCTCCGGATAAGGCAGCTTTAAAAAAGTCTCTGTGAATTACTTCGTGATGATACAAATCAGTTAGGACCTGACGTTCAATATCATTAAAAGTTGTGTTAAAGTTTGAAGAATTTACAACTTTAGTATAAAAGTCGGCTTCTAGTTGTTCAAGAGCATACGCATAAGTTAATACTCCAAAATCTCCAGAGCCTAAATCAAAAATGCCATTTCTAACTCCTGGTAACGACGTGTCTTCGGGAGCGTTATCATTATCATCGTTGTTGCTGCAACCGGCTATTACGAGACCTGCGCCTGCTAATGCTAAGCCGCTGAGCTTTAGAAAGCTCCTTCTGTTATTCAATGAAGGGTCAACCTCATGAATTTTAACTTCGTTTTTCATAATCAAGGTTTTTAAAAAGGTTAATAACATGTATTAAGGTATTAACGATATTTTAAGACATGCGGTTTTGAAAAATCGCACTATTTTAAATTTATTTTAAAAAGACCTTATAAATTCAAATACTGGTAGGTGTTTTTTGTTTTATTTTAGGTAATTCTACTATATTTGTATTAATTACATAAAATTATTTTAAATGAAAGCTAAAGCAACTCTAAAACAAATTGCGAAAGAACTTGGTGTTTCTGTATCGACGGTGTCTAAGGCATTAAACGATAGCCCGGAAATTAGTGAGCAAACGAAGGTGAAGATTAAGGAGTATGCCAAACTCAAAAATTATAAACCCAATGTTATTGGTCTTAATTTGAAGAATCGTAAGACGAAAACAATTGGTGTAATTATACCTAATATATTAAACTCCTTTTTTGCAAAGGTTTTTAGTGGTATCGAAAAAGTAGCCGATAAAAAAGGATATAATGTAATTACTTGTATTTCGAATGAATCTTTAGAAAAAGAAATTCATACACTTGAAATGTTGAGCAACGGAACAATTGACGGATTTATTCTTTCGGTTTCTGAAGAAGCTCAAAAATTACAAGATTACAGCCATTTTTCGGCAATTATTAACGACGGAACGCCAATTGTAATGTTTGATCGTATTGCCGATGAAGTAGAATGTGATAAAGTTGTTGTAGATGATTTTGATTCTGCTTTAAATTCAACACAACATTTAATTGATTTGGGATGTAAAAACATTGCCTTGATTTCTTCGGTAGATAATTTAAGCGTTGGAAAATTAAGAGCTGATGGATATTTGAAAGCTTTGGCTGATAATAATATTCCGGTAAACGAAAAAATTATTCTTCGTACCGATTCAGAAGATGATATGAAGGCTAAAATTGATGCCATTTTCGACAATAAAATTGATGCAATTTTTGCTTTAGACGAAAATGATTCGGTTGCTGCTTTACGCGTAAGCTTGAAAAAAGGATATAAAGTTCCTGAAGATATTTCGATAATTGGTTTTGCTGACGGAATTTTAGCATCAAGACGTTTATCGCCAAGTTTAACAACTGTAAGTCAACACGGAATCGAAATTGGAGAAGTTGCAGCTAAGCAATTAATCAAACGTTTAGAAGAATCTGAAGAAGAAACTTCTGATTACGAAACCATCGTTATCAAAACAAAATTGAAAGAACGAGAATCTACAAGAAAAAAATAAGACTTATAAAAAATCCATTCGCAACAACGAATGGATTTTTTTTATTGTAATGCGTACGGAAATTTTGGATTCTTGTACTTTTTTAATTTTTCAAACGGAACTAAATAAGGTTCTTCGCAAGATCTGGCCGCTCTGTAAAAGATTGGTGTAAATTCTATCCCTTTTTCTGTATAATTCCAAGATGGGAAATCCCAATATTCTTCGTTAGTATAATCACAAGGATCTTCATCGTCATTTTTTGGTTTTTCGAAATGAAACTCTGAGTTAAGTACAGCAAGTAATCTAGGAGCAAAGTAAGTACTTCTATAAGTGGAATAACTTGAGAAATCGCTTTCTTCTTCTGTTGTAGCACTTTTATCGAAAACTAGTATATCATCAATTTTATAGTTTTTTCCATTATTTAAGTCAATTAAAAAACCGCTGCTTCCAAAATCAGGATGAGCGCCTCCGCAGTAATAAGAACTCGAAATCTCAAAGCCTAATAAGTTTGAATTCAAAAAGTTTACAGTTGCGTTTCCTTCTATTCCTTTTCCTTCGCTATATTCAAAAGAAGAAGAACAATTTAATTGATCTAATGTATTTTGAATGTGAATTTTTTCTAAAATCGGATTTATAACAGATTTATTTTTCTCTGAGAAGTTATTTCCTATTCTGAAAAATTCTGAATCACAATGTTTCTCAGAATACCAAACAAATTCTTTGTTGTTATAAACGGTTGTTTTCTGTTTTTTAAATTCTAAAAACTTACACTTTACACGATTTAATTTTTCATCAGAATAGTATTTATCCAGATTTGCTCTGTAATTAGTGAAATCAACGGGATGTAATTGTACCGCAAATTGAGTTCCTTTGGTATTATACCAAGATCCTTCAAAATTATTATTTGCAGATTTTTTCAGATAAAACTTTTCAGTAATTACATCGTTCGGTTTAAAAAAGAAAGTGAAAAGATTACTTTTTAAATTCCCTTCTAACTTAATGTCCTTCAATGAATTTTGATAAAAATAAGTCGCACTTAGACTTGTTTCATTATCAGATTTGTAAACTTCAATTTTCATGAATATTTTACTTTTAGCCAGGTTTCCTTCTAAATAATAGGTTTCCTGACTAAATGTAATTGTTGAGTAAAATATAAATAGGAATAAAAAAACTTTTTTCATTCGTTTGAGTAGCTTTCGTAAAAAAAAATCTAAAATCTAAAATCTTCAATCTAAAATTGTTTAATGCGCCGCTAGCCAGTCTTTACCCATACCAAGTTCAACTTCTAAAGGAACTGCCATTGTAAAAGCATTTTCCATTTCGTGTTTAATCATTGGTTGGATTTTTTCTAATTCGTCATTATGCACATCAAACACAAGCTCATCATGAACCTGAAGTAACATTCTTGATTTCCAGTTTTCTTCTTTTAATTTTTTATGAATGTTGATCATCGCGATTTTAATCACATCGGCAGCACTTCCTTGAATTGGCGCGTTTACAGCATTTCGTTCAGCAGCGCTTCTAACTACAGCATTTGCCGAGTTGATATCTTTTAAATAACGACGACGCCCCAGAATTGTTTGTACATATCCTTTTTCGCGTGCAAACTCAATTTGCTCGTTAATATAAGATCTAAGTCTTGGATATGTTTTGTAATAAGCTTCGATCAAAGCGGCACTTTCGCTACGAGATAATGAAGTTTGATTGCTCAAACCAAAAGCAGAAACACCATATATAATACCAAAATTTACCGTTTTGGCATTGCTTCTTTGTTCGCGGGAAACTTCGTCCAAAGGAACATCAAATACTTTTGCCGCTGTAGCTTTGTGAATGTCTTCTCCGTTTTTGAAAGCGGCAATCATATTTTCTTCTCCGCTTAAAGCGGCAATAATTCTTAATTCTATTTGCGAGTAATCGGCAGAGATTAAAGTATGGTTTTCATCGCGTGCAACAAAAGCTTTACGAATCTGACGACCTCTTTCAGTACGAATTGGAATATTTTGTAAGTTCGGATTATTAGAACTCAAACGTCCAGTTGCAGCAACAGTTTGCATGTAATCTGTATGAACGCGTAATGTTTTCTTGTCAACTTGTTCCGGCAAAGCCAAGATATAAGTGCTTTGTAATTTTACCATTTGACGCCAATCCAGAATTTCTTTTACGATTGGATTATCATTCGCTAAATACGTCAAAACTTCTTCGCCAGTTGCATATTGACCGGTTTTGGTTTTCTTTTGTTTTGCGCCTCCAATTTTAAGTTTATCAAATAAGATATCACCTAATTGTTTTGGAGAAGCAAGATTGAATTTCTCGCCTGCAGTCTCGTATATTTTTTGTTCCAAAGATTTAATCTCAACATCCATTTCTTTAGACATTGCTTTTAGAAATTCAACATCAAGACGAATTCCTTCGGTTTCCATTGCTGCCAAAACACTTACTAACGGAATTTCGATTTCGTCAAATAACTTCTTAGTTTCTGTTTTGTCTAATTCGGTTGTGAAAATTTCTTTTAATTGTAAAGTTACATCAGCATCTTCTGCGGCGTATTCTTTAATGTCTTCAAGAACTACATCGCGCATTGTGATTTGATTTTTTCCTTTTTTACCAATTAATGTTTCAATAGATTTTGGTGAATATTTTAAATAGGTTTCAGCTAAAATATCCATATTATGACGCATATCCGGATTAATCAAATAATGCGCAATCATTGTGTCAAAAAGTTTTCCTTTTACAGTAACACCATAATTAGAAAGGATTTTTAAATCGTATTTTAAATTCTGACCAATTTTTTCGATATTTTCATTCTCAAAAAATGGTTTGAATTTATCCACTAAAACCTGAGCTTCTTCTTGATTTTCCGGAAACGGAACATAAAAAGCTTTTCCTTTTTCATAAGAAAAAGACATTCCTACTAATTCAGCGTGTAAAGCGTCTAAACCAGTTGTTTCAGTATCAAAACAAACAGAAGTTTGGTTTTGTAAATTTTGTAAAAGCAATTTTATTCCTAAATCGCCTTGAATAGCCTGATAGGAATGTGGTGTATTTTCTAAAGTATTATAAAATGAAGTTCTTGCCGTTTCTGGATCTTCTTCTGTAGAACCGCCTCCAAAAAGGTCAAATTGATCTTCATTTTTAGGTTGTGGTTTTTTGTATAATTTTGGATCAGAAGCAGGAGCAGAAGCTGCTAATTCATTTCCTCCGCCAGCTTTAAACAGATTGTCAAATTGTTCTGCCATTCTTCTGAATTCTAATTCTTGAAAAATAGCATCTGTTTTTTCGATATCAGGACGTGTTAACTCATAATCGTTTTCATCAAAAGTTACCGGACAATCCAATAAGATAGTTGCCAGTTTTTTAGACAATAATCCTTTTTCTTTATTGGCTTCGATATTCTCTTTCATTTTTCCTTTTAGCTTATCAGTATTTGCTAAAAGGTTTTCCATAGTTCCATATTCTTTCAGAAGTTTTTTGGCAGTTACTTCACCAACTCCCGGAAGTCCCGGAATATTATCGGCAGCGTCACCCATCATTCCAAGAAAGTCAATTACTTGCTCCGGACGATCGATTTCGAATTTTGCCAAAACTTCAGGAACACCCCAAATTTCAATTCCGTTACCCATACGAGCCGGTTTGTACATAAAGATATTCTCAGAAACTAACTGTGCAAAATCCTTATCGGGAGTTACCATGAAAACTTTGTAATTTTCTTTTTCAGCTTGTTTTGCAATTGTTCCAATCAAATCGTCGGCTTCAAAACCGGCAACTTCAATAATCGGAATGTGCATTGCTTTTAATAATTCACATATGTAAGGAACAGCAATTTTGATAGCTTCTGGTGTAACGTCACGATTTGCCTTGTATTCAGGGAATAATTCGTTACGCAATTGACTTCCGCCTTTATCAAAAGCTACTGCCAAATGATCTGGTTTTTCACGTTTAATAACATCCAAAAGCGAATTCATGAAACCCATGATCGCTGATGTATCCATTCCTTTAGAGTTAATTCGCGGATTTTTTATGAAGGCATAATAACCACGAAAAATTAAAGCGTAAGCATCGAGAAGAAAAAGACGTTTTTGAGTTGACATAAAAAAAATATTAGTCTGTAAAAATAATCAATTGGGTTTTAAAAACGATTCGGTTCTGAAAAATAAACACAAATTTAAAATGAGAATTATTTTCTGTCCTATACGTAGAGACGCACAGCAGTTCGTCTATGGTTTGAAATTGTTTTTCACCATATAAGTTATGTAAGTTCATTTCAGTAGAGACGCACAGCAGTGCGTCTAAGGTTTAGAAGGATTTTATTAGGATTGAATTTTAAATTAATTTGTTTGTATTCTATAAAAGACGTACTGCTGTGCGTCTCTACATGGTAGAAAAACTCTTAAATAGTTAATGTCAAGTTAAAATATTTAAGACGAGGGTTTTCTTCATTTTGTCTTCATATTACAGGGGTAAATTTGATCTGTAAAATAAAAGGTATTAATATAAAAATTTAGAAATCATGAGAAATTTATTGATGTTACTAGTAGCGGTTTTAGGAACAAGTGTTATGGTAAATGCATTTCCTGCAAAAGGTACTAAACCAGCTCAGGCTAAAGAAGTAAAAGCAACTCCTGCAAAAGAAGTTAAAGCTACAAAAGAGCCGAAAAAAAAATCTGAGAAAAAAGCAAAATCAGAAAAAACTGTAGCTCCAAAAGCAGAAGCTACTAAAGCGAAAAAATAAAAAAGAACAAAAGAGCATTAAAAAATAAAAGGCAATTAATTTAAATTTAAAAGTTATGAAAAATCTAGTTATGTTACTCGTGGCAGTTTTAGGAACAAGTGCAATGGTTAGCGCACAAACAACTCCAACTCAGGCAGCTCCTGCAAAAGAGGTTAAAGCAACAAAGCATCACAAACACAATACTGATAAAAAAGCAAAATCAGCAAAAAGTGAGGCTCCAAAAGCAGATGCAACTAATATGAAATAATAGAAATTGTTTTTGTTTTGCTTTCGAAGAATTGTAAAGGAGGCAAAACAGAAGTAATGATTATGGAGAATGCGGTTGAGGAAAGCTGGTAAAGAAATTTATCAGCTTTTTTTTGATTCGTTAATTTTTTAATAATGCGTAACACGGCCTTTTATAATTACTTAAATTTAGTTGCGCTTAAAAGCTGTTTTTATGAATATTTTGATTGTTGAAGATAATAGAGAACTCGCTGTCGAGGTTTACGATTTTTTGTGCAACGTGGGTTATGTGTGCAAAATAGCGCATAATTGCAGTGATGCTCTTGACGAAGTTAGTAGTAACGATTATGATGCAATGTTATTGGATCTTGGTTTGCCTGATGGAGACGGTTTTGAGGTTTTGAAAACGGTTCGGAAAACCAAATCAAAAATGGCAGTAATTGTTCTGACAGCTCGAGGAGAATTAGACGACAGAATAAATGGTTTACATTTGGGAGCAGATGATTATTTGACAAAACCATTTGCTTTGACGGAACTTAGTGCGCGATTATTTGCTGTAATTCGCAGGATTCATGGATTCACGTTAAATAACTTGAGTATTCATGGATTTTTGCTGCAACTTCAGGATTATAAAGTGAGTTATGATGAAATTCCAATAAACCTTACCAAAAAAGAGTTTGATATTTTTCAATATTTAGTTCTGAATAAAAACAGGGTAATTACGAGATTACAATTAACAGAACATATTTGGGGAGATATTCTGGAGGTAAATTCAGACTCTAATTTTATAGATGTTCACGTTCGGAATCTGAGAAAAAAACTGGATAAACATACCGCAATTGATTGGTTTGAGACCGTAAGAAATGTTGGATATCGTATTAATGAATAAATAAAGAACTGTGAAAATAAAACATCAATTAGCCATTTTTAATGCTCTGACACGATTGTTGGTTATTTTGATTTTATGGTTAATGCTGCCTATTTTGGTAGAAAATGTGGTTTATAGACACATCAATAATGGATTGCTGGAAAAGAAGCATAAGTTCATCGAGCATTTGGATAAAAATGAAATTGATGATTTTATCGAAAATCCAGATGATTCAACCGAAACTTACTCACAGTTTTCTACGCTTCACAGTGAGTTTTTAGTGCTTTCGAGATCTCCGATAAAACCCAATCAGAAGAAAGCGGTTTTTAGTAATGATTTCAGGATTATTGAAGGCGAAGAAAATGAATACAGGATTCTACAGTATCATTTTACGTATGAAAATCAAGGATATCAACTCGAAATAGGGAGTAGTCTTAGTGAAGTAAATGATCTTACTTTTATTATTCGGTTTTTTATTATCATTGTTTTTGTGGTTATTCTGTTGATTACCTTTTTGGCAGATACTTTTTATATCGAATTTTTATTGAAGCCTTTTTATAAAATTATCGACACAAAAATTAGGCGTGTAAATGAACCGGAATCTTTTGATCATACACCAATAAAAGCGACATCAAGAGATTTTAGAGAACTGGATTTTGTTTTAAACCAAATGATGGATCGTATTACGGAGCTTTTTAAAAAAGAAAAACAGTTTATTTCGAATGTTTCTCACGAGCTTCTTACGCCAATTGCGCTGCTTAAAAATAAGTTTGAGAATTTACTCCAAAATAGTTCTCTAGACGATAATGCTGTGGATAAAATTGCAGGTTCTCTCAGAACATTAGATATGCTGAAAAAAATCATCAATAACTTATTGTTGATTTCCCGAATTGAAAATAATCAGTATGAAGCAAACGAAGAAATTAACTTTCATGAAATTATTTCAGATCTGCAGGAAGATTTATTAGATCGAATTGATGATCGTGAAATACAGTTTCTGAACAAGATGCAACATAATTATATCTTTACAGGAAATAAAACCTTAATTCATATTCTGATTTATAATTTGGTGACAAATGCCATAAAATACAATAAACCTAAAGGAAGTATTGTGGTGGAAGATGGTTTCCTGGAACATCGTTATTTTATTTCCATTACCGATTCAGGAATTGGAATGACTTCTGCTCAGCTGGAAAATATATTCAACAGATTTGCCAGAATTAGTTCAGATCAGGATGGTCAGGGTTTAGGGCTTGCTATTGCTGAGAGTATTGCCTCTTTTCATCATATTGAAATCAAAGTTACTTCGCAAATAAAAGAAGGAACTACCTTTATGTTATTGCTTCCGGAAGCTGTAAAACACAATTAAAAGTTAATTTTTTATGGTTGGTCCAATCTTCATTTAATCTTCATTTACTGATTATATCTTTGAGGTATAATAAATGAAATAATAACAATCATAAAACTTCAAATCATGAAAAAATTAGTAATGTTAGCAGTAGCTGTTTTAGGAACAACTGCAATGGTAAGCGCTCAAACTACTCCAGCTCAAACAACTCCGGTAAAAGAAGCTAAAGCTCCTAAAAAAGACAAAAAAGCTGATAAAAAAGCTAAAAAAGCAGAAGCTGCTAAACCAGAAGCTGCAAAAGCTCAAAAATAAAACAACATTGGTTTACCCTGTAAACCTGTTGTGGATTATTAAAGGTTTTGAAAAATTTGGTAGAGAAAAAGCTGATGGAGAAATCTATCAGCTTTTTACATTTATTAGAGTTAAATTTTTGATAATAAAAAGCTATAAAATTTTCATTATTTGTTACTTTGCTTAAAACTATAACTAATGATAATTCGTTTTGTAATTCTCTGTGCTCTTTTTTTGTTTATTGAGTTCTATTCTTATCAAGCCATCCGCACTTTAATCAAACTAAGATGGGTTTTGGTTAGCTATCAAATTATAAGTTTACTGCTTTTAATTTTTATCATTTACTCTTTCACGCAATTCGATCGTTCTGTTGGACAAACTAAGCAAACCATGTTTACAATGGGTTTGATGTTATTGGTTTACGTTCCAAAAATTGTAATTACGTTAGTTTTATTAGGTGAAGATGTTTTTAGATTAGGAGCGGGAGCAATTAATTATTTTATAGACAATCCAAGTAATACAAGTGTTTTTCCTTCGAGGAGAAAATTTATTAGTCAAATAGGTTTAGGTTTGGCGGCAGTTCCTTTTTTATCCTTAATTTACGGAATATTTGAAGGAAAATATAATTTTAAAGTCATCAAACAAACGGTTTTCTTTCCTGATTTGCCAGATGCTTTTGATGGTTTTAGAATTACTCAGATTTCAGATGTTCACAGCGGAAGTTTCGATGATCCTGAAAAAATAAATTATGCCATTGATTTGATTAATGAACAAGAGGCGGATATGATTTTGTTTACTGGAGACATTGTAAATACTCATGCCAAAGAAATGCATCCGTGGCTAGATACTTTTAAAAGAATTAAAGATTATAAATACGGGAAATTTTCTGTTTTAGGAAATCACGATTACGGAGAATATGTTACGTGGCCTTCTGAGAAAGAAAAAGACGAAAATTTTAAAGAAATTAAAAGCCTTTATGGTCAAATAGGATTTAACCTTTTGTTGAACGAACATACTTATATTCAAAAAGGAGATGACAAAATTGCATTAATTGGAGTAGAGAATTGGGGACAAAATTTCAAGAAAGCTGGAGATTTAAATAAAGCATCTCAAAATGTGCATCAGGATGATTT
The DNA here is from genome assembly GCF_002754195.1 of Flavobacterium sp. 9. Lineage (NCBI taxonomy): Bacteria > Pseudomonadati > Bacteroidota > Flavobacteriia > Flavobacteriales > Flavobacteriaceae > Flavobacterium > Flavobacterium sp. 9. Next base: position 3,878,015 of record NZ_PEEU01000001.1, read on the forward strand.
TAAGGTATTAATGAGTCATGATCCAAGCCATTGGGAATATGAAATTAAAAATCACCCTAAAAATTTTCATTTAACATTGTCAGGACATACACATGGCATGCAATTTGGAATTGAAATTCCGGGATATTTTAAATGGAGTCTGGCGCAGTACATCTATAAACAATGGGCTGGTCTATATGAAAATGTAGGAAGATATGTTTATGTAAATCGAGGTTTTGGTTTTCATGCTTATCCGGGTCGAGTAGGTATTATGCCTGAAATAACTGTGATTGAACTAAAAAAAGGGAACAATGTGGCTTAATTCGTTAAAAATGCTACATTTGTATATAATTATCTCTTTTTAACAGAATAATAAAGAATTAAATTTTTGGTTTTATGTCAAAATTTGGAGAACTTATAAATGCTCAAGTTCCAGTGTTAATTGATTTTTACACGGATTGGAACGAATCATCTGTATCGATGCATCCTGTTATTAAGGATGTTGCGGCTGCGCTTGGCGATAAAGCTAAGGTGATTAAAATTGATGTGGATAAAAATCAGGAATTAGCAGAAGCGCTTCGTATAAAAGGACTTCCTACTTTAATGATTTATAAAGAAGGGCAAATGATTTGGAGACAATCAGGAGAACTTGATGCAAATACAATTATTGGAATTGTCCAGGAACAATTTAACTTATAGAATAAACTACTTCTTATTTGATATTATTTAGTGAATAATATCAAACTTATATCCATTTTCTTTTAAAAAATGTAAGGTTTTAGGTAACGCAAATTTTAAGTTCTGCGATGCTTTTATGCTGTCATGAAATACAATTACACTTCCTGATTTTACGTTTTTGGTAACGTTTTCAAGACATTTTTCAGGAGTAATGCTTTGGTCAAAATCGGCGCTCAAAACATCCCACATAATTATTTTGTAGCCTAGATTTCTTAGAATTTTAGATTGCGCTTTTTTAATCTTCCCGTAAGGAGGACGAAATATCAGGTTGCATGTTTTTTCTTCTTCTAAAACGGCAGCGCAGTTTTTTACATTTTCAATGTAATCGTTATTGTTGCTTTTCCAGCCATTAACATGATTCATTGTGTGATTTCCTATTGCATGTCCATCTGTTAGTAGTTTTTCAAATAAGGACAAATTAGCTTTAATATTTTTTCCAATACAGAAAAAAGTAGCTTTTGCATCAAACTTTTTCAATTCAGACAAAACCCAATCTGTGACCTCTGGAGTTGGGCCATCATCAAACGTGAGGTATATTTTCTTTTCTTTGTTTGGAATGTCCCAACAATATTTAGAAAATACCCTTTTTATGAATGAATTTGTTTTTACCCAGTAAAAGCTCATTTTGGAAGGATTTAGTTATATGTAAATTTAAAAAATGCAGCGCTATTTATCAAACAGTGCTGCATTTTTTTAATTAGTATATTTTTCGTATATTATTCTTTTTCACGACCAAAACGTTCAAACACGTTTACATAAGTATTAAAAGTTACTTTGTGTTTTTCGTAGAATGCTTTATCGTTGTTTTTCTTCATAACTTCCAATAAGCTTCTGTAACGCTCGATATCAGTGATAATATCCATTGCTAAGTCTGTTTGGTCGCCAGGAGTTAAAGTAGCATAATAGTTTAAGTTCTCTCTGTATTTTTGAACTAATTTATCAAGTAGATCATGTGCTTTTGCAGTTTCTCCAACTTTATAATATCCATTAGTAAAAGGCTCAACAAGAGAATAATATCCATATTTATCCAATGGCATTTTTGTTATCGCCAGATTGATAATGTTTTTAGCTTTATCAATTTTACCTTCTGCGATAAGTTGATCCATTAAACGCGATAGATTCGTGCGATATGTTATACTGTTTCTTCTAGTTTCAGGATCATGATAAATATTACCATTGCTGTTACCCCAATCCCATTTCATTACAATGTCGTACATTTTATCGGCGTCAATTTGACCCATATCCATTGGTCCGCCATCTTTTGAAGGAACATTTTTAATAGGAACCAATTTGTAAACCATTCCGTCTAATTGTAAATAGTTTTTTAACCAAAGATAATCTTCATCATCAAAAGCTCCACCACTAAAGTAAATTGGTCTTTTCCAATTGTTATTAGCCAAGATGTCTAACATCATTAAACGGTTTTTGTATAATGCTCTTCCTTTGATATCAATATCGATATAAGGTACAATAGAATCATTGTATTTTGGATCAACAACCTTGTTTTTAATGATCGTATTTTTGTCAACACTCAATCTTATTTTATTTGTTGGATAAAAATGAATTGTTTGTCCGTTTTGTAATCCAACAGTAGATTTAGGGTTTTTAATGAAAGACATTAAATCTTTGATATCCCAACGAGTTTCAACTTTTTGAATGTAAGCAACATAATCTAGTTTATCTCCAACATATTCATCATGTGTAAATGATATTGGTAATGGATCAGATTCGTATGATTTTGCTTTCATTTGATCAATATACCAATCCGTCATAAATAAACTTGTATTTACGATTTTTACATCGGTTCTGATGTGCTCAATTTCTTGCGCATACCAGAGCGGGAAAGTATCATTATCTCCAATAGTGAACAAAATAGCATCTTTATCACAGGAATTCAAATAAGCTTTTGCCATTGCAACTGCAGTATATCTTTCTGATCTGTCATGATCGTCCCAGTTTTGAGACGCCATTAAAACCGGAGCTGCTAAGAAAGTTGCTGCAATAATAACTGGTCCTGCAATTTTGGGAGCAATATATTTTTGTATACTTTCATATAGAGAATAGACTCCAAAGCCTATCCAGATTGCAAACACATAGAAGGATCCTACAAGTGCATAATCTCTTTCACGAGGTTCAAAAGGGCGTTCGTTTAGGTATATTTTTAATGCGATTCCGGTAAATAAGAATAATGCCAAAAGAACATAAAAACTTTTGAGGTCTTTATTTGCATGGTACATTATTCCAATTAAACCTAAGATAAATGGCAAGAAAAAGTAAACGTTACGTCCTTTGTTGTTTAAAACATCAGTTGGTAAGTTGTCTTGAGAGCCAAGGTGTAATGAGTCAAGCGCTTTGATTCCGCTGATCCAGTTTCCATCCAGATTGTCATATTTTCCCTGAACATCACTTTGACGACCAACAAAATTCCACATCAAATATCTCCAATACATATATCCAAATTGATATTCGAACATAAAACTGAAATTGTCTGCAGTTGTTGGTTTTTCTATTATTAGATATTCACCATAGCTGTTTAAGAATTTAACGTAACCTTCGTTGTCGATTTGTTTTTGAGCGTAAGCTTTTCTGAATTCAGAAACTGTTTTTTCAACTTCATTACGCAATTGCGCAGTAGCTTTGTTGTATTCTTCTTCGCTTAATTGGCTCGCGTCAATTCCGTATTTTGCTAAATCTTCATCATAACTATGATTTGGATCTATTTTGAAAGCAGGAGGATTTGTGAAGCTAATATAATTTTGGATGTGTCCGGTTTCGGTGCTCCACATTCTTGGCAGAATAGTTTTCTGATTGTCATCAGAATTTTGTTCTGCATTTTTATAATTGTTGGTAATAATATATTTACCAGTTTTATAATCTCTTTCGTAGTTAGGTTTTTTATCTAAATAAGGAGTTTTTGCATCCAGACCAGCAAAAAGTTCTGTGTATTGAGGTCCGTAAAACAATGGATTTACACCATATTGTTCACGATTATAATATGCTAAAACCTCTGTAGCATCTGATGGTTTGTTTTCGTTAATTACTGTATTGGCGTTAGCACGAACCGGTAACATGATCCATGTTGAGAAACCAATAAGTATAAATAGAATACAAACAATAATAGTGTTGTAGAAAACTAATCCTTTTTGTTTGGTGTATTTAAGGCCAAAATAAAAGAAAGCAATAAATAATAAAGCAACAAAAATAGTTCCTGAGTTAAAAGGTAATCCCATGCTATTTACCATGTAAATCTCGGTTTTACCAAAGAAAGCCATTGTTAATGGTAATAAAAGCTTGAAAATAAACAATAGAATTGCAATTACTACAGCATTAGCAATAATGAAATTTTTTATAGTAACTTTTTCGTAGTGTTTGAAATAGTAAAGAAAACCAATTGCGGGAATAGTCAAAAGTGCCATGAAGTGAACACCAAATGAAAGTCCAATAACAAGAGAAATGATTAATAACCATTTGTTTCCTTTTGGTTTGTCCATGTCTTGTTCCCAGCGTAATCCAAGCCAAAAAAGTAATGCGATTAATAGAGATGCCATTGCATAAACTTCGGCTTCAACAGCATTAAACCAGAAACTGTCAGAGAAAGTATAAGCAAGAGCTCCAACAAAAGAGCTTCCTAATATAACAATTGAATTGTTTTGATCGATCTCAGTAAAACGAGCAACGATTTTTTTCAAAATCATTGACGAAGACCAGAACATAAATAGAATGGTGAATGCGCTTGAAAAAACCGACATCATATTTACCATCACAGCAACATGTTGAGCATCTATAGCAAACATTGCAAAAAAAGCACCCATCATCTGGAATAAAGGCGCCCCTGGAGGGTGACCAACTTCTAGTTTAGCTGCTGTTGCAATGTATTCGCCACAATCCCAAAAGCTCATGGTGGGTTCAACAGTTAGTGTATAAGTAGTTAAAGCGATTGCAAATGCAAACCAACCAATAATTGTATTCCATTTATTGAAATTGAATTGTGCCATATTTAGGTGTTATAATTATGTATGTTTTCTATCCTACAAAGAAAATGTTTTTTTGTTTAAAGAGAAGAGCATTAACATAAAATTCTATAAAAGTATTTGATTGTATTAATGTATTGTTTGTTAAATGGTTGCGTGAATATTACGAGTTTGAAAGAAAAAAAATGAAAAAAAAACGAGTTTTTTTTATTAAAAAGTTTGCGCAAACTAAAAAAAGCTCTAAATTTGCACTCGCTTAACAGCAACGCTGGTCTATGGTGTAATGGTAACACAACTGTTTTTGGTGCAGTCTTTCAAGGTTCGAGTCCTTGTAGACCAACATAAAAAGCCTCTCAAAACGAGAGGCTTTTTTATCTCAAAAGCGTTGTTTTAGTTAAAAAAAGCTGTAAATTTGCAGTCTGTATAAGTATTTTTATTGGTCTATGGTGTAATGGTAACACAACTGTTTTTGGTGCAGTCTTTCAAGGTTCGAGTCCTTGTAGACCAACAAAAAAGCCTCTCAATCGAGAGGCTTTTTTTATGGAATAAACTTAACGGTTTTAACCGCAAAGAGCGCTAAGTTTTTGTCTTAATTGTTATGATTGCAAACGCAAAGTTTGCAAAGCTTTGTCAATTATAGCTTTGCGGACTTTGCGTTTATATTAAATCTTATAAGTAAAAAAAACCTTGCGTTCTTTGTGGTTAAATTCCGAGCTGGATTTTAAAAGGCAGTGTTATTTAGAGAGTAAAGAAGATGGAACTACACCGAATTTCTTCTTGAATGAAAATGAGAAATGCGAAAGATCTTCAAAACCAACGCCTATATAAACTTCTGATGGCGGTGTTCCTTGGCTAATTAGATAATAAGCTTCTTGAAGTCTTTTGTTCAAGAGCCATTTTCCAGGTGTTTGTTGGAATACTTTTTCGAAATCTCTTTTAAAAGTAGCTAAACTTCTTCCAGTTAAATAAGCAAAACGATTAAGATGCACGTTAAAATGGAAATTTTTGTTCATAAAAGCTTCAAGATCCATTTTGCCGGGTTCGCTAAAATCAAATAAAACATCTTTTAATTCTGGATTTACTTTAAGTAATAGATGTACGGCTTCTTTTATTTTTAAATTAAAAAGAGTTTCGTTGTCTTCTTGTTCGACTTCGAGGTAAGATATAAGTGATTCCATGAAGGATTTGTAAAGCGGATTTGGCGCTAACATAATCATGGTTTCAGAATCTGTTCTTTTGTTGATTTTGAAATCGTATTCTTTGCTTATTTCGCGAAGAATCTCCTGATCCAGAAAAAGAGATATTGTTTTGAATTCGCCTCCTTCGGGTGGTATTTTGGTGAATTTTGCTAAATTATTTCTTTTGCTAAAGCGAAAATCTCCCGCTTTTGTGAGATAGGTGTTTTTGCTGTCTGAAGCTGTCATTTCTCCTGAGATCTGGTAGCTAAAGACGTGTTCCGGTATAAAATGTTCACCTTCACGACTGCGTGCGTAATAGCAGGAGTAAAGTATTTGAGGTTTTGTATTTGTTTTTGCAGTCATAATTGTAAAGTTACAAAAAGATCCGGAAAATCTTTTTGTATAAAGATATCCGGATCTGTAAATGTTGTTTTTATTGAATTAATGCTCTTGGTTCAAGATATGCTTCAAGTCCAAGAACTCCAAATTCTCTGCCTATTCCTGATTGTTTAAATCCGCCAAAAGGAGCCATTGGATCGTGTCCGATTCCGTTTATCTGAACGCGTCCTGCATTAATTTGTGAAGCAACTTTGTGAGCTCTTTCGTTGTTTGATGAGCTTACATAGGCTTGTAGTCCATAAGTGGTGTCGTTTGCTATTTCGATTGCTTCTTCTTCTGTTTTATAGGTAATAATAGATAAAACAGGACCGAATATTTCTTCTCTCGCAATGCGCATTTGGTTGTTTACATGAATAAAAACTGTTGGTTTTACGAAATTTCCTTTTTCTAATCCTTCAGGTTTTCCTAAACCGCCAATAAGAACTTCTGCACCTTCGTTTATTCCTGTTTTGATGTAATTCTGAACGCGATCATATTGTTTGTTGCTAACCATTGGTCCAACTGCGGTTGTTTCATTTTTTGGGTCACCAACAATTGTTTTTGAAACTATTTCTTTAACAAGAGTTTTGACTTCTTCAAGTTTATTTTCGGGAACTAATAATCTTGTTCCTGCAATGCACGCTTGCCCGTTGTTCATGTAAGCGGCAATTATAGCTAACGGAATTGCTTCTGAGAAATTGGCATCGTCCAAAATGATATTTGGAGATTTTCCACCAAGTTCAAGCGTAACGCGTTTCATGGTATTAATGGCTTCTGTGGCGATAATTTTCCCGACAGTAGTTGATCCTGTGAAGGAGATTTTTGCAATATCCGGATTGCGGCTTATTTCGGCTCCAACAACTTCGCCAAGTCCGTTTACGATATTGAAAACACCTTTTGGAAGTCTTGCTTCATGAAGGCATTCTGTGATTAATTGGGTTTGCTGCGCGCTCATTTCGCTTGGTTTTATAACCGTTGTACATCCTGCGACAATTGCAGTTGATAATTTGCTGCATATGAATCCGTTGCTTGAATTCCATGGAATGATAATTCCCACAACTCCCAGCGGTGTCATTTGAACTTCAGATTCTCCCATTTTTTTAGTAAAATCATAAGTGTTTAATAGGTTAATCGCAGAATCAAAACCTTTTAGCATATATTCATAGCTTATTGTTGAAAATTGCAGTGTTCCTCCGTATTCTTCAATCATTACATTGATGAAGTCGGTTTTTCTTTTCTCGATAGCTGTTTTTATGTTTTGCAGGTATTGAATTCTTTCTGCAACTGTGGTTTTTGAGAAAGTTTTGAAAGCTGTTTTAGCTGCGTTTACTGCATTTTGAGTGTCTTCTTTGTTTCCTAAAAGAACTCTTCCTAGTTTTTCATTTGTCGTTGGGCTTATCAGGTCAAAATATTCTTGTCCTTGTGGAGTAACGAATTCTCCATTAATGTAGATTTTGTCTATTGTTTTCATGTTGTATTGTATTATGATTTTTATTTGACAAATTTCTATATTAATTAGCTCTTCTATTTTGTTGAAAAGCTCAGATGTACTTTGTTAAAAAGCTCATGTAGTTTTTTTAAAATTGAGCAAGTGAGTAATATTTATATATAAAAAAAAGCCCTTCATTCGAAAGGCTTTTGGTGAGAGTAAAAGATTTTGTCTTTATGGAATATTTGCTTAAATCTTAAAAGTAACAACAGGTTTTACGGTATGATTTACTAATCCTTCGCTGATGCTTCCGTTAAAAAAGTGAGCAAATCCGGTTCTTCCGTGAGTGCACATTCCAATAATGTCAGCATTAATACTGTTGGCGAAATTGATAATTCCTTTTTCGATATTAGTGTCGTTATAGATGTGAGTTGTGTAATTTGTAAGATTAAATTCGGCTATAAAATTATCCATAGCTTTTTGAATAACATGAGTTGGTTTAAAGCTATTTGGAGTGCAAATTGTAACTAAATGAATTTTTGATTCGAAGAATTTAGTAAAGTTCAAAAGTTTTTCGAAAGGTTTTTTGGTTTCTTCGGAAAAGTCAGAGGCAAAAACGATATTTCCAACTTTGAAATCTGTGATGTCTTTTTTGATTACTAAAACTGGAATATCAGAATTACGTACTACTTTTTCAGTATTTGAGCCTATTAAGAGTTCTTCAATTCCAGAAGAACCATGTGATCCCATTATGATTAAATCAACTTCATAATCTTTGCTTACCTGAGTAATTCCATGAATTGGCTTGTCCATTTTTACGATTTCAGTCACTTTTATTCCGTCAAGATAAGGTTTTGATGAAATTTCGTCCAGCATTTCGTTTGCTTTTTTCATGAAAAGCATAGTTTCCGGAATGCTTGCGCCGCCCAAAATTGCGTCGTTCATTTGATGTGGCAATTCAAGCATGTGTAAAATGATAATTTCCGAATCGTTTTTTTTGGCGATTTTGGCAGCAACTTTCAAGGCGTCTTCTGCATGTTCTGAGAAGTCGGTAGGTACTAGAATTCGTTTCATGATTTTTAAGGGGTTAAATAATGTGAAATTCCGTTATTTTAATGCTCTTATAAAGATAAGAAATATTTTTAGAGCAATCTATTTATTTTGATTTATAAAAAAAACACTATATTTGCACCGTTATTTATTAAAATCTAAATAATGAGGGGACTAAGTGTCCCCTCTTTTTATAAAATTATGACATTTAAAGAAAAAGTAAACGGATTAATTACAGAAGCTCTTCTGGAAAAACCATCAATCTTTTTGATTGATCTGGCTATTTCTGACTCTTTTAAAATTAGTGTTGGCTTAGACGGGGATAATGGAGTGGCGTTGCAGGATTGCATTGATATTAGTCGTGCAGTCGAGAATAATCTGGATCGTGAAGAACAGGATTTTTCGCTTGAAGTAGCATCGGTTGGAGTAGGGTCACCATTGAAATTGACAAGACAATACAAGAAAAATATTGGTAGAACGTTGATTGTTACTACAAATAATGAAAAAATTGAAGCAGAATTAGTGGAAGCTAACGATGTTTTTATAATTTTGTCTTGGAAAGCAAGAGAACCGAAAAAAGTAGGAAAAGGAAAAGAAACAGTTCAAAAAGAGCAACAAATACCTTATACAGAAATTAAAGAGGCAATTGTTACAGTAACATTTTAATTAAAGAATTCGCATGGAAAATTTAGCATTAATCGATTCATTCTCAGAGTTTAAAGATAATAAACTTATTGATCGTGTAACGCTTATGGCAATTTTAGAGGACGTGTTTAGAAATGCATTGAAGAAAAAATACGGTTCTGATGATAACTTCGATATTATTATTAATCCTGATAAGGGAGATATGGAAATATGGAGAAGAAGAGTGATTGTTGCTGATGAAGATCTTGATTTTGAAAATGAAGAAATTACATTGACAGAAGCTAGAATGATCGAAGCGGATTTTGAAATTGGTGAAGAAGTTTCTGAAGAAGTTAAATTGATTGATTTAGGACGAAGAGCGATTTTAGCTTTACGCCAAAACTTAATATCTAAAATTCACGAACACGATAATACAAATCTTTATAAGCAATTTAAAGATATTATCGGTGATATTTATACTGCCGAAGTGCACCATGTTCGCCCTAGAGTTGTTATCTTAGTTGATGATGAAGGGAACGAAATTGTACTTCCGAAAGAAAAACAAATTCCGTCTGATTTTTTCCGTAAAGGAGATAATGTACGTGGAATCATTGAAAGCGTTGAATTAAAAGGAAACAAACCTCAAATTATTATGTCTAGAACTTCAGAGAAGTTTTTAGAGAAATTGTTTGAACAAGAAATTCCTGAAGTTTTCGACGGATTAATTACTGTTAAAAATGTAGTTCGTATTCCTGGTGAAAAAGCAAAAGTAGCGGTAGATTCTTATGATGATAGAATCGATCCTGTTGGAGCTTGTGTTGGTATGAAAGGATCTCGTATTCACGGAATTGTTCGTGAATTAGGGAACGAAAATATCGACGTAATCAATTATACAAACAACATTCAATTGTTTATTACAAGAGCATTAAGCCCTGCAAAAGTTTCTTCAATTAAAATTGATGAAGAAAACAAAAGAGCTGAAGTATTCTTGAAATTAGAAGAAGTATCTAAAGCAATTGGTAGAGGAGGTCACAATATTAAATTAGCAGGTCAGCTTACAGGCTATGAGCTGGATGTTATTAGAGAAGGTGATGTTGCTAGTGGTGAAGATGATGACGTTGAATTAACTGAGTTTTCAGATGAAATTGAAGGCTGGGTTATCGAAGAATTTGCAAAAATTGGTTTAGATACAGCTAGAAGTATCTTAAAACAAGAAGTAGAAGATTTAGTAAGAAGAACAGATTTAGAAGAGGAAACAATTCTTGATGTTATGAAAATACTAAAAGAAGAGTTTGATAGCTAGTTATCTGCTCTAACAACACAACGAAAAAGGTAATAATAAAAAGGTTATATGTCTGAAGAGAGAGTAATAAGAATAAACAAGGTTTTAAGGGAATTAAATATTTCGTTAGAAAGAGCTGTTGATTATCTAAAAGATAAGGGAATTGCTATTGATGCAAATCCAAATGCGAAAATTTCTGATAGCGAATTTAATATCCTACAAAGCCAATTTGCGGGCGATAAGGGGAATAAGGAAGCTTCTAAAGAGGTAGGAGAAGAGAAAAGAAAAGAAAAAGAAGCATTACGTGTTGAACGTGAGAAAGAAATTGAGGATAAACGCAGACAAGACGAGGAACGCCAAAAGCAACAAGAGATTATAAAAGCGAGAGCTGTTGTAACCGGACCTGTTCAAGTTGGTAAAATTGATTTAAATCCAAAGAAACCTGCAGTTGTTTCTACTCCTCCTATTGTTGAGGAACCAGTTAAGGCTGAAGAACCAAAAGTAGTTGTTGCTCCAACTCAACCAGAAAAACCTGTTCAAAAAGAAGTTGTACAGCCTGAGCCGGTAGTGGCTCCTGTAGTTTCTGAAGAGAAAAAGGTAGAAAAACCTATTATTACAGAGAAAAAAGAAGTAAAAGTGGAAACTCCTAAAGTAGCACCGGAACCTGTTATTTCGACAGATCCTACAACTGCTGAGGAAACTATCACTACTCAATATCAAAAATTATCGGGAACTACTCTTACTGGACAAACAATTGATTTATCTCAATTTAATAAGCCTAAGAAAAAGAAAGAAGATCCAAAGATAACTCCGAATAAACCGGGAGCTCCTGGGGCAAATAATAATAACGCTAATAAAAATAAGCGTAAAAGAATTGCTCCTAAGCCTGGAACTCCGGGTGCGCCAAAACCTGCAACAGGTAATGCGCCGGGAACTCCAAACCCAAATAAAATTACACCTAATACCGGTGGTGGAGGATTTAATGCTAACAGAAGCGCAAGACCTGGTTTTGTAAAAGGGAACCGTCCTGCAATTGTAGCTAAAGTTGAGCCTACTGAAGAGGAAGTAAAAAACCAAATTAGAGAGACTCTTGAAAAACTTCAAGGTAAAGGTGGAAAATCAAAAGCTGCTAAATACAGAAGAGATAAAAGAGATACGCATCGTCAGAAATCTGATGAAGAGCAAAGAGCGCTTGACGAAGGAAGTAAAACTATTAAAGTTACTGAGTTTGTTACTGTAGGTGAAATTGCAATCATGATGGATGTGCCGATTACTAAAGTAATTGGAACTTGTATGTCTCTTGGTATCATGGTTACTATGAACCAACGTCTGGATGCTGAAACATTAACTATCGTTGCCGATGAATTTGGTTATGAAGTTGAGTTTATTACAGTTGATATCGAAGAAGCAATCGAGGTTGTTGAAGATAAAGAAGAAGATTTAGTAGTAAGAGCACCAATTGTTACTGTAATGGGTCACGTCGATCACGGTAAAACATCTTTACTGGATTATATCCGTAAAGAAAATGTTATCGCTGGTGAGTCTGGAGGTATTACACAGCACATTGGAGCATACGGAGTAACTTTAGATAATGGTCAAAAAATTGCATTTTTAGATACACCAGGTCACGAGGCGTTTACCGCTATGCGTGCACGTGGAGCTCAAGTTACAGATATCGCGATTATTGTTGTAGCGGCGGATGATGATATCATGCCACAAACAAAAGAGGCAATCTCTCACGCACAAGCTGCAGGAGTGCCAATTATATTTGCAATCAATAAAATTGATAAACCAAATGCGAATGTTGAGAAAATCAAAGAGCGTTTGGCTAGTATGAATTTACTTGTTGAAGATTGGGGTGGAAAAATTCAGTCACATGATATTTCTGCAAAAGTTGGAACAGGAGTAAAAGAATTATTGGAAAAAGTTTTATTAGAAGCTGAAATTTTAGATTTAAAATCTAATCCAAATAAAGCAGCACAGGGAACTGTAGTTGAGGCTTTCTTAGATAAAGGAAAAGGATATGTTTCTACAATCTTAGTTCAACACGGAACTTTAAGAGTTGGAGATTATATGTTGGCAGGAAAACATCATGGTAAAATTAAAGCTATGCATGACGAACGTGGACATATTGTTAAAGAAGCTGGTCCATCAACTCCAGTATCTGTTTTAGGTCTTGATGGAGCTGCAACGGCAGGTGATAAGTTTAACGTTTTTGAAGACGAAAAAGAAGCAAAACAAATTGCATCAAAACGTTCTCAATTAATGCGTGAACAATCTGTACGTACACAAAGACATATTACGCTTGACGAAATTGGTCGTCGTATTGCTCTTGGTCAGTTTAAAGAATTGAACGTAATCCTTAAAGGAGACGTTGATGGATCTGTTGAAGCATTATCAGATTCGTTCTCTAAACTTTCTACTGAAGAAATTCAAATTAATATTATCCATAAAGGTGTTGGAGCAATTACTGAAACTGACGTTATGTTGGCTTCTGCTTCTGATGCGATCATTATCGGATTTAACGTTCGTCCTGCTGGAAATGCGAGACAACTTGCTGATAAAGAAGAAATCGATATCCGTTACTATTCTATTATCTATGCTGCTATCGATGACTTGAAAGATGCGATGGAAGGAATGTTAGCTCCTGAGATGAAAGAAGAAATTTTAGGAACAGCTGAAATTCGTGAGATTTTCAAAATTTCTAAAGTTGGTTCTATTGCAGGATGTATGGTTATGGATGGTAAAATCATGAGATCTTCTAAAATTAGAGTTATTAGAGATGGAGTAGTGGTGCATACAGGAGAACTTGTTGCATTGAAACGTTTCAAAGACGATGTTAAAGAAGTTTCTAAAGGTTACGATTGTGGTATCCAGATTAAAGGTTACAATGACATCGAAGAAAGAGATGTTATTGAAGCATACCACGAAGTTGCTATCAAGAAAAAATTGAAATAAAATTGAAATATTTTTCAAATAAAAAATCCCGAGCAATCGGGATTTTTTTTGTTTTGAGGAATTTGGCTTTTTAAACAGAATATGTAGTTTAAATAAAATTACCAATAAGAGGTGGAAATTAGTATTCTGTTTTATTTTCCAAAATATAATTTGAAGGAGTCTTACCTAGATTTTTTTTAAACATAAAAATAAATGCACTCGTTGTTTCGTATCCTAAATCAAATGCAATTTCTTTTATGGATTGTTTTTCTCCTAATCTTTTTATTGCTTCTAATAGTTTTAATCTAATTCTCCAATCGCTAAAACTCATTCCTAGTTCTTTTGTGAAAAGTCTGGATAATGTTCGGCTGCTCATATAAGATAAATCAGCGAAATGTTCTATTGTTTCTTTGTTGGCGACATCATTGATTAAAAGATCAATAATGCTTTTGAGTTTTATGTGATTGCTTGTGGGTAAGAAAGTAGAACTTGGATGAATCAAAACTAGTTCATCCAAAAATACATCCATAATTCTTCTTTGTGCAGGAGTTAAGTTTTTAGGATCTTCAAAAGAAATAATTTTAAACATTAACTGTTTTAGAAAAACTGAAATATCAAAAGAAAAACTAGTTGATGGCAGATTATTTGTATAGGACGGATCGATAAAAACACTATATAGATTTACATCCTTTTGAAAAGATACCTGATGTTCAACTCCGCCTGCAATCCATAATCCCTGTAGGGGATTTACAACCCAAATTTGATTTTCTACAACCACATTCATGACGCCACTTGTTGCGTAAAGAAGTTGTGCTCGTGGATGTGAATGCAAGGAACAAACAGCATCTGTAATTGTTTCGGTATATCCCACAACCGGAAGAGATGGGTTTATCTGAAATCCAAGGTCAACAACAAGATATGTCTGATAATCGTTATTCATTGTCCAAATGTAGTAATTCTGACAATGTATTTAATAGGATCTTTGTCAAAAATAAATCGTTAAGATTTATTAGTGTTCAAAATTAAAATAACAACGTATGACAAATGTTAAAACACAACCTGAGATAGTTCAAAAAACGATCTATTCTATACTTTTCATTATTAGCTTTTCTCACTTTATTAATGATTTATTGCAAGCAGTAATTCCTTCTGTTTATCCTTTATTCAAGGAAAAATTTAATTTAAGTTTCGCTCAGATTGGTATGATAACTTTTACGTACCAACTTACTGCTTCTATTTTGCAACCATTTGTTGGAATGTATACGGATAAAAAGTCTAAGCCGTATTCATTAATTGTTGGGATGAGTTTTACATTATTAGGGCTATTTTTTGTATCGATTGCATCGAGCTTTACTTATTTATTATTGGCGGTTAGTTTGATTGGTATTGGGTCTTCTATTTTTCATCCGGAATCTTCAAGAGTAGCGCATTTAGCATCAGGTGGAAAACGTGGGTTAGCGCAATCTATTTTTCAACTGGGAGGGAATGCAGGTAGTGCGGTTGGACCTTTATTGGCTGCTTTAATTGTGATTCCGTATGGACAATTCTATATAATCTGGTTTTGTCTGATCGCCTTAATTGGAATTTTTGTTTTATATAGAATAGCAATTTGGTACAGCGCGCATTTAGAGTTAAAACGACAAAATAAAGAAACATCACATGAGATTTTTACGCATCAATTGTCTAAAAAAAGAGTAGTGTTTTCATTGATTATTCTATTGATCTTAATTTTTTCGAAATACTTTTATTTGGCAAGTATTACTAGTTATTATACATTTTTTCTAATCGATAAGTTTAATATTTCGATTCAGGAATCACAGATTTATTTATTTGCTTTTTTAGGTGCAGTTGCTGCTGGTACATTAATCGGTGGACCATTGGGAGATAGGTTTGGGAGAAAATATGTGATTTGGATTTCTATTTTAGGAGTTGCGCCTTTTACTCTTTTGCTTCCATATGCGTCGTTATTCTGGGTTGGCATTTTGTCAGTAATAATTGGATTGATAATTTCCTCTGCATTTTCGGCTATTTTGGTTTACGCGACAGAATTATTGCCGGGTAAAGTTGGTTTGGTAGCTGGATTGTTTTTTGGTTTTGCTTTTGGAATGGGAGGTTTAGGATCGGCTATTCTAGGTAAACTGGCTGATTTGACCAGTATAGCTTATGTTTTTAAAATTTGCGCCTTTTTGCCATTGATTGGTGTTATAACTGGGTTTTTACCTAATATTGAAGGTAAAAAAAGATAATTCTATTTTTGAATTTTAATTGCTATTAGATTCTTGTGGTTTGATATGTAATGATATAAAAAAAGCATCAGCGATAGCTGATGCTTTTTTTGTTTTTAAGTGTTTTTTGAGAAGATTCTATTTGCTTGGTTTGATCAAAAATACACTTTTGTACTTTTTCTTAATTTCAGCTAAATTTCTTTCTGCTTCGATTCTTGTTTTAAAATTCCCAACGATTACTTTGTAGTTTGGTGTGTTGAAAATTATTGTGCCGTCGATATCACTATTTTCTCTTTTGAAATCTGCTAGTGCTTTTTTTGCTTCCTCGCTTTTCCCGCTAAAAATTTGAATTTTATAAGTGTCGTTTGTGTTTATTGACGTGTTAATTTTGCGCTTGTCGTTTAATAATTGCTCAAATTTGGGATCTTGATTTAGTGTTAAATTTTGGTCTTGAGCATGAATGTTATATGCTAAAGTGAACATTGCTAGTGTTAAGAAAACTCTTTTTGAGTGGGTTAAAATTCTCATAATGTGATGGTTTTTATGCAAAAATAGTATTTAAAGTTTGTATGGAAAATTTTAATATTATTTAGAATTGATATAAATTGATATTTAAGAGTATTTTAAGGTTTTGAGAATAGTTCATAAGTCGTATTTTTGTGCAAGTTTTAAAAGAAGGTATTAGTTTTTTGTTGATTTACTACAGAAAAAATCATACCAAAAATTAGTAGATAATTATTATACTATATGAAAAAGGTGGGTAACCATAATTCGATCTCCAGAAAATTGCTGCTTAGCTTATCGCTAACGCTAATTTTCTCCCTAACTTCATTTGCTCAAGATGCTGCTGCTGCTCCGGCGGCGCCTGCTGCTGCCACTCCGGCTGCAACTTCAGGTGGTGATCCAGTAAAAGGGAAAGAACTTTTTAATGCAAATTGCGCTGCATGTCACAAATTAGATGCTAAGTCAACAGGTCCTGCTTTAAGAGGAGTTGCTGCTAAGCACGAAATGGCTTGGATCTACAAGTGGGTTCACAACAGTTCTGAAGTAATTAAATCAGGTGATCCTGTTGCTGTGAAATTATTTGAAGAAAACAATAAGTCTGTAATGACTTCTTTTCCTCAATTATCTACAGGTGATATTGATAATATTATCGCTTATACTTCTGAAGTAAAAGCTGAGCCTGCTGCTGGTACACCTGGAACTGTTCCTCCTGGGGAGAAAGTTGAAGGTGGTGGAATTTCAAATAATGTTATTTTAGGCGCTCTTGCACTTGTTATGGCTATTTTGGTTGTGATGTTGTTCATGGTGAACAAAGTATTGACTAAAGTTGCTAGTAATAACGGAATTGAAGTTGCTCCTAGAGAAGCAAGAACTCCAATCTGGAAAGCTTTTGCTAAAAACCAATTCTTGGTATTAGTTACTTCTATATTCTTGCTTTTGGCAAGTGGTTATTTTGTTTATGCTTTCTTAATGCAAGTAGGTGTTGATCAAAATTATGAGCCAATTCAGCCAATTCATTATTCTCATAAAATTCACGCAGGAGATAACGAGATCAATTGTAAATATTGTCACTCTGCTGCTCGTGTGAGTAAAAATGCTGGTATTCCATCTTTGAATGTTTGTATGAACTGTCATAAAAATATTTCTGAAGTTGCTGAGTCTACTGCTACTCCTGAGTACAGTAAAGCTTACTACGATGGTGAAATCCAGAAGTTGTATACTGCTGTTGGTTGGGATAAAGCTAAACAAGCATATACTGGAAAAACGCAGCCTGTAAAATGGGTTCGTATTCATAATCTTCCTGATTTTGTTTACTTCAACCACTCTCAACACGTTACTGTTGCAGGAGTTGAATGTCAAACTTGTCACGGTCCAGTGCAGGAATTTGAGATCATGAAGCAATATTCTAAATTAACAATGGGATGGTGTGTTGATTGCCATAGAAAAACTGATGTTAAGATGGAAGGAAATGCATATTATGATAAAATTCATGCTGAACTTTCTAAAAAATACGGTGTAGAGAAATTGACTGCAGCGCAAATGGGAGGTTTAGAATGCGGTAAATGCCACTATTAATCGAATTATTAAGATTTTAATATTTATATACAATGTCATCAAACAAAAAATACTGGAAAAGTGTTGAAGAACTAGAAAATAGTTCTATTGTTGAGGCGCTTAGAAATAACGAATTCGTTGAAGAAATTCCTACAGAAGAATTCTTAGGGAATGCAGATGCTTTAGCTCAATCTGGAACTTCACGTCGTGACTTTTTAAAGTACGTAGGATTTAGTACTGCAGCGGTAACTCTAGCTGCCTGCGAAGGTCCGGTTCACAAGTCTATCCCTTACGTGTTACAACCAGAACAAATCATTCCTGGTGTTGCAGACTATTATGCAACTACTGTTTTTGATGGTTTTGATTTTGCTAACTTATTAGTGAAAACTCGTGAAGGTCGTCCAATTAAAATTGATAACAATACTATTTCTGGAGCTAAGTTTTCAGCCAATGCTAGAATTCATGCGTCTATTCTATCTTTATATGATGGCATGCGTTTGAAAGAACCTAAATTGGAAGGAAAAAATAGTAGCTGGTCTGCTGTTGATTTGAAAATAAAATCAAGTCTTGCTGATGCAAAAGCAAAAGGTGGACAAGTGGTATTGTTGACAAATACTTTAGCGAGTCCATCTACTGAGAAATTAATAGGTGAATTTATTGCTAAAAACCCAAATGCAAAACACGTTGTTTATGACGCTGTTTCTTCTTCTGAAGCATTAGATGCATTTGAAACAGTTTACGGTGAAAGAGCTCTTGTTGATTACGATTTCTCAAAAGCTTCTTTAATTGTTTCTGTTGGGGCTGATTTCTTAGGAGATTGGCAAGGTGGTGGATACGATGCCGGATATGCTCAGGGACGTATTCCTCAAAACGGAAAAATGTCTCGTCATTTTCAGTTCGAATCAAACATGACATTGTCTGGTGCTGCTGCTGATAAGCGTATTCCAATGACTCCAGCGGATCAAAAACAAGCATTAGTTTTAGTTTATAATATTATTGCAGGTGCTTCTGTTCCGGTTTCTTTGGATGCAAAATTTAAAACAGAAGTTACTAAAGCTGCTCAACAGTTAAAAGCTGCTGGTTCTAAAGGAGTTTTAGTATCTGGAATTGAAGATAAAAATGCTCAATTATTAGTTTTAGCTATCAATCAGGTATTGGCTAGTGAAGCTTTTAATACAGCTGGTACAAGACAAATTAGAAAAGGATCTAATGCGGTTGTATCTCAATTAATAAAAGATATGAATGCTGGTAGTGTTCATACTTTAATCATGAGTGGTATTAATCCAGTTTATACATTAGCTGATTCAGCTTCTTTTGTATCTGGATTGAAAAAAGTAAAAACTTCAGTTGCTTTCTCTTTAAAAGAAGATGAAACTGCTTCAGTTGCTACAATTGCTGCTCCGGCTCCTCATTATTTAGAATCTTGGGGTGATGTTGTGATTACTAAAGGAACTTATAGTTTAACTCAACCAACTATTCGTCCTATATTCAATACAAAACAATTTCAAGACGTTTTATTATCATTAAACGGAGTTCCTGGAAATTTCTACGATTATCTTAAAGCTAGTTCAGCTGGGATTATTGCTGGTTCTTCTTGGAATAAAGTTTTACATGATGGTGTTTTTGTAATTGGTTCTACTGCTTTATCTGCAGGTTCTGTTGATTATGCTGCTGCTGCTAATGCGGTTTCTAAATCAAAAGCTGCCGGAGAATTTGAATTAGTATTGTATACTAAAACAGGTTTAGGAGATGGACAACAAGCAAACAACCCTTGGTTGCAAGAGTTTCCAGATCCAATCACAAGAGTTTCTTGGGATAACTATGTTACAGTTTCTAATGCTGACGCTAAAAAACTTGGCTTAACAAATGAAATTGTTGCTAACGGAGGTTTAAACGGAAGTTATGCTACAATTACTACTGCTGACGGTTTAAAATTAGAGAATGTTCCGGTTATCGTTCAACCAGGACAAGCTGTTGGAACAGTTGGTTTAGCAGTTGGTTATGGTCGTAAAGCGGCTTTAAAAGAAGAAATGGTTGTAGGTTTAAATGCTTACGCTTTATATAAAAACTTCAATAGTGTTCAATCTGTTTCTATTGCGAAAGCAAATGGAGTACATGAGTTTGCTTGTGTTCAAGGACAGAAAACATTAATGGGTAGAGGAGATATTATTAAAGAAACTACTCTTGAAATCTTTAATACTAAAGATGCTGAATTTTGGAACGAACAACCAATGGTATCTTTAGATCACGAAGAAGTAAAAGCTACTACTGTCGATTTATGGGAATCATTTGATCGTTCTACAGGACATCACTTTAACCTTTCGATTGATTTGAACGCTTGTACAGGATGTGGAGCATGTGTTATTGCTTGTCAT
The DNA here is from genome assembly GCF_002754195.1 of Flavobacterium sp. 9. Lineage (NCBI taxonomy): Bacteria > Pseudomonadati > Bacteroidota > Flavobacteriia > Flavobacteriales > Flavobacteriaceae > Flavobacterium > Flavobacterium sp. 9. Next base: position 3,898,239 of record NZ_PEEU01000001.1, read on the forward strand.
GCTGAAAACAACGTTCCTGTTGTAGGAAAAGCTGAAGTAAGAAGAAGTCGTGATATGCACTGGTTGCGTATTGACAGATACTATTCTTCTGAAAGTACTTTTGAAGGAGATAACGAAAGAAAAGAAAATATTGCTGGTTTATCTAGTTCATTATCTACATTTAATGAAATGGAAAAAGCTGGAGATAATCCACAAGTTTCATTCCAGCCAGTTATGTGTCAGCACTGTAATCACGCACCATGTGAGACAGTTTGTCCAGTTGCTGCAACATCTCACGGTCGTGAAGGTCAAAACCACATGGCATACAACAGATGTGTTGGTACTCGTTATTGTGCAAACAACTGTCCATATAAAGTACGTCGTTTTAACTGGTTCTTGTACAACAAAAACAGTGAATTCGATTATCATATGAATGACGATTTAGGACGTATGGTGTTAAACCCAGACGTAAACGTTCGTTCTCGTGGTGTTATGGAAAAATGTTCAATGTGTATTCAAATGACACAAGCTACTAAATTAAAAGCTAAAAACGAAGGTCGCCCAGTTGCTGATGGCGAATTCCAAACAGCTTGTTCTAACGCTTGTTCTTCTGGAGCAATGATATTTGGTGATGTTAATGATAAAGAAAGTAAAGTTGCTAAATTAGCGGCTGATGAAAGATCATATCACTTATTAGAGCATGTAGGAACAAAACCTAATGTGGTTTACCATGTTAAAGTTAGAAATACTTAGAATAAATTATTAATTAAGAAACATATAAAGGATTATGTCGTCTCACTACGAAGCACCCATTAGAAAACCTTTAGTTATAGGTGATAAATCTTATCACGATGTAACTGTAGATGTAGCTGCACCTGTTGAAGGTCCTGCAAACAAACATTGGTGGATTGTATTTTCAATCGCATTAATAGCCTTCCTTTGGGGGTTAGGTTGTATAATTTACACCGTATCTACCGGTATTGGAACATGGGGATTAAATAAAACAGTTGGTTGGGCTTGGGATATCACGAACTTCGTTTGGTGGGTTGGTATTGGTCACGCCGGAACATTAATTTCTGCGGTATTATTACTTTTCCGTCAACGTTGGAGAATGGCGATTAACCGTTCTGCAGAAGCTATGACTATCTTCTCAGTAGTTCAAGCAGGTTTATTTCCAATTATTCACATGGGACGTCCATGGTTAGCATACTGGGTTTTACCTATTCCAAATCAATTTGGGTCTTTATGGGTAAACTTTAACTCACCATTACTTTGGGACGTTTTCGCAATTTCAACATATCTTTCGGTATCATTAGTTTTCTGGTGGACTGGTTTATTGCCTGACTTTGCAATGCTACGTGATAGAGCGGTAACTCCTTTTACAAAAAGAGTTTATTCTATCCTAAGTTTCGGATGGAGTGGAAGAGCTAAAGATTGGCAACGTTTTGAAGAAGTATCATTAGTATTAGCTGGTTTAGCTACTCCTCTTGTACTTTCTGTACACACGATTGTATCTATGGACTTTGCTACTTCTGTAATTCCGGGATGGCATACAACAATTTTCCCTCCATACTTCGTTGCTGGAGCGGTATTCTCAGGATTTGCTATGGTAAATACATTGTTGATCGTTATGAGAAAAGTATCTAATCTTGAAGCTTATATTACACTACAACATATCGAGTTAATGAACATTGTAATCATGATTACTGGTTCTATCGTAGGGGTAGCATATATCACTGAGTTATTTGTAGCTTGGTATTCAGGTGTAGAGTATGAGCAATATGCATTCTTAAACAGAGCTACTGGACCTTACTGGTGGGCATATTGGTCGATGATGACTTGTAACGTTTTCTCTCCACAATTTATGTGGTTCAAGAAATTAAGAACAAGTATCATGTTCTCATTTATTATTTCGATTGTAGTAAACATCGGAATGTGGTTTGAAAGATTCGTAATTATTGTTACTTCTTTACATAGAGATTACCTTCCATCTTCTTGGACAATGTTTTCACCAACATTTGTTGATATTGGAATTTTCATTGGAACGATAGGTTTCTTCTTCGTATTGTTTTTATTATACTCTAGAACATTCCCTGTAATTGCCCAGGCAGAGGTTAAAACAATTTTGAAAGGAACAGGAGATAATTACATTAGAGAAAGAGCAAATAAAGATTCACATCATGAGTAATAAAGTAATATACGCCATTTATAATGACGATGATATTTTGATGGATGCAGTAAAGAAAACCAGAGCTGCTCATCATCATATTGAAGAGGTTTTTACTCCATTCCCAGTTCACGGATTGGATAAAGCTATGGGTTTAGCACCAACAAGATTAGCAATTTGTGCATTTTTATATGGATGTGTTGGTATTTCTGTTGCAACAACCATGATGAGTTATATCATGATTCATGATTGGCCACAGGATATTGGAGGTAAACCAAGTTTTAGCTTCATTCAAAATATGCCTGCATTTGTACCAATTATGTTTGAGATGACAGTATTTTTTGCTGCTCACTTAATGGTTATTACTTTTTATATGAGAAGTAGATTGTGGCCATTCAAAGAAGCTGAGAATCCTGATGTAAGAACAACAGATGACCATTTTTTAATGGAAGTTGCTGTAAATGATAACGAAGCAGAACTAGTTTCTTTTTTCGAAGGTACAGGAGCTGTTGAAGTTAAAGTAATTGAAAAGAATTAATTGTAGCTATGAAAAGGATATATAAAATAACACTTTTAGTTGGTATAACTATTTTAGTTTCATCTTGCCACAATAATTCGGCACCAAACTATCAGTATTTCCCTAATATGTATGAGTCTGTAGGTTATGAAACCTATTCAGAAGCAAAAATATTTAAAGGTGGAAAAGAAGGACAGCTTCCTGCAGCAGGAAGTATCAATAGAGGTTTTGAGCCTTATGAATATGAAAATTCAACTGCTGGTTATGAATTGGCTAAAGCTAATTTAAAATCACCTTTGACTGAAGAAGAAAGAAATTCCGGAAAAGGAAAAGAACTTTTCGAAATTTATTGTATCAGTTGTCATGGTGCAACTGGAAACGGTAAAGGTAAATTGGTTGAAAGAGAAAAATTTCTTGGAGTACCTAACTATAAAGACAGAGAAATCACTGAAGGAAGTATCTTTCACGTTGAGACTTATGGTCTGAATGCAATGGGTTCGCATGCAAATCAATTAAGTGCCCACGAACGTTGGTTAGTTGCTGACTATGTTCTAAAACTAAGAAGCCAATTATAATTGTTGAACAAACTGATCGTAATAGATATGTATACATTTTCAAGTAAATTAAAAACTTTTTCTATCATCCTAATGGCCCTTGGTATATTAGGAATTGGATATGGTTTTTTAACTGCTCCTAAAGATATTCAAGAAGTTGAAAAAATTCTAGCTGCAGATGCACATGGATCTCATGGCGCTGCACATGAAGCAACAGCAGAAACTTCTCATCAAGAAGCTGGACATCACGAAGCTGCTGAAGCTTCTCATGAATCACACAAAGGTGGTGAGCATGAAACAGTAAATGCTGCTGATGAGCACAAAGAACATTTAACGCATGTATTGCACCAATTGCAAAATAAGCCTTGGTCAGCTTTATATGTTGCTTGTATTTTCTTCTTACTACTTTCTATGGGAACATTAGCATTTTATGCTATTCAACAAGTTGCTCAGGCAGGTTGGTCTCCGGTTTTATTTAGAGTAATGCAAGGAATCACTGCTTATTTACCAGTAGGTTCAATTATTTTCTTTATTATTTTAGTTCTTTGCGGATTACACTTTAACCACGTTTTTGTATGGTTAGGTGAAGGGGTTACAGATCCTAATAGTGCAAACTACGATAAAATTATTGCTGGTAAGGCAGGTTACTTAAACTTTCCTTTCTGGATTGTTAGAGCCGCTATCTTTTTAATAGGATGGAACTTATACCGTTACTATTCAAGAAAAAATTGTTTACTTCAAGATGAAGCAAACGATGATCTATACTACAAAAAGAACTTTAAGTTAACTGCTGGTTTCTTAGTATTCTTTATCGTATCTGAGTCTATTATGTCTTGGGATTGGATTATGTCAATTGATCCACACTGGTTCAGTACTTTATTTGGATGGTATGTTTTCGCATCTTTCTTCGTAAGTGGTATTACTGCAATTGCATTAGTAACTGTTTACTTAAAATCTAAAGGATATTTAGAGTATGTAAATACAAGCCACATTCACGATTTAGCTAAATTTATGTTTGGTATTAGTGTTTTCTGGACTTATTTATGGTTCTCTCAATTTATGCTTATCTGGTATGCTAACATTCCGGAAGAGGTAACTTACTTCGTAACAAGAATTCAATTATACAATTTGCCATTCTTTGGTGCTGTAGTTATGAACTTTGTGTTCCCATTATTAATATTGATCAATACAGACTTCAAACGTCTTAGCTGGGTTATTGTAATGGCAGGTACTGTTATCTTACTAGGTCACTATGTAGATTTCTTTAATATGATTATGCCTGGTACAGTTGGAGATAAATGGTTTATTGGAGTTCCTGAAATTGCATCTATACTTTTCTTCTTAGGTTTATTTATTTTTGTTGTATTTACTGCATTAACTAAAGCTCCTTTGTTAGCAAAAAGAAATCCTTTCATTGAAGAAAGTAAACATTTTCATTATTAATATTTAAAGAAGTAAACAGATGACAAGTTTGTTGGTAATTATAGTTTTAGTTTTATTAGCAGTTGCATTATGGCAATTGACCAAGATATTTGATCTTACTCAAGTAGGATCTTCTTCGGACGATTCTCAGGTTGCATCAGATAATGATAATAATATTCAAGGGTATATTATGTTTGGCTTCTTGGCATTCATATATATATTTACGATTTATGGTTTACTAAAATGGGGTGGTTTAGCACTTCATACTCCAGCTTCAGAGCATGGACTTTTAGTAGATAGCTTAATGAATATTACTTGGGTTTTAATTTTTGTAGTTCAATTTATTACACAAGGTTTATTGTATTGGTTCTCTTTCAAAAATAGAGGTCATAAAGATAGAAAAGCATTATTCTTTGCTGATAGTAATAAATTAGAAGCAATTTGGAGTATTATTCCATCTGTAGTTTTAGCTTGTTTGATTCTTTACGGATTGTACGCTTGGAACAACATTATGTTCGTTGATAAAGATGAAGATGTAATCGAAATCGAATTATATGCTCAACAATTTAAATGGACTGCAAGATATGCTGGACAGGATAATGTTTTAGGAAAAGCAAACGTACGTTTAATTGAAGGTGTAAATACTTTAGGAGTTGATATGTCAGATCCTAATTCTCAAGATGATATCGTAGTTTCTGAATTACATATCCCAAAAGGTAAAAAAATACATTTCAAAATGCGTTCTCAAGACGTATTACACTCAGCTTACATGCCTCACTTTAGAGCGCAAATGAACTGTGTTCCTGGAATGGTTACTGAGTTTGCTTTTATTCCAACTTATACAACATCTGAATACAGAGAGTTACCATTCATGGTAGAAAAAGTTGCGAACATCAATAAACTTAGAGCTGAAAAAAGTGTTGAGTTAGTTGCTAAAGGTGGTACAGCTTTAGATCCTTATACATTTGATTATTTATTATTATGTAATAAAATTTGTGGAGCTTCTCATTACAACATGCAAATGAAAGTTGTTGTTGATACTCCTGAAGAGTATAAAAAATGGTTAAGCGAAAAAACTACTTTAGCTCAGGATATTAAAGCGGCTGAAGCTGCTAAGAAACCAGCTGAAGAAGCAGGAGCGAAAGCGACTACAGATAGTACTGCTAAAGATACTGTTAAAGCAGTTATTGATACTGTAAAAGCAGTTGTAGCTAAAGTTGCTATGAAATAATATTTATTAAGAAAATTTAAAGTACACATATATGTCAGCAGAAGCGCACGGTCACGATCACGGACACGATCACGAGCACGAACATCATCATAAAGACACGTTCATTACTAAATATATATTTAGTATTGATCACAAAATGATTGCTAAGCAATACTTAATTACCGGTATTATCATGGGAATTATTGGTATTGCAATGTCTTTGCTTTTCAGAATGCAATTAGCATGGCCAGAAGAGTCTTTCAAAATCTTTAATGTTTTATTAGGAGATAAATTTGCACCAGATGGTGTAATGGCTAATGATATTTATTTGGCCTTAGTTACAATTCACGGTACCATCATGGTATTCTTTGTACTGACGGCTGGTTTAAGTGGTACTTTTAGTAACTTACTTATTCCACTTCAAATTGGAGCAAGAGATATGGCTTCTGGATTCATGAACATGATTTCATACTGGTTGTTTTTCTTGTCTGCTGTGATTATGTTGTCTTCTTTGTTTGTTGAAGCTGGACCAGCTTCTGCAGGTTGGACAATTTATCCTCCATTAAGTGCTTTACCACAAGCGATTCCAGGTTCTGGAACTGGTATGACTTTATGGTTAGTTTCAATGGCAATCTTTATCGCATCTTCTTTAATGGGATCTTTAAATTACATTGTTACAGTTATCAACTTAAGAACTAAAGGAATGTCTATGACTAGACTTCCACTTACAATCTGGACATTCTTCGTAACAGCTATTATTGGTGTTATTTCATTCCCAGTATTGTTATCTGCAGCATTATTATTGATTTTTGATAGAAGTTTTGGTACTTCATTCTTCTTATCTGATATTTATATCGCTGGAGAAGTTTTACATTACCAAGGTGGTTCTCCAGTATTGTTCGAACACTTATTCTGGTTCTTAGGACACCCTGAGGTTTATATCGTAATCTTACCTGCAATGGGTCTTGTTTCTGAAATTATGGCTACGAACTCTCGTAAACCAATCTTTGGATACAGAGCGATGATTATGTCAGTTCTTGCAATTGCATTTTTATCTACAATTGTTTGGGGTCACCACATGTTTATTTCAGGTATGAATCCTTTCTTAGGATCTGTATTTACCTTTACAACTTTATTGATTGCGATTCCATCTGCTGTAAAAGCTTTTAACTGGATTACAACATTATGGAAAGGTAACTTGCAATTTAACCCTGCAATGTTATTCTCTATCGGAATGGTTTCTACTTTCATCACTGGAGGTTTAACTGGAATCATCTTAGGAGATAGTACTTTAGATATTAACGTTCATGATACTTACTTTGTAATTGCTCACTTTCACTTAGTAATGGGTATTTCTGCACTTTACGGAATGTTTGCTGGTATTTACCACTGGTTCCCTAAAATGTACGGAAGAATGTTGAACAAAAACTTAGGTTATATTCACTTTTGGGTAACAGCAGTTTGTGCTTACGGAGTTTTCTTCCCAATGCACTTTATTGGATTAGCTGGTTTACCAAGACGTTATTATACAAACACAAACTTCCCATTATTTGATGATTTACAAAATGTGAATGTTTTAATTACAACATTTGCTCTTGTAGGAGGAGCTTTCCAATTAGTATTTTTGTACAACTTCTTTAGTAGTATTTTCTACGGTAAGAAAGCAGTTCAGAATCCATGGAAATCTACAACATTAGAATGGACTACTCCAGTAGAACATATTCACGGTAACTGGCCAGGTGAAATTCCTCACGTATACCGTTGGCCGTATGACTATAGTAACCCAAATCACGATGTAGATTTTGTACCGCAAAATGTACCAATGAAAGAAGGTGAAGAAGTTTTACACCACTAAAAATATTTAAAAAAGACCATCTGAAAAGATGGTCTTTTTTGTTTTAACTAAAGTTGGAATTTGACCTGAAGTTTCAGTGTTTTATTTGAGATTTATCTGTTTTACAAACTGATTACTTTGTCTATCTTTGTAAAATGAATGAGAACCTAGATCCCACTACAAATGGGTATAACCCAGAAGAATTAGATCTTGAAAAAAGATTACGTCCGCTGTCCTTTGATGATTTTGCCGGACAAGATCAAGTTTTAGAGAATTTGAAAGTTTTTGTTGCTGCTGCCAATCAACGTGGTGAAGCGCTTGATCATACACTTTTTCACGGACCTCCCGGATTAGGAAAAACTACTTTGGCAAATATCCTTGCTAATGAGCTTGAAGTTGGAATCAAAATTACATCTGGTCCTGTCTTGGACAAACCTGGAGACTTGGCTGGTTTATTGACTAACCTTGATGAAAGAGATGTTTTATTTATTGATGAAATTCATCGTTTAAGCCCAATTGTTGAAGAGTATTTGTATTCGGCAATGGAAGATTTTAAGATTGATATTATGATCGAGTCTGGTCCAAATGCCAGAACTGTGCAGATCAATCTAAATCCTTTTACTTTAATTGGAGCTACAACTCGTTCAGGATTATTAACGGCACCTATGCGTGCACGTTTTGGAATTTCATCACGATTACAATATTATACTACAGAACTTTTGACTACTATTGTCGAAAGAAGTTCTTCTATTCTTAAAATGCCAATATCATTAGATGCTGCTATAGAAATAGCCGGTAGAAGTCGCGGTACACCTCGTATAGCAAATGCATTATTGCGTAGAGTTCGAGATTTTGCACAGATTAAAGGTAACGGAACTATTGATCTTGAAATTGCACGTTATGCTTTAAAAGCACTTAATGTCGATGCACATGGATTGGACGAAATGGATAATAAAATTTTACTGACAATTATTAATAAATTCAAAGGTGGGCCAGTTGGTCTTTCAACTTTGGCAACTGCCGTTTCTGAAAGTAGTGAAACCATTGAAGAAGTATATGAACCATTCTTGATTCAGGAAGGTTTTATTATGCGTACTCCGCGTGGTCGAGAAGTTACGGACAAAGCTTATAAACATTTAGGAAAAATAAACACCAACATTCAAGGTGGATTGTTTTAAAAATAAATTATGAAGCACTTCCTTTTATTCTTGTTGTTTGCTTTTTGTAGTTCTTTTGGGCAAAGTAAGTCTTTTTCGCATCTTGCTTATGGGAAATCATCTCAACAAGCTTTAGATCTGTATATTCCTAACGGAGATTTAAAAGAAATACCTGTTGTTATATTGCTGCATGGTGGCGCATGGTCAATGGGCGGACTTCAATATAACAGTAAACATGCTCAGGACATTTGTAATAAAGGATTTGTTGTCGCTAATGTCGATTATCGTTATGTAACGGAAGAAATTTCGGCAAAGGATTTATTAGCAGATATTCAAGCAGCTGTTACGTATGTTTCAGATGTTTCCGGTAAATATGGATATGCTAAAAAAGGATATCATATTGTAGGGATTAGCGCTGGTGCTCATTTGGCTTTATTATATGGATATACCAAAAAGAACATGAAGTCGATAACCGCACTTTGTGCTCCTTCAAGATTAGATTCTGTTGAAGTATTAGAATTTCTTAAGAAGAATGTTCTTTTGGATGTTATCGAAAAATTAGCTGGAGCAAAATTTAATACAACGGGGACTAATCCTGCATTTATTGCAATAAGTCCTTTCAGAAATATTTCGAACACACCGACATTACTGATACATGGTGATGCTGATCCTTTGGTTAATGTCAGTCAATCTCAAAATCTTTATGCTGAATTAAAAAGCAAAGGTGTTGAGACAAAATTACTAATTAGAGAAGGAAAAGGACATGATGTTGGTATGAATTCACCTGATACTGAAGCTCAGAATATAAAAGATATTACCGATTGGATTATCATGCATAATAAGTAAATTTGATAAGTAAGAAAAAATAAACACCAAGATTCAGTGTAAGGTGTTTTAATTCTATTTAAAATGTCTGAGAACAGAAAATATAATTACCCGAACAGACTTTCGATATTAAGATTTTTTCTCGATGCTGAAGGAGTGCGTAGAAATCCGATTCCATTTCATAAAAGATATTTTGAGCAATTTGGAGATTCTTTTTCTCTTAAAATTGGTCTTTCTAAGCATATCATTTTATCAAGAGATAATGAAATTGCACAGTATATTTTGCAAAAGAATCAAAAGAATTATCATAAGTCAAAATTTCAATCTGTATATCTTTCAAAATATTTAGGGAAAGGACTTTTGACTGTTGACGGTGATTTTTGGCTAAAGCAAAGAAGATTAATTCAACCAGCTTTTCATAAACAAAAGATGAATCAGTTAGTTGAAAATATGAATTTGACTATTGCTTCTGAATTGGATAATTTAGAAGAAGAAAAGACAATTGATCTTTTTCCTGTAATGAGTCAATTAGCCTTTAATGTTGTGGCTAAATCACTATTTCAGCTTTCCATTTCAGAAGAAAAACTAAATCGCATAAAATTTATTATTGAAGAAGTTCAGAATTTTTTAATCAAAGAAATTAGGCTTCCACATAAAGCATGGTGGTTTTCTGTTACGGGGCAAGTGAAAAAACATCTTGAATTGGCAGAAGAAAATAATGGAATCATTCAGGAAATTATCGAGCAAAGACTGGCTTCGAAAGAAGAGATTAACGACTTGCTGAATATGCTTTTAGAAACCCGATATGAAGATACGGGAGAAGGTATGTCGGTTAAACAATTAGTTGATGAAATAAAAATTTTGTTTATAGCTGGTCATGAAACAACTGCAAATGCATTGACTTTTACACTTCATCTTTTAGGAAGAAATCCTGAGATACAGCAAAAAGTTCTCGATGAGATTATCGAAATAGAATCTCAAACGCAGGATATTGTTGAGCAACTTCAAAAAATGACTTATACAAATGCTGTTCTAAATGAATCGATGCGTTTGTATCCACCAGCCTGGATTACGGACAGACAAAATGTTACGGATGATACGCTTGCAGGTTTTCATATAAAAAAGGAAACTCTTATTGGAGTTTCTTTCTACGAATTACATCGAAATCCTAAATATTGGGCAAATCCGGATGAATTTAATCCGGAACGATTTCTTGGAGAGCAGAAAAAGCTTTCTATGCAATACTTTTATCCTTTTGGCGCCGGTCCCAGAATGTGTATAGGAGCTGGGTTTGCTATTTACGAAATGTGTTTGACTATTGCTCAAATTGTAAAAAAATATGAGATTAAATCAAATACAGATGAAGTTCAGTTTAATCCTTTAATTACATTAAAACCAGTTGGTGTAGAAGTTTCATTTTCGAAAAGATGAGTATTAATGCAAAAGAGACATATTCGAAATTTATAAAATCAGAAGCAAAACGCCTCGGTTTTCTTTCTTGCGGAATATCTAAAGCTGGATTTCTGGAAGAGGAGGCATCGCGTCTTGAAAAATGGCTCAATAATAACCATCATGGGCAAATGGCTTATATGGAAAACTATTTTGATAAACGCTTGGATCCAACTTTATTAGTTGATGATGCTAAAAGCGTTGTTTCACTTTTATTAAATTATTATCCGGAAGAAACCCAAACTCAGGAAAGCTTTAAAATTTCTAAATACGCTTATGGACAGGATTATCATTTTGTAATCAAAGAGAAGTTAAAAGAATTTTTGCATTCGATTCAGGAAAATATCGGAGACATTTCCGGACGTGCTTTTGTTGATTCTGCGCCTGTTTTAGACAGAGCTTGGGCAGCAAAAAGTGGTTTAGGCTGGATTGGTAAAAATGGTAATCTGTTGACTCAAAAAGTGGGTTCGTTTTATTTTATTGCCGAACTTATTCTTGATTTAGATTTAGAATATGATCATGCTACTACAGATCATTGTGGTTCTTGTACAGCTTGTATTGACGCTTGTCCTACACAAGCAATAGTTGCGCCTCATGTGGTTGACGGAAGCAAATGTATCTCTTATTATACCATTGAGCTTAAAGAAAATATTCCTTATGAAATGAAAGGAAAATTTGACGAATGGATGTTTGGTTGTGATACTTGTCAGGATGTTTGCCCTTGGAATCGGTTCTCGAAACCTCATTCAGAACCTCTTTTTAACCCGAATCCAGAACTACTTTCTTTTTCAAAAAAAGACTGGATCGAAATTACAGAAGAAACTTTTCGTGCTGTTTTTAAAAATTCTCCTATTAAAAGAACCAAATATGATGGTTTGAAACGCAATATTACCTTTCTGGAATAGCTTAAAAAAAGTTGTTTTTCTTAAGAATTTTTGCACTCGTTTTTTGTAAGGATTATAGATTAAAAACGATTACTGCGAGACATCTTATTTTTTTAAAACGCGTGAGATTAATACCTATAATTTTATTGGAAGTTATGCTTTAACTCCAAGAGATATTGTCGCAGAAAGTGTAATTATTTTTTATGTAATAATTTGTAAAACCTATCTAAATGAGCTAGTTAGCTTTTTCGGACTTTTAGATATTAATAAAATAATGTAAAATACTGTTTATCAGTGTTTAAAGAGGAGTCGTGATGTTGTCACGTCTCCTCTTTTTGTAAGATATTATTGGTTTTTTGTCACAGAATTAACTAAAAGCTAATTTTTCTATAAAAATTTAAGAAAATTCTGTTGTTTTATTATCAAATTGTTATGTTTTTTGAACATGCAGGTTAAATTTTGTCGGCAAAAAGTGTATTTCAACGTTTTTCCATGTAGTTTATCGACGAATGTAGCTAGTAATTAGGTGTTTGTATATTTTCGCTGCTCCAAAACTACTTAATTTAACCAAAAGACAAGTATTTGTCTTGAACCTATTATACCTATGGCCCACACGGTACATTTTATGTATGAAGATCTTGAAAAGACTTTTTTCAGATTTTTGACATCCATTCCTTTCATTTTATCGTATCTGCTCTATGTGCTGAAGACCGCATCCGGTTGTTCAGCTGATTATATTTTTATTACCGCCATTAATACCAACACTGTCTATGCGTAACATTACTTTTAGAACCCCTAAGTTTTTTAGGTTAATTTTTATTGCTTCATTATTTTTACTAAATACCACTTTATCTTTTGCACAAGTCTGTGGGACTCCCGGAGCAGATGGACCAATAAATGTTTCGACATCGATAAATACATATTATCCAATAACAGGAACACTGAATTTAGCAAAAGGTGCAAAAACAATTGCGTTAACTGCAGTTCCGGCAACAGATAGTCACGGTAATAATTTTGGCGGAACTCAAATTTCATCCGGAGATTTGGTTTTAATTATCCAAATGCAGGATGCAACCATAGATTATAGTAATAATCCAAGTTATGGTTCAGGAAGCTCAACTTCTGGAATTGATAATTTGGGAGGTACCGGATTTACCAATTTAGGAAATACAGGAATCTATGAATATGTTATAGCAACGAGTAATGTACCTCTGACCGGAGGGACTTTAACGTTTATTGGAACCGGTACTGGAGGTGGTGCATTGAATGATTATTTTAATGCTGCTCCAACAACAACTAGCGGTAAAAAGACTTTTCAGATTATTCGTGTACCTCAATTTTCAAATTTAACTCTTAACTCTAATATTACAACGCCACCATTTAATGGTTTTGCCGGAGGAATTATTGCTTTTAATGTTTCTGGAACTTTTAACTTTAATGGATTCAATATTGACGGATCTGCCAGAGGTTTTAGAGGAGGTTACAGCCCTGTAGCGACAACAAATGCAAATAATTCAACTATCTACGTAGATAATTCAACGAATAGCGTAGTTTCAGGAAAAGGAGAAGGTATTGCCGGAACACCACGATATATGTGGGACGGTTTTAATCAGGTAAATAATGGAGTTGAAGGTATGCCGGGAGGATCTGCCGGTAGAGGAGCCCCAGCAAATGCTGGTGGTGGTGGAAATGATCACAACTCCGGAGGTGGAGGTGGTGGAAATGGTGGATATGGTGGTTTAGGTGGATTAGGCTGGCAAGGTGGCGGAGGAGACGTTAGTCCCTTAAACGGAGGTGGCCGACCAGGATATACTTCATATCTAACTGCAACACCATTGCTTACCCGTCTTGTTATGGGAGGTGGTGGTGGAGCCGGTGATGCCAATAACGCTGTAAATGGTGTAAAAGGTGGAGTTGGAGGAGCTATAATTTTGATTAATGCCGGTTCAATACAAGGATCAGGAAATATTTATGCAAATGGAGGTGTGGGAGCCGCCGGTACTTATTCAGGTGCGCCTGATGGAGCCGGAGGTGGTGGAGCCGGAGGAAGTGTTTTTCTAAATATTTCGAATAATAGTACCACCACAATTAATATTGAGGCAAAAGGTGGAAATGGAGGAAATACATTAAATGACGAAAATAATTCACACGGACCCGGTGGTGGTGGTGGTGGTGGAATAATTAGATATAATGTTCCGGGATCAGGAGTTACGATTAATACTTCTGTAATTAATGGAACTTCTGGAGTAACAGCTGATAATAAGGACCATGGTGCTCAACCAGGAACTCCAGGTTATGTATCTGCTTTTAGTTCAAGTGATATGCCTTCTGAATTGCAGATTAATTCTAATTGTTTAGCTTCACTTTCTACAAAAGTAAATTCAATAAATAAATCGCTATGCAATACAATTGATGCAACAGTTACTTACGAAATAGAAATAACAAATTTAGGAAGTGGAAATGCTGCACAAGTAAATTTAAATTATCTGTTTCCTACTGGGATAAATTTTGATTCTGCAACAGCAACTTATACACTTAATGCTTCTGGACCAACAGGCTCAATGGCAAATACAGGTACAGCAAATAGCCCTATTGTTGGAGGTTTCAATATTCCTTTGAATGGAGTTGTTAAAATTACGCTTATCGGAAAAGTTGCAGCTGCTATGACGCCAGGTACTACTTATAGTTCGAAAGCTCAAGCTTTATATTTGGATCCAACACGAACAATAGCAGATCCAACGAGAAGAATTACACCGTTTACAAATTCTTTCGGAACTGTTAATACAACTTATCAAACAGGGGGAGGATTAAATGTTGGAGGAACCAATTTTGATGGTACTTCAAAAACGGAAGATGATGTACTCATAATAGCATCTCCTGGAACTCCATCAATTTCAGCAAGTGGTCCAATAACATTTTGTGCAGGTGGAAGCGTTGTTTTGACTTCAACTGTGGGAACCGGTTACCTTTGGTCAACAGGAGCTACAACTCAAGCCATAACAGTAACAACTTCTGGTACTTATACAGTTAAGGTGTCTAATGCTTCCGGATGCTATAGTGCATCTTCAGCAGGCACAACAGTTACCGCGAATTCATTGCCAACAGCTTATAATGTTACAGGAGGAGGATCATATTGTGCTGGTGGAACAGGATTTGCAGTTGGACTAAGTAATTCTCAAACAGGAGTAAGCTATCAATTACAATTAGGAGGAGTTAATGATGGAACTGCAGTTACAGGAACTACAGGTTCAGCAATCAGTTTTGGAACAAAAACAGCTGCTGGAACTTATACTGTTGTTGCAACTAATACCACAACAAGCTGTACTGCAACAATGACAGGCAGTAAAACAATAACCATAAATCCATTACCAACAGCTTATACTGTTACGGGTGGCGGAACTTATTGCGCGGGAGGAACAGGATTTCCAATTGGATTAAGTAATTCTCAAACAGGAGTAAGTTATCAATTACAATTAGGAGGTACTAATAATGGAACTGCAGTTGCAGGAACTACTGGTTCAGCAATCAGCTTTGGAACAAAAACAGTTGCGGGAACTTATACTGTGGTTGCAACTAATACAACAACAAGTTGTACTTCATCAATGACTGGGAATGCTGTAATAACTGTAAATCCGTTACCAACAGCTTATACTGTTACCGGAGGCGGATCTTATTGCGCTGGTGGAACAGGACTTGCAGTTGGACTAAGTAATTCTCAGACCGGAGTAAGTTATCAATTACAATTAGGCGGAGTTAATGATGGAACTGCCGTTACAGGAACTACTGGTTCGGCAATCAGCTTTGGAACAAAAACAGCTGCAGGAACTTATACTGTGGTTGCTACTAATACTACAACAAGCTGTACTGTAGCAATGACAGGCAGTAAAACAATAACCATAAATCCATTACCAACAGCTTATGCCGTTACGGGAGGCGGAACTTATTGCGCTGGCGGAACAGGAGTTGCGGTTGGACTAAGCAATTCACAAACCGGAGTAAGTTATCAATTACAATTAGGAGGAGTGAATGACGGAGCTGCAGTTGCAGGAACTACAGGAACGGCAATTAGTTTTGGAACAAGAACAGCTTCGGGAACTTATACTGTGGTTGCAACTAATACAACAACAAGTTGTACTGCACCAATGACAGGCAGCAAAACAATAACAATAAATCCTTTACCAACAGCTTATACTGTAACCGGAGGCGGTGCATATTGCGCTGGTGGAACAGGATTTGCAATTGGACTAAGCAATTCTGAAACTGGAGTAAGCTATCAATTGCAATTAGGAGGAGTGAATGATGGAACTGCAGTTGCAGGAACTACTGGTTCAGCAATCAGCTTTGGAACAAAAACAGCTGCAGGAACTTACACTGTGGTTGCAACTAATACCACAACAAGCTGTACTGCAACAATGACAGGCAGTAGAACAATAACCATAAATCCATTACCAACAGCTTATACTGTTACGGGAGGCGGGGCATATTGCGCTGGTGGAGCAGGATTTGCAATTGGACTAAGCAATTCTGAAACTGGAGTAAGCTATCAATTACAATTAGGAGGAGTGAATGACGGAACTGCAGTTGCAGGAACTACAGGAACAGCAATCAACTTTGGAACAAAAACAGCTGCAGGAACTTATACTGTGGTTGCCACTAATGCTACAACAAGTTGTACTGCACCAATGACAGGCAGTAAAACAATAACCATAAATCCATTACCAACAGCTTATACAGTTACCGGAGGCGGATCATATTGCGCTGGTGGAACAGGATTTCCAATTGGATTAAGTAATTCACAAACAGGAGTTAGTTATCAATTACAATTAGGAGGAGTTAATGACGGAACTGCAGTTGGAGGAACTACTGGTACAGCAATAAGCTTTGGAACAAAAACAGCTGCGGGAACTTATACAGTGGTTGCAACTAATACAACAACAAGCTGTACTGCAGCAATGACAGGCAGTGCAACAATAACCATAAATCCATTACCAACAGCTTACAATGTTACCGGTGGAGGAGCTTATTGCGCTGGCGGAACAGGATTTCCAATTGGATTAAGCGATTCTCAAACTGGAGTAAGTTATCAGTTAAAATTAGGAAGTTCTAATGATGGAGCTGCAGTTGCAGGAACTACAGGAGTAGCAATTAGTTTTGGAACAAAAACAGCTGCAGGAACTTATACTGTGGTTGCAACTAATAACACAACAAGCTGTACTGCACCAATGACAGGCAGTAAAACAATAACAGTAAATCCATTACCAACAGCTTATACTGTAACCGGAGGCGGAACTTATTGCGCTGGTGGAGCAGGATTTGCAATTGGACTAAGCAATTCTGAGACTGGAGTAAGCTATCAATTACAATTAGCAGGAGTGAATGACGGAGCTGCAGTTGCAGGAACTACCGGTACTGCAATTAGTTTTGGAACAAAAACAGCTGCTGGAACTTATACTGTGGTTGCCACTAATACTACAACAAGCTGTACTGCACCAATGACAGGTAGTAAAGCAATAACAATAAATCCATTACCGGCAATACCAGTTACTTCTTTAACGCAACCTAACTGTACTACATTAACTGGTTCTATTACAGTTACAGTACAGGATCCGTTAGAGACTTATAGTTTTGATAATGGGCAAAATTTTCAGTCTGGTAATTCAAAATCAGGATTAGCACCAGGTAGTTATGATGTGATTATTCAGAATACATCGGGATGTAACTCACCTAAAAAAACAGTTACGATTGATGTAAAACCAAATTGTCCTCCAGTAGCCATTGACGATACAGCAACTGCAACCGAAGATACACTTTTCACCTCAACTGTAAGCCTTGTGGCGAATGATACCGATGTTGATTCAAGCCCACTCACAGTAGTAGCTGGAACTTACACTACATTGAAAGGCGGAACCTTGACTTTAGCGGCAGACGGATCTTATACTTATATGCCGGCAGCGAACTTTAATGGAACTGATACAGTAGATTATACAGTTACTGACGGAAGCCTAACTGATATTGGAACACTTACAATCACAGTAAATGCTGTAAACGATGCACCAATTGCAGTTGACGATACAGCAACCGCTACAGAAGATACTTTATACACCTCAACTATAAGCCTTGTGGCGAATGATACCGATGTAGATTCAAGCCCACTTACAGTAGTAGCTGGAACTTACACTACATTGAAAGGCGGAACCTTGACTTTAGCGGCAGACGGATCTTATACTTATATGCCGGCAGCGAACTTTAATGGAACTGATACAGTAGATTACACGGTAACTGACGGAAGTTTAACTGATATTGGAACATTAACGATCACAGTAAATGCTGTAAACGATGCTCCAATTGCTGTTGATGATACAGCCACTGCTACAGAAGACACACTTTTCACATCAAGTATCTCTCTTGTAGCTAATGATACTGATATAGACTCAAGCCCACTGACAGTATTAGCAGGAACTTATACGACAGCAAAAGGCGGAACATTGACTTTAGCTTCAGACGGATCGTATACTTATATGCCGGCTGCAAACTTTAACGGAACAGACACAGTAGATTATACGGTAACCGATGGAAGTTTAACAGATATCGGAACATTAACCATTACAGTAAACGCTGTAAACGATGCTCCAATTGCGGTTGACGATACTGCAACTGCTACAGAAGACACGCTTTACACATCAAGCATCTCTCTTGTAGCGAATGATACTGATATAGACTCAAGCCCGCTAACCGTGGTAGCAGGAACTTACACTACAGCAAAAGGTGGAACCTTGACTTTAGCTTCAGACGGATCGTATACTTATATGCCGGCTGCAAACTTTAACGGAACTGATACAGTAGATTACACGGTAACCGATGGAAGTTTAACAGATATTGGAACACTTACTATCACAGTAAATGCTGTAAACGATGCACCAATTGCTGTTGACGATACTGCAACGGCAACCGAAGATACTCTTTACACTTCAACAGTAAGCCTTGTAGCTAATGATACAGATGTAGATTCAAGTCCATTAACAGTGGTAGCAGGAACTTACACTACAGCAAAAGGCGGAACCTTGACTTTAGCAGCTGACGGATCGTATACTTATATGCCGGCAGCGAACTTTAATGGAACTGATACAGTAGATTATACAGTTACTGACGGAAGTTTAACCGATATTGGAACACTTACAATCACAGTAAATGCTGTAAACGATGCACCAATTGCAGTTGACGATACAGCAACCGCTACAGAAGATACTTTATACACCTCAACTATAAGCCTTGTGGCGAATGATACCGATGTAGATTCAAGCCCACTTACAGTAGTAGCTGGAACTTACACTACATTGAAAGGCGGAACCTTGACTTTAGCGGCAGACGGATCTTATACTTATATGCCGGCAGCGAACTTTAATGGAACTGATACAGTAGATTACACGGTAACTGACGGAAGTTTAACTGATATTGGAACATTAACGATCACAGTAAATGCTGTAAACGATGCTCCAATTGCTGTTGATGATACAGCCACTGCTACAGAAGATACTTTATACACATCGACAATAAGCCTTGTGGCTAATGATACCGATGTAGATTCAAGTCCACTAACAGTGGTAGCAGGAACGTATACAACAACTAAAGGCGGAACATTGACTTTAGCGGCAGACGGATCTTATACTTATATGCCAGCTCCGAATTTCAACGGAACAGATACAGTAGATTATACGGTAACTGACGGAAGTTTAACAGATATTGGAACATTAACGATCACAGTAAATGCTGTAAATAATGCGCCAATCGCTGTTGATGATACAGCAACTGCAACCGAAGACACCCTTTTCACATCAAGCATCTCTCTTGTTGCTAATGATACCGATGTAGATTCAAGCCCGCTGACAGTGGTAGCAGGAACGTTCACAACAACTAAAGGCGGAACACTGACTTTAGCAGCTGATGGATCGTATACTTATATGCCAGCTCCAAACTTTAACGGAACCGACACGGTAGATTATACAGTTACTGACGGAAGCCTAACTGATATTGGAACACTTACAATCACAGTAAATGCTGTAAATGATGCACCAATTGCTGTTGACGATACAGCCACCGCTACAGAAGACACGCTTTACACTTCAACGGTAAGCCTTGTGGCGAATGATACAGATGTAGATTCAAGTCCATTAACAGTAGTAGCTGGAACTTACACTACAGTGAAAGGCGGAACATTAACTTTAGCGGCAGACGGATCATATACTTATATGCCGGCTGCGAATTTTAATGGAACTGACTCAGTAGATTACACGGTAACCGATGGAAGTTTAACTGATATTGGAACTTTAACAATCACAGTAAACGCCGTAAACGATGCGCCAGTTGCTATTGACGATACAGCCACTGCAATTGAAGATACCCTTTACACTTCAACAGTAAGCCTTGTGGCGAATGATACCGATGTAGATTCAAGTCCACTAACAGTGGTAGCAGGAACGTATACAACAACTAAAGGTGGAACCTTGACTTTAGCGGCGGACGGATCATATACTTATATGCCGGCTCCAAACTTTAATGGAACTGACTCAGTAGATTATACCGTAACCGATGGAAGTCTAACCGATATTGGAATATTAACGATCACAGTAAACGCCGTAAACGATGCTCCAATTGCTGTTGACGATACAGCCACGGCTACAGAAGACACACTTTACACTTCAAGCATCTCTCTTGTAGCGAATGATACAGATGTAGATTCAAGTCCACTTACAGTAGTAGCAGGAACTTATACCACAACTAAAGGCGGAACATTAACCTTAGCTTCAGACGGATCTTATACTTATATGCCGGCTGCAAACTTTAGCGGAACCGACACAGTAGATTACACGGTAACAGATGGAAGTTTAACCGATATTGGAACCTTAACAATCACAGTAAATGCTGTAAACGATGCTCCAATTGCTGTTGATGATACAGCCACTGCTACAGAAGACACACTTTTCACATCAAGTATCTCTCTTGTAGCTAATGATACTGATATAGACTCAAGCCCACTGACAGTATTAGCAGGAACTTATACGACAGCAAAAGGCGGAACATTGACTTTAGCTTCAGACGGATCGTATACTTATATGCCGGCTGCAAACTTTAACGGAACAGACACAGTAGATTATACGGTAACCGATGGAAGTTTAACAGATATCGGAACATTAACCATTACAGTAAACGCTGTAAACGATGCTCCAATTGCGGTTGACGATACTGCAACTGCTACAGAAGACACGCTTTACACATCAAGCATCTCTCTTGTAGCGAATGATACTGATATAGACTCAAGCCCGCTAACCGTGGTAGCAGGAACTTACACTACAGCAAAAGGTGGAACCTTGACTTTAGCTTCAGACGGATCGTATACTTATATGCCGGCTGCAAACTTTAACGGAACTGATACAGTAGATTACACGGTAACCGATGGAAGTTTAACAGATATTGGAACACTTACTATCACAGTAAATGCTGTAAACGATGCACCAATTGCTGTTGACGATACTGCAACGGCAACCGAAGATACTCTTTACACTTCAACAGTAAGCCTTGTAGCTAATGATACAGATGTAGATTCAAGTCCATTAACAGTGGTAGCAGGAACTTACACTACAGCAAAAGGCGGAACCTTGACTTTAGCAGCTGACGGATCGTATACTTATATGCCGGCAGCGAACTTTAATGGAACTGATACAGTAGATTATACAGTTACTGACGGAAGTTTAACCGATATTGGAACACTTACAATCACAGTAAATGCTGTAAACGATGCACCAATTGCAGTTGACGATACAGCAACCGCTACAGAAGATACTTTATACACCTCAACTATAAGCCTTGTGGCGAATGATACCGATGTAGATTCAAGCCCACTTACAGTAGTAGCTGGAACTTACACTACATTGAAAGGCGGAACCTTGACTTTAGCGGCAGACGGATCTTATACTTATATGCCGGCAGCGAACTTTAATGGAACTGATACAGTAGATTACACGGTAACTGACGGAAGTTTAACTGATATTGGAACATTAACGATCACAGTAAATGCTGTAAACGATGCTCCAATTGCTGTTGATGATACAGCCACTGCTACAGAAGATACTTTATACACATCGACAATAAGCCTTGTGGCTAATGATACCGATGTAGATTCAAGTCCACTAACAGTGGTAGCAGGAACGTATACAACAACTAAAGGCGGAACATTGACTTTAGCGGCAGACGGATCTTATACTTATATGCCAGCTCCGAATTTCAACGGAACAGATACAGTAGATTATACGGTAACTGACGGAAGTTTAACAGATATTGGAACATTAACGATCACAGTAAATGCTGTAAATAATGCGCCAATCGCTGTTGATGATACAGCAACTGCAACCGAAGACACCCTTTTCACATCAAGCATCTCTCTTGTTGCTAATGATACCGATGTAGATTCAAGCCCGCTGACAGTGGTAGCAGGAACGTTCACAACAACTAAAGGCGGAACACTGACTTTAGCAGCTGATGGATCGTATACTTATATGCCAGCTCCAAACTTTAACGGAACCGACACGGTAGATTATACAGTTACTGACGGAAGCCTAACTGATATTGGAACACTTACAATCACAGTAAATGCTGTAAATGATGCACCAATTGCTGTTGACGATACTGCAACTGCAACTGAAGACACTCTTTACACATCAAGCATCTCTCTTGTTGCCAATGATACTGATGTAGATTCAAGCCCGTTAACAGTAGTAGCAGGAACATATACAACAACTAAAGGCGGAACCCTGATTTTAGCTTCAGACGGATCATATACCTATATGCCGGCTGCGAACTTTAATGGAACTGACACAGTAGATTATACGGTAACCGATGGAAGTTTAACTGATATTGGAACTTTAACAATCACAGTAAACGCTGTAAATGATGCACCAATTGCTGTTGACGATACAGCAACAGCTACAGAAGATACCCTTTACACTTCAATCATAAGTCTTGTGGCTAATGATACCGATGTAGATTCAAGCCCATTAACCGTGGTAGCTGGAACTTACACTACAGTGAAAGGCGGAACATTAACTTTAGCGGCTTACGGATTGTATACTTATATGCCGGCTGCAAACTTTAACGGAACCGACACGGTAGATTACACCGTAACTGACGGAAGTCTAACGGATATTGGAACATTAACCATCACAGTAAATGCTGTAAACGATGCGCCAATCGCCGTTGACGATACTGCAACTGCTACAGAAGATACTTTATACACATCGACAATAAGCCTTGTAGCTAATGATACCGATGTAGATTCAAGTCCATTAACAGTAGTAGCAGGAACTTACACTACTGCGAAAGGCGGAACATTGACTTTAGCGGCTGACGGATCGTATACTTATATGCCGGCTCCAAATTTCAACGGAACTGATACAGTAGATTACACCGTAACTGACGGAAGTCTAACTGATATTGGAACTTTGACAATAACAGTAACAGCAGTAAACAATGCGCCAATTGCTGTTGACGATACAGCAACGGCTACAGAAGATACCCTTTACACCTCAACTGTAAGCCTTGTGGCGAATGATACCGATGTAGACTCAAGCCCGTTAACAGTAGTAGCAGGAACGTACACCACAACTAAAGGCGGAACATTAACTTTAGCTGCTGACGGATCGTATACTTATATGCCGGCTCCAAACTTTAATGGAACTGACACTGTAGATTATACCGTAACTGACGGAAGTTTAACAGATATCGGAACATTGACCATCACAGTAAACGCTGTAAACGATGCACCAATTGCTGTTGACGATACTGCAACTGCAACCGAAGACACGCTTTACACCTCAACGGTAAGCCTTGTGGCGAATGATACAGATGTAGATTCAAGCCCACTTACAGTAGTAGCTGGAACTTATACGACAACTAAAGGCGGAACATTGACTTTAGCGGCAGACGGATCCTATACTTATATGCCGGCTGCAAACTTTAGCGGAACCGATACGGTAGACTACACCGTAACTGACGGAAGTTTAACAGATATTGGAACATTAACCATTACAGTAAATGCTGTAAACGATGCTCCAATTGCTGTTGACGATGTAAATGCAACTAACGAAGACACAACTTTAACTGTTGATGTTGCTTCCGGAAATAATTTATTAGCAAATGATACCGATGCAGATGGAGATACTTTGACAATTACACAATTTGTAATTGGAACAACAACTTACACAGTTGGAAGTACCGCTAACTTAACCGAAGGAGATCTTACAATAAATGCAAACGGCAGTTATGCTTTTGTTCCAAAAGCAGATTATAATGGATCGGTACCAAAAGTAACCTACACCGTAACTGATGGAACAACTTCTACTACAGCAAATTTATTTATCACAGTAATTCCGGTTAACGATGCAATTGTGATAAAAGACGATTCTGCAAATTCAGTTGTAAGTACAAATCAACCAAAAACGATTTTGAATGTTCTTGGAAATGATACTAAAAACGGATTACCAATTGTATCAACTGAAGTAACTATTAAAGAAACAGTTTCAGATCCAACAGGAAACATAAAATTAAATCCTGACGGAACAATTGTTCTAAAACCAAATGCGCCATCTGGAACTTATGAATTAACATACCAAGTTTGTGAATTAAACACAACAAACTGCGGAACAGCTACAGTAAAAATTACTGTTGTTGCACCGGTTATAGATGCAGTTTCTGAAACTACAACTCCAATTAATGGAAGTATTGGAGGAACAACAATATCGCTTATCACAAACGATACCTTAAACGGAGGTTCAGTAGTTATAGGAAACCAAGTTGGTCAGGTTATTTTGACAGGTATAAATGTCCCAACAGGATTAACTTTAAACGCAGACGGAACAGTAACTGTAGCACCTGGAACTCCAAAAGGAGATTACCAAGTTGAATACAGAATTTGTGAGGCAAATGATCCAAACAATTGTGATACAGCAATAAGTATTATCGCCGTAACTGGAGCAGATTTAATCTTGAAAGACGATTCTGCAGGTTCAGTAGTAAGTACAAATCAGCCAAAAACGATATTGAATGTTCTTGGAAATGATACTAAAAATGGATTGCCAATTGTTTCAACAGATGTAACTATTAAAGAAACAGTTTCAGATCCAACAGGAAACATAAAATTAAATTCTGATGGAACAATTGTTCTAAAACCAAACGCGCCATCTGGAACTTATGAATTAACATATCAGGTTTGTGAATTAAACACAACAAACTGCGGAACAGCTACAGTAAAAATTACTGTTGTTGCACCGGTTATCGATGCAGTTTCTGAAACTACAGCTCCAATAAATGGAAATATCGGAGGAACAACAATATCGCTTATTACAAACGATATCTTAAACGGAGGTTCAGTAGTTATAGGAAACCAAGTTGGTCAGGTTATTTTGACAGGTATAAATGTCCCAACAGGATTAACTTTAAACGCAGACGGAACAGTAACTGTAGCACCGGGAACTCCAAAAGGAGATTACCAAGTTGAATACAGAATCTGTGAGGCAAATGATCCAAACAATTGCGACACAGCAATAAGTATTATCGCCGTAACTGGAGCTGATTTAGTCTTAAAAGACGATTCTGCAGGTTCAGTAGTTGGAGTTAATCATCCGGTAGATGTTTTAAATGTACTTGGAAATGATACTAAAAACGGACAACCAATTGTTTCAACAGATGTAACTATCAAAGAAACAGTTTCAGATCCAACCGGAAATATTAAATTAAATCCTGACGGAACAATTGTTTTCGGACCAAATGCGCCAGCCGGAACATATGAATTAACATATCAGGTTTGCGAATTAAACACGACAAATTGTGCGACAGCAACAGTAACAGTTACCGTTGTTGCTCCAACAATGACAATAACAGCAGATAGCTATTGTTCAAACGATGTTCCTTATGTTTCCTATAATGTGAAACCGGACAATTTTACGCCAAACAACTTATTGACAATAACATGGATCGACAGCGCGAATAATGTTGTTGCAACACAAACTAACTTGCCATTAAGCGGAAATATTCTTTGGCCGGGAGCGACTATTGACAGTAATGGAAACGGTTTAGATTGGCCAGGATGGATATTCGCAAACGGACAATGGACAGAAGGCGTCGACGGATTTGAAAATACAAGACCAAGCGTAACGATGGAATTTTCATTAAATCCAACCGTAAAAGTTGTAGTAAATTATCCTGTAGCAACGGCAGATTGTAATGCAAGACCTGCATTTATAATTAAAGCTAATGATGATGAAGCAGGACCAATTAATACAAATAAAGAAATAAGTACATCATTGAATATCTTTAATAATGATACTTTAAACGGAACAAAATTTAATGCTTCGAATGTTGTTTTAACGACAATTATTCCGAATCCTAATTTAGTTTTAAACGCAGATGGTTCAGTAGATCTTGTACCAAAAACACCTTCAGGAACGTATCACTTAACATATCAAATTTGTGATGCTGTAAATCCACGTAGTTGTAGTCAGGCAGTTGTTACTGTTACCGTATTAAATTCATTAGATCCGGATCCGCCAGTAGTAACACCACTTATTCTAACGAATGATAAAATAAATGTTGATGGAATAAATGGAGAATTAGAATTCATAAATGTCTTGGATAATGATTTATTAAATGGATTACCAATTAAGATAGCCGATGTTGTATTTACACCTACTACAAGTCCATATTTCGAATTTAATGTAGATGGAACAGTAAACGTGAAACCAAACACGCCAGGCGGAGATTATACACTGACTTATCAAGTTTGTGAAAAAGCAAATTCACAAAATTGTAAAACAGGAACATTAAATGTTTTCGTTGAAGTTCCGTCAATTGCAATTATTAAAACAGCTTCGTTTAACGACGAAAATGGAGATAAAGTTGCAGAAGCCGGAGAAAGCATTACTTATAAATTCAAAATAACAAATACAGGTAATGTCGCTTTAACGCAAGTTATGATTAAGGATCTTTTACCGGGAATTGTAATCTCCGGACAAGCAATTGATTTGGATCCAAATCAGTCTGATGAAACAAACTTTACCGCAGAATACAAAATAACACAAAATGATATCAACCACGGAAGTGTTACAAATCAGGCAAGTGTTGAAGGAAAAAGCGGAAAAGGAGTTGTAGTTGGAGATACATCTGATAAGGAAAATAATGCAGAAGACAGACCTACAGTTATCGCATTGAATGGATGTGAGATAAAAGTCTTCAATGCTTTTTCTCCAAACGGAGATGCAAAAAATGCAAGATTCTATATTCAGGGATTAGAATGTTATCCTGACAATACAGTCGAGATATACAACCGTTGGGGAGTATTGGTTTATGATACTACTAATTATAATAATGAAGACAGAGTTTTTGTTGGAATCTCAGAAGGACGTACAACTGTAAAACAATCAGATGGTCTGCCGGTAGGAACCTATTTTTATATATTGAAATATAAAGACAGCGGCTCAAACCAACATGAATTATCAGGATACTTATACATTAATAAATAAAAATAATAAACGGCTTAGTCAGAAGCTGAGCCGTTTTTTAAAAGATCATTAAATGAAAAAACTAGCTTTAATTTTTGTGTTTTTTTCTATTGTATGTAACGCACAACAAGACGCGCAGTTTACACAATATATGTACAACACCATTGCAATAAACCCCGCTTATGCAGGTTCGCGCGGAGTATTAAGTGTTTTTGGTTTGTATCGTACACAATGGATTGGACTTGACGGAGCACCAGAAACAAGTACATTTTCAATCAATACACCTTTAAATAATAGTAATTTGGGATTGGGAGTTTCTTTGGTAAATGATAAAATCGGACCAACAAACGAAAACACATTGTCGGCAGATTTATCGTATAGTATTCCAACTTCAGAAAAATTTAAATTGTCATTTGGATTAAAAGCAACAGCCAACCTTTTCAATTTGGATGTAACTAAATTAACTTATGAAAATCAAGGTGATCCACAATTCCAGGATTTAAATAATAAGTTTACACCAAATATTGGAGCCGGAGTTTATTGGCATTCAGATCAGGCTTATATTGGATTATCAGTGCCAAATTTTATCCAAACCAATAGATATGATGATAACGATGTTGCTATTTTCAAAGACAAAATCAACTACTATTTTATGGCAGGTTACGTCTTTAATTTAGACCATTTAGAGTATATAAAATTCAAGCCAGCCCTATTAACAAAAATGGTTGAAGGAGCACCTTTGCAAGTAGATGTTTCAGGAAATTTTATGTTTAATGATAAATTTGTTGTAGGACTTGCTTATCGTTGGAGCGCTTCAGTAAGTGCAATGGCAGGTTTTCAGGTTTCAAAAGGAATGTATATAGGATACGGTTACGATCATGAAACTACCAACTTAAGAAGATACAATTCAGGATCACATGAGATTTTCCTTCGTTTTGAATTTTTCCATAATTACAGCAGACTTACATCACCAAGATTCTTTTAATTGATTTAAAATATGATGATTAAAAAACTATTATATTCCTTTTTGTTCTTTAGCATTTTTTTCGCAGCAAATGCCCAAACTGCAAGTATAGCAAATGCAGATAAAAAATACGATAATTACGCTTACGCGGATGCAATAAAAGCCTACGAAAAGTTAGTTAAAAAAGGAGTTAGAGACGAAAAAGTATTTCAAAGATTAGGGAATTCCTATTATCTTATTGGAGAATTACAACAAGCTTTAAAATACTATCAGGAATTATATATCCTTAATGAAAATCAGGAACCAGAGTATTTGTATAAATATGCTCAATGTTTGAAATCAGAAGGAAATTATACACAATCAGATGAAATTTTGGAAAAACTCATTCAAAAAGCACCATCAGATAAAAGAGGTATCCTATTCGCAAATAATAAAAATTATTTAGAAGATATTAAAGCAAATTCTGGCCGATTTGATATTGCAGATGCCGGAATTAATTCAAAAGATTCAGATTACGGAAGTACTATTTTAGATAATAAACTAGTATTTACATCTGCCAGAGATACCGGTTCAATAGTCAAAAAGAATTTTAAATGGACCAATAAAGCAATTTCAACTTTATATTCTGCTGAATTAAGTCCTGACGGAAGTATTGGAAAACCAATGATATTTCATAAAGAAAATTTAAGAGTCAATTTCAATCAATCGACTCCGGTTTTTACAAAAGACGGAAGAACAATGTACTTCACCAGAAATAATTCTGTAGATGGAAAAAGAAGAGAGAATGAAAAGAAAATTACATTCTTAAAACTTTATAAAGCAACTTTAATAGACGACGAATGGAAAGAAGTTCAGGAACTTCCTTTTAATAGTGACGAATACAGCGTTGCGCATCCGGCTTTGAGCGTCGATGAAAAAACATTGTATTTTGCATCAGATATGCCAGGAACGCTTGGAGCTTCGGATATTTTTAAAGTAAGTATAGAAGCTAATGGAAGTTTTGGAAAACCTGAAAATTTAGGTTCGGATATCAATACAGAAGGAAGAGAAACCTTTCCTTTTATTTCGGCTGAAAATGAACTTTATTTTGCCAGTGATGTAAGACCAGGTTTAGGCGGACTTGATATTTATGTTTCGAAAATAACTAAAGAAGGTTCTTTTGATGAAGTTCAGAATATTGGAGAACCAATTAATAGTAAACAAGACGATTTTGCTTTTATAATTAACAATAAAAACAGAAACGGTTTTTTCTCTTCAAATAGAAGTGGTGGTCAAGGATTGGACGATGTTTATCGATTTACAGAAAACCGCAGATTAATTTGCGAACAATCTATATCAGGAACAATTACAGATCAGGAAACAAACGAAACACTTTCGAATGTTGCTTTAATTTTGTTTGACGAAGCAGGTAAATCTGCCGTTGAAGCAAAATCTGATGCTAACGGAAATTATGTTTTTTCGAATGTAAAATGCGGAAAGAAATACTTTATCAAAACATCAAAAGAAGATTATTTGTTTAAAGAAGTTTCTGTGACGTTGAAAAAAGCAACAGGTTCAGTTTCTCTGCCAATAGCTTTAGAAAAGAAACCAAAACCAATAGTAGCAATTCCGGTTGTGATAAAGGCAAGTAATTCTATTAAACCAGTTAAAGTCAATATTACTATTGGGACCGATTTAGGAAAATTATTAAAAATTCCGATGAACTTTTTTGATTTAGGAAAAGCTACAATCAAGAAAACATCAGAGCCTCAATTGCAGAAAATTGTTGATATGCTAAAACAATATCCAAGCATAAAATTAGATATTCGTTCGCATACAGACAGCCGTTCATCGACTGAAAGTAATCAGATTTTATCAGACAAAAGAGCAGAATCGACGAAGAATTGGTTGATACAAAAAGGAATCGACGCAAGCCGATTAACAGCAAAAGGATACGGAGAAACACAATTAGTAAATAAATGTGCCGATGGTGTAAAATGTACCGAACAAGAACATCAGCAAAACAGACGAAGCGAATTTATAATTGTAAGTCTGTAATTTGATAAACATAAAAAAGACCTTTTTCTAATCTGAAAAAGGTCTTTTTTATTGCATTCTATTTTGAATAGGAATAAATCCCAGCGGTATGGAATATTTATAGATAATATTGATGTATCGGAAAGAACCCATTTTTGGGTGATATTTATGATGCAATTTCACTCCGCTGGAGTTTTAAAATAGAGATTTTTTGTTTGGCTATAAATATAATGCTCCGATGGAGCAGCCAATCTATCTGAATAAATTATGTGATATTATTAGAATCCGCAATAAACATTTGGTTGATTTCGTCTAGAACATCAAATTCATTGGTAGGAAACATTTCTAAAACCATTTCTAAAACGAGCGCTATATTAATAGGTGAAGTTTTAATGGTTTCCGAAGTTTTATGTGCATCGTGATCCAGCGCTACAATACATAATTTTAGGATTTCGGTAATAAGACAACCAAGTTCAGAATAATTTGAAAGCTTAATTTGAACGGTATAAGTTTCTGATTCATCATTAGAAGGTTTTAAGGTGTTTAAATATAGGGCAGATAACTTTTTTAGGCGTTCTAAATTTTTAGTTTCAATTGTTTCCATAATAATGTTTTTAATTCTTCTGAAAGTGTTATTGTCATTTCATGCAAGTTGTGTTTTATAATTGTTATTTTCAACATACTATAATATGTTAATTTAATCATTTTCTTATATTTTTAAAAAATCAAATGTATTAAAGAGAGAAGAATAATAGAACGACATATATGTCGTGTTGATATCTTTTTTAAATTTTATGTAATCCCTACGGGATATTATGGAAACGTGCTTTCCTATTTCTACCAACATTTAATTCCTAACGGAATATATTGTAGGGATGGATTTTAATCCGTCCTTCTCAAACATAACCACAATCTTGTCATTTCGACGGAGGAGAAATCTCCGTGAGAAGCTCGACAAAGATTGGCGAGTTTCTTTGTAGAGTTTCTAGTGTGATTTCTCCTCCGTCGAAATGACAAATTAAACGAAAAACACTATTATGAAAACAATTGCCCTAGCCCCGATAGAAGTGGAAATCCTTTTGTGGCGGGGTTCGCCACAAAAGATTGTAACGGATAGCGGGATTAGCTCCTGATTAAAATCATTCATTCATATATCCCTACAGGATATTTTATCGGGCATCATATTTTTTTTCTACCGATCCATAACTCCTAGCGGAGTTTCTGTTAATGCTTAATTTTCGCAAATTACCCCATTAGGGGTAAATGGTCGGTAACCCTGCGTTTTTCGCAAAAAAGTCTTAAAATTCATTCATTTTTTTAAAGTAAAATTTCTTTAGATTAAATTTTAACTTATTATGTTTAAAATGAGTTGATTAAGTCTTAAAAAATCGTTTTCGTTGTTTTTTATATTCATTTTTTTCTAACTTTATAGAACTTAAAATTTTTCAGATATGACTGTAAATCAAATACTAAACGCAAAAGGGAAAAATGTTTATTCCGTACTTTCAACAACAACAGTTTATGAAGCTTTGAAAGTAATGGGCGAAAAAAACATAGGGGCAATTCTGGTTATTGATGGAACCGATTTGAAAGGGATATTATCTGAAAGGGATTATGCCCGAAAAATTGTTTTGAAAGACAAGTCATCAAAAGAAACCTTTGTACATGAGATTATGGAAAGCACTGTTTTTTCGGTTAACCTTTCTAATAATATCGAAGACTGCATGGAGTTGATGAGTACGAAAAGGATTAGACATTTACCAGTTTTGGAAGATGGAATTGTGGTAGGAATAATTTCGATCAGTGACGTTGTAAAAGCGATTATAGAAATTCAAAAAGATACTATAAATCATTTAAATTCATATATTTCTCAGTAATATAAAACATAAAAATATACTTTATAAAATAGTCCAAATTATCGTGGACTATTTTTTTTGGGGTAACGAAAACGTTTTTTTCGGAAAAGAAAAATATAAAAAGACGCCATTTTAAACCAAGACTTATATCTTTGTAAGCTAGAATAAAAGCTAAATATAATGAACAAAGAGAGTAAAAGAAGAGAAGCGTTACTGTACCATTCAGAACCAACTCCAGGAAAAATTCAGGTAGTTCCAACAAAAAAATATGCAACCCAAAGAGATTTATCTTTGGCTTATTCGCCGGGTGTTGCTGAGCCATGTTTAGAAATTGCAGCAAACGTAGACGACGTTTATAAATACACAGCAAAAGGAAATTTAGTTGCCGTTATCTCAAACGGTACAGCGGTTTTAGGACTTGGAGACATTGGTCCGGAAGCTTCTAAACCAGTTATGGAAGGAAAAGGATTATTGTTTAAAATCTTTTCTGATATTGATGTTTTTGATATAGAAATCGGAACAAAAGATATCGAAGAATTTATCCAGACTGTTAAGAATATTGCTCCAACTTTTGGAGGAATAAATCTTGAAGATATTAAAGCACCTGAATCTTTTGAAATCGAAAGAAGATTGGTAGAAGAATTGGATATTCCGGTAATGCACGATGATCAGCACGGAACGGCAATTATTTCTTCTGCGGCTTTAATCAACGCATTAGAATTAGCAGGAAAAAAAGCGGAAGATGTAAAAGTAGTAGTTTCTGGCGCAGGTTCGGCTGCAATAGCTTGTACTGATTTATATGTTTTGTTGGGAGTTAAGGTTGAGAATATCAAAATGTTTAATAGTAAAGGACTTTTAACAAAAGACAATCCTTCACTATCAGAATTACAATTGAAATACGCTGTTGATGGCGCTAAAATTGAATTAGCAGAAGCAGTAAAAGGAGCAGATGTTTTCATCGGATTGTCTTCAGGAGGTATTTTATCGGCTGAAATGTTGTTGACAATGAAAGAGAATCCGATTGTTTTTGCAATGGCAAATCCAAATCCGGAAATCGATTATAATTTAGCTACAGAAACTCGTAAAGATGTTATTATGGCTACAGGACGTTCAGACTTTCCTAACCAGGTAAATAATGTTTTAGGTTTTCCATATATTTTTAGAGGAGCGCTAGATGTGAGAGCTACTAAAATTAACGAAGCTATGAAAATGGCTGCTGTAAAAGCATTGGCTATTTTGGCTAAAGAACCAGTTCCAGAGCAAGTAAACGTGGCATATGGCGCAACAAAACTGGGTTTTGGTAACGATTATATTATCCCTAAACCATTTGATCCAAGATTGATTACTGTAGTTGCTCCGGCAGTTGCAAGAGCAGCAATGGAATCTGGTGTTGCAAAAAATCCTATTACAGATTGGGCTGCTTACGAAGATCAGCTTCGCGAA
The DNA here is from genome assembly GCF_002754195.1 of Flavobacterium sp. 9. Classification (NCBI taxonomy): domain Bacteria; kingdom Pseudomonadati; phylum Bacteroidota; class Flavobacteriia; order Flavobacteriales; family Flavobacteriaceae; genus Flavobacterium; species Flavobacterium sp. 9. The sequence goes on from NZ_PEEU01000001.1 coordinate 3,932,061, forward strand.
CGTATGGGTAATGATAATAAAATGGTTCGTTTGATGACAAACCGTGCTAAAATGGATCCTAAAAGAATTGTATTTGCTGAGGCAGATCAATTAAATGTATTGAAAGCAGCACAAATTGTTCATGAAGACGGAATTGGTTTTCCAATTTTATTAGGAAATAAAGAAGCGATTTTAGAGCTTAAAGCTGAATTAGGTTTTGATGCAGAACTTGAAATCATCGATCCTAAAACAAATGAAGAAGAAGTAAGACGTAACAGATTTGCAAAATCATACTGGGAAACAAGAGAAAGAAGAGGCGTTTCGCTACTTGATGCTCAGAAATATATGCGCGAAAGAAACTATTTTGCTGCAATGATGGTTAATGAAGGCGAAGCAGATGCATTAGTTACCGGTCATACAAGAAGTTACCCAACAGTTGTAAAACCAATGTTGCAATTGATCGAAAAAGCACATGGAGCATCACTTGTTGCAACTGCAAACATGATGTTGACTTCTCGCGGACCAATGTTCTTGTCTGATACTGCAATTAACATCAATCCTTCTGCCGAAGATTTGATTAATATTGCAATTATGACGGCAAAAACTGCAAAAATGTTTGGTGTTGAGCCAGTTATTGCAATGGTTTCATATTCAAATTTTGGATCTTCAACAAGCCAAAGTGCTTCAAAAGTAAGAGAAGCAGTAGCTTATTTGCATAAAAATCATCCTGATATGATCGTTGATGGAGAGATTCAGGCAGATTTTGCTTTGAATCAGGAAATGCTTGCAGAGAAATTTCCTTTCTCAAAATTAGCTGGAAAGAAGGTAAATACATTGATTTTCCCTAACTTAGAGTCGGCTAATATTACTTATAAATTATTAAAAGAATTATATAAAGTAAATTCAATTGGTCCAATTATGATGGGAATGGGTAAACCGGTTCACATTTTTCAATTAGGAGCAAGCGTTGAAGAAATGGTTAATATGGCTGCAATTGCAGTTATTGATGCTCAGGAAAAAGAGAATAAAAAAAATAAATTAGCTAAATAGTAGAAATTATAAGGGTCGATGTAATAATGTCGTATTTTTATTGCATTTTTATTATATTTGACCCTTATAAATTATACTATGATAGCACATTTGCAAGGTAAATTAGTCGAGAAAAATCCTACAGATGTAGTGATTGATTGTGGAGGTGTTGGATATCAAGTACATATCTCCTTACACACCTTCTCATTAATTCCTAATGCAGAGAATATAAAATTGTATACGCATCTTCAAATTAAGGAAGATGCGCATACTTTATTTGGTTTTGCAGAAAAATCAGAACGAGAAATTTTTAGAATGTTGTTATCTGTTTCCGGAATTGGAGCAAATATTGCCAGAACAATGTTGTCTTCAATTGAACCCAGACAAATAATAAATGCTATTGCCTCTGGCGATGTTGGTATTATACAGTCAATTAAGGGCATTGGGAACAAAACAGCACAAAGAGTTATTCTTGATTTAAAAGAAAAAGTGTTAAAGTTGTACGATTTAGATGAAGTTTCTGTAGTACAAAACAATACAAATAGAGATGAAGCGTTATCTGCTTTGGAAGTTTTAGGTTTTGTTCGAAAAACTTCTGAAAAAGTAGTCGAAAAGATCGTCAAAGAAGATCCCGAAGCTACTGTTGAATCAATCATCAAAAAAGCTTTAAAAAGCTTATAAACTCATTTTAAATAAAAGAATTGTATGCGTAAAATTTGTATTTTTTTGCTGGTTTTATTTTGCGGTAATGTTTTGCGTGCGCAAGTAAATCCGGCGGTCAAAGATACAACCAAGACTCAATTCTCCGTAGGAAAAGTTGAGATCGACGATCCACCAAGTATACTTTCTGCTTATAGATATGATCCTATTACAGACCGTTATATTTACACAAGTTCAGTTGATGGTTTCTCTATCAATTACCCTATTGTTTTAACACCAAAAGAATACGAAGATTTAGTTTTGAAAGAATCCAGAAGAGATTATTTCAAAAAGAAATCAGATGCTATCGATGGTAAAAAAGTAGGTAGTGAAGCTGATAAAAAGAATTTATTACCAAGATATTACATTAACTCAAGTCTTTTTGAAAGCGTTTTTGGAAGTAATACAATTGATGTAAAACCAACAGGATCAGTCGAAATGGATTTGGGTATTCGATATACCAAACAAGATAATCCTTCATTTTCACCTAGAAACAGATCAAGCTTAACCTTTGATTTTGATCAGAGAATCAGCATGAGTTTAATGGGTAAAGTAGGAACCAGATTAGATGTAAATGCTAATTATGATACTCAGTCTACATTTGCATTTCAAAACTTATTTAAACTGGCTTATTCCCCTTCAGAAGATGATATTATTCAAAAAGTTGAGGTTGGTAATGTTAGTATGCCTTTGAACAGTACGCTTATACGTGGAGCTCAAAGTTTATTTGGGGTTAAAACTCAATTGCAATTTGGTAAGACAACAATCACCGGAGTTTTCTCAGAACAGAAGTCACAAACAAAGAGTATAGTTGCAGAAGGTGGAGGTACAGTTCAAAATTTTGATTTATATGCTTTAGACTACGATAACGACAGACACTTCTTCTTGTCACAATATTTTAGAAACAAATATGACGCTTCTTTAAAAGGATATCCGTTTATTGATAGTCGTGTGCAGGTAACGAGAATTGAAGTTTGGGTAACCAATAAGCAAAACCGTGTAAGTACTACAAGTAATAACTTGCGTAACGTTATTGCACTTCAGGATTTAGGAGAAGCGCAAGCAAAGGGTATTCCTGATAATCAGGTTGTAGTTGTATCCCCAACAACAGGTTTCTTTAATAATCCTATTGATTCTCCTGCAGAGAATGATAATAATAAATATGATCCTGCGGCTATTGGACAGGCAGGTTCGTTTTTAAATTCAAATATTAGAGAAATTGTAACGGCAAAATCAGGATTTAATAGTGCAAACGTAAGTGAGGGTACAGATTATTCGATATTAGAAAATGCAAGAAAATTAAATGCAAACGAATTTACTTTTAATGCGCAATTAGGATATATCTCTTTACAACAGCGTTTGGCAAATGATGAGATTCTGGCTGTAGCCTACGAGTATACCATTGGTGGTAAAGTTTATCAGGTTGGAGAATTTGGTAGTGATGGAGTTGACGGGACAATTGTTACAGGAAACACTCCTTCAAATCAGGCTATTATTACGCAAAGTTTAATCTTGAAAATGCTGAAAAGCAGTTTGACAAACGTACAGAATCCAGTTTGGAATTTGATGATGAAAAACGTTTATCAAATTCCTCAGGCGTATCAAATTAAGCAAGATGATTTTAGATTAAACATTCTTTATACAGATCCTTCGCCTATCAATTATATTACTCCTGTTACAGGAACTTCTTTTCCTGCAAATCCTACAGCGGATAATAAGGTTGATCAAACACCATTATTAAATGTTTTTAATCTGGATAAATTAAACTACAATAACGATCCGCAAACCGGGGGAGATGGTTTCTTTGATTACCTTCCGGGAATAACGGTAGATGTTCAGAATGGCCGAATTATTTTTACTACAAAAGAACCTTTTGGTGAGCTTATATTTAAAAAGTTGCAAAACTCAGGTTCAGGAGAAACTTATGATGACCCTAGTACGTACAATGATAATCAAAAAAAATACGTGTTTAGAAATATGTATCGAAATACGCAATCCGGAGCATTACAAGACAGTGACAAAAATAAATTCTTATTAAGAGGAAAATATAAATCATCAGGAAGCAACGGGATTCCAATTGGAGCATTTAATGTTCCGCAAGGTTCAGTTGTGGTAATGGCTGCCGGGAGAAGATTAGTTGAGGGAATTGATTACAGCGTAGATTATCAATTAGGGCGAGTACAAATTCTGGATCCATCACTTCAGGCTTCAAATACACCAATTGAGGTTTCGCTGGAAAACAATTCAATTTTTGGACAGCAAACCAGAAGATTTATGGGAGTCAATGTCGAACATAAAATTTCGGATAATTTTATTGTTGGCGGTACCTTTTTAAAAATGACGGAGAGACCATTTACTCAAAAATCGAGTTATGGGCAGGAATCTGTAAATAATACTATTTTTGGTTTTAACGGAACTTATTCAACAGAAGTTCCATTCTTTACCAGATTAGTAAATAAATTGCCAAATATTGATACAGATGTTCCTTCTAATCTTTCGATTCGCGGTGAGGTTGCTTTCTTAAGACCGGATGCTCCAAAAGCAAGTGATTTTGAAGGAGAAGCAACTATATATGTAGATGATTTTGAAGGCTCACAGTCTACGATAGATATGCGATCAGCTTATGCGTGGAGTTTGGCTTCTACGCCATTTATTAATGCAGCAGGAGATCCTACTTTTAATGCAAATTATGATGATTTAAGATATGGTTATAAAAGGGCAAAACTGGCTTGGTATACCATTGATCCAATATTTTATACTTCAAAACCATCAGGTATTTCAAACGATGATTTATCATTGAACACAACAAGAAGAATTTACAGCCGTGAATTATATCCAAATACAGATATTGCTCAGGGACAAATTCAGGTTATTAATACACTTGATTTAAGTTATTATCCATCAGACAGAGGTCCGTATAATAACAATCCAAATTTTAATACAGATCCGGCATCTTCGAATTTTGGTGGAATTATGCGTGCTCTGAATTCTACAAATTTTGAACAGGGGAATGTTGAATATATTCAGTTTTGGGTTCTCGATCCTTATGTTGGAAACGGAGAAGCGCAAACAAATAATACCGGAAAAATATATTTCAATTTAGGTGAAGTTTCTGAAGATGTTTTAAAAGATGGAAGAAAACAATATGAAAACGGATTAGGACCAGGTCAGATAATGGTAAATCCACAGCCAATTTGGGGAGATGTTCCAGCATCACAATCTTTGATTTATGCTTTTGATACAAATCCGGATAATCGTAGAAATCAGGATGTTGGTTTAGATGGTTTGCCGGATTCCAGAGAAGGTTCAGTATATACAAATTATGCAGGAGATGAAGATCCTGCTGCGGATAATTATACCTATTATTTAAATACAACGGGTGGAGTTCTTGATCGTTATAAAAAGTATAATGGAGTAGAAAATAACTCCGCGGTAAGTATAGATGATCCTAATCGTGGATCAACAACATTACCGGATGTTGAAGATATTAATCGTGATAATACGATGAGTACTATAAATGCTTATTACGAATATAGTATTGATATTAAACCGGGAATGCAAGTTGGACAGAACTATATTACAGATATTCGTGATGTATCCAATATTGAATTGCCAAACGGTGGAACAACAAATGCAAGATGGATTCAATTTAAGATTCCTGTTTCTCAGCCTCAAAAGACCATTGGTAATATTACTGATTTTAGATCTATTCGTTTTATGCGTATGTTTATGACTGGCTTTAATGATCAGATGACAATGCGTTTTGGAGCTTTAGATTTAGTTCGTGGAGAATGGAGAAGATACACTGGAACTTTAGACGCAAATGATACGGATCCGACTAATGACGGAACTGAATTTGATGTTTCGGCAGTAAATATTCAGGAAAACAGTACAAAATGTCCTGTGAATTATGTCATTCCACCAGGAGTTCAAAGAGAGCAATTGTATAATAACAATACAATTATCAACCAAAACGAGCAAGCGTTAGCATTAAGAGTTGGTGGATCAGGTTTACAACCACTGGATTCGAGAGCAGTTTTTAAAAATGTAAGCGTAGATATGCGTCAATACAAAAAACTTAAAATGTTCTTGCATGCTGAATCTTTGCCAAGTGAAGCTACGTTACAAGATGATGAAATGGTAGGGTTTATTCGCTTTGGAAATGACTTTACACAAAACTTCTATCAGGTTGAGATTCCATTAAAAGTAACCAGAACAGGAGGGTCATGTTCAATAAGTCCTGATCAGGTTTGGATGGAAGACAATAATATCGATCTGGCATTGGAGTTGCTGACAAGTATGAAGATTAAAGCTATGAGCCTTGATCCTGCTTCTCCTAAGCGAGATATTAATGGTATTTATTACCCGGATAATGATCCGGATGCTAAAGGCGGCGATGGAGATAGTAGATTGACATTAGGTATAAAAGGAAATCCTAACTTTGGTTTAGTTCGAAACTTAATGGTCGGAGTAAAAAGTAGAGTAGATCATAAAGATATCAAGGGAGAAGTTTGGTTTAATGAGCTTCGTCTTGCCGATTTAGAGAATAAAGGTGGTATGGCAGCAATATTAAATATTGATACCAATATGGCTGATTTCGCCACAGTTTCGGCAACGGGTAAAAAGAGTACAATTGGTTTTGGATCTCTTGAACAGGGAGCAAACGAAAGAAGTCGTGAAGATATTCAGCAATATAATATTGTTACCAATTTAAATCTGGGTCAGCTATTGCCACATAAATGGGGAATCAATCTTCCATTTAATTATGCGATTGGGGAAGAGGTAATTACTCCTGAGTATGATCCTTTTAATCAGGATATAAAACTAGATCAGTTGATTAGAGAAACTACTGATCAGGCTGAAAAAGACAATATCAGAACTCGTGCTGTTGATTATACAAAACGAAGAAGTATTAATTTTATTGGAGTAAAAAAGGACAGAGCGCCTGAACAAAAACCGCATATTTATGATGTTGAGAATTTAACATTTTCACAATCGTATAATGAGGTTAATCGCCATGATTATGAAGTAGAAACTTATCAGGATCAACAATCGAATACCGCGGTAAATTATGCTTATACTTTTCAGCCAAAAGAAGTAGTTCCTTTTAAGACAACCAAATTCATGAAAACAAGTGAATATTGGAAGATCTTAAGTGACTTTAATTTTAATTATTTACCATCTAATATTACGTTTAATACCAATATTTTAAGACAAAGCAATCGTCAACAGTTTAGAGATGTTGAAACACAAGGGATTCCGGTTTCACCACTTTTCAGAAGGAATTTTGCATTTAATTATCAATATGGTTTTGGTTATAATCTAACAAAATCATTGAAAATAAATTATACTGCTGCATCAAATAATATTGTTAAAAATTTCTTGAATGACGATAATACCCCTAAGCAGGATTTTAATATTTGGGATGATTATCTGGATATTGGAACGCCAAATCAACACATACAGCAATTAGTATTGAATTACGAAATTCCTATTAATAAAATCCCTGTTTTTAGTTTTGTAAAGGCAAGTTATTCATATACGGCTGATTATAACTGGCAGCGTTCTTCTTCAGCGTTTGCTGATCTTCCGATAGAAAATGAGGATGGATCAACAACAAATTACAATTTGGGGAATACAATCCAGAATGCAAATTCTAATACATTGACTACAACATTTAATATGAATATGCTGTATAAATACTTAGGATTAACGCCTGGAGCAAAATCGTCGAAGGCTGGAGCAAAACCTAAGGCTGCTGCGCCACCAAAACCTGGGGAAAAAATTGTTAATACCGCAAAACCGGTAGTAAGTAATAGCCCTTTTTATGATGGTTTGATAGGAATATTAACTAGTGTGAAAAACATTCAGGTAAATTATACTAAAAATAGCGGAACTGTTTTGCCGGGATATACACCAAGTGTAGGATTCTTTGGGACTTCAAGACCAACATTAGGGTTTGTTTTTGGAAGTCAGGATGATGTGCGATATGAAGCTGCTAAAAATGGATGGTTGACAGATTATCAGGATTTTAATCAAAACTTTACACAGGTAACAAATAAGCTTTTAAAAATAACAGCAAATATTGATTTACTGCCGGATTTAAAAATCGACTTGGCAATGGATCGCGCTTATTCTCAAAATACATCAGAACAATATAGTGTTGATCCAGTTAGTAGAGAATATTTGCCATTATCTCCATATACTTATGGGATGTTTTCGATTTCGACTGTATTGATAAAGACGGCTTTCTCTAAAAGTGATGAAACACAATCTGCGGCATTTGATGATTTTAGAAACAATCGTTTGATAATTGCAAATCGTCTTGCAGAAGAACATTATGGCTCAGCTCCAATACCAAGATATGATGTAGCTGATGTTCCACCACCACCGGTAGATCCAACGCAGGAAGATCCGTTTAAAAAACAAAGAGAAATTTATGCGGCAAATCAAGGATATCCAATTGGTTATGGCAAAAGCAATCAGGCAGTATTATTACCGTCTTTCCTTGCGGCTTATACCGGAAGTGATGCATCGAATGTTTCAACTGGAATTTTTAGAGATTTCCCAATTCCAAACTGGAGTATTAAATACAATGGTTTAATGCGTTATAAGTTTTTCAAAGATAAATTCAAGCGATTCTCATTACAAAATAATTACAGAGCATCGTATACAATAAACCAGTTCAGGTCTAATTTTGACTATGCTGAAAAGCCGAATGGACAGGATATTAATACCAATTTCTTCAATAAAACGATCATGTCAAATGTCAATTTGGTAGAGCAGTTTAGTCCGCTTATCCGTGTTGATTTTGAGCTGAAGAGTTCATTGCGTATTCTTACCGAGATTAAGAAAGACAGAGCATTATCGATGAGTTTTGATAATAATTTATTGACAGAAGTTAAAGGAATGGAGTATGTTGTAGGAATGGGATATCGTTTTAAAGATGTCATTTTCTCCTCAAGATTAGCAGACAGTCCAACAGGAATTATTAAAAGTGACATCAATATAAAAGCCGATTTTTCTTTTAGAAATAATCAAACGTTGGTTCGTTATTTAGATTATGACAATAATCAATTGGCAGCAGGACAGAACATCTGGTCGTTAAAAATGACAGCAGATTATGCGTTTAGTAAAAACCTAACTGCAATATTTTATTACGATCACTCGTTCTCAAAAGCAGTAATTTCAACATCATTTCCATTGACGAATATTAGATCAGGATTTACACTTAGATATAATTTCGGAAATTAATTTTTAGTTTCTAAACTAGATTTCTTAGAAGATTATTACATTTGTGGCTGAATTACTAAATTATCAATTTTCAAACAACACAATTATGAGCATACCAGCAAATTTAAAGTACACAAAAGATCACGAATGGGTTAGCATCGAAGGCGATGTTGCAACTGTAGGAATTACTCATTTTGCACAAAAAGAGTTAGGAGATATCGTGTATGTTGAAGTAGAAACTTTAGATCAGACACTTGATAAAGATGAGGTTTTTGGAACAGTTGAAGCTGTTAAAACAGTTTCTGATTTGTTTTTGCCTTTAACAGGAGAAATTATTGCTTTTAATGAAAGCTTGGAAAGTGCTCCTGAAACAGTAAATTCTGATCCTTATGGAGATGGATGGATGATTAAAATAAAAATTGCTGATGCATCAGAAATAGAAGGTTTATTATCTGCTGAAGCTTATACACAATTGATCGGTGCCTAAACAGTTACTGTTAATCTGGGCAATTATTTGTTCGGGAATTATTGCTTATTTCTGTCTTATTGATTCGAGTAAGATTCCCATAGTAAATTTTCCGAGCATTGATAAAATTGTGCATTTTTGTTTTCATTTTGGATTTACAATTTCCTGGATTGTATTCTTTAAGAAAGAGCTTAAAGGAAGAGAAGCGGATGATTATAAAGCATATTTGATTTCGTTTATATTTTCTGTTTTTTTTGGAATTACGATCGAGATTTTACAAAGTGTCCTGACAATTACACGAGCATCAGATGTAACAGATGTTTTAGCAAATGCACTTGGTGCAACTATAGCGGTTTTTACCGCAATAGCCTTCAAGAAGCGATTAGATAAAATATAAGAATATAACTACCCACTTCGGTGGGTTTTTTATTGTCTAAAAATCAGGCATTACAAGGAGTTTTTTTTGAATTTAAAATGTATTTTTGTCCCGATTCAATATAATTTCAAAATCATGAATGTCAAGCAATATTTGGATTCGACTTATTTAAAAACTGCCTCTCAAGCCGGACTTACAGAAGCCGAAAATGAGCGCGTAGTAAAGAATGCAATTAGTGAAGCAATTCTGGAAGGATTTAAGTTAATTATGATTCGCCCGGAATATGTGGCTTTAGCCAAAGAAATGATTTTGAAAGCCAATTCGACTTTACTTGTTGGTACCGTTATTGATTTTCCTGAAGGTAAATCAAGTATCGAAACTAAAATCAAAGAAGCAAATGAAGCAATTGAAAATGGAGCAGACGATTTAGATTTTGTTTGTAATTATGAAGCCTTCAAAAGAGGTGAAATTACTTTATTAAAAGAAGAAATTTTATTTGGAACTCAGATAGGTTTAGCAAATAATAAAACAGTAAAATGGATTATTGAAGTTGCTGCCTTAACAGATAAAGAAATTATTCAGCTCTCGGCATTGATAAAAAATGTTGTGATGTCAAACTTTAAAGAAGAGAATTATACTTCTGTTTTTGTAAAATCATCAACGGGCTTTTTTAAAACAGAAGACAATGTTCCAAATGGAGCGACCGTTCCAACTATTATTATGATGTTAGAAAATGCGTCCCCTTTGCAGGTTAAAGCTGCCGGAGGAGTTAGGTCGTATGATGAAGCAATAGAAATGATTCGTTTAGGTGTTAAACGTATCGGAACTTCGGCTGCAAAACCAATTGCAAACGGAGAAAATACCACAAATCAATATTAAATGAAAACCAAAATTTACGTGAATAAGATTTCTTTATCTTTTATTTTTACATTATCTGTCTTATTTGCTTTTTCTCAGGAAAATAATAATGCTTCTATAAAACCAGGCTTTACTGCAGAGCAATTTCCTGTTTTTCCAAATTGTGAAAATTTAGAAGCGAAGAAATTAGAGAATTGTTTTTACAAAGAAGTTCAGGATTTTGTGTTTCAGAATTTTCAAGTTCCTGAAAAATCAAAACAAAATAATTATAAAGGAGAAGTAAAAGTGCTTTTTGAAGTTGATGTTAATGGTGAGTTTAAAGTGATTTATGTAAATGCCGCCAATGACGAATTATCTGAAGAAGCAAAACGTGTTTTTGGTAAATTTCCGAAAATAAAACCTTCAACATATAATGGAAAACCAACGTATTCAAAATATACAATTTCTATTGATATACCATTAAAAAGTTCAGCTCAAATCGCTGAGGAAGCTTTGGCTGCAGCCCAAATTCTAAAACCGGTTGAAAAACCAATGACAGAATTGGATAGTATTGTATATAAAAAATACAATAATCCTGAATTCGAAAGTCATTTGAATATTCCGTTTTCTCATAGTTATTATGCACAATTTGATGGCGCTATGAATCAGGTAGGAACTAACAATCATACCGCTTCTAAGCCCTATACTTATGCCGAAGTTTCTAAATATTATAATTTAAAAGCCGTAAATGAATCACTTCAAAAGAATGTTTCTACTTGGTTAGGACGAAAATGGTGGAATGAAAATTTAGTTCAGATTCAAGGCGAAGACTATTGGTTATCGCTAAATCCTATAGTTGATTTGCAAATGGGAAAAGCTTCAGATCTTGATGCTTCTTATACTTATGTAAATACCAGAGCGCTAAACTTTAGAGGAGGTTTGGGTAAACAGATTAACTTTACAACCACGGTTTTTGAAAGTCAGGGAAGATTTGCGGGTTATTATAATGATTATGCCGAAACTTTAAAACCTTCTGGAGGAAATCCGGCAATTATTCCCGGAGTAGGAATTGCAAAACGATTTAAAACGGATGCTTACGATTTTCCTTTGGCAGAAGCCAATATTACGTATACTCCAAGTAAAATTTTTGATTTTCAGTTGGGTTACGGACGTAATTTTATTGGTGATGGATATCGTTCTCTTCTTGAAAGCGATGGAGCAAGTCCATATCCATATTTTAAAATCAACACGACTTTCTGGAAGATAAAATATACAAACACGTATATGTGGCTTAAGGATGTTCGACCAGATGTTACATTAGAAAAAACATATGCAACAAAATTCATGGCGAATCATTATTTAAGCTGGAATGTTTCTAATAAATTGAACTTAGGTTTTTTTGAATCTGTAGTTTGGACTGATACTAATAATAGAGGTTTTGATGTGAACTTTGTAAATCCAATTATTTTTTATCGTTCCGTAGAATTTGCGTCGTCTTCTAAAAGTGGTAATGCGCTTTTAGGATTCACAGGTAAATACAAGTGGAACAATAATGTTAATTTGTATGGGCAATTCTTGTTGGATGAATTTTCAGTTAGTGATATGGGAAAAGGAGAGCAAAGCTGGAAGAATAAATTTGGTTATCAATTAGGTGCAAAATACTTCAACGCGTTTAAGGTAAAAGATTTGTTGCTGCAATTAGAGTACAATCATGTTCGTCCTTATGTGTATTCTCATAGTGCAGTTATTACCAATTATGGTCACAATAATCAAAGTATTGGGCATCAATGGGGAGGTAATTTTGAAGAACTTGTTGTGATTGGACGCTATCATAAAGGGCGTTATTATGCTGATGGAAAAATAACAGTTGGAACACGAGGGTTGGATTTTGATACCGCAGGAAATAGCTTTAATTACGGAGGTAATATTTATAAAAGTTATGATGTAAATCGTCCATATGATACAGGAGTAAAAGTAGGTCAGGGAAATAAAACAAGTGTTTTTATTGCAGATTTTCAAGGAGGATATGTGATTAATCCAATGACAAACCTTAAATTGTTTGGAAGTTTGATTTATAGAAATTTTGATCCAACGCAAGAAACCGCGACGACTTTTAAGCAAAACACGACTTGGTTTAGCATCGGATTACGTACAGATGTCTTTAATTGGTATTTTGATTACTAGTATTTTTAATAAGATTTTTCGAAATAATTGTGTTAAAGATAGGCAAGTCCTTATTTTGTAAAGGTTTTATTGAAAAAAATCTAATTTTATAGGTCAGGATTCTACAATCTAATTTGTACATTTGCACCACTCAAAAAAAACATACAAACAATTACCGTATTGAACGCTACTAAAAATACATTTTCAATAAAATCAATATTTAACGATTTCAAAGAGATAACAAAGGCTGGTTTGGCTATTAGTGTTTTGTTTTCTTCCATTGCCGGATATTTGTTAGGTGTTAATGATGCGCATCCTTTTAAATGGAGTGTCTTGATTGTTTTGATGATTGGAGGTTATTGCATGGTTGGAGCATCAAATGCTTTTAATCAGGTAATCGAGAAAGATATCGATTCATTAATGGATCGTACTAAAAATCGTCCTGTTCCTTCTGGGCGTATGTCACCAAGAGTGGCTTTGTTTGTGGCAAGTTTGCTTACAATAATTGGAATAACTTTATTGTATACAATCAATGCGAAGTCGGCAATGTTTGCTGCAATTTCAATATTTTTATATACAAGCATTTATACACCTTTAAAAACAGTAACTTCGTTATCAGTTTTTGTTGGTGCATTTCCTGGTGCAATTCCGTTTATGTTAGGTTGGGTTGCGGCAACAGGAGAATTTGGTATTGAAGCCGGAACCTTATTTTTGATTCAGTTTTTCTGGCAATTCCCTCATTTTTGGGCAATTGGATGGTTTTTATATGAAGATTATGAGAAGGCTGGAATCTTTATGCTTCCAACAGGGAAAAAAGATAAAGGAACTGCTTTGCAGATTATATTATATACAGTTTGGCTTATCATAGCGTCATTATTGCCGGTTTTAGGATATACAGGGCAATTGTTTATTACGCCAATCGCAGCAATTTTAGTCTTTTTATTAGGATTGTGGATGTTGTTTTATGCAGTTCGTTTGTATCAATTAAGAACAGCAAAAGCAGCAAGAACATTGATGTTGGTAAGTGTTTCGTATATCTCATTATTGCAAATAATATATATAGTAGATAAATTTTTAAGATAGTTATGGAAATGACAATGACAAAAGGCGAGGAACAAGTAAGGAGCGCAAAATCGGCAAAACTGATTTTGTTATTCGCAATGGTAAGTATGACAATGATGTTTGCCGGACTTACAAGTGCATTTGTAGTAAGTAAATCAAGGGCTGACTGGTTGAAGAATTTTGAATTACCAACAGCGTTTTTTTACAGCACAGCTGTAATTATAGGATGTAGTGTTACTTTTTATCTGGCTAAAAAAGCAATTCAAAAAGACAATAGAAGTGCAACTACAGCATTACTTTTAGGAACATTGGCTTTAGGGATTTTATTCGTGGTTTTGCAATTTGTAGGTTTTGGACAAATCGTAAAAAGCGGGTATTATTTTACAGGAGAAGGTAGTTCAATTACTACAACTTTTCTTTATGTAGTAACCGTAACACACTTATTACACTTGGCTGGAGGGCTAATTTCACTTTTAATTATAATTTATAATCATTTTAAACAAAAATACAATTCGACTCAAACTCTTGGTATAGAACTAGGTGCGATGTATTGGCACTTTTTGGATTTATTATGGGTATATTTATTTTTATTTTTATATTTCTTTAAATAAGAAAAAAACGTAAATTTGGGAACTTTTTAACGAATATCTTTTATGGAAGCGACAGTTACTACTGCAAATAACGACGAAAAAACTTGGGGAGGCGGAGATATCCAGCCATTAGGAGCAAGTTATGGTAAAATGATGATGTGGTTTTTTATCGTATCGGATGCCTTGACATTCTCTGGATTCCTTGCTGCTTATGGTTTTTCTAGATTTAAATTTATTGAAACTTGGCCTTTGGCTGATGAAGTGTTTACTCACTTCCCATTTATGCATGGTGTTTCGGCTCCAATGTATTATGTAGCCTTAATGACTTTTATTTTAATTTTCTCATCTGTAACAATGGTTTTGGCTGTTGACGCAGGTCATCAATTGAAAAAAACAAAAGTTGCAATCTACATGTTCTTAACTATTATTGGAGGTTTAATTTTCGTTGGTTCTCAAGCTTGGGAATGGAAAAACTTCATTAAAGGTGAATACGGAGCAGTAGAAACAGTAGGAGGAAGTTTATTGCAGTTTGTTGATAAAGATGGTAAAAGAGTAGCTCTTGAAGAGTTTGCTGTAAAATTGCCGGAACAACCGGAAGCGCTTACCAGAGCAAAAGGAAAATGGTTTATGGAAAGTGCTGAAACAGTACCAACATATTCAGTTGCTGAAATTCAGGCAGGTTTTAAAGCTCACCCTGATTTATTGATCAGAACAGAGCAACTTACTGATAAAAAGAAAAAAACAGTATTGACAAGAGCAGAGTCTGAGACTCGCTTAAGTACTGCAAAATATGTAGTAGAAGGAGCAAACTTAACTAGAAATGAATACGGAAGTAAATTATTTGCTGATTTCTTCTTCTTCATTACAGGATTCCACGGATTCCACGTATTTTCTGGAGTAATCATTAACATCATTATTTTCTTTAATGTATTGTTAGGAACTTACGAGAAAAGAAGAAGCTATGAAATGGTAGAGAAAGTTGGTTTATACTGGCACTTTGTCGATTTAGTTTGGGTATTTGTATTTACAGTTTTCTACTTAGTTTAATTTTAGATTTTTATTATTATGTCACACGAACACGTATCAAATACAAAGAGAATCTGGTTTGTTTTTGCACTATTATCTGCAGTAACTACAGTAGAAGTAATTTTAGGTATTTTGAAGCCTGGAGTTTTAGAATTTAATCATTTTGTAGGTTTGAATTTATTGAACTGGATATTTTATATCTTAACAATATTCAAAGCATATTATATAGTATGGGCATTTATGCACATGGAAGGTGAAAAAAGCAGCCTTAGATGGTCAGTTGTTTCACCAGTTATTTTCCTAGTTTTATATTTATTGTTTATTCTTTTGACAGAAGGACATTATATTTATGGGGTTTTTAAAGATTCTACTATTAAATGGAATTTTTAACATGATATTAATTCGAAAAGAGGCTCCGTTTAACGGAGCTTTTTTTATTTTTGTACCTCAATAACTTCCGTTAATACAATGAAAAAAAATATAGTTCTCTTTGTACTTTTTGTTTTGCCAATTGTAGCCTATTTGTTTTTTGCTTCAGGTGTAAATAGTTTTACTAAACTTCCCACAATCACTCCTAAAATTGCCGACTTTGGTAATTGGAAATCTCTTAAAGGAGAAAAAGTTACTTTAAATAATAAAATTACGATTCTTGGTTTTTCTGGTTCTGAAATTTTAAAAAACAGAGGAAATTTTTTCAACTTAAACGAAAAAATTTATCAACGTTATAATGGTTTCAAAGACTTGCAATTTGTAGTTGTTTGTCCATTAGGAACGGAAAAAGATGCTCAAAAAATTGAAGAATCATTAGGCGCTTTTACAGATGTTTCAGGTTGGCATTTTATTTTTGCTTCACCAGATGAAATTAAAGCTTATTATGATCAATTGCATTTAAAAGGTAAACTAGATTCGAATCTTGGAACTTCAAATGTTTATATCGTAGATAAAGAACGTAATTTAAGAGGAAGAAAAGATAAAGACGAATACAAAGAAGGCTATAATACTTTTCATCCTTCTGAGTTGAGCAATGAAATGTTAGATGATTTCAAAATCATTCTATACGAATATCGTGCAGCTCTTAAAAAGAATCACAACGCAACAAAAGAACTTTAATCTTTATATCATGTTTAAAAATAAATCATATATCGGAATTTCGTTTATCGTTTTAATCTTTGGAATTTATGCTGTACCAAAAATTGTTGACAGAATAAAAAATGGAGAAGTGGTAAAAGGAAACCGTTTAGATAATGTGGGTTTGAAATCTTCAAAATCTGATAGTAAATTATTAACAATTGGTCCGGCTCCTAAATTTGAATTAACAAATCAGGATAATGCTAAAATTTCAAATGCAACGTACAAAGGAAAAGTATATGTTTTGGAATTTTTCTTCACGACTTGTCCATCAATTTGTCCAAAGATGAATTTAAGCATGTTAGAAATTGAGAAAACTTTTTTTGGTAATCCTAATTTCGGAATTGTTTCTATAACTATCGATCCAAAACATGATACGCCACAAGTTTTAAAAGATCATGCGAAACTTTTGGGAGTAAAATCTTCAAACTGGAATTTCCTTACGGGAGATAGAGAAACGATTATGAACTTGTCAAACAAAGGATTTAATTTGTATGCAGGCGAAAATGATAAAGTAAATGGAGGATTCGAACATTCAGGTTTGTTTGCTTTAATCGATAAAGATGGAAATATTCGTTGTAGAAAAGATGATTTCGGAAATCCAATTTTATATTACGACGGACTTGATAAAAAAGGCGTTAGAGAAATTCAGGAAGATATTAAAATACTATTAGAAGAATAAAAATGGAAGATAATTCATTAGAAAAAAAATATAGCAAGCTTATTATTGCCGTTTCAATTGTAATACCAACTTTGGTTGCGATATTATTTGCGGTAAAATTAAAAGATTTTGGTATCAATGTAGAGCCGCTTTCGTTTTTGCCTCCAATTTATGCTACTACAAATGGTATAACGGCAATTGTATTAGTTTGGGGTGTAATTGCTATTAAGAACGGAAAACGTAAATTACATGAACGCTTAATGACTTTTGCAATAGCATTATCGCTTGCATTTTTAGCTATGTATGTAGCGTATCATATGACGGCTGATTCAACTAAATTTGGAGATTTAAACCACGATGGAATTCTAGATTTGGCAGAAACTGCAAAAATTGGTGCACTTCGTTATATCTATTTCTTTATTTTAATAACCCATATTTTATTGTCTATTGCAATTATTCCGCTAGTATTAATTACTTACGTGAGAGCTCTTGCACAACGATTTGACAGACATAGAAAAATAGCTAAAATAACTTTCCCGCTTTGGTTATACGTTGCGGTAACAGGTGTTGTAGTTTACTTAATGATTGCTCCTTATTATGCTTAAGATGGAAAATAGATTAACGAATAAAGAATATAGAACACAGAATATAGAAAATAGAGTCAATAGATCTTCGTCAGTAAGATTTATATATATTATATTCTCTATTTTCTTTTCTCTTGCAGCAAACGCTCAATGCGCAATGTGTCGTGCTGCTCTTGCGGGAGATTCAAATGTAAAAAAAGCAGAAGCGGTAAATAATGGAATCGTTTATTTGATGGTGATTCCGTATTTACTTGTTGCGATAATTGGATATCTAATTTATAGAATGTACCAATCAAAAAAGAAAAAAGCAGAATAATTATTCTGCTTTTTTCTTTTTAAATAATAATCACAATATACTATTGTATTTTAAAATTAGATAAAATGAGTAATATGGTGATTAAGAATAGTTTTTATTGATATAAGTTCTTTTGACTTTACGACTTTTAAATTTTCGACTTACTTATTTCAATCCGTCAACGGAAACATTTACCGTTCCGTTTATTTTGATAAAAGCGATTATAGCTTGATTCGTCAACTGAATTTTATCAAACTGAATATCTTCCATTTTTCCATTTACAAATACACCAGGCATCGGAGAATAGTTTTTTAGATATGCAGCAATATTCTTTTTACCATCTTCTAAGTTGGGTTGTATTGAATAACGGCAGCTTTCTTCCATTTTTCTTAAGATATAACCTTGACCTAACCAGCTTGCAGTTCTCATTAGTCTGCTTTTTGTGTCCAAAACATAATCCAGTTTCTCGAAATAGATTTCTTTAGTTTTTGGATTGTATGACGGAAATCCGTTTAGATAAATAGTTCCGTTTATAGATCCTAAAATGTCTAGTGCAATAACCATTTTCCCGTCTTTGTGCCAAATCGCAACGTTTTTAACGGTTATTTTTTTGCTTCCTGAGGCAAATTCCTGGCCGGCAAAATTGTTAGTCATTATTTTTGAAGCATCCATATAAGTTGAAATCGCAGCAATATTAGCAGAAATTTGATTTGGAATTTTTGCCACAGGTTTCAATACAATTTTATTGGCACTAAATTTTGATTCGGGTTTCTTGCCAACAATAGTTTCCATGTTGCATTTCATTCCCATATCCAGTAAAAATTGATCATTTTTAAGTTTGGCATTGGTTGAATAAATTTCGATAGGAACGATTCTCAGCCAACTTTCATAAGTATCACTCATTTGAAAAGGAGTACATACTTTTTCTAAAGCAGATAAAACATTCGGTTTAAAATCCATTGATTTTTCAATCGCCTCATCTATGCTTTTTTCGATTTTTGATTTAAAGATTGAAACTGCCGGATTTATCAAATAGGTTATTGGCATACTTTTTCCAAAAACCTGCATCGTTGGACTTTCGTTCCAATTAAGAGATTTGAATTCCGTTTTAGTGTTTAGTTTCCAATTTGTCAGTGCAACTTCACTTGATAAAGTAATTACACCATTTAAGTTAAATTCTCTAGTGTCGTAAAGTTCAATTCCCAATTTTTTAGTTCCAATTCTGTATTTGATTGTCGCTTTTAACGGTAGAATTGTTTTGATTTTTTTATCCGGATTTGCCGGATCATTTTGAATTTTTATCGGAGCCTGTTTCCAGATTTTCATTTCGATATCATCATCTTCAATGTTGCTGTCATCATAGATTAATCCATTCAGCAAAGTGTTGGTTTGATTTTCAATATCACTAAGTTTTACTGTTATTGGCAGGTTGATAAGCGAAGGATTTGCATCGTAAACCAGTGGACTTGCATCGTCTGGTTCCGGTTTTAACGTTTCTAATTTTTGAGCTGTAGAACAGCTAACAAGTACGGCAAGTACTGTGGATAAAGAGAGAATTGAAAAAAACTTCATGTTTAAGATTTTTTTGAGTGATGCAAAATTAAGAAAACTATTAAATTATCTTAAAAAAGTGTAACAATTGATAACGAATAGAGTCTTATCTAAATAACAAAACGGAATTATTAACGTTTTCTTACCATATTTTACTTAATAAAAATGTTATTATTGTTTTAAAATTTAACAATATCATGATCGAAATCAAAGATTTACACAAGTCCTATAAAATGGGAAGTTCAAGCTTGCATGTGTTAAAAGGTATTAATTTTAATATTGCTGAAGGGGAATTAGTTGCGATTATGGGATCTTCGGGATCCGGTAAATCTACGCTTCTTAATATCTTAGGAATCCTTGATGAAGCCGATTCTGGTAATTATATTTTAGATAAAACCCCGATTAAAAACTTAAATGAAACAATCGCTTCAAGATATCGAAATAAGTTTTTGGGATTTGTATTTCAGTCATTCAATTTGATAAATTATAAAACAGCACTCGATAATGTTGCTATGCCATTGTATTATCAAGGTATAAAAAGAAAAGAACGTTATGAGATCGCAATGAAATATTTGGAGAAAGTTGGTTTGGGAACTCATTCTCACCATTTACCAAGTGAACTTTCCGGAGGACAAAAACAGCGTGTTGCAATTGCAAGAGCATTGGCGTCAAATCCAAAAGTTTTATTGGCAGATGAGCCAACAGGAGCTTTAGATACCAAAACTTCTTATGAAGTAATGGAGCTTATTCAAGGAATTAACGACGAAGGAAAAACTATTCTGATCGTTACACACGAGCCTGATATTGCCGCAATGTGCAAAAGAAATGTAGTCCTGAAAGATGGATTAATTATCGATGATAAAATGGTAGAACAAGTTAGAGCTTCATCTTATGTTTAATATTGAGCGTTGGCAGGAAATCTTTGAGGCAATCTCGAAAAATCGGTTAAGAACATTTCTTACCGGCGTTTCTGTGGCTTCGGGTATTTTTATCCTTGTGATTTTGCTGGGTGCTGGTAAAGGGCTTCAAAACGGAATTGAAAAACAATTTGAACGTGATGCCGCAGGGATTATTGAGGTTTGGTCCGGAACTACGACCAAAGAATATAAAGGGTTGAATCCCGGAAGACAAATTCAGTACAGAGATGCTGATTACAACCAATCTGTGCAGAAATTTGATGATAAGTTAGATATGAGAGCTTCAACTTATAATTATTGGGGAGCTCCATTTTCGTACGGAAAAGAATCGGGAAGTTATCAATATAGAGGAGTTACTCCGGACTATGGAAGAGTTGAAAATTTAACGATAGTCCAAGGTCGATATGTAAATGATAATGACATAGCCAATAATGAAAAAGTGGCTTGTATTGGGATGAAGGTTAAAACGGATCTTTTTAAAGATAAAGATGCTCTTGGGAAAGAAATCATAATTAATGGTATCAATTTTAAAGTAATTGGAGTTTTTACAGATCCGGGAGGAGAAAGAGAAGAAACAAGAGCTTATTTGCCTTTAACAACTGTACAAAGAGCTTTTGGTAATGGAGATAAAATCAGCAATTTGTTTTTTACGATGAAAAAAACAGATAATTATGATGAAGCTCTGGCGCAATCTGAAAAATTTACACAAGATTTGAAAGATTTGCTTAAAAGCCGAAATATGGTTGCTCCTGATGATGATGGTGGCGTTGGAGTTTATAATTCAGTTAAAGATGCTAAGCAATTTTATGATTTGAACTTATATATCAGACTATTCTTTTGGTGGGTTGGTATTTGTACTATTATTGCCGGTGTTGTTGGTGTGAGTAATATCATGCTTATTATTGTAAAAGAAAGAACTAAAGAAATTGGAATCAGAAAAGCTTTGGGGGCATCTCCGTTTTCAATTATTTCAATGATACTTCATGAGTCTATTTTTATTACCACAATCGCTGGTTTTGTAGGATTGCTTGCGAGTTTATTGTTGTTGGAATTTGTTGGTCCGATGGTGCAGAGTGAATATTTTCAAAATCCTCAGGTAGATTTCAATGTGGCCTTAACGACACTTGCTTTACTTGTATTTGCGGGCGCAATGGCAGGATTTTTTCCAGCATACAGAGCGGCTAAAATTAAACCTATTGTAGCACTTAGAGACGAATAATTATGTTTAAAAAAGATAATTGGGACGAAATTTTACAGGCTTTAACAGCCAATGTTTTCAGGACAGTTCTAACTGCTTTTGGGGTATTTTGGGGTATATTTATTTTAGTAATATTACTTGCTGCAGGAAAAGGTCTTGAAAATGGTGTAAAAAGAGGTTTTGACGGAATAGCGACCAATACAATGTTTATGTGGAGCCAAACGACATCAAAAGCTTATAAAGGATTGCCTAAAACGCGTCGTTATGATTTTAGAAATAGTGATGTAGCAGCTTTGAGAGCAGCTTTGCCGGATTTATTATATGTTTCGCCAAGAAATCAATTAGGAGATTTTAACGGAACTAATAATGTGGTTCGTGGTACTAAAACTTCTTCTTTTACCATTTATGGAGATTATCCGGAACTGATCAAACAGCAGCCAATGGATATTATAAAAGGACGTTTTATAAACCAACAAGATATTAATGAGAGAAGAAAAGTTGCTGTAATTGGAAAAGGAGTTATTAGCGAACTTTATGGAAAAGAAGAGGAATCTATTGGAACTTATGTAAAAGTAAACGGGATTAATTTTATGGTGGTTGGAGTTTACAACTCTAAACAACAAGGAGGAAATGCAGAACAAGAACAGAAAAATATTTTTGTTCCGTTTACTACTTTCCAACAAGCCTTTAATTATGGTGATAAAGTTGGGTGGATGGCGCTTACCGCGAAAGATGAAACTTCGATTACGGCCTTAAAACCGAAAATTTTAGAGTTGATTAAATCGTTACATTCTATTAATCCTGCAGATGATCGTGCAGTTGGGAATTTCGATTTATATGAGCAATTTAATAAAGTACAAAGTTTGTTTACGATTTTAACAATCATCGCATACTTTGTTGGGTCATTAGTTTTAATTTCGGGAGTAATTGGTATTTCAAATATCATGCTTATTGTAGTTAAAGAGCGTACAAAAGAAATTGGAATTCGAAGAGCTTTAGGAGCAACTCCGGCTGCTATTCGAGGACAAATTTTATCTGAATCTATCTTTTTAACTATTATTTCGGGAATGTTGGGTATTGCCGTCGCCACCGGAATTATTGCTCTTTTGAATTTGGCATTGTCTTCGATGCCACCAGACAGTAATACTATGTTTGCAAATCCAAGTGTCGACTTAAGAGTTGTATTTGTAGCTTTATTAATATTAGTAGGATCTGGTTTGCTGGCAGGATTTATTCCGGCTCAAACCGCAATTAATGTAAAGCCGGTAGACGCTTTACGATCAGAATAAATTATCAATCAAAAATAATCGATTAAACCAAAAACAAAATGAAAAAAGGAGTAACTGTAACCATTTTAATTTTTATTGCTTTAGTTTTTTTTGGCGCACTTTACTATTTGTATGCTAAAAATCAAGAGTCGCCAATTGTCTTTAAAACGGAGAAAGCAGAAATTAAAACGATCGTAAAAAATACAATCGCAACAGGTAATATTCAACCGGATGAAGAGGTCCTAATCAAACCAAATATCTCTGGAATTATTGAAGAAGTGTATATCAAAGCCGGTCAAAAAATTAAGGCAGGAGATATGATTGCGAAGATTAGAGTTGTAGCAAACGTTTCTAATGTGAGTTCTACTCAAAACCAAGTGCAAACGGCTAAGATTGCTTTAGACAATCAGGAAAAAATCTACAAAAGACAAAAAACTTTGTTTGAAAAAGAAGTTATTTCTGCCAATGATTTTGATGCGGCACAATTAGCTTACACGCAAGCAAAACAAAACTATCTTGCTGCAAGACAAAGTTTAGATATCGTAAAAACAGGAACAACAACATCATTAGGAAGTTATGCAAATACCCTAATTCGTTCAACTGTAAACGGAATGGTTTTGGCCGTTCCTGTAAAAGTTGGAAATCAGGTTATTGAAAGTAATAACTTTAACGAAGGAACTACAATTGCAAGTGTTGCAGATGTTGGAAGAATGATTTTTATTGGAAAAATTGATGAATCTGAAGTTGGAAAAATAAAAGTTCAAATGCCAATTGAGATTACAATTGGAGCAATTGAAAACAAGAAATTTGAAGCTCGTTTGACAGATATTGCGCCAAAAGGTGTAGTAGAAAATGGTGCAATTCAATTTGAAATTAAAGCTTCTTTAGAAAATAGAGATGCTACTTTTATCAGAGCTGGATTAAGTGCAAATGCTTCAATTATATTAGAAAAAGCAGATAAAGTTTTGGCTATCAAAGAATCTTTGGTTCAGTTTGATAAGAAAACCCAAAAACCATATGTTGAAATCGAAACAGTTCCTCAAAAGTTTGAAAGAAAGGATCTTGTATTAGGAGTTAGCGATGGAATTTATGTTCAGGTTAAAAGCGGTATCAAAAACACGGATAAAATTAAAATCTGGAATCAGGGTTTAATTAATGAAGGTGAAAAAAAATAATCTGAAATTGTAAGGTTTTTTTGGTTTTAAAAAATGTTAAATTTGCGTAGTCACTTACTATGCTTTGATTCAAAATATATGAAAATAAATAAATATAATAGTCTTGTTTTTGCAATGTTATTCGGGTTCGGACTTTCGGGCCATGCACAATCAAAACAATGGACTTTAGAAGAATGCGTGCGTTATGCATTGGATAATAATATCACAATAAAGTTATCAGAGTTAGATGTAAAAAATGCTGATATTGATAAAAAAGATGCTTTTGGTAAATATCTTCCGTCAGTAAACGGTAATGCTTCACACTCCTGGAATATTGGTTTGAACCAGGATGTAACAACAGGGGTTTTGCGTAATCAGACTACTCAGTATTCTTCTGTTGGTGTAAGTGCAGGAGTAGATATTTATAAAGGTTTACAAAACCAAAATACATATCGAAGATCAAAACTTTCTATTATTGCGTCACAATATCAATTGCTGAAAATGCAGGAAGATATTTCGTTGAATGTTGCTAATGCTTTTCTTCAGATTTTATCTTATAAAGAAGAATTGAAAGTAAAAAAAGAGCAATTAACGATTGATGAAAAACGTTTAGCGCGTTCTGAAGAAATGGTAAATGCCGGAACAATTCCAAGAGGAGATTTGTATGATCTAAAAGCTACTATCGCAACAGATCAACAAGGAATTACGGTTTCAGAGAATAACTTATTGATTTCAAAATTAAGTTTAGCACAGCTTTTACAACTAAAAGAATTTGCTGATTTTGATGTAGTTGATGATACAAATGCCAAAGACGAAAATAATATCATGGCGCAAAGTCCAATTGATATTTATAATAAAGCAAAAGAAACAAGAACTGAATTAAAACTGGCACAAACTAATCTTGAGATTGCAGAGAAAAATGTTGCAATTGCAAAAGGAGCTTATAAGCCTACTTTAAGTGCTTTTTATAATTTTAATACAAGAGCAAGTTACTCTGATGTTGTAAAAGGAGCGGTTCCAAATACTGCCAATCCAACATCTCAGATTGGTTTTGTTGAAGGAACTAATCAGGCAGTATTACAAAATAATTTTACTCCTGTCTTAGGAGGTCCGGCGCCAATATTTGATCAATTTAGTGATAATAAAGGGCAATCGTTTGGATTCCAGCTTTCTGTTCCAATTTTTAATGGTTTCGCTGTTAGAAATAATGTCGAGCGTAATAAAGTAAGTTTAGAGAAATCTAAAATAGATTTAGAACAAAAAAGTTTAGATTTGCAACGTAATGTTTATACTGCTTTTACAAATGCAAAAGGAGCTTTAAATACATTTGAATCTTCAACAGTAACATTAGAAGCAAGACAACAAGCTTATAATTATGCTAAAGAAAAGTATGATGTAGGTTTGATGAATTCTTTTGATTTTACGCAGGCTCAAACATTATTGACGAATGCACAATCTGATGTTATCAGAACAAAATACGATTATATATTTAAAATAAAGATACTTGAATTCTATTTTGGAATTCCAATTGTCCCGATTATCAAAAAATAGTTATATGAAAAAAAAGACGGTTTATTTCTTAGTAGGCGGAGCGCTGATTGTTATTTTTGCTTTAGTTGGACTTTCGAAATCGGGAGTAATAGGAAATAAGGATGAAGGTAAAGAAGTTGAAGTTTCAAAAGTAATGGCTTCCACGATTGTCGAAACAGTTTCGGCAACAGGAAAAATTCAGCCGGAAATTGAGGTGAAGCTTTCTTCAATGGTTTCGGGTGAGATTATCGCATTAAACGTAAAAGAAGGTCAGGTTGTAAAAAAAGGGGATTTATTAGTTAAGATAAACCCTGATTTATATACTTCAGGATTAGAAAGATCTGTGGCAAATTTATCCGGTACAAAAGCGGGTTTGACACAATCTGAAGCAAGTTATAGAGAAGCTAAAGCCAGTTATGAGCGTAATAAAACGCTATATGACAAAGGTGTAATTTCAAAATCTGATTGGGATAAATCTGTTTCTACTTATGAAGTAGCAAAAGCGACCAAACAAAGTTCCTATTATAATGTTCAAAGTGCATCAGCATCTGTAACAGAAGCCAAAGATAACCTTGGACGTACTTTAATTTATGCTCCTGCCGATGGAACAATTTCAGTATTGAATGTTGAGTTAGGCGAGCGTGTTTTAGGAACACAACAAATGGCCGGAACAGAGCTTTTGAGAGTGGCAAACCTAAACAACATGGAAGTTGAAGTTGATGTCAACGAAAATGATATTGTTAAAGTAAAAATTGGAGATGAAGCTAATGTTGAAGTAGATGCTTATTTGAAAAAGAAATTTAAAGGTACTGTAACTAGTATTTCTAATTCGGCAAGTACAGCTTTGACATCAGATCAGGTAACTAATTTTAAGGTTAAAGTGCGTATTTTAAAAGAATCATACCAAGATCTATTAGAAGGTCAGCCAAGTACATATTCACCTTTCAGACCGGGAATGACAGCTACAGTTGATATTATTACAAGAACTAAGAACAATGTTTTGGCAGTGCCAATTAGTTCTGTTGTTGTAAAATCTGATACGACTGCGGTAAAAGATTTTAAAGTTGAAGATCCAAGTGAAGACAAAAAAGCAGCTCCAAAAAGTGATAAGAAATTTGAATGCGTTTTTGTAAAAGTTGGAGATAAAGCTAAAATCAGAATCATTAAAACCGGTATTCAGGACGATACAAATATCGAAGTAATGTCAGGTTTAAAATCAGGTGATGTTGTAATTACCGGACCATATACTACGGTTTCTAAAGATTTGAATTCTGGTGATAAAGTGAAGCTTAAAAAAGCAGATACAGCTAAGAAATAATTTGAAATTTTAGTATTTATGATTTCATTATGTGGAAGTCCGCCAGCTGGTTTTTTTGAATCCATCGGGATTGGATTAATTTTAGCAATCGTGTTTCTGTTTTTTACTCATTATAAAGCATATAAAACGGAGTATTATAATGAAGAATATGTTTATTTTTCCAGTGGAAAAAAAGCTTTAATTTACTTAGGTTTTTTAGCAATAAATTTATGCATTGTTCCTTTGTTGATTATAGTATGTGTTTTTCTTTATACAGGAATCTCTAAGTAATTTTTTTAAATAATTAAATATAAATACATTGTCTTTTATTCTCAATATCGAAACGGCTACGAAAAATTGTTCAGTATCTATTGCTAAAAACGGTGAAACCATTATTTGCAGGGAAATTGCCGAAGAAGGCTATTCGCATGCCGAAAAACTTCATGTTTTTATTGAAGATGTAATAGAAGCCTCTGGAATAAGTGTTCAGGATTTAACAGCAATTGCAGTTAGTCAGGGTCCCGGATCTTATACAGGATTAAGAATTGGAGTTTCGGCAGCAAAAGGATTATGTTTTGCATTAAATCTTCCGTTGATTGCAGTTGATACATTACAAACTTTAGCTTCTCAGGCCAAAGTTTCTGATGGAAAAATAATTCCAATGCTGGACGCAAGAAGAATGGAAGTTTACAGTGAAGTTTTTACGGCAAATCTGGAAGTTGAAAGAGCAATTCAGGCAGAAGTTATTACAGAAGAATCTTTTGCAGAATATACTGATTTAGTTTATTTCGTTGGCGATTGTGCAGATAAGTGTAAACCCGTTTTAACGAAAGAGAACTTTGTTTTTCTGGAAGATATAAAATACCCTTCGGCTTCAGCAATGAGTAAAATCAGTTATGATAAGTATCAAAAAAGCGACACTGTAGATGTCGCTTATTTTGAACCGTATTATTTAAAAGATTTTATGATGACATTGCCATCTAAAAAACAATAAATCAATTTTATTTTTGAAGAGTAAAAGGTTGGATTTTAATTCCAGCCTCGTCAAGTGCAGCTTTGCAATTTTCTAAAGTCTCTGAAAAAACAGAACCATAATTTGCGTTTTTTGCCCAGGGACGAACTGCAAATTCAACAGAACTAGCCGTTAAGTTTTTTACGAAAACCTCTGGAGCCGGCTTTTTAAGTACTTTAGGATTTGAGTTTAAAACATTCAAAAGAACTTCTTTTGCTTTTTTGATATCAGAATCATAAGAAACCGCAAAAGTCAAATCTGCTCTTCTTTCTCCCTGCATTGAATAGTTAATAATCGTTCCGTTTGATAATGCACCATTTGGCACAAAAACAGTTTGATTATTGGCGGTAAGCATTTTGGTAACAAAAATTTGAATTTCTAATACTGTTGCAATCACACCTTGTGATTCGATAGTATCGCCAACTTTAAAAGGTTTGAAAACGATAATTAACATTCCTCCTGCAAAGTTAGAAAGCGAACCTTGCAAAGACAAACCAACTGCAAGTCCCATTGCTCCTAAAATGGCAACAAATGAAGAAGTCTCGATTCCAAGTTTTGAAATAAATGTGACAAACAATAAAATTCGAAGTGCCCATATTAAAATATCCGAAAGGAATTTGGTTAATGTGGGATCTAAATTTCTTTGAATCATTACTTTGGTAATGATTTTATTGATCAATCTGATGGCATAAATACCAACAAATAAAATTAGTAATGCCGAAATTAATTTAGGCGAATAATCAACTAATACGTCAATGAATTTTGTGGCGTAATTGCTAAGTTGTTCTGGACTCATCATGTTTTATAGAATAAAAAAACCTTCTCAAAAGAGAAGGTATATTAGTGGTGCAAATATAAAGATATTTCTTTTATAAGAAAAATAAGGATCTATTCCTTGTCTGCGGTTTCATCAACAATTTTATCCGTTGCATCTTCAGTTTTTTCAGCTGCATCTTCAGTTTTTTCAGCTGCATCAACTACAGTTTCGGCAGCAACCGCTTTAGTTTCTTGAGTAAGATCACTGGCTTTTTCTTTTACCGTGTCAATTACATCACTTAATGAATCAGATGCTTTCTCTACATATTCGCTCACGATATCTTTTGCCTGATGTGCATATTCTGCAGCGCTTTCAAGTATTGGTTCCGAAGCTTCTTTGGCTTTTGCGAAAGTTTCTTCTGCAAAAGTCTCAGCTTTTTCTACATAAGGTGCAGCAGCTTCTTTAGCTTGTTCAATAGTAGTTTCTGCCTGATTAGCTAAATCTGTAGCGGTTTCTTTGGCTGAGCCAAATAAATTCTTGAAAAATGATGTTACTCCCATGGTTTGAAATTTGATTTGTTAAGAATACAATATTAAATCATTTTTACAAGAATTGTAGTGTTATTGTTAAAATAATTTACTGATAGTAAATAAGATATATAAAAAAAGCGTCTACCAATGGCAGACGCTTTCTGTTTATTTAAAACGTAATATTATGCGTTTAAAGCTTCTACTTTAATAGCTTCATCGTTTAGCATACTTTTTAGCATATTTTCGATTCCGCTTTTTAGAGTAAAAGTAGATGACGGACAACCGCTGCAAGCACCTTGTAGAATTACTTTTACAGTTTTGTCTTCTTCATTATATGAATCAAAAGCAATATTTCCACCGTCAGCAGCAACTGCAGGTTTTACATATTCTTCTAAAATGTTAATGATTTGTTGAGAAGTAACATCCAATTTGTCAAATGCTTCATCTTTAGTGATGTCATTTTTAGTCGCAACTTCAATTAAAGTTTCATCTAAAACAGTTCCTCCATTTTCGATAAATTGTTTGATGAAAGATCTAACTTCTAATGTGATTTCATCCCAATTATTAATGTCATATTTTGTTACCGAAATATAATTTTCATCAATAAAAACCTCTTTTACATATGGAAATTTGAATAATTCTTTTGCTAAAGGAGAAGAAGCAGTCTGATCGATGTTTTTGTATTCTACAGCATTTCTGGTTAACATTCTGCTAACTACAAATTTTAGAGCAGCAGGATTTGGAGTTGTTTCTCCATAAACCGTTATTGGTTGTTTCTTTGTTGTAGTTTCGTCAACTTTTATGATAACACCACCTTTGTCAACAAATGCTATAATTTGTTCAGCAACAGCGTCTTTAACGTCGTCCCATTCTACAATACTGTATCTTTCGATAGCGATAAAGTTTCCTGAAATATAAACTGTTTTTACAAACGGAAGATAGAATAATTGTTGTGCTAATGGAGATGCTTGTGCTTCATCTATATTTTTGAACTCAAAACTTTGATTTTGTGTAATGAAATCTTCAAACTCGAACTTTAAGATCGTTGGGTTTTGAGTTTCTTTTATGGTGATTTTTGTCATGATTTGTAAATTTTTACAAATTTAGTAAACTTATTTTCTACTAATACCTATATTTGATTTTTTAATAAAATAATTAAGACTCTTTTCAAATAAATCGTATTAAATTATGAGAGTCAAAAATATAAGTAAACAAAATTGCCTTTATGGAATTTAGAATCAAGGTTTTATTCATTTTTATTATTACATCGTTTTATTCTTATTCACAAGAGGGGATTCCGGTTTATTCAGATTATTTATCCGATAATTACTATTTAATTCATCCGTCGATGGCGGGAGCGGCGAATTGTACAAAAATAAGATTGACAGCCAGAAAGCAATGGTTTGGTCAGGAAGACGCTCCGTCACTTCAAACTTTAAGCATGAACGGAAGAATTGGAGAAAGATCAGGTGCTGGTATTATCCTGTTTAATGATAAAAATGGTTACCATTCTCAAAAAGGTGTAAAGGTTACTTATGCACATCATATTATGTTCTCGAGAGACGAAATAGATTTAAATCAACTTTCGTTTGGTATAAATGCAGGTTTGATTCAAAATCAATTAGACGAAACTAAATTTGGAGGAACTTTTGATCCGATCGTTTATGGTCAAATTCAAAAAGATTCTTACTTCAATGTTGATGTTGGAGCTTCGTATAATTATTTAGATTTTTATGCTCATGCAACTGTTCAGGGTTTATTAGAGACTAGAAGAGATTTATATACGGACTATGAAAGTGATAACTTGAGAAAGTATTTACTTAGTGCGGGTTATGTTTTTGGAAAAAGAGAAAATATTACCTGGGAACCTTCTATTTTGTTTCAGCTATTTGATAAAACAAAACAGAAATCTATCGATTTAAACATGAAAGCGTATAAAAATATGGATTTCGGAAGTTTATGGGCTGCATTATCTTACAGAAGAAGTTTTGATGGTGCAGAATATAGAAGCGGAAGTGGAGTTTCATCTCAAAAATTACAATATTTTACGCCTATTGTTGGGGTGAATTTTAATAATTTCATGTTTGCTTATACGTATTCTCAAGTTGTAGGCGATGTAAAATTTGACACTGGTGCTTATCACCAGGTTACTTTGGGAATTAATTTATTTTGCAAAAGAGAACGTTACGACTGTAATTGTCCTGCTATTAATTAAATCAATTTTATGTTAATCAAATCTGTAAACGGAAAAACGCCTCAAATTCCTGAGGATTGTTATGTTGCCGAAAATGCTACGATTATTGGCGATGTTACTTTTGGAGATTCTTGTAGTGTTTGGTTTAACGCGGTAATTCGCGGCGATGTTCACTTTATCAAAATCGGGAACAAAGTAAATATTCAGGACGGAGCGATTATTCATTGCACGTATCAAAAACATCCCACTATTATTGGAAATAATGTTTCGATAGGACATAATGCGATTGTACATGGTTGTACGGTTCATGATAATGTTTTAATAGGAATGGGCGCAATCGTAATGGACAATTGTGTCATAGAAAGTAATTCTATTATTGCAGCCGGAGCAGTTATAATTCAAAATACTGTTGTAACTTCTGGAAGTATTTACGCTGGTGTTCCGGCAAAAAAAGTAAAAGATATTGATCAATCTGACTTTGCAGGCGAAATCGAGCGTATTTCGAACAATTATGTAATGTATTCCGGATGGCTTAAAGACGAAAAATAAACTATAAATAACTCAATAAAAAAAATCCAAATTCCAATTGTTGTTGAACGCTATTGGAATTTGGATTTTTTTTTATTGGAATTTTAATTACAGGTTGATTCTTTCGAAGAAAGCATTCTTGTAACTCTCGCTAATTGGAATTCGTTTATCACTAATCAAAACTTTATTTTTCTGAATTGATTTTACGTGTTTTATATTGATGATATAAGACCTGTGAATTCTTGAAAATCCTTTGCTGGAAAGTAAGTTTTCTAACTTTATTAAACTAATTAAGGTTAGAGTGAATTTATTGTCTGTAGTATAAATTTTTACATAATCTTTTAGACCTTCAATAAAGAGAATATCCGAAAAATTCATTTTTACGTTTTCATATTCAGCTCTTACAAACATAAAATCCTGTTCTAATTCCGGAGCAGTTGTGTTTTCAGAAATTGCCTGAGTAGAAGCAGTTGGATTTAAAATTTGCTGTGCTCTGACAACTGATTTTAAAAAACGATGAAACGGAATTGGTTTTACCAAATAATCAACAGCACCAAGATTAAATCCTTCAACAGCATAATCAGAATAAGCCGTTGTGAATATAATTAAAGGCTTTTTTTCGATTGTATTTAAAAAATCTATACCAGAGAAATGTGGCATCTGAATGTCTAAAAAAATCAAATCGACGTTGTTTTGATTGATAAAAGAAACGGCATCAATAGCATTATTAAAAGTGCTGACCAACTCGAGAGAATCTATTTTTCGAACAAAATCTTCTAATAATTCAACCGCTAAAGGTTCATCGTCTATAATTACACATTTCATCTTGTTGGAGATTAAATTTTAAAAGTCTTTTTTTGGTGCTCAAAAGTAGTTTTAAACCAATGAATTAAGTTTTAAAGTTTTCATAAAAAACAAAATTCATTTTTCAAACTACCCATTTACTGTTATGGTTTTACTAAGCGTATAACCATCTGTCAAATTTCCGGTTAACGTTGCTAATTCACTTTCAAGACTGTCTGAAAAAACGTTGTCTTTTGTATTGGAAGTATCCGCTTGACCGTGAGCAGAATAATTAGTACTTGAATAAACTTCGCTTGCAACATTTTCGGGAAAAGCAATTTGTGTTACCAATAATGATGCTCCGCTAGTAGATAACACTTCAACATGTACATGTGGAGCTCTGCCTTGATACCAACCCGGAAAAATAGAAATAAATGAAACTTCTCCTTTTGAATTTGTCGTTTGTCTGCCTCTTAAAAAATGAACAGAAGTATAATCTGTTTGTTGCATCGAAGTGCCTCCATATTCAGAATAATTTCCGTCTTTATCGCAATGCCAAACATCCACAAAAACACTTTCTAATGGAGCGCAGTTATTATTTTTATTTTCGATAATAAGATTAATAAGTAAAGCTACGCCAATTCGATCAGATTTTATATTTTCTAATACCAGTTGGCTTGGCGTTTTGATAGGGAAGGGGCCTTTTGTTTCAGCAGGAGAAACATTGCAGCTTCCATCGGACGAATTTGTATTGGTATCGTCATTATCACTTTTAGAACAAGATTCTAATAATTTTGAGGCTGTTGCCAAAGATGCAATTCCTAATATACTATTTCTAATGAATTTTTTTCTATCCATGATAAGTTGTGTTTAATTGATTGCGTTTTGAATTTCATCCAGCTGTAAATTCAAATGCACACGATAAAAATTATCGTCTTGCGTGATCGTAAGTTCGTGAGCATCTGGATAAAGCAAATCCAGTCTGTTTTGAATATTCACTAATCCAATTCCTGAATTTTCAGGATCTTTCAGATAGTTTTCAATGGTGTTTTCGATCCAAAAATCAAGACTATTGTTCATGATAAAAATCTTAATTTTTACGTGAGCTGCTCCTTTATAATCAGTTCCGTATTTAAAGGCATTTTCAACAAATGAAATCAGTAACAATGGCTCAATAAATTTATTTTTTGTGTCACCGTGAACATTAATAACAATGTCTTCGATATTGTTGAGTCTTAGCTTTTGTAATTCGATGTAATTCTGAATGTAATTGATTTCTTTTTCCAAAGCCACCGTTTTATTATCTGTTTCATAAAGCATATAACGCATTAATTCAGATAACGTGACGATGGCATCGGGGACCAAATCAGATTTTTTGTGCGCCAAAGAATAAATACTATTTAACGAATTGAATAAAAAATGCGGATTGGTTTGTTTGCGCAAATAAATCAATTCAGTATTTGTTCTGTGGGTTTCGGCAATAAGTTTGTTTTGTTGGTTGTTATAAAATTCTGTAAGCGTTCTGATTGCTGCACTTATAGTAATAATTAAAATATAGAAAAGCGAAGGACCAATTTTAAAAAACAGAGGCTGTCTTGTTGCCATTATTCCTCTTATTCGGGTTCCTTTATACATCAATTTAAAATCTTCCTGAGGTATCAATCTTGGTCTGATATGTTTAAATTCAGGAATAAAATAATTGATTCTGATAATCATGAAAGCAGCAATCAAAATAAAAACAAAAGCAAAATAGGACCAGTATTTTTTCTGCAAAAGCAAAGCTGGAACCAAATAAAAATAGTTGAGATAAAACAATACAATTCCGGTAAGCCATTGCACATAAAAGTCATTATTGATACGGAACGGACTTTCGTAAAACTGAATTAAAGAAGTCAGAATAAAGAAAACCCATATCATGCAATGGAATAAAATTGTATTGGAACTCGTATTTTTAATGGTATCTATTTTCATTTATAATTTTATTTTTAATAAAATTAAATCATTTTTCGTTACCGTTGGCGATATATGCTGATTGAGTTTGTCAACTACTAAATGTGCCACTTTTAATGCATCATCTTCTGTCGAAAAGCTTTTAGAATCACTTATCACCGGTATTATAGATTGCTTGATTATGATTTTACTTTTGTAAGCAATTGAATATCCCCAACCGGATTTTGTTTTGAAAGATTCTGTTTTAAAAGTTTCATTTTTTGAGCAGGCAACAAATTGCAAAACAAGTAAAAGAAACAGTAAATTCTTCTGGATTTTGGTCCAGAAGAATTTTATTTGTGTATTAATTATCATCGTCATTTTGCGCATCCAAAGGTTTAAATTCCCAAGCATCATCAAAGTAAGTAGAACCTATTCTTCCTAACATATAAAAACCACGGTTGTTGATTGCAAATCCTACAGCATCTGATCTTGTAGCGCCTTCCATAGGAGTTCTTTCTACCCAAAGATCTGTTGACGGAATGTATTCCCAAACAGTTTTGATACTTTCACCACCTACAATATATCCCAATCCATTCATAGAAAAACTAGAAGCATTTGCACGAACAATTGCATAATCGTCATTGTAAGTTGGGTCATCATCTGTGTCTTTATCGACATCACGTTTTCTGGTCCAAACATCAGTTGATGGATCAAATTCCCAAAAATCTTCCTGATAAACTCCATTGTTTACTCCGGTTACCAAATACGCTTTAGTATCAATTACAAATACAGTAGCATTACGTCTTTTGTTTCCGCTAAATCCGTTAACAAGAGTCCATGTATTTGCCTGATCGTCGTATTGATAAAAATCTTTTAGATAATTTCCGTCATAACCAGTTCCAAAATAAGCTTTTCCACCTACTTGAAAACCTACAGCACCATAACGGCCAGTTCCTCCAAAATCAGTTTTTTGAGTCCAGCTATTGCTTGTTGGATCGTATTGGTAAAAATCTTTCAGCTTATTGGTTCCATCGTAACCCAAGCCAACGTATCCTTTTCCGTTAAGGGTAAAACTTGAAGCAGAACTTCTTCCTACTCCGGCAAAATCGGCTTTTTGTTCCCAATAATCTCCTGTGGAATTATATGCCCATAAATCTTTTAAATATACATCTCCAGTATAACCTGCCGCTACATAAGCATAATCTCCTATGACAAAACTAGTCGCACTAGATCTTGCAGGTCCATCAAATGCAGATTTTTTAATCCAGTTTCCTACCAAATCATCATCCTCATCGTCATGACTACAGCCTATAAAAAAGAGACTAGAAAACAGTGCCGCGAATAATATTCCTTTTTTTAAATTATTCATAGTGTATTAAATTTATTTATTGTTTGTATTTGATCCCAATGCCCAGAATATATCCATTGCCGGTATTGAAATCATAGATTCTGTGATTGTCATTATCGAGCAGGTTATATTTTTTGTTAAAGTCATATCCGGCTTTAAAATTTAGAAACCAGTTCTTTGTAACATTTCTTTCATATTCAAAAGCCGAAGTCATTTGTGATAAACTCGCTTTGGTTGTATTTTCATACGAGCTGTTTGGAACGTCTAAATGATAAAAAGTTCCGTTGAAACTATTCGTTAAACTGAATTTGTTTCGAATATTATTTGAATACGAAATATTCGAATCCGGAAAACCAATCAACACATTACTATGTTCACTCATTTGATAGTTTATTGATAAAGTCGGAATGAATTTAGCATAACCAAAAATGGCTGATCTCGCCACTCCAAGTTTAATATTCGTCTTTGAATTTAATTGCTGGCTAATATCAAAACTTCCAAAAAGTAAAAAATCAGAAGCATCTAAGTTTCGCTGAAAATTTACCGAAGGAGTAATAGCTAATTCAAATTTTGTTGTGTTTGAAACTTCATGTTTGATTTCAAACGTGTTTTGAATTTTGTTGAATTGATTCAGATCTTCAACATTATTAAAGCTGCCTAATTCATAATTCACTTTCAAACTTGAATATTCTAATGTATTTGTTATTTGGTTTTTGGCATTTATTTTTTTGCTGAACAAAACTCCAATACTACTTTCGTTAAAATCAATTTTATCCGTTGGTTCTGTTTTCAGATTCATATTTACTGAAAAATTTTCCTGTGCTTTCATACTGAAAAATGAAATTGAAAAAATAGAACAAATTAAAAACCTTGTTTTCATTACATATTTATTGGTTCAAAAGTAGGTGGCTAATGGTTTTAAAAAAAAGAAGATATATGTATGACACTTTTCGATAGACTAAACGCCCCTTTTTAAGGCTGAATGAAGTATTTGATGGTAATAATGTGTTATAGATGTTTTTTTACCATTTATAGGCTAAAAACGCGTGACGGTATATGTTATAGTGTTGTGCAGAAGAGTCCATTTTATATTTGTTCAAAAAATTGATTATGCACAAGTTTATATTGATGTTCTTTTTTGCGTTATCGCTAATTTCGTGTGGTACAGATACAGATACGGGTGAGTTTGTTGTGGGGTCAGATTATTTGGCACTAAATAATAAAGTTATTCTCGTAGATACGCTTACGGTCGAGATGTCTACAATAAATTTAGATTCGCTTATAACTTCTACTCAAAGCCGAATTTTGATAGGAAATTATGATGATCCTCTTTTTGGAAAAATAAAGTCCGATAGTTATTTTCAATTATCAACTAACACATATGCTTTAAATAATAGTGGTTCAGATACAGAGGCAATCAAATATGTCTTTGATTCTATTTCGATGATTCTAAAATATGATAACTATTATTTTGGAGACACTACAAAAGTGCAGACATTTGATATTCATCGTTTGATCCAGAAAGTTAAACCTAATACTGAGGATAATAATTTCTATAATAATTCAAAATTAAATTATAGTCCGGAAAGTCTTGGAACAATTTCGTATAAGCCGCGACCAATCGAGAAAGATTCTATTAATATTAAAATGAGCGATGCATTTGGTGCAGAACTTTTTCAAAAATTAAAGAAAAGAGAAGTCACAGATTTTGACACTTTCACAGAATATTTAAAAGGATTTGTTTTAGTGCCTTCATCTTCTAATTCTTCAAGTGTGATAGGTTTTAGTGCAAGTACAAGCAAAGTCAGATTGTATTATTCCAAATATCAGGCAGACACTGAAGAAACACCTTATATTTTAGATTTTACTATACTTGACAAGACAAAGCAGTTTAACTCCATCTCGTCTGATAAATCAGGTACTTTGCTTCAGAATTTATCTGTTCCAACAAGCAAGCTGGCAAGTTCTTTAACCGAGCATCAGGGATTTATTCAATCCGGAACAGGAGTTTCTTGTAGAATCGATTTTCCCAATATAAAGCAGTTTAAACATATCTCAGATAATGGAGCAATTGTTGCCGCCGAATTGCTTTTAAAACCAGTCAATAATTCCTATTCAGACAAATATCCTTTATCAGATTCCTTAAGTGTTTATGTAGCCGATAATTTAAATAGAATTAGTGGCACTTTATTGAATTCTGAAAGTAAATCAGTGTATGGAATTTTAAACAAAAAAACCGATGAGTTTAACGAAAATATTGGTTATACAATTCCTATTGGAGGCTTTCTACAAAAAGAAATGCTCAAACCGACTGATTCAAGATCTTGTTTGATTCTTACTTTACCCGCACTTTCTAAAGCAGTCAACAGAGTTGTTTTAGGAGATCAAAAACATTTGAACAATAAAATTCAATTGAAAATTTATTACATCTCTTATTAAATGAAAAATAGAATAGTTTATTTAAGTGGCGCCATTTTAATGTCGTTGACTTCATTTGCTCAAAGTATTTCGAGTTCTCCTTATTCATTATATGGAGTTGGAAGTTTATACGATTCAGATTTTGGTTCGCTTCCCTCAATTGGATCCTCTGGTATGGCATTACCTTCAGATACTTTTATTAATAACCTAAACCCGGCCTCACTAGGTTATTTGCCTCAAAATCATTTTATGTTTGATATAGGTGGCAAGGCTATTGCAACAACCTACCAGAGTGGTTCAAGAAGCGAAAAGCGAAATAATTTTCAATTCTCGCATATTGCTTTTGCATTTCCTGTGACTAAAAACTCCGGATTTAGTGCAGCACTGCGCCCTTATTCAAGTTCAGCATTTAAAATTTCAAATTTAAAATTGCCAATTTCAGACAGTCAGGAATTCTATTATTTAACCGCGGCAGGTTCTGGCGGATTAAATAATTTTGATTTTTCATATGGATATCGATTCGGAAAAAAATTGTCACTTGGAGTATCTGCCGCCGTTTTATTTGGAAGTACTACCGATGACAGAAGTTTTTTAATCGCAAATTCAATTACAACGTTAAGTAAAAAAACAAATTATAATGGTTTGCGGGCCACATTTGGAGCCCAGTATAAAATTGATTCAACGCTTACAATTGCTACAACTTTTAAGTTGCCAACTCAAATTAATGCCTCTAAAGTTCAATCAGTTCAAACAATTACAAATAATGTTGCAACCAGTATAGAATCGAATGTAGCATCAGATTTAGATGATTATTATATGCCTTTGGAAATGGGGATAGGTATTAGTAAACGCTTTAAGAATAATCTAAACATGACGCTTGATTATGAAAAGAGTTTGTGGAATGATACAAATCAACCTGAATTATATGGAGATTTTGTGAACCAGGACAGATTTGCAATGGGTTTTAGTTATAGTCGCAGAAAAAATGTCAGGAAATATTGGGATAGCGTTCAATATTCAACAGGTTTGAACTTTGATACCGGTTATCTTGAAATCGACGGAAAAAGGGTCAATAATGCCGCGATCTCTTTTGGGATTTCGCTGCCAATCGAAAATACTTTTTCCGCAGTTAATATTTCTTATTCCTATGGACAAAAAGGAAGAATCGCAGATAATCTAATAAAAGAAAATTACCATAAGTTATCCCTGAATTTATCTTTAGACGGAATTTGGTTCGTCAAGCGAAAAATAGAGTAGAAGCTTAAAAATCTTTTTCGATTACCGGATATTTATAATCTAAAATCGATTTTAAAACATCAGGATTTGAATTGACATAAAATATTGGTTCGTCGTTATTTTGAGTATCTGTAAAGCCTACTTTTTCACGTAAGACATTTTGCGTTTGTCTTGCAACAGCCTCTCCGGAATCTATAATTTGAATATGTTCCGGAAGGATTTTTTTTATTTGCGGAATCAAATACGGATAATGGCTACAACCTAATACCAAATAGTCAATATTGGCGTCAATCATAGGTTGTAAATAGGATTCTAACAATTGAGTCATTTCCGGAGAATTTAGATTCCCATCTTCGATAAGTTGTACAAGTCCGTGACCAACTTGCTCAATTATTGTAGTATGCTGAAACATCTCAGCAGTTTTATTAAACAACTCGCTATTCAGCGTTCCTTTTGTAGCAAGAATACCAATTACTTGTGTTTTTGAATTATTGGCTGCAGGTTTTATTGCAGGCTCAATTCCTATAAACGGAACATCATATTCCGCACGGAGTTCCCGAATAGCATTTGTTGTGGCAGTGTTACATGCAACAACAATGATTTTACAATTTTGTTCTAGTAGAAAATCAACATTTTTTTTGCTTAATGCAACGATTTCTTCTTTGGTTCTTTGACCATAAGGAGCATTTTTGCTATCCGCTAAATAGATGGTTTTTTCGTTTGGAAGTAGTTCGTGGATGGCGTTCCAGATGGAAGTTCCTCCAATACCGGAATCAAAAACGCCTATAGGATTGTTGTTCGTCATATTACAAAGTTACATATTTCTAAGATTTTCTACAATCAGGAATTTAAATAATTGAGTTATTTAAATGTAAAAAAAGTACTATATTTACATTCAACCTTAAAACAATTATAACTATGAAATTTGTCAAAAATTGCGAGAGATTAACAAAAGATGAGCTTAAAAGTATTAATGGTGGAAAATTTCCAGATTGTCCAGTTGGTAAGATATGCTATCTTGGTACTGGTAGTAACGGTCTTCCGATTTGGGATTGTGTCCCAACAACGGAATTATGTCCGTCAATCTAGAAAAAAGTATAATAAAAAAAGGAGCTTAAAAGCTCCTTTTTTTATTCGCTAAATATGAAATACACCAGTTAAAAAAGATAGTCACAACCTTTGAAACAGTATTGTTATTTGACGATATCTGAATGTATTAACGAAGAATTTATCGTTAACAAAGTGATGTGGGAAATTTATAAAGACAAAAAAAATGGCTCAAACTTTAAAATTTGAGCCATTTTTTATAATGTGATTTGTTTCTTAGAATCCTAAGTCTTTCTTAACATCAGCAGTAATGTTTGGACCATCAGCTAATAATAAAGTAGAACCGTCAAGAACATATTGGAAACCTTTAGCTTTTCCAACTTTTTGGATAGAAGCTCTTACTTTTTCCATTAATGGTTTTACGATATCAGTTTCTTTTTGTTGTAGTTCTTTTTGTGCATTGTCTCTATAGTCAACAATTCTTTTTTGCATGTCTTGAACTTCTTTAGAACGCTCTCCGTTTACAGCATCAGTTACTGTAGCAGCTTCAGCCTCGTACTTTTTGATTTTTACTTGATATTCGTCAACCATTTTTTTGTATTCTGCATCATATGTACCGCTTAATTTTTGTAATTGGTTTTGAGCATCTAGCATTGCAGGCATTTTCGACATAATCTCGCTAACATCAACATGAGCTACCTT
This sequence comes from Flavobacterium sp. 9, assembly GCF_002754195.1. Classification (NCBI taxonomy): domain Bacteria; kingdom Pseudomonadati; phylum Bacteroidota; class Flavobacteriia; order Flavobacteriales; family Flavobacteriaceae; genus Flavobacterium; species Flavobacterium sp. 9. The sequence goes on from NZ_PEEU01000001.1 coordinate 3,973,591, forward strand.
AGCTTGTGCGTTAATTGTGTTACTTGCTCCTAAAACTAAAATGGCAGCAATTAGTAAAGTTTTGATTTGTTTCATCATTTTTAAAAATATTAATTAATTATTGGTCGTATTTGTTTTCTGTGTTTCGGCTTCTTTTGCTTTTTTAGCCGCTTCTCTTTCCTCTAAGATTTTCTTTCTCTTTTCCTCTAATTCTTTTTTACGCTGTTCGTAAAGTTTTTGTCTTTCTGCTGCTTTATCAACCGCTGGTGTTGTCGGAGCGGCTTCAGTTCCGGTTGCTGTTCCTGCCGCTGCTGGTGGTGTTACAGTTTTTCCTGTAGCATCTGTTTTGGCAGCCTCAGTTGTTTTTGCTGTTTCAGAAACCGTGCCATTCTTTTTAGCTTCTCTTTCAGCTTGTATGGCTTTTCTTCTGTCGTCGTATTCTTTTTTCTTAGCTTCCTGTTCTAATCTTCTGTCTTCAATTAGTTTATCTCTGGCAGCTTTCTTTTCGTCTAATACTTTTTGTCTGTCTTGCAATGCAGGACTTTCATCTATAGCATTTTCTTTACTTTCTTTAGCTTCCTGATCTTTCAATTGTTTTTTAGTCAATTGTTCGCGTTTATCAGTTCTGTTTAAAATACGCAAAACCTGATCGCTAATATCGAATCTTTTGTTGCTAAAAAGCATTGTTAAATCCGATGATTTATCAAATACAAAATCATAATTCTTAGCTTCAGCAATATCCTGAACAGCTGTAAAAACCTGATCTTGTATTGGCTTTGCCAGCGCCATTTTTTGGTGCATTAAATTTCCATCAGCACCAAATTGCTTTTGTTGATAATCCAACATTTCGGTTTCAAGAAATTTGATCTCAGTTTCTCTTTCATCAATTAGTTCTTTAGTAAGTAAAGCTTTTTCGGCTTTAAGACTTTCCTTAAGAGTATTGATGTTTAACTTCTTAGCTTCTATTTCTTGTTTCCATTTTTGAGCTTTTAGCTCTAATTGGGCTTTCGCTTCTTTATAATCAGAAACGTTTTCCAAAATGTATTCCATGTCGATGTAGCCAATCCTTGTCGTTTTTCCTTGTGCCTGACTTGTATTAGCTACAATCAAGGCTAAAAATATAAATAAAAACTGTTTTCTCATAACATTACTTTATTTGGAAATTTTTAACCAATTTTAATTTATCTAGAACTGTTGTCCTATGATAAAGTGTGTCTCCCAACCATTTGGTTTATTACTTGGCATTCCTGGTGCCGCATCAAATCCGTATCCGAAATCAATACCTAACAATCCAAATGCCGGCATAAATACACGTAAACCAGCACCAGCTGAACGGTATAAATCAAATGGGTTGTAATCTTTAAACGTTGGATATGATGATCCAGCTTCTAAAAACGTTAATGCATATATAGATGCTGACGATTTTAATGTAATTGGATAACGTAATTCTAAAGAGAATTTGTTATAAATCGTTGCCCCAATTTGATCTCCGTTAGTATTTACAGGAGTCAAAGAGCTATTTTTGTACCCTCTTAATCCTATTGTTTCTCTACCATCCATTGAGTATTGAGCCATTCCGTCTCCTCCTAAATAGAAACGTTCAAATGGTACAACTCCTCTTGCCTGATCATAAGCTCCTAAGAAGCCAAACTCAGTCAGTGTTCTTAAAACTAATTTACCATACACTTTAGTATACCAATCAGCTTTAAATTTAATTTTATAATATTCTAACCAGTTATATCTTTTCTGATCCACTTTACCTTGATCAGTATCTGCACTTGCAAAATCAGATCCAACACTTACAGTTCCGGCAGTTGTCGCCTTAATGTAATCCCCGTTTCTTAATGGTTTTTGGTCTGCACCATAACCTGATTCTCCAGTCCACCTTGCTTTATATTCTTTTTCATTTGCCAAATCTCCATAGTCTATACCATTAAATAAAGAGTATGGCGGCGTAATTTTTGCAGAAACACTAAATTCAGAACCGTATGTCGGGAAGATCGGGTTAACCCCTTTATTACTTCTCGAAAGACCAATTGTGTATGCTAAGTTTCTTGATGCTCCATTACCAAAGGTAAACAAACCAGTGTTGTAATTATTCAAATCATAATGTTGGTAACTTACAGATTGAGACAATACAAAATAATCATCCGGCACTGTTAGTCTTTTTGCTAAACCAACTTGAATGGTAAAAATATTAAAACTTTTGCTTTTGTCAACACTTCTGGTGACATAATTATTAAGAAATTGTTTACTATATGAAATAGACGAACTAAATTGTACTGGTTTTTTTCCTCCAAACCATGGTTCAGAAAACGATAAACTGTACGTTTGGAAATAAGTACTTCCTTGTAAACGAAGTGCTACTTTTTGTCCATCTCCCATTGGTAAAGGCTTGTAAGCTTCTTTATCAAAAAGTTTTCTTGCAGAAAAGTTATTAAAAGATAGTCCTAAGGTACCAATGAAACCTCCACCACCGTAACCTCCTTGAAGCTCAACCTGGCTAGATCCTTTTTCTACAACATTGTATTCAATATCTACAGTTCCGGCTCCGGCATCTACGTTTTTGAATTTTGGTTCGATTGCTTCAGGATCAAAGAATCCTAATTGTCCAATCTCACGAATAGTTCTAACTAATTGCTCTTTACTATATTTTTCTCCTGGCTTAGTTCTTAATTCACGATAAATTACGTGGTCATTTGTTTTGTCGTTTCCAACAACAGATATTTTATTGAAATAAGCAATAGGCCCTTCAGTAACTCTAATTTCAAAATCAATTGTGTCGTTTACTGTTTTTACCTCTACTGCATTAATGTTAGAAAACAAGTAACCGTTGTTTTGGTATAAGTTTGTTATATCTTCAGCGTCTGGTTTTGATTTATCAGCAATTCTTTTTTCAAGTAAAACACCATTATAGGTTTCACCTTTTTTAATTCCTAAATAACGATTTAATAATTGATCTGAGTAAACGGTATTCCCTAAAAACTTAATATTTCCGAAGTAATATTTATTTCCTTCTTCTACATTAATTTTGATGGCAAGCATATTCTTCTTCTTGTCGTAAGTAACAGAATCATAGATGATACGTGCATCACGATATCCTTTTTCTTTATAAGAAGAAACGACTTTTTCTAAGTCAGTTTTGTATTTTTCAGGAATAAATTTTGAAGCTTTTAAAACGCGAAACACGTTTTTTTGCTTTGTGTCTTTCATTGCGCCTCTTAACTGTGAGTCTGTAAGTTGCTTATTGCCAGTGAAATCAATGCTGCTTATTTTTACTTTGTCACCTTTGTCAACCCGAACGAGCATATTAACCTGGTGTCCGTTTATAGTATCCGGAGTAGTGGTAATTGTAACTTTGGTATTATAAAAACCGTCTTTTTTGTATTTGTTTTCGATATAATTTTTAGTGGTAGTAATTAAATTCTCGTTAACAATTTTACTTTTCGTTAAGTTGTTGTCTTTAATTAATCCTTCGACTTTACTTTTCTTAATACCAACAAATTTTACTTCATTTAGTTTAGGTAGTTCGACGATATTTAAATCTAAATAAATACTATCGTTTTCTACCTTATTAATATAGAAGGCAATTTCGTCGAAAAGACCAAGTTTACCTAATTTTTTAATAGCGCCACTGATTTCTTCACCAGGTACGGTTATTTCCTGTCCTTTTTGAAGGCCTGAAAAGGTAACTACGGTTTGTTCATTGAAGCTTATTTTACCAACAACAGAAACTTTAGCAAGAATATATTTTTTTCCTTGATCAAAAGGAACTCTATCTTGTGCTTTTATTTGTGAAAAACTACCCAAAAGAAGTAGGGTAAGGGCTATTTGTACTCTTTTTTGTAACACTAAAAAATTATTTAATTTGTTCACTGGTTTTTCCAAATCTACGTTCTCTTTTTTGATAACTAATAATAGCCTCATATAAATCTTGATCTTTAAAGTCTGGCCACAAGACATTAGTAAAATATAATTCTGCATAGGCTATTTGCCATAGCAAAAAATTACTTATTCTATGTTCTCCACTTGTTCGTATTAATAAATCTACGTCAGGTAAATTTTGCGTGTAAAGATGCTCATTTATAATTGAATCGTCAATAGTGTCTATTGAAATTATATTATTTTTAACTTTATCACTGATGATTCTAACGGCATTTACCAATTCTTCTCTTGATCCGTAACTTAAAGCCAGTGTTAGCGTGAGACGCGTATTGTTTTTGGTTTTATCAATTACATCAAGAAGTTCTTTTTGAGCAGATTTTGGTAATTTCTCAAGATTACCAATTGCATTCAATCTTATGTTGTTTTCTTGTAAAGTAACTAACTCTTTTTTTAGGGAATTGATCAGTATTTTCATTAGAGCTTCAACCTCCAGTTTTGGACGATTCCAGTTTTCTGTAGAAAAAGCATATAAGGTAAGATACTCAATACCTAGTTTGGCGCAAGTTGTAATTGTTTTTTTGACAGATTTAGTTCCGTTTTCGTGGCCAAAAGCTCTTAAGAAGCCTTGTTGTTTAGCCCAACGACCATTTCCGTCCATAATAATGGCCAAATGTTTGGGTAAGTTGGTTTGATCTATAGAGTCTAGTAAATTCATTTTATTAATATGCGCAATAGCAAGGTTTTTGTCCAAAGGTATAGGTTAAAGTGATACCTGAAAAGACATACCAGTCATTATTATTTAAATTCCCGAATTTCTTTATATTCGTGTTACTTGTATTAGGATTACTTCCGTCAATATCGTCTGTAAAAGTGTAGCGAACTCCAACTTCAGCGCCTAAAACCCAATGTGGATCTATATTCGATTTTACACCTAATATAATAGGTATAGCAAATGAGCCGGATCTTTGGGATTGCGTTATATTTGGATTGGATACTTGTCGATACAATTGATCATACCTAAAGTAACTTAATCCTGAATATATATAAGGAGTAACTTTTGGATGATAATCATGTAAATTAAAATCAAAAAAATTAAATTCTAAACCTGCAGATAACTCTTGTATAGTATTTTCAAAACTATAGCCTCTTTTATTTCGTCCTGTTTCTTTTGAATCGTAATCATTTCCAATAACAGATGACTGTGTATAAGAAAAGCGATAAGAATGGCGAGGACTCTTGTTCCACTTGTATAAAACACCAAAAGCCAGTTTCTCGGGAGCAATATAGGTTGTACTTCCTACGTCTCCAACAAAGTTACTTCCGCCAAGAAATACACCAATCTCATTGATCTGAGCATTTAGTGTAATAAAGGGGAAAAAACATAACAATAAATTAAAAATTTTCTTCATTTAATTCAAAATTGCGTGCAAATATAATAATTATCGATACGAATCAACGTTGCTTTAGTTAAATGTGCTTTTTTTTAAATTTACGATATGAATTTCAGACATTTAATGAAGATTCGATACATGCAGAACGAGAAAAAGTAGTATTATCGTATAGTGAGATGTCAGAAAAGGACTTAGTTTCTTTTGTCCTCTCCCCAAAGTAGCTTATTTCTAAGTGTTTTCAGGAAAGTTTCGCCAGGAATCTCTACCATTTTTATTTTAAAGTTTGTCTTTGTTATTGTCAAAATTGATTCATTTTTTACAGAAGCTATTCTGGAATCCAATGAAACTAAATATTGATCTTCTCGACCTGAAACGCGAAGTTTAACTTCGGTATCATCAGGAATAACAAGAGGTCTTGCGGTTAAGTTATGAGGAGCAATTGGCGTTATTACTAAGCTTTTGACATCCGGAGTTAATAATGGACCGCCACAACTCAAAGAATATCCTGTAGAACCCGTAGGAGTTGAGATGATTAAACCGTCTGCCCAATAAGAATTTAGATATTCATCGTTTAGATACGTTTCAATAGTCACCATCGATGTAGTATCTTTTCTGCTCACGGTAACTTCGTTCATCGCAAAATTCAAATCTTCAATAGCTTCGTTTTTTGGATCGCAAGTCAGGCTTAATAAAGTTCTTTCGGAAGTAGTGTAATTTTTATCGATCACAAATTGCAAAAAGCTATCAATGTTTTCTTTTTGAACAGTAGCCAGAAAACCTAGCCTTCCCGCATTGATTCCTAAAATAGGCACGCCAGAATCACGAACTAAAGTTGCAGCTCTCAAAATGGTTCCGTCACCGCCAATACTAATTAGCATTTCAAAACTATTGTCTAAAGACGTACTAGCCGAAAAAGTCTCGTATTGATTGTCAACGAGTTGTTTTTCGTGAAGCATTTTTAGGAAATTTTCTTCAATTACCATTTCAACATTATTGGAATTGAAGAATAAAAAAATGTCCTTAATAATAGGTTCCGTACTGTTTTGATAATACTGTCCGTATATGGCTACTTTCATCTGGTGTTTAATCGATTTTTTGTTTAATTGTTTAATCGTTAATTTTCTTCGTCAAAACGATTAAACAATTAACCGATTCAACATATAATCTATATATTAAGATACTTGTCTAAGTAGTCTGAACGTTCTTTTAAGCTATTAATATAAGCGTCTTCCTGATGTTCTGAGATAATTTCGTAATTGTAGCGTCTAAAAGTTTGAATGATTTCGTTCATTGGTCCAACGCCAATTTTTATCGTGATTTGAACATTTTCCAAATCAGCTTCAGATATAAAACAGCCTAAGATTTTACCATTATTACTCTCAACAATTTGAGTAACCTGACCCATAGAATAATCTAAAAGGCCTTTTTGGACAATAATTATTCCGCCTTGTTCTTTTAAAAATGGAGTTTCCTGAAAAAATTTCATGATATCTTCCATTTCATAATAGCCAATATAGCTGTTATTTTCGTCAAGAACCGGGATTACATTGGTGTGATTTTTGGCAAAAACTTCCAAAACATCCAGCCAAAGCATCGATTTTCTGGCAAAAAAACGTTCCAGAGTATATTTATAATCGATCGCTTTTTTATCCGTGTCAAAAGTTTCAACATCGTCAGAAGCGATACTTCCAATGAAAATTCCGTTCTCCAAAACCGGAAAATGCGAAAAATTCAAATCCGCAAAAAAGTCCTGAACAGATGCTATCGTTTCCTGACTATCAATCGCTCTGAAATCATTGGTGATATAATTCGTAATTTCTGTCATAAATCAATTGAAGATATTTGATGCAAAATAATCAAAAAATAGCAAAAACTGCTACGTTTTACTTTGTATTTTTGTCGTAACAAATATAGTGTTACTAGAATTAATTATCTATTTATATGACAAAGTTAAGTGTAAATATCAATAAAATTGCAACCTTAAGAAATGCACGTGGCGGAAATGTCCCTGATTTACTAAAAGTAGCTACAGATATTCAGAATTTCGGAGCACAGGGAATTACCATTCATCCTCGTCCGGACGAGCGTCACATTCGTTATCAGGATGCACGTGATTTAAAAGCGATCGTACATACCGAATATAATATTGAAGGAAATCCGCAGCATAATTTTATCGATTTAGTATTAGAATGTAAACCAACGCAAGTAACTTTAGTTCCTGATGCAATTGGAGCGATTACTTCTTCTGCAGGTTGGGATACAATTAAAAATGAAGCGTATTTAATCGAAGTTGTTCAGGAATTCAAACGCAACGGAATCAGAACTTCGATTTTCGTAGATCCGGTTTTAGAAATTATCGAAGGCGCCAAAAAAACAGGAACTGACAGAATCGAATTATATACCGAAGCTTTTGCACATCAATATAGTTTGGGAAATAAAAACGGAATCGATCCTTATGTCGAAGCTGCAAAACTGGCAAATGAATTAGGATTAGGAATTAACGCTGGACACGATTTAAGTTTAGACAATGTTCAGTTTTTCAATCAAAACATACCGGGATTATTAGAAGTTTCTATCGGTCACGCATTAATTTCAGAAGCGCTTTATCTTGGATTAGATAATGTGGTGAATATGTATTTGAATAAATTAAAGTAATATAAAAAGGAGTAGGGCATGACCCGCAGAAAAAGCGGGTCGGGCTATTCGTTTCAATCTTTTGTTTTTTAAAGAAAAAAACAAAAGGATTTCCACTGCTATCCCTCATGCAACATCGTGGTAATAATGAGCTTTTTAAGGCGCAAATTCCAAATAAAAAATAAAATATTTACTTCGACAAAAAATTGATTTATAATTGCTTATTTTCGCACTTTTCTTATTAAAATCAAGTGCCAAAATCAATAATTATCCTTTTTTTGTTCTGTTTTTCCAATGTATTTGCGCAATCTAAAGCCACTATAATTGGAAACATAAAATCTCCCGAAAACGAAAACCTTGTTGGTGCAAGTATTTCTTTCAATACAAACAATCAGAATTGCTACACAATATCAGATTCTATTGGACATTTTTCGCAAAATATTCCCTTAGGCAAAGTCGAAATAGCGATTAGCCAATTAGGATATCTTAAAAAATCGATCCATTTTGATTTTGCAAAAGACACTGTAATTTCGATAGTCTTAGAAAAAGATATTTCGCAGTTAAAAGAAGTTATCATCGCAAATGACAAGAAAAGCGGAGTTACGACTTTGTCCGGCGGAAAATTATCTTTCAATCTAAAAGAATTGTCTTCTGTTCCAACTGTTTTAGGAACCACAGATATTATCAAGCTTTTGCAATTAACGCCGGGAGTTCAGAATTCCGGAGACGCAAACGGATATTTATATGTAAGAGGCGGAGATCCCGGACATAATGCCATTTTGTACAACGGAACTCCCGTATATGGAATGTCGCATTTATTAGGTATTTTTCCTTTTTATAACACGGATCATATTAAGGAAGTAGAATTTGATAAATCCAGTTCAAATGCAAAATATGGCGGACGTTTAAGTTCAACTACGCTTTTGATTCCCAATAAAAAAATACCATCAGAATTTGGAATACAAGGAAATGTGGGGATTCTGGCATCACAACTAAGTCTGGCGGTTCCGGTAACTAATAATTCGGGATTTTATATCTCCGGGCGAAAAACCTATATTGATGAAATTGTCTCGCCATTATTGACATCAAGCTCAAATAATAGTGATGTTCAGGATATGAAATATGGATTTTCAGACGGAAATATTACCTTTCTTTCTCAAATTTCAAAAAAGAATCTATTTTCTATCGATGCTTTTATTAGCGGAGACGAACTAAAAGTCAAAGATGGAAATCTGGCTTTAAGAACCAATTTAAAATGGAGTAATTTTATAGTTTCTCCAACTTTAGTAACTACGTTTTCGCCTAAAGTAAGCATGTCAAATTCGGTTTATTTCAGTCAGTATTCTAATGATTTGGATATGGAACAAGCTACAATTCAGTTTAGCGTTTCTTCTTATGTAAAGGATTTTGGGTTTGCAAATTCAGTTCGTTATTTCGTTAAGAATATTCCTTTTGAATCAGGTTTACATTATGTATATCACGATTTACAACCTCAAAAAGTAAATGTCGAAAATCTGACAACCAACAATAATACATCTCAAAATAGTATAATTAATGCCAATGAAGCAGCTGTTTTTACAACGGCAAAACCAAAGATATTTGAGAACTTGATTGCAGAATTAGGACTTAGAATCAATTATTATACTTCAGGATCTAAGGATTCATATTTACATTTTCAGCCTCGTGTTGTGTTGAATTATTATCCAAATGACAAATATTCGTTTTATGCTTCTTATAATAAACAATATCAATATTTAAGCCTGATTACGACTTCGAGTGTTGGAATTCCGACAGATTTCTGGATTGCAAGTTCAGACGGAATAAAACCACAATCATCAAACGAATTTTCGATTGGTTCAAATCAAAATATTTCGAGAAACTTTAGTTCTTCGTTTGGGGGATTTTATCGCTCAATGAAAGATTTACTGGAATATCCTTATGGAATTACCCAGTTTAACGAAACCACAACGCTAAAGAACGATCTATTAGTTGGAAAAGGAAAAGCATACGGATTTGAAATGATGTTGAAAAAAAGCAACGGAAAATTCACGGGTTGGCTAAGTTATACTTTAAGTTGGTCAGATAGAAATTTTGACGAACTGAATAATGGGAATACTTATTTTGCGAAATACGATCGTCGTCATAACCTTTCATTAGTTGGAATGTACGATTTGAATTCAAAATGGAATTTTGGCGTAACACAAATATTTAGTTCCGGAAACCGATTTACAATGCCAACGTCATGGTACTTTATTAATAATAATCCAGTCAAAGAATATTCAGGATATAACAATGCGCAAATGCCAAATTATATCAGAACAGATCTTTCGGTAAATTATTTTTTCGTAAAAACGAATAAAAAAGAAAGTGCTTTGAATTTTTCGATCTACAATACTTTTAATATTAGTAATCCAATTTATGTGGTACTGAATGTTCAGGTAAATAAAGATAAAAATAGTGTGGTTGTAAAACAAGAAGAGAAAGTTTTGTACCGAATATTACCTTCAATAAGCTGGAGATTTAAATTTTAAAACATGAAAAAATATATACTATTTCTTTTTGCTCTAATACTAACAAGCTGTTCTAAAGATGATTTTAGCGAGCAAAATCTGGAATCTAAAGTTGTTGTTGAAGGCTGGATAGAAGAAGGAGATTATGCTCAGGTTTTGTTATCGAGCAGTATTCCGGTTACAGGTGTTATTGATTCGACAAATGTTTTGAGTCACGTGATCAGATCTGCAAAAATCACGATTTCTGATGGTCAGACATCAGAAGTTTTAAGAGTTAAAAATGATAAAAACAGAGTGCCTCCATTTGTATATTTTGGATCAACATTAAAAGGAGAAGCCGGAAAAGAATATTCGCTTAAAATTGAATATTTAAATAGAATTGTGACGGCGATAACCAAAATTCCAAAAAGCGTTAAACTCAAAAGTGCTGAGTATATTAAAAAGATTGCTACAGATACTACAGGATATATTTTTGTAAAATTTGATGATCCTTTAGATGAAAAAAACTACTATCAGATCGCCACAAAAATCGATGTTGAAGAGCCTATTTTTGTTCCTTCGTTTTATGGTAATTTAGATGATAAAAACTTTACTAAACCTGAAGTTTCGGTACAAATAAATCGAGGAGTTTTACTTTTTCCAAAAACAAAATTCACACCTTATTTTGCTGATGGAGATTTGATTCATGTAAAACTAAGGACGCAAAATAAAGACGCGTTAGATTTCTGGAACAGTTGGCAAAACGAAATTGTAAATAGTAAAAATCCAATATATCCTGCAAATGCAAGTTTAAAATCCAATATAAAGGGCGGAATTGGTATTTGGGCAGGATATGGTCAAAGCACTTTAGTGGTAAAAACACCTCCAAAAAAATAAAGCCGATTTGAATGATTTCAAATCGGCTTTAAGTAGTTTTATAAAAGATTTTTATTTCTTGAAAGAAGTATAAAAGTCTTTAAATTTTGTGTTTAGATTTTCAAATCCTTTTGAAAAATATACACTCATTGCAACTTCTGTATTATCATTGAATTTTAAATAATATACTTCAGTGTAATATTTAACTTCGATTGTTGAGTTCTCATCATAAGTCCAGTAACCACCATTAGAATCAGTAGCATCTACAACCCATTTTTGAGGAGGATTATAACTTCCATCAGCTTCTGAATGTACAACAACATCAGCTATTTTAGTTCCATCTTTTTTAGATGCTAAAATTGCTTTTATGTTTTTATTTAAACTAGCAGCAGTACCTTGAGAATATTTTAAATTATTACTGTTCTCATTTGTATAGTAGTCTTTGTTATCAAAGTCAACGTCAACTAAACTTTTTTCTAAATTTTCACTGTCAATTCCTAAATTAACAAGGTCAGCTTCACTTACAATAACAAAGTTGTCCATGATTTTAACCAAACCATTAGCTTTTCCTTTGTATTGATTAAGTTCTGGTGTATTGATTAAATTATCGATATCAGCCGTACTTCCTACATTAAATTCGATTAGATTTTTACCATTATAAGTAAAAGATGCTTTTGAAGTAGATTCAGCTGCTTTTTTACCATTCATTTCCCAAGTATAACCATCATTCAAAGTAACTTTATAAGTATACTCTTCAGGAGATTTGTTTTTAGATGAATATTTTGCAGTTGAAGCTAAAGTAGCAGACTGAGTTCCGTCAATTGTTAAAACTGCATCTACAGAAGTTGGTAAGTAAAACCAATCAACTACAGAAGGAGTGTTTTCCCATTGTTGTGTTTCGTTATTGTAGTTCCATTCTCCATAAGTATCTGTATTAGAAAATTTTATATCAGAAGAAGTACTTTTTGATGTTAATATTGCATTGTTTGCAGTTTGAGATGCTTTTGCAGGAAAAACAAATTTTAATTCAGTTGTTGAAGCTGTTTTTATCCATGTTTTGTTAGTATTATCCCAAGTATAAATACCGTAAACACCAGAAATGTTTAAAACTTCTTCTACTCCGTTGTCACTTTTTCCATCAAAAAGATCGATGTGTTTAAGGCTAAATAAACGCCCTAAATTTTGAATAGCTTCAATGGCACCAGAACTTTTTGATTTGTCCAATTGAACCAACATTTCATTAGCTTCAACTTCAACTTTGATTTTTTGGTCAGCCGGAGTTAATTTAGAATAAGGTTGTTTAACAATATTTGCAATTTGCTCTGCCAATGTTTGCTCTGCAGTTGGTTTTTCTGGTTGGTTTTCCGGACTGTCTTCACTAGAACATGAAATTGTTAGTTGAGACACAACTAGTGATAATAAAAGGATTTTTTTAATCATGGTATGGTGTTTAATTAATGAATTAAATCAAATTTTTGATTCGATTTCTAAGCACGCAAGATACTTTGCTAAAATTTAATAAGCATACGGGAAACCGTAAAAGGATAAACTTTTTTGTATAAAAAGTAAGATTAAAAAACAATCTTATAGAATATGTTCTGTTAGAGATTGATAGATAAGTTTTTTACCTTTGTGATCTGTTTTTTAAAACCCAAATACAAATGTTATACTCAAAAATAGAAGGCGAAGGAAAACCATTTATCATCATGCACGGATTTCTTGGCATGTCTGATAACTGGAAAACACTTGCCGGACAATATGTTGAAGCAGGATTTCAGGTTCATATTTTAGATTTGCGCAATCACGGCCGCAGTTTTCATTCAGACGAATGGAGTTATGAGGAAATGGTACAAGACGTTTTCGAATATTGTCAGGCCAATCAATTAAACAAAATAGATATTTTAGGACATTCAATGGGCGGAAAAGTAGCAATGCTTTTTGCAACCACACATCCTGAAATTGTAGATAAATTGATTGTGGCAGATATTGGACCGAGATTTTACAAACAACATCATCAGGATATTTTGGCAGGTTTAAATGCAGTAGATTTTTCGGTAAAGCCAAGTCGAAATGATGTTGAAGCAATTGTTGCGCAATATGTACCTGATTTTGGAACACGTCAGTTTTTGTTGAAAAACCTATATTGGAAAGAACCGGGACAATTGGCATTTAGATTTAATCTTGAAGTTTTCAATAATAATCTCGATGCTATCGGAAAAGCTTTGCCTGATGGTTTAGTTTTCGAAAAAGAAACCTTATTTATTAGAGGAGGCGCATCAGGATATATTGCAGATGCAGATTTTGATGACATACGTCAGCATTTTCCAAAAGCTAAGTTCGAAACCATTCCAAATGCAGGACATTGGCTTCATGCCGAAAATCCTAAAATGTTTTTTGAATTAACGACTGAGTTCTTAAAAGAGCAACCTATTAATAAAGGTTATTGATTTTGTCAGAATATAAAATTGCAAAAGATGAAAACTTTAGTTGTTCTGGGTTCTCCAAATCTAGAAGATGGTAGTCTGGGTTATACCGCTTTAGACAGATTGAATTATTGTGCGGATATTTTTGATCCAACGAATAATTATATTATTTGCACTGGTGGTTTTGGAGAACATTTTAATACAACTAAAAATTCTCACGCAACTTATGCAATGAAATATCTGATGGATAAAGGAGTAGAAAACGAAAGTTTTTTAGAACCTGCTTTGTCCGCTAATACAGTTGAAGATGCAGTTATGACAAAGAAAATAATGTTGCGTCATAATCTGGATTCGCTCGTTGTGATTACTTCGGATTATCATGTAGAAAGAGTAAAGCTAATTTTTGATGAAATCTTAGCGTCTTTTACTATAGAATATAAAGGAGTTGAGCATGATATATCCAATGTTGAAAAAGAAAAACTGTTGGCGCATGAAAAAAAAGCGATCGATGGAATCTTAAATAAAGGATTGTATTATTAAAATTTTGTATTTTTACTTTATACGAAAAAATTAAACTGAAACTTTATGAAATTATTACTTAGACTCCTTGTTACTGCGGGCTTGGTTTTGTTAATTGCGAACTTCTTGCCGGGCGTACACGTTGCCAGTTTTACAACTGCAATAATTGTTGCAATTGTCTTAGGATTATTAAATCTGTTTATAAAACCAATATTGGTAATTCTGACTTTGCCGGTAACAGTCATTACTTTAGGTCTGTTTTTATTGGTGATTAATGCAATTATTATTTTACTGTGTACTAATATAGTTGGAGGTTTTGCTGTAGATACTTTCTGGACCGCATTGTTCTTTAGTATTATACTGTCTATTCTTCAGTCTATTACTTATCAAATACTAGGAGACGATAAATAAAATAAATATTGGAAGCGTGTTTAAAACGTCTTCAAATACAATAGATTAAAAACTTGGTTGGGTTGCAAAAATTTTATAATTTTGCAACCCAATTTTATTATGTAAATTAAAGAAGAAGATGGATATTAAAAGAGTAGCAACAGATGCTGTGAATGAAACGATTGTATTAAACGTTGTTCACATGGATTATAAAGGTCAGGTAGCAAAAAGAATAAACGAAAAAATGCCATTGGCTACCGTAAAAGGTTTTAGAAAAGGACAAGTTCCTAAAGACCTTGTTGAAAAACAATACGGAAAAGCAATTAAGCAAGAAGAAGTAAAAAAAGTAGTTGATTTGGCTTTAGAGCGTTTTGTTCAATCTGAGAGATTAAATCTTTTAGGAACTCCTCTTGCTAAAGAAAACGAAAACTTTGATTGGGATGCTGAAGAACTAACTTTCGAATACGAAATTGGTTTAGTTCCTAACTTCGAAATTGATTTAGAAGCAAAAAATAATATCGTAAAATATATCGTTACTGCCGATGATAAATTAATCGACGGACAAGTAGAACGTATCCAAAAACAATTCGGAAAAGCAATTCCTCAAGATAAAGTTGTTGCTGATTCAGATTTAACCGGAACTTTTGCAAACGAAGAAAAAGGAATCAACAATACAACTACAATTTCAGTTTCTACATTCAACAAAAAAGCAGGTGATAAATTCATCGGTAAAAAAGTTGGTGACGTAGTTACTGTAAGCACAAAAGGTTTATTCGAAGATGATCACCAATTAATGGATTACCTAAAAGTTGGTCATGATGATGTTCACGGTTTAGATATCGAAGTAAACTTTACTATCGAAGCAATCAACGGAGCAGAATTGGCTGAATTAAACCAAGAGCTTTTTGATAAACTTTTTGGAGAAGGAAAAGTAGCTTCTTTAGAAGATTTGAAATCTAAAATTAAAGAAGATGCTGAAGCTCAATTCGCGCAACAAGCAGATCAAAAATTATTATTAGACGTTCAGGATTTCTTGATCGAAAATACAAAATTTGATTTACCGGCTGCATTCCTTAAAAAATGGTTACAAACTGTTGGAGAGAAAAAACTTTCTGCAGAAGAAGCTGAAGTTGAATACGCAAGATCTGAAAAAGGATTACGTTTTCAATTAATCGAAGGAAAAGCTATGGCTCAAAGCAATATCCAAATTACATTCGAAGATTTGAAAGCATTTACAACAAACGCAATCAAACAACAAATGGCTCAATTTGGTCAAACAAATCCAACTGACGAAGAAGTTCAGGGAATTGTAGCTAGAGTTTTATCTAACCAAGAAGAAGTAAAAAGACTTTCTGAGCAAGTAGTTGCTGAGAAATTGTTAGAAGTGTTTAAAGAAAAAGCAAATCCAACAACTAAAGAAGTAACTTACGAAGAATTTATTGCCGCTTCATACGGAGAATAATTTCTAAAAAAATAAGTATATTTGAGCGTCAGGAAAAACTTCCTGGCGCTCTTTTGTTTTAAATTAATTTTGATTACTTTTCAGAAGCTAATCCAGCTATCCGTTACAAGTTTTTTTTCTTCCGTTTAAGTTTTTTAAATTCTTGCAAGAGCTTCTTCCAGTCGCTTTCCAAGAATAAAAAAACTAAAAACCGGATTTCAAAAAGCTTTTCACTACTATCTGGGCTATTTTACAAGCAAGTTCGAGAACTTGAAACCTGAAATTAAATTAAACCTGAAACAAATTTTCAAAATAAGACAAATTGACATCCTTTCGAAATAGGTACAACCTTTGATGAAGAATATATACAGTAAATAAAGTAAAACTTAGAACAGACACATATGAACTACGGTAAAGAATTTAAAAAATTTGCTACAAAGCACCAAGGAGTAAACGCTATGTACTATGACAAAATCATAGCAGCAATGAATCCAACAAATATGACTCCATATATTATAGAAGAACGTCAGTTGAATATTTCTCAGTTAGACGTTTTTTCAAGATTAATGATGGACAGAATCATCTTTTTAGGAACAGGTATCGACGATCAAATCGCTAATATCGTTCAGGCTCAGTTATTATTTTTAGAAAGCGCTGATGCATCAAAAGATATTCAAATTTATCTAAATTCTCCTGGAGGAAGTGTTTACGCAGGATTAGGAATTTATGACACAATGCAATACATTAAACCAGACGTAGCGACAATTTGTACAGGTATGGCAGCTTCAATGGGAGCAGTTTTATTATGTGCAGGAGCAGCAGGAAAACGTTCGGCTTTACCACATTCAAGAGTAATGATTCACCAACCATCAGGAGGAGCACAAGGAGTTGCAACTGATATGGAAATCAACTTACGTGAAATGTTGAAATTGAAAGATGAATTATACAATATCATCTCTCAACATTCAGGACAAACTTTTGACAAAGTACACAAAGACAGTGAGCGTGATTATTGGATGATCGCTGACGAAGCTAAAGAGTACGGAATGATTGATGAAGTATTGAGAAGAAGCTAATTTTTTTTTAAGGTTCAAAGTTGCAAAGGGACTAAGGTTCTAAGATTAACTTGAAACTTGAAACAAAATTAAACTCGAAACAAAAAATAAAAAGTTAATAGGATGCTAAGTTTCTGAGGTTTTAGTGATAAATCTCAGAAACTTAGTAACTTTGCAGCTTATGTAACTAAAAAAGAATGGCTAAAGTAGTATTAGAATGTTCGTTTTGTGGAAGAAAAAAGCCAGAAACTAATTTATTAATTGCAGGTATTAATGCACATATCTGTGATAAGTGTATTGAACAAGCACACGGAATTGTACTAGAAGAATTAAAATCAAGCGGAAGCGCGAAACTTGTTGGTGACTTAATTTTAAAGAAACCAAAAGAAATCAGAGCTTTCTTAGATCAATACGTAATTGGTCAGGATCAGACTAAAAAAGTAATGTCAGTTGCGGTTTACAATCACTACAAACGTTTAATGCAACAGCAATTAGACGACGAAGTAGAGATTGAGAAAAGTAATATCATCATGGTTGGTCAAACCGGAACCGGAAAAACATTAGTGGCAAAAACTATTGCAAAAATGTTAGACGTTCCTTTGGCTATCGTTGATGCAACTGTACTTACAGAAGCAGGTTATGTTGGTGAAGATGTCGAAAGTATTTTGACACGTTTACTGCAAGCTGCTGATTACGACGTTACAAAAGCAGAAAGAGGAATCGTATTTATTGATGAAATTGATAAAATTGCCCGTAAGAGTGATAATCCATCAATAACACGTGACGTTTCTGGTGAAGGAGTTCAACAAGCTTTATTGAAACTATTAGAAGGAACAGTTGTAAACGTACCACCAAAAGGAGGACGTAAACATCCGGACCAGAAATTTGTTGAGGTAAATACTCAAAACATCTTGTTTATTGCAGGAGGAGCTTTTGATGGAGTAGAACGTATTATTTCTAAACGTTTAAACCGTCAGGCAGTTGGATATTCTACATCTAAAAACGTAGACAATATTGATAAAGACAATTTACTTCAATATATTATTCCAAAAGATATTAAAGATTTTGGTTTGATCCCGGAGATAATTGGTCGTTTGCCAGTTCTAACACATATGGATCCTCTTGATAGAGAAACATTGCGTGCGATTTTGACACAACCTAAAAATGCGTTAATCAAACAATATCAAAAATTATTCATGATGGATGATGTTGAGTTTACGATTACAAACGAAGCATTAGACTTTATTGTTGACAAAGCATTAGAATACAAATTAGGAGCTCGTGGATTACGTTCGTTATGTGAAGCAATCTTAACAGATGCGATGTATGAATTACCAAGTTCAGACGATAAAGTTTTGACAATCGACAAAGATTATGCAAAACATACTTTGAATAAAAACTTATTGAAGCGAATGGAAATTGCTTCTTAAATCTTGATATTACTTTATCAAAGTTCAAAACTTTGACAAAGTTTCTTTTAATAACCTGTTCATTTATTTGAGCAGGTTTTTTTTATCTTAATATTTGGAGTAATATTTTTCTTTCTTTGTTTAAAAGAATACATTTGATTTTATAATTATTTATGATCACAAATGATAACTGAAGTTTTAAAAAATTTAGCATACTTATATTATCCTAAAAATATATGCCCTTGGAATCAAAAGGAATTGTATTTGGAAACTGTGGAGTATAAAAGATTAGAGAAAGTAATAGATCTTTTTAATTCTGATGAAAACCAGAAATTAAGTAATACTATAAAGACAGAGTTTGATAAGGATGAAGTTTTAAAAGATTTTCAGGATTTTTCAAGACTAGATTTGCAAGATCGATGCTACACATTTTTTTTAAATATTGTAGAAGGAGGTGAGTTATGCTCGATTACATTGTATTTGAGTGTTTTGTTGCCTTATTATGTAATTGATATTATAATTCATAAAAAACAAATGATTGTTCCTAGATCAAAAATTGAAGAATTGGAAAAAGAAAATATTGATCCGAGAAAAATTAAAGATTTGGTTTTAGAGATAGAAAATATAGTTGAAAAGAAACTATTATATTCCAAATTTCCAAAAGAAATATTGAATGACAAATTTGAAGATATTAGTTTTCAGGATTCATATTTAGGCAAATTTAAAATGTTTAATGCTTTTTTTAATAATCAAGTTATTCATCGAGACGGACATGGTAATTAATAACTATTTACGCTGTATATCTTTATTCTTTGTTTTTGGATTTTCTTGTACTAAAGAAAATAAGACAGTTGTATCTGAAACTAAACAAAAAAGTGAAGTAATTTTAAAAGAAAAGCAACGTCTTGAAATTAATTATAGTAAATATTATAAAGAAGCAAAGCAATACTGCCAAAAAAACAATCTAAATCAAGATCAGTTTTTTCTAATTGATTTAGGCGTTCATTCCGGTTTGAAAAGATTTTTTGTTTATGATTTTAAAAAAGACAAAATTTCAAAATCCTATATGGTAAGTCATGGTTGCGGGGATAATAAATGGGGCGCAACAACGTCAAAAGAAAAAGCTCCAATAAGTAACGAATTTGATTCGCATTGTTCGTCTATTGGGAAATTTGTTGTTTTAGATCGTGGTGTAAGTCAATGGGGAATTAAAGTAAATTACATATTACAAGGAAAAGACAACACAAACTCTAATGCAAGAAGTCGTGCTATTGTTTTGCATTCCTGGGAAGCCATTTCGAGTAATGAAACTTATCCTGAAGGAACTCCTGAAGGTTGGGGTTGTCCCGCAGTTTCAAATGAAAGTATGACAGAAATTGACGCACTTTTAAAACAAAATAAAAAGGTCTTAATGTGGATTATAAAATCATCGTAGATTCTTTTTAAAGTGTTTGGTGAATTATGAAAACGAAATTTCTAATTTAGCCCTGATCGAAGCGATATCCTTTTGTCGTGGGTTTCACGACAAAAGATATAGTGTAGAGCAGGAAAGGTGGTCTTTTGAAAACCGAATTTCTGCTCCTGAAAAAATTACTGAACCCTAAATTTCTCCCGATATTCGATAGGTTTCATTCCAACCATTTTATAGAATACTTTTCTAAAAGCTTTTGGATCATTGTAACCTGTTTTTTCGATAATTTCGGAAATCGAAAGCTGCGTTTGTTCTAGATATTTCTTAGAACTCTCTACTCTTATATTTTGTAAATATTCAATTGGCGGAATCCCTGTAACTTGTTTAAATCTTCGTGTCATGTTACGCGCACTCGTTGGAATATCTTTGGTGATTTCTTCCAGCTTTTCGATCGAATGATATTGACTTTCTATTTTTTGCTGCAGCATTGCAACCAGCGTATCATTATGTAAATGATTTGGTCTAAAAGTGCTAAAATAACTCTGTTTATATCTATTCAAGTCAATCGAGAAGATTTTCGCAATTTGAACCGCAATTTCATTTCCGCAATATTTCTGAACCAAAAGAATCAATAAATGAAATGTTGAGGTAGAGCCACCGCTGGTATATAGACTTCCGTCGGCGGTTAAAGTTTCTTCGGGCTTAAGTTTCACCATGGGAAAAGCTTTAGTAAAAGCACTGCAAGCATCAACATGAGTTGTTGCCAGTTTTTCGTTAAGCAAACCCGAGGCGGCAAACAAAAAAGCACCGGTACAAAAACTCGCTAATTCGGCGCCTGATGTATGTTGTTTTTTTAACCAAGGAATAAA
Source organism: Flavobacterium sp. 9 (assembly GCF_002754195.1). Lineage (NCBI taxonomy): Bacteria > Pseudomonadati > Bacteroidota > Flavobacteriia > Flavobacteriales > Flavobacteriaceae > Flavobacterium > Flavobacterium sp. 9. Next base: position 3,994,362 of record NZ_PEEU01000001.1, read on the forward strand.
ATTCTTATTCTTCACAATCATTTCACTCATATTATCGGTCGTAAAAGCCGGAATCAAAATCAGATCTAGAGATTCATTTGATTCTTCAATAGCACTTACGTCATATCCAAATAAGCGTTTATCGTTAATTTGTTCAACGGATTGGAAAACCATAATCTCAAAAGGTTTATCGTTTTCTTTAGCCAGTTTATTAGCCGTTTCAAAAACCTCTAAAATCGCTGCTATACTTAATAATTTATAATCATGAGGAATGATTAGGCCTACTTTCTTAGTCATAGTGTTATATATTTTAGAAAAGATTTTAAACACAAAAATAAGTATTTTGTCTTAAATGACCCTAAAGTTGACTTTTAAAGCATCCTAAGCTTAATGTTAATAATCTAATTTTGTCTTAATAATTTGTAATTTTATATAAAAATGGAAACAAAAATTTTCTTAAATCTTCCTGTAAAAGATTTAAATCGGTCAAGATCATTTTTTACCAACTTAGGTTTTTCATTCAATCCACAATTTACAAATGACAAAGGAACTTGTTTGATCATAGGTAAAAATATCAATGCAATGTTGTTAGTTGAAGAGTTCTATAAAACATTTACATACAAAGAAATTTGCAATGCAAAAACCACTAACGAGGTAATTATTTCAGTACAAACTGAAAGCCGAGAAAAAGTAAATGAAATCATTGAGAATGCTTTAAAAAATGGAGCAACTGAATATGCCGAAGCCCAGGATTATGGCTGGATGTATTATCGTTCTTTTTTTGATTTAGATGGACATCACTGGGAATTCTCAGTTATCAATGAAGATCAGATTCCAGATAAAATGTAAGCAATGGAAAAGGATAACATGATAATAGTTCAAAATTCAATTAATGCACCAATTGAGAAAGTCTGGGAATTATGGACATTGCCGGAACATATTAAGAATTGGAATATTCCTTTTGCAAATTGGCACACGCTATATGCAGAAAATGATTTGAAAGTTGGTGGTAAATTTAAATTTACAATGACTTCAAAAGATGGAAAAGAAGGTTTTGATTTTGAAGGAATTTATACTAAAGTCGAAAAATTGGCATTGATAGAATATCGACTCTCGGATAATAGAACAGCAAATGTTCGTTTTGAAAATTTAGGTTCAGAAACAAAACTTACCGAAACATTTGAACCCGAAGCTACTATTTCTGAGGAAATGCAAGAACAATTTTGCCAGTCAGTTGTTGAGAATTTTAAAAAATACGTTGAAAATTTCGAATAATAAATCTATTAAAAATAAAAACTAAACAATAAACAAAAAGATAAAATGATAACAGTAAAAAACACAATTAACGCTTCAATCGACAAAGTTTGGGATTTATGGACATTACCGGAACATATTACAAAATGGAGTTTTGCTTCGCCGGATTGGCACACGCCTTATGCCGAAAATGATTTAAGAGAAGGCGGAACATTCAAATCAACAATGGCGGCAAAAGATGGCAGCATGAGTTTTGATTTTGGTGGTGAATATACATTGGTAGAAAAATATAAAGCAATTGAATATGTTTTGGGAGACGGAAGAAAAGTAGAGATTAGTTTCAATGAAACCCCAAACGGAATAGAAGTAATTGAAAGTTTTGATCCTGAAACTCAAAATCCCGAAGAAATGCAACGCGGAGGATGGCAGGCAATCATGGATAATTTTAAAAGTTATGTAGAACAAAATTAGTTTTTGAAGGTTCAGAGGAACAAAGGTTCAAAGGGACAGAGGAAAATAAAAACTTTGCTTCCGAAGCCTCGGGACTGCGACTTTGCGAGAGCATAAACTTCGCAAGCATCACTTAAATTATCTTACATCACTTATAGGATTTAATTTAAAAGTAAAAAAATATGACAAAACAAATTTGGCTGAATTTGCCTGTAAAAGAGGTGGCAAAATCTAAAGCCTTTTTCTCGAAAATAGGATTCTCTTTTAATGAAGAACACGATACGCCAAGTTCTACTTGCATGATCGTTGGTGAAGGAAAATTTGTAGTAATGCTTTTTGAAGAATCATTATTCGCCAGTTTTTCTCAAAACAAACTTACGGATACAAAACTGAGTTCAGAAGTTCTGATTTCAATTGATGCAGAAAGCACAGCAGAAGTTGACGAATTGGCAAAGAAAGTTACAGAAGCTGGCGGAACCGTTTTTTCTCCACCTGCAGAAAGTCAGGGTTGGATGTACGGTTTTGGTTTTGCAGATTTAGATGGACATCGTTGGAATGTACTTTTTATGGATTTTAGTAAATTATCATAATATGGAAACGTTAGAATTTAAAATCAGAATCAAAGCACCGGCAGAAAAAGTCTGGTCAGTTTTGTGGGATGACGAAACTTATAAAAAATGGACAGGAGTTTTTTGTGAAGGTTCATATACTATAACCGATTGGAATCAAGGTGATAAAGTACATTTTATGTCTCCTAATGGGGAAGGAATGTATAGTGTTATCGAAACTAAAATTCCAAATGAATATATGGCTTTTAAACATTTAGGTGAAATAAAAGACTTTAAAGAAGTGCCGATTAACGAAGAAACAAAAAAGTGGAGTGGTGCAATGGAAACGTATCGATTGACTCAGGATGATGAATTTGTAGATTTAGTCGCTCAGGTTGATACGGTTGAAAAGTATATCGATTATTTTAAAGGAGTTTTTCCAAATGGATTAGAAGTTGTAAAAGAGCTTTCAGAGAATTAAAAGATAGAAAATAGAGTAAAGAGAATAGATGAAAGAAAATAGAGAATAGATTGAATTAACTATAACAAACAAAAAAACAAAAATATCATGGCAACATCAGTAAACCCTTATTTAATTTTTAACGGAAATTGCGAAGAAGCATTTCTATTTTACAAATCAGTTTTTGGAGGAGAATTTCCGTATATCGGAAAATTTAAAGATATGCCTGCAGACGAACACGGAGGCTGTGCTCAAGTATCAGATAAAGATGCTGACAGAATTATGCACGTTTCGCTGCCTATTGGTGACACTATTTTAATGGGAAGCGATAGTAACGAACAGTCAGGCGATGTAGTTTTTGGTGGAAATTTTTCAGTATCAATCAATGTAGAAAGTGAAGGAGAAGGAGACAGAATCTTTAACGGACTTTCGGCAGGAGGAACTATTTATATGCCAATGGGCAAAACCTTTTGGGGCGCTTATTTCGGAATGTTCAAAGATAAATTTGGCGTAAGCTGGATGGTAAACTTTGATGAAAATCAACCAAGCTAGGATATTTCTTTTCCGGTTCAATATTTAAATTCTGCCGAAGATCAGAAGATTTTAAAGATAACTCATTTTAACCCTTAAAATTTTTGACAAATTCTAATAAAAACCAAAAAAGTTAGGTTATTTTAATACTTCGGCATAATTGTTAAATTAATTCAAAAAGCACATTCATATGTGCTTTTTCTTTGCAAAAAAAACAAACAATATCCTTTTTTATAAACAATAGATTACCGATTTTTGTCGCTTCTTAAAATCAACAAAGATAAAATGGCAGAAGAGAAAGAAATTATTCTATTAAAAGTTTCAGGACATGATAAACCAGGAGTAACGGCTGGTTTGACAGCTGTATTGGCTGCTTATGATGCTAATATTTTAGATATTGGTCAGGCCGATATTCATGACACACTATCTTTGGGTATTTTATTCGAAGTCGAAGCAGGCTCTAGTTCAGGACCAGTTTTAAAAGACTTGCTGTTTAAAGCTTATGAATTAGAAGTAAAAGTAAAATTTATTCCAATTTCAATTGAAGATTACGAAAATTGGGTAAAAACACAGTCTAAGCAACGTTACATCATTAATATTTTAGGAGAGAAATTAGCCGCTTCGCAATTAGCCGCTGTCGCAAAGTTACTTTCTGATCAAAATTTGAATATTGTTTCTATTATAAGATTAACAGGCAGAACATCTGTAGTCGAAAAAGAAGATTATCCGCGTTCTTGCATTCAATTGTCACTAACCGGAGATATTGTAGATAAAATTGCGATGACAGCAAGTTTCATGGAGATTTCGAGAACTTTAAATGTTGATATTTCGTTTCAGGAAGACAACATTTACAGAAGAAACAGACGTTTAGTTTGCTTCGATATGGATTCTACTTTAATTCAAACTGAGGTAATTGATGAGTTGGCAGAACTAAATGGAGTAGGAGAACAGGTTCGCGCTATTACAGAATCTGCTATGAATGGCGAAATAGATTTCAACGAAAGTTTCAAACAGCGTATGGCGTTGTTGGAAGGTTTAAGCGAAGATGTTTTACAAAATGTTGCTGTAAATTTACCAATAACAAAAGGAGCGCATCGTTTGATGAAAGCCTTAAAATATTACGGATATAAAACTGCAATTTTATCTGGAGGATTCACTTATTTTGGAGATTATCTGCAAAAAGAATTAGGTATAGATTATGTTCATGCCAACCAATTGGAGATTATAGACGGTAAATTAACCGGTAAATATTTGGGTGAAATTGTAGACGGTCAAAAGAAAGCCGAATACTTAAAAGCAATTGCTGAAAAAGAAGGAATTCACATCAACCAAACTATTGCTGTAGGTGATGGGGCAAATGATTTACCAATGCTAAATCTAGCCGGATTAGGAATCGCTTTTCACGCAAAACCAAAAGTAAAAGAAAACGCCTCAACCTCAATTTCAAGTTTAGGTCTCGACGGAGTTTTATACTTATTAGGATATCACGATAGATATATTGATATGATGTAGTAAAGGGCTTCGACTTCGCTCAACCTGACAAAAATAAGTGTCATCCTGAGCGAAGTCGAAGGCTTATAATTCAAAAAGGGGGGGTGAAAACTCTTGCTGAAATAAATAAAAACCTTAGTTTTCCAATAAAGCTAAGGTTTTTTTTATGGGCATGACCCGCCGAAAAAAGCGGGTCGGGCTATCCGTTTCAATCTTTTTGTCCGACGTGGCGGACAAAAAGGATTTCCACTTCTATCCCTCATGCGCTTTAGTGGAATTACAAATTCTTAATTTTCTCTGGATTTCAATTCTTTTTTAATTTCTGATAAAGTCTTGAAGTTTAAAAAAAGTATTGGCAGCAATGCAAAAGGAACAACCGGAGAGGCGGTAAATCCTTTTTTAGAAAAAAGAAATATATTGACTACAAATAAGAGAGATAAGATTCCTGCAAATGTATAAGTGGCGATTTTTGAAGTTTTCTGACTTTTAAGTAGCTCTTCAGTAGACATTTCGCTAAATTTTGTGGTTTTCATCTTAGTTTGGTTTTGGGTTAATTATGTATTTTTAGGATGAGATATCAGGTTACAGGATTGTTTAATTTCCAGCCTTTTTTAATTAAAAAGTTTTTACATTTTAAGCAAAAATCAGTTTCTTCATTCAGATGATTTTTTCCTTCGGCATCTCGCATTAAGCAAGTTTTTACAGGACAATGAGGTAATCCTTCGGTATGACCTAATTCATGTAGAACTACTTTATAGAATTGTTGGTTTTTATTTTGTTGACTTAGTCTAAAATCAGAAACTACGCAGGATTTCCCCGGATGATAACCCAATCCCATAACGCCCCAATCCTTGATTTTTCCTTTGGTTACACTAATATCACGATTCGATAATCCAACAATTACAGAATCTTTGCCAATATTATTTTTGATTGTTTTGATAATGCTGTCCGCTCGATATCTATTTCGAGGTTGATAATAAGCATTTTCGGGAAAGGGAATATTTTGCCTTAAAACAACGTTTGGGTTAATTGTTTTGATTTTATTGAAGACACTTTTTGACTGCTCAATATTGAAATCTCCTAAAGGCTGAATAACAATTATTTTTTGATGTTGCTCTTTTGTATTAGTACAAGAAATAAAAGCAAATATTAATATCAAAAAATAATGTCTCATTTATGAAATCGATTGGTTTTAAACTTTTTATTATAGAATAACTTGTACTTGATTGTGCTCACGAGCGGGACGCTCGCGCTAGCTTTGTGATTTTATTTTTCATTTAATTTGCGAAAATTAGTGAAATTCGTGTTTAGCTCTTAACAGTACACATCTCTTTCAACTGCTCCAAATAATCTCTCTGGTTCGAAAGCCTCGGAATCTTATGTTGTCCGCCAAGTTTATCACGTTCCTTTAGCCAATCGTAAAATAAGTTTTCACGTGCGACATTAATTACAAGCGGATTTAAAGTCATATTGTTATGGCGTTTGGCTTCATAATCGGAATTTAAAGTCTGTAAAGTTTCATCCAGAACTTTTTGGAAAAGCCCAACATCAGCAGGGTTTTTCTTGAATTCGATCATCCATTCGTGTGCGCCTTTTTCTTTATCCTGCATAAAAATTGGAGCAACGGTATAATCTATAACTTCGGTTTGAGTAAGTTGGCAAGCTTTGGCAATTGCCTGATCGGTATTTTCGACCATTAATTCTTCACCAAAAACATTAATATGATGTTTCGTTCTTCCCGTAACACGAATTCTGTATGGGTTTAAAGAAGTAAAACGAACTGTATCTCCAATTAAATAACGCCATAAACCAGAATTTGTAGTAATAACAATGGCGTAGTTTTTATCCAATTCAACATCTGCCAAACGAACTACTTTTTGATTTGGAGTTCCAAAAGTATCCATCGAAATAAACTCGTAGAAAATTCCGTAGTCCAACATCAATAATAAATCGCTCGAATTATTCAAATCCTGAATGGCAAAAAAGCCTTCAGAAGCATTATATATTTCGTAATATTTGAAATCTTTACTCGGTAAAATTTTCTTGTATTGTTCTTTATATGGAGAAAAACTTACGCCTCCATGAAAGTAAACTTCAAGATTTGGCCAAAGCTCTAATAAACTTTGTTTTCCTGTATTTTCTAAAACCTTATTCATCAAAACCAACATCCAGGACGGAACTCCGGCAAAACTGGTAACATTTTCGTTTTTGGTTTCATTTATAATGGCGGCAATCTTAGATTCCCATTCACTCATTAAAGAGGTTTTGCTGCTTGGAGTACTGCTAAATTCGGCCCAAATAGGCATATTTTCAATCAAAATAGCAGACAAATCTCCAAAGAAAGTATTGTTGTTTTCGTAAATCTGAGAACTTCCGCCCAAGCGAAGGCTTTTTCCAAGAAACAATTCAGAATCCTCATTATTATTCAAGTATAAACAAAGTAAATCTTTACTTCCTTTATAATGACAATCTTCCAGAGCTTCGTTACTTACAGGAATAAATTTACTTTTGGCATTTGTAGTTCCGCTAGATTTGGCAAACCATTTAATAGGAGTTTCCCAAAAAACATTTTGTTCGCCTTGACGTGTGCGTTCAATCAAAGGCTGCAATTCTTCGTAAGTCGCAATTGGAACTCTTTCTACAAAAGTAGCATAGGAGTTTATGGACGCAAAATCATATTTTTTTCCGATAATCGTATTTTCTGACGATGTCAATAAATTATGCAACAGTTCTTCTTGAACTTCATTCGGATATTTTAGAAAAAGTTCAATTTGATGTATCCTTTGTTTCAGGACCCAAGAGGCAAACGAGTTGATTATTGATAAGGGCATGGGGAAAAATAGATTTTAGATTGATGATTTTACATTTTAGATTTCATGATTAGTTTAAAATCAGGAAAATTTAAAATTTGAATATCGATAGACAAATACTAACTTTGTCACTTTATCAAAAATAGTGTTTTTTTATAAAAAACAATTGTATTTGAACTAAAGATTCAACTTCAAAAATGGAATTATATGATAAAATGTTCCAAATTCTTCAAAGTGAATTAAAATCTAAAATAAGCAATCTAAAATCTAAAATTAAAATGACATATCAAGGAGTACTTACAAAAATGCAAACTGAAATGGGAGATCCAATTCAATATTATTTGGTTTTCGAAGATAGTTTTCTAAATATGAATCAATTATTGAATAAAGAGATTGAGATTAATTTTGTGGGTTATGAATGTTTGAATTGTCATAAAAAGAAGAAAATATACAGACAAGGTTTTTGTTATGATTGTTTTTACTCGAGTCCTGCAGTTGGAGATTGGATTATGAGACCGGAATTAAGTACGGCTCATTTAGGAATCGCTGACCGTGATTTAGACTATGAGCAAAAAGTGCAATTGCAGCCACATATTGTTTATTTGGCACTTGCAAGTGAAGTAAAAGTAGGTGTGACGCGCAAAACACAAGTTCCAACGCGTTGGATAGATCAGGGCGCAACACAAGCAATCGCAATTGTTGAGGTTCCTAATCGATATTTGGCAGGAATTACTGAGGTTGCGTTAAAAGATCATTATACGGATAAAACGAATTGGAGAAAAATGCTTCAAAGTACGGGCGAAAGTTTTGATTTGATTGCTGAAAAAGTAAAAGTAGAAAGCTTAATTCCGTCTGAAGTTCAGGAATACTTTTATTCTCAAAAAAATGATCTTTATGAATTGCATTATCCTGTTCTAAATTATCCTGCAAAAGTGGCCAGTTTGAACTTAGATAAGACACCTTCTTTTCAGGGAAAATTAACAGGAATCAAAGGCCAATATTTAATTTTTGAAAACGGAACTGTATTTAATATTCGTGGTTCTGAAGGTTATGTTGTCGAAATAAACGTCTAGTGTGAGTTGCCAAACGTCGATTGTTAATGGCTAACGGTCTAATAATTTAGTGATTGGGGAATAATTTCCGTAGTTTTAAATCTCTTTCAAGTAGTTGAAGATGTGAATGTTGAAACATTTTCGTTACAATTTTGTAATAATTGCTTAATTGAAAGAATCTAATTTTAGAAAAAAAAAGAGGCTAGCTTTGAGTTAGTTAAATCTTTTCAATTTTTCTAAAATTGGATATGGATTTTATAACCCCTAAATTATTTTATAGATGAGTGTTTTGAGCAAAATAAATCATTACAGGCGTGGCGTAATGCGCAATCTGACTAAGAACATTGGAAAACCAAAAAGTGAACTGGATATTGTTTTGGTTGATAAATCTGAGATTAAACGGGTTTTGATTTGTAGACCAAATGCAAGATTAGGGAATCTTTTATTGATTACACCTCTCGTTCAGGAAGTCATGGAAATATTTCCAAATTGTAAAGTCGATTTGTTTGTTAAGGGAACTTTAGCTCCAATAATTTTTGAGAATTACGAAAGCATTAATAAAGTAATCGATTTGCCCAAAAAGCCCTTCAAAAATTTACTGAAATACATTAATGTCTGGATTTCAATAAAAAAACAAAAATATGATGTTGCGATCAATGTCGATCAAAACTCTTCTTCAGGACGTTTAGCAGTCCAGTTTTCTAACGCTAAGTATAAATTTTACGGAGATTTACATGAAGAATCTCAACTTGTAAAAAGTGATTACGATCATATTGCAAAATACCCGGTTTACAACTTTCGATATTACTTAACCAAACTTGGTCTTGCAAAAAGTAATAAAATAATAGCTCCAATAGATCTTAAATTATCGTCTTCGGAAATTGCTGAAGGAAAGAAAACGTTACATGATTTAGTTCATAATTCTAAAAGAACAATCTGCATATTTACTTATGCAACCGGTACAAAATGCCTGGCAGAAGATTGGTGGGATAATTTCTATAAACAACTTACTACAGAATATAAAGAGTATAATATCATTGAAATTTTGCCTGTAGAAAATGTTTCTCAAATTGACTTTAAAGCGCCTACTTTTTATAGTAAAGACATTCGGGAAATAGGATCTGTAATCGCCAATGCTGATTTATTTATTGGTGCCGATAGTGGTATTATGCATTTGGCAAGCGCTGTTCAGACTCCAACAATTGGATTGTTTTCTGTGTCAAACATGAAAAAATACGAACCTTATGATAATTGCAGTATTGGAGTAGATATCAATTTATATTCGAAGAAAGATTATATAAAAACGATAAACTCAATTTTGAATAATGGAAAATTAAACATCTATTCAAAAGCAATTTAATAAAGTACTTTAAATAAAAAAGAGGCATTCACCAAAGTGAATGCCTCTTTTTTTATGCTCATTTTTTTATTTAGTTTTTCTTCTTGAACAAACCGTTTATCAAGTCACTTGCTTTTTTAGTAACTTCTTGAGTTTTCTGTTCTTTTTCAGTTGCAGCAGCTTTTGTAGTATCTTTTGCTTTTGTATTCTTGTTGATTAAATCATTAAGTGCAGAAGCTCCTTTTTGTGTCAACTTTTCTTTTTGTTGATTTGCAACTTGCGATGCTAAACTTGTAACTGCAGATTTCATATCAGTTGAGATTTTTGGATTAGAAAAATTCCCTGTAATCATTGCGTTTATCGGAATGTTTTGCAATTTCGCAGCATCAGCAGGAGACATTTTCGAGATAAAAGCATTTGCTTCGCTTCCTAAATACTTAGCCGGAACATCCAATTTTAAGTTATAATTCATTGATTGGTCAAAACCGTGAGTTCCACCAACAGTGATTTTAATATCCTGATATTTGATGTCAAATGGTTTTACATTTACTTTTCCGTTTTCAAAAGTTAAAGCGGCTTTAATATCATTTAAATTTATCTTATTCATATCGATAAATTTAATGTTTGATGTCAAAGCATTTAATACTGTTGAATTTTTAGAATTTATCGTAGTTGAAAGTAATTGTCCTAACAAATCTCCTGAAATAGATTTTAAATCCGGAGTTAATTCTTTCGCATCTAAGTTTCCGTTTAATTTAATAGTAGAATTCAATTTACCATTGATAATTCCGGCAATTGGAGCGATCTTTTTCATCATGTCCAATTGAGTAAAAGTCTGTGCAATATCAACTTGATTGAAACCTAAATTCATATCAAAAGTTGGCACTTTTGCTTTTGTAGAAACTGTTCCTGTTAAACCAATTGTTCCGCCAAAAATTGAAGTTTTAAAGTTCTCTAAAGTTGCTTTTTCATCTTTTACGATTAATTTACCAGAAACATCCTTTAGTTTTAAATTATCATATAAAACTGTTGTTGCTTTGGCATTGATAGTACAATTTAAAAAAGCTGGAATTTTCATCGCTTCTGTTGGTTTTGCTGCAGCTTTTTCAGTTGCAGGTTCACCGGCAGTCATAAAATCATCAACCGCTAATTGGTTTGAGCTCATGTTGAAATTTCCTTTTAGTTCTTGTTTTTTAAACATAAAACCATAGAAATTTTCCAGAACACCATTTATGCTTAAATCACTTTTTCCGGTTGTAGCATCAAATTTTTTCAGATTAATAGTGCTTGGATTAAATTCAACCAAAGCCGTACTAATGTTCATAGATTTGTTATTCTCATCTGTATATTTAAAGCCTGACAAACTCATTGTTCCGGCATTTTTAATATTTTGATATTGGCTTTTTTCTACAGATGCCATATCAAAATTGGTCGTAACATCAGCTTTTAAAATACCAGCCAATGGTTTGTCCATTTTGATTGGATATGCTTTTGAAAGGTTTGCTAAGTTGATCGTTCCTTTTAATGCAGCATCTACAATAGGATTTACTGTAATGTTTTTGATATTCGCTTTAGCGCTAAAAACGTCCTGATCAATTCTAAAAGAAAGCTTGTCTAAATTAACGTAGGTGTCATTTAGAATTCCTGTTTCATTGATGATTTTTGTGTCGATTACAATATTCTGAACTGATTTTGGTAAGTTAGGATATTGAAAAGAAGCATTGTTTGAAGCAATCGCAATATTGAATTTAGGAACTGTAGTATCTGTCAATTCACCTTTTGCAAAACCAGCTACAGTAAAATCTCCAGTTGTTTTTACACCATCTAAACCAGAAGCATATGCCGACGGAATTAAACCTAAGAAATTGGTGAAAGACGAAGTTGGTGTTTTAAATTTTAAATCATAAATCTGACCTGCATCAACCATCTGAATAAAACCGTCAAATTCTAACGGTAATTGATTAATCAAGGCTTTATTTTCTTTAAAAGTATATTTACTTTTTTCTAAATCAATTCCTAAAACTGCGTCTAAAGTCAGTTTTACGTTTTTCATATAATTGATTTTGTCCATATCCAAAGATACTTTGGCAGTAGATTTTGTAGTCAAATCTAGTTTAGAATTGGTAAAATCTCCCGTTCCTTCGTGATTTAAACTATCAATTACCATTTTTATTTTTGATCCCTGATCGATATATCTAAAGGTAAAGTTTTCGATTTTATAATTCTGAATTTTCAATGAAAGCGGTTTACTAGCATCGTCTTTCTTTGTTTCTTCTTTGTCTTTTAAAGCGATATCGAAGTTACCAATACCATCTTTATTAAAGATGATATTAATTAAACCATTCGTAGAACTAATTCCCTGAATGCTTAAAGGTTCGTCTTTTCCTTTGAAAAGTTCTTTAATACTCATTTTTAGATTCAATTCGCCTAGTGAAACCAAAGTATCACCTTCAAAAGGAGCTTTGTTGATAATAACCAATTTCTCGATTCCAACAGTTGCATTTGGGAAGTTTTTAAACAAACTTAAATCAGCGTCAGCAAAACTTACTTTTGCATCAACACTTTCGTTAATAGCCTCGGCAATTTTGGCTTTTATCTGATCTTTAAAAAAATAAGGAATGGCAAATAATGCAGCAACAATGACGACAAGTACAATGGCTGCGATTTTTAGAATTTTCTTTAACATATTTATAGATTTGAGGATTTAATATGAATATTTAACTGATGCAAAAATAGCTTTTTTGATTTAGTTCTGCGATAAAGTTTTCTTAAAAACTGTAAGAATTTTACTTTGTTTGTTAAAATAAAAAAATCCGTTTGACTATATATTCAAACGGATTTTGGTTTTTATTATTTTAATTATTTCAGAATAAAAGAAACAATCTTATTAGTCATAACTTCGGAAATTGGTAAAGTCGCGTTGTTATAACTTTCTAAATTTGCCTGTTTGTCGCCTTCGATAATTTTCATGATATGATTCATTTTATCTACGATCAGTAATTCGGCATTTTTGTTAGACTTGGATAAGTTCTCAGCATCTTGCACCGTGACTTGCAAATCGTTGTTTCCTTGCAGAATTAAAACTGGAACATTTAGCTTTTTGATTTCTGTTTGTGGATTGTATTTAAACCACGAAATCAAATACGGCTGAATACTCGACCTGAAAAGTGAATTAAGCATTGGATCAACTTTTTTAACCGTATTTCCAGTTTTTAAACTGTCAATAATAGGAAAGGTCATTTCCTCAATTTGCTTATTAGATTTACTTGCTATTTGTGCCTTTATGATTTTATCTGCTGAATCTCCGGCTCCGGCAATAGAAATAAATTTATTTGCTTTTGCTCCTGCAATCATTCCTATTAATGAACCTTCGCTATGTCCAATGATTACTAATTGCGAAAAACGTTTGTCTTGTTTCAGGAAATTAATCCAGCTTTTGGCATCTTCGGTATAATTTTCAAAAACTAAACTAGATTCAGATATTGCAGAAGCTTTGCTTTCGCCAATTCCTCTTTTGTCATATCTTAATGATGCAATCCCGTTTTTTGCCAAAGCTTCAGCCAGCATTTTTAACGAATTATTTTTCATCATCGGATTATTTCCGTCTCTGTCTGTTGGTCCTGAACCTGCAATTATTAATGCAACAGGATATTTCTTCGTTAAATCAGGAACGGTTAAAGTACCAAAAAGCTGATCGTTATTAATTTTTAAAATTACATTAGACTCTTTATAGGTATCTTGTTTTTTATCCTGAGCATTTACAAAGCTCAAAAAGAAAATAGTGAGCAGAAGAACTATATTTTTCATCACTTTAAATTATTTGATGTTTAACCCAAAAGGAAGGATTGCCTGAACACCTTTTTGATTTTGAAACCTTTTTACCTGTTCGATAAGTTGGTAGTTTTCTTCTCCGATTTCTTCTTTTATAAAAGCTTCTTTCGATTGTGCAAAAGGCAGATTTGAAAGTAAATCATTGAATGTTTTTTCATATTCAGGATAGTTTTGAGTGCTGTATGTTTTTACTTTGGCAATTTTTGCAGCCTCGGCAATAGCATCATTCAAACCTCCAATTTTGTCAACCAAACCAATTTTCAAAGCTTCAGTTCCTGACCAAACTCTTCCTTGTGCGATAGCATCTACTTGCGCAAAAGTCATTTTTCGACCTTGAGCCACATGAGTTACAAAAGTATTGTAGATTTGTTCAACTCCTTCTAATGTAAAGGCTTTAAACTTCTCATCAATTGGCACAAACGGACTATAATTAGCGGAGTTTTCGTGTGTTTTTACTTGTTCTGTATTGATTCCTAATTTAGTTGCCAAAGGGCTGAAGTTAGGTAAGATACCAAATACACCAATAGAACCGGTAATAGTATTGTTCTCAGCAAAAATTTTGTTGGCGTTACAAGCAATATAATATCCTCCCGAAGCAGCATAATTACCCATTGAAACTACAACTGGTTTTACTTTTTTAGTGATTTCGATTTCTCTCCAAATCAAATCAGAAGTCAAAGCGCTTCCACCCGGACTATCAATTCTAAGTACGATTGCTTTTACATCTTCATTTTTTCTGGCTTCTTGCAATGAACGACGCATTGAACCTTCTCCAATTACGTTAACATCTCCTTCACCGCTTTGTATTTCGCCTTGAGCGTAAATAATCGCGATTTGATCTGTTGCAGTATTGGTCAAAGCTGTTGTTATGTTGTTTTGAGTATAATCTGCGATAGAAATTTTGTTGTAATCATCGTCTCCGGTTACTTTCAATTCTTTTTTAATGTTATCGTGATATACATCTTCATAAGCAACAATATCTACTAAATGTTGTGCTTTTGCCATTTCCGGAGTTCTGGCAAGCAAACCATTTGCGATTTCGTTTAATTTAGCAACAGGAATATTTCTACTTTTCGAAATATCGTTCGTAACCGTTGTCCAGATTGAGTTTAATAATGCTGTAACTTGTTCTCTGTTAGCATCACTCATTTTGTTTTCTAAGAAAGGTTCAACGGCACTTTTGTATTTTCCGTGACGAATCACTTCCATATGAATACCTGATTTATCCTGAAAATCCTTAAAGAACATTACTTCAGACGAAAGTCCTTTGAAGTCTAAATCTCCGGCAGGATTCAAATAAACGGTGTTGGCAACTGAGTTTAAATAATATTCTTTTTGAGAATAAGTATTGGCGTAAGCCCAAACAAATTTTCCTGATTTTTTGAAACTTTCAAGTGCATTTCTCAAATCTTTATATTGTGCCAATCCTAAAGAAGACTGATCATTTAAAATAGAAATTCCTTTGATGTTATCATCTGTTTTTGCAGCTTCGATAGCGCTGATAACATCCGTTAAACCGATTCCTTTTTTATCTGAAAAAACCGTTACCCAAGGATCTTTGTATTTTCCGGCGTAATCATTTTGAATTTGTTTTAAATCTAATTCTATAACAGAATCACCTTTAACAGAAACAGAATCGTCTCCGCCAAAAATAGTTCCAATTAGAATTACTCCAAAAAAGAAGAGCATAATAAATACAAAAATACCAATAACTGTGGCAATTACATTTCCTAAAAACTTCATAAGTATATTTTTTTTAATAAGTAGTAAAAAAGGTTGGTTTGTTACAAATATAATCTAAATAGAATTTAATCCTTATACGTCATTTGTCAAATATTTGTATTATTTCAACTTTTGAATGCTGTAAATAAAGATACTTTATTTTGTAAGATTATGATTGTTTTTTATATTAATTTAGATAAAAGAAGCGATTAAGAAAGAGTTTTCTTTTCTTGAAAACTTCTAATTCTTGAGTCAAATAATGTACTTAATTCTAAAATAGTTTTAGTTAATTTGCATTAATTATGAAATCACAGCATCAAATCACACTATCTATAGGCAGTAATCAGGGAGACAGATTAGCAAACATCACAAGTTGTATTGCTTTAATACATCAGGAAGTGGGCACTGTAATCAGGGTTTCAAGACTATACGAAACTCCGGCTTGGGGATTTGAAAGTGATGCTTTTTATAATTGTGCTTTGGTTTTGCACAGTAATTCATCTGCACAAAAAATACTCAATCAGGTTTTAAAAATCGAAAAACAATTAGGAAGAATCCGATCTAATCAGGAAGGTTATCAATCCCGAATAATTGACATCGATTTGATTACTTATGATGATGAGATTATTGAATCTGAAAAACTTCAGATTCCGCATCCGCAAATGCAAAACAGAAATTTTGTTTTATTGCCAATGCAGGATTTAAAACTGAATTGGAGACATCCTGTTTCTCAAAAATCTATTACGGAATTAGTTACAATTTCGCCAGACGATAGTGTTTGTACAATTGTTCAGGATTTAGAAAATCCGTTAAGAGAAATTCCATTAGAAAGTTTTAATTATATTGCTTTTGAAGGAAATATTGGTGCCGGAAAAACTACTTTGGCACACAAAATTTCAGAAGATTTTAATGCTAAAACTGTTTTAGAACGTTTTGCAGATAATCCGTTTTTGCCAAAATTCTATAAAGATCAAAACCGATATGCTTTTCCTTTAGAAATGTCTTTTCTGGCAGATCGTTATCAGCAATTATCAGATGATTTGGCACAATTTGATTTGTTTAAAGATTTCATTGTAGCCGATTATCATATTTTTAAATCCCTGATTTTTGCCAAGATTACGCTTGCAGAAGATGAATACCGTTTGTATCGAAACCTGTTTGATATTATTTATAAAGAAATGCCAAAGCCTGATCTGTACGTTTATTTATATCAGAATTCAGAACGTTTGCTTGAAAACATCAAAAAAAGAGGACGTAATTACGAACAAAATATTTCAGCAGATTACCTTGATAAAATCAACAACGGTTATTTAGATTATATTAAATCTCAAACAGATTTAAATGTCTTGATTATCGACGTTTCAGAGCGCGATTTTGTAAAAAAACACGAAGATTATCTTTTTATTCTTGACGAAATTAAGAAGAAAATAGGTTAATGTGTCAATGGGATAATGTGTCAATGAGATAATTAGACAATTGCCTATATTTAATTCTCTAATTAAGCAGTTTCAATAATTATCTCATTTTCTTATTTTCACATTATCTAATTAAATTATCTCTTAAGCGAAAAATGACCTCTTAAAACAGGATGCTCATTATCTATTTTCATTGCGTACCAATAATCAGAAGCAGGTAGAGGATTTTTATCCAAAGTTCCGTCCCAACTCATTTTAGAACTATTTAACTGCGCGACAAGTTTTCCATAACGATCAAAAATTGTTACTTGAGCCTGTGGATAATTTTCCATTCCGTCAACTTCCCATGAATCATTAAAAGAATCGTTGTTTGGAGTGAAAAATGCTGGAAAACTTACTACAATAAATTTGAAAGTATCGCCTCCACAGCGATTTTTTTCCTGAACAAATGCAGTCTTTAATCCTGCAGGAACATCATAGAAAACATTCGAGTCCTGAAAAGTTAATCCATCTACGGAATATTCATAATAATCTGCGTCTTTAGTAAGATAAATTACAACTCGTGTTCCGTTAACATCAACTCTTGAGATTTTGGGAGTTAGATGCTCGTTGACGATAATTGTTTTTTCACTTGGACAGTTTTCCGGATCTGGACTTATAACTTTAACCGTGTATGTTCCGGGAGTTGTAACTGTAATTATCTGAGCGGTTTCGCCGGTGCTCCATTTATAAGTCATTCCTGCGATTCCTGCGTCGAGATTGACTTTTTGATTTTGGCATAATATTTTAGTTTCATCAGTAACTACAGGCGGAGTATAGATTTTGATGTCTACAGGAATACGCGTGCTATTGATACAGCCATTATTTGAAGCCTCAGCATAATAAGTAGTATTTGTCGAAATTGTTGGAGTTGTAAAGCTTTCTCCTGTAAATAAACTTGGACCGCCAGTCGATGTTGCGTACCAATTGATGTTGCCAATATTTGAACTTGCCTGAATAGTTACAGATCCCGGACCACAATTATAATAAAAAGGTTGTCCGGCAATAGGTTGTGCCGGTGTTGCATTAACTGTTGCTGTAACGGCTTTTCGGTTTGATTCGCAACCCGCATCTACATAGTAAGTTGTGGTTGAAGTTATTGTAGGAGTTGTAAAAGAATTTCCTGTTTTTAATGCGGTTCCGCCTGTGGCTGTTGCGTACCAACTAATTGTTGCTCCTGTTGTTGCAGTAGCATTAAAAGTAAAAGTTCCTGAATCACAAGCCGCATCTGGATTTGCTCCAGGTGTTGCAACCGGAATTGTTATTTTTGTACTGGCAGCTATTTCTAAAGGTGCTTCTCCAGGTGAACCTCCATATTCTACAATATAACCTTTAGGTTGGTAATCACCACTTGTATCACCACTATTTGATAAGTCATTCCACGAACCTCGTATTCCAACTCCGGGTTGTGTAATGTGAGCATAATCTTCGTCTCCCTGGTTGTTTGGTTCGCCTGTATTCCAGAAAGTATATGACATTACTGTTCCTGCTTCTGGTCCGGTTACCCATTTCCAAACACCTTCTGTTTCTGCATCACTTCCTCCAATCCATCCGGTTCCAGATGCTTGTTCGCCACTTAACTTAGCTTCATCGGCAGTTAATAAAGTAGCGAGATATCCTTTAAGACCATAATAAGTACTGTTTTCAGCAGCAAATTTTGCAGATGACCAGCTAATACCAATGCTGGGAACATACAAATAAAAATGCTTTGTAGAAGGCAGGTAATTTGCCTGACCAATTGTTATTGAGAAAGTTCTTGTACCTGAAGCTGTAGCCGAAGAATTTGAGAATACAACATCTTTAATAGCAGCTTCTAATTCAGAATATGGAACGTTTCCTCCAGTTGGACTTGATAAGACCAATTTCCCTTCAAGAGGATACCAAGCTTGTACAATTGTTGAATGTGAGGCAGGGTTCTGAATTTCTATTTTATCTAAACCACTAGAATAACCTGAAGAAATCTGAATATAAGCAGCTTGTGTTCCAGGTTCTGCAAGATCATGAGTAATTGTAATAGAAGGTGCAATTTTTATAGAAGTTAACGGGCAATAGAATTGATCGTCTGTTGCTCTAATTATAGGCGGTGCAATTGAAGTTGCATTGCAATTGTTTGAATAAAGAGCTGCATTGTCTTTTGCTGTCCAATTTGTTGTTGAATAGCTCGCATTATCTACCTGAATACAAGTTAGACTGGAATTAAATCGAAAATCTACAGAAGTAAGCGAAGTGTTTTTTCCGTTTTTTAAATTCAGATTGGTTAATTGATTGTTGTTACACCAAAAATTAAACAAATTGATGTTTTTAGAAAGATCTAAACTAGTCAATTGGTTTTGATGGCAGTTTAAAACGTTCAGAGCTGTATTGTTACTAACATTTAAAGCTGTTAAACTATTATTGCTGACATTTAAGTTATCCAGAGCTGTATTTACAGAAATGTTAAGGTTTGATAAATTATTAAAACTGCAATTTAGACTTCTTAAAAGAAGATTTGTAGAAAGATCTAAACTTGTCAATTGATTACTATAACAGTTCAAAGATGTTAGCGAAGTATTTTTGCTGACATTTACAGTTGTAAGTTGATTGTTGAAACAAAATAAAGTTTCCAAGAGTATGTTGTTAGAGACATCAATGCTGGGAAATTTATTGTACTCTAAAAATAAAATTTGCAGTGCTGTATTATTTGAAAGATCAAGACTTGATAAATTATTATAACTACAATCTAAGTATTGGAGGTTTATATTGTTCGTTAGATTTAAAAATGTAATATTGTTTTTTTGACTAAGATCATTATTGTATAGTCCCAGATCTAATTTTTGTAATTTTACAAAGCCTTCAATTCCGGTTAAATTAGTAATATTTTTACCGGGAATTATCAATGATGTTACATTGGCGATATTAGCTGTTAAAACTTTTCCGTCAATAGTACCGCTGTCAATATTTAAATCTATTAAAGCTTGTTCAAAATTTGGATCTGGAATTGATGTGTCTTGTGCATGCCCGAAAAAACCTGACAGCAATAAAAAAAATAACAGAGATATTTTTAAGAAATTAACATTTTTCATTTTATAAAAGTATCAATTTTATAATAATAAAAAAATATATTTACATTTCTAACATTTAAAAGTGTAATTCAATATAAAATAACAATCTAATTCTTTCGAAGTTGTTTTCTAGATTTTAGCTGGCCAGTTTAACTTCTGGAATAAATCCCAAACTACGATTCCGGCACTCACAGCAATATTCAAAGAATGCTTGGTTCCTAATTGCGGAATTTCGATACAACCATCACAAATTGCAACAGCTTCCTGAGCAACACCATAAACTTCGTTTCCAAAAACCAGTGCATATTTCTGATCCTTTTCTACTTTGAAATCCTGAAGAAAAACAGAACTTTCGACCTGTTCAATAGCAAGCGTTAAAACATTGTCTTTTTTTAGATTTTCAATAACTTCCAAAACATTTTCATGATGTTCCCAAGCTACAGTTTCAGTAGCACCAAGAGCAGTTTTATGGATTTCTTTGTTTGGAGGCGTAGCAGTAATACCGCAAAGAATTATCTTCTCGATCAAAAAAGCATCTGCAGTTCTAAATACAGAACCTATATTGTGCAAACTACGAATATCGTCTAATACCAAAATTAGAGGAGTTTTGTCAGATTTTTTAAAATCTTCGATAGATTTTCTGTCTAGTTCGCTATTTTCCAGTTTTCTCATTTGTGTTGGATTCAGGTCATAAAAAAAGCTTCCAAAGATAAGGAAGCTTTTTCGATTATTTTATTTTTGTTTTCTCAGATTAGCTTTTTACTGGATCTGGTAAAACTGTACCTTTAATAGTAAGTACTTTTGTTGGTTGTCCTTCAGCGTTAGAAGTAACCGTTACGGTTTTTGTAAATGCACCAACTCTGTCAGTAGCATATTTTACACCAATAATACCTTTAGCACCTGGAGCGATTGGCTCTTTTGGAGTTGTTGGTACAGTACAACCACAAGATCCTTGTGTATTTGTAATGATTAATGGTTTAGTTCCGTTGTTTACAAAAACGAATTCACGTTTTCCATCAGCATTGTGAGCGATAGTTCCGTAATCAATAGTTTCTGTTTCGAAAGCCATTCCAGCACCTTCAACTTTAGCAACTTTAGCTTTTTTAGTGCTTTGAGCGTTAGAAGCTGTAATTCCAACTACAGCTAACATAGCGATTAAGATTATTTTTTTCATCTTTTAGAGTCTTTGTTTTAATTATGAACAAATCTATATAAAATTCTTATATCTCAACTTAAAAATTCCTTAAAATATTTTAATTTTTGAAGGGCTTCGATATTCCTTTAAAATATTATAAATTCGCTGTCTTAATTTTTCATTTAAAATACAATAATTTGGCAGCGAAAGACAAAGTGGTGAAAGAAACACCCTTAATGAAACAGTACAACGAAATCAAGAGAAAATATCCTGATGCATGTCTGCTTTTCAGAGTAGGAGATTTTTATGAAACCTTTGGAGAAGATGCTGTTAGAGCGTCAAAAATCCTTGGTATCACACTAACCAAAAGAGGCGCGGGATCTGAAACCGAAACAGCGTTGGCGGGTTTTCCACATCATTCTATTAATACGTATTTGCCAAAATTGGTCAAAGCCGGACTTCGTGTAGCGATCTGTGATCAGCTTGAAGATCCAAAAATGACCAAAACTATCGTGAAACGTGGCGTTACTGAATTGGTAACACCCGGAGTTTCCTTAAATGATGAAGTTTTACAATCAAAAACAAACAACTTTTTAGCATCAGTTTATTTTGCTAATAAAAGCATCGGAGTTTCTTTTCTGGATGTTTCTACAGGAGAGTTTTTAACCGCTCAGGGAAATGCAGAATATATAGATAAATTATTGCAGAATTTTAACCCGAGTGAGATTCTGGTTCCAAAGAATAATAAGATGGATTTCAAAGCTTCTTTTGGAGAAGATTTCCATACTTTTTATTTAGAAGATTGGATTTATAAAGAAGATTATGCTTTAGAAACTTTGACTAAACATTTTCAAACCGTTTCCTTAAAAGGTTTTGGAGTTGAAGAGTTAAAAGAAGGAATTATTGCTTCAGGGGCAATTCTTTATTATTTGTCAGAAACACAACATAATCGGGTACAACATATCACTGCGATTCAGCGTATTGCAGAAGATGCTTATGTTTGGATGGATCGTTTTACCATTAGAAACTTAGAATTATATCACAGTTATAATCCAAATGCCGTAACGCTTTTGGATGTAATTGACAGAACGCTTTCGCCGATGGGAGGACGTTTGTTGAAACGTTGGCTGGCTTTACCTCTAAAAGATAGTGCTAAAATCAAAAATCGTCACGATGTCGTTACGTATTTAAAATCAGATCCTGAAGTTTTACAAAACATTCAATATCAGATTAAGCAAATTTCAGATTTAGAGCGTTTGATTTCTAAAATTGCAGCCGGAAAAGTTTCGCCTCGTGAAATTGTTTATCTGAAAGAATCTTTGGATGCTATTATTCCAATAAAAACTTTGGCGTTGGCAAGTCCGCAGGAAGCTGTGAAAATTATTGGAGACAGTTTGCATGCTTGTGATCTTTTAAGAGAGAAAATTAAAACAACCTTAAATCAGGATGCGCCCGTTGCGATTGCAAAAGGAAATGCAATTGCAAAAGGAATTAGTGAAGAATTAGATGATTTACGCGCTATTTCTACTTCAGGAAAAGAATTTTTAGAAGGAATCGAAAAAAGAGAATCTGAGAGAACCGGAATTTCTTCTTTGAAAATATCCTTCAATAATGTTTTTGGATATTATATCGAAGTTAGAAATACACACAAAGATAAAGTTCCGGCAGAATGGATTCGTAAACAAACCTTAGTAAATGCTGAGCGTTATATTACTGAAGAATTAAAAGAGTACGAAACAAAAATTTTAGGAGCCGAGGAAAAGATTCATAAAATTGAAAGTGAGCTTTTTGAACAATTAATTGCCTGGATTGCTACGTATATTAAACCGGTTCAAATGAACGCTAATCTGGTGGCGCAATTAGATTGTTTGTGTTCATTTACACAATTGGCAATCGAGAATCAATATGTATGTCCGGAAATCGATGAAACTTTTGAACTCGATATCAAAAATGGACGTCATCCTGTAATTGAAAAACAATTGCCGGTTGGAACACCTTATATTGCCAATGATGTTTTCTTAGATAGAGAAACGCAGCAAATTATTATGATTACCGGTCCTAATATGTCTGGTAAGTCGGCTATTTTAAGACAAACCGCATTAATTGTATTGTTGGCTCAAATGGGATGTTTTGTTCCGGCTGATAGTGTGAGAATGGGAATTGTAGATAAGATTTTTACCAGAGTAGGAGCGTCGGATAATATTTCGATGGGAGAATCTACTTTTATGGTCGAAATGAATGAAACGGCTTCTATTTTGAATAATATCTCAGATCGAAGTTTAGTTCTTTTAGATGAAATTGGTAGAGGAACTAGTACTTATGACGGAATTTCGATTGCTTGGGCTATTGCCGAATTTCTACATGAACATCCGGGAAGACCTAAAACATTATTTGCAACGCATTATCATGAATTGAATGAAATGACAGAGTCTCTGACTAGAATTCAGAATTATAATGTTGCAGTAAAAGAATTAAAAGATACAGTTCTTTTTGTTCGTAAGCTGATAAAAGGAGGAAGTGCACATAGTTTTGGAATTCACGTTGCTAAAATGGCGGGAATGCCTCAAATCGTAATTTTAAAAGCGCAAAAGCTATTAAAGAAATTAGAGAAGAATCATTCAAGCGAATCTTTAAACGGAGTAAAATCTGCTGCGGATGAAATGCAAATGAGTTTCTTTAATTTAGATGATCCTTTGTTAGAAGAAATAAAAGAAGAGATTCTGAGTCTTGATATAAATGCGATAACTCCGGTCGAAGCATTGATGAAGCTGAATGAAATCAAGCGAATGTTAGTTAAGAAATAAAATCAAAAAAAGTTTTCAAGTTTAAAGTTTAGGTTATCAGAAAGTTATAAAATAAGTGAATTTTTTTTTGGAAAAACGCTTGTGTAATTGAATAAATGTCCTAAATTTGCACTCGCAATACACAACAAGTCAAGTATTGCGGTTCTTACAAGAATTTGAAATGCGAAAATAGCTCAGTTGGTAGAGCGCGACCTTGCCAAGGTCGAGGTCGCGGGTTCGAGCCCCGTTTTTCGCTCAAAACCATATAATGCTCGGATGGTGAAATTGGTAGACACGCTGGACTTAAAATCCAGTGAACAGCAATGTTCGTGCGGGTTCAAGTCCCGCTCTGAGTACTAAAGCCTCTTCTTTTGAAGAGGCTTTTTTTATTGTGTAAACTCACACGGCTTAAAATAAATTTACAAAGTAAATTTGTTTAAAAGATTCTAAGGTTTGAAATCAGCAATCAATAATTAATAATCAACAATCAATAATCTAAAATATATTTATGGGTGCTTTTGTAATTAGTAAAAGGTTTAATGATGAATATAAATTCGTATTTACTTCTAGAAAAGGCAAAGTGATATTTACAAGTTTAAGTTATGAGCTGAAATTTGAAGGAGAAGAAGATATTGAGAAATTTAAAGCAAATATTGATCAGGCGAAATTTTTAAAATTTAAAGGCTCTGGCGGAAAGTATTTCTTTAAATTGATGTTGGGCGAGGTTCACTTTGCAACAAGTCGAAAATACACAACAGAATTGCTTTTGCAGAAAGGAATTAAAGAAATAGTTAATTATGCTTCAAAAGCAGAAATTTTAGACTTCTCGTCAAGCGAATCTATTTTTGAAGATGAAGTGGTTTTTGAGGAAGAAGAAGATTAGAGAAAGAATTAAATAAAAAAAAATCCCAAATTTCAATAAGGCTTTAAAGTCTTGTGGAATTTGGGATTTTTTTGTTGCTAAAATTTAAGATTTGTCCTGAATCTTGAAGATTTGAATTTTAAATTAAATTTTGGCATAAAAAAAAACCATCACGATGGATGGTTTTAAAATCTTTAGAATTTAAGTTCTAATTATTTTTTTACTTCTTTAGCAGCTTCTTCTACTTTAGCAGCAGCAGAATCAACTTTAGTAGCAGCAGAGTCAACAGTTGCAGCAGCAGAATCAACTACAGTAGCAGCAGAATCAACAGCAACAGCAGTAGAATCTACAGCTTCAGTAGCTGCAGCGTCAGCTTTTTTACAAGATACAACAGTTAAAACAGCAACAACAGCTAAACTTAAAAATACTTTTTTCATCTTACTTTATTATAAAAGGTTAATTATTAATTCGTGGCAAAGATATAAATTTTTTAATATGTAAAATATTTTTTTATTTTTTTTTTAAAATATTTTCATTGCTCACGATTATCTTATTTATCAAAGAATATGCCAAAACTACAAAATCGCTTGGTATTATCGTATTTTTTGTATAAATTATTTTTCATTGATTATTCTATAAGAGAATTGGCTTTTTCTATTCCCTTGCTTGCAGTTTATTTTGTTTTTTAGTGATTATTGCGCAAAAGCTAAATGTTAAAATAAGATGTTTTTATCACTTTTTAGTTTGATTGTGGTGGTGAAATTCGGATTTGAGTTTTTGAAACCTCTCACGAAACGATTTTCATGATCGTATTTGTTGCTCCTTTATGGTCTTGGATGTACGACTTGCAAATTTGACTTTTCTCTTTTAGAAAGCTTTCGTTATTAAGTAATAGGTCAAGGTTTTGTTTTAATTCTTCTGCATTAGAAATTACCAAACAACCTCCAAGATCAACTAATTGAACAGCTTCGGCAAAATTGGAATAATTAGGACCAATTACAATTGGAGTTCCAAATGTAGCGGGTTCCAGGATATTATGGATTCCGGGATTTCCAAAACCGCCGCCTACATAAGCAATAGTTCCGTAGCTGTAGATTTTGGTCAAAAGCCCGATTGTGTCAATTATAAACACATTGTAGTTTGATAAATCCTGATTTTCTTTTTCAGAAAATAAAACCGTTGATTTTGTAATTTGCGATTTAAGATTAGCTATTTGATCCGCTTTGATATTGTGTGGCGCAATAATGAATTTTACCGTTGAAGGCGCATCATTAATATATTCGATTAATAAAGCTTCATCTTTTGGCCACGAACTTCCTATTATTATAGTTGGAGTATTGTTTTTGAAGTTTTCAATAAAATCTAATGTATTGTCTCTTTCTAAGATTGCATTTACGCGATCAAAACGAGTATCGCCGGAAACAATAACATTCTGAAATCCGAGAGCTTCAATTTTTTCTTTAGAAGCTTCATTCTGAACAAAAAAGTACGTGAATGCGTTTAATGCTTTTCGGTAGAAACCGCCGTACCATTTGAAAAACATTTGATTATCTCTGAAGATTCCGGAAATTAAATAAGTTGGAGTTTTGCTGTTTTCTAATTCTTTTAAATAATTCAGCCAAAATTCGTATTTAATAAAAAATGCCAATTCAGGATGTACTAATTTTAAGAACCTTTTTGCATTGCTTTTAGTGTCCAATGGAAGGTAAATAGTAACATCGGCGACAGTATTGTTTTTTCGAACTTCATAACCGGAAGGAGAGAAAAAAGTAACGATAATTTTATGAGAAGGATATTTTTCTTTGATTTTTTCGATCACCGGTAAACCTTGTTCGTACTCTCCAAGTGAAGCCGAATGAAACCAGATCGTTTTATCTGTAGGTTTTATCTTGTCTTCTAAAATTGTAAAAACATTTTTCCGACCTTCTGTGAAAAGCTTAATTTTCGGACTAAAAAGAGCTACAATTTTCAGAAAAAACCCCGCAATAGAAACAACTAAATTGTATAGAAAAAGCATCTGTTTATTTTTGTGGCTAAATTACATTTCTTTCGATTATTTTCATTGGTTTAAAGGCATTAAATAACTATTTTTGTTCCTCCTTTTAGGGATTCTGTTTAAAATACAGGTCTTTAATTTTAAAAATATATTGAAAATGAAAAAAATTCAAATGGTTGACTTAAAGAGTCAATACGAAAAAATAAAAACTACTGTTGATGCTTCAATTCAAGAGGTTTTAGATACAAATACTTATATAAACGGTCCTTTAGTACATCAATTTCAAAAGAATCTTGAAGATTATTTAGGAGCAAAACATGTAATTCCGTGTGCAAATGGTACAGATGCGTTGCAGATTGCTATGATGGGATTAGATTTAAAACCGGGCGATGAGGTTATTACTGCCGATTTTACTTTTGCTGCAACTGTTGAGGTAATTGCTTTATTGCAATTAACACCGGTTTTAGTAGATGTTGATATGACAAATATGAACATCGATATTGAAGCAATTAAAAAAGCAATTACACCAAAAACGAAAGCAATTGTTCCTGTTCATTTATTTGGACGCGCAGCAAATATGGATGCGATTATGGAAATTGCTGCAGAGCATAATTTGTATGTAATCGAAGATAATGCACAAGCAATTGGAGCAGATTATATTTCTAAATCAGGTACAAAAAGTAAAGTAGGAGTAATTGGTCACGTTGCGGCAACTTCATTTTTCCCATCTAAAAACTTAGGTTGTTATGGAGATGGTGGAGCAATTTTTACAAACGATGATAAATTGGCACACATTATCCGCGGAATTGTAAATCACGGAATGTATGAGCGTTATCACCATGATGTTGTGGGAGTAAACTCTCGTTTGGATAGTATTCAGGCAGGAGTTTTAAATGCAAAATTACCTTTATTAGATGAATATAATGCAGCGCGTCGTTTGGCGGCTACAAAATATAATGCAGCCTTTGCAGGAAATGCACATATTGTAACACCGGAATTTGATGCAAACGAAAATGATCACGTTTTTCACCAATATGTATTGAGAATTATCGATGCAGACAGAAATGCTTTATTGCAGCATTTGCAGGACAAGCAAATTCCATGTGCAATTTATTACCCAATTCCGTTGCATTCTCAAAAAGCTTACGTTGATACTCGTTATAAAGAAGAGCAATTTCCGGTAACGAATCAATTAGTAAAAGAAGTAATTGCTTTGCCAATGCATACAGAACTTGATGATGAACAAATCAAATTTATTACAGATTCTGTTTTGGAATTTTTAAATAAATAATTTTATAAAGTTAAACCAAATAACAACAGCACAAAACAACCACAAAATGAAAGTATTAGTAACAGGAGGATTAGGATTTATTGGTTCTCACACCGTAGTCGAATTGCAAAATGAAGGCTTTGAAGTCGTGATAATTGATAATCTTTCGAACTCTTCAGAAGATGTTTTAAAAGGAATTACGGCTATCACAGGAAAAACGCCTTTATTCGAAAAATTAGATTTAAGAGAAAAAGCGTCCGTTCAGGATTTCTTTAAAAAACAC
The DNA here is from genome assembly GCF_002754195.1 of Flavobacterium sp. 9. Classification (NCBI taxonomy): domain Bacteria; kingdom Pseudomonadati; phylum Bacteroidota; class Flavobacteriia; order Flavobacteriales; family Flavobacteriaceae; genus Flavobacterium; species Flavobacterium sp. 9. The sequence continues at coordinate 4,022,653 of NZ_PEEU01000001.1, forward strand.
AACGATGTTACCGGAGTAATTCATTTTGCAGCTTCAAAAGCAGTTGGAGAGAGTGTTGAGCAGCCTTTATTGTATTATGAAAACAATATTGCTTCGCTGGTTTATTTGTTACAGGAATTACAACAAAAACCTGAGGCAAGCTTTATTTTTAGTTCGTCTTGTACTGTTTACGGTCAAGCCGAAAAAATGCCAATTACTGAAGATGCTCCCGTTCAAGCGGCAATGTCTCCTTATGGAAACACAAAGCAAATAGGAGAAGAAATCATTACAGATACAGCGAAAGTAACTAATATTAGTGCGATTTTATTGCGTTATTTCAATCCGGTTGGAGCGCATTCAAGTACTGAAATTGGAGAATTACCATTAGGAGTTCCTCAAAATTTAGTTCCTTTTATTACTCAAACAGGAGTAGGATTGCGTCAGGAATTATCGGTTTTTGGAGATGATTATCCAACTCCGGACGGAACTGCAGTTCGTGATTATATTCACGTTGTAGATTTGGCAAAAGCACACGTTATTGCATTACAGCGTTTATTCAATAAAAAGAATTTGCAAAAAGTAGAAACCTTCAATTTGGGAACCGGAAAAGGAAGTTCAGTTCTGGAAGTAATTCATAGTTTCGAAAAAGTAAGCGATAAAAAATTGCCATACGCAATTAAGCCACGTCGTGAAGGTGATATCACCGAAGCGTATGCAAATACAGATAAAGCAAACAATGTTTTGGGCTGGAAAGCGCAATTAAGTTTAGACGAAGCAATGGCAAGTGCCTGGAAATGGGAACAAAAAGTTCGTTCTTAATTTAGTTTTCAGTCTCAGTTATAGTTTTCGGTAGAGACGCACAGCAGTGCGTCTAACGATAGAATATTAAAATCCCAAATGATCATTAGATTATTTGGGATTTTTTATTTTAGGTTGATTTATTTTGTAAATTTGTAAGATTAAACTGGTTTAATTATAAGTATGGAAAAAGATGATAGAATGAATATTTTTGATTTTGACGCAGAGTTTGCGAAGGGATTAACACTAGAAGAAGCGAAAGCTGAGTCGAAAAGAAGAATTAGGGAATGGTGGGTAGATGATTTTGATGCTGAATTCGCAAAAGGTTTAACACCTGAAGAATTTAAGGATGAAATGTCTAAAAGAATAAAAGCTTATCCTTGGAAGAATAAAACCCAAAAATAAAGTAAAAAGCAAAATCCTCATAATCTGATTGTTTATGAGGATTTTTATTTTATTTGGATTTTCAACTGAAAACCGCGACTGAAAACTAATTAAGCATTCGCAGTAACAGCTTCTTTATCGATTTTATTAATCAAACCAGCTAATACTTTTCCTGGACCAACTTCAGTAAACAAAGTAGCGCCGTCAGCGATCATTTGTTGTACAGATTGAGTCCATTTTACAGGAGCAGTCAATTGAATAATTAAGTTCTTTTTGATTTCGTTTGCATCAGAAACCGCATTTGCAGTTACGTTTTGATAAACTGGGCAAATAGGATTAGAGAATGTAGTTGCTTCAATTGCAGCAGCCAATTCTTCTCTTGCAGGTTCCATCATTGGTGAGTGAAAAGCTCCTCCAACAGGTAAAATTAAAGCACGTTTTGCTCCGGCAGCTTTCATTGCTTCACAAGCTTTTTCAACTGCAGTAGTTTCTCCTGAAATTACCAATTGTCCTGGACAGTTATAGTTTGCAGCAACTACAATTCCGTCGATAGAAGCACAAACTTCTTCTACGATATTATCAGCTAAACCTAAAACGGCAGCCATTGTAGATGGAGTAATTTCGCAAGCTTTTTGCATCGCAAGAGCACGTTGAGAAACTAATTTAAGACCATCTTCAAAAGATAAAGTTCCGTTTGCAACCAATGCAGAGAATTCTCCTAAAGAATGTCCTGCAACCATTTCTGGTTTAAAATCTTCGCCTAAAGTTTTTGCTAAAATAACCGAGTGTAAAAATACAGCAGGTTGAGTTACTTTAGTTTCTTTTAGTTCTTCGGCAGTACCTTCGAACATGATATCTGTGATTCTAAAACCTAAAATTTCATTAGCTTTTTCGAATAATTCTTTGGCTAAAGCCGATGATTCATATAAGTCTTTGCCCATTCCTGTAAATTGTGCGCCCTGACCCGGAAATACGTATGCTTTCATTTGTCTAATTTAAGATTGAATTTTTTTGAATTGAAAATTAGTTTCAATTGAAAGGCAAAAATAACACTTTTTTACTTCGTATAATCCTTAAACATATAAATCCACGCTAATCTTGAAAATCTAAGATTGAAAGAAGTCAGTAAAGTAATGACAACCGCAATAATTGGAATGATTCTTAAATCGAAATTTTTCTCAAAGAAAAACTGTGCAATACAATACGTTGCAATTCCCTGAGCGACTGTTAATCCGTAGTTTACATACATTGCGCCAAAGAAATAACCAGGTTCTTTTTGGAACTTGTAATTGCAATGACTACAGTATTCGTTCATTTTTGGTAAACCAAAATTCAGGAAAATATTCTTGTCTTTAAAAACTTTTCCTTTATGACAAATAGGACATTCGTTGCTTAAAATATGAGTTAATGCACTTGACATGATCTTGTTGTTTTTTATTTATACAAAGGTAATTCAGAGCAGTATTAAAGTCTTTTTTATATCTTCGCTACTTATAGCACAATAAAGACATTTTTTATGAAAAGATATCCCGTTTATAGTGTTCAGAATTTTAGCTGCAATGATATTCATCGTGATTTTTATATAAATACATTCAAAGAACATTTAAAAAGTCACAGTTTTGTCGAAGAACCGCATCGTCATGATTCATATTTAATGGTTTTTTTTACGAAAGGTTCGGGACAACACGAAGTAGATTTTGATCAATTCGAAATAAAAAAAGGAAGTTTATTCGTTTTGCAACCCGGACAAATGCATCATTGGAGTTTGTCTGAAGATATCGAAGGCTTTGTAATTATTTTTTCGCAGGAATTGTATAATCTCTATTTCGGACAAAAAAATATCAATGAGTATAACTTTTATCATTCGATACATAACCGACCGGAAATGGTTTTCGAAGAAAAAGAAATTCCCAAAATCCTCCCGTTTTTTAATTTGCTGATTCACGAAAATAATCAGGAGAATCGATATCAACTCGATAAAATGTTGAATTTGCTGGATTGTATTCATATCGAAATTGCCCGCAAATACAACGAAACTTATTCGCATCAAACACATTCGTACAATATTAAAATCGATAAGTTCGAAATGCTTTTGGAGCAATATTTCAGACAAGAAAAATTACCATCTTTCTATGCTGAAAAACTGAATATCACATTGAAGCATTTAAATAGAATCTGCAATGAAATTCTTCAAAAAACAGCGACAGAAGTAATTACAGATCGTGTAATTCTGGAAATAAAAAGAATGCTGATTGATAAGCAATTAGCAGTAAACGAAGTGGCGTTCAAAGTAGGTTACGAAGATTATTCGTATTTCTCCAGATTCTTTAAAAAACAAACCGGAATCTCGCCAACAGAATTTCGAAATATGAAATAAGGACTTCGACTTCGCTCAGTCTGACAATTGTATTTTTAAAGATATCGTATGTCAGGCTGAGCGAAGTCGAAGCTCCACGTTCCAAAAAAAGCCTGCACTTCCTAAAAAGTGCAGGCTTTTCAACCAACCAAATTAAATTTATTTTTAGAGAATTAAGCTTGTTTTACAAATTGTAATTCAATGTTTAATTTTACTTCTTCTCCAACTAAAACACCACCAGTTTCAAGAGCAGAGTTCCAGTTTAAACCCCAATCTTTACGATTGATTTTACCTTCTATGCTTAAACCTACTTTAGTATTTCCCCATGGATCAGTCATGATTCCGCTAAAGTCTACAGGAAAAGTTACTGATTTTGAAATACCTTTGATAGCTAAATCTCCAGTTATTTCATAATCTCCAGCATCAATTTTTTTGAAAGTAGAAGCTTTGAAAGTTAATTTTGGATTGTTTTCAACATCAAAGAAATCTGCACTTCTCAAGTGACCGTCTCTGTCTGCGTTTGCAGTGTCGATAGAAGCGATATCTCCTGAAAATTGGATATCTGCATTTTCGAAGTTTTCTCCTTCTGTAGTAATTGTTGCGTCGTAAGTTCCAAATTTACCTGAAACATTTGTAAACATCATGTGTTTAACTTTAAAACCAATTTCTGAATGTGTTGGGTCAATTGACCATTTTGTAGTTGCCATAATTTTTATTTTTAAATAATTAATTTCATTTTGATAGGACAAAGTTACGTTGGTAGTCAGCGTAACACACTTAACCTAGATTAAGAAATAAAAAGAGACCTAAAAGATTTTTAAAATCTGTTAGGTCTCTTTTGAAATTGTAAAAATATATTTAGTCTTGATTTTTGTTATTCAGATAATAAGTCAAAGCTCCCGAAGGGCATTTATTAACGGTGGAAATTATTTTTTCAGAAGTAGAAGCTTCGGCTACAATCCAGGGTTTCTCTTTTGGACGAAAAACGTCGGGATTATTTTTTACACAATTAGCAGAATGTATGCATTTTCCGGATTGCCAAACAATGGTTACTTCGCCATTTGTGTATTCTTTGGTTAGATTATTTGGATTCATGATTGAAAATTTTAAATGCTTAGTTTAGAGTGAATTAAAAACCTGTTTTCATATATAAAAATACATTTTCTTTTTGAGTTTTGATGAAAATTAAGGCAAAAAAGAAACGATATAAAGCTGAAGATTAGCTTATATATCGTTTCTGAAAAAAAAAATAGTAATTGTATTTTTGAATTAATAATTCATAGGAACATCCATTAAAAGAAACTCAGCATCTGTATTTGCTTTTATGTTTAAAGTGTCAGTTCCTGAAATTCCAACAGCATCACGAGTGTTTAATTCCTGACCGTTAATTGTCACGTTTCCTTTTAAAACGAAAGCGTAAACTCCGTTTCCTTCTTTTTTAATTTTATATTCAGTAGACACGCCTGAGTCAAAATTACCCATGTTGAACCAAGCATCTTGGTGAATCCAAACTCCTTCATCATCAGCATTTGGAGATAAAATCTGTGCTAATTTATTGTGTCTGTCAGCAACATCCAAAGTTATTTGTTGGTAACGAGGTGTTACATTTCTTTTGTTTGGGAACAACCAAATCTGTAATAATTTAGTCTGTTGATCTGCGTTTGGGTTAAACTCACTATGCTGAACTCCAGTTCCGGCACTCATAACCTGAATATCTCCATTTCTGATAATTTCAGTATTTCCCATGCTGTCTTTGTGCGCTAAATCACCTTCAAGCGGAATACTAATAATTTCCATATTATCGTGCGGATGCGTTCCAAAACCCATTCCGCCTGCAATCGTGTCATCGTTCAAAACACGAAGCGCTCCAAACTGAATTCTATCCGGATTGTACCAACTTGCAAAACTAAAACTATGATATGCGTTAAGCCATCCGTGATTTGCGTTTCCTCTTGTTTCTGCTTTATGTAATACTATATTTTCCATGATCTATGTTTTGTTATTTTTATAGTACAAAGATACCACCAAGGTCAATGAAACGCACTTAACCTAGATTAAGTTCTTTAAGGTGCTGAGTTTATGAGATTGTGAGGTGCTGAGATTTTATGGTTTTGTGGTGGTTTTTAGGAGCAGAAATTTTGGTTTTCAAAAGACCTGAAGTCCCGCTATCCATTTCAATCTTTTGTGTCCGCCGCGGCGGACACAAAAGGATTTTCACTTCTATCGGGGCTATGCGAGAACTTTTATGTTCATAAGAAATCTATACTCCCTCTTTTTATTAAAGTTCCGAAGGAACGAACTATATTGTAGGGATGGATTTCAATCCATTCGGTGCAATCCATTCAACGCAATCATAATCGACAAAGATTGGCGATTATAGAAACGGAATTTCTAGTGTGATCTCTCCTCTGTCGAGATGACAAGATTGTGTGTAAAAAAAATCTAAAATCAACAATCTAAATTCTAAAATCAGCTATATTGTGTAATAAACTGCTGCACAACTGCATCTGTATTTTCATGGCGTTTTTTCTTTTCTAAAGCGATTGGCGGCGCGGCTCTTTCAAGACAATCTTTCACATCGCAAGTTTCGCAGGTAACGCCTACGATTCTTTTCTCGATGGGTTTTCCTTCGATGAATTTGAATTTCTTTTTCATGGTTGGATTAATTAAAATTCCAACCGAAATGCTGCGTATGTTGTCTTTTATAAACGGATCTTTTGTAGCCGATGAAAACACCAAATATTCATTTCCGCTATGAACATAACTTGAGATTTGTGCGTCAAAAAAATGAGGTTTGTTTTGTCTGATCGCTTCATCAATGGTTTTTACCGAAACCCATCTTCTGCAATAATGCTCATTTGTTTCGTTTGCGTGTGGTTCCTGCTGATTAGTAATGTGTAATTCTTTCTTAATCTGATAAAAATCAGAACCAATTTTATGAGACATTCTCAAAAAGAATAGATTTTTCAGATGAAAATCTTTCGGTAGTAAATTGGTTAATCTTTGGTAGAAAGATTCCGGCGAAACCTCAAAACTTTCTATTAAAGCAACAAATTCTTCCGGATTTGGTTTTTCGTTATTCAGGAAATCATTGATTTTATTGACCACCAATTGTCTTGGTAATAATAGTGCTCCGGCAAAATAAGAAGCATAAAAATTATGCAGAACCTGATCGAAGTTTTCGAATTTAATCCAGCTGAAAGTCAATAATCTATCAGATAAATTCAAATAATTATAAGCGATTTCCTTTGCTAGAATAAAAGCCCTTTGCGGATTGTCGATTTCTGTTGAAAGTAATAATGTTTTGCTTTTCGGAACATAAATAGAGCGCAAATCTTCTAAAGCTTCCTGATCTGTAAACGCAATTTCCTTTATGATGTATTCGTATTCTTCTTTAAGAATGGCTTCTAATTCTTCTATACTAATTTTGGAATCTAAATTAATCTGAAAGGATTTCGAAAAAGCAATTACTTTCTCTTCCAGATCTTCAAAATAATTACTGTGCGCTTCCTGATATGATCTTAAAGCGGCAAGAAAGAAACTTTCACGGCTTAAATTATAATGTTGTGCAATTTCGATAATTGTACTAATAAAAGCATTGACTTTGGCAGGAGCATTTGCAATAATATCAATTAAATCAGCTTCCTGAATCCCAAAAAGCTCTAACGGAATCTCTTTTAAAATTCCTGATTTTAAGATTTCACCAATCGGAGCGAGATTATTATCAAGTTTTAAAGACACCATTTGGTCATAACTTGTTTCTAAATGTTCACACAGAAGTAAAATTTTATCTGTTTTTGGATATTTTTTTCCCTTTTCAATTTCGTTTAAGTACGATTTTGAAAGATTTGTCAATTTGGCTAAGCCAAAAAGAGAAAGATTTTTTTGTGTTCTAACCTGTTTGAGTTTTAGCCCAAATATCAGCTTTATATAGTCTTTTTCGATATCCATGTATCAAATATAGACAATTGAAAAATAATCGCCAAAAAATTATTTTTAATATTTAGCGAACGTTCGCTTGTTTTGTAAAAAACTTTTTTCTAATATTGTGGTGTAGAAAATATTAACCATCAGATTGTTATAGAAACTATTTTCTTGAAATGATAGAAATTAAGAAAACAATTGAGGAATAATTAAAATCAGCAGCTATGAAAAACCAATTAGAGATTACCGAGACGGCAATGGAATTTTTAGCCGAAAAGAGCCTTTCTTATCCAAAGATCTGGACAGAAGAAGCGATTGTTTTTATAGGTGATTTGCATCGAAAATTCGAATCGCAACGAAAACTGTTATTGTTACAGCGCGAGCAAAAACAAAGTGCTTTTGATCAGGGCGTCATGCCATCTTTTCCTTCAGAAACCAAAACCGTCAGAGAAAGTAATTGGACCGCTGGAGAAATTCCGAAAGATTTACAAGATAGGAGAGTGGAGATTACCGGACCTGTAGATCGAAAAATGATAATCAATGCATTGAATTCCGGCGCGAAAACTTTTATGGCTGATTTTGAAGACAGCACTTCGCCAACCTGGCAAAATTTAATGGACGGACAAATAAATTTAATCGATGCGGTTAACAAAACCATTACATATACTGATTTGGCTAAACACAAATCATATCATTTAAATGAGAAAATTGCAACATTGATTGTACGTCCAAGAGGTTTGCATTTACCGGAAAAACATCTTTTAATTGAAGGAAAAGAAGTTTCAGGTTCTTTGGTTGATTTTGGATTGTATGTTTTTCACAATCACAAAAGGCTTTTAGAAAACAATTCAGGACCGTATTTCTATATTCCAAAATTAGAGCATTATCTGGAAGCGCGTTGGTGGAATACTGTAGTTGATTTTACAGAAGATTATTTAAAATTAGAACGCGGAACAATAAAAGTGACGGTTTTAATCGAAACCATAACGGCAAGTTTTCAGTTAGATGAAATTATTTATGAATTGAAAGAACATATCGTGGGATTAAATTGTGGACGTTGGGATTATATTTTCTCTTACATCAAGAAATTCCGCAAGAACCCAAAGTTTATTGTTCCGGATCGCGATCAGGTAAATATGACTTCACCTTTTATGAATGCCTACTCGAATTTGGTAATTCAAAGATGTCATAAAAGAGGAATTCACGCTATTGGCGGAATGGCAGCTCAAATTCCGATTAAGAATAATGAAGAAGCCAATGCTGTTGCTTTTGCAAAAGTAAAAACCGATAAAGAACGTGAAGTTAGAAACGGACACGACGGAACTTGGGTAGCACATCCGGATTTGGTTTCAATTGCAAAAGAAATTTTTGATAAAGGAATGCCAACTCCAAATCAGATACATATAAAAAGAGAACATCGAAAAATTACAGAAGAAGATTTGATTGAACCACCAATTGGAATCATTACTGAAAATGGTGTTCGAAAAAATATCAACGTTGGAGTTTTGTATCTGGCTTCATGGCTGAACGGACAAGGTGCCGCGGCTTTGCATAATTTAATGGAAGATGCTGCAACAGCCGAAATCTCAAGATCACAATTGTGGCAATGGCTTCAGAACAAAGTGGTTTTGGATAATGGCAAAAAATTAGATCTGGCTTATTATCACGAATTGGCTTTAGATGAGTTCAAGAAAATTAAAGACGAATTGGGCGAAGAAAATTACGAAAAAAGACAATTTCCTTTAGCTGAAAAAGTTCTGGAACGACTAGTTGTAAATATTGATTTTGTCGATTTCCTGACTATTCCTTGCTACAAATATTTATAATGAATTAAAAATCGAGAATTAAAAATTAAAAATATTCTTTACGCAGATAGCACAGATTTTTAATTTTTAATTCAAAATTTTTAATTGAATAAAATGCTTTTACTAACCAACTTAACTATATTATTTATGAAAACAACAGAAGACAGAATTCAGGAATTGATTAACGATTGGATTACGAACCCAAGATGGAAAGGCGTTGAACGTCCTTATACTGCTACAGAAGTGATTACGCTTCAGGGTTCATATCAAATTGAGCATTCTATTGCTAAAATAGGAGCGCAAAAATTATGGAGAAAGTTAAAAAGTCAGGATTATGTTGCTGGTTTGGGCGCATTGACAGGAAATCAGGCGATTCAGGAAGTCGATGCTGGTTTAGAAGCGATTTATTTGAGCGGATGGCAAGTTGCCGCTGATGCAAATTTGGCGGGAGAAATGTATCCTGACCAATCGCTTTATCCGGTAAATAGTGTGCCAATGGTGGTTAAAAAAATTAATAATGCTCTTTTACGTGCTGATCAAATTCAGACGGTAAATGGAGTTGAAGATAAAAAAGATTATCTGGTTCCGATTGTAGCTGATGCCGAAGCTGGTTTTGGCGGAAACTTAAATGCTTTTGAACTTATGAAATCAATGATTGAAGCGGGGGCTTCAGGAGTTCATTTTGAAGATCAATTGAGTTCTGCTAAAAAATGCGGACACTTAGGCGGAAAAGTTTTGGTTCCAACTCAGGAAGCAATTAATAAGTTGATTGCAGCTCGTTTAGCGGCAGATGTTATGGGAGTTTCTACACTTATTGTGGCAAGAACAGATGCTGATGCAGCTAATTTATTGACAAGCGATGCGGATCCTAGAGATGCTAAATTTATTACAGGCGAAAAAACAAATGAAGGTTTCTTCTATGTAAATAGCGGGATCGATCAGGGAATTGCAAGAGGTTTAAGTTATGCACCTTATGCTGATTTAATTTGGATGGAAACCAGTAATCCTGATTTAGTTTATGCTAAAAAGTTTGCTGATGCTATGAAAAAAGAATTTCCGGATAAAATGTTAGCTTACAATTGTTCGCCTTCTTTTAACTGGGCTGCAAAATTATCAGTTGCCGAAATGGAAACATTCAGAGAAGACTTAGCTGCGATGGGATATAAATTCCAATTCATTACTTTGGCTGGATTCCATGCTTTGAACACAAGTATGTTCGAATTGTCTAAAGCATATAAAGAACGTGGAATGGCAGGATATTCTGAATTGCAGGAAAGAGAATTTGCTTTGCAGAAAAACGGATTCAGAGCGGTAAAACATCAGGCGTTCGTAGGAACTTCTTATTTTGATGCTGTTCAGAATACGGTTATGATAGGAAAATCAACTATAACGGCGATGGAGCATTCTACGGAGGTTGAGCAATTTTAATTCAAAAGAAAAACCAGTTCATTGAACTGGTTTTTTGTTTTTTTTACCATTAAGATATTAAGAAAATTAAGTTTTGTTCTTAATGAACCTTAATATCTTAATAGTTAAATTTTATTTTTTCAAAAGTCTTGCTTTCATTTTACTGAAGAATTCAGGTGTAACACCTATGAAAGAAGCGATTTGTTTTTGAGGTACTTTATGTACCAGATTTCCGTATTTAGTAGAGAATTTCTCAAATCGTTCTTCTGCAGGTAAACTCAAGTTGTCCATTAATCTTTGTTGATTGGCAACTAATGAGTTCTCAATTAATATTCTGAAAAAACGTTCTAATTTTGGAATTTCGTGAAACAATCGTTCCTGATTTTCTTTGGATAAAGAAATTACTTCTGCATCTTCTAAAACTTCTATAAAAAGCTGTCCTGGTTTTTGCGAAAAATAACTGTACATATCGCTCATCCACCAACCTTGACAAGCAAACGACAGTACATGTTCTACGATATTATCGTTGATATTGAAGCTTCTTAAAATTCCGGAATTCACAAAATATGAATGTTTACAAACTTCGCCCGCACTTAGCAAAATTGTTTTGGCTTTGTAGTTATGTGTTTCGGTTTTAGATAAAAAAAGAGCTTGTTCTTCAGGAGTTAGCGAAACGTGTTTGGCAATATTTTCAAGAATTAATGCCATTATTTTTCTTTTATTAAAGTGAATGAAGTAGCTTTAAAACGACCGTTTTCTACTTTTCCGGTAACTGAAGCTTTGCGTATTTTATTGCAAAAACCATCTTCGGCATGAGCGTCTCCATGTTGGTCAATTGTAGTTCCGTCAACGAAATAAGCTTTTCCATCAATACGAACTGCTAAGTCACAACTTTTTCCTTTCATTCCAAATTGACATTCTCCGCAAGCTGTTTCTACGATTTGAGGTTTTTCGGTTGTTTTTTTATCCTGAGCTTGTGTTGCTATTCCAACAAATAGGAATAGTATAGATAATGCTTTTTTCATTTTTAAGAGTTTACAGTTATTAGTTTCGAAGTTGTTTTGGCACGTTCAACAATCTCCTCGATTGGAGTTGCCAGTGAATCATGACTTAATACAACTCCCATTCGGCGATAAGGTCTTGAAGTTGGTTTTCCAAATATTCTGAAATCAGTTTTTGGTAAAGAAGCTACTTTTTCTATTCCGGTAAAAGTAGGATTTGTAGAATCTTCTGATGCTAAAATTACGGCGCTTGCTCCAGCTTTTTCTAATGTAATTTCGAAAATAGGAAGGCTTAAAATGGCGCGTAAATGCAATTCGAATTCATTAAAATTCTGTGTTCCCGCCAGAGTTACCATTCCGGTATCATGCGGGCGCGGAGAAAGTTCTGAAAAATAAACTCCTTCATTGGTTAGGAAAAATTCAACACCAAAAAGTCCAGCTCCGCCAAGCGCTTCAGTAATTTTTTCGGCCATATCTTGCGCTTCATATAAATCTTTTTCTGAAACTAAAGCAGGTTGCCAGCTTTCCTGATAATCACCACGTTCTTGTCTGTGACCAATTGGAGCACAAAACAAGGTTGGATTGTTATTTTGAGTAATCGTTAAAAGCGTAATTTCCGAATTGAAATCAACAAAAGCTTCTACAATAACTTCGATAACATCGCCACGAGAACCTGCAACAGCATATTTCCACGCTTTCTCGATATCACTTTCGGTTTTTATAGTCGATTGTCCTTTTCCGGAAGAAGACATTAAAGGTTTTACAACGCAAGGAATTCCAACTTCCTGAACGGCTTTTTGCAATTCTTCTGCTGAAGTTGCGTATTGATATTTGGCTGTTTTTAAACCTAATTCTTTTGAAGCTAAATCACGGATAGCTTTACGATTCATGGTAAAGTTTGCCGCTTTCGCCGAAGGAACAACGGTGATACCTTGTTTCTCGTAATCGTAAAAACGTTCGGTGCGAATGGCTTCTATTTCAGGAACTATGAAGTCTGGTTTGTGTTTGGCTACGATTCGGTCAAGAGCTTCGCCGTCAAGCATATTGATGACTTCAAAACCGTGTGCAACTTGCATTGCGGGAGCATTTTCGTAACTATCAATTGCAATTATGGTTTGTCCGATTCGTTGTGCGGCAATGACAAATTCTTTGCCTAATTCGCCTGAACCAAGGAGTAGTATTTTCATTTTGGAGTGTTGTAAATAATGGAGTAGTAAAAGTAGCGAAAAATGTTTTTAACCACAAAGTTCTATTGATATGTATTAGTGTAGAGGCGCACTGCAGTGCGTCTTCACAATCTAAGTTTAACCGCAAAGTTCGCAAAGATTTACGCGAAGAACGCAAGGATTTTGATTTTTAAGTAAAAGAAAAAGGTTCGCAAAGATTAATTTTAAAATCTTTGCGAACCTTGCGTATTCCTTTGCGAACTTTGCGGTAAAAAAACTTTGCGGTTAAATTATATTAATGAAAATGATCTTCTTCGATTTCGAATTCAGCATCTTTTTCCCAGATTTCCATTTCGCAGGGTTTGCAGTTGAATTTTAGTTTGTATTCAAGTTCGCCTTGTTTTAAAACCAAAGGTTCTTTTACCTTAACTCCTACAATATCTTTTTGGTGTATCGGGCATTTTTTTAATTCGTATTTGATGCAATATTTGGTTGTCATTACACGAGATTTTCCTGGATCCCATTGTAATTCGAATGCTTTTTCAATTTCGGTAACACCGTGGCGTTCGTAGAATTTACGAGCTGTTTTGTTCGAAACGTTATACATGAAATCTAGTTTAGTTTCAGGATACGGATGCGATGTTTTTACCATTTGGTGTTCTTCGCGTTTGTAGTTTGCTAAACGAATTTCAGTCAACTGATCATAAACCGTTCTTCGCATTTCGTTGATTTTTGAAATAGGAAGGAACCAGTTTTGAGAAAACATAACGTTGATTTGATCGGCTTTATAAGGTGTGAAACCTGTTTTTGCCAATTGCGTTTTAATATTTTCTTCGATTGATTCGCCGGTTTTAGTCTGCTCTTTTACGTGTTCTAAATTTACGGTGCTTACGTTTCCGTCTTCATCGGTTGCGATAAGTTCAAAACCAGTTTCTGTTTCGGTAAGTAATAAAGTCGTGCTTAATTTACGAACGGCACTGTCTTCTCTTTCAACAATTTTGATGAAAGCGGCGTCGTTATTTCTGTAGATGAAAGTTCCGTCTTTTACTTCTTTTAAAACGTTTGGATAAATTTTACCGTTTTCGGCTTTGTTTACATAGATTCCGTCGGCTTCATTGTTTTCATTGATGAAGCAAAGTCCATCACCGTTGTTTAATAATTCGCCGTTTTCGATTTCGTAAGCATTTCCAGCAGTTCTGATTAATTTACCAATATATTGACCTTTTGATTTTGGGCTTTCCCAAGAACCAATGGAACTGTGTCTTTCGTTTACGAAATAATCTGTATAACCACGGTTGAAGGTTCTATTTAAAGAAGAATCAAAAGTATAAGTACAAGTTCCGGAAGAAGCTTTGATGTATTTTCCGCGTCCTGCGCCTTCTAAATAACTGTCTAGTTTTTGACGTAAATAAGAAACGTTGTTTTTTACGTAAACTACATCTTTTAGACGTCCTTCGATTTTAAAAGAAACGATTCCTGCTTCGATCAAATTAGGAATTTGCTCTGAAATATCTAAATCTTTTATCGAAAGTAAGTGACTGTTTTTGATTAAAGTTTCTCCGTTTCCGTCGATTAAGTTATAAGGTAAACGGCAGTTTTGTGCACAAGAACCACGATTGGCGCTGCGTTCTCCGTTTGCCACACTCATATAGCAGTTTCCGCTAAAAGATACACATAATGCACCGGTCACGAAAAATTCTAATTCAACATCGGCATGGTCGTAAATTGTTTTAATTTGATGCAAGTTCAATTCGCGGGCTAAAACCACACGTTTGATTCCGGCATCTTTAAGGAATTTAATTTTATCGGCATCACGGTTATTGGCTTGTGTGCTGGCGTGAAGTACGATTGGAGGTAAGTCCATTTCCATAATCGCCATATCCTGAATAATCAAGGCATCGACACCAATATCGTATAATTCCCAGATCATTGAACGACACGTTTCTAGTTCGTTGTCGTATAAAATGGTATTCATTACCACAAAAACCTGAGCATTAAATAAGTGCGCATATTGCACTAATGCAGCAACATCTTCGATAGAGTTGTTGGCATTTGAGCGTGCTCCAAATTGTGGTGCGCCAATATAAACTGCATCGGCGCCACTATTTATGGCTGCCATTCCTCCAATTAAATCTTTAGCCGGAGCTAATATTTCGATCTTCTTCATTTTTAAGACTTTAACCTTCTGTGGTATTCACGGAAAAAAGTTTGCAAAGTTCTTATAAATATTTCGAGTTTACTAATACTGAAGTGACTTTTTTTGAAATAGTTAACTTATATGGAATGATGATAAACGAAATTTTTGTATTTATTGAATTGGTTCGTAAATAAGTTGAACAACTCCTGATTTGAAAATATTGGTTTCAAGTAATTTTAATTCTATTCGTTCTTTTAAATCTTCAAATAGCGGTTTGCCGTTTCCTAAAGCTATTGGATGAATGGATATTCTGTATATATCTATAAGATTTAATTGAATAAAAGTTTTAATAAGACTTGCTCCGCCATAAAGCCAAATGTTTTTCCCGGATTGCTCCTTAATTTCATTTACTGTATTTGCGATATCAGAATTGATGAAAATGGCATTATCATCAGCTTTTTTATTTTGACCGGAAAAAACATATTTTATTTTTGAATGTACTCCTTCCCAAAGTGCTTTTTCGGCAGAACTTGCATTTTCATCTGGTTGAAAATTACCCCAAGCGTCATAACTTACCCGACCATAAAAAATAGTATCTATGCCAGATAAAAAATTATCAAAATCCATATCATCGTCCATAATGCACCAATCGATTTCTCCATTAGCACCTTCAATAAAACCATCCAAGGTTACTGCTAAATCTAAAATTACTTTTTTCATTTGATACTTTGTTTTATAGAATTTGATATAAAAATATATTACTTCAGTTTTTAATAAAACAAAAAACTACTTAGTTTATTAACCAAGTAGTTTTTCTATTCTTGAAATTTTGCGGCAAATGATCTATTAATCTAATGGAAAAGAAAGTCCTGCAGCAAATACTCAAGAAGATTGTTCAATAGACGGATGCCCATAGAAAGAGATTCCAATTTCTATATTGTTTTTACGTCCAACTGCCAGACCTACACTTATAGGAATATGAACCTGAGCGCCACTCGCTTTTTTATTAACGTCCTTTGTATAGGTTACAAATGAACCTATTGAGGTACCAATACCAGCTTCTATAAAAGGAGCTACCCAAGGTATTGGGGCACAAAGACGAACTTTTCCACCTACTAAAAAAGCTTTAGTTTCTACTCTGTAACCTTTTGGGTTCTTAACAGCATCTTCGTCGGTTGATGTTAAAATTACTCCTGCATATGGCCTTACACTAAACCATGTTGTTAGTCCAATTACATATTCTCCCTCTGCATAAAAACCAGAACCATCTATGATTTCAGGATCTTCTTCTATATAATTTGAAGTGCTTGATACAAAACCTATTGAGGCTTTTATAGCGTTGCCTTCTTCTTGGGATTTTGCCTGATTGCTAAAAAATAAAGTAAAGATTAAAATTAAGAACGAATTGCGTAATGCTAGATTCATGGAACATTTTTTGGTTGTGAATTTATATTTTTTTGGTCGGGGGCGAAAGTAGAGATTTATTTTCAAATTCCTACAGAACAAAAAAAAACTACTTGGTTATTAAACCAAGTAGTTTCCGCTCCAAAAAAAATAGTGTCAATTATTATGACAATCTTTTCGCTTTAATTTTATCCCATGTGCTTTGAATATTATTTAATTGTTTCGAAATAATAGCAATTTGAGTGCCTTCAAGTTCGTTTTTATCCAGAGCCATTTTGTATTTTTCAATAGCAGCTTCTTCTCCGGTAATACATGCATTTACAATCGCTTCGGTATCTCCGCCAGTAAATGATGATTTAATGTCAATCCAGGTACGATGCAAAGCGCCTAATGCACCTCCGCCAGAAGTATCGGTTGATTTTCCTAGTTTGTTGATTTGGTCTTGCAATTCAACTATGAATAAAGCGCGTTCTCGGGCGTAATCTAAAAATTCAGCTTTAATTGACAAATCGTTTACATGCTCAGCGGCATTTGTATATCCTAGTTTTCCATCTTCTAAAATAGAAATTAATCCTTCAAGTGTATTAACTGTTTCTGTGGTAGTTTCTTCTGTATGTATCATGATAATATTTTTTTAAATTATGTGTTATACAAAGTTGGGAATTTACAGAAGCTTTTGTCTTACAGAATTATAGTGTCGATTTATAAGATTGTAGAATGGGAATTTTATAAACAGAAAAGGTTTTGAGAAGGGTTCTTTTGAAATTCTAAAGATTTGGTTTACCGTTTTGCGTGAGGGATAGAAGCGGATAGCCCACAGCCTGACGAAGGAAGTGCGAGGACTTGTAGCGAATAGCCCGACCCGGAGGGACACGCCCAAAATAAGTGTATAAAAAAAAACAGCTTAAAGTATAAAGTGATGAAACTTTGAACCTTAAGCCGTTTTAATAAAATTATTGATGTTGTTATGCAGTCAAAGCTTCTTTGATTCTGCGTAACGCTTCTTTTAAAATGTCATTGCTTGTTGCGTAAGAGAAACGAATGCAATTTGGATTTCCGAAAGCATCACCTGTTACAGTTGCTACGTTAGCTTCTGCCAAAAGGTACATTGAAACGTCGTTTGCATCTTTGATTTCAGTTCCTCTTAATGTTTTTCCGAAGAAAGAAGAAACGTCTGGGAATACATAAAATGCTCCTTCCGGAACGTTGATTTTTACTCCTGGAATTTCTTTTAATAATCCAACAACTAAATCTCTACGACCGTGGAAAGCTTCAACCATGTGGTTTAATACACTTGGATCAGCATCTACAGCAGTAATTGTAGCGCGTTGTGCCACAGAGTTTGCTCCTGAAGTTACTTGTCCCTGAATTTTTGTACACGCTTTTGCGATAAATTCCGGTGCTCCAATATAACCAATTCTGTATCCTGTCATTGCAAATGCTTTTGCAACTCCGTTTACAGTGATTGTTCTTTCTAACATTCCAGGAATTGAACCAATGCTGCAGAAAGTTCCTGAGAAATTAATGTGCTCATAAATTTCGTCAGCAACTACATATATATTTGGGTGTTTTTCTAAAACTTTTGCAAGTGCCGTTAATTCTTCTCTGCTATATACAGATCCTGATGGATTACAAGGAGAAGAAAACCACATCATTTTTGTTTTTGGTGTGATCGCTGCTTCTAATTGTTCTGGTGTAATTTTGAAATCAGTATCTACAGACGTTGGAACTTCAACAGGAACTCCACCTGAAAGTTTAACAATTTCGAAGTAAGAAACCCAGTAAGGTGCTGGTAAAATAACCTCGTCACCATCGTTTAACATTACTTGCGCAATGTTGTATAAAGATTGTTTTGCTCCTGTAGAAACTACTATTTGAGTTGGTTTGTAGTCTAAATTATTGTCTCTTTTGAATTTTCTGCAAATTGCTTCTCTCAATTCTAAATAACCTTCTACTGGAGAATATGTACTGTAATTTTCATCGACTGCTTTTTTAACAGCTTCTTTAATAAAATCTGGTGTATTAAAGTCAGGCTCACCTAAACTTAAACTGATAATATCTTTTCCTTGTGCTTTTAATTCGCGTGCTAAAGCAGCCATTGCTAAAGTCTGTGATGTCGCTAAGTTGTTGATTCTGTCTGAAAGAATATGATTCATTATAAAAATTTTGAATGTCCTTAATTTCAACTTTAATTAAGGAAGGTTAATTATTAATAGATTTTTTGTTTTTATGCTAGTTCCGGCTTCATTCCAAGATCTTTCAAATGCTTGTAATGTGCAATAACGGCTCCTCTCATGGTTTTGAATTCATGATAAGGCAAATTGCATTCGATTGCGGTTTGTTTTACAATTTCGGCAATTTTTCCGTAGTGAATATGACTGATATTCGGGAAAATATGATGTTCAATTTGGTGATTTAATCCTCCTGTAAACCAGTTGATTATTTTGTTTTTTGGAGCAAAATTAGCTGTTGTATACAATTGGTGAATTGCCCATGTGTTTTCCATTTCTCCATCTTCATTAGGAATCGGATTTGAAGTTTCTTCAACTACGTGTGCCAATTGAAAAACAATACTTAAAATTAATCCTGCAGTATAATGCATTACGAAAAATCCAATAACAACTTTCCACCATGTTACGCCTAAAATCATTGGCAAAGCCATCCAGATTAAAACGTAGATAATTTTAGTAATTACCAAAACTGTCCATAATTTGGTTGGACTTTGTGGTGCTCCGTATGATAATTTTCTCTTTAGATAGTTTTTCATTTGCTTGAAATCGGTTGTTAAAGCCCAATTGAAAGTCAAAAGTCCGTACAAGAAGAAAGAATAATAATGTTGAAATTTATGAAAACGGTGCCATTCAGCATTTTGTGTAAAACGAATAATTCTTCCAGCGTCAAGATCTTCATCATGACCGTGAATGTTTGTATAAGTATGGTGTAATACATTGTGTTGTACTTGCCAGTTGTGAACGTTTCCGGCTAATACATAAATACTTCCACCCATAATTTTGTTGATCCATGATTTAGAAGAGTAAGATCCGTGGTTTCCGTCGTGCATCACGTTCATTCCAATTCCGGCCATTCCAACTCCCATCAGAATGTTTAGTAACAATTGTGCCCAAAAAGGCATGTCAAGAGTTAGGATCAAAAAGTACGGCGTTAGAAAAACGGCAAAAAGAATAACAGCTTTTAAGTGCAGCTTCCAGTTTCCGGTTTTCTGAATGTTGTTCTCCTTGAAGTAATTGTTTACTCGTGAGTTAAGTGTTCTGAAGAACTTCAGATTGTCTTGCTTAGCAAATGTAGGCGCAGTGTTATTCATAATTATTTTAAATAGGTTTCAAAGGTAATTATTATAAATTTTCAATTTGCAAAATTGAGTTAAATATTTCAACTGTAAAGTAGTACTTTTGTTAAAAATTTAGAGCAATGGATGAGATATTGAAATATTTTCCTGATTTGACCGATATTCAAATCGAACAATTTCAAAAATTAGACTTTTTATACCACGATTGGAATGAAAAAATCAATGTGATTTCAAGGAAAGATATTGATGCATTATATACGAAACATATTTTGCATTCGCTTGGAATTGCAAAAATCATGAAATTTGAACCCGGAGCAACTGTTCTTGATGTTGGAACCGGTGGTGGATTTCCAGGTATTCCGTTAGCAATTCTTTTTCCTGAAACCCGTTTTTACTTAATTGATGTTATTGCAAAAAAAATAAAAGTAGTTCAGGGCGTTGTTGATGCGTTAGAATTAAAAAATGTAAAAGCTGAACAAAAACGTGCTGAATTGGTAAAAGGTGATTTCGATTTTATTGTAAGTCGCGCTGTAACCAACATGCCGGATTTCGTTTCGTGGATAAAAGATAAAATCAAGAAACAACATAAACATACTTTGAGAAACGGAATTTTATATCTTAAAGGTGGCGATTTGGCAGAAGAATTAAAAGATTTTCCAAAAGCTACATTATATGATTTGTCTACCATTTTTGAAGATGAATTTTTCGAAACCAAAAAAGTAGTGCACTTACCTTTGAAGTTTACGGTTTAGTTTTTCTCGAAATTATAAAAAGAACCCGATAATAATTTACATTCAAGTATTATTATCGGGTTTTGCATATCAAAAAATGAATTATAATTAAGATGCTTTTCTTGTTAGTTGCAAAAATGGATTTGCTTTATGATCTAAATTTTCGATGAAGTTATGAAGCGCTTCTGCTGTTGTAGCTTGAGAATATTTAAATTGAGAATCAAAGAAAAATTCGCGGCATATCGCAGGCTCATCTGTTGAATTATATATCGCTTCATCAGATTCATCTAAATTGGTAAAATTATAAGGACAAGGATATAAACGTATTAAATTGGAAACAATATCATTAAGCCATTTGTCAAAAACACTTTTCTTTGGAGTTATATGGCGTGCAAGTAATACTAATCCCAGAAGCTCGTTTTGTAAAAAATAAGAACCTTTTCTATATCTTACATCAACCATTCTCACATTCATTAAAGCGATCCACAATACACCATCAACAGATCCTACCGCAGGAACATCAAGATCAGTATCAAATAATAATGGATTTGTTTGCTCACGATCATTGATAGAACACCAAAGTGCTTCAATACGTTTTTGAATATCATGTGTTGATTGTGTATAACCAGTAAAACGCCAATAAATCCATTCTAATAATGCAGTAGTTAATCCAACAGAACCTTTGTGATTAATATGTGTTAACGCATTTTCAAGTTCATCATTTTGATTAAGAGGATCTAAGAACTTATTTATTTTCTTTTTTGTCCATGTAAAATCGATTGAATGACCAATACTTTTTGATTCTAAAATTACTTTAGGGACATTATTTAAATTTCTCATAATCTGTATTTTTATTTATAGGTAATTAATTTTATGTAAGGCAAATTTATCGTCAAGCTGGTTTATATTGAGTAACGAAAAGTTTTTATAATAACAGAATAAGATTTTTTGATAACGTAACATATTGACGATCATTTAAATAAGAAAAGTATTACAAAATTATAAATATGTATTTATCAAATTATTGTCAGTTTGTTGTATTACAGTATTTTAAAGTGATAATATTTGGTTTTGAAGAAACAGTTTTTAGCAAATGACTTAAAGATTATTTGAAATATGTGGCTTTCTGCGAGGTTACAAAGATTTTTAGAGTATATCAAATTAGCAAAATCTTTAAAGAAGTTTTATTCGTCCCCTATTATTTTTCGCTTATGTACTTTTATTTGTTCAATCTGTATTAGTGGAATATCTTTACTAAAGTACTAACGACTTTATTTAGAAAATGATTAAGAAAATCTCAACTTATTGGAAAATTCAATTCATTGCATGGATTACCACTTCTTTGTATTGGGGATTTTCGGCTTTTTTTGGAGGTAATTTTAGTTGGAAAATTGGCATAGCCGATTTAATTCTGGATGTCGCAATTGGTATTACATTAACGCATATTTACAGAAATTTTGCCTTAAGAAAGGGATGGAATAAATTAAATCTAAAGAGATTAGTGCCTAAGATTGCCATTAGTATTTTGGTTCTTTCTTTGTTATATATGTTTTTGATTGTTGCTAAACTTTATCTGGTACGTTTGTTTTTCTTAGAAAACAATTCAATTTCATTTGTACCATTTTTTAAATCTATACAATTACAGGTTTTTATGACCGGTACAAGATTAATGTCGATTTGGATATTAGCATATCATCTATATCATTATTCAAGACTTGAAATTGAAACGGTAAAAGAAAATGCCCGTTTGTCACTTATAATAAAAGAAGCGCAACTGAATAATCTAAGCGCGCAGCTTAATCCGCATTTCTTTTTTAATTCATTAAATAATATAAAATATCTGGTATTAGAAAACCCAAATTCGGCAAGACGAGCAATTGATCTTTTATCTGAGTTGCTGAGAAATTCCCTAAACAGTAATGTTGAGAGATTGATATCCTTAAGTGACGAAATCAATCTCGTGAAAGATTATCTGGAATTAGAAAAAATTCGATTTGAAGAACGTTTGCAAATCAAAATTGAAACTAATGTTGATTTGTTAAAATATTCAATTCTGCCTTTAAGTATTCAGACGTTGGTTGAGAATGCAATAAAACACGGAATTGAAAAAAGAAAAAATGGAGGATTTATTAATGTAATAATTCAGGAAGAAGGCAATTTTATAAAGATCAATGTTGAAAATTCGGGTAAATTAAATCTGGAAGGTAATAAGTCAGGAATTGGTTTAAATAATCTCAAAGAAAGATTATTGCTACAATACAACGGAAATGCCATTTTTGAAATTAAAGAGAAGGACAACGAAACGGTTTTGGCAACAATTTTATTACCATCGAAATGAAAAAGATAAAAGTTATAATAATTGATGATGAACGTTTGGCAAGAGAAGAACTAAAAAGAGCTTTATCAGCGTACGATGATTTTGTTCTTGTAGGCGAAGCTGAAAATGCTGATAATTCAAAGGATTTGATTGAAATCCATAAACCTGATTTAATTTTCTTAGATATTCAAATGCCTGAAAAATCCGGTTTCGATTTATTAGAATCTTTAGATAATGTGCCCGAAGTATTATTTGTTACAGCTTATAATCAATATGCAGTACAAGCTTTTGAAGTAAATGCTTTAGATTATTTAATGAAACCCATAAGAGAAGAGCGTTTCTCGAAAGCAATCGAAAAAGTAAGAAATACGATAAAGCTAAAATCTTCTTTGGATAATGCTGTAACGGACAGAAAAATTTTCATTAAAGATGGAGAAAAACGATTCTTTATTCCATTAGATGAAATTTATTTAATAGAATCACTTGAAAATTATACCAGACTTTTTTTTCAGGGAAACAAAGCACTTCAAAGGCGTTCTCTTCGGCAATGGGAAGAGATATTAGATGAAAATACTTTTTTCAGAATCAACAGAACTGAAATTATCAATATTAAATACATTCAGGAAGTAAACAGAACAATTGGCGGCAAACTCGAAGTAAAACTAAAAACCGGAGAATTACTGGAAGTTTCAAATCGCCAAGCGGTCAAATTCAAAAATAGTAACGGGATTTAATCCATAATTTTTATCGTTTTTTTAATGTTTACAGCTAATTCTTTGTGCT
Organism: Flavobacterium sp. 9; assembly: GCF_002754195.1. NCBI lineage: Bacteria > Pseudomonadati > Bacteroidota > Flavobacteriia > Flavobacteriales > Flavobacteriaceae > Flavobacterium > Flavobacterium sp. 9. The sequence goes on from NZ_PEEU01000001.1 coordinate 4,046,152, forward strand.
GTAAAGGGCATTGCTATTTCTAGATTTAACGAAAATCCGGATTTCTACAGATCGTATTCTTTTAAAAATAAACTACTTTAAAACAATTCAATGAGAACAATTTTAAACTTTGTATTTCTTATTTTACTAGTATTAAATACATATTCGCAGCAAACAAATAAAACAAAATCCGAAGATTTAAAAAGTGCTTACAATATTCAGGATAGCGTAATGATTAAAACTCGCGATGGCGCATTTATTTCAGCAATAGTGGTTCGGAAAAAAGGAGTTTCTATTCCAAAACCTGTAATACTTCAATATACGATTTATGTTACGGAAACAAGAGATATTAAATCTTTGAAAGCAGCTGCAGACAAGGATTATATTGGTGTAATTGCTTATGCGAGAGGTAAACGATTTAGTCAGGAAGAGATATTTCCATACGAGAATGACGCCAATGATGCGTATGATGTAATTGACTGGATTAGTAAACAAAAATGGTGTAACGGAAGTATAGGCATGTATGGCGGCAGTTACAATGGATTGACGCAATGGGCGGCTTGCAAAAAAATGCATCCTGCGCTAAAAACCATTGTTCCTTATGTTGCGAATAGAGCCGGAATGGGTTTGCCAATGGAAAACAACGTATTTATAAATCCTAATTATGAATGGTCTTTTTATGTTGGCAATAACAAATATCTGGATACAATTGCGGGAAATGACAGACAGCGTTTTAGAAAAATGCAATTTAAATGGTGGGAAACCGGAGTTGCCTACAAAAAAATGGACAGTATTGATGCAAGTCCAAATCGATTTTTTCAAAGATGGTTAAAACATCCTTCTTTTGATGCATATTGGCAGAAAATGTCGCCTTATAAAAAGGATTTTGCGCAGATAAATATTCCTGTTTTAGTGATTGACGGTTATTATAATGATTCACAAAATTCGAGTTTGTATTATTTAAGAGAACTTCAAAAGTATAATCCCAAAGCCAATTCTTATTTAATCATTGGTCCATACGGTCATTTTGGTGCGCAAAAAGGTGGTTCTCCTATATTAAATGGTTACAAAGTTGATGCAGATGCCCTCATTAATACTAATAAAATAACGTATCAATGGTTTGATTATATTTTAAAAAACGGACCAAAACCTGAAATCTTGAAAGATAGAATTAATTATCAGGTAATGGGCGCCAACGAGTGGAGAAGTGCTCCGTCTATTGATAAAATGAATAACGGTTTTCTAACATTTTATTTAACCGATCATAAATCAGGAAAATTTTATTCTTTGAATGCTGCAAAGCCAGCTAAAAATAGTTATCTCTCACAAGAAGTAGATTTTGCCGACAGACAAGTACAAAATAATGACTATTATCCTGATCCTATAATTAGAAAAGAAATCGATACAACAAACGGTTATGTTTTTATAAGTGATCCGTTAAACGAACCGCTTTTAGTAAATGGTTCGTTTCTAGGCGAAATAAAAGCAAGTATCAACAAAAAAGATATGGATATTGGAGTTACTTTATACGAAGTGACACCAGAAGGAGAGTATTTTAATTTAGCTTATTTTATTGGAAGGTCGAGTTATGCTAAAGACATTACAAAGCGGAATTTATTAAAACCAAATAAAATTGAAACGATTCCTTTTTCGAATACACGTTTGGTAAGCAAACAATTAAGTAAAGGCAGTAGAATATTAATTACTTTGAATGTAAATAAAAACGCCTTCTCAGAACTCAATTACGGAACCGGAAAAGAAGTCGCCGATGAAACTATTAAAGATGCCAAAGAACCTTTAAAAATAAAATGGTACAATGACAGTTTTGTAAAAATTCCGGTTTGGAAATAAACGAGAATCCCAATCTTATTCGTTCTAAGATTGGGATTCTTTTATTTCAAGATAGAAGTCTCTAAATGATGCAGCCAGTTTTCTTTATAACTATTTCCTATTGGGATTTCTACAGTGTTTATTTCGACTTCATTCTTAGAATAGGCTGTTAATTTTTTAATTTGAATGATATAAGAACGATGAATACGAACAAAATTAGAGTTTAGTAATTTTTCAAAAACAGAAATGTTTTGCTTAATATGGTGCGATTTTCCGTTTTCAAGATGAATAGTGATGTAATCTTTTAAACTTTCGATATACAAAATTTCGTCAAAGATAATTTTGATGTTCTTAGCGCCGCTAGTTACAAAAATATGATTTTCAGTTGCAGCACTTATTTCTTTTTTTGGACTTTGTAATTGTTTGAATTTTTCGATTGAAACAAAAAAACGATCAAAAGTTATTGGTTTTAAAAGATAGTCTATAACGTTAAGTTCATATCCTTCAAGCGCATATTCTCTGTAAGCGGTCGTGAAAATTACTTTGGGCGGATTCTTTAGTTTTTTTAAAAATTCATTGCCTTTTAATAGCGGCATTTCTATATCCAGAAAAATCAGATCAACTGTATTTGTTTCCAAAAAAGTATAAGCTTTAAGCGCATTTTCGAAAGAGTCGATTAGTTCGAAATTTTCAAAATTCACTAAATGCGAAGCAATTAATTCTCTTGCCAAAGGTTCATCGTCAACTATAATACACTTGTATTTCATTCAAAAAAGAATAATATTTTAAAATCTAATTTAGCAGTTTTGAGTTGTCTTTTGTTACTCTTTCCAAAACTTCTTTTGCGTTTTTATTTTCAGGATTAAGCTCAAGCGATTTTTTATACATCTTGATACCTTCTTCTTTTTGATCTGTTTTCAATAATTCTTCTCCATAACTGTCATACACATTTGCGCTTGCAGGATTAAGAAGCATGTTAAGTTTGAAAATTTCTGCTGCTTTTTGATTTTCATTTTTTCCAAGTAATCGATAGCCCCAGGTATTCAAATCATCTTCAGAATGGTTGAAAGCAATATCGTCAGCTTTTTCTTCATTGTTGGCAGTTATGACATATTGTAAGGCACGCTCCTGAATTTCAGATTTTTGTTTAGAGGTATTGGCGTACATTTTTGCAATTGTAGTAATGACTAATGGCGGATTACCAATCCAAATTCCGTGACCGCAACCATTTGCAGTAATGCCGGTAACGTTGGGATTATTAGCAACAAATTTTTTATGACATTCTTTCCAGCGTTCAATTTCTTCAGTTGCTTTTAAGAAAGGAATTCCGTTTACGAAATCAACAACGGGAATACTTTGCGGTATCGAAATTTTACTCATTATTTTCACGGTTTCAAGAATTGTTGCCGACATGTAATAAGTCCCTTTATTATTTTTCTTCCATTCCGGAATCAATTTATCTTGCGTTGCAACCACCTTTTCGATGACACCATCTTCGTAATAATTATGATTCACATCGATAAGTACAATACCTTTAACTAATTTAGGATGTCTGGAAGCGTAAAGCGCAGAAAGATAACCGCCATAAGAATGAGAAACTAACAAGATTTCTTTATCATACCCCAATTTTTTCAGCCCTTTTTCCAGATCTTCAATACTGTTTATAATGCCATGTTTTGATTCGTCAGTTTGTAAGGTATCGATTGTACTTTTTCCAAAACCTGCGCGATCATAGGTTATCAAAGGAGCATTGGTAATAGTTGATAATTTTTCTAATATAGAATTCCAAACAGAACCATCATTTCCTCCGCCCGAATCAAAAAGAATTGGAGTTCCGTTGCCTTTTACGATCTTGAAATGTAATTTATGATTTCCAACATCAACCAAAGTATCTATAGATTTAGATTGACTGTTTACAGAGATAAAAGAGCAAAAAAGGAATAGATTAATTAAATGTTTCTTCATAAAATTAGATAGTGGTTTTAGTTTAAAGAGTAAGATAAAGCTTTACAGTATAATTATTCTGAGTTTCTTCAATTTCTAATTGATGTTTTTTAGGATATAATAAATCCAATTGTTTACGAACATTGTCCAAACCAATTTTAGATTTATCAGAGATCTTTCCAAAATCATTTTTAGGTTTTGTGTTTTCAATGCTAAAAACGATTTGTTCTTTTTTACTCTCCAGATGCAATCTTATTTTTGCTTTTTCGGTTTCATTTATGACGCCGTGTTTAAATGCATTTTCTATAAAAGTTAATACAATTAAAGGCGAAATTTTATGATTATACTCAATGTCTTTAGTAAATAAAATGTCTAATCTGTTTTCGCTGTAGCGGAGTTTTTCCAATGCAATATAATTTTCTATCAAAGTGATTTCTTTTTCGATAGAAACATAATCTTCGTTACAGCGATACAATACAAAATCCAGAATTTCAGATAATTTAGCGATTACTTCAGGCGCTTTTTCATCTTTTTTTAAGGTTAAAGTATATAGATTATTCAATGTATTAAAGAGAAAATGTGGATTCAGTTGATTCTTTAGAATCTTCAGTTCCATTGATTTTTTTTCTTCTTCCAGTTTTAAAAGGCGCTGTTGTTTACGGTTAAAACTTATAAAACCTAAAATAATAACCGGATATGTGATAAACGAAAATTCTCTTAGAATTAATTTAACCGAAGTTAATCTTTCTGGTACAGTCATTTTATGTCCAAGCCAGTCATCAAAGAAACCTGGGAATTTTGGTTCGAGATAATAAAATTTTAAAATCATTAAAAGGGCAAAAACGAAATAGAGCCAACCCAAAGCAGAAACTATAAAAAGTAAATATTTCTTTTTATTTAGTGTCTGAGGAATAATCCAATAAATCAAACCATAGCCAACGGATGCTTGTCCTAAAATTTTCCAGGAATAAATAAATAGAAAAGCATAAGAATCTTCGTTGTCAGATTTATTCGAATAATAAAAGAATAAAAAGAAAATCCAATAGAAACAATGAAGGACGACTCTTTTTATATCAATTTTTTGGATGAAATTCATAGAATATTTAATTGAGAGCAAGATAGCAAAATATAAAATTAAGCATTGTTTGTTGCTATAAATAATGAGTTTTTGCTTTCAAAAACAGCGTTTCAGCATACGAACACAGTAAAAATGAAATATTCATTATTTGTTTGCTAAAACGGCCTTTTCAATTGCGTCCGTAATTCTCAGAACTTCTTGCAATTATATTCGCTTAAAAAACAATTATGATCAAACTTATCCTTGTATTGGTGGCGCTTCTAAGCGAAATGTTAAAATAAAATTTCTTTTAAATAATAAACTAACCTAAAACAAAATGAAAAAAATAACTAAATGCACAATTGGTATTCTGATTTTAATGAGTACTTCAAATTTATTCTCACAAGAAAACAAACAAGAAATTAAATACAGCGAAACTTCTAAAGTAATCAAACCTACTTTGTTTGCAGACTTAGGTGAAACGTGTCAAACTCCAGACGGAATGGCGTTGGACAAAAAGGGAAATTTGTTTCTGTCGATTACAAACGCAATTTCATTTGAAAAGTACGGCAGTAAAATCCTGACCTTCGATGAAAATGACAAACCTGTAACATGGTTTGATAAATTGCCATTGCATCCCGTTACAAAAAAAGTACACCCAATGGGAATGGACTTTGGACCTGATGGTAATTTATACATAATGGATAATCAGTTTTTTACCCGAAATGAGAATTTCTCGAGATTAATTCGAATTAATGTAAAAGATGGAAAACCTGTAAATGCTGAGGTTTTAGCTGAAGGATTTAATTTTGGAGAAGCGGTAAGATGGTCGAAAAACAGAATTTATATAACAGATGCTTTGTTTGAAAACAGAAGAGAAAGCGGAATTTATAGTTTTTCATTAGAAGAATTAAACAAGAAAAATATCGTTCTGAATTCATCAAATAAGAAAGATTACCTGATTGCAACTTTTACCTTAAAACCTGAAGTTACTAAAAGAACAATTGGAATTGATGGAATTGCTTTTGATAAAAAAGGAAACTTATATGCGGGAAATTTTGGTGATGGAGTAATTACTAAAATGGAATTTTTTTCGGATGGAAAAGTGAAATCTAAAAAGGTTGTTTTTGATTCGGATAAATTAAAATGTTGTGATGGCTTTTTTTATGATGAAAAAAGAAACTCCATTTTTATAGCCAATTATGAAAATAATAGCGTTCATCAACTGAATTTAGATAACAATACTATTTCATTGATTTGGGAAAATGATAATGCTGACGGTTCTGACGGACAATTAGATAATCCTTGTGAGACTATTGTTTATAAAGGAAAACTGTTAGTCGTAAACTATGATACTTTCGAAGGAGAAAAAAATAAAGAAGCAGATAGTTTTCATACTATTTCAAGTTTTAAATTGTAGATTTTAAAGAAGAAAAAATCCTCAAAATGCTTGAAAGTTTAATGACTACATTATAAACATAATATTATAAAAGCAAAAGCCGAATCTTAATGAAAAGATTCGGCTTTTTATATTGACAAAGTTTCAAACTTGAAACTTTAAACCTGAAACAAAAATTAACCTAAGAACGGGTATCTGTAATCTTCTGGAGTTACAAAAGTTTCTTTGATAGTTCTAGGAGAAGCCCAACGTAATAAGTTCAATGCAGAACCTGCTTTATCGTTAGTTCCTGAAGCTCTTGCTCCACCAAAAGGTTGCATTCCTACAACAGCTCCTGTTGGTTTATCATTGATGTAGAAGTTACCTGCAGCATTTTGCAATTTCGTAGTTGCTACTTCAATAGCATAACGATCCTGGCTAAATACAGCTCCTGTCAAAGCATACTCAGAAGTAGTATCAACTAATTCTAAAGTTTCTTCCCATTTTGCATCTTCATAAACATAAATAGTAATAACTGGTCCGAATAATTCGGTTTCCATTGTAGTATATTTTGGGTTTGTAGTTACAATAACTGTTGGCTCAATAAAGTATCCAACTGATTTATCGTAATTTCCTCCAACGATGATTTCAGCATCAGCATCTTTTTTAGCCTGGTCGATATAACTTGCTAATTTATCAAAAGAACCTTCGTGAATAACTGCTGTAATGAAGTTTCCGAAATCTTCCGGAGAACCCATTTTCATTGATTTTACATCAGCAATTAATTGTTCTTTTACAGCTGGCCATAAACTTTGCGGAATATAAGCTCTTGAAGCTGCAGAACATTTTTGCCCTTGAAATTCAAATGCACCACGAGTAATTCCTGTAGTCACTTGTTTTACGTTAGCGCTTGGGTGTGCAATGATAAAATCTTTACCACCAGTTTCTCCAACGATTCTTGGGTATGTTTTGTAATTGTGAATATTTGCACCAATTTTAGCCCAGATATCTTTAAATACGTGAGTTGATCCTGTAAAGTGAACTCCAGCAAAATCACGACTTGCCAAAACTGTATCAGTAATCATTAAAGCATCTCCAAAAACAACATTGATAACTCCATCAGGAACACCAGCTTCTTTGAAAACTTCGATGATAATTTGTGTAGAGAAAACCTGGCTATCACTTGGTTTCCAGATTACAACGTTACCCATCATTGCAGCACTTGCAGGAAGGTTTGCAGCAATAGCAGTAAAGTTAAAAGGAGTAATAGCATAAACAAAACCTTCAAGAGGTCTGTATTCTAAACGATTCCAAACAGAAGAATCTGATTTTGGCTGATCGTTATAAATTTGAGTCATGAATTCTACGTTGTAACGTAAAAAGTCAATTAATTCACAAGAAGCATCAATTTCTGCCTGGTGAATATTTTTAGATTGTCCAATCATTGTAGCTGCGTTAATACGAGCTCTGTATGGACCTGCAATAAGTTCAGCAGCTTTTAAGAAAATAGCAGCACGTTGTTCCCACGCCATGTTTGCCCATGCTTTTCTTGATTCAAGTGCATTAGCAATTGCTTTTTCGATATGTTGTTTTTCAGCTAAATGATAAGTTCCTACGATATGTTTGTGATCGTGTGGAGCTGACATTGTTCTTGTATTTCCAGTTCTGATTTCTTCGCTCCCAATATATAACGGAACGTCAATTTTAGAATTCCACATTGTGGTATAAGCTGCCTGAACAGCTGCTTTTTCTGGTGAGTTAGGTGCGTATCCTTTAACAGGCTCGTTTACCGCTTTTGGTACATGAAAGAATCCTTTTAACATGGGATAAAATATTTTAAAATTACGAATTATTTAATTTTACACAAAAGTACAAATGATAATTTGATTATATCACAATACATTATTAAAAAGTTGTAATTAAATAAACTAATCCCGTTAAGGTGTAAAATAAATGGCAGTGTAAATAATTAAATTTGAGGTTATTCCGAAAGAATTTCTTAAATGTAATAGTATGAAAATCCCACTTTTAGCTTTTAACGATAAAGGTATTTATTGCGAGCAGGCCGATGTTTATCTCGACCCGTGGAAACCTGTAAAAAATGCCATAATCACGCACGGTCACGCCGATCATTCGCGCTGGGGAAATCAAAATTATATTACACATTACAGCAATATTCCAATCATTCGACATCGCTTAGGCGAAATAAACGTAAGCGGAAAAAAATGGGGAGAAACCTTTGTCATTAACAATGTAAAATTTTCCCTGCATCCCGCCGGACATATTATAGGAAGTTCTCAAGTTCGGGTAGAGCATAAAGGAGAAGTCTGGGTTTTTACCGGAGATTATAAAACCGAAGACGACGGAATTTCAACTCCGTATGAAGTCGTAAAATGCGATACGTTTATAACCGAATGTACTTTTGGGTTACCCGCTTTTAATTGGACGCCCCAAGCTGAAGTAATTACAGAGATCAATAATTGGTGGGCAGAAAATAAATCCGAAGGCAAAACCTCAATTCTCTTTGGATATTCTTTAGGAAAAGCACAACGACTTTTAAAATATTTAGATACTAATATCGGAACGATCTATACACACGGCGCGATCGAAAATATGACGAATGTTTTACGTCCTATGGTTGATTTTCCGCCAACAACTTTAGTAACGCGAGAAACCAAAAAAGAAGATTTATTAGGGAATATCGTTCTCGCTCCACCAAGCGCGCACGGAAGTATCTGGATCAGAAAAATGACGCCTTTTGTAACTGGTTCCGCAAGTGGCTGGATGGCGTTTCGAGGTGCAAGACGAAGACGTGCGATTGACAAAGGTTTTGTTTTGAGCGATCATTGCGATTGGTATTCTTTATTAAATAGCATAAAAGCAACAGGTGCAGAAAAAATAATCTGTACGCATGGTTATACCGATATTTTCTCAAAATATCTGAGAGAATTAGGTTACGATGCCAGAACCGAAAAAACACAATACGAAGGCGAAACGGCAGAAATGGAAAAAGAAGAAGAAAAAGAAGCTGATCAAAATGAAAATTCGATTATTTCTAAAAATTAATTGGAAAGAAATTAACACATAGAAACATAGTTTTTCTTTGTGGTTAAAGGCATTTCATTTGTTTAAACAAACATAGCTATGTGTGAAAATCTAGATTTTTTAAAACATCTTCTTTTTCAATTTTAAACCTATGTTTCTATGTGTTTAACAATTATGCGGAACGAGTTTAAAATAATATACGTCAATGAAAAACTTTGCCCAACTCATAAAAACCCTTGACAGTTCGAATAAAACGAACGTAAAAGTAGATGCTCTGACGACGTATTTTAAAAATGCATCGCCGGAAGATAAAGTATGGACAATTGCAATTTTATCACATCGACGTCCGCCAAGACCTGTCAATACTACTTTATTAAGAATTTGGGCAAATGAGTTAGCGAATATTCCGTTATGGCTTTTTGAAGAAAGTTATCATATTGTGGGAGATTTGGCCGAAACCATTGCTTTGATTATTCCAACTACAAAAGAACATTCGGATAAAAGTTTAACTGAATATCTACAGGAAATTATCGCTTTAAAAAAGAAATCAGATCCTGAGAAAAAAGAATATTTACATGAAAATTGGTTAGCGCTTAATTATTACGAACGCTTTGTTTTTACCAAATTAATTACCGGAAGTTTAAGAATCGGCGTAAGCCAAAAATTAATGACGCGCGCCTTATCAAAAGCAGAAAATGTGGATGAAGATACTTTGGCTTATAAATTAATGGGAAACTGGGATCCGAACACTATTACTTTTCAGGAATTAATTTTGGATGAAAAAAGCAGCGATTATCTATCAAAACCGTATCCGTTTTATTTGGCATATCCAATTGAAGGCGAAGTAGAAAATTTAGGAAATCCCGAAGATTGGTCAGTAGAACATAAATGGGACGGAATTAGGTCACAAACCATCATCCGCGAAAGCGAAATTTATGTTTGGTCGAGAGGAGAAGAATTAGTAACGGATAAATATCCTGAGTTTAAATCTTTAGTGGGAATTATTCCAAATGGAACCGTTATCGATGCTGAGATTCTGGCTTTTCCTGAAGGTGAAATAGGAACCTTTAATGATTTACAAGCCAGAATTGGTCGTAAAACTATTTCTGCATCTTTGTTAGAAAAAGTTCCCGTAATTTTAAAAGCGTATGATATTCTGGAATGGGAAGGGAAAGATATTCGGAATTTACCTTATGTAGAGCGCCGATTGTTATTAGAACAATTATACAATTCGATAAAAGATAAAACGGCTCATTTTCAGTTATCAGAAAGAATTTTGCTCCATTCCTGGGAAGATGTAACGAACGAAAGAATGCGTGCCCGCGAAATGAAAAGTGAAGGTTTGATGATAAAGCGCAACAATTCAGCTTATCAGGTAGGAAGAAAAAAAGGCGATTGGTGGAAATGGAAAATAGAACCACTTGTAATTGATGCTGTTTTAACTTATGCTATGCGAGGTCACGGACGACGTTCGAATCTTTTTACCGATTATACTTTTGCACTTTGGCAAACCAATGAAAAAGGCGAACGAGAACTCGTCACTTTCGCGAAAGCATATTCCGGTTTAACCGATGCCGAATTCAGAAAAGTTGATGATTTTATAAAGAAGAATACTTTAGAAAGATTTGGTCCCGTAAGAAGCGTAACACCACAATTGGTTTTCGAAATTGGTTTTGAAGGCATTGCACTTTCAAAAAGACACAAAAGTGGCATTGCAACACGATTTCCGAGAATTTTAAGATGGAGACAAGACAAAAAAATAGACGAAGCTAATTCTATAGAAGATTTAAAAAATATGATTTCATGAAAGGTTCAAAGGGACAAAGCAACAAAGTTTCAAAGAAAAAACTTTAGAAAACAGCTAAACTTTGTCCCTCTGAGCCTTTGCAACTTTGAACCTTATAAAAAAATGAACAGAGACGAACTATATACCATTGCAGAAAACTGGTTTCACGATCAGGGTTGGAAAGCATTTCCTTTTCAAACTCAGACCTGGACTGCTTTTCTACAAGGTAAAAACGGTTTGTTAAACGCTCCAACCGGAAGTGGGAAAACCTATGCCTTATGGTTTCCGATCGTTCTCGATTATATTAAAAAAAATCCCGATTATAAAACGAAGCACAAACCTGGATTAAAAGCAATCTGGATTACGCCCTTGCGCGCACTTTCGGTTGAAATAAAACAAGCTGCTGAAAGAATTGTTCAAGATTTAGATACGCAAATGACCGTTGGAATTCGGTCGGGAGATACTTCGCAAAGCGAAAGAGTAAAGCAAAGCAAAAAAATGCCGGATTTACTAATAACAACTCCAGAAAGTTTACAATTGCTTTTAGCATCAAAAGAATTCGCCAAAACCTTTGCCAATTGTTCTGCGATTGTAGTTGACGAATGGCATGAATTATTAGGTACAAAACGCGGCGTACAAATGGAACTTGCTTTGTCCAGATTAAAAACCGTAGCGCCAAAAATGCGTATTTGGGGAATTTCAGCAACAATAGGAAATCTCGAATTAGCGCAACAAGTTTTACTAGGATTAAATTCTGAAGCGTATCAAAATTCGGTTTTAATAAAAGCGAATATCAATAAAAAGATAAAAGTACTTTCGATATTGCCCGAGAAAATGGACAGTTATCCGTGGCGCGGACATATGGGATTACACTTAATTGATGAGGTTGCTAAAATTATAAGAAAGAGTAAAACCACTTTAATTTTTACCAATGTTCGATCGGCTTGCGAAATGTGGTTTCAAGCCATATTAGAAAAATATCCAGAATTTGCCGGCGATATGGCCATGCATCACGGAAGTATTAGTCGAGAAACGCGTTTGTGGGTTGAAAATGCGATTAGAAACGAAGATTTAAAGGTAGTAGTTTGTACTTCGAGTTTAGATTTGGGAGTTGATTTTGCGCCTGTTGAAACCATTATTCAGGTTGGCGGACCAAAAGGTGTGGCGCGTTTTCTGCAAAGAGCAGGACGAAGCGGTCATCAACCCGGAAAAGAAAGTGTTATTTATTTTCTTGCAACGCATGCAATTGAACTTATAGAAGCGTCGGCGCTTAAAAAAGCAGTTGAAAAAACGATTGTCGAAGACCGAATTCCGTATCTAAACAGTTGGGATGTTTTGGTACAATATCTAAATACTTTGGCAGTTTCTGACGGATTTTTTCCTGATGAAATTTTTGAAGAAGTGAGACAAACATTCTGCTATCAAAATATCACAAAGGAAAACTGGAACTGGATTCTGAATTTCATTACCAACGGAAGTCAGAGTTTACAAGCGTACGACGAATTCAAAAAAGTGGAGATTGAAGAAGACGGACGTTTTAAAATCAATAGTAGATTAATTGCCATGCATCATCGAATGCAAATTGGGACAATCGTGGGCGATGCATCTTTGAACGTTAAGTTTTTAAGCGGAGGCTATATTGGTTCTATTGAAGAATGGTTTGCCTCAAAATTAAAACCCGGCGATGTTTTTACTTTTGCCGGAAAAAGACTTGAACTTTTCCGTGTTAAAAACATGCAGGTTTTGGTTCGAAAAGCCGATCCTAAAAAAGCTTCAAAAGTAGTAAGTTGGATGGGCGGTCGTATGGCTTTGTCTGTGCAAATGAGCGAATTGCTTCGGGAAGAATTATATGCTGCAAATACAGATAATTTAACTCCGGAATTAAAAGCCTTAAAACCTATTTTTGATCGACAACGCAAAGAAAGCATTGTTCCTGATACCAACGAATTTTTAATAGAAACCTTTAAAACCAGAGAAGGATTTCATGCCGTATTTTATCCTTTCGAAGGTCGGTTTGTGCATGAAGCTTTGGCCAGTATACTTTCGTATCGCATTAGTTTGCTTTCGCCAATTACTTTTTCTCTGGCGTATAATGATTACGGATTTGAATTACTTTCGGATCAGGAAATTGATATGCAGGCAGTTTTTGATAATGACTTATTTTCATCAGAATATATTCATCATGATTTGCAAAAAAGCTTAAATTCGACCGAAATGGCTCGAAGAAAATTCAGAGATATTGCTGTAATTGCCGGATTAGTTTTTACAGGAATGCCGGGAAAACCTGTTAAAACGAAACATTTGCAAAGTGGTTCGCAATTGCTTTTTGAAGTTTTTAGAGATTATGAACCTGATAATCTATTATTGCAACAAGCTTATATAGAAACATTTGAACATCAATTGGAAGAAGGTCGTTTGCTTCAGGCATTAGAACGAATTAACAGCCAGACAATTGTATGGAAACAATGCAAAAAACCAACGCCATTCAGTTTTCCTATAATTACAGATCGATTAAGAGAAAAATTGTCTAGCGAAACTTTGCAGGAAAGAATCAAAAAAATGACTGCAAGTTATATGAAAGTCTAAAAAGAAATATGAAAATAGTCATCAATAATCAAATATTTACATTGCATCAATCCGGAGCTGTATTTTGGGAAGAAAAGAAGATTCTTTTAATTTCTGATGTGCATTTAGGAAAAGTTGCGCATTTTAGAAAACACGGAATCGGAATTCCGAAAGATGCTATTTTTGAAAATTTTACCCGTTTAAACGCCGTTTTAGAATTGTTCAATGCCGAAACGATTGTTTTCTTAGGAGATTTATTTCACAGTAAAATCAATAACGAATGGGATTTATTTGTAGAATGGACCCAACAACATTCGCAAAAGATTATTTTGGTTGAAGGAAATCATGATATTATTTCTAAAGAATTTTACGCTGATTTGAATATTGAAATTTACAGTGAATTGATAATCGATAATTTTTTACTGACGCATTATCCAACAGAAGAAGAAAATCTTTTTAATTTTTGCGGACATCTTCATCCCGGAATAAAATTAAAAGGATTAGGAAGGCAATTTTTAAGTTTGTCTTGTTTTTTTAGAAAACCGAAGCAATTGATTTTTCCTTCGTTTGGAGAATTTACCGGCAATTCATACTTAATTCCAACAGAAAATGACAAAGTCTACGCCATTACAAAAGAAGAAGTAATTGAAGTTAATGTAAATTAATTTAAAGCAAACGGAGCACACATTCTAAAAGTAGGAACAATAACTTTGAATGTTTTTGTAGTAGTAAAATTGATCATATTAAAATGACCTTTCATAGCGCCATAAGGCGATGATAGTAAGCAACCAGAGCTATAAGTGTGATTTTCTCCCGGTTTTAAAACAGGTTTTTTTCCAATAACGCCTTCTCCGTCAACAACTTCTAAATCATTTAGAGAGTCAAAAATTTCCCAGTGACGAGACGTTAACTGAACAGAATCTTTACTGTGATTTTCGATTGTAACGACATAACTAAAGGCAAAATGAATCTTGTAGTTTTTGAAGTAAGTACCTTCAAAACTAGTCAAAACAGATATTTTTATGCCTCTTGTAATTTGAGAAACCATACTAAAGTAGTATATATGTGTGCGTTATATGTGCAAATCTACAAAAAAAAATCATTCCGCCCGAAACCTTAACAATGTTTTAATGAATGATGAACAATGTTTTAATTTATGATGTTTATTGAGTTTGCATTTCCTTTTCCGATAACTCTTTGATAGCGATCAGACGTTTCTTTGTAATAAACTAATATGGTGTACTCATTCTCGGTTTGATAAAAATTTCCATCAATAGCATTTTCATTGTCAATGACACCTTTTTTATCTGCAATTGTGTATTGAAAATTAGTAAAACCCTGCTTAATCATAACGGCTTTTTCAAAAAGTCCTTTTTCTGCATTATAGTCCATTTTGTATTCTGGCGAAAGGCTGTAATTATTAAACATTCCTGTAATATAAATGTCTTTGGTTGAAGATCTAAAAAGGGGAGCAGAAAGACTAAAATAAACCCAGGCATAATCAGCTTCAATTTCATTATTCGAAGCATTTATATTTTTCACAACAAAATTCCCATTTACATCCTGATTTAAAGTATAAATCTGATTGGCACGCGCTAAATTTGTGTACAAATATGAGTTGTATATGTCATTATTCGCACCAACTCTTGCAACATTATTACTTCCTGCGCGAATGTCTTTGTTCTCAAAATACAAGAACTCATTTCCGCCCCAAAATTGAGTTTCCTTATTATATTTATACACCAGTTGATTTCCGATTGTGTATTGTGGAGGAATATTTTTTATAGCAGTATTGAAATTTCCGTTTTGTAATAAAAGAATTTTTACGTTTTGCAATGGAGTCTGAAATACAATATCATTTGATAAAACTGCAAAATCCAAGTTTTGTTTATAATCTATATTAGTAACATCGCGGCTTCTTTTTACGTGAGCCGTAACGGTAGAATGATCTTCGTACAAAATGAATTTTCTCGAAAAAACAACTTCTCTGTCTTCGTTAAGAATCTTCAGAATATAGTTTCCTGAAATACGCAACTGACTTGTAAACTGATTTGGAAAAGGAAGTCGATAATGAGAATAAACCTGAAGCGTGTTGAATGAATTTACATAATCTGTAATTCGTTGATTATCGAAACCACTTATATAATCCGTTTTTGGAATATCAGTTGGAATCCAGTTGTAATCACAATGCACGACTTCAAAATAATAATTGGCTTCATTGCCAAATAAATCATCAAATTGAAATTGAAATGTATCGCCTAATTGAAATATAGGAACAACATTATTACCATTCTGAACAAATGAAACGGTTTTGATATTATAAGGAGGAACTACTTCTGTTTGTACTTCTTGAGCTGTCGCCGAAGCAAAAATGAAAAGTAAGAGGAGATTTCTAAATAAAAATTTTGGCATCTTATTACGTTGTAAGATTGTAAATATAACAATTTTATATAACGAATATGATGCCAATCTATTGGTTTTGAAAACAAGTTATTAAGAACCCAAAATGTATTCTAAATTAACTTCGATTTCATCATTAATGTAACTTTCTTCTAAAAGTGAATCAGATAGAAGCTTTTTGTTTTCCTGTAATTTGATAATTTTTTCTTCCACCGTATTTTTAGAAATGAACCTAACAACGTTTACTTTGTTAAGTTGCCCAATTCTGTGCGCTCTACCAACACCTTGCTTTTCAGCAAAAGGATTCCACCACGGATCGAGGAACAAAACATAAGAAGCTTTGGTAATATTCAATCCAACTCCACCAGCTTTTAGCGAAATAAAAAACAATAAAGGTTCTTCTTTTTCCTGAAATAAATTGACTTGTTGCTCTCTTTTCTTGGCGGGAGTTTCACCTGTAATTTCGCAAAATCCTATTTTATTTTCTTTACACCAATCCGTATAGAAACTCAAATTGGTAACAAAAGAGCTAAAAATGATCGTTTTTTGTTTCTCTTTTACTAAAGTTTCCAGATAATTTGTGACTGCAATATATTTTCCAGAATCAATTTCAGATTCCTGATCTACCATTTTTGGATGATTACTCAATTGTCTTAACTTCATCAAAGTATTGATAATGCTAATTTTATCAGGACCTGAACCATCTGTTTTTAATAGAAAATTACGAGCTTTTGATTTCTCTTTCTCGTATAATTTTTCCTGTTCAGGATCCATATCGCAATAATAAATCTGTTCAGTCAATTCTGGTAAATCCTTTAAAACCTGTTCTTTGGTTCGCCTTAAAATATAAGGCTGAATAAGATTCTTTAATTCAGATAAACTATTCTCGTCTTGTTTTTTCTCAATTGGGATTTTAAAATTTTCAGCAAAGAAATTATAACTTCCCAAAATATCCGGATTTATAAATTGCATTTGCGACCATAAATCGTCCAGTGAGTTTTCGATAGGCGTACCACTTAAAGCAATTTTATGATTGGTGTTTATTTTATTAATGGCTTTAAAAATCTTAGAATCCCTGTTTTTAATATATTGACTTTCGTCTAAAATCAAATAACGGAAATTGTATTTTTCTAAAATTGAAATATCACGATGAATAATACTATAACTTGTAAAAATTAAATCTGATGAATCTAATCTACTCGCCAGCAACTTTCTATCATTACCTACGTATTGCATTCGTGAAAAATGCGGTGTAAATTTTGCAGCTTCATTATACCAGTTAAAAACCAATGAAGACGGTAAAACAATCAGAGTTTTCATAGGTTCTCTTTCGATAGTAGTTTCATTTGCAAACAAATCAAAATTGGTCGTTTTAGTTGTAAAACCTAATTGTTCTTGTACTGCGACTAAAACCGCCAGAGTTTGTAATGTTTTACCAAGTCCCATATCATCTGCGAGACAAGCGCCTAAATTTGAGTTGAAATGACCTAAAAGCCATTTTACGCCATCAATTTGATAAGGTCTTAAAGTCGCTTTTAGCAAATCAGAAGAAGTGTATTTGGCTTCCTGAATTGGATTTACATCGTCTTTGATTTCCGGAATCGCATCTAAAGCCGCAAAATTAGATTTGCGTAAAAGTAGATTCCCATTTTCTGTTTTGGCTAATTTTGCAAGCGAACTATATTTGCTGAGCCATTCTAAAGGAATCAAAAAATAGTTTCCGTCAGGCAATAAAAATAATCTTTCTTTGCTTTTTATATTTGGAATAATTTCGCTAAAATTGATGGTATAATTTCCAATAGAAATGATGATTTTAATATCAAACCAATCTTCTTTTGTTTCTCCTTTTGAAGTTGTAACCGTATGATTTTCTGTAATGATTTCTTTGCTTTCCAGTTTCAGATTTTGGATTATAAACCCTGAATTTTCCAACTCTTCTTTGTGATCAATAACAAATTGAATATTAGAATAAGGATCGTGAATTTCAGTATCTGAATTCAATCCGAATAATTCGTTTTTGATTTTTATTAAACCAATTTCCAGTAATTTATCTGTATATAAAATTTCATCAGAACTTCGTTTAAACTGAATTATTTTAGGCTCATTTAGAATGCTGAAATCGACAAATGAATGTGTTTTTTTTGTTTTACTGGCGTCAAATAAATAGCCGTTATACTCAAAATAAAGGTTGAGGTAATAACAGTTTTTAAAGAAATCATAAACAGGCTGAATCGTGCACGAAATGATTTTGTCACGACTTTCAATTTCAAAACCAGTCGCTTCAATATCGATTTTTTTGGCTATTTCAGGAATGAAATTCTTAAAATAATTGTCAACTAATTTTGAAGGTATTTCGATTGATTTTTTCTTTAAAAAAGGCGAAAGTTTTTTAGCATTAAGTTCTTTCAAATGTCCTAATTTTTTATCGATAATCAACCAGCCTGGTTCATCCAAAAGAATATCGACATTTTTATCCATTGGTAGAAATGTGGTTTCGTCTTCTTTTAAAGATAAAGTATACGTGATGCCTTCAGCATGTTTATCAAATTGAATTTGAGGTTCAAATTCTAACGGATTTGTGTCAACTCTCCAACGATAAAAATCCTTTTCGGCACTCATATTAGCAGAGAACGGAAATTGTTCTTTTACAATTAGATTGTAAAAGGATTCTAAGTTAAATTTTAAATGCTGACGAATCGCAAATTCAATTTTGGAATCTTTTTGTAAATCAGCAATTGTTTTAGCCGATTTGATTTTGGCGCTGAATTTCTTGAAAATAAAATCAGGTTTTAAAGAGTCGCAAGCCGTCAGTATTTTTTTTGTATTGGAATCTAAATTTTCAAAAAGAACTCCAAAACTTTCGAGTACATCTGCACTCGCTTTTTTTTCTAGATATTTAATATCCTCGGTATTTTCAATGATGTAAGCTGTTGGGATATATACATTCAGGTTTTTTTCAAAACTGATGTCAAAGCAAAACTGAAATGATTGTGTAGGTTTCAAAGTTTAGGGATTTGGTTGGCTTATAATTTAGAGATTGGGCAAAAAAAATAAAGAGTTTTCAAAATATCAATAATTTGAAAACTCTTTTAAATGAAATTGTATCACTTATATGGTGAAAGAATTAGTTTTCCTGTTTAAAACAAAGCGGAATAATTTCGCCTTTTGCCAAACAATATTTTTCTACTAATTCAGGAGAAATTTTATTAGTATAATCTTCTTCGATTACGATAAAACCGATGCTTCTTAATTTATCAAAATAATCGCGACCATAAATACGAACGTGATCGTATTGTCCAAAAATTTTGGCGCGTTCTTTTTGATCTGTAATAGTATCATCTGCAAAAGTTACCACACGGGATAAATCCTGTGGAATTTGTAGAATCGCCATTCCGCCTGGTTTTAAAACGCGATATAATTCACGCATCGCTTTTGTATCATCCGGAATATGTTCTAAAACGTGATTGCATAAAATAACATCGTATTCATTGTCTTTGAAAGGCAAATTACAAATGTCTGCTTTTACATCTGCCAAAGGCGAAAATAAATCAGTTGTAGTATAATCCAGATTTTTCTGCTTACGGAATCTTTTGTAAAAAGCTTGTTCCGGAGCAAAATGAAGTACTTTTTTTGGTGCTGTAAAAAAATCAGTCTGATCGTTTAAATACAACCAAAGCAAACGGTGTCTTTCCAGAGAAAGTGTACTTGGCGAAAGCACATTATTACGTTGTTTTCCGTATCCGTAAGGCAAAAATGATCTAAAACTTTTCCCATCAATAGGATCAGTATATTTACTTCCTTTTAAAGAAAGTGCCAAAATCGGTCGGGCAACATAACTCAAACGAATTAATAATGGACGAGGAATTGTATTAAGTACGAGTTTGAAAAGTTTTTTCACAGGGTTTTATTCGGGGTTGAATTTTATATTATAGAACTAACGGCACTTTTCTGAATTCGTCTTCTTCGTTGCTTTCGATTCCAAGAGCTTTATAGATGTATTGAAAAGTCGATAATAATTCCGGTTTTCCATCAATTAGAGCCACGTCGTGTTCGAAATGTGCACTTGCTTTTCCGTCTGCAGTTGTAATAGTCCAGCCGTCTTTATGTTGTTTGATATTTCTGGTTCCCATATTGATCATTGGCTCAATTGCGACAACCATTCCTTCAACAAAAAGTTTACCGCGACCACGTTTTCCGTAGTTTGGCATTTCTGGTTCTTCGTGCATTTTTTGCCCTAAACCATGACCAACCAATTCGCGAACAACTCCGTAACCGTGAGATTCAGTATATTTTTGAATTGCGTTTCCAACATCTTCAACGCGATTTCCAGCTTTAAATTCTCTAATTCCTACATAAAGAGATTCTTTAGTTACTTGTAGAAGTTTTTTAACTTCAGGAGCAACTTCTCCAATTTCAAAACTATAAGCATGATCACCGTGATATCCATTTTTGAATGCACCACAATCTACCGAAATAACATCACCACTTTGCAATGGAGTATTATTCGGGATTCCGTGTACAACCTGAGAGTTTGGACTCATACAAAGTGAATTCGGAAAATCATACAATCCCAAGAAACTAGGAACCGCACCGTGATCACGGATAAATTCCTCAGCTAATTTGTCAAGGTATAATGTGGTAACTCCTTCTTTGATTTCAGAAGCAATCATTCCTAATGTTTTCGATACGATCAAAGCACTTTCGCGCATTAATTCAATTTCCTCTCTACTTTTTTGGATAATCATATTTTTCAGATTTTCAGTTCGCAAAAGTACGATTTTAATATTATTTTTTCAGGTTGATGAATTTAAAAATTTTCGCCACGAATTTCAAGAATTTTCACTAATTGGATTGAACTTGAAAATTGAGCTTCATTGTCTTTAAATTCAACTCAAAATCTCATAAACTGAATATTTGACAGAAAAGCCGTAAATTAGTAATAGTTAAACTACTATAATTATGGAAACGTCTATAGATCAAGAAAATATATCCAAAAAGAAAGCTTTAAATAAAATGAAAGGGAATGCTTTATCACTTTTAGGTGTTGCAGTTCTTTTATTTATAATTGCTATTTATTTTAAAATCCCAATGTTGCAGGCTTTTAGCGAAGCGGCGATGGTTGGTGGAATTGCCGATTGGTTTGCAGTTGTGGCTTTGTTTCGTCATCCGTTGGGAATTCCAATTTGGCACACGGCTATTATTCCGACTAAGAAAAATGAGATTGGTGAAAATTTGGGAAATTTTGTTTCGGAAGAATTTCTAAATCGCGAAAAACTGGAAGTTAAAATAGAAGAATTCAACTTTGCGACAAAAGCTTCAGAATGGCTTTCGCTTGACGAAAATTCCAATAAAATTGCCAATTTGGTTACTGTAAATATTATTCCAGGAGTTTTAAAAACCATAAAAGATGAAGATATAAAGCGTTTTATTCAAATTCAATTTAAGGAAAAACTCGAAGGAATTAATTTTGGAGAATGGGTTGCGCTTGCTTTAGAACCTTTACAAAAAGGAAATGTAAAAGACGAATTGCTGACTAATCTTCTGAATGTGATGAGTACGGAACTTACTAATAACAAAGATTTGATTCGGAAAAAAGTAAAAGAATCAACGCCGTTTTTGAGTTTTGGCTTAGCCGATAAAAGTATTACAGAAGGTGTTTTTAATGGATTGGCTGATTTTTTAAATGAAGCTAAACATCCCGGAAGTGCAATTAGAATTAAGATTGACGAATATGTTTATGACTTTCTGGATAAAGTGAAAAACTCTGAAGAAATGAGAATCAAAATCAATAATATGATTCTGAGTTTTGCCGGAAAAAAAGAAGTTCAGGATTATATCAACGGAATTTGGGACGAAATCAAATTGTCAATTACCAATGATTTAGAAAAAGGTGAGGAATCTTCGATTAAGAAAAATATTTCAGGCTTAATTCAAGGCTTCGGAAACGGAATAAAAGAAGATCCGATAATGATTGATAAGATCAATAATTTCATCAAAAACGATTTGCTTTCGATTCTTCTAAACAATAAAAAAGTGATTGGAGATTTAATTTCTTCAACAGTAAAAAGTTGGGATGGTAAAGAGGTTTCTGAAAAATTAGAACTCGAAATCGGGAAAGATCTGCAATATATCAGAATCAACGGAACTCTCGTTGGCGGACTTATCGGAATCGTAATCTATTGTGTCGAATGGACATACCACTATTTTGTGATGTAAAAGATTTAAACCATATAAGTGATATAAGTTATTATAAGTTGCAGCGTTTTAGGCTTTTGCTTAAATGAACTTATATCACTTATATGGTGAAAAAAAAATCAATCAGGATTTGCCATGATTTTGAATAGTTCTGAGTTGGAGATATAAAATCTGTTTTCGAGAGCAATCGCAGCCAATTTTGCACTTACTAAATTATTCTCGCGAGTATTAATTAGGAATAAAGAACTTTCTCCAAAAGTGAATAAACGTTCTTCAGAATTTAGCATCGTCATATTGTTTTCAACTAAATCTTTGGCTAGTTTTTTCTGTTTTACAAGCGAAAGAATTTCTGTTTTTTGTGCCGTTATTTTATTTGTTAATTGTGTTTTTTCTAAAGCCAGAGCAAACTGATTTTCCTGAAGTTTATATTTTGCCAATTTCAAACTTCCTCGTTCTTTTCGCAGAAATAACGGAAAGTAAAATTCCAGTCCAATTTTGTAATCGTCAAAACGATAATTGTCAATATAAGCAGGTTCAGACAAATACGAGTAGCCAATATTTATCTTTGGTAATAACATATTCTGTTTGAGATCTTTTTCGACAGTCAGCATATCTATCTTATTTTGCATCGCATTTAATTTTGGATGCGTGTCTAAACTAAAATCTCCTTGCAATAAATCGTTTGTTTTTAAAGTTTCCTGCAATGTAGATTCAAGCGCAGCTTCGGGTACAAGATCATCTGAAATCTCTAACGGAATGTTGTTTTCAAGCCACATAAAATTTGACAATTCCAGTTTTGCTTTTGCTAATTTTAGCTTAGAATCTTCAAGACTTAAAGCTCTGTTTTTTACAATAATTCCTGCTTCAATACTGTCAATCGCTGGTTTATCACCTTGAGTAATTAAAGATTTAATTCCCTCTAAACGTATTACGGCGTTGTTGTTGTAGGTTTCGTAAAGCTTCATTTCTTCAAAATTCTTCTTCCAGTTAAAATAAGCGAGTGAAGCGTCATATAAAACGCTCACGGCTTGAAGTTTTCTTTCAGATTCACTCAGTTTTATCTGAATCTTGGCTTTACGAAGATCTGCCATTCTTTGGTTAATAAACAATCCCTGCCCAAGCGGAACACTAATTCCAAAGGAAGTTAAACCTGAATTTGGAGTCGTATTTTCCGGATTAAGATAATAACCTTCGTTGTTGTCAAATCCTGCTTTTAACTCAATTCCGTACCAGGTTGGGATTTTGAAACTACTGTTTAAAATCGAATAGTATTCTTTGTCTTTGAATTTCTTCTGACTAAAATCGACTTCGATCTTTGGATCAAAACCACCTCTTGCCATCATCAAATTGGCTTGTGCTTCGCTTACTTCCAGATTGGCGCTTTTAACCAATGGATGATACTTTTTTACATATCCCAGAAACTCATTATAAGTAAGTTCCTTCGAGATGGGTTGCTGACCAAAAACGGCGCAACTCACAAAAAGAAAAGCTATAAATATATGTTTCATTATTTTTTCTCTTTAGTTACTTTTTCGCCGGTTTTGTAATAATTAGGAGGGAATCCGTTTAAGGTTCTCCAGATTTCAAACCAAATTGGCACGGTGTCTAATAAAGCAATTGTTTGAGCTCCGGAACCAATACTCAATTGTTTTGGCCATTTTGCTTCTTTTGGATCGGGAGCGATTAAGATTCGGTATTTTCCGTTTGGACTAATGAAGTTTTCGATCGCCACAACTTTTCCGCCAAAAGTTCCGTACGACATATCCGGCCAACCCGAAAATACAATTGTTGGCCAACCGTCAAACCAAACGCGAACTTCGGCTCCTTTTTTAATTAAAGGTAAATCGATTGGATTTATAAAAGTTTCAACAGCAATATCATATTGCGATGGCATTATCGTTACAATTGGCGTTCCTTCTTTTATGGTTTCGCCTAATCCTGCCTGCAAAGCTCTGTTGATATAACCATTTTGTACGGCTTTGATGTAATACATTCCGTTTCGTAAGCTGTAATTTGCGTACTGATTTTCTAATTTATTGACTTGCGCTTCAGTGTCAAATTTATTGCTCAGAGTTGTAAATTGATCACTTTTTGCTTTAGCTACTTTTTCAGCATATTCAGCAGAAATTCGATTAATCTCAACTTGTGCGTTTATGTATTCGTTTTTGCTTGTTAGATATTTGTTTTCCTGCGTTATTATTTTGGCATCGACATCTTGCAGTTTTAAGCGTTTTTCTTCAACATCTGTCAAAGGTTTTAATCCTTCTTTATTCAATTGTACGGAACGATTGTATTGTGTATTGGCGATTCTTAATTGTGTTTTTGCCGCAACCAAATCAATACTGTCACTTTTTATTTTTAAAAGCGATTGTTTGACTTTGTTTTTTGCTTGTTGCAGTTTAAGATTTTTTTCATTTTCTATCGATCGAATCTGAGTAGAAAGTGTCGTTACTTTTTCATCGTAAGATTCCAAGGAGTTCTTTTTTGCATCAACTTGATTTTTGGTATTCTGAACCAAATTCGGATCCATGTAATCCTCTTTGATTTCGGAAATAAACAAAATCGTATCTCCTTTTTTTACAAAGTCACCTTCTTGTACGTACCATTTTTCGATTCTACCCGAAATAACACTCTGAATAGATTGTGGTCTTTGATTAGGTTTTAAAGTCGTTACAGATCCTGATCCCGAAATATTTTGTGTCCAAGGCAAGAAAAGAGCAATTAACCCTAAGATCGAAGTTGCAATTATTATTTTATTCAAAATCTTAAAATGAGGTCTGTTGCTCAGGTTTTTTACAGTCGCGTATCGATCAAGTGACTGTAATTTTGTTTTGTTGTCAGATATGTTTAGCATGACTTATTGTTTTTGATCCAGGATAATATGTCCGTTTTGCATCGTTATTTTTCGGGTAGATTTTGTTTTCCAATATGGATTTTTTGAAGAAACAATAATCGTCCAGTTGTTTTTCTCAGAAGTGATAAAATCAATGATTTCATTTGCAACATTTTCATCCATAGTATCTGTTGGATCTTCGTAGAAAAGCACTTTTGGCTTATGAATTATACTTCTTGCCAATAGAATTTTTTGCGCATTAGACGATGATAATTGTCTTCCTTCAGGATAAATATGTGTTTTTAAACCCTTTGGTAATGTTTTAATTAACGGACTTAACTGAACTCCATCAAGTGCCCATTTTAAATCTTCGGTCGTTATCGAAGGATCATTAAAAGTTATATTTTCGAGAATACTTCCTTCAAATGGAGTTTCGTTATGTATAATGCTGCCTATTTGCGAACGATATTGTTTTAGATCTATTTTTCTAAAAGTATCGTCGTTGATGTAAAAAGCACCAGAACTTTGTTTTAATAAACCTGATAATAATCGAATAAGTGTTGTTTTTCCGGAACCATTTGCTCCGTCAACTACGATTTTTTCGCCTTGTTCAATCTTAAGCGTTATAGAATCCAATGCATTGGTTGGAGCATCCGGAAATTTGAATTTTAAATTTTCAGTTTCTAATGTGATGCTGTTGTAGCAAAGGTCTGTTTGTGAATCTGAGTTTTCTTCTAATTCTAAATCGGTTACTTGTCCAATTTTTTCAACAGAAGTTAAAACATCGTAGAAACTTTCAAGTCCAACAATGATTTTTTCGACAGAAGTAATTACTAATAAAATAATGATCTCGGCAGCCACAAATTGCCCAATATTCATTTCCTGACTTAAAACCAAATAACCTCCAATCGATAATAAACTTGCCGTAATAATAACTTTGAAAAGGATCAGTTGTATAAATTGTCTTTTAATTACGCCAAAATGTTTCTCACGATAATTAAGGTAACCTTCGACTATTGTGTTGTTTTTTTGAAGTGCAAAATCGTAATTTAATTCATTTCTGAAACTAAAATTATTACGAGCCATTTCCTGCAACCAACTTGCAACTTTGTACTTGAATTTTGATTCTTTTAAACTCGTTTCTATACCTGATTTATACGAAAATTTAAAAATAAAGAATAAAAGCAGAAACAATAAAAGTCCAAAAACAATAAAATAAGGATGATATAAAGAGAGCAGAATTATCCCAAAAGTAATTTGAAGTAAAGCTGCTGAGAAATCCGTTAATAATTTTGAAGTTCCTTTTTGAATGGTTAAAGTATCAAAAAAACGATTCGTTAATTCCGGCGGATAAGTTCCGTACAATTCCTCGGATTTTATTTTTGGCAAACGAGCTGCAAATTCAAACGAAGCACGAACAAATATTTTTTGCTGTAAATTCTCGGTGATTCTTAATTGCATTAAAGCTAAAATTCCAACAAGCGCAACACCAGCAACAACAAGTATAATAAGCACGATCCAAGATGCACTTACTCTTCCGGATTGTATAAAAGCGATGATCGCCTGAATTCCTAACGGAAGTGATAAACTGATTAATCCGGCAAAAATGGCGTAGAAAAAAATTTGATAAATGTCTTTTTTATCAAGCTCTAGTAAATTGTAAAATCTTTTTAGTGGAGTAGTCATACTATTTTTTTTATAATTAGCGCAGAACGTTATGTGCGAGATTTAGGTAAAATTGCGTTGTTGTAACCGTTTCGTTGCAATCTGTAATGGTTTTCAAATGATCTGTTAGAAAATGCTGGTGTAAACTTCCTTCGACAATAGTCGATACTAACGATTTAGCATATGGATAATCGGGATTTACTTCCTTGACAATTGCAACAACTCTATTGATAACCCTTTTATATATTAAAAAAAAGCCTTCTTTATTTTCCTGATCAACTTCTTTAGTATGAAGTGTTTTTGTGAATTCGGCGATTATTATTTTGTTTAAAATCGCTTCATTAATATGGTCTGTTGAGACATCATCAGTAATTTTCTCGGTAACTATAGTGATCGCTTTATCGAGTTTTTCTTTTTTGTCCAGAATATTGGTAGTGGTAAAGACAAGTTTGTATTCCATCCAGCTCCAATACCATGAAGATAAATATACTAATAATTTGTGTTTGTTTTCGAAATATCGGTAAATAGAACTCTCGTTTGAGCCTATTTTTTCGCCTAATTTTTTGAAGGTAAAATTGTCAAAACCAATATCATCGATAAGAAGAATACTTTGCTCAATTATCTTTTTTCCCAATGCAGATGTTTCCGGATCTTTTACGTAGATCTTTTCGTTGACCTGCATCTTTATATTTGATAGTATAATTTCCATAAAAGTTATTTTAAATGCAAAGATAATAGTAATACTATCAATTTTGAAATTTTAACTTTTATTTATACGAAAAAAAAGCTGCTCATGTTTAGAATAGCTAGTGTTTGTCTCCGTTTTTTGAATTTTTACCTGGGATTATAAAACAGAAAACCCGACAGATTTTTAAAATCTGTCGGGTTTATTTTGAAGTTTTCAGTGTTTACAATAACTAAAAACTGAAACTGAAAATTTTTACAATAACGAATGACAAGTCATTGCATTAGGTTGCTGAACGCCCATTAATTCGAGAATAGTAGGAGCGATGTCACCTAAAACACCATTTTGGATATTTTTTAATTCTTTGTCAACCAAGATAATCGGCACTGGGTTTGTTGTGTGCGCTGTATTTGGGCTTCCGTCAGGATTAATCATTGTTTCGCAATTTCCGTGATCGGCAATTACAATTGTAGTATAATTATTGGCAAGAGCCGCTTCGATCACTTGTTTTACGCAAGCATCTACAGCTTCACAAGCCTTAATTGCTGCGCTCATGATTCCCGTATGACCAACCATATCTCCGTTTGCAAAATTTAAACAAACGAAATCTACTTCACCATTGTTTAATTCAGGAACAAGAGCATCTGTTAATTCAAAAGCACTCATTTCTGGTTGCAAATCGTAAGTTGCTACTTTTGGAGAATTTCTTAAAATACGTGATTCACCTTCAAAAGGAGTTTCTCTTCCGCCAGAAAAGAAAAATGTCACGTGAGGGTATTTCTCTGTTTCAGCAATACGAATTTGTTTTTTGCCAGCTTTCTCTAATACTTCACCAAGAGTTTCAGTAATATTATCTTTATTGTAAACTACTTTTACGTTTTGGTATGTTTCGTCATAGTTCGTAAGCGTTACATAATACAAGTTTAACTTGTGCATGTTTTGCTCGTGGAAATCTTGTTGCGAAAGTGCTTCTGTAAGTTCGCGACCTCTGTCTGTTCTAAAGTTGAAGAAGATAACAACATCACCTTCAACAATTGTTGCAAGAGGTTTTTCGTCTTCATCAACCATTACGATTGGAGCAATAAACTCATCAGTAACATCATGCGCATAACTGTCAAGTATGCTTGCAACTGCATTTTTAGATGGAGTTCCAATAGCATTTACCACTAAATCATAGGCAAGTTTTACGCGTTCCCAACGTTTGTCACGATCCATTGCGTAGTAACGTCCAATGATTGAAGCTATTTTTACCGGAGTATCTTTAATATGTTCTTCTAAATCGTGAATGTATTTTGCTCCTGATTTCGGGTCAACATCACGACCATCTGTAAAAGCGTGAACAAAAACTTTATCCAAGCCATATTCTTGCGATGCATCGATTAATCCACGTAAGTGAGAAGTATGAGAGTGAACACCTCCATCAGAAACTAATCCTAAAAAGTGAACTTTTTTATTGTTTTCTTTAGCATATGTAAAAGCATCAACAAGTACTTGTTCTTTGGCAAGTGTTTTGTTTGCTACGGCTAAGTTTATTTTGGCTAAATCCTGATATACGATTCTTCCGGCACCAAGATTCATGTGACCAACTTCACTGTTTCCCATTTGACCTTCAGGAAGACCAACATTTAATCCGTCAGTTCTAAGTTGAGCGCTTGGGTAATTTTTGTAAAGGCTGTTTATAAAAGGAACATTTGCATTGTCTATCGCTGATACTTTTGGATCAGGAGATTTTCCCCAACCGTCCAAGATCATAAGTATTACTTTTTTATTCATCATTTTTAGTTTTTTACAAAGATAAACCATTTCTAAAATGTGAACGAAAGCAATGTTATAATTTACAGTTAATAAAATGAAGGCTATTAAAAAATAATAATTTGGTTGAAGAACCCTAAAAATTTTAAAATTAATTCAGACTAGGTTCTGTTTCTAATCTTATTTTTGACAGCATTATAGTCAATAAAATATTTTACACTAACCGAAAAAATGTGTTTTAGCGCATCATTATTCAGTAAACCCGTTACATTGTTCTTGAAATTTTTGTCAATAATACGCTCAAAATTTGAAGCATTATTTCGGTATAAAACCGAAAGTTGACTTCCCGGCGCAAACCACCACGAATACGATAAATCAGTATTCCAGGAATAAAAGCTTGAGTTTTTATTTTCGGTATATTGAGGATAAGGCGTCAGAGTTCCGTCTGGTTCAAGTTCTAAAATGTTTTTATTTTCAGCCGATGACCAATAATGACGAACCGCCAGATTGAGAGTCATGGCGCTGTTTAAAGCATATTTTCCGCCAAGAGTATTCGCATAAGTAATTACATTTCGGTTTGCAAAAACAATAATTTCAGGAGTGTTTTCATTGTCATCATCGTCATAACTATCAATATAACCTTTGTTGTTGTTACGTTTTAAAAAACTAAAAGTATAAGTTAGTAACAGTTTGTCGTTAAATCGATATCTCGGACCAATATCAGCTCCATAAGCAATTCGTCCGGATTCATCCGCAATAGCAATAGATGGATTTAAATCAATAGCAAATTTCTTGTTGTAATTGGTTGATACACTTGCCCACGCTTCAATTTTCCTCGGAATAATAACGTACCGGTTTTCTGCTCTGGGTTCGTAATAATCATAAGATTCCAGCGGAAAAAGAGTAACTCCAAAGCCATAATAGTTATTATTTACCGATGTAACATTTACTTCAGAACTGATTTTATTGTCTTGTACTTTTCCGGATTCTTTATTAAACTCGACATACATATCATAGTCCACTTTAAACTTATTAAAAAGTTTAGTCGGGTTTAGGATTCTATAATTTGCATTGCCATAAAAGTTGTAATAATTGGTATAAAAGTTAATTCCCAAATCATTTGGATCAAAATCTTTGGTCACAAAATCAGTTCCTACGCTATAGCGATATTTACCACTAGTTTCTGCAAAACTAACAGTTGAGAAAAGTCCGTTTTTATTTTCGTCAGCATTGATAAAACTGTATTTGACGTTACCGGATAAATTATAAGTATTGGCTTTAGTGTTTAAATCCCAAACTAATCCAGTCAGGTTTGCGTCTCTAAAATGACCGTTTCGCGTAACATTCGTATTAATAAATGTTACCGAAGAATTTTTTCTAAAACGCTGATCTAAAACTAATACATTGTAATTTGTCAAAGGTTCTACAACCACACGTCTTGTTTCGCCTGTTATCGTATCTTTTATAGTAGCAAAAGTTTTCTCGGTAACAGCATTTAAGATTCCAATTCCTAATCCGTTTTTTGTTCTTCCGGAGACTTTCAAAGCGTTGATTAGATTGACGTTTTGTACATTATCGATTATTTCCTCATTCTTGTTTAAATCAGGATCAACAGACGGTTTTCCTCCAATTCTTCTCGAATAAAACATATTTCCTTTATTGAACAAATCGGTTCCTTCGGTAAAAAAGGCTCTGTTTTCATTGAATTGTTGCTCAAACGGACCAAGATTCAAGATTTGATCGTCGTATTTTGTCTGTCCAAAATCAGGAATTAAAATTGCGTCAAGCGTAAAAGCATCACTAATTCCGTATTTAATATCCATTCCGCCTTTTACCGTGCCATACGTTTTTTGACCATCAGCAGCATTTAGATAATAAGAAGCATAAGGCAGAAAAAATAATCGGGTAGGAGGTTTGATGTTTTCAATTCCTGCCAGATCACCATTTTGCTGCGTAAAAGTTCCAATTTTAGTATTAATTAAATTCCAGGTATATTTTTTACGTTCTCGTTTTATTTCCCTGAAAAAATTTATTCCCCAAGTTTGTTTGTTTTCTCCGGAAAATCGCAAAGCCGCATATGGAAGTTTAATCTCTACAATCCAGCCATTGTCGGCTATTTTGGCTTTACTGATCCAAACCGCGTCCCAGGAATAATCCTCACCGTTGGCATCTGTCATAATGCAATCGCCTTGTACATCTGCAGCAGAAACGAAAAATTCAAAATTTTGCTGACCATCATTAAAGCCATTAATAAAAACGCCAAAGATATCGGCAGTTCCAAAGTTATCACGCTGCGAAATTTCTTTTAGAATCTTAGCAGGTTCATCATCATACATCATTGCACCAATATAGATGGCGTCATTATTATATAAAACTTTAACGTCAGTTCTTCTCGCTTCCGGAATTGGTTTCCCGTTATCAGGATCATACATTACAAAATCAGTCGCAATCGAAGCATCTTTCCATGCTGATTCATCTAGTTTCCCGTCAATAGTAATGCTTTGCGAAGTCGATTGGGTTTGCAAAACTTTTTTCTGACTATAGCCTGAGAAAGCAGATAAAAGAAGAATAAGAAAAAGTGCTTTTTTCATGTCATGTTCAAAATAAATCATTCTGTAATACGTGTTGAAATAATAGACAACGTTTTTCTCGAATTGTTACAGTTTTAATTATAATAAATGCCTTTTGATTAAGTTTTCTTTAAGAAAAGGGATCAAAACGCTAAGATTTTTATGATAAGTAAATATCTTACAAATAAAAAAGTTTTTTGCTCCAAATGCTAATTTTTTACTTTGCTTTTGTTAAAGTTTAACCAAAAAGCCCCTGATTTACAGGCTTATATTTTGATAGGTGCATTTTTTTTATACTTTTGCCAAACCCAAACCTTTTGTTTAACCTAAAGCTATTCAATGATTTACAAGATTTATCCACTATTTGTGTTTTTGTTACTGTCTTTTGGTAAAGATTCAAATAACACTCCCGAAATTAAAAAAGAAACAGTAAAGCATTATGCTAAAGTTGAGAAACTTACTGTGGAAGCAAAAATTGAAAGTGTTTATAATACTTTGAACACTAACAACTTTAAGCTGCCTGAACTTAAAACTTTTTCTGAAGCTTTAAAAGGTTTTTACCTGTTGAAAGAAAGAGGAATTATTCAAAAAAACATTTTGACATTAATTGATTTTAGTTTGTCATCAAATTCAAAACGCCTTTGGGTAATTGATTTAACGACAAACACAATCTTGTTCAATTCGTTAGTTGCTCACGGACGAAATACCGGAGAAGAATTTGCATCAGCGTTTTCAAACTCAAACTCTTCTTTTAAAAGTAGTTTAGGTTTTTATGCAACCGGTGAAATTTATCGCGGAAAACACGGAGCTTCTCTTCGTTTAGACGGTTTAGAAAATGGTGTAAATGATAACGCCCGCGAAAGAGGAGTAGTTATGCATGGTGCCGATTATGTCTCTGAATCTTTTATCAGAAACAATAAAAGATTAGGCAGAAGCCAAGGTTGTCCGGCAATTCCAATGGAATTAACAGACGAAATAATCGAAGTTATAAAAGATAAATCGTGTTTGTATATCTACCATCCGTCAAGAAGTTTTGCGATGGAAGAAAGGCTAATTTCTTAATTTAGCATACAAATCCGAATCTAAATTATAAATATCAGCTCTGAAAATGAGCTGATTTTTTTTGCTCCAAGCCGTCCAATACCATTGGTATAAAGCATATTTTTTGACAATCTTAATGCTTGTTGTTTTTTTGGTTGCAATTAGCGTATCAATCTTCTCTCTGCTCCATTGTTCAGGATCATCTAATATATGTTCTGCCAATTCTAAAGGATTTTCAATACGAACACAACCGGAACTTAAAGAACGATTGTTTCGGCCAAAATAATTTCGATGATTCGTATCGTGCAAATAAACGCTATGATGATTCGGGAACAAAATTTTCATTACTCCTAATGAATTGTTATATCCTGGACTTTGTACATAACGATAATTACCGGGTTTGTTTTCGTTCCATGCGCTTGGATCTACAACTTTTCCCGTAGTATCATATATAGTTATGCTTTTATTCGCCAGATAATTTCTGTTGCGTTTCATTGCCGGCACAACATCTTCTTTTAATATAGTTGGCGGAACGGTCCATGTTGGGTTAAAAACAACAGTTTTTAGTGTTGAGGTTATAATTGGCGTTTTTCTTTTACTCGTTCCTACCACAATATTTCGAACTAATGTCGTGTCTTTTCCTTCAACAACATTCAGGCTGTAATTAGGAATGTTAATGATGAAATAATTCTCGGCAAAATCTGAAGTATACCATCTCCATCGTTCCAGATTGGCAATAATTTGCTCTCTTCTTTTTTCTTTCGAATAGTTTAAAGCCTTAATCGTTCCGGCACCAATAACTCCATCGTCAGCTAAACCATGTCTTTCCTGGAATCTTTTGATTGATTCGAAAGTCTTTTTATTATAAATTCTATTCAGAGTGTCTTTTCCGGACATATCTCCCCAAAATAAAAGTCTCTTTTTTATGTTGATTAAAGCGTTGTTCGTATCATTAAGAGTTATTTTTTTTGTCGAAGAGTCGATCGCAATCGTTCCAATTTCGTCATTTGGAAACTTCTCAATAATTTCAAGCGCTTTTAATAATTCCTTGTAAGTTTCTGATTTCGGCTGAATATTGTCAACAATACTGTCCAGTTTGTTTTTATTAAATGCCTTTATTAGAACACTATTTACGTCGAATGTCTTTTCTTCTAAATCCCAGTCTCTATATAATTTCTTAGGATCCAGTTTTCCTTTATATAAGTGATTCAGATATTTTTCGAAGTTATATGTCAATAAGATGTCGTAAGTAGCCAGATCTTTATCACTTAGCGAACTGATTCTGCTTTCGAATTTTTTAAGCTTAGAAGTTTTGTAATCTTCAGGGTCTAAACCAAGTAGGTTTGAGTTTTCTAATTGAGATAAAACGTAAGTTCTCTTTTTAAGATTTCCCCAAACCGTTTTATGTTCAGAAGCATCATAAAATTGTTTTAAGGTTTCGCTCTTAAATACATTTATTGTTGCCGTATCTATTTCTACTTTTCTTTCGTCAGTAAGTATGATTAATGGTGGTTTTTTCTTAACCACGGGAGCGGGTTTAGGAGTGTCTTTTTTACAACTGATAAACAGGCTTATAACTAATAAAAAGTAAAGTTTTTTCATTTCATATTTTTTTAGACATTAAATAATGTTCTCCAA
Source organism: Flavobacterium sp. 9 (assembly GCF_002754195.1). Taxonomy (NCBI): domain Bacteria; kingdom Pseudomonadati; phylum Bacteroidota; class Flavobacteriia; order Flavobacteriales; family Flavobacteriaceae; genus Flavobacterium; species Flavobacterium sp. 9. The sequence goes on from NZ_PEEU01000001.1 coordinate 4,080,515, forward strand.
CATCTTTAATGTCAAATGCTTCGCCCAGAATTTCGTAATTCATTTTTTTATAAAAACCAACAGCGGCTGTTCTTGCATTGAACCAAATTAAATCAACATTGTTTGCATTGCAGTATTTTTCGCAATGTTTTACTAAAGCTTCTCCAATTCCTTTTTTCTGATGGTTTTCTAAAACAGCCATTCCGCGAATCTGAGCTTGGTTATTTTCGGCAAATATAGGATTGATTTTTTGAAATAGTGAAATAATTCCTATTAAAGATCCGTCTTCGAATAAACCAAAATGTTTTGTTGTTTCCAGATCATCACCTTCAAAGATGCAACTTTCGATAGATTTTCCTTTTCTTAAAACAGGTTGGCGAACGATATAAGTTTCTTTTGACGGTATTTCTTTAATGTTACTCATGATTTGTGTAAAATAAATAAATATATAACTTTTTAATTTTAAATTAGTTATAAATAATTGTTGTTTTTTATTGATTTTTTTTGCGAAAAAGCTTGTTTTGAACTTAAGTTATTTTCTATATTTGCACCACGGTAATGCGAAAGTAGCTCAGTTGGTAGAGCTCCAGCCTTCCAAGCTGGTTGTCGCGAGTTCGAGCCTCGTCTTTCGCTCTAAAAAACCGGAACTTCATTGTTTCGGTTTTTTTATCAAAAGTAAATAATTTTTGATTTTTATTTTGTTTTAAAAATTTAATTATTTATATTTGCACCCTGTTAATGCGAAAGTAGCTCAGTTGGTAGAGCTCCAGCCTTCCAAGCTGGTTGTCGCGAGTTCGAGCCTCGTCTTTCGCTCTTCAAAATCCTCAAACAAATTGTTTGGGGATTTTTTTTGCGTTTATATTTTTGAACCATATAAGTAATATAAGCTATTATAAGTGCTTGTCGGGAACTTTTTAAATGAACTTATGTTACTTATATGGTTTAATAAAATGTTTTCAGTGAAATAAGCATTTGCGTAAAGCTTTTTTAAATGAACTTATATCACTTATATGGTTTAAGTTTTTTAGTTTAAATTACTTAAATCACTTTCTGTTTCTAATTCTACAGGATTTTCGTTTTGTTTGAATAAACGAGCTTTTAGATTTCCTTTAAGAGTGATTTTGTCTCCTTTAACTTCAAGCCAACTTCCTTCTCTTAATCCTAAAACCGGAATTGAATTAAAAGCGTGAAATTCTTTAATTCTTGTTTCGCGCGTTTCGCCCATATGTTGTGATTGCGTATCCGGATCTAAATAATGTGGATTTAGGTTGAAAGGAATTAATCCTAAAGTCTGAAAGCTTGGCGGATAAATTATTGGCATATCATTCGTGGTTTGCATTGATAAGCCGCAAATATTACTTCCTGCGCTGGTTCCCAAATATGGAGTTCCATTTTTTACTGTTTCAGCAAGAACCTGCATAATGTTGTGTTTGTATAATTGCGTAACCAGTAAAAAAGTGTTTCCTCCGCCGGTAAAAATACCTTCAGCATTTTTTATTGCGCTTGCAGCATCTTCAAATTCATGAATTCCTTTTACGGCAATATTTATAGAAGAAAATGCTTCAGCTACTTTATTAGTGTATTCGTCATGAGAAATTCCGCTTGGACGAGCATATGGAATGAATAAAATGCTTTTGCAGTTTTTAAAATGCGATGCTAATACCGGTAAAATATAGTCTAAATAACTGCCTCCGTGTAGCGTAGATGTGCTGGCAATGATGATACTTTTCATAAAAAATTAACTCAGATTTGTTTCTGTTAAAGATATTAAAACTCTCTTTTTACAAAGTGTAAAACGGGTTTAATTAACATATTTTTACCATGTCCTTAATACTAAATTTGGAATACATTAAGATATTTTTACAGCTTTAAGAATAATTCTAATTTTTCAACATTTTGATTAATAAAGTTGCTTGTGTTTTGATGGTTGTTTTGGGACAAACTAGTTGGTCTCAAAGCCAGGATCGTAGTGTTATTAACGGAAAAATAGCTGCTAATACTTCTGATTTGGAAGGTGTTTATGTTATAAATGCTCAAACTGAAGCGATGACAACTACAGACGAAACGGGCGCTTTTTCTATTTCTGCTAAAGAAGGTGATACGCTTGTTTTTTCGTCTATACAATTCAAAGAAAATAAGGTTTTGCTAATTGCGGAGAATTTTTCAGATCTTCATTTTACAGTAAAATTGAATATGGTAATGCATCAATTGCAGGAAGTAGTCGTTAGAAATTATAACGGAATTAATGCTGCTTCTTTGGGAATTGTTCCATATGGACAGAAAAAATATACAGAAGCCGAAAGAAAATTACATACGGCTACGGCATTAAATCCAACGGCAAATGCCGGTTCAATGGCTGGAGGTTCAATATCTGCAGATCCATTATTGAATTTCTTTTCTGGACGAACTGAAATGCTTAAAAAAGAAGTAGCGGTAGAAAAGAAAGAAGCTTTTATGAAACTTTTGGAGCGTATGTTTAGTATTGATCATTTTGTAAATAGGTTACAAATTCCGCTTGAATACGTAAAAGGTTTTGAGTATTATGCCGTGGAAAACGATAAATTCACAGTAATTTTGAACTCTAAAAATAAAACTTCAACAGAGTTTTTGCTAGCCGAATTGGCTGTGAAATACAAAGAAATAATAGCGAGTGAAAACAAGTAATATAATATTGATTTTTTTTCTAATTCTGGTTCAGAATAGTTTTGGACAAAATACAGTTTCAAGGGAAGTTCTTGGACAGATTTTAGCACAATCTACTTCGGTTGAAGGAATAAATGTTGTTAATAATACAACACAAGTGGCGACTATTTCAGACGCGAACGGAATGTTTAAAATTGCGGTAAAAGAAGGAGATGTTTTGGTTTTTTCTGCTGTGAATTTAGAAGGACTTCGTTATCGTATTACTGCGGATGATTTGGTTTTAAATTCGCTCAAGATAAAAATGACTGCCAAAGAAGTAGAATTAAAGGAAGTTATAGTGAATGAAAATGCCAATATCACAGCAGAAAATTTAGGAATAATTCCATATGGGCAAAAAAAATACACGCCGGCAGAAAGAAAAGTTTATACTGCAACTTCGACTTCTGTAGATAAGTTATTGAATATGATGTCCGGACGAACTTCAATGTTGAAAAAAGAGGTTAATGTAGAGAAAAAGGAAGCGCTTTTTAGAAAAATGGAATACCTTTTTGAAGAGAATTATTACACAGATAGATTGAAAATTCCGACCGATGATATCAAAGGATTTCAATTATATTGTGTGGATGATGCCGAATTTGCTGTATCTTTGAATACTAAAAACAAAACAATGAGTATGTTTTTAATAACAGATTTAGCAAGAAGATATTTAATAATTCTCGAAAATGAAAAATAGACTAGGAATACTCGTTGTGTGCTTATTTTGCCAGATTGCGCTGGGACAAAATAATTCAAGGAAGCCATTACATGGGCAAGTTGTCAATACAAGATTGGCAATAGAAAGCGGTTATGTAATGAACATTAATGCAAACGTTAGAACTTTTATAGGTTCAGGCGGGTTGTTTGATATTATGGCAAAACCAAAAGATACTTTATTGTTTACAGGTTTGGCATTTCAGGCAAAAAAAGTAGTTCTGACAGAAAAAGATTGTTCAGATGTGCTTTTCTTAATTCAATTAGATTTGGCAAATAATCAATTGAAAGAAGTTGTTCTTCGCAAAGATTTAAAAGTAAAATCGCTAGATAAAGATACTCAGAAATATGTTGATATGCAGTTTGAAGATGATAAGCAATCTACAGCAAAAAATATCGCAATGTATTCTGATCAAACCATTAAATACGGAATGGATTTTGTTCGAATTTTCAAGGATGTAAAAAAGATTCTAAAGAAAAATAAAGACGAAGTAAAACCGGAAGTTATTGATGATATGGCTTTTGTTCAATATTCCAGAGCCAATTTTACTACAGACTTTTTTACTAAAACATTAGGATTAAAAAACGATGAAATTGATTTATTCTTAATGTATTGTTCAAATGATCCTGAATCTAAAAGACATTTAAAACCAGAAGAGAAGTTTGAATTAATGGACTTTATGGTTAATAAAAATAAAGAATTTCAAAAAGCAAATGTTGCCGAAAAATAGATTGATTTATCCTCTTTTAGGATTATTGTTTTTATCGCTTTCAGCTTTTACATTCCATAAATTTTATATGGGTGTTTTTCAGGTCAATTATGCGGCCGAGAAAAAAATGATTCAAATTACCTCCCGTATTTTTGTCGATGATCTGAATAACGGAATCGAAAAAAAATACCATAAAAAAACATACATCGGTACTGAGAAAGAAACTCAGGCCGATGTTGATTTATTAAAAAAATACCTTTCAGAAAACTTCACAATAAAAATAAACGGACAATCAAAAGCTATTACCTTTTTGTCAAAAGAAGTAGAGTCAGATGATGTTTTGGTTTGTTATTCCAGAATAAAGGATGTTGAGAAATTTAAGACAATTGAGATATCAAATTCTATTTTGGTAGATTGGAATGCTGAACAGCAGAATATTACACATATTACAGCTTTTGGCACCAAAAGAAGTGTTCTCTTTACAGAATCTTCAAGGAAAGAATTGTTAAAGTATTAAATAATATATAAAATTATTATTTTAATTGTTATTTTCACACCCTGACAAAATTACCCATAAATATTTATGAAAAAACTTTCATTATTATTGCTTTTTCCTGCAATACTTATTGCTCAGGAAAAAACTACTACTGTTGCGCCTAAACAACAAGGTAAATATGATACGAACAAATTTAGCCAAATGTATGATCTATTGGCAACACCAAATATGTTTCGTACTGCAGCAGGATCTCCTGGACCGGCATATTATCAACAACAGGCAGATTATAAAATCGATGTTGAATTAGACGATAAAAATTCAAAGTTAAGTGGTTCTGAAACCATTACATATTCAAACAATTCTCCGGATAGTTTAGAATATCTATGGATTCAGTTAGATCAGAATCAGGCAAAAGCAAATACACAATCAACTTTAGCTGAAAGCGAAAAAATTAGTCAGGTTTTACCATTAGATGGTTTCTCAAGTAAATATTTGAAGAAAGATTTAGAGCGTGGTTTTAATATTGAGTATGTAAAAGATGCAAAAGGAAATGCAATGTCTTATACAATCAATGAAACTATGATGCGTATTAACTTGGCGACTCCTTTAAAAGCAGGTGAGAAAATTTCATTTGCTATAAAATGGTGGTACAATATCAATAATTATAGAAAAGAAACTGGAAATGGACGTTCAGGTTATGAATTATTTGAAAAAGACGGAAACAAAATATATGTAATTGCTCAGTTTTACCCAAGAATGGCGGTTTACAATGATGTTGAAGGATGGCAAAATATGCAATTCTGGGGAAGCGGAGAGTTTGCTTTGCCTTTTGGAAATTTTGATGTAAATATTACAGTTCCTGCAGATCACGTAATCGATGCAACTGGAGAATTGACAAATAGAGCAGAAGTTTTTACTGCTGAACAAGTAAAACGTTACGAACAAGCACAAAAATCATTTGATAAACCTGTTGTAATTGTTACACAAGCTGAGGCTGAAGCAACTGAAAAAGGTTTCTCTGAAAAGAAGAAAACGTGGAGATTTAGTGCTAAAAATGTACGTGATTTTGGAATTGCATCTTCAAGAAAATTCATTTATGATGCAATGGCTGTAAAATTAGGTGGCAAAATTGTAATGGCAGAGTCAGTTTATCCAAAAGAAGCAAATCCGCTTTGGGGAGAAACTTCGACAATGACAGTAGCGCATACTTTAAAAAGTTATTCATCACACACATTTGATTATCCTTATCCAAAAGCGGTTTCAGTTTCAGCAGAAGATCAGGGAATGGAATATCCAATGATTTGTTGGAATTACGGTCGTCCTGATGAAAATGGCGTGACTAGTAAAGAAGTTAAAAACGGAATGATTGGTGTTGTGATTCACGAAGTTGGACATAACTTTTTCCCAATGATTGTAAATTCTGACGAGCGTCAATGGACTTGGATGGATGAAGGTTTGAATTCATTTATGGAATATATGGCAGAACAGGAATTAGATCCTGCATTCCCGTCAAGACGTGGTCCTGCAAAAAATATTGTTCCTTATATGAGTGGAGATCAAAAGTTTTTAGAGCCAATTATGTCTAACTCTGAAACGATTCAGCAATTTGGAAATAATGCTTACGGAAAACCTGCAACCGGACTTAATATTTTAAGAGAAGTTGTTATGGGACGTGAATTGTTTGACTATGCTTTTAAAACCTATGCAAACAGATGGAAATTTAAACACCCAACTCCGGAGGATTTCTTTAGAACGATGGAAGATGCTTCTGCAGTAGATTTAGATTGGTTTTTCAGAGGATGGTTTTATTCAACAGATTTTGTAGATATCGGAATCAAAGAAGTAAAACAATACTATGTTTCTGATACTCCAACTGCTGATATTAAAAATGTAAAAGTTAAAAAAGGACGTTTCGGATTTGATAAAGGACCTTTTGTGTATTTAGTTTCAGGCGATAATGCTGAAGTAAATGCTGCAAAAAAGACCGCTTTAAAAGTAGACGACGTAAAATTATTGTCTGATTATGTAAATCAAACCTTTACAGCAGAAGAAAAAGCAGGAATGAAATCACCTAAATATTTCTACGAAGTAGAATTCAATAAACCAGGTGGAATGATTATGCCAATTCTTGTTGAGATTACTTACGAAGATGGTTCAAAACAAAATTATCAATATCCGGCTCAAATCTGGAGAAAGAATAATGACACCGCTAAAAAAGTTTATGCAACCGAAAAAGCGATAAAAAGTATTCAGATTGATCCAAAATTAATGACCGCTGATATTGATGTAACCAATAACTCTTGGCCAAAAGTAGAAGAAAAGTCAAAATTTGATTAAATATAAAAAGAAGAAGACTCTGAAAAGAGTCTTTTTTTTTTAAGTAAATTTTAAAACTGTCAGCTACAAAATTTAATATCTTTGTGGCACACAAAAATAAAAGATATGTTTGGTATAGGAGGAGGAGAATTAGTTTTCATACTATTTATAGTTCTAATGCTTTTTGGTTCAGACAAAGTGCCGGAAATTGCCCGTACAATGGGAAAAGCAATGGCGCAATTGAAAAATGCAACCAATGATATTAAAAGCGAAATCCAAAAAGGAGCAGAGGCCAACGGTCTTGATTCAAAAGCTCTAACGGATATCACTGGAAATATCAATGCTCAAATTAATGATGCTAAGGCTAACTTATTGGGTGATTCACCTAATTTGTTGGGCGATACCGCAACAGAAATTGACAAAGTAAAAGAAGATATCGATTCTATCTCAGGACCTGTAAAACGCCAAATGTAATATGCTTGAAAAAATAAAACAATTAGATACTGAATTACTCATTTATCTTAATGGTCTAGGTTCTGAAACATACGATAAACTTTGGCTTATTATTACAAGCCAGTTAAATTGGACGCCATTTTTTCTATTACTTTTCTATCTTATTTATAAAAAAGTAGGAGGAAAACAAACCTTGTTTATTGTACTATTTATTGCCGTTTTGTTAACCTTTACAGATCAGGTTACCAATTTATTCAAATACAACTTTCAACGTTTACGCCCGTGTAATAATCCCGAAATCAATACTATTATTCGTGTTGTTCAGGTTAGACAATCATATAGTTTTTTCTCTGGTCATGCAGCCAATACAATGGCAGTTGCGACGTTTTTATTCTTGGTTTTAAGACGTTATTTTAAGTATTTAGGATTCTTGTTTTTATGGCCATTAATCTTTGCTTATAGCCGTATTTATTTAGGATTGCATTATCCGGGAGACATTCTTACAGGATATTTCTTTGGAGCACTTTTCGGATTTTTACTGTATTTGGTATATCGAAAATTAAAACCGCAATATTTTCCGGGATAATTTTTAGGAGCTATTTCCAGCTATTCGCTATATCTTTTGTTTTTTAAAGAAAAAAACAAAAGGATGCCGCTTCTATCTGGGCTAGAAACCTAGTTTCAAAAGAAAATTTAAGATCAAATAATATATCAGTTTTTGAATTACTTCCTAATTCAGTTGGAAGGTTAAAAATTCAACTCAATATAAAAGGCTTCAGCAAAACGCAATGTTTTGGCTAAAGCCTTTTTTTAATATTATCTATTTACGTCTGATTTGTTATTTCGACCGTAGGGAGAAATCACACTAGAAACTCCGCAATCAAAATCGCCAATCTATGTCGAGCTTCTCGTGTGATTTCTCCCTACGGTCGAAATGACAAACATCAGAGAATTTGATAAACCGCAAAATTTTTAAGAATAGTTTTTGAAAGTTCAGAGGCTTAGTGTCTCAGAATCTCAGAACCTTTTTCAAAAGCCTTTTCGCTCCATTCCAATCCATCAGGAAGTTGCTGATTACTGAACTCTATATGAATAACTCTTCTTCTTTCGTTATTAGTAGTTTTATTTGAAGCATGAAATAATAACGGTTTCATAATCATAATTCCACCTTTTTCGACTTCGCAGATTGTTTCTTTTTCGTTTTCAAAGTCCAGATTTTCAATTCTCAAAATTCCTTTGGAATGAGAGTTATTAATGACTTTCAAAGCGCCATTATCTTTTGTGGTTTTATCAATATGAATTCTGATCGTGAAATTGTTTTCCAGAATTTCTTTTGGAGGCTGAACCGCAAATTGATTTTGTTTTGTCGTCCAATTTTCAAAGTTTTCTATATCAGCTTTTTTGTCTACTGAAATAGTCAAATCCTGATGATAAGCGACAAACCAATTCGATTTTTCAGGCTTATCAAAATAAATAGATTTAGTAATAAAATATCCTTTTCCAAAATTAGATTCAATAATATTCTCTAAATTCTGATTGAAAATAAAAGGTAATGTTTCCGGAATTTCTTTGTGAAATTGTCTAATAGCAAATAAATCCTGAGATTTTCTAAATGTTGCATTTTCAGAAGCATTTTCGGTTACATTCTCAATTAATGAAATTAGTTTTTCGACTTCATTTTCAGAATAAATATTATTAATAATTGCAAAGCCTTCGGAATTTATTTTGTTTAAAGAATTCATTTTGAAATCATTTTGAAATCATTTTTTTTGTAATTATCTATAGAAAAAAATTAGAAACTTAGTGTCTCAGAACCTCAGAACCTTTTTCCTAAAGTACTCTACTAACCGTCAAACCATCACGAATAGGCAATAAAACGGTTTCAACTCTTGGGTCATTTTTCAAAAGTAAATTGTATTCTAAAAGCACTTTTGTACTTATATCATTTGGGTGAACCGGTTCTAAAATTTTACCGCTCCATAAAACATTATCAGATAAAATGATTCCTCCTTTATTCATTTTTGGAACAATCATTTCCCAGTAGTTTAAGTAATTTTCTTTGTCGGCATCGATAAAAACCAAATCAAACTTGACATCCAGAGTTGGAATAATATCGACAGCTTCTCCTAAATGCTGGAAAATTTGTTTTCCCCAAGGAGATGCGTCAAAATATTTACGCTGAAAATCTACCAATTCTTCTTTTATGTCAATCGTATGTAATTGCCCGTTTTCCTGCATTCCTTCGCATAAACACAAAGCAGCATAACCCGTATAAGTTCCGATTTCAAGAATATTAACCGGACGAATTAATTTAGATAACATACTTAAAACGCGACCTTGAAAATGTCCGCTTAACATTCTTGGCAAAAGGATTTTCTGGTAAGTTTCTTTGTTAAGTTTAGCTAGTAATTCCGGTTCGTTTTCAGAATGTTGCTCGATATAATCTTCTAAGTCTTGTGATATAAAATGCATCTTGTATTGTATTCAAATTTAGAAAGCAAAAATACGAAAAATATTGGCTCACTTTTTTGCATAAAAAAACCATTCCGTTTTGCGGAATGGTTTCAATGTTGAATTCGGAAAAGATTATTTTTTCAAAGCGTCATTAACATCTTTGGCAGTTTTTACTGTTCCGTCTTTCGCAGCTTTCGCAGCATTTTCTACTTTTTCAGCTCCTTTTTTTGTTGCGTCTTTTACGTCAGTCGCTGTTTTTTTAGCAGCATTTTCGACATCGTCAGCTGCTTTTTTAGTAGCATCTTTTACGTCTTGCGCAGCAGCTTCTGTTTTAGTAACAGCGCTGTCTTTTACCTCTTTAATATCTGTTGTTAGAGAATCAACTTTGTTTCCAAGAGTTAGTTCATCTTCTGCTGGTTTTGGCTCTTTTTTTTCACATGATTGTACAGCGAATGCTAGTAAAGCAACAACAGCCAAGCTTAAAATTTGTTTTTTCATAATGAATGATCTTTTTTTAGGTTATAAAAATTTAAAGGTTATAAAGCTGAAAAATAAAGATACAAATTTTAAAATGATTGCGCGCTTTGTAAGATTATTTTCCTTTTGAGAGAAAAACAATTCTTGTGCCAAACTTTAGTTTTTTTGATCCGATCAATAATTATTTTTCGGATGAATTAATTTTTAGTTTTTTACCAGAAATTAAATTCAATATTTAAAAATAGAGATCTTGCTGATTTATTATTTGATAACCAGAACATTGTCGTTTTTAGCGTAGTCGTTTAAAGTAATATTGAACATTATTGTTAATTCTTTTCCGGCTCTTACAACTCCAAGTGCCGCTGTTGGGGTAGACATCCCAAAATCTGAAAAAGTGATTTGGTTAGATCCTTTTAAAATAAAAATTCCATTGCCGGCTGCTATATTTACTAAAGTTTTGTACTCTCGGCTGATTCCTGCAATAGTATAAGTCCCGGTAAAACTCCAGGTCGTTTCGTTTATTTTATTAGCAGATTTTAAAACGTATTTAATGTTTTTGTGTGTTTTTGTGTCGAGAGTTTCATAAGCAACGTCATCCATACTTCCTTTACTGCTTTTTATGCTTTCTGCCAATAGTGTAATAGTTAAGCTATTTATATCAATTAGTTTAGAATCTGTAGCAGTTAAGTTAGCGGTACCATTTCCTTCTGTAGATTTCATTACCCAATCGTGTACATTTGAAGTTCCGGCAACTTCAAAAGTTGATTTTGCCATAGTATAGTTTCTTTGTGCATTTGTTTGGAATGACAATGTTGTAAAAATCACTGTCAATAAAATTGATTTAATTGTTTTCATTTTGATATGGTATTAGTTTGTTTTTGGAAATAGGGAAACTATATTTAATAGCCTGCTTTTATTTCTTAGATCAAATTTATTACGAACAAATAGTAAAGAAGATGATAAAAATCATTGTTGAGAATTTATTAAATAGCTAAAATTATTGTAGCGATCTAAGGACATGTTTTAAGTAAAGAGGATTATTTGGCACAATAAAAAAGAGGTCTTTATTAGGTGTTAAGCTTCAGTACAACGTCAGAAGTTTTAAGGAAAAAATCAGTAACTTTGCACCATGCAAATCGAGAAAAAAGACATAAGAGCCTTATCAAAAGATCAATTGCGAGATTTTTTTGTCGCAAATAATGACAAACCTTTTCGCGGAAATCAGGTCTATGAATGGTTATGGAGCAAAGGAGCACATAGTTTTGAGGATATGACGAATGTTGCCAAAGCAACGCGTTCTATGCTTGAAGATAATTTTGTAATCAATCATATTAAGGTTGATACAATGCAACGCAGCAGCGACGGAACCGTAAAAAATGCCGTTCGTTTACATGATGGTTTAGTAGTAGAATCAGTTTTGATTCCAACCGAAACAAGAACAACAGCTTGTGTTTCAAGTCAGGTTGGTTGTAGTTTAGATTGTAATTTCTGTGCAACTTCGCGCCTAAAAAGAATGCGTAATCTGGAACCGGGAGAAATCTACGATCAGGTTATCGCAATTGATAAAGAAAGCCGTTTGTATCACAATCATCCGCTTTCGAATATTGTTTTTATGGGAATGGGAGAACCTTTGATGAATTACAATAATGTAATCAAAGCCATTGATATGATCACGTCGCCAGAAGGTTTAGGAATGTCTCCGAAGCGTATCATGGTTTCGACGTCCGGAATTCCAAAAATGATTAAAAAAATGGCTGATGATGATGTAAAATTCAAATTGGCAGTTTCTTTACACTCGGCAATTGATGAAGTTCGTGCGCGAATTATGCCTTTCAGCAAAAATTTCCCATTGGCAGATTTGAGAGAATCATTGGAATATTGGTACAGAAAAACAAAAAATAAGATTTCATACGAATATGTAGTTTGGAAAGGAATCAATGACGATAAAGCTTCGATAGATGCACTAGTGAAATTTTGTAAATATGTGCCGTGTAAAGTGAATTTAATCGAATATAACCCAATAGATGACGGAGAATTTCAACAAGCGTCAGAAGAATCTATTATGGCGTATATAAAAGCTTTAGAAAATATTGGAGTTGTCGTAAAAGTTCGTCGCAGCCGCGGAAAAGATATTGATGCAGCTTGCGGACAATTGGCAAACAAAGAAGCCGATATGTAGAGGATTATTCCGCCAGGAATAATTGATTTAGATTAGTCTATAATATCAAAAAATATTCCACTAGGAATAATTGATCGGTAGGAAAAAAAATATTGATAAAGTCAATTTGTTCCATAGGAACATCTGATCGCATCATTTTATAAAAAAAAGCATTAAGAACAAGAATAACTCTTGTTCTTAATGCTTTTTTTGGGCAAAAAGGATTCTTATTTTTTCAAATCAATTTCTTCCGTTACACCATCTTTGGTTACTTTGGCAAGAGTATCGCAATTTCCATCGCCATAATCAAGAACCGCAGTAGCTCCGTTTTTGGTAATAGAAACAACACCTTTTACAGCAAATGGTTTTCTGCATGATGCGTCAAATTCAAGAGGAGTTGTGATTTCTGCCGAAAAAGTATCTCCGTTAGGAAAAGTAGTCGTTCCACTGCCGGTTACTAAAAAAGCATTGTCTTCCCAATTAAACCAAGTATCATAACCCGCAACCATTTCTTTTACCAACGAACCTTTTCTGGTATATACACCGCCATCATCAAAAGTAATAGTCATATCAACAGTTGCGGTAGAAACCGGATGTGCTGTTGCTAATAAGTTAGTTGTTTTTATAGTTCTAACGATGCTTTTGCTTCCCTGAAGTTTTTTGCCATTATGATAAAAACCGTCAAAAGTATAACTAATCGTTTGTGTAGAAGAAGAAAAATCGTTGGCAAACGAGACAACCATTTTTCCTTTAACCACATTTCCGTTATCAAGCGTGCATCCTTCAACACCAAAATCGACTGTTTTTGTCCATGTATTATTCGTTAAAACTGTTGTAATAGTAGCACAACTCGGCAAAAAGTTTTTTACAGGACCGCCAGGTTTAGCAGTACTATTTTGTTGTGCGTTAAATTGATCTTCGGCAATATTAGTTACATCCTCAATTGAAGCATCAATTTTAGAAGTTGTAATAATTTCACTGTTCGAAATTGCCGCAGTAGTTCCGTCATTTGTTTTTTCATCAGAATTGCAACTAACAAAAAAAGATAAAGCGACTAATGTTCCAATAAATAAAACTTTTGTTTTCATAGTAAATAGTTTAAGTGGTTTTACTTTTAAAAAATGAATTCAAATTAGGCTTTATAAAAAATGTTCTTGGTAGAGTTTTTTTGAGTTAATACTTAAATTATTGTTATACTAACTTAAAATAGACAACGTTTTTTTATTTAAAATAGTATATTTGGAATCGAAATGAATATTACTTCTCAAATAAAACAGCCCATTTTTAACGAGATGGAACTTTTTGAAAAAAAGTTCCATGAATCGATGACCTCAAAGGTGGCTTTACTGAACCGTATTACCTATTATATCGTAAACAGAAAAGGGAAACAAATGCGTCCGATGTTTGTTTTTCTGACTGCAAAAATGGTTTCAGAAGGCATCGTAAATGAGAGAACTTATCGTGGTGCATCTGTAATTGAGCTTATTCATACCGCAACTTTGGTTCATGATGATGTCGTGGATGATAGTAATCGTCGTCGCGGATTTTTCTCTATAAATGCACTTTGGAAAAATAAAATTGCCGTTTTAGTTGGTGATTATTTATTGTCTAAAGGTTTGTTACTTTCTATAGATAATGGTGATTTTGATTTACTCCGAATTATTTCTGTCGCAGTTCGTGAAATGAGCGAAGGAGAATTACTTCAAATCGAAAAAGCCCGCAGACTTGATATTACCGAAGAAGTATATTATGAAATCATCCGCAAAAAGACCGCTACACTTATTGCTGCTTGTTGTGCTCTTGGTGCAAAATCAGTAATTGAAGATGATGCTCAGGTTGAGAATATGCGCAAATTTGGTGAGCTTATCGGAATGGCTTTTCAAATCAAAGACGACTTATTCGATTATAGCGAAGAAGCCATTGGTAAACCAACAGGAATTGATATTAAGGAGCAAAAAATGACTTTGCCGTTAATTCATGTTTTAAATACTTGTACTCCGCAAGAAAAAAAGTGGTTGATAAACTCCATCAAAAACCACAATAAAGACAAAAAACGCGTCAAAGAAGTTATTGCCTTTGTGAAAAACAATAATGGTTTGGCTTACGCCGAAAATAAAATGGTAGAATTCCAACAAGAAGCTCTTTCGTTACTTCAAAATTTCGAAGATTCTGAGTTTAAAGATGCCCTTATTTTAATGGTGAACTACGTTATTGAAAGAAAAAAATAATTTTAGATCGAATCTACTATTAAGATATTAGTATTTATTTCTTCTATTTCTTTTTTCATTCTAATACAGTTTTCAAGAAACCAGTCAGCGCAAAAAATAGTAGCGTAATCAGGATCTCTTGAGTTATAGTTTTTGTCTAAATCTTCTTCCTCTTTTTCTTTGAGAAAATTTTGCTTTAACCAAACAAATTCAGCCTCTATTCTTTCAAATAACAATTTGTTTTCTTGATTTAAATTTTCAATTTTGGATATTTCTTCGATTTCTTCTTTAGAAAATAAGTGTTTATATTCACTTTTATCTAAATCAGCTTCTATAATCTTTTTCATTAAAAGAATCATGTAATCTAAAAAGCGTATAAAATCTTTAGTATCTACATTGTGTCCAGAATCCATTTCTCTTACTTCATTTAATTCGAAGTAATCAGTAAAATTTCCATATTGGAACATAAAACCATAGGCATTTCTGTTTTGTAATTCATATAGTGATTCGATGCCGTTATTGATGTATAATTCATCATACAATTTCTCATAGCTTTCTCCTTGAAAAGTTCTTCTTTCATATTCAATTTCGCTAAGCCAAAAAGTCAACTCCCATAATTCGCTTGGGAGAATAGTATTAATATTAGAACTGACTTTTTGAATTACATTGTCAAATGTTACATCAAAATCATCTCGAAACTCATTTTTTCTTTCAATAATAAAATCTTCAAAAGACTTTTTAAATTTAGTTTTAGAATGTAAATCTAAAATTAAATTAGTTTTTGCTTTTTCAGCATTTAATTTAAAAAACTCTGTTGTTCTTCCCATTTCTATTAAACTATTAATCAAATATAATTTATATATTTTTATTTTCAACAATATGATTCTAAAACCAAGAATCTATTATAGTTTTGGAATTTAGAATTTATTTTTAAAATTTTTTCAACCCCGATGCAACCATTTTGAATCGACAATCGTCTATGCTAATAGAAGACCATTGCAAAACCAAAAACCAGAAAGCTTATTAATGAAAATTATTCATTTACATCAAGAAGAAACCGAAATTATAAAGTTGGCTGTCGAAAATAATCGGCAAGCACAACAGCAAATATACAGTCGGTTTTCACCAAAGATGTTGAGTGTTTGTCGACAATATATAAAAGACATTCAATTGGCAGAAGACGTAATGATAACAGCTTTTATGAAAGTGTTTACCAACTTAAACAAATTTGAAAATAAAGGAAGTTTTGAAGGTTGGATTCGTAGAATTATGGTCAACGAATGTATCTCTTATTTAAGAGTTCAGAAAAAAGTAAAGTTTACCGAAGATGAGATTTATGTCGAAGAAAGTTTCAATGCAATTGACAGCAAGTTTTCGACAGATCAGATTCAGTTTTTAATAGACGCTTTACCGGACGGTTACAAAATGGTTTTCAATTTATACGCCATAGAAGGATACAAACACAATGAAATTGCCAAGATGTTAGGAATTAATGAAGGAACATCGAAATCGCAATTATCGCACGCCAGAAAAATGCTGCAAACACAAATTAATACATTAAAAAAACAAGATAATGGAACCGAATAATTTTGAAAAGGATTTCCGTGAAAAGCTAAACGAACGTCAGATCGAACCAAGCAATAAAGCCTGGGATAGATTAGACGCAATGTTGAGTGTTGCTGAAGAAAAGAAACCGACAGTTCGACTTCGCTCACTGCAGGCTCCAAAAAGCCGAAAATGGCTTTATATCGCTGCAAGTATTGTTGGTTTCTTGTTAGTTGGAACTTTCTTTTTTAATCAGAAGAAAAGTGTTATTGAAACTCCTAAAGAAACGGTTGTAATAGAAGAAAATGCTAAGAAAGATTCGGTTGAAAAACCAATTTTAAATGTACCCAATTCTGCTAAAGAAGAAGTGGCAGTTTCAGAAAAAACGGCAACACAAATTTCAGAAAAAGAAGGAAAAAATAAGCCTGATACTTTAAAACAAAACCTAAATCAAACGATAAAAAATGAGAAAAATCAAATAGCGGAGTCTTCAATCATCATCAAAAACAATCAAGAAAAACAATCAATCAATAATGCGAATCCAATTGTCGAAACTTTTAAAAAAGAGAATGTAGATCAGTTGTTAGATTCTGCCGAAAAAACTGTTGTTGCACAGAATTCGGTTAAACCAAAAGCAAAAATTAAAATAAATGCCAACGATTTATTAAATCAGGTCGATGGTGAATTAGAACTTTCGTTTAGAGAAAAAGTAATAACAAAAGTCAATAAAAATTACCAGACAGTAAAAGTGGCTTTAGCAAATCGGAATCAGCAAGAGTAGAGGATATAGAATCAAGAGTAAAGAGTAAAGAAGAAAGAGTAAAGAAGAAAGAGTAAAGAAGAAAGAGTAAAGAAGCAAGAGTGTAGAGGAAAGAATATAGAGTATAGATTTTTAGTTCCGGAGGAACGATCCATATTGTAGCGTCGGGTTTTAACCCGATGTAGATGGGATTCATATTTCACATTTCGCAATCTATATTTCACATTTCACATTTTACAATCGATAATCAACATTTCGCAATCAACAATTAATCATCAATAATTAACAATTAATAATCATCATCAATCAATTTTAAAAAATCAATCAATCATGAAAAATTTTACCATTTATCTCGTTATCCTTATTTTTCTATTTGTTAGTAAAGTACTTGGACAGGAAACTTTTGAATCGAAAGCAAGGCAGATTGCTAACAAAATAGAAAAGATAACTAAGGAAGAAAAAGCAACGTTAAAAGAAGAAGTTGAAGCCGTAAATGTTCAGTTATCTGAAGGGAAAATTACGCAGGAACAAGCTGATAAACGCAAAAAAGAATTAGCGGAAGTCAGAGCTACAATTATTGAGCAAAAAGTAACTGAAGCTCAAAATGAACTGAATGATTTGGTTCAGCAAAAAGTAGACGGAAAAATCAAAGAAGGAGATTCGATAAAGAAACATACTTTGGTTATTCATTGGAATGATAAAGAATGGAATGAGAATAAAAAAAGAAAAGATTCTATTCGCGGAGAAAAACGTACAACATCGCAATTTGTATTTGCAATGGGTTTGAATAATATGATGGTCGATGGAAAACTTCAGGATTCGAATTACAGTTTTATAGGTTCGCATTTTTATGAATGGGGTTTTACCTATAATTCAAGATTAATGAAAAATGATAATTTATTGCACGCTAAATACGGACTTTCATTGATGTACAATAATATACGACCAACAGATAATCGCAGTTTTGTTGTCAACGGAAATCAAACAGAGTTGCAGACAAATGCTATAAATTTAGATGAATCCCGTTTTAGAAATGTTTATATCGTTGCGCCAGTTCATTTAGAGTTTGATTTTTCTAAGCCTAAAGTAGTTAACGGAAAAACGTATTTTAGAACACATAAAAGTTTCCGTTTTGGAATTGGAGGATATGCTGGAATCAACGTAAAATCAAAACAAATTCTGAAATACGATCAAGACGATTTAGATTATAAAACAACAATAAAAGGAGATTACAACGTGAATAATTTTATTTACGGATTAAGTTCTTATATAGGATATAAAGAAATGAGTTTGTATGTGAAATATGATTTGAACCCATTGTTTCAGGATAATTTAATAAAAGAAAATAATATTTCGTTAGGATTAAGATTTGATTTAAATTAAGAATACAATCGATTAGTTAATGGAAAAAGTGCCTTGAAAAAGGCACTTTTTTTATTTGAAATCATCAGATTTCAAGATGGATTTGTGTACTTTTACAGACTTCAAATTTTTTAAATATTTTACGTTTTGATTTCACAAGCTACAATTGATTCTGTTTTTGAAACTGCTCGAGTAGAGGAGGTTATTGGTGATTATGTTAACTTAAAACGTGCAGGAAGTAACTACAAAGGTCTAAGTCCATTCTCAGATGAGCGCTCTCCGTCGTTCATGGTGTCGCCTGCAAAAGGAATCTGGAAAGATTTTAGTACAGGAAAAGGAGGGAATTCTGTTAAGTTCTTAATGGAACATTCACAATTTACCTATCCGGAAGCCATTCGATACCTGGCTAGAAAGTACAATATTGAGATCGAAGAGACGGAACAAACAGATGCTGAAAAAGCAATGACGGATGTTCGCGAAAGTATGTATTTGGTTTCGGAATTTGCAAAAGATTACTTTAATAAAACGCTTTTAAATTCTGAAGAAGGAAAAGCAATTGGACTCTCTTATTTTAAAGAAAGAGGTTTTACCAATGAAACAATCAAAAAATTTAGTTTAGGATATTCGCCTGAAACCTGGGATGCTTTGACAAAAGAAGCATTGGGTAAAGGTTATAAATTGGAATTTCTGGAAAGCACCGGTTTGACAATTGCAAGAGAAGATCGACCGTTTGACCGTTTCAAAGGCCGTGTAATGTTTCCTATTGAAAGTATGTCCGGACGTGTTCTAGGATTTGGAGGACGTATCTTAACGAATGATAAAAAAGCAGCAAAATATTTAAACTCGCCCGAAAGTGATATTTACCATAAAAGTAAAGTGCTTTACGGAATTTTTCAGGCGAAACAGTCGATAGCAAAACAAAACAATTGCTATTTGGTTGAAGGTTATACAGATGTAATTCAGTTTCATCAAGCCGGAATCGAGAATGTGGTTGCTTCTTCTGGAACAGCTTTAACACCGGATCAGATTCGTTTAATTAATCGTCTGACAAGAAATATTACAGTACTTTTTGATGGAGATGCGGCGGGTTTACGTGCTGCCATTCGAGGAATCGATTTGATTCTTGAAGAAGGAATGAATGTAAGAGTTTGTGCTTTTCCTGATGGAGAAGATCCTGATAGTTTTGCGCGAAAAACTTCGCATGATGATCTTGTTGCCTATTTAGAAGAAAATAGTAAAGATTTTATACAGTTTAAAGCATCTCTCTTAATGAAAGAAGCTAAAAACGATCCTATAAAAAAAGCCGATTTGATTCGTGATATGGTTGTTAGTATTTCGAAAATTCCGGATCGTATTCAGCGTGAAGTTTATACTCAGGAATGTGCCAGAATTATGGATATTTCTGAGCAGGTTTTGGTAAGTACTTTAGCGCAGTTGATTCAAAAAGATATTACAGAAGCTAATAAAAAACAAAAGCAGGAACAAAAACCTTTTGAAGTTTTTAGAAACCAACCTCCAGCTAATGCCGGATATTCAGGAGGAGATCCAGATGATCCAAGAACAGGGCCACCAGATGATTATTATCCGGGAGGACCGGGATATGCTGCGCCAGCACAGCAGACAGAAAAAGTTGATATTTTATACCGTTTAGAACGTAAAGTGATTGAGATTTTATTGCTTTACGGAGATACAATGGAGGAATTTGAAGATGTGCTTTTAAAGAATAATGAAGAAGGTGAGGTTATAATGGTTTCTGAAATGAGACAATATAAGGTACATCAACGAATTTATTTGAGTTTGCAGGAAGATGAGGTAGAACTATCAAATAATTTGTTCCGTGATATTTATACGGATTTAATAGCCTTTTATAATCAAAACGAAAAGTTTAGTTTAGAGCAATATTTAATGCGTCTACAGCCTGATTTTGCTCAGGAAGTAACGGATATTTTAATGGAAGATGAGCGATTGACGCTTCACGATTGGGAAGGGCAGAACATTTTTTCGAAAATGAAGCACGAAACAATTGCGCAATATGTTACGGAAACAATTATGTCTATGCGTTGGTTTTTGGTAGATAAAATCATCCAGGAATTAAAAAGCTCTATACAACCTGATAATTCAGATAATACAGAGCTTTTGTCGATGGTGGTTGATTACTCAAAACTAGTTAATTCATTTTCGAAAAAACTGGGAAGAGTAATGTCAAGATACCATTAAATAATTTCTAAAGTCTTTGCTTTGTTAACAAGATCTACTAAATTAGTAACATTTAATTTAGTCAATAATCTTAATTTGTAAGTACTGATCGTTTTTTCGTTCAGGTTTAAGATTTTAGAGATTTCATTGTTTTTCTTACCATCACTTAAGTAACGTAAAACTTCGATCTCGCGATTAGAAAGTTTTCTGTACAAACGTTCGCTTTTGCTTTGTTTCGCAATAAGAGCCATGTTTTTACGCACAGTTTCGTTGATGATAATTTTTCCTTCATGTACTTTAATAATAGAAAGACCTAAAGTTTCAAGTTTTTCTGTTTTGTGCACATACCCAGAAACTCCTGCTTTGATCGCATTTGGAGCGTACATTTGTTCAGCGAGGTCACTAAAAATTACAATTTTTGTTTTTGGGAAGTTTTTCAGAATAGATTTTACTTCAAAAATACTTGAGAGACCTTCTAATTCTAGATCTAGAATTAGGATATCGATCTCCTTCGTCTGAAGAATATCTCTAACCATTGAAAAATTGCCTACGTTGGCAACAATTGAAATTTGATCGTGGTCTTTAAAATAAGACTTAACGCCAAAGTGAGTCACAGGATGATTGTCTGCAAGACATACTTTAATCATAATTTTTACCTTTTTTAGAATTGTTCATGTTTTTGGAACTGTAAAATTAATAAATAAATTCTGTAATTAATTGCAGACAAATGTTAAAAAGTTTTATTTTAACGTTTTTGGTATAATGCAGACCGGAATTGCGTCCATTTTATGCTTGTTACTGGTGTTTAAACGTTTATAAATTTCAAAGACAGATTTTTCTCTCCCACTGTAGTCAGCTGGCGTATTTCCTGACTCCGCGGCTAACATCGCCCATTCAAGTTCGTCATAACTTGCTCCTAATTGGTCTTCATCGGTACGATTATCTCCAAATAATCCATCAGTTGGCGCAGCTGTTAAAATTGATTGCGGAATGGTTAAAAATTCTCCAAGAGCATAAACATCCGACTTCATTAAGTCGGCAATTGGACTTAAATCGACTCCGCCATCTCCGTATTTGGTGTAAAATCCTACTCCAAAATCCTCTACTTTGTTCCCGGTTCCAGCAACTAATAACCCGTGAATTCCGGCCAAATAATATAAAGAAGTCATTCGCAAACGAGCACGTGTATTAGCTAATGATAAGCTAACTTTTGCTTCGTCATCTGTTTTTGGTACAGAACTTTTAAAAGCTTCAAAAGTGGCAGTTAAATCCGTTTCTACGTTTGAAACATTCGGAAAACGCTTTTTTAATTGCTCAATATGTTCTCTTCCTCTCGAAACTTGGTTTTCGGCTTGGTGAATTGGCATTTCTACACATAAAACTTTCAAACCGGTCTGGGCACATAATGTAGACGTTACAGCAGAGTCAACACCGCCGGAAATTCCAATTACAAAACCATTTACTTTTGCATTGTTAGCATAATTTTTCAACCACTCTACAATGTGGTTATTCACTTTTTCTGTTTGAATAGTACTTTTTTTAGCCATAATAGTTCAAGATTTAAGATGCAGGGGTGTATATTTGCACAAATATTTTTAAGTAACGTTTATTTAAAATATAGGCAACACAAATCTAATTAAAATAAAATGAAAATATATCGCTTTGTAGTGGTTCTGGGCTTGTTTTTTTTGTCCTGTGATCAAAAAACTAAAGTTGAAAAAGCAGTAGAAGAAATTCCGGTTGATATTAAGGTTGAACGTTTTGATAAAGCCTTTTTTGAAAGCAAACCAGAGGATTTAGCTAAATTAAAAAGAGAATATCCTTTCTTTTTTCCGGCAGGAAATGATGATAGTGTTTGGTTAAAGAGAATGCAAGATCCGCTTTGGAGAGAAGTGTATACAGAAGTGCAAAAAAAATACAGCAATTTTGAACCAGTGCGGGAGAAATTCAATGCACTTTTTCAGCATGTAAAATATTATTTTCCTAAAACTAAAACGCCAAAAGTTATTACTGTAATTGGAGAAATGGATTATAATTCTAAAGCAATTTATGCAGACAGTCTGGTAATTGTTGCCTTAGAATTGTATTTGGGAAAAAATCATAAGTTTTATGAGTTTCCAAATTATCTAAAGGAAAACTTCGAGGAAAATCAGATTATGCCAGATGTGGTTTCTAGTTTTACGTATCGAAATATTCCTGCTTCTGCAGATAAAGATTTGCTTGCTAAGATGATTTTTGACGGAAAACAGCTTTATGCAAAAGATCTGCTTCTGCCTGAATATTCAGATGCTGAAAAAATAGGATATAAGCCGGAACAAATAAAATGGTGTGAAGAAAATGAAGCCTATATGTGGCGTTTTTTTATAGAAAGCGAAATGCTATATAGTCAGGATCCAAAATTGACGACACGTTTTATGACACCAGCTCCGTTTTCTAAATTTTATTTAGAAATAGATAATGATTCTCCAGGAAGAGTTGGTGCCTGGATTGGTTGGCAAATCGTACGATCTTATATGAAAAATAATAATGTAACGTTGCCGGAATTATTAAAAACAAACCCAAAAGAAATTTTCGAAAAGTCAAAATATAAACCGAAGAAATAATGTCAGATACAATAAACTCAGAAATTAGATTCAATATAGAATTGGACGGAAACCGCGTTCCGGAAAAATTAACATGGAGCGCACAAGATGGTGGTGTGCAAGCTGAAGAAGCAAAAGCAATAATGTTGTCTATTTGGGACAGCAAAGCCAAAGAAACGATGCGTATTGATTTATGGACAAAAGATATGCCGGTTGATGAAATGAAGATTTTCTTTCACCAGACTTTGGTTGCAATGTCAGATACTTTTAAGCGCGCAACAGACGATGAAAAGATGTCAGATACAATGAAAGATTTTTGTGATTATTTTGCAGAAAAACTAGAGTTGACAAAGTAATTTAAAATTCCAATAAAGAAATCCCAAATTCCTATAGTAAAGATGGGGATTTGGGATTTTTTCGTTTGTAATTCTTTTTTTAGAATTTAAATCTTAACTTTAGAAAGCATTTGTTCGTAAAGTTGCTTTTTGGTAAAAGTAATTTGTAGTTGAGATAGTTTTATGATCTGAAAAAAAAGAATAATATGTTGTTTCCATTTTTTATAAGCCTTTTAGGATTGTTTTTTTTACTGATAAACAGTATTCGGTTTTATAGAACGCGAAAAAACAAAGATGTGCGATATATCATAATTATGATTTATTTAATTTTTTTGTTTGTACAAGAACTACTTTGTAATATTATTGGATTTTGTTACCCCGGATCTAATTTCTTCCTTTCTCATTACTATTTCATTTTTCAATTTATTGCCTTGAGCATATTCTTCTATAGTTTGTTTTCGAATATTGTTTTAAAAAGGATAATACTTTCGTTTCTAATATTGGTTTTGATTCTATTAGTAATTCAATATTCCAGAACGCCTGATCTTTATTGGAGGTTTAATTTATTTGAAATAGGAATAACTTCAATGTTGTTAATTGTGTATGCGTTAATTTTTTTGATTGAGAATTTTAAAACGGCGAAACACAATTATTTGTATTTCTGCAATGGATTGATCATTTATCTCGCAAGTAGTTTGAGTATTTTTTTAAGTGGTAATACTGATTGGGTGATTTTTACCGAACCATTTGTGCTTGATTTGTGGTTTTTTAATTCTCTGTTTTATATACTGTATCAATTTTTAATCTATAAAGAATGGAAAGATTTGAATCATAAAGAAGTAAGCAGGGAGTCAGATCCGGTGGATACTTTTGATGATCCCGGAAAAGTGTAAGGAATAAAGTAATTAATAAATAAAAAACCCCAAACTTCAAGTTTTATAACCGAAGTTTGGGGTTTTTCTATTTAACAGATCTTTTGTCGAGATCTTTCAATATCTTTTTTAAAGCTCCAGTCATTAATTTATTTGAGCTTTTGTAAAATTTTACATTGTCGAGAAGTTTGCTTGATTTTTCTGTTTCCCACACAGATTCGTCTTTAGTTTTTCTGGCAACTCCAACAACATTTTGAGAGTAAATAATTTCTTGTAAGTTCAAGTCATAAATTTCGACAAGTACAGAAGCTTCGTTTCTTCCTGTTTCGTTATCAGATTGATAAAGTTCAATCGAAGAGAAATCACTTTTATTTTTTTTGGTCGAAATATTGATAAAGAAATCAAAACCAGTTCCTTCTTTCAGTTCCTTTAATTTTGTTTTATTTGGGTTGAAACTAATTTTTCGGGGAACAAGTAATCCGTTAACGTCGTGAATATAAGATACTCGTTCACCTAATTTCTTTTTGAAAAATTCTAAAGATTCTGCGGTCAGTTTATCTCTTTGGTTTTTAGGACTGTCTAATTCATTTAATAACCATTTTCCAGAAGTAAAATCAACACCGGATCTTGGTCCGGAAGTAAACATGTAAGTTTTTGTTGAGCACGATGAAAATAAAATAGAAAGAAAAAAAATAAAAAAGATTGGTTTGATATTCTTCATGAATTAGGTTTTGGTTCCTTCAAATGTAGTTTAAAACATACATTTTTTTAAAAATAAAGCAATAAAAAAAATCCAAATTCCAATTATAAAGTTTGGAACTTGGATTTTATATTTTTGACTCAGTTGAGTGAGCTGTTGGAATTTAAAATTGCGAATTGTTTTTAAAAACTTCCTGATTTACTTCGTCAATATAATTTAAAACATCATCTTTTCCTATTGATTCTGTAGCTGAGGTTACAAAATAGTGTGGCATTTCTTCCCAGTTATTGGCAAACATTTGTTTTTTGTATGCTGCAATATGAGAGTCCACTTTAGTCTTACTGATTTTATCTGCTTTAGTGAAGATAATACAAAACGGAATTTCACTTTCTCCCATATACGACATGAATTCAATGTCTATATTTTGAGCTTCATGGCGAATATCAATCAAAACAAAAGCGCAAACAAGCTGTTCTCTTGTTTCGAAATAATCAGTTATAAATTGCTGAAAAACCGATTTTGTTTTTTTTGATACTTTAGCATAACCATAACCTGGTAAATCGACCAAAAACCAATTGTTGTTAATCTTAAAGTGATTAATCAGCTGAGTTTTTCCTGGTCTTCCTGAAGTTTTAGCTAAGTTTTTATGATTGGTAAGCATATTGATCAACGAAGATTTACCAACGTTAGATCGTCCGATAAAAGCATATTCCGGCAAAAAATCCTGTGGACATTTTGCTACTTCGGAATTACTTATAATAAATTCGGCGGTATTAATTTTCATGTTTTTTGTTTTTAAAACCTCCTTAAAGTCGAAAGTTAGATGCTATAAATTCTTTTTAACGAGCCATTCTTCAAGAATTGTGTTGAATTCCTGAGGGTGTTCCATCATAGCAGCGTGTCCACATTTGTCTATCCAATACAAAGTTGAATTAGGCAATAATTTATCAAATTCTTCGGCAACATTGGGTGGTGTAACGGCATCATTTTTACCCCAAATGATACAGGTTTCTACTGTCATTTTTGGTAAATCTTTTGCCATATTATGACGAATTGCACTTTTGGCAATCGTTAAAGTTTTGATTAGTTTGATGCGGTCGTTTACCGTTGCATACACTTCATCAATAAGCTCGGGAGTTGCAATTGCAGGATCGTAAAATACATCTTCAGCCTTCTTTTTGATGTATTCATAGTCGCCTCTTTTTGGGTAACTATCGCCCATTGCACTTTCGTAAAGTCCAGAACTTCCGGTAATTACGAGTCCGGCTACTTTTTCAGGATACATTTTGGTGTGATAAAGAGCAATGTGTCCTCCAAGAGAGTTGCCTAATAAAATTACCTGATCAAATCCTTTAAAAGTGATAAAGTCTTTAACGTATTTAGCAAAACTTTTTACGTTTGTTTTTAAAATACTTTGGGTATAGATTGGCAAATCCGGGATAACAACTTTGTATCCTTTCGATGGGAAATATTCTGCTACAGCATCAAAGTTACTTAGGCCTCCCATTAAGCCATGTAAAATCACGATAGGAGTTCCTTCTCCAGCTTCATAATAGCTGTATTTGCCTTCTTTTTTGTAGTGTTTGTCCATTTAATTTAATGCCAATTTCAATTTGGACAAATATAGGGTTTAATAAATAAAAATGAATTTTTGCTACCGTTTTTTAACTAGATAATTTCAGTAGAATTTCTAAGTGATTAAAAATCAGGTTTTATGGGGGTTTTTTGAGGAATATCCAAATGTTAAGAAATTAGCATAATACTTATTTTTTTAAGAAAAAAGGTGCGTATTTTTTTTGATTGATCAGTGTTGTCAGGAATTGATTAATAATTAGTTAACGTATTGATTGCTTATGAATTAGGAGAGGTGGTAGGAAAGTGGTTAAACTTATTAACAAAGTGGTATATTGTGGTAAATAGTGGTAATATTTTTTATATTTTTGTCCTATAACATATTAATGAATTTTTCTTGAACACAATTGTCGGAACATATGAGTGTAAAGTCGATGCTAAAGGAAGGCTTATGTTGCCCGCACCTTTGAAAAAGCAATTGACTGCATCTCTTCAAAACGGATTTGTTTTGAAGCGCTCTGTTTTTCAACCGTGTTTAGAATTGTATCCAATGGACGAGTGGGATTTGATGATGCAAAAAATCAACAAGCTGAATCGTTTTGTAAAAAAAAACAATGACTTCATTCGAAGATTTACTGCTGGTGTTAAAATGGTAGAAATTGATGCGTTAGGAAGATTATTGGTTCCAAAGGATTTAGTAGCTTTTTCAAGTATTTCTAAAGATGTCGTTTTTTCATCTGCGGTTAATATTGTGGAGATTTGGGATAAGGATTTATATGAAAAATCAATAAGCGGCGAAGATATGGATTTTGCAGATTTAGCCGAAGAAGTAATGGGAAATATTAATGACGACGACAATGGAATATCATAATCCGGTTTTGCTTCATCCTACAGTTGATGGTTTAAATATTAAACCTGACGGCATATATGTAGATGTTACGTTTGGTGGCGGTGGTCATTCAAAAGAGATTTTGAGACGATTAGGGCCAAACGGTAAATTATTTGCTTTTGATCAGGATGAAGATGCTCTTGCAAATGCGTTGCCGGACGAACGGTTTACCTTAATTAATGAGAACTTTAGATTTATAAAAAGGTTTTTACGTTTTCATGGTGTTAAAGGAGTAGATGGAATTTTGGCAGATTTAGGAGTTTCATCACATCAGTTTGATGTTCCTGAAAGAGGTTTCTCAACAAGATTTGATGCTGAACTCGATATGCGGATGAGTCAAAAAAATGATTTAAGTGCTTACCGTGTGGTTAACGAATATGAAGAACAGGATTTACGTCGTGTTTTTTTTGATTATGGGGAGTTGAAGAATGCGCCACTTTTATCGAGAACAATTGTAGAGGCAAGAGAGCACAGGCCAATTAAAACTACAGATGAATTGAAAGATGTTCTGGCGAAGTTTTTACCGGAAAGAATTCGAAACAAAGTATTGGCTCAGATTTATCAGGCTATTCGAATTGAGGTAAATCAGGAAATGGATGTTTTGAAAGAGTTTATAGAACAGTCTTTAGAAATTCTAAACCCCGGCGGAAGATTCTCAGTAATCTCTTATCATTCTCTTGAAGACAGATTGGTAAAAAGATTTATTAAAAACGGAATGTTTGAAGGAGAACCAGAACGTGATTTTTTCGGAAATTTTTCTGTTCCTTATAAAACGATAGGAAAGTTGATTGTTCCGGATGATGCCGAAATCAAAATCAACAATAGAGCAAGAAGTGCAAAATTGAGAATTGCTGAGAAGATATAATATATATAGGTAGAAAATGAAAGGTGGAGTATTTAGCATATTAAAAGCAAGATTTCTGATTAACGATGATGCAGTAAAAAACTGGAGATTCATTGTTTTCATCATTCTTCTTGCTATACTGATGATTGCAAATACGCAACGATACGAACAGAAAGTTTTTGAAATTGCAAAGCTCAATAATGAAGTAAAAGAATTGCGATCAGAATTTGTAGATCGCCGTTCAGAATTGATGAAGTTAAAAATGGAGTCGACTATATCGGATAAAATGCTTGAAAAACAGATTTTTCCATCAACGGTTCCTCCGGTTAAAATAGAAGTTAAAAAAGAAGAAGAAAAAAGTTTCTTTAAAAGAATATGGCAGTAGACGATAAACATATATCCTACAGAATTTACCTCGTAGCAGTTTTCATCTTTGTGATGGCAATTGCTATTGTCGTTAAATTAACCAATATTCAATGGGTTGAAGGAGATTATTACAGAAAGCTGGCGAAACAACGTACGGTTAGAAATTTTGTGATTCCGGCAAACAAAGGAAATATTTATTCGGCTGATGGGAGTTTATTGGCAACATCGATTCCTAATTATGAAATTAGATTTGATGCTAAAGCGCCAAAAACAGAAACTTTCGAAAAATATGTAAAAGCATTATCAGATTCATTGGCTACAATTCTGGACAGACCGGGAGGTTATTACGAACAGGAATTAAGAAAAGCCAGAGCTAATAAGAATCGTTATTATTTGATTGCCCGCAATTTAAGTTATACTGAATATGTAAAAATTAAAGGTTTTCCATTATTCAAATTAGGTGCTTTCAAAGGCGGAATTATTATCGAACAAGAAACGGTTAGAAAACA
The DNA here is from genome assembly GCF_002754195.1 of Flavobacterium sp. 9. Classification (NCBI taxonomy): domain Bacteria; kingdom Pseudomonadati; phylum Bacteroidota; class Flavobacteriia; order Flavobacteriales; family Flavobacteriaceae; genus Flavobacterium; species Flavobacterium sp. 9. The sequence goes on from NZ_PEEU01000001.1 coordinate 4,109,690, forward strand.
TCCGATAGGGAAAATTGCAGAAAGAACAATTGGTTACGATCGTATTGATCCGACGTCAGGAATTGAGGTTGGAAAAGGAATAGAGTGGGCTTTTAAAAGTTATCTGAACGGAAAAGACGGAAAAATTCTAAAGCAAAAAATTGCAAAAGGTCAGTGGAAACCTATTCGAGATGTAAATGAAGTAGATCCAATAGATGGTTATGATGTAATTTCTACGATAGATGTTTTTATTCAGGATATTGCGCACCACGCTTTGTTGAAGCAATTGGAAGATTATCAGGCAGATCACGGTTGTGTAGTGGTTATGGAAACTGAAACGGGACATGTAAAAGCAATTTCTAATTTAGGAAGAGCAGAAGATGGATCGTATTATGAAACTACAAACTACGCTATTGCAGAATCTCACGAGCCGGGATCGACTTTTAAATTAGTTGATTTAATGGCAATTTTAGAAGATAAAGTAGCTGATACAAGTACGGTTTATGACAGTCACGGAGGTCAGATAAGATATTATGGACGTCCGGTTAATGATTCGCACAGAGGTGGTTACGGAAAAGTTTCGTTAGCTCGTGGATTCGAACTTTCGTCAAATACAGTAATGGTTCAGGCGGTTTATGAAAATTACAAAACCAATCCGGCAAAATTTGTGGATCACATTAATAGCTACGGATTAAATAAGACGTTAGGATTGCATTTTAAAGGAGAAGGAAGACCATATATTCCGCAACCGGGAGACAAACATTGGTCAGGAATTTCACTTCCGTGGATGGCTTTTGGTTATGGAGTTTCGGTGACACCAATGCAAACATTAGCGCTTTATAATGCAATTGCGAATAACGGAGTAATGGTGAAACCTCAATTTGTTTCTGAAATTAAAGAATGGAACAAAACCATCAAGAAATTTGATGTTGAAGTGATTAATCCAAAAGTATGTTCGCAGGAAACTATTAATAAAGTAAGAGCTGTATTGCAGAATGTGGTTAAAAAGGGAACAGGTTCTAAGTTGTATTCGAAAGATTTTTCGATGGCAGGAAAAACAGGAACAGCTCAGGTAAATTATGGTGGAAAAGAAGGAAAATCAGCGTTGTATTATGCATCTTCTTTTGTTGGTTATTTCCCGGCAGATCATCCTAAATATTCTTGTATAGTTGTGGTTCATAAACCTAATACATCTAAGAATAATTATTATGGAGCAGACGTTTCCGGGCCGGTTTTTAAGAGAATTGCTCAAAAAATATTTACAGACGCACCTTCGACAAATAAAATTAAAAAGTTAGACTCAAGGATTCCGAAACAAGAAGACAATTATAATCAATATACTGTCGATGTAAATAAAAAATTAAATCAGATTCCTGATTTAAAAGGAATGCCGGGAATGGATGCAATTGCTTTACTGGAGAATTTAGGTTTGAAAGTAAAAGTAAATGGGGTAGGAAAAGTAAAAAAACAGTCTTTACAAGCTGGACAAAATATTAGTAGAAACACAACAATAGTATTAGAATTATCGTGAAAATACTTAAAGACATATTATACAAAGTAGCAATTGAATCTGTAACAGGTTCGACTGAAATTGATATACACAAAATTGATTTTGATTCAAGAAAAATTGAAGCAAATGATGTTTTTGTGGCAATTCGCGGATCACTTTCTGATGGACATGATTATATCCAGAAAGCTATTGAACTAGGTGCTATTGCGATTATTTGCGATACTTTGCCTGAGAATATTGAAAAAGGAATTACATATATACAAGTAAAAGATACCAATACAGCATTGGCTTTTATGGCGGCTAATTATTTTGGAAATCCTTCTGAAAAATTAAAATTAGTTGGTGTTACAGGAACAAACGGTAAAACAACGATTGCATCATTATTGTTTCAGTTGTTTCAAAAAGCAGGATTTAAAGTTGGGTTATTATCAACTGTAAAAATCATGGTTGATGAAACGGAATATCCTGCAACACATACAACACCAGATTCTATCATAATAAATCATTATCTAAATGAAATGATTGAAGCTGGAGTGACACATTGTTTTATGGAAGTGAGTTCACACGGAATTCATCAAAAGAGAACAGAAGCATTGCATTTTGTTGGAGGGATTTTTACCAATCTTTCGCATGATCATTTAGATTATCATCCAACTTTTGCAGAATACAGAGATGTAAAAAAATCATTTTTTGATTCATTGCCAAAAACAGCTTTTGCATTATCAAACGTTGATGATAAAAACGGAACTGTGATGTTGCAAAATACAGTTGCGAGAAAATTTACATATGCCTTGAAATCTTATGCTGATTTTAAAGCGACAATATTAGAAAGTCAATTGTCTGGTTTATTGCTAAAAGTAAATGACAATGAAGTTTGGGTAAAACTTATCGGAACTTTTAATGCTTATAATGTTTTGGCAATTTACGGAACTGCTGTAGAATTAGGAATGGATAGTCTGGAAGCGTTACGCTTACTATCTGATTTAGAGAGTGTTTCTGGTCGTTTTCAATATATTGTTTCAGAAGGAAATATTACAGCAATTGTAGATTACGCACACACGCCGGATGCTTTGGATAATGTATTAAAAACGATTAATGATATCCGTACTAAAAACGAACAGCTAATTACGGTTGTTGGTTGTGGCGGAAACAGGGATAAAACGAAAAGACCAATTATGGCAAAAATTGCTACAGATCTTAGTGATAAAGCAATTTTAACTTCTGATAATCCAAGAAATGAAGATCCTGAAGTGATCTTAGATGAAATGGAAAAAGGTGTTGAAGCTCATAATTATAAAAAAATATTAAGGATTACCGATCGTAAACAAGCTATAAAAACGGCTTGTCAATTGGCTCAGCCAAATGATATTATTCTAATTGCAGGTAAAGGCCACGAAACTTATCAGGAGATAAGCGGAGTTCGTCATCATTTTGATGATATGGAAACTGTAAAAGAAATCTTAGATCAACTAAACAAATAATAAAAATAAATTTTTAAGTTCAAATACCACCACAATGACTGGAATTTGGAATTTCTAAATTGGAATTTAAAAAATATAAAATATGCTATACTATTTATTTGAATATTTCGACAAAACACTAGACATCCCAGGAACTGGAGTTTTTCAATACATCACTTTTAGATCAGCTTTAGCGTTAATGCTTTCGTTGCTTTTGTCAACGATTTACGGAAAAAGAATTATCAATTTTTTGCGTAATCAACAAGTTGGTGAAACAGTTCGTGAATTGGGTTTACAAGGTCAAAATGAAAAAGCAGGAACGCCAACAATGGGTGGATTGATTATCATTTTTGCAACTCTTGTACCGGTTTTGTTGTTTGCTCGTTTGCATAATATTTATATCGTATTGCTTATTGTAACCACGCTTTGGATGGGAACAATTGGTTTTATTGATGATTATATTAAAATATTCAAAAAAGATAAAGCAGGTCTTAAAGGAATTTTTAAAGTTATTGGTCAGGTTGGTTTAGGACTTATCGTTGGAACTGTTTTGTATTTTAATCCGGCAGTTACAGTAAGAACTGACACAGGATATGTTGGTACTCAAAAAAATGTTAGTACAGCTGTGGTTATGCCTGCTCCAATGGAAGAGAAATCAACTGCAACGACAATTCCTTTTGTAAAAAATAATGAGTTTGATTATGCCGAATTGTTATCATGGACTGGAGAAGGATATGAAAAATGGGCTTGGTTAATTTTTATTCCGGTTGTGATTTTTATTATTACAGCAGTTTCAAACGGAGCAAATTTAACAGACGGTATCGATGGTCTCGCAGCGGGAACTTCGGCGATATCTGTCTTGGCGCTCGGAATATTTACGTTTGTTTCCGGTAACATTATATTCTCTAATTATTTGAATATTATGTATATCCCCAATTCGGGAGAAATGACTGTGTTTATATCTGCATTTGTTGGTGCTTTGATTGGATTTCTTTGGTACAATTCTTATCCCGCATCTGTTTTTATGGGAGATACAGGAAGTTTGACTATTGGTGGAATTATTGCAGTTTTGGCAATTGCGGTTAGAAAAGAATTATTAATTCCGTTATTGTGTGGAATCTTTTTAGTGGAGAATTTCTCAGTGGTTTTGCAGGTGAGTTATTTTAAATTCACTAAAAAACGTTTTGGTGAAGGACGCAGAATTTTTCTGATGTCGCCATTACATCATCATTATCAAAAGAAAGGATATCATGAAAGTAAAATCGTAACCCGTTTTTGGATTGTTGCGATTATGTTAGCCATATTATCAATTGTTACTTTAAAACTTAGATAATTTCAATTAAAAATTGAGAATTAAAAATTAAAGTATTGCATGTTCTTATAAATGAAAGAAAATATTATTCAGGATAAATCATTCCTTTTTGCAGTTAGAATAATCAATTTGTATAAATATCTAACCACTAAAAAGAAAGAGTTTGTTTTGAGTAAGCAGATTTTAAGATGTGGAACCTCAATTGGGGCAAATATAGAAGAGTCAATTGGAGGACGTTCTGATAAAGAGTTCTTATTTAAGCTTGAAATTTCATATAAAGAAGCTAGAGAAACAATTTATTGGTTGAAATTATTAAAAGCAACAGATTATATTTCTGTAAGTGAATTCGATAGTGTCTTTGGTGAGGCTGATGAAATTTGCAGAATATTAGCGAAAATTATAATAACCCTAAAAGGAAAATAGGAATTCGATTGAAAGTCATACTGATTTTTAATTTTTAATTCTAAATTTTTAATTACATAGCCTATGAGATTGGTAGTATTAGGAGGAGGAGAAAGTGGTGTAGGTACCGCTATTCTTGGGAAGAAAAAAGGATACGATGTTTTTGTATCGGATTTTGGAAAGATAAAGGAAAGTTATAAAGAAGTTCTTATCATTAATAAAATTGCCTGGGAAGAGGAACAGCACACTGAAGACCTGATTTTAAACGCCGATGTGGTGATGAAAAGTCCGGGAATTCCTGAGAAGTCTCCAATAGTACAAAAACTTATCGCTGCGGGAATTAAAGTAATCTCGGAAATTGAGTTTGCAAAACCTTTTACTGAAGCGCTGACAATTGGAATTACAGGTAGTAACGGTAAAACGACTACAACAATGTTAACGCATCATTTGCTGAAATCGGCAGGTTTGAATGTAGGTTTAGGAGGAAACATCGGGAAAAGTTTTGCCTGGCAAGTAGCCGAGAATAAATTCGATGCGTATGTTCTTGAGTTAAGTAGTTTTCAGCTTGACGGAATTATAGATTACAGACCTGATATTGCAATAATTACGAATATTAGTCCAGATCATTTAGATCGATACGAATATAAATATCAAAAATATATTGATTCAAAGTTTCGAATAACAATGAATCAAACGGAAAGCGATTATCTTATTTACGATGCAGATGATGAAGCAATTACGGAATGGTTAAAAAATAACACAACAAAAGCAAAATTAATTCCTTTTTCATTGTCTAAAACGTTCGATGAAGGGGCTTCTATAAATAACAACAAAATGGAAATAAAGATCAACCAAGAAGAGTTTACAATGGAAACAGAACACATTGCGTTAGAAGGAAAACATAACATGAAAAACGCAATGGCAGCAAGCTCCGTGGCGAAATTGATGCAGATTAGAAATGCAACAATTCGCGAAAGTTTATCAAATTTTCAAGGTGTTGAACACCGTTTAGAGAAAGTACTTAAAATTCAGAATGTACAATATATCAATGATTCAAAAGCAACAAATGTAAATGCTACATTCTTTGCTTTAGACAGTATGAATGTTCCAACGGTTTGGATTGTTGGTGGAGTTGATAAAGGAAATGATTACAACGAATTGATGTCACTAGTTCGTGAAAAAGTAAAAGCAATTATCTGTTTAGGACTTGATAATCGTAAGATCATTGAAGCTTTTGGAAATGTTGTTGATATCATGGTTGAAGTAAATAATATGAACGACGCTGTAAAAACAGCACAACGTTTAACGGAAAAAGGAGATGCAGTTTTATTGTCACCAGCCTGCGCAAGTTTCGATTTATTCGAAAATTACGAAGACAGAGGAAAGCAATTCAAACAAGCAGTACACAATTTATAAAAATAGTTTAAAGTTTCATGTTTCAGGTTTCAAGTTTGACGCCTAAAACATGAAACCTGAAACAAAAGAAACTTGAAACAAAAGGCATGAAAGAACTAGTAAACAAACTAAAAGGAGATAGAGTAATATGGTCATTCGTGGCTTTATTAGCGCTGTTTTCGTTTATGCCAGTTTTTAGTGCGAGTAGTAATCTGGCATATATTGGTCACGGAACCGGAAATACATTGGGATATTTGGTAAAACATTTAGCTCACGTTTGTATTGGATTCCTGATTATTTATTGGGTGCACAGAGTTCCGTATCATTATTTTAGAGCGATTTCGAAAATAGCCTTGCCAATTGTTTGGTTTTTATTGCTTTATACATTGTTGAAAGGAACTGTAATTGCCGGAGCAAATGCGAGTCGTTGGATTCAGGTACCTTTTATTGGTATTACATTTCAAACGTCGACTTTGGCGGCCAGCATATTATTCATATTTGTAGCGCGTTATTTGTCAAAAACCAGAGACGAGAATGAGCCGTTTCAAGCTTCATTAATACAGCTTTGGTTACCGGTTTTTATAACATTGGCACTTATTTTGCCAGCAAACTTTTCGACAACAGCGTTGATTTTTTCAATGGTTATGATGCTGACATTTATTGGTAAATATCCATTAAAATATATCGGTTTTATTATAGGTTCGGGAATTGCAATGTTAGCGTTCTTCCTTTTGGTGGCGAAAGCTTTTCCTGATTCAAGATTCTTTAGCAGGGTATCAACTTGGGAAAGTCGTATTATGAACTTTACCACAGATAAACCTGATGAAGATGATTATCAAATCGAAAAAGCAAAAATTGCGATTGCATCAGGAAAACTTGGAGGATTAGGGCCAGGTAAAAGTGTTCAGAAGAACTTTTTGCCTCAATCATCTTCGGATTTTATCTATGCAATTATTGTTGAAGAATATGGATTAGTGGGCGGAGTATCGATATTGATTTTGTATTTATTGTTATTGTTCCGATTTGTTATCGCATCGCATAAAGCAACTACTTTGTTTGGAAAATTAGTCGTCGTCGGGCTCGGGTTTCCAATGATATTTCAGGCGATGATTAATATGGCGGTTGCTGTAGAATTATTGCCGGTAACGGGACAAACGCTTCCGCTGATAAGTTCCGGAGGTAGTTCGATTTGGATGACATGTTTCTCTCTTGGAATTATCATTAGCGTGACTAAAAAAGACGAAGAAATCGCCGAAGAGCAAGAAGAAAAAGAAAGACGTAAAGAAGCACTTCAACGATTAATTGATAAAGAATTATCAGAAGAAGATTTGCCGGCTGACGAAAAAATATATGAAGAAGAAGGAATGTATTCGATTGAGGATACTTCCAGAAATCCAATGAATGCAGTATTAAATAAAGCTTAGAAACAGGATAATTTTTAAGCGTTATAATTTTAAAGAATATGACAAAGTATAAATTCATACTAAGTGGCGGTGGAACTGGAGGGCATATTTATCCGGCAATTGCAATTGCAAATGAATTAAAATTACAATTTCCTGATGCTGAATTTCTTTTTGTAGGTGCAAGAGATAAAATGGAAATGCAAAAAGTGCCTCAGGCAGGTTACGAAATAAAAGGTCTTTGGATAGCTGGTTTACAAAGAAAATTAACGTTGCAAAATTTGATGTTTCCGTTAAAATTGGCAACAAGTTTGCTAGAGTCAAGACGAATTATCAAACAATTTAAACCAAACGTAGTAATAGGTACCGGAGGTTTTGCCAGCGGACCATTATTGCAAGCGGCAGGTTCGGCAGGAATTCCAACAGTAGTTCAGGAACAAAATTCTTTTCCGGGAATTACAAATAAGTTGTTGAGCAAAAAAGCAAAAGCAATTTGTGTTGCTTACGAGAATTTAGAAAGGTTTTTTCCAAAAGAAAAAATTGTTTTAACAGGGAATCCGGTTCGTCAGGATTTAATAGATATTGAAAGTAAACGCGACGAAGCAATTGCTTTTTATGGTTTAGATCCGAATAAAAAAACATTGTTGGTTTTAGGAGGAAGTTTAGGAGCAAGAAGAATCAATCAGTTAATTGAAAAAGAATTGCAAAATATGCTTTCGCAAGATGTACAAATCATCTGGCAATGTGGAAAATTATATTTTGAAGATTATAAAAAGCACAATCAACAAAACCTTAGAGTAGTTGATTTCATAGAAAGAATGGATTTTGTGTATGCTGCTGCAGATGTGATTATTTCGCGAGCAGGAGCGTCATCGGTTTCAGAATTATGTATTGTTGGGAAACCAGTAATTTTTATTCCGTCACCAAATGTGGCCGAAGATCATCAAACAAAAAATGCGCAGGCAATTGTAGATGCAAAAGGAGCTATTTTATTGAAAGAATCAGAATTGGAAAATGAGTTTAGTATTGTTTTTGAAGCTTTATTGAAAGACCAGGGAAAACAAAAACAATTAAGCGATAATATCAAGAAACTGGCGATGCCAAATGCAACGAAAGTGATTGTGGATCAGATTAAAAAGTTGTTATAATATAACTTTTTACGAAAATTATAGAACAAAATTAAAAATTTAGAACGCTATTTTTAAGCGTTTTGAGTTGTTAAAATAATAAAATTACAAAGGCTTAATTACTAGTTTTTTATAAAATAAAGCAACTTGTAAATAGCTCAAAACTAAATAGAAATGAATTTAAATCAAATACAAAACGTTTATTTTATTGGCATTGGAGGCATCGGAATGAGTGCTCTGGCTCGCTATTTTAAAAATATAGGGAAACAGGTTTCTGGTTACGACAAAACGCCATCAATGTTAACAAGCGAATTGATAGAAAGTGGTATTGATATTCATTTTGAAGATAATATTAGTTTGATTCCGAGTGAGTATTATGCAGAGAATACGTTGGTAATTTTTACGCCAGCGGTTCCAAAATCACATTCAGAGTGGAATTATTTTATCGAAAGAAATTATGAAATTAAAAAGCGTGCCGAGGTTTTAGGAATTATTACCAAAGACACTTTTAGTTTTGCGGTTGCCGGAACACACGGAAAAACTACAACTTCAAGTATTCTTGGACATATTTTATTTGAAAGCGGAGCTGATGTTACGGCTTTCGTTGGTGGAATTGTAGAGAATTATAATTCTAATTTAATTGGAAGCGGAAAAACCGTAACAGTTGTAGAAGCAGACGAGTTTGATCGTTCATTCTTGCATTTGCATCCTAATATTGCCTGTATTACTTCAATGGATGCAGATCATTTGGATATTTACGGAACAAGTGAAGCTATTGAAGAATCGTTTGTAGAATTTGCTTCAAAAGTAGAAGACAAGAATAAGCTGTTTATAACCAAAGAATTACCTCTGGAAGGAGTTCAATGTGCTATAAATGAAGATGCTGTATATAAAGCGTTCAATGTGCGTATCGAAGATGGAAGCTATGTTTTTGATGTAGAAACTCCATCAGAAATCATGAAAGATTTGCATTTTGGATTGCCTGGAAAACACAATTTAATGAATGGCTTAATGGCTATTGCGATGGCAAAAACTTTTGGCACCCCGACCGATGCCATCGCAAAAGCCATTGCATCATTCAACGGAATCAGAAGACGTTTTTCTTATCAGATTAAATCTGAAAAGTTAGTTTATATAGATGATTATGCGCATCATCCAACAGAAATAAATGCTGTACATCAAGCGGTTAGGGAATTGTATCCAAATCGTAAAGTATTGGCAATTTTTCAGCCGCATTTATTCAGCAGAACAAGAGATTTTGCAGATGGATTTGCTGAAAGTTTATCTCAATTTGATGAAGTGTTTTTAATGGATATTTATCCTGCACGTGAATTACCGATGGAAGGAATTACATCTGATTGGTTGTTGGGTAAAATGACAAATTCGAACAAGAAAATTGTTGCAAAAAGTGATTTATTAGCGGAGATCAAAGCCAGTGATGCGCCAATAATTGTGACAATAGGAGCTGGTGATATTGGTGAAATGGTTCCGTCAATTAAAAAAATGCTAAATGAAAATATTTAATTGGACAAATATTCGATTATTTCTCATTTTAGGGCTTGTTCTTTTTTTATATTCTTTTGCTCAACATCGAAATGGAGATCGAAAATTGAAGAAATCGATGGTCGTTTTTGTAGGAGAAAATACGCTTTTTGTGAAGCCGGAAACGGTTAATAAATTGTTGATAGAAAATAAAAGAGACGCTTCCAGTATCCGAAAAGATGAGTTAGATTTGAATAAGATAGAAAAAACCCTTGATACGCAAGACATGATTGAAAAGTCAGACGTTTTTGTAAGTATCGATGGCGTTCTAAAAGCGGTAGTAAAACAGAAGACACCAATAGCGCGAGTTTATGATGGTGATCAATCTTTCTATATTGACTATGAGGGTAATAAAATGCCTTTGTCCGACAATTTTACATCGCGAGTTCCTCTTGTTTCAGGGGCAATAAATAAAAAAAATAACGAAGATTTAGCTGCTTTATTTCGCACAATTTATGACGATGCGTTTTTGAAAAAAAACATCATTGCAATACAAATTATGCCGAATGGCAGCCTAAAAATGTTTAATCGAAATTATAATTACGTCATCGATTTTGGCAGAACGATGAATGTTGATAAGAAATTTAGAAACTATAAAGCTTTTTTTCAAAAAGCAGTTTTAGATAGTTCGTTATACAAATACAATAAAATTGACCTTAGGTTTACGGAACAAGTAGTTTGCACAAAATAATAGAAAATGGAAAAAGATAACATTGCAGTAGGTCTAGATATTGGAACAACCAAAATAGTTGCCATGATAGGCAAGAAAAATGAGTATGGTAAGTTGGAAATTTTGGGTATTGGAAAATCCAAAAGTTTGGGAGTTGCACGTGGAGTTGTAAACAACATTACGCAAACTATTCAATCAATTCAGCAAGCAATACTTGAGGCAGAAAATAATTCAGGTTATAAAATTAAAGATGTGGTTGTTGGTATCGCAGGACAACACATAAGAAGTATACAGCATACAGATTACATCAGCCGTAATAATCCGGAAGAAGTAATTGGCGAAAAAGATATTCAGCTTTTGATTGACCAGGTTAATAAATTGGCCATGTTACCGGGAGAAGAAATTATTCATGTTTTGCCGCAAGAATTTAAAATCGACGGACAATCTGAAATTAAAGAACCAATTGGAATGTACGGTGGAAGACTGGAATCTAGTTTTCACGTAGTAGTTGGGCAAGCTTCTTCGATCAGAAATGTTGGAAGATGTATTCAAAGTTCAGGAATCGAATTGTCAGGATTGACATTAGAACCATTGGCTTCGGCAGATGCAGTTTTGAGTCAGGAAGAAAAAGAAGCAGGTGTAGCTTTAATTGATATTGGTGGTGGAACAACAGATTTAGCCATTTTTAAAGATGGTATTATTCGTCATACAGCAGTGATTCCTTTTGGAGGAAATGTAATAACAGACGATATTAAAGAAGGTTGTTCGATTATCGAAAAACAAGCAGAGCTTTTAAAAATAAAATTCGGATCGGCTTGGCCGGGAGAAAATAAGGACAACGAGATTGTTTCTATTCCGGGTTTAAGAGGAAGAGAACCAAAAGAGATTTCGCTTAAAAATTTATCTAAAATTATTCACGCTCGTGTTGTGGAAATTGTAGAACAGGTTTTTGCAGAAATTAAAGCTTATGGACACGAAGATCCTCGTAAAAAATTAATTGCCGGAATCGTTCTTACAGGTGGTGGAGCTCAACTAAAACATATTAAACAATTAGTAGAGTACATTACAGGAATGGATACCAGAATTGGATATCCAAACGAGCACTTAGCAGGAAATTCAAGTGAAGAAATTTCTAGTCCTTTATTTGCAACAGCAGTTGGATTAGTAATGAATAGTATCGAAAATAGTACGCAAAGTGCTGTTAGAATGGAGATTGTAAATGAGCAGCCAAGAGTGGTGTACAGAAATGTTCCGCCTCAGCAACAACAACCTGTACAACAACGATACGAAGTAGAAGAAAACTACGTTGAAAGAGTAGAAACTATTGAAGAGACAAGAGAAGTTAGAAGTAATGCCTCTAAAGAAGAATCTACCGAAACAAAAATTAGAAGATCATTTTTTGATAGGTATGTCGACAAAATCAAAGATTTTTTAGACAACGCAGAATAAGACAATAAAAGAAAAGGATTACTTTTTTGGCCCCAAGTCAAGAAGTAAAAAATGTATTAAATAAGAATTTCAAAAACCAAAAAGATGATGAGCAACTCAGAATTTGGAAGTATTTCATTTGATTTACCAAAAAACCAATCAAATGTAATCAAAGTAATAGGTGTAGGTGGTGGAGGTAGTAATGCTATTAACCACATGTTTAAACAAGGTATTAAAGGCGTTGATTTCATCGTTTGTAATACAGATTCACAGGCACTACAGAACAGTTCGGTACCTAATAAAATTCAGTTAGGTATGAATTTAACAGAAGGTCTTGGAGCAGGAGCAAATCCTGATGTAGGACAACAATCTGCTATAGAAAGTATCGCTGATATCGAGAAAATGTTGGACCGTGGTACTAAGATGGTATTTATTACCGCTGGTATGGGTGGAGGAACAGGTACAGGTGCAGCTCCGGTAATCGCACAATTGGCAAAAGAAAGAGAAATTTTGACAGTTGGTATCGTTACCATTCCGTTTCAGTTTGAAGGGAAAGTACGTCAGGAACAAGCACTTTTAGGAATCGAAAAATTGCGTAAGCAAGTAGATTCTTTAATTGTAATTAATAATAATAAGTTAAGAGAAGTATACGGAAATCTTGGTTTTAAAGCAGGATTCTCTAAAGCTGATGAAGTTTTGGCAACAGCCTCAAGAGGTATTGCTGAAGTAATTACGCATCACTATACTCAAAATATCGATTTACGTGATGCTAAAACTGTTCTTTCGAATAGTGGAACAGCTATCATGGGATCTTCTGTTGCTGCAGGTGAAAACAGAGCTAAAGATGCTATCGTTTCGGCATTGGATTCTCCGTTGTTAAACGACAACAAAATTACAGGAGCCAAAAACGTATTGTTGCTTATCGTTTCTGGATCAAACGAAATTACATTGGATGAGATTGGAGAAATCAATGATCATATTCAGGTAGAAGCAGGTCATAATGCTAATATTATCATGGGAGTTGGTGAAGACGAAACTCTTGGTGATGCTATTGCTGTGACTATTATTGCAACAGGTTTTGATGTTGAACAACAAAATGAAATTGTAAATACTGAGCCTAAAAAGATCATCCATACATTAGGAGATGATCAAAGAAGTGTTTATGATTTGACAAATAAATCAGTTACTTCTTTTGATTTAAATGCTGAAACACCAACTGCGAAATCAGAAGAAAAAATTGTTTTCGATTTAATGGATGACACTTCATTTGCGGATACGGTTGCTCCCGTAATACCAACTCCGGTTACTCCAGTTACTCCGGTTGCAGTTGCTCCATCTATGAATCAGGAAGAATTGGTTGTAATGTCTGAGTTTATCAAGAATCTTGATGTTACTTTTGAAATTGTTTCACCAATTACAGATATTGATTTTACAATTACAGCGCCAACTCCTCAAGTACAGGCTTTTCAGGAAGTAAAACCTGTTCAGCAAAGAACTTTCGAAAGAGAAGAACAAACTACTTTCTCATTTGACTTACCTCTTTACAGATCAGAACCAGAAGCTAGAAAAGAGCCTGTTGTTGAACAAGAGACTAAAATTTTATTCGAATTATCGAATGAAACACGTAATATAAAAGTGAATGATCCAGTACAATTTGTGCCGGTAACTGAAGTTTCAGAGAACGGAATCATCAAATATTCTCTAGAAGAATACATGGAGGTTGAAAATGAACTAACAGCATCAAAACCGGTTGAAAAAGTGATAGAAGATGTAATTCCTGAGGAATTAAATATCACTATGAAACCAAGAGATTTTGCAAGTGAAGCTGATTATTCTACAACATCAAATGTTTCTCCGATGGAATTAACAATTGAAGAAACATTACGTTTAAGAGCTGATGAAAGAAGAAAGAAACTAAAAGAATTTAATTATAAATTTCATAATAATGTTTCCAGAATCGATGAACTTGAAAAAGAACCTGCTTATAAAAGATTAGGAATCGATTTGTCTAATTCACAATCAAATAACACGGGTTCCAGAATATCAGTTGGGACAGATAGTAATAATGATTTGCAATTGCGTTCAAACAATTCATTTTTGCATGACAATGTAGATTAATTTTACAATCATAATAAATATGGATAACCCGAGAATTGGATTTAATTTTCGGGTTATTTTTTTTATCTTCGCACAGAATTTTAAATTTGACTTCTATACTTGACTTTTAAAGTTAATCTTGTTGTCAGTTCGAGCGGAGTCGAGAACAAATTTTTAAATTTAATATCAATTATAGGTTTTACCTATTTTAAATAAAAAATAAGATGAGCTTACAAACATTAATCATGGACGAGATTAAAACCGCCATGAGAGCAAAAGATACAGTGGCATTAGAAGCTTTAAGAGCAATCAAATCTGAAATGTTATTAGCTGCAACGGCTTCAGGTTCTAAAGAAGAATTAACAGAAGACGATGAAGTTAAATTACTTCAAAGATTAGTTAAAACTCGTAAAGAAAGCGCTAGAATTTTTACAGAACAAAATCGTCCTGATCTTGCTGAACCAGAATTGGCCCAGGTTGCGGTAATCGAGAAATTTTTACCAGCTCAATTAAGTGAAGAAGAAGTAGAGGCAGTAGTAGCAAAAATCATTGCTGAAACCGGCGCTTCTGGAATCGCTTCAATGGGTAAAGTTATGGGATTGGCATCTGCACAATTAGGCGGAACTGCTGAAGGAAAAACAATCTCTGCAATTGTAAAGAAACTTTTAGTTTAAAATAATTTTAGATTTTAGACTGTAGATTTTAGATTATCGATTGGAATCTGAAATTTACAGTCTAAAATCATAAATCACCCGACCGCGTAGTTCAACTGGATAGAATATCAGATTTCGGCTCTGAGGGTTGGGGGTTCGAACCCCTCCGCGGTCACAATCCCAAAAAATACAAGGCGTGAACATTACACTAAAGACGTGTAATGTTCACGCCTTTAGACGTTTGGGGGTAACCCGAAAAACACATACGTATGTTATTATCGTCACAAAACATCCATCACTTCCCACAAAACTTCCCAATGAATTTTAATGGGAAGTTAACAGCGAAAATAGTAATCAAAGATGATTACGTTCGCACAGACGGAACTAGTACTTTGTACCTTCAAATTTTTGTTTCCGGACAAAAGAAAAAGATTCCATTGCACATTGCTGTGAAACCAATTTATTTTGATAAAGTAAAACAGCGAGTAAAATCAAAAGACATTTTCCACAAGGATTACAATTTGATAATTGAAAAGTCACTTGCAGATCTTAATAAAATTGAAATTAAATATCGATTAGAGAACGAAAACCTAACTATGGATAAGCTACTCCATGAGTATCAAAATCCATCATCAAGAATTGATTTTATAAAATTCTGGGAAATGGAAATGGAAAACCAGAAATTAATAAGGGACAATGCAACAGTTCAACAGCAATTAAGTACATTAAGAAAAGTAAAAGGATATCAAAACTCGATTCTTTTTTATGAAATTACTAAGGATTTTTACGAAAAAATGATTTTCCATTTTGAGAAAGTTGAAAAAAACGCTCCTCACACAATTCAAACACTAGCTAAAAATTTTAAAAAGTATTTACATATTGCCAATGAGTTAGGGGTAAAAACACCATTAAAGTATCAAGACATAAAGATGCCAAAATGTGTTTCTAACAGAGCCTTTTTATTACCAGATGAAGTTTTTAAATTGTATGAATACTACAACTCACAGTTTATAAATGAATCATTAAAAAATATATTAGCCAGGTTTTTATTTTCATGTTTTACAGGCTTAAGAATTTCGGATATACGAGCAATTTCACTTGAAAATGTCGTCAATGATATTTTAATCTTTTTTGCTCAGAAAACTGGGAAATTACAACGAATACAACTTAGCGAATCAGCGCTGAAATTTATTGGAAATGATAAATTATTCTATGGTGAATATACAGATCAACATATAAATCGTGAATTAAAGCAAATTGTGAAGGCTTGTGGAATAAAAAAGAATGTTACGTTTCACGTATCTCGACACAGTTTTGCAACAAACTTTTTAATATGTGGAGGAAGAGTTGAAGATTTACAAAAACTATTAGGTCATAGTGAGATAAAAGAAACTATGGTGTACGTTCATATAGTGGAAAGTATTACAGATAAGCAAATACATAATATGAACGATATTCTTACAAAAAAACCTCTTAATTAAGAGGCTTTTTTGCTTAAAAATTGATGCTTTGGAGACTGAATTTAACTTTAAATAGATTTTGTTGCGTCTCAGTATATTCCGTAGAAGCAATAATATATTCCTGGTGATCAATAAAAATTCTTTTTAATTTCATTATTTGGCGAAGTTCAGTTTCTGTGTATGGTCCTGTAAGCTCTACGCCGGAACTATTCAAAAGAAATTTTAGAAACTTTTTCCAGAAAACTTTATAGATTCCTTTTTCTCCATTCATTTTTAGCGTCTGACCAAGAAAATCTGATGAAATATACGGTTTGTTTTCTGGGTCGTAAATCATTAATCCTGTACCGTTTTTAGAATCAAGATCTTCCGAAAGATCTGCAGTAAAAGTAATTGGTACGTATTTAAACTTAGAACTTAAATTTTGTGAGAAATTTGAAGTTTGCAAATCAAACACTTCAACTGATTCTGTCGTAATCCAAAGTGCTTCGTCTTGCTCATTATCATATTTAAGCAAAAAGGCATTATATGGCGCTTGCTCATAAGAGGTCATAATTAAAGACTTCTTTTCGATATAAGCAGCTGTTTTTTCAATAGTTTCTTCATTGAAATCTAATGTGATTTTTTTAGTAAAATCATCACTGTTAATCTCTAAATTAAAGAGATTCTGTATTTCGTTCAAATAAGTTCCAAAAGTCCAATCAGGTAAATATCGTCCTAATTGGATTGTTGGATGCATTTGGAAATATGTAGCAGGATATACAATTGTATTTTTTATACTGTAAGTTGGTAGTGCGTTTATTGGCGTATAGTATTTTATATGAATCAGTGATCCGACCTGATCTGCAGAAACTTCTATCTTAACAGTACCTTTATAAACATTTGCTGGCATACCTGGAGAATGTCGAAATACCATAAAAATCGGCTCCGTTTCTAAAAACAGTGTAAATAATTTCTGATCGATCAAACCTATTTCATATTCGTATTCAGGTTCAACAAATTCATATTCAAAAATATAAGTTCCTTCTACGGTAGTTGGCAAATAAATAAAACTATAAAAGAAATCATATAATAATTCACCTTCGTCATTATACTGAGATCCTGGAGTTAAAGTAGGAAGAGACAAATTCTCAACCGCTTTAATGGGATGCGTTTCAGTTAAATTGTTCTTACTACTGTAAAATAGTAACCTCTTTATAAATTCAGAATTAGGAAAATCACCTCCCATTGTAAAGCCTAGTGTCTGTAAAGCATAAAAAGCCGGAGCCAATAAAAAGACTTGTGGCGCAACGACATTTTTATTTTCGACTGTACAAACATCCGAAACGATAGTAAATTTATTTTCAACTAAACCGTCCGAGTTATATTCGTTTATTTTGTCTTTATATAGATACCAAGGATCATCTGATTCGAGTTTAACTCCAAATTTATTTAACCATTTCATTGTTGGAAATTGAAACTTCACAGTTGGAAAACAATGTCCCAAAAATGATAGAGGAAAAGTTTTCCAATGCTCAGAACCAACGATATTAGAATCTGTTTTTTCTGAAAACGGTACAGGATTAGTTTCGTCCGGAATAACAGAAAGAACAGGCATGAAATCAGCAATTTTCTTATTCATCAAAGTTAGAATTGCGGATGAATACTTTATGTTGCACTTTCTATAACCTGGTATGTACGATAAAATTTGTAATTCACCGGTAAATTTTATGCCATTTTCAATAACAGTTACATTAACAACTTTTTTTTTGCGTACAGAAGCAATATCACGTGTACCCAAAGCCATTTTTGTTTTTTTATTTTCAATGACTAAAAAAGGATAACTTGATGCAGATACTTTAAAATCACGAGATAAAGCATTATTATCTGTTTTAATTGATAAAGTTTCATTGACAAAATCTAATTCAAAATTATTTGCGATAATCTGGATTAACCCCATTTTTAAAGTTTTTGAATGAAAAAAGAAACAATAAATGGTTGCATGTTATTATGTGGTTGGTTTCCTCCAGTTTTTTTTGTCTTCATTAAACCACCAGAACCTGCACTGACTGTTCTCTCAGAACCACCTCCGGCTGCATTGTGACCATCAGTAGCAATATCATGATCATGCTCAGGAAGTTCATCAAATGTCAATAGATGCGTCTTAGAACCTCCAAGAGCCCCTAAAACAGGATATTCGTCACTACAACCTATTGAAGTTCTTCCTCCTCGAGGTCTTGTACCGTTTAGTCCATTACATCTAGCCCATCCTGCACGTTCATTAATACCTAATCCGGTTTCTGTGAAATTAGCTTCCACATATTCGTTTGTGCAATCAATTTCTTTAATATCTCCTGGCAAGTAAATAGATTCAATTAAATGCGATAGTAGTGTACGCATTTCTAAGGCTGTATTTTTTTCTCCGGTACCTAATCCCGCTATTAAATTTTGAAAACCTGCAAAATCCATATTTAAATTTTTAAGTTAACCAATCATTTGGTAAAAAGTCATTATCACTCCAGTCGGCTCCGCCTTCAGTTTCATAATAGTTGCTTACTTTACCATTTTTTACAAATGAGAAAGTAAGATCTTGCGCATATGAATGTTTTTTGTCTCTATATTCAAGTATTTTTTTAGTAGATGTTTGGATTTTTCTCCATTGAGAATTGATTTTAAGTAGAATATCTTGCGAATTTGCAATTTCATTTACAATAACTCTCTCATTTTGCAACAACGATCCGGTATTGATCGTGTAAGTTGCTTCTTCATTAATTTCATAAACAACTTTTGATCCGTCAGCTTCTTGATAGTCGTTTATACTCAAAGAATCCTGTATTTCGAATTCACCATCAAAGTATGCAGGGATATAGTACCCAAAATTGTTTTTGAAATATATCTCCTTTACTGGAAAATCAGGAAAACGCATTAGTTTATACATTTTGGTAACAGTAGTTAAACCGCAAATAATGCTTAGTTCAAAGTAAAGAGTGTCTTTTACAAGTGCGATAGGCGAAAAATCAAAGGCATACAAAAAAACTTTTTTTCCTGTGAATGATTCTGTTATTTGTTCATTAAGCAGATTTCCAAAGTTGTCTTTTAATTGAACTGTAGCAATCTCGCTATTTGCTTTTACATAAAATGGCACTATTATTTTTCCATTTTCAGGAACTCGAAGAACGGGAGGTGTTACACCTAAAATTTGAATTTTTGTACTATCATCAAAGTAAACTGGATTAGTATTGTACATGAAATAGAATTCCGGTAAATCAACCGTAGCAATAACAGTATCATCTGCCGAAAGTGATTTTTCCTGAATCGTTATTTTGAATTTCTTCTTTAGATGCGTTTGTTCAATTAATTGATTTTCAGTGTAAATTGTTAATACAGATTCAAAATAAGCATTATATAATTTTACCAAATCTTTTGAAGCTGTATAACTATCTTTTCTGGACCAACCCTGTTCATCAAAAAAAACACCATCAACATAAATTAAGGCTCTAAAATAGAACCCGGTGCCATTTGATGACTGGACAACAACTTCTGTATTATTTGCATCAAGCAGGACTCTATTTAATCCAGGCGCTTTAATTATTGATATCATAATTCACATATTATTCCACGAATTTAGAAGTGTTCGATCGTGAATAATAGGACAGAAAAAAAGCCGCTAAAATAACTAGCGGCTTTCAATTTACATACTTACTAAACATTTCAAATATTCAGAATATTTTTCGCTGTCGAAAACTTCAGCCTCATAAATATATAATTTCACATCAGTTATTGGATTATCAATTATCCTCTGAATCTGCGCTTTAGATAAAGTGAAATTTGCAGAATATCTATAACTATCTCTTACACCAATATAAATAGGTTCATTAGGCTTTGAAATTTGAGTCCCATCACGAAGTAATAAAATAACCCCCTTTTCTCCAGTACTTAGAGTAGATCCAGGAATATCAATTCTAATACTTATAATTGCTCCAGACTTTTTAAAACTTATCCTGTCAGTAATCGGGCTACTATATGACGTTTTTTTCGAAAATTTATCTTCGTTAATTTTTATATTATTACATAAATCGCTATTTTGTCCGTAACCTAAGTAACAGAACATCAGTATTAAAATCGTAATTTGTTTTCTCATAGACATATTTTTAAAGTTATAGTAACAAACCTACAAAATTATTATTGACTAACGATCCCGTTCTGATCAGAAGCTTCACGTTCACTATTTAAATCATTAACTCTTTTTGCATCATCATAACCAAAATATAGATTTGGCGCAATTGGATTTTCTAATCTAAAGAGTACTGCTTTTAGCAACCCCGTCATTTCTGTACTGTTTTCATTAATTACTGACTGCGGAATTGCACCTGGTGAAGTTTCTCCTCCATTTATAAATTTATTTACCCTTTTTCCAGTTCTTTCCTGTTCTAACCAAGCAATAGTATTTGCATATCGTGGAGATTGAACCATTGCTTTCGGCACAACGTATTCTTCATCATGTACCATTCCTGTCATTGGACCATATTCATCATAACCATAATGTGGGGTAGAACCAGTAAAACCACCATAAAAGAATTTAGGTGTCTTAGGCGCTTTTGCTTTTGTTATTTGTTTTACTTGTGCTGCTACAGTTGCTACAGTCGCTGCAATTTGAACGGCCTTAACTGCTGCATCTAAGATAGGATTACCCATTGAAGGCGCTGATAAAATAGAAGTAATTGCTAAAGCTCCGTTTATACCGGCCTGAGTTAAAGCTAATGCTTTTGATTGTCCAAACAATTCGCCCATTGCACCTGCCAACTGTCCAAGAGCGTTTAAGCTGGTAGTTACTTTCTGAATTTCTCGTTGTTTATCAAGTTCATCCTGTTGTTTTTTAGCTGCAGCACTAAAACGATTATATTCATCTTCAGTAATTATTTTATCTGCAAGTAGCTTCTTATAATCGGCGAGTTGTTTTTGATAATCTTGTTGTTGCTTGATTTTATCAGCTTCATATTTACCATCTGCCTCTGCCAATGCTAATTCATTATCTGCTTGTAATTGTTCCGCTTTTAAAACCTTTTGTTCTTCTTCATATTGCTTTTTTAATTCAGTAGTCGAAGTTTGAAATCCTAATTCTAAAGTTTGACGTTGCGCTTCATACTCATAATCAATTGCTAATTTTAGTAGAGCTAATTCCTCTGCTGATTTTGCATCAGCTTGTGCTTTTTCAACATCAGATAAACGTTTTTCTGCTAATGCGTCAAGTTGTCTGTCTTTTATTTTATCTAAACGACTTGTTTCTTCAGCGATAATTTCGGGAGTTAGTTTTTTTGTCGAATCAATTTTACTCCTATTTGTTGCTATGAAGAAATTCAATTCTGCTTTTGCTAGATCAGATTTTGCTTTTGCCAACGCAAGTGCACGATCTAATTCTTCTTTAGCTGCTTTTTCCTGTTCAGCACGTATTTTGTCAAGAACTTTTTGTCTTGCTTCAGCTTCTTTTCTACGTTGTTCATCTCGTATAGCCTTTTGTTTTGCAATAGCTTCTGCCAAAAGGCGTTGTTCTTCTGCTAATTCCTCGGCTGTTTTACTTGGTTTTTTAGCTTCTTCAGTAGTTTTTAAAACAATATCTTTCGATTTGAAAGAATCTAATCGTTTTTGAAGTTTTTCAACATCGATTCCCATTGCTTCGAGTAAAGGCCCAAAATTTGAAACGATACTTTTTATCGCATCAATTACATTGTTTTTTATTTTACCAAAAAAATCACTAATTGTTTTACCAAGGTTTAAAAAATAATCGCCAAATAATTTAAAGGCACCTTTTAAATCTCCAGATATGACCGCTTTAACGAAGTCAAAAACAAATTTTAAATAATTAAAAACAAGTTTTATTGCAACACCAATTATATTAAAAGCTGCAACAACGACAAGTTTTAATTGTATAAATCCATTTACCAATATAATACCAACGAGATCGATTAGTGGCTGAATGTCTTTTTTAAGATCACTTAAATAAAATATGATATCAGCAAGTGCATCCGTTGCTTGTGCTTTAATTACATCCCACATGCCACCAAAACCTTTAATTTCGAAAAGTTCAGCTTGTGCTTTATTTAATTTTTCATTAGCAGCTAACAATTCAAGTTGTGCTTTGGTTCCTGCAGACATTTCCGCTTGTGCTGTTTTAGAAACTGCTTCTAAAATTTTTAGTGCACCACCTGCGTCTTCACCCGCACCTTTAAAAACATCTGCTGTAAGTTGCGCCTGTTGTTGTTGCGATAATTGTGTTTTTTGTGATTGTACTGCAATTTCTTCTAAGGCTTCTTTTGTTGTTGTTGCACCGGCTGCAACTCTAGCCAAAATATCATCTGAAAAAGATGTACCGAACGCATTTTCAAGTGCATCTCTAGTAGCTTTCGTTTGCTCTTTTAAAGCTAAATCAGCTTCTTTTAATGCATCTGGTAGCTTGTCTGAATAAATTCCAAGATCATAACCTTTATTTAAAA
Source organism: Flavobacterium sp. 9 (assembly GCF_002754195.1). Classification (NCBI taxonomy): domain Bacteria; kingdom Pseudomonadati; phylum Bacteroidota; class Flavobacteriia; order Flavobacteriales; family Flavobacteriaceae; genus Flavobacterium; species Flavobacterium sp. 9. The sequence goes on from NZ_PEEU01000001.1 coordinate 4,132,592, forward strand.
TATCGATAAATTCTTGCGCCGAATAACCTGCCTTTACAAAGAATTCATCGTATTCGCCAATACTGTCTAAAAATTCTTCATTTTGGGCACCTCCATTAGCTAATCCCGTTGCAATAATTTTATTGGCCTCAGACATTGAAATGCCGTAGGATTTCGCTAAAGAATTAGCTCTTTCGGCAATCTCACCAAATTCTTTATCAAAAGTTTCTGCAGTTGCTTGAATTTCAGATCGAACTCCAGACATTGCTTCAGCGGAAACTCCAAATGCTCGCAATACATCGTTTGACTTTTCTAATTCTTTATTAAATTCAAATATATATTTTGTTCCAATTACTATTGCAGATAATGCTACAATTGCCTGACCCAGTGGAGTTGCAATAAACGCTAAAGAGGTTTTAATTAAATTAGTCAACTCCATTCTTATTCCTAAAAGCCCTTCTTTTGCACTTTTAAAATCTCCCGAAAGTAAACCGTCTCTAAATTTTTTCATACTTCCTTCCGATTCATCCATTGCGCCGGAGGTTGCTTTTATCTCATCCTTAAATTCAGTTTGCCTCTCTGTCAATTCTTGAAGTTCCTTTCCTAATCTATCCAGATCTTCATTATAAGTAGCTGAATTTTTGTTTAATGCTCCAATCTCATTTCTTGTTTTTCCAATGGCACTGGTTATTCCAGTCAGGGAATTTACAACTTGCTTATCATTTATGTAAATGGATAATTCTCTAGGGATTTCTTTTCTTGCCATTATTTTTTGAATTGAATTAATGCTGTAACTTGATCTAATCTTAATTCAGAAATGTCATCGGCCAACGTGTCTAGAATTCTAGAAGAACCCAATGCTTTTTCAAAAACATCAGTTGCTTTTAATCGTTGATTTATACCATTTGATTTTTTGCCTTCAAAACCATAATTCTGCATAAATATGTAATAAGGCGCTTTCATAATAATTCGCTGCAATCGTCCGTTTTTAAATTGGCTTCCCGCACCGGAAATACGCAATCCTTCACCGGATAATTTATTGGAAGTACTCGCGACCTCTTGACGAACTGAAAGTCTCAATGTTTTTACCACCTTTGAGGCGATTTCCTTCTCTTTTTGTAGAATATCGATTCGACCTGCCATAGCTAATTTTTTAGCTAATTTATCTGTCTTGAATGCTTTACAATAGGACATAAAAAAACCTCCCATAATGAGAGGTTTTTAATTGATTATGGATTCCATTTATCGGGGTCGTAGGTCAAATCTTCGTGATTTTTTAAAAGATACATTACATTCCAACCATACATATTATCAAAAATAGGCCCTACCTTTTCATAATTAAAAGTATTTGGATCAAACTTCCCAAACAACCAAGAATTTCTATCACCATTTAATTTCTTGAGATACGAGCAAATATCGATTGCCACATTCTCTAAAAGATCCAAAACTTCTTCTTGTCTATCGTAATTATCAGCCTTTCCGGTAAAATCTAAAAGTAAAAAAGAAATACTTCGCCCGTTAAATGTCGTAGTATTATTAGCGTTTGTGTTTAAAGCTGCTGAATGACTTTCCAAAAGTAAAGCCGGTGTTTGAACTCCCGACCGAAAACTACCATTTATTTCATTCCAGTTAAAACGGTAGAATCCCTGTAATACTTTATTAGAGATAGTAATTTCTTTATGAAATTCGACTATCGGTTTATGTGTTATGTCTCTCATGGTTTTGTTGGAGGTGTTAAATCTTCTTCAAATTGCTCGAGGAAAGTATAAATGTTTACTTTTTTAATCATTTCTAATTTAGACAAATCACCTTTTGCCATACTTAGAATCACTTTAGAAAATCCATATTTCTTTTTTGGTTTAGACGCTCCCGGCTTTGGTTTTGGGAAAGCTTTTGGAAACCTTTTTACCAGGTTATTTTTGCATCCAAAATATGCCATTTCTATAGCTAGTAATTTTTGAATAGAAACCCTTGCAAACGGTGCGGCCTTTTCATGTAACTCGTTTTTATCGAATACAGGTCTTGACTTTGATTCAGTGTACAATACAGCACACATATAATGTAAAAATTCAATATTCTTAGTTTCCCGCCACTTAATGTGCAGATCATCAACAACGGCAAATTCATCTGCAGTTATGTTTGCGATTCTGTTTTGTGGAGGGAAATACTTTCGTTTTTTTACCTTGATAAATTCCGGAAAGATAGTCCGGTTATTCTCTTTAAAAATATACTCATAAGTTTTATGCAGATCAGAAAGCGGAAAGCTTCTAAGTATAATTCTGATTTTGGCTTTTTTAGCAAATTGCCACCATTTGATATCATTTAAAAGAAAAAAAAGTTTAACATAAAACTTTACATTCGTTTCAGTTGTACTAAAAAGCAAGGCAATTTTTTCTAATTGTCTACTACTCATTTCATCCCATGATTTGGGAATATATAATTTTACAGTTTTCATTCCAAATCAATATTCGCTTCACGCAAAAGCTGTTTTTCTTTTAACATGATTTCCGCAACTGTTTTCCCAAATTTGGTATAAACAATTTCATTTACCACTGAGAGCATTTCAATTTCTTCAAATTGCTGGGCTTTCTTTTGCTTTAAAACCAATATTTCTTGCGCTAAACTCATACTAAAGGATTTACTTTTTTATACTTTTTATACACTGATCTTCCGGCAAAAAACAGTATCACTGGAATTATGATCCAAAGAAAATTCCATAAACTAATCGCTTGCCGATTTGTTTCTTTTTTAGCTTCTTTTTTCTTAGCCTCGGCTTTTATTTTAGCAGCTAATTCAGTCTTTTGTTCGGCTGTCTTTTCCTGTTTTGTTTTTAGGAATTCTTCGGAATGTTGGGAATTCTGAGAATTATTACTGCTCTTATCATTTGTTTTTTTACTGACAATTTTTGCATTGTCCAGGATATGTTTTTTCCCATTTGGATCAATGTAGGATGCTGGCTTTGAAATATCTATTGGTTCTATGCTTGTTTCTTCAATTTGAATATCCTTTTGATCAGTAAGATTTGTAAAAGACCATTTCTTTAAATTAAAGTCCTGATTTAGGATTTCGTGGGAATTCCCGGAATTCCTGAAAATTCCTGAAAAATCCGTTTTTACTTTTTCTTCATTTTTACTAACGTTAGACTTTCTTGCACCACAAGAACTTACCACAGATAAAATTGATAATATTGCTAAACTAAATACTATTGTATTTCTCATTTTTAAATAATTATATAGTTGTTCTTGTCCCTTTTTTTATTCTGAAGAATTCGCCAATTGCTAAATCCAATTTTGTCGAAATGTGGCATGTCCTTAAACGTCGTCCAATTACCTCCCCAATTCCAACCATATTTAGCAAACACTTTAACACATTCATCCCAATCAGATATTTTGTCGTTGTCCCAATCAGCATGAGTGTCCCAACTAGCCGTTTTGCCATCGATAATCAAAACGATATCCACAGCAAACCCGTAATTGTGAATTGACTGGCCACCTCGGGCATTAGTAACTTTTGGACGTTTTTTATATAAGGCATCCTGCTCTTCAAAAGTTCTTAAACCTTCTGATATTCTGACCTGTGAACGTCCAGTTAAAGCCTCATTACATTCATTTATAATAGCGGTCATTTCTTGGCGCACACTAGGATGCAATTTTGAAATTCTTAATCCGGTTGCTTGATCCATTTTATAGTTATTTAGTTATTATATTACCCGAATCTGAAAAGAGATTCTTTATTTGAAAAGTTATTAATCGCCGAATTGGTCTGATAAAGTATTTCACAAAATCATTATTATTACCGATAACTTCCATGTTTTCTAAAATGGAAACAACTTCAATATAAATCATTATACAAATCATCGAATCACCAAATAAATTGGAATATTGATCCCCAAATTTGCTATCGCTAACGCTTTTAATATTCAGCAGAACCATTCCAATAATAATCGAACCACCATATTGTATGAATTTTGTAAATGTTTTACGAAATCCTTCCGAGGTTCTCGTAGTTTTAGTCAATGTTGCTTTTGTCACACCAAAGACAAAATCCAAAACAAAAAGTATAAATAATCCTATCAACAAACTTCCATCTGGGGTATATTTTAAAATCATTAGTTTAATTTATTATAGCATCAATGCAATGCTTTTCAGTTAGAATATAGACTAGTACTTTCCCGATTTTGGATAGTTTGTTTTGTTTAATGTTTTTCCCCAGAACACCCGATATCGTTTCATTGATGTTTCCGAACTGATAACCATCTGGCAGGATTAAAGTTTTATTCCAAAGCGTTCGGAATTCTCTGTTCGCTAGTTTATCAATAGTGATTGCGGAATCACGGAAATAGCCTGGCGAAGCCACTAGCGCAAAATTTATTAATGATAATGGCAGATACAAGGCATATGCAATTAAATAGAGTAAAAAATTTATCATAATTCTAAGTAGTTAATTCCCAATCTTCGGGTTCGCAACCCCAAATTGTTTTCCCGTCAGGATATAAATTTGTTTGAGTATCAATAAGCAAAGCTATCTGAAGCTTTTTATACTCCCTTTCTTCTCTTGTTAGTCCCACAAGGTCTGCAGCATAATTGTCTTCAATATATAATTCGGTCGCATCAATCTGCTCATTTGTCCAATGGACATACTTCGAAAATATCGCATTTTCGGTATTGTCTAAATTCCAGTCTATTACAAGAAATTTTCTTCCTGTTTCCGTTCTGTCATCAGGACGTACTTCAACTTTAATTTTACTTAAGGATCCATTTCTGTTTTGGATAATCTGGCGTTTTGTTTGTATCATTTAGTGTGGTATTTAATGATTATTGTTATTAGTAAACTATTTTTCGATCTCCCGTTGCAGTCTTATATTCACAGCCAACAGGCAAGCCACCGGTTAATGCAGCTGCATTGTCCGGATAAGTAGGCATGTTGTTCCAAATCATAAATCCGTTTTCATCGATATAAGCCCTCACGGTTTCAGTTTGCATATTTGATCCTGAGGCTGTTTTTGCTCCCGTAATAAATCTTAACCTACTTTTTGCGTTACCTTTTCCAGTGCCGGCAACTAAATCTAAATTTCCACCGTCCAAATTCGAGGCACCAGTTGCGTTATTTTGTTGGTAATACATATCCCCATTAGTGGTTGTATACACATTTCCATTAGGTGCAACCGCAAGACTTTGATAATTTCTAACAGTTTGCCCCATTGCAACAAAGTTTCCCATTCCGTTACTCTGTTTATATATATCAGCCCCGGCACCAGTCGTACATGCGTAAATGTCACCGGATGGGCTTGCAGCCATTGCTTTCCATATCCTTGATGTTTGACCTAACGCAACAAAATTTCCTGTACCACCGGTCTGTTTATATATATCACCATTAATAACACATGCATAGATATCACCATTTGGAGCTGCACAAATCCCTCTCCAATTTCTTGATGTTTGACCTAAGGCCACATAAGTTCCAGTTCCGCCTGTTTGTTTATAAATATCCGCACTACCTGAACAAGCATATACATCACCATTTGGAGCGACAGTTATGGCTTCCCATCCAACGGTAACACCAGTAGATACAACAGTAAAAGTTGAAGCGGCTAACGTCTTTTTAAAAATGTTAATTCCCTGTTGAATAACATATATGTCTCGATTTGGTGCGGTAGCCATAGAATTCCATCCGTATAAACCTAATTGACCGATGGCAGTAAAAATACCACCACCACCGACTTGTTTATAGATATCACCACCACTTACACCAGCATAGACATCACCATTCAAATCAACAGTAATCGACGACCAGTTTCTCGATGCTTGGTTCAGCGGGATAAAATTGACATTAGCAATGTAGTTTATTGTTCTACCGGCTGAAATCCGCAAATTTCGACCAACTGTTGTGTTATCAGAATCTTCAATACCTATCTCTCGATCAGCTTGATAACCTAAAGTGATATCTTTTAATGGAGTATTCATAGTCCCTATACCCAAAAAAGTTCCGTTATCAAATAGTCTACTAACGGTCAAAGTAGTTGCATTTAAAGACTTCGTGACATAGTTTGCAATTCCTGTAAATACAGTCTGTTTTGTAGCTATGCTTGTGTTTATTGCAGTTAAATCAGTATCATCCAATAAAGTACCGTTACGATTCTGAAAAGTGTAAGTTCTTGATGCAGTATTTGCATTGGTAAAAAAAGATGTGAATGTATTGGCAACGTTTCGCAATCCAAATTTACCCGTCAAAAATGTTTTGATTCCTGATACATTTTGATCTGTAGATTGCGTTAAATAAAAAGTGTCAAAATAAGTTTTCAGAGTTGACTTTATAGTTGAGAATTTCCAATATTTTGTTTTGTTTGAATCTTCACTATCAGAAACGCCAACTTTATCATTATCATTGATAGTTACTTTTTCGGATGCTGAACTGATTTGATATCCTAATTCTGCAGCAACTCCAACATATTCCAATCTAACATTACTAGAATCATTTGCGTTTAGATTGAATTGAACAACTTCATTATTCTTTACTGTAAAATTCAAGGTATTCGGAAAAAATATTTTCACATTACCAGTACCTGATAAATGCCACAGCTTTACGTCGTGACCTGTTTTGTTTTTGATAAAGAAAGGTTTTCCCGGACGCATAAATTCGCCTGAAACCTGAATTGATTTTACGTCTGTGATTGCACCTGTAAGAGAAATAGAACTTCTAACATCAATTAATTCGATACGTTCAATAACTGCGGTCGCACCGTAACTAGCTATAAAATCCTGACTTTCCATTTTTGTTACAAAAGTTTCAATCGGAATAACAGGTTCGTCAATTAAATCTCCAAAAACTGAAACGAAAGAAATTTTTATGGTATCCGGCGGTGTAGCAGGTTCTTCTGCAGAATCAATACTTTCGGTTCCCTGAATTTTGACTATTGTGGCAAATTTGGTGAATACTAAAATATCTATTCTTTTAAAACCTTCTGAAGCAACTGCAATTGTAGTTTCGAAAGCATCCGGATTTGTCAAGACTTGGTGATTGATCCTACAAGTAAACGCAAAAGCTGCAATTGTCATTTTATTCAAAGCTTTAACAACAGCGCCATGAACTAAAATATCATCTGGGAATCCGATATCCTCAATCTTATCTAAAAGTTGTTGTGCTGTCAATTCACAGCCACCTTTATCTGTTTTTAATCTCCAGTTATCGTCTGGATCATGTGGGAATGGGTTATTTGATGCTAGAATACTCATAAGGCTAAATTCAATATTTGTAAATTTTTTAAATAGGACATTCTTAGATTGAAAGTATTCCTGGTGTATCGTATGGTGTATATCCGGAACCTGAAGAAACTGATTTCTTAATTGGTGATTCGCATTGATTGAACTCAGATAAATTCGATTCTATTAGGTCTCTCGCCATTGCTAAATATTGAGAACCATTATTGATCTGTTTATTGACAAGATTTGTAATCTGATCAGAAGGTTTTCCCGAACTGGCACTTTCTTTTCTTCCATCTACGAAAGTTTGAAAATTGACGCGAAGACCGTTTTCATCCAAAAGAAATAAACCTTCATCTGCGACTTTTGCCACAGTAAATGCCACAATAGCTTTTTGAATTTCAATTTTAACATCGTTTACAATACCGGAAACATCAGTTTTTAAATGCTCTAGTAGTTCCGGACAAAGCAATGTCTTTACATATTGATCTTCAACTTGTCGAATGGATGGTTGAAGTGCTAAAAAGGTTTGTCTTGAGTTGAAAATACTATAGTATTTATCGAAGATTGCCGTGTTTTTAACTAGTAATTCTTTGTTTATGGTACCAAATTCTGCAGTCCAATCGGGAAAAACATCCGGATTCTTTTCAAGGATCTCCAATAAGTAATCCATTGCTTCGTGACCAGAGCGCAAAAGTTCTCGACGCATGTCATTATCACGCCACCATTCAGTTGATTTTCGTTGATCATTATTAATTGTACTTGTTCCCGAACCATCAATAATTACTGAAAGAAAAGGAAAGTAAATAAACATACCAAAGTTGGTTATTGCATTACGTAAATGCTCACGCGCTTCATTCTTTACGGCAAACGAGATATCCGGAGGTGTAGCTTCATTTGCTAAAAAAACATGAAGACTACCTACATATTTTCTTGTATAGGCATTGAATGCTTTAGTTATATATGGTTCAAAATCTGCAAAAATGAAAGACTGTGATACCGTTACATATTTTTTTAAATCGGCTGTAGTTTCTAGTATCATTATGCTGCGCTGTTTTGGGTTCCTGTTGGGTTTTTATCAAGTGTCGTTAACACAGTGTTTTCAAATCCTGCATTAATTGTTTCATCGTACTGATTATAATCCTGGACGAAATAGAATATTTCTAATGTTGTTTCGCGATTGGTTTTGAATAAAGCACAAAGTATGTTGAACGCTGCGTTTTTATCTGATCCGGATCCCGCGCCAAGTTTTCCGCCCGGTATTCCGGCACCAATTAAAGAGGGATCAACGCCCAATGAAAAAAGCACCTCTGAGTTTGCAGCCTCGGCTTCAGGTAAATAAGAACCGTCTTTTAGTTTATCATCAATGGCAGTAATAGTTATTGCAGAAACCTGTTCGCCTTTAGCATTTGTATATTTCATTGCTTGGATAGACTTTCCGGCTTTTTCGTTTCCAACTAGACTTGAATTTATGGAATCAACTAATTCAGTTCTAATTTTTTTTCGTTCCTCGACTTTCATCCTGGTCCATTCCTCTGCATATACATTTTGATAGTATGTTTCATCAACTTCGATTAAAAACTTAATCGTCATTTGATTGGCAAACAATGCTTTTTTAAGAGCAGGAACTGAGTTTGCTACATCTAACCATCCTGATTTTAAAATTGCATGCCATTCACTTTCAGGATAATACGCTTCATCAATTAAAGGATAAAATACAGGTCTTATAAACTTGGTAATTTTATTTACTTTGCAGTATTCACGAACTTCATCAGCAGACCAGTAGCTATCAATCAAAGGAATTTTTTCAACGAATTCAGACTCAACATCAACAGAACTTCCTTTTCCAAACTTCTCAGAAATATAAACGTGCTCTACTAATCCACTTTCTTCGTTCATCATTTCGAAACGACACCATGCAGCTTTTTGACGCTTTACACGGTTGATTGTCGCGTAATTCTCGGAAAGAATGTATTCTGGAAATGCGATTGAAAACCACTCAAGATCTGCAATGGTTTCTTTCCAAAAACGGGACATTTGTGATTTTTTGAAAAAAGCGTTGATTTCAGTAAGCTCCGAACCCGGAACCATTTTAATTACTTTTTTTCCATCTTCGGTAACATCATTTCTAAATAAGATCAGACCGTTACCATAATGCGCTTTACGCAAAAATCTTAAAGAAGAAGACGCGGCACCATTTTTCTTTACTTCCTTTAAAACTTGTTGGGGATAATCATTGTTTTTTCCCCATGAAGCTATCTCACCTTGTTTGTCTTTTACGTCGACTTTTACTGCTGTAACAGTTCCATCCATTTTATCAATGGAATTTTTGAACGATACCATTGCCGGTGAACCATTAAATTCGGTTATGGCGATATGATTACCTATGAATTCGGTATTTGACATTAGTAAATGATTTCTTTATTGTTAATACTTATGATAAAATCAATGATAACTGTGACAACACTATTGTCTGACAGTTCAATATTTCGGGTTCTGTTTGCGAAATGATTAGCATTTTTAGTTTTTTTGACCGGAGTTAAAACATTTTCGATTGTATCTCGATGGATTCTATTCGGATTCTTTTCTAAAAGAAGTCTCGCACCTAAGTATGATTTTAGTTTTCCTCCTTTTTTTGAGGTAGAATTAAAAGTTCTATAGGTCATATCAAACGGAATTAGCGTTCCTCTTTGATCCTTTTGATTTAGGATTGCCAAACCTTCTTTTAATGAAATCTTTTCCTTTTGCATACCGCTAAATTCATTCTTCGACAGTTTTTAAAATAGGACAGTATTTTTATGCTCAGAATTGAATCAATTACATATACTTTTTCTAGTATTTAAAATCTTATTCTTTTGAAAATCAATTTTTTGAGCCTTTAAAAAATAAAATAATTTATATTTTTCGACAAAAAAGCACGCCTGTCCCTATAAATTTCCACACTTTCCAAACCCAAAAGATCAGGATATATGAAAATGCATGGTTTAGAAGGTCTGAATACGGCTTTCGGACAGAAGGAGGCTCGAACCCTTGAAGATGTCATTGTACATCGTCATGATCGGAATATCCATTGCATCGGTAAGGTGTGGCGCGTGTTGCTGTGGAAACAAGGGGTTACGCTCGTCTTTCTTAACCTTTTCGATTCCTCCATTTAAAGATTCCTTAGCTTCGGTACGCTCGAGTGCAATGATCAGATCGGGATTGTTATGCTCATTGATTCGGATCTTAGGTAAGCGCGTTTGATGTTCTTTAAGCATTGCATTAAGCAATAGATACTTATCGGTGTGTGTGGGTGCTGCACCTTTGGTCATTGGATAGACAGTCCAACCATGTTTAGTCAGTACATCAGTGATCTGCTCAAAGTAGGTTCGGCTATCGTTTGGGAGTCTATTGTTACCGTCATGCCCCCCATACAAGTAGACGAACTTTTCCTGGTGCGGTCGATAGTAAGGTATAACCTGCTCAATAAACAAATCATCCAATAGCTTTGGTGACTTAACAAAGAATGACTTTAATACTCGGTATGTATCTTCTTGTGGCTGAGAGACAACACAACAATTAAATACACCAAAATCAACGGACATAATCAGAGGTTCATTAGTTCTTACATCATTATCCTGGTTAGAATTGAAATGTTCTGATTTGGCTACAACGCCAATTGTCTCGAGATAACTATTATTGTAGTCAGTATAGTAGTGTTTTGCCGGAATAAGATTACCATAGAATCCGTCTACAATTTCTTGTGGTCGAATATTTAATATCTCGGCATTATATAGAATCTCAGATACTGCCTGATCACGCATTTTTTTAAACCATGCGGGATTAAGGTAAGGATTTGATAACGCTGAAGCTTTTATAAATGCGTACTCTTTTGGGTTCTTTTTTGCCACTGCTTCCATATCAGTGAACCACTTTCCTTTTTTATTGATTGGTGTTGATGAAACATAGAATTCTGACCCTAAGAGAGAGCATTTTTTAAATATTTCCTTTTGCGCCCTATTAGTGGTTTTTACATTTGTAAACAGTTTTTCCGGATCCAATAAAGCCGCTTCATCTCCCAATTCCGCATAAGAATTTAGACCACGGCCAGAATTGGGGTTATCTAGCGAAACAAGCTGAAAAATTGCCCCATTAGCAAAGTGAATGATATTGTTCCATTGGTTAGGTGGCTGATATGGCATTTCAAAACCCATTTTTTTACCAGATCTTCCAACAACATAATCGACATCCTGAAACAAATTAAACATTGCCAAACCTTCAATGGCTGATGGCAATGTTCTGGATAATATCTGTGAATAAGTAGAACCAACCAGGGCGAATGATGCTTTTGGCATCTGTCGGACTAATTCGCGCTTATGATACCCGAAAATGGTCGATTTACCACCCCCACGACCAATCTCAGCATATTTGTTTTTTTGCGGTGCCAGAACCGTCGCTAGTTGTGGAATGGTGAGTTTTACAAACTTCTTGTTACTGATCATCTTCTTCGTCTGATTTTATTTCCTCATGTTCGATATCAGTTACATTCAAATTATTAAAGTCAGCTGATCCACTGGATAGCATCTCTAACAGTCGCTTTTCAACTTCTTTATCCACATTAACATGAATTTCCATATTTTCAAACTTCTCAGCATTAAATTCCGGATTATCCTCTTTAGCCAAACCACCATATTCGGCAATCAATTTCAAAGCTTTACTTTCGTTTATTCTATCGCCTTTCTGAATACATCTTTTCAAAAAATCCCTTGTATGCTCTAACCATATTGCACGAGAACCTTCTGTGTCAGCTTTTAAAATATTTCCAAAAAGCTTTTCAGAATTCCGAATATCAATGTATGCTTGTGCCTGTGATAAATCTTTTTCTTTCATCCATTTATTTACAATCTGCTGAGATGAAAAATGGTTTAATTTTAGTGCAAAAATTTCATTCAATCTGTTGAGAATATCTGTATTGGTCTGGCTTAAAGGAAAATGTTCCGGATTTATATAATGAGCCAGAATTTTATCGAATGTGCTATCGCCACGCTTTAGCAGCATACTGCGTTTATTAGTACCCATCAATTAAGTTGCTTATGGTAATTAATGTTTCGTTTTTATTGATCAGATTTTGCTCCTGCTTATTAATCATGCGCTCAATTTTTGCTCTATTAGCAACATTATCAGCGTTATTTAGTAATACCCTATTTTGTTTTAACCTGGTGTTTAGTTTAGAAATTGAAGCATAAAGAAGTTGTTGCCGCTTCAATAGTCCTGCAGGTGTCAATTCAGAAAACTCAGATTTTGGAGTGTCAGAAATAATTCGTTTTTCCAAAAACAAATCAATCTTTTGCCAACATAATTCGTTCTTTTTGAAATTGGAGTGAATTCGGATTTGAATTGCTATGGCGGCTTTTTCCGCATGCTGCGGAAGTTCATTTAGTTGAACTTTTAACATACAATTTTCCTTAAATAATTGGTTTGCTTCAAGTAATACAGGTCGCAAAGTTTCAGGAAGTTGATGAAATAAAACAGCTTGTTTTTGATCGTTTTTAGGAACTATTTCTAGTACCGGCTTTACTATTTCTAAAACTGTCTTTTGTACATTCGAAACAAAGACATTCTGATCATATTTTTCAATGAATTTATTCAATTCATATTTTAGCTTTTCCCTATTAAATGAATTGTTTTTCTTTTTGAAGTTTTTTAAAAGCAACGAATTATGCTTTGGTAGATTACCATAAATGATAATTCCAGTAGCATAATCACAGCCGTCTTTAATCCAATTTTGTAAAATTTCCATGTACAAATATGGAAAGTGTGAATTCTTTACAATAGGACATAAAAAAACCACTCATTTGAGTGGTTATGTGATTCTTTCTACTTCCTGTGTCTTTAAATCCAATTCAGTTTTCAAACACCATCCAACTTCCAGACTTTTTCGAATTTCGTAGATTGTTCTATCATCTTTTTGAATTTCACAGTAGCTTTCAACTACATAGCTAAATCGTTTGTAATTCAATTCAATAAGAATATCGTTTAATTCATAATCAGAAATACAATTAGCCGGAAATAGTCTAAAAAGCAATGCAAGTAAATCACGTGTAGTCAATTTTAAGTTAGCACTTTCCGGATTACTTGGTTTGAAGTTTTCAATTAAAAAATCGGTTATAGTTTCAATATAGTCAAGCATAAAAGTATTTTTTATCCAAATTTAATTATATTAAGATATTTTAAATAGGATAGTTAGAAGTTAAAGCTTCAGTTTTACGTTTATTACTATCACGGCTCGCACTCAGCACCATATTTTTATCATTATTAAACCAATTAAATCTTAAACGATATTCATCCAATAAGGAATTAGGATAGCTTGAAAGTAGAAACTTTCCTTTAATGCTACTCAACACAGAAAGCAATGAAGCAAAATGTTCCTGAGTATAACCACCATAATGCCCCTGATTTGCCCCTACATAAGGCGGGTCAATATAAAAGAAAGTTTCTTCAGAGTCTTGTTTTAAAATAAGCTCTATTGCATCTTTGCATTCAATCTGGGTTAATTCTAATCGTTTACTTAATTCTACATTGAACCCTTCTTTTTTATTATAATTAAGAGTACTTTCTTTACTTCTAGTTGTTGCGCTCCTCCATGAACCAATTTTATTTGAAAATCCTTGAATAGTGCCAACCCAGAAAGCCCATGCACGATGAACAGGTTTAAAGATATAGGGAATTTCATAAATTACCATTGCATTTTTATATACTTCCCTGCTATAGGGAGTTGATAAAATCAGATCCTTCAATTCAATGAAATTCGTTTTTAGTTCCTGATAAAAATTTACAACATTTCCGTTTAAATCATTTATTATTTCTACTTCAGACTGTTCTTTTGCCCAAAATACTGCGCCTCCTCCAAAGAATGGCTCAACATATATTCTGTGTTTAGGAATGAGTGGAAGAATGTGTTTTAACATTGATTGTTTGCCTCCATAGTACGAAATTGGTGTTTTAAGTTTTGTTTTTACTGGTGTACAGGTACTTAAGTTGTTTAAATTTGACTTCATTTTTTGTTCGATTTTTGATTGATGATGATTATATTTGCAATTCTCAGGATAATTTAAAAACATAATAAAGCCACCATAAGAAGACTTTTGTCCTCCAACGGTGGCTTTGTGCTAAATTAAATTACCCTGAGAAAGTATTAATTTGTTGGAGGACTTTTTTTTCCTTCCTCCTAGGATTTATTACCTTATTTTAAGGTGCAATTACGGTTAGAATATCACCTTTATAGATTGGTGATGGTCCAAAATTCTTATCAGTGATCGTAATTGTTGCAGCGTTTTCACCTTCAGCTAGTCCCTCAACAATGTGTTCACCTTTAGCACGTGCAGGGAATTTAGAAGAACCTAATTGGCGAACGTTTCCGGTACCGAATTCTTCTACTAACACTACTAATTTTTTGTTTTTAATCCAACGCAAGTACCCCAATACTTCAGCTTCAGAACCTGAAATTTTGTAAACATAATCGTTTTGGTATAAACCTCTTCCAGGTTCTCCGATTTGTACCGATTTAATATTTCCACTTTCAGTAACAGTTTCTACTTTAAAAAACTTCTTTCCTGCTTTAAAAACGTGGTCTGGTGTGATTGTGGCTAAATCGGCAAATGATGTTGCTACATTTGCGGGAACTGGATCACACATCTTTTTAGGATCGTTTATAGTTGTAAAATCATTACGCTCAGCATAATAAATTGTATCAACAAATCCTGAAACAGGTTCGCAGCTTTCGCCTCCGATATCTTCTAATGGTATCATATTAGACTTTTTTTATGAAAGGGCTATTTCCAATAATTAAAGTGGCCATAGCATCATCATTGTTTAACAATTCTTCCTTTGAGTATAAAACTCCAAACACTTTTAACTTTGTCGGAATTCGATCACTCAGCATGTAGTTTCTTCCATTAAAATGAAAGATTCCATTTGCTTTTTCAGCAGCTACTTTATCCGCTTCCGCCTTTTCAGCTGCTGCTTTCTCAGCTTCCGCTTTTTCAGCCGCTGCTTTATCCGCTTCCGCCTTTTCAGCTGCAGCTTTATCCGCTTCCGCTTTTTCAGCCGCTGCTTTATCCGCTTCCGCCTTTTCAGCTGCAGCTTTATCCGCTTCCGCTTTTTCAGCCGCTGCTTTATCCGCTTCCGCCTTTTCAGCTGCTGCTTTATCCGCTTCCGCTTTTTCGGCCGCTGCTTTATCAGCTGCTGCTTTCTGAGCTTCCGCTTTGTCAATAGTAGATAAAGCTTGATCAGTTGTAACACCAGCATCTTTTGATACTGGTGTTTGCTTTTGTTGTTGCTTTGACATAGCCAAATATTAAGGGGTTACTACCAAGTTTTCAGAATCGTAATACAATTTGTTTTGTACTGCAATTCCTAAACCTCTATCTTCATCACCAAAAGTGGCAACATAAACCAATTGATTGATAAGGAAATCATAGCCTAAGAAAAACTCCATGAAGATCTTCAATTTATAATCTAAAACCTGAGTTTCAGTTATAGCCGGCTTATCAAAAACATCAATTAAACGAACCATGTTACCATCAACAGTAGTAAAAATGACATCATCAGGAATACTTGGTAAAGCAACAATTTCCATTTTAGTTAACGGTGTTTTCATGTTTCCATCAGCTGTATAGTTTACGTTAGTACCGTATTCTTTTTCATACTGATCCGCAAAAGTCATTGCAAGAGAATCACTCATAAACAATTGTTTACATTTTTTACGAGTTTTCTTTGGCAGTTGTTTTTCAAATGATTTTACTTCATCTAAAATATTTACGGCAGTGATTGCATTCAGTGGAATTTTAAATGCAGGATGCAATACATTTGTTAATGCATTTTCAATTTGCTGAGCAATACCGTCCAATGATGAACCAAACTCACCATCTGCATTCGCATCATCACGAACTCCAGTTTGTGACAAATCTTCCAAATCATCAACAACTTTTGCCATAAGCTCAGTGATGATGTATTTAGAAATTGGATGCTCTGCAGCTGTTTTTCCAGTTGTATAGAGTTCGGCTAACCATGAATTCAAAATTTCAGAAGGAATTACCGGAAAATTGACTTTGTGATGGTAGTTTTGAAGCATTTTATGCTTGAATTGAGCCTCCCCAAGTTCTTGCCATTCTGCTTTATAACCTTGAACTACTCGAGTAAGGATAGAATGAAACTGAGGAAATTTGCCTTTAATGGCGGTCAATACTTTGCAATACTTATTCAAAGTTACCTCACCAGAATAAACACCGGCAGCAATAACCTCGGTATTGTTTTTCACGTATTCGTTGACTTCCTTAGCAACGTCTTGTACAGAAATTGTTGACATATTAATTATTTTATAGAATTAGCGATTTGATTGTGAGATGCTTCAGAATCTACAAATTCATTAATCGTTTCTGTAGATGGACCTACTTTAATAATAGTAGGTTTAGTTGCGTCGTTTTTACCCATTGCCTCAACTTTTGCACTTAATGCAGCCGTTTTTTCGGTTAATGTTCCCGTAACATCTAAACCCGCAGATGTTAGCATAGTGTCAATAGATGTTTCAATTGCAGTGACAGTTTCTTTTGAAGCTGTTAATTGATCATTTAGATCCGTATTTGCCTTTGCTGCATCTAATTCCGTTTGTAATTGCGTATTGGTTGATTCCAATGTTGCAAATTCATTTTCCAAAGCATCCAACTGTTGTGCATTTAAGTAGCTTCCTTTTTCTTCAGTTGAAGCCAATGGAGCATCTAAACCCAAAACAGCTTGTACTTTTACAAGTTGTTTAGACATATCTATATTTAAATTTTGATTACTTGATTTTTTGGCCAATTCGAAAACTTTATCGATTGCCGTTTCTAATGTTCCAATTTCATCAACCAATCCCATTGTAATAGAATCAGTAGCAGAATACGTTTTACCAGTAAAGACTTCGTCATTCACTTTTGCGCGTACTTTTTTGATGTCATTGATAAAATCTTCAGTTATAGGATCTAACTGATTTTTGATATAAGGTTGTGGATTCCCTTTTATTAATTCCTCGTAATCCTTGTTTTTATCCGTAGATTTTGTGGCATATTCAGAAATTACTTTTGCACCTTCTTTTTCATACCATCCGGTAAAATCAATGAAATAGATCATTGCACCAATACTGCCAATATGATCGGCACGTTTGTTTGCAATAATATAATCAGAGGAAGAACCTATATAATAGGCAGCAGAACACATTAAACCATCAGTATAAGAAACTACTGGTTTTGGGTATTCACGCACATAATCGTAAAATTCAGGAGTTCCGGCAACTTGACCACCACCACTATCGATATCCAAAACAATTCCTTTACAGTAAGGATCATTTTTATAACGATCCATAACACTCATTTTAGATTTGGTTCCTTGTGGTCCACATTCTTGTGAGTATTTGTAAATAGGATTTTTTAAATCAATAACCAGTACATAATCATTATTGTTGTCGCTATTACTAAAAGTAGATGCAACAACAGGAGATTTTCCAAGTGGAATAACAAAGGCTTCCGGTTTTTTATCTTCTTTTTCAATTTTAATGGAGTTCCCTTTTAAAATTGAATTCAAGGAAGGCAAAAGAGAATGTCCATATGGTTCATGAATAAACCAACGGCCATTAAGTAGAGAATGTAAATTATTTATACTCATTTGTAGAATGCTTTTTGCACTCTACAAATTTTCGTTTATTAAGGATCTTAAAATAGGACAGTGTTTTTATGGAGTATAATACACTGGTCTTTTGCGGGTTTCGCCTTTAATTTTAACCTCTGTGTAGGATTCACCATCGATTTTCGTACCATCATTTACTTTGTAATTCATGTAAATCGGTTCGAGATTAGTTCCGTATAGTTTCTGAAAATCATTATTTAACTTTCCTTTTCCAACACAAGGTTTATTGGCATATTGTTCCAAAAGTTGTTCTAAAGCTTCGCTCCTGGTTATTAATCTAAATGAAATTGAAATCTGTTGAATTTCACCATCTGAAGATTGTTTTGGATCAACATTGACGTCAATACTATCCGGATCAATTAATCCTTCAACATCATTTTCAAACGGAGTAAACACAATGTCCTTTGAATTTGTATCTGTAATGACAATTGGCCAGTTAGATGTTTCGTCCAAAAGAAAAAGTTCAAATTCTGCAAATCCGGGTAATTTTTCTTCGCAAGTAAAATTCATAATTTTTAATAATTTATTTTTATAAAACTGTCGTATTTTGCCACCTTTATACATGCGGTGTTTGGCGTTTTTTCCACTACGAATAAACTACGACATTTAACTTTTTAACTTTTATTTTTTCCTCGCAGTGCCTTTGATAGTTGCGATACATACTTTCTAACTTCATTTCATTTTCATTAATATCATATAAAAGCAGAAACAATTTTACACTTTGCCATGCATTGGTTTTACCTTTTGCCAATTCTACATCAACAAAATTGTGAAAATCTTCAAAAAAAAGCCTTTCAAGACAAACACCCAGAAATTTAAGTTTGTTTCGACTAACAGAAAAACCTTTTGTATTAAAATATAATTCCGGGATATCCATTTTATATTTATCAAAACCTTTAAAGTCGATATCGGAAGTGTCAGCCTTATTACTTATCAATTCCAATAAAAGTAAACCCAAAAATGTCTTCTTAGAAATAGTGTGAATTTCACCATATTTTTTAGTAAGATATTTTTTGACTGGCTTCTTTACCGGAATAGAAATTTGTATCATTTACATCATTTTTAGCGTGTTACGAATTTACGACAAAAATCAAAAACATATTAAAAAAAACATATGTTATATCAAAAAAGCGTATAATTTTCAAAAAAAAAGTTCCACAGTTCCACATTGCTATAAATCAACAAGTTAACAATTTTAAAAGGTGTTGAACTTGTGGAACTTGATTCGAAAATGTAGGAACTAAAAAAAATAGTTCCACAAGTTCCACAAAAGTTCCACAATTAAATTAAACAATATTTAATGTTTAATATATTGTATATCAAATAGATAATATCTATTAAAATAAGTAATATTTTATTTGTGGAACTGTGGAACTTTTTTACTCGTTTATTTTATGCAAATCAAAAATTTGAAAAATTTTTATAAATCAGGGGGTGTGGGGGATTGATGAAAAACGAAATCCGGGGTATAGTTGGTTCCTGGTGTTATATAAAATTTAATATGAATGCCCGAGGTGTTAAAATCGGTGGCCAGTCGTGCGAAATAATTACAATGCTCTATATGTTACAATTTGGAACCATCAAATATTGCATTTAAACCTAACTTTGTAGCCCTAAATTTGAGCGCTATGACAAGTAAAGAAAGAAATGAAGTTGAGGATCACATTATTAAAACAGCCGGCTTTGACCAAACAACAAAGGGCTATCAGGCAATTAAACTGCTTTTTAATAAAAATGAGTGGGATTTTTGGTTGCTGCTTGAGCCACAATTACATCAAGATTTAGCGATATGGTTGCAACAGATTGGTTTAAAAGTTGAAATCAGAGCCGATAAAGTAAATTTGACTGAAGATGCTATAATACATTATTATAGCAGTGTAATGGGATTAAAAGCTGAACCCAGAGAACAGGAAAAAAGCTATTGGGAGCGTTACAACATAATTGTAAAGAAAGATTAAATGTGATAGTTTGTAAAAACAGAAAACCCTGCTATAATACAGGGTTTAAAACAAACAAAAAAAGCCAGGCTATTGAGCGGATTTTTTAGCTAAGGAATAAAATTATTTCATCTAAATAAAAAACTACTCCAAAATAAAGGGCTGCAATTATTAAAACGATGGTAATGACAGTATTGCGTTCTCTATTGATTTTAGCCAACTTTTTACGCAACTTTTCATTTTCCTCATCTCTGATATATTGATACTTATCTGCCATTTTATGAAAGTATTAATTTAATTGTTTAGTCTTTTACGGATTTCCGTTTTCTATCGTATCGCCATCAGCATCGCAATGCACTGGAGGATATCCATGTTTTCTAATATTTAAATACCGTAAAAAGTACCTCCAACAAAACTTTAAAAAACTTATTGGAGCATATATCATTATACAGAACATTGTAAAGCAAGTGATTACTCTGTCAGTATCCCCTGAAAACATAAAGTTTAGAAATTCGATCATGGCGATTTCAATTTAAAATGTTCTGCATTGGTCAATTCATCAAAGCTGTCAGAAAGCTGCATTAAAACAGTAAAATTATATGCAGTTATCTGTTTTAAAATAATTAGCATATTAGACGTTGTTGTCTGTTTTTCTAATTGCTCAGCTAATGAATTGTATTGTTCTCGTTTACTATAAAATCTAACTTCATTTTCATTGTAGATATACGCGCAAGAATAGGTTGGATTCAGGTGAACGAAGTGTTCGCCGTGTCCTGGTGTATGTAATGAAACCGCAGCTGCAATATTATATTTTCGTAAAATCTCTTTTATTTCTTCAGCTGCTACTTTTAACATTGTATCCGGTGTGTTCATCTTCTTCTGTTTTTTGGTGATTTTTGATATCTTGTTTTACTATTAAATAACTTCTGACGGTATTTTATTTGTTCTTCAGTTGCTTCGAAAACTTCAACGTGTGACACGTCCGGATTTTTTAATTCTTGAAGCATTTCTTCCTGTGAAAAAGGCTTTAATTTGCCATAGGATCCATCGTGGTGTATTGATTGCATAATTTTAGTTATAAGAGTTATTATGTTTTTTATAATTAAATTGCTTCAAATTCTTTACTTAAAACAATTATTTGCTCATTGATCGTTGTTTTGATTAAACTTATCAAGTAATCACTAAGCACCATCGGTAATTTTATTTGCTCTCTACCATCGTCCCAATCATCAAATTCAATTATTAAATTTGGATTTAGGGAAATTGGTTTTCTTTCTTTGCTTTCTTCTTCATTTGGAACATACTCGAAACATTCAAGTGCTTTTTTAAAATCATCAAGTTTTGATTTTACATCGTTTGCTTTACGTAATTGATCTAAGTTCATATCTAAGGTGTTATTGATGATAAATATTTATTGATCACCAAGTTAATAATTGAATAAAAAAATCGTCTTTCCGATATGCCAGTCTTATTGCAATTTAATCGGGTCATGAAAGCATTGCCTATATTCTCCCGATTCTAACACATTACAAATAGCTACCTTGCCGACAAGCAAAGATTTCACATAGAATATGGCGTTATGCTTTAATTTTATTTACCATCTGAATCATTTGGATTTCATTTTTTTGAATATTAACCATCGTATTTGCGATATCACAAACTGCTTTTGCTTGAGGGATCATTCCGGGATTTGTAGATACCTTTTTTAGCATTTCCATCAGGGTCTCTTTTACGATAGCATTTTCTTTAGTTGGCTTATAATTAGAAACTTCGACACTAACAGGAGATGAATCCTCTGAAGTTGTTGCTAATTGATTTTCTTTTTCCTGAGATTGTTCTATAATTTTTTGATTTTCCATTTCGTCATTTATTTTTAATTGCTCCGGAGTAATCTCCTGAAACTTGTGTTTTATTGGTTTATCATCGTCTTTAATTAAATCAGAAGTGTCAATTGGTGAAAATGTTACTGGGATCTCACCAGACAATTCCTCCAGGTACTTTTCTACTAAATGAAGTTCTAGCGAAAAAGATGTTTCTGTAGTAATTATCGTTACGGCTTTAGTGAAAATTTTAAAACTTTTAATTGTTATAACCTTATCCTTAAAAAAGACCGCTTTTCCGGTTACAGCTTTTAACTTCTGTTCAACTTCTTCAATTCTTTTTTCATGTGGCGTTTTCATTTTTCTTGATTGTTTTAATAAGTTTATTTTTTAGGGAGATAATTTCTTTTACATCTGCAGGAAGATTTAAAAACTTATTTTGATTTCTCCTGGCATGTTCATCCTTAGTCAGTAATTCAAGAAATTCTATTGTTGGTATTTCTGGGCATCCTGATTTTTTAACAACATTATATCCTTCAGGTATAGATCCATATTCTTTTTTCCACAACCATCGATTATAATGAACATATCCGTTTTCGGTTTTAATAAATGCCATTGGATAATCTTTTACTCTCCAAATTACAATCGTGCCTATTTCGTTGCTTCCGGTAAATTCCCATCTTTTTTTATTTGCTACTGCTAATCGACCAGATTTTTTATTACGATCATGTACTTTTTGAAGTTCTGTTTTGGTACGTTTTAAATTTAGATACCTTCTTTTTTTTTCGATGTGTTTTTTTGACCAACCTTTATTTTTAGGCCATTCATTTTCGAATATTTGTGCAAGCTCCACATCTCCAATGCTTTTATAGTTTTGTTTTAAAAAATCAACTTGGTCAGATGTCCAGTACTCTAAATCCATTCGTTTAAGTCCCATAGAATAAGCTAATGTGCGTACTCTTGTTTTTTTTAAACCTAAAGAAGAAGCGATTTGATCATTGGTCATACTTTGGAAATTTTCTCTAATAAATTGAATGTCCTGTTCGGAAAATTCAATTTTGCCATATTTACCAACCGTAGCCATTAGATAAAATCTAAAGGTTTTTCAATTCGCTCAAACTCTATTACCCAAACAAATGGATTTTTATTCCAGGAATCAGATCCATTTATAGTTTCCCAAATAATTTGAAATCCAAATTTTGCAGTTAGCCAATCAGTTTCACTTTCATGTTGTATTGCACCTTCAGCAATAGAATCTTCTTCAGATATATCCTGTAATCTTTCAAGCTTTACAGATTTCACTTTCAAGAAAATTCTACAAGCATTTTTAGGCATGAAAATCGATGGTTTCCATTTTTGGTATTTTTTTAATTTCTTTAGAGTTTCAGAGGTGTAATCTGTCTTATATACAAATTTTCGACTCTCAATATCTTGGCTGTAAAATGTTTCGCGAACCCAAAGGATATCGTCAACGTTAAAAGGTGAAGTGACTAATTTCTTGATATTGGAATCTAAATTTAAAAATGAGCAAAATATCTGGTAAGTCGGATTAATTGGGGTGTCAGAAATAAAAATTGTTAATCCTTCATATTTCCATAGATCAGGATTTTCATTAATTATTTCCAGGCCTTTAGTTCTGCGAGTTTGATTTTTCCTATCTTCCAATATTCCACTAACCATTGGAGTAGAATACAATATCGGTTTAAATACATTTCCCATAAGATTTAGAGATTAAGAATTACAATGGCACCACAAACAAGGAAGCCAATTAAAAACCATAATATTCGAGAAACTTTACAATCATTGCGATAGTCTCTCAATTCTTTTTGGTGTAAACAAGCTTCCTTGTGAAGCCCGCATACGGTGCAGTTACGATTCTTCATTGCTTGTTGTTGATTTAAATAACATTGGTTTTATGACATCAGGATCCTGAACCAATAAATAAGTTTTTACAGGATAAGGAGCTTCTTTCTTAAAGTTCTTTAAATCATAACCATTTGTTGTATATCCGTTACGATCCTGGTGCAACAATGGCGTTGTTATTCCGTAGTTATTTCTTATAGCCTGATATCCTTCAAGCCATGACTGAAAATCGTTGTATTCGCCCATTTCAACAACTTTAACCTCAATTGTAATTACATTTTCCATTTGTTTAATCTTTTAAGAGTTTAAAACTTATTCTTTTGTTTCAGCAGCTTCAGCCGTTGGTTTTGCAACAGAGTCATTTTCGAAGTTTCCAGCTTCGATTCTATAATTCTTTTGATTTATAGTTTTGCTGTAATGTGTTGATGTTTTGTTTTGATTGTCCAACAATACAATTAAAGGTTTCGATTCTTTTTGAAGCGTTTTAATAGCTTCTGTTGCTTCTTCTTGCTTCGAAGTGTTTAATACTTCAGATCTGTTTTCTAGTACCGTGAATCGTTTTCTTTTTAGCGATTCAGCTTTTGGAATTTCTTTTGTCATTTCAATTTCTATTTTAGGATTATTAAATATTTCATTATAAAACTCACGAGGATCTACTTTTAAAATTTCCTTTTCGTATTTCTCAATGCTTTTTCTTGCAGAAACACGGTCTGGCAGCCAACTTTCTTTTCTGATTTTTTTTAACGCCATAATTATTCTTTTCAATTATTGGTTTACGCCTATTAATTATTTCTACATCATCAAATATTCCCGCTAATACCCAAATCTGATTTGTGCTGTATAACTCTTTAAAAACTTGCATATCAGTATTTTCATGAAAGAAATACGGTTGGTTGCAAAAAGTTCCATCGATGGACTGCTGAAAGTACATGCAGCCAAATTTCTTTTCTCCTAGACTATCTGCAAAATCAGAAGCCCTGGCAACCCTTAAATTCAATATGACAGCTTTTATTTTCATGATTATTTAACTTGTAACCATTCAGGATCATCAATTGTACTTCCGTTTTCATGTGCCGGAACGTTGCCATTCTCTCCTTTCTTTGGTGCGGTTCTTAATAGATTTAAAATTCCGTTTTCATGCATCATTGAGTAATTGAAAATGTATGCAGATGTTGACGTATCATCAAACCGATGTGATTTTACAGCGCCGATGAAATATTTTTTTGATTTAAAATAATTTCTTAAAGTGTTTTCATGAATTACATCGACACCTTCACGAGTTGAAACCTCTTTGTGGTACAATTGGTGAACAGCATTTAAGCGTAAATACATCACTTGCACTCTGTCTTTATTTTGCCAAGATTCTGCTTTTTCGTCTTTTCTTCCCTGTAATTTTAAAGTCGTTGGAACATCGATCATAAAGTGATAGTTTTCTTTTAAAAGAGGGAAAGGACTACGATCACGTAAATACTCTAAAGTTTTCCAGAACTCTGCTAAACCTTCACTTTCTACAATTAAATCAGAACTGTCAACAATTGCCTCTTTAAACTGATCATGTATTTGTTGGTATGTAAAAGGAAAAATAAACTTGTCAAACAAAATCTTAATTGGAGTCAATAAAACCGTATAATTTTGCAACATTCGTTCCTGGTATTCTGTACCTCTCAATTCCTTTTTTAACTGTTTAATGATATCTGAATAAACCTGACGATATGAAGCTTCAATTTCAGGCCTGTATTTTACTATTTCTAAAATAAAACTTGTCAAACCTTCTTCTTCCCAAGACTGCAGTAAATTATAATCCGCAACTTCCTGATCTGTGAAATTTTCCTGCGGTTTAATTACATGTTCAATTATACTTCTGGAGGTTATTGAATTATCGTCCCAACTTGATAAATACTGAGAAAGAATAATTAGAAAGCAATTTACTTTGGTAACTTTTGTTTTATTATCTCCTGTATTTTGTCCAATTTCACGACCACGATTATCATAGGATCCTTTGATGGATTGTTTGATTTTTACATCCGTTGTCAAATCGCTAAATTCTTCCAAAACAGCCATTGTATTAGTGGTCCTGCTTATTCTTCTCGAGAACGCCGAAATTGTTCCGGCATTCAAATCAAAGGCCGGTTGTTTATAGCAAAACATCGCTGCCAAACTCTCGGCAAATTTTGTTTTTCCGGATCCCTTTTCACCGGCCAGAAATAGAATTGGAGACACTTGAAAGGTCTTAACAAACAGATCTCTAAATAGTGTAAAAAAAGCACATGCAATCCCTGTAATTGCTTTTTTACCGTAAACTGTATGCAATTGCTTCATCCAGGTATGAAATGCAACCGGCGATTGCATATAAACCAAATAACGATCATTCTCGTAAGGATCATCACCTTCGCGGGAATGTTTGTACATTACTGAAGCTGAAGGCGAATAGAAGTGTTTAATATCTTCTATATAATCACTTTCCATTTTTACGCCAGTTTCTAACTGTACAATTCCGTAATCATTTGGTTCTTTTGTAATTCCATCATGATAAATAAGATTTGCATAAGCGAAAAATCCGGCATGCTGCCAACCTAATGTTTTAAGTTCGTGAGCTGTAATAAAACGACCTAGAATGTCATTTCTAAGCAGTTTAAATTGATTTGCCGTGACTTGTGAGGTGAACGTAAAATTACCTTCGTCTAATAATTTAAGTTCAAATTTTGCCATTTGCGTAAAATCGGCCGTATCAAAATCAATTAATCGTTTAGTACCATTTTCAGAAATAACTTCACAAAGCCTTTTATTTTCCTGCTTTCCATAAACGTGAAAAAGAGGTGTAATTCTAAAATTTGAACCTTTGTAAAAGCTGTCTTTTCCTCTGAAAAACACATTATTTTCATGAATTACAAAGCCCTTTTCCAAATATTGCTTATAATCACCAGTTTTTGGAAGCCCCAGTTTTTCAACGGATTCCGTTTCCGGTTTCTCTGATTGCGAAGCTTTGATTTCTGCAACTTTAAAAAAGCTTTCAATTTTTTCTTTGATTACTTTTTCAGGTTGTCTAATTATCTTTGCACACTGTTTTTGATATGCATTTCGTTTGATATCGTCTTTTATAACGGATAACATCGAAGCAATTTCGGCTACAGCATGAGATAATTCATTTGGATCGTTAGCTGCTTTATTCTTCAGTTTAATTGCTTTCCAGTTTACTGCGTCTTCTGCATTACCCAAAAGCATTTTTTCGACGTGTTTTGTTTTCCTGGCATAACTATCCGGATCTTCTTTTTCCGGAAGAATTACAATGGAAACTTTTAAACCCTCGGCTAACAAAATATTGATATCTCTAAGCGCTGCCAAAGTTCCTTTTTGATCGTTGCCTTTATCGTCTAAACCATCATTGTCGCGAAGAATAATAACATGATCAGCAAATCTGTGAATTAATTTTGCTTGTTCCGGAGTCAATGCGGTTCCTCCGGTTGCAGCAGCTAATTCACATCCATTTTGAGAAAGCCCGGTTACATCTGTATAACCTTCAACAAGGAAAGCTGTTCTAGCTTTAGCGATAAACTCTCTGTTTTCATACAAACCGTAAAGCACCTGGCTTTTATTGTAGATATCGGTTTCTTTTGTGTTGATATATTTAGGGCCCTCAACGTCATTTGCTTTTCTTCCTCCAAAACCTAATACATTCCCACGGATATCGCGAATTGGGAAAAGAAGTCTATCTCTGAAAAAATCATAGCTATTGCCTTCTTTTGATACAGATATACCAACGCTGATTGCTTGTTCTAACTTTCCTTTTTCAATTAATGGAGCTGTAACAAATTTGAAATCTTTTGGCGCATAACCAATTCTGAACTTTTCGACCGTTTTTTCGTTGATGTCTCGATCAATAAGCATTTTTTTAACCCAATGATCATCTGCAACATTTCGTAATTGCATTTCATACTTTAAGCAAGCTACAGATTGAATATCATACAGTTCCTGTTTATAGCTTCTTTTGCGCTCCGCTTCTTCAGACAGTTGTTCTTCTTCAACGACAATACCACATATATCAGCAATAATTTTTATAGCTTCACCAAATGACACGTTTTTGTAAATCTGAACGAACTTAATACCATCACCACCATGCCCGGTAGAAAAGCATTTAAACATGTTAAGTGACGGGGTTACAAAAAAGCAATCTTTACTAAAATTAAAAGGTGATTCGCAAGTCCACTTTGAACCGGCTCTTTTAAGATCACAATAGTGGCCAATAATTTGAACGATATCTGCGTTTCTAACTTCGTCTATTGATTTTTCGGTATACATGTATTATTTGATATAGAGATTATAATATTGTGAAACTGTTAAGCCGGTTGTATCAACCAAAAAGGTCTGTTCGCACGCTAATTGTTTCTGAACCGATAACGGGAAGTTGGAGGATAAGCTCGTTAATACGTTTTTGTAATTCATTCTGCTTGGTAATATAATGGGAGCGCAAAGTTTTTTTATCTTCATATGAGATTGTTGATTGTTCGAGTGCAACAAGTTGGTTGCCATATGCTAATTGTTCTTCCTCTAATTTTTGAATTTCATGGGAGGTTTTGGATTGTTCTAACATTAAATGCAATGATGCTAACGTTGCTATACTATTGGCAGGACATCCGTTACTCTTTAAATACCTTTCAAAAGCCTCCTTTGCTGAAAGATTGTAGTATTTCATTAAGCCTTTAATGAAGATCTTACCGTCTGCTATTTCTTTTTCCCACGTTTTTGGAAAAGTCGTTTTAATCATTTCAACCGCTTCCGGTCCGCTATATGTAAAAGTTGATAAATTCATGATTACTGGATTATTTTTTGGTTAATAGCTTTGGTAATTAATCCTGATTTTGATTTCACATTTGCCTTTTCAAATAGGTTTTGTTTATGTGTATTTAAGGTGCTTTTCGTAATTTTAAGTTGAGAAGCAATTTGTTTATCTGCTAAATCAGAGGCCATAAGGTTAACAATTTGGATTTCTCGCATTGTTAAAGATTTGCCGTCGATCGTTATTGATTTAGATCTCCATTTCAGGCATTCACAGCTATTGGAGCAAATAAAATTGTCCGATTTATTTAACTGTCCACTTTCGTTGAAATCTGCAATGTGATCAGCAGCGCCATAAATGCAAAAGGCATATTTTTCCGTGGCTTCCTCCTGAGGTAAATGTTTCAGATCTGCAAAAGCGATATCGTCACTAAGAAATTGCTGAAAGATTTGCGCTTTCTTATTTGGATCCAGTGCATTAAAGTTGAATGTCTGGCCATCCGAAACGAAAAAAGTTTGTTTTGTCGAACGATCTCCGAATATTTCCGTTCGCTTATCACCCAAACGCATTCCTGCCGGAATTTGGTGAATTTGATTTTTAATAGTAGATTTGCTTTCCATTAGTTTAATCTTTTATAGGTTAATACTTAATTAAGACCCGATGTTTCCAGCATCGGGTTTTTTTGTGCTAAAAATTTCTTTTCTCTTTTTAGAAATTTCCTTTACTTCTTCCAGTTTTTCCTGATAAATGGAAATTATAGTTTCCTCAATATCAAGGTTTGAATTGCGTCCGTTAAAAACGTGAGTGATGTAAGAGGTCCCAAAAGGTTCGCCTTTTTGATTTACGATTCCGTTTTGATTCAAACGAGCTAAAACTTCCTTAGCATAGCCAGTTTTAAATACCTTTTTCATTTTCTTTCTTTCAGTCAGTTTAATCATAGATAAGTGCTATTTTGAATTGATTTTTTTAATGTAATTTTACTACGAGGTAACTATTTAATTACTATTACAAATATATACAGAAATCTGTACAAAAAACATTTAATGTACAATTTTCTGTAAAAAATATTATATGAACGATATAACAATAAGATTTTTAGAGGTTTACGGTCATTTATCAGAGCGGGGTCAAGTGTCCAGTCCAAGCGATTTTGCCAAAAAAATTAATATAAGTACGTCTTTGATGACCGAAATTTTAAAAGGAAGAAGCAATGCAGGGATTAATCCTGTACAGAATACTGTAAAAGTATTTGAGGAAATTAATGCAGATTGGTTACTCACAGGGAAAGGAAATAAGCTTAAAAATGTAAGTGGAATGACCAAAATAACAGCAGGAAGTGAACAAAAAGAAAATGCCGAATCCAGATTGATTACAGAAAATGCAAGTTTAAAAGAAACAAATGATTTATTAAGATTTAAAATCGGCGTACTTGAAAAGGAGCTGTCCGAGGTGAAATATACACAGCGCGACCCCATTATTTATGAATCTGTGGCTAAAGCAGAATCAGAATTGATAAAGAAGAAAACTAAACAGAACGATGATGCTAAAAAATGATTCTGAAGAAGATGCTAGTATTGAAATTTACATTGGAGAAAATGATAGTGATTTAGTGGAAAGACTAAAGGAGATAATTAAGCAAACTTCCCAATAACTTCCCAATGAAATATGAAAAGTATTGAAAAAGAACGGTTTATATCGTTTAAAAATACCCCTCCGCGGTCACAAAAAAAGGCAAAATACATAAATAATGTATTTTGCCTTTTTTTATTTCCTTTTCTGAATATCTGAAGTATCACATTTTTTTGTGAGTCTTAATTCATCTTTCTTTATAGTAATCATTCGAACTTGAAGTTTACCATTAGCACCTCTTTTATCAATTTTTATTTCTTCTTTATTTCATTTATTCGATTCAATATTTCACTTTGAAATATTAAATCGAATTTTTCATATCTATATTTTAAGATTAAACTTGTTTGTATTTTTTTATAATTAAGATATTTCATATAAAAAGTCTTTATGTATCAATTTTAAAACTTTTGCAGGTCAAAACAGATCTTAATTACCCCAATATTTGAATAATAGAATAGTGTCAGCCCTTATGTTTAGCTGACTTGTCAACTTCTAGCTACAATAATTTTATAATCAAGAGATTATGCTTTTTGATGTAAAATCCTTAGGCGCTTAAAGCGTTTTTTTTCTGAGAATTTAAAATTAAATATTTAGTGAAAGGTGTGCGATTGTTTTTAATGAGTCGCATTAGTCTTTAAAGGTTGACAAAAAGAGTAAAAATAAAATAACCAAAATGAATTTAAAGTAAAAAAGTATGAAGTAGAAAATTAAGAAAAGAAATGAAAAATTTAAAACTAAAATGAATAGAAATAAAATAAAAATGAACAAAAATTTACTTATTGTATTAGCCTTCCTTTTATTTAATATAGGGTATGGACAAGGGGGGACAATTAATACAAGTGCTCCTGTTTTAGCATCAATAAATACTGTATATGGTACTGCATCGAATTCAGATAGCTTTTTAGTATCTGGGATTAATATTGATCAGAGGATTGAAGTTACACCTCCTTTAGGATTTGAAGTTAGTAGAAATGGAACTATTTTTACAGATACAGTCCTTATTAACACTCCTACCGGGGGTAGAGGAGATATTGGACCTACATTAATTTATATTCGATTAAAGGGGACAATTCCTGCAAACGTTTATGGAGGGATGTATTTCTCATTAACAAGCCCGGATGCTGATGATTTAGAAGTATTTATGTCACCAAGTACTGTAAATAAGGGTGCACTAACTATTTTGGCAGATAATAAAAGTAAGATGTATGGTAACTCAAACCCTGATCTTACTGCATCTTATTCAGGATTTGTTCTTGGGGACAATATAAATAGTTTAACAACTCCAATTAAGATTCAAACTATTGCAGATGAAACAAGTGGTGCTGGAATATATAATATCACAGTTACAGGAGGAGAATCTCCAAATTATATTATTTATGGTTATCCTGGTAAGTTGACTATTGGAAAAGCTCCTTTAACTATAACAACAAATGATGCTAGTAAGGTTTACGGATCATTGAATCCTACTTTTACAACAACTTATTTTGGTTTTGTCAATGGAGATAATGAAACAAAGTTAACTACAAAACCTACATTTGCTACTTCAGCAGATACCGCAAGTCCTGTTGGGAAATATGAAATAACAGCTAGTGGTGCAGTTTCGTCAAACTATAATATTAGTTATGGTACGACAAAAGGATTCTTAGATGTTACTCCTGCAAAATTATCTATAACGACAAATGATGGTAGTAAAGTTTACGGATCATTAAATCCTGATTTTACAGCAACTTATTTTGGTTTTGTCAATGGCGATAATGAAACGAAGTTAACTACAAAGCCTACAATTACTACTATTGCGGATACATCAAGTCCCGTAGGGAAATACGAAATAACAGCTGCTGGTGCAGTTTCACCAAACTATGAAATTAGTTATGGTACTCCAAATGGTTTCTTAACTGTTACTCCCGCAAAATTAACAATAAATACAAATGATACTAGTAAAGTTTACGGATCATCGAATCCTGATTTTACAGCAACTTATGTTGGTTTTGTCAATGGCGATAATGAAACTAAGTTAACTACAAAGCCTACAATTACTACTATTGCAGATACATCAAGTCCCGTAGGGAAATACGAAATAACAGCTGCTGGTACAGTTTCACCAAACTATGAAATTAGTTATGGTACTCCAAATGGTTTCTTAACTGTTACACCTGCAAAATTAACTATAACTACAAATGATAATAGTAAAGTTTATGGATCATTGAATCCTACTTTTACCACAACTTATGTTGGTTTTGTCAATGGAGATAATGAAACAAAGTTAACTACAAAGCCTACAATTGCTACTTCAGCAGATACCACAAGTCCAGTTGGGAAATACGAAATCATTGCTAGTGGAGCAGTTTCACCAAACTATGAGATTGTTTATGGTAATCCAAATGGTTTCTTAACTATTACTCCTGCAAAATTAACTATCACTACCAATGATGCTAGTAAAGTTTACGGATCATCGAATCCTGATTTTACAGCAACTTTTGTTGGCTTTGTCAATGGAGATAATGAAACGAAATTAACTACAAAGCCTACAATTACTACTATTGCAGATACATCAAGTCCCGTTGGGAAATATGCCATTACTGCTATTGGAGCGGTTTCTTCAAATTATGAAATTACCTATGATAATAAAGGATTTTTGACTGTTACTCCTGCAGCTTTAACTATTACCACAATTGATAATAGTAAAGTTTACGGATCAGTAAATCCAGTTTTAGCAGTAAGTTATGATGGTTTTGTTTCTGGAGAAAGTGAAGCAAATTTAACAACAAAACCTATAATCTCTACTGTAGCAGTTACAGTAAGTGTAATAGGGAAATATGCTATTACTGCTATTGGAGCGGTTTCTTCAAATTATGAAATTACCTATAACAACAAAGGTATTTTAAATGTTACTCCAGCAGCTTTAACTATTACCACAATTGATAATAGTAAAGTTTACGGATCAGTAAATCCAGTTTTAGCAGTAAGTTATGATGGTTTTGTTTCTGCGGAAAGTGAAGCAAATTTAACAACAAAACCTACAATCTCTACTGTAGCAATTACAGGAAGTGCAGTTGGGAAATATGCTATTACTGCTATTGGAGCAGTTTCTTCAAATTATGAAATTACGTATAACAACAAAGGGATCTTAAATGTTACTCCAGCAGCTTTAACTATCAAAGCAGATGATAAGAAAAAAGAACGCGGTATGGATAATCCAGTTTTAACATTAAGTTATGTTGGGTTTGTTCCAGGAGAAACTGAAGCAGATTTAACAACAAAACCTACAATTGCAACTGTAGCAGTTAAAGAAAGCCCAGCAGGAGAATATGATATCATTGTTAGTGGTGCAACTTCTTCAAACTATACTATTACTTTTGAAAAAGGTATTTTAACGGTGACAAAATCTAGTAATGCAGATTTGTCTAATATTGTTATTAGTGATGGTTCTCTGGATAAGCCATTTGATACAGATGCAAAAGGTTATAAAGTAGAGGTTCCGTATGAAATTAATTCATATGTAATCAATCCAATACCAGTTGATCCAAATGCAACGGTTGAAATGAAAATTGATGGAAAAGTTATTGATCCAACAGCTCCATTTGATTTAAAAGTAGGAGATAACGTAGTAACAATAGTTGTTACAGCTGAAGATGGAGTTACGCAAGAAACATATACAGTAGTTGTAACAAGAGAAGCAGCTCCGTTATCTAATGATTCAGGTTTAACAGATTTAGCGATTAGCAAAGGAACTTTAAGTCCAGCTTTTGCAGAAGGAACTACAGCTTATACCGATACAGTACCAAATGATGTTGCAGGAATTACTGTTACACCAATTACATCTGATCCTACAGCAACTATAACTGTAAACGGAAAACCAGTTCCAAGTGGAACAGCTTCAGAAAATCTTCCATTAGAAGTTGGTGAGAATGAAATTAAAACTGTAGTTACAGCTCAGGACGGTACAATTACTACTTACATTGTAGTTGTAACAAGAGAAGCGGCTTCGTTATCTAATGATTCAGGTTTAACAGATTTAGCGATTAGCAAAGGAACTTTAAGTCCAGCTTTTGCAGAAGGAACTACAGCTTATACCGATACAGTACCAAATGATGTTGCAGGAATTACTGTTACACCAATTACAGCTGATCCTACAGCAACAATAACTGTAAATGGAAAACCAGTTCCAAGCGGAACAGCTTCAGCAAATCTTCCATTAGAAGTTGGAGAGAATGAAATTAAAACTGTAGTTACAGCTCAGGACGGTACAATTACTACTTACACAGTAATTGTTACAAGAGAAGCAGCGCCAGCTCCTGATAATGCAGGTTTATCTGATATTGCATTAAGTGATGGTGCTTTGAGTCCTGCTTTTAATACAGACACAAAAGGTTATGAAGTGGATGTGCCAAATGAAACGAATTCAATTGTAATTACTCCAAAAACTATTGATCCAGATGCAACGGTTGTAATGACAATTGATGGAAAAGTTATTGACCCTACATCTCCAATAGATTTAAAGGTTGGCGACAATGCAGTTACAATTGTTGTTACAGCTCCTGACGGAACTACAGATACATATATTGTTATTGTAAATAGAGCAGATGCAGTATTACAACCAATTGTACCTACAAATATTATTACTCCAAACGGAGATGGTAAAAATGATAATTGGATAGTTCCGGGTCTTGATCAATATCCAAACAACTCAGTTAAAGTTTTTGATAGAGCAGCGAGATTGGTTTATTCTAAAAATAATTACAACAATGAGTGGGATGGTACTTATAAAGGATCTCCGCTTAACGAGGATACTTATTATTATTTAATTGATCTAGGAAATGGATCACCTAAACTTAAAGGATTCATTACAATTATTAGAGACAATAATTAAGGACAAAATAAATAAGAATAGTAAAATGGTTAGAGGATAACCACACAGAAATGAATACAATGAAAATAAAATCAATGAGAGCAATCTATATACAGGCAATTATGTTCCTGCTTATATTAGGAACAAACTCCGCACATGCGCAGTTAACAGAATACGAGTCCATGTATTTTCAAAATCAATATATTAACAACCCTGCAATGGCAGGGTTAGAACAAGGAATGAAATTCAATATTGGTTACCAAAGACAATGGGATGAAGTTCCGGGGAATCCCATATTAATGAATGCAACCTTCGAATACAATTCTGGAAACAGAACCGGATTGGGATTAAATGTTAATAGTGACAGAGCTGGTTTAATCAATAGAACAAGAATAATGGCGACTTATGCATATCACCTGCCAATAGGAGTTGATCAAAAAATCCATTTTGGATTGTCTGCAGGAGCAAAATTTTCTTCTATAGATTACAATAAGGTAGTAGGAAGTATGGATGATATTGCATTACAGAATTATAACGAAGGTGCAATTTTTGACGGAGATCTTGGTATTGCTTATACCACCAGATTATTAACTGTTCAGGCATCATTACCAAAACTTCATAATCTTTTTTATGAAAATGATAATGGCATTAAAAATTATGCAGATCGTTCGACCTTTTATTCAGCCGTGAGTTACAAGTTCTTATTGTCAAATGAGGATGAAAACTTAAATATTGAGCCATTGGTTGCTTATAGAGGTATTAAAGGGCATAAAGACATTTTAGATATGGGAGGAAGATTTAATTTTCCAGATTATAAGATGAACTTATCAGCTTTTTATCATACCAATAAAACAGTATCTACAGCGTTTGGAATTTCGCTTGATGATTTAGGTGTTTTTCTAGCATACTCTAAATATTTTGGTAGTTTGGGTGCTTATGCAAACAATACTTTTGAAGTTGGGTTAAATTACAAATTGTAATAGAAAAGTTTTTTTTAGAATAAAAATAGAAAGCAAAGGAATATGTAATGTACTCCTTTGCTTTTTTTATTTTATCATTTTCATTAAAGTCTGTATAAAATTAATCATGTTGTGTGATAGTATCGGAAGTAAGATACTTTTGCTCTCTATAGTTATCCAGCTCAAAATATAACCAGACACAGACGTCCATATAAACGGATAAAATTCAAACCTCAATTCAAGACCATCTGTTACACTAAATCCATGTACAAGACCAAATAATATACCTATGATTAAGACGCTTGGATTACCAAAAGTTTTGTCTTTAATTCTAATTTTGTCTTGTAAACAAGTTAATAAAAGCGCTAGAAGAATGCCTCTAAACATAATTTCTTCATCAATTCCAGGCATTGTCAATTGAAAAGCAAGAATCTCGATATTAAAATCTGTACGAGTATCGAAGTAAGAGAAAAAAGCAGTACAAATCAATATTGATGAGACTAAAATTGTTTTTAGCAAAGCCTTTTTATCTTGTTTGAAACGTAAGAAATTAAAAGGTTTTAGTTTTTGATACAATAATAAATAGGTCAATAAGCCAAAAGAAATTCCAAATAGTTTTCCAGTCCAGTTTCTTTTCCCATTTATGATCTGAAACGCTTTATATTCTAATGGAATTTTTAAAAGTATCTGATAACAAATAAAGATTAATACAAAAAGTACAATGGTTTTAATTTGATTTTTATCCTTTGCAAAAATAAAAATTAGAGGTAAAAGAAGTAAAACAGGCACAGCGCTTTCCAAAAGTATCTTTAATATCATTTCTTAAAGTTTAGGATCAAAAAGTACTAATATAGAACTAATTTTATTACAAAAAGGAATGATTATTTGATCTTGTAATTTAATGTGTATTTAAAAAAACAAAATGGAACAAAGAAGAGTACATCTTTTTTGTTCCATTTTTTTATTCAGGAGCTTTTTCCAGCCATTCACTATATCTTTAATGGCGTCCCGAGGCTTCGGGACCACCATTAAAGGATGTCGTTGCTGTCTGGGCTAAGGCATCTGTTTTCATAAGAAGTCTTATTTATTTTGAAGAAAATTATCAATATAATTAACTACTAATGTTACATGTTGATGTTGTGGAGCATGTCCTGTTTGCGGAAGTACGATAAGTTGTGCTGTAGAAAGTTTTCGGGTCAATGGATACCAATTTTCAACGGCAAAACTAATATCATGATCTCCGGAAATAATTAGAATTGGAGTTTTGGTATTTTCGAGTTTACCTTTAAAGTTTTCTTTGTCTTCAGTCAGACCAGCGCTTCCTTGAAAATAAAGTTGAAAAACATCCATTGTAGAAGGGATTTTAGAAACATCTAATCGCTGCGCAATTCGGTCATGCGATGCTTTAGCCTGTTTTTTACTTTCGTCAGAAGTAGGTTCGAAGAAAAGTACAATTTCATCATTAAAATCATTTATAGGTTTTAATGCAGCATCCAGAAAAGCTTGCTCAAGCGGAACAACTCTTTCACCCGGAGGTCCGGTTCCTAATAACACAGTTTGAGTAATTAGATCCGAATATTGCAAAGTCGCTACTTGTGCTACTAATCCGCCATAAGACCAACCAATAATGATTGTTTTTTTTATTTTAAGGAAATCGGCTAGATCTTTAACATCTTTGGCAACATCTTTTAGATCTGTTGCTAAAGTTCCGGTAGAATAACCAATTCCAGAATAATCAAAAGTAATTACTTTGTATTTTTCCGCAAGCTGATCTAAAAATAATGGATCCCAAGTATCAAGAGTTCCTCTAAACCGGTTTACCAAAATAATTGGATCTCCTTTACCGATAGAACGGTAAGCAATTTTTCGCCCTGAAACATCTGCAAATTCTGTTTTCGAATTTAAGGCATTAATGGATTGTGCATTCATAATGGATAAATTTAAAATTAGCATCAAAAAAATAAATGAGAACGTAAATGTTTTCATTGTTCTGAATTTTAGGTTCATGATAAATTCAGACAAACAATTTTAATGCCTTCGCTAAAAATATTTACGAATCTATGATTTTACATATAATGAGTTGATTTGTCTTTTCTGTTTTCTGTTTTATTTCGTTAAAGTAAATATGTTTTTAGCGAAATATAGAAAATTACAATTCGATTGTCTCACCAATTTTGGGTAAAAACAGTTTTAAATTTTCTTTTGTAAAAGCGTTCAGAGCCTTTTCATGATCCATGATAATAAAACCAAAAGTATCATAATGAACACCTAAGATTTTATCAACCTCTACAAGTTTTGAAGCTTCAATAGCTTCTTCAATGCCCATAGTTAAGCCATCGCCAATTGGGAGAACGGCAAAATCAAGTTTAGTAAATTTCGTGATAAGCTGCATATCGAGCGTCAAAGCAGTATCTCCGCTATAGTAAAAATTTCCGTCGACAGTGGTTAGTACAAATCCGCAGGCAATTCCGCCATATGAGCCATCCATAAAGCTACTTGGATGTTGCGCAATTACACATTTTACAGTTCCAAAATCAAAGTCAAATTTACCTCCGGGATTAATAGGATGTGCGTTTTCGATCCCGTTTTTAAGAAGCCAGTTATAGATTTCAAAATTTCCGAGAACTTTAGCTCCGGTATTTTTTGCGATCCTTTCAACGTCTAAAATGTGATCATAATGTGCATGTGAAACCAGAATATAATCGGCTTTTATAGTATCAACATCAACATCTTTTGCCAATTCGTTTGCAGTAATAAAAGGGTCAAAGAGAATATGTTTTCCATTGGCAAATACAGAAAAACAAGAATGCCCATAATACGTTACTTTCATAATAAATAGATTTTTAAAGGTGGTAATTATTTGTAAATTAAATAGTTAATTTGTTTTTTATCCAAAAAATATACCATTAAAAATCAGACTTCAGCAAAACTATTTATTCTTCAAAAACTTTTTGAGTATCAACAGAATTATTTTCCTGATATAATTTTTTACCAATCATGCCTTTGTCACCAAGAGCGCGTCCTTTTATCAGCCATGCAATTCCGAAAGAAAAAAGAGCAAGGGACTCAAAAATTAAAGTTGAATAAGTAAACAATTTTAAAGTTTCAGAAACAGGAACCATAACCACAAAAACAAGTATCGAATAACCGCAAAACCTGTAAATATTATTTTCATTGAGAATACTTTTCGGATCTCTCATTTCGTTTTTCTGACCAATCGTAAAAATGTTAATTGACAATAAAGCCATGATTAGAAAAAGCAAAGCTGCAAAACTATAATGAAGCCATCCGAGCCATTTTGCAGGATAGGGAATCAGAGTGTAAATTTTAACAGCAAAATCATCCGGATTCATTGGAACTAATGCTACACAAATAGCCATAATTCCAGCAATATTAGTAAGCAAATTATCGTTTTTCCAGATCGAAGCATTGCTTGTGCCTTTGTAACAAATCAAAAATAAACCTATAGCACATAGAGTTCCAGTAAAAATTTCTCTGAGATTCGTGAAATAATAATGACTTATAGAAGGTTGAAGTTGTGTTTTGAAAAAAGAAACAAAAGACAAACCAACCAAAAGTATCGGCATGCTAATTCCTAAATAACCAATTGCACGCCTAATTCTTCTGTAAGTAAAAATATCATCGCGCTCAATTTCGATTTCTGTGTTATTTATCTTCATTTCCTTTATCTATTTGTTTAATAGTGATAAAGTTATAGTTGTTTCATGTTAAAAAAAGATAGTACTATTGTTTTATTCCAAAAGCAGTTCGGTAAAATTCATAACCTTTTTCAGATCGATTAGGAAGAAATCTTTCCCGATATTCATTAGCTCCTAAATCTTCTATTAGTTTGATATCAAATTGATTTAAATAATCGGATAATTCATTGGGCAAGAAACCAAATGTCCATTGTTCTTCCAGCTCATTAAGATCTTTTAATAATTTTTCGCCACCTAAAAATGATTTCGGATTTTCGAGAATTTCTTTGTGTACGTAAGTAAAAATGACAATAGAGTTTTTGGCAAATTTTGAAATAAATTCAAAAGTGCTTTTAACAGCATCTGCAGATAAATAATTGGTAACGCCTTCCCAAATTACTGCAGTTGGGAGGCTGAAATTGATATCGTTCTGAACCGCCAGTTGATCCAGATTTTGTTGGTTGAAATCGATTTGGAGAAACTGAACGTTTTCTGGAAGCTGACCAAGACTGTTTTTATAGATTTGTATTTTAAAATTTGAAGTGTTAGGATGATCAATTTCTATAACAGGAATCGATTTTAGAAAATCAAGACGAAGCGGTCTGGTATCAAATCCCGCACCTAAAATCAGGACTTGTTTTATGCCATTTTGAATTGCATCTTGCAGTAAATCATCGATATATTTAGTTCTGGCAATTCCGGAAGAAAAAGCACCGGGAATTTTTTTTTGAATCGTATTTTGAATGTAATTTTTTACAGGAGCAAATTTAGAAAGGCGAGTAGCAAATCTTAGTTTAGAATCGAGAAAATCAATTGCATAAGGATCTGAAAATAAGCGATCATTTACGTCACGTTTTGTTTCTAAGGCGCGAAACAAAGCCATATATTGGGCTGTTCTACTTGTTTTTTCTGCTTTCATGATAAGCTTATTTTCTGGAAAACAAATTTTCTACAACCCAAGCCGGACCAATCATTAAAAATTGAAGATCTTTTAAGAAAGAAGGTTTTTTACCCTCAATATTATGTCCGTAGAATTGACCAATCCAGGCGATAACAAAAACTCCAATAGAAAAAATCCATAACGGAAATACCTGTCCGATGTAATAATTTATAACCAGACAAATTGCAGAGAAAATGGCAATTTTAATCGCCATTGAAACCGATAATCGAATATAAAAAACAAGAACAAAAAGAAGAACAACAACTGCCCAATTTTCGATAATAGGAGCATTTAGTTTTAAAGTGTTAGCAATAAAACCACTTGGAATGCTCATTAATAAACCAACTATCGAAAAAAAGATTGCAGGTACACAAACGTAATGAATCGCCTTGTTTTTTGGATTTTGATGACTTACTGCATATTCTTCAAACCATTGTTCTAATGTTCTCATTTGTTTTGATTTAGGTATACGTAAATCTAATAAAATTTCTTTTATGTTGACAAAAAGTGTGGAGAGTTTTAGTTAGTTTGATTTATTCTGATAATTCAATAAATTAAAAAATCTGTTGTTGATTATAGTTAAAAACACCATCCCATAATTCGTCAATTTTAATTAACGCCTGATCCAGCAGCAAAACTTCCCATTTTTCATTGGTTTCGATACCAAGTCCAATGTTCTTTAACTTTTCCAGCGCATTTTTTACATTAAAATCAAGATTAGTTTTCAGCTTTGTTTCAAACCAGGATTCAATTTGAGAGTCCAATTCTTCTGCAGTAAGAGGTTTGTTGCTTTTGTATAAAAAGGTATAAGCCAAAATAGTTTCCTTAAGAACTTCTTCTTCAGAAGAGTTTAAAAGAGAATAAAAAGCACCACTATTGTTTCCGAGATTCTTAAAATAAAGACTGTCGGAGAGTATTTTAGAATATTTAATTTTCTTATTTACAAAGTTGTTGTATTGGCGAAATAAATAAAGGGACAAAATTCCCAGCGCAATTAAACCTTGATTCAGCGACGTTTTACTGTTTAATAAATCAATGGCTTCACCTGTCTCATAAGCGTCATACATACTAATCAAAGCCGGAATTACTTTTGTACTTAACAATGAAATTCCACCAAAAATCCCCGGAATCCACAGCAGTAATTTATCTGTAGTTGACATTCTCGGAATTGCATTTGGAAAAATAGTTTCAATATCATTTTTAGGAACGCGCTTAAAGATTTTTAAAACAACAGATCCCGGTTCGATAGGCATTTTACCTAATTTGACTTTGTTTTGCTTTAAAAAATGAGTGTCATTATAATGCAAATAAATCATGACACGATCGTAATATTCGATTTCAATTTCTTTCTTCCAAAAGAAATATTTCTTCACTTTTTCTTTCGATTTATGATGTCCGCGAACGTATAATTCATAATCCTGAAAAGCATTAAAATCGATCGAAAGTTTTAAACCAATCAAATCAGAATCCTGAAATGCTTTATTTAAAGTTTCCTGATCAATACGAATATAATTTCCCTGCTCTAAAACCGTAAGCAATGTTTCCTTAAAAACCGAAAAATCACTTTTGCCTATAAAACCTTTTCGCTCTTTTAAACTCAAATCCGGATCAAACAAAGCATAGTTTTGCTTAAGATTTCGGTTTAAATTAAAAGCTTCATAATGAAAATAATGTTCGATAATATCAAACAGTTTTTTAAAATTATCAACTTTTTCTTGGTCTTCGGCGAAAGTGTTTATTTGTTGTTCGAGTAAGAATTCCTTATTGAAGGGAATATAATGTTCTCGTGTCATATTTTGTAGGTTCTGAGGTACTAAGGCTCAAAGATACAAGGTTTTTTTTAAGCTTAATTATATGGGTATTACATAATCATTATATAAAAACTATAGAAAGGTTCTATTGTTAATTATTTTAAATTTGAATGAAAGATTTTTCTTTACATAGCAAATCATTATCTGAAATGGAAAATATAGAAACTACAAACACGCAAAAATTCGTTAGAATACTATAGGGAATTTTTATGATTACGGCAGCAATAGGTCACTTTACTTTTCAGAGAAATGATTTTCAGGCGCAAGTTCCTAACTGGGTTCCGGTTGATAAAGATCTCGTTGTTATACTTTCCGGAATTGTAGAATTAGTGCTTGGCCTAACTCTTATGTTTTTAACGCGATATAAAGTAAAAGTTGGTATTTTTCTCGCTGTATTTTACGTGCTGGTTTTCCCTGGAAATATTGCTCAGTATTTAAACGGCACAAGCGCTCTGGGACTCGACACAGATTTATCGCGATTGATACGCTTATTTTTTCAGCCCGTTTTGATATTCTTAACCTTGTGGTCAACTGGCGCAATTACTTATTTTAAAAGTTCGAAAGTATAGATATACAAAGTTTTTTAGAGTTTTTTTTCTCTTTCGGAATTTTAAGATAAACTCTTCACAACTCATTTGAATTGTATTCTTTTATGATAAAAAAAGTGAGACTTTTAATCGATAGGATCGATTAGAAATCTCACTTTAATTGTTCCCAAAAAAAATGACTACATTTTTTATAATTTCCCTTTAGGGAAAACTATATTTTTAAAAGTAAAATTATTTAGCGCAATTTTAC
The DNA here is from genome assembly GCF_002754195.1 of Flavobacterium sp. 9. Lineage (NCBI taxonomy): Bacteria > Pseudomonadati > Bacteroidota > Flavobacteriia > Flavobacteriales > Flavobacteriaceae > Flavobacterium > Flavobacterium sp. 9. Next base: position 4,175,546 of record NZ_PEEU01000001.1, read on the forward strand.
CACTTAATAAAGTTCTGACAATGCGTATTTATACGTGTTTTTGAAGTATTTGTAATTTTTGAAATGAAAACTTTACGAAGCAAATAGAATGATATTATTTAACTGAATTCAGTTTGTCTTTTTAAATTCAATTACTTTTTCAATAAATTGGATTAGATTTTTTCTTTCCAGTGAAAACAAAGCACTTTCCTCTTCAGTGCTTAGATATAAATCGGCAATACTTACCGCATCCATCTTATTATTAGAGTAATGATGCTCGGCATATTTTATCAGATTGTCTAAAAAAAGATCGCGCTGTCTCCCTTTTTCGAGTGTTTCTTCGTTGCCTTCTTTTATTTTGTCCATTTCTGATTCCGGTAAATCTATAGTAAGATAGGTATAGTCCACAGGAACATTTGACAGTATTTCTTTAGAAACTCTTCCCGTGCCAAGGCAATATGCACAAGGCGCAGGTGTCCATTTTAGTTCTCTGTTTAAACGTTTTATATCATCCCAATCAACGAAAGTTTTTCCTAAACATCTGGGGCATTCTAAATCTGATTTTCTAAATAGGAACTTAAAAATGGTCATTTTTACAATTATTTTAAACGATTAGTGGCGTTGCGAATATAATTATTTATGTAGGAAAAATTGTTTTGATAAAGGTTTTTTTTGAAGAAAAGATTTATGGGAGTTGTGAATTATAAGCTTTTAGAAAATTGGAACTTTTGTTTTGGAGCTTTTTAGTAGGATTTTTTGAGGAGTAGAGGAAACATTTGCATGACCATATGAATTATTGTTTGTGGAATAAATACATAAACTATTCACAATAAAACTACACTTCTGGCAGGAGCAATTTCAATTAGTCTACCTTACCAAAAAAAGATGGCAATAGAACAGAAAGTTCGGCTGGTTGAAGAATTGTTTGAGCGGCTTGAAATTGAAATTTCCGCATTTAAATCTGAAACTCATTTGTATTGTAATGCTGGTTGTGGCAAATGTTGTTCTAAACCAAACATAGACGCTTCTCCATTAGAATTTTTGCCTTGGGCGTTTCATTTGTTTTTAAATGGCAAAGCCGAAGAAACTTTAGAAGAATTAAACAATTCTAGTACTAAAAACTGTCTTTTATATCGACCACTTTCTGTATTAGAAAATCATAAAGGAGCTTGCAGTAATTATCGTTATCGCGGATTAATATGCCGTCTTTTTGGTTATGCCGCGAATACAGATAAATATGGAAAACTAAGATTAGCCACCTGCTCAATAATTAAAGAAGAGCAAAAGCAAAACTTTAATAAAAGTGAAGAATCAATTAATAAAGGACAATATGTACCCATTTTTACTGATTATTATATGAAGCTCGCACAAATTGATTTCAAAATGGGAATGACTTTACTTCCCATAAACGAAGCACTAAAAAAAGCAATCGAGGAGGTTTTACATTATTACGCTTACAGGCCATTTCCGGGCGGACTTGAGAATATTGCTTAAGGAGATTTTTATTAGATTTAAAATTTATTTAAAAAAGCTATCCAATAAAATCTGATATTTCCTTCCTACGGGAATAATTTCTCCATTGGAAAGTGTAAGTGTTTTGAAAGTTTTCGAAGAAATTTCGTTCGCGTTTACAATATAAGATCGGTGTACCTGAATAAAGTTGGTGCTGTTAATCTCGTCAGAAATGCTGGAGAGAGAACCGTAGATAATTTGAGGAGATTTTAATTTTTTGCTATACAATTTCATGTAATTACCCAGACTTTCGATATAGAAAATATCACTCAAAAGTGTATCAATCATTTGACCATTACTACGGTATGAAAGAGACCTTTCACTAGCGGTATTTTCTTTTTTAAGACTTTTTCCCGAGTAAAAGGTTCTGGCTTTTTCTATCGCCTTAGAGAATTTTTCGAACGAAATAGGTTTTAGTAAATAATCAATTGCATCATTTTGGTACGCCGAAAGTGCAAAGTCAGAATAGGCTGTGGTAACAATAGTTATGGGGCGATTGGGCTGTAATTCCATTAATTCAATACCTGAAATTACAGGCATATTAATATCCAGGAAAATAATATCATATTTGTTTTCGTTGAGCATTTTTACCGCTTCCATACCACTAAAGGCACTTCCGGAATATTCCAGATCGTCACATTTTGCAATATGCGAAGCCAGCGCCTTGTGTGCAGGCGTTTCGTCGTCAATGATCAGGCAACGATAGGTAAGTCCCATATATTTAATTTTACGCTAAAAGCATTTTTCTCTTTTTTGCAGCTCAGTTCATGTTTCAAACCGTAGACTTCAAGTCGTCTCTTTAGGTTTTCAATTCCAATTCCTGTTCCCGAAAGTCTGGAGCCTGATTCTAAATAATTATTTTTCAGAGTAAAAGATAAATGTCGTGATTTTACTTTTAAGTCCAAAAGAATAAAGGGTTCTGCAGTTTCACCCGAAAACTTAACAGCATTTTCTACCAAAGGTAAAAAGAATAAGGGCGGAATATTGATGCTGTTAAAATCGCCTGCATAGTTTTGAGTCACATTTAATCTTTCGTTTCGGAACGTATAATATTCAATATATTTTTTAACAAAATTAATTTCTTCGGCAACCAGAACATAATCTTTTTTAGTGGCTTCAATTTGATAACGAAGCATATCTGAAAGATTCAAAATTCTGTCCGGCAATTTATCAGGCTCAGTTAGAGATTCTCCATATAAATTATTCATTGCATTTAGCAAAAAATGAGGATTGAGCTGCTGTTTTAAAAAAGAAAGTTCGGACTTATAATTCATAATATCCTTATCTGTTTGCGAAACTTTTTTCATGATCATGATATGAATAAAATAGAAAAATGTTCCGTTAATAATAAGCGATAATATTTGTAACGTCTTAAAGTTTCCCAAGCCAACTAAAGGGAAAAACCAATTCATAAAAAAGTAAAAAGCAGTCCAATAAAGCGCAAAGAGCGTGAAGAATGTTTTAATCTTTTTTTTAAACAAGAAAGGTTTAATGATAAAAAGATTAAAAATGGTAACCCAGATAATACAAGGAAAATAACCAACTGCTATTTTACTAATCATATAAGACAAATCATGGCCGTCTAATTTGATTTCATCATACACACAGGCAAAAATGACTGCAATTATCAATGCGTTTACGATGAGATTTCGAAGAAAAAAGTTCTGATATATTTTGAGAATCGTCATAACGGCAAAATTAGCGAAATAGTATAGTTTTAGCTTTTTTCTGTGCCAAAATTATACAAACGCCATTGATATAAATAATACGCCATTTATATAATTAAGCTTTTATAATCAGGGCTTCACGTTTACATTTGCCTCGAGATTTAAACCTCTTTTCAAAAACAAACTCTAAAAATTTATTGGCTTATGAAAACAAACATCATTTGTGTTTTATTTGTATTTGCAGCAATGCGAACGGTTGCTCAGGAAAAAGATGCTCCAATAAAAACCGTTGTAAAAGTTGTAACGGATAAATTTCCAACCACTCGAATTTTAGATGTACAATACGAACAATTAGGTCCCACCAATTTTGATTCTAAGCTTTTTGGAGATCGGTTTGAAAGAGGAAGAATTGAAAGTCATAATAGATTTAAAGCAGCCATTAATGTACCTTTCTTTTCTTCAAAATCTAAACGGTTTGTTCTGACAAGTTCGCTTCGTTATAAGTATGAAACCTATGAATTTGGAGATATTTATAATTACAATTCAGCAACGACGTATACTAGAGAAAAAGAAGAAATCCATTTTTTTGCGGCGGCTTTAAGCGCAACTTATGTTTCGACACTTTTTCATAAACCAATTATTTACAATGCTACTGCAACAGTTGACGGTAATCAGGATAATTTTCAGCGTGTAAAAGGTTTTGCAACCGCTAATATTGTTCTGAAAAGAACCGCTAATACAACGCTAACTGTTGGAGTTCTGGCTATGTTAGATCCTTCATCGATTATTCCAATTACACCACTTTTGACTTATAATCATAAGTTCGAAAACTCAAAGTGGGATATCGATTTTATTCTTCCGCAGCGTTTATTATTTAGAAGAGAATTGTTAGAAAATGGAAGGATTTCCTTAGGAACTGAATTAAATACCGAAAGTTTTTACCTGAATTTAAACAATTCAAAATTGAAAGGAATTTATGAAATGAATCAACTCGAATTGAAGTCCGGAATTACATATGAATACAGCTTTGCGCCAAAATTTATCGGAATAATTAAAGCCGGTGTTAATAATGTTGTGAGTGCGCGTGTAACAGAAAAGGGTGAACGAACGTCTAAGTATGTATACGATCAAAAGGAAGATGCGCAAGGCTATTTTAGATTTGGGATTTCGTATAATCCGTTTTAAAAGTATTTTTTGATTTTAAATTAAGTAGTATTAAAATTAGCAATTATGATTGTTGAGGTTTTTAAAACAAATGTTCAAAAAGAGGCAGATAAAAATTATATTATTACTGTTATTCAAACCCATTTTCCCAATTATAAAATCAATTTCGATTTAGAAGATTGTGATAAAATACTAAGAGTCGAAGGCGTTAATCTAAAGCCTAAAAGCATAATTGATTACGTAAATCGTCTAGGATATATTTGTATAAAATTAGAATAACTGTATTATGATAAATTTTATTATTTCATGTTTTTTACTGTTGGCAGAGCAGTTTTTAAAATAAATTAAAGTTTTTGGAATTCCTTTTTGGTAATAGAATGCTTTGTTCTGTTTGTGCGCATTATTTTTCTAAATTTGTGCTCTTATGAAAAAAGCCTTCCAACTCTTCGATTTTACTCAAAAAGTCAATTATAGAAATGAAATTTTAGCCGGTTTGACAGTTGCTATGACGATGATTCCTGAATCGTTGTCGTTTGCTATTTTGGCTGGGTTTCCACCACTTGTTGGTTTATATGCGGCTTTTATCGCTGGTTTGGTTACCGCTATTTTTGGAGGAAGACCCGGAATGATTTCAGGCGGAGCCGGAGCAACAGTTATTGTTTTAATAGCTTTAATGAAATCTCACGGAATTGAATATGTTTTTGCGGCCGTTGCGCTCGGTGGTGTGGTGCAAATTTGTATTGGACTTTTTAAACTCGGAAAATTTATTCGATTAGTTCCTCAACCTGTTATGTTTGGTTTTGTAAACGGTTTGGCAGTTGTGATTTTTATGTCGCAATTAGAACAGTTTAAAACGGTAATTAATGGTCAGGTTTCCTGGCTGCAAGGAACTCCTTTGTATATTATGTTGGGTTTAGTTGCTTTGACGATTGCGATTGTGTTGCTTTTTCCAAAATTAACTAAAACAGTTCCAGCTTCTTTGGTAGCAATTTTAGTTGTTTTTGCAATCGTACTTGTATTTAATATTGAAACCAAAACGGTTGAAGATATTGCCTCAGTTCAAGGCGGATTTCCTCCGTTTCATATCCCTAATATTCCACTTTCTTTTGAGACTTTAAAAGTAATTTTTCCCTATTCGGTAATTGTTGCCGCTGTTGGCTTAACCGAAGGTTTGCTTACGCTGAATCTAGTTGACGAAATTACCGGAACCCGAGGTAATAGTAACAGAGAATGTATCGCTCAGGGAAGTTCAAATATATTAAATGGTTTCTTTTTTGGAATGGGCGGATGTCCAATGATTGCTCAGACTCTTGTGAATCTTTCTGCTGGTTCTAGAGCTCGACTTTCGGGAATAATTGCTTCTTTGACCATTTTATTAATCATACTTTTTGGAGCGCCAATAATCGGAAAATTACCAATGGCAGCTTTGGTTGGTGTGATGATGATGGTTGCAATTACAACTTTTGAATGGGCAAGTTTCAGAATCATAAACAAGATGCCTAAACATGATATTTTTGTTGGAATTATGGTTGCCGTGATTACAATTTTATTGCACAATTTAGCTTTGGCGGTTTTGATTGGAGTAATTGTTTCAGCGCTGGTTTTTGCTTGGGAAAGTGCCAAAAGAATTCGTGCTAAACATTTTATTGATGCAGAAGGAGTGAAACATTATGAAATTTATGGCCCATTATTTTTTGGTTCAATATCGGCTTTTGTAGAAAAGTTTGATGTAGCAAACGATCCAAATCACGTAATTATTGACTTTAAAGAAAGCCGTGTATCCGATATGTCAGCGATTGAAGCACTCAATAATTTAACTAAGAAATACAATCAACTTGATAAAGTAATCGAGTTACAGCATTTAAGCCCCGATTGTCGGGAATTGCTTAAAAATGCAGAAGCCGTTATCAAAGTAAATATTATTGAAGATCCAACGTATAAGGTCGTTTCTTAAATTAGAAAATGTGTCAATTAGATAATTAGATAATGATTATGCGCTATCTATAAAATTATCTAATTGACACATTTTCTAATTAGCAAATTTAAACACAGTTTTCCCTTCTTTAATAGTTTCCAAAACTTTAATATCTATAATTTTCTTTGGATCAACTTTTAAAGGATTATTATCCAAAATAACAAAATCAGCTAGTTTATCTTCTTTGATTGAACCTTTGGAATTCTCTTCAAAATATTGATAAGCTGCCCAAATTGTTATAGATCGTAAAGCATCATAAGGACTAATTCTTTCGTCAGGACCAATTACATCACCAGATCTGCTGATTCTGTTTACTGTAGAATATATATAATATCATAATACTGTTTGGAAGTGCAACTGGAGCATCATGATGTTCTGTAAAAATAATTCCTTTTTTTAATGCCGTAGCGGCTGGCGAAATGCGATAAGCTCTTTCTTTTCCTAAAGTTTCATCTCGATGCCAATCGCCCCAATAATAAGTATGCATCCCGAAAAAAGATGGTATAATTTTTAAAACTTTCATAGAATCAAGTTGATCAAAGCGAGCTGTTTGCGCATGTATAGCAACAGTTCTTCTGTCTTTTGATCCGTATAAATTGGTAGCAGTTCTTACCGCTTTTATAAATTCATCGATTGCGGCATCCCCATTGCAATGGGCTAAAATTTGCCAATTATTAGCATATGCAGAATCAACAAGAGCGATAGCATCGTTTTCTTTTGAAAAAGCTGGATAACCCGCATAAGTATTTGGTTTTCCGGGAGGCGGAACTTTGTATGGTTTTGTAAGCCAAGCCGTTTTACCTTGTGGCGAGCCGTCAAGCGAAAGTTTTACACCCGCAATTCTAAAATGATTTGTGTAATTTTTTTGAACACCATTAGTTTTCATATATGCCATTTGGGTCTGAATATCTGGATAAGCAGCAACGTCAATAGAAAGTTTTCCTTCATCGGCTAATTTCTTCCACGTATTACAAGCATCGCTACTTGCACGACCTTCTTGCGCTGTTGTAAAACCAAATTTCGTGTAAGCTGCAATTCCTGCTTCTGCAATTTTTACGTTTGCAGTCTGATCGAGAGTTCCCATAATCTTGAATAACGGAATAAACATTGCCATTTCTTCCAGAACTCCGTTTGGTTCCTGAGAGCCTTCTTTTCTTCGGATTACACCGCCTGCAGGATCTTTTGTGTTTGCATTATATCCGGCAAATTCTAAAGCTTTATGATTCATAACAGCCAAATGACCAGATTGATGAATAATTAAAACCGGAACGGTTGTCGAGACTTTATCGAGATCATCAGCAGTTGGTGGAAGTTTTTCTTTTAGTTGTGCATCATCATAGCCAAAACCAACAATCCAACCATATTTTCCAACGGCTTTTGGGTTCTTAATATTCCATTCTTTTAATAAAGAAATAAGTGTCGGAATATCGTTTCCAGTTCCATCTGGAGCCGGAAGTAAATTTGCAGATACAGCCTGAAAACCAGCATTCCATACATGACCGTGAGCATCTATAAATCCGGGAAGTAATGTTTTTCCTTGCAAATCATTCATTTGAGTTTTATCACCATGAAATTTTTCAGCTTTGGTTTTTGATCCAACGAAAATAATTTTGCCTTCTTTGATTGCAACGGCTTCTGCATAATTTGGCTTATTACCTTCCATAGTTATAATATCGCCTCCAAAATAAATCGAATCAGCAGGATTGGCAACTTCTTTTTTACAACTTATTAAAGTAAACAGAAATATAAGGCTAAGTATTTTTTTCATTTGGCGGATTTTTAGTTTGCGAATAAAAACAACTTTGGAATATCCTTAAAGTTAAATAAAATACTTTTATGTTTTAAATGTTTTATTTTCAGAATGTTGTGCTTTTAGTTAAAGGATAAAAAAAGCGCCAAATAGAACTCTCTATTTGGCGCTTTTCACTTTAATATAATTTTCTAATTGATATATTCTCTAATTCTTCAGCATGTTTTTTACTTCACTAAACTTTCCATCTACTTCATCAATTTGCAAACCTAAAATATGAGCAATTAGAGGATAAACCGAAACGTTTTGAAATGAACCAACTTCTTTATTTACTTTGAATGCCGGACCTTTTGCATAGAAAATAGCCTGCATATCTTTTGTTCTGTTGTCATAACCATGAGTTCCGCCTTTTGTATCTTGAGTTTTGTTGCTTGCCAAACTATATCCTTTTTTAGCTTCAATAACAAAATCATGAACTCTTGGATTTGTACCATAATGAAATCTTTTAGGAACTTCACTTGATTTCCAGAATTTGATATGAGGCACTTTTTTCAAAGCTTTTGCGATAGAATCCTGATATCCCGGTTTTGCCTGAAGGCTCATAATGGGGTTAATAACAGCTTTGTATCCCAACCATTCCGGTTTTAAATAATCCAGAATAACTACTTTTTTATCGTTACTTATATCAGTCATTCCATGATCTGAAACGATAATTAAATTAATTTGTTTTCCGATGGACAATTGATCCAGTTTAGAAGACAATTGTCCCATAATTGTATCCATTTTGTGAACCATTTTTTCATTTTCTTTTGAAAGAGGTCCAAAAGTATGTCCGGTATGATCAGGTTCATCAAAGTATAAAGTGATTAAATGAGGTCGTTGTTTTTCAGGAAGCTGAAGCCATTTTATAACAGTATCGATTCTGGTTTCATATGGAATTTTAGCATCGTAGTTTTTGTAAATTCCTGGTCTTTTTTTATCCGTATCAGATCCTGGCCAAAAGAAAGAAGCTGCTTTGACACCTTGTTGTTCCGCAACATTCCAAATTGGATTTCCGCCATAAAAACGAGAATCATTTTTAGCATTTGTGGATAATGAAAAAGATTCGTTTAAAGCTGAGTCATAAAAAACATTGTTGATGATACCATGATGATCCGGATAAAGTCCGGTTACGATCGCATAATGATTCGGAAATGTTTTACTTGGATAAGAAGGACGCATAGATTTGGCATGAACGCCTTCTTTTGCTATTTTATCAAGATTTTGAAGTTTGAAATGTTTCGCATAATCCCAACGAAATCCATCCATAGAAACTAAAACAACATAATTGTCTTTATTAGATTGAGAATAGGAAAAAGAGGTAAGGAGTAAGAATGTAAAAAGTAATAGGTGAGTTGTAAATTTTCTCATTTTGCAATTTTAATAGAACTGCAAATTTACTGATAAACGATTTTTTAATGAAAAAGAGAATGTTAAACTAAAGAAAAGTTTGCAAAGAAAGAATGAAATTCGTGGCAAAAAAAACGCCGGATTAATATCCGGCGTTTTAAATTTTAAGAAAAGAATGATTACATCATTCCTGGCATACCGCCACCCATTGGCATTCCGCCAGCGCTTTCTTCTTTAATATCAATTAATGCACATTCTGTAGTTAAAATCATTCCCGCAACAGAAGCAGCATTTTCTAATGCTACACGAGTTACTTTTTTAGGATCAATAATTCCAGCTTTAAGCATATCTACATATTCGTCAGTTTTAGCATTATATCCAAAATCACCAGAACCTTCAGCAACTTTTGCTACAACTACAGAACCTTCAAGACCTGCATTTTCAACAATAGTTCTTAATGGAGATTCAACAGCACGAGATACAATCTGAATTCCTGTTGCTTCATCAGCGTTGTCAGCTTTAATTCCTGCTAATACAGCTTTTGCTCTTAATAAAGCAACACCACCACCAGCAACAATTCCTTCTTCAACAGCAGCACGAGTAGCGTGTAAAGCATCGTCAACTCTGTCTTTTTTCTCTTTCATTTCAACCTCAGATGCAGCACCAACATAAAGAACAGCAACACCACCAGCTAATTTAGCTAAACGCTCTTGCAATTTTTCTTTATCATAATCAGATGTAGTAGTTTCCATCTGACCTTTAATTTGGTTTACTCTGTTTTTGATGATATCAGCTTCACCAGCACCACTTACAATTGTAGTGTTGTCTTTATCGATAGAAACTCTTTTTGCAGTTCCTAACATTTCGATAGTTGTGTTTTCTAATGTATAACCTCTTTCTTCAGAAATTACAGTTCCACCAGTTAAGATTGCAATATCTTCTAACATTGCTTTTCTTCTGTCTCCAAAACCTGGAGCTTTTACAGCAGCAATTTTAAGAGCACCTCTTAATTTGTTTACTACAAGAGTCGAAAGAGCTTCTCCGTCAACATCTTCAGCAATAATCAATAATGGTTTTCCTGATTGAGCAACTGGCTCTAAAACTGGAAGTAATTCTTTTAAAGAAGATACTTTTTTGTCGTATAATAAGATGTATGGAGAGTCTAATTCAACTTCCATTTTCTCTGGATTTGTTACGAAGTAGGGAGAAAGATATCCTCTGTCAAACTGCATACCTTCAACAACATCCACAAAAGTGTCAGTTCCTTTAGCTTCTTCAACAGTAATAACACCTTCTTTTCCAACTTTTGCAAAAGCAGTAGCGATTAATTCACCAATAACTTCGTCATTATTTGCAGAGATAGAAGCAATTTGTTTGATTTTATCAGAATCGCTTCCAACAACTTTAGCTTGTTTTGCAAGGTCAGCAACGATAGCTTCAACAGCTTTATCGATACCACGTTTCAAATCCATTGGATTTGCTCCTGCAGCAACGTTTTTTAAACCTTCTTTTACGATTGCCTGAGCTAAAACTGTAGCAGTTGTAGTTCCGTCACCCGCTAAATCATTAGTTTTAGAAGCTACTTCTTTAACCATTTGCGCGCCCATATTTTCTAATGGGTCTTTTAATTCGATTTCTTTTGCAACAGAAACACCATCTTTAGTAACCGTTGGTCCACCAAATGATTTTCCAATAATTACATTACGACCTTTTGGTCCAAGAGTTACTTTTACAGCATTTGCTAATGCATCAACACCACGTTTTAATCCGTCACGTGCTTCAATATCAAATTTTATATCTTTTGCCATTTTCGATGTGCTTTAGGCAGTAGGCTTTAAGCTTTATGCTTTCTACTGCTGAATTAATTTTTGTTTTAATTTGTAAATTTTGCTTTTTATACTGTTAATTTTCTGTATCTGATTTTCTGCAATTTCATTATTCAGATATTGCAAATCTTTAGCTAAAATTAAAAGATATTCTGTTTCATTGGCAGAACCCAAAGCTATGTTGAGAAATTGATTAAATTCTTTGTCGCTATTTCTTCCACATCCTTCACTAATATTAGTGGGAATTGATGCAGATGCTCTTCTAATCTGACTTGTCAATCCATATAATTCTTCTTTAGGAAATAAAGAAGTCATTTTGTAGATTTCTAAAGTAAAAGAATGACTTAACGACCAAATATCATATTTTTTAAAATCTCTCATTTGTTTTGCATTAGGCTTTAGGCAATACGCTTTAAGCTTTTTGTTAGAGCCTAAAGCCTACAGCTTATAGCTTAAGGCAATTTTAGATAATCGCAAGGATATCGTCCTCACGCATAATCAAATAATCAGTTCCTTCAAGTTTTAATTCTGTTCCTGCATATTTACCATAAAGTACAGTATCACCAACTTTTACAGTCATAGTGTGATCTTTAGATCCATTACCAACAGCTACAACAGTTCCTTTTTGTGGTTTTTCTTTGGCAGTATCCGGAATAAAAATACCTGAGGCAGTTTTTGTTTCAGCTGCAACAGGCTCAATAAGTACGCGATCTGAAAGCGGTTTAATGTTTAAGGCCATGATTTTATATTTTATATTTATTATAAGTTATACGATTTATATGTTCTATTGGATTTCAGAAATTGTGCCATGCTCTTAAAACTGACATTATTTCTTAAAAAAAATGCCAGCTTTGACAGGCTGGCATTTTATATTTATTTCAAAATTATTATTTTGCTGCAGGAGTTGCCGGAGCAGGTGTTTGTTGAACTGGAGCAGCTGGCGTATTAGCAGGAGCTTCAGTTTTTTCAATGATTTTAGAATCAGTATCGCTTAATGATCCTGAAAAGCTTAAGCTTGAAAGCAAAATTAAAGCAATCAAAATAGTTGCTAGTGTCCAAGTACTTTTATCTAAAAAGTCTGTTGTTTTTTGTACTCCACCTAACATTTGAGTTCCGCTGATAGTAGACGATAATCCGCCTCCTTTAGGGTTTTGAACCATGATTACTACGATCAATAGAAAACAAACTATTGTGATTAAAACTAAAAAAATTGAAAATGTGCTCATTGCTTAATTATTATTGTTATTTTGTTGTAAAATCTTTATATCCGAAATACGGTCTGCAAAGAAACTAATTTTTTCTGGATATTTCAAAATTAATATTTCATATGCTTGTATTGCTTTTGTATATTTTTTTTGTTCCAGATAAACTCTCGCCAAAGTCTCTGTCATTAGATACGAATTATCCTCTTGATTTATGTTGAATTGTACTGCCGGAGTTATTGCAGTTTGCTTTATAGGCGAAATTTTCGGGTTCGTTTCAATGAATTTATCGATTATTTCTGCCTTTTTCTTCTTCTCTTCGTCCAGTTCTTCGTCGTCAGCTTTTATTTCAGTTGGCTCTTCCGTTTTTTTTTCTTCTTCTTGTGGAGTTACTTTTTCCTGAGTTTCTTCTGTTCTGTCAATAGGCTCAGTTTTTGCTAATTGCAGCCATTCCTGAAAAGAGTGTTTTTCATTAACCGAAAAATCCAACGGTTTTCCTATTTCCAGATTCTCTTCTGCATTTTTTACAGTTTCTGGAATTTCAATTTCTTTAGGTTCTTCAATTTCTGCTGCTTTTTCAAAAACTGTAGGTGAAGCTTCTGTGGTAGAATTTAAAACTGATTCTTCAATTGGATCAATTTGTACTTCTGGAATTTCATCATCAACTGTTTCGTCAAAAAAGGTCGAAGTTGCTATTTTAACAGGCTGTTCGATAATAGACTCAACTTTTTGTTCCTCGATTTTTGCAGGTTCTTCAAGAGTTATGTTTGTTTCTTCTATATCAGAAGTTAAAACAGCTTGCTCAACTATAAAGTCAATTTTTGGTTCGTCAGTTTCTGCAGATTCTTCAAAAGTTATGTTTGTTTCTTCTATATTAGAAGTTAAAACAGGTTGCTCAATTATAGAGTCAATTTTAGGTTCTTCAGTTTCTGTAGATTCTTCAAAAGTTGTTGTAACTTCTTTAAAAGAATCTAAAATTGCTTGCTCGCTAATTGCTTCAACTATAGGTTCCTCTGTTTTTACAGGTTCTTCAAATGTTATGTTTGGAACTTCTTTAAAAGAATCTAGAATTGCTTGCTCATCAATCAGCTCAATTTTAGGTTCTTCTGTTTTAATAGCTTTTTCAAAAGTTAGGGTTGAAACGTCTTTAAAAGAGTCCAAAATTGCTTGCTCGCTAATAGATTCAATTATAGGTTCTGCTGTTTTTATAGGTTCTTCAAAAGTTGTTGTTACTTCTTTAAAAGAATCTAAAGTTGGCTCCTCAATGATTACGGGTTTTTCAAAAGTAACAGATGTAGCTTCTTTAATAGAATTTAAAATTGATTTTTCAATTGGATCAATTCGTACTTCCGGGGTTTTTTTGCTTTGTTCAGCCGAGATTATTTCACTGTCAAAAACAGTAATATTCAAAAGATGTTTCAGCTTTTGGTCGTAATATTCACTTTGTATAGAAGTAAATGTTTCTGATGTTATAAAATCAAACAAAACCGAACGATCACAAGTATGAGCCGCTGTTACTTTTAGAGCATAATTATACTTAAAGCTGTTTTGATCATAAAGTCCTTTTAATCGCAATGCACGTGCACTTTGAAAATACGGAAATTCATTCAAGACACCTCCTAATGCATCCGTTTGCTTTTCTGTAATAGCATCGGGTTTGTTCATTAAGTAAGTATAATCAGTTACGTTCATTATTTATTGTTTAATCGTTTTATTATTGTTTAACTGTGTATTTGTTTAATTGTTCAAATCGATTTAACGATTAACCGATTAAACAAATCAACGTTTTTTACCATTTTGCAAGTGACTCATTAAAGATATCCTGAGTAATTCTTTCAAAAATAACTTTTAGCGCTTCATTTAAAATTGCTCCTGTAGGTAAACCTGATCCAGGAAAGTCATAGTAAAATTCAAATGACTTTTCAAAATCATCAGTCTCTTTCTTTTTATTGGTAAATCTAACTTGTACTCTAATTGTTAAACGGTTTTGTGCTGCTCCTACATCACCACCTGATGTCACAGCGGTTGCAGTCATAGGAGTTGTTCTGTAATCTACAATTTCTCCTTCATAAACTAAATCGCCGCCGTTACTAACTAAGTTTAAGTTAGTTTGCCCCATAATTAAATCCTGAAGAGCAAGTGTAAATTGTCTGTCGATTCCAGGCTCAACTAAATCAGCATTATTTTGAAAAAAATTAACCTGAAAAGTTTTGGCGTCAATTTTTCCTGTTCCTGTAAAATTATAAACGTTGCAACCGCTAAAAGTTGTTGCTATTAATAGAATTAGAAGATATTTTAAGTTTTTCATTTTTTACTTTAAGAGTTCAAAGATATTCATTTTCGTCTAAAACATTTGTTGTCTTTGTGACAAAACTACAAATCAAATTGTTTAATTTTTCTATATAAAGTTCGTTCAGAAATGCCTAATTCGTCTGCAGCGGCTTTTCGTTTACCTTTATTTTTCTCTAATGATTTTTTGATCATTTCGATTTCTTTTTGTTCTAAACGCAAAACTTCTTCTTCCTCAATTGTTTCGGCAAACAAATAATTATCATCTTGCATTTGATAATTTTCTTCACGTGCTGTTGGTGTCATTACAGCCGTTCTTGGTTCTTCTTCAAAATCTATTTCGCTTTCGTTTTCCTGAGAACCATATATTTTCTGAATCAGATTCGGATTGATATCCTGCACTTTTGATGTTCCGTTTTTCATCAATTCCAAAGTGAGTTTTTTCAAATCATTCAGATCACTTTTCATATCAAAAAGCACTTTGTACAAAATATCTCTTTCAGTGCTAAAATCGCTGTCTTTTTTCTTGTCACTAATTACAGAAGGCAAATTGCTTCCTTCATTACTAGGAAGATAAGATTGTAAAGTTGCCAAAGAAATATCGCGATTGGTTTCCAGAACCGAGATTTGTTCCGCTACATTTCGCAGCTGACGAATGTTACCATTCCATCTGAATTTTTGCAAAAGCTGAACAGCATCATCGTCTAATTTCAACGGAGGCATTTTATATTTGTGTGCAAAATCTGCAACAAACTTTCTGAATAACAAATGAATGTCTTCGTTTCTTTCGCGTAAAGGCGGTAAAGTAATTTCGACAGTTGTTAAACGATAATACAAATCTTCACGGAATTTTCCTTTTTCAATAGCATTGAATAAATTCACGTTTGTTGCCGCTACGATTCTAACATTTGTTTTCTGAACCTGAGAAGAACCTACTTTTATAAACTCACCATTTTCAAGAACACGAAGTAAGCGAACCTGAGTTGTTAACGGTAATTCACCAACTTCGTCAAGGAAAATAGTTCCGCCATCTGCTACTTCAAAATAACCTTCACGCGTACTTGTTGCGCCTGTAAAAGCACCTTTCTCGTGACCAAAAAGTTCACTATCAATAGTTCCTTCAGGAATTGCTCCACAGTTTACAGCAATATATTTACCGTGCTTTCTATGCGAAAGCGAATGTATTATTCTTGGAATATTTTCTTTACCAACACCACTTTCTCCAGTTACCATTACTGATATATCAGTAGGAGCAACCTGAATCGCTTTTTCGATGGCACGATTTAACTTAGGATCATTTCCAATAATTTCAAATCGCTGTTTAATTGCTTGAACTGTTTCCATTTGTTTTTTGTTTCAAGTTTTTTATTTGTTTCAGGTTTCAAGTTTCTATACTTTGAGCCTTAACTTTTTAAACTCTTTTTTATATCGATCGAATTAAAAAGCTGTTTTAATTCGTTATATTGATTCTCTTTAAGATCTTCTTTAATAATTGGTAAAGCAGAAGTTTTATTTAAATAGATCAAAAACCAATCTTTGGTTTCTTTAATTTGAAAAGATTCTTTCCAAAAATTTTCGATTTTAAAACTTTCAGCCTCTTGGGTAAACGAATCTTTTGTAATAGTTATTTTTTGAGATTCTAAGTTTTTTTTATTTTTAAGAATATTCTTTTTGATGCTGTACATTGTTAAAAAGTATACAGTAATCCATACAAGAATTACCATTCCAAAAGGTAAAAGATCAAAAAAGTCCCATTTTATATTAGTCACAGATTGTGTAGCTGATAAAGCTATGTTTTGCAAAAGGACAAAAAAGAAAATAAAAATAATAAATTTCACAAAACGCATTCTCAAAAGCAGATATTTAGAAACTTTAACTAATGTGTCTGTATTAGGCTTGTATTCAATAATGATTTCTTTTTCCATTCTTAAATTTATAACTTGAATATTTGATTATTTAATATTTTTCAAGTTACAGAAATAACCTGAAACATGAAACCTGAAACAAACTAATTCATTTCAGAATATCCAACTGCTTCACCTTTTAAGGTTCCAGAAGTACAACTTGTAATTTTTACGTTTACGAAATCTCCAATTTTATAATTCTCTTTAGGGAAAACTACCGTAATACTTTGAGAATTTCTTCCTGAGAATTCTTCAGTTGATTTCTTAGATACTTTTTCGACTAAAACTTCAACAATTTGTCCCACGAATTCTTCACTGCGGAACCAAGCATGTTTTTGTTGCAAATCGACAATTTCCTGCAATCTTCTGGCTTTCGTTTCTTCCGGAACATCATCTTCCATTTTTCTTCCTGCCAAAGTTCCCGGGCGTTCAGAATACGAATACATATAACCAAAATTATATTTCACATATTCCATCAAGCTCATTGTATCTTGGTGATCTTGCTCCGTTTCTGTTGGGAAACCGGCAATCATATCTTGCGAAATCGAAGCATTCGGAATAATAGCTTTAATTTTATCAATCAAAGTCATGTATTCTTCACGAGTATGCAAACGATTCATTTCTTTTAGAATTCGGTCACTTCCAGACTGAACAGGCAAGTGAATATGTTTACAGATATTTGGATATTTTGCAATAACATGCAAGATGCTTTCGTGCATATCCTGCGGATTCGAAGTCGAAAATCTAATACGCATTTTTGGGAAACCAACAGCAACCATTTCAAGCAATTGATCAAAATCAACCGCTGTGGCTTTTTGCATTTCAGTAGCATTTACGAAATCTTTTTTCAAACCGCCGCCGTACCAAAGGTAACTATCAACGTTTTGACCTAAAAGCGTAATTTCCTTAAAACCTTTGTCCCATAAATCCTGGATTTCCTTCATAATACTTTGAGGCTCACGACTACGCTCACGACCACGAGTAAAAGGTACAACGCAAAATGTACACATATTATCGCAACCACGAGTGATCGAAACCAGCGCCGTAATTCCGTTACTCATCAAACGAACAGGCGAAATATCTCCGTAAGTTTCCTCTTTCGATAAAATAACATTAATAGCGTCGCGTCCTTCTTCAACTTCCGCCAATAAATTTGGCAAATCCTTGTAAGCATCAGGTCCCACAACAAGATCTACTATTTTTTCTTCCTCTAGAAACTGACTTTTCAAACGCTCAGCCATACAGCCCAAAACGCCCACTTTCATCTTTGGGTTAATACGTTTTACCGCATTATATTTCTCCAGACGTTTACGAATAGTTTGCTCCGCCTTATCTCGAATCGAGCAGGTATTTACCAGAACTAAATCAGCGTCTTCAAGAGTTTGAGTAGTATTATATCCGTTTATTGATAAGATGGAAGCTACGACTTCACTGTCCGAAAAATTCATCGCACAACCGTAACTTTCTATAAAAAGTTTTTTAGTATTCTCAGGTTTATTCTCCAAAACAAGACTTTCGCCCTGTTTGCTTTCCTCAATAATCTTTTCCATTGTATAATTTCAAAGTGCAAAGATAACGTAAATGCGGTCAATGTGACAAGATGGCAGAGAAAAGATTTTATAATTTAGAGTTAAGATTATTGGAATTTTAGATTTTAGAGTTCAGATTTTAGATTGTTGGAACAAACAAAGAATAAGGGAATCTAAAATCAACAATTTAAAATAATAATAGCCACAGATTAAAAATAATTCTCAAAGCTTTGCGAACTTCACCTGAAATCTTCAGCTCAGATTAAAAATTAGCGAGCTTAGCGGGAAACTTTGTGAACTTTGCGGCTAAATCTTTTTTTAAGAAGCTATTTCCGGCTTTCCGCTGCAAGTCCTCATAAAAAACGCAAAGTTTCTAATATTTTAAAAAGAGCTTCTCCCGACGCTTCGGGAGTCGCTTTTTTAAAACAAGAAACTTTTGCATTTTTTACTCCGGGCTTTCCACTATAATCCGGGCTAGGGGTTTACGTTAAAAAAAGAACATTTCTCGGTCATAAACCCTTAAAAATTGTACCTATATATATTATAGGTAGGAATACAGATAAATCTTCAATTTTAAGAAACATAATATTAAAATAACTCAAAAATGCATTAGCAAGGCTGATATTTAAAAAAAATAGATACTTTTGTTGCAGAAAAATAGAGCAATGGCAAAGAATTTAGTAATAGTGGAGTCACCTGCAAAGGCGAAAACGATAGAGAAATTTCTAGGAAGTGATTTTCAAGTAGAGTCAAGTTACGGACACATAGCGGACTTACCCTCAAAGGAAATAGGGGTAGATGTAGAAAATGGATTTAAACCTAAATACGAAGTTTCTCCAGACAAAAAAGCCTTAGTAAGTAAACTGAAAACACTATCTAAGAATGCCGAAATGGTTTGGCTAGCAAGCGATGAGGACCGCGAGGGAGAAGCTATTTCATGGCACTTGGCGGAAGAATTAAAACTAGATACTAAAAAAACAAAGCGAATTGTTTTTCACGAAATTACAAAATCAGCGATTCTTAAAGCAATCGAGAATCCAAGAGAAATAGATTATAATTTAGTAAACGCACAACAAGCGCGTCGTGTATTAGACCGTTTAGTAGGTTATGAATTATCTCCTGTTTTATGGAGAAAAATTAAAGGTGGACTTTCTGCCGGACGTGTTCAATCAGTTTCAGTTCGTCTAATTGTTGAGAGAGAACGCGAAATCCAAAACTTTAATGCAGTTGCGAGTTATTCTATCGTAGCAGAATTTGTGAATGAGGCAGGAAAAACTTTCAAAGCCAAATTACCTAAGAACTTCAATACTAAAAAAGAAGCCGAAGATTTTTTAAATCAAAACATCGGATCACAATATAAGGTAGCGGATTTAGAGACTAAACCTACCAAAAAATCACCAACAGCACCATTTACAACTTCGACCTTGCAACAAGAAGCAGCAAGAAAATTGTATTTGCCAGTTGGAATCACAATGCAGCTTGCACAGCGTTTGTACGAAGCCGGACTTATTACATATATGAGAACGGATAGTGTGAATCTTTCTGCTGAAGCAATGAGTGCTGCAGAAGCTGAAATCATAAAATCATACGGAAAAGAATTTTCTAAACCTCGTACTTTTGCTAACAAAAGCAAAGGAGCACAAGAGGCGCACGAAGCAATTCGTCCAACAGATATGTCTCGTCACACGGTAAATATCGATCGTGACCAAGCGCGTTTGTATGATTTGATCTGGAAAAGAACATTGGCATCTCAAATGAGTGATGCACAATTAGAAAGAACAAACGTAAAAATTGAAGCGAATAATCACAGTGAAATTTTTACAGCTTCTGGAGAAGTTTTACTTTTTGAAGGATTCCTAAAAGTTTATTTAGAAGGTCATGATGACGATGAAGAAGAACAAGAAGGAATGTTGCCTGCGCTAAAAGTAAATGAAAAGTTAGTTAACAATTATATTACAGCAACCGAAAGATATTCAAGACCTCCGGCAAGATATACTGAAGCTTCGTTGGTTAAGAAATTAGAAGAACTAGGAATTGGTCGTCCGTCTACATACGCTCCAACTATTTCGACTATCATCAACAGAAATTATGTTGAAAAAGGAACTCTTGAAGGTCAGGAACGTAATTATACCCAACTTACTTTGCAAGCTAATAAAGTAGGAGAGAAGTTGCTGAAAGAAAATACAGGTTCAGATAAAGGAAAGTTAGTTCCAACAGATATCGGTACAATCGTTACGGATTTCTTAGTGAAGAACTTCGGAAATATTCTGGATTATAATTTTACTGCAAAAGTAGAGCAGGATTTTGATGAGATTGCCGAAGGAAATATTGACTGGGCAATCATGATGCAGGAATTCTACAATAAATTTCATCCAAATGTAAAAGAGGTTGAAGCAAATGCAGAACGCGAAAGCGGAGAAAGAATCCTTGGAAAAGATGCTGACGGAAGACAAGTTTCTGTTCGTTTAGGGAAATTTGGACCAATGGCTCAAATTGGAGAAGCGGATGATGAAGATAAAAAGTTTGCTAGTTTAATGTCTGATCAAAATATCGGAAACATTACACTTGAAGAAGCTTTGAATTTATTTTTATTACCTAAAAACTTAGGAGAATATAAAGGAGAAGAAGTAGAAGTTAGTAATGGTCGTTATGGGCCTTATGTACGTCACGGAAGTGTATTTATTTCTTTGCCAAAAGGAGAAGATCCATTAAGTCTTTCTAAAGAAAGAGCTCAGGAATTAATTGACGAAAAAGCTATTGCTGATGCACCAATCGCTGTTTACAAAGGCGAAGGAGTTCAGAAAGGTGTGGGACGTTTTGGTCCGTTCATCAAATGGAATGGTCTTTTTGTTAACGTAAGTAAAAAATACAATTTTGATAATTTATCTCAACAAGATGTTGAAGAACTAATTGAAGATAAATTACAAAAAAATATTGATAAAGTACTTCACAATTGGGAAGACGAAGGAATTTTGGTTGAAAAAGCGCGTTGGGGACGCTCGGTTATTACAAAAGGTAAAATCAAAATTGAATTAAGTAAAGATGTTGATGCAACAAAATTGACATTGGAAGAAGTTCAGGAAATGATTGCCAAAAAAACACCGGCAAAGAAAACACCAGCAAAAAAAGCAACAACAACTAAAAAAGCTCCAGCTAAAAAAGCAGCTGCAAAAAAGAAATAAAAAATGGAATTTGATTTTCTAGAACCAGTTAACGACGGAGTTTTAAAATTCATTAGTTCGTTGTCTTCACAAGAATTGGGAAGCAAAATAGTTTTGCATACCCAAGATCAATTTCCGGATATTAGCAGAATAAACATTGCTATTGTTGGTGTTTTAGAAGACCGTCGCAGCAGTGATATGATCAATGAAGTGAATCTTACGGCAATTCGTAAAAAGATTTACAGCATGTTTCCCGGTAATTGGGATGCTTCGATTGCAGATCTAGGAGATATACTTGCTGGAGACTCTGTAGAGGATACTTATTTTGCATTAAAAAAAGTAACTTCTAGATTAATTAAGAATAAAGTGATTCCTATAGTCCTAGGAGGTTCCCAGGATTTGACCTATGCAATGTATCGTGCTTATGACGATTTAGAGCAAATGGTAAACTTGGTTTCTGTAGATAATAAATTTGATTTTGGAAAAGAAAACGAAACTGTTTCGGCTAATTCTTTTTTGACTAAAATCATAATAGATGAGCCTAATAACCTTTTTAATTATTGTAATATAGGATATCAGACTTATTACAATTCGCAGGAAGAAATTGATTTGATTGAAAAATTGTTCTTTGATGCGTATCGTTTGGGTGAGATATCAAATAAGATAGCCTTGGCAGAACCTGTTTTTAGAGATGCTGATTTAGTTAGTATTGATTTGAATTCGGTAAAGTCTTCTGCTTCAGGTAATAATGTTTATTTTGAGCCAAATGGTTTTAATGGAAAAGAGATTTGTTCTCTAGCAAGATATGCCGGAATCAGTGATAAAGTTTCCTCTTTTGGAGTGTTTAATCATAATAGTACAGCACAGGAATCAGGTATAATTGCTCAGATTGTATGGTATTTTATAGAAGGATATCATTACCGATCAAAAGAGTATCCGTTTGGAAGCAGAACAAACTATTTAAAATATATTGTTCCGCTTGAAGAAGAAGAATTAATTTTTTATAAAAGTGATAAAACGGAACGTTGGTGGATAGAAATTCCTTACGAATCGAACGGTCACAATAAATTGAAAAGAAATACGTTATTACCGTGTTCCTACGACGAATATCTCTCGGCTTGCAACCAAGAATTGCCTGAGAGATGGTGGAAAGCACAAAGAAAAAATGCTTTATGAAGTAAAGCTTTACAATAAATTTTGCGGTTTTTGTAATGTAAAAAAATCATTAAGAATTATTAGTAAGAGAAGGTTTACAAAATATAAAATTTAACGTTTTACGTCGATTTTTTAAGTCAGTTTGTCGAGGAAATATTTTTTTTTTATTTTATTTAACATTATTTTTGAACGGTAAAATAAATTTCGCAACTAGTATTGTTTTTTAGATAAATAATAAATACGTTTACGAACTTATAATAATGAATAGATAATCCAAATTTATATGAAGAAGTTTATTGCATTTGCAGCAATGTTAACACTGGTAATTGGCTGTGGTAAGTCAGGAGACAAAGGAGAATTGGTTGGTGTTACAGGAGGGAAATGGCATCCTGAAAAACCTTATGGAATGACTTTGGTTCCAGGTGGATCTTTTATAATGGGTAAGGCTGATGCTGATTTAGCTAATGTGGAGGATGCTCCGACTAAAACAGTAACTGTTCGTTCGTTTTATATGGATGAAACCGAAATTACAAATAGCGAATATCGCCAGTTTGTGGAGTGGGTAAAAGACTCTACAATGAGAGTTCGTTTAGCTATTTTGGCTGATGAAACTGGGCAAAAAGCTTCAGGTGACGCTAAAGGTAAAAAAGGCGGTAGTATCGCTGATTATGCATTTAATGATTCTGAGCCGGACAAAATGACGGCTTATGATAAATATATGTATGATAACTATTATAGTGTAGGAACAAAAGATGATCCTTATGCTGGTAGAAAATTGAACAAAAAAGTTAAGTTAATTAAAGATACTAAAGCTTATCCAGATGAGTATTATACTGAGGTAATGGACTCTATGTATTTGCCAATTGAAGAATCATATAATGGTTTAAGAACAATTGATGTAAATAAATTGAAATTCCGTTATTCTTGGATGGATATTCAGGCAGCTGCAAAAGCCAAAGTAGGAAAAAGAAAAGACTTCGTTAAAACAGAACAAGTTAGTGTTTATCCAGATACAACAGTTTGGATTAAAGATTTCGCTTACTCATATAATGAGCCAATGCATAATGATTATTTCTGGCACAAAGCTTACGGAGATTATCCTGTAGTTGGTGTGACTTGGAAACAAGCTAAAGCATTCTGCGCTTGGAGAACTTTAAATAAAAACAGCTATATCAAATCTAAGAAAAAAGGACGTGATTTAGTAAATGCTTTCAGATTACCAACTGAAGCAGAATGGGAATATGCTGCCAGAGGTGGTCTGGAATCAGCAACTTATCCTTGGGGAGGTCCTTACACTAAAAGTGACAGAGGTTGTTTCTTAGCAAACTTCAAACCAAACAGAGGAGATTATGCAGCTGATGAAGCTTTATATACTGTTGAAGCTAAATCTTATGAGCCAAACGGTTACGGATTGTACAACATGGCAGGAAACGTTTCAGAATGGACAGATTCAGCTTACAATCCAAATGCATACGAATACGTTTCTACAATGAACCCTAACGTGATTGATGGAAACAACCAAAGAAAAGTTGTTCGTGGAGGATCTTGGAAAGATGTTGCTTACTTCCTACAAGTAAGTACTCGTGATCACGAATATGCTGATTCTGCAAGAAGTTATATTGGTTTCAGAACTGTACAAGATTACATGGGAACTCAAACAACCGGAAGCGGAAAAAAGAAAAAGTAATTTATAATTAATATCAATAACCAAATCGAATCTATTTAAAATTAAAACCTAAAAAAAAGTATTATGGCATTATTAAGTAAAAAAGCAATGAATTTCGCTTATGGTATGGGAGCGGCAGTAGTAATTATTGGAGCATTATTCAAAATTACTCACTTTGAAATTGGACCATTAACTGGTACATTGATGCTTTCTGTGGGATTAGTAACTGAGGCGTTAATCTTTGCTCTTTCTGCTTTCGAACCAGTTGACGATGAATTGGACTGGACTCTTGTTTACCCGGAATTGGCTAATGGTCAAGCTAGAAAAAAAGCGGACAAAGTTGAAACTCCAACTGATGCTCAAGGATTGTTGTCTCAAAAATTAGACACAATGTTGAAAGAAGCTAAAATTGACGGAGAATTAATGTCAAGCTTAGGAAACTCAATCAAAAATTTCGAAGGAGCTGCAAAAGCAATTTCTCCAACAGTAGATTCTATCGCTGGACAAAAGAAATATGCTGAAGAAATGTCTATGGCTGCTGCACAAATGGAATCATTAAACAGCTTATACAAAGTACAATTAGAAAGTGCTTCAAGAAATGCACAAGCAAACAGCGAAATCGCTGAAAATGCTTCTAAATTAAAAGAACAAATGCAATCAATGACTGCAAACATTGCTTCTTTGAACAGTGTTTACGGTGGTATGCTTTCTGCAATGAGTAACAAAGGATAATTAGTTTTTAACTATTATATTAAAATTATTAATAAGAACTAATTAGAAAAAAATGGCAGGAGGAAAATTAACCCCTAGACAGAAGATGATTAACCTGATGTATCTGGTTTTTATCGCAATGTTAGCAATGAATATGTCAAAAGAAGTTTTATCTGCTTTTGGCTTAATGAATGAAAAATTTGAAAGCGCTAATACCTCTTCAGAGCAAACAAATGCTGGTTTATTGACATCTTTAGATCAAAAAGCGGCTGAAGCAAAAGGAGAATTCGCAACTGCTGCAGTTACTGCTCATAAAGTTGAAACAATTTCAAAAGAATTTTATGCATACATCGGATCTCTAAAAGGTGATGTTTTAAAAGGATTTGAAACTGATAAAGAAACTGGTAAATTGCCTTATGAGTCTATGGACAAAGGTGATAATATCGACAACTGGTTTACTGGTGAAGGATATACTGCAAAAGGAAATGATGTCATTTCTCATATTGAGAAATATAAAGCAGATATGAAGGCTGCTTTGACAGATTCGAAGAATAAATATGGAACTATTATAGCTGAAATTGAAAAGAAATTTGATGTTTCAGATGTAAAAAACAAAGAAGGTTTAAAAGATAAATATTTAGCTTACCACTTTAAAGGTTTCCCAGCTGTTGCTTCATTAGCTAAACTTTCAGCTTGGCAAAATGACGTTCAAAAAGCAGAATCTGATGTTTACAGTGCTGCTTTAGGAAAAGCTGCAGTTGCTGCTGCTTCTTATAGCAATTACCAAGCAATTGTTGTTTTAGACAAAAATGCTTACTTCCAAGGAGAAAAAGTTACAGGTAAAGTTGTTTTAGGTCGTTATGACGAAAACACAAAACCAACTTCATTCCAAGGTCCTGGACAAATTGTTAACGGACAAGCTGTTATTTCATTGACTGCTGGAGCTGTTGGAGAGCAAAACATTAATGGACAATTTACTTTCTTAGAAGATGGTAAAAACATTCCACTTAAATTTGCTGGAAAATATATTGTAGTACCAAGACCAAACTCTGCTACAATTTCTGCAGACAAAATGAATGTTGTTTATAGAGGTGTTGTTAACCCAATCTCTGTATCATTCGCTGGTGTTGCTGATAATAAAGTTGTTGCTAGTGCTCCGGGATTATCTTCAGCTGGCAAAGCAGGAAAATATAACATGAACCCAGGTTCAGGTACTGAAGCTACTATTTCTGTAACTGGTACATTGCCAAACGGAGATAAAGTTTCAGATAAGAAAACATTTAGAATTAAAGGTATTCCTGGGCCAACAGGAACAATTAGAGGTGAAATGGGTGTTGTTAAAGGACCTAGATCTAACTTAGAAATTGCTACGATTGGTGCTAAATTACTTGATTTTGATTTTGAAGTTGGTTTAGATGTTGTTGGATTTAACTTGAAAATTGCTGGACAACCTACAGTTGTTGTTACTGGTAACAAATTAAATGCACAATGTAAACAAGTTCTTTCAAGAGCAGGAAAAGGAGATCAGGTTACTATTTCTGAAATTAAAACTAAACTTGTTGGAGCTGGTAGTTATTTATTACCAAGAACTGCACCGGTAATTTACGAAATACAATAATATAGTAGGTAAAACTACGCTCAATATCTCATAATGATATCATGATGAAAGTAAGAAATTTTTTAATAGCTATTGTTTCTATCGCTGGAGGTTTTGCTTCTAATGCGCAATCTAATTTGCTTAATGCTAAAACACCTGCTCAGATAGGACTTAAGACCCCTGCACAACTTATCTCAGACAATGATAAGCCATTGGCTTACGGTTATGTAGATGATAGAGATGTCTTGATGGGAAAAACTACTTGGGAGATTATTGATTTGAATGAAAAAATCAACTTTCCATTATATTTTCCTGTAGATACAGCTAATATTGGTTCAGACAGACGTTCATTATATGACGTTTTGACGAAAGCCGTTAAAAACGGTAAGATAACTGAAGTATATAGCGACAGTTATTTCAATACTAAAAAATCTATGAAAGACATCGAAGGTGCATTATCACGTATTGACACAACAGATGCTGGTAGAGAATTGATCAACCAATACCCAGATGATTACAAATCTCACGTAGTGAAGAAAAAAGTAGTTACTGGTACAGGTAAAAAGAAAGTTGTTACTTATGTTGATGAAACAGTTGGTGCAACAAGAACAGTTCCTTCTGAGTATATCTTGAAACAAGATCTTACTGCAGCAGATGTTACACAATATAAAATTAAAGGATACTGGTATTTTGACAAACGTCAAAGTGAATTGAAATATCGTTTACTTGGACTTTGCCCTGTAACTCCAGACGTATACACAATGAACAGTGACGAAAAGGATTATATTGAGTTATTCTGGGTTTTCTTCCCTAATGCGAGAGAAGCATTACATGAAGCAAAAGCTTTTAACGATAATAATTCGGCACTTCCAATTTCATTTGATCAAATCCTAAACTCTAGACGTTTCAATTCAGAAATCTACAAAGAAGAAAACTTGTACGGAGATAGAGCAATTAGCGATTACATGAAAGATAACGCTCAAAATCAGTTGTTAGAATCTGAAAGAGTTAAAGAGAAGATTCGTAACTTCGAACAAGATATGTGGAACTACTAAGTATCCAAATTACATTATAATAAAAACTCTTACTACCTGTGTAGTAAGAGTTTTTTTTTGGCTTTTAATGAAGTAAAACGGATGTTTTGTGTGTAAAATACTGAGGTTCTTTTGTTTGTGCTCCTTGTGATTTGGGGAGTTTTAATGAATTTTTATATGATGTAAGAAAAATAACAATAAAAAGCGTAAATTTACGTTTACTATGTTCTAATAATATCATTATGAAAGTAAGAAGTTTTTTATTCGTTATTTTTTTGATTGCAGGAAGTTTTGCCTCCAACGCACAATCAAATTTGCTTAATGCAAAAACGGCTGACCAGATCGGACAAAAGAACGCTGCTCAGCTCATTGCAGACAACGATAAACCATTGGCTTATGGTTATATTGATGACAGAGATGTTTTGATGGGAAAGATGGTTTGGGAAATCATTGATTTAAATGAAAAAATAAACTTCCCTTTATACTTTCCGGTAGATACAGCTAATATTGGTTCTGATAGGCGTTCGCTGTATGATATTTTGACGAAAGGTATTAGAACAGGTAAAATAACAGAAGTTTATAGTGATAGTTATTTTAATACAAAGAAAACTTTAAAAGACATTCAAGGAGCTTTATCCCGAATTGATACAACAGATGCTGGTAGAGAATTAATTAATCAGTATCCGGATGACTATAGAACACATGTTGTAAAGAAAAAAGTAGTAACTGGTACAGGAAAAAAGAAAGTTGTTACTTATGTTGATCAAACTGTTGGAGCAACAAGAACGGTTCCGGCTGAATATATTCTGAAGCAGGATCTAACAGCTGCTGATGTTACACAATACAAAATAAAAGGCTACTGGTATTTTGACAAACGTATGAGCGAGTTGAAGTATCGATTATTAGGAATTTGTCCTGTAACTCCGGATGTATATACAATGAATAGTGACGAGAAGGATTTTATTGAATTATTTTGGGTCTTCTTCCCCAATGCTCGAGATGTATTAAACCAGGGAAAAGCTTTCAATGATAGTAATTCAGCTATTCCAATTTCATTTGACCAAGTTTTAAATTCGCGACGTTTTAACGCTATTATTTATAAAGAGGAGAATATGTACGGAGATCGTGAGATCAAAGATTACATGAAAAACAATGCACAAAATCAGTTGTTAGAATCGGAAAGAGTAAAAGAAAAGATTCGAAACTTCGAAGAAGATATGTGGAACTACTAAGTATCCGGACCGTATTAAAACAAAAACTCTTAGTACCTTTGTGCTAAGAGTTTTTTTATATTTTATCTTTTACACATGTTAGATTATTTAATTATCGGATCTGGATTGGCTGGAATTTCATTTGCAGAAATTGCCCTTAAAAACAATAAATCTATTTTAGTAGTAGATAATATGTCTCAGGTATCTTCGAGAGTAGCCGGAGGATTCTATAATCCGGTTATTTTAAAGCGTTTTAGCGAGGTTTGGAATGCTCAGGAACAATTAGTTGTAATGAATGAATTTTACGATCAGATTGAAGATAAGTTGCAAACCAAGTTTAATTTTAAACTTCCTATTCTAAGAAAATTTTTCTCTATAGAAGAGCAAAACAATTGGTTCGCTGCTTCAGATAAAAGAAACTTGGCGCCTTTTTTATCAACTAATATTATAACTAAAAAATATAAAGGAATTAATTCTCCCTATAATTATGGTGAGGTATTGCATACAGGTTATGTAGATACAATGTTGCTGTTAGATACTTATAGAGAATATCTAAAGCAGAATAACTTATTATTAGAGCAGGCTTTTGACTATGGTTATATTGAGTTTTTTGATTATGGAATTCAATATAAAAATATCCAGGCGCGAAATATAATTTTTGCAGAAGGCTTTGGATTGCATAAAAATCCTTTTTTTAATTATTTACCATTAGATGGAACCAAAGGAGAAATGTTCATAATAAAAGCTCCGGATTTAGATTTGGATGTTATTATGAATACAAGTGTTTTTATATTGCCTTTGGGTGATGATTTATTTAAAGTTGGCGCGACATATAACTGGGAAGACAAAACAGATTTACCTACCGAAGCAGGAAAGCAAGAATTAATAGAGCGAATAAAAGAAATTATTGATTGCGATTTTGAGATCGTGGAACATTATGGCGGAGTTCGTCCAACTGTTAAAGATCGAAGACCTTTGATAGGAACGCACGAAGAGTTTAAATCACTCCATATTCTGAACGGATTAGGAACAAGAGGAGTGATGCTCGGACCAGCAATGGCAAAAGTTCTATATGATCATATCGAAAATGAAATTCCTTTCGAGCGAGAAATAGATATTAAGCGCTTTCGCAAAAGATATTTAAAAAGTCTTAACCCTGACCAGCATTAGGATCGTAAGAAACGAACATATTAATGTATAAATTTCTTGAAAGTCGCAAAACAAACGGAAATAACAGAATTAAAGTAACAACAATTGCTATAAATGATTCTTCGATTGAGGTTTTAAAAAATACAAACGAAACAATAAATGCGGCAATTCCTACGGCTACATTTAAACCGTAACTCACATACATTGCACCGTAAAAAAACGAAGGTTCAATTTGATATTTTAATCCGCAATGGCTACAATGATCGTTCATTTTGAGAACTTTAGTCAAATGAAGTGGGTTTCTGTCCGAATACATACTTTCTTTTTGGCATTTTGGACAACTTCCTGTTAAAATACTATTTAGTTTCGATCCTTTTTTTAACATTTGCAAAAAATTAAATTACCCCATTAAATTGGGAGTGTAAATTTACACAATCAATTAGTTATAAAATAACATTACATGCTTAATATACACAATTTATCGGTTTCTTTTGGTGGTACTTATTTATTCGAAGAAGTTACTTTTCGTTTAGGTGCCGGAGATCGAGTTGGACTTGTCGGGAAAAATGGTGCTGGAAAATCAACAATGCTTAAAATGCTGGCAAGAGATTTTGCTCCTGATTCCGGAGTTATTTCTCAGGAGAAAGATATCCGAATGGGATTTTTACGTCAGGATATTGATTTTGAACGTGGAAGAACAGTATTAGAAGAAGCTTATGAAGCTTTTACAGATATTAAAATTGTAGAGAAAAAATTAGAAGAAATCAATCATCAATTGGTTACCAGAACCGATTATGAAAGTGAAGAATACGGCCAAATAATTGAAGATTTATCTGATTATACACACCGTTTTGACCTTCTTGGAGGTTACAATTATGTAGGAGATACAGAGAAAATTCTTTTAGGATTAGGTTTCAAAAGAGAAGTATTCAATAACCAAACCGAAACATTTTCAGGAGGTTGGAGAATGCGTATCGAGTTAGCAAAACTATTATTACAATCAAATGATGTATTGCTTCTGGATGAGCCTACGAATCACTTGGATATCGAAAGTATCATTTGGTTAGAGAGTTTCTTGCGCAGTTATCCCGGAGTTGTCGTAATTGTTTCGCACGATAAAATGTTCCTGGATAATGTTACGAATCGTACAATCGAAATTTCATTAGGAAAAGCATATGATTTCAATAAACCATATTCTCAATATTTAGAATTGCGTCATGAAATCCGTGAAAAACAATTGGCAACGCAAAAGAATCAGGCGAAGAAAATTGAAGAAACAGAAAAATTAATCGAGAAATTCCGTGCAAAAGCTTCAAAAGCTTCAATGGCGCAATCGTTGATTAAAAAATTAGATAAAGTAGAGCGAATTGAAGTTGACGAAGACGACAATTCAGTAATGAATATCTCTTTTCCAGTTTCAAAAGAACCTGGAAGAGTAGTTGTAGAAGCGGACAACGTAACTAAATCATACGGAGATAAAACCATTCTAAAAGATATTAGTTTGTTAGTAGAACGCGGAAGCAAAATTGCTTTTGTGGGACAAAATGGTCAGGGAAAATCGACTTTTATCAAAGCAATTGTTGATGAATTCGAATACGAAGGAAGCATCAAATTAGGACATAACGTGCAATTAGGATATTTTGCTCAAAATCAGGCTGAATATCTTGATGGAGAAATTACACTTCTTCAAACGATGGAAGATGCTGCAATGGACACAAACCGTTCTAAAGTTCGTGACATGTTAGGATCATTTTTATTCCGCGGAGACGATGTAGAGAAAAAAGTAAAAGTACTTTCAGGAGGAGAGCGTAACCGTTTGGCACTTTGTAAGTTGTTATTACAGCCAATCAATGTTTTGCTAATGGATGAGCCTACGAATCACTTAGATATTAAATCTAAAAACGTATTGAAAGCGGCACTTCAAAAATTTGGAGGAACCCTATTACTAGTTTCTCACGATAGAGATTTCTTGCAGGGAATGTCGAATATTGTTTACGAATTCAAAGATCAAAAGATAAAAGAATATTTAGGAGATATCAATTATTTCTTAGAGCAACGCAATCTTGAAAACATGCGTGAAGTGGAGAAAAAAGACGTTGAAAAAGCTGCTGCTCCAAAAGAAAATAACAAAACATCATACGAAGATCAAAAAAAAGGAAAAGCGCTTCAAAACCGATTGAGTAAAGTTGAAAGTCAGATCAAGCAATTAGAAAAAGACATTCAGCATGACGATAAATTGTTGTTATCTAATTACGACAAACATATCGAAGATGCTTCATTTTTTACAGCATACAACAAAAAGAAAAAAGATTTAGATCAACTACTTCTTGACTGGGAAGTCGTTCAGGAAGAAATTGATAATTTTAACGCTTAGTTGAGTTTTCAGTCTCGGTCAAAGTTTACAGATGCCTTTGTCAAAGTTTCGAACTTTGACAAAGGTTTTTTTAGTTTTTAGGAGCTATTTCCAGCTTTCTGTTTCAAGTCCTCACTAAAAAAAATATTTTTCTAAGCCATAAAACGAGCTTCCGTTGGTCGCTGTTTTCTAGCAAGAAAAATTAGTTTTTTTTGCTCCGGGCTTTCCTCTTCAATCTGGGCTAGAAAACGGAGTTTCAAGTGCTTTTTGTTTCAGGTTTCAAGTTTAACACAAAGCATGTCATTGCGAGGAACGAAGCAACCACATTTGCATAATCAAACTTTCCGTCAATTACTAGTGAGATTGCTTCGTTCCTCGCAATGACAAAAACGAGAATAAAAAATCCGTGAAAACCAGTTAAAATCCGCGTCATCCGTGTGCCAATAAACACAATCCCTAAATAAGCCCAATACTTTTTGAATGCATAATCGCTTCGCTGCTATGTTTATAATAGCAAACAGAAACCTCCAGATTTTCTAAGTTTTTCATGATTTTTTTGGTGGCTTCCTTTTGATGATTACCCGTTTGTCTGATATAAACCGCTTTTACGGTTACAGGGAATATTTTGCAAATTCGTTCATATAAAACCGGATCGTGTTGCGAATCATCGCCTAATAAAACATATTTCAGGTTAGGATAAAACTCTAAAACGTGTTTTATTTTATCAAACTTATGATCATGATTTCCACGTCCGCTCATGAAGAAATCTGTGATACCTCTTTTAATGTCTTTCAGTAAAATAACAGCCCTTGGCAAATGATGTATTTTGGTAAATTTCACAATAAACCGATACAAATTCCATTCACTGCTGGAAACGTAGAAAAAAGCATTTTCCTCTTCTTTATTATGTCGGCCAGCGGAACTTAAAGCTTGATAATGTGGTACAACATCCGTAAAGACTTTGCGGTCATTTACATTTTTAAATAAAAGAATGTATATTTTTTTGAAGAAATTCTGAGTATGCGAAATCAAAAAAGTGTCGTCAATATCAGATATAATCCCTAGTTTGCCTTTGTGAGGTCTTATGAAACTTCCTTTTTCGGTTATCGTTTTATCACCATCTTTGATACTTACTTCATATTCCATCCATCCAAAATGAGTTTCTTTTTCCAGAGGAATACAAAACTTAAAATAACCGTCATCAAGTGTTTTAGTGTGAATTTCCTGACTGCCGTATTTTAAATAAATATCAAAATTTTCAAGTGTTTTTATCCTAAATTGATTGATAATCGAAGTAGCATTTTTAAAACTTTTCTTTTGAAAATCATAATCATACGTTCTTTTAAAAACGTGTCCCATTACAATTAATTCCTCTTCGTTGGCATAACCTCGATATAATTGTAAAATTGGTTTCATTAATTGCGTATATTTATAGATGACGATGTAAATTAATTATTTTAATTGGTTTTAAAAATAAAATTTTGAAAAAGAATATCATATTTGTTGTAAACCCTATTTCCGGAGATCTTGATAAATCAGATTTAATTGAAGCTGTTCAAGAGTTTGCAACTACAAATAATTTTGATCTGGAAGTTTATGAAACTACCGGAAAACAGGACCAAAAAAGAATACAAGCACTTTATAATCAGTATTCACCGGAACGCATTGTTGTGGCTGGAGGCGACGGAACTATAAAAATGGTTGCCGAAGCAATGGAGCAATACGATGTAATTATTGGTATTTTGCCCGCAGGTTCAGCCAATGGATTGTCTGTTGATTTGAATTTACCAGCAACAATCGAAGAGAACCTCAAAATAGCCTTTTTGCACCATTATATCGAAATGGATATGATTTGTATTAACGGCAAAAAAAGTATCCATTTAAGCGATATTGGAGTCAATGCAAACCTGGTTAAGAACTATGAAGAAAGTAATTTACGTGGTTTTTGGGGTTATGCATTACAAGCTTATTCTGCATTAAAAGAATCCGAAGAACCTTTTGTGGCTACAATTTCGGCAAATAATGAAACGGTCGAACATATGGCACGAATGATTGTAATTGCCAATTCTCAAAAATATGGAACAGGCGTAATCATTAATCCAAATGGTGCTATGAACGACGGGAAGTTCGAATTGGTAATTTTAAAAAGCCTTGATTTGTTGTTAATCGGAAAAATAATTACTGGAAACATGCCAATTGATTCTGATGATATAGTGATTATCTCAACAGATCAAGCGACAATAAAAACAGATTATCCGGTAAACTTTCAGATTGATGGCGAATATTGCGGGGCACAAACGGATTTGGAAATTCATATTCTGCACAAGCAAATGAAAATTGCAATTCCTTAATTATTCTCATTTTAATTATTTAATATTTCGCCCCGATGGGGCTGAAACCCTTAAAATTTTCTATTTCTATAAATATTACACTCTTACAGAGTTCTTTGCGCAACGAATTTCAAAAGGAAATATGCTTAAAGGAATATAAAATAAGCCCTAGAAGGGCTTAATATTTATAGAAAATGGATAAGAATATGCGCAATAGCTCCATAGGAGCGATATTGAATTTAATTATTTGTCAAAGCTTTTATTTAAACGGATTCCTTTCCTGCCAATCGGTTTTAGGCTCAAGATAATTAAATAATTTAGCAATGTTATGATTGATCAAAGTATTGCTGTGCGTAATAAGTCCGTACATTTTTAAAGGTTTTGCACCAACAGAACTTTTAATTTCAAGTGCAGTTCTGGCAAAAACAATTTCAGAGAACCCCTGATTTATAGAATACGCGATCATATCGTATAACATGTTTAAATACAGCATTTTTTCGCGCTGAATTGTTTCGTCATATCCTAAAAAGTAAGTGTCCATTACATTTCCGTTTTTGATCAATGTATTGAAACCTATTAATTTCTCATCTAGAAAATAGCCGTAGAATAAGAAATCATCTTTCATAATTTCTTTAAAGAAACTAAAGTGATTTCGCGCTAAGAAAAAAGTATTAAAAGGCGCATTTTTGGCAACATGAAAATACAAATCATAAATAACATCTTCGTATTTTTTAATCTCCGCCAGACTCATTTTTTGCTTAACTATTCCGTCTGCTTTTTTGCGGGCGCGTTTGTATTGATCCCTGTATTTCTTGGATAAAGCATCGATATAATCTTGCTCAGAAGTCCAGTTTTTATTGATTTCGAAAACCATATTTGGCTGAGTCGAAAACGTATAATTGTTTTTAAATTCGGCTTGTAAAGGTTCAATTTCTTTTGCAGTAAAATCTTTTATACTCGTAATATGAACTTTTTTTCCACTCGCTTTCAAGTCTTTCTTAAGCTGATTAATTGCTTTATGCAAGGTCTTTATCAGTTTGGACTCGCTTGCTTCTTTATTAAAAGCAAAAGCATTTTGGCCTGTAAGCATATTATTGCCAACGAATAAAACGTGTGAAGCAAAATTTTTGAAAGCAAAATTACGCACAGAAGTTTTTAAACACTGATCTCGTTCTCCAAACGATTCCAGTTTTTCGGCAAATAAAAATTGAGTTAAAGCAATTCCGACTAGTTTATCGTCGTTAAAAATTCCAATAAAATGACAAATCATATTTACAGGACAAGAATTTTCCAATACTTCAAGATATTCTCTGGTCAAAAAAATATTATCTACAGCCAGCGAATTCCATTCTAAAGGCAGTAATGACGTGCTGTTGTAAATCCGGAAAGAAAAAGTTGTAGTCAAAAGAGTGTGCTAATTTCTTCAAAATTAGGTAATATTTATAATAACTTGGTTGGTTTAAGTTATTATTAAGAAAAACCCGTTTGATTTTGATTTCAAACGGGTTTTTGTTTTTATTATTTAAGCAAATCCACAAATAATTCCTCCCATTAAAGTAAGAGAAACAATCCAGAATCCGGCGTGAATAAAGATGTATTTCCATGATTTTCTTTCGAATAAACCATTAATGCCAATTACAGGAAAAGCAAAAAACAAGCCCGCCATAAATCCGTGAAGCGATCCGTGTTTGAATGTGCGATAAGCCGATCCATAATCTGCCATAAACGCTGCAAATGAAGGTTTTGCACTATCCAGTAAAGGTGGTCCGCCTACCATTCCTACCGCACCAGTTTGATGGATGGTCACTGCCATCAGAATTACGGTAATCATTAAAGAAAAAACATACGTTAATCCGAAGATTTTAAGCATATTTCCTGTTCGAAGTTGTTCTTCGGTGAGATTATTTTCTCTCATCCAGATTGTTCCGAAGACTTTTGGGTTGTACCAAATAAAACCAACGACAAGTGTTACAACAGCTGCCAGAAGCAATGCAATAGGGTTAATTTCCATAATATGAGGTTTTTAGAATTAGTTGATCAAATTTAATCAAAAAAATAGAATATCATAATTTTTATAAAAAGTAAATAAATTCATATTAATTAATTACTTATTAACACTTTATCGACATTAGACGCTTTATATCTATGAAATGCATAATTTTATCACAGATAACAAAACCCTAAATCTGTTATGAAATGCCTAATAACTCTTTTGCTAATATTCGGCTTTAGCCTGAATATTTTTGCAGATACTGTATCTGATAAAGAAAAAGACGCTCTGATAAAATTATATTACGCAACAAATGGATCACAATGGAAAATTAAATGGGATTTATCATTGTCAGTATCAACGTGGTATGGTGTTCAGGTCAAAAATGGAAAGGTAACGGCGCTTAATTTAGGCGACAATAATCTGGAAGGACAATTGCCTTCTGAGTTTTTTGATTTAGTGAATTTGACTTCTGTTGATTTACATAAAAATAAATTGCAAGGTCAATTACCAAAAGCAATTAATAATTTCAAGGAGCTTGAAGTTTTAGATATTTCGCTTAATCAGCTTTCGGGAGCAATACCGGAAACTATTTGCGATTTGCAAAAGCTAAGAGATTTAGAACTTTCTAAGAATAAAATTTCGGGAGAGTTGCCTGTAGAAATTGGAAAATTAAACCAATTAGAAGTGCTGTCTTTATTTGATAATGAGATTGAAGGGCAACTGCCAAATTCGATTTATAAGATTCCTGCGTTAAAGGTTTTACTTTTAAACAGTAATAAATTCTCAGGAAGTTTGAGCGGAGAAATAGTAAATTTCAATGCTTTGCAAAATCTTAGTTTGTTTAATAATGGTTTTGAAGGTGAGATTCCTAAAGGACTTGAGAAGTTGCATAATTTATCTGAGATGAATCTTTCGTACAATAAATTTGCGGGAGGCGTATCAAAAAACTTAGCATTATTAGATGCTTTAAATATGACGATGTTCGACGAAAACGGAAATATGTTTTTGTTAGAACTAAATGCAGAAAAAGATAATACCGTAATAATAGAAAATTAATCGTGCTTATGAATGAATTTTACAATCGTTAAAAAAGTTGATTAAATATATTTAGTTAATTGTGAAAACCGTAATTCGTTACGGTTTTTTTATGTCGTGATATTTCGATGAAAATCAGAGTATTAGCGATATATCAAATGATTTTAATTTGTAATCTGCTGATAATTAAGTACTTGATTTAGGGTTTGGATTTTGAAGTGAAAAGTAAAAGCATTTTAATCACTAAATTGTTTAAATCATGAGTACTTATCAAAACAACAGAACTGCGTTAGTATTAATTGATCCTTTTAATGATTTTCTTTCGGATAAAGGGAAACTTTGGCCTTTTGTAAAAGAAACGGTCGAAGGAGGAAATGTCGTTCAAAACATGAAAAAGGTTTTGGAAGCAGCCAGAAAAAGTAATATCCAGATTGTATATGCGCCACACAGGCATACACAAAAAGGAGATTATTTGAATTGGAAGTTTTTTTCGCCTTCTCATAACGGAAGTAAAAATTTGACTCTTTTTGAGAAAGGAAGTTGGGGAGCAGAGTTTCATCCGGAACTTTTGCCTGTTGAAGGAGATTTGATCGCTCAAAACCATTGGACAGCGAGTGGTTTTGCTAATACTGATTTGGATTTTCTTCTAAAAATGCACGACATCGATCATATTATTATCGCCGGAATGCGTGCCAATACTTGTGTCGATTCGACTGCGAGATATGGTGTAGAACTGGGTTATCACGTCACGTTAATCAAGGACGGAATTGGCGCTTTTAATCAGGAAGAAATTAGAGCAACGGTAGAAACGAATTTTCCTAATTACGGGCATTCACTTTTGTCTGCCGATGAATTTGTAAAATCCCTGGAATCGTAAAAATGGAATTACTTGCCGAATGTACTGCAAAGGCAATGATTCATTGTGTTGCAGAAAAAATAGATCTCGCAGATTGGCTTTTTACACTAAAAGATCAGGAATATCAATCTTGTTCTGTAAATCATATTGCGGGTGGAATTTCTAGTTCAATAGACGGAAAAAGAATGTCTATAAATGTCGAAAAAGTAGCTGATAATCTATTGGTTCAACATTATATTGAAGAAATAGGAAATAAAGATCATTGCAGAGTAAATTCGATTTCAGATTCTTTTTCTGGTTTAGGTAATACTAAATTAGGAATTACGTGGGAACTTAGAATCAATGTTTTAACCGCAAATACCTGTGAACTGGAAAATAGCGTAAAAGTATCTTCAACTGATCATTTTTTGACTTTATTAAAATCTGTGAATATTACAGATTTAGCTCTTGTAAAAAGCCAAATGCTTCAAAACGTAGAAGAACATAGTGCCGAGGAAACGCCTTTGTTTGCTGCCGATATTTACAATAAAGTTTTGGCGGGAAGATGGGATTAAATCTAATTTTTAAGAAGAAAATAAATAGGTTTCGAAAGTAGAATTTGTACTAACTTTGTATTGATTTAATAATTTAAGGTAAGTTTATATATGAACTTACTTTTTTTTCATAACTTTAATTTTGAATTCAACTTATAAGCATGTTGAAGTTCTAAAAATAATAATTTAACCTTTTTAATAATAAGATTATGGTAGTACAGTATCAAGGTGAACAATACGGCAAAAAGACAACTTTTAAATTAAGAATAATAGGAAACAATTTATCAAAAAGCAGCTCAAATTATCAAATTGATTTGCTGGTAGGAGACAAGCAGTTGCCTACTTTTACGACATCAATTCATCAGAGTTTGTCAAATTGTTTGAAAGAAATCTACTTATTCAGAAAACACAATGGTATCAAATTCGAAGCTTCTTCAGAGAAAGTTGCTACGCCTTTAGTGCCTTATGATCAGGTTTTATACAACTACAATAAATATGCATTATTTATGGCGTAAGCTTTAATGTGCTTTAAGATAAAAAAGACTGTTCAGATTGTTGAACAGTCTTTTTTTTTATGAATATTTCGAAAAAGAAATTACCGTTGTAAATAAATTTTAGGCAACCAAAACGACATCTTTATGGTATTTTCTTTTGTATTCTAACGGAGACATTCCGGTAATTTTTCGGAATACTTCACGGAATGCTTTTACATCAGAATAACCGACTTCATACATCACTTCGTTTATTGTTTTTCGGTTGGTTTCAAAGGCTTTTTTTGCCGCTTCAATTTTCACTCTTTGCGAATATTCTACAGGAGTATTTCCAGTGGCTTTTATAAATCTTCGGTCAAAATTTCTTCTTCCAACATTTAGTTTTGAGGATAATTCGCCAATAGATATTTTTTCGTCTAAGTTCTTTTCGATGTAGGATTGTGCCAATTGAACCATTTCGTCATCGTGCTTTTTTTGACCTGTGAAAATGGCAAATTGCGATTGCGTATTTCGGTTCATTTCGATCTGAAAAACTTTCGAACAATAAATTGCAGTATTTCTATCGTAATATTTCTCAATCAGATAAATCATCAAATTAAGAAACGAATAAGCGCCGCCATTAGTGTAGATTCCTTTTTCATCGGTAATTAATTCGTCGACTTGTAAATTTACTTTAGGAAACATTGACCTGAAATTTTCGGTTACGGACCAATGTGTAGAACAGCTTTTTCCGTCTAATAATCCAGACGCTGCAAGTACAAATGCGCCGGTACAAATCGTGGCAATTTCGGCACCGTTTGCGTATTGTTTTTCTAACCACGGCAATAATTGCTCATTATCTTTTAGCGCAAGATTATAATTATGGTTTAAAGAAGGTATAATGATAAGATCAGTTTTTGTAATTGCTGAGATATTAAGATGCGGTTTTACGGTAAATAATCCCCCATTGAATTCTATTTTTTCAGAAATACCGGCCAATTGTATATTAAACAGTTCTTTTTTGCTGCTTATCTTATTATAGGCATTTGCTCGGGTAAAGATTTCATAAGCACCTGTAATACTGGGAAGATTATTATCTCCATTTGGAACTATAATGGTAAGATGTTTCATCGTTTTTGATTTTTTTTGACAAGTAAAGGTACTAAATGTTTTTGTCCAAAACTACCCATTACAATGTCTGAATTACACCTTAATGATTTGATTATTAGAGAGTAATTTTACAATTCGAAACTCAAAAAAACGACTTAGAACAATTTAAACAAAACCGATTATGGCAAAAATGACTGTGATTTACACCACTCCAAAGGATAAGGAATTTTTCGAAAAACATTATTTCGAAGTACACGTTCCGTTGGCAAAACAATTGCCGGGATTACTGAAATATGAAATCAATAATGGTCCAATTATTTCGCTTACAGGACATAATGATGTTTATCGTGTAGCCAATTTATATTTTAATTCACTTGATGAAATGATGGAATCTTTTAAGTCAGATATTGGGCAGCAATGTGCGGTTGACCGAATGATTTTTGCCAGCGATGACGAAGTTCAGATTTATGTGTATGATTCAATAAATACCTGATAAATAACGAAACGATTATAAATTTTACAACTATTAAAACCTAAAAAAATGACAACAACAGTAACACCAACAACGACATTATTCGTTAAAATGATCTTAGACAGATGGTACGCTTCTATACTAAATTGCGATACATTACTTAATGCTGTAAGCGACGAAACTTTGCAAAAAGAAATTGCTCCGGGAAAAAATCGAGGCATTTATTTGCTTGGACATCTTATTGCAGTTCACGACGATTTATTGGTTCTATTGGATATGGGACCAAAATTATATCCTGAACTGAATGAACCTTTTATTAAATCTCCGGATAAAACGGTAAAAGAACTTCCAACTGCACAAGAATTGAGAAGTTTCTGGACAAAGCAATCTGAAGCGATAAAACAAAAATTTGACAATTTGAAACCCGAAGAATGGTTCGAAAAACATACGGCTGTAAGCACAGAAGATTTCGAAAGAGAACCTCATCGCAATAAATTGAATATTGTGGTAACAAGAACATCACATTTGCAATACCATTTAGGTCAGTTGCAATTACTTAAATAACATTAAAAAACAACAAAATGGCAACATCAAATTATAGTACAACGATTTTAGTTGACAATTCAAAAGAAGAAGTTTTTAATGCCATCAACAATGTTCGCGGTTGGTGGCAAGGAGAAATTGACGGAAACACAGAAAACCTCAACGATGAATTTGGTTATAGCGTGCCGGGAATTCATTTTTCGAAACAAAAAATAGTTGAGATTATTCCGAATCAAAAAATTGTTTGGCTTATTACAGACAGTAAATTAAGTTTTGTAAAAGATCAAAGCGAATGGACGGGAACAAAAATTGTATTCGAAATCTCTGAAGTAAACCATAAAACACAAGTCCGTTTTAGTCATTTGGGATTAGTTCCTGAATTTGAATGTTATGGAGATTGCTCAAATGCCTGGAGTCAGCTTATCGAAAAGAGCTTATTCAGCTTAATAACTACGGGAAAAGGAGTGAACGTTTTTGGATAAAAAAAGGTGTATATTTTACACTAATATAATTGTATAAGTAATTGATTTATTTAAAGTTAAGGTTTGTATTTATAAGATTTGGCTAATCCGAAAAATGCACTTATTTTAGTGCTAAATTTCCTGTACAGAACAATCAGAATAGCTAAGAATATAAACTATACAAAGTTGAACGAGACGTCTGAATTTTACCTCTTTTATAAACATATTGCAAAGTTTTCTTCTATAACAGAAGGAGAATTTGATGATATAATGTCTTATTTTTCAAAAATTACCTTCAAAAAAGGAGATAATCTTGCAAAACTAGGCGAAAAAGTAAACCACACTTATTGGATTTCTAAAGGTCTTGCGGTGTCTAATTATATAGATAATTTGGGCAAAGAACACATTATGCAATTTGCCAATGAAGGTTGTTGGATTACAGATCAACAAGCTTTTTACAACCAGACAATTGCCATTTTTGATATTGTTTGTCTGGAACAAACTGAGGCGATTTCGATTTCATTCGAGAACAGAGAAAAATTATGTGCAGCCATTCCTAAGATGGAAAATTTTTTTCGGCGAAAAGCCAACGATAGTTTTGTAAAACAGCAAAAAAGACTTCTTACTTATATGACCAACGATGCTACTGAGCGTTTTAACCTCTTATTGAAAGAATACCCGGATTTGATACAAAGAATTTCAAAACGAAAATTAGCCGCTTATTTAGGTGTATCAAGGGAAACATTAAGCCGTTTGAAAAGATAAATTTTCCTCTTTTAAAAAAGTGACTTACATCACCATTTCTTTATCTGCATAATCTGAATTTTGTCCTGTAACATTAACAATAATTATCATGCACAACAAGTTATTTATCTCAGTAGTTGTTCTTGCAATGCTATTGTCTTGCAAGGATCAAAAAAAGGAAATTCAGAATACAGGTTTAGAAGAAGCTAAAAAAGCAATCGCAGAAAGTAATGCGATTTATTTTGAATCATTCGTAAAAAATGATTCTTCGATTTTCATCAATCGTTATGCAAAAGATGCCTGTATTATGGCGCCAAATTCAGTACAAATGTGTGGTCATGACGCTGCCGCAAAATTCTTTAGAGCGGCTTATGACAGCTACGGAATGAGAAATGGCAAATTTATTACAACGGCGG
Organism: Flavobacterium sp. 9; assembly: GCF_002754195.1. Classification (NCBI taxonomy): domain Bacteria; kingdom Pseudomonadati; phylum Bacteroidota; class Flavobacteriia; order Flavobacteriales; family Flavobacteriaceae; genus Flavobacterium; species Flavobacterium sp. 9. Next base: position 4,218,732 of record NZ_PEEU01000001.1, read on the forward strand.
TATATGGCGACGGAATCGAATATGTAACCGAAGAAGGTTTGTGGCAATCTTTTAATGCCAAAGGCGAATTGTTTGACGATGGTAAATTTCTGGTACTTTGGAAAAAAACTCCTGAAGGCTGGAAAATGTTCCGCGATTCTTTTAGCAGTAACCGCAAATTATAAAATACAATAACTAAACCTAAAATACCAAAACCCCTTTTATGGAAAATAAAATAGTAATATACGGCGCTTACGGTCACACAGGAAAATTTTTAGTTGCTCAGCTTTATCAACAAGGTTTCAAACCTGTTCTTAGCGGACGCGATGCTGATAAGTTGAATGCTTTAAGCAAAGATTATCCGGATTTAATCACAAAAGTGGCTGACATCAATCAACCTGAATCTTTAGATAAGGCTTTTGCCGATGCCGAAATAATCGTAAACTGCGCAGGTCCATTTTTAGACACAGCAGAACCTATTATTCAATCTGCGCTACGATTAGGGAAACATTATCTTGATGTAAGTGCGGAGCAAAAAGCGGTTTTGGACATCTTTGAGCAATTCTCTGAACAGGCAAAAACTGCCAATGTAACTATAATTCCAGCCGCAGCATTTTATGGTGGTTTAGGAGATTTATTGAGCACAACACTTACTAAAGACTGGGATCAGGTCGATGAAATCTCAAGTTATATAGGCTTGGATTCCTGGCATCCTACAAAAGGAACTCGATTGACTGGAGAACGCAATCATTATCAAAGATTTATGTATGCAAACAATAGTCTACAACCAGTTTTGGAGGTGAAATCTAAAGTTTGGGATTTTCCAGAACCAATAGAAACACAAGAAGTAGTAACGGTTCCGCTTTCGGAAATAATTACGATTTCGAGACATATAAACGTCAATACAATTAATACTTATTTGAGTCAAAATTCGTTGACTGATATTAGAAATGATAAAACGCCGGAACCTAAAGCTGCGGATGAAAAAAACAGATCTAATCAAATTTTTTGTATGGAAGTTGTCGCTACAAAAGGCAATAAAAGCAGAAGTATTACAGCTCAGGGAATTGATATTTATGCTGTAACAGCGCCTTTGATTGTTGAAGCTTTGAAAAGAATTCTGACCGGAAAAATAGAAAAACAAGGTGTTACAACATTGGGAGAAGCATTTGATGCTACAGATTTTTTAAATGCTCTTGATGCTGATGATATCGTGATTTCGGAGATTAAAGAAACTGAAATTAATTAAATAAAAAACAGAAATTAGAATTGCCCTTTTTTATAAAATTATACAATATGACGAATCATTTTCAAAAGTTTAAAGAATTACACGATCAGCAAGAACCTTTGTTGATTGGTAATGTTTGGAATGTACAAAGTGCGAAAAAAATGGAAGATTTAGGTTTCAAAGCCTTAGGAACTTCAAGCTACGCAATTGCAGAAACACTTGGATATGCTGATGGCGAAGAAATAAGTTTTGAGGAATATCTGTTTATTACAAAACGTATTGCAGCGTCAGTATCTACGCCACTTTCTGTAGATTTGGAAGCCGGTTATGGAAAAACAGTTGCAGAAATTGTGTCAAATATTAAAGAACTGAATAAGATTGGCGTTTCGGGAATTAATATAGAAGATTCTGTAGTCGAACAAGGAGTAAGAACTATTGTTGATGCAGAATCATTTGCTCAAAAAATTAAGGCTGTCGCCGAAGAACTTTCGAAAGAAAATATCAAGATTTTTATCAATCTTAGATCTGATGTTTTTTTATTGGGATTACCGGATAGTCTAAACGAAGCTCTGAAAAGAATAAGGACTTATGAAACCATAGGAGTTCACGGATTGTTTTTTCCTTGTGTTACAAAAGGCGAAGATATAGAAGCGCTTACAAAAGCAACAAAATTGCCAATAAATGTAATGTGTATGCCTGATTTACCAGATTTTAATACGTTGCAAAATGCGGGTGTAAAACGAATTAGCATGGGGAATTTTTTAAACAATAAAATATATCAATACTTAGGTTCTGAAGTCGAAGCGGTTTTGAAAAACCAGAATTTTAACAGCGTGTTTTAAAACTAAACAAATAAGCTCATTGAGCTTTCAATTTAAGACAGATATTTGCAGAACCATTTTTGTTCCATCGGAACATTTCATCGGTAGAAAAAAGGGTTACGGTTCAATATCGTCCCGTAGGGATGTTTGGCAAAATTTCATGCGTTTATATTTTTATAACGTTAGTAGCCAAACGTTCCTCTGGAACGAAAAAAAACGTGTCTTTATTGGGGTTACCGATGAAATGTTCCGATGGAACAAATTGTTGATGGTGATATCTTAATTATTAATGATTTGATATTTGTTTGTAGGGACTACACCATTTTCATATTAAAATCGATTATTCATTTTCCAAATATTTAAAAAATACAAAACCTATTGAAGACTAATATTTACCGTATCTCCGTCTTTAATAACTTTATTTACAATTACTTTTTTGCCCTCGGATATTGTTATTTTTAGTTTCTTATCGGTTCTTTCTACGGTAATGTCGAAATCTCGTTCGAATGCATTTATATGACGCATTTTCATTGACGACCAGGATTTAGGAAGTCGTGGCGTGAAATCAAAACTGTGCAAGGCCGTTGGACGTATTCCGAATAATCCTTCTGTAAAAATTCGGCAATACAAACCGCTTTCTGCCGAAAGGTGACGTTGATCGCCTTCAGGATATGCTTCTACAGGATAAGGAACGTGATCGCCCAATAAACGACGGTTCGAGTAATAATGTAAAAAATCTAATGCTTTGTCAGTTTCTCCGGCTGCCAATACGCCTCTTAAAGCATACAGCGTAGAGCGATCCCAAAATATTTTGTCGCCTGCAACACTGGCAAGACCATCTTTTGTCCACAATCTTGGAGAGAATAAGGCGTCAATAGTTCCGTCTTTTCGATCGTAAATTCCCATAGTAAGCGGCGTACAAATCCAGGCTCTTAAAACGTCATTTCCTTTGTAGTATTTGTAGGTTTCAAAACCTTCTATTTTAGCACCAAAATACTTTTCAATGGCAATTTTCAATTTTTCTGCTTCAGCTTTATAGGCTTTAAGTTGTGTTTGGTTTTCGCCTAAAGCTTCACCTAAATAAACAGCCGAGTTGAGCGCATCATAATATAAAGACGAAGTATTAAGATTGGCTTTTCCTGCAGGAAGACGCCCTTCGAGTTCATCAGAATCTGAAGTTACAACGCCATCAGAATTTAATTTTCTATGACAATATTCCAGACACCATTCTATCAATGGCCATAATTGTTTGGCCTCATTTACGTTTCCTCTCGAAAGTGCGTAACGCGAAGCTCCATAAGCAATCATCGCTCCGTCACCGCGATCTCCGGCTCCGGCCCAAATATCAGTTCCTTCGGCAACGATCGAACTTGGAATAGGTTTGTATTCTTTGTTCATGAATTTTGCAAATTGCAAATACGCATTTAAAGATGCCTGATTGCCATATTCATATCCTAAATAAGGGAAGAAAGGACCAATATATTCGGCTTGATCATTTGCCCAGATTGCAGCATAATAAGATTCTCCGCCGGGACCATGCATTGGACCGCCTTTGGTTTCAAAAATACTTTCGGCAGCTCTGATTTTGGCGAAAGCAAATTCGGTATTCAAAACCTCATCAGGCGTTTCTAATATAAGTTTGTCCCAGATTTCATGGATTAATTTTAGACGATTGTTTTTTTCTTCCTCAACATTTACAACAGGAACTTGTTCGTTTGCTTTAACACCAGAGTAAAAAACCGAAAAACTAATAGTTTCATTTGGCTTCAGATTAAAGCTTCCCGAATTAAAAAGATCTACATGCAAAGCATAACTGCCTTCTGTTCCTTTTGCGGAATCTGTGTTATAAACAGCATTTGATTTTGGAATTTCAATTGCGCAGGTTTTTTCAGAAATATTCTTAAGCGTATAAATTTCGCAATAACCAGCCAATGTTGTCGACGGAAAAAATTGTCTTGTTAATTCAAGTGTATTTCCTGCTTTACTTTTTACAAGTAATGTTCCGTTTAGGTTAAGCGAAATCACTTTTTCTGCCGCAATAGGTTTATAATTTACGGCTACCAAATCAAATGCGTCTTGCGCAAATTGGCGTGTTAAACTTGCGTGAGTATTATTTGGGATTGTTCTGAGCATTGGCCAAACCAAACTTCGGGTAGCATGAAAAGAACCATCTGTTCCAACACCATATCTTAGAACGCAAGAGATTTTTTTGCCGCTCATTTCGATATGATCGTCATGCGCAATGTTGTTGTTTATTTGCCAGGAAATAGAACCATCTTTATCCATTTGCCAACGGCGATCTTCTTGCGAAAATGTTTTATTTGTCATGAAGCAAAAAGCAACAAAGACAAATAGAATGTGTTTTCGTTTTTTCTGAAATGATCTCTTCATTAAATTTATTTTTTAAATGTGTTAAATAATTACCGCCAACTCTTTCTTATCCATTGTTTGTAGTGTTTGAACGTGTTGTTTTTTTTGGATAAGTTTTTATTACTAATTTACTAATTCAGTTAATATTTGAAAAATGTACTTGTTTTTTGTCCTGAAATTATCTGGACATCAACAAATGTATTAGAATTCTCGTTGTCATCTTTCTTGTGGCTGGCGGTAATTTTTTTGATCTAAGATTATTTTACCGCTATAAATTTTAAAAGTAAACCCACACAATTGATAGAGTGGGTTTGCGGAATTATCAGTTTTGTTGATCGACTATTACCATGACACTGATAATTAATTTAAAGTATAAAAGAAAATTCTAATTATAACCCGGATTCTGAACTAAACTGGTTCTGTTGGTTTCATCCCTTGGAATTGGTAATAAATAATGTTGAGGTTTGAAAATTCTGTCCTGAACTTTTGTATAAGTATAGGTTTTTGAACCGTCGCCATTTTTGGTAATAATTACGCCCATCAAAGGTTTGTTTTCGGTTTCTTCGGCAATTTTCCAACGGCGAACATCATAATAACGGAATCCTTCCAGACACAATTCAACTTGTCTTTCGTTGCGAATTTTATTTTCTAAGGCTGTTCCCGTCAAACCTGCCAACGGACCTGTTATTCCTGCACGTTGTCTGATTGCGTTTAGATATTGAATTGCTGTACCTTCATTACCAAGTTTAAATTGCGCTTCGGCATAATTCAGATAAATTTCGCCTAAGCGAGAAATAATCCAGGCTTTGTTGGTTTGTGTTTCGTTATTGTAATTGTATGTTGTATCACAATATTTGCGGAAAGTGTAACGTGTTTTACTCGCATTCCAGGTATCCCATCCTTGCGGAGAATCTAAACCGCCTTCGTAAAACTCAGCTTTATTTGAACTGCCGGCATCGTAACGATCTTGACAAAATTCTGGTTTTCCATAAGCGCGTCCATCATATACAATATTTTTGTAAAAACGCGGATCTCTGTTTACATAAGGTTTCTGAGGATTATAACCAGATGTAGGATCTGTAATGTCTTTTCCGTCAGCAGTTCCATAAGCATCAATATGACTTTGGCTTGGAGCGAAATTTGCCCAACCGTGAAAACCACTCGGAGAATTAAACATTTCTACACCATTAAAAGCACTCCATTGTGGATCTTTACTAGACAAACGAGAACAAATAATTTCTGAATTATTGGTCGTAAAAAGATCTTCATACTTTTTATCATAAAGCTGATAAATATTCAAATCGATAACAGCTTTTGCAGCATCAGACGCTTTTTTCCATTTAGCAATATCATTTGTTGTATTCCATTGCGGACTTGCGGCATAAAGTAATGCTCTTGATTTGATGGCAAGTGCAGCGCCTTTAGTGATTCTGCCAAGACTAGAAGTCGTTAAAGGCAATAACTCAGCAGATTTGTCTAATTCTGTCACAATAAAATCAACACATTGGTCATAAGTACTGCGATCAACTTTAAAATTACTGTTTAGATCAAAAGGAACTGTAATAAGTGGAACTCCTCCGTAATCGCTCGTAAGTTTAAAATAAGCGTAAGCTCTTAAGAAAATTACTTCTCCTTTTAATCTCTTGCGAGTTTCTTCGTCACCTGGAACGTTATCAATTCTAGATAAAAAGATGTTACAATTTTGAATCGTAGCATATGTAGGTTTCCAGATATCAAAATCACTTGCGTTATCTGGTGTTAATGCTCCTGAATTTACGGTCCAAATGTCATAATCATTAAAATTATTAAAAGCTTCGTCACAAGCTGTAGATAAAATCCAGCTGCGATTTGTTTTATTGTTCCAATTGTGTTGCGTGCTTGGCAAAACATTATAGAGATTGTTTGCAAAAGCTTCGGCAAGTTTCAAATCACTCCAAACCGTTGCATCTGTATAAGAATCCAAAGGAATTTTGTCTAAAGGATCTTCGCTGCAGGATATAAAAGAGGTGATTGCGATAAAAAAAGAGGCAAGGATAAACACCTTCTTTTTTATATTGATTCGGTTATTATTTATATAATTTTTCATGTCTGGATATTTTTTTTGTGGCAACATTATAATTCAATAGTTACACCCAATCTGTAGATACGGGTTTGCGGATAATTAACTCCTGTTGTATTATTTGTTTCAGGATCTAAGTTGTATTGTTTCATATGGTCGATAGAAAACAAATTTGTTCCTCCGGCGTAAACTCTCATATTCAATACTCCAAATCTCGAAAGCGCTTTATTTGGTAATACATAAGATACTTCTAATGATTTTAATCGAAAGAAAGACGCATCTCTCAGCCAAAAATCAGCCGGAATATTATTTCTATTATCAGAATCGTTGAATGCTACAGGATATTTAGAATTAGGATTATCAGCTGTATATCTGTCGTTGTACAACCATGTTGGCGGCGCTACGATTGCTCCTTGCGCTTGCGGCAATATCATTTGTTTTGCTTTTGCTTGTCCGGTCCAAAGTAAGTCGATAGAAAAACCTTTATATTCTGCTCTCATCGGAATACCGTAAGCGATTTTTGGCGTTGCCGATTGCGGAATTCTAACTTTATCATTAGACGTTATGTTACCATCGCCATCTGTATCTTTTACCCAAAGATCTCCGGGTTTTGCACCTTCAAAATGAGCCGAATTATCAACATCAGCCTGCGTACGATAAATACCATTTGTTTGGAAAACTAACCAGGAATCGATCGCTTTTCCAGTTGATTTTTGCCATTCCGGAATGTTCGCAGCTTCGTCACGAAACAGGACTTCACTTTGTGCATAAGTAAGATTAAAACCTAAACTGTATTTAAAATTATGCGTGTTATCAGCATAATTTAAAGACCAGTCAACACCTCTGTTAACCGTTTCTCCAATATTTTCTTTAGGAAGCGCCAATCCTGTATATAAAGGAACAGATGCATTTCTAGCCGTTAAAATATCAGATCTTTTGTTATTGAAATAGTCAAAAGTTGCGGTTAATTTGTTATTTAAGAATCCAAAATCAAATCCAATATTTGTAGAATATTGTACTTCCCAAGTAATATTTGGGTTAGGCGTAGACGAAAGATAGATACTATTGTTTAAGATATAATCGGAGCCAAAATAGCTGTAATTCTGCTGATTTGTAGTTAACTGATATCTTGTTAAGAAAAGATATTGGTTTGGATAAAACACGCCATTGATCCATTCTCCCAAATCATCATTACCCATTTTTCCCCAGGAAGCTCTTATTTTAAGTTGATCAATTGCTTTAATATTGTTTTTGAAAAATGGTTCTTCAGATATTTTCCAACCTGCAGAAACTGATGGAAACAATCCCCAACGAGTCGAAGACGGGAAGTTGAATGATCCGTTATAGCGGGCAGTAACTTCGGCGAAATATTTATTGTCAAAGTTGTAAGCAAGACGACCTAAGAAACTTTCTCTTCCGTCCTGATAAGCGCCGCCGGTTGCATTTTGTCCTTTAGTTCCTCCTGTAAAAATCTGATCTAATTGATCACTCAATAAATCTCTTCTGTAAGCATATGTTTCGGTTTTGTCAGTTGTAGTTTGTTCATATCCCACAAAAGCATTAAAACCATGTTTGTTGAATTTACGATCGTAAGCTAATTTTGCGAAATAAGTATTCTGATTCGTAATTTGCTCATCTTGCATAACACTGGTTATTGCCGTACTATTTTTTACGTTATTGTAACTATCATTCGTTTTGTCGTAAGAATAAGCATCCCAAGGTTTAGTAAATTTTTTCTCGCTGCGAACATTGTAGTCAAATGCAGCATATCCGCTTAGCGAAAGTCCCTCCGTAATTTTTGGTAATTTTAAGTCAAAACCTATTTTTGGATTTACGATTAAGTTCAAAACTTTGTCATAACCAGCAGCCGAAGAAGACATTAAAATAGGATTTCTACCATTTGCAATTCCCGAAGATGGAAGGCCGTTTTTCCAATACGCCGGAATAAAAGGATACATACTAACGGTTTCATGCATAATACTTCCAATGCTTACCGCAGGATATGTTCTGTCTTCTCGACGAGTTGAAATATCAAGATTAACCTTTAAATTTTTAGAGATATTAACATCAATATTCGACCTTAAGTTAAACTGTCTGTATCTTTCGTCGCTATTTCTAAGATTACTTTCCTGATTCAAATATTGGCCTGAAAAGAAGTACTTAACCTGATCGTTACCGCCATTTACAGAAAGAGAAACATTAGACTGAGGCGCATCTTTTCTATACACTTCTTTAAGCCAGTTTGTACTGGTATAATTTGGGTCATTTCCTGCTTTGTACTTATCGATTTCCGCGGGAGTATAAGGAAGTGTAGTTCCTTTATGTGCATTCAGTTCGTTATAATACGTCATATATTGCCACGAATTAACCCTTTCGTCCATTCTCGTTAATTGCTGAATTCCATACGAGCCATCGATTTTGATTGTTGGAGCTCCAACTTTACCTCTTTTGGTTGTAACCAAAATAACTCCGTTTGCAGATCGAACTCCATAAATTGCAGCCGATGCATCTTTCAAAACCGTAACCGATTCGATATCATCAGGATTAATTCTGTTCAAATCCCGATCCGGAATACCATCTACAACTACAAGTGGACTTGTACCGCCTCCAAACGAGTTAAATCCTCTAATCAAAAGGCTTGAGCTGTCATCGCCAGGTCTTCCGGAACGGTTATTGGCAATTACTCCAGACATACGTCCGGCAATTGCGTTTGAAACGTTTGCAGAAGCATTTGTTGTTAATACAGTACCTTTTACAGATGCAATTGCACCCGTTGTAGAACCTTTTTTCTGAGTCCCGTATCCTACAACAACAACCTCATTTAAAGTTTGGTTTTGTTCTTCAAGTTGAATATTCGAAGCATTAGAAGCCAAAACTTCCTTCGTTACAAAACCCGTAAACGAAATAACAAGAATGGTATTGGAGTCTGGAACATCAATGACGAAATTACCATCAAAATCAGTAGAAACACCAATTTGAGTTCCTTTAATAACAATGTTCACTCCCGGAAGTGGCTCACCTTTAGGACCTGTTACTTTTCCTTTAATTGTTTTTTGCTCTTTGAATGAGATGATTGATTTTTTTGTCAATTCAGAAAGAGACGAATTTTTAGCTGTTACATTGCTCTTAGTGAGTTTGGAGTTATTAAACTTCAGGAAAAATTTAGTCTCTTTAGTTTCTGTCGCAGCAGAAACTTGTAATGTCATGGCTAATAAAAATCCGGAGGTTAGTTTGGTAACCTTCCAGATTTCTGCAGAAAGCCAATCGGTTGTTGGTTTGTCTTTGGTTAGTAATTTCATGATTTTCTAATAATGGTTTTTGGTTAGTAATGAATTCTCTAATTTGTCAGATTTGTTCCGTTTCTTTTTTTCAGAACCAAACAAGATGCGTGGAGTACTTGCAGATCGTTTGCGAAAAAGAGACAAATGTGAGATCCAAAAGTATATATGTTTCAATATCTGTCTATACCAGTACCTACCAGTTTTTTTGAGATATGTTTAAAAAACAAGTATTAAATAAAAGAATATGAAAAATAAAGTGGATAATATATGAATATAATCTACAAAATAGAGAAAAGGACATATTGGTAGAATTTTCTGATTTTTTATAATAGCAGAACATGATTCTATCGCTACTAAGAGAGAAGAAAGGATGAGATTTTTACTTCGGAAAAAAGCAAAAAGTGTTAAAATCACATTATTTGAAAAACTCCCGAAAATAATGCTCTTTTGTGAGTTTTATGATTTGGGAAATTTACTATTGTAAAACACTCTTTTTTTCTTCGCTGATTATAAAATCATGAGTCGTTGAATTTTTCCTTTAATACTTAAAATTCTCTTTTCAATTATCAAAAGTGGATAATATAGTATCAGAATAAAATTTCTTAAAAATTGAGTATTGTTTCAGAAAAAAAAGCTTTTTGCAATGCTCGAAAATAAACTGGTAGGTACAGGTATGAATGAAGGTTCTGTTGTTATATTTTTGAATTTCAATTTTTCTTAAATTAATAAAATAAAGAAAGAATAGAGCATGCTACATTATGAATTCAATAATATAATTGGTTAGATTTAAGTAAAATAATATTGAAGCTCATTTTTGTAAATTGATTTTTAATGCCGTTTAAGAGCTGTTTTAGGTATAAAATTTAGTGTTGTTTTAAAACAAATCAGCAATGTTTTTGATTTAGAAAAGAATGCCAATTCCAAAGAATTTTACCAACTATAAATAAGAAATAACCACAGAATATTATCAAATAAATTTTATGAAAAGAATACTATTTCTATTAGCATTTACAACTCTGTTTTGTAAAGTTAATGCACAAGAAAGCCAAATTCAGATCGAAACTCAAAATACAGCTCTGATTCTAAAAGCGGCAAAAAATGGCATACTTTATCAATCGTATTTAGGAACGAAACTCAAAGATAATTTGGCTTATAATACACTTTCGAAAGAAAATACAAAGTCATTTGTCATAAACGATGGAAATCCTTTGGTAAATCTTAGACATCAGACATATCCAACCTATGGAACAGAAAATTTGTTTGAATCGGCAATTCGAATGACTCATAATGATGGAAATCCTTCTTTGGAATTAAATTATGTAAGTCATCGTACCGATAAAATTGATGCAAATACTACCGAAACTATTATAAAACTAAAAGATCCGGTATATCCTGTAGAAGTTACGCTTCATTACAAAGCTTTTTATAATGAGAATATTATTGAGCAATGGACAGAAATTGTGCATCACGAAAAAAAGCCAGTTATGTTATACAATTATGCATCGTCGATGTTGCATTTTGATGCCGATCATTATTGGTTAACACAATTTCACGGAGATTGGGCAAAAGAAGTTCGCATGCAGGAAAGCGAATTAACCAGCGGTACAAAAGTAATCGACTCAAAATTGGGAGTTCGCACAGATATGTACCAAACGCCGGTTTTCTTTTTATCGCTTAACGAAAAAGCCAACGAAACTTCGGGAGAACTTATTGCAGGAACAATTGCCTGGTCCGGAAACTTTAAGTTTGCTTTTGAATTAGACAATAAAAATTCCCTTCGAATAAGTTCCGGAATCAATCCGTTTGCTTCAGAATACAGCCTGGAATCTGGAAAAGCATTTACAACGCCATCTTTTATTTATACTTTTTCGAATAAAGGAAAAGGGCAGGCGAGTAGAAACTTACATACTTGGGCAAGAAAATACGGAGTTAAAGATGGAGAAAAACCTCGCTTGACTTTACTAAACAATTGGGAAACTACATTTTTTAATTTTGACGAAAAGAAACTAACAGACATGTTTGCCGATTCAAAAACATTGGGCGTTGATATGTTCTTGTTAGACGATGGCTGGTTTGGGAATAAATATCCAAGAAGTGGCGATAAATCTGGTCTTGGAGATTGGCAGGCAACAAAAACAAAATTGCCAAACGGTTTAGGTTTCCTGATGCAGGAAGCAGAAAAAACAGGAGTAAAATTCGGAATCTGGATTGAGCCTGAAATGGTAAATCCTAAAAGTGAATTGTATGAAAAACATCCGGATTGGGTTTTGAAATTACCAAACAGACCAGAAAGTTATTATCGTACCCAATTGGTTTTGGATTTATGCAATCCGCAAGTGCAGGATTTTGTATTCAAAACAGTAGACGATATTATGCAAACCAATTCGGGTGTAGCCTTTTTTAAATGGGATTGCAACCGAATGATGACAAACGCATATTCGACATATTTAAAGAATCAGCAATCGCATTTATTTATCGAATATACCAAAGGTTTGTACAAAGTCTTAGACCGAATTAAGACCAAATATCCAAATTTGCCAATGATGCTTTGCGCCGGTGGAGGAGGCAGAACGGATTACGGATTCCTGAAATATTTTACCGAATTCTGGGCAAGTGATAATACAGATCCGTTCAACAGAGTATTTATTCAATGGGGATATTCGCAATTTTTTCCTGCCTTTGCGATTTGTAATCACGTAACTTCATGGGGAAATCAATCCATTAAATTCAAAACCGATGTCGCGATGATGGGCAAGTTAGGTTTTGATATTAATATAAAGGAACTTAAAGAAAAAGAACTAAAATATTGTCAGGATGCAGTTGCCAATTACAAGCGATTAAGTCCCGTAATCTGGCACGGAGACATGTATCGAATTGTCTCGCCTTATGACGAAAGCCGCGCCGTATTAATGTATGTAAATGAAGCAAAAAGCAAGGCAGTATTGTTCTCTTACACGCTTCATCCGCTTTATGATCCACAATATAATTTGGTTCGTTTTCAAGGTTTAGATCCAAATAAAACCTACAAAGTCGATGAAATAAACCTAATGCCCGAAGCAAAGAAAACTCTCGAAGAATCCGGCGAATCCTTTACAGGAGATTATCTAATGAATGTTGGTTTAAGAGTTTCTTCGTCTAAAGTCGAATCCAGCGTAGTCCTGGAAATTACAGAAGTTTAATTAATTAGTTTTATTGTTAAAAAAGCCTTTCTATGAAGAGATTCATTTGAAAGGCTTTTTTTGTTGGTTGAAATTTTAGAAAGTCAGAGAAGTTTGCGTAGTATTTTGTCAGAAAAACTTTGGAGAGGGAAGGATTTATAATTTAAAGATAGTTTTCCCAAATTTTATATAAATCATACAATCTTTTGCCATCATATTTTTTTCTAGCCAATCCCCAAGCGGTGCCCATTATTACCAATATAGGATTTAGTTCTAATTTTCCAAATTTTGGTACTACCATATGGCCATTATTCATGTCTTTTTTACTTTTAGAAAAATATTGTTTCCATATTAATTCTTTATGTGTATAAATAAAAACCTCTCCAAAATAAAGCCCTATATCTACAATTAGAGAACGAGTTTTAATTGATAGATCCCAATCTTCTATTTCTATATAATTTGGTATTTGGGACCTTTTATTAAAGTATTGTTCTTCTGTAAGTTTCACGGTTTCTAAATTTTGATAAAACCATCTTCCTAGCTCATTTAAGGAATTTGGTGTAAAATCTACATTCCAATCTTCAAAGCTTGGTGTTGTTTTTACTATTTCTATTAAATGATTTATTCTGTCATCTTTGTTTTCTTTAAACCAAATTCCATATAGTTTTAGTTCCTCTTTAGTTTTATTATCAAACTGATAGTCTATAGGTAAATTCTGTATTGTTTGATACATTTTTTTAATTTTTAGGTATAATAAATATGATTTGTGGCGTTAAGAAAAGGATCTAAGTCTAATTAAAAGTAAGGATTAGTTATAGGTTATTTTACCTAATAATGGAATTGAGTAAATCCAATAAAAAAATAGAATTAAAATAATTACTACCCAGACTATGATACCGCCAATTCTATTTTGTTTTTTTGACAATTTATCAAAGTTAATTACAATAGCTTTCCATTTATTTTGATAGACAAATAAAAACCAATTGAGAGCACTAATAGCAAAAGCAAATACTAAAGTTGAAATGTCTATAATTGAATTTGATGATTTAAGTGGAATATTGAAAAGATAATGATATGATATTTCTATTGCCGAATAACTCCAGATGCTTAATGCCAGCATTGTTACATAAGCTTTCCATTCGCTCCACCATTTTGAATATATTGATGCTTCATAGAATCGATACAATTTATAAAAGAAGTACTGATAGGCTTTTAATAAAATCATAATTTTAATTGCTTTTGTTCAATTTTACAAGTGGAAGTTAATACTTATATAAACACTGATATTAAGAAAACAAACAAACTGAAAATCATAAATCTAATCATGTATCGTCCATTATTTGCCCTATAAGTAGCGAGCAATTTTTCATATCTTTTGTTATAGAGTATTAAAAAATAATTTATGATTATAGAGGGAATAAAATAGAGTACAATAACTTCTAATTTGTGATCTAAGCTTTTCATGGTATAGTTTTCAGGATATATTGAAAAAGTAATATAGTCAGGTAAAATTTTTTTAATGAAGATACTTAAGGATATAAGTATCAAACCTAAAAATCCGGATAAGAACATTATAGTGTTAAACTTCCAGTCTTCTTTGTTTATGTTTTGAGATTTAAAAATAGTGTCAACACATATTTTATAATAAATTTTCAGCATTTCTTATTTTTTATAATGACAATATGATAAGCAAAAGGATTCTATTCCAGGCATTAGTATGGCTCAAGAATAAGTCTTCTGAAAAAAACAAAAGCCTATAAATTAAGGGTTTTGTTGTATTCTTGTAAATTGTAATTTTTATGAAAATTTGATAAGCAATTAATACCTTTTTTAAAAATAAGTCCCGTTAGCAAGATAGACGGCGGTCATATAAAAAATAAGAAATGTAGTCAAAGAATATAAAACCCCAATTAACGCCATTCTTTTGTTTTTTCCTTTATACAAGCTTTCATAAAAAGATAATATTCGTTTGTAGTTTTCTCTCTTTAAAAAATAATAGCTACATATAAAATACCAAATTAAAAAAACTGATCCAATCAGGTATTTTAATAAGAGATTATAAGGGAATAAACTAAAATAACCTTTTGGAGAAATATATCGTAGTAGAAACAAAATCATTAAAGAATGAGTTGATAATAAAACAGAAAAAAATATCGCTGCCAAATTCTCATCTTTTTCTCCCACTCTTTTTATTGATGCAAACATCCTGAATAAACAATAATATAAATAATCAAATATTCTCATAATTTTCTTTCAATGTTTTCCTGTAAAAATATACGAATTTAATTTTCCTCTCTCTGAAGTCTTCTTTTGAAAAGCTGCGCTAATGTTTCTGACTTTTCACAATTATTTTATTTGAACTTATAAATCTAATAAAGTCTCCTGACTTTTTTCTGCTTGATTAAATAATAATACAAAAAAAGTTTTACGAAATCTGAAGCTTTGTCATAATTAGTCTTAAATGAGACATTCTCGAGCCATTCTATAAGTTTAATTCAAAAAAAGTAACTAGGTTGATAACTTTTATCAGCCTTAAAGTGGCGTCTTTGCTCATGTTTTTTTGAGGGTTAAGGAAATTATTTTCAAAATGTGGAAACCCGTAAAATTTTAACATACTCATCGTCTAGATTTGCAGCCAAAAAACAGTTTGAAATCTAAAATGCGTATGAAAAAACTTTACCTACTCCTTCCTCTTTTATTGCCATTAATTACTTATTCTCAAGATATTCTTTGGGAAAAATCATATGGAGGACAACATGCTGATTATCTTTTTGACGCACAGCCAACAGCCGACTATGGTTTTATTTTGGCAGGAAGTTCATTATCTAATAAAACAGGAAATAAATCAGATGATAATCATGGAGATCTTGATTATTGGGTGTGGAAAATGACTGAAAAGGGAGAACTTGACTGGCAGAAAAGTTTTGGAGGAAGTGGATTTGATTTACTTCAAAGTATCAAAAACACAAAAGATGGTGGATTTATTCTGGCAGGAACTTCAAGTTCAGGAACAGGTTTTCAAAAAGCAGAAGATTGTAAAGGACTTACTGATTTTTGGGTTATAAAATTAGATGCTTCCGGAGCTGAGCAGTGGCAAAGAACAATTGGCGGCAATGGCTCAGATGAATTGTTATGCGCTTTTCAGACCAGAGACGGAGGTTATATTTTAGGAGGATCTTCAAGCTCCAGCCCTGTCTCTATTTCAGATATTAAACCTGATGCAAAGTCCCTGACAACTACCAAAGCAGATTTGTACAGTAAATCAGAAAAAAGTCGAGGCAACATGGATTACTGGGTTGTAAAATTGGACAAACAAGGTGTTATTGAGTGGCAAAAAACTTACGGAGGAGAATATGCAGACTTACTAAGAAGTATGGAGCAAACAACAGACAATGGTTTTATTCTGGCGGGATATTCCACTTCATCACGATCTGGTGATAAAACGGAAAGCAATAAAGGAGTTGGAGATGTCTGGGTTTTAAAAATAAATGATGTTGGAGAAATAGAATGGCAAAATTCTTATGGAGCAGAAGGTGATGACCAGCCTTATGTAATTCACCAGACAATTGATGGCGGATATATTATTGGAGCAAATTCAAACAGTACAAACCCACTTACTTCATTGGGAGGAATAGTTGGAAGCGGCACTGATTATTGGGTTTTGAAACTAGATGAAGAAGGAGGAGTTGTATGGAGTAAAACCTATGATTTTGGAAAAGTGGATATTTTGACCTCATTGGTAGAAAACAAAGATCATACGTATTTAATTGGCGGATATGCCCAAAGTGAAAGAAGAGTTCCAAGAGAGGGAATCGTTGGAAAATTAACCAATGTGGCTGTCAAAGAAAAAGACGGAATCAATGATTATATCGCCTTAAAGATTGATGAAAAAGGAGAGGAATTGTGGAATAAAACCGTTGGAAGTGCAGGCGAGGATATTCTTAGAAAATTGATAGAAACCCGCGATGGAGGATATTTGATGGCAGGAACGTCTAATTCAGGCGCTTCAAAAGATAAAAACTCCAATATTGGGGGTAGTGATTTTTGGGTTGTAAAGTTGAAAGACAAAACAAAAATCGAAAAAGTTAAATCAAGTATAGAAGCCATTCCAAATCCGGTATCGACATATACAAATGTTATTATAGGTTACGATTTTACTTCAGGAACAGCCAGTGTTGTGGATATGACAGGTAGAACGCTTCAAAATTTCAGTATTTCAAGCAGGACAGTACCGGTTGATTTAAGTGCCTATGCAGAGGGAATTTACATCATCAATATTAAAACAGATGTAAAAACAGAATCTGTAAAAGTGATAAAAAGAATAACAAGTAAATAAGATATAATAGAATTACAAAAATGTATATAACAACTATAAAAAGTCAAATTAAAATCTTTTATTTTTTAATAATGATTTTACTGACTTCTATAAAAATTGTAGCACAAACTACACCAGGTGACGGATTCAAAGCTCCAGATTTTACGCCAAAGTCTCCTGAAGCATCAGCTTTTTTAAAATATGGAGAATACCCTGTTGATCTTTCTACGGGAGTACCTGGTATATCTTTGCCCGTCTATAGTATTAAAGTTGATGATCTTGAAATTCCAATATCTTTAAGTTATCATGCTTCAGGAATTAAAGTCAGTCAGGAAGCGACTTGGGTAGGTTTGGGATGGAACTTAAATGCAGGCGCTCAAATTATTTTAAATTCCAGAGACAGCGTTGATGAAAGTGATGCAGAAATTGATAACACACAAAGAGATCCGGCATTTATAAAACAGTTTATGCTTGATCATCCTTATGGGTTTACGAACACTCTCTTAAAAGAATACGAAAAATCGAGAGTAAAGGATGTTTATTCTCTTTCATCACCTACCGTAAATGGGAGTTTTTATATAGATAAAGGTAGTCCAGTAATTTTTCCACCAGATGCTTTTAAGGTTGAAATAGGCGGTGATGGAATTCATATTGCAAATTTTACAATTACAGATAAATTAGGAAATAAATATCTTTTTACAGGTACTGTCGAGAAATCAGTAAGAGCTTTAACTCATCATGATGAGTATACAAGTGCGTGGTATGTTGATCAAATTATAACTTCAAAAAATAATAAAATAAAATTTACCTATCAGGATGATGGTGAAATAATTGACTACAGTGAATCTGAAAGTATCGGAGTAATCGAAGAAGGGAAAAATTGTGGATGCAGCCTGGGCGCAACTCAGACACAACTTATTGGACAAATTAGAAAAAGTAATGAAAATACAACTACAACTACAAAAAAGATAAAAGAAATTACATTTAACAATGATCAGACTAAAGTAGAATTTGAACTCAAGAAAGGAAGGTTGGATTTGGTAAATCAAAATGGATATCTTGATAATATAAAAATTAGCCAAAATACTACTGATGGGTTTAATCTAGTAAAAAAGGTATTTTTTGAGTATTCTTATTTTAATGCAGATCAAACAGGTACGGATGCTTACAAATATAAAAGATTAAAACTTGATAGAATGTATGAATTAGATCCTTTAGCCGGGCATGAGTTTATATATTCAGATATAAAGCTGCCCATAAAAGATTCGAAATCACAGGATTTTTTTGGATATTATAATGGAGTTTACAATTTTAGTCTAATTCCTGAACATATTATCACTGATCCGGAAAAAAAAACAGTTGGTTCTGCCAGAAGGGAAGTCAATCCGGCAACTATAGAGGCTGGGATTTTAAAAGAGATTCATTATCCTACCAAAGGGTTAACACGTTTTAATTATGAAACAAATATGTTTTATGGTATTGATCAATTAAATAAATACGTAATACAAAAAAGAGAATCATCACTTACCGGTGTAAGTGATGCAGACAATCCAGCTCCACCACAATTACCGGATGCAGATGGAGAACATGATTATGAAGGACAAAATTGTATTGCCGGCGATTGTTTGAAATATAAAGCTATTTTTTTCAGAATAATAAATCCAAAAAGTAATTTTTTAACCTATACGGTAACAAATAACGGGAGTACTGATACTAAAGATATAAAATATAAATACTGCAGGATTTATGTTTATTATGATGGTTTACTCTATGATTCAGGAAAAATAAATGAAAAAAGAACAACAACATTGTCTTTGGCGTTAAGAGGTGGAGATTATAGTATAGTCTTAGAATCTTATGGTGCTGATATGAGAATTGATGCATCCTTAAATTACACTGACGAAGATTTAACTCCTAAAAACATAATATCTTCAGGTTTAAGAATCCAAAGCATCGAAAGTTATGATTCAAACAATACGCTTCTTTTGAAAAAAGCATACGAATATAATGATAAAGATAATAATACAATAAGTAGTGGAAATCTTGTTAATAATTTAGGGGTTGATTTTATTTCTAATTCATTTGCAAATTTCACACAAGGAGTATGCGGAACAGAAGATAGTGATCCTAACTTTCCTAAAATTATTCCTAAGGTAGATTATACAAAAGGTTATTACATAAATTCCAGATCTAAGCAGGGATTTGAATCTAATTCTGTGGTTTACAGATATGTCAAAGAAATTTCTACAAATACTGCTACATCTGAAAAAATGTATACTGATTATGAATTTACTACTGATGCGGATTGGTTTCGATCTGATATTGGAATACAAGCAAATTTAGGATTCCGAAGAGGTAAAATTTTAGAAAAAAAGGATTTCAGAACAGTTGGAAGCAAAACCTATGTTGTTAGAAAAGAAAAAAACACTTATTTCGATGATAATTCAAAAATAGCTTATATAAAAGGTTATAAATTAACGCGAAGATCATTTATTGATGTGAATGAGAATGCAAACCCACAGCAGCAACCGGAAATTTTGTCAACATTATGGGATTGTCAAGTTCCTCAGTCATTATCAAGTTCTTATGTTTTAGCAGATTATAATATTCCAATTCCGTGGTTTTATCAAAAGACTTCAGAAGTGTCAAATTATTTTTATAATGATTCAAATAGTTTAACAGGAACACTAGTAAGTACAATAAATTATAATTACAGTAATCCGGCTCACTTGCAGTTAACATCGCAAACTACTGTAAATTCAAATGGACAGACATTAGAAACAAAATATAGTTATGCATCAGATTTAGAAATGGTAGGTAAACCATTTATAAATGAATTAAAAGCAGCAAATATGATTGGTATTCCTTTAGATGTACAAACTTCTAAGGGAGGAACCAAAGTATCTGAGCAATTAACCATCTATAATAAGGATGCTTCTACGAGTAATATACTACTTCCTAAAGAGGTTTATTCGGCTAAATTTCCTAATGTTTTGCCTTTAGTTCCCAATATAGGAAACCTTGAAAAAAAAATCACATATGATCAATATGATGATCGAGGTAATATTTTACAATATACTCTTGAAAGCGGAACGCCGGTTTCTATTATATGGGGTTATAATAAGACACAACCTATTGCTAAACTTGAAAATGTAATATATAGTACAATTCCCCCGGAAACAATAACAAGTTTACAGACACTCTCAAATGCTGACAATGATAATTGTTTGTCTGGAAATTGTACAGAACAATTATTACGTAATGGGTTAAAAACATTTAGAGCATCACTTCCGGATGTTTTTATGTCTACGTATACTTATAATCCACTTGTTGGAGTGACAAGCATTACAGATCCCAAAGAAATAACTTCTTACTATGAATATGATTATTTTGGTCGATTAAAGTTTGTTAAGGATAAAGATTTGAATGTTCTTGAAAAATATTGTTACAACTATAAAGGGCAGCAGATTGATTGTAGTGACAATAGTTCTACAAGTGTGATTTTATATAAAAGTATCGCCAAAAGCGGATCGTTTACTAAGAACAATTGTGGAGGTGGCGTGGGATCAAGTGTTGCCTTCAGTCAGGCTGTAGGTGCTCAGACTTCTACAATTTCTCAGGCCGATGCTGATAGTAAAGGACTTACTTTGTTTAATACCAACGGACAGGCTAATGCTAATAGTAATGGTACTTGTACTTTTAGCAGTATTGCCAGAAGTGGATCTTTTACCAAGAATAATTGCGTTGCGGGAGGTGTGGGATCAAGCGTAGCTTTTAGCCAGGTTGTTGGTGCTCAGACCTCGATAATTTCTCAGGCTGATGCTGATGCTAAAGGGCTTACTTTATTTAATACTAACGGACAGGCTAATGCCAATACTAATGGTACTTGTACTTTTAGCAGTATTGCTAGAAGCGGTTCATTTACCAAGAATAATTGTGCTGCAGGCGGAGTTGGTTCAAGTGTAGCTTTTAGTCAGGCTGTTGGTGCTCAGACTTCAATAATTTCTCAGGCTGATGCTGATGCCAAAGGACTTACTTTGTTTAATACTAATGGACAAACCAATGCGAATGCAAATGGAACTTGTACATTTAGTAGTATTGTCAAAAGCGGTTCGTTTACCAAGAATAATTGTCCTTCAGGCGGAGTTGGTTCTGCAGTGGTGTATACTGTTCCGGCAGGTCAATATACTTCAACAACTTCACAAGCTGCTGCAGATGCACTTGCTCAAACTGATGTTACCAATAATGGGCAAACCTATGCAAACACAAACGGAACGTGTACGTTTAGCAGTATTGTCAAAAGTGGTTCATTTACCAAGAATAATTGCGCTTCTGGCGGAGTAGGTTCGGCAGTTGTTTATACGGTTCCTGCAGGAAGATATACGTCAACAACGTCACAAGCTGCTGCAGATGCATTAGCTCAAACAGATGTCACTACTAACGGACAGACTAATGCTAACACGAATGGAACTTGTACATTTACAAGTATTGTAAAAAGCGGTTCATTTACTAAAAATAATTGCGCTTCTGGCGGAGTAGGTTCATTAGTTGTTTATACCGTTCCCGCGGGAAGATATACTTCAACAACTTCACAAGCTGCTGCAGATGCACTGGCCCAAACTGATGTTACCACTAACGGACAAACCAATGCTAATACAAATGGAACTTGTACATTTAGTAGTATTGTCAAAAGTGGTTCGTTTACCAAGAATAATTGTGCTTCAGGCGGAGTTGGTTCGACAGTTGTTTATACGGTTCCTGCAGGTCAATATACTTCAACAACTTCACAAGCTGCTGCAGATGCATTAGCTCAAACTGATGTTACCAATAACGGACAAACTTATGCTAACACAAATGGGACTTGTACGTTTACGAGTATTGCCAAAAGTGGTTCATTCACAAAGAATAATTGTGCTGTGGGCGGAGTTGGTTCAGTAGTGGTGTATACCGTTCCGGCAGGTCAATATACTTCAACAACTTCACAAGCCGCGGCAGATGCACTTGCGCAAACAGATGTTACGACTAACGGACAGACTAATGCTAACACAAATGGAACTTGTACATTTATAAGTATTGTCAAAAGTGGTTCATTTACTAAAAATAATTGCGCTTCTGGCGGAGTAGGTTCATTAGTTGTTTATACCGTTCCCGCCGGAAGATATACTTCAACAACGTCACAAGCTGCTGCAGATGCACTGGCCCAAACGGATGTTACCACTAACGGACAAACCAATGCTAATACAAATGGAACTTGTACCTTTAGTAGTATTGTCAAAAGTGGTTCGTTTACCAAGAATAATTGTGCCGTAGGCGGAGCAGGTTCAGTAGTGGTGTATACTGTTCTGGCAGGTCAATATACTTCAACAACTTCACAAGCCGCTGCAGATGCATTGGCTCAAACAGATGTTACCAATAACGGACAAACTTTTGCTAATACAAACGGAACTTGTACGTTTACGAGTATTGCCAAAAGTGGTTCATTCACAAAGAATAATTGTGCTGCTGGTGGAGTTGGTTCGGTAGTTGTTTATACGGTTCCTGCTGGAAGATACACTTCAACAACATCACAAGTTGCTGCAGATGCATTAGCTCAAACAGATGTAAACAATAATGGACAAACTAATGCTAACACAAATGGGACATGTACGTTTAGCAGTATTGTAAAAAGTGGTTCATTCACTAAAAATAATTGTGCTGCGGGCGGAGTTGGTTCGGCAGTTGTTTATACGGTTCCGGCAGGTACTTACACATCAACAACTTCACAAGCTGCTGCAGATGCATTAGCTCAAACAGATGTTAACAATAACGGACAAGCCAATGCGAATACAAATGGAACTTGTACTTTTAGCAGTATTGCCAGAAGCGGTTCATTTACCAAGAATAATTGCGCTTCAGGCGGAGTTGGTTCAAGTGTAGTCTTTAACCAAGCTGTTGGTGCTCAGACATCAATTGTTTCTCAGGCAGATGCAGATGCTAAAGGGCTTACTTTGTTTAATACAAACGGGCAAGCCAATGCTAATGCCAATGGAACCTGTACTTTTAGTAGTATTGCCAGAAGCGGATCGTTTACCAAGAATAATTGTGCATCAGGCGGAGTTGGTTCTACTGTAGCCTTTAGTCAGGTAGCAGGCGCTCAAACCTCATTGATTTCGCAAGCAGATGCAGATTCCAAAGGACTTACTTTATTCAATACTAACGGACAAACCAATGCTAATACAAATGGAACTTGTACTTTTAGTAGTGTTGTCAAAAGTGGTTCATATACAAAAAATAATTGTGCTGTGGGCGGAGTAGGTTCAGTAGTGGTGTATACCGTTCCGGCAGGCCAATATACTTCAGCAACTTCACAGGCTGCTGCAGATGCACTGGCTCAAACAGATGTTACTACTAACGGGCAAACTTATGCGAACACAAATGGTACTTGTACGTTTACAAGTATTGTTAAGAGCGGTTCATACACAAAGAATAATTGCGCTGCAGGCGGAGTTGGTTCAGTAGTTGTTTATACGGTTCCTGCGGGAAGATATACTTCAACAACTTCACAGGCTGCCGCAGATGCATTAGCTCAAACAGATGTTACTAATAATGGACAGGCGAATGCTAATACAAATGGTACCTGTACCTTTAGCAGTATTGCCAGAAGTGGTTCATTTGCCAAGAATAATTGTGCTGCTGGCGGAGTTGGTTCTAGTGTAGCCTTTAGTCAGGCTGTTGGCGCTCAGACATCAATAATTTCTCAGGCAGATGCAGATTCTAAAGGTCTTACTTTATTTAATACCAACGGACAAGCTAACGCGAATACAAATGGTACTTGTACTTTTAGCAGTATTGCCAGAAGCGGATCGTTTACAAAGAACAATTGTGCCGCAGGCGGAGTTGGTTCAAGTGTAGCTTTCAGCCAAATAGTAGGCGCTCAGACATCAATAATTTCGCAAGCTGATGCAGATTCCAAAGGGCTTACTCTATTTAATACCAATGGACAAGCTAATGCAAATACTAATGGTATTTGCACTTTTAGTAGTATTGCGAGAAGTGGATCTTTTACCAAAAATAATTGTGTTGCGCCAGCAATTGGTTCAAGTGTAACTTTTAGCCAGGCAGTAGGAGCTCAGATTTCAACAATTTCTCAAGCCGATGCGGATGCTAAAGGGCTTACTTTGTTTAATACCAATGGGCAGACGAATGCGAATACAAATGGTAGTTGTACTTATTATAATGTTGCTATTAGCAAGACCTTTACCAGAAACGATTGCTCGGTTAATGGTACTCCGGGCACATATGTTTACAACGTTCCTGCCGCTAAATATAGTTCTGGTGGTTCACAATCAATTGCAGATGGATTGGCTCAAAAAGAGATAGATGCAAATGGACAAAATTTTGCAAATAATATTGCAGAGTGTACTTTTTATAGTGCAGCTAAATCAGGAGTATTTGTTAAAAATAATTGTACAGGTGGTTTAACAGGAAGTTCTGTTACCTACTCAGTTCCAAGTAGAAAATATAGTGCGATTGGTTCTCAGGCTGATGCTGATGCTTTAGCACAATCAGATGTAGATAGTAATGGACAAGCATATGCTAATACAAACGGAATATGCCTTTTCAAAAGTATTGCCAGAAGCGGATCGTTTACCAAGGATAACTGCGGAGCAAGCGGAACTGGGACAACTGTAGTTTATAATCAAGTAGTTGGCGCTGCTACTTCAGCAGTTTCTCAGGCAGATGCTGATGCCCTGGGGCTTACCAAATTTAATACAGATGGGCAAGCCAATGCTAATGCCAACGGAACTTGTACAGTATCTTTTACATATGAAACTGAATTTGCAGTGCCAACCAAAGAGCTTTCTATCTTTGTTTTTGCCTCTTCTTCAAATCATCTTGGAGCAACATTTAATTTTAATGTTAATTATATACGTATAAACGGGCAGCCTGCAACTCAAGCAGTAAGTGTGGTATTGGCTGCTGGTCAAACTGAAAATACTGTTATACCTGCGTTAGCAGCTAAAAGTTTAGTAAGTGTTGATTTAGTATCATTAATTAAAAATTAAATTGACTTATAAAGAAAATACAAAAGAGAACTTAATGAAAAAATATATACCAATAATAATTTTGTTTTTGGCTGCAATTCCGGGTATAAATGCTCAGACTTTCAGTGATGATAATTTTGTTTACAAAGTAACACCTAAAAAGGCAGTTCAATCGGGTAACTTCAATACGCTGACCAAAGATTCGATTGTTCAAAGTATAACTTATTTTGATGGATTAGGCCGCCCTGTGCAGCCTATAGCAATAGGTCAGGGAGTTGGAGGTACAGATATTGTTACTCCAATTCAATATGATGGTTTTGGGAGGCAAGTAAAAGAATACTTGCCTTATCCAGTAACCAATAGCGGGACAAATTATCCGAGAATTGATACAAATACAGCAATAGCTGATTTAGCCGGAATCTACAGCTCAAAATTTAACGATGCTTCAAACCCATTTTCTGAAAAACAACTTGAAAGTTCCCCATTAAACAGAGTATTGAAGCAAGCTGCTCCAGGCGATGCGTGGGCTATGAATAGTGGTCACGAAATCAAATTGGATTATCAGACTAATACCGGTACTACTGAGGTTAAGTTATACAAAGCAACGGCTACTTGGGATGCGGGATTAGGATTGTATGATATTAGTTTTTCGGATGCTACGGGTTATTATAACACTAATGAATTGTACAAAACGATTACTTATGATGAGAATACAACTCCGGGAACCAAAGTAGGAACCGAAGAATTTAAAAACAAAGAAGGACAGGTAGTGCTAAAGCGCACTTATAATGGTGCAGATCAATTTGACACCTATTATGTATATGATGATAAGTATGGAAATCTGACTTATGTAATTCCGCCAAAAGCAGATGGAACCATAACTCTTGATATTTTAAATGATTTATGTTATCAATATAAATATGATTATAGAAACCGTTTGGTTGAGAAAAAATTACCAGGGAAAGCTTGGGAGTTTATTGTTTATGATAAGTTAGACAGACCGGTGGCAACAGGACCGGCAGCTTCGCCCTTTAAAGGCGATGCTACAATAGGCTGGATGATTACGAAATATGATGTTCTTGGACGACCAATTTATACCGGATGGAACGCTCAGACTGTAAGTCCATCTACTAGAAAAACATTGCAGGACGCACAAAATTCAGCAACCACTTTGTTTGAAACCAAGGCTTTACTGGATATTGATGAAATTGCTACGGGTTATAATAATAGTATAGAACCAACAAATTTCAAACTCTTAACGGTTAATTATTATGATGATTATTCCTTTCCGGATGCTCAGACAAGACCTACAAAAATTATAGGACAAAAAACACTAACCAATGTAAAAGGACTGCCAACAGGAAGCTGGACCAGAGTAGTAACAACCCTTACTTCTAAAGCTGGAGAAACGTCTACAATTTTTTATGATGAAAAAGGAAGAGCTATAAGTACTTATCTTAAAAATTATCTGGGAGGTAAAAACCATACAGATAGTGAACTTGATTTTTCAGGAAAAACCCTAAGCAGCGTTACGGTACATCAACGTCTGGACGGAGGTGATCAAATTGTTATAGATGAAAAATTCACATATTCGGCTCAGGATCGTTTATTAACGCATACGCATCAAATTAATGGAGGAACCATACAACTCATGGCTTCTAATGAATATGATAATCTGGGGCAATTAAAGAACAAAATTGTAGGGAATACTACCGGGAGTCCTCTACAGAAAGTTGATTTTGCTTATAACATTAGAGGCTGGCTTACTGATATTAATGATACAAAGGACTTAAAGCAAGGCACAGAACCTAGAGATTTATTTGCCTTTAGAATTAATTACAATAAAATTGAAGGAAGTACGAGCTATTCAAAAGAACTTTATAACGGAAATATTGCAGAAACCTTTTGGAGTTCAGGTCTTGATGGATCTGGAATTAAGCATGGTTATGGTTATCAATACGATCAATTAAATCGATTAAAAGACGCCTGGTATCAAGAGCCAAAATCAGCGGATTATAAAAATTATTTTGGAGAGAATAACATAGAGTACGATAAGAACGGAAATATTACAAAGTTACTGCGTGAGCGTAAATTAGGGACAAATAATCCTTATATGGATCCTATGGATAATCTGGATTATTTCTATAAAGCAAACACGAACTTATTAATGAAAGTTACGGATAAGTCTAATGTACCGGAAGGCTTTAAAGATGATAGTGATGGTTCTAATGACACCGTAGACGACTACGATTATGACGTAAACGGAAATTTGATAAAAGACGACAATAAAGGTATTACTGTGATTGATTACAATCATCTAAATTTACCTAAGAAAATAACATTTGGCACAAAAGGCAGCATTGAGTATATTTACAACGCAGCAGGGCAAAAAGTACAAAAAACTGTAACAGAAACAGGAAAAACAGCAATAGTTACAGATTATTTAGGAGGCTTTCAGTACAAAGACAATGTTTTGGAGTTTTTCCCAACCGCAGAAGGGTATGTTAAAAATACTGCCAATGTTTTTTCGTATGTATTTCAATACAAAGATCATTTAGGAAACGTACGAGTGAGTTATATTAAAAATAGTAGCAATGTTCTTGAAGTTATTGACGAAAACAACTATTATCCTTTTGGATTGATCCATGTTAGTAACAGCATTTTGCCAGGTACTAATAATAAGTATAAGTATAATGGAAAAGAGCTCCAAGATGATGATATTGGAGGTTCTAAGCTTAATTTGTATGATTATGGAGCGCGTAATTATGACCCTGCACTTGGTCGATGGATGAATATTGACCCTAAAGCTCATGAATATTTTGGAATTAGTCCATATGTTTATGTAGCTAATCGCCCCATAGTTGCAATTGACCCTGATGGTAAAAGAATATATTTTGTTGGTGGCGCAGGTAATGATTCCGATGGATGGGAGTATATAAAAAGATGGGGACAAGCTTTTGAAAAAGTTGGAGTTGATTTTTACAGGGTAAATGCTAGTCATGGGAAAGGCGGTGATGTTTTATTCACAAGTAGATATAGAAACAATGGATACCAACAAGTTACTAGACCTACTAATATGAATAATTATGTTTCAGGACTGTCCCCCTCTCCAGTAGAGTATACTAATGAAACCAGACCAGTCACTGAAAAAACACTTGATGCTACAGTTGCTTTATATAGAAAGCAATTAAAAGATAATCCTCTTGAAGAAGGTGAACAGTTTAATTTAGCTGGATATTCATACGGAAGTGTTTTACAAGCTCAGGCTGCCTTGAAATTGGCAAACGGTGGTCAAGTGATTGATAACTTAGTTTTAATAGGTAGTCCAATTTCGGACAAATCATCATTATGGAAACAACTGAAATCAAATAAAAATATTAAAAATGTAATTCGATATGATATTCAAGGAGATATGTTAAGTAATCCTCAAGATATGTATGATTACATTGAAGGAGGCTATCAAAATAGTGGTGATAAAGGTCATCATTTTGATGCTGCAAGACCAGGTGCAAAAGCAAATTCATTAATTCAAACAATAGTTCAATGGTTACAACAGCAAGGAGTAAAAAATTAGAAAAAAGTATTTTTTTTATAATTTATTTTGTGATAATTTATAGTACATTAGCTGTGATATTACCTTTTTTTATAATGTCATGGTCATGGGGTGAAAAGCTTAATATATTTCAAAATTCAATTATTTATTTTTTTTCAAAACCATTTAACCCGACAAAAAGTTTGTTTTTTATTCTGCTTAATGGTTTTTTTTGGGGAATTATTTTTAGTTTATGTTTATTTATTATTTATCTATTTAAAAATAAAAGCAAATTGACATAGCAATTGGTAATATAGGTAATGTACCAGATGTGCTGGTGGTTAATTATTATTACAGAAAATTAGATATTAATATCGAATAAAAATTAAAACAACCTTCGGGTTGACAAAATCAAAAAAAAGCCACTTCGCAACGGAGTGGCTTTTGCTTTTATAGCACTTTAAAATGTACCAAACTGTTAAAATAGAATTCAAATTAGCCTGTATCTTCTAGGGAATCTCACTAGAATAGAAAAATAGTATTCAGAGTATCTCCCTCCCTGTATCGGCTATTTTACTACCAAATACCCCGCTCTGCAAAGAATTCCTTATAAAAAGCTGCGCAAATGTCTCTGACTTTGCGCAATTTTTTTATGTTATTGTAAATGGTATATTTTTTAAAAGCTTCGATTATAAAACCTAAAACATTTAGCTTATATGATTTATACTAAATTTTAGATACAGTCAGAGACTTTATAATGTTTTCGTTTTTTAGATTAGATTTGTTTTAAGAAGTGGCGCAAAGTCAGAGACATTTGCGCAGCGTTCACGAGAACACATCGGAGAGCTGGGAGAATGGTTAAAAAAGTTAAGGAACAAAAAAAAAAAAAATCATTATGAAACGAATATTATACAGTATGTTGATTGTCTTCTTTTCGATGTGTAAAACTCCCATAATAGAATTTGATAATTCAAAAGATATAAATTTAGCTCCACAAGAAATACTTTTAAAAGATTTAAAGGCAACAGAAGCTAAATATTCTGTATTAATTTTTAGTACGGGATTTGAAAGTGAAAATTTAATTGTAAATAATTGTGATAGTCTAATTTATAAAGGATTAATGGAGACAAATAAAATACAACCCTTTGCTAAGTTGCTTAGAATTGAAAATACATGCAGTACTAAAGTAGAGGATTTAGATATTCACATTTCTTTTGAAATTAAAAAATCTCTTATAAATAAATATAAATTTGTATATGTTCGAAAAGATTATAATAAAAACAAAAGATATACTATAACTTACAGTAATAAATTAAAACGCATCTTATAGACTTATTTATCTCGCGCCCCAAAGTGATACTTATAAAAAGCTGTGAAAATTTCTCTAATCTTAAGTGAAATTGTTTATAAACGGTCATATACGTTCCTCTTTTATCGTAAAAATTTGCAGAACTATGCAATTAAAATAATTAGGATAGTATATGGAAGTTAATGAAACTAAAAAATTAGAGAATCTTAAAAATATAATTGAGAAGTATTTCAATAATTCAAAGTCAGAAAGTAAATCAGAATTTTACACCGCTCAAATCAAGGTTAATTATTATGAACTTGGTTGTGTGATTACAAATATGCTAAAAATGTGCATTTTGGCATTAGAAAATGAAGGACATATAATGTCAAGCACAAACAAAAATCCTGTAAATGTTTCCCTCATTTTAGAAATGGTACTTGAAATGTTTCCTGCAAATGAATTTGATATGTTAGCCGAAATTAATGAGATGGTTTTTGGCTATTCTCAGCTTGTGGAGAAATAAAGATAAAATAATTTATGAGGAAGAATCTCTTATAAAAAAACTGCGCAAAGTCAGAAACATTTGCGCAGGATTAATAATAATAATACCTCTAAAAGCAGGTTATAAAAATGTTGAAATTATTAAGTTTTAGAAAAAGAAATATCCAACAGATACTTGAAATACTCCGTTTTTATTTTTAATAGAAGAATTATCTACATTATTAATATCCGTTAATCCCAGATTATATCTTACACCAAAATTAAGTCCGTTGTCGAGTTTGTAACCTAAGCCAAAATTAACACCAAAATCAACAGTATTAAACGAATCTTTTACGTTTATCTTTTCATTTTTGGCAGCAAGTAAAAAACCTATTTGCGGTCCGGCTTCAACACTAAATCCTTTTGTTAAATAATATTTCCCCATTAAAGGAACGTTCAAATAACTTAAGGCAACTGTATTATCATTGAAACTATATCCCTGACCGGAATACATTAACTCAGGTTGAAAAGAAAATTTTTCTGAAATGGGAATTTCCGATAAAACACCAAAATTAAATGATGTTACGGCATCAATACCTTTAGTATTATCTCCGCTGATATTTGCAAAGTTTAAACCTCCTTTAGCACCAAATTTAATTTTTTGGGCATTAACATTTGTAAAACCTAAAACTGTAAGAACAGCTAGTAATAGCATTTTTTTCATAAAAATTGATTTGAATTATTTGAAGCCAAAATTCACATAAGAAAAACTATAAAAGGTTTCAAAACCTCAAAAATGGATAAATTGGCACCTATTTACAGGTGTTTTTATATTCATTTGGTGTTTGACCGGTAACTTTTTTAAAAGCTTTATAAAAAGTTGTCTTAGAAGTAAACCCGGATTCTAATCCCATTGTCAACAAATTATAATTTTCATATTCAGAATTTGAGATCATTTCCTTGACAGCTTCAACCCGATATTGATTAATGTAATTGGCAAAGTTGTCTCCTGTTATCGTGTTTACAATTAGTGAAACATATCCGGCACTTATGCCTAGTTTTTCGGCGACTTTTTCTCGGTTTAATGTACTGTCAGTATAAATGTGCTGCTCTTTGCAAAGAAGTTCCAGTTTTTGAAAATAAAGATTATCTGCCGTGATAGATTCCTTATATTCTTCCAGAGTACTATTTTCTTCTGTTAGGCTGTTTTCTATAATTTGAATACTGGCAGAGGAAAGAGCTAAATCATTATTTAGAAAATTATAGATGGCATCTTTATTCTTGGCAAGCTTGTATTTGTAAATACCTATATAAGCTGTCCAATGCATTATGAATGTTGCCGATAAAGCCACAACACTCATAATCGAGGAAATGTCCGAATGAAAAAACAGGCCAACCAAATAAGTCGTTAACCAGACAAATAATAGCAAATACATGCTGGTTAATAAGGTAATAACCCATTTTTTCTCTTGAGGATCTTTTAAATGTTTTATCATAAAATAAGAGTAAAGAGGTAGAAACAGGACGATAATAACAGCCATTAAAAGCTGAATCAGCTGAAGTATATTGATTAGGTACATGCAGGACTCAGGAATTTTATAAATTCCTGCTACACTATCAAGAGAGATTGCAAGATTAAGAATACTATTATAGACAAATGGAATATAACACAAATAAGTTTTTTGTCTGTTTTTTACCGCATCATCAATTCGGTTTATAATAAACAGAAATGTGAAAACAGGTAATAGAAATACCCAATCGATAGCGTCTAGAAAACGCACTAAGGGATAGGATGTAAACACATTTTCAATTTCAAAAACATAATTTAGTAAAACGATTGAAAGTGCAAATAATAAGCCTGCCAGATATCTATTTGATTTACTATTGAATAAGGAAGACTTTAAAATAATTAAGCCTAAGACTATTCCCTGAAAAATCGCAATATTTAAAAGTGTGGTATATATCAATTTCTTAAGATAAAAAGTTGTTTTTAAGATTTGTTTTTGGAATATCGTGGTAATTAGTCCTTCTTTAAAACATAGCCTATTTCATACGGATTGATAAGACGAATTTATATTAATACTAATGACTTTCTTAACGGATTAAGAAATGATTAACTAAAAAGCTATATTAGATTTGAGGTAAAATCTGAGACTTTATGAAGTTTTGGTTTTTTAGATTAGATTTGTTTTTAAGGAGTGACGCAAAGTCAGAGACATTTGTGCAGCGCTCGCGAGAACACCTTGAAGAGTTGTGGGAAGTTGTGTTTAATATAGATATTCTAGAAAATTTTGTGAACAATGAGAAAATATTTAATCTTTATAACTGTCATAACTATAGGTTGTGCCAATAATTTAGAAAAAGATCGTCTGTATTTGAAAGAAATAAAAGTAAATAATAAGATTATAGAGTGGTTTTATTATTCGAACGTTGCTTCAACGAGCGCTGATTATGTATTATTATATGATTCAATAAATGATAAAAACGATACTATTGTTAAATCTACGAATATAAAAGATGTTCGTTTCGTAAATGATACAATTGCTTTATATTTTTATGGTAAACCTGAAATTTATGATGATTCTATAATTATAAAAAAACAGATAAATCAATTCAAAATAATAGTTGATACTAATGCTATGCCTACAGGACCTATCCCAAGCAGGAAATCTTATTTAAAAGAAGACTGATAATTTTCTTAGTGGAATAATTATCACTAGTTACTCGAAGAGTTTATTATGAAAAGCTGTACAAATGTCTGTGAATTTGTATAATATCATTTAAACAAAAAAGCTCCAGATTTCTCTGAAGCTTTGTCTTATTAGCGCTTACACAACAATTCTCAAACCATTTTGCAGATGATTTGAAAAGAATATTAATGATCTAGTGATGAATTTATCCTATAAGGTATCGAATAAAGGCATCTTACCTTTTGTCCATTTTGAAGGCCGGGTTTCCATTTAGGCGATAATTTTAAAACTCTGATTAGTTCTTTTCCGCTTCCATAACCAAGATCCCTAAGGATTTTTATATCAGATAAGCTTCCGTCTTTTTCAACTATAAATGTTGAGTAAATTTTTCCGCTAAGATCTTTTTCGTCTATTTTGAATTTTTTATCTATAAAATCCTGAAACTTACTTATTCCGCCTGGAAATTCTGGTTTAACATCTATACCGGCAGCGTTATATACAGTCTCTTCTACTTCATTTTCTACTTTTTCTTTTTGATAAACGACATCCCATTTGTGGTTGTATGTTTTTCCTAAAAAATTATAAGATACCACATCAGAAAGTTTAACAATCCAATATCCTTTAATGTTTTTGAACAGATAATAATTTACGTATGTATAACTGCTATTGCTATTATTAGTGGTATTTTTTGCGGGAATAGCTTCTTTATAGCTTATATAATCTGATACAATTTTTAGGCCTTGTCTTTCAATTACTTTTGAAGTTCTAATGTATAAGTAATTTTTATCGGCTATAAAAGAACTAAAAGTTTCAGTTGAAGCCGCATCGATGCCTGGAATTCTTTGTAACCCGAGTTCTCTGGTGTAATAATATACATTGTCATTGTTTTTGTAATAATTAAACCAAAGCGAACGAAATTTATCACCATTAATATCTGTCAATTTCCCCTGGCAATAAACCTGATTTCCCTTTTTATAAAATCCATAAGCATAATTCTCTGCATCTGGAACATAGGTGTAATCATCTGTACCACAAATCAAATAGGGTTCTGACGATTTTTGCTTAGTGTAACCTTTCGGAATTTTTAAAGTACGATCTCTAATTGCCGTATTAGCTTTTTTGTTTTGACAATTTGCGATAGAACAAATACTTAAGAATATTAAAATTATTGCTTTCATGAATTACTGTTGAAGTTAAATTGGAATGTTTGAAACCTAAGTTTTATGTTCTTTTAGTCTATAGTTCGTACAATTATTTTAACTGTAATTGTATCATTATTATGCCATTTTATCCAGCCTATTATGTTTTTACAATTTTCATTTCCAACAATATTCCTGGCAGGTTCAATTTTTGCCCATTCATTTTTAACATCTGTTACTTTTAAATAACAATGATTATCGACTGTATTAATTTTTGATCCATCTGGCTCATCATATAGAGCTGTTTTATTATTAATATT
The DNA here is from genome assembly GCF_002754195.1 of Flavobacterium sp. 9. Classification (NCBI taxonomy): domain Bacteria; kingdom Pseudomonadati; phylum Bacteroidota; class Flavobacteriia; order Flavobacteriales; family Flavobacteriaceae; genus Flavobacterium; species Flavobacterium sp. 9. The sequence goes on from NZ_PEEU01000001.1 coordinate 4,253,419, forward strand.
TATCATTTGGACACTTTGCAGATAATCTTTCCAAGTCTTATAATTGTATTGCTTTTCAGTATTTTCTTCAACTTTAATATATCCAATTTCTTTTGTGGTTTCATTTAAGATTACTTTAAAATATTTAGGATTAGATTCAATCACAGTAAATTTTAAAGTCGTTCCGTAACCGCCTAAGCCTTGATTGACAAGTGCGTCACTTTCGGCTGTGCCTGAACTTGCAGAAAGTGCATAAGGTTTCAGTTTTGTTTTTAAAACATCGGAATTAATTTCAACGCTTCCGCTGTTATTTCCAAAATAAATCTGGTCAAATGTTATAGTGTCGAATACTTCATCAAGATTTTTAGATAAATATATATTTAAGGATTGATGGGAATTAATTTCTAATATTCCGATTCCAATTGGATTTTCTTTTTCAATTTCGAGAGGTTTATTTTGTGACGTACAAGAAATAAATAGCAACGAAAATAATAACGGAAATAGTTTTGTCATGGTTAATTGTGTTTAATTATCTAAGTATTCGTTTCCTTTTAAATCCAGCCATCCTTTTTGTCCGTTTGGCAATTCAAATCGGGCAAAATTCTCTTTGAAATCCTCAAGCTTTTTATATTTTATTTCTTTCCTTATCGGATAATAAGTAAATAATCCGTCTTTTTCAATTAAGTACTTTTGATCCCTAATAGTTTTAATCGAATCTAAGTTTTTAGGCAGTTTATTATTAAATGCTATAATTCTTTCGTCTGGATTTTCCGCAATTAAGTATTCAATTGTTGTTAGATTAAATTTTCCGTTTTTGAGTTTTACATAGATCATAATTGGATCTTTAATACTAAAAGCCCCTATTTCAGATTGTGTTGTTATTGATGCCATTTCGTCTAAAAATTCAACAGTTTCAAATTCATTAGAATTCAAAAGCTGCAATTCTTTTCGAAATTTCCGAACATCAGGAACAATTGAACTGATTGAAATAGAGTAAGGTTCTAAAAAGAACATTCCATTTTTCTGAATGATCTTAAAATCTGCCGTTTGATCGTCAAAATAATCAGAAAAACTAACACTAAAAGGCGTTCCTTCCATGTTATAATCACTCATTTTTGAATCTTTCCCGATTAGATTTATAGTTTTCAAAGAATTTCCTTCGATAATCTGCATTAAAGGAAAATGTTTGATCAGACTAACAGCTTTTAGATTTTGAATATTTAAATTTTGAAAAGCATAATTATAAAGATTTATTTTTCCCTTTTGATAACCAACGATGAAGAAATTATCAAAAGCAATTGAGTCAAATGATTTAGATATAACACTTTCATTATAAATATCCTTAATTTTTAATTTCTTATTCCATAAAGTGTCAGTTTTATAGAAACCATTATTAATTTGCAATTTGCTTTCATTCCCAAAATATACTTCTGCAGTAGTAAAGCTTTTAAGGTTTTCTGTTTCATAATTTTTAAAAGCATCATTTAAACCCTTGTCTTTAAACGAAAATTTGACTTTCTCTTTTGTCGAAACTATAAAGCCTTCATTGTGGAAAATAATTTTGTTATTATTTCCAAAATCCAGAATACAGTAATTCAGTAAAAACTTTTTGACCGGTTTATGAGATGAATCCTTAAGAAAATCTATAGCGAAGAAATTTCTATTGTATTTATAGAATTGATAATTATTCTGATGGCTGCTGTTTTTAGTTATAACCTTTTTTGTCTCTAAATTTTCAAAATCAAATTTTATAATGTCTAAAGCAGAAATAGTTGCAGAATCCTTTTTAAGGTTATTTATTTCTTCCGGAGTTACATTGTCCAGTTCATATTTAACTCCTTCAGATAAATCTTCATAATCATTTATGCGAGGTAATTTTAGATGATAATATGAATTTCCTTTTTTTATAAAAACACCTTCATTAGCATTTATAAATTTTAATTGACCTTCTTTGATTTTAAAAACTTTTTGTCCAAAACAAACCTGAGCCAGAAGAACAAAAACGAAAAGTAATTTTTTAGAGTATTTTATAATCATCAGACAATTCAATTTAAATTAGAGAAAGATAGTATTTTTATCGAAAAAGGAATCATTGTTTTGTTTCTGGTTTCTATCTCTATAGATGATTATTTGATGCAAAAGGTTGGGAGCAATAACGAAAATAAATTGTTCAATCAATATGCTTTTACATTAGTTTTTAAAGTTGAAGTTTTGGTTTTTTAGATTAGATTTGTTTTGAGAAGTGGCTCAAAGTCCGAGATATTTGCGTAGCACTTGCAGGAACAAGTTGAAGAGCAGGGGAAAAGCCATCTATGAATATTCATCAGAAAGCGCATTATTTATAAAACCAAAATTATGAAGTACTATTACTATATTTTATATAGAATTTTTAACTCTTTAAGCGATCAAAAAAAACATAATAATGCTGGAACGATAAGTATTTTATTAACAAATACCAGTACACTAATAGTCTGGTTTGGTATTTATACAATGCTATTATATATTGACTATTATTGTTTTAATATTTCAAATATTTTAATTCCAAATCAATTTTTTGTGCTTATTTATGTGATAATTTTAGCATTATTAAACTATTATTTTTTCATAAAAGATAAGAGGTTTTTAAATTATGGTTTTGAAGCAGATAAAAAAGGTGGTTATTTCATTGTTGGATTTATTATATTAATGGCTGTAAGCTTTGTTTTTATTGCTAATAAAAATCGTGAAAAGATTTCTAATGAGCGAGAAAAAGTCAGAATAGAGAATAGAGATGCTTTTAGCTATGATACTTTTATAAAAAATGGGTTCTTATAAGAAACTGATTTTTATATTAAAGAATTAAAGAAAAATTTAAATTATGAAATATTACTCAAATAATGAATTGGTAACTTGGTTTAAAAGATCTGAAAGACAAAATCTAAAAATTACCATACTTTTAATAATTTTCGCATGTTTAGCAGGAGCTGGCTTTTTCTTTGATGCACAAAAGGAAATCGATAACAAATTTATTTTTGGCGTTGGAGGATTGGTTTTAATAATTGTTTTCTTTTTATACGCTTATTTAAATTCTGGTTCTCTAACAAATAAAACAATCAGAGAGATATCATTTACAGATTCTGAGATTACTTTTTGTACTTTTTCTTATAAATTGTTTGCATTATATACAATTGAGGAAAAGGAAATTATTGTAGATTCGTTGGCTTTTAAGTTTATAAAGAGTGAATATCCCGTTAATAATAAAAAAATTAAACTTCAAAAAGAATGTTTTATAATAACAAATAATGGCATTGAGTTTTTTTTATTGTTTAAGTATTTTAATGATGATCTTTTAAATCAAATAAAAAATGAATAAAATGAAAATTTAACTCCAGTTCTCCGGAGTGTGTTTCTTAATAAAAAAAGCGCAAATGTCTCTGACTTTGCTTTTTTTTTCTTTGTTGTACATCGTAAAATGTATAAAAAAATATCAGCTTTTTGTAAATTATTCTAAAACGAAAAAAGCCCCAGATTTCTCCGAAGCTTTTATTTTGATATTTTTTATAAATAAAAATTATTCCGAAATTATTTATTGATTAATTTTTCAAGTCTTTCCATCATTTCGTCTTTTTCTTTAAGCATACGCTCAAACAAAGCAATTTTTTCTTCGTGAAGTTTTTTTAATTCTTCAACAGAATTGAAATTGAAGTTAGAATTAGGATTTCCAACACAAGCATTATCTCCAAAAGTATTCGAAATAACATTTATCGCCTGTTCCTCATCAAAATTCTGAAAAGCTTCAACTGGAATTTTTAATACTGCCGAAATTTGTTTCAACAGATTTTCTTCAATTACATCTTTTTGTTCGAGTACAGAAATTTTTTTCTGATTCCAGTCATTTCCCAGATCATAAGCTAATGCTTCCTGCTTTATGTTAAGCATTTCTCTAAAACGTTTTAAGTTTCTTCCCTGATGTATTTTCTGTTCCATAATGATTATCAATTTCTAAAGACTCAAAGATAAAGCCATTTCGATTAAAAGATGTGAGTTTCAAAGATAAAAAAAATATCCTCTAGTTTATTTGAAGAGTTCTTCTGGAAAAGCTGCGCAAATGTCTCTGACTTTGTGCAATCTTGTTTAAACGAAAAAAGCTCCGGATTTCTCTGAAACTTTGTTTTAGTAGCGGGAACAGGACTCGAACCTGTGTCCACCGCGGCGGATATGATTCCGACAGCTAGATTTTAAAATAAAAAAACACCAGCTTTTTCAAGTGGTGTTTTATTTAGTAGCGGGAACAGGACTCGAACCTGTGACCTTCGGGTTATGAGCCCGACGAGCTGCCTACTGCTCTATCCCGCGATGTTTCGGGTGCAAAGATACACAGGATATACGGTTATACAAAGGTTTTTTTGAATTATTTTTTAAATAACTTTTTTTAATTGTAATCAATTAATTAGTAGTTGTTTATGATGTTGTTATGTAAGCGTTAAATCTGATATTTCAATAATTCCGAATAGGGATCTCCATTTAAACCTAATAAATAAGCAAAAGCAGGTTCAGTTTTGTAGCCGTTTTGTTTGAGTTTGATGATTTCTAATCGAAAGTTTTCGTCTTTTGCTTTCAGAATTTCATATTCGATAATCATATGTTTATAGCCATTTTGACTTTTGGTTGGAATGTTTTGACCAAAAATTTCAATTTCAAAAGCGTTTATTTTAAAGTTGGCAATAGCAATTTCCTGATTATCAATACTTGTTTCTCTAATTTCGAAATCAGATTCATTCCCAAAAAGAATATTCAGTTTTGTTATAAAAGCGAGTTTGTTTTTCCAATAACAGATAATGTCAAGATCACTGTTTTCGATATCAATATTAATTGGAATTGTGCCAACGAGAATTGGATCGAATTCGGCTAAATTGATTAAAACCTTATTTTGAGACAAAACCTCAAAAGCATGAATCTGTTTTTGGTTTCCGGTTTTTAAATATTCGATAGAAGTAAAGTCGATCATTTTTATTTACTATAGTCTTTTGTCGATTTTATTTCGCTTTCAAGCCTTTTTTTGATATTGACTTTTGCATCAGTAAAAACAAAGATTGTGGTTCCGTATTCACGCGCATATTGGTTGGTGATTTCGCCGGAGATTTTTGCAGTATTAAAATAAGGACTTGTTTCTTTTAATTCGTCACTTTCTTCCTCGTAATCCTTAACTCTGATGAGATTTTTGTACGTAATATTGAGATTAAACCAATTCACATAATCGGCATTAAAAGAAACTGCTTTGATTCCTTTTTTGGTATAATAATTAATCGCTCCGGCTTGTCCGTAATTGTCGCACAAAACGAGTGTTTTGTCTTTATTAGGAAGCGTCGCATAAACAGAATCGGTTTTGCGGGCAAGTTCTTTCCATCCCAACATATCAGCAAAATCTTGTGGCAAAGCATGATCTTTTCCATCTTCCCAACGAAGCATATCTAGTTTTTTGTATTTCTCAGGATGTTTTACAATATATTCCGGGCTTTTATTTGGGAACGCCAAATTGTACATCGGAATAAAAAACAAAAGCGGAATGATGATAAATACAGGTTGCAGAAATCTTTTCCAGCCCGTTTTTAAAATATCGGATAGAAAAACCGCTCCAAAAGCAATATAAATAGGATAGAGTCCAATTGCATAATAAGCTTTGGCTTTGAAATAAATAAAGATTAGAAGCGTGAAAATGATACTCGTAAAAAAGAATTTAAATTTATCGAAAGCTTTATAAAATAATAAGGCATATAATCCGGCAAGAATAACAAAAAAGGCGCCAATAAAAAACAGTAATTGATCTTTTAAGAATCCAATGCGATCAACATTTACAAGTTGTGTTTCTGCCAATTCCTTCATATGATGTACAATTGGAAACTGATTGTTGTATTGCCACAGAAGATTCGGAAGAATCATTAATAATCCTAAAAGTAATGCCAGATAAACGTCTTTTTTGGCTAAAACTTGTCTTTGTTTAGAAAGTAAAAGCGCAGGCAAAAGTCCAAGTAAGAGAAAAAGAATATTGTATTTATTCAAAAAGCCAAAAGCAAAGACTATTGCTCCTATATAAAGCCATTTTGTTTTTTCGGTAATAAAATATTGAATGATAACATAATAAAATCCTGTCCAGCACAAAATATCCAATGAATTGGGCTGATAAAGTGTGTTAATTCGCAATAGCGACGAAAACAAAATGCAAGTTGCTCCCAAAATCAGCGCATAGAGATTTCCTTTAAGAACTTCAATAGTTTTCCAGACAATAAAAAGTGTCAATGCACCAAAAAGAGCAGGAAAGAATTTTACCCAAAAAACCGAATTTCCAAGTTGATATATAAGGTAAGAAAACCAGGATGTCACCGGAGGAACTGACAAATAACCCCAAGCCAAATGATGTGCCTGATCAAGATGAAGATATTCATCGCGCTGCAAATCATATTCAGGACTTATGAGAATGCATTGCAAGACGAATTTTAAAATAATAAACCCAATTAAAATTAAAGATTTCTTAGTCATCGAGATTTGGTTTGGTGAGTTTTGGTTGTATTTTTTTTAGTCTAAATGATTTTGTATCAGTGCTAAAAATGTATAGCTAATATATAATTTATTTTGGTTTTGTAAGAAATGAAAGTTTTAAGAAATGATGTAAAATAAAAAAGCTCCAGATTTCTCTGAAGCTCATTATTCTTTATGATAGAAATTATTATTCCTCCATAGCAGTTTCAAATTCCATGTGATCGATCGTTTCTACCGCAGGTTGTGCAGGTTTTGAAGCTTTCAACGCATTGAATCTTTCTAATTGTTCTGTTTCTCCTTCTTCACCACTGAAATAAGGGAAAACATCCATAATTGGAGATTCAGAAACAGCAGGAATTGAATATTCTCCCATTGTAGTTTGCATCACATGAAGCGTATTGTCATAAGCTTCTCTCACATCATTTGCCTGAACCAAAAGATACATATTCGATTTTCTTTCTTTACCGCTTTCTTCGTCGTAAGCCATCAAAGTTACTTTTGATTTAAACCAACGATCTGCATTTTCAAAAGGATGAATTTCGGCATAATTAGCCACTTTTATATTCGTGATTTTAAATTCTTCACTGATATAAGCCGCCATCTCTTCATTAATTCTTTTTTCGGCTTCGGTATAAGACAAAGCATCTACCAAATAAGGTTCTGTTAGAACTTTTTGTCCTCCGGTTTCGTCTGTCTTTCTATATTTTACTTTGCATTCGTACCAAGTTGCGCTCATCTTCTTTAATTTTTAAGGATGCCAAAGATAGATTTTACAGGAAAAAAAACTCTTAAATATTGAAATAGATATTCACAAATTTGGGTTGAATTTAATAATGTTCTGAATATCTGTTAGTTGAAAATAGTTAAAGAAATTTCCACAAGTTTGGATATAAACTACTTTTCTGATTCATTTTTATTGAATGTAAAAAACTCAAAAAATCCAAGAAGTATAACCCAGATTGAAAAACCATATATAATAATCTGCCAATAATCAAATTGATATTTTTCTAATCCCCAAGAAGCTTTTGGCTGTATGAATTTTAAATAGGCAAAATAAAAACCAATAATAATGGTGAGAGTTCCAATACTATATTTCAAGATTTTAGATGGCGTTGATTTGGTAATTTCTTTGTAGAAAATCACAAAAAATGAAATTACATATATAAAAAGGAAGACATGGAAAAGCGATATTTTATCAATAAAAACGACTCTTAAGAGTTCTACAAAGCCAAGAAGTATAAAAGCTATTCTTGATATGATCCAAAAATTGTAAGTGCTTGAGTAGAATTTCTTCATTATATATAAGGTTTAATTTTAAGGACTAATATAGAAATTTATAATTGTATTTGGATGGAGTTTTAATTAGGAAAATAGACTAAAATATATTGTGTATTTGAGTTTGTTTAAAATGATAATCACAATGGATATTAAGTGTTAATTTCAAAAAAGTATATTTTTTCTTCTGTTGGGAAATCTGTTTCATAAAATTTATTATGTTTGCTAAATCGATTTAGCAATTCTTGAAACCACCTTCATTTATGAAAAATATATTCCTTATCTGTTTTTTTGTTATTTCTAATGCTTTCCTAAATGCTCAGGAATTAAAATCTCCGGATGGAAATCTGGTTTTGACATTCAAATTAAATGAAGCCGGAACGCCAATTTATACTTTAAGTTTTAAGAATAAAGAAGTGATCAAAGAAAGTAAATTAGGTTTTATTCTAAAATCGGATATTATATTCAATAAAGATTTCCAGATTACAGATACAAAATTTCAATCCGAAAATAGTACCTGGAAACCGGTTTTAGGAGAACAAAAAAAAATTAGAAATCAATACAATGAATTGAAAGCTGATCTTGTTCAGAATAAAAGCAAGCGAAAGATTTCGATTTATTTCCGATTGTTTAATGATGGTTTAGGATTTAGATACGAGTTTCCAATACAGGATAATTTGCGTCATTTTATAATTCAGGAAGAAAAAACGGAATTTAATTTAACGGGAGATCATAAACTTTTCTGGATTCCGGGAGATTATGATACCAACGAATATAGTTATACGACGTCTAAAATATCTGAGATGCAATCTCTCGTTTATAACGCAACTCACGTTTCGCTTGCGGCACAAACTACGATCAAAAATTTGGCAACACAAACGCCTTTGATGATGAAGACAAACGAAGGACTTTATATCAATATTCATGAAGCGGCTTTGAAAAATTATCCGGCAATGTGTCTGAATGTTGATGATAAAACTTTTTCGTTGAGTTCACACCTTGTTCCTGATGCCGTTGGAAATAAAGGATATATTCAAACGGGAAGTTTTACGCCTTGGCGAACGATTGTTGTAAGCGATGATGCGAGAAATATTCTGGCTTCAAAAATGATTTTAAACCTGAATGAGCCTTGTAATTTTGAAGATACTTCATGGATTAAACCTGTTAAATATATTGGCGTTTGGTGGGAATATTTTACTGGCGGAGGTTCGACTTGGGCATATTCAGATAATCAGGACGTTGTTATTGGAGCAACAGATTTCTCTAAATTAAAGCCCAATAATACACACGGAGCAAATACCAAACATGTAAAAGAATATATAGATTTTGCAGCTACAAATGGTTTTAATGCTGTTTTGGTTGAAGGATGGAATGAAGGTTGGGAGGATAATACGGCTTTTAAGAAAGAACGTATTTATAGTTTTACCAAAGCATATCCGGATTTTGATGTAAAAGATTTAAGTGATTATGCTGCAAAAAAGAACGTAAAAATCATCATGCATCACGAAACGACATCTTCAACTTCGGAGTATGAACGACAATTAAATGATGCTTTAAATTTTATGGTTGAGAACAATTATAATGCTGTAAAAACAGGTTATGTTGGGCCAATTATTCCAAGAGGCGAACATCATGACGGACAGCAAATGGTGAATCATTATACATATGTAGCCAAAGAAGCGGCAAAACATAAAATCATGGTAGATTCGCATGAAGCCGTTCGTCCAACTGGTTTACATCGCACGTATCCAAACTGGTTTGCTCAGGAATCGGCGCGAGGAACTGAGTTTGAATCTATGGAAGGAATTCATCCAGATCATACTACAATTTTACCTTTTACCCGATTAATGGGCGGTCCGATGGATTATACGCCGGGAATTTTTCAAGGAGATTTATCGGTTTACGGATCAAAAAAGAATAAGCTGAGTACAACGCTTGTCAAACAATTGGCGCTTTATGTTACGATGTATAGTCCGCTGCAAATGGCTGCCGATTTACCGGAAAATTATATCCGTTTCAATGATGCATTTCAGTTTATAAAAGATGTTGCGCTGGATTGGGATGAAACCTATATTCTTGAAGCAGAACCAGGAGATTATATTACAATCGCCAGAAAAACAAAAGGGAAAGAAGAATGGTTTGTTGGCGGAATAACTGATGAAAACGCGCGTATTGCTACAATTGATTTTAGTTTTCTTCCAAAAGGAAAATCTTATACGGCAATAATTTATGAAGATGGAAAAACTGCCGATTATAAAACTAATCCGCAATCGTATACTATTCGAAAAATAAGCGTAAATAGCAAAACTAAGCTGAAACAAAAACTTGCGTCAAGCGGAGGAGTTGCTATTTCTGTAAAGTAAAATGTGAAATGGTACGCGGATGACACGGATTCGCTATCGCGAAAACACGGATTTGCACGGATCTTTTCTTTCTGATTATTAGAAAAAAAATCCGTTTTTATCAGCGTCTTTCCGAAAGGAAATCCGTGTCATCCGCGTGCCATCTTTTTGCGTAATTTTAACACTAGATTTACTAGAATGAATTATTGCAGTTCGCGACAAAACAATTTAGATATTAATTTTAAAAACATAAAAATGAGCATAAAGAATTATCCTTTACAATTTGAACCAATTTTGAAAGAAAGAATTTGGGGCGGAGAAAAATTAAATACAGTTCTTAATAAACCAATCGTTTCGAAAATTACGGGGGAAAGTTGGGAATTATCTACTGTAGAAGGAGATGTAAGCGTTGTTTCTAATGGTAAATTAAAAGGAAAATCATTAACAGAATTAATTGAAAAATCTCCAAAAGCAATTTTAGGAACGAAAGTTTACGAACGATTTGGTAATCAATTTCCGTTATTGTTTAAATATCTTGATGCTCGTGAAGATTTATCGATACAAGTTCATCCAAATGATAAATTGGCAAAAGAACGTCATAATTCTTTTGGTAAAACTGAAATGTGGTATGTAATGCAAGCCGATGATGATGCAAGAATTATTGTAGGTTTTAAAGAGGATTCAAGCAAAGAAGAATATCTGGAAAATCTAAATAATAATACATTGGTTTCTATTTTAGACGATGTAAAAGCCAAAGCCGGAGATTTGTTTTTTCTGGAAACAGGAACAGTTCATGCGATAGGAGCGGGATTGGTTGTTGCCGAGATTCAGCAGACATCGGATATTACGTATCGTTTGTATGATTTTGACAGAACAGATGCTCAGGGAAATAAAAGAGAATTGCATGTAGATTTAGCACTTGATGCAATTAACTATAATAAAGTAGATACACATAAAAAGTACGAAATGATTCAAAATCAATCAAATGTTGTGGTTGATTGTCCTTATTTTACAACGAATTTTATTCCGCTTGACGGAACAATTGATGTGAGTAGAAACGGAGAAACATTTACGGTTTATATGTGTATTGAAGGTTCTTTTGGGATTAGATACGAGAATGAAATTTATAAATATAAAAAAGGAGATACTGTTTTATTGCCTGCAGATATAAGTGATTATATGTTAGATGGTTATGCTTCTGTTTTAGAAGTGTACATTTCATAAAAGATAATGTAAGATAGAGAAAAATAGTTCTTTAAGGTTTTGGATGCTTTCTCGAAATCTTAACGTTATGAAAAAATAAATTGTAGAAATTTTACCGAAAATTCTGTATTTTAATGTGCTTTTCTGTTCCTTTTTCGAATTTTTATTGATTTTAAGCTTTTGTCTGTTCTCAGTTGAAAATACTTTATCAGAAGGCTGGTTATATCCTGTAAAAGTTCGAAATCATTAAAATGGGAATAAATGATTAATAAAGAAAAACTTATAATTACTGAGGATTCTACTTGTAATTAACTCTAAAAAAATGATTTATTTAAAAAAATAATTACAAAATCGTTTTAGTAACTATTTTTATATATATATTTGTGATTCAATTAACAACAACTTAATAAAAAATTAATTCGCTAAATGAAAAAGATTACTATTAAGGATATTGCCACAGAGGCGCAAGTGTCTATATCTACTGTATCTTTTGTCATTAATGATAAAGGCGAGAAAATGGGAATCAGTCCTGCAGTAATAAAAAAGGTGCAGGAAGTTGCTGAAAAGCTTAACTACAGACCCAGCATGATTGCAACCAGTCTAAGAACTGGAAAAACAAGATCGATTGGACTTATTGTTGAAGATATTTCGAATCAATTCTTTGCAGATCTTGCGAGAGTCATAGAAGATGAAGCGAAGAGCATTGATTACAGGGTTTTTTATTGTAGTACTGGTGGAGATGATGAACGTTCTGAAGAGTTGATACATAGTCTTTTGCAGGCAAATGTGGATGGTTTTATTATTACGCCGACACAAAATCTTGAAGAGAAAATAGATCTTCTTATAAAATTAAGAAAACCCGTAGTATTAGTCGACAGGTATTTTCCAGGTCAAAGAGTAAGTCATGTTGTAATGGATAATTATGAAGCCTCTAATACGGCTACAAAATTTTTGATCAATAAAGGCTGTAAAAAGATTGCTGTTGTAAATAATACATCTGAAATGGTTCAGATGAAATTACGAGAAGATGGTTATCGCGATGCTTTGAAAGAAGAAGGGAACTATGATGAAACACTTGTGCTTCACCTGGATTATAATAGTACTGAAGAAAATAAGGTAGCCGATATATTAAGTTTTTTTGAAAAAAACAAAGACATAGATGCTGTTTTATTTTTAACCAATTATATGGGACTTGCGGGACTTCAGGCTTTTAGAAAGATGGGAATTAGTATTCCTGACGATATCTCGGTGATTAGTTTTGATGATCATGATAGTTTTAAATTGCATACACCAACAATTACTGTAATTGCGCAGCCTATTGAGGATATCGCAGTTAAATCGATACAGTTGTTAATGAGTCAGATGACTGACATGGAGAAGTTTGAAGTAGAAAAAAGCCTTAAAAAAGGCAGGTTAATAATCCGGGAATCTGTTTGATTCTAAAGGATAATATTTAAAAAAATTAAAAAAAAACGGTTCGTTTTTTTTTAGTCATTTTACTAAATCGTTTTAGTAAGTTTTAGAAGACTAAACTGTGTTTATCAGTTGTTTTTTTTAACGTGTTCACTATATCGATTTCTTAAGATTAGGAAAGTATTTATGTTGCTGTTAAGTCATAGTATTTAGAGGTGAAGATCTTTAGATACCATATTAAACTGAGTTCAAATTTTATTACTAATTATTAAAAACAATCACGTTAAAATCAACAAAAATCAAAACAAATAACCAAAAAAAATGCTTATGAAACGAATATTGGCAGTGTTAGGAATGGTATTGTTAAGCAGCTTAGGAGCTGTTGCACAAAACCGATTAATAACAGGCATAGTGACTGATGCAGAGAACAAGGGAATTGTTGCTGCATCCATAGAGGTTCAAGGAAAACCGTTTAGCGCAGTTACAGACGCTGAAGGTAGATTCAAGATGAATGTTCCGGAAGGGAAGGTAACTTTAAATGTATCTTCTATAGGTTTTGCTTCAAAACAAGTAGTACTTCAGGAAAAAGAAAACCGTGTTGCGGTTGTATTAGGAGAAAATTTACAAGAATTAAAAGATGTTGTAGTAACTTCATTTGGAGTTAAGAAACAAAAGAAAGCTTTAGGTTACGCAGTTGGAGAAATTAAAGGCGACGACCTGACAAAAAATAAAGAGATTAACTTAGGAAATGCCCTTCAGGGAAAAATTGCCGGAGTTAACGTTTCTGCACCTGTTACAGGACCTTCAGGTTCAAGCCGTGTAGTAATTCGTGGAGCAACATCTGCTTCTGGATTAAACCAGCCTTTGTATGTGGTAGACGGAATTCCGATTGATAACAGTCAACAAGGAAATGCAAATATGTGGGGTGGAGCTGATAAAGGAGATGGTATGTCTTCTTTCAATCCAGATGATATTGCTTCTATGTCTGTATTAAAAGGTAGTGCTGCTTCTGCTCTTTACGGGTACAGAGGATCAAATGGTGTTATCTTGATTACAACTAAAAAAGGTAAAAACGGAACTGGAATTGGAGTAGATTTTAATACAAATTCTACTTTTAATACACCTGCAAGTCTTTTGCACTGGCAAGATCAATACGGAGCCGGAGCGCCTGTAAATGGTGTTGCAACAAGATTTTCAGACTTACAGGAACTTAGGGATTCTTACTATTTTGCATGGGGAGATAAATACGACGGAACACCTTCTCTTTCGCTTGACGGAAAAACAAGACCATACCAAGCTTACGGAAAAGACAATGTTGAGAATTTCTACAGAACAGGATATTCTTTCAGTAATACTTTAGCTATTTCTGGTGGAAATGAAACTACTAATTTCAGATTATCTTTTGGAAACACTAAAGATGAGTCTATTTTACCGGGAACAAATTTCGCAAGAAATAACGTGGCTTTGAGTTTGAATTCGGCACCAAACAAAAAAATTAGTGTAGAAACTAACGCACAATATATTACAGAGAAAAGTAATAATAGACCTTATTTGAATGATTCGCCTAGAAATCCTTCTTTCCCAACGACATTCCTAACTCCGGGAACAGACATTAGATGGATCAATAACGGATACGATGAAAACGGTGGTGAAGCAGATTATTTTGGTGCAAACACTTACCATACAAATCCTTATTTTGCTACACAAGAGCCTTTGAATGAAGACTTAAGAAAGCGTTTTATTGGTTCTGCAAAAGTAAATTATAACATTACTGAGAAAATTTATGCTAAAGGTGTTATTGGTATTGATGATATTAATTATGAATACACTGAAATCGAGCCTACAGGAATCAACTACAATCCTGGAGGATCTTATGAAAACAGAGTTGAAGGCCGTTCTGAATATAACGCTTCTGCTTTTTTAGGATATAAAGGTGATATCGCCAAGAATCTTTCTTTGGATGCTTTCATTGGAGCTAACCGTCAACACAACAGATACAGCGGTATTAAAATGAAAGGAAACAATTTTATCGTTCCGTTCAAATATTTCTACGGAAATACACAACCGGACAAAACAGAGAAATTGTTTTCAGAAAGCGAAGTAAATTCACTTTTCTATTCAGCTGATTTAGGTTACAAAGATTTCTTATACTTAAGTTTAACAGGTCGTGAAGATTGGTTCTCTACTTTAGATCCATCAAACAACAGTACTTTTTACCCATCTGTAAGTTCAAGTTTCATTTATTCTCAAATTATCGATTTACCAGAATGGATGTCTTACGGAAAATTAAGAGCAGGTTGGGGTAACGTAGGAGGAGCTTTGCCAGACGCTTATGCTTTGTCATTGACTTATACTTCGCCAGACGGACAAACAGATTCTCAAGGACAGCCAATTTTGGGTGTTAATGGAGAAACGGTTCCAAATAAATATTTGAAACCTTATAATGTAAGTACAATCGAATTTGGTTTCGAGAATACATTTTTCAATAACAGAGTAAGTACAGATTTGACTTTTTACCAAAAAAGAACAACAAACGATATTGCTGATGCTGATATTTCTCAAGCTTCTGGTTACAGAACTACAAAAATCAACGTGGGAGAAATCCTGAATAAAGGGATAGAATTTGCTGTGAATGTAAAAGCAGTTAAAACAAAAAATTTCTCTTGGAGCGTTGGATATAATTTTGCTTACAATGATAGTAAAGTAGTAAGTCTTTCAGACAAAATTACAACCAAATCATTAGAAGGAAACAGAGATTCAAGAGCTTCTGTAGTTTTAGAAAAAGGACAGCCTTTTGGAGTAATCAAAGCTTATGATTATTTAAGAGATTCACAAGGAAATATTGTACTTGATACAAACGGTAAATTCATGAGAGGAAATTTAATCATTGCAGGACAAGGTGTAGCGCCAACTTCAATGGGACTTTCGAATGATTTTCAATATAAAAATTTCACACTTTCAGTTTTTGTAGATGCTAAATTTGGAGGAGAAATCTACTCGGCTACAAATCAATTAGGAACTCGTTACGGATTATCAGAGCAAACACTTCCGGGACGTGAAGGCGGAGTTCAGGTATCAGGAAAAGATGTTAACGGAAATCCTGTAAACACAACAGTTTCTGCATACGATTACTGGAGAAGTTATAGTGATATAACATCAAACTTTGTTTACGATGCTGATTTCGTAAAATTAAGAGCAATCTCTTTTGCTTATAATTTCCCAAAATCGACTTTGTCTAAAACACCATTTCAAGCGGTTAGCTTAGCGTTTTCTGCTCATAATTTATGGACAATTTATGACAAAGTTCCAAACATCGATCCAGAATCAAACTATTCTAATAGTAATGCACAAGGACTTGAAAGAGCATCTATGCCTTTGACAAGAAACTATGGTGTAAGCCTTAATGTCAAATTTTAATAATAAAATTGAAAGATGAAAAATAAATTTATAAAAATATTCTGTATCGCAATTGTTGGTGCAATGACATTAACATCATGCGATAAAGGATTCGAGGAAATGAATACGAATCCAAATGCATTGACAGATCCAGCGATAAAATCTATGTTTACACTTGCTGAGATTTATGTAGACGGACAAGATTATTCTAACACAAGAGGAAACAATGCATATGCGGCTCAAATCGTTCAGCAATTTTCTTCTTTAGGCGGACCAGGTTCAAAATATACTTATTCTTCTGAATATTCAGGATCTCTTTTTGGAGAATCATACGGTAAAGGATTGAATCAAATTTTTCAATTATTATCTGTAGTACCAAACTCTCCTGAAAATAGTAATATGATTCAGGCTTGCAGAATCATGAAAGTATTCATGTTTCAAAAATTGACAGATACTTACGGTGAAATTCCTTACTTCGAAGCAGGAAAGGGATATAATGGAAATGTTTTTGCCCCAAAATATGACACACAGGAAGCTATCTACAATGACCTTTTAAAAGAATTAGATGAAGCTGGTACTGCATTGGATGCTAATAAAGCATTTGTAGGTAGCGCCGATTTGTATTACCAAAGTGATGTTGCCAAATGGAAAAAACTGGCAAACTCATTAATGTTGAGAGTTGCAATGCGTTTGTCTAAAGTGAACCCTGCAAAAGCACAACAATATGTTGAGAAAGCTGCAGCTAAAGGTGTTTTTACTTCAAATGATGACAGCCTTGTTTTAAAACATGATGCAGGACCACAAGGAGTTAAAACAAATCCTATTACTTCATCTTGGGTTAGAAATGACCTTAACGGAGGAGATGCTAATACAAAATACAGCAAAACGTTTATCGATATGTTGAAAAACAATAACGATCCACGTTTAAGAATTTACGCTAAATTGGAAGCTTCAGGAGACAACAATCCTGCAAACCAACAAGGACTTGCAAATGATGCAAAAGAATTTCCGGGAGGAAACAAAAAATTATTCTCAGATCCTAACACTTCTACCGTATTACGTTTAGATGCACCAACTTTGATTATGTCTTATGCTGAGGTACAATTTATATTGGCAGAAGCAGCAGTAAAAGGCTGGAACGTTGGAGGAACAGCACAAAAATATTACGAAGACGGAGTAAGAGCTGCGATGGAAGTTCTGGTTATTTTTGGAGATAAAGTACCAGCAGTTTCGCTTGCAGAATACAACACTTATATTGCTGCTCATCCTTTTAAAGCTACTGGAACAGAAGCTCAAAAAATTGAACAAATTATAACTCAAAAATGGATTGTATTGTTATTCAATGGTTTTGAAGCATTTTCAGAATACAGAAGAACAGGATATCCGGTTTTAGTTCCGGTTAATGATCCTACAGGAGAAACAAAAGGAACTGTACCAAGAAGATTAATTTATGATCAGTCAGAATTGATAACAAATGAGGCTAATTATAAAGCTGCAATAGCTCGCCAAGGGTTGGATTTAATGACAACCAGAATCTGGTGGGATAAACAATAGTTAATAATTTTGGTTAGTTAGTTGAATTAAGCCGGGTAGGAATACCTGTACCACCCGGCTTATTTTTAATTTCTATTTTGATTTTCATTAAATTAGAGGAGTTATATCAGAAACCCGTTCCTGTTTAAAACCTTTTTTTTCGCAAAGACAAGTTGCTTCTGCTGAAAAAGATGGAATTATCATCAAAAGAACATAAAGTGAATGATTGAGTTTTCGATTTTTTTAATTCAAAAGAATTAACAATTTAAAATCAATAATTAATAATTAAAATAAAGCTTGGCAGCCGTAAAAAAGGAAATGATTTCTGGATATTTTGTTAGTTACCTTTTATTCTGATTAAAAACCTAAAGAGAAGGAATAATTGAAAAATCAATTATCCTTCTCAAACTGCCAACGATTGAATTGCAATGTATATATAATATAGTACTCAGTAAGAATGGAATGTAAAAAAAGCTTTTATTGGTTTGTCGGAATTTGTCTTGCCAGTTTTTCATTGGCAGCAAATGCTCAAAACATAGATATAAAAACGGGTTGGCAATATCGGGAAACAAAAACTGAAAAATGGAATCCTGCAACAGTTCCGGGAGAAATCCATACTGATTTATTGAATAATAAAGCAATTCCGGATCCATTTTACAGAGACAATGAGAAAAAATTAGAATGGATCGAAAAGAAAGATTGGGAATATAAAACCACTTTTAAAGTAACTCCCGAAACTTTAAAAAAGAAAAATACAGAACTCGTTTTTGACGGATTAGATACTTATGCGACCGTTTACCTGAACAACCAATTGGTTTTGAAAGCTGATAATATGTTCCTGCAATGGCGTGTAGATGTAAAAAAGATATTGAAATCAGGAAATAACGATTTGGTAATTGTATTTAAATCGGCACAAAATGTAGTTGATTCACTTGCAAAAAAAGATTTACCATTTGTAATTCCGGATAATCCACGTGCTTATGTTCGTAAAGCGCAATATCATTTTGGATGGGATTGGGGACCAAAATTCACCACTTGCGGAATTTGGAAAACGCCAAGATTAGAAGCCTACGACAATAAAAATCCAGAGAAACCATATGTATTAGATCGCAAAATCGAATTGGTACAAGAACCTGATAATGTTGGTAAAACATTCTATTTTAAAATAGATGGAAAGCCAGTTTATATGAAAGGCGCCAATTATATTCCGTCAGATGCTTTTCTATCCAGAGTAACCAAAAAAGAATACGAAAAAGTTATTGGTATGGCCAAAGATGCCAATATGAATATGCTTCGTGTTTGGGGCGGCGGAATTTATGAAGATGATTATTTTTACGATTTATGTGATAAAAACGGAATCTATGTTTGGCAGGATTTTATGTTTGCCGGAACAATGATACCGGGAGATGATGCTTTTTTTGCCAATGTAAAAAAAGAAGTTCAGTATCAGGTTAAGCGTTTACGTCATCATAAAAGTATCGTTTTATGGTGCGGAAATAATGAAATCGACGAAGCCTTTAAAGATTGGGGATGGCAAAAAAGCATGAAAATGCCAAAACAAGATTCGATTCGTTTATGGAAAGATTACGTTCGTTTGTTTCAGGACAGTATTCCAAAATGGGTAAAAGAAGTCGATAATAAACGTCCATATATTAGTTCTTCGCCATCATTTCATTGGTCAAAAGCAAAAAGTTTAACTGAAGGTGATAGCCATTATTGGGGAACCTGGTGGGGATTAGAAGATGTTGAAGCGGTACAAAATAAAACAGGACGTTTTGTGAGCGAATACGGAATGCAGGCAATGCCAAATTATTCTTCTATCGAAAGATTTACGCAGGCTGAAGACCGATATTTATATTCGGATATTTTGCAGGCGCATCAAAAAGCCGGAAAAGGATTTATGAAATTAGATTCGTATTTGAGTCGTTATTTTATTGATTCTGCTAAAATAAGTAAAATGAATGTTGAGGATTATACGTATCTGACACAATGTTTACAGTATTATTCTCTTAAAAATATTATCGGAATCCACCGTTCAAAAGCGCCTTATAATATGGGAACTTTGGTTTGGCAGCTTAACGATTGCTGGCCAGTAGCAAGTTGGAGTGTAACTGATTATTATGACAGACAACCAAAAGCGGCTTGGTATGCAATGAAAGAAGCGTATCGAGATGATAAAACTCCGGAAATTGATTTAACTCGTCCGATAAGTTTAAAACTAGATGATCCAAAAATTACCTGGAAACTAAAAGGAAACAAGCTGACGCTGAAAGCCTTAAAAGATGCAAAATACGTCAATGTTTCGATAAAAGGATACACCGGAAAATGGAGCGATAATTATTTCAGCCTAAAAGCAGGAGAAGAAAAAACAATCACATTTGAAGGAAAAATAGCAAAGCCAGAAGTTAGAGTTTATTCTCTATATGATGTTCTTAAAAGGTACTAAGGTTCTGAGGTGCAAAGGGACAAAGGTTTTCCGTAGAGGCGCACAGCAGTGCGTCTACTTTGCGATCTTTGCGTAAATCATTGCGTACTTTGCGGTTAAATTTTTAGGTTCAAAAATTAAAAAAATATCTGTGTAAATCAGTTTAACCCGTATCATCCGTGGCCCATCATTTAAGCAAGTCAAAATAAAAAACAATAATATGATTACAAAATACAAACAAATTGTTTTCGCTATAATTATGTTAGTCAATTTATCTGCAATTTCGCAGGAAAAGAAAGCAAAACAAGCTAGTTTAGATTACACCCAATATGTAAATCCGTTTATAGGATCTGCAGGTCACGGACACGTATTTGTGGGCGCCAATGTTCCTTTTGGAGCCGTACAATTAGGTCCCGTAAATGTGTTTGAAGGTTGGGATTGGTGCAGCGGATACAACTATGCAAGTAACACAATTCTAGGATTCACGCACACGCATTTAAGCGGAACCGGAATTGGAGATTTAAACGATATTTTGCTACTTCCTGTTTCAGGAAAAGTGCCACTTACCAAAGGAACAAAAGAAGATATGGCAACTGGTTACGGTTCTTATTTCTCTCATAAAAACGAAGTAAGCAAAGCCGGATATTACAGCGTTTTATTAGATAAATACAAAATCAAAGCCGAGTTAACCGCCAGCGAAAGAGTCGGTTTTCATAAATATACTTTTAATTCTACTACAGATAATCACGTTTTACTTGATCTTGCAGACGGAATAGGTTGGGATAAACCAGTAAAAACGTTTATCAAAAAAATCAATGAAACTACTCTTGCAGGATACAGATATTCTGCGGGTTGGGCGGCTGATCAACGTATTTTCTTTACGATCGAATTTTCAGAACCAATTTCAAATATTACACTTTACGACAATACAACGGCTGTTTCCGGAAACGAAGGAGAAGGTTTAAAAATGAAAGCCGTTTTGGATTTCAAGACTTTAAAAAACAAACAAGTTTTAGTAAAAGTAGGGATTTCTCCGGTAAGTTATGAGAACGCTTCTGCGAATATTAAAGCGGAGATTCCGGGTTGGGATTTTAATGCTGTAGCAAAAGAAGCGACTTCAAAATGGAACAAAGAATTAAATAAAATTCAGATCAAAGGAGATGATAAAACCATGAAAGTTTTTTACACTGCTTTGTATCACACCATGTTTGCGCCGTCTATTTTCAACGATGTAAACGGAGATTATAGAGGAACAGACAAGAAAGTTTACGAAAAAGCAAATTTCACAAACTACACGACTTTCTCACTTTGGGATACATATCGTGGTTTACATCCTTTATACACGATTACACAACCGGATAAAATCAACGATATCGTTAAGTCATTTTTGGCAATCTACGAACAGCAAGGCAGATTACCGGTTTGGCATTTAATGGGCAATGAAACCAATACGATGAACGGAAATCACTCGATTGCTGTTATTGTTGATGCTTATATGAAAGGTTACAGAGATTACGATACCGCATTGGCATACGAAGCCATCAAAAAAACGGCGATGCAAACGCGTGACGGAATGGATTATGTTCAAAAATTAGAATATATTCCTGCTGATAAAATGTTAGAATCCGTTGGGAATGCTTTAGAATATGCAATTGATGATTATTGTGTGGCACAAATGGCAAAATCTTTAGGCAAAACAGATGATTATAATTATTTCACTAAAAGAGCTAATTTGTACAAACTTTATTTCGATAAAGAAACTACTTTCATGAGAGGGAAATTGACTGATGGAAATTGGAGAACACCATTTAACCCGCTTTCGTCAGCACATCGTAAAGACGATTATGTTGAGGGAAATGCGTGGCAATACACTTGGTTGGTTCCTCAGGATCCTTACGGTTTAATTGAATTATTTGGAAATGATGATAAGTTTTTAGCTAAATTAGATTCACTTTTCTTAATCACAGATAAAGTAGAAGGAGAAGAAATTTCACCGGATATTAGTGGATTAATTGGTCAATATGCACAAGGAAATGAGCCAAATCACCATATTCCATATTTATATGCTTATGCAGGACAACCTTGGAAAACAGCAAAATTAATTCGTGAAATTGATGATAAATTCTACTCGACAAAACCGGACGGATTATGCGGAAATGAAGATTTAGGACAAATGTCGGCTTGGTATGTTTTCTCTTCAATGGGATTTTATTCGGTTAATCCGGCAAACGGAATTTATGTTTTAGGAAGTCCGTTGGTAAATACAGCGACAATTCATCATAAAGAAGGAATTTCGTTTACTTTGAATGCAATCGATAATAGCAAAACAAATATCTATATTCAAAAAGCAGAATATAACGGAAAGCCTTATACAAAATCATACATTACACATGATATGATCGTAAAAGGAGGAGAATTAAAATTGTTTATGGGAAGTAAACCATCGACAACTTTTGGAGTAAAAAAGGAAGATAGACCTATTTAGAATTTAGAATATAGAATATAGAATATAGAATATAGATTTTAGAGGTGTTTTTTAGTCACAGTTTTTAGTTTTCAGATCACATTTTACAACACACAATTCACACAAAATGAAAATAAAGAGTTTAATTTTTTTAGGGGTAATGCAGTGCTTTTTTGCAGCAAACGCGCAAGTTAAAACTTTAGATCCTGTAGAATATGTAAATCCTTTAATGGGAACACAATCTTTGCATAGTCTTTCGAACGGAAATACTTATCCTGCAATTTGTCGACCTTGGGGAATGAATTTCTGGACGCCACAAACCGGAAAAATGGGCGACGGATGGGCGTATATTTATACCGCAGAAAAGATTAGAGGATTCAAGCAAACGCATCAGCCATCGCCTTGGATAAACGATTACGGACAGTTTTCGATCATGCCGGTAACCGGAAAATTGACTTTTGAAGAAAACGAAAGAGCGAGCTGGTTCAGCCATAAAGCTGAGGTTTCAAAGCCATATTATTACAGCGTATACCTTGCTGATTATGATGTAACGACCGAAATTACTGCAACAGAAAGAGCAGCACATTTTCAGATTACCTTTCCTGAAAATGAGCATTCTTCTATTGTAATCGATGCTTTTGATAAAGGATCTTATATCAAAATAATTCCGTCAGAAAATAAAATTATAGGATATACAACACGCAATAGTGGTGGCGTTCCGGAGAACTTTAAGAACTATTTTGTACTACAATTCGATAAACCATTTGCTACTAATTATACGTGGCATGATAAAATTTTAGAAAAAGACAAATTAGAATTAAAAGAAAATCATGTTGGTGCAATTGTCGGTTTCAAAACTAAAAAAGGAGAAATCGTAAACGTAAAAGTTTCCTCTTCATTTATCAGTCAGGAACAAGCTGAGTTGAATTTAAAGAATGAATTAGGAACTTCTTCATTTAATGAAACTGTAGCGCAATCAAAACAAGAATGGAATAAAGTTTTAGGAAAATTATCTGCTGAAGGTGGAAGCGAAGAACAACTAAAAACGTTTTACTCCAGTTTATACCGTACCGCTTGTTTTCCGCAAAAGCAATATGAAGTAAATGCAAAAGGAGAAATCGTGCATTACAGCCCGTATAATGGACAAGTTTTACCGGGTTATATGTTTGCAGGAACAGGATTTTGGGATACTTTCAGAGCTTTATACCCTTTGTTAAATTTAGTTTATCCTTCTATCAATACAGAAATGCAGCAAGGATTAATCAACGATTATAAAGAAGGTGGTTTCTTGCCGGAATGGTCAAGTCCGGGATTCAGAGATGTAATGGTTGGGAATAACTCCGCTTCTGTAGTTGCTGATGCTTATATCAAAGGATTACGAGGATACGATATCAATAAATTGTATGAAGCTTTATTACATGGCGCCAATAACGAAGGTCCATTAGAAGCTGTAGGAAGAAAAGGAGTGGAGTATTACAACACTTTAGGTTATGTTCCTTATGATGTGAAAATCAATGAAAATGCAGCCAGAACATTAGAATATGCTTACGATGATTTCTCGATTTGGAAATTGGCTAAAGCCTTAAATCGTCCTAAAAAAGAAATTAATTTATACGAAAAACGAATGATGAATTATAAGAATCTTTATAATCCGTCAATTGGTTTAATGAGCGGTAGAAATAAAGACGGAAGCTTCCCAAAAGATTTCAATCCGTTTAAATGGGGAGATGCTTTTACCGAAGGAAATGCGTGGCATTACAGCTGGAGTGTTTTTCATGACGTAAATGGTTTGATTAATTTAATGGGCGGTGAGAAAAAATTCACCGCAAAATTAGATGCAGTTTTCTCAACTCCGCCAATTTTTGATGATAGTTATTATGGTGCAGTTATTCATGAAATCCGTGAAATGCAAATCATGAATATGGGACAATATGCTCACGGAAATCAACCTATTCAGCACATGATTTATTTGTACAATTATGCGGGTGAACCTTGGAAAACTCAATATTGGTCTCGTGAAGTGATGAACCGTTTATACAAACCAACTCCTGACGGATATTGCGGAGATGAAGATAACGGACAAACTTCTGCCTGGTATGTTTTCTCTGCAATGGGATTCTATCCAGTTTGTCCGGGAACAGACGAATATGTTCTTGGAGCACCATTATTTAAGAAATTAACCTTGCAATTAGAAAACGGAAAACAATTAGTAATCAATGCACCAAACAATTCTGAAACCAATAAATATGTTCAGGATTTAAAATGGAACAATGCAACTCATACCAAAAATTTCATCAATCATTTTGATGTATTAAAAGGCGGAGAGTTAAATTTTGACATGAGCAGTAAACCTAATTTACAAAGAGGAACTTCGGCAAGTTCTTATCCATATTCTTATTCAACTTCAAAATAATACTATGCAATCACGTAGAAAATTTATAAAAAACACAGGGATTTTTTCAGCAGGATTATTGGCACTTCAAACCGATGTTTTCGGAATGAATTCAGATGCTTTCAATTTTGCTTTGAAAGATTTTATTACGAAAAGACCACCTTTAGGCGAAAGAAAATTTACGAGTAAAGCCGTTGAAGCCGCAATCGTAAGAATCAAAAAGCAAATCGCAAATCCGGAATTGGCTTGGTTGTTCGAAAACTGTTTTCCAAACACTTTAGATACAACTGTAGATTTTGAAATCATCGATGGAAAACCTGATACATATGTGATTACAGGAGATATCGATGCAATGTGGCTGCGTGATAGTACAGCGCAGATTTGGCCGTATATTCCGTTTGTAAAAGAAGATAAAAAACTGGCAGAATTGGTAAAAGGAGTAATCAATCGCCAGACTAAATGTATTTTATTAGATCCTTACGCGAATGCTTTTTACAAAGATTTTAATCAGGTAAGCGAATGGAAAAATGACATGACTAAAATGCAGCCTGGTATTCACGAACGCAAATGGGAAATTGACAGTTTGTGTTATCCAATAAGACTTGCGCATGGATATTGGAAAGAAACGGGAGACATCAGTTTGTTTGACAGCAAGTGGAAAGAAGCGATGCTTTTGGTTATTCAAACTTTCAAAGAACAACAACGCTGGACAGATAAAGGACCATACAATTTTCAGAGAGTTACAGCTTGGGCTACAGATGGCGTGCCGTTAAGCGGTTACGGATATCCGGTAAAACCTTGCGGATTAATTGTTTCGACTTTTAGACCAAGTGACGATAGTACTTTATTTGGGTATTTAATTCCGAGTAATATGTTTGCGATCGAAGTACTTGGATATCTTCAGGAAATTTTCTCTTTGCCAGCATTAAAAGATGATAATTTAGTAGCTAAAGCCAAAGAATTACAAGGTCAAGTTCAGAAAGGGTTAGAAGAAAACGGAATTATCGATCATCCAAAATTCGGAAAAATCATTGCTTTTGAAGTAAACGGTTACGGAAGTTTCCATATGATGGATGATGCCAATGTTCCGTCTTTATTATCATTACCTTATTTAGGCGCAATTGAACCGGACAATCAATTGTATTTGAACACAAGAAAAGTCGTGCTTTCAGAAAACAATCCGTTTTTCTATAAAGGAAAAGCAGGCGAAGGTGTTGGCGGGCCACATACCGGAACAGATACTATTTGGCCAATGAGTATTGTTTTAAGAGCGATTACAAGTGTTGATGAAAATGAAATAAAACATTGTATTAGCAACTTGATCAAAACAAACGCCGATACAGGATTTATGCACGAATCTTTCCATAAAGACGATGTAACAAAGTTTACCCGAAAATGGTTTGCTTGGGCGAATACATTATTTGGCGAAATGATTGTTCATACGAGTATTCATTATCCGCAAATTTTAAAAGACAAAAACATTTAAAAAACTAAAATATAGCATTAAGAGATTAAGTGTGAATTGAAAATTATATTTAGTTTTCTCTTGATTTCTTAGTGATTCAAATCCAAAATACAAAAGAATGAATAAAGAATATGCCGTTGGATTAGACATTGGAGGTACACATATTACCGCAGCGATTATAGATATTGTAGGTATGAAAGTCATTGATTTTTCGTTGCATAAAGAGTCGTTTGATTCTAATTTGCCAGTAGAAGAAGTAATGACAATTTGGGAAAAAGCGATCAGAACTTCTATCGAAAATTCTAAAGTAGAAACCACAACTGGATTGGCAGTTTGCATGCCTGGGCCATTTGATTATGAAAATGGAGTTTGCTGGATAAAAGGGCAATCAAAATACGAGCATTTTTATGGATTAAATGTTCGGGATTTGTTTCAGAATAAATTGAATCTGTCAAATGATTTTCCGATCCTTTTTGAAAATGATGCGGTTTGTTTTGGTAAAGGCGAAGTTTTTAAAGATGCTGATAATCTTTCTAAAAAAGTAATGGCAATCACACTTGGAACAGGACTTGGCGCTTGTTTTATTGACAAAGGAGAATCTATAAATACAGGTGATTTAGTACCAAAAGACGGAGAAATATATGATCAGCCTTACAGACACGGAATTGCCGAAGATTATGTTTCTGCGCGTGGACTTATTGCTGGTTATTTCGCTTTAAGCGGAAAAAAAATAAGCAACGGATTGGAGCTTTTTAATTTGGCTAAAGCCGAAGATAAAGTAGCAATAAAGGCGTTTGAAAAAATGGGAGAAGATTTAGCTGCGATTGTTATTCCGTGGTTAGAAAAATTCTCGGCAGATAGTTTTATTATTGGAGGAAAAATTGCAAATGCGAGTGAGTTTTTCTTACCGACTTTCAACAAGAAATTAGAAGAATCAGGAAGTAAAGTCAATGTTTCGGTTTCTACAGATAATGAAATTGCAGCATTATTAGGAGCGACAAGTTTGCTTTATACAGCTTAGATTAGTTAAACCATATAAGTTATGTAAGTTCATGTAAAAAACAATTTTACTGTGCTTATATAACTTATATGATTTAATTTTGAGTAGCTATAAACAGCCAGCTTAAATGATCTTACATAACTTATATGGTTTAAAATTTTATTTATTATGACAAATTCAAATCGTAGAAATTTTATAAAAACGGCAGCAATAGCTTCAGTTGCTGTGGCGTTGCAATCTTTTAATTCAAATTCTGAAGAAGAAGAAAAAATCATAGTTTCGAAGAAAGTAAAAAAGCCAATTGTACTTTCGACCTGGCGATTTGGAATTCCTGCAAACGAAGCTGCCTGGGAAGTTCTAAAAAAGAACGGAACGGCTTTGGACGCTGTTGAAGCCGGAGTGAAAATTCCTGAAGCCGATCCAAAAGAAAGAAGCGTAGGTTATGGCGGACGTCCGGATAGAGATGGCCGTGTAACGTTGGACGCTTGCATTATGGATGAAAACGCTAATATAGGATCTGTAGCTTGTTTAGAATATATAAAGCATCCAATATCAGTTGCGAGAGCAGTGATGGAAAAAACGCCTCACGTAATGTTAGTTGGTGACGGAGCATTGCAATTTGCATTATCTCAAGGTTTCAAAAAAGAAAACCTGCTAACAGAAGAATCCGAAAAAGAATGGAAAGAATGGCTAAAAGACAGTAAATACAAACCAATTGCGAATATCGAAAATCACGATACAATTGGAATGATTGCTTTGGATGCCAACGGAAATCTTTCGGGAGCATGCACCACAAGCGGAATGGCTTTTAAGATGCACGGTCGGGTAGGAGATTCTCCAATTATTGGCGCAGGTTTATATGTAGATAATGAAATTGGAGCAGCAACGGCAACAGGTCACGGCGAAGAAGTAATCAGAATTTCCGGCTGTCATTTAGTCGTTGAATTAATGCGACAAGGAAAATCGCCTCAAAAAGCTTGTGAAGAAGCTGTCGCAAGAATTATAAAACTCACCAAGAATAGAAACAAAGAATTAAAGGATATTCAGGTAGGTTTTATTGCCCTGAATAAAGAAGGAGAATATGGTTCGTATTGTGTTCAGAGTGGTTTTAACTATGCAGTTTATGATGATACAGGAAACAAATTAATCGATGCCGATTATTTCCTGAAGTAAGATTTTTTTAGTTGACTCTGTCGATAGAGTTAATTGTTTTTTAAATGCGTAATAGTCTTTGGCTTTACGCATTTTTTAGTTTTAAACGTTGAGATACATGTATAAAAAAACTATATTAGTATCCAAAAAAAGCCAAAGCTTATGAAGACTATTTGTTCAAAATGTGAAGCAGAAAATGATTCAAATTCAAAATATTGCTCCAATTGTGGTTATGAATTGTCGAGAAACGAAAGCGAGAATATAACTCCTGAAATCAAAAAAGAAACTGCTGGTAAGCCAGAAAAGAAATTTAACCTTAAAACATTTTTAGGATTTGTAGTGGGTTTTGTAATTGTATTTTTTGCAACACAAACCTTGTTTAACCCATCGATTGATAAGCAACTTACCGAGACAGCAAACGAAATGAATAAAAGCTGTCCGATGAGAGTTGATGAATATACAACTTTGAAAAACGTTGTTGCTTTACCGGATAAAACGATTCAGTATAATTATATTTTAGGATTAACGAAAGCTGAGGTTAAATTGGATACCGTAAAGAAATATATTTTCCCGGGAGTTTTAGAAAATATAAAAAGCAATCCTCAGATGAAATCGTTCAGAGATAATAAAGTTACTTTGAACTACCATTACACAGATAAGAACGGAGAATTCGTAACAGAATATATCGTAAAACCTGAAATGTATGAATAAGGTATTCTATAATAATTTCAAATGAAAAACTGTGCAAATGTCTCTGACTTTGTGCATTTTTTTATGCTGTAATAAATTGCAGATTCAAAAAACAAATTATAGAAATGATATTAAATAAAAAACGTTTTACATACTTAGAATTAATTCAGTTTTTACTGGTTCCTTTTTTTTCTTCTTTAAAGACTGCTGATTTGAAACTTTACTACATCAATTTTGTATTTGTCTTGATATTTATAGTTCTATTGCTCTACAATACTTATACAATTATTTCAAAACAGAAGATATCAAATTTTACATTTTACGATTTATCAGCTATTCTTTTATTAAATATATGTATTGTGTACAAATTTGTATCGGCTTCTTTAAATATGATTTTTCTTGTAATTCTATTACTTGTTATTGGCTTAAAGATATTTTTAATTTTAAAGAGCTATTTTTTGAAAACTAAAAATTAATTTAAGTAATGTATTAAGCGTTAATGATTAACGAACAAATATGTTGCTGATTCGGGATTGTTAGAAATCGAAAAAGGCGATAATTGAGTTGTAAATGTTTTGGATGCTAAATCTTTTAATCAATATGATTTACATTAAATTTTAGATAAAGTTAAATACTCCATCCCTGCTCTGCAAAGAGTTCCTTATAAAAAGCTGCGCAAATGTCTCTGACTTTGCGCTTTTTTTATTTAATAGAAATTATGGATTTGTGACTTGCAGAAAGCCATGTTTCAAATTTTAAGAATAACAATTTATTCATAGTCTCGATGAGGTAATTATAAGAATAATTTTAGGATAATTTTAAAAAATAAATGAAGTTGATAAGTTTTATTAACTCTAAAGTGGCGTCTTTGCTCATGTTTTTTTAATGGCTTATAAAAAGAATTTCAAAATGAGGAAACCCGTAAAGTTTTGACAGAATCACCATTTAGATTTGCAGGCAAAAAATAGTTTGAAATCTAAAATGCGTATGAAAAAACTTTACCTACTCCTTCCTTTTTTATTGCCATTAATTACTTATTCTCAAGATATTCTTTGGGAAAAATCATATGGAGGACAACATGCTGATTACCTTTTTGACGCACAGCCAACAGCCGACTATGGTTTTATTTTGGCAGGAAGTTCATTATCTAATAAAACAGGAAATAAATCAGACGATAATCATGGAGATCTTGATTATTGGGTGTGGAAAATGACTGAAAAGGGAGAACTTGACTGGCAGAAAAGTTTTGGAGGAAGTGGATTTGATTTACTTCAAAGTATCAAAAACACAAAAGATGGTGGATTTATTCTGGCAGGAACTTCAAGTTCAGGAACAGGTTTTCAAAAAGCAGAAGATTGTAAAGGACTTACTGATTTTTGGGTTATAAAATTAGATGCTTCCGGAGCTGAGCAGTGGCAACGAACAATTGGCGGCAATGGTTCAGATGAATTGTTATGCGCTTTTCAGACCAGAGACGGAGGTTATATTTTAGGAGGATCTTCAAGCCCCAGCCCTGTCTCTATTTTAGATATTAAACCTGATGCAAAGTCCCTGACAACTACCAAAGCAGATTTGTACAGTAAATCAGAAAAAAGTCGAGGCAACATGGATTA
This sequence comes from Flavobacterium sp. 9, assembly GCF_002754195.1. NCBI lineage: Bacteria > Pseudomonadati > Bacteroidota > Flavobacteriia > Flavobacteriales > Flavobacteriaceae > Flavobacterium > Flavobacterium sp. 9. Next base: position 4,284,277 of record NZ_PEEU01000001.1, read on the forward strand.
CTGGGTTGTAAAATTGGACAAACAAGGTGTTATTGAGTGGCAAAAAACTTACGGAGGAGAATATGCAGACTTACTAAGAAGTATGGAGCAAACAACAGACAATGGTTTTATTCTGGCGGGATATTCCACTTCATCACGATCTGGTGATAAAACGGAAAGCAATAAAGGAATTGGAGATGTTTGGGTTTTAAAAATAAATGATGTTGGAGAAATAGAGTGGCAAAATTCTTATGGGGCAGAAGGTGATGACCAGCCTTATGTAATTCATCAGACAAATGATGGCGGATATATTATAGGAGCAAATTCAAACAGTACAAACCCACTTACTTTATTGGGAGGAATAGTTGGAAACGGAACCGATTATTGGGTTTTGAAACTAGATGAAGAAGGAGGAGTTGTATGGAGTAAAACCTATGATTTTGGAAAAGTGGATATTTTGACCTCATTGGTAGAAAACAAAGATCATACGTATTTAATTGGCGGATATGCCCAAAGTGAAAGAAGAGTTCCAAGAGAGGGAATCGTTGGAAAATTAACCAATGTGGCTGTCAAAGAAAAAGACGGAATCAATGATTATATCGCCTTAAAGATTGATGAAAAAGGAGAGGAATTGTGGAATAAAACCGTTGGAAGTGCAGGCGAGGATATTCTTAGAAAATTGATAGAAACCCGCGATGGAGGATATTTGATGGCAGGAACGTCTAATTCAGGCGCTTCAAAAGATAAAAACTCCAATATTGGGGGTAGTGATTTTTGGGTTGTAAAGTTGAAAGACAAAACAAAAATCGAAAAAGTTAAATCAAGTATAGAAGCCATTCCAAATCCGGTATCGACATATACAAATGTTATTATAGGTTACGATTTTACTTCAGGAACAGCCAGTGTTGTGGATATGACAGGTAGAACGCTGCAAAATTTCAGTATCTCGAGTAGAACTGTACCAGTTGATTTAAGTGCTTATGCAGAGGGAATTTACATCATCAATATTAAAACAGATGTAAAAACAGAATCTGTAAAAGTGATCAAAAGAATAACAAGTAAATAAGATATAATAGAATTACAAAAATGTATATAGTAACTATAAAAAATCACGTTAAAATCTTTTGTTGTTTGATGATCATTTTGATCACTTCAACAAAAGCAATAGCACAAAATGACTTTGTTCCTAAAATTGTTCCTCCTTCACCGGAGGCAGCTTCACTGGGAAAGTTTGTCGAAGTACCTGTTTCACATTATACAGGATTACCGAATATATCAGTACCGCTTTACACGATTGAATCGGGAGAAATAAAACTGCCAATTCAGGTTTCTTATCATGCCCGAGGAATTCAGGTAAGTGAAATGGCACCTCAGGTTGGTACTGGTTGGGCTTTAAATGCCGGAGGAGTTATTACCAGACAGCAAAGAGGAGCAGCCGATGAAAGTTATAACGGTTATTTAAAGGAAAATTTTTACGATACCTTTTATACATCGCAGGAAACAAGAGCGAGAGTTATGGCTGGAAGTACAGCCGGTATAGAGTCAGATCGTCTGATGGATATGGAGCCGGATGTGTATTTCTTTAATTTTTTAAATTTTTCTGGTAAATTTATTTTTGATCAAAAGACAAAAAAGCCTGTAATTCAAAAATATAGTGATTTTAAAATTGAACCTAAATTTGAAGATGGTTATTATATTACGGGTTGGGTTATAACGGATAAAGATGGTATAAAATATTATTTTGGTACGTCTAAAGATGGCTTGAGGAAAGCGATAGACAAACCAGAAGGTAGCTCTTCTTCTCAATTTATGGCTGTTGGAGGGCTTCAAAATTCGTCGGTCAATATCACATATAATAATGCGTGGCAGTTAATGGATATTGTTACTCCTAGCAATAAAGTGATTAAGTTTGACTATATAAAAGAGCGACCGGATTATTTTTCGAGAAGTTTTGATGATGGGCAGGGATTTTATCTTACGAGTCATTTTTCCAAAATTTTTATGAATCAATATCATATCAAGACTATTACGTTTGATAAAGGAAAAGTGGTGTTTACCAAATTTGCAACGCAAAGAGAAGATTTACGAAATAGTTATGCTTTACAAAAAGTAGAAGTTTTTGGCAGTGATGGTCTTCTAAAAGTCAAACATTCTTTTAATTATACTTATACTAACAGTGAAGACACTAATTCATTACTTTATTTAAGAAGTAGTGAGCCGCAGGCTAAAAAAAGACTGTTTCTGGAATCAATAGTTAGTGAGGGATCAAAAGCAACAAGCAAAGGCAAGAAATACTCTTTTGTATATGACCCTCAAGTTTTACCCAACAGATTTTCAACAGCACAAGATAACTGGGGATATTATAATGGTAAAAATAATGGGGAGTATTCTTCATTTTTCGAAGGCGATAATAGACAGGTAGATACTATTAAATCTGAGGCAGGAATGCTTAAGAAAATTATTTATCCTACCGGAGGAAGCGCCACTTTTGAGTATGAACATAACACAGTAATTCCGCCACCCTTTTACCAAGAATTGCTTATAAATCCTACTACTCCCACTGAACATAAAGTAGGTAATATATTTAAAGATCCTAGTCTATATGATAGTACTAGGGGCGTATTTGTCTCGAAACCTTTTACAGTCACTTTGGGACAAGAAACTAGTACTGTTAATGCAATATCATTTTCATCTTTTGCGGGTGATACTTCTACGTGTAGTTCTACAATGACCAATTATGGCTGCCCCTTTGAAGTATCGGTTTATAAATTGAACCCAAAAACCAGTGTGGGAAGCTTATTTATTGGTAGAGGATCTATTAATCTAGATTCAGGAGAGTATGTTATAGAGGTTAGACCTAAAACTCCTGAGGGACGCGATCTTACTGATTATGAAAAGGGAGCTTTTTCTGTTTCGTTAAGTTGGGAACAGCCTTCGAGCAATCCAAAAGAAATATTATTTGCAGCAGGTAAAAGAATTAAACGTATTATTTGGGATGATAATTTGGGCGGTGTAACTTCTAAAAGCTATAAATACTTAGATAGTTCAGGAAAATCTTCAGGGAAAACATTCTCAATACCCAATATGTATTATATCATGGGTATGTATAATAATACTCCAATTGTAAATCAGATTGGTGCAACAGCAGGAAGTCCTTTGACTAATTTTCAAGGAAATGCATTGGGCTATTCTGTCGTTACAGAAATTAATGGAGAAGCAGGGAATAATATAGGTAAAACTGAATATAATTTTACAATACCAGAAGATTCAGGTGATTTTTATAAGTTTCCTTATCATTCTCCTACAGATAATGAATGGCTAAGAGGAATGCCTTTAAGCATTAAATATTATTCGAATAATGCGGGGAGTTACTCATTGGTTAAGGAGGTTAAAAACAAATATATTTATGGAGATGAAGCTTTTGGGCCACTTTATTTTACAGAAATGATTGATCCTGATTTGCCTTATTTGTATTTAAATCATAGAAGAAAATTTAGTTTGCCGCTTGCGATTTTTATTAAAGATGAAACTTTAACAGGCAATGCGGCTTATGAAAATCCTAATTCATACAAAATTTTCTATACTACAGGAGGAACAGTTGATTTGTATAGCAGTGTAGAGACAGAGATTTTAAAAAACGCAAAAGAATATAAAAAGACTACGAATTATTTTTATAATTACGATTCGAATTATCAGTTAAAACGTTCACAAACTCAAACTTCGAGTCAGGAAACGTTAGAAACAAAATATTTTTACGCGCCTGATCCTGAAATGGCAAGTGAACCGTTTAGGAGTGACCTGATTGCGAACAATATGATAGGTATACCTCTGGATACACAGACTTTTAACAATAGCGTCAAGTTATCCGAGCAAAAAACGGTTTATGATAATAGTGCTGCCACAAGTAACTTATTATTACCAAGATATATTTATTCAAATAAAGGAACAGATAATATTATCACTACTAAAGATGAAAAAATCGCTTTTGATAAATATGATGATCAAGGAAATGTTTTACAATATACACCTAAAGGTGGAGTGCCAGTATCAATTATTTGGGGATATAACAAAACACAGCCTATTGCTAAAATTGAGAATATTACGTATGACAAGATTGTAAATTATGTTGACAATCTTCAAAATAAATCTAATGGGGATAATGACAATTGCATAGCAACAAGCTGTGCAGAACAGTTATTACGCAAGGACTTGAATGCTCTAAGAACAGCGTTTTCGGGCAATATGATTACTACCTATACTTATGATCCATCAATTGGAGTAACAAGTATTACAGATCCTAAAGAGAAGACTATTTATTATGAGTATGATTCTTTTGGCAGATTAAAATTTGTTAAGGATAATGAATTTAATGTACTTGAAAAATACTGTTACAATTATAAAGGAGAACAAACGGATTGTTCTGATGATAGTGATTCAGCTGGGGTTCTTTATAGAAGTGCAGCTTTAAACGGATCTTTTACCAGAAACGATTGTGGTGTAGGAGCTGTAGGATCTACCATGAGTTTTTCTTTGCCGGCAGAAGCAATTACTTCGTTAATTTCTCAAGCTGATGCCGATGCTCAGGCTCAAATGCAATTTAATAGTGAAGGACAAGCTTACGCTAATACAAATGGTACCTGTACGTTTACAAGTATCGCTAAAAGTGGTTCATTTACAAAAAATAATTGTAGTGGAGGAGCAGTTGGTTCGGCAGTTGTTTATAACGTTCCTGCGGGAAGATATACTTCAACAACTTCTCAAGCTGCTGCAGATGCATTGGCTCAGACAGATGTTAATAATAATGGTCAGGCTTATGCCAATACAAATGGTACTTGTACTTACAGCAGTATTGTAAAGAGTGGTTCATTCACTAAAAATAATTGTGCTTCAGGTGGAGTTGGTTCTGTAGTAGTATATACAGTTCCTGCTGGAAGATATACTTCAACAACCTCACAAGCTGCTGCAGATGCATTAGCTCAAACAGATGTTAACACTAATGGACAAACGAATGCTAATACCAATGGAATCTGTACTTTTAGCAGTATTGCCAGAAGTGGTTCATTTACCAAGAATAATTGTGCTGTAGGCGGAGTCGGTTCTAGTGTAGCCTTTAACCAGGCTGTTGGCGCTCAGACATCAACTGTTTCTCAGGCAGATGCTGACGCAAAAGGACTTACTTTGTTCAATACAAACGGACAAGCCAATGCGAATACAAATGGAGCTTGTACTTTTAGTAATATTGTCAAAAGTGGCTCATTCACTAAGAATAATTGTGCAGTAGGCGGAGCTGGTTCAGTAGTAATATATACAGTTCTTGCTGGTACTTATACTTCAACAACTTCACAAGCTGCTGCAGATGCATTAGCCCAAACAGATGTTAATAATAACGGACAGGCTAATGCTAATACAAACGGGATTTGTACTTTTAGTAATATTGTTAAGAGCGGTACGTTTACCAGAAACAATTGTACAATTTCAGGTACGGTTGGATCTGTTGAAACCTATACGGTTGCGGCGGGAAGTTATACTTCTACAGTTTCGCAAGCTGCAGCAGATGCATTAGCTCAAACCGCAGTAAATAATAATGGACAAAACTATGCCAATTCTAATGGAAAATGTTTGTTTAAAAGTGTTGCAAAAAGTAAAACCCTTACTAGAAATGATTGTACAGGAGGAAGCACAGGTTCAGTAGAAACTTATGCACTTCCAGCTGGAGCATATTCTTCAGAAATATCTCAGGCCGATGCTGATAAAAAAGCACAGGATGTTATAGATGCACTTGCGCAATCATATGTTAATGATATTGGAACTTGTTTATTTTACAGCGTAGTGAAAAGTGGTTCATTTACTAAAAATAATTGTGCTGCAGGCGGAGTTGGTTCAGTAGTTGTTTACACAGTTCCTGCAAAACAATACAGCTCAGCAGTATCTCAGGCAGCAGCAGATGCATTGGCTCAGACAGATGTTAATAATAATGGTCAGGCTTATGCAAATACAAATGGTACTTGTACTTTTAGCAGTATTGTCAAAAGTGGTTCATTTACCAAGAATAATTGTGCTTCAGGCGGAGTTGGTTCTGTAGTCGTATATACAGTTCCTGCTGGAAGATATACTTCAACAACCTCACAAGCTGCTGCAGATGCATTAGCTCAAACAGATTTTAATAATAACGGACAAACTAATGCCAATACAAACGGTACTTGTACCTTTAGCAGTATTGCCAGAAGTAGTTCATTTACCAAGAATAATTGTGCTGCTGGCGGAGTTGGCTCAAGTGTCGCTTTTAGTCAGGCTGTTGGTGCTCAGACATCAATAATTTCTCAGGCAGATGCTGACGCTAAAGGACTTACTTTGTTCAATACAAACGGACAAGCCAATGCGAATACAAATGGAACTTGTACTTTTAGCAATATTGCCAAAAGTGGTTCATTCACTAAGAATAATTGTGTTGTAGGCGGAGCTGGTTCAGTAGTAATATATACAGTTCCTGCTGGTACTTATACTTCAACAACTTCACAAGCTGCTGCAGATGCATTGGCCCAAACTGATGTTAATAATAACGGGCAGGCTAATGCTAATACAAACGGGATATGTACTTTTAGTAATATTGTTAAGAGCGGCAATTTTACCAGAAACAATTGTGCAATAGCAGGTACAGTTGGATCTGTTGAAACTTATATAGTTGCTGCTGGAAGTTATACTTCTACGGTTTCACAAGCAGCGGCAGATAATCTGGCACAAACTGCTGTAAATAATAATGGACAAAACTATGCCAATACTAATGGAAAATGTTTGTTTAAAAGTGTTGCAAAAAGTAAAACCCTTACTAAAAATGATTGTACAGGAGGAAGTACTGGTTCGGTAGAAACTTATGCACTTCCAGCTGGAGCATATTCTTCAGAAATATCTCAGGCCGATGCTGATAAAAAAGCACAGGATGTTATAGATGCACTTGCGCAATCATATGTTAATGATATTGGAACTTGTTTATTTTACAGCGTAGTGAAAAGTGGTTCATTTACTAAAAATAATTGTGCTGCAGGAGGGGTCGGTTCAGTAGTTGTTTATACAGTTCCTGTAAAACAGTACAGTTCAGCAGTATCTCAGGCAGCAGCAGATGCATTAGCTCAGACAGATGTTAATAATAATGGACAAGCTTATGCCAATACAAATGGTACCTGTACTTTTACGAGTGTTGTAAAAAGCGGTTCATTTACCAAGAATAATTGTGCTTCAGGTGGAGTTGGTTCTGTAGTAGTATATACAGTTCCTGCCGGAAGATATGCTTCAACAACCTCACAAGCTGCTGCAGATGCATTAGCTCAAACTGATGTTACCAATAATGGGCAAACCTATGCAAACACAAACGGTACTTGTACTTTTAGTAGTATTGCCAGAAGTAGTTCATTTACCAAGAATAATTGTGCTGCTGGCGGAGTTGGTTCTAGTGTCGCTTTTAGTCAGGCTGTTGGTGCTCAGACATCAATAATTTCTCAGGCAGATGCTGACGCTAAGGGACTTACTTTGTTCAATACAAACGGACAAGCCAATGCGAATACAAACGGTACTTGTACATTTACGAGTGTTGTCAAAAGTGGTTCATTCACTAAGAATAATTGTGCTGCAGGCGGAGCTGGTTCAGCGGTAGTATATACAGTTCCTGCTGGTACTTATACTTCAACAACATCACAAGCTGCTGCAGATGCATTAGCTCAAACTGATGTTAACAATAACGGACAAGCCAATGCGAATACAAATGGGACTTGTACTTTTAGCAGTATTGCCAGAAGCAGTTCATTTACCAAGAATAATTGTGCTGCTGGCGGAGTTCCTTCAAGTGTAGCCTTTAGTCAGATTGTTGGTGCTCAAACATCACTAATTTCTCAAGCAGATGCAGATTCAAAAGGACTTACTTTGTTTAATACAAACGGTCAAGCCAATGCTAATGCTAATGGAACCTGTACTTTTAGCAGTATTGCAAGAAGTGGCAATTTTACCAAAAACAATTGTGCTTCAGGCGGAGTTGGTTCAAGCGTCGCTTTTAGTCAGGTTGTTGGAGCGCAAACGTCAATAATTTCTCAGGCAGATGCGGATTCTAAAGGGCTTACTTTGTTTAATACAAATGGACAAGCCAATGCCAATACAAATGGAACATGTACTTTTAGTAGTGTTGTTAAAAGTGGGGCATTTACTAAGAATAATTGTGCTGCAGGCGGAGTTGGTTCGGCAGTTGTTTATACAGTTCCTGCTGGTACTTATACTTCAACAACTTCACAAGCTGCTGCAGATGCATTAGCCCAAACAGATGTTAGTAATAACGGACAGGCCAATGCTAATACAAACGGGATATGTACTTTTAGCAGTATTGCAAAAAGCGGTACGTTTACGAGAAACAATTGTACCGGAGGTACCGTTGGGTCAGTAGAAAATTATACAGTTGCGGCGGGAAGTTATACTTCTACAGTTTCGCAAGCTGCAGCAGATGCATTAGCCCAAACTGCAGTAAATAATAATGGACAAAGTTATGCTAATAGCGTTGGTAGATGTCTATTTAAAAGTGTTGCTAAAAGTAAAACACTTACTAAAAACGATTGTACAGGAGGAAGTACAGGTTCTATAGAAACTTTCTCTCTTCCGGCTGGAGCATATTCTTCAGAAATATCTCAGGCAGATGCCGACAAAAAAGCACAGGATGTTATTGATGCAACTGCTCAATCTTATGTTAATGATATTGGAACGTGTTTATTTTACAGCGTAGCAAAAAGTGGTTCTTTTACTAAAAATAATTGTTCAGGAGGAACAGCATCAACTGTAGTTTATACAGTTCCTGCCAGACAATACAAATCAGCAGTATCTCAGGCAGCAGCTGATGCTCTGGCGCAAACAGATGTTAATAATAATGGTCAGGCGTATGCTAATGCGAACGGGACATGTACATTTTATAATGTTCTGAAAAGTGGCACTTATACTAGAAATAATTGCGGTGCAACGGCTGTTTCTTCAGGTTCTGTTGTTTACACAGTTGCAGCCGGTAAATACAGTTCTGTTGTATCACAAGCTGCGGCAGACAATCTGGCTCAGGATGAACTAAATGCCAATGGTCAAAATACAGCCAACACTCAGGGAATTTGCACATTTAAAAATGTACTTATGAGCAAAGTCTTTACAAAAGCCGGTTGCCCTGTTGGTTATGATGGTACAATGGTATCTTATTCTGTTGCTGCGGGACTTTTTACATCCACCATTTCACAAGCAGATGCAGATGCTAAAGCACTTGCAGAGTTAAATAGTAAAGGACAAGCTAATGCTAATGCAAAAGGTTCTTGTTTGCTAAGACCAGATGAAAATTAAAAATGACTTTTAATTTTATAAAACAGCAATAAGACATAACCTTTTTAAAAGATAAAAAACGTATGAAAAAATATATAGCAATAATAATCTTGTTATTACTTGCAATTCCGAGTATAAATGCTCAGACTTTCAGTGATGATAATTTTGTTTACAAAATAACACCTAAAAAGAAAGTTCAGGCGAGTGATTTTAGTACACTGACCAAAGATTCGATTGTTCAAAGTATAACTTATTTTGATGGATTAGGCCGTCCTGTACAAACTATGGCAATAGGTCAGGGAGTTGGTGGGGCAGATATTGTTACTCCAATTCAATATGATGGTTTTGGGAGGCAAGTAAAAGAATATTTGCCTTATCCAGTAACCAATAGCGGGACAAATTATCCCAGAATTGATACAAATACAGCAATAGCTGCTTTAACCGGAATCTACAGTTCAAAATTTGTCGATGCTTCAAACCCATTTTCTGAAAAACAACTTGAGAATTCGCCATTAGGCAGAGTATTAAAGCAAGCTGCTCCAGGCGATGCGTGGGCTATGAATAGTGGTCACGAAATCAAATTTGATTATCAAACCAATACCGGTACAACTGAGGTAAAGTTATACAAAGCCACAGCCACTTGGGATTCGGGATTAGGATTATACGATATTGGTTTTTCGGATGCTACGGGTTATTATGGTACTAATGAATTGTACAAAACGATTACTTATGACGAGAATACAACTCCTGGAACCAAAGTAGGAACTGAAGAATTTAAAAACAAAGAAGGACAAGTAGTTCTAAAACGTAATTATAATGGTACAGATCAATTTGATACTTATTATGTATATGATATTTACGGAAATCTGACTTATGTAATTCCGCCAAAAGCAGACGGAGTTGTAGATCGCGAAGTTCTGGATGGTTTATGTTACCAATATAAATATGATTACAGAAACCGCTTGGTTGAGAAAAAATTACCGGGCAAACAATGGGAGTTTATTGTTTACGATAAATTAGACAGACCGGTGGCAACAGGACCAGCAGCTTCGCCCTTTAAAGACGATGCTACAATAGGCTGGATTATTACGAAATACGATGTTCTTGGACGACCTATTTATACCGGTTGGAGTAGTGATGCTTCAAATTCTACGATGAGAAAAACATTGCAAGATGCGCAAAATTTAGCTATTACTTTGTTCGAAACCAAGACTGCATTAAATATTGATAAAATCGCTACAGGTTATAATAATAGTATAGAACCAACAAATTTCAAACTCTTAACGGTTAATTATTATGATGATTATTCATTTCCGGATGCTCAAGCAGTGCCTACAACGATTATGGGGCAAAAAGTGCTAACTAATGTAAAAGGATTGCCAACAGGAGGCTGGACCAGAGTATTAACAACACTTTCTTCTATTGCAGGAGAGACAGCTACAATTTTTTACGATGATAGAGGAAGAATTATAAGTACTTATCTTAAGAATTATCTAGGAGGTAAAAAACATATAGATAAAGAACTTGATTTTTCAGGAAAAACCTTAAGTAGTGTAACAGAGCATCAGCGTTTGGACAGCGGAGCTACAATCCTTATAAATGAAAAATTCACTTATTCGGCTCAGGATCGTTTATTGACCCATACTCACCAAATAGGGAATGGAGGTACAGAAGAACTTATGGTTTCTAATGAATATGACGAGTTAGGGCAGTTGAAGAGTAAAAGTGTAGGTAATAGTGCTTTAAGTCCTCTTCAGAAAGTTGATTTTGCTTATAATATTAGAGGCTGGCTTACCGATATTAATGATACAAAGGACTTAAATCAAGGTTTAGATGCTAGAGATTTATTTGCTTTTAGAATTAATTACAATAAAGTTGAAGGAAGTACGAGCTATACAAAAGAGCTTTATAACGGAAATATTGCAGAGACTTTTTGGAGTTCAGGTCTTGATGCATCTGGAATTAAACATGGTTATGGTTATCAATACGATCAATTAAATCGTTTAAAAGATGCTTCGTATCAAGAGCCAAAATTGGCGAATAGTGATAATTACTTTGGAGAGAACAACATAGAGTACGATAAGAACGGGAATATTACAAAATTACTACGTGAACGTAAATTAAGTACAGCTAATCCATATGCTGATCCTATGGATAATCTGGATTATTTCTATAAAGCAAACACAAACCGACTTATGAAAGTAACGGATAAATCTAATGCACCGGAAGGCTTTAAAGATGATAGTAATGGTTCTAATGATAGCGTAGACGACTACGATTATGACTTAAACGGAAATTTGATAAAAGACGATAATAAAGGCATAACTAAAATTGAGTATAATCATCTTAATTTACCTAAGAAAATTACATTTGGCACAATAGGCAACATTGAGTATATTTACAACTCAACAGGGCAAAAAGTACAGAAAATTGTCACTGAAACAGGAAAACCTACAATAACAACAGATTATTTGGGAGGCTTTCAGTACAAAAACAATGATCTGGAGTTTTTCTCAACCGCAGAAGGATATGTTAAAAATACAAATGGCAATCTTTCGTATGTGTTTCAGTATAAAGATCACTTAGGAAATGTACGTGTTAGTTATACTAAAAATAGTAGTAATGTTCCTGAAGTTATTGACGAAAATAATTATTATCCTTTTGGACTAACCCATACTAGTGACAAAATTCTACCTGGAACTAATAACAAGTATAAGTTCAGCGGAAAAGAGCTCCAAGACGAGAATATTGGTGGAAATCAATTGAATTTGTATGACTATGGAGCTAGAAATTATGACCCTGCACTTGGACGTTGGATGAATGTCGATAATATGTCTGAGAAATTCCATTTCAGTAGTCCGTATGTTTATGTCAATAATAATCCTATCATTAATGTGGATTTGGATGGTAATGAATGGTTTTATCATTCAGTTAATGGAGGTGCACCTACATGGAATTGGCATGATGGTAGTAAGTATAAAACTGGCGTTAAAGATACTAAAGGAAAAGAAGTAGTTTTAGATGGTGTAGAAGCTGTTGTAGTTTTTACAGGTTCTAGAGATGAAAAATTAGGTTCAAAAAATGGAAAGAAAGGTTATATTAATGGTAAGAATGCTGAGACTGCAACGGTAACGGTATATGGACCAGGTGGAAAAGATGATGTTCATTCTTTTTCTGGCTTTACTATGGGGTCAAATTCTAAAAAATTTGGTGCGATTGATGAAGGAACTTACAATGCAAATTTTGATGAAAAGGGAAAAAGTGGAGCACTTAAATCAAACTGGGCAGTAGAAAACAGAGGAAGAGTTAGAATGTTAGATGGTATGATCAATCCTTATGCGCCGGATCAGAAAGATGAAAATGGAGATGGTTACAAAACAGGAATATTTATTCATACATCAAATCAAAGTGGTTTTGCGGGTGAAATACACGACGGGAAAAGTGGTATTTCTGTAGGTTGCTTATTAATTGTGCCTACTGATTGGAAAGAGTTTAATAACGTTATGAGTGGTGTTAAAAATTTTAAAGTTCAAGTACAAAGAACAGTGACTACAAGTGAGTCATCAACGTTAAAAAAGGATTAAAATGAAAAATAAAATGTTAATTATATTATTATTGATCACAGGATTTTGTGAAAGTCAATCAGTAATTAATTCTTCAAAATTGGAGTATCAAAAGGCAATTAAAAGTAATAATTTTGTAAAGGACAAAAATGTAAAAGTTTATAAAGATAGATTAGTCTTAGGAAAAAATTATGCTCTAAAAAATAATTATTCTGATGAAGATTTTTTTGAATATAAGTATTTGGGGAGTTTTGGAGATTCTTATAAGTATATTGTAATTGAAAAGGAAGATTATAATGGATCTGTTTTTTTTGTAATAAACAGAGATAAAAATTTTTTGAAATATGAAATTCCGGGGAAACCTTATTTATTTGAAGACTTTGTAGTAACTGTTAACATTGAATCGACAACTGATAATAAAAACATTTTATGTTTTTTTAAAACAAATGAAGCTCAGAAGGTTTTTAAAAAGATAAATTTACCAGAAGGCATTATTGTACAAGAAATTAGATTACTAGATTGTAATATTTATATTAATGATATAAATAATAAGTTTTGGAAAATTAAAATTAAATGATAATGTATAGATCCGCGCTCTGCAAAGATCTCCTTATAAAAAGCTGCGCAAATGTCTCTGACTTTGCGCATTTTTTTGCTTTTAATCAATTGTGAATCTTATTAAAGATTTAATAGTTTAAATATAAATCCCTAAGCAATAATCTAAAAACAAAAAAGCTCTAGATTTCTCTGAAGCTTTATTTATTAATGTTGTAAAGTTGATAGCTTAAAAATTAGTATTTACTTTTTTAGAACGATTTGCAATGTATGATAAGCCAGATTACTTGTCCGTCCTTAGCAAAGTATACTTTCTTTATTTCTAAATTTGGAATGCTTTCCTGTTTAAACTAATGGTCTTTCTATCTTAAAATAAGCTATTTCTTCTTCATTTCTTATTAAATTATTCAATCGTTCAAATCCGGCTTTTTGCAGCACGTTTTGTGATCCCGTGTTATCAAGATCGGTTATAGCGACAACTTCTTTCGTAGCTGTGTTTGCAAAACTATATTGAGTTATAGCCTTGCATACTTCCGTAGCAACGCCTTTTCCCCAATATGCTCTACTAAGTACATAACCTATTTCTATTTGGTTTGTATTGTGTACAAAAACACGGGCAACACACATTCCTATAAAATTATTATTTGTAGTATCGAATATAGCCCATCGACTAAGATTTTTCTTTTCATAATTTTCAAGCAATTCATTAAACATCTCCAAATATCTTTCTGGTGAAGCATAAGGAAGGTATTGTGTAACTTGATTATCTTCAAAAAGACCTAAAAATGTTTGTTGTTCCTGAGGTAAAAATTCACGAATAATTATTCGTGGGCTTTGATAAAGAGTAGACATTGATTACAGTAATATTAAGGTAAATAATTTAGAAGTTTTTGCTAAAATTAATAACCGAATTTACTGAAAATAAACGGAACAAACCTCCGACACTTCGCTCTGAATGAAAAAAAGTATAAACAAAAAAGCTCCAGATTTCTCTGAAGCTTTATTTAGTAATGTTGCAAAAGTTGATACCTTAAAAATTAGTATTTACTTTTTTAGAACGATCAGCAATGTATGACATAAGCCAAGTTACTTGTCCGTCTTTAACAAAGAATACTTTCTTTGTTTCTAAATTTGGAATGCTTTCCAAAAAGTTCTGTAGAATGTTGTTTGCCGAAATAAGGTATTTCTGGTCATATGTACTCAAAACTCTAGCCATCTCTTTATTAGTTTTAGCAAGGTTTGTAAACTTCACAAAGTTATTTTTCAGGATTGCATCATAATTGATAACATCTTCAAGCGTTAATGTAATGTAGTGATTTTTAACGTTTTCATCATAATATAACGTTGCAAATGCCCAAACAGCTCCACCAGATAAATAGATTTTTTCCTTTTTTAATAGAAGAGGATTTGCATCCAGCATTTCCTTAATCTTCTTGCGTAACACTGGGTTATAATCAAAAGATTTTTCCTGAAAAGTTGACATATCATTCGCCTGATTTGGATTTACAACCGTCTTTTTTACGGCATCTGTAAGTGTCATTGTACCAAAATCAAGCTCCAAAGGTACAAACTCCAATTTGTTATCTTCAAGTTCGTCAATGTATCCGCCTTTAGTAGTTTGAGCGCCAATATCAAGTAGTGAAGCGTTAGAATAATCAACCGGTGGTATAGCACCTTTAACTAACATTTTAGCCTCTTCGTTGACATTAATAATATCAAAACTTTTAGTGGTTAGCGAAGTAATTTTATTTTTTAAAACATCGATGTTACGAGCAGATGAGAAAACAGGTGCAGCTACAATAAAGATATTTTCTTCGCGAAGCTTAAATTCCTCTTTGATTTTCTTCAATTGATCAACAATTATCATAGTAACTTTATTGATGTCTTCTTGAGGAAGCTCTCCAAAAGAAGCAATATGATCAGCAAGACTAATTCTCTCATTTGCAAAATAAAGAATATCATAGTCAGCTTTTTTGATATTATTTACTTCCAGAACAGAAACTTTTATTGCTCTACGTCCGATTTCGATTCCGGCATAAACATTCTTTTGAGAAAATGCATTGATAGAAAAGAATAAATTTAAAAGAATAAAAAATAGAATTTGGGATTTGTGTTTTTTAAGCATTGGATTTAATTGTAGTTAGGGGTATTATTTATTTTTGAATAAAGACTTCAAAGTAGTTGGTTGAGGTATTTATGTGAAAGTCATAATTTTAAATTGAAAATAACGGGTTTCGGTATAAGATTGCAAATTTATAAAAACATTTACTAACATAAACGCAGATAATGAGAAAACATATATTAAATTATCATGATGTTTTTTCTAAGTAAATGATAAACGATTTTAGATTTATAACTAGCTAAAAATGAACAAGTAAAGAAATATAGTTGGGAAAAAATCAGTAATGAGTTACTTCTTTCAGGGACTTTTTTGCACAAAACTGAAAGAAAATTTTTGAACTTTTTCTAATTGTATTCAATAACAAGAACTACTGAAAAATCTAGATCAGAGCAATATAATCGTCTTATTATGAGTTTAAAAGGAATCGCTGTAATTTATATGTAGAAAATAAAAAGGTATTATTTGTAAGAAAAAATTCTATATCTTTGGGTGAGTTCCTACAGAATAATCCTTAAATGATTTTTTGAAAAAAAACAATAACATTAAAAAATAGTTTAATCTAATTATAAAAATATATAAAGAATTCTTGCGCAAGGATAGACAAAAGCCCCAAGTGTCTTTAATTGATTGAGGTATTAATTAATTTTTCAAACTTTATATTATGATCAAAAACATTTTAAACCTAAAAGGAGTTACAGAATTAACTAAAAACGAAAAAAGAAGCATCGCAGGCGGTTTAGCATGTGTTGACGGTGTTTGCCCAAAACCTGGAAATTACTGTTGTTATGCAGGAGGAGGCGATGGAATTTGTAGATTGCCAACTCAGGGTTGCTTTTAATTAATATTTTAAATTCTCTGTTCTTCGGATTTGGAGAGTTACAATAAAAAGTTGCGCAAATGTCTTTTGACTTTGCGCATTTTTTTTGCTTTTATGAATCGTAATTATAATTATTAGAGTGTTTCTATTTTATTAAAATCATTTAAAATCAATTTATTAAAAAAAAATATGAATAATTCAGCCCAACAAAATTCAGAAAACATACAAGTATTAGAAATCCGTAATTATCTTTTAAAACCAAATTTAACGGATAAGTTTGGCGATTATTTTCATTCGAAATTTGTTTCTCCAATGAATGAACTTGGCGGATATACATTAGGAGAATTTAAAATTAATAACGTAAACGATCGATTTGTTTGGTTTCGCGGTTTTGCTAATATGAAAACGAGATTCCAATTTTTGAATGATTTTTATCTAAACAGCACAACTTGGAAAGAGCATGGAAAAGGGGCAAATGAGATGATGATAAATTCGGATAATGTCTATTTATTGCGACCTTTAAAAGGAGAAATTAATAGCAAATTATTAAAGACAGATAAAACATTTACGGTCGTAGATTTTTATATCTGTAATAGTACACTCGAAAAGGTTATCGACTTATTTGATACTACATATATTCCTTTTCTTAAAAATTCAGAAATAGAAGATATCACGCTTTGGGTGAGTGAAATGACTGAAAATGATTTTCCAAGATTACCTGTTTTTCAGGATAAAAATCTTTTAGTGAGTATTACACATTACAAAGACGAAAATGAGTTTTATACCAAACAAAAAGAAATTGATAATATGCCAGACGATCTAAAAAAATCAATGCTAGAATTGGTAACTATTCACAATAAATTAGTGCTTTTAAATTTGAGAAAAGGTTAGAAGTCAATGTCATTAAGTTAAGCTTTTTAACTATATTTTTTTTTAAACGCAAAGATTAAACGTAATATTGTCATTTCGATTTCGTGACTTTGCGTGAAATTTATTCGATAGAATATTAAAGGTATTTTACAGAGCGGTTTCTGTAGTTTATTATGCAATTTTTAAATAACTTATGAAGAGAATTTTATTAATTATAATTGTCCTATTTTCAACTTCTTGCCGATTAACACAACACTACACAAAATATATTGATAAAAATCAATACGGCAGATTGCATTTGAAAAACATGAAGTTTGAAAAATCTTTCACAAAAGAAATGATGAACAAGATCGAAGCGGATGCTATTTATGTTAATTATTACGAAAATAATAGTATAAACTTAATAGGCTATTCTTATTTGAGATTTTTTAAGTTTGGTCAATTTGCAACTTTTCATAGTAAAACTGAAAATGCTAATATAAATGACATACAAAAGGCAAGTGTTGTTGGTTATTATAATATTAAAAACGGTATCCTTTTACTAGAGCTCCCAAATACTTCATTTAGTAAAGCAGGAAAAAGATCCATTAGGAAATTTGTTATCGCAGGAGATACTTTAAAATTAAAAGAGAAAATAAAGTCTAATGAAACAGAAACAATTTTCACTAAAGTTAAAATCAAAGAAATAGCACCGGTATTACCGGATTGGTAATATTGCTTTTAGAAGTTTTTTGATTGATATTTTTTGAATTTGAAATTTTGTAAATTTACAAGGTTATTTATTTGATTTTTAATTACTTGTAAATTTAAGGCAAATGGAAAAGACTAAAAATATTCTGCCAAATGAATCCGAAGAAATATTTTTAACTGATGGAGGACTTGAGACAACATTAGTTTTTCTGGAAGGATTTGATCTCCCTTATTTTGCAGCTTTTGATTTATTAAAGAATAAAGAAGGATACAAAGCGCTTAAAAATTATTACACCAGATACTTGAAAATTGCAAAAGAGTATAAAACCAATTTTATTTTAGAAAGCCCAACTTGGCGAATAAATCCGGATTGGATTGAAAAAATTGGTTACTCCAGAAATTCTTTAGCTGAATTAAATGAAAAAGCCGTTGCACTTCTGGCAGATTTAAAAGCAGAATTTTCAAATGATATAAATTCTATTCTCATAAGTGGTTGCGTAGGTCCGCGAGGCGATGGTTATGTACCCGGAGATTGTATGAATATTGATGAAGCACAACAATATCATTCGGAACAAATAAAAGCTTTAAGTCATACTTCTGTTGATTTTATTTCGGCTCTTACGATGAATTATCCCGAAGAAGTAATAGGTATTGTTCGCGCGGCAGAATCTTTTAGTTTGCCCGTGGTTATTTCGTTTACGGTAGAGACAAATGGAAAACTTCCCACAGGAATGAGTTTAAAAGAAGCAATCGAAAAAACAGATCAAAGTGTTGCCGTTCCGCCTTTGTATTTTATGATTAATTGTGCACATCCAACACATTTTTTCAATGAATTAAAAGAGAATAAAAACGAAAAATGGGTAAAACGTATCAAAGGTATTCGGGCAAATGCATCTTGTAAAAGCCACGCCGAATTAGACGAAGCTACAGAATTAGATCGGGGAACTCCGGAGGAACTGGCTAAAGAATATAAAGGATTGAAGGATTTTTTTCCTCATTTAAACGTATTTGGCGGTTGCTGTGGCACCGATGAAGAACATATTGTAGAAATTCTGAAGACTTTGTCTTAGTGTCATCCATTGACTTTTTGTTTAGCATTGCATGACTATTATAAAAAGCGGAAAAAGAATACAAAAGGCGTGATTTGTGAAACCTGCAAATCTACATTGTTTCTAATTTTGTCTAGTGTTCTAAAAATAAGAATACCCAGATAATGAAGCATTTTTTGTTTGTGTTGATTTGTTCTTTAACATTGATGTTTTCTACAAAAGTAGAAAGTAAGCAATTTGTTAATGATATAGATTGCAATCAAAATTCATTCGGGCAAAAAAATGTTGCAAAGGATTTATCTCAATTGCAAAATAATGTTTTAGCATCTTTTGCTACTGCTAATAAATTATATTCAGAAGATCTCGACAAAGCTGATTTTGATGAACGCTCTGATGATTATTTTGTTTTTCTGAGCATTGATAAGATAACAGCGTTTTATTCAAATTATAAATTCCCAAAAGCAGAACGATATAGGGAACATTCTAGTTGTTTGTATTCCAGGACAACTATTCCTTTTTATATTTTATTTTGTTCTATGCTGATTCCTTCTTTTAATTAAGTCGAAAGAAATTTACTCCTTAACAGATAACTTCCGGGACTTATAATAATTCCTTTCGGATTATTCTTTTTTACAATTTTAGATTTAGACTTAAATCACCATTTTTCTGCCTCTGCTAATGCAAATTAGTATTTGGTACGGACATTTTTTATCCTGATTTAAATTCTAAAGTTGCAGATCTAACATCATGAGAAAATGAGAAATTTCCTTGAAAATTAGAAGTAAAAAGAAAGATAGACGGTTTTAAACATACTTATTCAGATTAAAAAAATAATTCAAATTATTAACTCAGAAAATAATATACAACAATGACTTCAAAGAAATTAAATTCGGTATTAGCAAGAAATACTGAAAATGCGCCACAAAGTATTGGAAAGTATTCACAAACGGTAGCTTTTTCTCATTATAACAATCTTTCAGCTCAATTACCGATTGATCCAAAGTCTGGAAAATTAGTAACTGGCGGTGTAAAAGAACAGGCAGAACAGTGCTTTAAAAACATTAAAGTAATTCTGGAAAGTATCAATCATGTCATGAACGATGTTGTTAAAATCACTGTATTTGTTAAGGATATCAAAGATATTGATGCTGTAGACCAAGTTTATGCAGCATTTTTCTCAACTTATGTTCCTGCAAGAACAGTAGTTGCAGTTGCAGATTTACCTAAAGATGCTTTGGTACAAATTGAAGCACTTGTTTCAAACGGCGAAGGCACAATTCCAAATGCTCCACAAGCGGGTGATCTTATCAAGCTTGCAAATAATACAGCACGTGCGCCTTTAAGTACATTGTCTGCACAAACGGTGGCTTTTTCTCATTATAATAATCTTTCGGCTCAATTGCCAATCGATCCCAAAACGGGCAGATTGATAACTGGCGGTGTAAAAGAACAAGCTGGACAATGTTTAAAAAATATTAAGGCAATTTTAGAAAGTATTGATGTTCCTTTTGATGATATTGTCAAAGTTAATATCTTCCTTAAAAACCTTTCAGATAGTGAAGCGGTAAATGAAGTTTATGCAACTTTTTTCCCGGATTCTGCTATTGCCAGAGCTGTTGCTTATGTTCCTGCACGCACAACAGTTGCAGCTTCAGCACTACTTATGGATGCTTTGGTGCAAATTGAAGCAGTAGTTTCTCATGGAGATGGTACGCCTCCGCAAGCTATTGAAGACCGACATGGAATCGTAATAAAAGCAACTAACTCTGAAAATGCTCCAAAATGTTCTTTGTCTACACAAAGTGTTGCGTTTTCTCATTATAATCATATTTCGGCTCAATTACCTTTGGATCCAAAAACTGGTGAAAAGATCGTTGGTGGAGTAAAAGAGCAAACGGAACAATGTCTAAAAAATATCGAGGCGATTTTAGAAAATATAGATCATGGTATGGAAGATGTAATAAAAGTAAATATCTTCCTTAAAAACGTGTCAGATATTGATGCTGTAGACGAAGTTTACAAAACATTTTTCCCTAAAGGAATCCCTGCACGAAGAATAGTTGGTGTGACGAATATACTTAAAGATGCTTTAGTGCAAATTGATGTTGTAGTCGCAAATGCAGAGGGAACTCCTCCAAATAGATAACACATTTTTATCTAAATCACATATTCTAATTTTAAAAAAGAGCTGTCTCAATCTTTATTTGAGACAGCTCTTTTGTTTTGATTACTTCCTTAAAAATATAATGAATTCTTTATTTAAAAACGTATAATTAATATTAAAAAACAACAGAAAAAGAATACAAAAGTCGTGATTTGTGAAACCAAAGAAGTAGCGTTTGTAACTAACTTTGTTCTCAGTCCTAATGATATAGGACGCCTGAAAAATGAAACACTTATTGTATATATTAACTTGTTTTTTGACACTGGTGCTTTTTACGAAAGTAGAAAGTAAACCATTAGTTAAGGATATACATTATACTCAAAATTCATTTGAACAAAAACTTGTAAAAAAGGATTTGTCTAAACTTCAAAATGATATTTCGGCATCATTTGATATTGACGATAAATTATATGTAGAAAGTTTTGACGAGGCTGATCTTGGTGAACGTGCCGATGATAATTTTGCTTTCATCACTTTCGATGCTATAATTGCGTTTTATTCAAATTATAAGTTCCCAAGATCTGTTCTTTACACAGAATCTTCTCATCATGTGGGAACTAGCAAAACTATTCCCTTTTATATCTTATTTGGTTCCATAATGATTCCTTCTGCGAATTAAATTGTAATACTTGTCTCTTGCTTTTTAAGTTGTTTTTTTAATAAGCCAAGCAGCACATCTTTCTATCAGTTCTCTTTTTTGAGAACTCCAAATTACTTTTTAAACAGTCCTTTTTTTATCTGCCATTAATGCAAATTAATCGCGGTAGGGGCTTTTATTTTCTAAAATTCACTAACATTTTAAAATTACACTTATGCATCTTACACCAAGAGAAAGCGAAAAGTTGCTATTGCACCTTGCCGGAGAATTAGCCGCAAAAAGAAAGGCCAGAGGTCTTAAACTTAATTACCCTGAATCGATTGCTTACATCAGTGGTCATTTACTTGAAGCAGCCCGCGATGGAAAATCTGTTGCCGAATTAATGCAATACGGTGCCACATTACTTACCAGAGAAGATGTTATGGATGGTATTGCTGAGATGATACATGATGTACAAATCGAAGCAACTTTTCCTGACGGAACAAAATTAGTTACCGTTCATAGTCCAATTCGTTAATCCTAAAAAGTTTCAATTATGATTCCTGGAGAATATATTATCAGCAAAGGCGACATTGAGTGTAATGTTGGCCGAAAAACAGTTAAAGTAAAAGTTACAAATACAGCAGATCGTCCTGTACAGGTTGGATCGCACTGTCATTTTTTTGAAATCAACCGAATGATGAGTTTAGACAGAAGCAAGGCTTTTGGAATGCGTCTTAACATTGCGGCAGGTACAGCGGTGCGTTTTGAACCGGGAGAAGAAAAAGAAGTAGAATTAGTTGCATTAGGTGGCGCTAAACGTGCATTTGGTATTAATAATCTAGTAAACGGAGATACTACTCTTGAGGTTAATAAACAACATGGTTTAGAAAAGCTGAAAGCAGAAAACTTTAAAAACAAATAACAATGAGCTTGAAAATAAATAAACTGAAGTATGCCAGCATGTATGGCCCTACAACAGGCGACAAAGTTCGTTTAGGCGATACTGATATAATTATTGAAGTAGAAAAAGATTTTACCGTTTACGGAGACGAAAGCAAATTTGGAGGAGGAAAAACCATTCGTGATGGTATGTCTCAATCAAGTACGGCTACTCGTGATCAGGGAGTTTTGGATCTTGTAATTACTAATGCTACAATTATTGACCATTGGGGTATTGTAAAAGCAGATATTGGTATAAAAGACGGTAAAATTGTTGGAATTGGAAAAGCCGGAAATCCAGATACAATGGATGGTGTTGATTCAAATATGATTATTGGCGCAAGCACAGAAGCTCACGGAGGAGAAAACCTGATTGTAACTGCCGGAGGAATTGATACACATATTCACTTTATCAGTCCGCAACAAATTGAAACAGCGCTTTACAGCGGAATCACCACAATGATTGGCGGCGGAACAGGTCCGGCAGATGGTACAAATGCTACGACGATTACTCCGGGGAAATGGTATATGGAGAAAATGTTGCAGGCAGCAGAAGCATTTCCGATGAATCTTGGATTTTTTGGTAAAGGAAATTGTTCTACAGAAGCTCCTTTGGCAGAGCAGATTGAAGCTGGTGCTTTAGGTCTTAAAATCCACGAAGACTGGGGAGCATCACCTGCAGTAATTGATGCTGCATTGACAGTGGCAGATAAATACGATGTTCAGGTGGCAATCCATACCGATACATTGAATGAAGCAGGTTTCCTTGAAGATACTATGAATGCGATAAATGGTCGTGTAATTCATACTTTCCATACAGAAGGCGCCGGTGGAGGACATGCTCCTGATATTATAAAAGCAGCGATGTATCCAAATGTTTTACCAGCATCAACAAATCCTACACGTCCGTATACTGTTAATACAATTGACGAACATCTTGATATGTTGATGGTATGCCATCACTTGAGTAAAAATATTCCCGAAGATGTCGCTTTTGCAGATTCTCGTATTCGTCCGGAAACAATTGCTGCCGAAGATATTTTGCATGATATGGGAGTATTCAGCATCATGAGTTCAGATTCTCAGGCAATGGGTCGTGTTGGCGAAGTAGTTACCCGTACTTGGCAAACAGCCGATAAAATGAGAAAACAACGCGGAGATTTAGAAGAAGATAAAGGAAGTGGGAATGACAACTTCCGCGCTAAGCGTTATATCGCTAAATATACGATTAACCCTGCTATTGCTCACGGTATTTCTCAATATGTAGGATCAATAGAACCAGGTAAAATGGCTGATTTAGTATTATGGAAGCCAATGTTATTTGGTGTAAAACCAGAAATCATCATTAAAGGAGGTATGATTATCGCTGCTCGTATGGGAGATCCAAATGCTTCTATTCCAACGCCACAGCCGGTTATTTACCGCAATATGTTTGGTGCTTTTGGTAAAGCATTGTCAAAAACATGTGCAACATTTGTTTCTCAGGCATCTTTAAAAAATAATATTGTAGAAGAATACGGATTGCAAAAAATGATATTACCGGTGGTTGGTTGTAGAAATATTTCTAAAAAAGATTTAATCCATAATGACAAAACACCTGAAATCACTGTAAACTCAGAGAACTACGAAGTGCGTGTTGATGGTGAACTTATTACTTGTGAACCAGCGCATGATTTGCCATTAGCACAGCGTTATTTTTTATTCTAAAAGATTAAATGAAGAAAAGTTGCAGGTTCGCCCTGCAACATTTTCTACAGACTTTTTTAGTGTCTAAATCTGCAAGACAAACAGAGAAAAATATTCGATAAACAAAAGCATCTAAATAGTGCGATAAAAAAAGTAGATATGATTATAAATGAGGTAACAGGCAATCTTAAAGAATTTGATTTAGGAAATCGCATTATTGATCTTCTGGAAATAGAATGGTTTGAATCGACTAAGCGTATACAGCGAAAAAAAACAAAAAGGGGAGACGATATCGCTATTAAATTTTTAAAAGAAGGGCAACGCCTAAGACAAGATGATATTTTATATGCAGATGATCAAAAGGTAATTGTAGTTGCTATTCTTCCTTGTGATGCGATTGCTGTAAAACCAACAACATTACTGGAGATGGGAAGTGTGTGTTATGAAATAGGAAATAAACACCTTCCAATGTTTATTCAAAATGACGAAGTATTAGTTCCTTTTGAAGAGCCAATTTTTAAATGGTTATCAGCAAGTGGTTATAAAACCGAAAAAATTCATACACAGTTAACCAATCTGCTTAACTCAACAGTACAGCCACATGGCAGTCATAATGAAAGCAGCTCACTCTTCTTTAAAATTATGAATATTGGAAAGTAACAATGTTCAGTATTAATAAATACAACTAAAATAATGAAAAATTTTCTAGGCAGTTTGTTGCATTTAAGTGATCCTACATTGCCAATTGGCGGTTATAGCCACTCTAATGGTTTAGAAACTTACATACAGCTGAGGTTAGTAAATGATACACCATCAACAGCATTGTTTGTTCGTAATATGCTTTTAAATAATCTTCAATACAACGATGCCGCTTTTGTAAAACTGGCTTACGAAGTAACAAAAAACAATGATATTAAGGCATTGCTGCAATTGGATGATGAATGTGGAGCATTAAAAACAGCGCGTGAAATACGAGAAGCCAGCCAAAAATTAAGTTTAAGGCTTATAAAAATATTTAAAAGGCAAACGGTAGAAGGTATCATTAATGAATATGAAAAAGCAATTGTCGAAAAAAGAGCAGAAGGGCATTATTGTATTGTATTTGGAGTGTATGCTGCTTTGTTGAATATTCCGCTTCATGAAGCACTTTATGCATTCTTTTATAACGCCACTGTAGGTATGGTAACCAATGCTGTAAAGCTTGTTCCTCTGGGGCAACTTGACGGACAGGATATTTTGCACGATATGCAGGAACTAATAGAAACACTTACTGATAATGTAATTTCTCTTGATCGAAATCACGTCGGATTGTGCAATATAGGTTTAGATGTAAGATGCATGCAGCACGAACGCTTGTATTCACGATTGTACATGTCCTAAAAAAAATAATTAAAAGTAGTCACTATAGAGGACTAAAACATTCTAAAAAAATCAAATAAAATGAAAGAAAGAAAATATATCAAAATTGGAGTTGCTGGTCCTGTAGGTTCAGGTAAAACGGCATTAATAGAACGTTTATCACGTACATTAATGAACGAGTACAGCATTGGTGTTATCACGAATGATATTTATACTAAAGAAGATGCCGAGTTTTTGACTAAAAACAGCATGCTTCCTAAAGAGCGTATTATTGGTGTTGAAACTGGTGGATGTCCTCATACTGCAATTCGTGAAGATGCGAGTATGAATCTTGAAGCTGTTGAAGAAATGGCGTCTCGCTTTCCGGATATTGAACTTATTTTAATCGAAAGTGGTGGCGATAATTTATCGGCGACTTTTAGTCCTGATTTGGCAGATGTGAGCATTTTTGTTATTGATGTTGCTGAGGGAGATAAAATACCTCGCAAAGGCGGACCTGGTATTACGAGATCTGATTTGCTTATAATTAATAAAATTGACCTTGCTCCTTATGTAAATGCAGATTTGGGTGTTATGGAACATGATGCAAGAAAAATGCGCAATGGTCAACCATTTGTATTTACAAATCTTATGAGTCTTCAAGGACTTGATTCAGTTATTGGCTGGATTAAAAAATACGCTTTACTTGAAAATGCCGAAGAGCCGGAATTGGTTAGATAGTCTAATCGATTACACAACATTCAATTATTATAAATGATCAATAGATTAAATATTGTCAGCGGATATAAAGATGGACGTTCTTATCTAAAAGACGCATTCTTTACCAGACCCTTTCGTCTAGCCAATATTGGGCAAGACAGATCTGATCCTTCTTTGTACCTGATGCTTATGAGTTCTTCTCCGGGCATACTCGACAAAGACCATTATGATATAAACATTCAAATAGAGTCGGGAAGTCGTTTGCTTCTTGAATCTCAATCGTATCAGCGTTTGTTTAATATGGAAAATGGAGCGCAGCAGGAAATGAAAGTTTCCCTTGTCTCTGGTAGTACTTTTAGTTATGTACAGCATCCGATAGTACCACATGAACATTCTATTTTCAAGGCACATAACGTAATAAATCTGGAAGATAATTGCAGTCTGACATTAGGAGAAATAATTACTTGTGGACGAAAGCATTCGGGAGAAATATTTCGCTATTCAAAATTTCAGAATCTAACAGAAGTATTCCATAATGGGAAACTTGTTTTAAAAGACAATGTATTATTACAGCCTCTTTTAGCAGACATTCAAACCATAGGACAAATGGAAGGTTACACGCATCAGGGGACATTAATTTATATTAACACTGGTGCACAGAACTTAGAAGCGATTTTTGAAGATACTTTTAGTTATTTGGAATCACAAGAAGAAATAGCATTTGGACTTTCACAGCCATTTGATAACGCTATAATTGTACGTGTTTTGGGCAATGGCGGAGAACAATTGTATAATGTATTTCGCGATATACAACAAAAACTTTGGAAGAGCGAAGAACAAACAAATGTAACCAGTCAGGTAATCGAGCCTGCCGTATATAGTGAATAATGGATACAACATTAACAACACTTGTATTATCAGCTATAACTATTAGCTGTTTGCATACTGCTTCAGGACCAGATCATTACTTGCCTTTTATTGTTTTGTCACGATCCAGAAAGTGGTCTCTCGCCAAAACAATTTGGTGGACAACAATTTGTGGGCTCGGTCATATTTTAAGTTCGGTATTACTAGGATTGATAGGAGTTTTGGTAGGATGGCAATTGTCAAAACTATCTATGTTTCAGGATATCAGAGGGAATGTTTCGGGTTGGTGCCTGCTTTTGTTTGGAGCCGTATATCTTGTTTGGGGATTGCGCAGTGCTTACTTAAACAAACCACATAAGCATTTCGAAGTATATAATGACGAAGATATTTATGTCTACGAACATAAACACGGAGAAGTTGTGGCACCTCAAAGCCGTGTCAAAATTACGCCTTGGATCTTGTTTGTCATTTTTGTAATGGGTCCGAGTGAACCTCTTGTGCCATTATTATTTTATTCAGGAGTACGAAGATCTCCATTAGAAATCATTGTGCTAATTGCCGTTTTTGCCATTTTCACAGTTCTTACCATGCTTGTTATGGTATTGCTGGGGCGTTATGGTTATTCATTTTTCAAAACAGACAAACTAGAACGTTATGTCCATGCCATTGGCGGTGCAGTTGTCACCATATGTGGTATTGGAATGGTGTTTTTAGGTTGGTAAAACTTTAAAATTTATGGAAAAAATTAATCTTTATATAAAAACGGTTTTGACCAGTATTGGTCAAATCATGCTTCAGGAAAATCCTTGGACAGGGCTGTTGTTTCTTATCGGAATATTTTATGGTTCACCTGTAATGGGTATTGCAGCTATTTTATCAGCTTCAGTTGGGTTGATTACGGCTCAATTATTAAAATATGACAAAACAGAAATAGAACATGGACTTTATGGATTTAGCGCAACACTTGTTGGAGTAGCATTAACTTTCTTTTTTAAACGAGAACTAATTATTTGGATAACCATTATTCTAGGATCTGCGTTGGCTGCAATAGTCCAAAATGTTTTTATTCGACGCAAAATACCCGCATTTACACTTCCGTTTATTCTTATTACCTGGGTTTGTCTTTATGTTTTTCATAATCTGGATATTATTGGAGCTCCAGTAATGCCTGCTGAGTCTCTTGTAGACGAAAATGGATTGGCGACAGTTGCACGTGGTTTTGGAGAAGTGATTTTTCAGGGAAGTATGATAGCCGGAATTTTATTTATTCTTGCAGTGTTTATTAATAGTCCAATTGCTGCTTTGTATGCAATTGCCGCAGGACTTATTAGCGCATATCTATCTTATCAGTTTGCTGAGCCTAATGCGGATATTCATATGGGTTTATTTAGTTTTAACGCCGTACTTTGCGCCATTACTTTCTCTGGTATTCGCGTAAGAGACGGAATCTATGTCCTTTTTTCAATCATTCTATCGACCTTGATAGATGTATATATGCTAAAAATGGGTTGCAGTGTACTTACTTTCCCATTTGTTGCAGCGAGCTGGATTACACTTCTTGTTAAAAAGTTTTTACCGGCTGAATATAGATAAACAGCAATTCCTTCTAATCATAAAAAATTAAAATTGTAATGAAAACAAAATCATTATTAGGCTTGCTATTGCTTATTGCGAGCTACACATCACAGGCACAAATCTCTTTTGATTCAAAATCGCAAACTTCAGACGGCAAACCAATGTACGAAATGGAGTTTTCGCCACGTCTGAAATTGAATGGCTATATAAATTTGGGTGGAAATGATATTAATACCTCGCAATCACTCAACTTAAATTCAGCAGATCCTTATAATCGGTTGAAAGATAAAAATGCAGATGCAAATATGTATCAAACTCAAATGGCTTGGAAAACTACTTATAATGGGTTTGAAAAAGGACCATTAACTACTTATATAGAAGCACAATGGTGGGGAGGACCTGGCGCAGGAGGAAATCTTCAGCTAAGAGTTGCTTATGTCGATTATAACCACTGGCATGTGGGACAAGACTGGAGTTTTTTTGGGGGCGGTACTTCTACGTGGTATAATACATTAGAATGGGAAGGTCCAAATTCAGGAACTTGGGCAAGACATTTACAAGTAAAGTATTACGACAACTTTGGGAAAGATAAATTATGGAAGTTTGAAGTAGGTGCAGAAACTAGTGCACAATACCTTAAGATAGCCGGAGGAAGTACACCGGGGCAATTTTCTGTAGATCCAATAGCGGCATTTACAAAATATTCGCAAGACGGAAGTTTTGTTCGTTTAGCCTTTCTGGGGCGAAGCATTCGTTACACAAAAGAAGATGCTTCTAATGCTCTTGAAATGGGCTGGGGAATTAATGCAAACTTCAAAAGCAAACTAAATGAAAAAAGCTATTTTATGGCGCAAGGACTTGTAGGATCTGGTATTGCGGGTTCTTATACATTGTCAGGCGCTTTGTTTGGTAATGGAGGAGCCACTAATATGTATGATGGAATTTATGATCAAAATGGTAATTTCAAAACCGTTCCTGTTTATGGAGGTTCGGCTGGAATTGAGTATTTCTTTGGATCAAAAAAGAATTTACACTCCAACCTTGTGTTAGGATATACAAATATGGCCTATCATGCAGCACCTTTTTCATTAGTAGAAAGCAAAGTAATTAATGATAATGCCTCAGGTGATTTTGTAACTAATAATGATGATAAAACTACTCATGTAGCCTTGACTTTTGCTACTGTAAATATGTTGTATGATATCACTAAAAATTTTACAATGGGCATTGAATATAGTGGAGGTTCAAAACAAATTATTAATTCAACAACCCAAAATTCTGCAGTAAACAGAGTAGCTTTTGGGGTAACAGTAGGATTCTAATAAAAATTAAAATTTATGAAAATTACCTAACCCAGTAATTAAAAAAGAGGTTAGGTTTTTTTATAAATCTAAAAAAAAAAATACAATCAATTATTTATTTACTTCCAAACGAAATGCAGAAGGTGATTGATGCGTTACCTTTTTAAAAACTCTGGAAAAATGAGAAAGAGATTGAAAATTTAGCTCATAAGCTACATCAGCAATTTCGCGTCCTAAATCACGAAGCAATATTTGACTGTGTTGTACACAAATTTCATTAATCCATTGTTTGGGCGGTTTTCCGGTTGCTTTCTTTATGCATTTATTCAGATATGTTTCAGAAATATTTAATTCCTGTGCATAAAAGCAAACATTTTTATGCTCAACATGTTCTTGCTGAAGTTTTTCCCTGAATTTATAAGTAATGTCAAGTTCCCGAGCCATTCCCAATGGTTTAGAAATCGCATGTTTAATGATTTTTAGCATAATAGCGCGAAAAAAAGTAATGCAGATATCTTGATGTATACATTCTGATTGCAGTTCTTTTTCTAGTAATTCTAGTGCTGTAGCCATGAATTCATAAGCATTTTCATGAATTTTTATGACAGGATCCGAAGTAAGAAATATAGTGTCTTGTCTGCTTAAAGCGATAGAAGTTATAATGTCATTTTCATACATTACATAAAATCCTTTGACATTTTCAGATAATTCAATTGTTCTGGTAATACTTCCCTGTTTAATGTTTAATATTTGTCCAGGACCTATTAGATAGTTTTCTGTTTCTATCTGCTGACTCATAAAACCTTCTGTTACAAACAAAAGAAAATTAAAAGTTGTTCTGTATGGAGGTACCGGTATTACTATTTCTTTTAAATAATTTTCTATTCGATATATTTGAAGCAGTGATTGGTCAAATAATACATGGGGATTTACTTTTGGCAAAAACTGAAGTTTGTACTCATAAGTGTTAAGAATTCGAATAGATTCTTTCATTTATTTTTTATTTTTTTTGATATTCAATAATTTGAATGATAGTGCTCATGAGAATCTATCGCTTTGCATAAAGCTAAAACTTAGATAGTTCACTATATATTGTTACTCTCCAGTTTTTTCAATTCAGGACTTATAATGATTTTGGAAATATTAAATGAAGTGTTTCAATTTTAAGTATGCATGTAGCTTAATTTTTGAAGAGATAATTATCAATTAGCGATTAAAAGAAACAATCCTAAAAGCTGAGAAAATTCAAAATCTGACGGATTAATTTACAATGTAAAAATCATAAAAGATGCGCTGGATTTGGTTGCTCACAGGTCTTTTTAATATTAAATTAGGACAATTGTAGATTTAAGAAATGATGTATCGTAGGTTTGATATATCTTAATTTTTCGGATCCGGAAAAACCTGTGGAGAAACATAAAATGTTTTGTATTGACTAATTATTTTAACCGCAAAGGGCGCAAAGGTTTTTTATTCGTAAGGTTTTATATAAACGCAAAGTTCGCAAAGCTTTATCAATATAGCTTTGCGAACTTTGCGTTTAATGAGCGTAATCTATAACAAAAAAACTTTGCGAATTTTGCGGTTAAATTCATCCCTAATTTTTATAGCTCCACAAGTTTTTGCATTGATCCGAAAACAAATATCTAATCCAAGAGAAAATGTTATAAAAACAAAAAAGCTCCAGATTTCTCTGAAGCTTTGTAGTAAGTAGCCCGTAGCGGAATCGAACCGCTCTTACATGGATGAAAACCATGCGTCCTAACCGATAGACGAACGGGCCTGCTTTTGTATTGCGGGTGCAAAATTATAACTAATTTCAAGATACACAAAAAAAACTTTGAAAAATTTCGCCTAAATTATTCTGAAAATATCACATTTAGAAATAATCAATCGCAAGGGAATTTGGTTAATGAAGATGTATTTGTTTGATTAATAAATGGTTGTTTTTACGTTAATAAATGGATAAAGATGATTTTTCTCTTCTTTTGTAAAAATGATAATTTTGAATAAAAATTGAAAATAATTTATTTTGAAAGAATATTCTTTATATTTTTGAAAGGTATTTTGAGAGCTTTTCGAACTATTCTCATGAAAAGTTGCATAAATGTCTCTGAATTGGGGCATTTTTTTCGGCTAGTTCTTAGTATTCTAATTGATTTTTTTATTTCCGAAGAAAGGATTTCAGAAATTTAGTTTTAAGATCATCGACTTTATGAAGTTTCCGTTTTTCAATTATATTTGTCTAAATTGGGTGCAAAGTAAGAGATATTTGCCAGCGTTACCGAGGAACATTTTACGGAACGAGGTTTAATAAATAAGCAAGAGATGAAACAAAATATTTACGACGATATAGATTTTTTTGAAAACTACGGTAAAATGCCACGTTCTGTAGACGGATTAAATTCAGCAGGAGAATGGCATGTTTTGAAAAATATGTTGCCAGATTTTCAAGATAAAAATGTTCTTGATCTTGGTTGCGGTTATGGCTGGCATTGTATTTATGCCAAAGAACAAGGTGCAAAAAATGTGATTGGAGTTGACTTGTCAAAGAAAATGATTGATAAAGCAAAGGAAAATTCAAAAGAACTATCAATAGAATATTATCAAATGCCTGTTGAAGATATTGAATTTGAAAATGAGCAGTTTGATATTATTTTTAGTTCGCTTACTTTTCATTACATCCAAAATTTGGACGTTGTTTTTCGTAAAATTAATAAGTTCCTGAAAAAAGGAGGAAGCTTTGTTTTCTCTATGGAACATCCTGTTTTTACTTCAAAACCAGAACAAGATTGGTTTAAGGACGAAAAAGGAAATTTGTTACATTGGCCAGTAGACAATTATCAAGACGAAGGAGTAAGACAAACGAATTTTTTAGGTCACAAAGTAATTAAATACCATCGAACTGTGGCAAGTATTCTAAATACTGTAATTGAGTCAGGTTTTGCTGTTAAACAAATATCGGAACCTAAACCATCAGAAGAAATTATTGAAAAATATTCGGCGATGAAAGACGAATTAAGAAGACCGATTTTTATTATGGTTTCTGCTGGAAAATTATAAGCAAATTAATTTTAGAATGAAAAATATAAAAGTAAGTTAGCTTTCGAATATGTTTAAAATTTATTTATTGATCTAAAATTACTAAAGATTATTAACCGAGAATAAGTATCAAATGACTATAAGATTTATTTTATTTTTTGTTTTATTGTTGCCAAGTTGTTATGCGCAGAATATTACTGATCCGTTGCCAACACTTGAAAAAGAAGTTAATCAATGTATTAAAGAAAATAGTGCGGAAGAATTGAATTGTAGAAAAGAATACTATCATGAACTTCAATTCTGGGAAACAGAGGTTTTTAATACTGTTTTGGAAATTGCGTTTGAAAATAAAACTGAAGATGAAAAAAATGTTTTTATCAAAAAACAGACGGAGTGGAAAGATTCAACATATTGGTATGTTGCAAAGACAATGAAGGAGTTTAAAGATAAACATCCTGGTAAATTTGTATGGGATAAAGGGGCTGAATTACTACCGGATGCAAGGATTTTTTACCAGAAAAATGCCAAATTTTACACGGACAGGATTTCTTATTTGTTAAGTTTGGTAAAAAAGAAATAAAAGTGATCGATGCTAAAATAGTATCATATATTTTCAGGATTCTTTTAATAGTTATTTCGAATATTCGTAATCTAAAAATAGTATTGCTGTCAGCTAATAATAACTAAATTAAACTTCAAAAGCGTATAAAAATCAGTATGATAAATTTTAAATTTCTTTTCGTGACAGTTAGCTTACTGTGTTTTTGTAATACATTAGTCGCTCAAAACACAAAAAAATATACAGCAATTCCTGATGTTAATTTCGAAATCGCTTTGCAGGATACAGGTTGTGATCCAGGTGAACCCGATGGAAAAGTACTGACTTCAGAAATTGCCAAAATAAAGGAATTACATATTAAAAATAGAGATATAGTTGATTTAACAGGAATAGAGGACTTTACTGCATTAACTAAACTTATTTGCTTTAAAAATAAACTTACCACACTTGATTTATCCCATAACACCGCACTCACTTATCTATCTTGTGAAGAAAATCAATTGACGAATTTGAATGTAAGCAAAAACACGGCTTTGACCTTTTTAAATTGTAGCAAAAACAGATTAAACTCTTTAGATGTAAATAATAATATCGATTTGGTTACTTTATTTTGCGAAGAAAATAAATTGTTATCTTTAGATGTAAGGCAAAATAAACATTTAACAGCTTTGAAATGCAGTCGAAATCAATTAGATGATCTCGATGTTTCTAAAAATGTGGCTTTGAATTATTTGGATTGTTTTATCAATAAAATAACTGCTTTAGATTTATGTGAAAATGATGTTTTGATTGGTTTTGATTGCTCCAAAAATAAACTTTCAACATTAGATTTATCACAAAATACTAAGTTAGAATATGTGTTTTGTGGTGAAGATCAAGTAACAACTTTAGATCTATCTCAAAATACCAGTCTTAGGAATTTTGATTGTAGGAATAGTCCATTGACGAGTTTAAATTTAACTAAAAATCTTTCTTTAATGTATTTGAACTGTTCAGGTACTGCATTAACCAATTTAGACATTAGTAAAAATATAGCCTTAACCAAAGTGTCTTTAGATGAAAATAAGCTGACCTCTTTGGATGTTACACAAAATATCAATTTAACTTATTTGAGTTGTTCTAGAAACCAATTGACTTCATTGAATGTTTCTAACGCTCCTTTGACGGAGTTAAGTTGTTATAAAAATCGTTTGGCTACTCTCGATGTAAGTCAAAATCCATTATTGCTTAGTTTGTCGTGTTCTGATAATCAATTGGTAAGCTTGGATATTTCTAAAAATCCTAAAATTTATTCTCTTTCTTGTAAATCTAATTCACTTGTAAGTTTGAACCTTAAGAACGGGAATAATCAAAGTTTGGTAAATTTATATGCATTCTTTAATCCTAATCTAAAATGTATTCAAACAGATAAAGATATGATTCCATTTTCTAATTGGAGAAAGGATGGCATTACGACATATAATTCCAATTGCAATTAGTCTTTGCTTTGACAATAGTTTCTTATAAAAAGCTGCGCAAATGTCTCTGACTTTGCGCAATTTTTTTTCTCTAAACTTTATTCTGGATCTCTTTGTGCTGCATTCAAAAACAACATAGATATAAAATTATTTAGCACAAAAAAGCTTATAAAATACAAGTAGTTCATATGGATATTTTTCATGAAAAATTATATATTTGGAAATAAATATTGCTCTATACTTACCAAACCAATCTCCATGAAATATTTAAGCTTAACCGTTTTGATTTTAATAATGTCTTGTGCAAAGAAAAATGAATCAGAAAATTTAAAAACAGAAGTTAAGACTTTAAAAGTCGAAACTCCAATAAAATTAACGGATAAATCTGTAAAATTTTTATGGAGAGAAGATGCATATGACAAAGAATTAAAGGACACGGTTAATACAATTTTTATAAATAAAGAATATTCCAAAAACATTTCTGAACCCGAAAAAGCAGCTCTTGGATTTGTAGCAAGTTTTATTGGAAGTGAGTGCGATTGGGATGGAGAACCAAATGCAAAATATGATAATTTAAGTTGTAAAATTAATACAGCGCTTAATATTGGTTATCAATGTTCAGAAGAGCATTTAAATTTTTTAAGAAAGTGGTTTAAAAATGATAAAAAACAGTTAGAGCGTTTGAAAGACTGTTCTGCAGTTCCTTTTACTGCAAGCGTTCAGAACACATTTGATTACATAAATGTTGTAACTAAAGGTGATACAATCAAAATTACCTTTAAAGCAAATGGTATAAATATGCGTTCTGAGAAATCCTGGAGCTATAAAGAAGAAGATACATTTGTTTTAAAGAAAGATAATTTAGTGTTAGTAAAATCTAAAGAATCAGAAAGTGAAAGTCATTAATTTAAAAGTGATGATTAACCAGAACAAGAAAGATAAAAGTTATCGTGAAAACACGTCTATAGCCATTTGCAAATTCAGTGAAATGAATTACTTCTCGGGCTTGGTTTATTGTTAAAGCAAAGATGAAAATCAATATTAGTAAGTTTCTCATTTTATAGTTTCGTTTCAAAAATTATAAAGCCATATTTAATTCATTATTACGGTTTTCCGTAATGTATCCTAACATTTTATTTACCAAAAACATCCAGTAAAATAAAAGTTCTTACGATGATTTACAGTGGAAAAATTATATATTTGAAAATAAATAATGTGTAATACTTATCACATATATAAATGAGGTGATCGCAATTAAGAGGAACGACAATAATAAAAAATTAAACTAAAAAATGACTTTCATTAAAACAATTTCTACATTTTTAATTGCGCTTTTAACTGTAACAACAACTTCCGGACAAGAATCTAAACATAAAACTAAAATTTTATTAATTGGGACAATTCACTTCGAGACGCCTCACACAGATAGTTTTGAACTAAAAGTAGATGATTTTTTAAGTACTAAACGACAAAATGAATTAGAAGATTTAACTAATGCTTTATCTCAAACAAAAGCGACTAAAGTGATGATCGAAAAGCCATTCGATAGTCAACGTTCTACCGATAGTTTGTATAATTTATATTTAACAGGCCATTATAAGCTTACAGTTTCAGAAAGAGAACAAATTGGCTTTAGGTTAGGTAAAAAATTAAAATTAAATCAAATAAACTGTGTAGACAAATTCTATGCAATGCACGATAGTTTAATGGCTGCAACCGCAAAAGAAAACAATCAGCTTTATTTACTAAAAGATTTAGGGACTCAGGCAAATGCAATGATAAGTGATTTTGATAATCAATTGAAAAAAGGTACAATAACCGAAGTTTTAAAGTACATAAATAGACCTGATCAATTAGAAAGAAATTTATCAATTTATTTAAAATTTATAGCAAAGATTGGAGCAGGTAAAAATTTTGCAGGAGCAGAATCGGTTTCTGTTTGGTATTTAAGAAATCTTGCTATTTACGCTAATATAATGACTCAAATAAATGCAAACGACAAATATGTTATACTAATATTTGGACAAGGACATATTCCTATATTAAAACACCTGCTACAAAACAATGACGATTTCGAAGTCGTTGAAGTAAATAGCGTACTAAAATAAACTGCCAACAATAACCAGAGTTAAATTAGAAAACCAAATCATGCAAGAAGAAATAACGAAACATTCAGAAAGAATTTATAAAACTGTGAAAAATACAGAACATACATTGGGAGAGAAAGTGAAAGAAATCATTATCGAAATTTTTATAATCGTTTTTGCAGTAACGCTTTCAATAGGATTACATAGTTGGAGTGAACACAAACACCAGCAAGAAGAAGTTTCTATTTTTCTTAATAACTTAAAGAATGATTTAAAAGATGATGTAAAAAGCCTGAACGTTGAAAAGGGCGGATACCAAGAGTCAAACATAGGTTATGAAAAAATTTTAGCACTAACGACTCTTCAACTTGATAGTATTTATAAGTCAAAAGGTAAAGTTAATTTCCCAATTTATTCACATGGACAAGTAATAAATATTGGCAATTACGAAGGATTTAAATCTAGTGGTAAAATTGGCTATATTGAAGATGAAAAATTAAAACAGAAAATTTTAAATTACTACCAAATACTTGCACCATCAATTAACGAAGTCGATAAAATTTATAATGATTTTCTCTTTAAGTGTTTTGACAAAATGATAGAAAATGCAGATAAATCTGAAGAACAATTATATGCAGATCCAAAATTTAAAAAGACAATCGAATTTCTTGTCAGACTAGGTAAGAATAATATAAGGGTTTATGATGAAAATGTAAAACCGGAAGCAGTTGAACTTATTAAAGAAATTGAAAAAGAGTTAAATAAATAAATAAAACAGCTTATAAACACCACTTGTGAATGCAACGAGACGTTGACAAGGAAGGTTCTAAAGATAGTAAAATGACAAAAGCTTCAGAGAAAGCTGAAGCTTTTGTCATTTTAGTGGGAAGCATTAAAATATCTAATCCGTTTTTTGAGGATTACTATTCTATTGATATTTACTTAAATCCAGATTAAGAATAGTACCAACTCTGCTAAATTCTTCATTAATTTTAGCATTCAGAATTAGTTGTTCATTTTTTATTGGATGATCAAAAATTAACTGATGTGCATGAAGCATCATTCCTTTTAGATCATAATTCTCAAGCCATAATTTATTTTGTTTATTACAGCCATGTGGACGACTTCCTAAAATGGGATGAAAAATATGTTTGAAATGTTTTCGTAATTGATGCATACGTCCAGTTTCTGGAATCGCTTCTACCAAGCAATATCGTGATGTTGGTTTATTGTTAAATTCTAACTCAACTTCGGCATTTTGCAAACGATGAAAGTATGTTATTGCATTTTGTTTAATGTCATCATCATTGATTAAATCATAATCAATTGTTAGTTCTTCGGGCGACCAACCACGTAAAATTGCTAAATATTTTTTTTCGACTTCGCGTGTGGCGAAACGATCATTCATAATTTTTAGAACCTCTTTATCCAATGCAAATAACAAGACGCCAGATGTTTTTCGGTCTAGCCGATGAATAGGATAAACGTGTTGACCTATTTGATTTCTCAATTCCTGAATAGCATAAACTTTTGCATCGCGCGCATAAAATGATTTATGAACCAACAATCCGCTTGGTTTATTAATTGCGATAATATATTCGTCTTGGTAAAGAATTTCTAACATTCGGCAAAAGTAGAAGAGATTTCGATTAAAATCGTTTTTAGGACTTATTTGTTTCTATATTTTTCTTCGCAGCTGGAACGAGCGTCTCACTTGTGAACATAACAAGATGTTGAAAAAGAAAAAGAGTTCTGTATTTCTCCGAAGTTTTTTACTTAGTAGCGGGAAGCATTCTAACAAAAATTTTAGTATTAAAAACTGAATTTGTATATTGTTCTGCTAAAATTAACTATACCAAGTATATACATTTTAAAATATTTGCCTTCAAATATTTTTCAGTTCATTTTAATAGAAATAGACCAGATTATGAAAAATTCATTAATGCTCTTCGTTGCATTCTTAACTCTTACAGCGTGCTCAAAACATCAGGAAAAGAAAAATATCGCGATCACTGGAATAGATTCCACATTGCGACCTGGTGATGATTTTTTTAAATATGTAAATGGCAAATGGTACGATTCTGTACAAATACCTGCATCTCAAGCTGGAGTTGGTGTTTATATGTTTATGAATTACCCACAACGAATGCGCCTGCAAGGAATATTA
Source organism: Flavobacterium sp. 9 (assembly GCF_002754195.1). Taxonomy (NCBI): domain Bacteria; kingdom Pseudomonadati; phylum Bacteroidota; class Flavobacteriia; order Flavobacteriales; family Flavobacteriaceae; genus Flavobacterium; species Flavobacterium sp. 9. Next base: position 4,323,734 of record NZ_PEEU01000001.1, read on the forward strand.
GACAGTATTTCGAAAAGTAAGAATGAGGCAGGAAGTATAGCGCAAAAGGTAGGAGATTTTTATGCATCAGGTATGGATACGGTAACCATTGACAAACGCGGTTATACGCCTATCAAACCATTACTTGCCAAAATTGACGCAATTAACGATTTACCTTCCTTAATGAACTTTGTGGCTAATGAAGTAAAAGTGAACAATTCTTCTATTATAGGTTTTGGAGTCTCGCCCGATGAAAAAAATAGTAGTATGAACATTGCACAAATTTATCAAACGGGTATTGGTTTGCCTGACAGAGATTACTATTTCAAATTAGATTCATCAACTGTTGCCATACAGAAATCGTACAAAAAATATCTTGCTACATTATTTCAGCAAATAGGCAGCGACGCCACAGAGGCTGAAAAGAATGCTAATTTGGTTTACGATATTGATAAACAACTCGCTGTTTCGCATAAAACAAAAGTTGAACTTAGAGATGTACAGGCAAATTATAATAAAATTGCTGTGGCAGCTCTTGCAAAAAGAAATCCGAATATAAACTGGACTGCTTTTTTAAATAATTTAGGTGCTAAAACCGATTCTATTAATGTAGGTCAACCTGCTTATTATGATGCGCTTAATAAACTTTTAAAAACCATTCCTATTAATAATTGGAAAATTTATTTGAAAGCAAATTCTCTGGAAAGATATGCAGATGATTTAAGTAAGCCTTTTGCAGATGCTTCATTTGAGTATACCAAAGTGCTTTCTGGTCAGGCTGTTCAAAAAACACGTGGCGAAAAAATGGCTAATGTCCTTGATACTTATTTAGGTGATGCGTTGGGGGAATTGTATGTAAAAAAATACTTTTCGGAAGATGCTAAAAAACGTATGTTAACTCTCGTGAATAATCTGCAAAAAGCATATGCCAAAAGAATTGACAAATTGGAATGGATGAGTCCTATTACAAAACAAAAAGCGAAAGAAAAATTGGCAGCCATGACTAAGAAAATAGGATATCCGGATAAATGGAGAGACTATAGTAATGTACATGTAGCCAGAAATACCTATTTTGAGAATATGGTTTCGGCTTCAAAAGATGCATATCAATTTGAATTGGCAAAATTGGACAAACCAGTCGATAAATCAGAATGGTTTACTACAGTTCCAACAGTTACGGCATATAATAATCCTACGGCAAATGAAATTGTTTTTCCTGCAGGTATTTTGCAACCACCATATTTTGATAATAATGCAGATGATGCGCTTAATTACGGAGGTATCGGAATGGTTATAGGTCACGAAATAACCCATACTTTTGACGATCAAGGTGCTCAATATGACAAAGATGGTAACTTGAAAAACTGGTGGACAAAAGAAGATTATGCACAGTTTAAATCAAGAATACAACAGGTTATCAATTTGTACAGTACATATACCGTTTTAGGCGATTTGCACATTAATGGCGCAATGACAGTTGGCGAAAACACGGCAGATATTGCTGGATTAGCAGTTGCATATGATGCTTTTAAAATGACCGAACAAGGAAAAGGGAATACAAAAATTGACGGTTTTACTCCAGATCAACGCTTCTTTATTTCTTTAGCCAAAATATGGCGAGTAAAAATGAAAGACGAATTCCTGCGTTTGTGGATTAACAATAATCCGCATTCTCCACCAAACTGGCGTGTTAATGGTCCTCTAATGAATACGACACCTTTTTACGATGCATTTAATGTAAAAGCTGGAGATAAAATGTTTTTACCGAAGAAAGACAGAATAACAATTTGGTAATTTTACTCTTCGAAGTGTGACCAAAAAAACTGCGCAAATGTCTCTGACTTTGCGCAGTTTTTTTTGGTTTCGTATATCGTAAAAAAGTATGCAAGTTTTTACATTTTAGCTTGAACTAAACAAATCCTTGTTAAACAGAATCAGTCTTCAGGTTTGATTTTTCCATTTGAAAAATCCTCAAGAAACTTCATAGGATCTGTAACAAATTTTAAAGCATTGCTATTTTCGATACTCTCTCTGAAATTATTTATTTGAGGCTCAAATAAATTGTCATTTTGATCTAAAATTAAAAAATCCAATTCTCTGCAAATAGCTAGAAATGGTATCAGAAAAGAATGAATATCTCCTCTTAAATCGAGTCGGAACCTAATATGTACAATTACATTTTTGTCTAAGTTGTAAGTAACACCAATATCCGATTTATCGCTCGGACCCCAACTTTGAAATTGATTCATACCCCATGATCTTTCAATAAAAGTGTCAAGTTTATCAAAGAAGAAGTCTTTATCAATACAAAAAATGTTCGACCAGTCATGCGGATAAAGGTCTACTTGATTGCTTTTTGAGTATTCGTAAAAACTCCTTGGAATTGCATTATAATCTGCTTGCCAAATTGCCATATAATTTATTTGAAATTTCGTGATTTAGAACGCTAGCGGAAATTTAATGAAAAAATTAAAAGAAAAAACAAACTATCAACCAAACTGATTTGCCTTATTATTTTAATTGCAATATTAAAGTGATCTAAAACAAAAAAGCTTCAGATTTCTCCGAAGCTTTATTTTGATATTTTTTATAAATGATTATTTCTTAATTTAATATTTCCACATATAAATAAGAATTATGCCGAAATTATTTGGTGATTAGTTTTTCAAGCCTTGTCATCATTTCATCTTTCTCTTTTAACATTCTTTCATACAAGGCAATTTTCTCTTCATGAAGTTTTAAAACCTCTTGGATAGGGTTAAATACTGGATGTAAATTAATAGCTGAAGCTCCATCTTTAAAATCTGAAAATGTATTCGAAATAATATTTATTGCCTGCTCTTCATCAAAACTCTGAAAAGCTTCAACAGGAATTTTTAGAACAGCTGAGATTTGTTTAAGCAGACTCTCTTCAATTACATCTTTTTGCTCCAGCACTGAAATTTTCTTCTGATTCCAGTCTTCTCCCAGATCACAAGCCAATGCCTCTTGCTTTATATTAAGCATTTCTCTGAAGCGTTTTACGTTTCTTCCCTGATGTATTTTCTGTTCCATAATGAATATCAATTTTCTGTATGATCAAAGATAAAGCCATTTGGCTTAAAAACTTTGACTTTCAAAGATAAAAAAATATAATGCTTTATCATATAAAGCTGCCCAAATTTGGATAGATTTGTCTAGTTTGTTACACATATAAACAAGTTGCCTTAAAGAAAAAATCGTGAAGAATAAGATTTTAGCATTGGAAAAAATAAAAAACAAGAAAAAATTCTCAAGAGAGGAATGGGAAAATCGTGGATTGAATCCATCAGAAAAAAGTCTATGTATTAACCTTGAAAATTCTTTAAATGACTTACTTACGAATCTAATTTCTGCAAATAATACAAAAAAATCGGATAAAGAAATTGAGAAAATATTTGAACGCTATTTCAAGGAAATTAAATCTGACGAATTAGATACAGAAGAAGAGAATTTGTTGTGGATTATTTTGCTGAGATTGCGACAATTTTAAACATTAGGAGTATTAATGAAAAATTAAACTTCTGGACATACGGAATTGAAGCTTATGATCATGAAGAAGCCGAAAGAAAAGCTTCGGAAAAAACATTAGCAGAAGAAAAGGAAAGACATGAAATCTTTTCTATAGTATGTCAAAAATGTAAAGTTCAATTGGAAACTTTTATATTGGAACGAGATAATGAAATTCCTAGTTTTGAGTTTGACATAATTAAATGTGTAAAATGTTCTGAACTCAATATTCTCGATAAAGGCTGTGGAATAAAAAGATATAGATTCCTAAATTATGAACTAATAGAAGAGTTGTCAAAAGAGGAATATGATTTACCGAAAGCTTTACAAAGATTAGAACAATTAAAAAACGAGAATATAAGGTAACTGATTAAAAGCTACTACAATGGATTTAGATAATTGGCTTAATAGAAAATTAGATTGTATTTGGGATGATTTGGTAAATCCGAATAATGGACTTAATTTAGTTTCAGACTTGTTGTAGTACCAGAACGTTATGCGACATGTAATAAAAAAAACAAAATGAAATCAATAGTTCAACATTTAAGAGAGGGAAAAAACTTAACCCAGACTGAACTTGCCGAAAAAAGTGGACTTTCGCTAAGAACAATTCAAAGGATTGAAGCTGGAAATATCCCAAAAGGATTTACATTGAAAGCACTTGCAAATGTGTTTGAAACTGAGCCTGAAAAACTAATACCTTTCAAAGAAATTACAAAACTTGACAGAGCAAAATTGATTAATTTTTCTAGTTTATTTGGACTTATAATACCTTTTGGAGGAGTTATATTGCCATTAATCCTGACCTACAAAACAAACGATCCAAAAAATAAAGAACTTGGAAAAAGTATTGTAAGTGTTCAAATTCTAATTGCAGTTGCACTTGCTGTTTCTCAAATCATAAGCCCATTCATTCAAAAAGGGTTATCACTACATTTTCCGCTTTTTATAGTTCCATTATTATTAATTATGTGTCTTAAATTATCAGTAGTTATTGTAAACGGTATAAGTTTAAATAATACAAACGATTTGCATAAAAATTTAAAAATCAATTATTTATAACTGCTGTCGGTTAATTTACGTAAAAATGGCGTATTGTTTTTGCAAAGAAATTGTTTTCTAAAACAGAAATTTGCAGAAAAAATAATCTAATGAAAGTTTTAAAGAAAATTGTTTTTGCTTTTTTGGTCGTTTTGGTTTTAGCTGTACTTGGTGGCTATATTTATTTTGACCAAAAATTTACTCCCGAAAAAAATTATTTGACAGTAGACAATGAAAGTGGTTTTATATCATTTAAGTGGTTGGGTTCTGAAAAAAATGTGTTGTTACTTCCTATACATTTTTCGAATGACACAATAGCTTATTATTTGCAATTTGACACCGGTTCGCCTTATACCGCTTGCGCAATGTCTTACATATACAGAATATTGCATCATCGAAAAGCCATCTTTTAATAGATTGTTTCTAAATCCAGATGCATTTCGTCTATCTTTTTTTGTTTCCGTGGGCAGATCAAAAAAAACAAATAGCCACATTATTCTATATCCGTTAAGCTCCATAAGGCAGGATATTTAATTTTTTTTCGATTTCCTGTGAAGCATTGTTGGAGTGAACTTGCAGTTTTTTGCAAACCTATCATTAAAGGGCTTTTCTCATCTTTAAAATAAACTGTCCTAGTTAGTATTTGTAATAATTCCGCCTTAATAGCAGTGTTTAGTTCTTGCTCTTTAAAATTTTGCATAATTTCAAAGACTTTTTCATCCACAATGGGACGAAATGGTTCCATGATGTCATCAGCAAGTGCAAAAGCATTGTATTTACTTTTATGATGAATTCCCAATGTATTAAGTAAGCCACTTCCGGAAAGAGCTCTTGCAGTTGCAGCTCTTAAAATTGCATATCCATAATTCAGGAAATTATTAGGATAGTTTCCATAACGTTCTCTTTTAATTCCATCAAATTCTAAATTAGGTTGTGGAAAATATTTCCAATATTGCTGTGCAGCTACTCCTTCCATATTAGATGAATCTCCGCTTAACACTTTGCTGGCTAGAAATGTAAAACTATTTTTAGAGTCTGTTATTTTTTCAAGCAATTGTCCTTGGTTTTTAATTTTTTCAATGATTGTTTGTTGCCATAGTTGTTTTTTTAATGGTATAGAGGCTTCGATTTGATTTTTGAATATTTCCTGCTGGATATGATGACTATTAAGGTTTAACAGCATTCCGTTGGGTAGATGATTCTTTCCACAGATAATAATTGAGATGTTGTTTTCAACGAGTAAATTCATAGCAGGGATGCTTAGGTAGATTTCATTATGATCGAGAACAAGAAAACCGATATCTTCAATTGGGACACTACTATCTTTCATTTCTGATTTTAGTACTAGCTGATTATTTTTTGTCGTTATTGAAATTTTGTTTTCAATTAAAATAGTTCGTTTTAGCATAAGATTAATTTAAAATTACTAATAGCTGTAGACTGTACATAAGGATGGTAAATTTCGGCTTTAAAGTAATGTTGCTTTTACGGTTTTCCATAATTTAGGAATAAAGCAAGATGAAAGTTTATTAATATTATACCTTACTTGTTTGCCAACATTTAATAAACTAAAAGTGTAAATAATGTACACTAAAACTGTAATTTATTATCTTTGTAGTGATGAATAAAAATCTTTACATAATTGCAGGCTGTAATGGTGCTGGCAAGACTACAGCCTCATTTACAATACTTCCCGAAATACTAAACTGTAAGGAGTTTGTAAATGCGGACGAAATTGCCAAAGGACTTTCTCCTTTCCAGCCTGAAAAAGCTGCCTTTGAATCGGGAAGGATAATGCTTCACCGAATCAATGAATTATTAGCCAACAATGAAGTCTTTGCTTTCGAAACGACTTTGGCCACAAAAAGCTATAAGCAGAAAGTGATTTCGGCTCAGGAAAAAGGCTATAAAGTGGTTCTTTTATTTTTTTGGCTCGACAGTGTTGATCTGGCAATCGAGAGGGTCAAGACGAGGGTTCAGGAAGGCGGACACAATATTGAAACCGATGTTATTAAACGCAGATATAAAAACGGAATAGCTAACTTATTTGATATATATTTGCCTATAGTTAATGAGGCATTGATTTTTGACAATACAGCTGTAAAAGCTGAATTATTAGCTCAAAAAACTTTGGGCAATGACATTGAAATTATAAATGAAATCAAGTTCGATAAACTCAAAAATGACCAATCATGGGAGAACACAAAACAACAACGACACCGACTCAGAAGAAGATTATAGAGGCAATGGATAAAGTTTCTGAAAAATTAATTGAGTTTAAAAAGAAAAATAACAGCGATCTCGTTGTTATGCAGGACGGTAAAATCGTAAGAATAAAAGCCAGCTCTTTGTAAAATATTATTTCAATAAAAGCGCAAAGCTCTCAGAAATGAGAGCTTTTTTTATTTGCAGACTAAAAAATTATTAGGAAAATAATTAAACTAAATCTACTTTCGCATAAGCTGGGAAATGTTTGAAGGACGTTCTTTTATATAGAGATTTTTTGCAAGTGGTCATTCATTGTAAGGAAAAATTTTACAGACCCTTATAAGTATAAGTACAATGGTAAGGAGTTTCAAGACGAGCTAGGACTTAACATGTATGACTATGGAGGGCGAAATTATATGCCAGATATAGGAAGAACAACCACTATCGACCCACACGCTTATAATTATACTTGGGCATCACCATATAATTATGCTTTCAATAATCCTACATTAGTAATTGATCCTGATGGTAAAGATGGAATTGTTACAGGTTCGGGTACTAAGGATGATCCTTTTAGAGTGAAAGCAAATTACTATTACTATGGTTTAAGTGGTAAACAAACAAAAGGGTTAAATGATGCAATTAGTTCATATAACAACAATGGAGAAGCACGTTCTTTTAAAGATGCAGATGGAAATAGCACTTATGTTGTAATGGAATTAACGGCAACCGAAGTTGCAGATAAAGATGCCGCTTACGATAAAGCTTATTCAGATGTTGTTGAAGTAGGAGAAACAACAGCTCGATTTGGAAATGTTATAACAACTGGTGGAGCAAGCAAGGATAATCATTTTGGGCAAGCATCTGCATCTAGCATAACCCTAAATCAAGATAAAATAACATCAACTCTAGCAAGTTTACCAGGAGGTAATGAAGATAGTTTGATTAAAGGAACATTTATTCACGAGATCGGACATAATCTTGGAGCTAGCCACGGAGATCCGGGTAATATTATGGACAATATATCAATGAATGAACAAGGAAATAGTAGCCAAATTGGAGGCGGTGGAACTGGTATTTATAATTATAGTTATCCATCCATAAATAATAGTGGAGTTAGGGCATTTATGGGTAGAGTTAATTCTCCAGGATCTATAACTTCATACTACTTGACACCAAAAGAAAACAAAAAAGTAGAGGCTCATCCAGATAGTGGTGCTCCAGGTGTAATTAGAAAAGGAAATTAATATGAAGACATACTTATTCAGCATACTTTTTGTTTTTAATTTTTCTGTTTATTCACAGGAAACAAAAGCAAGTGAGTTAGATACCATAAGACAGCAAGGGTATTTGATAATGGAGACAAATGGCACAAACAAATTAAATGATATACCTTTAAAGTTTCTATTTATTCCTACAGTAAATATTGAAAAAAATTTAGGCACATCATACATGGAAAACAGTCAATCTAATTATAAAGATTTATACATTCCAACTCCATATGTTTTTAATTCTAACAATTTATTAGAACTTAATATTTTTAGAAATAAATTTACAAAAGAGAAAAAAGAAATTAAACTTAATCAACAAATTGTTCCTACAATAGATTTACTTAATAAATGTAATAGTTATTATAGATTTAAAGAAAATTTAGGACAATCTATAAAAACTTTTAAAGTAATATATTTAGATGGTCTTTGGGTTAAACTAAAAGTGCCTAAAAAAAGTGGAGTTGCTACATTTACTGGGACATAAATTTTAAGACTGTTTAAATAAAAATAAATATCTTAGAATTATGAAAAAACGAGTTTACAGTGCTGAGTTTAAATCATCAGCAGTACGATTAAGTTACGAGCGAGAAAACATCAAAGAATTAGCAGATGAACTAGGCGTCCAGGTAGAGCGTATTTATAAATGGAGGTCTTCTCAAAAAACATTTACTAATCTACAACCAATTATTTCTAAAAAGACAGAGATAGATTCTTTAGAAGTAAAACAATTACGAAAAGCCCTTAAAGAAAAAGAATTAGAGCTTGAGATATTAAAAAAGGCCGTTCACATCTTTTCCAAGAGCGATGGGAAATCTACCAATTTATAGTCAGCTATAAACATTTATATCCTATTGAAAAGATGTGCAGCGTTTTAAAAGTAAGCCGAAGTAGTTATTATAGATGGTTCAGTGGCGGTCCTTCTAATAGATTTATAGAAAATAGTCTATTTACAGATTTAATAAAAGAAGTTTTTGATCTAAGCAGTCAAACTTACGGAAGTCCCAGAATAGCGGAACAGCTAAAAAGAAAAGGATATAAAATATCCAAAAGGAAAGTTGCTAAATTGATGCTTCTTAATGGCTGGAGAAGTAAACTTAAAAGACGCTTTAAAGTAACCACAGATTCTAATCATCGATATCCAGTGTGCAGTAATCATCTCAATAGAAATTTTACACCAAAATCACTTAATGAGGTTTGGGTGTCTGATATAACCTATATAAGAACAGCTGCCGGCTGGTTATATCTTACTACTATTATTGATTTATATGACAGGCAGGTTATAGGATGGTCATTAAGCACACGAATGTATACCGATCAAACGATTATTCCAGCTTGGAAAATGGCAGTATCAAAAAGAGAAATAACAGAATCTTTACTTTTTCATTCAGATAGAGGAATACAATATGCTTCGATAGAATTCAGAAAATTGATTAATAAAAATACTTTAATCACTCAAAGTATGAGTAGAAAAGCTAATTGTTGGGATAATGCTGTAGCTGAAAGTTTTTTCAAGACCCTTAAAGCAGAACTTATCTATCAGCATAAATTCACAACCATTGAAGAAGCTAAATTAGCAGTCTTTGAATATATAGAAGTATGGTATAATAGAAAACGTCTGCATTCTTCTTTGGGATATAAAACACCTAAAGAAATGGAACTAGAATTTTATAAAATAGAAAGTGTAGCATAGGTCTTAGAAAATTTGTCCGACTTTTTGTTGCAAGTCCAATCCGTCAGGGAATTGATTCCGGCACACCGGATGGTAAAGTTTTGACTTCAAAAATAAACACCCTGACTACTTTAAATGTTAGAGGAGTAGGTTTGATTGAAGATTTAACAGGGATTCAGGATTTTACTGCTTTGAAATCTTTGCTTTGTGATACGAATCGATTAACGGCTTTAGATGTTTCCCAGAATACTTCGTTAACATATTTAAGTTTTGGAGATAATTATTTAATGGCGATAGATGTGTCCAAAAATACTGCTTTAATAGAGTTACGTTGTTATCATAATCAATTAATAGCTTTAGATGTTTCCAAAAATACTGCTTTAACAATTTTACATTGTTATGACAATCAATTAAAGTTTTTAGATTTTTCCAAGAATACTGCTTTAACATACTTAGATTGTTCTTCCAATCAATTAGCGGAACTGAATTTGAAGAATGGGAACAATTCTAAGTTATCGACGAATAGTTCCTTTAATGGCAATAACTTAAGCTGTATTCAGGTAGATAATGTGGCTTATGCTAATACAAATTGGAAAACCAAAGATGCAACGGCAAATTATAGTTTAGATTGCTCAGCTGTTGTTCAATATACACTTATTCCTGATGTGAATTTTGAGAAGAAGTTGATCTATTTAGGAATTGATTCTGGAACAGTTGATGGAAAAGTGCCGACAGCTAAGGTTGCTGTGGTAACTACTATGGATATTTCCAGTAGTTCTATTGCTAATTTAACAGGAATTCAAGATTTTTCGGCTTTACAGGTATTAAATTGTAGTGGTAATCAATTAACGACTTTAGATTTTTCCAAGAATACTGCTTTAAAGAATTTAGTTTGTTATTCTAATAAACTAACGGCTTTAGATGTTTCTAAGAATACTGTTTTAGAACAATTAACGTGTTATTCTAATCAATTAACAAGTTTAGATGTTTCCAAGAATGCTGCTCTGACCTATTTAAGTTGTTATGAGAATCAATTAACAAGTTTAGATGCTTCTAAGAATACTGCTTTAACGTATTTAGATTGTTATAATAATCAATTAGTGAGTTTAGATGTTTCTAACAATCCTGCTTTGACAGAATTAAAATGCTATTCTAATAAATTAATAAGTTTTGATGTTTCTAAGAGTACTGTTTTAAAAAAAATAAATTGTTATTCTAATCAGCTGACAGCTTTAGATGTTTCTAAGAATAAAGCCTTAATCGAACTATATTGTTATTCTAATCAATTAACGGCTTTAGATGTTTCTAAGAATACTGTTTTAAGATATATAGACTGTCATTCAAATCAATTAACGAGTTTAAATCTGCAAAATGGAAATAATGAGTATTTCATCAGCTTCGACTTTAAAGGCAACCCTAATTTAAGTTGTATTCAGGTAGATAATGATTATTCTTCTAATAAGAGTTGGAAGTCGTATAAAGACGATACGGCAAGTTATAATAAAGACTGCCTATCTTTCACCCTTATTCCTGATGTGAATTTTGAAAATAAGTTAATCGCTTTAGGAATTGACTCTGGAACAGCTGATGGGAAAGTGCCAACTTATAAAATCAACACCGTAACCGATTTGGACGTATCCAATAGTTCTATTGCCGATTTGACCGGTATTGAAGGCTTTTTGGGTTTGTATACATTAAATTGCAGCGGTAATCAATTAACGGCTTTAGATGTTTCTAACAACAAGTCTATATATTCTTTAAACTGCAGTTCAAATCAATTAACGAGTTTAAATTTGAAGACTGGAACTAATAATTATTTAAGCAACAGAAACTTTAAAAATAACCCTAATTTAAGTTGTATTCAGGTAGATGACTTTTCTTATTCTAATAAAAACTGGGCTAAAGACAGAGATGCTACGGCAAGTTATAGTACAGATTGTTCAGTTGCTGTTCAATTCACCCTTATTCCTGATGTGAATTTTGAAAGAGAACTAATCCGTCAGGGGATTGATTTCGATGGTGAAAACGGAAAAGTGTTAACAGCTAGTATTTCTTCATTGACTTTTTTTGATACTCATAGTAATGACATTGCTGATTTAACCGGAATTCAAGATTTTGTGGCTTTACAGACATTATATTGTTCCGGTAATAAATTGACGACTATAGATCTTTCTAAAAATACTGCTTTAAGAGCTTTGCTTTGTGATTCTAACAAATTAACAAGTTTAGATCTTTCTAAAAATATTGCTTTAAAATTCTTATTATGTAATCCTAATGAATTAACAACTTTAGATGTTTCTAAAAATATTGCTTTAGAAACCTTAAATTGTTCTGCAAATAAATTAACAAGTTTAGATGTTTCTAAAAATACTGCTTTGACATATTTAGGTTGTTTTAATAATCAATTAACTAGTTTAAATTTGAAGAATGGAAAGAATGTTAAATTAAGTGGCAGTGATTTTAAAAACAACCCTAATTTAAGTTGTATTCAGGTAGATGATGTTGCTTATTCTAATGCAAATTGGGCTACAGCCAAAGATGCTGCGGCAAGTTATAGTACAGATTGTCCTCCTTCCGTTGTTGTCGTTAGCAGTACGTTTGAAGATCAATTAATTGATTTAGGAGTCGATACTGATGGCAAAAACAGTTCTGTTTTGTTTGCAAGTATAATAAATGTAACCAGTTTAGATGTGTCCAATTCGGGTATCACCAGCTTAACAGGAATTGAATATTTTTCAAACCTGGAAACCTTAAACTGTAAAGGAAATTTATTGACTTCAATAGATGTGTCTTCTAATCTGGCACTGAAATATTTAGATTGTTCAAAGAATCCATTATCGGCTTTGGATGTTTCTAAAAATACCCAACTTACAGAACTCTATTGTGATGGAATTGTTACAGTAACTAATAAAATTAATGCCAAAAACAGTGCTTCCAATCAGCTGACCGCTTTAGATGTTTCTAAGAATTTATCTTTGATTAAATTGAGTTGCTCTAACAATCAGATAGTAAGTTTAGATCTTTCTAAGAATGCTCTTCTTACTGATGTAAACTGTTCCAACAATAAATTGACTTCTTTGAATTTAAGCAATGGAAACAATAGCAAACTGGCGAATGTCAATTTCAAAACGAATGCTTCACTATCCTGTATTGTGGTAGATAATGTTGCTTATGCTAATGCCAATTGGTCAACAGCCAAAGATGCAGCAGCAATTTATTCGAAAACAACTTGTACTTTAGGAATCGAAGATGTGGTTTTTCACAAAATTGCCGTTTACCCTAATCCTACTAAAGGCGAATTACACATTGAGAACATTGTGCTAGAAAAAGCAAGTGTATACGATACATTAGGAAAGTTGGTAAAAGCCACAAAATTTACTAATGGTTCAAACATTAATAGCATCAATTTATCAGGATTCCCAAAAGGGATTTATTATGTGTATTTAGAAAGTGAAGGATCGACTATTAGTAGAAAAATAATAGTCGAATAAATAAAAAAGCATATATAAGTTAAAAACCACATTCTCATTCGTTTGAAAATGTGGTTTTTTATTTTTGGTAGTGTTTCAAAGTTAGTGATATGAGATTTAACATTTGTAACGTATTGAAATAGAATAAATATCAGCAAAAAATAATCTTTTTTGTTTTAATATTGCCTTAAATGAGCTAAAATGAGTAAAAATTCGACATGGTGTTCCAAAGTTAGTGATGATGTAAATTGTCCAAAATGTAACGAGAAAAAGGCTATTAAAAACGGGAGGACTAAAAATTATAAACAGCAGTACTACTGTAAAATGTGCTGTCACCGTTTTATAGAAAGTTATACAAATCAAGCTTACAAATTAAATATCAATCAAAATATCATTCAATTAACCAAAGAGGGTTTGGGAATAAGAAGCACAGCAAGGATATTAAATATTTCTACTACAACATTATTGAAAAGGATTGTTTCTATTGCAAGAAGTATTTCCAAGCCAATTATCAGCAGAGGCAAAACTTATGAAGTTGATGAGCTGTGCACGTATATCAGACACAAGAAAAATTATATATGGTTGGTTTATGCTCTGGAAAAGAACTCTAAAAATGTGGTGAGTTTTAATGTTGGGAAACGAACTAATAAAACGCTGAATAGTGTTTTGGAAACTCTCAAATTATCTGACGCTAAGAAGATATTTACGGACAGATTAAAAAACTACAGGTATCTGATTGATGAGAAAATGCATTCGGTAAAGCGGTTCGGTACAAACCATATTGAAAGAAAGAATTTGACACTCAGAACTCATCTTAAAAGATTAAACAGACGGACAATCTGTTTCAGTAAAAGTTTAGTTGTTTTTTCTGCTGTTTTAAAGATTTATTTTTGGACTTGATTTTTTGCATAGTTAAATATTTTGTTGAATAATTTATCCTAACGAGACTCGAACCATTTTTCCTTGAAAATACAGGGCGTTTAGATTTTTTAAGAAATTCAAATAAAATTTATCAAACGACAAAAAAGCCTGAAAAATCTTGATTTTTCAGGCTTTTGCTTTAACCTTGTAGCCCTAATGGGACAATTCTCGAACCATTTTCAGGATGACTTAAATAAAATAAATATGCTACATCTATGAGAATCAATATAGGTTTTAAGTAATTTTTTAAATTAGAGGACGAATTCAACAATCATTTAAACATAAAATACCTTAAGACGTTTGTTTTTAATTATAAAATATAAATTTGTTGAAAAGGTATTTTCATAAAACAACAGAAATTTAATCCGTCTTAGTGTAAATTAATAAACCTTAAATGAGGATGAAATACAATTTATTAAAAAAAATAATTGGTCTTGACAATTTTGAAACTCAAAATGACAATTTGTTATATATATGTACGAGTAAGAATTTGATTTTAAATAATGAAATAATTTACGACCAAAATAATCTTGTAAGTTTTGTTAAGGATTTTAATGGGAATATTGTTTTTTCAACCTCAGATAATAACATTTATTTTTATGATTCTAGTACAACATTATTGGTAGAAGATTATAGTTTAAGTGAGAAAAAGTATAATAATGAAAAAATATACATTAGTAAAAGAATCTCAAGAGGAGTATTTGAAACATTTTTATTTTCGATTAAGGAAAATAAAAAAACATTAATAACTGAAATCCCATGGTTTGTAGAAAATGAATATAATATATTTTGCAATGGTTCAGTTCTAAAAAAGGAAAACATCTTAAATAATATAATTGATTGGGAAATTAATTTAGGAGATTGCGGAGTACTAAGGAAGATATTAGGAGTAATCAATAAGAAATTATGGGTCTCAATGTATCGCGGAGGGATTGATAAAAATAAAAACACGCTGATTGCTTTAGACATTGATTCTGGACAAATTAATTATCAAATTCCAAATAACTACGACATATCAGATTGGTTCGTAGAATTAATTCCGGAGCAAAGTAGCATTTTAAGCATTCACGGAAAAATAAGCACACATCCTGCAGACAGTCCATTGATAGAAATTAATGCAAACACGGGAGAAATAATCCGGAATCAAAGAATTGAGAGCTTGTACAGTGAAAACCTAAAAATAGGTTTTTGGAAAGTTCTAAACGATAAGATTTACTTCACAGCAAATAAAGATGTTCTAAATGGCACACATATCGGTGTTTTGGATTATCATACTTTAGAAATCCTTTGGGCATCAAAGGTTGATGAAATGAGAGGGGGCTTTATAGATTTGCAAGTTACTGAAAATAAAATCTATGCCTTAGATACAGGCAATCAATTGCATGTTTTTGAAAGGGTATAATCGAAACATCAAATTTGGCTTTATAATTTATTAGGTCATATAAAATCGAAAACGATCGGAAAGAAGTTTTTTTTGTTTTATTCCTATCAAGACACACATATTTTAATAACGTATGTTTAAAGGACGCTAATAAAAACTTCGATATCCAGTTTGACTTAACAGGACTCGAACCAATTTTCATAGCAATTACAGGCTTTAATATTTCAATACAAAATAGTGATGTATTTGTCGAACCTAAAAAAAGCCTGAGAAATATATAATTCTCAGGCTTTGCATTTTTTTCGTAGCCTAACGGGACAATTCTCGAACCGTTTTACAGATGATCTGAAAAGATTAAATTGTATTCAAGATTGATTTTTTTCGATTCACAATAAAATAGAAACAGACATTTACCATTACTTTTCAAAATTAGAGTAGTTACAACTTCCTAAAAAAAAATCAACAACTTACATGAATGATGCCATTAAATCCAAATTCATGGATGATAGCTTGAGTTTACTTTAATTCTTGATTGCTTTGACTAGTTTATTTTTTTTCAGCGGTTTGCAGTTGAGTTTTTTTATCCATAAATTAAACAGCTGAAACTACAGAAAGAATGTGGAAAACCGTAAAAATATAACTCATGAATAATTTAGATTTGCAGCCAAAAACAGTTTAAAATCTAAAAAGCGTATGAAAAAACTTTACCTACTCCTTCCTCTTTTATTGCCATTAATTACTTATTCTCAGGACATTCTTTGGGAAAAATCATACGGAGGACAACATGCCGATTATCTTTTTGACGCCCAGCCAACAGCCGACTATGGTTTTATTTTGGCAGGAAGCTCTGCATCTAATAAAACAGGAAATAAATCAGACGATAATCATGGAGATCTTGATTATTGGGTTTGGAAAATGACTGAAAAAGGAGAACTTGACTGGCAGAAAAGTTTTGGAGGAAGTGGTTTTGACTTACTTCAAAGCATTAAAAACACAAAAGATGGCGGATTTATTCTGGCAGGAACTTCAAGTTCGGGAAGTGGTTTTCAAAAAGGTGAAGACTGTAAAGGGCTAACTGATTTTTGGGTTATAAAACTAGACGCTTCAGGAGCTGAGCAATGGCAAAGAACAATTGGTGGCAATAGTTCAGATGAATTGTTATGCGCTTTTGAGACCAGAGACGGAGGTTATATATTGGGAGGTTCTTCAAGCTCCAGTCCCGTTTCTATGTCAGATATTAAACCGGATGCAAAGTCAGTAACAACTACAAAAGCGGATTTGTACAGTAAATCAGAAAAAAGCCGTGGAAACATGGATTATTGGATTGTGAAACTGGATAAACAAGGTGTTATTGTATGGCAAAAAACATACGGAGGTCAATATGCAGACTTACTCAGAAGTATGGAACAAACTACAGACAACGGTTATATTCTGGCAGGATATTCAAACTCTTCTATGTCTGGAGAAAAAACAGATAATAATAAAGGAATTGGAGATGTTTGGGTTTTAAAAATAAATGATGCTGGAGAAATAGAGTGGCAAAATTCCTATGGAGCAGAAGGCGATGACCAACCTTATGTAATTCATCAGACAAGTGATGGAGGATATATTGTAGGGGCCAACTCAAACAGTACAAACCCACTTACTTCATTGGGCGGTATCGTTGGTAATGGAACAGATTATTGGGTTTTAAAATTAGATGAAGAAGGAGGAGTTATCTGGAGTAAAACCTATGATTTTGGAAAAACAGACGTTTTGACTTCTTTGGTAGAAAACAAGGATGATCATACTTACCTCATTGGCGGATATGCTCAAAGTGAAAACAGAATTCCAAGAGAAGGTATTATTGGAAAAGTAACCAACATGGTAGCTAAAGAAAAAGACGGAATCAACGATTATATCGCCTTAAAGATTGATGAAAAAGGAGAGGAATTGTGGAAGAAAACAGTTGGAAGTGCAGGCGAAGATATTCTTAGAAAATTGATAGAAACCCGAGATGGCGGATATTTAATGGCAGGAACCTCTAATTCAGGCGCTTCAAAAGATAGAAACTCCAATATTGGGGGTAATGATTTTTGGGTTGTAAAACTAAAAGACAAAACAAAGATCGAAAAAGTTAAATCTAGTATAGAAGCCGTACCCAATCCGGTATCGACTTATACCAACATCATTATAGGTTACGATTTTAGCTCAGGCACAGCCAGTGTTGTGGATATGACAGGAAGAACACTGCAAAATTTCAGTATTTCCAGCAGAACTGTTCCGGTTGATTTAAGTCCATATGCAGAAGGAATTTACATCATCAATGTTAAAACAGATATAAAAACTGAGTCTGTAAAAGTGATAAAAAGAATAACAAGTAAATAAGTATCTAATAGAATTATAAAATGTATATAAAAACTATAAAAAATCACATTAAAATCTTTTGTTTTTTAATAGTGATTTTACTGACTTCGATAAAAATTGTCGCACAAACCACACCAGTCGACGGATTTAAAGCTCCTGATTTTACGCCAAAGTCTCCTGAAGCGTCAGCTTTTTTGAGATATGGAGAATACCCTGTTGATCTTTCTACAGGGGTACCTGGTATATCTTTGCCCATATATACTATTAAAGTTGATGATTTTGAAATTCCAATATCTTTAAGTTATCATGCTTCAGGAATTAAAGTCGGTCAGGAAGCAACTTGGGTAGGTTTGGGATGGAATTTGAATGCAGGTGCTCAAATAATTTTAAATTCCAGAGATGATGTTGATGAAAATGATGCTGAGATTGATAATCCTCAAAGAGATGCTGCATTTGTAAAACAGTATATGATTGATCATCCGTACGCATTCAATAATAATTTAATAAAAGAATATGAAAAATCAAAAGTAAAGGATGTTTACTCCTTTTCGTCACCAACAGTAAATGGAAATTTTTATATAAATAACGGTACTCCGGTAATTTTCCCACCAGATGCTTTTGTAGTTCAATTGGGTGGAAAATTAGATGATGGTACAAATGTTACCTATTTTATAATTACAGACAAATTTGGTAATAAATATTTGTTTAAAAATACTATTGAGAAATCAGTAAGAGCTTTAACTCATAATGATGATTATATTAGTGCATGGTTTGTTGATGAAATAAGAACAGCAAAAAACAATAAAATAAAATTTACCTATCAGGATGATGGTAATGTAATTGAGTACAGCGAATCTGAAAGTATTGGAGTGACTGAACAAGGAAAAAATTGTGCATGCCCCCAAGGTGCGACTCAGACACAAGTTATTGGACAAATTAGAAATAGTAATGAAAATACGACTACAAGTACAAAAAAGATAAAAGAAATTACATTTAACGATGATCAGACTAAGGTCGAATTTGAACTCAGAAAAGGAAGGCTGGATCTGGTAAATCAAAATGGATATCTTGATAATATAAAAATTAGTCAAAATACTACTTCTGGAGTTAATCTGGTAAAAAAGGTGTTTTTTGAGTATTCTTATTTTAATGCAGATCAAACAGGTACAGATGCTTATAAATATAAGAGATTAAAACTTAATCGCATCTTTGACTTAAATGATGCAAACGAACATAGCTTCATTTATTCAGACATAAACTTGCCTATTAAAAATTCGAAATCACAGGATTTTTTTGGATATTATAATGGAGCTTCAAATTTTAGTCTGATTCCTGAGCATATTATTATTGTTCCTCAAATAAAAACAGTTGGTTCTGCTAAAAGGGAAATCAATTCGACAACAATAGAGGCCGGGATTTTAAAAGAGATTCATTATCCTACCAAAGGACTAACACGGTTTAATTATGAAGCAAATAAATTTTATGGTATCGACAAATTAAATAAATATCTAATACAAAAAAAAGAGACTTCACTAACAGGTGTAAGTTCTGCGAGTAATCCTGCTCCGCCACAATTAGAGGATCCAGGTGGGGAGGGAGGGCAAAACTGTGTTTCAGGTAATTGTTTGAAATATAAAACCATTAATTTCAGTATGACCAATCCTCAAGATAATTTTTTAACTTACACAGTAACAAATAATGGAAGTACTGCTGCTAATGTTATAAAATATAAATATTGCAGAATTTTCGTCTATTTAAATGACTTATTGCATGACTCAGGAAAAATAAATGTAAATAGGACAGTAACATTACCTTTACCATTAGTTGGCGGAAATTGTACTATTGTCTTAGAATCGTATGGTGCTGATATGAGAATTGATGCATCTTTAAATTATATTGACGAAAATTTAACTCCTAAAAACGTAATATCTTCGGGTTTAAGAGTTCAAAGCGTCGAAAGTTATGATTCAAATAATACGCTTCTTTTGAAGAAAGCCTACGAATACAATGATAAGGACAACAATGAAATAAGCAGCGGAAAGCTGATTAATGATCTGGGAGTTGATTTTATTTCTGGTTCATTTGCAAATTTTATACAAGGGGTATGTCCACTTTCAGGTATTCCTTCAGATCCTACTATTCCTATTCCTAAGGTTGATTATACAAAAGGTTATTATATAAATTCAAGATCCAAGCAAGGAATTGAATCTAATTCTGTGATTTACAGATATGTCAAAGAGATTTCTACAAATGTTACTACAGCTGAAAAAATGTATACTGATTATGAATTTACTACTGATCAGGATTGGTTTAGATCTGATATTGGAATACAGGCAAACTTAGGGTTTAGAAGAGGCAAAGTTTTAGAAAAAAAGGATTTTAAAACTGTTGGAAGTAGCACTTTTATTGTTAGAAAAGAAAAAAACACCTATTTTGATGACAATTCAAAAATTGCATATGTTAAAGGCTACAAATTGATAAGAAAAAGCTCTATTGATGTAAATGAAGGTTCAAATCCACAGCAACAACCGGCTATTTTATCTATATTATCAGATTGTCAAGTTCCTCAGTCATTGGCAGATTGTTATGTCTTAGGAGATTATAATATTCCAATTCCTTGGTTTTATCAAAAGACATCAGAGATATCAAATTATTTTTATAATGCTTCAAATAGTCTGACAGGAACGTTATTAACTACAACAAACTATAATTACAGTAATCCGGCTCATTTACAATTAACATCGCAGACTACAACCAATTCAAATGGAGAAATACTAGAAACAAAATTTTTCTATGCGTCTGATCCTGCAATGGTAGGAAAGCCTTTTGTAAATGAATTAAAAGCGGCAAATATGATTGGTATTCCGTTGGATACTCAGACACTGAAAGCTGGAACTAAAACGTCTGAGCGATTAACTATTTATGATAAGAGTGCTTCAACAGGAAATTTGCTGCTGCCAAAAACGATTTATGCAGCTCAATTTCCAAACAGCTTAACGACAATTACAAATATTGGAACCCTTGAAAAAAAGCTAACCTATGATCTATATGATGATAAAGGAAATGTTTTGCAATATACACCTGATGGAGGAATGCCGGTATCTATTATATGGGGGTATAACAAAACACAGCCTATCGCTAAAATAGAAAACGCTGCTTATGCGCAGGTTACAAGTTATGTTGCAGATCTTCAAACGAAATCAGATGCAGATAATGACAATTGCATCACAAGCACCTGTAAAGAGCAGATTTTGCGAGAGGCATTAAAAACTTTTAGTACATCATTTACTCAGGGTATGGTGAGTACTTATACCTATAATCCGCTTGTTGGAGTAACGAGTATTACAGACCCAAAAGGAATCTCGACTTATTATGAATATGATATTTTTGGCAGATTAAAATTTGTTAAGGATAAAGATCAAAATGTACTTCAGAAGTATTGTTATAATTACAAAGGACAGCAAACGGATTGTACAGATAATACTGCTCAGACATTTTAATTGCAAATCAAAGCAGCGAAAGTGCAGATCTTGATAGATCAGTTTGAGTAACTGACATAAATTAAAAAATATAAAAGAGAACTTGATGAAAAAATATATAGCAATAATAATTTTGTTTTTGGCGGCAGTTCCGGGTATAAAAGCCCAGACTTTCAGCGATGACAATTATATTTACACCGCTGCACCTAAGAAGAAAGTACAGGTGTCTAATTACAATACGTTGACAAAAGACGATATTACTCAAAGTGTGACTTATTTTGACGGATTAGGGCGTCCAGTCCAAACTACGGCAATAAATCAGGGAGATACCAATGGAGTGGCTATTGATATGGATATTATAACTCCAGTTGAATATGATGGTTTTGGCAGACAAATAAAAGAATATTTACCTTATCCTTTAACCAATAGCACGACAAGTTATTCAAAAATTGCTGCAGCTTCATCAATAACGACTTTAAATGGAGTTTACAATACCGCAAAATACGAAAATACCACAAATCCATTTTCTGAAAAGAGGCTCGAATTGTCTCCTCTTAACCGTGTATTGGAACAAGCTGCTCCTGGAAATGATTGGGCGCTGAGCAACACTAAAAAAAACACTATAAAATTGGATTACCAGACCAATATTTCTAGCGATGCAGTAAGATTATACAAAGCCACTGTAACCTGGCAGGCTGCTCAGGGTTTGTATGATATTGCTTTTTCAGACGCAGGAACTTATGCCCAATATGAATTATACAAAACTATAACTTACGACGAGAACTCCGGTGTAAATCCAGATGAAACAGCAGGTTCGACAGTAGAATTCAAAAATAAAGAAGGACAGGTAATCCTTAAGCGAACCTATGATGCAGCAGTTAAACATGATACCTATTATGTTTATGATATGCGCGGAAATCTAACTTATGTCCTTCCTCCAAAAGCTGACGCAAGCATAACTCAGGCAGTTTTAGATGGTTTATGTTACCAATATAAATATGACTACCGCAATCGTTTAGTTGAGAAGAAGTTACCGGGGAAACAATGGGAGTTTATTGTTTATGACAGATTAGACAGACCTGTGGCAACAGGCCCGGCATTTTCGCCTTTTAGTAATGATGCTTCAGTAGGTTGGATTATTACAAAATATGATGTTTTTGGCAGACCTATTTATACTGGTTGGTACACTCAGGCAGCGGTAAGTCCATCTACTAGAAAAACATTGCAGGATGCACAAAATCTAGCCACTACTTTGTTCGAAACTAAAACGGCACTTCCTATTGATGGTATTGCTACTAATTATAACAATAGTATAGCGCCAAAGAGTTTTAAACTTTTAACGGTTAATTATTATGATGATTATTCATTTCCAGGTGCTCAAGCAGTACCAGCAACAATTATATCACAAACAGTTTTAACAAATGCAAAAGGATTGCCAACCGGAAGCTGGACCAGAACACTAACAACTCCTTCTTCTGTGGCAGGAGAAACATCCACAATTTTTTACGATGAATATGGAAGGGCTATAAGTACTTATACCAAAAATCATTTAACAGGTATCAGCCATACGGATAACGAACTTGATTTTTCAGGAAAAACCCTAAGCAGTATAACAGAACATCAGCGTCTGTTGGGAGATCCTAAAACCATTATAAATGAAAAATTTACCTATTCGGCTCAGGATCGTTTAGTGACACATACACATCAAATAGGCAATGCAGGTATAGTACAGCTTATGGCTTATAATACCTATGACAATTTAGGGCAATTGATGAGTAAGAAAGTAGGTAATACCACAGGAAGTCCTTTGCAAGTTGTTGATTATAATTACAATATCAGAGGCTGGCTCACAGAGATTAATAAAACAGCTAATCTGCAACAAGGGGGTGATCCAAGAGATTTATTTGCTTTTAAAATCAACTATAATAAAGTAGAAGGAAATTCGGGTTTTGCGAAGGCGCTGTATAACGGAAATATTGCTGAAACTTTTTGGAGTTCAGGTCTTGACGGACCAAATATCAGCCGAGGTTATGGATATCAATATGATCAATTGAACCGCCTGAAAAATGCTTCTTACCAAGCTCCGTTATTAGCAGATAATAAAAATTATTTTGGTGAGAGTATGGAGTATGATAAGAACGGAAATATTATCAAGTTGCAACGTAAATATATGGCAGGGACATCGCTTAATCCTTATGCCGACGATTTGGATAATTTGGGGTATTTTTATAAGATAAATTCTAATCAGCTTATGAAAGTAACTGATGCTTCCAATATAGCCGGAGGGTTTAAGGATGATAGCAATGGGGCTAATGATACTGCTGATGATTACGATTATGATTTTAATGGAAATTTGATAAAAGATGATAATAAAGGTATTACAATAATTGACTATAACCATCTTAATTTACCCAAGAAAATAACATTTGGTACAAAAGGCAGCATTGAGTATATTTACAACGCAGCAGGGCAAAAAGTACAAAAAATTGTAAGCGAAACAAGCAAACCTACACTATCTACAGATTATTTAGGAGGATTTCAGTATAAAGGCAATGTTTTGGAGTTTTTTCCAACAGCAGAGGGGTATGTTAAAAATACGGGTGGACTTTCGTATGTATTTCAGTACAAAGATCATTTAGGAAACGTAAGGGCTAATTATACTAAGAATCCTGCAACACAAGTTCTTGAAATTATTGATGAAAATAATTATTATCCTTTTGGTTTAACGCATGTTAGTTTCATGAATGTACCACAAAGCAATAATAAATATAAGTACAACGGAAAAGAGTTGCAAGACGAGAGTATTGGCGGGAATCAGCTGAATTTGTACGACTATGGAGCACGTAATTATGACCCTGCACTTGGTCGCTGGATGAACATTGACCCGTTGGCGGAGAAATATTTCCACGCTTCTACTTATGCTTATGTTTGCAATGATCCTGTAAATTTTATCGACCCTGATGGTATGGATAGATACTATATGAATGGTGAAGGAAAAACTGTTTTAGCATTAAAAGAAGATAAAGAAGATATGTTATTCATTGGAGATAAGAACAATGAAAATATAGTTGATGTAAATAAAGATGGGAAACAGGACAGTAACGATGGTCTTAAGGTAAAATCTAAAGGTTTGTTAAGTCAATTAACTAATTATCGTTCAGGTTCAGAAAAAAGTGGAACAAAATACGTCTCATCGATAGGAGAACAGAGTAAGCAACATGAGGAAGATTATTTGAATATTTTTAAATTTGCATCGGACAATACTAGTGGTGCAGAGTTCTCTCTTACATTCTATCAGGATAGAGGGAAAGAATGGATTGAATTTGCAACATACAATAACGAGAAGCGTTCTCCTTCTCCAGATGGTTTAGGTACGGGTATTGATTATTCAAAAGTAAGATGGCATGCACATAATCATCCTTCTGGATATGCTAGTGAAATGAGTTCAATGGGATATATTAATGAAAATGAAATGTACAATCCATCTGATGCGCGTAACGCTGTAGAACATAAAAGGAATTATCCAAATTATGTTTATTTTCCAGAATCAAAAAAACTTTATAATGTTTCTATGTATGGCATCCAATTTATCAAAAAAATTAACAAATCCAAGGATTTAAAATAATCTAGAATATGAAAAAAAATATTATTGCAGTTATATTCTTACTGCTTTTAACTTGCTGTAAAAATTACAATAATAATTTAGATAAAAATTTATATGACGCTATTTTAAAGTATCAAAAAGATTATCCAATTCCTAAACTAAATCATAGTGAAATGGGGCAAACGATTTATCTTTATAAAGTGTATTTCTTTAAAGAAAAAAAAGACACAATAATATTATTACAGAGGTCTCCTGCGGGGTTATCCAAATTAGATAAAGGGTATGGGATTTATAAAGATGATATTTTATATCCGACATTTATTTATGATGACAATAATTTAGGCGCTAAATTCATTAAAAATAAAATCAATGATACGGAAAATAATAAAAAATTTTATTGGTTAATTGGCGCAACACCTTCCGAACGTTTTCCACCAGTATATAAATATAAAGTTGAAAACAAAGAATTGAAACTAGTTAAAATAGATACTGTTTGGAGAACATGGGACTAAAATAGTTACGCATTAGAATAAATAGCCATTCCGCAGAGGAATGGCTTTTTTTCGGTAGTGTATCAAATTCTTTTAAACTAAAACATATTGATAAGTAGATAATTATGTCTAAAAATAAAGCTAAATTAAAGGTGTATTTTTATACCTTTAATTTTTTTGATTATTACAGAAATATGATTTTAACTTTAGCAAAATTTTAGATTCTAATGACAGCAATTTTATCTTGGTTCAATAAAGAAAGGGGAACAGAACCATATTTTATGACAATTGGCGATACAAAGATTTCTAATAGTGAAACCACTTTATTATTGCAAGGTGCTAAAATTTTGGAACTGCCAATTAAGGTAAGAGATATGTCATCGCCTTCATCACAACTATATTTCATATCAACAATAAGTTACTCTTATGCAGGAAGTACTCTAGTAGGATTAAATATTTATTGTATACTTCAAACTATTTTTTCGAATATTGGCGGTTTACAATCAAACCAAACTTTACCAGATTATATTAGTCTATCGGAAAAAGCAAAGTCAATTCTTAAATATTTTACAGTAGATAGCACTAAAGTAGTCGAAATAATATTATCTGGATTTTGTCCAAAATCAAAAGTTCCTTTTATTACCATTATTTCACCAACTTTAGTAGATGGACTCTTTGACTACGAAATTAAATATAAAACTAATTTCTTAGATGAAGTTGATGTAGTGATAATTGGTGACAAAAAAGAAGACATTCATAAAATGTTAGAGTTAGATTTATCGGAACAGACTCCAGATGATTCTTCTGAGTATTGGCGTACGCCTGTAAGAGTTCTCAATAAAATTATTGAAGAAAAGATGTTTAATACAATTGGTGGTGGAATACAGATGACTGCTGTCACAAAGTATCATTTCAAAACATATTCTATCGTATACGGTAATACAGGTGAAGTCGCTACTTTAAGATATCGTAATATGGACATTTTTGAGGACATAGGTCTTCAAATAGGTGAATGTTATGTTACAATTCCAGGTATGCAAATTGATCTAGCTAACTAAAGAAGGTTTGGGAATAAGAAGTACGGCAAGAATATTGAAAATATCAACGATAAAATTATTAAAAAGAATCGTTTTTATTTCCCTAAATATTACTAAACGA
This sequence comes from Flavobacterium sp. 9, assembly GCF_002754195.1. Classification (NCBI taxonomy): domain Bacteria; kingdom Pseudomonadati; phylum Bacteroidota; class Flavobacteriia; order Flavobacteriales; family Flavobacteriaceae; genus Flavobacterium; species Flavobacterium sp. 9. The sequence goes on from NZ_PEEU01000001.1 coordinate 4,350,280, forward strand.
ATTATCCGCAAAGGCAAAACTTAAGAAATCGAAGAGCTGTGCACTTATATCAGACACAAGAAAAATTATATTTGGCTGGTTTATGCATTGGAAAAGAATTCTAAAACAGTTTTGAGTTTTAATGTTGGGAATTGAACCAAAAACGCTTAACCATGTTCTGGAAACTTTAAAATTATCTGACGCTAAAATGATATTTACGGACAGATTAAAAAACTACAAATATTTGATGTTAATTCGAAAACAAGTATAAATACGTATTGCTTATGGTATTTTAAATCTTTTATTTGTTATGGTTTTCCGTAATCAACTATTAAAATTTTAATGTTTATTTGTTTTCAGGAAATATTATAAATAAAAAAATGATAACAATCGACATAACACTTTTACAAACTTTATTAATCACCTTAATTTCTGCTTTTGTTGGAGGTTATATTTCTTTCTATTTTACTTCTAAATCAAAAAAGGACGATGCAATTCTAAAATTTAGGGAAGAAAAATATTCAAATTTGCTAATACTATTAAAAGGTTTTGTTGGCAACACTGCAAATACCGAAATTAAACGACAATTTTTTGACGAACAATATAAATCATGGATATATTCTTCCGACGAAGTAGTTTTAGCAATTAATAATTTAGTTGAATTGATAAAAGCGAATGAGCATAAAGATCCAGATGCACTGGAAGGAAGAAGAGCAATAGGAAATGTTGTATTAGCAATGCGTAAGGATTTATTAAGAAATACAAAGTTAGAATATAAGCATTTTAATTATACAAACGTGCGAGATAATGATTAATATTAATGGTTGATGACTAATTAGGGAACTGTTTTTTATCTTATTTGTACTTTGGATTTATTAATTATAAAATACTTATTAATATGATGAAATAGGACAATCTAAGCTAAAAGCCCATTTGTAATTTAACCTTACTTTTGTATACTTTAATTCATTTTATAATTGATTATCGCATGGATAAATTAAAACACATAGCTTTAAAAGGAAAAGGATATTTTTGTATAGTGAAACAATATGCTGATGATTCGGGAAATGAGTTTGCTCTAAAAGAATTAAAGAAAGAGCATTTTCCCAATGACAATTATAGATATAGACTAAACCGTGAGATAAGTCTCTTACGTGATTTGCAAGGATGTGACAATATTATAGAACTTCTTGACTCAGGACAAGATATTCCAAATGAAAAATTATGGTATCTCATGCCATTTGCAAAGCAAAATCTCTATGACTATATAAAGAGACATAATACAGCTATATGTAAAGAGCTGAGATATGAATTAGTCCAACAGATTATCAATGCAATTAAATTTGCACATCAAAAGGGTGTTCTACACAGGGACATTTCTCCTAACAATGTTTTGGTCTTTGAAAAAGACGGAATTATAACTTTAAAGGTTTCTGATTTTGGATTAGGGAAAGACACAGAATCGCTGTCGTTCTATTCCGGTTCAAGTGCATCAGGATATGGGCAAATTTTATATGTCTCACCTGAACAGCGTGTAAGATTAAAAGATTCTACTGTCCAAAGCGACATTTATTCATTAGGTAAATTAGTATACTTTATTTTTACTGGAAAAGATCCTGATAATTTAAAACAATTTGGGTAATGTTACAGATTAGGTGTTTTTACATATTAGCAATTTAACTGCCTGAAAGAGAATATAAATTTGTAATTTTTGAATAGTAAAAGAGACGACCTGATGGTCGTCTCTTCTGGTTTTAATATTTTAAAAAGCCTTAAAATGCTTTTGTTGTACCTTAGTGTATCAAATTAGGTCATGAAAATAAAATGGAGTTGCTACATTTACTGGGACATAAATTTTAAGACTGTTTAAATAAAAATAAATATCTTAGAATTATGAAAAAACGAGTTTACAGTGCTGAGTTTAAATCATCAGCAGTACGATTAAGTTACGAGCGAGAAAACATCAAAGAATTAGCAGATGAACTAGGCGTCCAGGTAGAGCGTATTTATAAATGGAGGTCTTCTCAAAAAACATTTACTAATCTACAACCAATTATTTCTAAAAAGACAGAGATAGATTCTTTAGAAGTAAAACAATTACGAAAAGCCCTTAAAGAAAAAGAATTAGAGCTTGAGATATTAAAAAAGGCCGTTCACATCTTTTCCAAGAGCGATGGGAAATCTACCAATTTATAGTCAGCTATAAACATTTATATCCTATTGAAAAGATGTGCAGCGTTTTAAAAGTAAGCCGAAGTAGTTATTATAGATGGTTCAGTGGCGGTCCTTCTAATAGATTTATAGAAAATAGTCTATTTACAGATTTAATAAAAGAAGTTTTTGATCTAAGCAGTCAAACTTACGGAAGTCCCAGAATAGCGGAACAGCTAAAAAGAAAAGGATATAAAATATCCAAAAGGAAAGTTGCTAAATTGATGCTTCTTAATGGCTGGAGAAGTAAACTTAAAAGACGCTTTAAAGTAACCACAGATTCTAATCATCGATATCCAGTGTGCAGTAATCATCTCAATAGAAATTTTACACCAAAATCACTTAATGAGGTTTGGGTGTCTGATATAACCTATATAAGAACAGCTGCCGGCTGGTTATATCTTACTACTATTATTGATTTATATGACAGGCAGGTTATAGGATGGTCATTAAGCACACGAATGTATACCGATCAAACGATTATTCCAGCTTGGAAAATGGCAGTATCAAAAAGAGAAATAACAGAATCTTTACTTTTTCATTCAGATAGAGGAATACAATATGCTTCGATAGAATTCAGAAAATTGATTAATAAAAATACTTTAATCACTCAAAGTATGAGTAGAAAAGCTAATTGTTGGGATAATGCTGTAGCTGAAAGTTTTTTCAAGACCCTTAAAGCAGAACTTATCTATCAGCATAAATTCACAACCATTGAAGAAGCTAAATTAGCAGTCTTTGAATATATAGAAGTATGGTATAATAGAAAACGTCTGCATTCTTCTTTGGGATATAAAACACCTAAAGAAATGGAACTAGAATTTTATAAAATAGAAAGTGTAGCATAGGTCTTAGAAAATTTGTCCGACTTTTTGTTGCAAGTCCATACCACTGCAGTGCAGGATGCAGATACAGGATAAATTCGGAAACAGCCAATGAGATATTTATACAGAACCTGAAAAAGTATATACCGATTCCTGAAATCAAAAATATCTATGCCAATGTCATAGGCGATTGTTATAAAGAACAGATTAAGGATGTCTTGGAAGAAAAAACTAAAATCATAAGCCAGATCAAAGATTATGAAACCAGAATCTCAAATGCAAGAGATCTTCTTGCAACAAAACAGATAGATGCTTCGGATTACCGAGATATGAAATCAGATTATGGAGAGATGGTACGAAGACTTGAGCTTAAATTATCTGGTATCGATGATGAAAATAAAGATATTCAAGAGCTTTTAAAAGCGGGAGTAGACAACCTGATGAAGCTTAACGAATATTATGAAAATGGCAACTGGATTGAATCGAGAGATTTATTAGGTTCGATTTTTCCTGAGAATTTTACGATCTCAGAAAACGGGTTTCGAACCACTAGAGTAAACGAAGTAGTGCATCTCATCTACAGTATTAACAGGCTTATAGGGATAAATAAAAAAGGGACAAAGAAGAAATTTTCTTCTTTGTCCCAATTAGTAGCGGGAACAGGACTCGAACCTGTGACCTTCGGGTTATGAGCCCGACGAGCTGCCTACTGCTCTATCCCGCGATGTTTCGGGTGCAAAGATACGCCGTTTTTTGAGAAATCCAACGAAAAGATTAAAAAATGTTTTATTTTCTGTATTGAGTTGATATGACTACCTTTGCAAAATAAATAATATGCAAATGTCACATAAAGCAGGTTTTGTAAACATCATCGGGAATCCAAACGTTGGAAAATCAACATTGATGAACGCCTTTGTTGGAGAAAGATTATCGATTATTACATCAAAAGCACAAACAACTCGTCACCGTATTCTTGGAATCGTGAATGGCGAGGATTTTCAACTTATATTATCGGATACTCCAGGAATCATCAAACCGGCTTATGAAATGCAGGAATCGATGATGAACTTTGTAAAATCGGCTTTTGAAGATGCTGATATTCTGGTTTATATGGTCGAAATAGGAGAGCAGGACTTAAAAGACGAAGCTTTCTTTAATAAAATTATCCACGCTAAAATTCCGGTTTTGTTATTGTTGAATAAAATCGACAATTCAAATCAGGAACAATTAGAGGAACAAGTTGCATTCTGGACTGCAAAAGTACCAAATGCTGAAATTTTCCCAATCTCGGCTTTACAGAATTTTAATGTACCGGAAGTTTTTGGCAGAATCATAGAATTACTTCCAGAATCTCCTGCATATTATCCAAAAGATCAATTAACAGACAAACCGGAACGTTTTTTCGTAAACGAAACTATTCGTGAGAAAATCTTGTTGAATTATAGCAAAGAGATTCCGTATGCAGTTGAAATCGTTACTGAAGAGTTTTTTGAAGACGAAGCTATTATCAGAATCCGTTCGATTATTATGGTGGAACGCGAAACTCAAAAAGGAATTATCATTGGACATAAAGGTGCAGCTTTGAAAAAAGTAGGTACTGAAGCGCGTGCTGATCTGGAGAAATTTTTCGGAAAACAAATACATATTGAACTTGTTGTTAAGGTGAATAAAAACTGGAGAAGCAATGCTAATATGTTGAAACGTTTTGGTTATAATCAGTAGGTTTTATTTGTTTCAGGTTTCAGGTTTGAAATGCGAAATAGGAACGGCTAATCTGTTTTTGTTGTGAGATTTGAAAGATTTAATATAAAACTTAAAGCTGATACTGAAAACTGAAGCCCTAGCCCTGATAGAAGTGGAAATCCTTTTTCTGGCTTCTTTAGCCAGGAAAAGATTGAAACGTCCCGAGGCTTCGGGAGCAGGAAATAGCTCCAAAAAAATATAAAAACTTAGGTACTTAGAAACTTAGCGACTTAGTCACTTTTTTAACTACCTTTGCAAAAAATTAAAATAAAGCATTTTGGATTACAAGTGGTTAGGTTTTTAGGGAACTAAAAATTTGAAATTTGGAATTTGAAATCTAAAATTCAAAAAAATGAATAACATTGTTGCGATAGTAGGAAGACCTAATGTGGGGAAATCAACCCTTTTTAATAGGCTGATACAAAGAAGAGAAGCTATTGTAGATTCGGTTTCTGGAGTTACCAGAGATAGAAACTACGGTAAAAGCGAGTGGAACGGAAAAGAGTTTTCTGTGATTGATACCGGCGGATATGTTCGTGGATCTGATGACGTATTTGAAGGTGAAATCCGTAAACAAGTGGAGCTTGCTATCGATGAAGCAGATGTTATTATTTTTGTTGTTGATGTAGAAGAAGGTATTACACCAATGGATGATGTTGTTGCGCGTTTATTGCGTAAGGTAACAAAACCAGTTTTATTGGCTGTTAATAAAGTAGATAACGCAATGCGTGAAAAAGATGCTTTGGAGTTTTATAATCTTGGTTTAGGAGATTATTTTACGTTTGCAAGTATCTCAGGAAGTGGAACTGGAGATTTATTGGATGCTTTGATCGAATCTTTTCCAGAGAAACCAGAACCAGTTCAGGAAGAAGTGGTTTTACCTCGTTTTGCTGTTGTAGGACGTCCAAATGCTGGTAAATCTAGTTTTATCAATGCATTAATTGGTAAAGAACGTTTTATGGTTACGGATATTGCAGGAACTACACGTGATGCAATTGATACAAAATTTGACCGTTTTGGTTTTGAATTTAATTTGGTTGATACTGCAGGAATCCGTCGTAAGGCTAAAGTTAAGGAAGATTTAGAGTTTTACTCAGTAATGCGTTCTGTTCGTGCGATTGAGCATGCAGATATTTGTATCTTGGTTATCGATGCAACTCGTGGATTTGAAGGTCAGGATCAAAGTATTTTTTGGTTGGCTGAGAAAAACCGTAAAGGTGTTGTAATCTTGGTAAACAAATGGGATTTGGTTGAAAAAGATACCATGTCGACTCGTGATTACGAAGAGAAAATCAAGAAAGAATTAATGCCTTTTACTGATGTGCCAATTTTGTTCGTTTCGGCTTTAACGAAACAACGTTTATTGAAAGCACTTGAAGCTACGGTTCAGGTTTTCGAAAACAGAAAACAAAGAATTGCTACTTCAAAATTCAACGAATATATGTTGAAAGTTATTGAAGCTTATCCGCCGCCAGCAACAAAAGGTAAATATGTAAAAATTAAATATTGTATGCAATTGCCAACATTAACACCTCAGTTTGTGTTTTTTGCAAATATGCCACAATACGTTAAGGAGCCATATAAGAGATATTTGGAGAATAAAATTAGAGAAAATTGGGATTTCGCAGGAGTGCCAATCGATATTTATATCAGAGAGAAATAAAATTCTCTTTTGTAGTATTAAAAAAGCAACATTTCGAATTTTGAAATGTTGCTTTTTTTTTGTGGTTTATTTAGAAATGGTTGTTAAACATCATAAAAGAAAAGTTGTTCTAGTGGCGTACCTCCATCAGAATCGTCAGTGTCGCCATTGTGTTTTCGGGTAGACGAATATAGTTTTAATATATAAGTGCAACGTGTCATATCTGATGGCGGGTTATTTAGTTTCGAATTGTCGTTTATTCTCTTAATCAACGTTGTATCGATTATAGTATCTGAAATGTCTCTGTTTACACTGAGACTATTATTGTTTAGGTGTAAACTTCCGGAAGCTAAATATGGATGATACAAACTGTATTTAGCATGTATTGTTCCGTTTATTGGAGTACATAGTGTGCTTTCTTCCAGTTCTTTAATAACCAATCTTCGATGTATCGGATTATTATTCATAACCGCAGAATTCAGTGTTTTTCCATTTCCTGGCACAACTGCAAAATTATTAGAAGGCTTGTCTATAACTTCTCTAATTTCAAAACGAATTGCAAATTTTTCAAGTGGAATTTCATTTGCCGGCGGAATTGGCTGTCCAGCGCTCAAGCCAGCTGGAACATCCGGTGCAGATGTTAATGCTGCTGTATTTAGAGAAATTAGTGTATCTTCTTCGATAATATTATATAGCGGTAAATCTGCAAGAGTAAAACCATTGGTTACCAAAGCTCTCTCAATGGCATGGTTTACATCAAACCAGCCTTCAGCATCAAAATCACTTTGAGCGCTGTCTACATAAATAATATCATGGTCAAGAATGGGAATTTTTCGGGATAATTTAGAAACAGTACTTGTAGCAAATAAGCCGCTGTCAACGCCAATAATTTTGGTGAAATTTGCTTCAGCTAAAGGAGCTGAATTATTGGGTGCAGTTGTATCGCTGATTCTAAAACGATATTCAATTGGGTTTCCGCCAGCTGATTTTAAAGCTGCTTGCCCTGTTAAACGAACAGTACTGTATAATACATGTTTGCCTAAGCCTGCAAAACCATCGGCATCAAAATCGTGAATGCCTAATCCGAAAGAAGAACTAAAAGCGGTTCCAATTCCTGTCCATGCACTTGGAAAACCCGGTCCGTCGGGGTCAAAAACATTTATTTCAGAACATAGATTAACGCACAAACAATAGCCTACATTTTTGCGTGCATCTGCTTTGGTTTCATTGATTAAATTTGTTCCGCTCAATTCGGCTTTGAAATAAACATCCGGACCACTTTGAAAGGAAAGGAAATTAGGATCTGTTTCTACATTTATCCATGGCGATAGAAATGTTTTTTTGAAATCTGCTGAGCTATAATCGATTCTAAAATGCCCCGAAGCATCCGTTGTATCAGATCCTAAATTGTCATCTGTTAGAAAATCGGCATCCATTGCTGTGACTTTTGCATTGGCAATAGGTTTTCCGGTTTTGCAATTTCTTAAATGTCCGCAAATAACCCACGCATCAAAATAATGGCCTCTGATGTAGCACCACCATTTATAAGCAATATTACATTGCCATACGGAGTTTATGTCTTTTGTCTGTTGTTCAAGTTCAGAATGTATTGATAATGTCGTAATATGAAATTGTACAATTTCGTCTCTTTTTGGTTTTGGAAATTTTGGAGGAACAGTTCCGCAGATAAAATCGATATCTAAATCAGAACCCACATGTCTGTCGTCAATTTCAAATTCAAAATTCCCTTTGGGATCTGTTTTGGCTTTGCCAATATATAGCTCTTGTCTTAGTTTTGCTTCCTCTTTCGATACATAATGAAATGTTTCTTTAGCATTCGTAACCTGATCAGTTGGGCGGGTTTCTTTTCTGTATGGAAGATAAAATAAAACTTCAACTCCCGATATCGCCTCAATACAATCCTCACACACATATCCTCGTAAGGTGCCTTTAAAAATATTTTTCATGATTAATTGGTTTAAATTGTCTGTACTAGTTTTTTTTGATGTTTCTGAAGCACTATTTCAGAATCTTTAAAATGGTCTTGTCTTTTAAATTCTACATCACAAAGGTTTTGTATTTTTAGAAGATAGAAGCAAGGTGAATTACTGTTTTTATAAGGGTTAATTCCCCCTTTTTGCAAGCCTTTTTTGAAGGTGGAAATCAAAATAAAAGAGAAGTTTGAGAATTGAGAATTAGTAGTTTTCTTTCGAAAAATAAAATTAAAAATCCTTTGTAAATAGAAGTGATTTGAGATATTTGCGATAAAAAACCTAATAAAACTTTCAATACGCCGTTAAACCTTTGATTTCTTTGTTAGTCTTACTAACATAACTAACACTTTCTTATGACCAAATCTCTCGCTTATTTATTGTTTTTCTTTCTTATTTGTTCTGTCTCGAATGCGCAAAGCAATGATATTGTGATCAAAGGAACCATTGTTGATATCAATACACAATTGCCGCTGGAAATGGCGACGGTTTATTTTTCGACCGTTAAAGATTCTACGGTTATCGAATATGCAACTACGGATAAAAATGGAGTTTTTAGAATCAATACTAAAAAAATAGATAAACCTGTTTTCCTGAAAGTAAATTATATGGGATATCAGCCTTTGGTCGAAGAACAGAAAGGAATTTTGGAAAGCAAAGATTTTGGTAAATTATATTTATTAGAAAGTGTAAATGCGCTGAATAATGTAGTAATCAAAACCGAAGCGCCGCCAATTACAATCAAAAAAGATACTCTGGAGTTTAATGCGTCTTCGTATAAAGTTCGTCCGGATGCCAATGTCGAAGCTTTATTGAAACAATTACCCGGCGTTGATGTTGATAATACCGGAAAAGTTACTGTAAACGGGCGAGAAGTAACGCAGTTTTTAGTCAACGGAAAGACCTTTTTTGATAAAGACGGAGCTTTGATTCTTAAAAATTTACCTGCCGATATTATCAAGAAAGTTCAGGTTTCGGATTTTAAAACCAAGAAAGAAGAATTCGCAAAACAAGAATCTACTTCAGATTATTCGAGTATAAATTTGACGATTGACGAAAAGAAAAATAAAGGTTTCTTTGGGAAAATGCTTGGTGGTTATGGTTCTGATGATCGTTATGAAAGTAGTTTAATGTTGAATTTTTTCAAAGATCAACAAAAAATAAGTGTTTTGGCTTCTTCCAATAATATTAATTCGACAGGTTTTTCTATGGATGATGTTTTTGATAGTATGGGCGGAGGACGAAATAGTAAAAATATGAACCAAAGTTCCGGTGGCGGAAAAGGAATTACACAATCTAATCTGGCAGGAATTAATTATTCTGACGCATGGTCTAAAAAGTTAGATGTTACAAATAGCTATAATTTTTCGAATTCGATTAATAATAATGATAGTAAATCAAATCAAATTAATTTTTTGCCAACGGGAAATATTCTTACGGCATCTGATTCGAAAGCAAGAAATGAAAATACCGGAAATAAGGTTAATTTGGAGTTAGATTACAGAATTAATCCAACGACTCATATTTATATTTCGCCATCTTTTAATCAAACCAGAGCAAATAGTGATTCAAAATCAAGTATAGCATCTGAAGATGAAAACGGGGCTGCATTGAACGAAAGTAAATCAGAATCTAAAAGCGAAAGCACGAATAATAATTTCATAAATACGATTAATTTCAATAAAACTTTTGAAAAAGAATCGCGCAATCTAAGTTTCGTTTTTAATAATAATAACACAAGAAATGATTCAAATACAATGAATCTTTCTGAAACTATTTTTTATCAGGACGGAAAACCAAATGATGAACGAAATCAAAACAGTAAAAACAATACAAGTTCTGATTCTTATTCTTTGGATTTGGAATATACAGAACCTATTACAGATTCGTTGAAAATTAGATTTGGGTCTGATTTTGACTGGCAAAAAACAGTAAACGATCAAAAGACTTTTGATTTTGACGCTGCGACAGAATCGTATTCTGATTTAAATTTATCGTTGACAAATTACATTACTTCAAGACAAAGTTCAGTTAGTCCTAAATTTGGAATTACTTTGAAAAAAAGTAAATTCATCGTTAATCTAAGCACCAAAACTTCTATTATCGATTATGACAATCATTCTCTTTACTTAGGAAATTCAACTGATTTGAATAAAACATATGCTTTACCATTTGCAAATGCGTTGATAAGATATAAGTTTAGCCGTTCTAAAAATCTGACTTTAAAATATGATTATTCGAATTCATTGCCGAGTGCGACACAATTATTGCCAGTTTTAAATTTGATGAATCCATTGAATACCGTAATCGGAAATCCAAATTTGAATCCGATAGAAAAGAGCAGCGCAGGAATTGATTTTAAGAATTTTGATTTTAGAACACGTTCAGGTTATAGCATGTTTATCAAAGCAGATTATTATAATAATGATGTAGTTTCGATTTCAATTTATGACGATAGCGGAAAAAGAACAACTACTTATGCCAATATATCAGGAACTTATATTGCGTCTATTGGCGGAAATTGGAATCAATCGGTTAAAAGAGATGCGCATGTTTTGAGATATGGTTTAGGAATCAACGGAAGTTATTCTTTTGATAAAGGTTTTACAAATGCTGTTTTATACAACGCAAAAGCAACGGCAATTACACCAAGAGTTTATCTGACGTATGAATATGGAGAATTATTGTCTATTTCGCCATCGTACAGTTTGACGTATAATGAAACTAATTATGAGAATTATACACGTGATGCAACTTCAAATGTGGTACACAGAATCAATTTGCAAACGACGAATTACTGGCCGCTAAATTTCATTTTCGGAAATGATTTTGGATATACTTATAATTCTAATATTTCAAGCGACTTCAAGAAAGATTTCTTCCTTTGGAATACAAGTTTGTCTTATGGATTTTTTGATAAAAAACTATATGCAAAAATTAAAGTTTATGATGTGTTAAATCAAAATCAAAGCGCGACAAGAACTATTTCGGCAACCTCAATTCGCGATGAAGAAAATACGGTTCTAAAACGTTATGTAATGTTTTCTCTGGCTTATAAAATAGGGAATTTTGCAGGTGCAGAAAAAGGAGGGAAGAGAAGAAGGGATTAAAGGTTCTAAGATACTAAGGTTTTTTTAGAGACAAAGGATCAAAAAGACAAAGGTTTTATCGTAGAGGCGCACAGCAGTGCGTCTGAAGAAAGTTTCTAAGTTACTGAGGTTCTGAGTTGCTAAGGTTTTTTTAGAGACAAAGGATCAAAAAGACAAAGGTTTTATTGTAGAGGCGCACAGCAGTGCATCTGACGAAAGGTTCTAAGTTGCTATCCCGAAGTCTCGGGACTGAGCCGCTAAGTTTTTTTGAAAGGGAAAGTTTTATTGTAGAGGCGCACAGCAGTGCGTCTTTTTTATGCCCACAGATTTTACGGATTGAACAGATTTTACACAGATTTTTATTTGTTTTAATCTGTTGCTAAAATATTAGAATATTTTTATTTGAATTGCAAAAATTGGATAGACTCCAGCTTTAGCTGGGGAATAAAATAAATTGATGCAGAAAGGCTTTAGCCAAATTTTCAGAATCAATAATTAACAATCAACAATTAATAATTATTTTAAATATTCTAAAATAAAAAAGCGAGGTAAGTTTAAAAACCTACCTCGCTTTGTGTATATAAAAAATTAACTAACTGACTACAATTTGTATTTCAAAGTGATTCCGTATGTTCTTTGATCTCCAATTACACCCGCATATTGTCCTGTGTTTCCACCAGCTGGCAATAATTGTTCGTAGTAATCTTTGTTCAAAAGGTTGCGTCCCCAAAAGTGAATAGATAAACCTTCGGAAGCACGGAAACCTAAACGAGCATTAAAGATCGCATAACCCGGAACTACTAAGTATTTTGAAGCCGAAGGGCTTGAAGAAAATTCAGAACGTGCATAAGAATCAAGTGCAAGGAATATTTTTCCTGCGTTTCCAAAGAATTTAGCATCATCAGAAAGTTCACCTCCTAGAGATCCTGCCCATCTTGATACACCAGGTAAATCTGTTCCTGAAACATCTTTATAAGCTACCTGAACTCCTCCAACAGTAGTTCCGGTTTCTTCTAATGGAAGCGGTGCATTTGTGAATTTCACATAAGTTCCTTCCGTATAAGTTGCAGCTCCATTTATCGTTAGATTTCTGTTAACTACAAAACTAGCGTCTAATTCTGCACCTCTTACACGTACTTTATCTGCATTGGCAAGATATCCACGGTTTACACCCAATTCAGCTGCCTGAACGTTTGTTTGAAAATCTTTAATCTCAGTATTAAAGAATGCTAAGTTGAATACTGAATTTCTGAAAGGAGAAGTTTTTACTCCAACTTCATAGTGACTTACTTTCTCTGGTTTAATTACCGCAAGATCTAATAAAGGCTGACCTTTTGAATCTGTAGGAAGTCCGGCTACGTTTACACCAACTGGTTTGTAACTTTTTGCATAAGTCGCATAAGCATTGATTTTGTCAGACGCTTTATAAGTCAAAGTTAAATTTCCTGAGAAGTCAGTTTTATCAGTATCTGATGTAAATGACTGATCTGAGTAAACTGATTTTTGCAAAGCAATTAATGCTGGATCAGTTGTTTGAAGACCACCGTATGTTTTACGAGCATAATCGGCTTCTTTTTTATCAAAGTTATATCTTAGACCTGGTAAAATATGAAAACGTTCTGTAATTGCCCAGTCCAATTGTCCAAATACTGCAGCACTTGATGATCTGATACTAGCGTCAGTTTTGATTCCGTATCCTTCAAAAAGACCTGGAGTTTTCCATAACGGACTAGTTGAGCTTTGTGCAAATCTCCATTGTGCATTACCAGATTCTTCTGTACCATTTGTTTTTGATGTTTGGTCGATGAAAAATACACCTACAACACCACTTATTTTAGAAGTAAGTTGACCAGCATAACGAACTTCCTGAGTAAATTGAGTTTGTCTTGTTGGGTTTTGAGATTTAGCTAAAACTTGTAATCCTGTAAAATCCCTGTCATTTGATGGATCCCAGTTCCAGAATCTCCAAGCTGTAGTCGAAGTAAGAGTTCCGCCTCCAATTTTTGTATCAATATTCAAAGATATACCTCCCATATCCTGATTTGAACGCCATGGAGTATCGTGGTCAATTTTACGATCAAAAGCATTCAAACTTGGTAATTGATAATTCAAGTCTTTAATAATAGCATCAAACTGACGGTAAGCAGCTCTTTTTGTTGGAGCAACTCCGGCAACTACTTGCGCATATCCATCAGGACGTTGCGTTGTAATATCTGCCGCTAATATAATGTTTGTGTTTTCTGAAGGAGTATAAAGTAATTGACCTCTAATACCTTGATTGTTTAATGTGTTTGTAGGTCTTCCTGTAGCAACATTATCGATTAAACCATCACGTTGTGTACCTGAAAAAGATATACGACCAGCCAATTTTGAAGTCAAACCTCCTGTAATCGAAGCTTTGGCTTGCAAAAAGTTATAATTTCCGTAGCTCACTTCAAAGTCAGCACCAGAAGTAAAACTTGGTTTGCGAGTAGTAATGTTAAACGCTCCAGAAGTCGTGTTTTTACCAAACAAAGATCCTTGTGGTCCACGTAAAACCTCGATTTGTTCTACATCAATAAAGTCTAAAGTTGTAGCAGCAGGACGAGCATAATAAACACCGTCTACATAGAAACCAACTCCAGGATCGATTCCGTCATTTGTAAGTCCAAATGGAGAACCAAGACTACGGATATTGATACCAGTATTTCTAGGGTTAGAAGAATAAAGTTGTACAGAAGGCACAAGTTCTTTGATACGGTTTACGTTAAAAGCTCCGGTTTGTTCTGCTTGTTTACCTGTAATAACCGAAATTGCGATTGGCACATCCTGAACTTTTTCGATACGACGTCTTGAAGAAACGACAACTTCAACAAGCGCATTCTCTTCTGTAAGAGTTGTTATAATTGGAGCCGTTGGCAAAGCAGTAAACTCTAATTCAGTAGTTTTATATCCTACGTATTGAATCAGAATTGTAAAAGGAAGTTTTCCTCTTGTATCAATTGTAAATTTTCCGTTTTGATCTGAAGTAGTATTTGAAGTTGTTCCTTTAATAACAATGTTTGCTGCTTCAAGAGGAATATTTTCACTTGTAGAAACTACACCTTCAACAGTTTGTGCAAACGAAACAGAGAAGGTTAAAAATAATAATATTGCTAAAGTGTTTTTTATAGAATTTTTCATTTTTATATTAAGTATATGTGATTAGTAGAATTTAAAATAAATTTTTTTTACCAACACATACATATCATAAATGAATTGTTTTTCACAGTTGTGAATTGACTTAGTTTTCTTTGCAAAAGATTTTTGGTTACACCTGATGGACTGAAATGTACTTTCATAGGTTAAAATTTTGTAAATGGTTTGTTAATTATTTTCTGCAAATATAAATATTAATTCTATCGATTTACTAGGAATTAGAAAATATTTTTTTATTTTTTTATCAGAGAGGCTATAGTAATGCCTTGCATCGCTTTAAGAGTTTCGTCTCGAATAAGCATTAAACCATGTCTCAGACTGCATTCTTCCTCGGTTTTACAGTCAGAACAAGGCTCGTAAAAGTTTAAAGAAGCACAAGGTAAAAGCGCAATTGCACCGTCAAATAATCGGTGAATTTCTGCAAGAGTAATTTCATTTTTGGACTTTATCAGATAATATCCACCAAATTTTCCTTGTTTACTGCTCACAAAACGTCCACGTTTTAGATCTAATAAAATTTGTTCTAAAAACTTTTTAGGAATGTTGGCTCCATCAGCAATTTCTATAGTTTTAGAAATGTGATTTTCGTCTTGTTCTGCTAAATAAAGTAAGGCCTTAAGGGCGTATTTTGCTTTATGTGATAACATCTTTAGGTATTAAATTTTACAAAGTTCTATTATTATTTCTTGTGCCGGTAAATAGCCAAAATTAAAAGCTTTTTTTAAATCTGAGCAATAATCTCCTTTTATTTTGAAATTAATAAAATAAAGTGCTCTATTAAAGTATACTTCTGCATTTTCCGGTGCCAATTTTACCGCTGCATTAAAATCAAGTAAGGCATCTTTTGAATTAAGCATTGCTTTTGAAATCGCTCTATTCTGAAATGCATCAACTGATTTTGGGTCAATTGCGATAACTTTATCAAAGTCTGCTATTGCTTCCTTATGTAAATTTAGTTCTTTTTTTAATAATCCCCTATTTTGATAGGCTGATATATTATCTGGCTTTAATGCAATACTTTTCGAATAATCGTCTATTGCACCTGTTCGATTGTATATTTTTCTCTCGGCAAATGCTCTGTTAAAATAAGACTTTTGAGAGTTTTTATCTAATGAAATACATTTTGAAAAATCAGCAATGGCACCTTCATAATCCTTTAGTTTTATGTTTAGATTCCCTCTGCTAAAATAAATATTAAAATCATTTGGCGTCAACGAAAGCGCTTTATTATAATCAGATAATGCTTCCGGATAATTTTCACTTATATAATTATTATAACCTCTGTAATAATAATTCTCAGCACTTGGATCCTGAAGGATTATAGTATTTAGTTCTTCAATTTGTTTCCCGCTTTCTATTTTGTCAGTGTCAAAAAACTCTTGTGAATAAGAGGTGAAATAAGAACAAAAAATAAAGAAATAAAAACTAATTCTCATAAATGGATTTTAAACTTGAAATTAAATAAACCTGAAACCTGAAACAAAAAACCTGTTTTACCAGCCTCCGCTAGAACCTCCACCAGAGAATCCGCCGCCGCCAAAACCTCCTCCGAAGCCTCCGCCACCGCCAAAACCTCCACCGGATGATCCGCCTCCAAAACCTCCGCCAAATCCGCTTCCGCTACTTCTTCCAAGACTGCTTAAAAGAATAACATCGAGAAGGCTAGGACCTCCACCGCCATTATTGCCTGAATTTCCTCCACCACCTTTATTTCGGGAAAGTAGAATTAATACAATTACAACAATTACAATAAAAGGGAATATCGGAAAATCTTTTCCTTTGGTTTGTTTGCGTTCGCCTTTAAATTTTCCTTTAAAGACATCAATTATAGCGTCTGTACCTTTGTCAAGGCCATTATAGAAACTTCCTGCTTTGAATTCCGGGATAATAATATTTCGGATAATTGTTCCGCCAATTCCTGCTGTTAAGCGATCTTCAACTCCATATCCGGGATTAATGGCAATTTTCTTTTCGTTTTTGGCTAATAGAATAATTACACCATTATCATCTTGTTTTGTTCCTCCAATTCCCCAGGTTTGTCCCCATTTTGTTGCTAGTTGACTAACATCTTCGCCTTTTAAACTTTCGATGGTAATAACTACAATTTGAGTCGTAGTAGAATCTGAATAACGTATTAGTTTTTCTTCAAGCTGAGCTTTTTCAGAAGCACTTAAAATATTAGCGTAATCGTAAACAGAAGTTTGTTTTTCGGGTATTTTTGGAATCTCAAACTGTGCAAAAATACAATTAGAGGTAAAAAACGCTACTAATAAAAAGGTAAACTGAAAAATTCTTTTAGAACCTGAGATTTTATTTTTAAAAATTTTCATTTTTTTTATCCTTTTGATATTTCGTTTGATAATTCGTTAGTGTCACCTTCAGACCACGGAAAGTATTTCTTTAATTGCTCACCGGCGTTCAAAATTCCGTCAACAATACCTTGTTTAAAGTTTCCTGATTTAAATTGTGTTACCATTGCGTCTTTGGTACAATCCCAAAAATCTGATGCTACAACATCATTTATTCCTTTGTCTCCGCAAATAGCAAAAGTTTTATCTGCTACAGCAAAGTAAAATAAAACACCATTTTGAAGTTGGGTTTCATTCATTTTTAAATCATAAAAAACTTCTAAAGCCCTATCAAAAGGAACTTTAGAAGTTGTTTGTTCTATATGTACTCTAATTTCGCCAGAAGTATTTTGTTCTGCTACGCGAATAGCTTCAACAATTGCTTGTTCATCTTCTTTGGATAAAAAATCTTCTACTTTTGACATCGAAATAATTTTAGAGTTTAGTCCCGAAGCCTCGGGATTGATTTTAGAATATTGTCTAAAAAATTAAAATCTTTTTTAGAATTTTACTTCAACTGGTTTTTCAGCACCTGCAACAGCTTCAAAGTATGGTTTTTCTTTATAATCCAGGAACCATTTGTTCGGGATAGAAAGGATGTAACCGTTGTAATCTTGTACAGCTTCGTTAAAACGAGTTCTTGCCGTTAAAATTTGGTTTTCAGTACTAGCCAATTCATCTTGCAATTTCAAGAAATTTTCATTTGCTTTTAATGTTGGATATTGTTCAACAGAAACTAATAATCTTGACAAAGAAGAAGATACTCCACTTTGAGCCTGGTTAAATTGAGACAATTGTTCCGGAGTTACATTGCTTGGATCAATTGTTACAGAAGTTGCTTTTGCACGAGCTTCAATTACAGCTGTCAATGTTGATTTTTCGAAATCTGCAGCACCTTTTACTGTGTTTACTAAATTTCCAATAAGGTCATTTCTTCTTTGATAAGTGGTACTCACATTTCCCCATTCTTTGTTAACTGCCTGACTTTTTTGCAAACCAGTATTTTTAATTCCAATTGACCAAAAAGCAATAATAGCAATTAGTACAACAATAATTCCTACGGGGATTAACCATTTTTTCATATCAGTTTTGATTTAAGTTTATTTCTAGTTTTTGATTATTAATGCTATAATTCGTTTTTAATTTCGTTTAATTGTGTTTTTATGGTCTCTAATTTACGTATTATTTCGAATTTATCTAATGTTTTCTTTTGTCCCTCTTTCAAATGTGTTTTGGCGCCTTCGAGTGTAAAACCTCTTTCTTTGACCAAATGATAGATCAATTGCAGGTTTGTAATATCGTCCGGCGTAAACATTCTGTTGCCTTTGGCGTTCTTTTTAGGTTTCAAAATGTCGAATTCGCTATCCCAAAAACGAATCAATGATGCATTGACATTAAAAGCTTTGGCAACTTCGCCAATGCTATAATATCTTTTATCTTTTGAAAGCTCAATATGCATGTTGTTTAATTTTCTATTTTATCCAAAAATACTACTTTTTGCAGTATTAATCTAATGACTGATTTTCCTGATTTGCCATTTGCGAAATTGCGACATATTCGACAGCTGACATATTTCCGTAATAAAAGTTCAACGGATTTACGACTTTTCCGTCCTTGTGAACCTCATAATGGCAGTGCGGACCTTCAGATCTTCCGGTACTTCCCACGTATCCAATCACATCGCCACGTTTGACATGTTGTCCGGCGTGACAGTTGTATTTGCTCAAATGGGCGTATAAACTTTCGTATCCAAAACCATGCCTGATCACCACATGATTTCCAAATCCTGACGCTGCGGCATCAGCTCTTTCTACAACGCCATCGCCTGTGGCATATACAGGAGAACCTGTGTTGGCGGTAAAATCCATTCCGTTATGCATTTTTCGCACTTTCGTGAAAGGGTCAGTTCTGTATCCAAAACCCGAAGCCATTCGCTTTAAGTTTTCATTTCGAACAGGCTGAATCGCCGGAATTGCCAATAATAAATTACCTTTTGTACTCGCCAATTTCAAAATTTCATCCAGTGATTTCGACTGAATCGCCAATTCTTTGGACAATCTGTCAATTCGTTTTGTTGTATTCAAAACCAATTGAGAGTTGTTGTAACCTTCTAAAATTTTATAACGTTCAGGATCTCTAAAGCCTGCCTTTCGAATAGAATCCGGAATTTCAGTTTTATTAAAATAAACCCTGTATATATTGTTGTCTCTATTTTCTAATGCCTCGGTTACATCATCAATTTCATCCATTTTTTTGTTTAAAATGGCGTATTGCAATTTCAAATTTTCAATTTCACGTGCCTGCAAACGATCTTTTGGCGTTTCGAAGTAAGGCGTGTTAATTAAAAGTACAAAAACTAAAAAGCCAAAGAGTGCAGAGGCCAGCAAAAACAGCAAACCATAACCAATTTTGATCCTTTTTCTGGTTTTTATTTTCGTATAAGCCAGATTTTCTGAGTCGTAATAATATTTTACTTTCGCCATATTTTAAAATACCCTATTTTTGCAGCTTGTAAAATAAGTTAGTCGAACAAATTTAATAAATGTTTCAGTTGTTCGAAGCTTTTTTTCAAGAATAAAATAATTAGATAATTGAGTCAATTAGATAATTAGATAATGTATAAGAAGATGATTTATTGCTTAGAACTGTAAGTTTTTTAGTTTGAAATCATCTAATTATCACAGTATCAAATTGGCACATTAATAAACAGATACATTTTCTTAATTTAAATATGAAATCACAAGACGTACGTAAACAATTTCTAGACTTTTTTAAAAGCAACGGGCACTTAATCGTTCCGTCGGCTCCTATTGTTCTTAAGGATGATCCAACTTTAATGTTCAACAACTCGGGAATGGCCCAGTTTAAAGAATATTTTTTAGGAAATTCAACTCCCAAAAGTAAGAGAATAGCCGATACGCAAAAATGTCTTCGTGTGGCCGGTAAGCAAAATGATCTTGAGGAGGTAGGAATTGATACGTATCACCATACCATGTTTGAAATGTTGGGGAACTGGTCATTTGGTGATTATTTTAAAAGAGAAGCGATTAATTTTTCATGGAAATTATTGACTGAGGTTTATAAAATTCCAAAAGAGAATATTTATGTTTCTGTTTTTGAAGGAAACAATGAGGAAAATGTTCCTTTTGATCAGGAAGCTTGGGATATCTGGAAAGAATTAGTTGATGAAGACAGAATTATCCTTGGAAACAAAAAAGATAATTTCTGGGAAATGGGAGATCAGGGACCATGCGGACCTTGTTCTGAAATTCACGTTGATTTACGTTCAGAAGAAGAAAAAGCATTAGTTTCTGGTAAAAGTTTAGTGAACAATGATCATCCGCAAGTAGTTGAAATTTGGAATAATGTATTCATGGAATTCAACCGTAAAGCAGATGGATCTCTAGAAAAACTTCCTGCACAACACGTAGATACCGGAATGGGATTTGAGCGTTTGTGTATGGCTTTGCAAGGAAAAACATCAAATTATGATACTGATGTTTTTACTCCGCTTATCGAAAAACTAGAGCAAATTACAGGTTTTACGTATACGTCTAATGAAATTAAAAATATTAGCGAAGAACAAAATAAAACAAACATTGCGATTCGTGTAGTAGTAGATCACGTGCGTGCGGTTGCGTTTGCAATTGCTGACGGGCAATTACCATCAAACACGGGAGCTGGTTATGTAATTCGTAGAATTTTGCGTCGTGCAATTCGTTACGGATTTACTTTCTTAGGTACTAAAGAGCCTTTTATCAATAAATTGGTAGAAGTTCTAGCGAATCAAATGGGAGAATTTTTCCCGGAAATCAAATCGCAACAACAATTGGTTACGAATGTAATTCGCGAAGAAGAAGCTTCTTTCTTAAGAACTCTTGATCAAGGATTACAATTGTTAGACAATGTAATTGCACAAACTAAAGGAGAAGAAGTTTCTGGTGCAAAAGCATTCGAATTATACGATACTTTCGGTTTCCCGAAAGATTTAACAGCTTTGATTTTAAAAGAAAAAGGAATGTCTTTTAACGAAGCTGAATTTGATGCATCAATGCAGGAACAAAAAAATCGTTCACGTGCAGCATCAGAAGTTTCAACAGAAGACTGGACAGTTTTGATTCCTGGAAATGTAGAAACTTTCGTTGGTTATGATCAGGTAGAAAACGAAGTAAAAATTACAAGAATCCGTAAAGTTGATTCTAAGAAAGACGGAATTTTATACCAAATCGTTTTAGATAATACACCATTTTATCCAGAAGGAGGAGGACAAGTTGGAGATAAAGGGACTTTAGTTTCAGCAAACGAAACAATCGAAATCATTGATACGAAGAAAGAGAACAATTTGATTTTGCATTTCGCAAAACAATTGCCGGAAAATATTGAAGCTGGTTTTGTAGCAAAAGTAAATGCTGATTTAAGAGGTTCAACTTCAAAAAATCACTCTGCTACGCACTTAATGCATTTGGCTTTGAGAAACCTTCTTGGAACTCACGTAGAACAAAAAGGTTCATTGGTAAATCCGAACTATTTGCGTTTTGACTTTTCGCATTTTTCTAAAGTTTCAGATGATGAATTACGTCAGGTTGAAGCAAGTGTAAATGCACAAATTGAAGCACAATTACAATTAGTAGAACACAGAAATATTCCAATTAAAGAAGCATTAGATAAAGGTGCAATGGCTTTATTTGGAGAGAAGTACGGAGATAATGTCCGTATGATTGAATTTGGTGACAGTAAAGAACTTTGCGGTGGAATTCACGTAAAAAACACGGCAGAAATCTGGCATTTCAAAATCATTTCTGAAGGTGCAGTAGCGGCTGGTATTCGTCGTATTGAAGCGATTACAGGCGATGCTGTAAAAGATTTCTATAAAAATCAAGAGAATACTTTATCTGAAATAAAAGAAACATTAAAAAATCCGCAAGATATTTTAAAATCTGTAGCTTCTTTACAAGATGATAATGCTAAATTGAAAAAACAAATCGAGCAATTGCTAAAAGAAAAAGTAGGCGCTTTAAAATCTGAATTAGAGAAAGATTTCCAAGAAGTAAATGGAGTAAATTTCCTTGCAAAACAAGTAGATTTAAGCATGGCTTCGACGAAAGAATTAGCTTCGGCTTTAGGAAGTTCAAAACCAGACTCGTTTGTGTTTTTAGCTTCTATAGAAGATGGTTTGCCAAATATTCACTGTTATATCTCTAAAGAATTGGTAGCAAGCAAAAGCTTAAACGCAAATGCAGTTATTAAAGAATTAGGAAAATATATTGATGGAAATGGAGGAGGACAACCTTTCTTCGCATCCGGAAAAGGAAAAAACACAGCTGGAATTGCTGAGGCTTTGGCTCACGCAATTGATTTTTTGAAGTAGGTTTTTTTAAGGTTCTGAGAATCTGAGTTACTAAGGTTCTAAGGTTTTAAAATTATAGATAAAGTAAACCCGACAGGTTCTAAAACCTGTCGGGTTTTTATTTTTTTTGCCACAGATTATAAGGATTAAAATGATTTTTTGCACATTTTATGTCATTTCGACAAAGGAGAAATCACATTATCCCGAAGCTTCGGGACGCAATCAAAATCGCCAATCTTTGTCGAATCCCGAGTGTGATTTCTCCTTCGTCGAAATGACAAATAGTGCGTTAAACGAGATTATTTAAAAAAAAAACTAACATTTTAGAAGGGATTAAAAAAAGGCTTTAGCCAAACGTAACAGTTTGGCTAAAGCCTTTTAAAATTATTTCTTTCATCCAGCTAAAGCTGGACGCTATTGAAAAAACTTAGTAACTCAGTACCTTAGAATCTTAGTACCTTTATTTACGTTCCCCAATTTGCTGACGCCACATTGCGTAATACAAACCTTTCTCAGCAATTAAATCTTCGTGTTTACCTTGCTCGATAATTTTACCTTGTTCAAGTACAAATATTTTATCGGCGTGCATTACTGTTGATAATCTATGGGCAATTAAAACTGTGATTCTGTTTTTGTCAGATATGTTTCTAATTGTAGTATTGATTTCTTCTTCAGTAATAGAATCTAATGCGGAAGTAGCTTCATCAAAAATCAATAAATTTGGATTTCTTAGAATCGCACGAGCGATTGATAAACGTTGTTTTTCACCACCCGAAACTTTAATTCCGCCTTCACCAATTGTAGTGTTTAAGCCATCTTCGGCACGTTGTAATAATTTTTCACAACTCGCTCTTTTTAAAGCATCATATAAATCTTCGTCGGTTGCATTTGGTTTTACGAACAATAAATTCTCGCGGATTGTTCCGGAGAATAATTGTGCATCCTGAGTTACAAAACCTAATTGTTTTCTTAAATCCAGCAAATCAATTTCGGTGGAATCAATTTTATTATAAAGTACTTTTCCTTCGGCAGGCGTGTATAAACCAACTAATAATTTTACCAAAGTTGTTTTTCCGGAACCGGACGGACCAACAAAAGCAACGGTTTCACCTTGTTTGATGTCGAAATTAATATTTTCTACAGCTTTGAATTTTGCCGTTTTATGCTGAAAACTTACATCATTAAAAAGCAAAGACTGAATCGCTCCAACATGTTTTGGATTCTTAGGACGGAATTCTTTTGGAGCACTTAATAGAGTTTTAAAGTTTTCCATTGAAACTTTGGTTTCATTCAAAGCAATAATGAAATTCCCTAATTCCTGCAGAGGTCCAAAAATGAAGAAAGTAAAGAATACCATTGTCAATAAATCACCAACAATAATTTTATTTCCAAACAAGAAATAATACAACGTAAAAACAACACAAGTTCTTAAAAAGTGAACGGTAGTTCCTTGAATAAAACTCAAACTTCTGATAAAACGGATTTTCTCCAGTTCAAGATGTAGAATTTTAAAGGTGTTTAAATTAAGACGTTTTTCTTCCTGATACGTTAATCCAAGGCTTTTTACAAGTTCGATATTTCTTAAACTTTCGGTTGTAGAACCCGCCAAAGCATTCGTTTGATTGACAATTTTTCGAGAGACAATTTTGATCTTTTTTCCCAAATACGAACTAATCAAAGCAATAATTGGAGCAGTAATCAAAAAGATAATCGAAATACGATAATCAATACGAGCCACATAAACGATCACGAATATGAACCCGATAATGGTTTGAAAAATTAAAGAAATTGAAAGTGTAATTAGTTTTTCAGAATCAGAACGTACTTTAGTCAGTTTGCTTAAAGTTTCACCGCTTCGCTGATCTTCAAATTCTGCAAAGGGTAAATCAAGTGATTTTTTAATTCCGTCAGTATACATTTGTGCACCAGTTCGCTGAATAACGACATTGGTAAAATAATCCTGAAAATTTTTGGTAATTCTGGAAATCATCGCAGCACCAAGCGAAAGACCCAACCAGAATGATAAAGATTTGATAAAACCCATTTCGTTTCCAGCATATTTATGCAAACCAACACCGCAATCCTGCATTAATTTACCGGTAATTACAGAGTCTGATAAGCTGAAACAAATGTTGATAGAGGCCATAATCAACGCAAAAAACAAAAGCATTTTGTGTTTGATTATATAAGAATATAGTAATTTCATAAGTAGATTTAAATTTATAGCAGATGCAAAAGTAGTGAATAGTTTGACGCTATAAAGTGGCTTTTAGTTATTAAAAATGTAAATTTTTCTACAGCTGAAATTATGAGTGTTTTTTTTCTAAGACTTGAATGTTTTAATTTTTTGGAAACATATTTTCTAATATTGGACGAATAAAAAACAGGAAAAAGCTAATTGGTTACATGATAATTTCCTTTTGATTATTTTTTTTTTCTAAAATTTTTACTTGTCTATGTCGTTTGTAATTAGTGTATTAAAAATGATTGTGATTATAATATATGTCTTGCTGAGGAATCCCGTAAGGTTTTGATTTTGGGTTGTACTACGTTTGCACCAATAACAAATTTAACAAAACAAAATGAAAAAAATTTTATGCCTTTTTAGTGCTTTAGCATTAGTGTTAACTTCTTGTTCAAGTGATGATTCTTCTTCAGATACTGGATCTGCTGCATTGTTACCTACAAAAATTGTTGAAACAAGTGTTGAAAACGGAAAATCTGGAAGTGTTACTTATACTGCTACTTATGATGGAAATAAGTTAAAAGAAATTAAAGTTTCTGATGCTTCAAGATCTGTGTTTACTTATACAGGAGATCTTATCACAAAAGTTGAATTGTACTATTCAAGTGAATTACAATCTACAGATGTTTATGCTTATGAAAACGGAAAACTAATATCAAAAATTACAACTAAAGCTTTTGGTAGCGGTCCTAAACAAAAATTGACTTTTGTTTATAATGCAAACGGAACAGTTAATGCAAATCAATCTCAAATAGACGACAACGGAGAAACTAAGTTTGACACTACTACGCTTTATACTTTTGCAAATGGAAATATGATTTCTTCTGAAATTATCGATGGAGTTTTAAGAGAAAAAATAACAAGTACATTTGATGATAAGAAAAGTCCATTTGTTAATGTAACAGGATTGAAGCTTTTATTAGACTTGGATAATAATTTAGAATTTGATTTTTATTCAGCGAATAATAACGTAAAAAGCGTTACTCAAACTTATGATAACGACGGAGTTCTTGAACAAACAGCAACAGTAGCAACTACAAATAAATACAACAAAAGCAATTTCTTAACAGAAGCATTTGTTGGAGACGCTACAGATTCTTATAAAATAGAGGTTACTTATTAATTCTCTTTATAGTAATGATACAATCCCCAATTATCAATTAATATTGATGTTGGGGATTTTTTTAATTAATAAAGACTAGTTTGATTTTAGAACTTTTTTCTGGTGTTAATTTCTGATTTTCTTATTCGAAATAATTTCAATTATATTTGTCCAACCAAAAACAAATACCAAAAAATGAAAAACCTTTTATTACTTTTCTGTGCTTTTACTTTAGTGCTTACATCATGTTCAAATGATGATAATAATTCTTCAGAAGATACATCTATCTTGCCTAAAACAATTACTTACAGCTATCCTTCGCCAGATTTGGGTACAAATACTAAAAACACTATAACTTATGATGGAAATAAAATTGTAAGCAGTATATCATCAGGGGGAAAAATACTTTTTACATATACAGGAAATGTTATTACCAAGCAACAGCTATTTGATGTTGATTCTAAAGGTGTAGAAACTAAAGATATGGAAGCTCAATATACTTATGAAAATGGAAAATTAAAAACCAGAATTACAAGAGAATATTTCACGACTCAATATCCTAACGGAACATATATTGGCAAAACAATTTATACTCATGTTTCTAATAATTTGATTTCATACATAGATTACACAGTTGACGCAGATACTCAAATTGAAACAAAAATTAGCGAAGGAACCTTTACTTATAAAGACGGTAATCTTGTTGAAGACAAAAATGTTAGAGGAACTTCTACATCGACAAGAACTTATGAATATGACACTAAAAATAATCCTCTAAAAAATATTTTAGGCTTAGATCTGTTATTAAAAGAAACAGAAATCTCACGTAACAACATAGTGAAAATTAAAAGAGTAGATAGTGATTTGCCTAATCCATCTGTTTATTTAACAAACTATATTTACAACGATAAAGATTTCCCAACGAAACAAACATCATTTGCAGGTGACGGAAAAACAGTAGAATACGAAATGGAATATACTTATTAAATAATCGAAATTCGAAATTATATCAAAAACCAAATACTTCTGTATTTGGTTTTTTTATTGGTGAAAATTGGTGAAATTCGTGTCTAAAATAAACGATATGCAATTCAGGACCCAAATACCAATTTCAAAAGCCAATAATCCTATTGATTATAACTCAAAAGTGTTGTCATTTGGTTCTTGCTTTGCCGAAAATATGGCGGAGAAATTTGACTATTTTAAATTTCAAAATACCACAAATCCGTTTGGGATTATTTTTAATCCGGTTTCGATCGAGAAAATTATTAGCCGGATAATTAAAGAGGAATTCTATACAGAGAAAGATGTTTTCTTTTATAACGAACGTTGGCACAGTTATGAAGTTCATTCAGATTTAAGTAATTCTGATCGAGAAGAATTACTCGAAACTTTAAATAAAGCCATTACAGAAACCAGCAAACAACTAAAAGAAGCTTCACATATTATTATAACCTATGGAACTTCCTGGATTTATAGAAATATCGAAAGCGATCAAATTGTAGCTAATTGCCATAAAGTTCCACAAAAGCAATTTATAAAAGAGTTATTACCAGTTGAAGTAATTCAGAAAAGCATTCAGAATACAATTGATTTAATTCAGGTTTTAAACCCGAATGTCAATTTCGTTTTTACCGTTTCTCCAGTCCGACATATAAAAGATGGTTTTGCAGAAAATCAATTGAGCAAATCACATCTATTTGCAGGACTTCATCATAATCTGCAATCTAAAATCAACAATCTAAAATTAGAATATTTCCCGTCTTACGAAATTATGATGGACGAACTTCGTGATTATCGTTTTTATGCCGAAGATATGCTGCATCCAAACCAAGTAGCAATAGATTATATCTGGCATAAATTCAGCGAAAACTATATTTCTGAAAATAGTATTTTGACAATGCAGGAAGTCGAAGAAATTCAAAAAAGTCTGCGTCATCGAAGCTTCAATCCGGAATCAGAACAGCATCAGAAATTCTTAGCTAAACTTCAGCAAAAGATTAAGATTATAGAAGATAAATGGTCTCATATTAAATTTTAAATAATATTCTCTGCGACTTCGCGCCTTTGCGAGATTATTTTTAAGCTTTTTTATGTAACGGCGAAAATTGCGCGCAAAGTCGCGAAGTCGCAAAGTCTTATAGATTTGCATCCTTTTTCTTCGAGTCTTAGCGACTTCATCGCAAAATAAAAGTAAGAAAATAATTATTTGTACCTGAAATTTTAGAATAATTGCGTGTAATTGTGTAAATTGTTAAAGTTTAATTTTTTCAATTTTGTAAACTGTAGAAATACAGCTTTATAATAACGCAACTTTAATCTAATGTGTTTTATTGACGTATGAATAAGAAACCAATTCATTTTCTTAAAAAAACACTACGTGTACTTCTTTGGTGCGTGGCTTCTGTTATTGCACTTTTATTGCTTCTGATTATTTTAATTCAGGTTCCATCCATTCAAAATTATGTAAAGGATAAAGCGATTACTTATTTACAAGGTAAGATTAAAACCAAAGTTTCCTTAGATCATATTTCGATAGAATTTCCTAAAGATGTAGTTCTCGAAGGTTTCTATTTCGAAGATCAAAAAAAAGATACTTTACTGGCAGGGAAACGTTTACAACTCGATGTCGACTTGTTTAAATTGGTAAGCAGTGAATTAGAAATTAATTCGGTTTCGTTGGAAAATGTCAAAGCCAATATTTCCAGAAATAAAAATGGTGTTTTCAACTTCGATTATATCATAAAAGCTTTCGAATCAAAAGAACCAAAAGTTGAAGATCCAGATAGTAAGCCATTCAAAATATCAGTTGTTAAGGTTAATCTTGATAATGTAAAGTTCAATTTCAAAGACGATTTTTCAAAGAATGATATCAAAGTAAATCTTACTCATTTTGATACAAAATTCAAAGAATTCGATTTGGATAAAATGAATTTTGATATTCCGAATATTGACCTAAACGGACTAAAAGTAGTTTTGAATCAAGATGTTGTAGAGAAAATTGCTGAAGTTTCGGTGAAAACTGTTGATACAATTTCGAAAAGAACCGACTTCAATTTAAAATTAGGCAAAATCAGTTTGTCAAAAATTGATATTGCTTACGATAATAAAGATTCCAAATTAGATTCCGGAATAAAGCTGGACAATCTGGATTTGTCAGTAAACAAAATAGACTTAAACAATCAGCTTTTGGATTTTGATTCTTTCGAATTAAAAAATCTAACAGGAAATTTACGTTTAGGAGCAAAAGACAAACTAATTCAAGCGCCAAATTTAGATACAACTGCCATAAAACAAACAGGCTGGAAAGTGAAATTGGCCGATGTTAATTTAGAAAATATCGCTTTCAAATTTGATGATATGCAATCGAAACCAGTTTCAAAAGGAATTGATTACAGTCATATGGATTTGGATAAATTCAACTTTAAAGCAGAGAAATTGTATTACGGAAACGATACTATTTCAGGAAATATAAAAACATTAACGGTAAATGATAAAAGTGGATTACAAATTCAGTCTTTAAAAACAGATTTCTTTTACGGACCTAAAAATGCGTACCTGAATGATTTATATTTAAAAACGCCGCAAACATTACTTCAGGATAAAGCCAAAGTTTCTTATTCTTCGATTGCATCGATTTCTAAAGATTTAGGAAACCTTACTTTAGATGCAAATCTAAAACAATCAAAAATTGGGTTTAAAGATATTTTACTTTTTGTTCCTGATTTACAAAAAACAAATCCGTTTAAGAGTAATCCAAATGCAATTCTATATTTAAATACACGCTTGAGCGGAAAAATAAAAGATTTGACTATTCCGCAATTCGAAATGAGCGGAATTGGAACTACAAAAGTTGCCCTTTCGGGGAAAATAAAAGGCTTGCCGGATGCACAAAAAGCGTATTACGATTTAGATATTAAAAAGCTTTCAAGTACTTCAAAAGACATTTATTCGTTTGTACCAACCGGAACAATTCCGAAGAATATTCAATTGCCTTCTCAACTTAATTTAAAAGGAAAATTTAAAGGTTCAGTTCAGAATTTCAAAACTAATTTGGCTTTAAACAGCAGTTTTGGAAATGCAAAAATAGATGCTTTATTTGATCAGCGTATCAAGAAAAAAGAGAAATACGACGCGACAGTTTATTTATTGGATTTTGATTTAGGACGATTAATCAAAAATGATTCGATTGGAAAAATTACGCTTAAAGCGAAAGTAAAAGGCAAAGGTTTAGATCCAAAAACGGCTCAGGCACAATTTGACGGTTTGGTTCAGAAAGCGGTTTTCAATAAATATACTTATAAAGATTTGGCTTTAAAAGGGAATATCGCAAATGGATCTTTTGCTGTAAAATCAGGAATGCAAGATCCAAACTTAAATTTTGACTTAGTTGCGAGCGGAAATACACAAGAAAAATACCCTTCAATAAAATTAAAATTAAACCTTGATATTGCCGATTTAGAAAAGCTGAATCTTCACGCCGGACCAATGAAATTGCGCGGAAATGTTGATGCAGATATTGCCAATAGTAATCCGGATTTTCTGAACGGAAAAGTATTTCTTTCGAATATTCAGATTTTGCAGGAAGCAGAACCAATTGTTTTGGATTCTATGCGAATAATTGCTTTCGCAGATAATAATCGAAATAATATTAAAATATCGTCGCAGTTTTTAAAGGCAGAAGTTGACGGAAAATACAAATTGACCACATTAACGGCGGCAATAAAAAAGTCACTTTCGAAATATATTGATTTAAAAAATCCGAAGGTAAATGGAGAATCAGACGAACAACGTTTGGCTTTTACATTAAAGATAGATAATGATCCGATACTTTTTAAATTGGTTCCGAAATTGACAGGTTTAGAACCAATTAATATTACAGGAAAGTACAATAATGTAGCAGATTCTTTAGAAATAAAAGGAACGATTCCGAGAATTGTATATGCTGATAATACTATTTCTGATGGGAAAATAAATATTGAAGCCAAGGAAAATGCTTTAGAATACGGAATTTCTGTGGCAACAATTGAAAGCGGTTCTTTGAAGATTCCGTTTACTAGTTTATCCGGAAAAGTTGAGAATAATCTTTTGACTTATGCACTTGAAGTGAAAGATGCAAAAGACAAACAACTATATTTTATTGCGGGAAATTTTAAAGCAGAAGATTCTAAAAACATATTCAAAATTGATGCAGAAAACTTTGTTCTGAATTATGATAAATGGAATGTTGATCCTGAAAACGCAATTGAATTTGGAGGGAAACGACTTTATATCAATAAATTTTTCCTAGAAAATTCAGGAAACGAACTTAGAATTCAATCGCAGGGAAATCAGGATAATGCACCTCTTAGAGTTGATTTTGTAAACTTCAAAATTGAGACGATTATGAACATCGTCAAAAAAGATCAGCTATTAATGCAAGGTTTGATTAATGGAAATGCTGTGGTTGAAAACGTAATGACGAAACCAACTTTTACATCGGATATTAAAATCGATCAATTTGCTTTTAAAGGTGAACCTGTTGGAGATATTGTGGTAAAAGTTGATAATAAAACCGATAATTTATTGGCTGCAAATGTTACGTTAAGCGGAGAAGGAAATGATGTAAATCTGACAGGAAACTATAAAATAGATGACGGAAATCTTGATTTTAATTTAGATTTAAACAAATTGAATATCAAAAGTATTCAGGGTTTCAGCATGGGAAATCTTACGGAAGGAACAGGATTTTTGACAGGAAATTTTAAAATCACCGGAAACGCTTCTGCACCAAAAGTAAATGGTGAATTAGATTTTAAAAATACAGGTTTCAGAGTCACTAAATTCAATTCGTATTTTAAAACGGAAGATGAAAAAATTACACTTCAAAACGATGTAATTACATTTGACAGTTTTACTTTCAAGGATGAAAATGATAATGAATTAACGATAAACGGAACTATAAAATCAGCGGATTATAGCAATTTTGATTTTGGTTTAACCGTTGTTGCAGACGATTTTAGAGCAATACATTCTAAAGAAAAAGACAATGATTTGTTTTATGGAGATTTGATTCTGGATAGTAAATTAAATATCAAAGGAACGCTGGAAAATCCGATTATTGGAGGAAATATCAAAATAAATAAAGACACGAAATTCACCGTTGTTTTACCACAATCAGATCCTTCAATTGCTGATCGTGA
This sequence comes from Flavobacterium sp. 9, assembly GCF_002754195.1. Lineage (NCBI taxonomy): Bacteria > Pseudomonadati > Bacteroidota > Flavobacteriia > Flavobacteriales > Flavobacteriaceae > Flavobacterium > Flavobacterium sp. 9. Next base: position 4,382,160 of record NZ_PEEU01000001.1, read on the forward strand.
AGGAATTGTAGAATTTGTAGATGAAGATAATCAGTATTTGAAACAAACTGCCGCGATGGAACAAAAACTAAATCAATCGCAGTTAATTGGTATGGATGTGAGCGTTGCTATTTCGATTGATAAAGAGGCAGAATTGACATTGGTTATAGACAAAGGAAATGGTGATTATTTGAATCTAAAAGGGGAAGCAGAACTTATTGGCGGAATCGATCCTTCGGGAAAAACAACTTTGACTGGTAAATATGAGTTTTCTGATGGTGCATATGAAATGAATTTCAACATGATCCGACGAAAATTTAATATTCAAAAAGGAAGTTCGATTACCTGGAATGGCGAACCAACAATGGCAACTTTGAATATTACTGCGATTTATAAAGTCGATGCAGCGCCAATCGATTTACTTGGAAATCAATTGCCAACGGATAATCCGACAGTTAGAAATACGTACAAACAGAAAATTCCATTTCAGACTTTATTGAAAATGAATGGAGAACTTTTGAAACCTGAAATTACTTTTGATATTGTACTTCCGGATGGAAATTATGATGTTTCTACAGATGTTGTGTCTCTTACACAAACGAAATTACAACAGTTAAGACAAGAACCAGCTGAGTTAAATAAACAGGTTTTTGCACTTTTATTATTGAACAGATTTATTGGAGAAAATCCGTTTGCGAGTGAAAGCGGCGGAACAAGTGCAGAATCTTTGGCAAGACAAAGTGTGAGCAAAATACTTTCGCAGCAATTAAATGATTTGGCGGGAGAATTAATTACCGGAGTTCAGTTAGAATTTGACCTTGAATCGACAGATGATTATACATCAGGAAGCAGAGAAAACAGAACAGATTTGAATGTTGGTGTTTCTAAAAAACTCCTTGATGATCGATTAAAAGTTACCGTAGGAAGCAGTTTTGCCGTTGAAGGACAAGAACGTGCGAACGAACAAAGTACGAATATTGCGGGAGACGTAGCGCTGGATTATCAACTGACAAAAGACGGACGATATATGGTTCGTGCTTATCGAAAAAATGAATATCAGGTTGCGGTAGAAGGGCAGGTTATTGAGACTGGAGTTGCATTTATTATCACGATGAGTTACAACAAATTCAGAGAGCTTTTTCATCGTACAGCGGCAGAAAAAGAAATGATAAAAGAAGAGAGAATTCGCAAGGAAAAAGCCAAAAAGAAAGAGAAGGAAGATAAGGAAAAAGAAGAAAATCAAATTGAAGGAAATGAGCAAAAAACATAGCAATATAAAAACAGCATACATCAGATATTTTATTGCGCTATCCTTATTTTTTGTTTTTGGATGCAGCAATACAAAGTATTTGCCTGATGGAGAATTGTTGTATACAGGAGGTTCTGTGACCGTAAAAGATACTATTACAAAAAAGAAAGAACGTAAAGAACTGGAGACGGAACTTGAAAATTTATTACGTCCAAAACCCAATAAACAATTCTTGGGATTACGTCCTAAATTATGGATTTATAATATTGCAGGACAGCCTAAAAAAGATAAGGGAATTCGATATTGGCTGCGAAATAAAGTTGGTGAACCGCCAGTACTTTTTAGTAAAGTTGACTTGGATTATAACGCTGCTGTTCTTCGAAATTTTACTGAAAATCGTGGTTATTTTAAAACTCGCGTAAGTGCAGATTCTACTGTAAGCAACAAAAGAGTAACCGCAGAATATACTGTTGAACCCAAAAAACGATATATAATAAAAAGTGTGACTTTTCCGGATGATTCATTGGCAATGTCAAGATTAATAGCGAGATCAAGCCGAAGAAGTTTATTAAAAGTAGGTAAACCTTATGATTTGGATGTTATAAAAGCCGAGCGTGAACGTATAGATGCAAGGCTTAAAGAAAAGGGATATTATTATTTTAATCCGGATTATATTTTAGCGCAAGTTGATAGTAGTAAAGGTGATCATGAAGTGAAAATTAGGCTGGTAATAAAAGCAGATACGCCGCCAAAAGCGCTTACATCGTATAAGATTAATAAAATTATTGTTTACCCGAATTTCGCCATTTCAAAAGATAGCGTTAAATACAAACCGGAAGATGTTGTTCAGTACAAATATTTTACGATTATAGACACGGCAAATACTTTTAAACCAAGAGTTTTTGACAGAGCAATCTATTTCAAAAAAGGAGATTTATACAATAGAAAAGATCATAATTTGACGCTGAATCGTTTTGTGAATCTGGGAACTTTTAGCTTTGTAAAAAACGAATTTAAACCTTCGGATAGTTTACCAAATACGCTGGATTCTTATTATTATCTAACGCTTTTACCAAAGAAATTTATTAGAGTTGAGGTTTTAGGAAAAACAAATTCGGCGAGTTATACCGGAACAGAAATCAATGTAAACTGGAACAACAGAAACTTATTTCGAGGAGCGGAATTGCTTACGGTTTCTGTTTTTGGTGGTGCCGATTTTCAGCTTTCGGGAGATAATAACGGGAAGAATATTTATAAACTTGGAACAGAAACCAGTTTGACGTGGCCAAGATTTATCGTTCCGTTTTTTCATGTTGAAGGTAATAGCGAATATGTGCCGCGAACCAAAGCGACGGTGCGATATGAATACCAAAACAGAACACAATTGTATGCTTTAAATTCGTTTAAAACATCTTTTGGATATCAATGGAAAGAGAATATTCGAAAAGAACATCAGTTGAATGTTATTGATGTTACATATGTGAGTCCAAATCATGTAACGGCAGAATATTTAGAAGATATAAAAGAAGATGAATCACTGGGAAAGGTAATTGAAAAGCAGTTAATTTTTGGTCCAACTTATACCTATACATATACCAACACAATGCAGAAACGTAGAAAGAATACGTTCTATTTTAGTGGAGATTTGGATTTGGCAGGAAACATTACAGGATTAGTAAGTGGAGCAAATGTTAAAAATGGGAATCAGAAAAGTATTTTTGATGTTCCGTTTAGCCAATATGTAAAAATGAGAGCCGATTTCAGACATTATTTAAAACTCGGAAAAGAAAGCGAATTGGCTAGCCGAATTATTGTTGGAGCAGGACTTCCGTATGGAAATTCAAGCGCTTTGCCAACATCCAAACAATTTGTGGTGGGAGGAACCAATAGTATTCGTGCTTTTAGAGCAAGATCTTTGGGACCGGGAAGTTACTTGAATATTAAAACGACTAATGATTATTTACCGGATCAATCAGGAGATTTAAAATTGGAATTTAGTACAGAATACAGGGCAAAACTTTTTAGTATTGTTCGCGGAGCTTTGTTTATTGATGCAGGAAATGTTTGGCTTTTAAATGCTGATCCGGATAAACCCGGCGGAGAAATCACCAAAGATTTCATGAAAGATATTGCTGTTGGAGCCGGAGCAGGTCTACGTTTTGATTTGTCTTTCCTGGTTTTACGAACCGATTTGGCATTTCCGCTTAGAAAACCATATTTGCCTGAAGGCGAAAGATGGGTAATTAAAGATATTGATTTCGGAAGCGGTCCATGGCGAAAAGACAATCTGATATTGAATATCGCAATTGGATATCCATTTTAAAAACTTCATGACGAAAAACTTTTAACCTCTTGAAAAAAGAAGTAAATTGGTCTAATAAAATAATGGAATGCAAAATTTAATAAAAAGAATAATAGTTTTAGGTTCGGCGATACTTTTGATCGTTTTGGCTTTCAAATATTGTCAGTTCAAAAAAGAAGATGATTCTACCATCGATTATAACACCAATTTAATTCAGCAGCAAATCCTTAATGTTGGTAAATTGGTTGTCACCGAAGGACATTTTTCAGAAGTAATCACGTATAAAAATCAGCAGAAATACTTGATGGACATGGTTTCTTTTGAGAAGAAAGCACTTGTTGTAGTCAATGCAAATGTTACGGTAGCTTACGATTTGCATAAAATGAAATACGATATCGACGAAAAGAATAAAACAATTACAATTCTTAATATTCCAAAAGAAGAAATCACGATCAATCCTGATATTCAGTTTTATGATGTTGAACAAAGCAAACTGAATCCGTTTACGGGAGACGATTACAATAAAATCAACAAATCTGTAAAAGCAAATCTGGCTAAGAAAATCGAAGCTTCGACTTTAAAAACAAACGCTCAAAATCGTTTAATCAGTGAATTGTCTAAAATTCTAATCTTGACAAATTCAATGGGTTGGAAACTTCAATACAACGGAAAAACCATCGAATCAGAGAAAGAGTTGAATCAGGATTTGAAGTTGTAGGTTGAGGAAGGTTCAATCCCGAAGCTTCGGGACAGAGTAGCAAAGGTTCAAAGGTTTCGCAATCTTGTCATTTCTCCTCCGTCGAAATGGCATAAAAACTTTTCGAGATTAAAAAATCTGCAAAAAAAAAGAATTTCAATATAATTACAACAAAATTAATGGCAATAACTTTACAGAAACGAATAGGATATTTTTGGCTTTTATTAGCAATTGTTAATCTTATTAATTCAGTTTATCAAACAATCCGAGGTTGGGGCACTTGGGGAATTTTAGGTAATGGTAATGTTTTTGTCAGACCTTATTTTGATCTTATTTTTCCGCAGTTATTATTCAAAAAGATTATCTTAGAATCAAATGAAGCTTATGCCGAATTTAGAACACTTCAATTGGGCTATTTTATTGTTTTTAGTCTTCTTTCAGTATTAATTCCGATATGTTTGATTCTTAATGTGAAGTATTCCAGAGTAATAGCAAAAGTCTTTTTGATTTTATTTATAATATTAAATGCGTTTGCAATATTTGTAAAAATAACTCAATTTTTACCGGTTAGAGATAAATTTTCTGAATATGAAATCTTTAATAATAAATATGTAATGAACCATATTTATTATTTTTCGATAATATCATTGATTGCAATTTTAATATATGTTGGATTATTTTATTGTAAAATAAAAAAAGAAGAAGTTTAAAATTTAGATATTTCTACAATCTTGTCATTTCGAAGAACGAGAAATCTTCGCAAGTAACTCCGCGACAAGAATTAAATCTTTGTAGAGTTTCTCGCGAAGATTTCTCCTTCGTCGAAATGACATAAAATGACATAAAAACTTAGCGTCTTTGCGAGATCAAAAAAAATCCGCTCATATCCGCTTAAATCCGTAAAATCTGCGTGCAATTTATTAAACCGCTTCTTTATCAAAAATCAAATCCAATCCGCCAGCAATTAAATGTGCAACTTCTGGACGTTTAACTTTCAATTGATCAAGATGAACCAATACTTCTTGCAAAAGCTGATCTTCATTTGAATTCTTCAAAAGCTCAGCAATTTCAACAGAAAGCAACCAATCATTAGCATGATTTTCTTTCAGTTTAGTGAAGACAGATTTTAGTTCAGATTTCGAATCTTTATTTTCTCTCGTCAAGCGAACAGTTTGATAAAGAACTTCAAGATCATCGCGTTCGTCTGTATGTTTTGCTTTGATAGTAGTCGTTTTTGGAACAGTATTTATAAGATCAAAACTATTCACATCGGCTGGACCGGAAAAAGCAGAAACCACTTTTTTACCAATTGCCATATCATAATTTCCCCAATCAGGCTGAAACAAAATCGTCTCGCCGTGAGTAACGGTACAATTTCTAAAACTAATCAGAATAATTTCTCCGTGTAAGTTTCTTGAACCCGTAATAATTTCACCTTCAACAATAATATTGCCTTCAAACTCAAGTTTTACTGTTTCATTTTCAACAATAGAATACGCTTGTAAATCCTTTGGACTCATGTCTTCAATCGCTAAATTAAAGCCTTTTAGTTTCCCAATCGGACTTCCAAATCCATGAGGATGCGTTAAAGTTCCATGTCCAACCAATTCTTTTTCGCGATACGATAAAGCGGTTTTTCCAGTAGTCTGAATGTAAACTGGTTTTCCTTCATCTTCCAAAACATTAGTAAAAACACCCGAAACTTGCAAACCTGTACTCAATTCAATAGTTCCTAAAGCATTCGAATGAATTAGTTTTTGAATTCCCGAAAGTCCTCCGGTTCTTAAAGCCATTTTATTCGCAAACTCTTCAAGAATCAAACTCAAATAAGAAAAATTTGGTGTAACATAAAGCTGAGGTTGCAACTGCGTAATATCAAAATTTTGATTCGCAGCCGAGATGTCATAAGGGATTTTCTTTACATTATCCGTCATACACCAAGCACTTTCGCCTATCGAAGAAAGTAATCCGGCGCCATATATTTTTGGATTTTCAACAGTTCCTATTAAACCATATTCAACGGTCCACCAATGCAGATTTCGAATCTGAGCCATTTCAGACAATTCGCCCATATTATTCTGTAAATCGGCAACTGCTTTTTCAGCTTCGTCTATTTTTTCTTGCGGAGTATCTTCGGCTTCTTTCAAAATCGAAAGCAATCGGATCGCCTCATACATCTGATAATCTTTGTGTGATGAAATTGCTTTACAGCCAATTTCGCCAAAACGACGCAAATATTCAGCATATTCAGGATTCGCAATAATAGGAGCGTGACCGGCACCTTCGTGAATAATATCCGGTGCAGGCGTATATTCAATATGTTCTAATTGACGAATATCCGAAGCAATAACAAGCACATTATAAGCCTGAAATTCCATAAAAGCATTGGGCGGAATAAACCCGTCAACGGCAACAGCAGCCCAGCCAATTTCGGTCAGAATTCTGTTCATTCCGTACATACTTGGAATAGAATCAACTTCGATTCCTGTTTTGCGCAAACCTTCTAAATACGAACTATGAGCAACTTTTGATAAATAATCTACATTTTTACGCATTACGTAGCGCCAAACGGCCTGATTTATTGGCGTATAATCGCTATAATCCTGCGGTTTAATAAATTGCTTTAAATGTTTAGGCAATCGCTCTAATAATGGGTTTGTTTCAATACTTGCATTCATTTCGAAAACGTTGTAGATTAGAATGTAAAATTACGAATTTACGACGCTATTTTTTGCTATTCATCACAATTTTTTTGTTCGAAATGATTTTTTATTGCAGTTTCGTTAGGTATTTGCTTGTTGTTATTTTGGTTTTCAGGAGCTGTTTCCTGCTCCCGAAGCCTCGGGACACTTGTATCTTTTTCTGTCTAAAGAAGCCAGAAAAAGGATACCGCTTCTATCAGGGCTAGGGCTTTAGTTTTCAAAAGAACTTTTTAATTATAATAATAGAAGTAGAGTTTTAGCAATCATTATTTTCATAATTTACTTTCTCCATTTTATCTTCATAGAATTGAATGTCTTTTGCTGTCATGGGGACTTTCTTCAACTCCGTTTTCAGTTGTTTTTTGCTATCCGGACTTATCCACAATCCGTTAAGAGTAGTGTCATCTTTCTTTAAAATCATAACACCGGAAAATCCTTGTTCCACAAATATAAATTCGTGCTCATTCTTTTTATTTTGAGTAGCATCTAACTGAATCCAATTTCCGGATTTGTCGTAACGATACATTGAAGTATACATAAGATCGCCATTGCAAGGATGATTTTCTGCTTTTATATAAAAAGTTACCGCCGTTTTTCCGTCAATAGTTCCTTTGTATAAAATAGATTTAACTGTTTGTGCCTGAGCACCATTAAAAATAAAAAGAGAAAAAAGAAAAGATAGTAGAGCTTTTAGCATATTTCGAATATTGGTTTGGTCAAATTTAACTATTTAAAAATTTGTAATCCAAAACTATATAGAGAAATATCCGACAATTTTTTCTGATTAATGATTGTCTGCGTTTCTAAAATATTCAATTTTATGATTGAACATAAAAGCCATATTTGTGGCGCGCATTTTTGCCTCTTCTGTAATTGGTCCTGAAAATTGAGTGTCAATTGTAGTATTAAAAATTTCAATCCAACGATCAAAATGAGTTTTGTCTACCGGCAATTGTTTGTGCGGAGGAAAAGGACTTCCTGAATAAGCACGGACATCAAATAAAATAGTTTGCCAAAAGCCGTACATTTTTTCTAAATGCACAGGCCAGCGATCTTGTAATTTATCATTGAAAATTGGACCAAGAAGATCATCCTTTCTAATATTATCATAAAAAGTATTGACCATTATTTTTATATCCTCGAGGTTCGAAATATCTTTAAGAGTTGCCATGTTTTATGCTATAATGTGAAGTGCAAAAATACGATATAAGATCGCTTCCGTTTTCTGATATTTATCATTTTAAGATTATTTTATCTAAAGTAAATTAATCTCCAAATACTCCCATTTTCAGGCTAGATCTTGCATTTATGAGGCTAAAATATAAGATGTCTTGTATTTGTATAGTTTTAAAGTAAGATTTTAATTATTTATTAATTATAAACAATTGAAAGACAATAGTTTAAAAAATGGTTAGATAAGTTTTTGTAGAGGAAAATTCTTAGTTTGATGTGTATTTGTAAAGTTGAATAAATGTCATTTTAATTAAAATTAACATAATATTGTTGTGAATTATTAAAATTAGTCTTAAAAAATGAGAAAAATTAAATTATCAAAAAACTGAAAAACTATGCACAAAACTACCCAAAAACCTAAAAACCGAATAAAAGCTACGATAATGATAAAGGTCATTATGATGCTTTTGTTTATTACTAGTGTAAATGCTCAAACAGTTACTCCTTGGATAACTTCAGGAGATCAAACGAAATTATTACAACAACAAGCTACCGTTAGCTTCGGGACAAATTCAGGATCTAATCCTTCGACGGTAACCGTTAATGCCGGAACAACTTACCAGACAATGGACGGATTTGGTTATACACTAACCGAAGGAAGTTGCGAAGTAATTAGCGGAATGGCCGCAACTCAGCAAAATCAATTATTGAATGATTTGTATAATCCAACTACAGGTTTAAACGCAAATGTAATTCGTATTAGTATTGGAGCTTCAGATTTAAGCAGTTCTTCTTATAGTTATAATGAAATTTCGGGAGATGTTAACATGAATAATTTTAGCCTAAACGGACCAGATTTAACCTATTTGATTCCGATTATAAAAAAGATTCAGTTAATTAATCCAAACATAAAAATATTAGCAACGCCATGGTCAGCTCCACGTTGGATGAAAACCAATAATTCATGGGTTGGCGGAAGTTTGCAAACGCAATATTATGCGGCTTACGCTAAGTATTTTGTAAAATATTTTGCAGCAATGCAGGCACAGGGAATTTCTATTTGGGGAATCACACCTCAAAATGAACCTGAAAATCCAAATAATGAGCCAAGTATGCTGATGAATTCTACAGAACAAAAGAATTTTATCAATCAACAACTTGGACCACAAATGGCTGCAGCCGGGTATGGCGGAGTAAAAATCATTGCTTTTGATCACAATTGCGATAATACAGCTTATCCTATTGATGTTTTGAATAATAGCAGTTATGTTGACGGAGCAGCATTTCACTTGTATTTAGGAAATATTTCGGCGATGTCAACTGTACGAAATGCAACCAACAAAAATGTTTATTTTACAGAACAATATACTGGTTCGGGCGGAAGCTTTAGCGGTGATTTTGGCTGGCACATGCAAAACGTCGTTATCGGAAGTACCAATAACTGGGCAAAAACGGTATTAGAATGGAATGCAGCAAATAATTCCAGCCTTGGACCACGTACTCCGGGAGGATGCAACACTTGTTTAGGAGCTATTACGGTTAACAATAGTACAAGTTATACTAAAAATGTAGCGTATTATATTATTGGGCAAATCTCAAAATTTGTAAAACCGGGTGCTTTAAGAATCAGTTCTTCGAGTACAAGCGGTACAATATTTTCTGCCGGATTTAAAAACCCTGATGGATCTATTGCGCTTGTAGTTTATAATTCAGGATCTGCAAATACAATCAAAGTAGTATCAGGATCTTCGGCATTTAATTATGCTGTTCCTGCATCTTCTGCTGTGACGTTTAATTGGGGAGCTTCAAATCCGGTTGCAGTTACAGGAGTGAGTGTTAGTCCAGGTTCTGCAACAATTACAGCAGGGCAAACACAGCAATTAACAGCAACAATTTCGCCAAGTAATGCAACAAATACAGCTGTAAATTGGAGTTCAAGTAATACTTCTGTAGCAACTGTAAATTCAAACGGATTGGTTTCTGGAGTTTCTGCTGGAAATGCTACAATCACAGTTACTACGGTAGACGGTTCTAAAACCGCAACGAGCGCCATAACAGTAAATGCCGGAACAACAGGATTTCCGGGATATTATAATATTATTTCAAGAAACAGTAATAAAGGTTTAGATGTTGCAGATAATTCAACTACAAGCGGAGGAAGAATTCAGCAATATGATGTAACTGGCGGTGGAGGAAACAATCAACGCTGGAAATTTGTTTCTACAGGAAGTGGCAGCTATTACATTATCGTAAAATCTACAGGAATGTATTTGGCAGTTGAAAATAATGGTACGGCAAATGGATTGAAAGTGCAGCAAAAAACGTTCTCTAGTTCTAATGAATTTAAATGGACTGTTAATAGTCTTGGAGGTGGATATTACAGTATTATCAACGTAAACAGTAATAAATCGCTGGATGTTGAAAATGTTTCTACAGCAAATGGAGCAAATATCCAGGTTTGGGATTATACAAGCGGATTAAACCAACAATGGCAATTTGTTCAGGTAGAATCAACAGCAAAAAGAGCTTTAGCAGAAATTGCGACAACTGGAGAAACTTCAGCTGATATGACAATTTTTATTAATCCGACAAATGATTATTTAAAAATTGATACTAATCATGAAGGAAGTGCAACTGTAGAGGTATTCAATATTGGAGGACAAAACATAATCAAGAAAAATGTAGATTTTGTAAAAGGAAATCCATCTGAAATTGAGGTTTCAAGACTTCCAAAAGGAGTTTATATCGTGAGAGTAAATGATAAGACCGGTTCTTACTCTAAAAAAGTCCTGAAACAATAATTACAAATTTAGAATTCAATTAGTAATTTTATATTTGAATTTAAAGGCTGTCTGATTCTGATATCAGACAGCCTTTTGCTTTTTATCCTATTAATTGTGTAAACAAATCCTGATTGTCATTTAAGTATTGAAATTCAAAACCATTTTTTGTCATATTCATTTTAATGGCCATAATATCGTTTTTGTTTTTCAATTCTAATCCCACAACTACAGAACCTACTTCACGACTATTTTTCTTAGCAAATTGAAAGTAAGTAATATCATCATCAGGACCTAAAATATTGTTTACAAACTCCTTTAAAGCTCCGGGACGTTGTGGAAACTGAATCATAAAATAATGCATTAAGCCTTCATATAATAAGGAGCGTTCTTTTATTTCGGCCGTTCTTTCGATATCATTATTACTTCCGCTTACGACGCAAACGACAGTTTTACCTTTTATTTTATCCTTATAAAAGTCTAAAGCTGCAATAGTCAATGCGCCCGCAGGTTCTACAACCATTGCTTCTTCATTGTATAAACGTAAAATTGTGGTACAGACTTTTCCTTCGGGAACCAAGACGATATCTTCTAAATTGTAGCGACAGATTTCAAAAGTTTTATCGCCAACTTGTTTTACTGCTGCGCCATCTACAAATTTATCGATTGTGGTTAAAGCCGTATTTTTATTTTCTTCAATCGAAGTTTTCATCGAAGGAGCGCCTTTTGGCTCCACGCCAATAATTTTAGTATTTGGGCTTAGATGTTTAAAAACTTCAGATAGTCCGGAAGCTAATCCGCCGCCGCCAATCGGGACAAAAACGTAATCAATAGGCTCTTTGTAATTTTCGAGAATTTCTAATCCAACAGTTCCCTGACCTGCAATGACTTTTTCGTCATCAAAAGGATGAATAAAGATTTTATGATTTTTGATAGCATCGGCTGTAGCCGAAGCATAAGCATCATCAAAAGTATCTCCGGTAAGAACAATTTCTACAAATGATTTTCCAAACAATTGCACTTGTTTTACTTTTTGTTTTGGAGTTGTTTTAGGCATATAAATTTTGCCTTGTATTTGCAAAAGATGACAAGAATAAGCAACACCTTGAGCATGGTTTCCAGCACTTGCGCAAACAATTCCGGTTGCTTTTTCGACATCATTTAACGAAGAAATTTTGTTGTAAGCGCCTCTAATTTTGTACGACCGCACAATTTGTAAATCTTCTCTTTTTAATAAAATAGTAGATTCAAATTCTTCTGAAAGATTCAGATTTTGCGTGAGTGGAGTAGCGGCGACTACATTTTCAAGCTGTTTTTTGGCAGCAAGTACTTCGTTAAATAAATTCATGTTGTTTGTTGTTTTTTTGCCACAGATTAAATGATTTAAAAAGATTTTTAATCTGTGAAATCTGTGGCAAAATGTTTTTGTAATATTTTTTAAAATAAAAAAACCTCCCGATTTGGGAGGTTTTTATAAATTGTATTTTGTTTACTTATTTATATAATACCTCGCCATTATTGCTGAATTGCAATAATAGTAATAGAGATAATAATGTTATTTAAGTTTTTCATTTCAAATAATTGAATGGCAAATGTATTAATTATTTTTTAACCGGAGGATATTGAGCTAAAATTTTAGTCACAAATTCAGCAACTTTTTCATCTTTTTTATCCACATTTTTGGTTAAAGTTCCAATACCTTCACCTTGCCAGATCATTTCTTTCTTTTTTGCATCAATTAAATCAATGTATAAAGTTCCTTGTGTAGAAGTTGAAACAGTGGTTTGTCCTCCGTATCCATACATCATGTAAGGATTCCACCCGTATCCCCAACCGTAACCCCATCCGGCATTAAATTGGTTAACATCAACTTGTTCTCTTGATTTAGTAAAAATGTTTACTAATAAATCTGGGTTTTCACTTTTGGTAAAACCTTTGGCTTGCATTTGATCATCAATGGCACGTAGAATACGTCTTTTATCCAAATCAGATATTTCGACCTTATCAATTCCCGGCTTAAAAAAAGCATAAGTTTTATAAGGCGCAAAATCTACGTTTTTATCATAATCAGAATAAACACTAACCGTACTGCATGAAGCTAGTATTAAGAGCAAAAAAACGGGTACTAATTTGAATGTTTTCATATGTTTGGAAATTTTAAATGTTCTCATTTTAAATCAAATACGAAACTTTGTCTAAAATAGATTTTCATCTACGATATTAGGCAGCGTTACTTTTAACAATGGCTGAACTTCCATCGCTCTTTTTATAGCAAAAATTGCTTCGTCATTTCTAGCCCAGCTTCTTCTTGAAATTCCGTTGTTAACATCCCAAAAAAGCATTGATGCTAAACGTTTTGAAGCCTCTTTAGAACCATCAAGAACCATACCAAATCCACCATTTATAACCTCTCCCCAGCCAACTCCGCCGCCGTTATGAATCGATACCCAGGTTGCACCTCTAAAGCTGTCTCCAATCACGTTTTGAATCGCCATATCTGCCGTAAAACGGGAACCGTCATAGATGTTAGAAGTCTCTCTGTAAGGAGAATCCGTTCCGGAAACGTCATGATGATCGCGACCTAAAACAACAGTTCCAATTTCGCCTTTTGCAATCGCCTGGTTAAAAGCTTCAGCAATTTTAATTCTACCTTCGGCATCAGCGTATAAAATACGTGCTTGAGAACCTACAACTAATTTATTTTCCTGTGCGCCTTTGATCCATTTAATGTTATCCTGCATTTGTTGCTGAATTTCATTTGGAGAAGTTTTCGCTAATTCTTCTAAAACCTGACTTGCAATAGTATCGGTTTTTTGTAAATCTTCTGGTTTTCCTGAAGTACAAACCCATCTAAAAGGACCAAAACCGTAATCAAAACACATTGGTCCCATAATATCCTGAACGTAACTTGGATATTTGAAATCGATATTATTTTCTGCCATTACATCAGCGCCAGCACGTGAAGCTTCTAGTAAAAAGGCATTTCCGTAATCAAAAAAGTAAGTTCCTTTTGCAGTATGTTTGTTTATTGCTTTCGCTTGACGACGCAAAGATTCCTGCACTTTCTCTTTGAATAATTCAGGATTGTTTGCCATCATTTCGTTTGCTTCTTCAAAAGAAATTCCAACTGGATAATAACCTCCCGCCCAAGGATTATGAAGCGAAGTTTGGTCAGAACCCAAATCAATTTTGATGTTTTCTTTGTCGAAACATTCCCAAACATCAACTACATTTCCTAAATAAGCAATTGAAACCACTTCTTTATTGGCTTTCGCCAAAGCGACTCTTTTTACCAATTCTTCTGTCGAAGTTACGATTTCATTAATCCATCCTTGTTCGTGACGAATCTTTGTAATTTTAGGATTTACTTCGGCGCAGACCGTAATACAACCTGCAATATTTCCGGCTTTTGGTTGAGCACCGGACATTCCGCCAAGTCCTGATGTTACAAATAGATTTCCTTCAGGATTTAGTTTTATTTTTCTAAAACCATTCAAAACCGTAATCGTAGTTCCGTGTACAATTCCTTGTGGACCAATATACATATAACTTCCAGCTGTCATTTGTCCGTATTGTGAAACTCCCAAAGCATTCATTTTTTCCCAATCGTCCGGTTTAGAATAGTTTGGAATCACCATTCCGTTTGTAACCACAACTCTCGGCGCTTCTGAATGTGAAGGAAATAATCCCATCGGATGTCCTGAATACATCGTTAAAGTTTGCTCATCTGTCATTTCAGACAAATATTGCATCGTTAATAAATATTGTGCCCAGTTTTGGAAAACTGCTCCATTACCACCATAAGTAATTAATTCGTGGGGATGTTGCGCCACAGCATAATCCAGATTGTTTTGGATCATATGCATAATTGCTTTTGCCTGCAATGATTTTCCAGGATATTCGTCAATTGGTCTAGCGTACATTCTGTAATCAGGACGCAGACGATACATATATATACGTCCGTATTTTTCTAATTCTTCAGAGAATTCGACAATTAATTCAGCGTGATGTTTAGCTTCAAAATAACGTAATGCATTTTTAAGAGCCAGCTTTTTTTCTTCTACCGAAAGGATTTCTTTTCTTTTTGGCGCGTGATTAATTGCTAAATCGTACTCTTTTTTTGGAGGTAATATACTTGGTATTCCTTGTTTTATTTCTTCTTGAAAAGTCATTTTTTCTTTAAGGTACTGAGTTGCTAAGATTCTAAGACGCTAAGGTATTTTAGTTAGATTAACAACAGATTAATTTTTTGTTTTTTAAATTATTTCGCCCTGCTGGGGCTGAAATTCTGATCGCTAAATTCTTTTTCTATAAATATTGCAATCCTAACGGATTTATTCTCAGCCTTGGAAAGGCGCCATATTTATAGAAAACAATACGATCAGCTGGTAAAAGCTCCAGAGGAGCGAAATAACGATGAATGTAAATTCAATTTGAAATAATTATCTCATTATCAAATTGGCACATTTTCTAATTAAAAAAAGCTAGGGATAACGAATATCCGACCTGTGATAGGATTTGTGGATCGTAATCCTAAATTTTCGCAAGAGAATATCCATATAAATATTTTAGATTGGTGATTTTTTTATAAGTCTTTGTTTGTGATAACCTTTTTTATTAATAGCTCAAACTTAACCAACTTTTGTTAGGTTCGTATTTGTCAACAAAGTTTTCTTTAAACATTTTTATTCTTTGTTCTACGTCATCCTGAGTGTCTGAATCCCAGTAGAAATCTACACATTTGAAAGCATGTTCAAAATCTTCTTTTTTTGTAAAATTGTGTATATCATCAGAACTAAATCTTGTCCAAAAAAGATTATTCATGCCTTTTCGCTGTTCTCCAATTTCCTCAAAATAGAAGCCAGTTTGTTTTTTCATTCTAAAAATATAAAAACCTGTCCATTCAGATGTTTCCCAGCTATGAAGTAAATTACCGCTTAATTGATTCTTAGAAATAAAATTTTGTAGACTTTTTTCAATGTTTTCTTTATCTTTTTCAAATAGAAAATGTTTGACGTGACTTAAAAATTTCTTTATTTCTTCTATTTCGTTTTCTTTTTTTGGAAAAATAATAGTTTCCAAAATTTCTGGTGCATCAATATTCTGAATGCAATTATGAAAATAGTCAAGACCGACATCAAATCCTTCAAATTCACTTTCTAATATATAATTTGTATGAGAAGGCGTTAATTTTTCAGGTTTTTTTAAAGTCGATTTGCGGTGTGTTATGTCTAGCCCCATGTTTTAAATTATCTCATTTTCAAATTGACACATTTTCTAATTCGTTTTCTTCCTTATTTCGCCAGTTCGTTTATCAAATCCGTACGGACAATGACGGCAACCACTTTTGCAGCAATAACCGCGTTTGAGATGGTGTTTTTCAGTAAAGCATTTATAACCTTCGGGCGTATAGTAAAAATCTTCGCCTTCGATTAGTTTATTTTCATTACTTTGCTCTTTCATAAATCTGCTTTGGATGCTTGTTCTTATTTATTAAAATCAAAATTAGTAAGATGATTATGATTTTAGTGAAATCGAACAATTTTTATCTACAAATTTATAAATTTTACAGCTAATGTTTCTGATTGTTGCTAAATATTTAATTCCGAAAGGATATCGAGGAATGGCTGTGTTACCGTTTGTGTTTTTAAAATACAATCAGGACAAAGAAAATTTTGTTTTCGTCAATCACGAAAAAATCCATCTCAGACAACAATTAGAATTGCTAATTCTTCCTTTTTATATCTTTTATGTTTTAGAATATATAATAAGGTTGATTCAATATAAAAACAAAGATCTGGCGTACCGAAATATAAGTTTTGAAAGAGAAGCTTATACTAATGAAAATGATTTTGATTATTTGAAAAACCGATCCTTTTTCGGGTTTTTGAATTACATAACTTTAAAAGAAAAATAAATTTTGAACCAGGAAATTCAAACTACTTTCCAGAACGATATTTCTCTGACCATTAAACGGGAAGATTTGATTCATCCTTTTGTTTCAGGGAATAAATTCAGAAAACTCAAATATAATTTACTTCAGGCTAAAGCCGAAAATAAAACTACTTTATTGACTTTTGGCGGAGCTTTTTCGAATCATATTGCAGCGGTTGCATATGCAGGAAAAGAGCAGGGTTTTAAAACAATAGGAATTATTCGCGGAGAAGAAATTCTTGATAAAATAGAAGATAATCCAACCTTGAAATTTGCTCAGGAAAACGGAATGCAATTTGAGTTTGTAACTCGCGAAGATTACAGACATAAAAGTGAAGCTTCGTTTATAGAAAAATTAAAAGAGAAGTTTGGAGATTTTTATTTAGTGCCTGAAGGCGGAACAAATGAGTTGGCGGTAAAAGGCTGCGAGGAAATTTTAACTGAGGAAGATGCTGTTTTTGATTACGTTTGCTGCGCTGTTGGAACTGGCGGAACCATATCAGGATTGATCAATAGCGCGTTGTCACATCAGAAAGTTTTAGGGTTTCCGGCGTTAAAAGGTGACTTTTTAACAGATGAAATTCGTATTTTTGCAAAAAAAGATAACTGGAATTTAATTTCTGACTATCATTTTGGAGGTTATGGGAAGATAAATTTAGAATTAATTGAATTTATCAATGCTTTTTTTGAAGAAAATAAAGTGCCTTTAGATCCAATTTATACAGGAAAGATGGTTTTTGGCGTTATAGATTTAATACATAAAAACTATTTTCCTGCAGGTTCAAAAATTTTACTCATTCATACCGGTGGATTACAAGGAATTGATGGAATGAATATGAAATTGAAGCAGAAAAAATTACCAATACTTATAAGCAATGGTTAAAAAAATAATAACATTCTTAATTCTGGCTACTTTAGTAAGTTGTTCGTCGAGTAAACCTACTATTGCAACGACTAAAAAAGCGGCTGCGGTTCAGAGGCCAAGAGTGGCAACTACCAAAAAACAAGCTCCAGTAAAGCCAATAGGCAAAAATTATCCTTCTACAAATAATACAACTGAGGTTATTCAATCTACTTCTAAAACAGTTGTTACCAGCGATTTAATCAATAATTATATTTTGCAATTTAAAGATATTGCAATGGGAAATATGCAGAAATACGGTATTCCTGCAAGTATTATTTTGGCGCAGGGAATTCTGGAATCTGGTGCAGGAAAAGGAGATTTAGCTTTAGATGCAAACAATCACTTCGGAATAAAATGTCATAATGATTGGTTGGGCGAGAGCGTTCGTCACGATGATGATTCGGCTCAGGAATGTTTTAGAAAATATACTGAAGCGTCAGAATCCTATAGAGATCACGCCTTATTTTTGGTTGGAAAAAAAAGATACGCAAGCTTATTTACCTATGAAAAAGACGATTATAAAGCTTGGGCAAAAGGATTAAGAGCTTGTGGTTATGCTACAGATCCTAATTATCCGGACAAATTAATTAGTTATATTGAAAGGTATAATCTGCATCAATATGATTGTCAGGTAACGGGAAGAAATTATAAGCCATTTGAGAAATCAACTCCGCCGGCAAAAAGTCCTTCAAATTCAAATTCGAATGTAAATCCTAACGATCCTAATTTATATGAAGTTCAAAAAGGAGATACTTTATATTCGATTTCCAAGAAATTCAACGTCTTGGTTGATGACTTAAAACAGAAAAATAATCTTTCGGATAATGCGCTTTCTATTGGACAGAAACTTAAAGTGAAGTAATTTTTTTTCTCCGTTTTCAGTGAAAGTTATCAGTCTTGAAATCAATCTAAAATCAGAATTCAAAAATCTAAAATCATAATGATATATAAAAGAAGTAGTCAGCTTTTTGCTGAAGCAGAAAAAGTAATTCCGGGAGGAGTAAATTCACCAGTAAGAGCCTTTAAAGCGGTTGGAGGAACTCCTATTTTTGTAAAAAGTGCCAAAGGTGCTTATTTGTATGACGAAGACGGAAATAAATTAATTGATTATATTAATTCTTGGGGACCAATGGTTTTGGGTCATGCGTATCAGCCAGTTGTTGATGCCGTGATTGAAAAAGCAAAATTGGGAACTTCATTTGGAATGCCAACAGAATTAGAAACTGAAATTGCTGCTTTGGCGGTTTCTATGGTTCCAAATATTGATAAAATACGTTTTGTAAATTCAGGTACAGAAGCTTGTATGAGTGCGATTCGTTTAGCTCGCGGATTTACAAAAAGAGATAAAATTATAAAATTCGCAGGTTGTTACCACGGACATTCTGATTCGTTTTTGATTCAGGCTGGAAGTGGAGCTGTAACTTTTGGATCTCCAAATAGTCCGGGAGTTACAGAAGGAACTGCAAAAGATACTTTGTTGGCAAAATACAATGATTTAGAGAATGTAAAAACTTTAATTGAAGCTAACAAAAACGAAATCGCTGCTATAATTATCGAGCCAGTTGCAGGAAATATGGGATGTATTCCGCCTCAAAAAGGTTTCTTGCAAGGTTTAAGAGATTTGTGTACTGCAAACGGAATTTTACTAATTTTTGATGAGGTAATGACAGGTTTCCGTTTGGCTCGCGGTGGAGTTCAGGAATTGTTTAATATCAACGCTGATATTGTTACTTTCGGAAAAGTGATTGGTGGAGGTTTGCCGGTTGGAGCTTTTGCTGCACGTGCCGAAATCATGAATTATTTAGCACCACTGGGACCAGTTTATCAAGCAGGAACATTATCTGGAAATCCTCTTGCAATGGCGGCAGGATTAGCAATGTTGCAATCTCTTGATAATGATCGTGCAATTTTTGATCGTTTAGACGAAAAAACAGCTTATCTGGAAGCAGGAATTGATAGAGTTTTAAAAGCAAATAATGTTGTTTTTACAATCAATAGAGTAGGTTCGATGATTTCTGTTCATTTTGATGCAAATCCGGTTGTTGATTTTCAAACAGCGGCAAAAGGAGATAATGAAACGTTCAAGAAATTCTTTCACGGTTTGTTAAACGAAGGAGTTTATATTGCGCCATCGGCATATGAAACATGGTTTATTACGGATGCATTAACATATGAAGATTTAGATTTTACAATTAATGCAATTGATAAGGTTTCAAAGACATTTTAAATCTTAAAACATATACTATTTTTCAATTTAAGGTTCAGTTTTTTCATAAAAGCTGAACCTTTTTTTATGATTTTACTTTCGATTATACTTGTTAATAATATGTTAAGAAGAAGGTTTACTTTCTTATAAGTAGAATAAAAATTATTTTTGCCATCAAATAACCACTAAACCTACCAATGAATGAATAAATTTTTCATTTTTATTACAATGGCATTTTTTATGCTGTTTTCTAATAATCAATTTGCCCAATCAAACAAAAAGACATCCAAAAAAGACGAACCTGTAGTTGCACCGCCAGAAAAAAAATCAGAATCAACAATTAAAGAATACAGTAAAGTAATTACTAAAGACGCTGTTTCTGATGACGGACTTTTTAAAGTGCACAAGGTGGATAAAAAATACTACTTTGAAATCCCGAATAAGTATTTAAATAAAGATATGCTTTTGGTAAGCAGACTTTCAAAATTGCCTGCTAATTTAGGCGGAGGATATGTAAATGCTGGTTCTGAAACTAATGAACAATTGATTGTTTGGCAGCGTTTTCAAGATAAAATCCTTATCAAATCAAAATCATATAATGCGGTTGCAAATGATACTTTGCCCATTAGTATTTCGGTAAAATCAAATAATTATGAGCCTACATTATTTGCATTTGATATTGTAGCTTTCAGCAAAGATTCAGCAAATACGGTTATCGATGTAACGAAATTTTACAGCACAGATGTTAAGGCAATCAGCGGAATATCAGCAGAAATGCGAGATACGTACAAAGTAAAAGGACTTGACGATTCACGTAGCTTTATCAATAAGATTAAAAGTTTTCCGATGAATATCGAAGTAATTCAGGATATGACTTATAATGCTTCGAAACCGTCAACGCTGGAAGAAACAGAATCGATAAGTGTTCAAATGAATCAATCTATGATTTTGTTGCCGGAAGTACCAATGAAACCAAGATTGGCAGATTCGCGCGTGGGTTGGTTTACGGTAAGTCAATACGATTACGGAAGCAACGAATTAAAATCGGACCTTAAAACATATATCAGACGTTGGAGATTGGAACCAAAAGATCCTGAAGCTTATAATAGAGGAGAATTGGTTGAGCCAATAAAACCAATCGTATATTATTTAGATCCTGCAACGCCTGAAAAGTTGAAAAAATACATAAAACAAGGAATAGAAGAGTGGCAAAAACCGTTTGAAACTGCCGGTTTTAAAAATGCGATTATTGCTAAAGATGCTCCAACAAAAGAAGAAGATCCTGATTTTAGCCCTGAAGATATACGTTATTCAGTTATTCGTTATGTAGCAAGTACGACCCGAAATGCAGTTGGACCAAGTGTTTCAGATCCAAGAACAGGAGAAATTATCGAAAGCGATGTGATTTGGTATCACAATCATTTGCGTTCTTACAGAAAC
This sequence comes from Flavobacterium sp. 9, assembly GCF_002754195.1. NCBI lineage: Bacteria > Pseudomonadati > Bacteroidota > Flavobacteriia > Flavobacteriales > Flavobacteriaceae > Flavobacterium > Flavobacterium sp. 9. Next base: position 4,403,526 of record NZ_PEEU01000001.1, read on the forward strand.
AGATATTTGTTAGAAACCGGTGCAGCAAATCCGTCGGCGAGAACATTACAAACTAGTGACGAAGAAATGGGCGAAATGATGCGAATGGTTATTGCGCACGAAGTTGGTCATGCTTTAGGTTTTCCGCATAATATGGGCGCAAGTTGTGCGTATGATGTTGAGAGTTACAGAAATGGCGATTTTACACAACAAAACGGAATCTCAGCAAGTATAATGGATTATGCCCGTTTTAATTATATTGCACAACCCGGAGATAAAAATATTCGTTTTATTCGTAAAATGGGAGCTTATGATCATTATGCCTTAAATTGGGGATACAGAGTGATTCCAAATGCAAAATCTCCTGAAGCTGAAGCGGTAACTTTAGACAAATGGATTTTGGAGAAAGCAGGAAATCCAATCTATAAATTTGGGGATCAGGGCAGTTCTTTTGATCCAACTTCTCAAACAGAAGATATTGGGAATAATTCGATGAAAGCAAGTTCATATGGACTTAAAAATCTGGAATATGTTGCAGGACATTTAAGCGAATGGACTAGTAATGTGACCAATGATTATGAAGATTTAGATGAATTGTATAAAGAAATGTTAGACGTGTGGAGCAGATATGTAGGTCATGTTGTAACCAATGTTGGTGGTGTTTATGAAAATACTAAAAAGCCAAATCAAGCCGGAAATGTTTATGAAGTGGTACCAAAAGCAAAGCAAATCGAAGCGATGAATTGGCTTCAGGCAAATGCTTTTGCTTCGCCAACCTGGATTGTAAATGTAAATACTTTAAAAAACACAAATTCTGCAGGTTATTCAGAAAAGTTTAGAAGTTTGCAAGTACGTCACTTAAATAATTTATTGAGTATCTCAAGAATTGGCAGATTGATGGATAATGAAATTCTGGGTGCTGATACTTACAAAGCTTTAGATTTATTGAAAGATACCAGAAAAGGAATCTGGAAAGAAGCAGCTACGCCAGCGAATGTAACAATATATCGAAGAAATTTACAACGCGGATATATTGACAGAATGGGAGCTTTGATGATTGAGGAAATTAAGCCAACAGATAAATCAACAACCTATTATAATGTGGCACAATCTGATCTTAGAGCTTTAGTTCGTGGTGAATTAACGGTATTGCGAAGCACACTTTTAGCCGCAAAAGCAAGACCGACAAACACAGAAACAAAATACCATTATGAAGATTGTATTAAAAGAATTGACTTAATTCTTAATCCGAAATAGGGAAATGTATAAAAACAAAAAAGAGGCTTACGGGCCTCTTTTTTTTGAACTCAATTACATTTTTTCTTTTCTGTGATCTTTCATTTTATCTTTATGCTCTTTTTGAATTGCTGTCCATTTTTTATATTGATCGGCATTCAAAATAGATTTCATTTTAGCATCTGTTGCTTTGTGATCTTCTTCCATTTGTTTTTTCATGGCTTTTTTCTCTGCAGCAGTTGGTGGTGTAGGGTTGTCTCTTCGGCTTTTTTTAAGCATCGCCATTTTGGTACTTCTGTCTGACAAAAGCTCGCTAACTTGTTTTTGCTGATCTGCATTTAAATTTAGATCTGTAGTCAATTTTTGCAAATGTGCCTGATCGCGTTCTTGTGGAGATTTCATATCTCTTCTATGATCGCCTTTGCCTTCGTGTTCTTTTTTAAGAGCAGTCCATTTTGTGTACTGATCGGCGTTTAAAATTGATTTCATTTTAGCATCGTTTGCTGCTCTTTCAGTTTCCATTTGTTTTTTAAAAGCTTCTCTTTCTGCGTCAGTAGGTTTTGTTTTGCTGTCTTTTTTAGCATCTCTAAACTTTTCGGCTTTAGCACTTCTTTCTGCCAGTAACTGTTTTACTTGCTCTTGTTGCTTTTTATCTAAATTCAATTCAGAAGTTAACTTTTGTAAATGTTTTTCATTACGTTGTTCAGGAGTTAATTTTTCTCGTTGATCACGTGTAGCTTTCTGATTGATGTCTTGTGCAAAACTTACTATTCCAACGAATAATAAAGCTGCAATAAATAATTTTTTCATAATTCGTTTTTTTAAAAGGTTTATAGCAATTAGACTGCCATGATTTTATTAAGTTTAATCGAATTATCGGATTTATCTTTTAATTAACAGAAAGTAATAAGGAAACCATAATACTTTTCAAAAATAAAAAAGAGGCTATCAAAGCCTCTTTTTGTAAACTATAATTAGTTATTCTCTTTTTTGTATTCTTTCATTTTTTCTCTTGCTTTGTCTTTATTCTCTTCCTGAATTGCTTTCCATTTTGTGTATTGATCAGCATTTAAGATAGATTTCATTTTAGCATCATTTGCATCTCTTTCGGCCATTACTTCTTTTTTGAAAGCTTCTCTTTCAGCAGCAGTAGGTTTTACATCGCTGTCTTTTTTTGCTTTACGTGCTTCTTTAAATTTTTCAGCTTTAGCATTTCTGTCTGCTAGAAGTTGTTTTACTTGTGCTTGTTGATTTGCATCTAAGTTTAATTCAGAAGTAAGTTTTTTTAATTGTTTGTCACTACGTTGTTCCGGAGTCAATCTTTCTTTTTGTTCGCGAGTTGGCTTTTGATCCGCTTCTTGTGCAAAACTTGCTACTCCAATGAATAACAAAGCTGCGATGAATAATTTTTTCATGATGTAAGTTTTTTAATTGTTATAACATTTAGACTTTATCAAATTCAATAGGTTTAATCTGATAATCAGAATTGTAGATTATTTAACAAATTTAAAATATTAAAAAGAACGATTTGCCTGACATTGAGATTCTTAGAAAGTGTTTTTATTTAATGATGTATTTATGCAAATAGGTTTTTAAATTTGTAGGAAGATATAGGATTTGTAAAATATAGAAATGGAAGAATTATTTAATAAGAAAAGTAAAAACCGAGTTCTTAAAGCAGTAAATAACGAGATGTCTTATCAAAAATTAACGGCTCCGGAATTGCATCAATTTGTGCAAAATTGGAATTATGATGATGGAATAGAACCTTTTGAATGGATCATCAAACAAAAACATCTTGATAAAGGAACCGCTCTTTGTTTGTATTGGATGTTACAACCAGATTATTTTTGCAGGTTTGAAAGCGAAGACGAAATAAAAGAAGATATAAATTATGAAACCTATCAATTAGTTAAGGAAATTGAAGAAAGATATGTTTCCGGTTTTTATACTGAGGAAAATTTCTCTTTTGATCCCAAAGAAGAGTTTCTTAACGAATATTCTAATGCAAAATGTATTCCTGAAGAAATGTTGGTGAAATCACCAGGAATTGTTTTTGAACGACAAGACATTGAATTTGCTTTTTTAAGAAACCCCAACGAAAAGGAATTAAAAACAATTAATACCAAAATCGCCGATGCAATAAAAATCATTAAGATTTCGAATCCGGATTTTCTTTATAATCAGCCGGATGCTGCAATAAAAGCTATAATCGAAAGTGTTGAATATTGGAAAGAAAAAGAATTAGGAAAAGTAAAAATCAACAATCTTTCTTATTTATGGCTGGATGCTGTTCATAAAAAACACAAATGGGATTGGATTATTTGGGATTGGGAAACAGGAAATAATATTGGAATTACAAATATCACAAAAGAACTAACTTGTTTGGCAGATACTATTATAAAACACACAATCGATGGATTTCAGGAATCTTCTATTATGGATGATCTGTATCAGGATTTGGCGGGAGTAAATGATTTTTATGATTTAAAAAGAGATCCTTACAGTGGTATTGGTCTACTTTTTAGTACAGATCATTTAAAATTTAGGGAATAATAACTCATGAAATTAAGAAAAATTACTGTTTTAGATAAGATCTATTTATATAAAATCGTTACCGGATTTGGAATTAACACCGAGATAGCGACACTTGAGATTACAATATATTTAGAGAATTATAAACAAACTCCATTGAAAATTAATTTCATTACATGGGAAGATTTGTATGCCGGAAATCCTCTAAATACTGGAATAAGTTTGACAAAATTATCTACTAAAACAGAAGAGTTTGTCAATTTAAACGGACCTAAATATATTAGAGAATTTATTTTATATGGTTTAAAAGTTGGTTGGAATGGTCAAAATGCAGTAGAATGTATCGATGGTTTTAAAGTACTTATTAGCTTAGATTTTGATGTTTCCGGGTTGTATCCAAAAGATGGATTTATTATAGCAAATGCTAAAGAATATCTAAAATGAGCTGATTTTTTATAATCAGAAATTTACTTCAGATTTAATTACTTAACTTAGTAAAACCATAATTTAAGAATCAAAAAATAGAGATCATGAGTTTAACGACTACATCAAATAGTAATAAAATCGCCTTTTTTTCGACCCAGCCTTATGACAAAGCTTTTTTTAATAAATACAATACTGACTTTGGTTTTGAGTTAGCTTTTTTTGAAACTCAATTAAATCCTCAAACCGTTATTTTGATCGAAAACGCATCGATTGTATGTGTTTTTGTAAATGATATCGTTAATGAAGCTGTTATAAAACAATTGGCAGAAAAAGGAGTGAAAATTATCGCATTACGTTGTGCAGGTTTTAACAATGTTGATTTAGAAGCTGCAAAAAAGTACAATTTAAAAGTTTGTCGCGTTCCCGCATATTCTCCTCAGGCAGTTGCAGAACACGCAATTGCAATGATTTTAACTTTAAATAGAAAAACACATAAAGCTTACAATAGAGTTAGAGAACAAAATTTCTCTTTGAACGGATTATTAGGCTTTGATTTATTCGGGAAAACAATTGGAATAATTGGAACGGGAAATATTGGAAAAGCTTTTGCGAAAATCGCTTTAGGTTTTGGATGCAAAGTCTTGGCGTATGATATTGTTACAAATGCGGAAATGGAAAAGGACGGAGTGAAATTTGTTTCTCTTGAAGAGATATTCAAATTGAGTGATATTATTTCGCTTCATTGCCCTTTAAACGAACAAACCAAACATATCATAAATAGTAAATCTATCGATGAAATGAAAGACAGCGTTATGATTATCAATACAAGTCGCGGCGGATTAATAGAGACAGCTTCGGTTATTGAAGGTCTTAAAGAAGGTAAAATTGGTTATCTGGGAATTGATGTTTACGAACAGGAAGAGAAACTGTTTTTCAGAGATCTTTCGGCAGATATTATTCAGGACGATGCGATTCAGCGTTTAATGAGTTTTCCAAATGTTTTGGTTACAGCACATCAGGCGTTTTTTACTAATGAAGCTTTGACGCAAATTGCTTTAGTAACTTTTAATAATATAAAGTCTTTATTGGCTCAAAATGATATTGAGAATAAAGCCGCTTTGCTGGTTTAGAAACGTAATCGTAAGAATTAAAAAAGAGAAATTATGAAAAGAAAAATTTTATTGGCATTTTTAATTTTAGGAATGATTTCATGTCAGAATAAAGAAAAAACAGAAAAAGAAAGTGTTGTTGAAGCAATTGCAACCGACACAATAACAAAAACAGCAGCCGGAACTGCAGATGTAAGCGACGCTCCTGTAAAAGATGATAAAGTTGTAGAATTAATTAGAAAGCAGCTTTTGGTTTTGCTAAAAGCGGATTTACCAGCTTTGACTAAAGACGATCGTTTCTTTTATTACAGTGCTTTCGATTTAAACAATGACAAAAAAGACGAGTATTTTGTAGGTTTCTCGAATGCTTATTTTTGCGGAAGCGGTGGTTGCTCAGGATTTATTCTGAATAATGACGGAAGTTTAATCAATAAATTTTCGGTAACTGATTTTCCTATTTATGTAACCACTTCAGTAACTGAAAAATTTTATGATCTAATAGCGGTAAGTGGAGGGAAATTTCATCTTCTAAAACTTAAAAACGGAAAATATCCGTCAAATCCATCTGTTCAGGAAGTAGTCAAAGAAGAAACTTCAAGAGATAGCGCAAAGGTTTTAGATATTGATGGGAAAAAGTTGGAAAAGTATTCGTTTTAAAAACACAAAACCCAACAGATTTTGACAAATTTTATTAATTTGTCTTAGAGAAATTTTTTATTAATCTATAAATTGACATAAGTAAGCCAGCTCCGAAAAATAATATTCCACTATAGCCAATAATCATTTTGATTAATTTAGGGCCTTTTTTAAATTCTTCAGGATGTAGAACCAGAAACACAGAATTTAAGACAAATATTAAACATCCAAAAAGCATAGCAATATTCGTTTTAAACGTACTCTGATTTGTGTCAATTTTCCTTTCTTTTATGAGATAATAGATATAGCCTAATCCACCAAAGAAAAGAATGGCATTGATATATTTAATTCTGTTTTTGACTACAACATCCTCAGAAAACTCTAACTGTGGATTTATAAATGAATCGATTAGTAGATAAATACCAAATACTGTAAATAAAATAAATATGGTATAAAGAAAGTAATTTTTAGTTTTTGACATAAATTGTTTTTCAGTCATTAAATTTAAATAAAAACCCGACAAGTTTTAAAAACCTGTCGGGTTTGCTATATAAATTAATTTTAGAATTTTCTAAAATTCAAATTCTCCAATGAGAATTTTACTGTCACTTTCACGTTTGTTTTCTTTCTGACTTTGGAAAACTGCAATTTTTCGCTCTTGTCTTCCATCAGAATAATACAAGTATACTTCTGCCATTACTGTTGTTGGGCCGGAAAGAATATTCTGTCTCTCGCCAAAGAAATTAGTTTTAATTTTATATTTCCCTTTGATTGCTTTTTTCAGTAAAAACTGTTCAGGACCAAAACCCTGAGTGAAATCGTTGCTTAATCTTCCTCCAATTTCTGTAGATCGGTGTGAGTAGGAGCAGTCTTCTCCTCTTGGATCAGTAACCCAAAGATCAATATCTGTATTGTCTTTATTCCAATTAATAACAATGCGGATGTCTACTGGCAGATTTGCTTTTAGACGATCATCTACTTTGCTTGCATCAACATTTTTGTTTTGGCTCAAAATATTATTGATTTCCATAATCAAAATCTCTTCAATACCGTTATCTCTAACCGAAATTTCATCGGTATATTCCTGATAAAGCATAGATTTATAGACATTAAGAGCTTCTTGAGGTTTTTTATTGTCAACCAAAGCAAGTGCATAATCTCTATGGCTTTGAGCATCGAATGGTCTCCATTCTAGAATCTTTTGAGTAATCCACAATTCTTTTTCATAATTACCTCTCTGTTTCAATAGATAAGATATCGTTTTGTATAATTCTTCATTTTCCAAATCAAGCTCAGCTAATGTGCTTAAAACCTTTAGAGAAAGTACTTTATCACCTTTTTTGAAAAGTAATTTAGAAACATCAAAATAATAGGTTACTTGTTTTTCATATTTAGGACGATTTTCAAGATATTTTTGGTAAATCAATTCCGGTGACTGTAAAGTCTGAAAATCTTTCATATACTCTTGATTACTCTCTACATCTACCAACGTTATTTTACCTGTTGATTTTGCTTTATCAGCTGTAGAGTAGCTTTCTTCTGCATTTGAAGCACTTGAAACTGGTGATGATTCACTTTTCAATTGCTTGGATATTGTTGGATACTGTTTTTTTTCTGAAGGCTTGAATTCGCTATTCCACCATGTTGTCAGTTCACGTGTTTTATCAAAAGCTTTAGATAGAAGAGTTTTTCTTTGCTCTAAAATTTGTCTTTTATTTTGCGAAACAATTTTGTTGTATTCTGGTAATAATTCCTGCGGAGGAGTAATCCCAAAACGTACATAATCATTAACATCATCCAATACTATAAGGCTGGTGTTTTTACTTACCACTCCAAACTGTTCACTCAGATTTCTGATTTCATCGCTATTTTGGGTTGAATTAAGTTCAAGATCATTAATTTTTCGTTGTGCCCAAAATTGTGCAATTGGCCAATTGTCTACTTTTACTGCGTTAGTAAAATCTACTGGAACTTCAAATTTCTTATTCCCTACAGAAAAAACAGCAGTAAGTTTGCCCAAATTTGGAGATGAAATTCCAAATATATTTACAGGTTCATTTACGGCAGTTCCAATATTAGGAAACAACTCCTGAATCGTATTACTTTCTTTAAAACCTAAAAACATAATAGGAAGTCTATTCAAAGTTTTTAGAGCAGATTGAGTGTCTAATTCGTTAAGATTGATGAAATTTCCTCCTGATTGTAAAGCCAAAAGCTTAAGCATATTAAAATCTGAAGTTGGCGTGCTTGTTATACTATTGAGCGGTTTTTTGAATTTTAAAGTTAAATCACCAAAATTTGAAATTCCGTCAGAAAATAAAAGATATTCGTCTATTTGCGGAATTTCTTTTAAAGCACTAAAATCAGTTCCTCCATCATATTTCAGATTAAGAATTCTGTCTTTTAATGCACTCCAGTTTCCTCCGGATATAGTAAATTCTTCTGTTTTTTCGAGAGTATTATTTAAAAGAACAAAAGACACTCCGATATTCTTATTCTCTAAAAAATAAGCATTAAGAAAGTCAAGCTCTTTTTGATGATCTCTTTTTGATCCGCTGAATGAGTTGTCCCAAATAATAGCAATTTTTTGAGATTTTGCTTTTTCTTTTACGGGAAAATTCATCGAAACACTTGCAGCAAAATAAGACTTATCGTCAGAAGCTTTTTGAATAAGTACGCTTGAAGATTCGCTTACTTTTGGAATACTTATTTTAAGACTTTCATTAGGCCTAAAATTCGCTTTATTTATTTCAGCAATCCATTGATTTCCTTGTTTCTGAAAAGCAAAACTTCCGTCTGGATTTTCCGTTATTTTAGGAGTTGTCAGACTTTCATTAACCAAAACTTTAAGATTAAATTTTGGAATATTAACTGCATTAGCAAAACTTAAAAAATACAGATAATCCGTTGCCGAATTTTTTAATTCCTGATTGTATGTAATCCTAATAGACCTGATGCCTCTGGCCGTAATTGGATAAATCCTGGTTTTAAAATTATTTCCGGCTACTTTTTCAATAATACCCGGATCTATATTTCTTTTTTCAATGCTTTCAAATACTTCTTTAGCTCGTTCTTTTGGAACTGGAACGGCCTCTCTTAAGCTTCCGTTGATATCTAAAGCATAACCGCTTATAGTTACTCCTTCCGGTAAAGGAAGTGTAAAATTTCCTTCTAAAATTCTGTCACCAGGATTGTCAAATATATAAGTTGCTGTAGTTGATGCAAGATTTCCTAAAATTTTGGTTTCAATTTTTACTTCCTGCAGTATTACTGAATTTTTTTTCTGATTTTCGACATCCAGAGTTGGAATCTGTGAAAAAACGGCACTAAAGAATAATAGTGCACAGATATTAAAAATTTTATTCATAATTAATTCAAGTTGCTAGTTGATTGCTTTATTTAATTGGAGTCCAAATACAAACAATGTCAGTTTTATCAAAAAAACCTTCTAATGTTACTGCATGTATAGTTCTTGGAAACATTTTTTTTATATCGCTTATTGTTGTTTCTACTCTTTTTCTCATTTTTAACTTTTCATTTTTTTGCTCTATTGTATCTGTTCGTTTAGCATTTGACTTTCCTTGAATTTTTAATAAAACACATTTTTTCATTAGGGCAAAATCTTCTAAACCGTAATCAGTATAAGCACTATCTCCATAAATCGATGCTTCAGCAGGCAGCTTATCCATCATTTTTCCTAAAGCTTTTATGTCAGCTGTTTTACCTGGCGTGAAATGAAACGCTATCGGTATTCCATTTTTAGTTGTCAATAACTGAACTTTTACCCCATAAAAATAGTTTCTCATACTTGCTGTATAACCTCTGTACTTTTTGCCTTTAAGAATCTTAGAGTTTGTAATCCTCATGTTTTTACAAACTGCTACGGGAAATGAATCTATAATGTATTACATCTCACAACAGAAATCTTTAAAATAGGAACTTATGATCTCAAATAATTCATATAGAAGTCTGCCAACTTTATGTAAACGCCTGTTGAATCTGCTCTTATCAAGCATCTTTGGAATAAATCCATATTCTTTCATAAACTTAATGGCTGAGCAGTGATTGCCATAAAAGCTTGTTGAAGAAACAATTGCCGTCAGGATAATTTCGCTGTCACTTACATGTCTTCTTACATCTTCGGGATGATTAATTCCTTGTAAAATATCATCTATTAAACAAAAAATTGATATAATTTTGTCTTTACAAAGCATGGGTAAGGTTTATTGGTTCGCAAAACAAATTTACTGAACCTGTGCTTTGTTTTTTTATTACCTCTAAACTAGCAACTTGAATTAATTAATAAGTGTGATTTTTTATTTGATTTGAAATGTGAAAAACCGATTAGTTTTAAAAGTTTTTATTTTTTTGGACCTTTTCAAATTAAAGAGCGTGAACATGCTTCGCTACTATTCCAAAATTTATACCCTGAACCTGATCGACTCCACTGAAATTAATTGCAATCAATTGACCACATTCATTAAAAACCGGTGCGCCACTGGCGCCATGTGTAGAAGTTATGCTGTATTGAATTTTATTACCGTCTGATTCTTTACTTATTTGACCATTATAAAGCTGCACTTTTATCCCTGAATTTGTCTGTGCCAAATCCATTCCTAACGGATATCCTACCATTATTGCTTTTTGGCCTGGAACTAATGATTTATCATCGTCGATTGCATTATCAAGATCGATTACAGTTACAACGCTTGATGGAGTTTTATGATCGGCTAGCTGTAAAATACCTAAATCAATATCAGCTTCTTCTGAAACTTTTTTAATCTCACAATTAAGCCATTCATTATCAGAATCATGAAGAGCTACTTGAACGTCTATGGTTTTTACGTATACCTCAATTTCATCTATAGAAACATATTCTTTTACCGGAATAGATGCTGCAATATCAGTTGATACCGTTGATGTATCTGCTGTTGTTTCATTAGAACTAACAAATTCTTCACCCGCTGGTTCGCTGGTTTCTTCGCTTGATTCTTCATAATCTCCTTCTTCTCCTTCACCTTCGTCATACGACACTGATGCATGTGTCCAGTTGTTGTCGATAAAACTTTCATATTGATCTTCAGTAACATCTTTAGTAAGAATAGAACCAATCTTCATTCTTAGATTTCGTATCGTAGTATTTGTTTTATCGCTCTCTTCCTCTGATGAATTCCAAGGCTGTAAAACATGTTTGTTGGTTACCATGTCTCCGTTTGTATCTACGAAAAAGCCAGTTCCGAAAATTGTTACTTCTTTAGCGTCCTCAACAGAAAGTTGAAATTCTTTTCCATTAATTTTAGCAAAATAACCATATCTATGTTTTACAAGCACAACTGCGTCTTTGTAGGCATCATAGATTTTGGTGTCTGTGCCTAAACAAATAGTCTTACTTTCAGTTTTGAAATATTTAAATCCCAAAAATGATGCAGCCGAGAGAACAATAATAGCAATGAAAGCAAATTTGTAGCGATTTCTTTTGTTGTCGTTTGTTGAAGTTAGGTCTCCGTTAGGTTCTATTTTTCTAATTTTCATTTAAAGTATTGGTTGAAAAATGTTAGTTAAATGGGTTTTGGATAAAAAAAAAATAGACTTTATATAAAGTCTATTTTTTTTCAAATGTAGTAATTTGTTTGCTAAAAAAAATGCGAAAATTGAACCAATTCTATATTCAATATTAACCCAATATTATTTTATTTGTTTGCACTATATCAGTAATTGTCAATATATTTTACTGTAAAATAACTTTTATGAATTAAGTCGTTGTATTTGAGTTATTTAGTTAAAGAGTCTGATTCTGGTCTTAATTTTTTCAATCAAGATAAGTATTTTTTAAAAATAAGAAACCCGACAGATTTTTAAAACCTGTCGGGTTTGAAATTATTCGAAAGAAATATAGTTTCCTTCAATAAGATTTAATTTATATGAATCTTTGAATTCTTTTCTTTTTGTTGAAGCACTTGCTTTTACGATTCTTCTTCTACTCGGAAAGCAAACTACAGCATTCAAGCTGTAAGGTTTAAAATTTATTAATTTTGAATAATGTTTAAATGTATTTTCCAACTGCAAATATGCATCTTTTCTATGATTTGCTTGATTTCCTTTGGCAACTTTGACTTCAGTGAAGAACACTTCCTGATTATTACAAATAACATAATCACATTGACCACCTTTTACTGTTTTCATAACGCAATTGTCATTCTGTATGAAATAGAAATCAGTATTTAATTTGTTTTCAATGTGTAAATGCCAAGATTCTTTTGATGATACAAGTAAAACGTTTTCAGCTTCAAAAACAAATGTATGTTTGTCAGAAATTGTTTTCAAACAGTTTGATTCGATTCCAGGAAATGCTTCTTTAAGATGTAAAATCATAAATCAAGCAATTTATCAAATTCATTTGCAAAAGCATCAGAAACACCATCAATCATATTTTCCGAAATTTGTCCTAATTTATCATTCATTATTTTCTTTGCTTTCCCGTTTTTCAATTCGTATGCAATGAAGTTTTTAGGATTTAGCCAAGACTCTTTCTTTATGATTTTGTTTACTTCTTTTGGATTTTTTTTGCCTTTATCATAAGCTAATAGTAAATTATTTAAAGAAGCTAAAATAAAAGGACTATGAGTAGTGAGAATTAAATTTTTCCTATCAAACAAACAATTTTTAACCAAATATTTAATTAATTCATGTTGAGCTTTTGGATATAAGTTTAATTCAGGTTCTTCAACTACAAAATTGAAATTATATTTTTCTTTCAATGATTTTGAATATTCTACTAAAAGTAAAATTGGAATTATCGATTGTAGTCCTGATGCAGATTCTAATAAATCCACTTTTTCTGTTTCGTTATGATATATGTAAGAAGATTTTCCTTCTCTTTTGTATTTTATTTTTTTGTCAATTATATTTAATGGTAATTCTTTTATTGTTTGAATAGCTTTTTCATATTCTTGACCACTATTTAATAAATACTTTGGAATTTGAATATTATTATTGATTAATCCTAAGACATTTGTAGAGATAATGTCTAAGATATTTCTTTCTGTGGGAATATATATCGAATCATATATGAATATATTTGAAAAAGAATTCACTAAAGCTTCGTAAAGTTGTAAATAATTCTCGAACTTTTTTTCTTTACATAATATATCTAAAATTTCATCTGTTAAATGTTCTTCAAAGAATTGTTCATTTTCGGGATTAAAATAATAGTTTATAAATTTAGTTTTCTGTTTTTTTTCTGGAAAAAGATTAAGAATTTTTGTTTCAAAATTAACATCATAAAATTGAGAGTGTTTAATACTTCCTTCTATTAAAAATTTGAAGTTTTCAATTGTCTTATCTTTAATTATATCATGATCTTCATTTTTAATACCTTTAAAAAGCTCTATTATATTTGTGATAGTTTGTTTTTCAAATTTATTAGATGAAAACCTTAATGTAAAAGGGTAAACACTTTCACTATTCTTATATTGAATAAATGTGTTTTCATTTAAGTACGAATAAATATTGTATTTGCGTAATTCTGCTTCAAAAGTTGCTTCTGAAATCCTTCTAAAATCATCATCTTCAAATATAGAAATCAATTTTGCCAAAGTACTTTTTCCTGAAGCCTGAGCTCCAATAAAAGTAACCATTTCTCTAATTTCGATATCAATATCTTTTAGAGGCCCGAAATTTTTAACAATAAGTTTTGCTCTTTCCATGTTTTCAAAATTAAGGAAAATATTTATATAAGAAAAAGGAGCTTCAATAAAAGCTCCTTTTTAAGTTTAGTATTATTTCTAAGGAATTTACTCTACTAATTCCACAAATTTAAACTCACCTTCAACGGCAACTTTAGTCAAACCGTGTTTAGATAGATTTTTCATAGACGCATCCCATTTTTTACCGCTTAAATTTGCAGTAATTTTCAATTGCTGAAGATCCATTTTATTTTCATTTCCTTTCAATAAATCCAGGATAAATTTCTCTTCGTCAGACAATTCAATTTGAGCTTGTTTTTTCTCCGGACGCATTTGTGGGAACAATAAAACTTCCTGAATCGATGCATTGTTTGTTAAGTACATAATCAAACGGTCCATACCAATTCCCATTCCAGAAGTTGGAGGCATACCATATTCAAGTGCTCTTAAGAAATCTTCATCGATGATTCCGTTAGCTTCATCATCACCTTTTTCAGAAAGACGCATTTGATCTTCAAAACGCTCACGTTGATCAATTGGATCGTTTAATTCAGAATAAGCATTTGCGATTTCTTTACCACAAACCATTAATTCAAAACGCTCTGTAAGATCTGGATTATCGCGGTGTTCTTTACATAAAGGAGACATTTCTTTTGGATAATCAGTAATGAAAGTTGGCTGAATATAGTTTCCTTCGCATTTAGCGCCAAAAATCTCATCAATCAATTTTCCTTTCCCCATTGTTTTATCAACGTCGATTCCCATTCCTCTTGCTGCTTCAAACAATTCTTCTTCAGTTTTACCTGAGATATCAAAACCAGTAAAATGTTTGATAGAATCCGTCATTGTAACACGAGCATAAGGCGCTTTAAAATTAATTTGGTGTTCACCAAAAGTAACTTTACTAGTTCCGTTTACAGCAATTGCACAATGCTCAAGCAAACCTTCAGCAAATTCCATCATCCAGTTGTAGTCTTTGTAGGCTACATATATTTCCATTGCGGTAAATTCAGGATTATGTGTTCTGTCCATACCTTCATTTCTAAAGTTTTTCGAGAATTCATAAACACCTTCAAAACCACCAACAATTAATCTTTTCAAATACAATTCGTTTGCAATACGCATGTAAAGCGGAATGTCAAGTGAATTATGGTGCGTGATAAAAGGTCTTGCCGAAGCTCCACCAGCAATTGATTGTAAAACCGGAGTTTCAACTTCAAGATAACCAGCATCATTAAAATAGTTACGCATAGCCGTAAACAATTTTGTACGCTTAATGAAGTTTTCTTTCACATGCGGATTAACCGTTAAATCTACATAACGCATTCTGTAACGCAATTCAGCATCTGTAAAAGCGTCGTGAACGTTTCCGTCTGTATCAACTCTTGGTAAAGGAAGCGGACGAAGTGTTTTACTCAAGAAAGTAAAACCGCTAACACGAATACATTTCGCGCCAACTTGCGTCGTGAATAATTCACCTTCAATACCAACAAAGTCACCTAAATCAGTTAATTTTTTAAAAACCGTGTTGTACAAAGTTTTATCATCACCTTCACACAAAACATCGCGATTCACGTACAATTGTATACGCCCTTCGCTATCCTGCAATTCAGCAAAACAAGCTTTTCCTTGATCTCTGATACTCATCAAACGTCCGGCAACAATAACCTTCTTACCTTCTTCAAAAGATTCCTTAATCTGCTTCGAAGTGTGATTTACAGGAAAAAGATTAGCTGGGTAAGGATTGATTCCTAAGTTGCGTAAGTTTTGAAGTTTCTCTCTTCTAATGATTTCTTGTTCTGATAATGCCATTTTGTGCTCTTTTTTAAGTGTGCAAAGATAAAGAAAAGAATGTAGATTTCAGAATGCAGTTTTTAGATTTTTTGAAGCACAAATTTCAGGCTTTCAATACCCTTTTGTCCCGCTATCCACTTGTATCTTTTTTGCCGAAAAAAGCAAAAAAGGATACCGCTTCTATCGGGGCTATTCGTGAAGTTTTAGTTTTTAAAAGACCTTTTAGTTGGTGTGTTTAGATCGTTTTGTAAAGCATTGTCAGGCTGAGCGAAGTCGAAGCCACACGAGTAGCTCGACAAAGATTGGCGATTTTTATTGCGGAATTTCAGGTGTGGCTTCGACTTCGCTCAGCCTGACAATAATGCGTTAAAAATGCACGAAACTAAATAAAAACCTCAGTATCTTAGCTTCTCAGAACCTTAGAACCTTATAAAAAGAACCTTCTCAAAAAAAATGAAATCCATATCAGCCTTAATAATTCTTCTTATCCTGACAAGTTGCCAAATTACCGAAACCATCCAAATCAATCCAGACGGAACCGGAATTGTTGAAGTTGTTCAGCTTCGAAATGAAAATAGTTATATGCAATTGGCAGGAGATCAATACGCGCACGAAGATGTTTTTAAAGATACAACCTATGTTTTTCAGGATTATATCAAGAAGTACAACGAGACATTTGTGAAATATACGCCTGTTGAACAGCAATTATTTCAAAAATATTCGAATGTAAAAGTGCATATAAAAAATAGCTCTTTCGAAAAAGAATTCAGAACCGTAATGTCCTTTAACTTTAATAAAGTTTCGGAAATTCCGGATTTGTATAAGACCGAAGATTATGTAAATGACATTAAAAACAATTATGCATTAACTGCCGAAAATCATTATTATAAAATAGAATATCATTTTGACGGAACAGTTTTTAAGCGATCGGTTTCTGTCACAAATGAAGAGGAACTTCAAAAAACAAAAAATCAATTTGCAAATGCAGATCCTAAATATGCTTCTTTAAAACTGACGCAATCTTATGTTTTACGATATCATTTCCCCAAGAAAATAAAATCAGTTTCAAACCAAAAGGCAATTATTAGTCCCGATAAAAAATCATTAACCTTAGAATTTCAACTTTCAGACTGTTTACAAAATCCGGAAATGACAAGTTTAGAAGTGGTTTTGGAGGAAATTTATTAGCCACGGATCTGACGGATTTAAACGGATTGAACGCAGATTATTTCATGATAATCTTTGTCAAAGTTTTAAACTTTGACAAAGATCAGTCAATTCAAAAATAAAAAATCAGTGCAAATCTGTTTAAATCCGTCAAATCCGTGGTTAATTTTCACATAAACAATTAAACAAATCCACGACTAAATAAATAAAAATAGTCTTCGTATCTTTGATGAAAAATTAACCATATGAAATTATATAAATTACTTAGTTTTTGTTTTTTATTAGCAACATTAACAAGTTGCACCTTAACCGAAAATATTTATGTAAACGATAACGGAACCGGAAAGTTTTCTATAGACATGGACGGTTCGTCACTAATGGCAATGGCTGGTGATCAGTTAGGCGATCAAATGGGAGCCGACGCTAAAAAAAATATAGATTCTACTTTTACCTTCAAACAATTATTTGAACAGAAAAAAGATAGTATTGCAAAATTATCTCCCGAAGCTCAAAAGGAACTTAAAAAACTGGAGAATTTTGTAGTAAATACCAAAATGAACGCTGAGAAAAAAGAGTTTTTAATGACGCTTTCGACTGATTTTAAAAATGTAAATGAGTTACAAGATGCATTGCAAGCTATGAGCGCGCTTCAAAAATTAGAAGGCGGAGCAAATAGTGCAACACCTCTGGCAAAAGGATTAGGAGATAATAACAGTAAATTAAGCTATACATACGACGGAAAGAAATTTACGCGTAAAGCAGTAATCGATAAAGAAAAATTGGCTGCAAAAGCAAAAGATTCTGCGGCAGATATGTCCAAGATGATTTTTGCTTCGTCAAACTACATTATAAAATATCATTTTCCTAAGCGAATCAAAAAGGTATCAAACCCAAATGCTTTGTTTAGCGATGATCGAAAATCAATTACAATTCAATACCCTTTCACGGATTATATGGAGAATCCTGACAAGCTCAACTTCGAAGTTGAGTTTGAAAAATAATTAAAATGAACAAAAAAATTCAACTTCAGGATTTAGGAAGTAAAGATTATAAATCGACCTGGGAATATCAGGAAGAACTTTTTAAAGATATAGTCGACTTAAAAATCAAAAACAGAAGAGAAGAACTTGATTTGCCAACGCCAAATTATTTACTATTTGTAGAACACCCACATGTTTATACTTTGGGTAAAAGTGGCGATTTTGAGAACTTATTATTAAACGAAAAGCAGCTTGAAGCAAAAGGTGCTACTTTCTATAAAATCAATCGTGGCGGAGATATTACGTATCACGGACCCGGACAAATTGTAGGCTATCCGATTTTAGATTTAGAAAATTTCTTTACAGATATTCATAAGTATTTGCGTTTTCTTGAAGAAGCTATTATTCTGACTTTAGAAGAATATGGCTTAAAATGCGGACGTAGTGATGGCGAAACTGGCGTTTGGCTGGATGTTGGAACTCCGTTTGCACGTAAAATTTGTGCGCTTGGCGTACGTGCTTCAAGATGGGTAACCATGCACGGATTTGCATTGAATGTAAACGTAGATTTAGGATACTTTGATAATATTATTCCGTGTGGAATTCGCGGAAAAGGTGTTACATCTTTGCAAGTAGAACTTGGTGTAGAAAAAGTTGACGAAGAAGAGGTAAAGGCCAAAATCGTAAAACATTTGACTCAATTGTTTGAAGCAGAATTTATTTCATAAAGCTTCTAAAATATAAAAAGTATACCAATTCGTGTGGTCACGAAAAAAACATTTAACACATAGAAACATAGATTTTTCTTTATCTAAAAGAAGATGAAAAGAAACAGGTTTCTAACACATAGCGCACTATGTGAATTTTAAAAAAGTGAAACGCCTACTTTTTAAGTTCTCAAAAGCTATGTTTCTATGTGTTAATATAAATTATACTCAACGAATTTAATAGTATGAAAAATGCTGAAGAAAATAACAATTTTAGAATTGCTGTTCCTTCAGCATTTGAAACTGTTTTTTCTCATTTTTATTTTGCCGAAAATAAAACGGCATTTCCGGTAACGAAAACTTTATTACCCAGTTTTCAAACGATTCTTGTTTTTAATTTCGGAACAAAATCATCTTTAAGATCAGAGAAAAATAGGACTCTCGAAGTTGAAAAATGCATTGTTTTAGGACCTATAAAACAAGCGTTCGATTATACTTTAGAACCTAATTCAGAGATATTAGTTGCCAATTTTAAAGAAGATGCTTTTTATAGATTCTTCGGGAATGCGCTTCTAACGCATGCATTGCCAATTCATCCGGATGCTCTACTTGCAGAGAATTGCTTTTCGGTTTTATGGGAAGAACTTAATCTTTTATCAGATACAAAAGAACGTGTCGATTATATCCTGGAATTTTGCAAACCTTACTTGAAAGAGCAAAATGCTTTGACAACGCTTTTGGCGGATTTTAGAGAAGAGAATTTAAATCCGATAAAAGCAATTGCTTCGCAAACTAATCAATCAGAACGGAATATTCAATTGAATCAAAAGAAGTTTTTTGGATATACGATTAAAGAAATCAATCGCTACGAAAGGTTTTTAAAAGCTGTAGAAGTTATTCAGAAAGATATTATGAATGATTCTAAAACAGATTGGCTTTCCGTTGTAGAGCAATGTGGTTATTATGATCAAAGCCAATTGATTCATGATTTTAAATATTACATGAATATTTCTCCAACCAAATTCCTAAAATTCCAAAACGATATTTGCAGTTCTAAATCAGAATAGATTGTTTGAATTTTGTAACTTTGCAAAATGGACAAACTAGAAACTATAGAAGATTTTTATCGTAAAAAACTCCTTTTTATGCCCGATAATCTCAAAAAAGAAATCGGACATTTTAATGTTTTTGTATTGGATGATTTTGTGGGTTGCAGCGCAAAACCTATTCCATATAGCCGAAGAGATTATTTTAAGATAAGTTTGATCGTCGGGAAGAACAAAGTGCATTATGCTGACAAAGTTGTAGAGATTGAAAAACAGGCGCTTTTCTTCGCCAATCCGCAAATACCTTATAATTGGGAACAATTAGACGAACAGCAATCGGGATTTTTTTGTGTGTTTACCGAAGCTTTTTTTCATCAATTTGGAAATTTAAAGGAATATCCGGTTTTTAAACCAAACGGATCTCCTGTTTTTGCTATTGATGATGAACAAGTAGAAAGAATCAAAGGTATTTTTAAGCAAATGATGACAGAAATTAATTCTGATTATACTTATAAATATGATGTATTGCGCAATTTAGTTTTTGACTTGATTCATAGTGCAATGAAAATGCAGCCGGCTAATATTTCTGTTACTCAGCATTCTAATGCTTCAAGTAGAATATCTTCTTTGTTTCTGGAATTACTGGAAAGACAATTTCCTATTGAAAATTCAAGACAACGTTTCGGATTACGTTCTGCGGCAGATTTTGCAGATCAATTGACTATTCATGTCAATCATCTTAATAGAGCTCTGAAAGAAACGACTCAAAAAACAACTTCGGAGATTATTGCTGAACGCATTTTGCAGGAAGCAAAAATTCTTTTAAAACACACCGATTGGAATATCTCTGAAATCGCATATAGTTTGGGATTTGAAGAGCCAACACATTTCAATAACTTCTTTAAGAAAAACATTCAAATTACGCCACGACAATTTAGAACTGTTTGATTTTTGTAATTTATGGTTTGAATCTCGTTAGCGCAAGCAGCCGTTAGCGTCATACTTTTGTATCCTAATTAAAACACTATAATATGGATACTAAAAAAGTATGGTTTATAACCGGAGCTTCAAAAGGTTTGGGCTTGAGTTTAGTAAATCAATTATTAAAAGCGGGTCAATATGTGGTTGCAACATCAAGAAATATTGATGATCTTATTAAAGTAACCAATTCTGATTCGGAAAACTTCCTTCCGTTGGCTGTTGATCTTAAAGATGATAAAGACGTTGAAAAAGCGATCTCTCAGGCCGTGAAAAAATTCAACAGAATTGATGTTGTCATAAATAACGCAGGATATGGCATTGGCGGAAGCATCGAAGAATTAAATGACGACGAAACACGTGCAAGTTTTGATGTAAATATTTTTGGAACCTTAAATGTTATTAGAAATGTGATGCCTTATTTGCGATTGCAAAAATCAGGTCATATCATCAATATTTCTTCGATTGCAGGATTTACCGGAGCAACAGGATGGGCAGTTTATTCAGCATCAAAAGCTGCGGTGATTGGCTTATCTGAAGTATTGGCAGAAGATGTAAAATCTTTTGGAATCAAAGTTACGGTTGTTGCACCGGGCGCATTCCGAACTAATTTTCTTAAGCCTGATTCACTTACATTACCTCAAAACACAATCTCAGAATATGAAGAGGTTAGAAATTCTCATGCCAGATATTTAAAAATGGATGGAGAACAAATTGGCGATCCTGAAAAAGCCGCTTCTGCAATGATTGCAATTGTCGCATTGCCGGAACCTCCATTACATCTTTTACTGGGAAATGACGCTTATCAACGTGCCAATGCTAAAATTCAATATTTAGAAAAAGAATTTAAGCAATGGGAAACGATTACAAATTCAACAAGTTTTACAAACTAATTAAAAGCAAAAAAATGGATACAAATAAAGTATGGTTCGTGACTGGAGCCTCAAAAGGGTTGGGATTAACTTTGGTTAAAAAATTATTGGCAAACGGATATAAAGTTGCTGCAACTTCAAGAGATGTAAACGCATTAATTACTGAAATTGGCACAACATCAGATCAGTTTTTGCCTATTACAATGGATATTGTGACTGAAAGCAGTGTTCAGGAAGCAGTTCAAAATACGATCAATCATTTTAAAACGATTGATGTGGTGGTAAATAATGCCGGTTACGGACAAATTGGAACTTTGGAAGAACTTTCAGACGAAGAATCAAGACGTAATTTTGATGTAAATGTATTTGGTTTATTGAATGTGATTCGAAATACAATGCCTCATTTCAGAACAAACAGATCAGGACATTTCTTTAATATTTCGTCAATTGGCGGATATCACGGTGGTTTTCCGGGTTGGGGAATTTATTGTTCGACAAAATTTGCCGTTTCTGGTTTGACTGAAGGTTTGCAGGCAGAAGCTAAGGCTTTTGGCGTAAATGTGACTTTGGTTTATCCTGGATATTTCAGAACGAGCTTTTTATCTGAAGGTTCTATGGGATTGCCTAAAAATCCAATTGCGGATTATGAAGAAGCTCGTCAGTCTGTATTGGCACATCAAAATGAAATTAACGGAAATCAACCCGGAGATCCTGAAAAAGCGGTCGATGCTTTGATTCAGATTAGCAATGAAAAAAATCCGCCGCTTCATTTATTTTTAGGACAAGATGCCTACGATATGGCAAATAGTAAAATAGAAATTGTGAAAACAGATTTGGCAAACTGGAAAGATTTGACAACCTCTACTTCTTATTAATCACTATTAAACCTGACAGGTTTTTAATTCCGAGGCTTCGGGCAATGTCATTAAAGTTAAAAGGAATCTATAAAATCACTGAATTTTAATCAAGAAAATAATTAGAAAATCCGTTTTTATCAGCGTTTTCGCTTTAGCGAATCAGTAAAATCAGCGTCTAATTTTGACGCGGATAAAACAGATTTACTTCGTAAAAACGCGGATAAAAACGGATTTGATTTGTAATAATTTTATTTTTAAAAGCTTAATTTAATGACATTGGGCTTCGGGACTGCTGTTTACTACAGATTTCGTTTTCTTACAATTCTTCTCGAAGCTTGCATTCTACATTTGTCATGTTCAATCTTTAAAAATAGAAAACATGAAAAATTTAATTATTTATGCGCATCCAAATTCAGCAAGTTTAAATCATTTCTTCAAACAAACTGTTGTTGAAAGTTTAGAAAAAAAAGGAGAAGAAGTTATCGTTCGTGATTTGAATGAAATCAATTTTAATCCGGTTTTATCTCTGGAAGATATGCAGGGACAAAGAATGGGAAAAGTCGCAGACGAGATAAAAACAGAACAGGATTTTATTACTTGGGCAGATCAGGTTATTTTTATTTATCCGATTTGGTGGACGGGAATGCCGGCGATTATGAAAGGTTTTATTGATCGTGTTTTTAGTTATGGATTTGCTTATCGATACGATCAGGGCGTTCAAAAAGGATTGTTAACAGGAAAGAAAGCAATCATCATCAATTCGCATGGAAAAGCGAATGCAGAATATGAAGCAATGGGAATGGATAAAGCACTGGCATTAACGTCTGATACCGGAATCTTTACTTACTGCGGATTGGAAATTCAAAAGCATTTTTATTTTGATAAAGCAGACAGAGCTTCTGCAGAAAGTATTGAAGTTTGGGAAAACCAGATTAAAATGACTTTTAAATTCACAGGCGAAATTTTGAATTGATAGTAATTACGGTAGTTTTTCTGATGTTTTTGTGCTAAATTTGGTTTTATACTTTAATAAAAGCTTTAACCAATTCTAATTTCAATACTTATGAGAAAAATCTACTTTCTATGCTTCCTTTTTATGCTTAATAGTCTTTTTGCTCAAAAGAAAGATAAATTAAATCCAATTGCAGTTTATGAAAAAGTATGGCAGGAGCGCAATAGCGATGCCCGATTAAAATTAATAAAAACAATTTGGCTGGACGACAGTACTTTTGAGGATCCATCGGCATCTATCAAAGGTTCGGTTGCACTAAATAATGTTATAAATGAGTTTTACAAAAAATATCCGGATGCAGTATTAACTTCAGATAAAAAAGTTGTAAAAGACAATTATGTAAGTTGGGGCTGGAAGATTCTGGACTCAAAAAACAAACTTATAATGGGCGGTCGTGATTTTGCGAGATTAAACGGGAAAGGCCAAGTGAGTAAAATTATAAGTTTTTGGGATTCAGAAGTTACATTGACTGAGGCGGAAATTTTAAAAAATCTGGAAACAGATAATTTTAAAGTTGTAGCACAATATTTTGAAGGTCTTTTTAAAACCAGAAATCTAACTGCAATTTCTGCTTTAGTCGAAGAAGGTGCAGTTTACAGTCAAGCCGAAGGATTGCCTTATGGCGGAACTTATACAGGTTTTACTGAATGGACTAAAATGTATGCAAAATCAAGTGAGTTTTTTGATTTGGAAATAGAAAAAGAACCCGTTTATTTTAGTGATGCTACTAAAAATGAAGTAATTATTTATTTCACCATAAAATGCAAAGCAAAGAAATCCGGTAAATTCCTTTCAATGCCAATTTCGGAACATTTCGATTTAAAAAACGGAAAAATTACGGCAATCAGACCGTTTTATTTTGACACAAAACAATTTGCTGAATTCTTAAAAAGTAAAAAATAAAGTTTTAATCCAACCGATTTTGGATAATAGAATATAAAAAGAGAAAGGCTTATCAGATTTGATAAGCCTTTCTCTTTTTTGTTTAAAACTCAAACTCTAATTGATCTGGCAAAAGCCTGAAACTCATTCGGTGGTATTTTGTTGGACCATATTTTTTAATAGCTTCACGATGTTCTTTAGTGGGATAACCTTTGTTTTTTTTCCAGTTATACATCGGGAATTCTTCGTGGATTTGATCCATATATTCGTCACGATATGTCTTTGCGAGAACAGATGCAGCCGCAATACTCAAAAACTTGGCGTCACCTTTTATAATGCTTTGGTTAGGAATAGATTTCAATAGTTCTATTTCGGCTTTCGAAAATTGTTTACCTGTCGTATTCTTTAAACCCAATTTTGCGTTTAAAGAACGATTTCCATCGACAATAATATATTCAGGAACCTGATTTAATTTTAAAATGCATTCCTGCATTCCTTTCATCGAAGCATTTAGAATGTTTATTTCGTCAATTTCGGCAGGAAATAAATGTGTTACAGCAAAGGAAACGGCGTGTTCTTCAAGAATTGGTTTTAAAGATGCTCTTGTTTTCTCGGACAATTGCTTACTGTCATTTAAAATTTCATGCTCAAAATCTGCCGGTAGAATTATTGCGGCAGCAGTTACCGGTCCGGCCAAACAACCACGACCAGCTTCATCAGTTCCAGTTTCTAAAACAAATCCAGAGAAATTTTTTGCAAGCATTTTTCAAATTTTAAAAGGCAAATATTAGATTTTTTTTTCTAAAAAACAGAAATAGAAGTCAATCAAATAATGATAATGGGATGTATTTCTACTCTTTTAAAAAAAAATCATACTATTTTTTTAAACGTAAGTAAATTCTATAAACTTCAGACTTACTGTGTTTTAGAATTTGTTTTTGTAGACTATTGCCTATTTTTAATTCAAAAAGTAAGAAAAATTATAATATTTAACACCTGTATAATTGTTATTGTAAGAAATTAATTTCATTTTTGTTAACTAATTAACCAAAAAATAACTTAAGATGAGATTGAAATTTACATGTCTTTTAACATTCTTGGCCTTGATTATGATGCAATTTTCTTTTGCACAGGAAAGAATGATTTCTGGAATTGTTTCAGATAATAGTGGACCAATTCCAGGCGCGAACGTTACTGTAAAAGGCACAAAAAGTAGTGCTCAAACAGATTTAGATGGTAAATATGCCGTGAAAGCAAAAACGGGCGATATCTTAGTATTCTCTTATATGGGAATGCAGGATGCTGTTGTCACAATTGGCGCTTCATCTACAGTAAATACTAAGCTAAAAGAGGATGGAAAAGAATTGGATGAAGTTGTTGTTGTGGCTTATGGTAAAGCTAAAAAATCTTCATACACAGGTTCTGCTACTCAAATTAAATCTGAGCAACTTGAAAATAGACCTTTAACAAATGCGCTTTCAGTTTTAGAAGGAAGTACTTCAGGAGTTCAGGTTCAAAGTTCTGCAGGTCAGCCAGGATCAGCGCCAGAAGTAAGAATACGTGGATTTAGTTCTGTGAATGGTTCAAATACGCCATTATATGTTGTGGATGGAGTACCATTTGCAGGAGATATCAGTAATATAAATTCAAATGATATTGAGAGTTTGACAGTTTTAAAAGACGCTTCTTCGACATCACTTTATGGTTCAAAAGCGGCAAATGGCGTAATTATTATTACTACAAAAACAGGAAAATCGAACAAGGATAAATTTTCGTTGAATGTAAGTACGGGCATGACTTCAAGATCGATAAAAGATTATAAAAGGGTCGATGCGTATCAATACTATCCTTTAGAATGGGAAGCCATAAGAAATAGCCGACCTATGGCTACACAAGCACAAATTGATGCAGCTAATATTTATGCATCTGGCAGAGTGGGAACAGTATTGGTTACAAATCCGTTTAATGTTCCAATTGGTAGTGTTGTAGGTACTGACGGAAAATTAAATCCTAATGCACAATTATTGTATCCCCAAGATTTAGACTGGGAAAAACAATTAGAACGTGCCGGTGTTCGTCAGAATGTAGATTTTTCTTATCAGGGTAAATCAGAGAAATCTAATTATTTTGCTTCTTTAGGACATCTGAATGAAGAGGGATATATTCGAAATACTGGTTTTGAAAGAACAACAGGACGTTTGAATTTGAATACAAGTCTAAATAACTGGTTTAAAACCGGAGTAAACATTTCGGGGACTTTAACGAATTCTAAATTAGGAACAGATGGAGTAGCTAATACAAATTCTTTCAATAATCCCTTTAGAACGATAAGATATATGGGGCCAATTTACCCTGTTTTTGATCATACAGAAAATGGAGATTATGTGCTGGATGATAATGGTGAAAGGGTATATTCAACTCTTCGAGGTTCGGGAGCGTCTAATGGTCGAAATATAGTATATGAAACATTAAATAATACAGATGTTAAAAAGGGATTAGCTCTTTCAGGAAGAACTTTTTTTGAAATAAGTTTTTTAAAGGATTTCAAATTCACAACTAATGCTTCTATTGATAAGACTTATTCTAATAGAACTTATTCATACAATACTCTTATAGGCGATGGATCTCCTACAGGATTAATGAGTAAAGAGGATAGGATATTTACGGGGGTTACCTATAACCAATTATTAAATTATTCAAAAAAAATAGGGAATCATTCTGTTACTGCATTGCTAGGTCACGAAAGTTTTGATTATGAAAGAAATTGGACTGCAGGTGTAAAGACAGGACAGGTTGCGCCGGATAATATAGAATTTATCAATTATGCAACGGTTACTACTTTAGAATCTATCACAAGAAATTATTCAACTGAGTCTTATTTTTCAAGAGTTGGATATGATTATATGGATAAATATATTTTTTCGGCATCGTTACGCAGAGATTCATCGTCAAAATTTGCGAAAGATAACCAGTGGGGTAATTTTTGGTCTTTTAGTGGCGCTTGGATCGTTTCTAAAGAAAATTTTCTTAGTGATGTTTCATGGGTAAATGATTTGAAACTTAGGGCATCAATGGGGCAGGTTGGGAATGATTCGCATATAGCTTCAGATAGAGACGAGGATGGTACAATAACGAATGGTTTAAATTATTATATAGGTCAATCTACTTATAAATTAGGTAACGATAACGGTGGTGAAGGCGGTGTCATAATATATGGTTCAGCAGCGACAGATTTAAAATGGGAGGTTAACACTCAAAAAGATGTTGCAGTTGAGTTTGGCTTGTTTAAGAATAGACTTAAGGGAAGTATTGAGTATTATAATCGAAATACTGATGGACTTATTTTTGATGTGCCCAATGCATTATCCTCAGGTTTAGATTATAGAGTTGAAAATATTGGATCAATGGTAAATAAAGGTTTTGAGATTACTTTAGATGGTGTAATCCTTAAAACAAATGATTTTTCATGGAGTTTAAATGTAAATGCCTCAACGATTAGTAATAAAATTACAAAGTTGCCACAGAAAGAAATTATCGATGGGACTAAGAAATTAACAGTGGGCAGTTCGATTTACGATTATTGGTTAAGAGATTGGTATGGTGTAGATCCAGCTGATGGATATGCACTTTATGTCGCAGATCCAAATTTAATTGTTGCAGGAGATAGTACTCAAAGAGTTGTAAATGGAGTAAATGTAACAACAGATCAAAACAAAGCACTTTATCATTATGCAGGTTCTGCAATACCGGATTTATTTGGGTCTTTTGGAAATACATTTAAATATTAAAGGGCTTCAGTTAGATATTATGTTTTCTTATCAACTAGGTGGTAAAACGTATGACTCAAATTATGCTTCTTTAATGCATACGGGTAATAATTATGGATCTGCTTTAAGTACAGATATTCTTGACAGGTGGCAGAAACCTGGAGATATTACTGATGTACCTCGCTTAGATGTGACTAGAAATACGCAATCTTCTGCCGCTTCGGACAGATGGTTAATGAACTCTGATTATTTATCACTAAGACAAATTAATCTGTCTTATAAATTGCCTTCCGATTTAATATCCAAATTAGCTATTGACAATGCAACGTTGTATATGAACGGCGAAAATTTATTACTGTTTACTAAGCGTCAGGGAATGGATCCAACTCAAACTTTTAACGGAACAACTCAAAACAGGTATATTCCATCAAGAGTAATTACGTTAGGTTTTAATTTAAATTTTTAACAATATGAAATCAAATTATATAAAACAAGTATTACTTCTAATAGTAATTGTATTTCTGGGAGCTTGTTCAGAGGATTTTTCAGAAAAAAAGCCAACTGAGTTTGTAGATTACGATGGTGCAACAAGAACGACGGAAAATTTAATGACTCTTTTAAATGGTATTCATAGGTCTTTGTATATTACTTATGAAGATCAAAGTCAAGGAGGTCTTGGAGGTTTAATGCAGCAGACGGATATTGCTGGTGATGATGTGGTTTTTCCAATTACTAACGGTTGGTTCTTGCAAGTTTATAATTGGAGTGCATTAAGCAATGAAAATTCTCAGGATATTCGTTTTCCTTATCGAACTTATTACAGAATAATAAGAAATGCGAATACTATAATAAATGCAACAGATACTGCTATTGGATCTGGTAAGGATAAAAATATTGTAAAAGGACAAGCTTTATTATATCGCGCATTTTGCCATTTTCAATTGGTGCAATTGTATGGTAAAAGATATGTAAACGGCGAAACAAATTCGCAATTAGGGGTTCCGATTATTTTAACTGTTGGGAACGGTAATTTTCCACGTTCTACTGTTGAAGAAGTATATGCCCAAATTAATAAAGATTTAGATGAAGCTAATATTTTATTAGTAGGATATGTAAAATTAAATAACTCTCATTTAAACTTAAAAGTTGCTCAGGGATTAAAAGCACGTGTAGCTTTAACTCAGGGAGATTGGCAAATTGCTGCAGATTATGCTAATAAAGCAAGATCAGGAATGAGTTTAATGTCTATTGCAGATTATGGAACAGGTTTTAATGATTATAATAATAAAGAATGGATGTGGGGAAGTCATATTAACGAAGTGCAAACACAATATTTTGGGAATTTTGGAGCTTATATGTCCAGAAATTTTAATTCAACTGTCATACGTTCTTGCCCTAAAGCGATTAATAGTAAGTTGTATGCTATGATTCCGTCCACAGATGTACGCTCTACTATTTTTAGTGTAGACGGCCAACATCCTAATCTTTCGTTAGCAAGTAATTTTGCCAAGTTCCCATATACAAGTCAAAAGTTTTTATCTATAAGTACCGGTGATAGTAGATGTGATGTTCCATATATGCGTGCAGCAGAAATGTATTTGATAGAAGCCGAAGCAAAGGCAAGATTAGGACAAGCTGATGCAGCAACAATCCTTTTTGATTTTGAGAAAGCAAGAAATCCGGAATATGTTTTATCTACGAATACAGGACAAGCTTTAGTTGATGAAATTTTATTGCAAAGAAGGATAGAATTATGGGGAGAAGGATTTAGATTTTTTGACTTAAAGAGAACAAATTCTTCTTTAGACAGAACAGATTCGAATCATGATTCAGGAATTACAAATGGAGTTCTGATTGTTCCTTCGGGAGATAAAAGATGGCAATGGTTGATTCCTAAAGTAGAAATAAATGCAAATCCGCTAGTGGAACAAAACGAACTATAATTTTTTTCATTATTATTTAAAACTGCCCAAAATATTGGGCAGTTTTTTTATATTCTAATTTGAAATTTTCACAATACTAAAAGTATTTTTTTATACGTTTTTATCTTTTACCTTTGCTTGATAAATTTTGTCGAAATAATTACATATAAAGCCATCAAATGAGAATATTCATTTTTCTATATCTATTAGTTGTACCAACATTATTGTTTTCTCAAGAAAAAACCGTTCCTAAAAATGGTTTAGACATGAACACAAAATATTCAAGTATAACAGATACTGTAAAGAAGAAAAAATCATTAGTTGCAACTATTGATCAATACAAAATTATTACACTGGAACATGATACAACGTACGTAGACACCTCATTAACATTGAAAAGTGCCTATAGACAAAATCATCTTCGAAAAGATACTTTTGGACTATTACCTTTTTCGAATATCGGACAAACGTATAATACATTACAATATAATTTAACTAGTTTTTCGCCATATCCTGAAATTGGTTTCAAAGGGAAACACTTTAATTATATGGAAGCCAGCGATATCAAATATTATTCGGCTGCAACTCCATTAACTGAATTATTTTTTAATACAACAATAAATAAAGGACAAAACGTAGATTCATTTATTACATTAAATACGTCCAAAAATCTTAACTTTTCTATTGCCTATAAGGGTTTACGTTCAGAGGGAGATTATATAAACCAATTGGTAAGTGCCGGAAATTTTAGATTTACGACTAGTTATGCAACAACGAGCAGAAGATATGCTTTAAACGCTCACTTTGTTTCTCAGGATATTTCTAATGAAGAAAATGGCGGAATAACAACACCTACAGATTTTGAAAGTGATAATAAAGATTATAAAAATCGTCAGCGTTTACAGGTTTATCTAACAGATGCAAAGTCATTTCTAAAAGGAAGACGATTGTTTTTTGATCATGCTTTTAGAATAAATCCAACAAATGGGAGTAATAATTTATACGTAACACATCAATTTAATTACGAATATAAATTCTTCGAATACAATCAGCCAACGGTAATTTCGACAGTAGATAATGGACCGGTTGAACGTTTTGGAGAATCTTACACAACAAGTAATATTAACGATCAGACGCGTTTTGAAAAATTGTATAATAAAGTGGGAGTTGCATATGAAAACTCTCTTTTAGGGAAATTCAACTTTTTTGTAGACGATTACAGATCAAATTTTAAGTATGACAGGATTATAGTTTTTAATGACGGAAGAATTATTCCGGATAATTTATACCAACAGATAAATAATTTTGGAGGACAATATGAATATCAGAAAAACAAATGGAATGGCCGTTTTTTATATTCTAGATCAATCACAAATGTGTCGCTTTCTGATTTAGACGCTAAGTTGAGGTATAATCTTAATGAGAAAATACAATTTGATTTTAGATATAGAAATGTCAATAAATTACCAAATAACAATTATAATTTGTATCAAAGTAGTTACGTAAAGTACAATTGGTCAAATAATTTTAAGAACGAAAAAATCAATTCGCTTAGTGCAAATGTTTATACACCGTGGTTAAATGCTGAGGTTGAATATTCTGTTTTAAATGATCACTTGTATTTTAAAGATGATTCATCACCAACGGAAATTGCAGCTCAAACACAAATTATAAAACCGGCTCAATACGGAAATGCTATTAATTATTTGACTATAAAAGCTAGCAGAGAGTTCAAATTTGGACCTTTTGGTTTTGATAATACACTTTTATACCAAAAAGTAGATCAATCTAATTTGATTTTAAATGTACCTGATTTTGTAACCAGAAATACATTTTATTACTCAGGGTATTTCTTTAAGAAAGCCTTGTTCATGCAAACCGGAGTTGTATTTAATTATTTTACCAAATATTATGGTAATGATTATAATCCGGTGGTTGGAGAATTTTTTATTCAGGAAAATAAAAAGATTGGTGGTTATCCATTATTTGATTTATTCGTAAATGCAAGAATTCGTCAGACTCGTTTTTATTTAAAAGCAGAACATATAAATTCTATTTTTTCTAAAAGCGATTATTATTCAGCACCTAATAACCCTTATCGTGATTTTGTTATCCGATTTGGTTTAGTTTGGAATTTCTTCCAATAAAATTAAGTTCTGATTACATTAGAAACCAAATATTAAATTAAAATAGAAATGGACTTTTCAAAAAACATTTTAGAAACAATTGGTAATACGCCATTGGTTAAACTCAACAAGATTGTTGCTGAAATTGATGCCTTGGTATTGGCAAAAGTCGAAACTTTTAATCCGGGGAATTCTGTAAAAGACAGAATGGCCGTAAAAATGATTGAAGACGCAGAGGCAGATGGCAGATTAAAACCTGGAGGAACTATTATTGAGGGAACTTCTGGTAATACAGGAATGGGATTAGCACTTGTGGCAATCATAAAAGGATACAAGCTGATTTGTGTAATATCAGATAAGCAGTCTAAAGAAAAAATGGATATTTTACGTGCCGTTGGTGCAAAAGTAGTGGTTTGTCCTACTGATGTTGAACCAACAGATCCACGTTCTTATTATTCGGTTTCTAAACGTTTAGCTTCAGAAACGCCTAATTCATGGTATGTGAATCAATACGATAACATGTCTAATTCATTGGCACATTACGAGCAAACTGGACCAGAAATCTGGAAACAAACAGATGGTAAAATCACACATTTTGTGGTTGGAGTAGGAACCGGAGGAACAATTTCAGGAGTTGGAAGATACTTGAAAGAGAAAAATCCAAATATTAAAATTTGGGGAATTGATACTTATGGATCTGTTTTTAAAAAATACCACGAAACTGGAATTTTTGATGAAAATGAGATTTACTCTTATATAACCGAAGGGATTGGAGAAGACATTTTACCTAAAAATGTTGACTTTTCATTAATCGATGGTTTTACAAAAGTAACCGATAAAGATGCTGCGGTTTATACAAGAAAAATTGCTCTTGAAGAAGCTATTTTTGTTGGAAATTCAGCTGGAGCTTGTATTAAAGGTTTGTTACAATTAAAAGAACATTTTAAACCTGATGATGTTGTTGTGGTTCTTTTTCACGATTCAGGAAGTCGTTATGTTGGTAAAATGTTTAATGACGATTGGATGCGTGAGCGTGGTTTCTTAGAAGAAAACGTAACAAAAGCCGAAGATGTAATTAAAGATCATATCGATAAACAATTGATCGTTGTTCGTACAGAAGAGTTAGTTTCGCACGCAATTGAGCGTATGCGTAAGTATAAAATTTCTCAAATTCCGGTTGTAGATATTAACGGATTTGTTGGTTCTGTAGACGAAACAGATTTGTTTAGAAGTTATGTTGCTGATAAAAACGTAGCTGAAAAACCAATTAAAGAAGTAATGGGAAAACCTTTTCCTATTGTGAAATTAGGAACACCAATAGAAGAAGTTTCTAAATTATTTACAAAAGAAAATGATGCTGTTTTAGTAGATCTTGAAAATGGAAATCATCATATTATTACAAAATATGATATCATTGGATCGATAAAATAATACAATTTTTATAATTTTATAAAACCATAAATCTAATTATTGAGATTAGATTTATGGTTTTTTTTAGCTTAAATAAATTTTAAAATGAACTTTACCGCGATAGATTTTGAAACAGCGACAGGACATCATCCATGCTCTGTTGGAATTGTTACCGTACAAAACGGAATAATTGTAGACGAGTTTGTTACTTTGATTAAACCGCCTAATAACGAGTATAATCCCTATACAATTCGGGTTCATGGTATTTATCCAAGAGATACTGTGAATGCTAAATCATTTTTGCAAGTTTATCCAGAAATCGAAAAAAGATTAAAAAGTAGAGTAGTAGTAGCACATAACGAAAGTTTTGATCGTAATGTTCTGGCTAAATCAATGGCATTTTATGGTTTGAATTACGAAGATTTGAATATTGCTCCTAAATGGGAATGCACTGTCAAGATCTATAAAGCAAAAGGCTTAAAACCAACTAAATTAAGTGATTGTTGCAGGGAAATGAAGATTCAGTTAAGTCATCACGAAGCATTGTCTGATGCGAGAGCATGCGCTAAATTATATATGTTGAGATAAATATAATATTTTGTAAGATTAGTATTATTTTTTTAATTAAATTTAGGCTTTTATAAATCATCATAAAAGCCAAAAAATGAAAGAAGATTTTCTTCATTATCTCTGGAAATTCAAGAAGTTTGAAACCTTGAATTTAAGAACTACACAAAATGAATCCGTTACTATTATTAAAACCGGAGATTACTTAGAACTTTCCGGACCTGATTTCTTTAATGCCCAGATTGTGATTGGCGATCAAAAATGGGCTGGAAATATTGAGATTCATATTAAATCTTCTGATTGGTACGTGCATCATCACGAAAAAGATATTGCATATGAAAATGTAGTTTTGCACGTAGTTTGGGAACATGATGCAGAAATATTCAGAGAAAACAACATTGAGATTCCGGTTTTAGTTTTAAAAGATTATGTTTCATCTGATATAGTATCTTCCTATAAATCACTTCTTGTTCCAAAATCATGGATATTCTGCGAAAGAGAAATTTCGGAAATAGATGATTTTGTATTTAAAAACTGGAAAGAAAGATTGTTTTTTGAACGATTAGAACGCAAGTCAAAATTTATCTACGATTTGCTCGAAGAAACAAATCAGGATTGGGAAGCAGTTTTGTTTTGCTTACTAGCAAAGAATTTTGGATTAAATACTAA
Organism: Flavobacterium sp. 9; assembly: GCF_002754195.1. NCBI lineage: Bacteria > Pseudomonadati > Bacteroidota > Flavobacteriia > Flavobacteriales > Flavobacteriaceae > Flavobacterium > Flavobacterium sp. 9. Next base: position 4,437,888 of record NZ_PEEU01000001.1, read on the forward strand.
TGGGAATTCTTTTTTGCAAATCGCTAAAGCCATTCCGTTTTCGGTTATTCGAAAAGAAAGTTTTGAAGTAGAAAACCTCGAAGCATTACTTTTAGGAACCGCCGGTTTATTAGATAAAGATGGCGAAGATGTTTATTTTACAGATTTAAAACTGAGATATTTTTATCTTCTGCATAAATATCAGTTTAAAAAATGCCATATCGATTTTATTCAGTTTTTTAAGCATCGTCCGGATAATTTTCCGACGATTCGACTTTCGCAATTGGCAAATTTGTATACAAAACATCAAAATTTATTTTCGAAACTAATAAATCTAAAAGCGGTTAAAGACGTCTATGATTTGCTTGGTGTTTCTGCAAGTTTGTATTGGCAAAGCCATTATCAGTTTGATAAGGAAAGTCCAAAGAAGGCAAAACATTTATCGAAAGCATTCCTGGATTTAGTAATTATAAATACCATAATTCCGCTTCAATTTGCTTATTTCACAACAATGGGTGAAACAATTTCCGAGGATTTAATTGAGTTTATGAATGAAGTTGCGCCAGAGAATAATGCTATTATAAGTAAGTTTAATTCTTTTGGAATCGTTTCTAAAAATGCTTTTGAAACTCAAACCTTATTAGAACTTAAGAATGAATATTGTAATAAAAAAGCGTGCTTAAAATGTGCATTAGGAATGGAGTTATTGAAAAACAATTAGCTAATTGGAGGAATTAGATAATTAGAAAATGTGATAATTAGATAATTTTGTACTTTTGCTATTCTGAGCGAAGTCGAAGGATAAATTTAAAATATATAATTAACTATGTCAGCTATTTTAAGACTAAAATTTTTTTTCGAGAAATATGGATTTCATGTTTCTTCCAGATTGGCAGACAAACTAGGAATGCGTGTAACAAGCGTTAGATTATTCTTTATTTATATTTCGTTTGTAACGGCCGGTTTAGGTTTTGGAGTCTATTTGACACTTGCATTTTGGATTCGGCTAAAAGATTTAGTTCGTGCAAAAAGAACATCAGTTTTTGATTTATAGATAAAAAAAACTCCATCAGCCGCGGCTGATGGAGTTTTTTTTATGAAGTAATACTGGTTTTGCTTATTCGGCAGTATCAGTATTTGTTTGATTAAGTTTTGCTCTCTTTTTACTGTATCCAAAGTAAACAAGAATACCAATCGCTAACCATCCAAGTGAAAGCAATTGCGCGTCTAAACTTAAATTGATCATTAGATAAGTATTGATTGCAATTCCGCAAACCGCAATTACTGGCAAAGCAGGAACTTTAAAAGTTCTGGTTAAATGAGGTTGTTTTACTCTTAAAATCCAAACAGCAATACAAACCATTGTAAAGGCAAACAAAGTACCAAAACTTGTCATATCTGCTAATCTGTTAATTGGAGTAAAAGCAGCAACTACAGCAATAATACCACCTAAAATCATTAAGTTAGTTCTTGGAGTTCCTGAAATTGGATTTACTTTAGAAAATACAGAAGGAATTAGACCATCTTTAGACATACCAAGGAAAATTCTTGATTGTCCCATGATCATTACCATTAATACAGAAATCAAACCAATAGTTGCAGCAACTGTAATAATGAATCCTGCCCAAGGTTGTCCTGCAATATCAAATGCATAAGCAACTGGTGCTTTTATCGCTTCAGGATATTTTCCTAGTGGATTGAAATCTTGATAATTCATCATTCCTGTTAATACTAATGAAACAAGAATATATAAGGTAGTACAAATTAATAAAGAAGCAATAATTGCAAACGGAACATCTTTTTTAGGATTAATAGCTTCTCCAGCTTGTGTAGAAACAGCATCAAAACCTACATAAGCAAAGAAAATTGCAGCAGCTCCAGAAACGATACCACCAATTCCATAAGCATTATGAGTTGTTTCTTTTTCTACGATTTGAGTAGCAGCTGGAATAAACGGATGCCAGTTAGCAGTATTGATGAAGAAAAGTCCAGCTATGATAACGAAGATTACAGCAGAAACTTTTAGAATTACAATCATATTGTTTGCTTTCGCAGCGCTTTTTGTACCTTTAATTAGCAACGAAATAACTAAGATAACGATTAAAAAAGCAGGAAGATTCATAGAAAAACCCTCTCCAGTATAACTGGCCGGGTCTGTTGTGAGCCATTCAGGAAGTTTAATATGAAACATTTTAAGTAATTTATTGAAGTACCCTGACCAGGAAACCGCGACGGTCATTGATCCCATTGCGTACTCGAGGATAAGACCCCAACCGATAATCCAGGCAAAAATTTCTCCAATTGTACCGTAGGCATAAGCATAAGCTGAACCTTCAACGGGTAGAATTGACGCAAACTCAGAATAACAAAGAGCAGCAAAAACGCAGGCAATACCCGCAATAATGAAAGAAAGGGCTAATGCCGGACCTGCGTGATAATATGCACCAGTACCTGTAAGAACAAAAATTCCTCCACCAATAATGGCACCAACTCCAATCGCAGTAAGGCTCCACTTTCCTAGAACTCTTTTTAAATCACTTTTTTTCATATCGGCCTCAAAGGCAGATATTGGTTTAACTCTCCAAATTGACATATATAATATTGGTTTATTGTTATTAAGCTCCAAATGTATTGTTTTTTGTAAAAAATAAAAACAATAATCATCTTTTAAGTTATAAAATATTTAATTATGTGATAATACCCACAAGAAACATCGTTTAAATTCTTATATTCATTAAAATTATTAGTGTTTTACAGCAGATTAATCAATTCGCAAATTAATCAAAAAATAACTATTTTTCTTGTTAAAATGATTTATTTTCGCGCAAATCTTATTTCAATTTGGAATAGAAAATTTTTAAAATAATGAATTTTAAAGCATTGTTAAGGCATTTTAAATTTACAAGTCAGGAGCGTACGGGGATTTTTTTGCTTTTTATAATTATAATAGTATTACAAGCAGTTTATTTTTTGGCTGACTTTAGTGTTCCTGAAAAATCTTTCCCTGAAAAACAAGAGTGGATTTCTTTGCAAACAGAAATAGATTCTCTAAAATCGATAAGATATAATGAGAAACCAAAAGTGTATACTTTTAATCCCAATTTTATCTCAGATTATAAAGGCTATAAACTCGGAATGTCGATTGAGGAGATTGATCGTTTATTGGCTTTTCGGAAAGAAAATAAATATGTCAATTCGGTAGAAGAGTTTCAGCAAGTCACAAAAGTTTCGGATTCTTTATTAAACGTTATTTCTCCATTGTTTAAATTTCCGGATTGGACTCAGAATAAATCTACTTTTAAAACAGAAAAGAAAGAGTACGTTCGGAAATCTTATTTGAAAAAGGAAAAAGCAGAAGTTTTAGATATAAATGTAGCAACCCAGGAAGACTTAATCAAAGTATACGGAATAGGCGAGGCTTTATCTTTAAGAATATTAAAGCAAAAGGAAATTTTGGGATGTTTTGTTTCTATGGAACAAATGAAAGATATTTGGGGACTTTCGCCAGAAGTTGTAATGGAATTAAATTCACATTTTAAAGTTGTGATACCTTCAAATCTGAAAAAAATCGCGGTAAATGATGCCTCTTTAAAAGAATTATCGCAGTTTCCTTATTTCAGATATGCATTGGCAAAACAGATAGTGACAACTCGAAGTATGAATGGAAATTTTAATAATATTGAGGATTTATCAAAAATTAAAGATTTTCCTGTTGATAAAGCAAAAATAATTAGTTTATATTTGGAGTTCTAAAAAAAGCGCACAATGAATTTTGATTACAATGAAACGCAATCGATGATTGCTCAGTCTATAAAAGAGTTTGCCGATAAAAACATTAAACCTTATATAATGGAATGGGACGAGGCTCAGATTTTTCCAATTCCTTTATTCAAAAAATTAGGTGAAATGGGATTTATGGGTGTTTTGGTTCCTGAAGAATATGGAGGTTCAGGTTTAGGATATCACGAATATATTACAGTTGTCGAAGAGATTTCAAAAGTAGATCCGTCAATTGGTTTGTCAGTTGCGGCGCATAATTCATTATGTACAAATCATATTTTGACTTTTGGAAATGAAGAACAAAAGAAAAAATGGTTGCCAAAACTAGCAACAGCTGAGTATATTGGAGCTTGGGGATTAACCGAGCACAATACAGGTTCTGATGCTGGTGGAATGAATACAACCGCAGTTAGAGATGGTGATCACTGGATTGTAAACGGAGCTAAAAACTTTATTACACATGCTATTTCTGGAGATGTTGCAGTAGTAATTGTTCGTACAGGCGAAAAAGGAGATTCAAAAGGAATGACAGCTTTTGTTTTCGAAAAAGGAATGAAAGGATTTAGTTCAGGAAAAAAAGAAAATAAATTAGGAATGCGTGCCAGTGAAACTGCCGAATTGGTTTTTGACAGCTGTCGCGTTCCCGATGCAAATAGATTAGGAGAAGTTGGTCAGGGTTTTATTCAGGCCATGAAAATATTAGATGGAGGCAGAATTTCGATTGGAGCCTTATCATTAGGAATCTCAAAAGGAGCTTATGAAGCTGCATTAAAGTATTCTAAAGAAAGACATCAGTTTGGTCAGCCAATTAGCAGCTTTCAGGGAATCTCCTTTAAGTTGGCGGATATGGCAACTGAGATCGAGGCTTCGGAATTGTTATTGCATAAAGCTGCTTTCTTAAAGCAACAACATAAACCCGTTACGACACTTGGCGCGATGGCAAAAATGTATGCTTCAGAGGCTTGTGTGAAAATTGCCAACGATGCTGTCCAGATTCATGGTGGATATGGTTATACAAAAGATTTTCCGGTAGAGAAGTTTTATAGAGACTCTAAGTTATGTACAATTGGAGAAGGAACTACAGAAATTCAAAAAGTAGTTATTGCAAGAAATCTTCTAAAAGAGTAAAATAATAAGTTGGGCGTGCCCATAAAAACAAAAGCCATTTAGCAAACGTTAAGTGGCTTTTGTTCTTATGGTCGGGCTTTCCACTCCAAACGAAGTTCACTGAACTCCAATTAAAATGAATATTAAGTGAGGTAATCTTTTTTGTTTTTAAAGAAAAAACAAAAAAGGATTTCCGTTGCAATCCCTCACGCACTCTAGTTAAGATAGAAGTTCAAGCGTGAATTAGTTCTTTTATAGTAAAGAATTGCTACAAAAGATGAATATTATGTAGAACCTTCGTAGTAAAAATGGGCTCTAAAGTCTATTCTCTATTTTCTGTTATCTTTTTTCAGAAATAATTTAGAATTTATAACTCATAATTCATAATTAATATATACTTTTGCACCCTTAACGAGAGGAGGTGTCAATATTATGTTAATTATACCAATTAAAGACGGAGAAAATATCGATAGAGCATTAAAGCGCTATAAAAGAAAATTTGATAAAACAGGAACTGTTCGTCAACTAAGAGCACGTACTGCTTTTATTAAGCCTTCTGTAATCAAAAGAGCTCAAATTCAAAAAGCTGCTTACATCCAAAACTTGAGAGATAGTTTAGAAAGTTAGTATTAAGCTTTTTTAAAAATAATTACCGTTAGTATCAAGATTTTGATACTAACGGTTTTTTTATGCTTAATTTTGAAGTAACTATATAAGGTGTGATAAGTAGTGCTGTTTATTCTGTAATTAAATAAGTATTTGTTTTTATGAAATCAAATAAAGAAGCGTTTCGTGATTATCTTGAGTTGGAGAAGAAATATTCTGTACATACGGTAAATGCTTATTTGAATGATATTTTGTTTTTTGAAACGTTTAATAAAACTCATTTTGAACAGGAGAATATCGAACAGGTAAATTATAGTCAGATAAGAAGCTGGATTGTTTCTTTGGTGGATGAGGATATTTCAAATGTTTCTGTAAATCGGAAAATGGCTTCTTTGAAAGCTTTTTATAAATTTCTTTTAAAAACAAAGCAAATAGAGGTTAGTCCTATGTTAAAGCATAAAGCTTTGAAAACGCCGAAAATTATTCAGATTCCTTTTTCTGAAAAAGAATTAACTGATTTAATGCAGGAAATTGAAAATCCTTCTGGTTTTGAAGAAGTGAGAGATAAGCTTATAATTGATTTGTTTTATACTACCGGAATGCGAAGAGCTGAGTTGATACATTTAATGAAGAATAATGTTGATTTATCTTCGAATGTGGTTAAGGTTTTGGGGAAACGAAATAAAGAGCGTATTATTCCGATTTTACCGATTATTATAGAGCAATTTGGTTTGTATTTGAAAGAAAGATCTCAGCTTGAAAAGATAGTAGATGATGATTATTTTTTTATTTCTAGAAAAGGGTTAAAATTGAGCGAATCTTTTGTGTATCGATTAATAAATTCATACTTTAGTAGAGTCTCTGAAAAGGTAAAAAAAAGTCCGCATGTGCTTCGGCATACTTTTGCGACTCACTTATTAAATAACGGAGCGGATTTAAATTCAGTTAAGGAATTATTAGGGCATTCGAGTTTGGCGTCTACGCAGGTTTATACTCATAATAGTTTAGCAGAGCTTAAAAAGGTGTATACTGATGCGCATCCTCGGAACAAATAATAGTTCTGAAATGTTTAACCCTAAAATTAGTATTATGAAGGTAGATGTTCATGCAGTTAACTTTACTGTTGACAGAAAATTGGTGGATTTTATTCAAGAGAGAATGGATAAATTAGAAAAATATTACGATCGAGTGGTTTCGGCCGATGTTTTTTTGAAAGTTGAAAGAACAAGTGATAAGGAGAATAAGGCAGTAGAGATTAAGATTAATGTCCCGGGAGATGATTTTTTGGTTAAAAAGCAATGCAAGACATTTGAAGAAGCAGTCGAACTTTCGGCAGAATCTTTAGAACGTTTACTAGTAAAAAGGAAAGAAAAAATAAGAGCACACATATAATTGAAAAATTTTTTCAAAAAATGTTTTGATACAAAGATAAAATAGCTACATTTGCAGTCCGTTAGAAATAGCGGACTTTTTTATTGATATTGCCAGCGTAGCTCAGTTGGCTAGAGCAGCTGATTTGTAATCAGCAGGTCGTGGGTTCGAGTCCCTCCGCCGGCTCTAAAATATTTCAAATGCGATTTGAAATTGTTCATGCAATTATTGATAAAATAAAGGGGAGATACTCAAGCGGCCAACGAGGGCAGACTGTAAATCTGCTGTGTGAACTTCGCAGGTTCGAATCCTGCTCTCCCCACAAATTTTGATTTCAGATTAATGATTTCAAAATTTAGATTTGTCTAAAAAAAGATTTGATTTTGATTAAAAATCAGAGAATCTAAAATTAGAACTCTGCCGACTTAGCTCAGGGGTAGAGTGCTTCCTTGGTAAGGAAGAGGTCACGGGTTCAATTCCCGTAGTTGGCTCAAGTAAGTAGGAAATTGAAAATTAATATATAACTAAGATTAAAAATTAAGTAAAATGGCAAAGGAGAATTTTAATCGTTCCAAACCGCACTTAAACATAGGTACAATTGGACACGTGGATCACGGAAAAACTACATTAACTGCAGCAATTACAAAAGTATTGTCTGATGCTGGTTACTGTCAAGCAAAATCGTTTGATCAAATCGATAACGCTCCAGAGGAGAAAGAAAGAGGTATTACTATTAATACATCACACGTAGAGTATGAAACAGCTAACCGTCACTACGCTCACGTTGACTGTCCAGGTCACGCGGATTACGTAAAGAACATGGTTACTGGTGCTGCTCAAATGGACGGAGCTATCTTAGTAGTTGCTGCTACAGATGGTCCAATGCCACAAACTCGTGAGCACATCCTTTTAGGTCGTCAGGTAGGTATTCCAAGAATCGTTGTTTTCATGAACAAAGTGGATATGGTTGATGATGCTGAATTGTTAGAGCTTGTTGAAATGGAAATTAGAGATTTATTATCTTTCTACGAATATGATGGAGATAATGGTCCTGTAGTTCAAGGTTCTGCTTTAGGAGGATTGAATAATGATCCTGCTTGGGTACCAAAAATCATTGAATTAATGGAAGCTGTTGATGCTTGGATCGAAGAGCCAGTGCGTGACGTAGCTAAACCATTCTTGATGCCGGTTGAAGATGTATTTACAATTACTGGTCGTGGAACTGTTGCTACAGGTCGTATCGAAACAGGTATTGCTAATACAGGAGATCCAGTTGAAATCATTGGTATGGGAGCTGATAAATTAACTTCTACTATTACAGGAGTTGAGATGTTCCGTAAAATCCTTGATAGAGGAGAAGCTGGAGATAACGTAGGTTTATTGTTAAGAGGTATTGATAAAGAATCTATCAAAAGAGGAATGGTTATCATTAAGCCAGGATCAGTAAAACCACACGCTACTTTCAAAGCTGAGGTTTATATCTTGAAAAAAGAAGAAGGTGGACGTCATACTCCATTCCATAATAACTACCGTCCACAGTTCTACGTACGTACAACTGACGTAACAGGAGTTATTACTTTACCAGAAGGAGTAGAGATGGTAATGCCAGGAGACAACTTGACTATTAATGTTGCTTTGTTAAGCCCAATCGCGATGAGCGTAGGTTTACGTTTCGCTATCCGTGAAGGTGGTAGAACAGTAGGAGCAGGTCAGGTGACTGAAATCGTAGGATAATCCTATAAAAATTATAAAAAGCCAGTTGATTCTTAACTGATATCACTGGCTTTTAATTACGGGCGTAGTTCAAGGGTAGAATAGCGGTCTCCAAAACCGTTGATGGGGGTTCGAATCCCTCCGCCCGTGCAATATAAAATATATCAAATGACAAAAGTTACTAATTATTTATCAGAGGCTTTCGAAGAGTTAAAGTCAAATGTTACTTGGCCTGCTTGGGCTGAGGTTCAAAAATTGACAATTGTTGTGGCTGTATTTTCGGTTTTATTCGCCTTGGCAACATGGGGAGTAGACGAATTTTTTGCAAAAGCTTTGGCTGGATTTTTTAACTGGTTAAAAGGATAATTTTTTTGTGATGGCAGATAATAATGTGAAAAAATGGTACGTGGTTAGAGCTGTAAGCGGACAAGAAAATAAAGTCAAAGCTTACATCGAAACCGAGATTGCCAGATTAGGTATGGGTGATTATGTTTCCCAAGTTTTAGTACCTACAGAAAAAGTAGTTACTGTAAAAGAAGGAAAGAAAATGTCTAAGGATAAAGTTTATTTTCCTGGATATGTTATGATCGAAGCCAATTTAGTTGGTGAGATACCTCATATTATTAAGTCTATTACTAGTGTAATTGGATTTTTAGGGGAGATTAAAGGTGGAGAACCTGTTCCTTTGAGACTTTCTGAAGTAAATAGAATGTTAGGTAAAGTAGATGAGCTTGCTGTTAATACAGATACTCGTTCTATTCCTTTCAACTTAGGAGAAACTGTTAAAGTGATCGATGGTCCTTTCAATGGCTTTAACGGAACGGTTGAAAAAATCAATGAAGAAAAGCGTAAACTTGAAGTAATGGTTAAGATTTTCGGAAGAAAAACTCCATTAGAATTAAGTTTTATGCAAGTTGAAAAAGTATAATTTTTGTTACATCTATAATAACCACCGTAATCGCTTCCAATGATTAGGGTGTTAAATTTTTTAAAAAATGGCTAAAGAAATTAGTAAGGTAGTTAAACTACAAGTTAAGGGAGGTGCTGCGAATCCGTCGCCACCGGTTGGACCTGCTTTAGGAGCTGCTGGGGTTAATATCATGGAGTTCTGTAAGCAGTTCAATGCTAGAACACAAGATAAACCTGGCAAAATATGCCCAGTACAAATTACTGTGTATAAAGACAAATCATTTGATTTTGTTGTAAAAACTCCTCCAGCTGCTGTCCAATTATTGGAAGCTGCAAAGCTAAAGTCTGGATCAGGTGAACCAAATCGTAAAAAAGTAGCTAGTGTTACTTGGGACGTTATCAAAGCTATTGCTGAAGATAAAATGGTAGATTTAAATGCATTCACAATCGAATCTGCAATGAGCATGATCGCTGGAACTGCTAGATCTATGGGTATAACTGTATCAGGAGATGCTCCTTTTTAATTAAGAGAAAGAAATGGCAAAATTAACAAAAAAGCAAAAAGAGGCTGCTTCAAAAATTGAAAAGAACAAACTATATACTTTGAAAGATGCTGCTGCATTAATTAAAGTTATAGCTTCTGCAAAATTTGATGAGTCTGTTGATATCGCAGTTCGTTTGGGTGTAGATCCAAGAAAAGCGAATCAAATGGTTAGAGGTGTAGTTACATTACCTCACGGAACTGGTAAAGACGTTAAAGTATTAGCATTAGTTACTCCAGATAAAGAAGCGGAAGCTAAAGAAGCTGGGGCTGATTATGTAGGTCTTGACGATTATTTACAAAAAATTAAAGATGGTTGGACAGATGTTGATGTTATCATCACTATGCCAGCTGTTATGGGTAAATTAGGTCCATTAGGTCGTATTTTAGGACCTAGAGGTTTAATGCCAAACCCTAAAACAGGTACTGTAACTATGGATGTTGCAAAAGCTGTTCAAGAGGTTAAAGCTGGTAAAATTGACTTTAAAGTTGATAAAACTGGTATCGTACATGCAGGAATTGGTAAAGTTTCTTTTGGAGCTGAGCAAATTTATGACAATGCACACGAAATTATTCAAACATTAATCAAACTTAAACCAACTGCTGCTAAAGGTACCTACATTAAAGGTATTCACCTTACAAGCACTATGAGTCCTGCAATTGCATTGGACCCTAAAGCAGTATAATTGGTAGTTAATAATTTTTAGTATGACTAGAGAAGAAAAATCAATCGCGATTGAAGATTTAACTGCACAGTTAGCTGGTACAAATATTATTTATGTATCTGATATTTCTGGATTAAACGCAGAAACAACTTCAAACTTGAGAAGAGCTTGTTTTAAAGCAGGTATTAAATTAGAGGTTGTAAAAAACACTTTGCTTGCAAAAGCAATGGAAGCTTCTGCTAATGACTATGGAGATTTACCTTCAGTATTGACAGGTAACAGTGCTATATTTATTTCAGATGTGGCAAATGCACCTGGAAAAATTATTAAAGATTTCAGAAAAAAATCAGCTAAACCTGTATTAAAAGGAGCTTATATTAACTCTGAAATTTATATTGGAGATGATCAATTAGATGCATTAGCAACTATCAAATCTAAAGAAGAACTTCTTGGAGAACTTATTGGATTATTGCAATCACCAGCACAAAGAATTATTTCAGCTTTACAAAACAAATTCGCTGGTAGCGAAGAAGAAGCTGAAGCATAATAATTCGTACGAGGAATTAAATTTCCTTGTAGCTTAATTAGCGCACAATAAATAAATTATATTTTACAAATCATTTTAAACGATAGAAAAAATGGCAGATTTGAAACAATTCGCAGAACAATTAGTTAACTTAACAGTTAAAGAAGTTAACGAATTAGCAACAATATTAAAAGACGAGTATGGTATCGAGCCTGCTGCTGCAGCTGTAGTAGTTGCTGCTGGTGGTGGAGAAGGTGCTGCTGAAGAAGCACAAACTGAATTTACAGTTGTATTGAAAGAAGCTGGAGCTTCTAAATTAGCAGTTGTGAAATTAGTAAAAGAACTTACAGGTTTAGGTTTGAAAGAAGCTAAAGATGTAGTTGACGGTGCTCCAAGCAACGTTAAAGAAGGTGTTTCTAAAGAAGAGGCTGAAGGTCTTAAAAAATCATTAGAAGAAGCTGGAGCTGTAGTTGAGCTTAAATAATTCAACTCAGTTTTAAGAACTAGGTTTAGGTCTTGAGTGAACGCTCAATGGCCTAAACCATTTTTCGTATAATAAAATATATCAAGTTTTATTATCAAATAGTTTAAAATACGAAAAAGTTTTTGATCAATACGAAGAAAAAAAATTGAACTGAATACTGTAGTTTATTTTTAAAGATGTATTGATTATAATAAGAAAGTATAGATTAAACAGTGTGTTTTTACACAAAAAATTACTTTTTTTTAATCAAAATTTTGTCCATTGATGATAACAAATCAGACTGAAAGATTGAATTTTGCCTCTACAAAAAATATTCCTGACTATCCGGATTTCTTAGATGTTCAGGTTAAATCTTTTAAAGATTTTTTTCAATTAGAAACTAAATCTGACGAAAGAGGCAACGAAGGGTTGTACAACACCTTCATGGAAAACTTTCCAATCACAGATACAAGAAACAACTTTGTATTGGAGTTCCTAGATTATTTTGTTGATCCACCACGTTATACAATTCAAGAATGTATAGAGAGAGGTCTTACTTATAGTGTACCTTTAAAAGCTAGGTTAAAACTATACTGTACAGATCCAGAACACGAAGATTTTGAAACTATTGTACAAGATGTTTATCTTGGAACAATACCTTATATGACTCCAAGCGGTACTTTTGTTATCAATGGTGCTGAGCGTGTAGTAGTATCTCAATTACACCGTTCTCCTGGGGTTTTCTTTGGTCAATCATTCCACGCAAATGGAACAAAACTTTATTCTGCCAGAGTAATTCCTTTTAAAGGATCTTGGATAGAATTTTCTACAGATATCAACAGCGTAATGTATGCTTATATCGATAGAAAGAAAAAATTACCTGTTACAACTTTATTCCGTGCAATTGGATTCGAAAGAGATAAGGATATCCTTGAAATTTTCGACCTTGCTGAAGAAATTAAAGTTTCTAAAACTGGTATTAAGAAATATATTGGAAGAAGACTTGCTGCACGTGTATTGAATACATGGCATGAGGATTTCGTTGATGAGGATACTGGAGAAGTAGTTTCTATCGAACGTAACGAAATCATCCTTGATCGTGATACTATTATCGACAAAGATAATGTTGAAGAGATCATCGATTCTAACGTTAAATCTATTTTGTTACACAAAGAGGATAATAACCAAGCAGATTATGCTATTATTCACAATACATTACAAAAAGATCCAACAAACTCTGAAAAAGAAGCTGTAGAGCACATTTACCGTCAGTTGCGTAACGCTGAACCGCCTGATGAGGAAACTGCTCGTGGTATTATCGATAAATTGTTCTTCTCTGATCAACGTTATAACTTAGGTGAAGTTGGTCGTTATAGAATGAACAAAAAACTTGGTTTAGATATCCCAATGGAAAAGCAAGTGCTTACCAAAGAAGATATCATTACCATTGTAAAATATTTGATCGAATTGATCAACTCTAAAGCAGAGATTGATGATATTGATCACTTATCAAACCGTCGTGTTAGAACAGTTGGAGAACAATTGTCTCAACAATTCGGTGTTGGTTTAGCACGTATGGCTAGAACTATTCGTGAGAGAATGAACGTTAGAGATAACGAGGTGTTTACACCAATTGATTTGATTAATGCTAAAACATTATCATCAGTTATCAACTCTTTCTTTGGTACTAACCAGTTATCTCAATTTATGGATCAAACGAATCCATTAGCTGAGATTACACACAAAAGAAGACTTTCTGCCCTTGGACCTGGTGGACTTTCGAGAGAGAGAGCTGGATTTGAGGTTCGTGACGTTCACTATACACACTATGGTCGTTTATGTCCGATTGAAACTCCAGAGGGACCAAACATTGGTTTGATTTCATCTCTTGGTGTTTATGCAAAAGTTAACGGAATGGGTTTCATCGAAACTCCTTACCGTAAAGTTACAGATGGTGTAGTTGATTTAGAAAGTACTCCTATCTATTTAAGTGCTGAAGAAGAAGAAGGAAAAATGATTGCTCAGGCAAACATTGAAATGGATGCTTCAGGTAAAATTACAGCAAGCAATGTTATTGCTCGTGAGGAAGGTGACTTCCCGGTTGTTGAGCCATCTGCAGTACATTATACAGACGTTGCTCCTAACCAGATTGCTTCGATTTCGGCTTCATTGATTCCTTTCTTGGAACATGATGATGCGAACCGTGCGTTGATGGGATCTAACATGATGCGTCAGGCGGTTCCTTTGATCCGTCCGGAAGCACCAATCGTTGGTACAGGTTTAGAACGTCAAGTGGCTTCAGATTCTAGAGTATTGATTAATGCTGAAGGAGATGGAACTGTAGAATATGTTGATGCTAATATCATTACTATCAAATACGACCGTACTGAAGATGAGAGAATGGTTAGTTTTGATGCTGATGAAAAAACATACAACTTAATTAAATTTAGAAAAACCAATCAAGGTACAAGTATCAACTTGAAACCAATCGTAAGAAAAGGTGACAGAGTTGTTCTTGGTCAGGTATTATCAGAAGGATATGCTACTCAAAATGGTGAATTAGCTTTAGGTAGAAACTTAAAAGTTGCGTTCATGCCATGGAAAGGGTATAACTTTGAGGATGCGATTGTAATTTCTGAAAAAGTAGTTCGTGATGATATTTTTACTTCTATCCACGTTGATGATTATTCATTAGAGGTTAGAGATACTAAGTTAGGAAATGAAGAGTTAACAAACGATATTCCTAACGTTTCTGAAGAAGCTACTAAAGATTTAGATGAAAACGGTATGATCAGAATTGGAGCAGAGGTTAAACCTGGCGACATTCTAATCGGAAAAATTACACCAAAAGGAGAATCAGATCCTACTCCGGAAGAGAAATTGCTTCGTGCAATCTTCGGGGATAAAGCAGGTGATGTAAAAGATGCTTCATTAAAAGCTTCTCCATCTTTACATGGTGTAGTTCTTGACAAAAAATTATTTGCAAGAGCCGTAAAAGATAAACGTAAACGTACTCAGGATAAAGATGCTTTAGGCGCTTTAGAAATGGAATTTGAAACTAAATTTGTTGAATTAAAAGACAGATTGGTTGAGAAATTATTCTTGATCGTTAACGGAAAAACATCTCAAGGTGTAATGAATGATTTGGGTGAAGAAGTTTTACCAAAAGGTAAAAAATATACTCAAAAAATGCTTTACGCAGTAGAAGATTTTGCTCACTTAAGCAAAGGTCAATGGGTTGCTGATGACGCTACAAATAAAATGGTTAATGATTTAATTCATAACTATAAAATTAAGCTGAACGACTTACAAGGATCTTTAAGAAGAGAAAAATTCACTATTACAGTTGGAGATGAATTACCATCTGGAATCTTGAAATTAGCGAAAATTTATATCGCTAAAAAACGTAAACTGAAAGTAGGGGATAAAATGGCAGGACGTCACGGTAACAAAGGTATTGTTGCAAGAATCGTTCGTCATGAAGATATGCCTTTCCTTGAAGACGGAACACCAGTAGATATCGTATTGAATCCACTTGGGGTACCTTCACGTATGAACATTGGTCAGATTTATGAAACTGTTCTTGGATGGGCTGGTATGAACTTGGGTAGAAAATTTGCTACTCCAATTTTTGACGGTGCATCTTTAGATCAAATCAATGCTTTGACTGATGAAGCTGGAGTACCACGTTTCGGACATACACATCTTTATGATGGTGGTACTGGAGAGCGTTTCCATCAAGCTGCAACTGTGGGTGTAATTTACATGCTTAAATTAGGACACATGGTTGATGATAAGATGCACGCACGTTCTATCGGACCATACTCGTTGATCACTCAACAACCACTTGGAGGTAAAGCTCAATTTGGAGGTCAGCGTTTTGGAGAGATGGAGGTTTGGGCACTTGAAGCTTATGGGGCATCAAGTACTCTTCGTGAAATCTTAACAGTTAAGTCGGATGACGTTATTGGTAGAGCTAAAACTTACGAGGCTATCGTTAAGGGTGAGTCTATGCCAGAACCAGGATTACCAGAATCATTCAATGTATTAATGCATGAATTGAAAGGTCTTGGACTTGACATTCGTTTAGAAGAATAAATAAAGTTTTCAGTTACAGTCTCAGTATTCAGTTCAACACTGAAGTCTGAGACTGAAGCTGTTTATTAAAATAAAGTTTTTAGGATTTATACCCGTAAACCGTTCCGATTTTTTACTTACAACCTTAAGGTTTTGTAATTAGCACTTCAAAATTGACGTTTGAAGTTTAGAGAAGTAATCCGTGGTAGTGACTTGATGGTTTTACTCTTTTTTAAAGAGAAGGTTATAAGTTAAAATCAATTTTTTAATTGCAGATAAATCAATAGTAAAAACTATGATGAATAATAGAAATAATAATAAAGATAAGAATCCTATAAAAAGATTTAACAAAATCTCGATAGGATTAGCTTCACCAGAATCTATCTTGAAAGAATCAAGAGGAGAGGTGTTGAAACCTGAAACAATTAACTACAGAACTCACAAACCAGAGCGTGACGGATTATTCTGCGAAAGAATCTTCGGACCTGTTAAGGATTTTGAGTGTGCTTGTGGTAAATATAAAAGAATTCGTTACAAAGGTATTATCTGTGACCGTTGTGGTGTTGAAGTTACAGAGAAAAAAGTACGTCGTGACAGAGTAGGACACATCAACCTTGTTGTGCCAATTGCTCATATCTGGTACTTCCGTTCTCTTCCAAACAAAATTGGTTATATCCTTGGTCTTCCATCTAAGAAATTAGATATGATCATTTACTACGAAAGATATGTAGTAATTCAAGCTGGTATTGCTAAAAATGCAGATGGAGAATCTTTACAAAGATTAGACTTCTTAACTGAAGAAGAATATTTGAATATTTTAGATACTCTTCCACAAGAAAATCAATATTTAGATGATTTAGATCCTAATAAATTTGTTGCCAAAATGGGAGCAGAATGTATTATGGACTTATTAGCTCGTATCGACTTAGATGCTTTATCTTATGAATTAAGACACAGCGCTAACAACGAAACATCTAAACAACGTAAAACTGAAGCTTTAAAAAGATTACAAGTTGTTGAGTCTTTCCGTGAGTCTAACTTAAACCGTGAAAATCGTCCTGAGTGGATGATTATGAAAGTGGTACCAGTTATTCCACCAGAATTACGTCCGCTTGTGCCACTTGATGGAGGTCGTTTTGCAACTTCAGATTTAAATGATTTATACCGTCGTGTAATCATCCGTAATAACCGTTTGAAAAGATTAATGGAGATTAAAGCTCCAGAAGTTATCTTAAGAAACGAAAAACGTATGTTGCAAGAATCAGTAGATTCATTATTTGATAACACTCGTAAAGCTTCTGCTGTTAAAACAGAATCTAACAGACCATTAAAATCATTATCTGATTCCTTAAAAGGTAAGCAAGGACGTTTCCGTCAAAACTTACTTGGAAAACGTGTGGATTATTCTGCTCGTTCGGTAATTGTTGTTGGTCCTGAATTAAAATTATTCGAATGTGGATTGCCAAAAGATATGGCATCTGAGTTATACAAACCTTTCGTTATCCGTAAATTGATTGAAAGAGGTATTGTTAAAACAGTAAAATCTGCTAAGAAAATCATAGACAAAAAAGAGCCTGTAGTTTGGGATATCCTTGAAAACGTAATTAAAGGTCACCCGGTATTACTTAACCGTGCTCCTACGTTACACAGACTTGGTATTCAAGCTTTCCAACCAAAATTAATTGAAGGAAAAGCGATCCAATTGCACCCATTAGTATGTACGGCTTTCAACGCCGATTTTGATGGGGATCAGATGGCAGTTCACTTGCCATTAGGACCAGAGGCTATTTTAGAGGCACAATTATTAATGTTGGCTTCTCACAATATTCTTAACCCTGCAAATGGAGCACCAATTACTGTACCTTCTCAGGATATGGTCTTGGGTCTATATTATATGACCAAAGAACGTATCTCTACGCCAGAACACATAATTTTAGGTCAAGACTTAACTTTCTATTCTGCTGAAGAAGTAAATATTGCACTAAACGAAGGAAGATTAGAATTGAATGCTCGTGTAAGAATTAGAGCAAAAGATTTTAATGATGCTGGAGAATTAGTGTTTAAAATCATTCAAACAACTGCAGGACGTGTATTATTTAATGAAGTAGTACCTGAAGCAGCTGGATATATCAATGATGTATTGACTAAGAAAAACCTTAGAGATATTATCGGACACATTTTAAGTGTGACTGATGTACCTACTACTGCAGCTTTCTTGGACAATATGAAAGATATGGGTTATAAATTCGCATTTAGAGGAGGTTTATCATTCTCTTTAGGTGATATTAGAATTCCAGAACAAAAAACAAAATTAATTGCAGACGCCAGAGAGCAAGTTGAAGGTATTTCTGTGAATTATAACATGGGTCTTATTACCAATAACGAGCGTTACAACCAGGTTATTGACGTATGGACTTCAGCAAATGCTCAGTTAACAGAATTAGCAATGAAAAATATTAGAGAAGACCAACAAGGTTTCAACTCTGTATATATGATGCTTGACTCTGGGGCGAGGGGTTCTAAGGAACAGATTCGTCAGTTAACTGGTATGCGTGGTTTGATGGCTAAGCCTAAAAAATCTACTGCTGGTGGTGGTGAGATTATTGAAAACCCGATTCTTTCTAACTTTAAGGAAGGTCTTTCGATCCTTGAGTACTTCATTTCTACTCACGGTGCTCGTAAAGGACTTGCGGATACGGCCCTTAAAACGGCGGATGCTGGATACTTAACAAGAAGGCTTCATGACGTTTCACAAGATGTTATTGTAAACATCGAAGATTGTGGTACTTTAAGAGGTGTTGAAGTTTCTGCTTTGAAGAAAAATGAGGAAATTGTTGAATCATTAGGAGAAAGAATTTTAGGACGTGTTGCATTGCAAGATGTTATAAATCCGCTTACTAATGAAGTAATGGTTCAATCAGGTCAACAAATTACTGAGGCAATCATGAGAACTATCGAAGCTTCTCCGATTGAAAGAGTAGAAGTTAGATCTCCATTAACTTGTGAGGCTTTAAAAGGTATTTGTGCGAAATGTTACGGTAGAAACTTAGCTACTGGTAAGATGACACAAAGAGGTGAAGCAGTAGGAGTTATTGCAGCTCAGTCTATTGGAGAGCCAGGTACACAGTTGACACTTCGTACGTTCCACGTTGGAGGGGTTGCTGGAGGTATTTCTGAAGAGTCTAGTATTATAACAAGATTCAACGGTAGACTTGAGATTGAAGATTTAAAAACTGTAAAAGGTGAGGACAGCGAAGGTAATGCGGTTGATATCGTAGTATCACGTTCAACTGAATTAAAATTAGTTGATGAGAAAACTGGAATCGTTTTAAATACACATAACATTCCTTACGGATCTAGTATTTTTGTTAAGGATGGTGAAGTAGTTACTAAAGGATCTGTGATCTGTAAGTGGGATCCATATAATGGTGTAATTGTTTCTGAATTTACTGGTAAGATTGCTTACGAAGATTTAGAGCAAGGACAATCGTTCATGG
The DNA here is from genome assembly GCF_002754195.1 of Flavobacterium sp. 9. Taxonomy (NCBI): domain Bacteria; kingdom Pseudomonadati; phylum Bacteroidota; class Flavobacteriia; order Flavobacteriales; family Flavobacteriaceae; genus Flavobacterium; species Flavobacterium sp. 9. Next base: position 4,457,122 of record NZ_PEEU01000001.1, read on the forward strand.
TTGAAATCGATGAGCAAACAGGATTCCAGGAAAAAGTAATTTCTGAAGCAAGAAATAAAAAATTAATTCCAACTTTATTAGTTTATGGTAAAGAAGGTGAATTGATTCGTTCGTATAACTTACCAGTAGGGGCACACCTTATGGTTGAGAACGGTGAGAAAATTAAAGCAGGTAAAGTATTAGTAAAAATTCCACGTCGTTCTTCTAAAGCAGGCGATATCACGGGAGGTTTACCAAGAATTACTGAGTTGCTTGAGGCTCGTAACCCTTCAAACCCAGCGGTTGTTTCTGAAATTGATGGTGTTGTTTCTTTTGGAAAAATCAAAAGAGGTAACCGTGAAATTGTTATCGAATCTAAATTTGGTGAGATTAAAAAGTATTTAGTTAAACTTTCTAGCCAAATCTTAGTACAAGAAAATGACTTCGTAAGAGCAGGAGTACCATTGTCTGACGGTGCAATTACGCCAGACGACATCTTAAGAATTCAAGGACCAGCTGCTGTTCAACAGTACTTGGTAAATGAAATTCAAGAGGTATACCGTTTACAAGGGGTAAAAATTAATGACAAGCACTTTGAGGTAGTTATTCGTCAAATGATGCGTAAAGTAAGAGTTCAAGATCCAGGAGATACATTATTCCTAGAAGATCAATTAATTCACACTAAAGATTTTATCGTTCAAAATGATAAATTATACGGTATGAAAGTAGTTGAAGACGCTGGAGATTCTGCGGTATTGAAACCAGGTCAGATTATTTCGCCTCGTGATTTACGTGATGAGAATTCATTGCTTAAACGAAATGATAAAAATCTAGTTGTAGCTAGAGACGTAATTACTGCAACTGCAACGCCAGTTTTACAAGGTATTACAAGAGCTTCGCTACAAACTAAATCATTCATCTCTGCTGCTTCTTTCCAAGAAACAACAAAAGTACTTAACGAAGCTGCTGTAGCTGGTAAAGTAGATGATTTAGAAGGATTGAAAGAAAATGTAATTGTTGGACACAGAATTCCTGCAGGAACTGGTATGAGAGAATACGATAATACTATCGTAGGATCTAAAGACGATTACAATGAAATGATGGCTAATAAAGAAGAATATATTTATTAATTAGGAAACTATGAGTAATCCGAAACAACAACCAGAGCAGATTAACATTGAGTTGGACGAAACTATTGCAGAAGGAATTTATTCTAATCTGGCGATTATCAACCACTCATCATCAGAATTTGTTTTAGATTTTGTGAGCATTATGCCCGGTATTCCTAAAGCCAAGGTAAAGTCAAGAATTGTCTTGACACCACAACATGCTAAAAGATTATTGAAAGCAATTGGTGAAAACATTCATCGTTTTGAAGCCGCTCATGGCGAAATCAAAGAGACAGAACAAGCACCAATCCCGCTTAATTTTGGTCCGGCAGGACAAGCATAAATTAATAAAAGCCCCAGTAATGGGGCTTTTTTTTGGATGATACTTAAAATTAAGTGTAGTTTATCCGATTTAGTTTTACTTTCGTCGACTAAATTTTCTTATTTGATAGTATTGTTTTAATTTGCTTGCTCTTACAAAAAATAGATTAATTTTTGAAATATAATGACTTAGTATCAAGGTTGGTTTAATTCAAATTAAAAAAAAGCGCTAATTTTCATTAGCGCTTTTTTTATGGTTTTTATAAATGAAATTTAATCAAATTCCGAAGTGAAAAATAATTTTACACTTGGATATTTATTTTGTGTCATTTGAATTGTGAAATCAGAATCGGCTAAAAATACCAATTGACCATATTTATCATGAGCTAAGAATTTCTGTTTGATACGTTTGAATTCTTTAAACTCGTCATTTTTTGCATCATCAGGTTTTACCCAACAAGCTTTGTGAACCGGGAAATTCTCATAAGTACATTTAGCGCCATATTCATGTTCTAAACGATATTGAATAACCTCATATTGTAGCGCTCCAACAGTTCCAATTACTTTACGATTGTTCATTTCTAATGTAAACAACTGTGCAACACCTTCATCCATTAACTGATCAACACCTTTGTCCAATTGCTTGGCTTTCATAGGATCAGCGTTGTTAATGTATCTAAAGTGCTCTGGAGAGAAACTTGGAATTCCTTTGAAACTCATTATTTCACCTTCTGTCAAAGTATCACCAATTTTAAAGTTTCCAGTATCATGTAAACCTACAATATCACCAGGATATGAAATGTCTACAATTTCCTTTTTCTCAGCAAAAAAGGCGTTCGGACTAGAGAATTTTAGATTTTTCTTTTGACGAACATGGTAATAAGGCTTGTTTCTTTCGAAAGTTCCGGAAACAATTTTTATAAATGCCAAACGATCACGGTGTTTTGGATCCATATTAGCATGGATTTTAAAAACAAAACCGGTCATTTTTTCTTCTTTAGGATCAACTAAACGAGTTTCAGAATCTTTTGGTCTTGGTGAAGGAGCAATAGCCACGAAACAATCCAATAATTCGCGAACTCCAAAATTATTTAATGCCGAACCAAAAAATACAGGCTGAATTTTTCCGTCTAAATAATCCTGACGTTCAAATTTTGGATAAACTTCATCAATCAATTCTAATTCCTCACGAAGTTTTTCAGCTGCTTTTTGACCAACAATTTTATCTAATTCCGGATTGTTTTGAATATCAGAAAAAGCAATAGTTTCTTCAATATTTTTACGGCTGTCTCCACTAAAAAGGTTGATGTTTTCTTCCCATAAATTATAAATTCCCTGGAAATCATAACCCATACCAATAGGGAAACTTAAAGGTGTAACTTTTAATCCAAGTTTTTGTTCCACTTCATCCATCAAATCAAAAGCATCTTTACCTTCACGATCTAATTTATTGATGAAAACAATCATCGGAATGTTACGCATTCTACAAACTGCAACCAATTTTTCAGTTTGTTCCTCAACCCCTTTTGCAACGTCAATTACAACAATAACACTATCAACAGCAGTTAAAGTTCTAAAAGTATCTTCGGCAAAATCCTTGTGTCCCGGAGTATCAAGAATGTTGATTTTTTTGTCTTTATAATTAAAAGCAAGTACAGAGGTTGAAACCGAAATACCTCTTTGGCGTTCGATTTCCATGAAATCACTCGTTGCTCCTTTTTTAATTTTATTGTTTTTTACAGCACCAGCTTCCTGAATAGCCCCTCCAAACAACAATAATTTTTCAGTTAAAGTAGTTTTACCGGCATCGGGATGCGATATAATTCCAAATGTTCTTCTGCGTTGTATTTCTTTTAAAAAGCTCATATTTCGTATAAATAGGTTGCAAAAGTACTATTAATTACGGCTTAATAAAAATATTCACTTCTTAAATTAGGAACTCTTTCAATTTATTAGAGATAATTTATAAGCAAAAAAATAAGGCTGTTTTTTAGGACAGCCTTATAAAAGTCTAAATTTAAAATTACTGATTAATAGACCAAACTGAATATCCTTTTGGAGGACATTGTATTTTTACCCATTTATCTGCCTGAGTTGTTGGATACCAAGTTGAGTTTCCTGTAAAATCTTTAATTTGAGTATTAGCCCAATTGGTTTGAATCCATCTTTCTTGCCATGAATCTGAGTTATTGATATAAACTACTAATCCCGGATTTCCGTTGTAACCATTTCTTCTTGCAACATATTCGTCATTATCCGAATATAATATTGAAGTTGTTCCGGTCGCTTTATTATTGTGAATCCAAATAAGGTTGTTTAATTTGTTTTTGTCCAGCCATTCTTCATAATCTCTGTAGAAAATTGTTGGATATCCTTCATGTGTTAATATGTAGGAATACGCCAATAATTTATTCGAAATTTCATCTGTATCATGATTTGTCACAAACGTAACGGCTTTGTATGGATTTCTCTTCCACATCATGTCGTCGTTTAATAGAGCAAGATTATTTCCGTCGAAAGCATCGTTCATTTTGTAGTAGCAAGCAAAATCAAACACAGAACTGTTAGCGTTATTTGCCCACCATTCAAGAGTATTTACGTTTGCATCCCAATATTCACCAACTGAAAATCCGCCCACATTTGCATTCCAATCGTGTACAACCCATGGAGCAAAACCTTTTACATAATCAAATCTCCAACCATCAAATTTCATGGTGTTTTTGTAGTATTTACCAACTCCGTCAGTTCTAAGCCACAACCAATTTTGAACATTTGGAGCCGCGTGGCATAAATCAGGGAAACCACCAAAAGCTCCTTCATCATTATTACCATAGCTGTTTTTGTAAAAATCATTGTAATTACGCGGGAATTTTCCAGAAGCTATTCCTGTAAAATTAGTCCACGTATTGGTTCCTGTAAACGGATTAGCTTCAGATTGACCTCCACTATTGTGATTAATTACAATATCAGCGTATACTTTAAGGTTTTCAGTATGCGCATTTGTAATCAAGTTTACAAGCTCAGTTTTAGATCCGAATCTTGTTTCAGTAGAACCATTTTGATTGTAATCTCCAAAATCAAAATAATCAGTAGGATCATATCCCATAGAGAACGCACCATTTTGTGCTTTTGAAGCAGGCGGCAACCATATTGAGCCAATTCCTGCGTTGCCCCAGGCAGCTACTTTACCGCTTACGGTATTCCACCAGTTTCCACCAGCGGGAACATCCCAATAAAAGGCCTGCATCATAACTCCTCCACCAGGATTGTCTACATATTTTCCTGTTGAAGATGTTTTAGAAAGTCCTGTACTAAAGGGTTTTCCATCATGATGAGTTACATTAATGATTTCAAATTTCTGACTTTCAGCTTTTGAATCGACTTCGTTTGTTTCATTTTGCGAACAAGAACAAAAGAATGCTGTAATTGCTGCAATTAAATAAATCTTTGCATTAGGTTTTTTCATAATCGAGATTTGGTTAAGGTTAGATTAATAAAGTTATAATTACATATTTATAGAGGGTTAAAAACGAACAATTCGTAATTTTGACAGCTATAAATTGTAAATTATTCATCTAAAGTATATATTTTTTGTATCGATCAGTTTTTATAAGAAAATAGTTATACAACGAAAACGTTGTAGTGTTAAAAACTTTTTTTATTCAATTGTAATTTAACAGTTTGGAAATTGTATTTGTTTTGATAATTGCAGGATTTTTAGAGAAATAAAAGCAATGATTTTGCTGTTTTGAAAAGATTAATCTCCCCCAATTGGTGTTTCTGTTATGGAATTTAGGTGTACTCCATATAATTTTTTGTTAATAGTATAGCTGATAGTTGTATTATGTAATTGAATTGTTATTTTTGTTCGGCATAAGTTAAAAGAACTAGATCTTAAATATTTAGTGTTTTTAGAGTCATTTCTGAAAATATAGGTTAAGTTGATTTTAGTTTAAAACGGAATTCTAAAAACAAGATCTTTACATTCAAATTAAATTTAAAATAATGTTATTAAAAAAATTACAGCTAAAAACAATTGATTACAAGCTAGTGTTGACAATGTGTTTTTTACTTTTTTTCACTTCAATTATTTCGGCTCAGGAAATTATAAAAGATACTGTAGTTAAGAAACCAATTCAAGTTGCCCCTGGCCAAAAGCTGAAAGTTGATGGTATTATTGCTAATGTTGGAGATTATATTGTTTTAGATTCTGATATTGATAAAGGATATTTGGAGATTACAGCACAAGGAGGTTCTATAAAAGATATTACAAGATGCCAAATGCTTGGAAAACTTTTAGAAGATAAATTATATGCTCATCAGGCTATTCAGGATAGTATCATTGTTAGTGATGCGGAAGTTAGAGGAATGATGGATGATCGTTTGAACTATATGGTTCAACAAGTTGGAGATATCAATAAAGTTGTAGCGTATTATAAGAAGAATTCTGTAGAGGAATTTAAAACTTATTTTGCTGATATCTTAAAAGAGCAAAAATTAGCTCAGGAAATGACTAAGAAAATTGTAGATGCTGTAGAGATAACTCCTGAAGAAGTTCGTAATTTCTTTAGAAAAATACCAAAAGAAGAATTGCCAACTTTTGGAGCAGAAATGGAAGTAGCACAAATTGTGGTTGAGCCTAAAGTCTCTAAAGAAGATAAGCAAAAAGTAATCGATAGATTGAATGCAATTCGTAAAGATGTTTTGGAAGGTTCTAGTTTTGCGACAAAGGCAGTTTTATATTCTCAGGACCCTGGATCTGCACCAAATGGTGGATATTATAAAATGACCAGAAAAACTCCATTTGTAAAAGAATTTAAAGATGTTGCTTTTAGTTTAGCCGAAGGAGAAGTTTCAGAGCCTTTTGAAACTACTTTTGGATTCCATATTATTATGGTAGAAAAAATTAAAGGACAAGAAGTTGAATTACGTCATATTTTAATTGCTCCAACAGTTTCTGAAGATGCTTTGAAAGATGCTAAGGAAAGAATTGCTAACATTAGAGCTAAGATTGTAAGCAAAGAGATTTCTTTTGCAGATGCTGCAAGAACAGAATCTGATGAAAAAGAAACAAGAGCAAACGGAGGAACTTTGGTAAATCCTAATACACAGGATACTCGTTTTGAGTTGACTAAAATGGATCCTACTTTATACAGTCAGGTTTCTAATTTAAAAGATGATGAAGTTTCACAACCACTTTTAAATGTTGATGATAAAGGTAAAAAAACATATAAGTTAATTACTGTTACTAATAGAATTGACGAACACGTTGCTGACTATGCTAAGGATTATACAAAAATTAAAGAATTAGCATTGAAAGAAAAGCAAATCACAACAATTTCTAAATGGTTTGATACAAAAATAAAAGATACTTATATCAAAATTATTGGAGAGTACAGAGATTGTAATTTTGTATACAATTGGTTGAAAAAATAATTTTTATTAAATAAAGAAAAAGAGTTAGTTTTATGAATTCATAGCACTAACTCTTTTTAATTTAAAATATATTCATAGATGTCTGACGTAACAGCAATTCACAATCTGGTTCAAAAACGAAACGAATTAAAAGCCGAAATAGCAAAAATAATTGTAGGTCAAGATGACGTTGTAGATCAAATTTTACTTTGTATATTTTCTGGAGGACACGCACTTTTAATTGGTGTTCCGGGATTGGCAAAAACTTTAATGATTAATACTTTGTCTCAGGCTTTGGGATTAGATTTTAAAAGAATTCAGTTTACGCCTGATTTAATGCCTTCGGATATTTTAGGAAGTGAGATTCTGGACGAAAACAGGCACTTTAAATTTATTAAAGGACCAATTTTCTCGAATATCATTCTTGCTGACGAGATTAACAGAACCCCGCCTAAAACGCAAGCTGCTTTACTTGAAGCAATGCAGGAACGTTCCGTTACAATCGCGGGTCAGAATTATAAATTAGATTTACCTTATTTTGTATTAGCAACTCAAAACCCAATTGAGCAAGAGGGAACTTATCCTTTGCCGGAAGCGCAATTAGACCGTTTTATGTTTGCAATCAAATTAGAATATCCAAGTTTTGAAGAAGAAGTATTAGTTGTAAAACGTACAACATCTGATGTTAAAACAACGATTAATCCTTTATTTACAGCTCAGGAAATTATAGATTTTCAGCATTTGATTCGTAGAATTCCTGTAGCCGATAATGTTATTGAATATGCAGTAACTCTGGTTAGTAAAACACGTCCGGATAATGCTTTGTCAAATGATTTTGTAAAGAATTATTTAGATTGGGGAGCAGGACCAAGAGCTTCTCAAAATTTAATTTTGGCAGCAAAAGCACATGCAGCTTTCAATGGTAAATTTTCGCCGGATATTGAAGATGTAAAAGCGGTTGCAACCGGAATATTGCGTCACAGAATTATTAAGAATTACAAAGCAGATGCTGAAGGAATAACAGAAGAAATTATTATTCAGAAGTTGATGTAAGAGAATATAAAAGCATAAAAAAAAGCCTAACCGATTTAAGAATCAGTTAGGCTTTTTTTTATAAAGGAGTTTTGCTGGTTTCGTTTACAAGTCGGATTGATTTATTATAAAAGAGTTTGACAAACAATACTTCAATTAGAGAAGTATATTTTTTAGTATCACATTCATACCACCAATAAGAGAAGTATTGAGTGTTGTTTTTCTCCATTCGAACAAAACATATTTCTTCATTGTTTTTCTTTATCACTTTTGATTCTATTACTTTATAACCATTTCCTGTCCAGCAAATCAACGGATTGTGTGCCGGCGTTTTAATGTAAATGAGTTTTTCGGGAGTTACAATCTTAAAAACTTCTGTGTTTACCCAGACACCTTTACTAATATTATAGTCAGAGCTTATATTAGTCAATAGTTTGTAATCTTGTTGTTTTTTTATTTCTAAACTGGTTACAAATACAATTAGTATTGCTATTGTAATAGGGAATAAACTAAACTTCTTGGTTTTGTCATTTTTGATTGCTTCTTTTTTAGGTTTGAAAAAACGAACTAAAAATAACATTGGAACAATTTGATAAAACACGAAACAGAGTAAGCCAATGGTGTGGTGAAGAATGTTTTCTTCGGTACAATTAAATAGAATTAGAGTTATTATTCTGAAGTAATTTGAAACAATATTTAATAAGATCAACAGAAAGCAGAAAAGAAGAATTTGTTTGATAGTAAAATATTTCTCCTGTTTTCGTTCTTCTATAGTCAATAAAAAAGCTCCAGCGAGTAAGCCTGTTTTAAACATAGATAATCCCATGCAAGCGGTGTCTATTGTGATTTTTGCATTATTGATGTAAAAATTGACGCCTTCTATTTTAGTAATCGTAATAAAGTCTTTTAAAGTTAGATATACGCCGTAACAAAGTGTTTGTTTGATTTCGACCGTTAAATAATCAAAGAAAGTATTAAAGAGCGAGGAAAATAATATAATGCAGATAAAAGCAATGAATGAAAATTTTTGAGTAAAGCAATAATAGATAAAACAAACAAATAGTGATAAACTTAAAAAATGTAAAGATTTGATATGTAAGCGATAACTAACGAATTCTAATAGAAAAATTAATCCTAAAAGAGGGTAGTTCATGTTAAATGAAGTTTTTCTACCCCCGATAAGAAATAATAATATAGAAAAAACAATTCCAAAAAGATTATTGTCAAGACCATTTAATACAATAGTGTAGTTTATCCCAAAGAGGCAAACTAAAATAAACAGGAAAATTGTTTTTTTATGCTGAATTAAAAAATCATTCATTATACAGCTTGCTTTTTTGTTTTTCTGTAATAAATAAAAAGTATTGTCGATCCAAGAATAATCAATAACCATTCGTGTGGTTCAGGAACAGCGCCATCGTTATTGATAGAAGCATTTCCTAAAGTGTTGACGTTTTTTTCAATTCCATTATTTTTGTAATCTTTGTCCGTTTCAAGAACAATCAAAGAAGATATTGGAGTTACAATATTAGCATCTTTGGCTAAATCTACATATTGGTTTTGAACCAAAGAATCATTCTGAATCTTAACTTGTTCTTCTAAAACCTTTCCAAAAGCATACATTCTATAAATATGATTTGGGCCACTACTTTTAGAAATACTGTCTTTTGGTTTTTCGTAAATCGAAATGTTTGAAGGCTCAATATTAACTATATTATCTGCAGTTTTATACTTGATGAAATAATTTTCCTGCAGCATTTTTAAACTATTTCTCAAGCTTGTCTGGTAAAAGTCTACATAGTTTTGCTCTTTTACGGTCTGCCAAAATGGATTAATGTTTCCGGAAATATTAATAACTTTCAGATTTTGAGATTTAGTACGACTTCGAATCTTTTTTAAATATTCAGATTCATTAAGTTCTTCAAAATTTGCAGAAAAATTTCCAGATTTGGTTATGATCAAACTATTTTTTTTGATTTCAAATAGAGGTAATAAAGAGTAATGTAAATATTTGAAATTAAAGAAAATAGTTTCGAAATTCTCTTTGTTTATTGCTTTTTTCTCTTTGTTGTCATACACGTAAAATTCTTTTCCTTTTACGTTTACAAATGATTCAATTTCCTGAGTTGTCCAGTTGCTGTTTAAATCTAAAATGACTTCTGATGTATTAAAAGGAACGTTCACTTCTTGACTTTCTTTTACTTCGTATATTTTATCCTTCCAGGCAAAAGAATTCAGCTTCGATATTTTGCGCAAAGGTATTATTGCCTGCCAATCGTCAAGACCTTTTGATTCATTGACATAGAAATTATTTTGCAGTTTAAAATCCTTACTTGTCTCTACATCACTTTTTCCTGTCATCTGGATTCTGGAAATTGTAGAAGCATTTGAAATATTTGGACCTTTAATAGAAAGGCTTTCGTATTTCAATTTATCATCTTCCACTTTTAAAGGAGTAGTGAAACCGCATTTAAAAGTTCTTGGAGTTTTATAGTTTACAGGAAAAACTCTCACGACAACTTTGTTTCCTTCTCTCCATTGCATTAACGACGGATCGCGGCTTTCTACACCAACAATTTGATTGTATGCTGCTTTAGCTTTCTCTTTAGTCGTTAAAACTCCTTTTCTTTCAATGCCGTTTACCCATAATGAAAGTGAAGTTGCAACAGAACCTTCAGGAAGCTGAAAAGAATAAATAGCTTCCTGATCACTCCATGTGTCTTCATTACAGGCAATATCCATGGTAATTTCTGTATAAGCAAGCCTGCTGTCCGGGTATAATTTTACATCTTCTTTGATGTTTTTGGTAATCAGATCTTCACCACTCCACAATTGTTCTTCTGTTTCTAATCTTTTGTCAAAATTAGATTTAAGAATATTAATTCGGTCGTCTTGACTCAGGTCAAGATCTTCACAAAAAATGTAAGCTATTGTAATAAAAGGATTGTGGACTTTTCTTTCGTTAAATTGTTTCATTCCAAAAGAACCAAGATCATAATTAAAGAACTTTTCAGGACCAGTATAAACGATGTCTTTTTTTAATAAAATTTCATTTAAAAAGTTAGGTTCAAGACTTTGTGATATTTTTATATAATTGGGTAAATCGTCATTTGTAGTAAAAGAATTGATAGGACGTCTAACATTAATAAGTCGACTCTCTCTGTCAAGCATTACAACAAAAGAAAATAAGACGACTAAAATAAATCCAAAACCTGCAATGAATGAAATAAAATGTTTTCTGTTTTCTTGAAAATAACGAGCGATAGTTACTATATGAATAATAGAAACAAGTAAAGGGACTAATGCATAAAAACCAATTCCTAATAATAGAATTCCAATAAAAGCAAAAGGAGTAAGAGGTAATAGATAGAATGTGAAATACAATATTATACTATAAGATAATCCATTTATAAAAAAGAGAGAAAGAATAAAACTATTTTCTTTTGTTTTTTGGTAAATGAAAAAATTACTAATAAAAAATAGCAAAGTGGTGAGGTAAACCCAAAATGGAAGATCTTCGAATATTGGAACGAAAGTATTTAGGCAGAAACATCCAATAAACCAGTTAAGTATAAGGAAAGGAGTTAGATGAAGATATTTTTCTCTTTTTCTAAGAATAAGGAATGTGACGGTAACTCCGTAAATAAACTCGATTATCAATGTAAAAGTACCCAATGCTCCAGCACCGTAAAATTTAGTGTTTTCATTTAATAATAAAATCAATAAAAAAAGACTACTGAATAAACTGGTGAATAAACTTACCCCGACGCCAATTTGATTTGAGTAATCATTCGCATTTTCTAATTTGTATTTCATAGTTTTATGTTTTTGAAAGAACTTTGAAATACAAAGTTAAAAGAAAAATTGAATTACAAATATTTTATGTGTTTTTTTTTAATGCAAAATTTGATAAAATTTTAACTCAGGAAAAAGACTAAAAACAGACGTCAAAAATCGTAACTATAACGTTGTAAATTTTAATTTAGAAAGATTCTTAGCTAAAAACGGGGTAAAATCTGACTTCCTTTTTAACAATGAATTCCGACTTTGTTAAAGAAAAGATATTAAAATATTAATAATTCATTTTTTTAATACAAAACTGCTATTTTGGCAAAAACAAGCAGTCAAAATCGTTTTTTAACAATAATAATTTTTGAAAAGGCGAGTTCTATTATATTTTTTTTAATTCTCGGCTTTAATACCTAAATTTGCGTACAAAAAAATAAAAATACCTAGAAAAGACTTTTATTATGAATATTTATCAGGATTACATCCAAGAAATTGAAGAACGAAAAGGTCAAGGGCTTAACCCGAAACCAATTGATGGTGCTGAATTATTAAGCGAAATCATTGAACAAATTAAAGATTTGAATAACGAGTATAGAGCAGATTCTCTTAACTTTTTTATTTATAATGTTGTACCGGGGACTACGAGCGCTGCAGGTACAAAAGCGAAGTTTTTAAAAGAAATTATTCTAGGCGAAGCTGTAGTAAAAGAAATTACTCCTGCTTTTGCTTTTGAGTTGTTATCACACATGAAAGGTGGACCTTCTATTGAAGTTTTACTGGATTTGGCACTTGGAAATGATGCTGCTATTGCAAAAGAAGCTGCAAAAGTTCTTAAGACACAAGTTTACCTTTATGAAGCAGATACAGATCGTTTAAAAGAAGCATTCAAAAATGGTAATGCAGCTGCGATCGAAATTATTAAAAGTTATGCTCAGGCAGAGTTTTTTACAACTCTTCCAGAGGTAGTTGAAGAAATTAAAGTAGTTACATATATTGCTGGTGAAGGAGATATTTCGACAGATTTACTTTCTCCGGGTAATCAGGCACACTCACGTTCTGACCGTGAACTTCATGGTAAATGTATGATTACGCCTCAGGCACAAGAGGAAATTAAAGCATTACAAGCAAAACATCCTGACGCAAGCGTTATGTTGATTGCTGAAAAAGGCACAATGGGTGTAGGTTCATCTAGAATGTCAGGAGTTAATAACGTGGCACTTTGGACAGGTAAACAAGCAAGTCCATATGTTCCATTTATTAATATTGCTCCAATCGTTGCAGGAACAAACGGAATTTCTCCAATTTTCCTGACAACTGTTGACGTAACTGGTGGTATTGGTTTAGACCTTAAAAACTGGGTTAAAAAGCTTGATGCAGATGGTAATATTATTCGTAATGAGAATAACGAACCAATCTTAGAAGAAGCTTACTCTGTTGCTACTGGAACTATACTTACAATAAATACAAAAACTAAGAAACTTTATAACGGCGATAAAGAATTAATTGACATTTCTAAGGCATTCACGCCTCAGAAAATGGAATTCATTAAAGCTGGAGGATCATATGCGATTGTATTTGGTAAAAAACTTCAAACATTAGCGGCGAAAATTTTAGATATTGAAGCTCCACTTGTATTTGCTCCATCAAAAGAGATTTCTATTGAAGGACAAGGACTTACAGCAGTAGAGAAAATCTTCAACAGAAACGCTGTTGGAATCACTCCGGGTAAAGTATTACACGCAGGTTCAGATGTTCGTGTAGAAGTAAATATCGTAGGTTCTCAGGATACGACAGGTCTTATGACTGCTCAGGAATTAGAATCTATGGCTGCTACAGTAATCTCTCCAATCGTTGATGGTGCTTACCAATCAGGATGTCACACAGCTTCAGTATGGGATAAAAAAGCTCAGGCAAATATTCCAAAGTTGATGAAATTCATGAACGATTTCGGTTTAATTACTGCTCGTGATCCTAAAGGAGTTTACCATTCAATGACAGACGTAATTCATAAAGTTCTTAATGATATTACTATCGATGAGTGGGCTATCATTATTGGTGGTGACTCTCATACAAGAATGTCAAAAGGTGTTGCTTTTGGTGCTGACTCAGGAACAGTTGCTCTTGCACTTGCTACAGGAGAGGCTTCTATGCCAATTCCGGAATCTGTGAAAGTTACTTTCAAAGGAGAAATGAAAGATTACATGGACTTCCGTGATGTAGTTCACTCAACACAAGCTCAAATGCTTAAAAAGTTTGGTGGTGAAAATGTTTTCCAGGGTAGAATTATTGAGGTTCATCTAGGAACTCTTACTGCTGATCAGGCATTTACATTTACAGACTGGACTGCAGAGATGAAAGCAAAAGCTTCTATCTGTATTTCTGAAGATGATACTTTAATTGAATCTCTTGAGATTGCAAAAAGTAGAATCCAGATCATGATCGGTAAAGGAATGGACAATGAAAAACAAGTTCTTCAAGGATTGATCAATAAAGCAGATAAGAGAATCGCAGAGATTAAATCAGCTGAAAAACCAGCATTAACTCCAGATGCAAATGCGAAGTATTATGCAGAAGTTGTTGTAGATCTTGATCAAATTATCGAGCCTATGATTGCTGATCCAGACGTAAACAATGCAGATGTTTCTAAAAGATATACACACGATACAATCAGACCTCTTTCTTTTTACGGAGGAGAGAAAAAAGTAGATCTTGGATTTATTGGTTCTTGTATGGTTCACAAAGGAGATATGAAGATTTTAGCTCAAATGCTTAAAAACATCGAAGATCTTCACGGTAAAGTTGAGTTCAAAGCGCCGCTTGTAGTAGCGCCACCTACATATAATATTGTAGACGAACTTAAAGCTGAAGGTGATTGGGAAGTTTTACAAAAATACTCAGGTTTCGAATTTAACGATAATGCACCAAAAGGAGCAGCGCGTACAGAATACGAAAACATGTTGTACTTAGAGCGTCCAGGATGTAACCTTTGTATGGGTAACCAGGAAAAAGCAGCAAAAGGAGATACTGTAATGGCAACTTCTACGCGTCTTTTCCAAGGAAGAGTTGTAGAAGATACAGAAGGTAAAAAAGGAGAGTCATTACTTTCTTCTACACCAGTTGTAGTTTTGTCTACAATTTTGGGTAGAACTCCTACACTTGCTGAATATACAGCTGCAGTAGATGGTATTAGTCTAACTAGATTTGCACCTTCTCATAAACTGTTAGTGATGTAATCACGCGATTAGTTATAATCATTATAGATAAAAAGCCTGAGTCAATAAACTCAGGCTTTTTCTTTTCTGGGTACTCTATTTTTCGTAACTTGTCATGTTCAAAATAACAAAAACAAAAACAATTATACTTATGGCTTTTGATATTGAAATGATTAAAAAAGTGTATGAGAACATGCCAGGTCGTGTTGATAAAGCACGCGAGATTGTTGGGCGTCCACTTACCTTAACAGAGAAAATTTTATACAATCACCTTTGGGATGGAAATCCAACTCAGGCGTTTGGAAGAGGAGTAGATTATGTTGATTTTGCACCGGATCGTGTAGCATGTCAGGATGCAACTGCTCAAATGGCATTATTGCAATTTATGCATGCCGGAAAGCCTAAAGTAGCAGTACCTACAACGGTCCACTGTGATCACTTGATTCAGGCAAAAGTTGATGCCGCAACCGATTTGGCCCGAGCAAAAACGCAAAGCAATGAAGTTTTCGACTTCTTGTC
The DNA here is from genome assembly GCF_002754195.1 of Flavobacterium sp. 9. Lineage (NCBI taxonomy): Bacteria > Pseudomonadati > Bacteroidota > Flavobacteriia > Flavobacteriales > Flavobacteriaceae > Flavobacterium > Flavobacterium sp. 9. Next base: position 4,472,498 of record NZ_PEEU01000001.1, read on the forward strand.
ATCAGTTTCTAATAAATACGGAATTGGTTTCTGGAAACCAGGAGCTGGAATTATTCACCAGGTAGTACTTGAAAATTATGCTTTCCCTGGCGGAATGATGATTGGTACCGATTCTCACACTGTAAATGCAGGTGGTTTAGGAATGGTTGCTATTGGTGTTGGTGGAGCAGATGCTGTAGACGTTATGTCTGGTATGGCTTGGGAACTTAAATTTCCTAAATTAATTGGAGTAAAACTAACTGGTAAATTATCAGGTTGGACAGCTCCTAAAGATGTTATTCTTAAAGTTGCCGGTATTCTTACTGTAAAAGGAGGAACTGGTGCAATCGTTGAATATTTTGGAGAAGGAGCAACTTCTATGTCTTGTACAGGAAAAGGTACTATTTGTAATATGGGTGCAGAAATTGGAGCTACAACTTCAACTTTTGGTTATGATGATTCTATGAGTCGTTATTTACGTTCTACAAATAGAGCCGATGTTGCTGATGCTGCAGACAAAGTAGCTTCTTACTTAACTGGAGATCCAGAAGTATATGCTAATCCAGAACAATATTTTGATCAGGTTATCGAAATCAACTTAACAGAATTAGAGCCACACTTAAACGGACCTTTCACTCCGGATTTAGCGACTCCAATTTCTAAAATGAAAGAAACAGCAATCAAAAACAACTGGCCTTTGCAAATTCAGGTTGGTTTAATTGGTTCATGTACAAACTCATCTTATGAAGATATTTCGCGTGCAGCCTCTTTGGCAAGACAAGTAAGTGCTAAAAACTTAAAAACTAAATCTCAATTTACAATTACTCCAGGTTCAGAGGTTGTTCGTTATACAATTGAAAGAGATGGATTTATCGATACTTTTGAAAAAATTGGAGCTACCGTTTTTGCAAATGCCTGCGGACCATGTATTGGTATGTGGGACAGAGATGGAGCAGAAAAAGAAGAAAGAAACACAATCGTTCACTCTTTCAACCGTAACTTCTCAAAACGTGCAGATGGTAATCCAAATACTTTAGCTTTCGTAGGTTCGCCAGAATTGGTTACCGCTATGGCTATTGCGGGAGATCTTGGTTTTAACCCTTTAACAGATACGTTAATCAACGAAGATGGAGAAGAAGTAAGACTTGAAGCGCCAACAGGAGACGAATTGCCTCCAAGAGGATTTGATGTTAAAGATCCGGGATTCCAGGTTCCTGCTGAAGACGGTTCAGGAGTTCAGGTTGTTGTGAGTCCAACATCAGAGCGTTTACAATTATTAGCTCCGTTTGATGCTTGGGATGGTAAAAACATTACAGGTGCAAAATTATTAATCAAAGCATTCGGAAAATGTACGACGGATCATATTTCTATGGCTGGACCATGGTTACGTTTCCGCGGACATTTAGATAATATTTCAAACAATATGTTGATTGGTGCCGTAAATGCATTCAACCAAAAAACAAACTCCGTTAAAAATCAATTAACAGGTACTTATGATGCAGTTCCTGCTGTAGCACGTGCATACAAAGCGGCTGGAGTTCCGTCTATCGTTGTGGGAGATCACAATTATGGCGAAGGTTCATCACGTGAGCATGCTGCAATGGAGCCACGTTTCTTGGGTGTTAAAGCCGTATTGGTAAAATCTTTTGCCCGTATTCACGAAACAAACCTTAAAAAACAAGGACTTTTAGGATTAACATTCGCTAACGAAGCAGATTACGATAAAATTCAGGAAGACGATACCATTAACTTTACTGATTTAACAGAGTTCGCTCCCGGAAAACCTTTAACGTTGGAATTCGTTCATGCAAATGGAACAAAAGATATAATCTTGGCAAACCACACCTACAACGCAGGTCAAATTGGCTGGTTCGTTGCAGGTTCAGCATTAAACCTAATTGCTGCCGGAAAAGCTTAATCTTTAAGATTCAATTATACTAAAAAACGCTCTGTGAAAACAGGGTGTTTTTTTTATTTAGGAGCTATTTCCATCCCGAAGCCTCGGGACGCTATATCTTTTTTATAGCAGAAAAAACCATAAAAAAGGATGCCACTTCTATCTGGGCTAGGGTATTAGTTTATATAAGAAAAGGTATTTTTTTTAAGATTTTAATATTTGGTAGAGGTTTTTGTTTTTATCTCTGGTTTGTAAATTTTACGAGAAGTTTTTAATGAAAACTTGGCTTTTGAGTTTGTTTTTAATTAAAAAAAATACTGATTTATATAAAGTGTACATTTTCAAAATGTTGACTCGATTTTGGTGCTGATTCTGTTAATTTCAATAAAATTAGTTGTTAAAAAACGTGTATCTTTTACATTAAAAAGTTAAATTCGCCTTTTTAGGTAATATAATTTCTCTTTTTGAGTTTAAAATATTGTCTTAACTTAAAAAAGTATTCATTAAACTTTAATAGGTATGGTTTTTAGATTAATTATAGTATTGTTTTTTTTCAGTGTTGGTGTTTTTTCTCAGGAAAAGTTTATCAAGCACAAAATATCAAAAGGAGAAAATCTATCTGTAATTGCTAAAAAATATGGTGTAAAAACTAAAGACATTGAAGAAGCCAATCCTAATGCGCCTAAAATTCTAAAACTAAATTCAGTTCTGTTAATCCCGAATAATAATAAAAAAGGAACTACGAAAAAAACTGAAATTGCTGCCAATACTACTCCTGCAATAATTTCAAATTCAGGTCAGCACGAAGTCCGGGAAAAAGAAAATCTTTGGGTAATTTCAAAAAAATATAATATCTCTGTTGATGATTTAAAGAAAGCAAATCCTTCGTTGGAAAATGAAGATTTGAAAATTGGACAGAAACTGAATATTCCTTCTAGTGCTGTTGTGTCGAATGAAAAGACAACGAAAAATCAGAATACAGAGAAGCCGGAAATAATTTCTTCGACAGATGTTGAAGTTGTTGTTGAGGTAAAACCGAAAGAAACGAAATATCTGATTGCTAAAAAATACGGAATAACAGTTGCAGAATTGGAACGTCAAAATCCATCGATCAAAAAGAAATTGCCTGTTGGATCTGTTTTAAAAATTAGAACTTCAAAAGAAAAAGCAGATCAGCAAATAAAAGATAATTCTGTTGCGTCTCAAACTCAGGTTGCAGAAAATACTGGAACAACTTCAGAAACTACCGAAGCTGTAAAACCGGAAATTATTCCAGCGACAACAGATGTTGAAGTAGTTGTTGAGGTACAATCTAAAGAAACAAAGTACTCAATTGCTAAAAAATACGGAATCACAGTTAAAGAACTGGAAAAACAAAATCCGTTTATCAAAAGAAAGTTATCGGTAGGTTACGTTTTAAAAATTCGTACTTCAAAAGAAAAGGCTGATGCTGCAGCAGGTTTGTCAACAACTCCGCAAAGCAATGAAAATTTATCAACTCCAAGCCAGGTTGCAGATAATTCGGAAATTAAAAAAGATACAACTACAGTATTTAGAGTAGGTAATCATTCTGATTTAGTGAATCAATTGATTGTAAATGCAACTGAAAATATTGGAATACGATATCGATCGGGTGGAACCACAAAAGCAGGATTTGACTGTTCGGGATTAATGATTTGTACTTTTAATAATTTTGATATTAAACTCCCAAGAAGTTCTATCGAGCAATCTAGAATTGGAATGAAAGTCAATTCAGAAGAAGCGCAAAAAGGCGATTTGATTTTCTTTAGAACCAATGGAAGAAGGCATATTAACCATGTTGGAATGGTAGTTGAAGTATTAGATGGAGAAATTAAATTTGTTCACTCTTCAACACACGGCGGCGTAATGATTTCTTCGACTAAAGAACCTTATTACGGAAGAACCTTTACACAGGTAAATCGCGTTTTACAATAATAGTTACCATAAAAATTTAGTTTTCAATTCTTCAATTGGAAATGGTTTATTTAAAAAATCAGTTACATATTCATTTTCTTCTATCAGTTTAATTTCGTCAGCATCTAAGGTTGACGAAAGCACATAAATCTGAACTCCTTTTTTTGTGTCTTTACTGAGCTTGTGAAATTCATCCAGAAACTCAAAACCATTCATAATAGGCATTTGAATGTCTAGTAAGATGATAAGCGGTTGGTGATTAATTCTTTTGTTATTGTTAAGCCATTGAATTCCTTCTTTTCCATTATTTGCAATAGATACTTGTTCAATACTAAAAACTTTTTTTAGTAATTGCTTCGTAACAAGCTGGTCAATCAGGTTGTCTTCAATCAACAAAAACAAAGAATTAAGTTCCATAGGCATTAGGAATTGTTACAATAAACTTACTGCCGATATTGCTTTCTGAAAACACAGAAATGTTTCCTTTAATATTCTCCACAGCCTCTTTTACAATATAAAGACCTAAACCAGATCCTTTGTTTTTATTTGTACCATAATACATTTCAAAAATATAATCCTTGAACTCATCGTTGATGCCAATTCCGTTATCAGCAACTTCAATTTTATTAAAACCTTCCTGAATATAAGTTTTTATAGAGATGAACATTTCTTGTTTACTATTATCGGCATATTTTATAGCATTAGAAAGCAGATTGCTGATAATAATTTTTAGACGCAAGCCATCACTCTGAATTTGATCAACCAATAATTCTTGTCTAAAAGTTATTCTGTTTGCATTCTCAATATGCATCAATTGTGAGATAGCCTCATTGAATAAATCCTGCAAACTCACGGGTTCTACTATAATTAATTTTCGTTTATTTTTTGAATAATCAATAATGTCGCTAATAAATTGATCTTGTTTTGTGAGGCTTTGATACATTAAACTCAGGTAATCTTTAATTTGATCAACATCATCTTCCAATTGTGTAATTTCGATTAAACCTTTTAAAGAAGTTATAGGAGATCTTAAATCATGAGAAGCGCTGTAAACAAAACGATCAAGTTCATGATTGACAAGAATCAGATTTTCGTTTTTAGCTTCGGTTTCTTTCTTTGAAAATAATAACCGTTTTACCATTATCGAATAATATAGGCAAACACTACATACTATAATCAAGATGAAAATAACGTTGAATATGGTTAGTAAAAACTTTATTTTTCGAGTTCCTTCACCAAGTGTGTTTGAGAAGTTTCGTTCGTTAATGGTTAATTTGTCACTTATAGTACTAATTTGCTGAAGAAATTTTTTCTGATCTTCAATACTTAGAATATTGTGATTTATTTTGGCATTGATTTGTTCACCAATAACAAATAATTTAAAGATTAGTTGATCTCCCTGACCCCATTCATTTATAGCTTTTGATAAATAAGAAACTTGTTTGAAATTCACAAATAGCCAAATCAAATCATCAAGATCTTCCTTATGATTTCTACCTATAAGTAGTGCTTTTCGGGCAACTTCATTGTCACCGGCTTTCATAAGCGTTTCACGGGCAATACCATCTCCTTGAGGGACTTTTAATTCTTCCTGATATAATTTCCATTGATTTTTGTCTTTGGTAAAAAGATAAGTTATAAGATGGCGTGAAGCATCTTTTTGACCTTTTGAGTAATGCGATTCACCGTTAACATATGCCCTGTTAGCAGATAAGATTTTGATCGTAAAAATGTTAATACAAATTAATAAAGCACAAGAAATAAATACAATTAATAAAAGAATAAAAACATTTGGAAAACGCAGTTTTCTGAAAAAATTGACCTTAAACATAATTTTTGAATTTGTAGGTTAATAATTAGTTTTCTGTCTTGCAAAGGTTGCTTTGTAAGCGGTCTTCTTTGTTTTTATAATCTTTTTTGGGGTGATTATGTTTTAATTAAAAAAAGTAAACAATTGTTAATGAAATATTTGAAATTTTAAGGCCGATTAACTCCTGTATCAAATTTAGCAAAAAAAGAATAGAGTTTAACGGATGGTTTGTTTTTTCTCGTTAAATTATTTAGTTATTGTATTTAATCTGTTTAATTAATTAATAATCAATTAATTGTGTTGTTTTTGATAATCTAAAAAAATCAATTTTAACTTTTGATTCCTCTAAAAGAGTTTATATTAATGACTTTTAATATTTTAGAATAGAAAACAGTAAAGTACACAATCTGTCTTTTTTTGTTTAACGTGGTAACTGCGCTAAATAAGTCTTTTGTAGAACAATACAGCTCTCATTGATTGAAATTTTTCGAATGATTTAAAAAGAACTAAAAAATCATTTTTTTTAATTTTTAGACTTTATATTTAAATCTTTATTGATGTGGCAGAATTTCATTTTACATTAATTTTATTAGAAAATCAGCGAATATTATTTTAAAATTACATCGATTTCGTTAATTCGCATTTTAAGAACAAAACAGAACATTAAAAATTAGATATAAACTAATAATCAGAGTTATACAATCTCAGAAAAAAGTATATCTTTAACCAACCCAAAAACCAAAATAATGCAAGAAAACGACCAGGAAAATTTTAAAAGAGAACTCGGATTATTAGACGGAACCATGCTTGTTGTAGGTTCGATGATTGGATCCGGGATATTTATTGTAAGTGCCGATATCGCCAGACAAGTAGGATCTGCCGGATGGCTAACGCTAATTTGGTTAATCTCAGGATTGATAACCGTTATAGCCGCAGTAAGTTACGGAGAGTTGAGCGCAATGTTCCCAAAAGCTGGAGGACAATATGTATATCTTAAAGAAGCTTATAACAAACTAATCGCATTTTTATACGGTTGGAGTTTTTTCGCCGTAATTCAAACGGGAACTATTGCCGCTGTTGGAGTGGCATTCTCAAAGTTTGCAGCTTATCTATATGAGCCGCTAAGTGATGAAAACATACTTTATGAGCTTGGTTCTTTTAAACTCAATGCAGCACAATTAGTGTCAATTGTTACGATTATTTTGTTGACTTTCATTAATAGCCGTGGTGTTAAAAACGGAAAAATTCTTCAAACTGTCCTTACGATTATCAAAATACTATCATTATTAGGTTTAATAGTTTTCGGATTAACATTAGGAGCAAAAGCTTCTATTTGGGATGCTAACTGGACAGATGCCTGGACACCACGTTCGTATAATACCGAAAGTGGTTCATGGTTGCCAATTGGCGGAACGGCTTTGATTACTGGAATTTCTGCTGCAATGGTAGGATCGTTATTTTCAAGTGATGCTTGGAATGGTGTGACTTTTATCGCTGGAGAAATTAAAAATCCAAAACGAAATGTAGGTTTCAGTTTATTCTTAGGAACCTTTATTGTGACAATTATTTATGTATTGACAAATTTGATGTATTTGGCGGTAGTTCCGTTAAATGAAATTGCAACCGCAAAATCAGATAGAGTAGCAGTTGTAGCTTCACATTATATTTTTGGAAACATCGGAACGCTGATTATTGCAATTATGATCATGATTTCGACTTTTGCCTGCAACAACGGATTAATTATGGCTGGTGCAAGAGTATATTATACAATGGCAAAAGATGGTTTGTTCTTTAAAAAAGCTGCTGTTTTAAACAAATCAAGTGTTCCGGCTTGGGCACTTTGGGCGCAATGTATTTGGGCTTCGGCTTTATGTTTGACAGGTAAATATGGAGATTTATTAGATTTCGTAATTATTATTGTATTGATTTTTTATATACTAACAATCTACGGAATCTTCATTTTACGTAAAAAAATGCCAGATCTTGAAAGACCTTATAAAGCATTTGGATATCCGTTTTTACCAATGCTGTATATCATAATTGCAGCGGCAATTTGTGTTTCGTTATTAATTACAAAATTTTCAACTTGTGGTTGGGGAGTATTAATTATGCTAACAGGAATTCCGGTATATTACCTAACAAAACCGAAAGAATCTTAAAAGAAAGGTGCTAAGTTGCTGAGATACTAAGTTTCTAAGTTTAATATGATGTAAGTTTGCCCACGGGTTTTACGGGTTAAACGGATTAACGCTGATCTTTTATTACTCAATAATATAAAAAATGCCTTGTTTTTAGCAAGGCATTTTTTTATATCTAATAAGAAACAGAAATATAAAGTTTGACAAAGAAATCTGTGTAAATCCGTTTAATCCGTAAAATCTGTGGGCCAAAAAAAAACACTACCAATTTGCAAAAGCAAAAAAACGTAGTGTCTTTTTAATTTAAATAATCTGGAAAAGGGTTAGTGTAAATTACACCATTTCAGTTTCGACAGATGATTTTATAGTTGAATTAATAATAGATAAGGTAAGAGGATCAGATTCTCCAGAGAAGAAAGCTTCTAAAACTTCTTGAAATACAGGATTTGTATTTTCAACCAAAGAGAAAAGCGTCATAGAAGAACGCAATTTGCGCGCATCTAAATCACCTAAAATTCCATCGGCTGATTTTCTTTTAAAAGTCAAAAACAACTCTGAAATTTCTATAAGATGTTTTCCTAAAATAGGATGTTCTAAATAGTCGGTTGCTTCTTTGAGATCGTTAATGGCATAATAATTTGCAGTATCACTCGTGCCTAATCCTTTAATCTGAGGAAAAATGAACCACATCCAGTGTGTCTCTTTTTTTCCTTTTTTGATTTCAGAAAAAGCAGTAAGATAAAGTTTATTTTGTGCATCTAAAAAGCGCAATAAATCATTGTTTGAATAAGCCATTATGGTAATGTATATATAAAAAAAGGTTGCAAAAGTAGTAAAAAAGAAAGGTTCTGCCTAATAAAAGGTTCATGTACTGAGTATTTTAACTTTTAGAGGAGGAATTTTCCTCGTCGTTTCAGCATTAAAATAAAACTCATTTTGAGTGATTTACAAATCATTCGCTTCGGTTAGTTCGTCTAAAGGTTAAATTGATTCTGGGCAATACATTTTTTGCCGTTTTAGGAACCTGATGCTGCCAGAAACTATTTGTTGTTCCCGCCATTAATAGAAAAGAACCGTGATGAAGGGGAATTTCTACTTGCGGAATTTCTTTGCGAAATTTATGTCGAAGCCTGAACATTCTGGTTTCTCCAAAAGTTACCGAAGCTATAATTGGGTTTGGTCCCGAGTTGTGTTCTTTGTCGCTATGCCACGAAACCCCATCATTACCATTTCGATATAAATTAAGCAATAAACTATTAAATTCAATCTGAGTTTCTCTCTCGACACGGCCTCTAATCGTTAATAAATCATAAGTCCAGTCAGGACCATTTTGATCTGCACCAACATTATCTTTGTCTTCATACCAGGAAATCATTCGCGGAGCCGTAACAATTTTATCATACATTTCCATTTCATATTCTCTCCATTTGGTTTGACGAAGTATTTTTTCATAAAAGCGATCAGATTCCTCTTTGGTAAAAAAGTTATCGATTAAAATAAGTTCTGCATCCGGGAGGTCAAATATTTTTTTTCCTTTTAATAAACCTGTGGCAAATAATTCGGTATCGCTAAATAGTGTCATAAGTCAATACTTTAAGTTTATAGCTCTATTTTTTAAATTAGATTAGTTTCATATTCTTGATTTCAGCAAATCCTTATTGAAATAAACTTTTCGGGGATTTTTCTCTGCATAAGCAAAAATCAATTGCTCAATGTATTGATTGCTTTTATAAGGCGTAGCATAATTTTTTACTTCTGAAGGATCAGTAATTGCAACATCTAACGGAATATATCCCATACCATAAAAATGGCCATTTTCTATCCAGATACAACTACGTTCGTGGGCTGTTCTTCCTTTCTCTATAATGGCAAAAGTGGGTCTGTTGTTTAATAAAAAATCAATAGCATTGTCGACTTGTTCGTTGTGAAGCGACGCATCCGGCAAATCTGTTATATCTTTATTTTGAAACATTTCTCCTTCTTGAGGTTTTGAATATTTACAGAACCTATAATCAATTTCAAATCGTTCTGCTAAACCTCGCAGCATGTTTGTTGCTTCGTGTAAACTACTGAAATGCTCAATACAAGACTGAAATTTATTGAGTTTACCAATTGCGAGATATTTGTATCCGTTGCGGGCTTCATATTCATACAATCCAAATTTTGGTTCAAATCGTTTTAAAGCCCTGTTGTAAGTTGGCCAAAGATGCTTGATTTCGGTACATTCTAATAAAAGCGCCATTAATTCGTTGCCACAAACTTCAAAAGAAATCGAGTAAATATCCCGCAAGAAATGCTGTCTTTGCGGATTAATTTTATGTCCGCTAAAATGAGAGGCAACACGTTTTTTTATATTAACCGCTTTTCCCACATAGATTACTTTTTTTACTTCATTATAAAAATAATATACACCTGGTTTTTCGGGTAAATTATTAAAATCTTCTGGCGGAAGATTAGGCGGTAAACGTTGATCTTGTGCCGTGTTTTTGATCATTTGTTCAATATGACCTTCATCGTCCCATTCGAGTAATCGTGAAAATAATATTGCCGTAGCAGCTGCATCTCCACCGGCACGATGCTGATTTTCTAAAGGTATATCGAGCGAATTGCAAAGTTTTCCTAAACTGTAAGAAGGGAAGCCGGGTCTTATTTTTCGTGCTGCGCGAACGGTACATAATTTTCTTGCTGTCCATTTAAAACCTGCTTGTTCGAGTTGATGACGAACGAAGGAATAATCGAAATTGACATTATGAGCGACGAAAATCCGATCCGTAAGCATTTCTAATACTTTATCTGAAATGTCATCGAAGATTGGCGCATTAGCTACCATTTCGTTATTAATTCCTGTTAAGGCAAAAATCGAAATCGGAATTTCCTTTTCGGGATTAACGAGCGTTTCATATCGTTCAATCACGTTTTCTCCGTCATGAATGATAATGGCAATTTCGGTAATGCGGCTGCCACTGGCGTTTCCACCGGTGGTTTCGATATCTACTATGGCGTATTCTTGCTTTTTCATCTCCTTTATATAACGTAATTTCTTCTTCTATTATTTAAAAAACTATGCTCAATTGTTTATGTCTTTTGAAATTTCATTCGGTGTCGAGGCAAATTAATTTCATGTCCTTGCGGATAAGGTTCTCTATGCGTAGGACTAACATCTTCCTTGATTAACTGCTGGGTTTTATATTGATCTTTAGCATCCATATATCGCGGATCTGGAATAAAAGGCATCTTGGCCATTTTGATTATTGTTATGGTTGGGAAATGATAATCAACCTCTACATTTCCTAAAAGCAGATAACAACCTCCGCCTTGAAAAGGATATTCCGCCAGACTATCCGGAAAATGAGCCGTATCAAAATAAGAACCTTCGTGGTCAATCCAGGTTCCGAAATACATATTCCCTTTTTTGGTAGGAACTTGTTTTCGGGCAATTAGATAAGCCAACATTCGAACCTGTTTTTTGTGATGCAAAACAAGATCTTTCGCCATAATATCACCGCGATATTTGGTTTGTAATAAATCAAAAACCGTACACGATACAGGAAAACTTAAAAGTTCGATTTCGTCAAAAGCATCTTCATATAAAGAACGTTCCAGAGTAGGAAGTTTATATTCTTTTACGGGTTCCTGCATCAACATCAGACTTCTGTTTTCAGGTTTGAAATTGTTTAAAAGCAAACTGGCAATGACCAAAAGCTGATTTTTGGTTTTTCCTGTAAAGCGAAAAGCATCTATAAAAATCAGGATTTTCATGCTTTCAATTCCAATGGGTATTCGGTTGATGAAGTCTTCTAGAGAAAGAAAATCACCATTTTTCTCCCGATCCGATTCGATTAAATGAGCCGTTTTAGATTCAAGACTTTGCAAATGCATAAAACCAAGATAAATATCAGTTCCGTAAACGGTAGTTTGATATTCACTTTTATTCACACACGGATTCATGATCGTTCCGCCAGACATACGTGCTTCGTGAACATAAACTTCGGTTCTGTAAAATCCGCCCTGATTGTTGATTACCGCTGTCATAAACTCTACAGGATAATTAATCTTTAGATATAAACTTTGGTAACTCTCTACGGCATATGAAGCCGAGTGCGCTTTACAAAACGAAAACCCTGCAAAAGATTCAATCTGACGGTAAATTTCCTGACTAAGTTCTTCGGGATGTCCTTTCTGAGCGCAACAAGCAAAGAAATTATCTTTTACTTTTTGTAAAGCCTTCATAGAACGTCCTTTTCCGGACATAGCACGACGCAGAATATCGCCATCAGGAGCCGGAAGTCCACCATAATGTTGGGCAATTTTTATCACATCTTCCTGATACACCATAATCCCGTAAGTTTCGCCAAGATGTTCCTTAAAAACTTCATGAAAATATTGAAACTGATCTGGATTATTATGACGAAAAATATACTCTTTCATCATTCCGGATTGCGCTACGCCGGGACGAATAATAGACGAAGCTGCTACAAGAATTTTATAATTATCACAATTAAGTCGGCGTAATAATCCGCGCATGGCTGGACTTTCGATATAAAAACAGCCAATAGTTTGGCCTTGAGCCAAATGAATATTGCATACAGCTTCATCTTTAGAAATCGAAGTATTACGAATATCAACTTTTATGCCTCTGTTTTTCTCAATTAATTTTACGCTATCATCAATATGACCAATACCACGTTGACTTAAAATATCGAATTTTTCGAAACCAATTTCTTCTGCAATATGCATGTCAAAAAGCACGATAGGAAATCCTTTTGGAGGCATTTCCAGAGGCGTATAATTAGTAATTGGTTCTTCAGAAATGATAATACCACAAGCGTGCATACTACGCTGATTTGGATATTTATTCATCATAATACTGTATTCCTGAACCAATTTTACAATAGAATTGGTTTCATGTAATGCCATCGGATTTTTGGCTAACATGTCTAATTCTTCTTTCGGAAGACCAAATACTTTTCCGACTTCTCTAAAAATAGAGCGATGTTTGAATTCTACATTGGTTCCGCAAAAAGCAACATGATCGCGACCGTATTTATCGAATATATATTCTAAAATTGTATTGCGTTCTTTCCAGCTCCAATCGATATCAAAATCAGGAGGACTTTTTCGATTTAAATTCAAAAAACGCTCAAAATATAGGTCTAATTCTATCGGACAGATATCGGTAATTCCCAGACAATAGGCAATAATACTATTGGCGCCGCTACCACGACCAATGTGCATAAAACCCAGACTATTACTATAACGAACAATATCCCAAGTGATTAAAAAATAACCACTGAACTCTAATTCATCAACTACTTTTAATTCTTTTTCTATACGTGCTTTTGCAAGCGTATTTTCTTTTCCATAACGCCATAATAAACCGTCATAAGCCAATTCTCTAAGTTTTGCTATATCACTTTCACGATTTTCAGTAAAGAACTTTTTATTTTTAGGAGTCGTAAAATCATATTCAAAATTGCAAGAATCGGTTATTTGCTGAGTGTTGGCTATAATTTCAGGATAATTCTCATAATAAGGTAAAAGCGATTCTAAAGGCAACATTTTCTCAGAAGTTCTGCAATAATCAGCTTCTGTAAGTTTTGATAAAATAATATTAGTATCTATCGCACGAAGAATTTTATGCAGATTAAATTCTCTTTTGTTACTGAAGGTTACGGATTGAAGAATCACCATTTTCGGAATTCTGCGTTTAAATTCAGAAGTAAAAAGTTTAGAAACTTCATCCGGACGAATTCCGATAAATTCATTTTCACGCAATTCCTTTGGAGCATTTTCTAAAGTATAAATCACAAAAACCGACTCGAATTCCGGAGCAATCAAAGGGAGAGATTCTCCACTGAAATTATGATCCGTTAAAAACCGATTCATTTCGCCAAGTCCGCTTGCATTTTTGGCTAAGCCAACATAACGCAATTGATGATTAGAACGAAATTCTATTCCCACAAGAGGTTTAATATCAGCTTTATAACAAGCTCTTATAAAATCATAAATTCCCGTTACAGTATTAATATCTGTAAGCGCCATAGCTTTTACACCGCAAGAAACGCCCTGCTCGATAAGTGTATCGAGCGAAATCGTGCCGTAGCGAAGTGAGTGAAAAGAATGACAGTTGAGATACATTTATTTGTTACGTTTTAAAATTTCGTCTTTATTATTAGGTTTGAAATGAGCTCCGGCGCAACGCATTACGGCATCAAAACCATAACGACTTTTCATTTTATCCATCGCAGCATAAAGCGAAAGCATTTCCTCAGTATCTTCAAAAAGATCAATTTGATACGTGCCACGAACTAATCCGCTAAAGCGAATACCAATTAAACGCAATCGCATACGACGCTGATACACTTTATCAAAAAGTTCCATTACATTTTTGGTCAGAATATGATCTGCTGACGTATACGCTATTTTGCATTGTTTGGTTTCAGTATCAAAATTGACATAGCGTATTTTAACTGTAATTGTTGAAGTTAACCATTGTTCTGATCGCAATTGAAAAGCCAGTTTTTCGATCATTCCGATAAGTATTCTTTTGAGTTTTTCGATATCAATTGTGTCTTGAGAAAAAGTATGTTCGGTTGAAATTGATTTTCTTTCTGTATAAGGTTCTACGGGCGTATTATCGATTCCGTTGGCCTTTTTCCAGATATCCAGACCGTTTTTGCCAATCATTTGTTGTAAAACTTCGGCAGGCATTTCAGATAAAGTCTGAATTGTACGAACACCAATTCTTGATAAAAGCTGAAAAGTAACATTACCCACCATTGGTATTTTCTGAATCGATAACGGATTTAAAAACGCTTGTACACCATTTTCCGGAATTTCTAAATTTCCTTTTGGTTTTCCTTCGCCCGTTGCAATTTTAGAAACCGTTTTATTGATAGATAGTGAAAAACTAATAGGTAATCCGGTTTCTCTAATTACAGATTTTGCCAGTTCATCCGTCCATTTATAACTTCCGTGAAATTTGTCCATTCCGGTAATATCAAGATAGAATTCATCGATACTGGCTTTCTCCATTATCGGTGCTTTTTCCTGAATAACCTGCGTAACATTATGCGACAATTGAGAGTATAATTCCATATCACCTTTAATAATTTTCGCCTGCGGACAAAGTTTCATCGCCATATGAATGGGCATCGCTGAGCGTACTCCAAAACGTCTGGCTTCATACGAACAAGAGGCTACAACACCACGATCACCGCCTCCAATAATTAACGGAATTCCGTCTAATTCTGAGTTAGTTAACCTTTCGCAGGATACAAAAAAAGTATCCAAATCCATGTGTACAATTGCCCGTGCCATCTCCTTGTTTTTGTATAAAACAAAATTAGTACAGATGATAACATTTTTTTGTATATTTGTTGTTCCAAATTATAACAAATTAATTATGTCTTTATTTTCAGATAACATCAGAGCATTGAGGGTTAAGCATAAAATATCGCAAGAGAAATTAGCTGAAAACCTTAGAATTACCCGAGGAAGATACGTTAAATACGAGGACGGAACCTCTGAGGCACCGTACGATATCTTAAAGCAAATTGCCTTATATTTTCATATGAGTATTGACTTATTATTGTCTGTCGATATACGAAAGATAAACATTGAAAACTTGATAAAATTGGAAGGTAACCGACTTATTTTACCAATACAAGTAGATAGTTTTGGAGAGAATTATATCGAAATTGTATCTCAAAAAGCAAAAGCAGGTTATCTAAACGGTTATGCCGATCCGGAATATATTGAAAGTCTACAGCAAGTTTCACTTCCGTTTTTAGGACCTGGAAAACACCGCGGATTTCCTGTTGAAGGCGATTCAATGCCACCACACGAAGACGGTTCTATTATTATTGGTCGTTATGTAGAAAGGCTGGGAGAGGTGATGGATGGCAGAACCTATATTCTGATTACCAAAAATGAAGGAATGGTCTACAAACGTCTGAACAAGAACAAAAAGAATGCTTTGGTTTTGGAATCAGACAATCGTTTTTATCCAAATTATGAAGTGAAAGCCTCAGATATTTTAGAGATCTGGGAATACGAATGCAGCATTGGCCGAAGCGATAAACGACACGAAGCTACAGAATCTCAAAGTATGAAAGATTTGCTTCTAGAAGTAAAACGAGAAGTTATGGAGATTAAGAATAATACTTCGAATGCGTAAAAAAATCTAGAAATAAAAGTTTGTATTCTCAGATTCGAATGTCAGTCTGAGCGGAGTCGAAGACCTTTTGTGTTATAAAGTCCTTCGACTTCGCTCAGGATGACAATAGTAATGGAAAAAATCTAAAAAACCTTCACAAATCCCAACCCATATTGTTGCCCATTATAAAAAGGCATTATCATAGAAGTTGATTTACTTTCGGAAGATGATTTAAAAAGTTTTCTGGTAATATACGGATTCATCCAATACGCCAGTTTCGTACTCAAAATCCCGATTCCGGCTCCGGCAGCAACATCGGTTAGCCAATGACGATTGTTGTAAATTCTAAATAATCCCGTTCCGGTTGCAACGGCATAACCTGCAATTCCGTACCAAATTGATTTGTCTTTGTATTCCTGCCATAAAAACTCGGCTCCGGCAAAAGCAGTTGCCGTATGTCCGGAAGGGAACGAATTATTACTGCTTCCGTCTGGGCGTTCTTCATGTACGATTGACTTTAATCCCAAGACCGTTGAAGCCATAATAACATACGAAGTCACAAATATCACAGAACGATCCCGCATATTATTCTTGCCTTTTACGCCAAAAGCGTTCAAAGCATAAACAGATGCTGCAGGCGCATATTGCGAGAAATCATCAATAGTGATTTTGTTGTCAATGTCCTCAGTAACTTCACTCTGGATTTGATGATTGAAACTTAAAAGTTGATCATTTCCAATTCCAATTACGCCATAACCAATTAATACTCCCGGAATAATTAATTGTTTGTAATTGAATTTCAAGTTGTGCGAAGTACTGTCAATTTTAGTTATCGAATCATTTTGTTGCGCATTTGCACTCAAAAAACCGAATAAAAACATCAGAGAAATCGTTTTGTAAAACATCTTTCGTTATTGTTATAAGTTGCAATAATAACGAATGTTCGATTCAAGTATTTTTGGCTTAATCTAACCTTAAGTCAATATTAATCTGTTGGTTTTAAATGGGATAGTTGTATTAAGATTGGCTAAATTTATTTGATTTATATTTCATTCCGGTTTTTATTCCTAAAAGGCTTTGAAGTATTATAAGTATAACTTGAAGAAATAAAAGTAAATAAAAGAAATTCTGATAATTATTTCCTTTTACTTCAACAACTCCTCCAGAAAGAGGAGGATATTCGATTGATCCTGCAAGCTCAATTTGGGAGTTTACATAAATTAGTAAGTAAGTAAAAAGAATTATTGTTAATAAATTAAAAGTAAGAAAAATAAAGTTAGCTATTAGATTGTTGAATTTTCCAATAAAAACTCTAACTAAGTAAATAAAGAAAAAAATGCTGATAAAAAAAGGAATCAATATTGTAAATGGCTTTATGGCATAATAAGTGTCTTTTATATTGATTACGACATTTTCACTTATTCCAAATAAGAAATAAAAAGAGACTAAAATAACAATTGAAGTTCCTAAAAAACAAAATGTTTCTTTGTAAAGTTTTTGCATAAATGTTTTAGTTAGTAAACTCAAAAATAAAACAATTTACATTCTAAATAGCTAAACCTTCAACGAAAACCAAAAAGTACTTCCTAAACCTAAATTACTTTCAACACCAATATTACCATTTTGAGCTTCGATAAATTCTTTGCTAATCGCTAATCCCAATCCCGTTCCTGATTTTTGACTTCCCGGAATCTGGAAATATTTATCGAAAACTTTGTCTTTATATCTCGCGTCAATTCCTTTTCCGGTGTCTATTACCTGAAAAACAATCTGATCTTTTTCTTCTTTTAATTTAATGATGATCGTACTTTTTTCGGAAGAATATGTAATCGCATTCGATAGATAATTAATCAAAACCCAACCCGTTTTTTCGCTGTCGGCTTTTACATTTTGGAGATTTTCATCAGCATCAATAATTAGTTTGATTTGTTTTTGATCTGCTTGAACTTTTACAGCTTCAGTCGCATAATTTACAATAGCATATGGATTACTTTTTTCGATATTCAACTGAATATTTCCAGTTTCTAATTGCGATAAATTAAGTAATTCGCCAGTAATTTTCAATAACCTTTGGCTATCATCTTTAATGCTTTCGACCAATTGTTTTTGATCGTCATTCATGTCGCCTGTTTTGGTATTTTGAAGCAATTGTAGACTTAGTTTTATAGATGCAATTGGCGTTTTTAATTCGTGAGAAACTGTGGCAATAAAATTAGTTTTCGCAAAATCAAGTTCTTTAAATAAGGTAATATTTCGAAGAATAATGACATCACCAATATTAATTTCTTTCTCTTCTCCCGTTGGTGTTATGGTAATGTTGATTTTTTCTTTATCGAAATAACTTTCTTTTCCGTTAGCAAAAATTTTCAAAGGTTGTTTTTTCTGAGAATCAGTTGCTAATTCTTTCAAAATCAAAGACCGAATCAAATCATTTGATAAAGCCAGAGTCGAAGCTGATTTCCCGATAACATCCTCAGATTTCATTCCGATAATTTTCAGCGCTTCATCATTCACAAACAAAATAACACCTTCCTGATCCAATCCAATAATAGGATCGTGCATGTTATTGATAAGCGTTTCCAGTCGTTTCTTTTCGAAGAACAATTTGTATAAATTACTACTATTGTATTCCTCTAGCTTTTGCGCCATTGTATTAAACGATTTTGCCAAATCTCCATATTCATTATGATTGGTAAAATGCACTCGTTCCGAATAATTTTTATTGGCGATTTCCTTAATACTCAAAGTCAATTCCTTAATAGGATTGGCAATATTATTTGGTAAATTAATCAATAAATTAAAAGCAATTAGAAAGCATAAAGTTCCCACAATAGCAATCCATAAATTAGCGGTTTCGGCAGTATGTTTAGCGATATCACTTTTTTTCTTTATGGCATTCATATTGAGTTTCATAATCTCAAAAATGTCCTGTCTGATTTGCATTTTTAAAGATTCATCAGAACTATTTTTTTCTAAAAGAGCAAAGTTTTTCATAAGATTATCTGTTCCTTTTTTTTCTCCTTCTTCAGTAACATTTTGTGTTTGCTTCTGAAGATTTTCTTTAAAAGTAACAATCGCATTTTCTTTATTAGAATTAATTTCGTCCAACGACAAAAGCATATTTCTGGAATATTCAAGCGTATTATAATTTGCTTTCAGAATATTCTCTGTGTCTTTTTTTATCGAGAAAATATAAAAGGCACTCACCAATGTGAGTATTATTATTAGTAAAAATAATAACCCAACTCCCAGATTCAATTTAGTTTTAATTCTCATGACGTCATTGCGAGGAACGAAGCAATCTCATCCTCTAAATTTAATTATTGTTTTTTTTAAACCATGTAAGTGATATAAGGAAATATAAGAAGATGCATAATTAGGAAAGGCAGTAAAAACGTTGTGTCTGCGGCTTTGCGGTTAAATTTTTCACGCATCCAATTTAAATGAACTTATATAACTTATATGGTTAGACTTTTTTACGACAGAATAACAAGGTCAACATTCGATAAAGAAAGACGATTCAATAAACGTCTGAAAATCGTTGTAGCCAAAATTACTTTAAATAAATTAAAATGCGGTTTTCCGATGCAAACAGTTGTAATTTGTTTTTCTTCGGTGGCAATCAAAATCGCATCCGCAATATTTTTATGTTCAATTTTAATAACTTCTGCGCCCAGTTGTACAGCCAATTTAAAGTTATTTATCAAATGACGTTGTTTGTCCAACGCAATTTTAGTGCTGCTTTCCTGCGGAGTTTCTACATACAAAACATACCATGATCCGTTGTAATAACTCGCGAGACGAGCTGCTTTTCTAATCACAATTTTAGCCGTTTTATCATTACTGCTAATGCAGGCCAAAAGTTTTTCGTGTCTTAAAGCATGTAGTTGAGGCACTTCATTTTCAACTTTTCGAACCACCTGACTCGCTACTTCTTTCAGAGCCAATTCACGCAATTGTAAAATCTGATCCGACTTAAAGAAGTTTGCCAAAGCCGTCTGAATTTTATCAGCCGTATAAATTTTTCCTTCTTTCAAACGCGCAATTAAATCTTCAGAAGTCAAATCGATATTTACGACTTCATCTGCCAATCGCAAAACATTATCCGGAATCCGTTCCTGAACATCAATTCCCGTAATGCGTTTTACATCTTCATTTAAACTCTCAATATGCTGAATATTAACTGCCGAAATCACGTTGATTCCCGCTTCCAGAATCTCCAGAACATCTTGCCAGCGTTTTTCGTTTTTGCTTCCCTCAACGTTTGTGTGCGCCAATTCATCAACAATCACCACCTCGGGTCTAAGGTTGATAATTGCCTGAACATCGAGTTCTTCCAGCTCTTTCCCTTTATAGAAAATGGTTCGCCGCGGAATTACGGGCAAACCAGATAAAAGTTCATGCGTTTCCTTTCGCAAATGCGTTTCGATGTAGCCAATTTTTACATCAATTCCGTTTTTCAACAACGAATGTGCTTCTTGCAGCATCCGGTACGTTTTCCCCACACCGGCGCTCATCCCAATATAGACCTTGAACTTTCCTTTTCGTGATTTCTGAATTAAATCGAGAAAGTGCTGTGCATTATTTTCTTTTTCTTCTTTCATTTTTTTGCTTTATGCCGTAAGCTTTAAGCTTTAAGCAAATCAGCTTTTTGAGAGCCTATTGCTTAAAGCCTATAGCCTAAAGCTAGAATGAGATCGCCAACGAAGTCGTTACAAAAGTATTTGTATCCGTTGGAACGTTATCTTTTGTGAAAATCTGATCTTTACTAGAAAGATTTCTTGCTTCTAATCTAAACATTACATTATCAGTAACTAAGTAATCAAAGTTAGCCGAAAATCCGTAAGTTTTAAAACCATTTGGTGTTTCAGTTGCGATGATAACACCTTTTTCATCACTATAATATTCGCCACGAGCTGCAAGCTGAATTTTATCAGTTGGTTTGTATTGCAGAATCAAAACTGGCGAAAACCACGTGTCATATTTGTTACTGTTTTTAGCCGCTTGTTGCGATCCAACATCAAAACCGGCAGTAACATTTGTTTTATCCGTTACTTTAAATTGCCCGTAAAAGTTATTAAAATAACGCCATTTTTTGTCAATATCCGGTTGCTCATTTCCAACATACGTACTCCAGTTCAAAACAACTTTGTCTGATGGTTTGTAAGTAATCTGCGTTCCAAAAGCTGGCGTTTGATTCCCTTTTACCTTCTCGATTCGTTGCCATCCGTTTAAATACATTCCGGCCAAATACCATTTTCCAGATTCAGAAGTGTAACCAATTTTAACTCCCGTTTCATAATAAGGCGAGTTTTCAGCCAAAATGCTTCTCGTCAAAGTCTGGCAATCTTTTCCAATTGCACTTTCAAAACCTATGTGAGCCGGCATAATTCCCGCATCGATCCATAAATTATGGCTTTGCGAAATCTTCACACCCACATTTGCTTCATAGATATTTTTCAACAAACCTTGTTCCGCCGCCATGTTATATTCGGCGTAAGTTCCGGCCATCAAAGCAAAATTTCCGCGAATATTATCTTTTGAATAATTCACTTTTGCCATACCTAAATTAATATTCACTTCATTACTTTTATTAAAATTGTAAAAAAAGCTCGGGCGCGTATGATCTTCCGGTTTCCCAAAATCATAACTATAATAAGTCTCTACATATCCTGAAAACGTAAACGGACTTTTTGTTTCTTCCTGAGCGTGTAAATTGCTAAAACCAAAAGCGATTAAAGCGGTAAGTATTATTTTTTTCATTTTTGTGGTATTCAATTATTTATTTAGTAGATTTTTTAGGAGCTATTTCCCGCTATCCGTTTCAATCTTTTGTGCCGAACCCCGGCACAAAAGGATTTCCACTACTATCGGGGCTAGGATATTTGGGGTAAAAAAGGGCATTCATTATCCTAACAGGTTTCCAAAACCTGTTAGGTATTTATTTTTAAAAGTTTAGTTTTCGATTCCAATTCTCGCCACAGTTTGTCATTGCGAGGAACGAAGCAACCACATTTGCAAAGTCAACTTTATGTATAATTGTTAGTGAGGTTGCTTCGTTCCTCGCAATGACAAAAATGCGCAGAGAAAAAACTTAGAACCTTAGCGACTTAGAAACTAAGAACCTTTTTTAGAAAGCTCATCCAAAGCCACATTCAACTCCAAAACATTCACTGTTTCAGGTCCCATAACAGCCGTATTAATGTTTGCTTCAACCAAAGCTTTTACTTTAGCTTCATCCAATTTTCTTTCTTTGGCAACACGTTTCACTTGAATCAAAGCACCTTGAGGAGAAATGTTAGGATCCAATCCACTTCCGGAAGCAGTTACCATATCTGATGGAATTTCAGATTTTTTCAAATACGGGTGAACAACTAAAAACGTATCAATTCTTTTTTGAACCAAAGCCAAATATTCAGCATTACTTGGTCCTTTGTTACTTCCGGCACTTCCGGTAGCATTATAATCAACAGCCGAAGGTCTTCCCCAGAAATAATTCGACTTATCAAATTTCTGACCTATTTTTTGGTAACCAACCACTTTTCCGTTAACCGAAATAGTTTCTCCTTTTCCGTGATTTGGAGCAAATTGTGCAATTCCGTAAATCGCAAGAGGATAAATAACTGCAAATAAGATTACGGTAAGCAGTGTAAGTTTTACTAGTGAAAATATATTTTTCATTTTTTCTTTATTTTTTGAGGTCCTAAGGAACTAAGTTTCTAAGATGCTAAGAGAAAAGCTTAGAACCTTAGCAACTTAGTATCTCAGAAGCTTAGATTTACATAAATAAGGCAACAACCAAATCAATTAATTTAATTCCGATAAATGGGACAATCAATCCGCCCAAACCATAAATCAACAAGTTTCTTTTTAGGATTGCGCTTGCACCAATTGGTTTATAATCAACACCTCTCAACGCTAACGGAATCAATATCGGAATGATGATCGCATTGAAAATTACTGCTGATAAAATTGCACTTTCCGGGCTATGCAAACGCATGATATTCAAGCCTTCAAGCGCAGGAATCGCAGTAATAAAAAGAGCAGGAACAATAGCAAAATATTTCGCAACGTCATTTGCAATAGAAAAAGTAGTTAAAGTTCCTCGAGTCATTAAAAGCTGTTTTCCAATTTCAATGATCTCGATTAATTTAGTTGGATCATTGTCAAGATCGACCATATTTCCGGCTTCTTTCGCAGCTTGCGTTCCGCTGTTCATGGCAACACCTACATTCGCTTGCGCAAGGGCAGGAGCATCGTTCGTTCCGTCACCCATCATGGCAACAAGTTTACCCAGGTTTTGTTCGTTTTTGATATAGTTCATTTTATCCTCAGGTTTCGCTTCGGCAATAAAATCATCAACACCGGCAGCTTCAGCAATAAACTTCGCCGTAAGCGGATTATCTCCAGTAACCATCACCGTTTTTACTCCCATTTTTCTCAATCGGTCAAAACGTTCTTTCATTCCCGTTTTAATGATATCCTGCAATTCGATAACACCTTGAACCTGATCGTTTTTAATTACAACCAATGGCGTTCCTCCTTTAGACGAAATATCGATTACTTTTTGAGCGGTGTCTTCAGGGAAAGTATTTCCGGCTTGTTTTGCAATATTTTTTGCAGCATCCTGAGCACCTTTTCTAATGTTGGTTCCATCTTTTAAGATAACTCCGGAAGTTCTGGTTTCAGCAGTAAATTTGATTAAAGTAGCACCTTCAATTGATAATTTATTGGCAGTTTCGGCTCCTGCCAGTTCCACGATACTTTTCCCTTCCGGAGTGTCATCTGCTAGTGAACTTAACACAGCAGATTTTATAAAATCTTCTTCAGTAACACCTTTTGCAGGGTAGAAGTTTGTTGCTTTTCTGTTTCCTATTGTGATTGTTCCGGTTTTGTCTAGAAGCAATACATCAATATCTCCGGCAGTTTCAACCGCTTTTCCAGATTTTGTAATTACGTTAGCACGCAACGCTCTGTCCATTCCCGCAATACCAATTGCTGATAATAAACCTCCAATTGTCGTTGGAATTAAACAAACGAATAATGCAATAAAGGCTGCAATCGTGATGGGTGCATTTGCATAGTCGGCAAACGGTTTTAGCGTAACGCACACAATCACGAAGATTAAAGTAAATGCAGCTAATAGAATCGTTAAGGCAATTTCGTTTGGTGTTTTCTGACGGCTTGCACCTTCAACCAAAGCAATCATTTTGTCCAAAAAGCTTTCGCCAGGTTCAGAGGTTACGATTACTTTAATTTTATCAGAAAGCACTTTTGTTCCTCCGGTTACAGATGATTTATCACCACCAGCTTCCCGAATTACCGGAGCACTTTCTCCCGTAATAGCACTTTCGTCAATCGTTGCTAAACCTTCGATGATTTCACCATCAGTTGCAATTAAATCACCTGATTCGCAAACGAAAATATCTCCTTTTTTCAATTCAGATGAACTGATATTTTTAATTTCTCCGTTAAGCAAAATTTGTCTTGCCGGAGTTTCTTCACGTGTTTTTCTTAAACTATCCGCTTGAGCTTTTCCTCTGGCTTCGGCAATAGCCTCAGCAAAATTGGCAAACAAAAGTGTTGCAAGTAAAATTAAAAACACAATTAAATTATAAGTAAAACTACCTTGGTCAGTTGCTCCCATTAATATAGAAACACAAACAGCAAACATAATGGCAGTTCCTATTTCTACGGTAAACATTACCGGATTTTTGATCATCATTTTTGGATTCAGCTTCACAAAAGATTGCACTAAAGCTTCTTTTACCTGTTTGCTTTCAAACAATGAATTGGATTTATTAGTTGTCATTTTTCTTTTTATATTATTTTAAAGTAAAATATTCTGCCAATGGACCTAAAGCCAACGCTGGGAAGAATGATAAAGCGGCAATAATCGCGATTACGGCAAAAACCATTATTCCAAAAATAGAAGTGTCGGTTTTTAAAGTTCCTGCACTTTCCGGAATGTATTTTTTATTAGCCAATAATCCTGCAATTGCCAATGGTCCAACGATAGGAATGAAACGACTCAACAATAAGACAATTCCTGTAGTGATATTCCAAAATGGATTATTATCGCCTAAACCTTCAAAACCAGAACCGTTATTGGCAGCGCTAGAAGTATATTCGTATAACATTTCTGAGAATCCGTGATGTCCGGGATTGTTTAACCAGCCTGTTGCGTTTCCGCTAAACCAGTAACCCATTGCAGTGTCGTTTGCAGCAAAATAAGAAGCCAAAGCTGTTCCTGCTAATATTAATAAAGGATGAAGAATTGCGATAAAAGCAGCAATTTTAACTTCCCGCGCTTCAATTTTCTTTCCTAAAAATTCAGGAGTTCGACCAACCATTAATCCGGAAATAAATACAGCCAGAATAATGAAAATGTAGAAGTTAAGAATACCAACACCACAACCGCCATAAAATGCATTGACCATCATAGCAAGCAATTCCATAGCACCGGAAACTGGCATTGAACTATCGTGCATACTATTTACAGAACCTGTAGAAATTACGGTTGTAGCAATACTCCAGAAACCAGAAACCGCTGGTCCAAACCGAACTTCTTTTCCTTCCATCGCTCCGGTTGTTTGAGCAATTCCCATTTTTTCGATAGCAGGATTTCCGTTCATTTCCGTCATCATTGTTGGAATAACCAGTAGTAAGAATCCAACTGTCATAACTCCAAAAATCACATATGATAATTTCTTTTTCTTTAGATAAAAACCTAAAGCAAAGATCATTGCAAACGGGACAATTAATTGTGACCAAAGCTCAACAGCATTTGTAAAATAAGTTGGATTCTCTAATGGATGCGCTGAGTTGGCTCCAAAGAAACCACCACCATTTGTACCTAAATGTTTAATGGCAATAAAAGCAGCTGCAGGTCCGCGGGAAACATCAACGTGATCACCTTGTAAAGTTGTGATAGAATCTTTGCTGTCAAAATCCATTGGAGTACCGCTGAACGCTAATATAGTAGCTACAATTACTGAAAGTGGTAATAATATACGTGTACAACTTTTGATGAAATAGTTGTAGAAATTCCCCAATTTATCTGTGGTTCTCTCTTTCATTGCAGTAAAAATCATTGCTGCAGCAGCCATACCGACACCAGCAGAAACAAATTGCAAGAACATTAAGAACATTTGTGACAGGTAAGAAACTCCGCTTTCACCTGAATAATGTTGTAAGTTACAGTTTACTACAAACGAAATGGCGGTGTTAAAAGCCAAATCCGGTGACATTGATGGATTGTTGTCGGGATTTAAAAATAACGATCCCTGAAATAATAAGACAAAAAAGCAAAGAAAGAACCAAATCATGTTGATACTTAAAAGTGCTTTTAAGTGTTGTTTCCAGTTCATTTCTTCAGTGGAATTAATACCGCTGATTTTAAAAATAAATTTTTCAATTGGATTGAAAATCGGATCAAAAAGTGTTTTATCTCCTAAATAAACTTTAGCAATATATTTTCCTAACGGAATAGCTAAAACTATCGAAACGATAAAAATACTGATGACGCCTAATAATTCTGTGTTCATAATTTTTTAAATTTTATTGAAATGTCAGATGCGATTTGTAAAAGGAGATTGACGTTTAATATCTAACATCTCACTTATAACTTTTAACATCATTAAAATTTTTCGGGTTTGATTAATACATAAACCAAATAGCCGAAAACGGCGATGGAAACAATAAATAGTGCAGTCATGATTTAGATTTTTTCAAAGAATTCAACTGATTTAAAACAAATCGCAAACAACACAACGGCTAATGCGAGTAAAAGAAAAGTGATTAACATATAGAGATGATTTTAGAGTTCAGATTTTAGATTATGGCTTTTTCGATTAAACAATTAAATAGTTAACCGATTAAACTTTTTATACGCCCGAAGTATTAATTTGCTTGATATATTCCGCTTTAAGCGTTTGAGGAAAAAGATGTGAAATGTTGCAGTGGCGTACTTCCATAAAAGAAGAAACAGAGAAAACATACACATTAGAAATGGCGTTTTTAGTTTCGTTGCTTCCGCTTATAAAAAGGCGTTCAGCAAGAGCCAGACATTTTTTTGCGCGAACGATGTTACCAGAAATAATAGATTTTTTGGTTATTTCAGCAAAGCGTTCAGCTTGTTTGTAGATTGTGCAGACTTGGTTTTTCATGAGAATGAATTTTTATGTTCTTCCCACTTATGCCAAAATACGTTCCGAAAAACTCAAGTTATAGCTAAAGTCTTGTCAATGAAAGAAATGTAGTTTCGTGCCAAAAATCAGGCATAAAAAAAGCCTATCAAAATGATAAGCTTTTATTGAAATGATAGGATGGTTTTAATTATTAATTGTGAATTGTGAATTGTGAATTGTGAATTGTAAAATGTAATGTCCTTTGAGTTTGATATTGAAATTTGATATTGTAATTGATATTGCAATTGTTATTGAATACTATATTCTTCTAATTTTCGATACAAAGTCGCAATTCCAATTTCTAGTAAACGGGCAGTTTCGGCTTTATTACCTTTTGTATAATTTAAAACCTTCTGAATATGAAGTTTCTCGACACTTTGCATAGAAAAAGCAGACATTGATTTTGTAGCTTTTTCAGGTTGATGCTGCATTTCATACGGTAAAACATCAGCGGTTAAAATATCGCCATTACTTAGAATTACAGATCTTTCGATAACATTTTTAAGTTCACGAATATTTCCCGGCCACGAATAATTTTCTAATTTCTGAAGAAAATCATCTGAAACAGTCAAGTTTTTTTTATTCGTTTTTTCAGAAAATTGCTTTACAAAATAGTTTGTTATGGGCTGAATATCTTTTATTCTTTCACGCAAAGGCGGAAGTGTAATCTCAAAAATATTCAAACGGAAATATAGGTCAGAACGAAAACGGTGTTCTTCACTTTCTATTTTTAAATCTCTGTTTGTCGCGGCAATTAATCTGAAATTTGATTTTTTGGGAGTTGTGTCTCCAATCGGAATATATTCGCTGGTTTCTAAAACACGTAATAATTTGGCTTGCAGTTCAATTGGCATTTCTCCAATTTCATCAAGGAATAAAGTTCCGCCGTTTGCTTCTTCGATAAAACCTTTTTTATCTTTTAGAGCTCCGGTAAAAGCACCTTGTTTATGACCAAATAATTCGCTTTCCAGAATTTCTTTACTAAAAGTACTGCAGTTTAAAGCGACAAAAGATTTGCCAACGCGATTACTGTTTTCATGAATCGCTTGTGCAAAAACTTCTTTTCCGGTTCCGGTTTCGCCAGTAAGTAAAACAGTAGAATCAGTTTTTGCCACTTTTTTTGCTAAATCAATAACCTGTTCGATTCCTTTTGATTTTCCTATAATGGTGTTAAAAGAATATTTATCGTTAATGCGTTTCTCGAGTTGTTTTACCTTTTTTTGTAATTGCGCTTTCTCGACAGCTTTGTATAAAAGCGGAATAATTTTGTCATTATCATCACCTTTTACAATATAATCAAAAGCGCCATTTTTCATGGCCTGAACTCCGTCAGGAATATTTCCGAAAGCAGTCAGTAAAATAACTTCAATCAAAGGAAAGCTACCTTTTATGTTTTGCAGAAAATCGACACCATTTCCGTCAGGTAATTTTACATCACATAAAACGACATCAATATCCGTTTGTTCGAGCTTTTTAAAACCTGATTTCAAATCTTTAGCTTCAATCACTTCAAAGCCTTCTGATTTTATAATGCGTGTCAACAGACTTCTGAGTTTTTCTTCGTCGTCTATGATTAAAATTTTATGTGTCATTTGAGGAAAAGTCTTGAATGGAAATTCATTTTTGAAGTACAAATTTAGGTTTTAAATTATTCATCTTTTTTGATTGATTGGAAATTCTTGCGAAAATTCAATTTTCAAAATAGTTCCATTATCATTTTCCATAGAGAATTTTGCTTCCAAATCATCACTCAAACCTTTTATTAAACTCATACCGAATGAATTGATTTTCTTGCCACTAAAATCAGAATCAACACCAATTCCGTTATCAGATATTGTGAGTAAATATCGATTTTCTGTTATTGCTTCAAGTGTGATATAAATCATTCCGGTTCGATCATCCGGAAAAGCATATTTTATAGAATTTGTTATCGCTTCATTCAAAATAAGTCCTAACGGAACTGCCTGAGCAACATCTAATTCTAACGGATCTATTTTTATTTCGAATCTAATTCTTTGTCCCAGATTAAAGGAATCTTTCAAATATTCGATCAATTCTCTAATATAATTTGGCATATTTATCGTCGAAATATTCTCAGAATTATAAAGTTTCTGATGAATCAAAGACATCGAATGAATTCTGTGCTGACTATTTTTTATAGCTGATAATGCCATATCATTATCCAAATATGCCGATTGAGAATTCAATAGACTTATTACTGTTTGAAGATTGTTTTTTACACGATGATGAATTTCTTTCAACAACCATTCTTTTTCATCCAGTAAATGTCTCAGATTAATATTTTTCTGGTTGATTTCTTTTTCTTTTAATTCGAGTTTAGCGTGATTTCGTTGTTTTAAACGGTATCGGTTGTACAATAAAGCGATTGTAATCAAAAGCAAAATTAAACTCCAAATCGATAAATTATTTAAGATTTTCGATTTATGTAACTCACTTTCCTGCAATTTCGACTGATCGTTTAAGAGCTTGATTTTTTGCTCTTTATTTTTAGTTTCATATTCAATTTTCAGTTCTTCAATTTGCTTGTTTTTAGAAATCCCAAGAGTTGAATCACTTATTTGTTTATAATTTTCAAAATGTTTTATTGCGCTTTTATAATTACCATTAACAGAATCTGTCTTGAATAATAAATACTGAAATCCCTGCGAATTATAATTTTTATTGTAGGTTTGGCAAAGAGCAAAAACTTTATCACTGTAAAATTTTGCTTTTTCGGGTCTGTTTGTTTCGATATAAAACAAAGCCATTTGAGTATATTGATGAACAACCTCGATAAAGGTTTCAGGAGTATTTAGTTGTGCTGCATAATAATCCATTTCTTTAAAATACTTTTCAGCTTGCACATAATCCTTTAAACTATAATAGCAATTAGCCTTAATATAATTAACTGACATTTTATCAAAAGTACTTTTTGGAGGATATTTTTCAGTTGTTGAATTGATATAATCCAGGGCTTCTTTAGTTTTTCCTTTTAAAGATAAAGCGGCAACAGCACCAAAAAAACTTTTATACCAAGTACCGCTATCAATGTTTTGATGTCCAAGATCAATACCTTTTTTGTACATTTCTAAGGCAGCTTCATTATGACCATAAATATTATATACGTCGCCCAAACGTAGATAAAAGACTTCTCCGAAAGTGTAATCTTTTTCAGTTTCCATTCTTTTTACACTTTTTAGAGCATAATATAAAGCAGTTTTGATACTTCGGTGAGTCAATTCTATGTAAGCAATTGTAGTTTCGGCAAATTGCTGATGTGTGAAACCAATTTTTCGGAGATCAATTAAATTTTGATACAACCTTTTTCTTGCTTCATCGATTCTGGCGGTCCAAAAATAAATAGTCGTAATCTTCATATAAGATTCTATTCTTTTTTCTTCCAATCTTAAGGAAGCATAAAGAGAAACCGCCTCCTGCAGAATTTTTTCTTTTTCAGGATCAAGATTTGATAAAAGCGTTCCTTGTGCGTCTAAAGCATCTGCAAGACCTAATTTATCGTTTTGCTTTTTGCAATCGTTTATTACCTGAACAAAACAATTTTTACTTTCTATAGGATTATTGGCTTGAGTATAATATTTGCCCAAAAGTATCAAACTTTGATTCTGCCATTTTCTTGCTTTAAGCTGATTACTTACAGAAACAGCTTTCTCAATATATAAGAATGCATTTTTAAGATCTTCAGGTTTTGTTCCGGGTTTGAAAAGGTAGAAATTACCCAATTGAAGCGATAATTTAATTGCGTCTTCGCCTTTTGATTTCGCAAGAAGACGTTTTACGGAATTAACATCACTTTTTTCGATTAAATCCTTTCCTATTAAATAAGAACCATCATTAAATCCTTCATCATATGCTAAAGAAACAGGTAATTTGTAAGCTTTGCAGGCCAGAACTACAGAACTATCTACATCAATTGCACCTTGATTTGAATTGTACAAATACATGGAAGAAGACTGAATCAAAAGCCTTTTTTTCTTTAAATCATATTTAGTTACAGAAGGAGAGGTTTGAGCCCAGGATTGAAATATAAAGAAGAATAAAAAACAGAAAGTATACGTTTGTTTCATATGCTGATTACGATTTAATTCTATGTTGTTTTATATCAAACAAATATAAAATAAACAGGGTTTGTTTTTTAGAATAATATCAGGAAAATTCACATAAAAGCAGTTTTTTATGTTTTATATTTTGATAAATTAGAGTTTTACTTCGAATAATTAACTAATTTTATACCAATATAATACGTTGATATAATACTAAAAGTACCACAATTATGAAAACGAATTCCGGTGGAATAAATAATACATCTGAAAAGGCATTTAAAAAACGAATTTTAATTGTTGAAGATCAATTTATTGAAGCGCATGATTTGCAATTAATACTCGAAAAAGCAAATTATGAAGTTACCGGAATTGCACGTTCTGTTGATCAGGCTTTGGAACAAATTCAAAATGAAAAGCCAGATTTAGTTTTTGTGGATATTATGTTAAAAGGAGCTCGAAACGGAATAGATCTTGCTCAAATTCTAAAAGAAAACCGCATTGGATTTATATACATTTCGGCAAATTCCAGTAAGAGTATTTTAGATCAGGCAAAAACGACACAACCTTACGGATTTATCGTAAAACCTTTTAGAGAACAAGATGTTTTAACCACGCTTGAGATTGCTTTTTATCGTCAGGAATATAGTTTAGAATCACAATTAGTGCAGCAATTAGAGCTTCAAAATGGAATTAATGAAATTGTAAATTCTGATTTAAAAAAGGAAGAAGCGCTTTTGGCATTTGCAAAAACGATACAATCTTTTATTTCGTTTGATTATTTAGAAGTTGGTTTTCTTAATACAACCAATTATGATAATTTGGGTATTATGCGAAAAAGCATAGACGATTACCAAATTATTAGTTCAGAAAAACTATCTAAAATTGCAGATGTTTCGGTAAAAGAATTAAACGAAACTTACAAAAAATCAAAACCAGATGCCAAACCTATAATATATAGTGAGGAAGCTTTGATTAATAATTTTCAGGGAGCACCAATAAAAAGTTTAATAGCTCATAATTTCGGAATCAAATCTTATTTGGTTTTTCCAATTACAATTGCATCAGTTCAAAGGTTTTATTTTACTTTTTACAGTAGAAACTTCAGCGTATATTCAGATGAAAATTTAAAATTACTATCAAATTTAGAAAGTAATTTGCTTCAGTTTGTCAATAAAGCTTATTCTGGAGGAGCTTTGAATGTGGATGAAAAAGTCAAAAAAGAAACCGTAAATAAGAATTTAAATACAGATAAAAGAGCAGTTGGTTTCGAAGGAATTATAGGAAACAGCAACCACATGATAACTGTTTTTGATTATATCCGAAAAGTAGCTCCATCAGATACTTCCGTTTTAGTTTTAGGCGAAAGCGGAACAGGAAAAGAAAAAATTGCTCAAAGTATTCATGCGCTTTCTCCTCGAAAAGACAAACCTTTGGTGATTATAAATTGTGGCGCTATTCCGGAAAATCTGGCAGAATCGTTGCTTTTTGGACATGAAAGAGGTGCTTTTACCGGAGCTTTAGACAAGCGCATTGGTAAATTTGAATTAGCAGACGGAGGAACTATTTTTCTGGATGAAATAGGAGAGATGCCATTAGAACTTCAGGTTAAATTACTGCGTGTTTTGCAGGAAAGAGAAATCGAACGTATTGGCGGTAAAGCTCCTCTGAAAATTGATGTGAGAATTATTGCAGCAACTAATAAAAACTTAGAAGAAGAAGTTGCTGCCGGACGATTTAGAATGGATTTGTATTATCGTTTGCATGTTTTTCCAATTATGGTTCCGCCATTAAAAAAGCGAAAAGAAGATATTCCGGAATTGGCACGTTATTTTACGCAAGTCTACAGCGAGAAAATGGGAAGAAAAACACCTTCACTTTCAGAAGATGCCTTACAGCAGATTATGAATTATAATTGGCCTGGAAATATTAGAGAATTAGAACACGTGATACAACGCGCCATTTTATTGACTGACGGAAATACAATTAAGGAAATCGAGTTTTCGCCATCTTCAAAAATGCATCCTGATCAGGCAAACGAGTCATTTTCGATTAAAACTATTCTGGAAAACGAACGAGATTATATTTTATATATTCTGAAAAAATGCAACGGAAAAATCTCAGGAACCGGTGGTGCAGCAGAGATTCTTGACATTCATCCTTCGACATTAAATTCGAAAATAAAAAAACTGGAAATCAAAAGAGAATTAAATTAAACTGATTTTCTCCAGCCAATTGACAATAAAATCAGCCGTTTCTTGCCAGTTCAATTGTCCAAGAACGAAATGATTTTTATTTTCAAATTCCTTATAACAGGTTATAGAATGTACATTTTTGTACTTTTTAAAATTTGAATAATTAAGCGACGACGGTATAATATTATCATTAGAACCTGATAAAAAAAGTATGGGAACGTGTGGCTTTTTAAAATTAATTTTAGCCGAATTTGAAATTATTATATCACGTATTACTTGTTTAGATTCCGGAATCGCCAATTTTTCATATGATTCTTTCTGTTCTTCAAAGTCCATTACGTTTGCAAAGGCAAATTGCCATTCTTTAAACGACATTAAATAGGTCTTTTTTGCAGAGGAGAAAAAGCCCAAAGATTTCCATGTGGCTTTATAAAATGAAAATTTTGTGGTAATAACACCTCTTGGAGGAAAAGAATGTATACAAACTCCTGCGGCAGCAAGTTCTTTTTGAATCAATAATTGCGTCAAAAGACCACCGTAAGAATGTCCGATTAAAATGGGTTTTTCAGGAAGTTTTTCGATAATTTCAGTATAATAATCAATTAAGATATTTAATCGCAGTTGAGCAATTTTAGAATCCGGATGTTCACTTCTTAAAGTTTCGGCCAATTCATTTTTGTAAGGCCACGGCGGCGCAACGGTTTTGTATCCTTTATTTTCAAAAAAAACAATCCATTCCTGCCAGCAAGAATGACTCACAAACGCTCCCGTAATAAACACAATGGTTTTTGTATTAGATAGGTACATAATAAGATAGTTTGAGATTTTTTGAATATTTAAGAAATAACAAACTACATGCCTTATTTGTAAAGTATTGATTATAAAAGAACTACTTCCGTTTTGTCTGATAATTATTATTATATATCGTTAAATGCAATTTTATACTATTGAAATATCAATTTTTTGAACCAGTTTTTTCAAAGAAATGTATCTTTAGGGACTCTAAATCAGATATTTCAAATGAAAATACCACAACTCCAAATCAAAACATTTTTATCTATCGTTTTTCTTATTATTAGTGGAATATTTGTTTGCTCAGCAAATACGCCAATCCTGAAAATGGATTCCTTACAACCAAAATTGATTTCATTTAAAATAAAATCAAAGTCAGCTGACAAAGTAAAAATTCAAGCTTCGGCTTTAAAATTCAATAAACATTTAGCGTATAGTTTTACTGTTGATGACGGTTATCGATCCACTTATCTAACAGCTTTTCCATTATTGAACGGAGGAAAAATCAGTGGTAAAGAAATCAGCGAATGGAAAAATGACCAAGGCGGAGACGGAACAACTTCAAAAGGACTTTTTTATACCAATAATCTAGGAACTAAAATTCCGTTTAAATTAGGTTTAGCAATTAACGGCGCGGCAATTGAAGATTTCTCAGCTTCACGAGGACATCTTTCGTGGGCAGAAGTAAAGGAAATGTATAATGCGGGTTGGGATGTTTTGAATCATGGTTTTCATCATGCAACCAAACACGGAACTAATTTTTTGACTGAAGTAACTGAAAATACAGCTTCTATAAAACAAAATTTAGGTTTTACAATGTCTCAGTTCGTAGTTCCTGGAGGCGAAAGCGATCCTGGATATCAATTAGAATATGAAAGAGATGCATTGGCAAATGGTTCTTTTTCTGTCGCTTCTTATGTAGGTTCAGGGCCAATAATTGATGTAAAGGAAAAAGTAAATCTTGATAAAATGATTTATGCCAGAGTATTTGTTCAAAGTTCAAAAGATACAATTGGATTTAAAACTATGGATCGTTATTTGAAAACATTAGATTCAGTAGCAAAATTGCCGAATCCGGTTTGGTACAACGCATTTACACACGGAGTGGGAAATCAAAATCTTTGGAATTTAAGCATGCGTTTTCCCGATTTTAAATATTTTATGACCACAATTGCTAATAAATATGGAGCAAAAGGAGATGATAGTATTTGGATGGCGCCTTGGCAGGAAGTTTACGAATATATTTGGCTTCGTGATAGAATCAAAATTAATTACGAGCAAAATAATAAAGAAGGAATAGTTACAATTGAACTTCCTGAAATTCCCGAAACATTCAGATATAGAGCTATTTCGTTGGAAATTGATACACCGGATAAATTTGAAATAGAAGCCAATTCACCAGATTTCAAGATTTCCAGCGACGGAAAAACAAAGCATAAATTAATTACGATTGAGTTGAAATAATAGTTTTGCCACAGATTAAAATGATTATAATGATTTTTGCTTGCGTAAAATTTTATTACAATAAATTATGATCAGAATTAATCTTTCTAATCATTTTAATCTGTGGCAAAAAAAAATAAAACCTTAATTAATTTCCTTTTCGTTATCCTTATAAAAAGTATCTATATTCTTTAAATACGGATCAACAATAATACGTTGAGGTTTGGTTTTGAGTTTGATTTTCCCTTCAACCGAATTATTTTTAATCGAAAAAGGATATGAAGATAATTTTCCGTTTTCATCATAAACACCAATATCTATTCTAGAATCGTTCGGAATCAGTTTTCGTTTTCCAGTTGCATTCTCAGAATATTTTTCAGAATTCACTTTAAAAGAAACTTCATAAGAGCCATTTTTCTTTTGACTTTCAACCGAAACTACATTTGATGAATACGTAATAATTTGTTTAAACATTTCATCTAATTTGTAATGCAGTTTAGGATCTGTTACGGAATAAATTTCTTTTAATAAATCTTCAGAATCCGGCGTTTGATTTGGAAATTTATAATGATTTAAGAAATTCTTCAAAGCAAGATTCACTTTTTCTTCTCCAATTAACATTTTCAATTGATGCATTACAAGCATTCCTTTATCATAAGGTAAATGCGGCGTGTCGTAATTTGTTTTATAAAGAGGCATTTCAGGATCATAACTTCGGCTGCTTAAATACAAATCGAGATGAATTTTTAAAGTTTCTAATGCTTTTTCCAATCCATGTTCTTTTTCATAAAGCATCAGTTCCATATATTGTGCTAAAGTTTCGGTCAAAATCCAGCTTCCTTCTTTTTGTTCCGGACTAATTTGTGAATTTCCCCACCATTCGTGCGATAATTCATGTGCCGTTAATTGATTGATAATATCTTCTTTATCACGATGATTTAAATCACTGTAAAAACCAAAGTTCTCTTTCATGAAAACCGTTGAAGGATATGAAGTTGCTGCAAAACCATTAACAAAAGCAGAGATTTCGGCATATCGAATTGTTTTATATGGATATTTTCCAAAGTTGTTTTGGCAATAATCTACAGTGTTTTCTATATCTTTTATAAGCTTCGAAACATTTCTAGAATGTCTCGCGTCATAATAAACTTCAATTGAAATACATTTATAAACTGTTTTTTGAATTTTATATTCAGCAGAAGAAAAAGCAAATCTAAACGGAATTTTTCCATTTGATTTATAATGAAAATAATTGCGATCGTCTTTGTTCCATTTTTCAATTAAATCTCCAATTCCTATTGCAGTTTGATTTTGAGACGTTGAAACAATAGTTTCGTAATCAATGAAATTGTATGGAACTATCGATTTATCTTCCAGTTTTTTAAGCGGGCTTTGTGCGGGTAAATGTCTTTTTATTCGTTCTTTTTTACTTTCAATTTCGTTCGAATCCTGATAACCAAAATAAGGATAATAACGACTTATTCGCATAAAAGAACCATTTTCGATAATCGAATTAAAAGAAGTATGACCTTTAAACGGAGACCAAGTTGATTCAAATGAAAACGAAATCTTCATTTTTTGTTGAGGCTGAAGCGGCTTTTCTAGTTTATACCAATAATGCTTGAATTCTGAAACATCACCTAATTTTTTAGCGTTCGGAATTTCAATTGAAGTTAACTTCGAATTTCGATCTATATATAGGAGTAAACTATCAATTGGTTTTTCGGCATTATTGATTAATTCGTAAGTTCCTTTTACTTCATATCGGTTTTCCGACGGAAATAAATCTACATTACTTTTTACAGAAATTATAGTTGGTTGCCGTAAATCAGTATATTTTTTGAATTGCAACTCATATTGTTCACTCCAATTATTCTGATCTTCTTCAGTAATATATGGATATTCAATATTGGTTTTATAAAAAAGGTAACTTCCAAAGCCAATAAAAAGAAGAATTCCTAAAGCAAAAACTCCCTTTTGAATTGTAGTAAAGGAATGTCTTCGGAATGATTTTAGGACAGAAGTATTTCGTTTCCATAAAATTCCTGTCAGGATTAGTAGAGTCAAAGCCAATCCGAAATTGTACAACATCGAAACATCAAACGCAAAAGTATATTTTCCAAAACCATTCAAATCAAAATATTCTCTTTTAAAAGAATCACCAAATCTCAATAAAGGATGAGAAATTCCTAATTGTTCACCAATTCCGGTACTTATTAAGACCGTAATAATTGTTGCGATAGAAAGTCCCAGATATTTATTAGAAACAACCGTTTGAATAAAAACAACTAAAATCGAAATCAATAAAATGGGGAAACCTAAATAATAAAATAGCGAAAGATAAAGCTCAAATTCTATTGGAGCATTGTTATGAACGATTTGAAAGCCACAACCAATCAAAATACTCAGAGCAATTATAAGAAGCGGAATTGTAAAAAGCGAAATGATTTTGGAGAGTAAAACCACCGTTTGTTGATAAGACGTTGTGTTTTCCAACATTTCAAATCTAGAAGTTTCGCTTCGGTTTATTAATTCGTTGCTATAAAAAAGCAGAATGATAATCAGAATAAAAGGCAAACGATCCATAAGCGTGCTAATCATCAGAGCAGTATTGGCGATGTTTTGCGGCAATCTGATTCCGCCATCAATCTCGTCTGAAATTTCAATTGCTAATAATCCTGAGAATAAAAGCGCTATTAATAGAAACGGAATTCCTTTCAAGATTAGGGAAACATCCATTTTGATGTAACTTTTAAAAACTAAGAAATTGTGTTTGAATGTTCTGAATTCGATATTTTTGGGTGCTTCTGTAGAAAAAGAAATGTTTTCTGCTTTTAAAACTTTAATTGGTTTTACTTTTTTAGTTTTCGTTTTTCTAAAAGAAAAGAAACGATAAGACACCAAAATCAATAGAACAGAAATACTTAACCAAAGAATTCTATTAAACAGAAAATTACCGGATAAATCCAGAAGATTGGTATTTTTCTCAATAGCTGTAAAATATCTCGTTTGTTCCAGAAAAGCCGCTAACCCAAACGGATCAATTTTCGCAGCAAACGACATTGCAGCCGCTGATGAAGGCGAAGCATTGGCAAAAATAGGAGAGTTGGAGAACAACGA
Source organism: Flavobacterium sp. 9 (assembly GCF_002754195.1). Classification (NCBI taxonomy): domain Bacteria; kingdom Pseudomonadati; phylum Bacteroidota; class Flavobacteriia; order Flavobacteriales; family Flavobacteriaceae; genus Flavobacterium; species Flavobacterium sp. 9. The sequence goes on from NZ_PEEU01000001.1 coordinate 4,511,212, forward strand.
ACCGGCGATATATAAAATGTAAACCATAAAACCGCCTACATATATAAAGAGTTTGCTTCTGGTTAACCAAGCTAAAGTCGTCAAAACAGAAAGACATAATAAGATATTCGGGATAACCAAAATCAAATACGGCCAAAAATAATTCAAGAACGAAAACGGACCAATTTCATCTTTGGATAACCAAGGCATCAAATGACCAATTATCATCCCGATTATAAACAGGCCAAAAGAAACAACTGCAATTCCAAAAGCAACAATAAACTTACTTCCTAAATAATGGAACTTAGAAATAGGTGTCGTAAAAATGATCGAATCGAATTTAGTTTCATATTCTTTTAGAAAATTCTGCGCAACCTGAAGTGTAGTTGAGAAAATCGTCGTTAAGGAAATCAAACCAATAGCATAAGTCAGTACATAAGGACTGTTTTTGTAAGCGCCCGAAAAAGAGAAATTTGCAAAAGCGCTAACGAAAAATCCCAGGATTAAGTAAACTAAAAATGTGGCATAAAAGCTCCAGTTTCTGGTATTGTTATGCCATTCAAATTGTAATAATTTTGAAAACATAACGTTATTTTTTAAATTGATTTTGAGCTAAAACACTAAAATAAACATCACTTAAATCGGGAGAAATTAAGTCGAAACCAGAATCCGGTTGTTGATCTGCAAAAACGTGAATATTCAGTTTACCCGAATTCAAATGCGAGGATATAATGTTGAAATTCGTTTGATAATCCTGCAATTCAGATTTATGAATCGCTTTCATCCAGATTTTATCCTTTAATAAATCAATTGTTTCATTTGGATTTCCTTCCAAAATCAATTTTCCGTTTGAGATAATCGCCATTTTGGTACACAAATCCCGAACATCTTCGACAATATGAGTTGATAAAAGCACAATAATGCTTTCGCCAATTTCGCTTAAAAGATTGTTGAAACGATTTCTTTCTTCAGGATCAAGCCCCGCTGTAGGTTCATCGACAATAATAATCTTCGGATTTCCCAATAAAGCCTGCGCAATTCCAAACCTTTGGCGCATTCCGCCAGAAAAGGAGTGAACGGCTTTATCCTTGTGTTGCAGTAAATTGGTTTGTTGTAATAAAGTCAGAATCTGATCGTGTCTTTCTTGTTTATTGATGATTCCCTTCAAAATTGCCAAATGATCCAACAAACGATAAGCCGAAATTTTAGGATAAACACCAAATTCCTGTGGTAGATATCCCAGATTTTCTCTAATAAACATTGGGTTTTCAAGAATATTGATTCCGTTAAAGACAATACTTCCGGAAGTTGGTTCCTGCAAAGCAGCAACAGTTCGCATTAAAGTAGATTTTCCGGCTCCGTTTGGACCCAACAAACCAAACATTCCGTTCGTAATTTCCAAAGACACATCATTGATTGCTTGTGTGCCGTTCTCATACGTTTTGCTGAGATTTTTGATTGATAAACTGTTCATTTTTTGATTGATTTAATGATTGATTGTAATAATTATTTTGAAAAAAATAGGCAATAGAATTCCTGTCGACCTCAAAAAGCCGATTTTTTTAGTTAAGATTTAAAAAAGATTTACTCGCTTACGTACTCTAAAATATCACCAGGCTGGCAATCTAATATTTTACAGATTGCCTCAAGAGTATCAAATCGGATACCTTTTGCCTTTCCGGTTTTAAGTATCGATAAATTGGCAGGCGTAATTCCTAGTTTTTCAGCCAACTCTTTACTTTGCATCTTACGTTTCGCAAGCATGACATCAACGTTTACAATTATTGGCATGATTATATAAATAAGTCTTGTTCGTTCTGAAGGTTTAATCCTTGTTTAAAAATAGCTGCCAGAAAATAAGCAAATACACCCAGCATAAAATGTAATACAATAAATATAGAGACCTCATTATCCAGCGAAACAAAAATAGAAGCCAGAAATATAATAATCCCTGGCAAAAATAAATTAGCCAAATAAAATCGTCTTAAATGTTTAATACCATTTTCAGTAAATAATTTAGGCTGAAAAAACACTTTAAACACATTGCTGATCAACAAAAAGAAAAGCCCATAAAGACTCAAAGGCGACAGAAATTCAAAAATGATATAAGGAAGATTATAATCGCCCAACATTATAGGTTGTTCTGTAAAAGGATAACAAATCTGAAAATACTTGCCATTGTCTTTAAAATTCAAAAACCATCCCGTACTTAAAGTAAGTAAAGAGTAAGATGATAATGTAAAATAAAGAATAGCCAGAAATCGGGTAACGTAGAATAATATTCTCGAAACAATATGAGTGGTTTTCATTTGTGCTTAAATTTAGTTTTGTTGTTGCAAATGTATAATTAATTATTGTAAAACAATAATTAATTATCAAATTTATCTAATTGGGATCTTTTTTATTTGCAACAAAACATTATAATTCTATTAACACTAGAAAAGAAAAGACATCTCTATAAATGAATTAATTTTGTACAAATCAAAAAAATTCATGAAAAACCCAATTTCAGTCTCTATACTAGAACTCGCTATCATCACACAAAATAGCAATGCAGCCGAAACATTTCAAAAAACAAAAGACATAGCGCAACTCGCAGATCAATTAGGATATAAGCGTTTTTGGCTGGCCGAACATCATAATATGGCGCACGTTGCCAGTTCAGCAACAGTAGTCTTAATAGGTTTTATTGCAAGTAATACAAAAAACATCCGTGTAGGTTCTGGCGGAATCATGTTACCGAATCATTCTCCTTTAATAGTAGCAGAACAATTCGGAACATTAGAAACGCTTTACCCAAACCGAATTGACTTAGGTTTAGGAAGAGCGCCAGGAACAGATCAACCAACAGCCGAAGCTATTCGAAAAGACTTTTTTGAACAAGCACAGCGTTTTCCGGCAAATGTATCCAAGCTTCAGGATTATTTCTCGGTAGAAAATGCCACAGCAAAAGTTCGCGCATTTCCAGCCGAAGGCACAAACATTCCAATTTGGATTTTAGGATCAAGTATGGAAAGTGCTGCTCTTGCCGCGGCATATGGTTTGCCTTATGCATTCGCCGGACATTTTGCACCACGCCAAATGATTCAGGCATTTGAGTTTTATCGCGAGAATTTCCAGGCGTCAGATGTTTTAGATAAACCTAAAACAATGGCTTGTGTTAATATAGTTGCCGCAGATACAAACGAAGAAGCCGAATTTCTATCAACAAGTTTGTATCAAATGTTTCTTAATCTGATTCGTAATGATCGCAAAGGTTTGCAGCCGCCAGTTCCGTCTCTGGATGATATCATGGGCGAAGAAGAACGTTTTCATGTCAATCAAATGACCGCATGTACTTTTACAGGAAACAAAGAACAGTTAATAATAGATCTTAAAAAGTTTATAGACTATTCCAGAATCGACGAACTGATGGTAACCAGTCCAATCTTCGATCATCAAGCTAAACTCAAAAGTATTCAAATCACCAAAGAAGTAATCGACAGTTTAAATTAAGCATACATACATAAGTATAAAATCATACTCCTATATATAAGGAAGAATATTATCCAACAACTCGACAAGTTTTTGAAACCTGTCTGGTTTATTTTTGGTACCTATATATAAGGAGAAAGATGAACTCTATATATAAGAGTAAGTTTCATTCCTCTGAATGAACCGAAGGTTTACAAGAAGCATTATTGGAATTTGAAGCTATTTCCCGCTCCCGAAGTCTCGGGACGTTCCAATCTTTTGCTTTTTAAAGGAAAAAGCAAAAGGATTTTCTCCCGACACTTCGGGACTATCGGGGCTAGGGCAGAGGTTTTCAAAGGAAAGACGAGGCGTAAAACAGAAAAATACGAGATAAAAGAGAAAACTTTGCGCCTTTGCGTCTTTGCGCGATTAATAAAACCAAGGAAAAATCCAGCTTTGCGATCTTTGGCAAACAAAACCAGAGAAGAAAAACTTAGCCTCTTTGCGGTAAAATGGCCCCAATTGCTCAAAAACGGTAAAATCGAAAAAAAAGATTGCCTTGTAAAAAACGCCAAACCAGTCACTTAGAAAATATATCAAAAATAAGTAAAATAAAAGCTTGCAGAAGCGAATAAAGAGTGTACTTTTGCACCCGCAACAGCGATAGACGTTCACAGAAATACTGACAAGCGATTAAGATTAAAACGAAAATTTATTTTCAAAAAAAGATTAAAAAAAGCTTGTGGGATTCGAAAAGGGATATTACATTTGCACCCCGCAAAACACGGAAAGTTCATTGAAAGATTGGTAAATAAAGAAGTTAAAAGAGACGAAAATTTTCTTAAAAAAAACTTCAAAAAACATTTGCCAGTTAGAAATAAGTTTTCTACTTTTGCACCCGCTTTGAGAGACAAGCGAAAAGAAAAAGAAATACACGTTCGTAGACATATTGAATTGACAGCCGTTTTAACAGAGATGTTAAAACAAAAGAATAAGAGTAATAGAATCGAGAGATTTGAAAAGAACCGATAGATATCATCGCAATATAATATTAAAATATACGATGAAGAGTTTGATCCTGGCTCAGGATGAACGCTAGCGGCAGGCTTAACACATGCAAGTCGAGGGGTATATTTCTTCGGAATTAGAGACCGGCGCACGGGTGCGTAACGCGTATGCAATCTACCTTTTACAGAGGGATAGCCCAGAGAAATTTGGATTAATACCTCATAGTATTATGAAATGGCATCATTTTATAATTAAAGTCACAACGGTAAAAGATGAGCATGCGTCCCATTAGCTAGTTGGTAAGGTAACGGCTTACCAAGGCTACGATGGGTAGGGGTCCTGAGAGGGAGATCCCCCACACTGGTACTGAGACACGGACCAGACTCCTACGGGAGGCAGCAGTGAGGAATATTGGACAATGGGCGCAAGCCTGATCCAGCCATGCCGCGTGCAGGATGACGGTCCTATGGATTGTAAACTGCTTTTATACGAGAAGAAACACTGCTTCGTGAAGCAGCTTGACGGTATCGTAAGAATAAGGATCGGCTAACTCCGTGCCAGCAGCCGCGGTAATACGGAGGATCCAAGCGTTATCCGGAATCATTGGGTTTAAAGGGTCCGTAGGCGGTTTAATAAGTCAGTGGTGAAAGCCCATCGCTCAACGGTGGAACGGCCATTGATACTGTTAAACTTGAATTATTAGGAAGTAACTAGAATATGTAGTGTAGCGGTGAAATGCTTAGAGATTACATGGAATACCAATTGCGAAGGCAGGTTACTACTAATGGATTGACGCTGATGGACGAAAGCGTGGGTAGCGAACAGGATTAGATACCCTGGTAGTCCACGCCGTAAACGATGGATACTAGCTGTTGGAAGCAATTTCAGTGGCTAAGCGAAAGTGATAAGTATCCCACCTGGGGAGTACGTTCGCAAGAATGAAACTCAAAGGAATTGACGGGGGCCCGCACAAGCGGTGGAGCATGTGGTTTAATTCGATGATACGCGAGGAACCTTACCAAGGCTTAAATGTAGTTTGACCGGTTTGGAAACAGATCTTTCGCAAGACAAATTACAAGGTGCTGCATGGTTGTCGTCAGCTCGTGCCGTGAGGTGTCAGGTTAAGTCCTATAACGAGCGCAACCCCTGTTGTTAGTTGCCAGCGAGTCATGTCGGGAACTCTAACAAGACTGCCAGTGCAAACTGTGAGGAAGGTGGGGATGACGTCAAATCATCACGGCCCTTACGCCTTGGGCTACACACGTGCTACAATGGCCGGTACAGAGAGCAGCCACTGGGCGACCAGGAGCGAATCTATAAAACCGGTCACAGTTCGGATCGGAGTCTGCAACTCGACTCCGTGAAGCTGGAATCGCTAGTAATCGGATATCAGCCATGATCCGGTGAATACGTTCCCGGGCCTTGTACACACCGCCCGTCAAGCCATGGAAGCTGGGGGTGCCTGAAGTCGGTGACCGCAAGGAGCTGCCTAGGGTAAAACTGGTAACTAGGGCTAAGTCGTAACAAGGTAGCCGTACCGGAAGGTGCGGCTGGAACACCTCCTTTCTAGAGCCTCAAATGTTAGTGGAAACACACGTTGAGGAAAAAAGATGTTTATTTAGAAGGTTCTGAATCACCAGATTCAATTACTCTTGCTGTTAGTTCAAATAATAAATTTTAAGTAAAACAGAGTCTCGTAGCTCAGCTGGTTAGAGTACTACACTGATAATGTAGGGGTCGGCAGTTCGAGTCTGCCCGGGACTACTTTTTAAATTGTTAATTATAAATTATGAATTGTAAATTATAAGAAGCAAATAAATTAAAAAGACTGTATGCTTAGAAAAAGGAAATTTTAGAAGTTGAAAGATTTAGGATCAAAAGTTCATAATTTTTAATTCACGATTTTTAATTTTTAATTAAAAAGGGGGATTAGCTCAGCTGGCTAGAGCGCCTGCCTTGCACGCAGGAGGTCAACGGTTCGACTCCGTTATTCTCCACTGATTTACTGTGAAGATAGTAAATAAAAGTTCATTGACATATTGAGATAAGAAAATAATAAAAAGTAGAAAGCGTTTTTTACAATTTATTGTAAAAAGCAAAAAAAAACGGTCATAATTAATTTTATGATTGGTACAATAAGCAAAATAAGGGCGTATGGGGGATGCCTAGGCTCTCAGAGGCGATGAAAGGCGTGATAAGCTGCGAAAAGCTACGGGGACGGGCACACACCGATTGATCCGTAGATACCTGAATGGGGCAACCCACTATGTTGAAGACATAGTACACCGATAGGTGGGCAAACCCGCTGAACTGAAACATCTAAGTAGGCGGAGGAGAAGAAAACAAAAGTGATTCCGTAAGTAGTGGCGAGCGAACGCGGATTAGCCCAAACCAATGATGTTACGGCATTGTTGGGGTTGTAGGACCACGACATTTTATGTACAAGGAACCGGAAGTTACTGGAAAGTGACACCATAGAGGGTGATAGTCCCGTATGGGTAACAAGTATAATAGATAGTGGTATCCTGAGTAGGGCGGGGCACGTGAAACCCTGTCTGAATTTGGCGGGACCATCCGCTAAGGCTAAATACTCCTGAGAGACCGATAGTGAACCAGTACCGTGAGGGAAAGGTGAAAAGAACCGTGAATAACGGAGTGAAATAGATCCTGAAACCATACGCTTACAAGCGGTCGGAGCCCTTTCGTGGGGTGACGGCGTGCCTTTTGCATAATGAGCCTACGAGTTAACGTTGCTGGCAAGGTTAAGTGGTTAAGCCACGGATCCGTAGCGAAAGCGAGTCTGAATAGGGCGCTTTAGTCAGTAGTGTTAGACGCGAAACCGTGTGATCTACCCATGGGCAGGTTGAAGCTGTGGTAACACACAGTGGAGGACCGAACCGGTTGACGTTGAAAAGTCTTCGGATGACCTGTGGGTAGGGGTGAAAGGCCAATCAAACTCGGAAATAGCTCGTACTCCCCGAAATGCATTTAGGTGCAGCGTTATGCATAAAGTTATATAGAGGTAGAGCTACTGATTGGATGCGGGGGCTTCACCGCCTACCAATTCCTGACAAACTCCGAATGCTATATAATGTTTCATAACAGTGAGGGCTTGGGTGCTAAGGTCCAAGTCCGAGAGGGAAAGAACCCAGACCATCAGCTAAGGTCCCCAAATATACGCTAAGTTGAAAGAACGAGGTTTGTCTGCCCAGACAGCTAGGATGTTGGCTTGGAAGCAGCCATTCATTTAAAGAGTGCGTAACAGCTCACTAGTCGAGCGGACGAGCATGGATAATAATCGGGCATAAGCGTATTACCGAAGCTATGGATTTACAGTTTACTGTAAGTGGTAGGGGAGCATTCTAACAGGGTTGAAGGTGTATCGTAAGGTATGCTGGACTGGTTAGAAAAGAAAATGTAGGCATAAGTAACGATAATGCGGGCGAGAAACCCGCACACCGAAAAACTAAGGTTTCCACAGCTATGCTAATCAGCTGTGGGTTAGTCTGGTCCTAAGGCGAACCCGAAAGGGACAGTCGATGGCTAACGGGTTAATATTCCCGTACTACTAATTACTGTGATGGGGTGACGGAGTGATGAAAGCGCCGCGAACTGACGGAATAGTTCGTTGAAGTACCTACCTATAAGATCTGCAGGCAAATCCACAGATCTTGGGGAAATACGATAGTACTCGGAGTCTTCGGACAAAGAGATAGTGCGCCTAAGGGCTTCCAAGAAAAACCTCTAAACTTCAGGTAATTAGTACCAGTACCGTAAACCGACACAGGTAGTTGAGGAGAGAATCCTAAGGTGCTCGAGAGATTCATGGCTAAGGAATTAGGCAAAATAGACCTGTAACTTCGGGAGAAAGGTCGCCAGCGCAAGCTGGCCGCAGTGAAGAGGTCCAGGCGACTGTTTATCAAAAACACAGGGCTCTGCAAAATCGTAAGATGAAGTATAGGGCCTGACACCTGCCCGGTGCTGGAAGGTTAAGAGGAGATGTTATCTTCGGAGAAGCATTGAATTGAAGCCCCAGTAAACGGCGGCCGTAACTATAACGGTCCTAAGGTAGCGAAATTCCTTGTCGGGTAAGTTCCGACCTGCACGAATGGTGTAACGATCTGGACACTGTCTCAGCCATGAGCTCGGTGAAATTGTAGTAACGGTGAAGATGCCGTTTACCCGCAGTGGGACGAAAAGACCCTGTGCACCTTTACTATAGCTTAGTATTGACCTTGGATAAATGATGTGTAGGATAGGTTGGAGACTGTGAAGTGGCGTCGCCAGGCGTTGTGGAGTCATTGTTGAAATACAACCCTTTGTTTATCTGAGGCCTAACCCCATATTGTGGGGGACATTGCTTGGTGGGTAGTTTGACTGGGGTGGTCGCCTCCAAAAGAGTAACGGAGGCTTCTAAAGGTTCCCTCAGTACGCTTGGTAACCGTGCGTAGAGTGCAATGGCATAAGGGAGCTTGACTGAGAGACATACAGGTCGATCAGGTACGAAAGTAGAGCATAGTGATCCGGTGGTTCCGCATGGAAGGGCCATCGCTCAAAGGATAAAAGGTACGCCGGGGATAACAGGCTGATCTCCCCCAAGAGCTCATATCGACGGGGGGGTTTGGCACCTCGATGTCGGCTCGTCACATCCTGGGGCTGGAGAAGGTCCCAAGGGTTGGGCTGTTCGCCCATTAAAGTGGCACGCGAGCTGGGTTCAGAACGTCGTGAGACAGTTCGGTCTCTATCTACTGTGGGCGTTAGAAATTTGAGTGGATCTGATTCTAGTACGAGAGGACCGAATTGGACAAACCTCTAGTGTATCTGTTGTCCCGCCAGGGGCACCGCAGAGTAGCTACGTTTGGAAGGGATAAGCGCTGAAAGCATATAAGCGCGAAACCCACCACAAGATGAGATTTCTTTTAAGGATCGTGGAAGATGACCACGTTGATAGGCTATAGATGTAAAGGCAGTAATGTCATAGTCGAGTAGTACTAATAATCCGTAAGCTTATGTACACCCTTTTCCCGCACTGCAAGGTGCGGGGAGAAACTTTCTAAATACTTTTATGTTTCTTTATCTCAGTATGTTAAGATATTCTTTAATTGATAATTAACAATTTATAATTGACAATTAACAATTAAAAAGTTGCCTAAAGCAACTAACGACCTTAAGGTGGTTATTGCGGCGGGGCTCACCTCTTCCCATCCCGAACAGAGTAGTTAAGCCCGCCTGCGCAGATGGTACTGCAGTTATGTGGGAGAGTATGTCGTCGCCTTTCTTTAGAAAACCCTATCCAATAGATAGGGTTTTTTATTCTTAATTCGCGTATTTATGTGAATTATATGGTACCTTAGCTCAGATGGTAGAGCAATGGACTGAAAATCCATGTGTCCCTGGTTCGATCCCTGGAGGTACCACTACTAATGCTCGGATGGTGAAATTGGTAGACACGCTGGACTTAAAATCCAGTGAACAGCAATGTTCGTGCGGGTTCAAGTCCCGCTCTGAGTACTAAAACTTCAATTGGCAAATGCTAGTTGGAGTTTTTTTTTATGAAATAAAGTCTGGTTTTAAGCTTTTTTGAGTTGCTCTTACTCTTAAATTAGCTCCTTTTATAAGGAAATAGCTTTATAGATCTTATTTTTCTGTAATAAAACACTAATTACAGATAAAAAAAAGATTATTTCATTAGAGAACGGCATTAAACCTTGGTTACATCTTAGTAATAATAAATTCGCTTCGTCTGTTCATTTGATGCTGTGCTTCGGTGCAAGGAACTCCGTTTGAACAGTTATTTATAAGTTGCGTTTCTCCATAACCAATAGCACTTTCGATTCTTTCCGGAGCAATTCCTTGTGAGATAATATAATCTCTTGTTGCTTTGGCTCTTCGGTCAGAAAGTTCAAGATTGTATTGATCCTTGGCTCTTGAATCCGTGTGAGATTCAATTTTAATAACTACACTTGGATATTGACTCATTAATAAAACAACTTTATTTAATTCTATTGCAGCGTCATACCGAATTACTGATTTATCCAGATCAAAGAAAATGATTCCAATTTTTATTTTCAACAAACCATCTTTTCTTTCTATAAGAGAAGGATCAAGACCAATAGGAACTTGGGTTATTCCAGAATTTTCTGGAGTAATAATAGCTTTGGTGCTTGTTGTAAAATTATCTTTTGCTGCTTCAATTGTATAAGGTGTATTACAATTAATATTTTCCCCGAATTCAAATTTTCCATCTATTTTAGAAACAATTTCGTCGACTTTTTGATTTTCATTATTTTTGAGGGTTACAATTGCACCGGCAATTTTATTGTTAGATATAGCATCAAAAACATAACCTTCGATAGCTTGTGTACAACTTCTTTCGAAAGAATAAATATCGTCGTCACCCTTTCCTGTCTTTCTGTTCGAGCAAACAAAACCTTTGTTGGTATCTTCGTTTACTATATAACCAAAATCATCTCTGTTGCTATTTAATGGTGCACCAAGATTATTTGGTGAATCGAAAATGCCGTCGTTTAATCGGTGGAGTTGCTACATTTACTGGGACATAAATTTTAAGACTGTTTAAATAAAAATAAATATCTTAGAATTATGAAAAAACGAGTTTACAGTGCTGAGTTTAAATCATCAGCAGTACGATTAAGTTACGAGCGAGAAAACATCAAAGAATTAGCAGATGAACTAGGCGTCCAGGTAGAGCGTATTTATAAATGGAGGTCTTCTCAAAAAACATTTACTAATCTACAACCAATTATTTCTAAAAAGACAGAGATAGATTCTTTAGAAGTAAAACAATTACGAAAAGCCCTTAAAGAAAAAGAATTAGAGCTTGAGATATTAAAAAAGGCCGTTCACATCTTTTCCAAGAGCGATGGGAAATCTACCAATTTATAGTCAGCTATAAACATTTATATCCTATTGAAAAGATGTGCAGCGTTTTAAAAGTAAGCCGAAGTAGTTATTATAGATGGTTCAGTGGCGGTCCTTCTAATAGATTTATAGAAAATAGTCTATTTACAGATTTAATAAAAGAAGTTTTTGATCTAAGCAGTCAAACTTACGGAAGTCCCAGAATAGCGGAACAGCTAAAAAGAAAAGGATATAAAATATCCAAAAGGAAAGTTGCTAAATTGATGCTTCTTAATGGCTGGAGAAGTAAACTTAAAAGACGCTTTAAAGTAACCACAGATTCTAATCATCGATATCCAGTGTGCAGTAATCATCTCAATAGAAATTTTACACCAAAATCACTTAATGAGGTTTGGGTGTCTGATATAACCTATATAAGAACAGCTGCCGGCTGGTTATATCTTACTACTATTATTGATTTATATGACAGGCAGGTTATAGGATGGTCATTAAGCACACGAATGTATACCGATCAAACGATTATTCCAGCTTGGAAAATGGCAGTATCAAAAAGAGAAATAACAGAATCTTTACTTTTTCATTCAGATAGAGGAATACAATATGCTTCGATAGAATTCAGAAAATTGATTAATAAAAATACTTTAATCACTCAAAGTATGAGTAGAAAAGCTAATTGTTGGGATAATGCTGTAGCTGAAAGTTTTTTCAAGACCCTTAAAGCAGAACTTATCTATCAGCATAAATTCACAACCATTGAAGAAGCTAAATTAGCAGTCTTTGAATATATAGAAGTATGGTATAATAGAAAACGTCTGCATTCTTCTTTGGGATATAAAACACCTAAAGAAATGGAACTAGAATTTTATAAAATAGAAAGTGTAGCATAGGTCTTAGAAAATTTGTCCGACTTTTTGTTGCAAGTCCAAATACGTTGGGAGCTCCTTCTGGTGCGCTAATTTCTTTAGGCCATTCTATAGGATCAGAATCTTTTATAGTAGGAGCAACTTTACCAACTTTTTGATAAGGTTCTATAGGAAGAACAGTTCTATCTGGCCAATTTTGATCAGATGATTTTTCCTGAGCCTGAATTGAGTTAGTAAAAAGCACATTAATAAATAGCAAAAACACTATTCTCAAGAGTAAAGAATTAATTTTCATGATTATATTTTTATAGTTGAAAAAGAACTGAATAATATATATGATGAATACTAATGTTAACCGATAAATGAAATTTACTCAGTGAACACTTGAAGAGATTGTGATTATTTGCTTAAGGGAGTTTTAAAATTAGGAAAAAAAAGAACTGACCTTTAAAATTGTAAGTAGTAAATGGTTGCAAATTATAACTTGCAACATTGTTTTAATAATCCTTTAATAGATTTCATGACTTTATTCTTCACAACTTATATTGAATTTTAATTTAATTATGAGGAAGTAATTCTGTATTTCTACGACATTGTGAAGTTGATCTTTCAAATTGAAATAAGACGAGTCAGATTATAATAGAGCAGAAACGAGAGGAATGAAAAAAATGAAAACTAAAAAAAACACCTGCAAAAAACTTTTTACAGGTGTTTTATTAAATACTATTCCGGACTAGCCAAAATGATTTTAAACTTGATTTTAAAACTTTTCGGAATCTACATCATTTACAAATTGAATTACACCATTCATAAAAACCTTTTGATCGTCCCACATTGCTAAATGGCTTCCATTTGGACAAAATAAATATCTTCCTTTTTGAACCAATTTGCTTTGTTCTTCCATCGCTTTTGGATCCATCGTATCGTATTTGGCTCCAATCATTAAGGTTGGAATTTTAAGTTCGTGTAAACGGTTTTTAATATCCCATTTAGCTAAACGACCGCTAATTCCAAATTCACTTGGTCCTTGCATTAAAGTATAGATTTCTCCATTGATATGTTTGCTGGCACGGTTTAATCCATCTGGCCATTCATTTAATCGGCACAAATGTTTTTTGTAGAAATTAGGAATCAATAACTCCATATAACGAGGATTACTAAAATCTTTTTTAGCTTCTAATGCTCTGATTTCGGCTAGAATTTCCGGTTTCATTTGTTTTGCTAGTACTTCATCTGCGTATTTTCCATATTCCGGCGCACTGGCAACCATATTTGCAACCAATAAACCTTTTAAATTTTGCTGATATTTTAAGGCATATTCCATTGCAAGTATTCCGCCCCAGGAATTTCCTAAAACATAAAAATTGTCTTTATCTGCTCCAATAGCTTTACGAACTTGTTCAACTTCTTCAACAAAACGTTCCGTTGTCCATAATGTACTGTCTTTTGGCTGATCGCTGTAATAAGATCCCAGTTGGTCATATTCGTAAAATTCGTAACCTTCACGTTGAAAAAAGGTTTCAAAACATTCCATATATTCATGCGTCATTGCTGGTCCGCCATGCAGCAATAGTATTTTTATTTTTGGATTACTTCCAAATCGTTTTGTCCACACTTTAAATTCCCCGACAGGTGTTTTAATAGGAATCATTTTTACACCAGCCGATTCTACTTCGTTATTTTGATTATAAGAAAAATAATCCTGAAGAGATTTTGATTTCGTTTCATTTTTACAAGAAACAGCAAGTAGAATTACACTTAAGAAGAGAATAGCACGCATATTTTTAGAGTTTGATAATTGGTTTGGAATTTCTTTTCAGATTAAAAATACGAATTTCTTTTATAAGTAAGTATTTGTAACGAACGAAGCTTTTTTTCTTAGCTCGGTTGAGGTTATTGTGTGGAGGATTTTTCTATTTAGATTTTGAGAATTTTAGCTAAATAGGAGGAATGCTTATTTGTTTTCTTGCAGAGGGTTTAATAAATCACAAAAACCTTAATCTGTTATTTATGTGGCTTTTCGTGATAATAGTTTAAAAAACTACAATTTTCCCTGTTTGTGTTTCTCCTAATTTTGTAATTATTTTATAGATATAAATTCCCGAGGCAGTGTTTTTTAGATTGATGTTATTGGTTTTAGAAAGTAGGGGGGAAGTAATAGTATTTTGTCCATTAATATTGTACAAATAGAAAATAGCATTTTCCTCTTTTTTGGCTTCAATGTTTAATTCTCCATTTTTACTCAATATTGTGGGGTGGACAAAAAACAAATCATTGGCTAAATAATTAGCGTCAAGAATTAGAGAACTTACTATATTATTGTTTTCTAAAATTAGATTTATTTTATATTTATTGCTGCCCTTTATCGGAGTAGGATCTAGAAAAGAAAATGTTTTTGAATTGATAGTATTGATTGTGCTAATAATACTTTCGATGTTATTAATTATTTTCACTAACTCAATTTTTTTGATATTGTACAAGCTGAAAAGACTGGCATCAATCTTTACTTTGTTTTCCTCAAAAATTTCTGCCAAAGTTAACTCAAAATAGCAATTTGAGTTTAGAGCATATTGTAATGTTGATTCACTTTTTATGCCTTCGCTATTGTCAAATACAGGAATAACAGTGTAGATTTTTCCATCATTATAGGTATAAGTCGCGTTTGTTGTTTGTTCTTTAAATTCTAAACGATCTCCCGTAAGTTGATAAATATTAAAGGAAGAAACATCAGAAGGTTTGTCCCAATTAATTTCGGTTGTGCCATCACAAACTAAACTGGTATTGATATTCAAATCATAAGAAACAGTGAAGCTGTCAGAGATATAATCAATACTATTAATAGTCATTTTTAATTTTGCTTTCGAAAATTTTTGTTCTGTTGGCGTATAAGTAAATTGTTCGCTATCCAGATTTATATTATTTGTGATAATTTCCCAAGTCTGTCCATTATTATAACTGATAGATAATTGTCCGGAGATACCAGAAAATGAAGAATCCCATTTGAAAGGAGAAATAGTTTTACCATCATAAGGGAAATTATCATTAATAACAGGGTAATTCCATTCAAATTGATTTTTCAATTCATATTCATAAGCTATACTGTATTCCTGTGACGCATTCGAGATATATGAACCACTAACATTGATAGTATAAGATCCAGATGAGGGATTTTCGATAGTGACTTGCTCTACAGTATTAATTTTATCTTTTCCTCTTACGGCTTGTTGATCAGGTACATCGGGATTAAGAATCCATGGTAAGAAAGTGGTGTTGTCAGCCGAAATAACTTCGATGTCTAAATCGTTTACCAAACTTATGTTACTGTTGATTGCAGCGGGTAAATCGTTCCAGACTAATGTAATTTTTAAGTTTTTTGCATTTTCCGGAACGGTAATAGTATGTGAGTTTATTTGATCAGATGTCAAATTACCCGATATAATTCTATTTTCGTTGATCGTTTTCAAACATTTATCAGCATTGATATTACCATAACCATAAGTAAAATCAGGACCTGGATTACCTAAATCTTTGGCACTATTAATTAAAATTGCTTTTGTGAGTGCATTAGTTAGAGAGATATTATTTGTAGACTTATAATGTTGTTTCATAAGCGTAATAATTCCTGTAGCTACTGCTGTAGAATTTGAAGTTCCTTGTGTGCTAAAGGCCACTAATTCGGGTTTTATCCGGCCGTCATAAGCCGGACCTTTCGAAGAAAACGGCATAATTACTTCGTTTTGGTCAATACAACCTAATACGATACTATTTTTGGATTGCTTAAAATTACCGGTAATAGATTTATAACCCTGAAGTCCTGTATTGCCAGAGGAAAAGCAATGTGTCAAATCAGTATTTGAGAATAATTGAGAATCATAAGCATTAGCAAGCGAGCCATAAAAATTCTCAATCTCTGTTCCGTAGGAATGATTTTGAGTGGTGGCGCCTTGTAAAGTCGTTACTTCATCAGGATAAATATTCAAAAAGTCAGACGATAGTATCTTAGCTTTTTGAGCGACTCCTTTTCCTAATGCAGAACTATTTCCTAATCCCGAAACTATAGTTGCCATTGCAGTTGCATGGCTCGATACAATTGTAGATTGTGTCGAAGAAGGAATGTTTTTATTTAAGAGATCAATATCATTTACATCAAAAAAATCATCCTTGATAGCTACAATTTGATTTTCACCTGTTAAAAGAGGAAAATTAGTATTGGCTTTATTTATAGAATTGATAGTAAAATTTTGGTCTATTATTTTAGATTCACTTTTGGGGAGCAGTGCTTCCTGCGAAACAGAAGATACGCTGCTTAAAGATATAATCTCCTCCATAATTTTTTTAGAATCACTTTTTATCATTACAAGATGGTTATCCAGTATTTTAATATCAGAAATGTTCCTTGATTTCAAGTCAATAATTAACGCTGTGACACTATCAGTTGCAATTATATACTGCTTATTTTCCTTATGATTTGAAAAATTGGAAGGTAATTTCCATAAGCTATTAACAGGGAGAGTTTTTTTTAGAAACTGATTAGATTTCAAACTTTCATTTTCAACAATACAGAAAATACCATCTAATTTTTTTACAATCTTGAATTTGTTTTGATGTGCATTTTCTAAAGAGGTAAGATAGTATTTCTCCAATTTTCTTCCGTTTTCTTTCTTGACGTATTGTTTCCATTGATCAGAACTCTGTGAGAAACAGATTGTCGTTATGATAAAAAAGAGAAAAGTAATTTGTTTCTTCATTTACTGTAGATGTTAGGGCAATTGTAAACATTCTTATTAATCGTACTTGAATTGACTATTGCAGCTCTTTTTTACGTCGCAATTGAGATAAAACAAAGATGAAATTGTATTTAATGATTTCAATTTAAATATTTATGCGTTGTAGGTAAATCAAATTTATTAAAATATTTGTAAAAATTTTATGATTTTTTATTTTCTACGCAATCTGCAAAATCTGTATCGTAATATTCTTTTTTTATAGCCCTTTTTGTGTTTTAAATAGTCTCTAAAATCGCAAAATCATTTTTTAACACATCCTGCATTAGATAAAATTTATAAACGATATTATTTAATGTAACAAATTGATTTGTATTGAGTTATTGGTTTTGCTGGGCTTTCCGTAATAATCAAACAATTATTACCAAAAAAGTTACATAAAATTATTTAACAAAAATTGTTAAAATTGTTAAATAGTTAATTTATAAGTATTTTAAGATTAAAAATTATATAAATTTGATGACAAATATTACAATATTTTGTGAAGACCCCCTATTTACCAACTTATTTTAAAAACCCAAATAACCTATTTATTATTTATGAAAAAAATTAAATCAATTTTAGCTCTATCATTTATAGCGCTAACGATTTTGTCCTGTAACAAAGAAGATCAGGCAGATCAATCAAACCAAGCATCTCTTAAAGTAACTCCAGAAGTGTTAAATAAGCTTAGAGCACTTTCATTAAATGCTACAGATGTTCAAGTGATTAAAAACACTAAGTTAGACGGTACCATTGAGGACGCATTCCTTGTAGAAGGAGATATTATCGTTACTCAGGATCAATTAAGTAAAATGGATCTTCATGGAGGTATTACTACAGAGCAATACCGTACTACTAATTTAGTATCTGCTCCAAGAACTATTAAAGTTGTTGGATTAACAGGAACTGGAACAACAGCGTTAAGTACAAATATGCGTGCTGGATTACAAGCGGCTATAAATAGATACAATAATCTAGGATTGTCTATTAACTTCACGCTAACCTTTAGTTCAAGTACTTCAGGTGCAAATATTGTTGTCCGGAGACAAACGGGATCTGCTGGTGGAGTAGCAGGTTTCCCTTCAGGAGGAGCACCTTATAATTCAGTTACTTTATATTCTGGATTAGATACTTATTCAACAGGTGTAAATGCACACGTTTCTGCACACGAAATTGGTCACTGTATTGGTTTACGTCATACAGATTGGTTCAGCCGTCAAAGTTGTGGACAGAATTCAAATGAAGGAACAGCTGGTGTTGGAGCAATTCAAATCCCGGGAACACCTTCTGGATATGATGCGACTTCGTATATGAGAGCATGTTTCGGTTCAAATGAAACTGGAGCATTCAATTCTAACGATATTACAGCTCTTAATTATTTATACTAAAAATTAAATTAAGGGGTCTTTACAAAATATAAGAGGCTGCTTCATAATTATGAAGCAGCCTCTCTTTTTGTTGGATATAAGTGCAATCATTCTATAATCAGGTAAATGCTTTTGAAAAGTAGATCAAAAACAAAAAAGCCTTTAAACATTAAGTTTAAAGGCTTTTGATTTTTAAAGTTTCTTTTGAGAAACTTCTACTGGCGGAGAAAGAGGGATTCGAACCCCCGGACCTGTTACAGTCAACAGTTTTCAAGACTGCCGCATTCGACCGCTCTGCCATTTCTCCAGTATGTTGCAATCGTTTTGTGATTGCGAGTGCAAATATAAGGGGATTTTTCGATTCTGAAAATTTTTTTCGAACTATTTACAAAGAAAATTATATAATAAAAACAAAAAACCCTCAACAATGTTGAGGGTTTAAATACTGGCGGAGAAAGAGGGATTCGAACCCCCGGACCTGTTACAGTCAACAGTTTTCAAGACTGCCGCATTCGACCGCTCTGCCATTTCTCCAGTATGTCGCGATCATTTCGTGATTGCGAGTGCAAATATAGTGCGCTTTTCCGATTATAAAAACTTTTTCAGCGATTTTTTTAAGATAATTTTTAAGTGTCTAATTATCAGTATTTACTAAAACAATATTTTATTGTTAAATAATGTAATTAGTCTAAAATCGGGGTTGGTTTCTTGTTTTCGTCTACTGCAACAAACGAAAAAGTTCCTGAAACTACAGTCTCACGAAGCTCCGAATACATTTGTTCCATGAAAATATCAACATGAATTTTGCAACTTGTTCTTCCTACCGTGACAACTTTTGCTACTAATTCGATTAAAGTTCCTGCTGGAATTGCTTTTTTAAAATCAATTTGACCGGTCGAAATCGTCACTACTTTTTTTCTGCTGAATCTGGTCGCACAAATAAAAGCGACTTCATCCATCAAATGAAGTGCAGTTCCTCCAAATAAAGTGTCATAATGGTTCGTTGTACTCGGAAAAACAGCTTTGAATATATGTGTTTCAGATTTTGTAATTCTTTCTTCTAATGTCGTCATATTAATAGCTTACGTATTCGGTAATTTCAAGTCCGTATCCAATCATTCCGACACGTTTTGTTTGCTCTGTATTTGATACCAATCTAATTTTTGAAATATCAATATCATGCAAAATTTGGGCTCCAATTCCATAATCTTTACTATCAATAATTACTTTTGGAGCTTTCATTGTTCCTTCAGCTTGTAAAGCTTTAAGTTCAGAAATACGGCTTAATAAGTTTACCGCTTGCATATCCTGATTAATGAAAATTACAGCACCTTTTCCGTTTTCATTAATAACTTTAAACATGCCGTCTAATTGTTGTTCAGCATTATTGGTTAAAGTTCCTAATAAATCATTATTTACCTGAGAAGAGTGGATTCTGGTTAAGATTGGTTCTCCAAGATTCCATGTTCCTTTAGTTAGAGCAATATGAATTTGTTTGTTTGTCGTTTGTTCGTAAGCTCTTAATCTAAAAGTTCCAAAACGAGTCTCAATATCAAAATCTTCTTTTTTTACAATCAAACTATCGTGTTGCATTCTGTAAGCAACCAAATCTTCAATAGAGACCAATTTAAGATTGAATTTCTTAGCCACTTTTACCAATTCAGGTAAACGAGACATAGTTCCGTCTTCGTTTAAAATTTCACAGATTACACCAGCAGATTTAAATCCTGCCAATCTTGCAAAATCAATTGCAGCTTCTGTGTGTCCGGTTCTTCTTAAAACTCCACCTTGTTTGGCAACCAAAGGGAAAATATGTCCAGGTCTTGCTAATTCATGTGGCTTCACATTTGAATCTGTCAAAGCCAATACAGTTTTAGCTCTGTCAGCTGCGGAAATTCCGGTAGTTACACCATGTCCTTTTAAATCTACTGAAACCGTAAAAGCAGTTTCCATATGATCCGTATTATTGCTAACCATTGGTCTTAAGTCCAATTCTTTACAACGACTTTCTGTTAGTGGAGCGCAAATTAAACCACGTCCATGAGTAGCCATAAAATTGATCATTTCCGGAGTTACTTTTTCGGCAGCAGCCAAAAAATCACCTTCATTTTCGCGATCTTCATCATCGACTACAATGATAACCCTACCTTGACGAATATCTTCTATAGCTTCTTCAATGGTATTCAATTGTATTTTTGTTGTTGACATAATTATTGTGGATTTTGAGCTGGAAAAAACCGCTCGGAAATTTTTTGAATTAGTTGTGAAATTGGAGTAATAATAGCATCAAAGTTTATTAATCCGTTGTCGTTTGTCGCACGATACGTTAATAATATTGCCAATGGTGATAATACAAACGATGACATCCATGAACCCATAAATGGAGTCATACCGCCTTCTTGCGAAAGTCTTTTTCCAAAAGTGTTGATGAAATGGAAGGTGATAAAGATCAAAACGGCAAAGACAATTGGTAAACCAAGTCCTCCTTTGCGAATAATAGCACCTAATGGAGCGCCAATAAAAAACATTAAGAAACAAGCAAAAGCAATTACAAACTTCTCGTATAAAGCTGTTAAATGTTTGTTGATATCTCGTTGTTTGTCTTTTAAATCTTTTTGAGTCGATTCAATAGAGTAGATGTTGCTGGTTAAATTGCTGCTGGCCATTCTTAAAATTTCTGCCTTTTGTTTGTTTTTATATAACGACAAAAGATCATTTGGCAACGGTTTCTTCTTTTTAGTAGAATCTACTTTTATTGGTATTGCAGATTTTCGAATTCCAACACGTTGATTTATATTTTCTGAAAAAGAAAGAATTTCATTGTTCAGGTTTTTATTTAGAGAGTCAAGAGTGTAGCGCAATTCGCTAACGTTTAACATTGCGTTTGTACCACTTATGCTTTCTTTATCTTCATCGACTTTATTTAATTCAGATAAGTCGATATTGATAATTTGTTTCTTAAACTTGCCTTTTATAAAAGGAAGTTTAGCACGGTCTTCGTATTTTTTCGGAGTAACATCTTGATAGTAGTAACCATCATTTAAAACCAACTTTAAGATACTTGATTTCTCGTTACTGATTAATTTTCCGTCTTTGGCTTTGATAACGGTTTTGTTTTCTCCCATATTATTGGGTTTCTCGTGGATTGTAATTCCAGTCAGAATGTTTCCGTTTTCACCGGATTTTTTGTTCACCTTAATGTTGTAGAAACCAACATCATTAAACTGACCTTCGGCAATTGCCATTGCGGGTTTTGCCTGAGCGATATTTTTACGGAAGTTCGTAAATTTATATTCTGCATATGGAATCACGTTATTGGCGAACCAAAACGCAACAATGCTTAAAAAGAATATGAATATAATCAAAACCCGCATCGCTCTTTGCAATGAAATCCCGGAAGATTTCATTGCGGCGAATTCATAATTCTCGGCTAAATTTCCAAACGTCATAATCGAAGCCAATAAAACCGATAGCGGTAAAACCAGCGGAATAATCCTCGGCATCGAAAATAGCAGGAATTTTAAAACCAATATCAAATCGAGGTCTTTACCCGCAAGTTCTGCGATAAAAAGCCATACGGTTTGAAGTATGAATATGAAAAAAAGGATTACAAATACCGTGGTAAATGTAAGTAAGAATGTTTTTAGTAAGTATTTGTCTAAAATTTTCAACCTTGAATTAATCTAATTTATTGATGTAGTACTTTGGATATTTGCTCGCTACAAAGGTAAATTGATTTTTTGATAAAGGTTGATTGGTTTTAAAAGAATTAACGGTCAAAGTTGTTTTTGTTCCATTTTTTCCAGTTTCAATCAAATTATAGATGTGTTTTGTCTGAACATCAATACCTAAAAGAATCTCTTTTCTTTGATCTTTTGTATTTGTAGGAGCCAATTTGATATATTGAATTTTTCTTCCCTTTACATTTTGAACAATATCCATGTTGTATTTGTATCCGGAATTAAAGAAAGTAAGCATCTTTGATGGCGTAATAGCAGTATCGTCTTTTTCGTTTACTTTAGATATAGTAACTTCTTCATCTTCAGGATTTATGGTGTATGTTTTTTGTCCGTCAAACATCTTAGTAACGCCCATAAAATTCAATACATATTGATTGCCTTTCATTGTTACATTTCCTTTGCTGTCCTGATTGATATTTTCTTTTGCATTATTCAAAGAATATTTAAAGTCGATAACAATGTTGTCATAGCTTTTTATTTTAGAAGTTACTTCGTTCAATAAATCTTTCGCTTTTTTATCCTGAGCTTGAATAGAAGTGAAGCTCAAAAGCAAAATAATTGCCATTTGAAGACACTTTTTAGTCATGTTTGCGATAGAATTGTGGTTGATTTCTTGAATTTTTGTTTTCATGATTGGATTAATTTTGTTCATTATTAAAAAATTGATCAAGAGCACTCAAATCAGATATGTTCACACTTCGTGCTTTACTGCCTTCAAACGGACCAACAATTCCAGCTGATTCCAGCTGATCGATCAAACGACCGGCTCTGTTGTATCCTAATTTTAATTTTCTTTGCAATAATGAAGCTGAACCTTGCTGCGCGTTAACAATAATCTCAGCAGCTTCTCTAAATAAAGTATCTCTTTCGGAAATATCCATATCAAGATTAATGCCAGTTTCTTCTCCAACAAACTCCGGAAGCAAATATGCTGTGGCATAAGCTTTTTGGGAACCAATAAAATCCGTAATTTTTTCGACCTCAGGAGTGTCAATAAATGCACATTGTACACGAACAACATCATTTCCGTTGGTATATAATAAATCTCCACGACCAATTAATTGATCGGCTCCTTGCGTGTCCAGAATAGTTCTCGAGTCAATTTTTGAAGTTACTCTAAAAGCAATTCTGGCAGGGAAATTCGCCTTAATCAAACCTGTAATAACGTTAACAGATGGTCTTTGTGTTGCAATAATCAAGTGAATACCAATTGCACGCGCTAACTGAGCCAAACGAGCAATAGGAATTTCTACCTCTTTTCCGGCAGTCATAATCAAATCGGCAAACTCATCGACAACTAATATAATATAAGGCAGAAAACGATGTCCGGCTTCGGGATTTAGTTTTCTCGCTTTAAATTTTTCGTTGTATTCTTTAATATTACGAACCATTGCGTCTTTCAATAATGAATAACGATTGTCCATTTCAACGCAAAGTGAGTTTAAAGTGTTCACGACTTTTGCATTGTCTGTAATAATAGCGTCTCCAGCATCAGGAAGTTTGGCTAAATAATGTCTTTCTATTTTATTGAACAGCGTAAGTTCTACTTTTTTCGGATCGACCAAAACGAATTTTACTTCGGCTGGATGTTTTTTGTATAAAAGAGAAGTCAGAACCGCATTTAAACCAACAGATTTTCCTTGTCCTGTAGCACCCGCCATCAATAAGTGAGGCATTTTTGCTAAATCGACCACAAAAGTTTCGTTCGAAATTGTTTTTCCTAAAGCAATTGGCAACTCCATTTCGGCTTCCTGAAATTTAGCTGATCCAATAACGCTTTTCATAGAAACCATAGTAGGATTCTTGTTCGGTACCTCAATACCAATTGTTCCTTTTCCTGGAATTGGCGCGATAATACGAATTCCTAATGCAGAAAGTGACAAAGCAATATCATCTTCTAAACTTTTAATTTTAGAGATTCTGATTCCTGCTTCCGGTACAATTTCGTATAAAGTTACAGATGGACCAACGGTCGCTTTAATCTGTGCAATTTCAATTTTATAGTTACGAAGAGTATCTACAATTTTGTTTTTATTTTCTTCTAATTCTTCCTGATTAATCGTGATTCCTCCAGTCGAATATTCTTTTAATAAATCGATCGTTGGAAATTTATAATTCGATAAATCTAAAGTAGGATCAAACAATCCAAAATCTGCAACAAGGCGAGAAGCCAGGTTTTCTTCGATAATATCTTCTTCTTCAGCTTTTTCGATAACAAATTCTTCAGTGTGTACCGGAGCTGTTGTTACAGGATTAATATCCATTTGAAGAGGTTTTAAAACCGGATTTAAATCAATTTCCGAAGAATGATTTATTGTTGGTTTTAAAGCTTCTTTGTTTAATTCGAATTGAGAAACTTCAGTTTTTAAGTGAATATTGTCTAATTCCGGATCTTCTTCAATCGCAAATTCTTCCAGATTGTATGCGCTTTCTGGTTGTTGAGGCGTTTTTATCGAATTTAATTCGGAGTTGAATTCTTTTTTAGTAGAATCAAAATACGACTGAATTTTTTCAGGAGAAAGTTTGATTTTAAAAATCAGATAAACGATTAACCCGAAAAGCAAGGTCAATAAAGTTCCTGTTTTTCCGATGTAATCCTGTAGAAATAAATTTAATTCATAACCAATTGTTCCGCCTAATTCAGGTGCTGAAGTGGCGAAAAATCCAAATAGAACAGAAACAATGATAATAGCAAATAAGTCCCAAAACCATATGTTTTTTAGTTTTTTTAGAGATAATTCTAATGCTAAAAACATTCCGGTAAGGAAAAATAGTCGAACTAATACAAAAGAAGCAATTCCAAATCCTCTATATACGATCAGGTCGGCGAGATAAGCTCCAAATTTTCCGAGCCAGTTCTCTACGATTTCAGTACGGTCGCTAAGCTGGCTAACTGCACTTTGGTCAGCTTGCCATTGTCCGTTGACGTAAAAAGAAATGAATGCAACTAATAATGCAACTGAAAAGAGTATCAAAAGGCATCCCAAAACAAACTTTTGTTGTTTGGTTAATTTCCAGGACTTTATCGTCTCAGCTTTTGGTTCGTTTTTTTTGTCTAAAGTTTCTTTTTTTGTTGTTTTTGCCATTATGGGGTTTCCTATTGCCTATATAAATTTTGGTATATAAATAATCAAGCCTATTGCGATCGCTGTCATTGCGGCAAAAAATACTGCACCAGCGGCAATATCTTTTATAAATCCGATTCGTCTGCTGTAATCAGGATGAATAAAATCAGCTATTTTTTCAACAGCCGTATTCAATCCTTCAACGCTTAAAACTAAGCCGATTGCTAATGTTTGGCAAAGCCATTCGGTTTGCGAAATATGAAAATAAAAACCAGCAATGGTCATGAAAATTCCCAATGAGAATTGAACCATGATACTGTGCTCTGTTTTTATAAGTTTTACAGCACCGTTAAAAGCATAAGTCATGCTTTTAAGACGGCCTGTAACAAAAGTATTGTCTTTTTGAAATTCCATTTATTGGTATTATAGTGCTGCTAAAGCTGCTTCGTAATTTGGTTCGTTTGCGATTTCAGCAACTTGTTCTGTATGAGTAATTTTTCCATCAGCATCAACAACAATGATCGCTCTTGAATGTAAACCAGCCAATGGCCCGTCAACGATTTCTAAACCGTTTGTTTTACCAAACGTACCTTCTTGAAAGTCAGATAAGTTTACAACATTTGCTAATCCTTCAGCACCACAAAAACGTTTTTGAGCAAAAGGTAAATCTCTTGAAATACATAAAACTGTAGTGTTCTCTAAGTTGCTTGCACTTTCGTTGAATTTTCTAACTGAAGTCGCACAAGTTCCTGTATCGATACTTGGGAAAATGTTTAAAACTAATTTTTTTCCTGCGAAATCGCTTAGTGAAGCAACTGATAAATCGTTTTGTACTAATTTGAAATCAGCAAGTTGCGATCCAACTGTTGGTAATTCGCCTGAAGTATGAATTGGATTTCCTCCTAATGTTATTGAAGCCATGATTTTTGTTTAAATTAATGAGGTTCAAAAGTAAGGATTAATATTTGAATCTAAAAGTATTTGTTGTGGGTTGTCGCTACAATTAAGCTAGTAATAAGATAACGAATAATTTGAGGATTTATGTTATCAACGTGATGTTTTGTCTTTGCGAGGAACGAAGCAATATCACTATAGTTTGCGTTTTTATTTTGTAAAGTTTGATTATTGTTAGTGTGGTTGCTTCGTTCCTCGCAATGACTTTGTTTGTGCAGAAAATTGAAAACCAAAAAAAAACGCCTCCTTGGAATGAAAGCGTTTTTTAAGTCATGTTTTTTTTATTTCTTCTTAAGAAAAAGCGTCGATTATTTATCGATAGAACCTAAAACACGTTTCATAAACGCATTCAAAGCTTCTTTTTTATCTGTGCCCTGAACTACCATTTTGTGTACTTCAAGCGCACCGTACATATTTGAAATTAATTCGCCAATTACATCTAATTCTTCATCTTTTAGTGACGGAATTTCAGTCATCGCTTCCAGAACTTCAATCGTTTCAATGATGTAATCCTGATCGTTTTCTTCGATAAATTGGGTCAATTGCTTTATTACGGGTAATTTCATTTTCTAGATTTTAGATTGTTAGACTACTTAGACATTTTAGACTTTTTCAAATTTTTAGAAATATCTAAGTAGTCTAAAAATCTAAGCAAGTCTCATAATCTAATTACGCAATTGCGTTTACCAAGTCGATTAAAACTTCTTGTTTGTTGGTTTGAGTTTCTCCAACTAATTGTCCGTTTACGAAAGTTGCGAATGTTGGCAAGTTGCTTACATTGGCTAATTTTCTTGATTCCGGAGAATTTTCTGCATCAACCAAAACAAAAGTGATAGCTTCATTTTCTGTTGCTAATTTTTTGAATTTTGGTTTCATAATACGGCAATTTCCACACCATGAAGCTGAATATTGTACTACTACTTTTTCGTTTTTAGCAACTAAATCTGCTAACGTATCTTCGTTTAAGTCGATTAACATGTTTTTGTTTTTTGAGGTTCTGAGTTACTTAGATTCTGAGTTGCTAAGTTTTTTAGCTTCTTTGTTTCAGCTTCTTTTGAATAATTTTTGGCAGTAAGATTTTAAGTTACTAAGGCTTTAAGAGAAAATCTTAGAGCCTTAGCATCTTAGTATCTTAGAACCTTTAAAAGGAATTAATTAGCGCTTAAGTACTCAGCAGTACTAATTCTGTCAGCAGACATAGCTTCTTTTCCAGCTTCCCAGTTTGCAGGACAAACTTCACCTTTTTCCTGGATATGAGTATAAGCATCAACCATACGTAAGTATTCGTTTACGTTACGACCTAATGGCATATCGTTAACACTTTCGTGGAAGATTTTTCCAGTTTCGTCAATAAGGTAAGTAGCTCTGTAAGTTACGTTTGAACCTTCGATGATAACTGAGTCAGTTTCTTCGCTGTATTCTGTAGAATCGATATCTAAAATTCCTAAAATGTTAGATAAGTTACGGTTTGTATCCGCTAAGATTGGGTAAGTTACACCTTCAATTCCACCGTTGTTTTTTGGAGTGTTTAACCAAGCAAAGTGTACTTCGTTTGTATCACATGAAGCTCCGATTACGATAGTATTTCTTTTTTCAAATTCTGGTAATGCAGCTTGAAAGGCGTGTAATTCAGTTGGACATACAAAAGTGAAATCTTTTGGGTACCAAAACAATAATACTTTTTTGTTGTTGTTTACTGCTTCTTCAAAGATGTTGATTTTTAAGTTGTCACCCATTTCTGAGATAGCATCTACTGCAATACTTGGGAATTTTTTTCCTACTAAAGACATATTTTTCGTTTTACGTTAAAAATTTATTTCTGGTGCAAAAGTAGGGCATAAGTAGACTTACTTACAATAAGATGTAATTATAAAAATTTATTAAGTGATAGTATTTAGTTATGGTTAGCTGTAACTTATTGAAGTTCAATATTTACGGGTAAGCTTCCGTTGCAAGTAGCATTTTCAAGAAATTGAATTCCTGCAATTTTTTGAAATTCTTCAAAATCCTGATACGCCTGAATTAATCCTGAAGCCTTAGAAAGATTCGGGATTATTGGCAAAACATACGGATTTCCGAAAACATAAACGATACATTTTTTGGTTTGAAGTAATCTTGAAAGTAAATCTAAAACTTCAGTATTAATTTCGAAATTGTTCATTGGTTTTGCCTTTGGAACAAATAATGAAATAATTATGGTTTCGAAATTTTGAAGTTCTTTTTCGATCGAAGAAATGTTTGAAACTTCTAAATTTTCAAAAGCAAATTCCGGAGATTTTAATTCTGAATTTATCGTTTTGAAGAACGTGTTTTCTACATTTTTATACAAACTCAATTTTACTAATTGATTGTTCTTTTGAGATTCAAAAGCTAATTCACTATTAGAATTATCGATAATTTTTGTAATTGAATTTTGAGCAATTTCAAGATTCAGTTTTGATGTTTTTTCGAAATTTAATTCTCCCGAAGTAAAATTAGAATCAGCAATAATTCCAACTTTTTCTTTGGCTTTCATTATTCTGTTGAAACTTTCTTCGATACGTTCCGGCGATGCATTTTTAAGAATTGCTTCAATTCCTTCCGGAACATTTTCGGCAAAGCATAAAACATCATTTCCGGCATTGAAAGCTTCCCATTCCAGTTCACCTTTTGTTTCATACAATTTAGAAACGCTGTGCATGTTTAGCGCATCCGAAATTACCAAACCATCATAACCCAATTGTTTGCGTAAAAGTATTTCAATAATAGGTTTTGATAAAGTTGCCGATGTATCTTTTCCGTCATTTAAACTCGGAACCGCCAAATGTCCAATCATAATCGAATCAACATTATTTTCGATTCCTTTAATGAACGGATATAATTCGTTTTCTAATAATTCTTCTAAAGTTTCCTTTAAAACCGGTAATCCCAAATGCGAATCTACATTCGTGTTTCCGTGTCCGGGAAAGTGTTTCAGACAGCCTAAAACCCCAACTTCAGACATTCCGTTAAGATATTCAACAGCAAAATCAGCAACTTTTTCTTTGTTTTCGCCAAAAGAACGATATCCAATAACGGGATTATTCGGATTGTTATTAATATCTGCCAAAGGCGATAAATTATAATGAATTCCGGCAGCTTTTAAGTCTAAACCAATTTGTTTTCCAACTTCATAAACCAAAGCTGATTTACTTTCCGGCAAAGCGCCAAGCGTAATTGCATACGGATATTGTGGCGTTTTTTCGATACGCATTGCCAAACCCCATTCGGCATCAATACTGATTAAAAGTGGAGTAGAAGCAGCTTTTTGATAACGAACAATTAAGTCTTTGATTTTTTGATAACTATCGTCATTAAAAACAACTTTTTTCTTGCTTTCATAGTTGGTTGCAGCACTGGCACGACTATGAAAAAAAGTCAATCCGCCAATGTTATGTTCTTTTATCAAACGTTCGGTTTCCTGAATGTTTTCTTCGGTATCGTTTATGAAAACTGCAGGAAAAAAGAATTGTCCCACTTTTTGTCTTAATGCTTGTGCTGTCATTTTCATTATTATAAAGTCTTTTTCATACAAACGCTATTATCCATTTTTTCGTAAGGAGGATAATTCGGAATTATAGAATAACCCAGTTTTTGATATAAATTGATTGCTTCCGGTTGGTTTTTTCCGGTTTCGAGAATAGTATAAGTATAACCAACTTCTTTTGCCCAAATTTCTAATTCGGCCAAAACCTGAGATGCAATTCCTCTTTTTCGGAAATCATGATGAACAAACATTCGTTTAATTTCGGTCGTACCACTTTCTTTTTCTCTAAAAGCACCACAACCAACAGGAATGTCGTTTTCATAATAAACGAGAACATGTTTAATCTTATCGGTTTTATTAAACTGATTGTAAAAGTCGTGATCTTCACCGTCTCTAATCGCTAAATCTTTGTCCAACAAAGCAACAAGATTTATAAAGTCGATATCGTCTGAATTGGTTCGTTTTAAAGTACTCATAATTCAAAAAAGTTTAGTAAAAATAAAAGCAAGTTGCCTTATTTTTTTACCATATAAAATATTAAGCTATAAAGATTGGCTTAAATTACTTAATCTCCTGATATAAAAGAAAACTAAGCTTAATTTAAATCCAGTTATTTCAATTTTGCTTTCTTTTGTTTAGCCAATTGTTTTTTGGTTTCAATAGCTTTTTCTAGTCGGTTTTTGAAACGGAAAAGTTTAGGCAAACCTTCAAGTCTGTCTACCAGAGTAATTTCTTCGTAAACGATAATGGCTTTTTCTAAAACTCTAATTTCATTTTCAATATCATTTTCATTTTTATAGATCGTTGCTAATCGATCATAAGGATGATTTCCTTTAAAGCTTTCCTTGACATTTTCCTCATATAACTCAATTGCTTTTTCTAAATTTCCTGTTTTCTCGAACTCAGCTCCTTTCAAGTTGCGTTCGGCCTGCAAATTTTCATTGATTTCCATATGTAAGATGTTTGATTTGGGGTTTAAACTTCTTCAGATTTCTTCCCAAAATCTTTTGGGAAAATTAAAAAACGTGATAAAATAAGACCTGGAATCGTAGCGATTATTACCCAAATAAAGAAGTGTTCATAACCTAAATATTTTTGAATAAAACCACTTAACATTCCCGGAAGCATCATTCCTAATGCCATAAAACCTGTTGCAAGTGCATAATGTGCTGTTTTTGATTCTCCTTCGGCAACATATATTAAATACATCATAAAACCTGTGAAACCAAAACCGTATCCAAATTGTTCAAGAATTACAGTAATGCAGGTATATAGATTTAAAGGAGAGTTAATTTCGAAAAAATAAAAATTTAAATGAAGATGAAAAAGCTCTTGCGGCTGAAAATGAGCTAATCCAATAAAACCAAGAATAGGCAAATGCATGGCAAGAAACATTGGAAACATCCATTTAGTCAGACCGTGTTTTGAGAGTGCGATTCCGCCTAAAATTCCTCCAACGGTTAAAGCAAAAATCCCTAAAGTTCCATAGATTATTCCAACGGCTTCAGTATCTAGTCCCATTCCGCCAATTTCTTTTTTATCAAGTAAAAACGGAGTTAACATTTTTAGTAACTGAGATTCACCAAGTCTGAAAACAAGTATAAAAGCCAGAATTATTCCAATTTGTTTTTTTTGGAAGAAACTTATAAATATAGTTGCAAAGTTTTGATGATGTGCTTTATCGGTACTTTCTGATGCATTTATTTCGTCTTTTGGAGTAAAAATGAAATTGTAAATCGTAATAAATGTCATTAATAAACCAACAAAAATCATGGTATAAGACCAGGCTTTTGTATTGTCACCATATTTATGTTCTAAATAGCCGGCAAGCAAAACAATTAATCCGTTTCCGGCAAGCATCGAAAGTCTGTAAAATGTGCTTCTGATTCCAAGGAAAAAAGATTGCTGTTCTTTTGGTAAAACCAATAAATAAAAGCCATCAGTCGCAATATCATTCGAAGCCGAAGCAAAAGCTGCGACCCAGAAAATTGCTAAAGTCATTATAAAAAAGCCACTCGCAGGAATCGTAAATCCGACCAGTAAAAAGGCAATCGAAATTAATAATTGCATCGATAAAAACCATTTTCTTTTAGTTCCCGTCAACTCAATAAACGGACTCCAAAGCGGTTTTATAACCCAAGGTAAGTATAATAAACTGGTATAAACGCCAATGTCTTCGTTTGAAATACCCAGATTCTTGTACATAATTACAGAAACTGAGATAATTACGGCATATGGCAAACCGGATGCAAAATTTAGAAACGGAATCCAGAACCAGGGTTTATTATCTATTTTCATCAGGTTGTGCAGGGGTATAGATTTTATAATTCTTTTTTAAGTCGATTGCAGTCGGTGTACTTTCGTTCGCAAAATAATCAATAAATGTTACAGCGCAAGCTTTGTACTGTTTCATTTTTTCGGCAGGAATAGAAAATACAATTGTTCCGTCATATTGATTAACCGCGATTTTGTCAACTATTTTCGAAGGATCATTAATATCTACATTAGAGACATTTTCTCCGCCGTAAATTACCATATAACGAACCTGAGTGTTCAATGGAGATTTAATATTTAATACATATTTATTAGTGCTGTCTTTTTGAAATTCATTTAAAACCGGAATATCAATTACAATATGTTTCAAATTAGGAACCGCAGCCGGAAGTGCCGGATATTTATATTGGTTTTCTGCTAATAAACGAACAACATCAAAGTTTTTATCTATGAACCATTTAGAACTGAAATAGGCGCTTCCGCCAACATTTTTAAAACTTCTGGCAAAATCAACCTGATTTGGAATTTCAGTTGCAAAGTTCCAGCTTTTGTCACCGTCGCCTCTGATTTTATAAGAAGCGTGTCCAATATAAATGGCAGTATTATTAGAATTTTCAGACCACCATTTTACTAATTTCGAATAAGAAGCTCTCGGATTATTCATGCTCCAATACAATTGAGGCGCGATATAATCAATCCATTTTTGGTCCATCCATAAAACAGGATCTGCATACAAATCATCGTAATTTGCTGTCGATTGAGTTTCAGAACCTTTTGGATCTACTGATTTATTACGCCAAACCCCAAACGGACTTATCCCGAATTGTACCCAAGGTTTGCTTGTTTTAATCATTGTCGAAATAGTGTGAACAAAGTTGCTCACATTGGCACGACGCCAATCGCCAAGGCTTAAACCTGCGCCATATTTTTTGTAAGATACAGTATCATTAAATGTTTTTCCGGGAACAGTATAAGGATAAAAATAATCATCAAAATGAATTGCATCGATATCGTATTTATCGACAACTTCTTTTACAACTTTAGTCAAATGTTCCTGAACTTCAGGCAAAGCAGGATCATAATAGATTTTTCCGCCATATTCAATCATCCATTCCGGATGTTTAAAAATGTCGTGATTTGGGCTTAATTGTTGTTTGTTTAGATCGAAAGTAGCACGATAAGGATTCAGCCACGCGTGAAATTCGAAACCTCTTTTGTGTGCTTCCTCAATCATCCAAGCCAATACATCATAATACGGATTTGGTGCCTGACCTTCTTTCCCTGTTAAAAATCGAGACCACGGAGCAAGTTCTGAAGGATAAAGAGCATCTCCAACACTTCTAACCTGAACAATTACGGCATTATAGTTTAGTTTTTTATAAGCGTCTAAAATCTCAATATAATCTGCTTTTTCTTTTTCTACACCATCGGTGGCAGTTTTTGGCCAGTCGATATTTACAACGGTTGCAATCCAGACACCTCTAAATTCGTTTTTAGGATGTGCAGTTCTTTCCTGTGCATTGGATTTCCATCCAAAGAAAAATAAAAATATAATAGAGAATAATAGTTGCTGATTTTTATGCATTTCAATCTTTTTTAACAGAAACCAAAAATAGTTTTTTTAGATGAGTATAAGAAATTATAATTTTAGAATAGTTCCTCTTGTTTTTTCGTCGAATTTATACTTTAAAAATCATGCCCTTTTTGTAAAAATACCATAAAACACAACTCCATAGAAGAATATATAGTACTGAATAAGTAAGGGACGATATCATTTGATTTTCAAAAAGTGGACTAATCCAGTATTGGTAGGCATAATCTCTAACGTTTATTTGTTCCGAAATATTTTCCGGGTTCTGAACTTTAATTAATGCAAGTGCGCGAGGCAATATTCCGGAAACGAAAAATACAATCATTGGATTTACGCCCCAACTCAATAAAAATTTCGTCCATTTTTTGTTTTCCAATACATCTACAATATAGTAAATCAACGTAAGAAGTAAAAGTGCAATTCCAGCAGTAAATAAAACGTAAGAACTCGTCCAAAGCGCTTTGTTTATTGGGAAAAATACAGACCATAATAATCCTGAAAGAATTAATATAATACTGATGATTCCCATTTTTTTGGCGATTTCCAGTTTTGGCAAAGGCTTCAGAAGTAATTGCCCAATTAGTAAGCCAATTATTCCGTTTGCGATAGTTGGTATAGTGCTTAGAATTCCTTCTGGATCCCAGGTTTTAGTAGCAATATACATATGATCTTTTAGTAAAATACTGTCTAACCATGAAGCCAAATTAGTGATAGGTTCAAGGTTTGAGTAACCAATTCCCGGAACAGGAATCAACGTCATTATTGCCCAATATCCCAATAAAATTGAAGAACTCAGAATGATTTGAGTTTTTATAGTTGTTTTTAAATAGATAATCGAAACAAAGAAATACACAATTCCAATGCGTTGTAGAACGCCGGGAAGTCTCACGTCTTTAAAGTTTTCGTGTCCGCCATAAGCCAGAGTCAGAAAAATTATAAATAAACTAATAGCTAAAATTGTTTTGGTTTTTAACTTAAAATCGCCAATTAAAGCATATCCAACTATAAATGTAATCGCTAAACGAACAAGCAAAAGCGGAAATCCATCCAATCCTAAAAAGTAAATACTATTAAAAAAGTACAAAAAGAATCCGAGGCAAATAATG
This sequence comes from Flavobacterium sp. 9, assembly GCF_002754195.1. Lineage (NCBI taxonomy): Bacteria > Pseudomonadati > Bacteroidota > Flavobacteriia > Flavobacteriales > Flavobacteriaceae > Flavobacterium > Flavobacterium sp. 9. Next base: position 4,545,765 of record NZ_PEEU01000001.1, read on the forward strand.
CGCAACGAACGTGTTATTATTTTGAGAATATTTTCGGGTTTGTCTTGTTTAACAGGCATTGCCAAAGGAACTGCAATTCCTACAACAAAAATAAAAAACGGAAATACGAGATCAGCCAGCGTGCAGCCATTCCATTTTGCGTGATCGAGAATTGGATAAACATAATCCCAGCTTCCCGGATTATTCACAACCGTCATCAATAAAACGGTAAGTCCTCTTAAAACATCAACTGAAATAATGCGATCTTTCATTTTTCTATTTTATTTAATTCGTTTGGGGCAATTATTTTTAACACATTGTCTCGAAGCTTAATATAATTAAGTTAAGCTTTTAGAAAATAAAATTAATCTCGCAAAGGCGCGAAGTCGCAAAGTTTTGTCATTTCGACCGAAGGGAGAAATCACACGCGTAGCTCGACAAAGATTGGCGACATTACTTTACGGAGTTTCTTGTGTGATTTCTCCCTTCGGTCGAAATGACAATATTGTATTTAGACTTTGCGACTTCGCGACTTTGCGAGAGATTTATTCGCCATCGTCCCGACGCTTCGGGATAGATTTTTTCTTAACTTCATGACATTCTATATTAATTGGGTAATGAAATTTTCCCCATAGTTACAGATGGGATTCCTTGATGAGAACCAAAATTAAAATCTTCTCCCGCTACAGTTTGATTGGCAAGAATGGCAAATAAAACCGCTTCTTTGGCATCGCCTGAAATTCCTAAATCATCACTTTTGTGAAATGTACAAGGCAATAATTCTTTTAACCATTTTACTAATAATGGATTATGCGTTCCTCCGCCAGACATATAGATTTTGAAATCTTCAAGTTTAGAAGCGCTTTTTTTAACAGCATAATGAATGGCTTCGGCAATTGTTTCGGCACTAAAACGCGTTAAAGTCGCCAATAAATCTGATGCTGAAATTGTATCAATATTGCTTTTTGCCAAAGCAGCTTTTACATAAGCTTCGCCAAAAAGTTCCGGACCAATAGTTTTTGGAAATTCCTGACTGAAAAATGTATCGTCTTTCAAGTTGTCTAATAACGATTGATTTACAGTTCCTTGTTGCGCGATTTCGGCATCTTTGTCGTAACTTTTTTCAGGAAAATATTGTTTTGTAAAAAGATCAATTAAGGTATTTCCGGTTCCGGTATCGGTTACAAAAGTTTCTTCGGCATTTAGGGAAGCGGGTAGAAAAGTAAAATTGGCAATTCCGCCCATGTTAAGCATAATGCGGTTTTCGCCCTTTTTTCCAAATAAAAAATAATCGCCATAAACCGCCAATGGAGCGCCTTCGCCACCTGCTGCAATATGTTTTTGTCTAAAATCAGACAAAGTAATAATGCCTGTTTTTACTGCAATATGATCGCCATCTCCAATTTGTAAAGTAGCATTTGGAAATTTTTCTTGTTGATGCAAAAACTTTGGCGCATGCAAAACCGTTTGACCGTGCGAAGCAATTAAATCAATTTCATCAGCAGAAATATTTCGTTTTCTAAGAAAAGCGTTGATCATTTCGGCATGCAAAATACCAATCCATTCGTTAAGCATTACCAAATGCTGAAAATCAATTTCTTTCTTCGCAAAAACTTTACGGATCTCAATTTTAATTTCTTCCGAGTAATCGATAGTTTCAAATTGAGTTACTTTGACAGCGGTATTTTGGCCTGAGCCCGAAATTTCGCATAACGCAATATCGAGTCCGTCAAGCGAAGTTCCGGACATTAATCCGATTATTTTTCGGGTTTCTTTTTGTGCGATTTGGTAAAGTGCGCTTATATTTTTGTTCATGAAAATTGAATTTTATGAAATCTGTTGAATTGAAATGCTAAAATCAGATTATTTTACATAGAAATGACTTAAAAAGAGATTTTTTCTTCAGAAGTTTTGCTTGTAAAATAAAGTCCGATATAAGTGAATAATCCGTTTAAGATTATAAGTTCATTATCAAAAGTATAACCTATAATTGAAGCCGAATGTTCACTCACAAAATACGTCAAAATTGGAGCGATAATACAAATTACAGGCACAATTTTGTCGTTTACGCGTCTTGATTTTTGTAATAATCCAAAAGCATATAATCCTAATAATGGTCCGTAAGTATAAGATGCCGCTCTGAAAATTAAAGCCACTACAGAACTATCATTAAAAGAATTTAAGACAATAATCACGAGAAATAATAGTATCGAAAATCCAAAATGAACTAAATGTCTTCTTCTGATATTGTTGTTGTTTGAGAGATTTTCTGTTTTGTCCATTCCCATAAAATCCACACAAAATGAAGTGGTTAAAGCCGTCAATGCCGAATCTGTCGTAGCAAAAGTAGCGGCGATAATTCCTAATAGAAAAACAAATGCCGGAACAATTGACAAATGATTCAATGCAATTTCCGGGAAAAGTAAATCTGTTCTTGGTTTTCCGGTTACTAAATCTAGCGGAGTTGAAATGCCGTTTTTGTTTGCGTAGATGTATAATAAAGCGCCTAAACTTAGAAAAATAATGTTGATAAGCACAAATACGCCCGTAAACGTAAACATGTTTTTTTGTGCTTCGCCGATATTTTTGCAACTCAGGTTTTTTTGCATTAAATCCTGATCAAGTCCAACCATTGCAATGGTTACAAAGATTCCGCCAAGGATTTGTTTTACAAAATGATATTTGCTGGTTAAGAAATTATCAAAGAAAAATACTTGCGAATAGTTGCTTTTTCGAATGGTTGAAACAGATTCAATTACGCTTAAATTCAAACTGTCGCACACAAAATAAATGGTGATAAAAACAGAAGTAACTAAGAAAAAAGTCTGTAAAGTATCCGTAATAATAATGGTTTTTAAACCGCTTTTGTAAGTATATAAAAATATTAGAGTCAAGGCTAAAAACACCGTCATAGGAAATGGAATTCCATAAAAATCAAAGACATAACGCTGTAAAACAATAACCACTAAATACAATCGAAATGCCGAACTTACGGTTCTGCTTACCAAAAAAATCGACGCAGCAGTTTTATAACTGTTTGTTCCCATTCTTTGTTCGATATAACCGTAAATAGATGTAAGGTTCATTCGATAATATAACGGAAGTAATACTTTGGCGATAATAATAAACCCAATCGCGTTTCCTAAAATGAACTGAAAATACTTGAATTGTTCTCCGTTTGGCGATCCGACTTCGCCAGGAACCGAAATAAAAGTCACGCCGGATAATGCGGTTCCAATCATTCCAAAAGCAACTAAATACCATTTAGAATTTTTATTGGCTTTAAAAAACGAATCATTGTCTTGTCCTTTTTTACTTATGACTTGAGAAATGAGTAATAATAGTCCAAAATATACGATGATAAAAATTAAGATGGTGCTTGAAGACATTTTGGTTTTGGATTAGTTATGAAATTATTTTTTAATTTGGTTGGTGTAATTTAAAAGTTCAATTAAACACAAATTTCACGAATTGTCACTAATTTATTTGTGAAATTAATTTGTAATATTTGTTGCCACATGAAAGTCCAATTAGACACAATAGTCCCGAAGCTAAAACACAATATTGTCATTTCGACGGAGGAGAAATCTTCGTAAGTCGCTCGACAAAGATTAAAGATTTTGCATGCGGAGTTTCTTGTGGAGATTCCTCGTTCCTCGGAATGACAAAACTTCGCGACTTTGCGAGAGATTCACTTTTTAAACTATTCTCTACTTTATTTCTTAGCGCTATTCTCCTGTAAAACAGCTCTGACGCTTTTGTGTTTTTGCAGTAATTCGGCAGCAAGATCGTGTTCGATATTAAGTTCTTCCATGATCATTTTAATGGCTCTTTTTACTAATTTTTCGTTAGACAATTGCATGTCAACCATTTTGTTGCCTTTGATTTTTCCCAGTTTAATCATAACCGAAGTTGAGATCATATTTAAGGTTAGTTTTTGAGCGGTTCCGGCTTTCATACGAGTACTTCCCGTTAAAAATTCAGGACCTACGACGACTTCTATTGGATAATCGGCGACTTCAGCAATTAAACCTTTGCTAATGCAGGAAATACTACCGGTTTTAATGTTGTTTTCTTTTGCTTTTTTGAGTCCGCCTAAAACGTACGGCGTGTTTCCCGAAGCAGCGATTCCGATAATAAAATCCAGACTCGAGATTTGATGTTTGGATAAATCCTTCCAGGCTTGTTCGGTATCGTCTTCAGCATTTTCGACTGCTTTTCTTATTGCAGTATCTCCACCGGCAATAATTCCGATAATCATATCGTGTGGAACGCCAAAAGTTGGAGGACATTCAGAAGCATCCAGAATCCCGATACGTCCGGAAGTTCCGGCTCCAATATAAAATAACCGTCCGCCAAGCTGCATTTTTTTTACGATTGCTTTTACCAGTTTTTCAATCTTCGGAATTTGTTTTTCAACAATAAGTGGTACTTTTTTATCTTCGGTATTTATGTTTATGAGCAATTCTTTGGTGCTCATTTGGTCTAAATTTTTATACAGAGATTCTTGTTCAGTTTCAGGGTTTTTGTTTGGCATAACAAATAAATTGTGGTTATTTTATAAAAAATCGGGGTATAGTGTTATCGTTTGGGCATAAATATTATGAATCAATTTTGAACACGAATTTCACAAATTAACACTAATTAGGTTTGTGAAATTAATTTCGCAAACTAAGCTAGCCTATTAAAATTTGTGCAAATCTGTGAAATTCGTGTTTACAATATTTATGTTGGACTATAAATGAATTATATCATACCCCAATTTTACAATTTTTAGATAGCAGGATCTGGAGGCGTGTTTGTATTATTATTTCTCTCAGAATCCGGATAAGGATACCAGTTACGGTTTCTTTCGGCTCCGGCTGTTCCTGCGCCCGGACGATCAAATCTTCTGCTGTCTTCCAGTTTCAGGCTTGACATATACATTTCGATACAGCGATTTCTGTAAATCTCGGTTAAAATTGCAGATTTTGTAATCGCTCCGGTATATGGCGCAAGATTAGCTCCAATTCCGTAAGTATCAGCCGCAGCAGTTTTGGTTAAAACTTTATTTAATTCTATAATTGCTTGTGGTAAATTGTCTTTACGCGCATATCCTTCAGCTTTGATTAACATCATTTCGCCAGGTAAATAAAGCGGAATTGGTTTAATATTAGAATCAAAGAAACCAGTTGCAACCGTAGGATTTGAACCTGGTTTAATGTAGAAATTCAATCTTCCGTCTGCGCTATCAGGCGCTAAACTTGCTGGTAATCCTAAGGTTAAATCAACAGGTTGAAAAACATTATTTGTCGTAATCGAAATATAAGCAATTGGGTTTGCACTAATCTGATCGAAAGCAAAAATTGATTTAACCGAAAGATCAACCATTCCTGCATAAGTAATGGCATTGTCATAATCTCCAGCCATTAAATAGGTTCTTGCCAAAAGCGCATAAACGGAATTTTTATAATTAACTCCGGCTACCAAACCAGAAAATCCTGTTGCTTTGTCCAATAAAGGTTCCGTTGCTTTTAGAATTTTAATTGCTTCTGTTAACACATCTGCTCTGGAATCAAAAGTGGCATTTTTTCCTGTTTTTAAAGGTACACTTTGAAAATATTGTACAAGAGTTGTAATCGCCATTGCTTTAAAAATTGTAGCATGAACAAGAACACTTGCTTTTTCGTTTTCCGAAGTTAATACATCAATATGATCGATAACTTTTTGAGATTCAGATTTAATCACAAGACATTGTGACCATAGATTGTTTACGACTTGATTTTTGGTCGAAAGAACGCCGCCACCAACAGAAAGTTCACCTTCGTCAACATTTCCGGCATTTAGCAATCGCAATTCTTTTGTTGTAAATCCGTTTCCTGTAATCGTGTTGTAAACAGGACTTATACGTTCGATAGTCCAAAGTTGCTGTAATCCATTGGCAGCACCAATGACTCCTTCTCTGGTTCCAAAAACCAACTCCAAAGATGGTTTTGTTGGGTCAACATAATCTTCATTACAACTTGCAAAAAGCAATGTAAGAGCTACTATAGGGATGAATATTTTTTTCATGATGTTTTTGTTTGATTAAAATTGAACTTTTACGGCCAATGAGTATGAACTTGGAATTGGCACTGTTCCAAAATTGTATTTCGCAACCGATGATTGTCCGCCAGAATTGGTTTCCGGATCAAAACTGGTGAAATTATCCCATGAAATCAGGTTTCTTCCACTAGCTGTAATCGTTAAATCATCAAAGAAGTTGTTTAATTTTCCGAAAGAATAATTCAAAGAAACTTCTCTTAATTTCAGGTAACTTCCGTCAACAACTCTAAACTCTTCAATATTATAAATCGACCAGATATAACCACGAGGTAATTCTCCGTTAAGCTCTTTGGTTACAATTGTTCCTGATCCTACACCTTGTCTGGTTCTGTAATCGGCATCAAAAACATCTACGCCCTGAACGCCATCAAATAATACTGAAAGTCCCCATTTTTTGTAATTCACATTGGCTCCAAAGGCAATCACATAATCCGGATTTGGATTACCAATTTGTTTGTTCAAAATAGTTCCTGTTGGTTGTCCGTTCGCATCTCTTTGTGGCGCTCCGGTAGCCACATCACCTTTTTCAGTTTGAGGATATCCGTCTGGAGTTAGTAATAAACTTCCGTCTGAATTTCGGGCAAAATAAGTACCGTAGAAAATCCCGATTGGTTTGTTCATTTCTACAAAAACAGGCGCTCCGGCTAAATTACTGTCTAATTTAAAACGTTGTTGTGGTAATCCTGTTACTTTATTTCTGTTGCTGCTATAGTTTACAAAAACGTCAACATGTAAATTCTCTTTTTTGATAAGGTCATATTTCAAATTGATTTCATACCCTTTATTGTTCATTTGTCCAATGTTTTTAATGGTATTTGTAGCTCCTTCAGAAGCCGCCAATTGAACTGGTAACAACAAATCATCAATATCTGCATTGTAATAACTGAAAGATAAATTCAGACGATCTTTCAAGAAACCAAAATCACCACCAACTTCATATGTAACACTTTGCTCCGGTTTTAAGTCTAAGTTTCCTTGTTTGAATCCTTCAATAGTAAAAGTACTATTTCCTAAAAGAGTTCCTGTAGAATAGTTGGTAAAACGGGCATAAGGTTTAATAGCCGTTAAACTTCCTGATTTTCCCCAAGAAGCTCTAAAACGTACCGAACTTACAGCGTCATGAATTCCTTCCATAAATTTTTCGTCAGAAAGTACATAACTCGCACTTGCTTTTGGATAAAATTGAGATCGGTTATCGCTTGAGAAAATAGTAGATGCATCTTGTCTTCCGGCAATTGTCAGATAAAGTTTGTCTTTGTATCCAACAGTTTCCTGAAGATAATATCCCCATAAATTGTATTTGGACTGACTGGAACTTGGCGAACCCGGAATCAGTGTATTAAAAGCATTTATAGTTTCAATAAATGGTTTTAGATTACGACCTTCGATAGCAGCAAAATCGTCACGATAGGTTTGTACGTTGTAACCTCCATAAGTTGTAGCTTTCCATTTATCATTGATATTCCAAAGATATCTTAAGTTCAAATCGTTGTTAAATTGTACAACTCTGTTGCTGGCTTCAGAAACATAACCGTCGTTGTAATACGCAGGATTCACCACATAAGGATATCTTGGAATAAATACATTTCCTCTTTGGTTGTAATTGTCGATACCAAAAATCAAATCGGCATTGAAATTTTTAAAAGGAGTATAATTCAACTGTAAATCCGAAATAATACGATCTGTATTTTGTGTGATTTTGAAATCCTCAATTATCGAAAGCGGATTAACTCTGTTTGGATCAACAGCCATTAAATTGCCATTAATATCTCTTCGATGAATGTCGTATGTGTTATTGGTAATATTGATCGCATTAATTGGACTCCAGAAAACGTTCCCATCCGGTTTTTCATTCGAACTTGAATTCACGTAATTTAATCCTACCGTAGCAGACAATTTTGAATTGAAATCATGTTTTAATCTCACTTTGGCACCGGCTCTTTTGAAATCGGTATTTTTTACAATTCCTTCGTTTACCAAATAGCCAAGAGAAGCAAAATATTTAGTTTTTTCATCTCCGCCTTGAAGAGAGAAGTAAGTGTCAGTTCCAACGCCTGTACCAAAAATATCATCTTGATAATCGTATCTTTTTACATCAGTAGTTCTGGTTTCAAGATTTCGACCAAGAACAGTTACTGTAGTTGGACTTGCAGGATTTCCCTGAATTGGGAATAATGCAGGAGAAGTGCTCACAAACTGTTTGTCAGACATATTCATATCCAGTTTTTTTCGGATTTGGTTTGAAGTCACGCTCGTCGAAAAAGTATATCTCGTTTCGCCTGCTACACCTTTTTTAGTCGTAATTAAAACCACACCGTTTGCAGCTCTTGATCCGTAGATTGCTGCGGCAGCACCTCCGTTCAAAACTTCTACGCTTTGTATGTCATTCGGATTAATATCTGCAGATCTGTTTTGACCAATTTGCATATTTGAGTTTCCGGTCGTAACATTCAGGTTGGTTACATTGGTTGTGGCATTGTTCAAAACCACACCGTCAATAACATATAATGGATCAGAAGAACCTAAAATAGATGAAGTTCCTCTAAGTTTGATGCTGAAACCTCCGGCAGGATCTCCTGAGTTTTGAGAAACCTGTGCTCCGGCAATTTTTCCCTGCAAAGCTGTCGAAAGACCTCCGGGTTGCGCTTTAACCAAATCTTCACCTTTTATACTTGTTACAGCATTTCCAAGTTCTTTACGTGTTGCACGAACTGTAGAACCCAAAACAACAACTTCAGAAAGTGTGTTGAGCTCTTCGGTCATTTTAAGATTAACGGAGTTGGTGCCGGCTGTAATTTTGACTTTTTTAGACGCAAATCCAACAAAAGTAAAAACGAGAGTTTCGCCTTCGTTTACAGCGATGCTGAATTTTCCGTCTAAATCAGTTACGGTACTTTTAGAGGTTCCTTCAATCAAAACGGATACTCCTGGTAGAGAAAGTCCGTCAGTACTACTCGTAATTGTACCGGTTACGGTTTTTGTTTGCGCAAGAACGGGTTGAGCAAACAAAATAATTCCAAATAAAATAAATAATAGTTTTTTCATTTTAAAATATTTGTTTGGTTAGAAAACCTAAATATAGGGATTAATTCTAATAAATGAATTTTTTTGCAATATTTTTATTTAGAATATAATAAAATGCATAAAAACGCAATAATAATTGTTTTATAATGCTATTTTGAACTTTGTAGAAGTGATTTGAAAATATTAATGTTCAAATCGTGCACGATAATGCATTATATTTTATATTTGTTAAAAAATTAAAATGCTTAAAAAAGAAAGACATCAATTTATCATGGATAAATTTAAGAATGTCGAAAAAATAAATACGATTGATCTTGCCTTAGAATTGAACATTTCTGAGGATACAATACGTAGGGATTTTAATGAATTACACAACAAAGGACTCATCAATAAAGTATATGGTGCCGCTTTTCCTGTAAAAGAAAAATCAAATAATGTATTTGATATTACCATTATTAATGAAGACAAAAAGATAATAGTAGGACAAAAAGCGTTGTCGTTTTTAAGCGAAGGACAAGTGATTATAATGACCGGAGGAACGACCAATTTATCTTTTTGCAAACTTATTCCAATAGATTTCTCCGCTACTATATATACGTATAGTTTGCCTATTGCTATGCAGTTATCACAACATCCTAATATCGAGTTGATTTTTATTGGAGGCAAATTACAGAAAAAAGCCATGGTAACCGTTGGCATCGACGTAGTTCAGGTTTTGTCTAAAATCAGAGCCGATGTTTGTTTTCTGGGCGTAAGCAGTTTAGACGTCAATCAAGGACTTACCGAAATGGGATATGAAGTCTCAATCATCAAAAAAGAAATGATCAACGCCTCAGACAAAGTTATTGTTCTGGCAACCTCAGATAAAATAAACGGCAAAATGCCACATCAGGTTTGTGGTCTCGACAAAATAGATGCAATCGTAACGGAGCTAAACCCAAAAAGTTCCAGAATTAGAAGTTTTGTAGAAGCTGGAGCTAGAGTGTATTGATTGTATTGCGTTATTTTGCAGTTTTTTTGTTTAAAATAACATGTAAAGTATATGATTTATCAGAAACTTCTTAAGTAATTAGGAAGTTTTTTTATGTTCATGTTAATTAAAAAAGATTACGACAATTTATTGAACTACATCCCGAAAAAATAATAATATTCGTAATAAAAATAGTTTTATATTCGTAGTAATTAATCCTAATTTGATGCTGTAAATCTATAGAGTTTAGCATAGCCAAAAAATAAACTAATTAATAAAACGATAATATGAAATTAATCAAGAAAAATGAACTTGAAAAAACAATAGGTAAAAAAGGCTTTTGGTCGCCTAAAAAAATAGTTGGGCTATGTGAATACGGGGCAGGTATCGAAGAAATTGATGATGCTTTAGGGGCACAAAACTTTTTTAAAGTAAAACCATTGGTAAATTTTACTAAACATTCTGATGGAATTGAAGTTTCAATCATGCATAATTTCAAACTTTATTATCTTGCTATTAATAATTCTGATATAAAAAGTATAACTCTGGAATCAGGTGGAATAATTGATATTGAAGAACGTTCTGTACTTAAAAGAGCAATTGTTGGAGGGTTAATATTAGGGCCAATTGGTGCCGTTTTAGGTGGAGTAAGTGGAGTGAAGGATAAAATAATTAAAGATAACGATAGTCTTATAATTATTGCTCAGTCTGATGGAAAAGAACAAGCTTTGATATGTACTATAAAAAAAGGTAAGACACAGGAACTTGCAAAGTTTTTTATAGAGAACTTTAGAAATTCATTCAGCGTCAATAAATAGGTTCGAAATCATTGCAGTTCTTTAGGTCTTTGAAGTCTTCAGGAAAACAATATTATTATAAATTGTGCGCTGTAAGATTCCAATTGCTATCGGAATCTGATTTAATATCTGTTCAAATAAATCAATTAAGAAAATAAAAAACCCTCGATTTTTGAAAATCGAGGGTTTTCTGTTTGTTGTAAACTTTATAATTAGAAAACCTATTCCAAACTCAAATAAGGATTTAAAACTTCGGTTAATTCATTGAGTCAATAAAAGTTATTTTCAAGTTTGAGAATTTGGTTATAATAAATTCCATAGTTTTTGTTTTTAAAAATTATATCCAATTCTTAAGTGTAAATCAACAGCTACTTCTCCTTTTTCGGTATTTATTTTTTCTAAAAAATATCTGTAACCAAGACCAAACCCAGTTTCATAATGAAAATGATTTCCTAAGTTTCTGCGGATACTCCATTTAGGAATAATAGAAATGTTAGTTATTGCATCAACATCACTATTTGAAATGACAAATAAATCAGGTTGATATTTTAAATTCAATGCAATGAAATTAGCACTGTTGTTCGCTGTTGTTTTATTGTTACGAGCTCTTTTTTCAATATTGTAATAATATCTTGGTTCCAATGTAATTACAGGAACAAGTACGGTACCAATCTTGGTGTCAGATGCTCCTCCAAAAAAACCTGCATCAAGGCCTAATTCACTTTTTAATGATAAGTTAGAAATCAATCTGGTTTCGTTATTGACCCAAAAGCCTAAAAAACCGGTTTCTATTCCAAAAATAGATTTTTCTAATGTTGCTTTATTTTGCGATATACTCTTTGTTCCAAATGTTAATACGAGTAAAAGAGTTATTATTTTTGATAGTTTCATACTCTAAATTATTAATATATTTCTATTCCTATTTTAAATCCGGCGCTTTCAATATTGTTATAGTCATTTTTTCGATTATCCTGCTTGATAAATGTTTTATATAAGTTCTGGTGAGAGTAGCACAATTCAAAATTGCCAAGTATTTTTTTTGCAATCACAAATCGATAGTCGACACCTATTCGTAATAAAACACCAAATTTTTCTACTTGCCCCAAATGTCCGCCTAAATCAAACGAAGTTAACAGGCTTTCTTTTGTGTCATTCAAAACCCATTTAATTCCGCCAGTAATTGGGATGTAATCAATGTTTGGCTGGTTGATAGATTCATAACCACTACTTGCTGTAAAAGCAAAACATTTAGAGATGTAATAGTTTAAGTGTATGCTTGTGCCTAATATTTTAGATTTTGTACTAGTTTCGGATATTTCATCATGTTCTGATGGTATACTGAAATCATAAGGGAATAGGATTAGCGCTGATAAATCAACGCTAAATCCTTTCTTTTTAAATTCGTTTTCCTGACAATAAACCATTATCGGAATTAAGAATATAATACTAAAATACCATTTTAAACCCATACCATTTTCCGTGTTTGTTTGCCATTCCATATATGTTTATTCCCGTGACTTTAGGATTTTTGAAATCAAATTTTAAGTCATTAAAACCAGTTTTAACATTAAAATCACCACCATTCCCAGCTCCAAAAGTGTAGATGATTTTTGGAGTAACGAATCCCCAGTCAAATGTCTTTTGCCTATCAGAACAATTAGTACATTTTGCGCCTAGATTATAATACTGCACAATAGTCTGACCTCTTTGATTTAGTATCACTCCAATTTCATTTATTGGTTTGTTATTTGATTTCATGATGTTTTCAGCTTGCGGGTAAATTTGTCCATAGAATAACTTTCGAATTTCATATTCAGTAAGATCTTTACCTATAAAGTCGGCAGCAACTTCAATTATCATGTCAAGTTTTTTAATTGGTAAATTAGGGATAGGTTTGTCTGTTCCAGCATATATTGCATTATTATAACTGTTTAAACTTGTGTAAAGTTTTCCAGAGTCCGCTACATAATAATTCACGATCATACTGTTGTAAGGATTGCTAAAAACTTTTGAATTGTCAAAAAACCATGTTACACTATTTACTCCAAGAGCAACTGAATCTGTATTTTCTTCTCTCCAAATTCCAGTCCAACCCCTAAATTGATGTTTTACATTAACTCCAATTGAGAATGCTAAAAATAAGTTTACATTATAATATTTTAGTTTTACCCGACGTTTACTCTCGTAATTGGTTGTACATATTTTTGTTTGTCCAAAAAGATTTGCTAGCCAGGGACTACTTGGATTACATATTTGAAGATTATCTACAACATTGTTAAAGACAGGGTCAGTAGAAGCCATGACGGCTTGCGTTGACATTGATTTTGCAGAGATATTGGTTAAAGAATTAGAAATGTTTTCAGTTCCTTTATCATCTACAAATGAGCTTATATGAGCTGTAACCTGTTTTAAACCACCATTAGGATTAAATTTTGGATATTTTTGATGCACATTTACTTCTCCAATATCGCTCAGTGATTTAATTTGATAAATACTCATGAAAGTATACAGTTCATTTATATTTTCTTTATTGCAAAATAAAATTCCCTGATCCGTATATTTATATATTATGTTGTCAACTTGTATCTCTGCATTTTCATTTAGAAGACTTAGGAATAATTCGTCACCTATTATATCTTCTACTATATCGTAGTGATCAATTATTTGTTCGTCTAGTATTGTTTCATTTACTATTTGTGAGGTGCTTTTAGCATTTATTGATTTATTAGTCAATTGCTTTTCTTTAATTTTTCCAAAGTGCTTTTGAATTTCTTTAATTTCCGTTTCATCATTGACAATAGGTTTTAAAGAATAAAAATCTTTTCTATAAAATTTCTCTTCTAACATGGAAGCAATCTCATCATTGCCTTCGTTTTTAGATGTATTGTAAAATTCAGAGAAAGTAGTTTTATTTGGAAAAGAAAGTCTTCCATCTTCAATGTTAATTTTATCCATCGAAGCTATTTTTTCATTTGATTCACTATTTTGATCTTTTTCGCAAGATAAACAGCAAGTTAGTATTGAAAATAATACTAAAAATAATTTTCCATTCTGCATAATTACTGGTTTTAGATTGTTAATATTTTCAAAACTAAACCAATATTTACCTATAATTTATAGGTTATGCTTTATAATTATCGCTTAAAATAATAAGTTATTTCTTATTTTTGCAAGAAAAAATGATTGGGGAAAAAATCAGAAAAATCAGAATTATTAAGGGATATTCTCAGGAGTATATTGCTGATTTATTAGAAATATCGCAATCTGCGTACTCTGATATTGAAAGAGGTAAGACAAAAATTAATTTAGAAAGATTAAGGGAAGTAGCTTTAATTTTTGAACTTGATGTTAATTATATAATGAATTTTCATGAAAATCAATTCTCAACAAAGACAATTCAAACTAATTCAAAAGAAATTGATAATGAAGAAAGAATAGTAGAAGTATTTGATATAGAGCGTGAATTATATAAAGAACAGATTGCTAATTTAAAAAATGAAATTGCTTATTTGAGAAGTAAATTGGATAAAAATAAGTCATAATTTATTTCAACGAATTAGAAATCTACATATCGGCGCAAGCCTGTCGCTCGTGAATGAAGCGAATTCTAAGTAATAAGAAATTTTGTAAATAGTTGAGTTTACTATTAATTAGTTCACTTTTTTATTTTTTTGTCTTTTGAAGATTTAAGCAATCCTATGTAAGTTAATATTTCAATTATTAATTCTATCATGAAATTTAAATTTTAATGTAATTGATTAAATGTATTACAATAATTTGATTTTAAAAAGTAATTCCACAAAGTAGATTAACAATTATAGACTTAATAAATAAATAGAAAACCTCGATCTTCAAAAATCGAGGTTTTCTATTTATTATAAATTTCAATAAAAACTTATTCCACACTCAAATAAGGATTTAAAACTTCGGCTAATTCATTGAGCCAATAAAAGCTGTTTTCGAGGTTGACGATTTCGTTATGAAATGTTTTGTCTTCTCTCATAAGTCCTAAAGCTAGTATATAATTTACTTGCCTTATTGCTTTTGCCATTTCTTCTGGCTCTATTGTATTGTTGAAAAAATCTGTCAGCCTTTTTTCGGCTTCTTTTGAAAGGGTGTTTGTACTCATAATTTACATTGTGTGAATATAAAACCCGTGTAGTAATGAGATTACTTGATTAAAAGCAATCAAATGACCATACCACAAGAGTAAAGTTTTTAATATCAACATTCTGTAAATTAGGAATTGTAAATATAATGAAATTTTGACTAATAAATAGGTTTTTTCCTTCAAATAAAAAAAATGTTTTTAAGATAGAAAATACAGTTCACAAGGCGTAAAAAGAGTTTTGGTCTAAAATTAAAATAGTTATTTTTACAAAATTATGATCGAAAAAATTTTAGCCGACTATATCAGTTTTATTAGAGGTTTTGAAACTTTATTAAAAAAGAAATATAAACAAGATAAAAATCCATGTTCGTTTTTACATACCTTTTTTGAAAGAAAAGGAACTATTGAAGGAATTGATTATTGGTTTCATGGGAAGTGGCTGTACGGCTGAAAAAGACGGTATTATATATGAGTATGACATTACTATAAACGAAATTAAGTTTTCGCAATGGAAATTTTCAGAGTTTATTAGAACACATTCTGAGTATCAAAAATTAAATTTTAGTCCTGATTATATTGAATATGAATTATATCAACTTATAAATAAAGGAATATTAGGTTGGTTAATTATTGAAGGAATAGAAGGAACTCCTTTTGGATGTGTTTTTATGAGTTACAGAGTTCTTCAGGAACCGCCTTTTCTTATAAATTAATTTTTTCGAAAAGTTTCTTATAAAACCAAAAGCCCTAGCCCTGATGGGAGGGAAAATCCTTTTATGCCGGGGTTCGGCATAAAAGATTGGAAGGACAGCAGGAAATAGCTTCAAATCGAAATTCTGATAAAACTAATTCCATTCTGGTTGTTGATTAATGTACGAGTTTAAGTTTCAAAAGCCTTCAACTACGCTCAGGGTGACACTTGGGGTAAATTCCAATAGAAAAAAATCCAAATTTCAATTCAAGAAAACACGATCAAAGAAAAAAACTTAGAACCTTAGCGTCTCAGTATCTTAGAACCTTAAAAATTACCTATTTTTGTGAAATCATATTCAGCAAAAATGTCAATAGTTAAAGAGTTAGAACAATTATCAGAATCCTTAGAAGGAACACTTTTATACGACGATCTTCATAAAACGCTTTATTCGACCGATGCTTCGGTGTATCGAATCAGACCAAAAGCGGTTGCCGTGCCTAAAACGATAGAAGATATTAGTAAACTAATCAAGTTTGCGGGGAAACATCATATTTCGATTACGCCAAGAACTGCCGGAACTTCACTGGCGGGACAAACGGTTGGTGACGGAATTGTGGTTGATGTTTCGAAGAATTTTACCAAGATTCTGAATTTTGACCCGATTAAAAAAACGGTTACGGTTCAGCCTGGCGTGATTCGCGATGAACTGAATTTATTTCTGAAACCTCACGGCGTATTTTTTGGTCCGAATACTTCGACTTCAAATCGTTGTATGATTGGCGGAATGGTGGGAAATAATTCTTCGGGAACTACTTCGATTCGATATGGCGTAACGCGCGATAAAATTGTCGAAATCAAAGGAATTTTGAGTGATGGTTCTGAAGTGGTTTTTAAAGAACTGACTTCGGCTGAATTTATCGAGAAAACCAAAGGTGACACTTTAGAAAATAAAATATATAAAAGCCTTTACGACGAACTTTCGATAAAAGCGACACAAGACGAAATTATAAAAGAGTTTCCGAAACCTGAAATTCACAGAAGAAATACAGGTTATGCGGTTGATATTTTATTAAAATCGGATTTGTTTGGAGGAACGGAACCAACAATTAACGTTGGAAAACTGCTTTGCGGAAGTGAAGGAACGCTGGCTTTTACTTATGAAATTACGTTGAAAGTTGATGATTTGCCGCCTGCCAATAATATTATGGTTGTGGCGCATTATCATAGCATTCAGGAATCGCTGGAATCTGTTGTTGTGGCAATGAAACACCATTTGTATACAGCAGAAATGATCGACGACACGATTTTGGATTGTACTAAAACGAATCGGGAACAATCTAAAAACAGGTTCTTTTTGGTTGGTGAACCTAAAGCGATTATGATGTTTGAGGTCGCTTCGCATGATGCTGAAGATGCCGAGAATCAGGCGAATGCTTTAATGGCGGATTTAGAGAAAAACAATTTTGGATATGCGCTTGTAAAAATTTACGGTGCTGATATTGAAAAAGTAAATGAACTTAGAAAAGCCGGTCTTGGACTTTTAGGAAGTATTGTTGGAGATAATAAAGCAGCCGATTCTATTGAAGATACGGCGGTTGAGTTGAGAGATTTACCAGCTTATATTGAAGAGTTTTCGGCAATGATGTTGCGTCACGGACAGGAAGCGATTTATTATGCGCATGCTGGTGCGGGAGAACTGCATTTGCGTCCGGTTTTGAATTTGAAGAAAACATCTGACTTAAAA
Organism: Flavobacterium sp. 9; assembly: GCF_002754195.1. NCBI lineage: Bacteria > Pseudomonadati > Bacteroidota > Flavobacteriia > Flavobacteriales > Flavobacteriaceae > Flavobacterium > Flavobacterium sp. 9. The sequence goes on from NZ_PEEU01000001.1 coordinate 4,563,168, forward strand.
TTATTCAGAACTATTGCGACTGATGTTGCGATTTTGGTTAAAAAATATAGAGGATCTTTAAGTGGTGAACACGGCGACGGAATTGTGCGTGGAGAATTTATTCCGTTTATGATTGGCGAAACGAATTATGAATTGCTGAAAAGAATCAAATTGGCGTTTGACCCGAATTCGGTTTTGAATATTGGGAAGATTGTAAACGCCTTGAAAATGGACGAAAATCATCGTGTAGTTTCGGGCAGAGTTGAACCGGATATTAAGACATTTCAGGATTTCTCAGATAGTTTAGGAATTTTGCGTGCTGCCGAGAAATGCAATGGTTCTGGAGATTGTAGAAAATTGCCATCGGCAGGAGGAGCAATGTGTCCGAGTTATCGTGCGACCAAAAATGAAAAAGAAACGACGCGTGCAAGAGCGAATGCGTTACGTGAATATTTGACTTATTCTGAGAAAGAAAACAAATTTGATCAGAAAGAATTATACGAAGTTTTTGAGTTGTGTGTAAGCTGTAAAGCCTGCGCAAGTGAATGTCCGAGTAATGTTGACGTTGCAACTCTTAAAGCAGAATTTTTATATCAATATCAAAAAGCAAACGGATTTTCGACTCGAAATAAGATTTTTGCGCACAATGCAAAACTGAATAAAATGGGAAGTTTGTTTCCGTCGATTACAAATTTTATTTCGAATCAATCTCTCGTTAAAAAAAGTATGGGAATTGCGCCGGAGAGACAAGTTCCGCTTTTGGCGAAAAAGACTTTCAAGAAATGGTACGAAAATCATAAACCACAAAGTAATAATTTCCCAAACGGACAAGTGTATTTGTTTAATGACGAATTCACGAATTATTATGATGTGAATATCGGAATCGACGCTTTCGAATTATTAACCAAATTAGGTTACGAAGTTTTAATCGTGGATCATGAAGAAAGCGGAAGAACGTATTTATCGAAAGGTTTTTTGGAAGAAGCCAAGAAAATTGCAAATATCAATGTCAATATTTTCAAGGATTTAATTTCCGCGAAAGCGCCTTTAATAGGAATAGAACCTTCGGCAATTTTGACTTTTAGAGACGAATATTTACGTTTGGCAGATGATAAAGAAAGTGCTGAAAAAGTATCGCAAAGCGCTTTCACGATTGAAGAATTCTTTAAAAAAGAAATTTTAGACGGAAAAATAAAAGCGGATTCATTCTCGGATGAAAAGAAAGAAATCAAAATTCACGGACATTGTCATCAGAAATCTTTGAGTTCTGTAGAAGCAACTTTCGCAATGCTGAATTTGCCAACCAATAATACGGTTACAATTTACAATTCGGGTTGTTGCGGAATGGCGGGATCTTTTGGTTACGAAAAAGAACATTATCAGGTGAGTATGCAAATGGGTGAAGATACGTTATTCCCAAAAGTACGTGCAACCGCTCAAAATGTAAAAATTGCAGCAGCAGGGACAAGTTGTCGCCATCAAATTTATGACGGAACAAGTAGAGAAGCGCAACATCCGGTGAGTATTTTGAAAAGCTGTTTGCGTTGAGATATGGCACGCGGATTTGACGGATTCACTTCGTGAAAGCGCGGATTATGACGGATTTTTTTTGTTTATCTTGAGTTTAGTCACGTATCAAAAGATTTTTGTTTCACGCAGATTTTACAGATCTAAGCAGAATTAAGTAGATTTTTATTTAAAATAATTTGCACATATCTGCTTAAATTATTTTAAATCTGCGTGAAATTTATATTAAAAGAATCCGCGCTAATCAGTTTAATCCGCACAATCAGCGGGCAAAAAATATTCTAATAAAAACAAAATCGCTTTATATGTTTGAAATCAAGATAATTTTTACATTATTTGCAAAATAAAACCATAAAGACTGAAAGATATTAATTTTAAAAGCAAAATCACATATGGCATTATCAGGTTTATTCCGTAAAAAGACGGTACAAGATATTCTGAAACAAGTTGCAAAAAATGAAGCAGATGGGCATAATGCATTAGGAAAGCATTTGACCACTAGGGATTTAACTGCATTTGGAATCGCAGCAATTGTTGGTGCAGGGATTTTTAGTACTATCGGAAAAGCCAGTGCAGATGGTGGTCCAGCCGTTATCTTCTTGTTTTTGTTTACAGCACTTGCTTGTAGTTTTGCCGCTTTTGCTTACGCCGAATTTGCTTCGATGGTTCCGGTTTCCGGAAGTGCTTATACGTACTCGTATGTTGCTTTTGGAGAAATTATCGCCTGGATTATTGGTTGGGCTTTAATCATGGAATATGCTGTTGGGAATATTACGGTCGCGATTTCGTGGAGTGATTATTTTACGGGACTGCTCCAGAGTGGCGGGATTCATTTGCCACAGTGGATTCAAATGGATTATTTAACTGCTTCAAACGGATTTAAAGACGCTACTGCTTTAATGCAAGGCGGAAAATCATACGAAAATTTAAGTACTGCTTTACAAGCTTCTTATACGGCGTGGACTACAGCGCCAACAATTGGTTCTTTTCACTTTGTGGCTGATTTACCGGCTTTATTTATCATTATTTTAATTACAGCATTGGTTTACAGAGGAATGAAAGAATCTCGTAACGCCAGTAATGCAATGGTAGTTGTAAAACTTTGTATTGTACTTTTGGTTATTGCGGTTGGTATATTTTATGTTGATACGGCTAATTGGGATCCGTTTGCACCAAATGGAGTTAGCGGAGTTCTAAAAGGAGTTTCGGCAGTTTTCTTTGCTTATATTGGTTTTGATGCAATCTCTACAACTGCAGAAGAATGTAAAAATCCGCAACGTGATTTACCGCGCGGAATGATGTGGGCGATTATCATTTGTACTATTTTATATATCGCCATTGCCTTGGTTTTAACCGGAATGGTGCGTTATAACGAATTGAATGTTGGAGATCCTCTGGCGTTTGTTTTCGATAAATTAAACCTAAAATGGATGTCGGGAATTATTGCCGTAAGTGCGGTGGTTGCTATGGCGAGCGTTTTATTGGTTTTCCAAATGGGACAACCTCGTATCTGGATGAGTATGAGCCGTGACGGTTTATTGCCAAAGAAATTTTCTACTGTACATCCAAAATTCAAAACACCATCTTTTGCTACAATTGTAACAGGTTTTGTGGTTGCGGTTCCAGCTTTGTTTTTGAATTTAACAATGGTGACAGATTTATGTAGTATTGGTACTTTGTTTGCCTTTGTATTGGTTTGTGCAGGAGTTTTGGTATTGCAGAATAAAACGGATATTCCAAGAGGAAAATTTAAAACACCTTATATTAATTCTAAATTTATTTTGCCTGTTTTATTGATTGCGGGATTGTATTATGCTTTTGCTTTTAATAATAAAGCGACAATGGCTTTTATAAATAATGAAGCGCAAACAAATGATGCGACGACAATTATTACCTCTTTGAATAAAGAAGAATCAACTAAAGTTTTCAATTATTTAGAAAGTATTGATGTTCACAATAAAACTGCCGAAACATCAGATTTAGAGCATTTATTAAGCCAATATCAAGACGACGACGCTAAATATGCTGAGGTTGTAAAAGGTTTGCCAATCAATGATTCTTTAAAATACGAATCAGGTTTCAGTTTATTCAAACATAAAATTCCAATGTGGATTTTCATATTTGTTTTGATTGGATTGACTGTTTGGGCTTTCAGACAAAATCTTTCTCTAATTCCGTTATTAGGACTTATTTGTTGTCTTTATATGATGGCAGAATTAAGTGTTTGGAACTGGATTTACTTCACAGTTTGGTTATTACTTGGATTGGTTATTTACTTTACTTATAGTCGAAAAAATAGTAAACTGAATACTATTACTGAAGCTTAGATAATTATAAATTATTAGTTATTAATTATAAATGAAAACCGTTCTGAGATTATTTTCATGACGGTTTTTTTTTGTCATTTCGACGGAGGAGAAATCACACTAGAAGATCGACAACGATTGGTTACTGTGCTTTTATGGCACGCGGATGACACTGATTCGCTATTGCGAAAACGCAGATTTACACTGATTTTGCCGGCTTTTTTGTCATTTCGATTTCGATGATAATACCGATTTTTTTTAGGAGCTAATCCCGCTATCCGTTTCAATCTTTTGTGGCGAACCCCGCCACAAAAGGATTTTCACTTCTATCGGGGCTAGTTCAATCATTTTCGTCTAATTTGTCATTTCGAGGAACGAGAAATCTTCACAAGTAACTCCGCAAAGTTTAGAATTAATAATTATGTATTTCATCATTATCAAGCTTTAAAATCTTAATAGTGATTTTTGATTTTGGTTGTCGAGTTTCTTGTGAAGATTTCTCGTTCCTCGAAATGACAAGATTGTGTTATTAATTGTGAAGGATTAATCCATTGAAAATGATACAAAGCAAAAAACCGTTCTGAAAACAATCTCAGAACGGGTTTTTTGTAAATGTTTTTTTATTCTTTTAAAAGCTTTTTCTTAGGTTTGTCTCCAGTAAATTTTTAATTTAATTTTTTTGATACATGGGTTTTTTCGATAAGATATTGGGTAAAAAAGAATCTCCAATAGTAACATACAGTGATTTTTGGAATTGGTTCTTAAAACATGAAAAAGAGTTTTTTAAAGTTGTTAAAAGCAGGCAGAATATTAACAAAGATTTCTTTAATAGACTAGCTCCAAAGCTTGATGAACTTCATGAAGGAATTTATTTCTTGACTGGAATGTTTAATGATCAAACTGCTGAATTAATTCTCACTCCCGATGGAATAATTAAAAATATTTACATGGTTGAAGATTTAGTAAATAATGCTCCACAAATTAATGGTTGGAAATTTACAGCTCTTAAATCAGGATCTAATAGGAAAGATTTTAGTATTAATTATGATGGAATTAAATTTAGCACTGAAAATTTAAAATTTTACCCTAATGTAGATGAAGATTATCCTGATGAAATAGATTTAATCATTTCGTACGATAGTTACAATGAAGAGAAAAAATCACTAATAACTAATGCTGTTTACATTTTTTTGGATAATTATTTAGGTGAATTGTATACAGTTACTTTAATCGATAAATTGAAAGTCGTTGGAGTAAATGATATTTCCCAAGAATTAATTCCAATGGAAAAATTAAAAGATTATCTAATCTGGAGAGAAAAAGAATTTATAGAAAAATACGAAGGCACCAGACATAACACTGAAAATGATGGTTATGCAAATTTTGAATGGGAAAGAGAAGATAACAAAGTTGTATTAGCTCTTATTAATACAACATTATTAGAATGGGATAAAAAAGCATCACATCCATGGATTATTACTGTTGGAATTCCATTTAAAAAAACAGATGAAAGTGGCTTGCCTGATGATGAAACCTACAAATTATTAGATGAAATTGAAGAAGAAATAATGTTTAGTCTTCCAGATTCAGATGGATATTTAAATATTGGTCGAGAAACGTCAGATGGTAAAAGAGAAATCTTTTTTGCTTGTAAAGAATTCAGAAAACCTCCAAAAGTTTTAGATCAGATAATTAAAAAATACAGTCAAAAATTTGAGATGGATTATGAAATCTACAAAGACAAATATTGGCAATCTTTTAAGCATTTTGAACAAAATTAAATAACAAAAACCCGTTCTGAAAATAATCTCAGAGCGGGTTTTTTTATTTGAATTAATAAAGTTTAAAAGAATTTACTTCTTGATAATCTTTTGCATGGTTTCTTTTCCATTTTCCAATCGGATTGTGATGAAATAAAGTCCGGTACTCAAACGACTTACATCGATGGTATTTGTATTGGATTTTCCTTCCTGAACAATACTTCCTTGTGCCGAAATTATGCTATAATCAGTTATTGGAATAGTAGAGTTTACCTGCAAAGTGTTATTTACAGGATTTGGGAATAAACGAACAGCATAACTTTCTTCTTCAGTTGTTGGAGCTGCAATCAATTTAGAAGTTGTTGAACCCCAAGTATACGAGTAACCATCTGTTTTATTCAATAAATCGGCGGTTTGATTTGCAGAACCGCTCGAACCATTATTAAAAATCACATTTACAGATGTTGGCCCTGTTATGGTATATTTATAAAAACCATTTGTATCGGCTACCATTGCAACTCCCGGCCAGGTTGTGTTGGCAATACTTCCTGATGGAACAGCATTCCAATAATGTACTTTTGGAATTCCAGTCCAGTTTGTTGGAGGTTTGAAATAAACCGTAAGAGTTGGAACCGCATTAAAAGTATAAACTTCGGTTTTTACTGCTGAAGAAACTCCGCTGGTATTAACTACAAAAGCTTTTAAAGTTGTATTTGCAGTAAAGGCAAATGATTTAGAACCAATTGCAGATGCTGAACTTGTAGTTGGCGTTGTTCCGTCTAAAGTGAAATAAATAGTCGAAGATGTTTGGTTTGCCGTCAAAACAACATTTACAGTAGTTCCTGTTGTAAATGTTCCGCCTGGTTTTGAATTTGTAAAATCAGGAGCAATTACAGGACATCTATTGGAAGGTTCTGCACCCAACCAAGCCGAATCGTAGAATTTAATTCCCGCAGTAGTGCTCAAATCGGCAGTTTTAAGACTTCCGTCATTAAACAATAAATTCGTTGCACTTACTGTCGACGGAAAAGTATATTTGTACCAATCTCCACAATCCTGAGTCATTGCAACTCCAGGGTACGTTACTGCAGGAGCAGTTCCGGTTGGTGACCAATAATATATTTTTATAGCAGAATTCCAGTTTGTTGGTTTTTTAAAGTAAACCGTAAAAGTAGTTGGCGTACTAAAAGTATAAGTTTCTGTTTTAACGGCAGAACTTGTTCCCGCTACATTTTTAGCAAAAGCTTTAAGTGTAGTTGTGCTGTTTATCACCAATGTTTTGGAACCTACCGAAGAAGCCGAAGCCGTTGTTGGCGTTGTTCCGTCTAAGGTGTAATAAATTGTCGAAGTGTTTACGTTTGCTGTCAAAGTCAGGTTTACAGTTGTTCCGGTTGTGAAAGATCCGCCTGCTTGCGAAATTGTAAAATCAGGAGCTATTACAGTTGAACATCTGTTTGCAGGTTCAGAAGCTAACCAAGCGCCATCATAAAACTTAATTCCGCCAGTAGCACTTAAGTCGCCAGTTTTTAATGTGCCGTCGTTAAATAATAAATTTGAAGCCGTTACAGTCGACGGGAAAGTATATTTATACCAATCTCCACAATCCTGTGTCATCGCTACTCCAGAATATGTTACTGCGGGAGCAGTTCCGGTTGGCAACCAATAATATACTTTTACAGCAGCGTTCCAATTTGCAGGTTTTTTAAAATAAACCGTGAATTCCGGAATTGCTCCAATCGTATAAGTTTTAGTAACAATCTCAGATTGATTTCCGTCTTTATCTACCGCAAATGCTTTAACAGTTGTAGTTTGCGCAATATTCAGCGTTTTTGTAGATTCGACAAAAGCAGACGAAAGAGTAGGAGTAGAACCGTCAGTTGTGTAATATAATTTTGGTTTAGGATCTGTGCTGTCAGTTGCTGTAATTGTCACATCTATTGCTGTTGTAGAATTACTTGTATCTGGAGTAAAAGCAATTTTTGGAGCAACATCCAGATTTTTTCCAACCCAAACGTGCTGAATTTTAGACTTGGTCACATTCCCTTTTTTATCTGTAACTTCAACATAATAATCTAATAATTTCTCAGATATTCCTGCAATTTCTGCCGAATATTGATTGGCAATTACATCAGGAAGCATGTATAAATCAGCTTGAGGATTATTGGTGAAATTCCCTTTAGGGAAAACTCTTTCCGTCATAGGTAATGTTACCCAGCTTCCCACTTCGGCACCACCGGCATAAGTTTCATTTTGATTTGAGGAAAGACTGTTTTTTCCATCGACATCTACACGATATTTTAATTCAGATCTTTCGATTCCGCTTACATCATAAGCAAAAGTGTATACCGTAAAATCTGCCGAATTCAGAAAATCTTTATAGGCATAAGGCGCTCCATATCCTTTTTCGCCAGGATTATAAGGCCAACGTTGCGGAATAAATACAGACGGTTTTGTAGCATCTACACCAGGATGAGCATCCAGAGTAGGTTTTGCAAATTGCACACATCGGTTAACGGCCAAAGTTGTTTTTATTTCTAAATCTTCGGCCAGACCGTAATAAGCATTTCCGCTATCGTAACCCGCCATTAAAAAATGCCAAGCTTTTTCGGCAGGACTTACAGCAGCTGTTGGATTTACAATTTCGCTCATTCTAAGATTATTTCCTTCCAGTTGCTCCGCCATGATTGCATGGTTTTCTCCGGCAGTTGTAATCGCTTGATTCATCATATCTTCAGTCCAGCCATTTGGATTGAATTTTTTCGTAACCGGATCAAAAAATGGCCACAACCAATTTGTAAATTGCGGATGTCCAAAATCGCCATCAGCATTTACCCAAGCTCCGTCTTCAACATGCACAACTGCAGATTCAGGAACAGGATTATCTTGTAAATATTGCGGAATAGTAGTCGGAATATTTCCGTTGGCTGCCGATGCATGCGAAAATCCCGTAACCGATTCGTTGTAATACGAAGAACCTCCGCCCCAAGCGTTATCGCCATCATGCGCAAATAATACCAAAGGAGGTCTTGGCGAAGTCGAAGCTTTTGCAACAATTGGAGCAATCAGCGAAGTACCAATTGTAGCATATCCATCTTCATAACTCTCATAATCAGCCATAGGAACCACAGTAATTTTGTATTCCTGTGCTGTTTCCGGATCAACATATTTTGCCTTGTACGGAAGATAAGAATACGGCACGGCAAACTGACCGCCACGAGCATCTTTTTGAGCCGAAAACCAAGTGTTTCCAGTAGTTTCTACCTGATCTGCTTTATTAGGAACATCGCACATTGTACCGCCAGAACCGTATTTTATTGGATAATCAGCAAGTGTTCTCGATAAATGGCTGTTGGCAATAACAGACCATTCGATACCACATTCCGTCAAGGTTTTTATAATCCTTTCAGAAAAAGCACATTCTGCAGGCCAATATCCTTTAGAATCATGAGAGCCAAATAATTGTGCGCTGTAATATTGATGCGCTTTAATTTCTTTTTTCAAAGCCTCGTCGCTCAAAAGTGGCGAAAGCGCATGATGCATCGTAAACGAAACAACTTCCATACGAGGAAATCCGCCCGAGGTTTTCCAACCTTTAGCATCTTTAATATTCTGCGTCCAGGAATTAGAATATCCCCATTGATTGGCTTGAGCAAGTTCATTAACGTTTTCCATCAAAGAACCTCCGTAAGTAATTTGCGCTCCGGCTTTGGCCAAATCCCTAATCGAATTAATAGCATTTTTTGGTGCAAATTGATAAGCTGCAACACGATCACCGGTGCCAAAAATTTCTTCAAGATTGTTTGTAGGATGCGCAAGTCCATTTTTGTCATTATTAGCCCCAGAAACTTTTAAATCCTGAGACTCTTTTACGATCTGATATCGGTTCGGATTCTTTTTACTTATATCTCCCCAATATGTGGGCTGATGCAAGTGCCATAAGTAAGATGTATTCACCTGTGCCTGCAAAAAAGCAAAGGGAATTAGTAGCGCATAAAGCAAAAGTAAGGTTTTTTTCATAATTCAATTTTAGTTAGTTAAGTGGTTATTTTTTTGTTAAAAGTATATTTTATTAACATTAAAATTATTTAATAATCTGAAATTGATTAACTACAACGTTTTAGTGTTTACAACTTTTTATAATTAGTGAAGAAAAAAAACTTTATTCGCATAATTTGTTGGTTTATTTTGAAGAATTGATGTATTGTGTTTTTAATTATTTGAAAATGAGTAAGTAATGTTTTTTGAAACAAAAAATCCGCTTAGAGAAGACTCTAGCGGATTTTAAACAACCTAATAAAAAATCGTGCAAATTTATTTATAAAGAAGTGTTTTGTTTTTGTAAGAAATGATAAAGCTTTTTCACGCAGATTTAAAAGAATTAAAGCAGATGCATGCAGATTAATTTAATAAAAATTGATTTAAATCTGCCTGAATCTGTGAAATCTGCTTGAAACAATTTAAACGATTACTAAACTTTTTTTCACGCAGATTTAAAAGATTTAAGCAGATGCGCGCAGATTAGTTTAATAAAAATCGATTTAAATCTGCCTGACTCAGTGAAATCTGCGTGAAACAATTAAACTATTACTAAACTTTTTTTCGCGCAGATCCTGCAGTTTTAGCCGTTTCTTTTTATAGGTTTCTATAAAAGATCGGGATAATTCCCCAAATCTGCGCGAAGAAAATCTTTAGTAAATCTGCATTAATCAGTAGAATCAGCAAAATCCGTGGGCTAAATCTATAGGATTCCAAGTTCTACCATACATTCCTTCATCATTTCGTAAGTGCGCTGAATATCGTTATCCAAACCAATCGAGAAACGAATCAGACCATCAGTCAATCCCATTTCTTGTTGCTCTTCAAGCGGAATTTCACTAGAAGTCGAAGTTCCAGGCGCGCTAAATAATGTTTTGTAAAATCCTAAACTTACCGCCAAATATCCAAGGTTTCTTGCTTGCATTAACTCCATTAATTCATTGGCTTTAGCCAAAGTTCCAACGTCAATTGTCAACATTCCGCCAAAACCATATTCCGGATTAATCATCGTTTTGTACAATTCATGACTCGGGTGACTTTTTAATCCCGGATAAACCGTTTTTAAACCGTCATTTTCAAATTGATCTGCCAGATAATGAGCATTATGACTGTGTTGTTTAATTCTAATATGAAGCGTTCGAAGATTTTTCATCACCGAAGCAGATCTCAAACTATCCATAGTTGGTCCCAAAAGCATACTCGCTCCAGAGTTCACATTTTTAAGCGAATTGATAAATTCTTTCGATGCACAAGTTACGCCACCAACCGTATCGCTGCTTCCGTTAATGTATTTTGTCAAACTATGAATCACAATATCAGCGCCTAATTTTGCAGGAGAAACCGACAAAGGCGAAAAGGTATTATCAACAACCAATTTCAAATTATGCTTTTTAGCAATTTGAGCCAAACCAGCAATATCGGCAACTTCTAATAACGGATTACTAACCGTTTCGCAATACAAAACTTTCGTATTTGGCGTAATTGCCGCTTCAACAATATCCAGTTTTGTAATGTCAACAAAGCTTGTTTCAATCCCAAAACGAGGCGTAAAATTCTTTAAAAAAGCATAAGTTCCACCATAAATTGTTCTGCTTGAAACGATATGATCGCCAGCACCGCATAACTGCAATAAAGTAGGCGTAATTGCGCCCATTCCTGAAGCCGAAACATTTGCAGTTTCTGTTCCTTCCATCGCTGCCAAAGCCTGATCTAAATACAAATTACTTGGCGAAGAATGGCGCGAATACAAATAACAGCCTTCCATATTGCCTTCAAAAGTATCGAACATTGTTTTTGCCGATAAAAACGTATAAGTCGAAGAATCAGAAATCGAAGGATTCACTCCTCCAAATTCCCCAAAATATTGCAAGTCCTGAATTTTATCAGCTGGATTAAAGTTTTTCATAATAGTTTTTTTGTTTTGTTTGTTTCAAGTTTCAGGTTTCAAGTTCCAACAACCTGAAACTTGAAACCTGAAACATTTTTTGAAGCTATTTCCTGCTATCCGTTTCAATCTTTTGTGCCGAACCCCGGCACAAAAGGATTTTCACTTCTATCAGGGCTAGGCACTCAGTTTCAAAATAAATTCTATTCAAAATAACATCTTATTAGAAAAATAATCAATAATGTGTTTAATAATTAGATTTTAAAACTATTATATTGTATTTATAAAGATTATTATTCTAAATTTGATTCAGAAAACTCAAATCGCTAGATTTTCTTTCATTTCCTAAAACCATAAAAAATGACTTTAGACGCCACCGACAAAAAACTCTTGGTTCTATTACAAACCGACAGTAAAAAAACAACCAAAGAATTGTCTTTAAAACTTAACCTTTCGGTAACTGCTGTTTACGAAAGAATCAAAAAGTTAGAACGCGAAGGAATAATCAAAAACTACGTAGCTTTAGTCGACAAATCAAAAATGGAAAAGGGATTTGTAGTTTTCTGTCATTTAAAACTCATTCAGCATACTAAAGAATTCCTAACCAAATTCGAAAGCGAAGTCATCAAACTCAACGAAGTTTTAGAATGCCATCACGTCAGTGGCGATTACGATTATATCCTAAAAGTTCTCGTAAAAGACATGGAAGCTTACCGCGAATTTTTAGTAACCAAACTCACAACCTTACAGCATATTGGCAGCACACAAAGTATGTTTATGATTAGTGAAGTCAAGAATTCGACGGTTATTTTTTAGAGGTACTGAGGTTCTGAGTTGCTAAGGTTCTGAGGTTTTAGAGTTTTAGGGGCAAAGGTTCAGAGGTTCAAAGCGACAAAAGTTTATTTTAGAGACACACAGCAGTGCGTCTAAAACAGGATGAGTTTTTAAATTTTTATTTTTGAATTGCCTCCAGCTTTAGCTGGAGTTTATATAAATTCCAATTGAATGGCTTTAGCCAAACTTTACTATTTTGGCTAAAGCCTTCTTTTTGTTCTCCTATTAATATCTCCAGTTAAAACTGGAGGCAATTCAAAAGCTGAATTTTTACATCTTTACGATTTTATAAGAAGTAAAAAAATCTGCATTATCTGCTAAATCTGCGAGAAAAACTTTTTATAATTCCAGAAATGATTTTTTTAAATTTGAAACTAATAATAAATACCTATAGTAATGGAACAATGGAAACCAATATCATTAGATGACCTCTATGATGGAATTCAGAAAACAGAAAAAGATCTGGATGAAGAATTGAAAAACTTTTGGGATTTGATTAAAATTGATCCAATAAAATGGGAGGAGAAAGAATATGGAGTAATGGGAGGTGGTTTCTGGGTTGTCGCTATTTTTGGTCATCAAGTAATTTGGTATAATGATATTGAAGAAGGATTTAATATTTCTGACTATAAAACATTTGGAAAAATTGAAGATTATTGGTGCGATCAAGACGAGCTTGTTCATGTAATTTACAGATTGGTTGAATTTGTGAAAGGTGAAAGAGGAGCTATAGGAGGAAGACGTGGTTCGGCAGAAAGTATGCTCTAATTAAAAAGAAAATAGCCTTAACAAAAATCAAAGCTAAAAAGACTTAAATTTGAATAAAATATACGTACAATGGAAACAAAAGAACTCAGACGTAAGCTGATAAAAGATTTTGGAAAATTCATTGAGGATGATTCTAAATTAGAAATTTTAGAAAGCATTTTTGATGCCATAAATCATGACGAAAAAAAATCGATTGTTTCCGATTCTCATTATGATATAGTTGCTGAGGAAAGAGAAAAGTATCTCTCAAATGAAAAAGAAGTAAGTTCTTGGGAAGAAGCTGAACAGCGATTGAATGCGAAATATGGGTTTTAAGATTAAAATTTTACCCCTGGCAGAAAATGAAATTGATGAGTCTATTGAATTCTACGAAAGTAGACGAAAAGGCTTGGGAAAACAATTTCTAACGTATTTAAAATCGCATCTACAAGTTTTAAAAACTCATCCGGAATTATTTGAAATAAAGAAGAAGCCAGGTTATCGTGAATTAACTTTAGTCAAATTTCCATTTGTAATTATATATGAAATTATAGAAAGTGAAGTAATCATCTATTCTGTTTTTCATACGTCAAGAAGTCCTCAAAGAAAACCTTAAGAAAGAGGTGCAAAGATGTAAAGGTTCAAAGCGACAAAGACTTTTAAAGGTACTGAGATTCTGAGTTACTAAGGTTCTGAGGTTTTAGGAACAAAGGTTCAAAGTGACAAAGGTTTTCCGTAGAGACGCACAGCAGTGAGTCTAAAATTGGATGTTTTTTTAAGATTTTAAAAATAATCTCGCGAAGACGCAGAGTCGCAAAGTTTTTTTTAATTTTTGTTATTCTGGGGAACGAAGGGTCTTCGCAACGACAATCCAATCTTTGTCGAGTTTCTTGTGAAGATTTCTCCTTCGTCGAAATGACAAATAGCACCATACAATAATTGTTTAAAAAAGAAAACTTTGCGACTTTGCGTCTTCGCGAGACTAAAAAAAAACAAAAACTTAGCAAACCTTACTTAAATTCATAATCCAAAAAAAGCCATGTGCCTTTGTGTCTTCTTGCAAAAAAACTTCCCTTAAATTTCACACAAAAAACATTGAGATTTAAACTTTAAACAAAACTTTATTCCTTAATTTTGTATCGCTAAAAATAAAATAGACAAACTATGAGTTCATTTGACGTAGTCATTATAGGTTCAGGTCCTGGCGGATATGTATCAGCAATTCGTTGCGCACAATTAGGTTTCAAAACTGCAATTGTAGAAAAATATAATTCATTAGGCGGAACTTGCCTTAACGTTGGTTGTATTCCTTCAAAAGCACTATTATCTTCTTCTCATCATTATGCTGAAATTGCACATTTTGCAGATCACGGAATCGAAGTTTCTGGAGATGTAAAAATCAATTTAGAGAAAATGATTGCTCGTAAACAAGCAGTTGTAGATCAAACCGTAGGTGGAATCAACTACTTAATGGATAAAAATAAAATTACTGTTTTCAATGGTTTAGGTTCTTTCGTAGACGCAACACACATTGCAGTTGCAAAAGCTGACGGAACATCAGAAACTATCGAAACTAAATATGCTGTAATCGCAACAGGTTCAAAACCATCTTCTTTGCCATTCATTAAAATTGACAAAGAAAGAATCATCACTTCTACAGAAGCTTTAGCTTTAAAAGAAGTTCCAAAACACTTAGTAATTATTGGTGGTGGAGTTATTGGAATCGAGCTTGGACAAGTTTACCTACGTTTAGGAGCGCAAGTTTCTGTAGTAGAATTCATGGACAGAATCATTCCTGGAATGGATAGTTCTTTATCTAAAGAATTAACTAAAGTATTGAAAAAACAAGGAATGAAATTCTACGTTTCTCATAAAGTAAAATCAGTAGAAAGAAACGGCGATGCTGTAGTTGTTCAGGCTGAAAATGCAAAGGGAGAAACTATTACTCTTGAAGGAGATTATTCATTAGTTTCTGTTGGTCGTCGTCCTTACACAGACGGATTAAACGCTGACAAAGCCGGAGTTAAAATTTCAGAAAGAGGACAAGTTGAAGTAAATGATCATTTACAAACTAATGTTCCTAATATCTATGCAATTGGTGACGTTGTTCGTGGAGCAATGTTGGCACACAAAGCAGAAGAAGAAGGAACTATGGTTGCTGAAATCTTAGCTGGTCAAAAACCACATATTGATTATAACTTAATTCCTGGTGTAGTTTACACTTGGCCGGAAGTTGCTGCAGTTGGACAAACTGAAGAGCAAGTAAAAGCTTCAGGAACAGAATATAAAGTTGGAAGTTTCCCATTCAAAGCTTTAGGTCGTGCAAGAGCAAGTGGAGATCTTGACGGATTCGTAAAAATCATTGCTGATGCTAAAACTGATGAGGTTTTAGGAGTTCACATGATTGGAGCTCGTACAGCTGATTTAATTGCAGAAGCAGTTACAGCAATGGAATTCAGAGCGTCTGCTGAAGATATTTCAAGAATGAGCCACGCGCATCCAACTTTCGCAGAAGCGGTAAAAGAAGCTGCTTTGGCTGCGACTGATAATAGAGCATTACACGTATAATTTACGTAAAATTATAATTTTAAAAAACCGCCGAGATTTATATTTCGGCGGTTTTTTTATTGTTTTAATATTTTAAAAGTATAATAAGTTTCTTTGTTTTGAGTGTATACACTGTAGGTTTCATTTTCTTCATTGTATAATTTATAAAGATATTTATCGCCTTTAATGCTTAAGTTCTTTCTCGATATATTATTACTTTCAATGAATTCCAATTCAAATTCGCAGCTTCCTTTTTTTCTGAAATTTAATTTTGAAAAAGTTCCGTCAAAAAACTTTTCGATCCATAAATTATCACTTAAAGTAACTTCAACTTTGTTGCCGTCGTTTTCAAAATAATAATATTTCGAAATCGTATTAAAATGATTGCATTGCTCTTTGGTTATTTTTTGAACAGGTTTTTCATTTTGCATTGACCAACTACTTTCCTGAGCTTTGTTTGGAAAAAGTGCGACAAATTCATTACAGTTTTTCTGTAACCTGAAAAAGATTTGTTCAAAAACTGTTTTTTGAGTTATACTGTCTTTAAATCTTGCCAAATAAGGCGTTATATGAGCATTATTAATAGTATTAATTCTAATTTCGTTATTCAAATCGATATTCTGAACCAGAGATTTGCAGATTTCAACATTTAGAGAATCAACTGATTTTATAGATTGTGATCTCGAAAAATTAACGCAAAGTAACAGAACTACAAAAAGATATTTTTTCATCGAAAGCTAAAGTTTTAGTCAAATATAGTTGTTTAGTAAAAATATTTAGAATTTTTAATTTTATTCTTTTAATCTTAATGTCAGAAAATGTAAAATTCAATAAAAATTTTGTAAATTAGATGTGGAATTCAGATGTTATCTTTACTTCTTTAAAAAGATAACATTATGAAAAATAGATATATAACTCCGATTCTACTCGGAGCAGGAATTGCATTTATACTTTATTCCTGTCGTTCAAATATTCCGCAAAAAGCTGTTGCAATTTCTAATTTTGACAAAGCTAAATATCTGGGAAAATGGTTTGAAATTGCAAGATTAGATTATAAATGGGAAAAAGGTTTAGACAACGTAACTGCCGAATATTCATTAAACGATAACGGCACGATTAAAGTTGATAACAGGGGCTATAATGTCAAAAAAGACAAATGGGAGGAAAGCATCGGGAAAGCCAAGTTCGTCAAAAAGGACAATGTAGGTATGCTTAAGGTTTCATTTTTTGGTCCTTTTTATTCTGGTTATAATATTATTGCGGTCGACGCAGATTACAAATATGCTCTTGTTGCCGGCGAGAGCTTAAAATATATGTGGATACTTTCGAGAGAAACGACTATTCCAGAAAGCATCAAAGCTGATTTTCTAATTAAAGCCCAGGAAATAGGTTATAATGTTTTGGACCTTGTCTGGGTAAAACATGACAAAAGAGGTTGAAAAAGAAACCCGACAGTTATAGGCTGTCGGGTTTCTTTTATTTTAGTTCGAAAATGATTTATGCAGTGAAAACACTTTTGTAATTATCCCAATATCTGTAAATCAAAAATAAGTTAGCCAGGAATAATAAAGCCGCAATTGGCAGACCATCCGGAGTAAGAAAATAGTTGATAAACAAAATATTTACCGTTATAGGTAAAATCAAAATATTGGCTAATGTTACATAACGTCCCGTTACAAACGCAATTCCGCAAAGTAATTCTATTGATTTTGCTAAAGGCATTAAATAAGTAGAAGCCATCAAACCAACATTAAAGGCTTTGAAATCTCCCGTTGTTTCAGGCTCAGGCATTAAATGAAAGAAGAAACTAATAGAGGCAAACAATAACAACAGACCAATCAAAACACGGACAATAATGGTAGCAATTTTCATAATACTAGGATTTTTAATGGGTTAAAAATGTATAATTTATTTTTGGAAAACGTTACAATCTAAATTCTCTAATAAAGTGAAAGTCAAATTTTAAAGCCGTTCTATTGAGAATTTTACCATCTTTATAATCTTATTTTAAGATTTCAATAATGCTATATCAAATATAACGAATTTTTCCTTACGAAATTGTTGTTTTATTAACAGTTTTGGTGTTTTATTTTTGGTTTTTGCCGTAATTGCGGAAAGCCAATAATTTTTAAGGATTATTTTATTGAAGGATTTTTTTTGTCGTAATTTTGAAGTCTAAAATTTACCCATTTTTGAGAGTTTCAATTCATAAACATATTTCAAATCCAGAGCAGTTTAAACAACAACTTCTAGCTTGGTCACAACAATTTCGTGAGGTCGTTTTTTTGGACAGTAATTCTTATCCACAAGAATATTCAAGCTTCAATTGTTTGCTGGCTGTAGACGCTTTTACATCTTTAAAAACCGATTTTCATAATGCTTTTGAAGATTTAAAACAATATCAGCAAACTACAAAAGACTGGCTTTTTGGATATTTGACTTACGATCTGAAAAATGACATTGAAGATTTAAAATCAGCTAATTTTGATGGTTTAGATTTTCCGGATATGTTTTTCTTTCAACCAAAAAAAATATTCTTATTGAAAGAAAATCAACTCGAAATTCAATATTTATTTCTTTGTGATGATGAGGTTGAAGATGATTTTAATGAGATAGTCGAAAGTCAAAAGTCGAAAGTCGAAAGTCAGATGTCTTTAGAGATCGAACAAAGAATTTCAAAAGATTTATATATAGAAAAAGTAACAAAAATGCTTGAGCATATTCATAAAGGCGATATGTATGAAGCTAATTTTTGTATGGAATTTTTTGCTGAAAATGCGACTATAAATCCTTTAGAAAAGTTTGAGAAACTGAACGCTATTTCGCAAGCGCCATTTTCAGTTTTCTTTAAAAATCACAAACAATATTTACTTTCGGCTTCACCGGAAAGATATCTGAAGAAATCAGGAGAGAATTTGATTTCGCAACCTATAAAAGGAACATCAAAACGATCTTCAGATCCAATCGAAGACGAAAAATCAAAGCAATATTTAGAATCTGACGCTAAAGAACGTGCCGAAAATATCATGATTACTGATCTTGTTCGGAATGATTTGTCGCATACCGCACAAAAAGGTTCTGTTGAAGTTGCAGAACTTTGTAAAATCTATTCGTTTCTGCAAGTGCACCAAATGATTTCGACGATAACGTCTAAAATAGATCCACAATATTCGCCAATAGAAGTTTTGAAAACGACTTTTCCAATGGGAAGTATGACTGGAGCGCCAAAAATTTCGGTTATGAAAATCATCGAAAATCTGGAAGAAACAAAACGTGGTTTGTACAGCGGATCAGTTGGATATTTTACTCCCGAAGGTGATTTCGATTTTAATGTTGTGATAAGAAGTATTTTGTACAATCAGGAAAATAAATACGTTTCGTTTTCTGTTGGAAGCGCCATTACATCGTTATCAATTCCTGAAAAAGAATACGAAGAATGTTTGTTGAAAGCTAAGGCGATGCATGAGGTTTTGCAGTAAAAGTTAGCTGCGAATTGGTGTGATTTTTTTGCCCGCGGATTTTACGGGTTAAACCGATAAACGCGATTTTTTCTTTTTAATCTTTGGCAAAAAAATATCACGCTTAACAATTCATTTAAAAATAGATCGAATTTAATTTTCTACTTTTATCAAATGTTTTCAAAATTTCAAAATCACATCTCGTCCAGATTTCCATTTTTGGAAGATAAAAAACTATTTCTAGCAGTTAGCGGCGGATTAGACAGCATGGTTTTATTGCATTTATTACAGCAATTACCGTATGAAATTGCCGTTTTGCATTGTAATTTTCAATTGCGCGGATTAGAAAGTTTTGGCGATCAGAGTTTTATTCAGAATTATTGTGACCAAAATGAAATTCCGGTTTTTATCACGCAATTTGACACCGAAGCTTTTGCAAAAGATTATAAATTATCGACTCAGGTTGCGGCACGCGAGTTGCGCTACAGTTGGTTTTATGAACTTCTCGAAACAGAGAATTTCGATTATATTCTAACAGCGCATCATGCCGATGATAATCTGGAAACTTTTATAATTAATCTAACGCGAGGAACGGGATTAGATGGATTAATTGGAATTCCGGAAGAAAATGACCGAATTATTCGTCCGCTTTTGCCATTTTCCAGAGATGAAATTCTGAAATATGCGCAGGAAAATAATATCGACTGGAGAGAAGACAGCAGCAATGCATCCAATAAATATCTTCGGAATAAAATTCGCCATGATTTAGTTCCGATGTTAAAAGAAATCAATCCTAACTTTTTGAATGCTTTTCAAAAAACACAATCCTATTTGCAGGAATCTCAAGTAATGGTCGAAGATGCGTCGATTATGATTTATCAGCAAGTAGCAAGTGAAGTTGGTGATGATATACATTTTGATCTAAATCAACTCAAAAAACTACCTAATTATAAATCATATTTGTATCAATGGCTGAATGAATTTGGCTTTTTGGCTTGGAATGATATTTATGATTTGGTAGATAGTCAATCTGGGAAACAAGTAATTTCGGCTGAATTTAGATTGCTGAAAAACAGAGATACGTTGATTTTGAGTCCAATTTCTGAAATTTCAGAGAAAGAAGAATTTGAAATTCAGGAAAGCGATCAAGACGTTAATTTTCCCTTAAAATTGAGGCTTTGTCAAGTAGACGACATTAGTATAGATTCAAATAAAGCTATCTTTGTGGACGCTGAAAAAATCCAATTCCCTTTGATTTTGCGTAAATGGAATGAAGGGGATGTTTTTCATCCTTTTGGAATGCAGGGGAAGTCTAAAAAAGTAAGTAAGCTTTTTAAAGATGAGAAATTATCGTTGATTGAAAAGGAAAAAATATGGATTTTGTGTTCTGATAATCAAATTGTTTGGGTTATTGGAATCAGACAAGACGAACGCTTTAAAATTGAAAACACCACAAATAGAATACTTAAAATTGAATTACAATCATGAAATTTAATCAATATCATCAAACTATAATGCCGAAAAATACTTGGACTAAACACATTTTATTTTTACTGCTTTTCTTGTTTGCTTTTGCAAAAGGGAATGCTCAAATTCTGGAGCCGGTAAAATGGACTTCTAAAATTGAAAAAAAATCAGGAAACAATGCTGTTTTGGTTTTTGATGGAACAATCGAAAAAGATTGGCATATGTATTCGCAGTTTACTCCAGACGGTGGTCCGCTTGCGTTGGAAATTACATTTAAAAATCAAAAAGGAAATTACGAACTTATTGGCAAAGCCAAAGAAGGAAAAACAGGAACTGCTTTTAATGACGTTTTTGGAGTAAACGAAACTTTCTTTGAAGGTAAAGCTCATATCGAACAGGAAATAAAAATCATTAACCCAAATTTAAAAACGGTTGATGTTGACTTTGATTTTCAGGTTTGTAAAGAAGTTTGTATCAATTCGAATAAAAAATTCTCAATAGCAATTCCGTCTACTTTCAAAATGGACGCAGTTGCCACTGTAACGGAATCAAAATTAGATGAAACTAAAGTAGTAGGTTTGGCTGTTGATACGGTAAAACCAGTTGTAGAAACTGCTAAAAAAGAGACTTCAAAAACAGAAGTTGCTGAAGCTTCAGCAAAAGAAGAAATTCCTGCACCGGCTCCAACAAGAAGTTTATGGTCAATCTTTTTTGTAGCCTTTATTTCAGGATTTGCTGCATTGTTGACACCTTGCGTTTTCCCAATGATTCCTATGACAGTAAGTTTCTTTACAAAACAAAGCAAAAGCAGAGCAAAAGGAATTAGAAACGCTATTATTTATGGTTTTTCAATTATTGCTATTTATGTTGTTTTAGGTTTAATCGTTACTAAAGTATTTGGCGCAGATGCATTAAATGCGTTGTCTACAGATGTTTGGTTTAACTTAATTTTCTTCGTGATTTTGATCATTTTTGCTACTTCGTTTTTGGGAGCTTTCGAAATTATGCTACCAAATTCATGGGCAAACAAAGCAGATCAACAAGCAGACAGAGGCGGATTAGTTGGGATATTGTTTATGGCTTTGGCTTTGGCAATTGTATCTTTTTCTTGTACAGGACCAATTGTTGGAACTTTATTAGTTGAAGCAGCTTCAAACGGTGGAATCGCTCCAATTGTTGGAATGTTAGGATTCTCATTGGCATTAGCTTTACCATTTATGTTATTTGCAATGTTCCCGGGATGGTTAAATTCATTACCAAAATCTGGTGGATGGTTGAATACTGTGAAAGTAGTTTTAGGGTTTTTAGAATTAGCTTTAGCGTTTAAATTTTTATCAAATGCTGATTTAGTACTTCAGTTACACTTTTTAGAAAGAGAAGTATTTATCGCAATTTGGATCGCCATTTTTGCAGCTCTGACTTTATATTTATTCGGAAAAATTACATTGCCACACGATAGTCCATTGCATCATATTTCAGTAGGAAGATTGTATTTAGGATTGCTTACGCTTGTATTTACAGTATATTTAATTCCTGGACTTTGGGGAGCGCCTTTGAAATTAATCAGTGCTTTTCCACCACCACCACAATATAGTGAAAGTCCGTTTGGAGTTGGCGGATCTTCAAATTCAAACGTTAATGCAGAATCGGCAAAAGGTTTGCCTGACGGAGCAGAATTAGGTCCGCATGGAATTATGGTTTTTCATGATTATGAAGATGGATTAGCTTATGCAAAATCAATCAACAAACCGATTATGCTTGATTTTACAGGTTATGCTTGTGTAAACTGTAGAAAAATGGAAAACAACGTTTGGTCTGAACCAACAATTTTACCAATATTGAAAAACGATGTGGTTTTGATTTCTCTTTATGTAGATGATAAACGTGAGTTGCCAAAAGAAGAGCAATTTGTAACTAAATCCGGTGATAAAATTATTACTGTTGGTGATAAATGGACAGATTTTATGATCTCAAAATATAAAACAAATACGCAGCCATTATATGTTATAACAGACTTGGAAGGAAAGAATCTAAACAGTTCAAAACCTACAATTAGTTATGTTAGCGCTGATGAATATTTGCATTGGCTAAAAGAAGGAATTGGAAATTTTAAATAGTTTTTTTTAAGAATATAGAAAATAGAATATAGAGGAAAGATGTTGGGACTTGAATATTGTGTGTGAAGATTTTGCAATATTTACTAATCAAAAGTCTACAATCTGAAATCTAAAATATAATAAGGGGTTGAATTAATTCAAAATAAAAAGCACTCTAAGTGATAAACTGAGAGTGCTTTTTTTATTTGGTTTCTAAAATCTATACTCTATTCTCTATATTCTATCTTCTTTCAAGTAAAAATCCCTCTAAGCTAAAACTTAGAGGGATTTTTTAATTAGGCAAAAGGGGGGAATTAATTTCTTATAAGAATTCTCCGTGTTGAGAGATGTCTAATCCTAATTCTTCTTTTTCTTCAGTAACTCTTAGTGGAGTAATTTTATTTACAACAAAGAATAAAACATATGAACCTACAAAAGCAAAGATTGAAACAACTACTAAAGCAATTAATTGGTTGATGAATAAAGTTGGAGTTCCAAAAATTAAACCTTGATTGTCTCCAACAGCCGGGTTAATTGCTTTTGAAGCAAAAACTCCTGTCAACAACATACCAACCATTCCACCAACACCGTGACAAGCAAATACATCTAATGCATCATCAATTTTACCTTTAGGGAATTTGCTTACTACAAGGTTACTAACGATTGCAGCAAAAGCTCCGATGAAAATTGCATGAGGAATGCTTACGAAACCGGCAGCAGGCGTAATGGCAACAAGACCAACAACAGCTCCAATACAAGCTCCAAGTGCAGATAATTTGTGTCCTATAATTTTGTCAAGGAAAACCCAAGCCATAGCAGCAGCGGCAGCAGCAACAGTTGTAGTTCCTAAAGCTTGTACAGCTAAACCGTTAGATCCTAATGCAGAACCTGCGTTGAAACCGAACCATCCAAACCATAATAAACCTGTTCCTAATAATACATAAGTGATTCTTGCAGGGTTAACTTTTTGAATTTTTCTTTTTCCTAAGAAGATCGCTCCGGCTAATGCAGCCCAACCAGCACTCATGTGTACTACAGTTCCTCCAGCGAAGTCAAGAACTCCCATTTTAAAGAAAATCCCTTCTGGATGCCAAGTCATGTGACATAAAGGTGCGTATATAAATAGAATGAATAAAACCATGAATAATAAATAAGCCCAGAAACGAACACGTTCTGCAAAAGCACCTGTAATTAAAGCAGGAGTAATGATGGCAAATTTTGCTTGAAATAATGCGAATAACATGAAAGGAATTGTTGGTGCAAGACTCCAGGCAGTACTAGTGCCAACGCCTTGAAAGAATAAATTTGGAAGTGGATTTCCAATGATTCCGCCAATAGTTGGTCCGAACGCCAAGCCAAAAGCAACAATAACCCATAAAATAGTAACAATTACCATTGCCATAAAACTTTGTAGCATGGTGCTGATAACGTTTTTCTTACCTACCATTCCTCCGTAGAAAAATCCTAGTCCTGGAGTCATAAGCAATACAAATGCAGTTGCTACGATCATCCAAGCTGTATCTCCTGTATCAAACTTTACAGCTTCAGCCGGAATTGGGTTATCAGTCAGGATAAAGTTTGAAATAAAGGTTAGTACCAAAATAGTGATAAGAATCACACTTAAAATAATTTTTCGCATAGTTATTTAGTTTTAAATTTTTTATAAAAGTATAAAATCAATCGACACCCCTATAAAAAATGCAGTCAGATAGTTAATTTTTGTTAATTTTTAAATTTGACCCCCTAAATTTTGCGTGTATTTGTTAAAATGAACTTAAAATTTGCAATTTGTTAATCAAAAAATTAGATTTTAAGATGTTTGCGCGATCTGTTAACAAAAAAGCGTGAGAATATTTGTATTTTTAAGAGTAATTCTGTCTAAATATTTAATGTATTGATTGAAATGATTAGAATTATAAATAAAAAAGGCATCAGATGAATTTCTCAAATGATGCCTTTTTTATAAAAAGAGTTTGTTTATTTCTGGTTGTACTTTGCTTTGAATTTATCATTCAGTTTGGTTTGGAAAGTTTCCAGATTAATGGTTCTTCCCTGAATAAAAGCACTTGTCAATTTATTAGTTCTCATATCCAGCGCATCGCCATCAGAGATAAAAAGAGTAGCATCTTTTCCTGTTTCTAATGTACCGCAAATATCGTCGATACCTAATAATTTTGCTGTATTTGAAGTAATAAGCTGTAAAGCTTTTTCTTTGTCGAGACCAAAAGCAGCGCAAGTTCCTGCTAAAAACGGAAGATTTCTAACACTCATACGTTCATGATCACCGCTGTTTTCAAGACCAACGATAATACCTTTATCGGTAAGTATTTTAGCCATTTTGTATGGTAAATTTACATCCTGATCATCACTTGTAGGCAATTCGTGAACACGTCTTAGGAGAACACCAACATTATATTTCTGTAAAACATCAGCAGATTTATAAGCTTCGAATCCGCCAACAATAACAATCTTTTTGACTTGATTGTCAACTGCCAATTGTATCGCATCTACGATTTGTTTTTCTTCATCTGCGTGGATATAAAGTGTTTGAGTTCCGTCAAAAAGCCCTTTTGTAGCTTCAAGAACCAGGTTTCTTTCTTTTGGAGCATCTTGATTGTATGCTTTTGCATTTTTTAGAAAAGCAGCAACTTCTTCAGTCTGTTTAGGATAATCTTTATTGGCTTCTATAATTCCCGGTTCGTACCAAGTTCCCGATCTTCTGAAACCAGAAGGGAAATTAAGATGAATTCCGTCATTTTCTTTGATAATAGCGTCACTCCAGCTCCAGGCATCCAATTGTACTACAGAAGAAGTTCCTGAAATTCGGCCACCGCGAGGCGTAACCTGAGTGATCAAAACACCATTTGGGCGAACAGTTTCTACCACTTTCGATTCAGAATTATAAGCGATGATACTTCTCACATTCGGATTAAAACTTCCAATTTCTTCCTGATCGTCTGATGATTTTACAGCATCAATTTCGACTAAACCTAATGTTGCGTTCGGAACAATAAATCCTGGATAAACGTGTTTTCCACTCGCATCAATTGTAGTGTCGTAGGCATTTGCAGCAAGTCTGATGGTTGTCGCATCTGCAACCAAAGTAATTTTTCCGTCTTTAAATCCAATCGCACTATTTTGAATAACAGTTCCGTTGCCTAAATGTGCTGTAGCATTTAGAATCAAAACCGATTTGCTTTGTTTGGGTGCAGGTATTTGCTGTGCTTTTATGTGTAGCGAAGCACAAAATACGAGCAATATTATATATATGTTTTTATTGATCATGATATCTGTTTTTTATCTTTTCTGATTTTTTAACGCTTAAATTATTGCTCTAAAGTATCACAGTGATATTCTATTTTCTCTTTTTTGGTAGGTGCTTGTGTTGCCATTCCTTTGTTTTTTTCCTGTAACATTTGTCCAATCAACAAGCCTCTTTCTTTAGTAATTGCCAATTGTTTTTCGGCATCTTTTTGAATGTCAAAATATACCACACCATCAACAATTGTTTTTTCAACTACAGCATAAATAGACAAAGGATTATCGCTCCATAAAACAACATCGGCATCTTTACCCACTTTTAGACTTCCTACTTTATCATCGATATGTAATAATTTAGCAGGATTCAGAGTTACAAATTTCCAGGCATCTTCTTCAGATATATTTCCGTATTTAACTGCTTTTGCAGCTTCCTGATTTAGTCTTCTTGACATTTCGGCATCATCAGAATTATAAGCAA
The DNA here is from genome assembly GCF_002754195.1 of Flavobacterium sp. 9. Lineage (NCBI taxonomy): Bacteria > Pseudomonadati > Bacteroidota > Flavobacteriia > Flavobacteriales > Flavobacteriaceae > Flavobacterium > Flavobacterium sp. 9. The sequence continues at coordinate 4,589,548 of NZ_PEEU01000001.1, forward strand.
CAACAAGACCTGCATTATGCATAATTGGTCCGTTAAACGGAATTGCATCATTTACTTCAAATTTATAAGCCCACCAATCAGAGAAAGTTGAAGCACCAACTCCGTGTTCTTTCATTTTATCAGCAACCTTATAACCTTCAAGAATATGAGTGAAAGTGTTTACTCTAAAATTGAATTTTTCCGTAACATTCATCAACATCAAAATCTCAGATTCTACATAAGAGTGACACGTGATGAAACGCTCTTTATTGATAATTTCGGCTAAAGTTTTCATTTCTAAATCTACTCTTGGAGCCTTTCCTTTTTTAGAACCTGCGTTGAATTTTTTCCAGCTTTCGTCGTATTCTTTGGCACGTTGAAAATAATCGGTAAAAACCTGTTCAACACCCATTCTGGTTTGCGGAAAACGAGTAGGATTATCAATTCCCCAATTCGCTTGTTTTACATTTTCTCCCAATGCAAACTTGATAAACTTAGGTTGATTTTTGTATAACATTTCATCAGGAGCAGCACCCCATTTCCATTTTACGATTGCGGAGCGACCACCAATCGGGTTCGCTGATCCGTGTAGTAATTGAGAAGTTGTTACACCACCCGCAAGATCTCTGTATATATTAATGTCTTCTGAATTGACAACATCCTCAATCGTAACTTCGGCTGTAGAGTTGTGTCCGCTTTCGTTAACACCTCTTGAAATTGCAATATGAGAGTGTTCGTCAATGATTCCGCTTGTAATATGTTTGCCTTTTGCATCAATAACAGTAGCAGATGCATCTGAAAGATTTTTACCAACAGCAGCAATTTTTCCGTTTTTGATTAAAACATCAGTTTCAGTTAAAATACCGTCTTTTTCGTTTGTCCAAACCGTAGCATTTTTGAATAATAAAGTCTGAGCCGTTAACTTTTTTGAATCACCAAAAGCAATATTTGGGAAAGTTGTTGGAACAATTGGATTTGGTTTCTCCACTTTAGAAGAATCTTTTACAGCAACAAAAGCACTTGTTTTTAAAGCCGTCCAAACCAATTCGTCTCCGTTTGCTAAAATCGCTTTTCCGGATAATTTTTCCGGTTTTTCGATAAATCCGGTTAAACGAGTGAAATTGCCTTTTATAGTATCAGAAGGTTTAATCAATATCGAAACCCAGTTTTTAGAAACAGAAAAAGTACTGTTTACCTTTTTAGCATCAGCTGTAGTAATCTCAGATTTTGGAGCTTCAGCAGTTCCGTCAATTTTCCATTTATAATTGTCTTTTCCGACAGTTAAGTCATAATTACCGCGAATATCTTTGGCATTAATATCATTAACAACATATTTGGTTCCTTGAACCCAGTTTTCGAATAGAATAGTTTTTTCATCAAAGATTTCACCAGATGTAATCACAAAATTGGCATAACTACCCGTTTTTAAACTTCCTACTTCATTACTTTTTCCAAGAATTGCTGCCGGAATTGTAGTCAAAGCCTCTAAAGCTTTTGTTTTATCAAAACCATATTTAATGGCTTTCAATAAATTAGTCTTAAAATCCTCAGTCTTTTTTAATTTATCGGTTGTTAAGGCAAACACGACTCCGTTGTCTGAAAGTACTTTAAGATTTGTTGGCGCCTGATTCCAGAAACGCATATCAGCCAATTCGATTTGGTTTGATAAATACGGATTTGAAACATCATAAGCTTCAGGAAAACTTATCGGAATAATATATTTAACGTTCGTACTTTTAATTTCTTCGATTCTTTCAAATTCATTTCCACTTCCTTTTATGATATAGGTTAAACCAAATTCTTTAGCAATTTTAGCGGCTCTTAAACTGTTTAATTTATCTTCTGCTGTAAAAATTTGAACTAATTTTTCATTGTTTGCCAAAGCTTCAAGAGACAAATCTTTAGTATCAGAATTGCCTTTTTTATACCAATCAAGATCTAAATACATCTGACGCAACAAAGCCATCATGCCCATTAATGAACTTGGATAAGCCTGATTTGTCAAGACACTTCTCGAAAAAGCTAAGTGATTGGTGATTTTATTAGCAATAATTCGTTTATTGTTTTCGGCATTATTCAGGGCAACCAAAATTCCCGTTCCTTGTGCAACTCCATCAGGAATATGAGTTCCAACAACTCCAAAACCAGCTTTTAATAATTCTTCGGCCTTTGTTTGATCGTATTTAAAAGTTTCATAAGTATTTACTTCTGGGCGAATACTTTCGTTCCAATAATAACCAACTCTTTTAGTATCGTACAAAGGATCTTGATCATATCGATTATTACTTTTTGGTTTTTCGACCCCAAAACTAGTGTAGATATCTATAAATGAAGGATAAATCGTTTTTCCTGCAAGATCAATTGTAATGCTGTTTTTAGGAATTGCAATATTATTTCCAACGGAAATTACTTTGCCGTCCTGAATTAGTAAAGTTCCTTTTTCGATTTTTTGTGTTGGAGTTACATAAATCGTAGCATTGGTAAAGACCGTGTAGTTTTTGTTTGTATTATGAACAGTTTCATTAACTGGAAAGTAATCCTGCGCGTATGTTTTTGTTAAAAATACACTCAGAAAGAGTAGGAATAGGGCTTTTTTCATAGTTTATTTGCAAATTTGTTGCTAAAAATATGAAATATATGTTATCTAAAATTCATTTTTTTGAATGATTTTTCTTTATTTCTATAAAATTTTAATTAAACCGTTGATAGGTAGTACTTAATGAAAATTATGAAAAATATTAATACAATTAAATGGGGAATTATTGGCTTGGGAAATATTGCAAATCAATTTGCCAGCGATTTATTACTCTTAGAAGATGCTGAAATATTTGCAGTTGCTTCGAGAAATAAGGATAAAGCGATTGAGTTTGCTAATAAATACAATTGCCCAAAAGCGTATGATTCGTACGACGCACTTTTTAAGGACGATCAGGTTGATATCATATACATTGCAACTCCGCACGATTCGCACGCCGAATTATCTATAAAAGCATTAGAAAACGGAAAACATGTTTTATGCGAAAAACCAATGTCGCTTTCTTATAAAGATGCTATTCGAATGATTGAAGCGTCTAAAAAGCATAATAAGTTTTTTATGGAAGCATTTTGGACGCGTTTTATTCCATCGGTTCAAGAGGTTTTAGAAAAAATTAATCTGGGAATAATTGGCGATATAAAGTCTGTAAAAGCTGATTTTTCTTTTTATGCAGATGAAAAGGAGGGAGGAAGACTTTTTGATAAAAATAATGGAGGCGGGGCTTTATTCGATATTGGTGTTTATCCATTATTTCTTTCCTATATAATACTCGGTAATCCGGAGGAAATTATGGCGAAATCTATTAATCATATAAACGGAATAGATCTTCAGACTTCTATGATTTTGCAATATGAAAATGCACAATCGACTTTGCAAGCTTCGATAATTTCAGAATCTGATATGAAAGCAACAATCAGCGGAACTGAAGGATATATTCAGCTAAATTCGCCGTGGTTTGTTGCTGATGGATATTCTATTTTTAAAGGAGAAAAAGAATCCAAATATAGTTTACCAAATTTTGGAAAAGGATACACTTATGAGGCTATTGAATGTCATAAATGCATTCGAAACAATCAAATCGAAAGTTCGCTTTGGTCACATCAGAATAGTTTGGAATTAAGTCGAATTGTGGAGGAAATTAAGAATCAGATTGGGTTAGAGTTTTAGAAAATTATATATTTGAAGATAAATAATAGTAGATTTTATTACAGATAAATATATGATTGAGAAAACAGAATATCTTGCAAATAAAATAAATCAGTTTATTGAGAAATACGGAGAAGTACCTCCACATTGGATTTTTAAACCAGACTCACATCCTTATAGTATTTTTTGGAGAATAGGAAGCGGTGATGAATTTTGTGACTGTTTTTATATTTGGTTTGAAGAAAATTGTAAAACAACTGAAGAAAAAATCGATTATTTTAAGAAATATAATCCACCGCCAAGATGGTTAGCATCAGTAATCGACAATATCTGGGATCTGGAAGGTTGGAATGAACCATTTTTTGATTATACGCCCTATTTAAAAAAACTCGAGGAACTTGGGTTTACAGGAACATCTGAATATGAACAAGATTTAGATGATGAAAAATGGTTGGATAAAGAATAAAATATCAAATATTTATTTTTGTGAAAGACGAAAGAATTGCTAAAAACAAAAATCGGGTTAAGTTTTACTTAACCCGATTTAAAATTTAATTACTGTGTTTTAATTCAGTAACTCTATTATTTCATGTTGTTCTGTTATAGTTGCAAGAGAAATTGCAGTATGTCCTTGCGCCGAAATTGTCTTATCTGCTCCGTTTGCTAATAAAAATTTCACAATATCAATATGTCCTCTTTCTGCAGCTCTGTGCAATGCCGTAAATCCTCTGTCGTCCTGAATATTAATAAGGGCACCATAATCCAGAAGAAGTTTTACTTTATCCATTTTATTTGATTGTACAGCATTCATTATAGGCGTCGCACCTTCATGCGTTAATCCGTTTGGATCAGCGCCTAAGTCTAATAATTTTGCCATAGAGTCTATATTTTCCGGAGCAATTGACCAATGCAATGGCGCTAATCCGTCTCCCGCTAAGGCATTTAAATTTGTTCCTCTATTAAATTCATCTTCTATTTCTTGTATTTCTCCACGTGCAACAGCTATATGCAGTAAAGAATGTGTACGCAAAGGGGAATCAGAAACAGGTAAAAAATCAGAAGTAAAAATTCCTAATTGTCCCATATTTCCATAAGTCGAAAATGCCCATTTACTTGCAAGATCTGTGTCGTTTTCATATTCAGCAGGGATTGGAGCAGGAATAATCTCTCCGATCGAATGGCTAATTAAAATAAAATTAAGAATAGCTTTTGTAAGTTCCGGACTTTCATCTTCTGTAAATTCACCTGTAATAGATTCTACAATAAGTTGGTTGTCTTTTTGAATGGTTTTGGCAACGACCAAAACTTCTCTTAACCAACTGCGAATGAAAATTAGATATTCACCATCAAAATAAACTGCCCATTTATTTTCCATTGTATCAGGTGTAAACAAAACTCCCGGATAAAGTGCCTGATCAATTTTAAGCGAAATATTTGCAGCTATAGTTTTTGTGTTTTCAGGTCTTAGACCAAAAAAAGAAGTACCACTTTCGCCACCATAAGAAATCGCATTCATCGCCATTTGTTGATTTCCTGAAGTGGAAATCATAGTTTGACTAAAAGGACGTAAATCTAAAAGGTCATGTCCCCAAGGATTTTCTGCAGCTGCGATCCAGGATAATTTTGTTTCATCAGATGATTCTTTGTCCTCTTGTATTATGTGTTCTTCTAGTTGTGGTATTTTTATTTCAGCTTTTTGTTCTTCTGGTTGCTGTGTTTTTGGTGCTGCTTTTTGCTCTTCTCTCAGTTCTACTTTTTGTTCTTCTTTATTTTTTCCGAAAAGTTTTTTAAAAAATGACATGGTTTTTAGGTTTTGATTGATATAAGATTTAGGTTTTGAAAAACGAATATAACAATTAAAAACTATAATCAACTTTAGGATAAAATTTATTAAAATTAATTTAAAGGTTAAATCGTAAAGTAAATTAAAGAAAGAAAATAGTTACAAAAAATGACGTTTTGTTTTCATAATTAGATACATTTACATTCTTGATAAAGATTGATTATGTTAGTAAAAGTTTACGGAAGTGCCGTTTTTGGAGTCGAAGCGACAACAATTACAGTAGAAGTTCATATGGATAAAGGTATTGGTTATCATTTAGTTGGTTTGCCGGATAGTGCGATAAAAGAAAGCAGTTTTAGAATTGCTGCGGCTTTAAAAAACAACGGATTAAGTTTGCCGGGAAAGCGAATTACAATCAATATGGCGCCTGCCGATTTGCGAAAAGAAGGTTCCGCCTATGATTTACCTCTCGCAATGGGAATTTTAGTAGGTTCAGATCAGATTAAAGCTCCTGAAATCGAAAAGTACATTATTATGGGCGAACTTTCTTTAGACGGAAGTTTACAGCCTATTCGCGGCGCTTTGCCAATTGCTATAAAAGCGAAAGAAGAAGGATATCTTGGTTTTTTTCTTCCTATTCAAAATGTAAAAGAAGCTGCAATTGTAACGGGATTAAATGTTTACGGAGTTGAAAAACTACAAGAAGTAATTGATTTTTTTGCAGGAAAAGGAACGCTGGAACCAACAATTATTGATACACGTGCAGAATTTTATAAAACATTAGATTTTCCTGAGTTCGATTTTTCAGATGTTCGCGGTCAGGAAAGTATAAAACGCTGTATGGAAATTGCTGCTGCCGGAGGACATAATATTATTCTGATTGGTCCGCCCGGAGCCGGAAAAACGATGCTTGCGAAAAGAGTACCAAGTATTTTACCGCCAATGACTTTGCGTGAAGCGCTCGAAACTACTAAAATTCATAGTGTTGCCGGAAAATTAAAAGAAGTAGGATTAATGAATCAAAGGCCATTTCGGAGTCCGCATCATACTATTTCGAATGTTGCACTTGTTGGCGGAGGAAGTTATCCGCAACCGGGTGAGATTTCGATGGCGCATAATGGCGTTTTATTTTTGGATGAACTGCCCGAATTCAAACGTGATGTTTTAGAAGTAATGCGTCAGCCGCTTGAAGATCGTGAAGTAACTATTTCGCGTGCAAAATTTACGGTTACTTATCCATCTTCGTTTATGTTAGTGGCGAGTATGAATCCAAGTCCAAGTGGATTTTTTAATGATCCAAGTCAGCCCAATACTTCATCGCCACACGAAATGCAGCGTTATTTGAGTAAAATTTCCGGACCATTATTAGATCGGATTGATATCCATATCGAAGTAACTCCGGTTCCTTTCGAAAAACTTGCCGATGATCAAAAAGCAGAAAGTAGTGTCGAAATCCGAAAGCGCGTTACAGCAGCACGAGAAATTCAAACCAAACGTTTCGAAGAAATAGAAAACATACATTACAATGCTCAAATGAGCAGTAAACTGATTCGCGAATATTGTGCGCTAGATGAGCAATCGAAACAATTACTAAAAACCGCAATGGAACGGCTGAATCTTTCTGCAAGAGCTTACGACAGAATTCTGAAAGTTTCCAGAACGATTGCAGATCTGGATGCTTCGCCAACCGTAATTTCGCAACATATCGCCGAAGCTATTCAATACAGAAGTTTAGATCGTGATGGATGGCTGGGATAATGATTTTAGATTGCTTGGATTTGAGATTTGAGAATCTTGTCATTCCGAGGAACGAGGAATCTCCGTGAGAAACTCCGCAAAGGAAAGTAACAATCTTTGTAGCTTAAGATGATTATTAACCGCAAAGAACGCAAAGTTGTTTTGTTTAGAATTGTGGTTAGTAAACGCAAAGTTCGCAAAGCTTTATTTAGATATAGCTTTGCGAACTTTGCGAAAAACCTTGGCGTGATTTGCGGTAAAATTTTATTCAAATTTTAAACTTGCATTTCGTGACATCAAATAAGAAGTTAGTTTTTTTATTTTACCGTTTTGCATTTCGAAAACATCACAAAAAACGGCGTCTAATATATTGCCGTTCTTCATGTTTCCTTGTACAGCGCCTTCGGCAATGACAATATCATTTTCTTCGATAAGTTTTATAATTTGAATAGTTGGACTTCCAACAAAATTATCATTCTCGATTTCTTTGTCAAATGCTTCTTTACCAATATGTTGATAAATTCCAGGCATTTCCCATATAACATCATCAGTAAGACAAGCCAAAACCCGGTCATGATCACTTACTCTAAATGCTGCCATATATTCATTTACAGTTTTTTTATTCGGTGTCATATTCAAGTAATAAATTAGTTTTCACTATTTTAGTTATAAGACAGTTACCTCTTATTCAGCATCAGGAATCTTCTTATATTCAAATGTTCCGGTTTCTGATGTGATTATACGTTTTTTAGCATCAAAATAATCAATAGAAGATGTAATTGAAACAGTAGGGTCAACAATTACAAGTTGCGAATTGTTTTGAGTTAATTTCCATTTAGAATATTGGCTATCACTACCAATACGACTTTCAAAATCTCCATTTCCTTCGAAAATTTGTAAAACCTGAGTCGTTTTATAGTAAGCTTTAATGTCTTGCGTTCGTCCGTTTTTCGTCCATTTTACCAACATCCATTTTCCAACGAGCTCTTTTTCTGTTTGTGCACTTACTGACAAACCAATTAAACAAATGAAGATTAAAATTAATTTTTTCATTACCATAGTAGATTAGTGGGATTAATAGTAGGTTTAGGTTAGGGGTAAAGTTACTGTTTTTTAGAAATATTCCAAAAACTAATTTTTCTTCTCGTAATAAAACCTAGTTTTTCGTATAATTTGATTGCACCAATATTATTTTCGACAACATGCAAATAAGGAATTTTATTCTGATCAAAAATTCTATTCACAACATGAGCGATTAATTGTTTTGCGTAACCTTTTCCCGTATGATTCGGATGCGTTATTATGGCGCTGACTTCGGTAAAATCATTCATTTTCATGCGTTCACCAGTAATCGCAATTAATTGATTGTCTTTGAAAATTCCAAAATAATCTCCCAATAAAGGAGTTTTGTTTTTGAAATATCCCGGCTGAACCAAATTTACCAAATTGCATAATTCCTCATTATGATTTTCGGTAAGTTTTACGATTTCAGATGTTATCGATAATTCTATTTTGTTGTAAATAACCATTTGAAGGCAAATCAATTCTTTTGAGATATTTAGAGAATCAGCTATTTCAGGTTTTTCTCCAACAACGAAGAAATTTTCTGCTAAAGCCGAATATTGATTTGTTGCTTCTATCGTAGTTCCGAGTTCTGTAAAACCTCCAAACGGACAATAATCAGGATTGTAAAATTTAGTTCCTTTATAGTCAATAGCAAATTCCTGATGCGTTTCAGATAATGAATTCCAAACGGGATTGTCTATTTTATTTTCGTCTAAGTTTTTCATTACTATAAAATTTGTATTCTGTCATTTTCAGGATTCTTATTCTTGTATCGGATAAAAAAAGCGGAAAGAATTTGAAACGGCAGGATGTAAAATAGTAGCATGATTTTCTTTAGGAAAATAGTCGAAATATACTTTTATGTTTTTGCTTTTTGATGCTTTAATTTTCTCGGCTAATAAGTTTGCATCAACTTCCATAACTCTCGGAATTTCGGTTGGAGTTAAACCTTCTTTGCCAACTGCGATATAAATATCTGTTTGTTGAGTGAAATTTTCCTGAAAAAGTGGGCTGTCCAGATTTAATATAGAACCATTATTCCACCAAATACTTGGGCTCACGATCACGTATTTATTAAAAAGCGTTGGTTTCTTTAATAGAATTTCAGTTTCTAAAAGTCCGCCTAGCGATTGACCAATAATGGTCTTTGAATCTGTGGTTTTATATTTTTTATTAATAAATGGTTGTAATTCTTTTTCGATAAAAGCAATAAATTTATCAGAATGTCCAGTGGTTGGAAACTTTTTTTGATCTTTCTCAATAGTTGTTGGAAAAGTAAAATCCCTTCTTCTGTCGACTGTTGCAATTCCCACAACAATAGATTTTGGAACTTGATTGATCCATTCAAAACTATTAAATTGAACCAATCCCGCAATATGAATAAAATCTTCATCTGCCGAACCATCCAATAAATAAATTACAGGATATTTTGTTGCATCTTCTGGTTTGTAACCTTCTGGAAGATAGATGTTCAGAATTCTTTTTTCGCCTAATTCTTGCGATTGAATTTCATCGATAACTCCCAATACAAAAGGTTTGGCAGTTTCTGTTGTTTTTGATTTTTTGGCTTGACTAAAAATTAAAGTTGAAGATAGAAGTAAAAGGGAAAGGATAATAGTTTTGTTCATTTTGTGATATTTAATAACCTCTTCAGGTCATTGTGGTATTGATTTTTGAAATTTTTAGAATGACTTTCTAATGAAGCTAAAATACAACTTTTGTAGATATTATATTTCAAAAAAAATCCCGTTTGTCAATAAACAAACGGGATTTAGTGAATAAATTATAAAACTTATTTCGCTCTTGAAGCAAAGATTTCGTCCAAACCTTCCAAAGCAATAGTAAAACCTTCTTTGAATCCCATTTCGATAATTTTTTCCAAATCAGATAAATTATCATGTTTAATCGCAATGTCAACAATAGTCGAATCGCCTTGTTCAGAGAAACCTACATTCCATTTAGATCTTGGGAAATCTACGTTTAGATTACCTTCGCTATCGCAAAAAGCATCCAGATATTTAAAATTTGATTTAGGAGTTATAGAAGTAAAATCGGCAATTGCCCAATGTTCTTCGCCCTGAGGACCAACCATTGCATAAAGTCTGCGTCCGCCTTCTTTAAAATCCATACTTTTAGTTCTGGCTTTCAAGGCGATGGCGCCCACCATTGATCCAGTATTTCAGCTTCAGTCCACGCAGACCAAACATTTGCAAGAGATGCATTAAATTCACGTTTTACGTTTACCGTGCTGTTTTCTTTGTCCACGGTAAAATTCATCAATAGATTAGATTTCATTTTCTTTAGATTTTAGATTCATTAATACTTGATCAAGTTGAGTAAAACGGTTTTCCCAAATCTCCTTGAATTGTTCCAGCCATTTGTCAACTTCTTTCATTTTGTCAATTCTAAGTTGATAATAAATTTCGCGACCCATTTTTTTCTCATCGAGTAATTCACATTCATTGAGAATCTTGATGTGTTTAGAAACGGCTTGTCGTGTTGTATTAAATTTTTCTGCAATAGCATTTGGAGTCAAAGCATTTGTTGCCACCAATACTAAAATTGCTCTGCGGGTCGGGTCAGCAATAGCCTGAAAAATATCTCGTTTCATTTTTGATTTATTTAAATTAGCAACCAATCAGTTGCAAATATAAGCAACTTTTTGGTTGCGCAATGTATTTTTTGATTTTTTTTGGAAAATGCGTTTTTGAACGCTGGAAATTAATAACCGAGACGCACTGCTGTGCGCCTCTACGAATTCAGATTATAAATACAATGTTTTTAAATACCAATTGATTATAGAGGCGCACAGCAGTGCGTCTCCAATTAGTAATTACATTAATCTTTTATCATTTTATGGAGCAAAACAATTTGGCCCAAATGATAATAACTATGTTCGATCATGGCTTCGATATTTCTTTTGTAGGTTCCATATTTTTCATCGACAAAACCTTGTTCTAGTTTTTCATCAGGCATTTGTTCAATCAAAGCGGCAAATTCTTCGCTGTCTTTCCAGAATTTAGACAAAAAGAAATCCCATTCTTCCTGCGAATTAATAGGAGGGAAGTCAAAACTAAATTTGTCTTTTATATCCAGATTTCCGCCTTTAAAAACAATATTGATTCCGTTGATATAATAGTGAATGTGTTGCGCTAAAATCGCGATTGTGTTAAGATTCTTTATTGGAGTTGTTGCAATTTTCCAATCTAAATTGGTCAATTGATCTTTGTAATTGGTATTTGCAACCCAAGTTCCATTCAAAATAATTTCTCTGAATCTATTGGCTATTTCAAGAGTGTTTTTCATAAGTGAGATAAATTATGATTTTGCAATTATTTGATATTTAGAATTTTGTATTGCTAAAATACTATATTCTGCAGAAAATAGCCAAACGTAATTTTGTGTTTTTATATAAAAAAAGACGCACAAGGCGTCTTTAATATCTTTATCTGAAGTAGAATAATTAATTCTCGAAAATTTCAGCTACTGATTTAAGTAGTTCTAAAATTATCCTCTAAATCTATTCTTGACAATAATATCTTTGAGTCGGGCTTTTAAATCTTCGCCGGTATCAAAAACCATTTGTTCATTATTAGGAAATGGCACAGAACGTTTATTAAAATAATTCATGTAATTATCCTCACAAGCATTTCTGTCTCCTTTGTAAGTCGAGTAAATATTCTCAAAAATAAACTCGCTCGTAAGCGGGAATGATTGCATTAATTGATTCGTTTTCAAGTCAACATAATCTACTTTTGCTGTTACCTGACAAGATTTAAATTGTCTGAATTCATATATATTCGCACGAAGCATTCTATAATTATCGACTTTTATTTCTTTGCCCAAACTATCTTTCACGGGTCTTCCGCGACTGTCCAAAAGTGTTTTTACACCATCTTTTACTTCTCTTTCCTTGATGAATTGCTTTTCTTTTATTTGCTCAGGCGAAATATTTATCTGTACAAAGTTTACAATTAAACTATAATCATAAGTAATATTTTTTTGTCTTACGTTATGGTAAACCGTCCATTTATCGTTTAATCCATAAGTTTTGATGTCCAATAAATCATCCTGAAGCTGTCTTGGAATCACCATATTAGTGACATTTGTAGCATAAATATCTACAAAATCAGTTCCTTTAAACTGCGCATCGTCCATCAGTTTTTTGGCATTCTTATAACCAGGATTTATACTTTCTAAATAGAAAAAATCATCGTACGCTTTTCTAAAATCCAGTTTGTTTTTTGATTTTAAAAGTGCCGAAGCATTCTCATACAAGTATTTAGACAAAGCATTTTTGCTGCTTACAATTTCATTTGAGTAATTATCAAACGGAAAAGAAGCATTTCGTCCCTGTTTCATTAATTGCAAAGGCAATAAAGGTCTTATTTTTTCCTGGCGATTATTCAATTGCATATACGTGTTATAAATACGTTCAGCATTTGCCGCATTTGCTTCTTTTGTCAACAAATCAAGATCGCGCAAATCCCTGTCTTTGGCTTTTGCAAAAGCTTCTTCCAGCAAATACACATAATCTTGTTTTCCTTTAGAATCTTTTTTGGTTCTTAAAGCTTCGACAGCGCGATCAATTGCAGCGTCATAATTTCCGTCGCTTATTAAAGATTGGGTGGTTTTTACGCCACATGACGAGAGCGTTAAAAATAATATAGAAAACAGTAAAGTAATTTTTTTCATCCTAAAGACCATTGATTTTTGAAGGTGTAAATATATCGGTTTTTAGATGAAATCAAATAATGTAATTTTTAAATTTAAGGAGCAGAAGTTTTTGTTTTCATAATCACCTTTAGTCCCGCTTTCGCCTTTATCTCTCCATTTCATTACGAGGATATCGGCTCTATCGGGGCTAGATTAGAAATATTGTTTTTCATAATTAATGTAGAGACGCACAGCAGTGCGTCTATTCGTATTTGACAAGCAGTGCGTCTTTCAGTATTTAATTCTATTTTGGCCAATACAGAAAATTAAACTTATGACCATCCGGATCAGAAAAGCCAAAGAAATATCCTTTTCCATATTCTTGAGGTTCGGCAAAAATCTTTCCTCCGGCATTTTTAACAGCTGTAACCCATTGGTCAACTTCCTCTTTGCTTTCCGCAGAAAGCGAAAATATAATTTCATTTCCAATATTTAAATCTGCCATTTCGCCATTAACAGCCCATTTAAATTGCTCTTTTACAAAAAAATGAATGATGAAGTCGTCGTCACCAAAAAGAAAACTTCGTAACTCATTGTTTGTATTATGTCCGTTTGGTTTAAATCCTAAATCAGTATAGAACTTGGTTGTTCTGTCTAAGTTTTCTACACCAAAATTTGCCCATATTCTTTTCGTTTCCATAAGATTCACTTTTAAAAAATTAGAATTCAATTCCGATTATTAATAAATAAGCATCTTATAAAAGTATGAAATTTTAAATTTCTATTACGGTTTTAAATACAACAACGGCGTCACCTTTTATTTGAATTAATACAGGTTTATCATTTTCAACCAAAACTTTAACTGATATTGTACCAAGTCGGTTTATTTTTTCGCCTTGTCTTCCGTTGAATTCAAGTTTGTTATCTTTAATAGGAACGATATTGTTTTCGACTAAATAACCGCCCAAAGGTCCGTTTGCATTTCCGGTAACAGGATCTTCATTTATGCCAATTGCTGGAGCAAACATTCTGCCGTAAGTCAGGATATCTCTATTATCAGAATCGAATGTAAAAACAAAATAACCATTGCAATTAATGTGTTTGCTTAATTCGGCTAAATCGCTGTATTTTGGAGACAAAGCATTAAGTTTTTCTCGGCTTTTAATTCCAATCATGACTTTTGAATGTCCTGTCGAAGCAATTTGGATTGGACATTTTGTATCAATATCATCAGCATCAAGTCCTAATGCGTTGATCATTTTTTTAGTAGTATCGTCGTCAAATGTTGGACTAAGCTCAAAACTTCCTTGCGTCATTACAACCTGATAATCGTCATTTTCTTTGATGATCTCAAAAGGCAGAATACCAATTTTAGTTTTCATTCTCAATACGCAAGAATCCAAATTATCTTCGAGAGCTTTGGCATACATTGCGGCAATTGTAGCGTGACCACAAATAGGAACTTCTATACTTGGAGTAAAATATCGTATTACGCCATCGCAATCATTACTATCTGGCGAGAAAAGAAAGGCAGTTTCGGAGTTGTTTAATTCTCTTGCGATTTGCTGCATTTCAGAATCCTGCAATCCATCTGCGTTGACAACTACTCCGGCAGGATTTCCTTTAAATTTTTCTTTTGTAAAAGAATCTATTTGATATATGATAAGTTGTTTCATGATATTAGAATTTTAGCTGAGATTAAAGTAAAATAATTGAGCATTTTACTAAATGTAATCTCAAATTAAAACGATTAAGATTGTTATTCTTCGGTTAATCTAATTTTGCCTAATTTCTCGCAAAGTTCAATGTTTTTTTGAGTTCCGCTTTTTCGATTAGAATCAGAATTAAAATCGATCGCAATAAAATGTGTACAATTTTTTACAACCTCAGAATCTCTTTGTTCATCATTTTCAAAACCTCCAATTACTTTCCAGCTGCTAACTTTTGTTCTGAATTTATCAGCTATATATCTTGGATTTTCGCCAATATGATAAACCGAAACATTTGCAGCATTACATTTTAGGACTTCCATGGCCAGGACATCAACGCCTCTAAAGTCACAAAGTAAAAAGTTTACGTTTTTGTCGTCAATATATTTATTAATGACACTTTCGTAATGTTTTTTAAAATCGGTGAAACTGATGTTTCCGTTTCCAAATATGTAGATGTTCATTTTATTGTTTTGTGAAGATATTTAGATTTTTTTGGTTTGATAAGCAACTTCCCAAAACACAACCGAAAAAATAGCATTTGCTATTATGCATGTTTCGATATCGTAAGGATCGTATTGGGAAAATAGATGTAAATCTCCAAATTTTAAGGCTAATACCAAACTAACTGCGGCAATAATAATAGAATATCCGATATTGAATAATGGTGTCCATTTTAAGATGAAAAAGGAGTAAACAAGATTTATTATCGTGAATCCAAAACCTAAAGTGATAAATAAATGATTGATTTTTAATTCACTATCTACTGACATTAAAAGTATAGTTGAAAAATAATATACTACAAGAAGTATTATGTAAGCAAAAAATCGGTTTTGTAATTTCATTTTTTTCTAGTTTTCACGGGATAAATTATGCCCGAAAAGATAATCAAAAAAAGCCGTATTTATTGGGTAATTTGCTTCTTTTAACCATTAAATTTTATTTATTGATACTTGAATACAGATTATTCTTTTTATCAAAATACGGTGTAAGTTCCTTGTACGGAATTGTTATTTTAGAAACATATTCACCAATTGGTTCGTTTTCTTCGTTCTTATTTTTATCCAAAACATTGACTTCGAAAACTATGCCTTTGGTACTAAAATGAGAAAAATTAGAAGAATTAATTTTGCAATTTATTTTATGATAATCATAATTAGGTTTTTCAAAAGCAAGCTGATAAGTATATAACAAATCACCAAATCCGTTAGATAATATTTCTTTATAATTATTTACGATTTCTTTTTTATGATTGTTGGTATAAGTTAAAACAGCTTTATTGAAAGCATCTTGTTGATTGGCTGTTATTAAGGAATTGAAATCGACTAATTCCGTTTTGTTTAAATCGATATTTAAAAATTCATCATAAGGAGAACCTTTATCTCTGCCGTCATTTAGTTGAATATGATAAACCAGAATTTTATCTAAGCAGAAAACTGTTGTCGAAAGTTGTCCCCATTCATTACTAAGTTGCTTTTCCTCAGACAATTTTTGACGCAATTTTGATTCGGAATTCAAAGTGAAAATTTTCGAAAGATCAAGATGATCAACCCAGTTTTGGAATGTTTTATTTTCTTCAGAATTGTCAAAAAGAGAATCTGGTTTATGAAAGCTTATGCTGTTGTTCTTAAGATTTAGCTCTAAAATGTATTCACTATTTTTTAAAATGAGTTTATTTATTGCATCAAAACGTTTTCCATTTTTATCTGAAAACAACTTAATAGCTCCATTTTTAAAAGTGTTTTTTTCATTAAAATAATAGTCTTTATATTTAAGATCAGCACATAGATTTTGTGAGTAAATGAATGAAGTGGCTAAAAGAAATATAATAACAAATAGTTTTTGTAATTTTTCTAAACCATTCTTCATCGTCTTGCTTTGATTTGATAAACAATCTCCCAAAAGATAATCGGAAAAATAGCATTTGCCATCAATGCTGTTTTAATGCCATATTCGTCATATTTTGTAAATAGATGTAAATCCCCAAATCTCAAAGCCAGAAATAGGGACAAAACGGTAATTACAATAGAACAAATTATGCTTAATAAAGGTTTCCATTTTAATACAAAAAGCGAGAAAATAATATTTATGACTAAAAAACCGCAGCCTAAAGTTATAAATCTATGGTCTTTTAGTTTTTCGCCTAATGCAAGTAAAGGGGAAGTTGAAAAACTATAGGTAAAAAATAATAGAGAGTAAAGTAGAATTCGTATTTGTAGTTTCATTTTGAAATTTATTTTGGTTTAACGAAATTACAAATTAAAAATGAAGCTAGGATTAGGATAGATTTTAAAAATGTTTTTTGGTTGTTCTAATCCCAGCGTCAAGCGAAGAAATTTTACTACAATTTATCGCGTTTCATTCTTTCTATTTGTCGCTTGTGTCGAAGGATATGAACAATGGCGTGTTCTGTAATTTGCTCAATATCGTAGCATTGTCCCCAACTAGTTTGCATTTTTAGTGAATTGACTGGTTGTTCTAATTCATCGTCTTTAATTTCTTTGAAAACATTTTCGGTAAAGGCAAAAACATCCGTTAAGTCATTTAAATATTCGGCAATAGTCAAACGAAGAATCTTTTCAGGTCGTTCAACATTATTTTCTTTATAGTTATGAATGCTTATAGCATAACTATAACCGGAACTAACAACGTGAGTTAGAATTGTTTGTATGGATCTACAATCTTCGTTTGTTGTTTTTTTGTCTAAGATCTTTGTTAAATCATTATCAGATATATCTTTAATGACATTTTTAAGATCTGAAATTGTCTGCTCATATATGTCAAGCAATGCTCCAACTGCGCCTTGTCTGTTCATTTTTTCGGTTAGTTTTTTATTGTAAAATTGTGTCTAGTTTGGCTTCAGATTTTTCTTTGATCACATTATGCGGATGAAAAACGTCAGCTAAATATAATTAATTTTTACAATTCTCAGATTGAATTAAATCCAAATCAGAACCATATTTTTCACGATATCCTAGTTTAAAAGCGGTTTCAATATCAAGACAGGCTTTTTTAGCATCTTTTAAATTTAAGTAAATCAAAGCTCTGTTTCTGTAAGCGTATGAATTTTCAGGAAAAAGTTTTAACGATTTATTTACGTCTTCCATAGCTTGTTTTGTAAAGCCCAGCTTTAGGTTCGAATAACCTCGATTGTTGTACGGTAAAGGATCTTCAGGCTCATCTTTTATAATTTTGCTGAATATTTTTTGAGCTTCTTTATGATTCTCTTTTTGTTGATATATAAAACCCAAATTATTCCAAACATTATTTAAATTGGGATTTATTTTAAGGGCTTTTTCGCAATAGAATATGGCTGTGTCAAAATCTTTTTTTGCAAAATTTAATTGTTCTAAAGCGATAATTGTAGAAAGATTTCTATTGTCTAATTCTAATGATTTTTCGAAATTATGAGAAGCGCTAATTTGTAAATGTCTTTTAATATCAATCATTCCTAATGAATAATAAACCGAACTTCTAATGGAATCGTTTTTTGCCAGTGGAATGTATTTCGAAAAAGAATTATAGGAATTTGATAATTCGTCTAATTTCATTTCAAGTATAGCTTTTACTACTAATAACTGGTTTGTTTCTAAATCTTTTTCATCAATTGAGTTAACTAAATTTAAGGCTTCCTTATCTTGTTCTTTTTCGACTAAAGGGAAGATTTCTTTTATAATTGAATACGTTTCTTTAGAGATAATAGTGGTATCAATAGTAGCATTAATTTCAAAGTCCATAATGTTTTTGCCTTCTATAGGACCTGAGCTTTTTACAAACTCTTGTTTTTGTTTTATTTTCTGAGCATTTAAAAAATGACAGCTAAGAAAAAGTAGTATTAAAATAGAAGCTAGTTGTTTCATTTGTTTGATTCTGTTATAAGTAGAAGGTCTTTATAAATTAATTATAGCGAATTTTATATTTTGTTTTTTATTAACCCAATTAAAAGTGTTGCGCTCAATGAAATTAATACTAAAAGAATAGCAACAGGAATATTATCTTCAAAATCAAAATTATGGTTGAGATATTGTATTGTAAAATCATACAATCCATAAAACAGAAAAATAATACTTACGAAAACCAAACTGATAATTGTAATACGCAAAGTATTTACAAGTTTTGATTTTGATTGATAATTTTTGTTTAAAATGGTTAATAAAATTGCGGTAAGAATTGCAAATCCTATAAATGCATAATCGCTAATTTTACTTTCAGGATTATGTCCAGCCGCACCAACCATAAGTTTAGCAAATAAAAATAGTGGCAAAATTAAGATTAATATTGCTCTGTAAATGTAGAGGCTTATTTTGTAGATGTTTACCATTTAGTTATGATGATACTTTGGTTCTTATTGCAAAAGTGCCTCTATTTTGGCTTCAGATTTTTCTCTGATCACGCTATCGGGATGAAAACTCCAAATGATCAGAAATTTTCCTTTTGCAAGATATTCTTCCGGATGCTCATCAGTTGGCTGACCGTCTTTTCCCCAAAGTAATCCTTGTAGAAATCTGTCGCCTTTGAATCTGTTTTCGAATTCAAAATACATGATAGAACCACTATCTTTTTTGCTTTTGAAACTTTGAATTTCTTTGCTTTTTACAACTCCAACAATGTTGCTGTAAGTTGCAATGTCATTATAAAATGTGCAAGCCTGAGGAGTAATACAATTGTGACCGTCGCTATTGGTATAGGTTTTTGGAATTTCTTTGGCTTTTAGTTTTAAATCAGCAATTGTCTGGCTGAATAAATTGGTAGAAAGTAACAGGAATAATACCGACAGGGGAATCGTAATTTTCATTGTTTTTGGTTTTAGTTTACCAAGCTAAAATAGTTTTTTTATTTGAGTTTGTTGCGTTTGTTTTTTTATTGAAGAATAAAAAAAATATTAATAAACTTGCTGGAACGAAATGTCATTAAGTTAAGGGGAAATCTACAAAATTACTTAACAGTTTAATCAAGAAAGTAATTAGAAAAATCCGTTTTTATCTGCGTTTTTACAAAGTAAATCTGTTTTATCCGCGTCAAAATTAGACGCTGATTTTACTGATTCGCTAAAGCGAAAACGCTGATAAAAAACGGATTTTATCTTCTAAAAGCTTAATTTAATGATATTATTCGCGAGCGGTATAATTGCTCGGGATTGAAACTATGCTAATAAAGTTAGTCCCGTTAAATCAGCTTTTCCGTTTTTAAGAAATTCATAGGTTATTCGGTCAGCTTGACAGTCAATAAATTGAATACCTTTTAGCTTTTTGCCTTTAAAAAAAGTATTTGTAATTGTTGCGTTCTTAAAAGTGACTTTTGTGAATGAGCAGTTTTCAAAAGAACATTCGTCTATTGTACCATTAAAAACCACATCAGAAATATGTGATAATTTAAATGCTGATAGATTCCAAACTGCATTTTCTATAATACATTTTTTAAGTTCTGATGTTCTTAATTCAACTCCTGAAAAATTCGCCTTTGAAAAATCACAGTTTTTAATTTCACTGGATGAAAATTCAGTATCTATCAGTAAACATTCAATAAACTGATTGTTGTCTAAGTTAGAAGTCTGAATCTTACTGTTTCTTAAATCTGAATTAGAAAAATCGCAACCTAAAATATTGTTGGATTTAAGTGTTAAGTTCGACAAATCAGAACCAATTAATTTACAGTTCTTCATATTTGAAGTACTGAATTTGTCTTTAAGATTACTTAGTCCTGAAAAATCTGCGTCAACCCAGTTTCCTGATGACATATTCCAACTTAAACCTAAAGTAGTCTCAGGTTTTGTTGCCGGAGTTTCTGGAGATTCCTTTTTGTTCGTTTCAAATTGACTTTCTGAAACATTAGATTTAAATGTTTCTGAAAAATAGTTTAAGTCCACACCAAGAATTTCTGCAATTCGGTTTAATGTAGAAATGTCCGGCATTGATTCGCCTCTTTCCCATTTTCCAACTGCTTGAGAACTAATTGACACTTGTTGTGCAAGATCTGCTTGTGAAAGGTTATTTTTCTTTCTGGCTGCAGCAATTTTATCGCCTACTGATTTTGAATTTAGCATCATAATTATTTTTATTTGTTTGATACTGCAAAGCTATATTCCCGCATTGCCTGTTTGCAAATAAAGTCCGCTACCAATAGTTGTTATTACGCTACTTATAGTTGTTATTGACAACCTGTGGTTGTTTTTGACCTTTTTGTAAACCTTGAATTCATTTTATGTTTTAAGATTCTGGATTTTTCAATAGTATTTGAAGTTGGAGATAATTATTTCCAAAAATTATTTATAGTATTAAAATGTTCTTCGTTGTCGTCTTGATTTTCATATTTATATAAATTATCCCAATAGATTACTCCTCCAATTTTCACGAATATTTTATAATATCCTTTTGGAAGTGTACTTATATTCATGTTGAAATTGCTTGAAGATTTTTCGTTAAGAGAAAGTTTTGAATACGAAATAATGGATTGTTCGCTGTATAAATTTTTATTCAAAATAGTGCTGAAGTTTACTTCCTGATGAATTTTTTCCGGATTTGCGGCTACAAACCAAACATCTGTAACAGTTTCTTTTGCTAAAATGTTGACTGATTCGTTTGCAGGATTGGGATAAATTAAAAACTTGTTATTTACTAAAACATTTGGGTTTCCAAGTTGTAATCCCGGATCGTCTGAGGTTTGTCTTAAATTTAATCCGGTCACTAAACTCATCGAAGTCTTATCAGTTTGTGTATTAGTTTCGTCTTTGCTGCAACTTATTGCCAAAATAGAGATAAGAATAAGAAGTGTTTTTTTCATATTAATTTATTTTATAGTCTTGCTAAGATTGTAATTTTATTTTCACTAACGCAAGGAAATTATTTTTTAATGTTCATTTGATTAAGATCTATTATACAAATATTTTAAAATATAAATACAAGTCGAGAATACAAGAATTATAAAAGCTACATTACAAATTCGGTATTTAATTCTATTTATTCTTGTTTCATTTTTCCATTCTGCAGTAAAAACATTGCAATGCCTTTTATGTATTTTGCGATTGAAATACTCAATTGTTAAACCAAGTATCATAAAAAACGGAACGTAAACAAGAGGGTTAATGTGTAAAGTAGGAAATAAGATTTTCTTTAAAATTGCACAAATTGCTAATACAAAAAATGCTTGATGACTAGAAAGTACAATTGTAGGTTTATGCCCTTTGCGTGTGCCAGTATTAAGATAAAAGAATCTGCGGTATATTTTTTTAATGTCCAATAATTTTTTAGTATTTATGATACAAATCAATTTGCGATATAGTAAAAATAATTTTTGTTAATCTTCTCAAAACGTAGAATCTGAAAAAGAAAATTATCTGTTTCCATTTCTTCTTTTGAATTGAAATAGAAGCCATATGAATTATCTGTAAGTCCATCGAAAAGATAGAAAATTCCTTTTTTTGTTTTTACAGCAGAATAAATATTTAACTCTTGAAGTGAAGTAAGAATCTTGATTTGTTCTTTTGAAAAACTATCTTTTACGTTATTTTCAATTTTATTTGACATAGGAAAAGGGGAATCTTCGGGTATTGTATATTTCCAATACAGTTCTTTTTCTTTATATAAATTATCGATTCTTTGAATTCTTCCGTAAGATGTGAAAATATCACTTTTATTTCCGGAAATAAGTTGTGTAAGTTTCTCGAATTTTTTCAAGTTTTCATTTAAATAATTCTCTAAAAAGTCTTTCTTGTCGCGCCCTTTTTCTAAAAATTGATTAGGCATATTCATTGCCGTTTTTTGAGGTATTTGATATTGATTACAGAATGCCCCAAAGATAAAGTTGGGTACTTCGCTTGCATTATGAAAAGTATCTAAAGCCCAAACGTTTTCTCTTTTTAATGGTCTGATATCCCATTTTGAAAATGGTTTGCTGTTAATCAAAAATGTTTCTAATGAAACAGAATCTTTTTCGACAGATTTCATTAAAAATTCAAATATATCAACATCGTATTTTTTATCTTTTTCAGGGAATTCTTGTCCAATACATATTCCTGTAAAACATAGAAGAAGAATTATAATAGTTTTTTTAAACATTATTATCGAAATGTGTTTTCTTAACTTTATTATGTGTGAAAGGCAGATTTTAGTTTAGCTAAAATATAAAAATAATACTCTAATAAATTTTTAAAATAGGTTTTCTTTTTACCAAAACGGTCTCGCATCAGGGATAGAGGCGTTATCCTTTTGTGAAGTGGAACGGAACAAAAGATATAGCCGAAAGCCCGACCCGCTTTTTTCGGCGGGAGATGCCCAAAATATTCTAAGTCAAGAAAGGAATATTATCGAAACAAAAAAAGCACAAAATCATAAGATAGTTGTGCTTTGTTGAATTTATATTTTGGAGTAATTATTTGCCTTTTAGTAAGTTTTCTAAATACTCGTTTTTCTCTTTTTCAACCTGAACCAAACGTTCGTAAAGTTCAACAACTTTATCAAGAGGATTGAATGTGCAATTATTAGCAGAACATTGATTACCAGCATTAATTACGCTATCTTTTGTGTCGTAATAAGTATTGAAATAATTAAAAACAGATTCTTCCGAAAAATTTTCAAGTGCTTCAACCGTAACACCAAGTGCTTTTGCAATTTCTACAAGTTTTTTAGGATCAACTTCTGCTTCCTTCAATTCCCGAAATTGCTTGTTGGTTTGAACCAATCGCTTGTGCAAGTGCTTCTTGTTTCATTCCTCGAAGTTCTCTGATTCGGCTTATGTTTCTGCCAATATGTTTTGGTTTTGCTGCTGTGCTCATAATTCAAAGGTATTTAAAAATCTTTAGAAAAATTGCTGTTGGTAAAAAACATGTTTTTTTGGATAGAATACAGTTTTTTGGGGTTGTGTTTTGAATTTAGTAAAAATACGTTTTTTCCTACAGAAATAAATATATGTTCTATTTTTTTAGCCGTCATAGCGCAAAATAATTTGAATTATCGTGAACATTCCTGATAAATTTTTTCTCGCCATTTTTCGAAAAGTTCTATTAAAGTGAAAAACAATTTTTCGGATGGGTTTTCAGGTTGTGGGCTTTTTAGCAAAGTTCCAATTCCAATATTGTGTGATTTGCCAGAATGATTAATAACATAATGCTGGCTACTCATATCTTCCATAAAGATATCTGCATAATGATATTTTAAAGTTAAAAGATCCAGATTTACTATTTCTGAAATTATATTTTTAATCTCAGAAGGTATTTCGCATTCAAATTGTTTTTCAAATTGATCTCGATTTCTTGTGTAAAAACGTATGTTAATTTTACACTCAAAAATCAAATCAATATAGATTCCTAAACTTAACAATCGTTCGCTCCAACCATCAGAATGATCATAAGATAGAATATAATCTTCGTTTAATTTGAAATTTCCCGTAGTGTCTACTCTTCTTATATCAAGTACTTCGAAGTTCATTTTAATTTTTTAATCGATTTGTATTTACTCTTTTAAATAGTATTTAATTCCATTTTCCAACTTCCATTTCCGGGACGATAAATAATAGGGATAATACCAAATAAGAAAGCAAATTTTCGTTTAAATTTCCAGGTTCCAATAATTTCAGTTTTATTGTCAGATAAAGTTCCGGAATAATATAATGTAGGATGTTTTCCTTCGAGACTTATTCTTTCTCCATTCGAATATATCTGAATACGTTTTGGCATTAGCTTTTTGAACGAAACTTTGTTTTTTACAATTTTCCCTATAACTCTTCCAGTTTCTTCCATTCCACCGGTTTTTACATCATCATTTACAATTCCGTTAAAATTAATGCCATCAAATTTTTCAATTACAATGTCAAAATTAGTTTTTTCGAAACCCATTGCTTTTTGTATTTTTTCATTTTCAAACTTATAGTAACCGTTCCAATTTCCTAACATATTTATCTTTGCTTTCTATTATTTATAATTGTCATGCAAAATCCCTTGACTCTGTACTTGTTTTAGTGTTCTTTTTGAAATTAGACTTTTTATTTAAGCAGCCATATCTCACTTCCGCCTGTTGGAAAATAGATTGTATTATCTTCAATAATTGGGTTTAATATTCCATAATTAAAGGGTTGCATGAAATTTGTTTTTCCAGTTTTAAAATTTACCGAATATAGATTTCGGTTTATAGTTCCAAAATATATATTTTCTTTAAAGTTTGCAATAGTAGTTTCTGCTGCATCTTTTTTTAAATCTAATGTCCAATTTGTTTTTCCATTTTCAATATTTAAAGAAATTACTTTGTTGTTATAAGTACTTAAAATGATGTTTCCGTTTATGATGCAAGGTTCATAATACAAATCACAATTTAAAGATTTTGACCAAATTTCATTTCCACTTTTATAATTTAGCATCGAAATTTGTCCGTTTTTAAAATCCTTGTTGAGACAAACTAAAAGCCCTTTTTCTGTTTTAACTTGTATTATTTTTGAGAAATTTTTGTATTCATTTTTCCAAATAATTTTCCCGTTTTCGTTATTGATGGCTAATAGGTTAGAGGTATGTTCTGATAAACCTAAATAAATATTATTTTTAAAAAATGCAGGTTTATTTGTTTCTGTAATAATTGAATTTTTAGGTAAAAACCAAATTACTTTTGCGTCTGATTTGTTTAGTTTGCTAAATCCATTTCCCAGAACTGAACCATAAATATAACTTTCATCTTCAGCTAAATCATTTCTTAAATTTGTTTCACCATTTATTTTCCATTTTAACTTGCCGGTTTTATCAAGATGGATTAAATCATTGCTGTATTCTGTTAAAAGTAAATTTTGGTCATATATCAATGGTTTTTTTAAAGGATTGTAATCGGTCTTTATTTTTAAATTTACTTTTGCATTTTCTAAATTTACAGCATAAAAATCGCGATTTAAATTTCCGAAATACAATATTTTGTTTTTAACAACTAATGAAGTTGATATCCATTCAAACTGTTTATTTCTCCAAAGTAATTTTACATATTTCTGATTGTCACCAATTGCATTTTTATTGTCGTTTTTACAACTTAAAAGAGAAAATAAAAAAGTAAAGATTATAATTTTTGTTATTTTCATTTTCAGATTTTTATTCACTAGAAATTTTGATTTGATTTTAAGAACAAAATGCTCTATAATTGATTTTATGAGATGCTTACCGAGCGATTCCGAACAGGCGAAGCAAATCATAGGAAATACAAAATTTTACTTTTTATTCTTTAGTTTGGCTATATTTTTTATCCAATTGATTGCATCATTCATTGGTTCTTGGGAGTCTGAAAATGCTGTATTATGCCCCAAGTTTGGAAACAATTTATGTTCATAATTTTTTCCTTTAGACTTTAATATATCAAGGTTTTCTATGGATAGATTCACAGGAACCTGAATGTCTTTGCCTCCAAAAATCCAGAATCCTGGAATTGATAATTTAGAAAGAATATCATTGGGATTTGTATCAATAAACTCATATTTATCCGGGTCATTGAATATATGTTTTCTTGCCTCTTCTTCTGAGTGCGTCTCCCAAAACTTTTTATCACCATTTGTATAAAATTGGAATCTTAATTGTTCTTTAACCGTTATAAGTGCTCCACTAAATATAGTCATAAATTTGACTTTCTTATTTTTCTCTGCAGTCAACGGAATTATCCATCCGGCTTGACTACCGCCTATTAAACCTATTGGTGTTTTGTTTGACAAAGATTTAGATAAAGTATTTACGGCAGCGCTAGCATCCAGAGACAAAAGATTTAGGTTTGCGAAATCAACATTGTTAGTTCCTACTTCAGGTCCGGCATATATACCACCAGATTCTCCAACTCCGCGTTTATCATACGTTAAAACTGCAATTCCATTATTGGCTAGGTTTGTAGCAAATTCTGTCATTCTTTTTTCTTGCCCAGATCCATGAACAATCACAACGGCTCCTTGTATGTTGTTTGGTGTAAAAATAGTTCCGGAAAGTAAAACTCCTTCACTAACAAATTTTGTTTCTTTAGCAGTAAAGTTTGGTGGAATTGCTGATGCATAACTAGAAATAAAAAAAAGCATTAAGAGAGAATACTTGCCTATTTTTTTTGTTTTTAGAATGTTTTTAAAAATTGTCAATTTATTTTTAGTTTTCATTTTTTTTAAATTCGTTGTAATTAGTTTTATAGGCTTATTCTATCTGATTCTGGCAAAGATTTATAGGCTTTATCTTCTTGAACTATCTTTTTTATTTCGGAGAAAAAGAGTCTTAATTCCTTTTCTTTTTCCATTTCTATTTTATAATCACAATGTGTGTTTGTACCCGAAGATTTAATTATTCCGTTTGCAGTAATTTCAACTTCAAACCAAAAACTAGGAATTGGTCCACCAGGTTTTGATTCATCACATTCAAATTCGGTTGGAAAAGACAGAAAATTAATTTCGGTGTAAATATTATAGAGTTTCAACTTTTGTTTTGGCGACAAAAGTATTTTTACACTTTTTTCTTTAAAATTATATTTTCTAGTATAAACACCTGTTTTAGAATTATAATGTTCTCCTGGATAGTCAATTTTTACTGAAAAATCTTTTGGGATTTCTTTAGAACCACAGCTTATGAATAAAATGGAGATTAGTAAGTACAAATATTTCATGCGTTTTATTTTTAGTAAGGTTTTCTTAGAGATTCCCTAAACTATTATATATGCGTTATAAATTAAACTTTTTACGTCAAGCTAAAAATATTCATTTTTTTCTGATAAATTATTAAATGGACTGTCTTTTATATTATGAAAATGATTTCGCATCAGGGATAGAGGCGGTATCCTTTTGTGAAGTGGAACGGAGCAAAAGATATAGCCGAAAGCCCGACCCGCTTTTTTCGGCGGGAGATGCCCAAAATATTCTAAGTCAAGAAAGGAATATTGTCGAATTAAAAAAAGCACAAAATCATAAGATAATTGTGCTTTGTAGAATTTATATTTTGGAGTAATTATTTGCCTTTTAATTTTTAATAAACTTTTTTACCTGAGTTTTTTCACCATTCTCTAACTTTATAAAATAGACGTTTTTGTTTAAATTCATTACGTTTACTGAAAAGTCATTTCCAACAAAATTTTCTTTAAAAATAACGCTTCCAAGAGCATCAATTATCGAAACTTTGGTATCGTTTGATTCTTCAAGATGTACATTTATAAAGTCAGTTGTTGGATTAGGATAGATTTTGATTTGAGATTTAGTTAAATCAGCGATTCCTAAATTTTTGTCATACACATACGTTGTACGGGATAAGTTTTCCCATGAATTGGATGATTTATTCCATATTTCTGCAATCTCTTGATGTATTGTTCCATTTTGATTATTATCATATTTACTTTGATACTGATTTATCCATATTGAAAGGTCATCATCCCAATCCTGGCGTAAACGATTCACTAAAAAAACATTTGCGTCGTATGAATTTGTAAATATTATTTTCTCAATCCACTTATTATTTTCCCAAATATTCATTGTTTCTACTGAAACCTTTTTTGAGCTATTATAAGTATAAGTTGATTGCGAAAAATTTTCCCATTTAGAACTGGAATCATTCCATCTTTGTCGGGTTATTTGAGTAAATAATCCATCAGAATTATTTGAATAATCGACCTTTATGTCATTTTTCCAATTATTATCATTCCATCGCTCTATTAAACCAGATATGAGATATCCATTTGAATCATAAGATGAAGTGTTTTTTAATGAATTTTGCCAAGCGTTGTTCTTCCATTCTTCATAAAATCCTACATCTATTTTATTGTCATTGTTATAAGTGAAAGAAGCCCTTTGAGAGAAGGTTAATAAATTTGAAGTCTTATCCAATGATTTGTAAATAATTTTATTTAGTAGATTGTTGGTATTATATTCGTAATTTGTTGAGTTAGAATCTTTCCAGTTACTAGAACTCTCATCCCAGCGTTGACTTAAATCATCTGTGATCTTGTCACTTTTATCATAATTGTTTACAACATAACTGGAGTTTATCCAATTATTATTGCTCCAACTTTCGTAAGTAATACTTTTAATATTCTGACTGTAAACGGAGGAAGTTAAGATAATAGTAAATAGAAAGTAAAGTGTTTTTTTCATTTTTTAGAATATAATTGAATAGCTTTTTAGTGGATTTTATGTGATAAAAATAGTATTAAAAAATTAAAAAGAGAGATTAATTTTTATCAAATATTTTACAATTTGCTTTTGATATTTAATTATTGCTTTTCTTCCAACTAACAGAGGTTAATAAAGAGTTTCTTATTCTTTTTTTGAAATGTAGAAAAAACTCATATCGTATTCTTTTGATGATTTTAATATTGGATAAAGTTTATCATCTTTAATCAACCATTTTTTATTGGCCGGAAAATCATCATCGTTTTTTAAGATCAATATATCTTTTTTAATAGTCCAGGTTCCCGAAGTTTCATGTTTACCACTTACTGTATAGCTCATTTCAAAAGTGCCATCGGGTTTAAAATTTGCAGTTGATTGAAGCCAGCTTGTTTGAAACTCGTATATCCCTGAAACAGTTGAATTATTTTGTTTTTTTTCTTTTGAGATTATTGGGTTCTTAGTTATTTCGACGGTATAAGCAGATAAAAATAAAACTACAATAAGGTAGAAAAATGAACGGGCAATAATTTTGGATTTGATCATTTGTTGGTTTTGTTTTGGGAAGAATAATATTTTTTTTTAACTTTTTATGAGGGAGATTTAAGACAGACGTATATTAGTTTATCAGTTTTTTATAATTTACCAACGAGATAAGTTATCATATAATTGCTCAATTTTTTTGATTTCAATTTCATATTGAGCAGATGTTTTTGGTAATTTGTGTTTCCCTATATGTTTGTCCCCATCTAGATTTGACCAATATGTGGGATCGTTTTCTAATTTTTTAGTTCCTCCCAATTCATTAACTATTAAATTGTGAATTTTTATTCCTAATCCATGTATCTCATCATTAGGAAGTTCGGTTGCTTTATTATTTTTGCGCAACCATAAAATCAATTCATCGGCTCCAATTTTAATTGTTTTTGACATTTTTCTAAGTGTTATACTAATTCTTCCTTCTTCTGTATTTGATTGTGGAATTGAGTGTTGCCAAATTTTTTGAACCTCTTGCGTCATATAAATTAAACTTCCTGCTGTTAATTCAAAGCTTTCAAATAACTCTGGATTTAATATATTTCTAAATTTGAGAGTTCTAACGGCTCCAACCGAAATAATCGCAACTCCGGTTTGTGGTTCTAAAATATCGATTTGGTCGGAATGATAACCCATTTTTGATTTTCCGTCTAGATAATAGTTTATGAGGCAATTGTTGGGTTCAAAACCAATTACTGTGGAAACTTTTTGATTAATTTCTTGTAGTTCCGGCAAGAATTCCTGGTATGGATATTCGATTTGAGAGTAGTTATATGCTTCTCCAAAACTTGCCGTTTTTCTGGCAGTCATTCTTTCGTCCCATTTGATATTTACTTTTAAATTTTCAAATAGTTCGTTTGGATTTTCGATAAAATTTTGGACAAATGTAATTCCTTCCATTTTTTTTCTTTATTTCAAATATGTTTACTTATTCTTATAAATTGTTAAAATTGTCTCGTGAAGATGTTTTGCGTCAGGGATTGAGGCGTTATCCTTTTGTGAAGTGAAACGGAGCAAAAGATATAGCCGAAAGCCCGACCCGCTTTTTTCGGCGGGAGACGCCCAGATTTTAGAATTAATAGTTTTTACCAATCCGATTTTCTTTTTAAGGCATTTTCTTGTAAACTATTTCGGAAGGATTAAAGCGCCATACATATGTTGGAAAATCTGATGATTCGTCTCTGTAAATTATGTAACCATTGTTTTGTGAACTTACACCACTAATACCCCATGCATCACTAAATTTATATGGAAAAGATGCTAGTTGTTTCCAGTTTTTAGTATCCAAATCTAGCTCATAAATATCATAATTTGTTACTTTATTTGGACTATAATAACGATGACTAAGACCAATATATGCTTTGTTCATATAAACAAAACTCACGATATCCTCACTTTTATTTCCAGGATAGGTTGATAGATACTCCCAATTACCATTTGAGGAATTAAACTGAAGAATTTCAAGATCTTTATTAATTACATATAAATTGGAGTTAGTCTGAAAGGTATTGATAAATTCTTGCTGTTGGTAATTGGCAAGTTTGGTAAAAGTATTGTTCTGGATATCATATTGATAACAGTTTCTATTATCGAAAAAATAACCAATTCCATTCATACTACCACCATAATATTTTGCGTATGCGGCTATATTCGTGCTTCCTAGATTTTCCCAATTATCAGTGTCAGAATCATAACGATAAAGATTTGCTGAATCGTCTGATTTAAAATAGCCATATTTTCCTATTGCAAAAATAGCATAATCCGTTCCTGAATTACCATGTAGGGGGAAAGGTAGTTTTGAGGACAATACAGATTGATTTTCTATGCCATAAAAAGAGTTGTTTCCAAATATAATAAATGGCTTATTATTAATTGTAATACCTGCGGATCTGTCATATCCGGTACTTGCTTTAAAAATACCAGCACACCAAGGAGAGGCAGGATAAGATTTTTGAGAAGTAAAGTATTCAGTCGTTGATAAACAAGTTGAATTACTCGTAGAAAAGCTGGCCGTAATTTCATATTCCAATCCACAAACAAGTGAATCCGCAATTATTGTATTTAGATTATTAGAAAAAGGTTTTAAACTTTGAATGGTTCTTTTTTTGTCGTTTCCTATCACGCCATAGGTAATTTCATAACTCTTTACATTATCAATTTGCATATCAGCGTCAATTTTTATGCCTATATTTAATCCATTTGCATTGTAATCCAGAATAGAAGGCTTAAGATTACCAAAGTATTCACATGTTATTTGCGGCCCTTTGGGAACAGGATTTTCATCTTTGCTATTTTCACAAGACGCAAATGTTGTTAATAATAGAATCATACTAATTACATGATATACGAATACTTTTTTCTTCATAATGAATAATGGTTATTAGAGGCTTTTTAAATTAAGTGCCAGATTTAAGTCAGCTATATTTCGTTAACGGAGCAATAGTCGCTAAGTAGTATATGTGTTACAAAATTGCTAAATAGGTCTTATTTAGGCTGATCTTGTGGCATAAATTGGCTTTTTTATGTCAAGCTAAAATATTCTTTTTTTTCTTATAAATTATTAAAGACACTGTCTTTTATCTTATGAAAACTATTTTGGATCAGGGATTGAGCTTTTTGTGAAGAGAAACGAAATAAAATATATAACCGAATCCAGATAGCTATCGGGACGACACGCTTTTTTTGGCGGGAGATGCCCAAAATATTAAGTTATAACTATTAGAGTTTGTTGCATCAAGGAAATTTTAGTGAAGTTTGTTGTTTAAGAAATGACAAGATTATAGAGAAAAATCCGTTTTAATCCGCGTTTTCGCAAAGCGAATCCGTGTCATCCGCGTTCTATATTGGCTATTTACTTTGCATGGCTACAACTTCAAACAACCTGAAAGGCTTATAAAATATAAAACAAAAAAAATCCCATTCAAAGAAAATGAATGGGATTACAGCATATTATTAAAGAATTAAAAACTTAGTTTAAAATCCATCTTATTTATTTCATCTGGTTTTCCTGACTTAAACTTAATATTTTTAAATTCATTAAGAGATGGATCGACAACGATTTTTGAGTCTTTACTTATAGTTCTTGTAGCTTTAACTATCTTTTTTACACTTTTCATATTTTTTTCCTTTTAATTAAAAATCCATCAAAGTCTTTTTTATAATCAAATGGTTCATTTACGATTTCATCGTTAGTAATTATTCTTGCACCAAATATATCAAAAGTTTCTGATAATTCCTCGAGGTTTAACATTATGGCTCTTTTGTAAGTGTTTGTTCTTCTTGCGTCACTGCCTCTAAAAAATACAGTTATATGCGGATTTACATTGGTAAAATGATAAACAGTTTTGGCTACAGTTGCTAAGACAATTCTAATATCTCCGTTATCATTTGTAACCTGATCATCAATAATATACTTCTTTGTTAATAGATCATATTTTAAATCGCCAAAACCAAGATTATGAATGGAAAGATTTTTAGTAGGTGAATATGCAACTACTTTTCTGAAATTACCTTTATCTCCAACACTTATAAAATTAAATATTGTAGATGATTCATCTTTGGAAATGTCATATTTATCGTAATTCATTTAAATAAATAATTTCTTACAAATATAGTGTTTTTTAATGAAAAACTTATTTTTTATTTATTATGAAAATGTGCTAAAACTTCGATTTCATTCTGCTTGACAAGCGATGGCAATCTAAAACAAAAAAAATCCCGCCTCAATTAAGAAACGGGATTAAGTAGATATTCTCTTTTTTTTTATTTTAAACTGTTGCAGCAACTTCTTGTGGCAACGGAATTTGATTTTTAAGCAAATCTTCAAAAGTTTCGTGTTGACGGATTAAAATTCCTTTTCCATCTTTCCATAAAACTTCTGCTGGTTTGTATCTTGAATTGTAGTTCGAAGACATTGAGAAACAATATGCTCCGGCGTTTCTGAAAGCTAGAATATCACCTTCAGTAATTTCCGAAATTCTACGGTTATTTGCAAAAGTATCGGTTTCGCAAATGTATCCTACAACCGAGTAAAAACGCTCTTTTCCTTTTGGATTAGAAATGTTTTCGATATGGTGTGAAGATCCGTACAACATTGGACGAATTAAGTGGTTGAAACCACTGTCAACTCCAGCAAAAACTGTTGATGTTGTTTGTTTTACTACATTTACTTTTACTAAGAAATGACCTGCTTCGCTCACCAGAAATTTTCCTGGTTCGAAAATCAACGTTAAATCTCTGCCGTATTCTGTACAGAAAGCATTGAATCTTTTAGATAGTTTTTTACCTAATTCTTCGATGTCTGTTTCGATATCGTCTTTTTTGTAAGGAACTTTGAATCCGCTTCCGAAATCTAAAAACTCTAAGTCTTTGAAATGTTTTGCGGTATCAAATAAGATTTCAGCAGCATACAAGAATACTTCGATATCAAGAATATCAGATCCTGTGTGCATGTGAATTCCCACGATGCTCATTTTTGTGTTCTCAACAATTCTCAAGATATGCGGAATTTGGTGAACAGAAATACCGAATTTACTATCGATATGTCCCACCGAAATATTAGCATTTCCTCCCGCCATTACGTGCGGATTGATACGAATACATACCGGAATTTGTGGATATTTTGTTCCGAATTGCTCCAGAATAGATAAGTTGTCAATATTGATTTGTACACCCATTGCAGCAACTTCCTCGATTTCTTCAAGAGAAACTCCGTTTGGTGTAAAAAAGATTTTTTCAGGTTCATAGCCAGCATGAAGTCCCAATAAAACTTCTTGAATTGATACAGTATCTAATCCAGATCCCATGTTCTTTAATAACTGAAGAATCGCAACATTAGACAATGCCTTCATGGCGTAATTAACTCTTAAGTTTTCTACCTTAGAGAAAGCTTTAGTTAACCTGTTGTACTGAGATTGGATTTTTTCGGCATCATAAACATATAATGGACTTCCAAATTGTTCTGCTAACTGCAGTAAATCTTTTGCTTGCATTTTTTAAACTATTTTGAGCAAATTTATTACTCTTTTGACTAACTGCAAATTAATTGTAGAAAAATAACAAATTATAACAAATTGTTTGTTTTTAAACAAAAAGTGACTTGTTTCGAATTTTTATAAATCTTTTTGTAGCTTCTAAGATACTAAGACTCTAAGTTAGTAAGTTTTTTCGTCTTAGCGCCTTAGTATCTAAGAAACTTAGAACCTTTTTTTGAAGCATCAAAATTGGCGTTTTGTTAAACAAAAGTTTTTTAGGAATAAAACGATAAAGGGGGCAAAGGTGCAGAGAGGCAAAGGTAAAAGGTTTTTCTTAGCGTCTTGTTACTAGAACATAGCCCGAGGTTTCAACCTTGGGACACATAGCGTATCGACGAAAATCATAATATTGCATTCCCAAGGTTGAAACCTTGGGCTATGGTTGAAATAGAAAATCCTTTTTAATCTTTAATCAGGAGCAAAAAAATAACTGCTAAGACTCTAAGTTGCTAAGCGACTAAGCTAAAAAACTTAGAATCTTAGAAACTTAGCGCCTTAGCAGCTTAGTTAGTGTTGTTTATCGGAATAAAAATTTAATGTTTTTAATCTTTTATGTTCGTAAGATTTAAAATACTAAAAGAAAAAAACTTAGAATCTTAGCATCTCAGTATCTTAGAGTCTCAAAAAAAATTAAAGACTTGGTAAATCTCCGTTTCCTTTGGTTGGCAAGTTGGTATATCCCATTAAGAATAAATCTACCTCTCTTGCTGCTTCGCGACCTTCTGAAATAGCCCATACAATTAATGATTGTCCTCTTCGCATATCTCCTGCAGTGAAAATATGAGGAACATTCGTTTGATAATTTTTAGCTTTATAGTTGCTTCTCATATCAATTTCAAGACCCAATTGCTCGCTTAAAGTTTTTTCAGGACCTGTAAATCCTAAAGCCAATAAAGCTAAATCGCAAGGCCAGATTTTCTCAGAACCTTCTTTTTCGATTAATTCAGGACGTTGACCCGGAGTCATTTTCCATTGTACTTCAACGGTTTTTAAACCTACTAATTCTCCTTTTTCATTAGATAAGAATTCTTTAGTATTGATTAACCAGTTTCTGTCGCAACCTTCTTCGTGAGAAGATGACGTTTTTAACTGCAACGGCCAGAAAGGCCAAGGAGTTGTCTCGCTTCTTCCAACTGGAGGTTTTGGTAAAATCTCGAAATTTGTTACTGATTTTGCTCCGTGTCTGTTTGATGTTCCAACGCAGTCAGAACCTGTATCTCCACCACCAATTACGATTACGTCTTTTCCTGTTGCTTTAACCTGATCCGGAATTGATTCTCCGTATAAAACTTTAGTTTGTTGTGTCAAGAAATCCATTGCCTGAACAATGCCTTTGCTTTCGATTCCTTTAGTTGGCAAACTTCTTCTTTCAGTTGCTCCACCGCACAATACTATAGAATCAAAAGAATTAAGTTCGTCTACGCTAAAGTTTACTCCAACGTTTACATTCACTTTAAAAGTGATTCCTTCGGCTTCAAGGATTGCTACACGTCTGTCGATGATTCCTTTCTCCAATTTGAAATTTGGAATTCCGTAACGTAATAAACCTCCAATTGCGTTGTCTCTTTCAAAAACAGTTACTGTGTGACCAGCTCTGTTTAATTGTTGAGCCGCCGCCAAACCTGCAGGACCTGAACCAATAACAGCAACAGTTTTTCCTGTTCTTGTTTTTGGTGCTTGTGGTTTAATCCAACCTTCAGCAAAACCTCTTTCGATGATGTTTTTTTCGATGTTTTCGATTGCAACAGGTTCTTTGATGATTCCTAATACACATGATTTCTCACATGGAGCAGGGCATAAGCGACCAGTAAATTCCGGAAAGTTATTAGTAGATTGTAAAATCTCTAAGGCACTTTGCCATTCTTCCTGATGCACCATGTCGTTGAAATCAGGAATTAAATTTCCTAATGGACAAGAACTGTGGCAAAAAGGAATACCACAATCCATACATCTTGAACCTTGTTCTTTTATTTTATCTTTTGCTAACGGAATTGTAAATTCGTTGTAGTTCGAAACACGTTCTGCTACTGCTAAATTACTTTCATCAGCTCTGCTATATTCTTTAAATCCGCCTATTTTACCCATGACATTTTAATTAAATTTAGTTTTGAGATTGAGATGTGAGAAGTGAGTTGAAAAACATCAACTTAGTACCTCTGCACCTTTGTAACTCAGAACCTCTTAATCAGCTATTAATTCTTCTATTTTCTTTTCTTCTGCAATTCGTTGTAATGCTTTTTTGTAATCAGTTGGCATTACTTTTACGAAATTGTTTTGTTCATTTTCCCAGTCTGCTAAAATTCTTTTTGCTAATGGACTGCTTGTGTACAATGAATGGTTTTTGATCAATCGTCTTAGTTTTGTAATGTCTTCCTCTTCCATTGGATCAAATGCAACCATTTCCATGTTACATAAAGTTGAATCGAATTTTTGATTTGGATCATAAACATAAGCCACACCACCGCTCATACCAGCTGCGAAGTTTCTTCCTGTTTTTCCTAAAACAACGACTGTACCACCTGTCATGTACTCGCATCCGTGATCTCCAATTCCTTCAACAACCGCAGTTGCTCCAGAATTTCTCACACAAAAACGCTCTCCGGCCATTCCATTAATGTAAGCCTCTCCGGTGATAGCTCCGTAAAGGGCAACGTTCCCGATAATGATGTTTTCTTCAGGCTTGAAGGTTGCAGTAGGAGGGACTTTGATAATCAATTTTCCTCCGGATAATCCTTTTCCTAAATAATCATTACAGTTTCCGTGAATTTTAAACGACAATCCATTTGTTGCAAATGCACCAAAACTTTGTCCGGCAGAACCTTCAAAATCAACTAAAATAGTGTCATCAGGTAAACCTTGTGCGCCATATATTTTTGAGATTTCATTACTCAAAATGGCACCTACAGAACGGTCTGTATTTTTAATTTTAAATGTAACTCTTGTTTTTTCTTTTCTATAAATAGACGGAATCGCTTCTTTGATAATGGCAAAATCCAATACGTTATCTAAATCGTGATCTTGTTCAGTTGTATTGTGAATTGGCTGTGTTTTAGCTTTTTCCGGTTTGTATAGAATTGATGATAAGTCTAAACCATTTGCTTTATAATGTTTGATAGCTTTGTTCACATTTAATTTTTGTGATTGACCAACCATTTCTTTTAAGGTTCTGAAACCTAATTGCGCCATGATTTCTCTTAATTCTTCAGCAATAAAATACATGAAGTTGATTACGTGCTCCGGAGTTCCTTTGAAATTTTTTCTCAATTCAGGATCCTGAGTTGCAATACCAACCGGACAAGTATTTAAGTGACAAGCTCTCATCATAATACATCCAGAAGCAACAAGTGGAGCAGTAGCAAAACCAAATTCTTCGGCTCCTAATAATGCAGCGATTGCTACGTCACGACCAGTTTTTAATTGTCCGTCACATTCAAGAACTACACGGCTTCTTAAATCATTTAAGATCAACGTTTGTTGTGCTTCAGCCAATCCAAGTTCCCATGGAATACCTGTGTGTTGTAATGAAGTCAATGGTGCAGCACCAGTTCCTCCGTCATAACCAGAAATAAGGATAACGTCAGCTTTTGCTTTGGCAACACCGGCAGCAATTGTTCCAACTCCAACTTCAGAAACTAATTTTACATTGATACGAGCTTCACGATTCGCGTTTTTCAAATCATAAATCAATTGAGATAAATCCTCAATAGAGTAAATATCGTGGTGAGGAGGAGGTGAAATCAAACCTACATAAGGTGTAGAGTTTCTGGTTTCGGCAATCCAAGGCACCACTTTTTCTCCAGGTAATTGTCCACCTTCACCAGGTTTTGCACCTTGAGCCATTTTAATCTGAATCTCTTTAGCATTTGTCAAATAGTTGATCGAAACACCAAAACGTCCCGAAGCAACTTGTTTGATTGCACTATTTCTAGAATCTCCGTTAATTTCTTTCTGGAAACGTTTTGGATCTTCTCCACCTTCTCCAGAGTTACTTTTTCCGCCAATTCTGTTCATGGCAATTGCCAAATTCTCGTGCGCTTCTCTACTGATAGATCCGTAAGACATTGCACCAGTTTTGAATTTCTTTACAATTTCTGTCCAAGGTTCTACTTCATCAATAGAAATTGGATCTAAATTATTGAATTCAAACATTCCTCTAATCGTCATTAAGTTTGAGCTTTGCTCGTTAACCATATTAGAGTATTCTTTATAACTTTCAGGACTGTTTAAACGAACAGCTTGTTGTAATTTAGAAATAGTTGTTGGATTAAACATATGTTTTTCTCCACCACGTCTCCATCTATAAATTCCTCCAATTTCTAACGGAAGCAAACTTGCAACTTTTGAATTTGGAAATGCTTTTTGGAAACGTTTCTTCACTTCTTTTTCTACTTCGATCAAACCAATTCCTTCGATTCTTGAAGGTGTGTAAGGGAAATATTTAGAAGTAAATGTTTTGTTTAAACCTAAAATCTCGAAAATCTGAGCAGCTCTATATGAATGTAAAGTAGAGATACCAATTTTGTTCATGATCTTAACGATTCCTTTTGCAATCGCTTTGTTATAGTTTACAACTGCATAATCAGCTTTTACACCAGTAATGAATCCTTGTGCAACCTGATCATAAATGATTTCGTTTACCATATATGGATTAATCGCACTTGCGCCATATCCAAATAATAAAGCAAAATGATGCGGTTCACGAGGTTCTGCAGATTCGATTATGATTCCGAATTTAGAACGAACCTGTAAAATATTCAAAGAGTGGTGAATGTAAGAACAAGCCAATAACATAGGAATTGGAGCTAATTCTTCGCTAACACCTCTATCTGATAAGATGATAATATTGCATCCTTCAGAAACAGCTTTAAAAGTTGCCTGAACACATTTTTCAAGCGCGCGTTCTAAACCGTTAACTCCTTTTTCTATTTTATATAAAGTAGAAATTGTAGCCGATTTAAAATCTGCGTGATCAATGTTTCTTATTTTATCTAAATCCTCATTAGAAATAACAGGATTTTGGATTTTTAGTTTTTTACATTGTTTAGATTCAATTTCGAAAATATTGAAATCTCCACCAATTGCTAAACTGATATCAGTAATAATTTCTTCACGAATACCATCCAAAGGCGGGTTGGTAACCTGAGCAAATAATTGTTTGAAATAGTTGTACAATAATTGCGGTTGGTCTGATAAAACTGCCAAAGGCGTGTCGTTACCCATAGAACTGATTGCTTCAGCTCCCTGACCTCCCATTGGGTTGATGATGGTTTTTAAATCTTCAATTGTATAACCAAATAAACGTTGTCTTGTTAAGAAATCAAGTTTCTCAACCGGAGTAGGATTATTGGTATAAGGAATTTTCGATAAAGGCAATAAGTTAGCATCGATCCATTCTTTGTACGGACGTTTTGTAACAATTGCTTTTTTAACCTCTTCATCTTCAATAATACGACCTTCGTTCATGTCAACCAAGAACATTTTTCCTGGCTCTAAACGTCCGTGCTGAATAACATCTTCAGGATCGATATCCAGTACACCAATTTCTGATGACATGATTACGAAACCACTATGTGTTAAAGTATAACGAGAAGGACGCAATCCGTTTCTGTCTAATAATGCACCAATTACATTACCATCCGTAAACGGAATAGAAGCTGGACCATCCCAAGGCTCCATAATACAAGCGTTGAATTCGTAGAAAGCTTTTTTCTCCTCAGACATAGTCTGGTGTTTTTCCCAAGCTTCAGGAACAACCATCATCATCGCTTCCGGCAATGAACGGCCTGTCATTAATAAAAGTTCTACAACCATATCCATAGAAGCAGAATCTGATTTTCCTTCTAAGATAATTGGGAATAGTTTTTTGATATCATCGCCAAAAACTTTGCTTTGCATAAGCTCTTCACGAGCACGCATACGGCTTACGTTTCCACGAAGTGTATTGATCTCACCATTATGACACATGTATCTAAACGGTTGAGCAAGTTCCCATGAAGGGAAAGTATTTGTAGAGAAACGTTGGTGAACTAACGCCAAACGAGTCACTAAATCTGGATCTTTTAAGTCAACATAATATCGGCTGATGTCTTCCGGCATCAATAGACCTTTATATATTATGGTAGTTGTCGATAAACTAGAGAAATAAAACATATGACTTTCAGAGGTTTTTGATCCTCTTACGGCATGTTCAGCAATTTTTCTAGCTGCAAAAAGTTTTGCATTAAATTCATTTTCAGTTAAATCCTGACCGTTTTTAGAAACGAAAACTTGTTTAACTGTTGGTTCTTTTTCTGCGGCAATCTGCCCTAAATTTTCTACTTCAACAGGCACGTCTCTCCAACCAAGAATCTTTAAATTCTGATCCTTGATAGTCGATTCGAAAGCGTTGATACAAAAAGAAACCTGGTTTTTGCTTTTTGGTAAAAAAACCATTCCTACTGCATACTCACGCGTTTCAGGGATTTCAAAATCACATACTTTTTTAAAAAAATCATGTGGGATATCGAATAAAATTCCAGCCCCGTCTCCAGTTCTTCCATCAGAACTAACGGCACCACGATGTTCCAATTTTATTAAGATGTCCAATGCTTTGTGAATAATATCGTTTGACTTAATACCATTCAAATTACAAATAAATCCTGCACCACAATTGTCGTGTTCAAATTCAGGCAAATAAAGCCCTTGTTCTTTAACTTTCATTCTTGATATTTTTTCTACAAAAATAAAGATTTCGTTAAACATAATGTATTGAAATTGTAATTTGACTTACATTTTTATCGTAATACTAGAAAAACGCTTCTTAATTGATAATAATATTATATTAAGCATTGCGAATTGCCAAAATGACAACACGCATTAAAATATATTAAGAAAAATCGCCGTAAGGCTAATGAATGCGGTGATGTTTTTGTTAAATATCAAACGTTTTAGTAGTTTTGAGTTAATATTAACAAATCATTTTGTTAACTATTTCTTCGCATTCAAAATGAATAAACGCTTAACAGATATAACACTCGTTTTTTAATTGAAAAAGATTTTACTATTAAGTTGAATTTTGCTACTTTTGTCGCACTTTTATTCTGAAATAAATTCAGAACCAGACAAATTCTATATTATGAACATACACGAATATCAAGGAAAAGAAATTTTAGCAAGTTACGGAGTACGCATTCAACGCGGAATTGTGGCTAACAATGCGGTTGAAGCTGTGGCTGCTGCAAAACAATTAACTGCCGAAACTGGTACAGGATGGCATGTGATAAAAGCACAAATTCACGCAGGTGGACGTGGAAAAGGTGGTGGAGTGAAGTTGGCTAAAAACTTGCAACAAGTTGAAGAAATTGCTGAACAAATCATCGGAATGCAATTGATTACACCTCAAACTTCTGCTGAGGGTAAAAAAGTAAACAAAATTTTAGTTGCTGAAGATGTTTACTATCCTGGTGAAAGCGAAACGTCTGAATTTTATGTTTCTGTTTTATTGAATAGAGGTACAGGACGTAACATGATCATGTATTCTACTGAAGGTGGAATGGATATCGAAGAAGTTGCTGAGCATACTCCACACTTAATCTTTACTGAAGAAGTTGATCCTAATGTTGGATTACAAGGTTTTCAAGCAAGAAGAATTGCCTTTAACTTAGGTCTTTCTGGAAATGCTTTTAAAGAAATGGTTAAATTCATCGATTCATTATACAATGCTTATATTGGTTCTGATGCTTCTATGTTTGAAATCAACCCGGTTTTGAAAACTTCAGATAACAAAATTTTAGCTGTTGATGCTAAAGTTAATATCGATGATAACGCTTTATACAGACAACCAAAATATGCTGAGATGAGAGATATCCGTGAGGAGAATCCTATCGAAGTTGAAGCTAAAGAAGTAGGTTTGAACTATGTAGATCTTGACGGTACTGTAGGATGTATGGTAAACGGAGCAGGTCTTGCAATGGCAACTATGGATTTAATTAAATACGCTGGTTTTGAGCCTGCTAACTTCTTAGACGTTGGTGGAACTGCTGATGCAAAACGTGTTGAAACTGCTTTCCGTATTATCTTAAAAGATCCAAACGTAAAAGCAATTTTAATTAACATCTTCGGAGGAATCGTTCGTTGTGACCGTGTTGCTCAAGGAGTTGTTGATGCTTACAAAAATATGGGCGATGCTATCAATGTGCCAATTATCGTTCGTTTGCAAGGAACAAATGCTGAAATTGCAAAAGAATTAATTGACAATTCAGGTATGCCAATTTTATCAGCTACTCAATTTCAAGAAGCTGCTGATCAAGTTAAAGCTGCATTATCTTAATAAATAATATTGTAGAGATGCACTGCTGTGCATCTTCTCTTTAATATATAGAAAATCCCTTCGATCATTCGGAGGGATTTTTTTTTTGAAGTTAATTTTATCGTAGGGAGATTTAACCGCAAAGCACGCAAAGATTTTTTATTCATAAGATTTTATATAAACGCAAAATTCGCAAAGCTTTGTCAAAAAAAACTTTGCGAACTTTGTCTTTGCATCTTCAACATAGCCCAAGGTTTCAACCTTGGGATTCGATGTAATTATAA
This sequence comes from Flavobacterium sp. 9, assembly GCF_002754195.1. Taxonomy (NCBI): domain Bacteria; kingdom Pseudomonadati; phylum Bacteroidota; class Flavobacteriia; order Flavobacteriales; family Flavobacteriaceae; genus Flavobacterium; species Flavobacterium sp. 9. The sequence continues at coordinate 4,632,379 of NZ_PEEU01000001.1, forward strand.
AATATTGCGCTCCAACGGTTGAAACCGTTGGCAATGTTGATACAGCGTTTGTATAAAGTCATTTATATTTGAAAGATCTTATATAAACGCAAAGTTCGCAAAGCTTTATCATTATAGCTTTGCGAACTTTGCGTTTAATAAATGTAATCTAAGGAAAAAACCTTAGCGTTCTTTGCGGTAAAATTTTTGCAGTACGGTAAAATTATTTTTTATTTTTTCCGTTTTTGTAAACTACTTTTTCTACAACAGATGTTTTTCCATTTCCTTTAGGGAATTCTTTCTTTTTAGGTTTTTTAGCTGCCGGGCCAGATTTAGAAGGGGCTTTATCGCCTCTTCCTCTTTCAGAATCTTTAGCGCTTGCTTTGAATTCAGGTCTTTCTTTGGTGCTATCTTTTTTAGGAATTTCAGCTTTATGTTTAGCCAAAACATCATTCGGGTTTTTAGGATTTTCTTTCGTTCCTCTTAAATGAATTACTAATCCGTTTAAGAAATTACGCAAAACCTGATCGCCACATTCCATGTAATTTTCATGATCTTCGGCTCTAAAAAAAGCGCCCAATTCTGATTTTGTAATTCTAAAATCTACTAATTCTAAAATTTCAACTATTTGGTCGTCACGGAGCATCAAAGCCACGCGCAGTTTTTTTAGGATATCGTTGTTTGTCATCGTTTAATTTTTTACAAAGGTACGTTTTAAAACTAATTTGAATACAATTTTAGATTTAGAATTGCAGACAAAGTGGAGTGTCTTAATTTTAAATATATATGCTGCCAAAATTTTCGCGCAAAGTCGCAAAGACGCCAAGTTCAAGAATTTTTTAAAATTTAACCTAAGCAAAGTTTTTATTTTGAATTGCCTCCAGCTTTAGCTGGAGATAATAAAATAATACTAAAAAATTGGCTTTAGCCAAAATATCTGTTTGGCTAAAGCCAATTACACACTTTTTGTAAACTCCAGCTAAAGCTGGAGGCAAGTCAAAAATCATAATTTATAAAACTTTGCGACTCTGCGACTTTGCGAGAGATAAATCGATATTACTTTTTTTTAATTAGAATAACCATTTAAAATAGCAATCAACTTATCCAAATCTTCATATAAATGATTTGCAGTTATAACAATTCGATTAAGATTATTAGAGTTTTCCTGATATTTAAAACTGGCGATAATAATTTTTTTTGCTTTTAAAATTTCAATCATATTATCATCTTTCAGATAAATTAAAGGATATGTTTTATCAAATTTAATCGCATCATTTTTGATTAATTTCTGATCAATATAATCCAGATTTTCTAGTAATTTCTGATGTTGAATTATATAAAGATCAGAAGCATCAGCCAAAGTTTGTACAAAAGCAGGATTCATTCCCGCAGCAGAAACAAAAGTGCTTAAATTGTGCATCTGATTGATAAAAGAAGCGTCACTTGCAATAACTCCGCCAGTTAATCCGAAAGCTTTTCCTATAGAAGAAACCATGATTTTTCTTTTTATCGGAAGATTGATTTTCGAATAAATTCCGCAACCGTTTTTGCCTAAAATTCCAAGAGAATGCGATTCATCAATAACTAAAGTAACTTCTTTATGATTCGGAATTGTTGCCAATATAGATAAATCAATTGCCTCAGTTTGAAAACCTGAAACAACATCAGTTAAAATTGTAATTCTCTCCGATTTTGAATCTAATAAGCGCGGGTTTATTTTATCATTTATGAAAACTGGCAAACTATCATTTGCCTGAATTGCAGGATGCGTATCCGGAAAATGAAAGAAAGAATCCGTTTGTTTTTTCAATTCATCAATTACTAATTTTCCCGCGAGCATTCCTGACGAAACTGTAACAGCACTTTCTGCTTTAATGTGTTTGGCCAAAAAAGTTTCGCCATTTTCAAAAGCCGTAAGTTTAATATTTGCGCTTCTGGAACTTCCGTAAGTAGTTCCCCATTTTTGAATATTTTTGACAACCAATTCCTGAAAAGCCTTATTTGTTGGTAATCCCAAATAAGCCGTTCCGCCAAAATACAAATATTGTTCCTGGTCGATTTCGATAATTCTATCCGGAAATTGATTGACATTCATAAGTTTTAGATTAAAGTAACTCCCGTTCCGTTCAAGTCAGAATAATGAATAACGCCATTTTTTATCGTTACGCCAGTTGCAATATCTTGTGACAAAAGTAAAGCTCCATCCATATCAACATAATCTAATTGTGGTAATAAATGTGCAATTGCCGATATTCCAACGGTCGATTCTGTCATGCAACCCACCATTGTTTTTAAGCCGAGTTTTTTAGCTTCTTCAATCATGCGTTTTCCGGGAGTTAATCCGCCGCATTTTACCAGTTTTACATTTACGCCATGAAAATGATTGTGACATTTTGCAACATCTTCTTCAATAATGCAGCTTTCGTCAGCAATTATGGGTAAAACCGAATGTTTAAAAACTTCTTTATGTGCTTCCCAATTATCAGCCTTCATAGGTTGTTCGAGAAATTCAACGCCAAGTTTCTTTAATTCAACGGCATTATTTATCGTTTCTTCAACGCCCCAACCGCAATTGGCATCAATTCTAAAAATGGCATTGGTATGTTTTCTAAGTTCTTTTACGATTGCAATGTCTTCTTTAGTTCCGAGTTTAATTTTATAAATAGGCCACGGAAGTTCCTGCATTTTTGAAACCATTTTGTCTATCGAAGCAATCCCGATTGTATAATCTGTAAGCGGATTTTTGTCAATAGAATAACCCCATAATTCGTATAACTTTTTACCTTTTTTACGGGCATATAAATCATTGTACGCTAAATCTAATGCGCACAAAGCAAACATATCGTCTTTTAAATACGGATGCATTTTTGCCCAGAATTCATCAGGAGTTTCATTTTCTGTCGTTTCAATAATATGCCTGATTTCTTCTAAATCCTGTATCATCATTGGAACTGTAGTTTTGTAATACGGATTTGAAGTTGCTTCTCCAAAACCTGAAAAACCATCACTTTTAAGCTCAATAATTAAGGAAGGCTGAAAATCAATCGATTCTCTGGAAATAGTAAAAGTATGTTTTAATTTGAGGTTGTATTCTCTTAAGATTAGTTCCATAATGTTTCGATTTTTTTAATTTAATAACCCAGCCAAAGCACTGCATTTACAAAACCATCACGCCAAAGCTTTTCGTTATGTTCTCCACCTTTTACAATTTTAGTTTTGGTTAAATGAAGACAATAACAGCGATTTTTTTCTAATAAACGTTCCATTTTATTTACATCTTTTACCATGTCATCATCTTCTTTATCACCACACAAAAAGTAAATTTTTGTTTTGATTTTCGGCGCTTGTTCCGTTAAGGTGTAAATGTCATTTGAAAACCAAAAAGAAGGTGAAAAAACACCAGCTTTTCCAAAGACTTCGGGATATTTCAAAGCAGCATAATACGAAACTAATCCGCCAAGGGAACTTCCCATTATAATGGTATTTTTAGCTTTTGGTTTAGTCCTGTAGTTTTTATCGATATATGGTTTTAAAGTTTTTACGATAAAATCAACATAATTATTGGCATTTCCGCCGCCGTATTTTTCGTTTTTATAAGGCGTTAATTCGTCAATACGTTTGTCGTTTCCATGTTCGATACCAACTACAATTACTTGTGCTTTAAGACTATCCAGTTTTTCGTCGACATTCCATTCGCCAACATAAGAAGTTTTAGCATCAAATAAATTCTGAGCATCTTGCATATAAATTACACTATATTTCTTTTGGGCTGCAGCCGAATAATTTTCGGGAAGATAGATCCAGATTTTTTTAGTGGTTTTTAATTGAGGCGCTTCAATTGTAAAAGTAGAGACGTTTTTTGAAGCCGTACTTTGTTGTGCATTTCCAACAAAAGTCATCCAAAGAAAAATAGAAAAGAAGAATACTCGAATCATGAGTTCTTTTGCGTTTTAGATTTAAAAACAATAATTTAGCTAAAAATAATAAATTGATGAATACCGAGACCGAAAAGAGAAGTTTACTTTTAGAAATGATTGCTTTTTCTACCGTTGACGGCAAATTACATAAAAGAGAATATGATTTTTTATGGATTGTTGCTCAGGAATTAAATATACAATTCTCAGATTTTAAAGATTTATTTCATCAGGAAGAAACCATTGTAGTCATAAGATCAGAATTTCAGCGTATTCAACAATTCTACAGATTGGCTTTGATTATGTATTGCGATGGTGTTTTGCACGAAAAAGAATCTACTGCAATTAGACAAATTGCGCTTGAAATGGGATTAAATCCAAGTGCTGTAAAACGTGTTTTAGATCTAATGAAAAATGCACCAAATGCGATGATTGATCCTAAGATTTTATTGAAAGTTTTTCAGGAACAACACAATTAAGGCAATTGTTCCTGAAGTTTTTTAATATCGTCACGCAATTTTGCAGCTTGCAAGAAGTCTAATTCTTTAGCTGCTTTTTCCATCGATTTGCGTTTCTCACGAATCATTTTTTCTAAATCAGCTTTCGATAAATATGCCGTTTCTGGTTCTGCGGCAATAGATAATGTATGTCCTAATTCGTATTCTACTAATGGATTTTTGGTAAAAGCACTGTCGATTTTTTTGTTTAAAGCTTGTGGCGTAATACCATTTTCGACGTTGTAATTTATTTGTTTTGTTCTTCGATAATCTGTTTCATCGATTGTTCGTTGCATACTCGCCGTTATTTTATCGGCATACATAATTGCTTTTCCGTTCAGGTTTCTTGCCGCACGACCAATAGTTTGTGTTAGAGATCTGTAGTTACGAAGAAATCCTTCTTTATCAGCATCTAAAATTGCAACTAGAGAAACTTCCGGTAAATCAAGACCTTCACGAAGTAAGTTGACACCAATTAAAACATCAAAAATACCTTTTCGTAAATCCTGCATAATTTCGATACGTTCCAGAGTATCAACTTCAGAGTGTATGTAACGACAACGAATGTTTACTTTAGTTAAATATTTGGCTAATTCTTCGGCCATTCTTTTAGTCAAAGTAGTCACTAAAACTCTTTCGTCTAATTCGCAGCGTACCTGAATTTCTTCGATTAAATCGTCGATTTGATTCAAACTCGGTCTTACTTCGATAATTGGATCTAACAATCCTGTTGGGCGAATAATTTGCTCGATATAAATACCATCTGTTTTTTGTAATTCGTAATCTGCCGGTGTTGCAGATACATAGATCACTTGATTTTGTATGGCTTCAAACTCTTCAAATTTTAAAGGTCTGTTGTCCATTGCCGCAGGTAATCGGAAACCGTATTCAACCAGATTTTCTTTACGGCTTCTATCGCCTCCATACATGGCGTGAACCTGAGAAACGGTTACGTGACTTTCATCTACAACCATTAAATAATCACTCGGGAAATAATCTAATAAACAGAACGGTCTTGTTCCGGCTTGTCTTCCGTCAAGGTATCTGGAATAATTCTCGATTCCGGAGCAATATCCTAATTCTCGTATCATTTCTAAGTCAAAATTGGTACGTTCTTCGAGACGTTTTGCTTCGAGATGTTTTCCTATTTCTTTAAAATAATCAACTTGTTTAACCAAATCCTGCTGAATTTCCCAAATCGCCCCTTGCAGGACTTCCGGAGAAGTCACGAACATATTAGCGGGATAAATCGTTAGTCTTTTGAATTTTTCAATTACTTGTGATGTCTTTGCATCAAACGATTCTATTTCTTCGATTTCATCTCCAAAAAAGTGAATTCTAAAAGCATCATCGGCATAACTTGGATATACTTCTACCGTGTCACCTTTTATTCTAAAAGTTCCCGGATTAAAATCGGCCTCGGTTCTGGCGTATAAACTTTGTACTAAACTGTGTAATAATTTTGTTCTGGAAATTACCTGATCTCTGAAAATTTCGATTACGTTTTTCTTAAATTCAACCGGATTCCCAATACCATATAAACACGAAACAGAAGCGACAACCAAGACGTCCCGACGTCCTGAAAGTAGTGAAGAAGTGGTGCTCAAACGCATTTTTTCAAGTTCTTCATTGATAGATAAATCTTTCTCAATAAAAACTCCCGTTACAGGCATAAAAGCTTCAGGCTGATAATAATCGTAGTAAGAAACGAAATATTCAACCGCATTATTTGGGAAAAATTGCTTGAATTCTGAATATAATTGTGCCGCTAAAGTCTTGTTATGTGCCAAAACTAAAGTCGGTTTCTGAACTTCTTGTATAACATTTGCAACCGTAAATGTTTTTCCGGATCCCGTAACTCCTAATAAAGTCTGATATTTTTCGCCGTCTACAATACCTTGCGAAAGTTTTTCAATTGCTTGTGGCTGATCACCTTTTGGACTATACTCTGAGGATACTTGGAAATTCATTTTTGAAGGATGAAAAGATTAGTTTTGTAAAGATACAAAGTTTGAATTCTATAAAAAAGATAAAAAAGGTTTGCCACGAATTTCACGAATTTTAAAATTAATCCTGCAAAGTCCGAATGCTTAAGCATAATCTTGTCATTTCGACGGAGGAGAAATCTTCGCAAGTAACTCCGCAATGAAAATCTAATCTTTGTCGAGCTTCTCACGGAGATTTCTCCTCCGTCGAAATGACAAAATCTCTGCGACTTTGCTAGTCATTGCCAATTATTCTAAAAAATTAACCATTGCATCATTTACAATTTTCGATTGATCTATAGATAGAAAATGCCCGGCATCTTTGATTATTTTAGTTTTGCAATTGGGTAAATATTTTTGTGCGCGTTCCAGACTTTCTTCGGAATTTATAACGTCGTGATCGCCTATTAATACTAAAACAGGGTTTTTTACAGATTCTAATTCTTTATCTGAAAAAGGTGTCATTTTAAGCATGCTTGAATTTGATTTCGCGTATTTATTGGCGAGATAAAATTGCTTTTTATAAATGGGACTAATTTTTTCTGGATGTGTAGAAAAGGTTTTTAATGTCTTTCCGAATTTCTTTTCGCTTGGGAAAAGTTTCAACATTAAAGCAGAACTTGTTTTTCTTACTTTGTCTATAAATTTAAAGGTTTGTGCCGGACTTAGTAAAACTAGTTTGTCTATCGAATTGTCTTTTTGAACGGCTAATAAAGTTGCAATCCAACCGCCACGAGAAGCTGCTACAATGTCAAATTTCTTTAATTTATAATGTGTAAAGATTTCGTTGTATAAAAGGACTATTTCGTCAGACGAAAGTGATTTTGCTGTTAATGTGGACTTGTTGGGTTCCATCAAAAAATCAATGGCATAAATGTGATGATTTTTGGCTAAAGCTTTAATATTTGGATACCACATCGTTGAACTGGCGTCCATTCCGTGGAGTAAAACCAGATCTTTTCCGTTTTTTGGTCCGGCGATTACAATATGTGCTGTTCCAAAACTGGTTTTTATATTTTCTTCTGAATATGGAATATCCCAAAGTTTTAGGGCTTTGTCGTAGGAACTTAAATAGGTTTGCTTTTCAGATTTCGTTTTAAAAACGTAATCTTCAAATTTTGCTTTTTTAGACGAAGCGCAACTTGCAAGTAAAAGAAATAGGATAGTTCTAATAAATATTTTTGGCGTACTCATGTAATTCAATTTACTTTAAAGGTACTGAGAATTACAGAGACAAAGTATCAGAATTTTAGTTTAAAGTATCAGAATTACAATGCTTTAAATTTTATCTAGAAGAAAAGTTTTTTTTCTACAAATCTATTTTTAGGGAGTTCCATTAAAATAATATGGGAGCTAGATTCGTTGTCTTCATGATTTCTCCAAATAAAATTCGCATACCAGTCTGCAAACCAAATCATTTTATTATTAGTGCTTTCTAAAAATTCGCAAGAAATATCTATATCAATTCCTTGTCCCCAAATTTCTGTTTTTATATAATCAGGAAAACTTTCGCCATGGCTAACTTTGATCGTTCTTTTGTCTAATACAATTTCGGCGTTATCAAGTTGAATAATTTCAGGCTTTAATAATAAGCCAAGAACATAATTATAAAATATGTTTTTGTCTTTTCTTAATGACTTATAGACTTTTGATTTATTTACTGTAATTGAAATAATTTTAAATGAAGTGCTCTTAGTAATTATTTTATTTGCTAGTTGAGAAGTTATAAACGATGAATGCTCAGATATGAAATTGGCACCTTTTTTTTCAATATTTGGCGTTAAATTATATTTTTTATAAATATCAGAAATAAAACGAGAGATATACTTTTCTTCATCTTTAGAGATAATAATTCCCGTAATTGTGATAAATCTACTTGAACCACCATCTCTGTTTGGTTTGTCAAATTTCCATCCTAAATCTCCGCTTTCGTCAATATATATTTTCATCATCTAAAATAAAGGCACAAAAAAAAGGGCTTAATAAAGCCCTTTGGTATTTTTTAAAAATAGCCCCTGAAAACGATGCATTAACAATACATTTATGGTAGATGTTTCACCGCCACGTTGACTCAGGAATTACCTATTTATATAATGCAAATATACAATAAAAAATTGACTACGATAAATTTGTAGGAATTATTTTGGTTTTATATCTGGTTACAATCTCTTAGGATCTTTTACGGTTAGATGATAGATTTGCACGATTGCCAAAATAGCATTTGGAATAATAACGGGTAAAAGCCATTGACTAACATCTTTATAATCTTTTAGAAAGATGCCGTAAAGAACAAAACAGATGCATCCAAAGAGATTTATAAAGCGTATTGTTCTGAGATCTTTCAACAGAAAACCTCCGACAATAAAAAACGATGCGAGGTAACCAATATAATCAGCCATAATTTATTAATTGCTTTTATAGTAAATTTACCAAAAGCAAATTATAAAATCAAGTTTTAGTGCTGAAAATCAGAGTTTTAAAGTTTGAATGCTTTTTGTTGACTTTCGCTCATAAAAGTCCACGCTACAACACGGCTTGTTTTTTGGCCTTGAGCCATATCGATTGTTTTGATTGAAGCGGCATTTACTTTATTCAATGTTTTGTAAATGCTGGACAAATTTTCTCTTTTTGAAACTAATGTCGTAAACCACAAACATTGCATAGCAAATTTTGCGCTTTCGTAAATCATTTGGGTAACAAAACCAATTTCGCCGCCATCACACCATAATTCGGCATTATGACCGCCGAAGTTTAAAACAGGATTTGTTTTCTTCTTTTCTTTTGGATTTAAATTCGAAACTTTACGAACGGTGCTTTGATTCGCATCTTCGGCAGAAGAATGAAAAGGAGGATTACACATCGTGAAGGTAAAACGATCTTCTGGAGTGATAATATTTTTGAATATAAAACGAGATTCTGTTTGTTGTTGTAAACTTATCGCGTCAATTAATTGCGGATTTGCTTCGATGATTTTACTGCAATTTTCAATTGCTTTTTCGTCGATATCTGTTCCTACAAAACTCCAATCGTAAATTGCATTTCCCAGAATTGGATAAATACAATTGGCGCCGGTTCCTACATCTAATCCTAAGACTGATGAACCTTGAGGAATCATTCCGTTATTGGTTTCTGCTAATAAATCGGCTAGGTAATGTATGTAATCTGCTCTTCCGGGAATTGGAGGGCAAAGGTAATTTTTAGGAATATCCCAATTTCGAATGTCGTAATACGTTTGTAATAATGCTTTGTTGAGCAATTTTACTGAAATTGGATTGCTGAAATCTATAGTTTCAATTCCGTGAACGTTTACGGCGACTTGAGGTTTTAATTCAGGACAATTCGCGATAAGAAGTTTGAAATCATAACGGGAACGATGAAGATTTCTGGAATGTAATATGTTTTTTTCGGAATTGTCTGTTTCTTTCATTTTTGTGAATTTCCGTGCAAAGATAGTCATTCCTTTTGGAGAAAGAGGTAATTATGGAAACCATCGTTCTAGCCTTGATGAGAACGGCATCCTTTTTCTGGCTCCTTTAGCCAGGAAAAGATATAGTGGACAGCAGGAAATAGCTCCTGAAAATTCCAATAATCTTTGACTTCACTAAAGTTGATAATTCGTTAATCCATGCATTCCATTAGCAATAAATCGCCGTCAGTATGAGTAATAGTAACTAATCCGTCTTGAGTAACAGAATTGCTGCTGCCAGTTCTGTAGCCAATTGTTAAGGTGTCGTTTTGTAATGGATATTCTAAATTGATGGAATTAATGCCGTTTACTACGCCAATTGGAATCAGGGAAATTGGTGTTTTTGCAGTGTACCATTTCTCGAATTTGTTGGGTAATAAAAAGATTTTGGAGTGATCGTCGAGAATTACAATTTTGATTAAATTACGGTAACGAACGATATTTGTAAGGTTTGTAATGGTATGATCTGCGCGTTTTCCGGTTGCCCAAACTACGTTTACGGCAGGAATTTTTCTTTCGATTAAATAATCGAAGGCTTTCTCTAAATCGGTTTTGTTTTGATCTGGTGTATGTACAATTTCGATTGGATATTGTGATGTTTTGTAAATTTCGGGATCAAAACCGTGGTCGAAATCTCCTAAAAGTACATCGACTTTAATGTCTAATTCGATTACTCTTTCGATGGCTGAATCGAGCACAACTACCAATGGCGACCATTCTAATAATTGGCCTAATAACTCTGGATTACATGCTGCTCCGTTGGCAATAATTAAGGCTGGTTCCTGGTCGTCGCGTACGATATGGTGTGAAGACATTATGATTCTTGATTTGAAATGTGGTGCAAATGTACGAAAGGTTGAGATTGTAGTCCCGAAGTTTCGGGATAGATTTTAGATTTTTTTGAATTAAGATATTAAGATTAAAACTTAATTTTTCTTAATATCTTAATGGTTCAGAAAACTTATTTTGTTGTTTTAAATGCTGTTGCGTCGACTTCGATTAACATTCCGTCGATGGCTAGTTTTGAAACTGGAATTAATGTGCTTGCCGGAAATGGTTTGTTTTTCCAGACTTTGCTTATTTCTTCTTCCCATATTTTGAGTTTTTCCGGGGAATGATCGACTATTAGAATCGTTATTTTCATAACATTCTCAGGTTTTAGATTATAGCTGTCAAGAACTGTTACGATGTTTTTTAAGGCAACTTGTGTTTGTTCTCTAAAGTTATTGCTTAAGGAATGTTCTTTGCCTAATCCGCCACTTTGACCGGAAATGTAGACGAATTCGCCAGGAGTAGAAACTGATGAAGCGTGACTAAAACCGTAAGGAGTTGGATCGAATAAAGATGCTGGATTTTTGAAAGTTTGTGCTTTTACACCAAATGCAGAAAATAAAAGTAAGGCAAGAAGTAAATGTTTCATGTTTTAAAATTTAGAATTAAGTATTGACAAAGGTTGTCTAATTCTAATTTTTATGCCTTTACATATGTTGAAGCTTTTTGAATAGTTTTCAGTCTCAGTTTACTGAAAACTGAGACTGAAAATTTACTAATCTAACAATCTTCTATGGTAATTGATTTGCCCTAAATGATAGGCTAAATGTGTAGAAAGATGTACCAGAAAAAAGCCTGTTGTCATTTCTTTTTCGAAAACTATCATGGGATAAATTTCTTCTAAATCATTAATAGATAATGTATCTAGCGCTTTATCTACAACCAGCATTGTATCGTCTATTTTGGCAATTAATTCGGCTCTTGGGACGTTTTTAAGAGAAAATTCTAAAGGACGATCGCGAACATAATCTGTTTTGCCAATTTGGTTTCCTATAAAAAGGTTGATGTTTCCGATAAGGTGTAAACAAAGATTTCCGGCTGAATTGGAAACTTGTTTGTCAATTGCCCAAATCTGACTTTCGTTTTGATACGATTCTATTTCGAGTTTTAATTTGTTAAGATCTCTTTCAAAAAGCGATTTTAAGGTTTCGATTAGCATGATATTTTTAGTTTTTATTTTTTATCGGAATCCAAATTTCTTCTTCAGAATCTGGATCGTCTTTTTTATATCTTTCATCCATTACGGCAAAATGTGGTCTTTCGTCGATTGTATAATCGGAATTTGGAAGCCATTCGACAAAAATAGAATGATAGGTTTTATGACCTTCACTTTGTGGACCTTTATGAATAAAAACGGCATATAATCCTGTTGGAATTATTAAGGTTTCCATTTCTTTTGGAATATGATCAAAGTCGGAAACTTCTACTGCTGCCCATTTTTGAAATATATTACTGGGGTCAAAATTGTCAAAATGTCCAACTGGAAAAACTTCAAGTGAGTATAAATTTGAATCTACCGAATTTTTGATATCTTTTTTTCTTGGCATAAAACTACTCCATAATTGAAAAGTTTTGTTTTCTATAAAAGACATATCGATGTGCTTACCTACAAGTTTTTTTTCGGTAAAAATTTTGATTTGGGCTTCCATTTTTTACTTAATTATTCGATTTTGTATTTTTTTGTAACGGTTTCGCAAAGTGAAAAATATCCTAATGGATAATTGGCTTTATCAGTTGTATTGATAATGTTTCCTTTTACGGTTGCAGGTGGCGACTGAAATGGTCCGCCAACATTACTTCCTGCAATACTGACCAAAATAGTCATGTAATTATAGTATTGTTTTGAAATTCCGAAATGGGTAATTTCAATTGTGTTTCCAACTTCTAAATCATCGTCATTTGATTTGCTGAAAAATTCATTCCCCTGAAAGAATTTATCTTCATCAGCATAATAAGTAGACGTTACTTTGTTGGAATATAAATATTTGTAAAGATAGTAATTGTCTGCGTCACCTGGATCATTATAATAGGCTCTAATTTCAATATCTGTTCCTGAAAATCCGCCTTCATTATTTTGTTCTATTCTTGTCATGGGAGCGACAGATTTTAAGGTTTCGCTGGCGGTATAAGTATTTCCTTTGCTAATTATGGTCAGTGTATATTGTTCTTCTAATTTAGGTTTGAAGTTTGTACATACGTATCGACCGGTTTTAGGAACTTCGTTAAAAGTAAACAGTTGGTTTGTGCTGTTTCGGATATAAACTGTTGCTCCTGTAACGATTGGAATTTTGCTTTCAAAATAACCTGTTGTCGTTGTTAGTTTTATAACTTGTTGAGCTCCGGTTGTTCCTTTTTCCCAATTTATAGCGGCTTCAATTACTAATTTTGGTGGCGCTGTATCTAAATTTACATCAACAACTTCTTCACAACTTGCGAAGAAAAGTGACATAAAAAACACGATTATTAAGGTTGCTTTTTTCATAGTATATCTTTTATTTCTTTTGAAAGAAAATGGTTTTTTAGAATTTAAAATTATAACTAACAGCCGGCACAATTCCGAAAATTGATGTTTGTACGGCTTCATTAGCGCCTGTATCTACATTCTGACGGAAGTTTATAGAGGCAGCATTCTGGCGATTGTACAAGTTATAAATGCTAAAAACCCATTCGCCTTTCCAGTTTCTGTCTTTGTTTGTTCGAGGCGTCAAAGTTGCCGAAACGTCTAAGTGATGATATGCGGGCAAACGATTTTCATTTCGTAAACCATAACTTGGAACCGTGATTCCTAAATATTCATATTGTGCGTTTGGATACGTAACTGGCTGACCGGATTGCAAAGCAAAGTTAGCACCAAAAGACCATTTTTCATTTAGATTATAAGCAGATGTTACTGCCAGATTATGTGTTTTATCATAAGGCGAACTGTACCATTGACCGTTGTTAATCCCAGTTTCTTCGGGAGTTCTTCCCGGAGTTTGTTGTTGTGATTTTGATAATGTGTAGGAGATCCATCCGTTGAATTTGCCTTCGTTTTTCTTTAGCATAATTTCCAGACCATAAGCGCGCATTCGTCCGTTTAGAATTACTTGTTCGATAGCGTCGTTTGCAATTAAATCTGCACCATCTATATAGTCAAGTCTGTTTTGAATCTTTTTATAATAAGTTTCTACTTCAAGTGAATAAGCGCCGTTTTGAATATTTCTAAAATAACCTAAAGCAACCTGATCTGCAATTTGTGGTTTGATATAATTATCACTTGGCATCCAGACATCGAGCGGAGTAGGAGATGAGGTATTCGATATTAACTGAAGATATTGTGCCATGCGATTATAGCTTGCTTTGATAGATTGATCATCATTGAGCTGATAGGAAACTGCGAATCGTGGTTCTAAATTATTATAGTTTTGAATGACTTTATTTTTTCCAAAATATTTAGTCGAAGTTGGAATTCCTTTTTCATAAATCTGCATATCTGTATCGAAAACTACAGGTTCATTATTATCGTAATAATTAATGGTTGATTCTCCTAAACGATAAAACAAACTATAACGTAATCCGTAAGAAACCGTGATTTTTTTCGAAAGCTGATTTTCGGCTTCAATATAAACAGAAGGTTCAAAAGCGTATTTTTTATCTAGTTGATCGGGATTAATTCCGGATTTAATATTAGTTGGTTTAATTGTTCCAGGATTGAATTCGTAATAAATTCCGCTTAAGCCATAATTCAATTTGAACTTATCTGAAATGTAGTTTTTGAAATCGTACTTGATGTTGTAATTTTTAATTCCTGAATCCCAATTAAAACCTACAAAGTTCAGATCAAGTCCATAATAGTAATCACTGTAAATTAATGATAAGTTGGCAAATAATTTATCGTTATATAAATGATTCCAGCGCAGATTTAAGGTTGAATTTCCGTAAGTATTGGTGAAACTTTTATTCAGACTAAAAACATCGCGACCAAAATACCCTGATAAATACAAACTGTTATTGTCGTTTAGTTTATAGCTTAGTTTGGTATTTAAATCGTAAAAATAAGCGGCATTATCTTTATTCTTTTCGGAAAGTTTCAAGAACAAATGTGCATAAGAAGCTCTTCCGCCAATTAAAAAGGAACCTTTATCTTTTACCAAAGGTCCTTCGGCAAGAAGACGGCTGGAAACCAAACCAATTCCTCCGTTTAGATGAAATTCTTTACTGTTTCCGTCTTTCTGATAAATATCTAAAACCGAAGAAGCTCTTCCGCCATAGCGAGCAGGAATTCCGCCTTTGTATAATTTTAAATCCTTAATAGCATCGGGATTAAAGACGGAGAAAAAACCAAAAACGTGTGAAGAATTAAAAATAGTTGCTTCGTCTAATAAAATCAAATTCTGATCTGCGCCGCCGCCACGAACATTAAACCCCGAAGCGCCTTCGCCAGCATTTGTAACTCCTGGAAGCAGTAGAATCGATTTCAAAACATCGACTTCACCCATAACAACCGGCATTCTTTTTATTGTAGCAATAGAAAGCTTATTGGTGCTCATTTCCGGCGATTTGATGTTGATCTTTCTTTTGTTGTCTGTAATTACAACTTCTTGGAGTTCTTCGCCACTTTCGTTAATTGCAAAATTGTTTTTAGTATTTTGATTTAGAGTAATGGTTTTTTGAATGGTTTGATAACCTACATAACTTATCTCGATTTCATGTTCTCCTTTGGGAATAGTAAGCGAATAAAAACCGTATTCATTGGTTGTAGTTCCAATTTTTAGTGCGGGAATATAAATATTTACTCCAATTAAGGTTTCGTTATTTTTATAATCTGTAATGGTACCGCTTAAGGTAAATTTTTCCTGAGAGAATGATATAAAAGTCGTTAAGAGCAGTATAAAAAGAAACCCAATTTTTTTACTAATCATTGTCTTGGTTTTGAAACACATAGTTAATAATTCTTACTAAATATAACTACGGAACGTTTGTTAAAGATAAGTTAAGAATATTTTTTTTTTGTTACAGATTATCAGTGTTTTATTTGCTGTTTTAATGCATAATTTCCTTATTTGCGTTTTATGTCTTACAAAAGTATTAGACAAAAAAAAAGACAACCTTTTAGAGTTGTCTTTTTAAATTTATAACATATCGTAGAGGCGCACAGCAGTGCGTCTTTTCGGATTGATTATTTTATTTCAGCGATAATTGCATTGAAAGTTGCACTTGGACGCATTGCTTTGCTCACTAACTCAGGAGTTGGTTGGTAGTAACCACCAAGAGTTTGAGGTTTTCCTTGTGCACCAATTAATTCCGCATCGATTTTAGCTTCATTAGCTTCAAGTTCAGCAGCAATTGGAGTAAAGATAGCTTTCAATTCAGCATCTTTATTTTGAGCTGCAAGAGCTTGTGCCCAATAGAAAGCAAGGTAAAAGTGAGAACCACGGTTGTCAATTTGACCAACTTTACGAGCTGGAGATTTATCGTTTGCAAGGAATTTATCGTTTGCTTCGTCAAGAGTTTCAGATAAAACAATTGCTTTAGAATTATCTAAAGATTGTCCTAGATGCTCTAAAGATGCACCAAGAGCTAAAAATTCTCCTAATGAATCCCAACGTAAATATCCTTCTTCTGTAAATTGCTCAACGTGTTTTGGAGCAGATCCTCCAGCACCAGTTTCGAACAATCCACCACCGTTCATTAACGGAACGATAGATAACATTTTAGCCGAAGTTCCTAATTCTAAAATTGGGAATAAGTCAGTTAAATAATCACGTAAAACGTTTCCTGTTACAGAGATAGTATCTAAACCTTTAATGATTCTGTCTAAAGTAAATTCTGTAGCAGCAATTGGGTTAAGGATACGAATATCTAAGTTTACAGTGTTGTAATCTTTAAGGTATTTTTGAACTTTTGCAATCAATTCTCTATCATGCGCTCTGTTTTCGTCTAACCAGAAAACAGCAGGAGTATCAGACAAACGAGCTCTGTTTACAGCAAGTTTAACCCAGTCCTGAATTGGAGCGTCTTTAGCCTGACACATTCTGAAAATGTCATTTGCCTCAACGTTTTGCTCCATTAAAACAGTTCCTTTATTGTCAACCACACGAACAACTCCGTCAGCTTTCATTTGGAAAGTTTTATCGTGAGATCCGTATTCTTCTGCTTTTTGAGCCATTAAACCTACGTTAGGAACACTTCCCATTGTTTTTGGATCAAAAGCACCGTGTTTTTTACAGAAATCGATTGTTGCAGTATAAACTCCAGCATAAGAACGATCCGGAATTACAGCAAGTGTATCTTGTTGTTTTCCTTCTTTATTATACATCTGTCCAGAAGTACGAATCATTGCCGGCATAGAAGCATCAACAATAACGTCAGACGGAACGTGTAAGTTTGTAATTCCTTTATCAGAATTTACCATTGCAAGAGCTGGTCCGTTTTCGATAGCTTTTGTAATATCAGCTTCAACTTCAGCTTGTTCAGGTCTTCCTGCAATTTTTGCGTAGATATCACCTAAACCGTTTCTTGTATCAATGTTTAATTCAGCAAATAAAGTTTCATATTTTTTGAAAAGATCAGCAAAATATACTTCAACGATAGCGCCAAAGATAATTGGATCTGAAACTTTCATCATTGTAGCTTTTAAGTGCACAGAAAGTAAAACACCTTCTTTTTTTGCTTCAGCAATTGCGCCTGCAACAAAAGTTTTTAAAGCGTGTAAGTTCAAAACAGAACTATCAATTATTTCACCAGCTTTAAGCGGAGTACTTGCTTTAAGAACAGTAGTTGTACCGTCTTTTGCAACAAATTCGATTTTTACATCATTAGCTTCAGCAACAGTAAGCGATTTTTCACTTCCGTAGAAATCACCGTTTGGCATAGAAGCAACTTTAGTTTTTGAGTCAGCAGACCAAGCACCCATTGAGTGCGGATTTGCTTTTGCAAAATTCTTAACCGCTCTTGGCGCTCTACGATCAGAATTTCCTTCACGTAAAACAGGATTTACTGCAGAACCTAAAACTTTAGCATATTTTGCTTTAGCATCTTTTTCGGCATCATTTTGAGGATCTTCCGGATAATTAGGAATTTTGTACCCGTGAGATTGTAATTCAGCAATAGCTGCTTTTAATTGCGGTACAGATGCTGAAATGTTTGGTAATTTGATGATATTAGCTTCAGGTTGTGTTGCTAATTGACCAAGTTCAGCCAAAGCATCTCCGGTTTTTTGATCATCAGTTAAAAACTCAGGAAAATTCGATAAAATTCTACCTGCTAAAGAGATGTCTCTAGTTTCAATAGCAATACCAGCCGTAGCAGTAAATGCTTGAACAATAGGTAAAAAAGAATAAGTCGCTAACAATGGCGCCTCATCAGTTAAGGTGTAATAGATTTTTGAATTCTGTTTCATTTCTTTTTTTTTTTATAATCGTATCGCCGAGATTAAGCGATGTAAAGGTATAGTCGGCTCAAAATGAGCGGAGCAAATATAATAAAAACAGTCCGAAAACGGTGTAGTTTTGATGAGAAATGCTGAAATTATCAGATTGTTATTTCGGACTCATTTAATTGCTAAATTGGTGATTTTGGTATTAAAAAATTACAGTTTTGATGAATCTTAAGTAAAAGCAGAACATTTCGGAAAACGGAAATACTACAGTTGCTTAAAATCATTTTGGTTTTGCTTGTTTTTGTATGAAAAATTGTATTTTTGACTAAAATGCAAAAGACATATAACAAATGTGAGATACATTGTTTAATATGTTTTTTACTTGTTGTTTATTATTACGCTTAATCATTATCTTTGAATTATGAGCACACTTACAAAACCAAATCATATAGGGCGAAAAATTAGCCGTATTCGTGAACTTCGTGATATGAAGCAAGAAGCTTTGGCGCAGGCTTTAGGAACAAACCAACAAGCTATATCGGCTATTGAAAACAGTGAAACGATAGAGGAAGAAAAATTGGTAGAAATTGCAAAAGCTTTGGGAGTAAGTGTAGAAGCAATTAAAAATTTTTCAGAAGAAAATATGATTAGCTATTTTAATACTTTCCACGATAATAGTATCAATAACGGTCATTTGGGACATAATAATAATTGTACTTTCAATCCATTAGATAAATTAATTGAAACTTATCAGGAAAAAGAAAAGCTTTACGAACGTTTACTACAAGCTGAAAAAGACAAAATCGAATATTTGGAAAAACTATTAAAAAAATAGAAAACCAATCTTTCATTAAAATACAAACCGATGCTTTAAGAGTGTCGGTTTTTTTATTTTGGGCGTGCCCCGCCGAAAAAGGCGGGTCGGGCTATCCGCTGCAAGTCCTCGCACTTCCTTCGTCAGGCTGTGGGCTTTCCACTTCTATCCCTCACGCAAACCGTAAAATGAGAAATTTTTGTTTATTAAGCGCGATTATCTCCACAATCTTGTCATTTCGACGGAGGAGAAATCACACGCGGGATTCGGCAAAGATTGGCGATTTTGATTGCGTCCCGCGTGTGATTTACTTCGTCTGTTCGCTATCTTTTTTGTTCCATCGGAACATCTCATCGGTAATCAAATAAACACGGCATTTTTGACGTTCCGTAGGAACGTTTGATTTTATAAATAATGACATCAAAAACACATACATATTAGACGCACAATTTGTCAAACGTCCTTACAGGACGATATTTTTCACAATCTATTTTTTTTCTACCGATGAGATGTTCCGATGGAACAAATTGTTGCTGATTACTCAATCTTGTCATTTCGACCGAAGGGAGAAATCACACTCGGGATTCGGTAAAGATTGGCGATTTTGATTGCGTCCCGAAGCTCGACAGTAATCCGTAGAGTTTGTCATTTCGAGGAACGAGAAATCTTCGTAAGAAACTCGGCAAAGATTGACGACTTTAGGAACGGAGTTACTCACGAAGATTTCTCCTCCGTCGAAATGACAAGATTAAGCTGATAAAATCCGTTTTAATCCGTGTTTTCGCAAAGCGAATCCGCGTCATCCGCGTTCAATATTGTCGCCAATCTTTGCCGAATCCCGCGTATGATTTCTCCCTTCAGTCGAAATGACAAGATTGCGAATATTTAGATAACGTAAACCTTTGTCAAAGTTTAAAACTTTGACAAAGGTATTCACGGTTCTATTTGACAGAGCAAGAAAGCCAAAACTAAACGAAAATATTGTTATGAAAACAATTGCCCTAGCCCCGATAGTCCCGAAGTGTCGGGAGAAAATCCTTTTGTGCCGGTCCCGAGGCTTCGGGAGGCACAAAAGATTGAAACGTCCCGAGACTTCGGGAGCGGGATTAGCTCCTGAAAAAGATCACGCAAAATATTTTAAAAATCAGGCACAAAAAAAACTCGTTTCAAATAAATGAAACGAGCTTTTTTATAACAAAGAGATAAATGATTATCTTCTTTTATCTTTAATCTTAGCTTTTTTACCAGTAAGTTCTCTGAAGTAGAAAATTCTAGCTCTACGTACAGCTCCTTTTTTGTTGATTTCAATTTTCTGTAAAGCTGGTAAGTTTACTGGGAAGATACGCTCAACTCCAATTGCACCTGACATTTTACGGATAGTAAAAGTTTCTGTGTTACCAGAACCTCTTCTTTGAATAACAACTCCTTTGAAAAACTGAGTTCTTGTTTTTTCACCCTCTTTAATTTCGTAGAAAACTGTGATAGTATCTCCAGCTCCAAAAACAGGGAAATCTTTTTTAGCAACTAATTCGGTTTGAACGAATTTCATTAAATCTGCCATGATATCTTATAATTATGGTTTTTATATAGAGCAACATTCACGGATCTCGCCAGAGGTTAGTCTAATTCGGGTGCAAATGTAGAAAATAATTATGAATTATAAATTGTTAATTGTAAATTATTTTAAGTTGTTGATAAAATGGCTGTTAAGGTGTTTTTTTGTTTCAGGTTTCAAGTTTCAAGTTTCCTGCATTACGCAATCCAAACTTGAAACCTGAAACAAAAGAAACCTGAAACAAAAAATTTTTATCTTGGTTGCTGTTGTGTAACGCAATGAATCATTCCTCCATTTGCATATAAATTGCGAACATCAATACCAATTACTTTTCTGGAAGGATACAAATTCTGAATCAATTGATTTGCAACGGCGTCATTTGGATCATTGTAATTAGGAACTAAAACAACGGTATTTCCAATATAATAGTTTACATAAGAGCCTTTGTAGCCTAATTTTTTGCCATAAGTTGTTACAACATCATTCTTAGACAATGGCAGTTTTACAAAAGTATAATTTTTGCCATTTATGTCTTTTGAATTGTACAGAGTTGTAACGTCATTTTCTGGAACTTCCCAATACAACAAATCGTTTTCATTCATGGTTACGATTGTGTTTGTGTTGCCAAAACGTGCAAAACCATCAATGTGCATGTCTGTAATTTCTCTTCCTGCTTTTCCGTCAAGCCAAATAAAATGTGTTATTCCTAAATACTTTCTAAAATTTGCTTCGGCTTGTTGCTGCGTCATTCCGGGATTACGATTCGAATTTAATATCGCGCTTTTGGTGGCTAATAAAGTTCCGTTTCCGTCTATTTCTACAGCGCCGCCTTCATTAATCATTATGCTATTTAAATCTACAATTGTCGTTTTTTGATCTTTTGCAATTTGCGAAGGGATAGTATTGCAATTTTTGAAAGCTGCTTTTTTGCCCCAACCATTAAATCCCCAATCCTGAATTACCAATTGATTGTTTTTGTCTTTTACATAAATAGGGCCATTATCTCTGATCCAAACATCGTCGGTTTTAAAAATTTTAAATTCTATAGTTGCTAAAGAAACCTTTGCATTTTTCAATAACTCAGTAATTCTGTTTTTTTCAGTTGTATCGTAGGCAATTATATGAACTTTTTCGCTTGTTGCTAATGATTTCGTCATGGCAATCCACGTTGTATCTAAATCATTTCGATAATCAATTCCATATTGATATTGATGTGGCCATTGAAGCCAAGTTCCTTCATGTGGTGCCGATTCTTCGGGCATTGTATACATAATTTCGGTATTTTTTGATTCATCCGGTTTTGCTATTGCTTCGTCTTGCTGACAAGAAGAGAATAGAGGCAATAATAATAGGGTTAGAAATAATTTATTCATCTTAGTTGTTGTTAATTAAGTGTTTAGTGTCATTTTATACCGGTATTTTGACAGTACAAATGTATTTCTAAAGTATAATTGCACAGTTGTCCAAAATGGACAAGTTAAAGAAGAGGAATAAAAATCGCCGTAAGATAATTTGATGGAGTATCGCAATTTCCGTTGTTTGTAATATAATGTTCAATTACAGGCAAATGAGAGAACTCGAAATTGTTGTTTAAAAACCATTTTCCGAAGATTTGCTGATATGTATCTTCTAAGGTTTCGTAACATCCATGATGAAAAAAACGAGCATATCGACCTCCAAAAATCTTTTTTATCGGAAGGTTTTTAGTGATAGTTTCCGTAACAATGCAAGCTTCGTAAGTACATTTAGTTTTTTCGGTAATCACAATATCATCTGTTATAATGCCGAAGAAATCTGTAATAGGTTCAGAAAATTCATTTTGTAATAGCGTATCCCAAAGATTTTCTATTTCCGGATTGATATAAGAAGTTTTACAACTGGAATAATAAACTGTTTTTTCGGGAATAAAAAGAATCTCAGGTTCTAAAACAGGAGAAATAGTTTGTTGCGGATGAACGTCGTTTAATAAAAGTTCCTTTTGATTTCGCGCAACAGAAGGCGAACAATTGAAATGTTTTTTGAAAGTTTTCGAAAAAGACTGCACATCGGCAAATCCTACTTCAAGCGCAATATCTGAAATTGGCGCATTCGAATACAAAAGTTTTTTATAGCCGTTTTCTATTTTCAATCGGGTTTGATAAGCGCCAATTGTTTCCTTAAATAAAGAATAAAAAACGCGTTGCAAATTTCGATAAGAGTAACTGGAAATATCTTCAAGAGAACTTATTGAGATGACTTGATTGTAATTCATCTCAATAAAATTCCGTGTATTGTAAATACGTTTTAGATTAAAATCACTCATTATTTTCTAGTATTCAGTGTTCAGTATTTTAGTGTTCAGTATTCGACATGATAAGACTGAATACTAAAAAAAACTGAATACTGACCACTTTTTCTAATGTCCTTCAAGCAAATCAGGTCTTCTGTTCTTTGTATGTTCAAAAGCCATATCCTCACGCCATTTGTCAATTTTAGCAAAGTGACCGCTTGTTAAAACCTCAGGAACTTTCCATCCTTTATAATCTGCAGGTCTTGTATATATAGGTCCTGAAAGTAAATTATCCTGAAAACTATCTGTTAATGCTGAAGTTTCATCGCTTAAAACACCAGGAATTAATCTAATTAAAGCGTCTGATAAAACCAAAGCGCCTAATTCTCCACCAGATAAAACATAATCACCAATCGAAATTTCTTTCGTAATAAAATGATCACGAACGCGCTGATCTACACCTTTATAATGTCCGCATAAAATGATAATGTTTTCATACATCGACATTGTATTGGCCATTTTTTGGTTCAAAGTTTCCCCGTCTGGCGACATATAAATGATCTCGTCGTATTCACGTTCGCTTTTCAAATGTGTGATACAAGCGTCAATTGGCTGAACAGTCATAACCATTCCGGCGCCTCCTCCAAAAGGATAATCGTCGACACTTTTTTGTTTGTTCGTAGT
Source organism: Flavobacterium sp. 9 (assembly GCF_002754195.1). Lineage (NCBI taxonomy): Bacteria > Pseudomonadati > Bacteroidota > Flavobacteriia > Flavobacteriales > Flavobacteriaceae > Flavobacterium > Flavobacterium sp. 9. The sequence goes on from NZ_PEEU01000001.1 coordinate 4,655,733, forward strand.
ATAATCACGTAAATTATGAAAATGAACTTCAACCAGACCTTTGTCTATGGCGCGTTTCATGATCGAAGCCTCAAACGGACTTTTTAATAATTCCGGCAAAATCGTTATAATATCAATTCGCATTTTTTTTCTTCAAATAGTTCTAAGCGGCAAAGATACAAAGTTAATATTTGAGAATTTTAAGATTTTAAAATTCAAATAATTGCTGTCTAAAAATTTGTAAAAGATAATCGATTGTTTTTTAATTTGTTTATAATCAGATTGATGTGATTGTTGTTATTGTGAGTTTTGGAGTAATTTTAGTATATTTAAAATGTTTTTTAGAATAATTTAAAACTAAAATAAGATGAGAAAAATAATAATCGTTGTTGCAGTTTTTATTTTTATTTCCTGTAATAACCAAAATCAGTCAAAAATGATAGATACTAGTCGGAATGAAAAATTGATAAAACAATACTTTGATTATTTTAATAATCATGATTGGAAAAAGATGTCGGAAATGTATATAGAAACGGCAGAATTCAAAGATCCATCTTTTGGAAAAGGAATTGTAAAACAATCGCGTAAACAAACGGAAGATAAATATGCTGAACTGAATAAAATTTTCCCTGATTTACATGATAAAGTAATTCAGATTTATGCTTCCGGAGAAAATCATATTATTGTAGAGTTTATTTCGACTGGAACCGCGCCTGATAATTCAAAATTAGAATTGCCTATTTGTACTATTTTCACAATTGACAACGGATTAATTACCAAAGATTTTACGTATTTCGATAATTTTGAAGCAGATACAACCAAGAAATAGATATTGGAAAAAGATTAAAAAATATTTGACAGAAAAAATCAAAGTAGAAAATTAGAATAGTTGTTTTTTCAATATATTTAACAAAAAAGTAGATGAAGAAAATAGCTATTCTTATTTTTATAATATTCTGTTCCTGTAATAAAGAAAAAGCAAAAGAAACTCCAAGAAAGATTCCAAAAGAAACTCCTGCGGAAGCTTCATATTTTAAGAAAATCAAAAGTAATGACGTTAAATTGCCTACACCAGTTTATGGAGATTGGTTGCATTCTCGTAAAGAAAAAGGACAAACTTTTGAGCAATATTTTAGATCCAATCATATCGTTCCAACAAAAGAGGCGAACATTATTTACATTCGACCGATTGGGAATTTTACTTCTTTGCAAAAGAAACAAATTCAGCTTACAAATGAATATTTAGAAATTTACTTTCAATTAAAAACAAAAACTTTAGAGCCTATTTCGAATGATGTAGTTCCAAATTCTTCTAGAAGGATGATGTCTGATCATGAACAGTTATTGGCAGGTTATCTTTTAAATGATGTTTTAAAAGAAGAAGAACCGGTAAACAGAATTGCTTTAATGGGACTTTCAGAACTGGATTTGTATCCTAAACCGGAATGGAATTATGTTTTTGGATTGGCTTCTTATCGTGATAAAGTTGGCGTGAGTTCAATTTACAGATTACAGGATGGGAAATTAACAGCTGAAAATTTTAATCTGTGTTTGTCACGATTGCTAAAAATAAGCTCTCACGAAATTGGACATATGTTTGGTTTGCATCATTGTACGAATGCAAATTGTGTTATGAATGGTACGAATAGTATGGATGAAACGGACAGACATTCGATAAGATTATGTTCTGTTTGTCAAAGAAAATTGAATTCTTGCATTCCATATGATAATAAAAAAAGATTAACGGATTTAGAAAAATATTTTAAAAAGAATGGCTTAAGTGATGAATCTGAATTGATGAAAAAAGACATTACAGTGATTCAATAAACGGAAATGAAAAAAATAAAAATTCTTGCTATAACTGGCAGTACGAGAAAAAATTCAAGCAATTATAAAATTCTAAAATATATTTCAGAACATTTAAAAACGGATTTTGAAGTTGAAATTTTCGAAGACTTAGCTGAGATTCCTCATTTTAATCCGGATTTAGATACAGAGAATCCGCCAAAACAAGTTGAGGTTTTCAGAAATAAAATTATCGAGGCTGACGGAGTTATTATCTGTACGCCGGAATATGTTTTCAGTTTACCCGGAAGTTTAAAAAATGTTTTAGAATGGTGCGTTTCAACTACAATTTTCTCGAATAAAAAGACAGGATTAATAACCGCTTCTGCTTCGGGAGAAATGGCGCATGAACAGTTAATTTTAATAATGAAAACACTCGAAGCTAAATTTGAAGAAAATACACAACTTTTAATACAAGGCGTTCGCGGAAAAATTAATGAAGAAGGAAAAATTATAAATGACGAAACTAATATTGCGCTTCAAAAGTTTATATCTAATTTCGAAAATCAATTTTAGTATTCCAATTTACAGCAATTAATTCTCTCGTTTTAAAATAAAATATGATCACAAGAAGAAACTTTTTAATCAATACCAGTTTGGCTGCAACGGCAGTTTTAGCCTTGCCATCATTAGCATTTACTATGGATAAAAAAGAAATAGGTTTGCAATTGTACACTTTAAGAGACGAACTTCCGAAAGATGTGAAATCGACTTTGGCAAAAGTTGCAGCTGCAGGATTCACAACTGTTGAAACGTATGGTTTTTCTATTAAAGATCAATTCTGGGGATTATCTCCAATTGAATTAAAGAAAATATTAGACCAAAACGGACTTAAAGCTGTAAGCGGACATTATAACTTGGGAAGCTTTTTAGCGGATGGAAATACAACAGAATTGAAAGCTGCAATTGAAGCCGCTACAATTTTGAAAAGTGAATATTTGACAATTCCGTGGGTTGATGAACCTTTGAGAAGGAATATTAAAGATTATAAAGTTATCGCAGCGCGATTAAATGAAGCTGCTAAAATGTGTCAGAAAGTAGATTTAAAATTGGCGTATCACAATCATGATTTCGAATTTCAAAAACACGACGGAATTACCGGATATGAAATTTTATTAAAAGAAACAGATAAAGATTTGGTTCATTTTGAGTTAGATTTATATTGGGTTGTTCGCTCAGGAAATAATCCGGTTCAATTGTTTAATGAAAATCCGGGACGTTTTAAAATGTGGCATGTAAAAGATATGGACAAACTAAATCCAACTTTGAACACAGAAATTGGTTCAGGTTCAATTGATTTTAAAACCATTTTTAAGGAATTAAAACAATCCGGAATGAAACATTTTTTTGTAGAACAAGAGAATAATTACAATCCAAACCCTTTTGATTCGATTAGAACAAGTTGTGATTTTATTTCTAAAAAATTGGTTTAGAATTAAATCAGCTAAAAAAAATATACAAATTCAATTAAAAACAGATATGCAAAGTTTCGGGACAAGCAAAGAATTTATAAAAGGAGATGAAATAGAGTGGGAAGTAGTTGGTGAAGGAATCAAACGCAAAATTCTGGCTTTTGATGACAAGGTAATGCTGGTGAATGTTCATTTTGAAAAAGGCGGAATTGGTGTTTTGCATGAACATTATCATTCTCAGGTAACTTATATTTCCAGCGGAAAATTTGACGTTACGATTTCGGACGTTACGCAAACATTAAAAGAAGGCGATAGTTTTTATATTCCGCCTCACGCGATTCATGGCGTTGTTTGTTTAGAAAGCGGAATGCTTACAGATGTTTTTAGTCCTGCAAGAGAAGATTTTTTAAAATAGAATTAAATAAAGAAAATCATTAAGTATTCTTTTAATCGGTATCAATTTTTAGAATATAGATGACGAAGATTTATACTGATTTTATGCAGTCGTAAGGTTTTAGAAATCAAGATAATCTTTAAGAAAAAGATCTAATTGGATTCCGGATTTGAAAAATTTATAGATTTTTTAAAGTTTTGGTAAAAATTAGATTGGTATTTTTGCAAAATGAATTTATCCAAAACGAATGTCTTATTTATGGCAGCTTGCACTGGACTTATAGTTGCAAATCTGTATTACTGCCAACCTTTAATTGTTTTAATTGCCAACGAATTTAAAATTCCAGAAGCCAGCGCGGGTACAATCACGTATCTAACGCAAGCTGGTTATGCGATTGGTTTGTTTTTTATGGTTCCGCTAGGCGATAAAATAGAACGTAAAAAGCAAATTTTAATTACCACTTTTGCTTCTGTAATTGCGCTAATTCTTGCAGCTACGGCAAAAAGTTTTTTCCTGTTGCAAATGGCTTCTTTATTAATCGGAATTACGTCAATTGTTCCGCAGCTTATTTTGCCTTTGGCAGCTTCTTTGAGTGCGCCGGAACAACGAGGAAAAGTAGTTGGAACCATTATGAGCGGATTGCTTGTTGGTATTTTACTTTCAAGAACTTTAAGCGGATTCATTGGACAAGTTTTAGGATGGAGATCGATGTTTTATATCGCCGCCGGAATTTGTTTGTTGATCTTTTTTGTAATTCAAAACAAATTTCCAGTAAATAAACCTCAGTTTCAAGGAACTTACGGTCAATTGATTCAATCTCTTTTTACACTTATAAAAACGCAACCTGTATTACGTGAAGCTACAATTATTAATGTGTTTAGTTTTGCACAATTTGGAGCTTTTTGGACCACAATGGTTTTATTGCTTTCCGGAGCGCCTTTTCATTTTAATAGTGCTACAATTGGTTTATTCGGGATTGTAGGTGCTTCTGGAGCTTTAGCAGCGCCATTAGTGGGAAGATTAGGAGATAAAGGAGGTTCGAGAGTCGCTGTAGGCTATGGATGTCTGTTGATATTACTTAGTTTTATAATTTTTTATTTCTCAATAGAAAGTGTCATCGGAATCGCGATCGGAATTGTATTTATTGATATAGGAATTCAAGGTGTTCATATTTCAAACCAAACCCGAGTTTATTCATTGCTTCCAGAAGCGAGAAACAGACTAAATACTGTATTTATGTCGTTTAGCTTTTTAGGAACTGCTGCCGGATCTGCTTACGGATTATTGCTATGGAAACTTGGCGGATGGCACGCTGTAGCTATTGGCTGTGTGGGATTGTCATTACTCTCATTTGTAGTTTACGGTCTTACTTATAAATCAATCCCGAAGCCTCGGGATAAAAAATAGAAAGCACAAATTGATATAAAATTAATTTGTAAATTTGCAATCAAATTAAAAATAACAACAATGGAAAACGGAATATACGCTAAATTCAACACTGGTAAAGGTTCGATTTTAGTAAAACTTACACATGATTTAACACCAGGAACCGTAGGGAATTTTGTAGCTCTTGCAGAAGGAAATATGGAAAATAAAGTAAAACCTCAAGGACAAAAATTCTATGATGGATTAACATTCCACAGAGTAATTCCTGATTTTATGATCCAAGGTGGTTGTCCAAAAGGAACTGGAACTGGAGATCCTGGATATAAATTTGATGATGAATTTCACCCAAGTTTAAAACACGATCGTCCGGGAGTTTTAGCAATGGCAAATTCAGGACCTGCAAGTAATGGTTCTCAATTTTACATTACTCACGTTCCAACTTCTTGGTTAGACGGAAAACATACTGTTTTTGGTCACGTAATCGAAGGTCAGGATGTTGTTGATGCTGTAGCTCAAGGTGATTCTCTTGATAATGTAGAAATTATCAGAGTTGGAGAAGAAGCTGAAAAATTCAATGCTATTGAAGCTTTCATCGCTTTAAAAGGTGCTCGTCTAAAAAGAGATGCAGCTTTAAAAGCAGAATCTGAAGCAAAAATGGAGCAATTAGCTGCTGGTTTTGATAAAACTGATAGCGGTTTACGTTACAAAATGATCCAAAAAGGAGACGGTAAAAAAGCTGAAGCTGGTAAAACAGTTGCAGTTCACTACGAAGGATCTTTAGAAAACGGAAAAGTTTTTGATTCTTCTTACCCACGCAAAAAACCAATCGAATTTAGATTAGGTCAAGGTCAGGTTATCGAAGGATGGGACGAAGGTATTGCTTTGTTACAAGTTGGAGATAAAGCTCGTTTTGTAATTCCATCTGATTTAGCTTATGGAGCTTCAGGTGCAGGAGGAGTTATTCCACCAAACGCAACTTTGATTTTTGACGTTGAATTAATGGACGTAAAATAAGAAATTTAGATACAATTTAGTATTGTTTTAAATAGTAATCCCATATGTTTCTGCATATGGGATTTTTTTATATTTACTTCAAAAATAAGTAAAACGATGAAATCAAAAATCTTAATCCTAGCAGCTGTATTGTTGTTTGTAGTTTCGTGTGGTACTAAAAAAGCAGCTCCAGCTACACCAGCAACTCCAGCGGTGACTGAGGCAGCAAAACCTACAACATTAACGCCTGAATTGGCAGAAGGAAAAAACTTGTACGAGAACAGTTGTGCAAGATGTCATAAATTGTATGACCCAAAGAAATTTAGTCAGGAAGATTGGAAACCAATTTTAGTAAGAATGCAAAAGAAAGCGAAGTTAGATGATACGCAAATGACTTCAATATCAAATTATATAACTTCTCAATTATAAGAAGTTGTTTCAGTAGATTCAATAAAACTATTCAGTAAATTTAATTTTATTGGATAGTTTTTTGTTTAAAATAGAACATAAAAAAACACCTTCACAAAATGAGGTGTTTAAAAAATTAAGAAATATTTTCAGAAGTATTGCTGACAGCAACTATTTTTAAAGTTTTTATTCCAGCCGGCAATTCCCAGTCAACTTCGTCATTTTCTTTAAAGCCAATAATAGCAACGCTTAAAGGTGCTAAAATTGAAATTTTACTTTGTTTTACATCTGCAAATGAAGGTAAAACGATCTGAATTTTCATTTGTTTCTTAGCTTTTACATCTTCAATAGTAACATAAGAATTGATTCTCACGATGGAATTGTCTAATTCGCTTTCTTTACTAATTATTGCGCGATCTAATTCTTGCGAAAGCTGATTTGCTTCTTTTGTATTTGTAGAATTTTTACTTTTTAAAATCAATTCCCTTAAGAAATGATAATCTGTTTTACAGAAAGTGGGTGTTGGTTTCATAACTATATGTATTTATTATTATTATTATTATTATTATTACTTATTGTTTAAACGTGTTGAATTTTAATGTTTGACAGGTAACAAGTACAATTGTTTTTCAAATCGCATTATGCAATTGAAATGAAATAAAAGACTATGTTTTGGAAATTTTAATTGAAAAAACCACGAAATTATTCGAGAGAGTATTTACTCTTTCAAATAAAATAAATGATTAAAATTTGGTAAAAATCCTCCGCCTGAAAGAAGAAATTGAAATAGACGGAGGCCTAATTAATAAAGGCCTTACTATGTGAAATAAATGTAGCAGTAAGTGGTTTTCTTTTTAAAGAAAACAACAGGATTATTGCTGTAAATATATTTATAGTGCTCACAATGAGAATATTTATTGATTTGCAAATATAGGAAAAGTTTTCGGAAAAACCAGAATTTTTACTTCCATTTGATATTACAGCCAATACTTGGTTTTTGAGGCTCCTTCAGATTTCGGTTATAAATAAGAGAATCAATTGCATTTCGCAAATCACTTCCGCTTAACGGAATTCCGTTTCCAGGTCTTGAATCGTCCAGTTGGCCACGGTAAAATAAGCGATCCTGATTGTCAAATAAATAAAAATCAGGAGTACACGCAGCTTCATAAGATTTGGCAACTTCTTGGCTTTCATCATACAAATAAGGAAAATCTATTTTATTCTGAAAAGCAAATTCTGTCATTAATTCAGGAGAATCCTGAGGAAATTTCTCTACATCATTACTGGAAATTGCAATTACGCCAAGTCCTTGTACACGATAATCATTGGCAATCATAACGATTTCCTTAATTACATGAAGTACAAATGGACAATGATTGCACATGAAAATTACAAGCGTACCTTTTGATCCCTTCAAATCTTCATATGAGTATTCATTATTAGAATTGGTATCTTTTAATTTAAAGCTCGGAGCAATCGTTCCAAGCGGAATCATATTTGAAGGTGTACGTGCCATTTTTACAGAAATAAGTTCTTCAAAAATAACTTTAATATTCTGTAAAAGAAAGTGTACAGGAGTAATTATTATTTACTTTCTGTTTTATTGGATGGTTTTAACTTTTGCCACAGATTTTCATAAGATTGTAAGTTGGTCAGTAGGAACTTAGAAAATATAGTAATCTGTGGCATTTGTTTATTTAGGAATTTAGAAACTCTAATAAATCTTTGTTTAGTTTGTCTTTATGCGTATAAAATAGTCCATGTGGAGCGCCTTCATAAACAATAAAAGTATTGTTTTTTATTGCTTTGGATGTTTTTTCAGAGCTGACTTCAATAGGGACATTTTTATCATCGGTTCCGTGAATTATTAATGTTGGAACTTTGATTGTGTGAAGCTCGTCTCTAAAATCGGTATAGTTTAAAGATTCTGCACATTGCAATGTTGCTCTAGGCGAGGCTGTTGCACATAAATTTCGGTAATGTTCTAACAAAGGCGTACTTAAAGGTTTATTGATAATGTTGACGCCAAAGAATATTTTTCCAAAATTATCCAAAAAGCCAATTCGGTCTTCATTTATAGACGCGGCTGTTGCTTCACTTTTCTCTTTTGGACGACCTTCCGGGTTATCATCAGTTTTTAATAAAAATGGAACTATTGAAGAAATTAACGCTGCTTTTGTAACGCCTTTTCCGCCATAACGGCTAAAGTAACGTACAACTTCGCCACCGCCCATTGAGAAACCAACCAGAGTTACATTTTCTAACTGAAGCTGCTCGATAATTTCTTTTAAATCATCTGTCAAAGTATCATAATCATATCCTTCATAAGGTTGTGATGATTTGCCAAATCCACGGCGATCATAAGCGATTACGCGATAATTATTCTGAACCAGAAAATCAATTTGATACTCCCACATTTCGTTTGAAAGCGGCCAGCCATGAATCAAAATTACAGGATTTCCTTTTCCGTAATCTTTAACGTATAGCTTTACGTTTTTATCAGTTTCAATATATTTATCGGTATTTAATTGCTGAAGATCAAAGTCAGAATCTCTAAGAGAAAGGCTGGTGTTTAGAAGACTATTTTCCATTTTATATATTTTTTTAATATTGCTTCATGAGTTGATATGTAAAATTAGAAGACGAACAAAAAAAACGGTTATAGAATTAGTGGGAATAATTACAAAATTTATAGGTTTGTAAAAGAACAAATATTGAAACAAAAATGGATTTAACCTGGAGCGAATTTGAAAGAACCGATATGCGTGTCGGAACCATTATTGAAGTAAATGATTTTCCCGAAGCAAGAAAACCGGCTTATCAGCTTACAATTGATTTTGGTGCCGAAATTGGAATCAGAAAATCATCAGCACAAATAACAACACATTACAAAAAAGAAGATTTATTAAACCGACAAATTATATCAGTCGTAAATTTTCCCAAAAAACAAATTGGAAAATTCATGAGCGAATGTCTGGTTCTTGGCGCAATAGGCAAGGAGGGAGACGTTATTTTATTAGCTCCCGATTTTAAAATAGAAAATGGACTTAGGATTGGGTAGTTTTTAGTATTCAGTCGCAGTTTTCAGTTTTCAGTTTTTTGCCGTGAATTTGTTTACTTGTGCTATTAAATTTTACCGCAAAGTTCGCAAAGATTTTACGCAAGGTTCGCAAAGTTTTATACAAAGCTTTGTGAACTTTGCGGTAAAATTTCCGCCATAAATTAGTCTCGATTTTAAACTAAGAAATCTTCTCAATTAATTGCTGTAATATTAATTGTCCTTCTTCCCAATATTTTAAATCAGAATCTGAATTAATATGCCCTTGCTGTCCGACGTTTACAAAATCACTTCCCCATTTTTCGGCAAAATATTGTTTTCTTTCGAAAGAAGCATAAGGATCATTTTCGCTTGCGACAACTATTGAAGGAAATGGTAATTTTGAAATTGGCATTGGCGCAAAATTCCGAACAGATTCCGGAGTGTGTTGAGGTGAATCTACATCAGCGGGAGCGACCAATAATGCGCCTACAATATTCTTGTTTGTATTTGCTGCTGCCCAATGTTGTACTAATGAAACTGCCAAACTATGCGCGACCAAAATAGTTGGGCGATCAAGTTTTGCAACTTCTTCGTTTAAGCGTTCGATCCATTCTTCGCGAATAGGTTCGTCCCAATTGTCCTGAACTAAACGAATAGAATTTTTAAATTTTTTATGCCAAAAGGTTTGCCAGTGTTTTACGCCAGAATTTCCTAATCCGGGTAATATTAATAAGTTTGTTTCCATTGCCGTGGATTTTATTTAGAGATTATTTTTTGTGTTCCTTTATAATTCGGTTTACTTCGTTTACAAGAAGTGGAAAACCAGGTTCTGTCATTCCGTGACCATAACCGTCCAGTTCATAGAGTTTGGTTTGTTTATGTCCAACTAACTTCATCATGCGCGCCATATATGCGTTTTCTTCATATCGGCCCAGCATTTCCATTTCGCGATCTCCGGTAATTAATAAAAGTGGCGGCGCATCAGCGCGAACATAAAACAATGGAGCAAAAGCATCAATAGTTGGCGTAGTATCAGGAATTCCGTTTTCTTTTCTAATTTGAAAATGCGTAATACATTGTCCGCTAAACGGAATTAATCCAGCGATTTTATTCGCATCGATTCCTTCTTTTTGAAGCCATTTTTTATCTAATCCAATCATCGAAGTCAGATATCCTCCAGCAGAATGCCCTGACACGAAGATTAAAGAAGTATCTCCGCCATAAGACGCGATATTGTTAAAAGCCCAAGCAACGGCAGCAGCGGCATCTTCAATAGCTTTTGCGGCTTTTACTTTTGGTGCTAGTCTATAATTCACGCCAATAATCGCAAAACCTTTATTTTTTAAAGCTTCCGGAATTTCTTTATTGCCACCGGTTAATCCTCCGCCATGAAACCAAACAATGGTAGCGAAATCTTTTTTATTTTTCGGATAATAAATATCAAGAACACAGCGTTCGTTAATATAACTGTCAGACTTATTGGTTGCTGCGTTATAATATTGAATATTTGATTTTGTTTCGTATTCTAAGTTTTGAGAAAATGAAGCAATCCCAATAAAGAATAAAACAAGTAAGAGGATTATTTTTTTCATTTTAAAATTTTGAATTATATCAACTAGTTTTAGATCGTTTAAATAATCTAAAATCTATCCCGAGGCTTCGGGACTGCAATCTAAAATAATAAATTTATATATAAAAAAAGTCCAAAATGCGGGACATATTGGACTTGTACTTTTAAAAAAGTTATATTCGACTAAATATCGTCAAAATCAATATCAGTAAAACTAGTTCTTTGCGTTTCCGGCTTATCAGAACCGTATTCTTTTTTGAAATCTTTTTGGTGTCTTTCAGAAATTACTTCTTCGCCTTTGTGGTTCAAGACATATGAAGTCATTTCTTCTAGTATTTCGGCAAAAGCACTAAAATCTTCTTTATACAAGTAAATTTTGTGTTTTTTAAAATGAAAAGAACCATCTTCTTCAGTAAATTTTTTACTTTCGGTAATCGTGATATAATAATCGTCAGCTTTAGTAGCTCTCACATCAAAGAAATAAGTTCTTCTTCCTGCTCGTAATACTTTAGAAAAAATCTCTTCTTTTTCTAACATGTCATTTTCTCTCATAATACGTTCTATCATTTTTTGGAATTAATAGTACTCAAAAATCATAAAAATTTATCTATTACGCAACATTTAAAGTAATTCTTTTTCCGAAAGTTGTTTTAAATATAACGATGAATAATAGCCTTCCTGATTTATTAATTGATTATGAGAGCCTTGTTGTATGATTCTTCCGTCTTCTAAAATGATTATTTTATCGGCATTCTTAGCCGATGAAACTCGATGACTGACTATTATTGTAGTTTTATCTTTACAAATTTCGAATAAATTACTTAAAATCGTTTCTTCGGTTTCAGTATCTACTGCAGACAAACAATCGTCGAAAAGTAAAATAGCCGGGTTTTTAATAATCGCACGCGCAATAGATACACGTTGCTTTTGTCCGCCCGAAAGTGTGATTCCTCTTTCTCCTAAAATGGTATCATATTGTTTGTTAAAAGCAATGATATTGTCGTGAACCATAGCGCTTTTGGCTGCTTCTTCAACTTCTTCGTCAGTTGCATTTTGATTCCCAAATTTGATATTATTTTTAATCGTATCCGAGAATAAAAAAGCATCCTGAGGCACAATTCCAATGTTGTTTCTTAAGTCATTTAAATTTAAAGTACTTATTTCATTTTGGTCAATTGTGATTCTTCCTTCTGTAACATCATATAAACGAGAAATCAATGATAATATTGTGGACTTTCCAGAACCTGTTTTTCCAAGAATTGCCAATGTTTCTCCTTTTTTTACTGTAAAAGTGACATTTTTCAGCGCTTGGATATTAGTATCTTCATAAGTATAACTCACATTTTCAAAAGCAATAGAACCTTGAATATCGGAGTGATTTTCGTTGTTGTTTTTGATTTCCGGTTCAATTTTCAAAAATTCATTCAAACGTTTTTGAGAAGCTTCTGCTTCCTGAACCATTGACGAAACCCATCCTAAAGAAGCTACAGGCCAGGTTAGCATATTTACATATAAAATAAACTCAGCAATTGTACCAATATTTGCAATCGTTCCGTTGATGTACATTACACCTCCAAAATAAATTACCACAAGATTACTAATTCCGATTAAAGCAATCATCAAAGGTCCAAATAACGATTGTACTTTGGCTAAATCTAAGCTCTTCTTTTTGCTTTCATCGGCAAGAGCCACCATATTATTCTGATGTTGATTTTCTAAAGAATAGGCTTTTATAACACGAATTCCTGAGAATATTTCTTGTGAAAAACTCGAAACTTTTGACAGATATTGCTGAAAAGTAGTGCTTCGTTTGTTGATTTCTGAACTCAGTTTAAAAATGCAATACGATAGAATTGGCAATGGCAAAATTGTATATAAAGTCAACAATGGCGAAACATTATACATATATATAATAACGATCGCAAAACGGATAAAGGTATTTATCGTGTACATAACCGCCGGACCAACATACATACGAACCTTAGAAACATCTTCGCTGATACGATTCATTAAATCTCCTGTTCGGTTTTGCTTGTAAAAGTTTTGCGAAAGATTCTCGTATTGTTTGAAAACCTCATTTTTTAAATCAAACTCGATATGACGCGACATTACGATTAAAGTCTGACGCATTAAAAAAGTTAGGAAACCCGCGACAATTGTAGTAGCTATGATTAGCAGTACGTTATGAATTAATCCTTCGCGATAAGTATCAATAATTGCCTGCGAGGTTTGATCTGCTTTTGGCAGTTTATCAAACTTCTCGATCGCGTTTAAAGACTTGCTAATTAGCTTTGGAGTAAATAAAGAGAATATTTGTGCGATTATGGTGATTAAAATTCCTAAAGAGAAACTATATTTATATTTAATGAAATATTTGTTTAAATAGCTTAATTCTTTCATTTTTTTAAGAGATTCAATGTTGAAATGTTTGGATTTTATAAATTAATATGAATTAAAGTTAGTGTAATTTATAATTTAATCAGAACAAATCGATTGTTTAATTGTTATTTTAAAGATAAAAAATTAGCACATATGCATTTTTTAATTATGTTTGAGATGTCTTTTTGACAAATTCATAATTTTAACTAATAAATACTATAGCTATGGATGCAACTTTCGCAACTGGAAAGGAACTTCAAAAAATGGATCCGGTTTTTGGTCAATTATCTTTTGACGATCACGAACAAATTGTTTTTTGCAATGACAAAGATACAGGTTTAAAAGCAATTATTGGTATTCATAATTCAGTTATGGGGCCAGCTTTGGGAGGTACTAGAATGTGGAATTATAATACTGAATGGGAAGCATTAAACGATGTTTTGCGTCTTTCAAGAGGTATGACATATAAATCTGCGATTACCGGACTTAATATTGGTGGTGGTAAAGCAGTAATTATTGGTGACGCTAAAACGCAAAAAACTCCTGAGTTAATGCGTAAGTTTGGTGAGTTTGTTCACTCTCTTGGTGGAAGATATATCACTGCAGAAGATGTTGGAATGGAAACTAAAGATATGGACACTGTTAGAGATGTAACGCCTTATGTTACTGGAATCTCTGAAGAAAGAGGTGGTTCTGGAAATCCTTCTCCTGTAACGGCTTATGGTGTTTATTTAGGAATGAAAGCTGCTGCTAAAAGTCAGTTTGGTACTGATGTTTTAGACGGTAAAAAAGTTTTGGTTCAGGGAATTGGTCACGTTGGTGAAGCTTTGGTTGAGTATTTAACTAAAGAAGGAGCGATCGTTACAATTACAGATATCAACGAAGAAAAATTATATCAGGTCGCTCAAAAGTATAACGCTACAATTTATACAGGTGAAGATTTATATACCGCAGATGTTGATATTTATGCGCCATGTGCAATGGGAGCAATTATCAACGATAATACTGTAGATAAAATTAAAGCTAAAGTAATTGCCGGAGCTGCGAATAATCAATTGGCTGACGAGAATGTTCACGGAGCGAGATTGCAAGAAAGAGGTATTTTATATGCGCCGGATTTCTTGATCAACGCTGGTGGAATCATCAATGTTTATGCTGAATTAGAGCACTACGGTAAAGCTGAAATCATGTCTAAAACAGAAAATATCTATAATACTACTTTAGAAATTATTGATTATGCTGTAAAAAACGGAATGACAACGCATAAAGCTGCGCTAACAATTGCTCAAAATCGTATCGATTTGAGAAAAATTGAAAATGCTAAGAAGTAATTAATTTCAATTTATAATATTAAATCTCAGTTTGCAGTTTGGTCTGTAAACTGAGATTTTTTTTTAATAGTTATTCTTCGACTGTTTACTAAATACTGATAATGGATCACTGTAAATGGAGACTCATCGCTGAATTCTGAAAACTGACCACTAAAACGATGACTTTTTTACGAATTAATTTTAATATAAGGATTGAAATTCCTAATTTTGCAGACTAATTTTTAAATGTTCTTACAAGGTGGTAAATAGAAGACACATACGCGTTAAAGTAATGCAATCCATTTATGCAATGCATCAAAGCGGTTCTGATAATATGGAAAAAGAAGAGAAGTTTCTTTTTTACAGCATAGATAATATTCAGGACTTATATCTTATAATGCTTTCTTCATTAATTGAAATCTGCAAAAAAGAATCTGTTTTTTTACATCTTTCAAGCAAAAAACATCTTGCAACTGCTGCAGAACGTAATCCAAATGAAAAATTCGTTAAAAACAAAATTTTTCAACTTCTTGCCGAAAGCAATTCTCTTAGCATCGCTTTAGAAAATCGTAAAATCAACAACTGGTCATTAAATGACGATTATATCATTTTGCTTTTAAATGATATTAAAGCAAGCGACTTGTATGCAAAATACATGAGCACAACTACAAATACTTTTGAAGAAGACAGACAATTTGTAATTGATTTGTTTGCTGATGTAATTGTTCCTAACGAAAAATTATACGAGTATT
Organism: Flavobacterium sp. 9; assembly: GCF_002754195.1. Classification (NCBI taxonomy): domain Bacteria; kingdom Pseudomonadati; phylum Bacteroidota; class Flavobacteriia; order Flavobacteriales; family Flavobacteriaceae; genus Flavobacterium; species Flavobacterium sp. 9. The sequence goes on from NZ_PEEU01000001.1 coordinate 4,671,201, forward strand.
TAGAAGATGATAAATTGACTTGGGTTGATGATATTCCTGTTGTAAATACACATATCATCAAACAATTGAAAGCAATCAAAACAGAAGATCCTGACGATTTTAGAGTGCCAAAATTGTATAAAGATGTTGAAGATAAAGATTTTGCTAAAGACTTGTTCAGAAGAACAGTTTTAAACGAATCTATTCTGGCAAAAGAATACGATGATAAAACACCAAACTGGGACAGCGAAAGGATTGCTGAAATTGATACTATTATCTTGAAAATGGCAATTTGTGAGTTCTTGAAATTTCCTTCGATTCCAGTAAAAGTAACTCTTAACGAATATTTAGAAATTGCTAAAGAGTATTCTACACCAAAAAGTAGTATTTTTATCAACGGAATTTTAGATAATCTTGTTAAAGAGCTTACCGCTAATAAAAAGATGATTAAAGTTGGACGTGGGTTAATGTAAGATCTGAGAAATCTCAATTTTATTAATGTCACTCTGAGCGTCCCGAAGCTTAGGGAGAAGAGCTAAAAACATAAATATTAATAACAAAAATAAAAACTGAATACTATGCAAGATTTAATGAAATTTGCGCCTTATTTACTAATGTTTGTCGTGTTGTATTTCTTTATGATCAGACCACAACAAAAAAGAGCAAAAAACGAAAAAGAATTTGAAAGCAGCCTAAAAGTAGGTGATAAGATAATTACAAAAAGTGGTTTTCACGGTAAAGTAGTAGAGCTTGCAGAAACAAGTGCAATTATCGAAACTATGTCTGGAAAATTAAAAATTGAGCGTTCAGCTATTTCTATGGAAATGAGCGCTGCTTTGAATAAAAAAGCGTAATTTTTTTTAGAAATTCTAATAAAATATAAATCCCCAATTCGTTTAGAATTGGGGATTTTTTTTGTTTTAAAGTACACGCGATCTTGTCATTTCGACGGAGGAGAAATCTTCGTAAGTAGCTCGACAAGATTGTGTGTTATGATGTGTAAATACTTCGTGAGGTTGCTTCGTTCCTCGCAATGACTCGTTTTTGTGTGACAAAGGTCTCTATTGTAATTTGGCACTTCTCCCGAAGTTTCGGGACGCTCAGTGTGACATCAATAATTTAAATTCTATCTGTATTTATCATTCAATCCCAAGTTATTTAAAATCATTGGAATTACTTTCTCGATTCTTGATAACTTCGTTTTCTCTTGTTTAGCACTTTCAATATATTCCAGAAACTCATATTGCTTATAAGGACTGAATTTTTGAAAAGCTTCTGCTAAAGCTGGATTTTGATCCATTTCTTTTTGGAGAAGTTCAGAGATTATAGCTTCTTTTTTAGAAGGTTTTATAACTTTTCCTTGCTTTTCATTTTCAATTGCTTCAAGAATGTATTCTAAAACTTCTTTTTCGTTTACTTCTTCTTTTGATGTAAAACGCCATTGACGCATGGATTTTGTTTTGTCTTCCTGAGCATTGATTAGTCTTTTTTTTTCGTCTTTTAGAAAAACTCCATTCAGAAACCAAATCGCAAAATAATTTTTAAAACCGCCAATCCCAATAACATTTCTTTTGTTGTAAACATAAATTGGGCCGCCCCATTTTATGGTTTCAACAAGTTCGGTTTTGTCAATAATTGATTTCAGGAAAAGAAGTTCTTCTTCCCAGTTATTGACTTTGTCCCAAACGTGTTTTTTATCAGAATTAGCTTCTTCCAAATTATCTTTTTCTTTTAGGTTTTTCAGGTGCGTCAAAAATGCCTGGAATTGCTGTTAATTCGGCAATTTTTACAATAACATCGGTTGCTTTTTGAATACTTTCTGCGGGAACATATTCGTATTTTCCATGAAAGTTGTGACCGCCAGCAAAGATATTCGGACAAGGTAATCCCATAAATGATAGTTGAGATCCGTCAGTTCCGCCGCGAATAGGTTTTATGATTGGTTTTATGTCCAATTCTCTCATTGCTTTTTCGGCGATATCAACAATGTGTTTTACCGGAAGTACTTTTTCCTTCATATTATAATACTGATCTTTTACAACAGCAGTTACAATATCTTCACCAAATTGTTTAGCGAATTTTTTATTGATTTTCTTGGCAATTTTACCAATTAGATCTTTTCTTTTTTCGAATTTAATCTTGTTATGATCGCGAATAATCAATTCTAAAACTGTTTCTTCGATACTTCCTGTTAAGTGATGAACGTGGAAGAAACCTTCGTAACCTTTAGTTTCCTGAGGTGTTTCTCCTTTTGGAAGTTCGTTGATGAAATCATTTGCAATCAACATCGAATTGATCATTTTTCCTTTGGCATAACCAGGATGAACGCTTTTTCCTTTGATTGTGATTTTGGCTCCAGCCGCATTAAAATTTTCATATTCTAATTCTCCAATCTGGCTTCCGTCCATGGTGTAAGCCCATTGTGCGCCAAATTTTTCTACGTCAAAATGATGTGCTCCACGACCAATTTCTTCGTCAGGCGTAAAACCAATTCTGATTTTTCCGTGTTTAATTTCAGGATGCTGAATTAAATATTCCATTGCCGAAACAATTTCTGTAATTCCGGCTTTATCATCTGCGCCTAACAAAGTTGTTCCGTCAGTTGTGATGATTGTTTGTCCTTTATATTGTAATAAATCTTTGAAGTAATTTGGAGATAAAATGATGTTTTTTTCTGCGTTTAAAACAATGTCTTTTCCGTCGTAGTTCTCTACTATTTGAGGTTTTACATTTGCTCCGCTAAAATCAGGTGAAGTATCAAAATGCGAAACAAAACCAATTGTTGGCACTTCATGATCTACATTACTTGGCAAAGTCGCCATGATATAAGCTTTGTCGTCTATAGTTACATCAGAAAGACCAATTGTTTTTAGTTCTTCAACTAATTTGTTGGCAAGATTCCATTGTTTTTCTGTACTTGGTGTAGTTTGTGAATTTGGGTCTGATTCGGTATCAATTGTTACATAACTGATAAAACGATCTATAATATGTTGCATTTGTTGATTTTTTAGCAAATATAAGTAAATAGTTAGGCGTTGTAAAGCTGTAAATTATGAAAACTGTAAATTGAGATAAAAAAATGCCACGAATTTCACGAATTAATGCTAATTCTTAAAAGCTAAAATCCAATCTCACAAATTTAAATTCATGAAATTGGATTTATAAGTTATCTGAAATATATTTTAATTCGTGTCAATTCGTGAAATTCGTGTCAAAAAAAAAAATTATTGAACACATCTGAAACCAATATGATTTGCGGGTGATTTATAATCTCCTTTTCCTCTTGTTCCTACCATATAACGTGTACAATATTGATCAGTACATAAAAATGATCCTCCGCGTTGTACTTTTTTAGGCAAGTTTGGCTCTCCCGGATCATAAGAAGATTCAGGACCTTGCGGATTTTTGGTGACTTTTCCGTTTTCACTTAAAACAGAATAATAATCGGCAGTATACCAATCGTTTGTCCATTCCCAAACATTTCCTCCAATATCATAAAGTCCATAAGGATTTGGCTCAAATTGAGCAGTAGGAGCGATGCCAATATAGCCATCTTCTCCGGTATCTCCTTTTTCTATAGGAAAGTTTCCTTGATAGATATTAGCCTGAAATTTTCCTTTAGGTTTTAAGGTATTTCCCCAAGCGTATAATTGTCCTGATTTTCCGCCGCGAGCAGCAAATTCCCATTCCGCTTCTGTTGGTAATCTTTTGCCTGCCCATTTCGCGTAAGCGGCAGCATCGTCATAGGATACCTGAACTACAGGATATTTTTCTCTTCCTTTTATAGAACTTCCGGCTCCTTCCGGATGTCTCCAGTCAGCTCCTTGAACATAAGACCACCATTGCATATAATTGCCCAGATTTACTTTTGCCTGAGTAGGAGTAAAAACGGCCGATCCTGCAACTAAATTTTCTAATGGAGCATCAGGATATTCTTCGTGTGTTGGTTTTATTTCGGCCAATGTTACATAACCCGTTGCTTTTACAAAAGCTTCAAATTGTTCGTTTGTCACTTCTGTTTGATCCATATAAAAGCCATCTACATAAACTCGATGAATTGGTGCAGCATCTTTGGTAACTCCTTTTATGCTGCATAAACTTTCATCTTCTACATTGCTTCCCATAGAATATTCTCCACCGGGAATCCAAACCATTCCTTTTGGCGCTTTGCCTGTTGGTTTGTTTTTATTTTCTATGGTTGGTTTAAACAAAGAAGTTTCTGAAGCGTTTGGAGTTTCGGCACAATCCATTGCTGTCAATTTTTCTTTTGGAACAATAAGCTTGGTATAACCATAAGCTATTGAAATTATAGAAATTGTAAGTATGGCTAAAATCCAATAAGTTTTATTTTTCATTATAGTCATTTTATTTGTACGTAAATTATTATAAATATAGTAAAATATGGTCGTTAATAGGTTGTAAAGTTAAAAAAATAACTTTATAAACCCTATTTATTCGATATGGTTACTATAGATTTATTTATCTTCTTGAACTTCAACAACTTCGTATTTGTCTTTACCGTCTACTTGAACAGGTTGATAGTAGGTTTCTCCAAATTTTACATATTTAGCATCTCCTATCGTAACTTCTTCACCACCTTCAGGTAAGTTATCTACAAGAGTTCCAGCGGTTGGCGCTACTACTTTGTACGAGCTGCCATCTTTTTCATAATAGGTTCCTCCGTAGTAATAATTATTGACGGTTCCGGTATTGACCGTTTCGGCTCCACTTGGAATATTATTTACTGTTCCTCCAACTGGTGCAGGTACTGCCGTATAACCTCCGCTTGACGAGGTATACCAAACTCCCTGATCATAATGATATTGGGTGCTTTCTACACTAACTACAATTGCTGTTACTGCCAATGTTGCTACGAAAAATCCCCACGGATGCCAAACTGGTCCCCAATAAAATGGGTGATAAGGACGTGGATAATAAGGATGGTAACAATTGTATCTATAACCTCCATAACGATAAGGAGGACGAGCATATGGTCGCACGCCCGGTCTTACAACGGTATTACGGTTGTTACGAACATGTACACTATTGTTTACATTGATATTTACATTGTTTCTATTTCTGTTAACTGTATTACCGCTAATATTGTTTCTATTGCCGGTTTTGTTTCTGTTTACAGTATTATTTGAGTTTCTGTTATTGATTGATTTATCTCCAATTTTTGAATTTGAAGAAGGTCTGTTAATTTTATTGGTTCCGGAACCATTAGCTCCAGGTCTGTTGGCTGTTGAAGGTCTTTTAACACCTGAACCAGATGAAGGTCTGTTTACCGCAGGTCTTGCTTGATTTGCCGGTCTGCTTACAGCTGGTCTTTGACCTCCGCCGCCACCTCTGTGTCCTCCGCCACCGCCACCATGGCGTTGGGCAATACTATCAATTGAAATCAAAAAAAATGATCCCATTAAGCACATTAGTGCTAATTTTCTAAGAGTCTTTTTTATACTTTTCATTTTCAGTGTTTTATGTCCATTAAAATTATTAAAAATAAATAAGAATATTAGTGAAAATTAGAAAAATCATCTTACATTTTATCTTTTCAGAAGATGATAATTTGAATCTAACTCATTTAATTAGAGAGAAATATCCCATTGTACTCTAAATCGCCATCCTGCTTCTAATGGCAATGTTTTGTCTTGAAAACTAAAATAACTTACTTCAGAAGTTAATTTGTTTTTATGCCCTTTAAAAAACCAATTGAAGGTAAGTGTTGTTTCATCTTGTAAGTTTTGCCTAAAATCATTGTCTGGACGATATGCGGCATGTCTCGCGGCCATTTCTAAATGTTCCGGCCACCAGTGAAATGCATTATGAAAAAAATAACCAGCCTGAACATAATATCCTTTTAAAGTAGTTGTGTCATTATTATTCAGTTTATCGATAATTTGTTTGGTGTGCCATTCGCTTTGCCAGGAAAAGCCACGATACATAAAAGCACTTTCAAAATTCCATTGATTCACGCGATATTGTCCCGGTAATCCGTTTTCATAACCTTCTAAAGATCCTCCGCCTGCTTGCGAAAATCGGGTATATGGACTTCTGTTTGTTAGTACCGAAAAAGCAATAATAGGAGTTGGTTTTTCATGAAACTCGATATCACTTCCTTCAAAATCAAGAAATCTTCCTAAAAAATTCCATTGTGTTCTTCCAAAATACATTAGATTATTATCGTCATTTGATGTATTGCCTCTTCCGGTTCCGGTTAAAGCGGCTACCCAATAATTAAAATCAGCAATTCCTTTTCCTTTAAGATGACCGTTTATTTCAACTCCCATTTGTCTGTCTACTGTAAACGGACGATTGATAAGGGAGCGATCTACAGTTTGTTGTTCGCCGCTACTGATAAAACGTTCGCGCGTATATTCGACTTTCCACTGACCGACTTTAAAACTTAACCATTCCCATTTTTCAATCATAAGCCTAAAATCAAGCAAATTAGATTGACTAAGTTCATATTCCCAATAATATTTTAACCAAGGTTCAAATGCGTGACCGCCTACTTTTAATCTGGCACGATTAATTTTGAAAGTGGTTTCTTTATCCTTGCTGTAATCATCGTATGTTAAAGGATCCTGATCATTTGGTGTAGAAAATCGAAATTGAAATCGGCTTTGTAGTTGAAAAAGAAATTTATTATCTCTTGTTCGAAGTTCAATTCCTTTATTGCCATAACTAACATTGATTAATTTTGTAGTGTCTTTTTTCTGTTGCGCATTTGCAGAAATAAGACTTAAAAACAATAACAGTACAGATAGGTTTCTTTTGATTTGGCTGTGCATATATTTGATTTTAATATATAGTTCTATGTTTTTCTTTCTGAATATTTTAGATTTTAACCACCAAAGTTTTTTGCAATTCCAAGTCCAATTCCCCAACTATCGTAGGCGTTCCATTTAAAATCATAACTAAAAGTTCCAAAAACTTCCCATCCTTTTGGCAATTCATAACCATATTCGGCTCCGGCGCGAGTTAGAAAATAATCTTCTTCTTTAGCAAATTCTCCTCCCATTCCTAGTAAAAAACTCCAGTGATCGTTGAGTTTGTAAATTCCCATTAGGGCAGGAGCAATTGGGTAACTTCTTTCTACGGTTTCTTTATCATCGCCACTTTCCAGATTTTTTTCGACCTTAAATTTTTCAATTATAAAGTCAGTATGTAAACCAATCGCCCATTTTTTACTTAAATGATAAGTATAATCAACTCCCCACGCAGGTAAACTCAAAACTTCTCTGTTTCCTTCGTCGTCTCTGCCTTCAAAAACATGAACATGATTGATGGAAATTCCAATTTGATGATGTGGTTTAAAAACTTCATTTTCCTCTTTTTCCTGAGCTGTAATTTTGTTTGGGAAGAAAATCGATAAACTAAAAATGATAGCTAAAAAGGAACTTTTCTTTAAATAACTATTTATATCACACATTTTGATAATTTATTAATGAAACGTTTATTTCGAAGTAAAAAAGAATAATTACTTTTAAAGAAAAGAGGTATTTGCTGCCCATTTTACTGTACATGACAAATACCTCTTTTTAGATTATAGATTTAAAATTAATCTCTGTTCAAAGCTCTTTTTGCTTCACTGTTTAGATCCGAATATTCGATTTTTCCGACATTGATACCAACGCCATAAATTTCTCCGCCTTTAAATTCACCAGGCGTTTTGTATTCTTTACTTACTGCATCACCGCTGTCAAATCCAACACAAAGTCCGTCTCCGGAAAGTGTGAATTTACCGGTTTGAGTTCTCATTGGTCCTGAAGCAACTTCTTTTCCATCAATATAAAGTTTCATTTTTCCAATTGATTCACCATTTGGTCCTGCTTTTTCTCGGGTAAATTCCATACCAAAAACATGTTTTCCAGGTGTAATTTCAACATTCGAAGTAAATCTTTGTTCAGGAGCAATTCCTAAGAAATTGTACACATAATTCAGTTTTTTGTCTTTTAGAAATAAAGCATGTCCGCCAAAACGAGATCCGTGTGCAAAAAGAACTCCGGAAGCATTCGCATCTTTTAGATCAACATCGGCAACAATTTTATAAGAACGTCCACGAACATTTACTGCAACACCTTCCGGCACCGGAGCAGTTCCAGGATAATAAACATATTGATCGCGAGGCGCTTCAGATGAAGGTCTTTCTGTTCCTAAAACTTCAATAGCCGAACGGTCATCAAGTGGCAATACAAGATTTTTGGCAGCTTCTGAATTCCAGTCAGCAATTAATTCTTTTAATTTATCCGGATATTTTTTTGCCAAATTGTTAGATTCAGCTCTGTCAATATCAGTGTTATAAAGTTCCCATTCGTCTTTGTCAAAGTTTCCTTTTCCAACAAGTGGCGCATGTAATGCTACTGCTTTCCAGCCATCTTTCCATAAAGCGCGGCTTCCTAACATAGCAAAATACTGAATGTGTTTTTGAGTTTTTGCATCTGGTGCAGCATCAAAAGTATATTTCATTGATACTCCCGATAATGGATATTGCGGAATTCCACGATATACTTTTGGCATTTCGACACCACAAACCTCTAATAATGTAGGAACAATATCTGTAGAATGGTGAAATTGATTGCGGACTTCTCCTTTTGCTTTTATTCCTTTTGGCCATGAAATCACTAACGGATCGCAAGTTCCACCCGCATATTCACTATATCTTTTAAACATTTTAAAAGGAGTAGAAAATGCAGCTGCCCAACCTGTTGGATAATGCTCATAGGTGTCCGGACCGCCTAGTTTGTCAAGATATTTTAGGTTTTCTTTTAGTTCATCAGGATATCCGTTGAAGAATTTATTTTCGTTAACAGAACCAGATGGAGATCCTTCTCCAGAAGCGCCATTATCAGCAGCATACAAAACAATTGTGTTTTCTAATTGTCCTGTTTTTTCTAAATAATCAATAATACGTCCCACTTGTGCATCAGTATATTCAGAGAAACCTGCGTAAACTTCAGCCAATCTTGAGAATAATTTCTTTTCATCTGCACTTAGTTTATTCCAATCTAAAACTTCATCGCCCGGATTCGAAACTCCCGGAGGAAGCGGATTGAATTTGTCAAAGTTAGTTCCCTTTGGAATAATTCCTTTGGCGATCATTCTAGGCAAAACCCATTTTCGGTATGCGTCATAACCATCGTCAAATTTACCTTTATATTTAGCTATATATTCTTCCGGAGCATGATGCGGAGCGTGATTTGCACCCGGACAATACCACATAAACCAAGGTTTAGAAGGATTTGTGGCTTGTTGATCACGAATATATTCTAAGGCATGATCTGCTAAATCTTTAGATAAATGATAACCATCTTCCGGTCCGTATTTTGCTTCTGTAAAGTGATTGTCTTCAACTAAATCAGGATACCATTGATTGGTTTCTCCACCAAGAAAACCGTAGTAGCGATCAAATCCCATTTGCAAAGGCCATGTGCTTCGATCTCCTCCTGATGCAACATCTTGCTCAGGCACGTTATGATCTTTTCCTATCCAGAAAGTACTCCATCCATTATCCTGCAAAACTTGCCCGATTGTCGCAACTTGTTTTGGCAATCTTCCACTTGCTCCCGGATAACCCGCTGCAGCTTCTGTAATTGCAGCCATACCATTTAAATGATGATTTCGACCAGTTAATAAAGTAGAACGAGTTGGGGAACATAATGCTGTAGTATGCCATTGTGTATAAATCAGCCCGTTATCTGCCAATTTTTGCAAAGTTGGCATGTTGATTCCTCCTCCAAATGGTGACCAGGCTGCAAGACCGGTATCATCATATAAAATAAATAATATATTTGGAGCGCCTTTTGGAGCTACTTTAGGAGTATAAGGAGTCCAGTCTTCTTTTGAGTCACGAATGTCCAGACTAACTTTACCTTTAAAAGTTTCCTTTGTAATTTGTTGAGGATCTGCTTGGGCAGATATTTTTGGTGTCATGCCGGGCAAAAGGCATAGTAGAAATAAAGCGATACTTTTTTTAAGCATCCTATTAGTACTGGTTTTCATAATTTAGTGGTATTAGTTATTATTGATTTTCTTGTCTTGATTATTAATGCAATTCTTGAATTTTCGATAAAATTTAACCTGTAAAAAATAATGTAACCTGATTTATGCTTTTATTAAATTTATTTTGTGTCCTTCTATAATGTTTTTGGGATGATAAAGCTTCGAATAAAAATTTTCTTAAAAACTCAAAATTAAAAAATAAAAATTCTAACAGCCTTATTATTAGACTTCAAGTTGTTTCATTTTATAATTTGCAACAGTAAAAAATTAGATTTTGTCTTATTTGTATTTCATTTTATAGAATGATAAGATTTTTTAAAGTCAAATCATCTGAAAGGTGAATTAGAAAATTCAGATGATTTGTTTTTGTAAAAAAGAGCCATTTTCAAGTATTATAATTAAATTTGCATCCAAAAAACTACAACACAACTCTTATGTATAAATTGATAATTCGCCCGATACTTTTTTGGTTTGATCCGGAAGAAGTACATTATTTTACTTTTTCATTTGTTAAATTCATTTCAAAAATACCAGGAGTTTCGTCAATAATCAGAGGGATTTACGAAGTAAAAGACAGTCGTTTAGAGCGTGAAGTTTTCGGGATTAAATTCAAAAATCCAGTAGGACTTGCGGCAGGATTCGATAAAGATGCTAAGTTGTACAAAGAGCTTTCTGACTTTGGTTTTGGTTTCATCGAAATCGGAACTGTAACGCCAGTTGGTCAGGAAGGAAATCCTAAGAAACGTTTATTTCGTTTGAAAGAAGATCAGGCAATTATTAACCGAATGGGTTTTAATAATGGCGGAGTTCTTGAAGCCGTAGAACGTTTAAAAAAGAATTCAGGAGTTTTAATTGGAGGAAATATTGGAAAAAACAAAGTAACGCCAAACGAAAATGCTGTTGATGATTACATCATTTGCTTTGATGCTTTGTTTGATCATGTAGATTATTTTGTTGTGAATGTAAGTTCGCCAAATACTCCAAATCTAAGAGCGCTACAAGACAAAGAACCTTTGACAGCTTTATTGCAAACATTACAAAACAGAAATGTAGAAAAGCAAAAAACAAGTAATCAAAAAATAAAACCAATACTTTTAAAAATTGCTCCGGATCTTACAGACGAGCAATTATTGGATATTATTGATATTGTAAAAACGACTCAAATTGCTGGTGTAATTGCTACAAATACAACAATTTCAAGAGACGGATTACAATCTGAAAATCAATCTGAAATGGGCGGATTATCAGGAAAACCATTAACAAAACGTTCGACGGAAGTAATTCGTTTTCTTTCGGAAAAAAGCAATAAAGCATTTCCAATTATTGGAGTAGGAGGAATTCATTCTGCAGATGATGCCATCGAAAAGCTAAATGCCGGAGCAAGTTTAGTACAATTGTACACCGGTTTTATTTATGAAGGTCCAGCCTTGATAAAAGCAATCAATAAAAAAGTTTTGAAGAATTTGTAATAAAAACGGTTAATTTAGAATATTACGTTTTTTTTATACAAATAATTAAAGAAAATTATAACTTTTATTTCTTTAAAAAAGAAACTAACTTAGCCTTTACAAAAGAATAAGCTTTGAATAAAGAAATCAAAATTATCGAATGTCCACGTGATGCCATGCAAGGCATCAAAACCTTTATTCCCACAAAAAATAAAGTTACCTACATACAAGCTTTGCTTCGTGTGGGGTTTGATACCATTGATTTTGGGAGTTTTGTATCTCCCAAAGCTATTCCGCAAATGCAAGATACCGCTGAGGTTTTGGCGCAGCTTGATCTTTCGCAAACCACCAGTAAATTATTGGCTATAATTGCAAATACGCAAGGAGCGCAATTAGCGGCAGAACACGAACCTATTCAATATTTAGGATTTCCGTTTTCTATATCTGAGAATTTTCAGATGAGAAATACCCATAAAACCATCGCAGAATCATTGGTTACACTTGAAGAAATTCTTGAAATCGCCGATAAAAAAAATAAAGAAGTTGTAACCTATCTTTCAATGGGTTTCGGGAATCCTTACGGAGATCCATGGAATGTTGAAATTGTAGGCGAATGGACCGAAAAACTAGCAGGAATGGGCGTAAAAATATTATCGCTTTCAGATACTGTTGGTAGTTCTACGCCAGAAGTTATCACTTATCTTTTTTCGAATTTAATTCCAAAATATCCCCAAATTGAATTTGGCGCACATTTGCATACAACGCCAAATAGTTGGTTTGAGAAAATAGAAGCAGCTTCAAATGCTGGTTGCACACGTTTTGATGGAGCAATTCAAGGATTTGGAGGCTGTCCAATGGCAACCGACAAACTAACCGGAAATATGCCTACAGAAAAACTGATTTCTTATTTTACCGCCAATAAAAAAGTAACTGGATTAAACTCCTTAAGTTTTGAAAGTGCTTATAATGAAGCATCAAAATTGTTTGGGAAATTTCACTAGAAAAAGCTTATATTTACTTATATATCAGACAATAAGTAATCATAAATAATGTTATTCATTATTTAATCAAATAAAAGCAAGCCATGAAATCAAATTTCATTAGCAGAATTTCTAAGATTTTACTTTTAGTTTTCATGTTTTCTTCGTGCTCAAGTAATTTGGATTTTGATCAGGTTAACGATTTCAAAATAACGCCTGTTTTTGTAGCAAATCTCGCTTATTTTAATGTTCCTGCGACTCAGCTTATAAATGATGGAGATGCACAAATAATTTATGATGTAAGCGAATTTAATGCTTTCAAAGATAAATTCTTTAGAGATAATCTAAAGAAAGCCGAGCTTGATTTTGAAGTTGAAAACACTATTGTCAGATCTTTTATATTAGATATCGTTCTTCTGGATGTTAATAATCAGGTGCTTGAAACGGATTCTTATAATGTGCCGGCTTATTCAGGAACTTCAAATGTTATAAAATTTCCAACCGAAGTATTCGAAAATCAAAGATTAGATCTTTTAAAAAAAACAGCGAGACTTGGTTTTATTGTCAGAATGGATGGCGGACCTCCATTAGACGCAAATAGTAAAGGAAGTTTAAAATTACGTTCCGGCGCAACTATTTATATGGAAATAGAATGAGAAAAGTATATCTGATTTTAATGGTCGCTTTTCAGCTTTCTTGTTTCTCGCAAAACAAACAAGTGTTGTATAACTTCACGTCAATTCCGCAATCATCATTAGTAAATCCAGGTGCCGACGTTTCGTATAAATTTTATTTCGGAATCCCAATTTTATCCGGAGTTTCAGCAAATTTAGGATCAAGTAGTTTTTCGGCGTATGATTTATTTGCCAATAACGGAGTAGACTTTAATGATAAGGTTCGAAATATCATTAATAATTCTTCCAATAAAGACAAAACTCAGGTCAATCAACAACTCGAAATTTTCTCTGGAGGTTTTAGAGTTGGCGGAAGAGAAAGTCAATCCTATATTTCGTTTGGAGCTTATCAGGAATTTGATTTCCTAATGTATTTTCCAAAAGATTTAGCCATTTTAGCCGTCGACGGAAATCAAAAATATATTGGAAAAGCATTCAATTTAGCCGACTTGAATGTTCAAGCTGAAGTCCTTTCAGTTTTCCATGTAGGATATCACAGAAAACTAAGCGAAAAACTGGTTTTAGGCGGTCGGGCCAAAATTTATTCCAGTGGAGCAAATGCTACATCGACTCATAATTCAGGTTTTATTTTTACAGGAGAAAGTGCAGACACGCCTAATCTTTATAATCAGGTAATCTCATCAAATCTTGAATTAAAAACTTCTGGTCTTAGCAAGTTTACAAAAGACGAATACGAAGGAAGTATTCCAAGTGATATTGCTCACAATACTTTTTTCAACGGAAGTTTAGGCTTGGGAATTGATGCCGGAATTACCTATTATGTTAAAGAAAATCTACAGTTTACAGCAAGTATAATCGACCTTGGATTTATAAGACAATCAAAAGATATCGAAACACTCAACTATAAAGGAACTTATAATTATAAAGGAGCAAACCCTAACTTTCTAGGTTCGAACAAGCCCGAAGATGTTTTTGATGAATTCGATAAAGCCATTCCGCGTGACACTCTATATAATAAATACACGACTTGGCGACCAACAAAATTATATTCGTCAATTCAATATTCTTTTGGCGAATCAAGACCAGATGAAGAATGTAATTGCAAAGGCAGCGTTTCGAGAAAGTATGTTAACGGAATAGGAGGACAGATGTTTGCTATGACTATGCCAGACGAGCCATACGTTGCTTTAACTGCTTTTTACAGACGTAGTATTTTCGAAAAATTAGATTTTAAAGCCACATATACAATCGATCCATATTCAAGTAAAAATATAGGATTAGGACTTTCAGGAACCCTCGGAAAACTAAATATGTATCTTCTCGTCGATAATGTTCTCGAGTATAGAGATGTCTCAAAAGCCAATAGTCTGGCATTTCAATTTGGATTTAACTTTGTATTTCAAGATTCCGAGGATTAGTTTACCATATAAGTTATATAAGTTCATTTTATTGCTGTCTGCTGGAGTTTTTTGTATTGTCAGTTCGAGCGTAGTCGAGAATTATGCGCAAAGTAATATCAAATAAGCTAAGAATTAAATGAACTTATATAACTTATATGGTTTAAAATAATATCAAGCTTTTTTGTAAGCACTTTCCTGTAAAGTTAAATTTATGAATAAGTTAGTAATCAAGTTTCCAATTTATTCACTATATTTGCACGCAATTCAACTAGAAATTGCAACATGATAGCACACAACTCCAAGATTATCGGCGAAGGTTTAACTTACGACGATGTATTATTAGTACCTAACTACTCGAATGTGCTTCCTCGCGAAGTGAGTATCAAATCAAAATTTTCACGAAATATAACGCTAAACGTTCCTATAGTATCAGCTGCTATGGATACCGTTACCGAAAGTGCAATGGCAATCGCTATGGCACAAGAAGGCGGAATTGGTGTTTTACATAAAAACATGACCATCGAGCAACAAGCTGCGAAGGTAAGAAGAGTAAAACGTGCTGAGTCAGGAATGATTATCGATCCGGTAACATTGCCAATGAACTCTACAATTGCAGACGCAAAAAATGCAATGAAAGAATTCGGAATTGGCGGAATCCCAATCGTTGACGAAAACAAAATCTTAAAAGGAATCGTTACAAATCGTGACTT
Organism: Flavobacterium sp. 9; assembly: GCF_002754195.1. Lineage (NCBI taxonomy): Bacteria > Pseudomonadati > Bacteroidota > Flavobacteriia > Flavobacteriales > Flavobacteriaceae > Flavobacterium > Flavobacterium sp. 9. The sequence continues at coordinate 4,686,358 of NZ_PEEU01000001.1, forward strand.
ACGTTTTGAGAAAAATGGTGCAAGACCAATCGCTGAGGTAATGACAAGTACAAACTTAGTAACTGTTGCCGAAGGAACTTCACTAGAACAAGCCGAAGTAGTTTTACAAGGTCACAAAATCGAAAAATTACCGGTAGTAAACGCTAATTATGAATTAGTTGGTTTAATTACCTTTAGAGATATCACAAAACTGACACAAAAACCAATCGCTAACAAAGATATTTTTGGTCGTTTAAGAGTAGCTGCAGCAATTGGAGTTACAGGTGATGCAGTCTTAAGAGCAGAAGCATTAGTTGCTGCAGGAGTAGATGCAATCATCATCGATACCGCTCACGGACATACAGAAGGTGTTGTAAATACCTTAAAAGAAGTAAAATCAAAATTCCCACAAATAGACGTAATTGTTGGAAACATTGCAACTCCTGAAGCAGCTAAATATTTAGTAGAGAACGGAGCAGATGGAGTAAAAGTAGGGATTGGACCGGGTTCTATCTGTACAACTCGTATCGTTGCAGGTGTTGGTTTCCCTCAATTCTCAGCGGTTCTTGAAGTAGCAGCAGCTATTAAAGGAACAGGAGTTCCGGTTATCGCAGATGGTGGAATTCGTTACACAGGAGATATTCCTAAAGCAATTGCAGCAGGAGCTGATTGTGTAATGTTAGGTTCATTATTAGCAGGAACAAAAGAATCTCCGGGAGAAACAATTATTTTCGAAGGAAGAAAATTCAAATCATACCGCGGAATGGGTTCTGTTGAAGCTATGCAAACAGGTTCAAAAGATCGTTATTTCCAGGATGTTGAAGACGACGTTAAAAAATTAGTTCCGGAAGGAATTGTTGGTCGTGTTCCTTACAAAGGAGAATTAAACGAAAGTATGCTTCAATTTATCGGAGGTCTTCGTGCCGGAATGGGATACTGTGGTTCAAAAGATATTCCAACATTACAAGAAACAGGACGTTTTGTTAGAATCACATCAAGCGGAATCACTGAAAGTCACCCACATAATGTTACAATTACAAAAGAAGCTCCAAATTATTCAAGATAATAATTTTTAGTTTTCTATATAAAAACAAAAGGCGTAAGAGTTTGATTCTTACGCCTTTTTTTATTTTTAATTTTTGCTTATTCTGATTTCTATACTATTTTTTAGGAGCTAATCCCGTACCCGAGCCTGAAAGTGCGAACTGGCGAAGCAATCCGTTTCAATCTTTTACTTTTTAAGGAAAAAGTAAAAGGATTTTCTCCCGACACTTCGGGACTATCGGGGCTAGAGAGATCATTTTTATAAAAAAAACATTTCGTTTATTATGACTTTCTTGCTCTGTCAAATCTAACTGTGGATACCTTTGTCAAAGTTTTAAACTTTGACAAAGGTTTACGAAAACTAATATTCACAATCTTGTCATTTCTTCTTCCTCGAAATGACAAAAATACAAGCAAAATCCGTCTAAATCCGCGTTTTCGCGATAGCGAATCAGTGTCATCCGCGTACCATAAAAAGCACAGTCACCAATCTTTGTCGAGTTTCGTGTGTGATTTCTCCTCCGTCGAAATGACAAAACTATAAGTTCAAGTAATAATAAGTTTAAAGTAAAATGAACTTACATCACTTATATGGTGAAAAAAAAATTAAGCCCCACGACTATTTAAAATATCTTCAGTTGAAACATCAGAATGTAATAATTCTTCCATTTTTTTGGTCGTACGTTGTGCTTCCAGAGCGTAGCCAAACATTTTTTGTTCATAATCATCAATTGCAGATTGCAGATCTGAAAATTCTCCGTTAGTCAAATTCTCTGTTAATTGATATGCGTCCATTAAGCCCATATTAACGCCTTCTCCGGCAAATGGAGGCATTACATGCGCTGCATCTCCAACAAGTGTAATATTCGAATGAGTTTTCCAAGGTTCTTCTAATGAAAATAATCTCAATGGTAATCCTGAAAAATCAGTTGAAGCATTAAAAAAGGTTTTATAATCATCGCTCCAATTTGCAAAAGTTTCATTTAAAAATGCTCGTATTGCTGCGTCATTTTCAAAATCAAGACCGTTATTTAAAACCCAATTTTCATCAGCTTTAAACGAAACTCCAAAGTGAACAGAACCGTCGCGCAAAGTATGCGTGTAAAACATTTTTTGTTCTCCCATTGCCATTACATTTCCGTCGCCATATTTAGGTTTAAATTCAGGATAATCACGATCCGGATTTGCAATTTCTCCTTGAATAATATAAGTACCGGAAAGTTGAGGTTCAATATCGGTAACAAATTTTCTAGCATTTGATCTTCCACCGTTAGCGACAATAACAAAATCGGAAATTGTTTTCAATCCATTTTTGAATTCTAAATGATATTCGTCTTCAACTTTTTTAATATCAGTCAAATGACTGTCCCAGACAACAGTATTTTCTTGGAGATTTTCGAGCATAATTTTTCTTAAATCATTTCGATCAATTTCAGGACGTGAATACGCATTTGTTTCATCGGGCATTTCATCCGAAGTAATATTTCCGTGCATATCTGCCATTTTCTCGCCAGTTGGTCTCGCATATTTATAGAACACGTCCATTAAATCAGCTTTTTGAATCGCTTTTTGCCCTGAATCAGAATGAATATCAAGTGTTCCGCCCGAAGTTCTGGCTTGCGCATTGATATCTCTTTCATAAACCGTAACGTCTGCACCATTGATTTGTAGAATGCGAGCAGTTGTTAATCCAACAGGACCGCCGCCAATTATGGCTATTTTTTTATTTTTTATAAGTGAAGTATTCATTTGATTTTTTTTATTTAATTGATATTGTAGTGATTGATTTTATATTTTAATTGAGATTGATTTTTGAGATTGATATTGATTTAGTTTAAGGAGTCAAAGCTTTTATAACCAAATTAAAAGCTTCATCTCTAATTTCTTCAGTAAAAACAAAAGGTTTTCCGGACATCGATTTTCCTTCTCTGTGAAGTTCTAAAAGAGAATAAAGTGATCCATAAGCAATACTCCAGAAAACTTCGAACGTAACGGGAAGAAGTTCCTTTTTTTCGATTGCTTTGGTAATAAATTTTAACATTTGATCTTTAAAATCCGAAGTGATTTCAGCTAAAATAGCATCGCCATAACTGGAATGTTTTAAAAGTTCAAGACAAGTAGTTTGTAAGGAAAAATTGATTGCAAATTTAGAACGGTTTTCCCATTGTTGGCGTAAACCATCTACAAACGACATTTCTGAAGAAAACCCAGCCAACATTTCATTGAAGAAATTTTTGCCAATATCAATTCCTATTTTGCGAATAAGATCTTCCTTATCCGAATAATAGATATACAATGTCGCCACAGAAACGCCACATTCTTTTGCTAAACGATTCATTCCAAATCCTTCTACGCCTTGCGCAACAAGCATTTCAATTGCTTTTTGTTTTACAATTTCTTCTTTATTTGTGTCTCTTGTTCTCATAATTTGAATTAATTATGGTACAAAGATATTAATAATAAATGAACGTTCGCTTATTTATTGTGAAAAAATGTTCAAAGTGGCAAAGGTTCTGAGGTTCTAAGGTTTTTTACCGTAGAGGCGCACAGCAGTGCGTCTCATTCAATGTAAACACAATTGTGTGAAAAATAAAATGAAATCTAATTCTTGAATAGGCTCCAGCTTTAGCTGGAGATAATAAAGTAATATTAGGAATAGGCTTTAGCCAAATTTTTAAGAATTGCAATTTGCATCATCATATAAACAAAAAAGCTGCTAATACAATTCGTTAAAATTATAATAGCAGCTTTTATTCGGGTAAAAATATTTTTAAGGTTTAGCAGTTTGCTCTGCTTCTCTAACTTTTTGATTGTCTAAAATTTTCTGTATAAAAGGTTTTGCTTGAGTTTCAATTTCAGATTCTGAAATATCAAGTGCTTTTGGATCTTTGACTAATTGTAACCAAGGTTTTGGTCCATCAAAATTATAACTTCCAAAAACGATTACCGGAGTTCCTTTTACTTTTACATTTTCTTTGTCTTTCAAGATCCATTCGTCAGCCCATTTATAAAGATATTTAGCGTCTTTTTCTTGTAATCGTAAACAAGAATGTGATGCCGGGTAACCTGGTAAAGCATATTCGTGGAAACCAACTCCCAGTTTATTCTCGATATTAAAATTCCACTTTAAATCCCATTCGTCATTAAAAGTACTGGTAGTTTTTTCGGCTTTCCAATTGGTGAAAAATAATCCGGTTGGAGTAGGGTCTTTTTTTCTTCCCATATTTGTTGGTCCTGTATAAACTAATTCTCCATTTTCGTAAGCAGCAAATGCCTGAGTAGGATAGGAGAAAATTATAACTTTTGAAACCTCTCCTAAAGCTGCAACATGCAACGGAAACGGAAGATAATAAACAATATCACCACTAAAATCAGACGGAATTACCACTGAATCTAATTTTGCGAAATTCGCTTTATCTGTTCGATTTATAGCGTAAGCAATCTGAAGTTTACTGCTGTCAGCTTCATTTATTTTTAGCCATTCTTTAGTTTTCTCTAAATGAAATTCAACAGATTGTGGCTTTTTATATTCGATTGCTTTTCTGTGTTTTGTTTTTTCTTTCGTTTCAGTAGATTCGCTTTTTTTGCATGAACTCAATAAAACTAAAACAAGTACAAGGAAGATATTTGATGTATAATATAACTTTTTCATAAACTGGTTTTTTATTTAATGTAAAGTTATTTTATTCCTCTCTTAAAAGGATTACACAATTTCTTGATTTGGTTATTGGATTTTCATTTAAAATGAATTAAAAAATCACATTTCTAGTTTTAAAGTTTGGCCTTCAATAAATTGTCCTTTAGAAGATGTTATTTTTATTTTTTGGTTTTCTGTATAACCAAGAGTTTCTCCATTTTTGAAAATTACATTACTATTAATTACGTAAGTAGAAATATTAGATATAAAATCATAAAGTTCTTCAATGTGAAGTTTTGAATTTATAACTTCCATCTCCTGTTTTGCGAATTCGGTTAAGCCATAAGTATAAATACTATTTCCTTTTTCAGAAGGTCTTATTCCTATATATATCCATAGTGCAAGAGGTATTCCTTGTTGTTTTATTTCATCTATATTTTCTAAATATTGAGATTTAGAAATTAATAATGATTGACTTCCCTGATAAATTCCTATGGCATTTGAAGTGGATAGAATTGAGCATAATAATTTACTTAGAATAGTAAATCTCTCTTTTTGATTTTTTTGTGAGGACATAATTGATACTATTGCATGTCCGTTATGATTTTTTAAATCCTCAGCAGCAGTTTGCCAATTATATGCGTATTGTGCAGTTCCTTCGATATCCTCAGAAGGAATTGGTGCTGGCATATAAGCTAAAGCAACCATTTCTCCATCTATTTTAAAAATAGCAGAGTTGTCATCTCCTGTAAAATCACTAATTGTTAAATTCCAAAATGTTTTCAGCTTTTCAATAACATCATTGATATTGTACCTTTCGCCGTTGTTAAACATTGGCATAGCAAGTAAAATGCTATTTTCGTTTTTTTCTAAATTTGTTTTTTCTTTTTTGAAGAAGCTGAATAGTCCCATGTAGGTTTATTTTCTGGTTGAGTTAAATTTAATTCTAAAGTAAATAATAATTCTAAATTAACTCTTTTGTTTTTGTTTAGGTTTTATTGATGTATTATTTAATAGAAAGTCAGACACATTTTTAGTCCATTCGATTTTATTTTTAACTTAAAACTAATCTGGTAAAGTTATTCTTTAAAGGAAAAAATCACACAACTTTTAATAAATATAAAAGTTATGTGATTCTTTGAGAAGTCTTATTTTCTCCAGTAATTATTTGCGGCAGCGATAGTAGCAAATTCTGTAGCAACAGTTTGTCCAACTGCAATTAGCATTGCTGCATCTTCTGCATAAATTGGACGTAATTTCTCTCTAACTGCAGCGTCTGGCTGAGTAATTTTGATAATTAATCGAGCCATTTTTACGGCTAATTGACGGCCTTCTTCCGGAGTGTTTGTTATAAGAGAATTATTCGGGATTAATTGAACTTGATCAGACATGATTACTTTGTTTTTAGTTATTTTTCTCCATTTAAAATTAAATAAAATTTCAATGATAAATGAGTTAAGATGTCTGATAATCAGTGTTTAATTCGAAACAAATATTAATTCTAAATTAGTCCTTTTATCTTTGCGTGCTGTAATAATAAAATGGTTTTAGCATCTGTAATTTCGCCGGATTCTATCATTGCATATGCCTCGTCAAAAGTGTATTCCAGAACTTCGATATTTTCCTGTTCAGCATCTAATCCACCGCCATCATTCACTTTCATGGTTTCGTCATATTCTCCAACAAAAAGATATAAAATTTCGGTTACAGATCCCGGAGACATATAAGTTTCAATAACTTTCTGAGCCTTTTTTAAGCGATAACCAGTTTCTTCTTCTGTCTCACGAATAACAGCTTGTTCAGCATTATCCTGATCAAGAAGTCCTGCGCAAACCTCGATCATCATTCCGGTTTTATTTCCGTTAAGGAAAGTTGGTAAACGAAATTGTCTCGTTAGAATTACGGTTTTCTTTAAGGTATTATATAGTAAAATAGCAGCTCCATTTCCTCGGTCATAAACTTCGCGAATATGAGATTCTATTTTACCATCTTTCATTTCATAATCAAAAGTTACTTTGTTCAGGATATACCAATTGTCTGATAATAACTTTGTTTCAGTAACTTTAATTTTTGGATTTTTCATAACTAGAAATGTTTTGTATAAAAAAACGCTCTGGTTATCAGAGCGTTTAGTAATTATTATTTTGTTATTGTTTGCTTTCTGTCTGGTCCAACAGATACAATCTTAATTGGCACTCCAACTTCAGCTTCAATAAACTCAATATATTCTTTTAACTCGATAGGTAATTGATCGTAAGTTGTCAATCCTGTTAAATCAGCTTGCCATCCTTTAAACTCTTTATAAACAGGAGTTACGTTTTCTGGCTCGATGTTATAAGGAAAGTGAGAAATGTTTTGTCCTTTGTAGTTATACTCCGTACAAACTTTTAAAGTTTCGAATCCTGAAAGAACGTCACCTTTCATCATCATTAATTGAGTAACACCGTTTACCTGAACAGCATATTTTAAAGCTACAAGGTCTAACCATCCACAACGTCTTTGTCTTCCTGTTACAGATCCAAATTCGTTACCAACTCTTGCCATTGTTGCACCAACTTCGTCAAAAAGTTCTGTTGGGAAAGGTCCGCTACCAACACGAGTAACATAAGCTTTAAAAATTCCGTAAACTTCTTTGATTTTGTTAGGAGCAATTCCTAAACCAGTACAAGCTCCGGCAGCAGTAGTATTTGATGAAGTTACGAAAGGATAAGTTCCAAAATCAACATCTAATAATGAACCTTGAGCTCCTTCGCATAGAATAGATTTACCAGCTTTTTGAGCTTGGTAGATATATTCTTCACTGTCAATAAAATCTAATTTTTTTAATTCTTCAATAGCTTCAAAGAACTCTTTTTCAAGTTCATCTAAGTTGTATTGAATCGCTACATCATAAAAAGCAATCATTGCTTCATGTTTGTCAGCTAAAGCTCTGTAACGATCTTTAAAGTCTTCTAATTCGATATCTCCAACACGTAAACCGTTTCTACCAGTTTTGTCCATATAAGTTGGACCAATTCCTTTAAGTGTAGAACCAATTTTTGCTTTTCCTTTTGATGCCTCAGAAGCTGCATCTAACAAACGGTGTGTTGGTAAAATTAAATGTGCTTTTCTTGAAATGATCAATTTGCTTTTGATGTCAAGGTTAAATTTCTCTAAACCTTCAATTTCTTTTTGAAAAACTACCGGATCTATTACAACACCGTTTCCGATGATGTTTATTGATTTTTTATGAAAAATTCCAGAAGGAATGGTTCTTAGTACATGTTTGATTCCGTCAAATTCTAATGTATGTCCTGCGTTTGGTCCTCCTTGAAAACGTGCAATAATATCATAATTAGAGGTAAGAACGTCAACAATTTTCCCTTTACCTTCATCTCCCCATTGTAATCCTAATAATAAATCTACGGTCATTCTGTTTTAATTTGCGTTGAGGCAATCTCAATTGCCCTACTGATTAATGTAGTTAATTTTCTTTTTTTATTTTTTGAATAATTCCTTTCAGGATTATTGTTTTTGCTTTTTGTTTCCGTAGAAATACAACGAATGATTCGTAATTTCGATATCAAATATTTCTTCGATTGTTTTTTTGATGGTCTGAATCCTTGGATCGCAAAATTCAATTACTTCGCCAGAATCAGTCATGATAATGTGATCGTGCTGTTTGTCGAAATACGATTTTTCGTAATAAGCCTGATTTTGTCCAAATTGATGTTTTCTAACCAAAGCGCAGTCTAACAATAACTCGATCGTGTTGTATAAAGTAGCCCTACTCACACGATAGTTCTTGTTTTTCATTTTGATATATAAGTTTTCTATGTCAAAATGCTCTTCGCTATCGTAAATTTCCTGAAGTATAGCATAACGCTCAGGAGTTTTGCGATGCCCTTTTTGTTCAAGATACATTGTAAAAACGTTTTTTACAATTTCTTGATTTCTAGTGTTGTCAGTTGAAATGAGTGTCATATCCGGCAAAGATAAATTTTTATTTTTAATGAATAAAAGTTTCGGGTTTAAAGTTTAACGTTCCTCTTTTAATTTGAGTAGCGATAATGCACTAATTTAAGGCTTTTACGCTAATAATATTTAAAGAATCCAGATAAGCTTAATTAACATAATTATTTTTATTTATGATAAAACTAACAATTCTTTATTTAGTTTTAGACATGTACATATACCAATTCCATTCCCAGGTTTCTCCGTTATCATCAGACATTGCCTGACTCCAAACAGGATTATTTTCGTCTCTGGCATCCCAACGGAATACTTGCAAAACATTTTTATCTTCAAATATATCTTTCGAAAAAAAATGTCCAATCTTGTTTTCAAACGAACCAATTACTGGTTTATCCAAAGTTCCTGTATTAGAATCCGCCCAATAAATACTCCACAATTTTGTTTTTGGATTAAAAAGGCGAACTGTCATTCCTTCAAAAAATTCATTGTCAAAAGTTGCCAGAAAATTATCAATATTCCCAATCCCGTTCAGGATCTTGTACATTTCCTGAGTCGACGAAAATTCGATCCATTCAGTGCAATTTGCAAATCTCTTCTTTAGTTTTTTATTCCTAATAATTGATTTCCCCTGAAAAAAATCAAAATCATCTTTTGAAGAAGATTCAGAAGCAACAATTAAAAGTGCTCCGTTTTCATCAAAAATTACTTTTGGAATTTCTATTTCTAAGGAATTGTTTATCATGAAAAAATATTTATAGCAATAATTTAAGTAAAGAACAATTTAAGTAAAATAATCACGCGATATATTATTCCCCTTTTGACTTTAAGACTTTAAGCTTTCGACTAATTTAGGTTCTGTATTCTCTTGTTACTTTATCAACACCGTCAATTTTCTTGATTGCATTAATCATTTTCTTCAAAATGGTATTATTTTTTACAATAACAGCAATTTGTCCGTGAAAAATTCCGGCATCAGTACTTAACGAAATACTCTGAATATTCACGCTCATATTGTTCGAAATTACCCTTGTCAATTGATTTGTAAGTCCCAAAACATCCATTCCGGTAATGTTAATAATGGCTTTGAATTCTTCTTGCGAAGAGTCAATCCATTTGGCACTCATAATACGATACGCATAATTTGACTGCATTCCAATTGCATTCGGGCAATCTTTTTTATGTACTTTGATTCCTTCGTTTATCGTTACAAAACCAAAAACATCGTCTCCGGGAATTGGGTTACAACATTGCGAAAGTTTGTAATCGAGTTTGTCATGCTCAGTCCCAAAAACCAACATATCATAATTACTGCTGATAACAGGTTTATGAATATCATCTGCGGCCGTAGTATCTTTATTTCGTTTAATTTTATTTTTAAAGAAATTGATAAACGTGTTGCTTTTTTGGGCAGCATAATCTTTTAATTGCTGATTTTCGATTGCACCAATACCAACTCTGTAAAACAAATCTAAACTTGTTTTAAGTTTGAAAAAGTTAACCAATTCATTGATTACTTGTTCATTGATCGTTATTTTAAGATGCTTAAGTTTTCTGGTAAGTAATTCTTTTCCTTCTTCGGCAATTTTTTTAGTGTTCTCGTTAAGAACGTTTTTAATCTTATTTTTGGCTCTTGAAGTTGTAACGTATTCTAACCAGTTTACCGTTGGTTTTTGATTAACCGAAGTAATAACTTCAACCTGATCACCACTTTTTAGTTCGTGATTTAATGGAACCAAGCGTCCATTTACACGAGTTCCTCTGGTTTTAATTCCAATTTCAGAGTGAATACTAAACGCAAAATCTAGAGAAGTAGCACCTTTTGGCAATGATTTAATTTCACCTTTTGGTGTAAAGACGAAGATTTCTTTCGAATATAAATTCATTTTGAAATCTTCGACAAAATCAACCGCATTAGTTTCCTGATTTTCTAATGCTTCGCGAAGTAAATTCAACCAAACGTCAAGACCGCTTTCTTCTGTGGCTCCGTTTTTATATTTGTAATGCGCTGCATAACCTTTTTCGGCAATTTCATCCATACGTTCACTTCGAACCTGCACTTCGACCCAACGACCTTTTGGTCCCATAACGGTAATGTGCAAAGCTTCGTAACCGGTAGATTTTGGAGATGAAATCCAGTCACGCAAACGGCTCGGGCTTGGTCTGTAATGATCTGTTACGATGGAATATATTTTCCATGCAACAAATTTTTCGTCGTGTTGATCTGATTTATAGACAATTCTCAAAGCAAATTTGTCATAAACTTCATCAAAACTCACATTTTGAGCGCGCATTTTTCTACGAATCGAATAGATAGATTTCGGACGCCCTTTTATGATATAATCAATGTTTTCTAAGTCTAAGGATTTTTTCAAAACATCCGAAATGTCTTTGATATATGCATCCTGTTCCTCTTTTGTTTCTCTAATTTTGCTAACAATGTCGTTATAAACAGCAGGTTCTGTATATTTTAAGCCTAAATCTTCCAGTTTAGTTTTAATATTATAAAGTCCTAAACGGTGGGCGAGTGGCGCATAAATATAAAGCGTTTCCGAGGCGATTTTGGTTTGTTTGTATTCCGCCATCGAATCCATAGTTTGCATATTGTGCAAACGATCTGCCAGTTTTATCAAAATTACACGAACATCATCGTTCAGCGTAAGAATCATTTTTCTAAAATTCTCTGCTTGCATTGAAGCATTCAAATCTTTTTGAACCAAAGATATTTTGGTTAAACCTTCAACTAACTGAGCGACTTTTGGGTTGAATAAACGCTCAATATCTTCAACGGTCATTGGAGTATCTTCGACAACATCGTGCAATAAAGCCGCAGCAATAGAGGTCGCTCCCAAACCAATTTCTGAGGCAACAATTTTTGCAACTGCAATAGGATGAAAGATATACGCCTCGCCAGATTTGCGTCTTTGTTCTTTGTGCGCATCAACGGCAACATCAAATGCTTTACGAATAAGTTTTTTGTCGGTTGGGCTTAAAGTCTGATAACTGATTCGAAGTAATTCTTTGTACTCTTGGGCAATTGCTTTATTTTCTTTTTCAATATCTATTTCTATCATAACGGCATAGTTCAAGTACTAAAAATAGCAATAAGTTTGAACATACGCAAGGGAATGGAAGGTTGATTTTTGAATGAGTTTATTTTGTTTAAAGTTTCAGGTTTCAAGTTTTTGAGCACTGTTTTCACGTCCAGTTTTAAACCTGAAACCTGAAACCTGAAACCTGAAACCTGAAACCTGAAACTTTGAAATTATTCCTTCGAAAAATCCAAATCCTGAAAATCATAACTAAAATCAGTTAATTCAGAGATTGGAAGCATTTTTAGGTTAATTACTTTTCCGTTTTCATCATATTTGAAAAGCAAATGAGCATCAGCATGGAAAAAAGCATTATTCCATTTTACGACATAATTTCCATCTTTATAGAAAAAGACTTCGCCAACGAGTTGCGGAGAACGCTTTGAGGCAAAATATACTTTCCCTTTTTTCTCTGTTATAGTCACTTCGCCAAACCAATTGTCTTTGTAAGTTCCTGTAATTTTCGAAAAATCAGTTTTTAGTTTATCTTTTTTATTTTTAGCAACAGTTGCCCAAACTTCATCCGTTACTTTATCAGCAGATTCTTCACTGGCTTTCACACGATTGCTGTAAGTCGTTACGTAATCGTCTGGTTTAATGCCTAAATAACTGTCTTTTATCGTGTTTGTAATAGCGCTAAAAGCTGCTCCGGATTGCTGATTGGTCAAAACAATAATTCCTAAACCTATTTCAGGAATCAAAGTAGTTTGCGTTACATTTCCTTCTAAACCACCAGTATGAGAAACTTGTTTATATCCTTTTACATCACTTAAAAACCAGCCTAAACCATAACCTGAAAAATGAGTATTGTATGGAGGTCTTGTTTTCGCCGGAATAATAGTCTGCAATTGCCACATTTCATCGTGTTCTTTTTCAGAAAACAATTGTTTATTATCGCCATATTTTCCGTTATTGATTTGAAGAATCGCCCATTTACTCAAATCATTTACACTTGAATAAATTCCGGCTGCACCATCAAAAAGTTGGTTTTCATAACGTTTTATCGTTTTCAGTTTTCCATCAATCGGAACGTGCGGCGTAATAACATTGCTAGTATCTTTTAGCCGTTTAATAGAAGCGACACTATTGTTCATTTCTAAAGGTTTCATGATACGATCTTCGACAAAATCTGCCCAGGTTTGACCCGTTACAACATGCACAATTTCGCCAGCGATAATGTACATCAGGTTATCGTAATCATACTTAGTTCTAAAACTTGAAACAGGTTTTAGATATCTTAAATTATGGATAATATCCTGCGCTTTAAAATCACTTCCGTCAGGCCAGATCATCAAATCTCCGGCACCAAGTCCAAGTCCGCTTCTGTGTGTTAGTAAATCACGAATAGTGAATTCACGAGTTACATAATCATCAGACATTTTGAAATCCGGAAGATATTTTGTCACTTTATCATCCCATTTTATTTTGCCTTCATCAACCAGCATTGCAAGTGCAGCCGTTGTAAAAGCTTTACTATTTGAGGCAATTCCAAAAAGCGTATTTGCATCGACTTTTTGCTGTGTTATTATAGATTTTACGCCATAACCTTTTGCCAGAACTACTTTTCCGTCTTTTACAATTGCAACAGCAATTCCGGGAACATCAAATGCTTTTATAGTACGATTTACCAATTCATCGACTTCTTGATTGGTTATTTGTGCCGAAACGGAAAAACTAAATAATAATGCTAAAAGAGATAATTTGTAATTCATAATATAAAGTTTTGGTTTAGTTGAATCCTCTTTGTCTTTTGGCTTCAAAAATTAAAATAGCCGCAGCAACAGACACATTCATACTGTCGATTTCGCCTTGCATTGGAATAATAATATTTTGTGTTGCTGCATCACGCCAGTCTTGCGTTAGACCTGTGGCTTCTGTACCAACAACCAAAGCAGTTGGAGTAGTAAAATCCTGTGTATGATATGAAGTTGAATTTTGTAAAGTAGCGCAGTAAAAATCAATCTTTTTTTCTTTCAAAAAAGCAATGATTTCGGCAGTAGTTCCGGTTGCAATTTGATTCGTAAATAAACAACCAACGCTAGAACGTACAATATTTGGATTGTATAAATCACTTTTAGGGTTTGCGATCAAAACTGCGTCAAGATTTGCAGCATCTGCGGTACGTAAAAGTGCTCCAATATTTCCTGGTTTTTCAGGAGCTTCGGCCACAATAATTAATGGATTATCAGATAATTTTAAATCAGATAATGACATCGATTTTGTTTTGGCTATAGCCAAAATACCTTCGGTGGTATCGCGATATGCTAGTTTTTGGTAAACTTCCTTATTGATTTCGATTAACTGAACTGGTGCATTAACCAATTTATTAATCTCATTTTCAGTAACCAATTCAGGTAAAAATAAAACAGTTTCGATTTCGTAACCGCCTTTTATAGCAAGAGAAATTTCACGTAAACCTTCAATTAAAAATGTTCCGGTTTGTTTGCGGTTTTTTGCCTTTTCCTGTAATAAAACAAGAGATTTTATAAACGGATTTTGTATTGAAGTAATTTGTTTCATTCTTAAAGGTACTTAGGTTCTGAGGCGCTAAGGTACTGAGATTTTTTAAAATAGGGGCAAAGGTTCAGAGATACAAAGGGGCAAAGTTTAAAATGAAATAAAAAAATTGCCACGAATTGCTCGAATTTGCATTAATTTTTTTCGCATTGAAATAAAAAAGTGATTCGATCAATTCGTGGCAAAAAATATTTATTCCTGTGTAGAATTATTTTCTTCTAAAAGTACAGTTTCTTCTTCCTCTGGTCTTGTAGTAACCTGATCTTTTTTACCGAATAAAAATTTCTTGAAAGCAGCAAAACCTGCTGCAATTGCTAAAAATATAATTTTACCAAACTTGGCAAGAATAGCAAAGAAACCAACTTTTGCAAGGACTTTTCCGGCAACTAATCCGCCAATAGTCCACGCAGCAACAGTATCAGTATCTGCATCAAAGTCTAAATATTTGTGTCCGTCATTGAATTCAACACTTTTCAAGATTCCGGGAATACTTGCTTTTACTTCTGCAAGTTCACTCATTCCCGCAACTGCCGAAATATTATACATTCCTTTTCGTCCCAAAACTCTTAAATCATAGTTTAAAGTATTGGCTTGATCCTGACCAAATTTTAATTCTTTTGCCCAATGCAATACTTTCAAGTTATTATCATAATAAGGTTTTGACGCCCAGCCTATTAATTGCACTTCGGGATAACCACCTTTTTTACGTTCTTCATTTTCTGTCTGAACATCTTCTTTCATGGTTTTTAGCAAATCGTCATAGTCAATATCTCCCGCATCGTCGTCTTTTACAAAACCATCTCCTTGATAACTAATAACAAACATCCAACTATTGCTATGTGTAACTCCTTTTCCGTCAGGTACAAGAGATCCTAAAACACTTTTATCTTCTGGATTTCCCCATAAATTTGTCAAAACTCCCTGTGTTTGTTCAGCATTAAGGAATTTAAATCCTGCTGGAACATTTAATGTCCCGTCTCCTTCTGGTAAAGTAATTTTTCCTGATTGGTAATTTAAAGTTTTCTCAAAAAGCTCATCATTGTTTTTAGGTTCCTGAGCTGCAATTTTGGGGATAAAAAAGGCAATTAAAAAAAGAAATGGTAGAAATTTTTTCATTGAAATAAATTGGTTTTGGTTGATTATTTTGAAGGTTCTAAGATTTTGAGATGCTAAGTTTCTAAGGTTTTTTTAAGTTGCAAAGGTTTATAGAAAAAGTTTGCCACGAATTTCACGAATTTGCACTAATTTTTATTCGCGCTTAAGCGAAATTCTGATTCGTAGAAATTTGTGCAATTCGTGGCAAAAAAATATTATTTTTTAGTCACTTCAGTAATCTCATCAGCAACAGGATGTGTGGTTGTAAAAGTGTATCCCATGATTTTGGCAATTGTTTGGGCAATTTGTTTTTGATACAACTGAGAATCTGTTTTTACTTCGCCTTTTGGAGCGATTTCAGGTCCCATTGCGGCAAACCAAATTTGTGATGCACCCGGAACATCAGCGCCGTGATCTGTCCATTGGGCTTTTGTTTTATCACCGCGACCGTGATCTACCGTGATTATCAAAGTAGTTTTGTTTTTATATTGTGGATCATTTTGAACAAAATCCCAAATTTCTTTAATCCATTTGTCTACTTGATTTGCAGCATCAAGATACGATCTGTAATGTCCTGCATGCGCCCATTCGTCAGTTTCTCCGTAAGCGATATAAAGTACTTTTGGCTTTTTAGTTTTCAGCTCATTTAAAGCTTGATAATGTGTAAAAACATCCAGACATTCATCTTCATGAAAAGGCTTAAACGAATTATTGCGCATTTCATTTAGTAGTTTTTCCGTTTCAGTTGTTTTTTTTCCTCCAACATTATCAAAGGCAGAAATTACAGGAAAACCACTTCTTTCTTCGTTTAAAATTCGGTCAAAAGCATCCCACGCTCCAAAAGCCGCAACTTTCCCTTTTAGTTTTGATTGTTGATTTAAAAACTCCAAAACATTCACATTTGGATTCGCTTTATAACCATTAGAATTTACTGCAACGTCAACATTTCCGGTCATAATCTCGCTATATCCAGGATAACTAAACCAATACGGATTCGAAACATCTACTTTATTTCCTAAATCGCGATTGCCATAAATTTGTCCTTTTGTTGCAATTTCTGACCATAAAAAAGGCATGATTTTTTTGCGTGATTCCTTAAAGTCTGAACTGGAGTATTTTTTATAGATATAAGTACTATCGCCCTGATTAAATTTTTTATCATTGGCAATAGCCGAATCCATTCCTTTAAAAATTTCCTGCCATCTAAAACCGTCAGTGGTAATAATAATGATGTTTTCTGTTTTTTGTGCATGAGACAAAAAACTTGTGAAAACGAATGCGAATGCAATTAGTTTTTTCATATTTTTTGAGTTACAATGGTTAATAAGGAACAAATTCACAAACATTCAAAGGTTCAAATGTTTTTTGAATATTCTTAATTTGAAATTATATTGATTCGTTTGAATTTTGCTTCAAAACTACTTAATTTAATCAATCAATTTTTACGTGATAACGTAATGTAACTATAAGTTAATAGAAGATAAAACTACAAAATCCCTCTTGCCTTAATCTCCAGGTATTTATTAATAGTATCCAAAGTCAGATTTTCAGTTTGAGTAAGAACCGAATAAATCCCATATTTTTTGAGTTCGTTCGCAATGAGTTTTTTCTCAAACATCTTTTCTTATTCTGTTGGTTTTGTCCAAAACAAATTTGGATTATTCGTTTTGTAATAGGTGAAATTTACTTTTGTTTGATTGTTAATCGATTCCGATTTTTGCGGAGTTTGTTCAATACCATCCAAAGGCAACAATTCAACGTAAGTTATTTCTTTGACATTTTTCCATGTTTCTGAATCATATTCGCTAACCAAAGGAGTTTGTAACCTATATAAATTTTTTGCCATATAGGTTTCTAAATATTCCTTTTTGGTTTGTGATGCTTGGTTATTCCAATTTGCCTCAGGATTTAAAATTAAAGTTTTCCCTTTAATTAATCTTTCGCGTACTTCTGCAATACTAAGCAATTCTCCTTTTTCATTCATAACATAAGCATTAAAGGTAGGATCAATCCAAATCCATTTTTTAAACTCATTACTGTAAACCATATTGATAACATGACAATCATCAAATTGGGTCTCTTTTGGCATACAAGTAATATATCTTGATTTTATTCCCAAAGACAAGTAACATTCATTAAGAATTGTTGCCATCATTCTGCAATTAAGTCCACGATTCTCTGTTTTGCATACTTTAATTAAGTCGATTGCATTTCTTGAAGCCGGATTGCTTGAAGCGCCATCGTGTCTGATGGTGTTATGAACCCAATGAAGTAAATTTAGAATTTTCGAAATTTCATTACCAGTTCCGGCAATTGAATCTAATTTTAAATCTTTTCTAATTTTTACCAAATTTGGATTTTCTATTGATTGATAGCTGAAATTTGGAATGAATCGGTTATCAGAGTAATTGTATTTTTCTGCATTTTTTAATTTTTCCAAATACTGCGGTACCGCTTTATATTTAATCTGAGTATATGCTTTTGTAGAATCATTAAGTAAAATAATAAAATCTAACTTTGTGTCTTTTTTTATTTTTACAGTAATTGAATCTTTATCAGTAATAAATGTAACTTTTTGTCCTAAAGAAGAAGTTTCGTATACATCCGGATTTATTTGTGGAGAAATAGTCCATGATTGTCGTTTAAAACTATTTCCGTCTCGAATATCAAGTTTTGTTGATATTGCTTTTATTGTTGGAATACTTTTTTGACTTGTAATCGTTTGTGAAAAAATGGCAAAAATTACAATAAGACTAATTTTTATTTTCATTCGTTTTTATTTCTAATGTTCTGTTTTAAATCTTAATACTTCTAAGTAAATTGTGATCTCAATAAAAAAATATCATTTTATATTTCACTACAAAATTCCCCTTGCCTTAATCTCTAAATATTTATTAATCGTATCCAAAGTCAGGTTTTCAGGCTGAGTAAGAACGGAGTAAATTCCGTATTTTTTGAGTTCGTTGGCAATGAGTTTTTTCTCAAACATGAACTTTTCAGCAATTACCTTATCGTATATTTCCTGAATCGTATTTGTTTTTCGGTTAATCAATTCATTCAATTCAGTATTGCTAAAGAAAACAACAACTAATAAATGGTTTTTTGCAATTCCTTTTAAATAAGGCAATTGGCGATTTAAACCGTCCATTGTTTCAAAATTAGTATATAAAATAATCAAACTTCGCTGATTGATATTTTTCTTGATATCGACATACAAACGACTATAATCACTTTCAAAAAAGTCAGTTTTGATGTTGTATAAAGTTTCCAGAATTTTCTGCATTTGCGAAGATCTTTTCTCTGCAAAAACTCTGTTTTCTACTTTCTTAGAAAAAGCAAAAATTCCCGCTTTATCTTGTTTCTTCAAGATAACATTTGACAAAACCAAAGTCGAATTTATAGCATAATCCAATAAACTCAATCCGTCAAAAGGCATTTGCATCACACGGCCTTTGTCAATTGCCATATAAACAGATTGCGATTTTTCGTCCTGAAATTGGTTCACCATCAACGAATTTTTCTTCGCTGTAGCTTTCCAGTTTAGCGTTCTAAGATCGTCGCCCTGAACATATTCTTTAATTTGTTCAAATTCCATGGTATGACCAATTCGGCGTATTTTTTTGATTCCGTATTGATGTAAATTATTCGAAAAAGCCAATAAATCATATTTCCTCAATTGAATAAAAGAAGGATATGTTGGCACCATTTGATCTTTATCGAAAATAAATCTTCTTGAAATTAGCTTTAAAGGCGAAGAAACGTAAAGATTTAAATTTCCAAAATAATATTCGCCACGTTCTGTTGGACGCAAATCATAACCAAATTCTTTTTCGGCGGAAGCTTTAATTTTCTTTATAATTTTGAAATCACGAACTTGAAACTGAAACGGAATTTCGTCAATAATCTTTACCGAAATAGTAAAAGTATAATGGTTTTTGATACTAACACTTATCGGATTCAAATCGCCATTTGAGAGTTTTTCAGGTGTATTTCGAGTTGCTTCAATTCCTGTTTTTGCAAAATATAAAAGCAAAATATCAAGTCCCAGAAATGTGATTAAAATCAGAACCACAAACCAAACGGCATTATATAAATTCGGAAAAATAAAAGCACAAACAAACATTCCGATGATGCTCAAAAGCACATAGAAAAAGAAGTTGTTCAGGTATAGACTTTTTATGAATTTCACAGTTTTTAGTTTCAGGTTTTTCTTGTTTCAAGTTTCAGGTTCTCCGCTAATGTATAAATAGTTAACAATTAATAATTAACCATTAATAATTAACAATTACCTTGGAATCTCAACTGTTTCAATAATTTGTTTAATGATTTCCGGACTTGTAATTCCTTCCATTTCACGTTCAGGAGTTACAATGACACGGTGTTGTAAAACCGGAATTGCAGCTTCTTTAATATCTTCCGGCGTAACAAAATCACGTCCGCGAATGGCAGCGAAACCTTTGGCAGCATTCAAAATTGCAATCGAAGCACGAGGCGAAGCACCTAAATACAAAAAGGCATTTTCGCGCGTGTTTACTACAATTCTGGCAATGTATTCTAATAAATTCTGCTCAACTCTAATTTGTTTTACTAAAGCTTGGTATTCTTTTATTTCTACTGCAGAAAGTACTGCTTTTATAGCTTCTAATTTTCCGTGATCCTGCAATAAATGCTCTCTTTGGATAATTAAAATCTCCTCGTTTAATTTTGGATAATCAATCGTGATTTTGAATAGAAAACGGTCTAATTGTGCTTCCGGCAAACGATAAGTTCCTTCTTGCTCAATTGGGTTTTGTGTTGCAATAACCAAAAAAGGAGTTTCAAGCTGATAAGCCGAACCGTCAATTGTAATCTGACGTTCTTCCATAACTTCAAAAAGTGCCGCCTGAGTTTTTGCAGGAGCACGGTTGATCTCGTCAATCAAAATTAAATTCGAAAAAATTGGTCCTTGTTTAAACTGAAATTCAGAAGTTTTAAGATTAAAAATAGAAGTTCCTAAAATATCTGACGGCATCAAATCCGGTGTAAACTGAATTCGGCTAAAGCCAATATTCAACGTTTTAGACAATAGTTTAGCCGTAATCGTTTTGGCAACTCCAGGAACACCTTCAAGCAATACGTGTCCGTTTGAAAGTATCGCAACCAAAAGCTGATCGATCATTTTATGTTGTCCAACAATTACAGTTTCAAGCTCTTTTTTGATGCTGTTAACGTGATCTAAAAGCGGGCTTAAATTTATTCTGGTTTCAAAATTCACATTTTCATTCGTGATTTCGGTTTCTGGTGTATTGATATCGTCCATATTGGTATGTTTTCTTTAGTTGCTTATTTTAATCTGTGAAAATGTTTTTATATTAATTTAAAACCTTTTCTATTGCGTTATTAATTCTGATTAAATCTTCTTCAAGACTTCCGTGATAACTCTTTCTGTGTTCGTTGATTAAGAATACAAGTTCGCGAATATCAGTTTCATCTTTGCCACTTTTTAAATGCAATTTTTTGATAAAATCGTCATCTAGTTTTGTGGTGTCCAGTAAATATTCATTTCGGATTCGTTCCAGGAAATAAATGATTTTTTTATCAATAATATTATCGTGATCGCCTTCCTGATAATACAAATTACCGATGGTTTTTGTAAAATCAATCGTTAAATTCGGCAAAGGTTTCAGGATTGGAACGATGCGTTGTTTTCGTTTTGCATTAAAAATTATAAAAATCAATATCCCGATTAAGGATAAATACCAAGCCCATTTTAAAGCTGGCTGACTAAAAATATAACGCAATGGTGATTGCGAAATTTTCTCATCGTTTATTCCTTTTGTATACCAAAAAACGTCTCCTTTTGGTAAATAAGAAAGCACATTTTCAGCATATTGATAATGATCTTTTTTCAATAAATGAAAATTACTAAATGCCGCTGGCTGCGTATGTAAATAAAAATAGCCGCTTTTGTACGCTACTTTTATAAAATTAACATGCTTTTGCTTTGGTACATAACTTTGATAACCTAAAACAGTAGTGTTTAAAGTATCAATTTTTAAAAAATAATCATCACCAACTCCTTCTTTTAAATGATAGGTTTTGGAACTCACTTTTTTATTGGCAAGCCAAGTCGAGTTACTATCCGGAAGTCCGAAATTTACATTGGTTCTTAGTTTTAAACTGTCTAAAATTGCACTTGGAAACTCTCTCATACTCAAAAAAGCATTGTTTCCGTGAGATACAAAATAGAAAATTTCGGTCATAGACTGATTATCAATATTGTTTGCTTCTGAAATGTTTAAAATTGTACCTTTTATAGAATAATTTTCGACTAAAGTATCTTCATCATATTTAGAATCCAAAAACTCATAAGGAGTTTCAGTTACTATTTTTTCTAATTTCTGAGGCTTTAAAAAGCCATGAATTTCTTTGTCAAAAACATATAATCCAAGCGGAATTTTGTCATTGACAGAATACGTTGGACTCCAATCGATAGGTTTTGGCTGATCGCGATCTGCTACTAAAATTAATGCTAAAACAAAAACCAGAATAGCGATGTAAATTTTGATATTTTTATCCATTGCTAAAGGTTTTTAAGGCTTTCTTAAATCTGTTTTCTGCTTTGTTGAATGAGATTTCGTCAATTTGAAATTCTCCGTACCAAATATAATTATACAAGTAAGATAAATAAGTGAATTCTTCTTTGTGCACAGGTCTTTGAAGCTCGTATAAATAATCAGAATTTGTTTTTTCGATATCCCATTCTATATAATGATTCTGCGCCATGACTTTTAAAAGCCATAGATAATAATACCGAATTGCGATTCTTTTTTCGCCGGAATTTATGCTTTCTTTTATCAGTTTTTCAAAATCTAAAAGATGTATGTTTTTTTCGATATCAGTATAATAGATCGTCTTTTTTTGAGCGTTTTTGCCAAAAATCCATTGTCCTTCTTTATTAATCAAAGCTTTTACAATGAGATAAATCACAGTTATAATTACTAAAACTGCAATAATTCTCAATAGAATTGAAACAAATTTGATTGAACTTGCTGTATTTTCAAAACTGAATATTCTTCTAAAAACGCTTGCCAGCCAATCCTTAAAACGATCCCAGGCATTTTTTTCGGGCGTTTTATATTCATAGACAAAATCTGAATCTGTGTATTTCTTTTTGAAGTTTTTATTGAAAGTTTTGGCTTCAATTGTACTCGAATCAACTTGAATGTCTTTCTCTGTATATTTTATCGAAGCAATTTTTGGAGGTTCGGCTGTAGCCAAAGAATCCTGAGCATGCGAGATACCAGAGAAAAAAAGAAAAGATAAAAGGATTAAAAGTCTATTCATTATCGGTTCCAATTAATTCAATTTCCTGAGTAGACGTTTTATCTTTTGCTCCTAAACTATAATAGATAATTCCCTGATTTATCATAATCACGTTGTTAAAAATATTACCTAATGTAAGTAATAAAACAAAGATTAATGTAATGAAAACAAACAGAATTGGAGAACCTTCAAATGGTTGTACATCGAAGTTAGGATTTCCAATTGCCGTTGCAAAAAAGAAGAATATCCCAATGAAATAGAAGAACATTGTGATAGATCCTCGTATCATTTGAATCATTATCAATACTAAAAATGTTGCACCAATTGTTGACCAAAAATCTTTTTTCATTAAAAAATAAGCATGATTTAGAGACTGAAAGAAGCTTTTTTCTTCTGTTAAATAAGTATAAAAACTAATATTCAACCACGTAAATAATGTTGGTATTGCAATTAACAAAAGCGGAAAACCAATTAAAACAAAACAAAGGAGAAATAGTAAAATTATAACCACGATCAAAACAGGGACAACAAGTAATATTAGTCCAATTGAGAATTTTATTATTTTCCAAAGACTTTGTCTGAAGGTTTTTAAAACATCATCAAGCGTGAAATCATTAGTGTTTTTTTGCGCGATTAATTTTAGATACAAAATTGGATAAGAAGAATTGAATAGTGATAAAAGTAATATTACAACAAAAAAGAGCACTATAAAACCAATAAAAACGGCATAATTATCATTGAAATAGTGCAGGAAATTTGATTCAAATTGTCCTGAATTGTTTTCTAATACGACTGAAAAATTAATTTTCAAAAACCAGTAAACCAATGCAGCTACTATAATTAAGAAAGCTCCATTCATGATGAAGAAAATCTTAAAAAAGTGTTTTCCAAAGTTTTTAATAAATGTAAAAGTGTCTATTATATAGTCGCCTAATTGTCTTTTTTTGAAAAGTTCAAACATTATAATGAAGTTGTTTTTTTGTGAACAATAAAGGGATAAACCAGATAATAAAATGAAATGATTCCCAGTGTAAATAAAATAATAAAAGAGCTTAACCAGTTTGGCATATCAATCGAATAACGCGTGATAAAACCCTCGAGAAAACCTGCACTAATCGTAAAAGGAAAAGTACTCAGGAATATTTTGAAACTGTTTTTGAAGCCAATTTTAAAAGAATTCATTCTCGAAAAAGTTTTAGGAAACAATATCGAAGCGCCAAGAATAAATCCTGCCGTAGTTTCTATTACGATAGCAAAAATTTCCATAGAACCGTGAATCCAGATTCCGCGAACGCTTTTCCAGAAAACTCCCTGCTCATAGAAAAAGTACTGAAAAGATCCCAGCATAATTGAGTTTTGCAGGAATATCCAAAAAGTTCCTATTCCGCCCATAATGCCATAAAAATAACATTGCGCACCAACTTTTAGATTATTGAAGGTGATACCAATAAAACTTCCCCAATTGGTTCCGGAACCGTAAACAGCCATTGGATTACCTTTTTTGATGTTTTCCAAAGTCATATTTACATACGAATCTCCCAAAATCAAGCGAACAAAATTAGGATCGTATTTTGCCGAAACAACACCTATTGCTACAGTCGCAAAAAACAAGATAAAAGCATACATCAAATATCTTTTATATTCGTAAACGAGCAAAGGAACTTCTGTTTTAAAGAATTCCAGCAATCTGTTTTTTTCCGTTCGTTTTGTTTTGTATATCTTCTGATAAATCTGCGATGCCAAGTGATTTAAGTAAATAACCGTTTTACTTTTGGGATAATAAGTTTGGGCATACGACAAATCATTCATCAATTGAATGTACAAATTAGCTAACTCATCAGGATTTTTTTTAGCTTTACCAAAAATAGCTAGTTCAAATTCCAGCCATTTTTCTTTATTTTGTTTTATGAAGGCGACTTCTCTCATTGTAGGCTAAAATATAAAATATGTCAGAATTATCTATTAACACGACACAAAATGTTAAAATAAATTTTATAGCGGCATCGGTTGGTGAACGCTTAGGTTCCTATTTCATTGACTTGCTTATCAAAATCTCCTATGTAATAGTTGTTTTATTAGTGTTTTTTTACGGGTTACATTTCGATAAAATGTTCGATAAACTAGATTCATGGTCTGTTATGTCGATACTTTTACTCTTTTATTTACCAATTATGCTTTATTCCATCATTCAGGAAAGTGTTTTTGAAGGACAAACGATTGGAAAAAAGTTAGTAAAAATAAAAGTGGTCAAAATCGACGGTTATCAGGCAGATTTTGGCGATTATTTAATTCGATGGTTTTTTAGACTAATTGATTTTACATTGCTTTATGGACTTGTTGGATTAATTGCCGTTGTTACAAGCAAAAAAGCACAGCGATTAGGTGACATGGCGGCAGGAACGGCAGTTATAACTTTGAAAAATAAAATTGATATAAGCCACACAATTTTAGAAGAAATTGGAGATGCTTATGTGCCAACATATCCTTTAGTAATTAAATTATCTGATAATGATATGAGAATTATTAAAGAAACGTTTCAAAAAGCAGATGCCAAAAACGACCACGAAATGATCTATAAACTAGTTGCTAAGATTGAAAGCGTGACCGGAATTAAAAATCAATCAGGAAACAATAGTGACTTTCTTAGAGTTATTCTTAAAGATTATAATTTTTACACACAAAATATGTAATTAATTTTGTTTTTTAGGGGTGTTGGTTTAGGATTTCGTAACTTTGTATATACTTTCGATATTTATAAAAGGCGTAACCGAAAAGCCTAAGAGTAGGGAAATTTAATCTAAATACCATGAAAATTAATAAAGTAATTGCCGTATTAGTATTACTACTAGTTTCAGTTTTTTCTTTTGCACAAGGAGGAAAAAAATTAGATAAAATAATAAAAAGAGATTACCAGATTATTGAATGTACGATTGCAAAAATGTCTGATAAAACCGTTGAATATTCTTTGCCGGGAGAAACACTTCAAATTTCGCTTGACGTTTCTCAAATTGCCAGAATAGATTTTGCCAGCGGACGTTCACAAACTTTTGATGTATCTGCAAGTAATACTTCTTCAAATACAACCTCAAATAATTCAGGTCAGAATGTTGCTTCTGCCGATATGAAACCTAATACAATTGCAGTATTGCCAATTCCTTATGTAAATGCTGATACTCAGGAAAGTTCTGAGGATATGGCGAAGTTTGCACAAAATGATATTTATAATAAGCTGATCGATAAATCGGCAAATATTTTTCCGTTGACTGTTCAGGATTTAAGAACAACGAATAGTTTATTGCACAAAGCCGGAATTGATCACACTAATATTGACGAAACTCCTATTGAAGATCTCGAAAAAATTCTGGGCGTTGATAATATTGTAGCCGCCAAAGTTTCATATACAATTGGATCGGGAACAACTGCAACAACTTACAACAGCGGAAATGCAAAAGTAAGCGACAATAACAAGAAAGTTAAAACCAATGATATTTCGACTACAACAGCAAATACGCAAGTTTATTATTACTATACCGTGTACTTTGATATGTATAAAAATGCCACAAAAATATACTCTCAAACGCGTAAACCGTTCCTTGCTATAAAAGACAGTTGGATGGATTCGATCACTTATTTATTGAAAAGAAGTCCTATTTACGTAAAAAAATAAACCCTGAAATAGTATAAAAAAGTACAATTAAAGGCAATCCGAATCTTTGCACCTTTGGAACTTTGTACCTTTGAACCTAAAAAATATAGAATGTTTCATATATTAGATCTTATCGGTACAATGGCTTTTGCTATGTCCGGCGCTTTGACGGCAATGCACAAAAAACTCGATCCTTTTGGGGTTTTTATCATTGCATTTGTAACCGCCGTTGGAGGAGGAACATTGCGAGATGTATTAATTGGCAGAACTCCGGTGGGTTGGATGCGTGATTTGCAATATGTTTACGTAATTATTTTAGGTTTTGGATTGGCAATTCTCTTCAGAAAAAAGTTTGATAAATTAAGAACGTCTTTGTTTTTGTTTGATACAATTGGGTTAGGAGTTTTTACTTTAATAGGTCTTGAAAAAGGCATTATGATTGGTTTGCATCCCGTAATTTGTATTGCTTTAGGAACCATGACGGCTTGTTTTGGAGGTGTAACGCGTGATATTTTATGTACCGAAATTCCAACTATTTTTAGAAGAGAAATTTATGCTACGATCTGTATTTTGGGCGGAATTGTGTTTTTTGCTCTAAGAAAATTGAATCTAAACGACGATGTTTTATATTTAGTAACATCACTTGTAATTATTACAGTTCGATTAATGGCAGTAAAATACAAATGGTATTTACGTGCATTTGACCACAAATAAAAATTTTAAACGATATTAGCCACAGATTCAGGGATTAAAAAGATTTTCTTTGGCTGAAAATTTAATTAATCCTTGAAATCTTTAAAATCTGTGGCAAAAGAAAAAAATGACAAAATTTACCGTAAAACAATACGACAAAAACGATTACCAAATTTGGAATGACTTTATAAGTCAGGCTAAAAATGCTACGTTTTTATTTTGTCGTGATTTTATGGAATATCATAAAGATCGGTTTGAGGATTTTTCGCTTTTAGTTTTCGAAGACGGGAAACTAATCAGCGTTTTGCCTGCTACTAAAGTTGGAAATTCAATCTATTCACATCAAGGACTTACTTACGGCGGATTGGTGTACAAAGAGCAAACGAAATTAGCGACAGTTATTGAAGTTTTTCGATCTGTTTTATTTTTTTTGAACGAAAATAACTTTCAGAAATTACACTTAAAAACACTTCCCTCTATTTATCATCAAAAACCGGCTGAAGAAGTTTTGTATGCTTTGTTTTTAGCTGAAGCAAAATTAGTGCGACGAGATTCACTTTCGGTGATAGATTTATTGCAAGAAAATAAGACTTCTAAAATCAGAAAAAGAGGATTTCGAAAAGGCGTTTCAAATCAATTGATTATAAAAGAAGAAACTGATTTTGAATCGTTTTGGAATAATGTTTTGATTCCGAATTTAAATAAAAAACATAGCGCAAATCCTGTTCATTCTGTAGAAGAAATGAATTATTTGAAAAGGCATTTTCCTAAAAACATTCATCAGTTTAATGTTTATTTAGAAGATAAAATTGTTGCGGGAACTACAGTTTTCGAAACTGAAACAGTGGCGCATTGTCAATATATTTCGAAAAATGAAAATCAGGAAAACTTGGGAAGTTTAGATTATTTATTTCATTATTTGATTCAGGAAAGATTTGCTAAAAAGAGATTTTTCGATTTTGGAATTTCAAACGAAAATCAAGGAAGAAATCTAAATGAAGGATTAACGTATTGGAAAGAAAGTTTTGGCGCAAGTACAATAGTTCATGATTTTTACGAATTAGAAACCGCAAATTATAATAAGTTAAATGGTATTTTTGTTTAAAAATTAAAGAAATAAAATGATATCATTTCTGGATCTAAAAAAAATCAACGAGCCTTATGAAGCTGCTTTTCAGGAAAAACTGAAATTAGTTTTAGATAATGGCTGGTATATTTTAGGGAAAGAAGTTGAAACATTTGAAAAAGCTTTCGCCGAATATTGCCAAGCGAAATATTGCATTGGAGTTGGGAATGGTTTAGATGCTTTGGTTTTGATTTTTAAAGGATACATAGCTTTAGGAAAACTCCAAAAAGGCGACGAAGTTATTGTTCCTGCAAATACTTATATCGCCAGTATTTTGGCGATTTTAGAAGCCGATTTAATTCCGGTTTTGGTCGAGCCAAAATTAGAAACCTACAATATAAATCCAAATTTGATTCAGGAGAAAATTACCTCTAAAACAAAAGCAATTTTAGCCGTTCATCTTTACGGGCAATTGGCTGAAATGGATAAAATCAATGAAATTGCAATAGAGAATAATTTATTAGTTGTAGAAGATTCGGCGCAATCTCACGGCGCAATCAGTAATCAACAATTAACAATTAACAATCAACAATCAGCAAAAGCGTATAGTTTTTATCCAGCAAAAAATCTTGGATGTTTGGGCGATGGCGGTGCGATAACGACAAATGATTCGGAATTAGAAAAAGTGCTTTTTTCGCTTCGAAATTATGGTTCAGATAAAAAATATTATAACGATTATATTGGTGTAAATTCAAGATTAGACGAAATTCAGGCTTCGTTTTTAAATCT
Organism: Flavobacterium sp. 9; assembly: GCF_002754195.1. Taxonomy (NCBI): domain Bacteria; kingdom Pseudomonadati; phylum Bacteroidota; class Flavobacteriia; order Flavobacteriales; family Flavobacteriaceae; genus Flavobacterium; species Flavobacterium sp. 9. The sequence continues at coordinate 4,715,172 of NZ_PEEU01000001.1, forward strand.
AAAATTACCAAATTTAGATGCTGATAATGCGAAACGCAGAGTTATTGCAAAACGTTATTTATCAGAAATTAAAAACGATAAAATAATAGTTCCGGTTTGGGATTTTTCGAATAGTCATGTTTTTCATTTATTTGTCATTCGCACGAAAAACAGAGAAGATTTTCAGAATTATTTGACGCAGAATAACATACAAACAGTTATTCATTATCCCGTTCCGCCACATAAACAAAAGGCATTTCCGCAATGGAATACTTTATCATTCCCGATAACGGAACAAATTCATAATGAGGTTTTAAGTTTACCTATAAGTCCTGTTTTGACAGAGGAAGAAGTTAGTTTTGTTATCGAAATTATTAATAAATACTAACTTGAATTTCCTTAAAAAATATACTCAAAATAACCTGTTTAGAATCTCTTCTTTAAACAGTTTGAGTGTAATATTAAAAATTGGAATTGGATTAATTACATCAAAATTACTGGCGATTTTTATTGGCCCAAGCGGAATGGCTTTGGTTGGAAATCTACGTAACTTTTTGACTTCGTTAGAAAGTATTTCAACATTAGGTTTTCAAAGCGGAATTGTAAAATATGTTGCCGAAAACGAAAAGAATAAATCCGAACTTCAAAAGATAATTGCCACAGTTTTTCTAACATTATTAGTAGTTGTAATAGTCTTAAGCGGACTTTTATTTTTTCTGGCTTCTTTCTGGAATAACAGAATTTTTGGTGACAATTTTGAGTTTTCATTAGTATTTAAAATATTGGCTTTGGCTTTGCCTTGGTACGCTATTTCAATTTTTTTGCTTGCTGTAATTAACGGTTTAGGAAAGTTCAAAAAAGTAATCTGGGTTAACTGTATTGGCAATACGATAGGATTAGTGGTTTCAGTATTATTAATATTAAAATTCACAACTCTCGGAGCATTATTGGCGGTTGTTATTTCGCCTGCATTATTGTTCTTCGTAACATTTTATTTCATCAATAAAGAAATTGCTTTTTTTGACACAATCAAATTTCGATTATTCGACTTTAGAATCATCAAAAACTTATCGTCTTATTCTTTAATGGCGTTAGTTTCGGCAGTTTTTGGGCCTTTGGTTTTTCTGGCAATTCGGAATAATGTTATACAAACTTTAGGAATAGATCAAGCTGGATATTGGGAAACAATGACAAGAATTTCGTCTTATTATTTGTTATTTGTTTCAACTCTTTTGAGTGTTTATTTTTTGCCGAAATTATCGAACTCGAAAACAGATCAAGAAACGAAATCCATATTTTGGACTTACTATAAAACCATTTTACCCGTTTTTATTATTGGCGTTACGATAATCTATTTTTTACGCTTTTTTATCATAAAACTGCTTTTTACAGCCGAATTTCTTCCTGTCGAAAATTTGTTTTTAGGACAATTACTAGGTGATGTTTTTAAGGTTTGTTCTTTGATTTTGGGATTTCAGTTTTTGGCTAAAAAAATGACCGCTGCTTTTATAATTTCAGAACTATTATCACTTGCCGGTTTATATTTTTCAAGCCTTTATTTTATCCGCATTTTCGGGATTGAAGGAGTTGTTTTGGCACAGGCTTTTGATAATTTTCTTTATTTGTTTTTTTTATTGTTTTACTTTAAGAACGTATTCATAAACCGTTAAAAAACTTCTGTTTTTTAAATTTCTTAGCTTTTTTATTGTTAATAAAATCTTAATAAGTATATTTTTATATTTAGTAAGAAAAGCTCTTTTTATTAATTTTGTGCGGAAAATAATAATAAATACCATGCAGAAAATTACAAATAAAATTGGTTTAATCTTTTTTTTATTCAGTGTTATAAACTTAAACGCACAAATTAGTACTGGTACTGGGGGCGCAGCAAATGTTTTAGCAAATTCACCAACTTCAAATACTAATGTAGGGATAGGAACAAATAATCCCACAACTAAACTTGAAGTAAATGGTGATGTTAAGGCAAAAAGTGTCATTTTTTCTGGAACTAGTCTTGCTGATGGACAAACTTTTGTTGATTCGAACGATAGAAATCTAAAAAGTAAAGTTTTTCAAGCTGGTAGTTTTGTTAATGGCACTGCTAATAGAATGATGAATTTTAATGATTTTCCAGCTTCAAATATCAATGTGAAATCTATGTTTTGGTTTTCAATCGATGATAGAGCAGATAATCAAAGATTCAGATCTTATGCAGAAACAGGTGGTTACGGAGGTTTGGAGATAAACGATAGTAAACAACGAAATGTATTTAAAGTTGCGGAAGAAACTGTAGCATCAGACGGCTGTAATTTTAGTCATATTTCTTTACCGCAATCTAATACAAAATTAATAATTGGTGCAAGTTATGAAAGCTTAACATCTGATGAAAACGTAAAGTATAAGTTAATTGTTAAGGCGGGTAAATGTGGAGCAACATTTTTAGATGGTTCTGGTAGTGCATTTATTGAAGGAAATACTGTCGTAATGGGAAATATCGGTATCGGAACTTCTAATTTTATTGATGGAGCAACTAGTTATAAACTTTCAGTAAAGGGTAAAATCAGAGCAGAGGAGATAAAAGTTTACAACACTTGGGCTGATTATGTATTTAATCCAAGTTACAAGCTACCTACTTTACAAGAAGTTGAAAGTTATATTACAAAAAATGGGCATTTACAAAATGTACCATCTGCAAAAGAAATTACAGAAAAAGGATTGGAACTTGGAGAAATGGCAAAAATTCAACAAGAAAAGATCGAAGAATTAACTCTATATTTAATTCAACAAAATAAAGAAATTGAAGAATTAAAAGCACAGGTTAAAGCGTTATTAATTAAAAAATAAACATACAATTTTTGTGATTATTGCATTATGAGATACTATATACTTTTTCTTATGTTAGGGTTTTCAATCTTAACAAAAGCACAAACAAAAATTGGCTTTGAATATGATACTGCCGGAAACCAAATTAGACGTTTTTTGTGTGTAAACTGCCTTCCCTCAACAGGAAAAACTGCCGATGTCAAAGAAATAGATTCGCTACAAGAAAAGGATTTGCAAAAATTTTTTAGTGAAGATGTGATTTCTTATTATCCAAACCCCGTAAAAGAAGAATTATATCTAAAGTGGCAATTATCAGATGATAATGTAATGTCTTCTATAGAAGTAATTAATATGAATGGTCAAATTCTAAAAAGGATGTCTAATCTTGAACAACTGACCACTCAAAATCTTGCTTTTGGAGCTTATTCGTCAGGTATATATTTGATTGTTTTGAATTACAGTAATGGTAAGCAAAAAACGATTAAAATTATGAAACAATAACGAATAGCCAACTTAATTTTATTAAGAGCCAATAATATCATTTTAAAATAACCTTCAATCTCTGTTTCATATTGTAATGAAGTTACGGAGCAAGGTAATAAAACATCATAATGAAACAATACCTCACTTATCTTTTCTTATTATTTATAAACTTAAGTTTTTCCCAGCAAATACTTAATAAAGCGGAAACAGTAGCAAGAACAGTTTCTGATCCTAATGTGATTATTTTATTGAATGGATTTAGCGCTAGTTCTGCAGTAGTGAATCCATTCATAGCGAAGATCGGAGCGAGTTCAGATCCATTTACAAGTGGAGGAACAACAAATTCCACTGCAGGAGAAAGCAACTTGTCAGGAGAGGTAGGAACGGGAAATTTTCATGATACCAAAGGTGAGATAGCTGTAGGGGGTGATGGGCAACTACAGTTTAACTTCCCAATTGCATTGCCTCCAAGTATTAATGGAGTTGCTCCCCAAATGAATTTGTTTTATACAAGCGGTTTTGGTTCAGGTATTGCAGGTATGGGATTTTCTCTTTCGGGTGTTACCAGTATTAAAAGAGTTGGTAAAAACATCGAAAAAAATGGAGAATCTAAAGGTGTGCAACTTGACTATACTGATTTTTATGAGTTTAATGGACAAAGACTATTGCTAAAAACTCCTGGTGATGCTACAACCTATGGAAAAGACGGTACTGAATATGTTACGGAAAAATTTTCAACTCTAAAAATAAAATCTGTTGGTGCAGTTAGCGGTCAGTCTTACACAGGTCCAAATTCATTCGAAATTACTTTTGATAATGGTTCTCAGGCGTGGTACGGTATAACTACGGATTCACAAACTCCGTTGGAATATAATATTGTAAAATGGAAAGATGCTCAAGGCAACTACATAACATACAATTATAAAGAAACTAATAATGTATCAGTAATTACTAGTGTGCAATGGGGAGGAAATGAAACTTTAGGCAAACCACATTTCAATTCTATTGTTTTTAATTATGTCGTTCGAGATCTGCAAGAAGTATCATATGTACATGGAGTTAGATTTTTGCAGGACAAAATACTTTCAGATATTGTGGTCAATGCTAATAGTAAACAGTTCAAGAAATATGTAATCGTATATGATAAAGATGCAAATGGAACCAACTACCAATATGCTAAGACTATAACTGAATACAATTCTCAAAATCAGGCTGCAAACCCAGTAGCTATGATCTACGAAGGGTCAAGTGCATCGGCTTGGGCTGCAAAATCATATGCAGATAATGAGAATAATAAAATTGTAGGAGATTTTGATGGAGATGGAGTTTTGGATTATTTAAAGTACTTTGATGCAACTGCATCAACTTCAATATGTACTAAATGGGAAAGACAAGATCATAGTTATAATTGTGTAAAATATGAGGTAACACCTGCCAAACCTAAATCAATACGATTTTTTAAATCGTTTATGGATGATACAATAAATGGAGATTTGACTGTGATGAGTTCTCCAACATTTACAAAGGAAGAATTTAATAAAGCTGTAGTTATAACATTTAAAAACAGTAACAATGAAATTAGTTCCAGGCAAGGTATTTTTTTAAAAGGACAGATATATTCAGTAGATGGAAATAATCAATTAAAATTAGAATATAGCAAGCCATTAACAAATGATAAAACTTTTAGAGATGTCTTTACAGAATCGGGAACAAGAGGAACAGGTGATTATCAGAGCTATAGTGTAGTTACAACTGTTTTGGATCCTATGCAAATGGATTTGGATGGTGATGGACTATCGGAAATTATTATTCAAATTAAAGACAATACAACATCAGTTTATGAAACTATTGATAGTAACAATCCGCCAAGTCCGTTAGAAAAAAATAGCGCAAAATTACCTCCGGTAAAAGGAAATGTAATTACGCATACTAATTCAGTAGAGCAATATAGATATATGATATTGAATCTCGATAATAGAGTTGGTGCAGCGGATTCTTTCTCCGAATCTCCCTATTATAATAAAATTTTTCAAAAACCGATATTTGGTGATTTTAAAGGAGATGGAAAAATATCAATACTTAATCTTGAGACAGGTAATTCATCAACCATAACATCGTTTAAAAAAGACAAAACTTCACAAAAATTTACAGCAGAAACAAGCCCGACTTCAGCTGTTTTTAGCGGATTACTAGAAAATGCTGTTGTAGGAGATTTCAATGGAGATAAAAAGACCGATTTGATAATACCGGTTGCTCAGGGTACTCCTGTATCGACAATGAATATGCAGCTAAACTATAAAGCAGATGCGCTTGCAGGAGACTGGAGACTTTATCTTTCTACTGGTACAGGATTCAAAGAAGAATATAAAGCTGGAATAGGTAAATGGTATCCTTTTCAAGCTTTAAATTTATCAAATGTAACCGCTTCAAGAAGAATAAATTATCAGGCTTTAGATCTTGATAAAGATGGAAAATGCGAATTGATTCAGTTTGATTATTACACCATAGATTCTAAATTATCTGCCGGAAAATACTCAGAAACTACTGTAACTATAATGAGCGATAACGGTGCTAGCAGTACGATTGATGTTAATTTTAAACGAGGGTATAATTCCTCATTCAAAAATGATGGTTTGTTTGATTATAACGAACTTGTAGGTGATTTTTATATCAATCAAATTAACAATAATATTGTACTTCTAGGTAAAAATCGACAAGATGTTTCTCAAGGATTTATGTACACTTTTAGTCTTTATGATACTTCAAAAACATCAAGGATCAATACAATAACGCAAGGTAATATCCCTACCGTAATTGAATATAAGGAGTTGGATTCACAGTTGGATTCTGATTTTTATGCTTCCTCTAAAAAAGAAAAATATCCTTATGTAGAATTAGACAGAGTATCGAAATCTTTTGTAGTAGCACAATTGCGTCAACTTGAAAGGAAGAAGGACTTTAAATACCGCGGACTTTTAGCTCATGTAAATGGTAAAGGAATGATTGGTTTTCGTAAATCTGCGCGTACTAATTGGTATGCTTCGGGTTTTGAAAATACTAAAATCTGGTCTGGTTTAGAAATTGATCCATTGCAAAGTGGTTCTGTAATTAAAGAATGGAGTACAAGGGAAGATAGTGCTGTTTTTCCGACAGATGTTTCTGTAAATAATTCACAGCTCTTATCATTTAAATTTTTAGAATATACAACAGATAAGTCGGTAACAACAGGAGTAGAGACAATAGTGCCGTATCGATCTACTGAAAAAGATTTCTTAAAGAATAGAACTGAAATCACTACTATGACGTATGGAAGTTTTTATTTGGTTACAAAAATAGAAACTAATATCAATAATGGTTTTGCGACAATAACATCTAATACGAGTTATCTGGACAATGCTACTGGTACAGGAAAAGATTATTATGTCGGGAGAGTTAAAGAAAAAGAAGATATCGTAATCGCGTACAGCGATACTAAAAAGAGTAAAACGGCTTATACTTATGAAAATGGTTTACCTAAAACAATAACAACATTTAATCAGGATTATTCAAAGTCTGTTACTGATACTTACACTTATGATGGTTTTGGTAATGTTATTGAAAAAAAGAAAGCCAACAATCAGGACAGTCAAGCTCAATCCCTCAAAAGCGAGTATGACGCAAAAGGATTATTTGTTGTAAAAAGCACCGATAATTTAGGCTTGATTACGCAAAATACTAGTAATGACTGGGGGCAAATACTAACACAGACAGATCCGTTAGGAAACACTCTTACTAATACTTATGATGGATGGGGAAAACTGACTAAATCTAAACAGAACTTAACAGGTACCACCACCTATACATATGAAAAACAAGGAGATGATATAGTTGTTGCCGAATACAGTCCAACAGGTAATATAAAAGAAACACGTACCAACAAAAAAGGAGAGCAATATCTTATAAGAACCAAAGGATTTGAATCAGGATCTTATATTGCGCAGCAGGTAGAGTACGATGCAGTTGGTAGAAAAATAAGAGAAAGTGAACTCTATGATCAGGCTGAAACACCAAAATGGAATGTGTTTAGTTATGATAGCTCTGTTTTTCCTGCAAAAGTGACTGTAACAGGCTTTAATGGAAAAATTTTAGAGACACAGGTTATAGGGCTTACGACAACTGCAAAAGAGTTAAATGGCTACAATAGAGTCAACCGAAAAACTAGTGATGTATTGGGTAATACTATAGAATCTGAAGATAAAGGAGGTGTTGTAAAATTTGCATACAACGCTGCAGGTCAAAATGTTTCGGCAACTTATGGTCAAAATATTGTAGTGACAAAGTATGATTCCTGGGGGAGGAAATCAGAATTTACAGATCCATCCAACGGAACTTATCGATATGACTATGATGGGCTTGGTAAATTGTTAAAAGAAACTAGTCCAAAAGGAACAAAAGAGTATGTATACGATCCCAAAGGACAGTTGATTACTCAAAAAGAATTATCAGTAGGAGATAATGCTAAGGCAACAAATAAATCCATTAGTTTTATTTATAATAATTTAGGAATGGTAACCGATAGAAAAGGTACAACTAATGGAAAAAGTTATCTAACTTACCTGACCTATGATGCAAATGGACGTGTTCTAACCACTAGCGAGAATAGTAATGGCAAGTTATTTTTTAAAAAAAATATAACGTATGATGATAAAGGACGAGTAATTAGTTATGACAAGGGACTATACTCTTCGGGATTGATGACACAAACGAGTCTCCAAAATGTTTATAATACATGGAGTGGTGATTTATATCAGATAAAAGATAAAAATACAGGTAAGGTATTATCACAAATTAATAAAGTGAATGCCAATGGCCAATTACTTAAAGTTAATTTAGGTGCAGTAACTATTGATAATAACTATGATGGGAATAATTTTCTAACATCAACAGCACATGTTTCGGCAGTACAGCCTAATGTATTGCAAATGACTTACTCTTTTGATGCTATTAAAAATGAACTAAAAACTCGTTCCAGAAAGGGAGGAATAGTTGTTAATGAAGTATTTACTTATGACGATAATAACCGATTAAAAAGCTGGACAAACCCTAAAACAGGGATTTTATCGACTAATACTTACGACGATAAAGGTCGTATTGTAGAAAATGATCAAACAGGAACAACGACTTTCAGAACAGACAAAATATATCAAGCGGACACTCAGGTTCTTAATGCTGTGGGGGTTCAGAATTATAATAATAATATACCATTAACCATAAGCTATAACGAAAATAATGATCCTATATATATAGATGCTCAAAATGGTGATGCTCAATTTAGTTACGGGCTTACTGAAATGAGGCAAATGGTAACTTATGGTGGTAATTTTGCAGAAGATAAACAGGGAAAATTTACTAAATATTATAGTGAAGATGGTAGTTACGAAATTACAACAGACAATACTACGGGAAAAGAAAAACATATATTATACATAGGAAATCCTTACGATAGCGATATTATTTATACGAAAAATTATACTGATGCTAGTGCAAAATATCTATTTTTACATAAGGACTATTTGGGAAGTATACTGGCAATAAGTGATGAAGCTGGTAATTTGGTAGAACAACGTCATTTTGATGCGTGGGGTAATCTAACAAATGGGGTATTAAGTATATTAGACCGAGGATATACAAGTCACGAACATTTTGCAGAATTGGCTATTATACACATGAATGGAAGATTGTATGATCCGATGCAAAGACGTTTTTTGAATGCAGATGAAAATATCCAGGACCCTTATAATACTCAATGTTACAATAAATATGGGTATGTAACGAATAATCCACTACTATTTAATGATCCAAATGGTGAATTTTTTGGTTTAGGTGAGGGGTTACTTGCCGCTGTTGTCATAGGAGCAATAATAGGAACGGCAAGTTATATGATAGGGGTTACAGCTGCCATAATGAATGGTGCCGATGCCAGTTTAAGTTTATCCGGAATGCTTAAATCAGCATTTTGGGGAGCGGTATCAGGCGCTGTGACTTTTGGTATAGGAAGTTGTTTTACTGTCGCAGCCACAGGAGCTAATACGGCATTTGCTTCAAGTCTTCAAAGTGCAAAATTTCTGGTACAGGCAGCAGCGCATGGTGTAGCACAAGGAGCAATGGCAATGATGCAATCCGGTGGTGCAGGTTTTCTTAGTGGTGCAGCTGGAGGATTTTTTGGTAGTTTGGGCGCAACAGCCTGGAATGCAGGAGCAGGTGAATTTGCTAGAAAGGGAGCTGGAACAATTGCCTTTGGAGCATTAACCGGAGGTGTAGGGGCAGAACTTGCAGGAGGTAATTTTTGGCAAGGAGCCGTTACAGGAGGTCTTGTTTCTGGATTGAATGATGTGATGCATTCATTCATGGAAAAACAAGCAAGAAAGGCTTTTGTAAAAAGATTTCACAAGACAAATCCATTTGCGAAACCAGAGATGAATGAGTCGTCAGTATATGCTTTATTAGACGATGTTGATGGTTTGGATGCACTTCATAAAAAAAGTAATTATAAAATTGAAGTAAGTTATAGAAAAAATTCTGGTATGAGAGGTTATACTGATAATAAAACACATTATTTTTATGAGGATGCATTTACATCAAATTTTAAATTAGCCTCTACTATGTTTCATGAATTTTATCATGCCTTTCAAGAGGTTTTTATGGGAGGATTGGCATATAGATTAGCCGCGAAAGAAGGGCCATTAGGTTATATTAATGGTATAGCACCATTAGGAGGTGAGAGATATTTAGAAAGATCTGCATATGAGTTTGAATGGTATTTAGGAAATCATAGTACATATGTTTCTGAAGGAATTTATAATTTTAGAAAATTATGAAAAATACAATATTTATTATTGTTTTATGTTTATTTATTTTAGGATGTGAAAAGAAAGACGGATTAGAACTTGAAATCATTAATAAATCTATTCTTTCCTTAATTCCTGACACTAAGAATTTATATAATAACATGGATGATAGCTTAACTAATTATAAATCAAAAACAATTATCGTTTTTAAATTGACAAATTATGATTCCAAAAGTTATTTTTTTAACCTAAACTATTTTGGTAAATTATATTCTAATTTGGATGGTTTAACAATAAATCAAGCTACAATTTATTTTTATAAAGAAGAAAGAAATAAAGAGGAAAAAGTTAAAGTAAGGTATGGACATCCAAATTTCAATTTTAAACCAAATTCTATAGCGAGCGATAAGAATGCTCGAGTTTTAAAAATGTTAAATTACTCTAGTACTACTACAAATGAAAATTTAAATTTTAACAATTCAAGTTTTATTATTCATTCAAATGAAACACTATATTTTGAAGGCTTTGTAAATCTCCCTTATGGAGATCCAATCCAAAATGCTCATGTTGATTTTGATAAAAACACAAAATATAGTGCTGAAATAACCATGTTTAGTGATTCTACAAACTATAAAAAAATGTTGTCAAGACCAATCTTAAAGACTATTCAAAAAAATGGATATGAAGTTTATCACGGTGTTATTAAATCTAAGAACAGGGTTCCGGTTGAATTTATTGAATAGAAATAATAGCTTTTGTTATAGATTATAAGAATTAATTTCATGCTTACCCAAATATTCAAATAAAAAAACTGCGCAAATATTACTCTGACTTTGCGCATTTTTTGTTTCTTATATTATCGTAAATATGTGAAAAAGGCTCTTCGTTTATAATCAGGTATTCTGAATTACCATGAGTAAAATAATTTAGGAATTTTCATAAAAGACTTAATGAAAGTAGGATATTTAATTCACGACCTAAGTTTATGTTATTTTGTAAAGTTGTAGTTTTAGGAATAGTAAATGTATCTATTGAGGATTTTAGATTTTCATTTTTAACGAATTTTCTAAACTAATTATTTTCCCATGTCTCTGCATACTTTTGAGCAATTTTCAAATAATAATGATCATTCTCAATAAAGGCTCTGGCTCGTTCACTAATGGCTATTATTTCTGCTGGATTTTCTATTAAAAAAGAGAGTTCATTTACCAGATAATCAGCATCAGGTTTGGCGTTGATACAAACTCTTTCTGTTAAATTATAATATTCCATAAATTCAGTTTCGGCGCCTGTAAAAACGACCTTGCCTTTTGCCATTGCTTCAAGAGCATTATATCCTTGATCATAAGAATATACCTGATCTAGCAAGATGTGTGCTTTGTTATATAAATCTATATATTTATTGTACGGAATATCTTTTGTAGTTATAATATCAATTTTATCTGAATATTTTTGTTCAATAATTTTGAGTACTTCTTCAAAAATATTGTTTCCTTTTTTTAAATAATTTGATGTATTAATTCCATGGAAAATAATGATTTTATCGTCAATTTTTATTGGATTAAACTCAATTTTTGAAACGTTTATAGGATTTGGAATTAAACCTAAATATTTAGAATTTCCTGTCAATGGAAGATGGTAATCTAAATCTGAAGATATAATTCCGTTACAGTTTTTATAGATAAACTGATGTAGTTTTTTAAATGAGTTTTTTTGAAATTTTAAAACATTTCCAAAAGATTTTGCATCTATTTTATGATTTATGTATAATGGAATTACAGATTTAAAATCAGGATTTTCAAAACAGTATTTCACATTTAAATAGTCATATCCTGAACTTAATAAATATAATTTTTGATTGTTTTTTAAGAGATGTGAAATTATCTTTTTTTCAAATTTATAAGTACAATAAAAGCTGTTTTCATTAATAAGTTGAACGACATCAAAACCCGAACATTCTTTTTTGTGTTTTAAAAACTGACGATAAGTTAAGTAAGAACTAATATCAAAACTTGTGATCTTGTAAATAGATATTTTTATTTTTTTTAAAATTCCTGTATCCCATTTCTTTTGAATTAGAATATCGACAGGAAATTTTTTAAAACCATCATTATGACCAATAATTAGAACTTGGTGCCCCAAATTTTTCAGACCTTCTTTTAAAGAATTATGCAAACGGCTAAATTCGCCTACCAGTAAAATTTTCATTTGATGTATATTTAACAAATATATTATATTTTAGCCAATATGATAAATTCAAAACTCAAGGTAGCAATTGTTTCAACTTCTCTGGCAACTGGTGGTGCAGAACGTTTCGCCTCTTTGTTGAGTAAGATGCTTGAAGATGATATCGTTGAGGTTCATAATATAATCATTAATGATGTTGTTGATTATAATTATAGTGGTAAATTATATAATATAGGAAAGCTTTCAGACAGTGGATTTTCACTTTATAAAAAAATAAAAAAAGGTTTTCTATTGCATCAATATCTAAAACAGAATAAAATTCAGCTGATTATTGATAATCGCCCACGGAATCATTTTTTAAGAGAAATTATTTCGAGTTTAATTTATGGTAATAGAAAAAAATGGTTTGTAATTCACAGTTTTAATCTGGAAAATTATTTCCCAAGACCTTATTTTTTATCAAAAAAGATATATCAAAAAGCCGATAAATTAATTTGTGTCTCAAAAGAAATAGAAGATTTAGTTATAGAAAAATTTAATTTTTCGAATATAGTGACAATCTACAATCCTTTTGAAATTTCTGAATTCGGAATTAATAAAGAAGTTTCTCAATCAGATAAATATATTTTGTTTTTTGGAAGGTTTAACGAGAAGGTAAAAAATTTCAGTTTGATGCTGGAGGCTTTTTTAAAATCTGAAATTTATAATTCTGGTTACTCATTATATTTATTGGGTGAAGGTCCAGATTTAAAATTTATTCAAAAAAAAATAAAGGATTTAGATTTGAAGAAATTTGTGAGAATAATTCCGTCAAAGCAAAATCCTTACGAATACATTTCAAAATCAAAATATACTGTTTTAACGAGCCATTTTGAAGGTTTTCCGATGTCTGTAATAGAATCATTAGCCATTGGAATACCGGTAATTTCTGTAAATTGTAAATCTGGACCAAAGGAAATTATTCAATCGGAGTTTAATGGTTTATTGGTAGAAAATTATAATTCAACTTTGCTTGCAGAAGCTTTTAAAAAGATGATTTATGATGAAGAGTTGTTTCGTTTTTGTAAAAATAATGCCGCCCAAAGTGTAGCGCATTTATCTCTCGAAAATATTTCCATACAATGGAAAAATTTAATACTACAAATAAAATAGGATGAACAATATAAAGAATGTTCGGTTAATCGAAATTCCAAAAATTCAGGATAGGCGAGGTAATCTTTCTGTTATTGAAGGTAAAGCGATACCATTTACATTAAAAAGAGTGTATTATTTGTACGATGTGCCTAGCGGAAGTAAACGTGGCGGTCATGCTCATAAAAAGCAACAAGAGTTTTTAATTGCATTAAGCGGAAGTTTTGATGTGGTTCTGAAAGACGGAAAATCAATTGAGACTATAACGCTTAACAGGCCAAATTTTGGATTGTTAATTGAAGATGGAATCTGGAGAGAATTAAAAAATTTTTCTTCAGGATCCGTTTGTCTTGTACTGGCTTCTGATGAATTTGATGAAGAGGATTATATTAGAGAATTTAAAGAATTTAAGTTATTTAAAAACCGATGAGCCAATTCCAAGGTTTGCCATTTTGAGTTTTATCTGAATTAAAAATTGTAGAAAAAAGGGAGGAAGCTGCAATAGAAATCTTTTTTTGAAACTAATTTTTTTTAAATCAATTCCGTTATAGTAATAGTTAAACATGGCTTTGTCCGAAACTAATTTGCTTTTGATTGCGAGTGAAAAACGATTTAAATCTAAAAAAAGTTTAAGATCGGTATTTGTTTTTTCGAGCTCGGAAAATTTTGAAAAGTCCATTTTAGAATTTAAAAAGTTATTGTTTTTAGATAAACTATTTTCATCATAAACATAACGGGCAAGAATTTTCCAAGAGAATACAGCAGGATATATCAAGCCTATTCTAATCCAGAGATCAGTATCCTGGCCACTTTTTATTTTTGGATCAAATACCCCAATTTCTTTAAAAAGATCTTTATCAAATACAGCACAAGAAGTGCAAATTGCTGTTGTTTTTAAACTTCCATGAAAGTAATTGACTAATTCAAAATCGCCTGTTTTTTGTATGGAATATGTGGCTGGAAATGGTTTCTTTGAAGTTTCAATTTCAATTGCTCCGGAAAAAACTTTTTGTTCCGGAAAAAGCTGTATAGCTTCATGCATTACTTTCAAAAAATTTGGGTACCAGTAATCATCGGCATCAAGAAAAGTTATGAAATCAGATTTTGCTTTTTCGATGCCAAAATTCCGAGCTATAGAAACACCTTCGTTGTCTTTGGAGAAATATTGAATTCTAGAATCTTTAAATTGTAATAGTTTCTCTTCGCTTTTATCTGTTGATCCATCATTGATTACAATAATTTCGAAGTCCTGAAAAGTTTGATTCAAGACACTTTTTATCGTGTTTTCGATAAAATTTTCTTTGTTGTATAATGGGATTATAACAGAAAAAAAAGCCATTTATTTTGATTTTAAAGTGCAATAATAGCCCAATCGATACAAATCGAAAAGAAATAATGATGGTTTTTTGCTAAACAATTGTCTCAGAAAAAGAGATTTGAAAGCCTTAAAACCAAAAGCAATAATATGTTGAAAACCGTATTTTTTTATAAGTAAAAAGTAATGGGAGAGTTTCACATAATCAAATGGAATTAAATTAGAATCTACGAGATTTTTTAATCCAATTACAGCTTCCTCAGATTTTCTTAAGTATGTTTCATTATCTTCTAATCCAAGATGATAAACGGCATTTTCTATATGAATAACTTCAATTTTTTGTTGGATTAATTGATACGAAAACAAAGTATCTTCATGCCTTAGATTCGGAATACTTTCATTAAAATTGACTTTTGAGAAAATACTTTTTTTAATTAAAAAGTTTAAAGTCAAAAATGAAATGTAAGGATTTTTATTTCGATCTGAAGTTGTTAATGCCTCACGTTTTGTCCCGTAAACCCATCGTAAAAGTTTGTTTTTTGATGGTTGTTTGCTTTCATACAAAATACCTCCGTAGACTATTTTTTCATCATTATTTATTTGTAAAATATAAGTAGATAGAAAGTCTTTGTGGACTGGAATTGTATCAGCATCAAGAAAAAGCAAGTTTTCGTAAGTTGCTTTTTGCGCTAGCAAATTCCGAATCGCACTTCGTCCGATATTTTTCTGTAAAACTAAAAAAGAGCAATTCTGAAATTGATTAATTTGCTGGTTTTCATTTGTAAAAAAAGCTGAAGCATCATCTAAGCAAATAATTTCTAAAGCAATACTTAATTCCAAAGCCTGATTATGCAGTTTTTCAACTAATGAAACAACATTATAATTATAAGTAGGAATTAATATAGAAAGCATTACACATTGCGTTGCACGACTTCAAAAATTCTTTCGTCTTCACATTTTAATGTTTTAGACGGGAATTTCATCAATAGCGCATAATCATGAGTTGCCATGATAATGGTTTTGCCGTTTGCATTGATTTTTTTCAATACTTCAAGAACTTCAGAACTTGTTTGTGGATCAAGGTTTCCGGTTGGTTCATCGGCAAGAATAAATTCAGGATCATTTAGCAACGCTCTTGCAATCGCAACACGTTGTTGTTCTCCTCCAGAAAGTTGGTGCGGCATTTTGTTTACAAAGTCTTTCATTCCTACTTTGTCAAGAACTTCATCAATTTTATGTTCCATTGCTTCTTTTTCTGTCCAGCCAGTTGCTTTCAAAACAAAAAGCATATTGTCTTTTACAGAACGATCCGGAAGCAATTTGAAATCCTGAAATACAATCCCAATTTTACGTCTTAAATAAGGGATTTCACTTTCTTTTAAAGCCGCCAAATCAAACTCAACGATATGACCTTCACCTTCAGTTAAAGGCAAATCACCGTACAATGTTTTCATAAAGCTACTTTTTCCGGAACCTGTTTTTCCAATTATATAGATAAATTCACCATGTTGAACATCTAAATTAATATGAGATAAAATTTTTCTTCCTTCCTGATATATAGTTACTTCTTTAAGAGACAGTACGATTTGTGACATAATAAATTGATTTGATTGGTAAAAGTAATAAGATAACGGTTGGATTCAAAATAAATTTCAATCATTTCTTGTAAAATATTAAAATGAAAATTGAAACCATATAAGTCATATAAGTTCATTTTAGTAAATGGTGCAACGAAGTTTTTTATTTAATAAAGCTTATATGAGTTTAGAGTAATAACTAAATGAGAAAAACACCTAGCTTATAATTACTTATATCACTTATATGGTTGAAAAATGGCATTTCAGGAGTTGTAGAATATGCGAAGTTATATTTTTGTTCATAATAAATGCTTGAATCGTTTCGTTATAAACGTTATAAAATGATACATTTGAATACTAAATATAATTAAAATGCGTAGACTTTCCTGGTTCTTTTTACTCCCTATAATTCTTATTTCGACCATAGTTTCGGCACAAAAATCAGCTATATATACTTACGATTTAAAGACTTTTGACAAAGCACTGGCTTTATACAATGACAAACAATATGCGTCGGCTCAACTTATTTTTGAATATGTAAAAAACAACGCAACGACCGAAGAAGTTCAGTCAGATTGTGCTTATTACATCGCCAATTGCGCCATTAGAACCAATAAAGCAAATGCTGATGCTTTGATGGAAAAATTTGTTGAAGATTATCCAACAAGTACAAAACAAAATCAGGCTTATGTCGAAGTTGCTCAGTTTTTCTTTGAACAGGGAAATTATCCAAAAGCGTTGCAATGGTTTGACAAAGTGGATGAAAGTTATATGAGCAAATCTGATTCGGATAAATTTAATTTCCAAAAAGGATACAGTTATTTCAATGCCAAAAAGAAAAAAGAAGCTACAACGTATTTTAATAAAGTAGTAAATTCTCCTGAATTTGGTTCTCAAGCCAAATATTATCTAGGATTTATGGCTTATGAAGGCGATGATTATAAAGAAGCAACTAAGTATTTTGATGAAGTTTCGGGCGAAGAAAAATACAAAGAAAAGCTTTCGTATTATCAGGCCGATATGAATTTCAAATTAGGAAATTTCCAAAAAGCAATCGATTTGGGACAAACTGCAATGTCTAAATCTAACGCCATTGAAAAATCGGAATTGAATAAAATTATTGGAGAAAGCTATTTTAATTTAAAACAATACGGCAAAGCGATTCCGTTTTTAGAGCAATATGCAGGTAAAAAAGGAAAGTGGAATAATACGGATTTTTACCAATTAGGATATGCTTATTATGAGCAGAAAGACTATGAAAAAGCAATTTCTCAATTCAATAAAATCATTGAAGGAAAAGATTTCGTAGCTCAAAATGCGTATTATCATTTAGGTTTAAGTTATCTAAATACGGGGAAAAAACAAGAAGCGCTGAATGCTTTTAAAAATGCTTCGGAAATGGATTTTAATGCACAAATTCAAGAAGATGCAGCTTTAAATTATGCTAAAGTGAGTTATGATATCGGAAACGCTTATCAAACTGTTCCGGGAATTTTGCTTGATTTCTTAAAAAAATATCCAAACAATTCTAGTAGATCTGAAGTAGAAAAATTATTGGTTGATTCTTATATTTCGACTAAAAACTACAAAGAAGCTTTGGTTTTATTAGAGAAAAACAGATCTGCAGAAAATAAAGCGGCATATCAAAAAGTACTTTTTTACAGAGGTTTAGAATTGTATAATGAATCAAATTATCAAGAAGCCGGAAAGATGTTCAAAAGCGCTATAAGCGAACAAAAAACACCTGAATTTACAGCACGCGCTACTTTCTGGAAAGCAGAAACGGAATATCTTTCAGATGATTTTCAGAATGCTTTATTGAGTTACAAACAGTTTGCTGGTTTGGCTGCAGCCAAAACTACTGACGAATATAAAAACATCAATTACAATATTGGTTACACTTATTTTAAATTGAAAGAATACGATTCAGCAGGAAATTCTTTTCAGGCACAAATTGATAATGCAAAAGAAGATAAAGTTCGTTTGAATGATTCGTATTTACGTTTGGGAGATTGCCGTTTTGTGAGTGCAAAATATAGTGCTGCAAACGAAGCTTATGCAAAAGCGATCGAAGCAAAAGGTGTTGATGCGGATTATGCTCAATTCCAAAAAGCAATTTCGTATGGTTTTATGTCTAAGAATGACAAGAAAATTGATGAGCTGAATAATTTTCTTCAGATGTATAAAAAATCAGAATATCGTGATGATGCTTTATTCGAATTAGGAAATACTTATGTAGCTGAAAAGAAAAATGATCAGGCGCTTAAAACTTACGATCAGTTAATCTCTGAATATAAAAACGGTTCTTTTACATCGAAATCAATTTTGAGACAAGGTTTGATTTATTACAACTCAGATCGTGATGATCAGGCTTTGGTTAAATTCAAAAAAGTAGCGGCAGAATTTCCAAAAACTCCAGAAGCTTTAGAAGCAGTTTCTACAGCGAGATTGATTTATGTTGATTCCGGAAAAGTAGATGAATATGCAACTTGGGTTCGTACGCTGGACTTTGTTTCGGTTACAGATGCTGAATTGGATAATGATACTTATGATGCTGCTTTCAAACAATACAGTCAAAATAACAGCAAACAGGCAATTACTGGTTTTGCAGGTTATATCACTAAATTTTCGTCAGGACTTCATGCGCTTGAAGCTAATTTTTATTTGGCACAATTGTATTTTGCAGAAGGTTCAGAAACAAAATCAACTTCTAATTATCAATACGTAATTGATCAGCCAAGAAGTGAATTTACAGAACAAGCGTTAACGCGTTTGGGGCAAATTTTCTTAAAAGCAAAAGATTGCGACAAATCGATTCCGGTTTTGGTACGTTTAGAAAATGAAGCCGATTTTCCTCAGAATAAAAGCTTTGCACAAGCTAATTTGATGAAATGTTATTACGACAAAAAAGATTACGACAATTCGGTTGTGTACGCAGATAAAGTGTTGCAAAACGCAAAAGCAGATGCAAATGTAAAATCTGATGCACAAATTATCGTAGCGCGTGCTGCAATGCAAACTGGTGACGAAGCTAAAGCAAAAGCTGCTTACGCAAAATTATCAGCAACATCAAAAGGAGAATTAGCGGCTGAAGCGTTGTATTATGATGCTTATTTTAAAACGAAAGAAGGCAAGTTTGATGCTTCGAATGTTTCAGTTCAGAAGTTGGCCAAAAATTATTCGGCTTATAAATATTATGGAGCGAAGAGTTTGGTTTTGATGGCGAAAAACTTCTACGGATTAAAAGACAGCTATCAGGCAACTTACATTTTGGATAACGTAATCAACAACTTTACAGATTATCCGGATGTTGTCGAAGAAGCTAAAACAGAGTTAAGTGCAATTAAGTTGGAGGAATCAAAAACGAATTCTTCGATTAATAAATAGTTTTTATTAGTGAGAAGTAAAATGTTATCTGTACAAAGAAATTTAACGAAAAACACATTTTACATCTCACAAAACACATTTTACAAGTTATGAATTTACCTTTTTATATAATCGATGTTTTTGCTGATAAAAAATATGCCGGAAATCAATTGGCGGTTTTTTTAGATGCCGAAAATTTGAGTAAAGAACAAATGCAGCAGATTGCACGTGAAATTAATTTTGCTGAAAGTACTTTTATTACAAAACTGGATTTAGAAAATAATAAAGCAGAGATTAAAATTTTTACGCCAGCGCATGAAATGCAATTTGCGGGTCATCCGATAATTGGAACTTCGTGGGTTTTGATGAATAAAGTGTTTGAGAATTCGCCTGAAAACATAAAATTGAATGTTCCGATTGGACCAATTGCAATTCATAAAACAGAAGAGTTGATTTGGCTTAAAGCCGCGCAACCAAAATTCTGGGATATTTTTTCGAAAGAAGATTTTGGTGTTTTCAGTAATCTAAAAAATCACGATTTCGAAAATCAATTTCCAATTCAGGAAGTAACAACCGGAAGTGCCTTTGTAATGGTTGGATTAAGTAGTAAAAGAGCCTTGGAAAATCTGGTTTTAGACAAAGATAAAACGGATGATTGGCTGAAAAAGAATTGCAAAACAGATCATAGAGGTTTATACTTTTATTACTTGGAAGGTTCGAAATTATTTAGCCGAATGTTGTGCATAGAACACAATCAATTGGTGGAAGATGCTGCAACAGGAAGCGCTAGTACTTGTTTACAAGCTTTTCTTTTAAAATATCATAAACCTGAAATTGATCTGATTAATTATCAGGGAGATTATATTGATCGTCCGTCTCAGATTTATTTTAAAGGAAGTTTAAATGAAAATGACTTTGATATAAAAATAGGAGGAAAAGCTCAGTTTGTTGCAAAAGGGGAGTGGGAAGCTTAGTTTTAGAAGAAAGAAGCTAGAATAAAGAGAATAGAATAAAGAGAATAGAATAAAGAGAATAGATTTTAGAATATAGAACAGAACAAAGAGTTTGAGTTTAAGAATTAAGAAATAGCATAAGTCTATTTTCTATACTCTTTTCTCTATACTCTTAAAAAGAAAATATATGAAGATTAATTGCCAGAATAAAATCATTGTTTTACTACTATTGTTTGTTGTCCAGCTTTCGTTTTCACAGAAGAAAAATGAGAGCATTGGTACAGAAACCGTGAATGTGGTAAAACCGTATTCGCCAACAATTTCAGATGCATTTAAAGTGAAAGAAACTCCTTCGCTTGACGATTCAGGAAATCAACCTAAAGAAACTATAAAATACAGTATTTTGTCAGTTCCGGTGGCTTCAACTTTTACGCCTTCAAAAGGAAATGCGCAAGGTGTGGATAAAGCTAAAAAAGAAAAATTGTTTAATAATTACGCGACTTTGGGAGTTGGGAATTATGGGACTTTGAATGCTGAATTATTCGTAAATCAGGATTTAGGAAATAATGATTATGTGGCGGGAATGTTTCGCCATCATTCTTCTCAGGGCGGAATTAGCGGCGTAGATTTAAATGACGAATTTTATGATACAGCGCTAAATGTTGGTTACGGCGTAAACAACCGCGATATGTCCTGGAATGTTAATTTGGGATATCAAAATCAATTGTATAATTGGTATGGTTTGCCAGCTGATTTTGGTATGACTTTACCGCCGGCGCAACAAGAAGATTTAATTAGAGGAATTAATCCGAATCACTCTTATAATACAATTGCTTTAGGTGGGAATATTGAATTTAATGAAGGGATTTTTAGTAAAATAGCAACAAAATTCACGCATTTTTCAGATAGTTTTTCTTCTTCAGAAAATCGTTTTTATCTAAAACCGACTTTCAAAGTAGATGTTATGGATCAATCGATAAATACGAATGTGATTATTGATCACGTAAGCGGATCTTTCGAAAATAATACTGAACGTTTAAAATACAGCTTGACTAATTTTGGAATTGAGCCAAGTTTTGTAATTCATGAAAACGACTGGACTTTAGAATTAGGGGCTGGATTGTATTATGGTTTGGATTCTGAAAACAGTGGAAACAAGTTTTATATTTATCCAAAAGTAAATGCTTCTTATAAATTAGTGGGCGATTTGATGATTTTCTATACGGGAGTTTATGGTGCTTTAAATCAAAATTCTTATGCTGATTTTGTAACGGAAAATCCGTTTTTATCACCAACTTTAAACATGAGACCAACAAGTAATCAATATACTGTTTTTGCTGGTTTAAAAGGGAAATTAGCAAACAATGTAAGCTATAATTTAACGGGTTCTTACTTGAACGAAAAAGATAAGGCTTTGTTTAAAAGCAATGATTATACAGAAGATTTTGCTAATCAAAATTACGCTTACGGAAACTCTTTTGGAGTTGTTTATGATGATGTGAGAACGTTTCGTTTTTACGGAGAATTAAAAGCTGATTTTTCTCAAAATGTTTCTTTTGGAATCAACGGAACTTTTAATAGTTACAAATTTGACGGTTTGGAAGCATGGAATTTACCTTCGATGAAATTGAGTTCAAATCTTGATGTAAATATTACAAAACAATGGTACGCTGGTTTGAATGTTTTCTTTGTTGGAGAACGTAAGGATATGCAATCGAATTTAAATTCTGGAGTTGATCCGGTTGTTACAACGCTAAAAAGCTATTTTGATGCCAATGCGCACGTAGGATTTAAATATAATGAGCGTTTGACGTTTTTCCTGAAGCTTAATAATATTGGAAATCAGGCTTACGAAAAATGGTTGAATTATCCTGTACAAGGATTTCAGGTTTTAGTGGGAGGAAATTATAAATTCGATTTTTAAAGGTTTTTAACCGCAAAGCACGCAAAGATTTTTTTCTGGCGTTATGTACATAAAACACAAAGTTCGCAAAGCTAGTTCAATACAAAGCTTTGCGAACTTTGCGTTTGATAAGCACGATTCAGGATAAAAACTTTTGCGTACTTTGCGGTTAAATCAAGTTTAATACTAAAATAAAAAAAATGGAAATTAAACTCAGACAAGAAAATGAAAAGGATTACAAAAGTATTTTTCAGTTAATTGAAAAAGCTTTTGAAAACGAAGAATATAGTGATCATAAAGAGCAGTTTTTGGTAGAGAGATTACGAAAATCGGATGCTTTTATTCCGGAATTATCTATTGTTGCCGAAGTGGAAAATGAAATCGTCGGACATATTTTATTGACGAAACTCGAAATCAAAAATGATACGAAATCTTTTGGATCTCTGGCTTTGGCACCAGTTTCTGTATTGCCGGAATTTCAAGGAAAAGGAATTGGCTCAAAATTGATATTATACAGTCACAAAGTAGCGAAAGAGTTGGGTTATAAATCAATTATACTATTAGGACATCAGGATTATTATCCAAGATTTGGTTATGAATTGACTAATAAATATGGAATCGAAATGCCTTTTGATGTTCCTGCTGAAAATTGTATGGTGATTGCTTTAAATGAAAACGGATTGTCTGGCGTAAAAGGGAGAGTAGTTTATCCAAGTGCATTTTTCGAATAATAAATTATACAAAGAAGAAAAACCTTTGCACCTTTGTAACTTAGAACCTCAGTACCTTAAAAAAAATGGAATTCAAACAAAAAATACATTCTCATTACTTGCAAATGGTTCAGGACCGAATAGATGTTTTTAGAGACATGATTTCGGCTTTGACCGAAGACTCTAAAAACGATGCTAAAGGTTCGGCTGGCGATAAGCACGAAACGGCTTTGTCGATGATGCATATCGAGCAGGAAAAACTAACGAATAAATTAAAGGAAGCGATTACTCAAAAAGCGATTTTAGATAAAATTGATGCTTCAAAAACAACTGAAAATATCATTTCCGGCAGTTTGGTAAAAGCCAACGGAATTTATTTATATGTAAGTGTGGCGCTTCCTAAAATTGCTGTAGATGGCACAAATGTTATTGCACTTTCTCCACAATCTCCATTGGGTTCTCATTTAATGGGGAATAAAGTTGGGTTTAAATTTGAAATTAATAAGACGCATTATACTATTGAGAGTGTTTTGTAGTTAATTAATAAAAAAGAATTTATGAAAAAGTTTTTCCTTTTAATAATTTTAATTTGTGCTAGTTTAAGTGCTCAGAATACCGAATTTAAAGTTTATGATAATGGTTTAATTTATTCTGAAAATTCTGTAGGGAAACTTAAACATATTGTCGATTCTTTGAATTTGAAATTTAAAGTATGTGAGTTCAATAAAAAATTTCTTTCATGCGCGCAGGCAAAAGCCAATTTTATTAGATTAGAAAAATCGGATGTTTTAAAGGCTAAAAAAGATTTAGAAAACAATATCTCGTATTTAGAATTTAAATCGAAATATCCAAAAGCTACTTTTGTTGAAAATTTGGTGGTGTTAAAATCTCATTATACTAATCATGAGGATATTGAAAGTGTGCGTTTTTCAAGTTTAGAATTAGGCAAAAGCCAAAGCGAAAGGATTGATTTGAAGCAAAAAGAGATTGAGTCGTATAAAAATAATTTTAAAGGAAAATGGGTTTTTGAATTTAATGAAAAGACGAATTACTCGAAAGAATCTTTAGATGCTTTTTATTTTATTGAAGATTTTGAAACAAAAGCAATTTCAGATAAATATGCTAAATTAATTCAATATGCTGATTGTTTGATTGATACAACAGCACAGGTTTTTTATGATAATGCAAAAGATTCAGGTGTAAGATATATGGATACTTTGCCAAATAAAAGTAGAAAATTTGAAGAATATGTTGAAAAAACTTTAAAAAAACCAACTTTTAGTGAAGTGAAACTTTCGCTTATCTATGGTTTTGATGAAATGGCTTTTGATAATAAATCTAAGAAAAAGAATAAAAAATATATTGTCGACAAAGAGCTGGCAGAAAAGGAGTATGATATTTATCAAACGGATTTGCAAAAATGGGAATCGCTTAAGTTAACTCGAGTGGATTCTTTAAGAGTGGTAGATAAAAATTTTGATTTAATGTTAAATGAAGCATTGGCAGAAGCTAAAATTAATAAGACTTCGGATGATGAATTTGAAGAATATGTTGGTCGATATATTAGTAAAGCTGATGAACTGGAACTAAAGAGAAATAGACGAGTTATTGGTGGCTGTAGTATGGATGATAGTCCAAGAATACATGCATTAAATATTGCGATGCTTTCTGCCGAAACTACAAAATGGGAAATTTTTCTTAGATCTCATCTCAATATAATGAATGATCGTTTCGATAGAGTAAGCGATGGAAGCTACGCTCAGGGCGCGCGAGATACATATATAAAAGAAATAGAAGTTTTGGATATTAATGTTTTAGATCTAATTTTAGGAATATCTTTAAGAATAGAAAATCCATCTAAAAATCATTACTTTTCAAGTATTAATAGGGTAGGGCGCGCGCTTTCTGAAAGTGCAAATCCAGAACTAGTTGAAAAAAGTATATTGGATATGATTGCTGATAGTAATTTAGATGATTTTAATAGAGTAATGATGTATTATTTATTTGATAATTATACTTATAGTTTGAAAGATGAAAATGCAAAAAAAATTAATCAATCTAAATTGAAAGTGGCAGTTTCTAAGATGCCGGAATATATTTCTTCTAAGATTGTTTTTGAATATTAATATTCTTTTTAAAAGTTTTCTACTGTAAACCCGACAGATTTTAATTCCGAGGCTTCGGGACTATCGGGTTTATTGCGTTTAGAAAAATCGCTAATCTTTGTCGAGTTTCTTGTGAAGATTCCTCGTTCCTCGGAATGATAAAATTGACAAAAACAATAATTCTTCAATCACATTTATTCTTCTCTTTAAGAATTTTTCAATAATTTTTTAATATCATAAGATTTAATTCAAAGATCTGCTTGAAACCTTGCGTTTTGTGCTTTGTTTAAGCTGGAAATTGAAATTTTCAAGTTTGAAGCTTTTTTTAGTGTTAAAATTTTACATTTTATATGTAAAAACAAATTTATGGTTTTAAATTATAACTAAAATTGTATTTTATGTTTTTCAATTATAACCATTAATGCATCTTTGCCCTATCAAAATAAAATTTAAATAAAAAATATATAGTTATGTGTGGAATCGTATGTGCCTTTGATCTAAAACAAAAAGCCGAAACATTAAGACCTCAAGTATTAGAAATGTCTAAAATCATTCGTCACCGTGGACCAGACTGGAGCGGGATTTATAGTAATGATAAAGCAATTCTTTCTCACGAGCGTTTGGCGATTGTAGATCCAGCTTCAGGAAAACAACCTTTATTTACAGAAGATAAAAAAATGGTTTTGGCTGCAAATGGTGAAATTTACAACCACAGAGAATTGCGTAAACAATTTGCTGGAAAATATAACTTTCAAACTGAAAGTGACTGCGAAGTTATCTTGGCACTTTACAAAGAAAAAGGGCCTCATTTTGTAGATGAAATGAACGGAATCTTTGGATTTGCAATTTATGATGTAGAGAAAGATGAGTATTTTATTGCTCGTGACCATATGGGAATTATTCCATTATATATTGGTTGGGATCAACACGGGACTTTTTATGTAGCTTCTGAATTGAAAGCTTTAGAAGGATATTGTACAAAAATCCAATTGTTTCCTCCGGGACATTATATGACTAGCAAAGACGGTAAATTTGTACAATGGTACAAAAGAGACTGGACTGAATATGATGCAGTAAAAGATAACGAAACAAGTATTCCTGCAATTAAAGAAGCTTTAGAAGCGGCGGTTCACAGACAATTAATGAGTGATGTTCCTTATGGAGTTTTACTTTCCGGAGGTTTAGATTCGTCTATTACTTCGGCTGTAGCCAAAAAATTTGCGCAAAAACGTATTGAGTCAGATGATACAACAGATGCTTGGTATCCGCAATTACATTCTTTTTCAGTAGGATTAGATGGTTCTCCGGATTTAGCAGCAGCTCAAATTGTAGCAAAACATATCGGAACGATTCACCACGAAATTAAATTTACTATTCAGGAAGGTTTAGATGCGGTTCGTGATGTAATTTACAACTTAGAAACTTATGATGTAACTACGGTTAGAGCTTCGACTCCAATGTGGTTAATGGCGAGAGTTATTAAATCAATGGGAATCAAAATGGTTCTTTCTGGTGAAGGTGCTGATGAGTTGTTTGGAGGATATTTATATTTCCATAAAGCACCAAATGCAAGAGAATTTCACGAAGAAAACGTTCGTAAATTAGGTAAACTACACATGTACGATTGTTTACGTGCAAACAAAAGTTTGGCTGCATGGGGAATTGAAGGTCGTGTTCCGTTCCTTGATAAAGAATTTATGGATGTGGCGATGAGAATCAATCCACAAGATAAAATGATCAACAAAGAACATCCAATGGAAAAATGGGTTGTTCGTAAAGCATTCGAAGATATGTTGCCTGAAAGTGTAGCATGGAGACAAAAAGAACAATTCTCTGACGGAGTAGGATATAGCTGGATTGATACTTTGAAAGAAGTGGTAGCCAAAGAAGTTTCAGATGAACAATTGGCAAATGCGAAATATAAATTCCCATTGCAAACACCAACTTCTAAAGAAGAATATTACTATCGTTCGATCTTTGCAGAGCATTTTCCAAGTGATGCAGCAGCATTATGTGTACCTCAGGAAGCAAGTGTGGCTTGTAGTACAAAAATTGCTTTGGAGTGGGATGAAGCTTTCAAAAACATGAACGACCCATCTGGAAGAGCTGTAGCAAGTGTTCATGACGACGCTTACGCTAAAGCATAAAAATTGAATTATTAGAATTAGTTATATATTGTAGAAGAACGTTCTCTTATGAGGACGTTTTTCTTGTCTTAAATTGTTAAATTATATAATTTCAGTCACTTAAAAATATTTTTCGGCAATTATTTAACTTAACTTTTTTATATTTGACATTCGTCGAAATAGAAAAAATCTAGTTTGATTATAAAGAAGTTATCGAAATAAAGTAGGATTTAATTTTCAGTTTTCTGCAAATTACAGTGATTTTATACCCGGTACATGTTATTTGGGGCATGACCTGAAAACAGAATAAATAAAAAATAGAATAGTATGTCTGGATTATTAGCCGTTATTGGTAAAGGAAAAGACCCGCAACTCGTAAAAGAGCTTTCTAAAAGAATGTCGCATCGTGGTCCTGATGAAAGTGATTTGCAAATTATGGAAAATGGCAGCATAATTAGTCATGAAAGTTTGTCAATTATTGATTTGAAGTCTGGAAAACAACCTATTCAGGGAACTAAAAAAGCCTGGATGGTTCATGATGGAGAAATCTATAATTATCAGGAATTAAAAGATACGGTTCTTAAGAATCATACCTTTAGAACAAAATCAGATTCGGAAGTAATTGTGCATTTGTATGAAGAATTTGGAAATGATTTTTGCAATATGCTTGATGGCGATTTCGCTTTTGTGGTAGTAGATGGCGACAACTATATTGCAGGACGCGACCCTATTGGGGTGAAACCTTTATATTATGGTTTGGATGAAAGAGGAAGAATTTATTTTTCGTCTGAAATGAAACCAATCGCTGATCAGTGTAAAACATTCTCAACTTTTCCTCCAGGACATTATTATACGCCAAAAAAAGGGTTTGTAAAGTATTATCAACCGGCATATGAGGATTATGAAAATGCTGTTGAAGAACTTAATTTAGATTTAATCAGAGATACCTTTACTGAAGCTGTTCGTAAACGTTTAATGAGCGAAGTACCAGTTGGCGTATTGCTTTCGGGAGGTTTGGATTCTTCTTTGATCGCTGCAATTGCTTCTCGTTTATTGGCTGACAGCGGAAAAAAACTACAGACTTTTTCAATTGGTTTAGATGTTGATGCGCCTGATGCAAAAGCGGCAAGAAAAGCAGCTGAATTTTTAGGTACTGAACATCATGAGGTTCATTTTTCGATTGAAGACGGAATTGGGCTTTTAGAGAAAATAATTTATCATATTGAAACTTATGATATAATTTCGGTTAGAGCCAGTGTTCCAATGTATTTATTGTCTAAAGCTATTGCTGAAAAAGGAATTAAAGCGATTCTTTCGGGAGAAGGAGCTGATGAAATTTTTGGAGGACATTTGTATTTTAGAAATGCACCTTCGACGGAAGAATTTCAGAAGGAAACTATCGAAAGGGTTCAAAAATTATTTACAGCAGATTTATTGCGTGCCGATAAATCAACAATGGCAAACGGAATAGAAACAAGGGTTCCGTTTTTGGATACTGCATTTTTGGATACTACTATTCGCATTAGACCAGAAGAAAAGCAACCGAAAAAATATGACGGTGTCGAAAAATACATTTTAAGAAAAGCATTTGACACGCCTGAAAATCCATATTTGCCAGCTGATATTTTATGGCGTCAAAAAGAACAATTTTCGGATGGAGTTGGATATAATTGGATTGACGAATTAATCGAGCATTGTTCATGTCAGGTTACAGACGAGCAATTGGCGGGAGCAAGTGTTGAATTTGCTTATAATTCTCCAACAACAAAAGAAGCTTATTTATACAGATCTATTTTTCATAAATATTATCCGCAAATTAGCGCTGCACAAACGGTTCGAAAATGGATTCCGAAATGGCAGGAAAATCAAGATCCGAGTGGAAGAGCAAATGCTGCACACTTAGAAGGAAATTTTGAAACTGCAAAATCAGGAGTAGCGGTTTAGTATTTTAAAATTCAATACATAAAATTCAAATCGCAATTTGAATTAAATAATATAAGATCCGAAGGGAACATTCTAAATGTTCGTTTCGGATTTTTTTTATGAATTTAGTTTTGAACTTGAGGTTTCCCGTAAATTACTAAAAGTAAGTTAATATTTATATATCGTGTTTAGGAAAAATATTATATTTGGTTACCAGAAATTAACTAATCCTTTAACTAAAATCTATGAGAAACTTATTATTAAGTGGAATTCTTTGCTGCTCATTAGCTTCAGTGAGTTCAGTTTATGCACAAAAACCTGTTGCGCCCAAGTACATTAAAAATGTTGAAGGTGTTAAGGAATATTCTTTAAATAATGGACTTAAAGTCCTTTTGATTCCGGATGCTTCTCAAAGCAATATGGTTGTAAATATTGTTTACAATGTAGGATCGAGAAATGAAGGTTATGGCGAGAAAGGTATGGCGCACTTGTTGGAACATATGCTTTTTAAAAGTACCAAAAATCTAGGTGATATTAAAAAAATGCTTTCTGATAAAGGTGGAAATGCAAACGGAACAACTTGGCTTGACCGAACTAACTACTACGAGGTTTTTCCATCAAGTGATGAAAATCTAAAATGGAGTATCGAAATGGAAGCGGATCGTATGATAAACGCGACTATTTTGCAAGAGGATTTATCAAAAGAGTTTTCTGTGGTAAGAAACGAATTTGAGATTGGAGAGAATAATCCTGATCGCGTTTTACAGGAAAGAATACTTTCGTCGGCTTATTTGTGGCACAATTACGGAAAAAGTACTATTGGAAGTAAAGAAGATATAGAAAGAGTAAAAGCGAATACGCTGAGAGTTTTTTATGAAAAATATTATCAGCCAGACAATTCAACTTTGATAATTGCGGGTAAGTTTGATGAGCAAAAAGCTTTACAATATGTTGGACAATATTTTGGGGCTATTCCAAAACCAAAAAGAGTTTTGGATAAAACTTATACGGTTGAACCTGCACAAGATGGTGAAAAATATGTTGAGCTAAACAGAGCCGGAGACAGTAAAAACATTGGTGCTTTGTATCACACAGCGGCTTATGTAGATAAGGATTATGCTGCAATTGATGCTTTGGGCGAGATTTTAACTTCGGATCCATCCGGATATTTATACAAGTCATTAATAGAGACTCAAAAAGTGTCTAGTATTTATTATTGGCAGCCAACAACAAGAGATGCGAGTTATATTTATTTTGGAGTTGCAGTTCCGAATGATAAAGATATTAAAGCGAGTAAAGATTTAGTTAGAACAGAGTTGGATAAAATAGGAACGACTAAATATACTGATGAAGATGTAACGAGAGCAAAAGCAAAAATCATAAAACAACTTGATGCTATAAAAAACAATACTATTTCATTTGCAATAAATCTTACTGAGATTGTTGGAGCCGGAGATTACAGATTAGGTTTTCTGTACAGAGATGCAGTTGAAAATCTGACTAAAGAAGATATTCAAAGAGTTGCAGATAAATATTTCAGAAGTAATAATAGAACGGTTGGAATTTTTATTCCGTCTAAAGATGAGCAAAGAGTGAAACCTGTTGAATATACAGACGATCAAATTGTGGCTTTAACGAAAGATTATAAAGGAAAAGCTTTAGAAAAAGAAACTGCTGCATTTGAAGCTTCTATCAAGAATTTGAAACAAAATTTTGTAGAAGGTAAATTAAGCAATGGCGTAAAATATGGCTTGATCAAAAAAGAAATAAAAGGCGGAAAGGTTCAGGCTAATTTTAAGTTTCCTGTAAGTAATGAAAAGGATTTAACTGGAAAATCAGATACTGGAGGAATTTTGGCTCAGTTATTAAAAACAGGGACAAAAACCAGAACTAAAGAACAAATTAGCGATCGTTTAGATCTATTAAAATCAAGTATTTATTTTAATTTTTCAGGACAAACTTTATCAGTAAGTGTAAATACTTATAAAGAAAATTTTAAAGAAGTAATGGAGATTTTGGGTGATTTGCTTGTTAATTCTACTTTTCCGGAAAATGAATTAACAAAGACAATTAGCGAATACAATACTTATTTAGAAGGAAATCTTAATGATCCGCAATCAGTTGCTTTTACGGAACTTTCAAGACAAACGACAAATTATCCTAAAGGAAGTATTTTTTATACACCAACACTTCAGGAGCAGATTGATGCATTTAAAAAAATCAAGCAAACTGAAATTGTAGATTTTTATAAAAACATTCTTGGAGGAAATAATGGTATTGGAAGTGTAGTAGGAGATTTAGAAGGAAAATCTACAGTTGAGATTTTAGAAAATACTTTTGGGAAATGGAATTCAAAATCGAAATATGAATTAGCTAAACCTACTTATTTTGAAACAAAAGTATCGGATAAGGATTTTATAACTCCGGATAAAGAAAATGCAGTTGCGCTTGGTAGAATTGGTTTTAAAATGACAAGAAGCAGTGCAGATTATCCTGCATTTGTAATGGCTAATGAAATTTTAGGAAGCGGAGGTTTTTTAAGTGCAAGAATTCCGATGAGATTGAGAGAAAAAGAAGGGATAAGTTACGGAGCAGGTTCATTTATTGATGTGCCTATTACAAGTGATGTTGCTTCATGGTCGTATTATGCTTTTTTAAATCCAACTAAAAAGAAGGCTGTTGAAACCGCTACAAAAGAGGAAATTGCAAAAGCATTGAAAGATGGTTTTACAGCTGATGAACTAAAATCAAACCTGGTTAGTTGGCTGAATGAAAGAAAAACAAGATTGGGTGCTGATGATACTTTAATGAGTCTTGTAAACACTTATTTGCAATACGGAATTCCTTTGGAAGATTATGATGACTTGGAAAACAAAGTTAAAGCATTAAAAGTTGAAGAAGTAAATGCTGTTTTGAAAAAGTATTTAAGCTTAGAAAAAATGACTTCTGTTTATGCAGGAGATTTTAATAAGAAATCATAAATAGTGAAAATTCAAATATTATAAACTCCAAATTCCAATTTGGGAGGAATTATAAAATCCGAAATGACATTAAATTGTTATTTCGGATTTTTTTTGCATGATCTGAAGTTTTTGGAATTTGGAATTTATGTCGAAGCTTCGGGGTTGGAATTTGAAAAAATGAAGATTTTTTCGATTTTATTTTTAAAAGAGGCTAATTTTTGGAATTTGGGATTTATTTTTTGCTTTTTCAGACAATTGTGTTGATAACTTAAGTGCTTTAAATGGTATTTTAACTGATATATAATTTGCGTTTTTATATATTTGCGTGTTAGACAATAATTACATTTTTTAGAATAAATTATATGAGCGAAGAAATCAAGAAGAACAATTATTCAGCAGATAGTATTCAGGCATTAGAAGGAATGGAGCACGTAAGAATGCGTCCATCGATGTATATTGGAGATGTGGGGGTTCGAGGTCTACATCATTTGGTTTATGAGGTTGTTGATAACTCTATTGATGAGGCGATGGGAGGACATTGCGATACCATTGGCGTTGCAATAAATGAAGACGGTTCGGTAACAGTTGAAGATAACGGTCGTGGTATTCCAGTTGATTTACATAAAAAAGAAGGTGTTTCGGCGCTTGAGGTAGTAATGACTAAGATTGGTGCCGGAGGTAAATTTGATAAAGATTCTTATAAAGTTTCCGGAGGTTTACACGGTGTTGGGGTTTCTGTTGTAAATGCGCTTTCTGTGCATATGAAATCTACTGTTTTTAGAGACGGTAAAATCTACGAACAAGAATACGAAAGAGGAAAATCATTATATCCGGTTAAACAAATTGGAGAAACAGATAAAAGAGGTACACGTCAGACTTTTTATCCTGATGATACTATTTTTACTCAAACAATAGAATTCTCTTATGATACTTTATCAGCTCGTATGCGTGAGCTTTCTTTCTTAAACAAAGGAATCACAATCACGTTTACAGACAAAAGAGAAGTTGATGAAAAAGGTGAATTTAAAAGCGAAGTATTTCATTCTGACGAAGGTCTTAAAGAATACATTCGTTATTTAGATGGTAACCGTGAGCCAATTATTTCTCACGTAATCAGCATGGATCACGAAAAAGGTGAAATCCCGGTTGAGGTTGCTTTGATCTATAATACAAGTTATACAGAGAATATTTTCTCTTATGTAAATAATATTAATACACACGAAGGAGGAACGCATTTACAAGGTTTTAGAAGTGGTTTGACAAGAACCCTTAAAAAATACGCTGATGCATCCGGAATGTTGGATAAGTTGAAATTCGAAATTGCAGGAGATGACTTCCGTGAAGGATTAACAGCTATTATTTCGGTAAAAGTTGCAGAACCACAATTTGAAGGACAAACCAAAACAAAATTAGGAAACAGAGAAGTAGTTTCTCCGGTTTCTCAGGCTGTTGGAGAAATGTTAGAGAATTATTTGGAAGAAAATCCAAATGATGCGAGAATCATTATCCAAAAAGTAATTTTGGCTGCTCAAGCCCGTCACGCTGCGAAGAAAGCACGTGAAATGGTACAACGTAAAACCGTTATGGGTGGCGGTGGATTGCCAGGAAAACTTTCTGATTGTTCTGAGCAGGATCCTGCAAGATGTGAGGTTTACCTTGTCGAGGGAGATTCGGCTGGTGGAACAGCAAAACAAGGTCGTGATCGTAACTTTCAGGCGATTTTACCATTACGTGGTAAGATTTTGAACGTTGAGAAAGCGATGCACCATAAAGTATTCGAAAACGAAGAGATTCGTAACATCTTTACTGCATTAGGAGTTACCGTTGGTACAGCAGAAGACAGTAAAGCCTTAAATCTTGAAAAACTAAGATATCATAAAGTAATCATCATGTGTGATGCCGATGTCGATGGTAGTCACATTTCTACCTTAATATTAACGTTCTTCTTCCGTTTCATGAAAGAATTAATCGAAGAAGGTCACGTTTATATCGCAGCGCCACCTTTATACTTAGTTAAAAAAGGAAACAAGAAAGAATATGCATGGAATGATGTTCAACGTGATCAGGCAAACGAGAGAATGGGAGGAAGTGCTGCTATTCAACGTTATAAAGGTCTTGGAGAGATGAACGCGGAGCAATTATGGGAAACTACAATGGATCCAAGTTTCAGAACATTACGTCAGGTAACAATTGATAGTTTGGCAGAAGCTGATAGAGTTTTCTCAATGTTAATGGGAGATGAGGTACCGCCACGTCGAGAATTTATCGAGAAAAATGCAGTTTACGCAAATATCGATGCATAATAAAATTTAACACTACAATTCGTTTAATTGTTTAAATTTACTAAACAATTAAACGAATTGTTTATTTATAAAATAAGCAAATTAATAACCGATAAAGTATAAAATATGAAAGTTACCATTGTAGGAGCAGGAAATGTTGGAGCTACATGTGCAGATGTTATTTCTTATAGAGGAATTGCAAGCGAAGTAGTGTTGTTGGATATTAAAGAAGGTTTTGCCGAAGGTAAAGCATTGGATATTATGCAATGTGCTACAAATACAGGTTTTAATACCAAAGTATCTGGAGTAACCAACGATTATTCTAAAACCGCCGGAAGTGATGTAGTGGTTATTACATCAGGGATTCCGAGAAAACCAGGAATGACTCGTGAAGAATTAATTGGTATAAATGCAGGAATTGTAAAAACAGTTGCTGAAAACGTATTGAAACATTCTCCGAATACTATAATAGTTGTAGTTTCTAATCCAATGGATACTATGACCTATTTAGCTTTAAAATCAACCGGATTACCAAAAAACAGAATTATTGGTATGGGAGGAGCGTTAGATAGTTCACGTTTTAGAACTTATCTTTCATTAGCTCTTGATAAACCTGCAAATGATATCTCTGCAATGGTTATTGGCGGACATGGTGATACAACTATGATTCCTTTAACACGTTTGGCATCTTATAACGGAATTCCGGTAACAGAATTCTTATCTGAAGAAGCTTTGCAAAAGGTAGCTGCTGATACAATGGTTGGAGGAGCAACTCTTACAGGTCTTTTAGGGACGTCTGCCTGGTATGCGCCAGGAGCTTCTGTTGCTTATTTAGTTGACAGTATCTTAAACGATCAAAAGAAAATGATTGCTTGTTCTGTTTTCGTAGAAGGAGAGTATGGGCAAAATGATATATGTATAGGAGTGCCTTGTATAATAGGTAAAAACGGAGTAGAAGAAATTTTAGACATCAAATTAAACGAGCAGGAAAAGGCTTTATTTGCTAAAAGTGCAGATGCAGTTCGTGGAATGAATGATGCCCTAAAGTCGATTTTAGTATAACGATTTTCGAAAAAAAAGGAGAAGACTGCACTTTTGCAGTCTTTTTTTTAAGATTAATTAATAAATAAATTGGTTAATGTTTTCGTTAATTATATATTTGCTCGGTTTAAAAAAAATGTTGTAATTCGTGATCTCGATTTTTTAGTTTTAAAAACTCATGTCAGGGCTTATTTTATGGGACTTTAAAACAAAAAACAAACAATAAAACATAATTAATTTTTAGTAATAATGCAGAATAAAGGACTTATTAAATTTTTCGCAATTCTATTTGCATTGGTAAGTATTTACCAACTTTCGTTCACTTTTGTGGCAAACAGTGTCAAAAGTGAGGCTAAAGCTTTTGCAGGAGACAATCCTGATAAAGAGCTAAAATATTTAGATTCTATCGGTAAAGTAAAAGTTTACAATCTTGGTTTCACAGATTTTACTTATAATGAAGTAAAAAACAAACAACTAAACAAAGGTCTTGACTTAGAAGGAGGAATCAACGTGATTCTTCAAATTTCTATTAAAGACGTTTTAAAAGGATTAGCAAACAATTCTAAAAATCCGGTATTTAATAAATCATTAGCTGATGCAAGTGCAAATTTAGAAGGAAACAAAACCTATTTAAATAAGTTTTTTGAAGCTTTTGAAGCAAATTCAAATGGAACTACAAAATTAGCTTCACCAGATATTTTTGCAAACAGAGGTTTACAAGGAGACGGTGGAATTGACTTTCAAATGTCAGATTCACAAGTTCAAAAAGTAATCAAAAGAAAAGTTGATGAGTCTGTTGAAAGTGCTTACAAAGTATTAAGAGAGCGTATCGACAAATTTGGTGTTACACAACCAAACATCCAAAAATTAGGAGAAACAGGAAGAATCTTAGTTGAACTTCCAGGTGCTAAGGATGTTGATAGAATTAAAAAATTATTAGGTGGAAAAGCTCAATTAGAGTTTTGGGAAACTTATAAAATTGAAGAAGTTGGAAACTTTTTAGTTGCTGCAAACGAAGCGCTTAAAAAGACTGAAATCAAAAAAACAGAAACTAAAACTGTTGCTAAAGATTCATTGAATGCTTTATTAACTGATGCTAAAGATTCTGTTGATACTAAAAAAGGAAACAATCCATTATTTGACAAAATGCTTGGTCAAGGTGGTGGACCAGTTCTAGGTTACTTCGCTCCAAAAGATACTGCAGTTATCAATGGATATTTAAAAAGACAAGATATTAGAATCTTATTAGCAGCTGACCAACACAATGCAAAATTTGTTTGGAGTAAACCAACTACTATTAAAGATGCTAAACAAAAAGATATTGAAGCAGTAGAATTATACGCTTTAAAAGGAAACAGAGATAATACTCCTGCAATGGCTGGTGGTGTTGTAACTGATGCAAAAGATACTTTTGACCAATTAGGAAAACCAGCTGTTTCTATGCAAATGAACAGCCAGGGAGCTAAAATCTGGGAAGAATTAACTGGAAGAGCTTTTTCTCAGAAAAGTTATATCGCTATTGTTCTTGATAACGTAGTTTACTCTGCTCCTGGAGTAACTAGTGGACCAATTGCTGGTGGAAGATCTGAAATTACAGGATCTTTTGATGTTGCTGAAACTAAAGATTTAGCTAACATTTTGAATGCAGGTAAATTACCGGCTTCTGCAGATATTATTCAATCAACAGTTGTAGGGCCATCTTTAGGTCAGGCTGCAATTGATGCTGGAACAATTTCATCTGTATTAGGATTTTTATTAGTTTGTTTATGGATGGTATTCTATTATGGTAAAGCTGGTTGGTATGCTAACCTTGCATTATTATTGAACTTACTTTTCTTGTTTGGAATTATGGCAAGTTTTGGTTTTGTATTAACATTACCAGGTATTGCAGGTATCGTATTAACATTAGGTACGGCGGTAGATGCTAACATCATTATATTTGAAAGAGCAAAAGAGGAATTACGTGAAGGTAAATCTTTATCTGAAGCAGTTGTAGCGTCTTACGGATGGCACGGAGCAATGCGTTCTATTATTGATGCAAACGTTACTCACGTTTTAACTGGAGCTATCTTGTTTATTTTTGGAACAGGACCAATTAAAGGTTTTGCCTTAACATTACTTATTGGTATCGTAACTTCATTGTTTACATCAATCTTTATCGCTAGAATTTTCATCGATAGAAATATTGCTGGAAAAGGAGATTTAACTTTCTCTACAAACATTACTAAAAACTGGTTTACTAATTTCCACTTTGACTTTATTAAAATCAAAAAATTCACATATATCTTCTCTTCTATTGTAGTTGTAGTAAGTTTAGTTTCTATCTTCTTTGTTAACGGATTGGATGAAGGTGTTGATTTTGTTGGAGGAAGAACATTTCAGGTTAAATTTGAAAAACCAATCGATGCTACTGTAGTATCAGATGAATTATCTGCTGCTTTTGGAACTCCGGTTGAAGCTAAAATTTTAGGTGATGATGATCAGTTGAAAATCACAACTAAATATAAAATTAAAGAAGACGGTGTTGCTGTTGACGAAGAAGTGAATAAAAAATTATATGATGCATTGGCGAAATATTTCCCTAATGTTACTTATGAGAAATTCACTAACACTTTTGATGGTAAAAAAGTTGGAGTATTACAATCTTCTAAAGTTGGAGCTTCTATCTCTGAAGATATTAAAACTAACTCATACTGGGCAGTTCTTGGTGCGATGGCAGTTATTTTCTTGTACTTAATGATCTCTTTCCGTAAATGGCAATATTCATTAGGTGCGATTGCAGCTGTTGCGCATGACGTAATCTTTGTATTAGGAATCTACTCTTTATGTTATAAATTCATGCCTTTCCACATGGAAATGGATCAGCACTTTATCGCTGCAATCCTTACCGTAATTGGTTACTCTATGAATGATACTGTAATTGTATTTGACAGAATTAGAGAGTTTATCATTGGAAACCGTAAAGGAAGTTTTGAAGATATCGTAAACGCTTCTATTAATACTACATTATCTAGAACGTTGAATACGTCATTAATGATGATTATTGTATTATTGACAATGTTTATCTTTGGCGGAGAATCTATTAGAGGATTTATCTTTGCAATGTTAATTGGTATTGTTGTAGGTACTTATTCTTCATTATTTATCGCTACACCAGTATTGGTTGATACGATTTCTAAAGATGATAAGCATACGATCGAAGACAAACATAATGCAGCATAATTAACTGCTTAAATTATATAAAAAAGATCCAGTGAAAGCTGGATCTTTTTTTTGTGCTATATTTAAAGAGTTTAAGTGCTTATTTATGATTAGAAAATTACTATTTGTTATAATGTTTCTTCTTTGTGCATTCGTGGCTTTTGCGCAGGTTAAAAAAGAAAATTTTGCGATTGGTTTTAATTATGGTATTGGTAGTGAATTTCCTAATAGAAATTATACTTTCGCGAACCAATTTTACAAACTTCAATTGTATTATAGATTAAAAGAAACAAAACATTTTCAGTTTGAAATACTAATCCAGCCCGAAGTTAATTTTGCAACACACCAATTGCTTAATCTTTATTTTGTAAAGCCTGAAACGCCTGATTATATTCATAAAAGAGAAGAATATACAAAGTTGAAAGACATTCATGAATACGTTTTAAATCTTGGCTTTTTAATTAGAAAGCCAATTGGTAAAATATTTTCGGTTTATGCTTTAGGAAGCATTGGACCAATGATTACTGATACAGAAACAGAACGTATGACTAATGGTTTTGCTTTTGCCGATGTTTTTGCACTTGGAATTTCAGCACAAGTAAATCAATTTAGGTTTGATGTTCGTCCAAGTGTACGGCATGTTTCCAATGCGGGACTAAATAGTGAAAATGCAGGTTATAATACCAAAAATATTGAAATTGGTATTTCGTATTGTTTATAAAGAAAAACGCCCAATACAGTAAAGTATTAGGCGTTTTTTATATTGTAAAAAATCTTTTAAGATTCTGCTAAAGGATTTCTTTGTGCTCTGATAATGAAGAAAAGTCCGATAATGATAAACGGAATACTTAACCATTGTCCTGTTGAGAAAATGCCTAATTCTTCTTCGATTCCGCCTTGACTTTCTTTTACAAATTCTACGACAAAACGTACCGCAAATAATAGAACTAAAAACAATCCGAATAAATATCCTGATTTAAGTCTTGCATTTGTTTTCCAATATAAGAAGTATAAAGTTGCGAATACAAAAATGTAGCAAATTCCTTCGTACAGTTGTGTTGGATGTTTTGCAGGAACCTGAGCTAATAAATCAGCAAATTTAGGATCTGTTACAATTGCAGTATATGCATCTTTTGGATTAGCGATTTGAGTTTTTTCTACGGCATCGGC
Organism: Flavobacterium sp. 9; assembly: GCF_002754195.1. Lineage (NCBI taxonomy): Bacteria > Pseudomonadati > Bacteroidota > Flavobacteriia > Flavobacteriales > Flavobacteriaceae > Flavobacterium > Flavobacterium sp. 9. Next base: position 4,755,237 of record NZ_PEEU01000001.1, read on the forward strand.
TTTGCTAAATGTATCGTGTAAAAAACGAATTCCAAATGCAGATTTAGTTTCGTGTCCAATGATTTCTGAATTGAAAAAATTCCCTAAACGAACAAAAATAGCGCCACTTGCTACCGGAATAACAACACGGTCTAAAATCCATAATAAAGGACGTTTCAAGATTTTTTTGCTATAATAATACATCGCAACAATGATTGCGATTGCAGCACCATGACTTGCTAAACCTTGAAAACCTGTAAACTCAAATTTAGGTTCGAATTTTACCGGTAAAAAGATTTCTAATAAATGATTTCTGAAATATTCCCAGTCATAAAAGAAAACATGTCCTAAACGAGCACCAATTAAAGTTGCTAAAACAGTCCAAACAAATAGAGAATCTAATTTTTCTAATGATTCGTTTTCGCGTTCAAAGATTTTTTTCATTATGAACCATCCTAAGCCAAAAGCAATTACGAACATTAAGCTGTAATAACGAATCATAAAAAATCCTAAATCGATTCCTTCTGAAGGATTCCAAACGATGTTTAAGGCGTGTTTCATATAGTATTGTGTTTTTTATTGGTTGCAAAAATAAATGTTTAAAATAGAGATGATCTTTATGAAAAGTTAATGTTTGTGTGAACATTTCTTTTCAGGAACAGGATCATAACCGGTTCTTCCCCAAGGATGACAACTCAAAATGCGTTTCATTCCCAAATAACCTCCATAAAATAATCCATGTTTTTGCAAGGCTTCAATCATATAGCTCGAACACGTTGGTTCGAATCTGCATGACGCTGGTGTAAATGGCGAAATTGCAGTTTGATAGAAGCGCACTAATAAAACAAATGGAGTAATTACTTTCATGATTTATTAGAAAATAAATGGATTATATAGAAAAGCTTGTGCCTTCTTTTCCGTCTTTCAACTGAATACCTAAGGCAATCAACTGATCGCGAATTTGGTCAGAAAGTGCAAAGTTTTTATCTGCTCTGGCTTGATTTCTCATTCCGATAAGCATGTTTACTACACCTTCTAACTTATCATTATTGCTATCAGCGGCTTTCTCATCGCTTAAACCTAAAACATCAAAAACAAAAGCATTGATTGCTTCTGTAAAAGTTTTTAGATCTTCTGCAGAGATAGTTTCTTTTCCTTCTTTTAATAAATTGACATAACGAACTGCCTCGAATAATTGTGCGATTAAAATTGGTGTATTAAAATCGTCATTCATGGCATCGTAGCACAATTGTTTCCAAGATGCAATATCTATTGAACTGGTTGCGCTTGCTGAAATACTTGGTAAAGCATCAACAGCTTCCATTAATCTTTTATAACCTTTTTCGGCAGCAACAATTGCATCATCAGAAAAATCAAGAATACTTCTGTAATGCGCTTGTAACATAAAGAAACGTGTTACAGAAGCCGAAAATGCTTTGCTTAATATATTGTTATCTCCGCTTAAAATCTCACCTGGTAAAATATTATTTCCAGTAGATTTTGCCATTTTTTTACCATTTAAAGTAAGCATATTAGCATGCATCCAGTAATTTACCGGAGATTGACCTGTACAAGCTTCGTTTTGAGCAATTTCACATTCATGGTGAGGGAATTTTAAATCCATTCCGCCTCCGTGAATATCAAAATGATTTCCAAGATATTTGGTACTCATAGCAGTACATTCAAGATGCCAACCCGGAAAACCATCACTCCAAGGCGAAGGCCATCTCATGATATGTTGTGGTTCTGCTTTTTTCCAAAGTGCAAAATCCTGAGGATTTCTTTTATCAGATTGTCCATCAAGATCACGAGTATTTGCTAACATATCATCTATGTTTCGACCGCTTAAAATCCCGTAATTGTTGGTTTCGTTATATTTTACAACATCAAAATAAACAGATCCGTTGGCTACATAACCAATTCCTTTGTCGATAATTTTTTTGATGATTTCGATTTGCTCAATAATATGTCCCGTAGCAGTTGGCTCAATACTTGGCGGTAAAAAATTAAATGACTTCAAAATGTCATGAAAATCTACCGTATAGCGTTGTACAACTTCCATAGGTTCAAGTTGTTCCAAACGTGCTTTTTTGGCAATTTTATCTTCGCCTTCATCAACGTCATCTACAATATGACCAACGTCGGTAATATTTCGAACATAACGAACTTTATAATCAAGGTGTAAAAAATACCTGAATATTACATCAAAGGACATAAATGTTCTCACATTTCCCAAGTGTACATTGCTATAAACTGTAGGCCCACAAACATACATTCCAACATTTCCTTCATGAATAGGATTGAAACTTTCTTTTTCACCCGAAAGCGAATTGTATATTTTTAGCGGCTGTGTTGTATATAAAGGCATATTTTCTATTGCTGTTTAACCGTTTAATTGTTGATTTGTTTAATCGTGTAAACGTTTTTTGTTTTTTTTAATTTGCTGCGTATTGTTCTTTTGAAAGATAGTATTTTTTTAGACTATTTATCTGATTGCAAATTTTTTCAATTTTCTCACGAGATTGTGTGTAATCAACATCAGATATATAATCTAAATCTTTTGAAATAATCAAATGATTTAAAGTTTCCATTGCTGATGAATACGAAATCGTTAAAAAATGAGCTTTATCTTTATTCGTATTTCTCGAAGTTCCCTCTGCAATATTTGTAGCAATTGAAGCAGAACTTCTTTTTATTTGAGAAGTTAGTCCGAACAATTCATTTGTTGGAAATTTACTAGTTAATTTATAAATATCCAAAATAAACATTCTTGAGTTTTGCCAAACCTCTAGCTTTTCAAACGAGAAAGTATACATGTATTTTGGTTTAATTGTTAATTTGTTTAACCGTAAATTGAGATTTGCAATGAAGCGATTAAACAAATTAACGATTTACCGATTAAACTAGAATTGCGTGTCTAATTTAATGTAATCTAAAAGCTCTCTTTTTGTTTGAGGATCTTTAAATTTTCCACCAAATTCAGACGTTACAGTACTGCTTTCGATATCTTTGATTCCTCTTGAATTTACGCAAAGGTGTTTTGCATCAATAATACAAGCGACATCTTCAGTACCTAAAGCTTTTTGTAATTCCTGAACAATCTGCATTGTTAAACGCTCTTGAACCTGAGGTCTTTTAGCATAATATTCTACAATTCGGTTCATTTTAGATAAACCAATAACTCTTCCGCTAGAAATATAAGCAACGTGAGCTCTACCAATAATTGGCAGTAAATGGTGTTCGCAAGTAGAATAAACAGTAATGTTTTTCTCTACCAACATTTCACCATATTTGTAGTTATTATCAAAAGTTGAAGCTTTTGGTTGTTTTGAAGGATTTAAACCACCAAAAATCTCCTTTACAAACATTTTGGCTACTCGGTTTGGAGTGCCTTTTATGCTATCATCTGTCAAATCCATTCCAAGTGTTTGGAGAATGTTTTCAACATCTTTTTTTATTTTTTCTATTTTTTCGTCATCACTTAAGTCAAAAGCATCCTGTCTTACAGGGTTTTTTGCGTTGCTGCTGAAATGATTGTCTCCTATTTCGTCTAAAAAATCTTCGTTATTTATCATTAAAAACTACTATTAGTATGGGTATTTCTTTTTAAGGCGGTAAAGATAATTAATAAAAAGCAAACCTTTTCTATCGTTTTTACTATTTAATTACTCCTTTTTGGATATAATTTAAATTAAAACCAAATTGTGATTATTTTAAAATACAAAAGACAATAACATAGCTTGTTATTGTCTTTTGAAGTACTCTATTTTTTTGTTCTTATTTTTTGTTGTAGACTAAAAGTGCTTCTTTTAGAATGTTTACAGCAGTAATTAAATCCTTCTTATTCAAAACATAAGCGATTCTTACCTGATTAAGTCCCATTCCTGGTGTAGAGTAAAAACCTGCAGCAGGAGCAACCATTACAGTTTCTCCGTTAAGATCATAACTTTCTAAAAGCCATTGTGCAAAATCTTCTGAATTGTCAATTGGTAATTGAGCAATACAATAAAAAGCACCTTTTGGTTTGGTTACAATAACGCCTTCAATTTTGTTTAATTCGGTAATTAAAGTGTCACGACGTTCTTTATATTCTGAAATTACTTCATCAAAATAACTCTGTGGCGTATCGATTGCAGCTTCACAAGCAATTTGTTCAATTGTTGGCGGACTTAGACGTGCTTGAGCAAATTTCATTACAGTTGCCAAAACATCTTTATTTTTAGTTACCAAACAACCAATTCTTGCTCCGCACATACTGTAACGTTTTGAAACAGAATCGACCATGATTACATTTTGCTGTACATCTTCAAGATTCATTACAGAATAATGAACATCATCTCCATCGTACAAAAACTCACGGTAAACTTCGTCAGCAATTAAATATAAATCGTGCTTTTTGATTAAGCCGGCAAGTTGTTTTATTTCTGCTTCCGAATATAAATAACCTGTTGGATTACCAGGATTACAAATTAAAATAGCTTTAGTTTTAGGCGTAATCAGTTTTTCGACAGTTTCAATGCTTGGCAAAGCAAAAGCACTTTCGATAGTCGAAATTACAGGAATTACTGTTGCGCTGGTTGATGACGCAAATGCATGATAATTGGCGTAAAAAGGCTCAGGAATAATAATTTCATCTCCCGGATCTGTAATTGTGGCCAGTGCAAATAATAAGGCTTCAGAGCCACCAGTCGTAATAATGATGTCTTCTGAGTTTACATTTACATTTTGGCGTTGGTAAAATTTAGCTAATTTTTTTCTATAACTTTCATATCCGGCAGATGGACTGTATTCTATAATAGTTAAATCAATATTTTTTACCGCCTCGATGGCCACTTCGGGTGTCTTGATATCCGGTTGACCAATGTTTAAGTGATACACTTTATGTCCTTTTTGTTTTGCAAGATCTGCATAAGGAGCAAGTTTACGTATCGGTGATTCGGGCATGTTTCTGCCTTTGAGTGAAATTGTTGGCATGAGCTTTATTATTGAAGTGCAAATTTGCATTTTTTTTTCGAATTTAACGTAAACATTAAAGAGACTTATAAAAATGTAACAATTATCAATATATTTACTAATTTTATAATAAAAAATTATCAATGAGAAAATATTTTGTGTTGTTTTTTGGGCTTTTGGCATCTTTCTTAGGAAATGCGCAAGGTGATTTTTTGATTCAAAACAATAGTAAGAAGGTTACTATTCCTTTTCAATTGATTAATAATCTCATTTTTATTCCGATAAAAGTAAATGGAGTTGAGTTGAACTTCTTGCTGGATTCCGGAGTCGAGGAAACTATCTTGTTTAGTATGGAAGAAAAACAAGAAGTACGTTTCAATAATGTAGAGAAAATAAAATTGAGAGGATTAGGAAGCGAACAAGAAATCGAAGGGCTAAAATCAACAAATAATACTCTTGAAACACATGGTTTGAGATCTAATAATCATATGGTTTATATTATTTTGGATCAAGGTTTTAATTTGTCATCACATATTGGAATTCCGGTAAATGGAATCATTGGATATAAATTTTTCAAAAATAATTTAATAGAAATTAATTATCAAAAGAAGAAGATTATTGTTCATTTAAACAGTGAGGAATTAAGAAAAAAGCTGGAGAATAAATTTAAAGTAATACCAATAACCATAGAAAAATCTAAACCGTATATCTATACAACAGCAACGGTTGATAATGTTGAAATTCCTGCAAAACTTCTTATCGATATTGGAAACAGTGATGCTTTTTGGATTTTTGAAAACAAGAAAATTAAATTACCAAAAAAGAATTTTCCTGATTTTTTAGGAAAAGGGTTTAGTGGAGATATTGAAGGGCATCGGGCTAAAATTGATGAGTTTTCTATTGATGAGTTTGAATTTAAAAAACCAATTGTTTCCTTTCCGGATTCATTATCTATTCGTAATGTTAAAATGGTTCCGGATCGAATTGGTTCAGTTGGTGGTGAAGTTTTAAAGCGTTTCAGAATTTTTTTAGATTATGCTGATAAAAAGATATATCTTAAGAAAAACAGTAAATTTTCGGAACCTTTTACTTATAATAAAAGTGGTATTGTACTGCAACATAATGGTTTGCAATGGGTTCAGGAGACTGTTCATATGGAAACTATCCAAGTTGTTACTTCAGCACGTGATCTGGATTCAAACGAAAAGAAGAATGGAGATTTTATGTATAAATTTTTACTAAAGCCTGTTTATGAAATAGTAAATATTCGGAAACAGTCTCCTGCCGAAAAATGTGGGTTACAAAAAGGAGATATTATTGTTAGTATTAATGGTGTCAAACCCTATAAATATTCCTTACAGCAAATAAATAATCTGTTGAAATCTGAAGATGATATCTGGATTAGTCTGGAGGTTGAAAGGAACAGTTTGCTGCTAAAATTCCGATTTAGATTACAAGATGAATTGTAGAAAATTCAATTAGAAAATCATCATTTTTTTTAATTAAAATGATGGTTTTCAGTAGGATTTTTGTAATATGTGTGGGTTTTGTGAAAAATTAACTGTTAAAGTATTTTTTTTGATTAACGACCGTTAATATTTTATTAAGTTTATGCAAAAATAATAATTTATGGTCAAAAACTACAATAATTTCTTACGAGTATTTTTGTTATTAGTTTTTATATCAATTTTTCCTTCTGCAATTTACGCACAATGTGCGGGTGATGATAGTTCGTTTTCAGTTTGTGATTTACCAAATAATGCAAATAAGACAATAGATTTATTTACAAAATTAAATGGTACACCGGTCGCAGGCGGAGTTTGGACAGACGATGATGATTCTCGAGGTTTAGATATAGCAACTGGTATTTTAAATGCACAAGTTATTCGTAACAGTGGAGTTTATCATTATACTTACACAGTTACAGGAGTAGCTGGTTGTACAGATAATTCTGCCACAATTGAAGTTGTTATTGGAGGATATTCTGGTGTTAGTTCTAATTTGATTGTTTGTAGTGATGTAAAAACATATAATCTTTTTCAGGCATTTAATGGTATTTTTTTAGGGCCACAATCAAACGGACAATGGCATGATGATACTAAAGGTATAAATGTAGGATCGACTGTTAATGTCGAGGATTTAGAAGGAGATTTTCCATTTACATATACAATGCCTGCAAGAGGTATTTGTCCGGCAATGTCATCGACATCAATAATTACCGTTAAAAGAGCTCCAAAATCCGGAGATGCTCGTGCTTTATCTTTATGCGCAAGCAATGGATTGACAAGTTATACCAACTATGATCTAAATAATTTACTTAGCGGACAAGATGCTGGTGGTACTTGGAGCGATCCCAGTGTTACAGGAGAACTATCGTCGCCAGAAGATCATTTTGTGGATGTACAAAACATCTACAACAAATTTGGTGAAGGAGATTATTACTTTACATATAAAGTCCTTTCTAAAAATACTATTTGTGGTAATGCACAATCAACAGTAAGAATTCATCTGGAGAAAACGCTTGATTTTACTGGTGCGGTGGTACAAGTTAATTCGGATATTTGTGAAACTGAAATTCCTACTGCCCTATATTCTGTTACTATTACAAGAGGTAATGCTGTTATACCAAATGGTACATATTCTATCATTTATAACATTTCAGGACCAAGATCAGGCACGGAAACAATTAGAGCAAATTTCACAAATGGAGTTCTTATATTTCCAATTGACGCGAGTTATTTTCAACAAGTAGGTCGTTTTAATGTAACAATTTTAAGTATACTTTCAGTAAATAGTTTAGGATTATGCCGTAACATTATAAATAATCTATCAGATGAATTGGTTATTTATGCAATTCCGGATTTGGAAGGGGCAAGTATAACGCCTGCAACTGTTTGTCAAAATGACGATGCAACTATTCAAATCACTGGAGCGGCAAAACTTGCAGATGGTCAATATGATGTTGTTTATAAAATTTCCGGAGCCAATACCGCTTCATCACAAATTGCGAGATTAACATTTGTAGGAGGTGTTTCAAATGATTTTGTCATTCCGGGTTTTTTCAATCAAAAAACTGGAACTTCTGTTGTAACGATTACAGCAATTACGCATGTAATTTCACAATGTGTTAATAGTGCAGACCTAAAAGGTGATATTTTAATAAATCCATTACCCAATGCTTCAACATTGAGATTGCAGGTAAATGATGTCTGCTTTGGAGCCCATGTTTTAGTTTCGGTTTCAGGACTGGGAACTCTTACGGATGTTACATTATCATATACACTTTCAGGAAGTAATACCGCTACAACGCAAACAGTAGTATTGACTACCACAAATGGAAATGCAAGTTTTATAATTCCTGCCAATTTACTTATAAATGCAGGGGCGACAACAATTTCTGTCGTAAAATTAACCAATAATATAACCACTTGTAGCATTGATGTAAGTGGCGCAGCAGATACCTTTTCTCTAAAACCTATTCCGGTTGCGCCAACAGCAACAAATCAGGAATTTTGTAAATCTGATAAAGCTACAATTGCAAGCTTAGAACCAAAAGGAACGCAATATTCCTGGTATGATTCTGCAACAGCAACAACTCCTCTTGTGAGTACTTATTTATTAAAAGAAGAAAATTATTATTTGAGAGAGACTACGTTAAACTGTATTTCTGATCCTACAATGATAACTGTTACATTGAATATTCCTAGTGCGCCAATATTAAGCGGTGCTCCGGAATTCTGCGGACTAGATAATCCAACTCTTGCAGATTTATCTAATAAAATGGATTCGCCTTCGACTGTGGTTTGGTACGATGCATCAATTAATGGAAACTTACTGCCTCCATCAACACCTTTAGTAGATAAACGTATTTATTATGGATTTGAGCTAACTTCAGGTGCAAAATGTTTATCTGAGGAAAGTATTCCGGTAACGGTATCATTAATTGACTGTGATTCTCCTCAATATCCTTTCTTTGTTCCAGATGGATTTTCTCCAAACGGAGACGGAGTCAATGATACTTTTACTATTCCTGATATTGATTTTTTATATCCAGAATATAAACTGGAAATTTTTAATAGATATGGAAACGGAATGTATAAAGGCTTTAAAAATAAGCCGGCATGGGACGGAATAAACTATGAACAAAGTGGAATTGGCGGCGGAATAGCACCAAACGGAGTATATTTTTACATTCTCTATTTTAATAAAGACAATAAACCTCCTCAACAAGGGCGTCTTTATTTAAATCGATAATTTTTTTAATATAAATTTCACATGAAAAAAATAATACTCTATATAACTTTCTTCCTCTCTATAACATCCGTTTCTGCACAGCAAGATCCGGAATACACACATTATATGTATAATATGAGTGTAGTAAATCCTGCTTATGCAACAGGAGTTCCTGCTATGATGAATTTTGGTGGCTTGTACAGATCACAATGGGTTGGCGCAGTTGGAGCACCAAAAACTTTTACCTTCTTTGGACACACGGCAATTTCTGATAAAGTCGAAGCCGGAATCTCATTTGTATCAGATGATATTGGAGATGGAGCTAAAAAAGAAAACAATGTCTATGCTGATTTTGCATACGTTTTAAATTTAGGAGGTAAAAATAAACTTTCACTAGGACTAAAAGCGGGAATATCCTCAATGCAGACCAATTTTAACGGTTTTCGATTTAATGATCCTGGTACAGACATTGCTTTCTCCGAAAATATAAATACTACAAAACCTAATATTGGAATTGGAGCTTATTATTTTAGAGATAACTTCTATGCAGGAATATCAGCACCAAATTTATTGAAATCAAAATACATCGAAGAAAAATCGGGAGTAAATGCTTTTGGATCTGATAATATACATACTTTCATAACTGCCGGATATGTTTTTCAGCTAGATGATATGTGGAAATTGAAACCGGCATTCATGACAAAAATTGTAAAAGGAGCGCCTCTTTCAATAGATCTAACAGCCAATGTTTTGTACAATAACAAATTTGAATTTGGTGCAGCTTATAGAATTGACGATTCAGTAAGTGCTTTGTTTAATTTTAATGTAACACCTACTTTAAGAGTCGGTTATGCGTATGATTATACACTTACAAATTTTGGACAGTTTAATTCGGGGACACATGAAATTATGCTGCTTTTTGATTTAGACCTATTAGGAAAAGGATTTGACAAATCACCTAGATTCTTTTAAAATGAAAAATATGAAAAAACTACTCGTTATTATATTCGTATTTTCAATACAGTTTATAAATGCCCAGAATCAGGAATTGGTTAGAGCAAAGAAATTTTTTGATAGAACTTATTATGCCGAAGCCATTACATTATATGAAAAATTGGCCGAAGAAAAACCTTCTCAGGAAGTGATCAAAAATCTGGCAGACTCTTATTATTATACCAATGATCTAATAAAAGCGCAACGTTACTATAGACTTTTAGCTAAAAACTATGGTAATGACTTAAGCAAAGATTATTATTATCGATATGCACAGACGCTAAAAGCAACAAATAGTTATGATGATGCAAATACAGTTCTAAGAGAATATTATACAAAATTCGGCAAACCTGAAGATATTACTAATTTTGAAAATGAAGTTAAAATATTAGAAAATGTATCTGCAATTGGTAAACGATTTGAGATTAATAATCTGGCTATAAACACGCCAAATTCGGAGTTTGGAGCCGTAAAATATAAAGATAATTTGGTTTTTGCCGGAGTAAAACTAAAACCGGGATTGTTTGATAAAAAGTACAAATGGGATAATGAAACGTATCTTAATATTGTAAAAGTGCCAATTCAGAGTATTAATTCCACCGAAGCTCCAATTACTTATTTTGCCGATGAATTAAAAACCGGAATGCACGAATCAAATGCTGTTTTTACGAAAGATGGAAAAACAATTTATTTTACACGTAATAATTCTAAAAACGGAAGAAAGAAAAAGAACGATCAGAAAATTTCAAATCTTCAGATTTTTAAGGCCGAATTAGTAGAAGGAAAATGGACAAATTTAGTTTCATTACCGTTTAATAGTCCAAATTATTCTGTAGAACATCCTGCGCTAAGTCCAGACGAAAAAGTATTATACTTTGCATCTGATATGCCGGGAACATTAGGTTCATTTGATATTTATTCTGTAAATATTAATAAAGGAGCATTTGACACACCGCGAAATTTAGGTCCAAATGTTAATACAGATAAAAGAGAACAATTTCCGTTTATTTCTGAAGACAATAAACTTTATTTTTCTTCAGATGGACATTTAGGTTACGGATCACTGGATGTTTTTGTTTCCGAAATTAATGGAAATGAATATACGAAAGCAATTAATATTGGTTTACCATTAAACTCTAATTCAGATGATTTTTCGTTTAATGTTGATTCAAATACCAAAGAAGGATATTTTGCTTCAAATAGAGAAGGGGGAAAGGGGAATGATGATATTTATACATTCAAAGAAACAAAAGAGCTAATTGTAGAAGATTGCAAACAATATATCGCAGGGACAATTACAGATATAAATACCAATTTGGTTCTTGAAAATGCGACCGTAATATTGCAGGATTCGGATAAAAAAGCATTAAATACAATTACGACAGGCTCAGATGGGAAATTCAGCTTTACAGTTGTCTGCGAAAGTTCTTATACAATTGTTGCTTTTAAAGAAAAATACACCAATGAATCTAGAAATCTGGTAATTGGAAATGTAAGATATGCAACTAACGATGGTTCATTAGCACTAAAATCATTAGATGCAATTAAATTGGAAGAAAAGCAAAACGCAGAAAACAAAAGAAAGCAAGAGATTATCATAGAAGAAGAAAACAAGAAAAAAGAAGCATTAAAACTTGTTGCTTTAAAAGAAGCTACCGAAGCAAAGAAAAAGGAAAAAGTAGCTGAGATTTTAAAACAGGAAAAAGATGTTGTAAAAGACAATAAAGACCGATTAATTATAAAAACTGATCCTATTTATTTTGATTACAATATGTGGTATATCCGAAAAGAATCTAAAGTAGTTTTGGGACGAGTTGTAGCTTTGATGAATAAATATCCGGGAATGGTTATCGAAATTGGTTCACATACAGATTCACGCGGAAATGCAAAGTATAATGAAGAACTGTCTCAAAAAAGAGCAAATTCGACCAGAGAATTTATCATTCAGTCTGGTATAAATGCCAGTAGAGTTACTGCTAAAGGTTATGGAGAATCTGTGCCAATTATAAAATGTAAAACAGATGATTCCTGTTCAGAAGAAGAACACGAGTTAAACAGACGAAGTGAATTTGTAATTAATAAGTTGTAAATATCGATTTAACTACGTCAGATTAAATAAAAATAATAATTTTAAAAGAAGCCTTTTTTTTGGCTTCTTTTTTATTTAATTTTATGAAAATAAGAATAAACCTAAAATATCTAATTATGAAAAAACCAGTTGTATTTTGCTTGCTTTTAGCTTGCATAGGATTCCAAAGTTGTAAAAACGATGAAAAACAAAAAGAACTTGAAGCAGCAAAAGCAGAAGGTAAAAAAGTTGTAAGCACAGAGTGCTATAAGGCGATATACGAAAAGGATACAATAGATTTAAAATTGAATACTTTAAAAAACGGAAAATTAACTGGCGATATGGTAATGAAAGTTGCTCCTTCGACAGTAAGAACGGGTGAAGTTGAAGGTGAATTTCATGGAGATACCTTATTTATTGACTATACATTTGTAGATGCAACAAATAAAGATGTAAAATTCAAAAACCCAATGGCGCTTTTAAAACGTGATAAACAACTTATTTTAGGAAACGGAACCATGCAAACTACAATGGGAGTTACTTATTTGGTAAAAGATAAACCTATCGATTTTGAAAAGGTAAAGTATAAGTTTTCGACTACTGAATGTGTTGAGAAAACTGAAAAGTAACCACAATCTTGTCATTTCGACGAAGGAGAAATCTTCGCAAGTAACTCCGCAACGAAAGTTCAATTTTTGTCAAAGTTTTAAACTTTGACAAAGATTTGACAATCTAAATTTTATCACATTCTACAACAAACCCGACAGGTTTTTAAAACCTGTCGGGTTTAATCAAGAAGAATTATATTCACAAAAAAAAGCCGTTCCTTAAAATTAAGAAACGGCTTTACTATTTTTAGATTTTTATTTTTTTATAAAACTTCGCCTTTAATTTTTAAGGCAACTCTACCATCAGGGTAGTTAACGGCGTTGGTCTCAACGGTAATTGTTTTACGAATAGGACCGGAAACCATATTGTATTTTACATCAATTTTTCCTTTTTTACCAGGCAAAATAGCTGCTGCTGGTTTTGTAACGACAATTGAGCTTACTGTAGATTCTGCTCCGGTAATTAATAGAGGCGCATCTCCGGTGTTTGTAAATTCAAAAGAGCGAACTCCATTATCACCCTTAGAAATTTTTCCATAATCAATTGTGTTGTCTGTGGCAGCAAATTCAATTTTTGGGCCGTTTTGAGCATAACCAATTGTGCAAAACAATGCGATTACAATAAAAGTGGCAACATTTTTCATTTGAAATTATTTTAAGTTGTAAGTAAATATACTTTGTTTTAATTAATACACAAATTTTTATTTCGCTTTTTATAGTGTCTTTAATTATTTACTTTTGCTGTCAGTTATAATTACAAAAATTGAACCAAAGTTTGTTTTGGTTTAATTGTTTAACTATTAAGGTGTTTAGTTGATTTTTTAAATTTTGGTTTTAGAAAACCATTAAAAACAATTGAACGATTAAACAATTTTACGAATTACTGATTAAACAAATAAACGAATCAACGAATAAACAATCCTAATAAATGAGTATTCCAGCACAATTTGACGCTAAAACGATCGAGAATAAATGGTATGATTACTGGATGAAAAACAATTATTTTCATTCAGAACCAGATCATAGAACACCTTATACAATTGTAATTCCGCCGCCAAACGTCACAGGAGTTTTGCACATGGGACATATGTTGAATAATACAATTCAGGATGTTTTGATTCGTAGAGCACGTCTTAAAGGTTTCAATGCTTGTTGGGTTCCGGGAACGGATCACGCATCGATTGCAACCGAAGCAAAAGTTGTAGCGAAATTAAAAGCGGAAGGAATCAACAAAAATGATTTAACCCGCGAAGAATTTTTAGCGCACGCTTGGGAATGGACAGATAAATATGGCGGAGTAATTCTTGATCAGCTTAAAAAGCTTGGAGCTTCTTGCGATTGGGAAAGAACCAAATTTACGATGGATCCTGATATGTCAGCTTCTGTAATTAAATCGTTTGTTGATTTATATAACAAAGGATTGATTTATAGAGGTTACCGAATGGTAAACTGGGATCCTGAAGCAAAAACAACTCTTTCTGATGAAGAAGTTATTTATGAAGAACAACAAGGAAAATTATTTTTCCTGAAATATAAAATCGAAGGAACTGAGGAATTTTTGACCATTGCTACAACTCGTCCCGAAACTATTTTTGGAGATACGGCAATTTGTATTAATCCAAATGATGAGCGTTTTACACATTTAAAAGGTAAAAAAGCAATTGTTCCTATTTGTGGTCGCGTAATTCCGATTATCGAAGACGAATATGTAGATGTAGAATTCGGAACCGGATGTTTAAAAGTGACTCCGGCGCACGATATGAACGATAAAACGTTAGGAGAAAAGCATAATCTTGAAATCGTTGATATCTTTAATGAAGATGCTACATTAAACAGCTTCGGATTGCATTATCAAGGAAAAGATCGTTTTGTGGTTCGTACCGAAATTGCAAAAGAATTAGAAGAAATTGGAGCTTTGGCGAAGACCGAAATCCATTTGAATAAAGTTGGAACATCAGAAAGAACTAAAGCGGTAATCGAACCAAGATTATCAGATCAATGGTTCTTGAAAATGGAAGATTTAGTAAAACCGGCAATCCAATCTGTTTTGGTTGATGGAGATATTAAACTACACCCAAAACGTTTCGAGAATACATACGCGCATTGGTTAAACAATATTCGTGATTGGAATATCTCTCGCCAATTATGGTGGGGACAACAAATTCCAGCGTATTATTATGGTGATGGAAAAGAAGATTTCGTAGTTGCAGAAAACATCGAAGACGCATTAAAATTAGCACAAGAAAGAACCTCTAACAATTCACTTCAAACATCTGACTTGAAACAGGATGTTGATGCATTAGATACCTGGTTTTCATCTTGGCTTTGGCCGATGTCAGTTTTTGGTGGAATCATGGATCCGGAAAGTGCAGATTATAAATACTATTATCCAACAAACGACTTGGTTACAGGTCCGGATATTTTATTCTTCTGGGTTGCCAGAATGATTATCGCAGGTTACGAATATGCTGGAGAAAAACCATTTACAAATGTGTATTTAACAGGTTTAGTACGTGATAAACAACGTCGTAAAATGTCTAAATCATTAGGGAATTCTCCTGATCCTTTAGACTTGATCGAAAAATTTGGTGCAGACGGAGTTCGTGTAGGATTGCTTTTGAGTGCTTCTGCAGGAAACGATATTATGTTTGATGAAGAATTATGTAATCAAGGAAAAGCGTTTTCTAATAAAATATGGAATGCCTTTAAATTGATTAAAGGATGGGAAGTTTCTGAAACTATCGCACAACCGGAATCATCAAAAGTAGCAATCGAATGGTATGAAGCTAAGTTGCAGCAAACATTGGTTGATATTGAAGATAATTTTGAGAAATACAGAATTTCAGATTCATTAATGGCGATTTACAAATTGGTTTGGGATGATTTCTGTTCTTGGTTTTTAGAAATGATCAAACCAGCGTATCAACAACCAATTGATAAAGCAACGTTTGATAAAGCGATCGAAATGTTAGAAAGCAACTTGAAATTGTTACATCCTTTCATGCCTTTCTTGACAGAAGAAATTTGGCATTTAATTGCTGACAGAACGCCAGAAGAAGCATTAATTGTTTCGACTTGGCCAGAATTAAGACCTTTTAATGCAAGTTTAATTTCTGATTTCGAAAGTACAATCGAAGTAATCTCTGGAATTAGAACGATCAGAAAAGATAAAAATATTCCGTTTAAAGATGCTATCGAATTAAAAGCAATCAATAGCGAGAATATCACAACTTATTTTGATACAATCGTAACGAAATTGGGTAATATCTCAGCTTTCGAATATGTTTCAGCTAAAGTTGACGGTGCGTTATCTTTCCGTGTAAAATCAAATGAATATTTCATTCCGATTTCAGGAAACATCAACGTTAAAGAAGAAATTACAAAACTTACTGCAGAGTTAGTTTACACACAAGGTTTCTTAAAATCAGTTCAGGCAAAATTATCAAACGAGAAATTTGTTGCCGGAGCGCCAGAAAAAGTTTTGGCTAATGAAAAACAAAAAGAAGCCGATGCTTTAGCAAAAATTGCTACAATCGAGCAAAGTATTTCTGGTTTGAAATAAGAATCAGGTTTATTTTTTAAATATAAAAGCTGTCCATTTGGACAGCTTTTTTTGTTTTGTCATTTCGACTGAAAGGAGAAATCACACGCGGAAATTGGCAAAGATTGACTGCCACAAAGTTTGTCATCCCGAGGAACGAGGGATCTCCACAAGAAGCTCGACATAGATTGACGACTTTGATTGTGAAGGATGGATTGAAATCCATCCCTACAATATAATTTGTTCCTCTGGAACGCTATGACGAACAAATCTCCTGCAAAGGCACAGTTCTAAGGTTTATTCAGGATAAAGGTTTTATTATTTCGATTAAGAGAGAAATGACAAGATTGAACTGATAAAATCCGTTTTAATCTGTGTTTTTGCAAAGCGAATCTGCGTCATCCGCGTTCTATATTGTCGCCAATCTTTGTCGAGTTTCTCGCGAAGATTTCTCCTTCGTCGAAATGACAAACTAGATTAAAATGATTGACCTAGCCCTGATAGAAGTGGAAATCCTTTTGTGGCGGTCCCGAAGCTTCGGGAGCCACAAAAGATTGGAACGGATTGCTTCGCCAGTTCGCACTTTCAGGCTCGGGTGCGGGATTAGCTCCTAAAAAAGATAGGATTTTATCATAGAAATCGAAATGACAAAATAGGCGTTAATTTCTTCTTTTTAAAATCAAAAACAAAGGATAAGAAATCAACGTTATACCAACAATAATGATAAAGCTTTTAGGATCGCTAAATATAAAACCAATTAATAAAGCCAATGAAGCTATAATTGCAATAACAGTTGTCCAGGGATACCAAGCAGAGCGATAAGGTCGTGGCAAATCAGGTTCTGATTTTCTTAGTTTTATAAGGGAACAATAGGCTAATCCCCAAACGATAATCGAAGTGAAGGCAGCAAATGAAAACAGAACTTCAAATGAACCAATACAAATCAGAAATAAGCTAAATAGTGATGAAACTAAAAGTGCCACAATTGGAGTCCCGCCTTTGTTTACAGTTGTTCCTTTTTCGATAAAAAAACCATCGCGGCTTAATCCGTATAGAATTCTTGGAGGAATCATCATAAAAGCATTCAGAATACTAATCAAAGAAAAAATAGAAATTACGGTAACGATAATTGCTCCGTTTTTCCCGAAGATTATATTGGCAACATCGGCTGCAGCCAAATTTGATTTTGCAACATTTTCTACAGGCAAAACATAAAAGAAGGCAACATTTATTAAAATATAAATTGCGATTACCAGTAAAACGCCGCTATATAATGATTTTGGAATATTCTTGCCCGGATTGTCATTTTCTTCCGCAAAAAAGCAAACGCTATTCCAGCCGTTATAAGTTCCAATGATAAGTTGAAGTGATTTGAAAAATCCAAATAATAAACCAATTTGAACCGCAGTATTGTCTTTTGGAATTGGAGCCAATTTTACACCCGAATACATAAAACAAGCGACTACCAAAGCAAAAAAACAAATCACTTTTAAGAAACTGGTAATTTGCTGGATTGTGCTTCCGTTTTTTACGCCGCTTACATGTAATAAAACAAAGGCAATTAAGAGAGAAATCGCCATTTCGGTCGAATAGTTTTTAAGATCGGGAAATAAAATTATAATATATTCACTTATTACAATACAGTAAAAAGCAGGCGGAATAGCATTGGTAATATAATCAAACCAACCCGAAAGAAATCCGGCATAATTGCCAAAAGCTCTTTTGATATAATTGTAAGATCCTCCGGCTTTAGGAAGCATTGTAGCCAGTTCGGCATAAGAATTTGCACCAATTAAGACAAACAATCCGCCAAAAAGCCAAGATGCAATAATAAGCCAATAATTGTCTAACATGGACGCAATTGTTCCGGGAGTTCTTAAAATTCCAACGCCAATTGTTCCTCCAATCAAAACAGCGATATTAAAACTTAATCCGAGACTTTTTTGTAATTGGTTTTTCCTGGAATCCGACATATTTAGAATTTTTATTTTAATGAGATAGAAAGTATTTACCCGACAAAAGTACTATAATTAGAAGATTTTCTTTTGTGAAAACAAAAAACCTCATTTAGCAATAAATGAGGTTTTCTATATTGGGGTTAAAAAGCCAAAACTTCTTCTGCTTTTCAAGAATGAAAGTTGCAGAAAAAGCTTTGGTAATTTAAACTAATTCAAATATTTTTAGAATTTGTATCTTAAGCTTGTCATAACCTGACGTGGCGCAATAGGATTCACACTATAATTTTCGTGTACGGTATAATTCAATTCATTTGTAATGTTTGATAATCTACATAGAATCGAGAATTTTCTCCATTCGTAACCTAAAGAAGCATCAATAGTTGTGTATCCTTCTAATGGAATATCTCTGTCTCTAATTGTTATAATGTATTTAGGATCCGGCTTTGGATTTGCAGGAGTTGGTTTAACTTCTGTCCATAAATAATCATCGTTCCAACCTCCGGTACGATCACCTACATAATTTGCAATAGCTCCAAAAGTTAATCCTTTTAATAAACCTTCTGGCAATTTGTAGAAAAAACTCAAATTGGCTGTGTGTTTAGGAGTTCTCGCTAATATATCGCCTACTACAAGACTTCCGTTTGTTCCGGATGATTTAGAAACTTTGGTTTCATTAAAACTGTATCCGGCCATAATATTCAAACCTTCAACAGGAGTTGCAGTTACATCTATTTCGACACCTTTTCCTTTTGTAGCACCTACTAATTCTTTGAAATTGCTGTTAGCATTTTGTGTTACACCATCTGCTAAAAATTGTGCAGTTTGTGCCAGATTGTTATTTGATATTTGATAAACAGTAACGTTTGTACTCAAAAGACCTTTCCAGAAATCTTTTTTGATACCCACTTCATATTGGTCAATAATTGAAGGATCTAACGGTTTTGAATCTACTGTTGTTCCTGTATTTGGTGTAAAAGAGTTCGAATAACTTGCAAAAAGCGATAAATCAGTCGTTGGCTGAATTACTAATCCTGCTTTAGGCGAAAAAGCTCTGTTTAAAGCTTTTGCTCCGGTAACTGGAAGCGCATTTTCGTAAGCAGTTGTAATGACATTTACATTGTCCTTCTTCTCGATTACTTCTTTTGTAGTTGTAGCTTCGCCTTGTTGCCAAGACCAACGTAATCCTGCTAAAACTTTTACATATTTATTGATCGAAACCAAATCTTGAAAATAAGCTCCAAAACGTTGTGTTTCTGTACTTGTTAATTGAGTAGTTCTTGAAGGGTAAGGAATAACAGTACTCTGCGTGCTGTAATCGTAAGTATATAAGTTTATAGCTGTAGCTTCTGTTGTTAATAGGTCTGCAGGTTTTGCCGGATCATAGAATCCAAAAGTATAACTTGGAGCTAGAGAATTTTCGTAATCAACTCCCGTAAATATTTGGTGTTTAATGCTACCGGTATTAAAAGTTCCTTGTAAACTTAATTGGTCCCCAAATATTTGTTCAGCAGCGTCAGCTTTTGTTAAACCACGTTTCCAGTTTCCATTAGCCTCAACCGTACTTAATTGTGCTGTTGAAGTTTGAGTTCTGCGGTAAGATTGATAAGAAGAATTAAAATTTAATTTCCAGTTTTTATTAAAATCATGATTAAACAACATCGAAGCACTTGCAGATTTTGTATTTGCTGTTGACCAAAGTGAACCGAAAAATTCATTGCGAGGTAAGTCTAAAATGGTTTTACCAACAATTCCTGTACCAAAATCAGGAGTCCAGTCTGCGCTTAAATAATCTCCTTGTACTGTAATTTGTGTTTTATCGCTTAGTTTAAATAAGAACGAAGGGTTAACATAAATACGCTCATTTTTTACGTAATCTCTAAAACTTTCTGAATTTTCGTAAGAGGCGATAAATCTGTAAGCTATAGATTTGTTCAACGGTCCGTAAATATCTAAAGTAGGTTTGTAAAAAGAGTAACTTCCTATTTGCATGGATAGTTCACCACCTTGAGTAAATTTTGGGGTTTTGGTTACCAAGTTCATAATTCCACCTGGAGCAACGTTACCATATAATAAAGCAGAACCTCCTTTTAAGAATTCAACTTTTTCTAAAGATGAAACTTCTGGTATTGATCCGGCATTATAGCGAAAACCATTTTTGAACATATTGTTGGCAGACATATCATATCCTCTTGAGAAAAAAGATTCCTGAGCACCACCACGAGCTGATCCTACATAAACACCATTAAGGTTTTTTACTACTTCACTCAATCTGATCGCTTGTTGTTCTTCTATTATTTCGCTTCCAATGATCTGAACGCTTTGTGGCAAATCCATTACTTTGATTCCTGAACGAGCCGCTTCAATTGGTTTTTTAGGTTTGTTTGCCGTAATTAAAACCTCATTAAGGATTTCTCCCTTTTTATTTTTCACAGTATCATTTACCGTCGAACCGCTTTCTGCGTTTGTATAGTTTTGACTGTAAGACGCAAAACTTATAAAAGATAAAGCAAGTAGTAAATTATATTTCATGATGCTTATTTAGATTTAATAAAAATAATTTTTTGCAAATATAAGTTCACATTACGGGTTTAACAAAATTTTTAGAGATATTTAAGTGCTTAAACCTTGCTTAGGTCTTTCTTAAGATTGTCTTAATTGTTTGGTTTTCTAAATTAAAGGTTAACCGAAATTCGACACTACATTTTATGATTTTTGCTTTTTCTACATAAAAAAACCTTGCTCAAAAGAACAAGGTTTCAATAGATTTATTCTGTTAAGAAATAAAACAGGGTATGTTATTTTACTGAAATTAAGTAAGTTGCCATTTTCCAGATTTCGTCATATTTTTTACCATTATGTTCTCCGGCAGCTTTTTCTGTATAAGCAAATTCTACCATGTAATTCCCTGGCCAGATTGGTGAGAAAGAGATTTCTCCTTTGTCATTACTCCATAATTCTTTTTCCCAGCCATTTGGAGCGATTACTTTTATTTTTTGTTCTTTTGCTTCCTTACCTTCGTATAAAGCATTCACATTGATCTTTGTTTTTTGTTTTGCAGTTGCTACATCTTTAGAAAATACACTTATAATGTTTGAGTTTGCAGCAGCTTCATTTCCTTTTGCAGCATTACCAACTAAAACAGTTGCGCTTGAGTTGTAATCTAATTTCATAGTTCCGTACACATCTTTTACCGTGTGATGCATTACTACAGTATAAACACCGTCTTCATCTGGCGTGAAAAATGCCTGATATTTATTTTCTAAAGCTGTTGCCGTAAGTTTAGTTTCTTTTTTTGAAGGGCTGATTACAACCAAAGAAAAATCTTTTAAATCAGAAAACCATTTTGCAGAAGGTGTAATATCATTATCTGAAAATTCTCCAAAGAAAACTGAAATTTCTTGTGCTTTTCCTTTAGTTCCAGTTGCTTTAGTTTCGATCCAAAGTGCGTGTGCGAATATTGCAGGACTTGCAATCAACATTAAAAATAAAAACGTTATTGATTTTAAAGTTTTAGATTTCATAAGATGAAGTTTAAATTTTTGTAAAAATTATTATTTCTACAAACTTAAGTCTTATTTAGATTAATTAAAAATAAAACGATTTAAAGTTTGTAGAATTTTGTTTTAGTTAAGCGCAATCTTGTCATTTTGATTTCTATGATAAAACCAGATTTTTTTTTCAGGAGCTAATCCCGCTATCCGTTCCAATCTTTTGTGGCTCCCGAAGCTTCGGGACCGCCACAAAAGGATTTCCACTTCTATCGGGGCTAGGATATTCGTTTTCATAACAATATTTTCGTTTAGTTTGTCATTTCGAGCGAAGGGAGAAATCACACAAGAAACTCTTCAAAGAATGTCGCCAAACTTTGTAAATCAACGCGTGTGATTTCTCCCTTCGCTCGAAATGACAAAAATGTCTAAACTTGATTGTAATATCGCTCAGCGTAACAATCTAGAATTTATAAGTAAAACTTGCTACAACATTTCTGGGCTTTTGCGGATTTACTGTAGACCAGCCACCATTAAAATAATCTTTATTGGTAATATTGTTGATGTTTAAAGCTACTCGAAATTTATTCGAATTATAAAACGCTGAACCATTGATAACAGTATAAGCCGGTAATACAAATTTTCCGGTTACAGAACTGTCCAAAATAGCATTTTCGCTCGCATAATTTCCTCCAAAACCAAGACCGAAATTTTCTAAGAAACCTTCGTCAAATTTATAAGTAGCCCAAAGATTTACTAAGTTTTTTGGACCAGACCAGAAAGGTCTTTTTCCTTGTTCTAACCAAACATTTCCAACATCTCCTTTTGTAATTTCACTGTCATTATAACTATATCCGGCAATAATACTCAATCCTTTTATTGGAGAAGCATTCAAATCAAATTCAAAACCTTTGCTTCTTGCTTCACCGCCTTGTGCAGAAAAAAGAGGATTGCTGGTTACTAAATTGGCAACATTTATATTATAATAACTTACAGTTGCATTTAATTTATCGGAAAAAAGATTAGCTTTTACTCCAAATTCTAACTGATTCGCATGTTCAGGTTCAAAAGTTTTTGAGCCTATTAAATTTCCGTCAGGATCATAAGTCATTGCAGGAGCAACGTTTCTGAAACCATTCATATAATTGGCAAATACGGCTAATTTATCTTCGATAGGTTGGTATAATAATCCGAATTTTGGTGATAATGCAGTTTGTGTATAATCGTCGTTTTTGTTTTTGATATCACCTTTAGTATCAAAATAATCGACTCTTAAACTTGCCATTGCCAACAATTTAGAAGTAATATTCAATACATCTGAAGAATAAGCACTATACGTTGCATCTTGCGGATTGAAATTTCCTGCAGCTTCATTAGCCAGTAATTTATCAACAGAAGTCTGAGTCAGATAATAAGGATTTGAAGCGTCTAATTGTCTCACTTCGCCTTGAGCGGTAACATTATAAAGATGTCCATAGCCAGAACCTCCGTACATTACATTTCGATCAAAATAATCAAGACCTACAACAAGACGATTACGCATTGATCCGATTTTGAAATCACCAATAAAATTTTGCTGAATATCTGTCGTAACAGTTTGCGATTGTTCTTTTGTAATATATAAAGCAAAATCTTTATTTCCGTCTTCGTTATCATAGATATAAGAATAATATCCGTTTGATTTAGACGAACTTCTTGATAAAACGGTTTGCGAAGTCCATTGATCAGAAATTTTATAAGTCATTTGACCTTGCAAACTAAATCTAGGATTCTTCATTGCTAAATCATTGCTGTAAAAAGACAAATCTGTATTATAGTTTAATTCGGCTAAATTGGCATATTGCAAAGGTTTATCTCTTCCTAAAAACAACATCGATGGCGTTGTTTTTTCTTCCTGCATAAATTCAGTATTGATCAAAAACGAAAGTTTCTCGTTTACTTTATAAGATAGGGAAGGTGCAACAAAAAGAGAAGTGCGAAATCCAGCATCCTGAAAACTGTTTTCAGTTTGATAAGCTGCATTAATTCTAAAAGCTACATTATCAGCATCGTCAAGTGGAGTATTGACATCAGCAGTAACTCGGTTTAAACCAAAACTTCCGGTGATATAAGATATTTCGCCACCAAAACCGTTATAAGGTTTTTTGGTAACCGTATTAATAAGTCCGCCGTAACTCACTAAACTACTCCCGAATAAAGTTCCTGATGGACCCTTGATAACTTCAATTCGTTCCACATTTGCCGGATCCAAGCTACCATTTGTTAATCCCGGTAATCCGTTTACGATATTGGCCTGAACTTCAAAACCACGCAAAGTATAATAAGATCCTCCATCGCCGCCACGACCTGTAGATTCCCATAATTTTTGAATTCCCGGTACATTTTTCAAGGCATCTTCGTAGTTTGTAATGGCTTGTTCTTTTATTAATTCAGAAGATACAATATTATAAACTTGAGGATTTTCGACGTTTTTCAAAGGCATTTTCGAAACATAAACACTTTGTTTCGGGAAAGCTTTTTTATTATTGTTGGTAATAATTACCTCTTTTAATTGTTTGTTTGAAACCTTCAATTGTAAATTCAATGTTGTAGTTTCATTTGCAGAAACACTTACTTCCTGTTCCAGAGTTTCATAACCCGTTAAAGAAACCTGCAAAGTATAAGTGTTTGCTTTTACTCGGTTAAACTCAAAAACACCATCTTCATTGGTAATCGTTCCATACTTGGAATTTTTAAGTATAATATTTACGCCAATAGCAAGTTCGCTGTCAGAAGTTGTTACTGTTCCTTTAATTTTTCCAAAGTTTTGTTGGGCAAATGCTGTGGTTGTTACAATAAAAAACAGACCAATGACATAGGCAAGTTTTTTCATTCTTGGATTTAAATAGTTCATTTGATTAAGATGTTAGATATTATTATTTCGTTTTTTTCTTCTTATTATTTCTTCCCCACCAAATATAAAATCCAGTTACAGGAAGACTTGCGCAAATAAAACTGGCGAAAAACGCCAATATTTTCCCTGGTAATCCCAATATTCCGCCAGCGTGAATATCATAGTTTAGCGAACGGATTTTATCTCCGTTATTTCGGTCATCGTAGGTTTTCTTATCTAATAATTTTCCGGTATATTGATCAAATTGAAGCAGGATTTTATCAAAACTTCCTCCATTATCAACAAATACAAATTGTGATTGTAGAGAATCTTCGGGAATTGAAATGTTGTAGCTTTCTGCATTCGGAAAATCATTTTTTAAAGTAGCATAGATTTTATCCAGCGGATTTTGATTGTTGTTTTTCGAAACATCTGATTTTATTTCTTTCTGCGTATTCTCGATAGTCTGACCACCATTTGCAATCCATTTTACGCCATTATTAACCCATTCAAAAGACCAAACCAAACCTGTAAGCGCAATAAGCAAGGCAAGAATGGTTACATAAAATCCCAGAATATTATGCAAGTCATAATTCTTACGTTTCCATTGTGTTGTGTTTTTCCAGCGAAACCAATAACGTTGTTTTGCAGCTGCTTTATTTTTGGGCCACCAAAGTATAAGTCCCGTAATTAGGGAGATAATAAATATGATGACTGCAATACCAACAATTGGCTGACCAATGTCATTTGTCAGTAATAAACTCCAATGCAGAGAGAAAACAACCTCAAAAAACTCCGTTGTAGCATCTTCTATTTTCTGAATTTTTCCTGTAAATGGATTAATGAAAATATGATAATTGTATGCTGTCGTGTCCCAATACCAAATCGGATTTTTGTTTTCGATCGTTTTATTGGTATACAATGTTACGGTTGCATTTTTTTCATTTCGTATATTTAGCGCATTTATTGGTTTATCTTTTCCAATAGAGTCTTGCGTTATTTTCAGCAATTCAGATAGCGGCTTTTGCTCGTTTTTAGTTTCATCGGCATAATAACTATCGTGATAAACTATAGGTCTTAATTCTTCGTCAAAGACATAAATACAGCCCGTAATACCCAGAATAACTATAATTAGACCAGAGCCTAAACCTAGCCATAAATGAATTTTAAGTATGATTTTTTTAAAGGTCATTAAACGGTTTTTTATAAAAAAAAATAGATGATTTATTAAAAAAACACCTCTGGAATTGAGGTGTTTTTGATAAAATACTTTGCTTAAAATTTCAAGGTCAAGTTTACTAATACGTTTGATGGAGTCTGAGCCATTCCATAAGAATCCCAGTATTTTTTGTTGTTTAGGTTGTTGAATTTAACACCAAGTCTCCAAGTTGGCTGATCATAAAATACAGTTGCGTTATAAACGGAATAGGATGGAGCGTAGAAACTTTCGTCTTCAAATTTGTATTGTTTGTCTACATAATTACCTCCAAAACCAAGTCCGAAATCTTTTAACACGTTTTGAAATTTATAAGACAACCAAAAATTAACTACATTTTCCGGAGCTCCGCTTGCTTTGTTTCCTTCAATACTGGCATCTGATGATTTTACGATACGATTATCATTATAAGCATAACCAACCACAGCATTTAAACCTTCGATAGGATTTGCAATAAGTTCAAAATCCAGACCTTCGCTTACTTGTTTACCATCCTGAACACTAAATCCGTCAGGAGTTGTTCTAGTCGCATTATCAATTGTAATGTTGTAATAACTTAATGTCGTGCTTAATTTTTTATTGAAAGCTTCAACTTTTACACCACCTTCATATTGGTTTGCATAAACTGGTTTTAATACTAACAAGCTTCCGTCAGGCTGATTTACCGGACCTGAATTTTGAAAACCATTCATATAATTTCCAAATAAAGAAACCTGATTTTTAACCACTTCATAAACCAAACCTAATTTTGGCGATAAAGCAGTTTGGTTATATCCGGGAACATCTACAAGTTTTTTCTGAACGAAATTATCCAGACGAAGACTCAACATTGCAGATAAACGATCTGTAAAACTGATTACATCTGAGGCATAAACACTAAATATTTGTTCGTCTGAAACCGGCCATGTAAGTTGAGAAAGCGCTGCGTCAACTTGTTTTTTTCGAATAGGCTCAAAAGGTTTTGTTACATTAATAGTGTCCAGAACCGGCGTTGCGCCATAATTGAAAGTACCTTTTGAGAATCTGTAATTTGCACCCAATAATAGTTTGTGTTTGATGCTTCCGGTAGAAAATTCACCATTAATGTTTTCTTGAATATTCGTAAACTGATTAGAGATTGGTCCAAAACGAGATACACTTCTTAGAACTTCAGTTGGTGAAGTCCATTTCGTGTAATATTGATAACTGCGATCTACATTTTCGTCTATAAAAGAGTAAAGCGTAGTAGATTTCCAATTATCTGCCAATTGATATTCTGCCTGAACAAAAACTTTAGTCGATGAAGTTTTGGCATCAAGATCATCATGAAATAAACTCTTTCTGTAGTCTATTTGTAGTTCCGTTGGATTTGTAATTCCGGCAGCATACGAACGTCCGTAAGTAGGACGCGTATTATTTACGCTGAAGATTTCAGTATCAACACTTAAGGTAAGTTTATCTGTTGCTTTATAAACAAGACTTGGCGCAATCAGGAATGTTTTATTAAAACCATAATCCAAGAAGCTTTTTTCAGTATTTAGAGAAGTGTTTAATCTAAACAATACTTTATTATCCTGAGTTAACGGAGTATTGATATCAAGTGCAAGTCGGTTTAAACCGAAACTTCCTCCAGTATAAGAAACCTCTGTTTTTTTACCTTCAAAAGGTTTTTTGGTAACAAGATTTACTACACCTCCAAAAGACGATACAGACGACCCGAATAAAGTTCCCGAAGGCCCTTTAAGAACCTCAATTCGCTCTGCATTATCAATAGAAATAGAGCTTCGACCTGTCATGTTTTCCATTCCGTTTCTGGCATTAACTCCCGTACTAAATCCTCTGAAAGAAATTTCAAGTCCTCCCGAAGGATAAATTTTGGTAGTTACACCAGGTGCATTTACAACTGCGCTTCTAATGTCTACCGAAATTTGTTCCTGCAAAAGTTCTTTTTGAATCACGCTATAAACCTGAGGATTTTCAAGATTTTTCAGTGGCATTCTGGCAACGTAATCTGTTTTTTTAGATAAGATGCTTTTTTTGCCATTCACTACAACTTCGTGTAATTCTTTGTTCGAAACCTTCAATTGTAAGTTAACAGTTGACGTTTCTGTTTCTGCAACAATAACTACTTGTTCTGTAGTTTCGTAACCCGTTAAAGATATTTGTAAAGTATAAGTATTCGCTCGCACTCTGTTCAATTCAAAACTACCATCGTCATTGGTAGTCGTGCCATATTTTGAAGATTTAAGAATCACATTTACACCAGCAGCAGCGTCGCCGTCAGAAGTTGTGATTGTTCCTTTTATTTTTCCAAAGTTTTGTTGCGCAAAAGAGCTGAAAACAGTGAATAGAAAACTGATTGTAAATAGAAAACGATAGGTTTTCGCAGTAGAATATTTCATTTTTATTAAAGTTGGTTAAGATTTGTTTTTATTTAGAATGAATAAAAACAGTTCAAATGTAAAAATTAATATTTCCTTAACAAATATTAATTGACTTGATTTGATGTATTTTTTGTTATATTTTGGTAAACTTTTTTCAAAAAGTTGCGAAAAAACAGGAAATTGACTTAAATTTCTGACTTTTGTTAAATATTCCGAAAAGGGTAGACGTTACACTTCAAAAGGCTTAATTTTGCATTTTAAATGAAATTCTCCTCATGATTTTACCTTTTTTGAAGAAACTACAGAATTCGCCAAAAGGATTCCGTTTAGCCAATACTGTGTTTTTTTTCCTTTCCGGATTTGGATATTCTTCTTGGGTTTCCCGAATTCCGCATATAAAAGCGCAGTTGCATTTATCAGAAGCTCAATTTGGAACCGTTTTATTTGCTTTTCCAATTGGTTTAATGCTTACAATGCCTTTTACAGGAAAATTATTGAATAAATATAGTAGCCGTTATATCATGTTGTTGGGAGCAATTATGTTTAATATTGTACTCTCCTTGCCAGGTTTGGCCGCTTTTGTATGGCAGTTGGTTATTATACTTTTAATCTTTGGAGCTTCTCGTAATATTTTTAATTTGTCGATTAATGCACAATCTCTTGAAGTTCAAAAATTGTATCCACAATCGATCATAACCCGTTTTCACGCCGTTTGGAGTATTGCCGTTTTTGCAGGCGCAGGTTTAGGTTATGTAATGGTATCAAAACATATTGCGCCGTCGCATCATTTATTGGGTGTAAGTATTTTTATGATGGGACTTACCGCTTGTTTTTATCCGTTGAGTATTCATAATGAGCCTGTACCGGTTAAAAAGAAGTTTTTTTCGATGCCGGAAAAAAATCTGATTAAGTTCGCGATCATTTGTTTTGTTTCGATGGCTTGCGAAAATACGATGTACGATTGGAGCGGTATTTACTTTGAAAATATATTGCATGCTTCGCCAAAGTTAACTAGTGCAGCATTTGTATTTTTTGCAACAGCAGTAACTTTAGGACGTTTATTTGGAGATTATGGAGTAATGAAATTTGGAACAAAACGAATCCTGCTTTACAGCGGAATTTTGATCACGGTAGGATTTTTAATTTGCTTTTTATTCCCTTTTATTTATCCAACTTTTTTCGGCTATATCTTAATCGGAGTTGGAGTTTCTTGCGTTGTTCCGTTAGTATTTAGCATCGCCGGAAGATCTTCAAAATTAAGCAGCGGTTCTGCATTAACTTCTATATCTACAATTGGTTATCTTGGGTTTTTATTGGTTCCGCCAATGGTTGGTTTTATCTCTGAATATTTAAGTATGAAGTGGGCATTTCTAGTAATGGCACTTTTAGGGATATTGATGATTTTCATGGTGAATAAAATCGGGGAGAAGGAGTAGGTTTTTTTGGAAGGTGCTGAGGCGCTTAGTTGCTGAGGTTCTAAGGTTTTTGTAGACTATTTTCTATACGGGATGAATTTGTTTTTTAGAAATTTAATTTTTGAAACCAATCATTTGTATTAAACAAAATCCTATTATTAAAATTCCAATTCCTAAAAGAATTTTAGTATATTTTTTATCAGTTAGATCTCCCGATCGACCTTCAAAATAACTTTTAAATCGAAACATTTTACCTTTTCCTGTTTCATAAGGGATAAATTCTCTATTGTTTTTCTTCCAAAATATTATTCTAATTACATGATATAGAATAAAAGTTGATATTGGAATTAATGATAAAGAATAACTATCGATTAATAAAATCAGAGAAAGTATTAACCAGATAATTGAAAAATAGATGTTTCTAAATCTTAATCCAAAAGGTGAAGAAATTGTTTGAAAGCCAACTATAAAAGATATTATTAATGACGTAGCAAATTTGCTTTCTGGAATATATTTGTTCGCAAATAAATAATACGTAACTCCCATTATATAAGCAGTTAAATATAAATAATCTGAAATTATGAATTTTCTAATTTCTAATTTTCCAAATGTAAATTTTCTATTTGATTGATTCATTTTAATGCTTAGAGTTTTTTTAATTCTCTATTTCTTTAAGATATTCTTTCCAATTTTGTTTATCAATAATATAGGAATATTGATAACTTGATTCAAAGATTCTTACTTTATCTTTAAATTCTAAAGTATCAACATAAAAGAGATCAAGTGTGTCTTTTTGATTTAAAAAATGAATAGAATAAGTACTTATTGGGCAGCAGCAATAACCTGTTTTTTCAGCCTTCATAAAAATATTTTCGAAATCTTCTAACTGTTGTCTTTTTTTGATTTTAAATTCTTTAGTTGGAATAAGAGATTCAAGACTTCCAGATCTATTATGTGTTATAGTCGAATCGTAAACTTTAATAACTATTTCAGAGCTATTAGATAATGTAGTATTAAATGAAAAATTGTCAAAAATATTCTCGACTACATATTGAGTTTTATTGCTACAACTGAATATAAAGATCGAAATAAGAATAAAAAGGAAGCTCTTTCTCATTGGTTACTTATTATAGAATTATGAATTCCTTGTTGACTGGACTAAAGTCCAGCTCTACAAAATTTTCCGAACCTTTGGTTCTTTATTATTGTTTTTGGAATTCCTTCGTTCTCTATTTTCAGTATCTAGATCCAAGGATTTTAAAAAATCTTTGAAGGATTTTTTTACTGGCAATTATTCAAATAAAGCTCTTTTCCATTAACCTGGCCCAAATCCGAAATTTGTTTCCATACTTTGCAAGCATTTTCTTTATCTCCTAATCCAACATATGAGGCTGCCTTATTGTAAAGTGCATCGATATTTCTAGGGTCTGCTTCGAATGATTTTCCAAGGAAATCAGCAGCGCTTAAAAACTTCTTTTCTTGAAATAATTGAATTGCTTTCTTGAAATAATTTGAACCTTCTGCCATTTTAGGAAGTGTTATTCCGTACTTATTATCAAATCTATTTACATCATTTGTAAAGAAAAGTATATTAGTTGCTCTACCAATTTTTTTTACTTCAAAAGCAAACGGTAATTCAACAGATTCATATGCCATAAAATCTTTTAAATCCCAGTCTTCAAAAGAATTATTGAAATAGTTGCTTATTCTTTTTAGTTGTATTGAGTCCTTTCTTGTAGAATTAGTGATTTCTGTTTTTACTTTTTTCTCTTTTGGAAAAATGATAATCCTTCCACTTAAACGAAGATTGTAATAAGAACTATGCTCATTAAAATCCTCATTCAGCAGTTTCATAAAAGACTCTTTGATTTTAGGAGTAAAGTTTGATGAAGCTACTATATGAGTTTGATTTTTGTATTTTTCTTTATAGTAAGCAATCATGGTTTCTTCCCTTACAAGATATAATCTTTTTAATTTTTCATCAGGAGTATCATTAATTTTTTCGCATAAAGTTAGCGAGTCAGCAGTAAAACGTTCTACTATATATCCTGAATATTGAGATGTTTGAATTACATTGTCTATTAGTTTATAATCCAGAAGGCATTTTGATAAATTTTCTTTGTAATCAAGTTGACTGAATAAACTCATATTCATGCAAAACTTATTTGTACCAATAACAAATCTTGTATTAATTGAATCTATTGGAAATCCAGTGTAAAGCCTGCTTCCATCTTTCATTTCAGTTTTAAAATTTATCCAATTCCCTTCTATGTTAGATATGGTAGTTTGAGCTAGGTTTATATTAAAAAAAAGGAGAGATGTAAAAAGAAGTATGTATTTCATGAATAAGGAATAATGTATTTAAAAGAAAGATGCTATAAATTAATTAGATCTGCGATTAAGTTATTTCTTAGTCATAACAAACTTCTCAGAACTCACTTTTCCTTGCAAGTTCCCTGAAATCTCAGCTGTCAAAGTATTATCAGCGCCTTTTGTATAAGTAATTTTTTGAGGATAATCGTGTTTTGGATTTTCGAAAACCAACTGTTTATCAGATTCAGCAGTTGAAGGAAACGCAACAGGTTTATCATCATTTTGACCTTTTACAGTGGCAAAATAAGTTAGAGTTTCGCCTTTTTGAGCCAAAACAATGTTTTCTAAATGCAAAGTGTCTTTTCCTTTTATGAAGTATGATGCGGCGCTAAAAGTACTGTCGTTTAGTTTTATCCAGTTTTCAGTCAGAACGCCGTCCGGAGATTTGTTTTCCCAGTTTCCGATAAGCCAATCTGCAATTTTGATTTTATCTTTTTCAACAGATTCCTTTTTTTGACAAGAAACAACAGCTGCTAAAAGCACTAAAAGAGTAATTTTTTGAAACATATATTTTGATTTTTTGGTGTTAGATTGAAAGGCTAATTTATGAAAAATAGGATTATGAATTGTAAGATGTAAATTGTAAAATGTGAGATGGAAAAATAAACGTAATTCTTAAACTTTTTACATCTAACCTTTAACTTTTCACTTCGCAAAGAATCGAATAAACCAATTCTTTAGTTGGTTTTTGATCTTTTAGTTTGGCTCTTACATCATCAAAAGTTACTTTAAAATCGCAACCTAGTTTATAATCGCCACAACCATAAGCAGTATTCCCTTTCATGATTGTTCCTTTTTTACATTTCGGACAAGTTAATGCTTCAGAATCGGTTGTTGCAGCAGGTTTTGCTTTTGCCTTTGGAGCCGTTTTCTTGGTCTCTAATTTAAGTTTGTAATTTTCTTCAAAACGAATCAAACCTTCAACAGTTTCTCCATCAGTTTTAAAACCTTTTATATTTACTGTCGATCCTTTTTGAACCAATCTTAAATATTGGCTTTCGGTTATTTTTTTCTCTGCAAAAGTATAAGGCAATAAAAAATCACAACCAGCTTTGTAATTACCACATCCGTAAGCCGATTTTCCTTTTATCAAGGTTGCTTTTTGACATTTCGGACAAGTTTCTGCCAAAATTCCTGCCGCTTTCTTTTTGTCGACTTTTACAACTTCTTTTTGCGTTGCGGTTGCGTGCGAAATATTAGCGTGTCTGGTTTCGCTTCGTACTTCGGTAACCAAAGCTTCGACCATTCGCTTCATGTTTTTAATAAAAGCTCCGGCAGTATAAGTTCCTTTTTCGATATCTTTCAATTGTTTCTCCCAAGAACCCGTAAGTTCAGCCGATTTAATCAATTCATTCTGAATCGTATCTATAAGCTGAATTCCTGTAGGCGTTGGTAAAACTTGCTTTTTATTTCGAACAATATATTGACGCTTAAAAAGAGTTTCGATAATATTCGCTCGCGTTGACGGACGACCAATACCGTTTTCTTTCATCAATTCTCGTAAATCTTCGTCATCGACTTGTTTACCCGCGGTTTCCATCGCACGAAGTAAAGTTGCCTCCGTAAACTGATTGGGTGGTTTGGTTTCTTTTTCTAAAAATGAAGGTTCATGCGGACCTTTTTCTCCCACTACAAAATTGGGTAATAAATCGGCCTCTTTTTCTTTGGCATTCGGATCTTCAAACACAACACGAAAACCTTTTTTTAAGATCACTTTTCCAGTTGTTTTGAACATTACATCAGCTGCTTTTCCAATTACAGTTGTATTGGCAACCAAACAATCGTCATAAAAAACGGCAATAAAACGTCTTGTAATAATGTCATATACTTGTTGCTGATTGTATTGCAAATTACTTTCTATTCCGGTTGGAATAATCGCGTGGTGATCCGTAACTTTTTTATCGTTGAAAACCTTAGGCGATTTTTTTATTTTTTTTCCTAAAAGAGGTTGCGTTAATTCGGCATATTTGGAAAGCTTTTGCAGAATTCCAGGTACTTTTGGGTAAATGTCATTTGGTAAGAAAGTTGTATCAACTCTGGGATATGTCACTACTTTTTGTTCGTACAAAGTTTGTACAATTTTAAGTGTTTCATCTGCCGAAAATCCAAATTTGGTATTGCAATAAACCTGTAAACCTGTTAAATCAAATAGTTTAGGCGCATATTCGTTTCCGTTCTTTTTATCGACAGAAACAATTTCGAACTCGCTTTCTTTGACTTTATTGGCGAGAAGTTCTCCATCTTCTTTTTTCAGAAAACGACCTTCTTCATAGCTGAAAAGAGTTTCTCTGTATAAAGTTTGTAATTCCCAATAAGGCTGCGGTTTAAAGTTTTCGATTTCTTTCCAGCGATCAACAACCATTGCCAATGTTGGCGTTTGCACGCGCCCAATAGACAAAACTTGTTTGTAACCGCCATGTTTTACGGTATACAAACGTGTGGCATTCATACCTAATAACCAGTCGCCAATGGCTCTTGAAAATCCGGCGTAGAATAAATTATCGTAGTTTTCAGAAGGTTTTAAGTTTTCGAAACCTTCTTTTATCGCTTCAGTTGTTAAGGACGAAATCCATAAACGTTGTACTTCACCTTTGTAATGCGCTTCGTTCATAACCCAACGCTGAATCAATTCTCCTTCTTGCCCGGCATCCCCGCAGTTTATGACTACTTCGGCTTTGTCGAATAAGCTTTTTACAATTTTAAATTGCTTTTGGATTCCTGAGTTCTCAACTACTTTGGTTTCGAATTTCTCCGGAAGCATGGGTAAGTTGTTCAAATCCCAGCTTTTCCAGTGTGGTTTATAATCGTTAGGTTCTTTTAAAGTACATAAATGACCAAAAGTATAGGTCACAGCGTAACCATTGCCTTCGTAATATCCATCGTGTTTGGTATTGGCACCCAAAACGGATGCGATTTCACGTGCTACACTTGGTTTCTCAGCAATACATACCTTCATTTTTCTCCTTCTAATTTAAAGGCGAAATTAAGGATTTTTTATAAGAAAGGAGCAAAGGTTCTTAGGAACAAAGGAACAAAGGTTCTTTTTTATCTCGCAATCCCAAAGCTTCAGTAGCAAAGTTTTTTTGTTTCACACAGATTTTTAAAAGATTACAGCAGATATAAGTAAAAGTTAACATGAAATCTGCTCAATCTGCCAAATCTGCGAGAAAAAAAATTAGCGTCTTTGCTTGTAATTTTCGTTGCTAGGGTAAAAAAAACTTTGCGATATTAAACCTTTTTTCTTCTATTCGTCAAATACTTTCGAACTGGAGTATCATAAAAATTCATGGTTAAATAAGCGATTCCAACAAGAAGAATTGTTCCAATAATTACAATAAAAGTCAATTGAGTAGTATCTGGTTTATATTTAGTGTAATAATTGGCGAATATCCACATTACGGCATAATGCGTCATGTATAATGGATAAGAAATTTGTCCAAAAAAAACACATATTTTTTTGAATCCTGGTGCCAAAGTTGCTCCAGCTCCTAATACAATTAATAGCGGAAAATAGAGTAGAACAACGATAGGTTCTGTTAACCAATTCCAGTCAGAAAAAGGCATGACAAACGTTGCAAGAAGTAATATCGATAATCCAATAAAACCAAGTTTTGATTTGATAATCCAATTCGAACGATAAATTATCATTCCTGCCAAAAACGAATACGAAATACGTGCACAGCCATCCCAAAAAGTTTCTCCGCTCCATCCGCCCATTAAGGAACCTCCTGCGCGGTGACTGACAAAACAAATTCCGATAGCAGCAAAAACGGTTAATAAAAAGAGCGAACGACGACTTAGTTTATAAAGGAAAAGGGCATAAAAAATATTCGCAATATATTCCCAAAACAAAGACCAACCGGGCGCATTCAAACCAAATATATTGAAATATCGATCTGCCATTACCGGAAACGGAATCAGAAAAACCGAAGCCAAGAATATCAATATCACTTTACCAATTTGATAACTTTCAGGATTACCGCCAAAAGGGTCAAAAAGAAAAGCCAACAAACCTAATACAGAGCCAAAAACAACCAAAGGATGCAACCTGATCAATCTTAATTTGAAAAAATCAGTAATTTTCATTTTTCCAATTCGGTCATGATAAGCATAAGCAATCACAAATCCGGAAAGGCAAAAGAAAAAGTCAACCGCCAGAAAACCATGCGAGATGAAATTTTCTTTTGGAGGATGAACTATTTCCATAAAATGAAAAATTACAATAGCCACGGCGGCTATTCCTCTTAATCCGTCTAGGATTTCAAAATGTTGTTTTGGTTTTAGGGTTTCGGTTTGGGGTTTTGTCATGGTTTATTTAATAGTGTCGCATTTCAATAGTGCTACGGCTTATACTTGTCAATATTGTTAATTAATAAAATAATATTTCAAATTTACAAAAGACTTTGATTTAATACGTTTTTAAGATTGCTATTATCTCTATTTATCTAAATTGAATATTTCCGGAAAAAATTGATAATAAAGAAATGTCAAAATCCATAAAAGAAAAAATAAAACCGAAAGGAATTCGAAGATTTTAAATGTTTTTTCTCTTCTTGTTTTTTCTTTCTTTTGGAAACCAAAATTTGGTGATGAAAAATCAGAATTTAGCTGATGGTTTGTTGTTAAATTTGTCTTTGATTGAATAGTATTCAGACTATTCAAATACTGAGGTTGCGTATTTTGATTCACAAAATTTATAAATTCACGCTTATTTTCATTGTGAAACAACTTTACTTCTTCAATTTTTCTATCTGAATTGATATAATTTATAGCCTCTTTTATCTTTTTTGAAAACTCATAATATTTATTTTCAAGAATATGAATTTGCTTTTTAGAATCCTCGATTTTTTTGCTATTTTCATGATGTAATCTTGAATTTTGCTCAATACTTTCTTTAAGATTTTTAATCGTTGTTTTTTTGTTTTCTTCAAGCTCAGTTATTTCTTTTTCGAAATCATTCAATAATAATTGTAGTCGTTTCTTTTTTTCTTCTCTCAGTATTTGAATTTCATTGTCAAAACCTTCTTCATTGGTTGTTTTATACAAACCTTTGCTGTAAGTAAAATTGGCAACTTCTTCATTATTGGTAAAGAAAATCGTGTCAAAACTGTTTAATAATTCTAATGATTTTTTAAAATTATGCTGCAATTTACTTGTATCCAAAGCAGAGTAAACAACTAAATTAGAATTTGATAAATTGAAGTTCGAAGGTTCATCAAAACCTTTCAGATTAAAACTAAGTTTGTCGAAATCCTGTGGAATATCTGCAGAAAAATTATCCGAATGATTGACCATTATCGTTTTATCATCAACGTTTTTACTAACTAATATCTTGTGAAATTCGTTTAGTTTAGTAATCGTAAGATTTTCTTCGGCAATTTCAGTTGTAAAAAGAATACTGGCGCCAATAAAAGTACCGCCACGATCCGAATTTTGTTCTTTTGCAAAAGAATATTTTGAATAAGCAATTGAATTTAATCCACTTGCTACTTCTTTACGAACAGCATATATTGTACTGTTTTCGACTAGTTTAATTGCATTTGTGTTTAAGTCAAATGTTTTGATTGATTTTGCTACATTTTGATTTCCTACTTTAAAAAAAGATTGTCTAAAACCGTATGGATTTCCAAATGTCCCAAATGCTAACAAATATATATTTTGTGCCATATTGTTTAAAAGCTAAATTTTAATCGTTCCCAGAATGTTCCTTCATAATCTAAGGGATAACCTACCACGCTCTCGTAAAGCCAATTAGATAATACTTCAGCAGGATCTAAATTCAAAAGCGTTATTCTTTCTCCGTCTCCATTGTTTTCAATGTTGCCAATTGTGAAATACGTTTTATTTAATTCATACGAGTTTATTCTGTTGTTTGTTCGGGGTAAACGTTCGTTAATGAAATTTTCTAATTCTTCTTCATTAGAAACATCTGTTCTGCCGGATTTATCCCATTTAGAAACTACTAAAATCACATTTATAGATTTCAGATTCTTACCTTTTCTTTCCAGTTCATCCAGAAATTCGTTTATTAAAGTATCTTCTAAATGTGCCATATCAAAACTAGTCACAATTATAAAAGTCAACGGAATATTAGCATTCAAATAAGCTTCGATACTACTATGATACGTTCCGCCTCGGCTAATATCTTTATGATTTTCGCCCGAAGTTTCCAGAAAAGTCAGGTTAATAGGAGGGACTTTTTTAGATTTATTATTAGGTTCAAATATCAAATCTAATCTGGTTACCTGATCACGTGTTGTTCTGTTTGGTAAAATACCCTGTCTGATATTTTCAAAAAAATCAGTCAGTAAAACTTGTGCTTCTTTTGAATTTGGAGTTCCTAATTTTGGACGTAAAACCCCGGCTTGCGAACTTAAATAATAAAGAATCGAGGAAAGAATAACAGATTTACCGGATTCTCCAACACCAAAAAAGAAAACAAAATTACTGTCTTTGTTTTTTATGTCATTCGTACCGGCATTAGCCAAAGGAACAAAAGTAGATTTCGGCTCATTTTTTGTTTCAAAAGAAATAGGTTTTAATTTGTCATCATCAAAAGACAAAGGCTTTAAAGTGTTGTTTTCGTTAGTCATTTTAAGTAATTTTAGTTTTTTGCAATTAATACTTTGCCACTTCTTTTGTTTCCGTTAAATACACTTGAATGACTGTTACTTCCATTATTTGGTGTAACCAGTAATACAATAATGACGATAACAAAATCTAATAAAACGCATCCCATTAATACAACAAATTGATACATTCCGAAGTTTTTAATCGCGTGGTCAAAAGCAAATCCGATTTTTCCAACATCCTGTGTTTTTGAAATTTCGGGTGTGAATTTAAATTTATCATCGCCCAAAACGGTATGAGCACGATTCCCCAACTTATTATATTCCGTTAATGATTCGTCGATTAATCCCTGAGAGATATCATCTTTTTCTTTTTTAGAAAGCAGTAATAAATCCTGAATCTTCTTGTTCCATTTTAAAACAGCATTATTAATATCTGTTTTTAAAGCTTTTTCTTCAGGAGAAAGATCTGAAATCATGTTGTCAATTTGGCGTCCCATTCTTTCGGCCAAATCATCGTAATCGTTACGAACAGGAGTAAGAAAATCAACTTTTTGTCCCGTTAATTGTTCTATATCTCTTATCAACGATTGCGCTCTGGTTCCCATTCCTTTATTTCCGGGATCTTTTATCTGTTCCATCATTTGTTTTTTCTTAATTTCAATATTTTGGGCAGTTGCTCCATTATATTTATAACTTAACTTCGATTGAACATCAGATTCCAGATTATTAAAACGTTCGTTTATATCCCTTAATTCGGTTGTATAAATATCAGTTCGCATAAATCTTGTATACAAAGCATTAAAATTTGCCATAAAACAAAATGATGCGATAAAAATATAAATGCCCACGAGGCTTGACGTAGAACGACCTTCTATTTTTGCAACTCTTAGCATCCATACTAAAAACAATAATAAAAGGGATAAAACCAAAGCAATTATAAACGATGCAGGACCAAAAATTTGGTCTAGTCCAAGCCAGGTTTGGTAAAAACTTACGCTAATTAATAATATGGCAAGTACTGCCAAAAAGAGATCTGTTGCCTGAATTGATTTTTTACTCATTGTAGTTAATTTTAGAATTAATTATTTGGTCTTAATTAGATTTTTTTAAGGTTTAAAAAGTTTTTCTTCAACCTGATATTCTTTAGAGACAAACTATTTTGGTAAATATTTATCTCAAAAAAATACTTCAAAACCAAAATTGGTCTGAAATATTTATTCAAAACTAACTTCTTCTAATTCAGTTATTTTACGGAAATCCGTAATTTCAATTATTGAGAAAAATTTTACAATGCCAAAAAAAAGATGTTTTTTGCTTTGGATATAGTAGATAATCCGATTTGTGTAGTGCAGAAAAGTCTGTGAATTATTTCTAGTAATTTCTATTGTAGTATTTATATAAAGAACTAAAAAAAGTTGGAGAGTATTTAACAAAAAATGCGCAAAAATCATTTAGACTTTTGCGCATTTTCGGGTTTTATAAAATCGTTTTTAGGCTTATTTAGGCAGTAGATTTTTAAACCTTAAAAATATCAATTTTTTGCATCCAGGGAATTCCTGATTCCAGAAATGTAAGTCTCGTTTTAACGATTTGATCTGTTTTATCACGAGGATTTTTGGTTACAAATCGTGCCGAAGATTTATTAAAATCTAAAGTATATTTTTCGTCAAAATCATCTTTTTTATCCGTCGAAAAAGTGATCATATTGTATTTTCCAGCCCATTTTCCTTTTCCGTATTTGTTTACTTCAGGCGGAATTCCTCCTTGCGTTTTTGTATACGAATGAAATACAAATGTTCCATCTTGATTTAAAGTCAATTTATATTCGATAATATGTTTTCCTTCTTCACTAAGTGAACGCGTATAATCGCCAGCAAAATTGTTGGTTTGTGCAGATAATGCTAAGTTGAAAATAAAAAGTAAAGCAGCAAGTATTAGTTTCATGGGTTTGTTTTTTTGGTTTGTTCTTTATGGTAGTATGGAAAAACCCAAAGGTCGTATCCGTCAGGCACGTATGTTGGACATTTTTCTATTTTGCAAATTTGAAAGGAACGAATTACATCTTCATAAGGAGTTTTTTTATCAAATTTTAAATGAATGCCTTTATTGGGATCTTCTTCGGATATTATTTCTCTTATTTTTAATTGAAAAAGTTTAAAAATTTTATCATCGTATTTTTTATTTCCAATAAGTTTTAATGAAACAATAGATTTTCTTTTGACATATTCTTCTAAAGTAACACCTGTCTTTTTTTCAAAGTCTCTATCTCGATACATAATTTGAGTAGCGTCTTCTCCGAATGTATTGGTTTTTAACATCCATAAAAAACACGCTGAAATGAAAATGATAAGAAATGCACTGTAAAAATAAAACGGTTTTATCTTCATTATTTTGGTTTTTATTACTTCAAAAAAAATAGATTAAGAACTTTTATCAAAAGTAATTCGTTTGAATTCAAATACCTTACGTAAAACCGTAAACAATGTCTTGAAAATGATTATCTCTCGTTAATGTTTATATTAATCCGTTTTTTGTACCAAAAAAAGAGGAAAAATAATAAGATAATTACCTCATAAAAATGTATTTTGAAAGATTAAAATAAGTATATTCGTTCTGTTAAATTTAATTATAACTATCTATAAATGAATATAAAGCAAGCAAATACTATAGACGAAGTAATTCTATTATTGGATGAAATAATCGAAAAGTCAAAACTAGAACAAAGCGCTATAGGCTTATTTGCTACGCTATATCGTGAAGTTACGGTAAAAGTAAAAGAAGGAATCCGAGATGGTTCTTTTCAGAATGGGGAACGAATGGAAAAATTGGACGTTATTTTTGCCAATCGGTATCTAAAAGCCTATTACCAATATAAAGGCAAAGAAAAACCATCTGAATGTTGGGGATTTGCCTTTGAACAAACCGAAAAATACTGGCCAATAGTTGTCCAGCATTTATTGCTTGGAATTAATGCGCATGTAAATCTTGATTTAGGAATCGCTTCAGCCCAAGTTAGTACAGTTGAAGATATCGCGGGTTTAAAAGCTGATTTTGACAAAATAAATGCCATCTTGAGTAATCTCGTTGGAGGCGTTGAAAAATGTTTGATCAAAATTTGGCCAACGCTCACAATGATCCTAAAATGGACAGGCAAAATCGACAACTTCTTTATAGATTTTAGCATGGAAACTGCAAGAGATGGCGCCTGGAAATTTGCCAATGAATTTGTAGCGGTTCCGGAAAACGAAAGAGAATCCTGCACAAAACTAAGAGACGAAAGAATAACCGAAATCGCCCGATTAGTTTCGAATCCGGGATATTTTGTGAGTGCCTTTTTCAAATTTATTCGCTTATTTGAAAGAGGAACTGTCGCTCAAAAAATAATTGATATGCAGATAATCGAAGAAAAAAATATGGAATGTGCGGTTGCTTAATTTTCGAAAAATAACATTAGAAAACAGGAAAAGTTGAGCAGATAATTTGGCATCAAAGCTCTTAAGAAGGAAAGTCTTTTATTTATCTGCAAACACAAACTTTCTAATTAGAACGTTTGTGTTTGCAGACTTTAGTTTGAATTCGAGATTTTATACTTGAATTGTTTTTTAATAATATTCAACGGTATAGTTGGCTGTTGCAGGAGCAGAACCTCCATTTTCATAAGTATTTAGCCAACTTACAGGATATCCGGCACTATTATAGATATGGTCGTATGTTGCAGAACCATAAACAATCATATTATTAGGTGTTATTCCCGTAAATTTATAATTAGGTATTCCATATCTGCATTCTAGATAATAAACGCTTTTATATAATTTTTTAAAGGAATAATAAAACGGATTTTTTTTGTCATCATATTGAAAACGCACAACATAATCAGGATAGTTATAATTGTTTTCTTTATAAGTTATTTGAGTAATGTTATTGTTACTATCGTATAAATATTCTTCTGCCATAGAAGTATAAGTTGTTGTTGGCGTTAATTTTTTTACTCTGATAATTCGCCCTTTATCATCCAAATAGATATCAGAAATTTCAGAATATTTGTTTCCGCCATTATAATTATAGGTATTTGAAATAGTTATTTTATTAGAACCATATGACAACGTTATATTATCTTGAGATCCGGTTTTGGATTGTTTTATTAACCTATTCTTGCTGTCATATTGATATAGATATTCTCCATCACCCATTTGTCTTTTGATTAGTTTACCTGAATTATCGTATTCAAATGTTCCCGAAAACCAATTATAGCCAGTTCCTTTTATTAAATAACCATTACTATATTCGTAGAAAGCATCATAATCAGAAGGAGTAGGAGATGTAGTAGTTTTGTATGATTTAATGTATGCAACATTTTGATCTTCTGCATTATTATCATTATCCGAATCTGAGCTGCAACTAAACAAAAAGATAAGTGAAAGAGAGGAGAATAGAGTAAGTAATTTTGCTTTCATTTTTTTAGATGGAATTATTGTAATATTAATATATTTTCTGCTAAAAGGAAATACTTAAAAAGTGGATGATTTTATTATTTCAAACATACTTACTTTTAATTTACTAACCTTACGTGAAACCGCAAAGCTACTTTGGATCAAGAGTTAGCGCGAGCGTCTCACTCGCGATTACTTTTTTATTTTCTACTTAGAGAATGATTTAGATTTCGTTCACGAGCAGGACACTATTTATATTCGTAAATTCTTATTCTGCCACTGTTTCTATTTTCTTTTACAAATAGTAATTTTTCTTTTGGATAATTTTTTTCTATTTCTAATGTATCATTACAATCAATAATTTTATCATAAGATGGCGAAAATTTTATTAAAAAATTTTCGCTAATTGTTTTCTGGTCTATTTGAATTTTTTTCAATCCAAAGTCAGAATAATTAAAGCTATGGTATAAGTTCTGATTTAATACTTTTAGGTGTCCATTAGGATATAATCTAAAGTCTAGATCAATTTTATAAACTTTTCCGCCGATTTTAAATGGTTCTTTATCATTATTGTCACTTTTGTCAAATTCTTTAACATCATTTAGGTTATGAATTATCCTTCTACTTATATTTTCATTTAAGACAATATATTTTGCGGTTAACTTTGACTTAGGTGGTATTTCAAACTTTCTTTCACAACCAATAAGAAGGAAAAGAAATGCTAGCTTATATAATGTTGTTTTCATGATAAATTATGCTAAGAATTAAAAGAGGAACGGCATCTTATGCTATGCAGATTTACAAATCTTTAATTAAAACGCCTGGATTCATTTTTAAAGATTGAGCAATTTTAAAATATTTATTTATGACGAATATAAAGTTAAAAATTCGAACTCTAATTATTTTTTTGATGCGTTCAGTTTTCGGTTACATGCAACCGATT
The DNA here is from genome assembly GCF_002754195.1 of Flavobacterium sp. 9. Taxonomy (NCBI): domain Bacteria; kingdom Pseudomonadati; phylum Bacteroidota; class Flavobacteriia; order Flavobacteriales; family Flavobacteriaceae; genus Flavobacterium; species Flavobacterium sp. 9. The sequence continues at coordinate 4,799,242 of NZ_PEEU01000001.1, forward strand.
GTATACGATCCCTTTAAAGTGAATTATTACTTGTAATTTCGTCGTGATGAAAAAGAATGCGAAAAGTGAAAATCCAGTAATAAATTAAAGTAATGGAAATACAACATACAAAAGAAGTCACAGAATTTTTAGAATCAATGAATAGAATAAATAAATTCAAAAAACTAAAGCAAGAAAATATCGGTGATAATTCGTTTAGCGTGAAGCTAAAAGTATCTTGTTATAACGAACTTAATTTAATGGTTTCAAGTCTTCTAAAAGCGAGTATTATTTTACTTAGTGATGACGCCCGAAGTCAGGCAAGTTTTCCATTTAATGAAGCTGATAGTAATGTAATGAATTTGCTTGAAATTGCTTTGCAGCTTCTACCAGAAGAAGAAATGGAATTATTGGATGATTTGCATAAGGTTTATTTGAAGTCTGAGACAGGTTTTGTAAAATAGTGCAACAAGTTAATTTATAATGAATTAATTATTATTCATGTCTTTTTTTTATTTCTTCAATAGCATATTTTGCAGAATGCTTTACATCTCTTTTTCTACTTTTTAAATGTTTTTCTAAAAAAGGTATCGCTTTTAATGTTCCTATTTTATTTAGAGTAGCATTTGTATAAATTATGTTATATACATCATCAGAATTATCAAGAATATCAATTAATGTGTTTTCGGCAATGCTATCAAATGAGTTGTTTAAGGAATGTATAGCGCTGTGCCGAATTAACCATTTGTCACTTTTTGTTGCTTGAATTAAAGGTTGTAA